>NZ_CP162038.1:0-5115000 GCF_056688935.1 Pseudomonas arvensis | reverse complement strand
CAACCCAGACCGTCAGCTAAGGTCCCAAAGTTATGGTTAAGTGGGAAACGATGTGGGAAGGCTTAGACAGCTAGGAGGTTGGCTTAGAAGCAGCCACCCTTTAAAGAAAGCGTAATAGCTCACTAGTCGAGTCGGCCTGCGCGGAAGATGTAACGGGGCTCAAACCATACACCGAAGCTACGGGTATCACGTAAGTGATGCGGTAGAGGAGCGTTCTGTAAGCCTGTGAAGGTGAGTTGAGAAGCTTGCTGGAGGTATCAGAAGTGCGAATGCTGACATGAGTAACGACAATGGGTGTGAAAAACACCCACGCCGAAAGACCAAGGTTTCCTGCGCAACGTTAATCGACGCAGGGTTAGTCGGTCCCTAAGGCGAGGCTGAAAAGCGTAGTCGATGGAAAACAGGTTAATATTCCTGTACTTCTGGTTATTGCGATGGAGGGACGGAGAAGGCTAGGCCAGCTTGGCGTTGGTTGTCCAAGTTTAAGGTGGTAGGCTGAGATCTTAGGTAAATCCGGGATCTTAAGGCCGAGAGCTGATGACGAGCTAACTTTTAGTTAGCGAAGTGGTTGATGCCATGCTTCCAAGAAAAGCTTCTAAGCTTCAGGTAACCAGGAACCGTACCCCAAACCGACACAGGTGGTTGGGTAGAGAATACCAAGGCGCTTGAGAGAACTCGGGTGAAGGAACTAGGCAAAATGGCACCGTAACTTCGGGAGAAGGTGCGCCGGTGAGGGTGAAGGACTTGCTCCGTAAGCTCATGCCGGTCGAAGATACCAGGCCGCTGCGACTGTTTATTAAAAACACAGCACTCTGCAAACACGAAAGTGGACGTATAGGGTGTGACGCCTGCCCGGTGCCGGAAGGTTAATTGATGGGGTTAGCTAACGCGAAGCTCTTGATCGAAGCCCCGGTAAACGGCGGCCGTAACTATAACGGTCCTAAGGTAGCGAAATTCCTTGTCGGGTAAGTTCCGACCTGCACGAATGGCGTAACGATGGCGGCGCTGTCTCCACCCGAGACTCAGTGAAATTGAAATCGCTGTGAAGATGCAGTGTATCCGCGGCTAGACGGAAAGACCCCGTGAACCTTTACTATAGCTTTGCACTGGACTTTGAATTTGCTTGTGTAGGATAGGTGGGAGGCTTTGAAGCGTGGACGCCAGTCTGCGTGGAGCCAACCTTGAAATACCACCCTGGCAACTTTGAGGTTCTAACTCAGGTCCGTTATCCGGATCGAGGACAGTGTATGGTGGGTAGTTTGACTGGGGCGGTCTCCTCCTAAAGAGTAACGGAGGAGTACGAAGGTGCGCTCAGACCGGTCGGAAATCGGTCGTAGAGTATAAAGGCAAAAGCGCGCTTGACTGCGAGACAGACACGTCGAGCAGGTACGAAAGTAGGTCTTAGTGATCCGGTGGTTCTGTATGGAAGGGCCATCGCTCAACGGATAAAAGGTACTCCGGGGATAACAGGCTGATACCGCCCAAGAGTTCATATCGACGGCGGTGTTTGGCACCTCGATGTCGGCTCATCACATCCTGGGGCTGAAGCCGGTCCCAAGGGTATGGCTGTTCGCCATTTAAAGTGGTACGCGAGCTGGGTTTAGAACGTCGTGAGACAGTTCGGTCCCTATCTGCCGTGGACGTTTGAGATTTGAGAGGGGCTGCTCCTAGTACGAGAGGACCGGAGTGGACGAACCTCTGGTGTTCCGGTTGTCACGCCAGTGGCATTGCCGGGTAGCTATGTTCGGAATAGATAACCGCTGAAAGCATCTAAGCGGGAAACTAGCCTCAAGATGAGATCTCACTGGAACCTTGAGTTCCCTGAAGGGCCGTCGAAGACTACGACGTTGATAGGTTGGGTGTGTAAGCGCTGTGAGGCGTTGAGCTAACCAATACTAATTGCCCGTGAGGCTTGACCATATAACACCCAAGCAATTTGCGTCGAAAGGCCAGATTGCGGTGTGTGAAGACGAGATGAACCGAAAGTTCGACGCTCACAAGACACCGAAAGCTATCACATACCCAATTTGCTGAAGCGAGGCCAACAGGCCGCGACTCAGTACCCGAATTTCTTGACGACCATAGAGCATTGGAACCACCTGATCCCATCCCGAACTCAGTAGTGAAACGATGCATCGCCGATGGTAGTGTGGGGTTTCCCCATGTGAGAGTAGGTCATCGTCAAGATTAAATTCCAGAACCCCATTTGCGAAAGCAGATGGGGTTTTGTTTTGGGCGGTCGAAAAGTTCGCAAATGTTCGCTCGCGCAAAACATGAACGAAGTGCTGTGTCGCCACGGCGTCGATATTCCACGCCAAACCTCGGCGCGCTGGGTGATCCACTGTGACGAAACGCGGGTCCAGGTGATGATAGAACTGGGTCGAGAGCCGACCAGCCAATCCTGGATGTGGATGCAAGCCAACGGGCGGCCGAATCAGCCCGTTATCGTGTTTGACTACTCGACTAACCGGGCGCATGAGGTTCCGTAGCGCTTGCTCGAAAGCTATCGTGGCTACCTGATGACCGATAACGCCTTGGGTGTGTAATCCGGTGTCGAACGTTTAGGCTGTTGGGCACATGCGCGACGCAAGTTTGTCGAGGCGCAAAATATGCGTGGCTGCCGACAGCGTCTTCGGTTGAGGATTGCGAAGCTTTATTGTCCTGGAACGGCTCGCCGGTATCGCAACGTGCTGTCCATCTTGATGGTCGGCAGGGTTTACTTTGAATTCAAAGAACGAGCGGAGCAGCGATCATGAAGTACGACGATAAACTGATTGAAGAAGCCATGCTTGCCCTGTTGGTAACCTGGTTCCGACTCGGATACCTGACTTCATACCACGGCAATACGGTAGGTGAGGTTGACCATATTCAAGTCAAGGTTCGCTCGTTTGCTTATGTGTGCTGATAGGGGGAGAAGGGGAGGCTATGTCATCACAAGACTCTCGCGGTTCCTAAGCGCGCTCACTGGCTTTTAAGGTTTGTAACTATCTCGGGGGTGGGTTTCGCTTGATCTTGCCTTCTGAGTGGTTATGCGGCCCCTGGCGACAGTTTTTTACTTTTTTGCAGACGAAAAAAAAGACCTTGAAATTCAAGGTCTTTCTTTAAGATGGTGCCCGAGGGAGACTCGAATAATAGCATAACTATATAATTAACATAGTTTTTTGCATGTGTACACTTCCACGTTGTACCGCGAAGTGTACACCCTACCTGTTTCAAGTAAGGACTGGTGTGGATGGACGCTTGATCGGATTTCTCCATCCGATTTCCGACGAGCTGTGAATAATATCTACAAGGAACTGGTTACGGATAGGCTCCCTGGTCTGCCAAAAAAATGCCGAACCGACACATGGCGAACTTTCGCGATTAGTCGGGAGTCATGAGCACAGCAAGCGTTATCTTGATGAACTCCTCGTTTCGATCGATCGTGTCCAGGGCGCCCCGAACATTGTCGGCGATGTCCGCCGATCCGCGCATCTCTACCCAGTTCGACAGCTCCATGATGACGGCCTCTAGGGCGAGCTGGTTTAAATAGCAGGGAAGGGAGTAAGTCTGAGTTTGGCATTGTGCAATCCTCCGTGAAATTTTCAGCGTAGCAGGGGGATTACTGACCTCGGTAGGGAGTTGCGCATGGTGGAAGGACGCAGGGAGGAGGGTGCATCCACAGTCGATTGCTGCCAGCCACGAGGGCCGCAGTCGACCAAAAGCGGACTGGCCCGCATTGGTTTACAAACTGCCGCTGACGCTTGAGGGTATCCACAAAGCTAGGTTGGATTCAGACCCTAGTTAGTGGAAGAATCTCTTGCAGGTTCGCTCCGCAACCAAGCCAGAAGCTATTACCTGACGAACCTACGATGGCGAATAAGTGCGAGCTCGGTAGTGCCTTTTTCAGCTTCTTCCACTCCACATAGTCTTTGGTTGAGGGCGTGGGGATGCTCTGCGGGTGCGTATGCCAATCTCCCACATAGTCGACAGTACCTCCGCTACTTGCCCAAGCATGATGTGCAGCTTTTTGATGGCCAGTATCCAGGCGGTCGAAGCTAAGTCTTGTTCTCTTGTCGTTCGAGAGGGGGCCGGTTGCCGAGATTACGTGAATGTGGTCGCCGGCTCTGTGGCCCAAAAGGATGCCTCCAGCTTCAGTCGTGTTGGATTTTGTCTGTGCATGCGAGAAGAGAAATTCCCACACATGCTCTTCGATCAGAACGTACCGTCCGGAACCGTCTGGCCAAGAAAATATTATTTCGTTGCGCATGCGGGACAGCCATCTAGCGGCCTGATGTTCTGGTTTTTAACCTTAAAGACATCGGCTGTTTCGACTGATCTTGTTCTGAAGCGGGGGCTTGGGTCATCTGACCTTAACCAGTCGACAATCAAGTCTGTCGCTAACGCTACTGCAGAAATTGGGGCGGACACTGCGTACGGTGTGTAGTGTTGGCAGGCTCTGTATGACTTCTCAGGATCTTCTTTGAGCACACGGAATCGTTCCTGCATATGGCTTTCCTCACCGTTGGATCGCAGGCATCTGAAGCAACCAAACTCGTGGCTATCAGTCCATAAAGCTTGAACGGTTTCTCCATTGCCTTTGATCCAGGCATGGAGGATCGGTGGAAAGCTGTATTTTGCGTTGATTTGGGCTTCGTTCAGCATCTCGGCAACAGATTCCTCGCCTGTCGCGTTCACGACTAGGTCAAAGTCCTTCAAGGAGTTTGGCGAGCGCATGTCGAGATTATGAGCCTCGATATTGATGCCTGGTAGCTGCAGATGAGCCTCATCTTTCAGGGCCTCCGCCTTGCTTTTGAAAAGATACTTGAAGCCGAGCGCATGCCTGCCTAGGTTTTCAGGCATGAGAATCTGTGGGTCGAATAGCTCTAGCTTGCCTTCTCCGTGGCCGGCTCCCATACGTATGAGTGCCTGGGCCAAGTAGCCGCCTATGGCGCCGCAGCCAATCAATGCCACCTTTTTCCCGGACAAAGCTGCCCCCAGTGATGATGTCAGGTTTCTTGAACCGATGAAGCTATGACTGAGATCCTGTACTCGCAGCCTGCTAATTTTTTCACCTCCGCCATACGTGAGCAGAAACTGAAATAGTGCTTTTCCTCGGTACTTGCCTCCACGCGAAAGGGCGAGCCTTTTGCGGATCGTCGAGTCGATGGAGAATTTGAATCCCACCCAACCGGCTGGGCAGTCAATCAAGAAGTAAGCGAATCCGATGTCTAAGAATTTCTTGTCAGTCTCGATGGCTGCTTGGCAACTTTTGTAAAGAGAGAGATCCCATTCCTTCAGCCACCGGAGTGTTTGTTTGATTGTCCAGGGGAGAGCATCCGTGACTGGCGGTTGAGCAACGCTTCGAAAGATCCAGCAGTGAGACTTGGTTTCTTCGTCGGCTTGCTCTCCCCACGCCGAAGCCATCTTGGAGGTGGAGTCGGCGTCAGTGGAGATAACCCTTCGGAGTCGTTCCCCAGGTACAAGGGAGTAAACCGATGCTGAACGGGACGCGGCTGACATGTTGCCGACGCCCACATTCACGACTGTGCCTTTGCTTGGAGTCGTCCAGTACGCCTGGAACTCTGCTTGGAAGTCACTGAAGTTTCTTGCAGGGTTAGCAATGAGGTCGTTGAGTAGCCCGGTGGCTTGATTTAGGCAACGCAGAATGGAGCTATCGGGGTTGTAACGATCGAGGATGACTTCTCCTTTGGCCATGTAGCAGAACGAGCCATCGGTCACATGATGGGCCATCCGTTTCGGTAAGAAGTGCGGCTGCCCCAAGATACGGATCTTGGGGTAGTCGATGAAGTCCCAGTCTGAAAGGCTCAACTCAATGCTGACCTCACCTGCATTGCAGGCGAGGTCCCCAACAAAACGCCGGCAACCACCCTTGATGGGCAATGCACGAAAGTTCAGGTCGTGCATTAACCGAAGAACATCCCCAACTCGTTTGGCGTCCATGTCAGCCTGCCGAAGTGTTAGGAACGTAGGGGGTCGCGACGATGGCAGGTGCGGCACTGCGCACTATGTTTGCCGGGGCCTCCTCTTGAATCAACTCAGGGGAGAAGGGAATGCGATCGCCGAGTACCGCGCGTAGTGAATGAAGCGCGTTTGAACCTTGATGAGATGAGGTGCTTCTTGAACTACGTAGGCTTGTTACAAGGCGATCAGCAGCATGCCCGGCTTCGATACGTTTGTCGTGCTTGAGCCTGTTGAAGTCTTCCGCATTCTCATCTATGCCATGCTCATAGATATCACCGCGCACCGCTTTGGCAACTACCGCAGCGGCCTGCTCCAGGGCAATGTCGTCGCGACCTCTTTTGCCTTCGAAGCCCTGGGCAATGGCAATCATCAACGAAACAGAGGTGGGGCCGCCACTCTTCCAGTTGAAGTCCCTCCACGCTTTCATATAGCGACAGACCCGGAGGAATTGCTCCCCCAGCTCGCCAAACCGCGTGATCTGATCACGGAACCACTTGGCAACGCTTTCAGGGTCTGAAGCGATCCACTTCCCGGTTCTCGATGCCATCATGATTTGATCAAGGTCATCCCAGGTTTGGGCATTGGCATAGACTAAGTCCATCGACTCCATCGATTCACACATCATGTCGAAGCTAGCAGAGTCCATCGCCCTGGCTTCTGCCTTCAGCATGGCAGTTTTCTCTACCACTTTCTCAAAGTCCGCGGCCGGGGCTGCGTACAAAGGGAGGTCTATGTGTGCCCAGCTTGCAACATCGATGCGGATGCAGGTGTCTTTCGCATCGTTGCCCGTAACAAGCGTCCACCCCTCCTGAAGACAGAGTATCTGTAGCAGCGATTCGACCAAGTCAAAGTAGGCCTTCGCCATCTCTGCCGGCGGGCCGTTCTCCTGCCAGACATCTACCGGGAGGTATACACCGTAGTCGAGATCCATTTCTTGGTCGAGCGTGTGTGCAGGTTGAATGCACGTGCTATAGGCCCAAGAGCCTTGCGTGCGAAAGCGGGGCTTCACCTGTTTTTGCATACCCAGTACGTGGACTGTGGCCGCCGCAATGGCAGGCTTTAAGTAGTCTTTGATTTTCGTCCTACAGTACCGCAGAAAGGCCCGTTGCTCATCGTTCGGAAGGAGTGCGCCATGCAAATGCTCAGTATTCGCAATGGAAGAGTAGAAGATCTTGGTGAGATTAAGCATGGCATTCCTCCTGAGATTGAGAATGTGCGCCGTAAAAGAATTTCGGTCTTGCCGCTTTGTGAGCAAACAAGCTCATGAATTTTGGGTCGCCCAGGCAGCTCTTGGCTTTCTCCAGTCCAGCACCACGCAGCACCTCCTGTGCATTCTTGTCGGCCTTATCCAATGCGACGGCTTTTGAGCGATCGTCTGTCAGATCCTCATCAACGTGGGTGTACCGTTCTCCTAGCTTGTGCATCAGCATGAAATCGCACAGAGATTCCTGAACCGAGATCGACAGGCCGAAGAGGCGCTGAGCAGCCTTGAATGGGTTGCCTCCACCCCAGTCGACCGCGCCGCCATTACGGTTATTTTTAGGGTTCACAGTGAATTTGGAGGACATCGTGCCAATAGAAAGAAGCTTCAATTGGGAAACGTCAGCCCCAAGGAACGTTTCGGCCTCATGGACAGCCAGCAGGCCAGGGGCGTTTGCGAAGAGACCTCCGTCGACGTACTGACTGTGTTGAAAGAAATGGCGCGGGAAATAGGTGGGGGCAGCACTGGTGGCTAGCCCGATGTCTACCATCTTGAGGAGATGGTCGCGGCGGAAATTCTCGTTGTGAGGTGTCTTGAATAGAACGGGTTTACCCGTTGAGTAGTTGATTGTGGGAATGATGACGGGATGCAGGGCGTCACCCAGCAGCCGCTCCCCCAGCATGTCTTCAGCTGATATGACCGTCTTCAGTTCCTCGCTACTGAAGGACGACTTGAAAATGGGCATGCGGGTTCTAGGTTTGAAGATATCCCGGCCTTTCTTCACAAACATCTCCACCAGATTGCTGGCGGGAATTTCGTTGGCAATCGCTAGGGCCAGAATTCCACCGATAGAGGTACCTGCAATGAGGTCGAAATGCCGAGCTATGGGGCCGCCCAGCTCACGCTCAATCTCAGCCAAGATCGTTGCGGTATAGAGGCCCCGGTATCCACCGCCGGATAGCGCGAGAATTTGAAAGCTTTCACGAGACATGAACAATTCCTTCTGGTGACGATCAGAGTCATGGGAAGGAATCTACGCGAGCAACCGTGAGGAAAAAACGCGGTTAGCGGATAGCTTTGATCATGAAAGTGAGGCGTCTCATCGACAGCGCGGTAAACGCTGCGGTGTGTGATGAAAAGCAGGTGAACGTGAGGATTTCCTCATGCGGAGACTCTTGCGCTAGGGCCTGCAAAGGAAAATCATATCGGTATTAGAGTGAGGATAGGTCTATGTACAAAATTGCCGTGATCGAAGATGTCCAAGAAGTTAACGATTCGCTGGCGGGTTATTGCAGGCAGCTAGCTGAAAATGTGGAAGTTGATCAGTTCCTTGATCGGGAATCAGCTGAAAAAGCTATCGTAAAAAACAATTACTCTCTGATTGTGCTGGATATTGAGTTGGCTCCAGATAGAAATGCAGGATTCGGTATAGTTAAGGTTAATAGTAAGGGTTTCAATAGTCCTGTTATTGTTGTGTCGGGGTTGGATCATTTGGTTTATAAGTCAATTATGCTGGAGCTGGATGTTTGGGACTACTTGGTTAAGCCGGTAACTGAGCCTGTAGAATTTATTGATTCGGCGCTCCGCGTTTTGCATCGAGCGTCTAAATCCAGGCAGGAATCAAGTGATACTGCTACAGATTTCTATATAAGTCAGGAGACCGGCAAGGCTTACTATAAGAATAAGGCGCTAAATATACCTCATACAGCGAAAATGATTCTTCAAAAGATATATAACGCTCAGGGTGCGGTCGTGGCTTATGATGATATGTATTGCTTTGTTAAGAGTGGGCGTAATCCCCAAGGGCTTCAGCAGCACTTCCGAACTATACGAATGGCCTTGCAGGAGGTGAACGCGGACGGGAGTATAGATGTGGTGCGAATGAAGGGCGCAAGATGGCAGGAATAGTTTTTGATCTTGCAAGGCTTCGTCTTAATCTTGCCAAGGCCAAAATTCGCATATCTATCTATGGGGCTGTTTTTCTCATTTTCGTTGTGGTTTCGGTAGGTACTAAGTTTGCATTGGACTTAAGCTTCAATTCTATTGCCTCTCAGTATGAAGCACATGTCGTCAGGACTATTGAGCGAATTGCGTACGAGTATGATTCGCTTGATGGGCGTGTTTCCCTTTTGAATATCAGCGCCCCTTCCGCTGGTGCGCAAGGGATACCTCCGTATATTCTACCCATCGAATACGTGTCTGTGACGCCTGGCCATGCGGACGAGCTTAAGGCGCTTCCAAGCTGTAGCTACTCTCTGGACTCATCCAGTAGAAATCGAGTCTGTGTCGGTGTGCTGAATAATAAAGAGCCAGGTGCAATAGCCTATATTCGCGGTTCATTCTCCACGAGTGATACACTGGTATCGCCGAGATATGTGGATAATCCAGAAACTGGTCATAGATTTGTTGTGTCCATTAGTTCGCGGGGAAGGGGGACGACTACACCATAACCTTCGATCCCTTGTTGAGAAACCTGAAGGCGCCGGTACCCTATCTCTCCGAGGCTTGGAGCCTCACGGGTTTCAAGACTGGAAAGTCCAAGAACTTAGCATATGCCAGGGAGCCTGAAATTAGAGGCCGAGTGCTCAAGACCGCAAACTCGGGCGACTCTTCGGGCGATTTTGAATTCATTTTTCAGATCCCGTTGCCTTCGTTCTTGGATGATGCATATCTCGCGAACAAAGACTCAAGTCGTCCCTGGCCACCAGAGGATATCTACGAGACGAGAGTAACGGTCTCCTTGCATCGACCTGGTGCAGGGGCGAAAGAAAAAATATTTGACTCAACCAAATTTCAGCCTGATCCAATATTTTCCCTTGATAATGCGCGCCGATATTTGTCGCGGGGAGAGCAGTTGTCTTTTAAATCTAAGACCGGTGAGGTGTACTCTGTTCGTTCCGCTGCTACTGGCTATGCGGAGGCGGAAAAGGGAATGTTCCAAGAGCTCTATGCCAAGGTTACCAACTGGCTTATTAATTTTCTTGTTTCCTCTCCGGTAGTCACCAAGGAGTCAGTCATTGATGGTGGGGCAACTGTCAGCATACAAGGGGACGCATCGAGTGTGCTGACGGGGTGGAGAGAGGCCGCTGGTGCCAGTATTGCTTTCGCTTTCGTACTATTTGCGCTCTTAGTAGCTGTTTTGGTCTATCTACAAATTTTTATTCTGTCGCCACTATACAAGGTCAGAAAGAATACGCTTTTTATGCGAGAAAAGTTCAACGAGAAAGACCGAACGGATCCGCCTTACTCCATAAGCTCAAGCAAAAGTGAGATTGGCGTTCTTTGGGAGAATATCCAGGAACTTCATCAAGCTCTAACGTCAGCGAATGAAGTCTCGACAGAGAAGGCGAATAGAGAGAGGGAGCTTATGCTGTCGCTTGGACACGAGATCCGGTCGCCGCTACAGAGCCTCATATCGAGGCATCCCGATGCGCGGGATGCTGACCGGAGGGATATAGACCGGATTTCGTTTGCGTTGGAAACTCTCTCCGGAGCTTATGCTGATAGCGATGTTGGGGACGCTGGGCTCAAACGTCATCCGAAGGATATTTTTGCAAGTTTACCTGCAAATACCACTAGCGAGAACATTACAGAGTATCTAGTGAATGCCAGTGAGTCTCATCATATAGGAGAGATTGTATATGATGGTTCTGGTGATTCGGTATATGCCCTGGCAAACGGGGATATGCTGGAGTCGGTGTTAGATGCTGTTATAAATAATGCCAATGATTTTAGGGTTCCAGGTACGCCCATTGTGCTATCCGTCGGTGTGGAGAATGCGCACGTCTCAATCACGGTGGCCAATCAAGGTCCCCCTATACCAGAAAATAAATTAGAGGAAATATTCAATTATGGCGTCTCCCTAAGAACAGGCCCGGGGAATAACTTGGGGCAGGGACTTAACATGGTGCGCAGCTATGTCGTGAGCATGCAGGGTAAGATCTCTGCTTTAAATGTCGAAAATGGGGTTGAGTTTAGAATTCGCCTCCTGAAAGCCTGAGGCAAACTGGGGGGGGGCAACGAAAACTGGACTGAATCGTCCCTAATTTAGTAGGCATATCCGATCGGCTGCTTATGGCCGATTCTGTTGAAAAAGTCGGCCTTAGTTTCCATGGCAAAAAAGTAAGCGCCTGAAATTGAAGTCCAGAATTTTCGCAGAGGCATACTGACTGAAATTTCACGTAGCAGCGTGCTAAAAGGCGTTTTCACCGATCAATTTCTCGGCAGTTTGAGAAAACCGACTTTTTCAACAGAATCGGCCGTTTTCTGACCTTCGCTTAGGGGGGGAACTGCCAGGATTTTCCTAGACGATGAGTGAGTAATTGCATGATCAGTAAATAATAGCGCGTCGATTCAGTGTGCTGGTTTAGATAGTGATTCAAAAACCAGGCAAGGTGTTTTCTCTGCCAAGTCCATGGATTGTCGCATTGCCAGCGCTCAGCGATCGCTGTTTGGATAGTCTTCGCCTGACGCAGGTGGCGGTGGCGTGTGGTGTGTGACCCGGTCAAGACGCCCGCCAGGAACAGCTCCATATCGAATGCCGTGTTCATGCTCGACCACCAATGTAAGCCGATACCACGCCGATACGGCCGTGCCCCAGCTCATAGCTGATTTGTACTCGAGCCTCCTGATCGAGGTGTCGGTTGAGCTGATAGCAATGGCCACAGTTGATAGGCGCGGGATGATGGGTGATTTGCTCGTAACGTTCGCATGCATAGGCTGCCCGCAATTCATGGAAGGCTTTGAGGTTGTTCTTATGGAGGATGTCCCGTGCGGGGCCGACGATTCTCTGCAAGAAATCGAGGTAGCTTTCGTTCGGCGCAAGCAGGTTGTGACTGCCACCGGGTGAGACCTGTTCGGCGAATCTTAGCGCTTTGCGAATATGATCATCCACCCTGATCCAGCGAGGAGCCGAGGCACTTGAGCGGCCCCCTTTGGTGCCATCCTGGATGTTGATCTTGCCGTAGTGTTCTGCCTCACGTTTTAAGCGCGGTAGGTCGGCCAAAATGGCCTCGCGTAAGCGCATGCCGGTGGCTCGCGCCAACTGAGCGATGGCCGCCGCGCGAGGCATTTGGTGTTCGCAGAGTACCTCGACGATCTGCTTCACGTGTTCGCGGTCTTGGCCTTGTGGCACCGAATGACGAACACTCGTGCGCCGCATTCCCAGCGCCTTGCTCGGACTAGGCACTTTCACAGACTGATCACCGCGAAGCGCCGCTATGGTTCGGTTCACGCTGGACAACCGGTTTTGCGCGGTGGCAATGCCGATAGCCCCTTGTTCAACTTGCTGACGCAGATACCCGGCGTAGCCCCGCAAAGTCTGCCGATCAATCCGCCGCGCATCGTTGAACCCTGGTCCATCCTCCGAACGACACCAGCGTACAAACGTCCGCCACCGATCACTGTGCGCCTTCACCGTGCCGTAATGCCCGCCGCCAAACAGATCGCGCAACGCCTGTGGCCCGGCGTAGCTCAGCTGTCGCCCATAGCCAAAATTGCGCCCATCTCGTCTGCCCACCAGCGCCATGATCGAACTCCTCTCGAAGCCAAAATTTTTAAAACTTTCCCCACGTCATCCCGCCAAGAATGTTGAGTGTTATCAGGGATCAAGGCCCCTGCGACCTGTGAGGTTGTCCACTAACGCGGGACTGGCGGCTCTTTACGACCGGGAGCATGGGCATCTCATGATCTGGCCCCCTGAGCACCGTTACCGGTGGGCGGGTGGAGGCTGCACTGGCTGACGAGACCAGCGCCGCGAGATCCTGAGCCGAGTAAACGCAGCAATGCGATGACCGGGGCATGCCTGACTGTCAGTCAGGTGCAGTCCATTCCTTGGGCTGCGGCACCACCATCTGCATCGCTGTTGCTGGTGACTTCGGTGTTTGTCACGCCGATTGTCACGAGGAGAAATGCCGCAATGCCTTGTACGAGGTGGGCTGCAGCAGTGGTAGGAGCGCCCGTCTCTTTCCGGAAGAAAGAGACGGGCGCAGGTTGGCGCAAGGAAATGGCCAAGCGGATAGGTTGCTGCAGGGCAGCTATGAAAGGGAATGAGTTGCCGCAGTGGGCACGCAGGGAAAAGTAGGCATCCATCACATCGCTGTGACTGTGCGAGCCGCCGGACGCTAATCGCACTTTGGGTGAACCACCATGGTGTGGCGTAGCCTTAAAGGTTCTGGCTACCTGGGTTGCTGTCAACGACAGCGCTTTGCCCGATCTTTTCTACGCCTGTGGATAATTCGGGTCAAGGCTCGAATTTTCCGGAGTTCTGCGGCTGTGGATGAAATTATCCACCGGTGGAAATCAGTGGTTTTCCACAGACAGTTGCATAGGCTTTAGATTTATTAAGTGAGGTCCATCCAAACAGGGCGGCTTTGCAGCCCTGTTTGGATGGACCCGCGTGGAAGGCTGGGCTGTGGAGATCTCACCGACTTACCAGTGCTGGAATACGCCACGGTAGTTTTACAAGGTTATGATGTTGTCGTCGACCGGGTCGAATTGGTGAAGCGTCACGTGATCACTGAGTCTCCGTTGAGTCTGTCTCGATAGGCAACTTTTGGAGGTGATCATCTTTGTGTGCATGAGATGCTGTTAGAGGCGGTGCAGAAGGGCGTGCGAGGAACTGATTAACGCGAGTATCAAATTGATCGCGAAGGTTGGCTGTAATGCCTTCTTTGAGGGCGTCGAGATAGTCTGCATACCACTGCATCATGATCCGACGTTGCGGCAGGTATAGGGCTTGATTGTACTCGCCAGAGATGCCGCCCTCGACGTGAGCCAGCTGGCTTTCGACATGGTCCTTCAGCCAGCCATGTTCGCGCAGCAGCGTGCTTGCGGTATGACGAGTGCCATGGCTGACGAGTCGTCCTTTGTAGCCGATCTTGGCGAACACTAGGTTGATCGTGTTTTCACTGATGACTGGCTGCTTTTCACCATTGCCTGGGAATAGATACCGACTGCGGCCAGTGCTTTGGTTCAGTTTGGTAAGCATGGCGATCAATTGATGAGGTAGAGGGCTGACGTAGTCTCTGCGCATCTTCATGCGGGCGGCCGGGATGGTCCATATCCCTTCCTCAAAATCGATTTCCTCCCATTTTGCGTAGCGGACCATGCCGGGGCGGCTCGCCGTCAGAATTGTCATCCATGATGCAATCCTCGCTGGTAGCCGGCTGGTGGTCTTGCTTAAGGCCCGGAGAAACTCAGGTAGTTCGTGTTCGTGCAGATGTGGGTAGTGTTGAGTGGGCGGTGGCGCTATCGCAATGGCATGGAGTTCGGAGGCTGGATTGTGTTCGCACAGGCCGCGTGCAATGGCTTGACTGAAAATTTGTTTCAGCCAGGTTCGGGTCTTGTCCGCAACATTGAAGGCGCCTCTTTTTTCGATGCAGGCCTGCAGTTTGGCGCAGTCGCTTCGCGTGATGAGCTCCAGTTGCTTCTCGCCGAGAGCGGGCAGTAGATCCTTATCAAGATAGTCGCGGATCTTCTTCAGCGTCGCGCTGCTGCGGCCGGAGTCCGATTTGAATTGGTACCAATACTCCGCGGCTCGCCTGAAGGTGTTGAGCCCGGCCTCCTGCTGTCGCAGTTTGTCATCGCGGCGTTTGGCGCCGGGGTTGGTGCCTTGCTTGAGTAGGTTGCGGCATTCTGCAGCTCGTTCACGGGCTTCCTGCAAGGAGATATACGGATACACGCCCAGTGACATGCGCGCCGCCCTCCCCTGATAGGTGTACCGGAAGTGCCAATACTTGCTGCCGTTGGGTTTCACCAGCAAGGCAAGACCCGAACTATCACTCAGCGTGAACGGTCTGTCGGCAGGCTTGGATGCTTTGATTTGCAAGACGGTCAATGGCATCGCTGTACACCTCCGGTTCTCGAACTGGAATATGTACAGAAAATGTACCAAAAAGAGGTTGGCTTGCAAGAGATGGGGGTGGAACCCCAGAGACCAAAAAGCCCGCAGTTAGCGGGCTCTAGGGGTGTTACGTAGACGCTGGTAGTCGTCTATGTACTGCAAATGGTGCCCCGAGGGAGACTCGAACTCCCACTCCTTTCGAAAACGGATTTTGAATCCGCCGCGTCTACCAATTCCGCCATCAGGGCTCAATGGCGGCGAAGTATAGAGATGAGATTACCGTTGGTCAATCACGTTTCATGGTCTATTTTCACTATTTCCGCTAGACTTCCGGGCCCTGCTAGACGAACCCCATCATGCGCGTTGCTGACTTTACTTTTGAACTGCCTGATTCGCTGATCGCTCGCCACCCTTTGGCCGAGCGTCGCGCCAGTCGACTGCTGACCCTGGACGGGGTCAGCGGTGCCCTCGCACACCGTCAATTCACTGATTTGCTTGAGCATTTACGCCCAGGTGACTTGATGGTGTTCAACAATACCCGGGTGATTCCGGCACGGCTGTTTGGCCAGAAGGCTTCCGGCGGCAAGCTGGAGATTCTGGTGGAGCGTGTGCTCGACACTCATCGCGTCCTGGCCCATGTGCGCTCCAGTAAATCGCCGAAGCCAGGTTCAAGCATCCTCATCGACGGCGGTGGCGAAGCTGAAATGGTCGCGCGTCATGACGCACTGTTCGAACTCAAGTTCGCCGAAGAAGTGTTGCCCCTGTTGGAGCGTGTCGGCCATATGCCGTTGCCTCCGTACATCGACCGCCCTGATGAAGATTCGGACCGTGAGCGTTATCAGACGGTTTACTCCCAGCGCCTCGGTGCAGTAGCTGCGCCGACTGCCGGGCTGCATTTTGATCAGCCGTTGTTGGACGCGATTGCCGCCAAGGGCGTCGAGACCGCCTATGTGACCCTGCACGTGGGGGCCGGCACGTTTCAGCCGGTGCGTGTGGATAACATCGAAGACCATCATATGCACAGCGAATGGCTGGAAGTCAGTCAGGCTGTGGTCGATGCAGTCGCTGCGTGCAAGGCGCGTGGAGGGCGTGTGGTGGCGGTGGGCACCACCAGCGTGCGCTCCCTGGAAAGTGCGGCACGCGACGGCGTGCTCAAGCCATTCAGTGGCGACACCGATATCTTTATTTTCCCAGGCCGGCCGTTTCATGTTGTCGACTGCCTGGTGACCAACTTCCATTTGCCGGAATCCACGCTATTGATGCTGGTGTCGGCATTTGCCGGTTATCCCGAAACCATGGCCGCTTACCAGGCTGCCATCGACAATGGATACCGTTTTTTCAGCTACGGTGATGCGATGTTTATCACCCGCAATCCGGAGCCACGCGGCCCAGAGGGAACCTTATGAGTCGTATGTCGTTTGAATTATTGGCCACCGACGGCAAGGCCCGTCGTGGTCGCCTGACCTTCCCGCGCGGCACCGTAGAGACCCCGGCGTTCATGCCGGTTGGCACCTATGGCACCGTCAAGGGCATGCTGCCTCGCGACATCGTCGCCACCGGTGCCGAAATCATCCTCGGCAACACCTTCCACCTATGGCTGCGCCCGGGCACGGAAGTGATCAAGAAGCATGGCGACCTGCATGACTTCATGAAGTGGCAAGGCCCGATCCTCACCGACTCCGGTGGTTTCCAGGTGTTCAGCCTGGGCGCCATGCGCAAGATCAAGGAAGAGGGCGTGACCTTCGCCTCGCCGGTGGACGGCTCCAAAGTATTCATGGGTCCCGAAGAGTCCATGCAGGTGCAGCGTGACCTGGGCTCCGACATTGTGATGATCTTCGACGAATGCACGCCGTACCCGGCCGACGAAGACGTCGCACGAATTTCCATGGAGCTGTCCCTGCGTTGGGCCCAGCGTTCGAAGAACGCCCACGGGGACAACACTGCCGCGCTGTTCGGTATCGTCCAGGGCGGCATGCACGAAAGCCTGCGTAAACGCTCGCTGGAAGGCCTCGACAAAATCGGCTTCGATGGTCTGGCCATCGGCGGTTTGTCGGTAGGCGAACCCAAGCACGAGATGATCAAGGTGCTGGACTACTTGCCAGGCCTGATGCCTGCTGACAAACCTCGTTACCTTATGGGCGTTGGCAAACCGGAAGATCTCGTAGAGGGTGTGCGCCGCGGTGTGGACATGTTCGATTGCGTGATGCCAACCCGTAATGCCCGCAATGGGCATCTGTTCATCGATACAGGCGTGCTGAAGATCCGTAACGCGTTCCATCGCCATGATGATTCGCCGCTGGATCCCACCTGTGATTGCTACACCTGCCAGAACTTCTCCCGTGCTTATCTGCACCATCTGGACAAATGCGGGGAAATGCTGGGTAGCATGTTGAATACCATCCACAATTTGCGTCATTACCAAGTCCTGATGGCTGGTTTGCGCGAGGCTATTCAACAGGGTACATTGGCCGCCTTCGTCGATGCCTTCTATGCCAAGCGCGGGCTCCCTGTGCCGCCCTTGGACTGAGTTTCCCGACCCTAAGATTCACTATTTGCAACTGGAGTGCTAAATGAGCTTTTTTATCTCTAACGCCATGGCTGACGCCGCTGCGCCTGCCGCTGCCGGTCCTATGGGCGGTGGTTTCGAGTGGATTTTCCTGGTCGGCTTCCTGGTCATCTTCTACCTGATGATCTGGCGTCCACAGGCCAAGCGCGCCAAAGAGCAGAAAAACCTGCTCGGCAGCCTGCAAAAAGGTGACGAAGTTGTGACCACTGGCGGCATCGCCGGCAAGATCACCAAGGTTTCCGACGCTTTCGTGGTTCTGGAAGTCTCCGACACCGTAGAAATGAAGTTCCAGAAAGGCGCCATCGCCGCCACGCTGCCAAAAGGCACGCTCAAAGCGATCTGAGTAACAACCTTTACCAATCGACGGGGCGCGCAAGGCGCCCCGCGTTATAAGCGGGCGGCGTGATGCTGAACAAATACCCTCTGTGGAAATACGTACTGATCCTGGCGGTGCTGGCGATCGGTTTTATTTATTCCGCTCCCAATCTCTATCCTGATGACCCGGCGATCCAGATCACTGGCGCCAGCACTTCGTTGCAGGTCAACCAGGCTGATCTGGACCGCGCGAGCAAAGCGCTCACCGATGCGGGTATCCAGGTTAAAGCGGCAACATTGGCAGCTGGTGCGAAGGGCGGCTTGTTGCGCCTGACCAAGCAAGAAGACCAATTGCCGGCAAAAGATGTCGTGCGCAAGGCCATGGGTGACGACTACGTCGTTGCACTGAACCTGGCACAGACCACGCCACAATGGCTGCGCAGCATTGGCGCGCACCCGATGAAGCTGGGTCTGGACTTGTCCGGTGGTGTGCACTTCCTGTTGGAAGTCGACATGGACAAAGCCCTCGACGCGCGCCTGAAAGTCTACGAAGGCGACGTGAAGAGCCTGCTGCGTAAAGAGAAGCTGCGTTATCGCAGCCTGCCGCAGCTTAACGGTGCCATCCAGCTGGGCTTCTCCGATGAAGCTTCCCGCGAACAGGCCCGTGCGCTGATCCGCAAGAACTTCAACGATTTCGACATCGTACCGGCTGACCTGAATGGTCAGGCTGTACTGCGTCTGGCGATGAGCCCGGCCAAGATCGCGGAAATCCGCGAGTACTCCATCAAGCAGAACTTGACCACAGTACGTAACCGCGTCAACGAGCTGGGTGTGGCTGAGCCGATCGTTCAGCGCCAGGGCGCAAACCGCATCGTGGTTGAGCTGCCAGGCGTGCAGGACACGGCTGAAGCCAAGCGTATCCTGGGTAAAACCGCCAACCTGGAATTCCGCCTTGCGGCTGAGCCAGGTGCTTCTCGCGCCACTTCCGAGGAATTCGAATTCCGCGAAGGCAACCGTCCACCGGCGCAGATCGAGCGTGGCTTGATCATCACCGGTGACCAGGTAACTGACGCCAAGGCCGGTTTCGGCGAGCACGGCACGCCTGAGGTGAACATCCGCCTGGATGGTCATGGCGGCGAACTGATGAGCCGCGCCACGCGCAGCAACGTCGGTCGCAGCATGGCGGTGATCTTCATCGAGCAGCGTCCTGTCACCACCTACACCAAGCAGGTCGTCAACGGCGTCGAGAAAGACGTGCCGGTGCAGACCTTCAAGGAAGAGAAGAAGATCATCAGCCTGGCGACTATTCAGTCGCCGCTGGGTGCTCAGTTCCGTATCACTGGCCTGAACGGCCAGGGTGAATCCTCGGAACTGGCACTGCTGCTGCGTGCTGGTGGCCTGGCGGCACCGATGTACTTCGCTGAAGAACGTACCATCGGCCCGAGCCTGGGTGCGGACAACATCACCAAAGGCGTGGATGCTGCGCTGTGGGGCATGTTGTTCGTCTCGCTGTTCATCATCGCCATCTACCGCTTCTTCGGCGTCATCGCCACCGTCGCTTTGGCGGGCAACATGGTGATGCTGCTGGCTCTGATGTCGCTGCTGGGCGCAACACTGACCCTGCCGGGCATTGCCGGTATCGTGCTCACCATGGGTATGGCGGTTGACGCCAACGTACTGATCTTCTCGCGGATTCGTGAAGAGATCGCGGCGGGCATGACCGTACAGCGCGCAATCAACGAAGGCTTCGGCCGGGCATTTACTGCAATTCTCGACTCCAACTTGACCACTCTGTTGGTCGGCGGGATTCTCTTTGCGATGGGCACCGGCCCGGTCAAAGGTTTTGCGGTAACTATGTCCCTCGGTATCTTTACCTCGATGTTCACGGCCATCATGGTGACCCGCGCAATGGTCAACCTGATCTTTGGCGGGCGTGACTTCAAGAAGTTGTGGATTTAAGGGGCTGCCATGTTACGTACAATCAACTTCATGGGCGTTCGCAATATTGCGTTCGGCGCCACCGTGCTCCTTACCGTTCTGGCGTTGTTCAGCTGGTTCCATAAGGGCCTGAACTACGGTCTGGACTTTACCGGCGGTACGCTCATCGAGCTGACCTACGAGAAGCCGGCCGACGTTACCCTGGTGCGCAACGAGCTGGTCAAGGCTGGTTATCACGAAGCCGTCGTGCAGAGCTTTGGTGCGACCACCGACCTGCTGGTGCGCATGCCAGGCGAAGACCCGCAATTGGGTCACCAGGTTGCCGAGGCCTTGCAGAAGGTTGGCGGCGATAACCCGGCATCGGTCAAGCGCGTCGAGTTCGTTGGTCCGCAAGTGGGTGAAGAACTGCGCGACCAGGGCGGCCTCGGCATGCTGATGGCGCTGGTCGGCATCATGATCTACCTGGCGTTCCGCTTTCAGTGGAAGTTCGGTGTCGGCGCCATTGTTTCGCTGATCCACGACGTGATCGTGACCGTGGGTATTCTGGCGTACTTCCAGATCACCTTCGACCTGACCGTACTGGCTGCTGTGCTGGCGATCATTGGTTACTCCCTCAACGACACCATCGTGGTATTCGACCGGGTTCGTGAGAACTTCCGAGTACTGCGCAAGGCGACGTTGATCGAGAACATCAACATCTCCACGACCCAGACGCTGCTGCGGACCATGGCGACTTCGATCTCCACCTTGTTGGCGATTGCTGCGCTGATGATCTTCGGTGGCGACAACCTGTGGGGCTTCTCCCTGGCGCTGTTCATTGGCGTTCTGGCGGGTACCTACTCGTCGATCTACATCGCCAACGTGGTGCTGATCTGGCTGAACCTCAACAGCGAAGACTTGATCCCTCCGGCCGCGACTGGCAAGGAGGTCGACGACCGCCCTTGATGGGTGCTTGTTGATCTGCTGTTACAAGAAAGGCACGAGTATTGAACTCGTGCCTTTTTTTTTGCTCCAAGGCTGGGTATAGCGCGGATCTTTCGGTCCGTTTGTGATGGTCAGGAGGTTCAACGTGAACAAGTCGTTACTGGTTGGTGCGGTATTGGGTGCTGTCGGTGTGACTGCCGGGGGTGCTGTCGCCACCTACAGCCTGGTAAAAAGCGGCCCTGAGTATGCGCAAGTGCTGGCAGTGCAGCCGGTAAAAACCCAGATCAAGACCCCTCGTGAAGTCTGCAAGGACGTCGCCGTGACGCGTCAGCGTCCGGTACAGGACCAGCATCAGATTGCCGGTACCGTGGTTGGCGCCCTGGCGGGTGGCTTGCTGGGTAACCAGATCGGTGGGGGTAACGGTAAGAAGCTGGCCACTGTAGCCGGTGCCGTCGGCGGTGGTTACGCCGGTAACAAGGTTCAGGAAGGCATGCAGAACCGTGATACCTACACCACCACGCAAACCCGTTGTAACACCGTCAACGATATCAGCGACAAGGTTGTTGGTTATGACGTGCGTTACAACCTTGACGGCAAGGAAGGTTCGGTGCGCATGGATCGTGATCCGGGTGGTCAGATTCCAGTGGACAAAGAGGGTCGTCTGATCCTCGGTCAGAACCAGCAGTAATCTGAGTCTGGCACAGGCCTCAACGCTTGTGAGCTTCAAAATGTGGGAGGGGGCTTGCCCCCGATAGCGGTGGATCAGTCAGCCAGTTATTTGCTGACCCACTGCAATCGGGGGCAAGCCCCCTCCCACATTTGTTAAGTGTTGCTGCTGATGCATGGGTCTGGCTCAAATCCCGGGCATAAAAAAGCACCCCCTTGCAGACTGTGTGAAAACGCACTGAAGGCCGGCCCAACAAACGCCCCGACTCGTTCGGGGCGTTTGTTTTTATGCCGGCGACAGGCGAAAAAAGGCCTTCTAGCCCATTAGCGCCATCAGTTGGCGGGCCCCGAGCACGTTAATCGCTCGTTTCAGGTTGTAGGCATTCACCGCCAAGGCCATTTCAGCTTTCGTCCCCTCAAGTTGCCGCAGCAAGAAACGACCATTACCCAATAGCCACTGTTTGAGGTTGCCGAAGGGGTGCTCAACGATGGATCTTCGGTTGGCCATCATCTCAGGATGCGCCTGCATCCTTTGCTCCATCCGCTCGAAAGCCTCTTCATGGGCATGTCGTGAGACATAACGACGCTGGGCTCCAGTGCATTGCGCTTTCAGCGCGCAGTTGGCGCAGTCGTCGACGGCGGCCTGATAGATCCGATCACCTTTGTTGTGCTGCTTGAGCGTTAACCATTTGCCTGCCGGACACTGGTAACGATCGTGTTCGGCCTCGTAGGCAAAGTCTTTTCGCTCAAAGAGCTGTTCTTCCTGACAGCCAGGGTTTTTCGAACGATTGGGCGGTACATAGGCCGTAATCGAAGCATCCTCGCAGGCCTGAAATTGTTTCCCGTTGGAGTAACCGGCATCGGCAGTGATCGTCAGTTCATCTTGCTGTAACTCTGTTTTGGCGGCCTTAGCCATCGGCTCCAGCTGTTTTCGGTCATCGCCATCCTGGGTGACTTCATGATGCAAAATCAGGCAATGCTCGGCGTCTACGACGGTTTGCACGTTGTAGGCCACACGTGGCCCTTTGGCCGTGCGCATCATTCGGGCATCGCTTTCATGGGTGTTGAACTGCTCAATGCCCATCGAATTCATCAGCGCCTGGCAGCTCTGATTATCCTGCTGTCGAGCCTCAAGCTGCGCCAGCGCTGATTTGATCGCACTACGATCAACCACCGCAGTGATTTCAGCCTTATCGGCGGCGTCCAGCTCGGCCAGATACTGAGCGATGCGCTTATCCAGTTTTTCTTCCTGGCGCTTGAGCTGCTTCAAATTCACATGACGCCGTGAAGAGGCGACCGCCTGAAACTTGCTGCCGTCGACGGCCACCAGTTCACCGGCGATCAAGCCTGCCGTGCGGCAGAACCGCACGAAAGCACGGCAGGTCGCGATGAAGGCGGATTTGTTGTTCTTGCGAAAATCGGCGATGGTTTTGAAGTCGGGTTTCAGCCGGTTGATCAGCCACATCACTTCGATGTTGCGCTGGCATTCCGCTTCAAGACGGCGCGATGAGCGAATCCGCTGGAAATAGCCGTAGAGATAGAGTTTTAGCTGATCGGCAGGATCATAAGAGGGGCGACCGGGTGCCTTTGGGCAACGCCTTATCGAACCCCAACTGCACCAGATCCAGCTTGGCCACGTAGAGGTCTATGACTCGAACGAGGTGATCCTCGGGGATCAGTTCTTCCAGCGAGACCGGGAACAGGCTGGTCTGGCTGCGAGATTCGCCCTGGATGTACGCCATAACGAAAAAATGCTCCGTATCTTTCGATACGGAGCATTTTCTTTGAGCTCTGCGCAGATTGCTAGGTTTTCACACAGTCTGCTTGGGGTGCTTTTTTGTGCTCGCTCGCTTAGCGCTTCAGCGAAGCCGGCAGGTGCGGCTGGATCGCCGTCAGCACTGCCTTGAAGCACTTGGTGTTGCCAGCTACAACGTGGCCTTTTTCCAGGAAGTCATGACCGCCGGTGAAGTCGCTCACCAGACCGCCGGCCTCTTGGATCAAGAGGGCGCCTGCAGCCATATCCCACTCGGACAGGCCCGACTCCCAGAACGCATCAAAACGACCGGCGGCAACATAAGCCAGATCCAGGCTTGCGGCGCCGGCGCGACGGATACCGGCGGTCTGGCCCACCAGGGCGCGGAACATGCCCAGGTAGTTTTCCAGGTTGTCCATTTGGTCGTCACGGAACGGGAAGCCGGTACCCAGGAGGGCGCCGTCCAGGCTGGTGCGGCCGCTGACACGCAGGCGGCGACCGTTCAACTGGGCGCCACGGCCACGGCTGGCGGTGAATTCTTCCTGGCGAACCGGGTCCAGGACGACGGCATGTTCCAGGCGACCACGGTATTTGCACGCGATGCTGACGGCAAAGTGCGGGATGCCGCGCAGGAAGTTGGTGGTGCCATCCAGTGGGTCGATGATCCACAGGTAGTCTTCGCCTTCGCCGCTGCCTTTGTGCAGGCCGGTTTCCTCGCCGAGGATGCCGTGGGTAGGGTAGGCCTTGCGCAACGCGTCGATGATTTTCTGTTCGGCGGCGCGGTCCACCTCGGATACATAATCCTTGGCGTCTTTTTCGTCGACCTTGATGGTATCCAGGCGCTCGATGGAGCGGAAGATCAATTCACTGGCGCTGCGGGCGGCGCGCAGCGCGATATTCAGCATGGGCTGCATGGATGTGTCACCTAAGGTTGTTAAAGAAAGCCGGGCATTCTAGCAGAAACTTTCTTCAGGTGAAGGACGACGTTAGCTTTCATGGCATAACCTTAGGCGGTTCTGTAAGATTTGCTCCCCTTTCCCGTGTCCGAGAGCGCCTCCCTTGCTGCAAAACATTCGTGTCGTCTTGGTCAATACCAGTCATCCCGGCAATATCGGGGGGGTGGCGCGAGCCATGAAAAACATGGGGCTGACGCGCCTGGTGCTGGTTGAGCCGCGCGTGTTTCCGCATCACGAGGCCGATGCCCGCGCATCCGGTGCCAATGACATCCTTGAAAAAGCCCAGGTCGTGGCCACCTTGGAGGATGCCTTGGTCGGCTGCAACCTGGTGCTCGGTACCAGCGCCCGTGACCGTCGTATCCCCTGGCCGCTGTTGGATCCCCGTGAGTGCGGCAACAAAGTGGTGGAAGAGGCGGCTGGTGGCGCAGAAATCGCTTTGGTGTTTGGTCGTGAAGACTCTGGTCTCACCAATGAGGAGCTGCAGCGATGTCACTACCACGTGCACATCCCATCAGACCCTGAGTTCAGTTCGCTGAACCTCGGGGCGGCGGTGCAGGTGCTGACTTACGAAGTGCGCATGGCGTGGCTGGCGGCTGCCGGCCAGCCAAGCAAAATGGAGAAGGAAGAGGTTGCTTCGACCAAGAGTGGCGAACTGGCCACCATGGACGAACTTGAGCGGTTCTATGAGCACCTGGAGCAAACCCTGGTGGCGATCGAATTCCTTGATCCTGAAAAACCACGGCACTTGATGGCGCGCCTGCGTCGGTTGTACGGACGCAGCTCGGTAAGTCGGGCGGAAATGAATATATTGCGTGGCGTCCTCACGGAAACCCAGAAAGCGGCCCGTGGCGAGCTTCTTAAGCGGAAGGATTAAAAATGTTCGAGCGTTTGCGAGAAGATATCCAGAGTGTTTTCCACCGTGACCCGGCGGCGCGCAACGCCTTTGAAGTGCTGACCTGCTATCCGGGTATGCACGCTATCTGGATCCATCGCCTGTCCGGCGCCTTGTGGGGTATGGGCTGGAAATGGCTGGCGCGGCTGGTGTCGAACTTTGGTCGCTGGATGACCGGGATCGAGATTCACCCGGGGGCCAAGGTGGGACGCCGCTTCTTTATCGACCATGGCATGGGCATTGTTATCGGCGAAACCGCTGAGATTGGTGACGACGTCACCCTGTACCAGGGCGTGACCCTGGGCGGCACCAGTTGGAACAAGGGTAAGCGCCACCCGACGCTGGAAGATGGTGTGGTGGTGGGGGCGGGGGCCAAGGTGCTGGGTCCTTTCACGGTGGGGGCTGGTGCCAAAGTCGGCTCCAACGCTGTGGTTACGAAGGCCGTGCCGGCCGGTGCCACCGTGGTGGGTATTCCCGGTCGGATCATTGTCAAGCCGGAAGTGGGCGATGAGCAGGAAGCCAAGCGCAAGGCCATGGCCGAGAAAATCGGCTTCGATGCCTACGGTGTCAGCGAAGACATGCCCGATCCGGTCGCTCGTGCCATTGGTCAGTTGCTCGACCATCTTCAAGCGGTGGACGGCAAGCTGGACGGTATGTGCGGCGCGCTGAAGGAGTTGGGCAGCCCGTACTGTGCCAAAGACTTGCCTTCACTGCGTGAAGAAGATTTTGCTGAAATCAAGGACGAAGCCGCTACCACCAGGGCAGGCTGAGCGCGGTCCCTCGTGGGAGCTGGCTTGCCTGCGATTGCGGTGGGCCAGCGGCCTATAAGTTAGCTGATAGGCTGCTATCGCAGGCAAGCCAGCTCCCACATTTGATCTCCATTGGCTCAGTGGTCTTGCTGCAGGCCTGGTTGCGCTGTTCGATCCCACCCCATCCTGCTATGATTCGCGCGCCCTTTTTACGGGTAATCCTGACTAAAGTACTAGGTCTTATAGTTGACTTAAATACTCGGGAATCGCATACTTGCCCACATTCTGAAACACCTTGGTAATTGTCCATGAGACTGACTACAAAAGGCCGATACGCGGTGACTGCCATGCTCAACCTGGCCTTGCACGCGCAAACTGGGCCGGTGTCCCTGGCTGATATCTCCGAGCGCCAAGGCATTTCCCTGTCCTATCTTGAGCAGCTGTTCGCCAAATTACGCCGTAGCAATCTGGTCTCCAGCGTGCGTGGGCCAGGTGGCGGCTATCAGCTGTCCCGCGATATGCAGGGCATCCAGGTGGCTCAAGTGATCGATGCGGTCAACGAATCCGTCGACGCGACCAAATGCCAAGGCTTGGGTGACTGCCACGCTGGCGACACCTGCCTGACACACCATCTGTGGTGTGACTTGAGCCTGCAGATCCATGAGTTTTTGAGTGGTATCAGCTTGGCTGATCTTGTGACTCGCCGTGAGGTGCAAGAAGTAGCCCAGCGTCAGGACCAGCGCCGTTGCAACACCAAGGCGCCGCGTCTGGACAAGATTGAAGCGTCCGCCGTCGAGTGACAGCCGAAGAGCTAACGGCACGCCAGCCAGCCTGATTTAGGAGAAAGTCCATGAAATTGCCGATTTACCTTGATTACTCAGCGACCACCCCGGTTGATCCGCGTGTCGCGCAAAAGATGAGTGAATGCCTGCTGGTTGACGGAAACTTCGGCAACCCGGCCTCCCGTTCCCACGTATTCGGCTGGAAAGCCGAGGAAGCGGTCGAGAACGCTCGTCGCCAAGTCGCTGACCTGGTCAATGCCGATCCGCGCGAAATCGTCTGGACCTCCGGTGCCACCGAGTCCGACAACCTGGCAATCAAGGGCGCGGCGCATTTCTATGCGACCAAAGGCAAGCACCTGATCACCACCAAGATTGAGCACAAGGCTGTCCTCGACACCATGCGCCAACTGGAGCGTGAAGGTTTCGAGGTTACCTACCTTGAGCCAACCACCGACGGTATCGTCACCCCGGCCATGATTGAAGCCGCGCTGCGTGAAGACACCATCCTGGTTTCCGTGATCCACGTGAACAACGAAATCGGCACCATCAACGACATCGCAGCCATCGGCGAACTGACCCGCTCCAAGGGCATTCTGCTGCATGTCGATGCTGCCCAGTCCACCGGCAAGGTCGACATCGACCTGTCCAAGCTTAAAGTCGACCTGATGTCGTTCTCGGCCCACAAGACCTACGGCCCTAAAGGCATTGGTGCCCTCTACGTAAGCCGCAAGCCGCGCGTACGTATCGAAGCCACCATGCACGGCGGCGGTCACGAGCGCGGCATGCGCTCGGGCACCCTGGCGACCCACCAGATCGTCGGCATGGGCGAAGCCTTCCGCGTGGCCAAGGAAGACATGGCTGCCGAAAACGTACGCATCAAGGCCCTGAGCGATCGCTTCTACAAGCAGGTCGAGAACCTTGAAGAGCTGTACATCAACGGCAGCATGACCGCCCGCGTACCGCACAACCTGAATTTGAGCTTCAACTACGTCGAAGGCGAGTCGCTGATCATGGCGCTCAAGGATCTGGCGGTTTCGTCCGGTTCGGCCTGCACCTCGGCCTCGCTTGAGCCTTCGTACGTACTGCGCGCCCTGGGCCGCAACGACGAGCTGGCACACAGCTCGATCCGCTTTACCTTCGGCCGCTTCACGACTGAAGAGCAAGTCGACTATGCCGCGCAGAAAGTCTGCGAAGCCGTCAACAAGCTGCGTGTTCTGTCGCCGCTGTGGGACATGTTCAAAGACGGTGTCGATATTTCCAAGATCGAGTGGGCGGCACACTAAATATAGAAGCCGCCACCCAAGCTCTGTAGGAACGTGGCGGTAAACGCAGACGTTTTTACAGGGTTCCAGAGCGGCCCTGATGAGTGAGGATTCAGTACCATGGCTTACAGCGAAAAGGTCATCGACCACTACGAAAACCCGCGCAACGTCGGCAAGATGAACGCGGAAGATCCTGATGTCGGCACCGGCATGGTCGGCGCCCCGGCGTGCGGCGATGTGATGCGCCTGCAGATCAAGGTCAACGAAGCTGGCGTTATCGAAGACGCCAAGTTCAAGACTTACGGCTGCGGCTCGGCCATCGCCTCCAGCTCCCTGGCGACCGAATGGATGAAAGGCAAGACCCTGGATGAGGCTGTGACTATCAGCAACACCCAGCTGGCCGAAGAACTGGCCCTGCCGCCAGTGAAAATCCACTGCTCCGTACTCGCTGAAGACGCCATCAAGGCGGCCGTTCGCGACTACAAGCAGAAGAAAGGCTTGATCTAAGCATTTGGCGACGAGTAAGGAGTCAACGATGGCTATCAGCATGACAGAAGCGGCAGCGCAGCACATTCGCCGCTCCCTGAATGGGCGCGGTAAAGGTGAGGGGATTCGTCTGGGTGTTCGCACCACGGGCTGTTCCGGCCTTGCCTACGTGCTGGAGTTTGTCGACGAGGTGGTTGAGGAAGATCAGGTGTTCGAAAGTCACGGCGAGAAAGTGATCATCGACCCTAAAAGCCTGACCTACCTGGACGGCACCGAACTCGATTTCGTCAAGGAAGGGTTGAACGAAGGTTTCAAGTTCAACAACCCCAACGTACGCGGTGAGTGTGGCTGCGGCGAAAGCTTCAACATCTGAGGCTACTCGTGGGTACTCCTTGTCATTTCGCTTTATTCGAGCTGCAGCCGAGTTTTCGGCTGGACCTTGAGCAGCTTGCCACGCGCTACCGAGAGTTGGCGCGTGGGGTGCACCCGGACCGCTTCGCTGACGCTTCCGAGCGTGAGCAACGCCAGGCCCTGGAACAGTCGGCGAGCCTCAACGAGGCCTATCAAACACTGAAAAACCCACCCAAGCGCGCGCGATACCTGCTTGCGATGAACGGTGGCGAGTTGCCGATTGAAGTCACGGTGCATGATCCTGACTTTCTGATGCAGCAGATGCAGTGGCGCGAAGAGCTCGAAGAACTGCACGACGAAGCCGATGTGGCCGGTGTCGCTGTCTTCAAGCGTCGTCTGAAAGTGGCCCAGGATGAGCTCAACGAAAGCTTCGCAGCCTGTTGGGATGATGCTGCGCAACGCGAGCAGGCCGAACGCCTGATGCGGCGCATGCAGTTCCTCGACAAGCTCACCTACGAAGTGCGCCAGCTAGAAGAGCGCCTCGACGATTAACCCAGTGCTGCCCGTGATGCACGCCTGATAGACAGATAAGACCTGATTACCATGGCATTACTGCAAATCGCCGAACCCGGCCAAAGCCCTCAGCCGCACCAGCGCCGCCTGGCGGTGGGGATTGACCTGGGCACCACCAATTCCCTGGTTGCTGCCTTGCGCAGTGGCCTGTCCGAACCGCTGCCCGACGCTGATGGCCAAGTCATCCTGCCCTCGGCCGTACGCTATCACGCGGATCGCACCGAAGTCGGTGAGTCGGCCAAGCTGGCGGCGTCTACCGATCCGCTGAACACCGTGCTGTCGGTCAAGCGCTTGATGGGTCGTGGATTGTCCGACGTCAAGCAGCTCGGCGACCAATTGCCGTACCGCTTTGTCGGTGGCGAATCGCACATGCCGTTCATCGACACCGTCCAGGGTCCAAAAAGCCCGGTGGAAGTGTCAGCCGATATCCTCAAGGTGCTGCGCCAGCGTGCAGAAACCACCTTGGGTGGCGAACTGGTTGGCGCAGTGATCACGGTTCCCGCCTATTTCGACGACGCACAGCGCCAAGCCACCAAGGATGCGGCAAAACTCGCCGGCCTCAACGTGCTGCGCCTGCTCAACGAGCCGACTGCTGCGGCTGTGGCGTACGGGCTGGATCAGCACGCCGAAGGCCTGGTCGCCATTTACGATTTGGGCGGCGGCACGTTTGATATTTCGATCCTGCGCCTGACCGGCGGTGTGTTCGAAGTACTGGCCACCGGTGGCGACAGTGCCCTTGGCGGCGATGACTTTGACCACGCCATCGCAGGTTGGATCATTGCCAGTGCCGGCTTGTCCGCCGATCTGGATCCAGGCGCGCAGCGCAACCTGCTGCAAACCGCCTGTGCCGCTAAAGAAGCGCTGACTGACGCCTCCTCTGTTGATGTTTCCTACGGTAGCTGGTCGGCCCCGCTGACGCGGGATGCCTTTGACGCCTTGATCGAGCCAATGGTTGCTCGCAGCCTCAAGGCCTGTCGCCGCGCCGTACGTGATTCCGGTATCGAGCTGGAAGAGGTTGGTGCGGTGGTTATGGTTGGCGGTTCGACGCGTGTACCGCGTGTTCGTGACGCCGTGGCTGAAGCCTTTGGTCGCCAGCCGCTGACCGAAATCGACCCGGATCAAGTGGTCGCCATCGGCGCCGCGATCCAGGCCGATACCCTGGCCGGCAACAAGCGCGAGGGTGGCGAACTGCTGCTCCTCGACGTGATTCCGTTGTCGTTGGGCCTGGAAACCATGGGCGGCCTGATGGAGAAGGTGATTCCACGTAACACCACCATTCCCGTCGCCCGCGCCCAGGACTTCACCACTTACAAAGACGGCCAGACGGCCATGATGATTCATGTGTTGCAAGGTGAGCGCGAACTGATCAGTGACTGCCGCTCCCTGGCGCGCTTTGAATTGCGTGGCATCCCGGCCATGGTTGCCGGGGCTGCGAAGATTCGCGTGACCTTCCAGGTCGACGCCGACGGCCTGCTCAGTGTTGCTGCCCGTGAACTGGGTTCGGGGGTTGAAGCCAGTATCCAGGTCAAGCCGTCCTACGGCCTCACCGACGGCGAAATCGCCAAAATGCTCAAGGACTCGTTCCAGTATGCCGGTGACGACAAGGTCGCCCGTGTGCTGCGCGAGCAGCAAGTGGACGCCCAGCGCCTGCTTGAAGCGGTGCAGGGCGCCCTTGAGGTCGACGGCGAGCGCTTGCTGGATGCCGAAGAACGCATGGTCATTGACCTGCAGATGCAAGAGCTGGCCGAATTGATGAAAGGCAACGATGGTTACGCCATCGAACAGCAGACCAAGCGCTTGTCGCAAGTGACTGATGCCTTTGCCGCCCGCCGTATGGATCAGACGGTTAAAGCCGCGCTGGCGGGCCGCAACCTGAATGAAATTGAGGAATAACTGATGCCGCAGGTCACTTTTCTACCGCACGCCGAACATTGCCCTGAGGGCATGGTCGTGGAGGCTGAGACCGGCAAGTCCCTGCTCGACGTCGCCCATGACAACCACATCGAGATCGAAAGTGCCTGTGGCGGCGTCAATGCCTGCACCACCTGTCACTGCATCATTCGTAAAGGTTTCGACAGCCTAAATGAGGCTGACGACCTGGAAGAAGACTATCTTGATCGGGCGTGGGGTCTGGAGCCGACGTCGCGCCTGAGTTGTCAGGCGAAAGTGGGGACTGAAGACATTACCGTCGAAATCCCGAAATATTCGCTTAACCATGCGGCCGAAGCGCCGCACTGATGGTGACACTGTCATGAGCTATGGTTGGAATGATGTACAACGCATCGCAGAAGAGTTGGCCGAAGCCAAGCCGGATGTGAATCCGTTGACCGTTAACTTTGTCGATCTCCAGCACTGGATCATGGAGCTTCCCGATTTCGACAGTGCCTCTGGCCGTTGTGGCGAGAAGGTCCTGGAGGCTGTCCAACAGCTCTGGATCGAAGAAATCGACTGATCGACCTGGCAGGTTAGGCAATACCCCTGAACCCGCGTATAATTCGCGGGTTTAATTTTTCGTAAATTACCGTTTCTGGAGTTACACCATGGCTGTTCAACGTACTTTCTCCATCATCAAGCCTGACGCTGTTGCAAAAAACGTCATCGGCGAGATCACCACTCGTTTCGAAAAAGCCGGCCTGAAGGTTGTAGCTTCGAAACTCAAGCAACTGTCCAAGGCTGAAGCTGAAGGCTTCTACGCTGAGCACAGCGCTCGTGGCTTCTTCGGCGACCTGGTTGCCTTCATGATCTCCGGTCCTGTTGTTGTTCAGGTTCTGGAAGGCGAAAACGCTATCGCTCTGAACCGTGAGCTGATGGGCGCTACCAACCCTAAAGAAGCTGCTGCCGGCACCATCCGTGCTGACTTCGCTGAATCCATCGACGCCAACGCTGTACACGGCTCGGACTCCGAAGCTGCCGCTGCTCGCGAAATCTCGTACTTTTTCGCTGCTACTGAAGTAACCGCTCGCTAAGCATTGGCTTAAAGAGTGAGGGTGAATCCATGACTACATCGACTGTTAAAACCAACCTGCTGGGTCTGACCCAGCCGGAAATGGAGAAATTCTTCGACTCAATCGGGGAGAAGCGCTTCCGTGCCGGTCAGGTAATGAAATGGATTCACCACTTTGGTGTCGACGATTTCGACGCCATGACGAACGTCAGCAAGGCCTTGCGCGACAAGCTCAAGACCATTGCTGAGGTCCGTGGTCCCGAAGTGGTCAGCGAGGACATCTCCACCGACGGTACCCGTAAATGGGTAGTGCGCGTGGCGTCCGGCAGCTGCGTCGAGACCGTGTACATCCCCCAGGGCAAACGTGGCACCTTGTGCGTTTCGTCCCAGGCAGGCTGTGCCCTGGATTGCAGTTTCTGCTCCACCGGCAAGCAAGGCTTCAATAGCAACCTCACTGCCGCCGAAGTCATCGGCCAGGTGTGGATTGCCAACAAATCCTTTGGCAGCGTCCCGGCGACCGTCGACCGTGCCATCACCAACGTGGTGATGATGGGCATGGGTGAGCCGCTGCTGAACTTCGACAACGTGATTGCGGCCATGCACCTGATGATGGACGACCTGGGCTACGGCATTTCCAAGCGCCGTGTGACCCTATCGACCTCCGGCGTGGTACCGATGATCGATGAGCTGGCCAAGCACATCGACGTCTCCCTGGCGTTGTCGCTGCACGCACCCAATGACGCATTGCGTAACCAATTGGTGCCGATCAACAAGAAGTATCCGCTTAAGATGCTGCTCGAATCCTGCCAGCGCTACATGGCGACCTTGGGTGAGAAGCGCGTATTGACCATTGAGTACACCATGCTCAAGGACATCAACGACAAGGTCGAGCACGCGGTCGAGATGATCGAGTTGCTCAAGAACACTCCGTGCAAGATCAACCTGATCCCGTTTAACCCGTTTCCCCATTCTGGCTACGAGCGGCCGAGCAACAACGCCATCCGTCGTTTCCAGGATCAACTGCACCAGGCCGGCTACAACGTCACCGTACGCACCACCCGTGGTGAAGACATCGACGCCGCCTGTGGCCAATTGGTAGGACAGGTGCTGGATCGCACCCGTCGCAGCGAACGTTATATCGCCGTGCGTGAACTGAATGCCGCCGACGAGATGCCGCAAATCGCTGTGAATCGAATCTGAGAGAGGATCTCTATGCCCTTGCGCCTCGCGCTGCTTCTGCTTGTTACCAGCCTTGCGGCCGGTTGTGTTTCATCGGGTCATGAGAGCCCTTTGCAAACCGGTAAAGGCCGTGATGAGGCGCGAGTTGCCTATGTGCAATTGGGCTTGGGCTACCTGCAGCAGGGCATGAGCGAGCAGGCCAAGGTGCCGTTGAAAAAAGCCCTTGAGCTGGACAGCAACGACGCCGATGCCAATGCCGCACTGGCCTTGGTGTTTCAGGCCCAGGCCGAGCCTGAACTGGCCGACCAGTATTTCAAAAAGGCACTGGCCTCCCGTCCTGCCGATCCTCGGCTGCTGAACAATTACGGCAGCTTCCTGTTCGAACAGAAACGTTATGACCAGGCTTCCCGTTATTTCCAGCAAGCCTCCGCTGACACACTCTATCCAGAGCGTTCGCGGGTGTTCGAGAACCTCGGGGTGACCTCAATGCGTCTTGGCCAGCGTGACAGCGCTCGTCAGCAGTTGGAAAAAGCCCTGCACCTGAACAGTCGCCAGCCACGGGCATTGCTCGAAATGGCTGAGTTGTCTTACGAAGACAGGCATTATGTGCCAGCACGTGACTATTACGCGCGTTTTAGCCTGCTCAGCGGGCAAAATGCACGTAGTCTATTGCTCGGTGTGCGCCTGGCGACCGTTCATGACGAACGCGACACGGCCGCACATTTTGGCCAGCAACTCGAACGACTCTATCCCGGTACGCCGGAATATCAGCAATACCTGTCGGAGCAATGATGAAAGCGGCGCACCCGGAAGTTGTAGCAGCTAATCGCGTAAACCCAGGCGACACCTTGCGTCAGGCCCGCGAAAGCAATGGTTGGTCGCTGGCGGAAGTGGCCCTCAAGCTCAATTTGACCACCACGTCCCTGGGCAATCTGGAAGCCGGCGCGTTCGATAAGTTGCCTGGGCACACGTTCGCCCGCGGCTATATCCGCGCCTACGCCAAATTGCTGGGTATCGACCAGACCGTTCTGGTTCAGGAGTTCGACCAGTTCACGGGTACCGACTCCCAGGGTAGCAGTGTTCATGGCCTGGGTCGTATCGAAGAGCCGGTGCGCGTTTCCCATACCATTTTGCGAATCGTCAGCCTGTTGCTGCTGATTGCGGTGATCGGCGGCGGGTTTGTCTGGTGGCAAGACCAGACCTCCCAGCGCAGCAAGGACCTGACCAGTAACGCCATGGAGCACGTCGAAGTCGAAAGCGCCGACGGTACCACCCAGATCCATCCATTGGACGAGCCGGAAGACCAGGCTGTTGCCGAGGGCCAGGCCACGTCTGAAGCCCCGCTCGCGACCGAGCAGCCGACACCTGAGACCGCTCCTGCGGCAACTGCCGCTGTGCCCGCTCCTGTAACGCCGGCGACCCCGGCAGTACCAACTGCCCAGGCCCATACGCCGGTCGCACCTGCGCCAGCGACTCCCGCACCGGCTGCGCCCGCTATTTCACCGCCTACCACCCCAGCATTGATCGCTGGCGACGGGCGCGTACAAGTGACCTTCGTTGCCGACTGCTGGACGCAAGTCACCGATGGCAATGGCAAAGTGTTGTTCAGCGGTCTGAAGCGCAAGGGAGATACGCTTGACCAGGGCGGCAAGCCTCCTCTGACGCTGCGTCTGGGCTTCGCCCGTGGCGCGCAAGTGGCCTACAACGGCCAGCCTGTGGACGTGGCGCCGTTCACCAGTGGCGAGACAGCTCGCATCAAGTTGGGACAATAGTCATGCACGGCGAATCTCCAATCAAACGTCGCGTATCGCGCAAGATCTGGGTCGGCTCGGTGCCGGTGGGTGGCGACGCCCCCATCGCGGTACAGAGCATGACCAATAGCGACACCAATGATGTGGCCGCCACCGTGGCCCAGATCAACCGCCTGGAAGCTGCCGGCGTGGACATCGTGCGGGTTTCGGTACCGGACATGGACGCTGCAGAGGCTTTCGGCCGCATCAAGCAGTTGGTCAAGGTGCCGCTGGTTGCCGACATTCACTTCGACTACAAGATCGCGTTGCGCGTGGCCGAACTGGGTGTGGACTGCCTGCGTATCAACCCGGGCAACATCGGTCGGGAAGACCGTGTGCGCGCCGTGGTGGACGCTGCCCGTGATCGCGGCATTCCGATCCGCATCGGCGTCAACGCCGGTTCCCTGGAAAAAGACCTGCAAAAGAAATACGGCGAACCGACTCCGGCGGCGCTGGTTGAGTCGGCATTGCGCCACGTTGAGCACCTTGAGCGCCTGAATTTCCAGGACTTCAAGGTCAGCGTAAAGGCCTCCGACGTGTTCATGGCGGTTGAAGCCTACCGCCTGCTGGCCAAGGAAATCGTGCAGCCGTTGCACCTGGGTATCACCGAAGCTGGCGGTTTGCGCTCAGGCACAGTGAAATCTGCGGTGGGTCTCGGTATGCTGCTCGCCGAAGGGATTGGCGATACTATCCGCATCTCGCTGGCGGCAGACCCTGTAGAGGAAGTGAAAGTCGGCTACGACATTCTCAAATCCCTGCGGTTGCGTTCCCGTGGCATCAACTTCATTGCCTGCCCGAGCTGCTCGCGGCAGAACTTCGACGTGGTGAAAACCATGAACGACCTGGAGTTGCGCCTTGAAGACCTGCTGGTGCCGCTGGATGTCGCAGTGATTGGCTGTGTGGTCAATGGGCCAGGTGAAGCCAAGGAGGCCCATGTGGGCTTGACCGGTGGTACACCGAACCTGATCTACATCGACGGCAAGCCGGCGCAGAAGTTAACGAATGACAATCTGGTGGATGAGCTCGAAAGACTGATCCGCGAGAAAGCGGCCGAAAAGGTCGCAGCTGACGCAGCGCTGATCGCTCGCGGCTGATTGAACGAATTTAAGGATTTGATGTGAGCAAGTCTCTGCAAGCCATTCGTGGCATGAACGACATCCTGCCGGAGCAGACGCCTCTGTGGCGCTATTTCGAGAATACTGTCGCACGTCTGCTGGATAACTACGGTTACAAGCAGATCCGCATGCCGATCGTCGAGTTCACCGAGCTGTTCAAGCGCTCCATCGGTGAAGTGACCGATATCGTCGAAAAAGAGATGTACACCTTTGAAGACCGCAACGGCGACTCCCTGACCCTGCGTCCGGAAGGCACTGCCGCGTGCGTGCGCGCCGTGCTTGAGCACGGACTCACCGGTGCAGGCCAGCCGCAGAAACTGTGGTACATCGGCCCGATGTTCCGTCACGAGCGTCCACAGAAAGGCCGTTATCGTCAGTTTCACCAGATCGGCCTTGAAGTGTTCAACATTGACGGCCCGGATATCGACGCCGAGCTGATCGTACTCACCTGGCGTCTGTGGGGCCTGCTCGGCATCCGCGACGCGGTCAAGCTTGAGCTCAACAGCCTGGGCACCAGTGAGTCCCGCGGCCGCTACAAAGTGGCCTTGGTCGAGTACCTCTCGGCTCATCTGGACAAGTTGGACGAAGACAGCCAGCGCCGCCTGAAAACCAACCCGCTGCGCGTGCTGGATACCAAGAACGCCGACACCCAGGCCGTGCTGGTCAACGCGCCGAAAATGGCCGATTACCTGGACGACGAGTCGCGCATTCACTTCGAAGGCCTCAAGGCTCGTCTGGATGCGGCCGGTATTCCGTTCGTGATCAACACCAAGCTGGTACGTGGCCTCGATTACTACAGCAAGACCGTATTTGAATGGGTCACCGACAAACTCGGCGCCCAGGGCACCGTGTGCGCGGGTGGTCGCTATGATGGCCTGGTCGAGCAGATGGGCGGCAAGCCGACCAGCGGTGTGGGTTTTGCCATGGGCATCGAGCGGCTGATCTTGCTGCTGGAAACCCTGGAACAAGTCCCGGAAGAAATTTCCCGTCAGGTGGATGTGTACCTGTGCGCCTTTGGCGAGGCAGCCGAACTGGCGGCCCTGGCCCTGAGCGAAAAAGTACGCGACCAATTGCCGAACCTGCGCCTGCAGGTCAATGCTGGCGCTGGCAGCTTCAAGAGCCAGTTCAAGAAGGCCGACAAGAGCGGTGCGCTGTCTGCACTAATCCTCGGCGATGACGAACTTGCCCAGCAAGTGATAGGTTTCAAACCCCTGCGTGGCCAGGGCGAGCAACAGAACATTGCCTTTGATGCGCTCGCTGCGCACTTGGCCACCTGCGTCGTGCAGGGTTGAAGCTGTCGAACAGCCGAATTTAGCGATTAAGGAGTATTGGGGTGTCGAGTACTGATGATGAGCAACTGGCCGAGTTCAAGGACTGGTGGCAGCGTAACGGCAAGCCCCTGGTTACTGGCGGTCTGCTGGCTTTAGTGGTGGTGTTCGGCTGGCAAGCCTGGACCAAATATCAGGCCAACCAATCCCAAGGCGCCTCTATCGTTTATCAGCAATTGCTGGAAACCACCCTGACGCCAAGCGGCAAGCCTGACCCAGCACAGGTTGCAGACCTGGCCGGCAAGCTGAAAAACGAATTCGGCGGTAGCACCTACGCCCAATACGGCAGCCTGTTCGTCGCGAAAGTCGCGGTCGACACCGGCAAGCTGGATGATGCAGCCGCCGAGCTGAAAGCAATCGCCGACAAACCGACCAACCCGACTCTGGGTGAAATCGCACGTCAGCGCCTGGCTCAGGTATTGGCGGCACAGAACAAGGCTGACGAAGCACTCAAACTGCTCGACGGCGATGCGGACAAGGCATTTGTAGCCACTCGCGAAGAGCTCAAGGGCGACCTGTTGGTCCAATTGGGTCGTACCGACGAAGCCAATGCTGCGTACAAGAAAGCCAAGGCGGCGCTGTCTGATGAAGCGGCGGTCGGTGGCTTACAAATCAAGCTCGACGACTTGGCCAAAGGGGATGCGTGACGTGATCCGTTGGAAACATGCAGCATTGCTGGCTCTGGCCGTTCTGGCCGCGGGTTGCAGCAGCAACAGTAAAAAAGAACTGCCTCCGGCCGAGCTGACCAGCTTCAAGGAAGAAGTCGTCCTGCAAAAGCAGTGGAGCCGTTCCATCGGTGACGGTCAGGGCGAAACCTACAACATGTTGGTACCGGCTATCGACGGTGACAACATTGTGGCCGCTGACGTGACCGGCGTAGTGATCTCCATGGATCGCATGAACGGTGACGTGAAGTGGAAGAAAGACCTCGAATTGCCTGTCTCCGGCGCCGTAGGCGTGGGTTACGGCCTGGTGATGGTCGGCACGCTGAAGGGCGAAGTGGTTGCCCTGGATTCCAGCACCGGTGAAGAGAAATGGCGCGCTCGCGTGACCAGTGAAGTCCTCGCACCGCCTGCCACCAACGGCGACATCGTTGTGGTGCAGACCCAGGATGACCGTGTCATCGGTCTGGATGCCGCTACCGGCAACCAGCGCTGGTTGTACGACAGCACCCCTGCGGTGTTGACCCTGCGCGGTACCAGTGGTCCGGTTGTGACCAACAATCTGGCCGTCGCAGGCCTGTCGACCGGTAAAGTGGTCGCCCTGGACACCCAGAACGGCGTGCCGGCCTGGGAAACCCGTGTGGCCATCCCGCAGGGTCGTTCCGAGTTGGATCGCGTAGTGGACATCGACGGTGGCTTGCTGCTGTCGGGTGAAACCCTCTACGTCGCCACCTACCAGGGCCGCGTTGCTGCGCTGGACCTGCAGAGCGGCCGTGTTAACTGGCAGCGTGATGCTTCCAGCTACGCCGGTGTCGCCCAAGGGTTTGGCAGCGTCTACGTCAGCCTGGCGTCCGGCACCGTTGAAAGTGTCGACGAGCGTTCCACCACCGCGTTGTGGAGCAACGACTCCCTGGCTCGCCGTCAGCTGTCGGCACCGGAAGTGTTTTCCAGCTACGTAGCGGTCGGCGACTTCGAAGGCTACCTGCACCTGCTGAGCCAGGTGGACGGTCGCTTTGTAGGTCGTGAGCGTATCGACAGTGACGGCCTGCGTGCGCGTCCGCTGGTCGTGGGTAACATGCTTTATGTGTATGGCAACAGCGGCAAGCTGGAAGCCCTGACCATCAAGTAAGAACTATGCTTGGGGTAACACCCAGGCGGCCCCGCTTCGGCGGGGCATGCGGCATTTGAGGATGCTGCCCCGAGCACCAGCCGCTGCCCTGCAGCGGCTTTTGTATTTTCTGAAATAACGAAGTGGAGAGCCGCATGGTTCCCGTAATCGCCCTGGTGGGCCGACCTAACGTCGGCAAGTCCACCTTGTTCAACCGCCTGACCAGGACTCGCGACGCCATTGTCGGCGACTTGTCCGGTCTGACCCGTGATCGCCAATACGGTGAGGCAAAGTGGCAAGGGCGCTCCTACATTATTGTCGACACCGGTGGTATCTCCGGTGATGAGCATGGCATGGACGAAAAAATGGCCGAGCAGTCGCTGCTGGCCATTGAAGAAGCCGATGTCGTGTTGTTCCTGGTGGACGCCCGCGCGGGCTACACCGCCGCCGACCAGATGATTGGCGAGCACCTGCGCAAGCGCAACAAGCGTTCCTACCTGGTCGCGAACAAGATCGATAACATCGATCCTGAGGCGGCCCGTGCCGAATTCAGCCCGATGGGGCTGGGCGATGCGATCCCGGTCGCTGGCGCCCACGGTCGCGGCATCACCCAGATGCTGGAAATCGCCCTCAGCACCTTTCCCAAGGATGACGCTGAGGAAGAGGAAGGTGAAGAAGAGATCGTTGCCGAAGGTGAGGAAGCCAAGCGCATTCCTGGCCCGAGCGAAAAAGACGGTATCAAGATCGCCATCATCGGTCGTCCTAACGTCGGCAAGTCGACCCTGGTCAACCGCATGCTCGGTGAAGACCGTGTAATCGTCTACGACGAACCCGGTACCACCCGCGACAGTATCTACATCCCGTTCGAGCGTAACGACGAGAAGTACACGCTGATCGACACCGCCGGTGTGCGCAAGCGCGGCAAGATCCACGAGGAAGTTGAAAAGTTCTCCGTGGTCAAAACCCTGCAAGCGATCAAAGACGCCAACGTGGTGATCTTCGTGATGGACGCCCGCGAAGGCGTGGTGGATCACGACCTCAACTTGCTGGGCTTTGCCCTGGAAGCCGGTCGTGCCCTGGTCATCGCGATCAACAAGTGGGACGGCATGACGCCGAGCGAGCGCGATTTCGTGAAGATCGAGCTGCAACGTCGGCTGTTCTTCGTTGAGTTCGCCGATATCCACTTTATCTCGGCACTGCACGGCACCGGCGTGGGCAACCTCTACGCGTCCGTACAGAACTCTTTCAAATCCGCGGTCACCCGCTGGCCGACCAACCGCCTCACCCAGATCCTGGAAGACGCGGTGGGCGAGCACGCGCCGCCGATGGTCAACAACCGCCGGATCAAACTGCGTTACGCCCACTTGGGTGGTGCCAACCCGCCGATTATCGTGATCCACGGTAACCAGATCGAGAAGGTGCCCAAGTCCTACGTGCGTTACCTGGAAAACACCTACCGCCGTGTCTTGAAACTGGTCGGTACGCCGATCCGTATCGAGTTCAAAGGTGGCGAGAACCCATACGAAGGCAACAAGAACACACTGACGGACCGTCAGGTGAACAAGAAGCGTCGTTTGATGACTCACCACAAGAAGGCCGACAAGAAGCGCCGCGATAAGAAATAAGCGCCGCTTTGCGTTGTAAGCTACACGCTGCGAGAGAGGGCTCCTTTGGAGCCCTTTTTTGTGGCCGGCGGTTTGTCGCTTGACCTGCTTGCGACTTGCAGCTTAAAACTTGCAGCTCACCTGCAGGGGCCTCCGATGATCACCAGCAAGCTGCCGAACGTTGGCACAACCATCTTTACCACCATGTCGCAACTCGCAGCCGAAACCGGCGCGCTCAACCTGTCCCAGGGCTTTCCCGATTTCAATGGCCCCCAGGCGTTACTCGATGCGGTGGGCAAGCACGTTGCCAGCGGGCACAACCAATATTCCCCGATGACCGGCCTGCCAGCCCTGCGCCAACAGGTCGCGGCCAAGATCGCCCGCAATTACGGCGCCGCAGTTAACCCTGACAGCGAAGTAACCATCACCCCTGGCGCAACGGCAGCGATCTTCTGCGCGATCCAGGCGGTGATTCGCAACGGCGATGAAGTCATCGTGTTCGATCCCTGCTACGACAGCTACGAGCCCTCGGTCGAGCTGGCCGGTGGTCGCTGCTTGCATGTGCAACTGAGCCTGCAAGGCTTTGCGCTGGACTTCGAGAAGATCAAGGCCGCGTTGTCGCCGCGTACGCGCATGATTATCCTCAACACTCCACACAACCCCACCGGTGCCCTGATCAGCCGCGCCGAGCTGGACCAGTTGGCCGAATTAATCCGCGACCGCGATATCTACCTGGTCAGCGACGAGGTCTACGAGCATCTGGTCTTCGACGGCGTCCCCCACGTCAGCGTGCTGGCCCACGAAGAGCTGTATCAGCGTGCGTTCGTGGTCAGCTCTTTTGGCAAGACCTACCACGTGACGGGTTGGAAAACCGGCTACGTGGTCGCGCCACCGGCCCTGACGGCCGAGCTGCGCAAGGTGCACCAGTACGTCAACTTTTGCGGCGTGACGCCATTGCAGTTCGCGCTGGCTGACTTCATGGCCGACCACCCGGAGCACGTCGACGAATTGCCTGCGTTCTATCAGGCCAAGCGCGACCTGTTCTGTGACCTGCTGGCACCGTCACGTTTCAGTTTCAGCCGGGTGACCGGCACGTACTTCCAACTGGTGGATTACTCACAGATTCGCCCGGACCTGGATGACGTCGCCATGTCCCTGTGGATGACCCGCGAACACGGCGTCGCGACCATCCCGGTCTCGGTGTTCTACCAGAACCCACCCCAAGGCCAGCGCCTGGTGCGCCTGTGCTTTGCCAAACGCGAGGAGACGCTGCGCCAAGCAGCTGAAAAACTATGCGTGATCTGAGTGCGCTGCCCAACCTGTCTCTCGCCCTGGTCCAAACCACCCTCGCATGGCACGACCGTCAGGCCAACCTCGAACACTTCGACCTGCTGCTGGAGCAGGCCAGGGGCGCCGACCTGATCGTACTGCCGGAAATGTTCACCACCGGATTCTCCATGGCGTCGGCCACTCTCGCTGAACCGGAAAACGGTCCTACCCATCGATGGCTCCGGGCCCAGGCGGTCAAATACAACGCCGTGATCACCGGCAGTGTGATCATCCAGGCCGCCGACGGCAGCCACCGCAACCGCCTGCTGTGGGCACGACCGGATGGCGAGGTGCTGCATTACGACAAGCGCCACCTGTTTCGTATGGCCGGCGAGCACGATCACTACACTCCCGGCGAACGGCAGGTACAGTTTGAATTGGAGGGCTGGCGTATTCGGCCGCTGATTTGCTACGACCTGCGTTTTCCGGTGTGGAGCCGCGATGCCCAGGACACGGACCTGCTGCTGTACACCGCGAACTGGCCGGGAGCGCGGCGTCAGCACTGGAACCGTTTATTGCCGGCGCGTGCCATTGAAAACCTGTGTTACGTGGCGGCAGTCAATCGGGTGGGCACGGATGGGAAGGGCTTTGCCTACACCGGTGACAGCCAGGTGTTGGATTTCCAGGGCGAAACACTGCTCAGCGCTGGAGAGGCGGACGGGGTGTTTCAGGTCTGCCTGGATGCAGCCGAGCTGGCGGCCTATCGCAGCAAATTTCCGGCGAACCTGGATGCCGATAGTTTTCAGTTTGTCTGACCACAGGGAAACGCATTCCAAATGTGGGAGGGGGCTTGCCCCCGATGAGGACCTCACAGACACCGCAAATATAAATCCCAACAAAAAGGCCCCTGAGTTCTCACCCAGGGGCCTTTTGCGTTTCGGCGGTCAGTTACGCCGCTTTCGCTTCCAACTGGCTCAGCGAGCGATTCAGCGCGCTGAACACCGCCTTGAAGCTGGCGGTAGTGATGTTTTCATCAATGCCCACGCCATGCACCGGACGCTCGCCATTCACACGCAATTCAATGTAAGCGGCAGCCTTGGCGTTGGTACCCGCGCCGATCGCGTGTTCGTTGTAGTCCATGATCTCCACCTTGATCGGCAGGGCGGCGACCAGGGCTTCCAGGGTCCCATAGCCCTTACCGTGCCAGCGCAGGTTGGTTTCGCCTTGGCCTTTGCCCGAGACTTCCACTTCCACCGAGCTGTTGCCGTTTTCTTCCTGCAGGCGATGGCTGACCAGCGCGTACGGAGTGTTGGCCTGCAAGTATTCGCGTTGCAGCAAGGCGTAGATCTGCGGAGCGGTCATCTCCAGGCCCACGCGGTCGGTTTCGGCCTGTACCACTTGGCTGAACTCGATCTGCATGCGACGCGGCAGGCTGATGTCGTATTCCTGCTCCAGCAGGTAGGCGATGCCGCCTTTGCCCGACTGGCTGTTCACACGGATCACCGCCTCGTAGCTGCGGCCAATGTCGGCCGGGTCGATCGGCAAGTACGGCACTTCCCACAGCGCATCGTCTTTCTGCTGGGTGAAGCCCTTGCGGATCGCGTCCTGGTGGGAGCCCGAGAACGCCGTGTGAACCAGATCACCCACATACGGATGACGTGGGTGCACCTGGATCTGGTTGCATTCTTCGACGACCTTGCGCACGCCGTCGATGTCGGAGAAGTCCAGCTGCGGGTCGAGGCCCTGGGTGTACATGTTCAAGGCCACGGTGACCAGGTCGACGTTACCGGTACGCTCGCCATTGCCGAACAGGCAGCCTTCGACACGGTCGGCGCCGGCCATCAGGCCCAGCTCGGTCGCGGCCACGCCGGTGCCACGGTCGTTGTGGGTGTGCAGGCTGATGATCACGCTGTCACGGCGGTTGATATGGCGACCGAACCACTCGATCTGGTCGGCATAGATGTTCGGCGTGGCGCATTCCACGGTGGCCGGCAGGTTGAGGATCATCTTGTGTTCAGGCGTCGGGTTCCACACCTCGATCACGGCGTCACAGACTTCTTTGGCGAATTCCAGCTCAGTGGCGCTGAAGGTCTCCGGGGAGTATTCGAAGGTCCACTGGGTTTCCGGCTGCTGGGCCGCGTATTTGACGAACAGCTTGGCCGCGTTGACCGCGATGGCCTTGATACCGTCCTTGTCTTGGTTGAACACGATGCGGCGGAAGGACGGCGAGGTGGCGTTGTACAAGTGCACGATGGCTTTCTTGGCGCCGCGCAGGGATTCGAAGGTGCGTGCGATCAAGTCTTCACGGCCCTGGGTCAGCACCTGAATGGTGGTGTCCTCGGGGATGTGGTTGTCTTCGATCAGGGTACGTACGAAGTCAAAGTCGGTTTGCGATGCGGCGGGGAACGACGCTTCGATTTCCTTCACGCCCACGGCGACCAGCGTCTTCCAGAAACGCAGTTTTTTCGCCGCGTCCATCGGCTCGATCAGCGACTGGTTGCCATCACGCAGGTCGGAGCTGCACCAGATCGGCGCTTCGGTGATGGTCTTCGACGGCCAGGTGCGGTCCGGGATATCAATGGTCGGAAACGCGCGGTACTTCGAAGACGGGTCTTTGAGCATGCTCATCGGGAAATCCTTTGTTGTAGGGGCCGAGAAAAGGCGGCCTGCCGTGGAACTGTTTTTGGGGATAAGGCGTAGAGACGAGGCAGATCGATTCAGCCTGGCAGTCGTGCGCTGACGAGGCACAGGCTGCGGTGCTGGCGGAGCTGAATGAGGGTGTGAGAGGTTTTCATAAGCTCAACCCTAACCGCCGGGGTGAAAGATGGCAAGCAGTCGAAAAAAATTGAGAGAAGTTCTGCTATTTGCGTAGGAATCGAGATTTTATGCCTGGGAACGTTGCAAGCGCTGAATTTAATTGCGCGTGCTTTGCAGCGCGCGCAATCGGGGCACTCAGGGCTGGAACGCGCCGATAAAGATCGCCGGGTCCACCCGTGCATCGTTGAGGCTGATGTTCCAGTGCATATGTGGCCCGGTGGCGCGGCCCGTCGCGCCGACCTTGCCTACCACCGTCCCGCGCACCAGTTGCTGGCCGACTTTCACGTCGATCTTCGACATATGACAGAACATGCTGATAAAGCCCTGGCCGTGGTCGACGAACACGGTGTTGCCATTGAAGAAGTAGTTGCCGACCAGGATCACCTTGCCGTTCGCCGGCGTCTTGATCGGCGTACCGGCCGGCACGGCGAAATCCAGGCCCGAATGCGGGTTGCGTTCTTCACCGTTGAAGAAGCGACGCACGCCGAACTTGCTCGACAGCGGCCCGTTCACCGGTTTATCCAGCACCAGGTTGCTCGGCAGGTTGGGGCTGAAACTGCGGTAGGCCTTGAGTTGCACGGCCAGTTCGCCTTCGATGCGCTTGAGTTGGGCCGGGTCGGGGTTGACCTGGCTTTTGTTCTTCAGGGTGATGCGCTGTTCCGGGTATTTCTTGTAACCGACGATAAACGGCAGGCTGCGGCTACCGCTGCTGATGCGCTCGTTGCCCGGCTTGACGCTCAGCGGAATGCCGACAATCGCCAGCCAGTTGTCCTGTTCCTTGACCACCAGCACCGGCTTGCCTTGATAGGTCGCTTTCGGTGCAGCGGCCGAAGGGCCCAGGTCGACCACGGCCACGCCACCTGGCACCGGTTTGTTTAATGTACGGCTGATATAACTATCGGCGTGGGCATTAAAGGCAAGGCACAGCAGCATCAACAAGCTAAAGAGACGAGGCATCAATCAATCCAATAACGAAAGGGTGACGGGTGTCAGGTGGTTGTCTTCCACCCGCACTTGCAGCTGGCCTTCACCGAGACGCGCGGTGAGGCGTTGGCCGGTGTGGGTTTGCGCCGCGTTGCGAATGGCCTGGCCGCGCTCATCCAGCAAGATGCTGTAACCGCGAGCCAAGGTTGCCAGCGGGCTGACCACCTGCAACGTCTGTACCTGGCTTTGCAGTTGCAGACGACGGGCCTTCAGGCCTTCGCGCATGGCGCGGGGCAGGCGTTCGGCAAGGCTGTCCAGGCGCTGGCGCAATAGGGCCAGTTGACGGCCGGGGTGCTGGCCGGCGAGGCGGGTTTCCAGGCGGATCAAGCGCTCGCGCCGGGTATTGAGGCTGCGTTCGAAGGCGCGGCGCAGGCGCATGTCCAGGTCATCCAGGCGCTGGGCCTGCTGGCGCAGACGTTCGCCCGGATGACGCAAGCGCCGGGCCATGCCTTCGAGGCGTAGGCGATCGTGGGCCAGGCGATTGCGCATCAGCATCACCAGGCGCCGATGCAGGTTCTCGACCTGGCGCACCAGATGGCTGGCGTCCGGGGCCAGCAACTCAGCGGCGGCAGACGGCGTAGGGGCGCGCACGTCCGCCACGAAGTCGCTGATGGAGACATCGGTTTCATGGCCGACGGCGCTGACGATGGGCGTGACGCACGCATCCACTGCGCGGGCGACGGCTTCTTCGTTGAAGCACCAGAGGTCTTCCAGAGAGCCGCCGCCACGCGCCAGGATCAGTGCGTCAAAGCCACGGGCGTCGGCGAGTTTCAGCGCCCGCACAATCTGCGCGATCGCTTCACGACCTTGTACGGCGGTGGGGATCAAGGTCAGCTCAATGTTCGGCGCCCGGCGGCGGAACACGCTGATGATGTCGCGGATCACCGCGCCGGTGGGCGAGCTGATAATGCCAATGCGCCGAGGATGGGCCGGCAGCGGCACCTTGCGCTCGGCACTGAACAGGCCTTCGGCGCTGAGCTTTTCCTTCAGCGCATCGAACGCCAGGCGCAGCGCGCCATCACCGGCAGGCTCCACCGTGTCGAGGATCAACTGGTAGTCGCCACGGCCCTCGAACAGCGAGACCTTGCCGCGCACCTTCACCGCCAGGCCATCCTTCAGCGCCTGGCGCACCCGTGCGGCATTGTTGCGAAACAACGCGCAACGCACCTGGGCGCCGCTGTCCTTGAGGGTGAAATACACATGGCCGGAGGCCGGGCGGGCGAGGTTGGAGATCTCGCCTTCGACCCAGATATTGGTGAACACGTCTTCCAGCAACACCCGCGCACGGCCGTTGAGTTGGCTGACAGTCAGGACTTCACGGTCCAGGCCCAGACGGGCAAAGGGGTCTTTAATCATGGGCGGCAGTTTATAGGCATTCGTGCAAGGTTTGACAGAACTGCACCACCAGGCGACTCGGCACCTGCGGGCAGGCCAGGGCCACGGTGCTCAGGCAATCCGGGTCAGCCAGGGCTAAAAAGTGCACATTGGCGGGGGCGATGTCCTGCATGGATTTTGGTAACAGGGCAATACCGAAGCCGGCCTGGATCAACTGTAGCTGAGTGGTCTTACGTGATATGACCCGCGCAGCCTTGGGGAAAAATCCGGCGCGCATGCAGAGTTCGGCTGACAGATAACTCAGTCCACCACGCTGTGGATGGGGGATCGAGATAAACGCTTCATCCTTGAGCTGCTCCAGGCCGACGGGCTCGTTGCTACTTGCCAGTCGGTGATTCGGCGGCACCGCCAGCAGCAATTGCTCCTTATATAAAGGCTCCACACGTACCCCTTCACGCTGGCGCAGCACCGGCAGCCGTAACAGGCCGACGTCCAGGCGACCGTCGGCGATCTCCTCCAGTTGCGCTTCCGAGGACAGCTTGACGATGTCCATCGAAACGCCGGGGCAGCGCTCCAGCCACGTGCTGATGCCCTGCAATAACACGCCGCTCATCGGCACGGTGCTCGAATGGCTCAGGCGCAGGGTGCCGAGTTGGCCGTTGCCGACCTGGGTCGCGGTTTCACTGGCCTTGAGCAGCTCGCTCAGCAGGTTGCGGGCCCTTGGGTAGAACGCTTCACCGGCCGCGGTCAGGCGTGGCTGGCGCGCAGTGCGTTCGAACAACGGCGTTTGCAGCTGGTTTTCCAGCTCCTTGATCTGTCGGCTCAGGGCCGATTGCGCCACGAACAGGCGTTCGGCGGCGGCGCTGAAGCTGCCGCTGTCGGCAATTTCGACGAAGTAGCGCAATTGGCGAGTGGTAATCACACGTTATGCCTTTTCGAGATGGGTGGAGGGCTTTGACGATATTAGTCGCAACCCTCGCTGATGGCTAAAGTGATGGCTATCTCTTTCAAGGAATTCGCCATGAGCCCGGTTGAGCTGATGAGCCAGTGGTCGTTTAGCGGTGTGGAGTGGCTGGTGATCGGCCTGGGCGTGGTAGTGGCCTATATCGTGTTCGGCATTGCCGGCTTTGGTACGGCGTTGGTAGCGGGGCCGATCCTGATTGTGTTTATGCCGCTGTCGAAGATCATCCCGCTGCTGGTGCTGCTGGATTTTGTCGCGGCGTTTGGTGGCCTGCTGCACACGCGACGGGACGTGAACAAGCCGGAGCTGCTGCGATTACTGCCGTGCATGGCGATTGGCTGCACCCTGGGCGTGGTGTTTTTGCTCAACTTGCATTCGGACCTGTTGCTGCTGTTGATGGGGCTGTTTATCAGCGCCTATGCGATTTACAGCCTGGCGGTAAACGCCCGGCCCACGCAACTGGCAGCGGGGTGGTCGATCCCGATGGGCACTGTGGGCGGGCTGTTTGGGGCGTTGTTCGGCAGTGGTGGCTTTTTATATGCCATCTACCTGAACAGCCGCTTGCCCAAGGACGCGGCACGCGCGACCCAAAGCGCGTTGATCAGTTGCAGTACGGTGGTGCGCCTGAGCCTGTTTTTGATCGCCGGGGTGTATGCTGATCTGCCGCTGCTGATGTTGGCACTCTGCCTGTTGCCCGCGATGGCCCTGGGGCTGTGGTGTGGGCGCAGGCTGACGATGCGCATGTCCCGTGAAGCGTTTGTGCGCTTGGTGACGTGGCTGGTGCTGGCCAGCGGCATTGCATTGATTGGGCGGTACTTGAGCACTTGACCTGATTTCTTCAGGGATTAAGCTGCCGTCCTCCCGGGCCTCATCGCGGGCAAGTCCCCTCCCACATTTGAAGGTGTTCACAATTCAAAATGTGGGAGGGGACTTGCCCGCGATGGCGTCAGCAGCCACACCGCAGGCCTTTCATGAATTCCCAAAGCATCCTTGTCCCCAAAATCTCCACCTTGCCCGTCCACGAACCCCGCGCCCGGGCCATCGTGCGCTGGCTGGTGCGCAAGAACATCATCAAGGAAGAACTCACTACCTGTGGCCGCACCGGTAACCGCATGGCCTACGCCCTGGCCGACGGCGCCCGCGCCGTGGTGCTGCACCCCGAGGCGCTGCCGTTCAACGAGCCGGTCAATGGCCTGGAGATCATCTACAAACGCTGCATCTACACCCCGGCCAAGGGCTTTCTCGAAGAAGCCGGCTGCCCGGAATGCCGCAAGGAAGTCGGCGAAGCGCTGTTCGAAAGCCTGGAGGACTGGATGCCCGGCCATACCGACAACTTCACCTGCCCGCTGTGTGGGCATGAAGATGACATCAACGGGTTTCTGTTCCTGCAGGCGTGCGGGTTTTCCAACCTGGGATTCATCTTCAACAACTGGGCGGAGGCGGGGTTCAAGCAAAGCTTTATCGACGAATTTGCCGATTGGCTGGACCAGAAGATCAGTTGGGTCAAGGTCGAGCTTTAATCCATCTATCAGTATTACCAAGTTTGTCAGAGTTTTACATTGAGCCCGACAGGGTGCATGTATATAATGGCGCGCTTCCATTTTCCCGCTCGGGAGCCCCCGCGATGCTGCGTATCAGCCAAGAAGCTCTGACATTCGACGACATTCTCCTAGTGCCCGGTTATTCCGAGGTGCTTCCTAACGAAGTCAGTCTCAAGACCCGCCTAACCCGTGGCATCGAGCTGAATATTCCCCTGGTTTCCGCTGCGATGGACACCGTTACCGAAGCCCGCCTGGCCATTGCCATGGCGCAGGAAGGCGGTATCGGGATCATCCACAAGAACATGACCATCGAGCAGCAAGCTGCCGAAGTGCGCAAGGTCAAGCGTTACGAAGCCGGTGTGGTGAAAGATCCAATCACCATCGAAGCCGACGCCACCGTGCGTGACCTGTTCGACCTCACTCGTCTGCACAACATCTCCGGTGTTCCCGTGCTGCACGATGGCGACCTGGTCGGCATCGTCACTTCCCGTGACGTGCGTTTCGAAAACCGTCTTGAAGTCACCGTCCGCGAAGTGATGACGCCTAAAGAGCGCCTCGTCACTGTCAAGGAAGGCGCCGACAAGAACGACGTACGCGAACTGCTGCACAAGCACCGCATCGAGCGCGTGCTGATCGTCGACGACAAATTCGCCCTCAAAGGCATGATGACCGTCAACGACATCGAAAAAGCCAAGGCTTACCCGCTGGCCAGCAAGGATGACCAAGGTCGTCTGCGCGTAGGTGCTGCGGTCGGTACCGGTAAAGACACCGGCGATCGCGTTGCCGCCCTGGTTGCTGCCGGTGTGGACGTGGTGGTGGTCGACACCGCCCACGGTCACTCCAAAGGCGTGATCGACCGCGTACGTTGGGTCAAGCAGAACTTCCCTGAAGTCCAGGTGATCGGCGGCAACATCGCCACCGGCGCAGCGGCCAAGGCCCTGGCCGAAGCCGGCGCGGATGCCGTCAAGGTCGGTATCGGCCCAGGCTCGATCTGCACCACGCGTATCGTCGCCGGTGTGGGCGTGCCGCAAATCAGCGCCATCGCCAACGTCGCCGCAGCCCTTGAAGGCACCGGCGTACCGTTGATCGCCGACGGCGGCATCCGTTTCTCCGGTGACCTGTCCAAGGCCATCGTAGCCGGTGCTTCCTGCGTGATGATGGGCTCGATGTTCGCCGGTACCGAAGAGGCGCCAGGCGAGATCGAACTGTTCCAGGGGCGTTCGTACAAGGCTTACCGTGGCATGGGTTCGCTGGGCGCCATGTCCCAGGCTCAAGGCTCGTCCGACCGTTACTTCCAGGACTCCTCGGCAGGCGCCGAGAAGCTCGTACCGGAAGGTATCGAAGGCCGTGTGCCGTACAAAGGCACACTGAGCGCCATCATCCATCAACTGATGGGCGGCCTGCGTTCCTCGATGGGCTACACCGGCAGTGCCGACATCGAAGAAATGCGTACCAAGCCTGAGTTCGTGCGGATCACCGGTGCCGGTATGGCCGAGTCCCACGTCCACGACGTACAGATCACCAAAGAAGCGCCAAACTACCGCGTAGGTTGATGCTTCCTGCAAATAGTTAAGTAACCGGGGCTGTCTTTTTCAGCCCCGAGTTGTTTCTGATTCATTAGACGAGACTGATCTCATGGCCCTCGACATTCACGCCCACCGCATCCTGATCCTCGACTTCGGTTCCCAGTACACCCAACTGATCGCCCGCCGCGTGCGCGAAATCGGCGTGTACTGCGAACTGCATCCGTTCGACATGGACGACGAAGCGATTCGCGAATTCGCACCGAAAGGCGTCATCCTCGCCGGTGGCCCCGAGTCCGTGCATGAAGCCAACAGCCCGCGCTGCCCGCAAGCCGTATTCGACCTGGGCGTGCCCGTCTTCGGTATCTGCTACGGCATGCAGACCATGGCCGAGCAGCTGGGCGGCAAGGTTGAAGGTTCCGAACTGCGTGAATTCGGTTATGCCCGTGTAGACGTGGTCGGCAAGAGCCGCCTGCTGGACGGCATCGAAGACCACGTCGACGCCGACGGCCTGTTCGGCCTCGACGTGTGGATGAGCCACGGTGACAAAGTCACCAAGATGCCGGAAGACTTCCACATCCTGGCCAGCACCCCGAGCTGCCCGATTGCTGGCATGTTCAGCGATGAGCGTCGCTACTACGGCGTGCAGTTCCACCCGGAAGTGACCCACACCAAGCAAGGCGGCCGCATCCTGTCGCGCTTCATCCTCGACATCTGCGAGTGTGAAGCCCTGTGGACCCCGTCGAAAATCGCTGAAGACGCCATCGCCAACGTGCGTGCCCAGGTCGGCACCGACAACGTGCTGCTCGGCCTGTCCGGCGGCGTTGACTCCTCCGTGGTTGCCGCGCTGCTGCACAAAGCCATCGGCGACCAACTGACCTGCGTCTTCGTCGACAACGGCCTGCTGCGCCTGCACGAAGGTGAGCAAGTGATGGCCATGTTCGCCGAGAACATGGGCGTCAAGGTGATCCGCGCCAACGCCGAGGACCAGTTCCTCAACAACCTGGCCGGCGAGTCCGACCCAGAGAAGAAGCGCAAGATCATCGGTCGTACCTTTATCGACGTCTTCGATGCCCAGGCCAAACACCTGGACAACATCAAGTACCTGGCCCAGGGCACCATCTACCCCGACGTGATTGAGTCGGCCGGCGCCAAGAGCGGCAAGGCACACGTGATCAAGTCCCACCACAACGTGGGTGGCCTGCCTGAGGAAATGAACCTCAAGTTGGTAGAACCGCTGCGCGAACTGTTCAAGGACGAAGTCCGCCGTCTGGGCCTGGAACTGGGCCTGCCGTACGACATGGTCTACCGCCACCCATTCCCAGGCCCGGGCCTGGGCGTGCGCATCCTCGGTGAAGTGAAGAAGGAATACGCCGACCTGTTGCGTCGCGCCGACCACATCTTCATCGAAGAACTGCGCAAGGCCGACTGGTACCACAAAGTCAGCCAGGCCTTCGTAGTGTTCCAGCCGGTGAAATCCGTCGGCGTTGTAGGCGATGGCCGTCGTTACGCCTGGGTCGTGGCCCTGCGTGCCGTAGAGACTATCGACTTCATGACGGCGCGCTGGGCGCATCTGCCGTACGAACTGCTTGAGACCGTTTCCGGTCGCATCATCAATGAGATCGAAGGCATCTCGCGCGTTACTTATGACGTGTCGAGCAAGCCGCCGGCGACGATTGAGTGGGAATGATCTTCAACAACCTGTTTTATAGGTAAGAGATCGCTTTACCATCAGCCTCAAACAACAAAACCCGCCTTGGCGGGTTTTGTTGTTTTTGGCGAAGACGTATCAGAAATCGTAACGCACGTTCGCAGTAAAGGTGTCCGCGTCGAAACCACTGCTGGTCAGGTAGTTGTACATCCCGCCCACGGTCCACGCGCCCACGCGGTAGTTCGCGCCCAGTCCCAGCTCGTAACTGTCGCGCGCGGGTGTCGCGCCTGTGGTGGTAAACGGTGTACCGCCGAGTACGAAGGTGGAGGTAGTGTTGGCCTTGTCACCGATGAAATCGTGCCAGGCCATCAACTTGGCTTCGGGTTCCAGGCTGCCCGCGCCTACGTCAAAAGCGGCCGCCAGACGGGCGCCCAGGCCCATTTCGCCGGTTTCATAGCGCTGCTTGCCGACGTTGAGGGCCGCCGAGCTGCCTTTTTCACGGTACGAATCAATCGATACGTTGGCATAGCGCGCACCGATCTGTGGTTCCAGCAGCCACTGCTTGTCGAGCTGGAACGTGTAGCCTGCCAGTGCGTTGATGCCGAAGATCTCACTGTCGTAGTTGGCCTTGGCGCGAGTACCGGCGATGTAGCGTTTGGACTCGTTGTCGTTCCAGCCGTACATCAGCGAGGTGTCGACAAAGAAATTGTCGCGGGCCCAGTTGCCGTACAAGGTCAGTGCATGGCCGCTGACGTCGGTCTTGTTGCCCAGGTCGGATTTGACGTCGCTGGTCAGGTAGCTGTAGGCCAGGCCCACGGTTGTCTCGGTGTTGAGCTTGCCGTCGGCACCCACGGCGATGCCATTGGTGTTGGCGTCGTATCCATCGATACCGTGGCGGCTGTCTTGGTTGGCATCGCTGGACAGCGCTTGCAGCCATACGCCTTGTTCTGCCAGGACATCACCGGATGACAGACCGCTACGCGCTTTACTGGCCCGGCGGTTGATGGCGCCTGCGACCAGGTTCTGGCTGTTGGTCGCGGCGTTGATCGCCCCACGACTGACGTCCGGGGCCAAGCTTTCGGCCAGTTTGGCCAGCTCTTCGCTGGTGGCGGCGTTGGCGAAACGCTGGAACACCGGGTCGCTTTCGTCCATCTGGCCCAGGACCGTGTTTTTGAACGGCTTGATGGCGTTCACCGCGTTGCGCGAACCACGGGCGCCCAGCAAGTCTTGCGTGATCACCTCATCACTGCGGGTGGCAACCAGTGCTTTGACGTCCTGACCGTCAATGCCGAAGTTCCTCACCTCAAGCAGCGCCGAGGAGGACACCACGGACAGGTTCTGCGGGTCTTCCCAAGTGCCGGAGTTGATAAGGGTGTAGCGGGTGCCCTGGGCCGGCGTGCGGAAGTCGTCGGAGCGAGCCTGCAGTTCGATTTGGCTGCCTGCAGAGAAGTAGGTATTGCCGGTGACTTTCAGGATCGGCGCATTGGGCAGTGTGTTGTTGTCCAGCAACAGGCGCAGGCGCGCAGTGGCGCTGTCCAGGTCGAGGTCGCCCGCAATCGTCGTCTGCGGGCGGAGCAGCGTCAGGCGGCCATCGCCGATATCGACGTACCCCGCGCGGATGGTCGAGCCATCGAACATCGCGTCTCCACGCACCAGTACGCCGCTCAAGCCCAGCACGTCACCTTTGACCTGACCACCTTCCCAGTAGAAATACGAAGATGAGGCATTGTCGTCGTCCACTGAAATGGCTGCCGTGCCGCCTTCGATCAGGCCGCCTGTTTGCATGATGGAGAGGCTGTTGGAACCGCCGGATGTGTCGAGACTGCGAAAGCGGATACCGATGCCTTCGGCGGAGATAGTCCCGCTGTTGTTGATATCGCTCTTGGCGGGAGCGCCTGCGATTTGACCGGTAAAGCGGGCTTTCTCGATGTCGATACCCATAGAGTCGATGCCGCGCGCGGTGATAGTGCCCGAGTTATTGATGCGCGCTTGGGTCGAGGTGATCAGCATGCCTTCGGCTTGTTCGCCGGTCACAGTGATGTTGCCATTGTTGTTTACTTCACCCGCGATGGTCGCCAGATATACATCCAGCCCGACGACGGCATTGCCGCTCACCGTAATGTCGCCATTATTTACCAGGTCGCCAGCGACGTTGGAATTGAGGGTCATGGCGATACCGGACGGGAATTCGGTGGGGGTCGCGGCCGTCACATTGATTTTGCCTTGGTTGACCAGGTTGCCCGCCAGGTTCACGTTGGTCAGCATTACACCTGCGTTTTGCGACGTCCCGGTGAAGGTGGCGTTATTGAAAACATCGCCGGAGCTGCTGTATGCCCCTGTGCTCAGGTCGTAATTGAAGTCGGGTGCGGGGGCGGCATGTACGGCGGTAGTGGCAGTTGCGACGGACAGGGCCAACAACGAGCGGCGCAGGTGGGAAATGTTCAAGGCAGTATCCTTACAAGGTAGAAAGCTGACAGGGAACTACCTACGCGTCAGCGTCTTTTTTTGGCTTCCCTGCCAGCTTGTCAGTGAAATGCTGATTCAAGCGCGCCGAAATTTACACGATGCTTGTAGGGAAATTCATCATAAAAATGACCAATGACGAAAAAGAAGCCAAAAAATGCGACGCTCCAGCTATTTTTTGAGTCCTTATTGGATTACCCGGCAATAATCGGAACTTAGGGGTGGTGTTGCGGTCGCGCTTGGTGAAGCCGCCCTCATTTAGGGACTCCGCCGAGTATCAGATAAATCCAGGTCGCTTGGTTTAGGGCCGCTTCACGCCCAGCGGGACAAGCCCGCTCACCACAGATGTTCGCAAGCCATCAAAAAAAGTTGTGTGGAATACCTCTTTTTTCTAGGAGGGAGGGCATCCGGGTGTTTTTGAACGGACCGGCGCGCCGTTGATTTCAGGAGGCCTATGCGCCAGCGGCGTTTTAACCCACCGGCTCCATGCCGCTTCCCACCCCCTGTCATGGCTTGCTCCGGCTACATGCACGCTTTGGGAGAGGGGCGAGCCCAGCGCCTGTTGGTAGCTGGCAGCTAAGCCAGCTGGAATAATCTGGTCCTCTTCCCCGATCAGATGACGCTGGGGTATTAAGACGAGTCGATCACGATAGTCCAGCGGGTCCAGTGAACCGTCGAGTGGCGACAGCCCTTTCATCGTCGCCCACAGGCGAGGACTGAGATTGCCGGCAAGGGTTTGCACCTGGGTAACATCACTGCGCTGCGCCGCTAACAATAAGGCGAGAGCGGCGCCACCTGAATACCCCACCAGTTCGAATTCGCAATTGCCGTATCGCCGTTTCAATTCGTCCAGCCCCTGGCTGAGGCGGATGACCACTTGCTGGGAAAATCGTCGATGGGTCCAGAGTGCTGGTTGGCAGGCTGCGGTCATCAGGAACTGGCAGGGGCGTGCCAGGTAGGCATTTGGTGTTGGATCACTGACCGCCAGCCGGGGCACTAACAGATGGTGCGGGCTCGGATCCAGGCTGGGTTGAGTGGCCGTCGCCCACGCATGGCCATCGCCCTCCAGGTAGACACGCAGACGCGTCGTCCTTTCTGCAATGCGTGGCGCAAGTATGAGGAGGGGGAAGGCATGCCCCGGCAGGACCTCCAATTGCCGGCCGTGTTCGTCAGCCAGTTGTTGCAGTGCCTCGCGCGGCGACTGGCAGGCGATTAGAAGCGCGCTGACCATCACTATCGAGGCTTTATAGAAGCCGGTCAGTGTTCGGCAACGGGGAGAGTATCTGCTCGTCATATGCGACCTGGGCAATGGAGGCATCGCCATTGAAGGAAGAAAGAACTGCCATGTTCAATGAGCGCCAAAGGCTGATATCAAAGAAACCCTGATCGAATCAAATCCGTATCGAACGGTGTTACCCCTTGATCAGGCGCAAACACCGCCTGTGCCTGCTGCGGTGAAGTCACGCGTTCTCCCCGTGCGCGAGCATGTAAATCGAACAGGGTCTCCAAATCTGGCCTAGGAGTATGTACCAAAGCTCGCAGCATCAACGATACCCCACTCAGGTTGTTCTGGACGTTGTTCCACCGCGCCGATGAAGTGAGCCCCAAATCGGCCCAGATCATGCGTCGTTCCTGCACATCCATCACGAATGGCAGACAGATCGCTGTGTCGGATGTGATATCGATACGGTCGACTACGGAGCGCGGCTCGAATACTTCACCTGACGCCACATCGGCGCGGGCCATCCAGCCCGCGAAGCATTCTGGAAGATCGCAATAAGGTTGTTCGGTGTATGAGTTGATAGACGTGACGACATAGCGGATACCTTTCTTGACGAGCACATCAAGGTCAAGGTCGATGAACTCCGAAGCCCCTTTGGGAGCGTCGACGATGTCGCCGCTGTGGTAGCCGCCGTAACCCTTAAGGTTGTAGTAAGCGACCGTTTCTTTGAACACGAAGTTGGCGTCGAAAAACGCTGCGGACAAGTCGATGTCTGTGCGTCCGCCACCGTTTTTCCACCACAGGAACAGGCGGATGAAGCGTGTCTCTGGCATAGGCAACCGACTGCCCCGCACCAGCGTACGTAGTGACTTCGATGAGGCACGTTGCGCGAGCGGCACCTTGTATTCGCGTAGTGCTGGATCAATGAAGCAGCGGCCCAGTGGCGGTAGCGACGCAAAGCGCGTGACGAGAGCGTCCTCGCAGATTCTGGCTGCACGCGCCACTACATCGCAAGCGAGCGGTTCGCGTCGATCCTTGATGCCATAGATTTTGGCAAGTGCGCCTTTCGGGATGAAGGCCCGCAGGGGCAGGGGGCGCGGCGCACGCAGTAGGGCCAGCAACTGCAGCAGGACAGCTGAAGACACTTGGGCCGCAACCGCCTCGAACGCGTCGAGAACCGACTCGGGTTCCGCCGCACGTCGCAGGGTCGCATCCAGCCGCCGTGCGAATTCGCCAGGACGGCTCTGCAGTATGGGCGTAAGCGCGGCTATGTGCCGCTGGGCAAACAGTGTCTCGACACGTGACCCAAATGAAGCTGGCGCTTCGTTGCGACGTGCTGCTGTGATGGCCGCTAGCGCTTGTGGGTATTTATCGGAGTAGTCGCCCGGGTGCAGTACCTCCGCCAGGCGTTTCCATCGCTCGGCATGGCGCATCACATCTTCTACAGCATTGGGTATTTGGTCGAGCAGGCGCAACAGCAGGCGGCGTATTGATCGCTTCATCGCGGTGAAACGGGTCGAAGCGTTCGCCAGTGACACGTCTGCGCCACTCAGTGCGACAGCGAGTCGTAGCACGTCAGTCGCCGTTTTGACGTTTCGCTCAAGGAACGCGTCCACCCGTGCATCGCCGGCGACATGCAGGACCAGTGCGCCGCCAATCTGTGCACGGATCTCGCGGAACGGGACGACCTCAGGCAGCAGACGGAACACATCGCTTTTGTACTCGCGGATAAACCAGGCGACATCCGCAGCGTCGTCTTCGGAGAGCGAGGTGCGCGCTGAAACCAGCGGCGCGAGCAGTGACTCGAACTCAGAGACGCTCCCCGGTTCGATAACGCGGGATATGAGGTTGCCTTCCAGCAATGCAGGTCGAGAGTGTTCAGCAGGTGGTAAACGCCAAAGCGTCAGGTAGTGCATGACAGCGTTAAGGTACAACTCTGCCTCTGAGGCCTTCAGAACCTGCTCTGGAAAGTCAGGATAAAACGGCTGATGGTGTACATGAGCGCCCGTTCTGCGCCGGAGAACTCCAATAATGTCGACCAGCCAGTGCTTGAGTTCTGTCGCTGACAACGTGCCGATTTGCTCAATCAGAGGCTCTGATAACACGCATCGGAACGCCGCGACCTCCCGGACAGCCGACGCGACCTGGGCGCGCGTGGCACCGCCAGTGCCCGTCGGGACGTGAACTTTGCTACGGCGACGCAGGAACAGCTCCTGATTCATGCTTGATTTTCTCCCTGGCCGCCGTCGTGGACGAGATGCAGGATTGTTCTGCTGATGTAAAAACGCCTGCAAGAAGCAGGCGCGGTGTGGAGAGCGGAACCCCTAGGTCATAGGAGGTTAGAAGGAAGGTGTTCCATAGCCACATGGGCATTCTAGGTTGGGTCGAATCTGTTTGTCAGCTCGCTTCGGATCTCAAAGGTAACAAGCTGCTTCTCCAGGAAAATAAGGAGCGGTAGATGCCGAAGTGAATAAATTTTCGGGCCATGAAACAAGGGAGTTATCCACGGAGCCCTGGCAACGATATCCTCCATGTCTGCCGTAATTCCAATGCCGGAAGCTCGCACTCACCGCCGCGCAATATCCGAAAAGTAAAACTTATCCAACGTATGCCGCGACTCGGTGTACTCGAACTGCCTTCCATCCTGCAAAAACGTCTGGTTGCTCACCACGATCACATGGCTTTGGCCGTCGAGGTCGAGGTGTGCCTGGTCGTCCTTGCTGCGCGGCAGGGCTTCGATGGTGCGTTGCGCGTAGCTGATCTGCAACTGCAGCGTTTGCTCGATAAATGCGTAGATCGACTGCTCGGCAATCGCTTGGTCGAGACCGGGGATCAGGTCGGCGACAAAGTGGTTGATGTCGAGAATCACCCGTTTGCCGCCAATGCGCCGTACCCGTTTGATCCGCGTGATCAGGCTGCCGGGTTCGGCTTCGATGTGTTGCTGCAGGGGGCCTTCCAGCGGGAACTGGGTAAATTCGACTACGTCGGTGTGTACGTCATCGCCCAGGTCGGCGTGGGTTTCGTGGAAGCTGACGATGCCGCCCAGTTGAAATTCAATCGGGTTGGGGGACAGCACGAACGTGCCCTTGCCGTGGATTTTTTGCGCAAAACCGCGTTCCTGCAACTGCTCGATGGCGCGACGCACGGTGCCACGGCTGGCCTGGTAGCTGTCCATCAATTCGGTTTCGGAAGGAAGGCGCGTACCGCGTTGCAGGCGTTCGGTGGTGATGCTGGCAAGCAGATCCGTGTAGATCTGGTTGTATTTGCTCATGGGGATGGCTCTGTGCCCGACTGTTTGTAAGTGAACTGTGCGTTCAAGGCAGGAACCTTAGTGGCAGCGGTGGGGTTTGTCCATTGACCCTTGGTAAACCCAAAAACGATATTTTCCAAACTCGTACAGACGAGTTGTTGCTTTAACTCGTACAGACGAGTACGTTTGGCATCGGCGTGCTGCCAATGACTGCCCTCAAATAAAAAAATCAAAGTGGAAACCAAGCATGAGCCACGACTATTCGACGATCGCCCGCGAGATTCTTGAGAACCTCGGCGGGCGCGACAACCTTGAGCAAGCCGCCCACTGCGTCACCCGCCTGCGCCTGGCGCTCAAGGACCCCAGCCTGGTCAATAACAGCGCGTTGAACCAGGTCGATCTGGTCAAAGGCTCGTTTTTCACCGGTGGTCTGTTCCAGGTAGTGATCGGCCCCGGTGAGGTGGAAAAAGTCTACGCCGCCCTGCGCGAACAGACCGGCCTCGCCGCCTCGACCATTGCCGACGTGAAGAAAGCCGGCGGCGACAAGACCAACCCCATGCAGCGTCTGGTGCGGGTGTTCTCCGATGTGTTCATGCCGATCCTGCCCGCGCTGATCATTGCCGGCCTGTTGATGGGCATCAACAACCTGATGGGCGCCAAGGGCATGTTCATCGAGGGCAAGACGCTGCTGGAGGCCTATCCGAACCTGGATGGCCTGTGGAGCCTGATCAACCTGATGGCCAACACCTCGTTCGTGTTCCTGCCGGCGTTGGTGGGCTGGTCGGCGGCCAAGCGGTTTGGCGGCAGTGAAATCCTCGGCATCGTGCTCGGCCTGATGCTGGTACACCCGGACCTGCTCAATGCCTGGAACTACGGCAAGGCCGTGGCGGGGCTCGACGGTCAAAGCCTGCCGTACTTCGATATTTTCGGCTGGTTCAAAATTGAAAAGGTCGGCTACCAGGGGCAGATCCTGCCGATCCTGATGGCCGCCTACGTGATGAGCGTGATCGAGAAATGGCTGCGCGCCCGTGTGCCGAATGCCATTCAATTGTTGGTGGTGCCGATCACCACCATCGTCGTCACCGGCGTGCTGGCGCTGGCGATCATCGGCCCGGTGACACGTCACCTCGGCATCCTGATCACCGAAGGCGTGGTCACCCTGTTTGACCTGGCGCCGATGCTCGGCGGGGCGATTTTCGGGCTGTTGTATGCACCGCTGGTAATCACCGGCATGCACCACATGTTCCTGGCCGTGGACCTGCAACTGATCTCGACCCAGGGCGGCACCTTTATCTGGCCGATGATCGTGATGTCCAACCTGGCCCAGGGCAGCGCTGCGCTTGCGGTGTTCTACATGACCCGCAATGCGCGGGACAAAAGCATGGCCTCGACCTCGGCGATTTCCGCGTACTTCGGCATCACGGAGCCGGCGATGTTCGGGGTGAACCTGCGCTTCAAGTTTCCGTTTTATGCGGCCCTGGTGGGCTCGGCGCTGGGCAGTATTTTCCTGTCGCTGAACAAGGTCCAGGCGTCGGCCATCGGCGTGGGTGGCTTGCCTGGATTTATCTCGATCGTGCCGCAATCCATCGCGATGTTTGTGATCGGGATGGTCATCGCGATGGTCGTGCCGTTTGTTCTGACCTGTGCGTTGAGCATGAAGATTGTTCGGCCTGGTTATCGGGTTGCCTGATCGATTGCTGTCGGGGGCAAGCCCCCTCCCACAGATTTGAATGCACTACCAACACCCAACCAACTGAAGGACCCCCCATGCACCAATCGGTGATCTACCAGATCTACCCCAAAAGCTTCCACAGCCACGCGGGTAACGCCACCGGTGACCTGCTGGGCATCGTGGACAAACTCGACTACCTCCAATGGCTGGGCGTGGATTGCCTGTGGATCACCCCGTTCCTGCGCTCGCCGCAACGGGACAACGGCTACGACATCAGCGACTACTACGCCATCGACCCCAGCTACGGGACCATGGCCGACTGCGACCTGCTGATCCACGAGGCGGCCAGGCGCGGTATCAAGTTGATGCTTGATATCGTGGTCAACCACACCTCCATTGAGCACGAGTGGTTCCAGCAGGCGCGCAGCAGCCTCGACAACCCGTACCGCGACTTCTACATCTGGCGTGACCAGCCGAACAACTGGGAATCCAAGTTCGGCGGTTCGGCCTGGGAATACGAGGCGCAAACCGGCCAGTATTTCCTGCACCTGTTCGACCATACCCAGGCCGACCTCAACTGGGACAACCCCAAGGTCCGTGCCGAGGTGTTCAAGTTGATGCGCTTCTGGCGTGACAAGGGCGTGGGCGGCTTTCGCCTGGACGTGATCAACCTGATCTCCAAGCCTGCCGATTTTCCCGAAGACACCAGCGACGGCCGCCGCTTCTACACCGACGGTCCCCACGTGCATGAATACCTGCAAGAGATGCACCGCGAAGTCTTCGAAGGCCATGACCTGATCAACGTCGGCGAGATGTCGTCCACCAGCCTGGAACACTGCATTCGTTATTCAAATCCTGCGTCGAAAGAACTGTCGATGACCTTCAATTTTCATCACCTGAAAGTGGATTACCCGAACCTGCAAAAGTGGATAAAGGCCGACTTCGATTTCCTGCAACTCAAGCGGATTTTCTCCGACTGGCAACTGGGCATGCAGGCCGGTGGCGGCTGGAATGCGTTGTTCTGGTGTAACCACGACCAGCCGCGTGTGGTTTCGCGTTTTGGCGACGACGGCGAACACCGCGTGGTCTCGGCCAAGATGCTCGCTACGGCGCTGCATTTTCTCCAGGGCACACCGTTTGTGTACCAGGGCGAAGAGTTGGGCATGACCAATCCGGGCTTCGAGCAGATCGAGCAGTACCGCGATGTGGAGACCCTCAACATCTATCGCCTCAAGCGCGATGCCGGTGAATCCCAGGCGTCGAGCATGGCGGCGATCATGCAGAAGTCCCGCGATAACGGGCGCACGCCGATGCAGTGGAATGCACGCGCCAATGCCGGTTTCAGCACGGGCGAGCCATGGATCGGTCTCCCGGCGAATGCCGCGCAGATCAACGTTGAGCACCAGCTCGATGATCCCGATTCCGTACTGCATCACTACCGCGCGCTGATTGCCTTGCGTCGTCACGAACCGCTGATCCAGGAAGGCGTCTACCGCGAACTGCTGCAGGACCATCCCCAGGTGTGGGCGTACCTGCGCGAGGGCCAGGGCGAGCGGCTGCTGGTGCTGAACAATTTCTATGGCAAGCCCTGCGCCATTCAGCTGCCTGACGACGTGATCGGCGCGGCAAGTGAGCAACGCCTGCTGATCAGCAACTACCCCGATTGCCCGCTGCGAACGGCCTCGGTCGTCCTGCGTCCCTACGAATCGTTCGTGCTGCATCTTAAGGACTAAACCCGGAACTCCCGTGGGGGCGCAGGGTGCTTCAAAAAACATAATAAAAATATCGGAGTGCTTCATGAAAACAACAATAAAGCTGGGCCTCGTTGCATCCTGCCTGAGCCTGCCTCTCGGCGCTCAGGCCCTGGAATTTGCCGGTTACTTGCGCAGCGGCGCAGGCACGTCGACCGGCAGTGGTCCGCAGCAATGTTTCCAACTGCCAGGGGCGCAATCCAAATACCGTCTGGGGAACGAATGCGAGCAATACGCCGAACTGGAACTGCGCCAGGACTTGCTGACCCTCGATGATGGTTCGGTGTTCAGCGTCGATGCGATGGCCTCGCTGTACAACAAGTACGACCGCGAGCTGAAATTCCAGGGCGAGAACAACGGCTCGGCGCGCATGCCACAGATGTATGCGCAGTGGTCGAACGTGCCCGCCCTCAACGGCGGTTCGCTGTGGGCCGGTCGGCGTTACTACAAACGTAACGACATCCATATCTCCGATTTCTACTACTGGAACCAGAGCGCCACCGGCGGCGGTATCGAGGACGTGCTGATCGGCGACCTCAAGTACAGCTACGCCATTTCGCGCAAGGACAACCTCTACCAAAAGGAATACGCCACCCGTCACGACTTCAACGTCGCGGGCTTCAAGACCAATCCTGGCGGTGAGCTGGAACTGGGCTTGAGCTATATCGAGAAGGCCGGTGGCCGCGATACCAACAGCGGTTGGGCGTTGACGGCGCAGCATGTGCAAAAGCCTTTCCTGGGGGGCAAGAACAAGTTCGCGTTGCAGTACGGCGAAGGTCCTGGCACCGGCCTGGGTTACACCGGCAATACCTTCCTGGATAACAGCAGCAAAAGTTATCGCGCGGTGGAGTTTTTCGATTGGCAGGTCACGCCGCGTTTCGGCGGGCAGGTCGAGGCGGTGTATCAGAAAGATATCCGCCCCGGCGGCCAGGACCAGACCTGGATGTCCCTCGGCGTGCGCCCGGCGTATGCCATCAGCGAACAATTCAAACTCGTCACCGAACTGGGCCACGATCAAGTCGACGCCAGCGGCGGCACGCGCAAGCTGAGCAAATTCACCTTCGCCCCGACGTGGTCGCCCAAAGGCCCGGATTTCTGGGCACGGCCGGAAGTGCGCTTGTACTACACCTACGCCACCTGGAACGAAGCGGCCAAGCGCGCAGCGAATGAACTGGCGGCGGGGTCGGCATTGTCCGACACCGGGTCGTACGGCACCGCACGGCATGGGTCGAATTTTGGTGTGCAGGTCGAGTACTGGTGGAAGTAATCCTTCTTCTGCTCAATGATTTTTACCGAACAAAACAGCAGGTGACGTCATGATCCCATCGAAACCCTTGGAACTGCTGGCGCCCCTGTCCGGGGTGCTGCTGGCGCTGGATCAAGTGCCGGACCCGGTGTTCGCCAGCCGCATGATCGGCGACGGCCTGTGCATCGATCCCACGTCGCAGACCCTGTGCGCACCATTGGGCGGGGTGGTCAGCAATATTCAGGACACCGGGCATGCGGTCAGCATCACCGACGACAACGGCGTGCAGGTGTTGATGCATATCGGCCTGGACACCGTGAACCTGGCGGGCAAGGGCTTCACCCGATTGGTCGAGGAAGGCCAGCGGGTCGAGGCCGGCGAGGCGCTGATCGAATTTGACGCCGACTACGTGGCGCTCAATGCCCGTAGCTTGTTGACCCTCATGCTGGTGGTCAGCGGCGAACCGTTCACCCTGCTGGCCAGTGGCGTGGTCGAAAGCGGCCAGCCGCTGCTGGCGTTATCCCCAGCGCAGGCGCTTGACGTGGCAAACGAGGAGGAGGGCGATGCGCTGTTCTCCAAACCGTTGAGCCTGCCCAACGCCAATGGCCTGCATGCACGCCCGGCGGCGGTGTTTGCCCAGGCGGCGAAGAGCTTTAACGCGAGCATTTACCTGCACAAGCAAACCCAGAGCGCCAACGCAAAATCCCTGGTGGCAATCATGGCGCTGCAAACTGTGCAGGGCGATACCTTGCAAGTGAGCGCGGCAGGGGACGATGCCGAGGCGGCGATCCAGGCCTTGGTGGAATTGTTGACGCAAGGCTGTGGCGAGACGGTCGCGGTACCGGCTGTGGTGGTTGAACCTGTGGTGTCGGCGCCTGTGTTGCGGGGTGTGTGCGCATCGCCGGGTTCGGCGTTTGGTCAGGTGGTGCAGGTGGCGGAGCCTGACCTGGATATCCCTGAAAAGGGCGCGGGCGAAGAGGCCGAACGTGCCACGTTGGCGCACGCGCTGCGGGCTGCCACCGAAGCGCTGCAAACCTTGCAGGCCAAGGCTGTCGGCAGTGCCCAGGCGGAGATTTTCCGCGCTCATCAGGAACTGCTCGAAGACCCGACCTTGTTGGAACACGCCCATGGCTTGCTCGCCGAGGGTAAGAGCGCGGCGTTTGCCTGGCATGGCGCCACCGCTGCCACGGTCAAGTTGTTCCAGGGATTGGGCAATGCGCTGATCGCCGAGCGGGCAGCGGACCTGGCCGATGTTGGCCAGCGTGTACTCAAACTGATCCTGGGCATTGAGGACCGCGCCTGGGACCTGCCCGAGCGCGCCATTCTGATCGCCGAGCAGCTGACCCCGTCGCAAACCGCCAGCCTCGACAGCCAGAAGGTGCTGGGGTTTGTCACGGTCGGCGGCGGTGCGACCAGCCATGTGGCAATTCTCGCCCGTGCCCTGGGCCTGCCGGCGATCTGCGGTGTACCGGAGCAGGTGCTGGCGCTGGCGAACGGCAAGCAGGTCCTGCTGGATGCGGATAAAGGCGAGCTGCACCTGGCGCCGAATCTGGCCGAGATCGAACGGTTGGACCTGGCTCGTCAACAACAGGGGCTGCGGCATCAGCGCGATGTGGCGCAGGCTGCGTTGCCCGCCATCACCCGCGACGGTCATCACGTTGAGGTCACGGCCAACGTCGCTTCGTTGCAGGAGGTGGAGCAATCCCTGACCCTCGGCGGTGAAGGCGTCGGCCTGCTGCGTTCGGAATTCCTCTACCTCGACCGCAACCGTGCACCGAGCCCGGAGGAGCAGGCCAGCACCTACACGGCCATCGCTCGCGCCCTGGGTACTGAGCGCAATCTGGTGGTGCGCACCCTGGACGTGGGCGGCGACAAACCGCTGGCCTACGTGCCGATGGAGGCCGAAACCAACCCGTTCCTGGGCTTGCGCGGTATTCGCCTGTGCCTGGAGCGGCCGGCGCTGTTGCGCGAACAGCTGCGTGCGATCCTCGCCAGCGCCGGGCTGGCGCGGCTGCATATCATGTTGCCGATGGTCAGCCTGCTGTCGGAACTGCACCTGGCTCGCAGGATTCTCGAAGAGGAAGCGCTGGCATTGGGGCTGAGCGAACTGCCGAAGCTGGGGATCATGATCGAAGTGCCCTCGGCGGCGTTGATGGCCGACGTGTTTGCGCCCCATGTGGATTTCTTCTCCATCGGCACCAACGACCTGACCCAATACACCCTGGCCATGGACCGCGACCATCCACGGCTGGCCAGCCAGGCCGACAGCTTTCACCCGGCGGTATTGCGCTTGATCGCCACCACGGTAAAGGCCGCTCATGCCCACGGTAAATGGGTCGGCGTATGCGGCGCGTTGGCGTCCGAAGCGCTGGCGGTTCCGCTGTTGATCGGGCTGGGGGTGGATGAGTTGTCGGTCAGTGTGCCGTTGATCCCGACCATCAAGGCCACCGTGCGCGAGCTCGACCTTGCCGACTGCCAGAGCATCGCCCGCCAGGTGCTGAGCCTGGAAGAGGCCGCCCAGGTACGCGAAGCCTTGCGTGACTATCAAACAGCTACCGTTGTGCTGGAGAACTGAGCATGTTGGATAAATTGAAACAGGCGTTCTGGAAAGCCCTGACCCCGGACTTGATTGCCGAGACGGTCGAGGCACCGACGCAAAGTCTGTTGTCGGCCGACGTGCTGAGTGCATTGGGTGGCGTGGCTAACGTCAAGTCACAACAGCATGTGGCGCTGACGCGGGTAAGGGTGCAGTTGCAGGAGGCGGGGCGATTGGATGAGGCGGCGTTGAAGGCGACGGGTGTAGCGGGAGTGATGGTGTTATCGGACGGCGTAGTCCACCTGCTGACTGGATTATAAGACGACGTTGATCAAGGTTGAGCCATTTGAATGAGGTGCAGTTGGTGTGTGGTGAGGGGGCCTTTGTGGTGATCGAGCCTCTCTGGTGATCGGGCTTTTTGTGGTGAGGGAGCTTCACCAGAGAGGCCCGCTTGCCACAAAGGCCTGTCCCACTCGGGTACCTAGAGCTTCGGGTTGTCTTCCGGCGGCTTGGTCTTGTCCACACCCGGCACGTGCAGGTTGCCTTCGACCACCTGGTTGCCTTCCAGCTGCGGCTGCGTCACCCAGGTCAGAATGTCGTAGTAGCGCCGGATGTTCGCCACAAAGTGTACCGGCTCACCGCCACGCGCATAGCCGTAGCGGGTCTTGCTGTACCACTGCTTCTGCGACAGGCGCGGCAGCATTTTCTTCACGTCCAGCCACTTGTTCGGGTTCAGGCCTTCTTTCTTCGCCAGGGTGCGCGCGTCGTCCAGATGGCCGGTGCCGACGTTATAGGCGGCGAGGGCAAACCAGGTGCGGTCCGGCTCGGCGATGCTGTCGTCCAGCTCATCCTTGATCTTGGCCAGGTACTTGGCGCCGCCCATGATGCTTTGCTTGGGATCCAGGCGGTTGGACACGCCCATGGCCTGGGCGGTGTTCTGGGTCAGCATCATCAGGCCGCGCACGCCGGTCTTGGAGGTGACCGCCGGTTGCCACAGTGATTCCTGGTAGCCGATGGCCGCCAGCAGGCGCCAGTCGACCTTTTCTTCCTTCGCATAGGCCCGGAAGTGCTTCTCGTATTTGGGCAGGCGCTGCTGCAAATGCTGGGCGAACGTATAGGCGCCGACATAACCGAGTACATCGACGTGCCCGTAATAGCGGTCTTTGAGGCGTTGCAGGGTGCCGTTCTTTTCCACCTTGTCCAGGTAGCTATTGATCTCGTTGAGCAGGCTGTTGTCTTCGCCTGCGGCCACGGCCCAGCTCTGGTTGCTGGCGTTGCCCAGGTCAAAGGCCACGCGCACGTTGGGGAAGTACACCTGGTTCATCGCCACTTCGTTGGAGTCCACCAGGGTCAGGTCGATCTGCCCCTCGTCCACCATGCGCAGCAGGTCGACTACCTCAACGGCGTCGGATTCTTCGTATTCAATCGCAGGATTCTGCTTTTTAAGCGCCGCCAATTGTTCGGCGTGGGTGCTGCCCTTGAGCACCATGATCTTCTTGCTCACCAGGTCCGCCGCATTGGTCGGGCGTGACTGGCCGTTGCGGTAGATGATCTGCGGGGTGACTTCCAGGTAAGGATGGGAGAAACGCACCTGTTGCTGGCGCTGCTCGCTGCTGACCAGGCCGGCGGCGGCAAGCACCGGGCCATTGGCTTTGCCCAGTTGGCCGAACAGGTCGTCGAGGTTGTCGGCGGTCTCGATTTCCAGCTTCACGCCCAGGTCGTCGGCAAAGCGCTTGACCAGTTCGTATTCGAAACCGGTTTCACCGTTGCGGTCCTGGAAATACGTGGCCGGGCTGTTCCGGGTAATCACCCGCAATACGCCATCCTCCTTGATTCGCTCAAGCGTGCTGGGTTTATCAACACAGGCGCTGAGCATCAGGAAGAGTCCGGTGGCGATGAGCCATTTGGCGCATCGCGGGCGCAAAGCAGTTGGGGAGAACATCTGCGCAGTATACGCAAACGGCCCACGGCGCCATATCTCGACAGCGGCGGTCTTGTCTGCTAGCGCCGCCAAAACTGTGCTGTAGCCCGCAGAAACGTGGCTTGGCGGGTAATTGTGACGGTTAAAATAACTGCGCCGAATGCCTTGGATAATGCCCCGATTGCATGCAAACCCTGCCAACTGACGTTCGGCAGCAGCCGGCGATGCCGTTTCGGGTGCCGTTAGCGATGGTTTACGCTAGAATGCACGGCCTCAAAGCACACCCCTTCCCGAGGCTGTCCCGAAGATGTTGATCCTGCGCGGCGCTCCTGCCCTTTCTGCCTTTCGCCACAGCAAACTCCTTGAACAACTGAGCCAGAAGGTTCCAGCGGTTACAGGCCTGTATGCTGAATTTGCTCACTTCGCCGACGTTACCGGCGTATTGACCGCCGACGAACAGCAAGTGCTGGCACGCCTTCTGAAGTACGGCCCAAGCGTTCCCGTTCAAGAGCCGACCGGCCGCTTGTTCCTGGTTCTGCCGCGGTTCGGCACCATCTCGCCCTGGTCGAGCAAGGCCAGCGACATTGCCCGCAACTGCGGCCTGGACAAAATCCAGCGCCTGGAGCGCGGTATCGCCTTCTACGTCGCCGGCCAGTTCAGCGATGCCGAGGCCGAGCTGATCGCCAGCAGCCTGCACGACCGCATGACCCAGATCATCGTCAGCCAGCTCGAACAGGCCGCCGGTCTGTTCAGCCACGCCGAGCCCAAGCCGCTGACCGCGATTGATGTGCTCGGCGGCGGCCGCGCCGCCCTGGAGAAGGCCAACACCGAACTGGGCCTGGCCCTGGCCGAAGACGAGATCGACTACCTGGTCAACGCCTTCAACGGTTTGCAGCGCAACCCCCACGACATCGAACTGATGATGTTCGCCCAGGCCAACTCCGAGCACTGCCGTCACAAGATCTTCAACGCCAGTTGGGACATCGACGGCCAGAGCCAGGAAAAAAGCCTGTTCGGCATGATCAAGAACACCTACGTGATGCACAGCGAAGGCGTTCTGTCGGCTTATAAGGACAACGCCTCGGTCATCGTCGGCTCCGTCGCCGGCCGCTTCTTCCCGGACCCGGAGACCCGCCAGTACGGCGCGGTACAGGAGCCGGTGCACATCCTGATGAAGGTCGAAACCCACAACCACCCGACCGCGATTGCTCCGTTCCCAGGCGCAGCCACCGGTTCGGGCGGCGAAATCCGTGACGAGGGCGCAACCGGCCGTGGCGCCAAGCCCAAGGCGGGCCTCACCGGTTTCACCGTGTCCAACCTGCAGATCCCTGGCTTTGAACAGCCGTGGGAAGTGCCGTACGGCAAGCCTGAACGCATCGTAACCGCGCTGGACATCATGATCGAAGGCCCGCTGGGCGGCGCCGCGTTCAACAACGAATTCGGGCGCCCGGCACTGACCGGTTACTTCCGTACCTTCGAACAGTCCATCACCACGCCTCACGGTGATGAAGTGCGCGGTTACCACAAGCCGATCATGTTGGCCGGCGGCATGGGCAACATCCGTGAAGAACACGTCAAGAAAGGCGAGATCCTGGTCGGTTCCAAGCTGATCGTGCTCGGCGGCCCGGCGATGTTGATCGGCCTGGGCGGCGGCGCGGCTTCTTCCATGGCCACCGGCACCAGCTCGGCGGACCTGGACTTTGCTTCCGTACAGCGCGAAAACCCAGAGATGGAGCGTCGCTGCCAGGAAGTCATCGACCGTTGCTGGCAGTTGGGTGACAAGAACCCAATCAGCTTTATCCACGACGTCGGTGCTGGCGGTTTGTCCAACGCCTTCCCGGAACTGGTCAACGACGGCGACCGTGGTGGCCGTTTCGAACTGCGCAACATTCCAAACGACGAGCCGGGCATGGCCCCGCACGAAATCTGGAGTAACGAATCCCAAGAGCGTTATGTGCTGGCCGTCGGCCCTGAAGACTTCGCGCGCTTCCAGGCCATCTGCGAACGCGAGCGTTGCCCGTTTGCCGTGGTCGGCGAAGCCACAGCCGAGCCGCAACTGACGGTTACAGACAGCCACTTCGGCAACAGTCCGGTGGACATGCCGCTCGAAGTGCTGCTGGGCAAAGCCCCGCGCATGCACCGTTCGGCGGTACGTGAAGCCGAGCTGGGCGATGATTTCGACCCAAGCGCCCTGGAACTGGCCGACAGCATCGAACGTGTGCTGCATCACCCGGCCGTGGCGAGCAAAAGCTTCCTGATCACCATCGGCGACCGCAGCATCACCGGCCTGGTGGCCCGTGACCAAATGGTCGGCCCATGGCAGGTGCCGGTGGCTGACGTTGCCGTGACCGCCACCAGCTTTGACGTCTACACCGGTGAAGCCATGGCCATGGGCGAGCGTACCCCGCTGGCCTTGCTGGACGCCCCGGCGTCGGGCCGCATGGCCATTGGTGAAACCCTCACCAACATCGCTGCTTCGCGTATTGGCAAGCTGTCCGACATCAAGTTGTCGGCCAACTGGATGTCCGCGGCCGGTCACCCGGGTGAAGATGCACGCCTGTACGACACGGTCAAAGCGGTCGGCATGGAGCTGTGCCCGGAGTTGGGCATTACCATTCCGGTAGGCAAGGACTCGATGTCCATGGCCACCCGTTGGAACGATGAAGGCGTGGACAAGAGCGTCACCTCGCCGCTGTCGCTGATCGTTACCGGTTTTGCACCGGTCACCGACATCCGCCAGACCCTGACCCCGCAACTGCGCATGGACAAGGGCACCACCGATCTGATCCTGATCGACCTGGGCCGTGGCCAGAACCGCATGGGTGCCTCGATCCTCGCGCAAACCCACGGCAAGCTCGGCAAACACGCACCGGACGTCGATGATGCGGAAGACCTCAAAGCCTTCTTCGCCGTGATCCAGGGCCTTAACGCCGACGGCCACCTGCTGGCTTACCACGACCGTTCCGACGGCGGTTTGCTGACCAGCGTTGTAGAGATGGCGTTCGCCGGTCACTGCGGCCTGAACATCGTGCTCGACAGCGTTGCCGAGGATGCTGCCGAAATCAACGGCATCCTGTTCAACGAAGAGTTGGGCGCCGTGATCCAGGTGCGCCAGGACGCCACCCCGGATGTACTCGCACAATTCAGCGCCGCTGGCCTGGACGATTGCGTGGCGGTGATCGGCCAGCCGATCAACAACGGCGAAATCAATATCTCGTTCAATGGCGATACCGTGTTTGCCGGCCAGCGCCGCCTGCTGCAACGCCAGTGGGCCGAGACCAGCTACCAGATCCAACGCCTGCGTGACAACGCCGACTGCGCCGAGCAGGAATTCGACGTGATCCTGGAAGAAGACAATCCGGGCCTGAGCACCAAGCTCAGCTTCGACGTCAACCAGGACATCGCCGCGCCTTACATCAAGAAAGGCATTCGCCCACAGGTTGCCGTACTGCGTGAGCAGGGCGTCAACGGCCAGGTGGAAATGGCGGCTGCATTCGACCGCGCCGGCTTCAATGCGATCGACGTGCACATGAGCGATATCCTCGCCGGTCGCGTTGACCTCAACGAGTTCAAAGGCCTGGTGGCCTGCGGTGGTTTCTCCTACGGCGACGTGCTGGGTGCCGGTGAAGGCTGGGCCAAGTCGGCCTTGTTCAACAGCCGTGCCCGCGATGCGTTCCAGGGTTTCTTCGAACGTAACGACAGCTTCACCCTGGGTGTGTGCAACGGTTGCCAGATGATGTCCAACCTCAGCGAACTGATCCCGGGCAGCGAGTTCTGGCCGCACTTTGTGCGTAACCGTTCCGAGCAGTTCGAAGCCCGTGTGGCCATGGTGCAGGTGCAGGAATCCAACTCGATCTTCCTGCAAGGCATGGCCGGTTCGCGCATGCCGATCGCCATCGCCCACGGTGAAGGCCATGCCGAGTTCGAAAGCGAAGAAGCACTGCTCGAAGCCGATCTGTCCGGCACCGTGGCTCTGCGTTTCGTCGACAACCACGGCAAGGTCACCGAAAGCTACCCGGCCAACCCGAACGGCTCGCCGCGCGGGATCACCGGCCTCACCAGCCGCGACGGTCGCGTGACCATCATGATGCCGCACCCGGAGCGTGTGTTCCGCGCCGTGCAGAACTCGTGGCGCCCGGAAGAGTGGAACGAAGACGGCGCCTGGCTGCGTATGTTCCGCAACGCGCGCGTCTGGGTGAACTAAGACGGTGTACAAGCTCGCCTTCTTTGTGCCCGACAGCCATGTAGAGGCGGTGAAAACCGCCGTCTTCGCTGCTGGCGGCGGGCGCATCGGCGACTACGACAGCTGCGCCTGGCAAGTGCTGGGCCAGGGCCAGTTCCGGGCGTTGGACGGCAGCCAGCCGTTTATTGGCCAGGTCGGGCAAGTTGAAGCAGTCGAGGAATGGAAGGTTGAGCTGGTGGTGGCGGATGCGTTGATCAAGGCCGTTGTGGCCGCGTTGAAGCTCAGCCATCCCTACGAGACACCGGCCTATGAGGTGTGGCAGTTGGCGGATTTCTGATCCGGGTACTGCAGCAACACAAAACCCGTCGAGCCCTTTGGGCCGGCGGGTTTTTTATTGGCTTGTTGACCGTAGTCGCAGTTTTACGGGGCGGGTGTCAAGTTGACTTCAAACCTGAGGGCGCTCTCCAGGGTTTTTGGCGAGATGAAGCGCTTGTCCTTCAAGTGCCAACGATCAATGAAAAACAACCCGTTATCGTCGATCTGGATAGGGGTCGATACAATTTCACCGCTGCTGGAATGATGCAGCAGGTTCATTTCAGTGCTTGAAGGGTTTTCTATCAGAAAGTACCCAGGGCGGCTTAATCGCGACCTGTCGGCTGTGGTGAAGAACGGCGATGACCGCCGGCCTTCTACACCGACTTTCAAGGTGAAATCGCTTCGGGCGGCACCGGGTTTCAGGCCCGTGTTGATCTCCCAGGTATCGGCGTGGATACCGGTGGGCGGTGACGGCGCAACGTCCCGTACGTAGAGACTGACCGCATCGTGCAACTCCACCAGCCCGGGTACACCCTTGTTCGTATTGGTGTGGGCATTGCCGACAAAGGCCACCCATTTGTGAGCGCCTTGTGCGGCCTGGTCGGCCTCGATCACCTGTGATGCATAAAAGCTGAAGAGGGTGTTGCGGTTCAGGCCTTCACTGTCCACAAGACCTTTGAGGTAGTAACTGGCGGTGCAGTCCAGCGCCTTGATGCGAATCCCGTGTTTGTTTGCTTTCTCGATGACAGCGGTGAAGTGACTACCGCCCTCGTACCCGAGCATGTGTCCCCTGTTCAGCGCTGCCAGGTACTGTTCCAGTTTTCTGTTCAACAGGGCGGTCTTGAAAAACGTATCCAGATCCTGCTGGAACAGGTCGCTTGGCAGGTGTTCGAAATAGAGCGTCTTGACCCCCAGTTGCTCAAACGTACTCATGTGCTTGATCAGGAACGCCTTGCTCGACTGGTCACTGTGAACTTCGCCGATCACCAATCCTGCGGCGTCACGTTTGAAAATCTGACGGATGAACGTGTCGGCCGAGGTATCGGGTTTTATTTCAGGCAAGGCGGACCTGGCAGTCGCCGTCCGGTTCTTAAAGTATGTCTGCGCGTGATCCTGCAGCCGAAGTCGGGTTTCTTTAAAGGTACTGATTGCGCGGCGACCTTCAGCGTCAGAGGGAACATAGCGGGTGTCCAGCCCATCAGGGTGCCGGATCATTTGCAGCACGCGGTCGTGAAACTCGGGAGGCAGGTCGAACTTGGCAAGCACGCTTGTCGAAGGCGATACCGGACTTGTTGAAGGCCCGGCAGTGGCGATGCCTTTGTAGGAAGTGCGCATCGTCAGTCGGTAGTCGGCTTTGGCAAGTGCGTCTTCCGGTATGCCGCCAGCGGTATCTGCCCAGATCCCCACCGGCTGGTTCGGCCCCACATCTTCTATGCGCAGGGCGATGGTTTTTTGCAGGTCGGCCATGCCCGGAATCTGATTGAAAGTGCTCATGCGGGTTTGATGAACCAGTGCAATCCAGCCGTCATCCGGGTGAGCGGCGATGTCGGCTTCAATGACTTTATGCGAGTAGAAGTTTCTGAGGTCGTTGGTCCGGGGCGTAGTGGGCGGCGTGTCACCGAACATCAGCGCATCGTCGAGCTTGTACGAGGTGGTGGCGTCCAGCGCCTTGATGGCGATGCCTTTTTTACGCGCGGTTTTAATGAGCATGGCGTACGAATAATAGGAATGCCTGTTGAAGCCAAAAGTCTCGTCGAGGGTGTTGAGGTGGCGATCAAGGTGCATTGACGACCGGCCAGGCGTGAGTTTTGCCAGCTTCGGCGCGAACACATCGCCCGGTATGTATTCCAGGTAGAGGCGTTTTATGTTCTGCCCGACGAACGCGTCGAGGTTGTCGATCAGGAATTTTTTGCTGGCAATGGAACTGGGAATTTCGCCGATGACCAGGCCTTTGTTTTCGCCCACCAGCTGTTTGATCAGCGTGCGGTGAGGCGTGCTGGCCTCCAGCGCCAACACGTCGGCGCGTGGCGGCGGGATGTCCAGGTAGGTGAAGAAATTTTTCGCATCGTTGGCCAGGTTCGCGACCTGTTTTTGATACGCCTCATAGGCGGGCTGGTTGAGCAGGGCCAGAGAGAATCGGGTCCGCTCAGCGTAATCGGCTTGTTGGCGCAGAAACCGTTTGACCGATTCGGGGTTGAGGATCAACTCAAATTCGGGCAGGTGCTTTTTGGGAATTTCGTACGGATCCAAGGGTTGCAGTGGTTCGGGGACCTTTTCATATTTAGGTCCTGGGGCACCGCCCTTCACGCCGGTACGTACCCAACGTCCGTCGGCATCCGGCGCCGCCAGACGGCTGGTGGACACCAGTCTGCCGCTGGTGGGATCATCGCGGTAGAGCAGGTAGCGTCCGATCGGGTCAGGTGTTTTCGGCGCCCAGAGTAACTGGCCTTCATGGATGACTGGCTGCATTGTGGCCGGGGTGAGGGGCGGCGGGTCCAGCTGTTCGATCAACTGCATGGCCTGGCGTTGTTCGGCGGTCCGTGCGACCTGGCGTAGCGGCCGACTCGCTTTGGTAAGGAGGCCCAGCGCCGGACGCAAGTCGGTGGCCAGCGCGCCAGCGGTATTGAGCACAAACCCGATGTAATGCCCGAGCGCCGCACCTGGGTCACCCTGGTTGTAGGCGTGCAGGGCAAGCATGCCGTCCTTGAACGCCAGCAATGCGCCCACGCTCAGGCTGACAACGGGAAAGGGCGCGGTGGCAATAGCTGTCAGCAACTCGACGCAAGTCCACAGAATGCCGCTGATCATCTGCGTGCGGCTGACGGTTGTCGCGTTGACGTTGTCGATTTTGCGCTGGATGTTCATGTTGTACAGCAGTCTGCGCAGATCGGGCACACCGGGGAGTGCGTGGATCGAGTCGTAGAACGCTGTGCTGCGGCTGGTGCTGTCGATGTGTTCGGGGACGTTGTCCGCAGCCCGCTGCAAAAAAGTGCGGACACGAATCTGCGACTGCAGGCCGACGCGCTCCATCAGATAGCCGGGCATGCCTTTGGTTTTTTTCAGCAGATAGTTGAATTGCCGGGCTTCGCGAAAGCTGATGCCGTCGGGGGCTTGCGGGGTGTACAGCAAGACCGGGTTGTCGGCGTGGCTGAACAGGTAGCAGCCGATCACCCAATCGCCATCGATCATCAGGCGATGGATCGGATAGGTGCTGCGTGCCGAGGCCGAGGTGTCGCCCATGGCATCGATGCTGCGTTCCAGCCAGTCCAGATCCACCCCGGCAATGTCGCCGAGCAAGCGCGACTCCAGCGCGGCGTTGCGCAATTGCAACTGGGTGATTGCCAAGGTGGCGTTGCGTCGGTAGTGATAGTCGGCCTGGGTTTCGTCGAGCAGTTGCGACTTGACGAGGTTGATATAGCGCTGGCCAATCCAGACTCCCGTGACCGAACGCGCCACCCGTTCCGGGCTCAAGGCGCTCAGATCAAGCCCTGGAGGGCCTTTGAAGCGGGCCGACCGGGAAAACTGCTCGTTGATAAAGCCTATCCCGTCGGCGTACCCATCACGAAACAACTGCGTATAGCTGATGGGCGCCGAGGGCTTTACGAATAATTCAGGCGGGGCGTAGGCCCAGACGGTATCCGGATCGATATCGTTTTGCGCGCGGCCCAGCAGGCGGTTTAGTTGTGCCTTGGCCTGTTGGTGCACATAAGTTTCAAAGGCGGGGACGTGCGCCTCGGATCGAGCATCTGCCTGATAGAGGGCTTGGGCGCCGACGGCGTCGTCGGCCTGGGTCGCCAGTTTTTTACGCAGATCGGCCGTCGTCGAGCGATACCAGGCCGGCGTGGCGTAATCGTAATCATCAATTCGCCGGCTCAGCAGATGCCCCGCCATGATCGTCAGGCATTGGGCGTGATTGCACGGCGCATTGAAGGTGATTTCTTCATGCTCCTTTGCCGCTGGCTTGAAGCTCAGGCCGGTCAGCAGCTGTTTCAGCTTGGGTTGAAAACGCAAAGGTACCTGCTGCAATACGTATTCGCTCATGCCGGGTGCGCCGTTGTGCAGGCACCAGCCGAGGATATGCGCCTGCAGGTCGACTTCTTTGTTGAACCTCTGCCATTGCATGCCGCTCGGCGCATCGGGCGTGCACAGCAACAGACGCTGGATCGCTCCGTCGGCATCGCGCTGGCGTAACACCCACAGGTCGCGCAGTTGCGCGCCGTGAAACGACACACTCGACGCCTCCAGCTGCGCATCGTTGCCTTCACGTAGGCGTTGTACGAGGCGGTAATCGTCATCGCTGATATGCCCCTGCAACGTGGCCAGATACGCGAGTGCCTGGATGCGTTGGTCGAGCATTCGCTCGATAGCGGTTTTCAGCGGCGGCTGTTGCTGGATGGATTTTTGAACGTTGGCAAAGTCCAGGCGGGGTTGCAGTTGCGTCAGCACTTCAACCAGATACGCGGGTGTCAGCGATCCATAATCATCCTCAAGCGGCTCACCGGCATAGGTGAGCCGGGTGTTCGTGAGAAACGCGCTACCCGGTTCTTCATCATGGGTGTGCAGACCTCGCAGGGCCAGTTCGACAAGATTTTTGTGATCGTCGTATTCGCCGACGTTGGCCACGTGGCGACGCGTGCTGATGTGCAGTTGCTGGGGATCGAGATCGTGAATGTCCAGGTCATCACTCAGGCGTTCGAGCAACTGGTAACGCGCCAGGGCGTGCGGGGTGGCGGCGGGGCCCAACAGGTCCAGCAGGTTCTGGCGTGCCTCGTTGTAGCTGGCCAGGTGCTCGGCGAGCAGCTGGCGCCGGGTGACGCTGGCGCTGCGATACCAATCCGGAGCGCTCAGGCGCAAGTGTCGCTCCAATAATGCCTGGGCGCGCAGCTCCAGGTAGGCCGTCAGGTCGGGCAGCGTCTGCTGGAGCGCACGTTCAAGGCGCTGCATCAACTGCGTTGCGCTGTGGGCTGGGTTGTCGGCGGTGTTCAACGCCCATTCGATGTCCTGGCGGCGTTTCTCCAGCAGGCTGTCGTAACTGTGTTCGAACAGCGGCTTGTCGCTGATGGGCGAGAGGGCCAGCGGCCAGATCGCGACCGTCGGCAAATGCTGGTAACGCGCCGGGAGCAGTTGGCTGAATTCGTTGACGTGCAGCAAGTGGGCGTTGAGTTCACCCAATGAGTCAAAGGCTTCCAGGCCGCGAACGGGAGTGAACAACAAGACCCTGCCGGGCAAGGCTGAGGTTGCCAGGTCATTGACCGGCGCCACGAACGGTAAGCTGATGATAAACGCACCAGCCAGTTCTACGGTGTGCTCCTGGTACTGGAACGTCAGGGCCCAGGCCGCGGGACGCAACTGCGGGCCGAGGCTCAGCCTCTGCACGTCCTTGAAGTCATCCCGTTGCAACAGGCGATCCTCGACGCCCAGTTTGGCCTGATGTTCAAGGGCAGTGAAACCGGCGGTATAGGTCATGAATGTCTTGCGCGACTGATTCGAGATCAGGTCACGCGCCTCCAGGTCCGACAGCCTCTGCGCCAGCTCACGCTTGAGCGCGTCCAGCACTCGCCGGCCGTCATCGGTGTGCAGGTCGGCCGAGGCGAGCACCTCAAAAGCGGCGCGACTGTTTTTGAAAAACACCCGGTTGGCGGATATGAGTGTGGTGTTCAGTTGTTCGAGGAAGGCCAGCGAGGCCGAGGATTTTTGCCCGATTCGCGGCAGCTCGACCTTCAGTAAATGACGGGCGATGTTGGCAATATCACCTTTGATCGCGTCGTAGGAAGGGGGTGTAACGTCAGCGGTGCTCATAGGCCCGTTTTCCATGCTGAGGAGTAGAGTCGTCAGCATGGAAAAGCTGGGTTGGCGGTGGGCGGTATATAGGTGGGCCAGGCCTGGGCGCTAGCCTGCAGCCACTACCGCTTCAGGCCTGGCACTTGACCAATCGTTCCAGCGCTTGACCCAATCCGGGTGCCTTGTCACCCATCAACAGGTGCCAGACACCGCTTTCTAGCTGGCGTACACCCAGGCAGCCCTGCGCAGTGAGATCAGCTTCAGACAAGCCTGAGTCATCTGCCAACTCCACCCGCAAGCGCGTCATCGCCACCGCTTCCAACTGGCGCACATTCGCCCGGCCACCCAAGGCATCCAGCCATTTTTCGGCTTCCCGCACGTTCACCTCGACCGGCTTATCCACAGGCGCAACCGCCACGGGCGCAGTCGCGGCAAACGACGGCATGGCCAGTCGGATCTCATCCGCAATGCTGTCCGCCATCGGCCCGACCACCACTTGCAAACTGCCACCGTTGCCTGGCCGTACCACTGCCATGGCGCCCAGCGCTTTCAGTTGCGTGTCTGCCGCTTTGTTGCGATCAACCAGGTCCAAACGCAACCGTGTCGTGCAAGCACCGACGCTCAATAAATTTTCTGCACCGCCCAACGCACTGATATACGCGCTGGCGCGCTGGTTGTCGGTCATGGTTTGCGCCTGTGCGACGACGATGTCTTCCCGTCCTGGCGTCTTGAGGTTGAAGCGGCGGATGCAGTAGCTGAACACGCTGTAGTAGATCAGTGCATACGCCACGCCGACCGGCACCACCCGCCAGCCGTTGGTGGATTTGCCCCAGCCCAGCACCATGTCGATGAAGCCGCCGGAGAAGGTGAAGCCCAGGTGAATGTCCAGCAGGTTGGTGACGGCCATCGACAGGCCGGTCAACAGCGCGTGCAGCAGGAACAGGAACGGCGCGAGGAACATGAACGCAAATTCGATGGGTTCGGTCACCCCCGTGAGGAACGATGTCAGGGCCATCGACAGGAAAATCCCGCCCATGATTTTACGGCGCTCCGGCAACGCGTGCCGGTACATCGCCAGGCACGCGGCGGGCAGGCCGAACAGCATCACTGGGAACATGCCGGTCATGAACTGGCCGCCGTTGGGGTCGCCGGCAAAATAGCGGGTCAAGTCGCCGGTCACCACCGCGCCTGTTGCCGGATCAGTGAAACTGCCGAACACAAACCAGGCCATGTTGTTGAGGATATGGTGCAGGCCGGTGACGATCAGCAAGCGGTTGAACACACCAAAAATAAACGCACCGAGGCTGCCGCTTTCCATCAGCAACACGCCGAAGCTATTGATACCGTGTTGGATCGGCGGCCAGATCAGCCCAAAGATTACCCCCAGCCCGACCGCACTGAACCCCGTGACAATCGGCACAAACCGTCGCCCGCCAAAAAATGCCAGGTATTCCGGGAGCTTGATGTCCTTGAAGCGGTTGTACAGCGCGCCGGCCATCAAGCCGCTGACGATACCGGCGAGCATGCCCATGTTGATGGTGGTATCCATCACCTTGAGCGTCGAGATCATCACCAAGTAACCGATCGCCCCGGCCAGCCCGGCCGTGCCGTTATTGTCGCGGGCAAAACCCACGGCGATACCGATGGCGAAGATCAGCGCCAGGTTGGCGAAGATCGCCTGCCCGGCATCGTGCATCACGGCGATGTTCAGCAGGTCGGTGTCACCCAGGCGCAGCAGCAGGCCGGCAATCGGCAGGATCGCGATGGGTAGCATCAGCGCACGGCCCAGGCGTTGCAGGCCTTCAATAAACAGTTGGTACATGGCGAGTCTCCTTTTTCTTGTTGTTGTCAGCTCAATGGCCAGTGGCGGTGACAGGCTTGGCGAACGGCCTTGGCGCTGCTCAGGTTGAGCAATTCCTGGCTCCGTTGCCGGCATTGCGCGGCGTCCAGATGGCGCACGCGATCCTTGATTTCGCCAATTTGTGGCGGGCTCACGGACAGCTCGCGCACCCCGAGGCCAACCAGCACGGGAGTGGCCAGCGGGTCGGAGGCCAGGGCGCCACACACACCGACCCATCGGCTATGCTTCGCCGCGCCTGCGCAGGTCTGGGCAATCAGGCGCAACAGCGCCGGGTGCAGGGCATCGACCCGGGCGGCCAGGCCGGCGTGGTCACGGTCCATGGCCAGGGTGTATTGCGACAGGTCATTGGTGCCGATGGACAGAAAGTCCGCATGTTCGGCCAGTTGTTCGGCCATCAGCGCGGCGGCCGGTACTTCGATCATCACCCCCAGTTCCGGGCGTTGGGTCAATTCCAGTTCGGCACATAGCTCATCCAGGCGCTGGCGGATGTGCAGCAACTCGTCGACTTCGCTGACCATCGGCAACAGGATCCGGCAGCGGGCCAGCGGGCTGACTTGCAGGAGGGCGCGCAGTTGCTGGTCGAGCAGTTCCGGGCGCACCTGGGCCATGCGGATACCGCGCAGGCCCAGCACCGGATTGGCCTCGGCGGGCAGCGGCAGGTAATCGAGTTGCTTGTCGCCGCCGACGTCGATGGTGCGGATGATCACCGACTTGTCGCCCATGGCATCCAGCACGGCCTGATAGGCCAGGCGCTGTTCCTGTTCATCGGGCGCGGTGTGGCGGTCAACGAACAGGAATTCGGTACGCAGCAGGCCAACGCCGTCGGCGCCGTTTGCAAAGGCAAGCTGTGCTTCGCTGCTGGAGGCCACATTGGCGGCGACTTCGACACCCACGCCGTCGAGGGTCTGGGCCGGCGTCCGGGCGAGGGTCTGTTGCTGCTGGCGCTTGAGCTTTTGCGCATCGCGGAGCTGATGGACTTCGGCGTGTCGTGCCTCGTCAGGGTGCAGTTCAAGGCGGCCATGGGCAGCGTCCAGCACCACCCGTTGGCCTTGCGGTACAGCCAGCACTTCGCCGCCCAATGCCACTACGCACGGCAAACCTTTGCCCCGGGCCAGGATCGCCACGTGGGAGGTGGCGCCGCCTTCGGCCATGCAGATGCCGGCTGCGTTTTGCGCGCTCAGTTGCAGCAGGTCCGAGGGAGTCAGTTCATGGGCGACGACAATGGCGCCAGCGGGCAACTCAAATTGCCAGGCCTCGCCCAGCAGTGCGCGCAATACTCGTTGCTGCAAATCCCGCAGATCGTTGGCGCGCTCGGCAAACAAGGGTTTACCCAAACCCAGCAACACCGCGCATTGGGCCTGGATTGCATTGCGCCAGGCATGGGTGGCGGCGCTACCTTGTTCGATGGCGCCAGTGGCGGCGTCCAGTAGTGTCGGGTCTTCCAGCAGGGCCAGATGGGCGGCGAAGATCTCTTCTTCCTCGACGGCCTTGCGCTGGCGGGCGTGCTCCAGGGTATTGCGGATTTCGCCGCGTACCCGTTCCAGGGCGCTGTTCAGGTGTTGCAGTTGTTCATCACGCGCATGGTTACCCGGGTCCTGCGGCAGCTCGATGGTGTTGAGCCGGAACAGCGGCCCGCAGACCAGGCCGGGGGCTGCGCAGACACCCTGCAATACGCCCGCTTCGGTATTGAGCGGGCGCGCCGCGACGATCACCGGGGCATGCACTTCTTCGTGGGTGGCAACGGATAACGCTGCGACCAGTGCCTGCAACGCCGCATCACAATCCTTGCCCTGGCAGGTGACCTGTACCTCGTCCTGCTCACCGATGCCCAGCCCCATCAACCCCATCAGGCTGGCGCACGACGCCGATTTACCGGCGAAATGCAGCTGCGACTGGCTGCTGAAGCCTTGGGCGGTCTTGCGGATCAGGGCGGCGGGGCGCGCATGCAGGCCGCCGCGATGGGTGATGCGCACGCTGGCGCTGGCATGTGCCTGGGAGTTGTCGGCCACCGCAGCCTGCACGACGCCAGCCTGACGCGCGACGATGCGCAGCAATGCCTCGCCGACCTTCACAGTATTCAACGCCACCGGGCGCACTTCGAACTGTTCGCCATTGGTGAGAATGATCAGGCTGACCAGGCTTTTGCACTGGCGGGCGATGCGGTCCAGGTCAAAGCGCACCAGGGCTTGCCCGTTGCTGACCCGCGTACCTTCCTTGACCAGTAAGGCGAAGCCTTCGCCTTGCAGTTCGACGGTGTCGATACCCACGTGCAGCAGGACTTCGGCGCCATTGTCGGCGCGGATGGTCAGGGCGTGGCCGGTACGGGCAACATGGATCACCACGCCAGCGCACGGCGCATGCAGGCAGTCGTTGAGGGGGTCAATGGCAATCCCGTCGCCCATGGCGCCACTGGCGAACACTTCATCTGGAACGTTGCCCAGGGTCAGCACCGGTCCGCTAAGAGGGGCGCTGAGGGTGAGGTCATTATTATTGTCGGGCATGGGCACGGTACTCATCAGGAAACGACGGAAATCAACTCAATGGGTGCGAGTGACTTTGCTCAGGTGACGGGGCTGGTCCGGGTCCATGCCCCGGGCCTGGGCCAAACCTGCAGCCATCACATAGAAGCTCTGGATCGCCAGGATCGGGTCCAGGGCCGGGTGTTCGGCACGGCTCAAGGTCAGGTCGCGTTCGGCGATATCGTCGGGCGCGGCCAGCAGTACTCGGGCCCCACGTTGGCGCATTTCCGCGGCCAGGGTCAGCAGGCCCGGCTGTTCGGCGCCGCGTGGGGCGAATACCAGCAGCGGGTAGTTGTCATCAATCAACGCCATCGGGCCGTGGCGCACTTCGGCGCTGCTGAAGGCTTCGGCCTGGATCGCCGAGGTTTCCTTGAGTTTGAGCGCGGCTTCCTGGGCGATGGCAAACCCGGCGCCACGGCCGATGACCATCAGGCGTTGGCAGTCGCGCAGGGCGAGGATGGCCAGGCTCCAGTCCTGAGTCGCCGCTTCGCGCAGGCCGGCGGGCAAGGCATCGCAGGCGTCGAGCAGGCCGTCTTCCTGATTCCAGTGGCCGACCAACTGGGCGCTGGCGCTCAAGGTGGCGATAAAGCTCTTGGTCGCGGCCACGCTGCGCTCGGGGCCTGCGCACAGTGGCACATGGAATTCGCAGGCGGCTTCCAGGGGCGAGTCTTCGGCATTGACCATCGACACACTCAAGGCCCCGCGCTTGCGCAGCAGGCGCAGGCTGTTGACCAGGTCCGGGCTCTGCCCCGACTGGGAGAACCCGAAAGCCACCTGACCGCTGACCTTCAGCGGCGCCTGGGACAGCGTCACCACGGACATCGGCAACGACGCCACCGGAACGCCCATGTGCTGCATGGCCAGGTAGGCGAAGTAGCTGGCGGCGTGGTCCGAGCTGCCACGGGCGATGGTCATCGCCACTTGCGGCGGCTGGCGGCGCAGGCGTCCGGCGATCTCTTCGAGTATCGGGTTCAGGCGTTGCAGTTGCGCCGCGACGGCCTCACAGGAGGCCAGGGCCTCTTCAAGCATTTTTGAAGTCAATGGTTTCTCCTTCGACCATTACGTCGGTGAGGTGCAGGGAGCGGTCCAGGCGTACGCAGTCGGCAAAGCTGCCGGGTTGCAGGCGGCCGCGTTGTTCCAGGCCCAGATAGTCCGCCGGAAATTGCGACAGGCGCTGTGAGGCTTCGTTGACCGGCAGGCCGATCTTCACCAGGTTGCGCAGCGCCTGATCCATGGTCAGGGTGCTGCCGGCCAGGGTGCCGTCGGCCAGGCGTACGCCGCCCAGGCATTTGGTCACGGTGTGGCTGCCCAGCTTGTACTCACCGTCGGGCATGCCGGCGGCGGCGGTGGAGTCGGTGACGCAGTACAGGCACGGGATCGAGCGCAGGGCCACGCGCATGGCGCCGGGGTGCACGTGCAGCAGGTCCGGGATCAGTTCTGCGTAGGTCGCATGGGCCAATGCCGCGCCGACGATGCCTGGCTCGCGGTGATGCAGCGGGCTCATGGCGTTGTACAAATGGGTGAAACTGGTCGCGCCGGCAGCCAGGGCGGCGACGCCTTCTTCATAGCTGCCCAGGGTGTGGCCGATTTGCATGCGCACGCCGCGTTGGCTGAGGGCGCGGATCAGGCCGTCATGGCCGGCGATTTCCGGGGCTATGGTGATCACCCGGATCGGTGCCAGGCGCAAATATTCCTCGACCTCGGCCATCAATGCGGTGTGGGCGAAGTTGGGTTGCGCGCCAAGTTTGCCGGGATTGATGTAGGGACCTTCCAGGTGTACGCCCAGCACACGGGCGCTGCCGGCCGGGCGGTGTTCGCAGAACTGGCCGAGTTCACCGAGCACCCGGGAGATTTCCTCGACCGGGGCAGTCATGGTGGTGGCCAGCAGCGAGGTGGTGCCGAAGCGCACATGGGTGCGGGTGATGGTCTCGAAGGCGTCGATGCCTTCCATGATGTCCTTGCCGCCGCCACCGTGCACATGCAGGTCGATAAAACCCGGCAGCAAGTAGGGCAGGTCGTTGTCGGCCGGATCGCAAGGCACACCTTCGACGGCGCTGACCTTGCCTTCGTGGTGCACCAGGCGGCCGCGAATCCAGCCGTGGGGCGTGAGGATATTGTCTTCGGACATGGGCAGTTCTCTAAGGCCGCAACTCGGCGGCAAAGTCGTATCGACGCAGCTCTGCGACAAAGTCGTAGTAATCGTTGCGGCAGTAGGTGTCGGTGATCTCGATCGGCGTGTTGTCGGCGGTGTAGCCCACGCGGGTCATCAGCAGCATGGCGGTGCCGGGGGCGATGCCCACCAGGGCGGCGAACTCGTCCGAGGCGTTGACCGCCTGGATATGCTGCAGGGCACGCACGATGGGCTTGCCGATACTTTCCAGGTACTCGTACAGCGAGCTGCCGATGGCTTGCGGTTGCGGCAGCACCGAGGCGGGCAGGGTGGTCATCTCAATGGCCATGACGGTGTCGTCGGCTTTACGCAAACGCTTGAGGCGCGCCACTTTGTCGGTGGGCGACAGGGCCAGGCGGATCAGTTCTTCGTGGGTCGGCGGGGTGATGTCGCGTTCCAGCCATTGTGAGCTGGGCACAAAGCCCTTGAGGCGCAACATCTCGCTGAAGCCCGACAGGCGCGACAGCGGCTGTTCCAGGCGTGGGGTGATAAAGGTGCCGGAGCCCTGGCTGCGGCGGATCAGGCCTTGGGCAAACAACACTTCCAGCGCCTTGCGGGCGGTGACCCGCGAGATGCTCAACTGCTCGCTGAGGACGCGTTCCGACGGCAGTGCCTGTTCGGACTTCCACTCGCCGGCATGAATGGCGGCTTCGAGCTTGCGGGCCAATTGCAGGTACAGCGGGGTGGATTGCTTGTCGTCTGGGCGTAGGGCCAGGATGGGATTCATCTGTCAGGTTTCCGATGCGTTATTGGAGTGTTGTCGCCCGGCATTGGCCGAAAATTAATACCACTTAAATACCATGTCAATCCTGCCAAAAGGGTGCAGATACGGCTTTCTTGGCCCTGTAACGGGGCTTGGTCTCAAGTGGTATTAGAGAGGTCTTTATGGCGCGCAGAAAAGCGCAGCCCGCGCGGTGAACTGGTATTCACCGGCAGGCGTTGTGAGAGGCGGGGATTTTTTTGAATTATTTTACGAGCGGTCGCTGATTACGGCCGGATCTCGATCAGGGTGCCGTCTTTGACCAGGGTCCAGACTTCACGCATGTCCACGTTGCGCATGCCGATGCAGCCGTCGGTCCAGTCCAGGGTGTGGAACCACTGTTCCGGGTAGTCTTCGGTGTCGGGGGTGCCGTGGATCATGATCATGCTGCCGGGCTTCACCCCTTCGCGGCGTACGCGGGCGGCGTCGCTGATATTGGGGTAGGAGATGTGCATGGCCAGGTTGAAGCGCTCGCTGGTCTTGCGCCAGTCGATCCAGTACAGGCCTTCCGGAGTGCGGCGGTCGCCCTCGATCAGCTTGTGGCCCTTGGGGTTTTTGCCCAGGGAAATGCGGTAGGTCTTGAAGGGTTTGCCGTCGTTGATCAGTTGCAACTGATGGGCGGACTTGAGCACCAGGACTTTTTCGACGGTTTTGCCGCCCAGGGTCTCCACGGTGGAAGCCGGCGACAGCGTGGCGAACGACAGGCAGAGCAGAGCAAGCAACCAACGCATTGAAACGATTTCCCTTGATGCCGGATTATTATTGGGCGGGCTTGCCCATCGGCGGCACAGCCTCGCTGCGCACCGGGTAGGACTGTTCGCGGCGGTCAGCGAAAAAGCATTCTAAGGTACGTGCCACCGTGCGGAAAGCCAGCTCGGACCAAGGGATGTCGGCTTCGTCGAACAGCTGCACTTCAAGGCTTTCGGGACCTGCAGCGTAGTCCAGGTCGACCAGCTCGGCGCGGTAGAAGATATGCACCTGGTTGATGTGCGGCACGTCGATGAGGGTGTAGATCGCCAGGTTGCGCACGCGGGCGCAGGCTTCTTCCAGGGTTTCGCGGGTGGCGGCCTGTTCGACGGTCTCGCCGTTTTCCATAAAGCCTGCGGGCAAGGTCCAGTAACCCAGGCGCGGCTCGATGGCGCGGCGGCACAACAGCACCTTGTCGCCCCACACCGGTACGGTCCCGGCGACGATATTGGGATTCTGGTAGTGAATGGTCGAGCAGTGATCACACACAAAACGCAGGCGCCCGTCGCCTTCGGGAATGCGTTGGGACACCGGTTTGCCGCACTGGCTGCAGAATTTCATGCTGGGGTTCCTGGAAAGTGCGCCTATCTTGGCGTGGCGGGCGGGGGCCTGCAAGTTGTCGTTTAGCGACACCCGCCGGGTTTTGGGGTTGGGCGCCCGCCCGCTTTGGTGCATGATGCTTGGTAGCCAACAGACCGAGATGACTCATGCTGGACGAGCTACTTCGCCGGGTAAGCAACCACACCCCCCACACGCTGGAAACCGACGGGCGTTTCCCCGAGGCCGCGGTGCTGGTGCCGATTACCCGCAGTGACGAACCTGAGCTGATCCTGACCCTGCGCGCCAGCGGCCTGTCGACCCACGGTGGCGAAGTGGCGTTTCCCGGCGGTCGCCGCGACCCCGAAGACCCGGACCTGATTTTCACCGCCCTGCGTGAGGCCGAAGAGGAAATCGGCCTGCCGCCCGGCCTGGTCGAAGTGATTGGCCCGTTGAGCCCCCTGATTTCCCTGCACGGTATTCGCGTCACGCCTTATGTCGGTGTGATCCCCGATTACGTCGAGTACCTGGCCAACGATGCCGAAATCGCCGCCGTGTTCAGCGTGCCCCTGGATTTTTTCCGACAGGATCCGCGTGAACATACCCACAGAATCGATTACCAGGGGCGCAGTTGGTACGTGCCCAGCTATCGGTTTGGCGAGTACAAGATCTGGGGGCTGACGGCGATCATGATCGTCGAGCTGATCAATCTGCTCTATGACGATGCCCAGATTAGTCTGCACCAGCCGCCTAAAAGCTTCATCAATATCTAAAGCCATCGTTTGAATGGCGAGCCGTGAGGACACACCATGAAATACCGCTTGGGCGACGCCCGCGTCGAGACGCACCCCAACAGCTGGGTGGCACCCAATGCCACGCTGGTGGGCAAGGTCAAGCTGGAGGAGGGCGCCAATGTCTGGTTCAACGCGGTATTGCGTGGCGACAACGAACTGATCCTGATCGGCAAGAACAGCAACGTGCAGGACGGCAGCGTGATGCACACGGACATGGGCTTCCCGCTGACCTTGGGCACCGGCGTGACCATTGGCCATAACGCCATGCTGCACGGCTGCACCGTGGACGATTACAGCCTGATCGGCATCAATGCGGTGATCCTCAACGGCGCGAAAATCGGCAAGCACTGCATCATCGGCGCCAATTCGCTGATCGGCGAAGGCAAGGAAATTCCCGACGGTTCGCTGGTAATGGGCTCGCCGGGCAAAGTGGTGCGCGAGTTGACGGACGCGCAGAAGCGCATGCTCGAAGCCAGCGCCGCGCACTATGTGCATAACTCGCAGCGGTATGCCCGTGACCTGGCCGAGCAGTCAGAATGAACCCGACTGAACGCCCCGTCGCCTCGCCGTGCGTGAGCATTTGCGCGCTGGACGATGACGATATCTGCACTGGCTGCCAGCGGACGGTGGATGAGATTACCCGTTGGAGTCGTATGGATAACACCGAGCGCCGGGTGGTGCTGGGGTTGTGCCATGAGCGGGCGGTGGCGGGTGGATTGGTGTTTATGGTTTCTGGTAAATCCGGCGCCTGATAGATCGCCATCGGGGGCAAGCCCCCTCCCACAATTGAATGTATTCACAGATCAAAATGTGGGAGGGGGCTTGCCCCCGATGAGGCCCTCCCAGACGACATATTTCCAAATGTGAAGTACCCTGTGCCCCTTGTTCACAGGTCCCTCGCCCCATGCTCTTCCTGATCGCCTACATCAGCAGCGTCGTGCTGATCAACTTCGCCTTCTCCACCGCCCCGCACCTGGACGTAATCTGGTCCGCCTGGGGTGGGCTGGTCTTCATCCTGCGCGACATGGTGCAAACCCGCTTCGGCCATGGTGCGATCGTCGCCATGCTGGCGGCGCTTGTGCTGTCCTATGTCACTTCCGACCCGGCCATCGCACTGGCCAGTGCCACGGCTTTCGCGGTGTCCGAATGCATCGACTGGCTGGTGTTCAGCATCACCAAGCGCCCACTCCACGATCGCCTGTGGATAAGTTCGGCGCTGAGCATTCCCCTCGATACGTTTATCTTCTTCGGCCTGATCGGTGCCCTGACGCCCGCAGTGGTGGGCACCGCCCTGGCCTCGAAATTCGCCGGTGTGACGGCGGTCTGGTTGATCATGGCCTGGCGCATTCGCAAGCGCGCCGTCGCCAACTGAGGCCAATTTTTACAGTTCATGTAAAATGCCGGCCTTTCTCCCCATGATCCGCTCCCCTGAGGACCTGAGATGACCCGAATCGGAACTCCATTGTCGCCAACCGCGACCCGCGTATTGATGTGTGGCTGCGGTGAGCTGGGCAAGGAAGTGGTAATCGAGCTGCAACGCCTGGGCGTTGAAGTGATTGCCGTGGATCGCTACGCCAACGCCCCGGCCATGCAAGTGGCGCATCGCAGCCATGTGATCAACATGCTCGACGGCGCTGCCCTGCGTGCAGTGATCGAAGCCGAGAAGCCGCACTTCATCGTGCCGGAAATCGAAGCCATCGCCACCGGTACGCTGGTGGAACTGGAAGCCGAAGGTTTCACCGTGATCCCTACCGCCCGTGCAGCGCTGCTGACCATGAACCGTGAGGGCATTCGTCGCCTGGCTGCTGAAGAGCTGGATCTGCCGACCTCGCCGTACCACTTCGCCGACACCTTCGAAGACTACAGCAAGGCTGTCCAGGACCTGGGCTTCCCGTGTGTGGTCAAGCCGGTGATGAGTTCGTCGGGCAAGGGCCAGAGCCTGCTGCGCAGCGCTGACGACGTGCAGAAAGCCTGGGATTACGCCCAGGAAGGCGGGCGTGCTGGCAAAGGCCGCGTGATCATCGAAGGGTTTATCGACTTCGACTACGAAATCACTCTGCTGACCGTGCGTCACGTCGGCGGCACCACCTTCTGCGCGCCGGTCGGTCACCGTCAGGAGAAGGGCGATTATCAAGAGTCCTGGCAGCCTCAGGCCATGAGCCCGGTTGCCTTGGCTGAGTCCGAGCGGGTTGCCAAAGCCGTGACCGAGGCCTTGGGTGGTCGCGGTCTGTTTGGTGTGGAATTGTTCATCAAGGGTGATCAGGTGTGGTTCAGCGAAGTGTCGCCGCGCCCGCACGACACCGGTCTGGTGACCTTGATTTCTCAGGATCTGTCGCAGTTTGCCCTGCACGCACGCGCCATCCTGGGCCTGCCAATCCCGCTGATCCGTCAGTTCGGGCCTTCGGCGTCAGCGGTGATTCTGGTGGAAGGGCAATCGACCCAGACCGCCTTTGCCAACCTCGGCGCGGCACTGAGCGAGCCGGACACGGCGTTGCGTCTGTTTGGTAAGCCAGAAGTGAATGGCCAGCGCCGCATGGGCGTGGCGTTGGCGCGGGATGAGTCGATTGAAGCGGCTCGGGCCAAGGCCACCCGGGCTTCCCAGGCTGTTGTGGTAGAGCTCTAAAAGCATCGGGGGCGGTGCGACGATTCGACTTGCCCCCCCCCGATAGCGGTCTATCAGGCCACCTTGTTCAAATCATTATCCCGCGTCTCTTTCAGGCACAGCACAGCAATCAAGCTGAGCAACGCTGCCGCCGACACATACCCGCCGACATAACTCAGCCCGCCCATCGCCACCAGTTTGGTCGCGAAAAACGGTGCAGCCGAAGCGCCCACGATCCCGCCCAGGTTATACGCCGCCGAAGCCCCGGTATAACGCACGCGTGTCGGGAACAGTTCCGGCAGCATCGCGCCCATCGGCGCGAAGGTCACACCCATCAGGAACAGCTCCAGCGCCAGGAACAGCGCCACGGCCCAGGTCGAACCGTGGGTCAGCAAGGGTTCCATGGTGAAGCCGGACAGGATGGCGAGAATCGCGCCGACGATCAGCACCGGCCTGCGTCCATAGCGATCACTGGCCAAGGCCGCCAGCGGTGTGGCCAACCCCATGAACAGCACCGCGAAGCACAGCAGGCCAAGGAAGGTTTCGCGGCTGTAGCCCAAGGTCGACACGCCGTAGCTCAGGGAAAACGCCGTGGTGATATAGAACAGCGCATAGCACACCACCATCGACGCGGCGCCCAGCAGTACGGGCAGCCAATGCTGGCTGAACAATTCCACCAGCGGCACCTTGACCGGTTTTTCCTTGGCCACGGCGTTGGCGAACACCGGGGTTTCATGCAGCTTCAACCGTGCATACAGGCCGACCATCACCAGCGCGGCGCTGAGAATGAACGGGATGCGCCAACCCCAACTGCGGAATTGCTCGTCGTCAAGGCTCATGGCCAGGATCAGGAACAGGCCGTTGGCCGCCAGAAACCCGATCGATGGGCCAAGCTGCGGGAACATGCCGAACCAGGCGCGTTTGCCTTTCGGAGCGTTCTCGGTGGCCAGCAGTGCCGCGCCGCCCCATTCCCCGCCCAGCCCAAGGCCTTGGCCGAAGCGCAGCACGCACAACAGGATCGGTGCCCAGGCCCCGATGGTGTCGTAGCCCGGCAGCAAGCCGATCAGCGTCGTGCACACGCCCATCAGCAGCAGCGAGGCCACCAACGTGGACTTGCGGCCGATACGGTCACCAAAGTGGCCGAACAGCGCCGAGCCCAGTGGGCGGGCGATGAAGGCGATGCCGAAAGTCAGGAACGACGCCAGCATCTGCGCGGTGCCGGAGGTCTGCGGGAAGAACACCGGGCCGATCACCAGGGCTGCGGCGGTGGCGTAGATATAGAAGTCGTAGAACTCGATGGCGGTGCCGACGATGCTCGCCGTGGCGACCCGTGCAGTCGAATTGGTCGGGGCGGCGGTCGCGGCCTCGTTATAGGTGGTGCTCATTGAGTTATCCCTGACAGTCATTGCGCGTTTGGACGCGGATTATTATTGGTCGAACACCCGTGGATCAGGGTTGTGCGCGGTCGGGCGAAGCTTGAGTAAGCCGCAGGGATTATAGGAAGGGGTCTGGAATTACAACAAGAGCCGACACGCCGCAAATCAAAATGTGGGAGGGGGCTGTTCACCGTCAGGCAGTTACGCGGCGACGGGTATCCGGCTGGTGTGCCAGATCAGCACCTTGGCCACGCGGTTGTCCTCGGTTTCAAGGATTTCCAGGCGGTAGCGGCCGATTTTCAGGCACACCGCGCAATCCGGAATGGTCTCCAGCGCTTCGGTCACCAGGCCGTTGAGGGTCTTGGGGCCGTCGCTGGGCAGGTGCCAGCCCAGGCTCTTGTTCAGTTCGCGGATCGAGGCGGCGCCATCAATGATGTAGCGGCCATCGGGTTGCGCTTCGATATGCGGGTTGTCCGTGCCCTGTTCACTTTCGAATTCACCGACGATTTCTTCGAGGATGTCCTCAAGGGTCACGATGCCCAGCACTTCGCCATACTCATCCACCACCATGCCCAGACGTCGCTGCTGTTTGTGGAAGTTCAGCAGTTGCAGTTGCAGAGGCGTGCTTTCCGGGACGAAATAGGGTTCGTGGCAGGCGGCGAGCAGCGCCTCTTTGGTCAGGCTGGCGTCGGGCAGCAGATGCTTGACCTGCCGGGTATTGAGCACGGCCTGGACCTGGTTGATATCACTGTGAAACACCGGCAGGCGTGTGCGTGGCGAGATGCGCAGCTGTTCGATGATGGCTTCGATCGAGTCGTCGAGGTTGATGCCGTCCACTTCGCTGCGGGGCACCAGGATGTCATTGACGGTGATGTTGTCCAAGGCGTGGATGCCGGGCATGCGAGGGGTGTGGTCGGCATCGGGCTCGGGTTCGTCATCGTGATCGTGACCGGGCAGAGGCTCGTCGCTCTTTTTCACCGCGCCGGATTTTCGTGCAAACGGGCGCAATAACAGCATGCTGATGCCATTGAGCAGCCAGGCTGCGGGGTAGAGGATTTTCAACGGCACGCCCAGCAACGTATTGCCAAAGCCCAGCACCGCGTGCGGATGGCGGATAGCCAGGGCGCGAGGCAGGTAATCGGCCAGCACCAGCAGGAGTACGCAGGAAATCAGCCAGCCGAGCCAAGGACCATTCAGCGCCCAGGCATAGATCGCCAGCAGCGTGCAGAGAATCACCACGGCGGCGCGACACAGGCTGTTGCACAGGATCAGGCTGTTACGCGGGAAGTTCAGGCGGGCGGCCGCTTTATCACCCTGGCGTGTACCGGGGCGCAGGGCGAGCAAGTGGTGTTGTGCCGCTTCAATGGCGGTAAACAGCCCGGCCCATAACACCAGCAAGGCGATTACTGCGAGCATCGGCCCTAAGGGCAGGTTATCCATGATTGCTGCCCGTCAGATATGCAGGATGTATTCGCGAACCAGCTTGCTGCCGAAATAGGCCAGCATCAGCAGGCAGAAACCGGCCAGGGTCCAGCGGATCGCCTTGTGCCCACGCCAGCCGAGGCGGTTGCGGCCCCACAGCAACACGCTGAACACCACCCAGGCCAGGCACGCCAGCAGGGTTTTGTGCACCAGATGCTGGGCAAACAGGTTCTCCACGAACAGCCAGCCGGAAATCAGCGACAGCGAGAGGAGTGTCCAGCCGGCCCACAGGAAACCGAACAGCAGGCTTTCCATGGTTTGCAGCGGCGGGAAATTCTTGATCAGGCCGGAAGGGTGCTTGTGTTTGAGCTGATGGTCTTGCAACAGCAGGAGCAGGGCCTGGAACACCGCGATGGTGAACATGCCGTAGGCCAGGATCGATAACAGGATATGCGCGAGAATGCCGGGTTCTTCGTCGATCACCTGCACGGTGCCGGTGGGGGCGAATTGTGCCAGCAGCACCGTCAGCACGCCCAACGGGAAGAGCAGGACCAACAGGTTCTCGACGGGAATCCGATAACAGGCCATCAGCGTCAGGGCAATGACCGCAGCAGCGATCAGGCTGGCGGCGCTGAAAAAGTCCAGGCCCAGGCCAACCGGCGTCATCAGGTGGGTAAACAGGCTCGCGGCATGGGCCAGCAGGGCGAGGACGCCGAGGCCGACCAGCAGGCGTTTGTCTGCCTTGGTGCCTTGGGCAAGACGAGTGCCCTGATAGAGGGTCGCAGCGGCATACAAAATGGCGGCGGCGAGGCTGGGTAGCAAACTGGGTGACAAGGGGACCATAAATCCTGATAGACAAGCCCGAAAGGCGCTGAGTTTGGCATACACCTGCGTTCCACGAAAGACTCCAGGACCAGACAGCGGGTGTGCATGGGCGCAGTCTTCGCTATAATCCGCGACCTGCCCACGCCGCAGGCTCGCCGAGCGCTGTTTTTAATAGCGATTTACCACAGCCTGGGCCGTCATTACCTCGGTCTACCAATGCATTTCGATGAATGGGGCCTGAAAGGATCGCGCATGTTTGAAAACTTGACTGACCGTCTCTCGCAGACGCTGCGCCACGTAACCGGCAAGGCCAAGCTGACCGAGGACAATATTAAAGACACCCTGCGTGAAGTACGCATGGCGTTGCTGGAAGCCGACGTGGCCTTGCCTGTGGTCAAGGACTTCGTCAACTCGGTCAAAGAGCGCGCAGTGGGCACCGAAGTGTCCCGCAGCCTGACGCCGGGCCAGGCTTTTGTGAAGATCGTCCAGGCCGAACTCGAAAGCCTGATGGGCGCTGCCAACGAAGACCTGAACCTCAGCGCCGTGCCACCGGCCGTCGTGCTGATGGCGGGCCTGCAGGGTGCGGGTAAAACCACCACCGCCGGCAAGCTGGCGCGCTTCCTTAAAGAGCGCAAGAAGAAGTCTGTCATGGTGGTGTCGGCCGACGTATACCGTCCGGCGGCCATTAAACAGTTGGAAATGCTGGCGGGCGAAGTCGGCGTGACCTTCTTCCCGTCCGACCTGAGCCAGAAGCCGGTCGACATTGCCAACGCGGCTATTAAAGAAGCCAAGCTCAAGTTCATTGATGTCGTGATCGTCGATACCGCCGGTCGCCTGCACATCGACGAAGAGATGATGGGCGAGATCAAGGCGTTGCATGCCGCGATCAACCCGGTCGAGACGCTGTTCGTGGTCGACGCCATGACCGGTCAGGATGCGGCCAACACCGCCAAGGCTTTCGGTGATGCACTGCCGCTGACCGGCGTGATCCTCACCAAGGTCGACGGCGACGCCCGTGGCGGTGCTGCGCTGTCGGTGCGTGCCATCACTGGCAAGCCGATCAAGTTCATCGGTATGGGCGAGAAGAGCGAAGCGCTCGAACCGTTCCATCCTGAGCGTATCGCCTCGCGTATCCTTGGCATGGGCGACGTACTCAGCCTGATCGAGCAGGCCGAAGCGACCCTCGACAAGGACAAGGCCGATAAACTGGCCAAGAAGCTGAAGAAGGGCAAGGGCTTCGATCTCGAAGACTTCCGTGACCAGCTGCAACAAATGAAGAACATGGGCGGCCTCGGCGGCCTGATGGACAAGCTGCCGAATATCGGCGGTGTGAACCTGGCGCAAATGGGCAATGCCCAGGGCGCGGCAGAGAAGCAGTTCAAACAGATGGAAGCCATCATCAACTCCATGACCCCGGCCGAGCGCCGCGACCCTGAGCTGATCAGCGGTTCGCGCAAACGTCGGATCGCCATGGGCTCCGGCACCCAGGTGCAGGACATCGGTCGCTTGATCAAGCAGCACAAGCAGATGCAGAAGATGATGAAGAAATTCTCCGCCAAAGGCGGAATGGCCAAGATGATGCGCGGCATGGGCGGTATGTTGCCCGGCGGCGGCATGCCGAAAATGTAAAGAATTCGAGCGGGGGCGTGCCCCTGCTCCGACCCACAGGGATGTGGGATCTCCAGCAAACCCGCCGTTGGCGGGGGCTGACCTGCCGTTTTAACCGACGGCTCTCTAGCAGATCTGAATGGCACGCTGATAGGCGCCAGAAAAAGACATTTGCAAAAGTCCGGATATTCCTTAGAATATGCGGCCTTTCGGGCACCTATGCCCGCTGTGCATTTAGATTTGCAGCACCGACTACAGGAACGATGTTCACATGCTAACAATCCGTCTTGCCCTTGGCGGCTCCAAAAAGCGCCCGTTTTACCACTTGACCGTAACTGACAGCCGCAACCCACGTGACGGCTCTCACAAGGAACAAGTAGGCTTCTTCAACCCGATCGCTCGTGGTCAAGAAGTCCGTCTGTCCGTGAACCAAGAGCGCGTAGCCTACTGGCTGAGCGTTGGTGCACAACCGTCTGAGCGTGTTGCTAAGTTGTTGAAGGACTCGGCTAAGGCCGCAGCCTGAGCAATATGAACGCGACGCCAGCTGTTGCTGATGATTTGATCGTTATCGGCAAGATTTATTCTGTTCATGGCGTTCGCGGCGAAGTGAAGGTGTATTCCTTTACTGATCCGACTGAAAACCTGTTGCAGTACAAAACCTGGACGCTCAGGCGCGAAGGGAGTGTGAAACAGGTCGAGCTGGTCAGCGGACGCGGGAGCGATAAGTTCCTGGTCGCGAAGCTCAAGGGTCTTGATGATCGTGAAGAAGCTCGTCTTCTGGCTGGTTATGAGATCTGCGTGCCGCGCAACCTGTTCCCTGAATTGACCGACGGCGAGTACTACTGGTACCAGCTGGAAGGTCTGAAGGTTATTGATCAACTCGGGCAATTGTTCGGGAAAATCGATCATCTTCTGGAAACCGGCGCCAATGATGTAATGGTGGTCAAGCCTTGCGCTGGCAGCCTGGATGATCGCGAACGCCTGCTGCCCTATACGGAGCAGTGTGTGTTGGCTATCGACCTGGTAGCGGGCGAGATGAAGGTGGAATGGGACGCGGACTTCTAAGCGTGGCTAATTTGCGCATTGAAGTGATCAGTTTGTTTCCCGAGATGTTTTCCGCCATCAGCGAGTACGGCATCACCAGTCGGGCGGTGAAACAGGGGCTCTTGCAGCTTACCTGTTGGAACCCGCGAGACTACACGACGGATCGACATCACACTGTGGACGATCGCCCATTTGGCGGTGGCCCGGGCATGGTGATGAAGATCAAGCCCCTGGAAGACGCGTTGGTTCAGGCCAAGGCAGCTGCCGGGGAGAAGGCGAAGGTAATTTACCTGTCCCCTCAAGGCCGTCAGCTGAAACAGGCGGCGGTGCGCGAACTGGCGAATGAGGAAGCATTAATCCTGATTGCCGGTCGCTATGAAGGCATTGACGAGCGATTTATTGAAGCTCATGTCGATGAAGAGTGGTCGATTGGGGACTATGTTCTGTCTGGCGGTGAGCTGCCGGCGATGGTCCTGATAGATGCGGTTACACGACTGCTGCCTGGAGCTTTAGGGCATGCGGACTCCGCGGAGGAAGATTCCTTCACGGACGGTTTGCTGGATTGCCCGCACTACACCCGACCGGAGGTGTATGCGGATCAGCGTGTTCCCGACGTATTGCTAAGTGGCAATCACGCACACATCCGGCGTTGGCGTTTACAGCAGTCCCTTGGTCGGACCTATGAACGACGCGCCGATCTTCTGGAAAGCCGCTCGCTTTCTGGAGAAGAGAAGAAGCTGCTCGAGGAATACATCCTCGCGCGGGACGATAGTTAACAACGTATCGATGGTAGGTCCATTGACTTACCTTAGGAGCACAGCATGACTAACAAAATCATCCTTGCACTCGAAGCAGAGCAGATGACCAAAGAGATCCCTACCTTTGCCCCGGGCGACACTATTGTCGTTCAGGTGAAAGTGAAGGAAGGCGACCGTTCGCGTCTGCAAGCGTTCGAAGGCGTGGTAATTGCCAAGCGTAACCGTGGTGTGAACAGTGCTTTCACTGTTCGTAAAATCTCCAACGGTGTTGGCGTAGAGCGTACTTTCCAGACCTACAGCCCGCAAATCGACAGCATGGCCGTCAAGCGTCGCGGTGACGTACGTAAAGCCAAGCTGTACTACCTGCGTGACCTGTCCGGTAAAGCAGCTCGCATCAAGGAAAAACTGGCTTAAGTCCAGCTTCCCGATGCAGAAAGAAGCAGCCTACGGGCTGCTTTTTTGTGCCTGAAATTTGTCCATTCCCCGGTATTTGTCCATGACCACCCGCCCCGAAGAAATCCAGCGTCGCACCGATCTGTCCGTGACCCACGTGACCAAGGCCGTATTCCCGCCCACCACCAACCACCACAACACCCTGTTCGGCGGCACCGCGTTGGCCTGGATGGATGAAGTGTCGTTCATCACCGCCACGCGCTTCTGTCGTTTGCCGTTGGTGACGGTCTCCACTGACCGCATCGACTTCAATCACGCGATCCCGGCGGGCTCTATCGTTGAACTCATCGGGCGGGTTATCAAGGTAGGGAACACCAGCCTCAAGGTGGAGGTTGAGGTGTTCGTTGAGAGCATGAGTGCCGATGGCCGCGAGAAGGCGATCCAGGGCGTATTCAGCTTTGTCGCGATTGATGCCGACAAGCGCCCGGTGCCAGTGTTGCCAGGGTTTGTTGACTGATTCAGACCGTCGCGGCCATCGGGGCAAGCCCCTCCCACATTTGATCTTTATCGGACACAAAATAGCGGGGGCGATACAAAACAAGTGTGGGAGTGGGCTTGCCCACGATAGGATCTAACAGACGCCACATTATTTTTGCCCGAGCCCTCATGCCTGCCATTGACCACCCCCTGATCGACCGCTTCCTCGACGCCCTCTGGCTGGAAAAGGGCCTGTCGGACAACACCCGTCAGGCCTACCGCAGCGACCTTGCCCTGTTCAACGGCTGGTTGCAGGATAAAAACCTTGAATTGGTCAATGCTGGCCGCGAGCTGATCCTCGATCACTTGGCTTGGCGCCTGGAGCAGAATTACAAGCCGCGTTCCACTGCGCGATTTCTCTCCGGTGTGCGTGGCTTTTATCGCTATCTGCTGCGGGAAAAACTCATCGCTCTGGACCCGACCCTGCAGGTCGATATGCCGCAGCTCGGTAGGCCTTTGCCCAAGTCCTTGTCGGAAGCCGACGTTGATGCTCTGCTTGCCGCGCCCGACCTCAGCGAGGCTATCGGCCAGCGCGACCGCGCCATGCTGGAAGTCTTGTATGCCTGTGGCCTGCGGGTCACCGAGTTGATCAGCCTGACGCTGGAGCAGGTCAATCTGCGTCAGGGCGTACTGCGGGTGATGGGCAAGGGCAGCAAGGAGCGGCTGGTGCCGATGGGGGAGGAGGCGATTGTGTGGGTCGAGCGCTATATGCGCGATGCCCGTGGCGAGTTGCTCGGCGGCCGTCCCAGTGATGTGTTGTTCCCCAGCCAGCGCGGTGAGCAAATGACCCGCCAGACGTTCTGGCATCGCATCAAGCACCAGGCCAAGGTCGCGGGGATTGGCAAGAGCCTGTCGCCCCATACGTTACGCCATGCATTTGCCACCCATTTGCTCAACCACGGCGCGGATTTGCGCGTGGTGCAAATGCTGCTCGGGCACAGCGACTTATCCACCACCCAGATCTACACCCATGTGGCGCGCGCGCGATTGCAGGATATGCACGCCAAGCACCACCCACGAGGCTGAAAACCGCCAATTTATACCGCCACGGGCTGCCCTGCGGCCCAACTGTGGTAGGCTTTGCCGGTTAGCAAAGGTGACGGTGCCGGCCCGTGTCTACTGAGATCGCGGTGTTCCTTCCCGTCCCTGCATCTGCCTTCAGGAGTTCCCATGCGCTTGACCCAGATTATTGCCGCCGCAGCCATTGCGTTGGTTTCCACCTTTGCCGTCGCTGATGACGCTGCCGAGCAGACCATCCGCAAGAGCCTGGCCAACCTGCAACTCGACACCCCGATCGAAAGCATCAGCGCCAGCCCGATGGCCGGCCTGTATGAAGTCAAGCTCAAGGGCAGCCGCGTGCTGTACGCCAGTGCCGACGGCCAGTACATCGTTCAGGGCTACCTGTTTCAGCTCAAGGACGGCAAGCCGGTCAACCTGACCGAGAAAGCCGAGCGTCTGGGCGTGTCCAAGCTGATCAACGGTATCCCAGTGGCTGAAACCGTGGTTTACCCGGCCATTGGCGAGACCAAGACCCACATCACGGTGTTCACCGACACCACCTGCCCGTACTGCCACAAGCTGCACGCCGAAGTGCCGGCGCTGAACAAGCTCGGTGTGGAAGTTCGCTACGTTGCGTTCCCGCGCCAGGGCCTGGGTTCGCCGGGTGACGAGCAGTTGCAAGCCGTATGGTGCTCGGCCGACAAGAAAGCGGCCATGGACAAGATGGTCGACGGCAAGGAAATCAAGGCTGCCAAGTGCGCCAATCCGGTCTCCAAGCAATTCGCCCTGGGCCAGTCCATCGGTGTCAACGGTACGCCGGCCATCGTTTTGGCTGACGGCCAGGTGATTCCGGGCTACCAGCCGGCACCACAAGTTGCCAAACTGGCGCTGAGTGCCAAATAAACCAGCATCGTCGAACCTTTGACGATCATGGCCCGTTGATAAGTCGACGGGCCATCAATTGAAAGCCGCAGTCGTGCGGCTGTTTTCCACGGCCGACCTTGCGTCGGCCGTTTCATGGGGAGTTCTTCAGTGAAACCGGTCAAAGTAGGCATCTGTGGGTTAGGGACCGTCGGTGGCGGCACCTTCAACGTACTTCAGCGTAATGCTGAAGAAATTTCCCGCCGTGCAGGGCGTGGGATTGAAGTGGCGCAAATTGCCACGCGTTCGCCAAAGCCTCAGTTCGAAACGACCGGTATTGCGATTACCAACGATGTCTTCGCCGTGGCCACCAACCCTGAGATCGATATCGTCATTGAGCTGGTGGGCGGCTACACCGTAGCCCGTGAGCTGGTGCTCAAGGCCATCGAGAACGGCAAGCACGTGGTCACTGCCAACAAGGCGCTGATCGCCGTGCACGGCAACGAGATCTTCGCCAAGGCCCGCGAGAAGGGCGTGATCGTGGCGTTCGAAGCCGCCGTGGCCGGTGGTATCCCGGTAATCAAGGCGATCCGTGAAGGCCTGTCCGCCAACCGTATCAACTGGGTGGCCGGCATCATCAACGGCACCGGTAACTTCATCCTTACCGAAATGCGCGAGAAGGGCCGTACCTTCGAAGACGTGCTGGCCGAAGCCCAGGCGCTGGGCTACGCCGAAGCCGACCCGACATTCGACGTGGAAGGTATCGACGCCGCCCACAAGCTGACCATCCTGGCGTCCATCGCCTTTGGTATCCCGCTGCAGTTCGACAAGGCCTACACCGAAGGCATCACCAAGCTGACTACCGCCGACGTGAACTATGCCGAAGCCCTGGGCTATCGCATCAAGCACCTCGGTGTAGCGCGCAGCACCCCGGCCGGTATCGAGCTGCGTGTGCACCCGACGCTGATCCCGGCTGATCGCCTGATCGCCAACGTCAACGGCGTGATGAACGCGGTGATGGTCAATGGTGATGCTGCCGGTTCCACGTTGTTCTACGGCGCCGGCGCCGGCATGGAGCCGACCGCTTCTTCGGTGATCGCCGACCTGGTGGACGTGGTTCGCGCCATGACCAGCGACCCGGAAAACCGCGTACCGCACCTGGCCTTTCAGCCGGATTCGCTGTCGGCCCACCCGATCCTGCCGATCGAAGCGTGCGAAAGCGCCTACTACCTGCGCATCCAGGCCAAGGATCATCCGGGCGTGTTGGCCCAGGTCGCCAGCATCCTGTCCGAGCGCGGTATCAACATCGAGTCGATCATGCAGAAGGAAGTCGAGGAGCAAAACGGCCAGGTGCCGATGATCCTGCTGACCCACCGCGTGCTTGAGCAGCACATCAACGATGCCATCACCGCGTTGGAAGCCTTGCAAGGCGTCGTCGGCCCGGTCGTGCGTATTCGTGTCGAACACCTGAACTAACCGATTGTTCCAGGGGCCCCGCGCGTTCGGCGGCCTCTGTTCGAGAATGTTTTAGAGGAGCCAGTCATGCGTTATATCAGTACCCGCGGCCAGGCACCGGCCCTGAATTTCGAAGACGTCCTGCTGGCAGGCCTTGCCACCGACGGCGGCCTGTATGTGCCGGAAAACCTGCCACGCTTCACCCAGGAAGAAATCGCCTCCTGGGCCGGCCTGCCGTACCACGAGCTGGCGTTCCGGGTGATGCGCCCGTTCGTCACCGGCAGCATTCCGGATGCGGATTTCAAGAAGATCCTGGAAGAAACCTACGGTGTGTTTTCCCACAGCGCCATCGCGCCGTTGCGCCAACTGAACGGCAACGAGTGGGTATTGGAGCTGTTCCACGGCCCGACCCTGGCGTTCAAGGACTTCGCCCTGCAACTGCTCGGTCGTTTGCTGGACTACGTGCTGGAGAAGCGCGGCGAGCGCGTGGTGATCATCGGCGCGACCTCCGGTGACACCGGCTCGGCGGCGATTGAAGGCTGCAAGCACTGCGAAAACGTCGACATCTTCATCCTGCACCCGCATAAGCGTGTGTCCGAAGTGCAGCGTCGCCAGATGACCACCATCTTGGGTGAGAACATCCACAACATCGCCATCGAAGGCAACTTCGACGACTGCCAGGAAATGGTCAAGAACAGCTTCGCTGACCAGAGCTTCCTGAAAGGCACACGCCTGGTTGCGGTGAACTCGATCAACTGGGCGCGGATCATGGCCCAGATCGTCTACTACTTCCACGCCTCCCTGCAGTTGGGCGGCCCGGCGCGCTCGGTGTCGTTCTCGGTGCCGACCGGCAACTTCGGCGACATCTTCGCCGGCTACCTGGCGCGCAACATGGGCCTGCCGATCAACCAGTTGATCGTCGCCACCAACCGCAACGACATCCTGCACCGCTTCATGAGCGGCAATCAGTACGTCAAGGAAACCCTGCACGCGACCCTGTCGCCGTCCATGGACATCATGGTTTCGTCGAACTTCGAGCGTCTGCTGTTCGACATGCACGGTCGCAACGGCTCGGCGATTGCCGGCTTGATGGACACCTTCAAGAGCGGTGGCGGTTTCAGCGTGGATGAAGAGCGCTGGACCGAAACCCGCAAGCTCTTCGACTCCCTGGCCGTGGACGATGCTCAGACCTGCGAGACCATTGCCGAAGTCTATGCCCAGACCGGCGAGCTGCTCGACCCGCACACCGCCATCGGTGTGAAGGCCGCCCGCGAATGTCGTCGCAGCCTGGATATCCCGATGGTGATCCTGGGCACTGCCCACCCGGTCAAATTCCCCGAAGCGGTGGAGAAGGCTGGTGTTGGCAAAGCGCTGGAGCTGCCGGTGCACCTGACCGACCTGTTCGAACGTGAAGAGCGTTGCACGGTGTTGGCCAATGACTTGAAAGCCGTGCAGGCGTTTGTCAGCCAGCATGGCAACCGGGGCAAGCCGTTGTAAGGCAAACCGCGTATACAAAAACGCCGCTGTCCCTTCCTTGGGGCAGCGGCGTTTTTTGTTTTTGGCAGGCCCGATTAAACGACGGTCTACGTAAGCAGCTTATGTGCCAGGGCCATTACCGTACCTACGGCTGTGAAGAAGCCTATCGCGATGCCTACGGGGTACCAGAATACTTCACGGGTTATCTTGTGGACTTCAGCGTTGAACTTGCGCTGTTCAGCATAGATACGTGATATGTCTGCGTGAATTTTCTCGATCGAGGCTTGTTGTTCATTGTGTTCCAGCATCATGTTCATCCTTCGCAATAAGGGCCTTTTGATATGCGCTCTCGCCTGCGCGGCACAGTGAAAAACACTCAACGCGTATAGGATTCGCTCTGCGCCCCGGCGTCGGCAAACGCCAAAACAGCCACTCATTGCGTAAGCACTTATGTGCGGCCGTTTTTTCGTTGTCATGTTGCAAGCGCATGCTGGTTCTCGTCATCCCCTGACGGGCCTATAAAGACGAAAAAGCGAACTTTCCTACGTAACAACCAGTCACTTAGGATAGATGCAGCTCCCGTTGAAACGATTGTTCCCGAACTATTGAGTGGTGATCGAGATGGAAAGTATCAGCCTATTGCTCGAAGAAGCACTGAGCCCTTATCAGGTTACGCTGACCACCGCGGGTGTTCAGGACGAGTGCTTGGTGACGGTGAAGAATCCTGCTGGCGCTATCGTCGTCGAGCGTGAAGTCGACCGCGCCCAATTGATGGATAAGCGCGTGCTGGTGGACGTAGTGGACTGCTTGCTGCGCGATATCAAAATCGCGGAAGGGCGCGTGGAGCCCTCGGTCATCGCGGCCTTGCGCAACGCTGCCCAGACCCGCAGCGCTGCCCGCGCATGAAGAATTGTTCACTGATGGAAACTTCCTACAGCATGGCCGGTCAGATTTTGTAACAGCAAGAGCAAACATTGTGCTCCGGTGTTTGTGGCTTGCTGTACTGGTCTTTGTTGGCCACGTTTAACCCCGAAGTGTCTCCCCACGCTTCGGGGTTTCTTTTTGCCCGCGATTTGTCAGGGCGTGGGCGTGTCCTGGTAGAACCGGGGGTGGTCGATCAGGTATTGCGCGCGTAGCGTCGGGTCGAGCCAGGCCGCGTAGGAGTGCAGCAGTTGAGCTTGGGGCAGTTCGCTCAACACTTGGTTGATGTGTTCAATCGCCTGGTGGCCCTGGGGCGTATTGGAGCAACCGATGTGAACACGCTGGTAGGGCATGGAGCCGGCAATGGGATAGAACGCCAATGTCAGCGGATCAATACCCTGGCGCAGGGCGTGATAGCGAATTTCAGTCCAGTAGCCCAGCACCGCTTCCAGACGCCCCAAGCGCTGCATTTGCAGCAGGCTGCCCAGTGCGTCGTTTCCGTAGTGCAGTACGCGGTTGTGTGCGTCCGCGTGCTCCAGCACGTCGTCGATGAACGCCCCGTAGCTGCGCTCGGCCACTACGCCCAGGCGTGCGTGTTTATCCAGCAGGAGCGCCGAGAGGTCGACCCGCTGCTGTGCGATAAACGGCGCGAGCACTTCACGGTGGTCCTGGCGTACCACCACGCCGTTGCTGACGATGGAAAAAGCCGGACGCGAATACACCACCCACTTGGCCCGCTCCGGCGTCCACAGCATGGTGGGGTCGCAGGTCAGGGCGGTTGTCTGCAGCATTTGCAGGCCGCGCGCGCGGTTGACGTGCAGAATCTTGTGCTGGTACTCGGGCAGGCGATCCATCAGCATCGGCAGCAATTCGTCGATGGCGCCCTGACCCTTTTGCGGGCCGTCGAAGATGATCATCGGCGGCAAGTCGCGGATCAGCCAGGTCAAGGTGTCCGCCGCCTGGGCTGGCAATGGCAGAAGTCCGAACAACGGTGCACAAAGGCCCAGCAGCCAACGATGCGCCATTATCTTGAGTTGGCCATCAGATCGCCCCTTGCTCACGTAAACGGGTAATGGCCGCGGCGTCGTAGCCCAGTTCGTTGAGCAACACACTGTTGTGTTCGCCCAACTGCGGCCCGACCCACTCGCAACTGCCGGGAGTATCTGACAGCTTGGGCACGATGCCTGGCATTTTGAAGTCCTTGCCGCCTGGCAACCGGGCCTTGAGGAACATCTCTCGCGCCAGGAATTGCGGGTCACCCAGCATGTCCTCGGCACTGTAGATCCGACTGGCGGGCACCTCGGCCTTGTTCAGTCGCTCCACCACCTGCTCCAGTGACAGTGAGCTGACCCAGCGATCAATCACGCCATACAGCTCATCACGGCGGCCATCGCGGCCGTCATTGCTCGCCAACTGCGGGTCGTTCGCCAGGTCTTCACGGCCGATGGCGCTCATGAACCGTTTGAAGATCGCATCCCCATTGGCGCCGATCTGCACATGCTTGCCGTCCGCGCTGGTATGGATCGACGACGGCGTAATGCCGGGCATGATGTTGCCGGTGCGCTCGCGGATAAAGCCGAACACGTCGAACTCGGGGATCATGCTTTCCATCATGGCGAAGATGGCTTCATACAGTGCTACATCCACCACTTGCCCCTCGCCGCCATGCACTTCGCGATGACGCAGCGCCATCAGCGCCCCGATCACTGCCCACAAAGCAGCGATAGAGTCGCCAATGGAAATCCCGGTGCGCACCGGCGGGCGGTCCTCGAAACCGGTGATGTAACGCAGCCCGCCCATGGATTCGCCCACGGCGCCAAAGCCCGGCTGATCCTTCATCGGCCCGGTCTGGCCAAAGCCCGAGAGGCGCACCATCACCAGTTTCGGGTTCAGCGCGTGCAGGGTTTCCCAGCTCAGGCCGAGCTTTTCCAGCACGCCGGGGCGAAAGTTCTCGATGAGGATGTCGGCGTCCGCCAGCAGTTGCTTGAGAATCGCCAGCCCGTCCGGGTGCTTGAGGTTCAGCGTCAGGGATTTCTTGTTGCGCGCTTGTACGAACCACCACAGCGAGGTGCCCTCGTACAGCTTCCGCCATTTGCGCAGCGGGTCGCCGCCATCCGGGGATTCGACCTTGATCACCTCGGCGCCGAATTCCGCGCAGATACGCGAAGCGAACGGGCCGGCGATCAGGGTGCCGAGTTCGATGACTTTCAGGCCGGCAAGCGGTTTGGCATTAAACGACATGAGGATCCTTGGCTACGCAGAGCGGGTGTGTGAAGCCTTTTAACATAGGCGGGCGGCCAGGGATAAGCATGATGCAGCGCAGGATTCGTTGAATGGCCCCGCCATCGGTTAGACTGGCCGCCTTTCCCTGTCTCTAGAAGCCCGTTCATGGCCCAGCCGTCCACGACCTACAAATTCGAACTCAACCTCACCGACCTTGATCGTTCGGTGTACGAGAGCGTCAAACAGACCATCGCCCGTCACCCTTCGGAAACCGAAGAGCGCATGACCGTGCGCCTGCTGGCCTATGCCCTGTTTTACAACGAGCAATTGGCGTTCGGTCGTGGCTTGTCAGATGTAGACGAACCAGCCCTGTGGGAAAAAAGCCTGGATGATCGGGTTCTGCACTGGATTGAAGTCGGCCAACCCGATGCTGATCGCCTGACCTGGTGTTCGCGTCGCACCGAACGCACCAGCCTGCTGGCGTATGGCAGCCTGCGTGTGTGGGAAGGCAAAGTGGTGCCGGTGGCGAAAAACCTGAAGAACGTGCACATCGCCGCGGTGCCTCAGGAGATTCTGGAGGTCCTGGCCAAGGACATGCCCCGCGTGATCAAGTGGGACGTGATGATCAGCGAAGGCACGATCTTCGTCACCGATGACCGTGGCCAGCATGAAGTGCAACTGCAATGGCTGGTTGGCGGACGCGATTGAAAAATGTGGGAGCGAGCAAGCCCCCTCCCACAGTGATTTGTGTTGTATGAAGAATTGTCGTTTAACCGTTGTATCCGCAGAGAAGTCATCACCCCCGTATGCGTATCGATCCTCGCCCGTTGCCCGCCGTCCTGCCATTCCTCGGCGATCTGCCGCCGCTGTTGACCCGTCTCTACGCCGCACGCGGTGTGCAGTCCGAGGCCGAGCTGGATAAAGGCCTCGCGCGGTTGATTCCCTATCAGCAGCTCAAGGGTATCGACGCGGCGGTTGATCTGCTGGTGACGGCCCTGGAGCAGCGCCAGCGCATCCTGATCGTTGGCGACTTCGACGCCGATGGCGCCACCGCCAGCACCGTGGGCACTTTGGGCCTGCGTTTGCTCGGTGCGGCCCATGTGGATTACCTGGTGCCCAACCGCTTCGAATACGGCTATGGCCTGACCCCGGAGATTGTCGCCGTGGCGTTGCAGCGCGAGCCGCAGTTGCTGATCACCGTGGACAACGGCATCTCCAGCGTCGAAGGCGTGGCGGCGGCGAAGGCGGCGGGGTTGCAGGTGTTGGTCACCGATCACCACTTGCCGGGTGATGAGTTGCCGGCGGCCGATGCCATCGTCAACCCGAATCAGCCAGGTTGTGAGTTTCCCAGCAAGGCCTTGGCTGGCGTGGGCGTGATCTTTTATGTGTTGATGGCCCTGCGCGCACGCCTGCGCGATATGGGCTGGTATGCGAACAAGCCGCAACCGAACATCGGCGATCTGCTTGATCTGGTCGCCCTGGGCAGCGTCGCCGACGTGGTGCCGCTGGACGCCAACAACCGCATCCTGGTGCATCAGGGCCTGGAGCGCATTCGTGCTGGTCGCGCTCGGCCGGGGATCAAGGCGATCCTGGAAGTGGCCAAGCGTGACGCCGCGCGCATCACCTCTACCGACCTGGGCTTTATCGTGGGGCCACGGCTCAATGCCGCCGGGCGCCTGGACGACATGAGCCTGGGTATCGAATGCCTGCTCACCAAGGATTTCGCGGCGGCGCGGGAAATGGCAGCGCAACTGGACGGCATGAACCAGGACCGTAAATCCATCGAGCAAGGCATGCAGCGCGAGGCCCTGGCCCAGCTCAAGGACCTGCCGGTGGAATCGATGCCCTACGGTCTGTGCCTGTTCGACCCCGAATGGCACCAGGGCGTGATCGGCATCCTGGCTTCGCGCATGAAAGAGCGCTATTTCCGCCCGACCATCGCCTTCGCCGACGCCGGCGATGGCTTGCTCAAGGGCTCTGGGCGCTCTGTGCCGGGTTTTCACATCCGTGATGCCCTGGCGGTGGTCGCCAGCCAGCATCCCACCCTGATCGCCAAATACGGCGGCCACGCCATGGCGGCGGGTCTGACGTTGCCCGAGGCGAATTTCCCACTGTTTGCCGAAGCCTTTGATGCCGAAGTACGTCGGCAATTGCGTGAAGAAGACCTCACCGGACGCCTGCTGTCCGACGGCACCCTGGCGGTCGAGGAGTTCCACCTGGAGCTGGCCCGCGCCCTGCGGCATGCCGGGCCGTGGGGGCAACACTTTCCCGAGCCGTTGTTTCACGGTGTGTTCCAGCTGGTAGAACAGCGGGTGGTGGGTGAGCGGCACCTGAAGGTGGTGCTCAAGAGCGAATGTGGCTCAGTGAAGCTCGATGGCATTGCCTTTGGGGTGGACCGTGAGGTCTGGCCGAACCCGACCGTGCGCTGGGTGGAACTGGCCTACAAGCTGGATGTGAACGAGTTTCGTGGGAATGAAACCGTGCAATTGATGATCGCGCATATCGAACCGCGCTGAATCTCACTGACATCACAAACAACTGTGGGAGGGGGCTTGCCCCCGATAGCGGTGTTTCAGTCAGCTTACCTCTAGCTGACCCACCGTCATCGGGGGCAAGCCCCCTCCCACATTTGGTTTTGAATAGGCCTGGAATTACTCGGCCTTGGCCTGATGCTTCACAATGATATCCACCAACCGCTGGGCCAGCGCCGGGTAGTTCTCGTCGAAGTGATGCCCACCGGGCAGCTTCAGCGCCTCACCTACGGCTGTCTTGTCGGTGCAGCCACTCTCGTCGACTTCTTCGGCGCCATAGATGCACACCACTTTCTCCGGCGGCAGCTTGGCCATTTCCGGGCCGGTCGCGGCTTCTTTGCCGGCGTTGCCCAGCCAACCTTCCACTTCGATCTCAAAGCTGCCGGTGCGGGCGAAGGCCAGGAGGATGATCGCGTCGACGCGCTGCTGCTCGTTTTCCGGCATGCGGTTGTAGATCGCCGGCAGCACGTCGGCGCCGAACGAATAACCGGTCAGCACGAAGCGCTTGGTGCCCCATTTCTGGCGGTAGTGCTGCATCAGCTCGGTCAGGTCTTTGGCGCTTTGTTCCGGGGTCTTGTGCTGCCAGTAGTAGCGCAGGGTGTCGATGCCGACCACCGGGTAGCCGATCTTGGCCATTTCGCCCGCGACGTCACGGTCCAGATCACGCCAGCCGCCATCACCGGAGAGGAACAGGGTTACAGTGTCCTTGGCCTGGCCCGCCGGGACTTCTACTACGGGAATCGCCAGGCCGCCGTTGTCCGAACCCACCAGTTGCTTGCGCAATTCGTTGTTCAGCACCTGCGGGTAGTGAATGTCGTAGTCGCTGATGCTGGTGGTGGCGCGCGGTGTGTCGCGTACGAAACTGGCGCTTTCGTCGTCAGGGTTATCGTTCCACGCGACCAGCCAGTTGCCGTGTGCGGCCGTTTTCGGCAGTGGGTCCTTGCAGCCTTCCTGCACCAGAGCGAAGCCGACGGAGATGGCGTTGGCGTTGTCGTCGTTCTGTGCGGCCAGCCAGCGCCAGGCCAGCGCCGCGCCAGGGCCGATGCCACTGACCAGGGTCGCCGGGCCTTTGAGCTGGCCCAGGGCGCTTTGCAGCGCTTGTTCCTGCAGCTTGCAGTCATCTTTTGGCAGGATCACCTGGACGATCTGCGCCTTGCCACCCTGGCTGAGGGTGATCAACTGGCTGTCGGTCAGGGTTTCGTCGGCCATCACCGCCACGGCGACGCGGGCTTTGGACGTGCCGGCTGGGGTGACGCGGGTCATCACCGAGCCGTCGGCCTGGGGCAGTTGCTCCAGCGTCGGCTGCGGGGCAGGGCGTTTCAAGTACCAAAAGCTGCCACCCAGGACCAGGGCCAGCAGCACTACAAAGGCCAATACATACCGCCAGGAGCGTCGAATCATCAGCGTTTCACCAATCCAGTCAAGCCGCCCGCGATCAGGGCGGCGGTATCGGCCAGTGCCACCAGCGGATCAAGTCCTGCGGGCACGGCCATGTAACGGGGTTCCCAGTCGGGCTGGAACTTGTCTTTGAAGCGGCGCAAACCTTGGAAGTTATACAGTTGCTCACCGCGCCGGAACACCATCGAACCCAGGCGCTGGGTCAGCGGCGCGCCGCGTCGCGGTTGCAGGCCGGACAACGGCACCATGCCGAGGCTGAAGCGGGCGTAGCCGTGACTCTTATAGTGTTGAATCAGGCCGACCATCATGAACTCCATGGTCAACTTGGGTGCTTCCGGATGGGCACGCATCAGGTCAAGGCTGGCCAGGTCGTGATTGTACGTCTCAAGCAGGTTGGCGAAGGCTACCGGGCGTCCTTCGAAGCGAATGATCGCAATGCGAAAGTGCTTGAGGTAGTCATCACTGAAGCGTCCCAGGGAAAAGCCCTTTTCGCGCACATTCTTACCCGTCAGCCAGGCGTCCGAGATGACTTTTAATTCATCCATCGGCGCCGTACCCGGTTCATGGATCTCCAGGGACAAGCCGTCCCGGGTGCCACGGTTCCAGGTGTAGCGCAGGTCCTTCATCTCTTTGCCCTTGGCTTCCAGGTCAAAGCGTTTCAGGTCGACGCGGGCTTCTTCGCCCAGCTTGATGGCGGTGAGGCCGATGTCCATGTAATACGGCAGGTTCTCCGCCCGCACCTGATAGAACACTGGGCGCGCATGGTGGATATCGCACAGGTCGCGGAACTGCCAGATCATCTCGGCCCGTTGTTGTGTCGGCCCGATCGGGTCGTACAAGGCCACCAGGCTGCGGCCGCGACGGGCATACATCAGGAAGGCTTCGTCGTTGGGGTGGAACAGCAGCGCCTTGTCACCGGTCAGCGCCAGGCCGCCGTCGGGCTGGGACGAGGCCATCAGGATCCTGGAAGCACGCTCCAGCTCATCCGGGGTCGGCAGGTGAATCACCGGGCGTGCGGTGCGCAGCAGCCAGGTCAGCGACACGATCACCAGCAGCACGGCGGCCCCCAGCAATGAGCGCAGGCCGCGTGGGGCGTTGGCGTCGAGGGTGAACTGCCACCACAGTTGATGGCTGTACGGCACATCTTGATAGGCAAACAGCAGCAGCCAGATCGAGGCGCCCAGCACGCAGACGCTGGCCACCAGGTACAGCGGCGAAAACGGCAGTTCGGTCAGGCGGCTGGCGCGGTAGAACGAGCGGCGGAAGATCGCCAGCAGTATCGCGGTCATGGTCATCAGGCTGGCTTCTTCCCAGTCGAAACCCTTGAGCAGCGAAAGCAGGGCGCCCACCAGCAGCAGCACCATGGTCAGCATCCAGGCCGCCGACAGACGTCGACGCAGGCCCTGGGCGAGCAACAGGCACAGCACGCCGATCAGACTGGCACCAAAGTGCGAGGCGTCAATCAGGCGGTGGGGAATCAGGAAGCCGATGTTTTCCAGGCGTGAGTCGATCTCTGGCGTGGCGCCGGAAAACAGCAGGACCACGCCGGACAAAAAAACCAGTACGGCCAACACCGGTGCCGCCAGGCCTGAGGCGACGCGCAGGCTCTGCTGGGTCTGGAACAGCCGCTGCGCTTCGTTGATCAGCAGGAACACGCACGCGATCAGCAGTGGCAGCACCACGTAGATCATGCGATACAGCAGCAGCGCGGCGGCCAGTGGCGCTGCGCCAAGCTTGTCTGCAAACGCGGCGAGCAGGATCGCTTCGAACACCCCTACACCGCCCGGCACGTGGCTGAGCACACCGGCGGCGAGCGCCAGCAGGTACACCAGCAGGAACGGGCCGAAGGGCGGCGCTTCCGGCAGCAGCAGATAAAGGACGGTCGCGGCAGCGGCGACATCCAGTGCAGTGATCACCAGTTGCAGGAACGTCAGGCGCCGGCCAGGCAGGCGCAGGGTGCGACGGCCGACCTTGACCAGCAGGTTGTCGGGGTAAGGTTGCTCCGGCAAGCGGCGGCGATAGATACCGATGCACAGCGCGGCCGACAACAGCAGCACGGCACCGGCAATCGCGCCGAGCAAACCTTGCGACAGGTGCAAGTAGGTCGACGCCGCCGGCAGGTTGCTCAGCGTCGCGAGTGCGGCCAGTGGCGGCAGGGCACAACCCAGGGCCAGGCTGGCGAACACGGTCATATGGGCGACTTCCGAAGCCCCGATGCCATGGCGTGCATATAAACGGTAACGCACCGAACCGCCGGAGAGCATCGACAGGCCAATCGCGTTGCCAATGGCAAAGGCGGTGAAGCCACCATGGGCCAGGGTCTTGGCAGGCAACTTCACTCCGGCGTAGCGCGCCCCGGAAAACTCATAACCCAGCAGAATGATGAATCCTGCAACGGCAGCGGCAAAGGCTCCAAGCAGGGCGGGTTTGGGCACTTCCAGGATCGAGTCGTGGAGGGCGTAGAGATCCAGTTCCAGCAGCAAGTGGCGGCAGGCGATCAGGGCGATGCCGAACAGCAACAGAGTGACCGCCAGCCCGATGGGTTGCCGGTATTTGCTCAACAGATCCAGCCAACGTAAACGGGTGGGAGTGATCGGATGTTCTGCTGTGACGGTGTCTTGTGGTTCAGACGAGTTGGCGCGCATCAATCACCTCGTGGATTGTGCGCGACAGGATGGGGGTATCCAGCCAAGTTACCAATCCCTATGGACAAAATAATCACAAATATTAACGCGGATCACCGAGTGCGGCGACAGCGGCCATTGGTCGTAGAGGAGTAAGCATAGCGTGTGATGAGATGGACTCCACAAACCGTGTACGGTTTCATGAAAGATGCCATGCCATTGTTTCAGAAGAACTTTTTCGTCAGATACAAAAAAGGCCACTCTTTCGAGTAGCCTTTTTTGATGTTTGGTTGCGGGAGCCGGATTTGAACCGACGACCTTCGGGTTATGAGCCCGACGAGCTACCAGACTGCTCCATCCCGCGTCTGTGGGCGGCATTCTACAGCCAAGCGGCGAGGTGTCAACCGTTAATCAACCGATGAGTCAAATAAGTGTGAATTAACTGCCCAGGCAACCTAAGTTCACGATTGAAAACGCTTTTTGGTCGGCGGGCTTGCTGTGGTGAGCGGGCTTGCCCCGCGCCGGGCTGCGAAGCAGCCCATAGTGAAGTTCACGCGATCCCCGATTGAAAAACAGCCACGCACAAAAAAGGCCACTCTTTCGAGTAGCCTTTTTTGATGTTTGGTTGCGGGAGCCGGATTTGAACCGACGACCTTCGGGTTATGAGCCCGACGAGCTACCAGACTGCTCCATCCCGCGTCTGTGTGTCGGCATTCTACAGAGGATCGCGAGTGTGTCAACCCGCGATTCGAAGAAAAGCGCTTGCTGTTCAATCGGTTAGCTCTCCATATGGGCGTATATGGGCTGCGCGGGCCAGTCGGGCCAAGGGTTTTGGCTCTATCGGGATGCTGATTTCGATTGAGAAAATAAATTCATCTGTGAAATTTCCTACCGCTCAGGCGGAAGATTCAAACTACTGGTGCTATATACAGGGGTGAGTGCGATACTGCCCGCCCGTTGGATTTCACCCCTTCTATATATGACGCAGCGCAAAATCATCCACGTCGACTGTGATTGCTTCTACGCCGCCATCGAGATGCGCGATAACCCGAGCCTGGCGCAAAAACCGCTGGCGGTGGGCGGCTCGGCGGACCGACGGGGCGTGATCGCTACGTGCAATTACGAGGCGCGGGCGTATGGCGTGCGTTCGGCCATGTCGTCGCGCCATGCGTTGAAGCTCTGCCCGGACCTGACCATCGTCAAGCCGCGTATGGATGCCTATAAGGAAGCGTTGAAGGAAATCCAGACGATCTTTCGCGACTACACCGACCTGATCGAGCCATTGTCCTTGGATGAGGCCTATCTGGACGTGTCCGACAGCCCACATTTTGGCGGCAGCGCCACGCGCATCGCCCAGGATATTCGCCGCCGCGTGTCCAACCAGTTGCATATCACCGTGTCGGCAGGCGTGGCGCCGAACAAATTCCTGGCCAAGATCGCCAGCGACTGGAAAAAGCCCAACGGCCTGTTCGTGATTACGCCGGACCAGGTCGAAGATTTTGTCTCTCAGTTGCGCGTCAGCAAGTTGCACGGCGTGGGCAAGGTCACGGCCGACAAGCTGGCACGTTTGGGTATTGAAGACTGCCTGCAACTGCGCGAGTGGAACAAGCTGGCGCTGGTGCGCGAATTCGGCAGTTTTGGTGAACGGCTTTGGAACCTGGCCCGTGGGATTGACGAGCGCATTGTGCAGAACGACAACCGTCGGCAATCGATCAGTGTGGAAAATACCTACGATGTGGACCTGCCGGATCTCTCAAGCTGCCTGGAAAAACTCCCTGAGCTGCTGGAAACCCTGGCGGGGCGCATGGCGCGCATCGACAGCAGTTACCGTGCGGGCAAGCCATTCGTTAAGGTGAAGTTTCATGACTTTACCCAAACGACCTTGGAGCAGGCCGGGGCGGGGAGGGATCTGGAGAGTTATCAACAGCTGATGACCCAGGCGTTTAATCGCGGAGGGAAACCGGTGCGGTTGCTGGGAATTGGGGTGCGGTTGCTGGATTTGAGCAATGGCAATGAACAGCTGGAGTTCTCCTGGTAGAAACCGGGAGCAAAATGTGGGAGGGGGCAAGCCCGCTCCCACATTTGGATCTTCACATGGCCTAAGGCTTAGCGTGCGCCGGGATCTGCCACCAGCCGCCCTGCATCCTTGGTCAACGCCTGCAGAAATTCCTGCTGCAACTCCGGATCATTGCGGGTCAGTTCGATCAGGCTTTGTTCCAGTTCACTGGCTTCTTCTTCCAGGCCCAGCTCCGACAGGCGCTTGACCCGGTGCACCCACTGGCTGACTTCGTCATCTTCCAGGTCGTCGTAGATCAGGCCGTGGGCTTCCAGCAGCTTGCCACGCAAGGTGCTGCTGATGGCCAGGGTCGAGTCCGAATGCACGTCGTCCTGGCCATCTTCCACGCTGATCTTCAAGGTCGTGACGCGGTTCAGGTCTTGCTCGGCAAACGGGCTGTCCAACAGGTTCAGGCGCAGCACGCCGTTGCGGTCGGTGGTCAGCTCGTGGATCTTTTTGCCGGCAGTCACCTGTACCGGTCGTTCGCTCCAGGGCAAGCTCGAATACTCCACACGTTTATCACGCTGGACTTCATCGATACCCGCCAGGTTCTGTTGCGCGCGGCCGTGGGATTGCACGTTCATGAACGGGTTGAGGCCGTCCACGCCGTAGCTCAGCCAGTCGTGGGTCATGCTGGTCGGCAAGTTGCCGAGGGCGAAGATATTCGCCACGTTGGCACCCGCGCCCGCCACCAAAGCCACCGCACCCAGGGGCAGCTCATAGAGTTTGCGCCAGGGCTGGTAGGGCGTGTAGCGGTCGTAACGACGGGTGACTTCGAACTCGGTGACCTCGAAGGTCTTCTGCTCGTGAATGCGAACCCGGCGTTGCGGCAGCTCCAGCACTTTAGGCTCGCCTACATCGATCTGCAGGCTGTGGTCGAGCAACTTACGCTCGACCCGCTCCTCGTGCTCACTGCGTTGTGACATCTGGTTGGCGCAGCCGCTGACCAGCAGGGCGCCGCACAAGGCGGCGCCCCCCAGGGCTCTGGTGTTTCGCTTGAACATGACTTCTCTTGATCTGGTTTTCAGCGACGAATACGCGCCTGAAGGAAAGACAGCACGTCAGCCACCGGCAACGGTTGGGCTTCGGCTTCGGTCCGGCTCTTGTATTCCAGATTGCCATCGGCCAGGCCGCGGTCACTGACCACGATCCGGTGCGGGATGCCAATCAGCTCCATGTCGGCGAACTTGATGCCCGGGCTGGTTTTCTTGTCCCGGTCATCGAGCAACACTTCAAAACCGGCGGCCGTCAGTTCGGCATACAGTTTGTCGGTGGCTTCGCGTACTTGCTCGGTTTCATAACGCAGCGGTACCAGGGCGATCTGGAACGGCGCCAGGGTGTCGCTCCAGATGATGCCTTTCTCGTCGTTGTTCTGCTCGATGGCAGCTGCAACCACGCGGGATACGCCGATGCCGTAGCAGCCCATGTCCAGAGTGATCGGCTTGCCGTTCTCGCCCAGCACTTCGCACTTCATCGCCTTGCTGTACTTGTTACCCAGCTGGAAGATGTGCCCGACTTCGATGCCGCGCTTGATTTCCAGGGTACCCTTGCCATCCGGGCTCGGGTCCCCTGCAACCACGTTGCGCAGGTCGGCCACGGTCGGAACCGGCAGGTCACGTTCCCAGTTCACGCCGAAGTAGTGCTTGTCGTCGATGTTCGCGCCGATGCCGAAGTCGCTCATCAGCTCGACCGAACGGTCGATGATGATCGGCAGCGGCAGGTTCAACGGGCCGAGGGAGCCGGCGCTGGCGCCAATGGCGTTGCGCAGTTCGTCATCGGTGGCCATGACCAGCGGGCTGGCTACGCCAGGTTGCTGGGCAGCCTTGATTTCGTTGAGTTCGTGGTCGCCACGGATCACCAGGGCGATCAGCTTGCCTTCTTCCTCGGCGCGCACGATCAGGGTCTTGATGGTCTTTTCAATCGGCAGATTGAATTTTTCCACCAGGGCCGCGATGGTCTTGGTCTCTGGCGTGTCCACCAGGCGCAGCTCTTCAGCCGGTGCTGCACGCGAGGTTTCACGTGGCACGGCTTCGGCTTTCTCGATGTTCGCCGCGTAGTCGGAACCGTTGCTGAACGCGATATCGTCTTCGCCAGACTCAGCCAGTACGTGGAACTCGTGGGAACCAGCACCGCCGATGGAGCCGTTGTCCGCTTCAACCGCGCGGAACTTCAGGCCCAGGCGCGTGAACACGTTGCAGTAGGCCTGGTGCATGCGGTCGTAGGTGGCCTGCAGCGATGCCTGGTCAGCGTGGAACGAATAGGCGTCCTTCATGATGAATTCGCGGCCGCGCATCAAACCGAAGCGTGGGCGGATTTCATCACGGAATTTGGTCTGGATCTGATACAGGTTCAGCGGCAGCTGCTTGTAGCTGCTCAGCTCGTTGCGCATCAGGTCGGTGATCACTTCTTCGTGGGTCGGGCCGGCGCAGAAGTCGCGGCCGTGACGGTCCTTGAAGCGCAGCAACTCAGGGCCGTACTCTTCCCAGCGCCCGGATTCCTGCCACAGCTCAGCCGGTTGGGTGCTCGGCATCAACACTTCGAGAGAGCCGGCGGCGTTCATTTCTTCACGAACGATGGCTTCGACCTTGCGCATCACCTTCAAGCCCATGGGCAGCCAGGTGTACAGGCCGGAGGCCAGTTTGCGGATCATGCCGGCGCGCAGCATCAGCTGATGGCTGATCACAACCGCGTCGGAAGGCGTTTCTTTCTGTGTGGCGAGCAAATATTGACTGGTACGCATGGTAGGCCGTTGTCGGTTGCTTGGACTTGAAATGACTTGGGATTGTACGGGCGCAAACTGCTGGAGTACAGGCATCAGAATGCAGAGGGGTGTGCAGGCTAATGTGGGAGGGGGCTTGCCCCCGATTGCGGTGTGTCAGCTATGTATAAGCTGACTGACACTCTGCCATCGGTGGCAAACCCCCTCGCACATTGTCCGGCTGGTGTCAGTCTTCCTGCGGGGGATTCAACCGAATCCGCCGATTTTCCTGATACCAGTGCAGCGCAATCAACAGCAGCGTCGGCACGCCCAGCATGCAGGTGATCAGGAAGAAGTTGTGGTACCCGAACTTCTCAACCATCACCCCCGAATACCCACCGATCAGGCGCGGCAGCAGCAGCATGATCGAACTGAGCAGCGCATATTGGGTGGCGGAAAACTTGAGGTTGGTCAGGCTCGACAGATAGGCCACAAACGCCGACGTGGCAAGGCCGGAGCTGAAGTTATCCAGGGAGATGGTGAAGATCAGCATCTGCAGGTCCGGGCCCATGTCGGCGAGCATCACGAACAGCAGGTTGGTACCGGCCGACGCCACGCCGCCGATGAACAGGATCGGCAGGATGCCGAAGCGCACAATCAGCAGGCCGCCCATGCCGGCGCCGAGCAGGGTCATGATCAGGCCGAAGATCTTGCTGACCCCGGCGATCTGGTCCTTGGTGAAGCCCTGGTCGATATAGAACACGTTGGCCATCACGCCCATCACCGTGTCGGACATGCGATAGGTGGCAATCAGTCCGAGCAACAGCAATGCCTGCCAGCGGTAGCGCAGGATAAAGTCGTTGACCGGCGTGAGCACGGGCGCCAGGCCGCGACGGCCCATGGTCGAGAGGCACAGGGCGGTGAGGGTGATATAGAGAATGGCGCGCAGGAATGCGCGGTCTTCCATCAGCAGGTCCCACACGCTGGTGTCGTGGAACAGCACGCTAGCGAAGTCGGTGTTGTACAGCTGGGTAAACATGGCGGGTACGGACACCAGCAGCACGATCAGCACAAACACCGACATCAGTTGATGCATGAAGCTGTAGCGCCCGGCCTGCAACTGGGTGCGCAGTGGCACATTCGGTTCGCGCATGAACAGGGTGGTCAGCAGCGCGGGGACCATCAGCACGCCGAACAGCACATAGGTGCCAGTCCACGCCGAGTGTTTATAGTTGAAACCGGTGGAGCCGAAGCCTTCGGCAAAGAACAGCGCGCCCGCCGTGGCGAGCAGGGCGGCGATGCGGTAGCCGGACATATAGCTGGCGGCCAGTGCGGCCTGGCGGCTATCGTCGGCGATTTCCAGGCGATAGGCGTCGACCGCGATGTCCTGGGTGGCGGACGCGAAGGCAACGACGACGGCAATCGCGATCAGCCAGGACAAGTGTTTCTGCGGGTCGCAGAAACCCATGCCAATCAATCCGAGGATCACCAGCGATTGGGCCAATACCAACCAGGAACGACGTCGTCCAAGTTTGCCGAGCAGCGGCAGGCGCCATTGGTCGAGCAGCGGCGACCAGACCCACTTGAAGGCGTACGCCAGGCCGATCAGGCTCGCGTAGCCAATGGTCTCGCGGGCCACACCGGCCTCGCGCAACCACACCGAAAGCGTCGAGAACACCAACATGTAAGGCAGGCCGGCGGCAAAGCCGAGCAACAACAGGACTAACGTCGAGGGGCTGGCATAGGCGGCGAGCGCGGCGCGCCAGGTTTTACGGGGCATGGGCTGGAGTCTGCCTCAGGTTCGCGGAAACAAAGCGCGCACTCTAACCGCTGTGCTCTACCGGGCGCCAGCCATGGCGCTGAATATCCACGCGATTATTGCGGACAGTCACGCCCTCATCGCGCAAACGCGCGCGCTGCTCGTCGCCCGAGACGCTGCCCACCGGCAGACTTATCCGACCACCGGCACCCAGCACGCGGTGCCAGGGCAATGTGGTGCCTTCGGGAAGCTGGCTCAAGGTGCGTCCCACCCAGCGGGCGGCGCGTCCCAAGCCCGCCAGTTGCGCCAGCTCGCCGTAGCTCACCACGCAGCCGGCGGGGACTTGCGCCAAGGTCAGGTACAGCGCGGTGCGGCGCATCTCGGCGGGGCTTTGCGGGGTGTCGGCAGAGAGGTTCACTGAGCAGCTATCCGTTGAAATCGTCTGTCTATCTGTAAGAAACGTCTGTAAACATGGCGATGAGAATTGAACTCAACACAAAACCTTGAGTCAGTCCTAGCTATCTAACACGATAACCGCCCCTTTTCGCCAACCCTGAGCTCCTTATCCGCTTATGTTGTCCAGAACCCTGCTGTGCCTCGCTGTCCTCAGTGCCTCCACGCCCTTGCTTGCCGATACGGTCTGGTTGAAAAACGGTGACCGCCTGACCGGCAAAATCAAGGTCTTCGACGGTGGCAAATTACTGATCCAGACTGACTATGCCGGCGCCATCCCGGTGGACTGGAAGCAGGTCAAGACCCTGGAAAGCGACCAGGAATTGCTGGTCAAGCAGGACGCCTACACCGGCGAAAAGGCGAAATCCCTGAAGGCCGCAGACGATGGCAAAGTGGTGTTGGCCAATGGCGAGGCGCCGAAGACCGTTGACCTGGCCAGCATCCAGCAGATCATCAAGCCAAAGCCGGTGATCGAAGACCTGGTGTGGAAGGGTAATGTCGACCTGGCGCTGGACTACAAGCGTGCCGAAAACGACACCAACGACTACGACATCGACTTCAAGACCACGGCGCGTCATGGCCAATGGCGTCACACCGGCCAGGGCGAATACAACCGCGAGTTTCAGGACGATGTCACCACCACGGACAACTGGGCCCTGGAATACGACCTGGACCGATTCCTCACCGAACACTGGTTCTGGCAGGGGCGCCTGACCTACAAGCGCGACAAGGTTGAAGACCTCGCGCGCCAACGCACAGTCGGTACCGGCCCGGGCTATCAGTTCTGGGATGATGAGCTGGGCGCGTTCTCCCTTGGCTCGCTGGTCAACCGCACCGACTATGAATACGCCACGGGCGGCAAGGACAATTTCTACTCGGTGGCCATGAAGTGGAATTACAACCGCTATCTGGTGGGCAAGACAGTCGAGTTCTTTACCACCGGTGAATTGGGCCGTCCTATCGACGGGCCTGTGGATTATTCCCTGGATGCCGAGATGGGCCTGCGCTACAAGGTCACCGAATGGGCCTCCCTCAATCTCAAGGCCGAGCGCGACGTCATCAGTGGCGATTCGGAAAGCAGCTTGAGCAAGACCCGCTACACCGCAGGCTTCGGCGTGGCCTGGTAACACAGAGCCGCTGGCAACCTGCGCGTATATTGATTACCTTGTGTTGAGATCCATTCCCATATGCTGTGGGCGGCGGAATACCCGAGGAGTCATACGTTGAGCGCGCACGTTGCCAAGAACGCCCGAGAGCTGTTGCTCAAGGAATACCGTGGGGCTCTCGCCACACAATCCAAAGCCATGCCAGGATTCCCCTTCGGCTCGGTCGTGCCGTACTGCCTGGACGAGCAGGGCCGCCCGCTGATCCTGATCAGCCGTATTGCCCAGCACACCCACAACCTGCAAAAAGACCCGAAGTGCTCGCTGCTGGTCGGCGAACGCGAGGCCGATGATGTGCAGGCAGTGGGGCGCCTGACCTATCTGGCCGAAGCCGAGAAGCTGGAGGAGGGCGCCGCCATCGAAGCCGCCGCCGAACGCTATTACCGCTACTTCCCCGATTCCGCCAACTACCACAAGGCCCATGACTTTGACTTCTGGGTGCTCAAGCCGGTGCGCCACCGTTACATCGGCGGCTTTGGCGCGATTCACTGGGTCGATCAGTTGAACCTGGCCAATCCATTCGCGGGCAAGGCCGAGCGCAGCATGATCGATCACATGAACAGCGATCACACCCAGGCTATCACCCATTACGTTCAGCTTGCCGGCCTGCCGACTTCCGAGCCCGCGCAACTGGCCGGCATCGACAGCGAAGGCATGCACCTGCGCATCGGCCAATCCTTGCACTGGCTGCCGTTTGCCGAGTCTTGCAACACGCCGACACAAGTGCGCGAAGCCTTGGTTTCACTGGCTCACGCCGACGTCTGGCCGAAAAAAGCCGCGGCTGACGCTTGAATTCACATAATGGCGACGTCATCTAAGGTGGACTGGCAAGGCATTCTTGCGTTGAGGAACCTTTTGATGCGCCCTTTTTTATTGCTCTTTCTGCTGTTCCCGGTGTTGGAGCTGTTCGTATTCGTTCAAGTCAGCAGTGCGATCGGTTTTTTCCCGGCCCTGTTGCTGATCATTCTTGGCTCGATGCTCGGCGTCCTGGTGCTGCGCGTCGCCGGCCTGGCCACGGCACTGCGTGCCCGTGAAAGCCTGAACCGCGGCGAACTGCCGGCCCAGACCATGCTTGAAGGCCTGATGATGGCCCTGGCCGGTGGCCTGTTGATCCTGCCGGGTTTCGTCAGCGATGTGCTCGGGCTGTTCCTGCTCTTGCCGTTCACCCGCAAGCTGCTGGCCGGCAAGATGCGTCAGCGCGCCGAAGAGGCGGCGATCCGCCAGCGTGCGTTTGCCGACGACCTGCAACCCCGTGGCGGCCCGGCTCCGCGCCAGCCGTTGGGGCGTGAAGGTGATGTGATCGAAGTTGAGTTCGAACACCGCGACAGCAAATAACCGCTTGATTGGCACGGCACCCTGGGGTGCCGTGTTGCTTTTATCGCTCGGCAGCTGCAAAAAAATTCCGCCGAGCGCCCTTGTAATAAGCTTACGCGCCCTTATGTAACGGTCACCGCAAGGTTTCTGGTGGCAACACCAGACAGACTTCCGCGTCTTGCCTGGCGAGGCGCGACCGGCACCGCCGGATAACAACCTGCCGGTACTGACACCGGCCGATGAAAAACACAATTAGGAGAGATCGACAATGAGCAAGCTTCGTCCTCTGCACGACCGCGTCGTAATCCGTCGCAGCGAAGAAGAAAAGAAAACCGCTGGCGGTATCGTTCTGCCAGGTTCGGCTGCTGAAAAAGCCAACCACGGTGTGATCGTCGCTGCAGGCCCAGGCAAGACTCTGGAAAACGGTGATGTGCGTGCGCTGGCCGTTAAAGTCGGTGACAAGGTTGTATTCGGCCCTTACTCCGGCAGCAACACTGTGAAAGTTGATGGCGAAGACCTGCTGGTTATGGCTGAGAACGAGATTCTCGCTGTTCTGGAAGACTGATTTCCCCGCTCATTTTCCCGTTACTACAAAGTATTTAAGGAATATCGATCATGGCTGCTAAAGAAGTTAAATTCGGCGATTCCGCCCGTAAAAAAATGCTCACCGGTGTCAACATCCTGGCTGACGCAGTAAAAGCGACCCTGGGCCCTAAAGGCCGTAACGTGATCATCGAGAAGAGCTTCGGCGCTCCGACCATCACCAAGGACGGCGTTTCCGTAGCAAAAGAAATCGAACTGGAAGACCGTTTCGAAAACATGGGCGCGCAGCTGGTCAAAGACGTTGCCTCCCGTGCCAACGATGACGCAGGCGACGGCACCACCACCGCTACCGTCCTGGCTCAGTCGATCGTCAACGAAGGCCTGAAAGCCGTCGCTGCCGGCATGAACCCGATGGACCTCAAGCGCGGCATCGACAAGGCGACCATCGCTGTTGTTGCCGAGCTGAAAAACCTGTCCAAGCCATGCGCTGACACCAAGGCTATCGCTCAGGTAGGCACCATCTCCGCCAACTCCGACAGCTCCATCGGCGACATCATTGCCGAAGCCATGGAAAAAGTCGGTAAAGAAGGCGTGATCACCGTTGAAGAAGGCACTGGCCTGGAAAACGAACTGTCGGTTGTAGAAGGCATGCAGTTCGACCGTGGCTACCTGTCCCCGTACTTCGTCAACAAGCCAGAAACCATGGTTGCCGAGCTGGAAAGCCCGCTGATCCTGCTGGTCGACAAAAAGATCTCCAACATCCGCGAAATGCTGCCAGTGCTGGAAGCCGTTGCCAAAGCCGGCCGCCCACTGCTGATCGTTTCCGAAGACGTTGAAGGCGAAGCCCTGGCGACGCTGGTTGTGAACAACATGCGTGGCATCGTCAAGGTTGCAGCCGTCAAGGCTCCAGGCTTCGGCGACCGTCGCAAGGCCATGCTGCAGGACATCGCTGTCCTGACCGGCGGTACCGTTATCTCCGAAGAGATCGGCCTGAGCCTGGAAAGCGCCACCCTGGAAAACCTGGGTAGCGCCAAGCGCGTGACCATCTCCAAGGAAAACACCATCATCGTTGACGGTGCTGGCGTTGACGGCGACATCCAGTCGCGCATCACTCAGATCCGCGCCCAGGTTGCCGAGACTTCCTCGGACTACGACCGTGAAAAACTGCAAGAGCGTCTGGCCAAGCTGTCCGGCGGCGTAGCAGTGATCAAGGTTGGCGCTGGTTCCGAAGTTGAAATGAAAGAGAAAAAAGCCCGCGTTGAAGACGCCCTGCACGCAACCCGTGCAGCCGTTGAAGAAGGCGTGGTACCTGGCGGTGGCGTCGCGCTGATCCGTGCTCTGGAAGCCCTGGTTGACCTGAAAGGCGACAACGCTGACCAGAACGTCGGTATCGCTGTTCTGCGTCGCGCCGTTGAATCCCCACTGCGCCAGATTGCTTCCAACAGCGGCGACGAGCCAAGTGTTGTGGTCAACGAAGTGAAGAACGGCAAAGGTAACTACGGTTACAACGCTGCAACCAGCGAATACGGCGACATGGTCGAAATGGGCATCCTGGATCCAACCAAGGTGACTCGTTCGGCCCTGCAGGCAGCCGCTTCGATTGCTGGTCTGTTGCTGACCACCGAAGTTGCGATTGCTGACAAGCCGAAGGCTGAAGGCGCTGGCGGCGGTATGCCAGACATGGGCGGCATGGGTGGCATGGGCGGCATGATGTAAGCCAGCCTTACCCGGCTAACCTAAAAGCCCCGCCTGCAGTGATGCAGGCGGGGCTTTTTTTGCCTGTTTTTTGCCAGGCGTGGCGACGACATCCTGACAGCCTTCGTGTGGGTGCCGGGTGAAGCGATAGTGAAAAACTCGTGAAGCCCTCCAGTTGGTTGAAAAAACTTATAGAGTGGTCGCACCGCCCTAGCCGTAGGCCACACTTGGCCTTAAGCTGCGCGAGCCAACACGGCCGTTACCGCGTACGGAGACACTGCCCATGCGAATTTTATTGGTTGAAGACAACCGCGATATTCTGGCCAACCTGGCTGATTACCTGGGGCTGAAGGGCTACACCGTTGACTGTGCGCAGGACGGCTTGTCGGGCCTGCACCTGGCGGCCACCGAGCACTACGACCTGATTGTGCTCGACATCATGCTGCCCGGTATCGATGGCTACACCCTCTGCAAACGCCTGCGCGAAGACGCACGCCGCGATACGCCGGTGATCATGCTCACCGCTCGCGACCAACTTGATGACCGGCTGCAGGGCTTCAAGTCCGGCGCCGATGACTACCTGCTCAAACCGTTTGCCCTGTCGGAGCTGGCCGCGCGCATCGAAGCGGTGCTGCGCCGTGCCCAAGGCGGCGGACGCCGTGCCCTGCAAGTGGCCGACCTGAATTATGACCTCGACACACTGGAGGTCACCCGTGAAGGGCGTCTGCTCAAGCTCAACCCGGTCGGCCTCAAGCTGCTGGCGGTACTGATGCAGAAGAGCCCGCACGTGCTGCGTCGGGAAGTGCTCGAAGAAGCGTTGTGGGGCGATGACTGCCCGGACAGCGACAGCCTGCGCAGCCACGTCCACCAATTGCGCCAAGTGATCGATAAACCCTTTGCCAAGCCGTTGCTGCAAACGGTGCACGGCGTCGGCTATCGCCTGGCCGAGGGTCGTGATGGAGTTTAAGCAAAGCCTTGCCCAGCGGATCATCATTGCCTTTGCCCTGATGAGCGCGTTAGTGGCGGGGGCCTTCGCCATGGGCATCGTCGCCACCGTGCATCTGGTGGAAGAGAAGCTGATTTCGGCGGGTTTGGGTGGTGACCTGCAGCGGCTGCTGTTGATGGACAGCGTCGAGGACTGGAACCACCGGCCGGAGCCGGACCAGTTGTTCTACTTCAGCGGTGGTCCGGGTGATTTCGAGTTGCCCAAGGACCTGCGGCACCTGGAGCCGGGCTTTCATGAGGTGTTTCGCGAGTCGCTGTCCTACCACGCCATGGTCGAAGTGATCGACGGCCGTCGCTATGTGCTGCTGCAAGACCAAAGCGATTTCGAAGAGCGCGAGCGCGTGCTGTTCGCCGTGGTGCTGGTGGGCTTTGTGCTCAGCCTGGCGCTGGCAGTGTTCCTCGGTTGGGTGCTGGCGCGCAAAGTGATGGCACCGGTGGTGCGCCTGGCGCGCCAAGTGCGGCATCGCGACCAGTTGCTGGGCCTGGCGCCGCCCCTGGCGCCGGACTATGCCGCCGATGAAGTCGGTGAGCTGGCCGTGGCCTTCGATGCCACCCTGGGGCGCCTGCGCCAGGCGCTGTCCCGTGAGCAAATGTTTACCAGCGACGTAAGCCACGAATTGCGCACGCCCTTGATGGTGCTGGCCAGCTCCTGTGAACTGCTGTTGGAAAACCCAGCCATCGACCAGCGCGGGCGTAACCAGGTGCTGCGTATTGCTCGGGCCTGTGAAGAAATGCGTGAACTGGTGCAGACCTTCCTGATGCTGGCCCGTGCCCAGCATAACGAGGCGGCCATGTCGCCTCAGGTCACCCTGACACAAGTGGCGGACGATTTGCTCGGCATCTGGCGTGAGCAAATCGAGCGCAAGGGCCTGGAGCTGATCTACCAGCCGGGCAACCCGCTGGACACGCGTTACAACACCACCTTCCTGCATGCGGTGATGGGCAACCTGTTGCGCAATGCCTTGCACTACACCGAGCACGGTTTTATCCGGCTCACACTTGAACCCAATGGTTTTGTGGTGGAGGACTCGGGGGTCGGCATTCCCGAAGACAAGCGCGAAGCGATGTTCGAGCCGTTCGTGCGCGGCAGCGAAAAGCGCGGTGAAGGCCTGGGGTTGGGTTTGTCACTGGTCCAGCGTATCTGCGAGAACCAGGGCTGGAGCGTCAGCCTCAGCACCATGGAGCCCAATGGCTGTCGCTTTCATGTCGAGTTGAGTCAGGTCAAGGCCTGACCGCTCACCCTGCCGCTATCCTGCCAGACATTCCCGTCATTCGGCGAAGATGGCCCCATGCTACTGAATGTGTCTGTAAAGTCTTGAAATGTATGGGATTGGACAGGACAAGTTTTTCACACACGGTTGACCTGTTGATCACAGTTCGCTGCCTAAGGTGGTAGGCATCAGTCACTGGAGACCTGTGATGTCTGACCCCATCAAGCTCGAATTTTCCGAAAAGTACGACGACGAACACGCCCACGAATATTTGCTCAAGCATCAGGACAATCTGGCCCGCCGGTTGTCCCACAAACGCGACGAGCAATTGGCCCGTGGCGCGCTGGCGATGGCGGGTGAGCCTGGCCTGGTGCTGGACTTGCCCTGTGGGGCGGGGCGCTTCTGGCCGTTGCTGGCGGAAAAACCCAACCGTGTGATTATCGGTGCGGACAATTCGGCATCGATGTTGAAGGTTGCAACCGTCGCCCAACCTGCGGATGTGGTGAAACGGGTACGACCCTTGCAGACATCTGCCTTTGATATCGATTTGCCGGATAACTCGGTCGACAGCATTTTCTGTATGCGCTTGTTGCACCACATTGGTGATCCGGCGCACCGACTGGCGATATTGCGGGAGTTTCAGCGTGTTACCCGCGACAGCGTGATCATTTCGCTGTGGGTCGATGGCAATTTCAAAGCCTGGAAACGCAAGCGCCTCGAAGATCAGCGGCGCAAGAAGGGTGAGCAGGAAGGTTACCAAAACAGATTTGTGTTACCGGCTGCTACTGTTGAAGCAGAGTTTGAGCAAGCCGGTTTCCGTGTCCAGGAGTCCCTGGACTTCATACCGCTGTACGCCATGTGGCGTGTGTATGTATTGCGCAAGAGGTAACAGGATGGCAGTTGAGTGCGTAGCAGGCAGTCACGTAACTCCCGAAGAAAGGTTTGACTATTTCTGGCGCCAACAAGGCGAATGGGTTGAAGAACCCAATCGTCGGCGCGGCGGTGAAAGCGGTGTGCAGCGGGTGATGAGCGCCAATGGGCGCCTGCTCTATAGCAAGCGCCAGACCGGCCATATCTACCGCAGTTGGCTGCATCCGTTTGGGCGCCCCACCGTGCTGCGCGAGCGTGATGCCCTCAAGGGCCTGCGCCTGCTCGATGTGCGGGTACCGGAACTGGTGTTCTGCGAGGCCCGCCGTGATGCCGAGCATCATTGGCAGGCGTTGCTGGTCACGGCGTCTCTCGACGGTTTCGACGAAATTGAAAACTGGTACTGGGTCGGTGGCCGTGAACGCTACGGCGAGCGGGTTCACGAGCGCGTACTCAAGGAATTGGCCGGCACCCTGGCGCGCATGCACAAGGGGCGTTGGCAGCATGGTTGCCTGTACATCAAGCATATCTTTGTACGTGTGACGGGCGAGGGCGACTCGGCCAACGTGGAAGTGGCACTGCTGGACTTTGAGAAGTGCCGTCAGCGAATGACCGCTCATCAGGCGGCATCCCATGACATGCGGCAACTGCGCCGCCATTCGTCGTGGAACGATAGCGACTGGGCAAAACTCAGCTACTTTTACGAGACGGCGTTTGGCAGCGCTATCAAGGGTTTAACCAAATGAAGCTAGAAATAGCACGAGGTGTGTTCCTGGTGGGGGCGTTAGGCGTTGCAGCGTTGGCCCTGGCCGCATGGGAGCAGCCTCGCACACAGGTACTCAGTGCGACGCAGGGCGGGGCGCAATGCCTGTTGCCGCGTGTCGCCAAGGCGAGTACGGCAGCCAAGCCTGATCATGAGTTGCTCCTGTTCATGTTCGGCATGTCTCAAGGGATGAGGCCGCAGAGTTGAAGCGATTGAAACCACCGGGAAAGGGCCTTGCGATGCGAGGCCCTTTTTTTTGCGAATGAATTCCAGCGGGGCGCGGCCTTCAGTCAGATCAGATGCAGGTGGTTATCCCAAAGCCCCGCCGGCAATTCCAACGGTTTCGCGACCAACTGCTTCTGGCGGCAATCGTAGAAACGGCAACGGCCCTGGCCCGATGTGACGACAAACCCATCCGCCACCGCACCGACGCCGGCGCAATCGGGCAACGGCCCGTCCAGGCGCAGTTCGCCGCTGTCCATGTCCCAGATAAAGAAGCGATTGCCACGCGGCGCCGTCAATGCCACCAGGCGCAACTCGCTGTGCACCGCGACGCTGGCGGTGTAATGCCCCATGGCCTGCAACTGCTCATCCGCCACCGGGAACGCCACGAACGGCTGACCCGGCCGCTTGATCGCCAGCAACTCGGAACGCTCCTGTGACGGCCCCATGAACTGTTGCCCGGTAAGGATGGTGCCATCGCTGGCGATGCCCATATGGCGCACGCTGTTCATCTGCTGGGCCAGGGTTTCCTTGCTGATCAGCGTGCCGTCGCGCTGCATCAACACCAGGCTTGGCTCCATGGCGTTGAGGTTCATTTCCACTCGGCTTTCGGCTTCGGTACGAATGCCGCCGTTGGCCACGATCAGCGTTTCGCCATCGGGCATCCACGACACCTGGTGCGGGCCGATACCGTGGGTAGAAATCTCGCCGCTGTGCACCAGCCGCTCGTCTTCGAACTTATACACACCGAGCAAACCTCGGCCGGGATCGGACGTGTCGTTCTCGGTGGCGTACAGCCAGTCGCCGCTCTTGTGGATCACCGCATGGCCGTAGAAGTGGCGATTGGCGTTCGAGGTGATGGTTTGCAGCAACGCGCCATCACGCAGGTCGATCAGGTAACTCTCGGTGCCCGGACGACGGGCGACGAACAGCGCAATCGGCAGCGTCGGGTGGTTGATGATGTCGTGGCAGCGTTGGCCGACCTGGGTGGCAAACACTGGCTTGCCGTCCAGGTGATAACCCACGGCGTAGTGCTTGCCGTCTGCATCATCGCGCGCCGACAGCAGCAGCGGGCCCTTGTCTTTTTGCTTGAACAGCGTCCAGCCACCCAGCGTGAGTGCGCTGAGCAGCACGCTGCCAACCGCCAAAGCCTGTCGCCTGAGCATCATCAGTCACCGTCGTTGGCGTTAAAGCCCAGTTGAATGCCCAGCGCCTTGGCCAGTTCGCCTTCGTGCAGACGGTGGACGACGTTGAGGCTGTCGTAGATGTCGTTGAGTTGCTGGCGCCCGGCGTCATCGTTCAACAGTTCGTTGAGGGTGCGCTGGTTGCTGGCGAACAGTTTCAGGGACGCGGCGTAGGCGGCGTCGATCTTGTCGGCCAATGGCTTTTGATCCGACGGCAACAGGCCACGCAGGCCTTTGTTGTCGACGCCGACCCATACGGTCTGGGCGGCGGCGAGGCTGGCCTCCAGGCTTTGCAGGGACGACTGGCTGCGCCACGCATCAGCCTGGAACGGCTGCGGGATGCCCTTGGTCTGGCGACCCATGGGCGTGCCGAGTTTCTTCTTCAGGCTGTCCAGTGCGGTCACTTGGACACGCAGCAGATCGGCGATGGCTTCGTGGGAATCAGCGTAGCGCTGGTTCGGAAACTTGGTCATCTGCGCGAGCATGCCGTCGGTGCTGTTCCAACTGGCCAGGATCTCTTCGGCCAGGACTTTCTGGCGGTCGCCGATGGCCACCAACAGAGGGCAATAACGGGCTTTGTTCGCGTCGTCGGCGAGGTCGGTCTTGGCGTCGTAGAGGATGTATTCGTAGGCCGACAGGCCTTGCACCACCACGCTGGACTTGGCCAGTGCGGCGCCGTCGATCTGCGGCTGGCTGGTGACCAGTTGCTCGACCTGGCGACCGACCAGGTTTTTCTTGTCCGGCCAGAACTGCACTTGCCAGGCACGGTTGCCCTCGGCCAGCGGGCCGATCAGCAGCGGCTGCAACTCGGCCCAGGCTTTTTGCGCGTGGAGGAAGTCGGCGCGGGCGGTGTCCAGGCTCTCCTTGCCCTGGCAGTAGGCAAGGGCGCTGACGGCCAACTGACGGTCGGCTTCAACCCAGCGGCTGTAGGTCGGCAGGATCACTTGTTTGGCGATCGCCGCCGAGGTCACGGCTTGCGGGTCTTGTGGCGAGCAGGCGCCCAGAGCAAGGGCGGCCAGGCTGGTGAACAACAACTTGGGACGGAACATGTCGAGCTCCCTTCGGTAAGTGGGGCGAAGCTTATAAAGAATTCAGGAACGCCAGCAACGCAGCGCGCTGTTCGGCATTAAATGACAACACATGCTGCTGCGCCGCTTGGGCTTCACCGCCGTGCCAGAGCACGGCTTCGAGCAGGTTGCGGGCGCGGCCGTCATGCAGGAACTGGGTATGGCCACTCACGGTTTGCGTCAGGCCGATGCCCCACAATGGCGGCGTGCGCCAGTCGCGGCCGCCGGCCTTGAATTCGCTGCGGTTGTCGGCCAGGCCATCGCCCATGTCGTGCAGCAGCAAATCGCTGTAGGGGCGGATCACTTGGTTGGCCAACTCAGGTTCGGCGGCATTCGCGGCGGTGGTGAACGTCGGCTTATGGCAACCCTGGCAACCGGCCTGGTAGAACAGGTTTTTCCCGGCCAGCACCTGCGGTTCCTTGACGTTGCGACGCACGGGCACGGCAAGGTTGCGGGTGTAGAACAGCACCAGGCGCAGGATGTTATCGCTGACTTCCGGCTCGCCATCGGCGCCATTGCCGTTGGGCGCCTGTTTGCAGGCCACTTGGGCGTCGGTGCAGTCATCGAAGGGTCTCAGGGACGTGGTGAGGCCCATATCACCAGAAAACGCGTGAACATTTTGTTGATTGAGGTTGGGTTGTCCGGCTTTCCAGCCAAAACGCCCGAGGACGGTTTTTTGCCGGGCGTCATCCCAGACCTGATTGGCCCGGCCAACGATGGCTTCTTTATCGGCGGTTTTCGGATCGGTGTTGCGCAGGATATCCGCGTCGCTGATCGCTTCGAGCAGGCCCAGGCCGATCATCGGCGGGGCGATGCGCGCCGAGACGCGGGTGTCTGGGTGCATTGGGCCGTAGCCGAGCTGGGTGATCTGCAGGTTTGGCTTGCGCAACTCGACGACGGTGCCGTCCTTGAACGTGACGTTGACCGGCGTGTAGTCGACCCGCACCTTGCCTTCCGGTGCCACGCCCGGCACGGCCATGTCTTGCAGTTGCCCGCCGTAGACGGGCTCGGGCACGACGCCCGCCTGCTCGATGAGCTTGGCGTAGATCGGCTCATCGGGAATCGACAGGCGCACCAGCATCGACACCGCATTGGCCGCATCGGGCAGCGGCGGGTGGCCACGGCCGTCCTTGATATGGCAGTTCTGGCAGGCGTTGGTGTTGAACAGCGGGCCGAGACCATCGCGGGCGGTGGTGGTGGACGGCGCGATCACCCAGGGGTTGCGAAAGAAGCTGTTGCCGACGCTGAAGTCCAGGCGGCGCGTCGGCGACAGGTTGGCCGACGGCAGGGAAAATGCGTTCTGGTCGCGCTTGTTCACCGTCGTCGCGCCGCCGGCCCGCGATTCACCCGGCTCGGCCTTGGTGAATCTGGGGGCGTCATCGCACGCAGTCAGGCCCAGGGCCATGCATGCTACAGACAGACGAAGAAGCGAACGGAACATCAGGTTTCCTGAACGAAGGCGAAAAACAGGGTCACAAAGTTTAACAGGGCCGGGGGGAATGAATAAGAGCAATTATCGTTTGGTGGTAGCCGATTCATTCCCGCTAGAATGGCCACACATTTTTTTCTGGAGGTGGCCAATGCAGGCTCTCGACGCTTTGCTCAACCGTGTTTCCGTGCCGCGTTTGCTGGAGCCGGCACCGACCCAGGAGCAGCGCGACGTGCTGTTCGCCGCTGCCATGCGTGCGCCCGACCATGGTCAACTGCGTCCTTGGCGTTTCCTCACCGTAGAAGGCGCCGCCCGTGAGCAGATGGGTACGCTGCTGGCCGAGGCCGCACGCCTGCAAGACGCCGACGCCCCGCAAGCCGCCATCGACAAGGCCCAGAACGGCCCGTTGCGCGCCCCGCTGGTGGTGGTGGTGATAGCCCGTTTGCAGGAGCACTTCAAGGTGCCCAAGTCCGAGCAACTGCTGGCGGCGGCGTGTGCGGCCCATGGCATATTGCTGGCGGCGTATGCACAGGGGATTGGTGCGGTGTGGCGTACGGGAGAATTGTCGTACTCGGCCCATGTGGCCAAAGGTTTGGGGCTGACGGCGGATGAGGAGGTGATTGGCTTCCTTTACCTGGGCACCCCGCAGAACCCGCCGCGTACGGCAGCTAAAGAAGACCTGACGCAGTTTGTCAGTACCTGGACCGGTCTTTAAGACACAGGTGATCCAAATGTGGGAGAGGGCTTGCCCCTCCCACGTTTGATCTGTGGTGTTTCTTAAACCTTGAACTGATCCATGAGTTTCATCTGTTGGCTGGCCAACGCATTCAGTTGACTACTGATAGCCGCCGATTCGGTAGCCTGGCCGGTCAGGGTTTCGGTCACCGTGCGAATCGCCGAGACATTGCGGTTGACCTCTTCGGCCACCGCGCTCTGTTGTTCGGCGGCGCTGGCGATTTGCAGGTTCATGTCGCTGATCACCGTCACCGCATCGCTGATCTTGCCCAACGCCTGCACGGCGTGATGGATCTGCCCGGCATTGCTCTGGGCCTGGCTTTGGCTTGAGTGCATGGTCGCGACCACGCCACGGGTGCCGCTCTGGATGCGCTCGATCACCAGGCGGATTTCCTCCACGGAGTCCTGGGTGCGTTTGGCCAGGTTGCGCACTTCATCGGCCACCACTGCAAACCCACGGCCGGTTTCGCCGGCGCGGGCCGCTTCAATCGCCGCGTTGAGCGCCAGCAGGTTGGTCTGCTCGGCGATGCTGCGGATCACTTCCAGCACCGAACCGATCTGCTCGCTGTTGACCGCCAGGGCTTCGACTTCGCCCACTGCCTTGCTGACCTCTTCGGCGAGGGTGGTGATATCCCGCGTACTCTTTTCAATGATCTGCATGCCTTCACGTGCCGACTGATCGGCGCCGCGTGCCGCGCTGGCGGCATTGGAGGCGCTGTTGGCCACGTCGTGGGCGGTGGCGCTCATTTCGTTGGACGCCGTGGCCACTTGGTCGATTTCACGGAACTGCACCTGCATGCCTTCGCTGGTCTGACGGGCGATGGCTGAGGATTGATCCGCTGTGCCGCGGGCCTCGGTGATGCTTTGCTTGATCTGCGCGATAGTCGGTTGCAGCTTGTCGAGGAAGCGGTTGAACCAGTTCACCAGTTCGCCCAGTTCGTCCTTCTTGGCATAAGCCAGCCGCTGGGTAAGGTCGCCGTCGCCGCTGGCGATGTCCTTGAGCATGGCGGCGACGCTGTTGATCGGGCGGGTCACGCCGGTGGCGGTCAGCCAGATCAGCAGCAGGCCGAGCAGCGCTGCGGCGGCCGCCACCAGCAACGCTTTAAGCGTGCCAGCGGCCTGGGCATCGTCGAGCACGGCTTGCAGCTTGACGTTATCGGCCAGCATCACGGCTTTTGGCAGCTCGATCACCACGCCCCAGGACTTGGCATCGCTGATCGGCTTGACCGGGTACACGGCCCGGATGGTGTCGCCCTGTTCGCGGATCATGCGGCTGTCACTGGCCAGCAGTTGCACGATTTCCTTGCCTTCGGCGCCAAGGGTGTCGATCAGGTTCTTGCCGACCTTGGCCGGTTCGCCACTGTAGGCGGCGATCAAGCCGGTACTGGAGAGAATTTCCAGGTGTGCCGCGCCGTTGAACAGGTCTTTCTGCGCGGCATCGGTAGTCGCTTGCAGGGCGGTGAGGGCGATGTCGACGCCGACAATGCCAATGACCTTGCCGTCCACGATCAGCGGCAGGGAAATAGTGGTCATCAGCACGGGTTTGCCGGCCACCGTGTCTTCATACGGGTCCAGCAGGCAAATGCTGCGGGTGTCGCGTGGGCAGGTGTACCAGATGTTGTAGGGCGTGCCGCTGAGGTTGAGGGCGGTTTTGTTGAGGTCGTCCTCGACCATGATGGTGTTCAGGCCTGCGCCACCGGCCCGGCTCCAGTAGCTGGAGAAACGGCCTTTTTCATTGGACACGCGGGCCTTGTCATCAATGAATTCGCTGTCCTTGCCATCCAGGCCGTTGGGCTCGAACGACAGCCAGATCCCCAGCACCTTATTGTTGCGCTCGAATGCAGTTTTTACGCTTTGGTTGAGTTCTTCGCGCAGGGCTCCGGCGTCTAGGCCGCGATGGGTCCCCAGGTTGCGCAGGTCTTTGATCTGGTCAGCCAGGGCGGTCAACGCCACCTGGCTGTCGCCGAAGGTTTTCTGCAATTGCACGGCCTGTTCGGCGGCCTTGGCTTGCAGCAGCTGTTCCACGCTGGCGGTGAGCATTCGTGAGCTTGAATCGCTGACCAACTGATCGTTCTGGTTGGTGGTGTAGATATTGATGCCGACCACCAGCGCAATCACGCCCAGTAGGCAGAGCCCGGAGAGCAGCACGATTTTCAAGCGGATAGAGAGGGTGTCGAACATAGGTTCACTCACGAATGGACTTGTTGGAATGCACAGCACGGCCAAGTCCATTCAGCGCTATATCCGGAGCATCGGCGCGGTAGGAGGTTTCATGAGAGGGAGGCGATGAGCGGTAGGAAAATGCCTACACGCTGCGTTATACGGGCTGTGCGAGCCGTTCGGGGCGTGACCAGATCCACAGGTTGCCCAGGCCCATCCCGGCCATCGCCAGGTAGATCGGCCAGCCATGGTCGAGCATCACCAGCATCAGGATCGCGCACAGCAGCATGCTCACGGTGGCGCTGACTTTGGCCCGGCGGGCAATGATCTTGCCGTTGCGCCAGTTGAACAGGATGGGGCCGAACAGGCGGTGGTTTTCCAGCCAGGCGCTGAGGCGCGGCGAGCTTTTGGTCGCGGCCCAGGCGGCCAGCAGGATGAATTCGGTGGTGGGCAAACCCGGTATCACAATCGCCACCAGCCCAATGCCCAGGCTGACGTAGGCCAGCAGGCCGAACAGGATCTGCGCGATTTTCGAGGTGGATTGGGTTTTGCCGGTCATGGGTCGGGTATCAAAGAAAATCAGTTTGGAACGAGGGGGAAATGCAGGAGGGGCCTTGCCCCTCCCACAAAGTTGGCAGGCTCAGGCCACTTCAGGGGCGCTAGCGTACGCCTGTTCCAGCAACACGGTGAAGCGCACAAACGCATCCACCGCGCCTTTTTCCACCGCCGCTTCTTCTTCGGCGCTCAATTGCAGGCCGTCGAGGGTGCGGGTAAAGCTCTTCCAGCCTTCAGCACGACCACCGGCCGGCTCACCCAGGTGACGGGCCCCGAAAGTTTCGCTCAGGCCCAGGCCCACCGCACGCTTGATCAGGAATGCGGCGCCCAGCTTGGAACCTTCGGACACGAACAGCCAGCCCAGGGCTTGGGCTTTGCTCGGGTTGCTCACGGCGCCGGCCACCGGCGCCGGCACGTCGGTGTCCAGGTCGGCGAGGTCCAGCTTGGCGGCTTCGGCGCGGCAGCGTGCGGCCAGGTCAGGGACGATCTTGATCAGTTCGGCATCGTTGTACAGGGCCACCAGTTCGGACTGGAACAGGTACTGCGCCACCACGAAACGGGCAAAGTTGGCCGGGGTTTCGAACGGGGCGTGGGCCTTCACCAGGGCATCGAGCTTGGTGTGTGGCTCGTTGGTGATCTGGTTCAGGCGCTGGGAGCGCAGGCTTGGGCGTTCAGCGGTAGGAGAAGCGGTCATGAAAAAGTCCTTGAGAAGGGGAGCGCCTTGGTGCCCGAAAGAGAGCTGTTATCAACTAGACGAACAAGAAGACGCGGCACAGTAAAAAATCCTCACCCCGCCGGTGAATAATTCCGGCGCGGCAAGGCGGCTGCCGTCAGATGTCCCAGATCACATTGATCGCAAAGTTGCGGCCGGGCTGGGTCAGGCGGTCGAGGTTGGCCGGGCCGGTCACCGCGGCTTCGCCGACGCTGTCGTAGCTGCGCACGTCGTCCCAGTTCCAGTACTTCTTGTCGGTGAGGTTGTAGAGGCCGCCGTTGAGGGTCACGTCGTTGGTGACTTTGTAGTAGGCCGTCAGGTCGATGACGCCGAAGCCGGGCGTTTTGAAGGGGGCGCTGGTGTCGCCGTCCGGAGCGTGGAAGGTGGAACTGTCAACGCGATTCTGTTTCTTCACCAGGGTCCAGCTCAGCAGGCCGCCGTAGTTGTCTTGGTCGTAGCCCAGGCCGAACACGCCTTTGAGCGGGTTGACGCTGTTCAGCGGTTCTCCGTTTTCGTCGTTGCGACCGTAGGCGTAGGAGACAGAACCCTGGGTGTACAGGCCGTGTGGCGCACCGAATGCGTCCAGGTTCAGACGGCCCTTGGCTTCGGCACCTTTGATGGTGGCGCGCTTGATATTGACGGCCTGGAACTGCTCGACAGTGCCGCCGACCACGGCGTTGTCTTCGTCGATAAAGTCGCGGTACTTGTTATAGAACACTGCGATCTCGAAGGAGCCCTCGTCGAAATTGCCACGAAGACCGGTTTCGATGCCTTTGCTGGTTTCCGGCTTGAGGTCCGGATTGGGTTCGACGGTGTAGCCCAGGTTCAGGTTTTCAAATCGGCCGTACAGCGCCTTGGCGGACGGCGTGCGGAAACCTTCGGCGTATTGGCCGAACCAGGTGTATTGATCGGTCAGCGCGTAGGTCAGGCCAAACTTGGGTGTTACGCGGTGCCAGGTTTTTTCCTTGTCGCTGACAGAATCCGCACCGGTAGGGTTCACCGTATTAAGGAATTCCTGGGTGAGCTTGGGCTTGACCTGGGTGTAGTCGTAGCGTACTGCGGGCATGAAGGTCCACTTGTTCCAGGTGATCTGGTCCTGTGCAAACAGCGAATACGTGTTGATGGTCGGGTCAGGGAAATCGCTGGATTTCTTCACACTGTCGGTGGCGATTGGGCTGGGTGCTCCAATGGCGGTGCAGCCACTGCCGACGGCCACGCAGGTCGCGCTGCCTTCGCGCGACCCCGTCACTTTTTGTTGCTTGAGCGTGGTGCCGTAGGTTACTTCGTGGCCGGTTTCACCGAGGCTGAACGCTTTGTCCAACTGCGCATCGAAGATCCACTGTTTTTCCTGGTAAAGCGTGTCGCGGGTGCGCAATACGCGACGCCCAGACTGATAGATCTCGGCTGTGGTCTGGTCGGTCTTGGCGATCTGGTAATTGAAGCTGGTCTTGATGCGGTCAGCAATCGGGGACTCAAGGGCGAAGGTGTTTTCCAGACCGAAACGTTCACGGGTAATTGTGTCGTTACCCCGACGGTCTCGGTAGAGGTTAAAGCCTCTGCCACCGATAAACGGGCCACCCACCGCGTTCTTCAGGTTGACGTCTCGATCATCCTTGTACTTCTCATAAGTCAGGCCCAGACGGTTGTCATCGCCATAGTTCCAGCCGAGTTTCGCCAGGACATTGGTGGTGCGCGCTTCTTCCGGGTTGGCACCAGTGCGGTCCAGGCCGGTGGCGTTGTTGCCGTTATAGGATTCGGTTTCATGGCCATTGCGCTGGCTCAGGTGCAACAAACCGTCGAAGTCCTGTACGCGGCCGGCGAAGGTGCCGGAGGTCAGCCAGCTTTCGTCGGCGGAGCTGTAGCCTGTCTTCAGGCGCGCGCCGACGTCCTGGCCGGGCTTGATGATGTCATCCGGGTCGAGGGTGAAGTAGCTGACGGCGCCGCCGATGGCGCTGCTGCCGTAGAGCGCCGAGGCCGGGCCGCGCAGGATTTCCACGCGTTTGACGATTTCCGGGTCGACATAGTTGCGACGGGTCTTGGCGTAGGGGCCGTTGAAGAAGTTGTCCGGCACTTCCACGCCGTCCACCTGGGTGAGGATACGGTCGCCATCGATGCCGCGGATGTTGAAGCCGGCGTTACCTGCACGGGTGCCGGCGCCGCCCACCGAGACGCCGGGCTCGTAGCGCACCAGCTCACGGATGTTATTGACGTTCTGGCGGTCGAGCTCTTCGCGCTCATGCACGCTGACGGTGCCTGGTACGCTGTTTACGTCCTGCTCGTTACGGGTGGCGCTGATGGTCACCTGTTGCAGATTGAGGGTGCTGCCGGCTGCGCGCTTTTCCAGCACGATGTTGTTGCTGCCCAGTTTGCGGTAGCTCAGGTTGGTCCCCACCAACAGCCGGTCCAGGGCTTTTTCCGGCGACAACGGGCCGCGTGCACCGGGGGACGACACGCCCTGGCCCAACTCTGCTGGAAGGCCGACTTGCCAGCCGGTCACGGCGGTAAAGGCGTTGAGGGCCGAGACCAGCGGCTGCTGTTCGATGCTGAAGGTGTAGTTGCCCTGGCTGCGCGAAATCGGTTCGGCGGCGGTGGCGGCCATGACCGGCGCGCTGGCCAGCAGGATGGCGGCGGTCAACAGGGACAGGACGGGCGAAGAAGACCGGCGGTTGAAACGAGAGGACATCGAGAGCGCTCCGGGGTACGAATCTTGTAGTTGCGAACCGAATCAAATAGGAATCAGTTGCATTGGCTAAGACGAGACGTACCGCCGAAGGTTATCGAGTAAAAATAATTCTCATTTAGTTCAGGATGACCAGCGCCGGGTATTCCGACAGCTTGGCCGAGGTGATGTGCGCCAGGGAGCGCACCACGTCCAGCGGTTGATCGAGCCGGTAATTACCGGTGACCGCGACGCTGGCGAGTTGGTCGTTGGTGTTGACGATCCAGCCTGGGTAATAGCGGCGCAACTCGGCGAGCACCTCGCTCATCGGGCAGTTTTCGAAAATCAGCCGACCCTGCACCCAGGCCAGGTCCTTGCTGGCATCCAGCTTGGCCGGCTGGCCGAAGCCTTTGGGGCCGATGCGGATACTTTCACCAGCGCGCAGGCGTACACGGGCGTCGTCGAACGTGTTGCTCAGGTCCACATCACCGCGCTGCACCTGCACCTGGGCCTCGCCATTGAGGTAACGCACGGCGAAGGCGGTGTCGCGCACGCTGGCACGCACCGGGCCGGCGTCGATTTCCAGGGGCTGGCCATGACTGGGCGCGATCTCGAAAAAAGCCTCGCCCTGGTACAGGCGGGCGATGCGCTGTTGGTCCTTGATGCTGCTGGAGAACGCCGAGTTGGTGTTCAGCAATACTTTCGAGCCATCGTCCAGTTGCAGGCGCTGGCGTTCGCCCACCACGGTCAGGTGATCGGCTTGCAGGCGTACTGGCAGATTGCTGAAGCTGAACAGGCCAATCAGCAGCCCAGCGGCGGTGGCCAGTGGTTTCCAATGGGGTTTGATCCGGCGCCAGGCGCTGGGCTTGCGTGGCGCGGCCAAAGCCATGGCAGCACTGTGCACGGGCGCGCCACCCCAGGCGGCCTGGGCCTTGGCGAAAGCCTGGACGTGGGCCGTGTCGTGGGCCAGCCAGGCTTCAAACTCGGCCTGCTGCCCGGGCTGCGGGCACTGCAAGGCGATCAGCCAGTCGAGGGCCTGGTCCATAGCCGTGTCTTGCAACACCTCATGAGCCAGCTCATGGGGGCGCAGTTTATTCGGGTCCGTCACGGTGTGCCTCGGGTCTTCGCCACGTTTTATTCATTAATCCTACAGCCTGGGTCGACACTTCTGTCGGGTGCAGCTTAAGGCCGATCCAGCCGTTCGGCCACACCTACGCAGATGGCCATGATCAATTTCAGTTCCTTTTGCACGGTGCTCAAGGACACGTCCAACTGATCGGCGATCTCCTGGTAGCTGCACCCGTGCAGGCGGCTGAGGATGAAAATCTGCTGCTGGCGGGCGCTCAACTGGCCCAGGCTGACGCTCAGGTGTTCAAGCAGTTGCTCGGCCTGGGTCGCATCTTCGGGGGTGCTGATGGGCGCTGCGACGCTTTGCAGGATGTCGAACGGGACATCTTCCTGCAGCGTTCGGGCCTGAATCCTGCGCGAACGCAGGTGATCCAACGCCAGATTGCGCGCGGTTTGGTAGACGAAAGGTTCAAGGTGATCGATCGGCCGCTCGCTGAGGGCCCGGGTGACGCGCAGGTAGGTTTCCTGCAACAGGTCCTCGGCGGTGCTGGGGTTATTCACCATCCGCTGCAAGGTGCGTAGCAGAATCACCCGTTGGGTGAGAAAGACTTGATTGAAGCGAGATTGGCTCACAGTGATACCAGACCGATTTGCAGTTAATGATAATGCTTATCATCAACTGAAATGGCAAGTGGCTATTTCTGCAGGCCTGCATCGATCAAATGCGGGGGGGCAAGCCCCTCCCACATAAGCTCATCACAAGACGGGTTTACTCGGCGTTGCACAACGCCAGGCAGTTATCCAGCATGCGGTTGGAGAAACCCCACTCGTTGTCATACCACGCCAACACTTTGAGCAACTTGCCACTCACTTTGGTGTGATTGGCGTCGAAAATCGACGACAGCGGGTTGTGGTTGAAGTCACTGGATACCAGCGGCAGTGTGTTGTAACCGAGGATCTTCGAGTGCTGGCTGGCTTCCTTGAGCAGCGCATTGACTTCTTCGGCGGTGGCTTCTTTCTTCAGTGTCACGGTGAGGTCCACCAGCGACACGTTGATCACCGGCACCCGCACGGCCATGCCGGTCAGTTTGCCCGCCAGTTCCGGCAGCACCAGGCCGACCGCTTCGGCGGCACCGGTCTTGCTCGGGATCATGTTCTGGGTGGCCGAGCGCGCGCGGTACGGGTCGGTGTGGTAGACGTCGGTCAGGTTCTGGTCGTTGGTGTAGGCGTGGATGGTGGTCATCAGGCCGCTTTCGATGCCCAGCTCGCGGTGCAGCACCTGGGCGACTGGCGCCAGGCAGTTGGTGGTGCACGAGGCGTTGGAGATGATCTGGTGGGATTGACGCAGAATGTCGTGGTTCACGCCATACACCACGGTAGCGTCCGCGCCTTTGGCCGGTGCCGAGATGATCACCTTGCGCGCGCCGGCGCTAATATGGGCGGCAGCCTTGTCACGGTCGGTGAACAGACCGGTGCATTCAAAGACCACGTTGATCTTGTGTGCAGCCCATGGCAGGTCGGCCGGGTTGCGAATGGCACTCACGGCAATCCGGTCACCGTTGACGGTCAGGCTTTCCTGATCGTGAGCGACCTCTGCGTCGAATGTGCCATGTACGGTGTCGTATTTGAGCAGGTGGGCATTGATCGAGCTGTCGCCCAGATCGTTGATGGCGACGATCTGCAAATCCTGGCGGTAGCCTTGGGTATACAGTGCGCGCAGGACATTACGGCCGATACGGCCAAAACCATTGATTGCGATACGAAGAGTCATTGGAGAGTGCCTGTCGTCGATTTGTTGTAAGAATTACAAGATTATTCGCATAAAAATAGAAAACAAGCCTTTTTAGTGGCAATATTTTGTTCAATCTACAACGAGTGACCTGAATCAACTGGTCCGATGATTTAAACGACACCCTGCCATCCCATGAGCTGCGGGCGTTTGATCAGCATAGACACTCAGGTCGCCACATCCGTTAGCCTGGAGTTCTACACATGCATCCCCGCGTTCTTGAGGTCACCGAACGGCTTATCGCCCGCAGCCGCGCCACCCGCGAGGCTTACCTTGCGCTCATTCGCGGCGCCGCCAGCGACGGTCCGATGCGCGGCAAGCTGCAATGCGCCAACTTTGCCCACGGCGTGGCCGGTTGCGGCACTGAAGACAAAAACAGCCTGCGCATGATGAATGCCGCCAACGTGGCAATTGTTTCGTCATATAACGACATGCTTTCGGCGCATCAGCCGTACGAACATTTCCCTGAACAAATCAAGAAAGCCCTACGCGAAGTCGGCTCGGTCGGCCAGTTCGCCGGTGGTACGCCCGCGATGTGCGACGGCGTGACCCAGGGCGAGCCGGGCATGGAGCTGAGCCTGCTCAGCCGTGAAGTGATTGCCATGTCCACGGCGGTAGCGCTGTCCCACAACATGTTCGACGCCGCACTGATGCTGGGCATCTGCGACAAGATCGTCCCCGGCCTGATGATGGGTGCGCTGCGCTACGGCCACCTGCCGATGATCTTCGTGCCGGGCGGCCCAATGCCGTCGGGCATCTCCAACAAGCAGAAAGCCGATGTGCGCCAGCGCTATGCCGAAGGCAAGGCCACTCGCGAGGAGCTGCTGGAATCGGAGATGAAGTCCTACCACAGCCCCGGCACCTGCACGTTCTACGGCACCGCCAACACCAACCAGTTGCTGATGGAAGTGATGGGCCTGCACTTGCCGGGCGCCTCGTTCGTCAACCCGTACACGCCGCTGCGTGACGCCCTGACCCGCGAAGCCGCGCATCAGGTCACGCGCCTGACCAAAGCCAACGGCAACTTCACGCCGATCGGCGAGATCGTCGACGAGAAATCCATCGTCAACTCCATCGTCGCCCTCAACGCCACCGGCGGCTCCACCAACCACACCCTGCACATGCCGGCCATCGCCATGTCGGCGGGCATCATCCTGACCTGGGACGACATGGCTGACCTCTCCGAGGTAGTGCCGACCCTGTCCCACGTGTATCCAAACGGCAAGGCCGACATCAACCACTTCCAGGCGGCGGGCGGCATGTCGTTCCTGATCCGTGAGTTGCTGGAAGCCGGGTTGCTCCACGAAGACGTCAACACCGTAGCCGGCAAGGGCCTGAGCCGCTATATCCAGGAACCGTTCCTGGTCGACGGTGAGCTGGTCTGGCGCGACGGCCCTATCGAAAGCCTCGACGAAACCATCCTGCGCCCGGTGGCTCGCGCGTTTTCGCCAGAAGGTGGCCTGCGCGTGATGGAAGGCAACCTGGGGCGCGGCGTGATGAAAGTCTCCGCCGTGGCGCCGGAACATCAAATCGTCGAAGCACCGGCTGTGGTGTTCCAGGATCAGCAAGACCTGGCCGACGCCTTCAAGGCTGGCCAGTTGGAAAAAGACTTCGTCGCGGTGATGCGCTTCCAGGGGCCGCGCTCCAACGGCATGCCGGAATTGCACAAGATGACGCCGTTCCTTGGCGTGTTGCAGGACCGTGGTTTCAAGGTGGCGCTGGTGACAGACGGGCGTATGTCCGGCGCGTCGGGTAAGATCCCCGCCGCGATTCACGTCAACCCCGAAGCCCAGAGCGGCGGGCCACTGGCGCGGGTGCGCGATGGCGATATCATTCGTGTGGATGGCGTGACCGGCACCTTGGAGCTTAAGGTGGACGCCGAAGCATTTGCAGCGCGCACGCCTGCCACGGGCCTTCTGGGCAATAACGTGGGAGCCGGTCGCGAGCTGTTTGCATTTATGCGCTTGGCCGCAAGCTCCGCAGAGCAGGGCGCCAGCGCCTTTACCTCTGCCTTGGAGACGCTTAAGTGAAGTTAGCGCTGGTCGGTGATATCGGGGGCACCAACGCCCGTTTTGCAGTGTGGCGAGATTCGGCGCTGCACTCGATCCGGGTGCATGCCACGGCGGATTACCCAAGCCCTGAAGCGGCGATCACGGTCTATCTGAAGGAAGAAGGCCTGGAAATCGGGGACATCGGTGCGGTGTGCCTGTCGGTGGCCGGGCCGGTGAGCGGCGATGAGTTCAAGTTCACCAACAATCACTGGCGCTTGAGCAAGACGGCGTTTTGCAAGACGTTACAGGTGGATGAACTGCTGCTGGTCAATGATTTCTCGGCCATGGCCCTGGGCATGACCCGCCTGCAGCCCGACGAATTCCGCGTGGTCTGCGAAGGCACGCCGGAGCCGTTGCGCCCGGCGGTGGTGATCGGGCCGGGCACTGGGCTGGGTGTCGGCACACTGCTGGACCTTGGTGCTGGTCGTTACGCGGCGTTGCCAGGGGAGGGCGGCCATGTCGACCTGCCCCTGAGCAGCCCGCAGGAAACCCAGCTGTGGCAGCACATCTACACCGAAATTGGCCACGTCAGCGCCGAAACGGCGTTGAGCGGCGGCGGCTTGCCGCGTTTGTACCGGGCGATTTGCGCGGTCGATGGTCACGCGCCGGTACTGGACACACCCGAAGCCATCACGGCGGCAGGCCTGGCTGGCGACCCGGTGGCGATGGAAGTATTGGAACAGTTCAGCATTTGGCTGGGCCGGGTTGCAGGCAATAATGTACTGACCACCGGTGGGCGCGGTGGCGTGTACATCGTGGGCGGGGTGATACCGAGGTTTGCCGACTTCTTTATCGTCAGCGGTTTCGCCAAAAGCTTCAGTGACAAAGGCTGCATGAGCGACTACTTCAAAGGTATTCCGGTGTGGTTGGTGACCGCGCCGTATTCCGGGTTGACCGGGGCGGGTGTGGCATTGGAACAGGCATTTGCTTAGGCAGTGATGGCCTCATCGGGGGCCAGCCCCCTCCCACACTTGGAACGCATTTCAAATGTGGGAGGGGGCTTGCCCCCGATGAGGCCATCAAGAACACCCATAACAACAAGGAGGACCCCGTGAGCGTAATCAGTAAATCGATTCTCCTCGTCGACGACGACCAGGAAATCCGCGAATTGCTGCAAACCTACCTCAGTCGCGCCGGTTTCCAGGTGCGTGGCGTGCCGGATGGCGCGGGGTTCCGCCAGGCGATGAACGAGGCGCCGTGCGACCTGGTCATCCTCGATGTGATGTTGCCGGACGAAGACGGCTTCAGCCTCTGCCGCTGGATTCGCCAGCATCCGCGCCAGGCGCAGGTGCCGATCATCATGCTCACCGCCAGTTCCGACGAAGCCGACCGTGTGATCGGCCTGGAGCTGGGCGCCGATGACTATATCGGCAAACCGTTCAGCCCTCGCGAGTTGCAGGCGCGGATCAAGGCCCTGTTGCGCCGCTGCCAGTTCGGCCAGGAGCGCAGTGGGAATGCTGATGTGCTGGTGTTCGATGAATGGCGCCTGGACATGATCAGCCACCGCCTGTTTCACGTCGACGGTGAGGAAGTGATCCTCTCGGGTGCCGACTTCGCGCTGCTCAAGTTGTTTCTCGACCACCCGCAACAGATTCTCGACCGCGACACCATCGGCAACGCCACCCGTGGCCGCGACCTGATGCCGCTGGACCGAATCGTGGACATGGCAGTGAGCCGGCTGCGCCAACGCCTGCGCGACACCGAAAAACCCCCGAGGCTGATCCGCACCGTACGTGGCAGCGGTTATCAACTGGCAGCCAGCGTGGTTGCCGGCAATGTCCAATGAGCCGGTGACAGAACGCCGTCGCCGCTTCCCGGTACCGCGCTCGCTGTTGGGGCGCATGCTGCTGTTGACCTTGCTCGCGGTGTTGTTCGCCCAAGCGTTGTCCAGCGTGATCTGGGTCTCGCAGTTGCGCGCCACCCAGCTTGAGGGCCTGGTCACCAGCGCCCGCAGCCTGGCGCATTCGATGACCGCCAGTGTGAGTTACTTCCGTTCGTTGCCCGTGGCCTATCGCCCGCTGGTCCTGGACCAATTGCGCAGCATGGGCGGCACCCGGTTTGTGGTGACCCTCAATGACCGCCCGCTGGACATGCAGGTCTTGCCCGAAACCCCGCGCAAACAGGCGGTGCTGGTGGCGGTGGACGAAGTGCTGCGCCAGACCCTGGGCGCCGACGTGCATATCTCGGTGGAGTTCGTCAGCGCCGAAGACCTGCGCATCTTCAACGCCGGCCTCAAGCTCGATGAGCTGCCGCGTTCCTGGGCCCATTACGCACTGACCCTGGAACCGGTAAACCCGCCGGTGCTGGTGACCCAGATCCAGCTCGCCCCCGGCGAATGGCTGTACATCGCTTCGTTGCTGCCTGAGCCTTACACCAGTCTTGAAGAACAGGGCCTGCCATCGCAGCAGGTGTGGTTTATCGTACTGACCAGCGGTTTTCTGCTGTTGTTTATTGGCCTGCTGGTGCACTGGCAAAGCCGGCCGCTCAAGCGCCTGGCGCGGGCGGCGCGGGATATGTCCCTGGGCGCCGACGTAGAACCTGTGGCCGAAGGTGGCGGTAGTGAAGTGGTGGAAGTGGGACGCGCATTCAATGCCATGCGCGAGCGCATCAGCCGCTACCTGACCGAGCGCAGCCAGCTGTTCAGCGCGATTTCCCACGACCTGCGCACACCGATCACCCGTCTGCGCCTGCGCGTGGAGCTGCTGGAAGACGAGAATCTGCAAACCAAGTTCGGCCGCGATCTGGATGAGCTGGAACTGCTGGTGAAGGGCGCGCTGCAATGCGTGAAAGACACCGATATCCACGAGAACATCCAGCCCGTCGATCTGAACCATGTGCTCGAATGCCTGGTGGAGCCTTATGTTGCGCCCAACGGCAACGGCCGCGTGACCCTGGATGGCGCTGCATTGGTGGCCTATCCGGGCAAGCCGCTGGCGCTCAAGCGTTGCATTGGCAACCTGATCGACAACGCCTTGAAGTACGGGCAGAACGCGCATTTGCATGTCGAGGATGATGGCGCGGAATTTGTCCTGCACGTCGACGATGAAGGTCCTGGCGTGCCGGAGCAGCGCCTGGAGCAGGTGTTCGAGCCGCACTTCCGCCTGGCCGGGCAGCAGCAGGGCTACGGGTTGGGTCTGGGGATTGCGCGCAATATTGCCCACAGCCATGGTGGCGAGGTGAGCTTGCAGAATCTGCGCGAGGGTGGGTTGCGGGTCACCTTGCAGCTCCCGCGCACCCTGGACTGAAAAACACTGAAGATCAGATGCTTTGGCGCAGTCTGGCTAGATCCCGCAACGGCGGCGCACCAAATAGTCGGCTGTACTCCCGGCTGAATTGTGACGGGCTTTCATACCCCACCCGATAACCGGCTGCCGAGGCTTCAAGCCCTTCGGCAATCATCAACCGCCGCGCTTCCTGCAAGCGCAGTTGCTTCTGGTATTGCAGCGGGCTCATGGCAGTGATCGCCTTGAAGCGGTGATGCAAGGTCGAGACGCTGAGGTTCACTTCCCTGGCCAGGTCATCGATGCGCAGCGGTTGCTCATAGTTGCCGTTGAGCCACTTGATCGCCTGGCTCACCCGATGGCTCTGACTATTGGCCACGGCAATTTCATACAGGCGATACCCCTGCGGCCCCCGCAGCAGGCGGTAGAGAATTTCCCGGTTGATCAGCGGCGCCAGCATGGCGATGTCTTTGGGCGTATCCAGCAAGCGCGCCAGGCGCAGCACGGCGTCGAGCAATTGGGTGTCGATGCGGTCCACGTACATGCCGCGTGATGTCGGGCGCGTGGGGACGCCCATGGGGCCGGCCTCAGCAATCAGGGCTGTGAGTTGCGCCGGGTCGATGTTGATGCGCACCGACAGGTTCGGATCTTCCGGCGTCGCATCGATGATCCGCCCGGCCACCGGCATCGCCACCGAGAACACCAGGTAGTTGAGCGGGTCGTAGGCAAAGATTTCATCGGCCAGGCGCACTTCCTTGCTGCCGTTGGCGAGGATGCACAGCGCGGGCTCCACCAGCACCGGCATAAAGTCGCGCGGTGTGTTGTGGCGGTTCAGGTACAGCGAGGTGATCGCGGTGCCGTAGGAGCCATCTTCCCAGGTATGCCGGTGCACGATGCTGGCCAGTTCGGCGCGCTGTTTTTCCATCTCGGCATCGAGGGGAATGGGCTTATGTTCGGGCGACGACATGAAGCGTCCTCTGCAGGCGGCTTTGATGGGGTCAGCTTAGCGGCGGCTTTTCAAAGAGTGTTAGGTCGATTCTGCATAATCCTTGCCTGATCCTGCGCCATGTGGGCAATCAGGCAAGCGCGAGGCCTGTCATCTCCCTGAAACACGGCGTTCGCCCCTGCGTAAAACCGCTGGGCCGAACACCCGGTTTACGCTTCTCGCAGGATTGTGCAATAAGCCGGCAGGAATCGACTAACCGCGTCCACCCCCGCGCCGTTATCGTTGATCCTGTGGCAACACACCCTCACAGTGCTTGCCGAGCATCACTTCTCAACGGGAGAGTCGAACATGTCCACCCCCATTCCCGCGAGCCATATGGCCTTTATCCGTGCCCGCACCGGGTGCAGCACCGAACTCGGTGCACGTTTGAGCAGTTTGATCGAACCAGGGCGTCAGGCTCAGGGTTGTCTGCAATTCTCGTTGCAGCATTCCCAGGTCGACCCCGATGTGTGGCTGGTCTCGGGTTTCTGGAGCAGCGAGCAGGCGATGAGCGCCTACTTCAGCTCGCCGGCGCTGATGATCTTCACCGAGTTGTTGAACGACATGGTGGTGCGCAGCATGGACTTTCAGACCTTCACCGATGCATCCGCCGCCCACGCCTATGGCGAGTACCTGCAACTCGCCGGTTGAACCGGTTTAGAATGGCCGCCTTTCCATTGGCCAGGACCTGCAACATGGCACGTAAACAATTTGCCCACCACGAAGCCGTTTCCGCCGTAGTACCGGGTGAAGGAGGCTACAGCGCCGCCGTCGCCGTCAAGGCACTGGATGGCATGGGCGCACCGCAGTTTCACAAGATCCTCGATGGGCAGACGTTCAAGACCGCTTCGGATGCCGATGATGCGGCGACGCTGCAGCTTGCAGGCTTGGTCGACGTGGATGCAGAGGGTCAACTGATTTGGGCGCCTGCCGCTGACTAAATGTGGGAGGGGGCAAGTCCCCTCCCACAATTGATCGCACTCCAATCAGCGTTGGGGGGCGCCTGGGCGGTGCATCTTGAACAGTGCCTCTGGCCCTAGCTGGAAGTAATCCGCCGGGCCACCGCCGCGCAAAATCGGCTCGGCGGCGGCGGTGTCGTAGACGCCGTCCTTGAGCAGCCACTTGGCAATATGCACCGCAACCACCTCGCCCAGCACCAGCCAACTCGGTACCAACCCTTTGTCGGCGCGTTGCAGCTGGATGATCTGCGTCACCTTGCATTCGAATGACACCGGGCTTTCGCCCACCCGTGGCACGGCGACGATTTTCGAGGCCACCGGCGTCAGGCCTGACAACTCGAACTCATTCACGTCTGGCGCGACCGCTGCGCAACTCTGGTTCATCTGCTCGGCCAGCGGGCGGGTAGCGAGGTTCCACACGAACTCGCCGGTCTGTTCGATGTTGTTCAGGCTGTCTTTGCGCCCGACACTGGAAAACCCAATGATTGGCGGAATGTAGTTGAACGCATTGAAAAAACTGTAGGGCGCCAGGTTCAGGCGGCCTGCGCTGTCGTGGGACGAAATCCAGCCGATAGGCCGTGGGCCGACGATGGCGTTGAACGGATCATGGGGCAGGCCGTGGCCGTTGGCGGGTTCGTAGAAATGGATATCGTCAGACATGGGCCGGGTTCCTGCTACGCAATTCTGGGAGGCGGTCATAGTGCAACCCGTGGCAGCGAATTTCCATTGGCCCATGGAATTTTCATTCATCGCCCACCTATTTTTCACAGCGCCCCGTTCAGTCTGCGCCCAAGGTCGACACCCCCATAAGTCGGCCATCGAAAGACTGAATCTCGGAGCCTTCTACCCCATGAATAAACTTCCTCAGATCACCCTGGCGTTCTGGGTCATGAAAATCTGCGCAACCACCTTAGGCGAAACCGCCGGGGACTTGTTGTCGATGACCCTGAATGTCGGTTATGCGATCAGTACGATGATTTTGATCAGCGTGTTCCTGGTCACTCTGGTGACGCAACTCTGGTCGAAAACCTACAACCCGGTGCTGTACTGGATCGTGATTTTATCCACCAGCACGGCCGGCACCACCATGTCCGACTTTATGGACCGCACCCTGGGCTTGGGTTACGCCACGGGGTCGATGATCCTGATCGTGATCCTGATGATCATTTTCGCGCTGTGGCACCTCAGCGGTGACTCGCTGAACGTGAACAAGGTGCAGACCTTCCGGGGTGAGTTGTTCTATTGGATGGCAATTCTGTTTTCCAACACCCTCGGCACGGCGTTGGGCGATTTCCTGGCGGACGATTCGGGGTTGGGGTTTGCTGGCGGGGCACTGTTGATCGGCTCGACCATCGCCGCAGTGGTGGCGCTCAAATACTTCACGCAGATTTCGTCGGTGCTGTTGTTCTGGGTAGCGTTTGTGCTGACCCGGCCGTTTGGCGCGACGTTGGGGGATTTCCTGACCAAGCCCCATGAGCAGGGTGGCCTGGATTTTGGCACCATTGGTTCATCGGCGGTGTTGGCGGGAATATTGGTGATGATGATTGCAGGGGCGTCGTATGCGCAGCGGCGGTATGGGCGTAGTGAGGTGGCGGAACTGCGCTGATTAACTAAGCGATGTAAAGCCAATGTGGGAGGGGGTAAGCCCCCTCCCACATTTTTTAGTCCGTGGTAATGCGCGAATGCTTGCGGGTGTCCTTCATGGTCACGTAGACCACCAGCGACACTGCGATACACGCAGTCACATACCAGTAGTAACCGGTTTCCATGCCGATGCTCTTGAACCACAGCGCGATGTATTCAGCGGTGCCGCCGAAGATCGATACGGTCAGTGCATACGGCAGGCCCACGCCCAAGGCACGGATTTCGGTTGGGAACAGTTCGGCCTTCACCACTGCGTTGATCGAGGTGTAACCGCTGACGATGATCAGCGCCGCCATGATCAGGAAGAACGCGCCCCACCAGGATTGGATGGTGTGCAGGGTGGTGAGGATCGGCACAGTGAACAGCGTGCCGAGGATGCCGAAGGCGATCAGGATTGGACGACGGCCGACTTTATCCGACAGCCCGCCGACGATCGGTTGCAGGCACATGAACAGAAACAGCGTAGCTGCCGAGATGGTGGTGGAGTCGGAGATGCTCATGCCGACCGTGTTCACCAAGTACTTCTGCATGTAGGTGGTGTAGGTGTAGAAGGCCAGGGTGCCGCCCATGGTCAGGCCGACCACGGTCATCAGTTCCTTGGGGTGACGCATCAAGGTGCGCATCGCGCTTTCCTTGGCTTTTTCTTTCTTGGTGAACGACTCGGTTTCTTCCATGCCACGACGCAGGTAAAGCGCGACCACTGCGCACAGGGCGCCGATGGCGAACGGGATACGCCAGCCCCAGGCATACAGTTGCTCGGTGGTGAGCACCTGTTGCAGCACGATCAGCACCGCCAAAGCGATGAGCTGGCCGGAGATCAGGGTCACGTACTGGAAGCTGGAGTAGAAACCACGACGTTCCTTGGTCGCCATCTCGCTGAGGTAGGTGGCGGAGGTACCGTATTCGCCGCCGACTGACAGCCCCTGCAGCAAACGGGCAAACACCAGCAGGATGGGCGCACCGATACCAATGACTTCATAGCCTGGGCTCAGGGCAATCAGCAACGAGCCGAAGCACATCAGGTAGACCGAGGCCATCAGGGCTTTTTTACGCCCGACCTTGTCGGCGTACAGGCCCATCAGCCAGCCGCCGATCGGGCGCATCAGGAAGCCCACGGCGAAGATTGCGGCGGTGTTGAGGAGTTGGGCGGTAGTGTCGCCTTTCGGGAAAAAGGCTTTGGCGAAGTACAGTGAAAAAGCGGCGTAGACGTACCAGTCGTACCACTCGACCATGTTGCCGACTGATCCGCTGAAGATCGACTTGATGCGGCTGGAAGTGGTGCGTGGTTGTGCCGGCGCGGCCGCCGACCCCAGAGGCAAGGTGTTGGAGTTATCCATTGAAGGATCCTTCATCTAGTTGTTTTTATGGAGCGGCGCGAGCGCTGCCTGGCTGGGGCTATAGCAGGAGCTGTGCCAGTTAGATGAAGGCCCGGTCTAGAAGGGTTTGTGGTTTTTTTTGAGCGGAATATCGCTGGTTATTCTGGAGTGATGAGCGGAAATCCGCTCATTCATCCTTGATGAACATGTCGCGTGCCAGGCCATGGCGTTGCATTTTTTCATTGAAGGTACGGCGGGGCAGTTGCAATTCCGCCAGCACGGCCTTGATGTCGCCTTTGTGCCGGGTCAGCGCTGCCTTCAGGCAATGGGCTTCGAAGGCTTCTTGCTGTGCCGCGAGGGATTGCCCGGCCTCGATGCCTTCCGGTTCCGGGTCGCCAAGGCCCAACACCTGGCGCTCGGCGACGTTGGCCAGTTCACGCACATTGCCGGGCCAGTCATGGCTGAGCAGGCGCCCCAGCGCCGGCCCGCTCAATGGCTCGGCCGTACGCCCCAAACGTTCAGCAGCGCTCTGGGCAAAGTGCTCGTACAGCAGCGGAATATCTTCACGGCGCTCGCGCAACGGCGGCAGGCGCAATTGTGCGACGTTGAGGCGATAAGCCAGGTCTTCGCGAAACCGCCCCGCTCGGGCCTCTTCCAGCAGGTCCGGCTTGGTCGCGGCGATGATGCGCAAGTCCACGTGGATGCTCTGGTTGGAGCCCAGTCGCTCCAGCTTCTGTTCTTGCAGCACCCGCAACAACTTCACTTGCTGGGCCAGGGGCATGCTTTCGATTTCATCGAGGAACAGCGTGCCGCCGTGGGCGTATTCCAGCTTGCCGATGCGCTTGCCCTGGGCGCCGGTGAACGCGCCGCTTTCGTGGCCGAACAACTCGGCTTCAAACAACTGCTCGGGAATAGCCGCGCAGTTGAGCGCCACAAACGGCTTCTTGGCCCGAGGGCCGAAATCATGCAGGCAGCGGGCAACCAGCTCTTTGCCGCTGCCGGTCTCGCCACGGATCAGCACGTTGACCGGCAAGCTCGCCAGGTCGAGCACCTGACGGCGCAGGTTCTGCAAGCCGCGGGACACGCCGAGCAGGCTGGATTCGAGCTTCGAACGGTGGTCGGCCTGTTGGTGCAGGCGACGGTTTTCCAGGATCAGCCCACGTTTGTCCAACGCCCGGCGCAGGCTGTTGAGCAGGGCTTCAGGGCTGAAGGGTTTTTCCAGAAAATCGTAGGCGCCGTCGCGCATGGCTTCGACAGCCATCGGCACATCGCCATGGCCGGTCAGCAATATCACCGGCAAGTCGGCGTCGCGACGCTGCACCTCGGCCAGCAACTCCAGGCCGCTGAGCCCTGGCATGCGCACGTCGCTCAAGATCACGCCGGGAAAGTCCTTGGGCAGGTGTGCCAGGCATTCTTCGGCGCGGCTGAACAGCTGCACCTCAAACCCGGAGAGGCTCAACCACTGCTCTACGGCCGTGCGAATGCTGGCTTCGTCATCGACCACAATCACCGCATTCAGCATAGGTCCGGCGTCTCCAGCGCGATGGGCAGGGTCAGGGTGAATATCGCGCCGTCGCCGTGGTTGCCGGCGATCAGGCGTCCACCGAGTTCATGCACGATAGCGTAAGACACCGCCAGTCCCAAACCGAGACCATCACCCACCGGCTTGGTGGTAAAGAACGGGTCAAACACGTTATTCAGGTGTTCCTCGGCAATCCCGCCGCCGCTGTCGCTGACGGTCAAAAGCCAGAGCTGCTGGTCGGCGTGCAGGCGGATTTCCAGGCGCTTGCGCGGCTTGTCGGCCATGGCGTCCAGGGCGTTGCGCAGCAGGTTGATCAGCACCTGCTCCAGACGAATCGCGTCGCCGCGCACCCAGGCCGGGCGGGTCAGGTCCATCACCACGCCGATGCCTTCATCGCGCAGGCGTGCGTCGAGCAGGTGCAGGGATTGGTCGACCACCGTGGCCAGGTCCAGGCGTTCGCGCAGGCCGCTGGGGCTTTTGCGTGCGAAGGTCTTGAGGTGGCCGGTGAGCGCGGCCATGCGCGTGAGCATGTCGTCCAGCGGCGTGAGCGCCTTGTAGGCGTCGTCCACGCGGCCGTGATCCAGCAACAGGCGCAGGGTGGCAAGCTGCATGCGCTGGGCAGTCAGTGGCTGGTTGATTTCGTGGGCGAGGGCGGCGGACATTTGCCCCAGCGCCGCCAGCTTGGCCGATTGCACCAAGCCGTCCTGTGCGGTGCGCAGGGCCTGGGTGCGTTCTTCCACCAGTTGCTCCAGCTCTTCGCGGCTGCGCTGGCGCAAGCGGGCCAGGCGCCAGCGTTGGCTCAGGAACAGCACGAGGAACACCAGCGCCAGCCAGGAGCCCGCGGCGGCCAGGCCCGCGTTGCGTTGGTCTTCAAACGGCAATTGCGGTTTGCGCAGCAGGTGCAGGGTCCAGCCTTCTGCCTTCAGCGGCAGCGATTCCCAGATGTACCGGGCACTGCCGTCGGGGCCGTTGACGCGCATCAGGTGGCTGTTTTCGTCAAAGCGCTGCAGGGTTTCGGTTTCCAGCGGCTGCAGTTGTTTCTTGTCGTATTGGCGAGTGGCCTTGAGCTCGGCGAGGTCATTGGCCGATAGCGGCCTCAGATTGCGATAACGCCAGCCCGGCTGGTTGGCAATAAACACGATGCCACGTGCATCACTGACCAGCAGCAAGTCATCGCCCTGAGCCCATTCGCGCTCCAGCTCGGGGAACTCCAGTTTCACCACCATGGCGCCCAGGAACTGCTCGTTTTCATCGAGTACTGCGCTGGAGAGGAAGTAACCCGGAATCCCGGTGGTCACCCCCACCGCATAAAAGCGCCCGGTGCCCTGGCTCTTGGTCTGGCTGAAATACGGCCGGAATGCATAGTTGTGGCCCACATAACTGCTCGGCAGCGCCCAGTTGCTGGCGGCCACGGCGAGGCCGCTGCGGTCCATCAATTCCAGGGTGGACGATTGCGCGGCACCGTTGATGCGTTCCAGTTTGCGATTAAGCACGTCCTGGGTAGCGGCATCCAGCGGGCCTTTGAGCGCGCTGATCATTTCCGAGTCCAGCGCCAGCACGGCGGGCAGGGCGCGGTAGCGTTCGATCAGGGTGTGCAGCGAGTTGGCGTACAGCGCGAGCTGTTGATTGGCGCGTGCGGCATCGTCGGCCAGGGCCTGGCGCTCGGCATGACGCGTGGCCAAGGCAGCGGCCAGCACCGCTCCGGCGATGATCAATAACGAGTAGAAGGTCAGGCGCAGGGGGCGAGGGATCGCGATCATACGGATATGAACAGCTGCAATAAGGGGCGAGCACCATACCATGAGCCATAAAAAAGGCGACTGGGCCATGGGGCCGCAGTCGCCTTTATCCTTGCAGTAAAGTGCTTACTGCACTTCTACCGCCAGGCTTTCACTGATCTTTTTCTGCCAGATGGCAGGACCGGTGATGTGCACGGATTCGCCTTTGCTATCAACGGCAACGGTGACCGGCATGTCTTTGACGTCGAACTCGTAGATCGCTTCCATACCCAGTTCGGCGAACGCGACAACCCGCGACTTCTTGATGGCTTGCGCCACCAGGTAAGCAGCGCCGCCCACGGCCATCAGGTACACGGCCTTGTTGTCCTTGATCGCTTCGATCGCAGTCGGGCCGCGCTCGGACTTGCCGATCATGCCCAGCAGGCCGGTTTGCTCAAGGATCTGGCGGGTGAACTTGTCCATCCGCGTGGCGGTGGTCGGGCCAGCTGGGCCAACCACTTCTTCGCGCACTGGATCTACCGGGCCGACGTAGTAGATGAAGCGACCCTTGAGGTCCACCGGCAGGGTTTCGCCCTTGTTCAGCATCTCGACCATGCGCTTGTGCGCGGCATCGCGGCCGGTAAGCATCTTGCCGTTGAGCAACACGGTTTCGCCCGGCTTCCAGCTCTGCACGTCTTCCGGGGTCAGGGTGTCGAGGTTGACGCGACGGGCCGACGGGCCGGCTTCCCAGACGATTTCCGGGTAGGCGTCCAGCGGTGGTGCTTCCAGCGACGCCGGGCCGGAACCATCGAGCACGAAATGCGCGTGACGGGTGGCGGCGCAGTTGGGGATCATGCACACCGGCAGCGAAGCGGCGTGAGTCGGGTAGTCCATGATCTTCACGTCGAGCACGGTGGTCAGGCCACCCAGGCCCTGGGCGCCGATGCCCAGTTGGTTGACCTTCTCGAACAGCTCCAGGCGCATCTCTTCGATACGGTTGGACGGGCCGCGCTTGATCAGCTCGTGGATGTCGATGGATTCCATCAGCACTTCCTTGGCCATCACTGCGGCCTTCTCGGCGGTGCCGCCGATGCCGATGCCGAGCATGCCCGGCGGGCACCAACCGGCGCCCATGGTCGGAACGGTCTTGAGCACCCAGTCGACGATCGAGTCGGACGGGTTGAGCATGGCCATTTTCGACTTGTTCTCGGAACCACCGCCTTTGGCAGCCACGTCCACTTCCACGGTGTTACCCGGGACGATGGAATAGTGGATCACCGCTGGGGTGTTGTCCTTGGTGTTCTTACGCGCACCGGCCGGGTCGGCGAGGATAGACGCTCGCAGGACGTTTTCCGGCAGGTTGTAGGCGCGACGCACGCCTTCGTTGATCATGTCGTCCAGGCCCATGGTGGCGCCATCCCAACGTACGTCCATGCCCACGCGCACAAACACGGTGACGATACCAGTGTCCTGGCAGATCGGGCGATGGCCGGTGGCGCACATGCGCGAGTTGATCAGGATCTGCGCCATGGAGTCACGGGCTGCTGGCGATTCTTCGCGCAGGTAGGCCTCGTGCATCGCCTGGATGAAGTCAACGGGGTGGTAGTAGGAAATGAATTGCAGGGCGTCGGCAACGCTCTGAATCAGGTCGTCTTGCTTGATCACGGTCATGAGTCGCGCTCCTCTATAAGGGAACATTCAATAAAGGTGGCTTCAGTGGGGTGTATCGGTCGGCTGAAGCCACCTTTCCAAGGCACGCCAAGTGGTGCAGGCGCGACGCTAAAAAGGCGCGGCAGTATAACCCGACGCGGTGGCCGATACACCCGACTATGGTCAAACTGTCGCAGGCATGATTCCCTGTGCGCCTCCCCTGTGATTGAGCCCTTATATGCCTGAACTGTACGTCGGCGAACGCCATTGGTCGGTAACTGCCGGCAGCAACCTGCTGGATGCCTTGAACCAGGCGGGAGTGGCCGTGCCCTACAGTTGCCGCGCCGGCAGTTGCCATGCGTGCCTGGTACGTTGCCGGGGCGAGGTCGAGGACAGACAGCCCGATGCCCTGAGCTCTGCGCAACGCCAGGACGGTTGGCGGTTGGCCTGCCAGTGCCATGTGACGGGTGATCTGCAGGTCGAAGCGTTTGATCCGCAACGCGATGGTCTGGCGGCTCGGGTGGTGGGCGCCGACTGGCTGAACTCGAATGTTGTGCGCGTGCGCCTGCAACCCGAGCGCGGCCTGCGATATCGGGCCGGGCAGCATCTGGTCCTGTGGGCCGGGCACGTGGCGCGGCCGTATTCCTTGGCCAGCTTGCCTCAGGAAGATGCATTTCTGGAGTTTCATATCGATTGCCGGCAGCCCGGTCAATTCAGTGATCTCGCTCGGCAGCTGCAGGTCGGCGATCCATTGCGCCTGGGCGAGTTGCGCGGCGGCGCTTTGCAATACGATCCAGACTGGCAATCCCGCCCGCTGTGGCTGCTGGCCTCCGGCACTGGCCTTGGTCCGTTGTGGGGCGTGTTGCGCGAGGCCTTGCGCCAGAATCATCAAGGCGCCATCCGTGTGATTCACCTGGCCCATGATGCCGACGGTCATTACCTGGCCGAACCCCTGGCAGCGCTGGCCGCGCAGCATTCAAACCTGTCGGTGGAGTTGTGGACGGCGGCTGAGTCGACCCAGGCATTGGCGCAACTGCGGCTTGTTTCCCGGCAAACGCTGGCCTTACTCTGCGGACACCCCGCGAGTGTCGAGGCGTTTTCCAAGCGCTTGTTCCTGGCGGGACTGCCGCGCAATCAACTGCTGGCCGATGTGTTCCTGCCCCGTGGTTGAGCGCTGAACCCTACAGCCGCGAGACGCACCATGACCGACGCCATCCTGCTGCACCGCGAGCGCGGGTTGCTGACCCTGCAGCTCAACCGCCCGGACAAGAAAAACGCCCTGACCCGCGCCATGTACACCCAACTCGCCGAGGCGCTGGAGTTGGCGGATGCCGATTCAGCGATCAGCGCCGTGCTGATCCAGGGCAGCAGCGAGTGTTTTACCGCCGGTAATGACATCGGCGATTTTCTTGAACAGCCGCCCAGCGACCTCGACAGCCCACCGTTTCACTTTATGAAAAGTCTGCTCAACTGTCGCAAGCCGGTGATCGCTGCGGTGGCAGGAGCGGCGGTGGGGATTGGCACAACCCTGCTGCTGCACTGTGACCTCGTGTATATCAGCCGTGATGCGCGCTTGCGTATGCCGTTCGTCAACCTGGGGCTGTGTCCTGAGTTTGGTTCGAGCCTGATCCTGCCGCGTTTGCTGGGGCATGCGAAGGCGGCTGAATTGTTGTTGCTGGGCGAGGGGTTTACCGGGGAGCAGGCTGCTGCATGGGGGATCGCCACCGAGGCGTTGGGCAGTGGCGAAGCGGCGTTGGCCAAGGCGCGGGAAATCGCCGAGCGCTTTGAAACGCTGGCGCCGGGGGCGGTGCAGGTGACCAAGCAATTGATGAAGAGCGTGGATCGTGAGCAGTTGCGGCAGGTAATTGAGGAGGAGGGCGCGTTGTTCGTCCAGCGTTTGAAGTCACCGGAGGCGATTGCGGCGTTATCGGGGTTTATCACCAAACGCTGAGCCACATCAAAAACAAAAAGCCCTGCCATTCACATGGCAGGGCTTTTGTTTTTCAGCGTTTGACTCAGACCATTGGATCGCCAACGTGCAGGATTTTCATGCCGTTGGTGCCGCCGATGGTGTGGTAGCTGTCGCCCTTGGTCAGGATGACCCAGTCGCCTTTCTCCACGACGCCACGCTTGATCAACTCGTCGATGGCCGCCTGGCTGACTTCATGGGGCGGCAACGAAGCCGGATCGAACGGTACGGTGTACACGCCACGGAACATCGCCGCGCGGGCCTGGGTTTCGCGGTGTGGGGAGAACGCGTAGATCGGCACCGAGGAACGGATGCGCGACATGATCAACGGCGTGTAGCCACTTTCGGTCAAGGCGATGATCGCTTTAACGCCCGGGAAGTGGTTGGCGGTGTACATGGCGGCCAGGGCGATGCTCTGGTCGCAGCTTTCGAAGACCTTGCCGATACGGTGGCTGGAGGTCTTGCTGGTCGGGTGCTTTTCGGCGCCGACGCAGATGCGCGCCATGGCCTGCACGGCTTCCAGCGGGTACGGGCCAGCGGCGCTTTCAGCCGAGAGCATCACGGCGTCGGTGTAGTCGAGCACGGCGTTGGCCACGTCGGACACTTCGGCGCGGGTCGGCATCGGGTTCTGGATCATCGACTCCATCATCTGGGTCGCGACGATCACTGCTTTGTTGTGGCGGCGTGCGTGCAGGATGATCTTCTTCTGGATACCGATCAGCTCGGCGTCGCCGATTTCCACACCCAGGTCACCACGGGCAACCATCACGGCGTCGGATGCCTTGATCAGGCCGTCGAGGGTTTCGTCATCGGCCACGGCTTCGGCGCGTTCGATCTTCGCCACCAGCCAGGCGGTACCGCCGGCTTCGTCGCGCAGTTTACGGGCGTATTCCATGTCAGCGGCGTCACGCGGGAAGGACACGGCGAGGTAGTCCACTTCCATTTCAGCGGCGAGCTTGATGTCGGCCTTGTCTTTTTCAGTCAGGGCTGGAGCAGTCAAGCCACCGCCGCGACGGTTGATGCCTTTGTGATCGGACAGCGGGCCGCCGATGATCACGGTGCAGTTCAGTTCGGTCGGGGTGGCGGTGTCGACACGCATGACTACGCGGCCGTCATCCAGCAGCAACTCGTCACCGACGCCACAGTCCTTGACCAGGTCCGGATAGTCGATACCCACGACGTCCTGGTTACCTTCGGTCAGCGGATGGCTGGTGGAGAAGGTGAACTTGTCACCGATCTTCAGCTCGATACGCTTGTTGGTGAATTTGGCGATACGGATTTTCGGGCCTTGCAGGTCACCCAGCAATGCGACGAAGCGACCGTGCTTGGCGGCCAGGTCACGCACCAGCTTGGCGCGAGCCTTGTGCTCGTCCGGGGTGCCGTGGGAGAAGTTCAGACGGGCAACGTCCAAACCAGCCAGAATCAGCTGTTCGAGGACTTCCGGCGAGTTGCTGGCCGGGCCAAGGGTGGCGACGATTTTGGTACGACGGACGGACATGCACAGACTCCTGAGTTCAAGCGCTGAGGAAGGCTACTATGCTCTTTGGTTGTAGTCATTGTTCGTTTGCACTACTTATCGACGATTCGCTTGTTTTCGCTCCGATTGAATAGACCAACATCCTTGAAGATTTTCGACGAGGGGTCGATACACTGCACAAGACAGGAGAACCCTCATGCGAATTTTGCTCATTGCTGCCCTGGCCGTCAGTGTTGTCGGCTGCACCCGCTGGTCGATGGACCATCATTTGAACAACGCTTACCGTGCGTACAAGGTCGGTGACTGCGAGCGTGTCACTCTGGAATTGTCCCAGGTCGACCGCGAGAGTCGTACCCGGCGCTACGTGCAGCCGGAGGTCTCGATGTTGCGCGGGCAATGCCTTGAACGACAGAAGCTGTTCGTCGATGCGGTGCAAACCTACCAATTCATCATTAATCAGTACCCGTCGAGCGAATACGCCTACCGTGCACGCGCAAGGTTGGACACCTTGCAACAACTGGGGCATTACCCCGGTGCAAGCGTTGCAAAGCCGCGTCCGGCCTCGTTGTAATGGCGTTCGTCATTTAATAACTGGCCCCTTGCCAGTCTTGGGCTATCCTTTGAATGGGCGTTTGTATAGGTTTTCTATTCGAACGAATGCGGGGCCCGGATTCGGCAGCTGTCTAGTGACAAGGCGTTGTCTTTCGTCACACCGAGATCCAGGGAGAGCGAGCAATTGCGCTCGTTCCGAATTACTGGCACGGCCAGACTCATGGCCACTGGATGGCGATCTCACCATGTTTACCGACCGACGGATCGAGCGGCATCAACTTCCTTATTTCCTGCAGGTGTTTAACCGCGTCACCGACAAGCCCATCGGATATTTGGGTAACCTCTCTGACGACGGGCTGATGTTGATCAGCCAGTTACCCATGATGGTCGACGCAGAGTTCGAGTTGCGCTTGAAAATTCCTGGGGCTGACGACACCTTCCATGCCATTGACCTCACGGCGACCTGCCTGTGGAGTCATGAAGATATCAACCCGCAGCATTACGATTCCGGGTTCAGCGTGCTTCAGGCGCCCGAGGAATATGGGCAGCTCATCAAGGTGCTGTTGCATTACTTCAGCTTCGATCCCTTGGAGGCCTCGGCCTAGAAGCAGCATGCAGTCGACATGTCCGGGGGAATGGTGCTGTCCCCCAGCAATCGTGCGCTTTTTTCAGAAGACTCCAGCTTTTTTCCAGCCCAGGTAGCGTGTTACCAGGGCGGCGCCCATGGCTGATGGCAGCGTATCCAGCACCGACAGGCCGTGTGCGTTCAAACGGTCATGCAATTCGTCCCGCATGTTGAGGTAGTCGACAGTGCCGCTGTAGGCCAAAGCCTCGGGCAACGTCTGTACGGGAGACTGGCGCAGTAGATCGAGGACTTCCTCCCGCATACTCGCCACCAGCACCCGATGTTGACGGCTGATGCGTTTGACGGCGCTGAGTAGTGCTTCATCGTCCTCATCCCGCAGGTTGCTGACCACGATCACCAATGCCCGCCGCTTTTGCCGGGCCAGCAGTTGGCTGGCCGCCGCCTCGTAGTCGGCAGTTCGGCGGGTGGTGTCCAGGTCATAGACTGCATTGAGCAACAGGTTCAACTGACTACTGCCCTTGACCGGCGCCAGGTAGCGTGGGTGGTCGCAAGCGAAGGTGCACAATCCCACCGCATCGCCCTGGCGCAAGGCTACATAACTGAGCAACAGGCAGGCATTGAGGGCGTGGTCGAAGTGTGACAGTTCATCATCCTGGCTGCGTATGCGTCGGCCGCAATCGAGCATGAACACGATCTGCTGGTCGCGCTCGTCCTGATACTCTCGTGCGATGGGAGTACGTTGCCGCGCAGTGGCTTTCCAGTCGATCTGCCGCAGGCTGTCACCCTCACGAAATTCGCGCAGTTGATGAAACTCCAGTCCCAAGCCCCGTCGTTGGCGTTGACGCACCCCCAGTTGGCTCAGCCAGTTATCCACCCCCAGCAGCTGTGCCCCGTACAGTCGGGCAAAATCCGGATAGACGCGGGTGGCATCCTCGACTTCGATAAAGCGCCTGGCGGACCAGAGGCCCAATGGGCTGGGCAGGTGGACTTCGCATCGACTGAACGTGAAATGCCCGCGCCGTAAAGGCCGTAGCCGATAGCCCAGCTCGCTGCGTTCACCGGGGCGTAACTCGATGGACTGGGGCAGGTTTTCCAGGCTCAGCCCGTCGGGAACGTGATCGAACACCTGCACCGTCAACGCTTGTGGAGAGCCATGTTCCAGGACCAGGCGTACGTCGCCCCAGCGTCCCAGCGCCAGGCTGCCGGGCATATGCCGGTGCACGTTCGGTGATGGTCTGCGGCGCAGTCGCAGCGCGTCCAGCAACGCCAAGAGGAACAGCGCCAGGAGCAGACCCCACGCCACCGAGTGCAGGGTGTCGGGCACCTTGAACTGCAAGGCTGCCGCAGTGCCCAGCAGGATGTTCAAGCCCAGCAGCACGCCAAGCCAGACTAATAACAGACGGGTCGGTTTCATGGGCGCTTCATTGCCGGGGTGCCGGAATCTGGTCGAGCAATTGCTTGAGCACCTGGTCGACCTCCAATCCGTCGATGTCCAGTTCTGGTGCAAGGCGTACCCGATGACGCAGTACCGCAAGGGCGCAGCTTTTGATGTCATCCGGCGTGACGAACTCGCCCCCACGTAGCAGTGCGCGGGCGCGGGCGCCGCGTACCAGTGCGATTGACGCTCGTGGGCCGGCGCCGATGGCCAGGCCTGGCCAACTTCGTGTGGCTCGCGCCAGGCGCACGGCATAGTCGAGTACGTGTTCATCCAGGGCCAGTTCACTGGCGATCTGTTGCAGTTGCAACACGTCTTCGGCCTGCAGCACTGTACGCAAAGGTTGCACATCCAGCATGTCGGCCCGTGACGAGCGCGTCACTTCTCGCACCATATCCAGTTCCTGCTGCGCGTCGGGATAGTCCATGCGTACCTTGAGCATGAACCGGTCCAGCTCGGCTTCCGGCAGGGGGTAGGTGCCTTCCTGCTCGATTGGGTTCTGCGTGGCCAGCACCATGAACGGCTGGCCGATGGGCAGGGCTTCACCTTCGAGGGTGACTTGCCGCTCCTGCATGGCTTCGAGCAGGGCCGCCTGGGTCTTGGCTGGGGCCCGGTTGATTTCGTCGGCCAACAAGAGGTGGGTGAACACGGGACCCTTGCGCAGTTTGAACTGCTCGGTATGCAGGTCGTACACGGCATGGCCGGTGACATCGCTGGGCATCAGGTCCGGAGTGAACTGGATCCTCGCGAAGTCCCCGCCAAAGCAACGGGCCAGGGCGCGCACCAGCAAGGTCTTGCCCAGCCCGGGTACACCTTCGAGCAAGACGTGGCCGCCGGCGATCAGTGCGGTCAGTACGTCATCGATCACCTGATCCTGCCCGATCACCGCCTTACGCAGTTCAATACGCAGAGCTTGGGCTTGCTTGCTGGCGCGTTGCAGGGGTTCGCCGGTCGAGGCTGTGGTGCTGGGGAAATCGCTCATAGGGCATTCCTGAGGGTTTGCAGGCATGCCACCTGCCGGCTGAAATCGGCGCTGGAAAGCCGTTTTGCCGGGAGTGGGCCAAGGGCCTGGCTGATGACGTGAGAGGGTTGGCGGGTCAGGTGTTCCAGTACCCGCCATTGTTCTGCTTTGTCGAGATGTTCGAAGCCTGGATGGCGACGTCGGGCCGCACGCAGAATATCGTGCTGCAAAGCCTGCAATAGCGTGCCTTGACCGCTGCGGCGCAGCAGAAAGTCGGCGCTGGCTTTCAAGTGCTCCTGCAATTGCCGGCGCGCCTTGGAGGCTGGGGCCTGGATCGGGCCCTGGCGCATCCAGGCCTGCCAGAGTCCCAGGGCTATCAGTGCAATGAGCGCAACCACTGCCTGGGGGAAGTAACGCAACAACAGGGTGAACAGATCATCCACGTTGCTGTTGGACAGCAAGGTGACGGCAGTGCCCTGGTTCAGATACCACAACAGCCAGGCATTATCGTGTTTGCCGATCTCGGGTGTTTTCCACAGTTCGCTGTCGGTGATTACCGTAACGCGGCCTTGCCCGAGGTCAAGTTGCATCAGGTGGCTCGACCTGGCGCTATTGGCTGAAAATTGTGCGAGGTGCCTGGGGTCGATAAGGTTGAAGTCGGTATCGAAGCTGAAGTAGGCCGGGGCGGTGTCATTGTCGATATAGAGTTTCGTCAGGTCCGGCGCTTTCTTTTTACTGGCGGGTGCGGGCTCTTCGGGTTCGTCACTCAGCACTTGGTGGATATGCAGGCGATCGAGCAACAGGTCGCCGCTTTTGCCGGTCTCTTCATCCCAGAGTGCTTCGGCCACTAACAACAGATGTCCACCGGACTTGGCCCAATCCAGCAACTGTTCGACCTGGCGTGGCGACATGTTGCTGCGTTCTTCCAGTAGCAACAGACTGTTGCCTGCGGCCGGCAGGGTGGCCAGGCGTTCGAGGCTATTGGCATGTTCGACGGGCAAGCCTTGCTGGCGCAGAAAGTGTTCGGCAGCCAGGTAGGGATTGGCCCGGGCTTGCGGAGCGGGCCCGCGGTCCACCACCTCTTCATAGGGGATCGCCTTGCTCCAGGCGTAAAAGCCGCCCGCAGTGATCAGGCATGCCAGCAGCAGTCCTATCCCTAGTAAGCATCGGTTCATTGGGCGCCCCCCGAACTGAACAGCGCACGCCAATCGTTGCATAGTTTTTGCTGGGCCGAGGCGGGTGGGAGTTGATGACCGTAGGCCAGGTTTTGCCAGTGTCGGGTCAACTCATCGCTGAACGCCATCAGTTGTGGTTGCTGTAACAGGTGAACGCGTTCCAACACCTGGCCTTCGGTGTCCGCGCTTTTAAGGGGCAGGTTGAAGTCATGCAGCAAGCGGCTCAGCAGGCCACGATACAACAGGCCAAGGGCTTCCCGGGGTTGGCTCGACCAGAGTTGCTCGGCAGTGCTGGCGATGTCCCTGGGCAGGCTCTCTGTGCCCAGCTCCAGACCGAACAACTGGGCGGGTACTGCTTTGGCGGCTTTGGGTTTCCCTGGCCCGCGCCGGCTGACAAAAGTACGCAGCCATTCTCGATAACGCCATATCAATAGGACCAGGCCGCCGATCAGTACGCTCCACAACAGCACTTCCAGGCCTTGGGCGACATGCTTGAAAGTATTGCCGTTGAAGTTGTCCAGCAGTGCCTGCAGCCACGCCGGAAGTTTGCCGTCACTGTGTGTCTGGTTTTTAACGACGGGCTTTTCTTCGCCAAAGCGATAGCGAGTGACGGTCTCCGGGTTTTTGAAGGGGGGCTGGTCCAGAAGCGACTTGATGGATTGGCTTGCGCTTTCATGGCTCAGTGGTTTGCCTTCCTCTGCCATGGCGTGCGGGCTGTATGGCAGGAATGTCAGCCCGAGCGCCAGCAGTAAAAGCGACGCTACGTTGCTCAGGCGCTGGCGCAGGCGGCGGAATACAAGCTCCAGGTCCCACGCTTCCAGCACGGTGCGGCGATTGAGATAAAGGCTGAAACCACAGGCGACATAAATGGGCTCCCAAAACACCAGTATCAAGGCATAGAACGCGTTGCCCAGATGCTCCAGCCACAAGGCTTCGGAACCCGTAGCCAGCGCCAACCGTTGCCAGTCCCAATCCAGTTCAAGTTGCTGCGGAATGAGTAGGTAGAACAGCGCCATGCAGCCAAACCACAGCCCGATTTCCAGGTGCACCCCGACAGTGGTCAACCAGCGCGCGGCACCGGCGTTACGTTGCAGCAGCACGCCCAGGCGTTGTTGACGCGCCTGGCCGTCGAGGCCTTCGAGCTGACTGACCGGCATCACAAAACTGCGGCTGAGGCTTAGCCTGCGCCAGGTCAGGCTGGCCAGCAGTTGGCTGTTAAGCAGTTTTGGCCATTGGCGCACAGCCTGCTTGAGGCTAGGCGTTTCACCGAACAGGGCTTTGGAGAGAATGAATAAAGGCAAGCGGTCGAACGCCGGTTTGAACCACCAGAACAGGAACATGGCCGTGGATGGGTAGTTCCATAGCAACGCGGTGAGCACGGCAAACACCGGCAGGGTCACCAGCGCCCAGCTCCCCATCAACAGCAGCCGATGCTCCCGGGCCATTGATACGCCAAGGTCCATGGCCTCCCATGCGGTTCGCGGGCGAATCGCCACGCTGGCATCACTCAGGCGCATGGCGAGTCCGTCCGGCAAAGGTCAGGTAAGCAGCCACCAACAGCCAAAGTGCAGTGCCCACAAGGTATTTTATCCAAGGGGCGATTTGGGTGGTGGAAGACCAGTAGGCTTCGATAAAGGCTGCGATCAGCAGGAACACCATGACACCGCACAGCAGCTGCACGCTCTTGCGAGCGGCAAGTCGCAAGGATTCGCTGCGTGTCAGTTGCCCAGGCGCAATCAGCGCCCAGCCCAGTTGCAAGCCTGCGGCGCCAGCGAGGGCGATAGCCGTCAGTTCAAAGGCACCATGGCCGATGACAAATGACCAAAAGGTCTGCCCATAGCCGATTTCGGTCAGGTGCCCGGAAATCGCGCCGATGATCAGCCCGTTGAATATCAGGAAAAACACACTGCCCAAGCCGAACAGCAACCCCGCGGCGAATGTCTGGAAGGCGATGCCGACGTTGTGCATCACGTAGTAGCCAAACATCATCCAGTCTTCGCTTGACGCCCGTTCGGCGGCGCGACCCAGGCGGCTGGCATCGGGGTCATACATGCCCTGCATTTCGGCTACCTGCTGTGGGCTGACAATGCTGTAGATCAGGTCGGGAAACAGGTAGACCAGCAGGGCAATGCCCAGCAGGCTGCCAAAGAACAGCAGGCTGGCAATCAACACGAAGCGCCATTGTTCCCTTACTTGTCGCGGAAAGTCGGCCAGTAGGAAACTCAGTACATTCGCCGCCAATTGGCTGCGGTGGCGATAGAGTTGTTGATGGCCGCGCAATGCCAATTGTTGCAGCGGGTCCACCAGGTAACTGCTGTAACCACGCTCCTGGGCCAGGGCCAAGTGCTGGCATAGACGGCGGTATTGATGAGGAAAGTCGGCGAGGTCACCGGCCTTGGCCTTGCCTTGTTCCAACTGCTTAAGTTGTTCGGCAAAGGCTTGCCATTGGGGCTGGTAACGGCTTTCGAAGAGGCTCTGTTTCATGCTGGCCCCAGCAGGCCACGGGCCACGCCATTGAGTTGCTCCACGGCACGTGCTGGGGATACTTGCAGCGGTGTCGCGAGGATGGAGGCGAGTTCGTGTACCCGCTCGGGGGACAGCTCAGCCTGGCGTTCGGCGAAACCCAGGATCGCCCGCTGCTCACTCAGGTCCAGGGCAAACGGTAGGCGCAGTGCTGCAGCTTGAGGTATCTGGGGGCGTGCCAGGGGCTGCTCGCGATAGACCACCAAGGTGCCGGCGGCCAGGTCGCCAAGGCGTTTGAAGTGAGGGTGCTGCAGGCAACTGATGGCGCCGAGGAAGTAGCCGAACGGAAGCATGTCGACGAACCGCAGCAGGTTGCGGATCAGTGACGCTGACCAGCCTATGGGCGTGCCATCGTCCTGCACTACCCGCAGGCCCATGACCTGTTTGCCCGGTGAACAGCCCTGGTTGAGGACCTCGAACAGCACCATGTACCACCAACTGACCAGGAACAGCAGCAGCGAGCCCAGGCCGATCCCAATATTGCCGAGCAGGGCTAATGGCACCATAAATACGCCCATGATCACTGCGCGTGCGCCGAGGTCGAAGGCAAATGCCAGCACCCGTGGCACCAGGCCGGCGGGGCGCAGTGGCAGGTCGATGCCCTCTGGGGTTTCGATCTGGTAGCGGGTATCCAATGGGGCTGATGGCATCGCGATCCTTGGCAGTGCAGAGCGGCTGGGTGACACGGATGCTAACAGCGTCGGCGATGGAAGCAACCACTCAAGGTTTTGCTGGATGTTTGTACAGTTGATTTGGTGCTGGCCCCGAACCAGGCCCAGCGCCTAGACTTTGTCGATCTTCAGCACAGGAATAGCCCGTGACCACCATTTTCTGGTACGACTATGAAACCACCGGCATCAACCCGCGCAGTGATCGACCGCTCCAGGTAGCGGGGATTCGTACGGATCTCGAACTCAACGAGGTCGGCCCGCCGGTCAACATCTACTGTCAGCCCGGCGACGATATCCTGCCCCATCCCGCCGCGTGCGCGATTACAGGGATCACCCCCGCCATACTGGCCGAAAAGGGCCTGGCCGAGGCTGATTTCATGACCCGCGTACATGCCGAACTGGCAACTCCGGGAACATGCGGTGCCGGCTATAACACATTGCGGTTTGACGATGAAATGACGCGCTACAGCCTGTATCGCAACTTCTTCGACCCTTACGCGCGCGAATGGCAGGGCGGTAACAGTCGTTGGGACTTGATCGATGTGGTTCGCACCGCCTACGCCCTGCGTCCGGAAGGCATCGAGTGGCCGCAGCAGGACGGGCGTGTGACCCTCAAGCTTGAACGTTTGACGGCTGCCAACGGCATCGATCATGGGCAGGCCCACGATGCGTTATCCGACGTGCGCGCCACGATCGCCCTGGCTAGATTGGTGCGCGAGAAGCAGCCCAAGCTGTACGACTGGCTGTTTCAATTACGCAGTAAACAGCGAGTGATGGACCAGGTGCGCCTGTTGCAACCAATGGTGCACATATCAGGGCGGTTTTCCGCCGAGCGTCATTACCTTGGCGTTGTCCTGCCCTTGGCTTGGCATCCGCGCAACCGCAACGCGTTGATTGTCTGCGACCTTGGCCTGGACCCTCAGGGGCTGCTTGACGCTGACGCCGCCACCTTGCGCCAACGCCTGTACACCCGTCGTGATGACCTTGCCGAAGGTGAGTTGCCGGTGCCGCTGAAGCTGGTGCATATCAATCGCTGCCCAGTTGTCGCGCCCTTGAACGTATTGCGGGTCGAAGATCGTGAACGCCTGCAATTGGATATGGACATTTATCAGGCGCGGGCGCTGCGGCTAACTGACGCACAGGAACTGTGGCGCGATAAGTTGGCGGTCATTTATGCCGACGAAGATTTTTCAGGGAATACCGACCCGGAACAGCAGCTTTACGACGGCTTTATTGGCGATCGTGATCGACGCTTATGTGAACAAGTCCGGATGGCAGAGCCCGAGCAATTAGCAAGACAGCAGTGGCCTTTTGATGATCATCGATTGCCGGAATTATTATTTCGCTACCGAGCGCGTAACTTCCCCGATACGCTGAACAGCGAGGAGCTACAACGCTGGAAACTTTTCTGTCAGCAACGTTTGTCCTGCCCTGAATTTGGCGCACCCAATACCCTTGAGGCATTTAATCAGGCGCGGCAGGAGTTGGCTGTTAGTGCGACGCCGTTGCAGCAGCAGGTGCTGGTGCAGTGGCAGGAATATGCCGATGCTTTAGCGGCCCGTGTGAATCTGTAATTAGGTTGTGCAGAATTGACGGCCAATAAAAAACGCCAGCAAGCTGGCGTTTTTAATGTGTTGCGTATCAGGCGCAGGCCTGGCAAAGCTTAGCCCAGCAGGGTAGCCCAGCCTTCAACCACGTCACCGCCCCACTTGGCTTTCCACTCTTTCAGCGTTTTGTGGTTGCCACCTTTGGTTTCAATCACTTCGCCGTTGTGCGGGTTTTTGTATTGTTTGACCTTGCGAGCACGCTTGGTACCGGTAGTTTTCACGGCGCCACGAGGTGCTTTAACTTTCGACTCTGGATCCAGCAGCGCGATGATGTCACGCAGGGATTTGGAGTATTCACCCATGAGGGTGCGCAGTTTGCCTTCGAATTCCAGCTCGGTTTTCAGCTTGTCGTCTTGGGACAGGTTCTTCAAACGGGCTTGCAGCTCTTTGATAGCTTCTTCGGTGGCACGGTATTCGTTGATCAGAGACATGTGGACTACCTTATGTAGAACGCTGATTGACAGGGACAGTGGCCCAATAATAGTCAGGCAGTTTCCCCAAGTAAACATTTAGGTCGCATTTATGTGAATTACTTTGAATGTTTTTAGCACACCTAATGCAATCGAGTTAATTATCACGGTGTAAACCTAAAGATAATATTGCTGACATCAGGGAACAGCCTTGGGGGGACAGTAAATTCATAGTAGCGGTGGTAATCCTTGGGTTGGCGAGGCGGAGGTCGCGGGCAGGTGAACAGAATAAGCGCTAACGAATACTGCAGTTTTCCTGCGTAATCGCTAGAATGGCGGCCTTTGCGAAGTTCTGGAGTTTCCCCCTAATGCGCACTTTTCGGCTGGTGATTGCTTGCCCGGACCGGGTCGGCATCGTTGCCAAAGTCAGTAATTTTCTGGCCTCCCACAACGGTTGGATCACCGAGGCGAGCCATCACTCGGACAATCTCAGCGGTTGGTTCTTCATGCGTCATGAAATCCGTGCCGACACGCTGCCCTTTGGCCTTGAGGCTTTTCGCGAGGCCTTTGCGCCAATCGCCGAAGAGTTTTCGATGACCTGGCATATCACCGACACCGAGCAGAAGAAGCGCGTGGTGTTGATGGCCAGTCGCGAATCCCACTGCCTGGCCGACTTGCTGCACCGCTGGCACAGTGATGAGCTGGACTGCGAGATCGCGTGTGTAATCTCCAACCATGACGACCTGCGCAGCATGGTCGAGTGGCACGGGATCCCGTACTACCACGTGCCGGTTAACCCACAGGACAAGGAGCCGGCGTTCGCCGAGGTTTCTCGCCTGGTCAAGCAGCATGAGGCTGATGTTGTGGTGCTGGCGCGCTACATGCAGATCCTGCCGCCGGAACTGTGCCGCGAATACGCCGGCAAGGTGATCAACATTCACCACAGCTTCCTGCCGTCATTTGTGGGGGCCAAGCCATACCACCAGGCGTCCCTGCGTGGCGTGAAGTTGATTGGCGCAACCTGCCATTACGTCACCGAAGAGCTGGACGCCGGTCCGATCATCGAGCAGGACGTAGTGCGCGTCAGCCATAGCGACAGCATTGAGGACATGGTGCGCTTCGGCCGCGATGTCGAGAAAATGGTGCTGGCCCGTGGCCTGCGTTACCACCTGGAAGACCGCGTGCTGGTACACGGCAACAAGACTGTCGTGTTCTGATCAAGGCGTTCTGATTGAAGAATGAAGGGCCTGGGCTTTAAATCGCTGCAGGCCCTTTTTCTTTGTGTGCCATTGAGGATTGACCGATGAGTGACCCACTGGACAAAGCCACCTCCAAAGCACCTGCGACATTGGGTGAAGGGTGCTTGAGCCGGTACGATCCGGATGACCTGGACAGTGAAGACGGCACCGAATTTCCGGGTGCCGCCGAGCTGTGGGAGCGTGAGCAGGCCAAACCGGATCCCGCTGCTGAATAAAGCAGATCAGATCCGGAAGCTGCCCACCAATTGTTTCAACCGTGCCGCCTGCTGTTCCAGGTCGGTGCACGCGCGCAGGGTGGAGTGCAGGTTTTCCACGCCTTCCTGATTGAGGGTGTTGATCTCGGTGATGTCCATGTTGATTGACTCCACCACCGAGGTCTGTTCCTCCGTGGCAGTCGCCACCGACTGGTTCATGCCGTCGATCTCGCCAATGCGTTGAGTCACGCTGTTGAGGCGCTCACCCGCCAGGTTGGCAATCTCTACGCTGTCATGGCTGTGGCGCTGGCTGTCGCTCATGGTGCTGACCGACTCCCGCGCGCCGACTTGCAGTTCCTCGATCATCTTTTGTACTTGTTGCGCCGATTCCTGGGTGCGGTGCGCCAGGTTGCGCACTTCGTCAGCGACGACCGCAAACCCGCGTCCGGCTTCGCCGGCACGGGCCGCTTCGATGGCAGCGTTCAACGCCAGCAGGTTGGTTTGCTGGGAAATGCTGGTGATCACTTCGAGAATCTGGCCGATGTTCACGGTCTTGCTGTTAAGCGCTTCGATATTGCTGCTGGAGGCGCTGATCATTGCAGACAACTGAGTCATCGCCTTGATATTGCGCTCAACCACCTGTTGACCGTCTTCGGCCAAGTGCCGTGCATCGCTGGCCTGGTTGGAGGCCTGCGCGGCGTTGCGTGCGATTTCCTGGGCGGCGGCGCCCAGCTCGTTGATGGCGGCAGCTACGCTGTTGGTGCGGTTGGCCTGTTCGTCGGAGTTGACCATCGACGAGTTGGACGCGCTGACCACCCGCAGTGCCACTTCATTCACGTGCTCGGTGGCCGAGGACACTTCGCGAATGGACGTGTGAATCCGCTCTACGAAGCGGTTGAACGCATTGCCCAGAATGCCGAATTCATCGTGGTTCTGGATGGTCAGGCGGCGCGTCAGGTCACCTTCGCCGTCGGCGATGTCCTGCATGGCACGGGTCATCACATGCAGTGGTTGCAACAAGACACGAATCAGCATGCCCAGCAAGGCAATGATGATCACCACGGCAATGATCGTGGCGATCACCGCCGAGGTGCGGAATTCGCTGAGCATGGCGTAGGATTTATCTTTATCCACCGAAATACCCAAGTACCAGTTCACCGACGGCAGGCCTTTGATCGGTGTGAAGGTCACGATGTTGTCCTTGCCGTTGGCTTCGACTTCACTGAAGTCGCCACTGATCTTCGGCGTATGTTTTGGATACACATCGGCCAGGGTTTTCATCACCAGGTTTTTGTCCGGGTGTACCAGCACTTTGCCGTCGGCGCTGACCAGGAACGCATAGCCCATGCCGCCGAAGTTCAGCGCGCCAATGTTATCCACCAGGGTTTGCAGGCTCAGGTCACCGCCCACCACGCCAATGCTCTGGCCGCCTTTGGCGCTGGGGGTGGCGAGGGAAATGATCAATTGCCCGGTAGCGGCATCAATGTACGGCTCGGTCAGGGTCGAGCCGTTGCTGTTCTGGGCGCCCTTGTACCAGGGGCGAACCCGTGGGTCGAAGCCGTCCGGCATCTTGGTGTCGGGGCGAATGGTGAAAGCCCCTTTGCTGTCACCCACGTAGGTCGCCATGAAGGAGGATGTCAGGCTTTTCTGTTCCAGCAGGCTGGCAACGGTCGAAGGCTCAGGGTTGATGGCGATGTTTTGTGCGGCGTTTTCCACCAGCGCAATGCGCCCGGTCAGCCAGGTCTGAATGTTGCTGGCGGTGACATCGCCCATTTCGTGAAGGTAATTGTTGAGGTCGTCACGGATAGCGTTACGTTGTAGGTAGTCGTTGTAGAGGGTGAACAGGGCAAAGGCCGCGATGACGATAAGGGAGGCTGCAAGCAGGATCTTGTGGCTGAAGCGCAGATTTTTATTCATAGCTTGAAGGGTCCGCTAAGGTCTTAATATCCGAAGCGCGTCCTTGTGGAACACGCGAAAGGGTGCGTAAAAAAAGTTTGATATTTCCGTTGGTCCCTGTAGGAACTATCTGAGCGATTTTTAGACTTTATGGGTCTCACATCTTTCTTATCGACCTGGCGACACTAAAGCTTAACCATGGGTGACGAAATGCCTGATTCCACGCAACTCCTAATCGGTGCCGGTCTTGATGGCCAGCCCATTGCCCAGGCCATGCGCCTGGCCAACCGCCACGGGCTGATCGCCGGCGCCACGGGCACCGGCAAGACCGTCACGTTGCAACGCCTGGCTGAAGCCTTCAGTGATGCGGGCGTGGCGGTATTTGCGGCGGACATCAAAGGTGACCTCTGTGGCCTGGGTGCCGCTGCCAATCCACAAGGCAAGGTGGCCGAGCGTATTGCCGGGATGCCTTTCCTTAATTACACGGCCAAGGCGTATCCCGTTACGTTGTGGGATATCCACGGGCAGTCCGGTCATCCGTTGCGCACTACCATCAGTGAAATGGGGCCGTTGTTGCTGGGCAGTCTGCTGGAACTGACTGACAGCCAGCAGTCGGCCTTGTACGCAGCGTTCAAGGTTGCGGATCGCGAAGGCCTGTTGCTGCTGGACCTCAAGGACCTCAAGGCACTGCTCAACCATCTACGCTATCACCCGGAACTGCTCGGTGAAGACGCGGCGCTGATGACCACCGGTTCCAGCCAGGCGCTGTTGCGGCGCCTGGCTGTCTTGGAACAGCAGGGGGCGGAGGCGCTGTTTGGCGAGCCGGCCCTGCAGCTTGAAGACATCTTGCAGCCCACGGCTGACGGGCGTGGGCGCATCCACTTGCTGGACGCCAGCCGCCTGGTGCATGAGGCGCCGAAGGTGTATGCGACCTTCCTGCTGTGGCTGTTGGCGGAGTTGTTCGAGCAGTTGCCGGAGCGCGGCGACGCGGATAAACCACTGCTGGCGCTGTTCTTCGACGAGGCACATTTATTGTTTGCCGACACGCCCAAGGCATTGCAAGAGCGCCTGGAGCAAGTGGTGCGGCTGATTCGTTCCAAAGGCGTGGGTGTGTATTTCGTCACTCAATCGCCGGGCGACCTGCCGGACACTGTGCTGGCGCAACTTGGTTTACGGGTGCAGCACGGCCTGCGGGCGTTCACCACGAAAGAGCAGAAATCCCTCAGGGCGGTAGCGGACGGTTTCCGGCCCAACCCGACATTCGATGCCTTGTCAGTGTTGACCGAGCTGGGTACGGGTGAGGCGTTGGTGGGTACGTTGCAGGAAAAAGGCACGCCGGAAGTCGTCCAGCGCGTACTGGTCGCGCCACCGCAATCGCGGATCGGGCCGCTCAGCACGGCGGAGCGCGCCGCACTGGTGGCGAGTTCGCCGTTGCAGGGCCGCTATGACAAGCCGATTGATCGGGAGTCTGCCTATGAAGTGCTGATGGCGCGTAAGGAACTGGGTACCACGGAAGAGGCCAGTCAGCCCGCCGAGGAGCCCAGCTTCACGGACAAGGCGGGTGCGTTCCTCGGAACCGCCGCAGGCAAGGCGCTGAAATCAGCCATGCAGCAGGCAGCCAATCAGATGGGGCGCCAATTGGTACGGGGTTTGTTGGGGTCTTTGCTGGGCGGCAGCAAGCGCAAATAGCGCTTCAGGCCTTGGGCTTGCCATGGGCGGCCAGGCGCTCAAGCGCGGCGCGCAAGCCTGGATCGCTGATGCCGTCGGCCGTGGCCTGAATAGTCTCGGCCGCATTTTCCGACAGGTCCATAGTATGGCCGGCTGCCCCTTGCTGCACGGTCGGTGGTTGCACCTTGAACTGAATGCGGGTCAGGCTGGCGAACTCATCGAATGCCATCAATTGACGCTGCAGACGTTTTTGCTGATAGCGCAACCGGGTGGCCCAATGACCGTCGGTGACAATTAACAGCAAATTACCCTCACGCCACGACGCTACATGGCAGTGCTCGCGGGCGGCGGGTTGCAGTTGGCTTTCGAGCAGGCGTTGCAGGTGGCCCAAGCGTTGCGCATGGCCAAAGATGGCTTTCAACGGCTTGGCTTCGCGAAGCAACACGCTGGGTGCGCGGGCTGTAAGAGGGCGAAATGCCATGATTGGACACCTTAAGTAACAGAGCGGCCATCTTAGCAGAATGCGTCTGCGCGGCCCCGGACAATGCATTGCCGGGGGGTTTCCCATGAAATCAATCGGCTCCATGGGTTGAAGTTCGCGCAAAAGCCCTTATTTTAAACAAGCCCTCTCACAGCACCATGCCAGCGTCGGGGAACAACGCCACTTTCCTCACCCACGATTCCGGGTAGAATGCGCGTTCGCATGCGGCCGTGAGGGCTGCTCGGGCCACTCACGGTGCGCCCTCCATCCCTATGTGTGGAAGAACCTGCCGATATGTTTGCGCCTTTGTTAAAGAAACTTTTTGGAAGCAAGAATGAGCGCGAAGTCAAACGCATGCTCAAGACGGTGCAGCTGGTCAATGCCTTCGAAGAGCAGATGGTTGCCCTGTCGGACGAGCAATTGCGCGCCAAGACCCAAGAGTTCAAGGCCCGCATAGCTAAAGGTGAAACCCTCGACAAGCTGCTTCCCGAAGCCTTTGCGGTCGCCCGTGAAGCCGGTAAGCGTGTCATGGGCATGCGCCACTTCGACGTCCAGTTGATCGGCGGCATGACCTTGCATGAAGGCATGATTGCCGAAATGCGTACAGGTGAAGGCAAGACCCTGGTAGCGACCCTGGGTGTTTACCTCAACGCACTGTCCGGCAAGGGCGTGCACGTTGTGACGGTGAACGACTACCTGGCTCGCCGGGACGCCAACTGGATGCGCCCGCTGTATGAATACCTCGGCCTGACCGTCGGTGTGGTCACACCGTTCCAGCCGCCGGAAGAGAAGCGCGCTGCCTACGCGTGCGACATTACCTACGGCACCAACAACGAATTCGGTTTCGACTACCTGCGCGACAACATGGCGTTCAGCATGGATGAAAAATTCCAGCGCGAACTCAACTTTGCCGTGATCGACGAAGTCGACTCCATCCTCATCGACGAAGCCCGCACCCCACTGATCATCTCCGGCCAGGCCGAAGACAGCTCGCGCCTCTACACCGAGATCAACAAGTTGATCCCGCGTCTGGAGCAGCACATCGAGGAAGTGGAAGGCGTGGTGACCAAAGAAGGTCACTTCTCCATCGACGAGAAGACCCGTCAGGTCGAACTCAACGAGGCGGGTCACCAGTTCGTCGAAGACATGCTGACCCAGATCGGCCTGCTGGCTGAAGGCGAAAGCCTGTACTCGGCGCATAACCTGGGCCTGCTGACCCACGTGTACGCCGGCCTGCGCGCCCACAAGCTGTTCCATCGCAACGTTGAATACATCGTGCAGGATGGCCAGGTGGTACTGGTCGACGAACACACCGGTCGTACCATGCCGGGTCGTCGTCTGTCCGAAGGCCTGCACCAGGCTATCGAAGCCAAGGAAGTGCTTAACATCCAGGCCGAAAGCCAGACGTTGGCCTCTACCACCTTCCAGAACTACTTCCGTCTGTACAACAAACTGTCCGGCATGACCGGTACAGCGGACACCGAAGCGTTTGAATTCCACCAGATCTACAGCCTGGCCGTGATGGTGATTCCACCGAACAAGCCGCTGGCACGTAAAGACTTCAACGACCTGGTGTTCCTGACCGCCGAAGAGAAGTACGCGGCGATCATCAACGACATCAAGGACGGCCTGGCCCAGGGCCGCCCGATCCTGGTGGGTACCGCAACCATCGAGACTTCCGAGCACGTGTCCAACCTGCTCAACAAGGAAGGCATCGAGCACAAGGTCCTCAACGCCAAGTTCCACGAAAAAGAAGCAGAGATCATTGCCCAGGCCGGTCGCCCAGGCGCACTGACCATCGCCACCAACATGGCCGGTCGTGGTACCGACATCCTGTTGGGCGGTAACTGGGAAGTGGAAGTGGCGTCCCTGGACAACCCGACTCCTGAGCAGATCGCCCAGATCAAGGCTGACTGGCAGAAGCGCCACCAGGCCGTGCTGGAGTCCGGTGGCCTGCAGGTGATTGCGTCCGAGCGTCACGAATCGCGCCGTATCGACAACCAGCTGCGTGGTCGTGCCGGCCGTCAGGGTGACGCCGGTTCCAGCCGCTTCTACCTGTCCCTGGAAGACAGCCTGATGCGCATCTTCGCCTCGGATCGGGTGAAGAACTTCATGAAAGCCCTGGGCATGCAGTCCGGTGAAGCGATCGAGCACCGCATGGTGACCAACGCCATCGAGAAGGCGCAGCGCAAGGTTGAAGGCCGTAACTTCGACATTCGCAAGCAACTGCTTGAGTTCGATGACGTCAACAACGAACAGCGTAAAGTGATCTATCACATGCGTAACACGTTGCTGGCCGCCGACAACATTGGCGAGACCATCGCCGATTTCCGCCAGGACGTGCTCAACGCCACCGTCAGCGCACATATCCCGCCACAATCCCTGCCAGAGCAGTGGGATGTTGCCGGTCTGGAAGCCGCGTTGAAGAGCGACTTCGGTGTCGACTTGCCGGTCCAGCAATGGCTCGACGAAGACGATCACCTGTACGAAGAGACGCTGCGCGAGAAGCTGATGACCGAGCTGCTGGCCGCGTACAACGAGAAAGAAGAGCAAGCGAGTGCCGAGGCACTGCGCACCTTCGAGAAACAAATCGTGCTGCGCGTGCTGGACGACCTGTGGAAAGACCACTTGTCGACCATGGACCACCTGCGTCACGGCATCCACCTGCGTGGCTACGCCCAGAAGAACCCGAAGCAGGAGTACAAGCGCGAGTCGTTCACGCTGTTCTCCGAGTTGCTGGATTCGATCAAGCGCGATTCGATTCGTGTGCTGTCCCACGTTCAGGTGCGTCGCGAAGACCCGATCGAGGAAGAAGCCCGCCTGCGTCAGGAAGCCGAAGCACTGGCGGCGCGCATGCAGTTCCAGCATGACGAAGCACCGGGTCTGGAAGCACCTGAAGTGTTGGGTGAAGAGGTCGATGTGGCCTTGGCTCAGGCTCCGGTTCGCAATGATCAGAAGCTGGGCCGCAACGAACTGTGCTACTGCGGTTCGGGCAAGAAATTCAAACACTGCCATGGCCAGATCGAATAAGATTTTCGCCTGACGCTGCAATACCCCGCGCCGCGACCGGCCTCTGCCGTCGCGGCGTTTTGCCATTAATTTCACCGTCGATTACGACGGCACAGACATCATCTATTTATAAGGAGCGCGTTCATGGCTGTTGGTCTTGGTCCTTTGCCCACATTGCACCCGGTTGCCGGTTTTGAGCTCGGTATCGCGTCGGCCGGCATCAAGCGCCCGGGGCGCAAGGATGTGGTGGTGATGCGCTGTGCCGAAGGTTCGACCGTCGCCGGTGTGTTCACCCTCAACGCCTTCTGCGCCGCTCCGGTGATCCTGGCCAAGCAGCGTGTTGCCGGCACCATCCGTTACCTGCTGACCAACACCGGCAATGCCAACGCTGGCACCGGTGAGCCGGGTTTGGTTGCAGCAGCGCGTACCTGCGCCAAGCTGGCCGAGTTGACCGGCGTGGATGCCAGCCAAGTGCTGCCGTACTCCACCGGTGTCATCGGCGAGCCGCTGCCGGTGGAGAAAATCGAAGGCGCCTTGCAAGCCGCGTTGGACGACCTGTCTGTGGATAACTGGGCGGCCGCCGCCACTGGCATCATGACCACCGATACCCTGCCCAAAGGCGCGAGCCGTCAGTTCGTGCACGACGGTGTGACTGTTACCGTCACGGGTATCAGCAAGGGCGCGGGCATGATTCGCCCGAACATGGCCACCATGCTCGGCTACATCGCCACCGACGCCAAAGTCTCCCGCGACGTGCTGCACAGCCTGATCCTGGATGGCGCCAACAAATCGTTCAACCGCATCACCATCGATGGCGATACCTCGACCAACGACTGCTGCATGCTGATCGCCACCGGCCAGGCCAACCTGCCGCAAATCACCGAGGCCAGCGGCCCGTTGTTCGCAGCATTGAAGCAGGCGGTGTTTGAAGTCTGCATGGACGTGGCCCAGGCCATCGTGCGTGACGGCGAAGGCGCCACCAAGTTCGTGACGGTTGAAGTCAACGGCGGCGGCAATCACCAGGAATGCCTGGATGTCGGCTACACCGTGGCCCACTCGCCGCTGATCAAGACTGCACTGTTCGCCTCCGATCCGAACTGGGGTCGCATCCTCGCCGCCGTCGGCCGTGCCGGTGTGCCGGACCTGGACGTGAGCAAGATCGACGTTTTCCTCGGTGATGTGTGCATCGCCAGCCGTGGCGCCCGCGCTGAGAGCTACACCGAAGCCCAGGGTTCGGCGGTGATGCAGCAGGAAGAAATCACCATCCGCATTGAGTTGGGTCGCGGCGACTGCAGCGAAACCATCTGGACCACCGACCTGTCCCACGAATACGTGAAGATCAACGCGGAATACCGTACCTGAGCCTGGAGGATAAGCGCGGTGAAACGAGTGCATGTAGCAGCAGCGGTGATCCGCGGTGTCGATGGCAGGATCCTGCTGGCGCGCCGCGCCGATACTCAGCATCAGGGCGGTCTCTGGGAGTTTCCCGGCGGCAAGGTCGAGGCGGGCGAGTCCGTCGCTACGGCCTTGTCCCGCGAATTGCAGGAAGAACTGGGCATCCAGGTGACCACGGCGCGGCCGTTGATCAAGGTGCAGCATGACTACCCGGACAAGCAGGTGTTGCTGGATGTCTGGGAAGTCTCGGCCTTTACCGGCGAGCCCCACGGTGCCGAAGGGCAACCCCTGGAGTGGGTGGCACCTCGGGATCTGATCAATTACGAGTTCCCGGCCGCTAACGCTCCAATCGTTGCCGCCGCGCGCTTGCCCGCCGATTACCTGATTACCCCCGGCGAGCTGGAAACCCCGACCCTGTTGCGCGGGATTCAGAAGGCTATCGCGGGTGGCATCAAGCTGGTCCAACTGCGTGCGCCCAACGGTTACGACCCTAAATATCGCGACTTGGCGGTGGATGCGGTGGGGCTGTGTGCGGGCAAGGCACAGTTGATGCTCAAGGGGCCGTTTGAATGGTTGGGGGATTTCCCTGCGGCCGGTTGGCACATGACCTCGGCCCAATTGCGCAAATACGCGAGCAAGGGCCGGCCGTTGCCGAAAGACCGTTGGTTGGCGGCGTCCTGCCACAACGCTGAGGAACTGGCGCTGGCAGAAATGATGGACGTGGATTTTGTCACGCTGTCGCCGGTGCAGCCGACCCAGAGCCATCCAGATGCCCAGCCTTTGGGTTGGGAGCAGGCGGCGGAGTTGATTCGTGGGTTCAGCAAGCCGGTGTTTCTGTTGGGCGGGGTTGGACCTGCAGAGCGGGAACAGGCTTGGGAAGCCGGGGCTCAAGGTGTTGCTGGGATTCGGGCGTTCTGGCCTGAGGGTTGATGTTGTCCTGACTGGCCTCATCGGGGGCGAGCCCCCTCCCACACTTGAATGCATTCACAAATCAAGGGTGGGAGGGGGCTTGCCCCCGATAGGGCCCTAAAGGTCACCCAAAAAACCATCAGTGTGGCTTGGCGGCAGCTTGCCACAGCACTTCAGCCACACCCTGGCGTCTGGCGATCACTCGCGCCGCCACAAACAGCAAGTCCGACAGCCGATTGATATACGCCAGCCCCACGCCCTCCAACGGCTCCACTGCATTGAGGTGCTGACAACGTCGTTCTGCAGTGCGCGCCAGGCTGCGACATACATGGGCCTGGGCGATCAGCGCCGAGCCACCGGGCAGGATGAAGTTCTCCAGCGGCCCGACCTCGTCATTCCAGCGATCAATCGCGGCCTCCAGCCGATCCACTTCCGCTGCGTTCAACGCCTTGTACACCGGCATCGCCAGCTCACCGCCGAGGTCGAACAGTCGATGTTGGCAGGGCGCCAGCACCTCGATCACGTCTTTCAGCTCTGGATGCTTGCCGCTCTGTTCTTCCAGCCCCGCCAGCAATAGTCCCAGCTGGCTGTTCAACGTATCGACTTCGCCGATGGCCTCCACGCGCGGGTGGTCCTTGGGCACACGGCGGCCGTCGCCGAGGCCGGTTTCGCCCTTGTCTCCGGTGCGGGTGTAAATCTTCGACAGGCGAAAGCCCATGGTCAGTGCTCCAGTTGGGTCAGTTCGTAGGGCGGCAGTTGGCTGCCGGCCAAGGGTAAGCGCAGGGTAAAGCAGGTGCCCTGGCCGAGAGTGGAGTGCACCTCCATCTGGCCTTTGTGATTGTTGGTGATGATGAAGTACGACACTGAGAGCCCCAGCCCGGTGCCCTGGCCGATTTCCTTGGTGGTGAAGAACGGTTCGAAGGTGCGTTTGCGTACGTTTTCACTCATGCCAATGCCGTTGTCTTCCACCTGGATCTCTGCCCACGGCGGGTTGAGACGTGTGCGCAGGATGATGCGCCCCGGTTCGCGATCGTCTTCACGTAAGTGAATGGCCTGGGCCGCGTTTTTCAGCAGGTTGAGCAGCACTTGTTCCAGTTCGTTGGCGGTGCCCGGCACCGGACCCAACTGTGGGTCGAACTGGCGGGTGATCGCCTGGCCCTTGAAGTCGAAGCCGATGGCCAGGTCGAAGTCGTTGCCGGCAATTTCCACGGCCTGGTCGATCAGCGCTGGCAGGTCGCAAGGCGCCATCTGCCGGTTGCTGCGGCGGCTGAAGCTGAGCATATGGGTAACGATCTTGGCCGCCCGCGCTCCAGCCTGCTGGATACCGTCGAGCAGTTGCGGCACCTCGCGGCCTTCAAGGTAGCGGTTGACGATGTCCAGCTCGATACCTGCCTGCTCGGCGTATTCCAGGTTCTTGGGCAGGTCGGACGACAACCGGCGTCGGATGTTCTGCACGTTGTGCAGGATCGCCCCCAGCGGGTTGTTGATCTCGTGGGCCATGCCGGCGGCAAGCCCGCCGACCGAGAGCATTTTTTCCGACTGCACCATCATTTCTTCCAGGGACAGGCGCTGGGTGATGTCGTCGATGCGGATTACCACGCCACGCCCGGCGCCGCCCATCAGTGGGTAGAAGGTCAGGGCGTAATGCTTGGGCTCGTCGTCCTTGATCCAGGTGACGCGCTCGATGCGCTCTACCGTGTGTTGCTCCACCGTGGCCTTGATCTGCGGCAGGTAGGGTTTGAGCGGTTGGAACGCGAGGTAGATCGGCTGATTCAAGGCCTCGTCCAGACGTGTACCGGAAAGCGCGCTGGCTTCCTGGTTCCACTGGGTGACATAGAGCTGCTCGTCCAGGGCGATCAGTGCCGACGGCATCGAGTCGATGATGCTGTTCAGGTAATTCTGAAAACCGGTGAGTTTTTTCTCGATCTTGCTGCGAACCTGGACTTCCAGCTCCAGTTTCCGGTTGGTGTGGCGGGTCTCTTCGGCCAGGCCTTGGGCTTGGTCGTAAGCCGCTTGAGAGTCGTCCCGTGCGCGCTTGAGTTGTTGTTCGCGGGCTTCGATGCGCGACAACATGGTGTTGAAGGCTTCGGCCAGGCTGCCGATTTCATCGTGGTTGCCACGGCCGGCGCGCAAGGCGTAGTTCTCTTCGCGGGTGACCTGGCGTGACAGTTCTTCCAGCTCGTGGATCGGCCGGGTGATCAGGCGTTTGATCTGCCGGGCGATGATCAGCCACAGCAACACACTGAAAATCAGGATCCCCAGGCTCGCCGTCAGCGTACCGGTGTAGAAGGCCACCGGCAGCTCACTGCTGGCCACCAGCAGCAAGTGCCCGGAAGGCTGGCCAGCGCGGGGCAGGGTGATGATCTGGTTGCTGCGAAACTCCGTCACCCGCCACGCCTCGATATGCCGATAGTTGTCTGGCAGGTGCAGGCGGTCACCGTGTTGCATCTGCGCCAGGCGGTTGCCTTCGCCGTCATACAGCGCGGCGGCGCGCAATGGCGAATAGCTGGTCAGCTCACTGAGCAAGGCGTCGGCGTTGGCGGGGGATTCGAGGGCTTCGGCGGCAAGGGCGGGGTTGGAGACCAGGCGACCGATGGCCTGCAGGGCCTGGGGCGCCATGCTTTCCTGGGAGATCCAGTAGGCGGCGCTGATAAACGTCAGGTTGGCCACCAGCAATACGGTGGTCAACAACACCAGCAGGGCCGCCAGCAGTTTCTGCCCTACCGGTAGATTTTCAAGACGCTGGCGCAGTGGCATCAGGGTTTTCCCAGGTGATAGACAGGTAGGCAGGGTAGCGCGTGCCTCAGTCGCTGGCCAATCCGTGTGCGCGCAAATGCTCGACCAGGCGCGCTTGCAACTGTTGCAGGTGCGGCAACACCAATTGATGGCGGGCCGCTGCCTGGCAGGCGTAGCCCAGCAGGTAGCTGATCTCGGTACGCCGTGCGTTGGCCACGTCCTGGTGCATGGACGAGTAATTGGCCGCCGTGGCCTGGATCACCCGCAGCACTTCGCTGTGCAGGTCCTGTGCGGCGGCGGGCTGGCCGCAGCATTCGAGCAGCTCGGCCAGTTCAGCGCACAAGGTCGCCACTTCACACGCGTGGGCTTGCAAGCCGCCGTTGCGGCACTGGTAAAGCACGGTCAGGGGATTGATGGCGCAATTGAGCGCCAGTTTGCGCCACAGCCGCGTAAGAATGTCGGCACTCCACTCGTGGGGGATGCCGGCAGCGTGCAGGTCGTCCAGCCACAGCGGCGGGGCGGCGTGGCGCGCATCCCCCAGCCAGGTGTAGCCGTGGCCGGCAAATACCACGCGCCAATCGCCATCACGAAATGCGCCTTCGGTGCTGGAGGCGAAGACGCAGCGTGCCTGGGGCACCTGGGCGGCCACGGCGTCCTGGCTGCCGAGGCCGTTTTGCAACAGGATCAGTTCCGCGTCTGGCGCCAGCCGGTGTTGCAGTTGTGCGACGGCGCCCTGGGCGTCGTAGGCTTTGCACGCCACCAGCAAGCGATGAATCGGCTCTGGGCTGTCAGGCGTTTCGCCGACTACCGGGTAAGTCTGTTCCACACCCTGCTCGACTAGGGTCAGGCCCTGGCCGGCTCGATAGTCGGTCAGGCGCGCCTCATTGCGCAGGATCAGCCTGACGGGCACGCCTGCGCGCGCCAGCCGTGCGGCCCAGAGTGTGCCCAGGCTGCCGGCGCCAAGAATATGCCAGGGGGTCGCCATCAGTGTGTACTCCATAAGCTCGCCAGCGGTGAACGGCGCGAAAGAACCGCTATAATGCCCCGGCATTTTAGCTCGGGCGCGCTCCATCTCTACTGAACCCGCCCCTTATATTGGAGAAATCACATGCCTTCGTTCGACGTGGTATCTGAACTGGACAAACACGAAGTCACCAACGCCGTCGAGAACGCCGTCAAGGAGCTGGACCGTCGCTATGACCTGAAGGGCAAGGGCAGCTTCGAGTTCAAGGAAAAGGAACTGACCGTCAACCTGACCGCTGAAGCCGATTTCCAGCTGGAAGCGATGATCGAGATCCTCAAGCTGTCGCTGGTCAAGCGCAAGATCGACGCGCAGTGCCTTGAAATCAAGGACGCCTACGCCTCCGGCAAACTGATGAAGCAGGAAGCCGTGCTCAAGGAAGGCATCGACAAGGAGCTGGCGAAGAAGATCGTCGCTCATGTCAAGGACGCCAAGCTCAAAGTCCAGGCCGCCATCCAGGGCGAGCAGGTTCGTATCACCGGCAAGAAACGTGACGACCTGCAAGAGGCCATCGCGGCCCTGCGCGCCAAAACCTTCGACATGCCGCTGCAGTTCAATAACTTCCGCGACTGATGGCACCGTGGGGAACCCGTGGGCGATTTTGACGTCCCACGCCCCATAACCAGTGCCTACAATTGAGCCCTACGGGGCTCATTTGCGTTTTTAGGCAGTCAATAAAGCCGCACATCCGCCAAACAGGAGAAGCTACATGGATTTGAACGCTGAAATGGATCACTTGATCAAGACCTCACAGTCGTGGATCCCGATGATCATGGAATACGGCAGCCGGGTATTGCTGGCGGTGCTCACGCTGGCCATTGGCTGGTGGCTGATCAACGTATTGACCAATCGCGTGGGGCGTCTGCTGGCCATGCGCAATGCCGATCTTGCGTTGCAACACTTCATCACCAGCCTTGCGAATATCGCGCTCAAAGTCATGCTGGTGGTCAACGTGGCGTCGATGATCGGTGTGGCAACCACCTCGTTCGTCGCCGCGATTGGTGCCGCAACCCTGGCTATCGGCCTAGCGCTGCAAGGCAGCCTGGCGAATTTCGCCGGTGGCGTGCTGATTCTGTTGTTCCGCCCGTTCCGCATTGGTGACTGGATCGAAGCACAGGGCACCTCGGGCACTGTCGACAGCATCCAGATTTTCCACACCGTGCTGCGCACCGGTGACAACAAGACGGTGATTATTCCTAACGGCAGCCTGTCCAACGGCCTCATCACCAACACCAACCGTCAGCCGACCCGCAAGGTGGTGTTTGACGTGGGTGTGGATTACGACGCTGATTTGCAAAAAGCCCGCGAAGTGCTGCTGGAGCTGGCAAAAGATCCACGCGTGCTGACCGATCCGGCTGCAGTGGCGGTGGTTTCGACCCTGGGCGATAGCTCGATCACGGTTTCCCTGCGCTGCTGGACTAATACGCCGGATTATTGGGACGTAGTGTTCATGTTGAATGAACTGGCACGTGATCGCTTGAAGGTCGCGGGGATTGATATTCCGTTTCCGCAACGGGTGATTCGTGTGGTTCAGGAAGCCGCTGTGTAATCAGTCGCATTGTTAACTTGGCCACTCGGTCAATTATAGCGGTTAAAAACAAGGGGCTTCAGGCCCCTTGTTTGTTGTCAGTCTCTATTTGGTAACTATCAAGTCCTAATTGTGTTGAGTGGCATAATTAGCGAAAGTGACTTGCTTAGTTAGCTTGCTATTTAAGTACTCGATCCCATCAATACACTTTTTATTGGGCATAAAAAAACCGGCGACCTGATCAGGGCGCCGGTTTTTTATTAGCGTTACGCGTTAGCGCAATCAGCTGACCACTGAAATTACAAAATGCTCAGTGGGTATTCTACGATCACACGAGTGTCGATCAGGTTGTCGTAGTTGGTCGCACGGTAGTCGCTGTTGGTGCCGCTGTAGATCGCGTTACGTACGCGGAAGGACAGGCCTTTGGCCGGGCCTTCTTGCAGCACGTACTTGGCTTCCACGTCCCACTCGTGCTCTTTGCCATCGCTGGAATCGGCAACGGTAACGTTGCTACCGCGAGTGTAGCGGGTCATGAAGCTCAGGCCTGGCACGCCGAAGGAGGCCATGTTCAGGTCGTAGCGAGCTTGCCAGGACTTCTCGTCTTCGCCAACGAAGTCGGAGATCTGCACGGAGTTGGCCAGGTAAACGGTACCGCCACCGTCGACGCCGTAGTTGTAACCGGTTTTACCCGAGGACTGCTGGTAAGCCAGGGTGAACTTGTGGGCGTCGATGCTATAGGCAGCTGCCAGGCTCCAGACGCGGTTGTCCAGTTCGCCGGCCAGTTTCTTGCCGTCGTCATTGCTGCGGTAGCCGTTGAAGTCGAAACTCAACGATTGCTTGTCGCTCAGCGGCAGGGTGTAGAAGACGTTGACGTACTGCTTCTTCCAGTAGTCTTCAACATCGGACGCGTGGAACGCGAAAATGAAGTTCTCAAGACCCGAGTAGGTGAAGCCCGCGATGTTTGCTGCGGTCAGACCTGGGTTTTGCTTGCCGGTAACACGGCTGCGACCGTTGATGGTGTCGCGGCCCATACCGGTTTGCGCGCTCAATGCGCTGAAGCGGCCGGCGGTCAATTCCAGACCTTTGATCTCGTTGCTGGTGATCAAGGTGCCGGTGGCGACTTCAGGCAGCAGACGGCCGTCGTCGGTGGTGAAAACCGGGCTGGAAACGAATTGGTTGCCATATTTCAGTACGGTGTCGGAGATGCGCAGTTTCGCCGCACCAGCCACTTTGGATTGGGTGGTTTCTGGCTCGCCAGCGCCATTGGTTGCGAACAGGCCGTTACCGGCGCGGTCCGAAGTACCGTCGAGTCTGAAGCTGCCCATGGCCATGGCATCGATGCCGAAGCCGACGGTGCCTTGGGTGAAGCCGGATTGGTAGGTGACCAGCTCGCTGATGCCGGTGTCCTGGCGGTAGCCGCTGACTTTGTCGTCGGTACCGGTGGTGTAGGTACCGTTACCACGACGTACGTTGCCCACGCCGTCCTTGTAGTCACGGTTCATGTACATTGCACGGGTTTTCGCGGTCAGGGTGCTATCTTCGATAAAACCCTTTGCGTCGTCCTGGGAGGACGCGATTGCGAACTGCGAGGTGCCTGCAGAAACAGCCAGGGCGATCATGCTCCACTTCATCACGCGCATCGTGATTTGCTCCTTTGGTTTTCGGAAGAGTACTGCCGTCCCACCTGTATTTTTATCTGGGCGGCTCTTTCTTTTTTGTGTCGGCGCAAAGTTATATCACGCAGACTCTATTGACGATACTTACCAAACTTTCCTTTCAGCTTCTTTACGAGGCTGTCGTAAATTGCTAGCTCCATGTCGCAAATTCACAGCCCTGAATGCAACGGGACTGACAACTTCAATGCTGTTTCCAAACCGCTTTCGAAGTTTGGAATCTTCCTTGGGATGCATTGAAACGCTGGTGTTCTTCTATCGCGAAACACCTGCTTCCAAACGGGTGTCGTTGCCGACGATGTGAGTGTGAATGCAACAAGCGCGCCCAAACCGGTAACCGAATGTCATTTTTTCGTGAAAAACGTGACGGGCGCGTAAAAACCTCATAAGTACGGGCTTTTTACGCCGTTTTGTTTGGCCTTGACGTGCATGTGTTACGTCCGTTCAGTGGTACTGAAAAGCTGTGCCAGGGAAAAACGTTACCGGTCCACCCTACAAGTGGGTAGTCCGCGGATCCCTTTGATGCACAAGTGGGTCATTTTGGTGCGCCTTTGGGAGGCCCGGATTAGCGTAGCTCAAATAGTTGCCTGCCTCTAAAGGGTGCAGGTTTTTATCGGTTTGCGTTACGTTGCCGCCATTCGCCGTGAAGCCGGGTGCGTTCAACGGTATGCTGGTGCCCTGAACCTGACCTGCCGAACGGAGTGCCCGTGGTGTTCGCCTTAGATCAACGCCTGCAACAAGACACACTGGTCATCGGGGACTTCCCGCTGTGCCGCCTGCTGCTGTCCAATGACGCTAACTATCCCTGGTTCATCCTGGTGCCGCGTATCAAGGATATCAGCGAAGTATTTCAACTGGATGTCGCCAATCAACACGCGCTGTGGCAAGAGACCACGGCCCTGGCGCAGTGGCTGAACGAGGGGTTTGGCGCTGACAAGATGAACATTGGTGCACTGGGCAACGTGGTCAGCCAGTTACATGTGCATGTGATCGTACGCAAACGTGACGACGCCGCCTGGCCCGCCCCCGTGTGGGGCAAGCATCCGGCCCGGCCGTACACGGAGGAGCAAGTGGCGGCCGTTCGTGCACGTCTGCGTGAATGGCTACCTGCCGACTTTATCTTTACCCAGGGCTGAACCATGGATCTGCAAGACCGCGTCACCGACCTGGAAAGCCGCCTGGCCTTCCAGGACGACACCATCGAGACCCTCAATGACATTCTGGTCACCCAGCAGCGGGCCGTCGAACGCCTGCAGTTGCAGATGACCGCGCTGCTCAAGCGCCAGGAAGAAATGGGTGGGCAATTCGAGTCGTCCGAAGAAGAAGCGCCGCCGCCTCACTATTGATCGGCAGGCTATAAAAAAACCGCGATCCAGCCAGGCTGGATCGCGGTTTTTTGTTGCTGCGATCGCTGGAATCAGCGACGCGGCAATGCTGCGATCACGTCTTCGGCTTGCAGGCCTTTGTCGCGATTCATCACGGAGAACTCCACGCGCTGGCCTTCAACCAGAACACGATGGCCTTCGCCGCGAATAGCCCGGAAGTGGACGAAGATATCGTCGCCCGAATCACGGGAAATAAAGCCGAAGCCTTTGGACGTGTTGAACCACTTGACGGTACCGGTATCCCGATTGGTCATGTCGTAGTTTTGCGACGCGGCCGCTGGGGACGAACGGTAGAAGCTGATGGCCAGGTGAAGAGCAATGGCGACCACAGCAATCACCAGGCTGAGCAGGATGGCCGGATGGCCGCCGACTTCAGGCATAGGTGCCAGGAGGGTGAGGGTTTGTACGACAACGGTCAGTACCAGCAGCGCGCTGACCAGATTTTGCAGTTGATGACGTGTGCCTTTGTTCCAGTAAGGGATTACTGGGGCGAGCGTCAGGTTAAGAAGGCCGAACAAGGCCAGGTACAAAGCATCATGTTGTTGCAGGTAGGGCAGGCTTTCAGGCTGCAGGCTCGGGATAAAGGACAGCAGCAACGCTGCAACGCCCGTTAGCAGGTGGACGATTTTCAACATTTTGATTAACTCACGTTAAGACGGATCGCAAGGAAGAGCTGACTGGCACGGTTCGCTTCTGAACAATGGGAGGCGTTGGGCACGTGCACGGGTATCAGCCTATGTCGCTTGCCGTGGGAAAAAACGACGGCGACACGCTGCCTATTTAACAGCAAAGGCTGTGCCTACTCAAATCCAGCATTTGCACGGTGTGCAGGGAGCAGGGCATTTGCGCGTCAAACGTTGGTCCTAGACGGGTGCAGGTGTTTTTAAAGGACGGCGGTGAAACTCCGGCCGTGCTCAAAGACGTGCCTGCCGACGAAAAGCGCGTGAAGCGCAGGACCATTTGCCGCACCTTGTCCTCGGCGGGCTGCGCGTCAGCAGCACTCTTGCTACAGTGGTCCTGCACCTGATCAATGAATGCTAGTCAATTGAAGGGGATAAACATGGCAATCGATATCGGTATCAGCGAAGAAGATCGTAAATCCATCGTCGATGGGCTTTCACGCCTGCTTTCCGATACCTATGTACTGTACCTGAAGACCCACAACTTCCATTGGAACGTCACGGGCCCGATGTTTCGGACGCTGCACTTGATGTTCGAAGAGCAGTACAACGAACTGGCGCTGGCGGTGGACTCCATTGCCGAGCGTATCCGTGCCCTGGGTTTCCCGGCGCCGGGTGCCTATTCGATCTATGCCCGTCTGTCTTCCATCAAGGAAGAGGAGGGCGTACCCAACGCAGAAGAAATGATCAAGCAGTTGGTGGCGGGCCAGGAAGCAGTCACCCGTACTGCGCGCGGTATCTTCCCGTTGCTCGACAAAGTCAGCGATGAGCCGACGGCGGACCTGTTGACCCAGCGCATGCAGGTTCACGAAAAAACCGCGTGGATGTTGCGCTCGCTGCTAGAAAACCAGTAAACCTCGAACCGGAGTGGCGCCGATCGGGCGCCACTTGCTGGTTTCCACGCATTTCCTGGCGTTGTCCTACGCTTATCAACGTCCCGTCTTCTGGCTGCCTGTCTCGTCCTGCTGTTTTATAGGGCCACTGCCCCATGGGAGACCCCGTGGGCTGCTGTTTGGCAATGGAGTGTCAGGTGTATGTCACGTGGAGTGGATACTGGAGTGATGGAAACCGGTGGTTTTCATAAGATAAACGTCGACCCCTTCGCCAAGGGGTTCGATATGGGGCTGGCCAAGCCATTGTCCCGATCGGTGCGACTCAATGGGTTTTCCACTTGTCTGCGGCTTGAGCAGATCTATTGGAATATCCTCACGGAAATCGCCAGGATCAATGCCTGCTCTGTCAGTGCATTGCTGTCTTATGTCGATCGGGAAGTGCACTTGCGCTATGGAGGCGTGAAGAACTTCAGTGGCTTGGTCAGGGTGGTGTGCGTGGTTCATCTGTTAAAAGGTCGTGCTACGTCGCCAACCCCGGAGTGATCGGTAGGCTTTGGGGCCGGTCCGCCGTCGAGGTGGACCAGGCTCCGGGCAGAAAGCCGGCTGCGCTGCCTCGATTTACCAGATATAATCCCGCGCTTTGCTGCGCGTGCCGAGGCTTTATCTTTTGGGCAGGCGTGGCGCAGTAACGATTTGATCGCCGAGACATCGCCATGCCCATGTACGACTATCAATGTGCTTCCTGTGGTCACCAGTTGGAAGCCATCCAGAAGATCAGCGCCGCGCCGCTGGTCGATTGCCCGGCCTGCCAGGCACCCGAGCTCAAGAAGATGTTGTCCATGCCAGGCTTCCGCCTGAGCGGCAGCGGCTGGTACGAGACCGATTTCAAGACCGGCTCTAAGAAAAATCTGGCCGGCGGCGACAAAGCCGACTGAGTTGAACTCCATGCGCAGGCTCCTGCATTATCCGTCCCCTGCTTAACTGTACGGTGACGAGGCAAGCCTCCACCGAATTTCGAATTACGAGAAGTGAAACCACGACCATGATGCGCAGCCACTATTGCGGCCAACTGAACGAGACCCTGGATGGTCAGGAAATTACCCTTTGCGGATGGGTTCACCGTCGCCGCGACCACGGCGGGGTGATCTTCCTCGATATCCGTGATCGTGATGGTCTGGCCCAAGTGGTATTCGACCCGGACCGCGCCGAGAGCTTCGCCGCCGCTGACCGCGTGCGCAGCGAGTACGTCGTGAAGATCACCGGCAAGGTCCGCCTGCGTCCGGCCGGTGCCGTGAACGCAAACATGGCGTCCGGTGGCATCGAAGTGCTGGGTTATGAGCTGGAAGTGCTGAACGAGTCGGAAACCCCGCCGTTCCCACTCAACGAATACTCCGACGTCGGCGAAGAAACCCGCCTGCGCTATCGCTTCCTGGACCTGCGTCGTCCGGAAATGGCCGAGAAGCTGCGCCTGCGTTCGCGCATGACCACCAGCATCCGCCGCTTTCTCGATGAAAACGGCTTCCTCGACGTCGAAACGCCGATCCTGACCCGGGCCACCCCGGAAGGCGCACGCGACTACCTGGTGCCTAGCCGTACTCACGCCGGTTCGTTCTTCGCCCTGCCGCAATCGCCGCAGTTGTTCAAGCAACTGCTGATGGTGGCCGGCTTCGACCGTTACTACCAGATCGCCAAGTGCTTTCGCGATGAAGACCTGCGCGCCGACCGTCAGCCGGAATTCACCCAGATCGACATCGAGACCAGCTTCCTCGATGAAAAAGAGATCATGGGCCTGACCGAGCAGATGATCCGCAACCTGTTCAAGGAAGTGCTGGACCTGGAATTCGGCGAATTCCCGCACATGACTTTCGAAGAAGCCATGCGCCGCTACGGTTCCGACAAGCCAGACCTGCGTAACCCGCTGGAACTGGTGGACGTTGCCGACCAACTCAAAGAAGTTGATTTCAAAGTCTTCAGCGGCCCGGCCAACGACCCGAAATGCCGCATCGCCGCCCTGCGCGTGCCTGGCGGCGCGAGCATGCCGCGCAAGCAGATCGACGACTACACCAAGTTCGTCGGCATCTACGGTGCCAAGGGCCTGGCGTACATCAAGGTCAACGAGCGCGCCAACGGTGTTGACGGCCTGCAATCGCCGATCGTGAAAAACATTCCGCTGGACAACCTCAACGCGATCCTGGACCGCGTCGGCGCAGTCGACGGCGACATCGTGTTCTTCGGTGCCGATAAAGCCAAGATCGTCAGCGAAGCCCTGGGCGCGCTGCGCATCAAGCTGGGCCACGACCTGGACCTGCTGACCTGCAAGTGGGCACCGATGTGGGTGGTCGACTTCCCGATGTTCGAAGAGAACGACGACGGCAGCTTCAGCGCCTTGCACCACCCGTTCACTGCACCGAAGTGCTCGCCCGAGGAGTTGGAAGCCAACCCGGCCGGCGCGCTGTCCCGTGCGTACGACATGGTGCTCAACGGTACTGAGCTGGGTGGCGGTTCGATCCGTATCCACCGCAAAGAGATGCAACAAGCGGTCTTCCGCCTGTTGGGCATCAACGAAGCGGAACAGGAAGAGAAATTCGGCTTCCTGCTCGACGCCCTGAAATATGGCGCGCCGCCTCACGGTGGCCTGGCCTTCGGCCTTGACCGCCTGGTGATGCTGATGACCGGCGCCCAGTCGATCCGTGAGGTGATCGCCTTCCCGAAAACCCAGAGTGCTGCGGACGTCATGACCCAGGCACCGGGCGTGGTGGATGCCAAGGCGTTGCGCGAACTGCATATCCGTCTGCGCGAGACGCCAAAGGCTGAGTAAGGCTGCTGCGCGAAAGCGCTATAGGGTTTTACACAGTCAAAAAGGCGCATCTTCGGATGCGCCTTTGCGTTAAAGAGCTGTATCTCGCCTGGGGCGGGATTGATCAAGGTTTCTAGAGAATTTCGGAGTTGTGTTATGGCTGGCCATTCCAAGTGGGCGAACATCAAGCACCGCAAAGAGCGTCAGGATGCCAAGAAAGGCAAGATTTTTACCAAGTGGATCCGCGAGCTGACCGTCGCTGCCCGTCAGGGCGGTGGTGATCCGGGCTCCAACCCGCGCCTGCGCCTGGCGCTGGACAAGGCTCTGGGCGCCAACATGAGCCGCGACATCATCGACCGCGCCGTGGCCCGTGGTGCCGGTGCGGCCGACACCGACGACATGGTCGAGCTGACCTACGAAGGCTACGGCCCGGGCGGTGTGGCGGTAATGGTCGAGTGCATGACCGATAACCGCAACCGCACGGCCGCTGCGGTGCGTCATGCGTTCAGCAAGTGCGGTGGCAACCTCGGCACTGACGGTTCGGTGGCCTACCTGTTTGAACGCAAGGGCCAGATTTCCTTCGCGCCGGGCGTGGATGAGGATGCGCTGATGGAAGCGGCGATGGAGGCTGATGCCGACGACGTTGTCACCAATGACGACGGCTCCATCGACGTGTTTACCTCGTTTGCCAGCTTCTACGCCGTGCGTAATGCGCTCGAAGCTGCCGGTTTCAAAGGTACTGACGCGGAAATTGTGATGCTGCCGACCACCAGCGCCGAATTGGACCTGGACGGTGCACAGAAGGTACTGAAGCTGCTGGATATGCTGGAAGACCTGGATGATGTGCAGAACGTCTATTCCAACGCTGATATCCCCGAGTCCGTAGCCGAACAGTTGGTCTGACGGACGATGTAGATCCAGATGTGGGAGGGGCAAGCCTCTCCCACATTGGATTTTCTCTGTATCAAAATAGTTTTCATCCAACCCGCAGGCGTTATGACTTTAATCCTAGGTATCGACCCCGGTTCGCGCATCACCGGTTTTGGTGTGGTGCAACACACCCCGCGCGGCTGCGTCTATGTCGCGTCGGGTTGCATCCGCACCGGCGCGGGCGAGTTGGCCGAGCGCCTGCAGATTGTCTATCGCGGTGTGCGGGAAGTGATCCAGACCTACGGGCCGGTGACCATGGGCATCGAAAAGGTGTTCATGGCAAAGAACGCCGATTCGGCGTTGAAACTCGGCCAGGCCCGTGGCGCCGCCATCGTCGCCGGCGCCGAAGAGGGCCTGGAAATCGCCGAGTACACCGCGACCCAGGTCAAGCAGGCCGTGGTCGGCACCGGCGCGGCCAATAAAGAACAGGTGCAGATGATGGTCATGCACATGCTCAAGCTGACGTCGAAGCCGCAGATCGACGCCTCCGACGCCCTGGCCATCGCCATTTGCCATGCGCACACCCGTTCCAGCCTGCTGCCGCACGGCTTGGGCACTGCACGCAGTCGTGGCGGCCGGCTGCGTCTCTGATAGCATCGGCGCAATCGAAATGTGCGGTCAGGCCTTGATCTGACCCCCACGCTTTAAGGATCTGAACCGTGATTGGACGTTTGCGCGGCACCCTGGCTGAGAAACAGCCGCCGCACCTGATTCTGGATGTAAACGGGTTGGGGTATGAGCTTGAAGTGCCCATGACCACCCTGTATCGCCTACCGTCGGTCGGTGAGTCGATAACGCTGCACACCCATTTGGTGGTGCGCGAAGACGCGCAACTACTCTATGGTTTCATCGGCAAGCGTGACCGGGACTTCTTCCGTGAGCTGATTCGCCTTAATGGCGTAGGGCCGAAGCTCGCGCTGGCCTTGATGTCGAGCCTGGAAGTGGACGAATTGGTACGTGCCGTTTCAGCCCAGGACACCTCGGCGTTGACCAAGGTGCCTGGCGTCGGAAAGAAAACCGCCGAGCGCCTGCTGGTAGAACTCAAAGACCGCTTCAAGGCCTGGGAGGTCGTGCCGAGCATGTTTGCCCTGGTGCCGAACCAGCCGGACATGCCTGCTGCGCAAGTCGCCAGCGCTGAAAGTGACGCCGTCAATGCGCTGATCTCCCTCGGCTACAAGCCTCAGGAAGCCAGCAAGGCGGTGTCGGCCATCAAGGACAAGAACCTGAGTGCTGAAGACATGATTCGCCGCGCCCTGAAGGGAATGATTTAAGTGATTGAAGCTGATCGTCTGATCGCGGCCACTGGCCCGCGCGACCGTGAAGAAGTCCAGGATCGGGCCATCCGCCCGCTGAGCCTGGCCGACTACATCGGCCAGCCCACCGTGCGCGAACAGATGGAGTTGTTTATCCAGGCTGCGCGCGGGCGCAGTGAGTCCCTGGATCACACGCTGATCTTCGGTCCGCCGGGGCTGGGTAAAACCACCCTGGCGATGATTATTGCCAATGAGATGGGCGTGTCGATCAAGTCCACCTCCGGGCCGGTGCTTGAGCGGCCGGGTGACCTGGCGGCGCTGCTGACCAACCTTGAACCCCACGATGTGCTGTTTATCGACGAGATTCACCGACTGTCGCCCATTGTCGAGGAAGTGCTGTACCCGGCGATGGAAGATTTCCAGCTCGACATCATGATCGGCGAAGGCCCCGCGGCGCGCTCGATCAAGCTCGACCTGCCGCCGTTCACCCTGGTGGGCGCGACCACCCGTGCGGGCATGCTGACCAACCCGTTGCGAGACCGTTTCGGCATTGTTCAACGTCTTGAGTTCTATAGCACGACGGACCTGGCAACCATCGTCAGCCGTTCGGCGAGCATCCTTGGCTTGCCGCTGGACCCGGAAGGTGCGTTCGAGATTGCGCGCCGGGCCCGTGGCACGCCACGGATCGCCAACCGTTTGCTGCGCCGGGTGCGCGATTTTGCCGAAGTGCGGGCCAAAGGGCATATCACCAAAGCCGTGGCCGACCTGGCGCTCAACCTGCTGGACGTGGACGAACATGGTTTCGATCACCAGGATCGACGTCTACTCTTGACCATGATCGAGAAGTTCGACGGTGGGCCGGTGGGCGTCGACAGCCTGGCTGCGGCCATCAGTGAAGAGCGTCATACCATTGAGGACGTGCTGGAGCCGTACCTGATCCAACAGGGCTACATCATGCGCACGCCAAGGGGGCGGGTGGTGACGCGTCACGCTTATCTGCACTTTGGGTTAAACATTCCGTCACGATTGGGTGAGATGCCCGTGGTAGACGAATTCCTCGATGCAGTGGACGATTAAAAGCATCAGTTGAGTCGATTTATTCGAGGTTTGTGCTGTCCCAGTGTCTGGCGTCGTCATTCAGTCATTGGAAATGTTCGCGAGAATGCAAAAACAGTTGCCCAGCCGGATTGGCAACCTCAGGAGTAAGCACTAGAGTATGCGCGCGCAAAACGGGGATCAGTCGTTCGCACATCGCTGTCGCGTTTATTACGAGGACACTGATGCTGGCGGCATCGTTTATTACGTCAATTACCTCAAGTTCATGGAGCGGGCTCGAACCGAGCGGCTACGGGAGCTGGGCTTTGCCCAATCCCAGCTGGCAGGGGAGGACCTGTTATTCGTCGTGCATTCCAGCGAGGCGCGTTACCACGCGCCGGCGCGACTGGACGACGAGCTGCTGGTCAGCGCTGAAGTAATCGAATTGAACCGTGCCAGCCTGCGTTTCAAGCAGCAGGTCAGGCGGGCCACGGATGCAACGCTGCTCTGTGAGGGGCAGTTCCTGGTGGCGTGTGTGCGCACCAACAGTTTGAAACCTCGGGCCATTCCCGAAACTCTACGTGCGGCCTTTGCCGCCGTGAGCGGCGCGGGTAAACAATCAAAGCAGGAGATTTAGCGTGGAACCTACCGTCGTCGACCATTCCTCCATGTGGAGCCTGGTCAGCAATGCCAGTGTTGTGGTTCAACTGGTGATGCTGATCCTGGTAGCCGCATCGGTTACCTCTTGGGTCATGATTTTTCAGCGCAGCAACCTGCTGCGTGCCGGTCGACGTGCCCTGGAGAGCTTTGAAGAGCGCTTCTGGTCGGGTATCGACCTGTCCAAGCTCTACCGCCAGGCCGGCAGCAACCCGGACCCGGATTCAGGCGTGGAGCAGATCTTCCGTGCCGGCTTCAAGGAATTTTCGCGCCTGCGCCAGCAGCCGGGTGTAGACCCGGAAGCGGTGATGGAAGGCGTGGCCCGCGCCATGCGCGTCGCCATCTCCCGCGAGGAAGAGAAGCTTGAGCAAAGCTTGCCGTTCCTTGCCACCGTCGGTTCGGTCAGCCCCTACATCGGTCTGTTCGGTACCGTGTGGGGGATCATGAACTCCTTCCGTGGCCTGGCCCAGGCCCAGCAAGCGACCTTGGCCACTGTGGCCCCCGGCATCGCCGAAGCCCTGATCGCCACCGCGATCGGTCTGTTCGCCGCTATCCCGGCCGTTATCGCTTACAACCGTTTTGCCGCACGCGGCGAGAACCTGATTGGCCGTTACTACACCTTCGCCGATGAATTCCAGGCGATCCTGCACCGTAAAGTGCACACCAGCGAAGAATAAGCAGGTACTCCCCGATGGCTTTAATCACTCGAGCTCGAACCAAGCGCAAGCCGGTCGCCGAGATGAACGTAGTGCCTTACATCGACGTGATGCTGGTGCTGCTGGTGATCTTCATGGTGACCGCGCCGATGCTCAACCAGGGCGTGAAGGTTGATCTGCCCAAGGTTTCCAGCGAAGCCTTGCCCCAGGACAACAACACCCAGGTACTGACCATTTCGATCAAGGCTGACAAGACCTATTACTGGAACCTTGGCAGCGAAGTCGACACTCAGAAGCAGCAGGACAAGGCCCTGACCCTGCCGGCGATGACCGATGCGGTGACCAAGATCATTCGCTCCGGCAACGAAGGCGGCAAGCACACGCAGGTGTTCATTCGCGGCGACAAGTCGGTCGACTATGGCTCCGTCATGGGCGCCATGGGCGGGCTGCAGAAGGCCGGCGTCGGTAACGTTGGCTTGATTACCGAGGCGCCCTGATGCAGCAACAGCGAGAGCCGTCCGCCTCGGAAAGCTACTTCTGGCCTAGCGTCTGGGCAATTGCCCTGCACGTCCTGGTGTTTGGCATGCTGTTCGTCAGCTTTGCCATGACCCCGGACCTGCCGCCAGCCAAGCCGATCGTGCAGGCGACCCTGTATCAGCTGAAATCGAAGAGTCAGGCCACCACCCAGACCAATCAGAAGATTGCGGGTGAGGCCCAGAAGTCGGCTGCGCGCCAGACTGAAGTCGAACAGATGGAACAGAAGAAGGTCGAGCAGGAAGCGGTGAAGGCTGCTGCGGAACAAAAGAAAGAAGAGGCGGCTCAAAAGGCCGAGGAATCGAAAAAGGCTGACGAAGCGAAGAAGGCCGACGAGGCGAAAAAGGCTGATGAAGCCAAGAAGTCCGAGAAAGCTGCCGAAGCTAAAAAAGCTGAAGAGAAACAATTGGCTGATATAGCCAAGAAGAAATCTGAAGAAGAAGCGAAAAAAGCTGCCGAAGAAGAGGCCAAGAAAAAGGCCGCTGAAGAAGCCAAGAAGAAGATAGTCGAAGACGCGAAGAAGAAAGCCGCCGAAGACGCCAAGAAAAAAGCTGAAGCAGACGAGGCGAAGAAAAAGATCGCCGACGACGCGAAGAAGAAAGCTGCCGCCGATGCCACCAAGAAAAAGGCCCAGGAAGCAGCGCGTAAATCCGCCGAAGAGAAAAAGGCCCAGGCCTTGGCAGATTTGCTCTCCGACACGCCGCAGCGTCAGCAAGCCTTGGCCGATGAACGTGGTGATGAAGTCGCGGGCAGTTTCGACGACCTGATTCGGGCACGGGCAGCAGAAGGCTGGACACGTCCACCTTCGGCACGCAAAGGCATGACAGTAGTGCTGCAGATCGGCATGTTGCCGGACGGTACGGTGACTTCGGTCAGCGTGACCAAGTCCAGTGGTGACGGTTCGTTCGACAGTTCGGCGGTTGCCGCGGTCAAGAACATTGGCCGGTTGACCGAGATGCAGGGAATGAAACCAAGCGACTTCGCTCCCTATCGTTCATTCAAGATGACATTCACACCTGAGGATCTAGCCTTGTGAGAAACCTTCTTCGAGGAATGCTTGTCGTTATTTGCTGTATGGCAGGGATAGCGGCGGCGGATGAAAAAAACATCCTGGTAACCAGCGGTAGCGACCGGGCCACCCCGATTGCTGTAGTTCCGTTCGGTTGGCAGGGCGGTAGCGTGCTGCCGGATGACATGGCCCAGATCGTCAGCGACGACCTGCGTAACTCCGGTTACTACGCGCCGATTCCGAAAGGCAACATGATCAGCCAGCCGAACCAGGCCAGCGAAGTTGTGTTCCGTGACTGGAAAGCCGTTGGTGCCCAGTACCTGATGGTCGGCAACATCGTGCCGGCCGGCGGTCGCCTGCAAATCCAGTACACCTTGTTCAACGTGGCCACCGAGCAGCAGGTCCTGACCGGCAGCGTTTCGGGCACCACCGAGCAACTGCGCGACATGGCCCACTACATCTCGGACCAGTCGTTTGAAAAACTCACCGGTATCAAAGGTGCGTTCTCGACACGCCTGCTTTACGTAACGGCTGAGCGTTTCTCTGTAGATAACACTCGCTACACCCTGCAGCGCTCGGACTACGACGGCGCACGTGCCGTGACCCTGCTGCAATCGCGTGAGCCAATCCTGTCGCCGCGCTTCGCGCCGGACGGCAAGCGTATCGCCTACGTGTCTTTCGAACAGAAGCGTCCGCGCATCTTCGTCCAGCATATCGATACTGGCCGTCGTGAGCAGATCACCAACTTCGAAGGCCTCAACGGTGCGCCAGCCTGGTCGCCGGACGGTTCGCGCCTGGCGTTCGTGCTGTCCAAGGACGGCAACCCGGATATCTACGTGATGAACATGGCTTCGCGCCAGATCAATCGTGTGACCAGCGGCCCGGGTATCAACACTGAACCGTTCTGGGGCAAGGATGGTTCGACCATCTATTTCACCTCTGACCGGGGCGGCAAGCCACAAATCTACAAATCGAGCGTGAGTGGCGGCGGTGCGGAACGAGTGACCTTTATTGGTAACTACAACGCCAACCCTAAGCTTTCGGCTGATGAAAAGACGTTGGTGATGATTCACCGTCAGGATGGTTTCACTAATTTCCGGGTTGCGGCCCAAGATTTGCAGCGCGGAACCGTAAAAATCCTCACAGATACCAACCTTGATGAGTCAGCTACTGTTGCGCCCAACGGCACCATGGTAATCTACGCCACCCGCCAGCAGGGCCGGGGAGTCTTGATGCTCGTGTCCATTAATGGACGCGTAAGGCTCCCGCTTCCTACCGCTCAAGGCGAAGTCAGAGAACCGTCCTGGTCCCCTTACCTGAACTGACGCGGCGCTACAAAAAGAAGTACTTAACACACTGGGGTTCATTAGGAGTTTCACGATGGAAATGCTGAAGTTTGGTAAGTTTGCTGCTCTGGCTCTGGCTCTGTCCGTAGCCGTTGGTTGCTCGTCTAAAGGCGGCGACAATGCCGGTGAAGGCGCAGCTGTTGATCCAAACGCTGGTTACGGCGCTAACACTGGTGCAGTTGACGGCTCCCTGAGCGAAGAAGCTGCTCTGCGCGCTATCACCACTTTCTACTTCGAATACGACAGTTCGGACCTGAAACCAGAAGCCATGCGCGCTCTGGACGTTCACGCGAAGGACCTGAAAGCTAACGGCGCTCGCGTTGTTCTGGAAGGTAACACCGACGAACGTGGTACTCGTGAGTACAACATGGCACTGGGCGAGCGTCGTGCGAAAGCCGTTCAGCGCTACCTGGTACTGCAAGGTGTTGCTCCAGGCCAACTGGAACTGGTTTCCTACGGTAAAGAGCGTCCAGTTGCTACTGGCCACGACGAGCAGTCCTGGGCTCAAAACCGTCGCGTCGAACTGCGTAAGTAATTCGTCATGCGAACGTGCCGTCGTGCTCTAACTGTATTGGCTCTCAGCTTCGCACCGCTTGCGGTGTGGGCTGCGGTTCCTGTGGAAGATAGCAACTCTGGCTATAACAATAGCGGGAGCAGCTATCCGCCAGCAGGTTATGGCACGAACGGCGCCTATGCTGGGGGGGCGGCTACGTCCGCCCCCTCGGCACAGGGCGAACTGTTCAACCAGCTGCAACGTATGCAGGATCAATTGGCGCAGCAACAAGGCACCATTGAAGTTCTGCAGAATGAAGTGCGTCAGCTGAAGCAAGAAGGCCTGGAGCGTTACCAGGATCTTGATCGACGTATAGGAGCCGGTGTTACACCTGCCGCTACTCCTGATAATTCTTCTGCCGGTGGTGCGCCAAGCGCCGCTGCCGGTGGTGCAGCAGCAGGGGCCGCAGCCGCGAGCCAAGGCCCTGCAGCCAGCAGCGAACCGGGTGATCCGGCGAAGGAAAAGCTGTATTACGATGCAGCCTTCGACCTGATTAAAGCCAAGGATTTCGACAAGGCCAGCAAGGCCTTCACCGCATTCCTGGGCCGTTACCCAAACAGCCAGTACGCGGGCAACGCCCAGTACTGGTTGGGTGAGGTGAACCTGGCAAAAGGTGATTTGCAAGGGGCGGGCCAGGCATTTGCCAAGGTCAGCCAACTGTACCCCAAGCACGCCAAGGTGCCGGACTCGCTGTACAAACTCGCTGACGTAGAACGCCGCCTCGGTCATGCCGACAAGGTTAAAGGCATTCTGCAGCAGGTTGTTGCCCAATACCCGGGCACCTCTGCCGCACAGTTGGCCCAACGGGATCTGCAACGCTTGTAAGCGATGCCGCCCGTTTAGAAGAAACCCGCGCCTGGCGCGGGTTTTTTCGTTAGAATCCACGCCCTTTTATGACACCCGCTTCCTGGGGCCTACGCGTTGGCGGGGTTTCTTGAAGTGCCTGACGGAGGCGGACAGCCTGTTTAGCTGTTACGCCCGTGGCGACTATGCAAGACACATTACGCATCACCGAAGTTTTTTACTCGTTGCAGGGTGAAACGCGCACCGCCGGCCTGCCCACAGTATTTGTGCGCCTGACCGGCTGCCCGTTGCGTTGCCAATACTGTGACAGCGCCTACGCCTTCAGTGGCGGCACCGTGCGCACTCTTGACGACATTCTTGAGCAAGTTGCCAGCTACCGGCCGCGCTACGTCTGTGTGACCGGCGGCGAGCCCCTGGCCCAGCCCAACGCCATTCCTTTGCTCAAGCAGTTGTGTGACGCCGGTTACGAGGTGTCCCTGGAAACCAGTGGCGCCCTGGATATTTCCGCGGTAGATCCGCGTGTGAGCCGAGTGGTCGACCTCAAAACCCCTGGTTCCAAGGAAGCGCACCGCAACCTTTACGAGAACATCGAACTGCTGACGCCCAACGATCAGGTCAAGTTCGTTATCTGTTCCCGTGAGGATTATGACTGGGCCAACTCCAAGCTGATCCAGTACGGCCTCGACCGCCGTGCCGGTGAAGTGCTGTTCTCCCCCAGCCACCATGACCTGAACGCACGCGATCTGGCCGACTGGGTGGTTGCCGATAACTTGCCCGTACGCCTGCAATTGCAGCTGCATAAATACCTGTGGAACGACGAGCCAGGGCGCTGAGATGACGGATCAAAAGCGTGCAGTCATTCTGCTGTCCGGTGGTCTCGACTCCGCCACGTTGGTGGCCATGGTCCGAGCACAAGGCTACAGCTGCTATTCCATGAGTTTCGACTACGGGCAGCGTCACCGCGCTGAGTTGAACGCGGCTGCGCGTGTCGCCCGCGACCTCGGTGTGGTTGAGCACAAGGTGGTTGGCCTGAATCTGGGGGGCATGGGCGGTTCGGCCTTGACTGACAGCACCATCGGCCTGCCAGAGGCGCCCTCGGAAGGCATCCCCGTCACTTACGTACCGGCACGCAATACAGTGTTTCTGTCCCTGGCCCTCGGCTGGGCCGAAGTGCTGAACGCCCGCGACATCTTTATCGGTGTCAATGCGCTGGATTACTCCGGTTACCCGGACTGCCGCCCGGAGTACGTCGAATCGTTCGAGCGCATGGCCAACCTTGCGACCAAGGCCGGTGTGGAAGGGCAGGGGTTTCGTATCCAGGCGCCGCTGCAAAACATGACCAAGGCCGATATCGTGAAGGCTGGCGTAGGACTTGGCGTCGATTACGCGCTGACTGTTTCCTGCTATCAGGCAGACGAAGGCGGTCGTGCTTGTGGGAAATGCGACGCCTGCCGACTGCGTGCAGAGGGCTTCAAAATGGCCGGAATTACGGACCCAACGCGTTATTTCTGATTTATTTCAAATAAGGTGTTGAATAATCCTTAGAAATCAGTATTATACGCGCCACCACACAGCGGGTCGTTAGCTCAGTTGGTAGAGCAGTTGGCTTTTAACCAATTGGTCGTAGGTTCGAATCCCACACGACCCACCATTTTTGGCGGTTTAGAAAATCCGGAAGGCCCACGCAAGTGAGGATTTCCGGGTTTTTTTTTGCCTGCGTTTTGGGGCTTACCTGCCGGTGCGCAATGCATCCGGCTATAACCGCATTTGAAAAACGCCCCTGTTGACTCTCCCGTTACGGGCACACCCTATTCTGAGCGCTCTACTTTAAGGATGAGGTGATGATGAGTAAGCGCGTTCTGGTGATTCTGGGGCATCCTTCAAACGACAGTTTCTGTGGCGCCCTGGCTGATACTTATATGAGGGCGGCCACGCAGGCCGGGCATGAGGTGCGTCTGTTGCGGCTGAATGCACTGAGCTTCGATCCCGTGCTGCACGAAGGCTACCAGCAGGTTCAGCCGTTGGAGCCCGATCTGCTCAAGGCCCAGGCCGATATCACATGGGCTGAACACTTGGCATTTGTGTATCCCATCTGGTGGGGCGGCATTCCGGCGCTGATGAAAGGTTTTTTTGATCGGACTTTTCTTTCTGGTTTCGCCTTTAAGTATCGCGAAGGCAAAGCCTTTCCCGACAAGCTATTGAAGGGGCGAACCGCTCATCTGCTCGTCACGATGGATACTCCACCTTGGTACTACAAATGGGTCTATTGCATGCCGGGCCTGCACCAGGTGCGCAAGACCACCTTGGCGTTCTGTGGCATCAAACCGTTGAAGACCCTTACGTTCGGACCGCTGCTTGGTTCCGCTCCCGCTCAGCGTGAGGCCTGGCTCAAGCAAGCCCAGGCAATCGCTGGTCGCTGACCCTCTTTTGAAGCCTTCGTTTCCCGACCCCTTATACATGTGTGAAGATGCGGCGCGCGAAAGTGCGCGCACCTGTTGTGCCTTAAAAAGGACTTTTACATGTATATCGGCAAAGCCGCGCAGTTGTCGGGCACGACGGTCAAGACCATCCGCCACTATGAAGGCATTGGTTTGCTGCCGCCGCCCATGCGCGATGGTAAGTATCGGGTCTATACCCAGCAAAGTGTCGAGCTGCTGACGTTCATCAAATGCGCTCAGCAGTTGGGCTTCAAACTCAAGGAAATGCAGGCGATCATTCAGGCGCACAGCGGGCAGGCGCTGCCTTGGGATGTGGTCAGCCAGGCGATTGCTGCTAAAAAACTGGAACTGCAAGCCCGGATAGAAGGGTTGCAAAACATCTATAACGGCCTTGAGCAGTTTGAAAGCAGCCTCAAGGACGCCGAGTACCTATGCCTGTTTGAACGCCCTTCCAAAACGGCCTGAACGAACAGGCCGCGGGACCTGATGACGCGGTGCGAGCGTTGGCACGCCGGCAGTTACCGTTTTTGCTGCGACAATCGCACGCGCCAACGCCAGATTAGGCTTTTGAAACCATTGGATATTCTGTAGCCTTGCGCAGCTTCACCTTTACCCGTGCTTGATGAACACAATCACTTCGTCCGGCGGCGCCCGAAGGGCTCCAGAGCCGGTGGTACACTCGACTTTCGCGCAACTGCGCCTGCAGGTCTTGCGAACATGACGCAGATATCTGAACGCCTACTGGTTCAAGCCCACCTCGACGCCAAGCAGCCCAAGGCCCTCAGCGCCGATGAAGAGGCGAGCCTGCGTGCCGCCATCGCCGCCGAGCTGAAAGCTCAGGACGCGGTGCTGGTTGCCCACTTCTATTGCGATCCGGTGATCCAGGCCCTGGCCGAAGAAACCGGTGGCTGTGTCTCCGACTCCCTGGAAATGGCCCGCTTCGGCGCCGCCCACCCGGCCAAGACCGTACTGGTTGCCGGTGTGCGTTTCATGGGCGAGACCGCCAAGATCCTCACCCCCGAAAAACGCATCCTCATGCCCACCCTGGAAGCCACCTGCTCCCTGGACCTGGGTTGCCCGGTGGATGAGTTTTCGGCCTTCTGCGACCAGCATCCCGAACGCACCGTGGTGGTGTACGCCAACACGTCGGCGGCGGTCAAAGCCCGGGCCGATTGGGTGGTGACCTCCAGCTGCGCGCTGGAAATCGTCGAAAGCCTGATGGACAACGGCGAGACCATCATCTGGGGCCCGGACAAGCATCTGGGCACTTACATCCAGCGCCAGACCGGTGCCGACATGCTGCTTTGGGACGGTGCGTGCATCGTCCACGAAGAGTTCAAGTCCAAGCAACTGGAAGACATGAAGGCGCTGTACCCGGATGCTGCGATCCTGGTGCACCCGGAATCGCCGACAGCGGTGATCGAACTGGCGGATGCCGTGGGCTCTACCAGCCAACTGATCGCTGCAGCGCAACGCTTGCCCAACAAGACCTTTATCGTCGCCACCGACCGCGGCATCTTCTACAAGATGCAGCAGCTGTGCCCGGACAAGGTCTTCGTCGAAGCGCCTACGGCCGGTAACGGCGCCGCGTGCCGCAGTTGCGCGCACTGCCCGTGGATGGCGATGAACACGCTGGAACGCACGTTGCAGTGCCTGCGAGAGGGGAGCAACGAGATCTTCGTCGAGCCTTCGGTGATTCCTCATGCCGTGCGACCACTCAAGCGCATGCTGGACTTTACCCACGCCGCGCGCCTGAAGCTGGCCGGCAACGCCTGAGCCAGCTGTGAATACAGTCCAAATGTGGGAGGGGGCAAGCCCCCTGCCACATTTGGATCTTCAGTGTTCCTGGGATTACTTTTTCTGCTTCGGAACCCGCACCAGTTGCGTGTTTGAGTAGATGTCATGCCAGCCGCGTTTCTGCTTATCGAACAACGCCCAGATAAACCCCAGCCCCACGCACAACCACGACGCAATCGACACCACAAAGCGCAACAGCGCCTGCCACAAGCTGATGCGCGAGCCGTCGGCGTTCTGTACGCGCACGCCCCATACCTGCATGCCCAGGGTCTGCCCGGAATGGGTCCAGAACTTGGCGAAGAAGCCGAACAGCACAAAAAACAGAATCGTCGACAGCAGCGGGTCCCCATCCAGGGCGCCGGACTCGGTGAGGGTACGCATCCTGGCTTCGCCCAAAAACGCCATCCACACCAGCTTGTAGATAAACGCCGTGACGATCAGCAGGGCGGTGCACAACAGGAAGTCATAGAACATCGCTGCCAGGCGACGGCCCAGGCCAACGGCGGGGAATTCGCCTTGGGGGCTCAGCAAGGGTTTGGACATGGCAGGACTCTCTGAGGAAAAAACGCATTTTACGGAATCGCGCCCATAAAAAAGCCCCTGATGTCATGTCAGGGGCTTTTTGTCGCAGGAAGGATCAACCTTCTGCTTGAACTTCGTCAGCCTGCATGCCTTTTTGGCCTTGCACAGCAATGAAGGTCACTTTCTGGCCTTCCTTGAGGCTCTTGAAGCCGTTGCCCTGAATGGCGCGGAAATGCACGAACAGATCCGGACCGCTCTCCGGCGTGATAAAACCAAACCCTTTCTCGTCGTTGAACCACTTGACGGTACCGCTCTGACGTTGGGACATTTTCTTCTTTCCTTTGACGCTAAAATTAATGACAGCCCCTTTCACATGAAAGAGTACTGGGCTGGGTTGCAGGAAAGTAAGAGACGTCGAACGGGTTGTAGCACAACTACTTCAGCTACTGCCCAGGTCCAGGTTCCAAGCGACCCATGCAAACACAGTGGGCAAACTCTACGCCAACTAATAGAGAAAAAACAACCCCTGCCAAAAGCCCAGGTTTTGCTGGGCCTGATGACACTTCGCTGAGTAATGTGGAATCGGCTTATTCGATAGAAAGTGTCACTCGTTATAGGTTGATTCCTATAAAAATGACTATCGTCGCTGCACTGTTTTATGGCGGTTGCGTTACAGATTAGTGCACGTTAACGCAACCGCGTTACTTATAGGAACAGTCAATCAACCACGGTAGTAACGCTGTGGCACGAATGGCATTTTACTTACACGAAGTGGCACCTTTTTCCCACGCACCAACGCAGAGACTTCGGTATCCAGTGCGATAAACGCGCTGTCTAGGTAACCCATGGTCAACGGGCCGCCGAGGCTTGGGCCAAAGCCGCCGCTGCAGACGCTACCGATCACCGTGCCCTGCGCGTCGACAATCTCGGCGCCTTCGCGTACCGGGGTGCGTTCCTGGGGTAGCAGGCCGACGCGCTTGCGGCTCACACCGGTCTGCTGCTGGGTGAAGATCTGGTCGGCACCCGGGAACCCGCCGGCACGCGGGCCATCGGCGCGACGGGCCTTGGAGATCGCCCACAGCAGGCTGGCTTCAATCGGGGTGGTCTCGGTGTTCATGTCATGGCCGTACAGGCACAGACCAGCTTCCAGGCGCAGGGAGTCGCGGGCGCCCAGGCCGATGGCCTGTACTTCGCTTTCGGCCAGCAGGCTGCGCGCCAGGCTTTCGGCATTGGCGGCAGGCACGGAGATTTCAAAGCCGTCTTCACCGGTATAACCGGAGCGGCTGACGTAGCAGTCCACGCCCAGCAGGCGCAGGGAGGCGAACTGCATAAAGGTCATCCCGGTCACTTCCGGCGCCAGGCGCGCCAGCACCTTCACTGCCGCCGGGCCTTGCAGGGCGAGCAGGGCGCGTTCTTCGAACAGTGGCTCGATGGTGCACTGATCGCCAATATGTTTGCGCAGGTGCGCCAGGTCCTGGTCCTTGCAGGCGGCGTTGACCACCAGGAACAGTTCGTCGTTGCCCAGGCTGGCGACCATCAAGTCGTCGAGGATGCCGCCTTGCTCGTTGGTGAACATCGCGTAGCGCTGCATGCCCACCGGCAGGTCAATGATGTCGACCGGCACCAGGGTTTCCAGGGCCTTGGCAGCATTGGCGCCGGTGAGGCGGATCTGGCCCATGTGGGACACGTCAAATAACCCGGCCTGTTCACGGGTGTGCAGGTGTTCCTTCATCACACCCAACGGGTACTGCACCGGCATGTCATAGCCGGCGAAGGGCACCATACGCGCCCCCAATTCGATGTGCAGGGCGTGCAATGGGGTTTTCAACAGGGTTTCGGTGGACATATTCAGCTCCTGAAAAACGTGCTGCCGCGCCTTGGGCGTCAGCACTCGATAATGTTGACCGCCAAACCGCCACGGGCGGTTTCCTTGTATTTGCTTTTCATATCGGCGCCGGTCTGGCGCATGGTGCGGATGACCTTGTCCAGCGAGACGAAATGCTGCCCGTCGCCGCGCAAGGCCATGCGCACGGCGTTGATGGCCTTGACTGAGCCCATGGCATTGCGCTCGATGCAGGGCACCTGCACCAATCCGCCAATCGGGTCGCAGGTCAGGCCGAGGTTGTGTTCCATGCCGATTTCGGCAGCGTTTTCCACTTGGGACACGCTGCCGCCCAGCACTTCGCACAAAGCGCCTGCGGCCATGGAGCAGGCTACGCCGACTTCGCCCTGGCAACCGACTTCAGCCCCGGAGATCGACGCATTTTCCTTGTACAAAATCCCGATGGCGGCGGCGGTGAGCAGGAAACGCACCACGCCGTCTTCGTTCGCGCCCGGGATAAAGCGCATGTAGTAATGCAGCACCGCCGGAATGATCCCGGCCGCACCGTTGGTGGGCGCCGTCACCACGCGCCCGCCATTGGCGTTTTCCTCGTTGACCGCCAGCGCGTACAGGTTGACCCAATCGAGCACCGACAACGGATCGCGCAGCGCCGATTCCGGGTGCTTGCACAGTTGGCGATGCAACGCGGCAGCGCGGCGTTTTACCTTCAAGCCGCCGGGCAGGATCCCTTCATTGCGGCATCCGGCGTCGACGCAGTCCTGCATCACCTGCCAGATCTTCAGCAAGCCGGCGCGGGTTTCGGCTTCCGGGCGCCAGGCACTTTCATTGGTCAGCATCACCTGGCTGATGGACAGGCCGTAGGTGGCGCAATGACCGAGCAAGTCCTTGGCGTGCTTGAAAGGGAAGGTCAGCGGCGTGGCATCTTCGACAATCCGGTCGGCGCCGGCGGCGTCTTCATCCACCACAAAACCGCCGCCCACCGAGTAGTACTCGCGGCTGCGGATCTGGATGTTGGCGGCGTCGAAGGCACGGAAAATCATGCCGTTGGGGTGGTAGGCGAGGGGTTTGCGAATCATCGCCAGGTGTTCTTTCTCGTTGAACGCAATGCTGTGTTCGCCGAGCAGGTTCAGGCGGCCATCCCTGCGCATCTGCGCCAGGCGGGCGGCCACGGTTTCAGTGTTTACGGTGTCCGGGTGTTCGCCTTCGAGGCCCAGCAGCACGGCTTTGTCGCTGCCGTGGCCTTTGCCGGTGGCGCCGAGGGATCCATAAAGCTCCACCTTGATGCTGCAGGTGGTGGTCAGCAGGTTGTCGCGCTTGAGGCCTTCGACGAAGCGGGCAGCGGCGCGCATCGGGCCGACGGTGTGGGAACTGGAGGGGCCGATGCCAATCTTGAACAGGTCGAACACGCTTAAAGACATGAGTTGTTCTCCGGTTTCTTATTATTGAGGTGGTCAAATGTGGGAGGGGGCAAGCCCCCTCCCACATTTTGACTGAGTGCGTCCTCAGATTATGCGTAGCTCTCGATTGACGGGCACGCACACACCAGGTTGCGATCCCCAAACACGTTGTCGACCCGGCCAACCGGCGGCCAGTACTTGCCTTCGATCAGCGAGGCAACCGGGTACACCGCTTGCTCACGGCTGTAGGGGTGGCTCCATTCGCCCACCAGTTCCGCCGCCGTGTGCGGTGCGTTCTTCAGCGGGTTATCGTCCTTGTCCAGCGTGCCGTTTTCCACTGCGCGGATTTCTTCGCGGATGGCGATCATGGCGTCGCAGAAGCGGTCCAGTTCTTCCTTGGATTCACTTTCGGTCGGCTCGATCATCAAGGTGCCGGCCACCGGGAACGACATGGTCGGTGCGTGGAAGCCGAAGTCGATCAACCGCTTGGCCACGTCATCCACACTGATGCCGCTGCTGTCTTTGAGTGGGCGCAGGTCGAGGATGCATTCGTGCGCCACCAGGCCGTTGCTGCCGGTGTAGAGCACGGGGTAGTGCTCTTCCAGGCGACGGGAGATGTAGTTGGCATTCAGGATCGCCAACTGCGAAGCGCGCTTGAGGCCCGCGCCGCCCATCATGCTGATGTACATCCAGGTGATCGGCAGAATGCTCGCACTGCCGAACGGTGCCGCGCAGACCGCGCCTTCCTTGCGTGCCATGGCCGCGTGGCCCGGCAGGAATGGCGTGAGGTGGGATTTGACACCAATCGGGCCAACGCCCGGGCCGCCACCGCCGTGGGGGATGCAGAACGTCTTGTGCAGGTTCAGGTGGGACACGTCGCCACCGAACTTGCCCGGTGCGCACAGGCCAACCATGGCGTTCATGTTGGCGCCATCGATGTAGACCTGGCCGCCGTTGTCGTGGATGACGCCGCAGATTTCGCGGATGCCTTCTTCGAACACGCCGTGGGTGGACGGGTAGGTGATCATCAGCGCGGCGAGGTGCTCGCGGTGCTCGATGGCTTTGGCGCGCAGGTCTTCGATGTCCACGTTGCCACGGGCGTCGCAGGCGGTGACGACGACGCGCATGCCGGCCATGTTGGCGGTCGCCGGGTTGGTGCCGTGGGCCGACGAGGGGATCAGGCAGATGTCGCGGCGTTCTTCGCCACGGCTCTGGTGATAGGCACGGATGGCCAGCAGGCCAGCGTATTCACCTTGGGAGCCGGCGTTCGGCTGCAGCGAGATCGCGTCATAACCGGTGGCTGCGCAGAGCATGGCTTCCAGGTCGGAGGTCAGTTGCAGGTAGCCGGCGCTTTGTGCGGCTGGGGCGAACGGGTGCAGGGCACCGAATTCGGCCCAGGTCACCGGGATCATTTCGCTGGCGGCGTTGAGCTTCATGGTGCACGAGCCCAACGGGATCATGGTGCGGTCCAGGGCCAGGTCTTTATCCGCCAGCTTGCGCAGGTAGCGCATCAGCTCGGTTTCCGAGTGGTAGCGGTTGAACACCGGGTGGCTGAGGATCGGCGACTGGCGCAGCAGCGCGGCTGGCAGGGTGCTCTCAGTGGCGGCGAAGGCGGGCAGGGCCTTGCCGTCGGCAAAGATCGACCACAGGGTTTCGATATCGGCTTGGGTGGTGGTTTCATCCACCGACAGGCCGACACGCTCGGCATCCACCACACGCAGGTTGATGCGCTGGGCGCGGGCCTTGTCGTGCAGCGCGGTGGTGTTGGCGCCGGTGTTGAGTGTGAGGGTGTCGAAGAAGTGTTCCTGCTCGACCTTCAAGCCCAGGGCGGTCAGGCCCTTGGCCAGGATCGCGGTCAACTGGTGAATGCGCTGGGCAATCTGAGTCAGGCCTTTGGGCCCGTGGTACACGGCGTACATGCTGGCGATGTTGGCCAGTAGCACTTGGGCGGTGCAGATGTTGCTGGTGGCTTTCTCACGGCGGATATGTTGCTCGCGGGTCTGCATGGCCAGGCGCAGGGCCGGCTTGCCGAAACGGTCAACGGACACACCGACCAAACGGCCCGGCATATCGCGCTTGAACGCATCCTTGGTGGAGAAGTACGCCGCGTGCGGGCCACCAAAACCCAGCGGCACGCCGAAGCGTTGCGCGCTGCCGATGGCCACGTCGGCGCCGAATTCACCCGGCGGGGTCAGCAGGGTCAGGGCCAGCAGGTCGGCAGCCACGGCCACCAGGGCGTTGGCGGTGTGGAAGCGCTCGGTCAGCGCACGGTAGTCGAATACGTCACCGTTGCTCGCCGGGTATTGCAGCAGGGCGCCGAAAAACGGGCTCACGTCGGTCAGTTCACGCTCGTCGCCGACTACCACCTCGATACCCAGCGGCTCGGCGCGGGTGCGCAGCACGTCGAGGGTCTGCGGATGGCTGTGCACCGAGGCGAAGAAGGCGTTGCTGCCTTTGTTCTTGCTCAGGCGCTTGCAGAAGGTCATGGCTTCGGCGGCGGCGGTGGCTTCGTCGAGCAAGGATGCGTTGGCAATCGGCAGGCCGGTGAGGTCGCTGATCAGGGTCTGGAAGTTCAGCAGCGCTTCCAGGCGGCCTTGGGAAATTTCTGGCTGGTAAGGTGTGTAGGCGGTGTACCAGGCCGGGTTTTCCAGGAGGTTGCGCAGGATCGGCGATGGCGTGTGGCAGTTGTAGTAGCCCTGGCCGATGTAGGTCTTGAACAGTTGGTTCTGGCTGGCAATGGCCTTGATCTTGGCCAGGGCCTCGGCTTCGCTCAGGCCGTCTTCCAGGCCGAGCACGCTGGTGCCCTTGATGCTTTCCGGGATCACGCTGGCGCTCAAGGCTTCCAGGGAGTCAAAGCCCAGGCTGGCGAGCATTTGCTGCTCATCTTCCTGGCGCGGGCCGATGTGGCGGGCGATGAATTCGTTGGCGGTGCTCAAATTAACAGTCATGGCGCGCTCCTCAGGCTTCAGCGTTGGCTTTGATCAGGCGGTCGTACGCATCCTGATCCAACAGTTTAGCTACAGCCTCGGCGTCGACCGGTTTAAAGCGGAAGAACCAGCCTTCGCCCATCGGGTCTTCGTTGACCAGCTCCGGGCTGCCGTCGAGTTTGTCGTTCACTTCCAGCACTTCACCGTCCAATGGCATGTACACGCCGCTGGCGGCTTTTACCGATTCCACGGTGGACGCTTCAGCGCCCTTGGCGTAGGCCTGCAACTCCGGCAGTTGCACGAAAACCACATCACCCAGCGCGTTCTGCGCAAAAGCGGTGATACCCACGGTGACGCTGCCGTCAGCTTCGGCGCGCAGCCATTCGTGATCTTCAGTGAAACGCAACTCGCTCATGGAAACTCCTCGGGGCCAGATTCGTCTGGTGGACGGGATTGAAATAATGGGAAGTTGCTTAGCAAGATCGCGGCCAATCTAAATAAATTGTTATAAATCAAAAGGTTAACAAATATGGTTATAAGCCTATGCGTTTTGGTTGTAGCGATTTCGCTACAGCCGGGCCGGGTAAAAAAAGCCTATGTGGATCAAAGCGTTGCATGGCGTGCAAAAACTAGGGTTGTATCGAAATCGTTACGCTGTAGCGCTTTCAGTACGGGTCGGCGTCGCTTTTGGCGCTGCCAAGGAGATCTATCTACCGTAATGCCCGCCTGCCCGCGTTTTAACGTGCACTCATCTCGTTATCAGGATGCGATCCATGCGTGCTTCAACTGCAAATCCCCCGGAGGCCACCCAGGCCCGGAAGTCCCGCGATTACTTATCCAAACTGTTTGCCCACCGCCTGAGCCTGACTCAGGTGGCCCAATCAATGATCCAGGCGTGGATAGGCGAGTGGTTTACCGAATCCCGTCTGCAGGCGAGCAACAGCTGGATCGGTGTGATACAGCCAGGCGGTCGCTACGCGCAGCTCATCACCTTGAGCGATGCGCTGATCAAACGCTGCATGAGCGGCGAAGCGTTGAACTACACGCCAGGCCATCATCAGTTGTTGATCCGCTTGGGAGAGGAGGTGTTCCAACCGGTGACCCAAGCCATCAGCGTGGACGACATCGAATTGATGCTCAACACCCTGGCCCCCGGCGTGCTCGTGGGGTTCGGCCAGCGGTTGGTGGACTATTGGAATGCCCGCGTGCCTCACGATCCGGCCCGCAGCCGTTGGAACGCGGTTGGCAGCCAGTTGCGAGCATGCCTGCTCACGGCGCGGCAAAATCCACCGCTGCTGCCCGAGCACGCGCAGTCGTTGCTGGGGCTGGGTGTCGAGGAGACCGTGCTATGGGGGTATCGGGCGGATCGAGAGGTGGTGGGCAGCCCCGATGCGCTGCATATCTATCAGGTGTATGCCGTGCAGGCAGAGCGCGCGGGCGAGTGGTTGCCACTGCTGGTCCTGCAGCGTCGGGTTCAGGGGCAACAGATCAGCCTGGTTTACGTCCCGGCGATGAACCTGCTGAAGCTCGATACCCTGGACGCGTTGGGTAACCTGTTGCCTCGCTATATGAACCACTACCGGCCTGGCATGCCCATCAACTGGGTGCTTCGTGAGCCCGACGGTAATGTGTTCGATGCCTTGGCCCAGACCTTGCTCGAGCGTCAGCTTCGCAACGTGTATCGTCTCGACTGGTCGGCACTTCCCTACATCAGCAGCTATGAACAGCTGTTCATCAAACTCACGTCGCCGTTGGCCTGGTTCGATCCTGATTACCTTCAGCAACCTCATGAAGAACAGTTGCCTGTCTGGCTGCAACTGGCCAACCGTGCTGATCGCCTGGTTTATGGCCAGTGGCTCGAACGCCTGGAGCACCTGCAGCGAGCCACCGGTGGAGCGTCGTTCCTGGAGGGCCTCGACCCTATCGATGTGTATGCACGCAAAGCGCTGCAACGGCAAATGCGCCTGGACTACCCCACTCAAGCGCCCATTAACCCGGACGATTACCTCCTGACCTTCGAGCGCACCCAGGGCGCCACCGTCGGCTGGACGCAACGCACCTCCAGGACCTTGACCCAATGGTCGTTGGAAAACCCCTTCGCCACGGCCTATGCCCGTGTGCAGATCAGCAACCAGGCCATGCCGGGCCAGGTGCCCGGCCGGATCACCCCGGCATACCTCAAGCACCTGATCGAAAGCGTGGATGTGGGTAAGCACTACCCCGCGCTGCTTGAGCACGCGTTGATCGCCGACCCGGCGGAGTCCGCACGGCGGCGGCGATTGTTCGTTGATCAGATGGCGATCCAGTTGCCGATGCTCGCCTTTGAACACAGCCTGCGCCAGCGCTACGGTTTTACCCGCGCTGGCGCCTTGGTGGTGCAAGCGATGTTGCAGGGCGATCCGCAAAAGCGCGTGATCGACGGTGAAGTGATAGTGGCCCGGCCGCTGGCGTTCCTGGTGCATGCCGGGGGGCGTGCCCATCAAACGGACAACCTGTATGTCATCGGCCCGCGTGACAACGGCCAGTTGCCGCACATTCTTTATCGCCCGGATCACACCGAAGCGGTTTTACAACAGTTTGCCAGTCGCCAGGCGTTGCTCGACGAGATCGCGCGAGCGGGCAGCGACCTGCAATGCCTGGTGCTGCAGCGTTTGCCGGATGACAGCCGGGCCATGTTTGGCAATGGCGGCTTTCTGAACCCCCATGTTCAGCGGTTTTTTCAGGGCGATGAATACGACGCGCTGCCCGGCTCTAGCCCGGCGCTGCTCAGCGATGCATTGGTGCAGGGCGATTTTCTGACGACCGTCTTCAATGAAAACGCCAAAAGCCTGTGGCAGCTTGCCATGAAGCAATCTGCTTCCAACGAGGCATTGCGCTGGACCGTGTTCAAGAATGATCTCTGGCAGTTGTTCAATGCGCTGTTGCCCATGATCAGAGGGCCTGTGGCGGTAGCGGGCTGGCTGTTCCAAACCTTCAGGACCTTTCGCACAGTGCTGGCGTTACCGGCACAGGCCAGTCGGGAAGAGACTGCCAATGCCCTTGCCGAGCTGATGGGCAGTGTGGCCGGCCTGCTGATGAGCCCCGTGGTCACGCTGGATCAGCGTTTACGCCTGGACGCGATCAAAACCGTGACGACAGGTGCGGCCCAAGGCTCGGAGGTGATTCCGGTCAGCCACACGCTTGAACCCGTGTGGAAATTCGCCTGGCAGCGTTCACACGCAGATATCACGGCCATGGATTATGCCTGGGCCAACTCTCGGCTCAAGCTTGACACGGCGCAGCGAGCACAGCTCGAAACCTTCCAATGGTCGCCAGAACCGGGGGAAACCTGGCCTGCAAACCCCAGCGTGATCTCGACAGACAGTCCTGTGCGCGGTCGGGTGAGGGTGCAAGGCCGTCATCAGGATTACACGCTGATAGACAGCAAGCTATATGGCGTCAAGCCCGATGGCGATCGCTGGCGGATCGCTGACTTGAGAAACAACCAACGCTTGGGCCCATGGCTCAGGCAAGACTCAAAAGGTATCTGGAAGATTGACCTGGGCCTGCGATTGCTCGGCGGGCAGCCAAAAAAGACCACGGCCGCCGAGCGGCGTCTGCACCTTCAGAATGAAAACCGCAGACTGGAGGGTGACTACGACCGCGCGTCAGCCAGGCTCGCTGAGGTCCTGTCTCGGGTGGCGCAGGCCCAGAAGCGTTACAAAGAGGCTCACGCTGCGGGCGCCACTACGTTCACTGATCACCAACGGCGCGACATCAGCACCGAGTATTTGATCGAGTTGGAAAACGAATACCGGCTGCAGTGCGACAGGATAAATGCGTTGAATGCACTGAACACCCACAAACCTGTGAGTGCTTTCGAGCGGGAGAAGATGAAGCAGTTGGAGGCCATGATCGAGAACTTGCGCGACCAGATGACGGTGGTGATCAACGTGCGGGCAGACGCAATTCTTCCCGATGAGCGTTTGATTGAGTTGGACGCGCAAATGGATGGCGCCGACGAGGTTATTGCCCAAGCGGCACATCGCACCTTTGTTCAATCCTCGCGGACGATCGCAGGGTACAACGTTCAACTGATCGAACTGAGTACGCTGGAGCAGAATGCCCGTGAGCGATTGATGGGCGTGCCTGGGTTTGAGCCGTATGCGCATTTAAAGGCCCCCTCGGATATGGGCACGCCTCTGGACTGGCAGTCCATGCAATTAAAGGCTTTATATGGGGCAGTGCTGCGCCGTTTGCCGTCCTCTGAAGAGTCTGCGCCCTTCGAGCAGGTTCACGGGTTGCTAGGTGAGGCGATCCAATCGATTCAGTCGCAAAAAACCCTGCAAGAGCCCGGTTTGCTGAGCATGCAGCAACGAATCAACGGGTATGAAGCGATTGCCAGGGAGTATCGCCGGTCTCAGGCAGGGGTGCGGGAGTACGGTGATATGGCCGCTGACGTGGTTGACGAGCGTGTTATCGAACAACTGAGCCGTTTGCTCGAAGAGTTGGGGCAGCAAGCGGCGCAGTCTTTGTCGGGGCTGCTTCGCGAACAGGAGGAACATTGCGCGCCTCAACCAGTGTCGGTGCTCAGTGCCGACAAACGTTTGTTTCGCGACCGGAAAAATCGCTATCAGCTCGGGAAGGTAAGGGCCCGCACGCCCGAATCGGATGATGAGATCGTGGATATCCTCAATCCCATCGATAAGCGCGTACAGACCAGCTTTCGGCGTAGCCCCAGCTCCAATGATTTTGAACCGGTTATCGAGGCGACGGTGCCCGTACCACGCCCGACACGCTCACTGGAAAACCTCAAGGGCGACGCCCGTCGGTTGTTGGACAGGGAACCCATCGTGTTGCAGCAGGCGCGTGCCGAGGCTCTTGGCTCCAGTTTGCCGGACAGTGTCGAGACGCGGTTGATACGTCAATCCACGACTATCCAGGCGGTTGCCGAGAAAATTCGCAAGGCGTTGCCCTCAACCCCCGATACCGCGTCCCAGGCGCTGCTCGATGAGTTGGAGCAGGCTGCGCGCCGTTATCTGGAGGCGGGACGTCGGATGCGTATCGACATGATCAAACGTCTGCCGCCCGATGAGGACGGGATTGCCTGGCTCCAGGCCCAGGATCAGGTGCAGATACTGCGCATTGAGGGCCGTATCGCACTCAAGCGTGTCGATGATTTTTTGCAGGAGTATGTGGTCAAGGACAAGCAAGGCAAGGTTCTGGCGTATGCGCATTTTCATTACTCGACGCCCACCGCACCTGACACCGCCTACAACGCCGGCCATTTGAAACGGCCGGAGCAGCGCTTCATGAGTTTCCGCAGCCTCGCGGACAAAACCGACAGGGATGTTATCGAGATCTACTATTCGCGCATCAGTGCACCTAAGGCCGCGCAGTTGTTCTTCAACACAACGGGCTCGGTCAAGCACCGCGGGCGGCGCTCATTCTGGTGATGAGTGGGTTCAGGGTTTGCCGGGAATGCCGTACTTGCGCAAGCGGTGGGCGATGGCGGTGTGGGAGGTCTGCAAGCGGCTGGCCAGCTGTCGTGTGGAGGGATAGCTGGTGTAGAGCTTCTCCAGCAGGCTGCGTTCGAAGTCTTCGACGGCCTGTTCGAGGCTGTCGATTTCACCGTCGCTTTGGCGGGCCACCGAGGTCCCGGCGATGTCCAGGTCGCCGATGTCCACCAGGCTGCTTTCGCAAATGGCGGCGGCGCGGAAGATGACGTTCTGCAACTGGCGCACATTGCCCGGCCAACGGTTGCCCAACAGCGCCGGATAGGTACCGGGCGCCAGGCGGCACACCGGGCGCTGGATCTGTGCGCAGGCCTGCTGCATGAAGTAGCGGGCCAGCAACAGGATGTCCTGGCCGCGTTCGCGCAGGGGCGGCACCTCGACGTTGAGCACATTGAGGCGATAGAACAGGTCTTCACGAAAGGTGCCTTCGCTGACCATTTTTTCCAGGTTGCGGTGGGTGGCGCTGAGGATGCGCACATTGACCTTCACTTCGCGGTCGCCGCCCACCCGGCGGAAACTGCCGTCGTTGAGAAAACGCAGCAGCTTGGCTTGTAAATACGGCGACATTTCGCCGATTTCATCGAGGAACACCGTGCCCTGGTTGGCCAACTCCATCAGCCCCGGCTTGCCGCCGCGCTGGGCGCCGGTAAAGGCGCCGGGGGCGTAGCCGAACAACTCGCTTTCGGCGAGGTTCTCCGGCAGCGCGGCGCAGTTCAACGCCAGGAACGGCGCACTGTGGCGCGTACTGATGGCATGGCAGGCCCGCGCCACCAACTCCTTGCCGGTGCCGGTTTCGCCCTGGATCAACAGCGGTGCATCCAGCGCGGCCACCCGTTGCGCGCGGGCCTTGAGGGTACGGATCGCCGGCGACTCGCCCAGCAGTGCGTCAAAGCCTTCGGCATGGTCATGGTGCAGCGCCGAGAGTTGTTCACCGATGCGGTTTGGCTGGTAAAGGGTGAGCAGGGCGCCGGCATCGGTGATCGGTGTAGCGTCCAGCAGGAGGGTCTGGCCGTTGACGCTGATCTCGCGCAGGGGCAGGCGAAAGCCGTTTTCCAACAAGGTATCGAGCAGCGCCGGGTCATTGAACAGCTCTGCGATGCTTTCCCCGGCCGGTTCACGCCCGTACAGGGCAATCAGCGCCGGGTTGGCCAGCAGGATCGTGCCCGCGCTGTCCAGGGCCAGCACCGGGTCGGTCATGGCCGCCAGCAGGGCGTCGAGTTGCAGGTGGCGGCGTTGGCCGGGGAGGATGTCCACCACCTTCACCGCCCGCACGCCGTGTACGCTGAACAGTGCATCGCGCAGCTCTTCGAGCACCTCGGCGCTGAGGGTCGGGGCGTCGATGTAGACGTTGGGCGGTACCATTTCCACCGCATCCAGGTTGAGATTGCGCCCACCGAGCAAGGCCAGGACTTCCTGGGTAATGCCGACGCGGTCGATGAAGCTGACGTGGATACGCATGCAGTGGCTGACGATTCTGAGGTGCGAGAGGCCGCAAGTATGCCTGACAGGCGATGCAGATCAAAAAATGTGGGAGGGGCAAGCCCCCTCCCACATTTGCTCCGCGTTACTCCAGGTGTTCGGGTTTGACCGGATCACCGGATTTCATATCCAGTTGATGCCGCACATCTTCGAACATCATGTCGTAATGCTTGTGTTGCGAGCCGACGCTGCTGTGGGTCTTGGGAATGCCGTATTTCTCGACGATCTTGGTCACATTGCTGGCGAAGTTGTAAGCCTGGTCCTTGGGGAGGAAAAAGGTTTCCTTCATGTCCTTGCCCTGGATGTTGCCGTGCAGGGTGAATTGCATGCCTTTGCCTTCCGCCTCATGTGTGACGACTTCGTAGTCCAGGCAAAGGTCGTAGCTGACATCGTTATTGTTGAGCGCGTGACGTTCGATATGCAGGTGACCGGGTTCAAAGGTGGCCATAGGCGTATCTCCTCTACTTCACAGATAGGTGATGCCAGGTGTTGCCGTGCTGATGCGCGTGCCGGCGCTGCCCTGGACGATGGCTTCGATGTCCGAGAGTGAACCGATCACTGCGGTTTTGCCAGTCTGGCGGGCGAACTCACAGGCGGCCTGGACCTTGGGGCCCATGGAGCCGGCGGCGAAGCCGAGTTTTTCCATTTCGTCCGGGTGCGCCTGGCCGATGGCTTTCTGGGTCGGCTTGCCGAAGTCGATAAAAGCGGCGTTGACATCGGTGGCAATCACCAGCAAATCGGCGTCCAGTTGCGAGGCCAATAGCGACGAGCACAGGTCTTTGTCGATGACAGCTTCGACGCCGCGCAGTTTGCCGTCTTCGCCGTACAGGGTCGGGATCCCGCCACCGCCGGCGCAAATCACGATGCTGCTTTTTTCCAGCAGCCACTTGATCGGGCGAATCTCAAAGATGCGTTTGGGGCGTGGGCTGGCTACCACCCGGCGGTATTTATCGCCATCGGGGGCAATCGCCCAGCCTTTTTCGGCCGCCAGTTTTTCCGCTTCGGCCTTGGAGTAGACCGGGCCGATCGGCTTGGTCGGGTTCTGGAATGCCGGGTCCTTGGCGTCCACTTCCACCTGGGTCAGCAGCGTGGCGAACGGCACCTCAAAGTCCAGCAGGTTGCCCAGTTCTTGTTCGATGATATAGCCGATCATGCCTTCGGTTTCGGCGCCCAGCACGTCCAGTGGATACGGTGAAACCTGGGTGTAGGCGGCGGCTTGCAGCGACAGCAGGCCGACTTGCGGGCCATTGCCGTGGGCGATCACCAGCTCGTTGCCGGGGTGGATCTTGGCAATCTGTTCGGTGGCGATGCGGATGTTGGCGCGTTGATTGTCCGCCGTCATGGGTTCACCACGGCGCAGGAGGGCGTTGCCGCCCAGGGCTACGACGATGCGCATAATACGATCCTTCTAGAATTCAGCTTTGGGACACAAGGCACAATGTGGGAGGGGGCTTGCCCCCTCGCACATTTTTATTGTGTTCCGACAGTGAGAGTTAGATATCCGCCAGCGCCGACACCAGGATCGCCTTGATGGTATGCATGCGGTTTTCCGCTTGCTCAAAGGCGATGTTGGCCGGCGACTCGAAGACTTCCTCGGTCACTTCCACGCCGTTTGCCAGGTTCGGATACCGCGCGGCGATGTCCTTGCCGACCTTGGTTTCGCTGTTGTGGAACGCCGGCAGGCAGTGCATGAACTTCACCCGAGGGTTGCCCGAGGCTTTCATCATCTTGGCGTTGACCTGGTACGGCAGCAGTTGCTCGATGCGCTCGTCCCATGCCTCCACCGGCTCGCCCATGGACACCCAGATGTCGGTGTGGATGAAGTCCACGCCCTTCACGGCTTCTTTCGGGTCTTCGGTGATGGTGATGCGTGCGCCGCTTTCCTCGGCAAATGCCTGGCATTGCTTGATGAAATCTTCATGGGGCCACAGGGCTTTCGGTGCGCCGATGCGCACGTCCATGCCGAGCTTGGCGCCGATCATCAGCAGCGAGTTACCCATGTTGTAACGGGCGTCGCCCAGGTAGGCGTAGCTGATGTCATGCAGCGGCTTGTCGCTGTGTTCGCGCATGGTCAGGGTGTCGGCGATCATCTGCGTCGGGTGGAATTCGGCGGTCAGGCCGTTGAACACCGGCACCCCGGCGAACTTGGCCAGTTCTTCGACGATTTCCTGCTCGAAGCCACGGTATTCAATGGCATCGAACATCCGACCGAGCACGCGGGCGGTGTCTTTCATGCTTTCCTTGTGGCCGATCTGCGACGACACCGGGTCGATATAGGTGACGTGGGCGCCCTGGTCATGGGCCGCCACTTCGAACGCGCAGCGGGTGCGGGTCGAGGTTTTTTCGAAGATCAGCGCGATGTTCTTGCCCTTCAGGTGCGGACGCTCGGTGCCGGTGTATTTGGCGCGTTTGAGGTCGCGGGACAGGTCCAGCAGGTAGTGCAGCTCGCGCGTGGTGTGGTGCATCAGCGACAGCAGGCTGCGGTTGCGCATATTGAAAGCCATGATGGAATCTCCTTAATAGTCGATAGGGTCGCGGATGATCGGGCAGGTCATGCAGTGGCCACCGCCACGGCCCCGGCCGAGTTCACCGGCACTGATGGTGATGACTTCCACACCGGCCTTGCGCAGCAGGGTGTTGGTGTAGGTGTTGCGGTCGTAGCCGATCACCACGCCGGGTTCCACAGCCACCACGTTGTTACCGTCATCCCATTGCTCGCGTTCGGCGGCGAAGCTGTTGCCGCCGGTCTCGACGACACGTAGCGCCTTGAGGTTGAGCGCTGCGGCGACGGTTTCCAGGAAGTTGGTTTTCTCCCGTTGGATGTCGATGCCGTGTGGCTTGCTTTCGTCAGGGCGCAGGGTGAACGGCACGATCTGGTTGACCACTTCGGGGAAGACGGTGACCAGGTCGCGGTCGCAGAAGCTGAACACGGTATCCAGGTGCATTGCGGCGCGGGATTTGGGCAGGCCGGCCACAATGACTTTTTCCACGGCCTTGTTCTTGAACAGATTGCGCGCCAGTTGGCCGATGGCCTGGTGGGACGACCGCTCACCCATGCCGATCAACACCACGCCATTGCCAATCGGCATCACGTCGCCGCCTTCCAGCGTAGCGGCACCGTGTTCCTGGTCGGGGTCGCCGTACCAGATCTGGAAGTCGGCGTTGGTGAATTCAGGGTGGAATTTGTAGATGGCGCTGGTCAGCAGGGTTTCCTGGCGTCGCGCCGGCCAGTACATCGGGTTGAGCGTCACGCCGCCGTAGATCCAGCAGGTGGTGTCGCGGGTGAACTGGGTGTTGGGCAACGGCGGCAGAATGAAACTGGCGTGGCCGAGGAAATCGCGGAACATCTCGATGGTCTTGCCACCGAAGCTGCTCGGCAGGTCATCGGCCGATACGCCGCCGATCAGGTACTCGGCGATCTTGCGCGGCTCCAGGCTGCGCAGCCACGAGCCGACTTCCTCGACCAGGCCCAGGCCCACGGTGTTGGCGGTGATCTTGCGTTCCAGGATCCAGTCCAGGGCCTCAGGGTTGGCAACTATGTCGGTCAGCAGGTTGTGCATTTCCAGCACATCAATATCCCGCTCGCGCATCTTGGTCACGAAGTCGAAATGGTCGCGCTTGGCCTGGGCCACCCACAACACGTCATCGAACAGCAGTTCATCGCAGTTGTTGGGGGTCAGCCGCTGGTGGGCCAAGCCTGGGGAGCACACCATGACTTTGCGCAGTTTGCCGGCTTCGGAATGTACGCCGTACTTCACTTTTTCCGTGGTCATTACAGATCCTCCAAGGAGCAACAATTACAGAGTCAGGAAGCCGTCGTAGAGGCCATAGGCCGCCACCAGGGCGCCAATGACTACCGCGGCGAAAATCAGCTTCTCGACGTTGGTGAAAATCGGTTTGCCCAACTCACGCTTGGCCTTGGCGAACAGGATTGCGCCGGGGGCATAGAGCAGGGCGGAGAGCAGCAGGTATTTGGTGCCGCCGGCATAGAGCAGCCACACCGCGTAGATCAGCGCGACGGCGCCGATGAACAGGTCTTTCCTGCGCTCTTTAAGGGCGTTTTCGTAGGTCTCGCCGCGCACCGCCAGCAGCAGCGCGTAGGCCGCCGACCACAGGTAGGGCACCAGGATCATCGAGGTGGCGAGGTAGATCAGCGACAGGTAAGTGCTGGCGGAAAACAGGGTGATGATCAGGAACAGTTGCACCATGGCATTGGTCAGCCACAGCGCATTGACCGGCACGTGGTTGGCGTTCTCCTTGCGCAGGAACTCCGGCATGGTGTGGTCCTTGGCGGCGGCGAACATGATCTCCGCACACAGCAGCACCCACGACAGCAACGCCCCCAGCAGCGAGATGATCAAGCCGACGCTGATCAACACCGCGCCCCAATGGCCGACCACATGCTCCAGCACCGCAGCCATCGACGGGTTCTGCAACTTGGCCAGTTCCGGTTGGGTCATGATGCCGAGGGACAACACATTCACCAGCATCAAAAACAGCAGCACGGTGATAAAGCCGATCACAGTGGCCTTGCCCACGTCGGAGCGTTTTTCCGCACGGGACGAGAAGATGCTCGCGCCTTCGATGCCGATGAACACCCACACGGTGACCAGCATCATGTTGCGCACCTGGTTCATCACGCTGCCCAGGTCCGGGTTTTTCACGCCCCAGATGTCAGCGGTGAAGATCTCCAGCTTGAACGCAAACAGCGCGATCAACACGAACAGCACCAGCGGCACGACCTTGGCGACGGTGGTCACCAGGTTGATGAACGCCGCTTCCTTGATCCCGCGCAGCACCAGGAAATGCACGGCCCACAGCAACACCGAAGCGCCAATCACGGCCGCGGGGGTGTTGCCTTCGCCAAAGACCGGAAAGAAGTAACCGAGGGTGCTGAACAGCAGCACGAAGTAGCCGACGTTGCCCAGCCAGGCGCTGATCCAGTAACCCCAGGCCGACGAGAAACCCATGTAATCACCGAAGCCGGCCTTGGCGTAGGCGTAGACGCCGCCATCGAGGTTGGGCTTGCGGTTGGCCAGGGTCTGGAATACGAACGCGAGGGTCAACATGCCAATGGCAGTAATCACCCAACCGATCAATACCGCACCGACGTCGGCGCTGGCGGCCATGTTTTGCGGCAGGGAGAAGATCCCACCGCCAATCATCGAACCCACGACAAGTGCAACCAATGCGCCTAATCGAAGTTTTCCCGGAGATTCAGACATTGCATAACTCCAATGCGGGAGAAGAGAGACCACAGAATAATTCCGTGTGCTAATCAAACAGCTGACTCAGATCACTTCATTGGCACATTCCATTGTGAATTAATGACTTAGGGTGGGAACTCGTGGGCGATAAGAATCCTCGGAAACACGCTGTGCAGAGCGGTTACGCCATTGGAATTAATTATTTAGCCAGTGCTATGGACGTTTGAAGCTAGACCGTTTTTGCGGATGTGCAAACTTTTCGGCGGCGCTTCACGTATTCGCTATAAAGGTTAAAGGTGATGCAGTATTTAAAATATAAATAAGCCTGAATAGCGTTGAGTTGACATGCCATTAGGTTATGAGTGTGCCAGTTTTATCGCTGTCTCTAATAAACGCTACACTCGCTGAGTTAATTAGTGGAGTGCACGGTGGTCAGCTAAAACTGTTAATTCTTCAGGAGCGTTCATGTCCCAACCGGCCCAGAAACTTCGACTCAGCGCCCTGATCGCCTTGGTGGTGGGTTCTATGATTGGCGGGGGGATCTTCTCCCTGCCGCAAAACATGGCCGCCCGTGCCGAGGTCGGTGCCGTCCTGATCGGCTGGGCAATCACTGCCGTCGGCATGCTCACCTTGGCGTTTGTGTTCCAGACCCTGGCCAATCGCAAACCCGAGTTGGATTCCGGGGTGTATGCCTACGCCAAGGCCGGTTTTGGCGATTACATGGGGTTCTCGTCGGCCTGGGGTTATTGGATCAGCGCGTGGATGGGCAACGTCGGTTACTTCGTGTTGCTGTTCAGCACCCTGGGCTACTTTTTTCCGGTGTTCGGCCAGGGCAATACGCCGGTGGCCATCGGCTGTGCCTCGGTGCTGCTGTGGGCCGTGCATTTTCTGGTGATGCGCGGGATCAAAGAGGCGGCGTTCATCAACCAGATCACCACTGTGGCGAAGATCGTGCCGCTGCTGATGTTTATCGTGATCGCAGCGGTGGCGTTCAAGGCCGATATCTTCAGCCGTGATATCTGGGGCCTGGGCAACCCGCAGCTCGGCAGCGTGGTGGACCAGGTGCGCAACATGATGCTGGTCACGGTGTTTGTGTTTATCGGCATTGAAGGCGCCAGCGTCTATTCGGCGCGGGCCGAGAAACGCTCGGACGTGGGCCGGGCCACGGTGATCGGTTTTCTTGGCGTGCTGGCGCTGCTGGTGCTGGTGAATGTGCTGTCCCTTGGGATCATGAGCCAACCGGAACTGGCCAACCTGCAAAATCCCTCCCTGGCGGGCGTGCTGGAGCATATCGTCGGGCCTTGGGGCGCGATGCTGATCAGCCTCGGCCTGGCGGTGTCGCTGTTGGGCGCATTGCTGTCGTGGGCGCTGCTCTGCGCGGAAATCCTCTACGCGACTGCCCAGGACAAGACCATGCCTGCGTTCCTGAAGAAAGAAAACGCCAACCAGGTGCCGGTCAATGCGCTGTGGCTGACCAATGTGATGATTCAGGTCTTTCTGGTGATCACGCTGTTTTCCCACAGCACTTACACCACGCTGATTTACCTGGCTTCGTCGATGATCCTGGTGCCGTACCTGTGGTCGGCGGCCTACGCGGTGCTGTTGAGCGGGCGCGGCGAAACCTATGAAGGTGCCCAGCGTCAGCGATTCAAGGATCTGTTGGTGGGCGTGATTGCCCTGAGTTACGCGGTATGGCTGCTCTACGCCGGGGGTTTGAAGTATTTGCTGCTGTCGGCGCTGCTCTATGCGCCGGGCGTGATCCTGTTTGCCCTGGCCAAGCGTGAGCAGGGGCGGCCGTTGTTTACTCACATGGAGAAAGGCATTTTCAGTTGCGTGATCGCCGGTGCCGGGCTGGCGGCGTATGGGCTGTACAGCGGGGTTCTATCGTTATAAATGGGTTGGCTGTACTGGCCCCATCGGGAGCAAGCTCCCTCCCACATTTTGATTTGTGAACACAGTCACATGTGGGAGGGGCGGTGCGACGGTTCGACTTGCCCCCGATAGCGGCCGCCAGATCACCACTGTGCTCGGTGCGAGCCTAATTCCCCGGCCGGCAAATCCCACTGCAATGGCGTACCGCTGATGGTCAGCGGGGGGAGCAACCGGTGGGCCTGGCCCCAGGGGGGCTGTTCCACGAGCAGGCCTTGATCACACGGCTCTTCGGCCCGCAACGCTGGTTGCTCCGGCGCTTGTCCCGCTTCTACCAACAACGTTGCCGTGCGCGCCAAGGACAACCGCGCCGCCCCACCACGGCCGGATTCCAAACGCTCGCTCAAGGCCTGGATCGCGCTGGCCGCCATCAAATACCCGGTGGCGTGGTCCAGGGCCTGCAAGGGCAGCGGCACCGGTTTATCCGCTTGTTTCCAGGCCATGCCCGCGTCGGCGATGCCGCTGCTCATCTGCACCAGGCTGTCGAAGCCTCGGCGGTTGCGCCATGGGCCGCTCCAGCCGTAGGCGTTGAGGCTTACGTCGATCAGGCCGGGGGCGAGGGTTTGCAGTGCACTTGGGGAGTAGCCCAGTTGTTCCAGGGCATCGGCGCGGTAACCGTGCAACAGGATGTCGGCGTCCTTGAGCAGGCTTTCGAAAATCTGCCGGTCTTCGGGGTTTTTGAGGTCCAGTCGGGCGCAGCGTTTGCCGAGGGTCATTTCCGGCACCACGCCGGGCTCGTTCCAGGTGGGCGAGTCGATTCGCACTACATTGGCGCCCAGGCCCGCCAGAAAGCGGCTGGCCACGGGACCGGCCAGTACGCGGGTCAGGTCGAGCACCTTGATGCCGGCCAGCGGACGGGCGACCGAGCCGAGCCAGGGCGTGTCACGGCTGGTGTCGAAGGTCTGGCGCTGTATCAGCGCTTCAGCATTCACCGCCAACCCCTGCGGATGGATTTGCCAGGCCTGCCACGTGCGCATCTGCGCCGCGCAACCACCGGCATCGACAATCGCCTGTTCCAGCTCTGCGGCATTCCACGTTGAGACTTTGGCTGCCATCTCGGCGCGATCTGCGACGTTGCCCAGCACCTGTTCGGCGGCGGCACGGTGATGGGGCGCGTTGGTGTGCAGGCGGATCCAGCCATCGGCGCTGGCGTAGTCGCCGGCCACCGGGTCCCACAGTGGCGGCACTTGCCAGCCCAGCGGGCGAATTGAGGAAGAGAACCAGAACGACGCGAGGCGGCGGTCGACATTCACGCTGGGCAAACGTCCGGTCTGTTGTTGGATCAATCGGGCGACGGCCTGTCCGGCGGCGCCGATGCTGGCGCTGGCCAGTTCGGTAACGGCGAAAATCGAGGGCAGGGCGCCAGCCTCGGTCAGGGTCAGCGGTGTCTGGGGCAGATCGAGTGCGGCTTGGATGGGAGTCAGCAGGTCAGTCATCAAAGGCCCTCCGTAAGAGAAGGGCCACTATAAAAGAACATCACACCGGTGTGACAACCCCAGGTTCCAACGGCAGGTCGATGCTGGCGATAAAGCCACCGCCGGGGTGATTGGCCAGAATCAGGCTGCCGCCATGGCGTTCGGCTGCACGCCGCGCAATCGCCAGGCCCAGGCCGTGGCCTTGGGCGGTCTGGCCGGGCGCGCGGTAGAACGGCTCGCCCAGTTGGCTGAGGTGCTCGGCGTCCACGCCGGGGCCATGGTCGCGCACGCTGATCAGGATTCGTTCGTCGTGGCGCTGCGCCCGCAATTCGATGGCCTCGCCTGGCGGGTTGAACCGTTGGGCATTGCGCAGCAGGTTGTCGACGGCGCGTTCGATCATGGTCGGCCAGCCCTTGAGGTGCAGGTCGTTTTCGCTGGTCAGTTGCACCACCTGGTCGGGCGCGCTGAGCTGGGCGTCTTTTTGCAGGGTCTTGAGCAGGGGATTGAGGTCGACGTCTTCGGCGCTGGCGTTATCGGCATCGACGCGGGCCAATACCAGGATCTCGCTGATCAAGGCCTCCAGGCGGTCGCATTCGCGGGTCAGGCGAGGCCAGAGTTTTTCCCGCTCTTCGGGGCTGGCGCGTTCGGCCAGGGCCAAGGCTATCCGCAGGCGCGCCAGGGGCGAGCGCAGTTCGTGGGACACGTCGCGCAGTAATTGGCGTTGACTGCCGATCAGGCTTTGCAGGCGTGCACCCATGCGGTTGAAGTCGGTGGCGAGTACGCCGAACTCATCACGGCGGTTGGCCAGGCGCGCCAGGCTGTTTTGCTGGTAGGTGGCCTGGCCAAGGTCATGCACCGCACCGCGCAGCCGGCTCAGCGGGCGGGTGATGGATAGGGTGACGAACAGGCTGAACAGGGTCAGCACCACCAGGGCAATCGCTAGGGCGCTCAATGGCCACGTGAGGCTGCTGCGGTGCCATTCGTCGAGCTCGGGGTGGGCGATGCGGTAGATCAGCAAGTACGTGTCGCCGGTTTTCTCGCTGGTGTACTCGGCGGTCAGGCGGCGCCAGGGCAGGTGGCCTTCCTTGCTGTCGTTTTGCCGTGCTTCAAAGGCGGCGGCGCGGCGCGGGAAGGTGCCACGCACCACGGGCTCGCCGCTTTCGTTCAGCACTTGCACATCGATGTGGTACTGGCGCTTGCGCTGTTGCAGCAATTCCTGGGCAGCGTCTTCGCCCTGGGTTTCGTAGAGTTGGGTCCACTCTTGCGCCAGGTTTTTGAGGCCGGGGTGGCGGCTGAGAATCCAGGCATCTTGATTGAGCATATGCCCAAGCAGGATCGACAACCCGGCAACCAAGGCGATGGCCAGCCAGAAACTGGCCAGGATGCGCCAGAACAATGAACGCACAGGAAACCCTCAAACAGGAAAAGCCCAGTGGCGGGGGCCACTGGGCTGGGAGCGTTAACGCGGGAGCATTATTGCGCTTTTTGCGGCTGTTGCGCTTTCCAGGCCTGGAATTCCTTCCATTCGGCGCGGCGCTGTTCCTGCTTCTTGATGATCTCGTCGAACTGTTTCTGCTGGTCAGGCTTGAGCACGGCCCGGATATCGGCCTGGGTCTTCTGCTTGCCGGCGGCGATTTCATCCTGCATGGCTTTCTGGTCAGCGGCCGGGAGTTTGTCCAGGTACTTTTGGGTCAGGTCTTTGCGAGCGTGCCATTGGTCGCCCATCAGCTTGCCGATCTGCTGGCGCTGTTCCTTGCTCAGGTCCAGCTGGCTGAAGGGGCCGCCTTTGCCACGCGGACCGTGTTCACCGCCGTGGCCCGGGCCGCCCATCATGTGGCCTTCAGGACCGCCCATCGGGCTTGGGCCATCGGGCATCGCGGCCATGGCAACGGTTGGCAGGGCTGCGGCGAACATCAAAGCGATAAGGGTCTTGCGCATGGTGATTCTCCTGTCTCTATTCCGGTGAGTCCGGATGTGAGTAGATTACCCAGAGCAAGGTCAGCGGCGGTCAGGGGAGCGTAAAGCTTGGGTAAAGAGGGGTTTGATGCGAGCTGACAAAAGGTTCGCGAGCGCAGAGGTAAATAGTGGGAGCGGGCTTGCCTGCGATGGGCATGTGTAGCGTACGTATTGACACCCCGCGATCACCGAGACCCCAACGCAGCCTCGCTTGCGCTCGGCAGCTGCTACACATGGGGCTTGCTTAGAGGCTGTAGTAATAGCCACGACTGCGCAACGCCACGATCCGTGGCCGGCCATCCGGGTGCGGGCCGATTTTTTTGCGCAGGTTGCTCACGTGCATGTCCAGGCTGCGGTCGTACAGGGTCAGCTTGCGGCCCAGGGCGATCTGCGCCAGTTCCTGCTTGTCCAGCGGCTCGCCGGGCTGGCGCAGCAAAGCTTCCAGCAGGCGGCTTTCGGAGACGGTGAGGGTGAATTCCTGTTCATCGATACTGACCACGCCGCGTACCGGGCTGAAGCACAGGTCGCCCAGCTCAAGCTGGCTGGACACGGCGGCCGGGTGGCTGCGGCGCAATACGGCGCGCAGGCGGGCGGTCAGCTCCCGTGGGTCGCAGGGTTTGGCGAGGTAATCGTCGGCGCCCAGTTCCAGGCCGAGGATGCGGTCCAACGGTTCGCCCCGTGCCGAAAGCATCAGCACCGGCAATTCAGGGTGATCGTTGCGCAATTGCTTGAGCAGCTCCAGGCCACTGCCGTCGGGCAGCATCACGTCGAGCACCACGGCGGCCGGAGCGCTGTCGGCCAAGGCCTTGCGCGCGCTCAAACCGTCGTGACAGGCATGCACCTGGAAGCCTTCCTGGCTCAACCAACTGGTCAGCAGCTCACAGAGCTCCTGGTCATCATCTATCAGTAACAGCTCGCTCATGACTCACTCAATTTAGCCATTGTCGACGGCGACGGTGCCCACCGCTGGCGAAGATCCCGCACAGCAAGGCGATCAGTGCGACGGCCCCGCCGGTGACAAACCATTGCTGTTGCTCGGTCAGCCATCGGGTCAAGGCACCGCCCTGTGAATCTTTGAGTTGCTGGGCCAGCTTTTGGTTCTCTTGACGAAGGCGACTCAATTGAGCGCTTTCGCGGGCAGCATCCGCGTTTTGCAGTTGCTTGTTCAGTTCTTCACGCTGGCGCTCGCTTTCTTTCAAACGTTGCTGCAACTCGCTGATCTGGCTGCCGGCACTCAAGGACAGCGGCGTGGAACTGCCGGTGTTCGAGGTTTCTTCAGCATGGGCCGTAGCCCCGATCGTTAACACTGCCAACAGACACAACTGACGTAAGCGCATCGGAACTCCTGATTCCACACGAATATTCAGACTGTTGTCGGCCGGTTACCGAGAATAATGAGCAATTAGCAGCGCGCCGAACGCAATGTGTCCGGCGCAGCACGGGTCACGGCAGGACTTGCTTGAACGGCTTGATCACGACATCGGCGTAAACGCCGGCCGCGACATAAGGATCAGCCTTGGCCCAAGCCTGGGCATCGGCCAGGGAGGCGAACTCGGCGACAATCAGGCTACCGGTGAAACCGGCGTCGCCCGGATCGTTGCTGTCCACGGCCGGGTGCGGGCCGGCCAGTACGATGCGGCCTTCGGCTTGCAGCTGCTTGAGGCGCTCGACGTGGGCCGGGCGCACGGACAGGCGTTTTTCCAGCGAGTTGGCAACGTCAGTGGCAATGATTGCGTAGAGCATGTCAGTCCTCGGTTTTCGGCGTGGTGGGCTCGGCGTCATGCAGGTGGCGCGACAGGTAAATGCCCTGGGCGACCAGGAACAACACGGTCATGCCCAGGCTGCCGAACACTTTGAAGTCGACCCAGTATTGCTGGAAGGTAAAGGCCACGAACAGGTTGGCCGCGCCGCAGAAGATAAAAAACACGATCCAGGCCACGTTCAGGCGTACCCAGACCGGTTCCGGCAGGGTCAGCGCGTGGCCCATGATCCGCTTGATCAGCAGGCGGTCGCCGATGAAGTGGCTGCCGATAAACGCCAGGGCAAACAGCCAGTTCACCACCGGGGCTTTCCATTTAAGGAAGGTTTCGCTGTGAAAAGCCAGGGTCAGGCTGCCGAAAACCAGGCACGCGACCAGGGTCAGCCATTGGCTTTTTTCCAGTTTGCGCTGGGAGATGAAAATCGCGCCGTAGACCACGACAGAGCTGATGATCAGCACGGCAGTGGCGCTGTAGATGCCGCCGACAGTGAGCTCATGGCCGGCCAGATCGACGACCCGAGGGTCGAGTTTGTAAACGATGAAGAACAGCAACAGCGGGATGAAGTCGATGAATTGTTTCACAGTAAGAGCCAGAAGCTGGATGTGGCGGCATAATAACAAACATCCTTGGTTGCGAAAGCGCCAGCTGACTTGAGGTTACACACTCCCGTGAATGTTGATTTGCACTGCCACAGCACGGCCTCCGACGGCGCCCTGGCGCCCGCGGTACTGGTTGCGCGTGCGTTTGAAAAAGGCGTGCGAGTCCTGGCGTTGACCGACCACGACACCCTCGAAGGCCTCGACGAAGCGCGTGTAACCGCCCATTCGTTGGGCATGCAGTTGGTCAACGGCGTGGAATTGTCCTGCACCTGGGGCGGCGCGACCATTCACGTGCTCGGCTACGGCTTCGATCAGAAAGCCCCGCCGCTGGTGGAGGCTATCGCGCAATTGCACGACGGCCGCTGGCTGCGGTCCGAAGAAATAAGCCGCAAATTGGCCCTCAAAGGCATGCCCAATGCCCTCGACGGCGCCCGCGCCATCCAGCAGGAACTGGGTGACAGTGGCAATGCACCGGCCCGTCCGCACTTTGCCGACTGGATGGTGCGTGAAGGTTTTGTCAAAGACCGCGCTGAAGCCTTCCGCAAATGGCTGGGGGCTGGCAAGTTGGGTGATGTGAAGCAACATTGGCCGACCCTTGAGGACACCGTCGAGACCCTGCGGGCCTCCGGGGCCTGGGTCAGCCTGGCGCATCCCTGGCATTACGATTTCACGCGCAGCAAGCGTCGCAAGCTGATCAGCGACTATATTGGAGCGGGCGGCCACGCGATCGAAGTGGTCAACGGGCATCAACCCGCCGAGCAGGTCGGCAGCCTGGCGATTCTTGCCCGCGAATTTGGTCTGCTGGTCAGTGCCGGCAGTGATTTTCATGGCCCAGGCGGCTGGTCCGAGATCGGCGAGTACCGCGCGGTCCCGGAAGATTTGCCGCTTTTGTGGGGGCGATTCAAGCATGACCCCATTATTGCCACCGTCTGAACAGGTAGAACCCGTGAGTCAATTCTTCCAGATTCATCCGGAAAACCCCCAGGCACGCCTGATTAAACAGGCCGTGGAGATCATTCGCGCCGGCGGCGTGGTGATCTACCCAACGGATTCGTCCTACGCCATCGGTTGCCAGATCGGCGACAAGGGCGCGGTCGAACGTGTGCGCCGTTTGCGTCAATTGGACGACAAGCACAACTTCGCGCTGATCTGCAGCGACTTGTCCCAACTGGGCCTGTTCGCCAAGGTCGACACCGGCACTTTCCGCCTGCTCAAGGCGCACACGCCGGGCCCGTACACCTTCATTCTCAACGCCACCCGCGAAGTGCCGCGCCTGCTGTTGCATCCGAAGAAGCGCACCATCGGCCTGCGTGTGCCGGAGCACCCGATTGCCCTGGCGTTGCTGGCTGAGTTGGGTGAGCCGCTGATGAGTGTGTCGTTGATCATGCCCGGCGACACCGAACCCCTGGAAGACCCGTACGAAATGCGCCAACGGCTGGAAAAGCAGGTGGACCTGATCATCGATGGCGGCGTCGGCGGCGGCAAAGCCTCCACCGTGATCAACCTGGCCAATGGCGATCCAGAAGTGATCCGTGTGGGTTGTGGTGATCCGGCGCCCTTTATGGTCGAGGCCTGAATGTCGTCAGTGGAAACCGTCGACCCTCAGGCAGGCGCCCAGCAGGAACTGCCGTTTGCCATGGTGTACGGCCAGGCCGTGCTGGAAATGCCCCTGGATCTGTACATCCCGCCGGACGCGCTGGAGGTCTTCCTTGACGCCTTCGAAGGCCCGCTGGACTTGTTGCTGTACCTGATCCGCAAGCAGAACATCAACATTCTCGACATCCCGGTGGCGGAAATCACCCGCCAGTACATGGGGTATGTCGAGCTGATGCAGTCGGTGCGCCTGGAACTGGCCGCCGAGTACCTGGTAATGGCCGCCATGCTGGCCGAGATCAAGTCGCGCATGTTGCTGCCGCGTTCGGAGACGGTCGAAGCCGAAGAAGACGACCCACGTGCCGAACTGATCCGCCGTCTGCAAGAGTACGAACGCTTCAAGGCCGCCGCCGAAGGCATCGACGGTCTGAGCCGCGTGGGCCGCGACGTGGTGGTGCCCAAGCTGGATGCTCCCGAAGCCCGCGCGCGCAAACTGTTGCCAGACGTGAGCCTGGAAGAATTGCTGATGTCCATGGCTGAAGTGCTGCGCCGTGGCGATATGTTTGAACACCACCAGGTCAGCCGTGAGGCGCTGTCCACCCGCGAGCGCATGAGTGATGTGCTGGAGCGCCTGAAGGGCGGTGGGTTTGTGCCGTTTGTCGAGCTGTTCACCAAGGAAGAAGGGCGCCTTGGGGTGGTGGTGACCTTTATGGCGGTGTTGGAATTGGTCAAGGAGTCCTTGGTCGAGCTGGTCCAGAATGAGCCTTTTGCGGCTATCCACGTGCGGGCGCGAGCCGAATAAAGAGCTGAATCGATGAATCTGACTGAACCCCGCGAACTGGCGCCCCTGCTGGAGGCCTTTCTCCTGGCCTCGGGCAAACCGCAATCCCTGGAGCGCCTGTTCGAACTCTTCGAAGAGGCCGAGCGCCCCGAACCGCCGGTGTTCAAAAAGGCGCTGGAGATTTTGCGCAAGTCCTGTGAAGGCCGCGCCTTTGAACTGCGCGAAGTGGCGTCGGGTTATCGCCTGCAAATCCGTGAGAAATTTTCCCCGTGGGTCGGCCGTCTGTGGGAAGAGCGCCCGCAGCGTTATTCACGGGCGATGCTGGAGACCATGGCACTGATCGCCTATCGCCAGCCGATCACTCGTGGCGAGATTGAGGATGTGCGGGGCGTGGCGGTCAACAGCCATATCGTCAAGACGTTGCTGGAGCGCGAGTGGATCCGCATCGTCGGCTACCGCGACGTGCCGGGCAAACCGGCGATGTTCGCCACCACCAAGGTATTCCTCGACCACTTCAACCTGAAAAACCTCGACGACCTGCCGCCGCTGGCCGAATTGCGCGAGATGGAAGCCGAGCCGGTGCTGGACTTCGACGACGCCCCGGTGCCGGCAAGCCTGCAGGAACTGGCCGATGCCAGTGCCGAGCCGGAAGAGCCCAAGGACGAAACCAGTTTCCACACGTTGTTGCTGGAACTGGACGACATGGAGCAGGGCATCAAGACCGACTTTGACGATCTGCTGCGTGATGGGGTGGCGGAGCCGGAAGCAGAAATGAACGTTGAAGTTGCGCCTGAAGTGGATTCGGAGGAAGACATCCTCGGCGTCGCCGATGCCCGCGAGAAACTCCTGGCCGCCGTCGCCGCCCTCGAACAGCCGCCGCTGAGCGATGAGGAAGACGAGGCCCGGGCACTGGCAGAGGCCATCGAAAACGAACGCCGCCAGTTCGAAGACTGACACGGGCCCATGTGGGAGGGGGCTTGCCCCCGATGGCGGTGGTTCAGTCAGTACATTTGATCCTGACACACCGCAATCGGGGGCAAGCCCCCTCCCACATTGGTTCTCTGGTGCTCTGGTGCTTTGGGCGCCACCGGCCGGCGGAAAAACAAATGACTTGGCGCATATCGACTAGTCTCTGATGCGCAACGCTCACCATGAGCGTATGATTCGCGACCCTTTGCCGACCTATTCGGCCAAAGCCCCGCTTTCAACACTCTTCAGGCCACGCCTGAATCGACCCACCGGGAGGTGCTTAAGATGAACGACAACGACCAGAACGACAGCCAGGAAATCGGCCCAGCAGGTGAAAAACTGCAAAAGGTGCTGGCGCGTATCGGCGTGGGCTCGCGCCGCGACGTCGAAGCCTGGATCACCCAGAAGCGCATCAAGGTCAACGGCGTCGAGGCCACGCTTGGCCAGCGCGTCGACCTGCACGATGCAATCACCATTGATGGCAAGGTCATCAAGCGTGAAGAGGCCGCCGAATCGGTGCGCCGCGTGATCATGTACAACAAGCCCGATGGCGAGATCTGCACCCGTGACGACCCTGAAGGCCGTCCGACCGTGTTTGACAAGATGCCCAAGCCTAAAGAAGGCCGCTGGATCAACATCGGTCGCCTCGACATCAACACCACCGGCTTGCTGATGTTCACCACCGACGGTGAATTGGCCAACCGCCTGATGCACCCGTCTTACGAGATGGACCGTGAATACGCGGTACGTGTCCGTGGCGAAGTCGATGACGAGATGATCGAGCGCTTGAAAGCCGGCGTCGTGCTGGAAGACGGCCCGGCCAAGTTCACCGATATCAAGCAGGCTCCAGGTGGCGAAGGTTTCAACCACTGGTACCACTGCGTGGTGATGGAAGGCCGTAACCGTGAAGTACGTCGCCTGTGGGAGTCCCAGGGCCTGGTGGTCAGCCGCCTGAAGCGCGTGCGTTTCGGTCCGGTGTTCCTGAACTCCGACCTGCCGATGGGCCGCTGGCGCGAAATGAGCCAGTACGAAGTCGACATCCTCAGCGCCGAAGTGGGCCTGACGCCGGTCGCCATGCCGCAGATGAACGCCAAGAGCAAAGACAAGCTTGAGCGTATGCAGCGTAAATCGTCGCGTCCTGTGGCCCGTACCGAGCGTGTGGCGCGTACCGTACGCCCGGCACTGGATGCCCCGGCGACTGGTGGGCGTATCTCCCGTCAGCCGCACATCGAAGGTGAGCGCCGCCCAACGGCCCCATCGCGTCAGGAAGGCGAGCGCGCACCGCGTACCCCGCGTCCTGCGCCGGCCGGTGGTCGCAGCAACCGTGGCGAGGCAGATCGCCCTGCCGACAACGCCAGCACCAAGCGCCCAGCCAAGCCGGCGGCGAACAAGCGCCCCGGCCCGAAACTGGTGGCCGACGAGCCATCGGGCAAGCGCCGTGGCGCTCCGGCGGGTTCGGGTCAGCGTCCGGGTTTTGGGCGCAAGAAGCCGCAGTGATGCGCTAAGCGCTGCGCAAAAACGCCAACCCTCGGGTTGGCGTTTTTTTTAGATCTGGATTTGAAATGCATTCAATTGCGGGCAAGCCCGGCTCCCACAGGGGGCCTAGTCATCCTGATGTCCTTCTAAAACGCGAAAGTGCCATCAAACACCGGCTTGTCGTCGAGTGCCAATATCCCGCTGGCAAAGATCAGATCCAGGTGATGGCTGCCTTTCTGCCCGCCGCCCAGGCCCAGGTGCAAGCCGCAATGGCGCTCCTCAAACCCGGCATTGCGTGCATACAGGTCCTTCACGCCTTCATTGGTACCAATCCCCAGTTCTTCCACACGCCGGTTCGACGGGTTGGCGTTCAGGTACTTATTGAAATCATCCACCAGCCCCGGCACATCGCTGGCGACGCTGCAGACGGTCGAGTTCTCGATCCACAACTCCAGCGGCGATTGCAGCACGCCGTATTTGCGCGCAAACGGGATGGTGCTGAGAAAAGTGCCGACAAACCGAACCTGGCCGTTGATGGCTTCGCTGTGGGTGGCGATCTCGCCGGGGGCCAGGTCGTGGTTACCGACGCCGTTGATATTGGTCCACTTCTTGATGCTGCTCAGTGGCGCCTCAAGGCGCGAGCCATGTTTGTCGGTAAAGCTGAGCACATTGGCCTGGCCCATGCGCCGGATCAGCGTGGCGTTGAGATCGGCAATACGCTGCGGCTCCACGCTGAAGGTGTCGTAGAAGTAATCGCCGTAATCCTTGAACAGCAGGGACTTCTTCCAGTGCTCAGCCATTACACCCTGCAAGGCGCGGATAAAGTCCGGGCCTTCGGCGCGTGGGTTTGGCAGGGTCGAGGAATCGTAGAGAAACAGGTACAGGTCACAGGTTTCGATGGAGTGGGCCAAGGTATCGCTGGCGGTCAGGTCCAGGCGCTGTACCTGGAAGTTGAAGCGGGCGGCGCTGCGGTGGGAGATGGCCTGGGCGATGGCGTCGTAACGCTCGGTATGGCCCAGCAGCACGGTGGGGCAGTTCAGGCCGCTGAGAGCCGGGTGGTGGGCGAGGTAGTAGAGAAAGTGTTCGACGGCGCGGGCCTTGTCCATGACGCGTGTCCTTGTGTGCCTTGGGAAAGGGGGCAGGCGCCGTGCACAGCACCTGCCGGATGCCTGCCGGTTAGAACGGCCACATCGCGGTGCCGAACGGCACCACGGCATCGGCTTGCATCATTTCAACGGCGGCCTCGTGGGTCGGTGCTTCAAACCAGTCGTCGAGTTGCAGTTCGGTTTCCAGGTCGTTTTCCAGTACTTGCATGGTGTATCTCCTAGAGGACGGTGTTTGAGTACGGCCTGCCAACGGGCTTCGCTGGCAAGTGGAATGAACCTAGGAGAGGCTGTTACTTAATGCAAAATATTTATTGACACGGTTTCATTTGGATTTTTTCTTCTGTTTTTTTAGCACGCATTTTTTCTGAGGAAAAACAGTGAGCTGGCAGCCTCTTGTTGACGGAAACTTCTGATCGCCAATTTTCCCAAAGATGACAGCTGTAACGCAGGTTTTCCGCGATGTAACGATTAGTTTACGACTAAACGGTGGCGTTATTGGGCGACTCGAAGCTGTAAGGAATCCCTGACAGATCGTCGCATGCACCGTTCGGGGGCGGGCGTAAGCTGTCGAGCGGTGTACAATGCGCCGCGTTTTACTGTGACCCCCTTTGCGTAACCCGCAAAAGGCCAAGACCTTGGGGTTTGCCGACCCCGATCACTCCGCCCGGCCACGAGCCTGGCGGGTTCGATTTCGTCACAGATAAAAACAAACAGGTGACGCATGACCATTAGAAAGACGCTGTACTCCTGGTGCCTGCGCTGGGGTTTGAGCGGCGCTGCTTGAGTCGAGATTCCAGGCAGCAACCTGCATTCAATATCCTCAAACCTTGCGTGAGACCCTTTTCATGAGTGGACCCCATTCCCCTTCAGGCGAGCTGAAACGCGGCCTGAAAAATCGGCATATCCAGTTGATCGCCCTCGGTGGCGCCATCGGCACAGGCTTGTTCCTCGGCTCGGCCGGGGTGCTCAAGTCCGCCGGCCCGTCGATGATCCTGGGTTATGCAATCTGCGGCTTCATCGCCTTCATGATCATGCGCCAGCTCGGCGAAATGATCGTCGAAGAGCCGGTCGCCGGTTCCTTCAGCCACTTTGCCCACAAGTACTGGGGCGGTTTCGCCGGCTTCCTGTCGGGTTGGAACTGCTGGATTCTGTACATCCTGGTGGGCATGTCCGAGCTGACCGCCGTGGGCAAGTACGTGCACTACTGGTGGCCGGAGATCCCGACCTGGGTCTCGGCGGCGGCGTTCTTCGTATTGATCAACTTGATCAACCTGGCCAACGTCAAAGTCTTCGGTGAAGCTGAGTTCTGGTTCGCCATCATCAAGGTCGTGGCCATCGTCGGCATGATCGCACTGGGCAGCTACCTGCTGGTCAGCGGCAGCGGCGGCCCGCAGGCCTCGGTGAGTAACCTGTGGGAGCACGGCGGCTTCTTCCCCCATGGCGTGGGCGGTTTGGTGATGGCCATGGCGATCATCATGTTTTCCTTCGGTGGCCTGGAAATGCTCGGCTTCACCGCCGCCGAAGCCGACCAGCCACGCACCGTGATCCCCAAGGCCATCAACCAGGTGATCTACCGCATCCTGATCTTCTACATCGGCGCCCTGGTGGTGCTGTTGTCGCTGACGCCGTGGGACAGCCTGCTGGCGACCCTCAATGCGTCCGGCGATGCCTATAGCGGCAGCCCGTTCGTGCAGGTGTTTTCGATGCTGGGCAGCAACACCGCTGCACACATCCTCAACTTTGTGGTCCTGACTGCAGCGTTGTCGGTCTACAACAGCGGCACCTACTGCAACAGCCGCATGCTGCTGGGCATGGCCGAGCAGGGCGACGCGCCCAAGGCCCTGGCCAAGATTGATAAACGCGGCGTGCCGGTGCGCTCCATCCTCGCCTCGGCGGCAGTGACACTGGTGGCGGTGCTGATGAACTACTTCATCCCGCAACACGCGCTGGAACTGCTGATGTCCCTGGTGGTGGCCACGCTGGTGATCAACTGGGCGATGATCAGCTTCTCCCACTTCAAGTTCCGCCAGCACATGAACCGCACCGGTCAGGTGCCGCTGTTCAAGGCGCTGTGGTACCCGTACGGCAACTTCGTTTGCCTCGCGTTTGTGGTGTTTATCCTGGTGATCATGCTGATGATTCCGGGGATCCAGGTGTCGGTGTACGCGATCCCGGTGTGGGTGGCGTTTATGGCGGTGTGTTACTGGCTCAAGAACAAGCGCAGTGCTGAAGCCGCGTTGAACACAGCGAGTGCTGCGTTGAAGTAAACAGATGCACGTCCACAGAAAACCCGGCGTCCTGTATTCCTCTATCGGGAACTCAGGACGCGGGGTTTTTGAGTTTTCAAGTCGTCAATTTTTTGAAATCACGCCGCTCATGTATTCATTCAAATCGCGAAAGTCCTTGACGGTCCAGGCATGCGGCGCGACCTGCACACCGTTTTCGCGCAGCGTTTTCGGGATCAAATCTCCATTCGGGCGAAGTATGACCGAAGAAACAATAACGCCCGGATAAGCCGCCAGCCGTTTTTTGAAGGCGGGCGTTGTAAGGTCGGGTGTAGGCGGGTTGCTTTTCTTCGCCAACGGCCCCGTGGCCTTGAGGTCTGGCCCGTGGCACATGGCGCATCGCTGTGAATAGAGGTTTTTGCCATTGGCATTATCTGCAAAGGACAGTGATGTTTGAATGAGTGATAAGGTGCCGAGCAAAGTGATCAGTAGTGTTTTCATGTTCATGCGTCCTTGTTGATGTTGTCCGAATTGGGCGTGTCCGTTGCCTAAGGTTTTTGATTGATGCTGGTAATTTCCAATAACGTCCACCTGCCCGACGCCGAGATCGAGTTGACCGCCATTCGCGCCCAGGGGGCGGGTGGGCAGAACGTCAACAAGGTGTCGAGCGCGGTGCACCTGCGTTTTGATATTCCGGCGTCGTCGTTGCCGGACTTCTACAAGGAGCGCTTGCTGGCGCTGCGCGACAGCCGCATCACCAGCGAAGGGGTGCTGATCCTCAAGGCCCAGCAATACCGCACCCAGGAACAGAACCGCGCCGACGCGCTCGAGCGCCTGGTGGAGTTGATCCTCAGCGCCACCAAGGTGGAGAAGAAGCGCCGTCCGACCAAGCCGACCCTGGGCTCGAAAAAACGCCGTCTCGAATCCAAGACCAAGCGCGGCAGCATCAAGGCCGGGCGCGGCAAGGTCGACTTTTAGTCAGTCGCCACGTGCCTCGCGGGCCTTGGGTGCCTGTCGGTACAGGTACACGCTCAGCAGCAAGCCGACGAGGGCGGCGAGAGCGGCGAACAGGAAGATCGAGGCAAAGCCGAAGCCAGCCGCCACAGCCCCGGCCAATGGGCCGGTGATGCCCAGCGACAAGTCAATAAACAACGAGTAGGCCCCCACGGCGGAGCCTCGGCTGGAGGCCGGCACCAGGTTGACGGCCTCCACGCCAAGCGCCGGGAACACCAGGGAAAAGCCAAAGCCGCTCAATGCGGCGCCAGCCAGGGCCAGGTTGGCGTCCGGCGCCAGCCACAGCAACAGCAAGCCGAGAATCTCTACTGACAGGCAGGCAATCGCCACGCGAAAGCCGCCGATGCGGTTGATCAAATTGCCGAACAACAACCGTGCACCGATGAAGCTGGCGCCGAACAGGCTCAGGGCCCACACCGCGTTATCCCAGTGCTGCGTGGTGTAATACAACGTGATAAAGGTGGCGATGGTGCCAAAGCCGATAGAACCCAAGGCCAACGCGCAGCCGTGGGGCAGTACGCGGCCCAGCACGTTCATGAACGGCAGGCGCACGCCGGCCACAATCGGCGCGGCGACCTTGTTCCAGGCCAGCAGCAGGCCGACGATGGCCAGCAGGATAATGCTGACGCCCATGCTCCACAGGCCGAAACTCTTCACCAGTACCACGCCCAGCGGCGCGCCAACGGCCAGCGCGCCATAGCTGGCAATGCCGTTCCAGGAGATGACCTTGGCCGTATTCGCTGCGCCTACCCGGCCGATGCCCCAGCCGATGGCGCCCGAGCCCACCAGGCTTTCCGCGCTGCCCAGTACCAATCGACCGACAAGCAAGCTGCCCAGGCTGACGGCCGGCAGGTTTGAAAACCACGCTGCGAGCAGCATGAACACGCCACTCAGGCCGCAGCCCGCCAGGCCGATCAGCACGGCGCGCTTGCTGCCCAGGTTATCGATGATTTTGCCGGTGTAAGGACGGCTCAGCAGGGTGGCCAGGTATTGCACGCTGATCACCAGCCCTGCGATCACCGCGCCATAGCCCAGCTCACTGTGGACATAGCCCGGCAACACGGCCAGGGGAATGCCAATATTCAGGTAGCCGATAAAGGTGAACAACACGATGGAAACAACTTGCAGCGTGACCGCCATGGGGCGCTGGGTATCTGGCATGGGGAGAGGTCCACTGTCGCAGCAGGTAAAGATAGGCTGCTAATGATACCGGGGCTTTGGCGTGCGCAGGGCGGTAAAACGCAAAAACGTCAGATCAAAAAGACGTCAGGTTTTGGCAGGCGCCAGTAATTGGGTGGTGACCAGGGCCGCCAAGGCGTTTTCCTGGGTGCCGAAGCGCTTGAGCAGCACGGCTTGTTTGTCCGCGCTGAGACGGTTCCACACGTCGACCATTTGCAAGGCAGCATCGAGTACGGCGGTGTCGGGGAGGGTGTCGGTCATGATGGGGAATCTCGGGTGATTCAGGCAGTGTGGAAAGCGCTCAAAGCTGCGCTTTCCACACGGTCTGGTACGGCGTCAGTCCTGGCTTTTGCTGTCGACTGGTTTTGCTTCTTTGGCCTCAGGCTGCTTGGCGCTGGCCTGCTGCGGTGTTGGCTGCTCAGTTTCGTGCAGGCTTGGGAAGGGGAGATTAGGTATCTCGTGCATCGTCGTCGCTCCTCGCAAGGTCTGTTTTTTCAATCGCAGGTGATTCCGCGCTCTCAAAAAGCCTTGGCAGGATACAGCACTGTAAATGACAAAAAGACTTTTATATCGACAGATGCACGAACCTTCATGGTTTTTACGCAAGTGACAAGAGGTCACACCGTTCAGAACGGCACTTTGCCCAGGATCATGTCGCGGTACATCACAAAATCCCCTATCAAGCTGTAGAACGGGTGCTGAAAGGTGGCCGGGCGGTTCTTTTCGAAGAAGAAGTGGCCAATCCAGGCAAAGCTGTAGCCCGCGATAGGCAAGGCGATCAACAGGCCCAGGGAGCCCCGGCCGATGGCATACGCCAGGATCCCGATCACCAGCGTGGTGCCGATAAAGTGCAGGCGCCGGCAGGTGCTGTTGGCGTGCTCGGCCAGGTAATAAGGGTAAAACTCGGCGAAGCTGTTGAATCGCTTGACGTTTTCCACGGTGATCGGCCCTTTGGTTGTTATGCCGCCCAACAGGTGTTCGGCGGGGAGCTTATTTGAGTCTAGAGTGATCAGTGGTAACAGCCAGTGACATTAGATGCCACTTTAGTATCCTTGGCTTCCTGGCTGCCGTTTTGAGCCTGCTTTATTAAGAAGACGCCATGAGCGAACGAACAACTTCTGCAAGCTGGGCAATGGGGATAGTCAAGGCACTGGAAATGGATGGCCTGGATTGCCGCGCTCTGTTCAAACAGCTGGGCCTGGACTACGCCGCCCTCAACGACCCCGACGCGCGGTTCCCGCAGGATTCCATGACCCGCCTGTGGCAGCGCGCAGTGGAGCTGTCGGGCAACCCGGCGATTGGCCTGAATATGGGCAAGGTGGTGCGCCCGGCGTCGTTTCATGTGACCGGTTATGCGTTGATGTCCAGTAACACACTGGCTGAAGGTTTTATGCGGCTGGTGCGTTACCAGCGGATCATCGCCGAAAGCGCCGACTTGAGTTTCCGACTTTTACCTGAAGGCTATGCGCTGATTCTGACGGTGCATGGCGACCATCTGCCGCCCACCAGGCAAAGCGCCGAAGCCTCCCTGGCCTGTGCGTTGGCGCTGTGCGGCTGGCTGACCGGGCGCACCCTGCAACCGCGCAAAGTCCTGTTGCAAGGTGAACAGCCGGCTGACCTGGGGCCCTATAAGCAAGCGTTTCATGCCCCGTTGGAGTTCAACGCGGCCTATGACGCGTTGATTTTCGAGCGCGCCGACATGGACGCGCCGCTGCCCACGGCCAACGAGGCCATGGCGCTTTTGCACGACCGGTTTGCCGGTGAATACCTGGCGCGCTTTTCCGAGAGCCGCGTGACCCACAAGGCGCGCCAGGTGCTGTGTCGCCTGCTGCCCCAGGGCGAGCCCAAGCGTGAAGTGGTGGCCCAGACGTTGCACCTGTCCCAACGCACCTTGCAGCGGCGTTTGCAGGAGGAGGGCACGAGTTTCCAGACCCTGCTCGACGACACCCGCCGCGAACTGGCCGAGCAATACCTGGCGCAGCCAAGCATGACGCTGCTGGAGATTGCCTACCTGCTGGGCTTTGCCGATCCCAGCAACTTCTTCCGTGCGTTCCGCCGCTGGTTCGATGCCACGCCCGGCGAATACCGGGCGCGGTTGCAAGGCACGGCGCCCGTCAGTGACGCCAGAACGCCGGGATGCACAGAACAAAGACTGTGATGATTTCCAGGCGGCCCAGCAGCATGCCCAGGGACAGGATCCACTTGGCCGCATCCGGCAGGCTGGCGAAGTTGCCCGCCGGGCCAATGGTTTCGCCAAGGCCGGGGCCGACGCCGGAGACGGTACTGGCGGCGCCGGTGAGTGCGGTCATCCAGTCCAGGCCCAGCAGCGACAGGGCCAAAGCGATAGCGCAGATGGTGATGGCGAAGAAAAACGAGAAGGTCAGGATCGACCGTACGATTTCTTCGTCGAGACGGTGGCCGTTGTACTTCTGCTTGATCACGGCACGCGGGTGAATCAGCTGGTTCAAGTTGGCCTTGAGCAGGATGTAGGCAACCTGGAAGCGGAAAATCTTGATCCCGCCAGCGGTGGAGCCCGAGCAACCACCGATAAAGCCCAGGTAGAAGAACAGCATCAGTGAGAAGTTGCCCCAGAGGCTGTAGTCCCCCAGTGCAAAGCCGGTGGTGGTCACGACTGACGTGACGTTCAACGCCACGTGGCGCAAGGCATCCAGCCAATGCAAGTTGGTGGTCCACCAGTACCAAGTGCCGAGCACCAGCCAGGTCACCACCAGCAAACCGAGCAAACCCTGTACCTGTTGGTCGCGGATCAAGGCCTTGCGGTTACCGCGCAAGGTGGCCACGTACAGGGTAAACGGCAGGCTGCCGAGGATCATCACCACCACCGCCACCCAGTGCACCGCCGGTTGTTTCCAGTGCGCCAGGGATTCGTCGGAGGTGGAGAAACCACCGGTGGAAATCGCCGACATCGCGTGGTTGATCGCATCGAACAGGCCCATGCCGGCCCACCAGAACGCCAGGCTGCCCAGAATAGTGATGCCCACATACGCCGCCACGATCAGCCGCGCCACCATGTGCGAGCGGGGCATGACCTTTTCCGAGCGGTCCGAGGATTCGGTCTGGAACAGGCGCATCCCACCAATGCGCAGCAGCGGCAGGATCGCCACCGCCATGCCGATAAAGCCGATACCGCCCAGCCAGTGCAGCAGTGAACGCCACATCAGGATGCCCGGCGACATGCTGTCCAGGCCGCTCAGTACCGTGGAGCCGGTGGCGGTGATGCCGGACATGCTTTCGAAAAACGAATCGGTGTAACTGATGTGCTGAGTCAGCAAAAACGGCAGCGCAGCGAACACGCACACCACCACCCAGCTGGTGACCGTGAGCAGGTACATGTCGCGTGGGCGCAGGTGCACATGTTCGGGACGGCCTGGGATAACCAGCGCCAGTCCCGCGATAAAGGTGATCAGGCTGGCCCACAGGAACGAGGGCAAGTCGCTGGTGCGTTCGAAGATCACCAGGGTGGCCATGGGCACAACCATGGCGATCGCGAGTGTGATCAGGAAGATGCCGATGATGAAACCGATGATGCGCAGGGTCGGCAACGCCATGAAGTGAACTCGAAATAGGGCAGAGGCGCCATTCTACCTGGGGTGCGGGGCATGTAAACCCGGCGCTGGCGGTGCGCCGCGAGTCTCATCGTTCCGGTTGCGCAAGACAACTATGTAATTCATCCGCGGCCCTTGATCCAAGCAGCATGGAGGCTTCTCAGTCAATGGCTCCAAGGTGGTTCCATGTCCTCTAATCACGTGCCGCTGCATCCCTCGATCAGGCGGCGATTGTCGTCGATCGATACGCCGCTCCAGGTTTCCCAACTGAACGACCTGGTTGCGCTGAATGTCACGATCCGACGTTTTTTCCAGCAACAGCCAACATTCCAGGGATTTGTCCAGGACGCGCTGGAACAGGCGTTCCCCTCGTTGGGTTCCCACAGTGATCCTCAGGCGATCTTCATCCGCGAGGGCAACACCAACCCGTTGTTCGACCGTGACCACACCCACAACCTGCCTGCCCATGTGTTGGATGCCGTGGTCCGGCGAATTGTCCATCAGCAGCCGTCGGACTATGCCAAAGGCAAGACTGCCTTTGAGCGCCGGACCGGAACGGGGGATGCCACCACGCCGGTGACCGAGTTGACCCCCGCCACTTTCGATCGTTTTCTGGACGCCTTGGCGGGCGAGCTGCCGGTGCGTTATGAGCGTTATCTGCAGCATTATTGGTCGAGCCCGGTCGGCCTGACCGACACCCGAACGCGCAAGGCCTGGCTGATCGCCCAGAGGTCCGAGCAACTGCGGCTTGAGGCCGAGTTGCTCAAGAGCGATGGCACCTTGAGCGACGGTGCCTACGTGCTGCTGATTAAAATCCTGCGCTATCCCGATAACGCGTCCCGGCAGCAGCACCTCAAGGGCTACCGGCCCTCTGTGTTCAGTGTGGCGCTCAAGGGTGAGGGCGCCGCGCCGAATTTGCTGCTGCACGGTGCGTTGGTGCTGACTGCCAGGGAGCCCGGCGGTCAATCCGCCAGCTCGGCACCAGATCGTGAGTTGGCGAGTGATGCCTCGGTCGGCACGGTTGTGTTGTTCACCCCGGAAAGAGGGCTTGAAGGGTTTGAAACGCTGGCGCAGCTCGATCAGGAGCTGCATCGCCGATTGAGCGCCGAGACGACCTTCGAAGAGCTGTTGATGATGATTGCCCAAAAGCACCACATCCGTGGGATGGGCACGCACAAGCAGGCGAACGCACAGAACCAGTGGCTGTACCGGGAAATCACCGACTCGGCCTGTGCTGCAAGCGTTGAGGCGCAATGTGAGCGACTGCGTGAGGACTTCGCCACCCAGATCGAGCATTTTCGCGGTCGTGAGCTGTTTGACGGGATCAGTGACCTGCCCGATAGCCTGAACCGCGTCACTGATTTGGGCGATACCTTCGGCCTGCAATCCGTTGAGCTGGCGCGAGAGGCCAAGCGCATCGCCGGGCGATTCAAGGCGTTCCTGAAGTCGGCATCACCGGCCGAGCAAACCGCATGGACGAACGCTTTCACACAGTATCAACACGAGCTTGCGCGTGTGCTTGAATGGGACGGCTTGCCCTCCCTGCAGCAGTTCGGTGACAAGGCGACGTTGCTGGCCTACGCCAATGAGCAACTGCGCAACGCCTTGAAAGCCGAGCATGGGCTTGAGGTGGACCCCGATCACATCAAGGTCCAGACCAGAACGCCACGCCTACCGTCGGCGGTGTATGGCGCCGGCGCCAGGCCGGTGGTACCGGATGAAGGACCGCGCCACCTGACGCACACCCGCAGCTTGACCCAAGTGGCCCTGGAAAACGTCGGCGGGTTGGATTTCAACTTCGTCAATTTCTCCACGATCACCGATAACCAAGGCAAACCCTACGAGGGCCTGAGCGCTTCCCAGGTCAAGGACCTGGTCCGAGGCCTGAACATCGGTGAAAAATATGATGCCTTTCTCAAGGACCGCTTGCTGACATCGCCCGCAGCCCTTGCCCAGCGAGACAGTTACGCGACGCTCATGCAATACCAGGTGCGTCTGGATGCCGTTGAGGCAAAGATCGCCGGGGATTTCCTGCCCAATCGACACGACCGGGGATTCAACTGGGTCAATTGCGCGCTGGACCACCCTGAAGATACCAGTGAGCGTGCCCTGGTCGAGGGCCATCGCATTTTGGTGCGCAGCCTCAAACTGCGTGGTGCCCGGGTGCGTGGTGTGTGGGTGTTCAGTACAGCGTCGGAGTCTGTCGGCTCGCTGGTGGTGTATATGCCCCAGGCGCCTTTGGGGCGTGTGTTTTACGAGTTCAGCGATCGCGCTGCCTTTTATCGCGAGGTGATCAACCACAGCGCCTGGCACGACTACCTGGTGAGTCGCGTCAGTCGAGATGAACAGTCGAGCGTGCGTAACCTGTTGAAGACGCTGGTGCCCGGCACGCTGGTGCATCTGGCCAGGATTGCGGACAACATCTTTCTGGAGGCTTACGAGATCGAAGCCTCGGCGGCGATCAATTCAGCCGCCGCCCAATCGACCACGACCCAGGAAACCAACATCGACACGGTGTCTGGTGTGACTGAAGTGGCGCTGGATGTGGTCATGGCGATCCTGCCGATCAAGGTGACCATGGTGATCGGTTTGGCCAGGAGCCTGTATTCACTGGTCAAGGCCATCGAAGCGGCGAAACAGGGGGACCGGGAGGTGGCGGCACATGGCTTTGTCAGAGCTTTCGCCGAATTGGTTGGCACGGTGTTTGACGGCTGGATGGGCCATGCACCGTCCCGCAAACCCTCCCAGCCCTGGGGGTTGAACAGCAAAATGGCGCAACGCACAGTGCCTTCGCGGTTAACGCCATTGAAGGGCTGGGAGCGCCAGAACGTGTTCACCCAGGCACCCGTAAACGGTGGTTTGGCGAGGCACTTTCTGAAGGACGCCGGGCATTGGTACCTCGTCAAATACGACGCCGATGTGCACGTCTGGCGCGTAATCGATGCACGCACGCCGTTCGCTTTTCATCATGCGCCGATCCGCCGACATGCCTTGGGGCATTGGGAAATCGCTGCACCGGCCATTGGCTTGAAAGGTGGTTTCCCCGTTGAGCGGACATTGATGAATGCCTTTCCCTATTTGTCTCGAACCCGTGCGCGGCAAGTGCTCGACTCGTTCAGCTTCCCTCAGGGGCGGGTCCTGGAACTGGAGTTGGAGTTTGCGAGGGAAATAAGTACCTGGCGTGAGATCCCCAGCCGTTTTCAGGCCTACCTGAACCGCCCCGTGGATGATGTGTGGGACTTGTTGAACGGCTACCAACCGCTTGGCGCGTCGACCGTCACGGTCAGCGAACCTGCCGTCGTGGTGCCAGGCCCCGGTTTCCCCATAGTGCCAAGTGTGTTACCGGGCAAGTACGTATGGTCTGGCTGGAGGCTGGAGCTGGATGCTTCGCAGTTGACGCCCAATGCGTCTCGTCCTCACACGTTCAAGGTACCTCAAGCGTCAGGCGGTGCAGCCGTAGATGTCATTCAGGTGGAGCAGCAGTTCTATCCAATCCTGCCCAAGGGGGACAGTTTTCCCGACAATTGGGTTCATATCTATGATCCGCGCTTGCCGCCGAGTGTCACCGCTGACATTGACGTGATGGTGAGCCGCAACATCTTTCAACAGCCTCGCTTGGCGTGTTTCGATGTGTCTAGCAATCAATGGCTGATCGATAGCAGTCGGCACTTTAAGCGAACTCCAGCTGGCTATGCGATGGAGGCCTTTCCGGTCTTGACCACGCGCGCCGCTAAAAGATTGGTCGGTGCGCTGTCCGATTACTGCAATCCTGGCGGCGTTGTCAGCTCAAGCGGGCTGACGGCGTTCCTGGCTCAGTTGAACAGATGGCGTGCAAAAGGCATGGGGTTGGGGCTTGATCCATTGATGCTGCTTCAGCCTTTATCGATTATCGACAACCAAGCCCTTTCAGGGTTTGTAACGCTGAATTTCAACTTGCCCAAGACGTACGGGAATAATCTGCTGGACCCATGGGGTGCAGTCCAAGCCAGAGCAGTGCTGAAGGGCCATTTGGGCGCGATGGGCTACCAGTTCATTGCCGACGGAGGGCCGAGCCCGGAGTTGTTATTTCGATGGCCGCAAGGTGACACGGTGTACTGCATGATTCCGAGGGGCGGCGTATCCTCGGCGCGTCACTTCGTCCCAGGTGCGCCATCGCAGTTGAGCCTGAATGTTCTGGATGAGGTGAGCAAAACGCTCATCAGGCAAAGTCAGGACAGCGGGAAGTTTGTAGTGCTGCAGGGCGGGCTGATCAATCGTTATAACAGCGCTATTGCTTCCATCATCAGGGGCTGACGCAAAGGCGGGAGACTTGTGACCAGGCACCGCAAGCATTGCGCTTGCGGTGCGCTGCTTTGATCAGAACTCGTGATCAGCGTTATCCGGATTGAGGTCGCTGATGCCCAGCTTGCCCGCTGCGGCTTCGATCGAACCGGTCTGCTTGACCAGCGAGGCGATCGCGTCGCGCACGATCTGGTTGCCTGCGTCATTGCCGGCCGCGATCAACTGGTCGTAGTGCTCACCCTTGTTGGCGTGATCAACGATGACCTGCATCTTGGCTTCGGTCGCAGCCAGGTCTGCCTTCAGCGCGGTGTCGGCAGCCGGATCGGCCTTGGCTACCAGGGATGCCAGGCTCGCGCCGGTCATCTTGGTGCCGTCGACGCGGGTGTACTCGCCCAGGTAGACGTTGCGGATGCCCTTGGCGTCATAGAACTGCGAGTTGTGGGTGTTATCGCTGAAGCAATCGTGTTCGTCTTCCGGCGAGTTGGCTTCCAGGGAAACCTTCATGCGTTCACCGGCCAGTTCGCCGAGGGACAGGCTGCCCATGCCGAACAGCATTTTGCGCAGGCCGTCGGTGGCAGGTTCTGCCTCCAGGGTGGCGCGGTAGTTGTCTTCGACGTTGGGTTTCCAGTTGCCGACCATTTCCTGCAGGTCGCTGACCAGCAGTTGGGTCACGGCGCTCAGGTAGGCACGGCGGCGCTCATTGTGGCCGCCCGTGGCGCCATCACCGGTCAGGTAGTCCGACGCAGGACGGTTGCCGGCGCCAGGGCCGGTGCCGTTCAGGTCCTGGCCCCAGAGCAGGAATTCGATGGCGTGGTAGCCGGTGGCGACGTTGGCTTCGGAACCGCCCAGCTCATTGAGGCTGGCGAGTTTTTCCGGAGTGATGTCCTTCACGTCGATCTTGTCTTCGCCGACCTGGATCTCGGTGTTGGCGATGATGTTGGCCGTGGCACCTGGGTTACCCAGGGCGTGCTCGTAGGATTTGTCTACGTAGTCGATCAGGCCTTCGTCCAGGGGCCAGGCGTTAACCTGACCTTCCCAATCGTCGATGATGGTGTTGCCGAAGCGGAACACTTCGCTCTGCAGGTACGGCACGCGAGCGGCAACCCAGGCGGCACGGGCGGCTTTCAGGGTTTCGTCGTTCGGCTTGGCGAGGAACGCGTCGATAGCGGTCTGCAGGGTTTTCGCCGTGGACTCGGAATCGCTGTACACCGCGAATACCATGTCGGCGTAATGCGCGACCACGGCCTTGGCAGCCGCTTCGTCGACCTTGCCGGCAGGGGTGGCAGCCGCTGGAGCGGTAGTGCTGGCAGCCGGGGTCGGCGCCTGGGGCGCTGCGGCCTTGTCTTTACCTTCGCCGCAACCGGCGAGAGAAATGGCAATGGCCAGCAGACTGGCGGTGGCCAGGGGCATACGAATCATGGCGAACATCCTGCTTCGGTTGTTGATAGGGCGCGCGCGAGAGCGCAAAAACTGCGACATAATGCGAAAGATTTGCATTTTGTGTAAAGGGTTAAACGCGGGAAATATTCAGTATCGTTTTGCCGCGTCAGAGAATGGCTGCGTTATTGCGCTCGGCCTGCTTCAAAAAAACCGCCAGCTCCCGGGCCTGCAGGGGTTTGCTGTAGTAGTAGCCCTGACCTTCATGGCAGCCCTCGGAGATGATGTAAGCCTCCTGCTCGGCGGTTTCCACGCCTTCGGCGATGACCTGCATGCCCAGGCTTTTGCCCAGTTGGATAATCGCCCGCACGATCGTCGCATCGTCGTCATCGTCCAGCAGGTCCTGGACGAAGCTCTTGTCGATCTTGATCTTGTCCAGCGGCAGGCTCTTGAGATAGCTCAGCGATGAATAGCCGGTGCCGAAGTCATCGATGGCGATCAATGCCCCGGAACGGCGCAGGCTCAGCAGGTGCTGGGCGGCCGTGCTGATGTCTTCCATCAGGCCGGTTTCGGTGACTTCCAGCTCCAGGCTGCGCGGCGGTAGCCGGTAGATTTGCATCAGGTTATTGACCACCCGTGGCAACTCGGCGTGGTGCAACTGCACGGTAGACAGGTTGACCGCCATGCGCAGGTCGGTGAAGCCCTGGTCATGCCATTCGCGCAATTGCCGGCAGGCCTGGTCCAGCACCCATTCGCCAATCGGGATGATGGTGCCGTTCTGCTCGGCCAGCGGAATAAACAGGTCCGGCGGCACCAGGCCGTGTTCCGGATGTTGCCAGCGGATCAGCGCCTCTACACCCACTACATGTTGGTCGCGATAGCTGATTTGCGGCTGGTATACCAAGTGGAACTGCTCACGGCCCAAGGCGTCGCGCAGGTCTTTTTCCAGCTCGCGGCGACGGCGCATTTCGCTGTCGACGCTGGCGATATAGAACTGATAGCGGTTGCGCGAACGGCTCTTGGCCAGGGTCATGGTCTGTTCGGCTTTTTGCAGCAACTTCTCGGTGCTGTCGCCGTCTTCCGGGAACAGGGTGATGCCGATGGTGGCGCGCAGGCGAATTTCCTCATGATCGAGGGCAAACTCCGCCTCCAGGTCGTCGAGGATACTTTGCGCCAGCTCCGCCGCCTCGTAGGGCTGGTCAATATCGGCCTGTACCAGGGCGAATTGGTCGCCGCCCAGGCGGGCGAGGGTGCCGAGGCGGCCGCTGTGGGCACGCAACCGGTCTGCCAGGGCCAGCAACAATTTGTCGCCAGCCTGGTAGGTGAACTGCTCGTTGACGCTTTTGAAGTCATCCAGCCCCACGCACAACACCGCCACGCGGCGCTGGCGGCGGCCGGCGTCGATGAGGATCCTGTCCAGTTGCTCCTGCAGTTTCTGGCGATTCGGCAGCCCGGTCAGGAAGTCGTATTGAGCCATGCGCAACAGGCTGCTTTCTGCTTCATGGCGCAGGTGGGTGTTGCGCTCGATGGATTCGAGCAACTGGTTGGCGGTGTTGATCCACAACCCCAACTCGTTGTGCTCGTGGCCCTTGAGTTGCGGGATCTTGTGCTCGCTGGGGCGGTCCGGGTTGATCGATGTCAGGTGCTCGATAATCCGCGAGAGCGGCTTGGTCAGCAGCCAGTGGTAAACCAGGTACAACACCAGGCCCATGGCCAAGGCACGTAACACCCCGGAAATAAAGATGATCACCGAGCTGACAATAAAACCTTTGCCATAGGTGGCCGTGTCCAGAGTGATGCTCAGGTCGCCGTAATACTCGCTGTAGGGGCCCTTACCGACCAATGCGGTGGTGAAGGTGCGTTCCCGTCCCAGGATCAGATCGGTCAACCAGCGGCTGGAGGATTGCTGCAAGGCACGGCTTTTTTCCGCGAGCATGGTTTCGTTGGGATGACCGATGGAGGCCATGCGCACGGCGTCGTCCTGAAACAGCCCTTCGATCACCTGCATACCCATCTCGCGGTCCAGGCTGTAGACGGCCTGGGTCGAGGGGTCGCGAAACATGTCGAGGATGCGCTGGGCATCGCCCGCAACGGCCTGGCGCGTCTTGTACGCATCGAAAACGATCTGCGCCACGCTCAGCGCCACGCCCACGATCAACGCCGACAGCAGCACAACCCGTAGCAACTTCACCGACAAGCTGTTCTTGAGTTCCAGCTTCAAAGGGGCATTCCTTGTCTCATGCGGGTGGCCTTCACTATGCCATGAGTATTGGCAATCTGGTGATGGCAGTCAAAGGGACATTGGGCCATCCGTAAAAAGTTACGAAAAACGGAACCGAAGACTCGGAACTGGCCACCCAAGTCATGAAAGGAATACCCCTTTCACACATTTCGGAGTATTGACGGATGATCGCAGCAGGAGCAGGAATGGCAGCAGCATCGGCGCTGGCCCCTATGGTTCTTCCACTGGTGGGCCAGGCTGCAAGCATGGCAGCGGACCTCGCAAAAACCGTGTTGAGTGGCTCAGTGGGTTCTGCCGGCGGGAGTTCGAGCCAGCCGCCGCAAATCACATTCTAATGGCGCAGGCCTGATGCCCGCGCCGAAAAGCCCTGAGTGAGGGGGCAAGCAAGACTGCTTGCCCCCTTGAGCTACCAGCGTCTTCTTGTTTATTGCGAGAACGTGACCGTCATCTTTTCAGCCTTTGGCGCGGAAAAATCTACGGGTTTGTCTGAAGCCTCAGTGTCCTCGCCTCCAATTTTCTTTGCCATCGCATCCGCAAAGGGTTGAAGCAGTGGCGCAATCGCCTTGACCACATCTCCCACGACGGGAATGGCTGCTTTCAACAGGTCTCCAACCACCGGAATTGCTGCCGTTGCACCATTAATCATTGTTATTTCTCCGACAGGTAGTAGAGGAAAATTCCTCTCGCTGATTGCGTGGCAAAAACGGCCTGTTGGGTTCCGCCTTTTTTACAGCATAAAAAAGCCCGGCAATCGCCGGGCTCTTTTTACTGCAAGGGTTGCTTAGGCAGTGAAGGTCTTGCCTTCGAACTGCTCAGCCACGAACTTCCAGTTGACCAGGTTCCAGAACGCTTCCACATACTTTGGACGCACGTTGCGGTAGTCGATGTAGTAGGCGTGTTCCCATACGTCGCAGGTCAGCAGCGGGGTGTCGCCGCTGGTCAGCGGGTTGCCGGCGCCGATGGTGCTGGCCAGGGCCAGGGAACCGTCAGCCTTTTTCACCAGCCAGCCCCAACCGGAACCGAAGGTGCCGACGGACGTCTTGGTGAACTCTTCCTTGAACTTGTCGAACGAACCGAACGCAGCGTTGATGGCTTCAGCCAGTGCGCCGGTAGGTTGGCCGCCGGCGTTAGGCGCCAGGCAGTTCCAGTAGAAAGTGTGGTTCCAGACCTGAGCGGCGTTGTTGAAGATGCCGCCCGAAGAGGATTTGACGATCTCTTCCAGGGTCTTGCCTTCGAACTCGGTGCCAGGCACCAGGTTGTTCAGGTTCACGACGTAGGTGTTGTGGTGCTTGTCGTGGTGGTATTCCAAGGTTTCCTTGGAGATGTGCGGCTGCAGGGCATCGTGTGCGTAGGGCAGCGGCGGCAATTCGAAAGCCATGATGATTCTCCTAATCAGGTCAGTTGCGGTGAGCGCAAGGCCGATCACGGGCGGCCAAACAAGCGCCGGGGAGTTTGTACTCTTTGCGGCGCAGGGGCAGGATCATAGCACCGGGGGTGCGGCAAAACCACGCAACAACTGTGTGGAATAGAGGTTCCAGAGCCTTTTGGAATAAGTTCATGGCGCGCTTATTAATTGGTAGGCCACGCTGAACATCATCACCGCCACCAGCAGGTCCAGCAGGCGCCAGGTGGCGGGGCGTGCAAGCCAGGGTGCGAGCCACGCCGCGCCGAGCGCCAGGGTGGTGAACCACAGGAATGATGCGCTTGCGGCCCCGGCGACATAGGCGCCAGGTTGGGTCTGTTGTGCGCCGAGCGAGCCGATCAGCAGCACGGTGTCCAGGTAAACGTGGGGGTTGAGCAGCGTCACCGCCAAGGCACTGAGCAACACGGCGCGCAACGAGCGCACTTTCAGGTTGCCGCCTTGTTCCAGGCTCTGCGTGGAGAACGCCCGCCGCAGTGCCAGAGTGCCATACCACAACAGGAATGCCGCGCCGCCCCAGCGCGCAATCGCCAACAGCAGCGGGTTTTGCGCAAGCACCGTGGCCAGGCCGAACACTCCGGCGGCAACCAGTAGCGCATCACACACCACGCACAATGCCGCCACGGGTAAGTGATGTTCGCGGCGCAGGCTTTGTGCCAGGACAAAGGCGTTCTGGGTGCCGATGGCCATAATCAGGCCGAGGGCTACCAGCAGCCCGTTCAGATAGCTTTGCCACATAGGATTTACTCCGCGTCCGCCGCCAGTTGCCGCAGCACGTGCATTGCGCGCTCGGCATCGGCGCGGCCGACAGACAGATGATCGTGGTAGTAGCCGGTTGGGATCCGGTGGTCGGGCAGGGTGCGGAACACGTAGTCACCGTCATTGAGGTGCGGGCTCATGCTGCGCAGCAGGGTTGCCAGGGCGGTTTCGCCAGCCATGGGAGGTTCCTTATAGAGGTAAGCAATGCTGGTCATTCTCACGGGCGAGGCTGTATAAGAAAAACCAATATTGCTGATCGCTCATTAGAGAAACTGATGTTCGACTATAAATTGCTTTCCGCCCTCGCGGCGGTGGTGGAACAGGCTGGCTTCGAACGCGGCGCCCAAGTGCTCGGGCTGTCGCAATCGGCCATTTCCCAGCGCATCAAGTTATTGGAAGCGCGTATCGGCCAGCCGGTGCTGGTGCGCGCATCACCGCCCACCCCCACCGATATCGGGCGGCGCCTGCTTAACCATGTGCAGCAAGTGCGGTTGCTGGAGCGCGACCTGCAAAGCCAGGTGCCCGCGCTGGACGACGAGGGCATGCCCGAACGCCTGCGCATCGCCCTCAATGCCGACAGCCTTGCGACGTGGTGGGCCGAGGCCGTCAGTGACTTCTGCGCCGAACAGCATTTGTTGCTGGATCTGATTGTGGAAGACCAGACAGTCGGCCTCAAACGCATGCGCGCCGGTGAAGTGGCGGCGTGTATCTGTGCCAGTGAACGCCCGGTGGCCGGAGCCCGCAGCCTGTTGCTGGGCGCCATGCGATATCGGGCGCTGGCCAGTCCGGCCTTTATTGCTCGTCACTTCCCGCAAGGCGTGCGCGCCGATCAACTGGTTCGCACCCCGGCGCTGGTGTTTGGCCCGGATGACTTCCTACAGCACCGCTACCTGGCATCCCTGGGCGTGGACGGCGGTTTCGAACACCATTTATGCCCATCTTCCGAAGGCTTTATCCGCCTGGCGGAATCCGGGCTTGGTTGGGGCCTGGTGCCCGAATTGCAGGTGCGCGACCAACTTGAAAAGGGCGTGCTGGTGGAGTTGTTGCCAGATAAGCCCATCGATGTACCGTTGTACTGGCATCATTGGCGCAGTGGCGGGCAGTTGTTGGGCCTGCTGACCGACCATCTCGCCCAGGCATGTGGCCAATGGTTGGTGCCGTTGGACTGATGGCGGTCGTCAAGGCAACAGCGATGAAAACGAAAGAACACGGGGTAATACATGAAGATTCTGGTCACCGGCGCAAGCGGCTTCATCGGCGGGCGCTTTGCGCGTTTCGCCCTGGAGCAGGGCCTGGACGTGCGGGTCAACGGGCGGCGCGCCGAGGGTGTGGAGCACCTGGTACGGCGCGGTGCCGAGTTTATCCAGGGTGATCTGAATGACGCCGACCTGGTGCGCGACCTGTGCCGCGATGTCGAAGCCGTGGTGCACTGCGCCGGTGCCGTGGGGCTGTGGGGGCGTTACCAGGACTTTCACCAGGGCAACGTGCTGGTCACCGAAAACGTTGTCGAGGCCTGCCTTAAACAGCGGGTCGGGCGCCTTGTGCACCTGTCGTCGCCGTCGATCTATTTTGATGGCCGTGATCATTTGGGCCTGACCGAAGAACAAGTGCCCAAGCGCTTCAAGCATCCCTACGCCGCGACCAAATACCTGGCGGAGCAGAAGGTCTTCGGCGCCCAGGAGTTCGGTCTCGAAGTGCTGGCCCTGCGCCCGCGTTTCGTCACCGGCGCCGGGGACATGAGCATCTTCCCGCGCCTGTTGAAAATGCAGCGCAAGAAGCGCCTGGCGATCGTCGGTGACGGCCTGAACAAGGTCGACTTCACCAGCATTCACAACCTCAACGAAGCCCTGCTCAGCAGCTTGCTGGCGCCCGGCTCGGCGTTGGGCCGGGCCTACAACATCAGCAACGGCGCGCCCGTGCCGGTGTGGGATGTCGTGAACTACGTGATGCGCCAAATGGAATTGCCCCAGGTCAGCCGATATCGGTCCTATGGTTTGTCCTACAGCGTGGCGGCGCTGAACGAGGCCGTCTGCGCGATGTGGCCTGGGCGGCCGGAACCCGCGTTGTCGCGCCTGGGCATGCAAGTGATGAACAAAGATTTCACCCTCGACATCAGCCGCGCCAGGCATTATCTGGATTACGAGCCCAAGGTCAGCCTGTGGACCGCCCTCGACGAGTTCTGCGGTTGGTGGAAGGCCCAGGATCCAGGGTTCAAGTAAGGTCACACCAGGCAACACATGGGGAACCGAATTCGCGGTTCCGAGTCGATCAGTGCGACGGGGCTGCGGTTTATACTCCCGTCGTTCGGCGTTCCAGCCACTTCAGCGATTCAGGGTTGATTCATGCGTAACGATGCTAAAGACGACTTCGACAACGTTCCCAGCCTGCGGGCCGATACTGGGGATGACGACGATTTCGAACCTTCCCCGGCCACCTCGGTGCGTTCGCGCAACACGCCAGTGGTCAAGGTCAAGGGCGCCAACACCGGCCCGCTGTGGGCATTGATCGGCGCGCTGCTGATCGCCTTTGCCGGCCTGGCCTGGTGGAGCTTCCAGCAGATATCCCTGATGGGCCAGCAATTGGTTGCCACCCAGGAAAGTTTTGCACGCATCAGCGAAGAAGCGGCGGGGCGCCTGCAGGATATTTCCGGCAAGGTCGTCGCCAGTGAAGCCAGCGTGAACAACGGCAGCGAAGCATTGAAACTGCAGATCAAGCAGTTGGAAAGCCAACTGCTGGAGCAGGGCAAGCAGCAGCTCGGCGTCGCCGGCCAGGCCACCGAACTGGACAAACGCCTCGCCCAAATGACAGCCAGCACCACCGAGCTGTCGAGCGCCAACGCCAAGCTGCAAGGCCAGGTCCAGGCCCTGACCGACGCGGTAGCCACGCTCAAGGCGGCACAGGGTGATGCGGGCAAGCGCGACACAGAGATCAAAGAGCTGGTCGCCGACGTTGCTGCGTTGAAAAAACAAGGCAACCCAAGCGCCGCCATCGCGCGTCTTGAGCAGGATTTGGTGGTGCTCAAAAGCGCGCAGGACAACCAGCCGGCCAATAGCGATGCGCCGACCAACAAAGAGTTCGACGTGTTCCGCATCCAGACCACGCGCAATATCACTACGTTGCAAAGCCAGGTGCAGAACCTGCAGCAACAGCTCAACGCGCCGGCGAAGGTCACCCCGCTGGGCCAATGACGTCTGGCATCCGGGGTGACTGACCCTTGTGGTGAGCCCGCTCACCACTGGAGTCGTCTGTCCTTTTGCAATGTCACCACTTGGTGACATTTCCCATCCCCTTCGTTACGTGCCCACCTCCCGCCCTTGTTTAGACTCCGGTCATCCCACAAAAAATAATAAGGGCCACCCATGACCATGCAACCACTGCCTGCCAGCAGTTGGCTTAACGCGCCTGCCCACCATGCCTGGCTCGCTGCCGAAGGCCAGCGCCTGCTGTCATTTGCCAAGGCGTCGCGCCTGCCAGAAGGGTTTGGCAACCTTGACGACAAAGGCCTACTGCCGGCCAATGCCCACGCCGAAACCATGAACACCGCCCGCATGACCCACAGCTTCGCCATGGCCCATGCCATGGGTCTGCCGGGCTATGCGGCGCTGGTCGAGCACGGGGTCGCGGCCCTCAGTGGCCCTTTGCGTGATAGCAAGCACGGCGGTTGGTTCGCCACGCCCCAGGCCCAGGATGGCAACACCGGCAAGGCCGCCTACCTGCATGCGTTCGTCGCCCTGGCGGCCAGCTCGGCCGTGGTGGCGGGAGCGGCGGGTGCACAAAACCTGCTCAATGACGCGACCCACATCATCGACCAGTTTTTCTGGAGCGAAGAAGAGGGCGTGATGCTCGAATCCTTTGCCCAGGACTGGAGCGGCGTCGAAGCCTATCGCGGCGCCAACAGCAATATGCACGCGACCGAAGCCTTCCTCGCCCTGGCCGATGTGACGGGCGATACCCGCTGGCTGGACCGTGCACTGCGGATCGTCGAACGCGTGATTCACACCCATGCGGCCAGCAACCAGTTCATGGTCATCGAGCATTTCGACCCGCACTGGCAACCGCTGCTCAACTACAACGAAGACAACCGCGCCGACGGCTTCCGCCCCTATGGCATCACTCCCGGCCACGGTTTTGAATGGGCGCGGCTGGTGCTGCACCTGGAAGCCGCTCGCCTGCAAGCCGGGCTTGTTACGCCAGAGTGGCTGGTGAGCGACGCCAAGGGCCTGTTCGCCAGTGCCTGCGAATATGCCTGGGCCGTGGATGGCGCCCCCGGCATCGTCTACACCCTGGATTGGAACCACCAGCCGGTGGTGTGCGAACGCCTGCATTGGACGCACGCTGAGGCCAGCGCTGCAGCCCAAGCCTTGCTTAAACGCACGGGCGAACTGCATTACGAGACCTGGTATCGGCGCTTCTGGGAGTTCTGCGAAACCCACTTTATCGACCGTATCCACGGCAGTTGGCACCACGAACTCAATCCGCACAACCAGCCCAGCAGCAACATCTGGGGGGGCAAGCCGGACCTGTACCATGCCTGGCAAGCGGTGGTGCTGCCTGCACTGCCCTTGGCGCCGAGCATGACCAGCGCGTTGAGTGCTGGGCGCTATGTCACCAAGTGGTGACATTTGTGCATCCCTTTGTTACCTGCGCTCGAAAAAACCATGTTTAAACTCCGTGCAGCGCAAGCCCTAGACTTGCATGCATAACAACAAGAAAAGGTATTCAGATGAACGCGATTAATCGCCTCGCCGTAGCTATTTCCGTTGCCTCGTTGTTTCCCCTCAGTGCATTTGCCGCCGACTCCAAAGGGACGGTTGAAGTTGTGCATTGGTGGACCTCGGGTGGCGAAAAAGCGGCTGTAGATGTCCTGAAGGCCCAAGTTGAGAAAGACGGCTTCACCTGGAAAGACGGTGCCGTCGCAGGTGGCGGTGGCGCCACGGCCATGACCGTGCTGAAAAGCCGCGCGGTCGCCGGCAACCCGCCCGGCGTTGCCCAGATCAAAGGTCCCGACATCCAGGAATGGGCGTCCACCGGTCTGCTCGACACCGACGTGCTCAAAGACGTCGCCAAAGCAGAAAAATGGGATTCTCTGCTCGACAAGAAAGTCTCCGACACCGTGAAGTACGACGGTGACTACGTTGCCGTACCGGTCAACATCCACCGTGTGAACTGGCTGTGGATCAACCCGGAAGTCTTCAAGAAAGCCGGCATCACCAAGAACCCGACCACCCTCGAAGAATTCTACGCAGCCGGCGACAAGCTCAAGGCCGCAGGCTTCATCCCGCTTGCCCACGGTGGCCAGCCTTGGCAGGACAGCACCGTGTTTGAAGCGGTCGTGCTTTCGGTGATGGGTGCCGATGGTTACAAAAAAGCCCTGGTCGACCTGGACAACGCTGCGCTGACTGGCCCGGAAATGGTCAAGTCCCTCACCGAGCTGAAGAAAGTCGCGACCTACATGGACGTCGACGGCAAAGGTCAGGACTGGAACCTCGAAGCTGGCAAAGTCATCAACGGCAAGGCCGGTATGCAGATCATGGGTGACTGGGCCAAGTCCGAATGGACGGCGGCCAAGAAAGTCGCCGGCAAGGATTACGAGTGCGTAGCCTTCCCGGGCACCGACAAAGCCTTCACCTACAACATCGACTCCCTGGCAGTGTTCAAGCAGAAAGACAAAGGCACCGCCGCCGGTCAGCAGGACATCGCCAAAGTCGTGCTGGGTGAAAACTTCCAGAAGGTGTTCAGCATCAACAAGGGCTCGATCCCTGTTCGTACCGACATGCTCAACGAAATGGACAAGCTCGGCTTCGACTCCTGCGCCCAGACTGCCGCCAAGGACTTCCTGGCAGACGCCAAGTCCGGCGGCCTGCAACCAAGCATGGCGCATAACATGGCCACCACCCTGGCTGTGCAAGGTGCGTTCTTTGATGTCGTGACCAACTTCATCAACGACCCGAAAGCCGACCCGGCCGACACCGCCAAGAAGCTCGGCGCTGCGATCAAGTCAGCCAAGTAACAGCTGACCTTGTGAGGGGGACCCCTGACCCCTCACAAGGCCTGTTTCTGTAGTCCTTTTTCCCTGTATTGGATTTTCCCATGAGTTCTGTTGCTGTGTTCAGCAAAGCCTCGCCGTTCGATGCGCTGCAGCGCTGGCTACCCAAATTGGTGCTGGCGCCCAGCATGTTCATCGTGTTGGTGGGCTTCTACGGCTACATCCTGTGGACGTTTGTACTGTCGTTCACCACGTCTACGTTCCTGCCGAGCTACAAGTGGGCGGGCCTGGCGCAGTACGAGCGTTTATTCGACAACGATCGCTGGTGGGTGGCGAGCAAGAACCTGGCGCTGTTTGGCGGCATGTTTATCGGCATCACCCTGGTGATCGGCGTGACCCTGGCGATCTTCCTCGACCAGAAAATCCGTCGCGAAGGCTTCATCCGCACTATTTACCTGTACCCGATGGCGCTCTCGATGATCGTCACCGGTACCGCCTGGAAATGGCTGCTCAACCCGGGCATGGGCCTGGACAAACTCCTGCGTGACTGGGGCTGGGAAGGCTTCCGTCTCGATTGGCTGATCGACCCGGACCGTGTGGTCTATTGCCTGGTGATCGCCGCTGTCTGGCAAGCCTCCGGTTTCATCATGGCAATGTTCCTTGCCGGTTTGCGTGGCGTTGATCAATCGATCATCCGTGCCGCCCAGATCGACGGCGCGAGCCTGCCGCGCATCTACTGGAGCGTGGTGTTGCCCAGCCTGCGTCCGGTGTTTTTCAGTGCGGTGATGATCCTGGCGCACATTGCGATCAAGAGCTTCGACCTGGTGGCGGCCATGACCGCGGGTGGTCCGGGCTATTCGTCCGACCTGCCGGCGATGTTCATGTATTCGTTCACCTTCAGCCGTGGCCAGATGGGCATGGGCTCTGCCAGTGCCATCCTGATGCTCGGTGCGATCCTCGCGATCATCGTGCCTTACCTCTACTCCGAGCTGAGGACCAAGCGTAATGACTAGTCTCGCTAACAAACCGGCCATCAGCCTGAGCCGCGTTGCGATCTACGCGGTGCTGATCCTTGCGGTGCTGCTGTATCTGGTGCCGCTGGTGGTGATGCTGCTCACCAGCTTCAAAACCCCGGAAGACATCACCAACGGCAACCTGCTGAGCTGGCCCACCGTGGTCACCGGCATTGGCTGGGTCAAGGCCTGGGACACCGTCGATGGTTACTTCTGGAACTCGATCAAGATCACCGTTCCCGCCGTGCTCATTTCCACCGCCATCGGCGCATTGAACGGCTATGTGCTGTCGTTCTGGCGCTTCCGTGGTTCGCAGCTGTTCTTCGGCCTGCTGTTGTTCGGCTGCTTCCTGCCGTTCCAGACCGTGCTGCTGCCGGCGTCTTTCACCCTCGGCAAGATGGGCCTGGCGAGCACCACCACTGGCCTGGTGTTCATCCACGTGGTCTACGGCCTGGCGTTCACAACGCTGTTCTTCCGTAACTACTACGTGAGCATTCCGGACGCGCTGATCAAGGCCGCGCGCCTGGACGGTGCGGGATTCTTCACCATCTTCCGTCAGATCATTCTGCCGATGTCGACACCGATCATCATGGTCTGCCTGATCTGGCAGTTCACCCAGATCTGGAACGACTTCCTGTTCGGCGTGGTGTTCTCCAGTGGCGACTCCCAGCCCATCACGGTGGCGCTGAACAACCTGGTCAACACCAGCACCGGGGCCAAGGAATATAACGTGGATATGGCGGCGGCGATGATCGCCGGGCTGCCGACCCTGCTGGTCTATGTGATCGCAGGCAAGTATTTCGTGCGCGGCCTCACGGCCGGCGCGGTCAAGGGGTAATCATGGCTACGCTTGAACTTCGCAATGTAAACAAGACCTATGGCGCCGGCCTGCCCGACACCTTGAAGAACATCGAACTGTCGATCAAGGAAGGTGAATTCCTGATCCTGGTCGGCCCTTCTGGCTGCGGTAAATCCACGCTGATGAACTGCATCGCCGGCCTTGAGACCATCACCGGCGGCGCGATCATGATCGGTGATCAAGACGTCAGCGGCATGAGCCCCAAGGACCGCGACATCGCCATGGTGTTTCAGTCCTACGCGCTGTACCCGACCATGAGCGTGCGCGAGAACATCGAATTCGGCCTGAAGATCCGCAAGATGCCTCAAGCCGACATCGACGCCGAAGTCGCGCGCGTGGCCAAGCTGCTGCAGATCGAACACCTGCTCAACCGCAAGCCGGGCCAACTCTCCGGCGGCCAGCAGCAGCGCGTGGCCATGGGCCGGGCGTTGGCGCGTCGGCCGAAGATCTATCTGTTCGACGAACCGCTGTCCAACCTCGACGCCAAGCTGCGCGTCGAGATGCGCACCGAAATGAAACTGATGCACCAGCGCCTCAAGACCACCACGGTCTACGTGACCCACGACCAGATCGAAGCCATGACCCTGGGCGATAAAGTGGCGGTGATGAAGGACGGCATCATCCAGCAGTTCGGCACGCCGAAAGAGATTTACAACAACCCGGCCAACCAGTTTGTGGCGAGCTTTATCGGCTCGCCGCCGATGAACTTTGTGCCGCTGCGCCTGCAACGCAAGGACGGTCGCCTGGTGGCTCTGCTCGACAGCGGCCAGGCGCGTTGTGAGCTGGCGCTGAACGTGACAGATGCCGGCCTGGAAGACCGCGACGTGATCCTGGGCCTGCGCCCGGAGCAAATCCTGTTGGCGGCGGGCGAGGGCGACAGTGCGTCGAGCATTCGTGCCGAAGTCCAGGTCACCGAGCCGACCGGGCCGGACACCCTGGTGTTCGTGCAACTCAACGACACCAAAGTCTGCTGCCGACTGGCGCCCGATGTGGCACCTCAGGTGGGCGAGACCCTGACCCTGCAATTCGATCCGGCCAAGGTGCTGCTGTTTGACGCCAACACCGGTGAGCGTCTGGGCACGGCTACTTCAGTGCCGACACAGGGGCACGCCGATAACGTGGCCCAATTCAAGGGTCGCTGAGCGAGATAAGTTGTTGTTTTAGTTAAAAAATGTAACCCGCGTTAGATAAAAACAGTTTAATAACAATAAAGACGAGGATGTAGGGATGAAAAAGCAACACAACAACACCCGGCTGATCTGCCAACTGTCAGCTGCAGCAGCCCTTGTATTGTCCGCCAATGCGATGGCGGCCGATGCGTTCAGCGCCGATTCCAAATGGATGACCGGCGATTGGGGCGGCGAGCGTACCAAGCTGATCGAGCAAGGTATCGATATCAAGGCCGACTACGTAGGGGAAATGGGCTACAACGCCCACGGTGGTTACAACAACGACAAGACCGGTCGCTACGCTGACCAGTTCGGTCTGGGCGTTGCCCTGGACCTGCAAAAACTGTGGGGCTGGGACAACACCCAGGCCAAGATCCAGTTCACCAACCGTAATGGCCAGAACATCTCCAACGACCGCATTGGCGACCCGCGTGCCGGCACGCTCAGCTCGTCGATGGAAGTCTACGGCCGTGGCCACATGGTGCGTCTGACCCAGTTCTGGATCCAGCACCAGATGTTCGACAACAAGTTGGACGTCAAGCTCGGCTACTTCGGTGAAGGCGAAGACTTCAACACCTTCCCATGCGACTTCCAGAACCTGTCGTTCTGCGGCTCGCAAGTGGGTAACTACGTCAGCACCTGGTACAACTGGCCGGTCAGCCAGGCCGCGATCCGCGTGAAGTACAACATCACGCCTGAGCTGTATGCGCAAATCGGCGCGTACAACCAGAACCCGTCGCAACTGGAGCACGGCAACGGCTTCAAGCTGAGTGGCAGCGGCACCAAAGGCACTGTGATCCCGGTGGAATTGGTCTGGTCGCCGAAGGTTAACAATCTGCCGGGCGAATACCGTGTGGGTTACTACAAGAGCGCCGCTGACGCCAGCGACGTTCGTGAAGACGTCAACGGTAACGATGCTGCCACTACTGGCGCAGACTACCGTACCCGCAGCAGCAAAAAAGGCTACTGGTTTGTTGCCCAGCAGCAACTCACCAGCCACAACGGTGACTCTTCCCGTGGCCTGAACATTGCCGCCAATGCCACGTTCCACGACAAGGAAACCAACACCGTCGACAACTACCAGTCGATCATGCTGGTGTACAAAGGCCCATTCGATGCGCGTCCAAAAGATGACGTCGGTATTGGTGCTGCGCGTCTGCACGTCAACGATGACGTGAAGAAAGACGCCGAACTGCTCAATGCCTCCAACGGCGTGAGCGACTACGACAACCCGCTGTACCGGCCGATTCGCGAGACCGAGTACAACTTCGAAATCAACTACGGTTTCCACGTCACCAACTGGCTGACCGTGCGTCCCAACCTGCAATACGTTGTCCAGCCGGGCGGCGTGGATAAAGTCGACAACGCGCTGGTGGCTGGCCTGAAAATTCAGTCTACGTTCTAACGCTGTTGCGATAAGCTCCTTCTCTCTGTGCGCATTTGCGGGTAGCCATGGCTATCCGCTTTTTTTTGGGCTGCACTGTGATATTCAGGACCGTGGCACATGCATGAGCATCCGCTGCAACGCTTTTTCAAATCCCTGCGCGAGCGTCCGGTGTTCGCCTGGGAGCGCTTTCAGATGCGCGATGTGTTGGTGATTGACCACCCGCTGTGCCAGGCGGTGTTCAGCCGCCAGGGTGCGCAACTGTTGCATTTCCAACCCCGTGGCCAGAAACCCTGGTTGTGGTGCGCGGCCAAGTGGCCGCAAGTCGGCGCCATCCGTGGCGGCGTGCCGGTGTGCTGGCCGTGGTATGGCCGCCATCCGAGCGAAAACGCATGGCCATCTCACGGCTGGGCGCGGTTGATCGACTGGAAGCTCCTCGACAGCAGCACCGACGACGACGGCGTGCGTCTGCACTGGCAATTGCAGCTGTGCGACTGGCAGGTCGACCTGCACGCGCACCTGGGCGACACCCTGGAACTGCGCCTGAGCACCGAGCATCAGGACGAACTCCCGTGCCAGTTGAGCCATGCTTTGCACGCTTACTGGCGTATTGGTCACGTCGACGAGATAGCGCTGTCTGGACTCGACGGTGCGCAAGGTTATGACCAGCTCAGTCGCCAGGTTTGCCAGCAGGAAGGTGAATTGCGGGTGGACGGTGGGTGTCAGCGGGTGTTCCAGCACGAGGGTGAATTGCAGCTCAAGGATCATGCTTGGCAGCGTGAACTGTGCATCGACACGGGTGACAGTGCGGACACCGTGGTCTGGCATCCGGGCAGCCGGCCGTTGCTGGGCGTGAGCTTCAACGAGGCGTCGGGGTTTGTGTGTGTGGAATCGGCGATGGCCGGGGCCAGTTTGGCGCCGGGGGAGAGGGCGCATTTGAGTTTGCAGGCTCGGGCTGGGGTTTAGCGGTGTGGCTGATGGCCCTATCGGGGGCAAGCCCCCTCCCACATTTGAAAGTATTCACAGATCAAAGTGTGGGAGGGGCGGTGCGACGATTCGACTTGCCCCCGATAGGGCCAGTAAAGCCAACACACATGCTGGCTTAGTTAAACTCATCCCCCACCGGATACCGGCTGTCATTCAAACTCTCTTTGATCTTGCGCAAATGCGGCTGGAAATCCACGCCACGGCGCAAGGTCATGCCGGTCGCCAGCACATCCAGCACCGTCAATTGGATGATCCGCGAGGTCATCGGCATGTAGATGTCGGTGTCTTCCGGCAGCGGAATGTTCAAACTCACGGTGCTGGCCTTGGCCAGCGGTGAGTTCTCTGCGGTAACACCCAGTACTGACGCACCGTTTTCCCGCGCAATACGCGCCACTTCCACCAACTCGCGGGTACGCCCGGTGTAGGAAATAATCACGAACAGCTCGCCCGTATGCGCCACCGAGGCGATCATGCGTTGCATCAGCACGTCGGCATGGGCGGTCACTGACAGGTTGAAGCGGAAGAATTTGTGCAGCGCATCCATGGCCACCGGCGCCGAGGCGCCCAGGCCGAAGAAGTGGATCTGCCGCGCCTGGATCAACAGGTCTACGGCCTTGCTGATCAGGTTCGGGTCCAGGGCCTGGCAGGCGCTGTCCAGGGAGGCGATGGCGCTGCCAAAGATCTTCTGGGTGTAGGCCTCGGGGTTATCATCGGCTTCCACTGCGCGGCTGACATACGCCGCGCCGCTGGCCAGGCTTTGCGCCAGCTGCAATTTAAGTTCAGGGTAACCGCTGACGCCGAATGAACGGCAGAAACGGTTGACCGTCGGTTCACTGACCGAAGCGGCCTGGGCAAGGGCGGCGATAGAGAAGCGGGTCGCCTGCTGCGGGTTGAGCAGGATGACCTCGGCGACTTTTTTCTCGGCCTTGTTTAATTCTTCGAGGCGGTTCCGGATCTGTTCCAGAAGATTTCGCACGCGGTCCATTCAGTCTTTCCTTCGGGCGACGATGCAAATAAAGGGCGGTAGCCAATCGACGAGTGGCATTTCGCGGTGGCCTATCCTACTGAGGGTAGCTGAACACCACCACTCGGAATGCGTATTTCGGGAAAATGTTGTGGTTATTACTACATTTTTCCTTGAGTGATGCCTTGAAAAAAGGTATTTGTAGCTTAACTTGATAAAAGAACAAACATCATGCCTTCGATAACCGTAGAACCCTGCACCTTTGCCCTCTTTGGCGCCTTGGGTGATCTGGCGCTGCGCAAGTTATTTCCTGCCCTCTATCAACTTGATGGCGCCGGGCTGCTGCACGACGACACGCGCATCCTGGCCCTGGCCCGTGAAGCCGGTTCCGAGCAACAGCACCTGGCCCATATCGAAAAAGAACTGCGCAAGTACGTCGGCAAGGAATTGGACGAAAGCATCGCCCAACGTTTCCTGGCGCGCCTGACCTATGTCCACGTCGACTTCATGAAGGCCGACGACTACGTGGCCCTGGCTGAACTGGCCGGCACCGAGCAATGCCTGATCGCCTATTTCGCCACGCCGGCGGCGGTGTATGGCGCGATCTGCGAGAACCTGTCCAAGGTCGGCCTGGCCGAAAACACCCGTGTGGTGCTGGAAAAGCCCATCGGTTCGGACCTGGAGTCCTCGCGCAAGGTCAACGACGCCGTGGCGCAGTTTTTCCCGGAAAACCGCACCTACCGCATCGACCACTACCTGGGCAAAGAGACCGTCCAGAACCTGATCGCCCTGCGTTTCGCCAACAGCCTGTTCGAAACCCAGTGGAACCAGAACTACATCTCCCACGTGGAAATCACCGTGGCCGAGCAGGTGGGTATCGAAGGCCGTTGGGGCTATTTCGACAAGGCCGGCCAACTGCGGGACATGATCCAGAATCACCTGCTGCAACTGCTTTGCCTGATCGCCATGGACCCGCCGGCCGATCTGTCTGCCGACAGCATCCGTGATGAGAAGGTCAAGGTGCTCAAGGCCCTGGCGCCGATCAGCCCGGATGGGCTGACTACCCAAGTGGTACGTGGCCAGTACATCGCCGGTTACAGCGCCGGCAAGGCCGTGCCGGGTTACCTGGAAGAAGACAACTCCAACACCCAGAGCGACACGGAGACTTTCGTCGCGCTGCGTGCCGATATCCGCAACTGGCGTTGGGCCGGGGTGCCGTTCTACCTGCGTACCGGCAAACGCATGCCGCAAAAGCTGTCGCAGATCGTTATCCACTTCAAGGAACCGTCGCACTACATCTTCGCCCCCGAGCAGCGCTTGCAGATCAGCAACAAGCTGATCATCCGCCTGCAGCCGGACGAAGGGATTTCCTTGCGTGTGATGACCAAGGAGCAGGGCCTGGACAAGGGCATGCAACTGCGCAGCGGGCCGCTGCAACTGAATTTTTCCGACACCTATCGCAGCGCACGCATCCCCGATGCCTACGAGCGTTTGTTGTTGGAAGTGATGCGCGGCAATCAGAACCTGTTTGTTCGCAAAGATGAAATCGAAGCCGCTTGGAAGTGGTGTGACCAGTTGATCGCCGGGTGGAAGAAATCCGGTGATGCGCCCAAGCCGTATGCGGCGGGGTCCTGGGGGCCGATGAGCTCCATTGCACTGATCACGCGGGATGGGAGGTCGTGGTATGGCGATATCTGAATTGAAACTGCCTCAGGGCGTAACGGCCCACGAGTACCGCACCCCGGTGCTGTTGGCCGAAGGCCTGGCCCTGGATGTAGCCGAACAACTGCGCGCGGCCATCAGTGCCCGTGGCGAAGCAACGTTGGTGGTATCCGGTGGCCGCAGCCCCGTGGCGTTTTTCCAGCACCTGGCCAAGCAAGGCCTGGACTGGTCCAACGTCACCATCACCCTCGCCGACGAGCGCTGGGTGCCAGTGGAACATGCCGACAGCAATGCTGGCCTGTTGAAACAGCACCTGTTGCAAGGTCCTGCGGCCAAGGCCAGGTTCCTCAGCCTGTACAGCGCCGCCGCCAATCTCGAAGACGCTGCCGAGCAGGCCGATCGCCTGCTGGCCGAATTGCCGGCAATTGACGTGCTGGTGCTGGGCATGGGCGATGACGGCCACACCGCCTCGCTGTTTCCCAACAGCCCGAACCTTGCCCAAGCGTTGCAGGCCGACGGTACCCGCCGTTGCTGGCCGATGCTTGCGCCAACCGTGCCGCACCAGCGCCTGACCATGAGTCGTGCGCTGCTGGCCACGGCCAACTACACCGTGCTGTCGATTTCCGGCAGTTCGAAATTGACCACCTTGAGCGCCGCCCTGGCCAGTGACGACGTTGCTGCCATGCCGATTCGCGCGTTTTTGCAACCTACATTAGAGATTTACTGGTGCCCATGAGCCAAGGATCAGCCGCTATGAAAAGCCCTCAACCGACCGTGTCCATGGCGGATAAAGTTGCCTTGATCGACAGCCTCTGCGCCAAGGCGCGGATCCTGCCGGTGATCACCATCGCCCGCGAACAGGACATCCTGCCGTTGGCCGATGCCCTGGCAGCCGGTGGTTTGACCGCATTGGAAGTGACCCTGCGTTCCGAGTTCGGCCTCAAGGCCATTCAGGTGCTGCGCGAGCAGCGCCCTGAACTGTGCACCGGTGCCGGCACCGTGCTCGACCGTCACATGCTCGAAGCAGCCGAGGTTGCCGGCTCGCAATTTATCGTCACCCCCGGCATTACCCGCGACCTGCTGGAAGCCTCGGTGCACAGCCCGATCCCGCTGTTGCCGGGCATCAGCAATGCCTCGGGCATCATGGAAGGCTATGGCCTGGGTTATCGCCGCTTCAAGCTGTTCCCGGCGGAAGTCAGCGGCGGCGTGGCGGCCATCAAGGCCCTGGGCGGCCCGTTCGGCGAAGTGAAATTCTGCCCGACCGGCGGCGTCGGCCCGGCCAACATCAAAAACTACATGGCGTTGAAAAACGTGATGTGTGTGGGCGGTAGCTGGATGCTTGATCCTGAGTGGATCAAGAACGGCGACTGGGCCCGCATCCAGGAAGTCACCGCCGAGGCGCTGGCGCTGCTGGATTGATCTGATTTACCGAATCGTTGTTGCTGTGCTTAACGGCATTTTTGCGGTGCACTTGGTCGGTGTACCGCTTTTTTTGCCTGCAAAAAGCCGTTAGGCCACCACATTTTCAGTCTGTGCTCAGTTCGGTAATGGCTTTGACCAGCACATCAATGTCCGCCTTTGATGTGAGCAACCCCGGTGTCACCCGGATGCACGTACCAAACGCCGCCCCGGCGCGCGTGGTGGTGAACAGGCCGTAATCCTTGAGCAACCGATCCACCATCACCTGCTGGTCACGCCCGCTGAATTTGAGCGCGGTAATCCCGCAATACAGCCGTGGATCATCCGAAGTCAGCACCTCAATGCCTTTGAGGGGGCGCACCTGGCTTACCCACAGATCGCGCAGGTAATTGACCCGCGCACCTTTGGCCGCCGCGCCCCCCAATGCCCGATGTTCTTCAAACACCAGTGGCAAGGTCATCAAGGCCGGAAAGTTTGGCGTGCTGTAGGACGTGCGTGCGCGCACGTCCGTGATGGGGTAGTGGAACTCACCCATGTCCGGGTCGATATCTGCGAGGCGCTCCGGGGCGATGTACAGAAAACCCAGGGTCAGCGGCGCGCCGATCCATTTATGCAGGTTAAAGCCAGCGAACTGGATGCCCAGCTCGGCGAGGTTGAAGTCGATCTGGCCCAGGGCATGGGCGCCGTCGAGAATCACGTCGATACCCTGTTCACGCGCCGCCTCGGCGATGGCTGCAATGGGCATCACCAGGCCTGTGCGGTGGGTGACGTGGGTCAGCGCCATCAGCTTTATACGCGGGTACTCAGCGAAGGCGGTGCGATAGGTCTGTAACAGGTTGTCGAAACTGGCCGGGTGCGAGTGGGAAAGCTCAATCACCTCGACACCGCGAACCCCGGCCAACCAGCGCATGGCGCCCTTGACGGTGTCGTACTCCAGATCACTGATCAGCACTTGGTCGCCCGGTTGCAGGCGGTTGTAGTTGCGAATCAGCGACTGCAAGGCTTCGGTGGCGTTGCGGGTGAAGGCGACCGACTCCGGGGCCACATCGATCAACTCGGCCAATTGGCGGCGGATCTCGACGTTTTCGCCTTGTTCGAAACGCTGGCGCACGTGCAACGAATTGCTGCGGTTGATAAACGCCACGTGGTCCAGGTACTGCGCCTGGACTGCACGGCTCATGCGCCCGAAATAGCCGTTTTCCAGATTGATCGGACCCGGTTCCAGGTCGTAGCGCTGGGCGATGGCCTGCCAGTGCAGTTCGTTGTCAGCATTGCGTGGCATGGCGACGCTCCTGATTAATGACGCGGGGCAGGCTTGCCGTGCTTGGCGCGCAAGGGGTCGAGCAGTTCCGACAAACCGTTGTGGTCGATTTCCTGCATCAAGGCCAGCAAACCGCCCAGCTCGCCGTGGGGGAAACCCTCACGGGCAAACCAATTCAGGTAAGGGCCCGGCAGGTCGGCGATGATCCGGCCCTTGTATTTGCCGAAGGGCATTTCGCGGGTGATCAGCAATTCGAGTTTTTCGGGGTTCATGGGGACGTCAGTGGCGTGAGTCGAGACTTCGGAAAATACAGGCATTCTGCATGAAGGCCAAATGACAGATCATGCAAATAACGTACATACAGATGGTTCAAATATTTTTAAGTTGTTGAAATTCAACATAAAAACTGTTTTTCAAAACCTGGCACGAGCGCTGCAATCATTAAGACAACCCTTCGTAACCTGCCTGAGGAATTGAAAAATGACTGACATCAATAAAGAATCGATCTCCGTACTCAACGACCTGATCGAGACCAGCATCGACGGCCAGAAAGGTTTCAAAGAATGCGCAGAAGACATCAAGCACCCAGAACTCAAGGCGCTGTTTGCCAAGCGTTCCGCTGATTGCGCAACCGCTGCCGCCGAGCTGAAAACCGCCGTACGTGCACTGGGCGGTGATCCAGAAGACTCCGGCAGCATGGCCGGCGCCCTGCATCGTGGTTGGGTCGATGTGAAGTCGATGCTCACCGGTAAAGATGAAGAGGCTGTGCTGAACGAAGCCGAGCGCGGTGAAGATCACGCACTCAAGGCTTACAAGGAAGCGATCGAGAAGATCAACAAGCACAACCTGCTGGGCATCCGTGACCTGGTTGAGCGTCAGTACCATGGCGTACAGCGCAACCACGACCAGGTGAAAGCCCTGCGTAACCAGGCTCGCGCTCAGTCGTAAGCCAAATGCGGTAAAAAAAATGTGGGAGGGGGGAAAGCCCCCTCCCACATTTGTGTTGTGTCGGCCTTGAGTCAGCCGATGCTGATTGGCGGCAGCTCGGTCAACGTTACAACCTGTTGCTTACGCGGGGCGAGAATCTCGGCTTCGCCATCCACCACCAGCTCATCGCGCTGGTTGAACACGCGAGTGGCAATACGCACGCGGAATTTCGGCAGTTTTTCAAGGATTTCCAGGCGCACCGTCAGTGTGTCGCCGATCTTGACCGGCTTCTGAAAGCTCATCTGCTGGCCAATATAGATAGTGCCCGGCCCAGGCAGCTCGCAGGCCACCGCCGCGCTGATCAGCGCACCGCTGAACATGCCGTGGGCGATACGCTCCTTGAACATGGTCGCCTTGGCGTATTCGGCGTCCAGGTGCACCGGGTTGTGGTCGCCGGACATGGCGGCGAACAGCTGGATATCGCGCTCTTCTACAAGTTTGCTGTAGCTGGCGGTCTGGCCGACTTCCAGGGCTTCGTACGGGGTGTTGGTTACCTGTGTCATCTAAAGGTGCATCCTGTGGCTAATCGGTAATTATCGGCCGATTTTAAACGGCTGATTTTAAAAGAAAAGTTATTCGCAGTGAGCCGGCCTGCGCAAGGTCAGGGCCTGGTCGAGCCACGTCAGTACATCCGCGATAACGGCATCGCGGTTGGTTTCGTTGAACACTTCGTGACGCGCCTGCGGGTAGATATTCAATTGCAGATGCTGACAGCCGGCCTCACGCAGCGCATGGGCCAGGCTTTTGAGACGCTTGCCCTCACTCACCGGATCACATTCGCCGCCCATCACCAGGATCGGCAGCCCCGGATCGATCTGGACGAGATTGGACGCTTTGCTGATTTGCTGCAAGCCGCCCAGCAGGTCGATCCACAGTTGGTTGGTACACCGGAAGCCGCACAGTGGATCGTTGATGTATTTGTCCACTTCAGCCGGGTCACGGCTGAGCCAGTCGAACGCCGTGCGGTTGGGCTTGAATGCTTTGTTGAACGAGCCGAATGACAGGAACTCGATCAACGCACTGCGCCCGCGCGCACCCTGGCGCAAACGCTCGGCCCGCGCGATCACCCGTGCGGCGCGGTACAGCGCCACCGGCTGGAAATTCGAACCACTGAGAATCGCCCCGTGCAGGCTGGCGCTGTGATGCAGCAGGTAGGCCTGGGCTATATAGCTGCCCATGCTGTGGCCCAGCAGGATGATCGGCAGCCCCGGTTGCTGCTGGCCGATGTGCTGATTGAGGCTGGCCAGGTCGCCCACCACTTTGTTCCAGCCATCCTTTTCGGCGTAGAGCCCCAAGGTGCCTTCGTCGGCGGTGCGGCCGTGGCCACGCTGGTCCGGTGCATACACGCCATAGCCAGCGCCACATAACGCTTCGGCCAGCCGCGCATAACGCCCGCTGTGCTCAGCCATGCCGTGGGACAGCATGACCACGGCGTGAACCGGGCCTTCAGGCATCCACTGATTGACGTACAGGCGACTGCGGTCATTCGCGGTCAGCCAGAAGGTGCTGTGGTTCATGGCGCTTCCTTTCTTCAAGGTCTGCTCGGGGTCGTTGCAGTGTATAGCTCATCTGCCGAGGGCCGGGGTATCTGCCTACGCATCAGCGGCAAGATTCATACAATCAATGACACGATTTAGCGTATTTGCCTGTTTGGTCATAGCTGCTAACGTCCCCAAAGCTCCGCTTTTTTTAAGCGGCCGGACACACTCAGGTAAGGGGACAAGAATAATGCAACCTGGTTTCTGGAATGACAAACGCGCGGCGGGCGTTCCCAATGATATCGACCTCACGGCCTACAAGTCGGTGATCGAAGTCTTCGAACGCTCGTGCAAGACCTTCGCCGACCGTCCGGCCTTCAGCAACATGGGCGTCACCCTGACCTACGCCGAGCTTGAGCGCCAGAGTGCGGCGTTCGCCGGTTACCTGCAACAGCACACCGACCTCAAGCCCGGCGAGCGCATCGCCGTACAGATGCCCAACGTGCTGCATTACCCGATTGCCGTGTTCGGCGCCCTGCGCGCCGGGCTGATTGTGGTCAACACCAACCCGCTGTACACCCCGCGCGAGATGCGCCACCAGTTCAAGGACGCCGGCGTGCGTGCGCTGGTCTACCTCAACCTGTTCGGTGCGCGGGTGCAGGAGGTGTGCAGCGACACCGAGATCGACTACCTGATCGAAGCCAGGATGGGTGACTTCCTGCCCGCCGCCAAAGGCTGGCTGGTCAACACTGTGGTCGACAAGGTCAAGAAGATGGTCCCGGCCTACAGCCTGCCGCGTGCGGTGTCGTTCAAGCGTGCGCTGCGCATGGGCGCCGGCCTGGGGATCACGCGTCATCCGGTGACCCTCGATGACGTCGCCGTGCTGCAATACACCGGCGGCACCACCGGCCTGGCCAAGGGCGCGATGCTGACCCATGGCAACCTGGTGGCGAACATGCAGCAGGCCCGTGCGTGCATGTCCCAGGTTGGCGACGACGGCCACCCGTTGATCAAGGAAGGGCAGGAGGTGATGATCGCGCCGCTGCCGCTGTACCACATCTATGCCTTCACCGCGAACTGCATGTGCATGATGGTCACGGGTAACCACAACGTACTGATCACCAATCCACGGGACATCGGCGGGTTTATCAAGGAGCTGAAAAAGTGGCGCTTTACCGGGTTGCTGGGGCTTAACACACTGTTTGTGGCGTTGATGGACCATCCGGAATTCAAGACGCTGGACTTCTCCCACCTCAAACTCACCAACTCCGGTGGCACGGCACTGATCAAGGCCACAGCCGAACGCTGGCAGCAAATCACCGGCTGTACCATTGGCGAAGGCTACGGCCTGACAGAAACCTCGCCAGTGGCCAGCACCAACCCTTATGGCAACAAATCGCGCCTCGGCACCGTGGGCATCCCCGTGCCGGCTACCGCGATGAAAGTGATTGATGATGAAGGCGTCGAGTTGCCGCTGGGCGAACGCGGCGAGCTGTGCATCAAGGGCCCGCAGGTGATGAAGGGTTACTGGCAGCAGCCGGCTGCGACCGCCGAGACCCTGGACGCCGAGGGTTGGCTCAAGACTGGCGACATTGCGGTGATTGATGAGGACGGCTTTGTACGTATTGTCGACCGCAAGAAAGACCTGATCATCGTCTCGGGTTTCAACGTGTACCCCAACGAAATCGAAGACGTGGTGATGGCGCACCCGGCGGTAGCCAACTGTGCGGTGATCGGCGTACCGGACGAGCGCACGGGGGAGGCCGTGAAGCTGTTTGTGGTGGCGCGGGCCGAAGGCGTGAGCCTTGAAGAATTAAAGACCTACTGCAAGGCCAACTTCACGGGGTACAAGGTGCCCAAGCAGATTGTGTTGCGCGATTCGCTGCCGATGACGCCGGTGGGCAAGATCCTGCGGCGGGAGCTGCGCGACATCGCCTGATCTTGAATTGAAATGTAATTCAAATGTGGGAGGGGGCTTGCCCCCCGATAGCAGAGTATCAGTCACTGGATCTGGTGACTGGGCCACTGCCATCGGGGGCAAGCCCCCTCCCACATTTGTTTAATGTTGTTCTGGAAGCCTTGTTCCAGAGCCTTCTGTCGGGGGATTTCAGCTACGATTAAAGTGTGACTAAATATTGTAGGACAGTCATGTTTATGACTGTCGAGCCCTCTTTAGGCTCTAGTCGGCCCTTGGCAAAGCTGCTACTCTCGGCGCGCTTTGTGACGTCTAGGCCTGCTTGAAAGCGCCAGATTCACCTTAAAAAAACATACACCAATAATAATCGCATCAAATGCGATGATGAATTCGCGTCGCTGACGTCGCTGAGGAGTGGGCTTCCATGAACGAAGACTTTTGGAAGGATAAGTACCCCGCCGGGATTGCTGCACAAATCAATCCAGACGAGTATCCGAATATTCAGGCGGTACTGAAGCAGTCCTGCCAGCGCTTCGCCAACAAACCGGCCTTCAGCAACCTGGGCAAGACAATCACCTACGGTGAATTGTATGAACTGTCCGGCGCCTTCGCCGCGTACCTGCAACAACACACCGACTTGAAGCCCGGCGATCGAATCGCTGTGCAACTGCCCAACGTCCTGCAATACCCGGTCGCGGTATTCGGCGCCATCCGCGCCGGCCTGATCGTGGTCAACACCAACCCGCTGTACACCGCGCGGGAAATGGAACACCAATTCAACGACTCCGGTGCCAAGGCCCTGGTCTGCCTGGCCAACATGGCCCACCTGGCGGAAAAGGTCGTGCCCAAGACCGCCGTCAAGCATGTGATCGTCACCGAAGTCGCCGACCTGTTGCCGCCGCTCAAGCGCCTGCTGGTCAACAGCGTCATCAAGTACGTGAAGAAAATGGTCCCGGCGTATCACTTGCCTCAGGCGATCAAGTTCAACGACGTGCTCGCCAAGGGCCACGGTCAACCGGTCAGCGACGCCAGCCCGGCCAGCAGCGACGTGGCCGTGTTGCAATACACCGGCGGCACCACCGGCGTGGCGAAGGGCGCGATGCTCACCCACCGCAACCTCGTCGCCAACATGTTGCAGTGCAAGGCGCTGATGGGCTCCAACCTCAACGAAGGCTGCGAGATCCTGATCACGCCGCTGCCGCTGTACCACATCTATGCCTTCACCTTTCATTGCATGGCGATGATGCTCATCGGCAACCACAACATCCTGATCAGCAACCCGCGCGACCTGCCTGCTATGGTCAAGGAGTTGTCGAAGTGGAAGTTCAGCGGTTTTGTCGGCCTGAACACGTTGTTCGTGGCGCTGTGCAACAACGAAGGCTTCCGCAAGCTGGACTTCTCCGCGCTGAAAGTCACCCTGTCGGGCGGCATGGCCCTGCAGCTGGCCGCCGCTGAACGTTGGAAGGCCGTGACCGGCTGTGGCATCTGCGAAGGTTACGGCATGACCGAAACCAGCCCGGTAGCCACCGTCAACCCGATCCAGCATATCCAGATCGGTACCATTGGCATTCCGGTGCCGTCTACCGTGTGTAAAGTCATTGCCGACGACGGCACTGAGTTGGCGCTGGGTGAAACCGGCGAGCTGTGCGTCAAGGGCCCGCAAGTGATGAAGGGCTACTGGCAGCGCCAGGACGCCACCGACGAGATGCTCGACAGTGAAGGCTGGCTCAAGACCGGCGACATCGCGATCATCCAGCCGGACGGCTACATGCGCATTGTCGACCGCAAGAAGGACATGATCCTGGTCTCCGGTTTCAACGTGTACCCCAACGAGCTGGAAGACGTGCTGGCAGGCCTGCCGGGCGTGCTGCAATGCGCGGCCATCGGTGTGCCGGACGAAAAATCCGGGGAGATCATCAAGCTCTTCATCGTGGTCAAACCGGGGGCCACCCTCACCAAGGACCAGGTGATGGAGCACATGCGCGCCAACGTCACTGCCTACAAGGTGCCCAAGGCGGTGGAGTTCCGTGATGCATTGCCGACCACCAACGTTGGCAAGATCCTGCGTCGTGAGTTGCGTGATGAAGAACTGAAGAAGCTGGGCCTTAAAAAATAACCCGCCAAATTGAAATGCAGTCCAATGTGGGAGGGGGCTTGCTCCCGATAGCACTGGTTCAGTCAACACATACTGTGACTGACCCACCGCCATCGGGGGCAAGCCCCCTCCCACATGTTTAACCGTGTTTTACAGCGCGAAATGCGCGAAGCTCACGTTAGCGCCTGATGGGCGCACGTCTTTCAAGAACGAATCCTTGTCTGCGCTCAGCTCCAACGTAATCTCCGGCTTGCGCTTGCCCGCATTGCGCACCACCAATCCTTCGATGTGCTCGCGCAGAAACGCCGTCGGCACCTTCAGGTGCAGCAACTGGTCGGTCTCGGCGTTGTGCATCAACAGGTGGATCCACTCGTACTGGCCGACGGCAATGCGGCCCAGCGGCAGGTCGAACCACCAGATATTGCGCTTGCGGTCCAGGTCGGTGAAGTGGCAGTTGTTGACGCCGAGTACGGCACCGCCCAGTTCGGTATTTCTGCGGGCAATGGCCTGTGCTTTATTGAGTTTCATAACCTTCCTACGGGATCTGTTATCCAGCGTTATAGCCTGAATGTGCCGGGCATTCTCGTGGGTTGGCTCCCAAACATAAAGCCAAACCTGCCGCTTTCGACGAAATGCCCGCCGAAAATAATTGAAACTCTGCCGAAGGGCCCCGGGTCAATCTCTAGGTAATCACCAAAACCCTTGATTGTTCTTTCGGAGAAACACCATGAGCAGCACATCGGATAAGGCAAAAGGCTTGGCGAACGAAGCGGTCGGTAATATCAAGCAAGGCGTCGGCAAAGTCACCGGCAACGACAAGCTGCAAGCGGAAGGTGTGATCCAGGAAAAGAAAGGCGAAGTGCAGAAAGCGGTCGGCGATACCAAAGATGCGGTAAAAAAAGCCACCAAGTAAGCCTGCGTCACTGGCTGTGTTCCTACAGCCCGGCGGCCATCCACGGATGGCCGTTTTTGTATCTGACGATGCAACTAAACTTTCGTAATTGTTTCAAAGTCGCCAAATGGGCTACTTTGATGTAGAAAACGGCCCCTGAGTCGCCCACGAACTTAACCTTTTTGCGGCGAAAGGAGACGCTATGATCTTTCCGGTTCTCGATGGTCTCAAGCTGCACAAAGTGCTGATACGCACCGTCAAGGAATTCGTCGACGACGAAATGCCCACCTACGCCTCGGCACTGGCCTACCAGATGCTGTTCTCGCTGTTTCCCTTCCTGCTGTTCCTGATTGCCCTGATCGGTTTCCTGCACTTGCCCGACTTTTTCACCTGGCTGCGCCTTCAGTCGGAACTGGTGTTGCCGCCCCAGGCCCTGGAGCAGGTCAACCCGGTGATTGACCAGTTGCAGCAATCCAAGGGCGGCCTGCTGTCGGTGGGTATCGTGATTGCGCTGTGGACTGCTTCGGCGGGCGTGCGGCTGATGATGAGTGCGATGAACGCAGCCTACGACGTGGTGGAAGGCCGGCCGATCTGGAAGCGTTTTCCGCTGTCGATTTTCTACACCGTGGGCATCGCCGGCATGCTGCTGGCCGCTGCTGCCTTGATGGTGCTCGGCCCACAAGTGATGGAATGGGTGGCGGGGCAGATCGGCATGCAGGAGTTCGTGGTCACCTTGTGGACCATTCTGCGCTGGCCGCTGATTGTGATTTTGCTGATGTTCGCCGTGGCCCTGATGTATTACGTGATGCCCGACGTCGAACAGAAATTCCGCTTTATCACCCCAGGTTCGGTACTCGCGGTGGTGGTCTGGATCGTGGCCTCACTGGGCTTTGGCTATTACGTCAAAACCTTCGCCGACTACAACGCCATGTATGGCAGTATCGGTGCGATCATCGTGTTGCTGCTCTATTTCTACATTTCCGCCGCGGTGCTGCTGCTCGGTGCGGAGATGAATGCGGTGATCGAACACATGTCGGCCGAGGGCAAGGATCCTGGTGCAAAAGAGTTCGACGAACCCGGCCACACCGATGAAAAACAGCATGTCTCTGGCCTCGGCCGTGACCACTCCAAGCCCACTCCCGTTGAGCCTGATCAATGATCCGTGAAATCCTGAAAATGGGCGACGAGCGCCTGCTGCGTATCGCGCCACCGGTCCCGCCGGAGATGTTCGACAGCCCCGAGCTGTGGCAATTGATCGATGACATGTTCCAGACCATGGAACACGTCGGCGGCGTAGGCCTGGCAGCGCCGCAGATTGGCGTCGACCTGCAATTGGTGATCTTCGGTTTCGAAGCCAGCGAACGTTACCCGGACGCGCCGCCGGTGCCGCAGACCATCCTGATCAACCCGTTGATCACGCCCCTCAGCCCCGTGCTGGAAGAGGGTTACGAAGGTTGCCTGTCGGTGCCCGGCCTGCGCGGTGCGGTGGATCGTTACCAGCAGATCCGCTACGAGGGTTTCGATCCCAAGGGCGAGCCGATCGTGCGCATTGCCGACGGTTTTCATGCGCGGGTGGTGCAGCACGAGTGCGATCACCTGATTGGCCGGTTGTATCCGTCGCGGATTACCGACTTCAGCAAGTTCGGGTTTATCGAAGTGATGTTTCCCGACATGGACCCCACGGCTGACGACTAATCTCACTCTACCCGCCGATCACACATTATCCGAGGTCGACCTCACCAACGGTTCTAAGCCCATGGCAATCATCGGTTTGTTGCGCTTGTAACGCACCAGCCGTTCGCTGAGAGATTGGGGCAGGAGCGTGTCCTGGCTGAACCCCATGCGCTGATACAGGCGTTCCAGGTCTGGATGGCACAACAGCCATACTGTGCCTTCCACTTCCGTCACTGCTTGATGCACCAAGCGTGCCGCCAACCTCTGGCCGCGATACGCAGGCGCCACAAACACCCCCGTCAGCCACTGACCGCCTGTCACCGGCGTCAAGCACAAGCCGGCGACAATCTCGCCCTCGCGTACCACCCATAAACGTCCGCCTTTGAGCGCCTTCATCGACGAGTTGTGGCTGCGGTAAAACTTGTTCAGCAGCGGCCACAAAGGCTCTGCCAGCAGATCGATGGACAATTCAGTCATGGTGTTCAGACAGGCGTGATAAAGGGGCGGGGATTATAAACCCCTTCTGCCGGGTGATCGGTGTTATACCCAGTGCTACATCCCCTTTCAGTGGAGCACGCATCATGGCCAAAGGTATGGATTCAAAGAAAGCCGCGAAGAAAAAACCGGCAAAGACCGCCGATGAAAAACGCGCCGACAAGAAAACCAAGAAATCCGAGAGCGGTTTGTTTGGGCACTGATCACCGTCCAGCCCATGGATCTTCAGCGGCTTTTAACCCCTGTGCGGCTTAGATCGCTGCCAGGGTCTCTTTTACGCTCTGCGCCGGATCAGTCGCCTTCGCCGCTACCTGCTGCTCTTGCTGCTGCTTCAGCCGCTCGGTCACTTGCTTGGAAATCGCGTCCTGTTTTTCCTGGGACATGTTCTGTACGTCCGCCTCGGTCAAACCCTGCTCCTTGAGCAATTGCTCACGGATGCGCTCGGCCGGGGATTTGCTCATGTACTCAGTGAATTCCGAGCGCGCGCCAGTGGTGGACGTGGTGGCGGGCGTTTCGGTCGTGGAGGTAGTGGCGGTCGTGGAGGCTTGCAACTGCACACGAGTCTTGGCAAAGGCTTCGTCGATGCGGTCGCTGGCTTTGTCCAGTTCCTTCTGCGCGACGGGCACGGTCACACTTTGTTGTGCGGCTTGCACGGCGCCGCTGTACAGCGCGCTGGCGGCGGCGTTGGCGGCGGCGTTGGCGGGGTCCATGTCGGGGCGCTTGAGCTGTTGGACGGTCGATATAGCTTGGGTGTTGTTGTTAACCAGCATGATCGGTCACCTGGGAAAATAGACGGTGCGACAGCTGGAGCAAATAGTGTGCCGGGCGTAAAAGCCCAGGTTTTACTGGGGCTGGCCCAGCTGCAGCGGCAATGGCTGGCCCTCAACGGCCAGCCGTTGCCGCCTAAAGCGGGGGCGAATACATGCACAGCATCACGCGAATGTCCTCAGTTGTGACCGTCGAGGGCGAAGGTCTGGAAGCCCGAGCGCTGTCTGAGGCGTTCGTAGTACGCCGCGATGGCGGGGTAGGGTGGGCGTTCCATCGGGGTCATCTGCCAGCGGTGCACCGAGAGCCCGATAAGGATGTCGGCGAGGGTGAATTCGTCGCCGGCGACGTAGGCATTTGTGCGAATAAGCTGCTGTTCCAGCAGGCCCATCTTGTCGTTCCAGGCCTGTACGCCGGCGGCGAGGCGGTGCGGGTCCTGGTAGTCCGGGTGCTTGCGTACCAGCGCATGAAACGCATAGCCCCATGAAGGGTTGAGCTCGGTGGCCTGCCAGTCCATCCATTGCTCCACCCTGGCCCGTGGCGCGGGTTCGGCGGGCAAGAGGTCGTGGCGTTGGTAGAGGCTGACCAGGTAGCGGCAGATGGTGTTGGACTCCCACAACACGCCGTGGTCGTCGATCAATACCGGTATTTGCGCATTGGGGTTCAGGGCAAGGAATTCGGGGGATTGGGTGGGGGTGTAGCCGATGCCCCAATCTTCACGCACGTAGTCGATGCCCAGTTCGTGGCAGGTCCACAGGACTTTGCGCACATTGATCGACGAAGTACGGCCCAGAATCTTCAGTGAGTGTCCCATGGTGCTTCCCTTGCATTTGGAGAGCAGCCAATCTAGCAGGGGTCGCAATCGACGGCGATATTTCCAGGCGGGAGCGGTAAAAAATGCGGGTCTCAACAGCGCGGTGCGTGCTGGTCCATGGCCTTGCCAACCAGCAGGACCGAGAGCTCACTCAACTGATGAATAGCCAATGCCACATCACGCTGTTTTCCGCTGAGGTCATCGGACAGGTCAAGCAACAAGGTGCTGACCGAACATACGGTTTCGTAGCTGTTGATCAACAGTGTTTCGGTGGAGACATCGGGGATTACGGTGAAGAGCGTGCATGATGGTTTTTCGACGGCTTTCAGCATTTCAGTGCTCCTGGTCCAGGGAGTCCAAAGGTGGGCTTCTAAACCCGATCACCGAAACATTCAGCGACCGGTAAACCTTAGAGACCGCCACCCAGGTGCACAAGCCAGCTGATTCTGACGTAAGTGTAGGCAATCGGGCCTAGTGCTCACAGCAATGTCAGCCCGGTCCTACAAGCGTCCTACGTGCTTTCCCGCACCTGCAACTCAAACCCCATATCAACCACCGGCTTGGCGATCTTGTTGCCCGCCATGATCGTCAATAAATGCTCCGCCGCACGTCGACCAATCGCCTCACGTGGTGTGCTGATGCTGCTCAAGCGCGGCACCATAAAGGACGACGCGGGCAGGTCGTTGAAGCCCAGCACCGCCACGCGCTCTGGCACCTTGATGCCATGGCGCATGGCTTCGAGCAGCGCGCCCTGGGCCAAGTCATCGTTGCCGAAGAAAACTGCATCCACGTCCGGATGGGCAGCCAGCAACTGCAGGAACAACTCGCCGCCCAGGCCCACGGAGGAAGGACGCGGCGTCAGCAGTTCCAGCGCCGGGTCGTACATCCCCGCCTTTTGCAGGGCGCGGCGGAAGCCTTCGCCACGCAGCAGGGTGCGTTGGTCCAATTGTGCGCCGATGTAGGCCAGGCGCTTGCGGCCACGGGACAGCAAATGCGCCGCAGCTGTTTCGCCGGCGGCCAATTGCGAGAAGCCCACGCAGTTCACGCCTGCATTCGGGTCCAGATCCATCATATAAACGCAGGGCACATTGCTCGCCTCGACCATTCGTCGGGCGCTTTCGGTGCGGTCGAAACCAGTCAGCAGCAAACCCCGTGGCTGGTAGGCCATGTAGTTGCGCAGCAGGTTTTCTTCTTCATCGCGGGAATAGTGAGAGTTGCCGATCAGCACTTCGAAGCCCTTGGGCCGCAGCACCTGGTGGATGGCTTCGAGGGTTTCGATAAACAGCAGGTTGGACAACGACGGCACCAATACCACCACCGAATGGCTCTGGGCCGAGGCCAGGGCGCGGGCGGCGGGGTTGACCACGTAGTTGAGTTCGGCGGCGGCCTGCTGCACTTTTTCTACCAGTTCAACGGCCACGGTGCTGATGCCGCGCAGCGCGCGTGAAGCGGTAATCGGGCTGACGCCAGCCAGACGGGCGACTTCGTTGAGGGTCGGGCGACCCGTAGTGCGCGTATTTTTATCGTTCTTAGAGGTCATCAGGCGGCTTGCCAAACAAAAATCGAGGCACTAAGGTAGCGCTGTCTCCAAATGGCTGCAAATTATTGAATGCTGGGTTGCCTGATCCGGTTCAAATGATTGGAGCGGATGCACGCGTCACTCCATAAAAATGACAAGACGGCGCGGGAAAAGCCTGTTTTTGCACTAGCCTTACAGCGTGCAAAGGTAGCGCTATCTGCGTCCTGAGGTGTTTCATGAGTCAACCTGTTACTGCCCTGGTCATCATGGGTGTTGCCGGCTGTGGCAAGACCAGTGTCAGCGAGGCCCTGTGCCGGCTGAACGGCGCCACCGCGATTGAAGGCGACAGCTTTCACCCTGCCGCGAACATCGAAAAGATGAGCGCCGGCCACCCTCTCAACGACGACGACCGCGCCGGCTGGCTCGACATCCTGTGCGCTGAACTGCGCCGCTCGCTCAAAGCGGGTGAACATCCGGTGCTGACCTGTTCGGCGCTCAAGAAAAAATACCGCGACCACCTGCGCGAAGCCGCGCCGGGCCTGGGTTTCGTATTTCTTGAGCTGACCCGCGAAGTGGCCTCCGACCGTGTGTCCCATCGGCCCGGTCATTTCATGCCGGCAAGCTTGATCGACAGCCAGTTCGCCACCCTTGAATCGCCCAAGGGCGAGCCGCTGACCCTGGCTCTCAACGCCAGTGAAGACAGTGTCGAGAAACTGGCCGAGCAGACCAACGCCTGGTGGCTGCGACACGGTTTTGAACGAACTCAATAATTTTTTGCCGGAAAAGATAGCGCTATCCCCGGCGATAAATTGAATACCCGCTTTAATAACAACAACAAACAGGAGAGACCCCCCATGTTTGGCATGTCCCACGAGTCGTACCTGCTACTAGACGCAGTCGTCACTATCATCGGGTTGATCGTTCTGATCACCAAGTTCAAGGTCCACCCGTTCATCGCACTGATCATCGCGGCCGGTTTCCTCGGCCTGACCTCGGGCATGCCCGTGGACAAGATCATCAAGGCCTTCCAGGACGGTTTCGGCGGGGTGCTCGGCTTTGTCGGCATCATCCTCGCGCTGGGCACCATGCTCGGCAAGATGATGGCCGAGTCCGGCGGCGCCGATCAGATCGCCCAGACCCTGATCCGCGCCTTTGGCAAAGAGAAGGTCCAGTGGGCCATGATGTTCGCCGCGTTCCTGGTGGGCATCCCGCTGTTCTTCGAGATCGGTTTTGTACTGCTGATCCCGCTGGTGTTCATCGTGGCGCGCCGCACCGGCGTGTCGCTGATCAAGATCGGCATCCCGCTGCTCGCCGGCCTGTCGGCAGTGCACGGCCTGGTGCCGCCGCACCCTGGCCCGTTACTGGCCATTGGCGTGTTTGGCGCGGACATCGGCAAGACCATCCTGTACGGCCTGATCGTCGCACTGCCGACCGCCATTATCGCCGGCCCGATCTTCGGTACGTTTATCGCCAAGTACATTCCGGGCAACCCGTCCCAGGAACTGGTCGATCAACTGGCCCGCGAGACCGATAACAAGTCGCTGCCGAGCTTCAGCGTCACCCTGATCACCGTGCTGCTGCCGGTGTTCCTGATGCTGCTCAAAACCTTCGCCGACATCGCGTTTGCCGAAGGCAATGTGGTGCGCAACTGGATGGACATGATCGGTCACCCGATCAGTGCACTGCTGTTGGCGTTGCTGCTGTCGCTCTACACCTTTGGCACGCGCCAGGGCATCCACTCCAAGCAAATCCTCAAGCTGCTCGACGCCAGCCTCGCGCCGACCGCCGCAATCATCCTGATCATCGGTGCCGGTGGTGGCTTCAAGCAGATGCTGGTGACCAGCGGCGTGGGTGACGTGATCGGCCATATGGCGGTGAACGCGCAGATCAACCCGATCCTGCTGGCGTGGCTGGTGGCGGCGGTGATTCGTATTGCCACGGGTTCGGCGACGGTCGCCACCATCACGGGCGCGGGCATTGTGGTGCCGGTGGTGGGGATGATCCCAGGGGTCAACCGCGAGCTGCTGGTGTTGGCGACGGGGGCGGGTTCGTTGATCCTGTCGCACGTCAACGATGCAGGGTTCTGGCTGGTGAAGCAGTATTTCAACATGACCGTGGCCGAGACCTTCAAGACCTGGACGGCGATGGAGACCATCCTGTCGGTCGTGGCGCTGATCTTCATCATGTTGCTGTCGTTGGTGGTGTAAGCCACACCACCAGACAAATGTTGGAATGCAATCAAATGTGGGAGGGGGCAAGCCCCCTCCCACATTTTGATCGCGTCAAGCTACAGGTTTTTGCACCGCCCCATCCGCCCTGAACATCCCGCGAATCCCCCGCACCGCCTGGCGAATCCGGTCCTGGTTTTCGATCAGCGCAAAGCGCACATGGTCATCGCCATATTCGCCAAAACCAATCCCCGGCGACACACACACCTTCGCTTCCAGCAGCAGCTTCTTGGCAAATTCCAGCGAGCCCATGGCCGCGTACTGCTCGGGAATCTTCGCCCAGACGTACATCGACGCCTTGGGATTCTCCACCATCCAGCCCAATTCATGCAGGCCTTTGACCAGCACATTGCGGCGCTGGCGGTACTGCTCGGCGATGTCTTTCACGCACTGTTGATCGCCTTCCAGCGCAGCAATCGCCGCCACTTGCAGCGGGGTGAAGGTGCCGTAATCGTGGTAACTCTTGATCCGTGCCAAGGCGTTGACCAGTTCCGGGTTGCCGACCATGAAACCGATGCGCCAGCCGGCCATGTTGTAGCTCTTGGACAGGGTGAAAAACTCCACCGCAATGTCTTTGGCGCCGGGCACCTGCATGATCGACGGGGCTTTCCAGCCGTCGTAGACGATATCGGCGTAGGCCAAATCGTGGATCACCAGCACGTCGTACTGCTTGGCCAGCGCAATCACGCGCTCGAAGAAATCCAGTTCCACACACTGCGCGGTGGGGTTGGATGGGAAACCCAGAATCATCATCTTCGGCTTAGGGATCGAACCGCGAATCGCCCGTTCCAGCTCGGCGAAGAAGTCCACGCCCGGCACCAGCGGCACCGAACGCACTTGGGCGCCGGCAATCACCGCACCGTAGATGTGAATCGGGTAGCTCGGGTTGGGGACCAGCACGGTATCGCCTTGGTCCAGGGTGGCCAGCATCAAGTGCGCCAGGCCTTCCTTGGAACCGATGGTCACGATGGCTTCCGACTCGGGGTCGATGTCCACTTCATAACGGTCTTTGTACCAGCGCGAAATCGCCCGGCGCAGACGCGGAATGCCTTTGGACGTGGAGTAACCGTGAGTGTCTTCACGCTGGGCGACTTGTACGAGTTTCTCGACAATGTGCGGCGGCGTGGCGCCGTCTGGGTTGCCCATGCTCAAGTCGATGATGTCTTCGCCGCGCCGACGCGCAGCCATCTTCAGCTCGGCAGTGATATTGAAAACATAAGGGGGGAGTCGATCTATGCGCGCAAAGCGGCGCGGCGAACCTTGGTCGGCCATTGTTGCCTCGAAGTACGTAAGCGCCCGGAACCGTCCGAGCGACGTCGGCCACTGCGGTGGCCTGCGGGGCAGACAATACGACCCGTGATGGCCAGTTGTCCAGATGTGTAGGAAAATTTTCTGCGTGGAGCGAAGCCTGGATATGCCCCTATACTCGATGCGGGTTTGTTCCCTTATAAGAAGGAGACTGTTCGTATGGATCAGCAGACAAAACAACCGTTAGAGCCACGCATGGAAGCAGGCAAGGCGCTGGTAATCGCCGGGGTGAAGGGGCGTTATTCCAAGGCGACGGTGGGCGATATTCCCAGGTTGTGGGAACTGTTCGACACCTGCATCAAAGACATCAAAAAGCGTATCGGCGGGGTGACCTACGGCGTTTGCCATAACCCCCACCACGGCGAATTCGACTACATGGCCGGCGTGGAAGTCCCCGGCAAAAGCGACGTGCCGAGCAACTTCGAAGTGATCGAAATTCCACCGCTCAACTACGCCGTGTTCGCGCATTACGGCCCGGTGCAGGCGTTGGAACAGACCTACGAGCGCATCATGTTCGAGTGGTTGCCGCACTCGGGCTACAAGGTAATGGGGGCGGATTTCGAGCGCTACAGCGCGGATTTTGATGCGAGGAAAGGCACGGGAACAGTGGAGATCTGGCTGCCGGTAGGCCCCAAGGCCTGAAACAACACGACTGAGCTGCAGGGGCAGCTCAGTCGCAACCTTTACTGACTGAGCAGTCTCCCAATAAAGGATGATTGTTGAATGCTCAAAATACCGCTGCTTTGCAGGGTATCGCTGAAGGTTACCCACTCCACCAGGTTAATGTTGCTGGGTTCAGGCCTTCCGCCTGCGTTCCACGCCTCAGCAATGCCTTCCTGGCCGAAAGTGGTATCCAATGTACCAGTCGGGGTGTATCTGATCAGGTTGACCAGACTGCTGTTTGAGTTGCGGGCCAACACCACAATTTTTTCGTCGGGCTGCACCAGTACGCTGGCATAGCTACCATGACTGGTGTTGCTTTCCAGAGGTTTCCCTCCATTGAAGGGGGGATTCGGTTTGCCATTGGCGAGCAGAACCGCGACGAAGTTCACCAGGTGCGGAGTGCTGAAACTGCCACCCACCACAACAATCTGGCCATCTTGCCCTCCGGCCAGTGCAGCGACTTGTTTGTCCTCATTGTTTGTGAACTGCAATACGACCAGGCCATTACTACCAAAACGGCTGTTCAGTTCACCGTTATGCAGGAGCCCCACAATATGGGCCTTCTGCGCACTGGAACCCGCAGCAACAAAACCACTGTCGGTGACCAGCACGCTATCAAGGCGGGTATTACGTGCTTCAATCGGGCCATTATTTCCGAAGTTGCTTGGATGGCCGCTGCGGTCGAGTTGGTAAAAAAAACTGGTTTGACTGTCATTGAACACCGCAAGGATATGCCCAGTCGCTTGCACTGCTATGCCGCCTCTCATTACCAAATTCGGCTTGAACGATTTATCCAGCTTCGTTGTACCGTTATTGCCAAATGACTGGTCCACGTCGCCATTGTGCACATTGAATCGGGTAATGCATGCGGCGTGTTCGTCACCTTGAGCACTTAATAACAGGGGTTTTCCATCGGGCTGGAGGAGCAGGTCCACCAGAACGATGATGTCTGGGGCCAAGGTGCTCCACGCTCCGTAATTTATATCCGGCGTACCCGTGGGGGTGTATTTCCTGACTGAGATAAGTTTTGCTTCAACAGTGACAGTGATGCCCACCGTAAGGGTAGAACCATCGCTCAGGACACGTGACAACCCACCGGAGGATGTTGCGATTACCTGGCCTTCTTTGCCGAAATTAGGGTCTGGGGCGCCTGGGGTATTTATCTGTTTTTCGCTGGATGGGCTGCTCATGGCTGTTCTCCTTACGGGAAGTTGAGAGTCTCCACACCTGCTCCGGAAAACCTTGAGCGACAACGTTGGTGCTCCAGTAAAAAACAATGAACAGCACCTGTATAGCTGTGAATTCTAACAGTAGGCAGCGCTCAATCAGATGCCAGGTTTCCTTTGGCAAACGCCAGAATAAGCCGCCGCTCAAATCCAACCCGCGCTTTATACGCCTCCCCGTGGTCCTCCCATCCCGCGCCCAGATACAAGCCCATCGCCGCCACATTCTCCCTGTCCACCGACAACTCCAGCCCCTTGATCTGCGGCCACGCCTCAAGCGCTACCGCCGGCAGCGCCTGTAAACACGCTTTACCAAACCCCATGCCCTGCTGCCGCCGATCCACCTGCAGTGCATGCAGCGTGGCGCTGTGTTCATCCGCCCAATGGGGCAGGCAGGGCGGGCGTTTGAGCAAAAGGAAGGCGACCGGGATGTCATCGGCCAGCAGGGCAAAGCCTTTGACGCCGGGGCTGGGCTTGGCCAGCAGCGAATTGAGCGCGCAATACATGTCGCCGCAAAACGGCAGCTGCTCAGGGTGGACTTCGATGGCGCTGACTTGCTGTTGTTGCACGGCATTCAGCGCCTCATAGGCGACAAGACAGGTTTGCATCGGAACGTCCGAACGGCTGCAAATAAGGGCGCAGTCTATCGGGTTTACCGAAGGCGAAATTATTTTTCAGTGGGCTGTCGATTTGCTCCGAGCACTTTCGACTAAGGGTGTCTTCGATGATTTTTCCCCCCAAGGAGTATCGCCATGAGCACTGCAATCAATACCCTGATCGAACAATGGAAACAGGCCGTCATCGGTGCGGATATCGATAAAATTGTCAGCTTTTACGCCGACGATATCGTCTCGTTCGATGCCGTCACTGCCCTGCAATTCAAAGGCAAGGCGGCCTACCGCGCACACTGGGAGGAATGCATGAAGCATTGTCCTGGCCCCGGCATTTTCGAGTTCCACGAACTGCGCATTGTTGAGGCCCAGGACAGCGCCTTCGCCCACTGGCTGGCGCACTGCGGCGGTGCAGACAAGGCGTGCTGGATGCGCGTCACCGCAGGTTACCAGCGCTTCGGTGGCGAATGGAAAGTGGTGCATGAGCACTGGTCGGCCCCCTTCGACATGCAAAGCGGCACTGCGCTGTTCGACCTGAAACCTTGAGCGTCGCGAACTATAGTCAGTAGTCCAAAACGGAGAACGCCATGAAATACCTGTGCCTGATCTACAGCAACGAACAGGTGCTGCACACCTCGCCTGACAGCCCGGCCGACCCGGAGTGCCTTGCCTACGCCCAGTCGGTGCAGGCCAGTGGCCGCATGCTCGCCGCCGAGCCGCTGGAATCGGTGAGCACCGCCACCACGGTGCGCATGCGCAACGGCAAGCTGTCGATCACCGACGGGCCGTTTGCCGAAACCAAGGAGCAGCTCGCCGGGTTTTACCTGATCGAAGCCCGTGACTTGAACGACGCGATCCAGGTGGCCGGTGGCATTCCGGCCGCCAGGGTCGGTAGTGTCGAAGTACGCCCCGTGCGTGAATTGAATCTCTGACAACAACAAAACCACTACTCAGGAGGTTTATCCCATGTCCCAGCAACCTGCCGAATTTGAACTGTCCATCAGCCGCTTGATCGATGCCCCGCGCAGCCGGGTGTTCCGCGCCTGGACCGAGCCCGACTTGCTGCAACGATGGTGGGGCCCCCACGGCATGACCACCCCCGAGTGCGAAATGAACCTGTGGGTCGGCGGACTGTTTCGCACCCTGATGCGCGCACCGGATGGCAGTGAGTACCCGACCCAAGGCGTGTTCCTGGAGATCGACGCGCCCAATCGCCTGGTGTTCACCGATGCCTTCCTGCCGGGCTGGATCCCGTCGGGCAAGCCGTTCATGAGCGCCGAAGTGACCTTTGAAGAACAGGCCGGCAAAACCCTCTACACCGCCCGCGCCATGCATTGGAATGCCGAAGATAAACACGCCCACGAAGCCATGGGTTTCCATGATGGCTGGGGCCAGAGCCTGGACCGCTTAGTGCAACTGGTGACCAAAGAGATGCGTGATTGACGCCGCAGATCGAGGCGATCTACCGCAGCGAATCGCGGCGTGTGCTCGCCACCCTGATCCGCCTGCTCGGCGATTTCGACCTCGCCGAAGAAGCCTTGCACGAGGCGTTCTTCGTCGCGGTCGAGCGCTGGCCGCACGACGGCGTGCCGAGCCATCCACGGGCCTGGCTGGTGTCGACCGGGCGCTTCAAGGCCATCGACCGCCTGCGCCGCCAGGCACGGTTTACCCCGTTATTGCAGGCGCAGGCCGACGCATTGGAGGCCGCTGATTGGAGCGATGAGGATGTGGAAGACGACCGCCTGCGCCTGATCTTTACCTGCTGTCACCCGGCGCTGGCTGCCGATGCCCAGGCGGCGCTGACCTTGCGTGAGATCTGCGACCTCACCACCGAGGAAATCGCCCGGGCTTTCCTGGCCACGCCCGCCACCATTGCCCAGCGCATCGTGCGGGCCAAGGGCAAGATCCGTGAGGCCAGAATTCCCTATCAAGTGCCATCACTGGCCGAATTGCCCGAGCGCCTCGACAGCGTGCTGCGGGTGATCTACCTGGTATTCAACGAGGGCTATTCGGCGTCCATCGGCGCAGACCTCACCCGCGAGGACTTAACCCGCGAAGCCATTCGCCTGGCCCGCTTGCTCATGGAGTTGCTGCCCGAGCCGGAAGTGAAGGGCCTGCTGGCGCTGATGCTGCTGCACCAATCGCGTCGGGCGGCGCGCACCTCGGCCAGCGGCGAACTGGTGTTGCTGGAGAAACAGGATCGTTCCCTGTGGGACAAGTCCTTGATCGCTGAAGGCTGCACGCTGGTGGAACAGGCGCTTACCACACAACGCTTTGGGCCGTATTGCCTGCAAGCCGCGATTGCCGCAGTGCATGCCGAAGCGCCGAGCGCCGGGGCGACCGATTGGCCGCAGATTGTCGGGCTCTACGACGTATTGCTCAGGGCGTGGCCGTCGCCGGTGATTGAGCTCAACCGTGCCGTTGCCGTAGCCATGCGCGATGGCCCGCTGGCGGGATTACAGCAGGTGGAGGCGATTCTGGCGCGGGGCGAGTTGCTGGATTACCACCTCGCGCATTCGGCGCGGGGCGAGTTTTGTCGGCGCTTGGGGCGGGGCGAGGACGCGCGCGTCGCCTACGAAAAAGCCCTGTCCCTGACCCAGCAGATCCCCGAAAAACGCTTCCTCGAAAGCCGCCTGGCTGAACTCGAATCTTCCTCCCGGCATTAATCTCCAGTGTCGCCAGGGCGGGTTGGTCACTCCAGCATCTTGCCCAACAACCAACTCCCCGCCGGCCCCGGTGGGTGGTGGCGTGACCACAGTGCATCGACGGCCACCGAGCGCGGCCAACCACGCGCTTTGAGCTCCACCAACTGGCCTGCGTCAAACCGCTCTACCAGCCAGCGCGGCAGGGGCGCCCAGCCGAAACCCAGCTGCGCCATCTCCATCAGCATCAGGTAACTGGGGGCTGACCACACGCGGCCGCTGGCGCGGGTTTCATTTGGGTTGATGATGCTGGCCAGGCGCAGCTCCCGGTGTTGCTGCAAGGTATCGGCGGGAATGCTGTCCAGTCGGGCCAACGGGTGGCTGGGCGCCACATACAGCGCGATTTCGGTGCGCTCTTCCACCGGTGCGCCGGTGAGGTCGGGCGGATAGGTGTCTTGTTGTTCGATAAACGCAATCTGCGCCCGGCCGCTCTGTACCAGGGCGATCAAGTCTTCGCATTCGGCAATCAGGCATTCAAGTTCAAGGTCCGGGTAGCGCTCGTCGAACGACCGCAGGGCGATCTCGAAGCGGTCCGACTGGTAGGTATCGGACATGGCGATGGTCAGCTTCGGCTCCAAGCCTTGAGCCAACTGGCTCGCCGCCAGCTCCAGGCGGCTGCTGGCCTCCAGCACCTGCTCGGCCCGTTGCAGCAATACGTGGCCGGCCTGGGTCAGCGTCGGCTTGCGGCTGCTGCGATCAAACAGCACCACATCCAAGTCAATCTCCAGGCTGGCGACTGCCGCACTGACTGTGGATTGGCTTTTGCCCAGCTTGCGCGCCGCCGCCGAAAACGAGCCTTGGGTGGCCGCCTGGACAAACGCCTGCAGCACTTCATTGGAGGCCATGACTATCGCCTTGATCGATGGTTATTGGTTATGAAGTATCGAGTCAAAGGGTAATGATGGCAACCATCCTCACTCACGGAGACGGCTCATGAGCCCTACCAAATCCCTCACCGAACGCGTTTGCCAGGCCATTGGTTTCGAGGCCCTGGCGTTGTTGATCTGCACCCCGCTGCTGGCGTGGATTATGGACAAACCCGCCCTGGAAATGGGCATGGTCACCCTGGCGATCAGCCTGATGGCGTTGACCTGGAACGTGATCTTCAACGGCCTGTTCGACCGCCTCAAGGCACGCCTGCAACTGGCCAACAACGGCTGGACCCGCGTGCTGCACGCGCTGATGTTTGAAGGAGGCCTGATCCTGGTGTGCGTCCCGCTGATTGCGGCGTGGCTGAATATCAGCCTGATGCAGGCGTTTATCCTCGACATAGGTGTGCTGCTGTTCTTCCTGCCGTACACCTATGTGTATCACTGGGGCTATGACGTATTGCGCGACAAGCTCCTACAGAAACATACCGCCCGACGCCTCGATGCGTTGCCCGGTGATCCACTGGCTGCCGTCTGCCAGCAGGCTGGCAATCGCACCACCGATATCGTCCGGTAAACCGGCGCGGCCCAGGGCGGTGTTGTTCGCGACCATCGCGTTGAGGTTGGCGTTGTCACGCACGGCGCCGCCGCCGAAGTCGGTTTCAATCGCACCCGGGGCCAGGATGTTGACGCTGATCCCGCGCCCACCCAGCTCTTTGGCCTGGTAGCGGGTCAGCACTTCCATCGCGCCTTTCATCGCCGCGTAGGCGGCATAGCCAGGCAGGCTGAAACGCGCCAGGCCACTGGAGATATTGAGGATGCGGCCGCCGTCACGGATCAACGGCAACAGCTTCTGCGTCAGGAAAAACGGGCCCTTGAATTGGATCGCCACCAGTTGGTCGAACTGGGCTTCGGTGGTCTCGGCAAAACTGGCGTGAATGCCAATCCCGGCGTTGTTGATCAGAAAGTCGAAGTGTTCCCGTGCGAAAACATCCTTGAGCACGCCGGCAACGTCGCCGACAAAACCTTCGAACGTCGCGCTTTGGCTTACGTCCAGTTGCAGCATGGCGGCGCGGCCACCCAATTGTTCGATGTCGGCCACCAATGCCTGCGCCTCGTCGGCCTTGCTGTGATAAGTGCCAATGATGTCCACGCCTTGCGCCGCCAGGTGCAAAGCGGCGTTTCTACCCAAGCCACGGCTGGCACCGGTGATCAATGCGATTTTACGGGTCATGGTGCAGTCCTCTTCAGATGTGAGCGTGGGATTGAGTGTATTTGTCCGCCGCTAACGTGATAAACAGGGCTGAGCCGGAATCACTGGCCGGATAAGGCGAACAATCCCATGAACAAACTTGAACTGCTGCGCACCTTCGTGCGGGTCACCGAACTGTCGAGTTTCACCCAGGCGGGCGAGAGCCTGGGGCTGCCGCGCTCCACCGTGTCCGAGCATGTGCAGGCGTTGGAAGAACTGCTCGGCGCGCGCCTGTTGCAGCGCACCACACGCAAGGTGCAGGCGACCCAGGACGGGCGTGTGTTGTACGAGCGCAGCAAGGATCTGCTCGCGCACATGGAGGAGCTGGAAGGGCTGTTTCGTCAGGACGAAGCGCAACTGAGCGGGCGCGTCCGCGTCGATATGCCCAACGTGATGGCACGTGACCTGATACTGCCGCGCCTGCCGCAGTTCATGGACGCACACCCGTTGATCGAGCTGGAAATCAGCACCACCGACCGTCAGGTGGACCTGCTCGCTGAAGGCTTCGATTGCGTATTGCGCGTGGGCGCGCAGCCCGACCAGACGGTGGTGGCGCGGTTGCTGTGCAGCATGCCGATGATCAACTGCGTGAGCGCCACCTACCTGCAACGTTTTGGTGTGCCGCAGACATTGGCCGACCTGGCCGACCACCATCTAGTGCACTACGTGCGGCCGTTGGGTTCGCGCTCTGCGGGGTTCGAATACCAGCAGGGCAACAAGGTGCAGCGCATTCCCATGGCTGGGCGGATCACGGTCAACAGCACCGATGGCTACAAGTCAGCGTGCCTGGGTGGCTTCGGGATTATCCAGGTACCGGCCCTGGGCATGGGCGATGAGTTGGCCAGCGGTGAGTTGGTCGCGATACTGCCGGACTACCCGGCACCGTCGCTGGATGTGTCGCTGCTTTACGCGGGGCAACGGCATTTACCGTTGCGGGTGCGCGTGTTTATGGATTGGCTGGCGGATACGTTGCAGTCACAGCTTTAACGCCTTGCCGACAACTGCTGCGGTGCCAGGAATGCATCGTGAAAGTAATCCCGGAACGCCTGCATCGCCGGCGTAAATGCCCGCTCGCGGTGCCATGCCAGGCCGACACTCATGGGCGTGACCGGGTCGGTGACCGTCAGGGTTTCGATGCGCTTGCCTTCCAGTGACCAAGGGCGGTGCACCAGGTCCGACAGAATCGCCACGCCGCTGCCATTGGCGACCATGCTGCGCACCGCTTCCACCGAGCTGGTGCGCAGCCGCACCTTGGGCGCTTGCCCGGCCTGCTCCCAGTAGCGCATGGCGCTGTGTTCGGCTTCATCGACGGTCAGCAGAATGTAGGGTTCCTGGGCCACATCGGCCAGGCTCACGGCGCCGCGTTCGCACAACGGATGATGGCTGGGCAGCCACAGGCGACGTTCCGAGTTGAACAGAATCTCGGAAACGATCGCGGGGTGAGTCAGGTTGGCGGTAAGCACCACGGCCATGTCGAACTGGCCGTCGAGCAGGCCTTGCTCGATGGCCTGGCGCTCCTGCTCGAACACCTCGATGGTCACGTCCGGGTGCCAGTGCTCCATGCGCTGCAAGTGATGGGGCAGGAAGTAACCGAGCACCGTGTAACTGGCCGCCACCCGCAGCACACCGCTGGCGCGGTAGTCGGGCAATGGGCTGTTCAGCGCATCGTCCACACTGCGCGCAATCACATAGGCGCGGTTGAGAAAGTGCCGCCCGGCGTCGGTCAGGTTCATGCCCTGGGCCGAGCGCACAAACAGCTGCACGCCGAGCATCGCTTCCAGCTCCTTGATCGCCGTAGTCACCGCTGACTGGGAGATATTCAGGTGGAGCGCCGCCTGGGAAATCTGGCCGATCTCGGCGGTGGCGACGAAGTAGCGGATTTGGCGCAAGGTGAGGGACATCTGCCTCTCCAATACCTAGGGTTATCTGATTTTCAGAAGATAGGGCATCTGATAATAGATCTTCCCAAGGGGTCAAGCGCCAGCCTACTTTTCAGCATGACCTTTTGCGGAGCGACCCCGATGCAGGCAGTGGATTTCAATTCGGACATGGGCGAAGGCTTCGGGCCCTGGACCATCGGTGATGGCGTCGACGCCGAGCTGATGGCCTACATCAGCTCGGCCAATATCGCCACCGGCTTCCACGCCGGCGACCCTGGCACCATGCGCCGCACCGTCGAGCGCGCCAAGCAATTGGGCGTGGCTATCGGTGCCCATCCGGGCTTTCGTGACCTGGTGGGTTTTGGCCGTCGGCATATCAATGCACCGGCCCAGGAACTGGTGGACGACATGCTCTACCAACTCGGCGCCCTGCGGGAAATCGCCCGCGCCCAACGTGTGAAGCTGCAACATATCAAGCCCCATGGCGCGCTCTACATGCACCTGGCCCGCGACGAAGAAGCCGCCCGATTGCTGGTGCAAAACCTGCAACTCATCGAGCCAACGCTGTTGCTCTACTGCATGCCCAACTCGGTGATCTGGCGGGTGGCCAAGGAACTGGGGCAACCGGTGGTGCGCGAATTTTATGCTGATCGTGAGTACGACCTGACGGGCTCCATCGTGTTTACGCGCAATGTGCGTGCACTGGATCCTGCGACGGTGGCGGCACGTGTCCTGCGTGCGTGTCAGACCGGACTGGTACGAACCGTGGAAGGCGAAGACCTGTTTATCGAGTTCGATTCCATCTGCCTGCACAGCGACACGCCCGGTGCGCTGGAGCTGGTGGAAGCTACCCGTGAAGCGCTGGATCGAGCGGGCATTGAAGTCAAAACCCCCTAATAAGATCGACCCATCAATTTTTGCCTGCCTTTCTACAATGATTCCAAGAGGAACAGACATGGCTGAAACGTCCCCCATCCGCTACAGCTTCGGCGGTGATGAGCACCTGTTTGCCGAGGTCAGCGACAGCATGTCGTTGGAGGCCTTTTTCAAGGGCATGGCGGTGACTCGTGCGGTGGAGCGCCTGGCGCTGGAAGGCGTGCTGGATGTGTGCCTGGCCAACGCCTCGTTCCAGATTCGCTTCGACCCCGACCGCATTGCGCCCCACGCCTTGCTGGATGCCGTACAAAGCGCCGAAGCCCAGGCCGTGGCCGAACGCACCTTGCACACGCGCATCGTCGAGATCCCGGTGTTGTACAACGACCCCTGGACCCACGAAACCCTGATGCGTTTTCGCGACCGCCATCAAGACCCCAGCGGCACCGATCTGGAGTACGCCGCGCGCATCAATGGCCTGGCGGATGTGGACGCGTTTATCGCTGCCCACAGCGGCGCGCCGTGGTTTGTGTCGATGGTCGGGTTTGTCGCGGGCCTGCCATTCATGTTCCAGATGGTCGAACGTGAACGGCAGTTGCAGGTGCCCAAATACCTGCGCCCGCGCACCGACACGCCGAAACTCACCCTCGGCCACGGCGGCTGCTTTGGCTGTATCTACTCGGTGCGCGGCGCGGGCGGTTACCAGATGTTCGGTGTGACCCCGGCGCCGATCTACGACCCGGCGCAGCAGTTGGCCTACCTCAAGGAGCACATGGTGTTCTTCCGCCCCGGCGACATCGTGCAGTTCAAGCCTATAGAACGTGATGCCTACGACCAGGCCGTTGCCGAGGTGGACGCAGGACGTTTCGACCTGCGCATCCGCCCGGTGGAATTTTCCCTCGACGCCTTTCTCGCCGACCCGGTTGGCTATCCGAAAACCCTGCAGGAGGCGCTGGCATGATCAAAGTCCTCAAACCCGGCCTCGCCACCTCCGTGCAGGACCTTGGCCGCGAAGGCTATTACCACTTGGGCATCCCGCCGTCGGGCGCACTGGACCAGTACGCGCTCAGCGCGGCCAACCATCTGGTGGGCAATCCGGTTGGTGCGGCGGGCCTGGAGTGCACGTTGATCGGGCCTGAATTGGCGTTCCAGCAGGACGCGTTGGTAGCGCTCAGCGGCGCCCTCATGTCGCCGCGCCTGGACGGTGAAGTGGTGCATCAGGACACCGCGTTCCAGGTGCGTGCCGGGCAAGTGCTGCGTTTCGAATTCCCCAAGGCCGGCGCGCGGACATACCTGGCGGTGGCCGGCGGCATTGATGTACCGGCGGTGCTTGGCAGTCGCTCCACTTACACCCTCGGCGCGCTCGGTGGGTTTCACGGTCGGCGCTTGCAGGAGGGCGATGAGCTGCCTATCGGCAAGGCGTGTGGGCAGGGAAGGGCAGGCAACAGTCTGCCCATGGCCTTGCGCCGCTCGGTGGGCGGCGATATCACCCTGCGCGTCGTGCCTGGCCTGTATTACGAGCGTCTGACCGCAGCCGCCAAAAGCAGCTTTTTTGCCGAGCCCTGGACCGTGGGCTCCGAAGCGGACCGCATCGGCTATCGCTTCAAGGGTGGCAGCGCGTTGAGTTTTGAACCAAGGGAACAGCCGTTTGGCGCGGGCTCGGATCCGTCGAATATCGTCGACAGTTGCTACCCCATCGGCTCGATCCAGGTGCCGGCGGGGTTGGAGCCGATTGTGCTGCATCGGGACGCCGTGTCGGGCGGTGGCTACGCGATGATCGGCACGGTGATCAGTGCGGATCTGGATTTGATCGGGCAGATGCAACCGAACCAGCGGGCGGGGTTTGTGGCGGTGACGCTGGAGGAGGCCCTGGAGGCGCGGCGTATCTACAAGAAGCGGCTGAAGGCGATGGCTGGTTTGTTCGCAGGCTGAAAATGTGGGAGGGGCTTGCCCCTCCCACATCTGGATTTTTGCTGGGTCAGAAGAGTTTGGTGAACAGCCAGTAGAGGCTGCCTGAAAGCACAATCGCCGCTGGTAACGTCAACACCCACGCCATCGCCAAATTGCGGATAGTCCGCATCTGCAATCCACTGCCATTGGCCACCATGGTCCCCGCGACACCCGATGACAGCACATGGGTTGTCGATACCGGCAAGCCATACATATCCGCCGCGCCGATGGTCAGCATGGCAACCGTTTCCGCCGCGGCACCCTGGGCATAGGTCATGTGGGTCTTGCCGATCTTCTCACCCACCGTCACCACGATGCGCTTCCAGCCCACCATAGTGCCGAGGCCAAGCGCGATGGCCACGGCGATCTTCACCCACAGCGGAATAAAACGCGTGGCGTTGTCGATCTGTTGCTTGAACAGTTGCAGCTTGTCTTGGGTGTCGGCGTCGAAGTTGCCGACCTTGCCTTTGTCCATCAGGCGAATGGTTTCGCTGGTCAGGTACATGTCATTACGCACGTTGCCGACGGCTTCGGCGGGGACTTTGGCCAGTGAGCCGTAGCCTTTGACTTCTTCACCGATATGCCCGGTGAGCGAGGCGAGGGCCGGTACCAGTTGCGGCGTGGCTTCCTTGGTGCGCACGTAGGTCGACAGGATCGGGCGCGGGTCGCCCGGCAACATCTGCGGTGCGGTTTTCAGCAGGGCGGCCTGGGTCACTTCGGCCACCGCAGCGAATTGCAACGACTGCTCTGCGGGCATGGTGCGGTTCAGCGCGTAGGCCATTGGCAATGTGCCGACCAGGATCAGCATGATCAGGCCCATGCCTTTCTGGCCATCGTTGGAACCATGGGCGAACGACACGCCGGTGCAGGTGGCGATCAGCATGCCGCGAATCCACCACGGCGGCGGGGTGTCCCCTTTGGGCGCTTTGTACAACGAGCGGTTTTTCACAAAGGCGCGCAGGGCCAGCAGCAACAAGGCCGCAAACGCGAAGCCTATCAGCGGCGACAGCAGCAATGCGTAGCCAATCTTGGTCGCCTGGGCCCAATCCACCCCGCTGGTGCCGTCACGCCCGTGCATCAAGGCATTCGCCACGCCGACGCCGATGATCGAACCGATCAGCGTATGGGAGGACGAGGCCGGCAAGCCCAGCCACCAGGTGCCGAGGTTCCACAGGATTGCAGCGATCAACAGGGCGAAGATCATGGCGAAACCCGCCGATGAACCCACTTGCAAAATCAGCTCTACCGGCAGCAACGCAATGATGCCAAACGCTACCGCGCCGCTGGAAAGCAGCACGCCGAGGAAATTGAAAAAGCCCGACCAGACCACCGCGAAATGCGGCGGCAGCGAGTGGGTGTAGATCACTGTCGCCACCGCGTTGGCGGTGTCGTGGAAACCGTTGACGAACTCGAACCCCAGGGCGATCAACAACGCCACGCCCAGCAGCAGGAACGGCGTCCAGGTGGTGACCACCGTGCCCAGTTCGTGCATGTCCTGCATCAGGCTGTAGGCGGTGAACAACAGGCCCATGGCGAGCACGGCGAAGAAAATGATCACGGTGACCAGGCCGGGCTTCTTGTCCAGCCTGGGTTTGGGTTCGGTGTGTGAGGCGGTCAGGGAAGGGGTAGCCATGCAGGAGCATCCAGGTAATGAAGGATGCCGTTCATAGTCATTGCAGAATGTTACAGAGGTGCTGCCGCAGGTCAGTGTTTAGGTCATTGGATTTGCCACTGGTCTACTGACACTGCAGGTCAGAATGCGGGAGGGGCAAATCCCCTCCCACAATCACTGGCATTTCAATTTGAAAATTTTCGGAACGCCCAGCGCCCGGCAATCAAGGTAAACGTCGCCACCAATGCCACCAGTATCCAGAACCCCTCCGGGTCCTGGGAAAGTGGCACACCGCCCACGTTCATGCCGAAAAAACCGGCGATGATGTTGATCGGCAGCGCCAGCACCGTCACCACCGTCAGGGTGAACAGCGTGCGGCTGCTTTGCTCGTTGAGGTTGGCGGCGATCTCTTCCTGCAACAGTTTGATCCGTTCGCCCAGGGCCATCAGGTCGTTGATGATCAGCGCAAACTCCTCGGTGGATTTGCGCAACTCCTTCACGTCTTCTTTTTGCAGCCATTGTGGCGGGCGATTGAGCAGGCGCAGCAATGAGCCCGGCTCCAGCGCCAGCAGGCGTTGCAGGCGCACCAACACCCGGCGCGCGGCACCGAGTTCGGCGCGGTTGGTGGACAGGCGCGAGGAGAGCAACTGGTCTTCGATATGGTCGACGCTGATGCTGGTCTTGCGCACGATCTGCGTCAGCACTTCGCCCTGATCGCGCAGTAAATGCACCAACAATTCCAGCGGCGAGCGAAAGTGTTCGCCGGCCTTCACCGACGAACGCAGCTTGTCCACCGAGTGCAGCGGTTGCAAACGTGCGCTGATCAACAGACGGCTGCGGGCGCACACCCACAGCGTGGAAATATCCGACGAGACCATGCTGCTGAAGTTGAACACCACATCGTTGACCACCGCCAGCAGGGCCGAGTCGACGTGTTCGATGCGCGTGGAGCGCGAGCCCTCGTGCAAGGCCTCGAAAAACTCTTCCGGCAGTTCCAGGTGCGCCTGCATCCAGCGTTCACAGGCGGCGTGGGCCAGGTTCAGGTGCAGCCACAAAAACTCGTCCGGGTCTTGCGGTTGCTTCAATGCCGCCAGGGCGGCGGCGGAATCAATCTGCTCGCCCTTGACGCCTGGGCGAAAACGAAAACCGTAAAGCAAGCCAAACAGATCGGAGTCCTGATGGCTGTGGTCGAGGCTGTGGTTCATGGAGGCTCGCAGAGAAAAGGCCTGTAGGACATTTCACAGGTCGCGTGGCGAATCATTACAGGGTTGTTTGACATTTTTATGACAGCTTTCTGTTTATTTCGCTTTGGTGACATTTTATTGACCGGCCATCGAAAACCCTTCAAGAAGCCTCTATTCCGGCCGATTCAGCGCATTAACAACCGTCAGGGATGAGCGGTGTTTTTGTCGACACGGCGGTCAAGGCGTGCATGCGCTACTTACTTGTATCGAGGCTTTCCCGATGAATGTTTTGCGAACCTCCTTGAGAGCACAAATTTTGTCGCTGCTCGGCGGCAGCTTGCTGGCGATATTGTTGATCGCCCTGGCCTGTTTCAACTTCCTCTCCAACGGGGTGCAGAGTTACCGCAGTTTGATTGACGGGCCGTTGCTCACTTCGCAACTGATCGACGAAGCCAACCTGCAGTTCAAGGTGCAGGTGCAGGAATGGAAAAACGTGCTGCTGCGCGGCAAACAGCCTCAGGATATGGAGAAGTACTGGGGCCAGTTCCAGGACCGCCAGCGTGATGTGCAAGGTATCCTCGCACGCTTGGTGGCCCAGACCAGCAGTGACGCGCCGTTGAGCCGACGCATCGAAACCCTGCGCCAGGAGCATCAGCAACTGGGCGTGGCCTATCAGAAAGGCCGCGATGCCTATGTGGCGGCGGGCGGGGATGCAACGGTCGGCGACACGGCAGTCAAAGGCGTGGACCGCGCCGCCAGTGAGCAAATGAGTGCCCTGGTCAGCGACCTGCGGGCCCAAGGCAGCCAGCAATCTCAGACCATCACTGCCTATGCCGAGCGCACCGTAATGGTGGGCCTGGCGATCATGTTGCTGTCCGGCGCGTTGATCGGCCTGTTCAGCCTGTGGTTGATCAACCGCAACCTGATCCTGCCGATCCGTGGCTTGATCGACTACGTGACCCAACTCAGCCACGGCCGCTTTGCTGAGCGCGTGGCCAGCCGCCGCCAGGACGAACTGGGCCATCTGGCCGCCGCCGCGAATACGTTGCGCGACTTCCTCGCCGAAACCTTCAGCCGCGTGCAGCGCAGCGCCACCGACCTGGTCAGCGCCAGCGGCGAGTTGAATGCAATCGCCGGACAGATGGCAACCGGCACCCAGGAACAATTCAACCGCACCGATCAAGTGGCCACGGCCATGACCGAAATGTCGGCCACCGCCCAGGAAGTGGCGCACCACGCCGCCAGCGCCTCACGTGCCGCGGACGAGGCGGATCATTCGGCCCGAGAAGGCGGCGAAGTGATGCAAGTGACCATTGCCACCATCGGCCAGATGCGTAATGAAATCCTCAATACCGGCACCATCATCCGCCGCCTGGAAACCGATAGCGTACGCATCGGCAAGGTGCTGGAAGTGATTCGCGGCATCGCCGAACAGACCAACCTGCTGGCGTTGAACGCGGCGATCGAGGCGGCACGCGCCGGCGAGGCGGGCCGGGGTTTTGCGGTGGTGGCCGATGAGGTACGCAGCCTGGCGCAACGCACGGCGGCGTCGATCATCGAGATCAACCAGATCATCCAGGCGGTGCAAACCGGCGCGGTGGATGCGGCCGAGGCGATTGTCAGCGGCCAGTCGTGCAGCGACGAGAGCGTGGAGAAAGTCACCCAGGCCGGTGCGATGCTTGCGCACATTACCCAGGCGGTGGAAGCGATTCGCGATATGAACCGTCAGATCGCGACGGCGGCAGAGGAGCAGACCTCGGTGGCCGAGGATATCTCGCGCAATATCACGCAGATCACCACGGTAGCCACGGCTAACCTCGACAACGTGCGACGTACTGAGGCGGCGAGTCAGAACTTGCGTGGGTTGTCCGCAGAGTTGAATGAAGTGACGGAGCGCTTGGGTGGCTGATCAGGCGGTCGGCAGGCTGAAGATAAAAACGGTGCCTTGCAGGGCGTGGGTGGTCACGCTCAGGTGACCGCCATGGGCATCGGCAATCTGCTTGACGATATACAACCCCAGGCCGAGCCCGGCTTGGGGCGCGTTTGAGGTGGGGCGTGAGTAAGGTTGAAACAGCCGGGGCAGGGCCTGATCGTTGATCTGTCCAGCGTTCTTCACCGTCAGCTCGAACCGATCGTGCTCGACCTTTGCGCTGACTTCCACAGGGCCATCAGGGCTGCCGTGATGGAGCGCATTGGCAACCAGGTTAGAGAGCAATTGCGCCAACCGATCCCGGTCGCCTTTGACGCCCTGAAGATCGCCGATATCGGCCCGAACCTCGCGTTGCGGGGGCGCGCTTTGCACTTCTGAAACCACATGTAGCAACGCCGCCTGCAGATCCTGGCAGTCGGTGATGCTCAGCGGGATGCCGTTGCCCATTCGGCCCCGCGCAAAATCCAGCACGTCCTCGACCAATTGTGCAGCGCGGCGCCCGCTGGCGAGTATGTGACGTATGAGCGTGTCCGTGGCGGGGTGCGGGTGTTTGCGCAGCAGCCGCTCGGCGCTGAAATTGATCGCGAACAGCGGGTTGCGCAGGTCGTGCCCGAGCACGGCGATGAACTGCTCGCGCAGTTCGGCGGTGCCGCGTTCTTCCTGCAAGTCGGCTTCCGTTTGCTGCTGGTTTTCCTCGGCTTCGATCTGCAACGACAACACACGGGCGAAGGATTCCATGGTCGATTGGATCGTGCTGCTGCGCAATGGCGCCGGCTTGGGATCGAGTGCACAAATGGTGCCGAAAAAACGCCCGTCGGTGCGGAACACCGGCACGGAGATATAGCTTTCAAACTGGTAGAGACGCGGAGTGTGGTGGTCGTGGTAGATCGGGTCTTCGCTGGCCTTGTCGATCACTACGGAAATGTGGGAACCGCGAATCTCGTGGCAGATGGTCGTGGTGAGGTCCAGCTCGCCGCCGACGCCGAGGCCGAAGTCCAGCTGGTCGAACACGGCGCAGGCGGTCCAGGTGTCGTCGGTCACCCGCGCAACGGCGGCAAAGCGCAGGCCAGTCATGTCGCTGATCACTTGGAGCATTGCGGGTACAGCACTGATTCGGCCGATGGTGGCAATGTCGGCGGCTTTTTGCTCCATGGCGTGATCTCGGTGTGCTGCGCAATGGCGTAATGCCCTGGCTGATGCTGGGAAGTCTAACGACCTTGAATTGAGTAGGGGAAATTTGATTCATCGCGGCCACGCTTTTCTCGGACATTGCCGACGAGCGCCCACAAAAAAACCGCGCCACCCGAAGGTGGCGCGGTTTTGGGGATTCAACTCAGGTGTCTTGTTTGTTTTCCAGTACAGCGCCGGTCTTGGCGTCGAGCTTGACTTCAAACCGCTTGCCAGCGGTATCAGTCAGGTCGACTTCGTAGACATATTCGTTGGCTGCACCGTGTTTGTTGTCCAGCTCAGTGTCGGTAATCGTTGCGCCAGGGTGAGTGGCTACGGCAGCGGCGTTGAGCTTGTCGAAAGACATCACTGCGCCGGATTTGACCAGGCCTTCAATATGATCCGGACGAACATCTGCCTGGGCCAGGCCGGCAGTCAGGGTCAGGGCAGTGGCGGCGAACAAAGTGGTCAAGGTTTTCATGGTGTGTCCTTCTTGGGTGAGCTGTTTAAGTGGGTTCAGATTAATCGTCGCAACTTAATTCACCCTTAATTAGTTCAAGCAGTTGCGCAGTTCGTTCAATTCGAGCAACACGGAAAATTTCATGCTGAGGGCTCACATGATGGGAGACTCGGATGAAGCAGTTAGTGAGCGGGATCTATGCGCCTGTGTTCTGGACAGGGTCTATCGGCTGGGCACTCGCGCAGCCAGACTGGCTGGTGCTGGTGTTTGCGACGGCGGTGGTAGTGTCATTTGCCATGGAGCAGTGGTTGCCCTACGAGCCGCAGTGGAATCGCAGCCTGGGTGATCGCTGGCGTGACAGCGTGCATGCCTGTGTCAATGAAGGCCTGAACGTCCTCGGCTTGCTGGTCCTGCCGGGGCTTACGGCGTTGCTGGCGTTCGACGGGATTTGGCCGCGTGGCTGGCCATTGTGGGAGCAATTGCTGCTGGCCATCGTCCTCGCCGATGCAGGCATCACCTTGATGCATTACGCCAGCCACCGCATTGCGCCGCTGTGGCGCTTGCATGCCGTGCACCACAGCGTGCAGCGGCTCTATGGGTTCAACGGGTTGATGAAGCATCCGTTGCACCAGATGCTGGAAGCCACGGCAGGCCTGCTGCCGTTGATCCTGCTGGGGATCCCGCTGGAGGTGGCGCAGTTGCTGGCCCTGGCCATCGGCATTCAATTGCTGTTGCAGCACTCCAATGTCGATATGCGCCTGGGACCGTTGCGCTGGGTGTTCGCCTGGGCGCCGGTGCATCGGTTTCATCATATGAAATACGGCCGTGCCGGCGACGTGAATTTCGGGCTGTTTTTCAACCTGTGGGATTGGCTGCTGGGCACCGCGTTTTATCGCGAGGGTTATCGCATGGGGCCTGGGGATTTGGGCATCGGCAGCCGGCCGGATTTTCCCGTGGCGTATGGGGCGCAACTGCGTGATCCATTTGTGCCGGTACGCGTGGGCAAGGAACCGCCGCTGCCCGACGATCTACGCTAGCAGTTGCACCTCCAGCTGACGTAACGACGCAGCGGCCGTCACGCCGAACAACTGCTTCATGGTCCGCGAAAAGTGCGCCGAATCGGCAAAGCCCGCAGCGTGGGCGGCCTCGGTCAGTGTGCTGCCGGTGAGGGCCCATTGCAGCGCGACACGTAATCGCCGCCACAGCACCAGGCGGCGTACGGGCAGCCCGAGTTGATCGGTGAACAGCCGCTCCAGCTGGCTCAATGACAGGTGCGCCACCTCGGCGAGTGCCTGGGCCGACACTTTGCCGGTGAGGCGCTGATCAAGCGCACTGAGGGCGCGTTCCAGGCGAGGGTCGACAAGCTGGCGCCTGGGGAGCTGCTGCACGGCTGTCAGGGACAAATCGCCAGCGCTCGACAGGTGCTGCAAGGCGGCGATCTCAAAGACTGCAGGTTCGGCATACAACACGCTCACTTCACCGTGTGTATCGAGAATGGCGTGGGTTTGTCGCGAAGGAATCAGCAGGCGATGGGCCGTGATGACTTGCCCCTCCAGGCTGACCGTGATGGGCTCGCCCAGGCACTGCATCAACTGATGGGCGTAGTGCGCATGGGGCGCGGTGCGCCCCAGCTCGCCGATGATCAGGCCGTAGTCAGGCCCCAACCACAGGCGGCCTGACCATTCGGGCTTCACTCAGTACTTATGGTCGTTGAGCAAATCCTGCACGCTGGACGAAGGCCAGCGCTTGTAGAACTTCAGCAGTTCGGCGGCGCGGTTAGTGAAGATGCCGTTGACGCCGGCTTTCATCACTTTCTCGAAATCCACCGGCTCATCCACGGTGTACACATGCACCAGCAGGCCTTTGTCGTGGGTCAGCTTGTTCATTTCGGGCTTCACCAGGTCCGAATAGCTCTGGTCGCCGTGGTCGGTCAGCTCGGCCGAAGGGCCAGTGCCGATGGCGCCGAGGCTCTTGGCTTCGTCGACCCACTTTTCGAACTCGGCGGCGTCTTTCGGCTCTTGCTTGGCGTAGTAGGCGGCCTTGGTCGGCTCGCCGGATTCGGCGAAGGTCTGCTTGGATTTCGGCTCGATGCTGCCTTCACCCACCCACAACAGCAGGATCTTCGGGGTGTTCGGCATTTCTTTCTGCAGCTCTTTGAGGCTGGCGGTCTCGAAGGTTTGCAGCACGACGCGGCCCTTGCCCTGGCCGACGCCGGTGTTGCTCTTGCCCAGTTTGGAGCCGGCGGAACTCAACCAGCCTTTATCCAGCAGTTTGTTTTTCAGGTCGGCCTCGATGCCCGGGAACTGCTTGGGCTCCTTGGTCTCGATGTACAGGCCGGGTTTGTGCTGCGGGTTGCCTTCGGCGATCTTGATGATGTCGTCCAGGCTCAGGATCTTCAGGCCGACGAACCCTGGGCGCGCACGGTCCGGGTAAGCAGCGTTGAACCAACTGCCGGCGTCGAGGCTTTGCAGTTCTTTCCAGGTGAATTCGTTGGCCGGCGCGTCTTTGCGCTCAGGGAACTTGGTGGCCACGTCGGTGGTGCGCTGCAGGTTGTTGTCGTGCAGGGCGAACAGCACGCCGTCCTTGCTGCGCTGCAGGTCCAGTTCCAGGTAGTCGGCACCCAGGTCGCGTGCGACCTTGTAGGCAGCGGCGGTGGACTCCGGCGCGTCGTAGGAGGCGCCTCGGTGTGCGATCACGGCAGGGTAGGGAATGCCTTCGTTAGTTGCCAATTCAGCCGGGCTGATCGGGTCGGCAGCCTGCGCCTGGCCAAGGCCGAGCATCAGGGCCAGCAGCAAGGCGCTCTTGGTAAACGTGACAGGCATATGCGAAGTCCTTTCGTGGAGGTAGCTTTGAGAAGGCCTCCTTTTTAACAATTGATTGCGAAAGGCGCTATCACCAAACCGACATTAACGTGCGTACCCGTCAATTTTCTCGGTTGTTTTGCCAGGCATTGCAGTACTCTTGAACGCAGCCGCCCCGCTAGAGGGCAGTACTTTCCGCCACGCGTGTAAACCATCTTTCCAGTCCCTGTGGGACTTTTCAGTGAGGTTTACCATGCGCATCACTTCCGAGCTTATCTGCCAGGCCGCCGACCAACTCCACGGGTTTGTGGGCCTCAACCGCAAGACCGGCCAGTACATCGTACGTTTCAGCGAAGACTCTTTCGGCATGGACGTGGCCGATGACGGCATCATTCCTACCGCCGAATTTGTCTGGCTGCCTGCCCCCGAGCAGACCATGACCCTGTCCCGTGAACGCATCCAGTTGCTGTTGGACCAGAACATCGACGACCGCATCAATATCACTGAGCCGCTGCGGGTATATATGCGCCGGGTGGAGATTCCACAGATCAGTGCGTTGCGCAGTCTGGTGAGCTAGTTCGCTTCAAAACCGTAGGCCCGCTCCACCTTGCACACCCGTGTCTGAAACGCCGAGTACCAGGTGGCGCGGCCCTGCTCGCGCACGTCGCGGTGCTCGGCCTGCTGCTTCCACGCCAGGATCGCCGCTTCGCTGCTCCAGTACGACACCGTAATCCCCAGGGCATCTTCCCGCGCCGACTCCACGCCGAGAAAACCAGGTTGTTGCCGCGCCAGTTCCAGCATGCGTGTGGCGGCCTCGCCGTAGCCGTGATCGCCGTCGGTGCGCAATGAGCTGAAAATGACCGCGTAGTAAGGCACCGCGGGAGTCTTGGCGATCATGCCGATTGCTCCTGGCAGGCCTTGAGCAGCGCGAGTGCCAAGGGTGGTGTGATGCCCTTGAGCGCTGCGCGTTCTGGCTGGAACAGGGTGGCGACGAAGAACGGATGGTCGAGCAATTCCACCGCACGCAGGTCGCCTGCGCTGTCGTGGCCGCTGGCGATCAGATCGCCCTCCAGCAACGCGCTGGCAAATTCGGGGTTCATCCCATAGCGGCAGCGATATCCTTCTTCAAGATCATGGGTGCCGTAGGCGTCGGCGATGCGCGTGTAAGGCACTAAACGTACGGTGTCGGTGGCTTCCACCAATGCGCAGGTCAAGGGTGTGATCACGGCGCGTTTTGCGTTGGGGACCATTTCGCCGTGTTCGGCGTCGACCCAGCCCAGCACGTTGCGGGCATATTCCAGCAGCGCATGTTGAAAGCCACCGCAGGTGCCAAGGAAAGGGCGGCGCTGCTCGCGGGCAAAGCGGATGGCCCGCAGTGCGCCGTCGGTATCCCGGTAAGGGGTGGCGGGTACGCACCAGAAACCGTCGAAGTCGTGCAGGGGTTCGGGCAGGGTGTCGGTGTCGAGCCATTGCATATGAAGCGTGAGGCCGAGAATGTCTGCCGCCCGTTGCAGGGCCACGGGGATCGCCTGGTGCGCGGTGACGTCCGGGTTGTAATCGCCAATCAAGGCGAGGCGTAGGGCGTTGGCTTTCATCGTGTGCGTTCCATGGCTTGTTGGGGGCTGAGGCGCACTATAGATTGGCGTCCACGCAATCAATATTGGCGTTTGCCCACATGCTTAATGCACCGACGCACTATTCAATGGATTACCCCGATCTCTCGCTGATCCTCGCCCTGGTGCGCGGCGGCTCTCTGGCGCGGGCGGCGGCGCTGCTGCGGGTGGATGTGTCCACCGTGTTCCGTGCGATACGGCGCCTGGAGGCGGCACTGGGCCAGACATTGTTTGAAAAGAGCCGCGCCGGTTACCTGCCCACCAGCCTGGCCAGCAACCTGGCACAGCAGGCAGAGCGCGCAGAGCTGGCTCTGGAAGCGGCGCGTATCGGAGTGGAGCAGGGCGGCGAAGTGATCAGCGGCACGGTGCGCCTGACCTGTACCGACTCAGTGCTGCAAGGCTTGCTGCTGCCGGCGTTGGCGCAGTTCATGCCGGACTACCCGGCGCTGATCCTGGAACTGAGCACCTCCAATGATTTTGCCAACCTCAGCCGCCGCGACGCGGATATCGCCCTACGCCTGACCAAGACACCGCCGGAGCATCTAGTAGGACGTTGCCTTGGCACCGTGTCGTACCAAGTCTGTGCGAGCGCCGACTATGCCCGCCGCCATACAGGCCGTGAGCTGGCGGACCTGGCCTGGATCGCACCAGACGACTTCCTGCCCGACCACCCCACCGTCGCCTGGCGCCGCGAACACTTGCCGGGCGTGCGGCCCGGTTATCGCTGCAACAGCATGTTGTCGGTGACCGAACTGGTACGGGCGGGACTGGGTGTGGCCGCGTTGCCGGATTTTCTACTGGATGACGGACTGCAACCGCTGGGCCCTGCACTGGCAGGGCATGACACCGCGCTGTGGTTGCTCACGCGTCCCGATTGCCGCGCATTGCGCTCGGTGGTGACGTTGTTCGATGAGTTGGGCCGGCATGTGCGACTGCCGAGTCGTTAGGTTTTTCGTACGAGCTGCTCATGCATTTCGCACGTCCGGCTTTCGAGCGAATGACCCAAGCCCTGCTTAGCGGCCGCCACGGTCATTGGCAAACGCACTCACCGCCTGTAACGCCTCGTTAGTGCCTTGGCGAATTTGCAGGATCACGGTGCCGGCGCGGTTGGCCAAGTCCACGCCTTGGGCTGCGCGGTCGCGGGTGCCGTCCATGCTATCGATGGCCTGGCGGGTTTCGTCCTGGATCATCGCGATCATGCTGGAAATTTCTGCTGTCGAACCACTGGTGCGCGCCGCCAGTTGCCGGACTTCATCGGCCACCACGGCAAACCCACGCCCTTGCTCACCTGCGCGCGCGGCCTCGATGGCTGCGTTGAGCGCCAGCAGGTTGGTCTGGTCGGCAATGCCACGAATGGTGTTGACGATGGTGGTGATCTGCTGCGAACGCTCACCCAGCCTGGCGATCAGTTGCGATGATCCGTCAATGTCGGCGGCTATTTCGCGCATGCCGCTGGCACTTTGCTGAATCACCTCGGCGCCTTTTTCCGCGATGTCCTGGGTGTTCAAGGAAATGTGATACGCCTGGGAAGCGCTCGCTGCATCGGCGGCATGTTGCTGCACCTTGGCGGTCACGTCCGAGGCGAATTTGACCACTTTGCACAAACGTCCGCTGGCGTCATACACCGGGTTGTAGTTGGCTTCCAGCCATACTGTCCGGCCGTTTTTATCGACGCGCTCGAATTCGCCGCTGAACAATTCGCCTTGGTTGAGGCGCTGCCAGAACTCGCTGTAGGCCGGGCTGCTGGCCAGCTCCTGTGTACAGAACAGACGATGATGCTTGCCCTGGATTTGCGCGAGGCTATAGCCCATGCGCTGCAGGAAGTTGGCGTTGGCGGTGATGATGGTGCCGTCGAGGTTGAACTCGATCACCGCCATGGCCCGGCCGATCGCCGCCAATTTGCCGTTGGCCTCGCTCTCGGCTTGCAGACGCGGGGTCACGTCCATGGCGAACTTCACCACCTTGATCACCTGGCCTGCTTCATCCCGTACCGGGTTGTAGCTGGCTTCCAACCACACCGATTCACCATTGCTCGCCTGGCGCTCGAATGTACCGGATTGAAATTGGCCATTGCGCAGGTTCGCCCACAGCTGTTGATACTCGGCGCTGCGGGCGAACGCTGGTGTGCAGAACATTCGATGGGGCTGCCCCATCACCTGCTCGGCGCGATAACCCATGGCTTTGAGGAAGTTGTCATTGGCCCGCAGCACATTGCCTTGCGGGTCGAATTCGATCACCGCCATGGACCGTTCGATGGCATCCAGCATGCTGGCCTGATGGGCCACCGTGTGTTGCAGGGTGTTGATGGTTTTTTTATGGGCGTTGAATAGCATGGTTGGGGCTCGGGCAGGCAGCATCGGGGGTTTTCCATGTCTGGGCGCTTGCCCCGTTCGGCGCCTGGCCTACGGTTGACGTGCTCATTGTCGGCTTCCTGATGCCGACAGAGGGAGTTGGAACAAGGTGTTCAGAGTGATCAGCCTGACAAGAAGTTCGCCCCAAGGGCAGGACCTTTTTTGGGTAGGCGACAAATGGTGGCTCTGTGCTATCTCTGCGGGGTGTATCAGGCCGAATAAGCCACTCTTTCGTCGCTCATATTCACCCGGTTACGCCCGGTATCTTTCGCTGCATAAAGCGCCCGGTCCGCCGCGTTCAGCCACATGGCCGCGTCCTTGAAAGAGGGCTGGAAGTCCGCCAGGCCTATGCTCAGGCTCACGCGCAGCTCGGGGATGTTCGGGGCGCGATAGTTGCTGAACGTTTCGCGCATGCGTTCCATGACCCGTGCGGCTTCGTGCTGGGTCATTTGCGGAAGAATCACACAGAACTCATCGCCCCCGTAACGCCCAGCCAAGTCGTTTTCCCGCAGGTTGCGCCTTAATTCCAGGCTCAATTGGCGCAATACGGCGTCGCCGACAATATGCCCATGGGTGTCGTTGATCTGTTTGAAATGATCGATATCGATCAGCGCGATCGTGGCGTGGGTGTGTTGTTGCTGGCACTTATGGAACTTGAGGTGCAGCAAGTCTTTCCAGGAGCCGTGATTGAGCAACCCCGTGAGGCTGTCGATACGGCTCAAGGCACTGAGGGCGCGCTTGTGGTCGGATAGTTTGATCGCCAATTGATAGCAGATCATGCCGATGGACATGGGGTAGAACGTCAGCATCGGCAGGCACGCGTAGACCTGAGCCAGGCTGACGCCGGGGTTGAAGTGCAGGCCAAACAGCAATACCGCGACCCCGACACCCAGCAGTTGGGCCAGTGCGCCACGTATCAGCAGGCGTTTGCCGCCGGCGGCGACGTTGTTCATGGACACCATCGACAGCAACGTCACGGTGGTCAGGGGCGCGAACTGCAACGTCGCAGCCCAGAAACCACTGAATAAAGCGTCATACACTAAGTTGCGTCGTTCGGCGTCGTAGGGGACTTTGGCACGGGTTGCCAGTTGATACGCCAGGTGCGGCCAGACGAAACCATTGACCAGCAGCGCTGCCCAGATCCACCCAGGCGCAGTCATTGGATATAAGACGGCGATCACACTGATGCTGCACAGGGCAGAGCCGATGATCCTGGGCCTGTAGATGCGCTTGGCAAACGAGAGACCCTTGCCTTGTCTGTTTTCCATAAAGTCCTGGGTGAGCTGCTTTTTATACCTATACGGCGGCGCCCGTTCACTGGATGAACCGTTGATCGGAAAAGGCTTATGAATATTGTCAGTTATTCCCGTGGGAATAATCAGTGGCCTTCCAGGCCATTTACGCAAAACAGAGGGCGAAAGCGTCAAAAACGACCATAAGTGTCGCTTAGGCAACAGGCATTACGGTGCAGGCATGGGCCTGACTTCGTAGCCAGCCAGGAACAGGTCAATGGCGGACTCGATCACACGGGCCTGGTTCTCGACATCCAGTGTCGGCTGGCCGAGGGTGATCTGCGGCCAGAACGCGAAGGCTTTGAGCAGGCTCTGGATCTGGTGCGCGGCAAACGCCGGGTCGGTACAGGAGAGGCGGCCGTCTTCCTGGGCGGCGCGTACCCACTGGGTGAAGCCTTCTTCGCGCTGGCTCAGGCGGGTGACCATGTCTTGCGCACGTTCCGGCGAATGGATGGTGGCGGCGATGGCGACTCGGGCGAGGTCAAGGAAGTTGGCGTCCGCCATCATCTTCATCTTTGCCTCCAGCAATCCGCGTAATTGCTCACGCAGCGGGCGGTCACTGGCGTAGCAGACATCGAGTTGGGCGACGCTGCTCGCCCAGAGCTGGTGAAGAATTTCGGCGAACAACTCTTCCTTGCTGGGAAAATGGTTGTACACCGTGCGCTTGGAAACCCCGGCGGTGGCGGCGATCTTGTCCATGCTGGTGACCTCGAAACCGTTATCGCGAAACTCAGCGATGGCCGCCGCCACGATGGCTTGGCGTTTGCGGTCAGTGAGGCGTTGAGGGGCAGTCATGGATGGCGCTCGGCTCTTGAAGGAAAATTACACTCGGTAGTTTACTTGCTCCCGGTTTTGTTGCAATCTTGAAACTACACTGTGCAGTGTAATTTATGCGCGGACCTAGGAGTCACTCTGCAATGGCCACCCACTCACCCCGTGTCGACCGCGCGCCTGCAGCGCTCAAGCCTGCCGAGCAGGGCAAGACGCACTTCAGCAACGAGGCCCCAGTGCAACACGGCGGGCTTGGCAAAACGTTACGTATCTTCTGGAACATGTTGTTTAACAAACCACGCACCACGCGGCCGGTGGGGACGATCCCGGTACAACCGCTGACCCGCGAGCAACTGCTGGCGGCACCCGATCACAGCGTGTTTCGCCTGGGGCATTCCACCGTATTGCTGAAAATGCGCGGCAAGTTCTGGGTGACCGATCCGGTATTCGCCGAGCGTGCCTCGCCGTTCAGTTGGGCCGGCCCCAAGCGCTTCCATCAGCCGCCGATCAGTCTTGAAGCGCTGCCTGATCTGGAAGCGGTGATTCTTTCCCACAACCATTACGACCATCTTGACCGCAGGGCTGTCGTCCAATTGGCCGCCAAGACCCGTTACTTTCTCGCGCCGCTCGGCGTGGGTGACATTCTGGTCAAGTGGGGCGTCGACGTCAGCAAGGTTCGCCAGTTGGACTGGTGGCAAGGGGTCGAGGTTGAGGGCATCCGTTTTGTGGCCACGCCGGCGCAGCATTTTTCTGGGCGTGGCTTGTTTGATGCCAACCAGACCCTGTGGTGTTCATGGGTGATGATTGATGGCGCACGGCGGATCTTTTTCAGCGGCGACACCGGTTATTTCGATGGCTTCAAGCGCATCGGCGAGCAGTACGGCCCGTTCGATCTGACGTTGATGGAAACCGGTGCTTACAACGTTGACTGGCCCCACGTGCACATGCAACCGGAACAAACCCTGCAAGCGCATATCGACCTCAAGGGGCGCTGGCTGCTGCCGATCCACAACGGTACGTTCGACCTGGCGTTTCATGCCTGGCATGAACCGTTTGACCGCATCATGGCGCTGGCTTGGGAGCGCAATGTGTCGATTACTACGCCTGCCATGGGCCAGGCGTTCAGCTTGAATCAGCCTGAGCGTGGGTCTGCCTGGTGGCTGGAAGTAGAGACGCGAAAAGATTCACAAGAGCGCCTTTTGAGCTGATGGAGGAGGTGTGGGAAAAAGGAGTTTTCAGGTTGTTTCAGGGCTGCGACACACGCCAGCGAAGGATGCGATGATCCCCGGAAATTGACGGTTCTGGGGGCGTTCTGATGGAAAGCAAATGTAGTAAAAATCCGCGAATGGCGGCGACTTGCCTGCTGGGGCAGCCGGTGGCTGCGCTTACGGATATGGCAGGTCGGGCGCCGGCCTGTTCCCCTCCGCCCGCCGATCAAACCCCTCCCCGCAGCATCGCTTTTGGTGGCGATCAACACCTTCAAGTCCATCCCAAGGATGGTGTTTTGATACCCGGCTATAACGTACCGGCACTCCCTATCAAACCCGTGCGCGACCCCGCGTTGACGCTGATTGCCTTGAGTGGCATCGAACCTGAGGGACCGGTAATGGTAGAGGTGCCTCTGGTGCAGAACAACAGCACCTTTACCCCCGACAGCGCGCTGGCTGGTCGACGCGTTGGTTTTGCCGACCGGTATGGACGCGGCGGTGAACATGAACCCATCAAGCACCGGGCACCGTTCACGCGAGCGTTGGCACTGTTACGACAGGCCGGGGTGCTGCTGCTGCCGGTGCCAGCACAACGGGTCGATGACTCGCTGCAATTCGACCTGCACACGCGCAATGAAATCGATGACCTTATGAATGAGTACCGGCTGGATGCGCTGGTGTCTGACAGTCAGAGTGCCGCGTTCCATGGGGCCTGCTGGAGCGGATACCCGAGGCTGGGTGAGCCATTGGGGGAGGGGACTACGTTGTGGTTCTACGGGGCGCGATGGTCGAAGGATTCGCTGGCTACCCTGGTGCAGGGCTATCGCAGTGTGCGTGGCCTGGCGGATGCACAGTAGGGGCTACCTACGGTGATGAACAATCCTACGTGATGAGTTACCTGCGTCATGCAGGCTGGGCTGAGGGAAGTTTTTAGACTGGCGCAAGGGTCAACGGTGATCCTGCGTTATTTCAGATTCTTCCCTAGAGGTCGTTCATGTTTGGTATTGGTTATGGTGTGAGCAGGTTCGTAAACCACGCAGCCTCCTGGATGGTGCTTCAGTCGACAGATGTGGCGCCAAAACCGGTGCCGCCAGGAACGGAATACGCCAGTGTTCGCGAGCTCAGTGAACACATGGCCCGGCCAGGTGGGCTGACCTCGAAAGACGTGGTCAGTTTTCTGCAAACGCGTATTCGAGAACGCGACCCTGCATTAAACGCGATCATCGAACTCAACCCCCAAGCGCTGGAGATTGCTCGCGAACTGGACCTTGAACGCGCCAACGGCAAGGTGCGGGGACCACTGCACGGCATTCCGGTGCTCCTCAAGGACAACATCGAGACAGGCGACACCCAGCAAACCAGTGCAGGCGCCTATGGATTGGTGGGCGCCGCTGCGACTAAGGATGCGTTTATCGTCGAGCGCCTGCGTGAGCAAGGCGCAGTTATCCTGGGTAAAACCAACCTGACTGAACTGGCCGGCTTTCGCGGCTGCCCCGATGGTTTCAGCCAGCGGGGCGGGCAAACGTTCAATCCTCATCAGGCGGATGCAGAGGTCGGTGGGTCAAGCTCAGGCTCGGCTGTCGCGGTCGCCGCGGGCTTTGCACCCTTGGCCGTTGGGACTGAAACCAATGGTTCGATCATCGTACCGGCGGCGTTTAACGGCGTGGTCGGTTTGAAACCCAGCGTGGGCTTGTTGAGCCGCAGCGGCATCATTCCGGCCAGCCATCGACAGGATACGCCGGGGCCCATGACGCGCTCGGTATTTGATGCTGCGCTGATGCTCAACGTCATGTCAGGCAACGACCCTCAGGATGCCCAGAACGCGAATGCCCCAACAGCAATTGACTACACGGCGCTGCTAAAGCCTGGCGCCTTGAAGGATAAGCGCATCGGTTTTCCCGCGACCTTTTCCGCGAATGGTGAAAGCTCGGCGGTGGACGATAGCCCACAGTTCAAGAAAACCCTCGAAGTACTTCGCGCACAAGGTGCCGTACTGGTACCGGTGAACTTGCGGATAGCGGACTCCACAGGTTATGACGAGTTGCTGCTTGCCGATGTAAAGGATGAACTGAATGAATACCTGGAAAAGCGCAATGGGTTGCCGGTCAAGTCAGTGTCCGAGTTGATCCAGTTCAATGAGCAGCATGATGGCACCGAGACTGACCACCAGCCTGTACTCAGGGATATCGATGCGTCCACCTTGACGGCCGAGGAACGCAAGCCTCTATGGGATGCCCTTATCCAGGGTTTTCGAAGCACCGTGGATGAGTTGATTGACGGGCAAAAGCTCGACGCCATGGTGTCGGACTTCGAAACGAACAGCTACTTTGCGGTTGCCGTCGCCGGCTATCCAGGGATTTCGGTCCCTTCCGGCAAGGATGAGCGGGGCGCGCCAACCAGTGCGTACTTCTTTGGGGCCCGCTGGACCGAACCCACGCTGCTGGCCGTGGCCCATGGTTACGAAGAGGCCGCGAAAGAACATCCCAAGGTCGGACGCTAAGTCTCGGTATTGGCTTGCCCGACCCTATGCACCATTGGGTTGGGCAGTGGCCGAGTCGATTGATACGCTAGTTGAACTCATCAACCGAGACATGATGCCCCGTGCCATGGGTTCAGCTGGAGCGGTGTCAAAGCGGCGCGCACTCATTCCCCACCCCGGCGCAAACCCCGGGAAAAACACCAGCCCTTCCGCTTCCAGCCGAAACGCCAGGATCAAACGGGTTTCATCATCCACCTCGCCCTGGCTTTCAAGCTGTTGAACCAACTCCACAGCCACGCCCGCGTGACGGGCCAGGTCTTGCCTGCTCCAGCCCAGCATCGCGCGGGCCTGTGCACTGTGCTTGGCGGTGAATTGGTGCAGGACGATCTGCTGTTCTACGAAAGAGCTCATTGCCAGGGAGGACATGGGGTTTCTCCAGGGTTCGACGGGGGAGGACAAACTATACTGTGTTTTTGTACAGTTGTTTTGACCGCTCATCAACTGGATTTTTTTGCTGTCCTCTGTGCGGGCTTTTACCCAGCGCTGGACTGAGGGGGTTTTGAACATCGCATTGAAGCGGCGCTCACACTGAATGTGCTGATGCCTTCAGAGTCCCGGCGCCTCTCGGATAATCAGGTGATCCAGGTTCTCGATATTCGCGCTGAACACCCCGAACGATTGCTCGGGGTTCTTCTTGCTGGGCACGTGTTTCAGCTCCGGCGTCACCCCGTAGAAGAAGCAATACAGCGTCCGCTCACTGTCCACCGCCGCCTTGATCTGCTCCAGGAACGCCGTGCGCTTGCGGTAGTTTTCGATAAGTTTTTTGCTCAGGTAGACATTGACCGAGTAGGGCTTCTTGTCGAGCCATACCTTCTTCTCGAAGTCGATGCGAAAGCTGCTGGTGTAATCCTTGATCGCCTTGATCTTGCCCCAGTAGATCAGACCCTTGTTGTCTTGCAGGTATTCGATCTTCTTGAAAAACGTCCAGTAGGTCGCGGTGTGCTCGCCGATTTTCAGCGGCATGCGCTTGAGCGTGTCTTTGTCGTCGATATTGGACACAAAGCATTCCACCGGGTGGGCGAATACGCTGGTTTTATCCGGGGTGGTGTCGCTGCTGCTGGCAGATGGGCCGGCGAGGTTTGAAGGAGTTTTCGCAGGCTCCTGTGGGATCTGCGCCTCAGCGCCGGCCACCGGCGTGCTGCGCGGGTACGTCCGTCGAGTCAGTAAAAATTCCGACGGGAAATGGTCCTCGCGCTCGTCATCGGTTTCATCGGTAGCGCCCTTGTGCGTGCTGGCGTAGCGGCACCCTTCGATATGCCGGGTGCTGGTCTTGTTCTTGAAATGTGGCGTGCGCACGTAGTTGACGTTTTTTGCATTGAACGTGCTCAACGCATTGCCCGTATCGAATGCCGCTCGGCACGTATCGTTGGGGCAGAGGAAACTGTCCTTGTCGGAGTCGTAGGCAGCGGTTTCGTCGAAATTCAGGTCTCGTACGTCGTAGATCGACAGCTTGTCATCGAGACTCAGGCTGTAGGCCGTGTCGAATTTCATGGGGCTCGGGTCCGTGAGAAGTTTCGCTATTAATAGCGGGATCCCACGTAAATATCAGCAAGAACCTGCAACCCGCCGCCCACTCAAGAAACATAAGGTGCCACCCACCGCCGTCAATGCACCCAACGCATAGAACATGCTCGTGGGCGCCGCATTGATCAGCAAGTAACCACAAATCACCGGACTCATCGCCCCGCCAAACGCCGCCAGGTTCTGGGCGCCGTAGTAACTGCCGCGCAGGGCATCTGGGGCGATGGTGTCGATGAACAGGTACTCCGAGGGATAGATGATCATCTCACCCAAGGTGAACACGAACATCGCCAGGCACCAGGTGAGCAGGCTGTTTGCCTGGCTGAAGCCGATCAGCCTCGCAATGAACAGCACGGTTCCCAGCAGGATCCAGTAGCGCAGCCGTTCACGCTTGAGAACCGGCCGATCAGGAACAGCGCCGACGCGGCTTCGGTGATCACCAGGGTCAGGGTGGTGAGGTAGAGGTTGCTGGCAAAGGTTAGCAACAGAAAACCAATGGCGCTGAATAGCATGGCCAGCAAGGGGCTGGTCATTGCGACGACAGCCAGTTCGCCTTGGCCTCGCAGGTCGAAGCCGTCGCCATCCTGGTCCTGACTGGCCGCTTCCTCGGCTTCCTGCCGGAACGCTACGCCGCGCCCTTGGTAAGGGAAGGGCGCCTGCGCGCACTGTGCCCGGAGCAGGTCCACCTGAGCACCGCGTTCAACCTGATCCTGCGCCACAACGCGCCACGAAGCCCGATGGTAAGAGCCTTCGCCACAGCCTTGGGCGTGGACCTCAAAGCTACGACATAGCTCTCCCGAGCTACACAGATCAAATGTAGGACGTGTCGAGCTTTAGCGAGGCTTTGATGGGATCGACGTTCGACCAGTAACGAAATGTATATCCCATTGACATATCCATTTCGTGGTGTAGCGTTGCGTAATCACACGACCACTGGAGGTAGGCCATTATGGACCAAGGTTCTGTATTTCAAAGCAACCGCAGCCAAGCTGTACGTTTGCCAAAGGCTGCTGCGCTGCCGGATGACGTAAAACGTGTAGATATCGTCTCAATCGGTAGGGCCCGAATCATCACCCCAGCCGGTGAATCATGGGACAGCTGGTTCGATGGCGAGGGTGTCACGCCGGACTTCATGAACGACCGAGATCAGCCTGCTGACCAAGAGCGGGAATCTTTTTAATGCTCAAGTTCATGCTCGATACCAACATCTGTATCTTCACAATCAAAAACAGACCCCAGCAGGTGCGCGAAACATTCAAAAAACACTATGGCCAACTAGCTATCAGTACCGTAACCCTGATGGAACTGATTTGCGGCGCGGAAAAATCACCTAACCCAGAGCGAAACTTGGCTGATATCGAAGGCTTTGCAGCACGTCTGGAAGTTTTGAAATACGACCAGGATGCCGCTATGCACACAGGCCAACTTCGTGCTGAGCTAGCGAGAGCTGGTGCTCCGATAGGTTCATACGACCAGATGATCGCTGGGCATGCCCGTTCGCAGGGCCTGATTATGGTCACTAACAACCGGCGCGAGTTCGACCGCGTGCCAGGTTTGCGGGTAGAAGATTGGGTGTAAGCGGCGTGTTAAAACGCGGTGCCGAATACGGCTTACGCACCACGCCGATCCAAATGTGGGAACTGTCGAGCCCAGCGGGGCTGCGAAGGGATCGACTCGGTGTTCCAGCCGATCCCAATTAACCCCATCACCGCTGCAACCGAGCCCGCTTTTTCTTCTTCGCATGAAAATGCCGAAAATGCGCATCCTGCGCCGCCGCCAGCAACTCCCGATCCCCACGCGTGTCGCCCCAGGCCCGCAGCCGATACTCGCCTAAGTCGCCATACACCGCTTCAAGCCGCAACACCTTGTTCTCACACCGGCAATTATTCCCGGTGAGCTTGCCGGTCAACACCCCGTCGACCACCTCAAGCTCAGTGCCAATCAACTTGATACCCAGCCGATCCGCAAACGGCTGCAACACCAATGCCGGCGACGCCGAACACAGCGTCACCACGGCGCCCGAACCCAGCTCCTGCTCCACCGACAACACCCCCGCCGGGCGCATCAACCGCGCCCAATTGCGCTGGCAATACTCCTCGGCCTTCTGCTGCACCCACGCCTTCTCCACCCCAGTCATAAAGGTGCGGATCAACTGAGCCTTCAACTCATCCCGGCTGATCTGCCGCACCAAAAAGCGCAGCCCCGGCACCGCCAGCTTGACCATCCGGCCATAGAACTCGCCGGGGCCAAAGGCAAACTTGAGGAAGGGCACGAAACTGTCGTGGTGAGTGAGGGTGCCGTCGAAGTCAAAGACGGAGAGTACTTTGGCGTCGATGGGGCCGGCTTCGAGCATGTCTGGGTTCACGGGTTGGCCTCGGTCCTTTCTAGTATTTTTTAGTGCGCATCAGCTGTGACAGCAGGAGTCTACTCCCGTGCCAATCTTCCGATTTTGGCGTAAAGCCCTTCGGTGAAAGCCTCCCGGTCACTCGACCGGTGACAACGCTGATGGCAATTGGGGCACAAGGCTACAGCATTGGAGGTTCGATCCGAACCCTTCTGGGCGAGGTGCTTGATGTGATGTACTTCAAGAAATGCCAATTCACTGAGCATAAAAAAGCCCCGATCAGGTCAGGGCTTTTATGGTGACAGTCGCTAAGGAATCAATCCCAGCTCAACGCGCCGCCGGTCTGGTACTCAATCACGCGAGTCTCAAAGAAATTCTTCTCTTTCTTCAAGTCCATGATCTCACTCATCCACGGGAACGGATTCGTCGTCCCCGGATACTCTTCCTTCAACCCAATCTGCGACAGACGACGGTTCGCGATGAACTTGAGGTAGTCCTCCATCATCGCCGCATTCATCCCCAACACCCCACGCGGCATGGTGTCGCGCGCGTATTCGATCTCCAACTGAGTCCCTTGCAGGATCATCTGGGTCGCTTCTTCCTTCATCTCGGCATCCCACAAATGTGGGTTTTCGATTTTGATCTGGTTGATTACGTCGATACCGAAGTTCAGGTGCATCGACTCGTCACGCAGGATGTACTGGAACTGTTCCGCCACGCCGGTCATTTTGTTGCGACGGCCCATGGACAGGATCTGGGTGAAGCCGCAATAGAAGAAGATGCCTTCCAGCACGCAGTAGTAGGCGACCAGGTTGCGCAGCAGCTCTTTGTCGGTCTCGACGGTGCCGGTTTCGAACTTCGGATCGGAGATGGAGCGGGTGTACTTCAGGCCCCAGGCTGCCTTTTTGGCGACCGATGGGATCTCGTGGTACATGTTGAAGATCTCGCCTTCATCCATGGCCAGCGATTCGATGCAGTACTGGTAGGCGTGGGTGTGGATCGCTTCTTCGAAGGCCTGGCGCAGGATGTACTGGCGGCACTCCGGGTTGGTGATCAGGCGGTACACGGCCAGGACCAGGTTGTTGGCGACCAGGGAGTCGGCGGTGGAGAAGAAGCCCAGGTTGCGCATGACGATGCGACGCTCGTCGTCGGTCAGGCCTTCGGGGTTTTTCCACAGGGCGATGTCGGCGGTCATGTTGACCTCTTGCGGCATCCAGTGGTTGGCGCAGCCGTCGAGGTACTTCTGCCAGGCCCAGTCGTACTTGAAGGGTACGAGTTGGTTGAGGTCGGCGCGGCAGTTGATCATGCGCTTTTCGTCAACGGCGACGCGGGCGGCGGAGCCTTCGAGTTCGGCGAGGCCTTCGGCGACGTCGAGTTTGTCCAGGGCGGCCTTGGCGCGCACGATGGCGGCGGAGTCAGTCGCGGTGACGGCGCGGGCTTCGATGGCGGCAGCAGCGCCGGCACCGTCGAGGCGGTCCATGTTGGCTTCGGTGGCGTGGCCGGCGTTGGCGCCTTTGGTGGCTACTTCGCCTTCTTCTTCTTTGTCGAATTCGTCCCAGCTCAGCATGACGTGTCGTCTCCTGCGTGAGGGCTCAAAGGTGCCCGTGTGAAACCGGATGGTTGGGTGTTCACACGACCCTCAGGCCGCGGTGGTTCTTTAAAGGAATCGTTTGTTGCAACAGCTCGCGCAGGCAAATAAACGCAATTGGGTAACGGGTTCTGCGTGAGGCTTGAGGTGCGGAGCGCTAGGTGCATGCTCCAGCGGAGGCCTCAGGTCTGGCTCTTCGTCCCTGTGTAAAGGGATATTGCAGGCCCGATTTACCCGCGCATTATAGGGAAAAATTCGGCTTTGTGTTGCGGCGGATGGTCTCGGATCGCAGACAAAAAGCCTGCTTTTCGGGCCAAGTCGCGAGTTTGTTGGGGTTGGTTGAAGGGACGAGCGGCAGGATTTTTTTCGAGGGGGCGATGAGGGGAGGGAGGACCGGCTCTTTGCCGCAAGAACGATTTCTTGCGGCGAATAAGAATCCAACTTCAGACGTTATTACCCGTTAGAGCAGCCATTGCCCATGATCTTGTAATTAAGAATATGGCGCTGACCGTGGGAATCTTCATATTCCATCTTGGCCGGTACAACTTCACATACATTCGGAACTTCACTCATGGACACCACTTTGGCAACGTCCAAGTGGGTGCTGTAGGTGTAATCCTCAACAATCGGGGCGTTGTGGCCGGCCAGCTCGGTCGGGGCTTCGTCGGCCAGGGCGGCGGTGGCGCACAAGCTGCTGAGGGCCATAACTACGAGAGCTTTCATTTCTGTACTTACCTTCTTCAGGGCGAAAGGGGTCACGTGGCCCTTGTGAGGCCGCGTGTGTAACTTAGGATTGGTTAGTTGCGATTAACGTTGCCTTCGTGGGGGCTGTTACGTTGTTAATCACTGCTGTGTAAACCACAGTGCCTTGGTTGGCGGAGTTGATTTTAGGCCTGCGGGTTATATTCATATACCCGTGCTTTTGATAAACACTATTGGCGGTTTTTGTAACAATCCCGTGGTAAAGGTTTTTTCACACAACGACAAAAGCCTTGCAGGCCGTAGGCCAGAGGCCTGTCAGTCGATACCAGGGCAATGTGTAGGGGCTTGTTACTACCATCGTCGAATGGTTCTATGGGGCCGCCCCGGCTACAACAGGGCATACAAAAACAACTATTGTCACCGAGGTAAGAAAGATGAGTGCGGCTTCCCTGTACCCCGTTCGCCCCGAAGTAGCAGCCAACACGCTGACCGATGAGGCGACCTACAAGGCCATGTACCAGCAGTCGGTGGTCAACCCCGACGGTTTCTGGCGTGAGCAAGCCAAGCGCCTCGACTGGATCAAGCCTTTCACCACGGTGAAGCAGACCTCGTTCGACGATCACCATGTCGACATCAAGTGGTTCGCCGATGGCACCCTGAACGTGTCCTACAACTGCCTGGACCGTCATCTCGCCGAGCGTGGCGATCAGATTGCGATCATCTGGGAAGGCGATGACCCGGCCGAGAGCCGCAACATCACTTACCGCGAACTGCATGAGCAAGTCTGCAAGTTCGCCAACGCCCTGCGTGGCCAGGACGTACACCGCGGTGACGTGGTGACTATCTATATGCCGATGATCCCCGAAGCCGTGGTCGCCATGCTGGCGTGTACGCGCATCGGTGCGATTCATTCGGTGGTGTTTGGCGGTTTCTCCCCGGAAGCCCTGGCCGGTCGCATCATCGACTGTAAGTCGAAGGTGGTGATCACTGCCGATGAAGGCATTCGTGCCGGTAAGAAAATCCCACTCAAGGCCAACGTCGACGACGCCCTGACCAACCCGGAAACCAGCAGCATCCAGAAGGTCATCGTGTGCAAGCGCACCAACGGCCAGATCAAGTGGAACCAGCATCGCGACATCTGGTACGAAGACCTGATGAAAGTGGCGGGCACTGTCTGCGCGCCGAAAGAGATGGGCGCCGAAGAAGCGCTGTTCATCCTCTACACCTCCGGTTCCACCGGTAAGCCTAAAGGCGTGCAGCACACCACCGGCGGCTATCTGTTGTACGCCGGCCTGACCCACGAGCGCGTGTTCGACTACCGCCCAGGCGAAATCTACTGGTGCACCGCCGACGTCGGCTGGGTCACTGGCCACACCTATATTGTCTATGGCCCGCTGTCCAACGGCGCGACCACCGTGCTCTTCGAAGGCGTGCCGAACTACCCGGACATCACGCGGGTGGCGAAGATCGTCGATAAGCACAAGGTCAATATCCTCTACACCGCCCCGACCGCAATCCGCGCCATGATGGCCTCGGGCACCGCCGCCGTTGAAGGGGCAGACGGCAGCAGCCTGCGCCTGCTCGGCTCCGTGGGCGAGCCGATCAACCCGGAAGCATGGGATTGGTACTACAAGAACGTCGGCCAATCCCGTTGCCCGATTGTCGACACCTGGTGGCAGACCGAAACCGGCGGCAACATGATGAGCCCGCTGCCAGGCGCCCACGCGCTCAAGCCGGGTTCGGCGGCACGGCCGTTCTTCGGCGTGGTGCCGGCGCTGGTGGATAACCTGGGCAACCTGATCGAAGGCGCTGCCGAAGGTAACCTTGTGATCCTCGATTCGTGGCCGGGTCAGGCGCGTACGCTGTTTGGCGATCACGACCGCTTCGTCGATACCTATTTCAAGACCTTCCGTGGCATGTACTTCACCGGTGATGGCGCGCGCCGTGACGAGGACGGTTACTACTGGATCACGGGGCGTGTGGATGACGTGTTGAACGTATCCGGCCACCGCATGGGCACCGCCGAGATCGAAAGTGCCATGGTTGCCCACCCGAAAGTCGCTGAGGCGGCGGTGGTGGGTGTGCCGCATGACATCAAGGGCCAGGGTATCTATGTGTATGTCACCCTGAAAAATGGCGAAGAGCCGAACGAAGCGTTGCGCCTGGAGCTGAAAAACTGGGTGCGCAAGGAGATCGGGCCGATTGCTTCGCCGGATGTGATCCAGTGGGCGCCGGGCTTGCCGAAGACCCGTTCGGGCAAAATCATGCGCCGTATCCTGCGCAAGATTGCCACGGCTGAGTACGACGGGTTGGGCGATATCTCCACCCTGGCGGATCCGGGTGTGGTGGCGCATTTGATTGAGACGCACAAGACCATGAACGTCGCGTAAGGCGGGTGAGTGGGACAAAGCCCCATCCGGCGTGTGTCGGGTGGGGCTTTTTTGTGGGGTCTTGAAACCAATGTAGATCCAATGTGGGAGGGGGCTTGCCCCCGATTGCAGTGGGTCAGTGCCAAATTAGCCCACTGACACTCCCTCATCGGGGGCAAGCCCCCTCGCACATTTGGATTGCATTCCAAGGTGGGTATGGAGGAGTAGCTGACAGATCTGCATGACCACCAGGCCAATAAATATCGGTTTTTCGCGTAGGAGGTTTCTGAATGTTACCGAGCGGCGCAAATGTGTAACCCCATGCCCAAACATGAGGCAAAGCGCTACGCCCGTGCCCCGAAAAACCCCATTCCAGACACGCCAATAAATAAGATTAAACGCCAGACTTGCCGTGCCAGAAGGGTTTGCGAATAATAGGCCCGCAATTTGCAGGGTCTACAGGTTTAATGTCTTTTGTCCCTGCATAAAATTCAGAGGCTGTCAATGAGCTGGAACCGCTTTCTCGGTGCTTCTGTAAATTGTTGTCGCATTGAGGAAATATCGGCTTCCGGCCTGTCGTTAGAATGCCGATCACTCGCTCGTCGTCGCCGTTGTTGAATTGGTGTAGGACGCAGCACCGCAATTCGGTTTCACCTTCGCCGCATCGTGGGCCATGGCTCATACTGCTGTTTTGCCCTATACCGATGGAGTCCCAAGATGAAGAAACTCGTGCTGTTGGGCGCCCTGGCGCTGTCCGTGCTGTCCATGCAGGCTTTCGCTGAAGGCAAGCCTCTGAAAATTGGTATCGAAGCGGCCTACCCTCCGTTTGCCTCGAAGGCGCCGGATGGCAGCATCGTCGGTTTTGACTACGACATCGGCAACGCCTTGTGCGAAGAGATGCAGGTCAAGTGCACGTGGGTCGAGCAAGAGTTCGACGGTCTGATCCCTGCGCTCAAAGTGCGCAAGATCGACGCGATCCTGTCGTCCATGTCCATCACTGACGACCGCAAGAAGTCCGTGGACTTCACCAACCGCTACTACCTGAGCCCGGCGCAGCTGGTGATGAAGCAAGGCACCACCGTCAGCGATAGCCTGGACGAACTGAAAGGCAAGAAGATCGGCGTGCAGCGCGGTTCGATCCACGACCGTTTCGCCAAGGAAGTCCTGACGCCTAAAGGTGCAACCGTTGTGCCTTACAGCTCGCAGAACGAAATCTACCTGGACGTGGAAGCCGGTCGCCTCGACGGCACCGTGGCGGACGCTACCCTGTTGCAGGAAGGTTTCCTCGACACCCCTGCGGGCAAAGGCTACGCGTTCGTAGGCCCACAGTTCACCGACGTTAAATACTTCGGCGAAGGCATCGGCATCGCGGTACGCAAGGGCGATAAGGAAAACTTGGAGCGCATCAACGCAGCCATTGCCGCGATCCGCGCCAACGGCAAGTACAAGGCTATCCAGGACAAGTACTTCAACTTCGACATTTACGGCCCTGACGCCAAGTAAATCGTCTTAGCTGTCTGTCTGAAATGGCGCAAGCAACAGAATTCCTGCGGTTTGCGCCATTTTTTCATCCCCCTTTTCGAGGACCTGAATCATGTTGAAAGGCTACGGGGCCGTCATCCTCGATGGCGCATGGTTGACGCTTCAGCTCGCCTTGTCGTCCATGGCCTTGGCCATTGTTCTGGGTCTGATCGGGGTCGCGTTACGCCTGTCGCCGGTGCGCTGGTTGGCCTGGCTGGGTGACTTGTATTCCACGGTGATCCGCGGGATCCCCGACCTGGTGCTGATCCTGCTGATTTTCTACGGCGGCCAGGACTTGCTCAACCGCGTCGCGCCGATGCTCGGCTATGACGACTATATCGACTTGAACCCCTTGGCCGCCGGTATCGGCACCCTGGGTTTCATCTTTGGCGCCTACCTCTCGGAAACCTTCCGTGGCGCCTTCATGGCCATTCCCAAGGGCCAGGCCGAAGCCGGGCTTGCGTATGGCATGAGCAGTTTCCAGGTGTTTTTCCGGGTGATGGTGCCGCAGATGATCCGGCTGGCGATCCCTGGTTTCACCAACAACTGGCTGGTCCTCACCAAGGCCACTGCGCTGATTTCGGTGGTGGGCCTGCAAGACATGATGTTCAAGGCCAAGCAGGCGGCAGATGCCACCCGCGAGCCTTTTACCTTCTTCCTCGCAGTGGCGGCGATGTACCTGGTGATCACCAGCGTGTCGTTGCTGGCCCTGCGCTATCTTGAGAAGCGCTACTCGGTAGGCGTAAGGGCGGCTGATCTATGATCTTCGACTACAACGTCATCTGGGAGGCCATGCCGCTGTACCTTGGCGGCCTGCTGACCACCCTGAAACTGCTCGCCATCTCGCTGTTCTTCGGCCTGCTTGCCGCCTTGCCCCTGGGCTTGATGCGTGTGTCCAAGCAACCGGTCGTCAACGGCGCGGCCTGGCTCTATACCTATGTGATCCGCGGCACGCCGATGTTGGTGCAGCTGTTCCTGATCTACTACGGCCTGGCGCAGTTCGAAGCGGTACGCGAGAGCTTTATGTGGCCGCTGCTGTCCAGCGCGACCTTCTGCGCGTGCCTGGCCTTTGCGATCAACACCAGTGCCTACACCGCCGAGATCATTGCCGGCAGCCTCAAGGCCACGCCCAACGGTGAGATCGAAGCGGCCAAGGCCATGGGCATGTCGCGCTACAAACTGTACCGCCGCATCCTATTGCCGTCGGCCCTGCGCCGCGCGCTGCCGCAGTACAGCAATGAGGTGATCATGATGCTGCAGACCACCAGTCTCGCGTCCATCGTCACCCTGATCGACATCACGGGTGCCGCGCGCACGGTGAACGCGCAGTTCTACCTGCCGTTCGAAGCCTATATCACCGCTGGCCTGTTCTACCTGTGCCTGACCTTCATCCTGGTGCGCCTGTTCAAGTTGGCCGAGCGCCGCTGGCTGAGCTACCTGGCTCCACGGAAGCACTGATATGGAACGTATCGATCACCTGTTGCCCTGGGGCCACCTGGGCTGCGAGCGCCAACTGAGCGTGTTCCGTTTCGGCAGCGGCGAGCGCAAGGCCTATATCCAGGCCAGCCTGCACGCCGATGAACTGCCCGGCATGCGCGCTGCTTGGGAGCTGAAAAAACGCCTCACCGAGCTCGAACAGCAAGGCGCCCTCAATGGGGTGATCGAACTCGTGCCGGTGGCCAACCCGATGGGCCTTGGCCAGCTGTTGCAAGGCAGCCATCAGGGGCGTTTCGAGATCGGCAGCGGCAAGAATTTCAACCGCGATTTCGTCGAGTTGAGTGAGCCGGTCGCCGCGTTGCTGCAAGGCAAGCTGGGGGATGATCCTCACGCCAATGTGCGCATGATCCGTCAGGCCATGAGCGACGCACTCAACGCCTTGCCCGCGCCGAGCAGTCAACTGCAAGGCATGCAACGCGTCCTGCTGAGCCACGCCTGCACCGCTGATATCGTTCTCGATCTGCATTGCGACGCCGAAGCCGCGCTGCACATGTACGCGCTGCCCCAGCACTGGCCGCAGTGGCGTTCGTTGTCGGCGCACTTGAATGTGAAAGTCGGTTTGCTTGCGGAAGACTCCGGCGGCAGCTCGTTTGATGAGGCTTGCTCGTTGCCGTGGCTGCGTCTGTCCCGCGCCTTCCCCGACGCGCAGATCCCACTGGCCTGCCTGGCGACGACGCTGGAGTTGGGCGGTCAAGCGGACACTGGCCGTGACGAAGCGATCTTCCACGCCGAAGGCATCCTCGCGTTCCTCGCCGAGCAAGGTCTGATCAAAGGTGAATGGCCGGCGCCGCAGCACGAACCGTGCGAAGGCGTGCCCTTCGAAGGCACCGAATTGCTGTTTGCACCCCACGCCGGGGTAATCAGTTACCTGCGTAGAGCCGGGGACTGGATCGAGAAGGGCGAGCCGATTTTTGAAGTGATTGATCCCCTGGAAGACCGCGTCAGCGTGATCTGCGCTGGCACGTCCGGGGTGTTGTTTGCCGTTGAACGGCTACGTTATGCCCAAGCGGGTTTCTGGCTGGCCAAGGTGGCGGGGCGCGAAGCGCTGCGGCACGGGCGCTTGCTCAACGACTGACCACCTGTTTTTGTGAGAACCGACAGCATGTACAAACTTGAAGTCCAAGACCTGCATAAACGCTATGGCAGTCATGAAGTGCTCAAAGGCGTGTCCCTGGCCGCCGCGGCGGGTGATGTGATCAGCATCATCGGTTCCAGTGGTTCGGGCAAAAGTACCTTTTTGCGCTGCATCAACCTGCTGGAGCAGCCGCATGCCGGCAAGATCCTGCTCAATAACGAAGAGCTGAAGCTGGTGGCCAACAAGGACGGCGCCCTGAAGGCTGCCGACCCGAAACAGTTGCAGCGCATGCGTTCGCGCCTGTCGATGGTGTTCCAGCATTTCAACCTGTGGTCGCACATGACCGCGCTGGAAAACGTCATGGAAGCGCCGGTGCACGTGCTGGGCATGTCGAAGAAAGACGCCCGCGAAAAGGCCGAGCACTACCTGGCCAAGGTCGGCGTGGGCCATCGCAAGGATGCGTTCCCCGGCCATATGTCCGGTGGCGAGCAGCAGCGTGTGGCGATTGCCCGCGCCTTGGCGATGGAGCCGGAGGTGATGCTGTTCGATGAACCCACCTCGGCCCTCGACCCCGAGCTGGTGGGCGAAGTGCTCAAGGTGATGCAGGACCTGGCCCAGGAAGGCCGCACCATGGTGGTGGTGACCCACGAAATGGGCTTTGCCCGTGAAGTGTCCAATCAGTTGGTGTTCCTGCACAAAGGTATTGTCGAGGAGCGTGGCAACCCGCGCGAAGTGCTGGTCAACCCGCAGTCCGAGCGGTTGCAGCAGTTCCTGTCCGGCAGTTTGAAATAGTTTCCCTGTGGGAGGAGGCAAGCCCCCTCCCACATTGATCTTCATCAGTTTTTGAGCTTTGTGTTGGTTTACGGGCTAGCATTGGCCTTTGTCTTCATTACTGTTACTCGCTTCGGATAGCACTCCATGACCGCCCACAAAATTGGTTTCCTGATTTGGCCCAGCACAAAAGCACTCACGCTTGCGCTGGCTGAGGAGGCCTTGCGCGTTGCCCAGCGGGTGCATCCGGATGTGGTCTACGAACTGTCGTTTTTGCTCGCCGAGCCGGCTACCGACGGCGCCTGGCAATTGCCTGGCGAACCTTGGGCCGGCAAGTTGGAAGGTTTCCAGAAACTGTTCCTGCTGGCCGATGAGCCGCCTACCGTCATCGCCTCGCAACTCGGCTCCGCCCTCAAGCAACTGGTGCGTGCCGGGTGTGTAATTGGCGGATTGTCGGCTGGGGTCTACCCGTTGGCGCAACTGGGTCTGCTCGATGGTTATCGCGCCGCCGTGCACTGGCGCTGGCAGGACGACTTTGCCGAGCGCTTCCCCAAGGTTATCGCCACCAGTCATCTGTTCGATTGGGACCGTGATCGCCTGAGCGCCTGTGGCGGCATGTCGGTGCTCGACCTGTTGCTGGCGGTCCTGGCCCGTGACCACGGCGCCGAACTGGCCGGCGCGGTCTCCGAAGAGTTGGTGGTGGAGCGCATCCGCGAAGGCGGCGAGCGCCAACGCATTCCACTGCAAAACCGCCTGGGTTCCAGCCATCCGAAGCTGACCCAGGCGGTGCTGCTGATGGAAGCCAATATCGAAGAGCCGCTGACCACCGACGAAATTGCCCAGCATGTGTGCGTATCCCGACGACAACTGGAGCGAATCTTCAAGCAATACCTCAATCGCGTCCCCAGCCAGTACTACCTGGAGTTGCGCCTGAACAAGGCCCGCCAGATGCTCATGCAGACCAGCAAGTCGATCATCCAGATTGGCCTGTCGTGCGGTTTCTCCTCGGGGCCGCATTTCTCCAGCGCCTACCGTAACTTCTTCGGTGCCACGCCCCGTGAAGACCGCAACCAGCGGCGCAGCAGCAGCCCGTTCGAGTTGTCGTCGGCGCCTTCCGAGCGCGGTTGAAGCCTACTCTTCCATGGGGTCCGGTGTGCCGGGCGGCGTCAACGCCACGCCGTGCTCATCATACATAGCCTCTTCCACCCCCAGCTCATAGCCCGTTTGACGGTAATAGGTGCGCAATATCGTCAGGCTCTCGGCGGACAGGGGGTTGCCGCTCAGATCGGTGTCATCGTTGAGCGGCAGGGGCATATCCAGCAGGTCTGTGGGCAAGTGCTCGATCAGGTTGTCGCTCAGGTCAAGGGTGCGCAGTCGCGGCAGGTTGAAGGTGCCCAGCGGAACCTCGGTCAACCCGCAGTTGTGCAGGTATAACGTGGTCAGGTGTGACAGGTTGCGCACATCGAGTCGGTTGTTGAGCGGGTTGTCGCTCAAGTCCAGATGAATCAGATCGCCCAGGCGCGACAATTGATCGGTGCTGTCGGGCGTCAAGCGGATCAGGTTTTCGCTGAGGTTGAGAAGGTGCAGTTGATTGAGACTGAACACGCTGTCGGGAATCGCAGTGAGGGCATGTCGCTCCACGGACAGGCTCTTGAGGTTTGGAAAGCCGCGCAACAACCCGTCGATTTGCTGGTTGGTGCCTTCGCCCAGCAATTCCAGGAGCGTGACATGTTCGAAACGCGCGCTCAAGACAGGCAAATCCCCCATTAGTTGGCCGTGAAAGACCAACTTGTAGGTGTGCCGTTGCAGTGTTTCGCTGTCGTCCAGCTCTACCTCTCGCCGCCAGCAACGCAGTAGTAAATCCTTGAAATGCAGGCGTCGGATCTGTTCCTCCGCGCGGCTGTTTTCATCCAGCACGGTATCGAGCAGCGGGTCTCTGAGCGGCACATCCAGGACCCAGGCATGCAGGTCGGTTTCCAGCTGTGCGTATTCAAGGCCCAGTCGGGTGATGTGCTCACTGGCATCCTGTAGCTCGCCGGGCAATAGAAACAGCTCCCGTTTGGCGTCTTGCTCCGACAGCATCGGGAACAGTGCCTTGATACGTTGCAAATTACCGCCCGCGAGGCTGACGTTCCAGTGCTCCCGGGTGGCTTGGCAGTAGTGTTTCACACGGTTCAAGGTGGCGAGCGACAGCGGGTTGTCGGCCAGGTCGAATGAGGCGCTGATGCTGGCCGGCAACATGAACGCTTCGTCCGGCAGTTCGCTGATGCTGTTGTGGCTCAAATCTACCCGTGCCCTTACGGTTGGCGGGGTGATGAGTGACGCTGGAAACGCTGTCAGCCCGGTGTTGTGCAATGACAGGTTGGTGAGTTGGGGCATTTGGCCAAAGTCTGGCAGCCACCCCAGTGGGTTGTTGCTCAGGTCCAGCAGTTTCAGGTCGCGCATGCTTTGCAGCGTAGTGGCCGAAGAGGGGGATAAGGGAATATCGCATTGGTTCAGGGTTAGCTCGGCAAGCTGGTGCAGAGGGCTGAGATCGGGGAGTTCGCCCAAACTATAGTGCTCAAGGGTGAGGGTGTTGATATTCGGGAAACTTTGCAGGAACTCCCCCAGGCGCAACGTTTCGCCCGTGCCCTTGAGGGTCAGGGCAGCGATATGGTTGAACCGTGTGCGCAGGCGGGGCAATTCGCCGCTTATCGGTCTATGCAGGATGAAGGCGTAGCTTGCAGCCCCGTCCTCAAAGTGCTCTCCAGAGGTGATTTCACGGCGCCAGCCGGCTTCAAGGGCAGTGATGAAATAATGGCGGCTCTCTCGCTCCTGGGTGTCGATTTCGCTGTGTTCAGCCCAGGGTGTCAGGTCTTCGCGGATCTTCAGCAGATCCGCTTCCATTTGCGTCATCTCTGCTCGTCCTGCCGCCAGATCTCCAGGCAGGCCGAAGATAAAACGGTTGACTGTATCGTCGTCCGAGCGGGGAAACAGACGTTTGGCCTGGGCGACATCGGCGCTATCAGGGGTTGCCTCCAAGTACCTGCCGGTGCGTCGGAAGTAAGCCTTGACGTGCTCCAGGGTCTGGTATGAAAACGGGTTGCCAGACAGGACGTAGTGATCGGTGGTAGCGGTGGGCAAGTCGAAAAGCTGCAGTGGCAGTTCGCTGATGTGGTTGTTGGAAAGTATTACCAGGGAGGGTTGGTTGAGGTTTAGCAGGCCCGGCGGCAGTTGGCTGATACCGGTATTACCCAGGTCCAGGTAGTTCAGGTTCGGCATTTGCTCCACGCTGGGCAGCAGCGTCAGCGGGTTGTTGTACAGGTCCAGCGTCAGCAGGCGGTTCATGCCATTGAGGGTCGCCTGGCTGCTGGGTGTGAGGGTGATGTTGCAATTGTTCAGTATCAGTTCATTGAGGTGGCTCTGTGATGAAATCGAGGCTGGTAATTCGCCTAGGCGCAGGTCGCGAATGCTCAAGTTGCGCAGTCTCGGGAAGTGCGACAGGAACGGGTTGACCTCCACTGTCTGGTTCACGCCTTGCAGCTCCAGGTAGGCGATATGATCGAAGCGGGCGTTCAAATGGGGTAACTCGCCAATCCGTGGCACGGTCAGTCGCAGAACGTGACCGTTGAGGGTTGGCGTTTCGTAGAAAGTGTCGATGGGTGTTTCCTGGCGCCAGGCACGTCGCAGTTGATGGCTGAATAACTGGCGATCGCGGCGCAGGTACTCGCGGTCTGTATCGCTCAGCGGTATGCCGGACTCCGGATGTACGCTGGGTGTGCTCGACTCCCAGGCCAGCAGGTCGATGTCCAGGCGTATGTACTCGTTTCTCAACCTGTCCAGCCCCAGTTGCGCGCCTTCGGGGTCGCGTCCCAGTGTGGTGAGCAACTCCCGGATCGGTTCTTGGGTGAGAGCGGGCCGCAAGGTCTGAATCTGCTGTTCAAGTGAGGGCAGTTGACTGGGGTCCGGTTGTTCGGGAGGGCCAGGGCGATAGCCTTCCATGCCGCCCCGCAGACGCATGACGCTCGGGTTGTAGGTGGGTTTGAGCAGCGGGTCGCTGCCCAGCAACTGGCGCAGGATGTTGCGGTCCAGTGGGTGTTCGCCAATCGCCTGCTTGAGGCGTGGGCCCTGGCCGATATGAATGCCCAGTGCATCCCTTGCGGTATCGGGAAGCGCTTGGAGAATGGCGGTGTACAGGTCGGTGGTGCCAAACAATGGGCCTTGATCGTCCTGTGGTATGTACTGGCCGTCGGGGGTTTCCACCAAGGTTCGCTGGGTCAGCGCATAACGTGGGCCAATAGCGTCCAGCAGCTTGCCTGCGGCGTGGTATTGCCGCATTTCAAGGCGTATCCAGGTCGGCCAGCCTGGCAGGTTTTCCAGGGAATGCAGGGCCAGGCGAGCAGTGTCAGGGGGCTCCATGGTTTCCATGTACAGCCCCTCGTAGGCACGGGTAGTGCGGACTTCATGCAGCGACCATTCGGCCAGTTCCACCAGGCGCAGCGGAACCTTGCCGGCATCTATCGCTTTGAGTTCATCGCCGGTGGCATTGGCCAGCAGTTCTTCGGCGATGCAGGTGGGGAGGCCGGGGCGTGATGTACTGTCGATGATCTTTTGCAGGCGGGCGTTGCCGGCACGATTCTGGCCTCGGTAGTGTGAGTCGAACAGGCTGTAGCGCTTGTCTTGGGCGAGCCTGGCCAGTTTCTTGCGCAGGGTGGCGGCACGGGTGTGGGGCGAAGAGGGCGGCACGCCAAATTCCTCTTCCAGAAGTTGCTTGCGTTCTGTTTCGTTGAGGCCCTCGATCAGGGTGGGTAACAAATCGCCGTTGCGCAGTTGGGCATCGAGCACCTGCACCACGCTGGCGCCTTCCTCGCCTTTGTACTGCCAGAGGGTTTCGCCCCTGGTGTCGACGACGCGCAGGGTTTTGCTGGTGGGCCACCAGTCATAGCTGGTCAGCAGTTGCAGCTGGGTTTGTGCATCGGCTTTGGTGTAAATCGCCGGATCATCGCTGTTCATCTGGGTAATGAAGTCTTGCAACTGCTGGTCGATCTTGAAGCGCTTGAGGGTGTCGGCCAACAAGGGTGGCGGCGTTTGCTGGGTGGCGTGCATGTGTCGCAGGGTGTTGTCGTGGGTGGCGCTGGCGTCACGGGCTCGCGCCAGTTGTGTGTCGCTGAGTGTTTCGGTCTGGTAGCCAAGCCGGCGCAGCAGGGTGCTGCGGTCCCAACCCAGAGGATTCTCTAGCTCGGTGAGCCAAGCGCCCTGGCCGTTAGTCATCACTGGCGGTTGGTAGGCGCCGGGGCGTGTGGGGTGCTGCAGGTAATAGCGACCACTGCGTGCATCTTGCTGCACTTGATAATGCTCGCCGTCGAGACGCAGCAGCGTTTTACCGGCGTGCTGGTGCAGGCCCTTCGCATCGGCGCGGGCGTCGGCCGGCAGCCTCAGTGCCTGACGGTAGGGTGTCAGGTCGGGGCGCCACAGGCGTCGGTTGCCATTGGGCAGCGTGACTGGCTTGAAGCGATCGATAAACTGCAACAGCTCCTTGGGCAGTTTTTGGCGTAACAGGGCTTCGGCAATGGGCAGGCCGGTGGCAAACAGGCCCAGTTGTACAAGCTGTTCCATGAGCCCGAGGGCATGTCCCAGCGCCTCATGTTGCAGGCCCTCGGCCCACTCGATAACGCCTTCGAAGGCCTCGTCGAGCACTTGGTAGGCGGTGTACGCCAGCATCAGCGCGCCCAGAGGCGGTATGAAGGGCATGGCCACAAAGGCGATAGCTTGCAGCAGCGCCTCGCCGATTTTCTGGAGAAAGGCCCAGCGCGCCCAACGGGCCTTCTGGTTGGCGGTGGCGGTGGATACGGCGCGGCTACGGGCGTCGTCCAGCAGCTTGCTCAGTTTCATCTCGAACAGGTGTTCGAACAGGCCGCTGTCGATTTTCTCGCTGCTGAGTTGCAGCTTGGGGCGCGACACTGGCGTCTCACGCCAACTGGGGCGCGGATCGCCCACGGTGTGCGGGTGCCACTCTACCTGGCTGAGACGCTGATTGAGGTTGGCAAAGAACACCCCGGCATCTGCGTGGCGTACAAAGCGACTGAAGAAGCGTTGATAGTCCGTCGAGCGCAGTTTTGTCGCCAGCGCCTGGCTGAACTGTGCACTGCTGGCGTAGTACTTGATGGGGTGTTCCGGGTCGTCGGGAATGTAGGCGACCACCGGCTCCACGCCGCGACTGGCTTGCAGGTCCTGGGCAAACAGCACAATACCAGTGAGTCGGCAGCCCATGATAAACAGGTCATGCCCCAGCACATGGGGGCAATCGCTGTGCCCTGGGTGATCCTGATTGATCAGGTTGAGTAGCCTCAGGTAGTGGTCCGTGGGCAGGTCCTTATTCAGCACGGCCATGAACAAAGCCAGCTTCAGCGCAGCGAGGTGGCTTTGTTTGAGCCAGTACTGCAGGGCGGTGCGGGCCACCGGGTTGTCCAGATCCAGGGCCTGGTCCAGGTAGCGCTGGTACTGGCCGCCGATGTCCAGGCGCCGGCACAGGGTGGTGAATTGCACCACGCTGATCTTCTCGTCGAAGCCGGGCAGGCTGACGAACTGGCCGGTGGCGCTGGGCGCGGTGGTGAAGCCGGAGTTGCGCTCATAGGCGCCATCGGTGGCTTCAGCGGCTTCGAAGTTATGCAGGGCGGCGTCGAGCAGGGAGACCGACCAGGTCCTGGCGGCACCTGGTTTAACAGTGATGCCTGCCAGAGTCAGCGGGATATAGAGTTGCAGGTAAGTGGTGCGTACGTTGGCGTCGAGGTCGAACTCATCCTTGAGCGCCTTTTGCAGTAACTCGGCGCCGAAGTCTTCGGGGCTCTTGATGGCGGAAAATGCCTGGTCCACACGGTTTTGTGTGGTCCAGGCTTCGCCGTTGAGGCGTTTGAGCTTTTCATGTTGCAGGTCGGTGATCGTGCTGTACCAATCGGCAACGGCCGGCGGGTTGGCTGCCAGCGCCCCGCGCTTGGCGGCAGAGGCGCCGCCCAGCCAAGGGGCGATGGCATTGCTGAGGATTGTCAGGTGGAGGGCGTCGGGAGGAGCTTGCAAAGGCATGGTGCCTGTCCTTGATAGCTTTAGAAGTGAGCCCAGCAGATCAGATCAGGTAGCAGCGCCGGCGGTAGACAATTAGCGCGGCCAGTCTTGGCGGATTTGCGAAGATCCCGTCATCCCCTGCCCACGAAGCCCTTGCACGGTTTAAACTGCGCCTTTGCGACGCTATTTGTCGCATTGGCGTAAACCCGCCAAAAACGGGGGTTTGCGCTATAAGAAGTTGTCGCTTGGCGGCAAGGCCGCGCTGAAAACTGTCCTTACAATCCCTGCATCGCCCGCCAGTTCCAGGCAGGCGTTCCTCTTCAGGAGACTCCGATGTCCGTTGAGCAAGCCCCGGTGCAACGTGCCGATTTCGATCAGGTCATGGTGCCTAACTACGCACCTGCCGCATTCATCCCTGTGCGTGGCGAAGGTTCGCGCGTGTGGGACCAGGCGGGTCGCGAGCTGATCGACTTTGCCGGCGGCATCGCAGTCAACGTGCTGGGCCATGCCCACCCGGCGTTGGTCGGTGCACTGACCGCACAGGCCAACAAGCTGTGGCACGTCTCCAACGTCTTCACCAACGAGCCGGCCCTGCGCCTGGCCCATAAGTTGATCGACGCCACGTTTGCCGAGCGTGTGTTCTTCTGCAACTCCGGCGCCGAAGCCAACGAGGCCGCCTTCAAGCTGGCCCGTCGTGTGGCGTTCGACCGTTTCGGCAGTGAGAAGTACGAAATCATCGCCGCGCTCAACAGCTTCCACGGCCGTACCCTGTTCACCGTCAACGTGGGTGGCCAGTCCAAGTATTCTGATGGCTTCGGCCCTAAAATCACCGGCATCACCCACGTTCCTTACAACGACCTGGCCGCGCTGAAAGCCGCTGTGTCGGACAAGACCTGCGCTGTGGTGCTGGAGCCGATCCAGGGCGAGGGCGGCGTACTGCCAGCTGAGCTGGCTTACCTGCAAGGCGCCCGCGAACTGTGCGACGCCCATGACGCGCTGCTGGTGTTCGACGAAGTGCAAACCGGCATGGGCCGCAGCGGCCACCTGTTCGCCTACCAGCATTACGGCGTAGTGCCAGACATCCTCACCAGCGCCAAGAGCCTGGGCGGTGGTTTCCCCATCGCGGCGATGCTCACCACTGAAGCGCTGGCCAAGCACTTGGTAGTCGGCACCCACGGCACCACCTACGGCGGCAACCCGCTGGCGTGCGCGGTGGCCGAAGCAGTGATCGACGTGATCAACACCCCTGAAGTGCTGGCTGGCGTGAACGCCAGGCACGATCAGTTCAAGGCGCGCCTGGAACTGATCGGCAAGCAGTACGGCATCTTCACCGAAGTACGTGGCATGGGCCTGTTGATCGGTTGCGTGCTCAGCGATGCCTTCAAAGGCAAAGCCAAGGACGTGTTCAACGCGGCCGAGAAAGAAAACCTGATGATTCTGCAAGCCGGCCCGGACGTGGTGCGTTTTGCGCCGAGTCTGGTGGTGGAAGAGGCAGATATCACTGAAGGTCTGGTTCGTTTTGAGCGGGCTGTAAAAACGCTGACGCAAGCCTGATACACATTTATTGCCGGACTGTGTCATGTGAGAGGGGGCTTGCCCCCGATGCGGTGGATCAGTCACCAGATTTATCAAGTGACAGACTGCTATCGGGGGCAAGCCCCCTCCCACATTTTGGCCCTGTGTTGAATCAGGAGCTGTCCGGTATTTTTTTCTATGAGTTTTTCGAGTTAAAGGAGTGACACCATGCTGGTGATGCGCCCCGCGCAAATGGCTGATCTGGGCGAGGTACAGCGTCTGGCCGCAGACAGCCCGATTGGTGTTACCTCCTTGCCGGATGATGTCGAACGCCTCAGCGACAAGATCGCCGCCAGCGAAGCGTCCTTCGCGGCCGAGGTCAGTTTCAACGGTGAAGAAAGCTATTTCTTCGTGCTTGAAGACACCGAGACCGGCAAGCTCGCCGGTTGCTCGGCCATCGTCGCCTCGGCCGGTTACTCGGAGCCTTTCTACAGTTTTCGTAACGAGACCTTCGTGCACGCTTCCCGCGAGCTGAAGATCCACAACAAGATCCACGTGCTTTCCCAGTGCCACGACCTCACCGGCAACAGTCTGCTCACCAGTTTCTACGTGGTGCCCGAGCTGGTCGGTTCGCCGTGGTCGGAACTCAATTCCCGTGGCCGCCTGCTGTTCGTCGCCAGCCATCCCGAGCGCTTTGCCGACTCGGTGGTGACCGAGATTGTCGGCTACAGCGACGAGAACGGTGATTCGCCGTTCTGGGACGCTATCGGTCGCAACTTCTTCGACCTCAACTACGCCGCCGCCGAGCGCCTGTGCGGGCTCAAAAGCCGCACCTTCCTCGCCGAGCTGATGCCCCATTACCCGATCTACGTGCCGCTGTTGCCGGACGAAGCGCAGGAGGCGATGGGCCAGGTACACCCGCGTGCGCAGATCACCTTCGACATCCTGATGCGCGAAGGCTTCGAGACCGACCATTACATCGACATCTTCGACGGTGGCCCGACGCTGCACGCACGGGTTTCAGGCATTCGCTCGATTGCCCAGAGCCGCGTGGTGCCGGTGAAGATCGGCGAGATGGTCAAGGGTGTCGGCCGCCAATACCTGGTGAGCAACGCGCAGTTGCAGGATTACCGCGCGGTGATGCTGGAACTGGACTACGCGCCCGGCAAACCGGTGACCCTGGACCTGGCAACCGCCGAAGCCCTGGGCGTTGGCGAAGGCGCGAGTGTGCGCCTGGTAGCGGTTTAAAAAGAGAGTTTCGCGGGTGGCTGACAACAGCGGCCCGTTCGAGGAGATAGCATGATCGTTCGTCCCGTACGCAGCAGCGATTTACCGGCCCTGATTGATCTGGCGCGCAGCACTGGCACCGGCCTCACCACCTTGCCGGCCAACGAAGAGCGCCTGACCCATCGCGTGGGCTGGGCGGAAAAAACCTTTCGCGGCGACGCCGGGCGTGGCGATGCCGACTACCTGTTCGTGCTGGAAAACGACGAAGGCCGCGTGGTGGGGATTTCTGCCATTGCTGGCGCCGTTGGCCTGCGTGAGCCCTGGTACAACTTCCGGGTCGGCCTGACCGTCAGCGCCTCCCAGGAGCTGAATATCTATCGCGAGATTCCGACGCTGTTCCTGGCCAACGACCTCACCGGCAATTCCGAGCTGTGCTCGTTGTTTTTGCATGCCGATTACCGCACCGGCCTCAACGGCCGCATGCTGGCCAAGGCGCGCCTGCTGTTTATCGCGGAATTCCCGCAACTGTTCGGCAACAAGATCATCGCCGAAATGCGTGGCGTATCCAACGATGCCGGGCGTTCGCCGTTTTGGGAAAGCCTGGGCCGGCACTTCTTCAAGATGGAATTCAGCCAGGCCGACTACCTCACCGGCGTGGGCAACAAGGCATTTATCGCTGAGTTGATGCCCAAGTTTCCGTTGTACAGCTGCTTCCTCTCCGAAGACGCGCGCAACGTGATTGGCAAGGTTCACCCGGACACCGAACCGGCGCTGAGCATGCTCAAGAGCGAAGGCTTCAGCTACCAGGGCTATGTGGATATTTTCGACGCCGGCCCGGCAGTGGAATGTGAAACCAGCAAGATCCGTGCGGTGCGCGACAGCCAGTCACTGGTGTTGGCCATCGGCACGCCGGGGGACGACGCTACGCCGTTCCTGATCCATAACCGCAAGCGCGAGGACTGCCGCATCACCGCCGCACCGGCACGCCTGGCGGCAGGCACCCTGGTGGTCGATCCACAGACCGCCAAACGCCTGCAACTGGTGGTGGGTGATCAAGTGCGTGCTGTTCCGTTGTCTGCTGCTCGGGAGTCGAAGTAATGAATTCGCTGTATATCGCAGGTAGCTGGCTGGCTGGCCAGGGTGAGCTGTTTGAATCGCGCAACCCGGTGACTCAAGGCGTGTTGTGGGCTGGTAATGGCGCCACCGCCGAGCAGGTCGAGTCCGCGGTGCAGGCTGCGCGCCAGGCGTTCCCGGATTGGGCCAAACGTTCGCTGGAAGAGCGCATCAGCGTGTTGGAAGCCTTCGCCAATACACTGAAAAGCCGCGCCGATGAAATTGCCCGCTGCATCGGTGAGGAAACCGGAAAGCCGCTGTGGGAATCGGCCACTGAAGTCACCAGCATGGCCAACAAGATTGCAATCTCGGTGCAAAGCTACCGCGAGCGTACCGGCGAAAAGAGCGGCCCCCTGGGCGACGCCACTGCCGTATTGCGCCACAAACCCCACGGCGTGGTGGCGGTGTTTGGCCCTTACAACTTCCCTGGCCACCTGCCCAACGGGCATATCGTCCCTGCATTGCTGGCGGGTAACACCGTGTTGTTCAAGCCGAGCGAGCTGACGCCCAAAGTTGCCGAGCTGACCGTGCAGTGCTGGATCGACGCCGGCCTGCCGGCGGGTGTGTTGAACCTGCTGCAAGGCGCACGGGAAACCGGCATCGCGTTGGCAGCCAACCCAGGCATCGACGGTTTGTTCTTTACCGGTTCGAGCCGTACCGGCAATCACCTGCACCAGCAGTTCTCCGGGCGCCCGGACAAGATCCTGGCCCTGGAAATGGGCGGCAACAACCCGCTGGTGGTGGACGAAGTGGCCGATGTGGATGCGGCGGTCTACACCATTATCCAGTCGGCGTTTATCTCTGCCGGCCAACGTTGCACCTGTGCCCGGCGCCTGCTGGTGCCGGAAGGCGCCTGGGGCGATGCGCTGCTGGCGCGCCTGGTGGCGGTGAGCGCGACGATCGAAGTGGGTGCGTTCGACCAGCAACCGCCGCCGTTCATGGGCTCGGTGATTTCCCTCGGTGCGGCGAAAGCCCTGATGGAGGCCCAGGAACTGATGCTGGCGAATGGCGCTGTCGCACTGCTGGAAATGACCCAGCCACAGGCTCAGGCCGCCTTGCTGACGCCAGGCATCATCGACGTGACCGGCGTGACCGAGCGCGAAGACGAGGAACTGTTCGGCCCGCTGTTGCAGGTGATCCGCTACGCAGATTTTGCCGCGGCGATTGCCGAAGCCAACAACACCCAGTACGGCCTGGCCGCGGGTTTGCTGTCGGACTCCGAAGCGCGTTACCAGCAGTTCTGGCTGGAAAGCCGCGCCGGGATCGTCAACTGGAACAAACAACTGACCGGCGCCGCCAGCACCGCGCCGTTTGGTGGGGTAGGGGCCTCGGGCAACCATCGCGCCAGTGCGTATTACGCGGCAGATTATTGCGCGTACCCGGTGGCGTCGCTGGAGACCCCAAGCTTGGTAGTCCCCGCCACGCTAACCCCCGGCATTACACTGATCTAAATGTGGGATGGGCTTGCCCCCGATAGCGGTGGATCAGTCACCTGATTTATCAACTGACAGTCAGCTATCGGAGGCAAGCCTCCTCCCACACTGGATTTGTGGTGTGTTGAAGAATTCTGATGCCTATAAAAACAGATGTTCGTGGAGCCTCGCCGATGAAATCCTATGAAGTCAATTTTGACGGTCTAGTGGGGCCGACCCATAACTACGGCGGTTTGTCCTTCGGCAACGTCGCGTCCCAGAGCAACAGCCAGCAGCATTCCAACCCCAAGGAAGCGGCGTTGCAGGGCCTTCAAAAAATGAAAGCCCTGATGGACATGGGCTTTGTGCAAGGTGTGCTGGCGCCCCAGGAGCGTCCAGACGTGGCCGCTTTGCGCAGCTTGGGTTTCAGCGGCACCGATGCGCAGGTGATCCAGCAGGCCGCCAAGCAGGCCATGCCGTTGCTGGTGGCAAGCTGCTCGGCATCGAGCATGTGGGTGGCCAACGCCGCCACCGTCAGCCCAAGCGCCGACACGGCAGATGGCCGCGTGCACTTCACCGCCGCCAACCTCAACTGCAAATACCATCGCAGCATCGAACACCCGACCACCAGCCGCGTGTTGGGGGCGATGTTTGCTGACAGCAAGCACTTTGCCCACCACGCCGCGTTGCCGGCCGTGGCGCAGTTCGGTGACGAAGGCGCGGCCAACCACACACGTTTTTGCCGTGAGTATGGCGAGGCCGGCGTGGAGTTTTTTGTGTTCGGCCGCAGCGCGTTCGATCCCCGTTACCCGGCCCCGCAGAAATACCCGGCACGCCAGACCCTCGAAGCCTCCCAGGCCGTTGCGCGCCTGCATGGCCTGAAGGATGAAGGCGTGGTCTACGCCCAGCAGAACCCGGCAGTGATTGACGCCGGTGTGTTCCACAATGACGTGATCGCGGTCGGCAATGGCGAAGTGCTGTTCTATCACGAGGACGCGTTCCTCAATACCGAACAGATGCTCGCCGAACTGCAAGGAAAGCTAGGCAAACTGGGGGGCAACTTCCAGTCGGTGTGCGTGCCACGCGCCCAGGTCAGCGTCGAGGATGCGGTGCGTTCCTACCTGTTCAACAGCCAGTTGCTTACCCGTCCTGACGGCTCGATGCTGCTGATCGTGCCGGAAGAATGCCGTGCCAACGAGCGTGTGTGGCAGTACCTGCAAGGCCTGACTGCCGCCGGTGGGCTGATCCGCGAAGTGAAGGTCTTCGACCTCAAGCAAAGCATGCAGAACGGCGGTGGGCCGGCGTGCCTGCGCTTGCGCGTGGCGTTGAACGAAACCGAGCTGGCGGCCGTGAACCCAGGGGTTATCATGACCGCGCCGTTGTACGAAACCCTGACCCAATGGGTGGGCAAGCACTACCGTGACAGCCTGCGCGAAACCGACCTGGCTGACCCGCAGTTGCTGCTTGAGTGCCGGACGGCACTGGATGAACTGACGCAAATCCTTAAACTGGGCTCGGTTTATCCTTTCCAGATCAATTAACGCCACGTGGCTGAGATATTTTATTTATGACCGACACCCTGAAGCTGATCCTTGAAGACACCGACGGCACCCAGCTGGAAACCTCCTGCACCCGCGTCGCCGTGGTCTGGCAGGGCAAGGAAATCTGGATCCAGCACGACGGCCGTGGCCAACTGCTGATCGGTGTGGACGTTGAAGAAGGCGACGCCGAATACGCCAACCTGCTGATGCGCCCATTGGCCACCAACCTGATGAGCCTGCAACTGGAAATGGAACCGGCCGACGTTGAAGGTGATGACGACGATCACGTCCACGGCCCAGGCTGCAACCACTAAGGAAGCTGCGTATGCTCGCCCTCGGCAAATTGCTTGAACTGACCCTCGCCGGTCGTGAACCGGCGCAAAAAATTCAATCGACTGTCGACGGCGTGCAGATGCGCTGGCTCAGCGAGGGCGCGCTTGAAGTGCGTCCTCCTGAAGCACGGGACAACGGCAGCGACCTGCTGCTGTCGTCCGGCATCCATGGCAACGAAACCGCGCCGATCGAACTGCTCGACCGCCTGTTGCATGGTATTGCCCGTGGGGAGATCAAACCCCGTACCCGCATTCTGTTCCTGTTCGGTAACCCCGAGGCCATGCGCCGCGGTGAGCGTTACCTTGAACTGGACGTCAACCGGCTGTTCAACGGCCGACATGAAAAAAACATCGGCCCCGAAGCCATGCGCGCCGCCGAGCTTGAGCAACTGGCCCGCAGCTTCTTCAGCCAGCCCGGCCGTTCGCGCCTGCATTACGATTTGCACACCGCCATCCGTGGTTCGAAGATCGAGCAGTTCGCGCTGTACCCCTGGAAGGACGGGCGCCAGCATTCGCGTCATGAGCTGGCGCGTCTGAACGCTGCCGGCATGGAAGCGGTGCTGCTGCAGAACAAGACGTCGATCACTTTCACGGCGTTTACCTACGAACAGCTGGACGCCGAGGCCTTCACCCTGGAACTGGGCAAGGCACGGCCATTCGGGCAGAACCAGGGGGTTGACGTGTCACGCCTGGAAACGCGCCTGAAGCACATCATCGAAGGCACTGAGCCGGCCACCGAGAGCCTCGATGGCCTGCAACTATTTGCCGTCTCCCGTGAAGTCATCAAGCACAGTGACGGGTTCCTAATGCACCTGCCGGCGGATGTGGAGAACTTCTCACCGTTGGCCAAGGGTTACCTGCTGGCCGAAGATGTCGCCAAGACCCGCTGGGTGATCGAGGAGGAGGGCGCACGCATCATCTTCCCTAACCCGAAGGTGAAGAATGGTTTGCGCGCAGGCATCCTGATCGTGCCGACGACCGAGCAGGGGCTGGCCTAGAGCCTGTACTGCTTGCGCGGGGGCAGCCCTAGCTCCTGGCGTAGCCCGTTTTCACTGAACGCATGCGGGTTGGTGTTGGTGCTTGGGGTGGTGGGGTCTGCGTCAAAGTCGAAGGGCTGTGCTGTCGTTGGCAAGCCGACTGCTTGCAATTCGATGTTTCGTATTTGGTGACGTGGCTTGCGACCGTCGACGCCATCCGGGCTTTCACCCGGCATGATCGAGCCGGTTACGTGGTTGTAGGCGTGGCACAGTTCATGGAACAGGTTGATGACACTGGGCGTGCCCGGAACGATGTCCGTGGTGTTGTACCAGATCTTTCCTCCGTATGACGGGCGCCCTCGCTGGTCATTGTTGATATACGGCCCAGCAGCACTCGTTGGGTCCGGTACGAACAGGCCATTCGGCTGCGGGTAGAATTCATGGATCGTGACGGGCTGCCCGCTGGCCAGTGACGCGCGCTCCAGTTCTGCCAGCAGACGTTGTCCGGTCGGTGAGCCCAGCAGCAGGCGCAGGTCATCGTTGACCCGGTCGATGAACAACGCGCTGCCCTGCACGCTGACCCCACTGCGGCTCAGTGCTTCAGGCTCCAGGTGAATAGCGTGCGAGGCCAGTGCCCCTGGAGGCAAGTCTGCGGGGACGTCCGTGTGCATCATCAGCGCGCAGTCCACTGTCAGGGTGCTCTTGTAGTTGTAGTAGGTCACATCATCGGCTTTGAGTTGGGTGACATCGTTAAGGCCGTCGCCGGTGTAGATGACATTACTGCCCGGACCCGCCTTGATGCGGTCATCGCCGCCGGCACCGCTGATAATGTTGTGACCCGCGCCGCCAACGATATGGTCATCACCTTCTCCGCCATCGATGAAGCTGGATCCTTGGCCACCACTGATGTCGTCATTACCGGGGCCACCGTACACCGTCATATGGATGTCCTGGTAACCGTGGACCTCATCGTCACCTTCACCCGCTTCGATATGGCATGAGCCGTTGATGGCCGAGATGAAATCATCGCCACGGCCCGTATACAGGCTGGCATTCTTTGCAGCGCTCAAGACACGATCATCGCCGTCGCCGCTGAAGACAAACACGGGAATGATCACGTTGTCATCGATATGAATGCGGTCGTTGCCACCCTGGGTACTCAGTAAAAGCGTCTGGCTTTTCCAGTTCAGCGTGATTTCGTAGCGCGGTTGGTTGAGCTGCACAGTCAGCGTCAACGAGGTGTCGATTGCGGGAGCGGCAGCGAAGATATTGACCGTGTCGTGCCCATCGAAACTGGTGATGCACAGTTGGTCTACCGCTTCCTCCCTGAAAATTCTGCGCTCGATGCGCACATTTTCGTCTTCGAGAAGCCGATGGACTTCGATAAAGCCCGGGCCGCTGGGGCGCTCGTTGGTGGGCTCGTGGCGGGGGTTGTCGGTGAGCGTGTTGGCATCGATGACGTAGATGCCATCAGCCCTTTGGGTTTGAGTCATGTTGCACGACCTGTCGAGTCAGTAAGGAGAAGGCCTTACTTAACGGGAAGTGCGCGGCGATGATGCGGTAGATATACACGCGGATAACGAAAAGCCCCGGCGCCTGAAGGTGTCGGGGCTTTTTTTCAGCGGTGTATCAGACCGCCAGTTTCTGTTCGCTACGACGGATCGCCCGCACCTTGTGCAGCGTGTCGGCGCAGGTGCGTGCAGCTTCCTGGCCCTTGTGCACAAAGTGATCATGGAAGAACGCATGATGCTCGCTGCCCGCATGGAAGTGATGCGGCGTCAGCGATACCGAAAACACCGGCACTTCAGTTTCCAGCTGCACCTGCATCAGGCCGCTGACCACGGACTGGGCGACGAACTCGTGACGGTAGATGCCACCGTCCACCACCAGCGCGGCGGCAACGATACCGGCGTAGCGGCCGGTCTTGGCCAGCAGCTTGGCGTGCAAGGGCATTTCAAAGGCGCCGCCGACTTCGAAGAAATCGATGTCCGATTCCTGGTAGCCCTGGGCGATCATTTCGGCGAGGAAGCCTTTACGGGATTGATCGACGATATCCTTGTGCCAGCAGGCCTGGATAAACGCGACGCGCTCGCCGTGGTGGTTTTTGCTTTTGCTGTCGATAGCGGTGGGTTGCATGTTCTGACTCCTGTTTAAGAAAAAAACAGGGCGTTATGAATCGAATGGGATTTAAGGGTACGCATGCGTCAACAGACGCGCGGCCCTTAGGTGCCAATCCCGTTCTCTCTTCATCCGGACTATGACCGTCGGCCCCGGAATCACACCGGGTCTGCTGACCTTGTCGCCGTCCCGCGTGAGCAGTTCGAGGCGCCAAGCGCTCGCGGGCTATACACATTGCGTGTAATTACCGCCGGTGGGGAATTGCACCCCGCCCTGAGAACGTTGCCACCAGAACCCTGGCGGCGGAGAGTTTTTAACATGCTTTTTCAAAAACTGCACGAGCGTCGTATTGATAGCCTATATCGGTTTGTTTGGTTGGTATTCGATTGAATGTAAACGGGGCTTGATATTCCGTGGCGTTGCCCGCAGTAATCACTGACAAAAGGACGTATCCAATCTGTTAGAGGCCTGTTTCATGACTGTGATTGACCTGCGCAGCGACACCGTGACCCAACCCACCCCCGGCATGCTCGACGCCATGGCCACCGCCGTCAGCGGTGATGACGTCTACGGCGAAGACCCCAGCGTCAATCTGCTGGAAGCCGAACTGGCCAAGCGCCTGGGGTTTGCGGCCGCGTTGTTCGTGCCCACCGGCACCATGAGCAACCTGCTGGCGTTGATGGCCCATTGCGAACGCGGCGAGGAATACATCGTTGGTCAACAGGCCCACACCTACAAATACGAAGGCGGTGGCGCAGCGGTGTTGGGCTCGATCCAACCGCAACCGCTGGAAGTGCAGGCGGATGGTTCCCTGGATTTGCACCACGTACTGGAAGCAATCAAACCGGACGATTTCCACTTCGCTCGCACCCGCTTGCTGGCCCTGGAAAACACCATGCAGGGCAAAGTGCTGCCCTTGGAATACCTGGTCAAGGCGCGGGCGTTTACCCGTGAACATGGCCTGGCCCTGCATCTGGATGGCGCGCGCCTCTACAACGCGGCGGTCAAGCTTGGGGTGGATGCGCGGGAGATCGCCCAACATTTCGATTCGGTGTCGGTGTGCCTGTCCAAGGGCCTCGGTGCGCCCATCGGCTCGGTGCTGTGCGGCTCCACGGCGTTGATCGCCAAGGCCCGGCGGCTGCGCAAGATGGTCGGCGGCGGTATGCGCCAGGCCGGCTCCCTGGCAGCAGCGGGGCTGTACGCCCTGGATCACCAGGTGCAGCGCCTGGCCGACGACCACGCCAACGCCCAGTGGCTGGGCGATGAACTGCGCAAAGCAGGGTATGAGGTGGAGCCTGTGCAGACCAACATGGTCTACGTGCAGATCGGCGATCAGGCCCAGGCCTTGAAGGCCTTTGCCGCCGAGCGCGGGATCAAGTTGAGCGCCGCGCCGCGCCTGCGTATGGTCACGCATCTGGACGTCAGCCGGGCGCAGATCGAGCAGGTGCTTGGGGCATTCGTCGAATTTTCGCGCAAATGACCGTGCAGACCGTCTAATTGAGCCTCTCTATCGCATAAACACGCTGTACCACTGGCAAAGGGCCGATATAATGCGGCCTTTTGCCGTCGCTCCGTCTGATGATGTTGCGCACTGGCCTTTGGCCGCAGCCTCCGTGGAAGAACCTAATGAAAAGCGCAGAAATCCGTGAAGCCTTCCTTCGCTTCTTCGAAGAGCAAGGTCACACCCGTGTCGCCTCCAGCTCTCTGATCCCTGGCAATGACCCCACCCTGCTGTTCACCAACGCGGGGATGAACCAGTTCAAGGACTGCTTCCTGGGCCAGGAAAAGCGCGCCTACACCCGCGCCACCAGCAGCCAGAAGTGCGTACGCGCCGGCGGCAAGAACAGCGACCTGGAAAACGTCGGTTACACCGCACGCCACCACACGTTCTTCGAAATGCTGGGCAACTTCAGCTTCGGCGACTATTTCAAGAAAGACGCGATTACCTTCGCCTGGACCTTCCTCACCGGCGTGCTGAAGCTGCCCAAGGAAAAACTCTGGGTCACCGTCTACGCGACGGACGACGAAGCGTATGACATCTGGACCCAGCAAATCGGCGTGCCTGCCGAGCGCATGATCCGCATCGGCGACAACAAGGGCGCGCCGTACGCCTCCGACAACTTCTGGACCATGGGCGATACCGGCCCGTGCGGCCCTTGCACCGAGATTTTCTACGATCACGGCGCCGACATCTGGGGCGGCCCGCCGGGCTCGCCGGAAGAAGACGGCGACCGTTACATCGAGATCTGGAACAACGTGTTCATGCAGTTCAACCGCACCGCCGATGGCGTGTTGCATCCGCTGCCGGCGCCGTCGGTGGACACCGGCATGGGCCTGGAGCGGATCAGTGCGGTGATGCAGCACGTTCACTCCAACTACGAAATCGACCTGTTCACCAACCTGCTGAGTGCCTCGGCGGCAGCCATTGGTTGCGCCAATGAGAGCCAGTCTTCGCTCAAGGTTGTGTCGGACCACATTCGTTCCTGCGGCTTCCTGATTGCCGATGGCGTGCTGCCGTCCAATGAAGGCCGGGGCTATGTGCTGCGTCGCATCATCCGTCGGGCCTGCCGCCACGGTAACAAGCTGGGCGCCACCGGCAGCTTCTTCTACAAGATCGTTGCCGCGCTGGTGGCCGAGATGGGCGAAGCCTTCCCGGAACTCAAGCAGCAGCAAGCCAATATCGAGCGCGTGCTCAAGGCCGAAGAGGAGCAATTCTCCAAGACCCTGGAACACGGCCTGAAGATTCTGGAGCAGGACCTGGCTGAGCTCAAAGGCACCGTGGTGCCGGGCGATGTGGTGTTCAAGCTCTATGACACCTATGGCTTCCCGATGGACCTGACTGCCGACATCGCCCGTGAGCGCGAGCTGACTATCGATGAAGCCGGCTTTGAACGTGAAATGGAAGCCCAGCGCGTACGTGCTCGTTCCGCCAGCTCCTTTGGCCTGGACTACAACACCCTGGTCAAGGTTGATGTACCGACCGAATTCACCGGCTACAAGGCGACTGTTGGCTCGGCCAAGATCGTTGCCCTCTATAAAGATGGCAAGTCGGTCGACGTTCTGAATGAAGGCGACGAGGCGGTTGTGGTCCTGGACCAGACGCCGTTTTACGCCGAGTCGGGCGGCCAGATTGGTGACTGTGGGTTCCTGAGCTCGACGTCGGGTCGTTTCGAAGTGCGTGACACGACCAAGACCGGCGGTGCGTTCCTGCACCACGGCGTATTGGTGCTGGGCAACCTGACGGTCGGCGCACCGGTTGATACCCAGGTTGATGCCGACGTACGGCATGCAACTGCCTTGAACCACTCGGCCACTCACCTGTTGCACGCTGCATTGCGCCAGGTGCTGGGCGAGCACGTCCAGCAAAAGGGTTCGTTGGTCGATAGCCAGCGCTTGCGTTTCGACTTCAGCCACTTCGAAGCGATCAAGCCAGAGCAGATCAAGGCCCTGGAAGACATCGTCAACGCACAAGTGCGCAAGAACACCCCGGTTGAGACCGAGGAAACCGACATCGAGACCGCCAAGGCCAAAGGCGCCATGGCGCTGTTCGGCGAGAAGTACGGCGACAACGTGCGTGTACTAAGTATGGGCGGCGACTTCTCGGTGGAACTGTGTGGCGGTATCCACGCCAACCGCACCGGCGACATCGGCCTGCTGAAAATCATCAGCGAAGGCGGTGTGGCGTCGGGCGTACGTCGTATTGAAGCGGTGACCGGTGCTGCGGCCCTGGCCTACCTCAATGCGGCCGAAGAGCAACTCAAGGAAGCGGCCAGCCTGGTCAAGGGCAGCCGCGACAACCTGATCGACAAACTGTCCGCCGTGCTGGAGCGCAACCGTGCGCTGGAAAAACAGCTGGAGCAGTTGCAGGCCAAGGCCGCCAGTGCGGCGGGCGACGATCTGTCGGCTTCTGCGGTGGACGTCAAGGACGTGAAAGTCCTGGCGGCACGCCTGGATGGCCAGGACGGCAAGGCGCTGTTGGCCCTGGTCGATCAGTTGAAGAACAAGCTCGGCCGCGCAGTGATCCTGCTCGGCAGTGTCCATGAGGATAAGGTCGTTCTGGTTGCTGGTGTAACCAAAGACCTGACTGGCCAACTCAAGGCCGGTGATTTGATGAAGCAAGCCGCTGCGGCAGTGGGCGGGAAGGGCGGTGGTCGTCCGGACATGGCACAAGGCGGTGGTGTAGACGCCGGTGCCCTGGACGCGGCCCTGGCCTTGACCGTGCCGTTTGTCGAGGCAGGTATTTAAGGCATTGTTAACCGGCCCGTGGTCTAGTCGCGGGCTTGTTCGGTGCTGGTTGATTGGATATTTAGGCGCCCCTTTACGGGCTGAGGCGGCTTGGAAATGGCTTTGATCGTACAGAAATTTGGAGGCACCTCGGTCGGCTCTGTCGAAAGAATCGAGCAGGTGGCCGACAAGGTTAAGAAATTCCGCGATGCCGGTGACGACCTGGTGGTGGTGCTATCGGCCATGAGCGGCGAGACCAATCGCCTGATCGAGCTGGCCAAGGCAATCAGTGGCGACCAGCAACCGCTGCCGCGTGAGCTGGACGTGATCGTGTCGACCGGTGAGCAGGTGACCATCGCCTTGCTGGCCATGGCCCTGAACAAGCGTGGCGTGCCAGCGGTGTCCTACACGGGCAGCCAGGTGCGCATTCTCACTGACAGCGCGCACACCAAGGCGCGCATTCTGCAGATCGATGATCAGAAAATTCGCACCGACCTGAAAGCCGGCCGCGTGGTAGTTGTAGCTGGGTTCCAGGGTGTGGATGAGCACGGCAACATCACGACCCTGGGGCGTGGCGGTTCGGACACCACCGGCGTGGCCCTGGCAGCGGCCCTCAAGGCTGATGAATGCCAGATCTACACCGATGTGGACGGCGTCTACACTACCGATCCGCGTGTCGTGTCCGTGGCCCAGCGCCTGGACAAGATCACCTTCGAAGAGATGCTGGAAATGGCCAGCCTCGGTTCCAAGGTGTTGCAGATCCGTGCGGTGGAATTCGCCGGCAAGTACAACGTTCCGCTGCGCGTATTGCACAGCTTCAAAGAGGGTCCGGGCACCCTCATTACTATTGATGAAGAGGAATCCATGGAACAGCCGATCATTTCCGGTATCGCTTTCAACCGTGATGAAGCCAAGCTGACGATCCGTGGCGTGCCAGACACCCCGGGCGTGGCTTTCAAGATCCTGGGGCCGATCAGCGATGCGAATGTTGAAGTCGACATGATCGTGCAGAACGTCTCGCACGATAACACCACCGATTTCACCTTCACCGTGCACCGCAACGAGTACGATGCGGCATTGAAAATCCTGGAGAACACCGCGAGCGAGATTGGCGCCCGTGAAGTGGTCGGCGATACCAAGATTGCCAAGGTGTCGATCGTGGGTGTGGGCATGCGTTCCCATGCCGGCGTTGCCAGCCGCATGTTTGGGGCTCTGGCCAAGGAAAGCATCAACATCCAGATGATCTCTACCTCGGAAATCAAAGTCTCGGTAGTGATCGAAGAGAAGTACCTGGAACTGGCTGTACGTGCGCTGCATACCGCGTTCGAGCTGGACGCTCCGGCCCGCCAGGGCGAATGAAGTAATGCCAGGAAGGCGCGGTCTACCGCGCCTTTCCTTTTTTTGTAGGGCGCATGGTCTTTTGCGTGCGCTCGACAATACTTAGGCCGTTGGGGCTATGACTCTCGGGTCGTAGGTCGAACGCCTTTTTTTTGCAGACTGTTGTTCCTGAAATGAAATGCGTGAGGAGAAAGGTATGCTGATTCTGACTCGTCGGTGCGCAGAAAGCCTGATTATCGGTGATGGCGAAATCACCGTGACCGTGCTCGGCGTCAAAGGCAATCAAGTACGTATCGGGGTTAATGCTCCGAAAGAGGTAGCGGTCCACCGCGAGGAAATCTACCTGCGGATCAAGAAAGAGAAGGACGAAGAACCAAGCCTTTAATTTTTATCGTTTTTTATGTTTGCAAACGGGGAGGAACGTGGTTAATATACGCCCCGTGTTGCGGAGAGCTGGCCGAGTGGCCGAAGGCGCTCCCCTGCTAAGGGAGTACACCTCAAAAGGGTGTCGGGGGTTCGAATCCCCCGTTCTCCGCCATTATTTGCTTAGTACGTTGCAATCTGGTTTTTTCGGTAAGTTGTTGAAAATTAACGAAAAAATAGCTTTACATAGAGATTGAACGGCCTATAATGCGCGGCAACAAATGCACTCGTAGCTCAGCTGGATAGAGTACTCGGCTACGAACCGAGCGGTCACAGGTTCGAATCCTGTCGAGTGCACCATTTAAGAGTTAACTGCAGCAATGCAGGTAACTTGGCTTCAACCAGTTGTGACCTGGTCTAAAAACACAATCTGCACTCGTAGCTCAGCTGGATAGAGTACTCGGCTACGAACCGAGCGGTCACAGGTTCGAATCCTGTCGAGTGCACCATACAAACAAAAAGCCCGCCTAGTGCGGGCTTTTTGCCGTCTGGCGTTTGTGTCGGACTTTATCTTTTTCTCCTTCCTCATGTGTTTTCCGTTCAGGCGGTGGCGTCGCAGTTCTTATATGCAGCCAATACTCAGCTTTGGCTCGCAAGCGCTTGTTCTTTCCAGTTTTTTGACGTTAAAGACGGCCGGGCGGTGTATCATTGCGCCCGTCAGCCCCGCCGGGGCTTGTGGAATACCTCCATGGACTTACCCAGTAGTTACTCAGTACCCCGCTTTACCAATCATGAATTGACTGATTGATCCTTCCGGCGTGCCCCGCTGCTGGGAGTGGAGTTCGCCTATGACCGAAGTAGAAGTAAAGAAAACACAGGACAGCCTGCAGGATCGCCTGGCTCAAGTCATCGAGCTGCTGCAGCGCCAGCGCGTGGTCGAAGACCTTACCCATCGCCAGGAAGGTCCGAACCACGACCGCGTTGAAAACCTGGTCCACCGGCAAAACCTCGTCGAGTTGCAACGCAAACTCGATGACCTGCACTCCGCCGACGTTGCCTACATTCTCGAAGCGTTGCCGCTCGATGATCGACTGACCCTCTGGCAGTTGGTCAAGGCTGACCGCGACGGCGACATCCTGCTCGAAGTGTCCGATTCGGTTCGTGAAACCCTGATCGCCGACATGGACGATCACGAGCTCCTGGCTGCGGCCAAGGAGATGGACGCCGACGAGCTGGCTGACCTCGCGCCTGAGCTGCCCCGTGATGTTGTCCATGAGCTGATGGAGGCTCTTGATGGCCAGCAGCGTGAGCGCGTGCGCTCCGCGTTGTCCTATGACGAGGATCAGGTCGGCGCCCTGATGGACTTCGAGATGGTCACCATTCGCGAAGACGTCAGCCTGGAAGTGGTTCTGCGTTACCTGCGCCGCCTGAAAGAGCTGCCTAGCCACACAGACAAACTGTTCGTGGTCGATTACGAAGGCATTCTCAAGGGCGTGCTGCCGATCAAGCGGCTGCTGGTCAACGATCCGGAAAAAAGGGTTGCTGACCTGATGGCCAGCGATACCGTGAGTTTTCACCCGGATGAAGACGCCTACGACGCGGCTCAGGCCTTCGAGCGTTACGACTTGATCTCGGCGCCCGTGGTCGACAAGAACGGCAAGCTGATTGGCCGTCTGACCATTGACGAAATCGTCGACCTGATTCGTGAAGAGAGTGAAACCGAAGTCCTCAACATGGCGGGTCTGCGTGAAGAGGAAGATATTTTTGCGTCGGTCTGGCGTTCGCTGCATAACCGCTGGGCGTGGCTGGCCGTTAACCTGATTACGGCGTTCATCGCTTCCCGTGTGATCGGGCTATTTGAAGGCTCCATCGAAAAACTGGTGGCGCTGGCGGCGCTGATGCCGATTGTGGCGGGTATTGGCGGTAACTCCGGCAACCAGACCATCACCATGATCGTGCGCGCCATGGCGCTGGATCAGGTGAGTACTGCCAACTCTTCTCGGCTGCTGCGCAAGGAACTGGCTGTGGGCCTGATCAACGGCCTGGTGTGGGGCGGCGTGATTGGTGTGGTGGCCTACTTGCTGTATGGCAGCTGGTCGCTCGGGGTGGTGATGACCGCCGCCATGACGCTCAACCTGCTGCTGGCCGCGCTGATGGGGGTGCTGATCCCCATGACCCTGGCGCGCCTCGGTCGTGACCCGGCCATGGGCGCCAGCGTGATGATCACGGCCATGACTGACAGTGGTGGCTTCTTCATCTTCCTGGGCTTGGCGACGATTTTCCTGCTCTGACCTGTCTCCCCTGCGTTGGCGTCCCCGCTGGTCGCGGGGTGTCAATGCGTCCGCTACGCCGCCTCGAAAAGGCTCGACAGCTGCTACGTGCTAACGCTGTCGAAGCCTGTCTAAATCCCAGGCAAAAAAAAGCCAGCACATGGCTGGCTTCGGCTTTCAGTTGCAGATCAATTGGCTTCTGCGGCCGCCTCGACGTCGTGCGCGATAAGCGAGACGAGGGCATTTTGCTGGCGGTGGGAGAGCTGACGAAAACGCTGCAGCAGTTCGCGTTCGTGCAGCGACAGCTCAGGGCTGTCCAGGCGCATGCTTAGCTCGTCACCCAGCGCACCTTCCTGAATAAGGCTCTGTTCCAGGCGCGCGATGATTTCGGAGTTCATGCTGCGGTGATGATTGCGAGCCACCTCGGCAATGCGTTCCCGCATTCCGTCTGGCAGACGTACGACGAACTTGTCAGCCGTACGGCTGGAATAAATTGCCTGTTTCAATGGGCGCATATATTTAACCGGTTAGTTCAGGGGAGCGGTTTTTGGAATTGGCCGCAAGCGATGAGAGTTAAGACAAGACTCACGACCAAAGTTCAACCCGAATTGCAAAGAGGCCGCATCATGCCTCAGATTTGCCAGTTCCTTGGCGTCAATTCTGTGACAAATATTGAACTGCCTAAAGGCTTTATGCCAGCACTCATTTGTATTTTTGCGGACTGGTTGGAAATCTTTTCTGCGAGGACGACAGATACTCGATCATCCCGCAGGCCGGGCCGCAACGGGGTTTTGAGGCCGCACATGGTATAGCAAAGTGGCCTTTTGCCCTTGTGTTAAGACTAGTGGCAATTTGCCGATTTACTAGGGCGAGGCGACATAAGGTAGGGCGAAGGGGAAGGGGATCAGCGCAAAACCGGGTCGAATTTGATGCGGCGACCCATAACCAGGCTTAGCAGCAGAAGGCTTGCGCACACACCGCTGGCGATCAGTGAGGTGAGTTGAACGTCTTGGGAGTCGGCCACCAAACCATAGATTCCAGTCACGGTGGTCATGCACACAAACAGCCAGGCAAATTTGGTCATGAGCGGTTCCTCAGAAAACCCAGTGTTCAGCGGCTGGGGCGGCCTGGGTAGCTTGGGCCAAGCGTACGGGCGGTTGTGCATTCGGCGTCATGACTGCCAGTTGCGGGCGTTGTTGCAGGTGATGTGGTACCGCTTGGCTGATCTGAGCCGGGTCGTTGCTGCCAGTCGACTGAAAGTGAAATGTCACCAGTGCCGTCAGGGCAACGGCGTTAAGGACTAACAGAAGGGCACTGTTCATGGTCATGTTCTCCGCTTAACGCCGTAGTTGAAAGGGGTGTTGCAGGAGAAGTATTGCAGGTCTCGTGCCAATCTATTAAGTCAATATAATCAATGACTTGAGACTTGATTTAAGCGTCGGGAGGTTGCAATTTGCAATGCCGGCATTTTGGGGGAGTGCATTTTGCACGATTGGGCGAAGTGCCCGTATTTATGGGGCGAAACGGCAACTATCCGGCCGCATCTCGTCCTACACTCAAAAAGCCCACGGACGACATGACAAAACCGACCTCGGCCGTTAACATGCACGCCGTCCGTCACAACGCCACTGGCCCGACGGCTGTCATAAGTCCCAGTAGCTCAATTGGATAGAGCATCCCCCTCCTAAGGGGAAGGTTGGCCGTTCGAACCGGCCCTGGGACACCAGATTCAGAGCCCCGCACAGCTTATTCTGTGCGGGGCTTTTTTGTGCGTGTGCGGTCTTTTCAAACATCAATCGAACCTTGCCGCCGATCAATGTTCACAGCAGGTGTTGCCGGGTATTTTTCGCCACGGTGTACCTCTCACGCCACCCCGCGTCGTCTGAGCTGTTCAAGCAAAATAATCCCCGGAAACAGCTCGTACCGCCTGTCCGGAACCGGCCACCCAGGACTATCATGCCGATAGCCCTGTCTCTCACTGCAAGGAGCCGCTCGGAACGCCGATGCGCCAGATCTGGAAATCTTTTCGAGCCCTTTATTTCGCCTCCTTGATGATGCTGATCGGCTCCGGCCTGCTCAGCACTTACCTGGCTTTACGCCTGGCGGCCGACCATGTCGACAGCCTGTGGGTCGGTGCGCTGATGGCGGCCAACTACTTCGGCCTGGTGCTGGGCGGCAAAATCGGGCACCGCCTGATTGCCCGTGTCGGGCACATCCGTGCCTATGCCACCTGCGCCGGAATCGTCGGCGCCGCGGTATTGGGGCACGGCCTGGTCGACTGGTTGCCGGCGTGGATCGTGCTGCGGATGATCGTCGGCCTGGGCATGATGTGCCAGTACATGGTCATCGAGAGCTGGCTCAATGAGCAGGCGGATGCCAAGCAGCGGGGCGTGGTGTTCAGTGGCTATATGATCGCGTCCTACCTTGGGCTGGTGCTGGGTCAACTGATCCTGGTCATGCATCCCCAGCTCGGCCTTGAACTGCTGATGTTGGTGGCGCTGTGCTTTGCCCTGTGCCTGGTGCCGGTGGCCATGACTCGGCGCATTCACCCGGCCCCCCTGCATCCGGCGCCGATGGAGCCGCGCTTCTTCATAAAGCGCGTGCCGCAGTCGCTGAGTACGGTGTTGGGCGCGGGGCTGATTGTTGGTTCGTTCTACGGCCTGGCGCCGCTTTATGCATCTCAGCAGGGGCTGACGACGGAGCAAGTCGGTCTGTTCATGGGTAGCTGCATTTTTGCCGGGCTGTTGGTGCAGTGGCCGTTGGGCTGGTTGTCGGATCGCTATGACCGTGCGCTGCTGATCCGTTGCTTTGCCCTGTGCCTGGCGGTAGCGGCATTACCGCTGGCGATCATGACCCAGGTGCCGCTGGAAGTGCTGTTCGTCGCGGGATTCCTGTGTTCCCTGGTGCAGTTCTGCCTGTACCCGCTGGCGGTGGCGTTTTCCAATGACCATGTGGAAGGCGATCGTCGGGTGTCGCTGACCGCCATGCTGCTGGTGACTTACGGCGTCGGCGCGAGTATCGGGCCGTTGCTGGCCGGTGTGATCATGAAGATGTTCGGCAGTCACATGCTGTATGCCTTCTTCAGCCTGTGCGCGTTGATCCTGGTATGGCGCATCCGGCCGAAGGCGGTGACCAACCTGCATCAGGTGGAAGACGCACCGCTGCATCACGTGGCGATGCCCGACAGCATGTCGAGTTCGCCGCTGGTGGCCGCGCTTGACCCGCGCGTCGATGAGCAAGTGGTACAGGAGCAGATGCAGACTGTCCCCGACCCCGAGCCGCAAGTTGATCCGCAGCCGCCGGTGGACGAGCCCGCCTTTGTTGGGCCCCCGGAACCCCTGGGGCCGGAGGAGCATCCTCACGACTTGAGCAGGGCGCGCCCCTGAAAGCAAAAACGGGCAGATCCCCAAAGGATCTGCCCGTTTTTTTTGCCGCGATCTTCAAGGATTAAAAATCGTCGTCCTTGTCGAAGCGTCGCGCTTCACGTTGCAATTGGTATACAAAGCGCTCGACCTGACGCTGCACCAGGCCGCTCATGTTGTGGAAGCGCACACCGGCGAAGGTGGTGTTGATCTTGTCTTCGAAGTGCAGGTACCGCAGTTCGACCGAGGTCGTCATGCTGCCAAACGGCAGGGCGGCGATAAAGCGGTCGTAGACCTGGCCCAGTTGCAACCGCTCGGAGATGTCGCCTTCAAAGCGCAGTTTGCAGCCGGTGGCGGAGATATCCAGCAATTTGCCGTTGACCGGCGCCTTGAGTTTTTCGCCGCCGAGTTCGATGTTCACCAATTGCGCCAGCTTCAGCGCGGCGCGGAAGGCGTTGCGGCGCTGATGGTAGACCACCTCGTCCGGCAGGCTGCCGGTGTAGATACGGTGGCCATCTTTTTCGCTGATGGTCAGGGTGCCGCTGCTTTCCCAGGCGACGCGCACGCCGTCGTGGAAGCCTTCGATACGAAAGGGTTCACCGTTTTCGAGGTAGCGTTCGCCATCACGGGGGATCATTTCGTCCAGCGCCAGCGTGTTGCTGTCGCGGTTGACGTCCACCAGATAGCTCTGGAAGCGCTGGCTGCGCTCGTGGAAGGTGATGATCAGCGGGTCATGGCTGTCTTGCAGCATCCGCAAGGTGCCGGCGATTTCCAGAGGCGTGGTGAGGACCTTCGGTGGCTGCGGGGCATCTTCCGCATTAAGGGCGTTGAACACGGTTCTTCCATCTCCAGACAAAATACGACTACACGCAAGAACCGGCATTTTGCCAGCATGTGGCGCGCCTTGGATAGGGCGCACGGTAAACCGGCGTCAGGCTTGGCTGCGGGTGCTTGGCTTGACCAGGCGCGAGGTGGAACCTTGGGCGTTATACAGTGCCGGCGGCTCGCCGCCGTGGAGTATACGCAACTGGTTGGCGGTCGTGGCTTGCTGAAGCTGGATCGATTGACCGTTAAGCAGGTTGGCTTCCTGGCACTGGGCGAGCACTTGATTGAGTTCTTTGCTCTGGCTCAGTAACTGATCGCCGACCGAAGAGTGGCTGGCCAACTGCGCCAGGCCATCGTGGTCTGCCGGCAAGCCAAGGCTGATCAGGATCTGGCTGCGTTTTTTGCCGTGCTGTTCCAGCAGGACAATCAACGACTGCTTGCGCGCCAGAATTTCTTCCAGCAGCGGCATATCCCGGCCGTAAAGGGCCAGTGACTCTTCTCTTAGCAGCTCCAGCAATTGTTGCGTCGGCGCTAGATCATCAATGATCAGTTGCAGCAAATGTTCGTCGTGATGCATGGCTGGCCTTGGGTTTTAAGCGTCCAAAAGCCCTGCGCAGGCCTTTGCCTAGCGCTCGGCTTCGAAATTAAGCAGCTTGCTGGCTACACGGTTGCTGTCGACTTTATAGCTGCCATCGGCGATTGCCTGTTTCAATTCGGCCACACGGGCCTTATTGACCACCGGTTGATCGCGCAGCGAGTCAGTGACCTTCTGCAACTGTTGAGCCTCATTGCTCAGGTGTACGGATTCCCCGCTCTGGCTGGCCTGTTCTGCCTTGGCGGGCAGTGGCGGGGCCTTGGCTTCTACGCTTTCCTTGGTGCCGGTGGTACGCGTAGTGCCTGACGTTGCCGGGGTGTTATTTAAACGACTGAAATCGATGACCATGATAAAAAACCTCTGGGTATTTGGACGCTTGCCATGTTTTCGGCCATACCCGGATAAACTTTAGACGCAAATGACAATAAATCTGCGTATGGGCTACCTCCTGCACAGTGTAGGAAAACCCGGCGTCCTGTACCAGTCATCTATAGAGCGACCTCGACTTGCCCTGGGGCTGTTACCCGCGCCTTGATCACGCGGTTGGAGTTGAGGTTCTTGACGCGAATCTGTTCACTCATGCCGCCGTTGGACAGCGCTTCACCGGGCATTTTCACGTTCAGCGTACCGCTGCTGGCGGAAATCACCACCTGGTCGCCCTTGCGAATTACCTCGGCCTGCTCCAGATGCACCAACGTGATGACCTGGTCGGTGACCACTGGTCGGGTTAATTTTTGCCCGACGGCCTGGTCCACAGACGTCAAGTAGCCCTGGCTGATCAGGCTGATGTCGCGTTCGCGCAGTACAACGTCCTCAAAACCGATGATGCCGGTGCGTTTGAGCGGCCGGGCCACTACCACTACATCGCGGAACAGCTTGACCTGAGCCGGCACAAACACCGTCCAGGGCGAGGCGCCGTCGCAGCGCACCCGCACCGTTACGCGGCCGATGGGCTGGGCGGGGCTTTCCAGGGTGGCTGTCAATTCCTTGTCGCACATGGGCATGCGCAGCCGTGGGTCCAACTGGTTGACCTGGATTTCATAACGCCCCGGTGTCTGGGTGGTTGCCAGATAATCTTCTACAGTGAACTCAAGAAAGCCCTGAGTGACGCCGATAAGTAGATCAGGCAAGGTGACGTTATCTGCGCGGGCCGTGGTGTTCAGGCTCAACGCAAGCAGCGCCACCAAGGCGCAGAGCAATCTGCGGTACTGTGGGAATCGAAGGCGTCGGGAAACTGTCGTTTTAATATCCATGGCCAATAAATAGCAAAGCTCGTGCCGTTTAGTGTTGGGTGCGCGTCGCACCTTCAAGGTTTTAGCGTAGGAGTCTGGGCATGGCAGGAGTAATGGATTCAGTAAACCAGCGCACACAGCTGGTAGGGCAGAATCGCCTGGAGTTGTTGCTTTTTCGCTTGGATGGCAAACAGCTATATGGCATCAACGTGTTCAAGGTGCGGGAAGTGCTGCAATGTCCCAAGCTGACGATCATGCCCAAGTCCAGCCCCGTGGTGTGTGGCGTGGCCAACATCCGTGGCGCGACCATCCCGATTCTTGACCTGGCCCTGGCCACCGGTTCGGCTGGCCTGCAGGACCGCGAAAACCCGTTCGTGATCATCACCGAGTACAACACCAAGACCCAGGGTTTCCTGGTGCGCTCGGTGGAGCGCATCGTCAACATGAACTGGGAAGAGATTCATCCGCCGCCCAAGGGCACCGGCCGCGACCACTACCTCACGGCAGTGACGCGGGTCGATAACCAATTGGTGGAAATCATCGACGTGGAGAAGATCCTCGCCGAAGTGGCGCCGACCTCGGAATCGATTTCCGTGGGTGTGGTGGATGCCGAAACGGCGCACAAGGCAGTCTCGCTGCGTGTGCTGACGGTGGATGACTCCTCGGTGGCGCGCAAGCAGGTGACCCGTTGCCTGCAAACCGTCGGCGTGGAAGTGGTGGCGCTCAATGATGGCCGCCAGGCGCTGGATTACCTGCGCAAGCTGGTAGATGAAGGCAAGAAACCGGAAGAAGAATTCTTGATGATGATCTCCGACATCGAGATGCCGGAAATGGACGGCTACACCCTCACGGCTGAGATACGCAGCGATCCACGCATGCAAAAATTGCATATCATCCTGCATACTTCGTTGTCGGGCGTATTCAACCAGGCGATGGTCAAGAAGGTCGGTGCCGATGACTTCCTGGCCAAATTCCGTCCTGATGACCTGGCATCCCGGGTAGTCGCCCGGATCAAGGCAGCAGATCACAGCTAAGGGCTTTTTTCCCCTGGCGATCACACGATTTTAGAGGCGGTATCAGTGTCTACGGGTAATTTGGATTTTGAACAGTTCCGGGTCTTCCTGGAAAAAGCCTGTGGCATATTGCTCGGTGAAAACAAGCAATACCTGGTATCCAGCCGTCTTAATAAACTGATGGAGCAGCAGGGCATCAAGTCCCTGGGCGAGTTGGTTCAACGGATCCAGGGGCAGCCGCGCAGTGGCCTCAAAGAGATGGTGGTCGATGCCATGACCACCAACGAAACCTTGTGGTTTCGTGATACCTATCCCTTTGAAGTGCTCAAGAGCAAAGTGCTGCCGGAGGCCATCAAGGCCAGCCCGGGCCAGCGCTTGCGCATCTGGTCGGCGGCCTGCTCTTCGGGGCAGGAACCGTATTCGATCTCGATGTCCATCGATGAGTTCGAGCGGACCAACATGGGCCAGTTGAAGGCCGGGGCGCAGATTGTTGCCACTGACCTGTCCGGCACCATGCTCACCAACTGCAAGACCGGCGAGTACGACAGCCTGGCCCTGGGCCGTGGTTTGTCCCAGGAGCGCCTGCAACGTTACTTCGACCCCAAAGGGGCAGGGCGTTGGGCGATCAAGGCGCCGATCAAGAGCCGCGTGGAGTTCCGTTCGTTCAACCTGCTCGACAGCTACGCCAGCCTGGGCAAGTTCGACATGGTGTTCTGCCGCAACGTACTGATCTACTTCTCGGCAGAAGTGAAGAAAGACATCCTGTTGCGCATCCACGGCACCCTCAAGCGTGGCGGTTACTTGTTCCTCGGTGCTTCCGAGGCGCTGAACGGCCTGCCGGATCACTTCCAGATGGTGCAGTGCAGCCCGGGCATCATCTACCAGGCCAAATAAAAATGTGGGAGGGGGGCAAACCCCCTCCCACATTTGTTTCTGCGGCAAAGTTGATGAAAGCGGCAACTCCCCATTGCCGCTTTACTGGCGCCACGCGGAAACCCGTTGCCGCTTTTCTGGCATTGCCGCCGGCAACCTCCTCGCAAACCCTTGATTCATGGGCTTTTCAGAAACTGGCATGCGCCTTGCTATAACCCAGTTAACGAACAGCAGGTCAGCCTAAAGGTTTCCGCCATGAGCATCAGCTTCGATAAAGCGCTCGGTATCCACGAACAAGCCCTGGGCTTCCGCGCCCAGCGTGCTGAAGTCCTGGCCAATAACATTGCCAACGCCGACACCCCGAACTACAAGGCTCGGGATCTGGACTTCTCCGCCGTGCTCGCCGCACAGCAGGACAAGACCAAGAACGGCACCTTCGCCTTGAACATGACCAACAACCGTCATATCGAAGCGCAAGGCCTGAGCAGTGGTGACGAGTCGTTGCTGTATCGCACGCCGATGCAGCCGTCGATCGATCAGAACACCGTCGACGCCCAGCTGGAGCAATCGGCGTATGCCGAGAACTCGGTGAACTTCCAGGCCAGCTTTACCCTGCTCAACAGCAAATTCAAAGGGCTGATGTCAGCCCTGCGTGGAGAGTAAGCCATGTCCCTGTCCAGTGTTTTCAATATTGCCGGTAGCGGCATGAGCGCCCAGACCACGCGGCTCAACACCGTCGCCAGTAACATCGCCAACGCCGAGACCGTGTCGTCGAGCATTGACCAGACGTACCGTGCCCGTCACCCGGTGTTTGCCACCATGTTCCAGGCCGGTCAGAACGGCGGCAGCGACTCGCTGTTCCAGGAGCAGGACGCAGCCGGCAAAGGCGTGCAGGTGCTTGGCGTGGTCGAAGACCAGAGCAACCTCGAAGCCCGCTACGAGCCTAACCACCCGGCCGCGAACGAAAAAGGCTACGTGTACTACCCGAACGTCAACGTGGTCGAGGAAATGGCCGACATGATTTCCGCCAGCCGCTCGTTCCAGACCAACGCGGAAATGATGAACACCGCCAAAACCATGATGCAGAAGGTCCTGACCCTGGGTCAGTGATAAGGGGCGCCAAATAATGGCCATCGTTGATACGACTACTAATTCAGCAGTCCAGGACCTTTTCAATTCCAAGGTCAGCACTGCAACAAACAATGTCGCAAGCACGGCTTCTGCGGCCACCGGCAATCAGTCGTTGGGCAAGGACGCATTCTTGCAGCTGCTGGTCACCCAACTGAAAAACCAGGACCCGCTGTCGCCTCAGGACAACGGTGCATTCGTGGCCCAGTTGGCTCAGTTCAGCAGCCTGGAAGGCATCAACACCCTGAACGACTCGGTGAATGCAATCTCCAGCAACTTCAGCTCTTCGCAGGCGCTGCAAGCTTCGTCGCTGGTAGGGCGTTCGATCATCACCCAGACCGACAAGGCCCTGGTGGATACGAGCAAGAGCATGAACGGTTCGGTGGCGGTGACTGCTGCCACCGGCAACGTCGCCATCAAGATCACCGACAAAGACGGCAACGTGGTGCGCACCATCGACATGGGCGCCCAGAGCGCCGGCACCTCGGACTTTATCTGGGATGGCAAGAACGACGCGGGTGAGGTGGCTCCAGCGGGCACCTACACCTTCGCGGCCACGACCAAGAACGACAAGGGCGATTCAGTGGCCCTGGCCACTTCGCTGCCTGCAACAGTGACCAGCGTTACATTGAGCAAGACCGGCGGCGAAATGCTGCTGAACCTTGCAGGCGGCATGGGCAGCGTCAAACTGTCGCAAATTCAGACTATCGGTACATAGAGCCGGCTAACTACGGCAGAGGGAGAGAAACATGTCTTTTAATATCGGCCTTAGCGGCCTCTATGCGGCCAACAAACAATTGGACGTGACCGGCAACAACATCGCCAACGTCGCGACCACTGGCTTCAAGTCGTCCCGTGCGGAATTCGCCGACATCTACGCCGCGTCCAAACTGGGCACCGGGCAGAACAGCATCGGCAACGGCGTGAACCTGGCGGCGGTGTCCCAGCAGTTCACCCAGGGTGACGTCAACGGCAGCGGCGGCGTGCTGGACATGGCGATCCAGGGCGGCGGCTTCTTCGTGCAGAAGGGCAGCGACGGTTCCCTGGAATACACCCGTAGCGGTGCGTTCCGCGCCGACAAAGACGGCTACATCACCAACAACACCGGCACCTCGCGCCTGCAAGGCTACGCGGCGGATGACGACGGCAAGATCATCAAGGGCGGCTTGACCGACCTGCAACTGAACTTGTCTTACCTGCCGCCGAAGGCGTCCACCAAAGTGGACTCCACCAGTAACCTGAACTCGTCGGAGCCGGTGATCAACCAGACTACCAAGCCGTTCAACCCAACCGACACCACCACCTTTACCACTCAGTACAGCACCACCTTGTACGACTCCCAGGGCAACTCCCACGCCATGGTGCAGTACATGGTGAAAACCGACGCCAACGAGTGGAACGCCTACACGTTGATCGACGGCCGTAACCTGGATGGTTCGACGCCGACAACGACCGGCACCACTGCCCCTGTGCCGTCGACTATTACCTTTGATGGCGCGGGTAAGCTCAAGGACGTTGTGACCGGCGGCGTGAGCAGCAAGACCTTGACGCTCACTGGCTGGGTTCCAGGGTCGGTGACCGATGGCACTTGGACGCCGAACGACGCGACTGCCGGTCCTATTGCCGTGAACATGGGCAATATCACCCAGTACAACTCGGCCAGCTACCGCAACCCGCCGACCACTGACGGTTACGCTACCGGCCAGATCACCGGCCTGAAAATCGACGGCAACGGTGTACTGTTCGCCACGTTCAGCAACCAGCAGAGCAAGGCTATCGGCCAGATCTCCCTGGCCAGCTTCAACAACGAACAGGGCCTGCAACCGGCAGGCGGCACTACCTGGAGAGAGACCTTCTCCTCGGGCCAGCCGGGTTACGACACCCCGCAAGCCGGCACCCTGGGTTCGATCGTGGCTAACTCCCTGGAGAACTCCAACGTTAACCTGACCAACGAGTTGGTGGACCTGATCAAGGCCCAGAGCAACTATCAGGCGAACGCCAAGACTATCTCCACCCAGAGCACCATCATGCAGACCATCATCCAGATGACGTGATGCGGTAACGCTCCACAAAAAAGCCCCTCGCAAGAGGGGCTTTTTTATGGACGGTGTCTAGTCCTGAAATAGGTTTACACCTGTTTGAGTCTCAAAACGCCTGATGCACCGCATCGGGCGTTTTGTATTTCAGGGATAAGTGCGGCCGCTCCCCGTTGTAGATCAGCACCGACTCATCCACCATTTTTACGGCATCCGCCAAATCTTTGGGTCGGTGCAGCAAAAACTCAGTTTTCAAAATCCCATTTACCCGCTCTGCCATCGCGTTCTGATAGCAATCGTAGCCGTCAGTCATTGAGCACTTGATCCCATGCTTGGCGTGCATTTGCTGGTACAGGTCGGAGCAGTATTGGGCCCCGCGATCCGAGTGATGGATCAGCGACTGCATGGATTTTCGCTGGTTAACAGCTTTCTGCAATGCTTTGACCACCGACTCCGTATGCAGGCTGTCATGCACATGATGACCCACGATCTTGCGTGAGTACGCGTCTGTTATCAGGCTGACCTAAACAACACTTTCCCGCGTGGGCAGATAGGTAATATCTGCAACCCAAACCTGCTCGGGCCTGCCAGCGACAACTTGTTCCGGGCCTGCTTTGAGCAGGTTGGGATGGCGGCGGAACCGATGATGGCTATGCGTAGTTTTATGATAAGCACGCTTTCGAGGAACCAGCTCTCGCGCTTCGCGCAAGATGGAAAAAAGACGGTCTCGACCAACAATTACCTGCGCTTCAGCCTCAGTGCTCATCAGATAATGCAGCTTGCGCGTGCCTAGCCTCGGCTGGCGACGCCGCTTTTCCAGAACAAAGTCCACTACTTGCTGGTCTTGGTGAGCTCTCGCATCAACGGCTCGGTTACGTTTGTAATACGCTTGGCGCGAAATTCCCATGAACAGGCAAGCCCTGGTAATGCTCAGGTCTTGGATTTGCCCTTGCGAGAGGACTTGCCGGGTCGCTTTTTTACGATGGACACACCGTAATCATTTTTCAAGACGTTCACGACAGCTTCAAAGAACTGGGCCTTTTGATTGCTCAGCGCCAACTGTTCTTCAAGCTCTTTAATCCGCTGCTCGGGTGTCAGCGGGAGGTTGGGGTCGGTCATCGGCCTGCTCCGCGGCGCTCGGATTGAGGCGCCTTGGCTCCAGTCCTGTCGGCCATGCTTGCGTAGCCAAACCAGTACCGTGGACCGGCCCTGGATGCCAAAGCGCCGTTGAGCCTCTTTATAACTCAACTCGCCTTTTTCGACTTGGTCTACGACCGACAATTTAAAAGCTAGCGTGTAATCGCGTTGGCTGCGCCTTTTTCTCGTATCCATTGAGTCCTCCTGAACAAAGGTCAGAAGGTGTAAACCTTATTCAGGACGGGACACGGTGGAAATGTATCTGGCAAAAAAAGCCCCCGATACACCGTAGGCATATCGAGGGCTTTTCAGCCTTGGGAAATCAGGCCCAAGGCGGATTCAGCTTATTGGCAAGCTTCGCAATCCGGCTCGTCAATCGCGCAGGCCTTTGGCACAGGTGCCGGGCCGGCTGGAGCAGCGAGTACCGAATCATCACCATGGTTGCCGCTGGACACAGCGTTCAGCTTACCGGTGTTGATGGTCGACTTCTCGGTGCTGGTCGCGGCCAGGGCACGGAGGTAGTAAGTGGTTTTCAGGCCACGGTACCAAGCCATGCGGTAGGTCACGTCCAGCTTCTTGCCCGAAGCGCCGGCGATGTACAGGTTCAGGGACTGAGCCTGGTCGATCCACTTCTGACGACGGCTGGCGGCGTCAACGATCCACTTGGTGTCCACTTCGAAGGCAGTCGCGTAGAGCTCTTTGAGTTCTTGCGGGATGCGCTCGATCTGCTGCACGGAACCGTCGTAGTACTTCAGGTCGTTGATCATGACCGAGTCCCACAGGCCGCGGGCCTTGAGGTCGCGAACCAGGTACGGGTTGATCACGGTGAATTCGCCCGACAGGTTCGATTTCACATACAGGTTCTGGTAAGTCGGTTCGATCGACTGCGATACGCCAGTGATGTTGGCGATGGTCGCGGTCGGCGCGATGGCCATGATGTTGGAGTTACGAATGCCTTTCTGCACACGGGCACGTACCGGCGCCCAGTCCAGGGATTCTTCCAGGTCAACATCGATGTACTTCTGGCCACGTTGCTCGATCAGGATCTGTTGCGAATCCAGCGGCAGGATGCCTTTGGACCACAGCGAACCCTGGAACGTCTCGTAGGCGCCGCGCTCGTCGGCCAGGTCGCAGGAAGCCTGGATCGCGTAGTAGCTGACCGCTTCCATGGACTTGTCGGCGAACTCGACTGCTGCATCCGAACCGTAAGGAATGTGTTGCAGGTACAGCGCATCCTGGAAGCCCATGATGCCCAGGCCGACCGGACGGTGCTTGAAGTTGGAGTTCTGCGCCTGTGGCACCGAGTAGTAGTTGATGTCGATTACGTTATCGAGCATGCGTACTGCGGTGTTGACGGTGCGTTCCAGCTTGGCGGTGTCCAGCTTGCCGTTGACAATGTGGTTCGGCAGGTTGATCGAGCCCAGGTTGCAAACGGCGATCTCGTCCTTGTTGGTGTTCAAGGTGATCTCGGTGCACAGGTTCGAGCTGTGAACCACGCCCACGTGCTGCTGCGGGCTGCGCAGGTTGCATGGGTCCTTGAAGGTCAGCCAAGGGTGGCCGGTTTCGAACAGCATGGACAGCATCTTGCGCCACAGGTCTTTGGCCTGGATGGTCTTGAACAGCTTGATCTTGCCTGGGTACTGGGACAGGGCTTCGTAGTACTCGTAACGCTCTTCGAAAGCCTTGCCGGTCAGGTCGTGCAGGTCCGGCACTTCGGATGGCGAGAACAGGGTCCATGGGCCGTCATCGAAGACACGCTTCATGAACAGGTCCGGGATCCAGTTGGCGGTGTTCATGTCGTGGGTGCGACGGCGGTCATCACCGGTGTTCTTGCGCAGCTCGATGAACTCTTCGATGTCCATGTGCCAGGTTTCCAGGTACGCACACACAGCGCCTTTGCGCTTGCCGCCCTGGTTGACCGCTACGGCGGTGTCGTTCACGACTTTCAGGAACGGCACGACGCCCTGCGACTTGCCGTTGGTGCCCTTGATGTACGAACCCAAGGCACGTACCGGAGTCCAGTCGTTGCCCAGGCCGCCAGCGAATTTGGACAGCATGGCGTTGTCGTGGATCGCGTGGTAGATGCCCGACAGGTCATCCGGCACGGTGGTCAGGTAGCAGCTCGACAGCTGTGGACGCAGGGTACCGGCGTTGAACAGGGTCGGCGTCGACGACATGTAGTCGAAGGACGACAGCAGGTTGTAGAACTCGATCGCACGGTCTTCTTTGTGCTTCTCTTCGATCGCCAGGCCCATGGCCACGCGCATGAAGAACACTTGCGGCAGTTCGAAGCGGATCCCGTCCTTGTGGATGAAGTAACGGTCGTACAGGGTTTGCAGGCCCAGGTACGTGAACTGCTGGTCACGCTCGTGGTTGATCGCCTTGCCCAGTTTTTCCAGGTCGAAGGTGGCCAGGATCGGGTTCAGCAATTCGAATTCGATACCCTTGGCGATGTAGGCAGGCAGGGCCTTGGCGTACAGGTCAGCCATCTCGTGGTGGGTGGCGCTGTCGGCCACGCCCAGGAAGCCCAGGCCTTCGGCACGCAGGGTGTCCATCAGCAGGCGCGCGGTCACGAACGAGTAGTTCGGCTCACGTTCAACCAGGGTACGGGCGGTCATCACCAGGGCGGTGTTGACGTCGGTCAGGGCCACGCCGTCGTACAGGTTCTTCAGGGTTTCGCGCTGGATCAGGTCACCATCGACTTCTTCCAGGCCTTCGCAGGCCTCGGTGATAATGGTGTTCAGGCGGCCCAGGTCCAGCGGTGCAAACGAACCGTCGGCCAGGGTGATGCGGATCGACGGGTGCGCTTGCACGGCTGCTTCTTCGGCCGGGGTGCGCACGGCACGCTCCTTGGAGCGGGCGTCGCGGTAGATCACGTAGTCGCGTGCGACTTTCTGCTCGCCGGCACGCATCAGGGCCAGTTCGACCTGGTCCTGGATTTCTTCGATGTGGATCGTGCCGCCCGATGGCATGCGACGCTTGAAGGTCGCGGTGACTTGTTCGGTCAGGCGGGCAACGGTGTCGTGGATGCGCGACGAAGCGGCAGCGGTGCCGCCTTCAACTGCAAGAAACGCTTTGGTGATGGCGACGGTGATTTTGTCATCGGTGTAAGGAACGACAGTGCCGTTACGCTTGATCACGCGCAGTTGGCCAGGTGCAGTGGCGGACAGATCCATATTCGAATCTGCTGCCTGCGGCACGGAGCCCTGCGGGTTCTCGCGAGTTGTGTCGGTTTGCATGGGGGGTTGTCTCCACATTCTATATTTATTTGGGCACCATCACGGTGCCCACCGTTCCGTCCTGAAGCACTTACAGCAGGCCTGGGCCTGGCATAACAACTTCGGGACAGGAGGAAGGGAGCTGTTCGCGCCGCTTCCATGCCGAAGTCTTCGGTTCGGGGCTTGAATGCCCCTGGCCGTATTCCTGATGGGTGACAGTTGCCAGCTTCCAGCACTGCAACACCCGTACCGTTTTCCGCTGTTGGAGCTTGAAAACGGCTGCCATCCGCTTGAGCGGTTTGGGCTTTCAAAAAATGCTTGGGTTCGACCAAACAGGAGCAAGAAAGGGCTTGAGTTTCTTGTCTGATTTGTGTTGGGTCTTTTCGCTCAAAACCCTACATGTAGGGTTTTTTTAGCGCCGAGGTACAAGATAATGCGTTTTGGGGGGCTTAGCAACGCACTGCCTGTGGATAACGCTGTGGGTAAAATGTGTATGAAACGTAGAACACCCGTGTAGGCCGCAGTGCTGCTGGATTCGGCCGTTTGTCACTGAATATTCCAAGTTAAAAACAGCCGGTTGGATTTTTGAGGGCGCGAACCCTATCACAAAAAAACGCGATCACCGAATGGATTTACCGGCTTGTACTTGAGGGTTGGGGCATGGCTACAATCGACCTTCAATAGAGGCAGTAGTGTGCTTCCCGTACATGACAATAATTAGAATCGAGGTAGCGCATGGAGCAAGAAGCCTGGCAAATCCTGATCGTCGAGGATGACGAGCGATTGGCTGAACTGACCCGTGAGTACCTGGAAAGCAACGGCCTGCGCGTGGCGGTTGAAGGCGACGGAGCCCTGGCCGCCGCGCGGATCATCGCCGAGCAACCCGATCTGGTGATCCTCGACCTGATGTTGCCCGGCGAAGATGGCCTGAGCATCTGCCGCAAGGTACGCGAGCGCTACGATGGGGTGATCCTGATGCTCACCGCCCGCACCGACGACATGGACCAGGTGCTGGGCCTGGACATGGGCGCCGATGACTACGTGTGCAAGCCCGTGCGCCCGCGCCTGTTGCTGGCGCGCATCCAGGCGCTGCTGCGGCGCAGCGAGCCGGCCGAACCCGCCACCGTGGAAAACCAGCGGCGCCTGCAATTCGGCCCATTGGTAGTAGACAACGCCCTGCGCGAAGCCTGGCTGCACGACGGCAGTATCGAACTGACCAGCGCCGAATTCGACCTGCTGTGGCTGCTGGTGGCGAATGCCGGACGCATCTTGTCCCGCGAAGAAATCTTTATCGCCCTGCGCGGCATTGGCTATGACGGCCAGGACCGCTCCATCGATGTGCGCATCTCACGCATCCGCCCGAAAATCGGCGACGATCCGATCCATCCGCGCCTGATCAAGACCATTCGCAGCAAAGGCTACCTGTTCGTCCCCGAAGCCTGCGCCGACGTGCCGCTGTGAACTCGATCTTCCTGCGCATCTATGGCGGCATGTGCGCGGCGCTGATCCTGGTGGCGCTGCTGGGCGTGCTGGCCCTGCACCTGCTTAACGAGGTGCGCAGCGGTCAGTACCGCGAGCGCCTGGCCCACGGCACCTTCGCCCTGATGGGCGACAACCTGCAGCCCATGAGCGCCATCGAACGCCAGCGCGCCCTGGCAGTGTGGGAGCGTTTGCTGGGCATCCCCCTGGAGCTGCGCAGCCTCACCGACGCGCAGTTGGACCTCAGCCAGCGCAACCGCCTGCAACGCGGCCAGGTACTGGTCGAGCAGACTGGGCCCCATGCCGCCCGGGTGCTGCGCCTGGTCAGCGATAAAGAGCAATGGGTGCTGACGGGTGAGGTGCAGCAGATCAGCGAACAACTGGCCCGTGCGACTATTTACCTGCTGGCCGACGAATTGGTGCGCTTCCCCGTGGCCGAGCAGCCGCAACGGTTGGCGGATATAAAGCAAGCCAAGGGCTTTGGCTTTGAAATGCACCTGATGACCGTCGATCAGGCCGACATGGACGACGACCAGCGCCGTCGTGTGTCGGAGGGTGACACGGTGATGGCCCTGGGCAAGGGCGGCGACTCGATCCGCGTGTTCTCCGGCATCGTTGGCACGCCCTGGGTACTGGAACTTGGACCGCTGTATCAAATGAACCCGTATCCGGTGCAATGGCTGGTCCTTATCGCCTTGATCGGCCTGACCCTGATCGGCCTCATCGTCTATTTATTGGTACGCCAGCTTGAGCGCCGGCTCCGTGGCCTGGAAGCCGCGGCGACACGCATCGCCAAGGGCAACCTGGAAGTGCGCGTGCCGGCCCGGGGCGCGGACTCGGTGGGCCGCCTCGCCGCCGCCTTCAACGGCATGGCCGAGCACTTGCAGCAATTGCTGGCGATCCAGCGCGAGCTCGTGCGTGCGGTGTCCCACGAACTGCGCACACCGGTGGCGCGCCTGCGCTTCGGCCTGGAGATGATCGGCGATGCTGCCACCCCCGAGGCCCGACGCAAGTACCTGGAAGGCATGGACGGCGATATCCAGGACCTCGATGGCCTGGTGGATGAAATGCTCACCTACGCACGGCTCGAACAGGGCGCGCCGCAGCTGACTTTTCAGCGGGTCGACCTTAGTGCGTTGCTGGATCAGGTGATTGGCGAATTATCGCCACTGCGTGCGCAGGTGGCGGTGGCGCGGGGAATCTGCTTGTCATCGGCCCATTGGGACGACGCCTGGGTCGACGCCGAGCCCCGCTATTTGCACCGCGCCCTGCAAAACCTGGTGAGCAACGCAATGCGCCATGCCAAGGGCCAGGTGCTGATCAGTTATCAGGTGGGGCAGGTGCGCTGTCGCATCGATGTGGAGGACGACGGCCCTGGTGTGCCGGAAAGCGCATGGGAGCGTATCTTTACGCCGTTCCTGCGACTGGACGACAGCCGCACCCGCGCTTCCGGCGGCCACGGTCTGGGCTTGTCGATTGTGCGGCGGATCATCTATTGGCACGGCGGGCGGGCGCTGATCAGCAAGAGCAACAATCTGGGCGGGGCGTGCTTCAGCCTGAGTTGGCCGAGGGATCAGGACAAAACCTGACATCCTCATCGACGACTCGACTTGCCCCCGATAGCGATCAATCAGGCACCAACGGCCACCAGGCTCAACAACTGCCCGTCATCCACCGCAAACTGCCCAGTCAGCTCCTTGCCGTGGCGCCACTCGCTGGACAGGTCAGTCAGCAGCCGCAAGCGCACATGGCCGGCCTCGGTCCATTCAACCACCTCGGCATGCTCAAAATAGAAGCGCTTCTGCACAATCGGGTAGAGCGCCTTGAACAGGCTTTCCTTGACCGAAAACGTCAGCGTCACCAGCAACGCAATCTGCTCTCGCGGCACGTTGGCCATCCGTTGCAGCTCATCAGCCGTCAGAATTTCCCCGGCCAGCCGCTCCGCCCGTTCCAGCGTCAGTACATTTTCCAGGTCCATTCCCAGCCCGCGCCATTGCGCCTTGTACCCGACAACCGCCGCAGCATGCCCGGTGCTGTGGGTGATGGAGCCACTGATGTGTCCAGGCCAGACCGGTGCACGGTCTTCGCCAATGGCCGGGACGCATTCAAGGTGGTCAAGCTGTTGCAAGGCTGCGCGGGCGCACAGGCGACCGGCCAGGAACTCGGCCTGGCGCTTGGCCACCGAGCGCTGGATGCTCGCCGGTGGCGGCACGGCGCAGTGCTCGAAATCACCCGCCGCTAACAACGCCGGGTCGAAGCGGGTGCCGATAAACACCGTGCCCGGTAAAGGTTCGGGCAGCGGCCAGTGGTCGTTGAGTGGGGTGCAGCAAGCAGGTAGACGGTTCATGTGCGGTAGTTTGCCGAGTTGAGGCGCCAGAGGATAGCCCGCAGCGGTGTGCCGCCTGTTCAGGGGGAGTTCAGGGGCGTTTGCGTAGGCTGGTTCCAACAGCCAAACGCGTATGAGGTAACACCATGACTGCGATCAAAAAGCTGATGTTGGCGTTGACCATGCTCGGTGCCACCGCCGGGGTCCAGGCCTCTGATGGTGACTTTGCAGCATTCGGTCGCGAGAAAACCAAGAAAACCAGCACCTTGATTCAACGCGTCAGCTTTGATGACGCAAGCAGTCAGCCTGCGCCTTGGGGCCAGTCACTGGGCGTTACTGCACCACAGCCGGCGTACCGCACCGGTTATGCGCACCTGAGCGGCCGGTTCAATGGCATTAAACTGCGCCCGCAAGACCTGCAGGGCCGCTATGATGTCCCCCTGTCGGACAGTTGATTTGCTTTGGAGAGCCTTATGAAATTGCTGGTGGTGGAAGATGAGGCGCTGCTGCGTCATCACCTGTTTACCCGCCTGACCGACAGCGGCCACGTGGTCGAGGCTGTGGCCAATGCCGAAGAGGCGCTGTACCAGACCGGTCAATTCAACCATGACCTGGCGATCATCGACCTCGGCTTGCCCGGCATGGGCGGCCTGGACCTGATCCGCCAACTGCGCAGCCAGGCCAAGACGTTTCCGATCCTGATCCTCACCGCGCGCGGCAACTGGCAGGACAAGGTCGAAGGCCTGGCCGCCGGCGCCGACGACTACGTGGTCAAACCGTTTCAGTTCGAAGAGCTGGAGGCGCGCATGAACGCCTTGCTGCGTCGCTCCAGCGGGTTCACCCAGTCGACCATCGTTGCCGGGCCCTTGCTGCTGGACCTCAACCGCAAGCAAGCGTCCCTCGACGAACAGCCGCTGGCGCTGACTGCCTACGAATACCGCATCCTTGAATACTTGATGCGCCATCACCAGCAAGTCGTCGCCAAAGATCGCTTGATGGAACAGCTCTACCCGGATGACGACGAGCGCGATCCAAACGTCATTGAAGTCTTGGTCGGTCGCCTGCGCCGCAAGCTGGAAGGCCCGGCCGGGTTCAAGCCGATCGACACCGTGCGTGGCCTGGGCTACCTGTTCAATGAGCGCTGCCGTTGATCCGCTCGTTACGCGTGCGCTTGATGCTGGCGGCCGCGACCTTGGCCGTGTTGTTTATGCTCGGCCTGCTACCAGCCATGCAGGGCGCATTCAGCCTGGCGTTGCAGGATTCCATCGAGCAGCGCCTGGCGTCGGACGTGACGACGCTGATCTCCGCCGCGCGGGTCGAAAATAATCGCCTGATGATGCCGGCGCAGTTGCCGGACGAACGTTTCAACCTCACCGACAGCCGCTTGCTCGGCTATATCTACGACCGCGAAGGCCACCTGGTGTGGCGCTCGCGGGCGACTCGGGAAGAAAACATCAATTACAAGCCGCGCTATGACGGACGCGGCAATGAGTTTGCGCGGATTCGCGAGGCGGACGGCCAGGAGTTCTTCGTCTACGACGTGGAAGTCAAACTGCTCGGCGGCAAGAGCGCGGCGTTCAGTATCGTTGCCCTGCAACCGGTGCGTGAATATCAGTTGACCCTCGAAGGCCTGCGCGAAAACCTCTACCTGGGCTTCGGTGCCGCCTTGCTGGTGCTGCTCACATTGTTGTGGCTGGGCCTGACCTGGGGTTTGCAAGCCCTGCGGCGCTTGAGCCAAGAGCTTGACCAGATCGAAGGCGGCACCCGCGAAAGCCTGTCCGAGCAACACCCGCGCGAACTGCTGCGCCTCACCGGTTCCCTTAACCGCTTGCTGCACAGCGAGCGTGAACAACGGGCGCGGTACCGCGATTCACTCGATGACCTGGCCCACAGCTTGAAAACGCCGCTCGCGGTGTTGCAAGGCGTGAGCGAAGACATGGCCAAGCGCCCCGAAGACCGCGACCAGGCCTGGGTGCTGCAATCGCAGATCGAGCGTATGAGCCAGCAGATCAGCTACCAGTTGCAGCGCGCCAGCCTGCGCAAAAGCGGCCTGGTACGCCATCAGGTGCGCCTGGAACCGGTGCTGCAAAGCCTGTGCGATACGCTGGGCAAGGTCTACCGCGACAAGGGCGTCAGGGTGTCCTTTGAGTTGCCGCACGCCTGCGACGTACCGATCGAGAAGGGCGCCCTGCTCGAATTGCTCGGCAACCTGCTGGAAAACGCCTATCGACTGTGCCTGAGCGAAGTGCGCGTCAGCCTGACGGAGAATCTCGAAGGCATCGAGTTGTGCATCGAAGATGATGGGCCAGGCGTGCCGCCCGACCAGCGCGCGCGGATTCTGCAACGGGGCGAGCGGCTGGACCGCCAGCATCCGGGGCAGGGGATTGGGTTGGCGGTGGTCAAGGACATCATCGAAAGCTACGGCGCGCGGCTGACCTTGGGGGATTCGCCGTTGGGTGGGGCGGCGTTCAAGATTCATTTTCCGGCGGTGTAATCTGCAGTGTCTGGGCTTGCCCCCGATGAGCCCCTCACACACAACACACTTCTAACTCTCCTGCGCGCGATAGGCCCCCGGCGTCAGCCCCGTCCACTTCTTGAACGCCCGATGAAACGCCGACGGCTCGGAAAACCCCAACTGCTCGGCAATCTCCTGCAACGACAAATCCGCCCGTCCCAGATGGTAGATGGCGATGTCCCGTCGCAACTCATCCTTGAGCGCCTGAAAGCTGGTGCCTTCTTCACGCAAATGCCGACGCAGGGTCTGCGGGCTGATGTGCAGGTGCTGCGCAACGGCTTCCAGGTCTGGCCAGGGCGTGCGGTCGCGGCTCAGCAAGCGACGCAACTGGCTGCTCAAGCTGTCGCCTTCGTCCGGGCGTGACAGCAGGTCGGCGGGGGAGCGCTCCAGAAAGTGCTTGAGGGTGCGCTCGTCCTGTAACAGCGGCAGGCTCAGGTAGCGGGCGGGAAATACCAGGCTGCTGCTCGGTGCGCCAAACACCTGGGTGCAGGGAAACAGCAGGTCATATTCCCCGGCGTGGGCAGGCATCGGGTAACTGAACGTGGCCTGGTGCAAGCGAATACGCTGGCCGATCAGCCAACTGCCCAGGCGATGCCAGATCACCAGCAGGCATTCGCTGAGGAAGTGATCCGGGTCCCAGAGTTGTGAGTCATCCAGGCTCAGTCGGGCCATTTCGCCTTCCCGCGTCAGCTGCCAGCGCGGGCCTTGCGGGAATAGGCTATAAAATAATAAGCCGCGTTCCAGAGCCTTCTCCAGGGTGCGGCAGTGGATCAACGCATGGCACATCATGGCGAAGGTGCCACGTTTGCTTGGGCCGTCGGCAAAACCCAGGTACTCGTCGTCCAATGCCAACCAGAGCATTTGCAACAGCCGGGTAAATTGCTCCGGCGCCATTCGGGCGCGAGGTTCAGTCAGCAGCTCCGGGGTGATGCCCAGTTGTTGCAGCAGGGCCGAATAATCGTAACCGGCCCGACGCGCACCGCCGAGGGCGGCCCGGGCGTAGTGACTGGCGATGGTACGTTCACGCATGCGGGGCCCTCGTCCATGGAATGGCGGATGGTAGTCAGCACCCGGCAGGGCGACAAGGCGGATATCCGCCAAATTGTAGGACGCGATTGGGCACAGTGGCGGAAACTCGCCAACGGATCTGGCGCTTGGGAGGGCGCCTGAAAACCCTCAGCCCTTATGCCTGAAGGCGTTTGGCGTTTTTCGGCAAAGTGGCACGACGTTTGCGATAAGGATTACAGCGCAGGCCTGAACCTACAGGCTTCGCAAACAACAAATCCCTCCAGTGCAGGAGGGTTCGCAATTCAAGTGTCGTGGGCAATGGCGGATATTTGCCACACGGGACGATTGAGGAATTTTGCAATGACGACTCGTCAGCCAATCTACAAATCCCTGTATTTCCAGGTGATCGTTGCAATCGTTATCGGTATTTTGCTCGGTCACTTCTACCCGCAGACCGGTGTGGCCCTCAAGCCGCTGGGTGACGGGTTTATCAAACTGATCAAAATGGTCATCGCCCCGATCATCTTCTGCACCGTTGTCAGCGGCATCGCTGGCATGCAAAGCATGAAATCGGTCGGCAAAACCGGCGGCTACGCGCTGCTGTACTTCGAAATTGTTTCCACCGTTGCCCTGCTGATCGGCCTGATCGTGGTGAACGTTGTGCAACCGGGCGCCGGCATGCACATCGACGTCGCGACCCTGGACGCTTCCAAAGTCGCGGCCTACGTGACCGCCGGTAAAGACCAGAGCATCGTCGGCTTTATCCTCAACGTGATTCCGAACACCATCGTCGGCGCCTTCGCCAACGGCGATATCCTGCAAGTGCTGATGTTCTCGGTGATCTTCGGTTTCGCCCTGCATCGCCTGGGTGCCTACGGCAAGCCGGTGCTGGACTTCATCGATCGCTTCGCCCACGTGATGTTCAACATCATCAACATGATCATGAAGCTCGCGCCAATCGGTGCCCTGGGCGCCATGGCGTTCACCATCGGTGCCTACGGCGTAGGTTCCCTGGTGCAGTTGGGCCAACTGATGATCTGCTTCTACATCACGTGCCTGCTGTTCGTGCTGGTGGTGCTGGGTGGTATCTGCCGCGCTCACGGTTTCAGCGTGATCAAGTTGATCCGCTACATCCGTGAAGAGCTGCTGATCGTGCTGGGTACTTCCTCCTCGGAATCCGCGCTGCCACGCATGCTGATCAAGATGGAGCGTCTGGGTGCGAAGAAATCCGTAGTGGGCCTGGTCATCCCGACTGGCTACTCCTTCAACCTCGACGGTACTTCGATCTACCTGACCATGGCTGCCGTGTTCATCGCCCAGGCGACTGACACCCACATGGACATCACCCACCAGATCACCCTGCTGCTGGTGTTGCTGCTGTCCTCCAAAGGCGCTGCTGGCGTGACCGGCTCGGGCTTCATCGTACTGGCTGCAACCCTGTCGGCCGTAGGCCACCTCCCGGTTGCCGGCCTGGCGCTGATCCTGGGTATCGACCGCTTCATGTCCGAAGCCCGCGCACTGACCAACCTGGTCGGTAACGCGGTTGCCACTATCGTTGTGGCCAAGTGGGTCAAGGAACTGGACACCGACAAGCTGCAAAGCGAGCTGGCGTCCGGCGGTACCGGTATCTCGGAAACCCGCGAAATCGATGACCTGGGCGTGGCCGAAGGCCCGGCACCTGTCGTCAAGTAAGCCGCTGATGGCGTGAATCCACGCCAACAGCTATCCGCAAACGCCCCGACTGGTTCGGGGCGTTTGCGTTTCTGCCCGGCCACTTTTGAATCGGTTTGCTTTACAGTAAATGAATACTTCATCAACAACGCTGGCGGGAGACTGAATGGACAGTGTGGATTTGAATGTCCTGCGCAGCGTGCTGGAATGGCGCCGCGCCGGGCAGCGAGTGGTGTTGTACAGCGTGGTCCAGACCTGGGGCAGTGCTCCGCGTCCACCGGGGGCGATGCTGGCCCTGAGGGGCGATGGGGTGGTGATTGGCTCGGTCTCCGGCGGTTGCATCGAGGATGACTTGATCGCCCGGCTGCAGGACGGCCGCTTGCCCGATGACGGCCCGCCGGTGCAGTTGGTGACCTACGGTGTCACCCGCGATGAGGCGGCGCGTTTTGGCTTGCCCTGTGGCGGTACGCTGCGCCTGACGGAAGAGCGGGTGGGCGACTGGGGCTGGGTCGCGCAGTTGCTGGCGCGCTGCGAGGATCATCAGATTGTTGCGCGGGAGCTTGATCTGGCAACTGGCGAAGTGACACTTAGCGGCGCGAGCAAGACCGATGTGGTCACGTTCGACGGCGAACGCCTGCGCGCCATCTACGGCCCACGCTGGCGCCTGCTGCTGATTGGCGCCGGGCAGCTGTCGCGCTATGTGGCAGAAATGGCGCGCCTGCTGGATTTCGAAGTGCTGATCTGCGACCCACGCGAAGAGTTCGTGTACGGCTGGGAAGAGCAACATGGCCGCTTTGTGCCGGGCATGCCCGATGAAGCGGTGCTGAATATCCAGACCGACGAACGCACGGCCATTGTCTGCCTCACCCACGACCCGCGCCTGGACGATATGGCGTTGCTGACGGCGTTGAATTCCAGTGCCTTCTATATCGGCGCGCTAGGTTCACGGGTCAATACCCAAAAGCGCCGCGAAAACCTCGCCGCGCTGGGTCTGTCGGCAGAGGCGATTGCCCGTTTGCATGGGCCGATTGGCTTGCATATCGGCAGTCACACGCCGGCGGAAATTGCGCTGTCGCTGCTGGCGGAAATTGTCGCGATCAAGAACGGCGTGGCGCCGATGCAGAAAAAACCGTTGCCGGCGGTGGCTGAGTGACCGTGACGGCTATTGTGCTGGCGGCGGGGCAGGGCAGCCGGTTCCGTGCCGAGACGGGTCAGGACAAACTCTTGGCACAATGTATCGGCCTGGACGGCGTGACGCGGCCAATGATCGAGCAGGTGCTGATGAATTTGCCGGCGCGTGTAGTGGATCGCTGGGTGGTGACCTCGCCGGGGCGTGTGGAGGTTATCCGCTTGGCCGAGGCTTATGGCTGTCAGGTCTTGCTGTTGCAATCAGCGGGGATGGGCGACAGCATCGCGGCTGCGGTTGCGGCCAGTGCATCAGCCGAGAGTTGGCTGGTGGTCTTGGGCGATATGCCGTTTATCCAGCCAGCGAGTATTGAGCAGGTGATTGGCGCGGTGTCGGCAGAGCGTATTAGTGTGCCGGTGCAGGTGGGGCAGTATGGGCATCCCGTCGCGTTTGGCCGGGCGTTCGGGCCGCACCTGATGGCGCTGACCGGTGATCGCGGTGCCAAGCTGTTGTTTGACCAGGCAGCGTTGCGGGAGGTGCAGGTGGAGGATCCAGGCGTGTTGTGGGATGTGGACGTGCCCGCGAAGTTGCAATACCGATAAATCGGCAGATAAAAAAAGCCCCGCCTGATCACTCAGGCGGGGCTTTTTAGTAGCTGCTGGAATCAGACGAGGGATTAGTCTCGTGCTTCTGTTTCCTGAGCTGCCGCAGCGGCGGCTTCAGCTTCCTTGCGACGGCGACGCACTTCACGTGGGTCGTTCGGCGCACGGCCGTTTTCGGTCAGGGCGCTGGCCGGCGCGGCTTCAACCACCGGGGCGGCGACTTCGGCAACCACTGGCGCTTCAACCACTGGCGCGGCCTCAACGACTGGGGCTGGCTCGACAACCACGGCTTCGACAACCGGCGCTGGCGCTTCTTCTACAACAGGTGTTGGAGCAGGTTCTTCAACCGGGGCGGCAGGTTCGGCAGTCCACTGGAAGGCGGTCTGTTCTTCGCGAACTTCACGCACCGCCGGGGCAGCTTCTTCGGCAGCCGGGGCTTGAACCGGAGCTTCTGCTACGGCTTCAACCACTGGTTGAGGCTCAGCAGCCGGTGCAGGTTCAACGGCAACCCCTTCGGTTTCTGGCTGTGCGTCGCGAACCGGTGCTACTTCCACTTCCACTTCCGGAACCACTGGGGCTTCGATCGGGGTGGTGGCTTCGACAGCAGGGGCTTCAACAACTGGAGCTTCAACCACTGGGGCCTCGGCAACGGGTGCTTCTTCTACAGCAGGAGCTTCAACCGCGGCGGTAGCGCGTTCAGCTTGCTCGTGAGCCTGGGCTTCAGCAGGTGCGCTGATGACCGAGCTGGCAACGGCAGCGGTAACGGCCAAGCCGGCAGCCAGTTCGGCACCTGTTGGTTCGTTGGCTTCGTGGGTCGCGCCTTCAGCGTTCTCGCCGGTCTCTTCCGAGCCTTCGATCACGTTGCCGTTGGCATCACGCTGACGCTCACGACGGTTGCTGCGACGACGCTGGCCACGGGAGCGGCGGCGTGGACGATCGCCTTCGGCGTTATCCTGACCGTCTTCCTGCAGTTGCTCTTCGCCGGTCAGTACTTCTTCTTCGTCACTGGCAGCAGCAGCTTGCTCGGCGCGTGGTTGACGCTCCTCACGCGGTGGGCGCGGCTGGCGCTCTTCACGTGGGGCGCGCTCTTCACGCGGCTGGCGGGCCGGACGCTCTTCGGTGGTTGCAGCGGCGGCGGCAACGGCAGGTGCAGCGTCCAGTGGCTCACGCAGTTCACGCACGCGTTCTTCACGCTCGCCACGCGGTTTGCGATCTTCACGCGGAGCACGTGGGGTACGTGGTGCGCGCTCTTCACGCGGTGCACGTTCTTCACGGGCTACGGCCGGGGTTTCTTCACGGGCTTCGCGAGGTGCGCGCTCTTCACGTGGCGCGCGTTCTTCACGCGGTGCACGTTCTTCGCGAGGCTTGCGCTCTTCGTCACGGCGACCGTTGCGGTTACGGCTTTGCTGACGGCCGTTGCGACGCTCTTCGTTACGTGCAGGGCGCTCGGAAGCTGGTTTTTCAACCACAACCGGAGCCGCAGGCTCTTCCTTGGTGGCGAACAGGCTGACCAGCGACTTCACCAGGCCTTTGAACAGGCTTGGCTCAGGCAGGGCGGCTGGCGCGGCAACCGGGGCGGCAGCTTCAACCGGGACCGGTGCGTTGGCACGGGCTGGCGCGGTTTTCACGGCAGCTTCCTGGCGAACCAGGGTGCGGGTCGCGGCGGCCGGCTGGACTTCTTCCACTTCGGCGGCGGCAGCGGCGATTTCATAGCTGGACTGGCCGCTGTGGGCTTCCGGGCTGTCGTCACGCAGGCGCTGTACTTCGAAGTGCGGCGTTTCGAGATGATCGTTCGGCAGGATCACGATACGGGCACGGGTGCGCAGTTCGATCTTGGTGATCGAGTTGCGTTTTTCGTTGAGCAGGAAGGCTGCAACCGGGATCGGCACTTGTGCGCGGACTTCGGCGGTGCGGTCCTTCAGGGCTTCTTCTTCGATCAGGCGCAGGATCGCCAGGGACAGCGATTCAACGTCACGGATGATGCCGGTGCCGTTGCAACGCGGGCAGACGATGCCGCTGCTTTCGCCCAGGGATGGACGCAGGCGCTGACGGGACATTTCCAGCAGGCCGAAGCGCGAGATGCGGCCGACTTGCACGCGGGCACGGTCAGCTTCCAGGCATTCGCGGACTTTCTCTTCCACGGCGCGCTGGTTCTTGGCAGGGGTCATGTCGATGAAGTCGATCACGATCAGGCCGCCGATATCACGCAGGCGCAGCTGGCGGGCGATTTCTTCAGCCGCTTCCAGGTTGGTCTGCAGGGCGGTTTCTTCGATGTCGCTGCCTTTGGTCGCACGCGCCGAGTTGATGTCGATGGACACCAGGGCTTCGGTCGGGTCGATCACGATGGAGCCGCCGGAAGGCAGTTCGACCACGCGCTGGAAGGCGGTCTCGATCTGGCTTTCGATCTGGAAACGGTTGAACAGCGGAACGCTGTCTTCGTACAGCTTGATCTTGCTGGCGTACTGCGGCATCACCTGGCGGATGAAGGTCAGGGCTTCGTCCTGGGCTTCAACGCTGTCGATCAGCACTTCGCCGATGTCCTGGCGCAGGTAATCGCGGATGGCGCGGATGATCACGTTGCTTTCCTGGTAGATCAGGAACGGCGCGGAACGATCCAGGGACGCTTCTTTGATGGCGGTCCACAGTTGCAGCAGGTAGTCGAGGTCCCACTGCATTTCTTCGCTGCTGCGGCCCAGGCCGGCAGTACGAACGATCAGACCCATGTCGGCTGGTGCGATCAGGCCGTTCAGCGCTTCACGCAGTTCGTTGCGCTCTTCGCCTTCGATGCGACGGGAGATACCGCCGGCACGTGGGTTGTTCGGCATCAGCACCAGGTAACGGCCGGCCAGGGAGATGAAGGTGGTCAGGGCAGCGCCCTTGTTGCCACGTTCTTCTTTTTCGACCTGGACGATGACTTCCTGGCCTTCGCTCAGGACGTCCTTGATGTTCACGCGGCCTTCAGGAGCTTTCTTGAAGTATTCGCGGGAGATTTCTTTGAGGGGCAGGAAGCCGTGGCGCTCGGAGCCGAAATCGACAAAGGCAGCCTCAAGGCTTGGTTCGATGCGAGTAATACGGCCTTTATAGATGTTGGCCTTCTTCTGCTCGCGTGCACCGGATTCGATGTCCAGGTCGTAGAGGCGCTGGCCATCTACCAGTGCAACACGCAACTCTTCGGGTTGAGTTGCGTTAATCAGCATTCTTTTCATGTTGTACCGTCGGTTTCCGGGCTGCCGGAAACGGCGTTCGGCACACACGACTTCTCACGGTCGGTGTCAGGTGCGTCAAGAGTGGTTGGCCACTCCAGTGTCCAGCAAAATCGGCCAATGTGGGCCGGTATCGCGACGGACGCGTCCTGCTTGTTAGCGGTGGTGACAAAGGCACCACTTCAACAAAAGCTAAGGTCAGGAGGAGGAATCAACCGGCGACTGTGGACGAGATGAAGCGTCTAAATATAAGCCTAGTGCTACACGGTCCGACGGTTGTGCATCTCCACCCTACACGTATCCCTGATAATTCGGGTGCTGCCGCGCGCAGAATCCGCAGCGGGTTGGCATTTACCGTGTTCTCCAATGGGGAGTTCACGCTCATGGCTAAACAAGACTGAATGTGGGCGACTGCGCTCACACTCAGCTCTTAACAGGCGTTGTTTCCGACGCATTCGCCGTGGTCTGGCACAAGACTGACTGCACTTTGTGAACTGGCCGTAAATATCGGCGCAGAACGCGAGTATTCACTCTGCTTTCTGCACTCGCTTCAGGCCTCATGTCACCTGCGCTTGTTACAATCTCGAACCTTCCAGGGTGACGAAAGCCCCGTAGGACGGCCTCGCGTCCTGATGAATTGCGATGGTCAGGGCCGGCAGTTTGCCGCAAGTCCTCTGTCCAGGCCGCTTTTGGCGGCGTTCGCGACTATAGCAGCAATGATTAAGTGCTTCAATTCCATAAAAAATTGTTATCATCGCCGCCATGACGACTACCGCCCCCCAGACCCCCAGCGTCCAACTGCTTGAGGTCTCGCCGGAATATGCCGGCCAACGCATCGACAACTTTCTCCTGGCCAGGCTCAAAGGCGTGCCCAAGACCTTGATTTACCGCATTTTGCGTAAAGGCGAAGTGCGCGTGAACAAGGGGCGGATCAAGCCCGAGTACAAGCTGCAGGCGGGCGATATCGTCCGTGTGCCGCCGGTACGCGTGCCTGAGCGGGACGAACCTGTGCCCCTGGCCCAGGGCCTGCTGCAACGCCTTGAGGCGTCGATTGTCTTCGAAGACAACAAGCTCATCGTGATCAACAAGCCCTGCGGCATTGCGGTCCATGGTGGCAGCGGCCTGACGTTCGGGGTGATCGAAGCCTTTCGTCAGTTGCGCCCTGACGCCAAGGAGTTGGAGTTGGTCCACCGATTGGACCGCGACACCTCCGGGCTGTTGATGATCGCCAAGAAACGCAGCATGTTGCGCCACCTGCACACCGCCCTGCGTGGTGATGGCGTGGACAAGCGCTACATGGCGCTGGTGCGTGGCAACTGGGCCAGCTCCATCAAAAGCGTTCGTGCACCGTTGCAGAAGAGCAACCTGCGTTCCGGCGAGCGTATGGTTGAAGTGGACGAGGAGGGTAAAGAAGCCCTGACCCTGTTCAAGGTGCTGCGCCGCTTCGGTGACTTCGCCACTATGGTCGAGGCCAAGCCGGTGACTGGCCGTACCCACCAGATTCGTGTGCACACCTTGCATGCGGGCCACTGCATCGCTGGCGATACCAAATACGGCGACGAAGACTTTTCCAAGGAAATTCGGGACTTGGGCGGTAAGCGCCTGTTTCTCCATGCCTACATGCTGACTGTACCGCTGCCGGATGGTGGCGAACTGAAATTGCAGGCGCCGGTGGACGAGATGTGGGCCAAGACCGTGGAGCGTTTGAGTGTCGCACCTTGACTACAAGCTGCTGATTTTTGATTGGGACGGGACGCTGGCCAACTCCATTGGTCGCATTGTCGAGTCGATGCACATGGCGTCCACCCGCTCAGGCTTTGCGCTGTGCAGCGACTTGGCGGTCAAGGGCATTATTGGTCTGGGCCTGCCTGAAGCGATCCGTAGCCTGTACCCCGAAATCAGTGACGCTGAGCTGATCGCCTTTCGCGAACATTACGCTGATCACTACATTGCGCTGGAAGCTGAGCCTTCGCCGCTGTTTGAGGGCGTTGTGCAATCGCTGGAGGTGTTTCGCGCCGAGGGTTATCACTTGGCTGTCGCCACCGGCAAGGCCCGGCGCGGGCTGGATCGGGTGCTCAAGGCTCATGGCTGGGAAGATTACTTCGACATCACCCGCGCAGCGGATGAAACCGCCAGCAAACCTCACCCTCTGATGCTGGAGCAGATCCTGGCTCATTGCGGCGTGTCGCCGCGTCAGGCGCTGATGGTGGGCGATGCCTCCTTCGACCTGATGATGGCGCGCAACGCTGGCATGGACAGCGTGGCGGTCAGCTATGGCGCCCAGGCTGCCGAGGCCTTGCAGCAATACGAGCCCCGGCTGACGATTGATCATTTTTCCGAATTGCAGGCCTGGCTGAGTCGGGCCCAATAAGTCTTTGCTGGGGTTGATGGTATGAGTGACGAGTGGAAAGCGCCTGAAAAGGCTGGAAGTAGTGACGATAAAAGCTGGAAGCTGCTGGAGAAAACCCTCCTGGCTGGCGTCCAGGAGCAGCGTCGCGCACGGCGCTGGGGGATCTTCTTCAAGCTGCTGACCTTCACGTATCTGTTGCTCATGCTGGCGCTGTTCAGTCCGCTGATGGATATGGAGAAAAGCGCAACCCGTGGCGCCAACTACACCGCGTTGATCGAAGTGCGCGGCGTGATTGCCGACAAGGAGCCAGCCAGCGCCGATAACATCGTCGGCAGCCTGCGCGCTGCCTTCGAAGATCCCAAGGTCAAAGGCGTGATCCTGCGCATCAACAGCCCTGGCGGCAGTCCGGTGCAGTCGGGTTATGTGTATGACGAGATTCGTCGTCTGCGCGGCCTGCATCCGGATATCAAGCTGTACGCGGTGATTTCCGACCTGGGTGCTTCGGGTGCCTATTACATTGCCAGTGCTGCTGACCAGATTTATGCCGACAAGGCCAGCCTGGTGGGTTCCATTGGTGTGACGGCGGCCGGTTACGGCTTTGTCGGTGCCATGGAGAAGCTTGGCGTTGAGCGTCGCACCTACACGTCGGGCGAGCATAAGTCGTTCCTGGATCCGTTCCAGCCGCAAAAGGCCGATGAAACCCAATTCTGGCAAGGCGTGCTCGATACTACTCATCGCCAGTTCATTGCCAGCGTGAAGCAGGGGCGTGGCGATCGTTTGAAGGATAAAGACCATCCGGAGCTGTTCTCCGGGTTGGTGTGGTCCGGCGAGCAGGCGTTGCCGCTGGGCTTGATCGATGGCCTGGGCAGTGCCAGTTCGGTGGCGCGGGACGTGATTGGCGAGAAGGAATTGGTGGATTTCACGGTTGAGGAATCGCCGTTTGATCGCTTCTCCAAGAAGCTCGGTGCCAGCGTGGCGGAGAAGCTGGCCTTCTATATGGGCTTCCAAGGCCCGACCTTGCGCTGAGCCGCAGGTACATGCAGATCAAAATGTGGGAGGGGGCAAGTCCCTTCCCACATTTGGTTTTGTGGCGTTCTCAGGGGGTCTGTACGCCTTCGGCCAGCAGCATGTCTACCAGTCGGATCAGTGGCAGGCCTACCAGGCTCGTCGCATCCGGTCCTTCGGTGCTTTGAAACAGGCTCACGCCCAACCCTTCAGCCTTGAAACTGCCTGCACAGTCATAGGGCTGCTCTATGCGCAGGTAACGCTCGATGCGTTCAGCGTCCAACTCGCGCATGTGCACCGTAAAAGGTACGCAGTCGACCTGGCAGCGGCCTGTCTCGGCATTGAGCAGCGCCAGGCCAGTCAGGAAGCTCACGCGCTTGCCGCTGGCGGCCAGTAACTGCTCGCGGGCGTTTTCGAACGTGTGCGGCTTGCCGATGATGCGGCCGTCCAGCGCAGCGACTTGATCCGAGCCGATAATCAAGTGGCCAGGGTGACTGGCGGCGAGGGCGCGCGCTTTCTCTTCTGCCAGGCGCTTGACCAGCTCCACGGCGGATTCATTTGCGCCGTGGCTTTCGTCGATATCCGGCGAACTGCAGGTGAACGGCAGCTGCAGTCGGCTGAGCAATTCCCGGCGGTAAACCGAGCTGGAAGCGAGCAATAAAGGCAACATATACGACTCCTCAAGGCAGCCGCCGATTCTAGCGGGGCGACCGGCTGACGCACAGGGCTGAATTTCCTTTGACATGGCTGGGTGCATCCCTATAATGCTGCGCCTATGTTGAATGACCCGATTCCACCTCACGTTGACCCGCGCAAATTGGCTGATCGTGGCACTTCCCTTCAAGGTGAATTGCTGCTGGCCGATTTGGAGAGACTCTGCGACCCGCTTTCCGACACTGTCGGTACGGTGCAGGCCAAATTCGTTTTTGAACGAGATGAACGTAAATCTGTGGTAATCCACAGCTTTATCGACACCGAGGTCAAAATGGTTTGCCAGCGTTGTCTTGAGCTGGTCACCCTGCCGATTCACAGCGAATGCAGTTACGCTGTGGTGAAGGAGGGTGCGAATACCCAGTCGTTGCCGAAAGGTTATGACGTGCTGGAACTGGGCGAAGATCCATTGGATCTGCATGCACTGATCGAGGAGGAGCTTCTGCTCGCCTTGCCCATTGTGCCTGCTCATCATCCGGAAGAATGCCAGCAGCCGGAGGGTCTCGATGACGAGGCCGAACCGAGCGAGGACGAGGTAACGCGGTCCAACCCGTTCAGTGTATTGGCGCAGTTAAAGCGTGACCCAAACGTTTAGGAGTTAATCAATTATGGCTGTTCAGCAGAACAAAAAATCCCGTTCCGCCCGTGACATGCGTCGTTCGCACGATGCCCTGACGGCGAGCACTCTGTCTGTAGAAAAAACCACTGGTGAAATTCACCTGCGTCACCACGTATCGCCAGAAGGCGTATACCGTGGCCGTAAAGTGATCGACAAGGGCGCTGACGAGTAATCACTTGTCTGCTCAAGTCATCGCGATTGACGCAATGGGCGGGGACTTCGGTCCCCGCAGCATTGTTCAGGCCTGCATTGCCAGCCTGATTGCTACGCCCTCGCTGCACCTGACCCTTGTCGGTCAACCCTCACTCCTTGAAGAATTGATTGCCAGCCATCCGGTTGTGGATCGCGCGCGCCTGACAATTACGCCGGCCAGCGAAACCATCAGCATGGATGACAAGCCGGCGACGGCCCTGCGCGGCAAGCCTGACTCTTCAATGCGCGTGGCTTTGGAATTATTGCGTGATGGCAAAGTGCAAGCCTGTGTCAGTGCCGGTAATACCGGAGCGTTGATGGCGTTGTCGCGGCATGTGCTCAAGACGCTGCCCGGCATTGACCGGCCGGCGATGGTTGCGGCGATTCCAACGCAGAAAGGCTATTGCCAGTTGTTGGACCTGGGCGCGAACGTGGATTGCAGTGCCGAGCACTTGTTCCAGTTTGCCGTGATGGGCTCGGTGGCCGCCGAAGCGCTGGGTGTGGCCCGACCGCGCGTGGCCTTGCTGAACATCGGCACCGAAGACATCAAGGGCAATCAGCAGGTCAAGCTTGCCGCCACGCTATTGCAGGGCGCTCGGGGCTTGAATTACATCGGTTTTGTCGAGGGTGACGGCTTGTACCGTGGCGAAGCGGATGTGGTGGTGTGCGACGGTTTTGTCGGTAATATCCTGCTTAAATCCAGCGAAGGCTTGGCAACCATGATCGCCACGCGCATCGAGACGTTGTTCAAGCGCAACCTGGCATCGCGCCTCGTAGGGGCCTTGGCGCTGCCGTTGATGCGGCGTCTGCAGGCTGACCTGGCTCCGGCGCGGCACAATGGTGCGAGTTTTCTCGGGTTGCAGGGCATCGTGGTGAAAAGCCACGGTTCGGCTGGCGTGGAAGGTTTTCAAAGTGCGATTGCGCGGGCCTTGATCGAAATCCAGGAGAACCTGCCGCAACGCTTGCACGGACGTCTTGAGGATCTGTTGCCTTAGGCGAATTGGCCCCGGAGTGCTTAAATGTGACCGGCCAGTTCAATTGACCATCCAATCTGTCAGTTTCGTGCGCTCCCACAGTCGGCGCGCGCATTTTTGACGACCAGATCATTAGGGGCTTGTTACATGTCTACATCCCTCGCATTCGTCTTTCCAGGGCAGGGTTCGCAGTCCCTCGGCATGTTGGCCGAGCTGGGCGCGCAATACCCGCTGATCCTGGATACTTTCAAGGAAGCTTCCGAGGCCCTGGGTTATGACCTGTGGGCGCTGACCCAGCAGGGGCCGGAAGAACAGCTCAATCAAACCGATAAAACCCAGCCGGCCATCCTGACCGCTTCGATCGCCCTGTGGCGCTTGTGGCTGGCCGAAGGCGGCGCGCGCCCGGCATTCGTCGCCGGTCACAGCCTGGGCGAATACAGCGCCCTCGTTGCGGCGGGCAGCCTGACTCTCGCGGAAGCGGTCAAGCTGGTCGAGCGCCGTGGTCAGTTGATGCAGGAAGCCGTTCCGGCCGGGCAGGGCGGCATGGCCGCTATCCTGGGGCTGGACGACGCGGTGGTGATCGAAGCCTGTGCCGAAGCGGCTCAGGGCGAAGTCGTCAGCGCGGTGAATTTCAACTCTCCTGGCCAGGTGGTGATTGCCGGTGCCAAGGCGGCGGTCGAGCGTGCCATCGAAGGCTGCAAAGCCCGTGGCGCCAAGCGTGCGCTGCCGTTGCCGGTGAGCGTGCCGTCCCACTGCGAATTGATGTGCCCGGCGGCCGAGCGGTTTGCTGAGTCCATTGCAGCCATCAACTGGCAGGCACCGCAGATCCCGCTGGTGCAGAACGTCAGCGCGGCCGTCGCCGCCGACCTCGACACTCTCAAGCGCGACCTGCTGGAGCAGCTCTACAAGCCGGTACGCTGGGTTGAGTCGGTCCAGACGTTGGCCGCCAACGGCGCGACCGAGCTGGTCGAGTGTGGTCCGGGCAAAGTCCTGGCCGGCCTGAACAAGCGTTGCGCTGACGGCGTGTCGACCGCCAACCTGAATACCCCGGATGCCTTCGCTGCCGCTCGTGCGGCACTGGCCTGAACTCAGAACCCTGAAGAATTAGGAGAAGCCTGCATGAGTCTGCAAGGTAAAGTTGCACTGGTTACCGGCGCGAGCCGTGGCATTGGCCAGGCGATCGCCCTGGAGCTGGGCCGTCAGGGCGCCGTTGTGATCGGTACCGCCACTTCTGCTTCGGGCGCCGAGCGTATCGCCGCAACCCTGAAGGAAAACGGCGTGCAAGGCACTGGTCTTGAATTGAACGTAACCAGCGATGAATCCGTGGCGGCTGTATTGGCCGAGATCACTGCACAGTTCGGTGCGCCGGCTATTCTGGTGAACAATGCCGGTATCACCCGCGATAACCTGATGATGCGCATGAAAGACGACGAGTGGTACGACGTGGTCGATACCAACTTGAACAGTCTGTTTCGCTTGTCCAAGGGTGTTTTGCGCGGTATGACCAAGGCGCGTTGGGGCCGAATTATCAATATTGGCTCCGTAGTGGGTGCCATGGGCAACGCAGGCCAAGTAAACTACGCAGCCGCCAAGGCTGGTCTGGAAGGTTTCAGCCGTGCGTTGGCGCGTGAGGTCGGTTCGCGGTCGATTACGGTCAACTCGGTAGCCCCAGGGTTCATCGACACCGATATGACCCGCGAACTGCCGGAAGCACAGCGTGAAGGCTTGCTGACGCAGATTCCGCTGGGCCGTCTGGGCCAGGCTCAAGAGATCGCGAATGTGGTCACTTTCCTGGCATCCGACGGTGCGGCATACGTGACTGGGGCTACAATCCCGGTGAACGGCGGGATGTACATGAGTTAAATTGTGACGGATCGCTTCAAAAAAATGTCATACGAGCTGTCTAAAATCCGTTATAAAGCTGCAACTTAATTTATAGGCAGGTGGCCGACCGGGTACAGCGTGAAGCTTTCAGTTGAAAAGCTGAAATGGCTTTCTATACACTTACCCACTGGCCAGCTGCCTGAATTTGTCCATTAGGAGTTAAACAAGGTATGAGCACCATCGAAGAGCGCGTCAAGAAAATCGTTGCCGAGCAACTGGGCGTTAAAGAAGAAGAAGTGGTCAACACTGCTTCCTTCGTCGAAGACCTGGGTGCCGATTCCCTTGACACCGTTGAGCTGGTGATGGCTCTGGAAGAGGAATTCGAGACCGAGATCCCGGACGAAGAAGCTGAAAAAATCACTACTGTTCAAGCTGCTATCGACTACGTTACTAGCCACCAGGCGTAATAGTTTGTAGTCGTCGCTTGCTGTTAGGGAAAACCGCACTGCTGTAACGGCGTGCGGTTTTTTCTTTAAGCGGTGATGAAAAGTAAGCCCTGAAGCAAAGTGTCGTCATTAGAAAAAGGAGAGTGCTGTGTCGCGTAGACGCGTCGTAGTCACCGGTATGGGTATGTTGTCGCCACTGGGTACGGATGTGCCGAGCAGTTGGCAGGGCATTCTGGCTGGCCGCAGTGGTATTGGTCTGATCGAACACACGGACCTTTCTGCCTATTCCACCCGTTTTGGCGGCTCGGTAAAGGGTTTCAATGTCGAGGAATATCTCTCGGTCAAGGAATCCCGCAAGCTCGACCTGTTCATTCAATACGGCCTGGCAGCCGGTTTTCAGGCGGTGCGTAACGCCGGCCTGGAAGTCACCGACGCCAACCGTGAACGCATCGGCGTGGCCATGGGTTCGGGTATTGGCGGTCTGACCAATATCGAAGAAACCAGCCGCACGCTGCATGATTCCGGCCCTCGTCGAATTTCACCGTTCTTCGTGCCTGGCTCGATCATCAATATGATTTCCGGCTTCCTGTCCATCCATTTGGGCGCACAGGGGCCTAACTACGCGATTGCCACGGCGTGCACCACGGGTACTCACTGCATCGGCATGGCGGCGCGCAATATCGCCTATGACGAAGCTGACGTGATGATCGCCGGTGGCGCAGAAATGGCTGCGTGCGGTCTTGGCATGGGCGGCTTCGGCGCGTCCCGTGCATTGTCGACCCGTAATGACGAGCCGACCCGTGCCAGCCGTCCGTGGGACAAGGGCCGTGACGGTTTCGTACTGTCCGATGGCGCCGGTGCCCTGGTGCTGGAAGAGTTGGAGCACGCCAAGGCGCGTGGTGCCACCATCTACGCCGAGTTGATCGGCTTTGGCATGAGCGGCGACGCCTACCACATGACCTCGCCGCCGTCTGACGGTGCCGGCGCTGCGCGTTGCATCGCCAACGCCCTGCGGGATGCCAAGGTCAATGTCGACCAGGTGCAGTACATCAACGCCCATGGCACTTCCACGCCGACCGGTGACCTGGCGGAAGCCGAGGCCATCAAGTCGGTGTTCGGCGAGCACGCCTATAAGCTGGCGGTCAGCTCCACCAAGTCCATGACCGGCCATCTGCTGGGTGCGGCGGGCGCGGTCGAGGCGATCTTCAGTGTGATGGCCATCAAGGACCAGGTCGCTCCGCCGACCATCAACCTGGATGAGCCGGACGAAGGCTGCGACCTCAACTTCGTGCCGCACGAAGCGCAACAGATGCCGATCGACGTCGCGATCTCCAACTCCTTCGGGTTTGGTGGCACCAACGGTTCCCTGGTGTTCCGCCGGTTCGCCGAGTGATGCACAGCTGGGTCGACGGTCAGCCAGCGGACAGCGTGCCCCTGAAAGATCGCGGCCTGGCGTATGGCGATGGCCTGTTCGAGACCATCGCCGTCAAGGTCGGGCAGCCCATGTTGCTCGACCGCCACCTGCAGCGCCTCGATGAGGGCTGCAGGCGTTTCGCGTTCGAGGTGGATCACGGTGTGATCCGCAACGAAGTACTTTCCTATGCCGCCGCCCTCGGCGACGGTGTCCTCAAATTGATCCTGACCCGTGGCGATAGCCTGCGCGGTTATGGCGTCAATCCCGGCGCACCGGTGCGCCGTATCCTGCAAGGCAATCCGCCCGCGACCTATCCCCACGTTCATGGAACCGAAGGCATCCGTCTGTTTGCGTGTACGACGCGCTTGGCCGAGCAGCCGCTGCTGGCCGGTCTCAAGCACCTCAACCGCCTGGAGCAGGTGATTGCCCGCGCCGAGTGGCAAGATGTCGAGCACGCCGAAGGCCTGATGCTGGATATGTCCGGGCGTGTGATCGAGGGCGTATTCAGCAACCTTTTCCTTGTACGCAACGGCTTGTTACTAACCGCCGATCTGACTCGTTGCGGGGTTGCGGGCGTCATGCGCGCCGAGATTCTGGACCAGGCACAAGCGCTGGGTATCCCGCTGGCCGTGGCTGACATCACGGTCGAGCAGTTGCAGCAGGCCGACGAAGTCTTCGTCTGCAACAGCGTATATGGCATTTGGCCGGTGCGCGGCTGTGCGGCGATGAGCTGGCCGGTTGGGCCGCTCACCCGTAAACTGCAGGGCATTGTTCGCGCACTATTGGATATTTGAGTTGATACGAAAACTGGTTGTACTGCTGCTGATTGCTCTGTTCTCGGCGGCTTTGCTGTTGGGGTTTTCCGCCTGGAAATACGACGCTGCCTTGAAGCAGCCGTTGAACCTGACCCAGGAGCAGTTGCTCGATGTGCCGGCAGGGGCGACCCCGACCGGCACCTTTAATCGCCTGGAAGCAGACGGCGTGCTCGACGGTGCGTTCTGGCTGCGCCTGTACTGGCGCTTCAACCTTGACGGCCAACCGCTGCACAGCGGCGAGTACCGCATGACGCCTGGCATGACCGCCGAGGGCCTGATCGGCCTGTGGCAGCGTGGCGAAGTGGTGCAATACAGCCTGACCCTGGTGGAAGGCTGGAACTTTCGCCAGGTGCGCTCGGCCCTGGCCAAGCATGAAAAGATCGTGCAGAGCCTCTCCGGCCTGAGTGACAGCGAAGTGATGGAGAAGCTCGGCCACCCTGGCGTGTTTCCTGAAGGGCGGTTCTTCCCGGATACTTACCGCTTCGTGCGCGGCATGACCGATGTCGAATTCCTGAAAAAAGCCTACAACCGCCTGGACGATGTACTCGCTCAGGAGTGGAGCAAGCGCGCCGCTGATGCGCCATACACCGACCCTTACCAAGCGCTGATCATGGCCTCCCTGGTGGAAAAGGAGACCGGTGTGCCGCAAGAGCGTGGCCAGATTGCCGGCGTATTCGTGCGCCGCCTGAAGATCGGCATGCTGCTGCAGACCGATCCTACGGTGATCTACGGCTTGGGTGAGCGTTACAACGGCAAGTTGACCCGTGCTCATCTCAAGGAAGCCAACCCTTACAACACCTATATGATTGCCGGGCTGCCGCCCACGCCCATCGCCATGGTCGGCCGCGAGGCGATCCATGCCGCGTTGAACCCGGTGCCGGGCAGCAGCCTGTATTTCGTCGCCCGTGGCGATGGCAGTCATATTTTCTCCGATGACCTGGGTGCGCATAATGCCGCCGTGCGTGAGTTCCAGCTCAAGCGCCGCGCCGATTACCGCTCCAGCCCGGCACCGGTGGTCACGCCGCCGGAAGATGTAGCGCCGCCAACGGATGCTCCCGCCGAGCCCGCGCCGGACACCACAGCGCCGCAAAGCCCGCAATGACTCTGACTAAGGACTGCCTGTGACTGGCTTGTTTATTACCCTGGAAGGCCCCGAAGGCGCCGGCAAGAGCACCAACCGCGATTACCTGGCCGAGCGTTTGCGCGCGCAAGGGATCGAGGTGGTGTTGACCCGTGAGCCCGGCGGTACGCCGCTGGCCGAGCGCATCCGCGAAGTGTTGCTGGCCCCAGGCGAAGAACAGATGAACCCGGACACCGAGCTGCTGCTGGTGTTCGCCGCCCGTGCGCAACACCTGGCCGAAGTGATACGCCCGGCCTTGGCACGCGGTGCCGTGGTGATTTGTGACCGGTTTACCGATTCTACCTACGCCTACCAGGGCGGCGGCCGCGGCTTATCCCTGGAGCGCATCGCTACCTTGGAAACCTTTGTGCAGGGTGATCTACGCCCTGACCTGACCCTGTTGTTCGACCTGCCGGTGGAAGTGGGCATGGCCCGCGCCAGTGCCCGTGGTCGTCTCGATCGCTTCGAGTTGGAAGGCCAGGCGTTTTTCGACGCTGTGCGCAGCGCGTTCCTCAAGCGTGCCCGCGCAGAACCTGCGCGTTATCACCTGTTGGACGCGGCCCAGCCGTTGACCCAGGTGCAGCAGGCCATCGACGGCCTGATGCCAACGCTGTTGGAGCGCGCCCGTGGCTGAAGCCTACCCGTGGCAGGACAGTCTCTGGCAACAACTGGCCGGTCGTGCCCAGCACGCCCACGCTTATTTGCTGCACGGCCCGATCGGGATTGGTAAACGGGCCCTTGCCGAGCGCCTGATGGCCAGCCTGCTGTGCCAGCGCCCGGTCAACCTGGAGGCGTGCGGCGAGTGTAAATCCTGCCTGTTGCTCAAGGCCGGCAGCCATCCCGACAATTACCTGCTGGAGCCTGAGGAAGCCGACAAGGCGATCAAGGTCGACCAGGTGCGTGACCTCGTCAGCTTCGTGGTGCAAACCGCGCAGATGGGCGGGCGCAAGGTGGTGCTGATCGAGCCGGTGGAGGCGATGAACATCAACGCCGCCAACGCTCTGCTCAAAAGCCTTGAAGAACCCTCCGGCGACACGGTGCTATTGCTGGTGAGCCATCAGTCCAGCCGCCTGTTGCCGACCATCCGCAGCCGCTGCGTGCAGCAGGCTTGTCCGTTGCCAAGCGAGGCGATGAGCCTGCAATGGCTGGCGCAGGCACTGCCGGACTGCTCCGCAGACGAGCGCGTCGAACTGCTGACCCTGGCTGCCGGTTCGCCCCTGGCCGCCGTGAAGCTGCAAGCCCAAGGTGTCCGTGAGCAACGTGCGCTGGTGGTGGATGGCGTTAAAAAACTGCTCAAGCAGGAAATGTCCGCGACTCAACTGGCTGAAAGCGCCTGGAAAGACATTCCCCTGTTGTTGCTGTTCGACTGGTTCTGTGACTGGTCGAGCCTGATCCTGCGCTACCAACTGACCCAGGATGAAAATGGCCTGGGCCTGCCGGACATGCGCAAGGTGGTGCAGTACCTCGCGCAGAAAAGTGCCCAGGACAAGGTGCTGTCCATCCAGGACTGGATCCTCGCCCAGCGCCAGAAGGTCCTCGGCAAGGCCAACCTCAACCGTGTGCTGTTGCTTGAAGCGCTGCTGGTGCAGTGGGTGGGCTTGCTCGGCCGCCGTTAATTTTCGTGGCCGACGGGTGTATCGTCGGCCAGACCCTCTCCGTGACTCAAGTTGTAACTTCCTATGCTCGTAGATTCCCATTGCCACCTTGATCGCCTTGACCTCGCCCAGCACGGCGGCTCCCTCGACGCCGCCCTGGACGCTGCTCGCCAGCGTGGGGTAGGGCACTTCCTGTGCATCGGCGTCAGCGCGGACAACGCCGCCGACGTCAAAGCCCTGGCTGATCGTTATACCGACGTGGATTGCTCCGTGGGTATCCACCCGCTGGACCTCAAGCCCGGCGAAGCGCCGGCCCTCGACTGGTTGCTCGGTGAACTCAACCACCCGCGCGTGGTGGCCATCGGCGAGACCGGCCTGGACTACCACTACGAACCCGAAGCCGCCGAGTTGCAGCAGGCGTCCTTCCGTTTGCACCTGCAAGCCGCCCAGCAGACGGGCAAGCCGGTGATCGTCCACACCCGTGGCGCCCGTGCCGACACGCTCACGTTGCTACGCGAAGCCGCGTTGCCACAGGCCGGCGTATTGCACTGCTTCACTGAAGACTGGGGCATGGCCAAGGCGGCGTTGGACCTGGGTTTCTATATTTCCCTGTCGGGCATCGTCACTTTCCGCAATGCCGACGCGTTGCGCGATGTGGCGCGTCAAGTCCCGGCCGATCGCCTGTTGGTGGAAACCGATTCGCCGTACCTGGCGCCCATCCCCCATCGTGGCAAGCCGAACCTGCCGGAGTATGTGCGTGATGTGGCGGAGTTTCTGGCGATGCTGCGGGGTGAGTCCTACGAGCGTTTTGCCGAGCAGACTACCGAGAACTTCAAGCGTCTGTTTCCATTGGCTCACGTTGCTGCGTAGGCCCGCGCTCAAATCGCAGGCAAAAAAAACCCGGGTTCTGGGGGGTGAATCCGGGTTAAGACCATTAGGAGTAAAACAAGGGCACACAGTCCGTCGGTACCCAGGTCGGCGCTTCACTTGGGGGAGATGTCACGCCAACAGTTCAAGTATTGATCAGTATCTGATTCAGTCCAGTCGCGACTGATCGTTTTTTAAACAGATTTGGAATACAGGGGCTTCGCTTGAGTTCTCATTGGGCCGGTGCACGGGTGCAGTTGTTGCGTATTATTTCTGACTGATAGCCATGAATTCGTTGGCACTCTGAAAGTAAAGTGCGTAGCGGGTTCACATAGACGTTGCCCAACGACCGTTCAGTCGGGATAATCCCTCGCACTGGGTAAATCGTATCGCCATGTATTCGTGGCCCTGCGCGACCCTCCCTATTCCGACCTTTGCAGACCTCTTCCTCATGCACAAAGAACCCCGTAAGGTCCGTGAGTTTCGCCGCCGTGAGCAGGAAATTCTCGACACCGCACTCAAATTGTTCCTCGAACAGGGCGAAGACAGCGTCACCGTCGAGATGATCGCGGATGCCGTGGGTATCGGCAAAGGCACCATTTATAAGCACTTCAAGTCCAAGGCCGAGATCTACCTGCGCCTGATGCTCGACTACGAGCGCGATTTGAACGAGCTGCTGCACTCTGCCGATGTCGACAAGGACAAGGAAGCCCTGTCCCGCGCCTACTTCGAGTTCCGCATGCGCGACCCGCAGCGGTACCGCCTGTTCGACCGCCTGGAAGAGAAAGTCGTCAAGGGCCATCAGGTGCCGGAGATGGTCGAGGAACTGCACAAGATCCGCGCCTCGAACTTCGAACGCCTGACCCTGTTGATCAAGGGTCGCATCAGCGAAGGCAAGCTTGAAGACGTGCCGCCGTACTTCCATTACTGCGCCGCCTGGGCCTTGGTGCACGGCGCCGTGGCGCTGTACCACTCGCCGTTCTGGAGCAATGTGCTGGAAGACCAGGAAGGGTTCTTCCAGTTCCTGATGGACATCGGCGTGCGCATGGGCAACAAGCGCAAGCACAGCACCGAGCCAGCAGCTGTCGACTCTGCGCGTGTTGAGACGCCGGCGTCGTAATCTTTACTGCCAGGCGTAGTACCCCAGGAATATACTCAGGCAAGGATCTTGCTAAAAGCTGATTTATCAGTCAGCTTTTAGCGCGCCCGAATCATCCTCTGCCGGAGTGATCCATGATCGTTGATCGTCAAGGCAGGCGTTTTCGCAATTTGCGGATCAGCCTGACCTCAGCCTGCAATTACGCGTGTACGTACTGCGTGCCCAACGGCAAGCGGCTGGTGGCTGCCCAGGACGAACTCTCGGCCGAGGCCATGGCCCGTGGCGTGGCTTACCTGATCGAAGCGGCGGGCATCGACCGCCTGCGCATCACGGGCGGCGAGCCGTTGGTCAGCCCCAAGCTGGAAGCCTTTATGGGCGCAGTCGGCGGCATGGGGCTCAGCGATATCAGCCTGACCACCAACGGCCAGTTGCTGGCGCGCAAACTGCCATTGCTGGTGGATGCCGGCATTCGACGTATCAACGTCTCCCTCGACACCTTGGATGCCGATGCTTTCCGCAGCATCGCCCGTGGCGGCGACCTGGCCACCGTGCTTGATGGCATGGACCAGGCTCGCGCCGCTGGAATCAAGATCAAGGTCAATATGGTGCCGTTGCGCGGCCAGAACCTCGACCAGGTCATGCCGCTGCTCGACTACTGCCTGGAGCGTGGTTATGAACTGCGCTTTATCGAGTTGATGCGCATGGGCCACCTGGCCAAGGATTCCAATGCGTTCCTGCAACAATTCGTCAGCCTGCAGCAACTGCTCAGCCTGATCGGCGAACATCACGAATACCTGCAAGCCAACGCCCCTGTGGATGCAACCGCCGTTCGCTACGAGGTGCCGGGCAAGGGCTACTTTGGCGTGATCGCCAATGAAAGCGTGCCGTTCTGCCGTACCTGCTCGCGATTGCGCCTGTCGTCCACCGGCTGGTTGCATGGTTGCCTGTCGTCGAGCAACCGTCACTACGTCGGCGACCTGCTCGACAAGCCGCGCCACCAAGCGCTGCCGGCGCTGCAAGGATTGCTGATGAAGGCCCTGGGCGACAAACAGGAGGTGGCGTTCTCGGGCGGGGCCACGATCATGAAGATCATCGGCGGCTGACGCCGAGCGTGTAGCTTCAAGCTGCTCCCCTGGCCCAGAACCTGCATCTCATGCCCATTCGCCGGTTTTCCGTCACCGGCTTCTGGAGGATTAGGATGCGTAGTCTGGTTTTGTTGCTGGCGTCGTTGACGCTGAGTGGTTGCATGACCGTCAGCGATATGGCCGAAGGCACCCGCTATCAGATGAGCGATGCCGGGTTGCTCGACCACAGCGATACCCGCCGTACGGCGTCGGTTCGCATACAGCCGGACTCCTTTGTCTTTATCGCCCAGGGCGCCTTCGTGCCGCCGGGCAGCGCCTATCCGCGTCCGAACGTGGTAGCCGAGGAAGCCTTCAACGGCTTCGTCGAATACTTCCCTATGGTGCGCCGCGCCCGTCAGCCCGAAGGTCTGGAGCAGGCGATGGCCGAAGCCCGTGCGGCCGGTGCCCACTACCTGCTGTACTGCCGATTCGCCAAGGCGGATGACCGGATCGGCAACGCCGATGAGTGGGCCGATCAAGAGGCCCTGGACCGGGTTGGGCTGGACAGCGGCGTGATCCAGATCATGTTGATCGAGACCAGCACCCAGTATTTGATTGATACTGCACGCATTCGCAGTCGTGGCGGTTTACTGACGTTCCACGACAATCGGCCACAAGACCTGATTGCCCGCCCGCTCGCGCAGTACGCCCGAGGTCTGCTGGGCATGGGTGATCAGTAGGGCCAGATCAAAAAAAGGGAGAACCTCATGACCGATTCCGCCAAGGCCAACGACCTGTTGGCCCAGTTGCCCAAAGGCAAGGGACCGGCGCCGGTGCACCTGTGGAACCCGGATTTCTGCGGCAATATCGACATGCGCATCGCCCGCGATGGCACCTGGTTCTACCAAGGCACGCCCATCGGGCGCAAGCCGATGGTCAAGTTGTTCTCCAACATCATCCGCCGCGACGGCGATGATTACTTCCTGATTACTCCGGTGGAAAAAGTCGGCATCACCGTCGACGATGCGCCCTTTGTCGCACTGACCCTGGAGGTCGAAGGGCAGGGCGAAAGCCAGTTGCTGCGCTTCACCACCAACGTCGATGAACAGATCGAAGCCGATATCGAACACCCGCTGCGGGTGGTCATCGACCCCGTCACCCAGGAACCTGCGCCCTATCTACGGGTACGCACCAACCTCGAAGCCCTGGTGCATCGCAACGTGTTCTACCAATTGGTGGAGCTTGCTGTACGCCGCCCGATCAACGGTCAGAACTGGCTGGGCGTCTGGAGCGGCGGCGAGTTTTTCCCGATTGGCCTGGAACCCTGAGGCCGCTATTTTCATCTCCCTGAAATAATTCGCTTGCTGCATAAGGACCGTTTCGGTTATCAATTTGTACATGATTAGACATGTCCGATTTGACAAGAAAAAACGTGTCGTCGACGAGCTCATCCGCCGTATCGAGGGTGGAGTGATGGCCGACGGTTTCCTGCTGCCGGGCGAGCACCAGCTCGCCGAGGAGTTTGCGGTCAGCCGCGGCACCTTGCGCGAAGCCCTGGCCGAACTCAAGCGGCGCAATTACATCGCGACCCAGAGTGGCGTCGGCTCCATCGTCACGTTTGACGGCATGGTGCTCGATCAAAACAGCGGGTGGGCACAGGCTCTGGCGGACACCGGTGCATTGGTGACCACCGATATCCTGCGCCTGGAAGCGGTGACGCGCCCCGATCTGTTCAGCCGGTTCGGCACCGAGCGCTTTATCGCCCTCGACCGTCGCCGGCGCACCAGCGATGGCACTGCGGTGTCCCTGGAGCGTTCGCTGATGCCCGAGTCCGGTGGCCTGGAAAGCCTGCCCCGTGTCGGCCTGATCGACAATTCCCTGACCATCACCCTCGCGGCATACGGCTATATCGGCGCTGAAGGGGACCAGTGGATAGGCGCCGAACCCCTCAGCGATGAAGACGCCCAGTTGCTCGGCCGCCCGGCGGGCAGCGTGTTCCTCAAGGCCTCGCGCACCACCTACGACCGGCGCGAGCGCTTTATGGAATACGTCGAAAGCTTGCTCGACCCTCTGCACTTTCGCCTGCACCTGCAATTTGGATCTTCGAAATGACCACGGATACTCGCGCCCTCGGCGCTTTCTACGGCCTCGCGCTGGGCGATGCTCTGGGCATGCCCACTCAGTCCCTGAGCCGCGAGCTGGTGCGACAGCGCTTCGGTGCGATCACCGCCCTGGAGGATGCCGGTGCCGATCAACCCATCGCGCCGAATATGCCCGCTGGTTCCATCACTGATGATACCGAACAGGCCATTCTGGTCGGCGAGTTGCTGGTCGAAGGCCAAGGCACGATCGAGCCCATCGTGCTCGCCCAGCGCCTGATCGACTGGGAAGCGGTGATGCGTGCCAAGGGTTCCCAGGACCTGCTCGGCCCGTCGACCAAACGCGCTATCGACATGATCCTGGCCGGGCATACCCCGGAGGAATCCGGCCGCTACGGCACCACCAATGGTGCTGCCATGCGCATCACGCCCGTGGGCATCGCCGCCGATGTCAGCGAGCCGGCAGCGTTTATCCAGGCGGTGATCCAGGCGTGCCAGGTCACTCATAACACCACGCTGGGCATCTCCAGTGCGGCGGCGGTGGCGGCAGTGGTGTCCGCTGGCATCAACGGTGTGGACCTCGGCGAAGCCTTGAACATCGGCACACAGATCGCCCAGCAGGCGGAAGGCCACGGGCATTGGGTTGCCGGCGGGCGTGTATCCACCCGCATCAGTTGGGCGCGCACCTTGAGTGTCGGCAGTGGCGACACAGCGCTGTTTGCCGACCTGCTCTACGAATTGATCGGCACCTCCGTTGCCTCCCAGGAATCGGTGGTGGTGTCGTTTGCCTTGGCCCAGCAAGTGGCGGTGGGGGATATGAACGCCTTCGAAGCCCTGTGCCTGGCCGCCAGCCTGGGCGGAGACACCGACACCATCGCGGCGATTCTGGGGGCGATGCTCGGCGCTTGTCTGGGCATGCAGTGCTGGCCTGTGGCAATGATCGAACAGGTCAAGGCCGTGAACAGCTTGGACTTGCAGCCGTTGGTTGAAGCGCTGTTGAAACTGCGCTGAGCCAGGACGACCGGAATACCGATTCACCTTGCATACCTGCCACAACCACAATAATACAGGCACCAGGAGCGCCCCTCATGAGCAGCACATCTTCCGGCCAAAACGCCGGGCAATTGGAAACACGCGGCATCGAGCCCGTCCCCGAAGGCGAGTGCAATGGCCATCCGGTGCAGCTGTTCTGGGTGTGGTTCGCCGCCAACATCAGCATCCTCGGCTTGCCGCTGGGCGCGACGCTGGTGGCGTTCCGGGGGCTGGCGATCTGGCAGGCAATCATCGTGGCGATCCTCGGCGCTGCTGGCTCCTTTGCGGTGGTGGGCATCATCTCCATCGCCGGTCGTCGTGGCCGTGCGCCGAGCCTGACCCTGTCCCGCGCCATCTTCGGCGTGCGCGGCAATATCGGCCCGACGCTGGTGTCACTGATGTCGCGCCTGGGCTGGGAAACCGTCAACACCACCACCGCCGCCTTTGTGCTGCTGTCGTTGTGTTCGATTCTGTTCGGCTCGCCAGTCGAGGCCAAAAGCGCGCCGGTGCTGACCTTGATCTTTATCGCCATCTTCGTGCTGCTGACCCTGTCCGTTTCCGGCCTGGGCCACGCTACCTTGCTGGTGATCCAGAAGTGGGCCACCTATGTGTTCGGCGCCTTGAACATCCTGGTCGGCGGTTTCCTGTGCGCCACCATCGACTGGAGCGCCGTGTTCAACGCCACGCCTGCACCGCTGAGCGCAATGATCATCGGCGTCGGCACCATGGCCGCCGGCACCGGTATCGGTTGGGCCAACGCCGGTGCCGACATGTCGCGCTACCAGCACCGCAGCGTCAAGGCCGTGCGCCTGGTGGCATCCGCCGCGTTTGGTGCGGGGATTCCACTGGTGCTGCTGATCACCCTCGGTGGCCTGCTGTCGGTGGGCAACAATGACCTGGCTTCGGCCACCGACCCGATCATTGCGATCCGCGACATGCTGCCCACCTGGATGGCTGTGCCGTACCTGATCACCGCGTTCGGTGGGTTACTGCTGTCGAATAACCTGTCGGTGTACTCGGCCGGTCTCACCACCTTGACCCTCGGTTTGAAGGTCAAGCGCGTACACGCGGTGATCGTCGACATCGTGGCGATCTTCGCTGGCTCGATCTACTTCATGCTGATCGCCGACAGTTTCTACGGCCCGTTCATCACCTTCATTTCGTTGCTGGCGGTGCCGATCACCGCATGGGTCGGGATCTTTGTGGTCGACCTGATCCACCGTCACTACTACAGCCCCAAGGATCTGCTCGACGTCAGCCCAAGCAGCGCCTACTGGTACCGCGGTGGTGTGGAATGGCGTGCGTTTGGCGCCTGGGCCGTGGCGATTGTTCTGGGTTTCAGCTTCACCACCATTGGCACCACCGCCGAGAACATCTGGTTCGCCGGGCCGTTGTCCGACTCCTGGCTGGGCCACAACGGCCTGGGCTGGATCGTCACCTTCCTGGTGGCAGGCGGGATTTATGCCGTACTGGGCGGCGCGGCTGATCGTCGCCCGGCGTTAGTCGAGAGCCCCAATGTCTAGATTGCTGCACACCGGCCAGGTCATCGTCGACCTGGTCATGGCCCTCGATACCTTGCCCGCCAGCGGCGGCGACGTGCTGGCGCGATCGGCCAGTTTCGAAGCCGGCGGCGGCTTTAATGTGATGGCGGCGGCGCGACGCAACGGGTTGCCGGTGGTTTACCTGGGCCGCCACGGCGATGGCCGTTTTGGCGACCTGGCCCGCGCGGCGATGCAGGCCGAAGGCGTGGAAATGGCTCAGGCGGCGAGTGAGGGCAAGGACACCGGGTTGTGTGTCTCGCTGACCGAAGTCACTACCGAGCGCACCTTTATCTCCCATATCGGCGTTGAGGGCGACTTGAGTGCTGAGGATTTGGCTCGCGTTGTGCCGCAAGCCGACGACTATGTTTACGTCAGCGGGTACAGCCTGTTGCTGGAGGGCAAGGCCCAGGCCTTGCTCGACTGGTTGCTGGGTTTGCCGCGTGAGATCACCGTGGTATTCGACCCGGGCCCGTTGGTCAAGGCGCCGGATTCAGCGCTGATGGCTGCCTTGTTGCCACGCATCGATATCTGGACCAGCAATGGCCCGGAAGCCTTGGCATTTACCGGTGCGAAAACACTGGCGGACGCACTGCTTGACCTCAATCGGCATCTGCCTAAGGAGGCGCTGCTGGTAGTGCGTGATGGGCCGAACGGGTGTTGGGTCAGCCGCGCCGGGCGCGCCGAGCATGTGCCGGGTTTCAAGGTGAAGGCGGTGGACAGCAATGGGGCGGGTGACGCGCACGCAGGGGTGTTTATTGCCGGGTTGGCTGCGGGTTTGAAACCTGCTGAGGCGGCGCGCAGGGCGAATGCGGCAGCGGCGCTGGCAGTGACACGGTGGGGCCCTGCAACCTCGCCGGGCACCGAAGAAGTTGACGCCTTGCTCACCCAATAAACGCAGATCAAAAATGTGGGAGGGAGCTTTCCCCCTCCTACATTGGGTTTGCGTGAAGGCTACTGAAGGGCGTCCAACTTACGCGCTTCATCTACCCCGGACGCCGTCAGCTTGATCGGCAGATTCAGTGAATATTCACCGGCATCGTCGGTGGTCACATGCCCATCCTTGATCAGCCCGCGGTCCTGCAGAAATGCCAACACACTGGCCACCTCTTTTTCGCCGCGGTAATTATCCAGCACCTCCTTGCCCAAACCTTGCGGGTGGGCGTGCAGCAGGCGGGTGAGGACTTCTTTTTCAAGGTTTCTATCGACGTTCATGCGTACCTCTTCACGGGGAAATGATCGGGTGTTCGTCTAACGGTCGAGGGCTTAGGGCGCAGGTTGTTTTGGCGCGCCCGGCAGGTTCGAGTCGTCGCCTTTGTTGATCTTCGGCTCATTGACCGACGGGCCCATCTTGCCGTTGCCGACTGCGGCGGGAGCCTGGCGCTCGGTGTCATGCCCCTTGGTGTGCGGGTCGGCGCCGTTGGTGTTATCGATGATGGCGCCGCCATTGGTATCCAGGCCGGTGCCCATGGATTTCTGCGACTCGGTGGTGGCGTCCGGCGTCGGATCGGTCGGGCCGGTGGTCGAGCTGGCAGCGATGGCGCTCAGCGAGGCAGCGGACAGCAGGCCGGTGAGGGCGAAGGCAGCAAACTTTGAAGGCTTCATGAGGATATCTCCGTAGAATTAATGTCCTTACCCTTTATTGGTCAGCCGTCATTTGTTGAAGGTGCCTGGATGGCGACGAACGGTATCAGACTACCTGTAAGATTTTGTGTGACGTTGCCCGACGCCAAATCAGACGCGCCACGCTGATCAACCAATTGCCCAAGGCCACGGCCAGCACGCTGAGCATCAGCGCCGGCAGACCGAAATCGACGATGATCCAGCCCGCCAGCCAGGGAAACCCGAAGACCCCGACAAAATACGCCAGGCTGAACAACAGCAGCGCCTGGGACGTGGTGCCGGTTGGCGCCTCATTGGCCACCAAGCCGTTGATGACCGAATACGTCAGGCCGTATCCGACCCCCAGCGTCACGGCAGCCAACAGGTAACTCGCGTTGCCGCTGACGCCAAAGGCAAACAGCAGAATCGACCCCAGCATCACCCCGGACAGCACGCAGGCGGCCACATAGGCATCACGCTTGACCACATAGCCGGCGATCAACAGGCGGCTGCTGATCGCCGCACTGACAAAACCGGCAAAGAACAGCGAATAATCCAGGCCGTGGGCCGCCGCGCAGCTGGTCTGGAAGGAAGACAACCCACCAAACACGCAACCCCCGAGCCCGACCATGACGATGGCAAACACTGCCCGTGAAGACAGCACGCGACGGCAGGCGCCCCAGGAAATTTTCGACACCGGCGCCGTGGCATGACGCTTGAGTGCCGAGCCCAGCAACCAGAACATCCCCACCCCGACCAGGCTGGCCAATGCGGCAATGTAGAAGGCGCTTGTCAGAGGCAGCCCCAGTGCATTCGCGGCCCGGCCCAGCAGAGGGCCAGAACCGATGCCGCTCATCATGCTGCCCGACAACAGTGCGAAATATTTGGCGCGCTGCCGGGGCTCCACCAACATGGTCACGATGATTGGCCCTAACGTGTAGAACACCCCCCAACCCAAGCCCAGGGACAATCCGAACAGCATCAATCCTTCACCAAACCCCGGCATCAACGCAAAGCCCAGGCACGCCACCACCAGCAACACGCCCATCCCGGCAATGGCCCGCGCCGCGCCCAAGGCATCCGCCAAGTGCCCGGAAAGCAGCACTGCGACGAAGGTGCTGAGCATCGCCGTGGAAATCACACTGCCGGCATCGTGTTCATTGCCACCGCGTGTATGAATCAGCAACGACAACAAAAACGTCGAGCCGTAAGACAGCGACAACAGGAAACTGGCGAGGCAAAACAGGGCGAACAGTTGGGTGCTCACCGGGGACGTGGACTGCATTGGGGCCGCCTGGAGATGGTTGGAGTAGTGGCCACTGTTTATCACGCACCTTGAGCGGGTTTGTTCTGTAGTTGCTGGTGCTTGCATCAGTGCCGGCCGGAGTAACGGCGCGGCGCATGAAAATGCGCTGCAATCCGTCATCAAAGCGCCTTAGTATGTCGGCTTTGAAATTGCCCAAGGCGTGCCCATGACCATCGAGATTCGCCCCGCCGTGCCCAGCGATGCTGCGCAGATCCTGACGTTCATCACCGAACTCGCCGAGTACGAGAAAGCCCGGCATGAAGTGATCGCCAGCGTGGTGGATATCGAGCGTAGCCTGTTCAGCGAGGGCGCCACCGCCCATGGCCTGATTTGCCTGCGCGATGGCCTGCCGATTGGTTTTGCGGTGTTCTTCTTCAGCTATTCCACCTGGCTGGGCAGCAACTGCCTGTACCTGGAAGACCTTTACATCAACCCCGAGCAACGCGGTGGCGGGGCGGGCAAGAAGCTGCTGCGCCACTTGGCCAAGATCGCGTTTGATAACGGCTGCGGGCGCTTTGAGTGGAGCGTGCTGGACTGGAACGAGCCGGCGATTGCTTTCTACAAATCCATCGGCGCCCAGCCACAGGAAGAGTGGGTGCGCTATCGCATGGAAGGTGACGCATTGCGCGATTTTGCCCTAGGCTGAGGGGCATCCCGTCTCAAAAAAACCGGCTAATCCAAGGCCGGTTTTTTTATGGGTTAGCTCACAATATGGGATGCAAATTTATATATTGAGATGTTTCAAGATCTGGGTTTATAGTCGGCGGCATCAGCACTCACTACCAAAAATAAAACAGGTGAAGCGATGCAGGCACAACCATTGTCACTCCCCGCCGTGCCCGAGCCCACTTACGGCGAGCGGCTCAAAGGCAAGGTGGTGATCATCACCGGCGCCGCCCAAGGCATTGGCGAGGCAATCGTCGCGTGCTTTCAGGCCCAGCAGGCGCGCTTGGTCATCGCCGATATCCAGGGCGAAAAAGTCGAGAAGGTGGCCGCCCATTGGCGCGAACGCGGCGCTGAAATTGTCGCGCAAGCCGTCGACATCACTTCAAAAGAGCAATGGCAGGCTCTGGTCAATGTGGCCATCGAGCGCTTCGGCCGCGTGGATGTGTTGGTCAACTGCGCGGGCGTCAATGTGTTCCGTGACCCCCTGGAAATGACCGACGAAGACTGGCGCCGCTGCTTCGCCATCGACCTCGACGGCGCCTGGTTTGGCTGTCGCACGGTGCTGCCGCACATGATCGAGCAGGGTATCGGCAATATCATCAACATCGCCTCCACCCATTCCAGCCACATTATTCCCGGTTGTTTCCCGTACCCGGTGGCCAAACATGGCCTGCTGGGCCTTACCCGCGCCCTCGGCATCGAGTACGCGCCCAAAGGCATTCGCGTCAATGCCATCGCGCCGGGCTACATCGAAACCCAACTCAACGTCGACTACTGGAACGGTTTCCCCGACCCTCATGCCGAGCGCCAGCGTGCCTTTGACCTGCACCCGCCCAAACGCATCGGCCAGCCGGTCGAGGTGGCGATGACGGCGTTGTTCCTGGCCACCGACGAGGCGCCCTTTATCAATGCCACCTGCCTGATGATCGATGGCGGGCGGTCTGTGATGTATCACGACTAGAACTTGTAACGCTCAATAACAACAAGAGGTGGTCCATGTTCAAGAAAGCAGTTGGCACTCTGGCACTCGCCCTGGCATTCAGCGGGGTGGTATCGGCCGAAGAAGTAAAGATCGGCTTCCTGGTCAAACAAGCCGAAGAACCCTGGTTCCAGACCGAATGGGCCTTCGCCGAAAAAGCCGGTAAGGACCACGGTTTTACCGTGATCAAGATTGCCGTGCCCGATGGCGAAAAAACCCTCTCTGCCATCGACAGCCTGGCCGCCAACGGCGCCAAGGGCTTTGTGATCTGCCCGCCGGACGTGTCGCTCGGCCCGGCCATCGTGGCCAAGGCCAAGCTCAATGGCTTGAAAGTCATGGCCGTGGATGACCGCTTTGTCGACGCCAAGGGCAATTTCATGGAGGACGTGCCGTACCTGGGCATGGCCGCGTTTGAAGTCGGCCAGAAACAGGGCGCCGCCATGGCCGCCGAAGCGAAAAAACGCGGTTGGGATTGGAAAGACACCTACGCGGTGATCAACACCTTCAATGAACTCGACACCGGCAAAAAACGCACCGACGGCTCGATCAAATCCCTCGAAGAAGCTGGCATCCCGAAAGACCATATCCTCACCGCCGCGCTGAAAACCCTCGACGTGCCCGGCAGCATGGACGCCACCAACTCGGCGCTGGTCAAGCTGCCCAGCGGCGCGAAAAACCTGATCATCGGCGGCATGAACGACAACACCGTGCTCGGCGGCGTGCGCGCCACGGAAAGCGCCGGCTTCAAGGCGGCCAACGTGATCGGCATCGGCATCAATGGCACCGACGCCATCGGCGAACTGAAAAAGGCCGACAGCGGCTTCTTCGGCTCGATGCTGCCAAGCCCGCATATCGAGGGCTACAACACCGCGCTGGCGATGTACGAGTGGGTGACCACCGGCAAGGAACCCGCCAAGTACACCGCGATGGATGAAGTGACCCTGATCACCCGCGCCAACTTCCAGGAAGAACTGACCAAGATCGGGCTGTGGAAATGAGTACGGCGGCCCTGCGGTTCGAGGGGATCGGCAAGACCTTTCCCGGGGTCAAGGCGCTGGACGGCATCAGCTTCAGCGCCCAGCCGGGGCAGGTGCACGCGTTGATGGGCGAGAACGGCGCGGGTAAGTCGACGCTGCTGAAAATTCTCGGCGGCGCTTACATCCCAAGCACCGGCACCGTGCAAATCGGCGAGCAGACCATGGCGTTCAAATGCGCGGCGGACAGCATCGCCAGCGGTGTCGCGGTGATCCATCAGGAGCTGCACCTGGTGCCGGAAATGAGCGTCGCCGAGAACCTGTTCCTCGGCCATCTGCCGTCGCGCTTCGGCGTGGTCAATCGGGGCCTGCTGCGCAAGCAGGCCCTGGCTTGCCTCAAGGGGCTGGCGGATGAGATCGATCCTGAAGAAAAGCTCGGGCGGCTGTCCCTGGGCCAACGCCAACTGGTGGAAATCGCCAAGGCGTTGTCCCGTGGCGCCCATGTGATTGCCTTCGACGAACCCACCAGCAGCCTGTCGGCGCGGGAGATCGACCGCTTGATGGCGATCATCACGCGCCTGCGCGATGAGGGCAAAGTGGTGCTCTACGTGTCGCACCGCATGGAAGAAGTGTTCCGCATTTGCAACGCGGTGACGGTGTTCAAGGACGGCCGTTACGTGCGCACCTTTGACGACATGAGCGCGTTGACTCACGACCAGTTGGTGACCTGCATGGTCGGCCGCGACATTCAGGACATCTACGACTACCGCCCGCGTGAGCAGGGCGAGGTGGCGCTCAAGGTCGATGGTTTGCTCGGCCCCGGCCTGCGTGAACCGATCAGTTTTGACGTGCGCAAAGGCGAGATTCTCGGCCTGTTCGGCTTGGTCGGGGCAGGGCGCACGGAGCTGTTCCGCTTGCTCAGCGGCCTGGAACGCAGCAGCGCTGGCAGCCTGCAATTGTGCGGTGAAAACCTGCAACTGCGCTCCCCGCGCGACGCCATCGCCGCCGGTGTTCTGCTGTGTCCCGAGGACCGCAAGAAGGAGGGCATCATTCCGCTTTCCAGTGTCGCCGAGAACATCAACATCAGCGCCCGTGGCGCCCATTCCTCGTTTGGCTGGTTGCTGCGCGAGACCTGGGAAAAGGGCAACGCCGACCAGCAAATCAAGGCGATGAAGGTCAAAACCCCGGATGCGCAACAGAAAATCATGTACCTGTCCGGCGGCAATCAGCAGAAGGCCATTCTGGGCCGCTGGCTGTCGATGCCGATGAAGGTCCTGCTGCTGGATGAACCGACGCGGGGCATCGACATCGGCGCCAAGTCGGAGATTTACCAGATCATCCACAACCTCGCGGCCAGCGGCATTGCGGTGATTGTGGTGTCCAGCGATTTGATGGAAGTGATGGGGATTTCCGATCGCATCCTGGTGCTGTGCGAAGGCGCTCTGCGCGGTGAGCAAACCCGTGAACACGCCACCGAATCCAACCTGCTGCAGCTGGCCCTGCCGCGCCGCGTGACGAACTGAGAGACGACCATGACCACTCAAAACAACGCGTTGCCAACCGCACGCAAACCCCTCGATATGCGCGCACTGCTCGACAACTGGGCGATGCTGTTGGCGGCGGTGGGCATCTTTGTGCTGTGCGCCTTGCTGATCGACAACTTCCTCTCGCCGCTGAACATGCGCGGCCTGGGCCTGGCGATTTCCACCGTCGGCATCGCCGCCTGCACCATGCTGTTCTGCCTGGCGTCGGGTCACTTTGACTTGTCGGTGGGCTCGGTAATTGCGTGCGCCGGTGTGGTCGCAGCTATCGTCATGCGCGACACCGAGAGCGTCATGCTCGGCATCGGCGCCGCATTGCTGATGGGCCTGATCGTCGGGCTGATCAACGGCATCGTCATCGCCAAGCTGCGGGTCAACGCGCTGATCACCACCTTGGCGACCATGCAGATCGTGCGCGGCCTGGCCTACATCTTTGCCGACGGCAAGGCGGTCGGCGTGTCCCAGGAGCAGTTCTTCGTGTTCGGCAACGGCCAGTTGTTCGGCGTGCCGGTGCCGATCCTGATCACCATCGTGTGCTTCGTGTTTTTCGGTTGGCTGCTCAACTACACCACCTACGGGCGCAACACCATGGCCATCGGCGGCAACCCGGAAGCAGCGCTATTGGCCGGGGTGAACGTTGACCGCACCAAGATCCTGATCTTCGCCGTACACGGCTTGATCGGCGCACTGGCCGGGGTGATCCTCGCCTCGCGCATGACCTCGGGCCAGCCCATGATCGGCCAGGGTTTTGAACTGACGGTGATCTCGGCATGCGTACTGGGCGGGGTGTCGTTGAGCGGCGGGATCGGCATGATCCGGCATGTGATTGCGGGGGTGCTGATTTTGGCGATCATCGAAAACGCGATGAACCTGAAGAACATCGACACGTTTTACCAGTACGTAATTCGCGGCTCGATCCTGCTGCTGGCCGTCGTCATCGACCGCATGAAACAACGCTGATTTGAATCATATGAAGGCCAAATGTGGGAGGGGGCTTGCCCCCGATGAGGGTGCGTATCTACACAACTCTCACCGGTTTATACAAAACTCTGTGGTGAGCGGGCTTGTCCCGCGCTGGGCTGCGAAGCAGCCCCAAAACCTTCACCTCGATTGGTTCTGGCACTCTGCTGTGACCTTATTGGGGCCGCTTCGCAGCCCAGCGCGGGACAAGCCCGCTCACCACAGTGTTATGTGTAAGCCTTTGAGAGTTGTGTAGATACCCATGGCTATCGGGGGCAAGCCCCCTCCCACATTTGGATCTCCACTGCATTGAGGTTTTTGCCATAATGCCCGCGCTTTTTTACTTATAGGCCTGATATGCAACAACCTCCCGACAGCCCGAGCAAAGACACCGCCCCCACCGGCACCCAGACCCTGCTGCGTGGCCTTGGCGTGGTGCAGGCAGTGGCGGCCGGAGCACGGGATCTGAAAGAGATCGCCAAGCGCATCGGCACCACCCGCAGCACCACCCATCGCCTGGCCAGTTGCCTGGTGGACGAGCGTTATCTGCGCGTGGTGCCGCAAGTCGGTTACCTGCTGGGGCCGAAGTTGATCGAGCTGGGGTTCCAGGCCCGTGAAGAGCTGCCGTTGGTGAGCCTGGCGGTGCCGTACCTGGACGAGCTGTCGGCACTGACCGGCGACACCATCCACCTGGCGATTCGCGAATACGACGACGTGCTGTACCTGCACAAGAACCCTGGCCGTAACGGCCCGGAAATGCGCTCGCGGGTCGGCCATCGCATGCCGCTGGCGCGCACGGGCGTGGGCAAAGCGATGCTGCTGGATGACACGGTGCAAGAGTGGCAACGCTTGTACGAAACCAGCCTGCCGGCGGGCGGAAAAAACCTGCAGTGGCCGCAGCACCCGGAACAATCCTGGGCACAGTTCGAGCAGCGCATGCATGAATACGTGGTGGGCGGGTATGCGTTCGATCTGGAAGACAACGAACCGTCGATCCGTTGCGTCGCGGCACCGGTGCGCGATGCCAGCCGGCGAATCGTCGCCGGCATCAGCATCGCCAGTACCGTGCCCTACATGCCGCTGGAGAAAATGGCCGAGCTGATCCCTGTGATCAAACAGGTCGCAGCGCGGCTGTCAGCGGAGTTGGGCGCGAAGGCCTGATCAGGCCTTCAGGGTCGCCATGTCGATGACAAAACGGTACTTCACATCACCGGCGATCATGCGGGCGTAGGCCTCGTTGATCTGGCGGATGTCGAGCATTTCGATGTCGCAGGTGATGCCATGCTCGGCGCAGAAATCCAGGACTTCCTGGGTTTCGGCAATGCCACCGATCAGCGAGCCGGCCAGTACCTTACGGCCGAGCACCAGTTTGGCGGCGTTCACCGGCGGGTCTACCGGCTCGATCAAACCGACCAGGATGTGCACGCCATCAAAGCGCAGCACGTCGAGGTAGGGGTTGAGGTCGTGCTGTACCGGGATGGTGTCCAGCAGGAAATCGAAGTGCCCGGCAGCGGCTTTCATCTGCTCGGCGTCGGTGGACACGATCACATGATCGGCGCCCTGGCGACGGCCTTCTTCAGCTTTGCTCGCCGAGCGGGTGAACAGCGTGACTTCCGCGCCCATGGCCTTGGCGAACTTGATGCCCATGTGACCCAGGCCACCCATGCCCAGAATCCCGACTTTATCGCCGGCTTTTACGCCGTAGTGCTTGAGCGGCGAGTAAGTGGTGATGCCGGCGCACAGAATCGGCGCGGCGCTGGCCAGGTCGAGCTTGGCCGGGATCTTCACCACAAAGTGCTCGCTGACCACGATGCTGTCCGAATAGCCGCCCATGGTGTTGCTGCCGTCCACGCGGTCCGGGGTGGCGTAGGTCATGGTCGGGCCTTCGAGGCAGTACTGCTCCAGGTCCGATTGGCACGCTTCACAGTGACGGCACGAATCGACCATGCAGCCCACGCCGACCAGGTCGCCGACTTTATGCGCGGTGACGCTGGCGCCGACGGCAGTGACCTTGCCGACAATCTCGTGGCCCGGCATCAGTGGGTACACGGCAATGCCCCATTCGTTGCGTGCCTGGTGGATGTCGGAGTGGCAGACGCCGCAGTACATAATCTCGATCGCCACGTCATCGGCGCGCGGGCTGCGGCGTTCAAACGACATGGGGGCGAGGGGAGTGGTGGCCGACTGGGCGGCATAACCGATGGCGGTGTACATGATGAAACCTCGCAAAAAGCAGTGACAAGTGAGGCGGGCCATTCTCCCCATCGACCCTCGGGGCAGCCATGGCGATTGCTCCGAGTCTCATGCCTATTCGTCCGGGAGTGCCCCTTGTTTGGATTTATGTGTCGCCAGACCTGCGATGATGTTCACATCCCTTTTTCGCGAAGTTTTTTGCCATGTTGTTGACCCGCCATCTCGACGCCAACGCCACGCTGGTTTCCCTGATTGAGGGGCTTACGCCCTGTGACGGTTTTTCCCCGACCCACCTGCCCGGTGTGAAGGTGCTGCGCGCCAGTTGTGACGTGGCGCGTGGGCCGCAGATCTATGAGCCAAGCCTGATGTTCGTGGCCCAGGGCAGCAAACTCGCGTACCTGGGGCCGCGGACCCTGGAGTATGGCGCCGGGCATTACCTGATCCAGGCGATGCCGGTGCCGTTTGAGTGCGAGACATTCGCCATGGCGCCTGGCGCGCCGCTGTTGGGGGTGTCGGTGGGGATCGACCGTGTGGTGCTGGGGGAATTGGTGATGGCCATGGGTATGCAGGCCGGGCCGCCGCCGACCGCGCAAACCCTGGAGTCGATGAGTTCGGTGATACTCGATGACGCCATGCGCGGTTGCGTCGAGCGGCTGTTGCAGTGCCTGCACGATCCGCTGGAAAGCCGGATCATGGGCCCGGCGCGGGTGCGCGAGTTGTTGTTCACCGCGCTGCGCGGGCCGCAGGCGGATGTGCTGCGTGCGCTGGTGGAGCAGCAGGGGCAGTTCTCGCGGATCGCCACTTCACTGAATCACCTGCATGCCCATTTCGCCGAACCGCTGAATATCGAGACGTTGGCCGGGTATGCGCACATGAGTGCGTCGACCTTCCACGAGCACTTCAAACGCTGCACCTTGCTGTCGCCGGTGCAGTACCTCAAGCGCCTGCGCCTGCTCAAGGCCCAGCAATTGCTGCTGGTCGAAGGCATGGGCGTGGCCCAGGCAGCGCACAATGTGGGCTATCAGAGCACGTCGCAGTTCAGCCGCGAGTACAAGCGCTACTTCGAGCGCAATCCGGGCGAAGAGCGCGCAGCCTAGTAGTAACGTCGCGGGTCGGAATCGATCAGGCTGGCCAATTTGGTCAGGGCGAAACGCAACTCGTCCTGGCTGGTGGGCGACATCAGTACCAGCCGCACACTGCGCGTCACCCCGGAACGTTCGGCCTGGAACTGTGTGCCACTGAGCACCAGCACCCCATTGGCCCGCGCCAGCATGGTGAATTCGTCAGCGGTCCAGGGCTCGGGCAGCGTCAGCCACACATGGTAGGAATACGGCTGGGTCTTGAGTTCGTAATTGGCGAAGATCTCCTGGGCAATCGCCTGGCGTCCGGCGGCTTCGTTGCGCTGGATGCGGATCAGTTTCTTGTCCAGGCCTTCGGTGACGACATTGCTGGCCAGTTGCGCCGTCAGTGGCGATGGCATCCACACACTGCTGCGGACCATCGAGGTCAGGCGTGACAGCAGTTTTGGCGGGCTGTACAGGTAGCCGATACGCAGCGCCGGCATCACCGACTTCGACAGGCTGGTGAGGTACACCGAGCGGTCCGGGGCAAACGCCGACAGCGGTTTGATGGACGGATCGGTGGCGAGAAAACCATAGATGTCGTCGTCGAGGATGATGAAGTCGAACTCTTCGGCCAGCGCCGCGATTTGCGCCCGGCGCTTTTGCGACATGATCGCCGCCGTCGGGTTCTGGCAGGTTGCCACGCACACCAGCATCGCGGGTTTTTCGCGCTGGCACAGCTCGCGCAATGCTTCGGGAATGATGCCTTCGTCATCCATCGGCACGCCCCGCAGGCGGCGCTCCAGGCCATGGGCCAGGGAGATGATGCCGGGGTAGCAAAGTGCTTCGCAGAGCACCAGGTCGCCAGCGTTGGTCAGGGCGCTCATTGCCACCATCAAACCGTGCTGGGCGCCGGCGGTGATGATCACCTGCTGCCACTGCGCGTCGGGCAATGAATGCCGCAACCACTGTGCGCCCGCCTCGCGATGCGCCGGATGGCCGCCATCCGGGGCGTAGTCCAGGGCACGGGCGAAATCGGTGCTCTTGGCCATGCCCACCAGCGCGTCGCGCAGCCAGTATTCCAGGGTTTCGCTGTAGGGCTTGATGATCGACAGGTCGAGCAGTTCGGACTGCCCCAGGTTCAACGGCATCGACGCGCTGTTACTCGCCGGTAACTCCAGCTGCTTCTGATTGAGCACATACGTCCCGCGCCCCACTTCACCCTGCACCAGGCGACGGCGCTGGGCTTCGCTGTACGCGCGGCTGATGGTGCCCGGCGTGACATTCAGGGTCGTGGCCAGCTCCCGCAGGGTCGGCAGGCGATCGCCTTCGTTCAATACACCGTTGCCGATATCGCGTGCCAACGCATCGGCAATCGACAAATACATCGGCTGGCCGAATTCGCTTAGCTGGGGAACCCACATGAATGATCACTGCCCATCGTAGAAATGATGAATATCCGAGCATATCACAGGGAGGTTAGGCAACTAATAAATCGACACAATCGATAAATTGAGTCGATTGATGCCGTGATTGAATCGATGTTGATCGCCAGGTTCAGATATTTTTTGGTTTTTTAATCGCCTTATAAATCAATCTATTAACTGCTTAATCGCGGGAAAACCGGCGTCAACGGCAAAAAAACATCTCGTAACAACCTTGTCGCCTATTGAATCAACTCAATTCCTTCAAATACACTCATCTCGAATCGAAGCAATCGACTCAATCTCCCCACGTTCACCGCCGGCACCGCCGCGCCAAGTCGAGACATCATGGACACACTCAGAAAGGATCTATCCCTGTCAGCCGTCATCGCGGGCTTTATTGCCGTGATCATTTCCTATGCCGGCCCGTTGATCATCGTGTTCCAGGCGGCCAAGGAAGCGCACCTGCCCAATGACGTGGTGTCTTCGTGGATCTGGGCGATCTCCATCGGCAGCGGCATCACCGGCCTGTTTCTCAGCTGGCGCCTGCGGGTTCCGGTGATTACCGCGTGGTCCACACCCGGTGCGGCATTGCTGGTGTCGATGCTGCCGACGGTCACGCTGCCACAAGCCATCGGCGCGTATGTGGTCGCCTCGGTGATCATTGCCGTGGTGGGCTTGTCCGGCGCCTTCGACAAGTTGATGAGTCGTCTGCCCAAGGCCATCGCCGCCGCCATGCTTGCGGGCATCCTGTTCCGCTTCGGCGCCGAGCTGTTCACCTCGATCAAGCTGCAACCCGCGTTGGTGCTGGCGATGATTGCGGCGTACCTGATCTTCAAACGTCTATCGCCGCGCTACGCGATTCTGTCGGTGCTGATTGTCGGCTGCGCCGTCGCCGCGTCGTTTGGTGAATTGAACAGCGGTGCAATCACCATTGCCGTGGCGCACCCGGTGTTTATCGCGCCAGAGTGGAGCTGGCACGCCATTATCAACATCGGCCTGCCGTTGGCGCTGGTGACGCTGACCGGGCAGTACGTGCCAGGCATGGCCGTGTTGCGCACCTCGGGCTACAACACCCCGGCGCGCTCGATCATTTCGGTGACAGCCATTGGTTCGGTGCTGATGGCGCCGTTCGGCTCCCACGGCTTCAACCTGGCCGCGATCACCGCCGCCATCTGCACCGGCCGTGAAGCCCACGAAGATCGCGACAAGCGCTACATCGCCGGGATCGCCTGCGGGGTGTTCTACATCCTCATGGGCACCTTCGGCGCAACCCTGGCCTCGGTGTTTTCCGCCTTGCCTAAAGAGCTGATTGCGTCCCTCGCCGGGCTGGCACTGTTCGGTGCTATCAGCGCCGGGCTGACCGGCGCGATGGCCGATGAGAAGCAACGGGAAGCCGCGTTGATCACCTTCCTGGTCACCGCCTCGGGCATGAGTTTCCTCGGCCTGGCTGCTGCGTTCTGGGGCTTGATCTTCGGTCTCGTCGCGCACTTCGTGCTGACCTACAGCCGCGAAAGCAAGGCCGTCGCGATGGCGCAGGGCAGCCGACCATGACCGCACGTTACGATTTCATTGTGGTGGGCGGCGGCATCGCTGGCGTTTCTGCGGCGTATGAGCTGGCGGCCCACGGCAGCGTTTGCCTGCTGGAGCAGGAGCAGCAACTGGCCTATCACACCACCGGCCGCTCGGCGGCGATCTCGATGGAAAGCTACGGCAACCAGCAGATCCGCTCGCTGACCTGCGCTTCCCGAGGCTTTTTCGAGAACCCGCCCGAAGGCCTGGCCGAACACCCGTTGTGGTCGCCACGGGGTGCGTTGATCGTGGCGCAAGCGGCGCGAGTGGACAAACTGGCCGCCCGGTTTACCGCCGTACTCGGGCAAGTGCCCACGGCGAGATTCCTCGACGACAAACAGGTGCTCGAACTGGTGCCCTACCTGGCGGAAGGCGCCTGGAGCGCCGGCATCTATGAGCCCAGCGCGTTCGATTTGGATGTGCACGGCATTCATGGCGCCTACCTCGGCGGCCTGCGGGCTCGCGGCGGTGTGGTCAAGCGCGAAGCCGAAGTGCTGCGCGGCGAACACCGCAACGGTCACTGGACCTTGCACACCGCGCACGGCCAACGGCTGGAGGCGGCGATCGTGGTCAACGCGGCCGGGGCCTGGGCTGATGAGTTCGCCCAGCGTTGCGGCGTGCCCAAGGTCGGTGTGCGGCCGCTGCGCCGCACGGTGCTGGCGGTGGACCCACAGTGCGACGTGCACCACACGCCGTACCTGGGCACCGTGGACGAAGACATTTTCATCAAGCCGGAAGCCGGGCGCCTGATCGTCTCGCCCTGCGATGAAAACCCGTCGTTGCCCTGTGATGCGCTGCCCGACGAGCTGGACCTGGCGATCACCATGGACCGTCTGCAAAGCACCACGCGCCTGCGGCCACGCTCGATCATCAACAAGTGGGCGGGCCTGCGCACTTTTGTCGCCGACCGCTCCCCGGTGCTCGGCCAGGACCCGCAGCACGAGAGCTTTATCTGGCTCGCTGCCCTCGGTGGCTATGGCATTCAAGCCGCGCCGGCCATCGCCCGGTTGTGCAGCCACGCGGCACTGGGGGTCGCCATGCCGGCGGACCTGGCGGCGCTGCAACTCAACTACCAGCATTTCTCCCCGGCGCGTTGCCGCGACGAGGCGTTTTCCAGCCTGGCCGTCAAACAGGTTGCTGATTTGCACTAACCCTTCACCCACTTCACAAGGAACGTCACCATGCAGACCAACGCTCAACTCCAGTCCGTCGCCAAGCCTTTCCTGGGCGAAGAAAACGTGATCTTCACCGACAAGGCGCCGCTGCCCCTGGGCACGTATTCCCAAGGGATCAAGGTCAGTCACGGGCAAACCATCTACCTGTCGGCACAGACCCCGGTCTCGGCGCTGAACAACGAGGTACTGGCCCATGACTTCGAAGGCCAATTGCGTCAGACCCTGGACAATCTGCAACAAATGGCCGAAGCCGCAGGCGGTACCCTGGCGAACGTGGTCAAGGTCACCGCATTCATCACGGACTTGAGCGAGTTCCCGACCCTCAACCGAGTGATGGAGGAGTACTTCACCCAGCCATACCCGGCGCGCACCACCGCCGGTGCCAGCGCCCTGGCGCGCAATACCCTGGTCGCCATCGACGCCATCATGGTGGTCTGAAGCCCACTCTCCGCGTGCAGTGCCCGTCGGTCCGCAGCAATGGGCCGACGTCGGCAGCAAAAGCACCCGCACCGCGTATTTTCAGGGGCTTGGCCATGAAGCATTCGTACAGCGAATATGTGTTGCAGTGCCTGGTCTGCGATCGCAGCTACCAGCCGCATGAGGTCAGTTACTACTGCCCCCATTGCAAAACCGAAGGTGCCCTCGATGCGCTTTACGATTACTCGACGCTCAAGCGCGAATGGTCCAAGGACAGCCTGGCCCAAGACCACGCCCGTGGCATGTGGCGCTATGACCGGCTGATGCCGTTGCGTTCGACGCAGTTCATTCCGCCGCTACTGGTGGGGAACACGCCGCTTTATTCGCGCCCGGAACTGCTCGGCAGGGGCGCGCAGATCAAGGTCTTTATCAAGGATGAATCCCGCCAACCCACCGGCTCGCTGAAAGACCGCGCCAGCGCCCTGGCGGTGGCCCATGCCTTGCAGTCCGGCGCGCGCACCGTGGCGGTGGCCAGTACCGGCAACGCCGCCTCGGCCCTGGCCGGGATGAGTGCGAGCCTGGGCCTGCATAACGTGATTTACCTGCCAAAAAGTGCACCCCGCGAAAAGCTCGCGCAGATGCAGGGCTATGGCGCCGAGATTGTGTTGGTGGACGGCCAATACGACGAAGCCTTCGACCAATGCCTCGACGCCTGCGAAACCCACGGCTGGTACAACCGCACCACCGGGATCAACTCCTACATGAGCGAAGGCAAGAAAACCGTCGCCTTCGAGATGTGCGAGCAACTCAATTGGCAGGTGCCGGACCTGGTGTTCGTGCCGGTCGGCAATGGCTGCATTCTCGGTTCGGTCTACAAGGGGTTCTACGACCTGCTGCAACTGGGCTGGATCGAGCGCATCCCGCGCTTGATCGGCGTGCAGGCCGAGCACAGCAACTTTATGTACCGGGCCTGGCGCAGTGAGCGGCCGATGCAGCAGATAGAACGCATTGCGCCGACAAGCCTGGCCAGCAGCATCAATGTGGCCTTGCCGCGTGATCGTCTCAAAGCCATGCGCGCCGTCACGGCCAGCGGCGGCGAGTTCATGTGCGTCAGCGACCCGAGCATTGTCGCGGCGGCGTCCCGCTTGGCCGCCAGCACCGGTGTGTTTCCCGAAGCCGGCGCCGCCAGTGCCTTCGCCGGGCTGCTCAAGTACGCCGAAGCCCACCCTGATACCCCGCAGACCGCCGTGATCCTGATCACCGGCAGCGGTTTGAAAGACACCTCGATTTTTCTCTCCAACTCGACCAGGGGCCAGACACGCTTGCAATCCCAGCCCCTGGCCGACCTGCTGACCTAGGAACCTCATCATGAGCCTGCAAAATTTCGACCCCGCCGTTGCCCGCCTGATCGACCGTGAACGCAATCGCCAGGAAACCCACCTGGAGCTGATCGCTTCAGAAAACTATGTGAGCGACGAAGTGCTCCAGGCCCAGGGCTCGGTGCTCACCAACAAGTACGCCGAGGGCTATCCGGGCAAGCGCTATTACGGCGGTTGCAAGGTGGTCGACGAGATTGAAAACCTGGCCATCGAACGCGCCCGCAAGCTGTTCAATTGCGAATACGTCAACGTTCAGCCGCATTCCGGGTCGCAGGCCAACCAGGCGGTGTTCCTTGCAGTGCTGGAGCCTGGAGACACCATTCTGGGGATGTCCCTGGCCCACGGCGGTCACTTGACTCATGGCGCCTCGGTGAATTTTTCGGGCAAGTTCTACCAGGCGTTTTCCTACGGCCTGGACCCGGACACCGAGACCCTGGACTACGCCGAAATGGAAGCCCTGGCCCGGCAACACAAACCGAAGATGATCATCGCCGGGGCCTCCGCCTATTCACGCACCCTCGATTTCCAGCGCTTTCGCAAGATTTGCGATGAAGTTGGCGCCTACCTGATGGTGGACATGGCGCACTACGCAGGCTTGATCGCGGCGGGGCTGTACCCATCGCCGGTGGGGATTGCCGACTTCATCACCTCGACCACCCACAAAACCCTGCGCGGCCCGCGGGGTGGGCTGATCCTGGCCAAGGCGCAATACGCGGCGCTGCTCGATAAGACCATCTTCCCGGTCTATCAGGGCGGGCCGCTGATGCATGTCATCGCGGCCAAGGCCGTGGCGTTCAACGAGGCGCTGAGCGAGGGGTTCAAGCATTACCAGCAACGGGTGATCGACAACGCCCGCACCATGGCCGATATCCTCACTCGCCGTGGTTTGCGCGTGGTCTCCGGGGGTACCGATTGCCACATGTTCCTGCTCGACTTGCGTGCGATGGACATCACCGGCAAGGATGCCGAGGCGTTGCTGGAGAGTGCGCACATCACACTGAACAAGAATGCGATCCCCAACGACCCACAAAAACCGGCGATCACCAGCGGCATCCGTATCGGCACCCCGGCGCTGACGACGCGGGGTTTTGGGGAGGCTGAGTGTGCGGAAGTCGCGAATTTGATCGCCGACCTGTTGGAGCAACCGAACAACCCGACGCTGCTTGAGAATACCCGGCGCCGGGTGATGCACCTGTGTGAATGCTTTCCGGTTTACCTGCTGAGCTGACGCAAACAAAAAAGCCAACGCGCTGGGGCGTTGGCTTTTTGTGTTTCTGGCAACCGTCTTACATGTTCGGGTAAGTCGGCCCACCTGCGCCTTCCGGCGTGACCCAGGTGATGTTCTGCGAAGGGTCCTTGATGTCACAGGTCTTGCAGTGCACGCAGTTCTGGGCGTTGATCTGGAAGCGTTTCTCGCCGTCTTCCTTGGTGATCACTTCATACACACCGGCCGGGCAGTAGCGCTGCGCCGGTTCATCGTAGAGCGGCAGGTTGGTGCCGATCGGGATGCTCGGGTCCTTGAGCTTCAAGTGGCACGGCTGCTCTTCTTCGTGGTTGGTACCGGAGATGAACACCGAGCTCAGCTTGTCGAAGCTCAGCTTGCCGTCGGGTTTTGGGTAGTCGATCTTCGTGCTGTCCTTGGCCAGCTTGAGGCAGGCGTAGTCCGGCTTGGTGTCGTGCAGGGTGAACGGCATTTTGCCGCCGAGGATGTTCTGGTCGAACCAGTTGAAGCCGGCGCCGATGATCGGGCCGAACTTGTGCATCGCCGGGCCGAAGTTACGGGTGGCGAACAGTTCTTCGTAGAGCCAGCTGGCTTTGAAACCGTCGACGTAGTTGGTCAGTTCGTCACCGCCTTCGGACTCGGCGAACAGGCGCTCGGCCACGGCGTCGGCGGCGAGCATGCCGGACTTCATGGCGGTGTGGCTGCCTTTGATCTTGGCCACGTTCATGGTGCCCAGGTCGCAGCCGATCAGCGCGCCGCCCTTGAAGACCATTTTCGGCAACGAGTTGATGCCGCCCTTGGCCAGCGCACGTGCGCCGTAGCTGATGCGCTTGCCGCCTTCCAGGTACTGGGCCAGCACCGGGTGATGCTTGAGGCGCTGGAACTCATCGAACGGCGACAGGAAGGTGTTGCTGTAGGACAGGTCGACGATCAGGCCCACGACCACCTGGTTGTTTTCCAGGTGATAAAGGAAGGAGCCGCCGGTGTTCTCGTTGCTCATGATGTCCAGCGGCCAACCGGCGGTGTGGACCACCAGGCCTGGCTGGTGCTTGGCCGGGTCGATTTCCCAGATTTCCTTGAGGCCGATGCCGTAGTGCTGGGCGTCGGCGTCGCTGTCCAGGTTGAAGCGCTGGATCAGTTGCTTGCCGATATGGCCACGGCAGCCTTCGGCGAACAGCGTGTACTTGCCACGCAGTTCCATACCGGGGGTGTAGACGCCTTCTTTGGGATTGCCTTCGCGGTCGACGCCGAGGTCACCGGTGATGATCCCGCGCACCACGCCGTTCTCGTCGAACAGCGCTTCCTGGGCGGCGAAGCCTGGGTAGACTTCCACGCCCAGGTTCTCGGCCTGCTGGGCGAGCCAGCGGCACAGGTTGCCGAGGGAGATGATGTAGTTGCCTTCGTTGTGCATGGTCTTGGGCACAAAGAAGTCAGGGACCTTGGTGGAGGCTTCGGGGCTGCGCAGTACATAGATGTCGTCGCGCACCACAGGAGTGTTGAGCGGGGCGCCGAGTGCTTTCCAGTCCGGGAACAGTTCGTTCAGGGCGCGCGGTTCAAACACGGCACCGGAGAGGATGTGTGCGCCGACTTCGGAGCCTTTCTCGACCACGCAGACGCTGATTTCCTTACCGGCTTCGGCGGCCTTCTGCTTCAGTCGGCAGGCGGCGGACAGGCCAGCCGGGCCAGCGCCGACGATGACCACGTCGAATTCCATGTATTCGCGTTCCACAGGCTATCTCCTACTCAAGGCTCAACAGGCTTTTTTTCTAATGGGTGGAGGTTCGGTGTCGTCTTGCGGCAACGGCAAGACTCGCCTTTCTCTCTAGGTGGCGCATTATATATAGACCACTGTCAGCGTCCAATACAAACGTTTGTTTGAATTGCCCGCAGGCTAGGTAAATCAAAGCAACGCGGCTTATGACTGACCATTTTGCCGTATTGACCAGAATAGGCGTTCCGGTCAATATACGGTCGGTTTTGCGCTTACCGTAGGCAGACAGCAGGTTTCAAGAGCACGTCCAAAAGCGAAACAGGTGACGCACGCCCGAGCACCGGCGCGCAGTTTACACGCCGCGATAAAGAATGACCTCTCAGTCACCACTGACGAACGGTCATCATTTCCCGTGAGCAAGGTCATTTGTCCAGGTTTTTGGAGGTGCCCTTGTGTGCCGATGAGCATCAACCGCCAGGTTCGCCTAGGCGACTTTCTTTTCACCGGAGAGTAACGAGGAATCCATGAAGGTTCTTGTAGCTGTCAAACGCGTTGTCGATTACAACGTGAAAGTTCGCGTCAAGGCGGACAATTCCGGCGTCGATCTTGCTAACGTCAAGATGTCGATGAACCCTTTCTGTGAAATCGCCGTGGAAGAAGCCGTACGCCTGAAAGAGAAAGGCGTGGCGACTGAAATCGTCGTGGTTTCCATCGGCCCGACCACTGCCCAGGAGCAACTGCGTACCGCTCTGGCACTGGGCGCCGACCGCGCCGTGCTGGTTGAGTCCGCTGAAGAGCTGACCTCCCTGGCCGTGGCCAAGTTGCTCAAGGCCGTTGTCGACAAGGAACAGCCTTCGCTGGTGATCCTCGGCAAACAAGCCATCGACAGCGACAACAACCAGACTGGCCAGATGCTGGCTGCACTGACCGGTTACGGCCAGGGCACCTTCGCTTCCAAAGTGGAAGTGAGCGGCGACAGCGTTGCCGTGACCCGCGAAATCGACGGCGGTGCACAGACGGTTTCCCTGAAACTGCCGGCCATCGTCACCACCGACCTGCGTTTGAACGAGCCGCGCTACGCGTCCCTGCCAAACATCATGAAAGCCAAGAAGAAGCCTCTTGAAGTGCTGACTCCGGACGCTTTGGGCGTTTCCACCGCCTCTACCAACAAGACCGTCAAAGTCGAAGCGCCGGCTGCACGCAGCGCGGGCATCAAGGTCAAGTCGGTGGCTGAACTGGTCGAGAAACTGAAAAACGAAGCGAAGGTGCTTTGAGCTTAGGAGCCTGATCATGACTATCTTGGTAATCGCCGAACACGACAACAAAGTGCTGGCCCCGGCCACGCTGAACACCGTGGCTGCTGCTGCCAAAATCGGCGGCGACATCCACGTTCTGGTTGCAGGCCAAGGCGCTGGCGCCGTGGCTGAAGCCGCTGCGAAGATTGCTGGTGTGAGCAAAGTACTGAACGCTGACAACGCCGCTTACGCGCATCAGCTGCCGGAGAATGTTGCGCCATTGGTTGCAGAGCTCGGCGCTGGCTACAGCCACATCCTGGCCGCCGCCACCTCCAACGGCAAAAACATCCTGCCACGCGTTGCCGCGCAGCTGGACGTTGACCAGATCTCCGAGATCGTTTCGGTTGAAAGCGCCGACACCTTCAAGCGCCCGATCTATGCCGGTAACGCCATTGCCACCGTGCAATCGACCGCTGCCATCAAAGTCATCACCGTGCGCGCCACCGGTTTCGATCCGGTTGCCGCTGAAGGTGGTTCGGCTGCCGTTGAAGCCGTCGCTGCTGCACACGACGCTGGCACCTCCAGCTTTGTCGGCGAAGAGCTGGCCAAGTCGGACCGTCCTGAGCTGACCGCTGCCAAGATCGTCGTTTCGGGCGGACGTGGCATGCAGAACGGTGACAACTTCAAGCACCTGTACGCCCTGGCCGACAAGCTGGGCGCTGCGGTCGGCGCTTCCCGCGCTGCCGTCGACGCAGGTTTCGTACCCAACGACATGCAGGTCGGCCAGACCGGCAAAATCGTTGCGCCACAGCTGTACATCGCGGTCGGTATCTCCGGCGCGATCCAGCACTTGGCCGGTATGAAAGATTCCAAAGTGATCGTTGCGATCAACAAGGACGAAGAAGCACCGATCTTCCAGGTGGCTGATTATGGCCTGGTGGCGGACTTGTTCGAAGCCGTACCTGAGTTGGAGAAGCTGGTCTAATCCAGCCGCTTCACTTATAAAGAGCCCGGTCGTGTGACCGGGTTTTTTTTGCCCGGCTTTTTGTGAATATCGGAGAAACCGCCATGGAACTGCGCCCTTGGGCCGTGCTGCTGGGCCTGTCGCTGCTGCCGAGCCTGACCCTGGCCGCCGGCAAATGTGAGCGCCTGGTCATCACCGGCAGCCCTGACGCACCGCCGTTGCTATGGCGTGACCCCCAAGACCCCACGCACTTGATCGGCGCCACCGCTGACGTGCTGCAATATGTGGCCAAGGACCTCGGGTTGAAAATCGACCTGCTCTATGGCGGCAAACGCTCCCTGGCCCTGGACGAGGTGCGCAGCGGTCGCATGGATATCCTCGCGGATACGCCGCTGAACCTTGGCGAGCTGGACAACCTCGACTACATCCACCCGGCGTTGGTGCAGACTGATTATCTGGTCTGGACGCGCAAGGATTCGGCACTGGTCTACACCACGGCTGCCGACCTGCACGGGCACAAGGGTGCAGTGTCGGAACGTTCACGTTTGAGTGCCGGATTTGAAATCTTTGCCAGCGAGCAACTGACCTTGCAGCGTCTGCCAACGTTGACTCCGGCGTTCCAGAAACTGCTGTTGGGGGAAGTGGACTACGTGCTGGCCGGACGTTACTCCGGCATGGCCATGGCCCAGACACTGGGCATGAGCAACGACCTGATCGCCCGTGATATGCCTGTCGACCAGCCGGGCCTGTACCTGGCGATTTCCCACAACTCGGCCTGCAATGATCCTTGGTTACGCGGACAGCTCACCAAAAAGATGACAGAATTGCCCGGGTCTGGTGTGGCGCAAGCCGCGCTGCAGCGCAATCTGGAGCGTTGGAAAGCGCAATTGCAACAACCCGTGGGCACCCCAACAAAGTAGGGATTTTCAGTGACTCTTCGACCTTTTTTCGCGGCCCTCGCCGTTGTCGCTCTGGCGGGATGTGCGGCCGATCCTGCGCCGAATGAACAGATTCGCCTTACCCAGCAAGCCCTGGAGCAAGCCAATGCGGTGGGCGCCAGCGCCGATGAATCCGCCGAACTGAAACTGGCCGAAGACAAATTCGCCCAGGCCAAGGCCGACATGGCCGACGAGTCCTACAAGGACGCGCGCATGCAGGCCGAGCAGGCCGAGTTGGACGCGCGCCTGGCCGAAGCCCAGGTGCTGACCCGCAAGAGCCAGGAGCAACTTAACGTGCTTAACACCCGCATCACGCGCCTGCGCAAGCAATTGCAGTTGGGAGAAGCCCAATGAGCCGGATGATCCGTGGGTTGGGCTGTGCCGTGTTGCTGGGCAGTGCAGTCTTGGGCGGTTGCGCCAGTCATCCGAATGGCGAGCACGCCTTGCAACAGGCCGGCAGCGATTTCCAGAAGGTCAAGGAAGACGCCAACGTGCTGCGCATCGCGCCCAAGGACGTGATTCGTGCCGGTGAGTCCCTGGCTCGCGCCGACCGTTTGTCCAGCTACTGGGGCAGCGGCGCAGACGTGGTGCATTACGCTTACCTGAGCCAGCGATACAGTGCCATCGCCCGTGAGCACACTGAGCAGACACTCAACGAAGAACGCGCCGCCAAGCTCGAACTGGAACGCCAGCGCCTGCAATTGGCCCTGCGAGAAAGCAAGCTGATCAGCGTGCAGCAACAGGGCAAATGGCTTGAAGAGCAAATCGCCAGCCTGACCACCACTCAGACCGATCGCGGTTTGGTGATGACCTTGGGCGACGTGCTGTTCGATACCGGCGAGGCGGAGCTGAAAAACTCGGCCAACCGCACTGTGCTGAAGATCGTGCAGTTCTTGCAACTGAACCCCAAGCGCGTAGTGCGCATCGAGGGTTATGCGGACAATACCGGCGGCCAGCAGGAAAACCTCAAACTGTCCCGCGACCGTGCGCAGTCGGTAGCCGATGTGCTGGTGGACCTGGGGATCGATGAAAAACGCATCCAGGTAGAAGGCTATGGCGACCAGTACCCGGTGGAAGCCAATGCTTCCGAGCGGGGCAGGGCGCAGAATCGTCGTGTTGAAATAGTCTTCTCTGACGAGAAAGGCCAACTGGGCGCCGCGCGCTAAAGCGCTGCACACACCTGAAAACTCTATCCGCCACCCTTACAGTTTTTACTGTCACTCCCGCGCGCGCTCGACTATTGTGGCAACTGTCCCCGTACACTTCTAAACTGTGCCGGTATGTTTCACACAAAAATAAAATACCCGTGAAATCGAGTGCTGCGTCATGACCAATCTGTTGCTTTACCAACGTATCGCCCAGCAACTGGCTGAGGACATCCGACGCGGTGTCTATCAGCCGGGTGAGCGTGTGCCTTCGGTGCGCAAGATGAGCTCCCAGCTCAATGTGAGCCACGCCACGGTCTTGCAGGCTTACGCCAACCTGGAAGACCAGGGGCTGATCCGGGCGCGGCCGCAGTCCGGCTACTACGTGCACCAGACGCCGGCCCTCACGGCGCCGACGCCGGATATTGCACGGGTCGAGCGCCCGGGGTTGGTTACGCGCAGCAGCATCATCCAGCAGGTATTGGGCGAGTCGCGCCGCGAAGGTGTGTTCCCGCTGGGTGCCGCCGTGCCGAGTGTCGACTACTTGCCGGTGCGCGCGCTGCACCAGCAACTGGCCAAGGTCACGCGGTTCCAGAGCCCTCGCGCGTTCAGCTATATGTTCAGCCCGGGGTTTGAACCGCTGCGCCGCCAAGTGGCGATCCGCATGCGTGATGCAGGCGTTGTGGTGGACCCGTCCGAGGTGGTCATCACCCACGGTTGCGTCGATGCTTTGCAGATGTCTTTGCGCGTGCTGACGCGCCCTGGCGATTTGATTGCAGCGGAATCACCGACGTATTACGGCTTGTTGCAACTGGCCGACTTGCTGGGCCTCAAAGTCATTGAGATCCCCAGCGATCCGTCCACCGGCATGAGCCTGGAAGCCCTGCAACTCGCCGCCAACCAATGGTCGATCAAAGCGTTGGTGCTGACCACGCGCCTGAGCAACCCATTGGGTGGCACCATGCCCGAGGAGCGGCAGAAACAGTTGCTGCGCCTGGCCTCGGATTTCGACATTCAGATTGTCGAGGACGATATCTACGGCGAGCTGATGTTCGAAATCGGTCGCACCAAGGCCCTCAAGGCCTACGACCGCCTGGACCGGGTCATCTATTGCTCCAGCTTCTCCAAGACGTTGTCGCCGGGTGTGCGCATCGGCTGGATGATCGCCGGCAAGTACCAGCAGGAAATCCAGCGTCTGCAAATGTTCAGCACCCATTCGGCGTGCAGCGTCACCCAGATGGGCGTGGCGGCGTACCTGGAGAACGGCGGCTACGACCGGCACCTGCGCTATATCCGCCAGGAATACCGCAAGAACCTCAGCGCCTTCCAACTGGCAGTGCAGCAGTATTTTCCCGAAGGCACCCAGATGACCCGTCCGACCGGCGGTTTTATCCTGTGGGTCAGTTTGCCCGGCCGGGTCAATACCCAGGAACTGCACGTGCGCGCCCTGCAGCAGGGCATCAGCATTGCGCCGGGGTTGATCTTCAGTAACACCGAACAGTTCAACCACTGTATTCGCCTTAACTGCGGCACGCCGTGGAACCGCGAGGCAGAGCGGGCGCTGATGACGCTGGGGATGTTGGCCAGCCAGTTGTGTCAGGAAACCGCAGCAGGACTTTGAGGCGCAGAAAGGGGACAACTCCGATAGCGGGCTAGTCACCGGGCTTGTCATGCCGCGCACAACAAGCGAGCATATGGCCCTCTGCCGTTAATGCTGTAGGCACTATGACCTCGATTGTTCGCGCTGCTTTGGTGATTGGCCTGTTGAGCCTGTGCAACGTCAGCACAGTGCTGGCGGCGGCACCTGTGACTGAAAACAAGCCTGCTGCCACGACCGAGCAGAACACTCCCGCGAAAAAGCCAAGCGCTGCCAAGCCAGCCGCCGCTACCAAGAAGCAAACCGCCACGGCGAAAAAACGTGCCGCGAAGGCGAAAAAATCCAAGTCGGCCCAAGAGGTCGCGCAAACCAAATTGCCACCGGCACAGTTGGACCTGACACTGCCATCGGACATGGTCAGGCACCTGCAACCCCTCGGTACGATGCCCAAGCCCCAGAGCGTGCCGTTGCTGCCGCCGATGTTTGGCGAAAAGCCCACCGACAACAGTGCGTTCCAGATCAACGGCCGTTTGCTCAGTAACGAGATGAAACTGCAACTGCGCAACGAAGAACGCCGTGACGTGGAAGGTGCTGCGCTGGAATTCGAGTTCAAGCAGTAAACTTTTCCCACAGACGTGACGCAGGCCACCGACCATCTGTCGCAGACTGGTCAGTCATGTTTGTTTTGTGCGAAAAACCCCTGTTAGACCATTTTAAAACGGCTGTTTAAGGGCGTAGTCTAGCCCGGCCATCCCCATTGAGTCGTCGAGGACCTGCTGGTCATGAATTGCCGTGAAGGCTGTGGCGCATGCTGCATCGCCCCCTCCATCAGTTCGCCGTTACCCGGAATGCCCCATGGCAAACCGGCGGGCGAACGCTGCCTGCACCTATCGGTCGAACAGCTGTGCCAACTGTTCGGCCAACCGGAGCGTCCGGCGGTGTGCAGTGATTTCAAGGCGGATATCGATGTCTGCGGCACCGACCAGGCCGATGCGATCCGGTTGATCGGCTGGTGGGAGCAGATGACGGCGGCTTGATGGGCTTTACTATCGCAACGTCAACAATAAGGAATACAACAATGGGTTCGCTGAAACGAATGGCTGTGCTGTGCGGGTTTACGGTGTTGTTCGCGGCTACTGCGCAGGCTGAGGATTGGCAAGTCGCCAAGGATGAAGACGGTATCAAGGTGTCGTTAAGCGAAGTCGCTGGCTCCAAGTACAAGGCCTATCGCGGTGTGACGGTGATCAAGGCGCCCGTGGCCAGGATCCAGGCGCTGCAGGAAGATGTGGCCGGTGCCTGTTCGTGGATTCACGAGTGCAAATCCCAGAAGCTGGTGGACAAGAAAGGCGATGAGGCTTGGACCTATACTCAATTCAAGGCGCCGTTCCCGGTGACCGATCGCGATTCGTATATCCATGTCACCACCACCAAGGATGCAGATGGCAGTGTAACGCGCAAGTTGGAGGGCGTACCGACCTACAAGCCGGAAGAAAAAGGCTACGTGCGTGTGGCCCAGGTTGAAGGCTTCTGGAAACTGGTGCCCAAAGGCGACAACCAGACCGAAGTTACGTATCAGGTCCACACCGAGCCAGGCGGCAGCGTGCCATCGTGGCTGGCCAACAAGTTCGTGGTGGATGCGCCGTTCAACACCTTGAAAGCCCTCAAGGATCACGCCGAGAAGTAAGCGCAGTTGATCCGGTGCCTGTGACCTTGAGTGGAACGTTTGGCGATCCCTCAAGGTCCAGATAGATGTGAGCCCACACACGGGCTTTATCGAGGAGGCACCGATGCAAACGTGGCAAATTACCTTCGTTGATGATCACGGCGAAACGTCCGTGGAGCAGTTCACCTGCGAACAAAAGCCCAGCCTCGAAGATGCTGCGCACATGATCCGCAGCAAGCTGGTGCCCGTCGCCGCCGAACTCGACCTCAATGACCTTGAGGGCCGCCAGCCCGAGCCTACGGTCAAGATCCTGAAAGACCAGAACAGCATCCAGATCCTCGACATTTCCCCCGCCGCCTGAATATTCCTTGTATGCCATCCAACCGCCTCTGGTGGAGGTGGTAGCTTCGCGCTACTCTGCAAGAGAGATCAGCGAATGAATCGCTAAGGTCTGGTCTTGTCAGCTACATGCTTGTTTTCCCTCAGTGACTTGTTTCATTGCCATAGATTCCGCGCCAGCCAGGCGCGGATTGGGGAAGCACGGAAAGTCTATCCATCGGTTTGAGGAGGACGTTTCATGAGCACAGCCTATCAAGAAGACATCAGCACCAACGTTCTGCGCCGCATGAAAGAAGGCGGCTTCGACTTTTCACGTTTCCACCCCATCGAGTTCTACGCCATTTTCCCGGATGAGGAACGGGCGCGCAGGGCTGCGGGTGAGTTTCGTGGAGAATCCCTGAATGCCCAGGTCAGTGCGCGCGATGATGGCGCCTGGTACCTGGAACTGAGCAAAATCATGTTCGCCACCTACGACGGCATAGGAGACTTCGAGCAAGACTTTGAGGCGGTGGTCGAGCCGTTGGGCGGGATTATCGAAGGATGGGGCGTCAAGCAGGAGGTGCGTGGGTTACCCATGTAGCGAGATTGTATGAGTAACGCAGCGTATCGGCTGACCTTAGGGTCGGCCGATTTTGTGTGCGCTGTATGAAAACTCCCGGAACTTGAGCTGCCTTTTCGTGCACAAAAAAAAGCCACCCAAAGTGGGTGGCTGAAAGGGAAGACCGAGGAGCCGGTCGGTACACGAGCTGTCACGGTACCGAGTGCGTAAGGGTTAAAGCTGTAGGACACATCCTGTTCAGCTGATGGAGGCGATTATCCGCAGGCTTGGCCGGGCAGTGAAATCAACTCTGACTATGCTGTTGATAGGCAAAGCCTGCATTGCGATGAAGCGTGCAGCAATGCGACGGGCATTCCGCGCACCAGGACGGTGCGGTCAGCTGTTCGCTTATATTTAACTCACTGTTTTTTAAGTGTTTATGCCGCTGGCACGGGCCTTGCGATGGTTCTTGCGTCCGGGTGACAAGGAGTACGGCATGATCCGCACTTATTACGACGAAATGTACGACGGGGCAGGGCAGGTCCGCCCCCATTACCGCGAGTTCGCCCGCTGGTTGGCCGAAACCCCCGCAGAACTGCTGGCCCAGCGCCGGCGTGAAGCCGATTTGCTGTTTCACCGCGCCGGGATCACGTTCACGCTCTATGGGGACGAGCAGGGCACCGAACGCCTGATTCCCTTCGATACCATTCCCCGCAGTATCCCCGCCAGTGAATGGCAAATTGTCGAGCGCGGCTGCATTCAACGGGTCAAGGCGCTGAACATGTTCCTTGCCGACCTGTACCACGAACAACGCATCGTCAAGGCCGGCATCATCCCGGCCGAACAGGTATTGGCCAACGAGCAATATCAGTTGGCGATGCAGGGCTTGGACCTGCACCGCGATCTTTATTCCCACGTCTCCGGAGTCGACCTCGTACGCGATGGTGACGGCACCTACTACGTGCTGGAGGACAACCTACGCACACCGAGCGGCGTCAGCTACATGCTCGAAGACCGCAAGATGATGATGCGCCTGTTCCCCGAACTGTTCGCCGCCCAGCGCATTGCGCCCATCGACCATTACCCCAACCTGTTGCTCGACACCCTGAAAAGCTCCAGCCCACTGGATAACCCCAGCGTGGTGGTGCTGACGCCGGGGCGCTTCAACAGTGCGTTCTTTGAACATGCGTTTCTCGCCCGGGAAATGGGCGTAGAGCTGGTAGAAGGTGCCGACCTGTTCGTGCGCGATGACCGCGTCTTCATGCGCACCACCGACGGCCCCAAGGCGGTAGACGTGATCTATCGCCGTCTTGATGACGCGTTCCTCGACCCGCTGGCCTTCAACCCGGACTCCATGCTCGGTGTGCCCGGCCTGCTGGCGGCCTATCGCTGCGGCAACGTGGTGCTGGCCAACGCCATCGGCACTGGGGTGGCGGATGACAAGTCGGTGTACCCCTTCGTCACCGAGATGATCCGTTTTTACCTGGATGAAGAACCCATCCTGAAGAACGTTCCTACGTTCCAGTGCCGCAAGCCTGACGAATTGTCCCACGTGCTGGCTAACCTGCCGGACCTGGTGGTCAAGGAAACACAAGGCTCGGGCGGCTACGGCATGCTGGTCGGCCCTGCGTCGACGGCGGCGGAAATCGAAGCATTTCGTGCGCGCATCAAGGCCAAGCCCCATGCCTATATCGCCCAGCCGACCCTGTGTTTATCCACCTGCCCGACCTTTGTCGAAAACGGCATCGCCCCGCGCCATATCGACCTGCGCCCGTTTGTATTGTCCGGCAAAGAAACCCGCGTGGTACCCGGCGGCTTGACCCGCGTGGCGCTGCGCGAAGGTTCGCTGGTGGTCAACTCGTCCCAGGGCGGCGGCACCAAAGACACCTGGGTGGTTGAGGACTGAATGCCATGTTGAGTAGAACTGCCTCGGATTTGTATTGGATGTCGCGCTATCTGGAGCGCGCCGAAAACCTCGCGCGCATGCTCGATGTCAGCTATTCGCTGTCGCTGATGCCTCAGGATGGGCGCGGCGATGGCTTGCACGAACTGGCCATGCCGCTGCTGATCACCGGCACCCTGGAGGATTACCGCGAGCGCCACGGTGAATTGCACGCTGAGCACTTGCTGCACTTCTTTGCCCTGGACGCGGCCAACCCGGCGAGCATCTATAGCTGCCTCGGCGCGGCGCGAGCCAGTGCCCACGCGGTGCGTGGGCGAATCACCGCCGACATGTGGGAAAACATCAACGCCACCTGGCTGGATATCCGCGATATCGCCCAGCAAGGCCTGAGTCGCTATGGCATGAGTCGCTTCTGTGAGTGGGTCAAGGAACGCTCCCATCTGTTTCGGGGCGCGACCTACGGCACCATCATGCGTAACGATGCTTTCCGTTTCATTCGGCTGGGCACCTTTATCGAGCGCGCCGACAACACATTGCGGTTACTCGATGCGCGCTATGAAATGGCCGGCGACCGTGCCGAAGCCGTCACCGATGGCACGGCCCACGCTTACTATCAATGGAGCGCCTTGCTGCGGGCGTTGTCGTCGTTCGAGGCCTACACCGAGATTTATCGCGATGCTCCCGGCGCCCGGCAAGTGGCGGAGTTGCTGCTGTTGCGCGCCGATGTGCCGCGCTCACTGCGGGCGTGCAGCGAGGAAATCGACCAGATCCTCGCCAGCCTGCCTGGCCTCAACGGTCGACCGGCCCAGCGCTTGGCCGCCGAGATGGATGCCCGCCTGCGCTTTACGGCCATCGATGAAATCCTTGAGGAAGGCCTGCACGCCTGGCTGACCGACTTTATCCCCTTGGTCCGCCAGTTGGGCGACGCCATCTACGGTTCCTACCTGGAGGCTGCATGAGACTCTCCATCAGTCACGAAACCACCTACCACTATGACGACCAGGTGCGCGCCAGCATCCAGTATCTGCGCCTGACGCCCCATGACAGCGAGCGTCAGCATGTGCTCAGTTGGCAACTCGACCTGCCGCGCCCGGTGCGTGCCCAGGTCGACCCCTTCGGCAACATCCTGCATGTGCTGACCCTGGACGAACCCCACGACGCCATCATCATCGGCGCCCGTGGCCAGGTGGATATCGACGAATTACGCGAGGCCGAGCACGAGAGTCAGTCGGCGTTCCCGTTCCTGCGTTGCACCCGCCTGACCGAGCCGGATGAAGCCTTGCGTGGCTTTGCCGCGCAGCATTGTCACCAGCGTCGCGACCGCACGGCGTTGATCGACCTGATGCACGCGCTCCACCAGGCGATGGTCTACACGCCGGGTGTCACCGAAGTCGACACCTGCGCCGCCGAGGCCTTTGCTGGTGCTGCGGGCGTGTGCCAGGACCATACCCACGCGTTCCTGGCCTGCGCGCGCAGCCTCGGGATTCCGGCGCGGTATGTGTCGGGGTATTTGTACACCGAAGACAGCACGCACCTGGCCAGCCACGCCTGGGCCGAAGCCTGGCTGGATGACGCCTGGTACAGCTTCGACGTGACCAACCAACTGGCGCGCCCGGAGCGGCATCTCAAACTGGCGGTCGGCCTGGATTACCTGGATGCGTGCCCGGTTCGAGGCATGCGCCGTGGCGGCGGGCATGAGCAAATGCATGCCAAAGTGTTTGTGGCGCCGACGCCGCTGGTGTCCGTACAGCAGCAGTAAGCGACAAGTTGATAGCGGTTTCGGTGGTGACCGGCCTCTATGGTGAACGGGCTTCTGTGGTGAGCAGGCTTCTGTGGTGAGCGGGCTTGCCCCGCGCTGGGGTGCGAAGCAGCCCCAAAACCATCCGCTGCGTAATGTCTGGCACACCGCATTCTGCTTTTATTGGGGCTGCTTCGCAGCCCAGCGCGGGGCAAGCCCGCTCACCACAGAAGCCTACTCACCACAAACTGCTCGCTCAACCTAACCAGCCAGTTCACTTGCTTCACGGCTGCTTACGGCTCGCCATATGCTTCAAATAGCCCACCAATAAATCCAGCTCGCTGTCAGGCAACACGCTGGCAGCGAAAGCTGGCATCTTCGCCTGTGGCCAATGCCTCAAGCTCTGTGGGTCACGGATATAGCGCTTGAGGAAATCTGCGCTGAAATATTCCGTAGGGCTGTAGGGAATATTCAGATCCGGACCCACCTGCGCATCGCCCGCGCCATTGAGGCGGTGACAGGCCAGGCAGTTTTTCTGGAACAGTGCAAAGCCCTGGTTGATGGGATCATTCGCTGCCAGTTTCGGGTCGGGCAACAGCGCCGGAAACCGCTCCGCCACGGTCTTTAATTGTTTGATCGCCGAGACTTGGAACGGCCACTGCTCAGGGCTGATAGGCCCGGCTTGCGGGTCGGTCCACACCAGGTAAAACGGCCCGGCGCTGTGTTTGCCTTCGCCCAGGGCGGGCCACGGTTGGGCGGGGTCTTCCACCGCAAGCCAGGCGCGGGCGCCGTGCTGTTCCAGCAGCGGTGCGGCGCTGAGTTCGGCAGCGAAGCCATCCAGGGCAACCGCTTGCAGATGGCTCTGCGGTGTAAGGCCTGGTAGGAGCACCGCCAGCGGCACTGCACGATAGGTCATGCTGCGTTTGTAGGACACGTCATCGATGATTTGCACCATCTGCGCATCCGGGTGTTTGAGCAAGTCGGCGGTCTGCCAGGTCTTGCGGCTGTGGTCCAACTCGATGGTCAATTGCGCCGCAGCAGCGGGGAGGGCGAGCAGCAAGGCCAGGAGTGCGATGATCGGTTTCAAGACAGAGGCCCCGTGTTAAGTGGCGATAGGGCTCACGATACCGGAAAAACGCCCGTAAAAAGGCAGCCCCTGCAACGGGGGCGCTATGCACGAAGTCCCGGCGGGTGCTGCCAAAAGCTGCAATCCTGATGCAAAAAATGCGGAGGATAAGGAGGTTACCCAATGACCTTGGTCAAGTTGGGCAAGATCAGAATCAGTGTGGTGGCGAAAAGAATAAGTCCCGCCTGACGTACTTTCGAGTGCTTGAACATGGCTGACTGCCTTTTGTTGTTATTCCTGAGCGTCAAATACGTGCCGTTTTATTTCAGTATGGCGCTTTGACGTGTCACTTTTCTTACAGCTGCTCCAGCAAAACCCGGCAGCAACCTCTTACTGATTGAACCTTAGAGCCCTCGTTCTTCGCGGCTTAGATCCATTTCATATCAGCTAATCAGTATTTCTGCTTAAAAGCGCATGAGGCAGAACGCCATCTTGGCGCCAATGCCTTGGCTAGACAGCTAAAACGATTAATCGGCTTCGGCACTTAGGGGCCTACCGTTCGTCCGAGCGTGGGGGTCAAAAGCAATGAGCGCATCCGTCATTGAAACCGTGTCAATCGGGCCTAAGGTAAGGGCACTACTGCGTAATGGTTCGAGGATGTCATGACCCAAGCTTTGATCTTTGATGCGATCCGCACGCCCCGAGGCAAGGGCAAGGCCGACGGCGCCCTGCACAGCGTCAAGCCGGTAAACCTGGTGGCGGGTTTGCTCACGGCGTTGGCGCAACGCAGCGACCTCGATACCCAGCAAGTCGATGACATCGTGCTCGGCTGCGTAACCCCGGTGGGCGACCAAGGCGCGGACATCGCCAAGACGGCTGCCCTGGTGGCGGACTGGGCCGTCAGCGTCGCGGGCGTACAGGTCAACCGTTTCTGCGCCTCGGGCCTGGAAGCAGTCAACCTGGGCGCGATGAAAGTGCGCTCCGGCTTTGAGGATCTGGTCGTGGTCGGCGGTGTGGAGTCCATGTCCCGCGTGCCCATGGGCAGTGATGGCGGTGCCTGGGTGCTGGACCCGCAGACCAATCTGCACAGTCACTTCACGCCCCAAGGCATCGGCGCGGACCTGATCGCCACCTTGGAGGGATTCAGTCGCGAAGACGTCGATACCTTTGCCCTACAGTCCCAGCAGAAAGCGGCCAGGGCAAGTGCCGACGGTTCCTTCAGCAAGTCGCTGATTGCAGTGCAGGACCAGAATGGGATTGTGCTGCTGGGCCATGACGAATTTATCCGTGGCGACTCGACGCTTGAAGGTCTGGGCAAGCTTAAGCCCAGCTTCGAGATGATGGGGCAGATGGGCTTCGACGCTACTGCACTGCGGGTCTACAGCCAGGTAGAGCGCATCAACCACGTACATACTCCAGGTAACAGCTCCGGCATCGTCGATGGCGCCGCACTGATGTTGATCGGCTCCGAAGCGAAGGGCCGCGAGTTGGGCCTGCAACCCCGGGCGCGCATTGTCGCCACGGCGGTCACCAGCACCGACCCCACCATCATGCTCACCGGCCCCGCGCCAGCCACCCGAAAAGCCCTGGCCAAGGCCGGTTTGCGCGTGGAAGACATCGATCTGTTCGAGGTCAACGAAGCCTTTGCCTCAGTGGTGCTCAAGTTCATCAAGGACATGGGCATTGATGCTGCACGGGTCAACGTCAACGGCGGTTCCATCGCCATGGGCCATCCGTTGGGGGCAACGGGCTGCGCGATCCTTGGCACCTTGCTCGACGAGCTTGAAGTGCGCCAGCAGCGCTACGGCCTGGCCACCCTGTGTGTTGGCGGTGGCATGGGCATCGCCACGATTATCGAACGCCTCTGAGCCTAAGGAATTTCTGATGACCGATGCCATTCGTTACGAAAAAGGCCAGGACCGGATCGTGGTGCTGACCCTCGACATGCCAGGCCAGAGCGCCAACACCATGAACAGTGTTTACCGCGAGGCCATGGCCGCCACGGTCCTGCGCCTGGAGTCGGAAAAGGACCACATTGCCGGTGTAATTATCACCTCGGCCAAGAAGACCTTTTTCGCCGGCGGTGACCTCAATGAACTGATCAAGGTCGACAAGGCCCACGCCAAGGATTTCTACGACAACGTGCAACTGCTCAAAGCACAACTGCGCCGTCTGGAAACCCTCGGCAAGCCGGTGGTGGCTGCAATCAATGGTGCAGCCCTGGGCGGCGGCTGGGAGATTTGCCTGGCATGTCATTACCGCGTCGCGCTGGACGACACATCGGTGCAGCTTGGCTTGCCGGAAGTCACCCTCGGCTTGCTGCCGGGCGGCGGTGGCGTGGTGCGTATGGTGCGCATGCTGGGATTGGAAAAAGCTCTGCCGTATTTGCTGGAAGGTAAAAAAGTACGGCCGCAGCAGGCGCTGCTGGCCGGGTTGATCAACGAGTTGGCGGTGGGCCGCGATGAGCTGCTGGCCAAGTCCCGCGCCTGGATTCTCGGCAATCCAGAGGCTAAACAACCCTGGGACAATAAGGCGTACCAGATTCCCGGCGGCACACCCTCGAACCCAAAAGTCGCGCAGATGCTGGCGATTGCGCCGTCGATCCTGCGCAGTAAAACCAACGGCTGTTTCCCGGCCCCGGAGAAAATCCTCTGTGCCGCCGTTGAAGGCGCCCAGGTGGACTTCGACACCGCACACCTGATCGAAACCCGTTACTTCACCGAGCTGGTCACCGGGCAAGTGGCGAAAAACATGATCGGCACCTTCTGGTTCCAGCTCAATGACATCAACGCCGGCCGCTCGCGGCCCCAGGGCTTTGCACCTTATGTGACTCGTAAAGTGGGTGTGCTGGGCGCCGGGATGATGGGGGCGGGAATCGCCTATGTCAGCGCCTGCGCAGGGATCGAGGTGGTGCTCAAGGACATCCACCTCGCTGCCGCCGAGAAGGGCAAGGCTCACTCGGCCGCGCTGCTGGACAAGAAGGTTGGCCGTGGGCAATTGACCGCCGAGCAGCGGGAAACCACGTTGGCGCGGATTTATCCTACGGATTCGGATGCTGATTTGGCAGGCTGCGACCTGATCATCGAGGCCGTCTTTGAAGACCGCGAACTCAAGGCCAAGGTGTCAGCCGCCGCCCAGAGCGTGGTCGGCGCCGATGCGGTAATCGCCTCCAATACCTCCACCTTGCCCATCAGCGGCCTGGCCAAGGCCGTGCCTGATCAAGGCAGATTTATCGGCCTGCATTTCTTCAGCCCGGTGGACAAGATGCCCCTGGTAGAAATCATCAAGGGCGCGCAGACCTCGGACGAAACCCTGGCCCGAGGGTTCGATTTCGTCATGCAAATCAAGAAGACTCCGATTGTGGTCAACGACAGTCGCGGCTTTTTCACGTCGCGGGTGTTTGGCACGTTCACCAACGAGGGCATCGCCATGCTGGGTGAAGGTGTGGCTGCGCCGATGATTGAGACCGAGGCGCGCAAGGCCGGTATGCCGGTGGGGCCGCTGGCGGTTTCCGATGAAGTGTCCCTCAGCCTGATGAGCCATATCCGACAGCAGGCGGCGAAGGATCTGCAAGCCGAAGGTAAGTCGGTGCCTGGGCATCCGGCAACGGCGGTCATCGATCTGTTGGTGAATGAGTACAAGCGCACAGGCAAGGCGGCGGGAGGCGGTTTTTACGAATACCCCGCAGGAGGGCAGAAGTACTTGTGGCCTGAGTTGAAACACCGCTTTGAACGGCCCGGCCAGCGGATTTCAGCGCAGGATGTGCGCGACCGATTGCTGTTTATCCAGGCCATCGAAACCGTGCGCTGCGTGGAGGAGGGCGTGTTGATGTCGACGGCTGATGCCAACGTCGGTTCTATCTTTGGGATTGGTTTCGCGGCGTGGAGCGGCGGCGCGTTGCAGTTTATCAATCAGTACGGTTTGAATGATTTCATTGCCAGGGCGCGCTACTTGGCTGAACAGTACGGTGAGCGGTTTGCGCCGCCGGTGTTGTTGCTGGAGAAAGCGGCGAGGGGTGAAGTGTTTCGGTGATCAAGGGAGGGGCTTGCCTTGAAGGGGTGTTTCAAGGCAGGCTCTGGGTGTTCAATATTCCCATCGCCGTGTCAGGTATTTTTTATGTCGCTACGCGTCTGCATCCTGGAAACCGATATCCTGCGTCCAGGTTTGATCGATCAGTACCAAGGTTACGGGCAGATGTTCAAGCGCCTGTTCTCCAAGCAGCCGATTGCCGCCGAATTTGTGGTCTACAACGTGGTGCAGGACGAATACCCGTCGGACGACGAGGTGTTTGACGCCTACCTCGTGACGGGCAGCAAGGCCGACTCCTTCGGCACCGACCCCTGGATCCAGACCCTCAGGACCTACCTGCTGAAGCGCTATGAGCGCGGCGACAAATTACTCGGCATCTGCTTCGGCCATCAATTGTTGGCATTGCTGCTGGGCGGCAAGACCGAGCGCGCCAGCAAAGGCTGGGGCATGGGCATCCACGACTACAAACTCGACGCCAAGGCCCCGTGGATGAGCCCTGAGGTGCCCGAGTTGACGCTGCTGATCAGTCATCAGGATCAGGTCACCACCTTGCCGGACAATGCCACGGTGATCGCTTCCAGCGATTTTTGCCCGTTCGCCGCTTACCACATCGGCGACCAGGTACTGTGCTTCCAGGGCCACCCGGAGTTTATCCACGATTATTCCCGCGAACTGCTGGAGATTCTTCAGACAACCCTGGGTGAAACGGTCTACACGAACGGCGTCGCCAGCCTGGAGCGCGACCACCACGGCGCCACCGTGGCGGAATGGATGATGCGCTTTGTCGCGCACAAAGCCTAAAGCCAGCCCGAGCGTTTGAAACTGGCCCACAGGCTGGTGCACCCCACCGCGATAAACCCGAGTACCGCAAAATAGCCGTAGTGCCATTGCAGCTCGGGCATGTTCTGGAAGTTCATCCCATAAATCCCTGCCACCGCGGTGGGGAATGCCAGGATCGCCGCCCATGCGGCGAACTTGCGCTGTACCACGCTCTGGCGCGACGCCTCCAGCAATACACCGATCTCGATGGTCTGGCTGGCGATGTCGCGCAGGGTGGTGAGGTCTTCCATCTGCCGGGTCACATGGATCTGCACATCACGGAAGTACGGGCGCATGTTCTTGTCGATAAACGGGAAACTCAGCTTCTGCAACTCCTGGCTGATCTCCACCATCGGCGCCACATGGCGCTTGAGCCGCAGCACATCGCGGCGCAGGCCATGGATCTTCTGGATATCGCGCTCGCTCAATGAGCTGCACAGCACGTTGCGCTCCAGTTCATCGATCTCGGCGTGGATCGCCTCGCTGACCGGCTGGTAGTTTTCGGTGACGAAATCCAGCAACGCATACAGTACGAAATCTTCCCCGTGCTCCAACAACAGTGGCCGTGCCTCACAGCGTTGGCGCACAAAGCCGTAGGACGCCGAATGCCCGTTGCGTGCGGTAATGATGTAGCCATTGCCGGCAAAGATATGGGTCTCGATAAACTCCAGCTTGCCGTTCTCGCGCACCGGTGAGTAGGTGACGATAAACAGCGCATCGCCGAAGGTTTCGAGCTTGGGGCGGCTGTGTTTTTCCAGCGCGTCTTCGATGGCCAGTTCATGCAGGTTGAACTGGCGTTGCAGGTTCGCCAGTTCCTGGGCGTCGGGCTCTTCCAGGCCGATCCACACAAAGTGCCCGGGCTTGGCGGCCCAGGCGGCGCCTTCATCAAGGGTGATATCAGTGACTTTCTTACCGGCGCTGTAGACGGCGGCCGCAACAACTCTACCCATGGTGCTGATCACTTCTTGTTAGGAGGACAGATGTTGGGCAGCTTAGCCTGAATGACGTTCCGTTGTAGCCGCCGTTGCGGTGCGCTTTGTGTGGCGAGCGAGCTGGCTCGTGCTGGGGTGCGAAGCGCGCCTCAACGGTGTTCAGGCGGATTGCACTTCGCGATCCATCTGCGCAATACATTCATCCATCTGCGCCTGACACGCCTGCATCAACGCCGGGACGTCATCCACCGTCAGCCCGGCTGTAGGAACTGGCGGCAACGAACGTATGAGCACATCACCACTGTTCCAGCGATTGAGCTTCATATGGACAACATAATTGCTGACGCACACCTGCACGATGGGTACGCCCGCCGCAATCGCCATATGAAACGCGCCTTTCTTGAAGGGCAGCAGGCCCTTGCCCAGATTGCGCGTGCCTTCCGGGAACACCCAGATCGACGTGTCTTTGTGTTGCAGCGTATGGGTGGTGGTCAACATCGCACGACGCGCCTTGTGCGCATTGCCGCGGTCAATCAACACATTGCCCGCCAGCCAGAACAACTGGCCGAACAACGGCACCCATTTCAGGCTCTTTTTCGCGATACACACCGTGCGGTAGGGCACCACATTGCCGACCACGAACAGGTCATAGTTGGACTGGTGGTTGGCGATCACCACACAGGTGCCGGGCTTGTTGCGCAACGAGTCGACATCGGCCTTCACGTTCAGCCCCAAGATGCGCATTGCGGGCAGTGCATATAAACGCGCGCACAGGCGACTGTTGTCCGGGTTGAACGGCCGGCAGATACCCAGCAGCACCCCCAGCACGCCCGCCACCATAAAGTGCAGGCTCATCAACAACATACGCAGCAGAAAAAGCATCGACACGGCCTATCGGGACAAAAGGTGGCGCAGTGTACGGATGTGCACTGTCTTCGGCAATTAGCCGGGTAGAGGTCGGAGATAGGCGATGTTTAAGTGCATGTTTCAACATGTGCCAACACTGGCTGGCTAGAGCGGTTGAGGGCGTTTCGGATTTGCGTGTAAGAAAAAGCCCGACACAAGGTCGGGCTCTGGCACGGCAGGTGTAGGATTTAGCTCAGGTTGTGCCCCTGATCCTGAATAATCGCATCGTCCAAGGCTTCAAGCAGAGCCTTACGCACCTTCAGCTTAGTGTGCTTGTGGGCGTTCATATTGATCTTCTTCAACTGGCGCGCCGCTTCCAGTGCGGCCGCGTGCAACTCTTCAGGCGCCACCACCTTATCGAGGAACCCGGCCTGCAATGCGCCCTGCGGGTCAAACATCTCGGCATTGATCACCGAGCGGTGGAACGCCGATTTGCGCAGGCGATCCCGCGCCAGCTCGATCCCGGCGTGGTGCATGGTCATGCCGATCGCCACTTCATTCAGGCCGATGCTGAACGGGCCCTCCACACCAATCCGGTAATCCGCCGACAGCAACAGGAACGCGCCCTTGGCCACCGCATGCCCTGGGCACGCCACAATCACCGGGAAGGGGTGCGACAACAGGCGGCTCGCCAACGTCGAGCCCGACGTCACCAGGCCGATGGCCTCTTTAGGGCCTGCCGTCATCACCTTCAAATCATAACCACCCGACAAAATCCCCGGCGTCCCGGTGATCACCACCACTGCCCGATCTTTCTCGGCCTGATCCAGCGCCGTATTAAACGCACTGACCACATCCGGAGAAATGGCATTCACCTTGCCGTTGCTCAGGGTCAGGGTCGCAATACCGTCTTCGAGGTGGTAGGCAATCAACTCACTCATGACGCGGTTCCTTGTAGGACTTGTTATAGAAGAATGCAGCAGACGTTACCCACCACGCCCGCCCCGGTAAAGCGCCGTGACTGACTGGCCAGTCAGCCTTTTCCCGCATCCCCGGCCGCAAATGGCCCGCGGCAGGGCACAGCACCCAGCCTAGACCATCAAAACCCTGCCCGAGATTGGCACAATCACCGCCCTGCACCGGGACCATTCCTGCATAACTGCCTAACCGCATGAAAATTCTCAAAAAAACCTTTGCCATCAGAAAGGCTTTCGACTACATTAGCGCGCCTCGACAGACTGAACTTGTTTGACGAGATACGGTGAAGTGTCCGAGTGGCTTAAGGAGCACGCCTGGAAAGTGTGTATACAAGAAATTGTATCGAGAGTTCGAATCTCTCCTTCACCGCCAAATTTGAAATGACTAAACCCCTGAAAACGTTAAAGTTTTCAGGGGTTTTGTGTTTTCAGAGGGTCAAAAAAGGCACCTATGGGAACATCCATGGGAATGAGCGCGGGTCCTTTGGTATCAGCCCAAATCGGTCCGAGCGCCAGGGGAGTCCCCCCTTGGGCCAGTTGGGGCCCCTCCGCAGACGTAGTGCTGGTTGGAAACGCGTGGGTTGTGGTATTACCGTGGCATCACAACGGGAGGTATGCTGGAAATGAATCCATTCGCATCTATGCAGAAAGACAGCGTCACAATCGTTAAACAAGATGGTCGCCGTTTAGGTCCCTATAAAACGAATATAGGGCCTAAGGGAGCCACGATTTACGAAAAAGAGTTGGATGTTGATGTAGACGACTTTCTAGAAAGAATTCTTCCAGGAAATAAAGTTGAGTTGCATACCGTAATAGATGCGCATTATTCCCCTGGCCTCCATCAAATCGGCCCTCATTGGACTTTGAAGTTGCGTAAAGGTCCGGCGAAAAGTGACTCCTCTGTAAAACAGACCACGATCAACATCAATAACTCTACGTCTTTCCAAGTAGGCGATCACAATACTCTGCATATTGAGCAGGGCGTCTCTGAGCTGATTACTCGGATTGAACAGAGTGGTGGGTCTAAAGCGGAGATAGAGGATGCCAAGAAAGGTGTAGCAGATATGCTTAAACATCCGTTGGTTACCTCAATTCTTGGCTCTGCTGTAGGCGGGTTAGTAAAGCTTCTCGGTTAATTGCTCATGTTGTTGGGATGGCTGCGTGATCGCAGCCATCGCTTAACGATATTGTGATTGGATCAAACTGATTAAGTAGTTATATCTTCAAGGCTAGATGCAGCATGCCAATGACATCCGGGCCGTCCTCGTTGATCCACATGCCGTAGTGCTGTCGGATCATGTTAGCGCTGGTGTGGCCCATCTGCTCCGCGATCCAGTCAACCGAAGCCACGCCGGTGGTGAGCAACTGGCTGGCGTAAGTGTGTCGGCACTGGCCTGGCCCGCGATAACGAACGCCGGCCGCTTTCAAGTGCGCTTTAAAGAACCTGTCCCTCACCACAAAGTCGCTGACGTGCGGCAGACCACTCTTGGTATTCAGGAATACAAAGTGCAGCTTGTGCTTCCGGACGGTCTTGTTGTCCCGCTCGACGACGTCGACCGTGTCCACCGTTTTGAGCTGGTTGATAGCGTCCAGTTTGCGCAGTGCATCCCACGCCGGCTCCAGCAGGCGCACTTTGCGAGTAGATCGCCGGGTCTTCGTCACCCGATAGGCACCACGCACTTTGGATCGGCGAAAAGTCACCATCCCCTGTTTCAGATCGACATCCTCCCATGCCAATGCAATGGTCTCCGACACCCGTGGGCCTGCCCAAATCATGAACTGCACCATTAACAGCTCTTGGGTGCGGCTGGTGGGTGTTTCGAGGATCTGCTTGATTTCCGCCCTGGTGAACGGGTCCGGGGCTTCTGGGTCGGGCAGGCGAACGAATAACCCCTCGGTTGGGTCGTGTGCGACCTTCTTCCGGGTGCGGTAAAGCCGGAACACCTGGCGCACGTTGCTGATGATGTCGCGGATGGTCTTGTTTTTCAGGCGCTTCGACAGCGGCCCCTGAATCCACTCTTGCAGGTCAAGGTGGTCAATCTGATCGATCTGAACGTCACCCCAGCGCGGCCTAACATGGACCTCAGCCTTGTTCTTGTACCCCCGGAAAGAGGTAGCGGCCACGCTGTTGCTCTTGATCGTGAGCCAAAGGTCCAGGTAATGCCCGAAAGTGTTCTCGGCCAGCTTGGTCGATTCGGGAAAATGCCGGCGGTAATCGAAGGTGCCGGCCTGTATCTCGTACTCGATCACCGTTACCAGACGCTTTGCATGCTCCCTATTTTCCGGTGTGTTACCACCGGGCACCAGCTCCCGACACAGTTCGCCATTGAAACGGAAATAGACCCGTACCGAATTGCCACGGGCCTCTACGCCATCTGCCATATGCGTCCCCACGCGATGTATTGAAAGATTCTGCCGACAGGCAGAAAAAAGGCCCGTCGCCGGGCCTGATGTATTGCGGTTTTAGTGTTGCCGATCACTGCTGGCGAAGTAACCAGAACAGGCTGGCACTTTTTCTAGGTACCGGTGTGACTCCGGCTTGAGACTCCTCGGCCCGACGCTTGGCGTTGGCAGCCTGGCGCGCTTTGCTGCACTTCTGGTGGTTGCCGTGAGCACGGGATCTACCGCACTGGTCACAGACTCCGGTGAGGTCGAGGTTCCAGGGGAAGGATTTACCGTTGTTCAAGGGGCTACCTCGCTTTTGGTCCATTGGACGATGTCCGCTCCAAAATCCACGGCAACGAATTCCAGCGTGCTAAATGTCCAAGCGTACTTATCGCCAAAACGCTCCAGTCGTTTCAGTACGCTTCCGCAAGAGAGCCTTACGTCAATGAATGCTGGGGCATCCGGGAAGTCATCAGGGTCTGCGTCGCACCAGCTAACGGTCAGTTTCTCAACGGCCGTTATCACATCCGCAATCTCGAACTCACGGCCTTTGGGACCCACTAAGCTGCGAATTTGGTGAACGGCTGTTTGCCAGCGATCCTTGCGTACAACTGCGCCGTCCTCACGAAACTCGTAGTCGATAGGGTCAGCATTGGCGAACTCTGGTTTTCTGAAGTCTCGCTCAGTGACAATTCTGGTCATGAGTTCTCTCCGTTACATCCGAAATGATTGATGAGCAAAGCCCGGCGGAGCTTTGTGTTCTGCGGGTTTTGCGGTGTGGCCTTGGACCTCACATACAAACCGATGCCGCTTTTGGTTGGGCGCCGTCAGCGCCTCTGTCAGCCCAGGTACGACGTCGGTGCATAGCTCGTAGGCGCTAGGGCCACTCCAGCTATCAGCCCTAACCACCTGGCAATCCGTTCGGGTCGCATCCGCGCACAGGTAAAGCAAAAGGAAAACGGTCATGGTGCGTTCCCCGCGCCGCAGTTCGGGCAGTCGTCGAAGCGCTGGCGCTCGCTGAGAAAACGCCCGCAGCCTTCGCAGTTGATCCGGTCGCGGTAGATACGGTTGCGCGGGCGCTTGAGCTTGGGCAGCTTGAGGCCGACTGAGCGAAGTGCCTGCCTGTGGTCGAGCTGCGCGACCTGGGCCACTGGCCGGGAACGCTCGACGATGTACCCGCACGGCCAAAGCTCCAAGCCTTGGGCCAGGTACCCAGCGGCGTCTGCCGCTCCCGGGTGGATGGCGTCATCCAGATTGGCGGTTGGGCCTGTGCCGCCGCGCCACACCAGATCATTGCCGTCCCACTCGCGTGCGTAGGCCACATATACGCGGCCGTCTTCGTTGCGGTAGGCCTCGGCCTCTGACCTGCTGAGGTACTGGCAGTCAACGCCGACCTCTGCGCGAGTGCTGACGTACTCCACTGGCCAGGGCAAATCGGTTTCCCTGCACTCGTATTGCTTCAGAGCTTGTTCCCACGAGAACTGTTCTGCCTCGTCGAGATTCGAGGTGTAGCCGCCGCCGTTACGCCAAAACATCGCCCGGCTACCGACGTTATTGCGGCTGTCCTGCAAGAAGAAGAGGTCAGACATTGGCCACCTCCACGTCGGCGCAGAAAGCTCGCCACTTTGCGGCGTTTTCATGCAGAGAAACTTCAGCCTCTAGCCGTGCTTTTTCTCGAAGAGCCCGGTTCATCCGCCACTCGCATGGTTCAACCATATACTGGATGACGCGCTCGTCATCGCCGCACTGGTTCAGGCAGTCGCACGGATCAGCCATGGGCCACCTCCTGATAGTCGATATCGAAGAAGCCCAGCTGGCCCTTGTATGGGAGAAACGGCAGGGGCTTGGCGTCGGCCAGCTCGAAGCCGAACTTGCCGAAGAACCAGGGCGACAGGCAGTCGTCGCCGCAGCCGGTGACTGTGGCCTGGCCGACGATGCCGCCGCGCTCCAAGTCGTTGAAGTGCGGGATGGTGATGCCCTGTTCGAGGGCGAAGAAGTAGGCGTCGTTGTACTCGGCGCTGGTCATGCCCTTGGCGGCGTGGATCAGCACCGGTCCGCGGAAGCGGGTCGGCCAGCTACGGTTTTCGATGTCCTTTTGACCGTTGACGATCAGCCAGGCCCAAGGCTGACGGATGCTCAGTGCTTTCATGCTGTACCTCCGACTTTCGCAAGGCGGGCGGTCTCGTACTCGCTGGCCAGGATCTCTACTGCACCTTCGATCCATCCGTTTGTTGGTTGGCCTGCTGCGATCTGGCAGTGGTGTTCGGCTTTGTTTATCTGGAATCCCAGGTGGAAGTAGGCGGTGCCATCGAGTTCAAACTTGACGCCGCCACACAGCCAAAGGCTGCCGCTATTCACGCCGAGTCGATCCCAGTATTCGGTGGTGCTCAAGCGTGCTGGGCAATGCTCGTTCCACAGTGCGACAAGACGCTGATGTTCCGCCCGGATGGCAGTTCGTTCGTCTTTCGATATGCCTTTTCCAGGCTTGGCAGCAGTGCGCAGTTTCCGATATCCATGGTCGTCAGGACGGCACCAGTGCACATCCAGCTCGGCACCACCGCTGAGCTTCACGCCGCCTGCGAAATGGGAGTCGACGTCACGCATTGGTGCGACCTTGCCGCCGAAATGCACACCCAGCGCGATCAGTAGAGCGCTGAAAGCATCCCTCATGACGTAATAGCTCCGAACAATTTCGACGGTTGCTGGCTCGCTGGACTTATAAAAGTAGTCAGCCATGATCACTCCCCTCCCATAAGCATGCGCGTCAGGGCGTTGGGCTGGCCGTCGGGTGTCAATTTACTCAGCGGCTGTGTGGTGGTTCGGCCATTTGCACTGCGCAATGTCGCGACATCGTCAGTGATTGCCTCGATTACGGCTTTGCGGGCGCTGAAACGGTAGCTGCGGCCACCACCGCTGATTGCGACGTAGCTGACCTTGTCGCCGACGGCGAATGGGGTTGTGTTAGCCTCTCCGGCGCTGCTGCTTAGGTTCTGTGCTTGCATGGTGCTGCTCCTTTGTAGTGGTAGGTGTCGGGGAGTTGGCGCTCCTCAACACCATCTTTCAGGCCGGTTTGGCCTGGTCTTGCTCAATGATCGTTATGACTTCGTCTCTGTCTTTCGCATAAGCGAAGGGCAGTTCGCCCCCAGGCCGAGTAACGGGGTAACGCGACTCAGGCAACCGGCACAGCGCGACGGTGTAGCCGTTGTCGGTAACCCAGCAGTTCTGCTGGACTTGCCCGTCTCTATTGCGTTTCGGCGCCCATTTCATGCCCAGGTACCTATCAGTTCTTCCCAGATCGCATCGCCGTCGGGGAGGTACGTGTGCACCTCTTGCTCAGGCGAGTAGTCCAGTTGCAGCACTGCCAGGCAGTCGTCGAACAGTGCGGTGTCGAGGCCGCGCAAGCTGGTCAGGACGAAGGGGTAGTCGCGGCCGTTGTAGAGCCCGAGCAGAAAGCGACCGATGACTGCGCTCTGGCCTGTATCCCGCTGGGCGACAGGAACCAAGCGGTTAAGTGCTTCGATACCTGCTTTACGGATGGCGGGGCGGTTGGCTTCAAACTCCTGCAGCTGCTGAAACCAGTTGGGCTGCGGTTTTTGGGCAGGCGTATTCATGCGGATTCTCCTTTCGAAGGCCGGATCAATAGGGGATCGTGTCAAGGAAGGCGATGTCGTGAACCAGCTTCCTGGCCTCAAGCTGGAGGTCCTGCGGAATCGCCAGAAGATTGCAAAGCAGATCGATCAGACAGATCATTTGTGCGCAGTTGAGTGCTGTACGCGCGTTCAGGCCTGTCCCGTATTTACGAGTGAGCTGGCCTTGGTAGGAAGGCAAAAAAGCCCGAAGACTGCCGCAAATCCATTCTCCTGACTGAGAAACCGCGATACCGAATCCACTTGCCTCCGAAGCGTTGAGGCTGCTGATGTCTTCCGGCCGGATTTTAGGTGTATGGGCGTCGGCAGCTGAAAGATCGAGCATAACCATTCGGCTGGTGACCGCATCACTGCAGTCCAGTTGCTGGTTTGCGGTTATCACCAGAGCCCCGCGAAATGTCACCTCTTCACTCCGCCCGTCCCCAGATCGCAGGCTCATGCTGCCTGAGCTAAAAAGCGGCTTCAGTTCATCCCAATCAATGGACTGGCCTAATTCACCGTGTTCCTCGCAAATGACAATCCGCTGCCCTGCGCCGGCAAATGTGCGCGCTCGCCCGGCCGGAGTGGCATGGGAAAGTGCATGGGAGTAAGGCGTTTGCCCGTTCAGCTTTTGGAGGTAATCCAAAAGAAGAGTTTTGCCGCTGCCGGCGGTACCGACGATCTGAAGGAACGGGAAGCTGTTCTGGTCCTGACGAATTCGGGCGGCATGCACGGCCCCCATCCACCAAGCCATAGCCAGTACCCCGCGCGCGCCGAAGTACGCGGCAAATTCGTTGAAGCGAATGGCTGATTTGAGTTCGTTTTGCATGGTGCTGCTCCTGTTGTTGCGGTGGTTACGCGCCCTGGAAAACCCAGCAGCGAATGGTTTTTGGCTTGTCGAAGGCGTCGACCTGGCGCGACGAGTTGACGGGCTTGTTCGATTCCAGAAACTTGGGTGACTTGCTGGTCTTGAGCAGGCGTTTCAGGTCGCTCAGCGGCGGGACTTGCTGGCGTTTATTGGCAGCCATTTCCACAAACTCGTTAAGGTTCACTGCGATCAGCCCATCGCGACGCGCATGGTTCAGCGCGGCTTTCTCGTCCATGCCATTGAGGAACTCATAAAGGTCCCAAAACTCGCGCACGGTCGGGTGGTCGGCGTTGATTGCCTGCTGCCGCTCCAGCGCCATGCGGCTGATTTCAGCGTGGGCGAGGGCCTTGCGGCGATCGCCGAGTGGTACGACGCCGGCCAGTGCGTCCACTAGGCTGCGCAGTTGTGCGTGGTTTTTGGCGATACGTACGGTGCGCACGCCAGGCAAGGCCAGCAGTTCCTGTTCGTAGCCGGAGGTGTTTTCCTCCAACAGCCGCATGGTTTCGGCTTCGCGTTGCAGCGCCTTGACCAGGAAGCCGCTGATGCTGTCCATCGGCATGCGCTCCAGCTGCTCGGCGTATTGCTTGGTCTCCGGCGTGTGGTGCTCGCGTGTCAGGTGGACGTGGCAAATACGCTGCAGGATTGGCTCTGATGCGTTCACCGGGTTGTTTTGCGCAATCAGCAAGGCGGCGCGGAACGGCGGTTCGTGAGTGTCGTTGCCGTTGTTTTTCACACCGGTGGAGCGAACGCTGCGGCCGTTGTAAGCGGTTTTCAGTTCGTCCCAGTCGAAGTGTTTAACCGGCTGGCCTTCCTTTTGTTCACGCTCGGACTCGATCAGCACCACCGGCAAGTTGCTGACCTGCGAAAAGTTGCGTGCACGGCTTGCGGCAGTCGCTTTGGACGGGTCGAAGCCTTCGTAATCAGTGCGCCCGACCGACTTCCACAGCAGCTCCACCAGAGTGGTCTTGCCCGAGCCGGCTTCGCCAACCAGCTCCAAGAACATCAGTGACTTGTGGATCTGGCGGATCTGCTCGGCGTGCAACGCGCCCAGCCACCAGGCCAGCACCACCAGACCCTGTACGCCAAAGCAGCGCCAGTAGATGTCGAACCACCCTTCGTTGTAGGCGTTGAGGTCTGTATTGATATGCAGCACCGGCGACTGGCTCTGGGACTTGATGCTCAGTTTTCCGAGGTCAAAAAAGTCTTCCTTGTTGCGCACCTGCACCTTGCCGCCGTGAAAGGCCAGGTCGTTGAAGACATAGGCGCCATGGTCGCGGCTGTAGCCGATCCATTCGATGGTGTTGACGGTTTTCAGGCAATCCAGTTGGGGGGCCAGGATCCGTTTCAGTTGTTGGGCGCTGCCCTCGAACATTGCGCCGTTGGAGACATTGAGCAGGCGATTCGCAAACTCAGGCGCCGAGGTGAGCTGTTTGGCCGTGAACGTGCTTTTGATAGCCGGCCCCTGCGGGCGCTCAATGCGGAAGTAGTACCAGGCCTCGTCGGTCAGGTCGTTGCGCATGTAGTACAGCGCCTGGAAATTGCAGTTGGCGATGCTAGTGACTGAGCCAGATTGGCGCAGTGCCTTGTAGCGTCGCTGTTCCTCAGTGAGCAACTGGTCTTCGTGGCGTTCCGAGCTTTCCAGATCGGTCATTGCTCGGTCGTACTTTTCAAGGTCCAGCCGAAACCAGTACAGGCGCTTGCGGAAGGTGAAGTGAAATTCCTTGCGTTCGTTGCGGACGTAGATCAGGAACGCTTTTTCCTCCGCCGAATCAGCCAGCAGCAAATCGCCTTGGTGGCGCGCTTCGCTAAGGTCTTGCTCAATGCGGTCTGCGCGTTTGTCGTCGCCCTCGATCGATTTCCACCGCAAGTGCAGATCGTTCCAATCGACCTTTTTTCCGTTGGGCTGCGGGATTACGGCTGCTTTAGAGGTGAAGCCCAGCTCGCTCGCTTCCTTCGCCCAACGGCGCATGTTGGCCTTGGCGATTGGCTCGTTATCCAGTGCCCACACCAGGCGCGGCAGACGTTTGCCAGCGTCCTGACGTAACTTGACCAGGGCCTTGAGTGAGTCGATGGGGCAGGGAGCGCTGGACATCATCGACACGGCCGGCACTTCGTTGTGCAGCAGAGCGATGGAGTCGAAGATTCCCTCGACTATGAATAGCTCGTCGACTTCCAGCAGGTCCACACTCGGTGGGCACCACCAGACGCCTTTGTAACCGGTCAAGCCTTCGCCGGTAGGACGAAAGCGTGCCTTCATCTTGCCGAAGCGGTCAGGCCGATCTATTAGGCGCTCCCAGTAGCCACCTTTCTCCAAGGCGAAACGCACCGTGGCGCTCCCGATGTTTAGCCGTCCATCCCAGTAGTTATCCTGAGTGAACAAGCCGGCGATCAGCTCAAATTTGAAACCCCGCGCAAACTCAAGGTAGGCGCGTGCTGTGGCCTGGGGGTTTTCCGCTGTCGACGGCGCGGTCTTGCTCCAGTCGTTGAATAGATCGTCGTAGACGTCTTTCACGTAGACGCGGTGGTCGCACTTTTCCGGCCGTCCGCAGATCAACGTCCAGGGCGAGTCGTAGAAGGTGTAAAGGGTTTTCTGGCGGCAGGCAGGGCACACCCCCTTGCGCATGTAATTGGTGTTGGCCATGTGCTTGAGCTGGTAGTCCCGCTCAATGCGTTGGATGACGTCGGCTCGCAGCCTTTGTTCCATTTCCATCGTGGCTTACTTCGCTTCGTCGAGACTGTGTTTAAGGGCGCCAATCAGGCTTTTTCGTGCGGCCAATCCAGGGAAGGCCACCAGCAACGAGCCGTGCCGCAAACCCTCGGGGATCAAGCGAAAACGGTCGTCATACCAATGCTCGTTGAACAGCAACGCGTACTGAGCGCGCAGCTCAACGAGCAGTGCCTCGGCCTGGTCGCGGGGCAGTTTTGCGGTGATGGCGATGTCGATTTCCATGGTCCACCTCGGATTGCGGGCAAAGCTCACCCAAACCCATTGGGAACGGGGCAGGGCGGGGTTTAAAAGGGAGCGTTACTGAGGGTGTGGCTTGTATGCGGTGTTGCGCTGGTCGAGCAGTTTCTGCGGCAGAAACCTAGCCGACATTGGGAAGGCTTTGCCGGCGAGAACATCCACCAAGAGGACACGGGTGCTGTCCGATCCACTGGCCCAGTCAATGCCAATCCAGCGGCGCTTTTTGATCACCTGCAGTTCAGTCCAAGCGTTGTGGACAAGTTTGGGTGCCATGAATACAGGCACTTCCAATGCAAGGGTCAGATGGCGAATGCAGCGATCGAACAACAGATCGGAATCCACCAGGTGTTCTGCCTCATGGCGTTGCAGGTAAGCGAAAGCAGCTTGTTGCATGCTGCTGCGGTAGTCATGAGTCTGTTGATCGAGGTTCATCACGCGCGCTCCATTTCCAGTTGGTCCAGCAGATCGGGTTGATCGTTGTTTACCGTGAGGTTTCGACGTGCAAGCAAACGCACCTTTGTTGGGGCCATGGGCAGGACCGTAAGGGGGCGGTCAATGCCCGATGGGCTGAGCTGGTATTCCCAAACCAATGAGCCGGAGAACGTGGCGCCGCACAGCAGGTTGGTGCATTCCGAGTACATAGAGCGAAAGCAAGGCGTCTGGCCTTCGGAAGTACGGATGCGCATCGAGCTGTTGCAGCAGGGGCAGACCAGTTTGTAAGTGCTCACTAAACAGCTCCCTGGCTGTACAGCTGGATAGTCGCAAACACCTCGGCGTAGCGGGCGGACATGTAAGTGATCAGGGCAGCGATGATCGCGTCGGCTTCACGCCTTTCGATAACACCGTCATCCAGGGCCGCAGACATGATCTGGTCGACTTTGCCCCGCTGGGCCGAGGCCTTCAGGGACCGGCTGTACAACTCCACGTTGTCCAGGTTCTCCGGGACGCTCAGCGGTACGAACATGCCGCCGTACATTGAGGCGATGTAGTCGGCCAGGAATGTGGTCCCGGCTACTTGCTCCAAACGGTGAATGTGTTCATCGGTCAGCGGGCGGCTGCCGGCGTTCTCGTAGGCCTGGTTGTCGAACTTCTTCAGCGGCATACCGAGGTCTGCCGAGGCATACGACCGACCGCCTGGGTAGGCGCCTATGACGGCCATTACGACGCTCTTTCTGCTGTCTAGAACTGGGCGTTTCATCTTCTGGTTTCCCCTTGGAGCCAGAGCCCCTAGTTTGTAATCACGCCGTCTTTGATTCCGAGCAGTACGGCCGCGCGGTGAGCTTCACCACGCAGGCATTTCTTCTGTCCGTTCAAAACCGCGTAGACCGTCGATGGGTTGAATTCATTTTCTTTAGCCCAGTCTTTGGCCGTAATCCCGAGACGTGCGAGACGATCACGGGCCTGTTGGCATGCTTGCTCAATGGGGGATGCGTTCGGCATAGTCTCGTTTCGTGTGGTTTCGTGTGATGACATGGGGAGAATATTCAACGAGCGTTGAATAGTCAACTCAATAAGGGGTCGTTTTGTTGAATATTGGTGAAAGGCTGAGGGAGGAGCGTGTCCGTTTGGGTTTCAACCAAGCGGATTTCGCCGCAATTGCGGGCGTTGCCAAGACCTCTCAGTTCAACTACGAAAAGGGTGATAGAAGCCCTGATGCAGCGTATCTCGCAGCTGTGTCGGAGAAAGGCGTGGACATCCTTTACGTGGTCATCGGCCAACGCGTGCCAGTAGCAGAGCCAACGTTGTCACCTGATGAAGTCGAGATGGTCGAGCACGTTAGGACGTTGGATGAGGATGACAAGGGAGCAGTGAAAAGGCTTCTACGTGCGTTCAGCCAAAAAAAATAAGGAGCTACATTTGAGCCAAGGAAACAAGGTTGCTGCGCTGATCATATTGCTGTCAGCGCTCGCGGGGTGTGATGCCGACGAAAAGGTCCAGACCGTATCGAGTAAAGATTTCGGGGATGCCTGGCCTTTCACGGTCGATAGCGTCGATCTAATGTGTGATGGCCCTTCACCTAAAGCGCTGGCACGAGCCGCCGACGGCACTGTTTATGCGTTAAGTGGAAGTGCCCGAAGCGAGGCTAAAAGTCGTGGCTGGGCAGACGGTCAGGACATAACAAAGCCATCCCCGACCATTCCGTCGATAAAGATGGACTACAGCGACTTCGTCGCACTCGCGCAGGATTTATGCTCGAAGCCTTGATCCATTTTCTGAAAGTTTTTACGTAGGCTGGTGGCACATCTACACACGCTGACAATCCCTCGCCCCTCAGGGTGCTTTGGTTGGCACCTAGGTTGGTGCCGGGCACCTGGAGGTGTTGAAGGGAGTGACACATGTCCGCGAGTAACGATATGCAAGCCAAGCAGGCCGAGAGCGTTGAGTTTGAGAAATTGAATCATCGCGAAAGGTTGGTTTTGCAGATGTTCAGGCAACTTGATCAGGAGCAGCAAAAGGACATTCTGCGGTTCATTGATGTTCTGTTGCACGCGAAGTGAATGAGGAACCCGGCTAATGCCGGGTTTTTTAGGGTCGCTTGAACTCTCATGTTGCTGCCATCTGCATTTTCTTCCACTCCCGATCCACCGCCCGCTTAGCCGTCCTTTCACTGGCATACAACCACCGCAACCGCCTTGGCTTTGCCTGATCCCCCGCAGTAATCGTCTTTTCCTTCCCGGTTTTCTTGTCGCGGTAGTACGCGATGATCCCCGTGTAATCCCCCTTGTTCTCCTCCGCCAGATCCTCAACGTTGTCCTCCGGCAGCTTGCTCTCCAGTTCCAGGCTGACGGTGTAGCCACCATCCGCACTCAGGCTGTGCTGCACATTCCCGCCGTACCAGATGATCTCGTCGATTTCCTCTTTCACGCCTTGGAGTGTGTAGGTCAGCTCCGGGATCAGATCCGGCCGGCCCATCGCCAGGTTGTAGCTAAGCGTGGCGCTACCACGTTGCAGGCGCCGGAACTCTGCACGGGCAGCGCGCAGGGCTGACTGCTGGTCGCTGTAGGTGTGGCGCAGGTCTTTGAGATTGTCGCCGCCGCCGGCAATGGCTTCCTGTTTCTTGGCGCTGTTCACGTCGTAGTAATAGGCACGCACGCCGTCGTAACTGTCACGGTCGGCTTGTAGGTAGCGGTGCTGGTCGCCGTCGGCGCGGGTGAGGGTGATGTGTGGCAGATCCATGCCGCTGGCGGTCTTGCCGCCGCCCGCCGGAAGGCACAGCAGGCAGCCGGCTTTGACGCTGGCCACCGCGTCGAATTCTTCGGCCAGGCGGCTTATCAGGTTGGCGTCGGATTCGTTCGCCTGGTCTAGCTGCAGGATGGGCAAGCCGTGCAGTGCACTGGCGATCGTGGCGGTGAGGCCGTTGCCGATGGCGATATCGCCCAGGACGTCGCCGAGTGTGGTGTTGCTCCAGCTGCGCTCGCGCTTGGTTTTCAGGCCCTTGCGCAAGTCTGCCGATCTGGCGCGGATGCTGAGCACGTCCGGCGCGCCGCTGTGTTCGGTTTCGTCGACAGTGTACGTGCCTTTGTCGACCAGGCCGGTGTCACTCCAGCCCAGCCATAGTCGCAGCACCGCGCCCTTGGGTGGGATTGTCAGCAGGCCGTCGTGGTCGCTGAGGGTGATGCTCAGTTGGTCGGCCTCGACGCCGCGGTTGTCGGTCAGCTCCAGGCTCATCAGCCGCGGGCTGATCAGTTGAGCGATGTCGAGGCCGTCGACGGTGAGCCGGAAGGCCGGCACGGGATAGGCCGCGTCACGCATGTAGCGCTCGGCCGTGTTGCGCACGTAACCCGTGACCTTGGAGATGATGGCTTCGATCACAGCAGGCCCCGCAGGATGTTGACGCCGATGCTGGTAGCGGCGCCTAGCAGGTCGATGCGGTCGTCGTCGATGCGCTTGAGGCTCAGGGTGAATTCAATACGCCGTGGAGTCCCGTCGCTGAAAAAGAGGGTCTTGGTTTCGCTCAGGCTCTCGATCACCCACAGGCCGTAGATCCGTCCGGTGCCCTCGACCATGGGCCAGGCCTTACCAGTGTTTGCCATTAAACGGATGGCGTCGAGGCTGAGGGCGGTACCGGCCAGCTCGGGGAAGATGACGCCGGGGAGGGTGATGGCGTCGTCCCCACGGCCTACAAACTGCCGCGCGGGCGCCGCGCCGATTCGATTGTTGCTGGCATGGCGCCAATCCGTTTGGCGCTGCAGCTCCTGGTAGGCAGCGGTGTGCAGGCTGAACACGAACATGCCGAGGGCCATCATCATGGTGGTTAATCCAGGTCCGAGAGTTTGCTGCGCTGACGCGCTTTCTTTTCGTTTTCGATGCGGGTCATCATGGCGCGCACGCTCTTTTCCAGGCTTTGCATGTCGGTGCCAGGGCCTGCTGTGATGCTGATTTCGTAGGTGTCGTGGCTGTCGTAAACCGCTGCTGAAGGCGAGCTGCTGATTGGCGGCGTGTTGTCCACGGCAAACGCCGGCATGGCCGTGGCGCCGAGGGCCAAGGTGCCTGCCGCTGTCATCTGCTTGGTCATACTGCTCAGGGCGTCAAGCGGGCCTTTCTGCCCAACTTCCAGGCCTTGGGTGAGGCCGGCCATGGTGAAACCACCCAGCTCCGCGAACACCCGCGACGGGCTGTGGATACCGAGCTTTTCCTTGAACCAACCGATGCTGGCGTCGCCGATTGAGCTGATGGCCGTTTTGACGCTGCCGAGACCTGCCATCAAACCATTCACCAGGCCGTTGACGATCATGTTGCCGAACTCAGTGAAGCGGCTGGGCAGTTCGATGCCCAGATAACTCAGCACACCCGCAAACGCCTGGTACACAAGGCCGAGCGGGCTGAAATTGACCATCGTGGTGATGATGCCGCCGATACCCCCGTCGAAACCTGCCTTGATCTCTGTCCATGCGTTGGTGAAGTAACTCTTCACCGCGTCCCAGTTTCTGTAGATCAGGTAGGCACCGGCGGCCAGTGCGGCTACGACAGCTGCAATGATCAAGACAATCGGGTTCGCGGACAGCCCCCACAGTGCAATGCTTACGGTGCGCAGAGCAGTGACCAGCGCACCGCCCATTGTCATGGCGAGCATGCGAACACCCTGGGCAAACATTGGGAAAACGTTACGGGCCAGTCCGGTCAGTGTGGGCATTAAGCGGCCCAGCATACTGGTGATACCACCACCCTGAAGGCCGAACATTGCCATCCCGTAGCGCAGTACCGCGAACGGTCCCAGCATGCTCGCCATGGTCAACGCCAAGCCGCCGAAAACGAATGCCAGCGCAGCAATCGCGGCCACTACCTTGACCAGGCCACCGGCCAACTTTGGATTCTCCCTGGCCCAGGTGCCGACGCTGTTGGCGATCTCGCCCAGCGTGTTGATCAGATCCTTGAGTTCCGGCGCTACTGCTGCACCGAACTCTGCCATGGCGTTGGTGAAACTGCCTTCTGCGGCTTCCATGACGTTGGTGAGGGTACTGAGTTGTTCGTTGACGCGAGTACGCAGATCGGCCTGGGTTTGCAGCTTCTGCTGAACCTCTTTATACCCATCCAGCCCCTTGTTCATCATGGTGTTCAAGGTGGTCATCGTTTCGGAATCATCACCGAACAGAGCCTTGATGGTGGCGGTTCGATCTTCGTCGTTCAGGGTCTTGAGCTTTTCGACCTGGGCGAACAGGTTTTCCAGGCCGGCGAAGTTGCCCTTGTCATCGGTGAACTTGAAGCGGATGGACTTTCCCTCCAGCGCCATGATCTCGTTGACGTCCTTAACCCCGTCCTTGTCCAGGCCTGCCTGAAAGATCTTCCGGTAGGCGTTGCCGGCGGCGCCGCCTTCCATGCCCGCTTGATCCATCATGACCAGCAGCGGTGCCAGTTCAGCGGCGGCGTCGATGCCCGATTTTTTGATGGTGTCCATCACCGGCGCGATCTTGCTGAAGCCCTGGAGCATGTTGGTCGGGTCAACACCCGCGTAGAAACCGCGCTGGATGGTGTCCATCAGCGACATCATGTCTTTCTCGGAGGTGCGGGTAGCGTCCTGCATTTTGGCCGCAAACTCAGCGGCCTCGGCCACCGGCATTTTTAGCTGTACGCCCAAGTATGCGGCTGCCTCACCCGTACCACCGAGAATGCTTTGTGCGCTAAGGCCTTGGCGCCTCAGCATAGTCATCATTTCCTGGAAGTCGGCCGTTGTACCTGGCAAACGGTCACCCAGCTTTGTGGCCAGGTTCGTAATCTTCTGGAAGTCTTCGGCTACCTTGCCGGTGTCGTCCATCATCGACACCTTGAGCTGTGTGGCGGAATCCTCATTCGGCGCGAAGGCCCTAATTGCGGAGGCGATGGGGCGGCTCGCTGCATAGCCAACCCCCAGACCTGAGGCGCCGTTCACCGCGAGATTGCCGGCGGCGCGCTGGGATTTTTCCATCTGACTTCGGGCTGCCGCCGCGCGCTTGTGCTGGGCGCTCAGCTCTGCCATGCGCTTGCCTTGCGTGCTGATGCTGGCATTGGTGGCGTTGATTTGCTCGCGCAGCTGGCGCTCGTGGGTGCCAAGGTTTTTGGTGCTGATGCCAGCGTCGTAGAGCTTCGATCGAAGGCCCTGCAGTTGCTCGCTCTGCTGTTGGTGCTGCTGCTTGAGCCGAGTGGCCTCGCGCACCGCTGCCTGGAAGCTGCGGGTCATTGCTCTGGTCGGCGTGTCGGTAGCGGCGAGTTCTTGACTGAGGGATTTGACGCGGTCCCGTGCGGCAGTGAGAGACGCGCTGGTTTGCTCAGCAGCCGCACGCTGAGCCCTCCAGGCGCTGACGTCCTTTTGTTGGGATGTGAGTTCCTTCAGGCGGTCGCGAGCGGCTTTGAGGGCCCGAGCTGTCTCAATACCCCCTTCGCTGATGTGCTTTAGCGGTCGGGTGGCCTTGTCGATGGTACTGAGCAGCACCTGAAGTCTCAGATCATTTGCCATCGGTGGAGCTCCGCACCCTGGCGCGCTCGCGCCATTCCATCAGTTCGTTCAGGCCCAGTTGATCCATGTCAGCCGGCGCCCAGTGAAAGACCACGGCCAGATCGGCCATGGCGTCCTCTACGCAACGAGGGATGCGTCCGTCTTCATCGATTTCTGTAGCAAAAAACCAGACACCTTGGTGCCGAGTGCGAACAGGTCTGCCGGGTCCATCGACGTAACTTCGACTGATGTGAGGGTGGGGTTGCTAATGCGCGGCACCACCTTTACCAGGCTGTTGACGTCCATCTGCAACAGCTCAGACAAGCTCACGCCACGCAGTTCGCCCGAGTTGGGTTTGCGAAGCGTGATGCTTTCGATGGTGGTGACGCCCCGGCGGATCGGCGTGTCGAGGATGACGGTGTTGTCGTCGACCGGCTTAACGTCGGGTTGTTCGATGGCTTCGTCTTTCATGGGTAGAGCTCCTAGTGCTGAGGGTTCTTAGTTATCGATCGAGGACAGGGCTCAGAGGCCGATAGCGCTACGCTGTTTCTCCAGCATGTCGACGCCGCCGACCTTCTCAATAAAGTTGAGCAGGTCGATTTCGATGATGTCTTCGTTATCGACGGTTAGCTTGTAGTAGCTGCAGGTGGTGGTGATGGAGTGCTCGGTGTCTTCACCAGGTGTGGCGTCACCCATTTCAATGGTTTCGTGACGTCCGCGAACAATCACCTCGACGGCGCTGATTTCACCAGTGTCGTCCTGTTGGAAAGCACCGGCGAAGCGCAGGGCAATCCCCGCTGCGTTGACCGCGCCGAACTGCTTGAGCACGATCAGGTCCAGGCCACCCAGTTTCCATTCCATCTGGATACCGTCATCGGACATACCCAGGTCAGCCTTGACCGGGCCATTCATGCCGGCGGCGCGCCAAGCTTCCATTTTGCGGCCCAAGGCGGGCAGGGTGACGGTCTTGACTTTGCCCTGGTAGCTGCCGCCGTCGTTGAACAGGTTCATGTTTTTCAGTTTGTGAGGCATGGCCATGGCGGGAATCTCCGGAGTTATGGCACGGGGTTAACTCCCCTCGCGGGGAGGCCCGGTTTAAGCGTTGACGGCGGCGGCGAACTGCATCAGGTAGCGGTCAGTGATGCGCTGACGCAGGGTGAGGTCTTCCAGGGGCGGCACGGGGGTGTAGTCGTAGTCGAGGGTCAGCTTGCCGGCCTTGAGGGTGTCCTTGTCGTTGATATCTTCCGGATACCAGCATTCACCGCCGATGAGGTAGCCCTGGGTAACCAGCTCGCGGAACTTGGCGTTGATCCCATTAATGATGTCTTTGACCAGGGACGCATGCATCGGCTTGTCCATTGCCCACATGTGCGCCTCAGCCATGGTGTCGGCGATGATCTGCGCTGTGCGGGTGTAGTTTTCGAACGCGAACAGAGGATCCTCGCTGCACGTACGGCTACCCCAGAAGCGGAAGCCCCCCTCGTTGATCAGGGTGGTGACCTCGTTACTGTTGAGGTAGTTGGCGTCGGTCGCCGGGTTTTGTAGATCCCAGAACACGTCGGCGCTGATGCCGGTCACGCCGTTGACCGCGACGTTGGACAGGGTCTTGTGCCAGCCGGTTTCCTTATCGATCTTCGCCCGCAGGCCCAGGGCTCGGGCCACCGCCGACGCGGTAACGGTCGCGCTGGTGACCGTGTCCCAATTCTGGAACTCCGGCCAGATCACCATAACCTCACGGGCACCGAAGTTTTCGCGGTAGGCGACCACCTCTTCCTTGGTTTTGCAGTCCCACGCACTGACGTAGGCGAAGGCGCGCAGGTCTTGGGCGATCGATACCAGGGCGGTGGCCACCGGCTGACTGTCGAGACCTGGCACACCAAGAATGCGCGGCGTCATGCCCACACGGGCCTTGGCAGCTAGCAGGGCTTTCATGCCGGTGTATTTGCCGTCGGCGGTGGTGGTGCCGATCAGCGCGGTGGTGGTAGCGGCTGCGTCTGCGCCTTCCTTCACCCGCACCACGATGGTGTAGGGCTTGGTCTGGTCCGCGATGGCTTGCAGGCTGGACGCCAGGGTGCCTTTCACGCCGGCTTTGGCGATGGCGCTTTGCACGTTGGTCAGCAGGACAGGTGTGTCCAGAGGAAAGGCGAGCGGGTCCGCATCTTCAGCCGTACAAACCAGGCCGATGACTGCGGTTGCGATGGTGCGAATGGGGCGGGTGCCGTCGTTGAGTTCGAGAACCCGCACGCCGTGGAGATAGTCTGAACCGGCCATGGGTGGTTGCCTGCGCTGTGATGGAATGACAGTGCACAGGCTGCCGCGCGCGCGCCGGTTGGGCGAGCGCGGCGGGTTGTAGGATCGGGTGTTACAGGTGCGAGTTGATTAGCCGAGTTGATCTGCAAGCCAGGCTGGTTGTTCCGGCCTGTGCTCAAGTGCAGGAAAGAGCACCGATTCAGGCCACTCCCGCAGATCCTGGCGGTAGCCCTGCAACTGCTTGTACTGCTCGGCGGTGAAGGTCGTTGGTCGCTCGGCCTCTACCTCGTCACGGTGGCGCGAGATTAACGGGTCAGTGAGCAGTAATACTCGGTCGCGGATTGCACGCTCGCGGGCTTTCAGCTCCTCCACCGTAGGGCCTGGCGCGGGGATAGTTGTTGGTCGCCCATTCTCGTCAGGCGCAAGCACCGAGCCGCCGAGGGCCAGCACGCGGAATATCTCGTCGTGTTCATCCTGCGATACGTCGACAAGCTCAGACTCGGGTGGAAGCAAGCACGCTGGGTTAGGCAGGGTAATGAGCGGGGCCGAGGCTTGCTCATCTGGCACTTCAATCATTGGCTGGACAGCATCAGGATCAGGCACATTAATCGTTGGCTGGACAGCATCAGGATCAAGAATCTGAATAGTTTCAGGCTCAGATTGAGACTCTGATTCCTCACCCACAACCCACGCCGGATTAGGAGCTGAAATCATTGGCGGAAGCCACTCGGGATCTGGAACAGGCACGGTTGGCCGAGCCCACTCGGGATCTGGAACAGGCACGGTTGGTCGCACCCACTCGGGATCGGGTACCAGAACCGTTCGAGTACCGTGGAATACCTCATTGAAGAAAGTATTCTCTTGTGCGCTATAGAAGATCTTCATTTATTAGTACCCCACGGCCTCTACCATTAAAACCAAACCTGACTGAACAGCAGAGTTCAGCTCTTCGAATTTTACCGTGGCGCCTGTAGTTGTGATGTCATAAAACCCCGCAATAATTGCAATAGGAGAGCCATTTGCAACTCTTAAGGAATAATCCGCCCTCAAACATTTGGTCGGGAATTGAAAAGGCCAGGTTACTGACACCTGCATTGAACCAACGGAGTCGCCAATAGCAACCTCTGCTCGTTGAGTAATTTCACCGGTGTCTGCGTTCTTACTCCAGCCATTTGCCGTAAGTAGAGCGGTATCTTTGGGCCGATCAACCTGCAAATAAACAAATGTCCCGTCAGCGTGCAGGAGGTAAGGCGCAGTCTTAGCTCCCCCAAAAAAACCGACTGCTTGAGATTGGTCTTTGTTGATTTTCGACGACGGGTCGAAGTTTCCGGCATCCCACGCCAAGTTACCCCCAAACGAAGGTCGCGCAGTCAGGCCTGTAAGGGCAGTAATACTGCTGTTAACGCCGCTCGCTGCCGCCTCAACCCAAGCCCCCCAAACATCAACAACACGCGCACGCCAGAATTTCCGTGCAGGAGCAGACCTCGAAACTACCTCTTGAGTCGCCGTCCGATTTCCGGTGTTAACCGTATAGTTCATGTGAAAGAGCATTGAGCCAGATCCGGCACCAGCAGGAACGTTCAAGGTGCCAGAGCCGATGGAGTAGATACCCGACGCCTCTATGAGGTTAGCGTCAGTCGCAGTTACAGCGGTTGGCGCGCCCCAACCAAAATCGCCAACCCGAAGAGCACGCCCCGGAGTCGAGTCTGTTGTTGAAACTGTAGACGTCAGAGCAGCAGCAGTTCCAAGCTGCGACTTATCGGCTTTTGAAGACGGGTCAAAGTTGCCGGAGTGATAAACCTCACGCCAAGTAGAAGTTCCGTCCGCACCTACTCGCCTGAATCCGAATGTATCCGCACCACTAGCCATGTGAGCGTAAAAATCGAACGCCAATGTATTAATGCCGGGATATTTCAACCGCAAATAAATACCGCCTGCCGTCGGCTTGTCGGTCGTAGGTCCGGAGTACGTACCGATATCATGTTTTGCAATATCAGCAATTGCCCCAACAAGAACACCTTGCGGGGTGGACGAAAGGGCATCAGTAATACCCGCGCCCGAAAGCGTCGTGGGGTTGGTGCCCGCAATAACGCGACCGAGCTTATCCACGGTCAAGCTGCGGTAGGTGCCAGCGATAATGCCCGTGCGCCCTGCAACCACTTCAAAGGTGAGCGAAGTGGTGCCCAGCACAATCGGCGCATCCGTCACGAGCTGCCAAACGCTGTCGCCGTTTGCAGTACCTTTCTCGACGGTGACGAACAGCCCCGGCGTCACCTCGACACTCGCGTCAGCATCCTGGGCGCGCTTCCAGGCGCCGGCTGCCGGCACGACATAGATACCGTTATCTTTCGCCTGCGCCTGGTCTTTCACCAGAACGCGTGAGTCTGCCGCAAGTAACACACCGTCGACGGTTTGAATCCCGCTCAGCACGATGTTCGCCGTGGTGGCCACCAACACCGAGTGCTTGAAGTCGAGCCGCGACATAACCTCGGTGACCGCCAGGTCGACATACTCGCGTGTTGCCAGTACCACGCTCGGATCGATCTTCAACTCAATGTTCGCCGTGTTGCTGACGATCAGGTTGATTCGAATCACCTGCGTCCGGCCTGATCCTTGTGCCAGCAGCGGTTTAAATGTCGGAGCACAGTTCGCTACCGCGACCATGTCACCGGCAGCGTCGTACAGGCCAAGCTCGCGAACCCACCAGCCGCCAACGCTCTCGGGAATGATCTGCTCAGCGATGATCACGTTGGCATTCGCTGGGTCGACCTTCACTTGGTTCAACGGTGCCCGGCGGCGTTCGTTGATCAGCTTGGTTTGCGAGCTGTTGGGAATGGGCTCTGTGCCGTTGGCATCACCCACGGCCATCTGGGCAAAGGTCCACGTAGTGCCGAGGGCAGTCGCGTTGGCCTGCTTGGCTCTGCCAATGTCGGTGAGAATCGCGAAGAACTGGCTGTTTTGATCGGTCATGAGTAGATGTCCATCGTGTCGATATGATGTTCGCGGCCACCGATGCGGGTCACACCGCTTACGTCAATGTCGCGCTGTGTCGGTGGGTAAACGCTGAGTTCGTCGCCTTCGTACACGCAGGCCCCAATAAAAACGGTGCCGGTGCTTTCCAGGCTGATCGCCAGGCCCGTTAGTGGGCGGGTGAGTGGCTTGGCGTCATCGATCAGCCAGGTCAGCTCTTGGTACATTTCTTCGGTGATACCGGTGTCCAGGACGCCGACCTTCAAGGCAAAGGTGCCGGGAACGCCTTCCGGCACGGTCTGCCACCACTCCATCACCTCGATCAGGTAACCCAGCGGCTCAACCACGCGGCGCAGGGCGCCGATGGTGCCTTTGTGCGCGTGGATGTAGCGGGATGAACGGATGGCTGCGCGCTTGGTGGCTTCGGTCCAATTGCTGTCCCAGCGATCGACGGAGAAGGCCCAGGCCAGGTAGGGCAGCACCACCGCTGGGCAGGTGTTCGGGTTGCACAGATCCCGTAATGGGATCGGAACGCGTTGAATTTCCGCAAGCGCCTGTGCAGCCTGGATCTCAAGCGGCGTGGAGTTTCTCGGCACCAGCTGCTGCGCGCCCATTACTCGGCGCCCCGTGTAATGGTGACGCCGGTGCAGTACGGCGCCTGTGCTTTGGTGGCGACGATATCGACCCAGTTTTCCAGCTCGACCTTGCGCACCCCTTCGACGAACAGCGCCGCATGCAGGGCCGACTCCGACACTTCCATCGCTAGGCGCCGACGTTGATTGACGTACGCCTGCAGGCTTTGCTCAGCCGCAGCCAGAATCGGCTCCGACTCGGGGCCGCTGGTCAGGAGGTACAGCTTGGCTTTGACCTGGTAGCGCAGGATCTGCGCGCCCTGAACAGTCAGGCGGTCGGCCACGGGCCTGCGGTCGTCGTCACTCAAGTGCTTTTTGACTGCGGCGAGCAAGTCGGCCGAGGCAGTGCCGTCGCCGAGCAAGGCCTGCACGGTGACCACTGCCACGGCGGGTGATGGGCTCTCAGCTGTCGCATCGGCAACACGGCCGTCAGCCCCTCGGGCATGGAAGATATAGCTCTGGCGTGGGCCGGCGGTGCTCAGTCCCTCCCAGGACATTTGCGCTCGCTCCCGCAAGCTTTCGTCGCTTTCCATCAGCCGCGCTACCGGCGGGACAGCCATCGGCTTGGCTTCCTGAACCACCAGGCGCTGGACGTTGAAGTTACCCGCCAGTTGGTCCAGGTCGGGGCCTTTGGCTAGGGCCAGCAGGTTCGCCATGGACGCCTCATTCACCCGCTGACGCCAGATGGTCTCGCGGTAAGCGTTCTCTTGCAGCAGCTTGGCCAGGGGCTCCGATTCCAGTTCGAGGCGGGCGGCAATCTGCGCTTGTTCCTCGATCGGCCACAGGCTGATCATGTAGGCCTTGCGCTCGGCCAGGATCAATTCGAAGTCGATCTGCTCGACGATCTGCGGCGCGGGGAGCTGGCTGAGGTCGATAGCGGCAAAAGAATTCATACGCTGCCACCCATTTGCAGCGGCACGCTCAAGCTCAACGGCTCATTGCTGTCGACGACAGAACCTTCCAGCTCCAGCACCGACTGCCCTTGCAGGTTCGCGCCGAGGAACTGCACACGGCTGAGGCTGATACGCGGCTCCCAACGCATCAGCGCCATTACGGTAGCGGCGTAAACGCGCAGACGTGTGGCGTCGTTGAAAGGATGGTCTACCAGCTCGGGCAACAGGCTGCCGTATTCGCGGCGCATCACTCGGGTGCCGATGCGGGTAGTGAGAATGTCTGCGATGCCCTGGCCAATGTGGTCCAGTTCGCTCATGGCTGCGCCGGTCTCTCGGTTCATTCTGGTTTCCCCGTCTTCGCGCTGCCCACCAGTACCCCACCGTGCGGGTGCTTGACCAGGCTGATGTTGGCTGCGATCACGTCTTCGGAGACGGTCACCAGGCCGACCACGTTCTGGTTGCCGGTTTGGTTGTAGTCGCCCTGGTGATTGATCGGCCCGATGATGTTGATCCCGCCCTTGCTGACCAGGCTGGTGGTACCGCTGTCGGGCAGAGTGGCGTTTAGGTGATGGGCTACGCTGTCGTACTCGATCACCGCGCCGTCGGCGTAGGTGCGACGGTGCAGGCCGGCGCGGTTGCCGTTGGCGGGGATGTGGTCGCTGAAGAGGCCGGTTACGACGATGCCGTTTGCGAGCTGGCCTGATGGGCTGAACAGGATCACCTGTTCGCCTTCGGTGGGCGGATCCCACTCCTGATCGGCTCCAGCACGCAGGGCGAGCCACGGCAGCCAGGCAGTAGTCAGCGTTCCGGTTTTTACCTGCACGCGCGGGGGGTCCATCTGCACGGCGGCGATGACGCCGAAGCGGATGAGGTTTTCGAGCATGCGGGAGAGGGCGGCGAAGTCGTTCATGGCGCCGATGGTGGCGTTGCGCGCGTGCGAGTGCAGCTTCGTCGACTTGTAAGAAGGGGCGTTACAGTGTCAGGTGTGCGAGTAAACCATCACGAATCACATCAAGGTCTGCATCTGTGAAGCCAAGTACCTCACGTTGTTCGTAACGGACGTCGGGCGCGCCGCGCTCTGCACGATCTTTCAGACCGTACTGGTGGACCCTAGCAATCCGAGCGATTCGTCCAGTGAAGCCAACCGTTACGGTATTGCTATCGCACCGTGCTTTCAGGTACGACGCCGTACGCAGTTTCTTGAACATTGCCAGCTTCCGACGAATACGGCCCTTCTTTCCGCGCAGGTTTCGCTGCTTTCGCGGCGCAAACTTGGACCCGTCCGGGTTCTCTTGAGCCATCACGCGTTTCTGCTGACTGCGACGCAGCTCCTGCCCAATGCTCCGGGCGAGCTTGCTGCGCTCCACCGGCTCCAGCCGATCGAGCAGGACCGCTGCCCAGGTCTCCAGCGCTTCCAGGTTACTTGCCATCAGGCAACATCCATTCACTGGTGTTGCCTTGTGCCCCTGGCGTCCAGTTCGGATCGAGGTAGCTCGCCACGTACTGCGGTTCGTTCTGATGCCTCACGGTGGTGACACCTTGGTCATCCTTGCCAACGACTACGCGCTCTGTAAGTGCCAGGGTAATGCTGAGGTCTACCTTATTTTTGTCGAGGATATCGGCTTCGAACTGAATGCCGTTTTTGACCTTGTCGAGGTTTTCCAGCAGCTCGGACTGGTTGACACTGAGCCAGCCCAGAATTGGCAGCATCACGCTGTCAGGGTGGCCGGCGAACTCGGTGAGGATGATCTGCAGGTCAAAGCTGTATTCAAAAGACAGTGTACGTGCGGCCGTGCAACGGACCTTCCCATTGTCGATGAAGATCAACAGGCGGTCGGGGTCGTGTTTGAAGTCGGCGACGGTGGCCAGCAGGTGAGCGCGTAGGCTTTCGGGCTTGTTCATGGATTGGCCTGCTGGTGTTTGTAGACCATGTCGACCTGATCTGCGCAGTCAGCCCAGGCGGCTTCGGCGCGGTCTCCGTCGGTCAGGAGGTCACCGTTGTTGAGGGGGCTGGTCGCCGGCAGATGGCACGGAACTACGGCCGGACAGCCAGTCACGATAAGCGGCGGCGCCGGTGAGGGCGGGGCGCTCGCGCAGCCGGCGAGCAGCGTCAGGCAGAGGCTGACCAGCCCAGTTGCGTAGTTCGTCGTTTTCACGTTTCAGCTCCTCTATAGTTCGCTCGCGTTTTGCCAGGCTTTGGCGCAACTGATCCTGCTGGGCGCGCAGGTTGCTCTGTGCGTCGCGTTCCTGTTTCAGGGTGTCGGTGAGCGTGTTGGCGGTTTTCAGGTTGCGGTCGGCATCGTCGCGGGCGGTCTTTGCGGCAGCTTGTGCCCGCTCAGTTTCGCCTTCAGCGACGTCGATGCGTGTTTCCTGGGCCCAGATCAGCAGCACCAGGACACCGAGCAGGGCGATGCCGTACAAGGCCTGGCGCAGGGTGCTCATGCGCGGTACCACCCGAGTTTGTTCATGGCCGCAGTGTCGAGCAGCTTGATAGGGCCGCGCACGATGACAGCGCGTGAGCCATTCATGATCTGGATGGATTCGGCCAACAGTTCCATGTCGCTCTGTTCGGTCGACTCAGGCACTACCAGCAGATCGCCGTCCTGCACCCGCAGTTTTTGCAGCGCTTCGAAGTCAATCATGCCGCCACCCCTTGTCCGCACTCGCAGCCGGCGTGCCGCTCATAGGCGCGCTGGAGCTTGGTGTCGTAGAGATTTCGCAGGTAGTCCGGCCCGTTGTAGAGCTTGGCGAACTCGGCCCATTTGCGGGCCTTCAGCGCCTTATGCAGTACCGGGTCGGTTTCAATGAAGCGGGTGAATGCCTCGAACTGCTGCGATTCGCCGGCACTCATTGCCGCCACAAAGTCCTGCACGCTGGCGTAGCCGAGACGCTTCCAATGGAACCCCATGATCTGGAAGGCACCCCAGGACGCAGACTCCAGGGCTGCTTTGTCATCGATCAGGCGGGCCATGGCCAGGCGCTGGTGCTCGGAGGTACCGCCGATGTAACCGCCGGCCTTCGGGTTGACCAGGGCAGGGTTGGCGGTGGCGAGTTGGTCGGCGTGCCGCTTGAGTTCAGCCGGGTCATCACCAGGGTGCCGAACCATAGCGAGCTGGCGGTACATGATATGCCGTTCGAACAGGATCACCGGCTTGCCGTTGTCGAGAAAGCCCTTGCCTTTGGACTCCACCTCATTGACCGCGTAGATGCTCGCCAAAGGCACGTCGAGGCGTTCGGCTGCGGCCACCAGGTCGTTGTTGCGCAGCAACTGGGCGCAGTCGCCGCCTGCAAGGCTGGTTTGCGTCTTGGTACCGGCGACGCCATCGGCGACCAGGCCGGCTTTCGCCTGGTACGCACGCACGGCGGATTCAGTGACATCGCCATAGTGTCCGTCCGGTAACAGCTTGGCGCCGTGCTTGATGAGGTTCTTTTGCAACATCAGCACCGCTTGCGAGCGGTCGCCATGGCGAAGGGTGGTGGTCATGCGCTGGGCCTCAACAGGGCGGCGACATTGCCGCGTGAACGGAAAATCAGGATGCAGAGCAGCACGATGGCAGCGGCTTGCCCGAGGCTGGTGGGTTGGCGCTCCAGCAGGATCTCCAGACCGCAGATGCACAATGTGGCGCCAAACAGGCTTGCCAGCAGAGAGATGCTGCGCCGGTACCGCGCATCGCCTCGGGTATAGCAGGCCAGGCGCAGGGCACTCAGCAGGTAAGCGATCGCCGCGATCAACTGCACGGCCAGTTCGATGTTCGGCATATCAGGTGCCCCCTCTGATGCGACGCCAGATGTCCCAGATATCCGCCTTTTCCACCCAAACCATCAGTTTGATGCTGATCGGGATGACCACCAGGGCACAGACAAAAGCGCTGCCACCGCTGGTGATAAACGGAATTGCCTGTAGTGCCATGGGCGCGAACAGATAGCCCACACCGGCCGACAGGAAAAGTGAGCCCAGCCGCTGCCAGACTTTGAGATCACGCTTGGTACTGGTAACAAGCCAGGCGCCGAGGATGGCGCCGAATAACGCTCCGTCGTCGATGACGGGCGTTACGGTGGACAGGCCCAAACCGATGAGCAGACCAGTCACAACGCTGGAAGTTGGATCAGCCATGGTGTGGTTTTCCTTGGTTGCAGAGGGTCAGTTCCATAGCTGCACCATCTGCCGCTGGGGCGCGCTGGCTTGGGCTTCGGGCATGTTGACGAGAAGGCCTTGCGGCAGGATCGGGCCGTGGTCAGCCAGGCCAGGGTTGGCATCAAGCACCGCTTCGGTTACGCCGGCAGTGCGGCCGTAGAACCGCCAGCAAAGGGCGTCTACGGTTTCGTTTTGATTAGTGCGGACGGTGACGGGCATCAGATCAGCTCCACGGTCGTGCGGCTTACACCGAGGAAGTCACGGACTGCCCAGCGCAGATCGCGGCGGTAGTCGTCGATGGTCGGGGTGGTTTCCTGGGCCTTATCGCTACCGGTGTTGGTAGCGCTGTAGTCGCGGTATCGCTCGCAGACTTCGGCGCCGGTACCGGCCTCGATCGCACGGCGGTACAGGTGGGCTTGGACCGACACGTCATTGATCTTGTCGTCGGGTACGTCGGCCAACTTGGCGTAGCCGGCAGCCAGTTGCTTTGCTTTCCACGACTTCAGTTCTCGGTTGAGGTTGATAGCGGCTGCGATCACGGCTGTTTCCAGTCGGGCCGGGGTGACGCTGTTGTCGATGCGCAGGGTGGCGCGCAGTTGCTCAAGGTCGATTGAGGGCCAGAACGGGTCGGTATTGATATGCCCGCCGGTGACTGGGCCGCTGGCTACGAACGCGCTCAATTGGATGGGCCTCGGATGTCTGCGCGGGAAACTTCGCGCAGGATCTGCTGCCGGGTAAATTCGGGGTGTTGCGTATAGAGACGGTCCATCGCTTGCATGGCGTTGCGGTTCACCAGCCCACGTTCGTGAGAGTTGGCCGGCATGATGGAGCCTTTCAGAATGGGGCCGGTGCAGACGGTGCGGTCGTAAGCCTCTGTCTCGGCCACGTACTGTTCAGCCGCAGCAGCCAAGCGCCGTTCAGATTCCGTTGGAGTGAAATCACTCTGGTAGAGGTTGGCAAAGGCGGTGTTCATGACTGCTCCGATAGATCGCCGGTGGTCGGGGCTTCACGTTCAGGAGGAGCGGCCTGGCCGATCCGCCCCGAGCCGGCGGGGTGCGTGGGGACGCTCGGTTAACTGCCTGGGGCAGTATGTTTCTTGAGGAGGCGCTCGACGCGCTCCAGATCCTTTTTGCCGCCGCAATTGCTGTGCAAGTCGATGGCTTTGGCCAGGTGCTGCTTGGCCTCAGCCAGAGCTACCAGATTGCCGGCTGCGGTATCGTCGGGAATGGCCGCCAGAGCCTTGCCTATTGCCAGGTGCAATTTGGCGCGAGCTTGGTCGGGCATGTCCTGTTCGGCAGTGATTCGCTGGGCCTCCTCAAGGAACTCCAGTGGAAAACTATCGCCAGCTTTTTGCGCTTTTAGAGCGGCTTCGGCGATTTCTTCTGCGATCAAGGTGCCGGTTGTGCGCTCGAAGCGATCCGGCATTTTCAGACCGTGCTTGATGACGTAATCAGCAATCGTAAGCGCGCCGCCGTAGCCGCCCGCGTCAATGCACCAGAGCATGATGGTGGTGAGCACCTCGTCTTGGGCACCGTTGCCGGCATCCAGTACACCTTGCACATAGGGCTCGTACTCAGGGATCAGCAGAGCTTTGAGCTCGGCTTTGCCCTGGTTGGACTGCACCTGCTTGAGACGTGCACGGTGCTGGGCCAGTTGGGCAAGTTGGTGCTCGTAGGCAGTAGCGCCTGCCATTGATGTGGCCGGCGCTTTTGCGGCGGCCTCTATGGCAGCACGTTTGCGCAGCTGGTTGCGTTGGGCGGGTGTCTGGTGCATGGCGTGCCTCTTAGCCTTCAACTGGTGCTTCAACTGGTGCTTCAGTCGGTGCTGGGTAGACGACGGCGGTGATGCCTTCCACCAGCGCGACCAGGCCGAAATCTTCGATGACATAGGCTTCGTTCGAAGACTGGTAGTCGGCGACGCGATCCAGCTCGGGTTCGTCTTTCAGGTGGCGACGACGGGCGCCGTTCTGGTAGTAGATCGAAAGGTTTTTGAGGGTGGTTACCAGAACCGTGTTGTCCGGGAAGAACGGAGCGTCGACCACCGGAAGGCCACCCAAACGGGCGCGGCTGACGATTTCTTGAGCGGAGTTTTCTTCCTGGTTGGAGTCGGCGCCCTTTTCTACAGCTGCCAGCAGCTTGCCGTGCATCAGGTTGCGCGAAACCATCACGCGCAGGTCCGGGCTATTGCGGTGCCAAGGGTCGAGCATTTGGATAGCGTCGAACACCAGGCCGTCGAGGTTGGCGTAATCACCCTCAAAGATGGTGTCAACGCCCAGCACTTTGATGATTTTGCGCGGGCCAATGGTGGCTTCGCTGAGCACGCGGTCATCGGCACTGGTGCGGATTTTTTGCAGCCAGCCAATGTTAACGTCCTGCAACAACGGGTTGGCCGCGCGGTTGGTATTCGCTGCGGCGCTGGTGCCGTTGAAGCCGACCATGATGCGGTCCAGTGCCTGGCGCAGGATGATCGCGTTGCTCAGCTTGACTTGGAAGTCTGGAAACTTGGCCCACGCATCCAACAGGGCGTAGGGGAACGCGCTGTCGAAGTTGGTCTGCTTGCAGATGTAGGTGTCTTTACTCAGTGTGCTGCGGCCCAACGGGCTGCGGCGAGTGCCACCGGAGGTATCGGTGCGGCTTGCGACCGGGCCATTGACGCCCAGCAACAGAGCTTCGCCGGACTGTTCGTCGACGCCGATAATGTTGATTTGCTTCAGGAATCCATCGGACTCCTGCACGGCGACTTCCAGTTTTTGCTGGATGCTAGGGTCGACGCTGAATTTTTCGTGGGCACTGGCTACGCCATTGAGCAGGGCGATCTGCACGGCCAGGGCGGCGAAGGCGAAGCGTGTTTCTTTACGCATGGGGGTGTTCTCCGGTGAATAGGCTTGTCGGTGTTGGGCCGTGGGTTCAGTAAGCAGTCAGTACGGTGCCTGCACCGCCAGTGCTGTGCGGGCGATGTGGCTGGCTGTGGTCAGCGGTTTGCCCGAGCTTGGTTTTGAGCTCTTTGAACTCGGTGTCCAGGCTGGTGAACTGCTTTTTCAGATCTACCAAGGCCTTGCTTGAAGCGTCGGCTTGCTCAGCCTGCTGGGTGGCAAGGGTGACCAGGCTTTCCAGTGCTTCACCGATGTCGGAGAAAGTGTTGGCGTCCTTGCCATCCTTGTCCTTGCTCATTTTGATGAACTCACCGAGCTTGGCCTTGATTGCTGCAAAAGCACTCGGCTGGTCGGTGACTTCCTCGAATTCGAGTTCGGCTTCTTCGGCGGCGCTGAACAGGTTGTCTTTGTCCTGTTTGCGTCCGGCTAACGTGCCGTGTGTAGCGCTGAAGCTAAGAGCTTCGGTACCTAGGCTGGCTGGAGTATCGGTAATGGCGAGGCCGACCAGGTAAGCCTTGCCGCTGTCTGCAAACTTCGGTTGGATCTCCACCGAGGTGTAGATCTTCTGACCTGCCTTGTTCAAGGCCAGCAACGCGTCATTGGGTTCAAGCTGGGCGAACAACGCCAGTTTCTTGATGCCGGCGATTTCGACTTCTTCAGCTTTGAGCGCAACGACGTCGCCGTATGCGCCGAACTCACCACCAGGCCAGTAACCCTTGATGTGTTCGCAGTTGATGCGAGCGCCATAAGTGTTGGGGCTGTACTGCGAGGCCATGTCGGCAATCCAGTTCCGCTCGATGATGCGGCCATCAGTGGTCGCGCCTTCTACGGCAATGCGGGTCCACTTGGAGCGGAATTTCTGTTTGGTGCTGCTGGCCATGGGGAGTCCTCAGTGCGGTGGCGGCGAACTGCCGTTGCGATGTGGGCATGGTCGGCAGCTGCGGCCTTGCGGGCAACGAGCCGCACTTGTAGAGCAAGGCTCTACAGGGAGCGGGGCGGGTATACCACGCGCGCGGGAGGCAGCATCTGCGCCATGAATGCTCTCGCTGAAATTCCCATCCGTGATAATCGTCGCCAGGCCAAGTTTTTGTACTGGACGGGCTGGCGCATCACTGAAATTGCCGAATACCTGGACGAAAAAGAGAAGACCGTCCACAGCTGGAAAACCCGTGACGAATGGGATCGTGCGGGTAATGTCGAGCGAATTGGCGGGGCGTTGGAAGCGCGGTTGGTGCAGTTGATCCTGAAGGAAGGCAAGTCCGGCGGCGACTTCAAGGAAATTGACCTGCTCCACCGGCAGTTGGAGCGCCAGGCCCGTATCGAGCGGTTCCAGGGTGGCGGTACCGAGTCTGAGCTAAACCCGAAACTGAATGACCGCAATAGCGGGCCGAAGAAAAAACCGAGCCGCAACGAGTTCAGCGAGGAGCATATCGAGCTGCTCACTCAGGCGTTTATCGATGGGTGTTTCGGCTATCAGCTGGATTGGTACAAGGCGGGTAATCAGCGCACCAGGGCCATTCTGAAAAGCCGGCAGATCGGGGCGACTTTCTACTTTGCTCGTGAGGCGTTGATTGATGCGCTGACCACGGGGCGTAACCAGATCTTCCTGTCGGCTTCGAAGAATCAGGCGCACATTTTCAAGTCGTACATTCAGTCCTTTGCCAGGGAAGTGGTCGGCGTCGAGTTGACCGGCGATCCCATCACGCTGGCGAACGGCGCCGAGCTGCACTTCCTGGGGACCAACGCCCGAACCGCCCAGGGTTACCACGGTAACTTCTACTTCGACGAATTCTTCTGGACGTTCAAGTTTAAGGAGCTGAACAAAGTCGCCTCGGGCATGGCGATGCAGAAACAGTACCGTCGCACTTATTTCAGCACCCCGTCGAGCATGGCCCATGAGGCCTATACGTTCTGGACGGGGGAGCGTTTCAATAAGGGCAAGCCTGCCGCCAACCGTATTTCTGTGGATGTGTCCCACGATGCCCTGCAACAGGGGCGGTTGTGCGAGGACAAGGTGTGGCGGCAGATCGTCACGATTCTGGACGCCGAGCAGCGCGGCTGTGACCGGTTTGACCTTGAGGAGTTGCGCCAAGAGTACGACGCCGAGGCCTTCCAGAACTTGCTGATGTGCCAGTTTGTGGACGACGGTGCGAGCATCTTCCCGCTGTCGATTTTGCAGTCGTGCATGGTGGATAGCTGGGTCGAATGGGCCGAGGACTACAAACCGATGGCGCCGCGCCCGCTGGCCGACCGGCAGGTTTGGTTGGGTTATGACCCGGCCGAAACGGGCGATAGCTCCGGTCTGGTGGTCGTTGCGCCGCCGATGGTGCCCGGCGGTAAGTTCCGGGTGCTTGAGCGCCACCAGTTCCGAGGCATGGACTTCGCGGCGCAGGCCGAGTCAATCCGCATGGTGACCCAGCGCTACTGGGTGACCTATATCGGTATCGACACAACCGGCATGGGCTCCGGCGTGGCGCAGCTGGTGCGGCAGTTCTTCCCTGGACTGACCACGTTCAGTTATTCGCCAGAGGTGAAGTCGCGCTTGGTGATGAAAGCCTATGACGTGATCCACAAGGGCCGGCTGGAGTTCGACGCCGGGTGGACTGACTTCGCGCAATCACTGATGGCTATCCGCAAAACCATCACCGCCAGCGGCCGGCAGTTCACCTATACCGCCGGACGCAGCGAATCAACCGGCCACGCCGACCTGGCCTGGGCGCTTTTCCATGCACTACACCACGAACCGCTCGAAGGGCAGACGGCTGCCAATACCGGGCGGATGGAGCTTTTTTGATGAGTACAGGTAATGAGGTGGCGGTTGCCACGGAGCAGGCGGTGAGTGAGCACAAGTCGGTGGCGTTTACGTTCGGCGAGCCGGAGTCGGTGTTATCTGCCAGAGAGATATTCGACTCTCTGGAGTGCTGGTTTAACGGGCGTTGGTACGAGCCGCCCTTGTCGCTGGACGGACTGGCTCGGTCGGTGAAGGCCAGCGTTCACCTTGACTCTGGGCTGCGCTTCAAGCGCAACCAACTAACCCGCACGTTCATCCCGCACAAGCTGCTTACCCGCGAGGCGTTCGACCAGTACGCTCAGGACTACCTTGCATTGGGCAATGGGTACGTGGAGGCGCGGCGGTCATTGCTGGGCACCACTGTAGCGCTCAAGCCTGCGCTGGCGAAGTACATGCGGGTAGGAAAGGACGGGCACTTTTTCCAGGTGCAGGGCTGGAAGAATGAGCATGCGTTTGACCAGGGCAGCGTCTTCCATTTGCGCGAACTGGATCTGCATCAGGAAATTTACGGGTTGCCGGAGTGGCTGTGTGCATTGCAATCGGCGCTGTTGAACCAGTCGGCGACGTTGTTTCGCCGGAAGTACTACGAGAACGGTAGTCATGCCGGTTTCATCCTGTACATGACGGACGCGGCGCAAAACGAGGCCGATATCGACGACCTACGCACGGCTTTGAAAAACTCCAAGGGGCCTGGCAACTTCCGCAACTTGTTTGTGTATGCGCCGAACGGGAAGAAAGAAGGCATTCAGTTGATCCCGGTGAGCGAGGTGTCGGCCAAGGACGAATTCAACTCGATCAAGGATCAGACCCAGGGCGATGTTCTGGCGGCGTTGCGGGTTTATCCGCAGCTGATGGGCATCGTGCCGAAAAACGCGGGGGGCTTTGGCTCGCCGAAGGAAGCGGGGGAGGTCTGGGCCACCCTGGAGCTTGAGCCAATTCAGACACGCCTGGCCCTTCTCAATGATTGGGTCGGCGAAGAAGTCGTGCGCTTCAAGCCATTTGAACTTGGAGCGGGGGAGAAATAGTACCCCCGCGCAGTAAACGAGGCGACGAGCTGGTGCGCTAACACCCGCTCGACGCTGAATCACTCGAACACGCCGAGTGCTCCAACCAAGGCCTCGCCCCACTGCGCAGGGGGTGCGAAGCCTAAGCGAATCCAATTGTCGAAACAAGGATCACTTATGAGCACACCTATAATCCCGTGGATGGGCGGCAAGCGTCGCCTGGCAGATCGTCTTATTCCGCTGTTTCCACCCCATGAATGCTACGTCGAGGTTTTTGCCGGCGGTGCCGCGCTTTACTTCATGCGGCCCCAGGCTGCACCCGTTGAGGTTCTCAATGACATCAATGGCGACCTGGTGACGTTGTACCGCGTGGTGCAGAACCACTTGGAAGAGTTCGTGCGCCAGTTCAAGTGGGCGCTAAGCTCCCGCCAGGTGTTCGAATGGCAAAAGATGACCAGGCCTGAAACTCTTACCGACATCCAGCGGGCTGCGCGGTTTTTCTACCTGCAGCACCATGCCTTTGCGGGCAAGGTCAGCGGGCAGACATTTGGTACTGCTACCACGGGACCGGCGATCAACCTCCTGCGGATCGAGGAGAACCTATCTGCCGCGTGGCAACGACTCTCAGGCACCTACGTTGAGAACCTGGGCTGGCTGGAATGTGCGGAGCGGTACGATCGGCCGCATACATTTCACTACATGGACCCACCTTACTGGCAGACCGCAGGCTATGGCGTGGACTTTTCCTTTGAAAACTACGAGCGGATGGCCGATTTCATGCGCCGCTGCAAGGGCAAGGTGATGGTCAGCATCAACGATCACCCAGATATCCGGCAGGTGTTTGACGGGTTTCACTTCGAAATGGTGGATATCCGATACAGCACGGCAAATCAGCGGCAGGGGAAAGCCGACGTCAGCGGGGAGCTGGTCATTATGAATTGGGAGCCCGATGCATTGGGTGGTCTGTTCTAAGGAACCGGATCAATCAAACTGGCTTCCTTGTTTCTAACGTTGCCCACGGCGGTGCTGACCTTGAACCATTCAAATGCCTCGGAAGGCTCGCCCTGGTGCAACACCATCTGCTCGGCACGCTCCTTCGGCGTTGCTGGATGCAACCATTCGCGGGCAAGGTCTGGGGTCAGTACCACGGGCCTTCTGTCGTGGATGTCGACCATGCCGCCGGCACTATCGGCGGTGATGATCACAAAGCCGTCATGCTCGCCTGGGCCTTCATCAGCGTCGGGCAGTTGGCCGATGGCCGCACACAATATCGGCGAGCCATCCCGCCTGCGGATTAGATAGGGCTGTTTCTTTGGCCCACCTTCGTCCACCCATTCAAACCAATTGTCGATCGGTGTAATCGCCCGGTGCGGCCAGATCGCCCTGAAGAATGGGCCGTTGGCGACTTTTTCGACGCGCGCATTAATCGGTGCGGCGCGGTCTTTAGCCCAATGCGGTCGCCACCCCCAGCGCACGGGATCGGCGTGCAGCAAGTCACCCTGCATATGTAACAGCGCAACTTTGGTCGTTGGCGCAACGTTGTAGCGCTCAATAGGCTGTTCGCCCACGGAGTTCGCCAATGCATTGGGCATGCTCAAAGCTGCTACGAAGTCGTGAATACCTCGGTATTGCGACAGTCTTCCGCACATAGTCCAGCCCTCTCTCGATTTGATCTTAGACAATGGTGATCGGTTGAGGCCTCATTTCATTGACTATCCGCCGTAACTGTTCCGCTTCTCGTCGGCTTACAAAATCCGACGTAGTCAGGTCTGAGATCTGCTTCCGCATTGCTGCGGCTTCGGCACCGCGCGCTCGGAGATACGCCGCGAACTCGCTGTTCTTCGCCTGGGTTTCCAGCAGCATCTGACTTATCCCGAAAATGTCTGCCCGAGCTTTGCGCAATTGTGCGTTCAGCTCTTGGATCTCGTTCTCCAGCAAACGGCAATGCTGTTGATACATCTCCAGCGGAGTAGGTAATCCAAGCCAGGTGAAGTTGTCTTCGTCTGTGTTCATGGGGGCGCGTCCAGTGCTGTATGCGCATACAGTAAATGAGGTTTGACCCTTACGCGATGTGAGGCGACGAAATGCAGGGGGGAGGAGGGGACTTTAGGTGGAAAAGTTCAGCCGGCACAGACGAAAGTCTGTCATTCAGCAGCATGAAAAAACCCATCTCAACATAGCATTTAGCAGGTGTCACGACAACCCTAAAAGGCAGCGAGGCCCAATAAACACAGGGCTTTCAGCGCAGCGAAGCCTTCCAGGCAGCTCCCACCTTGGCAGCACCCTGACTGGCCGGTGCAGGGGTGGGGAGTTGGCGTGCCACACTCGGGCCACTGGCGTGCCACACCGGGGCAGTGACGTGCTTCAGCACTCGGCGCGCGCCGTCGTCCCCCCACCTCGCCTGCGGGCTAAATGGGTCGTTTTTTCTGCGCCCCTGCGGACCACTCCCGGCGGCTCAGGCTGGGCGCTTGCTTGGCGTTGTGGGGACGTTGAAAGCCTGCGGAACCCTGCACCGAGGGGGTATTTCTTCGAAAGGTCTGGAGGCGTTGCTGTGCAGGTAGAGGGGGGGTATTTCAAAAAGAGTAATTTCAGTAACCGCGTATGGGTAATGGGCTGGAGGTCGCGTATTCCGTGGGGTTCGGTATTACAAAAAGGAGTAACAGAGAAGTAATTGAAAAGGTAATTTTTTGCCAACACGTTGTTTTTAAAGGGTTTTTATAAACATGAGAATTACATTTATAAAGAGTAATCAGATTACTTCAATATTACTTAAAAATTACCTTTTGGCTTGAATACAAAACCCTTAAATTTCAATGGCTTGAGCGTGAAAAACGGTCAAGATTACTTATGTTACTCTTTTTTTTGCCCCCCTCTAGATTTCGAATCTCAGCCCACTACACGTGTGATGCGCACGCGTAACGCGGTGCAATCTGAGGTCCGTGGGAATGGCGTGGGAACGCTTTCGCGCAACCGGCACCGCTGTAGCCCTTGTATTCCGGGGCCTCGGCTGAGCGATCGAGGGTGCGGGTACTTTCGAATCTCTCCTTCACCGCCAAATTCGATGTAAACAAAACCCCTGGTTTCGAAAGAATCCAGGGGTTTTGTGATTTCTGGGGATTGAAAAGGCTTGGCGTCTGGATTGCCCTGTCGTCCTGTCCGTGCAGAGCGGTGCAATTTCACTGAGTACGGCAGCATCGCTTCTGGTTTCGCTGGAATAGAAGCCTGAAGGGTTTGGTATCCAGCATGTGAAACCGCTGTTGTGCTAGGGAAAATTTTTCTCTAGCATCTGCCCTCATGGCTACCCTTCACAGTGAACGAAACTGGAAAATAAAAATCTATCCCGACGACCACGCGCCGCCGCATTTTCATGTGCAGACGCCAAATGGTGAGTCGTTGGTTCAGATAGAAGGGCTGGTGGTGCTCGGCTCGGGCGCTGACGCCAAGGCATTGAAAGCCGCCCTGCTTTGGGCAAAAGCCCATGTCGCTGATCTTAAGCGCGTATGGGATGAACAAAACCGGAGGAACTGACTTATGACCAGCAAGCTTCGCATCTCTGCTGTGCGACCAGTTGCCGGCAAGCATGCCTTAGAGATCGAGTGGAGTAACGGCAAGCGACACACGGTTGATCTCGTTGATCATATAAATACTTTTCCCGTTCTCAAGCCGCTTCTGGATCTGGCTCGATTCGGCCAAGCCGAGGTGGGGGAGTGGGGCTTTGATGTGACATGGGGCGATGACCTTGAACTGTCATCCGTCACGCTTCACCGTTTGGCGTTGGAGCAATCTGGCGAGGTCATGCTGACGCAGGATTTCAGAGCGTGGATGCTGAGTAACAATTTGTCCCTTTCCGCAGCGGCTGTGGAGTTGGGTTTCTCTCGCAGGACTATCACGGCTTATAGCAGTGGTGCTGCGTTGATTCCTAAGCACGTGGGTTTGGCGTGCAGGGGATGGGAGTATGAGCGCAAGGGTTATACGGGGCGCCACGCATAAGCCGGGCCTGTATTGCATAACGAAGGGCGGCCCATTGAGCCGCCCTGATTCATCCTGTGGTGACCCCGCTTCTAATGCCTATGCCGATGATGCACATCCGGAAAATGCGCATGACTATGCCTCACCGGGCTGTGCACATGCACATGGCTGTGGGGCACATCCGGATCCCACTCAAACCCATGCTCATGCTGATGATGTTCATCATGCACATGCCGATGCCCGTGTTCCGTCGCCTCATGCTGATGTTCATGGGCGTGCCGCTCCGTCAGATGCAGCCACACGCCCACGGCCATCAGCGCTGAGGCGATCCAGAACGCCGTCGTCACCGATTCCCCCAACACCAGCATTGCAATCGCGGCCCCCAGGAACGGTGCGGTCGAGAAGTATGCCCCGGTGCGTGCACTGCCCAGTCCACGCAATGCCAGTACAAACATGACCAGGCTGATGCCATACCCCAGAAATCCAACCAACAAGATCGGCGCGAGTTGTGCCGCTCCGGGGATCTGCGCGCCGAGATAGAGCGCCACTGCCGCATTTACTACACCTGCGATCAACCCCTTGGTACTCGCGATAAACAAGGCGTCCGATGCCGACACTTTGCGCGTCAGGTTGTTGTCGATGCCCCAGCACAAGCAGGCGAGCGCGACTGCCAGGGGGCCTGTCCAGTCATGGCTGCCGCCACCGCCTTCGGGCCATGACAGCGCAACGCCGCCCAACACAATTGCGATCATCCCAAGCACGATTCGGCGGTCGGCGTTTTCTCTGAATACCAGCCAGGCGATCACGGCGGTCAACACCGATTCGAGGTTGAGCATCAGGGACGCGGTCGCGCCGGTGGTGCGGGTGAGGCCGAACATCAGGGCCACGGGGCCGAGGATGCCGCCGAAGGCGATGGCGCCGAGCAGCCATGGCCATTCGGTGGGGGTGAGGCCGGAGGATTTCCAGCCGCGGTCACGGACAAGGCGTACGCCGGCGAGTCCGATGCCGCTGCCGAGGTAGAGCAGGCCGGCGAGCAGCACCGGTGAAAGACCCAGGCCGAGATTTTTGGCAAGCGGGGTACTGGCGCCGAACAGGGCGGCTGCCGCCAGCGCGTAAACAATGCTGAGGTTCACGGGCACTTCCTCGAAAGGTGGACCCATGATACGTCGCTCGCCCTGGTTAAATCTTCGGCAGTTAAGCGAGTAAGTCTTCGTAGAAAGCGCCGTAGGGTCTGCTCGGGTGCGCGATCTGGATCTCCAGGATCCACAACCTGGCATTGGGGTAGTGCTCGAAATCTCCCAGGTCGCCGCCGCGATGAATGGCCTGGGCGTAGCGCATGCGGACACCGGTCTCTCCTTGATAGCGCTATGACATTTACTATATAGCGATTGAGGTAGCGGGCCCAAATGAAAATATCAAAGATGCAGCCCGGCCAGGCTGCCTAACACCACTGCCACGCCCGCCGCCGTATACGCCATGCGCTTCAACCACTCCTTGCGCGTGAGCAACGTAATCGCCGCCAACGAAATCGCGATCTGAATCGCCGTCATCGCCTGGGCCCAGCGGTGGTGCTGGTGCAAGGCCTGTTCTGATTTTTCATCCCATTCACGCGAGGTGGCCTCAAGCTTTTCTGCCTGCTGGCGCACGTCTTCCTTCTGGCTTTTGTAGCGTTCGATTTCATCCTTGTAATGCGCGGCGTCCACGCCCGGAATATGGGTGGCCAGTTCCGCCAGGTTCTGACGGCTGGATTTTGCCTGGTAGTAGTTCCACTGGTTGGCGGCTTCGGTCTTGAAGATGGCCGCGTTGTTTTTGTCCATCGCCGCTTCGCTTTCGGTGGAGCCGGCCTGGTAGCTGAGCATGGCGCCGAGGGTGGCCATCAGCGCGGTCATGACGGCGATGCGGCTGGCGAAATTGTCCCCGCGTGCGTGGGCATGTTCAGTGGTGTGTTCGATGTGTTTTTCGTGGGGGCTGGGGACTTCGAAGGCTTCGGACATGGTGGCGGCTATGAACGGACTGAGGGAGTCTGATTCTTCACCTCTGCGGCTGTCTCAAGCCTGTACGTAACGCCGAATCAGCTGCGTATACACCGCGATGTTGATCAACAACACCAGGGCACCCAGCCCCAGTTGAATCTGCGGGGTCAGCCCCGCTGGGTAGATGAGCGCAACAATGTAGTGTTCGATAAACCCGCCGCCATAGCCGTCTTGACCGGCGAGATGGCGAAGCAGGTTTTCCCAGCGCGTCAATGGGCAGGGGAGGTGGAAAACCTCGACGGCCACGCCCCACGCGGCGGCGGGCAGGTGCAGCCAGATAACCGGCCGCCACTTTAGGGCCAGCAGCCCGCCGAACAGGACGAACAGGATGAAGCAAAGGTGGAACAGCACGAGGCTGTCGGCAGCTAGGCGGTAGAGCATTGTGTGTGCTTCAAAGGGGGAGGGCATAGTCTAAAGGGTTGCCCGCAGGTAAGTGGGGCCGTTATTGTGCTGAATCCTTTTAGTCCTTCGCCCCAAGGATCTGTTGTGATGAATCCACCGCGTACCGTTGCCCCGATCAAGGCTGTGATTTTCGATATGGACGGGTTGTTGCTGGACACTGAAGGCATCTACACCGAAGTCACGCAGATCATCGCCGAGCGTTATGGCCGTACCTATGACTGGGGGATCAAACAGCACATTATTGGTCGCGGGGCGCAGGACTTGGCGGAGTACGTGGTCAAGGCCCTGGACTTGCCGATTACGCCGGCCGAGTTTCTGGAAATTCGCGAACCGTTGATGAGTGAACGTTTTCCCAGGGCTCTGGGCATGCCCGGTGCCGAGGCATTGGTGCGGCATTTGAAGGCGCACAATATTCCGATTGCCGTCGGCACCAGTTCGTCGCGCAATTCGTTTGGCCACAAAACCACGTTGCACCGCGAGTGGTTCAGCCTGTTCGGCACCATCGTCACCGCCGACGACCCCGAAGTGGGCGCCGCGAAACCTGCGCCGGATATTTTCCTCACCGCCGCCCGCCGCCTGGGTGTGGCGCCGCAGGATTGCCTGGTGTTTGAAGATTCACCGTTCGGCGTCACCGCTGCGAAGGCCGCTCATATGACCGCCATCGCCGTGCCCGATGAAGCCATGGCTGACAGCAAGTACCACCACGCCGACCAGATCATCCGCAAGCTGGCGGACTTTGATCTGGCGGCTTATGGTTTGCCACCGATGTCCTGATTCACCGCAGGGCAGAAAATGTGGGACGGAGCCCCTCCCACATTTGATTTCATTGCTCCCGAACTATCAGGCGCTGAACCCGCCATCAATGGTCAGGCTGGCACCGGTGATATACCCCGCTTCCGGCCCGGCCAGGTACGCCACGAAACTGGCGATCTCTTCCACATGCCCGTAACGCCCCACCGCCATCAGCGCCATCAGGCTCTCGGCAAAATCGCTGTTCGCCGGGTTCATATCCGTGTCCACCGGCCCAGGTTGCACATTATTGATGGTGATGCCCCGCGGCCCCAGGTCCCGCGCCAGACCCTTGGTCAACCCCACCAGCGCCGCCTTGCTCATCGCATACGGCCCGCCACCGCCAAATGGCATGCGCTCGGCATTGGTGCTGCCGATGTTGATCACGCGGCCACCTTCACCCATATGTTTTGCCGCTTCCTGGGTAGCGATAAACACGCTGCGCACGTTGATTGCCAGGGTCTGGTCGAAGTCTTCCAGCTTGAAGTCTTCCAGCGGTGCGATGGCTAGTACGCCCGCGTTGTTCACCAGAATATCCAGGCGTCCAAAGGCTTCGACGGTGGCGTTGACCGCATTGCGAATCGCTGTCGCGTCTGCGCTGTCAGCATGGATCGCCAGGGCTTTGCCGCCGGCACTGATCACGCTGTTTTGCAGTTCTTCGGCCTTGGCCGCCGAGCTGACGTAGGTAAAGGCGACGGTTGCACCTTGTGCGGCAAGGCGCTTGACGATAGCGGCGCCGATGCCGCGGGAACCGCCTTGAATCAAGGCGACTTTACCGCTGAGGTTGAGTGTGGTCATGTCGATCTCCTGGCTGTTCAAGGCGGTATGCCTTGTTGTTGGAGTCGAGTATCGACCTCACCCAACCCTACCGGTAGACCGTGATTGCTATAGTCTGTGTAAATCAAAAGTTTAGAGTGGGTGCAGATGGAGAGCTTTGGCAGTATCGAATGCTTCGTGCGCAGCGCCGAAGGCGGCAGCTTTGCCGAAGCGGCGCGGCACCTTAGCCTGACTCCGGCAGCGGTCGGTAAAAGTGTCGCCAAGCTGGAAGCGCGCCTCGGTGTGCGGCTGTTCCAGCGTAGTACCCGGCGCCTTACGCTCACCGAAGCGGGCAAGCTGTTCCTCGAAGAGGTCAGCGGCAGCCTCACCACCATCCAGAACGCCGTGGCCAACCTGGCCAGTGCCGAAGGGCGGCCGGTGGGCACGCTCAAAGTCAGCATGGGCACGGTGTTCGGCAATCGTTATGTGGTGCCGCTGCTGGGGGAGTTTATGCGCCGCTTTCCGGATATCAGTCCGGACTGGCATTTTGATAACCGCCAGGTCGATCTGATCGGCCAAGGCTTCGATGCTGCAATTGGCGGTGGTTTTGAGCTGCCCCAGGGCGTGGTGGCGCGCAGGTTGACCCCGGCGCATCGGGTACTGGTGGCGTCTGCTGCTTACCTGGCGCAGCGCCCGCCGGTAGTGGCGCCCGAGGACCTGGCGCACTGCGATGGCATCCTCATCCGCTCGCCGCAGACCGGCCGCGTACGCTCCTGGCAATTGACCAGCCGCGAGCGTGAACACCGCCCGCTGGTGCTCAAGCCCGGCATGACCATGAGCGACTCCGAAGCCGCCTGCTGTGCCAGCGCCCAGGGTCTGGGCGTTGCGCTGGTGAGCATGCCCATGGCCGTGCCGTTCCTCGACAGCGGCGCGGTGGTGCGGGTGTTGCCGGACTGGTATGTCGACGACGGCAATATTTCCATTTACTACGCCGAGCACAAGTTACTGCCCGGTAAAACCCGGGCGTTTGTGGAGTTCATCATTGAGCGGTTTGCCGAGCAGGGTTTGGCACAACAATTCAGCGCGATCTAATGTGGGACGATTCCACATTTTGGACCTTCAGCGGCCGAACATGCCGGGCCAACCAATGACCCTCTTCGGCCGTGGCGTCGCGTAAGTCCTGACCTTCGACGTCGACAACCCCAACCGCACCAGCGACTCGGCAATGGTCACCGCCGCCGTCACCCCATCCACCACCGGCACTCCGGTGCGTTGTCTGATCTGCTCATCCAATCCCGCCATGCCGCCGCAGCCCAGGCAGATCACCTCCGCTTTGTCCTCGCGAATGGCCAGTTCCGCCTGGCGCACGATGGCTTCCATGGCGGCCAATGGGTCTTCTTCCAGCTCCAGGACCGCCATGCCACTGGCCCGCACCGAGGCGCAGCGTTGGTACAGACCGGCGAGTTTCAGGCGGTCTTCGATCAGCGGCACGGTGCGGTCCAGGGTGGTCACCACCGAATAGGCATGGCCCAGGAACATCGCCGTGCTGGCGGCGGCTTCGGTGATGTCCACCACTGGTACGTTCAACAATTCCTGCAGGCCTTCGCGGCCGTGTTCGCCGTAGCCGGCCTGGATCACGGCATCGAACGGCTGGTCGTAGGCCATGACCCGGTCCATCACCGCAATGGCGGCCAGGTAGCTTTCAAAGTTGCCTTCCACCGATTCGGCACCGAAGAAAGGCGTGAGCCCGACAATCTCGGTGCCCGGTGAGGCCACGCCCCGCGCTTGCTGGGCGATGGTGTCGGTAATGGATTCGGTGGTGTTGACGTTGACCACGAGGATGCGCATGGAATGTCCTTGTTTTAATGACTGACGTTATCGACTGCAATACTTTCGCCGCTGACATCGGCGTAGAACGGCTGGCGTTTGGCGATCAGCAGGTACAGCAGCCCTGCAATACCGGCGCCAAACAACCAGGAAAACGGCGAGACGCTGGCAAACCCTGGCAGCAGCGCCAGCAGAATGGCGATCACGGCTGCAGGAACAAACGCTGCCACCGCGCGTAAATTGACCCCTCGGCTGTAGTAATAAACGCCTTTCGGGTCTTCGCTGTACAACTGCGGTACGTCCACCTGGCTTTTACGGATCAGCCAGTAGTCGACCATGATCACCCCGTACAACGGCCCCAGCAGCGCGCCCAGGCCGGAGAGGAAGTACACGATCACCAGCGGGCTGTTGTAGAGATTCCACGGCAGGATCAACACCGCCACAGTGGCGCTGATCAGGCCGGCACGACGGAAGTTCAGGTACTTGGGCGCCAGGTTGCTCAGCACAAAGGCGGGCGCAACGAAGTTGGCCATGATGTTTACCGCCACGGTGACGATCAGGAACGCCAGGCAGCCCAGCACGAGGAAGAAGGTATTGGGGATGGCCGCGATGATTTCGGTCGGGCTTTCGATCACCCGGCCGTTGAGTTGGAACTGCCCGCCGCACAACAGCACGGTGATCGCGGCGAACACCAGGATGTTCACCGGCAGGCCCCAAAAGTTGCCGATCTGGATCGTCTTGCGGCAGGGCGAGGAACGGGCGAAGTCGCAGAAGTTGAGGATCAGCGTGCCGTAGATCGACAGCCACAGTGCGCCACCGGCAAAGATATTGCGCCACATTTCGCCACCGCTCAGCGGCTCGCGGATCGACCAGGCAATGTTGCCGCCCGCCTGGAAGTACATCCAGCCGGCCAGCGCGGCCACCGTCAGCAAAATCACCGGTCCGGCGAAGCCTTCATAACGCCGCACCATCTCCATGCCGTAGGCCAGGATCACCAGTTGCACGAACCAGATGGCCACAAAACACGCCCAGCCAAGGGATGACAGGCCGAGGATCGAGTTGTGGTCATAGTCAGCAAACCCTGGATGAATCGCCGTCAGCAGCACGCGGAAAACCACCGAGGCCAGGTAGGTCTGAATACCAAACCAGGCAATCGCAATCACTGCCCGGATCAACGCGGGAATCTGCGCGCCGTGAATGCCGAAACTGATGCGGCTGATTACCGGGAACGGAACGCCGGTCTTCTGCCCCATATACCCCGAAAGGTTCATGAAAAAGTACACCAGCGCCGCACCGATCCCCAGGGATAACAGGATCTGCCAACCGCCCAGGCCCAACGCATATAGGCCTATCGCGAACGAATAGTTGGCGATGTTGTGCACGTCGTTGGTCCACAGCGCAAAGATGCTGTAGCGCCCCCAGCGTCGGCCTTCGACCTTGGTTGGCGCGAGGTCTTTGTTGTGCAGGCGTGGGCTGAGCACCAAGGGGCGGGGGCTTGCGGCGTCTGGGTTCAGGGCAGAGGAGGGCAGATCCAGTGCGATATTGTTCGAGAGGCTTGTACGCATTCCGGCAGGCTCCAGCACATCTGCTGGAAGTCCGCAGATGGCAAAGTGTATGTAGGTTTTGTATTTATTGTATACAAAGCGCATTTCACCTTAAGCCACATACGTGCCAGTTTCCGATCTATGAAAATCGTGGGTAATTTCGTTTTTATAGGATGGTTAAATAAATAGCTGAATTCAAAGAGATATAAATTGACCGGTTGAACAGCTATTTATTTTTTGGTTGCGAGCTGTGGATTCACCGGAGCAATCGATAAGCCGGAGAGGGTGTTACGTTATGGTGCGGGTCAAGGCAGATTGCACACATAAATGGCACCGATGGTTACATGCGTGTGTACATCTCTAACACTCCACCCGAAACAAAATGTGGGAGGGGGCTTGCCTCCGATAGCGGTGTGTCAGTCACTGATGCAGTGCATGACACTCAGCCATCGGGGGCAAGCCCCCTCCCACATTTTCCAACTGCGTCAGCCCTTAGGCCTTGCTGATGATATTCCCCGCATGCAGCCCGCATTCCTTCTGCGTGGCCTCTTCCCACCACCAACGACCCTCTCGCTCATGCTGGTTCGGCAGCACAGGCCGGGTGCACGGCTCGCAGCCGATGCTGATAAACCCACGCTCATGCAGGCTGTTGTAAGGCAACTCCAGCATGCGGATGTATCCCCAGATCTCCTCGCTGCTCATCTGCGCCAGCGGGTTGAACTTGTACAGGGTGCGTTCCGGGGTGGAAAAGGCGGTATCGATCTCCAGCGCCGCCACCTGGCTGCGCGTGCCTGGGCTCTGGTCACGGCGTTGGCCGGTGGCCCAGGCCTTCACGCCGGACAGCTTGCGGCGGAGCGGCTCGATCTTGCGCACGCCACAGCATTCGCCATGGCCGTCCTTATAGAAGCTGAACAGGCCCTTTTCCTTGACGAAGGGTTCCAGCTTGCTCTGGTCCGGCGAGATCAGTTCGATATCGATCTTGTAGAAGTCACGCACCTGCTCGATAAACCGGTAGGTCTCCGGGTGCAGGCGGCCGGTGTCGAGGCTGAACACCTTGACGTTCTTGTTCAGCTTCCAGGCCATGTCCACCAGCACCACGTCCTCGGCACCGCTGAAGGAGATCCACAGGTCATCGCCGAACTGGCTGAACGCCAGTTTGAGAATATCCTGGGCGGATTTGTTGGCGTAAGTCGCGGCGAGTTCAGCGACATCGAAGGCTTGGTTCATCAGGACGGTTCCTACAGGTCAGTGGCGCTGAGCGCTCTATAGGGGAGCGATGGTATCAAAATCCGCTCTGCGTTGCGGCGGGGAGCTTGAATCGCTAGAGTTCGGCAGTCCTTTTGCTCGCTCAACCAATAACATCCAATAGGAGTGTCTTGTGGAAATTGCCTGTCTTGACCTGGAAGGGGTGCTGGTTCCGGAAATCTGGATCGCCTTCGCCGAAAAAACCGGTATTGAATCGCTGCGGGCCACCACCCGGGACATTCCCGACTACGACGTGCTGATGCAGCAACGTCTGCGTATCCTCGACGAACATGGCCTCAAGCTCGCCGACATCCAGGCGGTGATCGCCACGCTCAAGCCACTGGACGGCGCCATCGAATTCGTCAACTGGCTGCGCGAGCGTTTCCAGGTGGTGATTTTGTCTGACACTTTCTACGAATTCTCCCAGCCGCTGATGCGCCAACTGGGTTTCCCGACTCTGCTGTGCCACCGGCTGATCACCGACGAAACCGACCGCGTGGTGAGCTACCAACTGCGCCAGAAAGACCCCAAGCGCCAGTCGGTGCTGGCGTTCAAGACGCTCTACTACCGCGTGATCGCCGCCGGCGATTCCTACAACGACACCACCATGCTGGGTGAAGCGGACCGTGGGATCCTGTTCCATGCGCCGGAAAATGTGATCCGTGAGTTCCCGCAGTTTCCGGCGGTGCACACGTTTGAGGATCTGAAGAAGGAGTTCATCAAGGCGTCGAATCGGCAGTTGAGCCTGTAAGTCATTTTGTGATGCTGATGGCCCTATCGGGGGCAAGCCCCTTCCCACACTTTGATCTGTGAATACATTTCAAATGTGGGAGGGGGCTTGCCCCCGATAGGCCCGGCCCCGCCATCGCTTATCCCTCTGCCAGCAACCGCTCGTAAGGAATGCTCAAGCCTTCATGCAGCCGCTTGATCATCGACAGGCTGAGCTTGCGCTTATGGTTCAACACCTCTGACACCCGTCCGCTGGTGCCGATGAATGGCTCCAGGTCGCGAGCCGTCATGCCGAGCTGCTCCATGCGAAACCGAATGGCTTCCACCGGATCAGAAGGTGGCATTGGAAAATGTTCCGCTTCGTACTTTTCAATGAGTACGGCAAGAATCTCCAGCTCGTCACCCTCTGGCGAGCCGATCTGCGCCCCCCAGAGCTGCTCCACTCGTGCGAGCGCAGCCGTAAGGTCTTCCTGGGAATGTATGGGTTTGATGTTCATTACACGGTCTCCGCATCGTTGCGTCCTCCCAATTTGGGAGATGATAGGTGCGGTCGCGTGGAGATGCAATCTTGGAAATAATTCCTGACGAGTAGGCATTCGCTTCATGTGATCCTTCACCGGTGGCGGGTGGATGGTCGGAGCTGGACGCTACAGGCTTTCCAAAGTGTGTAACAAAACCCGCACCTTCGTCAGCGACTCCTGATACTCCGCCTCCCACTCGGAATCCGCCACGATCCCACCGCCGCCCCAGCAGCACACCTGGCCGTCCTTGACCAGCAAACTGCGGATGGCAATGGAGCTGTCCATCTCGCCGCGCACGTCCAGGTACACCAGCGAACCGCAGTACAAACCGCGTCGGGTCGGTTCCAGTTCGTCGATGATCTGCATGGCGCGAATCTTCGGCGCGCCGGTGATGGAGCCGCCGGGGAAGCTGCCGGCGATCAGGTCGAGGGCGTCTTTGTCGTCGGCCAATTCGCCGATCACGCTGCTCACCAGGTGGTGCACGTTGGGGTAGCTTTCCAGGCTGAACAACTCCGGCACGCTCACCGAGCCGGTGCGGCAGGTGCGGCCGAGGTCATTGCGCAGCAGGTCGACGATCATCAGGTTTTCGGCGCGATCCTTGGGGCTGGCCAGCAGTTCGGTGGCGTGGGCGGCGTCTTCTTCAGGCGTGGCTCCGCGGGGGCGGGTGCCTTTGATCGGGCGGGTTTCGACCTGGCGTTCGCTGATACGCACGAAACGCTCGGGTGACAGGCTCACTACCGCGCCGTTATTCGGCAGGCTCTGGAACCCGGAGAAGGGCGTCGGGCAGGCTTCGCGCAAGGCGCAATAGGCGACCCAGGGATCACCGCTGCACGGTGCGCGAAAACGCTGGGCGAAGTTGACCTGATAGCAGTCGCCGGCCTGGATGTAGTCCTGGATGCGTTCAATGGCCAGGCGATAAGCCGCGACGCTGAGATCCGCTGCCATGGGGCCCTGCAATGTGAAGCGTGCAGGGGCGGCGGCAACGTCACCGCTGAACAAGGTGATCAGCCGCTGCCGTTCGCTATCGGCCAGCGCCGGGTGAAATACCAGTTGGCTGGTCTGCGCCGAGTGATCACTGATCAGTGCCCAGGCATACAGCCCGAAACGCGCATCCGGCAGGTGCAAATCATCCACGGCCAGATCGGGCAGCTGTTCCAAGTGTCGGCCAAAGTCGTAGCTCAGGTAGCCGATCAAGCCGCCGGCAAACGGCAACTCGTAGCCGTCGGGCAATCTCGCCTCACCCAGCTGTGAAAGGTTTTTCCGTAACCGCTGTAGGAAGTGGCTGCCGCTTTCGTCAGGATCCACCGCCAGCGTCGCCTCAGGCCAGGCGCTGAGCAGGTCATAACGACCGCGTTCGGCCGCCGGTCGACCGCTGTCGAGCAGCACCGCGCCGGGGGCATGGCGAATCGCCGCAAAGTACTCGGCGGGGTTGGCCCGATAGGGCAGCGGGTGTACGGAACAGGTCGACATGCGAGGGTGGATCAGCCAAGGCGCGGGGGAGGGGATTGTAGTCCCCCGTAGGGCTTGCTCCTAGGGGGGATGTCGGGGATAGACAGATTGAAGGCTGGATCAGCCCTCTACAGGGGGAATATGCCCAAACATTTCCTGCACGAACTTGACTCGCTCTTCCGGGGTTTCCGTCACGCCGGCGGCTTTCAGCGCTTCCAGTCGTGCTTCTACCGCGTGGGTGCGCAAGGTCAGGCCGCAGTCGTTGGCGATCTGGATGTTCAGCCCTGGCCGCGCATTCAGTTCGAGGATCAGCGGGCCTTTTTCCTGATCCAGCACCATGTCGACACCGATATAGCCCAGCCCGCACAGCTCGTAACAGCCAGCGGCCAGTTTCATGAAACCGTCCCAGTTGGGCAGTTGCACGCCATCCACCGCATTGGTGGTATCGGGGTGTTTGGTGATGATGTTGTTCAGCCAGGTGCCGCGCAGGGTCAGGCCGGTGGCCAGGTCCACACCGACGCCAATCGCGCCCTGGTGCAGGTTGGCCTTGCCGCCGGATTGGCGGGTCGGCAAGCGCAACATGGCCATCACCGGGTAGCCCATCAGCACAATGATGCGGATATCCGGCACGCCTTCGTAACTGATGCTCTTGAAGATCTGGTCGGGCACCACGCGGTACTCGATCAGCGCACGGTCGCGGTGGCCGCCCAGGGAATACAGGCCGGTGAGGATGCTGGAAATCTGATGTTCGATTTCCTCATGGCTGATGATCTTGCCGGACACCGTGCGATAGCGCCCTTCGAAACGGTCGGCTACCACTAAAATACCGTCGCCGCCCGCGCCCTGGGCCGGCTTGATCACGAAGTCGCTGCGCCCGCCGATAATTTCATCGAGCTTGTCGATTTCTTTTTCGGTCGAGATCACCCCGTACATTTCCGGCACATGGATGCCGGCAGCGATCGCCCGTTCCTTGGTGATGATCTTGTCATCCACGATCGGGTACAGGCTGCGTTTGTTGTACTTGAGCACGTAGTCGGCATTACGCCGGTTGATGCCCATGATTCCCCGCGCTTCCAGGGCTTTCCAGGTCTTCCAGAAGCCGAACATTATGAGTCAGCCTTCAAGAACGCCTTGAAACGCACCAACTCGGTCAGGCGGTAGCCGCGATAACGACCCATGGCCAGCATGAAGCCCACCAGGATCAAAAGGATCGCGGGGAAGGTGAACACGAAGTACACCAGCTCGGGCACGCTCATGATCAGGTGCGCCAGGGAAGCAGCGAACAACGTACCAATCGCCACCTTGAGCGCATGGTTGGCCCCGCGCTCTTCCCAGGTGATCGACAGGCGTTCGATGGTCATGGTCAGGATCACCATCGGGAACAGCGCCACCGACAGCCCGCGTTCCAGGCCGAGTTTATGGCTGAACAGGCTGATGGCCGCGATAAGCACCACCACGAACGTCAACACCACCGACAGTCTCGGCAGCATCTGCAACTTCAAGTGTTCCAGGTAGGACCGCAGCGACAGCCCCAGCGCCGTGATGATCGTAAACAGCACAATCCCGAAGCCCAGCTGCGTTTCGCGGAACGCCAGGGCAATCAGCACCGGCGTGAACGTGCCCAGGGTCTGCAGGCCGATCAAGTTGCGCAGGATCAGAATCACCAGCACGCCAATCGGGATCATCACCATGATCATGAAGGTCTGCTGGGTTTGCAGCGGCAGGCCGTACAGCGAGTATTCGAGGAAGTTGGCGTCGGTGTTCTCGTCGGTCAGCTTGGCCAGGCGAATTGCGTTCATTTCGCTGTTGTTCAGACTGAACGTCACCATGGCCTTCTTGCCGCCGTCGACCGTGATCAGGTTTTCATCGCCGGTCCACCACAGCAGGCGGTCGGTGGGCAGGCCCTGTTCGCCGGTTTCCGGATTGAAGTACAGCCAGTCATTGCCATTGAAGCTGCGCAGCCACAGTTCCGGGGATTGCGGCTGGTCGGCGACCAGGCGGATGGTGTGGACCTTTTCCACCGGCACATGGGCTATCGACAGCAGCAACTCGACGATCTTGGCCTTGTGCGGTACGGAAGGGTCGCCCGCCAGCAGCAGCTTCACATTGTCGTCGTTGAGGTTGTTGGTGCGCTTGATGGCTTCGGTAATAAAGGTTTCGACGTCGGCCGAGTGCTGGCGGATCGGCGCCAGCAGGGCTTCGGCGGCGATTTTTTCAGGGCCTTCCACGGCAATGCTGTCGCGGAAGGTCGGGCCCTTGATCTTGGTTTTTTCGCCGCTGTAACGCTTGGTCAGCACCAGGCGGTAATACAGGGTCTGGTTGCCCTTGGCCCGGCGGGCAGACCAGGTGACCTTGCGGTTGCCGTCGGTACGGTTGACGCTCACCCCGTAGTTATTCGAGATAAAACTCTCATTGAGGCTGACAAAGTCGCGGCTCAACGGTGGCACGAACATCTGGATCTTTACCGGGTCCTTCGGGTTGGCGACGAACTCGACCTTGGCGTCGATGTTCCACAGGTCGTCGGTGGCGTCCTCGGTGACAGGAATGCCCAGCACGAAGATCTGGTAGGCGGTGACCGAAATACCCAGCACCACCAGGATGGCGATCAGGATTTTCAGGTGCAGGGTAAGAGAGCGCATTCGGTTTACTCGGCGGTATGAGCGTCGGCGGCGCAGGCGGGTTTGCCTGCTGCGTATTTAAGACTGGGGTCGACCAGCGCATCAAAGCGTTTCAACGCTTCGGAGCCGATCAGCAGCGGGTATTGGAATGCGCTGCGGTCAGTCAAGTTCACTTCGATGCTGCGTAAAGCGGTGCCCATGCAGATATCCAGGGCAATCACTGGTCGGGCGGTGTAGTTCTTGTCCTCATCGGGGTCGTAATCGCCGGCACGGCGCTTGATCTTGCTGACGCGGGCCAGGGGGCGTTCGATGGGGTGGGAATGGGCGGTGTCGATCGCCAGGTAGAAGCGCACCCAGGATTCGCCGTTGCGCTTGAAACGCTTGATATCGCGGGCGCTGAGGGAGGCGGTCTTGGCGCCGGTGTCCAGCTTGGCGGCGACTTCCAGGTTGATGCCAGCCAATTGGGCGTATTCGTTGAGGCCATACACGGTCTTCTCGGCGGCAACGCCAAGGCCCGGTACGAACAGTAGGCAAAACAGGGAAAAGGGCTTGAGTCTCATAGATCCTGAGGCGATGCAGTGCGATGTTCAATTCAAGGCGACTGGCATTACTGCGCAAGCTCCCTCGTGCGCCGTTTCATCCAATGATGTCAGGCAAATTCGGCGGGCATTCTAACATGATGCTTTTTTGGCGCCAGCGCTGGCAGGCGGCCATGCCTTGAGAGAGGTTAGCTGTGGTTATTAGACGATTGTCGACAATGTGGATTTATTCTTTGACTATGCAGGTCTGATTAGCTAGTTTTTGCCACATTGCTTTTAAAGGTGTCGACAATATGCTGGATCAGCTGCAAACGCCGGTGGTGGCGCAGGACGATTCCCAGACCATGTCCGAGAACGTCTTCCGGCGCATCCAGGCCGCCATCGTCAAGGGTGAGATTGCCCCCGGCAGCAAGATTTCCGAGCCTGAGCTGGCGCGCACCTACGGCATCAGCCGTGGCCCGTTGCGCGAGGCGATCCATCGCCTGGAAGGCCAGCGCCTGCTGGTCCGCGTGCCTCACGTCGGCGCTAGAGTGGTGTCCTTGAGCCACGCCGAGCTGGTCGAGCTGTATGAGATCCGCGAGTCCCTGGAAGGCATGGCCTGCCGCCTGGCCGCCGAGCGCATGACTGACGCTGAAATCGAAGAACTGCGCCAGGTGCTGCACACCCACGAACGGGATGCCGCGTTCCAGGCCGGTGTCGGCTATTACCAGCAGGAAGGCGACTTCGATTTTCATTACCGGATCATTCAAGGCGCCGGTAACCGCACCCTGACCCAAATGCTCTGCGGCGAGCTGTACCAGTTGGTGCGCATGTACCGCATCCAGTTCTCCGCCACTCCCAATCGTCCACGCCAGGCCTTTGCCGAGCACCACCGCATTCTTGATGCGATTGCCGATCGCGACGGTGAACTGGCCGAACTGCTGATGCGCCGTCATATCGGCGCGTCCAAACGCAACATTGCCCGTCACTTCCCGGACGGCGCCCCTGATAGAGGTGAGTCATGAGTTCGAATAATAAAAGCACACCCGGCCAGCGTTTCCGTGACGCGGTCGCCAGCGAACAGCCGTTGCAGGTCGTCGGCGCAATCAACGCCAACCATGCGCTGCTGGCCAAGCGTGCGGGCTTCAAGGCGATTTATCTGTCGGGCGGCGGCGTTGCGGCCGGCTCCCTGGGCGTGCCTGACCTGGGCATCACCGGCCTGGACGACGTGCTCACCGACGTACGCCGCATCACCGACGTGTGTGACCTGCCGCTGCTGGTGGACGTGGACACCGGTTTCGGCTCGTCGGCGTTCAACGTGGCGCGCACCGTCAAGTCGATGATCAAGTTCGGCGCCGCTGCTATTCATATCGAAGACCAGGTCGGTGCCAAGCGCTGCGGTCATCGCCCGAACAAAGAAATCGTGTCCCAGCAGGAAATGGTCGACCGCATCAAGGCCGCCGTGGATGCGCGCACGGATGACAGCTTCGTGATCATGGCGCGCACCGACGCCCTGGCCGTCGAGGGCCTGGAGTCCGCGCTGGAGCGCGCCGCCGCCTGTATCGAGGCCGGCGCCGACATGGTGTTCCCGGAGGCCATCACCGAACTTGAGATGTACAAGCTGTTTGCCGCCCGGGTGAAAGCGCCGATCCTGGCCAACATCACTGAATTCGGTTCGACCCCGCTGTACACCACCGAACAGTTGAAATCTGCCGATGTTTCCCTGGTGCTGTACCCGCTCTCGGCCTTCCGCGCCATGAACAAAGCCGCCGAGAACGTCTACACCGCGATCCGTCGCGACGGCACCCAACAGAACGTGATCGACACCATGCAAACCCGCATGGAGCTTTACGACCGCATCGACTACCACACCTTCGAGCAGAAGCTCGACGCGCTGTTCGCCGCGAAAAAGTAACGAACGGCCTCCCTGAATAACTACAAGATTGGAGAACGAACATGGCTGAAGCAAAAGTATTGAGTGGTGCCGGCCTGCGTGGTCAGGTAGCCGGGCAGACTGCATTGTCCACCGTGGGGCAGGCCGGTGCCGGCCTGACCTATCGCGGCTACGACGTGCGTGAACTGGCCGCCGATGCGCAGTTTGAAGAAGTTGCCTACCTGCTGCTGTACGGCGAACTGCCGACCCAGGCCGAACTGGCCGCCTACAGCAAAAAGCTGAGCACGCTGCGCGACCTGCCCCAGGCCCTGAAAGAAGTGCTGGAACGCATCCCCGCCGACGCCCACCCGATGGACGTGATGCGCACCGGTTGCTCGTTCCTGGGCAATATCGAACCCGAGAAAGACTTCAGTGTGCAGCGCGATGTCACCGACCGCCTGCTCGCCGCCTTCCCGGCGATCATGTGCTACTGGTACCGCTTCAGCCACGACGGCAAGCGCATCGACTGCGTGACCGACGAGCCGAGCATCGGTGGCCACTTCCTGCACCTGCTGCACGGCAAGAAGCCGAGCGAGCTGCATGAAAAGGTCATGAACGTGTCGCTGATCCTTTACGCCGAGCACGAATTCAACGCCTCGACCTTCACCGCCCGCGTGTGTGCCTCGACCCTGTCCGACCTCTACTCCTGCATCACCGCCGCCATCGGCTCCCTGCGTGGCCCGCTGCACGGCGGCGCCAACGAAGCGGCGATGGAAATGATCGAGCGCTTCTCCTCGGCCGAAGAGGCGGTGGAAGGCACCCTCGGCATGCTGGCGCGCAAAGACAAGATCATGGGCTTTGGCCATGCGATCTACAAAGACAACGACCCGCGCAATGAAGTGATCAAGGGCTGGGCGAAAAAGCTCGCCGATGAAGTGGGCGACACGGTGCTGTTCCCGGTCTCCGAAGCCATCGACAAGACCATGTGGGAGCAGAAGAAACTGTTCCCCAACGCCGACTTCTACCATGCCTCGGCGTACCACTTCATGGGCATCCCGACCAAGCTGTTCACGCCGATCTTCGTCTGCTCACGCCTCACCGGCTGGGCCGCGCATGTGTTCGAGCAGCGTGCCAACAACCGCATCATCCGTCCAAGCGCCGAGTACACCGGCGTAGAACAGCGCAAGTTCGTGCCAATCGAGCGTCGCTGAAGACCGGCGATTCCAGGGTTGGAATGAGCTCAAAAGTGGGAGGGGGCTTGCCCCCGATAGCAGTGTGTCATTCAACACATGTATCAACTGATACACCGCCATCGGGGGCAAGCCCCCTCCCACATTTTGATTCCATTCCAGCCTCGGATCGGCGCAGGTCTTCCTTTTTGCAATTACCGTGACCGAGTCCTGACGATGAACACTGAATTCCGCAAACCGCTCCCCGGCAGCCGCCTGGATTTCTTCGATGCCCGAGCGGCCGTCGAAGCCATCACCCCCGGCGCCTACGCCACCTTGCCCTACACCTCCCGTGTACTCGCCGAGAATTTGGTGCGCCGTTGCGACCCGGCCACCCTCGACGCGTCCCTGAGCCAGTTGATCGAACGCAAGCGCGACCTCGACTTTCCCTGGTTCCCGGCCCGCGTGGTGTGCCATGACATCCTCGGCCAGACCGCCCTCGTGGACCTCGCCGGCCTGCGCGATGCCATCGCCCTGCAAGGCGGCGACCCGGCACAGGTCAACCCGGTGGTGCCGACCCAACTGATCGTCGACCACTCCCTGGCCGTCGAAGCCGGTGGTTTTGACCCCGATGCGTTCGAGAAAAACCGCGCCATCGAAGACCGTCGCAACGAAGACCGTTTCCACTTTATCGAGTGGACCAAAAAGGCCTTCAAGAACGTCGACGTGATCCCGCCGGGCAACGGCATCATGCACCAGATCAACCTGGAGAAAATGTCTCCGGTGATCCAGGTGCGCGACGGCGTGGCGTTCCCTGATACCTGCGTCGGCACCGACAGCCATACGCCCCACGTGGATGCGTTGGGTGTGATCGCCATTGGCGTTGGCGGCCTGGAAGCGGAGAGCGTGATGCTCGGCCGCGCCTCGTGGATGCGCCTGCCGGAAAGTGTCGGTGTGGAGCTGACGGGCAAGCTGCTGCCGGGCATCACCGCCACCGATATGGTGCTGGCGCTGACCGAATTCCTGCGCAAACAGAAAGTCGTCGGCGCCTGGCTGGAGTTCTTCGGCGAAGGTGCCTCAGCCCTGACCTTGGGCGACCGTGCGACCATCTCCAACATGGCCCCGGAATACGGCGCCACGGCGGCGATGTTTTATATCGACCAGCAAACCATCACCTACCTGAAACTTACCGGCCGTGAAGACGAACAGGTTGCGCTCGTCGAGCAATACGCCCGCCACACGGGTTTGTGGGCTGACGACCTGAAAGGCGCGCAATACGAGCGCGGCCTGACTTTCGACCTGTCCAGCGTCGTGCGCAACATGGCCGGCCCGAGCAACCCTCACGCCCGTGTTGCCACCCGTGACCTGGCGGCCCAAGGCATCAGTGGGCAATGGGATGACGTGCCAGGGCAAATGCCCGATGGCGCGGTGATCATCGCCGCCATCACCAGTTGCACTAACACCAGCAACCCGCGCAACGTGATCGCGGCCGGCCTGTTGGCGCGCAATGCCAACAAACTGGGGCTCAAGCGCAAGCCGTGGGTCAAGTCCTCGTTGGCGCCCGGTTCGAAAACCGTGGCGATGTACCTGGAAGAGGCCGGCCTCGGGCATGAACTGGATCAGCTCGGTTTCGGCGTGGTGGCGTTTGCTTGCACCACCTGCAACGGCATGTCCGGCGCGCTCGACCCGGTGATCCAGCAAGAGATCATCGACCGCGACCTGTACGCCACCGCCGTGCTCTCGGGCAACCGTAACTTCGACGGGCGTATTCATCCCTACGCCAAGCAAGCGTTCCTTGCCTCGCCGCCGTTGGTGGTGGCCTACGCGATTGCCGGCACCATCCGTTTCGACATCGAGAAGGACGTGCTCGGCCTCGACGCCGACGGCAAGGAAATCCGCCTGCAGGACATCTGGCCGAGCGACGAAGAGATCGACGCCGTGGTCAAGGCTTCGGTCAAACCGGAGCAGTTCCGCGCCGTGTATATCCCCATGTTCGCCATCCACGAAGACACCGGCCCCAAAGTCGCGCCGCTGTACGACTGGCGCCCGCAAAGCACTTACATCCGTCGCCCGCCGTACTGGGAAGGCGCGCTGGCCGGGGCGCGTCCGCTCAAGGGCATGCGCCCGCTGGCGGTGCTGCCGGACAACATCACCACCGACCACCTATCGCCGTCCAACGCGATCATGCTCGACAGCGCCGCCGGCGAATACCTCGCGAAGATGGGCCTGCCGGAAGTCGACTTCAACTCCTACGCGACTCACAGGGGCGACCACTTGACCGCGCAACGCGCAACGTTCGCCAACCCGAAACTGTTCAACGAAATGGTCGTGGAAAACGGCAAGGTCAAGCAGGGTTCCCTGGCGCGCATCGAGCCCGAAGGCAAGGTTACGCGCATGTGGGAAGCCATCGAAACCTACATGGAACGCAAGCAACCGCTGATCATCATCGCCGGCGCCGACTACGGCCAGGGCTCGTCCCGCGACTGGGCGGCCAAGGGCGTGCGCCTGGCTGGTGTGGAAGCGATTGCCGCCGAAGGCTTCGAGCGCATCCACCGTACCAACCTGGTGGGCATGGGCGTGTTGCCCCTGGAGTTTTTGCCGGGCACCGACCGTCACACCTTGCACATCGACGGCAGCGAAACCTATGACGTGGTCGGCGAGCGCACCCCGCGTGCGCAACTGACCCTGGTGATCAACCGCAAGAATGGCGAACGTGTCGAAGTGCCGGTGACCTGCCGCCTGGACACCGCCGAAGAAGTGTCGATCTACGAGGCGGGCGGCGTGTTGCAACGTTTTGCCCAGGACTTCCTGGAATCGGCGGCGACGGCTTAAGAGGACGACCATGGCACACGCACCGCAAATCAAGATCCCCGCCACCTACATGCGTGGCGGCACCAGCAAGGGCGTATTTTTCAGCCTCCAGGACCTGCCCGCCTCGGCGCAGGTACCGGGCGCGGCACGCGATGCCTTGCTGCTGCGGGTGATCGGCAGCCCCGACCCCTACGACAAACAGATCGACGGCATGGGCGGCGCCACGTCGAGCACCAGTAAAAGCGTGATCCTGGCCAAAAGCACCCGCGCCGACCACGACGTGGACTACCTGTTTGGCCAGGTCTCCATCGACAAGCCCTTTGTCGACTGGAGCGGTAACTGCGGCAACCTGTCGGCGGCGGTGGGCTCGTTCGCCGTCAGCGCCGGGCTGGTCGATCCGGCCCGCGTCCCGCACAACGGCGTGGCCGTGGTGCGGGTGTGGCAGGCCAATATCGGCAAGACCATCATTGCCCATGTACCGATTACCGACGGTGCAGTGCAGGAAACCGGCGACTTCGAACTGGACGGCGTGACCTTCCCGGCCGCGGAAGTGCAGTTGGAATTCCTGGACCCGGCGGCAGAAGAAGAGGGCGGCGGTGGCTCGATGTTCCCCACCGGCAACCTGATAGACGACCTTGAAGTGCCCGGTGTCGGCACCTTCAAGGCCACGCTGATCAATGCCGGTATCCCGACGATCTTCATCAACGCCGAAGACCTCGGTTACACCGGCACCGAGCTGCAAGGCGCGATCAACGGCGACCCCAAGGCCCTGGCCATGTTCGAGACCGTGCGGGCTTATGGCGCACTGCGCATGGGCCTGATCAAACACCTGGACGAAGCCGCCCAGCGCCAGCACACGCCAAAGGTCGCGTTTGTGGCCAAACCTGCGGATTACGTGGCGTCCAGCGGCAAAGCGATCAAGGCTGGCGATGTGGACCTGCTGGTGCGCGCACTGTCCATGGGCAAGCTGCATCACGCGATGATGGGCACGGCGGCGGTGGCGATTGGCACCGCGGCGGCGATTTCCGGAACCTTGGTCAACCTCGCCGCAGGCGGCATTGAGCGTAATGCGGTGCGCTTCGGGCATCCGTCGGGCACGTTGCGCGTGGGTGCCGAAGCTACCCAAGTGAACGGCGAATGGGTGGTGAAGAAAGCCATTATGAGTCGTAGTGCACGGGTGTTGATGGAAGGCTTCGTACGCGTACCCGGCGACGCCTTCTAAAACCCTGCACACATCCAATATGGGAGGGGGCTCGCCCCTCCCACATTTGACCTTCATTTTGGTAGCGATTGAGTCAGGCTCAAACCTGCTCAAACCTGAGGATCACCCTGCGGTTGTGCTTGCTCTTCTTCTCGATCTTCTCGCAGAACACCCGGCCGATTTCCTCGGTGTTGATCACGTGGGTGCCGCCACACGGCTGGATGTCGATCCCGGCAATTTCAATCACCCGTACCGAGCCTTGGATCACCGGCGGCGCGACCGCCTGGGTGCGGGTTATCTGCAGCAGCGTGGAATATTCCGTGGCGGCCATCGACAGGGTTTTCACCGGGTGAGCCTGTTCGATCAGCGCGTTGAGGTCGCGGGTGATGCTGTCTTTGTCGAGGGTCATTTCCGGCAGGTCGAAATCCAGGCGGCCCTTGTCGGCACTGATGCTGCAACCCGTCACCGGCGCATCGATGATCGAGCACAGCAAGTGCAGGCAGGTGTGCATTTTCATGTGCTGATAGCGCCGTTCCCAATCGAGGCCGGCATCGACCTGGACCCCCGCAGTCAACTGCTCGGGGCAGTGTTCCACCTGGTGCCAGATGATCGAACGCAGCACCGGGTCGCGTACGGTGCCGGTCACGGCCACCTGCGTCCCGTCGGGCAGGGTCAAGTGGCCGGTGTCGCCCGGCTGTCCGCCGCCGGTTGGGTAGAACAACGTGTGTTCCAGGGCAATGCCGTGTTCGCTGACGGCAATCACCCGGGCGCTGAAGGCGTTCTGGTAGGGCGCGCTGTCAAACAGCGCCAGGGTTTCCATGGTGTGCACAGACATGTTCAACCTCCGACGATCAGTGGGCTGGCTTGCAACAGGTGGCGCACCATTGCACTCAAGCCAGGGGGGGAAAGCAGGGTGATTTCAAACTCCGGGCCGCAGATTTTCAGGTTCAGCGGCAGGCGTGGCAGTTGATTGCCGGCTTCAACGCGGTGCAGGCGAAACTGCAGGTGGTGACGCTCCTTCACCGTCGGTTCCAGCATCAGCCCCTGCAGAGGGTGGAAGTCGGCGTCCAGTACCGTGACCTTGTGGCTGGCATTGACCTCGCCGACCACATGCAAGCGCTCATCCAGGGCGAAGGCGCCGAGGTAGTTGCTGTGGTCCGATTCATCATTTTTTTGCAGTTGGATCTGGTTCACCACCTTGACCTTGGTCCCGGCGGGTACGTCCTGGGTGATCACGCAGGACGGGCTGATAAACACGTTGTCGCCAATCAACACATACCCCAGCACACGGGCGCCGGAGCCGACTTCGACGTTGTTGCCCAAGCGTGGATGCCGCTTGCCGTCGGGGTTGTTGGCGATGCCCCGGGCGCCGAGGGTCACGCCGCAGAGGATGTAGCAGTCGTGGCCGATCTCGCAGGTTTCACCGATCACGGTGCCGTAGCCGTGGTCCAGCACAAAGCGGCGGCCGATGCGCGCCGCCGGATGAATCTCCGCACCGGACAGCACCTTGCCCTGATTACTGAGTTTGAGGGCGATGCGTGAAAACACGCCGTTGGTCTGGTCGGGGAAATTCCACACAAGGTGTGCCAGGCGGTAATACAGCACCGCCTTGAACGAGGCATAGGATTCCAGGATCAGCTCGCCGCGCCCGCGTGATGCCGGATCGCGGTAGGCGTAGGCGATCAGGTCTTCGGCCACCGCCTGGGCGGCGTTCTGGATCAGCGGCGCCAGGTGCGGTTCCAACTGCTTCATCTGCGCAGGCGTGAGGGTCTTGATGAGCTGGGTGAGCAACTCATCATGCAGCTGTTGCATGTCGATAAAGCCACCCATGGAGGCACCCCCGCATTCTGGCTGGTTGGAAAACCGGTTATTCAAAACTGGGAAGGTAGCTGTCGGCATTGTCGTAGACCATGGTCAACACCACCGTTTCGGGTGGCAGTTCGGGGGCGAGCCGGGCGATGGCGACCATGTTGGCAGCGGAGGACAGGCCCAGGCTGATGGCGTCGGTGCGCATGATGCGTTTCATCATGTCGATGCAGTCCTGGCGCGAAACCTTGAGCATGCCGTCGATCACATTGAGGTTGAGGATGCTCGGGATCAGGCCAATCGACAGGCCCTGGATATGGTGCGGCGCGTGCTGGTCTTTCAGCAGGTCGCATTCCTCCGGTTCCACGCCCATGACGCGGATCGCCGGCCAGGCGGCTTTGAGGGTTTCGCCGATACCGGTGATATGGCCACCGGTGCCGATGCCGCTGACAAAGTAGTCCACACGGCGCTCGCCAAAGGCGCGAAGGATTTCCGGCGCGGTGGTGTCGCGGTGGGTCTGCGGGTTGGCGCCGTTGCGTTGCTGGTTGAGCATCACGTAGCTGGGGTTTTCCAGCTGCAGCTCCATGCACTTTTCGCCATGGGAATTGTTGCCCCGGCGGCTGTCCGACAGCACCACCTTGGCGCCGTACAGGCGCAGCAGCTTCTGTTTTTCGGGGCTGTAGTTGTCGGGGATCACCAGCACCACTTTGTAGCCCAGCACATTGCCGGCCATCACCAGGCCGATGCCGGTATTGCCGCCGCTGGGCTCAATGATGGTTTGCCCGGAATCGCGTATCAGCACGCCCCGGCGCTCGGCGTCGAGGATCATGCCCAGGGCGATGCGCGCCTTGTGGCTGCCACCGGGGTTGAGGGATTCGAGCTTGGCGTAGACCTCGATGCCGAGGTCTTCGGAAAACTGCGCCAGCCGCACGATGGGCGTGTGGCCGATGGCGTCGAGGATCGAGTTATGCAACATCAGTCGGTCCTCGGCTCAGTACAAGGGCATGTCAGGTTCGACGTCGCGAACCCAATGTTTCATGCCGCCTTGCAGGACTTTGGTGTTGGCAAAGCCCGCCGCCAGCAGCGTACTGGCCGCTTGCTCGGCGCGGGTGCCGGCGTAGCAGATCAGGTAATGGGTGTTGTCGCGGTTGAGGCGGTCGAGTTGATCGTCCAGCTCGGCGAGGGGGATATGCAGCACCCCCGGCAACTTGCACACCTCCAGTTCGCTGGCGTCGCGCACGTCCAGCAGTACGTCGGCGCTGCGTGGGTGTTCGAGCAGTTGCTTGAGGACGCGGGGCTTGATGTAGCGTTCTTCGGCCAGTGACGGGGCGCTGGGCAGGGCGTCGGCGCACACGGTCGACGCGATCGTTTCACTGTGGCGCAGTTCGGAACAGCACGGGCAGTCGGCGCGGCGCTTGAAGCGGATTTCGCTGAACTTCATCGCCAGCGCATCGAAACGCATCAAACGCCCGGACAGCGGCTCGCCAATGCCGATCAGCAGCTTGATGGCCTCGGTCGCCTGGATCATCCCGACCACGCCGGGCAGCACGCCGATCACGCCACCGGCGCTGCAATTGGGTGCCAACTCTGCGGGCGGTGCGCTGGGGAACAGGCAGCGGTAGCACGGCCCGCCCTTGTAGTTGAGCACGCTGATCTGCCCGTCGAAACGGTAGATGGCGCCATACACCAAGGGTTTTCCAAGCTGGACGCATGCGTCATTGACCAGGTAGCGGGTGTCGAAATTGTCGGTGCCGTCGATCACCAGGTCATAGGCGCCCACCAGTTCCAGGGCGTTATCGGCATTCAGCGCGGTGTTGTGGGCATTGATCTGGATGTGAGCATTGAGGTCTTGCAGGCGCTGTTTGGCGGATTCGACCTTTGGCAGGCCCAGCGTGCTGTTGCCGTGGACGATCTGGCGTTGCAGGTTGCTGCTTTCCACCACGTCGAAATCCACCAGGCCCAAAGTGCCGACGCCGGCCGCCGCCAGGTACAGGCTGATGGGCGAGCCCAGGCCGCCGGTGCCGATGATCAGTACCTTGGCTTTCTTCAGGTTCAACTGACCCTCGCGGCCCACGCCCGGCAGGGTGATATGGCGCACGTAGCGCTGGACTTCTTCGTTGCTCAGGGATTCGACGTCGATGCCGCCGGACGTGGCGAGCAGCACTTCGATCCTGGCTTTTTCCGGCAACGGTTCGTCGGCCTCGATCAGCGCTTCCTCGGCGGTAAACAGGAAGTGTTCCTTGAGCTGATTGTTCTTCTCGTGAAACAGATGCGTGCGCAACTGCGGGTGGCTGTTGCAGAGGTTTTCAATGACTTCGCGCAATGTCGATCCGGTGCTCTCAAGGGTCGATTCCGGCAGCTTGGCCACGCGAACCAGGATATCGGGGAAAGAGACAGCGTTCATGGACAACTCCGTGTGCAGGTCGTTGAAGGGTTGAAGGGCGAACTGTGTGCCATCCCAGGCAAACAGCTTGGAACCGAGAGCCTGGCCCTGGCGAACATCGACTACCAGGTAGCTCACGGGGTAGATCGGTTCACCCAGGAACAGCGCCTTGTCCTGGTCCTCATCGCTGAAATAGGCGCCGACGTCAGGGTGAGAGTGGTAGATCACCACCACGGGGTTGTCGCTGCGAAACGCCTTGTTCAACAGTAGGGTGTCGGCCACCGAGAAGGTGTAGCCGTTGGCTGCGCTGCGTGGGTACATCTCGGGGTTCTTGCGGTGCAGTTCATTCTGGATATTGCTGCCCAGGTACACGCTGCCGTCGGCGAAGACGTAGCCGCAGCATTCCTCGGGATAGCTGCGGCTGGCGTGGGCGTAGATCTGTTCCAGGGCGGTGGGGCGGAGGACGTCCATGTTTCTCTCGCGTTGGTGGGTGGTCAATTTTTCTTGGCCATGAGTTTTTCGATGGGCAACTTGGTGATCGCAAAACCGGCCAGCAGGATGGCCGAGTACAGCATCAGGTCGCGGGAAATCGCCACGCCTTCGTACCAGGCGCCGATGATCACCGCGAACACCGGGAAGATAATGAATACGAACGACAGGATGATCGGGCTCAAGCGCTTGAGCAGCATGAAGTACACGATGAACCCGCCCACCGAGGCCACCAGTCCGAGGTAGAACAGGGCGCTCCAGGAGCGCAGGGTGATGTCTTCAAAGGTGGGTGTTTCAAACCACAGCCCCGCGACGAACAGCATCAACCCGGCAATGCCGATGGGCAGGGTGTTGTAGGTGATCACGCTGATGGCGCTGCCTTTCTGCTTGGTAATCACATAGCACAAGGCATGCATGATCGCGGCCGTTAGAATCGCCAGCACCCCGAAAAACTCGGCGTGGTCCAGGTGCAGGCCCTGGCTGCGGATGATCATGTACAGGCTGCCGAAGCCGATGCCGATGCCGACCACCTGGGAAAAGTAGATGCGCTCGCGCAGGAACAGCGCGGAGAAAATCAGGATGAATACCGGCATGCAACTGAAGAGCAGGGCGGTGAGGCCGGACGAGACATGCATCTCGCCGTAGTTGAGCAGGTAGTAGGGCACGCTGAAGTAGGACAGGGTCACGAACACGAAAAACCAGCGGCTTTCGCGAGGGAACAGGATCGGCTCGCGGCGCACCATGGCGAAACACAGGAACAGCGGGAAGGCGATGAGGAAGCGCAGGCCGGCGGAGGTCAGCGGTGGCACGCTTTCCACGGCAATCTTGATGCCCAGCCAGGTCGTGCCCCAACTCAGGCACACGATCAGGAACATCACACTGGTGATCAGCCCGGCCAGCCACTGCTTTTGGGTTTTGATTTTGGCGGTGTTTTCGATAACGGCGGACATTGGCATCGTTTATTGCTTCCCTGAGCCGGAATTGAACTCTATATTGAACTTGTAATGAGTGATTAAATTCGGCGATTGAACCCGTAAAAGCACACTATTAGGGCGAAAGATGGCTGTCAAAACAAATATTGACATGGTGTCAATTATGCGTGAGGGCTTGTCCAACGGTCAGGGCGTGAAGTACAAGCGCCTGTCCGATGTCATGGAACGGGGCATCCTCGAAGGCTTGATTGAACCGGGACGAAAACTGCCGCCCCATCGGGTGCTTTCCGACAATCTCGGGGTGACCATCGGTACCATCAGCCGGGCCTACGGTGAGTTGGAACGCCTGGGTCTGGTGGTCGCCCGCGTTGGTGACGGAACATTCGTGCGCAAGCGTGGGATGGAGCGCCAGCGCGATGAAGGCTTTCGCAACGTCAGCGAGGAGCCGCGCCAGTACTTCGATATGAGCCGCAACATGCATATCCCCGGGCAGGAGACGGCCTTCCTGGCCCAGAGCTTCCAAACCCTGTCGACCAACGCCAAGTTCCTCCAGGACATCAGCGCCTACACCCCGGACGCTGGCCTGCCGCGCTACCGCGAAGCCGGTGCGCAATGGTTGGTGCAGCGTGACTTTCATCCCATCCCTGAACAGGTCATTTGCGTGAATGGCGGCCAGCACGGCCTGCTCTGCGCGATGATGGCGCTGCTGCGGGCAGGCGATACGGTGGTGACCGAACAACTGACGTACCCAGGCCTGATCACCGCAGCGCGCATGCTCGGCATACGCTTGATCGGCCTGGAGATGGATGACGAAGGCGTGCTGCCGAATGCGCTGGATGAAGTCTGTCGAAACCACCGGATTTCGGCGCTGTACTGCACGCCGACGATCCAGAACCCCACCACCGCCGTGTTATCGGTGGCGCGCCGCGCTGCGCTGGTCAAGGTATGCCGCGAGCACAATCTGCTGATCCTGGAAGACGAAGCCCACGGTGTTTTGGTAGAAGATCGGCCGCCGCCTCTCAGCCATTTCGCCCCCGAGCGTACGATTTTGATCAGTAGCCTGAGCAAGGCGGTGTCCGCCGGACTGCGCGTGGGGTATGTACATGCACCGCCGGCGCTGGTCAGCCGGATCTCGGCAGCCTTGCGCTCAACCTGCTGGATGGCCACGCCAGTGACCCTGGAACTGGCCACCCAGTGGATCGAAAACGGCACGGCGGAGTACTTGCTGCGCCAGCAGATCAACGAGATCAGTCGGCGTAAAGCCCTGGTGCGTGACCTGCTCGAAGGCCTGCAATATCGCACTCACCTCAACAGCCCGCACTTCTGGATTGAGGTGCCCGAGCCGTGGCGTGCGTCGGAAATCGAGGCTGAACTCAAGCAGAACAACTACCTGATCGCCACCGCCGAGGCATTTGCCGTGGGGCAGACGGCAGTGCCGCAGTTTATTCGGGCGAGTATCTGCAATACGTCAGGCGACGATCAGTTGTTGCGCGAGGGGTTTGACGCGTTGGCGACGGCGTTGGGGCAGGGCGGTGGCCGGTTTCACCTGTAGGCCTTGGTCTTTGTGGTGAGCGGGCTTGCCCGCGCGAGGCAAGCTCGCTCACCACAAAAGTGCCAGGCAGAAAATACTACTTGAAGCGCCGCTCCACACCCTTCTCCACCAGAATCTTCGCTGAAATCTCTTCAACCGAAAAATGCGTGGAATTGATGTGCGCAATATTCTCGCGACGGAACAGATTTTCCACTTCACGCACTTCGAACTCGCACTGGGCATAGCTTGAGTAGCGGCTGTTGGGCTTGCGCTCGTTGCGGATGGCCGTCAGGCGGTCCGGGTCGATGGTCAGGCCGAACAGCTTGTGGGAGTGGGCGCGCAGGGCGGCCGGCAGCGTCAGGTGTTCCATGTCGTCTTCGGTCAGCGGGTAGTTGGCTGCGCGGATGCCGAATTGCATGGCCATGTACAGACAGGTAGGCGTTTTGCCGCAGCGCGATACGCCCACCAGGATCAGGTCGGCCTTGTCGTAGTAGTGCGTGCGGGCGCCATCGTCGTTGTCGAGGGCGAAGTTCACCGCCTCGATACGCTCCATGTAGTTGGAGTTATGCCCAATGGAATGGGACTTTCCGACGGAGTAGGAGGAGTGCTCGCTCAACTCCTGCTCCAGTGGCGCCAGGAAGGTCGAGAAAATGTCGATCATGAAACCATTCGACGTTGCGAGAATCTCACGGATGTCTTGATTGACGATGGTGTCGAAAATGATCGGCCGAAAACCGTCTTTTTCAGCCGCCAGATTGATTTGTTGTACCATGGCCCGCGCTTTATCCACGCTGTCGATATAGGGCCGCGTGAATTTGGCGAAGGTAATGTTTTCGAACTGCGCGAGCAGGCTTTGACCCAATGTTTCGGCTGTGATGCCGGTGCCGTCGGAGATAAAGAAAGCAGATCGTTTCATTTGAGCCCTGGGCCTTAAGCTGATGGCGAATCTTGGATATGATAGGCGCGATTTTGCCGTCCCGCAGTGGGCCGCATTCTCACTTATTTTCCAGGTCCAGGCCACAAGCGCTGGCGAACGCTCCTACTGAGCAGCCGGCGTCCTGAGCTTTTCCAACACAGAAAGTGGAGAGATCACCTTGGTAGAGTACGTAGTTTCCCTCGATAAGCTCGGCGTCCATGATGTAGAGCACGTAGGGGGCAAGAACGCATCCCTCGGCGAGATGATCAGTAATCTTGCAGGCGCTGGTGTCTCGGTGCCCGGTGGTTTCGCCACCACGGCCCAGGCTTACCGCGATTTTCTCGAACTGAGCGGCCTCAACGCCCAGATCCACGCCGCGCTGGACGCCCTGGACGTCGATGACGTCAACGCCCTGGCCAAGACCGGCAGCCAGATCCGCCAATGGATCATGGACGCCGAGTTTCCCGAGAAACTCAACGAAGAAATCCGCACCGCCTTCGCCGCTCTGTCGGCCGGCAACCCGGATATGGCCGTTGCCGTGCGCTCCTCCGCCACTGCCGAAGACTTGCCGGACGCCTCCTTCGCGGGTCAGCAAGAGACCTTCCTTAACATCCGTGGCGTAGAAAACGTGATCCGCGCCGCCAAGGAAGTGTTTGCCTCTCTGTTTAACGACCGCGCCATTTCCTACCGCGTACACCAAGGTTTCGACCACAAGCTGGTGGCTTTGTCTGCCGGTGTGCAGCGCATGGTGCGTTCGGAAACCGGCACCGCCGGCGTGATGTTCACCCTGGACACCGAGTCAGGCTTCCGTGACGTGGTGTTTATCACCGGCGCCTACGGCCTGGGCGAAACCGTCGTACAAGGCGCGGTCAACCCGGACGAATTCTACGTACACAAGCACACCCTTGAAGCCGGCCGCCCGGCCATCCTGCGCCGCAACCTGGGCAGCAAGGCAATCAAGATGATCTACGGCGACGAGGCCAAGGCCGGTCGTTCGGTCAAGACCGTTGATGTGGACAAGGCCGAGCGCGCACGTTTCTGTCTGTCCGACGCTGAGGTCAGCGAATTGGCCAAGCAAGCGATGATCATCGAAAAGCACTACAAGTGCCCGATGGACATCGAATGGGCCAAAGACGGTGACGACGGCAAGCTGTACATCGTGCAGGCCCGCCCGGAAACCGTGAAGAGCCGCACTTCGGCCAATGTCATGGAACGCTACCTGCTGAAAGAAACCGGCACCGTACTGGTGGAAGGCCGTGCCATCGGCCAGCGCATCGGCGCCGGCAAGGTGCGGATCATCAAGGACGTGTCCGAGATGGACAAGGTCCAGCCAGGTGACGTACTGGTCTCCGACATGACCGACCCGGACTGGGAACCGGTGATGAAGCGTGCGAGCGCCATTGTCACCAACCGCGGCGGGCGTACCTGCCACGCGGCGATCATCGCCCGTGAGCTGGGGATTCCGGCCGTCGTGGGTTGCGGCAACGCCACCCAGCTGCTGAAAGATGGCCAAGGCGTGACCGTGTCCTGCGCCGAAGGCGACACCGGTTTCATCTTTGAAGGTGAGTTGGGCTTCGATATCAAGCAAAACTCCATCGACGCCATGCCCGACCTGCCGTTCAAGATCATGATGAACGTCGGCAACCCGGACCGCGCCTTCGACTTCGCGCAGTTGCCGAACGCCGGTGTGGGCCTGGCCCGCCTGGAATTCATCATCAACCGCATGATCGGCGTGCACCCCAAGGCCCTGCTGAACTACGACGGCCTGCCGCTGGACATCAAGGAAAGCGTCGACAAGCGCATCGCCGGTTACAACGACCCGGTGGGCTTCTACGTCGAGAAGCTGGTTGAAGGCATCAGCACCCTGGCGGCGGCGTTCTACCCGAAAAAGGTCATCGTGCGCCTGTCGGACTTCAAGTCCAATGAATACGCCAACCTGATCGGCGGCAAGCTCTACGAGCCGGAAGAAGAAAACCCGATGCTCGGTTTCCGCGGCGCCTCGCGTTACATCAGCGAAGCGTTCCGTGATTGCTTCGAGCTGGAATGCCGCGCGCTCAAACGTGTACGCAACGAGATGGGCCTGACCAACGTCGAGATCATGGTGCCGTTCGTCCGCACCCTGGGCGAAGCGAGCCAGGTGGTCGACCTGCTGGCTGAAAACGGCCTGTCCCGTGGCGAAAACGGCCTGCGCGTGATCATGATGTGCGAACTGCCGTCCAACGCCATCCTGGCCGAAGAGTTCCTGGAGTTCTTCGACGGCTTCTCCATTGGCTCCAACGACCTGACCCAGTTGACCCTGGGTCTGGACCGCGATTCGGGGATCATCGCCCACTTGTTCGACGAGCGTAACCCGGCCGTCAAAAAGCTGCTGGCCAACGCTATCCAGGCCTGTAACAAGGCCGGCAAGTACATCGGCATCTGCGGCCAAGGCCCTTCCGACCATCCGGACCTGGCCAAATGGCTGATGGAACAGGGTATCGAAAGCGTCTCGCTGAACCCCGACTCAGTGCTGGAAACCTGGTTCTTCCTGGCGGAAGGCCAAGCGCCCGCTTAAGGTCGTTACGTCAAAAGTGCCGGTCACTCGTTGTGGGTGACCGGCATTCTTATCTGTACAGGGCGGAATCCTTGCGGACGTCGCCCTTTTTTGTGCAAGAGCATTATGCAAAGCAGCAGCAACCTGTTTCCCGTCGCCCTGATCAGCGCTGAACGTCGTGGCGACCTGAGTGAAGACGTGTACCGCCTCAAACCCGGTAACAGCCCCGACGGCACTGTCGAGCTGGCGGTTACCCGTTTAGGCTTGGCCGATGTCCCGGAAAACCGGGGCATTTCGGTTATTTTGTTGCACGGCAGTTTTTCCAACCGGCGCTTCTGGTATTCGCCCAAAGGCATCGGCCTGGGCGCTTATCTGGCGCGCCAGGGGTTTGATGTGTGGATCCCGGAAATGCGCGGCCATGGCCTGTCCAAGCGCAACCATGACTATGCGAAAAATCGGGTTGCCGACTACGCGCGCTATGATTTGCCGGCCATCGGCGCGTTTGTGCGCGAGCAAAGTGCCCAGATCCCCCATTGGATCGGCCACTCCCTGGGCGGTACAGCCTTGGCGGCGGCGCTGGGTGGTCAGCACCTGGGCGCGCCGGCAGTCGCGTCGGTGGCCTTGTTTGGTTGCCAGGTCAGTCGCACCCACTGGCCCCTGAAACTGCCGCCGGTGGAATGGACCGGTCGATTGCTTCTGAAGCGCTTTGGAGAGCTGTCCGGCTCACGCCTCAAGCGCGGCCCGGAGGACGAACCGGCGGGCGTGCTGATCGAAGCCATGCGTTGGAATGGCCTGTTTGGACGCTTTGGCGAGGGTAAGCAGGATTGGTGGAAAGGCCTGGCAGACGTCGATGTCCCAGTGTTGGCCGTCAGTGCGGCCGGTGATCATCAGGACCCTGACTGGGCCTGTCGCAAGCTGTTCGAGCAAATCGGTTCTGAGCATCGCCAATACCTTTGCCTGGGTCGCCAGCAAGGGTTTACCGGTGATTTCGGGCATGTGGAAATGCTTGTGAGCAAGGCCGCCCAAACCGAAGTATGGCCACTGGTGGCGCAATGGTTGAAAGACCCGCTCACACCGTTGTTTGGCGCCCCGGCCGAGGTGCTGGCGACGGTTTGACGCAGCGCTCTGCCAAGGGCGTTTCGCTCGTGCTAGGTTGCGGCTAAGATATGACGCGCTGAACGCTTCTGGTCATATTCAGTCGCGCAGTGGCTCTTGCGTTGCGGCGAAGCGAATGGGATGTTCCCCGTCCGCTCCGACCGATACTTCTTTGAAAGACACTTCTTTGGCAGAAAGGAATTTTTCGATGAACCATTACGTGACCCCCGACCTGTGCGACGCCTACCCGGAACTGGTGCAGGTGGTCGAGCCGATGTTCAGTAATTTCGGCGGCAGAGATTCCTTCGGTGGCGAGATCGTCACCATCAAGTGCTTCGAAGACAACTCGTTGGTCAAGGAGCAAGCCGACCAGCCGGGCGCCGGCAAGGTGCTGGTGGTCGACGGGGGCGGTTCCCTGCGGCGTGCGTTGTTGGGCGACATGATTGCCGAAAAAGCCGCGAAAAACGGCTGGGAAGGGCTGGTGATCTACGGTTGCATCCGTGATGTCGATGTCATAGCGCAGACCGATCTTGGCGTGCAGGCCCTGGCCAGCCATCCAATGAAGACCGACAAGCGCGGTATCGGTGACCTGAACGTGGTGGTCACGTTTGCCGGCGTGACCTTCCGTCCGGGTGAGTACATCTATGCGGACAATAATGGCGTGATCGTGTCGCCAAGTCCGTTGAAAATGCCTGAATAAACCGCAATAAACGACGGGGTGAGGATGTTCGAGGAAGAAAACGCGCAGTGGGGCCTGGTGCATGCTCTGGTGCTGGACGGTAAAGGCGGTGCGCGTTCGATTGCCCGGACTGAGCTCGATGACTTGCAACTGCAGCCCCAGGAAAGCCTGTGGCTGCATTGGGATCGCAGCCACCCGCAAACGCAGACCTGGCTGCGTAAATCCAGTGGCCTGAGCGAGTTCGCCTGTGACCTGCTGCTGGAGGAGAACACCCGCCCGCGCCTGTTGCCGTTGCCGGAAGCCGAGCTGCTGCTGTTCCTGCGTGGGATTAACCTCAACCCCGGTGCGGAGCCGGAAGACATGGTTTCGGTGCGTATCTTCGCCGCCGCCAGCCGTGTGATTTCACTGCGTCTTCGCCCGTTGCGGGCGACCGATGAACTGCTGGTGCAACTGGCAGAGGGCAAAGGGCCGAAAACCGCGTCCGAACTCATCCTTTATATGGCGCAGTACCTGACCAATAAGGTGCAGGATCTGGTCACGGACCTGTCTGAAATCGTGGATACCGAGGAAGAAAAACTCGATACCGACGAACGGTACACTCCGGAGCACGGCAGCGTGTTGCAGATCCGCCGGCGAGCGGCCGGGCTCAAGCGATTCCTGGCACCGCAGCGGGACATCTTTGCCCAACTGACGCGGATCAAATTGCCGTGGTTCTGCGACGACGATGCCGACTACTGGAACGAATTGAATAACAGCCTGACCCGCTATCTGGAAGAGCTCGAATTGACCCGCGAGCGCGTGGGGCTGGTGCTGGAGGCCGAAGACAGGCGCTTGAGCGTGCGCATGAACCGCACCATGTACCGCTTCGGGATCATCACCGGGATCTTCCTGCCGATGAGCTTTTTGACCGGGTTGCTGGGTATAAATGTGGGCGGTATACCGTTCTCTGAGAGCCCTTACGGATTCATGGTGGCGTGCCTGTTAATGGTGTCTGTAGCGCTCGGACAATGGTGGCTATTTCGACGATTACGCTGGGTTTGAGCTGAATATCAGCTGAACGTAGGAAGGGTCCTATGTGACCCCAGGAATTTTACCCTCGTCTTTTAAATCACTTGCGAGAGGTCTCTATGCACGATCCGTTCGAACAGTCTTTACGTGACATGCTCAATGCCTCGCCGTCCAACCGTGACGACGATGCCTGCCTGGGCCGCGTGTTGAAAACCGCTAACCGCCAGGTGGGCGCGGGTGACCTGTTCGGTCTGCTCGGCCGCTGGGTGCCGGCCTTGATGATGGCCCTGAACAACGGTTCGGCCCACGTATCGCCGGTTTCTCGTCGTAAACCTCTTGCTCGCACTGCTGATAAGGCTGATTGAATATGGAACTTGATCTCTGGACCCAGAGCCTGGTCACCGCGATGACCGCATTGTGGACCAAGGTGGCGAATTTCATTCCCAACCTGTTTGGTGCGCTGGTCCTGGTATTGCTGGGTTTTGTCGTCGCCAAATTGCTCGACACCCTGTTGTCCAAATTGCTTGCAAAACTCGGCCTCGACCGCCTGATGGCAGGTACAGGCCTGACCAAGCTGCTGGGACGCGCCGGGCTGCAGGTGCCGATTTCCACGTTGATCGGCAAGATCGTTTATTGGTTCGTTTTGCTGATTTTTCTGGTTTCTGCGGCTCAATCCCTTGGACTTGAGCGAGTTTCAGCTACGCTCGACATGCTGGCGCTGTATTTGCCGAAGGTTTTCGGCGGTGCGCTGGTGCTGCTGGTAGGTGTTCTGCTGGCGCAACTGGCCAATGGGCTGGTGCGCGGCGCTGCCGAAGGCGTGGGGCTGGACTATGCTGCTGGCCTGGGGCGGATCGCTCAGGGGCTGGTGATCATCATCAGTATTTCGGTCGCGATCAGCCAGTTGGAGGTCAAGACTGACCTGCTCAACCATGTGATCGTGATCGTTTTGATTACCGTTGGTCTGGCCGTTGCGCTGGCCATGGGCTTGGGAAGCCGGGAAATTGCCGGCCAGATTCTTGCGGGAATCTATGTGCGTGAGCTGTATCAGGTAGGGCAACAGGTGCGTGTAGGCGAGGTCGAAGGGCAAATCGAAGAGATCGGCACAGTCAAGACGACAGTGCTGACCGATGACGGTGACCTGGTGTCGTTGTCCAATCGGATTCTCCTTGAGCAGCAGGTCAGTAGCCGCTAACCCGGTAAACCCTGCTAATGTACGCCGCCGCAAACCCGGCTGACCGGGCTGTAGCGGACATTGACCTGACTGTCGGCACGACTTGTTTTGAATAAAGCCCAAACGCTGTCCACGCGCTACGACCCCCGTGAGCTCTCTGATGAGGAGTTGGTCGCGCGCTCGCACACGGAGCTGTTTCACGTAACTCGCGCGTACGAAGAATTGATGCGCAGGTATCAACGCACTCTGTTCAACGTTTGTTCAAGGTATTTAGGGAACGATAGAGATGCGGACGATGTCTGTCAGGAAGTGATGCTGAAGGTGCTGTACGGCCTGAAGAACTTCGAGGGCAAATCGAAGTTCAAGACATGGCTGTACAGCATCACCTACAACGAGTGCATCACGCAGTATCGGAAGGAACGGCGAAAGCGTCGCTTGATGGACGCTTTGAGTCTGGACCCCCTTGAGGAGGCGACCGAAGAGAAGGCGCCGGCACCCGAGGAGAAGGGCGGACTCGATCGCTGGCTGGTGTATGTGAACCCGATTGACCGGGAAATTCTGGTGCTACGTTTCGTCGCAGAGCTCGAATTTCAGGAAATCGCTGACATCATGCACATGGGTTTGAGTGCTACAAAAATGCGTTACAAACGTGCTCTAGATAAATTACGTGAGAAATTTGCGGGCGAGACTGAAACTTAGTGCGTGGCAAATATCTCTTACGTGTAGGCAAGTTCTGTTAGACTTGTCGCCGAGTTGTCCCCCGGTTTGTGGGACTGCTTTACAATCACCAGATGGGGATTTAACGGATGAAACTGAAAAACACCTTGGGCTTGGCCATTGGTTCTCTTATTGCCGCAACTTCTTTCGGCGTTCTGGCACAAGGCCAAGGCGCAGTTGAAGGCGAGCTGTTCTACAAGAAGCAGTACAACGATAGCGTCAAGCACATCGAAGACGGCTTCAATCCTGGCGCTCGCATCGGTTACTTCCTGACCGACGACCTGTCCTTGAACCTGTCCTACGACAAAACCAACCACACCCGTTCGAACGACGGTACTGGTAACCAGAAGATCAAAGGCGATACCGGCAGCCTGGTTGCCCAGTATCACTTCGGTCAAGCTGGCGTTGACAGCCTGCGTCCATACGTAGAAGGCGGTTTCGGCCACCAGAGCCGTACCAACGTTCAAGCTGACGGCCACAGCGGTCGCGACCAGACTACCTTCGCTACCGTTGGTACTGGCGTGAAGTACTACTTCACCAACAACCTGTACGCTCGTGCCGGTGTTGAAGCTGACTACGGTCTGGACAACGGCAAGTGGGACTACTCCGCACTGGTCGGCCTGGGCGTAAACTTCGGCGGTAACGCTGGCGCAGCTGCTCCAGCTCCTACCCCAGCACCAGCTCCAGAGCCAACTCCAGAGCCAGAAGCTCCAGTTGCTCAGGTTGTTCGTGTTGAGCTGGACGTTAAGTTCGACTTCGACAAGGCCGTTGTTAAGCCTAACAGCTACGGCGACGTGAAAAACCTGGCCGACTTCATGGCTCAGTACCCAGCTACCAACGTAGAAGTTGCTGGTCACACTGACTCCGTAGGTCCAGACGCTTACAACCAGAAGCTGTCCCAGCGTCGTGCTGACGCTGTTAAGCAAGTCCTGGTTAAAGACGGCGTTGCTCCTAGCCGTGTAACTGCTGTTGGTTACGGCGAATCCCGCCCAGTTGCTGACAACGCAACTGAAGCAGGTCGTGCTGTTAACCGTCGCGTAGAAGCGTCGGTTGAAGCTCAAGCTCAGTAATTACTGAGTAGAAAAAAGCCCGGCTCAGGCCGGGCTTTTTTTCGCCTGGAATTTGCCTCAGGCACTGGCCTGTGCTGCAAAGTGAGCAGCCTGCTCCGTGGCGGCAACGCTGCCGATCACCAGGATTGCCGGGCTCTTCAACGCGAAGGCGTGGGCATCCTCGTGCATCCGCGACAGCTCGCTACGGCATTCGCGCTGCTGGGGCAGTGATGCATTTTCGATCATCGCCACCGGCATATCCGCTGCCATCCCACCTTCGAGCAATTGCTGGCGAATCTCCTCCAGCTTGGCCACCCCCATATACACCACCAATGTCGTGCCACCTTCAGCCAGCGCGCGCCAATTGAGCCGGCTGTCGTCCTGAGTGTGCGCCGTGACCAGGGTCACACCTCGGCTGACACCGCGTAACGTCAGAGGAATCGCGCAGTTCGTCGCTCCCGCCAACCCTGCGGTGATCCCATTGACCAATTCCACCTCGACGCCGCGCTCGCGCAACCATATGGCCTCTTCGCCACCCCGTCCGAAAATGCACGGGTCGCCGCCTTTGAGCCGAACTACGCATTTTCCTTGGCGGGCATAACGCAGCATCAGGCGGTGGATAAAGTCCTGTGGTGTAGAACGGCAGCCGCCGCGTTTGCCCACGGTAATCATGCGAGCCCCGGCACAGTGCTCCAGCACGGCCGGGTTGACCAGATCATCGATCAACACCACATCGGCTTCGTTCATGGCTCGTACGGCCTTGAGGGTCAGCAACTCCGGGTCGCCGGGGCCTGCGCCCACCAGCCAGACTTTTGCGTTCATGTGTTTTCCCTCGCGTTGAGACTGCGTCAGCTGTGAAAGAGTGAGTAGAGGAGCACCAGATTGAGCAACATCGACAGCAGCGCCAGGGTTCGCCAGACCTTCAACGGCTCTCGCTCCAGCAACGGCCGGGGGCGAATGTTCAATTCCTGGCGATCCGCCTCCTCCAATACCCGCAACCACTCTTCGGCGGTTTCGTAGCGTTGCGCGGGTTGAGCGGCCACGGCCCGTTCCAGGCTCAGCGGTAGCCAGTCCGGCAGGTCGGGGCGATAACGGCTGGCGCTGACCGCCTGGGTAAACCGGGGCCGTTGGAAGGCTTCGATTTCACCGTAGGGGTAATGCCCGGTCAGCAGGTAATACAAGGTGACGCCTACGCTGTATAAATCCTGCTGGGGCGTAGGACTGTCGCCATTAAACGCTTCGGGCGCGATAAAACTAGGGGTGCCAGGCAGCACATGGGCGCGGTCCTCTGAAAGGCCGGGGCAGTAGGCCAGACCGAAATCCAGCACGCGCAATTCACCGTCATCCCCCAGCAGCAGGTTTTCCGGTTTGATATCGCGGTGCAGAATCTGCCGTCGATGCAGCATGCCCACTGCGCGCAGCAAGCGCTCGGCCACCGCCTGCCATTGCGCCAGAGGCAGCGGGCCTTGCCGCTCAAACAGCTCGGCGAGGGTCTGCCCTGGATATTCACGCATCACGTAGTACAAATGCTGACGCCCGCTGGCCGCATGGACTTCAGGAAACGCCCGACCGGCGACCCGCCGCAAAAACCACTCTTCCGACAGCAATGCCTGGCCGGCGTCGCTGTCATCGTCGCGGCTCAAGGGCAGGGTTTTCAGCAGCCAGGGTTGCTGCTGGGCGTCGCGTACCCGGTACAGCAACGACTGCCTGCTTTGCGCCAGCACGGCGTCCACTTGCCAGCCTTCAAAGTGTTGCCCGGCTTTCAGCGGCGGTGGCAAGGGCCATTGCTGCAACTGCACCAAAGCATCGCCGAGGGTGGCTTCGCCGAGGGTGTCGACACGCACCAACAGCGCGCTGGCATTGTCCTGGCTACCTGCCAGATGCGCGGCGTTGACTAGAGTGTTTACCGCCAGATCCAGGTCACTTTGTTCACGCAGGATTGCGCTGATGCTGTGATCGCCCAGGGTTGCCCACACGCCATCGCTGAGCAGCAGGAAACACTCACCCTCGCGCAATTGACCATCGAGAAAATCCAGCACCAAGTGCTGATCCAGGCCGAGCGCGCGCTTGAGCACATGCTGCATGCCCGGCTGCTCCCACACATGGTCTTCGCTGATGCGCTGCAACTCGCCGTCCAGCCAGCGATACACCCGGCAATCGCCGACATGGGCCAAGGTGAAGCGCTGCCCGCGAAAGACCAGGGCACTGAGGGTGGTCAGCAACGGCTGACCACCGCCATTGGCCTGCAGCCAGCGGTTCTGTGCGAGCAGCAAGCGCTCCAGTGCCTGGGCCACGCCCCAGGTTTGCGGCGTGGCGTAGTAATCCAGGGCCAGGGCCTGCAGGGTCGAGCGGGCGGCCAGGCCACCGTCAGCACACTGGCTCACGCCGTCGGCCATGGCGCACAGGTAGCCTTTGCTCGCCGCCAGTTCCGCGGCGGGGGTCACCACCCGCAGCGCGTCCTGGTTTTCCGCCCGTGGGCCGATGGCGCTGGCGTGGGCGACGCTCAGTTGCAGGCTCATCAGACGCGCGCGGCGGTCACGGCCGCCGAACCCCAGGTGGTCCTCCAGCGGCGCTTGACGCCATGCAGGCCGAACCAGGCCAGCACGCCCAGGCTCGCGAACAACCACAGGGCCAATTGATAGCTTCCGGTGCTCTGCTTGATAGCACCCATGCCCGCCGCCAGGGCGAAACCGCCGATGCCGCCGGCCATGCCGATCAGGCCGGTCATCACGCCGATCTCACGACGAAAACGCTGTGGCACCAACTGGAACACGGCGCCATTTCCCGCGCCCAGACCGAGCATGGTGCAGACGAAAAGAGCCAGTGCCGCGTAGGAGCTGGGCAGGTTGAAGCCGACTGCCGCAATGCAGATGGCAGCGACGCTGTACATGCCGAGCAGCGTGCGAATCCCGCCGAAACGGTCGGCCAGTGCGCCGCCCAGAGGGCGCATCAGGCTGCCACCGAACACGCAGGCGGCGGTGTAGTAGCCGGCGGTCATGGGGCTCAGGCCGTATTGGTCGTTGAAATAGCCGGGCAGGGCGCTGGCCAGGCCGATAAAGCCGCCGAAAGTCACGCTGTAGAAAAACATGAACCACCAGCTGTCGCGGTCGCCCAGGGCCTTGAAGTAATCAGCCATGGACTTGGCTTTTGGCCGCTCAGGGGCATTTTTTGCGAGCCAGGCGAAGACGATCAGGGTCAGGATCAGCGGGATCAGAGCAAAGCCGAACACGTTGCTCCAGCCGAATGCCGCCGCCAGTACCGGGGCCAGCAACGCCGCGAACACCGTGCCCGAATTACCGGCACCGGCAATGCCCATGGCCTTGCCCTGGTGCTCGGCCGGGTACCACTGGGACGCCAGCGGCAATGCCACGGCAAAGGATGCGCCGGCCATGCCGAGGAACAGTCCCAGCAACAAGGCTTGTTCGTAGCTGTGAACGCCTAGTTTCCAAGCGCCGAACAACGCCACGATCACGATCACCTGGCCAATCAGCCCGGCTGTCTTGGGCGACAGTTTGTCGGCCAGCATGCCCATCAAGAAGCGCAACACAGCGCCCGCCAGGATCGGCGTCGCTACCATCAGGCCGCGTTGTTGCGTGGTCAGGTGCAGGTCGGCGGCAATCTGCACTGCCAGCGGGCCCAACAAATACCAGACCATGAAGCTCAGGTTGAAATACAGGAACGCGGCAAACAGGGTCGGGGTGTGCCCGGATTTCCAGAAGCTTGATTTCATCACGCACCTCAACGGTTGGGAGTCTTGTAAGAAGGCCTGGTGATGGAACAGCCAGCTAAGGCCGCCCCACCGGCCCCGTGCTGCGGGGGCCAAAACGAAAAAACGCCGCCACCGGGTTCGCGAGGGCAAACCGGATGTGCGACGTCTTTGTCGTGGAGGGGCAACCGCCGTTGGTTACCTGTGATGATTACTTAGCAAGTCCTGCGCCAACCTTTTATGTGTGTTCAGCCGAGCAACTCACTCATGGCGATAATCTGCTCGGCCACCTGGATCAGTTTCTGCTGGCGGCTCATGGCTTGGCGGCGCATCAGGGTGTAGGCCTCTTCCTCATTGCAGGCTTTCATTTTCATCAACAGACCTTTGGCCAACTCGATACGCTTGCGCTCGGCCAGTTGCTGATCACGCTCGTGAAGCTGGGCGCGCAAGGCCTGGTCGCTTTCAAAGCGGGCCATGGCCACGTCGAGGATCGGTTGCAGGCGCTGGGCCTGTATGCCCTCGACGATGTAGGCACTGACCCCGGACTTGATGGCCTGGCGCATCACATTCGGGTCGTGCTCATCGGTAAACATCACGATCGGCCGGGGCTGGTCGCGGCTGACCAGCACCACTTGCTCCATCACATCGCGGCCCGGTGACTCGGTATCGATCAGAATCACATCTGGGCGCACTGTTTCGACGCGTGCTGGCAGGTCGATGGTCAGTCCGGACTCATCGATCACCTCGAAGCCGGCTTCGATCAGTGCTGTACGCAGGCGCCCGACCTTGCGCGGGGTGTCATTGATCAACAGGATTCGCAGCATAGATGTGCTCCTGTCAGCGCAAGGCTTGGCGGTTGGCGTGGTCGGCGAGGGCATGCAGCCGGAAGCTGTGGGCGTAGCCGACGGGATCCGAGCCGTCCCAGACCTTGCCGTCGATCAACTGGCTGCTGCGCATGTCCTGGCTTTGCGGGGTGATGCCCAAGGCGTCGGCCGCCTGGCGATAGAGCGCCAATTGCTGGACCTGGCGGGCGACGCCTAGATAGTCAGGGTCATCGCGCAGCAGGCCCCAGCGTCGAAACTGGGTCATGAACCACATGCCATCGCAGAGGTACGGCAGGTTCACTTCGCCCCCGGCAAAAAAACGCAGGGCATGGGGGTCCTGCCAGTGGTTGCCCAGGCCGTCATCGTAAGTACCCAGCAGACGGGGTTCGATGCAGTCGAGAGGTGCGTCAAGGTACTCGCGGCCGCTGAGCAATTGCGCGGTGGAACGCCGGTTCTCGGTACTTTCTTCAATAAAACGGCTGGCTTCGAGAATGGCCATGACCAACACACGGGCAGTGTTGGGGTATTGGTCGACGAAGGCCTGGGTACAGCCGAGCACTTTTTCCGGATGGTTCGGCCAGATCGTTTGGGTGGTTGCCAGGGTAAACCCCTGATTTTGCGCGACTGCGCTGGCACTCCACGGCTCTCCGACGCAAAAGCCATCAATCCGCCCGGCTTGCAGGTGCGCGACCATTTGCGGGGGCGGTACCACCACGCTGTCCACATCCTGTAACGGATGAATGCCCTGACTCGCCAGCCAGTAGTACAGCCACATGGCGTGGGTACCTGTGGGAAAGGTCTGGGCGAAGGTCAGTTTTGTTCGGCTTTGGTGCACGTGACGGTCCAGCGCCTCAGGAGTGACCACTCCTTGCTGTTGCAGGCCGTGGGACAGGTTGATGCTTTGACCGTTCTGGTTCAATCCCATCAACACGGCCATGTCGGTGGGCGCAACGCCGCCAATGCCCAGGTGAACGGCATAGATCAGCCCGTACAGACTGTGGGCGGCGTCCAATTCACCACTGACCAGTTTGTCCCGCAGGTTGGCCCACGAAGTTTGGCGCTTGAGGTTGAGTGTCAGGCCGTAGGGTTGTGCGAAGCCCTGGGTGGCGGCCACCACCAGTGAGGCGCAATCGCTCAAAGCCATGAAGCCCAGGTCGAGGCTGCTCTTTTCCGGAGCATCACTGCCGTTGACCCAGGCCCGCGGGTCGTTCGTCGGGCTGCTGCCTACCGAATCGTTCATCAACACCTACCTTTTCTTTCAAAAAAAAGCGTCGTTCCCTCAGATGGCGATGCGAGGCCATTGCGGGTAACGACGCCTTTGTCCGTAAGCCCGTTCCGCCGGTGGAGTGGGCTCTGATACAGAGTGCAAAGCAAGGCACATGCCACGGGCCGACAAGGACGGTCGGCCGTCAACTTTCCATCAAGATTGAAAGTGGGCGCCCTCTCAGTATGGCCGCTTCTCACTGCCGGACCGGCCAGGAAACCCAAGGTGTACGCTGACTTCACCGTAATGATGCCCCGCTTCTGGCTCCTGCTTGCCGCATTGATGCTGGGCGGCAACGGCGCCTGGGGGGATACCTATCAGGCACAGGACGAAAGCCTGCATACCGTCTTTACCGTCTTGTCCGTGCCTTTAGGCCTGCCCATCGTTGTGAGCCGTGACGTAGCGCGGACACGCATCAGTGAACTCATTGATCTCGATACGCCTCAACACGCGCTGGAGACGCTTGCATTGCAATACAGCTTGATCTGGTACAGCGATGGCCAGGTGCTTTATCTCTATGACTCAAGTGAGGAAAAAAGCTCGGCAGTGGCGTTGCGGCATCTCTCCGTTGACAGGTTTCGCAGCCTCATGCGTCGCGCGGGGATTGATGAAACACGCTATCCGTTACGGGTGAGTGGAGCGCGGACGTTTTACGTGTCAGGCCCGCCCAATTATGTCGACCACGTATTGCACCTGGCCCAATTGATGGACCGCGAGCGTGCCGATTTACGCGCAGGTACCCAGGCGTTCGCAGTGGTGCAGGTGCTCAATACGCATGTGGCAGACCGCGAGTACGGCATGGGCAACGAAACGGTCACCGTGCCGGGAATCGCGTCGACGATCAAAACCGTGCTGGCTGCCGAACAGAAGGGGCCGCTGGCAGACAAGAGTCTGGCCGTAATCGCCTACCCGGATACCAACAGCCTGCTGATCAAGGGCAAACCTGCGCAGCTGAGTGTTATCGAGCGACTGGTGGCAGAACTGGATACACCCAAGCGGTCTGTCGAGGTTTCGTTATGGATGGTGGATGTCGATCGTGACGAACTGAAAAAGCTCCACCCTGCCTGGGATAAGGACGCCAAGACTCAGGCCACGCGAATTCTGGCGCCGCTGGACGATAAGCGTCTGATGGCGCAAATCGCCGCTCTGGAACGCCGGCGGCGAGCGAGGGTGACGGCGTTACCGGTGATCCTCACCCAGGAGAACGTGCCGGCGGTGTTTCAGGACAACCACACCTTTTACCTGCCCCATCCCGGAGATGACTCAGCCGACTGGAGGCCTGTGCGTTATGGCGCACAGGTCAGCGTGCTGCCGCGTTTCGCCGAAGCGAACCAGATCGAGATGCTGCTCCACATTGAGGATGGTCGCCAACTGAGCGAAGCAGGGCGGGGCGCAAAACCGGCTGCGGTCGCAAGGGTGGGTATCAGCAGCGTGGTGCGGGTGCCACAGGGCAAGCGCCTGTGGCTGGGCGCGTTTAGCCGCGAGGCGCGCGAGTCGAGCCGTAGCACGGTAGCGTTGGGAGCCGCCAAGGTTCGCCTGTTTGTGATTCAGGCCAGGGCCGTGGACAGCGAGTTGAAGTCGCCGGGATCAGGCCTTGGTGCGCCCCCGTTGACGGCGGCTCAATACGAGCGGGTGCAGCGTGCGTTTGTGCGTCCGGGTCGCGATATCTCTCCGTGAACAAGGTGTTAGCCCATGCATTTGGAAATTCTTCTACAGGAACAACGGGTCAGTCGCAGGCGCCTGGCAGCCTTTGCGCCTGGGAAGGTGCTGCCGTTGGCGCCTGAGGTTATTCACTGTGTGGAATTACGGGTTGATGGCCTGTTGTTCGCCTTGGGTGAACTGGTGCAGTTGGAGGACCGACTAGGGGTAGAACTGCACGAAGTTTACGAGGGGGTGGGAGCCGCTGGCGGGTAGAGAAAAGTCTTACGGGTAGGCCCTGAAAAGTCCTGAATATATGGGCTTTTTCTTACGGTGGAATGTAAGGCAGGTTTTTATAGTTGTGAGATGGGCGCTAGAGCCGGTAGTGGAAATAGGGGCTTCAATGTCAGTAGTCGGATGCCGAGGTAGATATGGCCGTCGTGAGTGATGGGGTGACGGTGACTTCCCAAGTCTTTTCCCAGTGGACCCTGCATGGCGATGGCCGTCTCACCGGCGAGGGCACTGATGTGCAACTGCCGCCCAAGGAGTGGCATGTGTTGCGTTTGCTGCTGGTCTCAGGTGGCGTGCTGATGACCAAGGATCAATTGCTGGAGCTGGCCTGGCCCCAAGGGGAGGTCGCCGAAGAATCGCTGACGCGGTGCATTTATTCGTTGCGCAAGCACTTGGGTGCAGACAAGGGGTTTATCAAGACGATATACGGTCGAGGGTATCGCTTTACCTGCCCGGTGAGGGCTGTGTCGCCAGTTCAAGGTCGCACCGGGCACCAGGAGCATGTGTGTTCGGCCTGTGGTCAAGTCAACCATGGGTAAGGTGTGGAGCGCAGTGCTGTTGCTTGGGGTCTTGATGAGTGGCAATCAGGCCTTGGCCTTTTGCTGGGAGGAAACGGCCCGTCGCTACGATATCGAGCCGGAGTTGCTGCAAGCGATCGCTGCCGTGGAGTCAGGCTATCGACCAGACGCGATGAATAACGCCAACAGTAATGGCACCGAGAGTGTCAGATTTTTTGTGTTCGGGCCGGTTACGGCCTGCCGTCAGGCAGGCCATCTTTACCAGGTCGGCCTGATAAATCGATCTCCGTACAGAATCGCAAATTGATTCATTGCGTTCTTCCAATCATGAGCTGCACTGCCCCAGTTCGCGGTGATATTTCGTAATGCCAGCCAGATTAGTTTTGTCGCGGCCTCATCCGTTGGGAAGTGGCCTCGCGTCTTGATGACCTTGCGCAACTGGGCATTGATACTCTCGATGGCATTGGTTGTGTAGATCACTTTGCGTATCGCCGGGGGAAACACGAAGAACGGGATAACTCGATCCCAAGCACGTTTCCAAGCTGATACGACTGTCGGATATTGCTTACCCCAAGGCCCGGCTTCGAAAGCCAGTAGCGCTTGTTCTGCGGCGTCAGCATTGAGTGCTTGATAGATCGGTTTCAGTGCCTTGGCCAGCTCACGGCGCTTATCCCACGGGGCGTAATCGAGGCTGTTACGGATCAGGTGGACGATGCAGGTCTGCAACGTCGTCTCAGGAAACACAGCACTCAGCGCTTCGGGCATGCCTTTGAGACCGTCAGTTACGGCGATCAAGACGTCTTCGACGCCTCGGGTTTTCAGGTCGTTAAAGACCTTCATCCAAAATTTGGCGCCTTCGGTTGTTTCAATCCAAATGCCCAGAATATCTCGCGTTCCGTCCGGCAATACTCCCAGTGCCAAGTAGATCGCTTTGTTGCGAACCAAGCCTTCGTCGCGAATTTTGACTCGCAATGCATCGAAGAAAATTACCGGGTACATCGGTTCAAGCGGTCGCTGTTGCCAGGCGGTAACCTCCTCCAACACTGCGTCAGTGACGGAGCTGATGAAATCGTGAGAGACGTCTGTTCCGTACTGTTCAGAGAGAAACGCCCGGATTTCGCGAACCGTCATGCCTCGGGCATACATCGCGATAATCTTGTCATCGAAGCCGGTAAAACGCCGTTCGTGTTTGGGGATCAGAATCGGAGCAAAGCTTCCATCACGGTCTCTGGGAATGTCCAAACGCAGCGGACCGTCATCGGTTAGCACCGTTTTTCCGCTCTTGCCGTTGCGCTGGTTACTCGACTCCTCAGGGCGCTCCGCGCCCTGAGGATAGCCAAGGTGGTGGCCCAACTCGGCACCAAGAGCTCGCTCGATCAGCGCCTTTTTGAACGCCATCGAGGCATCCTGAATGGCTTCGGCACTCATCGGGCCGCTGACGAACTGGTCGATCAGCTCTTGGGGAATGGATGGAAGGTCTCGCGGGGCCTCACGGGCCGGTTTCTTTTTGGTCGGCATACATGCACCTCTATCAACATGTTATGCCCGAACACAAAATTTATGACAGTCCCATGGCACCCGGGATATTGGTCTGATGCAGATCAACAGCATCCACTTGCCTCGTTTGCTCAAGCTGGGCATCACCGAAGAGCGGCTGTTGAGTGAACCCTGCCTCTCGGTGGAAGTGGCGGCGTCGATACTGGTCGAGTTCATCCAGCGCTTTGGTTATAACTGGACGGCGGTGGGGGCCTACAACGCCGGACCAGGTCCCGGGCCACTGCGTGAGGCGCTGCGCATGCGCTATGCAGAAAAAGTCTGGGGGCGTTATGAGGCTTTGGTACAGCAGCGCTATTGACGTTTGGGCGGCACGCCTCGCGTGCAGCCCGTCACCCCGGCTATAATCGCCGCCACCTTTCGCCGCCATCCGAGTCTAGCCCGCCCATGTATACCCTGGCCCGCCAGCTGTTGTTCAAACTCTCCCCGGAAACCTCCCACGATCTGTCCCTGGACCTGATCGGCGCCGGTGGCCGTCTGGGGCTTAATGGCCTGGTATGCAAGGCCCCGGCAAAGATGCCGGTGTCGGTAATGGGGCTCGACTTCCCTAACCCGGTCGGACTGGCCGCCGGCCTGGACAAGAACGGCGCGGCCATTGATGGTTTTGCACAACTGGGCTTTGGTTTTGTCGAGATCGGCACCGTGACGCCGCGACCGCAACCGGGTAACCCCAAGCCGCGTATTTTCCGTTTGCCGGAAGCGGAGGCGATCATCAATCGCATGGGGTTCAACAACCTCGGCGTCGATCACCTGCTGTCGCGGGTTGAGGCAGCGAAGTACAAGGGCATCCTGGGCATCAATATCGGCAAGAATTTCGATACACCGGTCGAGCGTGCAGTCGATGACTACCTGATCTGCCTGGACAAGGTCTACGCCCACGCCAGCTACGTCACCGTCAACGTCAGCTCGCCCAACACGCCGGGCCTGCGTAGCTTGCAGTTTGGTGATTCCCTCAAGCAATTGCTCGAAGCGTTGCGTCAGCGCCAGGAAGACTTGGCTCTGCGCCATGGCAAGCGCGTACCGCTTGCAATCAAGATCGCCCCGGACATGAGCGACGAAGAAACTGTGCTAGTGGCTCAGGCCCTGGTGGATTCCGGTATGGACGCGGTGATCGCCACCAATACCACCCTCAGCCGTGTTGGCGTCGAAGGGTTGGCCCATGGCGATGAAGCAGGTGGCCTGTCGGGTGCGCCGGTGCGGGATAAGAGCACTCACATCGTCAAGGTACTGGCTGCTGAGCTGGCCGGGCGTCTGCCCATTATTGCGGTGGGTGGTATTACCGAAGGCAAGCACGCGGCCGAGAAGATCGCCGCCGGCGCAAGCCTGGTGCAGCTGTACTCCGGCTTTATCTACAAGGGCCCGGCGCTGATTCGTCAATCGGTGGATGCCATCGCCGCATTGCGTTGAAGGATCGCCCATTAAAAAGGGCTCCATAAAGGAGCCCCCTGGGCCGAAGCCCGCCGCCCGGATAGGACGTGCGTGGTTAAGTCGTTACATATTCGTGGTGATGTCGGAATTAAGTGCCCTTGATTAGCCGACGGCGTGAAGTTCGTTGAGTCTGTGGATTCCCGCAGTGCCAGTCATACCGTCCCAGTTGTCGCCGCGTCCTTCTCGCCAGCCGTTGATCCAGGCTTGGCGTACCGACGGTAGAGTAAATGGGCAAAGCTCACGGGATTTGCCATGAACGCCATATTGATATCCGCGTAAAAATGCTCTTTCCAACGGATCACGCTTAAGTCTTCTCATAGGGTGTTTCCCTCACTTGTTGACTGTCTTGATATCCTTCGGCCTCGTCTGAGGCCGGGCAGAGTTTTTCTGCCGTTGGTGGGCTCGCTGCCGGCGTGGCGAGCCTAGGTGTCGACGTCGTTACGGCGCCAACCTGTGTTGAGTTCTAACCAATAGGTCACATGGATTCAATGATCGTTTTGTCATAAGCACGTAACGATAACGATGCTATAGCCATAAGCTGGGATGGCTTTTCGCCCCATTTGTGCAGCAAAGCCAGCTATGATGCACCCTGCAAAGAGGAAGGATTTAATCCTTTAGTGAGAATGTCCTCCTGTTGCGGTCGGTTACTATTCGACGAAGGGTCGGAATATTTCTTTTTGTTGCTTCAAAAATTCACTCTGCCCCGTCAATAAAGGCTCAAGGGCCCGTCAGACGGGGTGGGACGGCACATTCGTGCCACGCGGGCACTCTTCAAGAAAAGTGCTTGATTGAAAACCGAGCCGGCGATGCGTCGCCCGTTCATTTATTGCTGAAAAGCCTGGATTGCCCCATGTCGGACCGTTTTGAACTCTTCCTCACCTGCCCCAAGGGCCTCGAAGGCCTGCTGATCGAGGAAGCCGTCGGGCTTGGCCTTGAGGAAGCCCGCGAGCACACCTCGGCCGTGCGCGGCATGGCCGACATGGAAACCGCCTACCGCCTTTGCCTCTGGTCGCGCCTGGCCAACCGTGTGCTGCTGGTGCTCAAGCGCTTCCCGATGAAGGACGCCGAAGACCTTTACCACGGCGTGCTGGATATCGAGTGGGCCGACCATATGGTCAGCGACGGCACCCTGGCCGTGGAATTCAGCGGTCACGGCTCGGGCATCGACAACACCCACTTCGGCGCGCTGAAGGTCAAGGATGCAATCGTCGACAAGCTGCGCACCCCGACCGGTGAGCGCCCGTCCATCGACAAGATCAACCCGGACCTGCGCATCCATCTGCGCCTGGACCGTGGCGAAGCGATCCTCTCCCTCGACCTTTCCGGCCACAGCCTGCACCAGCGCGGCTATCGCCTGCAGCAGGGCGCAGCACCGCTGAAGGAAAACCTGGCGGCCGCGATCCTGATCCGTGCCGGCTGGCCGCGCATCGCTGCCGAAGGCGGCGCGCTGACCGACCCGATGTGTGGTGTGGGTACGTTCCTGGTCGAAGGCGCGATGATTGCCGCCGACATGGCGCCCAACCTTAATCGCGAACTGTGGGGCTTCACCACCTGGCTCGGCCACGTGCCGGCGCTGTGGAAGAAACTGCACACCGAGGCCACTGAACGTGCCGCCATCGGCATGAACAAGACCCCGCTGTGGGTGCGTGGCTACGAAGCTGATCCACGGCTGATCCAGCCTGCGCGCAACAACATCGAGCGTGCTGGCCTGAGCCATTGGATCAAGGTGTACCAAGGCGAAGTCGGCACTTTCGAGCCGCGCCCGGACCAGAACCAGAAAGGCCTGGTGATCTGCAACCCACCCTACGGCGAGCGCCTGGGTGACGAAGCCAGCCTGTTGTATCTCTACCAGAACCTCGGCGAGCGTCTGCGCCAGGCGTGCATGGGTTGGGAGGCGGCGGTGTTCACCGGCGCGCCGGACCTGGGCAAGCGCATGGGCATCCGCAGCCACAAGCAGTATTCGTTCTGGAACGGCGCCTTGCCGTGCAAGCTGCTGCTGATCAAGGTCAACCCAGACCAGTTTGTCACCGGCGAGCGCCGCACCCCGGAGCAGCGCCAGGCCGAACGTGAGCAAGCCGCTTACGATCAGGCCCCGGTCGAGCCACAAGAGCGCCAATACAACAAGAACGGCAATCCGATCAAGCCAGCCCCGGCCCCCGTGGTCGAGCAGGCGCGCCTGAGCGAAGGCGGGCAGATGTTCGCCAACCGCCTGCAGAAGAACCTCAAGCTGCTGGGCAAGTGGGCCAAGCGTGAAGGCGTGGATTGCTACCGTGTGTACGACGCCGACATGCCGGAATACTCCATGGCTATCGACCTCTACCACGATTGGGTGCACGTACAGGAATACGCCGCACCGAAGTCCATCGACCCGGAAAAAGCCTCCGCACGCATGTTCGATGCCTTGGCGGCTATCCCCCAGGCGCTGAACATCGACAAGAGCCGTGTGGTGGTCAAGCGTCGCGAGCGCCAGAGCGGCACCAAGCAGTACGAGCGCCAGAGCGCCCAAGGCAAGTTCACCGAGGTCAGTGAAGGCGGCGTGAAACTGCTGGTCAACCTCACCGATTACCTGGATACCGGTCTGTTCCTCGACCACCGCCCGATGCGCATGCGCATTCAGAAGGAAGCGGCCGGCAAGCGCTTCCTCAACCTGTATTGCTACACCGCCACCGCCAGCGTGCACGCTGCCAAGGGCGGCGCGCGCAGCACCACCAGCGTTGACCTGTCCAAGACCTATCTGGACTGGGCGCGTCGCAACTTCTCCCTTAACGGTTTCTCCGACAAAAACCGCCTGGAGCAGGGCGACGTGATGGCGTGGCTGGAAGCCAGTCGTGATGAGTTCGACCTGATCTTCATCGACCCGCCGACCTTCTCCAACTCCAAGCGCATGGAAGGTATCTTCGACGTGCAGCGTGACCACGTGCAGTTGCTGGACCTGGCCATGGCACGCCTGGCACCGGGTGGCGTGCTGTACTTCTCGAACAACTTCCGCAAGTTCGTGTTGGAGGACAACCTCAGCGAACGCTACGCCGTCGAGGAAATCAGCGACAAGACCCTCGACCCGGATTTTGCGCGCAACGCCAAGATCCACCGCGCCTGGAAAATCACGGCGCGCGGATAACCAACAACCTAAAGCCGCAAGCCTGGTTTATTCCGGTCTTGCGGCTTTTTTGCGCTGGTCAAACCCTGGGCCGATGGCTATAACTTAAGGCCTAGCCAAAGTGACACCCCCGCACGCTGGCGTTGTGAGTGTTGCTTATGCCGATGCAAGCCGTTCGCCCGAAAATCCTAGGTTTTATCAGTGAGCAGGCGTCGGCTTGGCTGGTGGCATTGGTGGTGTTTCTGGCCGGCGGTGCGCTGACGCTCATAGTCGCCTGGGCGGCCTCCGACCTCTATCAACAACAGGTGCGCCAGCGTTTTCAGTTGCTGGTCAACGAGCGCTATACCCGTCTGCAGGAACGCTTCGACGATCAGGAGCAGCGCCTCAACAGCATTCGGCGGTTTTTCGTCAATTCCGACGAAGTGTCTCGCGAAGAATTCGATGGTTTCGCCCAGCCTTTACTGTTGCGCACCCGTGCCTATTCCTGGGCGCCGCGGGTGTTTCGCGATCAGCGCAGCCAGTTTGAACACGCGGTGTCCCAGCAGCGCGGCGTGTCTTTTGTCATCCGTGAATTAAATACTGCCGGTGAGCTGGTTCCGGCGCGCGAACGCGATGAATATGTGCCGGTGCTCTACAGTCAGACCCAAAGCCTGCTGGGCTCACCCCTGGGTTTTGATCTGCTGGCTCAACCGCTGCGGCGTTCAGCCCTTGAACGTGCGCAAAAGAGCGGCAAGCTGGCGGTGTCCCAGCCCATGCAACTGGTCGGCGTCGAGCCTGCCTACGCCACTGGGGTGTTGCTGGTGGCGCCGGTCAGCCACCTGCCCACTTCCGATCAGTCCCAGAACGAGCCCTTTGGCTACGTGATGGCGGTGATCAGCATGCGCCAGTTAGTGGCCGATGGTTTGCCCAAGTCAGAACGGGACAACCTGGTGATGCAGATCGTCGACACATCCGACCTGGACAAACGCGTGCTCTATGAGACCAGCAATACCGTGGGAAGCAGCGATCTGCTCGGTGCGCGACGTCTTACCCTGGGTGACCATGTATATGCCCTGACCCTGCGTCCGAGCCAGGTGTTCGACCAGTCCAACCATTCCTCCCTGACCACCATCCTGACCATGGGCGGCTTGCTCAGCCTGTTGCTCGGCGCTTTGCTCTATGTGCTGGTCAGTCAGCGTCAGCGCGCCGTGAAACTGGTGGAGCAGCGCACCGTGCAGTTGCGTCTGCGTGAGCAGGAGTTGCGCGGTGCCCACGGTCAATTGCGCAGCGTGCTGAATGCTGCGACCCAGGTGGCAATCATTGCCACCGACTTGCGCGGTGTTATCAATACCTTCAACGCCGGTGCCGAGCAGATGCTCGGGTTATGCGCCGAGCAGGTGGTGGGCAAATTGACCCTGGAAAGCCTGCACCTGGCGCCGGAACTGGAAGCCCGTGCTGCCAGCCTGAGCGTGGCCCTGGGCAAGCGAATCCCGGCCAGCCAGGCGATGCTGGTGGAGAGCCCCGACAACCTGCACGAAGCCCGCGAATGGACCTTGGTGCGCGAGGACCGCAGCCAGTTGACCGTGACCATGCTGGCCACGGTGCTGCTGGATGACCACGGTTTGTGGATCGGGCACCTGGCGATCTACCTGGACATTACCGAGCAGAAACGGGCGTACGAAGCGTTGGCGGCCCGCGACCGCCTGCTCAAGAAACTCAGCGCCCATGTGCCGGGCGGGATCTTCCAGTTCACCCTTGAGCCTCACGAAAACTGGCGGTTTATCTATGCCAGCGATGGCATGCGCGACATTTATGAAATCGAAACCGGGGTGTTGCAGCAGGACGCGAAGAAGGTCTTCGAGCGTATCCACCCCCTGGACCTGGAGCGGGTACGCGCCTCGATTCGCCTGTCGGCATTGCAGTTGAGCCATTGGCGTGAAGAATACCGGGTGCTGTTGCCGCAGCGCGGTTTGCGCTGGATTCGCGGCGAGGCCACCCCTGAAGAATTACCGGGTGGCGGTACGCTGTGGCATGGCTATGTGTCGGACATTTCCGATTTGAAGCGGGTTGAAGAGGAGTTGCGTGCGCTGTCCATCACTGACTCACTGACCGGGATCCACAACCGCCGCTATTTCCAGGACCGGCTCAGGGCCGAAATGGCGCGACTCAACCGGACCAGTGGGGCGTTGTCGGTGATCATGCTCGATATTGACCACTTCAAGCGCATCAACGACAAGCACGGGCACGCGGTCGGCGACGCAGTGTTACAGGAGTTGTGCAAGCGCATCAGCGAACGCTTGCGCCGCACCGATGTGTTCTGCCGGCTGGGTGGTGAGGAGTTCATGGTGCTGTGCCCCCATACGGATGGGGAGCAGGCCTATAGCTTGGCGATGGAGCTGTGGCAGTCACTGCGCAACGAGCCGATGGAAACGGTGGGCATCGTCACCGCCAGCTTTGGCGTGGCCAGTTGGCGGATCGATGAGGGTATTGACGGGTTGTTGCTGCGCGCCGACTCGGCGGTGTATGTGGCCAAGCAGGCGGGCAGGGATCGGGTGGAGGCGGAGCGGCTTCGGGCTTGATTAACAGGGGCTTTCAGGCAAGCCAGCTCCCACCTTGGATCGATGTCGTTATTTAGAGCACAGGCGCAGCCGCTGCCAGTTTAGGCTGGCGATACAGGTCCAGCAGCACCTGATCCAGCACCGACGAGGCGCCCCATGGCTTCGGATCGTTGAGAATCGCCACCACCGCCCAGGTATTGCCGTTGTTGTCGCGGCTGAACCCGGCAATGGCGCGCACGGTGTTCAGGGTGCCGGTCTTGACGTGGGCTTCGCCGCGCATGGCCGTGGTCTTCAGGCGTTTGCGCATGGTGCCGTCGGTGCCGGCAATCGGCATCGAACTGATGTACTCCGCAGCGTAGGGGCTTTTCCAGGCTGCTTGCAGCATCGCGGCCATCTCGCGGGCGCTGACGCGTTCGGCACGGGACAGGCCGGAGCCGTTCTCCATCACCAGATGTGGCGCAGTAATGCCTTTTTTCGCCAGCCATTGGCGCACTACACGCTGCGCGGCCTTGGCATCATCGCCGTCGGCATCGTTGCGAAACTGGGCGCCCAGGCTCAAGAACAGCTGCTGGGCCATGGTGTTGTTACTGTACTTGTTGATGTCGCGGATGATTTCCGCCAGGTCCGGCGAGAATGCGCGGGCCAGCACCTTGGCATCCTTGGGCACGGGCGCCTGGATATCACGGCCCTGGATGCTGCCGCCCAGTTCCTGCCAGATTGCCCGCACGGCGCCGGCGGTATAGGTGGCATGGTCGAGCAGCGACAGGTAAGTCTGCGAGCTGCAGCCTTCGGCCAACTGTCCGCTGACGGTCACTGTCATGCTGCCATCAGCGGCAGTGACCGGGTTGTAGCGCACGTCGCCGGTGCACTGCTTGGCGTTGGAGACTTTGACCTGGTTGTCGATGCGGATGCTGGCAATGGGGGGCTCGACCGACACAATCACGCGGCCCGAGTCGTTGCGGGTCACAAAGCGCAGCGCCTTGAGGTTGACCAGCAGCGCATCCGGCTTGACCAGGAACGGTTTGTTCTCGTCGTTACCGTCGTCATTGAATTCAGGCAATTGCGGTTGGTTGAAGAAACTGCGGTCGAGCACCAGGTCGCCGGTGACTTGCTGCACGCCATTGGCGCGCAGGTCACGCATCAGCAGCCAGAGTTTTTCCATGTTCAGCTTGGGGTCGCCGCCGCCCTTGAGGTAAAGGTTGCCGTGCAACACGCCACCACTGAGGGTGCCGTCGGTGTAGAACTCGGTTTTCCACTGGTGGTTGGGGCCGAGCATCTCCAGGGCCGCGTAAGTGGTGACCAGCTTCATGGTCGAGGCGGGGTTCACCGAGACGTCAGCATTGAAAACCGTGGAGGTGCCGGGGCCATTCAGAGGAATCATGACCAGGGACAGGGCGGTGTTTTGCAGCTTGGCTTTGGCAAGTGCCTGCTGGACATTTGGTGGCAGGGTGGTGTTGACGGGGGCAGCGGAGACGGAAAACGCCAGTGGCAGAATAAAACCGGCAAAAAATACGGAACGCAAAGATTTGATCATAAGAAGTAAAACCCTACTGCTGAGGAGGGTGAAAAAGGCGAGGGGTAAATAAGAAAAATCCCTCATTGGTCATGAAAGTGTCGGCATTATGCCCCAAGGTGGGCGCACTTGTAGCTGAACCATAGCTGGAAATCGGCGTTTTTTTGCAGGCATTGCACCGCCTGTCCCAGAGAGTCGGGCAATTGCCGCCTTAAACTGCTAAAGTGCCGCCCGTTATTACTTATGAGGATTGTTCCAATGGCGACTAACCGTTCCCAGCGTCTGCGCAAAAAACTGTGCGTTGATGAATTTCAAGAGCTGGGTTTCGAACTGAACCTGGACTTCAACGAAGGCCTGAGTGAAGAAGCTATCGACGCTTTCCTCGAAGCATTCATCAAAGAAGCCATGGAAGCCAACGGTCTGGGCTATGTCGGCGGCGATGACTTCGGTCTGGTTTGCCTGCAGAAGCGTGGTTCGGTCTCCGAAGAGCAGCGCGCTGCCGTCGAAGCCTGGCTGAAAACCCGTTCCGAGCTGACCAAGGCTGAAGTCAGCCCGTTGCTGGACGTGTGGTATCCGGAAAAGCCGATCAACGCGGCTAAGTGATACTGAAAAAAACGGCGACCTGAGGGTCGCCGTTTTTTTATGCCTTGCGCCAGTTCAGAATCAGCAGCGTCAACACCCCCGCCACAATTCCCCAGAACGCCGACCCGATGGAAAACAACGTCAAGCCTGACGCGGTGACCATAAAGGTGATCAGCGCCGCTTCCCGTTCCTTCGGCTCATTCATGGCGATACTCAAGCCATTGATGATCGAGCCAAACAATGCCAAGGCCGCAATCGACAGCACCAGTTCCTTGGGCAGTGCTGCGAACAATGCCGCCAATGTGGCGCCGAACACGCCTGCAATCCCGTAGAAAACCCCGCACCACACCGCTGCGGTGTAGCGTTTATTGCGGTCTTCATGGGCATGGGGTCCGGTGCAGATGGCGGCGCTGATCGCCGCCAGGTTGATGCCGTGGGAGCCGAACGGTGCCAGCACCAGCGAGGCCAGGCCGGTGGCCGTGATCAGTGGCGAGGCGGGCACGTTGTAGCCGTCGGCGCGCAGTACCGCGACGCCGGGCATATTCTGCGAGGTCATCGCCACCACGAACAGCGGAATGCCGATGCTGATCGTCGCCGCCAACGAGAAGTGCGGCGTGGTCCAGACCGGCGTCGCCACTTCCAGGTGGAAGCCGCTGAAATCCAGCAAGCCCATCAGCCCTGAGAGCGCGGTGCCGATCACCAGCGCGGCCAGCACCGCATACCGTGGCGAAAGGCGTTTGATGATCAGGTAGGTGAAGAACATCCCCAGCACCAGGCCGGTGCGATGCTGCGCCGCGACGAAAATCTCGCTGCCTATCTTGAACAGGATCCCCGCCAGCAAGGCTGCCGCCAGTGAAGCCGGAATGCGCTTGACCAGCTTTTCAAAGCTGCCGGTCAACCCGCAGAGGGTCACCAGCACCGCGCAGGTGATGTAGGCACCGATGGCCTCGCCATAACTCACGCCGCCCAGGCTGGTGATCAACAGCGCCGCGCCCGGTGTGGACCAGGCAATGGTGATCGGGGTGCGGTAGCGCAGGGACAGGCCGATGCTGCATACCGCCATGCCGATGGAGATTGCCCAGATCCACGAGGAAATCTGTGCGGTGGTCAAGCCGGCAGCCTGGCCGGCCTGGAACATCAGCACCAATGAGCTGGTGTAGCCGGTCATCATCGCGATAAAGCCTGCGACAATGGCCGAGGGAGAAGTGTCGGCCAGTGGGCGCAAAGGCGCTTGGGTGGCGTCGGTCATGGAGAGGTGTTCCTTTTACCTGGGTGTTTGCCGGTGAAGGCGCAGATTCAAGCCTAAACTCAAACGTAACGACTCATTGCAATACAGCCGCCGGCGCAAACAGCCGTACAGTGTGTTGGCGCATTCGGTTGTGTACAATGTGCCCTGTTTTTAGGTGATACTTGCCAGCGACCGTCGCTTGCCGTATTACCGTTAATTCGCCGCCGTTCTCCAAACCCGAGTGCCCATGAACGAACAGTTGCAACCTCTCAAGAAACAACCGCGAGCCGGCAAGGCCGGTCGCAGCGGAACCCAGGACGATATTGTCTACGCGCATATCTTCGAGGCCATCCTCGAACAACGCCTGGCGCCCGGCACCAAATTGAGCGAAGAGGCACTGGGCGAAATCTTCGGCGTCAGCCGCACCATCATTCGTCGCGCCCTGTCGCGCCTGGCCCATGAAGGCGTGGTGCTGCTGCGGCCCAATCGCGGTGCGGTGGTGGCGAGTCCAAGCGTCGAGGAAGCACGCCAGGTATTCCTCGCCCGGCGCCTGGTGGAGCGGGCGATCACGGAGTTGGCGGTACAGCATGCTACCGCCGAACAGCTGGCCGAGCTGCGCCAGATGGTCAACGACGAGCGCGACAGTTTCTCCCGTGGTGATCGCGGTGCGGGTATCCGCCTTTCCGGCGAATTCCACCTCAAGCTGGCCGAAGCGGCGAAGAACGCGCCGCTGATCAGCTTCCAGCGCAGCCTGGTGTCCCAGACTTCATTGATCATCGCCCAGTACGAAAGCGGCAATCGCTCGCACTGCTCCTACGATGAACACACCCAGTTGATCGACGCGATTGAAGCGCGGGACGCGACACTGGCGGTGAATTTGATGATGCATCACATGGATCACATCGACAGCAAGCTCAACCTCGATGAGGAAAGCGCGTCGGATGATTTGCATGCGGTGTTTTCTCACCTGCTACAGACTAAAAAGCCTGGGCGCTCTTCTGTAAAACTGTAATTTCCCTGATTCACTTGGGACAAAAATGTGGGAGGGGCTTGCCCCCTCCCACTTTGGTTTTGTGTTGTGGCTGAGATCAGCGTTGGTGTACGAGCTGGCCCGCCGCATACGTCTGCAACACCGTCCGATCATCCCCCAGCGTCATCAGCACAAACAACCTCTCGGCGATGTCGTTCGCCTGTTTCAAGCGATAGCTGAGCAGCGGCGTGGCGTTGTAGTCCAGCACCAAAAAGTCCGCATCCGTACCCGGCTGCAACGTACCGATCTTGTCCTCCAGGCGCAGCGCCCGCGCACCACCCAGCGTCGCCAGGTACAGCGACTTGAACGGGCTCAACCGCGCGCCCTGCAACTGCATGACCTTGTACGCTTCGTTCAAGGTTTGCAGCAGCGAGAAACTGGTGCCGCCGCCCACGTCCGTACCCAGGCCCACATTCAACTGATGCTTCTCGGCCATCGGCAGGTTGAACAGCCCGCTGCCGAGGAAGAGGTTCGACGTCGGGCAGAACGCTACCGCCGAGCCGGTCTGCGCCAATCGTGCGCACTCGTCATCACACAGGTGTACGCCGTGGGCAAACACCGAGCGCTCGCCCAGTAATTTGTAGTGGTCGTACACATCCAGATAGCCGTTGCGTTCCGGGAACAGCTCGTTAACCCACTCGACCTCCTGCTTGTTCTCACTGATGTGCGTCTGCATGTACAGGTCCGGGTACTCGCCCAGCAGTTGCCCGGCCAACGCCAGTTGTTCCGGCGTACTGGTCGGCGCAAAGCGCGGCGTGACGGCATAGTGCAGGCGACCCTTGCCGTGCCAGCGCTCGATCAGCGCCTTGCTTTCCTGGTAGCTGGTTTCGGCGGTGTCGGTGAGGTAGTCCGGCGCGTTGCGGTCCATCATCACTTTGCCGGCAATCATGCGCAGGTCGAGTTTCTCGGCCGCCTCGAAGAACGAGTTCACCGACTGCGGATGCACGCTGCCGAACACCAACGCGGTGGTGGTGCCGTTGCGCAGCAGTTCCTTGATGAAAATATCCGCGACTTCCTCGGCGTGGGCCTTGTCGGCGAACTGGCTTTCACACGGAAAGGTGTAGGTGTTGAGCCAGTCCAGCAGTTGCTCGCCATAGGCGCCGACCATGCCGGTTTGCGGCAGGTGGATATGGGTGTCGATCAGGCCGGGAGTGATCAGCGCGTCCTGGTAATGGGTGACTTCAATATCGGCCGCCAAGGTCGGCAGTAGGTCGCTAGCATGGCCGACGGCGCTGATCCGGCCGTTGACGATCACCAGCAGGCCGTCTTCAAAATACTCGTAGGACGCTTCGATCCCAACGATGGCGGGGTCGGCGATGCTGTGCAGGATGGCGGCGCGGTAGGCATTGCGAGTCAAAGGCATGGTGATCTCAATTCGTGGCTTGGCTGCGGCGTGACACCGGCAGCAGTTTGGCAATCGGTTCGGCGCTCGCAGTGTGCTGGCCGAAATTGGCGTTATAGGTGGCGATGATTTCGCCGGCGATGGAGATGGCGATTTCCACCGGTAATTTGCCCTTCACCTCGGTGAGGCCCATAGGGCAGCGCATGCGTTGCAACTGCGCGGCATCGAAGCCACGCTCACGCAGGCGGTGTTCGAACTTGACGCGTTTGGTCTTGGAGCCGATCAGGCCGAAGTAGGTGAAGTCGTTGCGCTTGAGCAGAGCGGCGGTGAGTTCCAGGTCCAGCGCGTGATTGTGGGTCATGACTATGCAGTAACTGCCCACGGGCAAGTCGGCAATTTCGTCGACCGGTTCTTCGCTGACGATTTTACGCACGCCCTGGGGGATATGTTCCGGGAACTCCTGATCACGGGAATCGATCCAGCGCACGCGGCACGGCAGGCTCGCCAGCAGTGGCACCAGTGCACGGCCGACGTGGCCGGCGCCAAATACCGCAATCTGTGCCTGCACCTGGCCCATGGGTTCGAACAGCAGCACGGTCACGCCACCGCAGCACTGGCCCAGGCTGGCGCCGAGGCTGAAGCGCTCCAGATGGGTGCTCTGCTGGCCGCGCACGAGCATGTCCCGGGCGATTTGCATCGCCTTGTATTCCAGATGCCCGCCGCCAATGGTGTCGAAGGTCTGCGTGGCGCTGATCACCATCTTCGAACCAGCATTGCGCGGCGTGGAGCCGAGCTCTTCGATGATGGTCACCAGTACGCAGGGTTCGCCCTGGTTTTGCAGGTCGGCGAGGGCGCTGATCCAGTTGTTCATAGTCACCTCTTGTGGTGTCTGTCAGGCCGCTATCGGGAGCAAGCCCCTTCCCACATTTGATGGCATTCACAGATCAAAATGTGGGAGGAGGCTTGCCTCCGATGGCAGCGCCTCGGTCCTAAAGCGGAGCCATCTCGGTTTCGGTTTCAACCGGCACAACCGCCTGCAACTTGCGCATCTGCTCACACCCCCATAGCACCCGCTCCGGCGTTGCCGGCGCATCAATCTTCGGCTGATGGCGATAGTCACCCAGGCTCGCCACCGCATCCTTGATTGCACACCAAGACGCGATCCCGAGCATGAACGGCGGCTCACCCACGGCCTTGGAATGGAACACCGTGTCTTCCGGGTTTTTGCGGTTTTCCACCAGCTTCACCCGCAGGTCCAACGGCATGTCCGCCACCGCCGGGATCTTGTAACTGGCCGGGCCGTTGGTCATCAGCTTGCCCTTGTTGTTCCACACCAACTCTTCCATGGTCAGCCAGCCCATGCCCTGGATAAAGCCGCCTTCCACCTGGCCGATGTCGATGGCCGGGTTCAGCGAGGCGCCCACGTCATGCAGGATGTCGGTACGCAGCATTTTGTATTCGCCGGTGAGGGTGTCGACGATCACTTCGCAGCAGGCCGCGCCGAATGCGAAGTAATAGAACGGCCGCCCGCGTGACTGGCTGCGGTCGTAGAAGATTTTCGGGGTCTTGTAGAAGCCGGTGCTCGACAGCGAGACCTGGGCGAAATACGCCTGTTGAATCAACGCCTCAAAGGTCAGGATCTGGTCGCGCACGCGCACATGGCCGTTGTGGAATTCCACGTCCGCCTCACTCACGTCGTATTTGCGCGCGGCAAACTCCACCAGCCGTTGCTTGATGGTTTCGGCGGCATTCTGTGCGGCTTTGCCGTTCAGGTCCGCACCGCTGGAGGCAGCGGTCGGCGAGGTGTTGGGCACCTTGTCGGTGTTGGTGGCGGTGATCTGTACGCGGTCGATTTCCACCTGAAACACTTCGGCCACCACTTGCGCGACCTTGATGTTCAAGCCCTGGCCCATCTCGGTGCCGCCGTGGTTCAGGTGGATGCTGCCGTCGGTGTAGATGTGGATCAGCGCACCGGCCTGATTGAGAAAACTGGCGGTGAACGAGATGCCGAATTTCACCGGGGTCAGCGCCAGGCCCTTTTTCAGGATCGGGCTGTGGGCGTTGTACCGGCGGATCGCTTCGCGGCGCTCGGCGTATTGGCTGCTGGCTTCCAGTTCGGCGGTCATCTCTTCGAGCATGTTGTGCTCGACGGTCTGGTAGTAGTGGGTGACGTTGCGCTCGGTCTTGCCGTAGTAGTTGGCCTTGCGCACCGCCAGCGGGTCCAGCGCCAGATGGCGGGCGATGGCGTCCATCACTTCCTCGATGGCGACCATGCCTTGGGGGCCGCCGAAACCACGATAGGCGGTGTTGGACGCGGTGTTGGTCTTGCAGCGATGGCCGTTCACCGTGGCATCGCCCAGGTAATACGAGTTGTCGGCGTGGAACATGGCGCGGTCGACAATCGAGTTGGACAGGTCCGGCGAGCAGCCGCAGTTACCGGCGAGCTCCAGGTTGATCCCATGCAGGCGGCCGCTGTCGTCGAAGCCCACGTCGTATTCGATATAGAAGGGGTGGCGCTTGCCGGTCATCAGCATGTCTTCCACACGCGGCAGGCGCATCTTGGTCGGTTGGCCGGTGAGGCGTGCGACCACCGCACACAGGCACGCCGGGCTCGCGGCCTGGGTTTCCTTGCCGCCGAAACCGCCGCCCATGCGGCGCATGTCGACGACGATTTTGTTCATCGACACATCCAGCACTTCGGCCACCAGCTTCTGCACTTCGGTGGGGTTTTGCGTGGAGCAGTAGACGATCATGCCGCCGTCTTCGGTGGGCATCACCGAGGAAATCTGTGTTTCCAGGTAGAAGTGCTCCTGGCCACCGATGTGAAGGGTGCCCTGGATACGGTTTTTCGCCGTGGCGAGTGCGCCGGCCGAATCGCCACGCTGGTGTGTGTGGCTGTCGAGCACGAAGTGTTTGTTGCGGTACGCCTCGACCACATCCAGCACCGGCTCCAGGTCTTCGTATTCGATCACGGCGGCCATGGCGGCCTTGCGTGCGGTGTCCAAATCCCAGGCGGCTACGGCGAGCACCACTTGGCCGACAAACTGCACCGTGTCGATGGCCAGCAGCGGGTCGCCGGGCATCAGCGGGCCGATGTCTTTCAGGCCCGGCACGTCTTCGTGGGTGATGGCGATGCGCACGCCTTCGAAGGCGTAGCAAGGCGCGGTGTCGATGCTGATGATCCGGGCGTGGGCGCGGTCGGACATGCGCGCATACAGGTGCAATTGGTTGGGGAATTCCAGGCGGTCATCGATGTACTGCGCCTCACCGCTGACGTGCTTGGCGGCGCTGTCATGCTTGACGCTGCGACCGACCCCGGACGTCAGGTCCTGGGCGAACAGTTCGGCGAGTTCGGCCTGGGTTTTTTCCACGGCGTGATGGTTAGACATAAGCGGTCACCCGAGTCTCGATGTGCGGCGTTTGCAGCTCGATGAAGTATTTGCGCAGCAGGTTCTGTGCGCTGAGCAGGCGGTATTCCTTACTGGCGCGGAAGTCCGACAGCGGGGTGAAATCCTCGGCCAGGGCGGCGCAGGCTTTCTCCACTGTGGCAGCGTTCCAGGTGGCGCCGACCAATGCGGCTTCGCAGCGCTTGGCGCGTTTAGGCGTGGCGGCCATACCGCCGAAGGCCACGCGAGCTTCGCCGATCACGCCGTTATCGAGCTTCAGGTTGAAGGCTGCGCACACGGCGGAAATATCATCGTCCAGGCGCTTGGAAACCTTGTACGCCCGGAACAGTGTGTGGCCCTTCGGCACGATGATTTTCTCGATGAATTCGCTGTCCTGGCGTGCGGTCACACGGTAATCGATGAAGTAGTCTTCCAGGGCCAGGGTACGGCGCACATCGCCTTTGCACAGCACGATCTGCGCGCCGAGGGCGATCAGCAGCGGCGGCGAATCGCCAATCGGCGAGGCGTTGCCGATATTGCCGCCCAAAGTGCCCTGGTTGCGGATTTGCAGGGACGCGAAGCGGTGCAGCAACTCGCCGAAGTCCGGGTATTCGTGGTGCAGCGCGGTGTAGCAGTCGGACAAAGCGGTGGCGGCGCCGATTTCCAGGCGGTCGTCGAAGGCTTCGATGCGCTTCATTTCTTCGATGTTGCCGACATAGATCATCACCGGCAGCGTGCGATGGAACTGGGTGACTTCCAGCGCCAGATCGGTGCCGCCGGCCAGCAGGCGGGCTTGCGGGTAGGCGTCATAGAGGTCGGCCAGGTCGGCCACGGTCAGCGGCACCAGGCAGCGTTTGTCGCCGCTGTTGAGTTCGCCGGTCTGGGTCGGCGCAATGGCTTTGAGGCGCGCGATGGTCTCGGCCTGGCGGCTGTCGAACTGATCCACGGGTTTGTTGCAGCAGGCCTGCTCGGCGGCGGCCAGAATCGGGCGGTAGCCGGTGCAGCGGCACAGGTTGCCGGCCAGGGCTTCGTGGGCCTTTTGGCTGTCGGGGGCGTCGCTGTTCTTTTGCAGGGCGAACAGCGACATCACAAACCCAGGGGTGCAAAAGCCGCACTGCGAACCGTGGCACTCGACCATGGCCTGCTGCACGCTGTGCAGTTGGCCCTGGTGCTTGAGGTCTTCGACGCTGATCAGTTGCTTGCCGTGCAGCGACGACACAAAGGTCAGGCACGAGTTAAGGCTGCGATAACGAATCTGCTCGACGCCTTGATCGTCGCGATGCAACTCGCCGACCACCACGGTGCACGCACCACAGTCGCCGCTGGCGCAGCCTTCCTTGGTACCGGATTTGCCCACGTGCTCGCGCAGATAGTTGAGCACGGTCAGGTTGGGGTCCAGGGCGTGCTCGCTACGGAGTTCCTGGTTGAGTAAAAACTGGATCACGGAAGGCCTCGCAGACTCATTATTGTTGTTAACCGCTTTGCGCCGAATCTAGTCATGTCTGACTTTTCGGTCAATGGTTTTCTGACCTAAAGGTCAAGAAAAGGCGATCACAACACATTCAATTATGGTCCAGTCTTCTAGAACCGGCGTTTTTTGCGGGCTGGCGCCGCTCAACCGCTGCTTGTTTCATGCCAAATTCGCCACGGTGGGCGTAGCGCCATCAGCCAGCCAATGCGCTACACTGCCGCGCTTGTACCGATAGAAGATTTTGAAGGGAAAACATGACGTTCAAGGCGCCGGACAGTCTCGCCGAGCAAATCGCTCACCACCTCGCCGAACGCATCATTCGCGGCGATCTCAAGCCTGGGGAACGCATCCAGGAACAGAAAGTCACGCTGGCGCTGAATGTCAGCCGTGGTTCCGTGCGCGAAGCCTTGCTGATCCTCGAACGGCGCCACCTCATCGCGATCCTGCCACGCCGTGGTGCCCACGTGACCGAGCTCACCGCACACAAGGTCCAAAGCCTGTGCACGCTGATGAGCGAGCTGTACATCCTGCTCGGCAATGCCGTCGCTGAAGGCTGGCAGACCCAGGCCGACATGGCGCCGTTCGTGCAGATCCAACAGCGCCTGGTGACCAATTTCGAGCGTGAGGACATCCGCGCCTTCGTCGAAGAATGCTTCAACGTGATGCGCGCCGCGTACCCCTTTGCCAATAACCCTTACCTGCAGGAAACCGTCGAGAACCTGCAACCGGCGATGAACCGTGCCTATTACCTGGCCCTGGATCAGCGCAAGGCGTCCATGAGCGAGTACCTGGCGCTGTTCGAGCAACTGCTCGCCGCCGTGCTGGCCCGTGACGTGCCGCAGATTCGCCAGGTGCTGTCGGCCTACTGCCAGCGCAGCAGCTCGCTGGTCATCGCAGCGTTGGCGGACGCCTAAGCGTGCGGCTCAAGTGCATCAAGCTGGCGGGGTTCAAATCCTTCGTCGACCCGACCACGGTGAACTTCCCCAGTAACATGGCGGCAGTGGTCGGGCCCAATGGTTGCGGCAAGTCGAACATCATCGACGCCGTACGTTGGGTGATGGGCGAGAGCTCGGCCAAAAACCTGCGCGGCGAGTCGATGACCGACGTCATCTTCAACGGCTCCACCAGCCGCAAACCGGTGAGCCAGGCCAGTATCGAGCTGGTGTTCGATAACTCCGACGGCACCCTGATCGGCGAATACGCGGCCTACGCGGAAATCTCCATCCGCCGCAAAGTCACGCGCGACAGCCAGAACAGCTACTTCCTCAACGGCACCAAGTGCCGCCGACGCGACATCACCGATATCTTCCTCGGCACCGGCCTGGGCCCGCGCAGCTACTCGATCATCGAGCAGGGCATGATCTCCAAGCTGATCGAAGCCAAGCCCGAAGACCTGCGTAACTTCATCGAAGAAGCGGCCGGCATCTCCAAGTACAAGGAGCGCCGCCGCGAAACTGAAAACCGCATCCGCCGTACCCACGAAAACCTCGCCCGCCTCACCGACCTGCGCGAAGAGCTGGAGCGCCAGTTGGAACGCCTGCACCGCCAGGCCCAGGCCGCCGAGAAGTATCAGGAATACAAAGGCGAAGAACGCCAGCTCAAGGCGCAACTCTCGGCCCTGCGCTGGCAGGCGCTGAATGAGCAGGTGGGGCAGCGCGAAGCAATTATCGGCACCCAGGAAATCAGTTTCGAAGCACTGGTGGCCGAGCAGCGCAACGCCGATGCCAGCATCGAGCGACTGCGCGACGGGCACCATGATCTGTCCGAACGCTTCAATCTGGTGCAAGGCCGCTTCTATTCGGTGGGCGGCGATATCGCCCGCGTCGAGCAAAGCATCCAGCACGGCCTGCAGCGCCTGCGCCAATTGCAGGACGATCTCAAGGAAGCCGAACGCGCGCGGCTGGAGACTGAATCCCACCTGGGCCACGACCGCACCTTGCTGCTGACGCTGGGTGAAGAGCTGGACATGCTCACCCCCGAGCAGGAAATTACCAGCGCCGCTGCCGAAGAAGCCGCAGTGGCGCTTGAAGAATCTGAAACCACCATGCACGGCTGGCAGGAGCAGTGGGACGCTTTCAACCTGCAATCTGCCGAACCGCGTCGCCAGGCCGAGGTGCAGCAGTCGCGCATCCAGCAACTGGAGACCAGCATGGAGCGCCTGGCCGAGCGCCAGCGTCGTCTGCAGGAAGAGCGCGTGCTGCTCGCCGCCGACCCGGAAGACGCGGCGATCATGGACCTCAGCGAGCAGCTCGCCGAAAGCGAGATGACCCTCGAAGAGCTGGAAGCCAGCGAAGAGCAGCAAGTGGAGCGCCTGGAGCAATTGCGTCAGCAACTGCAACAGGCAACCCAGGCCCAGCAACAGGCCCAGGGCGATTTGCAGCGGCTTAACGGGCGGCTGGCGTCCCTTGAAGCCTTGCAGCAAGCCGCGCTGGACCCTGGCACCGGCACCGCCGAATGGCTGCGCGACCAGCATCTGGCCGAGCGCCCGCGCCTGGCGGAAGGCCTGAAGGTCGAAGCCGGTTGGGAGCTGGCGGTGGAAACCGTGCTCGGCGCCGATCTGCAAGCAGTGCTGGTGGATGATTTCGGCGGCTTTGACCTGGCCGGGTTTGCCCAGGGCGACCTGCGATTGCTTAGCCCCGCCGCCGATGGCACGCGGGTGCCGGGTAGCCTGCTGGACAAGGTCGAGGCCGCGATTGACCTGTCGCCATGGCTGGGCCAGGTCAAACCGGTGGATTCCCTGGAGCAGGCCCTGGCCCAGCGCGGTCAGTTGGCGGCCGGTGAAAGCCTGATCAGCCGCGATGGCTACTGGGTCGGCCGGCACTTTTTGCGGGTGCGCCGCGCCAGTGAAGCCGAGAGCGGCATGCTGGCCCGCGGCCAGGAAATCGTCAGCCTGATCGCCGAGCGCGAAGAGCGTGAAGCCACCCTCGAAAGCCTGGAAACTGAATTGCAGACCCTGCGCGCCACCCAGCGCCAGCAAGAGACCGGTCGTGAACACCTGCGCCGCCTGTTGCAGGACGAGGCGCGCCAGCAAGGCGAACTCAAGGCGCAACTGTCGGCGAGCAAAGCCAAAGCCGAGCAACTGACCCTGCGCCGCACCCGTCTTGATGAAGAAGTCGCCGAGATGGGCGAGCAACGCGCCCTGGAACACGAACAGATCGGCGAAGCGCGCCTGCACTTGCAGGAAGCCCTCGACAGCATGGCCCTCGACACCGAGCAGCGCGAACTGCTGCTCGCCCAGCGCGACAGCCTGCGCGAACGCCTTGACCGCGTGCGCCAGGAAGCCCGGCAGCACAAGGATCACGCGCACCAACTGGCGGTACGCCTCGGCTCGCTGCGTGCCCAGCATGATTCGACACGCCAGGCCCTGGAGCGCCTGGAGATGCAATCCGAACGCCTCACCGAAAAGCGCGAGCAACTGAGCCTCAACCTGGAGGAGGGCGAAGCGCCGCTGGAAGAGCTGCGCCTCAAGCTCGAAGAGTTGCTCGACAAGCGCATGACCGTCGACGAAGAACTCAAGACCGCACAGATCGCCCTGGAAGATGCCGACCGCGAGTTGCGCGATGCGGAAAAGCGTCGGACTCAAGCCGAGCAGCAATCCCAACTGATCCGCGGCCAGCTCGAACAACAGCGCATGGAATGGCAAGCCCTGACCGTGCGCCGCAAAACCCTGCAAGACCAGTTGCTGGAAGACGGCTACGACCTGCACGGCGTGCTCAACACCCTGACCGCCCAGGCCAATGAAAAAGACGCCGAAGAAGAGCTTGAGCGCATTGCTGCACGGATCCAGCGCCTGGGCGCGATCAACCTCGCGGCCATCGATGAATATCAGCAGCAGTCCGAGCGTAAACGTTATCTGGATGCCCAGGACGCCGATCTGGTCGAAGCCCTGGACACCCTGGAAAACGTGATCCGTAAGATCGACAAGGAAACCCGTAACCGCTTCAAAGATACCTTTGATCAGATTAATAGCGGTTTACAGGCGTTATTCCCAAAAGTTTTCGGCGGTGGCAGCGCTTACTTGGAACTGACGGGCGAAGATCTACTCGATACAGGGGTAACGATCATGGCGCGGCCTCCGGGCAAGAAGAACAGCACCATCCATTTGTTGTCCGGCGGCGAAAAAGCCCTGACCGCACTGGCCCTGGTATTTGCCATCTTCAAGTTGAACCCGGCGCCGTTCTGCATGCTCGACGAAGTTGACGCACCGTTGGATGACGCGAACGTTGGACGCTACGCACGACTGGTCAAAGAGATGTCCCAGACCGTGCAGTTCATCTATATCACCCACAACAAGATCGCCATGGAAATGGCTGATCAGTTGATGGGCGTGACGATGCATGAACCGGGCTGTTCGCGTTTGGTCGCGGTGGATGTCGAAGAAGCGATGGCGATGGTGGAATCTTGAGTTGCGCCATGACAGAAAGTTTTCAGCGCGTTGAAGGGTGATTTACCGGTCTAGGGAAAGTGGCAAATGGACATATTTGTTCAAGGCATTTTGACAGACGGTGTAAAGTTATCTTTGGTCGTGCTAGTTTAATGTCAATTTTTCGTGTGCGTGGGCAAAACGTCAGTCAGAACATAGAGTTGGCGCCACGTTTTAAAGCGGTTTGCACGGTGCTAAACCCCTTATTTTTCAGCATTTTTTATTAGAGGCACGGGATTACATGGAAATCGGTCTGCGCGAGTGGCTGATCGTCATCGGCATTATTGTCATTGCCGGTATTCTTTTTGATGGCTGGCGCCGCATGCGCGGTGGCAAGGGCAAGCTCAAATTCCGTCTGGACCGCAACCTGTCCAACTTGCCTGACGACGACGGCAGCGCCGAGCTGCTGGGGCCGCCCCGTGTGCTGGATACCCATAAAGAGCCGCAGCTGGACGAACACGACTTGCCGTCGATGAGCGCGCCGTTGCGTGAAGCCCGTGAACCGTCTTCCAAGCGTGGCAAGCGCGCCAACGCCGCCGTGGCCGAGCCCCATCAGGGTGACCTGAACCTCGACGTCGACGAAGGCCCGAGCTTCAGCAGCCGCGACGATGATTTCCCGGACGAAAACGTCGGCAAGACCAGCAGCGCCGCGCGCCAGTCGGTCAATGATCAGCCGGCCGCCGAAGAAGTCCTGGTGATCAGCGTGATCTGCCGCGACGCCGCCGGCTTCAAAGGCCCTGCGCTGTTGCAGAACATCCTCGAAAGCGGCCTGCGTTTTGGCGAGATGGATATCTTCCACCGTCACGAAAGCATGGCCGGCAACGGCGAAGTGCTGTTCTCCATGGCCAACGCGGTCAAGCCGGGCACTTTTGATCTGGACGACATCGACCTGTTCAGCACGCCGGCGGTAAGCTTCTTCCTCGGCCTGCCAGGCCCGCGTCACCCGAAACAAGCGTTCGACGTGATGGTGGCCGCAGCCCGCAAGCTGTCCCAGGAACTCAACGGCGAGCTCAAGGACGACCAACGCAGCGTCCTGACTGCCCAGACCATCGAACATTACCGTCAGCGTATCGTCGAGTTCGAGCGTCGCGCCCTGACACAGAAACGCTGAGGTTCGATCTTAAGCGTTGTCTGTAGAATCCGTGCACTAACATATTGAGCAGCTTCGGCTGCTCTTTTGCTTTATGAGAGAACACCCATGACCGCCGCCCATACCCGCATCCTCGAACTGCGCGCTGAACTGGATCAGCACAACTACCGTTACCACGTCCTCGACGAGCCGAGCATTCCGGACGCCGAGTACGACCGGCTGTTCCACGAGCTCAAGGCTCTGGAGGCCGAGCATCCGGACCTGGTCACGCGGGATTCGCCGACGCAGCGGGTCGGCAGTGCGGCGTTGTCGGCGTTTACTCAGGTCAAGCACGAGATTCCGATGCTCAGCCTGGGCAATGCCTTTGATGAAACCACCATGCTGGAGTTTGATCGCCGGGTGACCGAAGGGCTCGACCTGCCGGTGGGTGATCTGTTTGGCAGTGGCGCAGCGGTGGAATACAGCTGCGAACCCAAGCTCGATGGCCTGGCGGTCAGCCTGCTGTATCAGGATGGCGAGCTGGTACGCGGCGCCACCCGTGGCGATGGCACCACGGGTGAGGACATCAGCGTCAACGTGCGCACGGTGCGCAACATCCCGCTGAAGCTGCATGGCACCGGCTGGCCGGCGACCCTGGAAGTGCGCGGTGAAGTGTTCATGTCCAAGGCCGGTTTCGAGCGGCTCAACGCCTCGCAGCTGGAAGTCGGTGGCAAGACCTTCGCCAACCCGCGCAACGCCGCCGCCGGCAGCCTGCGTCAGTTGGATTCGAAGATCACCGCCAGCCGCCCGCTGGAATTCTGCTGCTATGGCGTGACCACGGACATCAGCGACACCCATATTGGCAACCTGCAACAGTTGCAGAAATGGGGCATGCCGATCAGCCATGAGCTGAAGCTGGCCAAGGGTATTCAGGATTGCCTCGACTACTACCGGGATATCGGCGAGCGGCGTAACAGCCTGCCCTATGAAATCGACGGCGTTGTCTTCAAGGTCAACAGCATTGCCGCCCAGCGTGAACTGGGCTTCCGCGCCCGTGAACCGCGCTGGGCCATCGCCCATAAATTCCCGGCCCTGGAAGAGCTCACCGAACTGCTCGACGTGGAATTCCAAGTCGGCCGCACCGGTGCCGTCACCCCGGTGGCACGCCTGAAGCCGGTCAAGGTCGCGGGTGTGACCGTGTCCAACGCCACCTTGCACAACATGGACGAAGTGGCGCGCCTGGGCGTGATGATCGGCGATACAGTGATCATCCGCCGCGCCGGTGATGTGATCCCGCAAGTGGTGTCCGTGGTGCTTGAGCGCCGTCCGGCCGATGCCCGCGCAGTGCCGATCCCCGAGCGTTGCCCGGTGTGCGGCTCCCACGTGGAGCGCACGCAACTGGTCAAGCGCAGCAAGGGTAAGGAAACCATCAGTGAGGGCGCGGTGTACCGCTGCGTTGGGCGCCTGGCCTGTGGGGCGCAGCTCAAGCAGGCGATCATTCATTTCGTCTCGCGCCGGGCCATGGACATTGATGGCCTCGGCGACAAGACCATTGAGCAACTGGTGGATGAAAAACTCATCGGTTCGCCAGCCGACCTCTACAAACTAAAGTACGAGCAGATCATCGACCTGGAAGGCTTCGCCGATGTTTCCAGCAAGAAGCTGATCGGCGCCATCGAAAACAGCAAGACGCCGACCCTGGCGCGCTTTATCTACGCCCTGGGCATTCCGGATGTGGGCGAGGAGACCGCCAAGGTGCTGGCGCGCTCCTTGGCTTCTCTGGAGCGCGTGCAGCAGGCCTTGCCGCAAGTGCTCACGTACTTGCCCGACGTGGGCCTGGAAGTGGCGCACGAGATCCACAGCTTCTTTGAAGACACTCATAACCAGCAGGTAATCGGCGCACTCCTGTCGCCAAACGAGTGTGGGCTGCAATTGCAGGATCAGGGCGACCTCAGTGCCGAGTTCGCCGCCAGCACCACACTGGGCGGTTTGCTCGACAAACTGCACGTACCGTCCGTGGGCCCTGGCGCCGCGCAGAAACTGGCGGACAAGTTCGGCACCCTGGAAGGTGTGATCAAGGCCGACTGGCTGGACATGCGCCAGGCGTTGCCCGAGAAGCAGGCCAAGGCTGTGCGCGAGTTCTTCGACAACCCGGACAACGCTAACCTTGCCCTGGCCATCGAGCAGCAGCTCAAGGACTTCGGCATGCACTGGCAAAGCGAGAAAAAGGTCGTCGAAGGTTTGCCGGAGGCCGGACACACCTGGGTCCTCACCGGCTCCCTGGAACTGATGAGCCGCGACGTGGCCAAGGAGAAACTCGAAAGCCTCGGCGCCAAGGTGGCCGGTTCTGTCTCGGCGAAAACCCACTGCGTGGTGGCGGGGCCGGGCGCGGGTTCGAAGTTGGCCAAGGCCAGCGAGCTGGGCCTCAAGGTGCTGGATGAAGAAGCCTTCGTAGCCTTCCTGGCCAAGCACAACATCACCGTCTGACGTGGCATGGTTTTCTGTAGTGAGCGGGCTTGCCCCGCGCCGGGCTGCGCAGCAGCCCTGTAGGAAAGTGGAACGATCCCAAGCGCTAAATGATCTAGTCTCAGTCACCTAGGGAGAGATCGCCATGTTCCGCTACTTCGAGCAACTCAGTTCGCGCATCGCCGCACCGTTCATGGCCGAATCCTCGCGTAACAGCAAGGTCTGGCAGTGCCGTTGCGGCCAGTCCTTGTTCTTTCGCAACAGCCAATGCCTGGCCTGCGCAGCGCTGCTGGGCTACCAACCCCAGCAAAGCCGCCTGTCCTCATTGCAGCCCGGCCCCGTCGATGGCACCTGGTTGCAGGACGACAACCTGGACGCCGGCGCCTTTCGCCGTTGTGCCAACCTCGACACCCCGGCCGCCTGCAACTGGCTGATCCCGGCCCACAGCACCGCACCGCTGTGTGTGGCCTGTAGCCTCAATCGCACCATTCCCGACCTGTCGATCCCGGAAAACCCCGAACGCTGGCGCAAGGTGGAAACCGCCAAGCGTCGGTTGGTGGCGCAACTGATCAGCCTGGGCCTGCGCGTCGTGCCCAAGAGCGTTGACGAAGACACCGGCCTGGCCTTCGACTTCGTCGGTATCGACCTGGAAGGCAACGCGCCCATGACCGGCCACGCCAACGGCCTGATCACCCTCGACATCAAGGAAGCCGACGACGCCCACCGCGAGAAAATCCGTGTACAGATGCGCGAGCCGTACCGCACCTTGCTCGGTCACTTTCGCCATGAAGTCGGCCATTATTACTGGGATCGCCTGATTGCCAATACCCACTGGCAGCAACCTTTTCGCAGCCTGTTTGGCGACGAACGCGCCAGTTACGCCGAAGCCCTCGACCAGCATTACCAGAATGGCCCGCGTCCGGACTGGCAGCAAACCTGCGTCAGCGCCTACGCCACCATGCACCCGTGGGAAGACTGGGCCGAAACCTGGGCCCACTACCTGCACATGATGGACGCCGTCGACACCGCCCTGGGCTTTGGCATGAGCGCCCGTGAGATGGACCTGGATTATCAACCGTTCCCCCTCACCACGCTGTATGACCCCGAACACCCCAGCGGCCCGGCATTCCTGTCGTTCGTCAACGCCTGGATCGAACTGGCCGGCATGCTCAATGAACTGTCACGCGCCATGGGCCAGCCGGATTTCTACCCGTTCGTGCTGCCACCGGCGGTGATCGCCAAGCTGCACTTCATCCACCTGGTGATCCAGGAAGAGGGCGGCCGGGCGGATGAGGTACTGCAGGCACAATGATCAGCCAATGAGGGAGAAGCTGGTGACCATGGCAAGTGCTTGAACCCCTTCATATTTTTAATCCGTCACCAACGGTTGTAACTTCCGATGAGATCGGTACAATGGCCCCGCTTGCCGAGAGGCAGGCGTCGTTATGGTGACCCCATCGGTCCCCCCGCAACGATTACCCGTGAACCTGGTCAGAGCCGGAAGGCAGCAGCCACAGCGGGAACATTGTGTGCCGGGGTGTGGCTGGTGGGGTTGCCTCCATAACGCTCTTCCTTGCAGTACCCCCTTCGATTCAAATCCAAATTATTTATTTTCAGTCAACTGCCATTGTTTTATTGCGCGGTCGATGACGGCTGTTTCACAACTTTCCAAACCCTCTCTGGACAACCCCAGACTGCCTTGTTAGTTTGCGCCGGCCACTTGTTTCAGAGTGTGACAAGGGTACTGATTTGATATTGAAGTGCTATCACTTCTTTAACTAACAAGGATGTCTGTGATGAAAAGCCTGCAAGGGTTACCCCGTCTTATCACTGCGTCGGTAGGTGCGGCCGGTAAAGCCCGAAACTTGCCTGCCGATGTTCAGTGCATCCAGTATTTATTCAATTTGATCATTCCCAAGATGGGGTTCCCGCTGGCCGAAAACGGCAAGTGCGACGGCCAATTGGTGCAGTGCATCAGCCAATATCAGTTCCGTCATCTCAAGTACGCCCACCCTGATGGCGTGATCGACCCCACCGGCCGCACCTTCAACAGCCTGATCGAGGAAGCGGTGAAAGTGCCGGTGAAGGCCTTTCCGAGCATGCGCATCCCGACTTTTCTCAACGTGTTCGGCAACAATCAGGGCGATGCGGTGCAGGCCACGGTCAACGTGTACCTGGACCGCATGCGCGCGATGATCGAGGCCGAGCGGCGTAACCGGCAATTGATGCTCCAGGCCACGTGCGACGGGGGCATGACCCTCAGCGAAACGGACTTCCAGAACGCCGCCACGCAACTGGGCAGCGGTATTTCGGTGAATATCATCAAGGCGTTCGCAACCGTGGAGTCGGGCGGGCGCTCCGGCTTCGGGCCGGCCAAGTTGCCGGTGATCGCCTTTGAAGGGCACCTGTTTCGCAAATACACCAAGCACATCTACGACCAGGCGCACCCGCTGCTGTCCTACCCCTACAAGAAAAAGGCCGGGCCGCAGTGGCAGGCGAACAACAAGGACCAGGCCAAGGCCTGGGAAACCATGGCCACCGCATTTGCCCTGGACCAGGAAGCCGCCTTGATGTCGGCTTCGTGGGGCATGTTCCAGATCATGGGCTTCAACTTTGCGTCGTGCGGTTACAAGACGGTGTTTGAGTTTTCGGCGGCATTAAAGGTCAATGCCGGCAATCAACTAAAGGCATTCCTCGGTTTTTGCAGCAAAAGCCCGGCGTTGATGAAAGCCATGAAGGCCAAAGACTTTACCGGCATGGCGCGTAACTATAACGGTGAGGACTACGGCAACTACGACGTCCTTATGCAAAAAGCCTACGAAAAACTTGAAGGGAAAAAATAGGATGATCCGTTTACTCGCGATAGGTGTGTTGTCGTTGTGCGCTGTGGCGCCAGCCATGGCCGGTTCGGCTGCGCTGCATTCGGGCAAGTACGAAGGGCTGATGCTGGCGGTGACGCCGGAGCATCAGGTCGAAGGTTTCTACGCAGAATCAATGGGTGAGGGCGTAACACGCAGTTGTGCGTTCTACCTGCAAGGCAAGCCCGGCGCGCTCACTACCTGGCTCGACGACGCCTACCCTGGCAGCGTGGCGCCGTCGTCCGACGGCGTGACCCTGACCGTGGAGGAAGGCCGTCAGCATCCCGGCTGCATCAACGTCCTGATGCCGGAGATTGCCACCGGCCTGGACCTGACCCAGACCGCCAGCAAGCAGTGGATCGGTCTGGTCACTGTATCTGTCGACAAGGCTTACCTGCAGAAAACACCGGGCGCCAAGGTGGCCAAGCGCCCCTATATCGTCAAGAACGATGTGGTCGGTGTGCTGGCGTTCAAGGATGGCTGGGCCCAGGTTGAGTTCGTCAATGCTGACGACCGCTCGTTCAAGGGCTGGATCAGTCAGGATCAGTACGCGCGGTTGGCTGCACCCAAAAGCTGATCTCCATCAGCCGAACGTTTCGCGCAACAGCCCCGCAAACGCATCCCGCGCCAAGTGGCGCTGGGTGTCCTTGTGCCAGAACAGCAGGTTGTCCACGGCCTGCAATTCGTCAAACCGATAGGACGCCAATTGATTGGCCTGCTCATAGCGGGCCAGGATGCCTTCCGGTGCCAGCGCCACGCCAATTCCCGCACTCACGCAGCCGATAATCGTGCCCCAGCTGGCATAACTGGCGATGGCCGGCTTGACGTCATGGGGCTTGAGCCAGTTTTCCAGCGCCGCCCGGTAAGGGCAGCCCGATGGCCACACCAGCAGGGTACGGCCCGCCAGGTCTTCGGCACTGTGGATCGGCGCGCTGGACGCGCTGGCGATCAGCACCAGGCGTTCGCTGTAGACCACGCTGTGTTCAAGTTTGGAGCGCTTGTTGCTGGCGGCCACCAGTGCCACATCCAGGCGATGGTGTTGCAGATCGTCGAGTAACTGAGCCCAGGCGCCGGTCACCAGTTCCAGGCTGACATCCGGGTAGCGTCGATGGTATTCCGCCAGCAGCGGTGGCAGGCGGCCGCTCGCGCTGGACTCCACGGCGCCGATGCGCAAGGTGCCACGGGGGATGGCATTGGCGTCCACCGCGCGCTTGGACTCCTCCACCAACGCGAGAATGCGTTCGCAGTAGTCCAGGAAAATTTCGCCGGCCGCGCTGATGGCCAGCCCACGCCCGGCACGGATAAACAGCGGCGTGCCCAACTCGCTTTCCAACTGCTTGATGCGTGTGGTGATGTTGGACGGCACGCAGTGCAGTTGCACGGCCGCCTGGGCCACGCTGCCGGTTTGCGCGACGGCTCGCACCATTTTCAGTTGGGCCAGTTCCATTGCTCAGTTCCGCTGATTTCAGAAGTCAGAAACACTTAATTGTCCTACGGCATGCCGGGGCCAAGACTGATGGCATTCCTTCTTAGTTTCTGGACGCCATCGATGAACACCCCGTCACCCGTGAAGCTTACGCTAGTCATCGCCAGCGTGATCCTCTGTTGGGCCTATTCGCCGATTGGTGTGCACATGGGCTTGCACAGCTACAGCCCCGGTCATCTGGCGTTGCTGCGGTTTCTGATTGCCTCGGTGTTCATGGGCGGTGTGGCGCTGGTGGTCGGGATCGGTCGGCCGCGCCTGCGGGATGTGCCGTGGTTGTTGGTACTGGGTTTTTTCGGCGTTTTCTTGCACCACATGAGCCTCAATGCCGGGCAGCAATGGGTGACGGCGGCGGCGTCCAGTGTATTGGCGCAGTCGGCGCCCTTGTTCAGCGTGCTGATCGCGTTTTTCTGCTTGAAGGAGCGGGTCAGCGCCTGGCGTTGGGGCTGCGTACTCTCGGGGTTGTTCGGTGTGCTGGTGGTGATCTGGGGCGACCAGGGCGTAGGTGATATCGACCCGCGGGGATTGCTGATCCTGCTGGCGGCGTTGTCGTGGAGCATGTATTTCGCCATTCAGAAGCACTACGCCCTTCGCTACAGCCCGCTGACCCTGGCGTGCTACATGGTGTGGGTGGGCACCCTGATGCTTTGCGTCAATTTGCCTGGCTTGCCGGCGGCCGTTGTGCGAGCGCCGTTGCCGGAGAACCTGGCGGTGCTGGTGCTGGGTATTTTTCCCAGCGCCCTGGCCTACCTGGCCTGGGGCTATGTGCTCAAGTATGTCGAGGTGAGCCGCGCATCGGTGGCGATGTACCTGATTCCGCCGGTGGCGATGGTGATGGCCGCAACGCTGCTGGGTGAACAGATTGCACGGCAGGTGGTGCTCGGTGGGGTGATGGTGCTGGCCAGTGTGGCCGCCATCAGTCTGGAAGGGCGCTGGAGGCGGGCTGTCCGGTATACAACTGGATAATGTCGTCGATCTCCCCCGACATCTTCATCTGCAACAACGTGCGCAAAATCCTCTGCACCGGCACGTCCGGGTCATTGCGCACGATGCAGCCCAGGTTTTGCTCGTTGATCACCGCCACTTTGTGCAGCCGTCGGCCGACGGGCATGTTCTGGTTGAACCGGTCCAGGATCCACTCATTGATAACCGCATATTTGAAGCGCCCGGCCACCAGCTTGTGCAGCACCTGATCTTCACTGCGGGCATCGTCGCGGGTGAGTTGGCCGCTGGCAAACAGCGGGTCGAGGGTGGCGTAGCGGTAATTGAGCACCGTGCCGATGGCCTGGGGCGCCAACTGGGGGAGGGACACCGCCTGCACTGGGATGTGCGTGCTCACCAGTACGTTGCGCTGCACCATCAGCGGCAGGCTCCAGGTGTAATTGCCGGAAAAATTATCGACCCACGCCTGGGTGACATAACAGCGCACATCAACCTCGCCGTGGTCCATGGCGGCTGCGATGCGTGCCCGGGCGAGCACCTTGAACTGCGCCGGGTGGCCGACCTGAGTGGCCAGGCTCAACATCACGTCATACAAAATACCCTGGGTTGGCCGACCGTTCTCCAACTGCACCATGGGCATCGCCCAGCTGTCGGAAACCGAGAAACGCAACGGTGCAGGCGCCGCCAGGCAGGCCGTGGTCATCATCCATAAAGCGCCCAGGACTACGCGCATACACTCTCCGGGTTCAGGCCTTTGAGGGGCCAGTCAGGACAGCTTAGTCAGATTAGGCGAGCGTGCCGGATGCAATTTCCCCCTTGCTCCGCTAGCATTACCGGCTTCCGCTTCCCAGTTGCGACGGTTTTCGATGAGTTATCAGGTTCTTGCACGTAAATGGCGTCCGCGCTCGTTCCGCGAAATGGTCGGCCAGACCCATGTGCTCAAGGCTCTGATCAATGCCTTGGACAGCCAACGGCTGCACCACGCCTACCTGTTCACCGGTACGCGCGGGGTGGGCAAGACCACCATTGCGCGCATCATCGCCAAATGCCTGAACTGTGAAACCGGTATCACTTCGACGCCCTGCGGGACTTGCTCGGTGTGCCGGGAAATCGACGAAGGGCGTTTTGTCGACCTGATCGAAATCGACGCCGCGAGCCGCACCAAGGTCGAAGACACCCGCGAACTGCTCGACAATGTGCAGTACGCGCCGAGCCGCGGCCGCTTCAAGGTCTACCTGATCGACGAAGTGCACATGCTGTCCAGCCATTCCTTCAACGCGCTGTTGAAAACCCTGGAAGAGCCGCCGCCCTACGTCAAATTCATCCTGGCCACCACCGACCCGCAGAAACTTCCCGCAACGATTCTGTCGCGGTGCCTGCAGTTCTCCCTGAAAAACATGACCCCCGAGCGTGTGGTCGAGCATTTGACCCACGTGCTGGGCGTCGAGAACGTACCGTTCGAAGACGACGCGTTGTGGCTGCTCGGCCGCGCCGCCGATGGCTCGATGCGTGATGCCATGAGCCTCACCGACCAAGCCATCGCCTTTGGTGAAGGCAAGGTCATGGCAGCCGATGTGCGCGCCATGCTCGGCACCCTCGACCATGGCCAGGTGTTCGACGTGCTGCACGCCCTGATCGAAGGTGACGCCAAGGCATTGCTCGAAGCCGTGCGCCACCTCTCCGAGCAAGGCCCGGACTGGAACGGCGTGCTCTCGGAAATCCTCAATGTGCTGCACCGCGTTGCCATCGCCCAGGCCTTGCCTGAAGGTGTCGACAACGGCCATGGCGACCGCGACCGCGTGTTGGGTCTGGCTCAGGCGTTGCCGGCCGAAGATGTGCAGTTCTACTACCAGATGGGCCTGATCGGCCGTCGCGACCTGCCCCTGGCGCCGGACCCACGTGGTGGCTTTGAGATGGTCTTGCTGCGGATGCTGGCCTTCCGGCCCGCCGATACGGCCGACGCGCCGAGACAGCCGCTAAAGCCAGTGGGGATCAGCCAGGCCACAGTTGATTCCGCCAAACCAGTGGCTGGCGCGGCGGTGGTTGCGCCAGTGGTTGCGGCCCCTGCGCCTGTTGCGCAGGTTCCTGAGCCTGAGCCCGTTGTGGTCGCGCCAGTGGTCGAGCCGGCACCGGTGGTGGAGCCCGAACCTGCGCCCGTGGTCGATCTGCCCTGGAACGACCCGGTGGAGACCGAAGCCGAGCCCGAGCAGCAGCCCGCCGTGGAGCCTGTACTGGAAACCACTGGCGAGCAGCCCGAGTTGACCCCGATGCCCGCGCCAACTCCGGACAGCGTGGTGCCGGATGCCCCGGAGTGGGTGTCCGCACCGGTCCCTGAGCCGACCGTCGCTCAGGTTGAAGCCGCAACCCCAGGCATCGACCTCGACGACGAGCCGCCGCTTGATGAAGACTACATCGAGCCGGACATGGATTCGGCCTACAGCTACCTTGACGACCTTGCCAGCGAACACACTGCCGAGCCGGCCCCCGAGCCCGAAGCAGAGCCTGCCGCAGCCCCGGCCACCGGTCTGGCGTTGCAATGGCTGGAACTGTTCCCGAAACTGCCGATCTCCGGGATGACCGGCAGCATCGCCGCCAACTGCACACTGATTTCCATTGATGGCGACCACTGGCTGTTGCACCTGGACCCGGCCCACAGCGCCCTGTTCAACGCGACCCAGCAGCGTCGCCTCAACGATGCGCTGAACCAGTACCATGGGCGCACGCTGACCATCGCCATCGAGTTGATCAAGCCCGAGCAGGAAACCCCGGCCCAGGCCGCGACCCGCCGGCGTATCAACCGTCAGCGCGAGGCTGAGGATTCGATCCACGCAGACCCGCTCATCCAGCAAATGATGCAACAGTTTGGGGCGGTCGTCCGTCACGATACTATTGAACCTGTCGAAGCCCCGGTGCCCCAAGCGTCATGACACCGGGCTACTAACTTGATCCACGTACTTTTGAGGTGATTCCCATGATGAAAGGTGGCATGGCCGGCCTGATGAAGCAGGCGCAGCAGATGCAGGAAAAGATGGCCAAGATGCAGGAAGAACTGGCCAACGCCGAAGTCACCGGTAAAGCCGGTGGCGATATGGTCAGCGTGGTGATGACCGGTCGTCACGACATCAAACGCGTGAGCATCGACCCAAGCGTGCTGCCGGGCGTGGGTGAAGATGACCTGGAAATGCTTGAAGCGCTGTTCGCCGCGGCCGTCAACGACGCCGTGCGCAAGATCGAAGCCAACAGCCAGGAAAAAATGGGCGCCGCGACCGCCGGCATGCAACTGCCGCCGGGCATGAAGATGCCGTTCTGATTATCCAGCGTTAGCTAGACTCCAATGCCAGGCCCAGTGCCTGGCATTTTTGTTTGTGCCGCTTTCAATCAAACCCCGATCGAACCCTGGCACGGCACCGATGGTCTGCACCCTATACCGATCAATTCGATAAGGAGCCCCCTGATGCCTCAAGAACTGACCCTGAACCAACGCATCGTGCTGGTCTCGCGGCCCCAAGGCGCGCCCACTCCGGAAAACTTTCGCCTGGAACGCGTGAGCCTGCCGGAGCTGGCGGACGGCCAGGTCCTGCTCAAGACCCTCTACCTGTCCCTCGATCCCTACATGCGCGGGCGCATGAGCGACGCACCTTCCTATGCCGCACCGGTGGAAATCGACGAGGTGATGACCGGTGGTGCTGTCAGCCGTATCGAGCAGTCGCGTAATCCAAAATTCGAAGTGGGTGATCTGGTGGTCGGCGCCACGGGTTGGCAGAGCCACAGCATTTCCGACGGCCGCAACCTCATTCCGGTGCCCAAGGGGCTGGCGAGCCCATCCATGGCACTTGGTGTGCTGGGCATGCCCGGCATGACCGCCTACATGGGCCTGATGGACATCGGCCAGCCCAAGGCCGGCGAAACCTTGGTGGTGGCTGCGGCATCCGGTGCGGTCGGCTCGGTAGTGGGGCAGGTGGCCAAGCTCAAGGGCTTGCGTGTGATCGGTATTGCGGGCGGCGCCGACAAGTGCCGCTATGTGGTGGACGAGCTGGGCTTCGATGCCTGTATCGACCACAAGAGCGCAGACTTCGCCGATCAACTGGCCCAGGCCTGCTTCAAGGGCGTGGACATCTATTTCGAGAACGTCGGCGGCAAGGTATTCGACGCCGTGCTGCCCTTGCTCAACCCCAAGGCGCGCATTCCCCTGTGCGGCCTGATTGCCGGCTACAACGCCCATGAAGCCCCCAGCGGCCCTGATCGCCTGCCGGCGCTGCAACGCACCTTGCTGACCAAGCGGGTACGCATCCAGGGCTTTATCGTGTTCGACGACTACGGTGATCGCCAGCCCGAGTTCCTCAGTGCCATGGCGCCATGGGTGCGTGATGGCAAGATCAAGTTCCGCGAGGACGTGGTCGATGGCCTGGAGCAGGCGCCCGAAGCCTTTATCGGTCTGCTTGAAGGGCGCAACTTCGGCAAGTTGGTGGTGCGGGTCGCGCAGGATTGAGGATTTGACGCTAATCCGGGGCGCGGGTATAAACCGCGTCTCGTTGTTTTGTCGGACCAATGCCCATGAGCTTCAGCCCCCTGATTCGCCAACTGATCGACGCCCTGCGCACGTTGCCGGGCGTCGGCCAGAAAACCGCCCAGCGCATGGCGCTGCAACTGCTGGAGCGTGATCGCAGCGGCGGCACCCGGTTGGCCCAGGCCCTGAGCCAGGCCATGACGGGCGTCGGCCACTGCCGCCAGTGCCGCACCCTCACCGAAGAAGACCTCTGCCCGCAATGCGCCGACCCGCGCCGCGACGACACGTTGCTGTGCGTGGTGGAAGGCCCGATGGACGTCTACGCGGTGGAGCAGACCGGCTATCGCGGGCGCTACTTTGTACTCAAGGGGCACCTGTCGCCGCTCGACGGCCTGGGCCCGGAAGCCATCGGCATTCCGCAACTGGTAGCGCGGATTGAAGAGCAGGGCACCTTTACCGAGGTGATCCTGGCCACCAACCCGACCGTGGAAGGCGAAGCCACCGCCCATTACATCGCTCAACTGCTGAGCAACAAAGGCCTGATCACTTCGCGTATCGCCCATGGCGTTCCGCTGGGGGGCGAGCTGGAATTGGTGGATGGCGGCACCCTGGCCCACTCCTTTGCCGGTCGCAAGCCCATCGCCCTCTGACGATCAGCGCAGGGCTGAAAATGTGGGTGTCTCAGTCAACACATTCTTTGGCTGAGACACTGCATCGGGGGCAAGCCCCCTCCCACATGTTGAATGTATTCACAGATCAAAGGTGGGAGGGGGCTTGCCCCCGATGGGCATAGCTATCTACACAACTCTCAAAGGCTTATACATAACTCTGTGGTGAGCGGGCTTGTCCCGCGCTGGGCTGCGCAGCAGCCCCAAAACCAGGCAACTTGGTTTTTCTGAAAAAACGCGGTGGCTTTGATGGGGCTGCTTCGCAGCCCAGCGCGGGACAAGCCCGCTCACCACAACAGCCCAGTTGCCATAGATTCAGCATCCACAGGAAGTTGTGTAGATACCTATGCCCCGATGGGGCCGGCCCCGACAACCACTACCTTTCAGTCAACGCAAACTGCGTCAGGCAAAACGTCGGAATCCCCATATCTTCCAACCGCTGCGAGCCACCCAGCTCCGGCAAATCAATAATCGCTGCCGCTTCAAAAATCTTCGCGCCCATGCGCCGCACCAGGTTCGCCGCGGCAATCAGGGTGCCGCCCGTGGCGATCAGGTCATCGAACATCAATACCGAGTCGCCTTCGCACAGGCTGTCGGCGTGCACTTCCAGAAAGGCTTCGCCGTATTCGGTCTGGTAACCCTCGGCCAGCACGTCCGCCGGCAGCTTGCCTTGCTTGCGGAACAGGATCAGTGGTTTGTTCAGTTGATAGGCAATGATCGAGCCGATCAGGAAGCCGCGGGCATCCATTGCGCCGATGTGGGTGAAGTCGGCTTCGACATAGCGATGGGCAAAGGTGTCGGCCACCAGGCGCAGGGCCTTGGGCGATTGGAACAGCGGCGTGATGTCACGGAAGATCACCCCAGGCTTGGGGAAGTCGATGACGGGGCGGATCAGGGATTTGATGTCGAACGAATCGAAGGTCATCGTCGAAGAGTCCTGGGAGGAAAACGGACCCGAAGTATACCTGCGGCCTTGCCAAATGGCCCGGCCGCAAGTGTCTGTATCAGCCCTCTAGAGAACCACCCGCCAGCGCGCACAGCTGGATCGGGTCGAGGATGTGCACTTCCTTGCCTTCGGCGGCAATCAACTCGTTCTGCTGGAAACGGGTGAACACGCGGGACACGGTTTCCACCGCCAGGCCCAGGTAGTTGCCGATTTCATTGCGCGACATGCTCAGGCGGAACTGGTTGGCCGAGAAACCACGGGCCCGGAATCGCGCCGAGAGGTTGACCAGGAATGTCGCGATGCGCTCGTCGGCGGTTTTCTTCGAAAGCAGCAGCATCATCTGCTGATCGTCACGGATTTCGCGGCTCATCACGCGCATCAGCTGACGGCGCAGTTGAGGCAACTGTATGGCCAGTTCATCCAGGCGTTCGAAGGGGATTTCGCACACCGACGTGGTCTCCAGCGCCTGGGCCGACACGGGATGCATCTCTGTGTCCATGCCCGACAAACCCACCAGTTCGCTAGGCAGGTGGAAACCGGTGATCTGCTCTTCGCCGTTGTCGCTCAGGCTGAAGGTCTTCAGCGCGCCCGAACGTACTGCATAGACGGAGTCGAACCTGTCGCCCTGGCGAAACAGAAACTCGCCTTTTTTCAGCGGGCGCCCGCGTTTAACGATGTCGTCCAGCGCATCCATGTCTTCCAGATTCAGCGAAAGTGGCAGGCAGAGGGGGGCGAGGCTGCAATCCTTGCAGTGAGCCTGGCTGTGAGCGCGCAGTTTGACTGGCTCGGACATTTCTTAAATCCTTGTGGGAAAACACACATAAGACGTAAGGGTAACGCACTGGGGGGCAGTCAGGCCAGCCTGTACAAAAAACCGGCAGCGGTATAAAGCTTTTTGTACCGATGCCGATACAAGGGCATTCCCATACGCCGGAGCTCGTACGATGTCTGTCATCGCCGCCTACAATCCTGCCATCCGAGTTCCTACAGTGTCGGGCGCGAAGTCAGCGGCCGAAACCGCCGTAAAAGATCAGGCCGCTGCACCCGCTGCCGAAACCAACGTGCTGGAAGGCGTGAAGGTGACGATTTCCGGCGCGGCGTTCAAGGCGGTGGCGGTGGCCAGTAAAGCCAACTCCGATATTGATGGCAGTGGCCTGGACGACAGCGTTAAACAGATCCTCAAAATGATCCGCAAGCTCAAGCAACAGATCGCCGAGAAAATGGCTGAGCTTCAGGCGGTCGCGAATGACAATAGCCTGACGCCGGAGCAGGCCCGGGTTAAGACCAACAACATCCAGGGCGCTATCAGCTCGCTGCAGGCCGGGTTGATGACCTCCCAGGGCTCCCTGCTCAAGGCGATGAAAAGCATGAGCGCTGATGGTGCCCTCAAGGCCGCTTCGTTGTCGATGTAACTAGATCACCCGTGAAAATCGTTGCCTGTTCTGGTGCTCCAGGTAGGCATCGAACACCATGCACACCGAGCGCACCAGCAAGCGGCCGGCGGGCAGCACCCGAATGCCCTGGGCGTCGAGCTCGATCAGGCCGTCCTCGGCCATGGCCTCAAGTTGCGGCCAGATCTCGTCGAAGTACCCACGAAAATCAATGTTGAAGGCCTGTTCGACGGGTTCGAATGCCAGGCTGAACGTGCAGATCAACTGCTGAATCACCTCCCGCCTCAGCCGATCATCCGTGGTGCAGACCAAGCCGCGGCTGGTGGCCAGTTGCGCACCAGCCAAGGTGTTCTGGTAGCCGTTGAGGTCACTGCTGTTCTGGCAATACAGGTCGCCGATCTGGCTGATCGCCGACACACCGAGGCCGATCAGGTCGCAATGGCCGTGGGTGGTGTAGCCCTGGAAGTTGCGTTGCAGGGTACCTTCCTCCTGGGCGATGGCCAGTTCGTCATCCGGCAGCGCGAAGTGGTCCATGCCGATGTAGCGATAGCCGGCCTGGGTCAGTTGCTCGATGGTGGTTTGCAGCATCAGCAACTTTTCCGCCGGCGCCGGCAGCTCGTCGCTGTTGATGCGCCGCTGGGGCATGAAGCGCTCCGGCAGGTGCGCGTAGTTGAACACCGACAGGCGGTCCGGTTGCAGTTTGATCACCTCTTCCACGGTGCGCGCGAAGTTGATCGGCGTCTGCTTGGGCAGGCCGTAGATCAGGTCGATATTGATCGAGCGAAACTGCAGGGTGCGCGCCGCATCAATCACCGCACGGGTCTCTTCCAGGCTTTGCAGGCGATTGACCGCCCGCTGTACCTCGGGGTCGAGGTCTTGCAGGCCGATACTGACGCGGTTGAAGCCCAGCTCACGCAGCAGGCCCATGGTGGCCCAGTCGGCTTCGCGTGGGTCGATCTCGATGCCGTAGTCGCCGGAATCATCATCGAGCAAATGGAAATGCTGGCGCAGGCGGCCCATGACCTGGCGCAGTTCGTCGTGGCTGAGAAACGTCGGGGTGCCGCCGCCGAAATGCAGCTGTTCCACCGGCTGTTTCGGGTCAAGGTGGCAGGCCACCAATTGGATTTCCTGCTCCAGGCGTTGCAGGTACGCCTGGGCGCGGCCACGGTCCTTGGTGATCACCTTGTTGCAGGCGCAGTAGTAGCAAATGTTGGCGCAGAACGGCACATGCACATACAGCGACAAGGGGCGCACGGCCTTGCGACTGTCGCGCAGGGCGTGGAGCAGGTCGAAGGTGCCGACTTGGCTATCGAATTGTACGGCGGTGGGGTAGGACGTATAACGTGGTCCCGCCAGGTCGTAGCGATGAATCAGATCGGTGTCCCAACGAATGGCGTCGAGCATGCGGGCGTCCCCCGGATAGGCTAATGGGCCGAGTCTAGGGGCGGGGTGGGGATGGCATCTTGATTTGCATCAACGGGGAGCGGCGCTATGCCACATGGCGATTCAATGGCCCATCAACCAGTGCTGGTGCGGTCCTGGCAAGGTCCAGATCCCGAACACGATGACCAGCAAGCCACCGGCCATGCGCACGCTGCGTTTGCGCAATAACGCGGTAACGCGCTCGGCTGCCAGCCCGGTCGCCAGCAGCACCGGCCAGGTGCCCAGCCCGAACGCGAGCATCAGCAGTGCACTGTCCAGCGCATTGCCCTGGCTCGCGGCCCACAGCAGGGTGCTGTAGACCAAACCGCACGGCAACCAGCCCCAGAGCGCGCCCAGCAGCAAAGCGCGGGGCAGGCTCGACACCGGCAGCAAGCGCGTGGCAACCGGCTGGATATGCCGCCACAGGCCGCGTCCGAGGCTTTCAATGCGGGTAAGGCCGCTCCACCAACCCGCCAGGTACAGGCCCATGCAGATCAGCAGTAAGCCGGCGAGCACGCGCATGAACATCGCCGCCGGGCTATTGGCCACGGCCCAGCCGGCCAGGCCGACCAACAGCCCGGCCGTGGCGTAACTGAGGATGCGCCCCAGGTTGTACGCCAGCAGCAGGCGAAACCGGCGGCTGCGTTGTTCCTTGGGAATCGCCAGGGTCAGCGCGCCCATCAGCCCGCCGCACATGCCCAGGCAATGGCCGCCGCCCAGCAGGCCGAGGATCAGCGCGGAGACCAGCAGCGGCGCCAATTCAAGCATGAGGCGGGTCTTTGGGCGGTTGATCCGGGCCGTTGGCTTCGTCGATGGCGGCCAGGTGGTTCGGGTCCTGGTCGTCGAACAGCACGCTGTGGGCCGGGCCGTCGAGGTCGTCGTACTGGCCGCTGTCCACGGCCCAGAAGAAGATGTAGATGGCGATGGCCACTATCAGCAGCGCCGCCGGAATCATCACGTATAAAGCTGGCATCTGCACTCCAGGCCCGCGCGGCTCATACGGGCAGCGGGCGGGTGATTGAGGGCGCGCTGACGGCCTGCGCGCTCGGCAGGCGAGTCAGGCGCAGGGCGTTGAGCACCACGGTCAACGAACTGATGGACATGCCGACCGCCGCCCAGATTGGCGTGATCCAGCCCAAGGCAGCAAACGGCAACATCAGGCCATTGTATAGGCCTGCCCACAGCAGATTTTCAATAATCACCCGTCGAGTGCGCCGCGCCAGACTGAAGGCCTGCACCAGGGCGTCGAGGCGATTGGAGAGCAGCACCGCATCGGCGCTGGTCTTGGCCAGGTCGGTGGCCGAGCCCATGGCCACGCTGATATCGGCGGCGGCGAGCACGGGGACGTCGTTGACCCCATCGCCGAGCATCAGCACCTTGCGGCCTTCCTTGTGCAACTGTTGCAGCACCTGCAGCTTGTCGTCGGGGCGCAGGCCGCCGTGGGCTTCGTCGATGCCCAGCTCAAGGGCGACACTGGCGACCATCGGCGAACTGTCCCCGGACAGCAGCAATGTGCGCCAGCCGCGCGCCTTGCACGCGGCGAGCAGCGCCGGGGCGTCGCTGCGCAGGCGGTCATCCAGCACGAACCAGGCGAGGGCGCCGCTGCGGTCGCCGAGCAGCAGCCATTGCCCAGCATCGTCCGGCGAGGCGGGGATCGGGCAGCCACTGAGTGCGCAGACAAACGCCGGCTGGCCGATGCGCAGCAGACGCTCGCCCACGCGACCTTCCAGGCCCAGGCCGGGGGTGCTGAGTACTTCATCAGCGGCCAAGGGCGCACGGCCAAAGGCGCGGGCAATCGGGTGTTCGGAGCGGTTTTCCAGGGCGGCGGCGAGGCCCAGGCAATCGTCGCTGCCCAGCTCGCCCAAGGGACGGATGGCGCGTAGGGCCAGGCGGCCTTCGGTCAGGGTGCCGGTCTTGTCGAAAATCACCGTGTCGATCTGGTTCAGGCCTTCCAGCACATGCCCACGGGTCAGCAGCAGCCCGAGTTTGTGCAGGGTGCCGGTGGCGGCGGTCAGGGCGGTTGGTGTCGCCAGGGACAACGCACACGGGCAGGTCGCTACCAGCATGGCCAACACGATCCAGAACGCCCGTGATGAGTCCAGCTCCCACCACAGCAGGCCGATCAATGCGGCGGCAATCAGCGAACACAGCAGAAACCATTGCGCGGCGCGGTCGGCGATTTGCGCCAGGCGCGGTTTTTCGGCCTGGGCGCGCTCCAGCAGACGCACGATGGCGGACAGGCGTGTCTCGTGGCCGAGGGCGCGCACTTCGACGTTCAGCGCGCCTTCGACGTTGAGGGTGCCGGCGGTGACGCTGTCGCCGACCCGGCGCGGTTGCGGCAGGTATTCGCCAGTGAGCAGGGACTCATCGATGCTGGACTGGCCGTCGAGGATCACGCCATCCGCTGGCAATACCGCGCCCGGATGCACCAGCACGCAGTCGCCCAGGGCCAGCTCGCTCAACAGGATGCGTTCGCTCTGGCCGTCGCCTTTCAAGCGCAGGCACGAAGCCGGCAGCAGGTTGACCAGTTGGGCAGTGGCCGCCGCTGTGCGCTCGCGGGCGCGCCGCTCCAGGTAGCGACCGGCCAGCAGGAACAGCGCAAACATGCCCACGGCATCGAAATACAGCTCGCCGACCCCCGTGATCGCGGTCCAGATACCCGCCAGGTAAGCCCCGCCAATGGCCAGGGACACCGACACGTCCATGGTCAGGTGGCGCGTGCGCAGGTCACGCATGGCGCCCTTGAAGAACGGCGCACAGCTGTAGAACACGATGGGGGTTGTCAGAAACATCGCCACCCAGCGCAGGATCACATGCAGTTCCGGGCTCAGGTCGATATTGAATTCGGGCCAGGTGGCCATGGTTGCCATCATCGCCTGAAACCACAGCAATCCGGCCACGCCGAGTTGGCGCAAGGCCAGGCGGTTTTCGCTGGCCAGTTGCTCGGCGGCGCGGTCGGCTTGATACGGGTGGGCGGCATAGCCGATATGGCGCAATTCGTTGAGCACCTGGCTCAACGGCAGTTGCCCGTCGGCCCAGCGCACCTGCAAGCGATGGTTGGACAGGTTCAACCGCGCCTCGGCCACGGCGGGCAGGCTGCGCAGGTGTTTTTCGATCAGCCAGCCACAGGCGGCGCAGCTGATGCCTTCCATCAGCAGGGTGGTTTCGGCCAGTTCGCCCTGGTGGTGCACGAAGGGTTTTTGCACATCGGCGCGGTCGTATAGCGCCAGTTCGTCCACCAGTTGCACCGGTAGCGACTCGGGATTGGCCGAAGCTTCGCTGCGGTGCTGGTAGTAGCTTTCCAGGCCGCCGGCCACAATCGCTTCGGCTACGGCCTGGCAGCCCGGGCAGCAGAGCTCGCGGCGCTCGCCGAGGATGTCGGCGGTGAACCGGCTGCCGGGCGGGACGGGCAGGGCGCAGTGGTAGCAGGGGGTTGGGCTGGTCATGGTTACGGATCTTGGTTGGCTGGGAGGGCCTCATCGGGGGCAAGTCGAATCGTCGCACCGCCCCTCCCACCTTTGATCTGTGAATACATTCAAAATGTGGGAGGGGCGGTGCGACGATTCGACTTGCCCCCGATGCGCGAAGCGCGGCTTTATTTTTTCAGGTCTTCGGCGCCCTGCAACGGCTCATCCCCCAACAGCAAGTCCTTGTCGTGGCTGACCTCTTCTTCTTCGAACAGGCGCCAGGTCTTGTCGCCTTCCACGCCGAGCAGTTCCACGAAGCGGCGGCCTTCGACTTTGTCGGTGACTTGGCCGATGTAGCGGCCAGGTTCGCTGTCGCTGCGGGCCAGGTTGATCTTGCGGTCCTTCTCCGGCTGGGTCGGGGAGATCAGGTTCAGTTCCAGGGTGTTCGGGTTGCTGTAGCCGGTGAGGTTCAGTTCGACTTCGCCGGTCAGTTCATCCAGGTGCAGCTTGGCCCGCAGTTGCAGGGTCTGGGCCAGGCGTTCGCGGTCGAGGGAGCGGTTGATGCCTTTGCCGGCCTCGTAGTAGTTGTCGTTGACCAGGTTGTCCGGGTTGTTCACCGCGATGGTCACCATGGACAAGGTCAAGGTCACCGAGCAGGCGAGGATGCCGATGATGATCCAGGGCCAGAGGTGCTTGTACCAAGGGCTTGCGGCAGTTGCTAGGGGCATTGTTCCGTTCTCTCTTTATCGGACTTGTGGGCCGATGAATCGGCTCTTGGCTTCAATGTGGACGCTGGCGTCATCGGCATCGGTGAGGATGAACTTCACCTCGTTGGTGCTCGATGGCAGTTGTTCCGGCGCACTCGACAGCTCCACCGGCATGCTGACGATATCGCCGGCCGCCACCTTGATTTCGCGACGGCCTTGCAGCTTGAGGTCGGGCAGGCCGGCGGCGTCGAGCACGTAGGTGTGGTCTCGCTGGTCCTTGTTCATGATCTTCAGGCTGTAGACGTTTTCGATGCGGCCTTCGGCGTTCTCGCGGTAGAGCACGCGGTCCTTGCTCACGTCGAAGCCCACCAGCGAGCGCATGAAAAACGCAGCCGCCAACAGGCTGATCATCGCCAGCAACACCAAGGCGTAACCGATCAGGCGTGGGCGCAGCTTATGGGTTTTTTGCCCGGACAGGTTGTGTTCGGTGGTGTAGCTGATCAGGCCGCGCGGGTACTCCATCTTGTCCATGATGTTGTCGCAGGCGTCGATGCACGCGGCGCAACCGATGCACTCGATCTGCAGGCCGTCGCGGATGTCGATGCCGGTGGGGCACACTTGCACGCACATTGTGCAGTCGATGCAATCGCCCAGGCCCTGGGCCTTGTAGTCGATCCCTTTTTTACGCGGGCCACGCAGTTCGCCACGGCGTGGGTCGTAGGAGACGATCAGGGTGTCTTTGTCGAACATCACGCTCTGGAAGCGCGCGTACGGACACATGTAGATGCACACCTGTTCGCGCAGCCAGCCGGCGTTGCCATAGGTGGCGAGGGTGAAGAAGCCGACCCAGAAATACGACCAGCCGTCGGCCTGGCCGGTGAAGAAGTCGAACACCAGTTCGCGAATCGGCGAGAAGTAGCCAACGAAGGTCATGCCGGTGGCAAAGCCGATCAGCAGCCACAGGCTGTGCTTGCTGAATTTACGCAGGAACTTGTTGGCGCCCATCGGCGCCTTATCCAGTTTGATGCGTTGGTTACGGTCGCCTTCGGTGACTTTTTCGCACCACATGAAGATCCACGTCCACACGCTTTGCGGGCAGGTATAACCACACCACACGCGGCCGGCGTACACCGTGATAAAGAACAGGCCAAACGCGGCGACGATCAGAATGCCCGACAGCAGAATGAAGTCCTGGGGCCAGAAGGTCGCACCAAAAATGAAGAACTTGCGCTCCGGCAGGTTCCACCATACGGCCTGGTGACCACCCCAGTTCAGCCACACCGTGCCGAAGTAGAGCAGGAACAACGCAGCGCCGCCGAGCATGCGCAAATTGCGGAACAGGCCGGTGAACGCGCGGGTGTAGATTTTCTCGCGCGGGGCATAGAGATCGACGGTGGTGGTCGAGTGTTTGGCAGGCGGGGTAACGTCATGTACCGGTATTTGGTCGCTCATCATTGCATCCCACGGCGGTGGAGATTTGCCTCGGCCAGTACGTGCCAACCGGGGTCAAATTAGGGGTCTTGCAGTGGCGTAATGATACGCCCCCGATGCGGTGCAAAGGGTGCGACCTTTGGTCGCGTTGGGAGAAATCAATTGATGGTGTACGTGATCTGGATCAATTGACTTGGCAAGTATGGTCGGTTTTTGCGAGTGGGACGGTCATTCGTCCCACGGATTAATCAGCGGGACACCGCTGGATTTGAAATCGCTGACGTTGCGCGTGACCACCGTGAGCCCATGGACCAGGGCGGTCGCAGCGATCAGTGCGTCACTTTCATTGGCGCGGTCGGGTACATGCAGGCGTGCACAACGTAAGGCGACGGCGGCGTCGATTGGCAGGATCCGGGCATCGAACGCGGGCATCACATGCCGCTTGAGCCAGGTGCGCAGTACCTTCCCTTGCGTGGGGTCGCGGCGCTCAATGCGCAGCACTCCGGTTTCCAATTCCTTCAACGTAATCGCTGAAATAAACAGGTGGGACGCGATGACACTTTTTGCCCAGGCCACGACATTCGCATCCGCCTGGGGTTTACGAAGTTCAGAGATCACGTTGGTGTCGAGTAGATACATCAAGAGAGGTCCACGGGTCGATGAGTGATCACGGCACGTTCGGTTTCGAATTCCATATCGGCCGCTTCCGGCATCACCAGCAGGTCCACGATGTCGGCGTTGAGACCTGTCAATTTCTGGTAGTCCTCAATGCTTAGCAGTACATGGGCAGGTTTGCCGCGATCGGTGATGAAAACCGGCCCTTGCCGGGCCGCTTTTTTGGCACCGCTTGTGTCTTGATTGAATTCGCGGCTGGAAATAGTGGTGATGGTCATGGGGGAACCCCCTTTATCAGATGCAATGTAGGTACGTTACTACTTAGTCAGCAGGGACCACAACCCGGGGTTATCAACGGTCGCCCAGGTCCTGGCCCAGGCTGCAGAAATAAAAAAGCCCCGCCAGCGTTCGCCAGGCGGGGCTCGGTTGTGTCCGAGGCCCTTACTGTTCCTCGGCCTTCTTGTCCCCATGGGACAAACTGTAAACATACGCCGCGAGCAGGTGCACCTTGTCATTGCCTTGCAGTTGTTCCTGCGCCGGCATCTGGCCCTGACGGCCGAAACGGATGGTCTGCTGCAGTTGGGCGTAGCTCGAACCGTAGATGAAGGCGCCGGGGTGGGTCAGGTCTGGCGCGCCCATTGCCGGGGTGCCTTTGCCGGCCGGGCCGTGGCAGGCCACGCAGTTGGCGGCAAAGAGTTTTTCGCCGTTGGCCACGTCGGCCTTCACACCCTCCGGCAGCTTGCGACCGTCAAGTTGGGTGACCACGTAGGCGGCGACGTCGCTGACGCCTTCTTCATGAATGACTGGCAACCAGCCCGGCATCACGGCATGGCGGCCCTTCATGATGGTTTCCTTGATGGTGGCCGGCTCGCCACCCCAACGCCAGTCGGCGTCGGTCAGGTTGGGGAAACCGTAAGCGCCCTTGGCGTCGGAACCGTGGCACACCGAGCAGTTGGAGGCGAACAGGCGGCCACCCATCTTCAGGGCTTGCGGGTCCTTGGCGACTTCCTCAATCGGCATCGAGGCGAACTTGGCGAAGATCGGCCCGAACTTGGCGTCCGACCTGGCCATTTCCTTTTCCCATTCGTGCACGCCGGTCCAGCCGGTCTGGCCGTTGGCGAAGGGGGTTTGCTTGTCGTTGTCGAGGTAGTTGTAGCCCGGCAGCAGGCCTTTCCAGTTGCCCAGGCCGGGGTACAGCACGAGGTAGCCGAGGGCGAAGATGATGGTGCCGACGAACAGCATGAACCACCACTTGGGCAGCGGGTTGTCGTACTCCTCGATGCCATCGAACGAGTGGCCGACGGTCTCGTCGGTTTGCTCGGCGCGCTGGCCCTTGCGGGTCGACAGCAGCAGCCAGGTCAGGGCGAAAATGGTACCCAGACTGAGGACTGTGACGTACAGACTCCAGAACGTAGTCATTCTTTGTTACTCCTAGAAGCTTGCTCGACGTGCTTGATGGCTTCGGGATCATCCGCAAAGGGCAGCAAGGTCGCGTCCTCAAACTCCGACTTGCGCTTGGGGCTGAACACCCACAACGCCAGGCCGATAAAGGCCACCATCACCACAACGGTGCCCAGGCCACGAATCATCCCGATATCCATGTAGGTCACCGTTTGCTTTTGATGATGGTGCCAAGGCCTTGCAGGTAGGCCACCAATGCGTCCATTTCGGTCTTGCCCTTCACGGCTGCGGCTGCACCGGCGATGTCTTCGTCGGTGTAGGGCACGCCCAGGGTGCGCAAGACTTCCATCTTCTTCGCGGTGTCCTTGCCGTCGAGCTTGTTTTCCACGAGGAACGGGTACGCCGGCATTTTCGACTCAGGCACCACGTTGCGCGGGTTGTACAAGTGCGCACGCTGCCAGTCGTCGGAGTAACGCCCGCCCACGCGGGCCAGGTCCGGGCCGGTGCGCTTGGAGCCCCACAGGAACGGGTGGTCCCACACGCTTTCACCGGCCACCGAGTAGTGGCCGTAGCGTTCGGTTTCGGCGCGGAACGGGCGGATCATCTGCGAGTGGCAGCCCACGCAGCCGTTGGCGATGTAGACGTCGCGGCCTTCCAGTTCAAGGGCGGTGCGCGGCTTCATGCCTTCGACCGGCTTGTTGGTCACGTCCTGGAAAAACAGCGGAACGATTTGGGTCAGGCCGCCGATACTCACGGCGATGACCATGAAGAAGGCCAGCAGGCCGATGTTCTTCTCGACTACTTCATGCTTCATCAGTGGGCTCCCACAACGGCGATCTGGGCGGCGGCTTCGGCTTGCGCCGGGTCGGAGGCACGCACGGTGCGCCAGACGTTGTAGGCCATGAACAGCATGCCGGTGGCAAAGAACGCACCGCCCAGGGCACGGACGATGTAGCCCGGATGGCTGGCTTGCAGCGCTTCGACGAAGGAGTAGGTGAGGGTGCCGTCATCGTTGATCGCACGCCACATCAGGCCTTGGGTGATGCCGTTGACCCACATCGAGGCGATGTAGAGCACGGTGCCGATGGTGGCCAGCCAGAAGTGCGTGTTGATCAGCCCGACGCTGTGCATCTGCGCACGGCCGAACAGTTTGGGGATCATGTGGTACAGCGCGCCGATGGAGATCATCGCCACCCAACCGAGGGCGCCGGCGTGTACGTGGCCGATGGTCCAGTCGGTGTAGTGGGACAGCGAGTTGACGGTCTTGATCGCCATCATCGGCCCTTCGAAGGTCGACATGCCGTAGAACGCCAGGGAGACCACGAGGAAACGCAGGATCGGGTCGGTGCGCAATTTATGCCAGGCGCCCGAGAGGGTCATCATGCCGTTGATCATGCCGCCCCAGCTTGGCGCCAGCAGGATAATCGACATCGCCATGCCCAGGGACTGCGCCCAGTCCGGCAGCGCGGTGTAGTGCAAATGGTGCGGACCGGCCCAGATGTACAGGGTGATCAGCGCCCAGAAGTGCACGATGGACAAGCGGTAGGAGTAGATAGGACGTTCGGCCTGTTTCGGCACGAAGTAGTACATCATCCCCAGAAAACCCGTGGTCAGGAAAAAACCTACGGCGTTGTGCCCATACCACCACTGGATCATCGCATCCGTCGCACCGGCATAGGCCGAGTAGGACTTGAACAGGCTGACCGGCAACGATGCGTGGTTGACGATGTGCAGCATCGCCGTGACCACGATGAATGCGCCGTAGAACCAGTTGCCCACGTAGATGTGCTTGGTCTTGCGCTTGACGATGGTGCCGAAGAACACCGCACCGTAGGTCACCCACACAATCGCCAGCAAAATGGCGATCGGCCATTCCAGCTCGGCGTATTCCTTGGTGGTGGTGTAGCCCAGCGGCAGGCTGACGATGGCGCCGACGATGACTGCTTGCCAACCCCAGAAGGTAAAGGCGGCGAGGCCGTCGGAGATCAGTCGCGTCTGGCAGGTGCGTTGCACGACATAGTAGGAGGTGGCAAACAAGGCACATCCGCCGAAGGCGAAAATCACCAGGTTGGTGTGCAGCGGGCGCAGGCGACCGAAGGTCGTCCATGGCAAGTCGAAATTCAATTCCGGCCAAACCAGTTGCGAGGCGATGAACACCCCGAGCCCCATGCCAAGGATCCCCCAGACCACCGTCATGATGGCGAACTGGCGGACTACCTTATAGTTATAAGCAGTCGGACTGATTGCTGTGCTCATTCTAAGGTTCCACGGTTTAGGTTTTTTTATAGGTAAAATCGGCCGCAAGTATGTAGAAAGCGAGGGGCCATTGCAACGCAATGGCTGACCTGGATCAATGCGTTCAACGCCAGATTCTGCGCCCTTTCCATGTTTGGCGTAAGGACAAAATCAGAAATCGAAAGCTGATCGAGTGGACAGGAAATTTACGGGGTCGCAACGCTAGCCGTTGCGTACGCCGGAATCGGTCCGCTGTGGGTCAAGCGTAGACCCGAATGGCGAGGGGGGAAAGTTGTGCTTTGGAAGGGTGTGACACTCGGTCACACGGCTCGGTCACTGTGGAGAGGGAGCAAGCACCCTCTCCACAAGTAACAGTTATTGAGGTTGGCTTTCTGGCGTTGCGCCATCAGCGTTGTGGGACAGGCTGTACACGTAGGCGGCCAGCAGATGCACCTTGTCATTGCCTTGCAGCACTTCCTGCGCCGGCATCTGGCCTTGACGGCCATGGCGAATGGTCTGTTGCAACTGCGCCAGGCTGGTGCCGTAGATATAGCCGCCTGGCAGCGTCAGGTTCGGCGCCCCCATGACTTCCATGCCGTGGCCTTCCGGCCCGTGGCACGCTACGCAAGTGGTGTTGAACGCGGCTTTGCCCGCATCCAGGTCGGCAGTGCTGTTGGCCGGCAGCGGCAACTTGGCCAAATCGTGGCGGACATAGGCGGCAACGTTCTTCACACCGTCATCACCCAGCATCTCACCCCAGGCCGGCATCGCCGCGTGGCGACCGTTCAGGATGGTGGTCTTGATCGCCTCAGCCGAACCGCCCCAGCGCCAGATGTTGTCCGCCAAGTTGGGGAAGCCGAACGCGCCCTTGGCATCCGAGCCGTGGCACACCGCGCAGTTGGAGGCGAACAGGCGACCGCCCATCTTCAGCGCCTGCGGGTCCTTGGCCACTTCTTCCACGGGCATGGCCGAGAATTTGGCGAAGATCGGCCCGAACCTGGTGTCGGCCTTGGCCATTTCCTTGTCCCATTCCTTGGCCGACGTCCAGCCGTCTTCATAACCCGGCAGCACGCCTTTCCAGTTGCCCAGGCCGGGGTAGAGGACCAGGTAGCCGACCGCGAACACCAGAGTGCCGGCGAACAGCATGAACCACCACTGGGGCAGCGGGTTGTCGTATTCCTCGATGCCATCGAAGGCGTGGCCCATGGTCTGGTCCACGCTGCCTTTGGTCTCGCCCTTGCGGGTGCCGATCAACAGCCAAGTCAGGCCGATCAGGCTGCCGAGGGTCAGTACGCAGATCCATGTACTCCAGAATAGGGTCATGGCCGGTTGCTCCTTGTTGCAGGCGCTTCTTGAGCGTCGGATGGAGAAGGTTCATCGGCGAAGGGCAGCAGGCGCGCCTGCTCGAATTCCTCATTGCGCCGGTTGTTGAACACCCACAGCGACAGGCCGATAAAGGCAATGGCGACGACCAGCGTGCCAAGGCCGCGGATGGTGCCCGCATCGAATTCAAATCCCATGGCTCACCTCTTGCTCTTGATGGCAGTGCCGAGCACTTGCAGGTATGAAACCAGCGCGTCCATCTCGGTCTTGCCCTTGAGGCTGGCGACCGCGGCAGTGATGTCGTCGTCGGTGTACGGCACGCCGAGGGTGCGCATCACCTTCAACTTGGTCTCGGTGTGGCTGCTGTCGACCTGGGCCGTGACCAGCCACGGGTAGGCCGGCATTTTCGACTCGGGCACCACGTTGCGCGGGTTGTACAAATGCGCGCGGTGCCAGTCGTCCGAGTAGCGGGCGCCGACGCGTGCCAGGTCCGGACCGGTGCGCTTGGAGCCCCACAGGAACGGGTGATCCCACACGCTCTCGCCCGCCACGGAGTAGTGGCCGTAGCGTTCGGTTTCGGCGCGGAACGGGCGGATCATCTGCGAGTGACACTGCACACAGCCTTCGCGGATGTAGATGTCGCGGCCTTCCAGTTGCAGCGCGGTGTAGGGTTTCATGCCTTCCACCGGCTTGTTGGTCACATCCTGGAAGAACAGCGGGACGATCTGGGTCAGGCCGCCGATGCTCACAGCAAGCACCATGAGCAGCATCAGCAGGCCGACGTTCTTTTCAATCGTTTCGTGTTTCATCACAGACTCCTCAGGCCAACTGCGCAGTGGTAGTGGCTTCGACTGGCTGCGGCGAACGCACGGTGCGCCAGGTGTTGTAAGCCATCAGGAACATGCCGCTGAGGAACACCGCACCGCCCACCAACCGCACGATGAAGCCAGGGTGACTGGCCACCAGGGTTTCGACGAAGGAGTAGGTCAAGGTGCCGTCTTCGTTGATCGCCCGCCACATCAGGCCCTGGGCAATGCCGTTGACCCACATCGAGGCGATGTAGAGCACGGTGCCGATGGTGGCCAGCCAGAAGTGCGCGTTGATCAGGCCGAGGCTGTACATCTGCTCGCGACCGAAGATTTTCGGGATCATGTGGTACAGCGCGCCGATGGAAATCATCGCCACCCAACCGAGAGCGCCGGCATGTACGTGGCCGATGGTCCAGTCGGTGTAGTGGGAGAGGGCGTTGACGGTCTTGATTGCCATCATCGGGCCTTCGAAGGTCGACATGCCGTAGAACGCCAGGGAGACCACGAGAAAACGCAGGATCGGGTCGCTGCGCAACTTATGCCAGGCGCCCGACAGGGTCATCATGCCGTTGATCATGCCGCCCCAGCTCGGTGCCAGCAGTACCAGCGACATCACCATGCCCAGGGACTGTGCCCAGTCCGGCAGCGCGGTGTAGTGCAAGTGGTGCGGGCCGGCCCAGATGTACAGGGTGATCAGCGCCCAGAAGTGCACAATGGACAAGCGATAGGAATACACCGGACGTTCGGCCTGCTTGGGCACGAAGTAGTACATCATCCCCAAGAAGCCTGCAGTGAGGAAAAAGCCTACCGCGTTGTGCCCATACCACCACTGCACCATGGCATCCGTCGCACCGCCGTAGAGGCTGTAGGACTTGGTCAGGCTGACCGGGATTTCCAGGTTGTTGACGATATGCAGAATCGCCACGGTGATGATGAACGCACCGAAGAACCAGTTGCCGACATAGATATGCTTGGTGTTGCGCTTCATTACCGTGCCGAAGAACACGACGGCGTAGGCCACCCAGACAATGGTGATCAGGATGTCGATCGGCCATTCCAGCTCGGCGTATTCCTTGGAACTGGTGTAGCCCAGCGGCAAGGTGATCGCGGCCAGCAGGATGACCAGTTGCCAGCCCCAGAAGCAGAACGCGGCGATTTTCGGCGCGAACAGTTGAGTCTGGCAGGTGCGTTGCACCGAATAGAACGAGCTGGCAAACAGCGCGCAGCCGCCGAAGGCGAAGATCACCGCGTTGGTGTGCAGTGGGCGCAAACGGCCAAAGCTGGTCCAGGGCAAATCGAAGTTGAGCGCGGGCCAAACCAATTGGGCGGCGAGAAAAACCCCGAGCCCCATGCCGACGATGCCCCACACCACCGTCATAATGGCGAATTGGCGGACCACCTTGTAGTTATAGGCGGTACTTAAAGTAGTGTTCATGGTTCCCCATCCACGGTTCAACCCAAGCAAGTGCGGCACTTGGGCTGGAGTTATAGGCAGACTAAATAGCGAGGCAAGCATGGGCAAAGAGCACAAGGCCAGTATTGACGGGGATCAATGGGCGCAGTGTGTGCGGGAACGCGGCTGGTTGTGGGATGGGGCGAAAGGGTCTATCGCGCGTCCGCCGGTGACGCTGATCCTGGCTCACGGCGCCGGTGCGCCGATGGACTCATCCTTCATGAACGACATGGCTGCACGCCTTGCCGGGCATGGCGTCAACGTGCTGCGCTTCGAATTTCCCTACATGGCCCAACGCCGGTTGGACGGCGGCAAACGCCCGCCGAACCCGGCACCGAAACTGCTGGAAGCCTGGCGCGAGGTATATGCCGAGGTGCGACGTCATGTCGCTGGGAAACTGGCCGTTGGCGGCAAGTCCATGGGCGGGCGCATGGCCAGTTTGTTGGCCGATGAACTGGGCGCAGAAGGGCTGGTGTGCCTGGGCTATCCGTTCTATGCCGTGGGCAAACCGGAAAAACCACGGGTCGAACATTTGGCGGGGCTGAAAACGCCGACGCTGATCGTGCAGGGAGAGCGCGATGCGTTGGGCAATCGGGCGGCGGTGGAGGGGTATGTGCTGTCACCGAGCATCGAGGTGATTTGGTTGGTGGCGGGAGATCATGACTTGAAGCCGTTGAAGGCATCGGGGTTCAGTCATGAGCAGCATCTGGAGGCTGCGGCGGTGCAAGTTGCCGGGTTTCTCGGCGGCTGTTAGGGCCTTATCGGGGCATAGGTATCTACACAACTTCCCGTGGATGCTGAATCTATGGCAACTGGGCTGTTGTGGTGAGCGGGCTTGTCCCGCGCTGGGCTGCGCAGCAGCCCCATCAAAGCCACCGCGTTTTTTCAGAAAAACCAAGTTGCCTGGTTTTGGGGCTGCTGCGCAGCCCAGCGCGGGACAAGCCCGCTCACCACAGAGTTATGTATAAGCCTTTGAGAGTTGTGTAGATAGCTATGCTTATCGGGGGCAAGCCCCCTCCCACATTTTGACCACATTCCAAAGTTGGAACTCGGTCCAATGTGTGAGGGGGCTTGCCTCCGATAGCGGTCTACCGGTTAAACCGCTCTACCAGCGAATACTGGGTATTGGCCGTATGCGTCAGCTCTTCACTCAATTGCGCCGAATTCAGCGCCTGCTCCGACGTCTGGTCCGCCAACAACGCAATCGTACTGATGTTGCGGCTGATCTCTTCAGCCACCGAGCTTTGCTCTTCAGTCGCTGCTGCAATCTGCGTCGTCATGTCAGTGATATGCGCCACCGCTTCGCTGATTCCCACCAACGCCTGATCCGCTTCCATCACCCGCGCCACACCTTCTTCAGCCTGGCGATGCCCGGCGTCCATGGTTTGCACGGCGGCGGCGGCGGTTTGTTGCAGCTTGGCGATCAGGGCATGAATCTGCCCGGTCGACTCGGCCGTACGCTGCGCCAGCTGGCGCACTTCGTCGGCCACCACGGCAAACCCTCGGCCCATCTCGCCGGCACGCGCTGCTTCGATAGCGGCGTTCAACGCCAACAGGTTGGTCTGGTCGGCAATGCCTTTGATCACGTCGACAACGCCGCCGATCTCGTCACTGTCCTTGGCCAGCTGGGTGACAGTCACGCCGGTCTCACCCACAGCCACCGACAGGCGCTGAATCGCCTCGCGGGTTTCCCCGGCGATGTCGCGGCCGCGACCGGTCAGGCGATTGGCTTCCTGGGTGGCATCAGCCGTGCGCTGCACATGGCTGGCGACTTCCTGGGTGGTCGCCGCCATCTGATTGACCGCCGTGGCCACCTGTTCGGTTTCCACGCGCTGGCGTTCCAGGCCGCTGGAGCTGTTGTGCGCCAGGGTGTTGGACTGCGCCGCCTGGTCGTTCAGATGCTCGGCAGTGTCCTGCAAGCGCGTAAGACAGGTCTTCAGACGTGCTTCCTGGCTGAGGATCGACATCTCCAACCGCGCCTGTGCGCCACGGCTGTCGGTGTACATCTGCGCGATCAACGGGTCGGAGGTGGTCTGCTCGGCCAGGCGCAGCAGGCGCTTGAGGCCGCGCTGTTGCCAGCTCAGGCCCAGCAGGCCCAACGGCACCGACAACCCTGCCGCCAGGGCAAAGCCCCAGTGGGAATTGAGCGACGCACCGATCATGAAACTCAACTGGCTGACCAGGATAAACGGCAGCCAGTCCTGCAACACCGGTAGCCACTTGTCCCGCTGGGGAACGGCCGACTTGCCCTGGTTGATGCGTTGGTAGAGCGCTTCGGCCCGGCGGATCTGCTCGGCGGTGGGCTTGATGCGCACCGATTCGTAGCCGACCACCTGGTTGCCTTCGAAGACCGGCGTCACATAGGCGTTAACCCAGTAGTGATCGCCCGTCTTGCAGCGGTTCTTGACGATGCCCATCCATGGCAAGCCTTGTTTGAGCGTGGTCCACATATGCCCGAACACCGCCGCCGGCACATCCGGGTGACGCACCAGGTTGTGCGGCGCGCGCAGCAGTTCTTCACGGGTGAACCCACTGATCTCGACGAAAGCGTCGTTGCAGTAGGTGATCACGCCTTTGGCATCTGTGGTTGAGATCAACCGTTGCTGAGCGGGGAAGGTGCGTTCGCGCTGGGTAACGGGTTGGTTATTACGCATGGTTGTTCAATCCGCAAGGCTTTCAGGGGGTATCGGCACGCAGAGCGAAATATTGAAGATTATTCTTACAGCACGTGTAAAAAACCGCAGGTTCAAGGGCCCTGTTCGTCTAGCCCAACAGAGAGGCGGCCATCACTTCGGTGATGACTGGGAATCGGCAGGGTGAACTCATCCAGTCCAAGCGCAGAAAGGCCCAGCGCTTGATTGCTTGGAAGTGCTGCAGGATACGGCCAGGTGCTTTCATTCGTCGCGGGGTGCTCAGCACATCCAGCGCCATGTGGTGCTGGATCAGGCTGCGGGAATAGTTTTCCTTGAACGCGGTCCGGTTGACGGTCGACAGGCTCAATCGGTCCAGGGCCTGCAGCGCGCCGTCGATATCTCCGGGTTCAAACACGCAGGCATTGGTGATCTTGGCGGTGGTGAACTGCTTGGCGTAACCGGCCAGCCCCGCCAGGATCGGCTTGCCGGTGGCAGCGTACTCGAACAGTTTGGAGGGCAACACGCGCCGAAAGGACTTGAAGGTGTTGAGGTGCAGAAAAAGGATATCGGCTTGCCGGTAATGCTCGATCAGGTTGGAGCGTTTGGTCGGGGCGATCAGCTCAACATTAGTAATGTTTTGCTGCGCCAGGGCGCTGCGCAGTTTGTCCGCGCTACCGCCGTCACCGATGACATAGAACTGGGCCTTGCTCGCCAGCTTCTGCGCCAGCGCCGGTAGGATATGCTCAAGGCCCTGACCTGCGCCAATGTTGCCCGCGTACAGGATTTTAAGGCGGCTCGCGTGGGGGGCGGGCACTTGCGGGCTGCCCAAGGGCGGCAGGAACAGGTCATCGACGCCATTGGTATACGTCGAAAATGCCAGGCCTGGGTAACGCTCGACAAAGTAGTCCTCGAAGCCCGGGGAAATCAGGTTGACCCGACTGGCCTGGTGGATCGTGAAGCGCTCCACCCAAGAGAAGAACAGGGTCACCATCCGACCAAACTTACCGGGGAAAAGCTCGGGCAAGGTATCGACGAAAATATCCCGGATATCCAGGTACAACGAGGTTTTGCTCCTGAATGATAGGGCCGCGCCCAACGCGGCGGTCATCAGGCGTGATGAAGACGCGACAATCAGGTCGTACTCCTGACCCTTGACCGCGTTGTTCACACCACGGGCATAGGCGGTAAACGCCCTGACTTGATCGGCCATCCTGCTTTTGTGAGGGGGCAGGGGAATGCGCCGGATCGTCAAGCGTGGGCCCGCCTGAAAATCCTCGGCCTGGGTGTTGTACGAGTGGTAGCGGTTAGGCTGCGTCGTGAGCACATCGATGTGCACGTTGGCGCCACTGTGCGCCAGCAGTGCCTTGGCCAGCGCTTCGACGCGAAACGAGCCTGCCGCCAGGTCCGGCGGGTAGTAGAAGCTCAGGAGCAGGATGCGTCGGGTCATTGGCGTGGGGCGCTATGCCCGCGCTCCAGTACGGTTTGGTACAGGTTCAACAACTGATCTTCCTGCTGCTCCCAATTGAGCTGCGCGGCGGCCTGTGACGCTTTTTGCGCCAGCACTTTGCGCAGTTGCGGGTCGCTGGACAGTTGATTGAGTGCAGCACTCAAGGCGGCATCGTCACGGTCGCGCACCAATAGCCCGATATCGTATGCCCGCACAATGCGTCGAATCTCCGGCAGGTCGGTCGCCACCACGGGCAGGCCGGCAATCAGGTACTCGAACAGCTTGTTGGAGTCGGTGGTGAAATGGTTCAGACAGGTATTTTCAATCGGTTGAACCCCGATGTCCGCTGATGCCGTATAGCTGGGCAAGTCGGCCAGGGAAACCATCGGGATAAAGTGCACCTGTTCCGTCAGGCCCAGCGCCTGGCTGAGTTCGCTCAAGGGCTTGGCCAGGCGGCCGCCACCGACGAACACAAAATAAGTCGCGGGCACCGTCGCGGCGATCCGAACCAGGCGTTCAAGGCCGCGGCCTTGCTGCAACCCACCTTGATAGATCACCACCGGCCAGGCCTGGGTCAGCCCCAGTTCCTCGCGAATGCGCCCGGTGGAAGGGCTGACCGTGAAGCGCGGACGATTTTGCAGCACCACGGGACGCGGGATCCCGTAAGCGCGGGCAAAGAACTTGGCGCGGGCGTCGGTCGTGGTGATCGTGCCCTGTACCCTCGGCATCAACGTCCGTTCCACGCGGGCCACCAGGCCACGGAAGCTGTTATAGCCTTCACGGCTGGTGCTGATTTCATGGGCGTCATACACCACCTTCGCCCCGCATAACTTGGCCGCCAGCCAAGCCGTGGGCAAGGTATTGACGTCATGGGCATGCACCACCGTCGGCCGATGCCAGGCTATCCGCGCCAGCAGGCCGAGGTGAGTCCACAACCGTGCAACGATGCGTAGGACTTGTCGGGTGGGGCTGAGGCGGCCGATTGCGCCGCTGGCCGAGGCAGCTGCTGCCGGCGCTGCTGTGCGGGACTTGCGCAGCTTCCATAACGGGCTGCGCGCCACACGGACCACCTGAGTACCGTTTTCCAGGCGCTCCTTCTCCTGCGTGACGCCGGGTGTGTGCAAGGCAAAGACCGTCACGTGATGACCAGCGGACTGGAGCGTCTGGGCTTCCTTTAAAACACGTGCGTCGTTGCGGAATTCATTCCAGACGATCATGGCGATGCGGGTCACTGGCGGTTATTCCTGTTCATGACTGGACGTTTTAAGAAGCTCAATTTGCTCAAGCATGGTGGGTAGCAGGGCAATGGCGTCGCTGAAGTTCGAGCGGTAGCACAAGCGCTCAAAGGCGTAAGTGAATGCGCATAACACGATGGCGGCGGCGGGCACATTGGCCAGGATTTGGCGCTTCAACCTGGCAGTCTCAATGGCATGTTTGAGTTTGGCGTGTTCCCCCACAGGCCAATTTGAACCGACGGGCTCTATTTTCCAGCTGGCCCAGTGACTGACGTGTGTAGTCCCCGTGTCGTCAATGAGCAGCGTGTCTGACGTGGTGTCTTGAGAAATGATTTGCCTCGGCAAGGCGGCCAGCACGTCAATCAGAACGTGGTAGTGCTCACTGAACCGTTCAATATCAGGCACCTGTTCCGGTGTGGAAATAATATGAAGGTTCTTGATGACGTCGCGGGAAAGTCTTTGTTCGAGGTATTGATGGGAACGACTGAAACGCATGACCAGCGATTCCGCTGGCTCAATGCACAGCAGTTGTTCGTTGATGGAGACAACGCCGTTTCCGATTTCTCGATGCAACAGCTTTCGATAGTTATTAAAGTTGAAGACGTGACAGGCCAGGTTTTGCACCTTGGTTCTTCCGGCGAACCGCGGAGCTGGGGCGTCCGGGGTGTTTTTCAACAGCGTATGTTCTTGCTCGGCCAGTGACTTGCTGTTCTCGCCGAATAATTTGAACAAATATTTTTCGGGCTGGGCACTGTGTGTTGACGCAAATTCTGCTTCAAAAGAGTAGATGTCCGCGCGACCCATCTGGTGCCAGCGGGTGGAGACCAGCGTGAGGTCCGCAGACGTGACACAGCTGATTGCGTTCGCCATCCAAAGGTCGCGCTGGGTCTTGTCGAGCAGCGCAGTCATGTTGTCGGCGTAGGTGCCGTTATCCACAATGAGTTGCTGATTGTGGAAGAACAACGCGTTGATCTGGCGGTGCTGAGAGCGCAGCGCAATGATGTCCTGCAGCAGGATGTTGAAGCGGGACATGCCCTGTCTGATTAACAGGAGCGAGATCAAGGCTGGGAAGATCTTGGGCGGCGACAGGTACAAGAAATCAACGATCATGCAGGCGAAAATGAATAGAAAACCGACTGAGCACAGCGCATTCAAAGTGACCGCGTGATGCTGGTCAAGCAATCGCCTGATCGAGGTTTTATTGTTGTAGAGATTGACCAGGCCCAAGTAGGCCAGTGTGCAGTAGATAAGGGTGGCAGAGAAAAGCAGCGGGTAGATATAGAGCAATGTGGTGAGTGAAGCAGCGGCGAAAGTGCCCGCCGACAGGCCACGGGTGAAACGTGCGTAAGCCTGGGAAGCTACCTGCTGCTGATTTTCAAACAGGGTGAGTTTTCCACTGTTTTTAAGCAGCGTTTGCGCGCCTTTCTTCGCGTGATGGGAAATGATGAATTCGCAGGTCAGATAGAGCAGGTAGCAGATCAGCGCGAGCAGGCTGAGCCCAACGATAAGGTGGGTTTTTTGCAGGCTTTTCAAGTACAGCGGATAGTATTTTGGAACGGTGTCCGACCCGAGCAGGATCAACACTTTTATCGGCAGGAAGAATGTAAGAACCAGCAATATCTGTGCGAACAGGTTCGCCGCAAGCACGGTGAGGGTCGCCGCAGGTGTGACGGCGTAGAACTTGCGACCCAGCGAGTAATACCACCCCAAAGTAGATTTAATGCTTCTTTGAAGTCTAGTCATCGTAGGTTGAATGGGGACGTCATAAGCCAATATTACCTTTGTGCTCGATCTGCAGGAGCCCCGCGGGGCTCAATGCTTCTACCGGTATTCTTCAGATTGACTGCCAATACAATGAGAGCTGGCTGGTTTGACCGGCGGCGGTCGTTTGTTCCTGATAGATGCTGCCTACGACCGGGAGGCCAGGTTTGTAGTAATGAACCTTGAACGCCTTGTCACTGTTTTCAATGACTTTTCGGGTGTAGCCCAACTTTGAAAATTTATGGAAAACAGTGTTCTCGGCAACTTTAGCTCCCGAATCGAACTTGATTTCGTGCAGCTTCAACGCGCCCTTTGCATTGGGCTTGGCAAGCGTTTTGACCAGTTCGCCGCTGAGGGAGATTTTTTCGCCATCGCTCAGCGTCAGGGTGTTGTTGCTCGCAGCTTTCGTGGCGCTCTGTGAGGTTGAAGCATCTTCGTTTCCGCAACCCGCCAGGCTGAGCAGGGCAGTGAGAAGGATGGCAATTTTTTTCATGTTGAATGCTCAGTGTTAACGGGGGTTTTATTAATTCATGATGCGGGCGAGTAGCTGTTTCGCCACGGTTTTGTAGTAGGTGCTGGTGTAGTGATAGGGGCAGAAGGCCCACTTGTGGTCGCCGCCCGCCATCAGGCCGGACTCCATGCCGCCAATCTGCTCCACCGCAGTTGAACTGTCTTCCAGGGGGGCCAGCATGTTGTTGATGATTTCGTTATTCAGTTCGATAAGTTTTGCGAACTCGGACGTATCAAACGATTCAACCTGATTGGCCGTGTCGCGGTAGGTGTTTGCCCATACCGCTTTATGCACGAAAATGTTCGGGCAAATGGACGCGACTTTTTCTAGGAAGGCAGGAAGCGCCCACTCTCTGAGTGCCGTTGCTTCGGCACTCCAGGGACGCTTGATCTCAAATTCGATACCCGCTCGTTCGAACGCTTTGATCATTGGCCCGCTGGCGGAAAAGATTGAGCCATGGTGCTGAATCAGGCCGATACGCTCGTCGATGAAGTCGATAAGGATAATGTCCGGGCGCGCTTTTTCGAGGTCCGCCCAATGATTCTTGGCTAGGTCATAGGCCGCACGTTTGTCTTCGAATCCTTCGCCTCGGATCCTTACTCTCCTATCTGTGCACGGCATGCCCATATAGGAGATAACGGAGGATCTGGCCATATAAAAACACAGTTCAAAGTCACCCAACGCAGACTTCTGAAATTCAAACAGGTCGCGTGTCACGCAGGAACCCAAGATGGCCACGCGGACTTTTTCGCTCGCGCCGTTAACTGGGTTAGGTCGCACTGCCCGACGTTCGAATCGCTCTTTTTTGGCCGTTAGAACTTCAAGTTCACTGGCTGAGTTTTCCGTGGGCTCACGCAGGGTTTTCTTGATCTCGTTTCTCAGGTTGCCGAGTTTCTCCAGGTACTTGTGCGGCATGCCAATCGGTGATTGGCGCAACATGGTGCCCAGGTAATTCAAGTTGTCTTGGCTCAAGCCATAAACGCTGAAGAATTTCGGATCGAACCCTGTTCTTTTTGCCGTATCCCCCAGGATCCTGGCGCGCGCGCCAAAGAAATAGGAGTCACTGAGCGGATGCTTGGTGTAGAGAAAGAGCGGGTAAGGCTTCTTCAAGGAAATGTGGGCGGACGGGATGTTGTGTTTTTCCAGCGTCTTGATGACGAGGTGGTGCGCATACTGCGTGATGCTTTTTTCTTTGACGCCAGACGAGCGGTCAACCAGGGTCAGGGCCAACGCAAGCGTGTCGTAAGTCACTTCACGGAAACAATTATCGGAGGGCAGAAACTCGATGCCGTTGTTCAGCGATATGACCAACACTTGCTCCGACACGGCGGTATTCAGCGCAGCGTCTTGAATCAGGGCCATGACGTTGGTGTGAATGCAGTCGTCGTCATCAATACGCGAGGTGATAACGGTCGGCGCCTGTTCGTGTTTCAGTAGCCGCGAAACCTCATTACTGACCAACGAGTAATCGTCCACCTGGATGATTCTTGCATTCAGTGAGGTCTGCGCAATGGCCTGTTGCAACCGGTGCAAATGCACGACGGGCAATTGCGTGTCAGCAAAAATAATCCATTCGAAATCGGTGGTGGTTTGGTTGGCCAACGAGGGGAAAACCGTGTTCAGCAGTATCTCCATACGGTACATGAGCCACAGCTCATCTTTGATGCCGATGCCGAAGTTGGTAAAAATGTAATGCTTGAATGACTTATTCATGACGACTCATTTTGCCGAACAGCGCTAATTCGGCTGTGGAAATATGCGTTTTCTCGCTCTGCTGTACGACACGCCGCCTGGCGTTGACGGACTGTTGAGCGAAAAGCGTTGGATCGAGAAACAGCGACTCTATGGCGTCGCTCAAACCGGTGAACGACTCCGGCTCACACAGGTACCCGCAGTCAGCATCGACAAACTCGGCGATTGCACCCACGGCACTGGTCACGGGCACCAGGCCCGAGGCCATTGCCTCGTCGCGCGAAACACCTTGGGTGTCCATTCGGCTTGGGCACAGGAAAATCCCGAACTCCTTGTGCAACTTGGCGATTTGAGCCTGGGGCAGATAGCCTCGTTGAATTCGCACGTTGGGGTAGTGGCGCAACGGCGCGAGAGTCTCTTCAAACAGCGGGCCGTCGCCCACCATGAGAATGTCCAGCTCCTTGAACCAAGGCTTCTGCGCCAACAACTCAATGGCCTTGACACTCAAGTCGTTGGCATACGTACGTGATGCATACGGCCGAATCGACAGGATCTTCTTGCGCTGCTCAACCGGCTTTTCCTCATAGGAAAACAGCTCGGTATTGATCGGGTTATGAATGATCTCGTACTGGCTTTCCGGCAAGCGGAAGCCGAGGTCTTCCATCACTTCTTCGGCAAAGTAGCGCGAGACAAACACCAGTTTCAGATTGGCCGGCATCGGTTGTAGCAGTTCACGCCAGAAGCTCATGCGCTTGTCGCTGTCGAGTTTGCCCAGTGCGAGTTGTTCTTCGGTGTTGAAGTTGTATTCGCGACGCCACCAAGGCTGGATTTCGGCGCCGTGGACCCACACGGTCAATGTGATGTGGTCGAGGTGCTTGCGCAGCACTTCCCACATGCCCGGGTCGAGGAAGTGCACCAGCACCGAACGGTAGGCGCCGGATTCGAGCATGGTTGCCAGGGTTGCCTGGGAGCCGGTGACCACGTCGATGTTTTCGAATTCGTGGTAACTCACCGACTCGTTGTTGCGCAGGCGGAACACGTCGACGTTGACGCCCTGTTCTTTGTAGGCCGCAACGCGTGTGTGGACAAAACCGTTGCGGTACAGGTCGTCGTAGGCCGGGTAGTGGTTGGTGATCAGCAGGTGTTCGGACTTGCCCAGCATTTCGCTGGGCTGCAAGTCCCGATGGCCCAGCACCAGCGCTTTGATATGCGTGCTGCCGTTGGCGTACGCCCGCACGCCCAGGCGAACGAACGCCGCTTCAGGCGGTACGTCAAAGGTGTGGTTGCGGTTGGCGTTTTGCATCACGTGGCTGATGCGCTGCTTTTGCGCATCCAGGAACAGCACTACCCATTGGATATTCAGGCCCGGCGTTGCGTCCAGGTACAGCTTGACCTTGTCACCGCCGCCCAGCACATCAATCGTCAGTTCCTGCTTGGCGTAGTGGTACTCGTGCTTGCCATCTTCAAGCGTGGACGAAATTTGCCACTCCCGGCCTTCAACGGTTTCCGTGAGGTGCTTGCTGCGCATCGACTCAAACAGCGCGGCCAGTTGGCTGCCACAGATTTCCGGTGACGTGTGGCTGGCTTCCAGCGGCGCAATGGCTTCGGCGCGACGTTGAAGCTCGTCGATGCTGATCCCGGTGTCCAGCGCCAGGTCGTCCACGACGGCTGACACGTCGGCGCCGTCTGCCTGCTTGCAGTAGTTGAAGGCGTCAATGGCCAGGCATTGTTCGTGTGCGTATTCCTGGGATGGCGCGTTGGCCAGCCAGTCGTTGACGCGCTGATCGGCTATCAGGCCGGCGTGAATCAGGCTGGTCCGCACGGCAATGTGTGCCGGTCGGCGATAGGCCTGGCCAGGGTTGGTCAGGTGGATGCCGTCTGCCGCCTGGACAAAATGCGCGGTTTTACCGATCACTTGTGCCTGGCTGTAGCGTGTCGCCAGGGCCAGGTCGAGAAGGTAGTTAGGGCCGTAGTAATCCTCTGCAACCATCGTCCCCACCCATGCGGCATTCGGTGCCAGCGTTTGCAGCGTGACGGTTGCTGCCTGTGCCGGGGTGATGAAATGCAGACGCGGGTCGCAGGCCGGTGCGGTGCGCTGCACCTGCTCATCGGCCACCAGGTGCAGCGTGAAGTCCGGGTGACGCTGGCGTAGGCAGTGCTGGTTCAAGGCCGCCAGTTGCGTAGCGTTCTCGGCCTTGGCGACGATGCAGAGGCGGGGCAGGGTGTCTGCAGCCTGTTCGCCGGTCACTTTGCTGATCACGTAGTTCAGGCGGTGCGTGTAGGTGTGCTCTTGCATGACTTTGCGCAGGGCCGCCAGGCGCAGTTTGTCGCTGTAACGCTCATCACTGGTATGCAGGTTCAGCCGACGCAGCATTTCCGGCCCGCTGTCGGTGGTGATGACCAGGTCACCAAAGAGCAAGCGCACGCCACGGGAGAAGTTGCTGACGGTGACGGTGTTGGAACCGAGCAATTCGAAGACGCGACGAGCGAACATCGACTGTGACTGTTTGATCGAGTTGAGGTTGATCGCATAGCGATAGCCTTTGTAGGCCAGGTCGATCTGGTCGAAGCTCAGGGTGCCGACAATGTAGGGTTGGTATTCGGCAGGGAACTGGTAGTTCTTGTCGTCCTTGCCGAAATTGCGGTCGAAGATATCCAGGGGGCGCAGACGCGGCAGTTCGCTGACAAAGCTGGCCAGGTCGCGGGTGCGCTCGGGGTAGCGCGCGTAGTACGCACCGGCAAAGCAGAACGCATCTTTGCGCTCATACAACTCGACCGGGTTGTGCACGGCCGGCTGGCAGGCGAAGGGCAGCAAGTAGACCCGCTCGTGACCCAGTGCGCCTTTGTAGCGGTGTATGCAGTCGATGTCGGTGGTGAACACGAAGTCGAACTGCTTGGCGGTGGAGAGGAAGGTCTCGAAGTGGACCGGGTCTTCCTTATTCCAGAATACCGTCGGCACGTTGTGCTCATTGCACCACTTCAGTATGTCTTGCAGTTCCTGGCCGTTATGCCCGATTTTGCTACCCCACAAATCGTCCTTGCCGCGCCAGGCCGACTCAATGAAGAGCAACTCCGGCTGGAACTGTTGCAGCTCCGCCAGCCAGTCGTGCGGCGTCAGGGGCAGCAGGTTGCATTCGTTGCGATAGGAACCGAAGGTGAATTCGTCCATCACACAGGCGACTTTCAAGGCACTGGTTGAGCCCTGGGCGCCGTTGAGCAGGCTGTTGCGCAAGTGGACGGCGTCGTCGAGCAGGACGGGCAACAGCACGGATTCCGCGGCTGGCGGAGGCGGCAGTGCCGCGACGGGCGCTTCAACGCCAACGCTCAGAACAGGCGTGCTCTTGCGACTTTTGTTGGCTTGCCGGTACAGGTTGAGCAGGTTGCCCGGCAGGCGCATCATGCCGCCGAATGAACCGGCGCCCGACTTCAATTGGTAGCCCAGTTGGTAGGTGATGCTGGAGCGGGTCTTGATCAGCCGTTGTTCTGCAAGGTGTCGCTTGGCTTGCGAGCTGCGCAGTTCATCATTCAGCGCTTCGATCCGGCGTCGTTGCTCGCCTGATTGCTCGCGGAGCTTGTTCAGTTCGGATTTCAGATGTGGAATCTGCGCACCGGTCGCTTCACGGTATTTTTTATTGGCGTCTTCCAGCCAACTTTTACATGCGGCCAACTCACGCTGTACCAGGTTCAGGGTTTGTTCGCGCTCGTCGAGGTGTGCGGCCTTGAGTTGCAGATCGCTTTCCAGCAGAGGGCGAGAGGTGCGTTCCTGTTCGAGGGCGTCCGACAATTCGGCACTGCGCGCGCGGCTGCTTTTGAGTTCTTCATTCAACTCAAGCGTTTCTTGCTCGTACTGGGCGTGGAACCCGTCGATTTGCAGCAACAGGCTGTCGATGTCTTTTTCCAGATTGACCTGTAGCGCCTCATGGGCGTGACGCTGTTCTTCGGCCTGGTGGGCTGTATTCAAGCGTTCGGTTTCCGCCAGGTGACGCGCCACGCGTTCTTCAGCGATTTGCTCCTGCAGCCGCAGGTTTTGCTCGGTGAGCGCTTGAACTTCATCGTTGAGCACGTTCAAGCGGGTTTGCGCTTCGGCGTGCCAACCGCGCATGTCCGTGAGCTCGGACTGATACTGCTCGTGCTGAGACAGCTTCAGCGCCTCAAGCTCGCTCAGTCGTGTCTTGAGCTGTTGGTTGTGCTCGGCGGCGGCCCGGTATTTGTTGTTGGCTTCTTCCAGGCTCGACTGAAGCTCGACCTGTTTGGCCAACTCGGTGCCCTGGACACTGATGGTGTGTTCCAGCGGCTTGACTTTCGCCGCTTCGGGCTTGAGTTGAGCGATTTGCTCGGTGGCGGCGCGGTACTTGTTGTTGGCTTCCTCCAGGTTCGCCTTGAGCTCGACCTGTTTGGCCAACTCGGCGTCCTGGACACTGACCGTGTGTTCCAACGCCTTGGCCTTCGCCGCTTCGGGCTTGAGCTGAGCGATCTGCTCGGTGGCGGCGCGGTACTTGGTGTTGGCGTCTGTCAGGTTTTTACTGGTGCTGGTCAGGCTGTTCTGCAGGTTGCGCTCGATGGCCTCGAAGGATTTTTCGAGGGTGGCGATTAGTTCGAGGTCCAGGCTGAGCGGGGCTGGTGCTGTTGCCTGGTGGGGTTTGGTGGCAACCACACCGAGCCATTTACCCAGCACTTTTACCTGCGTGACATGCAGGTGCTTGCTGAGCAGGCGCAGGGGTTCGAGCAGATAGAACGTGTGCTTGTGGTCGATGAAGTCGTTGACGCCAAAGGGCACGGTGATGATCAGGCAGCCATCCGGCTTGAGCAGGGACGCGGCTTTCTCGACGAACAGTTCAGGGCGTACCAGGTGTTCCAGTACTTCACTGATCACAATGGTGTCAGGCTCGGCGTCCTGGGTGTTCAGCGACAGGAAGTCAGCGTTCACATAGCAGATTTTTTCCTGCACGTGCGCAGGCTCGTTCGCCAGGTAGCGCTTGGCTTCCTCGATGGCTTGCGGGCTGGTGTCGACGCCGGTGACCTCGCAACCCTCGCGGGCCAGCAACAAGGGGACGATGCCTTGGGAGCAACCGACATCCAGCACTCGGCGCCCGGATACCTGCGCGCAGATCCAGTGAATCCGCGACTGGGTTTCACGCATGAAGTGTTCGCCCAACTTCCCGTAATACGCCTCCATTACACGGTCATGAATATCCGCCAGTGGCGCAGGGGCTTGCGTTGTCGTTGGAAGTTGGACGCTATTCATCATCAATACTCTTATCTGGCCGCAAACACGCCGGCGGCGTCGATCACAACGGCGTCGTTGCGCAATGCACCCATCGACTTGAACTCACGATGCTTGACCAGCAATACGTGGATGTTGGCGCTGTCCTGGGCGTGGGCGGTGTCCACCAGTTGATGCCGCGCCAGCGAGGCCGGCAGGGATTCGATGTTCGGTTCGACCAGCATCAATTCCACGCCCAGTTCCTCGCCCAGCACCTGAGCGATGCTCAGTGACGGGCTTTCACGCAGGTCATCGATGTCGGGCTTGAACGCGAGCCCGTAGCAGGCAATGCGCACCTGGCGAGCGGTCATGTCGAGGTTGTCGAGCAGGAGCTGCGTCAGCGCAGCCTTCACCTGCTGAATGACCCACAGCGGCTTGCGATCATTCACTTCACGGGCGCAGCGGATCAGGTTCGCCAGGTAAGGTGTCTTGCTCACGATGAACCAAGGGTCGACGGCGATGCAGTGCCCACCGACGCCAGGGCCTGGCTGCAGGATGTTGACCCGAGGGTGATGGTTGGCGAGACGGATCAGTTCCCAAGGGTTGATCTTGAGTTCGGCGCAAATCATCGAAAGCTCGTTGGCGAACGCGATATTCACATCACGAAAGCTGTTTTCGGTGAGTTTGCACATCTCGGCCGTGCGGGTGTCGGTGATGATGCATTCACCTTCGACAAACGCTTCGTACAGGCGCACGGCAGCGGCCGAACACGCCGGGGTCATGCCGCCGATGATCCGGTCGTTATCGACCAGTTCGCGCAGCACGTGGCCGGGCAAGACACGTTCAGGGCAGTGGGCAATGCGAATGTCCGACTGCTCGCCGTGGGTGGCGGGGAACGTCAGGTCCGGACGGGCCTCGGCGAGCCAGGCAGCCATCTGCTCTGTCGCGCCCACTGGCGACGTCGACTCAAGGATCACCAGGTCGTTCTTCTTCAATACACCGGCAATGGCCTGGCTGGCCGACTGGATGTAGCTGAGGTCCGGCTGGTGGTCTTCCTTGAAGGGCGTCGGCACGGCAATCAGAAAGGCGTCCGCCGGCTCAGGCACGGTGGTCGCACGCAGGTAGCCTTCGGTGACGGCAGCGTGCACCAGCATATCGAGTTCTGGTTCAACGATGTGAATTTCACCGCGGTTGATGATGTCGACGGCTTGCTGGTTGACATCGACGCCGATGACTTGCATTTTGCGAGAGGCAAAGATGGCCGCAGTGGGCAGCCCGATGTACCCCAGGCCGATCACCGAAACCCTTGGAAAACTCATACTGCGCCCCTGTCTTTTTTACTGTGCAATGCGATCAATGCTTCACGAATCAGCTCGCAGGCCTTGCCTGCGCCGTAAGGGTTGTGGGCAAAGCTCATGGTTTGATAAGCCGCGTTGTCGCTGAGCAAAAGGCTCAGGTTGCGGTGGATTGATTCAACGTCGGTGCCGACCAATTTCACTGTCCCGGCTTCAACGGCCTCGGGGCGTTCGGTGGTGTCGCGCATAACTAGGACGGGCTTGCCCAGGGCCGGCGCTTCTTCCTGGATGCCACCGGAGTCAGTGAGGATCAGGTAGGAGCGGGTCATGAGGTAGACGAATGGCAAATAGTCCTGCGGCTCGATCAGATGCACATTGCTGATGTCCGCGAGCAGACGTTGCACGGGTTCGCGAACATTGGGGTTCAAGTGCACCGGGTAGACGAATTCCACCGATGGGAATTCGCGGGCAGCGTTGGCCAATGCCTGGCAGATGCGCTCGAAGCCATCACCGAAGTTCTCGCGGCGATGGCCAGTGATCAGTACCATGCGATTCTCCTTGGGCAAGAAGGAAAATTGCGCGTCGAACTGCGCTTGCAGGTGTGACGCCGGGTCGTCGAGTTTCTGCACGACGCTGAGCAGCGCGTCGATCACGGTATTGCCCGTGACGTGGATGGCCGCGTCGCTTACTCCTTCTCGAAGCAGGTTCTGCCGAGACGTTTGCGTAGGCGCGAAATGCACAGTGGCAAGGCTGCCCGTCAATCGTCGGTTGCCTTCTTCAGGCCAGGGCGAATAGAGATTGTTGGTGCGCAAACCCGCTTCGACGTGGGCAATGGGGATTTGCTGATAGTAAGCGGCAAGGCTGGCGGAGAAGGTCGTCGCGGTATCGCCGTGGACCAGGATGATGTCTGGCTTGAACGCCTCAAGGACTGGCTTGAGCCCTTGCAGGATCGCCGTCGTCACGCCGGTCAGGTCCTGGCCGGCCCTCATGATGTTCAGGTCGTACTCTGGGGTCAGGTCAAACAGGTCGAGCACCTGGTCGAGCATCTCCCGATGCTGTGCGGTGACACAGACCCTGGACTCGAATCGGTGGTCATTTTTCAGTTGGATGACCAACGGCGCCATTTTAATTGCTTCGGGCCGAGTTCCAAAAATGGACAGAGCTTTGATCGGGGCTTTAATCACTTTATTACCATTACCGGTGCATCGATTGGGCTTAGTCATTTAAATGCTCCGGTACGGCGCTAATTAAGTAACTATGTCCAAATATTAAAAAACAGAATGATCGAACCTCGCAAGCGGGGGGGGCGAGAGTTCTTAAGTGATGAAGAATATAAACGGGACTAGCAGTTTCATTTAGCGCGATCCGTGGCCATTGTGACTCCGAAATTTTGGTCAGACGTTTCGTCTCAACCCCTTTGGGAGGCGCTCCTAAGGGGTCGAAGCCCTCACACCGTAGCACCTTGAATCTGATCAGACAGTAAGAAAAAACCTGACAGAGGCGTTTACATTTTCGTACAGGGGTGTTAATTCGGTGAGTTAGCAGTTTCCGAGGATTTCTGATGATAAAATCAATAACCTACTGATTTTAAAGAAAAAGCACGCCGTTCGAGTGTCGTCTTGAGATTTTTTCAGAAACCGTTGCCCTTTGTATCACTAAATTGTTACAAAAAATCACAAAATGTGTCGGCAGACAATATTAAGGCGCAGAGGGCGTGGGCTGTTCAGAGGGTAGGGCCAGCGTCGTGGCGTTACGGCACGCCTTGGGCGTGGGTGTTTACTGAGTCTCGGGAAGGGAATTGCCTGCGCAATTAAAGTTTGACAGTGTGTTACAAGTTCGGGGTTATTTGTAATGCGGTGAATTGGTTTTTCGGAATTTACTGATGGACAATACGATTTATATGGTTTTTTTGGTGGGGTTGGGTCTTGTAAGGGAGTTTAAGTTAAGCGGCTGCTTGATACTTGAACTCCCTTAAATAACTTAGTGACGGATAGGTCAATAATCCGAAGTGAAGCAGGTTGAATCCGAAGCGCGTGGACATCGCCGCGCTTGGAAAAAACGACCGGCGATTAAAGCGGGACTGTCATAAATTTTGTGTTCGGGCATAACATGTTGATAGAGGTGCATGTATGCCGACCAAAAAGAAACCGGCCCGTGAGGCCCCGCGAGACCTTCCATCCATTCCCCAAGAGCTGATCGACCAGTTCGTCAGCGGCCCGATGAGTGCCGAAGCCATTCAGGATGCCTCGATGGCGTTCAAAAAGGCGCTGATCGAGCGAGCTCTTGGTGCCGAGTTGGGCCACCACCTTGGCTATCCTCAGGGCGCGGAGCGCCCTGAGGAGTCGAGTAACCAGCGCAACGGCAAGAGCGGAAAAACGGTGCTAACCGATGACGGTCCGCTGCGTTTGGACATTCCCAGAGACCGTGATGGAAGCTTTGCTCCGATTCTGATCCCCAAACACGAACGGCGTTTTACCGGCTTCGATGACAAGATTATCGCGATGTATGCCCGAGGCATGACGGTTCGCGAAATCCGGGCGTTTCTCTCTGAACAGTACGGAACAGACGTCTCTCACGATTTCATCAGCTCCGTCACTGACGCAGTGTTGGAGGAGGTTACCGCCTGGCAACAGCGACCGCTTGAACCGATGTACCCGGTAATTTTCTTCGATGCATTGCGAGTCAAAATTCGCGACGAAGGCTTGGTTCGCAACAAAGCGATCTACTTGGCACTGGGAGTATTGCCGGACGGAACGCGAGATATTCTGGGCATTTGGATTGAAACAACCGAAGGCGCCAAATTTTGGATGAAGGTCTTTAACGACCTGAAAACCCGAGGCGTCGAAGACGTCTTGATCGCCGTAACTGACGGTCTCAAAGGCATGCCCGAAGCGCTGAGTGCTGTGTTTCCTGAGACGACGTTGCAGACCTGCATCGTCCACCTGATCCGTAACAGCCTCGATTACGCCCCGTGGGATAAGCGCCGTGAGCTGGCCAAGGCACTGAAACCGATCTATCAAGCACTCAATGCTGACGCCGCAGAACAAGCGCTACTGGCTTTCGAAGCCGGGCCTTGGGGTAAGCAATATCCGACAGTCGTATCAGCTTGGAAACGTGCTTGGGATCGAGTTATCCCGTTCTTCGTGTTTCCCCCGGCGATACGCAAAGTGATCTACACAACCAATGCCATCGAGAGTATCAATGCCCAGTTGCGCAAGGTCATCAAGACGCGAGGCCACTTCCCAACGGATGAGGCCGCGACAAAACTAATCTGGCTGGCATTACGAAATATCACCGCGAACTGGGGCAGTGCAGCTCATGATTGGAAGAACGCAATGAATCAATTTGCGATTCTGTACGGAGATCGATTTATCAGGCCGACCTGGTAAAGATGGCCTGCCTGACGGCAGGCCGTAACCGGCCCGAACACAAAAAATCTGACACTCTCATTAAAGCGGCCGTCCCAACGTGCCCACATGAAACCTGTCTACAGCGCCCTAGCCAGCTTCCCCGGTCGCAACACCAGCCACAACGCCGCCGCAATCAGCACCCCGCCATACACATGCGCCATGGACAACGGCTCATCCAACAGCAGCGCGCCCCATAGCACGCCAAACGGCGGAATCAGGAACGTCGTGGTCATCGATCTCACCGGCCCAATGGCGGTAAGCAAGCGGAAATACAACACGTACGCAAACGCCGTACACCCCAATCCCAACCCCAGTAACGACACCCACACCTGCCCGCCGCCCCAACTCGCAGGCGGATGGCTGATTGCGCTGTAGGCAAACAACGGCAGCAGGAGCAACGTCGCGCCGAGCATGCTGCCCAAGGCCGACAGGCGACTGTCCAACCCACCCCGCTGGTCCAGCCAGCGCCGTGCGAGGAAACCGGCAAAGCCATAGCAGGTGGTGGCCAGCAGGCAGGCCACGGCGCCCATCAACAATTCCAGGTCAAACGCCACCGGTCCCGCACGGGTCAGCACACCAACGCCAAGCAGGCCCAGGCTGACCCCGGCGATTTTCGACGGGGTCAGGCGTTCGCTGAAGAACAGCCCGCCAATCAACACCCCCATCAACGGCGTGGTGGCGTTGAAGATCGCCGAGTAACCGGCCGGCAGCACTTGGGCGGCCACTGAATACAGGGTGGCCGGGATGCCGGAGTTGATGACGCCCAGTAGCAGGACGGTTTTGAATTTGCCCTGGAAGTCCCACTTCACTCGCATCACCGCCAGCATTACGAGCAAGCCGACGGCGGCTATGGATACGCGAAAAAATGCGGTCGGGATGGGGCCGATTTCCGGCGCGATGATGCGCATGAACAGAAAGCTCGCGCCCCAGATGGCAGCCAGTCCCAGCAGGTAAAGGGTGTCGACAGGTCTCACGGAATATTCCTAAATCAATCAGGCGGCGAGTGTTGCACGCCGCTTTGACTGATTACAGAACAAACCGCGTCACCAGCCCATTCAGGTCCACGGCCAGGCGCGACAGTTCCTGGCTGGCGGCCGAGGTCTGGGTCGCACCGGCGGCGGTCTGGGTGGACAGGTCGCGGATATTCACCAGGCTGCGGTCCACTTCACGGGCAACCAGCGCTTGCTGCTCGGCGGCGCTGGCGATCACCAGGTTGCGCTGGCTGATTTGTGAAATGGCCGCGGTGATTTTCTCCAGGGCACTGCCCGCGCTGTTGGCCCGTTGCAGGGTCTGGCCGGCGTGATCGGCGCTGCTGTTCAGCGCTTCGACGGTATTTTGGGTGCCTTGCTGGATACCGCTGATCATCTGCTCGATTTCTTCGGTGGAGTCCTGGGTGCGCTGCGCGAGGGAGCGCACCTCATCGGCGACCACCGCAAAACCGCGTCCGGCTTCACCCGCACGCGCGGCTTCAATCGCCGCGTTGAGGGCCAGCAGGTTGGTTTGCCCAGCGATGCCACGGATCACTTCCAGCACCTTGCTGATGTCCTGGGCCTGCACCGCCAGGCCTTCGGCCTTGTTCGAGGCGCCGAGCACTTCGTCCACCAGGTTCTGAATCGAGCTGATGGTTTCGCTGATCTGGTAGTGGCCGTGCTTGCTGTCTTCATCCGAGGCCTGGGACGCTTCGGCGCTGGACACCGCATTGCCCGCTACTTCGTCCACGGCCGCACTCATTTCGGTGACCGCGGTGGCGGCTTGTTCGATTTCATCGTTTTGCGCTTGCAGGCCACGGGTGCTTTGTTCCATCACCGAACTCATTTCTTCGGCGGCCGACGCCAATTGCTGCGCCGACTCGCTGATGCCTCGGATAGTGGTCTGCAACTGTGTCTGCATGGTGGCCAGGGCGGTAAGCAATTGGGCCGGCTCGTCATGGCCTTGCACCTTGATCGGCTGGCTCAAGTCGCCGGCGGCGATGGTGCGCGCCACGGTCAGCGCCTGGCTGAGCGGCGCGGTGATGCTGCGGGTCAGCAGCCAGGCCAGCAGCAAGGTGGCGATCAGTGCAAACACAATGATCAGGCCGACCACCCATTGCGCGCTCGAATACATCTGTGCAGCGGAATCGGCGGCGGCTTCGACACCGTTCTGGTTGAAGACGATCAGCTTTTCCAGGCTCTGGCTGAGCAACGTGCCTTGAGGGGCGAGACGGTTGTTGAGCAGGTCAATGGCGTCTTGCTGCTGATCCTTGTCGATCAAATCAACCATCTGGCTGACGATCGCCAGGTAGCCGGCCACGTCGGTTTTCACCTGCTTGAGCATCTCGCGCTCTTCGTCGTTGGTCAGCAGGGTTTCATGGTGATCCAACAGGGTTTGCAGGTCGCTGCGCTGGCGGGTGATCAGGTTTCTGCTGTTGTCACGCACCCGCGACTCGTCGGTGGTCACCAGGCGCAGGGCCTCCAGGCGGATGCTGGCCACGAAGGCGGCGCTGTCGTGGATATTCTCGATGCTCGGCATCCACGACCGTTCGATGACCAGCGCGCTTTCGCGCAGCTTGGCCATCTGCCCCAGGCCGAACAGCCCGACAATCACCAGCAAGCTGGCCAACACCCCAAAACTCAGACTGGCACGCAGACCGATCCTCATGTTCCTCAATGACATCTCAATGCTCCTTGTGCGATTAGAACCTGCTCCCGGATCGGTCTTTTGACCTTGTTAGGGTGGGAGAGGGCGCGCTATATATCAAAGTGCCACTACCGTGGTAATCGGGGTTTCCCTTAGTTGGATCCAATCCTTGAGGTGGAATCAGTAATGGAATCGGGTCTGCTATTTTTGCTGCCGGGGTGCCAAGCCCCGCCGTTAGCGGCTATTGGGCGAACGCAAGGCGACAACACGGTGTTTTTATTGACCGTATGGTCGAATTAAATAAATTGAAAACAAATGTACAAAGTCAGCGCAGGGGCACAACGCTGCGCAAAAAATCACCCTTCTCCTGCTTACGTACACTGGCTAAGCTCAGGGCTTCCCGATGCCCGTTCGAGGTTTCCCGCATGTCGCAACCCACGCCCGCCTTCGCGATTGCCCGCACGATCCTCGACGGCTTCGACGATTACCGTGAGCACTTTCGCCAGATCACCGATGGCGCCCGCGAGCGGTTCGAGAAGGCCCAATGGCAGCAAGGCCAGGCCGCCTCGGCGGCGCGGATCAACCTCTATGAAGAGAAGGTGTTTGAGGTGACCACGGGCCTGCACGCCCGCTTCGCTGACGTGGACTTATTGGATATCAACCTGTGGCCTTTGGTGAAAAGCGCCTACATCAGCCTGATCGACCTGCGTTTCGACGATGAGCTGTCCGAGACCTGGTACAACTCGATCTTTTGCGGCCTGTTCAGCCACGACCTGATCAGCGACGGCTGCATGTTTATCCACACCACCCGGCCAAGCCTGCGCAAGGCGCGGGCCGCGCAGACCCGCACCTACCTGCCCGCCGGCAACATCGGTGAGATGCTCGCGCAGATGTTTGCCGACTACCGTTTCAGCGAACCCTATGCCGACCTGAACGCCGACCTGCAGCGCCTCGAAGCGCAACTGCGGGAAAGCCTGCCCGACTGGGTCTGCAAGGACCCTGACCTCAAGGTCGAGCTGTTTTCCTCGGTGCTCTACCGCAACAAAGGCGCCTATCTGGTAGGGCGCCTTTATACCCGCGACGAACAATGGCCCCTGGTGATCCCGTTGCTGCACCGCGAAGGACAAGGCATCCAGATCGATGCGCTGATCACCGACGAAGCCGAGGTGTCGATCATCTTTTCGTTTACCCGTTCCTACTTCATGGTCGACGTGCCAGTGCCGGCGGAATTCATCGGTTTTCTCAAGCGCATCCTGCCGGGCAAGCACATCGCCGAGTTGTACACCTCCATCGGCTTCTACAAACACGGCAAGTCGGAGTTCTACCGTGCGCTGATCAATCATCTGGCCACCACCGACGACCAGTTCATCATGGCCCCCGGCGTGCGCGGCATGGTCATGAGCGTGTTTACCCTGCCGGGCTTCAACACCGTGTTCAAGATCATCAAGGACCGCTTCTCGCCGTCGAAAAACGTCAACCGCGCCACGGTGATCGAGAAATACCGCCTGGTTAAAAGCGTCGACCGCGTCGGGCGCATGGCCGATACCCAGGAGTTCGCCGACTTCCGCTTCCCCTTGAGCAAGTTCGAGCCCGAGTGCCTGGCCGAGTTACTCGAAGTGGCCGCCGGCACGGTCGAAGTGGAAGGCGACACGGTGCTCATTCGCCACTGCTGGACCGAACGGCGCATGACCCCGCTCAACCTCTACCTGGAAAACGCCAACCCGGCCCAGGTGCGCGAAGCTTTGGAGGACTATGGACTGGCGATCAAACAACTGGCGGCGGCGAATATCTTTCCCGGCGACATGCTGCTGAAGAACTTCGGTGTTACCCGTCATGGTCGCGTGGTGTTTTACGACTACGACGAAATCTGCTACCTCACTGAAGCCAACTTCCGGCATATCCCGGCGCCGCGTACGCCCGAAGATGAGATGGCCTCCGAGCCCTGGTACTCCATCGGCCCGCTGGATGTGTTCCCGGAGGAGTTCCCGCCGTTCCTGTTTGCCGATGCCGGCCAGCGCAAGTTGTTTGATGAGCTGCATGGTGAGTTGTACAACGCCGACTATTGGAAGGGACTGCAAGAGGCGATTCGGGAGGGGAAGGTGATTGATGTGTTTCCGTATCGGCGCAAGGAGCGCGGTGACGCATAAAGGGCGAGCAACTGGACCCGCACGCCCTGAGTCCGCTGGCGTCAGGCGATGACGCATTCGCTCTTGGTTGACTCCGTGCCCATGTTCCTTAAATGTTGCTGTGCGGGCCTCAAGTCACTTTTACTGGGCAAGTAATGGCCAGAGGTATTGGACAGTTGAACTTTCCCCATAAGATTTTTTTTCATGTAACCCGCACTGACGACGTTCTGCGATTGACCAGGGCCAGCACCTATTTCGGCGATGCTGGGATGAGACATCCACTTTGGTGGCACGCTTTTGTCGATGTTGCCGACTACCATGTTGCCGTCTTGGGTAAGCACAAACTTGTTTAACGACGTTGGTCTTTCCAGAATTTTCAGGTCTTTGGACTCTTTGAGATTCACCAACTGCCCTTTGGGGTTTTTTGGATTCAGCGCCGCGCCTGCCAAGTGCATTTCTGCATTCAGGTCCCGGGCTTTTGAATTGCTCAGTAGGGCACAGCCACCGGAGGAGCCGGATGGGTAGGTGCTCCATGAGCCTTGTGACGATCTGTTATCAGGCGCAACTTCCTGATATTTGTTGCTGTATGAATGGGCGAAATTGGGGTTGGAATAGCGACTGGAGTCAATAGGCATAAAAAACCTTGGGGGTTAAGGGAACAATCGGCTGGCGCGGACCGCTCAGGAAACACAGGGTGAGTTTTACAACGGCGGATACTTGAACATTCGGCAGAATGTGATCCGCCGGTCCTCACGGGAGAGGCGAATGGGACCAACAGGAAGCTCAGTGAGCCTTTTACAAGCCGCTCATGAAGCGCATCCCACGCATGGTTTGCCCGCTTGTCGCGTTGTTTTGGATTCGATTCGCCGTCAGGTTGGTCGTCGGCGCGGATGGCGCGCGGCTGTTACTGGTCGACGGCTGCGAACCTGTTGCATGTGCATAGCTCGGAGGGTGTTCATAGGGAGGCGGGTTCCGAGGGTTCGTTGCTTCAGCGTAGGAGGGTGGGTTGTGCGAGTGCGTCGAGGAGGGACTGATCGGCATGTAAGCTCCGGTTCACGTTAAAAGATAGAGGTTGGCCAGATGTGTCTGGACGCCTTATTGAACCTTTCACACGCCCTCCATCCCATCAGACTTCTGCTGTAAAAAAGACAGAATGATCCACTCAGTGGTGTAGTAAATGTCGTCGTAGGAGGTAGGACGGCGCAGACATAATTGACTGACCGTCTCCAGACTTGTCGAAATCTGCGACAATCGCCGTCCTCTCTGATGACTTACGCTGCGCAGGCCTCACCTGCCTCACCCAAAAGACCCTTGCCGCCCTGATGACTGACCAAGCGCCCGCTATCGACCAACTGCTCAAGAACCTCGATCACGCCATGCTCGCCGACCGCCACCGCTTGCGGCGGCAGTTGCTTGAGCTGCGCAAAAAGCCCGACGAGGAAAAACTGGCGCAGTGGGTCACGCGCATGCAGGCGTCCTGCGCCCAGGTCACGGCGCGGCGCGCCAGCCTGCCGGTGATTCGCTACGACGACAGCCTGCCGATTGCCGCCAAGCGCGACGAGATCAAAGACGCGCTGAACAAGCATCAGGTCCTGATCATTGCCGGCGAAACCGGCTCGGGTAAAACCACCCAGTTGCCGAAGATCTGCCTGGAAATCGGCCGCGGCCAGTACGGTTTGATCGGCCACACTCAACCGCGCCGGATCGCGGCGCGCAGCGTGGCCAGTCGGGTTGCCGAAGAACTGGCCACGCCTTTGGGTGCGTTGGTGGGTTATCAGGTGCGGTTTGAAGACCAGAGCGATTCCAACACCCTGATCAAACTGATGACCGACGGCATCCTGCTGGCGGAAACCCAGAACGACCGTTACCTGGAACGCTACGACACGATCATCGTCGACGAAGCCCACGAACGCAGCCTGAACATCGACTTCCTGCTCGGTTACCTGAAAACCCTGCTGCCACGTCGCCCCGACCTCAAAGTCATCATTACCTCGGCGACCATCGACCTGGAGCGCTTTTCCAAGCACTTCGACGATGCGCCGATTGTCGAGGTCTCGGGCCGCACGTTCCCGGTGGACACCTGGTACCGCCCGCTGACCCTGGAGCAGGACGAAGAGGGCAACCGCGTCGAGGACGACCTGACCGTCGACCAGGCGATCCTCGCCACCCTTGATGAAATCGCCGCCTACGAGCGCAGCGAACGGCGCAGCCCCGGCGATGTACTGGTGTTTTTGCCGGGTGAGCGCGAGATCCGCGACGCCGCCGAGATGCTGCGCAAGGCCCAGCTCAAGCACACCGAAATCCTGCCGCTGTACGCGCGCCTGTCGCCGGCCGAGCAACAACGGATTTTCCAGTCCCATCCGGGCCGGCGCGTGGTGCTGGCGACCAACGTCGCGGAAACCTCGCTGACCGTGCCGGGCATTCGTTATGTGATCGACAGCGGCACCGCGCGCATCAGCCGCTACAGCTACCGCGCCAAGGTGCAGCGCCTGCCGATCGAGGCCATTTCCCAGGCCAGTGCCAACCAGCGTAAAGGCCGGTGCGGGCGAGTTGAGCCGGGCATCTGCATCCGGCTGTTCAGCGAAGAGGACTTTATCGGGCGCCCGGAGTTTACCGATCCGGAAATCCTGCGCACCAACCTCGCCGCCGTGATCCTGCAGATGCTGCACCTGCGCCTGGGTGAAATCACCGACTTCCCGTTTATCGAGCCGCCGGACGGCAAGGCGATCAGCGACGGCTTCAATCTGCTGCAAGAGTTGTCGGCAGTGGACCGCAACAGTCAACTGACGCCCTTGGGCCGCCAGTTGGCGCGTCTGCCGGTGGACCCGCGCATGGGCCGCATGTTGCTGGAGGCCGCCAAACTTGGCAGCTTGCAGGAAGTGCTCATCGTCGCCAGCGCCATGTCGATCCAGGATCCGCGTGAGCGCCCGCCGGAGCGCCAACAGGCCGCCGACCAGGCCCATGCCCAGTGGAAAGATCCGGACTCGGACTTCGCCGGGTTGGTCAATCTGTGGCGCGGCTTTGAAGAACAGCGCCAGGAACTGACCGCCAGCCCACTGCGCAATTGGTGCCGCAAGAACTTCCTCAACTACCTGCGCCTGCGCGAGTGGCGCGATTCCCATCGCCAGTTGAGCCTGATCTGTCGCGACATGCAGTTGACGATCAACAAAGAACCGGCGGATTTCCCGAAACTGCACAAAGCGGTGCTCTCCGGGCTGCTCAGCCAGATTGGCCAGAAAACCGAAGACGGCGATTACCTGGGGGCGCGCCAGCGGCGCTTCTGGATTCACCCGTCATCGGGCATCGGCAAGAAGCGTCCGCAATGGCTGATGACGGCCGAGCTGGTGGAAACCACCAAACTGTATGCGCGCATGGTCGCCAAGATCGACGCTGATTGGATCGAGCCGCTGGCCGGGCACCTGATCAAGAAAAATCACTTCGAACCGCATTGGGAGAAAAAGCGCGGCCAAGTGGTGGCGTTTGAGCAGATCACCCTGTTCGGGCTGATTGTGGTCGGGCGCCGGCCGGTGCATTACGGGCCGATTGACCCGGTGGTGTCCCGCGAGCTGTTTATCCGCGAGGGCCTGGTGCGCGGTGAGATCCAGTCCCGGGCCAAGTGCCTCACCGCCAACCAGCAACTGCTGGAACAACTCGACGAACTGGAGGCCAAGGCGCGCCGCCGCGACATCCTGGCCGACGAAGAAACCCTGTACGCCTTCTACGACGCACGCCTGCCAGCAGAGATCCACCAGACCGCGACCTTCGACAGTTGGTACAAGGTCAACAGCCAGAAAGACCCGCAGTTGCTGATCATGCGCGAAGAAGACGTGCTCGCCCGCGAGGCCAGTGAAGTCACCGCCACCCATTATCCGGACACCCTGCACCTGGGCGACCTGGAACTGGCCCTGAGTTATCACTTCGAACCCAACCACCCGCGTGATGGCGTGACCCTGCGCGTACCCGCGCCGCTGCTACCGGCCTTGCCGCCGGAGCGCCTGGAATGGCTGGTGCCGGGGGTGATAGAAGCCAAGTGCATCGCCCTGGTGCGCAACCTGCCGAAGGCGCTGCGCAAAAACTTCGTGCCGGTGCCGGACTTCGTCAAGGCCGCGCTGCAACGCATCGAATTTGGCCAGGGCTCGCTGCCCCAGGCGCTGGGGCGCGAACTGTTGCGCATGACGGGCGCGCGGGTCAGCGATGAGGCATGGGCCGAGTCGGCGCAACAGGTGGAGAACCACCTGAAGATGAACCTGGAAGTGGTCGACGGCCAAGGCAAGTTCCTCGGCGAAGGTCGCGACCTGGCCGAGCTGACCGCACGTTTTGCCGAAGCCAGCCAGGCCGCGTTGGCCGTGCCGCAAACAGCGAAAAGCCAGCAGCCGGTGGAAGCCAAGGTGTTCGCCGCCGTGGCCGAGAAGACCCAACAGAAGATCGCCGGGCTGTCGATGACGGTGTATCCGGCGCTGGTGGAAGAAAACGGTACGGTCAAGGAAGGCCGTTTCTCCACCGCCGCCGAGGCTGAGTTCCAGCATCGCCGCGCTTTGCAGCGCCTGCTGATGCAGCAACTGGCGGAACCGGCGAAATTCCTGCGCGGCAAGTTACCCGGTCTCACCGAGTTGGGGCTGATGTACCGCGAATTGGGGCGGATCGACGCGCTGGTGGAAGACATCCTGCTGGCCAGCCTCGACACCTGCGTGCTGGAAGGCGAAGCTAGCCTGCCGCGTGATGGCGCAGGCTTGGCCGCCTTGGCCGAACGCAAGCGCGGCAGTTGGACCGAGCACGCCGAACGCCAGGCGCGCTTGACCTTGGAAGTACTGAAGCTCTGGCATGGCTTGCAAAAACGCTTCAAAGGCAAGATCGACCTGGCCCAGGCGGTGGCCTTGAATGACATCAAGCAGCAATTGAGTAACCTGGTGTATCCGGGTTTTGTACGGGAAACCCCGGCGCAGTGGTTCAAGGAACTGCCGCGTTACCTCAAGGCCATCGAGTTGCGTCTTGAAAAACTGCCGAGCCAGGTGCAAAAAGACCGGGTGTGGAGCGGCGAGCTGAGTGGGCTATGGGCGCAGTACCAGAACCGCCTGAACAAACACGCCCAGGAAGGCAAGCGCGATCCTCAACTGGAGCTCTACCGCTGGTGGCTGGAGGAGTATCGGGTGTCGTTGTTTGCCCAGCAGTTGGGCACCAAGGTGCCGATTTCCGACAAGCGCCTGAGTAAGCAGTGGACGCTGGTCGAGGCCTGATTCCTGTCCCACATTTAAGCGGTGTTTGTCTGGAAGTGGCGCCAAATCCCTGGGTTTGTGGCAAACTTCGCGCCCATAAATGCCGGGATTGTCGTGAAGTACTGCGACGCGATGGAATAAAGCGATGCCAGTTTGATGTCCGCTGGACGGAATAAAACTACTTAAAGTTTGGTACGACGGTACCAATATCTTCTGCCTGACAGATTTAGAGGAACGACCGTGCATAACGTCGTCATCAGCGGCACTGGCCTTTACACCCCTGCCAACAGCATCTCCAACGAAGAGCTGGTGCAGTCTTTCAATACCTACGTGCAGCAGTTCAACGCTGACAACGCCGCTGCCATCGAGCGCGGCGAGGTGCAGGCGCTGACTGAGTCCAGCGCGGCCTTTATCGAAAAGGCGTCCGGCATCAAGAGCCGCTTCGTGATGGACAAAGACGGCATTCTCGACCCGCAGCGCATGGCCCCACGCCTGCCTGAGCGCAGCAACGACGAATGGTCGGTGCTCTGCCAGATGGCCGTCGGCGCCGCTGAACAAGCCTTGAAGCGCGCCGGCAGGACCGCCGCCGACATCGACGGCGTGATCGTCGCCTGTTCCAACCTGCAGCGCGCCTACCCGGCCATCGCCATCGAAGTCCAGGAAGCCCTCGGTATCGCAGGCTTTGGTTTCGACATGAACGTGGCGTGCTCTTCAGCCACCTTCGGCATCCAGAACGCCGCCAACAGCATCCAACTGGGCCAGGCGCGGGCTATCCTGATGGTCAACCCGGAGGTCTGCACCGGCCACCTGAACTTCCGCGACCGCGACAGCCACTTCATCTTCGGTGATGCCGCGACGGCTGTGGTCCTGGAGCGTGCCGACCTGGCAACGTCCGAGCACCAGTTCGACGTGGTCAGCACCAAGCTGTTGACCAAGTTCTCCAACACCATCCGCAATAACTTCGGCTTCCTCAACCGTGCGGCAGAAGAGGGCATTGGCGCCCCCGACAAATTGTTCGTGCAGGAAGGCCGCAAAGTCTTTCGCGACGTGTGCCCGATGGTGGCCGAACTGATCGGCGTGCACCTGGAAGAAAACCAGTTGAACGTGGCCGATGTGAAACGCTTCTGGCTGCACCAGGCCAACCTGAGCATGAACCACCTGATCGTGAAGAAACTGCTCGGCCGCGAAGCCACGGTGGAAGAAGCCCCGGTGATCCTCGATACTTACGCCAATACCAGCTCCGCAGGCTCGGTGATCGCGTTTCACACGTACCAGGATGATCTGCCCAAGGGCTCCGTCGCGGTACTCAGTTCGTTTGGCGCGGGCTATTCGATCGGCAGCGTGATCCTGCGCAAGCGCTAAGACAATCGAGGTCTAAATGGCAGCAGCGGACGACACGCACCTGCTTGAACGGCTGCTCAAGGGCGAGCAACAGGCCTATAAGGAGTTGGTCATCACCTACCAGAGCGCCATGCGCGCGGTGGCCTATGCAATCGTCGGCCAGCGCCATGCCGATGAGGTGGTGCAGGACGCCTGGCTGTCGGTGGTCCGCAACGTCGCCAGGTTTGAAGGGCGCTCCAGCCTCAAGACCTGGCTACTGACCATCACCGCCAACGCCGCCAAGGGGCGCTACAAGCAAAATCGTCGCGAGGTGTTGCTCGACGATTTGCCTTCGCCCCACGGCACCATCGGCGATGAGCGCTTTACCCCCGACGACGGCCACTGGGCAGTCGCCCCGTTTGCCTGGCATCAGGACACCCCGGAAGCCTTGCTGACCGAGGATGAGCTGCGCGAATGCCTGGAGCATACGTTGCTGAGTTTGTCGCAGTTGCAAAGCAGCGTGCTGGTGCTGCGTGAACGCCAGGGCCTGGAGTTGGAAGAGATTTGTAATCTCCTGACACTCTCTCTGTCCAATGTTCGTGTGCTGTTGCATCGAGCACGGCTTAAAGTCTTCGCCACGGTGGAGCATTTTGAGGAAACGGGCGAATGTTGACCTGTAAAGAACAAGTGGCACGTTCCAGTGACTATCTCGATGGGCAATTGACCTTTCGCGAGCGCTTGCTGGTGCGTCATCACTTGATGTTCTGCCCGAACTGCCGCCGGTTTATCCGTCAGATGCGCCTGATGCAGGCGACGCTGAAGATCATGCCGGATGAGCCGGTGAAGGATGTGGATGCCTTGGCGCAGCGGCTGGCTGCCGAGCGGCTCAAGGATCAATAAAGGCGGGGTGGAAGCAGGCTCGCGTGGCTGGATCGAACGGATGATGGGGACCGATCTCGCCACGCAAGGCTGTTGCAGCCACCTCGGGCCGTCCTGGCCCAAGGCGTATTACACGTACTATCAGAACTTGGCTTCTGCATCCAACTGCAGGGTATTGGCGTTGGCATCGCGGTAACCCGCGACGCTGGCGTAATCCGCCTTGGTCAGGAAGTACGTCGCGCCGATGGCGAAGTTCTTGTCGATGTCGTAACCGACCTTGAACTTGTGACCCCGTGCACCGGTGAAGCCGCCGGCGAAGTCCGAGTCGGTGAGGGCACCGACCACTGCGTAGCGCTGTACGTCGCGGTAGTTGTAGTCCAGGTTCAGGCCAAATACCTTGGACTTGGCACCCAACAGCCAGGCGGTGTCCTGGTCTTTATCCGTGGCTTTGGTGTTTTGCACGTACTGGCCGTAGAACGATAGCGGTACGGCCAGGCCGCCGATATCCACTTGGCTGAAGCCTTCGTACAGACGGTACTCGCTGGCATTGCCTGCGGCGGTGTTGGCGACCGTTTCGGCTGGGGTCAGGCAAGCGGTCGAACCAGCGGTCGGGCAGCGGCTGTCTTCGTCATTCTGGAACGCATACACACTGCCGCCCAGGGTCAGCTTCAGGTTGTCGGTCAGGGCGAAACGCGAGCCCAACTGGCCTGCGGTCATGCGCAGGTCATTGCGAAATTGCACGCCGTCGCCATTGACGTTGTCTTTGAGGTTGTAGTTACCCAGGCTGCCGAACAGCTCGGCGCTGCTCCCCAATGGGTATTTGTAGGTCAGGGCCAGGCCTTCCGGGTTGATATCGCTATCCCAGATCACGTCGCCCATGCTCACCCACGGTTGCAGCATCTTGCCGCCGATCACGTGCAGGTTTTTGATCTGGTCCGGGTGGTAGTCGATGTAGCCCAGGTCCAGCCAGATCGACTTCTTGTTGAAGTAGCCATCCAGGTCCTGGTTGGTGGAGCGGGCGTCGTCGCTGCTGCCGGTCGCAATACGGATGCCGGTGTCCACTTGTGGGTTGATTTCGGTGTAGGCGCCCAGACGCGCACGGATGCGCTCACGGTCCTTGTCCTTGCCGCCATTGTTAGGGGTGCCATCAATCTTGACGGTCTCGTGGCGGAAACGCACATCACCCTTGAACTGAGTCTTGGCGGCCCACGCCAGCTTCTGGTCGAAGCTGCTCAGCTCGTTGGTTTTCTTCGCGGTGGCCGCGATCTGTTCGTTGGTCTCTTGTTGAGCTTGCCGGGCGATCTGCTGTTCTTTCTGGTCTTTGGCCAACTCGCTTTGCAATTCGGTGTACTGCGAAGCGGTGATCTGGCCGTTGGCCTTGAGCATGTCGAGCAATTTAGCGTCGACTGCAGCGCTGGCCGGAACGCTCAGGGCCAGTAACAGGCCGCCGCACAGGGCCGCCGCAGTTTTAGTGGAAGCAAGACGCATATCAATCTCCGAAAGTGAGGAGGGATGGCAAACCATCCAGGACACAACCGACCGATGACGGACGGAAAAATAGCCACCCGGTAGAACCAGGCGCTCTAAAAACAGGCGTCAGTATCGCGATGGTTTATGACGCAACAGTGGCTAAGTGATGTCATCTAGATGACAAATGCGTGGGGATCGGAACTATTGCTTTAGAGCCTTGTCGGGCGATTTGAGGGTGTGCTGGGGGCGGCGATAAGCGATACTCGCGAGGCTTTTACGCCCTGATGCAGTGAGGATGCCGATGCCGTTGCAACGCCTGCAAAGCTTGTCCGAAATAGCCCCGCAGACCTGGGACGCCCTGGTGCCGCAGACCCAACCGTTCGTGCGGCATGCGTTCCTGAGCGCGCTGGAGGACAGTGGCAGCGTCGGCCCGCACTCGGGCTGGCAGCCTGAGCATTTGCTGCACTGGGAAGGTGATCGGCTGGTGGCGGCACTGCCCGGTTATCGCAAGTGGCATTCCTACGGCGAGTACGTGTTCGATCACGGTTGGGCCGATGCCTGCCAGCGGGCGGGTATCGAGTATTACCCCAAGTTGCTGACGGCCGTACCGTTCAGCCCGGTCAGCGGCCCGCGCCTGTTGGCGGCCAATGCCGAAGACGGTTTTGAATTGCTCAACAGCCTGCCGGGCTACCTGGAAATCGAAGGGCTCTCCAGTGCGCATATCAACTTCACCGACACCTTGGCCGACGAGGCCTTGGCCCGGCAGGCGGGCTGGATGCAACGGCTGGGCTGCCAGTTTCATTGGCAGAACCGTGGCTACCGCGACTTCCAGGACTTCCTCGACGCCCTGAGTTCACGCAAGCGCAAGCAGATGCGCAAAGAGCGTGAGCAAGTGGCGGGGCAGGGCATCGATTTCGAATGGCTGCAAGGCCATGAACTGAGCGAAGCGCAGTGGGATTTCGTCTACGCCTGCTACGCCAATACCTACGCAGTACGCCGCCAATCACCCTACTTGACCCGCGCGTTTTTCAGCCTGCTGGCCGAACGCATGCCCGAGGCGATCCGCGTCGTGCTGGCCAAGCAAGGCACGCGGCCGGTGGCCATGGCGTTCAGCCTGATCGGTGGCGACAGCTTCTACGGTCGCTACTGGGGTTGCCTGGCGGAATTCGACCGCCTGCATTTCGAAACCTGTTTCTACCAGGGCATGGACTACGCCATCGCCCAAGGCCTGCAACGTTTCGACGCCGGCGCGCAGGGCGAGCATAAATTGATTCGCGGGTTTGAGCCGGTGATCACCCGTTCCTGGCACTACTTGCGCCATCCGGGGCTGAAGAATGCCGTGGAGGATTTCCTGGAACGTGAGCGGGTTGGGATCCTGGCGTACGCCGAAGAGGCAAGGGCAGCGCTGCCGTATCGACAAGCCTGAACAGCGCCTGATGGGCAACCGCAAGTTTCGGGCCGTAGTGACTCTCATCGGGCAACCGCAAGTTTCGGGTCGTAGCAGCTGTCGAGCGCAAGCGAGGCTGCGTTTACGGTTTGCCTGACACACCGCAACGCAGCCTCGCTTGCGCTCGACAGCTGCTACGACTCGGTACGTTTCAGGCCGGGTCCTCCTGGCCAACCCATCGATAGACAAAACCGCCCACCACCGCACCGAGGATCGGCGCGAGCCAGAACATCCACAGTTGCTGGATCGCCCACCCGCCCACGATCAGCGCCGGGCCGGTACTGCGTGCCGGGTTGACCGAGGTGTTGGTCACGGGAATGGAGATCAGGTGGATCAGGGTGAGCGCCAGTCCGATGGCGATGGGGGCGAGGCCCTTCGGGGCGCGGTGATCGGTGGCGCCGAGGATGATCAGCACGAACATGGCCGTCATCACCAGTTCGCAGACCAACCCCGCCGCCATCGAATAACCCCCCGGCGAATGCTCGCCATAGCCGTTGGAGGCCAACCCGCCGGCCAGTTCAAAGCCCGGCTTGCCGCTGGCGATGAAGTACAACAAGCCGGCCGCGACGACGCCACCGATGACCTGAGCCACGATGTACGCCGGCAACTCCTTGGCGGGAAACCTCCCACCGACCACCAACCCCACCGATACCGCCGGGTTGAGATGGCAACCGCTGATATGCCCGATGGCAAACGCCATGGTCAGCACCGTGAGCCCGAACGCCAGGGACACGCCCAACAACCCGATCCCGACAGCAGGAAACGCGGCGGCCAACACCGCACTCCCGCAACCGCCCAACACCAGCCAAAACGTACCCAGCCCCTCTGTGACTGAACGCTTGAACAAAGACATGCCGCACGTCCTTGATAGATCGCTCTACCGAATCCGTAAATCAGTGATGCTCCCTGCAGATTTACTTCAGCGCCCGTCTGGGCACTGCACTGAGTACAGCAGGGTTTTTACACAAATCCAGGCGACCAATGTGGGGCCCTCAGTCGATGCCGACGAACCCCCCTGTCTGGTGCTGCCACAACCGCGCATACAGGCCCTTATGGGCCAGCAACTCGGCATGGCTGCCGCTTTCGGCAATCTGGCCTTTCTCCAGCACCACCAGGCGATCCATCCGCGCAATCGTCGATAACCGGTGGGCGATCGCGATCACCGTCTTGCCCTTCATCAGGGTTTCCAGGCTTTCCTGGATTGCGGCTTCCACTTCCGAATCCAGGGCCGAAGTCGCCTCGTCCATGATCAGGATCGGCGCATCCTTGAGCAGCACGCGGGCGATGGCGATACGCTGACGCTGACCACCGGAGAGTTTCACTCCGCGTTCGCCCACGTGGGCGTCCAGCCCGGTACGGCCTTCGGCGTCCGACAGCAGCGGGATGAACTCATCGGCGCGGGCCTTGTGGATGGCGGCCCAGAGTTCTTCGTCGGTGGCGTCGGGCTTGCCGTAGAGCAGGTTGTCACGAATCGAGCGGTGCAACAGCGAGGTGTCCTGGGTGATCATGCCGATCTGTGCGCGCAGGGATTCCTGAGCCACTTCGGCGATGTCCTGGCCGTCGATCAGGATACGCCCGCCCTGCAGGTCGTACAGGCGCAGCAGCAGGTTGACGAGGGTCGACTTGCCCGCACCGGACGGGCCGATCAGGCCGATCTTTTCACCGGCCTTGATCTCAAGGTTCAGGCCGCCAATGATCCCGCTCTGTTTGCCGTAGTGAAAATCCACCTGTTCAAAGCGTACTTCGCCACGGGGCACTGTCAGGCGTGGGGCGTTGGCGCGGTCGATCACCGCCAATGGTTGCGCGATGGTCTTGAGACCGTCCTGCACCATGCCGATGTTTTCGAAAATCCCGTTGACTACCCACATGATCCAGCCGGACATGTTGACGATGCGGATCACCAGACCGGTGGCCAGGGCAATCGCGCCCACGGAAATCAGCGAATGGGTCCACAACCACAAGGCCAGGCCCGTGGTAGTGACAATCAGCAGGCCGTTCATGGTGGTGATCACGATGTCCATGCTGGTCACCACGCGGCTGGCCAGTTGGGTTTTTTCGGTCTGCTCGATGATCGCTTCCTTGGCGTACTCCTGTTCGGACTGGGTATGGGCGAACAGCTTCAAGGTGGTGATGTTGGTATAGCCGTCGACGATGCGGCCCATGAGTTTGGAGCGCGCCTCGGAGGAAATCACCGAGCGCTCCTTCACCCGTGGCACGAAGTAGCGCAGCGCCAGGCTGTAGGCGATGATCCAGGTCACCAGCGGGATCATCAGGCGCCAGTCGGCTTCGGCGAATAGCACCAGCGAGCTGATGGCGTAGATCGCCACGTGCCAGATGGCATCCACCGCCGCCACGGCGGAGTCGCGCAGGGAGTTGCCGGTCTGCATGATGCGCTGGGCGATGCGCCCGGCGAAGTCGTTCTGGAAGAAATTCAGGCTCTGTTTGAGCACGTAGCTGTGGTTCTGCCAGCGGATCAGGCTGGTCATGCCGGGGCTGATGGTCTGGTGCACCAGCAGGTCGTGCAGGGCGCCGAAGATCGGGCGCAGCAGCAGCGCGACCACGGCCATCCAGATCAACTCGGTGCTGTGCACCTGGAAGAAGTCGGCGGGTGGCGTGCCTTGGGCCAGGTCGATGATGCGGCTCAGGTAGCTGAACAGCGCGACTTCGATCAACGCGCCGATCAGGCCCACCACCAGCAGCGCGGCAAAGTGCGGCCACACCTGGCGCAGGTAGTAGAGGTAGAAGGGCAGGACTTTATCGGGAGGGGCTTCGCTGGGCGCGTCGCGGAAAATATCGATCAGTTGTTCAAAACGACGATAGAGCATTAGGGTTGACGCCCGCCGGGCGGGCTCTCCTTTCAAATGCGCACGCGGCCTTATGGGCCGCGTGCGGAGTTTCCTGCAGACCTCAGTCGATGCGCTTGGCCGACTTGATCAGGACAGGATCGATTGGCACGTTCTGCATGCCCTGCTTGGTGGTGGTCTGGGAGTTGACGATGATGTCGACCACGTCCATGCCCTTGACCACTTTGGCGAACACGGCGTAGCCGGCATCGCGACCTGGATCGAGGAAGGCATTGTCAGCCACGTTGATAAAGAACTGGCTGGTGGCCGAGTCCGGGTTCGAGGTGCGGGCCATCGACAGCGTGCCGCGTACGTTATGCAGGCCGTTGCTGGCTTCGTTCTTGATCGGTGCTTCGGTCGGCTTTTGCGACATCTGCTGGGTGAACCCGCCGCCCTGGACCATAAAGCCCGGGATCACACGGTGGAAAATCGTGTTGGTGTAGAAGCCCTTGTCGACATAGGCCAGGAAGTTCTTGGTGCTGATTGGCGCCTTGACCGGGTCAAGTTCGATCTCGATGTCGCCGTTGGTGGTGGAGATCAGGACGTGAGGCGCCTTGGCGGGTTCAGCCGCCATCAGGTTGGCAGCGAACAGAACGGAACCGGCAAAGAAGGCGATTTTTTTCAGCATGGGTCAGTGATCCTGGGTAGTGGTTTCGACTGTCTTTAGAAAATCGAGCAGGGTGGCGTTAAAGACTTCGGGTTGATCCAAAGGCGTGGCATGGCGGGAATCCTCGATCACCACCAGTCGCGCATCGGGTAGCAGTTTTACATAGTTTTCCTTGTGCGCCACGGGGGTGTAGTCGTGGTCGGCGCTGATGACCAGGGTTGGACAGGCAATCCGCGAAAGTCGTTCCTGCACGCCCCAGCCCACAATCGCATCGAAGCTGGCGAGATAAGCACGTTTGTCGTTTTTTGCCCAGCGTTCGGCCATCTTGCGGCGCAGGTCGGCCTGCTCGGGCTTGGGGAACAGTCGGTCGCCCAGGCCCTTGCCGATGGTGGCCAGGCTGAGCACGCGGGCGAGGGTCCAACGCTGGGCCCACCACCAGTATTCATGGGGGCGGCGCACCTTGACCTCGGGTGCGCTGTTGACGATACAGAGGCTCCTGACCCGGTCGGGCTCGTCCACCGCCAGTTGGAAGGCGATCATGCCGCCCATGGACAGGCCCACCACATGGGCGGGCGGCAGGCTCAGGTGTTCGAACAGTGCCACCAGGTCATGGGTGAAACCCTGGATGCTGTAGCGCTCGCGGGGTTTGTCGGAGCGACCATGCCCGCGTACGTCCACCACGATCAGGCGGTAGTGCCTGGCCAGTACCGGAATCTGCAATTCCCAATCCTGGCTGCTGGAGCCCAGGCCATGGATCAGTACCAGCGGTGTGCCGTGGCCGTATTCCTCGTAGTGCAGGCTGCAGCCTTCGTGGTCGAACCAGGCCATGGATGAACTCCGTTTCAGGCTTGTTGGGGGGCGGCGAAAGGCGCATCCAGGGGCGCCGTGTCAAACGTGCGCAGTAACTCCACAAGGATCTGCGTTGCCGGCCCCAGGGGTTTGTCCTTGTTTGAGTACAGGTAAAACGTGGGGTGGCGGCTGCCGCCCTGTTCCAAGGGTAGCTGCTTGAGCACGCCTTCGGCGAGTTCGCGCACGATCATGTGCCGCGGCAACCACGCAAAGCCCAGGCCGCTGCCGACGAAGGCTGCGGCGGTGGCCAGGCTGCCGACAGTCCAGCGCTGTTCGGCGCCGAGCCAGCCCACATCGCGAGGCTGCTGGCGACCGGAGTCGCGGATCACCACTTGCATCTGGCTTTCCAGGTCCTGGAAGCTCAGTTCACGGTTCATGCGGTGCAAGGGGTGTTCGGGGTGGGCCACGGCGACGAATTCTACGTCGCTCATTTCCGTGCCGAGGTAACCGGGGATGCTGAAGCCGCAAATCGCCAGGTCGGCCACGCCTTCCATCAGCAGTTCCTCGACGCCGGACAACACCTCTTCGCGCAGGCGCACGCGGCAGCCACGGCTCTGCGGCATAAAGGCGGTGAGGGCGCGGACCAGGCGCGCGTTGGGGTAGGCAGCGTCCACCACCAGCCGCACTTCGGCTTCCCAGCCCTGTTCCATATGGTGGGCGAGGTCTTCCAGCTGGCTGGCGTTTTTCACCAGTTGCCGCGAGCGGCGCAACAGCACTTCACCGGCATCGGTGAGCACGGCCTTGCGCCCGTCGATGCGCAGCAACGGCACGCCCAGCTGGTCTTGCATGCGGGCCACGGTGTAGCTCACCGAGGATTGCGAACGGTGCAGGGCTTCGGCCGCCTGGGCGAAGCCGCCATGGTCGACCACGGCTTGCAGCGTGCGCCATTGATCGAGGGTAACGCGGGGCGCTTTCAAGATGGGTTCCTCTTGTCCTAAGCTGGCAGTCCTTATTGGAGACTGCCGAATGAGAAAATTCTGTTGTGTGTTGCTGGCGCTGCTGCCGATGAGCGCGTTTGCCTACCCCACCGACGTCACCAAAAAGATTGACGGTGTCAGCATTGATTACACGGCGACTGACGTCGACAAGGACATCAGTTCGATTCAGCTCAATAACTACGGCACCACTGATGCGGTGTGTTCAGTAATCTTCACCAACGGCCCGGAGTCGCCACGTCGGCGCACGGTCACCGTGCCTGCGGGCAAAAGCACCAACACTACGGTCAAGTTCAACCGCGCCATTATCAAGATGCGTATCGCATTGACCTGCGCGCCTAAATAAAGCGGCAGCGGAGCATGTCCACAGGAATACTCCGCCTATCAACAGATTTCTAGATGGGTTATAGCAGTTTTTTGCGCTTTTTAATCGAATGAGCCCTGGTTAATCTTTTCTCCATCGACTTACAGCAATTACAGATGGAGCCTACGAAGCCATGTCCAACGTTCTGATCATCGAAAGCAGTGCCCGCCAGCAGGACTCTATCTCCCGCCTATTGACCCAGCAGTTCATCAGTCAATGGCAAGCCGCCCACCCGGCGGACCGGATCACCGTGCGTGACGTGGCCCTCAACCCGGTTCCGCATCTGGACGCCAACCTTCTGGGCGGCTGGATGAAGCCTGCTGATCAGCGCAACGACAGCGAGCAGGTATCCCTCGATCGCTCCAACGAATTGACCGACGAATTGCTGGCCGCCGACGTGCTGGTGATGGCTGCGCCGATGTACAACTTCGCCATCCCCAGCACCCTCAAGGCCTGGCTGGATCACGTGTTGCGCGCTGGTGTGACCTTCAAGTACACCCCCACCGGGCCTCAGGGTCTGTTGACCGGCAAGCGTGCCATTGTCCTGACCGCACGCGGCGGCATCCACAGCGGCGCCAGCTCCGATCACCAGGAACCGTACCTGCGCCAGGTGATGGCCTTTATCGGGATTCATGACGTCACTTTCATTCACGCGGAAGGAGTGAACCTGAGCGGTGACTTCCATGAAAAGGGCGTCAACCACGCCAAGGCCCAGTTGGTACAGCTCGTGGCATGAGCCGCTTGATCCTTTAATCGTCAGATAATCGCGCGGTGTTTATATCGCTCCACGCAAACCCTTCAAGTACGCGTACGAACCTCCCTTTGCACTTGTTGCTCCTAAGTGCTCCTGCCCGACTGACGCTTTAGCGAGGTCGGGTTTTTTTTGCCCTGAGTTTCTTCAAACCCTGAAAACCTTTAATGTCGCGCCCATTCGAAGCGAGGCGTACATGGGCTATCTACTGGTTGTCACCCTGATTCAGGCATTTTCCTTCAGTTTGATCGGCGAATACCTCGCCGGTCATGTCGACAGTTACTTCGCGGTGCTGGTGCGCGTCGTGCTGGCCGGTCTGGTATTTATCCCGCTGACCCGCTGGCGCTCGGTAGAACCGGCCTTCATGCGGGGCATGCTGGTGATCGGCGCATTGCAGTTTGGCGTGACCTACGTGTGCCTGTACCTGAGCTTTCGCGTGCTGACGGTGCCGGAGGTATTGCTGTTCACCATCCTCACGCCGTTGCATGTGACCTTGATCGAAGACGCGCTGAACCGGCGCTTCAACCCTTGGGCACTGGTTGCCGCCCTGGTGGCAGTGGCGGGCGCTGCGGTGATCCGTTTCGACCAGATCACCCCGCACTTCCTGATGGGCTTTTTGCTGCTGCAACTGGCCAACTTCACCTATGCCGCCGGGCAGGTGATGTACAAGCATCTGGTGGCGCGTTATCCGAGTGACCTGCCGCACTACCGGCGCTTCGGTTACTTCTACCTCGGCGCGCTGCTGGTGGTGTTGCCGGCGTTCCTGCTGTTCGCCAAGGCCGACTTCCTGCCACAGGCGCCACTGCAATGGGGTGTGCTGGTGTTCCTCGGGCTGGTCAGCACGGCGCTGGGCATGTACTGGTGGAACAAGGGCGCGTGCCTGGTGCATGGCGGCACGCTGGCGGTGATGAACAACCTGCACGTGCCGGTAGGGTTGTTGCTGAACCTGCTGATCTGGAACCAGCACGAGCCGCTGGGTCGTCTGGCGTTGGGCGGGTTGGTGATTCTGGGAGCGGTGTGGATCAGTCGATTGGGCATAAAACCCGTGCCTGGCGTAAAGTCTGCGACGTGATGGCCCCAAGGCATGCGTGAGCGGCTATGAAAGTCTGTTATAGAAAAGAACGGTGTGGGGGCGGCAGAGTGGACAAGATTGATGAACTGATCATTGCAGCCTTGAAGGATGACTCCCGGGTCAGCCTGGCGCAATTGGCGCGGCAAGTTCACAAGTCGCGAACGGCGGTGGAGTCGCGTGTCCAGAAGTTGATTGAGAAGGGCATCATCCTGGGCTTCACCATCAACGTCGCCGAGGACGACGAGACGCTGCAATCGGCGTTTTTGATGCTGACCCTCAATGGCAGCAATTGCCATCTGGTGTTTCCGAAGATCCAGCAGTTCAGCCAAGTGATGCACGCCTACTCCCTGTTTGGCGACGTCGACATGATGCTCGATGTCCGCTACAGGAACTTTGAAGAATTGATGGTCTTCAAGGAAAGCCTGTTGAACATCGAGCATGTGAAGGAAGTCGTGGTCAACCCCGTGCTGAAGGCCTGGCGCTAGGCATGATCGCGAACGGTTTCAAGAAAGTGATGGCTCAGGTTCGGCATTTTCTGACGAAGCGTGTCCACCAGTTCTTCGATGACGCCCTGGTTGAATTGAAGCGATGTGTCGTCATGCCCCAGGATCACCACCAATAACCTCGACGAGTCCTTCGTCAGGCGGAAATCATGGGCATCGGCGTCCACCTTGCCGATGCTCGCCAACGGCACATCCCCACAGGTATAGACGATATCGCCCACCGGAATCGTGATGGCCTTCTTGGCGAACAGCGGGCGTAGCACCCTCGGTTTTTCCGAGCGCATCACGTAGATGTCGTCCTTCTGATGATAGGTATGCACACCAATGCTGACCCCATGGCGGATCGAAACGGCGTTATAGGCGTCGACGATGTTGTTGATGGGGTACACGCCCTTGGCGATGAAGCGGCGCAGCAGTTTTTCGTTGGCGCTGACGGTGTTTTCGTAGCCGAGCTTTTTGAGCTGCCTGGCAAACCCTTCATACACGATGTTCGAGTCCAGTTCATTGAGGCGCGATGCCACGTGGTTCAGGTTACTTTGCAACACGCCGACGAAACACTGGTCGTCCGAAACGGTGATGTCTTCGATAACGGCGGCGCACGCATTATTGATACCCAGCTCACAGGCCGATTTCTTGATGATCAAGCGACTTTGCATAACCTTAGCCCCACAGTTGTTTACGCAGGTTCGCCGTACTGGCGTCCAGTTGCAGCGCCGAAGGGCTCTGTAGCCAGAACAGTCCCGGACAGGTGGCGAAGTCAATCGTGACCGGCGTGGTATGGCCGGCTGCGATGAAGTACCGGTGGCCGCAATAGGCCTCGTCCGCCTGGGCACTCTGGAGGGCCTGGGTTGAGGGCGGGGCAAAAGTGCGGCGTTCGTCGGAGCAAAAGAAACCGATCCGGCCATGGCTGATCTCACTGACTGCATCGGCCTCGGGGCGCGGCTGGCCGAGGTAGCTGTCGATCGACAGCGACAGCAGGTCGGGCAGATACACCTGTTGAAACAACAGGGGCGCAATGCCGCCGTGCAAGCGGCCGCCGGCCTCAATCATCACCGGGCCAGTGTCAGACCAGATGATTTCCATGTGAATCGGCCCGACCCGCACGCCGAGGGCCGCCGCTGCCTGGCGGGCATAATCGGTCAGCGGCTTGAGCTCAATAGCCTGGGGATCAAGGGTGTCCAGGCTTTCGTAGACAAACATGCTGCCGTTCTTCCGGATCTTGGTGTATTTGCAGACGCTGGCAATGATGTACGTGCCGCCAAAGGCGACCATGTCCACCACGTACTCCGGCCCTGCGATAAACGACTGCACGATAAAACCGAGGTTGACCTCGCCCAGGTCGTTTTTCTTCCGCCAGGCCGCGTTTCTCAAGGCCGTCTCTGCTTCGCCTTTGCCTTGGGCAAACACCACGCCTTCAGTGGCGGCCGAATTCAGCGGCTTGACCACATAAGTGGCCGACTCCTCCAGCTTGGCCACGACTTCGCCAATGCGATTCGGCGAGCTCAACAGGTACGAGTCGATGTGCGCCAACTCGTGCTCTTTCAACGCCTCTTGCATGGAAAATTTGTTACGGCGCAGGTCGCTGGTGATACGGCTGTTACCGGGAATTTCGAGCAGCTCCGTCAGGTAGTCCGTGAGGTAGATCGCGGTTTCGCAACCGGCGATCACCGCGCTCAGTGACAAGTCTTCCAGGGTGGTCAGCAGGCTTTCTTCCCAGTGATACACCTCATGGAAATTCTCGGCGACCAGGTCGTTGGTAAAGTGTTCAGGCAAGTCGCGTGTGGAGATCACGGCGATGCAGCGTACGCCCTGCGCGTTGAGCAAGGGTGCATAGAGTTTGCCCGTGGAGAATGGGTCAACAATCAGTACGGTTTTCACGTCGTGCAATCCTTATTCCGTGGTGGCGGCAGGCGAGGCGGCGGGGGTCAGGTTCCATGCCAGTACGGCAGTGGCCAGCAAGCCGGCGGAAACGATCATCAACAGGCGTGCGCCTTCGAGTCCGAGGAACCCCGAGGTGGTAAAGAACGTCAGGATCATTGGCGCCGAGCCACTGACCAGCAGGTAGTAGAGCGAGCTTTTTGCGGCGATCACGTCGGCTACCCGGGCGTTGGGCGCCGATTCGATCAGGGTTTTACGCAGCTGGATCCGCAGGCTGTTGATGCAGAAGCCCAGCAGGAGCGCAGCGGCCATCATCACGTAGAGGTGCTGGAAGTAGACGATTGCCACGTCCGCCAATATCACCAGCGCGATGGCCCCGTAGCTGTTGAGCTTGATGCGCGGCAACACGGCGGCACTGAAAGCCCCCAGGCCCGCCAGGCCACTGGCGACGCCAAACAGGGTCGCGTTCCAATCATTGAGCTTTTGGAAAACGATCGGCACCAGGCTGTTGAACGCGCCGATATGGAAACCGATCATGCTCAGCACAATGATCAGAATGTAGAGGTTGCGCGGCAAGTCCAGCGGCGCGGCGCTGGTGGCGGCTGCGGTCTGGTCGGCGGCTCCGGCGCTGGGGCTGTCGGCCACCAGGTAGACGCCGGCCAGTGACACAATTGCCGCCAGGCTGATGATCTGCAGCGTCTGGTTGACCGAGAACACATCCACGATCAAGCCGCCGAGAAGCGCGCCGCCGAAGGCGCCGATCTGGATGGAGGTTTGCATCAACCGTGCGCAGGTGTCGCTGTCGGTGAGGCCGGCCAGCACCAGCTTGGTGTTTTTCGATTCCAGGGTGCTGATGGTGAAGTAGTCGGTGACGCCCACTACAAACGCGATCGCCAGAAAGCCGATCGGCAGCATGGCGGCTTGGGTAAACGACAGCCCCAGTACGGCGGCAAAAGCAGCCAGGCGAATGTACAGCAGCCGTTTCAGGCTCAGCTCAATCGTGAAGAACTTGCCGATGTACTGTTCGCATAAATAGGGCACTACGGTCGCCACGCACAAGGTGGCGCCTACCAGGAATGTCGAGCCGGTGGTCTCCAGGCCGAACCAGACCATCGCGATCACAATCGCCATGTCGAGGCCGGTGAAGAGGGTCACGATTGAATAGAACGCGGTCAATGTCGATTTAGTCTTCATGGGCTTCATCCGTCGTAACGGGAGAGTTTAAGCAGCGGCACGCACCGTTCGGTGTCGCCGACCACGGTGCTGATCTGGTTTCTGACGCGCACGGTGGGCAGCGCCTTCTTTTCCAGGTTGCAGACCTTGTAGGCGTTGTCGTGCCAGGGGCAGATCACGCTTTGGCCGTCGCCCGTCATTTCGCCCATGTGCAGCGGCCCGCCACGATGGGGGCACGCCGTGGGCAGCAATTGCGTCGAATACGCATGACGCTTCAGAAAGTAGGTTCTGTCCTCCACGGCCACGTAATGGGCGTGGGTGATATTCAGGCTGATGGCTTTCATTGGGTGGCCCATTCAGATGGCGGTGACGGTGTACGTGCAGGACGGGCTGACGATACGCGTGCCATGGAGCATTCCCTTGGGAATCACCACGCCTTCGCCGGCAGTCAGGCGCAGGGTCAGTTCGGGGCTGGCGACAAACTCCAACTCGCCGGATTCGACCCAGAACAGCTCGTCATTGGGGTGGGTGTGCAGCACCGAGAGTTCGTGTTCCGCTTCGGTGATTGTCAGGTCCACCGGCTTGAGACCCTGCAGGGCCGTGGCCTTGGCGCGGTGTTCATCTATCTCGTCATGCCATTTGATATGGGCATACATTTCTTCGTCGGCGAGGTCCTGAAGGAGCTTGAACTCTTCAAAGCCACGGATGAGGTCGGGGATGATCTTGGTGCCGAACTGCTTGATCATGGGAATGATCAGGCGCTGGAGGGCCATTCTGCCGTGGTGCACATCGATGTGAGCATGCTCATCGAAATAGGCCGTGGAGACCTGGCCGTCGAAGAGGGTCTTGATCGCGCGTGACTGGTGCTTGGTCGTCAGCGCCAGCGTGGCTTCGGTGTAGTACATGGCGCCGATGTACCGAAACAGCTCGCCATGGTTGGCCGATACATAGTGGAAATAGTTGGTGAGTGACAGCGACGCCGGCGTGTAGAACTGCCAGTAGTGGTGCACGTGATGCGACATGTCCATGTCCTGGAGCATGTCTTCAAAGATGGTGCTGTGCTTCTTCTTGTCGACACCGTAGCCGTATTCGTCGATCAGGATCTTGAACAACTCGCTGGTGTACAGGCCGCAGTTGCCCAACACGTTGCGGGCCATGGCCGAGGCTTCGCTGAGGAAGTCTCCCGCGCATTGGGTCATGAAAAACCGGGCGGCACGCTGGGGGTGGCGACTGGTGGTGAGTACCTCATGCAGTTTTGACTCGGCCTGGGCCACGTCATCCAGGACTTTATCGGTGTGGGCGATAAACGAGTCCAGGCACCAAGGGCCATTGATGTGCACTTCTTCCTTGAGCCAGTTGTATAAGTAGTGTTCCAGTAAGGGGCGGATTTTTTTGCCACTGGCGGCGTGCTGGGGATCATAGAATTGTTTGAATGCCTTGAAGTCGAGTTCCAAGGGCGGCTTGGGTAAGAAGACTAAGTCTTGCTCGTAGATATTCAATAACAAGCGTTGCGCCAACAGATGTTGACTGTTTGAAAGTTGGTCGCTGGTCAGGCTGGTGGTGATGATTGCATCGGTCACGTCCTGCGGCCTGGAAGGGCGCTGGTAGGGACTTTGGGTATAAAAGTCGCGAGGTTGAGCAAAGGCAGCAGCACCACAATAGTGGGTCAACGCTTCGGCATTCGAAGTTAATACAAAGTCTGCCGCATTATCAGAAAGCTGAGTTGTCCATAACATGAGGATGGCCTTTATCTGGCGTTGTTTGATGGCCAGATGCTAAGGCGTTGGTTTTTTTTAAAACAGATTAGAAATAGTGCGCGCAAGTAGTGAAATTCACTAAAGGCGTAGGAAGAAATTTCCTTTATTGGTCCTGTCAGTTGATTATTCGGCGGCAGCGGCTACACATAGTTGCCGGCTTTACCGGGATACTGGTCCGGCGAGGCGCTCATTTGCGCCTCGCCGGTTTCACTACTGCAGGGCTGGTGAGACCTGGGAGGTGGGCGTCAGTGCCAGTATCCCGTTGCGTAGATCGGTGCCACTAGGCTGCTGATACAGGCTCAGTCCAAATTCCGGCAACACCGCCAACAGGTAATCGAAGATGTCGCCCTGGATCCGCTCGTAATCCGCCCACGCCGTGGTGCGGGTGAAGCAGTAGATCTCCAGCGGCACGCCTTGGGCGGTGGTTTGCATCTGGCGCACCATGCACGTCATGTTCGGCTGGATGTCCGGATGGCTTTTCAGGTAGGCCAGGGCATAGGCACGGAAGGTGCCGAGGTTGGTCATGCGGCGGCGGTTGGCCAGCAGTTGCGCGCTATGGCCCTGGGCTTCGTTCCAGGCCTTGAGTTCGGCCTGCTTGCGCCCGATGTAGTCGGTGAGCAGGTGCACCTGGGTCATGCGCACCTCTTCGTCATCGCGCAGGAAGCGCACGCCGCTGGCGTCGATGAACAGGCTGCGCTTGATCCGACGCCCACCGGAAGCCTGCATGCCGCGCCAGTTCTTGAACGACTCGGACATCAGGCGCCAGGTAGGAATCGAGACGATGGTCTTGTCGAAGTTCTGTATTAGTGAGTGAGGAGGGAGACATGGACATAGAGTTTTTATATAAATCATACAGTTAGAGAAAAAATCAGAATGTCTATTTTTTCCACCTTTGCATGGACACCCTTTGAGCTAAACACCTCATTCCTCGCTGCAAAAGTCGCATAATAAGCTCGGTGAATTTCTCTAAGGAAGGTCTGAAGTAGGCCTCGATTTTGATGCCTTCATGGCCTGAGGTTCAAAAAGCCTCGCCCGATCAGATAATCAGACGTTTTTGCGCTGTTAACTCATCGATTTTCCTTCAAACAGCAACTTTTCCAAGGCTTTTTTCCGCATTACAGGCGCACCTCTCCCATCGCCAGCAGCCGTTTTCGTACCATCCCTAAGCGCAAACAGTGGTTGAGTGAATTCTTGTGAGCTTTTATAAAGTGACAGAGGGCGCGCACGACATAAAGGGTTAACACCTAACTTGGTCTATCCTGATGGTTTTCAATATATTAATGTCCCGCCGTTGGCCCAGTTGGCCCAGGTGGTTCTTAGCAGAAGGCCCCGAGCATCGAGAATATCGGCATTGCTATTGGCTTTAAAACGTATCTGTCACGCGGCATTAGAAATCATCACGCCCCTGCTGATGGGCTGGTGCCCTGGAAGCGTGCAAATGTCAGTATAGTCAGCAGTAGTTGGCGTTTGCTGGCCAACCTTGGCTGCTACGTAATATTCACGGCAGGGTTGCGTTGAAAGCAGAGCGATGATTTTTTTGATCTCCCCAACAGATCTAATAAAACAAGTTTTTGACCTTGAGCGCCACTGTATAAATCAGCTCCGTCTGATCGAACTGACGCGGATATGCCTGAAGTACTTGGATCAAGGGCGAAATCACAGGTCATCAATCAGCTTAGCCAGCGCTTGGGTCGCTCGTTTTGCAGTGTGTCCTACCGGCTTTTCGCTAACCTTGTCGTACGCCCACAGAATCAGCACCACAGAATCAACCCCCAGCACTTGGGCAATCTGCTCAACCCTATCGAGCGTAGGCGAGTGCTCCCCCTTCTCTAAGCGGTGAATGTACTGGCGCGACGCCGCAGTCCCGAAAGCATCTTGGGTTAGGCCTTGGTGCTCTCTAAGCTCCCGAAGCACTGCTCCGAAAGCCTCATCAATATTCAAACGGCTAGCTCCAGCTTTACTAAAACTGGCATTTAAGCGCAAAGGAGGCTAGGATCTTCGAAATGACCACTATTGTGGTCATTTGTAAATGTCGAGTATGATAGGTTTTTGAAGTGGTTTGGTCGCTGCGCGGCCCAAACGGCTGTGCTGCAATCGGTTGTACAGGTATAGCCGGACGCGAAGGCAACGGCTCAGCAGACTTACCAATCTAGAAGGTCCTGCGCGGCTTCGAGTCTGCTGAACTGCCTCTTGAAATAGGTGAGCGGCTTCCGACACCCTGGTCCCTGCTCGGTCCATTGCCGCTGGACTCCTGAAAGAATCCAGTTGGGGCTGCTGTTTGATCAAATTGTGTGTATGCCTACCAGTGATTGCAATCAAATAGTTTTAGCTATTTCGAACCACTAAAGCGTCAATATAATTGTCGTTACAGGAACTACAAGTGAACGAAAATCTTGAACGCACTCTACTGTCCAAATTTCCTAAAATCTTCGATATCAAAGAATCAGACCCTGACGACTACCTTTGGGGGATTCACTGCGGAGATGGCTGGGCTCCTCTGATAGCTGCCATGTGCAGGCAACTTCAGTTGCACGTAGAAACAACTGGCAAGCCACAGATCGTCGTTACACAAATTAAACAGAAGATGGGAATTCTGAGGTGCGTGTTTTCCGGCACTGATGACTACAGCAACGGCGTGATCGACACAGCTGTCGGCATGTCATTCGTGACGTGCGAGTTGTGTGGTAACAAGGGCGTGCTAGAACGCGGCACAAATGGCTGGGTCCGTGTGCTGTGTGAGCATTGCCGTATTGATAATCCTGGATGAGCAGTTTCGGTGAGGCAGCTAACCCCAACTTCTAAGCGATGAGGATCCATGTCGTGTTTCAAACCCACTTTAAAGTGCCCTCGGGCGGTGGTGTCTCTAGCGAAACCTTCTACGACTACGTCTTGCATTCTTTGGACTCCGAACTTTACTGCGCGAAAGCCTGCTACTTGGGCGCGCGCCTCACAGATTTCCCAGAGCATCGGATGATGATGACCTCAAGTCTAGCGCTGCTCGACCGAGTCTTGAGTGGGAAAGAGGAGGGCGTATCAATCGACACAATCCAAGTTTTGTCTCCAACTGATGCTGGTTCAGCGCATGAGGGAGCTTACGGCTTAGGGCGCGTAACTCGGATTACGCGGCTCAAACCTAAGCGAGGCCTCCCACGCTATCTGGTGGAGACCGTTGCTGGCAATATTTTGAGCGGAGATGTGGATGGACACTGGGGTAGTTATAAGCGGACTGTTTTGTTCGATTCCAACCCTTCGGAGCCTCGCCGTGCAGCCGTCGCGGAAAGTGAAGAGCGAGTGATCGCTGATATTCGAACAGATGTGATCGTCCGAGTCTTAGATCTCTACACCACACACAGGGAGATGACAGAGCGCTGGTGGCAGCAGAGGCACCCTGAGTTTGGCAACAAAGCACCCAGCGAACTTAGAACGCTAGCTGAGTACCAAAAGCTGATCGAACTGCTTCATGGGCTTGCTCGCGATTGGCTTGGCACAAGCGAACTCAAAAATGACTGACTGCTCAACCCTCATAATGGCTAATCACCCAGACCTTTTGCGACGACTGCTCCATCATTTCAGCGAGGAGTATACGTTGAATGACGGTCGAACCCCATGGCCGGTGCTTCGCTCGTGCGTTTCATCGCCGCGTCTCACCGATGTATATGTCAAGAACTTCGATCCGGAGGGTTGCGCTCAAGTGGGCGACAGTTTTTTGGACAAGCACACTATGCTCGCTGACCGACCTCAACGAACATATGGGGTTAGCCTTGAGCGCTGGGGTCAAATCTCGTCATCCATCATCGTAGTCGAGACGTGCGCGTTTAGGGATGAGACCGTTAGTCGGATTCAAATTTGGCCTTTCGATCCAATGAGCTTGGCACTGGAGGCGATGAAGATTGCCGTTGCTGTGTCCTACACCACTCTGGAGTTGATCAGAGAGCCGAGGATTGTTGGCGCCATTAACGATTTACTGCGGGAGTACAACGTTCAGGTAGACCCGGATGAACGTTAAGGCGTTAAGAATCGCAAAGAGCACACCCCCTCAAGCGCAGCATCAAAACGGCCTGACCTGGTTAGCCCTATGAAATGCCCGAATTTTTACGAAGTCTTAGATCGTTTATTGTTTCGCTGCTGGCTACGGATGAGCTGCGATGGAATGAAATCCGATGGGTCAATGTTGACCTGCGATTGGGGCACGTTCAGTGCTCATGGAAGGAGTTCGCGGGTAGATACGGATCCCCAAAGTGGTCTACCTAGCAGCCTAGGCATAAAAAAGCAATATGCATAATTAGCACATTGCTTTCGAGAGTACCTGATGCAAGTGATCATGATAATCTCAAATGCGAGCCGGGCGATTGTATTACGGTCGGAAAGCAGCAACCGTTTGCGCTTTTTCATTGATCGGGATCGTTGGGCCTTGACCCAATACCGGGTCGGATTTCAAATTAACGTCGACGGAGTATTCAATTTCCTTAGCGGACGGCATTCTGAAGGCTCAAAAAGAGTAAGTTTAAGTTGTCGAGCTATTTGCACGCATCGCGTGTAATCAGATACGTTCAGGCGCTTGAGCCAAAGGCAGAGGCCGTTGCGCGCCCATTACAAAATCTTCCCGCTGTTGCGGGATCTGTTGAGGAAAACGAAAAGTACCGGGTCGAACGCTGCCACTTTTATATCCAGCTTGACCAATGCTGAGAGGCCGTCGATGGATTTTCAGAAGTCCACGGGCTTGGGGTAGAGATAGACTTTTTCGATTTTGGCGTCGGCTCGCATCATCAGGTGCTGGCTCCGGAAAGGAATCAGGAGCACAGCATCGGGGATCAGTTGAGTGCTTTGAATGTGGGGTTTATGGAGCGCTTACGTTTAAAACATGCTTGGCATAGCCTCGGTCGCGGTATGAAATCAGCAGCTGCTCCTGATTGACAGCAACCAGGTGATCACCCGCAAGCGTAATTTCAAGATTTGGCGAGGAGGCTGACTCGCTTCTGCGCTAACAGTTATCTGCTAACGAAATATATGAAAAAACTTTACGTACACCGCCCAAGCAACCTGAGCGGCTTGTACAGTTAAGTTTCGGAGCGTTGTCAGGAGTTAATCGCTATTACCATCGGCATGCACAACTCCGAACGACTTAAACTTTATGAATTTTGATCCAAATTGTTCTTCTGGTACCTTGAGTTTAAGAAGCTCGTAGAAGTTTTCATCATGTGTCGAGAGGATTATTTGTCGATCAAAGTTAATGGATATGTTTCTTAATAAGTCTATGACCGAAAGGACGTTGATCGAGTCCATTGAATGAATGGGGTCGTCAATTAGTATCGCCCTTACCGGATCACCGTCATGCTCAATATGCAGCGCTTTTGCGAGAAAAATGCTGAGGCTAAGTATGTTTAACTGTGCGGAGCTGAAGTAAAGCGCTGGGGAGATTGGCTGGCTCAGCTCATCTTCATAAAGATATACCTCTAGTCTAGGTTTATCTTCATTTGGAAACATGCATTCAAATCTTACGATTTTGAAAAATGGATGAGGGTCTATTTTTCTATATATAGATGTGATTAGGTCGGTGTAAAAAAAGTTGTCGATACGCTCCTTCAGTTTGCCCTCAACTTTTTTCAGTTCACGATCCAGCGAGATAGATAGAGTCTCGATTTGGTTTTTTGTCTCCCTGTCTGACTCAATCTTAGTCCTCAGCTCTCTATATTTAAAGAAAGGTAAGACATTCTCGATTTGAGCTTGAATAATGTTAGTGAGCATCAATGAGGCCGAAGCGTTAGATGTTTTTTTATCCAGATCAGCTTTTGTGATCTGCAATTCTTTGTGTAGTGATTCAGTAGGTGCGCTGAAGTCATTAACAAAAGGGCTAAGCAGCGCCTCTATTCGCGTCGCTGCATCTTCAACCTGACGTAACTCTTCAGTCAGCGAAACTAATTTTTCTAGAAGCGGAGGCTCAGATGAATATTCCTCTGACTTAGCCAGAGTATTTCGAAGCTGTGTAACTGTGTCGGATGTTGCGGTGATTTCTTTGTGTAGGGTGCTTTGAGCTTCAGTTAGATCGTTGTGAATTGGTAAAAAGATGTCAGCAATATTTCCGTCCTGAAGTATGTACTTTGCTTTCAGGTCTTTGTATAAGTTGTATGTGTCATTGTTTTCGTTGGCCTCCAGTTTGGCCAGAATCTCAGCCCTGTTTGAAGCTATGTTACCGGTATTTTCAAAGGCTATTTTGTTTGAGGCGAGAACCTCTTCAAGGCTTTTGTCTATTTTAACGATAGACGCTCTAATACTGGATATAGCATTGTTTATATAAGTGATGTACTCGTCCTTGCTGAGATTTCGAGCGCCTGCTCTGAGTCTATGCAAGTTTTCGGATTTAACTGCCTGCTCATTCCTTATGTCTTCCAACCCATGATCTAGGCGGGCGACCTCAGCATCCGCATTTGATAGCCGCTCGCTGATATTTGCGACCGCATTTGATTTCAGAGAGGTTAGATAGTTGTGCCCGCGTTCAAGAAAATCGTCAATCTGAAAAAGTCTTTTCTCAAGGTCAGCTCTGCTTTTTAAGAGCGAGTGAAGCGCGGCTTCGATGCTTCCGTTCGATTGGATTTTTTCCAAAAGAGCTGTGTGTGATTCATATTGCGCGTTACAGACCGGGCATGCATCAGATAGAGTTTTTGATAAGAGGGTTTTGGCCATGCTCATTAGAGAAAAAAGATCAGCGGATTGTCCGCTCAAGTCTTTGGCGTTCGCGTCTAGTGTTCTGATTTGCTCCTGGACGTCGTCCTTCTGCTCTAAGTGCTGATGATAATTTATTAAAAATGCGGGGTCTGGCTTAAGCAGGGCTTGAGCATCGTCGGAAATTACCGATTTTCCCACGGTGAGGCTTGAATACTTCGAGAGTTCTTCCTGTAGCGATTTTTTTAGAGCGTGCGCAGTGGTAGTTCGCCTCTCTGACTCGGTGATCTTAGAATTGAGAGCAAGGATGAATTTTTCTTGTAAATCAATTTCTGCGAACTGAACTTCGATTTTGGATAATTCGTCAAATAAAGACGCCAGTTGTGTGTCATTATTGATTCGCTCACTGCGTAACGACTCCGCTGCCTGGGTGCTCGTATTATTAGAAATATTTCTGTCGATGAGTTCTCTGTCTATTGTAGAAATCTTCTCTTTATAGTCGGCAATGTTTTCAATGATCTGGGTGAGTTGTTGCTGATTGGACAGGATAAGCGAAATTAGCTGAGTTTCATCAACAAGGCTTCGAAGCCGTTGTTCTAAATTACTTTTGGTATCTAGCGCTTTAGAGAGAGAGCTAATGTCATCTCGGTTTGCATGGATTTTTGTGAGGTCAGATTTGAGTTTGGTACGGTGATCACGATATTGTGTAAGTTGAGGCAGACTTCCCACGCAGTATTCAACCGCCTGACTCTGCTGAGCTACAGACGTTAACTCCGTATTTAATTCTATTACGCGTTTCGAGAACAGTGATAGTAATGTAGTTTGCTCCAGTTCCGAAAACGAACTTCCAATTTGAGGAAAGCTGCCGCCACCGAGGTTTATTTCGGCTATAGCCTTGTTGACTTCGTCGACGCTAAATTCCAAAGTCGGCTCGAGTAAATTTTCTTCAAGGGATGATATTGTATCGCTGAGCAGTTTTAGCTCTCGGCTACAGGACCTAATTGATGTAAATAGACTGTTGCGATACTTTTCGTCATTCCCTCCAAAGGCTCCCATGAAGCGATCATAACGTTGCTCCGGACGTTCTTCTTTTAAGAAGGCATCAATTGCATCTTGTGATAAGAAAATGTCTGCTAAATGTTTAGTCGTTTTGTCTGTTCGCGCTGGGTCATATGTGTAGTCGCGCTGTCCCACGGCAGGACGCCTGACCGTACGATCAAAGTCTTTGTTTCCAGTTGTGCGTACCTTTACGTACGATGGAGCTTTCTCATCAATATACCGATTTTTGAGTATTCTTTGGGATGACTCGCTCGTATTTAAGTAGAGTGATGCCGAATCATTACTTGTGCGCTGGCTATCTCGGATATAGCGACCGATATTATTAGTTATTGCCCATTCCATGGCGTCGTAAAAAGAGCTTTTCCCAAACCCGTTTGGAGCATATAGGGAAATAAAATTCGAGACTTTGCCATCTGCGTTCGTAAAGTCGAATGTCCCATCTCCTTCCTCAGCGTATGCACGAAAACCTACAATATCCACAGATTTAAATTTCATTGTCGGTAATCCACTTTGCCAAATAGAGAACGTTTTCCGAAGAAAGGGTTGGGTTTGACTTCTTATCTGATATCAGCTGATTTAAAATATTTTGTAACTGGGTTACTTCCGCTTCATCTTTTCGAGGCGAATATGAGAATACGGGGCTGAGCTTTAAATCAGAACCTAAAATCTCATTATTTAAATGCGTTTCAGTGTCGAAAGTACTTTGGGCTTCTGAAACTACAAGCTTCCGCATAGAGAATTTGTCATTCTCAATCTCATATTTTGTAGTTTTAGCAATGCTGGATGGAGTTACAAATGCAAGGTATATATTCCATGCATCAAATTTACTCTCCAGTTCGCTCTGATATTCGTAAGCGATGACGCTGGCTACTTTTTTCCATAAGAACAGCAGGTCGGCTTCGTCTTTGATCCAACAAACAAAACAGCTAATGTAATTTTCTGGTTCTGACCTATACAGAGAAAAAGCGGCACGGGGGAACTGTGCTGATAAAAACTCGATGCTTTGCGCAGATTTAGATATATGCATTATAGAGTTCTTTGACTAAGGCCATTAATTCAACATTTCCGTATTGCTCGTTCCCGGCGTAGTACTCAGAGAATTGTTCGTCGTCATTCACTACGCAAAGTCTATGTAAGCCTGTTAAGTTATAAACTTTAAAGTCAATTGCTGGATTTGTGATTCCCGAGTCGACCATGATTTCACTCTTTTGTCTGCGTCCGATATCAACAACAACCCTTTCTAAAGACGACGGGCGAGCTTCATGCTTTGGGGCGCTATCCCCACTGCTGACTACAATTTTCCCGCCGCGTTTAAGTCCTCGAAAATCGGATCGAAAGATATCCATCAGCTTCCACACCCAGTTTTCTTGATCTGTCGAAAACAAAAATCTTCGTCGGGTGGAGTTTTCGTCAATGTACGAAAAATCGACAGAGTCAAACTCAATATCATCTATTAAGCAGCTGATTATTAAGAACTCAAAATATGCTATCCAAAGCTCCTCATTGTAAAGATTCTGCTCTGGGCAATCGTTGACTAATAGCTTCTTCTTGAACTTTTCATAAAGCGTAAGAGGGTTTATTCCATTCGCTGAACTGAGCAGGTATCCGCGCTCTTGAAGTTGACTTATGAGGAATATAAGGTTGTTCGGGTCTTCGGCTTGTGCGAAGCAACGGAATGTCTTGTCTACTAGCCCAATAAAACTAGTCATAGATGGAGGGTGTATCTTTTCGAGCCTTGCCTCCGAGATGATCTTTTCGATCATAGCTATGGGAGTACAGATCACCCTTCCATGAAACTCACGGTCGACAACGCCTTCGACTCGCGACTCAATTCCCTGGAGAAAAATATCCCCCCCAATCTCGACGAATACGCCCCCGCCAGAGGCCCCAGCTACTTCACCCCAAAGTGGCTCCCCGTCAAGTGCTAAAGAAAATCTGTCTCCTTCAACTTCAGTGATTTGCCCTGGGTACCCCCTTAATTTATCCCGAGGTTCTAGGGCCCGACGGGTAGCAGGATATCCGTAATAAAGGACTCTTTTGTTTCTCTCCGGTTTTGATACTGCAATTTGCAGGTTGGAGTCTAGCTTAGTACTTGTGACCAATATTGCAATGTCATTATCAGTGCTGAGTACACATTCTGCTAAATCAATTGTATCTCCGTTCATTCCTATTACGGTGATTTCACTGATGCCATGGTATTCTCCCGAGTTCTCATCAGTTTCCAGCACGTGTTTGGCAGTGAGTATGTAGCTGTGGTCGCCAAACGCTGGTTGGATTAGTACGCCGCTTCCGTCGTTAACCATCACAACATGCGAGCGTATTTTTTCAATTTGCTCAGGCAAAGCTCAGCTCTCCAGGTAGTGCCATGACATGACCTCTCAACTGAGTCAGTTCTTCATTCGTGTAAATGCTTGATATTACTGATTTATAATTGAAGAATATCACTGAGTTTGAATTTATACTGTGAATTCGTGCAAAAGTTGTCTTGTTTGGTAGGCTGTGTCGACTTGCATCAGTGCTAACTATGTAGTTCAAGCAGTCTATTGCGTTCAGTAGTTCAAAGCTGGTGTTACCTTTGCTACCGTGATGCGAAAGTTTTACTATTTCCGCCTTGATAGGGGTTTTGGAGTCGTATCCCAGCGTTGCTAAACCTTGGATGATACTGGTCGGATGAGCATCACCTAAAAACAGAAAATTTTGCTCGCCCACTTTTAAAATGAAAGAGATAGAGCTACCGTTTGTTGTTGAGTTATCCTCCTTGAATGTGTCTTGCTCAAGAAGCTCTTTGTAGCTCTTTTTCCAATCGGTGTTTGACGCAGAGGTGAAGGGACTTGGTTGTTCTTTTTCCCATTTTACAAGCAGTTTCTTTAGCTCCCCCTCGTTAGGTGTTAGAAATATTAACTGGCAGCTTTCAAGAGAGTTTGTATCACCTTGCTTTATTACGCTTTTATGCCATACCCCAAGGTTTTTTAGTAATCGCTCTAGTGTGTTCCCTTGAGTAATTGAGGTGTTTTTGGATTGGGTGAAATTTCCTGGTATTTCTTTGCTAGGGTCTATCGGGACTTTGAAGTGTTCGTGGATAAGTCGCCCAGAATTAAAAATTACTTTGCGTGCAAGCTTGCTCAGACCGTCGTTGACCTCAAAAGCCTTTATCAAGCCACCTATATGGTCATCGTCAACATGAGTGAGTATGACAAGATCAATTTTTTTATCCTGAGCTTCTAGCTCATTAAGTAGGGCTCTGAGTTCTCCCTGTGGAGAGGCTCCGAAGGTAGTCTGTGGACCCCCATCGATCAAAATTCTCTCCGTGACTGTTCCTAACTCAACGGTTATAAATATGCAATCGCCGTGAAACGCTTTCAACACGCGAACGCTAACTGGCATAGTCTTCCCTTCCCTGAGCCCCTTGCTAGAGTAACGGCATGCACAGCAATGCGAGCTGAGAATGGTTATCCCTAACCTAGGCAACGTTAAGCGCAGAGCGCTGGCGGATTGCCTTTCTCTGTTAACTCATTTTTTCAAAATTGGCAATACATTCCGAATTTTTTCTAGGTTTAGACGTCTCGATTTTTGACTCAGCGCCCGGGTAACCAGTGGGTTTGAAGCTAGGCCTCTCATTGCCAATCTACGCGTACTTCTAGCGATGCGAAAACAAGCTTCGGGATACTAAATCACTGACTAAAGCCTAGTGCTGGGCGTGTGGAGGTGATTGGGCTCGTGATCTGGCGGCCGTCTGATGGAGCTAAAGGATGAAATCTGCAAAAGTTTCCGATTGTAGACTATGCGGGTGCCAGTGCATTTACGTCGCCATTTTCGTGGTCGGAGGAGGCGGCCCCGATGGTCGCAGATAGCCTACGAGTGATCCGCGGCAGTTAGTATGTTTTGACTGTGTATCGAGAAAGCACTGCGAGATCTCGGATGTAGCCTAGACTGTGGCTGCCCATATTTTCATCGAAGCGCATGGCTGAGGGGCGTTTTCTTTGAAGGATAATTTGGGTCTTCACTCGCCATGGGTCTAAAGCGGCTATCTGCTTCCGGCTGTCATCGGCAGATAGCGACCTTGTCGTAATTTATCAATGGTTATCTTAGTCAAATCTTTTTTCGCTACTAATCCATTATTCGTAATTTAATTCACCGAATAGGCTGTACATTAAATCCCCTTTCAGAACTTCAAATGGAAGTTCGACGTAGTCATTCGGGTGACGCGGTAGAGCTTTACCGTCATGAGGTGCATTTTTGGTATGTCCCTGCACTCGCTCCCCGTTTTCTTTGATGTAAGGCAGCACAACGATTCGGCCATGGTTCTTGGATAGTATCGTACCTTCAAGCCACATCGCCTCTCCAGTCTCGGACTTACCCGAAGCACCTACTTGCTTCACTACCCACTGCGGAACAGGGCCATTTTCGTACCAGAACACGAAACTACCCACGATCAAAACCCGCTGCCCTCGACGCAACGCATCTGCGAGCAACAGTTTCACGCTGGCAAGGTGTAGCAACTTGTTTGCGCGCGGAAGAAGCGCGTCGCGAATTGCAGCTTTGGTTTGCCCCCAGTGGTCAGTACCACTCATCCCAAACCCTCGCGCGATTTTCTCGCGGTAAGCGTAGATGCCTACCCTGTGACTATTAGCTCCAATGTTGCGCCAAGTGAAGTTACCTTCGCATTCAAGAAGTGAGCTGTATCGCACCAAAAAAACTAGCTGCACATAGGGGTATTGCAGTAGGCGTTTATGCAGCTCTGTTCGTAGAACGTCGCTACCATTCAAGACCGTCAGGTCTTCCAGTCTAGGCCTAGGGTCCGCCGCATGACGCTTGATAGCCTCCATCAACATGAGCCTTTCCTCGCTCATCAACCGCTCTTCAGCCGTCAGCGCCTTCTGCACTTTCAAACGTATCGAAGCGGCTTGTTCAGAATTTAACGCAAGATCGTTTACAGTATATTTAAGCAGGAGATTTGTAGATTTGGCTTCGTTCACGGCCGCGTCGTAATTTTGATAGGTAATCGGGCCGTAGCCGCCATGGGCAACATCATCCCGACGAAGATACCAATCAACATTTCCGTCCGGCTTCAGTTGTAACTCAAACATATGCCAGACGGTGTCATCTTTGACCCACTGCTGTGGCCAGCAACCCAAAATGGGTAGGCGGTCGCGGTGTCGCCTCAATGATTTCATTACAGATCTCCCTGTTTAGCTGGACGCTTGATCTTACGCAGAAGCGTAACTACCAAGCCATCAGTTCTGCTCGCTCTACCTGTAGCCAAGGTTGTACGCTACCTTCGTCTCGTTCAGAGTCAGGGCACCATTGTAGAGACGATTCCCGTTTCTGGCCGATACGAGCCATTGGGGGCTCAGTCTAAACACTAATGGCGCAATGCCGATCGGCTATGATGATTCCGCCTTTGAAGATTGCACTGTGCGTGCGCGGCTGCTTCTCCTAGTGTACGTTTTCGACCCCCCAAGCTCCGGTATGCCTATGATCACCGAAATGTACGCTGATGACTTTCCTTTGATCTATGCCCGGCTGGTCACACGACTTCCAAAAAAACCTTGGCTCAAGCGTACACAGAGCTTGGAACACGAGATCAAAGCCAAGCCCATTTCGACCCAACTCCTGGTCGCCGAAAATTATATCGCCTATGGCCTGACCTGGTTCGATGCTGGTGTTGGGGCAATGGAGATCGAGTCATGGGAAGCTGTGAAGGCCGCCATGGCATTTGCGATTCAGGTTAATTCCCTTTGTGATGCTGAGGCCCAGTCTGGTCGCAGCAGCCTCGCAGGTCGAGTTGCTGGTGCATTCAATAACCCGACCGATCTTCGGGCGATGGTCCTTGAACTGCATGTGGCGATTGGCCTCCACCGCAGAGGACTCACAGTAGAATGGCCTGAGGCGACTCCTAAGAACGTCGACACCTTCGATATTCTTGCTAGTGGAGGGGGCCAGGATGCCTTTGAGGTCGAATGTAAGTCGTTCTCTTCTGACAAGGGTCTGAGAATTCCACAGAAAGAGGCCATGGGCTTCCTGGCAGAACTCCTGACATCGCTATCCCCTACACTTTCTCATGGCGCAATGGTTGGCGTCTCGATCACCGTGCCAAAGCGACTACCCACAGCAACTACCGAGTTGAAGGATTTGCGCAATAAAGTTTGCGCTGCCATCCACAATAATGCTGTTGGCGGCGATGGATTGTTTTCCTTGGAAAAGCTTTCGATTGAGCCATTCGCGCCGGGCGAAATCAAGGATCAAGCTCATCTCGCTGAACTGTTCAGCAATCACGTCCAGAACCATGCGGGGGTGATGGAGTCGATGAGACTTATCGCCACCACGCCGAAACTTGCTTGTGTTCTGCTGACAGTCGCGAGTGAGGAAGACCACCGCACTTTGAAAGCGTGGGAGGATTCTGCAAAACACGCCATTCGAAAACAGATGAGTGGGAAGCGACCTGGCTGTTTGGTCATACGTCTTGAAGGGATGGACAGCGATAGGATGATAGCGGTATGCAAGGTACAGCCAAACCTGCTCTCAGTGTTCTCCGAAGAGTTGATGACTAACGATCGTCATAAGCATCTGGCGTGCATTGCATTCATCAGTGATTCCGATTGGGTCGAAACAGACGAAGCTCCTCAGGTCGGCCAGAGCTGCACCTACGTTTTCAACAACCCGAGCGGGAGCTATCCAAATCTTGGGCTTGGATCATATTTCATGGAGTGACTGGTTCAGGCGAGGTCCAGGGTCATCCTCACGGGCTACTCTGTATCGAACACATGACCATTTTATGTAAAGTAAAGGTCTGTATGTAGGTGATGTGATAAGTGGCCTGTACAGCGTTATCCACTGGTGCCCTTGCCGTTGCTGTCATAGAGGTTGTTGCCACCGGTTCTGGTATCGCATACCTATTGAGGATACATCTGAGCGACTGCTTTTGGCCGGTTTTAGACCTTCCCGACAGGCGGAAATCGTCCCGTAACGGCCGTTCATAGGGGGTTGATGCAGGCCAGACAGTCTCTCACACGGCGTGTAAGTAAACGCTTGAGGCTGACCGCACTACTTAATTTTAGCAGCTTAATGATGGCCACTTGCCAGGCCGCCGCTAAGCTGCCAATCTAAGTCTACAACCGATCAAACATCCAGAATCCGCATTCAGGACGCCTTATGTAATTAATAGAGAAAAGTTAAATATGGCCATTACAAGGCACATAGGGGGAAATCACCTGATCCAGATTGAACTAAGACGTCTGAGACGTAATCTAGAGGCGATAATATCGTTACATTGGGTGATCTACATGGTCGGAAAGAATAAGGAATATTCTGGTGCTATATGAGAAGCGGTAAAAAAAGTATACTGACACCGATAAGCCCAATTATAATAGCGGATCAGCGATCTTACTGGGCCACGCATTTCTACAGCATCTTAAAATGCATGGATAACCACAAAAACATGATGCATTCACCTAGAGGGTTTAAAGAGTACCCTTTCTGGTCTTTGAGTTTGATGAGAGGGAATCTGCCTCCGAACTTTTTTGATCAAGTCGAAAACTACATTCGCAATTGGGGTGTACAGTATTTTTTCGCTAGCTTGTTTAATCAGAAAATTGGCGGTCATATTATTTCTGAACTCGTGGAGAGGCTGGAGGACTTATACGGAGTCTGCTTTAATAAAGATCTAGATCAGTTCTCCCTCTACGTTTCCGGAAATGACTCGCAGCTTAGCTATAAATTATCGAATCGCTTTACGGAAATTTTTCCTTTTAAAGAAATGAAAGGGGCTTTATCCAATCTAATTGGATATTCGGATCTTTGCTTGGTGCTAGACAATATTTTGAACGGAGGTTCTGTTGCAATTTTTGGTGAGGTTGAAGGGAATTATGGCAATAAGTTAAGAACGGAAACTTTTTGGGGGAAAAAACAAGAATTTTGCGTTTTTGGTATTGGTGTAGTCGAGGGGGATCAAAAACTCATATACTTCGAGGAGTCTAATCATAATGGCATTCCTAGAGTTCATCTTATTTTTGAAAAATCCCATTTCTTCATTAGTGACTTTCTGGAAACGCTGAACTGTCTGAAATTTTTATTTTTGTATGGTCCAGAAATGAAGTATAGATGCCCTGATGATGAATTTGCTTTCTTTGTTCAAGAATTAAAGAGAATGTGGTCCAGTCCTATCGATATAGTATTTGATTTTCTAGAGAAATTTATAGATGGCGGAGACTTAGTTGGGTTTAATGAAGGACCAATTTCAATAATTACAGACTTGCAGTCTTGAATATTTAGAAATTTAATTTCTGTCCCATATTTGTGAGTTGACGAACAAGGATGCCGGTTGTGAATTATTTTTTTGACAAGGACGCCGATTTTAGGACTATAGACTTTGAAGATGGTGAGGCTTATGGGAGAGTTGATGATATTGAACTTTTGAATGAGCAAGATGGGCGATTGATCATTTCATATAATGCGATCTTAAAGAAACATTTACATAGTTGTGGTATTCAGAGAAATCAGAACTATCGACTGATGGAACCGCTCAGCAGTTTCAAAAAAAACCCTTATGAAGATTCTGTCATCTTTAGAGTCGAAATTGAAACCACCGTTCAAAATGAAGGCTTCAATAATTTAGAGGCGCTTGAACTTTTTTACGAAAACAATTGGTTTAACATCCATATACTTGATCAGGGAGCTGGTGCAGGTAATGCGAAGATTTATACAAGTCTATTTAAGTCGCCTATCGACGCAACGTTAGTGACCACAAAAATCAATCGTGCTCATCAAGATAAACTTAATAACGAGTTTTCATTAGCAACTTCTGACATAATTTCCCCATTGCAGCTTGAGCAAGAGCTAGCGCGCCGCGTCTATAGCGCTGACTACTTGGCGATTTACGATGTGGGACAAGGTAATGCTAATGCGTTAATTTCAAGTGTAAACGAAAAATGCCCAGCCGTATATTTCGATATGGGGTGCGGGATAGGCGCTCATGTGTCAACCGCTCCGCCAGCTCTGGCATTTTGCACTTGCAACAATCCCTTGGTAATTTTATCTCACTGGGATCAGGATCATTGGGCTGGGGCATTGCGCATTAAACCCCTAGCTTTACCCTTAACTTGGGTAGTTCCACGACAACAGTTGGATGCGGTACATAAAAGCTTTGCTCATGAAATAATTTCTCATGGGGGAAGAATATTGGTCTTGGACATGCCCGAAAATGCCGTAGGGTCGTCGATACTGCCTAGCGGACAACTGATGAAATTTGCACTCGGAATTGGCACTTCGCGAAACAACTCAGGCATAATTTTGGCAGTTGAAAATAACGACTCAAAGTTCTCTGCAAGCTGGCTCCTAACGGGCGACTGCGCTTATAGCCATTTTCCCAAGTCTTTCCAATATTTTCCGCCAGTCGCTGTAATTGCCCCCCACCATGGCGGAGTCACTAAGCTACATAACGTCGCACCTTCACCAGCCATACATAATGGCTACAATCGGCTTATCTATTCTTACGGGCCTGATAATAAATTCAGAACAACTCAGCATCCCACTCCCAGCTCGGTCTATGTACACGATCTTGCTGGATGGGATATGGGGAATTGGACTACCGCTCCAGGTAACTCTTCACAAACCGGTAACGTCCGTGCTACTTCAAAACATAGTCCACTACCTTTTGAAAGGGGCGGGATTCTGGTCGGATGGGAATCGATACCCGTCCTACCTATGGTATGTAGTCTAGGTGCCCCTATATCCAAGCATTGACCAAGTATTACCTATACCGCAGAGCGAAAATGTCCACTTTTGACGTACAGCACCCGGTCATGAAGCTGATCGAGAGATTCCGACTTCATTGCTAGTCGCATCTCATATCGGTCTGGGGTCATACAGAGCCTCTATGCGGAATATGCTCATTGGCTTGTTCCAGCCCACCGTGCTCCATCGGGACCCATCAGCGCGCCTTCCCGTCACTGCTTATACTGGTCTATCAAATGATAGCTTTTTGATCTAGGCTCCTGGCGAGCAATGAACGAAAAAGTCAAGGAGGGAGCATGCCAAGGAAAACGCTGATTTTTGGGAACGGCCTGGGAATGGCATTGGACGCCCAGCACTTTTCGTTAAGTCGAGCGCTTGGCGATGTATGGGATCACCCTCACCATCTTCCAGCCCATCAAAAAGCACTGGTAGCTCGCTGTATTGGCGATGATCGCAATGCTCCTGAGGGGGAAGATCAGCTCGACACCCTTCATGTTGTTGTCGCGGCATGCAATATGCTCAATAAAACTGGTGACGACGAAGTTCACTGGCTGTCAGACGAAGGACAAGAATTTCCCGCTGCTGTAGCCAAATACATTCATAGGGTCGCGTCAGATCTACACATCTATGACGATCCTTTACCTAATGCTTTCTTGGATCCACTCTTTGATTTTGTTCGTGACACTAGGTCAAATATCGCCACATTGAATTATGATCGGCTGCTCTACGGTGCGTTTATTGATGCTGGCTTCATGAACGGCTATAGAGGCTGTCTAGTTGATGGTATGACTGATGGGGGCTTTGGCACCGATACCCTCGTACGCCGTTATGGCAACAACTTCGGTTACTATTTGCATCTTCATGGCTCTCCACTCTTCTACGATGATCGATTGGGCGCAGCTCGTAAGATGACACGGGCTATGCTCACTATGAATTCAGCTGAAATTTCTAACCACATCGTCCTGACGCACGTGACTCACAAACGATCAGTTATTGACGCTTCTGATGTGCTTTCTACCTACTGGGAATATCTCCACGACTGCTGCCACGAAGTCGAGGAAATAATAGTGTTCGGATATTCAGGGGGAGATACCCACCTGAATGAGGTGCTGGCGGCATATGCCAGAACAGCTGCAATAAGGGTTGTTGAATGGGAAGGCGCTGGCAGCCAAGCGGCGCGCGAGCGCTTCTGGCAACAGATCCTGCGTACAGAGCATTTTGATCTCATAAGGCAGGCGAATATTCTTGATTTCACTGATTGGTAATGGAGCGCTTGCATAGCCCAGCACCGCTAGCTCGGTAGCGATTTAGGAGTGCATGTGTTGACCTGAAGGTCAGCCGCGCCAGTTGAAACGGTATTCTGGATGACTAATACACGCATGGACGATGACGAAGATATCAGGAAGGAATTGCCAGTCGCTTTCGGTAACCCTACACCTTATCAGCCCATCCCAAGAAAATCGCTTGTCGAATTAGTTGCTCCTTTTCTTCACGCAACCATCGGACAGCTTTATTTGGGGCCATCAGGCATTTCCGAGGATGGCATACCTTGGATCGTGTTGGTCACACGTGACATCAAGCGTCCTACCCTTTATCGACAGGCTGGTAGAATCGGTCTGCTTGGCTGGAGATGGAACACATCTCCCTCATGCATTTTCAGTCTTACGGCTATGGGCTTGAAGGAGCCCACTCCTCATGTTCGCTGGATGGCTCCGTCCGAAGACCCTGTGGTGTGTGCCTTTCGATCGAGCGGGCGATTCAGAGTGTGCATGGCGCATCCAACCGGTACTTATAGCGGTTGGTTTGACGCAGTTTTCTCCGTGGGTGACCCAAAAGGGCCTCGCGTTCCCTCTACTCGGGCACTACAGCGTCAATGGACGTTTCCTATTCCGGGAATACCCTATTCGAGACAAGGCGTCCGATTCGATGCTATGGAGAGGACAAATCGTGACTGGGACAATGAGGTTCCGTTATGGGCTGACACAGTTAGTGATGTATGGGCGACGCTCCAAGGTAACGGCCCTTGGACCAGTGATCTAGAGGAAAGTGACAAGAAAACTGCTGGTTGGGCAAAACACTTCCATCATAAACGTGCGCGTGCCGCAGGGTTTATTCTTGCCATCCGGCAGCGCACTGAGGCGGGCGAAGAGCCCTGTATTTTTGATGCCCATGGCGAGTGGCGCTACGGCGGGATCATCGACGAGGCCATAGGTGAACTCCTCCAGCAACACTTTACATTGAAGTGTTGGCTCGAAAGAGTTTTAGGCACTGACACCGATGCAAAACTGGCGCACGAGGCTGCTGTCTCCCTGCTCAATACCCCGGCTGACATTTTCGCGTTTTCGGCAAGTTTCATGAAGCGTCTGCGTGAAACTGGCGACTTTCTTATCGCAGGAGCGTTACAGCACAGCCTAGAAGCCGCGTTACTAGATCCTAGGATCACCGAATTAGGAGCAAAAAGGCCGTGGCTAAAAAACCTCGGTAATTCCGAATTAGGTTTGCGGACTATCCCACTGGATGCGTCATGTCTGAGAGAGGACCTAGACACTCTCTGGCAGAGTGGATTGGAGTTTGTAGATCTGTTGGATGCTGGAGAATGGTTTGGTCCTACAGATTTGCCTGCACCGTTGAGTATTGTCAACCAAGCGCTGGAGTCGGTTCGAGTTGAGGGATCTGTTGAGGAAGCCTACGAGCGAGCACTACAGCTCCTTCATGAAGCTCAGGAGGCTCGCCAATGGTCGATTCCTTGGGGAGCTAGGGTTGAGATTAAATTCGGCCCCTTTGTTGCCCTAAGAGTTTTCGAACAAGACGGTGAGTTCTCCTGCCATTTTCTCGACGGCAATGATCGTTATTTCCACGTTGCGATTGGTTTGGGTAACGGCACCCCACGTATAAGCGGCTTACAACTGATACGTCATTCCGGTGATGAGACTGAGTGGAATGACGACGCAGAAGTCAGTTTGCAGCTCATTGCTGCGGCTATTGTTCGTGATTTCTTGGTGGTTGAGGACCGCGAAAGCGTATTTAGTGCCGAAGCACATCGCTCGCGCTCACGCGGACAGCAGAGGAAGGCGCAGACCGTCATCTATCTCCCGAGAGTTCGATACGGCCATTTGAGAAATGACAGGCCCCCGGTTGACAGCATGCCGCTACAAGCTAGATCAAAGCATAAGGTCAGCTCTCACATCCGGCGTGCCGATAATGCTTCGGCGACGCAACGATTTTTAGCTCAGCGTTACGGCCTATCGCTACCTCAAGGATTCACGTTTGTTCGGCCACATGAGCGTGGTATTGGTGGCCTGACCGAGCGGCTGAAAGTTTACAGAAGTCGATCTGCGTCGCGGATGATCTTCGAGGAGATGAGCGCTACCCCGGTCGGAAGCAGACCGGCCTGGTTCGATTTTGAGAAGGCCTGTGCCAGGTATCTACAAGAGCAAGGAAAAACGGTCATTCACCAGTCCGCAAACCGTGATGGTGATGGTGGTGTCGACCTATTCGCAGTGGATCAGGATGGCCAGTCGTGGGTGGTCCAGTGTAAATGTTGGTCTCTCCATCGTCCTGTTGGACCAGACGTGATTAGAGAGCTAGTAGGGGCTATTTGGAGGGCAGATCGTGATGGGACCAGCCTAAGCCGGGGAATGATCATGACCACTAGCAGATTGACGCCAGGCGCAGCCTTAGAGGCTGCTGCGGCTAATTTTTTAGTTGTTGAAGGTTTGGGGCGAGATCGGTCGTAAACTTCAAGGGCGATGCCCCATTTATGCGCCACGATGGAACTGCCATGTTTATCAAGAATGCGCGCAGATCAAGCATCCACGAGGCAACACTGTGCTGAGGCAAGCACATTGTAGGAATAAGCCTCATGCCACGCTGTCAACGCTTTCAGATTTTATTCTGAACGTGTTCATAACGTTCTCAGAGTTGGCTCTAAACCGATCCAGAACAGATTTCGAATGTCCGAAAGCGTTTGCGCTTTACAAATTTTTAAAAAAAGGAATCACTATGGCAATCTTGGATTTTATGTTTAGCGTCAAGCTCTTCGAATTGACCTCATCTATTTCAATTATGACAATGCTTGCCGAACAGGCCGAAAAGAATGTGCAGCTCGCGCTTGATGCAGCAGATGAATCTGACACAGTGAAAGAAGGCCACTTTGAAGAAGAGGCGTATGATGAGAATGGCGAAAGCTATTCACGAACTCGAACGTACTATTCTTGCGGATCGTGTGTTGGGTATGACGATGACGAAGTTAAGCTAGAATACAAATCATTGATAGCTGACCTAACTCGCCGGTCGGCTTATCTCACGATGTTCGGTTTGTTTGAGCATCGAATAAGTGGCTGCCTTGATTTGATGATAGGGCTTGCCAATTTCAGCGGCGAGTTGAAATGCAAGGGTCCGATTGAAAAAGCTCACGCGATACTAAAGAAAGGATTTGGTGCCAAGGACATAAATGATATTGATCATCTGACAATGATTAGAAATATTATGACTCACAATGATGGGATAGCCACTGATTATCATAAGGTTTTCTGCAAAAAAGAGAAGAAGTCCGAATTTGAGAAAAGGTTAGTCAAAGCAATTGAGAGAACAGAGGGAGTAGAGGTAAACCCTTTCAACAACATCATCGTCGATGAGCGATTTCTTAGATATGCGGTGGCTGAATTCAATCGTTACGCTACAGGTTTGGAGCAAACAATCCAAAGCCTCCATCGTCAAAGCCCATCCCATCAGCTTTCATCACTGTAATAGTCGTGTGAAGGAATGGTGACGATCCGACACTCGAACTCGCTGAAATGAGCGACGCCGTTTCAGCTGATACGGGCATACCGGCGCATCTGCTCACGCCAAGATAAAAGGCTGGTGGATATACCAAGTTGATTCACGAGGGTCCGGTTCTCCGCAGACCGGCTGATTTCGCGCGCCGAACAGGACAGCCGGCATCCAGACTCCGCTGGTTTGAGGATGGATATCAAAAGCCGGACCACTGCCTCTTCAGCGTATTGCAAGGGACCAGCTTTCCGGAGTGGCCAGCAGAGGAATGGAGGAAGTGAAAGCGTATTTGGAAAATCAGGGGTTGGTGTAATTTCATACAGGTTTTTCTATTATAGGCTGATCACGATCAATCACTTTTCTAACAGGATGAGCGGGCGAGCTACAGGCAGTCACGCATAAGGTGATTTATGGTGCCGGGTTACAGCTTCACCGCCCTACGAGGCTGCGTGCATTTCCCTGAGCAAAGGTTTTAATCAGTAAACTGAAGCGCAGGCGGAATTCACCGCTTGCGACCAAAATCGAACGGGACGACATTGGCTCGGTTCCCGAGTAATCGTTCCAATTCATCAATGTGCAGAAGCAACATTAACTCTCGTGCAAGTGCATGCTCATAAAGCTCCTTGTAGCAAACAGACTTGGCTTTGGCTGCACGAAGGCGCTGATTAGCTTCAGATACTTTTCTCGCGCCAGGTGCCTGCTTCTCAGCTTGTTGTTTTGCTGCACTATCGATTGCGGCGTTCAGATTGTCGAATACCGCACGGTTTCGTTTGATTGCGCTTTCGCTTCTGCTTGCTTCAAGAGCAACTGTTTTACGCGATATACGAGTGCCTGGTTGAACAATGAGAGTCTCGCATTTTATCATGCGCTCTAAGGCAGCGTAGTAATCGCGCAACGTGGGCGTATCTTCGTAGTGATACATATCGATCGCTCTTTGTATGAATATGGAATTTGCAAGTGCGCACCAGTAAAAATTGACTTGAGGCAGTGGCTAAAGAACTACTGGCCTCCCCGTTGACCGCTAGCGCACGGCGATGAGCCGGTCACGCATCACCTCAAAGTCTTTAAGGTTTTGCTCTTCTGCCCTGTATTCAACGGTTCCCGGTTTCAACTGCTCCAGATCGTATTTCAGTTCACTAATCGTGGCATTGATCGTAGAAGGAATCACGATGCAGTATTCGCAGCCAGAGCATGAGGTGATGTCGGAATGCGCTCGTTTGTCGCACGGATGGGAGCAAGCACACCCGCCAAAACAATTTGGCTCAAATGACTGGAGCCCCTGTTTTACTCGACGATTAAACTGATCTTGCTTATGGATCCATACGGCCTCAACATTTTGCTGTTGGGCTTTCTTTCCGTGAAAACCACCGAGCACTTCCTTAGTAAGAAGAACGTTGCGGAGATAGAGTGCGTTGTCTGCTTCTGCTTTGGCTTCCATCATTTCCTTAGCCAATTTAGGAAGTTCGAACCCGATAATGTAGTTTTCCGCAGCACAGCCTTTTTGATAATGAACGGACATTGTTTCAGTGAGGTGCTGAAGAAGTCGCTTCAAAGATTGAATGGTGATCAACCCCGACTGCCCCGCGTATACTGCAATAGAACGACGGAATTGGTGCGAATTGATAATCCATGGCTCACCCACGCGAAATTTCTTATCAGCGCGCCAATTTCGGGTGGAGTCGATGCTTTCTAACTCCATTATGTCTTGCTCAGTAATGTAGACGGGAAGCATTAGGTCCCTATCAAAGGATCGCTGAACGCGATCTTCAGATGGAGCAATCCCGCAACAGGGCAAGAATGTGGGCGACACCATGAGCCACTGTTGCATATCTTTGTTGCTAATATAAGGGCAGATAAAACTGCGAATGGATTCTAGTGCCTCAAATGGCTCTTCAATCGCGCTCACCGTTATCCATTTTAACCGTTCAGGTTCACCTGTTATCTTAGTTGTTACTGTTTTCACGTAAAGCGCATCACCGTTCCATCCTGGCACTTTTTCTATGGAGTCAGGTCTCAGGTTAAGAGCTTCATGGTCACGCATAAGCGTAAACAAATGAATAAGATTTTTTGCACTACACTGCACTCTTCTGAGGTGTTTTGGCAAGCTACGAACATCACGCCATTTGTATTTTTTTGCCAGCTCGCTCAGCCCATGTTCTGCTACTGCTTGTTCGAAATCAGGATGGTGTGTTCGGCTTGGCCCATATTTAGGACCGGATCGACCATATTGCTTGTTGTTAGAGCAGGCTACGATTAGTTTGTGGAGTCTGAGCTTGTGATGCTTGTATTCTTTCAGGCACGTTTTGTACTGCGTGTACTTCCTGGCTAATATGCGGCTCGGAATAACTGGCGTCTGATCGGATTCGTTTGAACTGCGATTTGTGCGTGCAATCTCAGTAAGTTGAGAAAGGACGTGAGAATGGATAGTGATACCGTGCATGGCCAAATTGTTATTAGAAATGGTGCGGGCGATGCTTTTTAGGTGTTTTATTTCGGAAGTGGTGCATTTGGAAATATACGATTTCATGAGGTCTAATGAATTGAATAAATCTGTGACAGGTATGTTGCAGTGTTCGGCATGGCGCACAATGAGATTAAGTGAGTTGTGCGTGGCGTGCATGCCAGGAAGGCGCACGGGCGCCCCTGTCTTGGTGTGCGGTGAAAACATTTTCGTGACGAACACCGCTTTTACAAAAAAGTTATTCCGATCGGCATGAGGCTCTGAAAGAGATACGTCGAAGTAAAAGTCAGGATTATCAGTCGAAGAATATACATGAGCCGGAAAACTCCATTTCTTTTGCACAAAATAGCTAGCTATATGCCCCTCTGAGTCGCGAGATACGACCAAATCTGGCCCTATCCGATCAAACGACATTCCTCGGTAGGCATCAGTGTTGTACTGGTTTTTCTGAACGCGATGCTGAGGCGCGGATTTTAATTGAAAACGTTTTTTAGGTGTTGTGGCTTTCATTAAGCTATCCCAAGATTAATCAAGCGCGAATATTGGCGTTCCCAATAATCAGTCAGCTCAAAATTTTCAGTGATATCGAATAACACCTTGGCAATTAACGCTGCGGAATCCGGACGCGTTGACTTAAGAGTCTCCAATAACAAGTCAATGTGGTCGATTGCTGGTTGATGGATAGCCAAGAACTGCTCCACGTTCTTGCAGTTTTTAATTCGTTGCTTAATAACGAAGCGCATACTTAGTAGTTTTCTGATGTCTTCTTCATTCGAGTGCAACCTGAAATGCAAGCAATAAATGCAACCTTCGAGTTTTTTACAATCTGGCTCATATCCTTGGGGTACTTTGATTTCTTCCTTGGGGTCGCCCGGTTTATCACATGCACCCGCAGGTATGTCTTCATCAGCGTAATCATCAAGTAATTGCATCAGACGATTGAGCATCGCAGCTATTTCACTCACAGCCATTGATTCATCGGGAGTGGTATAGTACTTCCTTGTTGCGCCTGGAGTGTTGCTGATCGTTTGAGCGGTTTGCTCAGTCGACTTCCCGGTATTCTGCCAATAAGCCGCTTTGTAAGCTCTAAGTTCTTGTACGCCCAAGCCAGTAAAGTTTTTGTCGTAGTAATGCTTCATCCGCTGATTAAAGTTAAAAAGTTCGTTTGCCCGAAGCTTAATGATTTCTTCAGGGTCGGAAACGGTCATCCCCAAAAATAAAAACCTTGACTCGCTGTTGCCGAGTATATACTCGCGCAGTTTGACAAACTTATGAAAGTCTTTTACGAAGATGGATTCGATTTCCACCTCAACGACTCGATTGTCAGCACGAAATTTAATGGTTTTGAAGCCTGCTCTTTTGCTTGAGGTGATTTCGTAGTTAGAATCCCAAGGGATATTTCTGACCGGAGCATCATTAAGTCCGGTGTTGGCAAAAAACAATCCAAGAAACGCATCATGACCGATCTTGGCCAAGCGCATTCTTCTTGCATGCCGAGGGTCCTTATTCGCTGCCTGAAGCAACTCGGCCTGCACTTGATGACCATGCTTGACTCCACTTATCGCGTTAATTGAATAAGTGTAGGCTTCCTCAACAGGTCTCAACCTGCCCTTTTCATAGTCCCAATAAAGGTAATCTTTCGGCTTCACCGATTCGGTCAATATAGATTTGGTAGCAAATGGTAGTTCCCCAAGCAATAGCCAAGGTTTGTCAATACCTAATTCTAGCCGAGCAGGGAAATTCTTGAAGCTAAGGAGAAAGTCGGTGATACCATTGAATAGGTAATCACAAACGCTGGTATAGGCCCCCACTGCCTCAGCTGATGGTGGTTGTGTCGGATTTCCTGTAGGTTTTGGGTTGGAAATTAAGGGGACGTCGCGGCGAAAGTCATAATTATCCTCTGAGAAGAACAGTAAGGCGGCGTCATAAGCTCCAGCCTGGTCTCTATTGGCCGTGTACTCTATGATCTGGCCTGCTGCAATTTTGTCCATCAAGATTGCTGTGTATTCGCCATAAGCTTCATGATAGTTTTCCGCTGTGGCGAGGAAGTGCTTGTGTCCATTCTGATCTGACCAATTCGCAAATTTCGCAAAATTCGCGGTATTTACGTAACATGACATTTCACTTAAATTTATGTAGCACTCAGAGGCAATAGCGATGATCCACTCTTGAATTTTAGGACGACGATAATCTACGATAGAACTCGGTTCTACCGGACGTGACTGTTTTCTGATGGCATAAAATCGCGCTGTGTAGCAAAGAGAGCCCACATCGTAGCGTCGCTCATCGGTGAATCGTATCGCTAGATCTTCAATAGGAATAGATCGTATCGCCTGAGCGATGGAGCTTAGGTCGTAATCACGTATGTCTATTTCACGTGTCGTGCGCTCTAGGAGTACCATGCCGTAGCCTTTCGATATCTATGGTTAACCTAATATGATCCTCATACTCCGACTGAGCTGCCGCCCGTTGTTCTTTTGTAGGCTTAAAACTTGCGTACCGTTTGGTGGTTTCAACCGAAGCATGGTTAAGCCGGTTTCTGAGCGTGTCTAAGGCAGCAAGCTCGCTTACGCTATTCTTCTTCAATCCTTCTAATAGGTTCATGCCGAATGTCGCTCTGAGATCGTGAAATCGGTACTTAAAAAAATTACCAGATTTTTTTAGTATTTTTTCAAGCGTTTCCTTTTGGAATTTTCTAATGGCTGATCCAGATTCAGTGCTGCCGAAGATAGCTTGGTCTTTCTTTCCAACGTAATACGGCCTTCCTGTTTCAGTAAGGAAAATATACTGATCTTCGGTGGTGCCAATGATGGACTTAGCAGCTCGAATTTTATATCGATCTGATTCAAGGTAATCCGCAATCAAAAAATGTACCCATTCCGGAAGGTTTATCCTTTCCTTTTTGTTATGCTTGGTGTCGACCATCGTGTCACCACCTGCATCGAACCCCGCAAGGATCAATCGATCTTCAGCGTCTTTTTTAATGCAGCTATGCCTCATGGTAAAAATAGTCTGCATACGAGGCCCCCCTGTCAATGCGACGATATGTGCGAGCAGCATTTCTTGGTGACCAGACGACGCAAGCGCGTCTATCAGCGCTTCCTGATTTGCATTGCCAATTGGGTAAAGCTTCCCTCCATCCACGACGTACTTGCCACTTGGCAAGTTGTAGTTTTCTTTTACTGTCTTGAAAGTTAAATCCGTACTTTCCACTTCTTTCTGTTGCGAAAAACCATATTTGTCTTCAAATTTGATTCGTATTTTTCTCGTTTTCCACATCTCTTGCTCGGGCTTGAATCCTCGTTCCACATGATGCTTGTAAAAATCTACCATTCTATTTATTTTTCTATTCTCAGTACCCGTGCAATTAGGGTTTTCCATGATTCTTTTTTTAAATACGCTCTTAACGAAGTACGTCGGCCTAGTAGCTTTGGGTCCGCCGAAGTCCCACATGTTCTTGCCTGCATGTGACAGCGCATTCGCGAAGCTACATAAGTCGCCTGCTATCCCGGAGATTGTTGGATGCTGAGCACCATTAAGAGCGCATTCGAGTAAGTAGAGGCTTCCTTCTTTCCAGATGCTACCGTCTGGAGCAAGAATTAGGTGAAATCGAATCAGATCAGATTGAGCAGGAAGCGGCATTACAGGGTAAGGAATGCTGTAAGCGAACTGCGCCCCATAGTCGCTACTCCATTCAGCAGCATTTTCACTTTCCGCAGCCGTGCATTTGCGCCAGAGAACCAGGTTTTTGAGAAGTACTTTTCTGTAGTCGCCATTTGCTGGGGGTTCTATTGTGGAAGACATAACGCCTCGAAGATCGTTTGAATAAAAGAAGTTTGGTGTCTGCGGAATTTGATTTAACTCACTAGTAGGGCAATCCTATTCTCAGGAGAACGGAGTTGGCAAGGATTTTCTTAGTTTGATTTAGTTGTCAGCTTAGTTGACGTTATTTATGTTTTTATTAATTTATATATCGGCTATTTATGAGGCTAAAATACGTGGGGGAATTTTTGCCTCCGCTCCTAACTCTCTGATTTTTAAAACCGTTAAATGTGTTCGACCATGGCTCTCCCCCATAGCCTCTGACTGGCTTGATGGGGAGGGAAGGGGAGGGGGGCTATAAACGAGTGTGAGCTGATAGCCGACTGACCGTATGATCGCATCGATGTCGCCCGACATGGCGTTGGTGTCCCGCACAAATCGTGCGTTTCATGATTATTTGAAGGCGGGGCGCCTGGCAATGACACGCTAGAACGACATTCCGGGACTCATAGAATTCCGACATGCACGACTCTCTACTTACTGGACCAGTTCATACTGGCTCCTACGTTGATCTGGATAGGTGCGGCGACTTATAGGCCGGTGTCTCGGGTTGTCCGGGCATGGTGAATTATCTCTTCCATAAGGATCATCCACAGCCGATGGTGTCGGATCTGATTCAGCTTGATCCGGTGCAGTGAGTGCCAAACTTAAAAAATGAGACCTCTCTCCCAACTCGAATTTGGGAAAGGTGAGGGCTGAAAGTGCTGTGACTTGGCCAGAGTTGCGGGCGCGTGGCGACTGGCTCGCAGGGAATCCCATCAAAAGACGGGAGCCGAACCAGGATGGGACTTATCCCCGCGTCAGACGACTCCCTGCGGGCTTAGGCAGCCACATTTGATTCCCGTCGTATCGGAAGCGGATGTCAGGGGAACGCAACGCTTCATTCCTCGTCTCCCTGCATCTGTATTCCGCGCATGGGCGGAGCAATACGACATTCTGTGATCACTGGAGCTTCTTACCTGCTAGCTAGTGCATTTGTAAACGGGGAGGGAGTGACACTTGGGGGTGGTTTGACTCGCAATTGTCTTTCCTGGCTAGGAATTCGCACACCCACGTACAGTCCTGTTTGCCGATACCAATCCACTCCCTTTCCACCTAGCTGCGATCAGGACTTGATTTGTGTTTACGAGGTCGGGCGCTGTGTGTGCAGGCGGGTGAGAGTCCTTGAGTCGCGTACTAGTATGCGTTTGTTCTGGTCTTTGTGGTGCTGGGGGAACGATGGGGGCATGTCACGGCATTGGTTTTCTGGGAGTATGCCTTGGATGTCTGTCTAGAAACGAGAACTCACAAATCGTTGATTTAGTCTTTCACTCACGAGTAGTTTTGCACCTTGACCGTGTGCAGGGTGATATCCACCACGTCGCCGTCGGCGCCGACCTGGGGCATTTCGATCCAGTCACCAACCCGCAACATGTCGTTGCTGGTGAGTTGCACACTGGCGACGAACGACAGCAACGTGTCCTTGTACACCAACAGGATGACCGCCGACATCGCACCCAGGCCCGACAGCAGCAACAGCGGCGAACGGTCGATCAAGGTAGCGACGATGATGATCGCGCCGAACACGAACAGCACCATCTTTGCCAACTGCACGTAACCCTTGATCGAGCGGGTGCGCGCATGTTCGGTGCGGGCGTAGATGTCCAGCAGGGCGTTGAGCAGGGCGCTCATGGCCAGGACCAGGAACAGGATGGAGATGGCCAGTGCCACGTTGCCGATAAACAGGATCGCGGTTTTGCTCAGGGCCGGCACCAGGTACAGGCCGAACTGGATCACCAGGGATGGTGTCATCTGCGCCAGGCGATGGAAGACTTTGTTGTGCCGCAGGTCATTGAGCCAGTGCAGCGCCGGTTGGCGGCCGAGCAATTTGACGGCGTGCAGGATGAGGTATCGCGCTATCCGTCCCAGCAGCAGGGCGACCACGAGCAACACCAGGAAACCGAGGCTGGCATGCAGCAACGGGTGTTCGTCGAGGGCGCCCCAGAGGTCTTGGACGTTGAGCCAGAGCTGTTTGATATCCATGGGTGAAACCGATTCCTCTGTAAGACAAGACGGGGCGATTAGAGCATCTAAGTGCGACAAAGTTGGCGTCACGGACAAAAGCCCTAACAAAAAAGCAGCTGATTAGCGCCGTTCGCGTAAAGAAACTCGGTTTGGGCGCCCGAAACCGTTACCCTATGCAGCTGATATTTTGTAATTCTTCGAGGTAGCACCCGTGTTTTCCCAATTCGCCCTGCACGAACGCCTGCTCAAAGCCGTGGCCGAGCTTAAATTTGTCGAGCCTACGCCTGTGCAAGCAGCGGCCATCCCGCTCGCGCTCGAAGGGCGTGACCTGCGGGTGACGGCTCAAACCGGTAGCGGCAAGACCGCCGCTTTCGTCCTGCCGGTTCTGAATCGTCTGATCGGCCCGGCCAAAGTCCGTGTGAGTATCAAGACCCTGATCCTGCTGCCAACCCGTGAGCTGGCGCAGCAGACCTTGAAGGAAGTGGAGCGTTTCTCGCAGTTCACCTTCATCAAGTCCGGCATCATCACGGGTGGTGAAGACTTCAAGGTCCAGGCCGCCATGCTGCGCAAGGTGCCGGACATCCTGATCGGCACCCCGGGCCGCATGATCGAGCAACTCAACGCCGGCAACCTCGACCTCAAGGAAGTCGAAGTGCTGGTGCTCGACGAAGCCGACCGCATGCTCGACATGGGCTTTGCCGACGATGTGCAGCGTCTGGTCGCCGAATGCGTCAACCGTCAGCAGACCATGCTGTTCTCCGCCACCACCGGGGGTTCGACCCTTCGTGAGATGGTCGCCAAGGTGCTGAACAACCCGGAGCACCTGCAGGTCAACAACGTCAGCGACCTGAACGCGACTACGCGCCAGCAGATCGTCATGGCTGACCACAATGTGCACAAAGAGCAGATCCTGAACTGGCTGCTGGCCAACGAGACCTATCAGAAGGCCATCGTGTTCACCAACACCCGTGCTGCGGCTGACCGCATCTACGGTCGCTTGGTGGCCCAGGACTACAAAGCATTTGTCCTGCACGGTGAGAAAGACCAGAAGGACCGCAAGCTGGCCATCGACCGCCTCAAGGCCGGCGGCGTGAAAATCCTGGTTGCTACCGATGTAGCTGCCCGCGGCCTGGACGTCGATGGCCTGGACATGGTGATCAACTTCGACATGCCACGCAGCGGCGACGAGTACGTACACCGTATCGGCCGTACCGGGCGTGCCGGCAACGATGGGCTGGCCATCTCGCTGATCTGCCATGGCGACTGGAACCTGATGTCGAGCATCGAACGTTACCTCAAGCAGTCGTTTGAGCGCCGCACCATCAAGGAAGTCAAAGGCACCTACACCGGGCCGAAGAAGGTCAAAGCGTCCGGCAAGGCCGTTGGCGTGAAGAAGAAAAAGACCGACGCCAAGGGCGACAAGAAGAAAACCGGCGCCAAGTCGCCGACCAAGCGCAAGATCGCCAACCGTCCGAAGACCGACAACCTGTCGCTCGTCAGCAAAGACGGCATGGCCCCGCTCAAGCGCCGCAAACCAGAAGCACCGGCCGCCGAATAAGCCGGGGCTGATGTGAAAAAACCGGACGTCGTCCGGTTTTTTTATGCCTTCAATTTTTCGCTTTTGCGGCAGCTTCTCTCAGCTCTTCAAGACGGGCGTCGATCAACTGGCACTTGTCAGGGAATTCGGCGCTCTCGGTGTCCAGGTCCATCTTCTGCAGCTCTTCGTTCATCTCTTTGGCTTTGCTGGGGTTCTGCTCGGTGAGCTTGGCCACTTGCGTGGCTAACTGCTCCCGTTTGGCCGTGGCCTCGTCGGGCGTGCAGGCCCAGGCGGGCAGGGCGGTCAGCAGGGTGGCGGCGATGGCCAGATTTCTCAGGGTATTCATGGTTCGGACCTCCTTGGCAATGATGTACGGTTGAGGGGGCGAACGTCTGGAAAGTTCAGAGAAATGACGCCCGTCCGATGGGGTGAACGGCGGATGACGGTACGAGTCACACCTTTTGACGGGACACTTTTGCATGCCCGCAGGAGGAATCAGGATGACGACTTACAACTGGGATTTGATCGAGCGTTTGCTGCACGAAGTGCAGAATGGCGAAGGCAGCTTTGCCCCGCGTAAATACGCCGAACAGGAAGCGGCCGAGAAGGCCACGGCGGGCCAGGACACTGGCAATCTGGATGCGTTGAAAAAGACTGCGGCAGATTATGAAGCGCTGCTGTTCAAACGCGGCTTTATTGAATCGCGCCCCGAGGAAGAGGGCGGCAATGGCGAGAATTTCATTCTCACGCCGCTGGGTGCCCAACTGCTGGCGCTGATCGACAGCTCCATTCCCGGCAACGATCATCCACGCCAGGTACTGGATGAGCAGGACGATGCGCTTGATCCTGCGACCTTCGCTGAAGTGGCCTCCAAGGCGCAGATCGCCTGAACAGGCAAGCCCCCTCCTACATTAGTTCGCAGCGGCCTTGAGGCATTTGAGTGCCTTGAAGTCGCTGCGTACGCCGTCGATTTTCTGCGTGAGTTTCAAGCGTTGCTGCGGCGTACTTTCCGCCATCACGTCGACAATCAGGCTGCGCGCCGCGGCTTCGGTCTGGGCGTAAGCCGCACGATATTGCGGGGTCCACAGGCTTTCGCGGTCCACCAGCAATTGCTGCATTTTCTTCGGGAAGTCGGTGTTGTGGCGTTGCTGCACGGCGTCGATAAATTGCGCCTGCCAATGGGCGCGGTTGTCGATCCATTCCTGATTCTGCTCGCCCAGGGCGATTGACCAGGCTGTGACACGATGCTGCTGACTGGTGCTCAGCGGGCCCATCCAGGTGTCCAGGCGCTTATTCATGCGCTCGGCGCGGTCCTTGATTTGCTGAGCCAGCGGCGGCTTCAGGTAATCGTCCTGGCGTTTGCGCAGGTCCTTGGCCAGGGCGTCGTTCATTTCCTTGACCTGTTGTTCATCCAATCCCTGGAGTAGTTCAATGGCCGAGGGAGTGATCTCACGTGCGATTTCAGCAATGGCTTGTTCGGCTTCGGCGGTACGCATCTTAAGCGCCGCGTCGGTGACCTGGTTGTCGTCGACCATCTGTTGCAGGCGATCGAGCCAATCCAGGTAACCGGGCAACTGTGTGGTGCAGTGCCAGGCCAGGTGCTCCTTGAGTTTGTCGTTGAACCAGCTTTTCTGCCCGGCGTTCATGTCCAGGTAGTCATTGAGGGTCCAGGGGATGATCACGTCCAGGTTGCGATAGGCCAGCCCCACGCGATTGCAGCCGGCGAGTGCCAGGCTCAGGGTGAGGAGTACCACCAGCAGTTTGAGCCGATGCAGCATGGGCGTGTCCTTGGGCAGAGAGAGTCAATGCATGTGAACCCGCGTCGGGCGCGACAGTTCAGCCCATCAATAAAACGACCGCACGGCCTTCAAGGTCAACAGCCCGTCGCATTGCGAATTGTGTCCGGAGTACGCCGAGCAATCGCCGCCGCTGAGGCTGGAGTCGCTGTAGATCAGGTCCAGGTCGATGCCCTTCCAGGCACGGGAGAATTGCACCGACCAGTCGCTGAAACTGCTGATGGTGCCGCCGTCTACCGAAGCCGGCGTGCCCAACTGATGAGTGGTGTACTTCATGCTCACGCCGATGCCGAAGGGCTGGGTGCCGCCGAGATCGGCAAAAATTGTGCTGTCCTGGCGGTCCGGGTCGTTGCTGAAAGAGGCGCCGAAGCGATTGCCCAACAGGTTCAGGCCGCCATAGAACTCCTGGCTGTCGAGGGGGCTGAGCTTGGGGTAGCTGTAGTGGATCAAGCCGACTTCATAGCCGAGCGTCTGGTCGAAGGGGTGTTTAAAGCCCATGTAGGAATCGACTTCGAGGGTGCTTGCCGAGGACAGGCCCATGTTGGGCGAGAATTGGCCGAAGTACAGGCCACTGTCGTGGCTGAGGTCCAGGCCGCCGTGGAAAGAATCGCTGCCCGGTGAGGTCGGCTTGACCAGGCCCTGGGCCATGCTGCGGCTGGGGGTAGTGCCCAATTTCAGGTCGAAGTCGCCCAATTCGCGCTGGAAGATCTGCGCTTCGGCAAGAGGGCAAGCCACTAATGTGCTGACCAGAAAAATGCAGGACTTGAGCATGCTTCACTCCATGAAAAGCGAGGAGCAGTAATGGAGAACATCGGGCAGATGCCCGCGCTAGACGTGTGCAAGGATACCGGCGAATGTCAGGCGATGAGGCCCGTTCGTCGATTAGCGCACTATTGAATGTTAGGGGAGGGTGCTTCGGGCTCTAGTCCTAGCGCCTTGAAGGCAAGACGCTTAGGGACCAGGTGTGCTGCGCGGTATTACTTTTTACCCAGGCTGATCTGCTTGGACGGGCCGAAAGTCTGGCCGCTCACGCCCTTGGCAATTTGCTGGATTTCACCACCGGATTTGAGGAACGCAGCGATTTGGCTGTTGATCGATTCGCTGGTTTCAACGGCGGGAGCTGGCTTTGCTTTGCTGTTGGATGCTTTTACGCGCATGGCGGCCACTAACCTGTAGAAAATTAACTTGGCCAGGCATCGTACAGGAAATACTTGACAATTGCTTGGCAAATATCCCCTGGGAATAAGTGCTGCAGCTGGAAATAAACGAAGTTCATCGTTGAAATTAGCCCGTAACTTGCTGTTTTGGCTGCAAACCCTGGGGCGAAGCAGCGCTGGCGCAGGAGTAAAATCCAGCCAAATGATCGGACGAGCGGAGCGATGCCCTTTGGAAGCCTCAACCGCCTGTGATTTTTCAGGCGCGCGCGCGTGGCGCACGCAACTCGGGTAGAATGCCGCCCACGCAATGAGGGTATTGGAAATGGCTCTAGTCGGGCGCTACAACAGCTTACAAGTGGTAAAACACACTAACTTCGGTTTGTACCTGGATGGTGCGCAAGATGGCGAAATCCTCTTGCCTAATCGGTATATCCCCAAAGATATTCCCAGTGAAGATGAAGACTGGCTTAACGTTTTCATTTACCTGGACAGCGATGACAAACTTATCGCCACTACCGAGAAACCCAAAGTTCAAGTCGGCGAATTCGCCAGTTTGAAAGTGGTGGAAGTCAACAGCATTGGTGTATTCCTCGATTGGGGTTTGCCAAAAGACCTGTTGTTGCCGTACTCGGAAGAAAAACGCCAGATGACTGCCGGTGAATATTGCGTGGTGCACGTCTACCTCGACAAGCACACCAAGCGCATCACCGCCACCGCACGTCTTGATCGCTACCTGGACAAGACCCCGGCCAACTACGTCGTAGGCCAGGAAGTCGACCTGCTGGTGGCCGAAGCCACTGACATGGGCTTCAAGGCGATCATCAACAACAAGCACTGGGGCCTGATTCACAAGAACGAGGTGTTCAAGTTCCTGCGCCCGGGCAAGGAAGAAAAAGGCTTCATCAAAGAGATCCGCGCCGATGGCAACATCAGCCTGAGCCTGCAACCGGTTGGCCAGGAAGCGGCCTCCAGCCTCAACTCGAAGATTCTCGCCAAGTTGCGCGAAAACAACGGCACATTGCCGGTCAGCGATAAAAGCGACCCGACCGTAATCAGCAATTTGTTTGGCGTGAGCAAGGGCAACTTCAAGAAGGCTATTGGTGCGCTCTACAAGCAAGGTCAGATTGTGATCCATGCGGATCGTATTGAACTTAGCTGAGTAGGTTTTGCTCTTCTGTAGGAGCAATGGGCTCCTACAGAGGTTGCGTCAATGTCCAAGAAGTCTGTGTTCGCTTACCTCGGCACCTTGCTTGCTTTCCTGGTGCTCGACGGCCTGTGGCTCGGTGTCCTTATGGGTCCCACCTACAAATCCCTGCTGGGTCCGCTGATGCTTGATCAGCCCCGCCTATTGCCCGCAGTGCTGTTCTATCTCCTGTATGTCCTCGGTTGTGTGGTGTTCGTGGTCTTGCCCAGCATCAGTTGGCAGCGCGCGGCGCGTATGGGGGCCTTGCTGGGGCTTGTGGCCTATGGCACTTACGACCTGAGCAACTGGGCCACGCTGCAAGGCTGGTCTGCTGGATTGGCGCTGATGGACATGGCCTGGGGTAGCTTTTTGACGGCGGTGTGCTGCACGGTTGGGCACCTGTGTGCACATCGGGTGCACCGATGATTGTGTACAGAATTTATGTGCACCGTTGCTGAGCGTGGTCCCCGCTACGAAGGTACCTTCATCTCCTTTGAAACGCCGTTGTAGAGGGATTGTGTGCCATTGGCACGTATTCTGCTGACTGTCTCGTATACAAAACTTGCCGCCTTCCGTATGCACCCCTGCGACGGAAGCGCAGGCCGGTATGACGAGGAGCCCAGCGATGACCGAACAATTGCCCAAAGGCTATAGCCCACGCCTGTATAACCAGGATCTGGGCCCGCTGCCGCAGAAGTGGAACTGGTACAACATCTTCGCCTTCTGGATGAGTGACGTGCACAGCGTTGGCGGGTATGTATTCGCCGCCAGTCTGTTTGCTCTGGGGCTGGCCAGTTGGCAGGTGTTGATCGCCTTGCTCGCCGGTATTTGCATCGTGCAACTGATCGCCAATCTGGTGGCCAAGCCGAGCCAACAGGCCGCCGTTCCTTACCCAGTGATCTGCCGGCTCGCCTTTGGTGTCTTTGGCGCGAATATTCCTGCAGTGATTCGCGGTCTTATCGCCGTGGCCTGGTATGGGATTCAGACCTACCTGGCGTCCAGCGCGCTGATCATTGTGGTTTTACGATTCTTCCCACAGATGGCGGTGTATGCAGAGCCGCATTTCGCCGGGCTGTCCTACCTGGGCTGGTTTGGTTTCCTCAGCTTATGGGTGCTGCAAGCGGCAGTTTTCTGGGCCGGCATGGAGTCCATCCGCCGCTTTATCGATTGGGCGGGGCCGGTGGTCTATGCGGTGATGTTTGCCCTGGCCGGTTGGATCGTCTGGAAGGCGGGCTGGTCGAACATCAGCTTTACCCTGGCGGAAAAATCCCTGTCGGGCTGGCAAGCGTTCGGCCAAGTGATCGTGGCCACTGCGCTCGTGGTGTCGTACTTTTCGGGACCAACCCTGAATTTCGGCGATTTCAGCCGCTACTGCCGCAGCATGCAGGATGTGCGACGCGGAAACTTCTGGGGCCTGCCAGTAAATTTCCTGGCGTTCTCCCTGGTGACCGTAGTGATCGTCTCTGGCACGTTGCCGGTGTTTGGCGAGATGCTCCACGATCCGATTGCCACGGTGTCGCGTATCGACAACAACATGGCCGTGCTGCTGGGTGCGTTTGCCTTTGTGACCGCGACCATCGGTATCAATATCGTCGCCAACTTCGTGTCCCCGGCGTTTGACTTCGCCAACGTCGCACCGAGCAAAATCAGCTGGCGCGCCGGTGGCATGATCGCGGCGGTCGCCTCGATCTTTATCACCCCTTGGAACCTGTTCAACAACCCGCTGATGATCCACTACACCCTGGATATCCTCGCGGCGTTTATCGGGCCGCTGTTCGGGATCCTGCTGGTGGATTTCTACCTGATCAAAAAACAGAAGATCGACGTGGATGCGCTGTTCGATGACAGCCCAAATGGCCGCTATTACTTTGACGGTGGCGTGAACTGGACAGCGGTCAAGGCCCTGGTGCCCGCGACACTGGTGGGCGTCGCGATCACCTTCACCCCGGCGTTGCAGGGCATGGCCAACTTCGCCTGGTTTACCGGCTGCTTCCTGGGAGGGCTGTTTTTCCTGGTGCTGGCACGGCGCGAGCAGGTGCGCACGCAAGCGCCGCTGGTTGCCGGCTGACTAATATTCCTCCCGCCAGGAACAGGCCTGTGCCGGCAATGACCAATGCCGGTCGCAGCCCACCGCTGAGGTGGCTGCTCACCGACGCCAGCAAGGGCCCGCTCAATTGGCCGATGGCAAAGCTGGCGGTCAGCAGCCCGGTACTGCGCTGATAGCCGTCGGGTGCCACCTCCCGCATGCGCGCCATTACGAGCTGCATGCAGGCCAGGAATGGTCCGCCGCACAACAGAACCCCCAGCGCCAACCCCCAACCATTACCCAGCAAGCAGGCGAACACCCCGGCCGCTTGCAGCCAGAGGGTGGTCATCAGCCAGCGGCGGGTCGTGTCCGGGTCTTTGCGACGTAAGGTCGCCACCCCCACTCCAACCGCTGCGAGCAGGCCGAAGCACGGCCAGAACAGATCGGCTTGCCAGGCGCCTTTGAATTGGGCGCTGGCCATCTGCGACAGGAAGGTTGCTGGAATGATGTAACCCAGTCCGAACAGGACATAAATCCAACACAGGTGCGTGATGCTGCCGTTACTGCCCGCGTCGTTATGGCTGGCGACAGGGGCGCTGGCGCAGGGCTGCGGCAAAAACGGCAGGATCGCGAGCAACATCACCAGTGCCACCGCGCCATAGACCAACCATAAGGTGGCGGAGTCTTGTCCCAGCAGGTTTGAGCCGAGCGCCAATAACCCGGTCAACAGAATCCCCAGGCCCGGCCCGGCAAATACCAGGGCGCCCAGACGCGGCCGTCCGGCGGCGAGTGCCAGTGGCTGGCTCAAACTGGTGATCATCACCAAGGCCCAGGCACTCGCCACACCCGTGCCAAAGCGCAACAGCAGGTGCGGCCAGAATGCGTGGGCCCAATACGATGCAAAGGTCAGCAACACACACAGCCACAGCCCGCCGTACAGACGACCGCGCACATGACGATGGCCGCGGGCGAAAATCGAGTCTACGGCGCCCACGAAATAGCCCAGGTAATTGGCGGCGGCGATCAGACCGGCGTCGGTCAGGTCGACCTGCCCTTCGCTGAGCATATGGGGCATTTGCGGGGTGAGGGCGAAGCGGCCAATGCCCATGGCCATCATCAGGGCGATGGAGCTGGCGAGTAAGCGAATGAGGGGTGACATGGTCAGGTGTCCTGCTGAGAAACGAATGACCGTCAGCCTAAGGTGGATTGACTTTCTGTAAAATTGAATAATAGTGAGTAACTTGTTCAGTTTTGGAGAAAGGTATGGAGTTCAGTCAATTGCGGATTTTCCAGGCCGTGGCGCAAGAGGGCTCCATCACCCGTGCGGCAGAGCGCCTGCACCGCGTGCCGTCGAACCTGTCGACCCGTCTCAAGCAAATGGAAGAGCAACTCGGCGTAGAGCTGTTCGTGCGTGAACGCCAGCGCTTGCAGCTGTCTCCGGCAGGCAAGATATTGCTGGACTACAGCACTCGCCTGCTGGCACTGCACGACGAAGCCCACGGCGCGGTGCAAGGCGGCCAGCCGGCCGGTGATTTTGTGCTCGGCAGCATGTACAGCACCGGCGCGGTCCATCTGCCCAAGCTGCTGGCGCGTTATCACAAGGCTTATCCGATGGTGAATCTGCAGGTGCAGTCCGCACCCAGCGGTGAACTGCTGGAAGGTCTGATCACGGGACGCCTGGACGCCGCGTTTGTAGACGGCCCGCTGAGCATCGCCACACTGGACGGCGTGCAGTTATGCGAGGAAAAACTGGTGCTGATCTGCGAAGCCGAGCACCCACCCGTGCGTGGTCCGCAGGATGTTGCCGGCCGCTCGGTGTTCACGTTCCGACGCAGTTGTGCCTATCGCACACGCCTCGAAAACTGGTTTTCCCACGGGCGCGTGGCCATGGGACGGGCGATTGAGATCGAATCCTATCAAGGCATGCTCGCATGCGTGATCGCCGGTTCCGGGGTGGCGTTGATGTCCCAATCCATGCTCGACAGCCTGCCGGGCAAGGACAGCGTGTCCGTTCATCCGCTGACCGGGCAATTTGCCACTGCGACCACCTGGCTGATGTGGCGAAAGGGTATGCTCGGCGCTAACCTCAATGCGTGGATTGATCTGCAGCAGCTCGGTCAGCCCGAGGTCATGAAAGACAGTCGCGCCATTGCTTGACCGGTTCGTCAGCATTTGGATGGATTTGGTAATAGTTCATTGTGGTTTCGTTCAAGCAATACGTAGGACTTAGGGCTACTATCAATGTAGGAAAGGGCGACAGAACATGCGCCTACCAGCATTACCCTCAAAGGGGGCAAACCATGAAAGAGAAAATTCAAAACTGGCTCCATGATCTGGGTGTTGCACTGGGCTTGATCGAGCCTCCGCTGCAGCCGGTGCCGATTCGTACGGATGATGAGCAGCGGCGTCCACGTCGTAGGTAAGGCCCGATCTCCGACCGCAGCGGGTTTAAATGTGGGAGCGGGCTTGCTCGCGAATACGGTGTGTCAGTTGATGGTTAAGTTGACTGATAAACCGCATTCGCGAGCAAGCCCGCTCCCACATTTGCTTTGCATCAAACGAAAAAGCGGCTGCGATATCCAGCGTCGTGCCCGCTGACATATCCGTTTGTATTCTCTTCTCATCGCCTCTTGCGTATCAGTCTTTGTATTAGCTATCGGAATCGGACTACCGTGATGTCAGAATTATCTGGCTTATTTTATTTTTAATCTAAGCGTAGGTTGAATTTTATTAGGAATAGATATGTATCGTTTACGTTTCTGTAATTTCCTAAAGAGGGCAGATGTATGAGTTAATTAAAAATCGCTGGAGACAAAGTTATGATGCGCTCGCCCATCCCGCCAGTTGCCGCCTCACTTATCGCCATTGCTGAACATGTTTTGCATATCGCACCTGTATCGAGAGCCTGGAAGGCAACCGCACCCAGCAATGTTGTTTTTATTCCCCCATCATTAACCAAGCAAGCTCTGCTCATACAGATCGCATTACTGCGTCCGTCAACCCTCATAGTCGGCGACCAATCCATTGATGGAGATGTTATCGAGCAATGGCGTGTATCCCACCCATTTGGAGACCTCTGTTTGATCCGAAGAGGTACAAGCCTGGATAAGATACGGATAGATCTATGCGAATCCAACGGTATCCGAGTGGTCAATACGCCCGGGGTCAACGCACCGCATGTTGCAGCTTATATTCTGTACTGGCTGACACTGGCCAATGGTTCCGTCCCCCATGACATCAGTGTGCTGGGATACGGCAATGTGGGCAAAGAGTTGGTCAAGCGGTTACTTGATCGAGACCCGGATGTTCGGATTAAAGTGTTGAGTCCACGCGGCCGCGCGCCGGATCCTACCGGAATAGCGTCTACCGATGGTCGAGTGTCATTTGTGACGGACTGGTTCGAGGCGCTGCAGGGTGCCAGTGCTGTCGCCATCTGTTTATCCCTGAATGATGAGTCCACCCATCGTATCGACCAAGCCCTCATTCGTTGTATGCGTAGAGATGCCCGTCTGATATGCGTCGCCAAACCGGACGTGTTCAGCGACGATGCTTTACAGGCCCTGTCAATGGCTGAAGACATCCAATTGGTCTTGGATTACGGGCCTACGACATTGGATGCGTTTCGGATGCGTACCCATGCGCTCGGTTGTAGTGTCACCACTTGGCGCAGACCAGCGACGCTGACTGTGCAGGCGGCAACCGGCGAAGACTGCCATTGCGACCTTGATTATGCTGTTTCTGTTCAACTGAGTTTGATGGCCTTGCGCGGCCTTGTCAGGCGTAAACTTGCACACTCATTGGCGATTCCTTCCCTGCATGCAGATACCGATGCGCCGCATGTATCGATTATCGGCAGAGGGATTAACGGTCTGCTCCAGGCTGTGATTTGTCGTTTGGCGAATTATCAGGTCACCGTCTATGGGGGAAGTCGGGAGAGTGATGGTGCCAGTCATAAGCGTGTGAACATGCGCCATCTGTCAGCGACGGAGACGACTGCAAAGCCGCTACATAACGACTATCTACTTTCCGGAAATCAATGTCTTGCAGTTGAATGCAACCGCGCCGGCATTGAGTTGTTTGAAAAACTCCTGGCTGACAACCCGTCGCTGGCGCAATTCGCGCGAGCGCGGGTTGTACGCTGTTACAGGGAAGACGCGAGTGACGTAGCTGCTGCGATATGTGAGCAACGCGACATCGAAAACAGGCCGTGGCCTAGTGGCAAAACTAAGGGTGAATTCGCAGAAATCAGTCAGCAACAGTTTCTGGCGCGTTATGGCGTCCCAAGAATAAGTCGAGCAATTGAGGTATCAGGCTACGATGTCGAATTTATCCATCTAATGGATGAAATAGAGGCGCTGCTGCAGCGCTCGGGGGTTCAGTTCCATATTCAGCATCTGAGTTCAGTCGAGATTGCTGAGCTGAGCAGAGAACACTTCGTCATCACTGCTATGGGCATAGAGGAGCCAGAAGTTATTCCGATCATCGGCTGGTTTTTCAAGCTGCGCGCTGTGGGTAATGAAGGTGCCGAAATGCGTGGTCTCAAGCTGCAATACGATCTGCCAATTGGCGTCATGAACTGCCGCTTGGACGGTGACTGTATTCTTGTCTCCGGTGGTCAGGTTCCGCCTGATTCTACGCCGGAGTACAAGGAGCAAATCCTGGCAGCGTGTCTGGCCGCTGTTTCTCTGCACTTTCCAATGTCTTACCGCAGCGCAATCGAAAATGGCGATTTGCGCATAGTCGAATGTGCCAGGCCTGGGACCTCAGATGGACTATCGATTGTTTATTGGGCCGCCCACCATCAAATCGCCGCCGGTGGTACCTATGCCGCGGGCACAACCCAAGGATTGGTCTGGGCCTCCCTGGTCCAGGAAATCATTCAGGCAAACCAAAACCTGTCCGTTGAGCGATAAAAAAAACGGGCGCAACATCCGACGTCGCGCCCGCTGAAGAAACCGTTTCAATGCTGTTGGACGTCAAGCCACCCGAGTCGCCACCGCCTCCGGCCGACGCGACAGCAAGCTCACCAGCACAAAACTCACCAACCCAACCGCCAGGCTGTAGTAAATCGGCGTGTTCGCATCCAGCCCATCCTTGAACATGAACACCAACGCCGTCACGAAACCCAATGTCATGGAGGTAATTGCCCCCGCCGTGGTGGCGCGCTTCCAGAAGATCGCCCCGATCAACGGGATCAACATGCCGCCGACCAACAGGTTGTAGGCCAGGGTCAGCGCGCTGATCACATCGCTCACCACCAGTGCGATACCCAGCACTGCGATACCGGTCAGCATCGTGAACAGGCGGTTGATGTTGAGGCTCGACTGTTTTCCGCCACGCAAACGCGGCAGCAGGTCTTCGGTCAGTACGGTGGAGGCAGCCAGCAAGCCAGCGCTGGCGGTGGACATCATCGCCGCCAGTGCTGCGGCAATCACCAGGCCACGAATCCCGTCCGGCAGCGACATTTTAACGATGGCGGCAAATGCGTTGTTGACGTTGTCCAGGTCCGGAATCAACACATGGGCCGCCATGCCGATCAGCGCACAGGCCAGGCCATAGAGGATGCAGTAGAAACCGGCGAAGGTGCCCGCGTACTTGGCGACCTTTTCGTCGCGGGCGGTGAACACCCGCTGCCAGATGTCCTGGCCGATCAGGATGCCGAAGAAGTAGATCATGAAGTAGGTGATGATGGTGTCCCAGCCAATCGCGGTGAAGCTGAAACTGGATGCCGGCAACTTGGCCACCAGTTCATCCCAGCCGCCGACGCGGTACAGGCAGATCGGCAGCAGGATAAACATCAGGCCGACGGTCTTGATCACGAATTGCACGATATCGGTAAGGGTCAGCGACCACATGCCGCCGATGGTCGAATACACCACCACCACGCCACCGCCCAGCAGCACCGAAATCCAGAAAGGCAGGCCGAACAGCACTTGCAGCACGGTGCCGATGGCCAGGATCGAAGTCACGCCAATCATCAGCGCGTAGGCCAACATGATCACCGCGCTGGCCTGGCGGGCCATGGGGTTGTAGCGTTTTTCCAGGACCTGGGTGACGGTGAAGATCTTCAACTTGAGCAGCGGCTTGGCCAGGAACAGGTTCAGCGCAATGATCCCCATGCCCAGCGCGGCACACAGCCAGAAGCCGGAGATGCCATGCACGTAGCCCAGCCGCACGGTGCCGACGGTGGACGCACCGCCCAATACCGTAGCGGCCATGGTGCCCATGTACAGCGTCGGGCCCAGGTTGCGACCGGCCACCAGGTAGTCTTCGTGGGTCTTGGCGCGGCGCATGCCGTAATAGCCGAGCACGAGCATGCCGGCGGCGTAGATGAGTACGACGAATAAATCCAAAGCCATGACGGCGAGTCTCCGATTATTTTTTATTGTGCTGAAGGCACTTGCAGTGCAGAAGGAGCTTGCAGCGGCGAGGGCGCTTGCTGTGGCGAGGGGCCATAGACGGCCGCCGGTTCCGGAAACAGCCGCAGCAACGTCAGGTACACCACCGACGCCAACCCCAACGTCACCGGCAAGCTGATATCAATGCCCTGCGCCAAATTGCCCAGCGGCCCCACAAACTGCCCTGGCAAATTGACGAAGCACAGCCCCACCAGCGCACTCGGAATCCATGCCCCCAGCCCGCGCCAGTTCCAGCCATGGCTGAACCAGTAGCGCCCGCCGGTTTCACCGCGGGTGAACACTTGCAGGTCATCCGGGCAGTAGAAACCGCGACGCACGATCAGGCCGATGATCATCATCACCATCCACGGTGTGGTGCAGGTGATGATCAGCACGGCGAAGGTCGACACGCTCTGCACCAGGTTGGCGGCGAAACGTCCGATAAAGATGAAGGCAATCGACATCACCCCAATCAGCAACGTCGCCTTGACCCGTGAGAGCAAGCGCGGGAACACGCTGGACATGTCCAGCCCCGTGCCATACAGCGAGGTCGTGCCGGTGGACATGCCGCCGATCACCGCGATCAGGCACACCGGCAGGAAGAACCAGGTCGGCGCCACCGCCAGCAAGCCGCCGACGTAGTTGTTGGCCGCGATATAGTCCGGTGCCTTGATCGCCACGATGGTCGCGGTGGCCAGGCCGAACAGGAACGGGATCAGGGTGGCGATCTGAGCCGCGACCACCGCCAGCATGATGCGCATTTTTGGCGTCTCACGTGGAATGTAGCGCGACCAGTCGCCGAGGAATGCGCCGAAGGAAATCGGGTTGCTCATGGCTACCAGCGCTGCGCCGATAAACGCCGCCCAGAAGCCGGTCTGGCCCATGGCGACGCTGCCCGCGAAGTGGCTGTCGAAGGCTGGCGCGAACGCGAAGATCCCCAGCAAAAACAGCAGGCTGGCCGCCCACACCGCAATGCGATTGACCCACAGCATGAAACGAAAACCGTAGATGCACACCGTCAGGACGAGCAGGGCGAACAGGCCATAGGCCAAGCCCAGGGTCAGGTCAGTTTCCGGCAGGCCTATCAGACGTTTCGCACCACCTACCAACGCATCGCCTGAACTCCACACCGACAGTGAGAAGAAGGCAATCGCCGTCAGCAATGACAAAAACGAACCGACAATCCGCCCGTGCACGCCAAAGTGCGCCCCGGAAGACACGGCGTTGTTAGTGCCATTGATCGGCCCGAACAGGCCCATGGGCGCCAGGATCACAGCACCCACCAGCACGCCCAGCACAATCGCCCAGACACCGGCCTGGAACGACAAGCCAAACAGCACCGGGAACGAGCCCAGTACGGCAGTGGCAAAGGTGTTGGCACCGCCGAAGATCAGGCGGAACAGATCCTTGGGGCTGGCGGTACGCTCGTGGTCGGGGATCTGTTCGACCCCGTTGGTTTCAATCTTGCGAATACTGTTTTGGTTGTTTTTATTATTCATGATCAGCTCCGATCACATTGGCTAAGGGGGCGGCAGCCCTTCCGGCACAGCGGACAAATGTTCGTGACAGGCCAGCCACAGGCCTTCTTGTTGTTCTGTGCGTAGCCCTTGCCTTTTGAAGACAATGGTCTCGCGTTCCTGGCTAGAGAATTGCTCCCCGTTCATGCGCAGCTCGGTGGCCACGTCATGCACAAATATCGCCACGTCACCCTGCAGGCTGACAAAGGCATTACTCGACGTACACGACAGCACCTCGAATCCCTCGTCCGCGCGCCAGCTGTCCCACAACGCCTGGTAGGCATCGCGACTGAGCAGCGGCTGGGGGAGGGTGTAGAACACAAAACTGGCGTCGGCCGTGAACGCGCCGAAATAGGCGGCGCGATCATTGCGGGCGAAGGCCGCCACCAGCTCGGCGGCGGCTTGCAACACCGCTTGCGTGCTCATCAGCGATGCGCCACGCCGGGCAGTACGCAGAGCATCTCGTACAGCAGGTTGGCGCCGAGCAGTGAGGTGTTGCCGGTGGTGTCATAGGGCGGTGAAACTTCTACCAGATCACAACCAATCAGGTCGAGGCCCTGGCAGCCCCGGATGATCTCGATCGCCTGGATGGTGGTCAGCCCGCCGATTTCCGGGGTACCGGTGCCGGGTGCCCACGCCGGGTCGATGCCGTCGATGTCGAAGCTCAGGTAAACCGGGCCGCCACCGACTTTCTCACGCACTTCGGCCATCAATGGCGCGAGGGAGTGATGCCAGCATTCTTCAGCCTGGACCACACGGAAACCCTGTTTGCGGCTCCAGTTGAAGTCTTCGGCGGTGTAGCCCTGAGCGCGCAGGCCAATCTGCACCACGCGGTCGCAATCGAGCAGGCCTTCTTCCACGGCGCGGCGGAAGGTGGTGCCGTGGGCGATTTTCTCGCCGAACATATGGTCGTTGACGTCAGCGTGGGCATCGATGTGCACGAGCCCGACTTTGCCGTGTTTCTTGTGGATCGCCCGCAGGATCGGCAGGGTGATAGTGTGGTCACCGCCCAGGGTCATGGGGACCACGTTGTGTTCGAGGATCTCGTCGTAGGCTTCTTCGATGATGCGCACGGCGTCGAGCAGGTTGAAGGTGTTGATCGCCACGTCGCCGATATCGGCCACCGACAGCGAGTCGAACGGTGCGGCGCCGGTGGCCATGTTGTACGGGCGGATCATCACCGACTCGGCGCGGATCTCACGCGGCCCGAAGCGGGTGCCGGCACGCAGCGAGGTGCCGATGTCCAGGGGCACGCCGACAAAGGCGGCGTCCAGGCCCTTGGCCGATTGCAGGTGGGGAAGACGCATCATGGTGGCGATGCCGGCGAAGCGCGGCATTTCGTTGCCGCCCAGTGGTTGGTGGAAAATCTTGTCCACGGGATTGCCTCATCGTTGTTTTGTTTATTAGGGGCCGATTCTGCGAAAAGCCCGTGGCGGGAAGAATCGGCAGGGGCAAATACTTAGTTCAGATTTTTCTAAACTAATGCCTGGGGTAAACTGCGTTCAAATGTGGGAGGGGGCTTGAACTGGCCTAATGATTTTGGACACTTCAATCGGGCGCTATGATAGCGCCCAAATTTGAGGTGTTTGGATATGCGTAAATCTTATTCGAGTGAGTTCAAGCTCAAGGCCGCCAGCATGGTGTTGGATGAAGGTCAGCCAGTTACCGAAGTCTGTGCCAGCCTGGATATCGGCCCCACAGCGCTGCGTCGCTGGGTCGATCAAGTGCAAAAAGAACGCTTGGGCTCGACTCCCGTAGGGGCCAAGGCGATTACCGCTGATCAACGAGAAATCCAGAGGCTCAAAGCTCTGCTCAGAGAGAAAGACCTGGATATCGAAATCCTAAAAAAGGCCAGTGCTCTCCTGCTTTTGGACGCCAAAGATCATTCACGTTGATCGATGAGCTGGACGAGCAGTACGGCGTTAAAAGGTGTTGCCGGGCGTTCGGGGTCAACCGCAGTAGTTTCTACGCTTGGCGCCAGCGCCAAGGCAGAGCAAATCCTGAACGGGACAAGCTCAAGGCCGCGCTGGTCAGGCACCACAAGGCGTCCAGAGAGTCGGCCGGCGCACGTACATTGTCCAAGGAGCTACAAGCCAAAGGGCATCGTATCGGACGTTATATGGCTCGCAGTTTGATGCGCGAAGCTGGCATCGCTAGTCGTCAGCGCAGGCGCCATAAGTACAAATCGCCGGGCGTGGAGGCCTTAGTGGCGCCACACGTGCTCAAGCGGAAATTTGATGTGACGGCGGTTAATCAGGTGTGGTGTGGCGACGTGACTTACATCAAGGTCGGCAAGCGGTGGATGTACTTCGCCGCCGTTCTGGATTTGTACGCTCGCAGGATCGTGGGCTGGTCGTTCTCGATGATTTCTGATGCCAACCTGACCTGCGAAGCGCTACGCATGGCGGTTGAGCTACGCAGCCATCCCCAGAATGTGTTGTTTCATTCTGACCAAGGTTGTCAGTACACCAGTCATAAGTTTCGAAACGAGCTGCTCAAACAGGGTTTTAGGCAAAGCATGAGCCGTAAAGGCGAGTGCTGGGATAACGCCCCGATGGAGCGTTTCTTTGGCAGTTTGAAATCAGAGTGGGTGCCTGAAACGGGCTACAAACTGGAACATGAGGCCCGAGCAGACGTGCAGCGCTATGTCTCTCGCTACAACATCAGCAGGCCTCACAGCTACAACGACTACCGGTCGCCGGTCATGAAGGAAAGGTTGGCGGCGTGAACCGTAATCGGTGTCCAAGATTACTTGACCAGTTCAGCTTGCCCCCGATAGCAGTGGATCAGCAAGCAAATACGCAGCTGACCCGGCGCTATCGGGGGCAAGCCCCCTCCCACAGGATTTTGTGTATGCCTCTGGAGACCTCATGGCCAACGCCTTGCCCGACCTGAAACTCCTGCGCATCTTCGTCAGTGTCGTGCGGCATCAGGGGTTCGCCAATGCGCAGCACGAACTCAACCTGTCCACGTCGGCCATCAGCACGTATATGAGTCAGTTGGAGTCGGCGTTGGGCCTGGTGCTGTGCCATCGCGGGCGTGGTGGCTTCAGTCTCACCAGCAAGGGCGAGTTGTTCCATCAGGAAACCCTGCGTCTATTAGCCGAGCTGGAAGGCTTCGAGCAATACGCCGCCGCACTCAAAGGCGAGCTGCGCGGCACCCTCAAGCTCGGCGTGCTCGACTCCACCGTCAGCGACAAGGCCTTGCCGTTCGCCGAAGTGATTGGCGCCTACAGCCTGGAACACCCGGCGGTGCACCTTCATTTATCGGTGATGAGCCCTTACGAGCTGCAGCTAGGTGTGCAGGACAATCGCCTGGACCTGGCCATCGGCGCCTTCTCCAATCGCATGAGCGGGCTGATCTACATGCCGCTGTACCGCGAGCAGCACTGGCTGTATTGCAGTACGCGGCATCCTTTGTTCAATGAACGGCGCATCCCGGAACAAGTGATCACCCAGCAACGCATGGTTGGACGCGGCTACTGGAGCCAGGCGGAACTGGCGCGCCACGGTTTCAAGCACAGTGCCGCCACGGTGGAAAGTATGGAGGCGCAACTGATCCTCGTGCTCTCCGGCGCCTATATCGGCTACCTGCCGGAGCATTACGCCCAGGCCTGGGCCGACAAGGGCGATCTGCGCGTGCTGCTACCGGCCACCTTTGGTTACCAGGCGCCGTTCTCGATGATCATGCGCCGTGGCCGCAGCCGCGAGCCGCTGATACAGACCTTCCGCGATTTGCTCAAAGCCCAGCTCAACCAGGCCTGATAAACCATGTCCAGACCCCAATGTTCCCGTTGCCTCAGGCCCGTCACCCATTGCCTGTGCCCGCTGATCCCCAGCCTCGACAGCCGCACCCGCGTGTTGCTGTTGCAGCACCCGAGCGAGGTCAACCATGCGCTCAACACGGCGCGGTTGGCGGCGTTGGGCTTGAACAATGCACAGTTGGTGGTGGGTGAGGTGTTTGATGATTTGGCGACATTATTGAACCCGTCGGGTTATCACGCGCGCCTGCTGTTCCCCGCCGACGACGCGCAGCCGCTGCAAGCCTATGTGCCCGGGGAGCAGCCTCTGTTGTTGGTGGTACCCGATGGCACCTGGCGCAAGGCGCGCAAGTTGCTGCACCTCAATCCGTTACTGGCGGCGTTGCCACGGGTGACCTTGGCCGACGGCGGTGTATCGCGCTATCGGCTGCGCAAGGCACCCGGGCCGGGGGCCTTGTCGACCATTGAAGCCATCGTGCAGGCGTTGCAGGTATTGGAAGCGCCATTGTCATTCGAGCCGTTGCTCAAACCCTTTGAAGCGTTGATCGAAGGTCAGATTGCGGCGATGGGGGATGAGGTCTTCCATAAAAATCATGGCGACGGTCGGCTTGGCTAGCAGGTTCATCGAGGTGCGGCCATCGGGGGCAAGCCCCCTCCCACATTTGACTGTATTCACAATTCAAGGGTGGGAGGGGGCTTGCCCCCGATAGGGCCCCCCCAGTCACCTTATTCCTTTAAGCCATAAGCACCGCACTTTGCGTGATATGGCCCGCCGGCCTTTCCCGGTATGATGTGCGCCCCGCAGTCTGGATTGCGAATACGCCATGACCTTGCAGTACCCTACAATCGCCGATTGCGTCGGCAACACGCCCCTGGTCCGCTTGCAACGCATGGCGGGTGAAACCAGCAATACCCTGTTGCTCAAGCTCGAAGGGAACAACCCCGCAGGCTCGGTCAAGGACCGCCCGGCGCTGTCGATGATCACCCGTGCCGAATTGCGCGGGCAGATCAAGCCTGGCGACACCTTGATCGAAGCCACCTCGGGTAACACCGGGATCGCCCTGGCCATGGCCGCTGCGATCAAGGGTTACAAGATGGTGTTGATCATGCCCGACAATGGCAGCGCCGAGCGCAAGGCGGCGATGACCGCCTATGGCGCCGAGCTGGTGCTGGTGACCCAGGAAGAAGGCATGGAAGGCGCTCGCGATCTTGCTGAGCGCATGGCCGCCGAAGGCCGTGGCCAGGTGCTGGACCAGTTCGCCAATGGGGACAACCCCGAGGCGCACTACACCAGCACCGGCCCGGAGATCTGGCGCCAGACCCAAGGCACCATTACCCATTTCGTCAGCTCCATGGGCACCACCGGCACCATCATGGGCAACTCGCGCTATCTCAAGGAGCAGAACCCGGCGATCCAGATCGTCGGCCTGCAACCGATGGAAGGCTCGGCTATCCCTGGCATTCGCCGCTGGCCCGAAGAGTATCTGCCGAAGATCTACAACGCCACGCGCGTGGATCGCATCATCGACATGGCCCAGCGCGAAGCCGAAGACACCACCCGCCGCCTGGCCCGTGAAGAAGGCATCTTCTGCGGCGTGTCCTCCGGCGGCGCCGTGGCCGGTATGTTGCGTTTGTCCAAGGAAGTGGAAAACGCGGTGATCGTCGCGATCATCTGTGACCGAGGCGACCGTTACCTGTCGACCGGCATTTTCGACGAACCCAACTGATGGCCAAGCACGAGAGAGGCCTGCGCTTCCAACCGACGGGCGGCAGCCGGGCCCCACAGATCCCCGTGGGCAAGAAGCAGCGCCTGACCATCGAGCGCTTGGCCAATGACGGCCGTGGCATCGTGTTCTTTGAAGGCCGCACCTGGTTCGTCAATGGCGCGCTGGCTGGCGAAGAAGTCGAAGCACGGGTGCTGGGCGCCCACGGCAAAGTGGTCGAGGCCCGCACCGAGCGGGTGTTCAAGGCCAGCGAACTGCGCCGCCCGGCGCCGTGCGCCCACGTTGGCCGCTGCGGCGGTTGCAGCGTGCAGCACTTGCCCCACAACGAACAACTTGCCCTGAAACAGCGCATGCTCGCCGAGCAACTGTCCCGTGTGGCCGGTGTCGAACCGCAAGAGTGGGCCGCGCCGTTAAGCGGCCCCGAGTTCGGTTACCGACGCCGTGCCCGCGTGGCCGTGCGCTGGGATGCCAAGGCGAAAAAACTCGAGGTGGGTTTCCGCGCAGTGGCCAGCCAGGACATCGTCGCCATCGACGATTGCCCGGTGCTGGTACAGGCCTTGCAACCGATCATGCAACGTCTGCCGAACATGCTGCGGCGTCTGAGCAAGCCTCAGGCACTGGGGCATGTGGAGTTGTTCAGTGGCTCGTCCGTCGCCGTGTTGCTGCGACACATGGCGCCGTTGTCGGAAGCGGACCTGCTGATCCTGAAAGAATTCTGCAGTTTCCATGAAGCCCAATTGTGGCTGCATGGCGAAGGCCAGCCGGAACCGGTTGAGCCCGATCAGTCACTTGGGTTTCGATTGGACGCCTGGGACCTGGCGCTGGCGTATCGACCAGGGGATTTTGTCCAGGTCAACGCCGGGGTCAACGAGGCGATGGTTGCCCAGGCCCTGGACTGGCTGGCGCCGCAGCCCGATGAACGGGTGCTGGACCTGTTTTGTGGGCTGGGCAACTTTGCCCTACCACTGGCAAAACAGGTGCGAGAAGTGGTGGCGGTGGAAGGTGTGCAGACCATGGTGGACCGGGCCGCACAGAACGCTACCAGCAACAATTTGCATAATGCGCAGTTTTTTCAGGCCGATTTGTCCCAGCCTTTGACTGACGCAGATTGGGCCAAACAGGGCTTTTCTGCGGTACTCTTGGATCCACCCCGCGATGGTGCCCAAGAGGTTGTGCGCAAGCTCGCCACCCTGGGGGCCAAGCGCCTGGTGTATGTGTCCTGCAACCCGGCGACGCTGGCGCGGGACACGGTTGAGTTGGTCAAGCAAGGCTACCGGCTAAAACGTGCCGGGATCCTCGACATGTTTCCGCAGACAGCGCATGTCGAGGCCATGGCGTTATTTGAAGCGGGCTAGGATGCCCGTTTAATCCGACTGGCCTGCATTCTCCAAGGCCGTGATCTGCCAGGGAGTTTGCAGCAAAAGGTCGGCATGATTTTTGGCGCATCCAAGGTGCGTCGTAGGGAAGGTAAGCAAGATGGTACAGGTGAGAGCACACCAGCCGATCAACACTGACGGCAGTATCAACCTGGAGGCATGGCTGGATCATGCCATCAGTGTCGACCCGGCACTGGACCGTGAAGCCTTGAAAGCAGCCTGCGAGTTCGCTCGCGAGTCTGAGCAACAAGACAATGCGGCCAAGAACCTGTGGGCCGAAGGCACTTCCAGCTTTCGCACCGGGTTGGAGATCGCCGAGATCCTTGCCGATCTCAAGCTGGACCAAGATTCGCTGATCGCCGCCGTGCTTTATCGCGGCGTGCGTGAAGGGCACATCCAGTTGCCGACCGTCAGCCAGCGTTTCGGCGCCGTGGTAGCCAAACTGATCGACGGCGTGCTGCGTATGGCCGCCATCAGCGCCAGCCTCAGCCCGCGCCAGTCCATGGTGCTGGGCACCCAGGGCCAGGTCGAGAACCTGCGCAAGATGCTGGTCGCCATGGTCGACGACGTGCGCGTCGCTCTGATCAAACTGGCCGAACGCACCTGCGCAATCCGTGCTGTGAAAACCGCCGACGACGAGAAACGCAACCGCGTCGCCCGCGAAGTCTTTGACATCTACGCGCCGTTGGCCCACCGCCTGGGCATCGGCCATATCAAATGGGAGTTGGAGGACTTGTCCTTCCGCTACCTGGAACCTGATCAATACAAACAGATTGCCACGTTGCTGCATGAGCGGCGGCTCGACCGTGAGCGCTTTATCAGCGACGTGATGGGCCAGCTGCGCGCCGAGTTGCAGGCCACCGGTGTCGACGCCGACATCAGCGGCCGCGCCAAGCACATCTATTCCATCTGGCGCAAAATGCAGCGCAAGGGCCTGGCCTTCAGCCAGATCTATGACGTGCGTGCGGTGCGCGTGCTGGTGCCGGAAATGCGCGACTGCTACACCGCGCTGGGCATCGTCCACACCCTGTGGCGGCACATTCCCAAGGAGTTCGACGACTACATCGCGAACCCCAAGGAAAACGGCTATCGCTCGCTGCACACGGCGGTGATCGGCCCCGAGGGCAAGGTGCTCGAAGTGCAGATCCGCACCCATGCCATGCACGAAGAAGCAGAGCTGGGCGTGTGCGCGCACTGGCGCTACAAGGGCACCGACGTCAAGGCCGGGTCCAACCAGTACGAAGAGAAAATCTCCTGGCTGCGCCAAGTGCTGGAATGGCACGAAGAACTCGGCGACATCGGCGGCCTGGCCGAACAACTGCGGGTGGATATCGAGCCGGACCGGGTCTACATCTTCACCCCCGACGGCCACGCCATCGACTTGCCCAAAGGCTCCACGCCCCTGGACTTCGCCTATCGCGTGCACACCGAGATCGGCCACAACTGCCGTGGCGCCAAGATCAACGGGCGCATCGTGCCGCTCAACTACAGCCTGCAGACCGGTGAACAGGTCGAGATCATCACCAGCAAGCACGGCACGCCGAGCCGCGACTGGCTGAACCCGAACCTGGGCTACATCACCACCTCGCGGGCGCGGGCGAAGATCGTCCATTGGTTCAAGTTGCAGGCGCGGGACCAGAACGTCGCTGCCGGCAAAACCCTGCTCGAACGCGAACTGGGCCGCCTGGGCCTGCCTCAGGTGGACTTCGACAAGCTGGCCGAAAAAGCCAACATGAAGATCGCCGAAGACATGTTTGCTGCCCTCGGGGCTGGCGACCTGCGCCTGGCGCAACTGGTCAACCTGGCCCAGCAACTGGTCGAGCCGGAACGCGGCAACGAACAGCTTGAGCTGATCCCGCGCAAAGCCACCGGCTATAAGCCCGGCAAGCGCGGCGATATCCAGATCCAGGGCGTGGGCAACCTGCTGACGCAAATCGCCGGTTGCTGCCAACCGTTGCCCGGCGACGCCATCGTCGGCTACATCACCCAAGGCCGTGGCGTCAGCATTCACCGCCAGGACTGCGCCTCGGTGCTGCAACTGGGCGGGCGCGAGCCGGAGCGGATTATCCAGGTCAGTTGGGGCCCGGTGCCGGTGCTCACCTACCCGGTGGACATCATTATCCGCGCCTACGACCGTTCCGGCTTGCTGCGAGACGTGTCGCAAGTGCTGCTCAACGAGCGGATCAACGTGCTGGCGGTCAACACCCGCTCGAACAAAGAGGACAACACCGCATTGATGTCCCTGACCATCGAGATTCCGGGATTGGACGCATTGGGCCGGTTGCTGGGGCGGATTTCCCAGCTGCCGAACATCATCGAGACACGGCGTAACCGCACACCATGATGTATTCGCTGGAAGACCTGCTGCACTTGATGAGCCGCCTGCGGGACCCGAAATACGGGTGCCCGTGGGACATCAAGCAAACCTACGCGACCATCGTCCCGCACACGCTGGAAGAAGCGTATGAAGTGGCTGACGCCATCGAGCGCGGCGACTTCGATCACCTGCAAGGTGAGCTGGGCGACTTGTTGTTCCAGGTGGTGTATTACAGCCAGCTGGCGCGGGAAGAAGGGCGTTTCGAATTTGCCGGAGTGATCGACAGCATCACGCGCAAGCTGATCCGACGCCATCCTCACGTGTTTCCCAGCGGCGATCTGTACGCGCCGCTGGATACCCCGCAGTTGAGCGAAGAGCAGGTCAAGGAACGCTGGGAGCAGATCAAAGCCGAGGAGCGCGCGGAAAAATCCGACGCGCCGGAGCAATTGTCCCTGCTCGATGATGTGCCCACCGCGCTGCCGTCCTTATCCCGTGCCGCCAAGTTGCAAAAGCGCGCCAGCCAGGTTGGTTTCGACTGGCCATCGGCGTTGCCGGTGGTGGACAACGTGCGCGAAGAGTTGGATGAAGTGCTAGAAGCCATGGCCGATAACGACTCGGTGGCCATTGCCGATGAAGTCGGTGACCTGCTGTTTGCGGCGGTCAACCTGGCCCGTCACCTCAAGGTCGACCCGGAAACCGCGCTGCGTGGCGCCAATGCCAAGTTCGAACGACGTTTCCGATTTATCGAACAGGCATTGCGCGACACCCGTCGTCCCATAGAAGATTGCACCCTCGAAGAGTTGGACGCCCTGTGGGGCGAAGCCAAACGTCAGGAAAAGAATGTGTCCAGCTGCGGTTGAGCAGTTGCCTAAGTGAGTAAGCACCATGAGCCTTTCCCTTCGCGACCAGTTGCTCAAAGCAGGTCTGGTCAACCAAAAGCAGGCCAAACAGGTCGGCAAAGAGAAACAGAAGCAGCAGCGCCTGGTCCACAAAGGCCAGATCGAGGCGGATGACACCCAGGCTCGCCTGGCCATTGCGGCGCACGCCGAGAAGGTCAAGCGCGACCAGGAACTGAACCGCCAGCAGCAGGAAAAAGCCGAGGCCAAGGCCCGCACGGCCCAGGTCAAGCAATTGATCGAAACCTCGCGCCTGCCCAAGCTGACCACCGAGGACTACTACAACTTCGTGGATGACAAGAAGGTCAAGCGCCTGTCGGTCAACACGCTGATGCGCAACAAGCTGAGCAACGGCTCCCTGGCGATCGTGCACCACGGTGGCGGCTACGAGGTGATCCCGCGCGAAGCGGCGCTGAAGATCCAGGAGCGCGCACCGGAGCGTATCGTGCAGCTCAACATACTTACCGAAAGCCAGGTGCCGGATGAGGACGATCCATACGCGGCCTACCAGATCCCGGATGATCTGATGTGGTAAGGCTGTAAAACAACAAACCCCGCACTTAACAGGCGGGGTTTTTGTTTGCAGGCACTCCAGCTGCTGTGTGGGGCCGGGTGCCTGCGGGATTTCAGTGTTTCAGGAGCTTTGTGCCTGGCGTTTCATCTCAAGCGATTCAAGCTCGTTTTTATAATTATGAGCATCGCTCTCGTTGTGAAACATGCCGACCAGCAGGTCTTGTTGGTGTACATCCCAGATGTGAATCCCATGGCCCAAGGCTTCGTGGGACATATGTTCGTCGTCGCGTTCAGTTACTTTTACAGTCATCTGCTTGCTCCAATCTCTGGTGGGTCTGCGGCAAGTCGTCGCAGGCCTTTTTTATACGATTTGTTAGCTTGCTAAGTAAACCGCTTTAGCGGTTTATGACAGAAGTTTCATGTTGATGTCAGGCTTTGAAGAAATGTACTAGCCCCTCCCACACTTGAGAATGCGGTCGAAGGTGGGAGGGGGCTTGCCCCCGATAGCGCCAGAAGCTTCAAGGCAAAACCACCAGGCGAAAAAAAGCCCCGCATTCAGCGAGGCTCCCGTTCAGCTCATCCGCGCAATCAGTTGCCTTTGACAGCCTTGCCGTCAACGGTACCGTCCTGCAGCATGATGTTGTACTCCTTGCCGTCAGTCTCAACCTGGCGCAGGGCAACCAGGATGCCGCCCTGGTCCTTGGCAAACCACATCTGGGTGATGCGCTTGCTTTGGGTCGGGTCACGCACGCGCTCGACCTTAATTGCGTCGATGGAGCCTACTTTGGTCTGGACCTTTTCCGGGCCGATCACGCGGAAGTCGTAGGTGTCGACGTCGGTGCCTTCCACCACGTTGTAGCTCATGCTCTTCTTGCCGGCCGCCACATCGCGTTGCAATGCCAGCTGGTAGGTCGACTTGTCGAGCATGCCGCTTTGCAGGGGCACGTTGACCGGGTCTTTGTTTTCAAAGCCGGTGACTTTCTTGGCGGTCTGGTCGAAGTCCAGGTTGATCTTCTTCGCCTTGCCCAGGCCGCCGCGCTCGAAAGTGTAGCTCTTCGGTTGCAGGGCGTCCTTGTCAAACAGGATCACGCTGGTTTCGGTGAGGCTGGCGATCATCATGGAAGCCTTGAAGTTCAAGGTCCAGGTACCATCGCCATTCTTGGCCAGGCTGCGTTCAGCCGAACCACTCATGGGCAACTGTTTCCAGTCGGCGGTGTAGCTGACGGAGAAGGGGTGAAGGTCTGCCGCTTGCACGGCAGGCAAGGCGAACAGCGCAAAAGCGAAGAGCAAGGCGCGACGCATAAAATCTCCTAGGTTCGAATCAAGTGGCCGCTGGCCGCGAGTAACTGACCGTCCAATAATGCACCCTGGTCACCGAGAATCAACCGCCCTTCGGCAAACCAGCGCACAGCCAGCGGGTAAATCCTGTGTTCCTGGGTATGAACCCGTTGCGCAAGTGTCTGCGCCGAGTCGTCAGACTCTACCGGAACCACTGCCTGTACGACCAGAGGCCCGCCATCGAGTTCCTCGGTCACAAAGTGCACGCTGCAGCCATGCTCGCTGTCACCGGCGTCGAGGGCGCGCTGATGGGTGTGCATGCCTTTGTATTTGGGCAGCAGGGAAGGGTGGATGTTGAGCAGGCGCCCGTCGTAATGCCGTACGAAATCAGCGCTGAGGATGCGCATGAAACCGGCCAGTACCACGAGTTTGGGGTTGAAGGCGTCGATGAGTTCGATCAAGGCGCTGTCGAAGGCCTCGCGGCCCTCGAAAGCCTTGTGATCCAGCGAGCGGGTATCGATACCCGCGTCCCTGGCGCGTTGCAGGCCGTAGGCGTCGCTGCGGTTGGAGATCACCGCCGCGATGCGCACCGGGCTGTCGCCGGTGCGCGTGCTGTCGATCAGGGCCTGCAAGTTACTGCCGGTGCCGGAGAGCAGCACCACGACATCACAGGTCTGGGACATTAATGAGCCTTGAGGTTCTTCAGTTCAACCTGGGCCGCGCCTTCGGCAGCGGTGGCGATCTGACCGATGACCCAAGGCTGCTCGCCGGCTTCACGCAGGACGTTCAGCGCGGTTTCCACGTGCTCTTGCGCCACGCAGATCACCATGCCCACGCCGCAGTTGAGCACGCGGTGCATTTCGGTTTCGTTGACGTTGCCTTTCTCTTGCAGCCAGTCGAAGACCGCAGGACGCTGCCAGCTGGCCACGTCGACAATCGCCTGGGCGCCTTTTGGCAGCACGCGCGGGATGTTGTCCAGCAGGCCGCCGCCGGTGATGTGGGCCATGGCCTTCACCGCGCCGGTGTCCTTGATCAGCTTGAGCAGTGGCTTGACGTAGATGCGGGTCGGGGCCATCAGCAGGTCGGTCAGCGGCTTGCCGTCGAGTTGGATGTTCTCGATGTCGGCGCCGGACACTTCGATGATCTTGCGGATCAGCGAGTAGCCGTTGGAGTGCGGGCCGGAGGACGGCAGGGCGAGCAGGGCGTCGCCGGCAGCCACTTTGGAGCCGTCGATGATGTCGGCTTTCTCGACAACGCCAACGCAGAAACCGGCCAGGTCGTAGTCTTCGCCTTCGTACATGCCTGGCATTTCAGCGGTTTCGCCGCCGACCAGGGAGCAACCCGACAGTTCGCAACCCGCGCCAATGCCGGTAACCACTTGGGTAGCGGTCTCGACGTTGAGCTTGCCGGTGGCGTAGTAGTCCAGGAAGAACAACGGCTCAGCGCCGCATACCACCAGGTCGTTGACGCACATGGCAACCAGGTCGATGCCGATGCTGTCGTGCTTGTTCAGGTTCAGCGCCAGGCGCAGCTTGGTGCCCACGCCGTCGGTGCCGGACACTAGAACAGGCTGCTTGTAGCCGGCCGGGATTTCGCAGAGGGCGCCAAAACCGCCCAGGCCGCCCATGACTTCGGGGCGCGCAGTGCGCTTGGCGACGCTCTTGATGCGTTCGACCAATGCTTCACCGGCGTCGATGTCTACACCGGCGTCCTTGTAGCTCAGGGAGGGTTGCTTGCTCATGATCCAGGCCTTTAGGGGGGATTCAGGGGTAACGACCGAGCGGGCAGGCGCTTTTGGTAAAAGGCCCGGCCGGGGACGGTCTGCGAAGGCGCGCGATTTTATCAGGCTTGAGGGGCAGCGGCCATCCTCGGGCCGACGGGCAGGGCCATATAGGTTAAAAAAATGCTAATCGCCTCAGCCGTGGCGCGTATTAAGGTATAGCCTTGAAGCCGCTATCGTTATGACAGCATGAAAACTTACCAGGACCCTGTGAATGTTTTGCCGGTCGCCGTGGTCACAGCCATGGCAAACCGAGTTCACGCGGTCTGTTCCAGCCGCTAAATTTGTCGTTCGGGAATCTTCCATGCGTCTGTGTAAATTCTTCTTTGTGGGCTGCTTGTCGTTGGTCAGCCTGGCGAGCCATGCCGAAACCCTCAATGGCCTGTATCAAGTACTTGAACCCGTCACCAGCCAATCGCCCCAAGAGCGCGATCAGGCGACCCAGCGCGCTGTGCAGACCCTGGTGATCCGCCTGACCGGCGACGCCAAGGCCGCCGATGGCGCAGGCCTGGCGGCGATTCGCAAGGATCCGCAGCAAATCATCACCCAGTACGGCTACGACGCCGGCCCGCCCGAGAGCCTGCAAGTGGACTTCGACCCCGTTACTACTGACCGTGCGCTGCGTGATGCGGGCCTGTCGATTTGGGGTAGCAATCGGCCGTCGATCCTCGGCTGGTGGCTGAACGACTCCACCGAAGGCAGCAGTCTGGTGGGGGATGGCCAGACCGTTGCCCAGGCGCTGCGGCGTGCCGCGCAACACCGTGGCTTGCCGTTGCGTCTGCCGTTGGGGGATCTGGATGAACAGGTCGTCGCCACGGCGCCGAACCTGGAGAGCGCTGACGCCACGCCGTTGCGCGCCGCGTCCGAGCGCTATGGCGCTGATGCCTTGCTCGCCGTGCACGCACGTCAGGAAGGCAATCAATGGCAGGCCAAATGGCGTCTCTGGCTGGGTGAGAAGAGCGATCAGGGCACTGTGCAGGGCGCCGACACCGGCGCGGTCGCCGATGCCGTGATGCTGGCGGTCAGTCAAAAACTGGCACCGCGTTTTGCGGTCAAGCCGGGCGTGAGCACCGAACAATTGCTGGAGGTGCAGGGGATGACCCTGGAGCGTTATGCCGCACTGGGTCATCTGCTGGAGCCGTTTGGTGGCCAGCCGCAGTGGGTGGATGGCAACCGCATTGTGTACCGGGTCAATGGCAGCGCCGATCAGTTGCGTACCCAGTTGAGCCTGGCCAAGTTGCAGGAGATTCCTGCGGGTGAGGCGCAGGCCGCGCAGCCGGTCGTTGAAGGCGCGCAACCGGCTGGCGCCCCTGAGCCTCAGGCACAACTGCGTTTTCGTTGGTAACAGTTCTTCCTTATATAGAAGCAATGGAGTGGTTTATGGCGGATACGCGTCGTTGGGTGTGGCTTGGCGGGATCGTCCTGCTGTGCGTTTTTGTGTTCTTGCTGCATTCGATCCTGACGCCGTTCCTGGTTGCGTTGTTGCTGGCCTATCTGTTCGATCCGGTGGTGGATCGCCTGGAAAAAGCCGGCCTGTCGCGGACCTTGGGCGTAGTGGCAGTGTTTGCGCTGTTCACCTTGATCATCACCGCGCTGGTGCTGGTGCTGGTGCCGATGCTGGCCAAACAACTGTTTCGCCTCTATGAGCTGGCGCCGCAGATGCTCGACTGGTTGCAGCACACGGCAATGCCGTGGGCCCAGGCCAAGTTGGGGCTGTCGGACGGTTTCTGGAAGTTCGACAAGGTCAAGGCGGCGATCAGCGAGCATATGGGGCAAACCACCGATATCGTCGGTGTGATCCTCAGTCAGGCCACGGCGTCGAGCCTGGCATTGATCGGCTGGTTGACCAACCTGGTGCTGATTCCGGTGGTTGCGTTCTACCTGCTGCGCGACTGGGACATCATGATGGCCAAGATTCGTAGCCTGCTGCCGCGTGATCGTGAGGAGCGCATCGTGTCCCTGGCCGGTGAATGCCATGAAGTGCTGGGTGCATTCGTGCGTGGCCAGTTGTTGGTGATGTTGGCCCTGGGGGTTATCTACGCCGCCGGCCTGATGGCCATCGGCCTGGAGCTGGGCCTGTTGATTGGCTTGATCGCAGGTCTTGCCGCCATTGTTCCTTATATGGGCTTTGTGATTGGTATCGGTGCGGCGCTGGTAGCTGGTCTGTTCCAATTTGGCGGCGACCTGTACCCGATGCTCGGGATTGTTGCGGTGTTCATGGTCGGCCAGGCCCTTGAAGGCATGGTGCTGACGCCGTTGCTGGTGGGGGATCGGATCGGGCTGCACCCGGTTGCGGTGATCTTTGCGATCCTGGCGGGCGGCGAGCTGTTTGGCTTTACTGGTATCTTGCTGGCATTGCCGGTGGCCGCGGTGATCATGGTGCTGGTGCGCCATATGCACGATCTGTACAAGGATTCGGATGTGTACACGGGCGTCGAAGACCCCGACCTGTAACCGCTGCGTCACAAACCCGGCTCCGGCCGGGTTTGTTGTTTATGGGGTGGTGGCGTCAAACAATCCGCGTAAAACCGGCAAGTTAACGCAAACCTTTGATTTTGCTTGTGGTCTGCTGCATTGTGCACCCGGCGTCACGGGTATAAACTTTGCAAACTTTACACAGAGGCCACTAGCGGTTCGATGGGAGCCGTTCAGTCAGCATGAAACCGATTCAGCTGCCCTTAGGTGTGCGTCTGCGTGATGACGCCACCTTTATCAATTACTACCCAGGCGCCAATGCCGCTGCACTCGGCTATGTCGAGCGGCTCTGCGAAGCCGACGCCGGGTGGACTGAAAGCCTGATCTATCTGTGGGGCAAGCACGGCGTGGGGCGTACCCACCTGTTGCAGGCCGCTTGCCTGCGCTTCGAGCAGATCGGCGAGCCGGCGGTGTACCTGCCCTTGGCTGAGTTGATGGATCGCGGCATCGGCATCTTCGATAACCTTGAGCAATACGAACTGGTGTGCCTGGATGACCTTCAGGCGATTGCCGGCAAGGCCGATTGGGAAGAGGCGCTGTTTCATCTGTTCAACCGCTTGCGTGACAGCGGTCGGCGTTTGTTGATCGCTGCCTCCACCTCGCCGCGCGAGTTGCCCGTCAAGCTGGCTGACCTCAAGTCGCGCCTGACCCTGGCGCTGATCTTCCAGATGCGCCCGCTGTCCGACGAAGATAAATTGCGTGCCCTGCAATTGCGTGCCTCCCGTCGCGGCCTGCACCTCACCGACGAAGTCGGGCACTTTATCCTCACCCGCGGCACTCGCAGCATGAGTGCGCTGTTCGATTTGCTCGAACAGCTCGATCAGGCCTCCTTGCAGGCCCAGCGCAAGCTGACCATCCCGTTCCTCAAAGAAACCCTAGGCTGGTAGCCAGCCCTTTGTTTTCAAGGGTTTTGGCAAATTCCAGGCGTCAGAAAACCCGCGTTTGGGCCGGTTTGGCCACGCGAAAGGCGTCTATAGGGTGTTAAGGGCTTAGATGTCATAGTCCAAACAAGAAGTCACATAGATCACGATTGAATTTGCAAATCGATGTGATAGAGGGCATAGTCTCGGCTTCTTTACACATCAGCCACGGTCGTGCCCATGCTAAATCGCTTCGCACCCCTCGTGCCTCTCGCACTCGTTACCCTGTTGTTTGGTTGCGCCTCCCACCCTCAACAGGTGGTTGAGCAGCAAAAGCCTCAACAACATGCCCAGGCAAAATTCGTTGCAGCGCAGTCTTCCACTGTCTATCAGGAAGCTCTTTATAAAGAAGAGCAGGCAACCGAGAAAGAACTGGCCGACTTCTCCGGCAACAAGCCTTATCAGCTTCCAGTTCTGGCCGACAGCATCCTCGAACGTGGCATGTCCCTGATCGGTACCCGTTACCGTTTCGGCGGTACCTCTGAAGCCGGTTTCGATTGCAGCGGTTTCATCGGCTATCTGTTTCGTGAAGAGGCTGGCATGAACCTGCCACGCTCCACTCGCGAAATGATCAACGTGAAAGCACCGTTGGTCGCGCGCAACAACCTCAAGCCCGGTGATCTGCTTTTCTTCAGTACTGCAGGCCGTGGTCGTGTCAGCCACGCCGGTATCTACCTGGGCGATAACCAGTTCATCCACTCCAGCAGCCGTCGCAGTGGCGGTGTTCGAGTCGACAGCCTGGGCGACAGCTACTGGAGCAAAACCTTCATCGAAGCCAAGCGTGCACTCGCCATGGCCCCGACGACAGTTACCGCTAGCAAGTAAACTTAAAGTGATACTTGAAGTTTGACGTGTAAGCGCTAGAATCCCTGGACATTGTTGTAATCCGTTCGCGCGAGCCTTGCTTGCGCGTTCTGGTTTTCAGCGTTCGGCAGCGAAAGCCGCATCCAGACCAGGATTGTTTTGCACATGTCGACGTCAGCCCGCCTTGTTCTCCTCGTGTGCGCCGCGCTGCTCAGCGCTTGCGCCAGCCGTCCACCGCCCGCTCCTGTCGCGGTCAAGCCCAAGCCGGTGTTCAACTACTCCACCCAGAATTTCTCACCTGCTGCCGAAGACGTGCTCTTCCGTGCGCTGGGCCTGGTCGGCACGCCTTATCGCTGGGGCGGCAACACGCCGGACTCGGGCTTTGATTGCAGCGGCCTGATCGGCTTTGTGTTTCGCGACGCCGCCGGGATCTCCCTGCCGCGCACCACCCGCGAACTGATCGTGATGCGCGCCCAGGACGTGAGCGAGCAGAACCTGCAAACCGGCGACCTGCTGTTCTTCGCCACCGGCGGTGGTTCGCAGGTCAGTCATGCCGGGATCTACGTGGGCGAAGGCCGTTTTGTCCATGCGCCGCAAACCGGCGGTACGGTGAAGCTGGATACCTTGTCCAAAGCGTATTGGCAGAATGCCTACCTGAGCGCCAAGCGTGTGTTGCCGGGGAATCTGGCGCGCAATCCTTAAAAGCAGCTGCAAGCTTGAAGCTTGCAGCTAGCCCCTCAACCCACTAACCTTCGCCGCTTGTTCCAGGTGCTCTGTGACCCATGGGTCGACGGAGTGAAACAGGGAAGCCGGTGAGTGAGCGCGCTTGTACACAGCGCCGCCGCAATTCCGGCGCTGCCCCCGCAACGGTAAATGAGTCAAGACGCTGCTTTTGCCACTGTATCGCTCGCGATATGGGAAGGCGCAGCGTTGGCCTGTGTGCTCTCTATAAAGAGCAGCGCCACTCATGAGCCCGGAGACCGGCCTGGATCATCCAACAGCATCACGGTGGGCGATGCTTGGCTGTCTGTTTTTTCTTTTTCCTGCCCGCCGTTTTTGTCCAGCCCCAACGGAGAGCTGCCATGACCGATACCCCCGACCGCGACGAACGCCACCTGGCGCGCATGCTGCGCAAAAAAGCCGTGATCGACGAGCGCATTGCCAATTCCCCCAACGAATGCGGCTTGCTGCTGGTACTTACCGGCAACGGCAAAGGCAAGAGCAGCTCGGCGTTTGGCATGCTCGCCCGCGCCATGGGCCATGGCATGCAGTGCGGCGTGGTGCAGTTCATCAAGGGGCGCAACAGCACAGGTGAGGAGTTGTTCTTCCGCCGCTTCCCCGAGCAAGTGCGCTTCCATGTCATGGGCGAAGGTTTTACCTGGGAAACCCAGGACCGCCAGCGCGATATCGCCGCCGCCGAAGCTGCCTGGGCGGTGTCCCGCGAGCTGCTGCAAGACCCAGCCATCGGCCTGGTGGTGCTGGACGAACTGAACATCGCCCTCAAGCACGGCTACCTCGACCTGGACCAAGTGCTCAGCGACCTGCAAGCCCGCCCGCCGATGCAACACGTGGTGGTCACCGGCCGTGGCGCCAAGCCGGAACTGATCGAGATGGGCGACACCGTCACCGAAATGGGCATGCTCAAGCACGCATTCCAGGCCGGTATCAAGGCACAGAAGGGCGTCGAACTTTGAATCAGCCCCGTCATTGCCCAGCCGTATTGATCGCCGCACCGGCGTCCGGCCAGGGCAAAACCACCGTCACCGCCGCGCTGGCGCGTTTGCACCGCAACCTGGGGCGCAAGGTGCGTGTGTTCAAATGCGGCCCGGACTTCCTCGATCCGATGATCCACGAGCGCGCCAGCGGTGCACCGGTGTATCAATTGGACATGTGGATGGTGGGTGAACAGGAAAGTCGCCGCCTGCTGTGGGAAGCAGCGGGGGAGGCCGACCTGATCCTGATCGAAGGCGTGATGGGCCTGTTCGACGGCACGCCCTCCAGCGCCGATCTGGCGCGCCACTTCGGCGTGCCGGTGCTGGGCGTGATTGATGGCACCGCCATGGCCCAGACCTTTGGCGCCCTGGCACTGGGCTTGGCGCGCTACCAGCCGGATCTGCCATTCGCCGGCGTGCTGGCCAACCGCGTCGGCACGTTGCGCCATGCGCAGTTGCTTGAAGGCAGTCTCACCGAAGGCCTGCGCTGGTATGGCGCACTGTCCCGCGAGACCGGAATCGAACTGCCGAGCCGTCATCTGGGTCTGGTGCAAGCCAGCGAACTGAATGACCTCGATGCACGCCTGGATGCCGCCGCCCAAGCCTTGGGCAGCAGTTGCGAAGTCGCCTTGCCGCCACCCGTAACCTTCGCCGCGCCTGAAGTGATCGCCGCCGAGCCGCTGTTGGCCGGTGTCCGCATTGCCGTGGCCCGCGACGAAGCCTTCGCCTTTACCTACGGCGCCAGCCTCGACCTGTTGCGGGCGATGGGCGCTGAACTGACGTTTTTCTCGCCGATCCATGACCACGCGTTGCCTGACGCCGACAGTCTCTATCTGCCCGGCGGTTACCCGGAGTTGCACCACCAGGCGCTGTCTGAAAATACCCCGATGCTCGACGCCATTCGCGCGCACCACGCGGCGGGCAAGCCGTTGCTTGCTGAGTGCGGCGGCATGCTCTACCTGCTGGACTCGCTCACCGACGTCGATGGCCACCGCGCCGAACTGCTTGGCTTGTTGCAGGGTGATGCGGTGATGCAGAAAAAATTGGCGGCACTGGCCCTGCAAAGTGTCGACTTGCCGGAAGGCACATTGCGCGGGCATACCTATCACCATTCGTTGACCACGACCGCGTGGGAACCGATTGCTCGCGGCCTGAGCCCCAATGGAGGGCGCGGCGCCGAAGCGGTTTACCGGCAAGGGCGCATGACGGCTTCCTACGTGCACTTTTACTTTCCGTCGAACCCGCTTGCGGTGGCCGCATTGTTTTCACCTCTCGCAGGGGAAGGCATCCGAAATGTGGGAGGGGCGGTGCGACGATTCGATTTGCCCCCGATGAAGCCATGACCGACAACGCCTTCCCCGAGTCCGACCGCCAGGCCGTCTACCGCGCCATCGCCGAGCGTCGCGACATGCGCCATTTCAGCGGCGGCACGGTCGCCCCAGAATTGCTCCACCGCCTGCTCCAGGCCGCGCACCAGGCCCCGAGTGTGGGCCTGATGCAGCCGTGGCGTTTTATCCGCATCAGCAACCGTCACCTGCGCGGGGAGATCCAGCAACTGGTCGAAGAAGAACGTGTGCGCACCGCCGAGGCCCTCGGCGAGCGCTCCGACGAGTTTATGAAACTCAAGGTCGAGGGCATCAATGACTGTGCCGAAGTACTGGTGGCGGCGTTGATGGATGATCGCGAGCGCCATATCTTCGGCCGGCGCACCTTACCGGAAATGGACATGGCTTCGCTGTCCTGTGCGATCCAGAACCTGTGGCTGGCGGCCCGTGTGGAAGGCCTGGGCATGGGCTGGGTGTCGTTGTTCGAACCCCAGGCCCTGGCCGATCTGCTGGGCCTGCCGCCCGGCGCCAAACCCCTGGCCGTGTTGTGCCTGGGGCCGGTCGCCGAGTTCTATCCGGCACCGATGTTGCAGCTCGAAGGCTGGACCGAACCGCGTCCGCTGAGTGACATGTTGTATGAGAATACGTGGGGAGTGAGTCAATGAGTGTGGCCTTGCTGTGTGTCGCCGCAGTGGCGCTGGATGCGTTGTTGGGCGAGCCCAGGCGCTGGCATCCGCTGGTGGCGTTCGGCAATTTCGCCGGGCGCATCGAGCAGCGTTTCAACAGTGGTGGTCGTGGCTGGCGCAGCCACGGCGTGACCGCGTGGTTTATCGCCGTGGTGCCGTTGACCCTGCTGGCCACCGCGTTGTCGTGGGCGCCCTATATCGGTTGGGTGTTGGAGATCCTGGCGCTGTACTGCGCCCTCGGCATGCGCAGCCTCGGCGAACATGTAATCCCGGTGGCCCAGGCGTTGCGCAGCGATGACCTGGATGAAGCGCGCACACGGGTCAGCTACCTGGTGAGCCGCCAGACCAGCGAGTTGGACCGCACCGAAGTCGCCCGCGCCGCCACCGAGTCGGTGCTGGAAAACGGCAGCGACGCGGTGTTCGCCGCGATTTTCTGGTTTGTCGTCGCGGGCGTGCCGGGCGTGGTGCTCTACCGCCTAAGCAACACCCTCGACGCCATGTGGGGCTATCGCAATGAACGCTTCGAGCGCTTCGGCTGGGCCGCAGCGAAAATCGACGACGCGCTCAACTACATTCCTGCACGCTTGGTGGCGTTGACCTACGCCGTACTTGGCAACACCCGCCTGGCCCTCAAATGCTGGCGCACCCAAGGTCCGACCTGGGACAGCCCCAACGCCGGGCCAGTGATGGCTGCCGGCGCAGGCGCCTTGGGTGTTGAATTGGGCGGCGCTGCCATCTATCACGGCGAAGTGCACCAACGCCCGCAACTGGGCGAAGGCCCGGCGGCGGATGCCGATTCCATCGACCGAGGCTGGCAACTGGTGCAGCGCGGCGTATGGTTATGGCTGCTGATCCTATGTGCGGGGGCGCAATTCTATGCTTGAACACGGTGGCCGACTGCGCAAGGCGTCCATTCAATACGGGATCCCCGAGGCCGATTGGCTCGACCTGTCCAGCGGCCTCGCGCCCTGGCCCTGGCCGATCCCGGAGATTCCCCTGCGGGCCTGGGCGCGGTTGCCAGAGACGGACGACGGCTTGGAGCAGGCCGCCAGCGAATACTATGGTGCCGCGCATTTATTGCCGGTGGCCGGTTCCCAGGCGGCGATCCAGTTGCTGCCGCGCCTGCGCCGGTCCGGCAAGGTCGGCGTGCTGTCGCCGTGCTACGCCGAGCATGCCGAAGCCTGGCGCCGCGCCGGGTATGTGGTGCGCGAGGTGCAGGAGCAGGAAGTCGATTTCTTCCTCGATGGCCTCGACGTTCTGGTGGTGGTCAACCCCAACAATCCCACGGGCCAGAGCCTGACGCCCCAGCGCCTGCTGGACTGGCACACGCGGCTGGCCCAGCGTGGCGGCTGGCTGGTGGTGGACGAAGCGTTTATGGACGTGACGCCGGAGTTGAGCCTGGCGGGCCAGGCCCATCAGGTCGGCCTGATTGTGTTGCGTTCGTTCGGCAAGTTCTTCGGCCTGGCCGGTGTGCGTCTGGGCTTTGTGCTGGCCGAACGCAAGTTGCTCAAGTTACTTGCTGAACAGGTCGGCCCGTGGGCCGTCAGCGGGCCGACGCGGGTGCTGGGGCAGGTGTGTTTGCGCGACACCGCCGGGCATGCACGCCAGCGGGCGCGTTGCGTCGAGGCAGGCCAGCGTTTGTTCACGCTGCTTGAGCACCACAGCTTTCAGCCCCAAGGCGGCTGCGCGTTATTCCAATGGCTGATCACACCCCACGCTGAACGCATGCACGAATTCATGGCCCAGCGCGGCATCCTGCTGCGGCTGTTCGTCCACGACAGCAGCCTGCGCTTCGGCCTGCCCGACACCGAAGCCGATTGGTTGCGCCTCGACGCCGCCCTGGCCGCCTATAAGGACGCTTCATGAGTACGCTGATGGTGCAGGGCACCACGTCCGACGCCGGTAAAAGTACCCTGGTGACTGCGCTGTGCCGCTGGCTGGTGCGCCAAGGCATCGCCGTGGCGCCCTTCAAACCCCAGAACATGGCGCTCAACAGTGCCGTGACGGCCGAAGGCGGCGAGATCGGCCGCGCCCAGGCGGTGCAGGCGCAAGCGGCCAACCTGGCGCCCCACACCGACATGAACCCGGTGCTGCTCAAGCCCAACAGCGACACTGGCTCCCAAGTGATCATCCATGGCCGCGCCGTGACCACCATGAACGCCGTGGCCTATCACGACTACAAAGCCATCGCCATGCAGGCGGTGCTCGCCTCCCACGCACGTTTGAGCCAAGCCTACCCGGTGGTGATGGTAGAAGGCGCGGGCTCCCCGGCAGAGATCAATCTGCGCGCCAACGACATCGCCAACATGGGCTTCGCCGAAGCGGTGGACTGCCCGGTGCTGCTGATCGCCGACATCAATCGCGGCGGTGTGTTTGCCCATCTGGTCGGCACCCTGGAGTTGCTTTCCCCCAGTGAACAGGCGCGGGTCAAGGGCTTCATCATCAACCGCTTTCGTGGCGATATCGCGCTGCTGCAACCGGGCCTTGATTGGCTGGAAGCGCGCACCGGCAAGCCGGTGGTGGGTGTGTTGCCTTACGTGATGGACCTGCACCTGGAAGCCGAAGACGGTATTGACCAACGCCAGATCGACAAAGTGGCGCAGGTGCTCAAGGTGGTGGTGCCGGTATTGCCGCGCATCAGCAATCACACCGACTTTGACCCGTTGCGCCTGCATCCCCAGGTGGATTTGCAGTTTGTCGGGCCGGGTCAGGCGATCCCTGCTGCCGACCTGATTATCTTGCCGGGCTCGAAAAGTGTGCGCAGTGACTTGGCGTATCTGCGTGCCAATGGCTGGGATACGGCCGTGGCGCGGCACTTGCGCTATGGCGGCAAGGTGCTGGGGATTTGCGGCGGGTTGCAGATGTTGGGTGAGCAGGTGCATGACCCGCTGGGGTTGGAGGGGGGCGCCGGGTCTAGTGATGGGCTGGGGTTACTGGCGTTCACCACGACCCTGGAAGAGGAGAAGCAGTTGCGCAATGTGCGTGGGCGGTTGGTGCTGGAGGATGCAGAGGTCAGTGGGTATGAGATTCATGCAGGGGTGACGTCGGGCGATGCGTTGTCTCATGCGGCAGTGAGGCTGGACGATGGGCGCAGTGATGGGGCTTTCAGTTCTGACGGGCAGATTCTCGGCACGTATCTGCACGGCTTGTTCGAGACCCCGGCGGCCTGCATTGCGTTGCTGCGTTGGGCCGGGTTGCCGGATGTGCAGGAGGTGGACTACCACGCCCTGCGCGAGCGCGATATCGAGCGCCTGGCGGATCTGGTGGAGAACCACTTGGACACCGATTTGTTGCGCAAACTGTGTGGGGTTTAATGGTGTACTCACGGTCCAAATGTGGGAGGGGGCTTGCCCCCGATAGCGGTGTATCAGGTGCTGGTGGAGTGGGGGGCGGTTCATGCTTCAGCTGATTTTGGGCGGTGCTCGCTCGGGTAAGAGCCGACTGGCTGAGAGGCTTGCAGTTGATAGTGCGTTGCCGGTTATTTATATCGCCACCAGCCAACCGCTTGATGGCGAGATGAATGCCCGCGTTGCCTTGCATCGCGAGCGTCGTCCTGATGACTGGGGCTTGATCGAAGAGCCCGTCGAGCTGGCGCGCGTGCTGCGTGAGAATGCCGCCGCCGACCGCTGCCTGTTGGTGGATTGCCTGACCCTGTGGCTGACCAATCTGCTGATGCTCGACGACGCCGAGCGCCTGGCGTTCGAGCGTGATGAGTTGTTGCAAACCCTGGCTTCGCTGCCGGGGGAAATCATTTTTGTCAGCAACGAGACCGGAATGGGTGTCGTGCCGCTGGGCGAATTGACTCGCCGCTATGTGGATGAAGCCGGTTGGCTGCATCAAGCCTTGGCCGAGCGGTGTCAGCGTGTTGTCCTGACCGTTGCCGGCCTGCCCCTGACTTTGAAAGGTACTGCGTTATGACTGACACCTGGTGGCTCAATCCTTGTAAGGCGATTGACGCCTCGGCGTACGAACAGGCCCTGGCGCGCCAGCAGCAGTTGACCAAGCCGGCCGGTTCCCTAGGCCAGTTGGAAGCGCTGGCGGTGCAATTGGCCGGTTTGCAGGGGCAGGTCAAACCGACGGTTGATCAGCTGTGGATTGCCATTTTTGCCGGCGACCATGGTGTGGTTGCCGAAGGTGTGTCGGCGTTTCCCCAGGAAGTGACCGGGCAGATGCTGCATAACTTTGTCGCCGGCGGCGCGGCGATCAGTGTCTTGGCGCGGCAGTTGGAGGCGCAGTTGGAAGTGGTCGACCTCGGTACGGTCAACCCGTCGCTGAGCCTGCCGGGCGTGCGTCATTTGAATCTCGGCGCGGGCACTGCCAACTTCGTCAATGGCCCGGCCATGACCAGTGCCCAAGGCCGACTGGCGCTGCAAGCGGGTCGCGACAGCGTGCTGCGCGCCCGTGAAAGCGGTGCGCAGTTGTTTATCGGCGGCGAGATGGGCATCGGCAACACCACCGCCGCCAGTGCGTTGGCGTGTGCGTTGCTCGACTGCCAGGTCAGTGACCTGACGGGCCCCGGTACCGGGCTTGACGCCGCAGGTGTCAGCCACAAAGTTGCCGTGATCGAGCGTGCATTGGCGTTGCATGCCACGCAGCGCGGTGATGCGCTGGACACGCTGTTCAACCTGGGCGGCTTTGAGATTGCCGCGTTGGTAGGGGCTTATCTGGCGTGTGCCCAGGAAGGCGTGGTGGTGTTGGTGGACGGGTTTATCTGCACGGTCGCCGCGCTGGTGGCTACGCGCCTTAATCCGGGCTGCCGCGACTGGCTGCTGTTCGGCCATCGTGGCGCCGAGCCGGGCCATCGTCATGTGCTGCAAAGCCTTGATGCACAGCCTTTGCTGGAACTGGGCCTGCGGCTGGGCGAAGGCAGCGGCGCCGCATTGTCTGTGCCGTTGTTGCGCCTGGCGTGTGCGCTGCACGGGCAGATGGCGACGTTTGCCGAGGCGGCCGTGGCAGATCGTCCGGCATGACCTTGCACCTGGACCTGCTGCGCCACGGCGAAACCGAGCTGGGCGGCGGCCTGCGCGGTAGTCTGGACGATGCGCTGACCGCCAGGGGCTGGGAGCAGATGCGCGCCGCTGTGGTTGCGCAGGCGCCTTGGGACCGGCTGGTCAGTTCGCCGCTGCAACGCTGCGCGCAGTTCGCTGATGAGTTGGGGGCGCGGCTGAAGGTGCCGGTAAGTCTGGAAAAGGACCTGCAAGAGTTGCACTTCGGCGCCTGGGAAGGGCAGAGCGCGGCGGCGTTGATGGAAACCGACGCCGAAGGTCTAGGCCTGTTCTGGGCCGACCCCTACAGCTTCACACCACCCGAAGGCGAGCCGGTCAGGGATTTTTCCGAACGGGTTTTAGGCGCCGTCTCACGCTTGCATCAGGCTTATGCCGGTGAGCGGGTGCTGTTGATCAGTCATGGCGGGGTGATGCGTTTGCTGCTGGCCCAGGCCCGAGGTTTGCCTCGCGAGCAATTGCTGAGTGTCGAGGTTGGCCATGGCGGGCTGTTCAGCTTGCAAGTCTGCGCCGATGGCGCGTTGAAGGAAGGAATCTGACGATGCTGCCGTTCTGGATCGCGCTGCAATTTCTCAGCAGTTTGCCGATTCGGTTGCCGGGTATGCCGCAACCTCAGGAGCTGGGGCGCTCGTTGCTGTTTTATCCGGTGGTCGGGTTGCTGTTCGGGCTGTTGCTGTGGGGGCTGAATACGGTGCTGACGGGCGCGCCGCTGTTGCTGCATGCCGCACTGCTGCTGACGGCCTGGGTGCTGCTCAGCGGCGGCTTGCACTTGGACGGCCTCGCGGACAGCGCGGACGCCTGGCTCGGTGGTTTCGGCGACCGTGAGCGCACCCTTACCATCATGAAAGACCCGCGCAGCGGGCCGATTGCGGTGGTCACCCTGGGCTTGGTGTTGCTGCTCAAGTTCACGGCACTGGTGGCCTTGATCGAACAGCACAACGGCGCTGCACTGATTCTGGCGCCGCTGATCGGGCGGGCGTCGATGCTGGCGTTGTTTCTGACCACACGTTACGTACGTGCAGGTGGATTGGGTCAGGCATTGTCGGATCACTTACCTCGGCTTGTCGGCCAACAGGTGCTGATCCTCAGTGGGCTGGCCTGCATTCTTATCGCAGGTTTCAGCGGTGGGGTTGCGGTGCTGTTGGCGGCGATCTGCTTCATGGGCCTGCGCCAGTTGATGGTCAATCGCCTCGGCGGCACCACAGGCGACACTGCAGGGGCCTTGTTGGAGCTGCTGGAAGTCGTCGTACTGGTCGGCCTGGCGCTGTAACACTTTCTTGCATTTCCATAATCGCGGGTATATACACGTTCCATGCTTGCCTCCCAATGTTTATGCACCAACCTGCGACGTGCCGCCCGTGGCGTCAGCAGGCATTACGACGGCGCCCTCGACGGCTTCGGGATCAACGTTGCCCAGTATTCTTTACTGTGCAACTTGCAGCGTCTCGATCAGCCGAGCATCTCAAGCCTGGCGGATGCCATGGGCCTGGATCGCAGCACCTTGGGGCGTAATTTGCGGGTGTTGGAGTGCGAAGGGCTGGTGCAGTTGGTCGAGGGCAATGACCTGCGCAATCGCTTGGTGTTGCTGACCGACGCCGGTGCAGAACGACTGGCCGCCGCCTTGCCTGCCTGGGAAGCGGCGCAACAGAAATTGATCGATCAACTCGGCGCGGATAAACGCGAAACCTTGTTGGCCTTGCTGGATGAACTCGCCTGAAGGTGAGTTTGTTCGAACACAAGCGGGTATATACCCGCGAGCGGAGAATAAGAAATGACCTCGATGTGGCGCACCAGTGGTTGGATCCTTGTAGGGAGTGCGCTGATCCTGGCGTTGTCGCTGGGCGTTCGACACGGGTTCGGCCTGTTCCTGGCGCCGATGAGCAGCGAATTCGGTTGGGGCCGAGGCACCTTCGCCTTGGCAATCGCGCTGCAAAACCTGATCTGGGGCCTGGCGCAGCCATTTGCCGGCGCGTTGGCCGACCGTTTCGGCGCGACCAAAGTGGTCTTTGTCGGCGGGGTACTGTACGCCGTGGGCCTCGTGTTGATGGGCTTGTCCGATTCCGCGTGGTCGCTTTCGCTGAGCGCTGGCCTGCTGATTGGTATCGGTCTGTCCGGCACCTCGTTTTCGGTGATTCTGGGCGTCGTCGGGCGTGCCGTGGCGCCGGAAAAACGCAGCATGGCCATGGGCATCGCCAGTGCCGCCGGTTCGTTCGGCCAGTTCGCGATGGTGCCTGGCACCTTGGGCTTGATCAGTTGGCTGGGCTGGTCGGCGGCGCTGCTTGCGTTGGGCCTGATGGTCGCGTTGATCCTGCCGCTGGTCAGCATGCTCAAGGACCGGCCGCTGCCGGTGCTGGCCGGGCAACAAACCCTGCGCGAGGCCTTGCACGAAGCCTGCGGACATTCCGGATTCTGGTTGCTGGCCTTTGGCTTTTTCGTCTGTGGTTTCCAGGTGGTGTTTATCGGTGTGCACCTGCCGGCCTATCTGGTCGATCAGCACTTGCCGGCCAGCACGGGCACCACGGTGCTGGCGTTGATTGGCCTGTTCAATATCGTCGGCACCTACACCGCCGGTTGGTTGGGTGGGCGCATGTCCAAGCCGCGCTTGCTGACCGGGTTGTACCTGCTGCGCGCGTTGGTGATTGTGCTGTTCCTGTGGGCGCCGGTGACGCAAATCAGCGCCTATCTGTTCGGCATGGCGATGGGCTTATTGTGGTTGTCCACCGTGCCGCTGACCAACGGCACCGTAGCCACCTTGTTTGGTGTGCGAAATCTTTCGATGCTCGGTGGGATCGTGTTCCTGTTCCATCAGATCGGTTCGTTCCTCGGCGGCTGGTTGGGCGGGGTGGTCTATGATCGAACCGGTAACTACGATGTGATCTGGCAGGGTGCCATTGTGTTGAGCCTGCTCGCAGCCGCCCTCAATTGGCCGGTTCGCGAGCGGCCGGTGGCGCGTTTGCAGGCGCAAATGGAGGCGGCATGAGCCTGACAGCACGGGGTTTATTGATCACTGCGGGGCTGATCCTGCTGATACTGGCATGGTGGGGCTGGCAACGCGGTGGGCTGGCATTGATGCAACTGGGTATGTCGATCTGTTAAGTTCGATCCCTGAACTCTAGAAAGGACGTTTCGACATGCAGATGCGCTGGCTGGCTGTACCTGTGCTGATGGCGGCTTTTGGTGGTGTGGCGTTGGCTGCCGATTGCCCGCCTTTGCTTGAAGGCCAATTGCCCAAACTGCGCGCCAAGGAGTCCATCGACCTGTGTCAGCGTTTTGCCGGTAAACCTCTGGTCATCGTCAATACCGCGAGTTTCTGTGGGTTCGCGCCGCAGTTCAAAGGTCTCGAAGCCTTGTATCAGCGCTACAAGGATCAAGGGTTGGAAGTGATCGGCGTGCCGTCCGATGACTTCAAGCAGGAAGCCAAGACCGGCGAGGAGACCGCCAAGGTCTGCTACGTGAACTACGGGGTAACCTTCACCATGACGGAACCGCAGAAGGTCAAGGGGCCGGACGCGGTGAATCTGTTCAAGGTGTTGGCGCAGCAAAGCAATGCGCCGAAGTGGAATTTCTACAAGTATGTGGTGGATCGCCAGGGTAAGGTGATCGGCGATTTTTCCAGCCTGACCAAGCCGGACAGCCCGGAGCTGATCAAGGCCGTTGAGGCGGCGATAGCGTCCAAGCCCTGAACGTCGGTCACTAAAAAGCCCCGCCTCCTGTGCAGGAGAGCGGGGCTTTTTTACACCTGTCTGAATTAGAAGGTGTAGGTCATGCCCAGGCCGAAACCGTTGGCACTGTTTTCGTATTTGGCGCTGTAGTTGAACGGCGCAGACGTGTTATTGACCTTGACGTCTTCTTCCTTGAGGTAGGAGTAAGCCAAGTCTACCGTCATGTTATCCATCACTTTGTAGCCCAGGCCAACACTGAAGATTGTACGGTCGCCGGTAGGAATACGTGGCGAGCGATCTTTGTTATTGGTGGGCGACTGATCGAAGGTCAGGCCGGTACGCAGTACAACCTGCTTGGTCAACTGGTACGAAGTACCCACGGCGTAAGCCCAGGTGTCGTGCCAGTTCTGCTCTTCGGTGATGCTGCTGATACGGGTTGGGGCCAAGGCACCACCGTTTGCCGCAGTCACACCCTCGTTGTTGACGGTGATCTCTTTCAGACGGCTCCAGCGTGTCCAGGTCGCACCGCCGTACAGTTTCCAGGCATCGGTCAGGTCTTGAGTGACCGACAGATCGTATGATTCCGGCGTTTCGATTTTCAACGAGGCGTCGTAACGGTTGTTTCTCAGGAAGCCCTGGGTCAAAGGAGGGCCGGACACCTCGGTGTGGCCTTCAAGCTTGTACTTGACCTTGGAGTGGTAGGTCAGGCCCACGCGGGTGGTGTCGGTGGCCTGGACCAAAACACCTACGTTGAAGCCGATCGCAGTGTCGTCGCCTTTGATTTTGACGTTGGTGTCGGGCTGCGTGAGGCTCAGGGTCTTGTCCGACTCCAGCACACCGGAAATCCGGTTGATGGTAGGGCCAAAACCGATAGATACCCTGTCGTTGAACGCATAGCTGACAGTTGGCTGGAAGGTCATGACCTTCACTTCGCTCTTGCTGCCGAAACCACGGCCCTGGAAGCCGTTTTCATAGTCGGTCACCAGGCCGAATGGTGCATACACACCAAAGCCGATGGCCCACTGATCGTTGAGTTTGTTGGTGTAGAAGCCGAACGGCACCGCGGTGAACGGAACCATGTCGCCTTTGTTGGAGCCGCCTGGAAGGCCATTCGCATCTTTGATATTGGTCGATGCATCAATCGCCGCAACACCGCCCGTGATCTGCTGGCCATTAAGGCGAGACATACCGGCAGGGTTACCGTAAACAGTGCTTGCATCATCGGCAGAAGAAGAGCGACCTGCGAAACCCGTACCCATCCCGCTGACGCTCTGTTCGTTCAATGCGAAACCGCTCGCGAACAGTTGGGAGGATGCCATGGCAACGGCGAGGCTAAGTGTGGTCTTGAGCATTACTTTTTTCATTATTAGAACTCCGTGGTGATCACCGCTGCGGAAAGTACCAATAAAATTAACGTCGCGCTATAGGCTGTAATGTAGGAGATAGAGCGGTTTTGTAGGACAATCCGACCAGAATTCAGCGTTTTTGGCGAATCTTGCAAATTGCCCGGTCAGCAAACCGCGTGATTCATGGGTGAAACACAGGTTTGCCAGGTTTGAGTGAAATCGCGCAGCCTTCCTTGCGGATGAAATATTTCTTTCCAGATACGTGCCATGGCTAAAACATCACCGGCCGCCGGCAGTGCGGGGCTGTGTTGTTCTACCAGGAGCCAGGCGATTGCCGTGGCGTAACGCAGGTTGACGGTGAGCTCCAACTGGGGCGCGCTGAGGAACGCATGTTGGCTGGCCAAACCGCGTACCAGGCTGGCACGTTCCGGATCGAGCGCCAGATAGGTGTCCCACAAGGCGCGATGGCGGGGTTCGGTGATGCTGTACAGGCCGTGGCCGCGTCGATCGTGCAAGGCTGAACCCAATTCCGACTGGCTGGCCGCAATACCTAGCAGCAGGGACTCAGCCGTAGGACTTTCCCGGCCGAGGTACATCAACGTTGGCCGGATTACATAACGACACAATTCACTGGCAGCGATACCCATACAAGCCTCAATCCGTGAAAGTGGTGGGCGAGGCCTGAGAAGGAGGGGGCTTGGCAGCAGTGGATCGGATCTCAGGCTCGCCGCAAGCGGATCATGCCGCTTGAGTTGAAGTGTAGTGTCATATTCGTGATGTAAAGGACTGTTTTTAAAACATCTTATTCATCCAGTTATAACGTTTATATCGATTTGAACTTAGTGAATCTCCGTAAAACTCAAATCGCGGGCAATAAAAAACCCTGTGTTTTAAACAGGGTTTTTTGTGTTTCAGCGACTCGGGTCGATCAGGCAACCAGTGCCTGACGGGTACGCTCGATCACGGCCTGCAGCGGTTCTGCGCTGGAGTATTGATCGGGGTACAGGCGTTCGCTGTGACGAGCGATGCCGTGTTCGTTGACCAGGGTGAAGCTGAAGCAGCCTTTGCGAGCGGCCATGATCAGGCAGTTCATTGGAGCAAAAGCATTGGTGAGGGTGCGAATGGCATCCTGAGTATGGATTTGAGCGTTCATATTATTGGTGTTCCTACAAATGACACGGATTAAGAACCGTGCAACGTTAAAACGTTCCAGTAACGTTGATCACCATTGATCAAACGAAGAACCCGACTGGAACAAAGCAGCCAGTTTGAAGCGCTAATAAGTTAGGCGCGCTTGGGCTGGCAGGTAGGTACTTAGGAGGGCAGGCAACACAACAGGGGCAAAGGTTCTGGGCCCAGGGTGAAGATCCTGATCAATTTGCAGGTTGGTTCGGTCAGAGTATGGAAACTTCGCAACACCCTTTGCTTGTTCAAAGGCAGTGTCGTCGCAAGTGATACCTGGAAACCATCGAGGTGGTCGATCCCGTGTTGTTCAGGGGAGTTGTTCGACCAGAATTGACTTTCAGCTTGGTACTAACGCCGCAGATAGTAACGGATTGAAACAGGTAAGGGAAGTGTGTTAGCCAAAAAACTTCAATCAGCTGCCCAGTAGGCTGCGGTAGACCAATACGGTGACGGCCGCCGCCATCGAGCAGCCCAGCCCATAGGCGGCAAGGGTCAGACGCAGTGATTGGCCGGTCTCGACCGCCTTCATCACATCGGCCATATCGTTGATGCGGCCTTCACCCAACTCGATGCACAGGCTTACGGCCGTGAAAGCGGCCGACAGCAGGATAGCGATGGCAAACAGCGCCCCATCCGGGGATGGCAGCGCGACATTGATCCCCAATGAGATGGCGCAGATGGCCAGTAACCACACGGCGAATAACAGAATTCCTTTCATCGACCTACCCAGCGTTGCGTTGCCCGTCGGGCAGTGTGGCGAGCCGGTATGGATTTGAAAAGTCCCCGTTTTGCGGCGGCGGTAACATTTTTGAAGTCAGTCGCTTCAAAAAAAGCCGGGGATATAACCATCGGATCGGTACTTGTGCACATTAGTTGCGAGGTGTGTAACCTAGCTGTCAACTGCGTCGCCGGGCCGGCATTTGCCTGCAATGGAAATTTAAGTCAATGAAAAATCTGGCTTTTTTTTATTGGTGAAAAAATCGTCAGTTTGACTGCGAGCCCCGTTCCATGGGCCTTTGCGCGAGTTAAAGGTGGGTTGTCCACTGAGTTATCCACAGCTTCTGTGGATTGTCCCGAGCGCTTGCTCTAGAACGGGCGTGCACGGTTTTTTCAGCTTTACCTGTACGAAAAAAAGAGTAGAGTGGCGCGCCTTCTGTTCTGCCCCACAGTGCTTTATGAAGTTTCGCTCAGTATCAACTCCTGTTACCGATACCCCACAGACTGTTACCGCACCCAAGCGCTTCTCCTTGAAGATCGCCCTGTGGTTGCTCGACAGCCCGCGCCTGGGACACAGCAACAACGTCAAACATTTCGCCGGGCGCTTGCTCAAGCAGCCGGCCCGTGAAGGCGTGGTCGCCGCGCAGAGTCGCCTCGGCCAATTGATGTGCCGTGAGTGCGGCAACGCCCGCGACCGCCGCATCGGCCACGACCTGCTGCGCCTGGCAGCCCGTGCCGGTGACCGTCGCGCCCAACGCGAACTGGGCCAGGTCGAAGACTGAGCTGTCTTCGCGCCCTATGCTTGGTTAACCTTGCTCTTTTTCGGTGATGGCAGAAATGGCTATGGCTTTTGACTGGACCAGTATCGCCTTGGGCGTTGCTGGCGCTGCAGTGCCTTTATTGGCCGTGTGCTGGCAGATCCAGCGGCGGTTGAGCGCGCGCACCACCGGCTGGGAACTGCTCGAAGAGCGCCTGGCCACCGCGCAACTGGCGCAGGAGGGGCTCGCCGTCCAACTGGATGCCAGTCGCGATGAAATCAGCGACCTGAGCCAAGCCAACGCCGCCAAGCAAGCCGACCTTGCCGCCGTGCGCCGTGAAGTCGAGCTGTTGCAGATCGACCGTGACAACGCCCGCGACGCCGCCCACGCCTGGAACCTCGACCGCAGCGCGAAGGACACCGAATTGCGCCGCCTCGACGCCCTGGCGGCCGGCTTGCGCGCTGAACTGCGCGAGCAGCAGGACAGCCATCAACAGCGCCTCACTGACCTGCAAGGCTCGCGGGATGAGCTTCGCGCACAGTTCGCCGAGTTGGCCGGCAAAATCTTCGACGAACGTGAACAGCGTTTTGCCGAAACCAGTCAGGAACGCCTGGGCCAGCTGCTCGACCCGTTGAAAGAGCGCATCCAGTCCTTTGAAAAGCGCGTGGAAGAGAGCTATCAGAACGAGGCCCGTGAGCGTTTTTCCTTGGCGAAGGAGCTTGAGCGCCTACAGCAACTGAACCTGCGCCTGTCAGACGAAGCCACCAACCTCACCCGCGCCCTCAAGGGCCAGAAAACCCAGGGCAACTGGGGCGAACTGATCCTTGAGCGGGTGTTGGAACATGCAGGCCTCGAAAAGGGCCGCGAATACCAGACCCAGGTCAGCCTCAAAGGGCCGGACGGCGAGCGCTTCCAGCCGGATGTGCTGATCATGTTGCCCGGCGACAAGCAGGTGGTGGTGGACTCCAAGGTCAGCCTGACGGCTTATCAGCAGTACGTCGCGGCCGATGATGAAGTGATCGGCCAGGCGGCACTGAAGCAGCACGTACTGTCGCTGCGCAATCACGTCAAAGGCTTGGCCGGCAAGGATTACAAACGCCTGGAAGGTTTGCACAGCCTGGACTTTGTGTTGCTGTTCGTGCCGATCGAAGCGGCGTTTTCCGCCGCATTGCAGGCCGAGCCGAATCTGTTTCAGGAGGCCTTCGACCGCCATATCGTGATCGTCAGCCCCACCACATTGCTCGCTACGCTGCGGGTGATCGACAGCTTGTGGAAGCAGGAACGCCAAAGCCAGAACGCCCGTGAAATCGCCGAGCGTGCGGGTTGGCTGTATGACAAGTTTGTGCTGTTTATTCAGGATCTGGACGAAGTGGGCAACCGTCTGCAGCAGTTGGATAAGGCTTACAGCGCGGCGCGAAACAAGCTGACAGATGGGCGCGGAAATCTGGTCAGTCGTACCGAGCAATTGCGGTTGCTCGGCGCTCGCGCGAGTAAAAGCCTGCCGGCCGATCTGTTGGAGCGGGCGATGACCGATTCAGATGGAGTAGCGCACGTCCCCGAGTAAACGCAGATCGAAGTGTGGGAAGGAGCAAGCCCCCTCCCACATTTTGGTTGAGTACACACAGCCTATAAGGGCAAATGCCGACTCAACAACGCCCGTAACGCCGCAGGCTTCACCGGCTTGGCGAGGTAATCCAACCCCGCCGCATGCACCTCGGCCAGCATCTCCGGGCGGCCATCGGCACTGATGACCACGCCGGGAATCGGCTCCGCCAATTGCGCGCGCAGCCAACCCATCAATTGCGTACCGGTCTCGCCATGGTCCAGGTGGTAATCCACCAGCGCCAGTTGCGGCCGCACCCCTTCAGCCAACAATGCCGCGCATTGCGCCTGGTCGGTGGCGGTCCACACCTCGCAGCCCCAGCGCGTCAGCAGGCTGCGCATGCCGATCAGGATGCTCTCTTCATTATCCACGCACAGCACCTGCGCGCCGCTCAAGGGTTGGCCGTTTTCCGCTGTCGGCTTGGGCTGCGGGCTGGCCTGGTTGCGCGCCAGCGGCACGCGCACGCTGAATACGCTGCCTTTGCCTGGCCACGAGCGCACGCTCAGGCGATGGCCCAGCACGCGGCACAGGCCGTCGGCGATTGCCAGACCCAGGCCCAGGCCTTTTTCGGCGCGGGTCTGGTGGCTGTCCAGACGCTTGAATTCTTCGAAGATCACCTTCTGTTTATCCTGCGGAATGCCGGGGCCTCTGTCCCACACTTCCAGGCACAACCCACCCTTGCGCCGGCGTACGCCAAGCAGCACCGGGCCATCGGCATAACGGAAAGCGTTGGTCAGGAAATTCTGCAGGATCCGTCGCAGCAGCTTGATGTCGCTGTCGACCCGCAGGCGACTGCCGCGCAGGCGGAAACGCAAACCCTGCTCCTGGGCCAGCGCCTTGAATTCCGCGCCCAGGGTGTCGAAGAGTTCGTTGAGCACAAAGGGCTGGCGCTGTGGGTTGATCTTGCCGTTTTCCAGGCGCGAGATATCCAGCAGGTCGCTGATCAGGTCTTCAGCCGAGCGCAGCGAGCTGTCCAGGTGTTGCACCAGTTGCCGGGCTTCAGTGGACAGGCCGTCGTTCTGGTGGGAGAGGGCGGCGGAAAACAGGCGTGCGGCGTTCAAGGGTTGCATCAGGTCATGACTGACGGCCGCGAGAAAGCGTGTCTTCGACTGGCTGGCGGATTCGGCCACGCCTTTGGCATCGGTGAGCGCCACATTCAGCTGCGACAGTTCATGGGTGCGCTCGGTCACCCGCTGCTCCAGGCCTTCGTTGGCTTCAGTGAGGGCCTGCTCGGCTTCGCGGAACGCGGTGATGTCGGTGAAACTCATGACAAACCCACCGCCGGGCATCGGGTTGCCGATCAGCTCGATCACCCGTCCATTCGGGAACAAGCGCTCGGAGGTGTGCGCGCGGCCCTGGCGCATCCAGTGCAGGCGTCGCGCCACATGCACTTCAGCCTCGCCGGGGCCACACAGGCCGCGCTCGGCGTTGTAGCGGATGATGTCGGCGATAGGCCGGCCCACGCTGATCAACCCGTCGGGGTAGTTGAACAGTTCCAGGTAGCGCCGGTTCCAGGCTACCAGCTTGAGCGACTGGTCGACCACGCTGATGCCCTGGGTGATGTTCTCGATGGCGCCCTGCAGCAGCGCACGGTTGAACTGCAGGACTTCCGACGCTTCATCGGCGATGCGTACTACGTCCTCCAGTTGCATTTCCCGCCCTTCAATCGCAGCTTTTACTACCGCGCGAGTCGAAGAGGCACCGAGCACACCGGCCAGCAGGCGCTCGGTATGGGCGATCCAGTCGTTATCGGCATTCTGATTGGGGTTAAAGCCTTTGCCCTGGCGATAGGCGAAGCGGATAAAACTTTGCTGTGCCCGTTCTTCACCGACAAAACGCGCCGCCAGGCTAAGCAGGTCGCTGATCTGTACCGACAGCATCGAACGGGCGTTGGCACGCTGGCTGATCTCTTGACCGATAAAACGCCCGGCTTGCCAGTGCTCCGACACCCGCGTGCGCGACAGCATCGACACCCACACAAACAAGGTGAAGTTGCCCGCCAGGGAGAACACGGTGCCCAGGGTGAGGGGCGTGACGGACAACCCCAGTGGGTGGGAATGCATCCACGTAAGGCCGGGGAAAAGGCTGAGGGACCAGCCCAGGCTTTTCGCCGTTACGGGCAGGACCAAGGTGTAGAACCACAGGAATGTGCCCGCCGCCAATCCGGCAAACACACCGCGCCGGTTGGCCTGTTTCCAATACAGCGCGCCGAGCATGGCCGGGGCGAGCTGGGTCACGGCGGCAAACGCGATTTGACCGATAGTCGCCAGGCTCGCCGTAGAACCCAGCAAACGGTAGCTCACGTAAGCCAGCAGTAGAATGATCACAATGCTGACCCGGCGCACCGAGAGCATCCAGTGGCGGAACACCTCGAACGGCCGCTCGGCGCTGGAGCGGCGCAACAGCCACGGTAGCAACATGTCGTTGGAAACCATGGTCGACAAGGCAATGCTCGCTACAATCACCATGCCGGTGGCCGCCGAGGCGCCGCCGATAAATGCCAGCACCGCCAGCGCCGGATGGGCTTCGGCCATGGGCAGACTGATCACATAGGAATCCGGCAACACCGAGCCCGGCAGCAGCATTTTGCCGCCGAGGGCGATGGGGATCACGAACAGCGCAGCAAGGATCAGATACGCCGGGAATACCCATTTGGCGACGCGCAAATCCTGTGGGTCGATGTTCTCGACGACGGTCACATGAAACTGTCGCGGCAAGCAGATGATTGCCATCATCGCCACGCCGGTCTGCACCACCATCGACGGCCAGTTGACGGTTTCCTTCCAGTACTCCTCCAGGCGTGGCGCGAGCATTGCCTGGCTGAACAGGTCGCCGAAACCGTCATAGAGGCCGTAGGTCACAAACGCGCCCACTGCGAGAAACGCGAATAGCTTGACCAGGGATTCAAACGCAATCGCCAGCACCATGCCACGGTGGTGCTCTGTGGCGTCGAGGTTGCGCGTGCCAAACACAATGGTGAACAGCGCCAACACCAGCGACACGATCAGCGCCGTGTCCTGGGCCCGCGTTCCGGTGGTGTCGGCGCCAGCGCCGATCAGCAGGTTCACCCCCAGCACGATGCCTTTGAGTTGCAGGGCGATGTAGGGCAGTACGCCGACCAGGCAAATCAACGCGACCACCACGGCCAGGGACTGGGACTTGCCGTAGCGTGCGGCGATAAAGTCTGCGATGGAGGTGATGTTTTCCTGCTTGCTGATCAGAATCATCTTCTGCAGCACCCAGGGTGCCAACACCAGCAACAACACCGGTCCGAGGTAGATCGGTAAAAACGCCCACAGCTGCTCGGCGGCCTGGCCTACGGCGCCGAAGAAGGTCCAACTGGTGCAATACACCGCGAGCGACAGGCTGTACACCCAGGCGCGCACACGCGGCGGCAAAGGCGCACGGCGGCGGTCACCGTAGAAGGCGATGGCAAACATAATGGCCATATAGGCCAGGGCAACGGCGGCGATCAGCCCGCTGGACAGCGTCATGGTAACTCCGAGTATAGGAACACCCAGGCATTCCAGGCCCGGTTGGACAGTCTCGCATGATGGCTGGGGTTAGTCAGTGTCGACCAAGGTCGTGTGGGATCTAATGTCGCAGGGCGGCGTTTAGCGTGGGGGCAGGGTTTTCTGACGCAGGATGTAGATCGTCACCAATACCGCGCTGGTCAGCATGAACCCGCGTGCCCATGGCAGTGGCACGAGGTAGCAGGACAGGCCGATGCTCAGCCACATCAAGCCGATGGCGTAGACCTTGCCCTTGAGCGGGATGCCGTTGCCGTCCAGATAATCTCGAATCCACGGGCCCAGGCGCGGGTGTTGCACCAGCCAGTGGTAGAAACGTGGGGAGCTTCGGGCGAAGCAGGCGGCGGCGAGCAGGAGAAAGGGCGTGGTCGGCAATACCGGTAGGAAAATGCCGATCACCCCCAGCGCTACGCTCAGCCAGCCGATAGCCAGCAGCACGTAGCGTAGGAGCAGCGAGCGATTGCCCATGGGTGTCACGGGCAAGGGACTCAGTGGTGACGTGGCTTGAGGATCGCCGGTTTTTCGTCAGGGGCGTTGCACAGCAGGTACAGGGCGGTCAGGGCTTCCGGAATCTGGACGATCATGTCGTCCATCAGGTTGGCGTCGGCGGCAATGTCCGAAAATTCAGCTTCTTCTTCAAACAGCCCCGAACCCACCATGATCGGCAGGAGCATTTCGCTGACTTCTTCCTCGGCGGTTTCGAACCAGGCGGCTTCACGCAGGAATACGCCTTCCATGAAGCCGATGCACCAGCCGCGCAGGTCGGAGTCGTCCGGGTCGTCGCCCAGGTCCAGTTCGCAAGGCAGCTCGAACTCTTCATCAGACGCCAGTTGGCGAGCGATGTGGGCCTTGAGGGCCAGCAGGGTGGATTCGATTTCTTCGCGATGGGCGTCGTTTTCGTAATGCGGCTCTTCGGCGAACAGCGCATCGATCCATTCACGGTCGGGAACGACTTCGGAGCAGATCGACAGGGCGGTCAGGTAGCCGTGGGCGGCCACGTAGTCCAGCGCCTCGTCATGCAGCTCATCGGCGTCGAGGAAGGCTTGCAGGCGGGTTAGTTGCTCAGCGAAGGACATTGAAGAATTACCTTGGGAATAAACGATGCTGAATTCTAGGCTTTCTTGCGCGCCCAAGCCAGTCGGCGTGCACATTTGCCAGGTTTTAGAGACGGGCTGCAATTCGTCAGCGGCGCCCTTTGCCGGATGGCGCTCGGGTATACTGCCGCGTTTTGTGATGCCCCTGCAGGCCAAGCGCCAGGTCGAGAAAACTTCGCTTACGGATTATTTTTCGTGAATCCGCGTTTTTTCGACCAGCCTGTACAGAGGGATTTCGGCACTATTTTGTTGGAGTTATACATGCTCGATCAGGCTCAACGCGTCCTCAAGGACATCTTCGGCTACGACAGTTTTCGTGGCCGCCAGGGTGCGATCATTGAGCGCGTGGCCAAGGGTGGTGATGCCCTGGTACTGATGCCTACCGGCGGCGGCAAGTCATTGTGTTTCCAGGTGCCGGCGTTGTTGCGCAACGGGCTGGCCGTGGTGGTATCGCCGCTGATCGCGCTGATGGACGACCAGGTCGCGACCCTGGAAGAGCTCGGCGTCGCCGCGGCTGCCCTGAACTCCACCCTCAGCGCCGAGCAGCAGCGCGACCTGGCCGCACGCATCAAGCGCGGCGAAGTCAAAATGCTCTACCTGGCCCCCGAGCGCCTGGTGCAGCCGCGCATGCTGGCGTTTTTGCAGAGCCTGGACATTGCCCTGTTCGCCATCGACGAAGCCCACTGTGTCTCCCAGTGGGGTCATGATTTCCGCCGCGAGTATTTGCAGCTGGGTCAATTGGCCGAGCTGTTTCCCGACGTTCCGCGCATTGCCCTGACCGCCACGGCCGACAAGCGCACCCGCGAAGAAATCGTTGAACGCCTGCACCTGCAGAATGCCGAGCGTTTCCTGTCGAGCTTTGACCGGCCGAATATTTTCTACCGCATCGTGCCCAAGGAGCAGCCGCGCAAGCAGTTGCTCGCGTTCCTCTCTGAACGACGCAGCGATGCGGGCATCGTCTACTGCCTGTCGCGCAAGAAGGTCGATGAAGTCGCTGCATTTCTCTGTGAACAAGGCTATCCGGCGCTGCCGTATCACGCTGGTTTGCCCAACGAAACCCGCTCTGCTCACCAGAAGCGCTTCCTCAACGAGGAAGGCTTGATCATGGTGGCCACCATCGCGTTCGGCATGGGCATCGATAAATCCAACGTGCGCTTCGTGGCCCACATGGACCTGCCCAAATCCCTTGAGGCGTACTACCAGGAAACTGGCCGCGCCGGCCGTGATGGCCTGCCGGCGGATGCATGGATGGTCTACGGCCTGCAGGACGTGGTGATGCTCAAGCAGATGCTGCAGAACTCCGAAGGCGACGAGCGCCACAAGCGCCTGGAGCAGCACAAGCTCGACGCCATGCTCTCGCTGTGTGAAGAGACCCGCTGCCGCCGCCAGACCCTGCTGGCGTATTTCGACGAAGACATGCCGCAGCCGTGCGGCCACTGTGATAACTGCATGGATGGCGTGCAGACGTGGGACGCCACCGAGCCGGCGCGCCAGGCGCTGTCGACCATCTACCGCACTGGCCAGCGCTACGGCGTGGGCCATCTGGTGGATGTGTTGCTGGGCAAGGACAACGAAAAAGTCCGCAGTTTCGGCCACGAGAAACTCTCGGTCTACGGTGTCGGCAAAGCCCGCGCCGAGGGCGAGTGGCGTTCGCTGTTCCGTCAGATGGTCGCACGCGGCCTGGTGGACATCGATATCGAAGGCTACGGCGGTCTGCGTCTTAACGACAGCTGCCGCCCGCTGCTCAAGGGTGAAGTGAGCCTGGAACTGCGTCGCGACCTCAAGCCGCAAACCACCGTCAAGACCAGCACCAGTCAGGCCAGCCAGCTTGTACGCGGCGAGGAGCGCGAACAGTGGGAAGCCCTGCGTACCCTGCGGCGCAAGCTCGCCCAGGAACACAGCGTGCCGCCGTACGTTATTTTCCCCGATTCCACCTTGCTGGAAATGCTGCGCGAGCAGCCCACCACCATGGCCGAGATGGCGCGGGTCAGCGGTGTTGGTGCGCGCAAGCTGGAGCGCTACGGCCAGGCGTTCCTCGAAGTGCTCGGCGGCCAGGCCGAAGCGCCGAAGGAAATCGCCGATATCCGCCACGAACTCATCAGCCTGGCACGTGCCGGCATGACCCCGATCCAGATCGCCGGCCAGTTGCAATGCTCGGAGAAGAACGTCTACACCTTGCTCGCTGAATCGATCGGCAAGCAGCAGCTGTCCTTGGAGCAGGCCCTTGATTTACCGGAAGATTTGCTCGGTGAAATCCAGGACGCATTCCTCGACGGAGAAGGCGAATTGCCACCCGTTGCTGAGATCGCACCCCTGTTTGCCGGACGTGTGCCTGAGGGCGTTTTGTACTGCGTGCGGGCCGCTTTGCAGTCTGAATTCGAAATTTAGTGTGTCAATTACGACAACGTAACGATTCAGTACATAGCAACTCTTGCCTAGTGGCGGGGCTCATGCTTAGCTGGCTAATAATTAGCCACACTTTATTTTCAGTCTAACCCATGAGTTTTTTATGCCGTTAACCGATCAACACCGCTTTGGCATGCAACTGGCGCAAATGTCCCGAGGTTGGCGCGCCGAGCTCGACCGCCGTTTGGCGGGGCTGGGCTTGTCCCAGGCGCGCTGGCTGGTGCTGCTGCACCTGGCCCGTTTCGAAGAGGCGCCCACCCAGCGCGAGCTGGCGCAAAGCGTTGGTGTAGAAGGGCCGACCCTGGCGCGCTTGCTCGACAGCCTTGAAGGCCAGGGCCTGGTGCAACGCCAGGCGGTGGTGGAAGACCGACGCGCCAAACGCATCCTGCTGTGTGACACCGCACGGCCGTTGATCGAACAGATTGAAACCATTGCCACCGCGCTGCGCCACGAGTTGTTCGTGGGCGTGGATGAAGCGGATTTGAGCGTGTGCATGCGCGTGCATGGGCACATTCTGGCGAATCTGGAAAAGTCCTGATCTAAACGCTGATTATGCCCGGCTGGCTTGCTGTGGTTAGCGGGCCTGTTGTGGTGAGCGGGCTAACCACAATTAAGCGCTTCAACACGGGTTCGGCGTAGCGTCAGAACGTCTGCCCCAGGTTCAGGTACACCGCCTTCTGATTATCGTCGTTGAACCCATAGCTGAAATTCAGTGGCCCCAACGGCGTATCAAACCCCAGGAAAATACTCGCAGCGTTGATATATCCGCTGTCGAACTCATTGTCGTTGTTCCATGCCCGGCCCCGCTCCAGGGATGCGCCCATATACAGCGGGAAATCCAACGGCAAGTAGGAACGCGGCGTCAGTCGGCGGTAGTAGACCGCACGCATCAGGCTGATGTTCTGCCCGGAAATTGCATCCTGGCGGAAGCCCGACAACTGCCGCGCACCGCCCAGCAGGAAGCTGGAAATCACCACATCCGAATCATCCAGGGTGCGCCCGTAGCGACCGCCCAGCACCAGCGTGTCCGGGCCATGGCTCATGGCCTTGTCCAGTTTGAATTCCCACTGTCGATAGCGCTGGTCCGAACCCAGTCCCGGTTCGAACTCGCGGTAGGCCAGGCCGATGTCTTCGCCGGTATGCGGGAAGTACACGTTATCGAGGGAGTCGAAGGAGTACTTCAGCTCATAGAAGCCTTCGCTGAAACTCACGCTCGGCAGGTCGCGGTCGCCGATGCGCACATCCGCCTTGCCCCAGGCCTCGCCGACGCCGAAGCGGATCTCGCCACTGTTACCGATCTGGCGCCCCACGTTCAGGCCGAAACCATAGCGCTCCAGGCGGTATTCGGAGATGGGGTCGTTGTCCAGAATCAGCTCGACGTTCTGCGCCTGGGCGCTGAGGTAGGGCGCGATGAAGTAGCGTGAGCCCGCGTCCATCGGTTGGTAGAACTCGCTGTACAGTTCTTGCCGATCACCGATCTGTACCCGCGTGAGCCATTCAGCGCCGAGGCGGTTGATGCCGTTCATGCGGTAGCTCGCGCCAAGGTTGAAGGCGCTGTCGCCGCGCATATCGTCTGACAGGTTCAAGCCCAGGCGCAGGTAGTCGGTGCCGCTGCGCTTGCCGCGTGCACTGATCACCAGGGTGTTGTCCTGGCCCTTTTTCACCACGCGGTATTGCACCTGCTCGAAGTAATCCAGGCCATACAAGGTGCCCATGTCGGTTTGCAGGCGGCCGAGGTTCAAGGGTTCGCCCAGCGGTTGGCGGATGTAATAGCGGATCACGTCGTCGCTGACTTTCGAGTCGTTTTCCAGCCGGATCGCAGTGATCACCGGGGTGCGCTCGCCCGGCGTACGCGCGGCCGCCAGTTGGGGGTCAACCGGTTCGGCGGGGCGTAAATGGGCCAGGCGCAGATCGAGGGCGCGGGTGGCGCGGTAGCCGGCGTCGATCATGTCCTTGGCGCGGCCAAAGTCGGTCACGCCATAGGCCGCCAGGGGCGGCTGGATCAGCACGTCCTTGGGATTGAGGGCCTTGAGTTGTTCCTCGGAGTTGCGCCGGGTCATCAGGGTGATGGACTGGTTGAGTACGTCCACCACGGTGGCGAGTTGCTTGCGCGAGCGCAGCGGGGTGCCGATGTCGACCACGATGGCGATATCCACGCCCATCTCCCGCGCCACATCCAGCGGGATGTTATCGGTCATGCCGCCATCCACCAGTAGCCGGCCATCCAGCTCGACCGGGGCGAACACTGCCGGAATTGACATACTGGCGCGGATCACCTGGGGCAGATGGCCCTTGCTGAACACCACTTTCTCGCCAGTCGTGATGTCGGTGGCCACGGCGCGGAAGGGGATCGGCAGCTTGTCAAAATTGCGCGTGTTGCTGCTGTGGGCGAACATGCTTTCCAGCAGCAGCGCCAGGTTCTGGCCCTGGATCACGCCGAGCGGAAGGCCGAGGCTGCCGTCATCGCGAAAGCTGAGCTTCTGCTTGACCAGGAAATCCCGGTCATCCTGCTTGCGCCGAAACGGCACGTCTTCACGCGGCGGTGCGTCGGACAACGCCTGCTGCCAGTCGATGCCGAGGGCGAGCTTTTCCAGTTCGTCGATCTTGTAGCCTGAGGCATACAGCCCACCAATCACCGCGCCCATGCTGGTGCCGGCGATGGCGTCGATATGGATGCCCTGTTCCTCCAGGGCCTTGAGCACGCCAATGTGCGCCAGCCCGCGGGCGGCACCGCCGGACAGTACCAGGCCGATTTTCGGGCGGGGCGGCTCTACGGCATCGGCAAGCAGGGGGACGAGGCACAGAAACAGGCAGGACAGCAGGCGGCGCATCAGGAATCTCAGGGCTGGGCGATAAAGGCCCGTATTATAGCCACTCGAACCTCATCCCTCGTCATGCCAGGAACTTGTCAAATGATGTCCGCCAGCAAACCCGAGATCGTGATCACCTATTGCACCCAGTGCCAATGGCTGCTGCGCGCCGCGTGGTTGGCGCAGGAGCTGTTAAGCACCTTTGCCGATGACTTGGGCAAAGTGTCCCTGGAACCGGCAACCGGCGGTGCGTTTCGCATCACCTGCGATGGCGTGCAGATCTGGGAGCGCAAGGCTGACGGCGGTTTCCCTGAGGCCAAGGTGCTCAAGCAGCGCGTGCGCGATCAGATCGACCCGCAGCGTGACCTGGGGCACAACGACCGCACGCCGTGAAGGTCACCGCCATCGGCTGGCGGTGACGGATGGAGGCCGCTACTTGGCGGCCATCTTGCTTTTGATGAAACCCACGATCAACGTCAGCACCAGGCCGCCGACGCCGCCGCCGACAATATTGCTGCCAACCGCCGCCACATCCAGCGCCTCGCCGCCCGAAGTGCCCGTCAGTGCCGCAGCGACTTGGCCCAGTACGAGCCCGCCGATACCGCCCAGCATCGTATTGAGCCCGGTGCCCAGGCTTTGTTTGGTCATGCCGGCCACATTGCCGCCGACGACACCGCTGATGATTTGAACCAGCAAGCTGATAAACATTTCCATGGTGTAACCCCTGCATTGCGTTTAAGGAGTGACCACTCGCTTACAGCAACTGCAGAGCACATCAAGGCTGTTGTCGGGCGGTCAGTTATCCGTTGAACGACTACAGACTGTTGCGGATGTTTAAAGTATAGATCAGGCCGTTGCTGTCGGCTGTTTGGCCTGGCTGGCACTACCCATCAGCCCTGAGAGCACGATGGCGACGATGATCAGCGCGCCTCCCAACAGCATGCGCAGTGTCGGGGTTTCGGCGAACAGCAGCCAGGCCACTGTGATGCCGTAGACCGGCTCCATGGCAAAAACCACGGAGGCGGTACGCGCCTTGATCACCGCGAGGCTGGCGACAAACAGGCTGTGGGCCAGGCCGGTGCAGAACACGCCGAGCAGGCCGATCCACAACCAGTCCAGCGCACGCACATCCGCAAGTCCCGGTGCGGCTACGGGCAGCAGGCACACCGCGACTACCACGTTCTGACACAGTGCAGCCTGTACGGCAGGAATCCGCCCGGAGCTGGCGCGGTTATTCAGCGACAACAACGAGAACAACAGCCCCGAGGCGATGCCCCAGAGCAAACCGCCGGTGGCTTCGCTGGCCAGGTTGAAGTCCGGCGTCACCAGCACCAGGCCGACGGTGACGAGCGCCACCAGCACGACTTCATTGGCGCGAATGCGCTCGCGGAAGATCAGCCCTTCAAGGATCACGGTAAACGCCGGGAACGCGGTGAAGCCAAGGGTGGCGACGGCCACGCCCGCCACCTTGACTGCGATAAAGAAGGTTACCCAATGCGCGGCCAGTAATACGCCGCTGACCAGCAGGCGTTTCCAGTCGCGCAGTTCCAGGGTTTTCCACGGGGCATTGCTGGCGAAGCGCGCAAACACGGCCAGGGCAATGACGGCGAACGCGGCGCGACCGAAGACGATAATGGCCGGCGAGGCGGCCGCCAGCTTGCCGAATACACCGGTAAGGCCAAACATCAATGCGCCGATATGCAAGGCGCCGAGGGCTGAACGGGGAGTCATTGCGATCCTTGAACCAACGGGTTAACAGAATCGCAGTCTAGAGGGTACGGGTGCGGACGTCTGTCGCGCAGCTCGCGATTTTTAGCGTAAGACTCGCCTTATGCCGAGCGCCGCACGCGCCGGGAGAGGCGCCAAACTCGCGCAACGTGGTGGGCAGAAAAGGGCAGCACCATCACGCTGCTTTCGCGCACCTGGCTGCCACGGCCATCGACTTCCAGGTCCAGATGACCGGACAGCCCGAACACCAACTGCGCATGGTCATGGCTGTGGGCGACAGACGCTGTCATCAGACTGACGCACAGCTGTCATGGGCTATTAATCGCCAGGGCGCAAGCTCGCGAAAACAGCGTCGAGGGATGCCCATGACCAGTGCCGAGTTCACCAAACCCAGCCGCAAGCAGCGCGTACGCACCCTGTGGATCTCTGACGTGCACTTGGGCACCCGGGATTGCCAGGCCGAACATTTGTCGCACTTCCTCAAGGGCTACCACGCCGACAAGGTGTATTTGGTGGGCGATATCATCGACGGCTGGAAAATGCGCGGCGGCATGTACTGGCCCCAGGCCCACACCAACGTGATCCGCCGCTTGCTGACCATGGCCAAGCGTGGCACTGAGGTGATCTACGTCACCGGCAACCATGATGAGTTCCTGCGCCGCTATTCCAAACTGATCCTGGGCAATATCCAGTTGGTGGATGAGGCGGTGCACGTGACCGCCGATGGCCGGCATTTACTGGTGATCCACGGTGATCAGTTCGATGTCATCACCCGCTACCACCGCTGGCTCGCCTTCCTCGGCGACTCGGCCTACGAATTTACCCTCACGTTGAACCGCTGGTTGAACCACTGGCGTGCGCGGTACGGCTATGGCTATTGGTCGCTGTCGGCGTACCTGAAGCACAAGGTCAAAACCGCCGTGAGCTTTATCAGTGATTTCGAAGAAGCCATCGCCCATGAAGTGACCAAGCGCGAATTACATGGCGTGGTGTGCGGGCATATTCACCATGCGGAGATTCGCAAGGTCGGCGAGGTGGACTACCTCAACTGCGGGGATTGGGTGGAGTCGTGCACGGCGTTGATCGAACACTGGGATGGGAGCATCGAGTTGTATCGCTTGGCGGATGCACAGGCCAAGGAAGCGCTGCTCAAGGCAGAAATGGTCGCGGGCTAGCGGTCAACGCAGTCTAAATGTGGGAGGGGGCTTGCCCCCGATGGCAGTGGATCAGTCAGCGCATTTGTTGCTGAAAGACTGCTATCGGGGGCAAGCCCCCTCCCACCTTGAGTCCCGGTTTTTTCAGATGCAGACGTCAGCGATGGCTTGGGCCGGCAGCGCCGAGGGTAGAGGTGTACTCGGGCAAAATGTGGGAGGGGGCTTGCCCTAATGCCAGTCAGTTAAGGACGAACACCGTACCTGTGGCGAGGGAGCTTGCTCCCGCTGGGCCGCGAAGCGGCCCCAAAAATGGGACTGCTGCGCAGTCCAACGGGAGCAAGCTCCCTCGCCACAGGTTACTTTTTGCCCTTTTATCTCTTAACTGACCGGCATTAGGGCTTGCCCCCGATGGCAGTGGGTCAGTCAGCGCATTTTTTGCTGAAAGATTGCTATCGGGGGCAAGCCCCCTCCCACCTTGAGTCCCGGTTTTTTTAGATGCAGACGTCGGCGATAGCCTGGGCCGGCAGCGCCGAGGGTAGAGGTGTACTCGGGCAAAATGTGGGAGGGGGCTTGCCCCCGATGGCAGTGGGTCAGTCAGCCCATTTTTTGCTGAAAGATTGCTATCGGGGGCAAGCCCCCTCCCACCTTGATTCCCGGTTTTTTCAGATGCAGACGTCGGCGATAGCTTGGGCCGGCAGCGCCGAGGGCAGAGGTGTACTCGGGCAAAATGTGGGAGGGGGCTTGCCCCGATGGCAGTGGGTCAGTCAGCCCATTTTTTGCTGAAAGATTGCTATCGGGGGCAAGCCCCCTCCCACATAAAGGCCCGGCTTTTTCAGTTGGAGACGTCGGCGATGGCCTGGGCCAGCTGAGCCAATCGCGTCGCGTCCGCCCCGGCCACATTCGCCCGCCCTGAACTGACCATATACACGCTGTGCTTCTCACGCAGTTGCTTGACCTGCTCGGCACTCAAGCCGGTATAGGAAAACATCCCGCGCTGCGCGCCAATGTGCGCAAACCGTTCGGCCAGACCATGGGGGGCCAGCGCCTCGACCAGTCCGGATCGCAACTGGGCGATCCGCGCACGCATGGTTTCGACTTCTTCACTCCAGAGTTTTTTCAGCTCCGCATCACCGAGGATGGTCGCGACCACCGCAGCACCATGATCCGGCGGCGTGGACCACAAGTTACGCGCGATATTCGCCAGTTGGCTGCGCACATCCGTGAGCTTCTCGGCATCTGCCGCACACACGATCAGTGCGCCGACCCGGTCGCTGTACAGGCCGAAGTTCTTCGAACAGGAACTGGTGACCAGCACTTCCGGCAATTCTGCAGCAAACAGTCGCACTGCCCAGGCGTCCTGCGCCAGGCCGTCGCCAAAACCCTGGTAGGCGAAGTCGATCAGCGGCAGCAACTGGCGCTCGCGCACGATCTGCAGCACCTGGCGCCAGTCGTCCTGGGACAGGTCGAAACCGGTCGGGTTGTGGCAGCAGGCATGCAGCAGGACCACGTCGCCCTGGGGCACGGCGGAAAGGGTGGCCAGCATCGCCGCCACATCCAGGCGATTGTCGGCGCCTACATACGGATAGTGACTGACCTTGAGCCCGGCCTTGGCGAAAATGCTCTCGTGGATCGGCCAGGTCGGGTTGCTCAGCCACACACCACGGCCTGGCAGGCTATGGGCGATGAAGTCGGCGCTCAGGCGCAGCGCGCCGGTGCCGCCTGGGGTCTGGGTGGCGCCGGCGCGGCGGTCGCGGATCAGTGTGGAGTCGGCGCCCAGCACCAGTTCGCGGATCAGCGTGCCGAAGCGGGCATCGCCATGGCCGCCGATGTAGGTCTTGGTGGTTTGGGTGTCGACCAGACGCTGCTCGGCGAGCTTCACCGAGTGCAGAATCGGCGTCAGGCCCTGGTCGTCTTTATAGACGCCTACGCCGAGGTCGAACTTGTCTGGGTTGGTGTCCTGGGCATACAGGTCCATCAACCCGAGGATCGGGTCGCCGGGCACGCGGCCAATGGCATCGAAGTGCATTACTTGCGGCCCTCGGCGTCCTTGGCCACTTCGTCGGTGCGCGCGGCCATGATGAAGTCATTGCGGTGCAGGCCCTTGATGGAGTGGCTCCACCAGGTCACGGTGACCTTGCCCCATTCGGTGAGCAGGCCAGGGTGATGGCCTTCGGCTTCGGAGATGGCACCCATGGCATTGGTGAAGGCGAGGGCGAACTTGAAGTTCTTGAACAGGAAAACCTTTTCTAACTGCATGACGCCGTCGCGGACTTCGATGTTCCAGTCGGGGATCTGCTTGATCAGCACCGGCAACTCTTCATCGCTGACTTGCGGGGCATCGGCGCGGCAGGCTTCGCAGTGGGCTTGGTTCAAGGTGGTCATGTGGGATGTCCTGAATTCGAATGAGTGAAGATCAGTGGGCGTTACCCTAAAGCAACGCGGGGCCAGGGAACAGACTCACCTGGCCTTAAAAGACGCAGTTCAAGCAGCCTTTGGTTTGGGCGGGAATTTGGGGGCGTGCAAGCCAAGCTGCATGCCGTGCTCGACCATGCCCATGATGTCTTCCTGCGCCACGTCGAACAGGCGCTTGAGTTCGGGCAGTACGAAGTAGAGCGGTTGCAGGATGTCGATGCGATACGGCGTGCGCATCGCTTCCAGCGGGTCGAAGGCTTGATGCTCGGGCTCGTCCGACAGGCAGTACACGCTTTCCTTGGGCGACGACAGAATACCGCCACCGTAGATGCGTCGACCTGCGGGCGTGTCCACCAGGCCGAACTCGATGGTCATCCAGTACAGGCGCGCCAGATACACCCGTTGCTCTTTGGTGGCCGCCAGGCCGAGCTTGCCGTACGTGTGGGTGAATTCGGCGAACCAGGGGTTGGTCAGCAGCGGGCAGTGGCCGAAGATCTCGTGGAAAATATCCGGCTCTTGCAGGTAATCCAGTTCTTCGCGGGTACGAATAAACGTCGCCACCGGAAATTGCTTGCTGGCGAGCAGTTCGAAAAAGGTCTGGAAGGGGATCAGCGCGGGGACGCGGGCGACTTGCCAGCCGGTGGTCTCGGCCAGGACTTTATTGATTTCGCCCAATTGTGGGATGCGATCCAGAGGCAGGCCGAGTTTGTCGATGCCGTCCAGGTATTCCTGGCAGGCGCGGCCTTCGATCACTTTCAACTGGCGCGTGATCAGGGTGTTCCACACCGCGTGTTCTTCCGGCGGGTAATGGATAAAACCTTGCGCATCGGGCTCGCGGGCCACGTAGTGCGTCTGTTTCATACGGCTCTCCTGCTAGGCATTCGTTCTTGTTATGTCCTGCGATGAACCTATTGATAACCCTTGCAAGGCGAGATTCCATCCGCCGGTAAAGTGGATTTGTAGGAAATAACGCGAATTTTCGTAAAGTAATCGTTACGCATGTGCAGTTCGTCGCGGCATTGGGCTGGGAAAGGCACACAAACTGTCACATAATCTTGACGACTATCTGCGCCCAGCGTCAAAAAGACCCGGCGCCTACCCATTGTTCGGGCCCTTTCATGCGTATCAAAGTGCACTGCCAAAACCGCATCGGCATCCTGCGGGACATCCTCAACCTGCTGGTGGAGTACGGCGTCAACGTCGCCAAGGGCGAAGTCGGCGGCGAGCATGGCAATGCCATTTACCTGTTTTGCCCGAACCTGGTGAACATGCAGTTCCAGGCGCTGCGCCCGCAGTTCGAGGCGATTGCCGGGGTGTTTGGCGTGAAAAGGGTAGGGCTGATGCCCAGTGAGCGTAGGCACATGGAGCTCAATGCCTTGCTCGGCGCCTTGGAATTTCCAGTGCTGTCCATCGACATGGGCGGCTCCATCGTCGCTGCCAACCGTGCGGCGGCGCAGTTGCTCGGGGTGCGGGTGGACGAGGTGCCGGGCATTCCACTGTCGCGCTACGCCGAGGACTTTGACTTGCCGGAACTGGTGCGTGCGAGCAAGTCGCGGATCAATGGATTGCGGGTCAAGGTCAAGGGTGACGTGTTCCTGGCGGACATCGCGCCGCTGCAGTCCTCCGAGCACGATGACAGCGAAGCCATGGCCGGCGCCGTGCTGACCTTGCACCGCGCCGACCGCGTGGGCGAGCGCATCTATAACGTGCGCAAGCAGGAGTTGCGCGGCTTTGACAGCATCTTCCAAAGCTCCAAAGTCATGGCGGCGGTAGTGCGTGAAGCCCGGCGCATGGCACCGTTGGATGCGCCGCTATTAATAGAAGGCGAAACCGGCACTGGCAAGGAACTACTGGCCCGCGCCTGTCACCTGGCCAGCCCCCGTGGGCAATCGCCGCTGATGGCGCTCAATTGTGCCGGTCTGCCGGAGTCGATGGCCGAGACCGAGTTGTTCGGCTACGGCCCCGGCGCGTTCGAAGGCGCGCGGGCCGAAGGCAAGCTGGGGCTGCTGGAGTTGACGGCGGGCGGTACGTTGTTTCTCGATGGTGTGGGGGAAATGAGTGCGCGCCTGCAGGTGAAACTGCTGCGCTTTCTGCAGGACGGTTGCTTTCGTCGGGTGGGCAGTGATGAAGAGGTGTATCTGGATGTGCGAGTGATCTGTGCGACCCAGGTGGATTTGTCCGAACTCTGCGCCCGTGGCGAATTCCGTCAGGATCTCTATCACCGCCTTAACGTGCTGTCGCTGCACATCCCGCCGCTGCGCGAATGCCTGGATGGACTGGGGCCTTTGGTTGAACACTTTCTCGATCAGGCCAGCCGCCAGATCGGTTGCCCGCTGCCCAAGCTCGCGCCGGCGGCGATGGAGCGGCTCAGCCACTACCATTGGCCGGGCAATGTGCGGCAGTTGGAAAACGTGTTGTTCCAGGCGGTGTCGCTGTGCGAGGGCGGGACGGTGAAGGTCGAGCATATTCGCTTGCCGGATTACGGCGCGCGTCAGCCACTTGGCGATTTTTCCCTGGAGGGTGGGTTGGAGGCGATTGTCGGACGCTTTGAGAAGGCGGTGCTGGAAAGTTTGTATGCCGAGCATCCGAGCAGCCGCCAGTTGGGGAAGCGCTTGGGGGTGTCGCACACCACCATCGCCAACAAACTGCGCGATCACGAAATTCTCAAGGTCGAAAAATAATCAACTGACACTGTGGGGGCAAAATGTGGGAGGGCTTGCCCCCGATAGCCGTGTGTCACTCAATACATCAGCAACTGAACCACCGTCATCGGGGGCAAGCCCTAATGCCGGTCAGTTAAGAGATAAAAGGGCAAAAAGTAACCTGTGGCGAGGGAGCTTGCTCCCGTTGGACTGCGCAGCAGTCCCATTTTTGGGGCCGCTTCGCGGCCCAGCGGGAGCAAGCTCCCTCGCCACAGGTACGGTGTTCGCCCTTAACTGACTGGCATTAGGGCAAGCCCCCTCCCACAATTGATCTTCGTCGTTTTCCTGACCGGTAGTTGCCGGAAGCGGCAGTAGTCCGCCGTTTTTTCGACTCTGGTACAACCTCGAAATACTTGCGCGTCCGTGAAAACCCTTGCCCTGCCTGCACTTTAGCCACTTTCACAAAGTTGGTTCGCAAATTGCTTAAGCCTCATCAGTACAGCGGTGGGCGGCAAGCCTGCGTCAGAAAGAGGAAAGAGTGTGGACAAGTACCTTTATGTGGCAATGACCGGCGCCAGCCAGAATGCACTGGCGCAGAAGGCCCATGCCAACAACTTGGCGAACATTTCCACCAACGGTTTTCAACGTGACCTGGAGCAGGCGCGTTCGATGCCGGTGTTCGGTGACAGCTTTCCGGCGCGGGCGTTTGCCTTGACCGAGCGTCCAGCCACTGACTTCACCCCTGGCGCGATGATCGAGACCGGCCGTGACCTGGACGTGGCCGTCAGCGGCGACGGCTGGATGGCGGTGCAGACCCCGGACGGCAGCGAAGCCTACGTGCGCAGCGCCAGCATGAACGTCGATGCATTGGGCGTGCTGCGCGCCGGCAACGGCATGCCGATCATGGGCAACGGTGGCCCGATTGCCGTGCCGCCCCAGCAGAAGATCGAAGTCGGCTCCGACGGCACCATCAGCATCCGCGCCATGGGCGAAGGCCCACGGGTGATGGCGGAAGTGGACCGGATCAAGCTGGTCCAGCCCGACCTCAAGAATATGAATAAAGGCCTCGACGGCACCATCCACACCAAGGATGGCCAGCCTGCCGTAGCCGATGCGACTGTCAAGCTGACCTCGGGTTTCCTGCAGGCAAGCAACGTCAATGCCGTGGAAGAGATGACGGCAGTGCTGGCGCTTTCCAAGCAGTTCGAGCTGCACATCAAGATGATGAACAGCGCCAAGGAAGACGACCAGGCCATGACTCGCGTCATGCAGATGAGCTGATCAGCGCTCACTCACTAATTTGCTAAACGGCGCCAACAAACAGGCGCACGAAGGAGAACACCATGCTTCCGGCTCTATGGGTTGCCAAAACAGGTCTGTCCGCCCAGGACACCAACCTGACGACCATTTCCAACAACCTGGCGAACGTATCGACCACGGGCTTCAAACGTGACCGCGCCGAGTTCCAGGACTTGCTCTATCAGATCAAGAAGCAGCCGGGTGCCCAGTCGACCCAGGACAGCGAACTGCCGTCGGGCCTGCAATTGGGTACCGGTGTGGCAATCGTCGGCACCCAGAAGAACTTCAGCGCCGGTAACCTGCAACAGACCGGTCAGCCGCTGGACATGGCCATCAACGGCCGTGGTTTCTTCCAGATCCTGCAACCGGATGGGACTACGTCCTACACCCGCGACGGTACTTTCCACTTGGATTCCAATGGCCAGATCGTCACCGCCAACGGTTTCGCCCTGGAGCCGGCCGTGATCGTGCCAGCCGATGCCAAGACTTTCACCGTCGGCAACGACGGCACCGTATCCATCACCGTGGCCGGCAACCCGGCATCGCAAGTGATCGGCAACCTGCAAACCGCCGACTTCATCAACCCGGCCGGCCTGCAGGCCATGGGTAACAACCTGTTCCTGGAAACCGCCTCCAGCGGCGCGCCGCAAATCGGCACCCCTGGCCTGAACGGTTTCGGCACCACGCTGCAAAGCACCTTGGAAACCTCCAACGTGAGCACCGTGGAAGAGATGGTCAACATGATCACCACTCAGCGCGCCTACGAAATGAACTCCAAGGTGATTTCCACCGCCGACCAGATGCTCTCGTTCGTAACGCAGAATCTGTAATCAAGTCTATGGGGCGCTCTTGAGGGCGCCTGCTACACCGTGAGGTATGGGTCATGAATCGCTTTGTTTCCGTTTTGGCATTGAGTGGGATTGCCGTGCTCGCGGGCTGTGTCGCCCCGACGCCCAAACCCAATGACCCGTACTACGCGCCGGTGTTGCCGCGCACGCCGTTGCCGGCGGCTGCCAACAATGGCTCGATCTACCAGGCCGGTTTCGAACAGAACCTGTACAGCGACCGCAAGGCGTTCCGGGTGGGTGACATCATCACCATCACCCTCAACGAGCGCACCCAGGCCAGCAAGAACGCCAACTCCCAAGTGGGCAAAAACAGCACCGCCAGCCTTGGTTTGAGCTCGCTGTTTGGCGCTGTGCCCAACGTCAATAACCCGTTGAGCGATGGTGACCTGACCCTGAACGCCGGCTACAGCGGATCCCGTGCCACCGACGGCAAGAGCGCGGCAGGGCAGGGCAACAGCCTGACCGGTTCGATCACCGTGACCGTGGCCGATGTATTGCCCAACGGCATCATCGCCGTGCGCGGTGAGAAGTGGATGACCCTCAATACCGGTGACGAGCTGGTACGCATCGCCGGCATGGTGCGCGCCGATGACATCTCCACCGACAACACCGTACCGTCCACGCGGATTGCCGATGCGCGCATCACTTATTCCGGCACTGGCGCCTTTGCCGATGCGAGCCAGCCGGGCTGGTTCAACCGTTTCTTCCTTAGCCCGCTGTTCCCTTTCTAGGTGGCCACTTTGAAATTCAAACAGCTGATGGCGGCCGCACTCCTGCTTTCGTTGAGCGCTGTCGCCCAGGCCGAACGCCTGAAAGACATCGCGAGCATCTCCGGCGTGCGTTCCAACCAGTTGATCGGCTACGGCCTGGTGGTGGGGCTCAATGGTACGGGCGACCAAACCACCCAAACCCCGTTTACCTTGCAGACCTTCAACAACATGCTCTCGCAGTTCGGCATCAAGGTGCCGGCGGGCTCGGGCAATGTGCAGCTCAAGAACGTCGCGGCCGTGTCCATCAGTGCCGATTTGCCGGCGTTCTCCAAGCCTGGCCAGGTGGTGGACATCACCGTGGCTTCCATCGGTAACTCCAAAAGCCTGCGCGGCGGCACCCTGCTGATGACGCCGCTCAAAGGTATCGACGGCAACGTCTACGCCATCGCCCAGGGCAACCTGGTGGTGGGCGGGTTTGACGCCGAAGGTCGCGACGGTTCGAAGATCACCGTCAACGTGCCCTCGGCCGGTCGGATTCCTGGCGGCGCCACGGTGGAACGTACCGTGCCCAGCGGTTTCAACCAGGGCAACAGCCTGACCCTGAACCTCAACCGGTCCGACTTCACCACCGCCAAGCGCGTGGTCGACAAGATCAACGACATGCTCGGCCCTGGCGTGGCCCAGGCCATCGACGGCGGTTCGATCCGCGTGACCGCGCCGCTGGACCCAAGCCAGCGTGTGGATTACCTGTCGATCCTGGAAAACCTTGAAGTCGACCCAGGCCAGGCAGTGGCCAAAGTCATCATCAACTCGCGCACCGGCACCATTGTGATCGGCCAGAACGTCAAGGTATCGCCGGCTGCGGTGACCCACGGCAGTCTGACCGTGACCATCACCGAAGACCCGATCGTCAGCCAGCCTGGGCCGTTGTCCAATGGCCAGACGGCGGTCGTGCCGCGCTCGCGGGTCAATGCCCAACAGGAAGCCAAGCCGATGTTCAAGTTCGGCCCCGGCACCACGCTGGATGAGATTGTCCGCGCGGTGAACCAAGTGGGCGCGGCGCCTGGCGACCTGATGGCAATCCTTGAAGCTTTGAAACAGGCCGGCGCCTTGCAAGCCGACCTGATTGTGATCTGAGGCCATGGCCATGGATATGCGCAAGAGCGGGATCAGCAGCACGGCGGATTCGGGGTCTTACTCCGACCTGAACCGGCTTAACCAGCTCAAGGTCGGCGGCGACAAGAACAGCGAAGGCAACATGCGCAAAGTGGCGCAGGAGTTCGAGTCGCTGTTCGTGAGCGAGATGCTCAAATCGATGCGTTCGGCCACCGAGGCCCTGGGCAAAGACAACCCGATGAACACCCCGGCGGCCAAGCAGTACCAGGAGATGTACGACCAGCAACTGGCGGTGTCGATGTCGCGCGAGGGCGGTGGTATCGGCCTGGCCGACGTGCTCATGCGCCAGATGCAGAAGAACAAGCCGGTGGACGCTGCTGCGGCCACCTTGCAAGGTCCGGCAGCCGCAGAACCCGTCAAGAAAGTCGACGTGCCGACGGAAATTGCCGCCGGCACCCAGGCCGAAGGTCCGCTGGGTCGCTCCAATGGCCAGCGTCCGCTGTGGGCCTACCGTGTGGCCGAGCCTCAGGCCGGTGCTGCCGCTGCCCACAGCAACGACATGGAACTGATGAACCAGCGCCGCATTGCCTTGCCAAGCAAGCTGGCCGATCGCCTGCTCGCCGGTATTGTGCCGAGCACCCAAGTGGCGGCCGAGGCCAAGACCGCGCCGCTGCGTAACAGTGCCGCCGACGACAACGTCATCAACAGCACCGCACGCAGTTTTGCCGTGCCCAACGACCGTATGCAGATCTACAGCCGCGCCGTGGCCCAGCCGCCACTGGCACCGGCGAAAAAGGCGTTCAGTTCGCAGGATGAATTTGTCGCCACCATGTTGCCGATGGCCAAGGCCGCGGCAGCGCGTATTGGCGTGGATCCGAAGTACCTGGTGGCCCAGGCCGCCCTGGAAACCGGTTGGGGCAAATCGGTGATGCGCGCCGAAGATGGCAGCAGCAGCCACAACCTGTTCGGTATCAAGGCCGGCCAGAGTTGGCAGGGCGGTCAGGCACGTGCAATCACCAGCGAGTTTCGCGATGGCGCGATGGTCAAGGAAACGGCGCAGTTCCGTTCCTACGACTCCTACCAGGACAGCTTCCACGACCTCGTGACCTTGCTGCAAAGCAATGATCGCTATAAAGAAGTTGTGAAGTCGGCCGACAACCCGGAACAGTTTGTGCGCGAGTTGCAAAAAGCCGGTTACGCCACCGATCCGGCCTACGCCAGCAAGATTTCGCAGATCGCAAAAACGATGAACAGTTATCAGGATTACGCTGCCGCGGGCGCGACCACTCATTTATAAGGTCTGAACCATGAGTTTGCTCAATATCGGGATGTCGGGGCTAAACGCCGCTCAAGGATCGTTGTCGGTTCTGAGTAACAACATCGCCAACGCCAATACCGCGGGCTATTCGCGTCAGCAGACCACCCAGAGTGCGAACGCGAACAACCAGTACGGCGGCGTGTTCATCGGCAGCGGCACCACCCTGGCCGACGTGCGCCGGGTCTATAACGAATACCTGGACACCGCCTACCAGAACAGCACCTCGCTCAACAGCGACGCCAAGGCGTATCTGGACCAGGTCAGTGCGGTCGACAAGACGCTGTCGGACAAGACCACCGGCATGTCCGCCGTGCTCAGCTCGTTCTTTGCTGCGGTGCAGACCGCCTCGGCCAGCCCGAACGATACGTCGGCCCGCCAGATCCTGCTCACTAACGCCCAGACGCTGACCAACCGGTTCAATGCGATCTCCAGCCAGTTGAGCCAGCAGAAAGAGACCATCAACAGCCAGTTGACCTCGATGAGCGATCAGGTCAACCAACTGACGTCGTCGATTGCGTCCCTCAACAAGCAGATCGCCCAGGTCCAGGGTTCGTCCAACACCACCCCGGCCAACCTGCTCGATTCCCGGGCTGAGGCCGTGCGCTCGCTGAATGAGTTGATCGGTGTGACCGCCACGGAAAAGAACGGCGTGTTCAGCGTCAGCACCGGCAGCGGCCAGTCCCTGGTGCTGGGCGATCAGTCCAGCAGCATTTCCGCCGTGCCGAGCAACAGCGACACCAGCCAGTACACGATCCAGCTCAATGCGCCGGGCGGTACGACCCTGGACCTGGGCAATGTGATCAGTGGCGGCAGCATCGGTGGCCTGCTGCGTTATCGCAGCGATGCGCTGATGCCAGCCATCAATGACCTGGGGCGTATCGCGCTTGTCACTGCCGATGCCCTCAACAGCCAATTGGGCCAGGGCCTGGACCTCAATGGCGAGTTCGGCGCCTCGATGTTCACCGACATCAACAACGCCGCCTCCGTTGCCCTGCGCAGCCAGGCAGCCCAAGGCAACCTGGGCGACGGCGCGCTGGGCGTGACGATCAAGGACAGCAGCCAACTGACCAACTTCGATTACAAGGTCAGCTTCAACGATGGTGCCAACCTCAATAAGGTCACGGTGCTGCGTTCCGACGGCAAGGCCATGGGCACGTATGACCTGAGTGCCACGCCGCCGCCGGTTATCGATGGGTTCACCCTGGCGGTCAAGACGGGAACAAACGTGCAGGCGGGCGACAGCTTCAAGGTCAGCCCGACGGCCAACGGCGCCAAGGAAATCGGCACCATCCTGACCGACCCGAGCAAGATTGCGTTTGCCGCGCCGTTGCAGGGCGAGGCGGGTAAAACCAACCAGGGCACCGGCACTTTTACGCCGCCGACGCTCACCGTGCCCTTGGACATCCAGGGCGGCGCCGACACCGCACAACTGCGCACCGGCATCGAACACTCGATGCCGGTGACGATGGTCTTCGCCAAACCGGCAGCCGATGGCACGCAGGCCTACACCCTCAGCAACGCCCAGGGTGATCCGATCGGTTCCGGCAGCATCGTGCCGGGGCAGACCAACAAGATCAGCATCAGCGTACCGATGCGTGATGCCAGCGGAACCTTGTTGTCGCCGGCCAAGAACTTCAGCTTCGACACCACGGTGGGCGGTTCGCCGGCCAACGGCGACAGCACCTCCTTCTCGTTCAATGCCTCCGGCAAGTCCGACAACCGCAACGCCCAGGCCCTGCTCAACCTGCAGACCAAGGCAACCGTAGGCCTGGCGGCCGATGGCAGTGGCGGCACCAGCCTGGTGGGGGCCAACAGCAAGTTGGTCTCGACCGTTGGCGCCAAGGCCGCAGCGGCCACCACGGACACCACGGCCACCAACGCGCTGTTGACGGCCAACAAGAACGCGCGCAACTCCGTCTCCCAGGTCAACCTGGATGAAGAAGCGGGCGACATGATCAAGTTCCAGCAGTACTACACAGCGTCGTCGCAGATTATCAAGGCTGCGCAAGAAACCTTCAGCACGCTGATCAATAGTCTTTAAGGGAGTCTGGGACGATGCGCATTTCTACACAGCAGTATTTCGACACCAGTGCCAGCAAGTATCAGAACAACTATTCGGGTGTGGTGCAGGCCCAGCAGCAAGCGAGTTCCGGCGTGCGTGTGCAGACCGCTTCGGACGATCCGGTAGCAGCCCAGCGCTTGCTGATGCTGCAACAGCAGAAAGACATGCTGTCGCAGTACAGCGGCAATATCACCAGTATCCAGAACAAGCTGACCAACGAAGAAAGCATTCTGGATGCGATCAACACCACAATCCAGGCCGGCAGCCAACTGGCGCTGCGTGCCGGCGGCGTGACCAGCGATGCTGACCGCAAGTCCATTTCGGTCGAGGTGGGCGCGCTTGAGGATCAACTGTTGGGCTTGCTCAACAGCAAGGATTCGGCCGGCAACTACCTGTTCTCCGGCTCCAAGACCGACACGCCGCCGTACTCGCGCAACAACGATGGCACATACAGCTATCAGGGCGATGAGAACGAGCTGAGCCTGCAGGTTTCCGAGACGCTGACGGTGCGCACCGGCGATACCGGCAAGACGATCCTGGAAGGGGCGGTCAACACCAGTCGCACCCAGGCCAATTACCTCGCGCCGGCTGCTGCGCCGGTGGCGCCTGCGATTTCGCCGCCGTTGGTCGACGACCACAAGGTCGCTATATCGAGCGGCCTGGTCACGTCGGGCTCCGACTACACCCGGCAGTTTGCCGACGGCCAGCCGTACAAGCTGACCTTCACCAGCAGCACCCAGTACGTCATTACCGACAAAGACAACAACGACATTACGTCGCAGGTTGACGGTAACGGCACGTTCGACTCCACCAAGGAAGGCAGCGCCAGCGTCAACCTGCGCGGCGTCAAGTTCGATATCACGGTAGACCTCACCGACCGCGCCACCGGGCCTGATGCCGATGCGCTGGTCAAGGGGCGTGAGTTCAGCCTCAGCGCCAAGCCTGATGGGTTCAACATCGCGCGGACCGCGAGCAACACGTCCAGTGCGCAATTGACCAACGCCAGCGTCAGCAGTGCGGCCAGCTATTCGAGCACCTTTCCCAACAGCGGCGTATTGATCAAGTTCGACGACACCGACCCGAACGCCTATAAGGTCTATGCCCAGCCGTACACCGCTGGCAGCAAGCCGATTGTGGACAATGGCGTGGTCACCCCTGGCACCGGCACCCCGCCGGGCCCGAGCACCATCACGGCAGCGGGCGTCACCTTCGAACTGAGCGGTACGCCGAACGTCGGCGATCAGTTTTCGGTGGGCAACACCACCCAGAAAACCCAGAACGCCCTCGATACCCTGGGCCAACTGCGCAAGGCGTTGGAACTACCGGCGGACGGTATTCCGGGGGCGCGGGTCAAGCTTCAGAACGCGCTGAACGCTGCGGTCAGTAACCTCACCAGCTCGGCCGACCAGGTGGACAACGTGCGTGGCTCCATCGGTGCGCGGGAGAATGCGTTGACGGTGCAGGCCAGCGCAAACGCCAGCATCAGTCTGGCCAACAACACCACCATGAGCGCCTTGGCCAACGTCGACATGGGCGAGGCGGCGATCAACCTGACGCTGCAGCAAACCATGCTCGAAGCCTCGCAGCTGGCCTTCGTGAAAGTCTCGCAGTTGAGTCTGTTCAACAAGATGTAAGTGGCTTCAAGTCAAGCGGCCCGCTCTGGAAACAGAGCGGGCCGTTGTCGTTTCTGGGGCTAAATTGTTGAAACGTTTTGCATAAAGCACACAAAATTGAGTGACCTGTGAGTCATAAAGCGCATCTTCACTGTATCGTGTGAAAAGGATAAGTCGTCACAGGGTCCTTGCGGGGCGGCTTTCAGCGAGATTGTTATGGGGTTATCCCCTTTATTGTCAGCACTCCGGGCGCAGTCCTCGGGGTGTTCTCCAGCTATTTAGTATTGGGAAGCCACAATGATTGGCATAAAAAGCATCGCCAGTTACGTGCCGGCAGACGGGATCGATAACTACGCCCAGGGTGCCAAATTCGCCAAGGATGAAGAATTCATCATTGGCAAGATCGGTTCGGCGTTCCTGCCGCGCAAGGAAGCCGCCCAGGAAACTTCCGATCTGTGTGTCGAGGCGGTCAACGCTTTGTTTGCCAACAACCCGGACCTGAAGCGCGAATCGATTGACGCGCTGATTGTCGTCACCCAGAACGGTGATGAAGAGGGTTTGCCCCACACCGCCGCCATCGTCCAGGACAAGCTGGGCCTGCCGACGCATGTGGCGGCCTTTGATATTTCCCTGGGCTGCTCCGGCTACGTCTACGGCATCTACGCGATGAAGGGCTTCATGGAAGCCACCGGCCTGAAAAACGGCCTGCTCATCACCGCCGACCCCTATTCGAAGATCGTCGACCCGGAAGACCGCAACACCACCATGCTGTTCGGCGATGCCGCCACCGCCACCTGGATGGGCGAAGACGCGCCGTGGTTGCTGGGCAAGTCCAAGTTCGGCACCGACGGTTCCGGCGCGCCGCACTTGAAGGTCAGCGATGGCGTGTTCTTCATGAACGGCCGCCAGGTGTTCAACTTCGCTTTGCTCAAGGTCCCGGCGCATTTGCACGAGCTGCTCAACGAGTCGGACCTTGCGGCCGATGAGATCGACGCGTTCTGCATCCACCAGGGCAGTGCGGCGATTGTCGACGCCGTGGCGCGCCGCTTTGAAGATGCACCCGTGGAGAAGTTCATCAAGGACATGGTCGAGACCGGTAACACCGTGTCGTCGAGCATTCCACTGCTGCTGGAAAAGCATGTGATGGACGCCACCTGGAAGCGCGTGGCCATCAGCGGTTTTGGTGTGGGCCTGTCGTGGGGTTCGGCGATTTTGTATCGCCCGTGACCCTTTGGCAGGGCCTATAAAAAAACGCCGATGATCGAGAGATCATCGGCGTTTTTTATTTGGCGCCAGAAACACCAATGAAATAGGGGGGGTGCGTCTGCGTAAACCCTTGAATTGCAAGGGGTGGCACGGCGCCAGTAAAAAAAATCAAAAAAATCCTCAAGCAACTGCCCACCACGACGATAACTATTACGTAGGTTCTCAGGCCACACCCGGCGGTTGCCAGGGCCGGAAGCCGCAGTATCCATCCAACGAGGATTTCGTCATGGCTTTAACAGTAAACACCAACATTGCTTCGATCACTACTCAGGGCAACCTGAACAAAGCTGGCGGCGCCCTGGCCACTTCCATGCAGCGCCTGTCTTCCGGCCTGCGTATCAACAGCGCTAAAGACGACGCTGCCGGCCTGCAGATCGCTAACCGCCTGACCAGCCAAATCAACGGCCTGGGTCAAGCTGTAAAGAACGCCAACGATGGTATCTCCATCGCTCAGACCGCTGAAGGCGCGATGCAGGCTTCGACCGACATCCTGCAAAAAATGCGTACCCTGGCTCTGTCTTCCGCTACTGGTTCCCTCAGCGCTGACGACCGTAAGTCGAACAACGACGAATACCAGGCTCTGACTTCGGAACTGACCCGTATCTCGCAAACCACTACTTTCGGTGGCCAGAAGTTGCTGGACGGCTCGTACGGTACCAAGGCTATTCAAGTAGGCGCCAACGCCAACGAAACCATCAACGTCAGCCTGGACAACGTGGCTGCCAACAACATCGGTTCGCAGCAGGTTAAATCGGTCGCTATCACCCCGAACGCTACTGGCCTGACGGCTGCTAACTTCGATATCACTGGTAACGGCCAGACTGCAAACGTTGCCTACGATGTCGGCGCTTCGGCCAAGGACATCGCTGCTAAAGCCAACGGCGCTATCGGTGGCTTGACTGCTACTGCCAGCACCGAAGTTAAATTCAAAATCAACGAAGCGACCACAAAGGGCACACCTGCAGTTGCTGCTGTTCCTGGTGCAAACCCGGGCGATCCGGACATTTCTCCGGCTGTACCTGCTGTTCCTGGCGTTCCTGCCAACTTCAAGCTGACCGTTGGCGGCGCAACCGTTAGCTTCGTCGGCGTAACCGACACCGCCAGCCTGGCTGACCAGTTGAAGTCCAACGCCTCGAAACTGGGCATCAGCGTTAATTACGACGAAGCCAAAGGCACCCTGGAAGTCAAATCCGATTCGGGTGAGAACCTGGCGTTCACTGGCGATACTGGTTCTGCCGCTGTCACCGTTGCTGCCAAAAACGGCGCTGGTGACTACGCCACTACCTTCACCGCTGTAGCCGCCACTGGCGCTACCGTTGTGACTGGTCAAGTTTCGCTGGATTCGGCCAAAGGCTACTCTCTGGCTAACGGCAGCGCCGGCACCGCGGTAACTGATCTGTTCGGCGGTGCTGCTGTAACTTCGACCAAAACCAACGTGTCGGACACCGACGTGACCAGCTCCACTAATGCCCAGAACGCTCTGTCGGTTATCGACAAGGCCATGGACAAAATTGGTAGCGTCCGTTCCGACCTGGGTGCCGTGCAGAACCGTCTGACCACTACTGTAGACAACCTGCAAAACATCCAGAAGAACTCCACCGCTGCACGTTCCACCGTTCAGGACGTCGACTTCGCTTCCGAAACCGCCGAACTGACCAAGCAACAAACCCTGCAGTCGGCTTCCACCGCGATCCTGTCGCAGGCTAACCAGCTGCCATCCGCTGTACTGAAGCTGCTTCAGTAATTCCAGCGCTTGGTAACTAACGGAAGGGCGCGTCTACGTGCCCTTCCGTTTTTTCGGTTTAGAGGAGATTGGACATGGACATGAGTGTAAAGCTGAACCAGTCTTATCCGCCGGTTGCACCTCAAAGCGCACCTGCCAAGGTAGTGACTGACAACAGTGTCAAGAATGTCCAGGCAACGCCCGCGATCAGCCAAGAGCCCGCACGCGCCGACCTGGAAAAAGCAGTAACCGATATTCGTGATTTCGTTCAGGCTACCCAGCGTAGCTTGGACTTTTCCATTGATGACTCCACCCACCGCGTGGTGGTCAAGGTCATCAATACCGACAATGGTGAAGTGATTCGCCAGATTCCGTCGGAAACAGCCTTGAAGCTGGCACAGAACCTCAGCAGCGCAAGCAACTTGTTGTTTGACGACAAGGTCTGAGCTGGCATGAAACTTGTTGCTGTCTGGTCTTGAGGCGTAATAAGTCAAGATAACGGCAGCCACCGAACAGGAGATAGATGATGGCGGGTTCAACGGTAAGTGGTATCGGTTCGAACATCGATACGCAAGCGATTGTGACGTCTTTGGTGAACGCTGAAAAAGCGCCCAAGCAGGCGCAGATCAATACCCAGACCGGAAAAGCGACCACCACGCTGTCTTCGCTCGGCACGATTCAAGTAGCCCTTGATGCCTTCCGTGCGGCGCTTGATACCATGACGGCCAGCTCAAGCTTTACCGGCCTGAGCGGAACGTCGTCGGATGAGAAGGTCGCCACCATGACGGCCAGTAAAACGGCGTCCAGTGGCAGCTTCCGTCTGATCGTCGAGCAGTTGGCGCAGCCTTCGAAGCTTTCGAGCAAAACCTTCGCCAGCGGTGCGTCGGCGGTGGTGAATGCCACCGACAAGCCGACTACGCTGACCATCTCCCAATCTGGCAAGAAATTCGATGTCAGCATTCCGGCTGGCGCGACCTTGCAGCAAGTGCGCGACTCGATAAACACGCAATTCGGCACCGCCGGCATGAGTGCCAACATCCTTACCGACTCTACCGGTTCGCGGCTGATCCTGACGTCCACCACCATGGGCGTTGGTTCTGACCTTACACTATCCGGTAATTCGGGCCTGGATGTGGGCGCTACGGTGGTTGACGATCCTAAGGATGCCAAATATAGCATCGACGGGATTGCGGCTACGTCCAAGACCAACAGCATTACTGGTGCGCTCAGCGGCGTGGATATCAAGCTGGTCTCGGTGTCCGCGCTGAAGACGGCAGGCGATACCTCTACCGATGCCCCAAGAACCGCAACGCTGATCACGGTCAGTACCAACACTGCGGCGCTGAAGACTGGGGTCAAGGGCTTTGTCGATGCCTACAACACCCTGATTACCGCGATGAACGCCCAAACCAAGGTCACCACCAACTTGGACGGCTCAACCACCGCAGCGGCGTTGACCGGTGACTCGACCATGCGGTCGTTGCAGAGTGCGATTCGTAACGAGTTCAACGCCTTATCGGGTACCGGCAGCTTCAAGGCGCTGGCCCAATTTGGTGTCGCCACCAGCTCGACCACCGGCCTGTTGTCTATCGACGATAAAAAGTGGGATGCAGCGGTCAAGACCAACGCGGCTGATATCAACAGCATGTTCACCGGTACTACTGGCATGCTCGCGCGCATGAAGACGGCTACAGAACCTTACGCGAAGGCCTCCACCGGTATTTTCGCGACGCGCTCGGCGACGCTGTCCGAAAGCCTCAAGGATCTGACCAAGCAGCAGACCTCCCTGGATGCACGTATGGAAACTCTGCAGAACAGTCTGTCGGCCAAGTACAACGCCATGGACACCCTGGTCGCCCAATTGCGCCAGCAAAGCACCAGCGTGATGACCACGCTCAATGCCTTGAACAATCCAAAGACCAATACTTGATCCCCTGCTGACCAAAAAAAGGCCAGGCGCGCTGCCTGGCCTTTTTTTATCGCGGGACGACGGGGGCTAAAGCTTTTTGCGAACCCGTCGACATATTGGTTACTAGAATCCTTTTCGCTGTCGCCTGTCACGAGGTAGAAACATGAATCCCATGAGAGCCCTTCGCCAATACCAGAAGGTCAATTCCCATGCTCAGATCTCCGAAGCCAGCCCGCATCGCCTGGTGCAAATGCTGATGGAAGGCGGGCTCGACCGTATGGCCCAGGCCAAGGGCGCGCTGGCGCGTGGCGACATCGCCCAGAAGGGCCTGATGCTCGGCAAGGCCATCGACATCGTCATCGGCCTGCGCGACGGCCTGGACGCTGAAAAGAGTGATAACCCGGCTTACGTCCAACAGCTGGAGAGTCTGTACGCCTACATGACCAACCGTCTGATGGAAGCCAACCTGCATAACGACGTCGACATGATCGACGAAGTGGCTCGTTTGATGATTACCGTTAAAGAAGGCTGGGATGCGATTGGCGCCCCACAGGCCACCGCAGAATAAGGCCTGGGTGCCTTGAGGAACACGTCATGAGCCACGCACTGCAACGCATTGATGAAACCCGTGAGGCGCTGATGGGCGCGCTGGCGGACCGTAACTGGGACGCCATCGGCGAGCTGGATATGGGCTGTCGCGACGTGATCGAGCAGGTGCTCAGTGAGGCGCCGGTAGACGAAGATGCGTTGCGTGAGAAGCTTGAGAGCCTGTTGGCGGTCTACCAGCAATTGCTGCAGGTGACGACGGGCGAAAGGCAGGCTATTTTTGAAGAGATGTCGCAGATCAACCAAGCTAAAAATGCGTCAAAGGTTTACCATCTGTTCGGCTGAATGGCTCAGTTAATCCGAACGGCGCGTCATATATTTGACTGTGCTCGCATTTTTGACTTAACTAGTGCTGTTTTCAGATTTCAGACGTCTAGTAGGGTAAGAAGTCTTACAGGCGCCTCGATTGCCCTCAATCTCGGGGCAGGAAGTTTTACTAGGGAAGTTGCTATTGCATGTGGCGTGAAACCAAAATTCTGCTGATCGATGACGATAGCGTCCGCCGCCGCGACCTGGCGGTGATTTTGAATTTTCTTGGCGAAGAAAATCTGCCCTGCGGTAGCCATGACTGGCAGCAGGCGGTCAGCTCGTTGTCATCGAGCCGTGAAGTCATTTGTGTGCTGATCGGGACGGTAAACGCTCCAGGCGCTGTTTTGGGCTTGTTAAAGACACTGTCTACCTGGGATGAGTTCCTTCCCGTGTTGCTGATTGGTGATATTTCTTCTGTCGAGCTGCCGGAAGACCAACGCCGCCGCGTACTTTCCAGCCTGGAAATGCCCCCCAGCTACAGCAAATTGCTGGATTCCCTGCACCGTGCCCAGGTCTATCGCGAGATGTACGACCAGGCCCGCGAGCGCGGTCGCCACCGCGAACCCAACCTGTTCCGCAGCCTCGTCGGCACCAGCCGCGCCATCCAGCACGTGCGCCAGATGATGCAGCAAGTGGCCGATACCGACGCCAGTGTTCTGATCCTCGGCGAGTCGGGCACCGGCAAGGAAGTGGTCGCACGCAACCTGCACTACCACTCCAAGCGCCGCGACGGGCCATTCGTGCCGGTCAACTGCGGGGCGATCCCGGCAGAGCTGCTTGAAAGCGAACTGTTCGGCCACGAGAAGGGCGCCTTTACCGGGGCGATCACCAGCCGTGCCGGGCGTTTCGAGCTGGCCAACGGCGGCACCCTGTTCCTCGACGAAATCGGCGACATGCCGCTGCCGATGCAGGTCAAGCTGCTGCGCGTGTTGCAGGAGCGCACTTTCGAGCGCGTGGGCAGCAACAAGACCCAGAGCGTCGACGTGCGCATCATCGCCGCTACCCACAAGAACCTTGAAAGCATGATCGAGGTGGGCAGCTTCCGCGAAGACCTCTACTACCGCCTCAACGTCTTCCCAATCGAGATGGCCCCGCTGCGTGAGCGCGTGGAAGACATCCCGCTGCTGATGAACGAACTGATCTCGCGCATGGAACACGAAAAGCGCGGTTCGATTCGCTTCAACTCTGCCGCCATCATGTCCCTGTGCCGCCACGGCTGGCCGGGTAACGTGCGCGAGCTGGCCAACCTGGTGGAGCGCATGGCGATCATGCACCCGTACGGTGTGATCGGCGTGATCGAGTTGCCGAAGAAATTCCGCTACGTCGACGATGAAGACGAGCAGATGGTCGACAGCCTGCGCAGCGACATGGAAGAGCGTGTCGCCATCAACGGCCACACGCCGGACTTTGGTTCAACCGCCATGCTGCCGCCCGAAGGCCTGGACCTCAAGGACTACCTCGGCAACCTGGAACAAGGCTTGATCCAACAGGCCCTGGACGACGCCAACGGCATCGTCGCCCGCGCCGCCGAGCGCTTGCGCATCCGCCGAACCACCCTGGTGGAGAAGATGCGCAAGTACGGCATGAGTCGTCGGGAAGGCGATGAACAGGCGGATGATTGACGCCTGATTCCAGAGACCGCTGATTTATCAGCGGTTTTTTTTCGGCACAAGTATTGCTACAGCCCTCGCAACGTTCCGTTTAACTGACGGTCAGCCAGCGAGAGAGCATGATGCCCCACGCCGCCCAGCAATCTTCCAGCCCCTCTATCCCGGGGCTTATTCCCTCTGTGGAGCAGCAAAGCCGTCAGGGTCTCGAACAGGCGTTTTCGCTGTTCAACCAGATGTCGAGCCAATTGACTGACTCCTACAGCCTGCTCGAAGCCCGCGTCTCGGAGCTTAAAGGTGAGTTGGAAGTGGTGAGCGCCCAGCGCATGCAAGAGTTGGCCGAGAAAGAGCGCCTGGCCAACCGTCTGCAAAACCTGCTGTCGCTGCTGCCCGGTGGGGTGATTGTCATCGATGACCAGGGCCGCGTGCGCGAGGCCAACCCTGCGGCCTGCGACATGCTCGGCCTGCCGCTGGAAGGCGAGTTGTGGCGCCATGTCATCACCCGTTGCTTCGCGCCGCGTGAAGATGACGGTCACGAAATCTCCCTCAAGGACGGGCGCCGCCTGTCCATCGCCACCCGTTCCCTGGACGCGGAGCCGGGGCAATTGGTGTTGCTTAATGACTTGACCGAAACCCGTCACTTGCAAGACCAATTGGCGCGCCACGAGCGCTTGTCGTCATTAGGGCGGATGGTCGCTTCTTTGGCGCATCAGATCCGCACGCCGCTGTCGGCGGCGTTGATCTACGCCAGTCATTTGACTGATGAGCAATTGCCTGTCGCCACCCAGCAGCGGTTTGCCGGCCGTCTCAAGGAGCGTCTGCACGAACTGGAGCACCAGGTGCGCGACATGCTGGTGTTTGCCCGCGGCGAATTGCCGCTGACCGACCGTGTGACACCCGCCCACCTGATGCAGGCCCTGCAAGCGGCTGCGAGCACCCATATTCAAGACACTCAGGTGCGCTGGCAGTGCGACAGCCACCTCGGCGAGTTGCTGTGCAATCGAGACACCCTGGTGGGCGCGCTGCTCAACCTGATCGAAAACGCTATCCAGGCCAGCGGCCCGGGTGCACGGCTCAAGGTCCACCTGTATAGCCGTGAGCAAACCTTGCGCCTGTGCATCAGCGACAGCGGTGCCGGCATCGACCCTGTGGTGCTGAAGCGCCTGGGCGAACCCTTCTTCACTACCAAGACCAACGGAACCGGCCTCGGCCTGACCGTGGTCAAGGCCGTGGCCCGTGCCCATCAGGGAGAATTGCAACTGCATTCCCGACTGGGGCGTGGCACCTGTGCACTGATAAGCCTGCCGCTGTTTTCATGCGCGGCAGGCGCGGAGTAAAAAGTAATGGCTATCAAGGTTCTGTTGGTGGAAGACGATCGCGCCCTGCGTGAAGCATTGGCTGACACGCTGCTGTTGGCGGGCCATGACTACCGGGCGGTCGGTTCTGCCGAGGAGGCCTTGGAGGCGGTGGAGCAGGAAACCTTCAGCCTGGTGGTCAGTGACGTGAACATGCCAGGCATGGACGGCCACCAATTGCTGGCCCTGCTGCGTGCGCGCCAACCGCAACTGCCGGTGTTGCTGATGACTGCCCATGGCGCCGTGGAGCGCGCGGTGGACGCCATGCGCCAGGGCGCAGCGGACTACCTGGTCAAGCCCTTCGAACCCAAGGCGCTGATCGAACTGGTCGCGCGGCACGCCCTGGGCGTGATCCCCGCCAGCGAAGGCGAGGGCCCGATTGCCTTCGAGCCGGCCAGTGCGCAATTGCTGGAGCTGGCGGCCCGCGTGGCGCGCAGTGATTCCACGGTGCTGATTTCCGGCGAGTCCGGCACCGGCAAGGAAGTGCTGGCGCGTTATATCCACCAACAATCCACTCGCGCCAAACAACCGTTCATCGCCATCAACTGCGCGGCGATCCCCGACAACATGCTGGAAGCCACTTTGTTCGGCCATGAAAAAGGCTCGTTCACTGGCGCCATCGCGGCCCAGGCGGGCAAATTCGAACAGGCCGACGGCGGCACCATCCTGCTGGACGAAATCTCGGAAATGCCGCTGGGCCTGCAAGCCAAGCTGCTGCGCGTGCTGCAAGAGCGCGAAGTGGAGCGCGTGGGCGCACGCAAGCCGATCCAGCTGGACATCCGTGTGGTCGCCACCACCAACCGTGACCTCGCCGGCGAAGTGGCGGCGGGGCGCTTTCGTGAAGATCTGTTCTACCGGCTTTCGGTATTTCCCCTGGCCTGGCGCCCGCTGCGTGAGCGCCCAGCGGACATCGTCCCGCTGGCCGAGCGGCTGCTGAACAACCACGTCAAAAAAATGAAGCACGCCCAGGCGCGACTGTCGGCCGAGGCGCAAGCCTGCCTGATCGGCTATCCCTGGCCGGGCAACGTGCGGGAACTGGACAACGCCATCCAGCGCGCGCTGATTCTGCAGCAGGGCGGTTTGATCCAGCCCCAGGATTTCTGCCTGTCCATGGGCAGTGGTGCGGCGCCATTGCCTACCTTGGCGCCTGCGCCCGTGGTTGCCGAGGCGGAGCCCGGCGGTGCCCTGGGCGACGACCTGCGTCGCCGCGAATTCCAGATGATCATCGACACCCTGCGCGCCGAGCGCGGCCGCCGCAAAGAGGCCGCCGAGCGCCTGGGCATCAGCCCGCGTACCCTGCGCTACAAGCTGGCGCAAATGCGTGACGCCGGGATGGACGTGGAAGCGTATCTGTTCGCCACCTGACCGGTAACAAGGTCGACAAGGTTTGTCGCCTTTTCTTACGACTTGATACAGAGCTGGCACCCTTGTTGCTACCTCCCCTAGTAATCGCTGCGTAGTGTCAAAAATTTGCGGGTTGGAGAGAGAAGTTCATGAGCCAGGGTATTGAGTTCAATCGATTGATGTTGGATATGCGCTCCATGCAAATGGATGCCATGGCTCAACCGAAATCCGTCGCGCCAGCGCCGCAATTGGGCCAAAGCAGCTTCGCCGACATGCTCGGCCAAGCCATCAACAAAGTCAGTGACACCCAGCAAGCCTCCAGCCAGTTGGCCAATGCATTCGAGATCGGCAAAAGCGGCGTGGACCTCACCGATGTGATGGTCGCCTCGCAAAAGGCCAGCGTCTCCTTCCAGGCTCTGACCCAAGTGCGTAACAAGCTGGTTCAGGCCTATCAAGACATCATGCAGATGCCGGTTTAAGGGCGAGATTTAAGTCATGGCAGAAGCAGTCTCCGACAACGTACCCGCCAAGGCAGATGGCAAGCCGCCGCTGTTTGGCCTGTCGTTCCTGGAAAACCTCTCGGAAATGACCATGCTGCGTCAGGTGGGCCTGATGGTCGGCCTGGCTGCGAGCGTGGCAATTGGTTTTGCCGTGGTGTTGTGGTCGCAACAACCCGATTACCGTCCGTTGTACGGCAGCCTGGCGGGCATGGATTCCAAGCAGATCATGGAAACCCTCGCCGCCGCCGACATCGCCTATACCGTGGAGCCCAATTCCGGCGCGCTGCTGGTCAAGGCCGATGACGTGGCCCGTGCGCGCATGAAGCTCGCCGCCGCTGGCGTAACGCCGTCCGACAGCAATATCGGTTTTGAAATCCTCGACAAGGACCAGGGCCTCGGGACCAGCCAGTTCATGGAAGCGACGCGTTACCGTCGTGGCCTCGAAGGCGAGCTGGCCCGCACCATCTCCAGCCTCAATAACGTCAAGGGCGCCCGTGTGCACCTGGCCATTCCGAAAAGCTCGGTGTTTGTGCGTGATGAACGCAAGCCAAGTGCTTCGGTATTGGTCGAGCTGTTCTCCGGCCGTTCCCTGGAGCCAGGCCAAGTGCTGGCGATCGTCAACCTGGTGGCGACCAGCGTGCCTGAGCTGAGCAAATCCCAGATCACCGTGGTCGACCAGAAGGGCAACCTGCTGTCGGATATGGCGGAAAACTCCGCGCTGACCCAGGCCGGCAAGCAGTTCGACTACAGCCGCCGCATGGAAAGCATGCTGACCCAGCGTGTGCACAACATCCTGCAACCGGTGCTGGGCAACGACCGCTACAAGGCTGAAGTGTCCGCCGACGTGGACTTCAGCGCGGTCGAGTCGACCTCCGAGCAATTCAACCCGGACCAGCCGGCCTTGCGCAGCGAGCAGTCCACCAGCGAACAACGCACCGCCGCCAACGGCCCGCCGCAAGGCGTGCCGGGTGCCCTGAGCAACCAGCCACCGGCCCCTGCCTCGGCCCCGCAAACCACCGGTGGCGCTGCTGCTGCCGCTGCTGCGATCCAGCCTGGCCAGCCATTGCTGGACGCCAACGGCCAGCAGATCATGGACCCGGCCACCGGCCAGCCGATGCTCGCACCGTACCCGGCGGACAAGCGTAACCAGTCCACCAAGAACTTCGAACTCGACCGTTCCATCAGCCACACCAAGCAACAACAGGGTCGCGTCAATCGCCTGTCGGTGTCGGTGGTGGTCGATGATCAGGTCAAGGTCAACGCGGCGGATGGCGCCGTTACCCGTGCGCCGTGGAGCGCCGACGAATTGGCGCGCTTCACCCGCCTGGTGCAGGACGCCGTCGGTTTTGACGCCAGCCGTGGTGACAGCGTCAGCGTGATCAACATGCCGTTCTCCGCCGAGCGTGGTGAAGTCATCGCCGAAGCGGCGTTCTACACCCAGCCGTGGTTCTGGGACATCGTCAAGCAAGTGCTGGGTGTGTTGTTCATCCTGGTGCTGGTGTTTGGCGTGCTGCGTCCGGTGCTCAATAACATCACCGGCAACGGCAAGAACAAACAACTGGCGGCGTTTGGTGGCAGTGACGTCGAGTTGGGTGGCATGGGCGGCCTGGACGGCGAACTGGCCAACGACCGCGTCAGCCTCGGCGGCCCGCAAAGCATCCTGTTGCCAAGCCCGAGCGAAGGCTACGACGCACAGTTGAACGCAATCAAAAGTCTGGTGGCAGAAGACCCGGGCCGTGTGGCCCAGGTCGTGAAAGAGTGGATCAACGCAGATGAGTGATAATCGAGCCGCTGTTGCCAAGCTCACCAAGGTCGACAAAGCCGCAGTCCTGCTGCTGTCCCTCGGTGAAACCGACGCCGCCCAAGTGCTGCGCCACATGGGCCCCAAAGAGGTTCAGCGGGTGGGCGTGGCCATGGCGCAAATGCGCAATGTGCACCGTGAGCAAGTCGAACAGGTGATGAGCGAGTTCGTCGAGATCGTCGGCGACCAGACCAGCCTGGGCGTCGGCTCCGACAGCTACATCCGCAAGATGCTCACCTCGGCCCTGGGCGAAGACAAAGCCAACGGCCTGATCGACCGTATCCTGTTGGGCGGCAATACCAGCGGTCTGGACAGCCTCAAGTGGATGGAACCGCGTGCGGTCGCCGACGTGATCCGCTTCGAGCACCCGCAGATCCAGGCCATCGTCGTCGCGTACCTCGACCCGGACCAGGCCGGTGAAGTGCTCGGCCACTTTGACCATAAAGTGCGCCTGGACATCATCCTGCGGGTGTCGTCGCTGAACACCGTGCAGCCAGCGGCCCTGAAAGAATTGAACACCATTCTGGAGAAACAGTTCTCCGGCAACTCCAACGCCGCACGGACCACCTTGGGTGGCATCAAGCGCGCGGCGGACATCATGAACTTCCTCGACAGCTCGGTCGAAGGCCAGTTGATGGACTCGATCCGCGAGATCGACGACACCCTGTCCGGCCAGATCGAAGACCTCATGTTCGTCTTCAACAACCTCTCCGATGTCGACGACCGTGGCATCCAGGCGCTGCTGCGCGAAGTCTCCTCCGACGTGCTGGTGCTGGCCCTCAAAGGCTCGGACGAAGGCGTCAAGGAGAAGATCTTCAAGAACATGTCCAAGCGTGCTTCGGAACTGTTGCGCGACGACCTGGAAGCCAAGGGCCCGGTGCGCGTCAGCGACGTGGAAACCGCGCAAAAAGAAATCCTCACCATTGCCCGCCGTATGGCCGAAGCCGGAGAAATCGTTCTCGGCGGGAAGGGCGGCGAAGAAATGATCTAAGGCGCCCCTGATGTCGAACAAAGATGAGGCGCCCAGCGATCTGATTCGCGCACGGGATGTCGGTGGGTTCGACATCTGGTCGTTGCCCAGTTTCGATCCGCACGTGCCGGAGCCTGAGCCGGAACCGGTTGAAGAGCTGCCGGTGGAAATGGAAGAAGTGCCGCTGGAAGAAGTCCAGCCACTGACCCTGGAAGAGTTGGAAAGCATCCGCCAGGAGGCTTACAACGAAGGCTTCGCGGCCGGTGAAAAAGACGGTTTTCGCAGCACCACCCTCAAGGTGCGCCAAGAGGCCGAAGCGGCGCTGAGCGTCCAGTTGGCCAGCCTGGAGCGCTTGATGGGCGTGTTGTTCGATCCCATCGCCGAGCAGGATTCGCAGATCGAAAAATCCATGGTCGGCCTGGTGGAACATATTGCCCGCCAGGTCATCCAGCGCGAACTGGTGCTCGATTCCAGCCATATCGAAAGTGTGATGCGCGAAGCCCTCAAGCTGCTGCCCCTGGGTGTCGGCAATGTACGGCTGTACATCAACCCGCAGGATTTCGAGCAGGTCAAAGCCCTGCGCGAGCGCCATGAAGAAACCTGGCGCATCGTCGAAGACGCAGCGCTGCAGCCCGGTGGTTGCCGGGTCGAGACCGAACACAGCCGCATCGATGCCACGGTGGAAACCCGCATCAGCCAGATCATGGCCAAGTTGCTGGATCAAGTTCACGAGCAGGTATTGAACCCCGCCGAACCTGACCTCAGCGTGGACCTGGACGCTACCGATGCGCCTTGATCGCACCAGCTTCGCCAAGCGCCTGAGCGGCTACACCGAGGCCACTGAAATGCCCGGCCAGCCCATCCTCGAAGGGCGCTTGTTGCGTATGGTCGGCCTGACCCTCGAAGCCGAGGGCCTGCGCGCCGCCATGGGCAGCCGCTGCATGGTGATCAACGACGACAGCTACCACCCGGTGCAGGTCGAAGCGGAAGTGATGGGTTTTTCCGGCAGCAAGATTTTCCTGATGCCCGTGGGTAGCCTGGCGGGCATCGCCCCCGGTGCCCGCGTGGTGCCGCTGGCCGATACGGGTCGCCTGCCCATGGGCATGAGCATGCTTGGCCGCGTGCTGGATGGCGCCGGTCGCGCACTGGACGGCAAGGGCGGCATGAAAGCCGAAGACTGGGTGCCGATGGACGGCCCCACCATCAACCCGCTCAACCGCAACCCCATCAGCGTGCCGCTGGACGTGGGCATTCGCAGCATCAACGGATTATTGACGGTCGGCCGCGGCCAGCGTCTGGGCCTGTTCGCCGGTACCGGTGTGGGTAAATCGGTGTTGCTGGGCATGATGACGCGCTTTACCGAGGCCGACATCATCGTGGTGGGGCTGATCGGCGAACGGGGCCGCGAGGTGAAGGAGTTCATCGAGCACAGCCTCGGTGAAGAAGGCCTCAAGCGCTCCGTGGTCGTCGCCTCTCCAGCGGACGATGCGCCGCTGATGCGTTTGCGCGCCGCGATGTACTGCACGCGCATCGCCGAATATTTTCGCGACAAGGGCAAGAACGTCCTGTTGCTGATGGACTCGCTCACACGTTTCGCCCAGGCCCAGCGGGAAATCGCCCTGGCCATCGGTGAACCGCCGGCGACCAAGGGTTACCCGCCGTCAGTGTTTGCCAAGCTGCCCAAGCTGGTGGAGCGTGCCGGTAATGCCGAGGCCGGTGGCGGCTCGATCACCGCGTTCTACACCGTACTGTCCGAAGGCGATGACCAGCAGGACCCCATCGCCGACTCGGCGCGGGGCGTGCTCGACGGTCACATTGTGCTGTCGCGCCGTTTGGCCGAAGAAGGGCACTACCCGGCCATCGATATCGAAGCGTCCATCAGCCGGGTCATGCCGGCGGTGGTCACGCCGGAGCATATGGTCCGTGCGCAACAATTCAAGCAGTTGTGGTCGCGCTATCAACAGAGCCGCGACCTGATCAGCGTCGGCGCCTACGTGGCCGGTGGTGATCGCGACACCGACCTGGCGATCGCCCTGCAACCGCAGTTGGTGACCTACCTGCGCCAGGGCCTGAACGACAAGATCAGCATGGGCGAAAGCGAAGCCCATCTGCACTCCATCTTCGCGCCTGCGCCAGGCGGCTAAGCCATGGCCAACAGCCGCGCCGCGCGCCTGGCCCCGGTGGTGGACATGGCCGAAAAGGCCGAAAAAACCGCCGTGCAGCGCCTGGGTTATTTCCAGGGCCAGGTTCGCCTGGCGGAAAGCAAGCTGGGCGACCTGGAACGCTTTCGCGGCGAGTACCAGCAACAATGGATCGAGCGCGGCACCAAGGGCGTTTCGGGCCAATGGCTGATGGGCTACCAGGGCTTTCTCAATCAACTGGAAACCGCCGTCGGCCAACAGCGCCAGAGCCTGGCCTGGCACCAGAACAACCTCGATAAAGCCCGCGAAAGTTGGCAGGAAGCGTTTGCGCGAGTCGAAGGCTTGCGCAAGCTGGTGCAGCGCTATATCGATGAGGCGCGGGCCCTCGAAGACAAGCGCGAGCAAAAGCTGCTGGATGAGTTGTCCCAGCGCATGCCGCGTAAAGATGTGTATTGATCTTGGCGAGAAGTTGCCCACAGCCCCATCACCTGCTAAACCTTGTTGCATATCGCCAATGACAAGGAAGCCGTCGTATGTCAGTCGAGTCAGAAGTATCCCTGGATGGGAAGAAGTTGACGATTGCAATCAAGGGCCGGTTTGATTTCGGCAGTCATCAGGACTTTCGTGAGTCCTACGAGCGTTTCTACAAAGTGCCTGAGTCCTATGTGGTCGACCTGAAAGACACCACGTATATGGACAGTTCGGCCCTGGGCATGCTCCTGCTGCTGCGCGATCACGCGGGTGGGGACGATGCGCAAGTCGAGGTGATCAACAGCAACTCCGACGTGCGCAAGATCCTCGCCATCTCCAACTTCGACAAGCTGTTCGACATCAATTGAGCGCCCTGGCCCCTGCGGTTGAGCCGCTGACGATCTTGATCGCCGATGACAATGCGACCGATCTTCTGCTGCTGTCGACCATTGTGCGGCGCCAGGGGCATCAGGTGCTTACCGCCACCAACGGCGAAGAAGCTGTCGAGCTCTTTGCCCGCGAGCGTCCGCAACTGGTGCTGATGGATGCCTTGATGCCGGTGATGGATGGCTACGGCGCCGCGCGGTGGATCAAGCAACTGGCGGGGGAGGAGTTGGTCCCCATCATTTTCCTCACCTCCCTGCGCGATAGCGCCGCCCTGGCCGATTGCCTGGATGCCGGCGGTGATGACTTCCTGCCCAAGCCCTATAACCAACTGATCCTGGCGGCCAAGATCAACGCGATGGACCGCCTGCGCCGCCTGCAAGCCACGGTGTTGCAACAGCGTGACCTGATCGCCAGGCACCATGACTATCTGCTGCATGAGCAGCGGGTGGCCAAGGCGGTGTTCGACAAGGTCGCCCACTCCGGCTGCATCAACGCCGCCCCGAACATCCGCTACCTGCAATCGCCCTATGCGCTGTTCAATGGCGACCTGCTGCTGGCGGCCTACACGCCGTCGGGCGACATGCACGTGCTGCTCGGCGATTTCACTGGCCACGGCCTGCCGGCGGCAGTGGGCGCCATGCCCCTGGCGGAAGTGTTCTACGGCATGACCGCCAAGGGGTATGGCCTGTCTCAGATCCTGCGGGAGATGAATGCCAAGCTCAAGCGCATCCTGCCGGTGGACATGTTCTGCTGCGCCACGCTGTTGTGCCTGAGCACCGAGCGGCGTGCGCTGGAGGTGTGGAACGGCGGTATGCCCGACGGTTATGTGCATGACGTCGCCAGCGGCAAGCGCACGCCGCTGCAATCGCGGCATTTGCCGTTGGGGGTGCTGTCGGCGCAAGCCTTTGATGACCGCACCGAGGTGTGGCCCATGGCCTTGGGCGACCGGGTGTTTTTGCTGTCCGACGGCGTGCTGGATACCGCCGATGCCCATGATCAACTGTTCGGTGCCGAGCGTTTGCAGCAGGTCTTCGCGGCCAATCGCGAGCCCAATCGCCTGTTCGAGGATATCGAAGAGGCCCTGGCGGCGTTTCGCGGTGAGGCGCGGGATGACGTGAGCATGGTGGAAATCACCCTGCGGGCCGGCCAGTCACTGCGTGCCACCGGGCCGTTGTATGCCGACAGTGGCCAATCGTGCCCGCTGGATTGGTCGGTCAGCTTCGAATTCCGTGCCGAGACCCTCAAGCGCTACAACCCTTTGCCTTATCTGCTGCAGCTGCTGCTGGAAATCCACGGCCTGCGCGAGCAGAGCGGGGCGCTCTACAGCGTGATGGCCGAGTTGTATTCCAATGCCCTGGAGCACGGCGTGCTCGGGCTGGACTCGCGGCTCAAGTGCGATGCCCAGGGTTTCGCCGAATATTATCGCCAGCGCAACGACCGTCTGGCGCAGTTGAACAGCGGTTACGTGCGGGTACATGTGCAAGTGGTACCCACCCCGATGGGCGGCAAAATGACCCTGCGCCTGGAAGACAGCGGGCCGGGCTTCGACGTGGAACGGGTACTGGCGCGGCCGCTGGATGTGGACCGTCTGTCTGGTCGGGGCCTGAGCCTGGTGCGCCAGCTGAGTAGCGAGGTACGCTGGTCCGACGGTGGACGCAGTGTCTGCGTGGAGTTTTGCTGGGGGGCTCTGGCATAATCCGCCGATTCTTGATCAGGGAGCGAGCAAGTGGCAGAGATTCATATGGACCCGGATGTGTTGTCGGGTTTGCAGGAGGTGATGGAAGGCGACTATCCCAAGCTGCTTGATACCTTTCTGGACGACTCCCGCAAACGCGTCGAGGCGCTGCGCCAGGCGCGGGATGATGCCAAGGCGCTGGGGCAGATTGCGCACAGTTTCAAGGGCAGCAGTGGCAACCTTGGGGCGGTGCGTTTGGCGCAGTTGTGTCAGTTGCTGGAGGCTGAGTCTGTTAAGGCTGCGTCGGACTTGGGGGGCTTGGTGGATCAGATTGATCGGGAGTTTGAGTTGGTTCGGCCGTTGTATGAGCATGAACGGGAGCGGTTTGTCGGGGTTTGATCGAGCGTGCCATTGGCCAGGCACCGGCTATGCACCCATTGCACAGCGCATCCCGCAAACCTGGCCCAACTCTTGCTATATCTCCTGATACTGCATCCCCGATCCCCATGCAGTGGAGACCTTTACTTATGCCAGTCGCCCCTAATTCGCTTCTTCAGGCTGCTCCTGCGGCCAAGCCGCAAGCGCCTGCCGCTAATGCACTGGTCACGGCCGCGGACCCACGGGACAAGGGCCCTGGCTTCGCTCAAGTGTTCGCCAACCAAGGCACGAAAGCCCCGGTCAAGGCCGACGACAACTCGGTCAAACCAGCGCGGGACAAGCCTGCCGATGCCGCCGCCAAACCGGCGACCGGCAGCGACAAGCCTGCCGCCAGTACGCCCGCCGTTGCCGATAGCGGCAATACCTTGCCTGCCAAGCCGCCAGTCGCGTCCGACGATAGCGCCAGCGCGGATGAGGAGGCGCCGGCTGACCCGACGCTGGTGGTGCAACAGCCCGCCGTTGATCCGGTTGTCGACCCGGCGTTGATTGCCGCTGTCACCCCGGTGGCCGTGCCCGTTCCGGTGGCAGTCCCGGCCCCTGTCGCTGACGCAGCCGACACCAAGGCTCAGCCCGTGAGCGCAGCGCCAATTGCGGCGAGCGAAGAAGCCAAGCCGGTGTTCGACCCCGAGGCCGATCCCCTGGATGCCTTGCCGACCCTGCGCCTGGCGATGGAGCAGGGCGGGCATGTGTCGGCCAGCAGCCAGGCGCAGGCCAAGACTGCGCCGACGACCACCCAGGACCAGCCAACCGCCGCGCAGAACTTTGCCGCCGGGCTGGCCACGATGGTCGACGAGCAAGCCACCAAAGACAGCACTGACCAAGGCGGCGACAAAGCCTTCAGCGGCTTGATCGAGGGCGGCCTCAAAGACCTGAAAAACGCCAGCAGCGACACCCGTGTCGATGACTTCGCCAATCGCTTGGCGGCGCTGACCCAGGCGGCCACGCCGAGAACGGCCAACGCCTTGCCGCCGACGACGAATGCGCCACTGGCCATGCACCAGAGCGGCTGGACTGACGAGATCGTAAATCGGGTGATGTACCTGTCCAGCGCCAACCTCAAGTCGGCGGAGATCCAGTTGCAGCCGGCTGAACTCGGTCGGCTGGATATCAAGGTCAACATGACCGCCGATCAGCAGGCCCAGGTCAATTTCATGAGTGCTCATCCGGTGGTGCGTGAGGCGCTGGAAAGCCAGTCGGGCCGCCTGCGGGAGATGTTTGCGCAACAGGGCATGGGGCAGGTGGACGTCAATGTGTCCGACCAGTCCCGTGGTCAGGAGCAGCAGCAACAGCAGGCCCAGACCGGTGGCGTGAGTCGCGCTGGGCGCGGTGGCGACAGCGGTGACAGCGGCAGCCACCTTGATGTGGCTGAAGCGGTTGCGCCCGTGACGTCTACGGTGGTCGGCTCCAGCGCCGTCGATTACTACGCCTGACCTGAGCCTGGCATGGGTCAAAATGTGGGAGGGTGCTTGCCCCCGATAGCGGTGTGTCAGTCAACTGATGTATGAACTGAAACACCTCATCGGGGGCAAGCCCCCGTCCACATTTGTTTTGTGGTGCCCTTCATCCCCGCTTGCCCGGACAACTCTGGCATAACACTTGCTCTTGCCTTTCCGTAGATCTATGAATCCCCGAATAGTGACGGATTATTGGCATGGCGAAGAGCGAAGACGCAGCAAAAGCACCCGCAGGCAAAGGCAAGCTCAAGCTTATCCTGATGATAGTCGTGGGCCTGCTCCTGGCCATCGGCGCCTCCGTGGGCGGCACCTGGTACATCATGCACAGCAGTGCAAGCAAACCGGCACCCGCCGCTGAAACCGCCAGTAACGTCAAGCAACCGGCAATCTTCGAGCCGATGCTTCCGGCCTTTGTCGCCAACTTCAATCAGAACGGTCGTCAGCGCTACCTCCAGGTGAGCATCACTTTGCTGGCGCGCGACAAAGGCGACCTCGAATCCCTCAAAGTGCATATGCCGGTGATCCGCAACAACCTGGTGATGCTGTTCTCCGGGCAGAGCTTCGACACCCTGGCCACCCCGGTGGGCCAGGAAATGCTGCGCCAGAAGGTCACTGCCAGCGTGCAGGAAGTGGCCCAGAAAGAGCTCGGCAAAGTCGTGGTCGAGCAGGCGCTCTTCACTAACTTCGTATTGCAGTAGGATCACGACATGGCCGTGCAAGACCTGCTGTCCCAGGATGAAATCGACGCGCTGTTGCATGGCGTCGACGATGGTCTGGTACAGACCGAAATGGCTGCCGAGCCCGGCAGCGTCAAAAGTTATGACCTGACCAGCCAGGATCGCATCGTCCGTGGACGCATGCCGACGCTGGAGATGATCAACGAACGTTTCGCCCGTTACACCCGGATCAGCATGTTCAACATGCTGCGCCGCTCGGCGGACGTGGCGGTGGGCGGCGTGCAGGTGATGAAGTTCGGCGAGTACGTGCACTCGCTGTACGTGCCGACCAGCCTCAACCTGGTCAAGATCAAGCCGTTGCGCGGCACCGCGCTGTTCATCCTCGACGCCAAACTGGTGTTCAAGCTGGTGGACAACTTCTTCGGCGGTGACGGCCGTCACGCCAAGATCGAAGGCCGCGAATTCACCCCCACCGAGTTGCGTGTCGTACGCATGGTGCTGGAGCAGGCCTTCATCGACTTGAAGGAAGCCTGGCAGGCCATCATGGAAGTCAATTTCGAGTACATCAACTCGGAAGTAAACCCGGCCATGGCCAACATCGTCGGGCCGAGCGAGGCCATTGTGGTGTCCACGTTCCACATCGAACTCGATGGCGGCGGCGGCGACCTGCACGTGACCATGCCGTACTCGATGATCGAGCCGGTGCGCGAGATGCTCGACGCCGGTTTCCAGTCCGACCTGGACGACCAGGACGAACGTTGGGTCAAGGCCCTGCGCGAAGACCTGCTGGACGTCAACGTGCCCTTGAGCGCCACCGTGGCCCGTCGCCAACTGCGCTTGCGGGATATTTTGCACATGCAGCCGGGGGACATCATCCCCGTCGAGTTGCCGGAAGAAATGATCATGCGCGCCAACGGCGTGCCGTCGTTCAAGGTCAAGCTGGGTTCCCACAAGGGCAACCTGGCTCTTCAAGTGGTCGAGCCGATCAATCGTCGCTGATCAACACTCATTTTTGCTTCGCCGAGGACATGTAATGGCTACCGAACACGAAAACACTTCCGCCGAAGACCAGGCCCTGGCTGACGAATGGGCTGCGGCCCTGGAAGAAACCGGCGATGTGGGCCAGGACGACATCGACGCCTTGCTGGCCGCCGATGCCGCCACCGCACCCGCAGGAAACCGCATGCAAATGGAAGAATTCGGCAGCGTGCCGAAGAACAACGACCCGGTGACCCTTGATGGGCCGAACCTGGACGTGATCCTCGACATCCCGGTGTCGATTTCCATGGAAGTGGGCAGCACCGACATCAATATCCGCAACCTGCTGCAGCTCAACCAGGGCTCGGTGATCGAGTTGGATCGCCTGGCCGGTGAGCCATTGGACGTGCTGGTCAACGGCACCCTGATTGCCCACGGTGAAGTGGTGGTGGTCAACGAGAAGTTCGGCATCCGCCTGACGGACGTGATCAGCCCGAGCGAACGCATCAAGAAGTTGCGCTGATATGAAGCGGCTGATGGTGGGACTCTCGGTCGCGCTGCCATTGAGCGCCTGGGCGGCAGAACCGGTGGCTCAGGCGGCCGTCGCTGCGGCGCCGGTCGGCAGCGGCCTCGGTGGCCAGTTGACCCAGCTGGTGCTGGGTCTGTTGCTGGTGGTGGGCCTGATCTTTGTGCTGGCCTGGCTGTTGCGCCGCGTGCAGCAGGTCGGTCCGGGCAACGCGCAGGTGATCGAGATGATCGGCTCCCGCGCCCTCGGCCCGCGTGATCGACTGGTGCTGGTGCAAGTGGGTGAAGAACAGATCCTGTTGGGCCTGACCCCTGGCCGCATCACCCCGCTGCATGTGCTCAAGACCCCGGTGAACGTGGACCAGTCCAAGCCCGCCACGCCCGAATTCGCTCAGCGCCTGATGGAATTGCTGGGCAAGGATCAGAAGGATACGAAGTAATGCGCGTTTTATTGACGCTCATGCTGTTGCTGGCTGCGCCGTTGGCGATGGCCGCCGACCCGTTGTCGATCCCGGCGATCACGCTGGGTACCAACGCGTCCGGGGCCCAGGAATATTCGGTCAGCCTGCAGATCCTGCTGATCATGACCGCGCTGAGCTTTATCCCGGCGTTTGTGATGCTGATGACCAGCTTCACACGGATCATCATCGTGTTCTCGATCCTGCGTCAGGCCCTTGGCTTGCAGCAGACGCCGTCGAACCAGATTCTCACCGGCATGGCGTTATTCCTGACCATGTTCATCATGGCGCCGGTGTTCGACAAGGTGAACCAGCAAGCCCTGCAGCCCTATCTGGCGGAAACCATTACCGCCCAGGTGGCGATTGACCGGGCCCAGGTGCCGATCAAGGATTTCATGCTGTCGCAGACCCGCTCCAGCGACCTGGAGCTGTTCATGCGCCTGTCCAAGCGCACTGACATCGCCACGCCGGATCAGGCGCCGCTGACGATCCTGGTGCCGGCCTTCGTGACGTCTGAGTTGAAGACCGCGTTCCAGATCGGCTTCATGATCTTTATTCCGTTCCTGATCATCGACCTGGTGGTGGCGAGCGTGCTGATGGCCATGGGTATGATGATGCTGTCGCCGCTGATCATCTCGTTGCCGTTCAAGATCATGCTGTTTGTGCTGGTGGACGGCTGGGCGCTGATTATCGGCACCCTGGCCGGCAGCTTCGGCGGGGTATAGGTCGATGACTCCAGAAGTTGCCGTCGACCTGTTCCGTGAAGCGCTGTGGCTGACCACCGTGATGGTCGCCGTGTTGGTGGTGCCGAGCCTGTTGGTGGGCCTGCTGGTGGCGATGTTCCAGGCCGCCACGCAGATCAACGAACAGACCCTGAGCTTCCTGCCGCGCTTGCTGGTGATGCTGGTCACCCTGATCGTCGCCGGCCCGTGGCTGGTGCAAACCTTTATGGAATACATCCTGCAGCTGTACGGCAGTATTCCGCACTTGATCGGCTGATCGGGTGAACTCCCTGCTGGCATTGACCGACACCCAGATCAGCACCTGGGTGGCTTCGTTCATCCTGCCGTTGTTCCGCGTGACGGCCATGTTGATGGCCATGCCGGTGTTCGGCACGACCCTGGTGCCGCGCCGGGTGCGCCTGTATTTCGCTGTGGCGATCACGGTGGTGCTGGTGCCGGGCTTGCCGCCCATGCCGCCGGTGAACGCCCTGGACCTGAGTGCCCTGATGCTGATCGCCGAACAAGTCCTGATCGGCGCCATGCTGGGTTTCTCCCTGCAACTGTTCTTCCAGGCGTTTGTGATTGCCGGGCAAATCATCTCGATCCAGATGGGCATGGGCTTCGCTTCCATGGTCGACCCCACCAACGGCGTGTCGGCGGCGGTGATCGGGCAATTCCTGACGATGCTGGTGACCTTGCTGTTTCTGGCCATGAACGGACACCTGGTGGCGTTCGAGGTGCTGACCGAAAGCTTCACCACCTTGCCGGTGGGTTCCGGATTGGTCGTCAATCACTTCTGGGAAACGGTCGGGCGCCTCGGTTGGGTGCTGGGCGCGTCGCTGTTGCTGGTGCTGCCGGCGATCACTGCGTTGTTGGTGGTCAACATCGCGTTTGGCGTGATGACCCGTGCGGCGCCGCAGTTGAACATCTTTTCGATTGGTTTCCCGTTGACCCTGGTATTGGGCATGGGGATTTTCTGGGTCGGCCTGGCCGACATTCTCAATCAGTATCAACCGCTGGCGACCGACGCCTTGCAGTTCTTACGTGATCTGGCACGGGCGCGCTGAGCCATGGCCGAGAGCGAGAGTGGTCAGGACAAAACAGAAGACCCCACGGAGAAACGTAAAAAGGACTCCAGGGAAAAGGGCGAGATTGCGCGCTCCAAAGAACTCAATACCGTCGCCACCATGATGGCCGGTGCCGGCGCCCTGCTGATTTACGGCGGTGGCCTGGCGCTGGATCTACTGGAGTTGATGAAGCACAACTTCACCTTGCCCCGCGAAGTGTTGCTCAATCCTGATGCCATGGGGCAATACCTACTGCACTCGGGCAAGATCGCGATCCTGGCGGTGCAGCCGATCCTTATCACTTTGCTGCTGGCTGCGTTGATCGGCCCGGTCGCCCTCGGCGGTTGGCTGTTCGCCGCGGGCAGCATGGCGCCCAAATTCAGCCGCATGAACCCGGCGGCGGGCCTCAAACGCATGTTCTCCGCCAAGGCCCTGGTGGAGCTGCTCAAGGCCCTGGCCAAGTTCATCCTGATTCTGTTTGTAGCGCTGATGGTATTGTCGTCCGACATCGACGACCTGCTGCGCATCGCCCATGAACCGCTGGAGTCGGCGATCATCCACAGCGTGCAGGTGGTCGGCTGGAGCGCGCTGTGGATGGCCGCCGGGCTGATCATCATTGCGGCCGTGGATGCGCCGATCCAGCTGTGGGAAAGCCACAAGAAACTGCTGATGACCAAGCAGGAAGTGCGCGACGAACACAAGGACCAGGAAGGCCGGCCCGAGGTCAAGCAACGCATCCGCCAACTGCAGCGGGAAATGTCCCAGCGCAAGATGATGGGCGCGGTGCCCGACGCCGATGTGGTCATCACCAACCCGACGCACTACGCCGTGGCCCTCAAGTACGACCCGGAGAAGGGCGGCGCGCCGATGCTGCTGGCCAAGGGCAGCGACTTCACGGCCTTGAAAATCCGCGAAATCGCCGTCGCCAACGACATCCTGTTGCTCGAATCCCCGGAACTGGCGCGGTCGATCTTCTACTCCACCGACCTCGACCAGGAAATCCCGGCCGGGTTGTACCTGGCGGTGGCCCAAGTACTCGCGTATGTCTATCAGATTCGCCAGTACCGCGCAGGGAAGGGCAAACGCCCGGATCCGCTCAAAGACCTGCCGATCCCTCCGGAATTGCGGCGCGATTCCTGATTTATTCGACTACCACCGATCGACAATCTCCGTCTACCTGTCAACTTTGACAGTAGCCAGCATCACCTTCTCGCTGTTTTATAGCCTTCAGGCACTGCGCAATAAGATGCAGGAAGTGAGGTGATGCAGTTGTTTACAGGCAGAGTCAAATCTTATGACCCGCAGACCGGTAGAGGCTCAATTGCGCCGGATGGTGGTGGGGATGAGGTGTCAGTAGATCTGCGCAGCTCGGATGGCCGCAGGCTTTCGCAGGGCCAGAATGTGTCGTTTCGGATGATTCATCGGCCCGATGGCATCTATGCATGCGACATCACACTGATCTGACGAAACCGGTGCAGGTCCTTAATTGAAGCGTACGGAGAACGGCAATGGCGACGGGTACGGTGAAGTGGTTCAACGCGGAGAAGGGCTTTGGTTTTATTACCCCGGATGATGGGAGTGCGGATGTTTTTGCCCATTACTCGGCAATTAGGACGGATGGATACAAAAGCCTGAATGAAGGCCAAAAAGTGGAATATGAGACAGCACAAGGACCAAAAGGTCTGCAAGCCGAGAATATAAAACCTATTTAAAGGCTCAAAGGTGGGAGGGGGCTTGCCCCCGATTGCAGTGTTTCAGGCCAGGAGCCGGTGGCTGATACACCGCCATCGGGGGCAAGCCCCCTCCCACATTTGGATTTCTTGCATCCGCAGTATCTCGGGCGACCGTAGCGATCCACACCCTCAAAGGCAAAGTTGGAAGGCTTCTTGCAATACCGCCTTCAGGACGCCTCCCGGCGTCAAAAGTTTGCTTCAAGGAAACGAGGAATACCGGTGGTGGATCGCTCTCAAATGCTCGGCACGGCCCGTACGACCCTGACTGACCTCTCGCGAGGCAATCTGGGTGTGCCGTTGTTGTTGCTGGTGATGCTGGCAATGATGATGTTGCCGATGCCACCGTTCCTGCTGGACGTGTTCTTCACTTTCAACATTGCCCTCTCCGTCGTGGTCCTGCTGGTCTGCGTGTACGCCTTGCGGCCGCTGGATTTTGCGGTGTTCCCGACGATCCTGCTGGTGGCAACCCTGCTGCGACTGGCGCTGAACGTGGCCTCCACCCGCGTGGTGATGCTCCACGGCCAGGACGGCCACGCCGCCGCCGGTAAGGTGATCCAGGCGTTCGGTGAGGTGGTGATCGGCGGTAACTACGTGGTCGGTATCGTGGTCTTCGCGATCTTGATGATCATCAACTTCGTGGTGGTGACCAAGGGCGCCGGGCGGATCTCCGAGGTGAGCGCGCGCTTTACCCTCGATGCCATGCCCGGCAAACAGATGGCCATCGACGCCGACCTCAACGCCGGCCTGATCGACCAGAACCAGGCCAAGAGCCGCCGCCTGGAAGTGGCTCAGGAGGCCGAGTTCTATGGTTCCATGGACGGTGCCAGCAAATTCGTGCGCGGTGACGCCATCGCCGGCCTGTTGATTCTGTTCATCAACCTGATTGGCGGTATCGCCGTCGGTATCTTCCAGCACGGCATGACCTTCGGCGATGCGGGCAAGGTGTACGCCTTGCTGACCATCGGTGACGGTTTAGTGGCGCAATTGCCATCACTGTTGTTATCTACAGCTGCGGCCATCATGGTGACCCGTGCGTCGGGCTCCGAAGACATGGGCAAGCAGATCAGCCGGCAGATGTTTGCCTCGCCGAAGGCCCTGGCCGTGGCGGCGGGCATCATGGCGATCATGGGCATCGTGCCGGGCATGCCCCACGTCTCGTTCCTCAGCATGGCGGCCCTGGCCGGCGGCGGCGCGTACCTGTTCTGGAAGAAGCAGAACCAGGTCAAAGTGATTGCCCAACAGGAGATCGCTCGTCAGCAGGAACTGTTGCCATCCCCGGCCCGCGCCCAGGAAACCAAGGAGTTGGGCTGGGACGACGTGACCCCGATCGACATGATCGGCCTGGAAGTCGGCTACCGTCTGATTCCGCTGGTGGACCGCAACCAGGGCGGCCAATTGCTCGCGCGGATCAAGGGGGTGCGCAAGAAGTTGTCGCAGGACCTGGGCTTCCTGATGCCCACTGTGCACATCCGCGACAACCTTGACCTGGCCCCGAGCGCCTACCGCCTGACCCTGATGGGCGTGATCCTGGCCGAAGCCGAGATCTACCCGGACCGCGAGTTGGCGATCAACCCCGGCCAGGTGTTCGGCAGCCTCAACGGCATTACCGCCAAAGATCCGGCTTTTGGCCTGGAAGCGGTGTGGATCGAAATCAGCCAGCGCAGCCAGGCGCAATCCCTGGGCTACACCGTGGTCGACGCCAGTACCGTGGTTGCGACCCACCTCAACCAGATTCTGTACAAGCACTCCCACGAGCTGATCGGCCACGAGGAAGTCCAGCAATTGATGGGCTTGCTGGGCAAAGCCTCGCCAAAACTGGCAGAAGAGCTGGTGCCGGGCGTGCTGTCGCTGTCGCAATTGCTCAAGGTGCTGCAGGCGTTGCTGGCCGAACAGGTGCCGGTACGCGACATTCGCAGCATTGCCGAGGCCATCGCCAACAACGCCGCCAAGAGTCAAGATACTGCCGCGCTGGTGGCTGCGGTGCGTGTCGGATTGTCCCGCGCAATCGTGCAAAGCATTGTAGGGCTTGACTCCGAGCTGCCTGTGATCACCTTGGAACCAAGGTTGGAACAAATATTGCTCAATAGTATTCAGAAGGCAGGACAAGGCCAGGAAGAGGGCGTTCTGCTGGAGCCAAGCATGGCTGAAAAGCTGCAGCGCTCGTTGATCGACGCCGCGCAGCGCCAGGAAATGCAGGGCCAACCGGTGATTCTGCTGGTGGCAGGCCCGGTCCGCGCGATGTTGTCGCGTTTTGGACGCCTGGCAGTACCGAATTTGCACGTTTTGGCTTATCAGGAAATTCCTGACAACAAGCAAGTGACTATCGTCGCGACAGTAGGGCCCAACGGCTGAGGGTAGTGGGTTATGCAAGTGAAGCGTTTTTTCGCCGCCGATATGCGTCAGGCCATGAAACTGGTCCGTGATGAGCTGGGCGCCGACGCCGCGATTATCGGCAACCGTCGTATTGCCGGTGGTGTCGAGCTGACGGCTGCCCTGGATTACACCCCCTCGGCACTGGCGCCCCGTGTGCCGAACATGGAGCTCGAAGACGAGCTGCGCAAGACCGCCTCGCGCATCGTCTCGGCCCAGGCTGAACTGAGCATGCGTGGCGACAGCGATACCACCACCAATCGCCAGTTGTTCGCCGGCCTGCCGCTGACCGCTGCCGAGCCCCTGGTTGAGCCGACCTTCGTCGAGCCGCCGCGTCCTGCCGCGCCAGCCCCGGCCGCGGCTGTCGACCAGCGTGTGTTCGACTCGATGCGCTTTGAACTCAACGGCCTGCGCGAACTGCTCGAAGTGCAGCTCGGCTCGCTGGCCTGGACGCAACTGCAAGGCAGCAAACCGCAACAGGCCAACCTGTGGCGCCGCCTGCAACGCATCGGCTTGTCCGGCCCGTTGTCCCGCGACCTGCTGGCCCTGACCACCGAAATCGAAGAACCACGCCAGGCCTGGCGCATGTTGCTGGCCCACTTGGCGCGGATGATTACTACCCCGGAAATCGAACCCCTGGAAGAGGGCGGTATCATTGCCATGGTCGGCCCTGCCGGCATGGGCAAGACCACCACCCTGGCCAAGCTGGCAGCGCGTTATGTGCTCAAGTACGGCGCGAACAACATCGCGCTGGTGAGCATGGACAGCTACCGCATCGGCGCCCAGGAGCAACTCAAGACGCTGGGCCGCATCCTCAATGTGCCGGTGACCCACGTCGACCCGGGCCAATCCCTGGCCAACGCCCTCGACCCGCTGCTGCGCAAGCGCGTGGTGCTGATCGACACCGCTGGCCTGCAAGCCAGCGACCCGGCGTTGCGCATGCAGCTGGAAAGCCTGGCCGGGCGTGGCATCAAGTCGAAAAATTACCTGGTGCTTGCAACCACCAGCCAGAAACAGGTTCTTACCGCTGCGTACCATAGCTACAAGCGCTGCGGCCTGGCCGGTTGCATCCTGACCAAACTGGATGAAACCGCCAGCCTGGGCGAAGTGTTGAGCCTGGCTATCAGCCATGAACTACCGGTTGCCTACCTGACCGACGGGCCGCGGATCCCGGATGATCTGCATCTGCCGCGCCGTCATCAGTTGGTCAGCCGCGCCGTCAGCGTGCAAATGCAAGAAGAGCCTAGCGAGGAAGCGATGGCCGATATGTTCGCCGACCTCTACCACAACCCGGCAAAACGGGTCGGTTGAAGTCAGGATGAACACCGTGAAATGTACCTACATCGATGGTCTGCAAGCGATTCACGCGGCCAAGCCATGTAGCCTGCGTCTAAGCAAGACAAGGTAAAGAAATAAAATGGGCAGCATGCATCCCGTACAGGTGATCGCGGTGACCGGCGGCAAAGGTGGCGTCGGGAAAACTAACGTGTCAGTGAATTTGTCCCTGGCCCTGGCAGAGCTTGGCCGTCGCGTCATGCTGCTGGACGCTGACCTGGGGCTGGCGAACGTCGACGTTCTGCTGGGACTGACGCCCAAACATACCCTTGCCGATGTGATCGAAGGGCGCTGCGAGCTGCGCGATGTGCTGCTCCAGGGCCCCGGTGGGATCCGCATCGTGCCGGCCGCCTCCGGCACCCAGAGCATGGTGCACCTGAGCCCGGCGCAACATGCCGGCCTGATCCAGGCATTCAGTGATATCGGCGACAACCTCGACGTGCTGGTGATCGACACCGCCGCCGGGATCGGCGAGTCCGTGGTCAGCTTCGTGCGCGCCGCGCAGGAAGTGTTGCTGGTGGTCTGCGATGAACCCACCTCGATCACCGACGCCTACGCCCTGATCAAACTGCTTAACCGTGACTACGGCATGAACCGCTTCCGCGTCCTGGCCAACATGGCCCAGAGCCCGCAGGAAGGGCGCAACCTGTTCGCCAAGTTGACCAAGGTCACGGATCGCTTTCTCGATGTCGCCTTACAATACGTCGGCGCAGTTCCCTACGACGAGTGTGTGCGCAAGGCTGTGCAAAAGCAGCGTGCGGTCTACGAAGCGTTCCCTCGTTCCAAATGCGCACTGGCGTTCAAGGCTATTGCCCAGAAGGTCGATACCTGGCCGTTGCCCGCCAACCCACGGGGGCATCTGGAGTTTTTCGTCGAGCGATTGGTACATCAGACGAGCGCAGGACCGGTGCTATGACAGCGAACGGCTACAACGCCTACAAGAAGTCTGCCCGTGACAGTCAGGGTGAGTTGATTGAGCGCTATGCGCCGCTGGTCAAGCGTATCGCCTATCACCTGTTGGCACGCCTGCCTGCCAGCGTGCAGGTCGAAGACCTGATCCAGGCCGGCATGATCGGCTTGCTCGAAGTGTCGACCAAGTACGACGCCAGCAAAGGCGCGAGTTTCGAGACGTATGCGGGCATCCGCATCCGTGGCGCGATGCTCGATGAGGTGCGTAAAGGCGATTGGGCACCGCGTTCGGTGCATCGCAATACGCGCATGGTCAGTGACGCAATTCGTGCAATTGAAGCAAAAACCGGCCGCGACGCTAAAGATCACGAAGTTGCGGCCGAACTCCAATTGAGTCTCGACGATTACTACGGGATTTTGAACGATACCTTGGGCAGCCGCCTGTTCAGTTTCGACGACCTGTTGCAGGACGGCGAACACGAAGGGTTGCACGAGGACGGCGCGAGCGCGCACATGGAGCCGTCACGTGACTTGGAGGATGAACGCTTCCAGGGCGCATTGGCGGACGCCATTGCCAACTTGCCCGAGCGCGAGCGGTTAGTGTTGGCGCTGTACTACGACGAAGAGCTGAACCTCAAGGAAATCGGTGAGGTCCTGGGGGTCAGCGAATCGCGTGTCAGCCAGTTGCACAGCCAATGCGCAGCCCGCTTGCGGGGGCGTTTGGGAGAGTGGCGAGCGCGCTGACAGGCAGTGTGGGGAGCACTGCAAAGCGATACCGCGATGGTGATAGGCCATCGCGGGTTCGATCCGTGGTGCCCCCGGCAGTCCTTTTTGTGTAATGCCTGTTGATTGAAATGGCGCGTCCAGGTGCTGGGCGCGTTTAAGACTGCTTGGAGGTCGAATTGGACAAGAACATGAAAATCCTCATCGTTGATGACTTCTCAACGATGCGGCGGATCATAAAAAACCTGTTGCGTGACCTTGGGTTCACAAACACGGTCGAGGCGGATGACGGCCTTACGGCGATTCCGATCCTCAACAGCGGGAGCATCGACTTTCTGGTAACGGACTGGAACATGCCAGGCATGACGGGCATCGACTTGTTGCGCCACGTGCGCGCCGACGAAAAATTGCGCAGTCTTCCCGTGTTGATGGTAACCGCCGAAGCCAAGCGTGAGCAGATCATCGAAGCCGCCCAAGCCGGGGTCAACGGTTACGTGGTCAAGCCATTCACTGCACAGGCCTTGAAAGAGAAGATCGAAAAAGATCTTTGAACGCATCCACGGCTAATGCCATCGCGGGGGAGCTATGGAGCATAACGAATCGTCACAGGGAGACTTCGAGTCCACCCTGAAAAAGCATGCTCACCAGTTGGTCGACAGCCTTGAAAAAGGCCATTTCGGCGACGCGGTGCAGTTGATCCATGAGCTCAACCAGACCCGTGACCGCGGCCTGTACCAGGAAGTGGGCAAGCTCACACGCGAGCTGCACAGTGCGATCGTCAATTTTCAGATTGACCCGCACATGCCCCAGGCCGAAGAAATCTCGCAGATCACTGATGCCACCGAACGCCTGTCCTACGTGGTCAGGCTGACCGAGGCCGCGGCCAACCGCACCATGGACCTGGTGGAAAACGCCACGCCTCTGGTCAATGGCATGGCCACTGAAGCCCAGGCGCTGAGCGTTGACTGGGGCCGCTTCATGCGTCGTGAAGTGGGGGCTGAAGAGTTTCGTGAATTGGCCCGTCGGGTTGACGGTTTCCTGTCGCGCAGCGAACAGGAAAACCGCACGGTCGCCAGCAACCTCAATGACATCCTGCTGGCCCAGGATTATCAGGACCTCACCGGTCAGGTGATCAAGCGCGTGACCCAGTTGGTCACCGAAGTGGAAAGCAATCTGCTCAAATTGGTGCTCATGGCTGGCCAGGTAGACCGTTTTGCCGGCATCGAACATGACCGCGAAGCGATCCTCTCTGAAAAAGATCCACAAAAACATCTCGCCAAGGGTGAAGGTCCGCAGATTCATGCCGATAAACGTGAAGACGTTGTGTCAGGTCAGGATGACGTAGATGACCTGTTATCCAGTTTAGGCTTCTAAGGAGCACCCACATGAGCTTCGGCGCCGATGAAGAGATCCTTCAGGATTTCCTTGTAGAGGCCGGCGAAATTTTAGAGCAACTGTCCGAACAACTGGTCGAGCTGGAAAGCCGACCGGATGATGCGAACCTGCTCAATGCAATTTTTCGCGGTTTTCATACTGTAAAAGGGGGCGCCGGCTTCCTCCAGCTCCATGAGCTGGTGGAGTGCTGCCACATCGCCGAGAACGTGTTCGACATCCTGCGCAAGGGTGAGCGTCACGTTGATTCGGAGTTGATGGACGTGATTCTCGAAGCACTGGATGCGGTCAACGGCATGTTCAGCGAAGTTCGCGAACGTGCCCCGATCACCGCGGCCACCCCGGAACTGCTGGCCGCCCTGGCGCGCTATGCAGAGCCGGCCGACACCACGGCAGCGCCGGTGGTCGAGGCTGAGCCTGAGCCGGTGGCGGAGCCTGAAGCGGACGTGACCGACAGTGAGTTCGAGCAGTTGCTCAACTCCCTCAGTGCCGTCAAGGCCGAGGCTGAAGCGCCGGCCGCCGTTGCCCCGCCAGCGGCGCCGACCAGCGAAGACATCACCGACGCCGAGTTCGAATCGCTGCTCGACCAGTTGCACGGCAAGGGCCAGTTCGCCGCCGATGCGGTGGCGCCTGTCGCGGCTGTCGAAGCACCTGCGGCCCCGGCCAGCACCGACATCACCGATGACGAATTCGAAGCCTTGCTGGACCAGTTGCACGGCAAAGGCACGTTTGCGGTCGACGCCCTGCCGGAAGTGGCGGCAGCGCCTGCTGCGGCCGCCAGTGCCAAGCCTGCGGACGATGGGTTGATCTCCGATCACGAATTCGAAGCGCTGCTGGACGATTTGCACGGCAAGGGCAAGTTCACCGAAGTCGCCTCGACGGCGGCTGTGGCCACGGCGGCACCGGTTGCCGCCAAGGCCGCCGCGCCAGCACCTGCGCGTGCTGCGGCGCCACCGCCGCCGGAAAAACCGGCCAGTGAAGCCGAAACCACCGTGCGGGTTGATACCGCGCGCCTGGACGACATCATGAACATGGTCGGCGAGCTGGTGCTGGTGCGTAACCGCCTGGTGCGCCTGGGCCTGAGCAGTGGTGATGAAGCCATGCAAAAGGCCGTGTCGAACCTCGACGTGGTGACCGCTGACCTGCAAACCGCGGTGATGAAGACCCGGATGCAGCCGATCAAGAAAGTCTTCGGCCGCTTCCCGCGCCTGGTTCGTGACCTGGCGCGCCAACTGAAGAAAGAGATCAACCTGGAACTGGTGGGTGAAGAAACCGACCTCGACAAAAACCTTGTCGAGGCCCTGGCCGACCCGCTGGTCCACTTGGTGCGCAACGCTGTCGACCACGGCGTCGAAACGCCGGAAGAACGCGAAGCCTCGGGCAAGTCCCGTGGCGGCAAGGTGATTCTGGCGGCGGAGCAGGAAGGCGACCACATCCTGCTGTCGATCACCGATGACGGCAAGGGCATGGACCCGGCGATCTTGCGCAATATCGCGGTCAAGCGTGGCGTGATGGACAAGGACGCCGCCGACCGCCTGACCGACACCGAATGCTACAACCTGATCTTCGCCCCAGGCTTCTCGACCAAAACCGAGATTTCCGACGTGTCGGGCCGTGGCGTGGGCATGGACGTGGTGAAGACCAAGATCAGCCAGCTCAATGGTTCGATCAACATCTACTCGACCAAGGGCCAGGGCTCCAAGATCGTGATCAAGGTGCCGTTGACCTTGGCGATCATGCCGACCCTGATGGTGATGCTGGGCAACCAGGCGTTCGCCTTCCCGCTGGTCAACGTCAACGAGATCTTCCACCTCGACCTGTCGCGCACCAACGTGGTGGACGGCCAGGAAGTGGTGATCGTGCGCGACAAGGCGCTGCCGCTGTTCTACCTCAAGCGCTGGCTGGTTGCATCGGCTGCCCATGAAGAACAGCGCGAAGGCCATGTGGTGATTCTCTCGGTGGGCACCCAGCGGATCGGCTTTGTCGTCGACCAACTGGTTGGCCAGGAAGAAGTGGTCATCAAGCCTTTGGGCAAAATGCTGCAGGGGACCCCGGGCATGTCGGGTGCGACCATCACCGGTGACGGTCGGATCGCGCTGATTCTCGATGTTCCGAGCATGCTCAAGCGTTACGCCGCACGGCGTATTTGATTCTGGTGGGGCAGGGCGGTAATGCCCGCCCCACCTAACGGAGTGTTTATGGCAGTCAAGGTCCTGGTGGTGGACGATTCGGGTTTCTTCCGCCGCCGCGTCTCGGAAATTCTTTCCGCCGATCCAAGCATCCAGGTGGTCGGTACGGCCACCAACGGCAAAGAGGCGATTGATCAAGCCATTGCGCTGAAGCCGGACGTGATCACCATGGACTACGAGATGCCGATGATGGATGGCATTACGGCAGTCCGGCACATCATGCAACGCTGCCCGACCCCGGTATTGATGTTCTCCTCGCTGACCCATGAAGGCGCCCGAGTGACCCTCGATGCGCTGGATGCCGGTGCGGTGGACTTCCTGCCGAAGAATTTCGAAGACATCTCGCGCAACCCCGAGAAGGTCAAGCAAATGCTGTGCGAGAAAGTCCACAGCATTTCCCGCAGTAACCGTCGCAGCCTGTTCAGCGCGCCTACGCCAGCGCCTGCCCCGGTAGCGCCTGCGGCTGCACCTACCAGTTCCTCGTTCAGTCGCCCGGCGCCTGCCCCGGTTGCCCGGCCCGCGCCGCCGCCGGTACGCACCTCGGCACCGACGGCTGGGCATTCCCATTCGCCAGCGCCCAAGCGCAAGGCCTACAAACTCGTTGCCATCGGTACGTCTACCGGCGGCCCAGTGGCCTTGCAGCGCGTACTGACCCAACTGCCGGCCAACTTCCCGGCGCCGATCGTGTTGATCCAGCACATGCCGGCGGCGTTTACCAAAGCCTTTGCCGAGCGTCTGGACAAGCTGTGCCGCATCAGCGTCAAGGAAGCCGAGGATGGCGACATCCTGCGTCCGGGCCTGGCGTTGCTGGCCCCGGGCGGCAAGCAGATGATGGTCGACGGCCGTGGCGCAATCAAAATCCTGCCGGGTGACGAGCGCCTCAACTACAAGCCGTGCGTGGACATTACCTTCGGTTCTGCAGCCAAGTCCTACGGCGACAAAGTTCTGGCGGTAGTGCTTACCGGCATGGGCGCCGACGGCCGTGAAGGCGCGCGTCTGCTCAAGCAGGGCGGCAGCGCGATCTGGGCCCAGGACGAAGCCAGCTGCGTGATCTATGGCATGCCGATGGCCATCGTCAAGGCTGACCTGGCCGACGCCGTGTACAGCCTGGACGACATCGGCAAGCATCTGGTGGAGGCCTGCCTCTGATGGATGTGTTGAGCCTGATCGGCATCACCATGGCGTTTGTCGCCATTATCGGCGGCAACTACCTCGAAGGTGGTCACCTCGGCGCGCTGGCCAACGGCCCGGCGGCGCTGATCGTGATCGGCGGCACTGTGGGCGCTGCGTTGTTGCAGTCACCGATGAGTTCGTTCAAGCGTGCGATGCAGATCGTGGTCTGGATTATTTTCCCGCCACGTGTCGACTTGGCCGGTGGCATCGACCGGGTGGTCAACTGGAGCCTCACCGCACGCAAGGAAGGCCTGCTGGGCCTGGAAGGCGTGGCGGATGCCGAACCCGACAGCTACTCGCGCAAAGGCCTGCAATTGCTGGTCGACGGCGCCGAGCCGGAAGCGATCCGCAGCATCCTTGAAGTGGATTTCTACACCCAGGAAAGCCGCGACATCAACGCCGCCAAAGTTTTTGAAAGCATGGGCGGCTACGCGCCGACCATCGGCATCATCGGCGCAGTCATGGGCCTGATCCACGTGATGGGCAACCTGGCCGATCCTTCCCAATTGGGCAGCGGTATTGCGGTGGCGTTCGTCGCGACTATCTATGGTGTGGCCAGTGCCAACCTGGTGCTGTTGCCGGTGGCGAGCAAGCTCAAGTCGATTGCCATGCGCCAATCCCGTTACCGCGAGATGTTGCTCGAAGGCATCCTGTCGATTGCCGAGGGCGAGAACCCGCGCTCCATCGAATTGAAGCTCCAGGGCTTCATGGATTGATGGGGATGCTTTCTGTAGAGGTGAGCTGCCAATGAGCCGTCGCCGTCGCGAGCCTGAAGAACACGTCAACCACGAACGCTGGCTGGTGTCCTACGCGGACTTCATCACCTTGCTGTTCGCGTTCTTCGTGGTGATGTATTCCATCTCGTCGATCAACGAAGGCAAGTACAAGGTCATTTCCCAGGCGTTGATCGGCGTGTTCAACGATGCCGACCGCTCGCTCAAGCCGATCCCAATTGGTGAGGAACGGCCCAAGAGCGTGACCCCGGCCAAGCCGCTGGTCAACGACAGCGACGAAACCGCTGCCGGCGTGGGCGGTACCAGCGACCCGCTGAAAAGCATTGCCGATGACATCAGCGCCGCGTTCGGCGACCTGATCAGCTCCAACCAGATGACGGTGCGCGGCAATGAGTTGTGGGTGGAGATCGAGCTCAATTCCAGCCTGTTGTTCGCCAGCGCCGATGCGTTGCCCAGCGATCAGGCGTTCACCATCATCGACAAGGTGGCGGCGATCCTCAAACCGTTTGAAAACCCGGTCCACGTCGAAGGCTTTACCGACAACGTGCCGATCAGCACCGCGCAGTACCCGACCAACTGGGAACTGTCCTCGGCCCGTGCCGCCAGCATCGTACGTATGCTCGCGATGCAGGGCGTGAACCCCGGACGCCTGGCGTCGGTAGGCTATGGCGAGTTCCAGCCGGTGGCCAATAACGCCACGCTCGAAGGCCGTGCGCGCAACCGTCGGGTGGTGTTGGTCGTTTCACGCAACCTGGATGTGCGCCGCAGCCTGACCGGCACCGGCACTGCCAATGCAACACCGGACGCGGCCTTGAAGCGTGCTGGCACACAAACTGCACCGGCCCCTGCAAAGCCGCCGGTTCGGCAGAGTGCCGTCAATTCTCCGTCACCGGCTCAATAACCTATGCAATGTCTCGGTCGCGCGTGTGTCCACCGGGAGGAATCATCCGAATGAGAGTCTGGGCAGTTGCCAATCAAAAAGGTGGGGTCGGCAAGACCACCACCTCCATCGCTTTAGCCGGCTTGCTGGCCGAGGCGGGCAAGCGTGTGGTCGTGGTCGACCTCGACCCCCATGGCTCGATGACCAGCTATTTCGGTTACGACCCGGACGCGCTGGAGCACAGCAACTACGACCTGTTCCTGCACAAGGGCAATGTGCCGAGCGACTTGCCCGGCCAATTGCTGCTGCCGACCAGTAACGAGAGCATTTCCCTGCTGCCGTCCAGCACCGCGTTGGCCACCCTTGAGCGCCAATCGCCGGGGCAGAGCGGCCTCGGCCTGGTGATCGCCAAGACCCTGGCGCAACTGTGGCAGGACTTCGATTACGCGATCATCGACAGCCCGCCGTTGCTCGGTGTGCTGATGGTCAACGCGTTGGCGGCCAGCCAGCAACTGGTGATCCCGGTGCAGACCGAGCACCTGGCGGTCAAGGGCCTGGAACGCATGGTCAGCACCCTGGCAATGATCAACCGCTCGCGCAAGCAGGCGCTGCCGTACAGCATCGTGCCGACCTTGTTCGACCGTCGGACCCAGGCCTCGCTGGGCACCTTGCGCGTATTGCGTGACGCCTACCCGGAGACCATCTGGAACGGCTACATCCCCGTGGACACGCGCCTGCGTGACGCCAGCCGTGCCGGGCTGACGCCGTCGCAGTTCGACGGCAAGAGCCGTGGGGTGCTGGCCTACCGCGCATTGCTCAAGCACCTGCTGTCCCAGCAGCTTGTCGCGCAGGTGGCCTGATGAATCGTCCTGTCCAACTCAAGACCCGGCCGCAACTGGCACTGGAATCCTACCTGGATGCCTTGCTGCAGGAAGCGACCGGGGAAGAACTGCCGGAACCGATCCTGGTGCTGGAGCCTGCGGTAGAAGAACCGTCGGCGAGTATTCTGGATGAGTTCCAGTTGGCCGTATTGGAAGAGCAGGCGCGTGACGCGTATACCGCGCCGGTGATCGTGCCGGTCGCCGTGCCGGTGGCCATGCCTGTCGCGCCGGTGGTGGTCGAACCGGTTGTGGAAGTGCATATGCCACCGAGCATTACGCCGCCACCCGTAAGCGGTGATGATCGTCCGGCCTGGGCGGCCGAGCCGTTCGAATGCCTGCTGTTCGACGTCGCCGGGTTGACCCTCGCGGTGCCGCTGGTGTGCCTGGGTTCAATCTATTCCCTGGAAGGCCAGGAATTGACCCCGCTGTTCGGGCAACCGGAGTGGTTCCTCGGGATCCTGCCGAGCCAGGCCGGTAACCTCAAGGTCCTGGACACCGCACGCTGGGTGATGCCCGACCGCTACCGCGATGACTTCCGCCAGGGTTTGCAATATGTAATCTCGGTGCAGGGCTACGAATGGGGGCTGGCCGTGCATCAAGTCAGCCGCTCGTTGCGCCTGGACCCGAACGAAATCAAATGGCGCAGTCACCGGGGCCAGCGGCCTTGGCTGGCCGGCACCGTGATCGAACACATGTGCGCGTTGCTCGACGTCGCCGAACTGGCCGAGTTGATCGCCAGCGGTGCCGTCAAGTCGATGCCCGTAAACATACGCAGTTGATTGAACAATAAGGGCCGCGCGCGAGTGCGGCCAACGAAGCACACACGCCGTACGCAACGGCATTTGAAGGGGTCATGAGTATGAGCAGTAATCCAAGTAAGAGCACTACAGACGATCCGATCCTGCAATGGGTTACCTTCAAGCTGGACAACGAAACCTACGGCATTAACGTGATGCGCGTGCAGGAAGTGCTGCGCTACACCGAGATCGCCCCGGTTCCAGGTGCGCCAAGCTACGTGCTGGGCATCATCAACCTGCGCGGCAACGTGGTGACGGTAATCGACACCCGCCAGCGTTTCGGTCTCGATGCGACCGAGATCAGCGACAACACGCGTATCGTCATCATCGAAGCCGACAAGCAAGTGGTCGGGATCATGGTCGACAGCGTCGCCGAAGTGGTTTACCTGCGCCAATCGGAAGTGGAAACCGCGCCGAACGTGGGTAACGAGGAATCGGCCAAGTTCATCCAGGGCGTGTGCAACAAGAACAACGAACTGCTGATTCTGGTTGAGCTGGACAAGATGATGAGCGAAGAAGAGTGGTCGGATCTGGAGAACATCTGATTGTTTTTTGAAGCCTTGGTGATTGTCCTGGCCCTGCTGTGGGCCGGGACGCTGGCGTTTTTGCTGCGCTACGTGCGTCAGCAGCGCGAATTGGCGATGCAGCAGGCCGAGCGCGATGCAGTGCGTGACCGGCGCATCCTGGAATTGGTCAGACGGGTTGATCACTTCCAGCAAAGTGCGGTGAAGGTCGGGGATGAGGTGCATGAACTGCGCGCCATCCTCGCGCCGTTGCCGGACAAGCTGGCGCAGATCGAACAGCGCGACCCGGCGAGCCTGTCGTTTGCCCAGGCGGCGAAGCTGGTGGGCATGGGCGCGACGGTGGATGAGCTGACCCAGTCCTGCGGCTTGACCCAGGCTGAAGCGCAATTGATGAGTAAATTGCACAAAAGCTGAGGATGGGTTCACGCCTGCCAATACCGCTCTGACCCTTGAGTTAGAGCGGTGCAGTGTGAAAGTTGGGGCGGCCGGGAATGGCTGTTTTTGCGAAATGTGTCACAGTGCCATCTTTTATCGGGGCACTTTTGTGTCGTTGTGGTGACAAAGCCTGCGCATGTAGGAAGTTTCACTCACAAGGATGCGAAATGTCTGTCGTCGCTGTACCTAGAACAAAACCATCAGTGTTGCTGCAGTCCTGCATTTCCACCTGTACTGCGGTTGGTTTGCTGGTCAGCGTGGCTGCGTCGGCGGCCGAGCCGCAGGCACCGGCCCAGCAATTGATCCAGCAGCAACAGCGCGAGCGTGCACAACGCGAGCAGTTGGAGCCGTCGCCCGACGTGCGCCTGCAAGCGCCTCAAGATACCGATGCCAGCCTGCGCCTGCCGCGCGATGAAGCGCCGTGCTTCAAGATCGACCGCGTGGTCCTCAGCGGCGACCAGGCCGAAGATTTCCAGTGGGCCCTGCGTGCCGCCAACCCGTCCGATGATCCCGTGCAGGGCCGTTGCGTCGGCGCGCGCGGGATCAACCTGACCATGAAGCGCATCCAGAATGCGATCATCGCCAAAGGCTTTATCACCACCCGCGTGCTGGCCCAGGCCCAGGACTTGAACCAGGGCACCCTGTCGCTGGTAGTGGTGCCCGGTCGGATCAAACACATCCGTTTTGCCGCCGGCACCTCCGCCCGTGCCCACTACTGGAATGCGATGCCCGCGTCCGATGGCGATGTGCTGAACCTGCGCGACATCGAACAGGCGCTGGAAAATTTCAAGCGCGTGCCCACTGCCGAAGCCGACGTGCAGATCACCCCCGCTGAAGGCGCCGATGCGCAGCCGGGCGAAAGCGATGTGGTGATCGCCTGGAAGCAGGCCGTGCCGGTACGGGTCAGCCTGTCGGTGGACGACTCCGGCAGCAAGCAGACCGGCAAGTACCAGGGCAACGTCGCGCTTTCGCTGGACAACGTGGCGACTCTCAACGACCTGTTCTATATCAGCTTCAACCATGACCTGGGCGGCGGCGAAAGCGGCGACCGTGGGTCCAAGGGCCACACCATTCACTATTCGGTGCCCTACGACTATTGGCAGTTGAGCCTGACGTCCAGCGAGTACGACTACCACCAGACTATCGCCGGGGTGAACCAGGCGTATTCCTACAGCGGCCGCAGCCGGACCAATGAGGTGCAGCTGTCGCGGGTGATCTATCGCGATGCGGTGCGCAAGACCACCGTGTCCTTCGGCGGTTGGAGCCGTACGTCCAGCAACTACATCGAAGACACCGAAATCGAATTTCAGCGCCGGCGCATGGCCGGTTGGCAGGCGGGGATCAATCACCGTGAGTTCATCGGTGCGAACACCCTCGACCTCGGCGTCGGCTATCGCCGTGGCACCGGTGCACGGGATGCCTTGCGCGCGCCCGAGGAAGAAAACGGCGAAGGCACGTCGCGCTCGCAGATCATTTCTGCCAACGCACAATTGCAGGTGCCGTTCAGCGTCGGCCAGCAGAAGCTGCGTTACATCGGCGGCTGGCGTGGGCAATGGAACCGCACGCCGCTGATCCCCCAGGACCGCTTTTCGATCGGCGGGCGCTACACCGTGCGCGGGTTTGATGGCGAGCAGATTCTGTCTGCCGAACGCGGCTGGACCTTCAGCAATGACCTCGGCCTGAGCCTGGGCAACACCGGCCAGGAACTCTATGTGGGCGTGGATTACGGTCAGGTTGGCGGGCATTCCACCGAGTACCTGCTGGGTCGCCGCCTGGCCGGTGCAGTGGTGGGCCTGCGCGGCGGCTACAAGCAGTTTTCCTATGACATCTATACCGGCAAACCCCTGGAAAAACCCAAGGGTTTCCAGACCGCCGACGTGACCAGTGGCTTCAGCGCCAACTGGTCATTTTGAAGGAGGCCAGCATGTCCGACGACACCCTCGAAGTGCTCGCGCCCACGGCGCCTGACAGCCCCATCGACGAAGCCCAGGTGCTGGGTTCGGCGGTGTGGTTGTGGATGCACTCGGCGGCGCATCGCGATGCGCCGTTGCACAGCCTGTCGACCCTGTTGTTGCCGGCGATCAAGCTCCGCCAGTTCATCCTGATCAGCGAAGCGGGGCGCCCGGTGTTTTTCCTGTCGTGGCTCAACCTCAGTGCCGAGGCCGAGGCGCGTTATCTGCGCGAGCCGGCCGTCTGCCTGCCCGCCGCAGACTGGGACAGCGGCGACCGCCTGTGGATCAACGACTGGGTCGCGCCGTTCGGGCATACGCGACGGGTCAGCGGCCTGTTGCGACGGCGGCTGTGGCCTGGACGGATCTTCCGTTCGTTGTACCACCGAGGCGATGAGCGCGGACTGCGCGTCATGAATTTCCAGGGGATCGCCGTCCTGGACCTGGAGGCGCAAGCCTGGTTTGCCACTCACCCGTTACCCAGTGACGCGCTCTGATCAGCCACCGCGCAAAGGATCTGCATGAATAAGCATCTGTATCGAATTGTCTTCAACCAGGCTCGCGGCCTGCTGATGGTGGTGGCCGAAAACGTCAAGAGCGTGTGCAAGGCCCCCGGCACTTCCGGCGCCGTGGCGCGTCCGGGTACGGCGGTTGCCACGCTGACGCCGCTGCGGTTTGCGCTGATGCTGGGCATGGGCTGGGTCGCGCTGGTGGCGCCGGTGCAGGCCCAAGTGGTGGTCGATGGCTCCGCACCCGCGGGCCAGCGCCCGACCATCGGTGCCGCCGGCAACGGCACCACGGTGGTGGACATCACCCGGCCGAGCGGCGCGGGCGTGTCGCGCAACACCTACACCCAGTTCGACGTGGACAAGCGCGGGGTGATCCTCAACAACGGCGTGACCAACAGCCAGACGCAGCTGGGCGGCTGGATCGAAGGCAACCGCAACCTGGTCAACGGCAGCGCACGGGTGATTCTCAACGAGGTCAACTCGAACAATCCCAGTCAGTTGCGCGGCTTTGTCGAAGTGGGCGGCTCCAAGGCGCAGGTGGTCATTGCCAACCCGTCGGGCATCACCTGTGAGGGCTGCGGGTTTATCAACGCCGACCGTGCGACCCTGACCACCGGCCGCGCACAGTTCGAGAACGGCCTGATCAGCGGCTACCAAGTCTCGGGCGGCAAGGTCAGCATCGGCGGCGAAGGTATGGACGCCAGCCGTGCCGACTACACCGAAATCATCGCGCGCACCGTCGAGGTGAACGCGGGTATCTGGTCCAAAGACTTGACCATCAAGGCCGGCACCACCGGCGCGGCGCCGACCGACACACCCACCGTCGGCATCGACGTGGCGCAGTTGGGCGGCATGTACGCCGGCAAGATCACCCTGGTCGGCAACGGCGCAGGCGTCGGTGTGCGCAACGCCGGGCAGATCGGTTCCAGTGCCGGTGAAGTAGTGATCGGCAGCGACGGCCGTATCGAAAACCACGGCCAGATCAGCAGCGCCACGGACTTGACCGTCCGCGCCGACAAGGGCATCGACAACGACGGCACGCTGTACGCCCAGGGCAACCTGGACGCGCACACCGCTGGCGACATCGACAACCGTGGCATCGTGTCCGCCCAGGGCAATGCCGCGCTGACCGCCACCGGCGCTAATTCGGCGATTCGCAGCCACGCAGGTTCCGCATTGGCCGCAGGCGTGGACAGCGCCGGCAAGCTCGGCAGCAGCGGTTCGCTGACGCTGACCTCGGCCGGCACCCTGAGCGCCAAGGGCCAGAACCTCGCCGCGCAGACCCTCAAGGCCAGCGCCGCGCACGTCGACCTGAGTGACAGCCAGACGTCCGCCCAGACCGTCGAGTTGACCAGCACCGTCGGCAACCTCGACCTGCGTCGCAGCCGCGTCACCGCCAGCCGGACCCTCACGGCCGACGCCAATCAGAGCCTGCTCAGCGATGCCGCACAGGTCGGCGCGGCACAGATCAGCGTGACCGCGCTGGACTTGTCCAACGTCGCCGGCAAGTGGGTGCAGACCGGCAGCACCGGTATGCAGATGACCGTCGCGCGCAGCCTCGACAACAGTGGCGGTACGCTTTCCAGCGGCGGCGCCCTCGGCGTCAGCGCCGACACCCTGAACAACGCCGGCGGCCTGGTGCAGTCGGGCGGCCTTGGCGACCTGGCCGTCAGCGCGCGCCAGCACCTGAACAATCAGAACGGCAAGCTGGTCACCGCTGCAAAACTGACCCTTGACGGCGGCACCCTCGACAACAGCAGCGGGCAGATCACCGCCGGCGGTGCGCTGGGGATCAAGGCCGCGCAGTTGAACAACGCCAACGGCACCGTCGCCGCCACGCAAACCCTGACGGTCAAGACCGACAGCCTGTTGAACCAGGGCGGCACCCTTGGTTCGGTGGCGGCCGACCTGATCGTCAACAGCGACACCGGCGTGCTCAACAACCGTGGCGGGCGTCTGGAGGCGGCCAAGGCGCTGACTCTCAACGCCTTCGGCCTGAACAACCAGAGTGGCGTGATCACCGGCGCGCAACTGCTGCTCGATACCCATGGCCAGCAGCTCGATAACAGCGCAGGCACCGTCAACGCCAGCGATACGCTGGGCGTCGACAGCGGCGCGTTGATCAACGACGGCGGCATCATGCAGGCCAAGTCGGACCTGAGCGTGGATACCCACGGCCAACAGCTGAGCAACCGCAATTCCGGCAGTACCGGCGGCATCCTCGGCCAGCGCGACGTCACGGTGCGCGCCGGTCAGGTGTTCAACGACCAGGGCTTTATCGGCAGCGCGCGCACCCTGGACATCAACGCCCAGCAACTGAGCAACCAGGCGGGCCTGTTGCGCGCCGACGGGCATCTGTTGCTGACCGCCGCGAGCGTGGACAACAGCGCGACCCAGGGCGCGAACCAGGGCATCAAGGGCCAGAGCGTCGACCTGGACACCGATACGCTGACCAACCGCGTCGGCTCAATCGTGTCCGACACCACGCTGAACCTCAAGGGCAGCGGCAGCGTGGACAACGACGCGGGCATCCTCTCGGCGGGCAGCGTGCTGACCCTGGCCGATCGCAACCCGGCGCAGAAAAGCCTGGCCATCAATAACGGCGCGGGCACCCTGATTGCGGGCCAGTCGGTGCTGATCGACAGCGCCAGCTACAGCGGCGCCGGCAGGGTCCAGAGCCTGGGCGACCTGACTTTTCGACTGACCCAGCATCTCATCAACAGCGGCCTGGTGCAGAGCAACGGCGACCTGTCGCTGCAGATCGGCGGCACTCTGAGCAACCAGGGCGCGGTGCAGTCCGGCGCACTGGTGCGCGTGGATGCCGGCGCCATCGACAACGGCGCCAGCGGCGTGATCAGTGGGCGGCGCGCGCAGGTCAACGCGGTCAACCAGTTCGACAACCGTGGCGTAGTCGATGGCGAGAGCACTCGCCTCAGCGCCGCGACCCTGAACAACCTCGGCACCGGGCGCCTCTACGGTGATCATTTGTCGATCAGCGCCGGCACCCTCAACAACACCCTCGAAGGCGCCACGGCGGCGACCATCGCGGCACGCAACCGCCTGGATATCGGCGCGCAAGTCATCAACAACCGTGAACACGGGCTGATCTTCAGCGCCGGCGATACGGTGATCGGCGGCTTGCTCGACGCCAACGACCAGGCCAGTGGCCAGGCACAGGTGCTGAACAATGCGAGCGCCACCGTCGAAGCGCTGGGTCATCTGAGCGTCAACGCCAGGCAGATCAACAACACCAACGAACACTTCGCCACCCAGCGCGTGCTGGTGTCCAATCAGGTACTGCAGGAGTTCCTGCTGTCGGGCTCGACCAACCGTTACACGCCGGACCAGATCTCGCTGTACAACGACGAGGTGCTGCACCTCGTCACGCCGGAAAGCTCCGGTACGCGCTGGAACCGCTATGACTACACGCGCAGCGTCACCGAGACGCAGATTGTCAGCTCCGACCCGGCGCAGATGCTCGCCGGTGGCAACCTCAACTTGATCGCCGACCAGGTGCTCAACGACAAGAGTCGGATCATCGCCGGCCAGGCGTTGAATGCCAGCGGCGTCGGCAGCGTGATCAATACCGAGTTGAATGGCGAGCGCATCACCACCGACAGCGGCACGCTGAGCAACTTCTATCGTATTCAGCGCAAAGGCCGCGACCGTCAGGGCCGTGGCATCACTGCGTACACGCCGGCACCGTTGATTCAGCAGATCTCACTCAAACCCTCGGTGTACACCGAGTACGCGGCCATCAACGGCAGCGGCACCCAGGTCGGCGCGCTGGTGCTGGCCAACGTTACCGACAGCACGGCGGGCACCGGTGCGCTGGCGGGCGCTGGCCGCACCCACGCCGTGAGCCCGATCAGCGAAGTGAAGGCGCTGACCCAATTGGACGCGGCAGGCGCGGTGGAGCAGATCCGCACCGGCGGTTTCAACCCCGACCTGCCTAACAGCAGCCTGTTCCAGACCAACCCGAACAGCACCGCCAGCTACCTGGTGGAGACCGATCCGCGCTTTGCCAACTATCGCAAGTGGTTGTCTTCGGACTACATGCTTGGGCGCCTGAACCTGGACCCGGCTGCCACGCAACAGCGCCTCGGTGACGGTTTCTACGAACAGAAGCTGATCCGTGAGCAAATCGCGCAACTCACCGGCCGGCGCTTTCTCGACGGCTACGCCAGTGATGAGGAACAGTATCGCGGCATGATCGACAGCGCCGTGACCCTGGCGGGTCAGTGGAAGCTGATCCCCGGCGTCGCCCTGACTGCCGAGCAGATGGCGCAGCTGACCAGCGACATCGTCTGGCTGGTGTCCAGGGACGTGACGCTGGCCAGCGGTGAAGTCCGCCAGGTGCTGGTGCCGCAGGTCTATGTGCGGGTTCGCGAAGGCGATCTGGATGGCTCCGGCGCACTGATGGCCGGGCGCACCTTGAACCTTGATGTGCGCGGTGATCTGGTGAACTCCGGCAGTCTGTCCGGGCGCGATGGCGTGAACATCAGTGTGCAGAACCTCGACAACCTCGGCGGGCGCATCCAGGGCAATAACGTGGCCCTGAGCGCCAGCCAGGACATCAACAACATCGGTGGCCTGATCAGCGCCAACAGCCGGCTGGCCCTGAGCGCCGGCAACGACATCAATGTGCGTTCGGTCACCACCGACAGCGAGAGCGCGCAGGGCACCCGCACCGGCCTGTCGCGCGTGGCGGGGCTGTATGTGTCGGCACCGGCGGCGAGCCTGATTGCCACTGCCGGCAACGATATCAACCTGCAAGCGGCGCAAGTCAGCAATACCGGCGCCGGCGGCAAGACGTCGCTGGTGGCGGGCAACGATATCAGCCTGACCACCGTGAAAGAGTCCTACACCCAGGCCAACCAATGGGATGGCGACAACTGGCGCAAGGAAGCCGGGCGCAATGAAGTCGGCAGTTCGGTGCAGGCCAACGGCGACATCCGCGTGGGCGCCGGGCGTGACGTGCAGGTGCGCGGGGCGCTGGTCAACAGCGACGCGGGGGCTGTGGCCGTGAGTGCGGTGCGCGATATCAACGTCGAGGCTGGCGAGCGCTTCAACAGCGCCGATGAAGCGCACAAGGTCAAGGGCAGCAACGGGATGTTTTCGAGCAAGACCACCACGACTCGCGACACGGTCAGCCAGACCACCGCCCAGGCCTCGACCTTCAGCGGCGAGCAGGCGGTGATGCAGGCCGGCAACAACATCACGGTCACCGGCAGCAACGTGGTGTCCACCTCGGGCACGGTGCTGGCGGCGGGCAATGACATCAAGGTGTTGGCGGCCACCGAGCAGCTTGACGAAAAACACATGAAGGATGTGAAGACCAGCGGCATGTTCAGCGGCGGCGCGATCGCCGTCACCGTTGGTTCCAAGCAACAGACCAACAAGGACAGCGGTCAGCAGACCACGGCGGCCGCGAGCAACATTGGCGCAACCGACGGCAACGTGCTGATCAGCGCCGGCGGCGAGTACCGTCAGGTGGGCAGCAATGTGAACGCGCCCAATGGTGATGTGTCGATCGAGGCGTCCGAGGTCAATATCCTCGAAGCGCGCAACCTCAGTGCGCAGCAGCAGGAGCAGCGCTTCAAGCAGACCGGCGTGAGCCTGACCCTGACCAACCCGATTGTGAGTGCGGTACAAACCGCCCAGCGCATGAACAAAGCCGCCGAGCGTACCGACGACAAACGCATGAAGACCCTGGCGGCGCTGAGTACCGCGTGGTCCGCCAACGACGCCCATACTCAGGTCATGGCCGACCCGGCGGCGGCGGGCGGCATCAACCTGAGCATTGCCCTGGGCATGAACAAGAGCGAGAGCAAAAGCGAGCAGACCAGCAACACGGCGGCCGCTTCGACGGTCGCCGCCGGAGGGGATGTGACGATCGTGTCCTCGGGCGGCACGCGCAACAACGACCTGACCGTGCAGGGCAGTGAGATCACGGCGGGCAACAATGCGTTGTTGAAAGCCGACGGCAATATCCTGCTGGCGGGCGCGCAGAACACCATCGAGCAACACAGCACCAACAAAAGCGTGAATGGCAGCCTGGGCATCGGCATCTCGTTTGGCAGCGAGAAGAACGGCCTGAGCTTCAACGCGTCCGCCTCCCAGAGCCGTGGCAATGCCGATGGCAATGACCTGGTGTGGAGCAACACCCACGTGACGGCCGGCAAACAGGCCAGTCTGATTTCCGGCAAGGACACCACGCTGCGAGGTGCGGTGGTATCGGGCGAGACCGTCAAGGCCGACATTGGCGGCAACCTGAATGTCGAGAGCCTGCAGGACACCAGTACCTTCGCGTCCGAGCAGAAGAGCATGAGCGCCGGGATCAGCATCTGCATCCCGCCGGTGTGTGCCGGTGCGGCGACCGCCAGCTTCAGTTCCACCAACGCCAAGCAGAAGTCCAACTTTGCCAGCGTGATCGAGCAATCGGGCATCCGGGCCGGCGATGGTGGTTTCGACATCAACGTGCGCGGCAATACCGACCTCAAGGGCGGCGTGATCGCCAGTTCCGACAAGGCCATTGCCGACGGCAAAAACAGCCTGACCACCGGCACGCTGACCGTGTCCGACATCCACAACGTGTCCGAAGCCAGCGCCAAGACCTCAGGCGTCGACCTGAGCTCGGACATGCTCGACGGCAAACTGGGCACGGCCAAGGCGCTGCTCGCCAACAGCCTCAACAACGGCTCGGACTCCGATTCCGAATCCAGCGACACCCGCAGCGCGATCAGCGCCGGCACATTGGTGATCACCAACGCCGAGCGCCAGCGTGTGGTTGGCGGCATGACGGTCGACCAGACAATTGCCAACCTCAACCGCAACACCGAGGCTGCCCACGTCGCCGTGGGACGCTTGGATGTGGCGGAAATGGGGCGCAAGGTCGAGGCCGAGCAGGAGATCAAACGTGAGTTCTATCATCAGGTTTCGTTGTTGGCGGATGAGGCGTATCGCAAGATCTTTATCGAGAAGGCGCGGGTGTATGAGGTCTTGAAGGACAAGGATGGCAAGGCGATTGTTGATCCAGACGGCACAGTTCACCGTCGCGAACTGAGCGACGAAGAGAAACAGAACCTCAAGAAAGGGCCTGACGGCAAAGTGCATATCGCCAACAATGGCATTTTCAACGATATCGATGGTGCGGCCAAATACGCCGAGCAGCACAGTTCGGCCGATACCGGGCCGCAATACTTGATCCACTTCGAGAAGGCGAACAACTTCACTTCCGAGTTGATGATCGCGGCTTATCAGAAGAATCTGGAGAATGATTTCTGGGGGTTGTCCAATGCAGCTGTGCAAACCAAGGAGTACATGACGCAGTTTGGCCAGAGCGGGTTGCACATCGATGGTCACAGCCGGGGCACTTTGACTACTGGCAGTGCCATGGAGTCGCTGGCCCGTGATCCGGCCAACGCAGGCATCCTCGGCAAAACGTCGATGAACTTCTTCGGTGCTGCCTACGGTGTGCAGAAGGCCGACTCGTTGTTGGGCGTCTTGCAGAATCGTTCAGGGTTGGACTCCGAGTCACAGCGTGAGGCGATGGAACTGCGCTACCAGAATCACTATCTCGATCCGGTTGCGCGCTTGCCGCTCGTGGGGTTCAACGCCGCTACAGGCGGTACGGTCCCGGACGGCAGCGTTCGTCTATGGGAGTGGCTGAAAGTGCTTGGCGGCGATAAGACAGCGCACAACTGCTACGGCAACGGGGGGGATGCCTGCAAGCCTTTCTGGGGTGATTCAACCGACGGCATGCCACACTTCAAGCGCGCCGGAGAATAAGGAGGACGTTATGTTGAGAAGTTGCCTGCTGTTGAGTATTGGCGCTCTGTTACTGACCGGCTGCACGGGTAGGGGCTTTCAACCACCGCCGCCGGAATTCACCAATTGGAAAAAAAGCGGGGTCTCGCAAGCAGGCGTCAAGAGTGCTATGACCGCTTGCGGCTATACCAACCTGACAGGGACGGGGGACAAGACGCCGATTGACCAGGTACTCAAACGGTTTTATTGCATGAAAGACGCCGGTTTCAAGCGTACGGACAACATTGACTTGTGCAAGGAAGGCCGTATCGGCGAATCGCCGGTGTGTGAAGGCCGCCGCTGATCCATCAACTAAAAGGGCGTAGTGAATGAACGATCTACGCAAACCATGAGGAAGATCGCAGTGTTCAGGAAGAGCCTGCTGTTGAGTGTTTGCGCTGTGTTATTGATCAGTTGCACGGGTAGGGGCTTCCAACCACCGCCCCCGGATTTTACCTATTGGCAAAAGAGCGGGGTCTCTGTCGATGGCGTCAAGAACAGCATGCTCGCGTGCGGGTACGAGAATGTGGCGGGCACGGGCGGCGGCTCAATTGATGAGAGGCTCAGGAGCTTCTATTGCATGAAAGATGCGGGCTTCACACGCAAAGATAACTTGGACCTATGCAAGCTTGGCCGCGTTGGCGAATCACCGGTGTGTGAAGGTCGCCGCTGATCCATCACTAAAAGGTCGTAGGGAATGAACGATCTGCGCAAACCCTTAGGAAGAACACGATGTTCAGGAAGAGCCTGCTGCTGAGTGTTTACGCGGTGTTATTGATCGGCTGCACGGGCAGGGGCTTTCAACCGCCGCCTGGGGATTACACCCAATGGAAAAAAAGCGGCGTTTCGCAACAAGGGGTCGACGATGCCATGCGTGCCTGCGGGTATATCAATCTTGATGGCGCGGGAGACACGTCGCCGATCGATGTGGTCCTGACGCGCTTCTACTGCATGAAAGATGCAGGCTTCACACGCAAAGATAACTTGGACCTATGCAAGCTTGGCCGTATCGGCGAATCACCGGTGTGCGAAGGCCGCCGGTAATCCATTACTGAAAGGAAGCAGGGAATGAACGAGCTACGCAATGGACTGTACGGCGTCGCGCTGGCATTGGTGGCGGCAGGGTTGGGTGGTTGTGCCTCGTCGATGACGGTCACCGGCGAGCCAGGGGTGAAAATGGGCCAGAGCTATGCCCAGGTGCTCGCGGTGGTCAGCCGCAACAACGCCGTGACCAAGCGGGTCGAGGGCGAAGGCTTTCGGGCTGAGGGTTACTCGCCGATGTTCAAGGACTGCCGTATCAAGTACTTCATCTTCCAGGGCGCCGATGGCTTGCAGATGGTGAAGTACGAGCCGGCGCCGCAGCTGTCGGTCAACCAGAATTGCCGCCAGCCGTAAGCGGCTCTTTTTTCCTTTGCGAGTTGATTGCCGATGAATGTTTTACGTGGGGTTCCCGTGGTGTTGCTGGTGCTGCTGACGGGCTGCGGCCAGGTGGCGAACATCCGCTCGCTGTCCACCGGCTACGTCGCCCCGACGTCCGGCGAAACCGCTCGCGTGCGGTTGATCACCGACGGTCTGGTGCGCGCAGTACCGGGGCGTGATTGCCTGGATTGGAATGTGCCGGGCGCCGGGGTGATGGCGTCGACGAAGGCGGGCTTCCCCGATCACAACGGCGAAAGCCTGGGCATGCCAGGGCCGATTTACTCGTGGGACGCTGCCGTGTCGTCCGAGCTGGTGGTGCCGGCGAACACGCCGATCGCGTTTCATTACCTGGGGAAATTGCAGTATTCCCGGCAATGCTCCAGCACAATGACCTTCGTGCCTCGGCCGGGGATGGACTACATGGTGCAGGCGTCCATCTATGCAAGCTGTTCGTTCCAGCTGCACGAACTGCCGGCGGGCGCTAAGCAATGGGTTGCGGTGGAGCCTGCGCCCAGGGGCAAGGTGTCGATGTGCAACGCGATGGATAATTTCTAGCAGGCCAATTATTTTTCGGCCTGAATGACTTTTTCCTACTCCTCAAAGGTCAACATCCTTCAAGCACCATTGAACCCAGGAGTACGCCCCCCATGACCACCCCCAAGGCATTGTTGATCCTCCACGGCAAGCAAGCCCTCAACGAGGACGTGCGCGCGGCGGTGCTGGCCCGGCGCGAGCAGGGTTGGGAGTTGGCGGTGCGGGTGACGTGGGAGGGCGGTGACGCTCAACGGCTGGTCAAGGAGGCCCTGGACGTTGGGTATACCCATATCATTGCCGGCGGCGGCGACGGCACCTTGCGTGACGTGGCCGAAGCCATGGCCCAGGCCAAGAGCGACGCCAGCCTGGTGCTGATGCCATTGGGCACCGCCAATGATTTTGCCAAGGCCGCCGGCGTGCCGTTGGAGCCGGCCCAGGCCCTGGCGTTGCTGGATGTGCCGCCCAGGGCAATCGACTTGGGCCGTGTCGGCGGGCAGATTTTCCTGAACATGGCCACTGGCGGCTTCGGCAGCCAGGTCACGGCCAATACCTCCGAAGACCTGAAGAAAGTCCTCGGCGGCGCGGCTTATCTGTTCACCGGCCTGACGCGCTTCAGCGAGTTGAAGGCCGCCTATGGCGAGCTGGAAGGCCCGGACTTCCACTGGAAGGGCGAGCTGCTGGCGCTGGGCATCGGCAACGGTCGCCAGGCGGGCGGGGGGCATGTGCTGTGCCCTGGCGCATTGGCCGATGACGGCTTGCTCGACGTCAGCATTCTGCCGGCGCCCCAGGAAGTGGTCGGCACGCTGCTCAATCTGATGAGCGACGGCGGGCTCGACAATATGTTCGTGCGGGCGCGCCTGCCGTGGGTCAACATCAAGGTGGCGCAGGGCTTGTACATCAACCTTGATGGCGAGCCGCTGGAAGGGGACGACCTGCGTTTCGAAGCGCTGCCCAAGGCGCTTCGCGTGCATTTACCGGTGGGTTCGCCCCTAGTCGTCCAGGCTGATGATCTGCTCGCGCACGGCAAATAATACGAGCCCCGCCACGTCGAATATCTGCAGGCGCTTCATGATCTGCGACCGGTGCGCTTCCACGGTCTTGATGCTCAGGCCCAGGCCGTGGGCGATCTCGCGGGTGGATTTGCCGCGCACGATCAGACGCAGGATTTCCAGTTGGCGAGCCGTGAGGTTATGGCTGTGACCAGCGGGTGTGACTGACCCCTGGCTGCGCACCAGCGCCTGGTTGATCACCGTGTGGGCGATCGCCGGGCTCAGGTAACGCTCGTTGTTGCGCAGGGCTTGCAGCGCGTGTTCCAGCTCATTGGCGGTGGTGTCCTTGAGCAGATAGCCGTGGGCGCCGGCCTCCAGCGCGCACATGATCAGCTCCGGGTCGGTGTGCATCGACAGGATCAACACCTTGCTCTTGGGGTGCGCACGCTTGAGTTGCTGCAAGGCGTCCAGGCCGCCGGTGTGCTTCATCGACAGGTCCAGCAGCACGATGTCCGGCAGCAGCGTATTGAATTGCTCCAGCAACTGCGCGCCATCGCTGGCTTCGCCCGTCACGGTGTAGCCGGGAATATCCTGGATCAGTGCACGTACGCCGGCCCGGATCAGGGCATGGTCGTCCACCAGCAGTAATGTGCAGCTCACTCGATAACCTTAGGGGCGCTGGCCCGTTCGAGGGCGCGGGGCGCCCAGGGGAAGAGCGCGTCGATGCGTGTTCCGTTGCCTGGCTGGCTGCTCACGGATAATGAACCGCCAAGCTGATCGATCCGCTCGGACATGCCCGCCATGCCTCGCTGGCCTTCCAGGCTGGGGTTGATGGCGGGCGAAAAGCCCTGGCCGTCATCGCAGATGGTCAGCGACAGTCCCTCGGGCAGGCGTTGCAGGCGTACCAGCAGGTTGCGCGCCTGGGCGTGGCGCAGCATGTTGGTGACGGCTTCCTGGGTGATGCGAAAAGCCGCCACGGCCATTTCTTCCGGGATGCCGGTCAGCCGTTGCTGGCATTCCAGGCTCCAATGCACCGGGGTGTTTTCCAGGGTCTTGAGCAGGTGCGCGCGCAGGCTGGCTTCCAGGCCCAGGCTGGCGAGCTGGCGAGGGTTGAGGATGGCGGACACGTCGCGCACCTTGGCCAGGGTCTCGTTCAAGGTGTTGCACAGGACGTTGCACTGGGTTTGCAGCTCATCCGGCAGGCGGCGTTTGAGCCATTCGCTTTGCAGCTTGGCGGCGGTCAACAGTTGACCGATATCGTCATGCAATTCGCGGCTGAGGCGGTGGCGTTCGTTTTCCTGCACTTGCAGCAGGCGATCGGCCAATTCCTGGGGCTGGAACTTGATGGATTTGCGCGAGTACCACTGTTGCACGCCCACCACCAACACAGTGGCCAGGTTGAACAGCAGGATCATCAGCGGCAACGGTGCCGAGTGGGAATAAGCCCACAGGCTCAGCAGCAGCGAGCCAAGGCAGAGGGTGAGGATCAAACGGCGTGCATTGCTGCGGGACGCGGACCTTGCGATGAATGTCTTGAGGCTGGCATGCATAGCGGATGTAGCCAATGAAGGTTCGCTGCGGGAAGACCGGTCGACGCTGACCGGACGCTGTTTGGAATACGTGATTGAATCGTTTTCAAAGTGGCAAAAGTTCAGCCACTTCGAGCGGGGTGATAGTACCACTACTCTTACCGTTGGTCGCCAGGTGCCTGTCTGGCGGGCTTATTTAGACGCGCAAACACCCCGGGACGCTAATCCCAGAGTTAATGAAGTGAGGTTTATTGTTTTAAAGGCCTGTAGCCTTAATGGCTAATTGATATCCATGCAGGGGTCATTCAATTTCAGCGCGTTAATTAAATCTGTCGTTTTTAGACAACTTAGCGCTGAATCCGACTGGATAACCCCTCAAGAAGCGTGGTGAATACGCTGCTGCGGTTTATATCTGAAGTCCTTTTGTGGAATCTGCAGTGTGACCGTGGCGATCAATGTGGTTTGTTCCGCTTCATCCAGTGCCAACAGGCCTGTCTTCGCATCGATCAACTCCAGCTGCCAGGCCAGCAGTCTCAGGCAATCCTCCAAGGCATTGAGGGCCTCATCGTGCAGCTGCAGAGGGTTTTCGGCGTTGGCGATCAGGTATTGGATGTGCCGCGAAAATTCGCTGATCGCCCCCAGAGCCAGGCAATCGGCCTTTTCGGCGAGCTTGATCAGGCTGACTTTCATGCAGTCGATGGCGTCGTTGTCGTTGCGAATCAAATGCAGGTGACTCAGGCACTCCTCCGACTTGGCCAGCAGCTTTTCAGCCTCGTACAGGAACTCTGGAAGTGCAAATTGCCACTCGTTACCGTCGTTCATCATGCAAATCTCCGCAACATAAGGTTGGGTGATGAGAGGTCGCACAGGGTGAATGGCGTAAAACTACTGCTGAAAGATAACTGGAGTATGTAGGTCGCTTCTGATTGTTCAGTAGGACGTTTATTTGAATGACGGCGACGGCTGCGCGTGGCCCTTGTGAGCAGGCTCAATTGCACACCATCAGTTGCCGCGACGTGAGCGTCCGGAAGACCCGTGGGCCGAGGGCTTGCGATGACAAACAAAAGCCTGACTCCATTCATGCAATGAGAATGGCGTCACATTAATGGCTATTAGATATTGCGAATATCAGGTTGGGCCTGATTGTGTATAGGGGAATCCCTTACATGGCGGAACCTTGCACCGATTTGAATGTCGTGCAATGCCGCAGTACCGCTGTCTGGAGACGTGCGTGCAGTAGAGCATGATGTCAGTGTGACATCAATGAATTTGCGTGGCATTTTAAGGGGGTCAAGGTCTGGCTTTCGCCGCCGATAACAGCAGTAATGAATTGCACAATCCCTTCGCGCATTTTCCAGCGCACACCAGGAGCTTTTAATGGCCGGCATTCTCGACACGGTAGACCAACGCACGCAACTGGTGGGTGAGAATCGCCTGGAGATCCTCATGTTTCGCCTGGCCGGGCGGCAGCTGTTCGCAATCAACGTGTTCAAGGTGCAGGAAGTCCTGCAACTGCCCAAGTTGACCCTGATGCCCCAGCGCCATCCCTTTGTGTGCGGTGTGGTCAACCTGCGTGGCCAGACCCTGCCGGTGATCGACCTGTCCCAGGCCATCGGCATGCGCCCGCTGGTGCCTGGCCCGAACAGCACCATCATCGTCACCGAATATAACCGTTCGGTGCAGGCGTTCCTGGTGGGCGGCGTGGACCGCATCGTCAACATGAACTGGGAGTCCATCCTGCCGCCGCCGACCAGCGCCGGGCGTCAGCACTACCTCACCGCCATCAGCAAGGTCGATGATCAACTGGTGGAAATCATCGACGTGGAAAAAGTCCTTGCCGAGATCGTGCCCTACAACGCCAAGGTTTCCCGCGAAAAGCTCGAAGACCCGGTGCTGGAACGAGCCCGTGGCCGCGAAGTATTGCTGGTGGACGACTCCAACGTTGCCCTGTCGCAATTGCGCGACACCCTGGGCCAACTGGGCGTGAAGATGCACATCGCCAGCGACGGCCTCAAGGCACTGAACATGCTCAAGGCCTGGGCCGACGCCGGCCACGTGATGACCGACAAGCTGCTGATGATTTTCACCGACGCCGAAATGCCCGAGATGGACGGCTACCGTCTCACCACCGAGATCCGCAACGACCCGCGTCTGCGCAAGCTGTACGTGGTGCTGCATACCTCGCTGTCGGGCAGCTTCAACGACTCGATGGTGAAGAAGGTCGGATGCGACAACTTCCTGTCCAAATTCCAGCCCGACAAACTGGTGGATGTGGTGCGTCAGCGACTGATGCTGGACGAAGCCACCGCTTGACCTTAGGGTTGCATCTTTGCCCCCTCAGGAATGCAGGCCCATGCTTCGTCTCAGTGCGTTGTACCGTTACCCTTTGAAGTCCGGCAAGGCCGAAACCTTGCAGCAGATCGGCCTGGATAAACTCGGGTTGGACGGGGATCGACGCTGGATGCTGGTGGATGAGGCCAGCGGGCGTTTCCTTACGCAGCGGGCAGTGGCGAAGATGAGCCAGCTCTCGGCCCTGTGGAGCCGCAGCGGTGGCCTGACCTTGAGTTCGCCCGGCCATGCGCCGCTGGACGTGGCGCTGCCCGGCAGCGATGCCGAGTTGCGCGGCGTGACCATCTGGCGCGACACCTTGCGCGTGCCAGACGCCGGTGATGAAGCCGCCGCCTGGGTCAGCGCCTTTATCGGCAAGCCGACGCGGCTGGTGCAGATGCCCCTGGACCGTGCCCGCACGACCGAGGCCGGTTACGGTCGCGATGATGACCAGGTGGCGTTTGCCGACGGTTATCCGTTGCTCGTTATCGGGCAAGCGTCGCTGGACGACCTCTCGCAAAAAATCGGCCGCCCCATGGAGATGCTGCGCTTTCGTCCCAACCTGGTGATCGAAGGCGGTGAAGCCTTCGCTGAAGACGGCTGGAAGCGCCTGCGCATCGGTGATGTGGAGTTTCGTGCGGTGAAACGCTGCTCACGCTGCATTCTCACCACCATCGACCCGCAAACCGGCGAGCGCAGTGCCGACCGTGAGCCTTTCGCCACGCTGGATACCTACCGCAAGACGGAGGACGGCGCGATGTTCGGCCAGAACCTGGTCAATGAGGGCAACGGCCGCCTGGAAGTGGGCATGCCAGTGACCATTCTCGAATAGTTTTCAGCGCCCATTAAAAATGCCCGTCTCGCAGGAGACGGGCATTTTTTTGAGCGGGCGAAGGCTTAGCCGCGGTATTCGCACAGGTAAGCGGTGTCCACGGCGACCTTCAGCTGGAACTTGCTGTTGGCCGGAACGTTGAACTGGCTGCCGGCGGCGAAGGTTTCCCACTCGCTCGCGTCAGGCAGTTTGACGGTCAGGGCGCCGGAAACCACGTGCATGATTTCACGCTGGGCGGTGCCGAATTCATATTCACCCGGAGCCATCACGCCGATGGTCGCCGGACCTTCTGCAGTGCCGAAAGCGATCGACTTGACGGTGCCGTCGAAGTACTCGTTGACTTTGAACATGGGCGAATCCTCGGAAAAAGGGTCTGGAAAGGTCGGCCAGTATGCCCAAGGGCGGGGGAGCTGCCTAGACCGGTAAAATCAACGGCAGCAGGCGTGCGGTATTGCGTGCATCTTCCAGTGCCCGATGTTGCTGGCCATGGAACTGCATGCCCGCCAATTGCAGCGCGCCGTTGAGCCCCAGGGGCTTGTCCAGGCGCCGGGCCTTGGCGAAGCGCTGCTTGAGGTTCACATGGGGCGTCTTGGCGAGTGCACTGACCAGGCTATTGCGCTGCCATTCAAGTTCAAGCTGCGCACGGTCATAGTCGCCCCAACTGGCCCAGCCCTCCAGGCGCGATTGATGCTGGCCCAGCCAGCGTTCGAACAGCGGCCACACCTCGGTGATGGGCGCGGCGGCGTCGATATTTGCCTGGGTGATGTGGGTCAACTGACGGCAAAAAGGCGTCAGCAATGGGCGGCGCAACGGCCGCACAAAGCGCTGGAAGTGGTCCAGTTCGCGGCCCTGGCGGTTGACCAGGCTCGCGCCGATCTCGATGACTTCCATCTCCGTCACGGGCCAGCCGCCTTCATCCGTTGTGGCTTCAAGGTCAATAATCAGCCAATGAGGCATTGTGCAGGTTCCCGTACTCGTCCCTTCTTGATGGGGATAGAGCGTAGCCCGGCCCTGTAGTTCCGCCCAGGGCCTATTCGATCTCCAGCAAAACCTGGCGATTGCGCACCGGGTTGGCGTCAATCACCTGTCCAGCCTTTGCAATCTCGTGAATGCCGACCGTGAGTGAATGTTCCCTGTTCATCGCTTCGAGCAAGATTTGGCCAAGCGCTTGCTTGGTTGGCGGACACGGCCTAAATTGCCGGCCAAGACGTCAGTGGAAGTAGAGGAGAGCAGCATGGATGAGCACCAAGCCATGCGGGTGATGCGCACCATGGTCGAAGGCGGCCAATTGACCGATCCCGACAGCGCCCGGGGCAAATTGCTGCAAACCGCGGCGCACCTGTTTCGCAACAAGGGTTTCGAGCGCACCACCGTGCGTGATCTGGCCAGTGCGGTGGGCATTCAGTCCGGCAGCATCTTTCATCACTTCAAGAGCAAGGACGAGATCCTGCGGGCCGTGATGGAAGAAACCATCCACTACAACACGGCGATGATGCGGGCGTCGCTGGAGCACGCGACGAACGTGCGCGAGCGTGTGCTGGCGCTGATCCGCTGCGAGTTGCAGTCGATCATGGGCGGCAGCGGCGAAGCCATGGCGGTACTGGTGTATGAATGGCGCTCGTTGTCGCAGGACGGCCAGGCCCAAGTCCTGGCGCTGCGCGACGTGTATGAAGACCTCTGGCTGCACGTGCTGGGCGAGGCCAAGGCTGCGGGCTATATCAAGGGTGATGTGTTTATCGCGCGGCGCTTTCTCACCGGCGCCTTGTCCTGGACCACTACCTGGTTTCGCGCCGAGGGCAACCTGACGCTGGAGCAGTTGGCCGAAGAAGCCCTGCTGATGGTTCTGAAAGCTGACTGAGGCGCAAGCTATTAATTTGGTGGTGGAAAGTTGTCTCGCCAGACAAAAACGCCTAGCTTATCGCCATCAATCGGTTGAACGGTGTGTGCCTTGATGTTTTCGCCATGGCGGCTGGCTGCAGGACTAACAATATGGGCACTGGGCGCCGTGTGGTGGATGCCGGCCTCGGCTGCGCAATTGGTGCGCGTCGGCGCGGCGCATTTCCCGCCTTACACCGTGCGCCCGGAGCAGGGCGCCGACACCGGGTTGCTGCCGCAATTGGTCGAGGCCTTGAACGCCTTGCAAACCGACTACCAGTTTGTGCTGGTGCCCACCTCCATTCCCAGGCGTTTCCGCGATTTAGAGCAGGGCCGGATCGACATGGCCATCTTCGAAAACCCCGCCTGGGGCTGGCAGAAAATCCCCCACACCAGCATCGACATGGGGCTGGAAGACGCAGAGATTTTCATCGCCCAGCGTGAGCCCGGTCGCGGCCAGGACTATTTCGCCGACCTCGCGGGCAAACGCCTGGCGGTGTTCAGCGGATACCACTACGCCTTTGCCAGCTTCAATCCCGACCCCAGGAACATGGCCGAGCATTTCAACGCCACCTTGACCTATTCCCATGACAGCAACCTGCTGATGGTTGCGCGTGGGCGAGCGGACATTGCCTTGGTCACCCGTTCGTACCTGAGTGACTTTATGGTGCGCAATGCGGATATGGCCGCGCAGTTCCTGGTGTCGGAGCGTATCGATCAGGTCTATCACCATTACGCCTTGCTACGGCCGAAGGCGCCGATCACGGGGCCTGCGTTTGCCGAAATGCTCAAACGCCTGCGTGATAACGGCCAGATGCTGAAGATTTTCGAGCCGTACCGCATCGACGTGATGGCGGTACCTTGATCGGCTAAATTTCTTCCTCCGGCTCACGTCACTTCCTTATCTGTCGACGATTACGTGAGCCCCTCCCATGTCCAATCTCAATGACCTGTCGGTCCTGCCATTGCCGGCCGGGCCTGCCTTGAATGCTGATGAAACCGAAAGCCACCTGAGCCTGACCCTGGAAGGCCAGCCGCTGGCGCGTTTGCGCCTGGAACGTGGCGATGAATTGCAGGTGCATTTGCAGAACCCCGGCGATGTGCCTTCCGCCCGTGCCTTGTGGGCCGCCTGCTACTGGTTGTTTGCCAGGGAACCCGCTCGGCAGCGCCTGACCTGGCACCTCGCACATGCGCCGCAAGAGGCCTTGAGCACTGGTTTGCTGGTGGTCGCCGAGACCGCCGGGCAGTACCGCTGCGAGCGCACCCTGTTCTGGCAACTGCCCCAGCCGTGGTTGGGGCAATCGTCCAGTGGCAGCTACCCGCAACAGATGATTGTCAGTGCGGGCAAGCGCCACCCGGTCCGCGCACCGAAACCCCGAGGTGAAGTCTACCGACGTTACGACGCACGCCTCGGCGCCTGGATTTCCCTGCGCACCGTTGAAATCGATGTGGACCTGGCGCGCTTCAATCGCTGGCAGAACAGCGCGCGCGTGGCGAGTTTCTGGCAGGAAAGCGGCAGCCTGGAGCAGCATCGGGAATACCTCGACAAGCTCGCCGCCGATCCGCACACCCTCACGCTGATCGGCTGTTTCGACGATGAACCCTTTGCCTATTTCGAAGCCTACTGGGCCAAGGAAGACCGTATCGCACCGTTCTACGATGCGGCCGACTACGACCGTGGCATCCACATGCTGGTGGGGGAGGAACATCATCGCGGTCCGCACAAGGTCGCCAGCTGGCTGTCGGCGCTGGTGCACTACCTGTTCCTGGATGACCCGCGCACCCAGCGCGTGGTGGCGGAACCGCGTGCCGATAACGCGAAGATGATCGGCCATATGCACAACCAGTGTTTCCACTGCGAGAAGGAGTTCGACTTCCCGCACAAGCGCGCGGCGCTGATGATTCTGGGGCGGGAGCGGTTTTTTGAGCGGTGCGGGTTGATCTGAGGCGAGGTTCACAGGCGGGAGCGGGCAGGCCGCTCCCCATTTTTTGCCTCAGACCCGGCGTGCGAAGGTATCGCTATGGCTGCCCGACACCTTGCGGCAGTGCACCAGCGCATCGCGGATCATGAAGTTGACCAGCGTTGGCGACACCCCCAGTTCCTTGGCGATGTCCTTTTGCGGCACGCCGTGCAAGCGGTACATCTCGAACGCGTAGCGGGTGCGCTGGGGCAGCTCGGTCAGCGCGTCGGCGATGTTTTCCAAGGTGTTGAAATTGATGTGGGAGGTTTCCGGTGATGCGCCGTGAATAACCACATTCAAGCCTTCCTCTTCCGGCCCGGAGTATTTGAGTTCCAGGGCCTGCTTGCGGTAGTGATCGATGGCCAGGTTGCGCACGATCTGGAACAGGTAACTCAGTTGGGCCTTGAACGATGAGGTGATCGTCGGCGCCGATTGCAGGCGAAAGTAGGCGTCCTGCACGACATCTTCGGCGCGGGAGCGGCAGCCGGTAATACGTGCTGCGATCTTCACCAGAATCAATCGATTGTCGACGAACGCCTGGAGAAGTGGTGAGTCGCACCTGCCTGTGGATACTTGTTCCGTCATGGAAATCACCTTGATAAATAGGTTGGGGGAGGGCGTCCTTGCTGAGGCCTCCTACACATCGGGCAACAAATTAGGCTGAATGATAATGATTGTCAAATGAGAAGGGCAACTAATCTTATGCTTTCTTGTTCGGTGTGAACCACGTCTCGCTCATCCCCGGCGACTAATTATTTGCGGTTGCCGTCCGTTCTTCTGGGTGACAGGTCCGTTAGCAAGGCGGCCAAGGATCAGCACCCGCAGGAGGACGAAATGGGTTTTTACCGTGCACACAGCGTGTTTCAGTTTGGAGTCTTCGAGCGATGAGCACGCCGACCCGACTGCGCCTGTTCTGCCTGCCCTATTCCGGCGCCAGCGCCATGGTCTACGCACGGTGGCGCCGAGCGTTGCCCGAGTGGCTGCAGGTTTGCCCGCTGGAATTGCCTGGTCGCGGCATGCGCATGGACGAGCCCTTGCAGCGCGATATCAAGGCCCTGGCTGCGCAACTGGCGGATGAAATCAGCCACGATTTGGGTGGCCCCTACGCGTTGTTCGGCCACAGCCTTGGCGGCCTGCTCGCCTTTGAGCTGGCCCACGCATTGAACGCCCGCAACGTCCCTGCGCCGCTGGCGCTGTTCGCCTCCGGCACTGCCGGCCCGGCGCGCCGCGATGTCAGCGAATACGCCATCGAAAAGACCGATGAGCAACTGATCGCCCGCCTGCGTGAACTGCAGGGCACCGCCGAAGCAGCCCTGGCCAACCCCGAATTGATGCAACTGATGCTGCCTATCCTGCGTGCCGATTTCCTGCTGTGCGGCAGCTTCAACTATGGCGAACGCACGCCGCTGGCCATGCCGATCCATGTGTTCGGCGGCAAGCAGGACAGCGTGCGCGCCGACCAATTGCTCGACTGGCAACTCGATGCCGCCAGCGGCTTTTCCCTCGACATGTTCGACGGCCACCACTTCTTTCTCGTGCAGCACGAAAGCGCGGTATTGCGCTGCCTGCGGCGCTACGCCGACGAACACCTGGCCCGCTGGCGCAATGGCGTGACGCGGCAACTGGTCGCCGGCTGATAGCTACTCAATTCCCGAATTTCCCGTAAGCCGATTTCAGGCAGGAACCCCAAGATGGACGCCTTCGAACTTCCCCGCACCCTGGTCCAGTCCCTTCAACGTCGCGCCGCGCAGACCCCGGACCAGGTGGCTCTGCGCTTCCTGGCCGAGTCCGCCGAGCACAGCGTTGTGCTCAGTTACCGCGACCTCGACCAGCGCGCCCGCACCATCGCCAGCGCCCTGCAGGCCAATGCCGAATTGGGCGACCGCGCCGTGCTGTTGTTTCCCAGCGGCCCGGACTACGTCGCGGCGTTCTTTGGCTGCCTGTACGCCGGGGTGATCGCGGTGCCGGCCTACCCGCCGGAGTCCACCCGCCGTCATCACCAGGAGCGTTTGCTGTCGATCATCAGCGACGCCGAACCGCGCCTGCTGCTGACCGTCGCCAGCCTCGCCGAGGGCCTGGCGCAGATCGAACATGCGCCGCCGGTGTTGAGTGTCGACCCCTTGGACGGCACTGACAATTGGGTCGCCCCCGAGCTGCATCCCGACGACATCGCCTTCCTGCAATACACCTCCGGCTCCACGGCGCTGCCCAAGGGCGTGCAAGTCAGCCACGGCAACCTGGTGGCCAACGAAGTGCTGATCCGCCGTGGCTTTGGCATCGACCTCAACCCCGACGACGTGATTGTCAGCTGGCTGCCGCTGTACCACGACATGGGCCTGATCGGCGGCCTGCTGCAACCGATCTTCAGCGGCGTGCCGTGCGTGCTGATGTCGCCGGCGTACTTCCTTGGCCGGCCATTGCGCTGGCTCGAAGCGATCAGCGAATACGGCGGCACCATCAGCGGCGGTCCGGATTTCGCCTACCGCCTGTGCAGTGAGCGCGTCAGCGAGTCCGCCCTGGAGCGCCTGGACCTGAGCAAGTGGCGCGTGGCCTATTCCGGTTCCGAGCCGATCCGGCTCGACACCCTGGAGCGCTTCGCCGAAAAATTCGCCGCCTGTGGTTTCAGCTCAGACCATTTCTTTGCGTCCTACGGCCTGGCCGAGGCGACGCTGTTTGTCGCTGGCGGCACCCGGGGTCATGGCATCCCGGCGCTGCGCGTCGACGAGACGGCGCTGGCCGCCAACCGCGCAGAGCCGGGGCAGGGCAGTGCGATCATGAGTTGCGGCACCAGCCAGCCGGAACACGCGGTGCTGATCGTTGATCCCCACACGTTGGATGAATTGCCCGACAGCAGCGTCGGCGAACTCTGGGCCACCGGTCCGAGCATCGCCCACGGCTACTGGCGCAATCCTGAAGCCACCGCCAAGACCTTCGTCCAGCACGCCGGGCGGACCTGGCTGCGTACCGGCGACCTGGGCTTTATCCGCTTTGGCGAGGTGTACATCACCGGCCGCCTCAAAGACCTGTTGATCGTGCGCGGTCACAACCTCTATCCGCAAGACATCGAGCAAACCATCGAGCGCGAAGTGGAAGTGGTGCGCAAAGGCCGGGTTGCGGTGTTTGCGGTGAATGACCAGGGCCTGGAAGGCATCGGCATCGCCGCCGAAATCAGCCGCAGCGTGCAGAAAATCCTGCCGCCCGAAGCGCTGATCAAAGCCATCCGCCAGGCCGTGGCCGAGGCGTACCAAGAGGCGCCGAGCGTGGTGGTGCTGCTCAACCCCGGCGCGTTGCCCAAGACCTCCAGCGGCAAGGTGCAACGTGCGGCCTGTGCGCTGCGCCACGCCGATGGCAGCCTCGACAGCTACGCGCAATTCCCCGATCTGCAAGGGCAGGCTGGGGATGTGGCGCTGGACGGCGGTTTGCAACAGCAGATCGCGGCGATCTGGTGCGAGCAGTTGCAGGTCGCGAGTGTCGCTGCCGACGATCACTTTTTCCTGCTCGGCGGCAACTCCATCACCGCCACCCAAGTGGTCGCACGCCTGCGTGAAACCCTTGGCCTGGAGCTGAACCTGCGCATGCTGTTCGAGGCACCGACCCTGTCGACATTTGCTGCCCATGTTGCGCAATTGCAGCAGGACGGCGGCGTCGCCCAAGGCGCCATTCATGCCTTGTCACGCCAGGACGAATTGCCCCAGTCCCTGGCCCAGAATCGCCTGTGGATCACCTGGCAACTGGACCCGCAGAGCAGCGCCTACACCATTCCTGGCGGCCTGCGCCTGCGTGGCGAGCTGGACGAAGACGCGGTGCGCCTGAGTTTCCAGCACCTGATCCAGCGCCACGAAGCCCTGCGCACCCGCTTCTACGAGCGTGACGGCCAAGCCTTCCAGCGCGTTGACGCCAACGCAGCGTTCGACCTGCAAGTCATCGACCTCAGCGACCTGCCCGCCGCCGAGCGCGAAGCCCGTGCGCAGCAGATCCGCGAAGACGAAGCGCGCACGCAATTCGATCTGGAAAAAGGCCCGCTGCTGTGGGTGACCCTGGTGCGCCTGGACGATGAAGACCACCAATTGCTGGTGACGCTGCACCACATCATTGCCGATGGTTGGTCGCTCAACATCCTGATCGATGAGTTCTCGCGCCTGTACGCCGCCGCTTCCCAGGGACAATCCCTGGCGCTGCCGCCGCTCGCCCTGCAATACGCCGACTACGGCAGCTGGCAGCGCCAATGGCTGGCCGAAGGTGAAGGCCAGCGTCAACTGGCGTACTGGAAAAACCAACTGGGGGACGAGCATCCGACCCTGAGCCTGGCCACCGACCACCCACGCTCCGCCCACCACCTGCACAGTGCTGCGCGCCATAGCGTGCGCCTGAGCGCCGGCCTCAGCGAAGCGATTCGCCAGACCGCCCAGGCCAACGAATCCACGCCTTTTATGCTGTTGCTGGCGGCGTTCCAGACCCTGCTCTATCGCTACAGCGGCCAGCGCGATATCCGCATCGGCGTGCCCAACGCCAACCGCCCGCGCCAGGAAACCCAAGGCCTGATCGGCTTCTTTATCAACACCCTGGTGCTGCGTGCCGAGCTGGACGGGCGCCTGCCGTTCAACCAGCTATTGGCCGCCACCCGCGAAACCGCCTTGGGCGCCCAGGCCCATCAGGACCTGCCCTTCGAACAGCTGTTGGAAGCCTTCCCCCAGGCCCGAGAGCAAGGCCTGTTCCAGGTCATGTTCAACCACCAGCAACGCGACCTCAGCGCTTTGCGCCGCCTGCCGGGCATGCTCGCCGATGAGTTGCCGTGGCACAGCCGCGAAGCCAAGTTCGACCTGCAACTGCATACCGAAGAAGACCGCAACGGCCGCCTGAGCCTGGCGTTCGACTACGCCGATGAGCTGTTCGAAGGCGCCACCATCCAGCGCCTTGCCGAACACTTCATCAACCTGCTGCACGCCATCTGCGAGCAACCCCGGCAAGCCCTCGGCGACCTGCAGTTGCTGCTGGCGGACGAGCAGCAACCGTGGAGCCAGGCGCCGTGCGCGCCCGCTGAGCAATGGTTGCCCGAGCTGCTCAAGCAGCAGACTTCGGACACCACCGCGCTGGTCTGGCAGGGCGGCAGCCTGACCTTCGCCCAACTGCACACCCAGGCCAACCGCCTGGCCCATTACCTGCGCGACAAAGGCGTCGGCCCGGACGTGTGCGTGGCCATCGCCGCCGAGCGTTCGCCGCAACTGCTGATCGGCCTGCTGGCGATCATCAAGGCCGGTGGCGCCTACGTGCCGCTGGACCCGGATTACCCCGCCGAGCGCCTGGCCTACATGCTCAAGGACAGCGGCGTGCAACTGCTGCTGACCCAAACCGCATTGCTGGAGCAACTGCCGAGCGCCGACGGCGTGTGCGTCATCGCCATGGACAGCCTGCACCTGGACCGCTGGCCGACCCAGGCACCGGGCCTGCACCTGCACGGCGACAACCTTGCCTACGTGATCTACACCTCCGGCTCCACCGGCCAGCCCAAAGGCGTGGGCAATACCCATGGCGCGCTGGCCGAGCGCTTGCAGTGGATGCAGGCCACTTACCAACTCAACGACACCGACGTGCTGATGCAAAAGGCACCGATCAGTTTTGACGTGTCGGTGTGGGAATGCTTCTGGCCGTTGATCACCGGCTGCCGCCTGGTGCTGGCCGGCCCGGGTGAGCATCGCGACCCGCACCGCATTGCGCAGCTGGTGCAGGAACACGGCGTGACCACCCTGCACTTTGTGCCGCCGCTTTTGCAGTTGTTTATCGACGAGCCGTTGGTGGCCGAATGCACCAGCCTGCGTCGCCTGTTCTCTGGCGGTGAGGCGTTGCCCGCCGAACTGCGCAACCGCGTATTGGCGCAGTTGCCGGCGGTGCAGTTGCACAACCGCTATGGCCCGACCGAAACCGCGATCAACGTCACCCATTGGCACTGCAGCGCAGAAGATGGCGAGCGCTCGCCCATTGGCCGACCGCTGGGCAATGTGATCTGCCGCGTATTGGACGATCACCTCAACCTGTTGCCAGCCGGTGTGCCTGGCGAACTGTGTATCGGTGGCATCGGCCTGGCGCGGGGTTACCTCGGGCGCGCCGGTTTGACCGCCGAACGTTTTATTGCCGACCCGCTGGGCGAGGCCGGCGCACGCCTGTATCGCACTGGTGACCGCGTGCGCTGGAACGCTGACGGCGTGCTCGAATACCTCGGCCGTCTCGATCAACAGGTCAAGTTGCGCGGCTTCCGTGTGGAACCGGAAGAAATCGAAGCACGCCTGCTGGCCCTGGACGGTATCGCCCAGGCCGTGGTGCTGGTGCGCAACGCCACGCTGATCGGTTACTACACCGCCAGCACCGCACTGGATGAACAGGACGTGAAAGCCGCCCTGGCCGCCGAGCTGCCTGAGTACATGGTGCCCGCGCAACTGATGCGCCTGGACGCCATGCCCCTGAGCCCCAGCGGCAAGCTGGACCGCCGCGCATTGCCGGAGCCGGTGTGGCAAACCCGCGAACATATTGAACCCGAAACAGTGCTGCAGCAGCAGATCGCCTCGATCTGGCGCGAAGTGCTCGGCCTGCCAACAATCGGCCTGCGCGACGACTTCTTCGCCCTTGGCGGCCACTCGCTGCTGGCCACGCAAATCATCTCCCGTACCCGCCAGGCCTGTGACGTCGAACTGCCGCTGCGCACCTTGTTTGAAGCCAGCGAACTGGGCGCGTTTGCCGAGCAAGTCGAGCAGATCCAGGCATCGGGCCAGCGCAACCAGCAAACTGCGATTGCCCAGGTCGACCGCAGCCAGCCGGTGCCGTTGTCCTATTCCCAGCAGCGCATGTGGTTCCTCTGGCAGATGGAACCGGATAGCCCTGCCTACAACGTCGGCGGCATGGCGCGCCTGCGGGGTGTGCTGGACGTGGGGCGTTTCGAAGCCGCGTTGCAGGCCTTGATCATGCGCCACGAAACCCTGCGCACCACGTTCCCGAGCGTCGACGGCGTGGCCTGTCAAAAGGTCGCGCCGCAGACTGGCCTGCGCATGGACTGGCAGGATATTTCCACGCTGAACGAAACCGAGCGCCAGCAGCGCTTGCAGCAACTGGCCGATCATGAGGCCCACACGCCCTTCAACCTGGAAACCGGGCCGTTGCTGCGCGCCTGTGTGGTCAAGGCCGGCGAGCAGGAACACTACCTGGTGCTAACCTTGCACCACATCGTCACCGAAGGCTGGGCCATGGACATCTTTGCCCGTGAACTCAGCGCGCTGTACGAAGCCTTTATCGACGAGCGCCTGTCGCCGCTGGCGCCGTTGCCGGTGCAATACCTCGACTACAGCGTGTGGCAGCGTCAGTGGCTGGAATCCGGCGAGCGTCAACGCCAACTGGATTACTGGACCGCGCAACTGGGCACTGAACATCCGCTGCTGGAGCTGCCGAGCGACCGTCCACGGCCACCAGTGCAAAGCCACCAGGGCGAGCTGTACCGCTTCGATCTGAGCGACGAACTGGCCGCCCGCGTGCGCGCCTTCAATGCCGAACGCGGCCTCACGCTGTTCATGACCATGACCGCGACCCTGGCCGTGTTGCTCTACCGCTACAGCGGCCAGACCGACCTGCGCATCGGCGCCCCCGTGGCCAACCGCATCCGCCCGGAAAGCGAAGGGCTGATCGGCGCGTTCCTCAACACCCAGGTGCTGCGCTGCCAGCTCAATGGGCAGATGAATGTCGGCCAATTGTTCGAGCAGGTGCGTCACACCGTGATCGAGGGCCAGTCCCACCAGGACCTGCCGTTCGACCATCTGGTGGAAGCCCTGCAACCACCGCGCAGTGCCGCCTACAACCCGCTGTTCCAGGTGATGTGCAACGTGCAGCGCTGGGAATTCCAGCAGAGCCGCCAACTGGCCGGCATGACCGTCGAATACCTGGCCAACGATGCCCGTGCGACCAAGTTCGACCTCAACCTGGAAGTCACCGACCTCGACCATCGCCTGGGTTGCTGCCTGACGTACAGCACGGATCTGTTCGACGAACCGCGCATTGCGCGCATGGCTGAACATTGGCGCAACCTGCTGGAAGCGTTGATTGGCGACCCGCAACAACGCCTCAGTGAACTGCCGCTGCTGACCGCCACCGAACAACGCGCATTGCAGGACAGTCTGGGCGTCGAGGCCGGTGAGCACCGCCTTGATCAGTGTATCCACCAGTTGTTCAGCCAGCAGGCACTCAAGCGTGCGGATGCGCCGGCCCTGACTTTTGCCGGCGTGACCCTCACTTACGCAGAACTCAATGCCCGTGCCAATCGCCTGGCCTGGATGCTGCGCGAACGCGGCGTCGGCCCGCAGGTGCGGGTCGGCCTGGCGCTGCCGCGTTCCCTGGAAATGGTCGTCGGCCTGCTGGCGATCCTCAAGGCCGGCGGCGCCTATGTGCCGCTGGACCCGGAATACCCGCTGGATCGCCTGCACTACATGATCGAAGACAGCGGCATCGGCCTGCTGCTCAGCGACGCGGCGATGTTCGAAGCCCTCGGTGAACTGCCGGCTACAGTGGCGTGCTGGTGCCTGGAGGATGACTCGCCCGTGCTGGCGAACTACCCGGCCGATGAGCTACCGTTTATCAGCCTGGCGCAACACCAGGCGTACCTGATCTACACCTCCGGCTCTACCGGCAAACCGAAAGGCGTGGTGGTGTCCCACGGCGAAATCGCCATGCATTGCCAGGCCGTGATCGAGCGTTTCGGCATGCGCCCGGATGACTGCGAGCTGCATTTCTATTCGATCAACTTCGACGCCGCCACCGAGCGTTTGCTGGTGCCGTTGCTCAGCGGCGCGCAAGTGGTCTTGCGGGCCCAGGGCCAGTGGGATGCGGAGGAAATCTGCGGGCTGATCCGCACCCATGGCATCAATATTCTCGGTTTTACCCCGAGCTACGGCAGCCAATTGGCGCAGTGGCTGGCGACTCAACACCAGACCCTGCCGGTACGCATATGCATCACTGGCGGCGAAGCCCTGACCGGCGAACACTTGCAGCGCATTCGCGCAGCCTTCCAGCCCGAGGTGTTTTTCAACGCCTATGGCCCGACCGAAACCGTGGTGATGCCGCTGGCCAGCCTGGCGCCGCAGCAGTTGGAAGAGGGCGCCGGCAGCGTGCCGATCGGCAGCATTATCGGCGACCGCGTGGCGTACATTCTCGACGCCGATCTGGCGTTGGTGCCCCAAGGTGCGACCGGTGAGTTGTTCGTCGGCGGCGCGGGCCTGGCCCAGGGTTACCACGAGCGTCCGGGCATGACGGCGGAGCGTTTTGTCGCCGATCCGTTTGCCGCCAATGGCGGCCGCCTGTACCGCACCGGCGACCTGGTGCGCCAACGCGCCGATGGCCTGGTGGAGTACCTGGGGCGTATCGACCATCAGGTGAAAATCCGTGGTTTCCGCATCGAGCTGGGCGAGATCGAAACCCGCCTGCTGGAACACGAAGCCGTGCGCGAGGCAGTGGTGCTGGCGCTGGATTCGCCGAGTGGCAAACAGCTGGTGGCGTACCTGGTCAGCGACGCAGAGCACGGCCCATTGCGCGAGGCGTTGAAGACCCACCTCAAGGCGCAATTGCCGGACTACATGGTGCCGGCACACCTGATCGTGCTCGACAGCATGCCGCTGACCGCCAACGGCAAGCTCGACCGCCGCGCCTTGCCGCAACCGGACCCCGAGGCCAATCGCCAACAGTACGTGGCCCCGCGCAACGAACTGGAGAGCACCTTGGCCGCGATCTGGTGCGCGGTGTTGAACGTGCAGCAAGTCGGTCTGGACGATAATTTCTTTGAACTGGGTGGCGACTCGATCCTGTCGATCCAGGTGGTCAGCCGGGCGCGGCAGGCGGGGATTCATTTCAGCCCCCGCGACCTGTTCCAGCATCAGACCGTGCAAACCCTGGCCGCCGTCGCCACGCGCTCCGAGCAGGTCACGGCGGAGCAGGGCGTACTCACCGGCAGCTCGGGCCTCACGCCGATCCAGCATTGGTTCTTTGACACCGACGTCCCGGCGCGTCAGCACTGGAACCAGGCGCTGGTGCTCAAGCCGCTGCAATTGCTGGAACCTCATCGCCTGGAGCAAGCGCTGCTGGCGGTGCTGGAGCACCACGACGCGCTGCGCCTGAGCTTCACCCGGCGCCATGCGCAATGGCATGCCGAGCATATGGCCGTGCCCCAGGGCGGCGTGCTGATGCAGGCGCAAGTGCGCGATATGGCGCAGTGCACCGCGCTGTTCACCGATACCCAGCGCAGCCTCGACCTGGAACACGGCCCGCTGCTGCGCGCCTTGCTGGTGGATGGCCCCGAAGGCCAGCAACGCTTGCTGATCGCGATCCATCACTTGGTGGTGGATGGCGTGTCGTGGCGGGTGTTGCTCGAAGACCTGCAGAACGTCTATCGCCAACTCAGCGAAGGCCAATCCGTCAGCCTGCCGGCCAAGACCAGCGCGCTACGTGACTGGGCCGCACGCTTGCAGGCCTATGCCAGCAGCGAATCCCTGCGCGAAGAATTGAATGTGTGGCAGGACCAATTGGCGGGCCCGGCCGTGGCGTTGCCGGTGGACCGTGCGCAGGGCTCGTTACGCAATCGCGATGCCGAAACCGTCAGTGTGCGCCTGGATGCCGAACACACCCGTCAGTTGCTGCAACAAGCCCCAAGCGCATATCGCACCCAGGTCAACGACCTGTTGTTGACCGCCTTGGCCCGCGTGTTGTGCCGCTGGAGCGGGCACGACTCGGCGCTGATCCAACTGGAGGGCCATGGCCGCGAAACCCTGTTCGACGAGATCGACCTGACCCGCAGCGTCGGCTGGTTCACCAGTGCCTACCCATTGCGCTTGACGCCGCAGGCTGAACAGGGCGACTCGATCAAGGCCATCAAGGAACAACTGCGCGGCGTGCCGCACAAGGGCCTCGGTTATGGCGTGCTGCGCTACCTGGCGGACGACCTGTGCAAGCAGACCATGGCCGCGCTGCCGACCGCCGACATCACCTTCAACTACCTGGGGCAGTTCGACCAGAGTTTCGGCAGCGAGGCGCTGTTCCATCCGCTGGATGAATCGGCGGGCCTGGCCCACGACCCGGATGCGCCGCTGCCCAACGTCCTGAGCGTCGACAGCCAGGTGTATGGCGGTGAACTGGTGCTGCGCTGGACCTTCAGCCGCGAACGCCACGATGCACACACCGTCCGCGAGTTGGCCGAAGCCTACCTGGCCGAGCTGCACAGCCTGATCGCGCATTGCCTCAGGGACGATGCCGGCGGCCTTACGCCGTCCGACTTCCCCCTGGCGCACCTGACCCAGCCGCAACTCGACAGCTTGCCGGTTCCGGCCAGCGCCATCGAAGACGTGTACCCGCTGACCCCGATGCAAGAGGGCCTGTTGCTGCACACCTTGCTCGAACCAGGCACCGGCCTGTACTACATGCAGGACCGCTACCGCATCAACAGCGCCCTCGACCCGGAGCGCTTTGCCCAGGCCTGGCAAGCGGTGATCGCCCGTCATGAAGCCTTGCGCGCCTCGTTCTGCTGGAACGTCGGCGAAGACATGCTGCAAGTGATCCACAAACCCGGCAGCACGCCGATTGAGTACCTCGACTGGAGCCAGGACCCCGAGGCTGAGCAAGAGCCGCGCCTGCAAGCGCTGCTCAAGGCCGAACGTGAAGCCGGCTTCGATCTGCTCAACCAGGCGCCGTTCCACCTGCGCCTGATCCGCGTCGGCGAAGCGCGCTACTGGTTCATGATGAGCAACCACCACATCCTCATCGATGCCTGGTGCCGTTCGCTGCTGATGAATGACTTCTTCGAGATCTACATGGCCCTGGGCGAAGGCGTTGAGGCGCAATTGGCCACACCGCCGCGTTATCGCGACTACATCGCCTGGCTGCAACGCCAGAACCTGAATGAAGCACGCCAGTGGTGGCAGCAGAACTTGCAAGGCTTTGAGCGCACCACGCCGATCCCGAGCGACCGGCCGTTCCTGCGCGAACACGCCGGCCACAGCGGCGGCATGGTGGTGGGCGACTGCTACACCCGCCTGGATGCCCGTGATGGCGCGCAACTGCGGGAACTGGCCCAGGCCCATCAGCTCACTATCAACACCTTTGCCCAGGCGGCATGGGCCCTGGTGCTGCGCCGCTTGAGCGGCGACCGCGACGTGCTGTTCGGCGTTACCGTGGCCGGGCGCCCGGTGCAAATGCCGGAGATGCAACGCACCGTCGGCCTGTTTATCAACAGCATCGCGCTGCGGGTGAAGCTGCCGCAAGACGATCAACCGTGCAGCGTGCGCCAATGGTTGAACGGCCTGCTCGACAGCAATATGCAGCTGCGCGAGTACGAATATTTGCCGCTGGTGACGATCCAGGAACACAGCGAACTGCCCAAGGGCCAGCCGCTGTTCGACAGCCTGTTCGTGTTCGAAAACGCCCCGGTGGAAACCTCTGTGCTGGACCGTGCGCAAAGCCTGAATGCCACTTCGGATTCCGGTCGCACCCACACCAACTTCCCGCTGACCGCGGTGTGTTACCCCGGTGATGACCTGGGCTTGCACCTGTCTTACGACCAGCGTTACTTCGACGAAACCACCGTGCAAGGCATGCTCGGCGAGTTCAAGCGCCTGCTGTTGGCGCTGGTGCAGGGCTTCCATGGCGACATGGCCGACCTGCCGTTGATTGGCGAGCAGGAGCGCGAGTTCCTGGTAGAAGGCTGCAACCAGAGTGAGCACGCCTACCCGCTGGACCGCACCTATATAGAGCTGTTCGAAGCGCAAGTCGGCGAGCATCCGCAGCGGATCGCCGCCAGTTGCCTGGACCAGCAATGGACGTTCGATGAACTCAACCGTCGCAGTAATGGCCTCGGCCATGCGCTGATCGCGGCGGGCGTCGGCCTGGATCAACCGGTGGCACTGTTGGCCGAGCGTAACCTCGACCTGCTGGGCATGATCATCGGCAGCTTCAAGGCCGGTGCCGGTTACCTGCCGCTGGACCCAGGCCTGCCAAGCCAGCGCTTGAGCCGCATCATCGACATGAGCCGTACGCCGTTGCTGGTGTGCACCGAGGCGTGCCGTGAGCAGGCCATCGAGTTGCTTGACGGTGTCGACTGCCAATTGCTGGTATGGGAAGACGTGCCGGCGCGTGGTGAAAACCCAGGCATCTACAGCGGCCCGGACAACCTCGCCTACGTGATCTACACCTCGGGCTCGACCGGCCTGCCCAAAGGCGTGATGGTCGAACAGCGCGGCATGCTCAACAACCAATTGAGCAAACTGCCGTACCTGGACCTGAGCCCGGCGGATGTGATCGCGCAAACTGCGTCGCAGAGCTTCGATATTTCCGTGTGGCAATTTCTCGCCGCGCCGTTGTTCGGCGCGCGGGTGGACATCGTGCCGAACACCATCGCCCATGATCCCCAAGGCTTGCTGGCCCACGTTGAGGCGCAGGGCATCACCGTGCTGGAGAGCGTGCCGTCGCTGATCCAGGGCATGCTGGCCCAGGACCGCATCAGCCTCGACGGCCTGCGCTGGATGCTGCCCACCGGTGAAGCGATGCCACCGGAACTGGCGCACCAATGGTTGCTGCGCTACCCGCAGATCGGTTTGGTGAATGCTTATGGCCCGGCCGAATGCTCGGATGACGTGGCGTTCTTCCGCGTCGATCTGGCGTCGACCCGTGGCACCTATCTGCCGATCGGCACACCGACCGACAACAACCGTCTGTATCTGCTGGATGGCGCGCTGGAGCTGGTGCCCCAAGGTGCTGTCGGTGAGTTGTGTGTGGCCGGCACTGGCGTCGGCCGTGGTTATGTCAGCGACCCGTTGCGCACGGCCGGAGTGTTTGTGCCGAACCCGTTCGGTGCACCGGGCGACCGGCTTTACCGCACGGGCGACCTGGCGCGTCGGCGCAGCGATGGCGTGCTGGAATATGTTGGGCGTATCGACCATCAAGTGAAGATTCGCGGCTACCGCATCGAACTGGGTGAAATCGAAGCGCGCCTGCACGAACAACCCGAAGTGCGCGATGCCGCAGTGGGCGTGCAAGAGGGCGTCAACGGCAAGCACCTGGTGGGTTACCTGGTGGCGGCCGATGAAGCGCTGAACCCAAGCGAACGCCTGGACCGCATCAAGCAACGCCTGCGCGCCGAGCTGCCGGAATACATGGTGCCGTTGCACTGGCTATGGCTTGACCGCCTGCCGCTCAACGCCAACGGCAAACTCGACCGCAAGGCCCTGCCGGCACTGGAAATCGGCCAGTTGCACAGCCAGGACTACCTGGCGCCGCGCAACGAACTGGAAACCTCCTTGGCTGCAATCTGGGCCGAAGTGCTCAAGGTCGAGCGGGTGGGCGTCGAAGACAACTTCTTCGAACTCGGCGGGCATTCATTGCTGGCCACACAGATTGCCTCGCGGGTGCAGAAGACCTTGCAGCGGGATGTGCCGCTGCGGGCGATGTTCGAATGCAGCACAGTGGCGCAATTGGCGGGGTACATCGACGGGTTGGCGGCCAATGAGATCAGCGCGGAGAAGGTGGATCGGCTGAGTGATTTGATGGCGGAGTTGGAGGGGCTTTAAGCGTCGCAGCCCCCCACCCACACTTGAATGTATTCACACATCAACATGTGGGAGGGGGCTTGCCCCCGATGGCGTCATCCCAGGCAACGCCTATCTCGGCCCAAGAATCTTCACCAACTTATCCGGCGACGGCGCCCCCTGCTGTTGCTGCAAGCCACCCTTGTCATCCAGGTAGAAAATCGCCGGCGTCGCCGACAACTCCAGCTCATCCATCAACTTCATATTGGCATCGAGCTTGGCTTCGATATCGGCCGGGATCTTCGCCATTGCCTGCAATTTACTGCCCTTGCCGGCTGCTTCGTGTTCTTCCAGGGCTTTTTGCGGGTCTTTGGCGGCGAACAGGGCGGCGGACTTGGCCGCGCTGTCTTCGCGGATGATGCCGACCATGATGTGGCGCAACTGCACCTTGCCGGCCTTGACCCATGGCCGCGCCTGTTCCCAGAACATGTTGCAGTACGGGCAGTTAGGGTCGCTGAACAGGTAGACGATGCGTGGCGCTTTAACGTCGCCGTCCTGGATCCAGCTGCTTTTTTCCATCTTGGCCCAGACTTCCTTGGCCATCGGCGCGTACACCAGTTTTTCCAGGGGCGCGGTGCTCAGGTCATTGCCCTGGGCATCGTACAGGTTGCCGGCGATCACGCTTTTGCCGTCGGCGGTCAGGTACAGCGCCATGCCGCGGTTCTGGTATTGCGCGGCGTAGCCGGTAAGGCCGCTGGGGGCGTCGAATTTGCCGATGATCCTGGCGCCCTTGGCTTCGATCTGTTTGATCGGCGCCGGCCAGTCTTCGGCCTGGGCCAGGGTGGCCGCCAGCGTCAGCGGCAGTAGGGTCAGCAGGTGGCGGAGGCTTGGCATGTCGGTTTCCTTGTGGCAGCAGGGGCGGTGTCGAAGGGTTCCATGGCACGGGCCAGGCTGGCCTGGGACAACTCGCCCAAGTGGCTGTTGATCAGGCGTCCGTCGGCTTGGTAGAACAAGGTGGTCGGCAGGGCCATGGAACCCACGGCCTGGCCGAGGCGGCCGCTGGCGTCAAACAGGACGTTGTCCAGGTTCAGGCCCTGGGTGGCCAGGTAGGTGCTGACGCTTTGCATGCTTTCGGCCTGGTTGACGAACAGGAAGGTCACGTCAGGCCGCATGCGCTGGGCGCTTTCCAGTACCGGCATTTCGCGGCGGCAGGGCGGGCACCAGGTGGCCCACAGATTGATCACCAGTGGACCGCCCTGGTAATCCGCCAGTTGCACCACTTCGCCATTGGCGTTGCGCAGGGTGATGTCCGGCAGGCGCGTGCCTTTTTCATACACGCTCAAGGACAGGCTGGTCATGCCCCAGAACAGCAGGCCGGTGATGACCCCGGCGCTCAGTGGCTTACGCAGCGCCGGGCGGCGCCAGCCGTAGGCCAGCGCACCGAGGATCAGGGTGATGATGCCGGGCCAGGCGAGAAAGCCGCCGTCGCGCAGGTCGACCATCTGCAGCCAGTCGCTGCTGTAGTAGCTCCAGTACATCAGTACAAAGCTGACGCGTGCCGCGAGCATGCCCAGCAGGAACAGGCTGAACAGCACCGATTCCGGGTTCTCACCGCCACGCTTGGCCACGCGCCAGCCCACCAGGGTGGCGAGAATCAACGCGCTGATCAGCAGGATATGATTCAACGCGATGGCGAAGGTGCCGATGGTCAGGGTCAGCATCAGAGGGCGTCCCGGGCTTGGGTCCAGCGTTGCAGGAAGGCGTCGGCATTCACTTCGCCGGTGATGCGCTGGGCGCGGCGTTCTTCACCGTCAGGGCCGATCCAGACGAAGCTCGGTGGCCCCGGTACTTTGTAGCGGCCCAGCAGTTCGCGGCTGGCGGCATTGTCGGCGGTGACGTCCAGGCGCAGCAGGCGTACGTCTTTGAGGGCATCGAGGACTTTGGGTTGGCCGAACACCTGTTTTTCCATGATCTTGCACGACACGCACCAGTCGGCGTAGTAGTCCACCAGCACCCATTGGCCCTGGGCCTTGGCGCTGTCGAGTTGATTTTGCAGGACGGCGGGGTCGTTGATGGTCATGAAGGCGTCATGGGCGGTGGGCGCACCGGCGACCTGCGCGCCGCGGTACACCTTCAGCGGTTGCCACAGATCGTCGCCGCCACCGGCCGCGCCCACCACCAGCACTGCGCCCCACAGGCCCAGCACCAGCGAACCGGCGCCGAATACCTTGGCCGCCAGGCCGTACTCGCGGGCCAGGGTCCAGCCGCAGTAGGCCATCACCAGCGCCAATGCGCCCCACAGGCCGATCCACAGGCTTTCGCCGACCACCGGGCGAATCATCAGCACGGCGGTACCCAGGAACAGGAAGCCGAAGATGCCCTTGAGCACGTTCATCCAGTTGCCCGGCTTGGGCAGGAAGCGGTTGCCGACGGTCACCAGCAGCAACAGTGGAATACCCATGCCGATGCCCATGTAGAACAGAATCAAACCACCGTGCAGCGCATTGCCGCTTTGCGCGATATACAGCAGGACGCCCGCCAGTGGCGCAGTCATGCAAGGCCCGACCAATAGGCCGGACAGCGCGCCGAGCACCCCGGCGCCGATCAGGCTGCCACCGCTTTGCTTGCGGCTGACGTTGTCCAGGCGATCGCGTAGGAAGGCGGGCAGTTGCAGTTCAAAGAAGCCGAACATCGGCAGGGCGAGGATCACGAACAACGCAGCGAAACTGCCGAGAATCCAGGGGGTTTGCAGCAGCGCGGCGAGATTGGCGCCGAGCAATGCCGCCAATACGCCGAGCGCCGCATACACCAGCGCCATGCACACCACGTAGCTGCTGGCCAGGGCAAAACCACGGCGAGGACTGGCGCCACTGCCCGCCACCAGGCCGGCGAGGATTGGCAGCATCGGCAGTGAACACGGCGTAAATGCCAGCAGTAGGCCCAGGCCGAAGAACACCAGCAGGCTCCAGCCCAGGCTGCGCTGTTGCAGGCCGCTGGCCAGGCTCTGGTCCTGGGCTTGCGCGGTGGCGGCGACGGCGGGGTTGCCGCCCAGGTCTACAGTGATCGACTGCGGCGGGTAGCACAGGCCTGCATCGGCGCAGCCCTGCCAGCCCAGTTTGACCTGGCCGGTGGCCCCGGCGGGTAGCTTCACTTCCAGGCCCTGGCGATACACTTCCTGCTCGCCAAAGAACTCGTCGCTATGGGCCTCGCCTTGCGGCAGTGCCGGCTGGGCGGCCAGGCCTTCGAACTTCATGCGCTGCTTGTACAGGTAATAACCGTCGGCAATTTGCCAATACAACTGGGTCTCGCCACTTTCAAGACGTTCGGAAGTAAAGGTAAAGGCCTTGCCCACCGGGAGGAAATCGGGTTTGGTCTCAAACGGGTTGCCCGGCGCGGCCTGGGCCAACCCGGCGAACAACACCAGCAGAAAGGTAAACAGATGCCGCATGGTCAAGCCTTAGTCCGATACAAGTGAGGCACACAATGTGTGGCGTTGATTAACCGATGATTAACCGAGGGCTATTCTAAAGTGTACGGAATATCTGAGCGTGACTCTTTTCACGGCATAATCTGCGCTTAATCCGCTGCACCTTTAATCCCCCCATCTTTCATGAAGGGTTCACCATGCACGTACTGGTCTGTGAAGACGACGAACTGATTGCCAGCGGCATCGTGGCCGGCCTCACCGCCCAGGGCTTTACGGTTGAGCGCGTGGCCACGGCGGCGGCTGCGCGGGCGATGCTCAAGGCGGCGACCTTCGACATCATGGTGCTCGACCTCGGCCTGCCCGACGAAGACGGCCTCAAGCTGTTGCAGCAACTGCGCAGCCAGGGCCTGGAGATTCCGGTGCTGATCCTCACTGCGCGGGATTCGGTGACCAACCGCGTCGACGGCCTGCAAGCCGGCGCCGATGACTACCTGCTCAAACCCTTTGACCTGCGCGAACTGGCTGCCCGCCTGCAAACCCTGCTGCGCCGGATGGCGGGGCGCAGTGTCAACCTGATCGAACACGGCCGGTTGACCTATGACCCCAGCAGCCGCGAAACCCTGTTGGGCGGCCAGCCGGTGGATCTGTCCCGGCGTGAACAAGCGCTGCTGCAGGCGCTGCTGCACAACAAGGGCCGCGTGCTGTCCAGCGAGCAGCTCAAGGACAGCGTTTACGGCTTCAACGATGAGCTGGAGAGCAACGCCCTCAACGTGCATATCCACCACCTGCGGCGCAAATTGGGCAATGGCATTGTCGAGACCGTGCGCGGCCTGGGCTATCGCCTGGGCCCGGCGGATGACGGCGAGAACGCTTCGTGAAAAGCCTGCGCCTGCGCCTGACTTTCAAGCTCGGCGCCGCATTCGTGCTGATCTGGGCCCTGGCAGCGGCCTGGATGCTCAACGACCTGCGCAACCAGATGATGTTCTCCCTCGACCAGCGCCTGGTGGCGTCGGCACGCATGGTGGCGGGGCTCACCGAGCAGATGCCGGGCCTGGCCAGTGTCAGCGGCGGAGCGCATTTCAGTGCCGAGCAACTGCACGTGCCGGGCGGCATGGCCTGCCAGGTCAGTTCCTTGCGCGGCGAAATCCTGGCGCGCAGCCACACCACCCCGGATCAGGGCCTGGAGTCGCAACGCAGCGGTTTTCGCGACCAGATGATCGACGGCGTGGGTTGGCGCAGCTTTACCCTGTCCCGTGGCGACCTGCTCATTACCACCGCCGACCGCCAGGTTGAGCGCGAGGCCCTGAACCTGTCGATCCTGCTGGCGGCGTCGGTGCCGGTGGGCGTGGCCATGCTCGGTTGCCTGTGCCTGCTGTGGCTGGGCATCGGCCAGAGCCTGCTGCCGCTCAACCGCATGCGCGACGCGCTGATGCGGCGCAGTGCCGATTCCCTCGAACCGCTGCAGATCCACCCGCTGCCCAGCGAACTCAAACCGCTGCTGGACACCCAGAACCAACTGTTGCAACGCATCGCCAAGACCATCGAGCGTGAACGCCGTCTCACCGGCGATGCCGCCCACGAACTGCGCAGCCCGCTGACGGCGATCAAGACCCACCTGCAAGTGGCGCGCATGACCGAAGGCGCGGCGCGCGACCAGTCCCTGGCCCACGCCGAGGAGGGCGCCGACCGCTTGCACCGTACCCTGGAGCAGTTGCTGCTGTTGGCCCGGGTGGAAGGCAGCCTGTCGTTTGACGATGGCCTGCAGTCCAGCGCCGAAGAAGTCGCACGGCTGGCGATCCAGGATGCCAATGCTGGCGATAATTCGCGCATCGATCTGATCCTGCCGCACAACCTGTCCGCTGCCCCGGTGGAAATGCCCGTGGGCCTGGCGGTTGCCGCCCTGCGCAACCTGCTCGACAACGCCTTGCGCCATACGCCGGCGGACACGCGGGTAGAGCTGAGTGTGTTCACCGCCCCAGATCAAGTGGTGTTCCGCGTGCGCGACTATGGCAAGCAGATTTCCAGTGAAGACCTGCAATACCTGACCCAGCGCTTCTGGCGCAATGGCAACAGCGAAGGCTGCGGCCTGGGCCTGGCGATCGTGCAAGCGATTGTGCAGCGCTGCTCCTGTTCACTGACATTCGACAGCCAGGCCGATGGCCTGCGTGTCGAGTTGGGCATGCCGCTGCGACGCTGAACGCCGTCCTTTCAAGTGCCAAATAATTACCACCCTCCTGACGTTCAAGTCTTCAGGATGGCGCTAATTTTTTTGCGCTTGAACGGGCCGAATGACTCGGCCTGTATTGAAAAGGATGGTTCTTATGTTGGTCATCGACACCAGTTTCCCAGCCAGGCACTTCAACGACCGCAACGGCGAGCCTGTGGGACAACTGATCCTGCATTACACCGCCGCGCCGTTCGCGTCCTCCCTGCGAACCCTGACCCAGGACGGGGTCAGCGCCCACTATCTTCTGCCTGATCCCGATGAGCCCGGCTACCGCGCTGCCGGGTATGACGAACTGCGCGCGTTTCGCCTGGTGGATGAAACCAAGCGTGCGTGGCATGCCGGGGCGAGCCAATGGGCTGGGCGGGATAACCTCAATAGCCGTTCGATTGGTATCGAGATCGTCAACCTGGCGCGGGATGACGCGGGGGTGTTTACCTTTCCTGCGTACGCCCAGGAGCAGGTTTCGGTGTTGATTGCACTGGTGCGCGACATCCTCGGGCGTTACCCGCAGATCGGTCCGGCGGATATTCTCGGGCATTCGGACGTGGCGTATTGGCGCAAGAGTGATCCAGGGCCCCGGTTGCCTTGGCGATGCTTGTACGACGCCGGGGTTGGCGCCTGGTTTGATGAGGCGACGCGGGCGATGTACCAGCGTCGGTTTGGTGTGGGGCTGCCGCCGGAGGTAGAGGTCGAGCGGGCGTTTGAGCGGTATGGGTATAAGCCGGCGCAGAACCGACAGGCGTTTGCACAGCGCACGCGGGCGTTCCAGATGCACTTCAGGCCGCGAGATCACCGGGGCGTATTGGATGCCGAGACGTGCGCGATCCTGTATGCCCTGAACGAAAAATACCGGGGACTTTGACGCCGAGTACCGTTCAACTGCATCCGCTAACGATCAATAGCCCTAAATCCCTCAGCCGCTGATGCGTTTCCAGAACAGGAAATCCGTGCGCATGCCCTTGGGCCAGACGCCAACGGATTGGCAGTTTGGTCACCATCATCAGCGTATTGAGGGACAGAGAGATGTCAGTCGCTACCAGCCGTATCGAAAGCGCCCCGGTGCATGGCAGCCCGGCGCCTGCGGAAACGCTCTACCAGTTCGATGAAACACCGCTGTTGGCCCGTCAACGCCAGCAGGAGTCCAACGCCCGCAGTTACCCCCGGCGCATTCCCCTGGCGCTCAAGCGTGCCAAGGGTATTTATGTGGAAGACGTGGAAGGCCGCCAGTTCATCGACTGCCTGGCCGGCGCCGGCACGCTGGCGCTGGGGCATAACCACCCGGTAGTGATCGAAGCCATCCAGCAAGTGCTGAGTGACGAACTGCCGTTGCACACCCTCGACCTGACGACACCGGTCAAGGATCAATTCGTACAGGATCTGTTTGGCCTGTTACCGGCCGAGCTGGCGCGGGAAGCCAAGATTCAGTTCTGTGGCCCTACCGGCACCGACGCGGTGGAAGCTGCGCTGAAACTGGTACGTACCGCCACCGGGCGCAGCACCGTGCTGTCGTTCCAGGGTGGCTATCACGGCATGAGCCAAGGCGCCTTGAGCCTGATGGGCAGCCTGGGGCCGAAGAAACCCTTGGGTGCGTTGCTGGGCAATGGCGTGCAGTTTCTGCCATTCCCCTATGACTACCGCTGCCCGTTCGGCCTGGGCGGTGCGCAAGGTGTGCAGGTCAATCTGCATTACCTGGAAAACCTGCTCAACGACCCGGAAGCCGGGGTATTGCTGCCCGCAGCGGTGATTGTTGAAGTGGTGCAGGGTGAGGGCGGCGTCATCCCGGCCGACCTCGACTGGCTGCGCGGCCTGCGGCGGATCACCGAGCAGGCGGGCGTGGCGTTGATCGTCGATGAAATCCAGAGCGGTTTTGGGCGCACCGGCAAGATGTTCGCCTTTGAACACGCCGGCATCATTCCGGACGTGGTGGTGATGTCCAAGGCCATCGGCGGCAGCTTGCCGCTGGCGGTGGTGGTGTACCGCGATTGGCTCGACACCTGGCTGCCTGGCGCCCATGCCGGTACGTTCCGTGGCAATCAGATGGCGATGGCGGCGGGTTCGGCGGTGATGCGCTACCTCAAGGATCACGATCTGCCCGGCCATGCGGCAGCGATGGGCGAGCGCCTCGGCGAACACCTGCGCATCCTGCAACGGGACTTCCCGCAGTTGGGCGATATTCGCGGCCGCGGGCTGATGCTCGGCGTGGAGTTGGTGGACCCGGACGGTACCCTCGACATCCAGGGCCACCCACCGGTGCACCGCCAATTGGCGCCGCTGGTACAGCGCGAGTGCCTCAAGCGCGGACTGATCCTGGAACTGGGCGGCCGTCATGGCAGCGTAGTGCGCTTCCTGCCGCCGCTGGTGATCACCGCCGCAGAAGTCGACCGTGTGGCCGAGATCTTCGGGCGCGCCCTGGCCGCCGCTGTGGCCAGCCTCTAATTTTTCGACGGTTTGGTACGTTTCTACAGATATCAGTGCTGCGCGTGGTGCGCAGCCAGTTTTTTTTGCGATGGAGAACAGCAATGACCTCAGTATTTGACCGCGACGACATCCTGTTTCAGGTAGTGGTCAACCATGAAGAACAGTATTCCATCTGGCCCGACTACAAGGCCGTGCCGGAAGGCTGGCGCACCGTAGGCAAGAGCGGCCTGAAGAAAGAGTGCCTGGCCTACATCGAAGAAACCTGGACCGATATGCGCCCGTTGAGCCTGCGCCAGAAGATGGATGGCGCGGCACTGGCCTGAGGTAATCAGGCTTTATGTGGCGAGCTCGCTTGTTGTGGTGAGCGGGCAAGCCCTAATGCCGGTCAGTTAAGAGATAAAAGGGCAAAAAGTAACCTGTGGCGAGGGAGCTTGCTCCCGTTGGACTGCGCAGCAGTCCCATTTTTGGGGCCGCTTCGCGCCCCAGCGGGAGCAAGCTCCCTCGCCACAGGTACGGTGTTCGTCCTTAACTGACTGGCATTAGGGCAAGCCCGCTCACCACAACAAGCCCGCTTGGCAACGGTGGGTGCGATGCCTTCAAGCTTCCTTCTCTTTCTCCAGCCCACCCGACGCCCCCGTGACCACCTGCACACTCAAGCGCGGTGTGGCCAAGTCCAACCCCGCTTCGTCCAGATGCCGTTTCAGCGACAGGTTGAACGCCCGCGACACTTCCCACTGTTTGATCGGCGCCGTTTTGAATCGTGCCCGCAGGATCGCGCTGCCTGACTCAAAACTTTCCACGCCCTGAATCTCCAGCGGCGACCAGATGTTGCGGCGCTGCAGCGGGTCGTTGCGCATTTTCTGGCCGACATCGCGGATCAGCTTGATCGCGTTATCAATGTCCATGTTGTACGGGATCGCCACGCGGAAGATCGCGTAGCCGAACTCCCGCGAGTAGTTCTTGATGCTCTTGATCTCGCTGAACGGAATCGTGTGCACAATCCCGTCGATGTCGCGCAGGCGCACGGTGCGGATAGTCAGGCCCTCGACGGTGCCGAGGTGGCCGCCCACGTCCACGTAGTCATCGATTGCCAGGGAGTCTTCGATGATGATGAACAGGCCGGTGATCAAATCCGCCACCAGCGACTGCGCACCAAAACCGATGGCCAGGCCGATTACACCGGCACCGGCCAGCAGCGGCGTGACGTTCATGCCCATGTTCGCCAGGGCGACGATGGCGGCGATGATGAAAATCGTCACGAACAGCACGTTGCGGATCAACGGCATCATGGTCTGCGCCCGCGCATTGGCCAGGCCTTTGCGCGAGCGGGTGAGGGCGTGGTGAATTGCCGTGTCGCTGAGGATCCAGATCAACCAGGCAAACAGCAGCGTGCCTGCCAGGCCGAACAGTTTGACCGCGATTTCATGACCGTCGCCTTCGGTAAAGCCAATCAGCGACAAGCCCCAGACCCGCAGGCCCAGTTCGATAAACACCAGCCACACCACCAGGTGAGCCAGGGTGTAGATGAAGCTTTTCAGGCGCTCGGAGTACAGCGCATGGCGCTTGTGCCCGCGTTGCGGCTTGAGGGCATGGCGACGCACCAGGCCGTTGATCACCATGCACAACACCAGCAATACCGTGCACAGCAGCGATTGACGCAGGGCGGTGCTGGTGTCGCCGGCAGAGACGAACGTGGCAAACAGGGAAATACCCACCAGCAGCAGGGCCGGGATGTACCAGAACGAGCCGATGATCTCGATGGTGTCACTGAGCGCGCGCCGTGTGAGGCGGCGTGACAGCGGCTGGTTGCGGATCAGGTGGGCGATCGGCCGGCGAAAACGCAGGATAAACACGCCGGTGGACAGCGCCGCCATCACATTGGCGACGGTTGCGGCGGTGTGCGACAGGTGTTGGCCGAGGGCCGTTACCAGGCGCGGGTCGCTCAGGGCTTCGCCAAAGGCGGCGAAGCTGCCGATCCACCACAGCGGACGAAAGGCCTGGTGCCGCAGGATGTATAGCGCGCGATGGCGGTGCGGGCCGTCGAGTAGCGAGAAGGCGATCACGCAGATGGCCGAGAAACAGGTGCCGACCACCAACGCATAAGCCAGTACCATCGCCAGGGACTTGCCCAGGGACGAGGGCAGCGCGTAGCTCATGTACACGGTGATCACCAGCGCGATCAGCCACGGCCCGAGTTTGCGCAGGGCAAAGCGCACCATGTCCCAGGTTCGTGGGTGCTGCGGCAACTCTTCAGGCAGGCCGAACCGTTCGCGGATGCGGTGGCTGAGCCATATCAACGCATAGGCCAGCAGGCTCCACACCGCCAGAATCAGCGCGAAACCAAAGATGATCGGCAGCCATTCGCTGGCCGGCAGCATCAGCGCATCGAGCTCGTCCTTGGCCAGGTCGATCTCATTGGACCAGCGGCCCAGCGGGCTGTCGTTACCGGAAAACTGTTGCTCAAGGGTCGACAGCGTGTTGCCGATCAGCCCAAGCACGCCTTGTTCGGCGGCCGGCTGGGCTTTTTGCGTGGCGGCACGCAGCTTTTTCAGGTCGCTGAGCAGTTGGGTGCGTTGCTGGTCGTTTTCCAGGGTCTTGATCACCTCGTCCAGCGATTGGCCGAGGGGCACTTCTGCCTGGGGTTGTGACTTGTTGGTGCTGCCCAGCAGGCCGGGCAGGCCGACCGCCTGGGCAGACGCCAGGGGCAGCAGGGTGAGCAGGGCGATCAGCAGGTAGCAGGGCAGAGCAAACAGACGGGAAAACACGAGGCGTTCAACCTTGGAAACGACGGGTTGAGCGAGTGTACGAGTGCACGGGTCATTCGGCCAGTTTGGCGAGGATCTTGTACACCACAGTGCCCAGGATCAGCAGCATACCGATCCACATGCCGAACACGCCGAGGGGTTTGTCGCGAAAATTGAAGCCGACCGCGAGCATGATCATGCCGATCAGGATAGGGATAAGCATGGCGTGGAAGGAAGACATGGAGATCATGGGGCGACGGCCTTGTCGGAGTGGGAATACTGACAAGTCTAGGTCGGATTGCGGGAAGTGCAGGTGATATAGATCAGGTGTACGCAAAACCAAATGTGGGAGGGGGCTTGCCCCCTCCCACATTTTTGACTGTATTCAGCCTTTGGATCAGGGCAAGTCGTGGCTGGCGTAGAACGCGCCCAATACCTTCACCAGATGCGCCAGGTCATGGCTGCCGCACAGTTCACGAATGGAATGCATGGCAAACGTCGGCAGGCCGATGTCCACGGTGCGCACGCCCAGGTGGCTGGCGGTGATCTGGCCGATGGTCGAGCCGCAACCCATGTCGCTGCGCACGACAAAGCTCTGTACCGGCACTTCCTCGGCCATGCACAGATGGCGGAAGAACCCGGCGGTTTCGCTGTTGGTGGCGTAGCGCTGGTTGCTGTTGACCTTGATCACCGGGCCGGCGTTGAGCTTGGGACCGTGGTTGGCGTCGTGCTTGTCGGCGTAGTTCGGGTGCACGCCGTGGGCGTTGTCCGCAGACACCAACAGAGATTTCTGAATGGTGCGTACGAACTCATCACCTTCGGGCAGCAGGCGGCGCAGGGTCTGTTCCAGCATCGGGCCATCGGCGCCGCAGGCCGAGCAGGAACCGACTTCTTCGTGGTCGTTGCACACCAGCACGCAGGTTTCGTCGCTTTCGCTGGTGAGCAAGGCTTGCAGGCCGGCGTAGCAGGACAGCAGGTTGTCCAGGCGCGCGCCGGCGATAAAGTCGCCATTAAGGCCAATCACGGCCGCACTCTGGGTATCGTAGAAGCTCAGCTCGTAGTCGAGCACCACGTCGGCGTTCAACCCATGCTCGCGTGCCAGTTGCTCGGTGAGCACGGCACGGAAGTCCACGCGCTCGTCACCGGCAAATTGCGCGAGGATCGGCGGCAGTTCGTTCTGGGCATTGATCGCCCAGCCCTGGTTGGCTTCACGGTTCAGGTGAATGGCCAGGTTGGGGATGATGGCGATGGGCAGTTTGAAGTCGATCAGCTGGCTTTCGACCTTGCCGTCGCGGCGGAACGTCACGCGGCCGGCCAGGGACAGGTCACGGTCGAACCACGGGGCCAGCAAGGCGCCACCGTAGACTTCCACACCTAATTGCCAGAAACCCTGGCGTTGCAGCTCGGGCTGGGGCTTGACCCGCAGGCACGGGCTGTCGGTATGGGCGCCGACCAGGCGAATCCCGCCCTGCAGCGGCGAGTGGCGGCCGAGCTTGAAGGCGATAATCGAGGAGTCATTGCGGGTCACGTAATAGCGACCGTTGGCTTCGGTGGTCCAGGTTTCGCGCTCGTCGAGACGCTGGTAACCGGCCGCTTCCAGGCGCTGGGCCAGGGCGGCAGTGGCATGAAAAGGAGTAGGGGAGGCCTTGAGGAAGTCGATCAGGCCTTGATTCAACGCTTCGCGCATAAATAGCTCCAGACAGCAGTGCGCGGAGTTTACCGTCCGATGGCCAGAAGTGCACAGAACAAATGTGGGAGGGGGCTTGCCCCCCGATAGCGGTAATCCGTAGCAGCTGCCGAGCGCAAGCGAGGCTGCGTAGCGGACGTATTGACACCCCACGATCTGCGGGGCTCCCAACGCAGCCTCGCTTGCGCTCGGCAGCTGCTACACCGCAATCGGGGGCAAGTCCCCTCCCACATTTGACTGTGTTCACAGCTTAAAAGGGGGCAGGGCACTCAAAGCGCAAGCGCTCACCGCTTTGCGGGTGAGTGAAGCTCAGCATGCTCGCGTGCAGACACAAGCGCGGCCAGGCAGCCAGGGCCTGCTCATGGGCATACAGCCCGTCGCCGAGCAGCGGATGCCCAATGGACAGCATATGCACACGCAGCTGATGCGAGCGCCCGGTGATCGGCGTCAGCTCCACGCGGCACCAGTCCCCACAGCGCTCCAGCACTTTCCAGAAGGTCAGCGCATGCTTGCCGAACTCATGGTCCACCACATGGCGGGGCTTGGTCGGTGGGTCGTAGCGCAGGGGCAGGTCGATGCTGCCGCTGTCCAGTTCCGGCTGGCCCCAGGCCAACGCGGTGTAGGCTTTTTCGGTTTCGCGGTCGTGAAACTGACGGGACAGTTCGCGATGGCTATCGGCGTCCCGGGCCAGCAGGATGATCCCCGAGGTTTCCCAGTCCAGTCGATGGACGATGCGGGCTTCGGGGTAGCCGTTTTCCTGCAGGCGGGTGATCAGGCAATCCTTGTTGTCGTCGGCGCGGCCAGGCACCGAGAGCAGCAGGGTCGGCTTGTTCACCACCAGGACAGCGTCGTCCTGATGCAGGATATGGATATTGGACAGCGGCATTAAACAGCCTCGCAACAAACGCCAACGGCGGCTCGACCACCCGGTTCCCGCAAGGGGATCAAGGTGATCGAGCCGCCGTGGCGGCCGCCTGTTCGATCAACGATCAGGCAGGGTGATATTGAGTTCCAGAATCGAGCAGCTGCCGTCATTTTCCAGAGCGACATGCACGTCATCGTTGCCGATATTGACGTACTTGCGGATCACCTCGACCAGTTCCTTCTGCAAGGCGGGCAGGTAGTCCGGGGTGCTGCGTTGGCCGCGTTCGTGCGCCACGATGATCTGTAGACGCTCTTTCGCGACCGACGCGGTGCTTGGCTTTTTGTTGGCGCGAAAGAAGTCGAGAAATTTCATTGTTTAGTTGCCTCCAAAGATACGCTCGAAGAATCCCTTCTTCTTTACATCGAGGAAGCGATGTTCCACGGACTTGCCCAGCAAGCGATCAACCGCATCGCTGTACGCCTGGCCGGCGTCGCTCTGGTCGTCAAGAATCACCGGCACGCCCTGGTTGGAAGCCTTCAGGACTGCTTGGGATTCCGGGATCACGCCCAGCAGGGTGACCGCGAGGATGTCCTTGACGTCTTCAACGCCAAGCATTTCGCCATTGCTGACGCGCTCAGGGTTGTAACGGGTGAGCAGCAGGTGCTCCTTGATCGGGTCTTCGCCTTTTTCGGCGCGTTGGGACTTGCTGGCCAGCAGGCCGAGCATGCGGTCCGAGTCACGCACGGAGGACACTTCCGGGTTGGTCACCACGATCGCTTCATCGGCGAAGTACATCGCCAGGTGAGCACCGGTTTCTATACCGGCCGGGGAGTCGCACACCACGTATTCGAAGGTTTCCTTCAGTTCAGCGAGGACTTTGCCTACGCCTTCCTTGGTCAACGCATCTTTGTCACGGGTCTGGCTGGCGGCCAGCACGTACAGGTTCTCAAGGCGCTTGTCCTTGATCAGGGCCTGTTGCAGGTTGGCTTCGCCGTTCACCACGTTGACGAAGTCATACACCACGCGGCGTTCGCAGCCCATGATCAGGTCGAGGTTACGCAAACCGACGTCGAAGTCGACGATGACTGTCTTGTGGCCGCGCAGAGCGAGACCGGTACCGATAGCGGCGCTGGTGGTGGTCTTACCCACACCACCCTTGCCGGATGTAACCACGAGAATCTTGGCCAAGGTGTTTCACCCCTAAGGAAAAAGGACTTTTCAGTCCCTGAAAAACATCTCTTGGAACTCGCCGCAGGCGGACAGCCATTGTAGGAAAAAGATGTGGTTTCCATGGGGAAACGCCAACTTCCAATTATTCCTACGCAAGTCTTGCCGGTTTCGCTGTGCTATCAGAGTCTAGAGATGCTTGGAAAATGCGGCAGTATCCGTTAAAGACGGATGATGTTCAACACGTCGCCCGAAAGGCTGACCTGCACCCCGGCCCCCCACAGCGGATCACGGCGCAAATCTTCGGAAACCTTGTACCGACCCGCGATGGACACTAGCTCAGCGGTCAATTGCTGGCAAAAAATACGGGCCTTGGTATCGCCCTTGATGCCGGCGAGGGCACGTCCGCGCATCGGGCCGTATACATGGATATTGCCATCAGCCAGAAGTTCCGCGCCGGGACTGACCGAGGAGATCACTACCAGGTCGCTTCCCTCTGCGTAAATTTGCTGCCCACCGCGTACGGGCGAGGTGATGATCTTTGTAGGCTTGATCGTCGGCTCTGGTGGTTTTTCCGGTTTTTTCTTCTCTTCACCGACCAATGGTTCGAGCGGACGCTCGCGTGCGCCGGACGGTGGCAGTACTGGCAGTTCAATGGCGATGGCTGCGGCAATGTCTTCGATACGGCTGGCACGAATGGCCAGCGTACGCAGGCCGTGGGAGCGGCACACGCGCATCAGGCCGGGCAGATCGACCGCGCCCTGGCCGGCAGGCAGTTTGTCCAGGGCCAGCACCAGCGGGGCGTTGTTGAAGAAATTGGGCGCCAGGGCGACCTTGGCGGCGAGCTGGCGGTCCAGGGCGTCGAGGTCGTTGCGGGCGAGTTCCAGCACGGTGATGGCGAGCATGCTGCCTTTCAGCTGGAACACGGGATCTTGGTCTAGCGGTTCGGTTTGGCTCATGGTCGGCATAAAGCGGCTTGTCACGAAAAGTGTCGAGACTTATAACGAGAACATCCACTGGCCGCAAGCCGGGTCGAACCGTTGTAGAATGCGCGGCCCTGTCTTTACCGGAATCTGTAATGGATCGCCCGCGTTTTCGAGCTGCATTTTTTCACCCGCGTTTCTGGCTGTTATGGCTTGGGCTCGGCCTGCTGTGGCTGGTCACCCAATTGCCGTACCGCGCCCTGCTGGCCATTGGTCGGTTGTTGGGTGCGGGCATGTACCGTGTGGCTGGCGAACGTCGCCGCATCGCCGCACGAAACCTGGAACTGTGCTTCCCGGAAAAAACCGCCGAAGAGCGTAAGCAGTTGCTCAAGGAAAACTTTGCCTCCACCGGCATCGCCTTCTTTGAGATGGCCATGAGCTGGTGGTGGTCGCGCCAGCGTCTGTCGCGCCTGGCCCACGTCGAAGGCCTTGAACACCTCAAGCAGGCCCAGTTGGATGGCAAGGGCGTGATCCTCATGGCCCTGCACTTCACCACCCTGGAAATCGGCGCGGCACTGTTGGGCCAGAAGCACACCATCGATGGGATGTACCGCGAGCACGGCAACCCGCTGTTCGACTTTATCCAGCGCCGTGGCCGCGAGCGCCACAACCTCGATTCCCTGGCCATTGAGCGCGAAGACGTGCGCGGCATGCTCAAGCTGCTGCGCGCCGGCCGCGCCATCTGGTACGCACCGGACCAGGACTACGGCGCCAAGCAAAGCATCTTCGTGCCGCTGTTCGGCATCCAGGCCGCCACCGTCACCGCCACCAGCAAGTTCGCCCGTCTGGGCAAGGCGCTGGTGGTGCCGTTCACCCAGGAACGCCTGGCGGATGGCAGCGGTTACCGCCTGGTGATCCACCCGCCGTTGACCGACTTCCCTGGCGAAAGCGATGAGGTGGACTGTCTGCGCATCAACCAGTGGGTCGAAGCCTCTGTACGCGAATGCCCCGAGCAATACCTGTGGACCCATCGCCGCTTCAAGAGCCGGCCGCCGGGCGAACCCAAGCTGTACGAAAAACGCCGCCGATAAGACAGATTTTTCCCCGACACGGAGTGATGCGATGCGCCCAGCTGAACCGGTAACAGGCTTGATTCTTTCCGGCGGCGGGGCGCGAGCGGCGTATCAGGTGGGGGTGTTGGCGGCGATTGCCGAATTGCTGCCACCGGGGGCACCCAACCCGTTTCCGGTGATCGTCGGCACGTCGGCGGGGGCGATCAATGCGGTGAGCCTGGCCAGTGGGGCGATGGATTTCACGGCAGCCGTCCAGCGCCTTACAGCATTCTGGCAGGGCTTTCGCAGCCATCTGGTATTGCGCAGCGATTGGCCCGGTGTGATCCGTCAGGCGAGTCGCTTCCTGATCCACAGCCTGCTGGGTCTGGGGCGGCAATTTCCGGTAGCGCTGCTCAACAGTTCGCCACTGCGTGATCTGCTGCAGGACAAGCTGCATCTGGCGGGTATCGACGAGGCGATCCGGAACAAACATCTGCATGCGGTTGCGGTCACGGCGTTCGGCTATGAGTCTGGGCAAGCGGTGACCTTCTATCAGGGCGGCGGCACCATCAATGCCTGGCTGCGTCACCGCCGCATTGGCGTACCCACCGCGCTCACGGTAGAGCACTTGCTGGCCAGTTCGGCGATCCCGTTATTGTTTGCCCCGGTGAAACTCGACCAGGAGTATTTCGGCGACGGCGCAGTGCGCCAATCAGCACCGATCAGCCCGGCCCTGCATCTGGGCGCCAGCCGCGTGCTGGTGGTGGGCGTCAGCGGCAACCCACGGGGTAATGAACCGGCGGTGCAGCGCAGCTTCACCGGCCAGGAACCGACCCTGGCCCAGATCGGCGGGCATATGCTCAACAGTACGTTCATTGACAGCCTGGAAAGCGACATCGAGTTGCTGGAGCGCTTGAATCAGTTCAGTCATGCCGCGCCTGGGTTGGCGGCGGTAGAGGTGCTGGTGATTGCGCCGAGCCAGCCGATCGATGAAATTGCTGCGCGGCATCGCCAGGAATTGCCGGCGGCGTTGCGTCTGTTTCTGAGGGGGCCGGGGGCGACCAAGACGAGCGGGGCAGGGGTGTTGAGTTACCTGCTGTTCGAGGCGGGGTATTGCAGCGAGTTGATTGAGTTGGGTAGGAAAGATGCGCTGGCCAAGCGCGAAGAAATCAGCCGGTTCCTGGGACTTGAATCAATCTAAATGTGGGAGGGGGCAAGCCCCCCCACTAATTTTTTAGTGTCGGTTAGAAGTGATACTTGACCAGGAAGCTCGCTGTGTCCTGATTCGTCTTGAACGCCCCAGAATCTTCGATCCCGTACTTGTTCTTCCAATAGTCGTATTCAAAACCTACATACAATTGCTTGTCGCCCCAATGCAGCGCCTTGCCCAGGTCGTATTTAACCTGTGGGTTGAAGTGCAGGTTGGCGTGGTAGGTGCCACGGGCGTTCTTGTCGTTGTCCACCACCCAATCCATAAAGCCATCGATCAGGATGTCGGAGTTACCCACCGGCAGGGTGTACGACCACACCGGGGTGATCTGCCAAACGCCATCACCCGGGCGATTGCCTTCGGTCTGGCGCTGGTAGAAGTTCAGCTGGAAGTAGTCGAAACCAGGGATGTTCAAATCGAACGCCGGGCCGAGCAGGTACGATTCGTTATCGCCTTCGCCGAACTCGTAAGTGAAGGCCAGCAGCACATCCTTGATCGGGCCGAAGGACAGGTCTTTGTCGAGGATCTTGCCGAATGACAACCGTGGGCTGATCTCGCCGTAGTAGGTGCTTGGGCCGACGTTGCCGTCTTCCTTGCCGTTGTAGAAGATGCGGTCGACGAATACAAAATTGTCGCCGTACTTCCACGCATCGGCGTGTTCGAACGTGACGGTTTGCTGGATCTGCGGGTTGACGGTAAAGCTCTTGCCCCACAGGTACGTCAGGCTGTTGTTCTGCCACTGCAACAAGTCACCGGCCACGGCCTGGCCACCCGCCAGCAGGGATCCTGCCAGCATCAGGCCTTTGAACATAGGTTTCATTCGGTTGCTCCCGAGTTAAGATTTTTTGGTTTTTCTTCTACGCAGGCGCTCTAGTGCGGCGCCTTTTGGATCGCTGAAAGTGGTCTGAATGGTCAGCTTTATGGTCATAGCAAGAGCCGCGCCAAGGCGCTAAACAACCGTCAATTCAAGCGGGCGCGGAGAATACTGGCTCTCACGTCTTGGCTCAAGTGCGCCGTTACAGCGCGCACAGGACAACAATGGAGCACTTGTCAGGTGTGGGCGGGGTCGACGGCGGGGCGTTCTGAACCGCCGAGGATGTTGAACAGGATATTCAGCGACAAGGCGCTGAGGGTGGCCATGGCGATGCCACTGTGGGTTATCGGGCTCATCCACAATGGCAGTTGCGCGAAGAACTCCGGGCGCACCACGGGGATCAGGCCCATGCCGATGCTGACGGCCACCAGCAACTGATTGCGACGGTCGGCGATATCCGCCTCCTGGAGGATCTTGATGCCGGTGGCCGCGACCATGCCGAACATCGCAATCGCCGCCCCGCCGAGTACTGCCGGTGGAATCGACGCCACCAGGTACGCGGCCTTGGGCAGCAGGCTGAGCACAATCAGGAACGCGCCCGCCATGATCGTCACCGAGCGGCAGCGCACGCCGGTCATCTGCACCAGGCCGATGTTCTGTGCAAACGAGGAGTGGGTGAAGGTGTTGAAAAAGCCGGCGAAGAACGACGCACCGGCATCACACAGCAAGCCGCGACGCAGCATCCTGGGCGACACTTCCTGGCCGGTGATCTTGCCCAGGGCGAGGAACATCCCGGTGGATTCCACGAAGATAATCACCACCACCAGGCACATCGACAGGATTGGCGCCAACTCGAACTTGGGCATGCCGAAGTGCAGCGGCGTCACCACCTGCACCCATGGTGCCTGGGCCAGGCCGCTGAGGTCGACCATGCCGATGACGCCACACAGACCGTAGCCCAGGCCCATGCCGATCAACACCGAAATGTTCACCCAGAAACCGCGCATGAAGCGGTTGATCAACAAGATGGTGCCCAGTACCAGCGCCGCAATCGCCAGGTAAATCGGCGAGCCGAAGGTGGCTGCCGCGCTGCCGCCGCCGGCCCAGTTCACGGCCACGGGGAACAGCGACAGGCCGATGGCGGTAATCACGGTGCCGGTGACCAACGGCGGAAAGAAGCGCACCACCTTGGACATGAACGGCGCGATGATCATGCCGAAGAACCCCGCGGCGATGGTCGCGCCGAAGATCCCCTGCAGGCCGATACCCGGCATGCCGGCCATGGCAACCATGCTGCCGACGGCGGCGAAACTGGCGCCCATCATCACCGGCATGCGGATGCCCACCGGGCCGATGCCGAACGACTGGACCATGGTGGCGATGCCGGCGACGAGCAGGTCGGCATTGATCAGGAACGCGATTTCTTCACGGCTCAGGCCGGCGGCCTGGCCAATGATGAGGGGCACGGCGACCGCGCCGCCGTACATCAGCAAGACGTGTTGCAGGCCTACCAGAATCAGTTGCAAGAGGGGCAGCCGCTCCATGGCAGGCGCGGCAGGAATCTGCGGTTCGACTAACTCGGTCATGCAACACCTCGGATCTTTTTATTGTTGTGTTGTGTGGAACGCAATCTTCAAAACGCAGTAGGGCCAAATGTGGGAGGGGGCTTGCCCCCGATTGCAGTTGTTCAGTCACTGATGTTTTGAATGACACGCCGCCATCGGGGGCAAGCCCCCTCCCACATTGGATTTGCACAGGCTATTAGTTGGTACGGGCCCCCTGGTTGATCCAGGTGCCGATCAAATCGCGCTCCTGCTGGGTCATCTGGGTGATGTTGCCCAGCGGCATGATCTGGCTCGCTACGGCCTGCGCTTGAATGCGTGCCGCTTGCTGCTGGATCTGCGCTGGCGTATCAAACATCACGCCGGCCGGCGCGGTGCTGAACAGTGGGCTGGTCGGCTTGGCCGAGTGGCACACGGTGCAGCGTTGCTCGATCACGCTGTGCACCTGTCCGAAGTCCGTAGAGGCTTGTGCCGGTGCAGGTTCGGCGGCGGGAGCTGCGGGTGCGGCGGGTTTCAAACCACCGCCCAACGCCGTTTCAGGCAATGGCTGGTACTCGATCGCCGCCGGAGCCTTGGCAATCGGTTCGGCCGGTTTTGGCCCGGTGACGTACGCCAGGCTGATCATCGCCAACGCGCCCACCGGCAAGGTCCATGCGTACTTCTGGCTGTTATGCCGAGTATTGAAGTAGTGCCGTACCAACACTGCCGCCACCGCGATACCGGCCAGGATCAGCCAGTTGTATTGGCTGCCGTAGGTGCTCGGGAAGTGGTTGCTGATCATGATGAACAGCACCGGCAAGGTGAAGTAGTTGTTGTGGCGTGAACGCAGCAAGCCCTTGGCCGGCAGGGCCGGGTCCGGCGTGCGGTTCTCGGCGATGGCCGCCACCAGGGCGCGCTGCGCCGGCATGATAATGCGGAACACGTTGCCCACCATGATGGTGCCGATCACCGCACCGACGTGCAGGTAGGCGCCACGGCCGCTGAACACTTTGCTGAAGCCGTAGGCTGCCGCAATCAACAGCACAAACAGGATGAACCCGAGCAGGGCAGGGCGTTTGCCCAAGGCCGAGTCGCAGAGGAAGGAGTAGATGAACCAGCCGGCGAACAGTGAGCCGATGCCCAGCAACACGCCTTCGGTGCCGCTGAGGCTGCTGCCGGGGGCGAGCAGGTACAGCGTCGGGTTGAGGTAGAACACCACGCACAGCAGCGCGACACCCGACATCCAGGTGAAATAGGCTTCCCATTTGAACCAGTGCAGGTTGTCCGGCATGGTTGGCGGGGCCAGTTTGTATTTTTCCAGGTGGTAGATACCGCCACCGTGGATCGCCCACAAGTCACCGGCCAGGCCGCTCTTGGGGTTGACGCGATTGAGGTTGTTTTCCAGCCAGACAAAGTAGAAAGAAGCGCCGATCCACGCGACGCCAGTGATCATGTGAACCCAGCGCACGCTAAGGTTCAGCCATTCCAACAGATGTGCTTCCACAGTCTTTACCTCTCGCCTGTCACCCTTGTTGTCGGGTGATCCGGCCTTCTCTTATTGGTGGGGGGCGAGGATCAACCGCTCATCCTCTTTGAAAAAATGCTCATCGCAGTTATTGCCTGTGCCACTGCGATCAACCACCAGGAAGTCATCCCGCTTTTCGATCGTCAGCACCGGGTGGTGCCAGACGCCGCGATGGTAATTAATGCCCTGCCTGCCGTTGGTAACGAAGGCGCGGACCAAGCCCGATACAGGTTCATCGCCAAGTGGCGCGACCACGATCAGAAAGGGGTTGCCGAGCAGCGGTATGAAAGCCTGGCTGCCCAGCGGGTGTCTCTCCAGCATGCACACGGTCAGCGGCATGTCCTGCGCATCGGCGCGGAAGATGCTGATGATGGCGTGGTCTTCCGGCTTCGCGGTTTCGACCGTGGCCAGTTTGTGAAAGCGCATGGTCGACCCGTTGTTGATCATGAAGTGGTCGCTGCCGTCGGTTTCGATAACGTCTCCGAAGGGGGCGAAGGCTTCTTTGGTCAGGGGTTCGATCATCAGTGTGCGCATGGCTGTCTTCTTATCCAAATGCTGTGTTGTTTGGTCTATTGCTATCGCGGGCAAGCCCGCTCCCACATTTTGATTTGCGAATACATTCAAATGTGGGAGCTGGCTTGCCTGCGATGGCATCACCGCTTATTTCGACACTTTGCCTAGAACACGCAGGCGGCTCACACCGCCATCCGGGAACACGTTCAGGCGGATGTGGGTAATCGGCCCCAGCGCCTTGATCTGCTCGGCGAAGCTGTGTTCAGCGTGCATTTCCAGCTTCTGCGCCGGCAGCAGTTCGCGCCAGAACAGCGATTGGGTTTCGATCTGGCTGTCGGTGCCGCCTTTGACGAAAGCGCCCTGGATCGAGCAGGTGTCCGGGTAGTTGCCCTTGAAGTGCAGGGTGTCGACGATGATTTTCTCGATCTCGCCTGGGTGGCCCAACGCGACGATCACCCAGTCATTGCCCGGTGTACGACGACGGGCGGTTTCCCAGCCGTCGCCCATGTTGATGCCACGGCCTGGGTTGAGGATGTTGCTCATGCGGCCGAAGTGTTCGTCGGAGCAGGCCAGGGCACGACCGCCGTTCAGTGCGGCAGCCAGGTCGACCTGTTCGTTGTCGCCCACCGAAGACCAGTCGCGGAACGGCACCCCGTACACACGCAGACGTGCGACGCCGCCATCCGGGTAGATGTTGAAACGCAGGTGGCTGAACGCCTGGTCGTTGCTGATTTCGTGATAGTGGTGGCTGTTGCCTTGCAGCTCTACGGCCGACAGCACTTCGGTCCACTGGGTGTTGTCATCCGGCTCGCCCGAGGCCAGGAAGCAGGCTTCCAGGGAGGCCGACGGCGGGAAGTTGCCGGTGAAGAATGAAGTGTCGATGTCCACGCCTTTGATCGAGCCCGGTACGCCCAGGCGAATCACCGCGCTGTCGTAGCCTTCGAAGCGCTTGCGGCGTGATTCCCAGCCGTCCATCCACTTGCCGTTGTCATCGAAAACGCCCTCCTTCCACACGGCCGGGGTCGGCTGGAACAGGCGGTTGGCGTCAGCGAACCAGTCATCGGTGACCGAGATGATCTTGGTGCCCAGGCGGGCGTCGGCCAGGTTGACGAACTTTTCGAAAGGTACGGCGTAAGCTTTCATTCTTCTTGTCTGCCTTGGATAGAGTGGCTGGGGATGGTCGTTTAGAGGGTCAATAAACGGAACAACGCGATCTTGTTGATCTCGGCCAGGGCGCATTTGAATTCGGCGTCTGCCGAGTTGTGAATGCGCGTCTCGAACGCGGCCAGGATCTGATGCCGGTTGCTGCCTTTTACCGCCATGATGAAGGGAAACTTGAACTTGGCCTTATAGGCATCGTTCAGCTCGGTGAAGCGCGAGAACTCTTCGGCCGTGCATTGGTGAATCCCCGCGCCAGCTTGCTCATCGGTGCTGGCTTGGGTCAGTTGGCCCTGGACGGCAGCTTTGCCGGCCAGGTCCGGGTGAGCATTGATCAGCGCCAGTTGCGAGGCGTGATCAGCGCTCAACAGGATGTCGCTCATGCGCTGGTGCAGGGCTTCGATCTGGTCGATCGACGGGTCCTGGCCCAGGTCGTAGGCCCTTTCGGCCACCCATGGCGAGTGTTCGTAGATATCGGCGAAGGCGGCGACAAACTCATCGCGACTCAGGGCCGATGGCTTCAGGGTCTGGAACGCAGTCATTTGGCCGCTCCCGTGTACGGGTGGGTTTCATGCCAGTGGCGGGCAATATCGACGCGGCGGGTGAACCACACGTGTTCATGGCCCTTGGCGTATTCGATAAAGCGCTTCAACGCAGCCAGGCGCGCCGGGCGGCCGATCAAGCGGCAATGCAGGCCGATGGACAACATCTTCGGTGCCTCGGCACCCTCGGCGTACAGCACGTCGAACGCATCCTTCAAGTACTCGAAAAAGTCATCGCCCTTGTTGAAACCCTGCACCTGGGTGAAGCGCATGTCGTTGGTGTCCAGGGTGTAGGGAATGACCAGGTGCGGCTTGCCGGTGGGGTTGTTCGGTTCCCAGTAGGGCAGGTCGTCGTCGTAGGTGTCGCAGTCGTACAGGAAACCGCCTTCTTCCATCACCAGTCGGCGCGTATTGGGGCCGGTGCGACCGGTGTACCAGCCCAGTGGGCGTTCGCCGGTCAGTTCAGTGAGGATGCGGATGGCTTCGAGCATGTGCTCGCGCTCCTGGGCCTCGTCCATGTACTGATAGTCGATCCAGCGGTAGCCGTGACTGCAGATCTCATGCCCGGCCTCGACCATGGCGCGGATCACGTCCGGGTGGCGCTGGGCGGCCATGGCCACGGCGAAGATGGTCAGCGGGATATCAAATTCTTTGAACAGCTTGAGGATGCGCCACACGCCGGCACGGCTGCCGTATTCGTACAGCGACTCCATGCTCATGTTGCGCGCGCCTTGCAGCGGTTGGGCCGAGACCATTTCCGAGAGGAAGGCTTCGGACTCTTTGTCGCCGTGCAAGATATTGCGCTCACCGCCTTCTTCGTAATTGAGTACGAAAGACAGCGCGATGCGTGCCTTGCCCGGCCAGTGGGGGTGAGGAGGGTTACTGCCGTAACCGATCAGGTCGCGTGGATAGTCAGCGCTCACTGCAGTCTTCCTTCTTGTTCGTGGTCAGTCATGTGGCGGCCGGGCAGTGAAAAGACTGGGTGGCGTCACAGCGATGGACTGATTGTATACAACTTGATAGTCACTTTGTAAGCCTGTATTTCTGCATTTTTTCCAGACGGTTGCCACGGGCTTGTACTGCAAGAAACTTGCCTGATGGGTCAATAAAAGGATGAAAGGTCGTTTAAAAGCAAGGCTTACTGAGAATCCAGCGCAAGAATCTTCCATCGCAACCGTCAGTAAATTTTTGTGATTTTTATTGTGTACAATTTTTATTAAAAGTGTCTTAATCAGCCCGTCGCCGGCTTTTGCATGCCCTGCAAAGGTGCGGCCTATCTTCACTCCACTCAAGGGAGCCCCGTTCCATGGGACGACTGACCACACACGTACTGGACGCCGCCCACGGCTGCCCCGGCAGCGCCATCCAGGTTGAACTGTACCGCGTCGAAGGCGCACAGCTTGAGTTGGTCGCCAGCGCCCTGACCAACAGCGACGGCCGTTGCGACGCGCCGCTGCTGCAAGGCGACGCCTACCGCAGCGGCGTGTACCAGCTGCAATTCAGCGCCGGCGATTACTACCGTGCCCGTGGCGTGCAATTGCCGGAGCCGGCCTTCCTTGATGTCGTCGTACTGCGTTTCGGCATCAGTGCCGAACAGGATCACTACCACGTGCCCCTGCTGATTTCGCCTTACAGCTACTCCACCTATCGCGGTAGCTGAGCCGTCACCTCGCTTCACACCCCCAAAGCTCTTCGTTGGTTTCGCCCGCGCACACTGCGGGCTTTTTTTCGTTTAACTATCTAGCGCCTCATGGGTGTTTGCGCTGCATAGGCGGGTGTTTTCCTTGAAGAAGATACCGCGCGTTGCGGCTTATGACCTGGCCTTCGTTGTCGATCAACGTCAACCAATTCACGGCCCAGCAGTCATCCAACGTTGGCACCACTTGCGCAGGTCAAGCAGGCGATGGAACACAATCGCCTGGTTCGGATTGTGGCAGGCATTCAATGGCCTACTACGGGCACGGTCCCTGCGAGCGTCTATTTCGTCAAAGTGAGCCGGTCCTGACGTGGATCAGCGACAAGACGCCAGCGCCTGAAAACAGTGCGGCGCTGACGCGGTTGAACCAGCTCTGGCCGGCACCGCTGCGCAGATACCGTGCAGCGCCGTGGGCACCCAGGCCGTACGCCAACTTGCACAACAGGTCGAGGGCGGCCCAGGTGGCGATCATGATCAGCAATTGCGGCAGGAACGCCTGCTCAGTGCTGAGAAACTGCGGCAGGAACGCGGCAAAAAACAGGATGTCTTTCGGGTTGCTGGCGCCCAGCACAAAGGCGCGGCCGAACAGTGCGCGAAAGCGTGGCACTGGCGCAGCCTGCGGCACGGTTGCACCCTTGGCTGGTTGCCGCGACTGTTGCCAGCTTTGCCAGGCGAGGTAGAACAGGTACAACGCGCCGACGATTTTCAGCGCGCTGAACAGTTGTTCGGAAGCGAGCAGCAATGCGCCGAGGCCCAGGGCCGACGCGCTCAGCAGGCAGATCGAGGCGATCACCCCGCCGAGAAACGCCGGGTACGAGCGGCGCAGTCCGTAGTTCAGGCTGTTGCTGATCATCAGCAACGACAGCGGCCCCGGGATCAGGATCACCACCAGTGCAGCGCCGCTGAACAGCAGCCAGGTTTCCAGACTCATTGCTTGCTCCTTTTGTTATAGAAAGACGAACTTGGCGATAAAGATCACGCACAGCACCCACAGGCTCACGGAAATCTCGCGGTACTTGCCGGTGCCGGCCTTGAGCGCCACGTAGGTGATAAAACCCAGCGCGATGCCGTCGGCGACCGAGAAGGTCAACGGCATCATGATCGCCGTGACGATCGCCGGAATGCTGTCGGTGGCCTCATCCCAATTGATGTGGGCCATGCTTGCCATCATCAGCATCGCCACGTAGATCAACGCGCCGGCGGTGGCGTAGGCCGGAATCATGCCGGCCAGCGGGGCAAAAAACATCGCCGCCACAAACAGAATGCCCACGGTCACGGCGGTAAGGCCGGTGCGACCACCTGCAGCGACACCGGCGGCGCTTTCCACGTAGCTGGTCACCGGCGGCACGCCGACCATGGCGCCAAACACGCTGGAAGCACTGTCGGCCTTCAACGCGCGGGACAGGTTATCGATCTTGCCATCGGCATTCACCAGCCCGGCGCGCTGTGCAACGCCCATGAGTGTACCGGCGGTATCGAACATGTGCACAAAAAGAAACGCAAATACCACGCTGATCATGCTGATATTGAATACACCTTTTACGTCCATCGCCATCCATGTCGGCGCCAGGCTTGGCGGCGTGGAGAGGATGCCGTTGTAGTGCACCAGGCCCAGGCCCCAACCGGCCAGCGTCACAGCGATGATGCTGATGAGGATCGCGCCGAACACACGGTGGTAGCTGAGGATCGCAATCAGCAGAAAGCACACGGCTGCCAGCAGGGGTGCCGGTTCATGCAGTGAGCCGAGTTTGATCAGCGTGGCCGGGCTGTCGACGATGATGCCGGCGGTTTTCAGGCCGATCACCCCGAGGAATAAACCGACCCCCGCGCCCATGGCATGGCGCAGGCTTACCGGAATGCTGTTGAGCAACCATTCACGCACCCGCGACAGCGTAAGGCCCATGAACAGCACTCCGGAAATGAACACCGCACCCAGCGCGGTTTCCCAGTGGTAGCCCATGGTGCCGACCACGGTGTAGGTGAAAAACGCATTCAGACCCATGCCCGGCGCCAGGCCCACCGGCCAGTTGGCGTACAGGCCCATCAATAGGCAACCCAGCGCGGCGGCGATGCAGGTGGCGACGAACGCCGCGCCGTGATCGATGCCGGCGTCGGCCATGATGTTGGGATTGACGAAGATGATGTAGGCCATGGTGATAAAGGTGGTGAGGCCGGCGATCAGCTCGGTCTTCACTGTGGTGCCATGCAGGCGCAGTTTGAACAGGCGTTCCAGCCAGCCACCCTGCGAGGGGGAGAGATCCAGCGTTGGTGCTTCGGATTTGCGGCTATCCACAGCGAGTACTCCTCAAGAGTTTTATTGTTATTTCCAGCGCCGGTCACATGAGTGGGCAACAGCGCTTTGAGGTACTGGCGGGTTTTGTTGACCAATAGGTCAGGAACTCGCACGAAGCGAATTATGCTTTTGTATACAAAGAAAGCAAATAATGTTTTCGATTAAGTGTGCGAAAGGGGATGAAAGGCTAATTCCCGGCACTCAGTGCCTGATTGACCGCCAGCCAGCCCATCACTGCTTCTTCTCCGGCTTCACTGAACGCGCGCTGCAACAGCTTCACCTGTTCACGGCGCAGCGACTGCTCGAAACGCAGGCCTTCTTCGGTCAGTTGCAGCAGGCGTTTGCGCTTGTCGGCTTCGGACGCCACGCTGTCCACCAGATGCATTTCCTGCAATTGGCGCAGCGGCATGTTCAGCGCCTGCTTGCTGACCCCGAGCAATTCCAGCAACTCCTTAACGCTCAGCGCCGGGTAACGCGCGATAAAAAACACGATGCGCTGGTGCACCCGACTCAGGCCTCGGCGTTCAAGCATCTCGTCAGCCTTGGCGGTAAACGCCTGGTAGCCGAAGAAGAACGCTTCCATTGCCTGTTGCTGGCTGCTCTGGTTTTTAAGGTCAAGCATGTTGACGTATCCACTCAAGCTGTCGTAATTTCGGTCAACCAGTTTGACGTATTTCCCACAGCCTTCGCTAGCGGTGACCTCCATGGCCTTCTCTGAACGTGTTACGCGCCTCAAAAGCTCCTTGATCCGTGAAATCCTCGCGGCGGCCCAGCGTCCCGAGGTGATGTCCTTCGCCGGAGGCCTGCCGGCCGAAGCCATGCTGCCTGCGCTGAACTGGGATGACATGCCGCTGAACATTGGCCAATACGGCATGAGCGAAGGCGAGCCGCAATTGCGTGAATTGCTTGCCGCTGAGGCGCGGGCACTGGGCTTGCCGTGCGAGGCCAGCCAGGTGTTGGTGGTCAGCGGTTCCCAGCAGACCCTGGATTTGGCGGCCAAGTTGTATATCGACAAAGGCACGCAGATCCTGCTGGAAGGCCCGACCTACCTGGCGGCCTTGCAGATTTTCCAACTGTTCGGTGCCGAGTGCCTCACGGTCCAGTTGGAAGCCGATGGACCGAACCTCGCCGCGCTGCGCGCCAACCTCGAACGCCATCGCCCGGCGTTCATCTATCTGATTCCCACGTTCCAGAATCCGTCGGCGGTGCGCTACAGCGAGGCCAAGCGTGAGGCCGTCGCAGCCTTGCTTGATGAGTTCGGCGTGACGCTGATCGAAGACGAACCCTACCGCGAGCTTACTTTTGATGGCGGCAGCGCCAAACCCATCGCCGGTCGCTTGAAAAAGGCCAGCTGGATCTACACCGGTACCGTGTCCAAGACCTTGTTGCCTGGCCTGCGCGTGGGTTACCTGATCGCCAGCCCGGACCTGTTCCCGCACCTGCTCAAGCTCAAGCAATCGGCGGACCTGCACACCAACCGTGTCGGCCAATGGCAGGCGATGCAATGGATTGGCAGCGAAAAATACCAGCAACACCTGGTGGAACTGCGCCGTTTTTACCGCCAGCGCCGCGATGCATTCCAGGTCGCGCTTGAGCGTCATTTCGGCGAGCTGGCCGACTGGCAAGTGCCCCAGGGCGGATTATTCTTCTGGCTGACCTTGAAACAGCCGCTGGACACCCGCACCTTATTGGCCCAAGCGCTGGAGCAGAACGTCGCGTTCATGCCCGGTGAACCGTTCTTTGCCGAGCCGGACCAACATCTGGGCTCGTTGCGCCTCAATTTCAGCCATATCGACCCGGCCCGCCTGGACGAAGGTCTCAAGCGCCTGGCCGCGGTGGTCCGTCACGCACAGCACGCGCAAGCGGCATAAGGGGAGCCCCATGTACAAGGTTTATGGCGATTACAAGTCGGGCAACTGCTACAAGATCAAATTGATGCTCAACCTGCTGGGTATCCCGTACCAGTGGGTGGATGTCGACATTCTCAACGGCGGCACCGAAACTCCCGAGTTCCTGGCCAAGAACCCCAATGGCAAAATCCCGGTGCTGGAACTGGAAGACGGCACGTGCTTGTGGGAGTCAAACGCGATTCTCAACTTCCTGGCCGATGGCAGCGAGTTCCTGCCGACCGAGCCGCGTTTGCGCACGCAAGTGTTGCAGTGGCAGTTCTTCGAGCAATACAGCCACGAGCCGTATATCGCGGTCGCGCGGTTTATTCAGTTTTACCTGAACATGCCCGAGGATCGCCTTGAGGAATACAAGACCACCCACAAGGGCGGTTACAAGGCATTGAGGGTGATGGAGCGCCAGTTGCAAACCACGCCGTACCTGGTGGGCGAGCGGTATTCGATTGCCGACATCGCGCTGTATGCCTACACCCATGTGGCCCACGAAGGCGGTTTTGATTTAGCGCCGTACCCGGCCGTGCAAGCCTGGTTGCAGCGCGTGGCGAGCCATCCCAAGCATGTGGCCATGCTCGACTGATTACCGCGGTCAAAAAATGGGGGAGGGGGCTTGCCCCCTTCCACATTCAGATCGCGGCGAAGCGCTTGTCCAGGTAATCGATGATGACCTTGGAGTCGTACATCCACGTGGTCTGGCCATTCTCTTCGATACGCAGGCACGGCACCTTGATCTTGCCACCTTGCTCCAGCAGGGTCTGGCGGTCCTGCTCGTTGTTCTTCGCGTCCTTCAACGCCACCGGCACATTCAGACGGTGCAGGGTGCGGCGGGTTTTCACGCAGAACGGGCAGGCGTGGAATTGATACAGGGTCAACGCCTTGGCCGCCTCGTTCACCTTGGCCTGTTGCTCGGCAGGGCGCTGCTTTTTACGTGGGCGGGTCAGGAAGTCGCCCGCGATGATGACGTGGCCGAGGCCCACTCGAAGTGCTTTGACGAACATGGCTGATACCTCTTGCCCATAACTGAGGGGGCGCAGCTTACCTGATTTCTGCGGGCGAAAAAAAACCGGCGATGAACGCCGGTTTTTTCCTGCTCAGCCGGTTACTTGATCAGGCTGAGGAATTCGCTGCGGGTGGCCGCGTTTTCGCGGAACTCACCGAGCATCACCGAAGTGATCATCGACGAATTCTGTTTCTCCACACCGCGCATCATCATGCACATGTGCTTGGCCTCGATCACTACGGCCACGCCCAGGGCGCCGGTCACTTGCATCACGGCATCGGCGATCTGGCGGCTGAGGTTTTCCTGGATCTGCAGGCGGCGCGCATACATGTCGACAATCCGCGCGACCTTCGACAGGCCCAGCACTTTGCCGCTCGGGATATACGCGACGTGGGCCTTGCCGATAAACGGCAGCAGGTGGTGTTCGCACAGCGAGTACAACTCGATGTCCTTGACCAGCACCATTTCGCTGTTGTCGGAGCTGAACAAGGCACCGTTGGTGACTTCTTCGAGTGTCTGCTCATAGCCGCGGCAGAGGTACTGCATCGCCTTGGCGGCACGCTTTGGCGTGTCGAGCAGGCCCTCGCGGGAAACGTCCTCGCCGAGTTGGCCGAGGATCGCCGTATAATTCTGTTCCAGGGACATGAAACTACCTGTGGGATTTTCGCAAAGCGCAAGGTTACGGTGGCGGACACATCGCTGCAAGCCTGACGATGGCCTTGTTACTCGTCGCGCCCTTCCATCATGGTGCGCTTGAGCATCACATACACCGCCCCCGCGCCGCCGTGGCGGGCCTGGCAGGAGGTAAAGCCGAGCACCTGGGCATGCTGGCGCAGCCAGGTGTTGACGTGACTTTTGATCATCGGCCGCTTGCCGTCCAGCCGCACGGCCTTGCCGTGGGTGACGCGCACGCAGCGGATTTCGAATTTGGTCGCTTCGGCGAGAAAGGCCCACAGGGTTTCCCGGGCTTTCTCCACGGTCATGCCGTGCAGGTCGAGGCTGCCTTCGAAGGGGATCTGGCCGACCTTCAGCTTGCGCATCTGGCTTTCCTGCACGCCATCCCGGGCCCACATCAGTTCATCTTCGGGGCCTACGTCGATGACGAACTGGTCCGACAGGCCATCCACCGTGGTGGCGTCGGTGCGCACGGTCGCGGCCTGGCGCAGTTTGGCGATTTGCGCCCGGTCAGCCTTGGGTTTGCCGGTGTCGGCGCGGTCGTGCTTGATCGGCTTGACGCCGCGCAGCTCGTTTTTGAACAGGGAAAAATCGTCGTCTTGCATGTCGGCCTCCGCGAAGGGCGGGCAGTTTACCTAATTCGCGGCAGCCGGGCGCAGGAAACGCTATCCAAGCGCCATCAGTCGTGTTTTTTCATCAGGTGCGCAGCGATATTCAGTGACAACGGCTGACGCATTTTGCGACGGCTACGACGCCACAACCACACGCCCAACCACAACACCAGCAGGCCGATGCCCAGCAGAAGAGCAGAGCCACCGGGGCTGGCATTCAGTTCGCCAAGGGCCGGCGAATGGCCAAACAAACCGGCGCCACCAGCACCGGCCAACAATAAACCAACCATCGCCAGCAGCGCGGCAATGCACGCCACCAGGCGCAGACGCCAGTTGCTCGGGCCCTTGGGGCGCAAGCGACGAGCGTCAAAACCATCGGATATCTTCATTCCGACCTTTCCTCCAGGGTATCGGCCCTTCGACCGGAAGATACACAGGTTGTTCCTGTACCCGAGGTAAATGCGCCAAATGAGAGGGCTTAGCGGATGAGCGGGGCAATAAACAGTGCCGCGCCGCTCATCACAAGGGCGATCAGATCAGATCTTTGGTCAGCGCAAGGGTGGCGAAGTTGTCAGCCATGATGGCCATTTCGGTCTGCTGTACATGGTCGGCACTCAGGACGCCGCCCTTGTAAGGCAGATCGCGTGTGGCGCAGGCGTCTTCCACGAGGGTGCAGCGAAAGCCCAGGTTCTTGGCGGCGCGCACCGTGGTGCTGACGCTGGAATGGCTCATGAAACCGCAGACGATCAGGTCCAGGGAACCGAGGTCTTGCAGGTGTTTTTCCAGGCCGGTGCCGTGGAAGGCGCTGGGCAGCAGCTTGCCGATAATGGTTTCGTCACCTGCAGGCTCAAGGCCGGGAATGAACTCACCGCGTTCGCCCTGCGGGTCGAACAGGCCACCGACGGTACCCAGGTGGCGCACATGCACGATCGGACGGCCAGCGTTGCGGGCCGCACCAACCAACTGCTTGATATGGTCAACCGCCGCGTCCATGCCCGAGAGGGCGAGTGGGCCGCTGAGGTATTCCTTCTGGGCGTCGATGATCACGAGGGTCGCATGATTCAGGTTGGCTGCTGCGTAACCGCGACCGCTGAGTTGAAACATCGTCTTTGGAACGGACATTCTGGGGCTCCTGTGAGGGGGGCTTTTGCGACATTGTCCACTGGCTGAGCGGTTCTGTGAATCGCTACTATCGTAAGGTACGCCGTTGCTGGCGTGCAGCTCTGTCAAGAGGGCCGCGTATTTAACCGAATGATGGCGATTTGGACAAAATCCGACGTGCGGTGCCAGGTTTTCGTGGATCGTCGGTGCAGGTGAAGGCTGTTAGAATCGCCAGTCGTTTTTTCCAGGAGTCTGCCCCCGTGATCACTTCCCGCCTGCGCACCTTGCGCGACCACATCCGTTGGGCTGTCAGCCGTTTCCATGGGGAAGACCTGTTTTTCGGCCATGGCACCGACAATGCATGGGACGAAGCCCGGCAATTGGTGCTCGGCGCCGTGAACCTGCCATGGGAAATTGCTGATAGCTACCTGGACTGCAACCTGGAAGAAGAGGAAATCTCCCATGTGCAGCGCCTGCTTCACCGCCGTATCCATGAGCGTGTACCGACCGCCTACCTGTTGGGCGAGGCGTGGTTCTGCGGCATGTCGTTTATCGTCGACGAGCGTGTGTTGATCCCGCGCTCCCCCATTGGCGAACTGATCGAAAACCGCTTCGAACCGTGGCTGGCCCAACCCCCGGCGCGCATTCTCGACCTGTGCACCGGTTCCGGTTGCATCGGTATTGCCTGTGCCTACGAGTTCCAGGACGCCGAAGTGGTGCTGGGCGATTTGTCCTTCGAAGCATTGGAAGTGGCCAACCAGAACATCGAGCGCCATGGCGCCGACGAGCGCGTCTACACCGTGCAGGGTGATGGCTTCGACGGCCTGCCGGGCCAGCGTTTCGACCTGATCGTGTCAAATCCTCCGTATGTGGACGCCGAAGACTTCGCCGACATGCCGGACGAATACCAGCACGAACCGGAACTGGGCCTTGCCTGTGGCGACGACGGCTTGAACCTGGTGCGCCGGATGCTCGCCGAAGCGGCGGATCACCTGACCGAAAAGGGTTTGCTGATCGTTGAAGTGGGCAATAGCCAGGTTCACGTCGAGGCGCTGTACCCGGAAGTGGACTTTGCCTGGCTGGAATTCCAGCGCGGTGGGCATGGTGTATTCATGCTCACGGCCGAGCAGTGCCGGGAACATCAGGCAGTCTTCGCCGCCAGGATCTGACTGAAGAAACACGGTGAGTGTGGGAGGGGCTTGCCCCCTCCCACATTTTTATTGCATTACAACCCATCAGCGGTGCGTGGCAATCCAGATCAACAACCCCGCCTGAAACACGGTAAACGCCACCAGACACGTGATGGTAAAGCGCAAGCCGCTGTCCTCCCGCTTGAATTTGGTGACCTTTTCCTCTTCCTTGCGCAGCTTCACTTCCTGCTCCAACAGGTTCTGATCGGCCTGTTGCAGCATCTGTGCGGCTTCGAGGATCTCGACGAACTGCACCTTCTCAGTGTTCCAACTGTCCAGCACATCGCTGACCTTGCCCGGCTGTACGTTGCCTTTGAGGTGCTGCACGTCGGCGTAGGCCACATCAAAGCCCTGCACGCGCAGGAAGTGATCGCGGCGCAGGCGCGTGGCTTCGTTGAGCGCGTCCTTGTTGGCCAGGTCGACGCCGTCGACGCGGTAGTGTGACCACTTCTTTTTCGCCCAGGCCGCGCCTTGAGCCACCAGGAAACGGCCGATGCCCCGGTTGGCCGGTTCGATTTCCAGGCTGTTGCCCGGACCGAAATGCACGCGATGGGTGTCGTGGTCGACCCAGATATCCAGATGGTTTTGCTCGCGCCGTACACGCTGGCCGGGCAATTGAATGACCATGCGCAACAGACTGTGGTGTTTGTCATTGCGCTCGGCATAGCCGAACTGCACAAACCGCAACGGCCGCACGCCGGTGGCGCGATCTATGGCCAGGGGCGCCAGGCGCAGCATCTTGAAGTGTTCGGCCTGGACATCCGCCCACGGCAACGACGCCGCGTCGACGGCCTCGGTATTTTCAGCCGGGGTGTCGGCGGTCTGTTCGGGTGTTTCTTCAGTGGTTGTCATGCGGCGCGATCCTGTCCATGCCCAGCGAGCCGACAGTCTTTTTTGCTGTCGACACTGGGCTTATCGGCCGGTTTTCCCAGGACTGGAGGCAAATTGTCGCTTAACGGGGTTGAAGTCCGTCGATAAAGCGCACCACGCGGTTGCCCAGCTCCGCGGCGAGGGGTAATTGCGGGTCATTGTAGGAGGCCAGTTGCTGCTTCACGTTGTTGGGCACGATGCGCATGACGTGGTTCATGCCTTCGATCACGGTCAACTCGGCATCGGGCTTGGCCCTCTTCAGTTGCTGAGCGTCGCCGACACCGACCTGAATATCGTTGGTGCCCTGAACGATCAAGGCGGGCATGCGCAGTTTGGCAAAGGCTGCCGACGGATCCGCGCGAAACAGACTGATCAGATAAGGCTGCACACTGGGTCGGAAAATGGCCTCCAGCGGGCCAGGTACATCGGCATCCACTTGGCCGGCCTTGAGGTGATCGAGGATTTCATTGCTGCGCAGCAGCAGGGCAGGGGGCAGGTGATCGGCCAGTTGCTGGCGGATCACCTGGTCCACCGGGCGGGCGCTGCCGGACAGGGAAATCACGCCCGCCGGGTCGAGTTGCGGGGCGGCGAGGGCGGCGACCAGCGCACCTTCGCTGTGGCCCAGCACAATCAGCGGGCCCAGGCGTTTGTCGGCCTTGAGCATGTTGCCCCATGCCACCGCGTCGGCCACATAGGCGTCCAGGGTCAGGTTGCGTTCGTCCGGTGTAGCGGCGAGGCTCGCGGCCACACCGCGCTTGTCGTAGCGCACGCTGGCGATGTTGTGCCGGGCCAGCACCCACGCCAGGCGCTTGAGGCTGTCGTTGCGCGCGCCGTCGGCACTGTTGCCGTTGCGGTCGGTGGGGCCGGAGCCCGCGATGATCAGCACCACGGGCACAGGTTTGTCGGACTGGGGCAGCAGCAGCGAACCAAACAGTTCGCCGCTGCCGGTGTCCAGGCTGATGGGCCGTTGCAGTACGACGGGGGACGCGGCATGAGCCAGGGCGGTGAACAGGGTGAGGGTGAACAGCAAAGCTCGCAGCATTATCGTGCCATTATCCGGGGAGTGCCGGTTGGACCCGTGTCGACCGGTAAGGTTTCGAGGATGAACTAGTCGGTTAGCCTGCGTATACTGGCCGCCTTAAGTTATTACGGTTGACTTGATTCAACTGATTTCACGGAGCGCCCTGCATGTCCGGCAATACCTTCGGCAAGCTGTTCACTGTCACCACCGCGGGCGAAAGCCATGGCCCGGCGTTGGTCGCCATTGTCGACGGCTGCCCGCCCGGCCTGGAACTGTCCCTGGAGGACCTGCAGCGCGACCTCGACCGCCGCAAGCCTGGCACCAGCCGCCACACCACCCAACGCCAGGAACCCGACGAAGTCGAGATCCTCTCCGGTGTCTTCGAAGGTCGCACCACCGGTTGCGCCATCGGCCTGCTGATCCGCAACACCGACCAGAAGTCCAAGGACTACTCGGCGATCAAGGACCTGTTCCGCCCGGCCCACGCCGACTACACCTATCACCATAAATACGGCGAGCGCGACTACCGTGGCGGTGGCCGCAGTTCTGCGCGCGAAACCGCCATGCGCGTGGCCGCCGGTGCCATCGCCAAGAAGTACCTGGCCACCCAGGGCATCGTGGTCCGTGGCTACATGAGCCAGTTGGGCCCGATTGAAATCCCGTTCAAGACCTGGGACAGCGTGGATGACAACGCTTTCTTCAGTCCTGACCCGGACAAAGTGCCTGAGCTGGAGGCCTACATGGATCAGTTGCGCCGTGACCAGGATTCCGTCGGAGCCAAGATCACCGTGGTCGCCGAGGGCGTCAAGCCGGGCCTGGGCGAGCCGATCTTCGACCGCCTGGACGCCGAACTGGCTCATGCGCTGATGAGCATCAACGCCGTCAAAGGCGTGGAAATCGGCGCAGGCTTCGCGTGCGTATCCCAGCGCGGCACCGAGCACCGTGACGAGATGACCCCACAAGGCTTCCTCAGCAATAACGCCGGCGGCATCCTTGGCGGCATTTCCTCCGGGCAGCCCATCGTTGCGCATCTGGCGCTCAAGGCCACGTCGAGCATCACTACCCCAGGCCGCTCGATTGATGTCAACGGCAACTCGGTGGACGTGATTACCAAGGGCCGCCACGATCCGTGCGTCGGCATCCGTGCCACGCCAATTGCCGAGGCAATGATGGCCATTGTGTTGATGGACCACTTGCTGCGCAACCGCGGGCAAAATGCTGATGTACAGGTGAACACCCCGGTACTGGGCCAACTGTGACGATGTGTGGCGGGCGAGCTTGTTGTGGTGAGCGAGCTTGCTCGCGCCGGGCTGCGAAGCAGCCCCCTGCATGATTCCTCTTCCATACTGGCGCCTCTCCAGCTTCTACCTGTTCTACTTCGCCCTGCTGGGGGCGACGGCACCTTTCCTGGCGTTGTACTTCGATCACTTGGGCTTCTCCAGCGCGCGCATCGGCGAGCTGGTGGCCATCCCCATGCTGATGCGCTGCGTGGCCCCCAACCTGTGGGGCTGGCTGGGCGACTATACCGGTCGCCGCCTGGCCATCGTGCGCTTTGGCGCAGTGTGCACCCTGATCAGCTTTTCGCTGATTTTCGTCAGCAAGACTTACGCCTGGCTGGCTCTGGTGATGGCGCTGCACGCGTTTTTCTGGCACGCGGTGCTGCCACAGTTTGAAGTGATCACCCTGGCGCACCTGCAAAAACAGACGTCGCGCTATAGCCAGGTTCGGTTGTGGGGCTCCATCGGGTTTATCCTCACCGTGGTAATCATGGGCCGGCTATTCGACTGGCTGAGCCTGGATATCTACCCGGTGGTGGTCGTGGTGATCATGGCCGGGATCATCGGCGCCAGCCTGTGGGTGCCGAATGCGCTGCCTGCCACCCAGGGCAATCGCCTGGCCGGTGATGGTTTCCTCAAGCAGTTGCGCAGCCCCGGCGTACTGGCGTTTTACGCGTGCGTCGCGTTGATGCAGATGAGCCATGGGCCGTATTACACCTTTCTCACCTTGCACCTGGAGCACTTGGGTTACAGCCGTGGCGTGATCGGCATGCTGTGGGCCCTCGGGGTGGTGGCAGAAGTGCTGATGTTCCTGGCCATGAGCCGCATCCTCACGCGCTTCTCGGTACGCCGCGTGCTGCTCGCCAGTTTCCTGTTGGCGGCGCTGCGCTGGTTGCTGTTGGGCTCGTTTGCCGAATTCCTCTGGGTACTGCTGCTGGCACAGGTGATGCACGCCGCCACCTTCGGCAGCTTCCACGCGGCGGCGATTGCCTTTGTGCAACGCAGTTTTGGCGACAAGCAACAAGGCCAGGGCCAGGCGTTGTACGCCGCTTTGGCGGGCACCGGCGGTGCGCTGGGCGCGCTGTACTCCGGCTATAGCTGGAACCTGCTGGGGCCGACCTTCACCTTTAGTATTGCCAGCGTCGCCGCCCTGGCTGCGGCCGTTATCATTGGCCTTCGATTGCACGAGCAGAACCAAGGAACCCTTCAATGAGTTATGTCGCTGTCTACCACGTTGCTACGCCGGACACCCCGAACAAGGTCCTGACCCATACCGACGACATCGCCGCGACGCTGGCCGAGCACGGCGTGCGGTTCGAGCGCTGGCAGCCCGCCCTGATCGAGAAGGGCGCCAGCGAGGCGCAAATGATTGCGGCCTATAAGCTGCAGATCGATGCGCTGAGCTACGGTGCGGTGGCGGTGTTCAGTGTCACGAGCGACCATCCGCAGAAGGACGAATTGCGTGCCGGGTTCCTCCATGAGCGCCGTTACAGCGAAGATGAAGTACGTTTTTTCATCGCCGGCCAAGGCCTGTTCACCCTGCACATCGGCGACTACGTCTACGCCGTGCGCTGCGAGAAAAACGACTTGCTGGTGATCCCGGCCGGCATGGCGCACTGGTTTGATATGGGCGAGAACCCCCACTTGGTCACACTGCACTTGTTTAACTGCGCGCAAGGGGCGGTTCCGGAATTCACCGGCGACGATATTGCCAGCCGTTTCCCTGGTTTGGACGATTGAAACCAGGCAACTCGAATCTTCAACCCCGGCAAGTTGGAAGTTGTTGTGGGAAGAAGCTTAGTTGCTTGTAGGGTTTGGCTGTTTATCGCGACCCATGCGCACTGTAACCGTTCGTTATGTAACTCTTTGCGGCACCAGCTGTATCACCTGTCAATAGGAGGAATCCGAGAGGTGATTGGGCATCAGCCAATAAATAGGAGAGATGTAATGAATGGCCCAGAGGAGCCGTCTCAGTCGTCGTATTTCGTGCCCAATGCCGTCAGGAGACGCCTGAGTTTGTCCGGCAAGCCGCTGACCCCTGCGGAACTGGAGATCTTGCGCTGGGCCTCGGAGGGCAAGACCGTCTGGGAAATCAGTCAGATTCGTGCCACTTCCGAAGCCACGGTCAAATTTCACTTGCGCAACATCTACGGCAAATTGGAAGTCAACAACCGTGTGCAGGCGATGAACGAGGCGACTCGCCAAGGCCTGTGCTGACTTCAACGAAAAAGGGCCGCGACGCTCAACGGCGTCGCGGCCCTTTTTATAGTGCAGTGCTTAAGCCGAATGGTAGGTCGGCAGTGCAAAGCGGTTCTGGCTTTGCAGCATCGAAATCTGTGGCAGGTCACTGGCTTGTTCGGCCAGGTCGCGGCGGATGGCGCTGATCACCCAAGTGAGTTGATCGGCAGTGTGCAACTGCTGGTAGGAAATCGAGCGCTTGACCTGTTTGCCTTCACTGTTGCGCAGGGTCAACAGGATACCGCCGTCGGGACGTGGCTGGGTGGTCACGTCGTAGTTGGAGAATACTGAAGCGAATTTATCTTGGATCAGGCTCATGTCTATCAGCTCCGTTGGCTCAAGTTGGCAAGCATGGAGTGATAGGTGCAGTGATTGTGCCAGCTTCTGATTTATTAAAATATCGTTATAAATCAGCAGGTTATAAAAATATAAAATTTTCGGTTTCGTGCAATTTGCATGAATGGCCATCATGCATCCTGCATTTTGCGCTACTCGGGACGGTCGAATCGGCGCCCCGTTATTTATGAAGACTGCCTTTGCGCCGCTAAATTCCGTTTTTCCGTGGTTGTCGGTCGGGATACAAAACTTTTCAAATCCCGCGTGTACAGTCGAAGAAGGGCTGACGTATTTTCCTGCAATGCATTCGGCCTCCCTCTTACGGAGGTATGGATGCGTTGGGATCATACGAACAATAAGAAAAAGGATGTTCCGCCATGAGCCACCCGCAGAACGACATGATCACCTGGGGCAAGTTGCTGCGTAAGGTGCCCTCCATTGTTCGTGCCCTGCCACGCGTCGTGCGTGGCATGCGTGCCGCCAATGTCACCGACCCCGCGCAGCCTTGCGGGTTGGGGTGGCACTTTGAGCAAGCTACCCTGCGCAATCCCGATGGCAATGCGTTGCTGTACGGCGACCGGGCGCTCAGCTATACCGAAGCCAACCAGCGTGCCAATCGTATCGCCCATCACCTGCATGCCCAGGGCATTGGCAAAGGCGACGTAGTGGCGTTGTTTGTCGAAAATCGCCCCGAATTACTCTTGAACGTGCTGGCCGTGGCCAAGCTGGGGGGCGTCTGCGCGATGCTCAATACTGCGCAAACCCAAGCGGCCCTGGTGCACAGCCTGAACCTGGTGAGCCCGGTAGCCATTATTGTCGGTGCGGAACTGGGGGCGTCCTATCAAGACGTGCGTGATCAGGTCGCGATCACGGCTGATCGAACCTGGTTCGTCGCCGACCAGCCGTCCAGCGAGGTGCCGGACGGTTACATCGACCTGATGGCGGCCAGTGCCGGGTGCTCGGTGCAGAACCCGGCCAGCACCGCGCAGATCTTCTTCAATGACCCGTGCTTTTATATCTACACGTCAGGCACCACCGGCCTGCCCAAGGCCGGGATCATGAAACATGGTCGCTGGACCAAGACTGCCGTCAGCTTCGGCAGCATCGCCCTGGACATGGGCCCGGATGACGTCCTCTATTGCACCTTGCCGCTGTACCACGCCACCGGATTATGTGTGTGCTGGGGCTCTGCGATTGTCGGCGCGTCGGGCTTTGCCATCCGCCGCAAGTTCAGCGCCAGCCAGTTCTGGGATGACGCGCGTAAGTTCAAGGCAACCACCCTCGGTTACGTCGGCGAGTTGTGCCGTTACCTGCTTGACCAGCCGCCCGGCGAGAACGACCGTGACAATCGCGTCACCAAGATGGTCGGCAACGGCCTGCGCCCTGGCGTGTGGGCGCAGTTCAAGACGCGCTACGGCGTCGAGCATATCTGCGAGTTGTACGCGGCCAGCGACGGCAATATCGGCTTTACCAACGTCTTGAATTTCGACAACACCATTGGCTTTTGCCTGCAGCATTGGGCCCTCGTCGACTACGACCACGAAGGCGGCGAGCCGCTGCGTGGCAGCGATGGCTTCATGCATAAAGTGCCCACGGGCGGGCAGGGCCTGTTGTTGGCACGAATCGATGAAAAATCCCCCTTCGACGGCTACACCGACCCGGAAAAGAACCGCAAGGTCGTGCTCACCGACGTGTTTGAAAAGGGCGACCGCTACTTCAATACCGGCGACTTGTTGCGCAGCATTGGCTTCGGCCATGCGCAATTTGTCGATCGCCTGGGGGACACCTACCGCTGGAAAGGTGAAAACGTCTCCACCACCGAAGTCGAGAACGTCCTGCTGCAACACCCGCAGATCGCCGAAGTGGTGGCTTATGGCGTCGAGATCGAAAACACCAACGGCCGTGCGGGCATGGTCGCCATCACCCCGAGCGAATCCCTGGCCGCGCTGGATATGCGCGAACTGCTGCAGTTCGCCCACGGCCAATTGCCGGCCTATGCGGTGCCGCTGTTCCTGCGGATCAAGGTCAAGATGGAAACCACCGGCACCTTCAAGTACCAGAAGGTCAAGCTCAAGGAGGAGGCCTTTGATCCGGGCAAGTCGGGCAATGACCCGGTGTATGCCTGGCTGCCGGGTTCGGACTGCTACGTGCCGGTCACCGGGCAATTGCTGGCGCAGATCCAGGGCGGTCAATTCCGCTATTGATTGTGCCTATCGGGGCTTTTGACAAAAAAACCATGACAGGTGGGAACTCCCTCGCGACACTTGGCGCCCTATAAGCACCAGATAAGGAGCCCCACATGTCCGACCAGCCGAAACAAATGACCGAAGATGAAGCCGCTGAATTTGCCGAGCAAGTCTTCGACGTTGCCCGCCGCGGTGACGCGGCCATGCTTGCCGCGCTGCTGGCCAAAGGCTTGCCGGCCAATTTGCGCAATCACAATGGCGACACCCTGCTGATGCTCTCGGCCTACCACGGCCACGCCGAGGCGGTAAAAGTCCTGCTGGAGTTCAAGGCCGACCCGCTGATCGCCAATGACAAGAACCAACTGCCGATTGCCGGTGCCGCCTTCAAAGGCAACCTGCCGGTGGTCAAGGCGCTGATCGAAGGCGGTACGCCGGTAGACGCCGCGTCCTCTGATGGCCGCACCGCGCTGATGATGGCGGCCATGTTCAACCGCGTCGACATGGTTGACTACCTGCTGGGCCAAGGCGCCAACCCCAAGGCTACGGATGCCCAAGGCGCAACCGCGTTGGCAGCCGCCCAGACCATGGGCGCAGTGGATACGGCGGCGCAGTTGCAGAAACTGGTGTAGGCTTTGCGCCCTCAAAAACCAGCCCGCTACAGGATCGCCCCATGAAAACCAGCCTCGTCGAACTCATCAGCAAAATCAGCGCCGGGGTCATGGGCGACGACGAGGTCGCGAAGATCGCCGATGAGGCTGCCCAAGCCTACGCGGATCCTGCTGCATTTCTGGCCGCCAACCCGGACATCAACTACGACGACAGCTTCCCGATTCCGTTGGGGGAGTGGGTGGTGGTGGGCAGCCTGCCGGAGACCGTGCTTTTCCAGGCCGACACGTACGGTGAGCTGTTTGCGCAGATCGTCGCCTCGTTCGGCCCGGGCGTTGCGTTCAACCTCAAGCCCAAGCAATTGGCCAAGACCGAAAGCCTCACTGCCCTGAACCGCATTCAGATCCAGATGAGTGCCCTGAGCCCGGAAGATGGCGGCTATGTGCTGCTTGATTTCAGCCAGCCGCTGGATGATGAGATCCAGGCTGTATTGGTGTTCGGCAATGAGCTGCCACGGGTGCTGGAGCTGTGTGGCGAAGTCGGCATCAAGGCCGAGCCATCCCTGGAAGCGCTGAAGGTGGCAATCCACGTCTGAAATAAAACGGAACCCCGGCCAGGGCTGACTATCCTACAAGGGCATGCCCTCACTTAGGAGCGACACCATGGGTTCCACTTTTAATGGCTTGATTGGGTTGATCATCCTCGCGCTGGATATCTGGGCGATCATCAACGTGTTCAAAAGCGGCGCAAGCACGGGCGCCAAGGTGTTGTGGATCCTGTTGATCTTGCTGCTGCCGGTACTGGGCCTGATTATCTGGGCGATTGCCGGGCCACGGGGCAACGTGCGGATCTGATCGCCTCACTCTACCCGGAGTAGGCACTACCCAGTGTGGGAGGGGGCTTGCCCCCGATGGCCATAGGTATCTACACAACTTTGGCGTGGCCCTGAACCTGTGGTGAAGGGGCTTGCTCCCGTGACAACCTGATAGCCGACGCGTATCTAATTGATGCCCCGCGATTTAAATGTGGGAGGGGGCTTGAACTGGTCAAGTAATCTTGGACACCGATTACGGTTCACGCCGCCAACCTTTCCTTCATGACCGGCGACCGGTAGTCGTTGTAGCTGTGAGGCCTGCTGATGTTGTAGCGAGAGACATAGCGCTGCACGTCTGCTCGGGCCTCATGTTCCAGTTTGTAGCCCGTTTCAGGCACCCACTCTGATTTCAAACTGCCAAAGAAACGCTCCATCGGGGCGTTATCCCAGCACTCGCCTTTACGGCTCATGCTTTGCCTAAAACCCTGTTTGAGCAGCTCGTTTCGAAACTTATGACTGGTGTACTGACAACCTTGGTCAGAATGAAACAACACATTCTGGGGATGGCTGCGTAGCTCAACCGCCATGCGTAGCGCTTCGCAGGTCAGGTTGGCATCAGAAATCATCGAGAACGACCAGCCCACGATCCTGCGAGCGTACAAATCCAGAACGGCGGCGAAGTACATCCACCGCTTGCCGACCTTGATGTAAGTCACGTCGCCACACCACACCTGATTAACCGCCGTCACATCAAATTTCCGCTTGAGCACGTGTGGCGCCACTAAGGCCTCCACGCCCGGCGATTTGTACTTATGGCGCCTGCGCTGACGACTAGCGATGCCAGCTTCGCGCATCAAACTGCGAGCCATATAACGTCCGATACGATGCCCTTTGGCTTGTAGCTCCTTGGACAATGTACGTGCGCCGGCCGACTCTCTGGACGCCTTGTGGTGCCTGACCAGCGCGGCCTTGAGCTTGTCCCGTTCAGGATTTGCTCTGCCTTGGCGCTGGCGCCAAGCGTAGAAACTACTGCGGTTGACCCCGAACGCCCGGCAACACCTTTTAACGCCGTACTGCTCGTCCAGCTCATCGATCAACGTGAATGATCTTTGGCGTCCAAAAGCAGGAGAGCACTGGCCTTTTTTAGGATTTCGATATCCAGGTCTTTCTCTCTGAGCAGAGCTTTGAGCCTCTGGATTTCTCGTTGATCAGCGGTAATCGCCTTGGCCCCTACGGGAGTCGAGCCCAAGCGTTCTTTTTGCACTTGATCGACCCAGCGACGCAGCGCTGTGGGGCCGATATCCAGGCTGGCACAGACTTCGGTAACTGGCTGACCTTCATCCAACACCATGCTGGCGGCCTTGAGCTTGAACTCACTCGAATAAGATTTACGCATATCCAAACACCTCAAATTTGGGCGCTATCATAGCGCCCGATTGAAGTGTCCAAAATCATTAGGCCAGTTCAGCTTGCCCCCGATGGCGGCTTGACAGCCGACCAGGATGTTGGATCTGACCGAGTACATATCCGTTTCTGCGGTAACGGCTACTTAGGGTTACGCCCTTACGGCGTGTCACTTTTGTAAAGGCACAAAAGTAACCATGGACTTGCTCCCTCAAAACGTACGCCATAAAGCGAGCGTTAAGCAGTTTGCTTCAGTTGCTTTGCGTAGTCATTAGGTGAGCTGTATCCCAGCGCCGAGTGCAGCCGTGTCGGGTTGTAAAAACCATGGATGTAGCTCGCGATAGATGCGTGAGCCTGTGCTTTGCTGGGATACACACCGGTAGCTTCTTCCTTCTTGAGTGTGGCAAAAAAGCTCTCTGCTACAGCGTTATCCCAGCAGTTGCCCTTACGGCTCATGCTTTGCACAAACCCCCTGTCCAAGATCATGCTGCGAAAACCGCTGCCCGTGTATTGCCGACCTCTATCAGAGTGAAAAATTACACCCTGATCAACTGGTGTATTCGTCCAGGCGTTCAAAAAAGCCTGCTGCACCAGACCCTCAGGCATCCGTTCCGACAGGCTGTAACCGAGTACCTGGCGTGTTTGGATGCTCAGCACCACGGCCAAATATAGCCACCCCTGACGCGTCGAAATATAGGTGATATCGCCCACCCACGCGGGAGTTGGGCTTGTCACAGAAAAACGTCGTTTCAACACGTTGTCGGAAATTGGCTGGATATACCGATTATCCATCGAGTGTTTGAACCGAGCCTTGATTTTCCCTCGCAACATTTCTTCTCGCATCAACCGGGCCACTCGCTTATGCCCAACTGAAAAAGATCGGTTATGAAGTGCCTTGACCATCCGCGGGCGCCCATAAGTGCCGCGACTGGCATGATGAATCGCACGAATTTCCAGGCGAATTTCAGCGTCTGGATCAGGACGTTCCCGGCGTTTCAAATAGCCGTGAAAGCCCGACACCGAGACTTCCATCACTCGACATAACAACCTGACTGGAAAGCGAGTCCGTTCACGGGCGACGAAGGCGTATCTCAGTTGGACTCTCTGGCAAAGAACGCCGTCGCTTTTTTTAGGATTTCTCGTTCCATTTTAAGCGTGGCATTTTCAGCTCGAAGCCGGGCCAGCTCGCTTTCCAGGTCAGAGACCGGATGCCGGGCAGGAGAACTGAGAGGACGCCCGTTGCGTGCGGCGTCCAGCCAATTACCTAAGGTTTTGACCGAGATATCTAACTGTCGAGCTGCTTCTCCTCGACCAATGCTTTCAGCGAGTGTCACTGCCTGAGCTTTGAAGTCGTCGGTGTAACTGCGGCGGGTTTGCTGTGACATAGGTGCCTCCAAGGTTGCGATTAAAATATCGCTTCTTGGCGTCCGCTGCGAGGGAACAAGTCCACCAAAAGGCCTTCGCCCCAACACTCGGCACCTCGCTTAGGCTCGGTGTGCCCGAACACAGGCTTGAATCCGTGGGCCGCCGCCACGCGCCATCCATGGCGCAGGGCGGCTAACCCGGCGTCCTGCCGGGTTACCCACGGATTCAAGCCTGCGTTCGGCCAGCGTGTTTGACGGGGCGCCTGAGATCAAGATCAAAAGCCAGAGCAACAGCAACAGCGTAAGAGCAAGCAGTTGTGTAGATACCTATGCCCCGATAGCGGTGTATCAGCCACTCATCTGGCAATGACATACCGCTATCGGGGGCAAGCCCCCTCCCACATTTGGTTTCAGGGTGCCCTCTAGATTTGTGTATCGAAATATTCGCTGCACACAATTTTCACAACTCATCCAAGACAATTCCCCGGCTTTTTCTGCCTGCCATTAAAGGCGCTGCAGCGGCGCACGTTCAGTAATTAATAGCCTTGCTGTGACTGATCGGGCACCATTCGCGCCACTGCGATATTTCGTCACTTAAACTTCCAATGGGTCCTGAAACGACATGGCAAACCCGGACGCCCTGAGTCAGCAGCGAGCTTCTAATCGCCTGCTGCAACCGACCGTCAAATCCCATCTGGCGTACACGCTGCTCTGCGCACTGGTCATGATGGTGATGTTCTCCCTGCTGCGCCTGGCGCTGCTGGTCTACAACCGCGAGATGATCCTCGACACACCGGCTTCGACTTTCCTGGAAGCGTTCGCCAACGGTCTGCGTCTTGACCTGCGCCTGGTGGTGTACCTGCTGATCCCGCTGCTGCTGGCACTGTTCAGCGTACGGGCCATGGCAGCGCGGGGCTTCTTCCGTTTCTGGTTGACCATCGCGTCCAGCATCGCCCTGTTCCTGGGCTTGATGGAGATGGACTTCTACCGCGAGTTCCACCAGCGCCTCAACGGCCTGGTCTTCCAGTACGTGAAGGAAGACCCGAAAACCGTGATGAGCATGCTCTGGTACGGTTTCCCGGTGGTGCGCTACCTGCTGGCCTGGGCCGTGGGTACGCTGATCCTGAGTATCGCCTTCAAAGGCGCCGATCGCGCCACGCGCCCACGCGGCCCGTTCAGCGGTGGCAGCATTGGCACGCGCCAGGTGGCGCCGTGGTACAACCGCATCGCGGTGTTCGTGGTCTGCCTGCTGATCGCCGTGGTTGCCGCTCGTGGCACCCTGCGCCAGGGCCCGCCGCTGCGTTGGGGTGACGTGTACACCACCGACTCGAACTTCGCCAACCAGTTGGGCCTCAATGGCACCTTGTCGCTGATCGCGGCGGCCAAGGCCCGGTTCGGTGAAGACCGTGCCAATATCTGGAAGGCCACCCTGGACCAGCCGCTGGCGACCCAGACCGTGCGCGACATGCTGGTACTGCCCCAAGAGAAACTGGTGGATACCGACACCGCCGCCGTGCGCCGTGACTACATGCCACCGGCCGAGAAGACCCTGCCGATCAAGAACGTCGTGGTCATCCTGATGGAAAGCTTCGCCGGTCACTCGGTGGGTGCATTGGGTCGTCCGGGCAACATCACGCCATCCTTCGACAAACTGTCCAAGGAAGGCCTGCTGTTCGACCGCTTCTTCTCCAACGGCACCCATACCCACCAGGGTATGTTCGCCACCATGGCCTGCTTCCCGAACCTGCCGGGTTTTGAATACCTGATGCAGACGCCGGAAGGCAGCCACAAGCTGTCTGGCCTGCCGCAGTTGCTCAGCGCGCGTGATTTCAACGACGTGTATGTCTACAACGGCGACTTCGCCTGGGACAACCAGTCGGGCTTCTTCAGCAATCAGGGCATGACCAACTTCATCGGCCGTAACGACTTCGTCGACCCGGTGTTCTCCGACCCGACGTGGGGCGTGTCCGACCAGGACATGTTCAACCGTGGCCTGCAGGAGTTGAAAGCCCGCGAAGGTGGCAAGCCGTTCTACGCACTGCTGCAAACCCTGTCCAACCACACGCCGTACGCGTTGCCAACCCCATTGCCGGTTGAGAAAGTCACTGACCGTGGCAGCCTCAACGAGCATTTGACGGCCATGCGCTACTCCGACTGGGCCCTAGGACAGTTCTTTGAAAAGGCCCGCAAGGAGCCGTACTTCAAGGAAACTCTGTTTGTGATCGTGGGCGACCACGGCTTTGGCAACGAACAGCAGATCACCGAGATGGACCTGGGCCGCTTCAACGTGCCGATGCTGATGATCGCACCGGGCATGCAGGAGAAGTTCGGCGAGCGTGACCACACCGTGGGCACTCAGATCGACATTGTGCCGACCATCATGGGCCGCCTCGGTGGCGACACCCTGCACCAGTGCTGGGGCCGTGACTTGCTGAACCTGCCGGAAGGCGATAAAGGCTTCGGCGTGATCAAGCCTTCGGGCAGCGACCAGACCGTGGCCTTGGTTACCGCAGACCGCATCCTCGTGCTGCCCAAGGAGATGCCACCGAAATTGTGGCAATACGAACTGGGCGCCAACCCGACCGGTAAGGTGATTGCTGAATCGCCGGACGAGGCCGCACTGAAGCAGAAACTTGAATCGTTCCTGCAGACGGCCACCAAAAGCCTGTTGGATAACACCGCCGGCGTAATTGACGGCAAGCCGGACTAACTAACCGGCAATAAAAAAGAGGCCTTTTCAGGCCTCTTTTTTTATGCGGTTTTTATATCCGGCCGAGCAACAACAAGACCAGCAGGACAACCAGCACGACACCCAGGATACCCGACGGGCCATAGCCCCAGTTGCGCGAATGCGGGAACACTGGCAGACCGCCGACCAGCAGCAGGATCAGGATGATAATTAGAATGAGGCTCATGGTTTTATTTCCTTATAGGCCTTGTGCAAGGACTGATGATTAAACATTAGGACCGCAGGTTTAATTACGGGCGCCTTAACAACTCCGACTGCTGCGCGTCGCAGAAAATTCCGTGTTTTTTTAAAGCATTTTGCAAACGTGCTTATTTCTTTTAATACGCTCGCCACTACCCCCTCCTAGTTGAAAAAGATTGAACTTAGGCTATAGGCAGGCATCCGACCGGGCCCACGGTTTGCCTGGGGCATTCAGCAGTCTAATGGTGCGTGGGTGGGGGAAAAACCTTCGCTACACTGCCGATCACTTCTTCTGTGAACCACAAGGCTACTTCCTATGCAAAATCGCATGATGATCACTGGCGCCGGGTCCGGTCTGGGTCGTGAAATCGCTCTGCGCTGGGCCCGCGAGGGTTGGCAGTTGGCCTTGTCGGATGTCAGCGAGCCAGGCTTGCAGGAAACTCTCAAACTCGTGCGTGAGGCCGGTGGCGATGGCTTTATCCAGCGTTGCGACGTGCGCGACTACAGCCAGCTCACCGCGTTCGCCCAGGCGTGCGAGGTGAAGCTGGGCGGCATTGATGTGATCGTCAACAATGCCGGCGTCGCCTCAGGCGGCTTCTTCGCAGAATTGTCCCTGGAGGATTGGGACTGGCAGATCGCGATCAACCTGATGGGCGTGGTCAAGGGCTGCAAGGCGTTCCTGCCACTGCTGGAAAAGAGCAAGGGCCGCATCATCAACATCGCTTCCATGGCGGCGCTGATGCAAGGGCCGGCCATGAGCAACTACAACGTGGCCAAGGCCGGTGTGGTGGCGCTGTCGGAAAGCCTGCTGGTCGAGCTCAAGCAACAGGAAGTCGGCGTGCATGTGGTGTGCCCGTCGTTCTTCCAGACCAACCTGCTGGACTCGTTCCGTGGGCCGACGCCGGCGATGAAGGCCCAGGTGGGCAAGTTACTGGAGAGTTCGCCGATCTCGGCGGCGGATATCGCTGATTACATCTATCAACGTGTGGCTGAAGGGGAGTTCATGATCCTGCCCCACGAGCAGGGCCGCATGGCGTGGGCGCTGAAGCAGAAAAACCCGCAGTTGCTCTACAACGAAATGACCACCATGGCCGACAAGATGCGCGCCAAGGCGCAGGCAGTGAAGGGCTGATTCAGTGTTGGTCTGTCAGGCAATTTACCTGCGTTTGTAGGTATTGCCTGATTTGGCTGCCAGCCATTGAAGCCACTCCAGTCATCGCGCATGGTCGGGGTCCTGTCACTCCAAAAGGACAACCGCCATGCTGGTCTTAAGCCGCGCTGTAGGCGAAATCATCTCCATCGGGGATCACATCACTTTGCACGTCCTCGAACTGAACGGTACCCAGGTGAAATTCGGCATTGTCGCGCCAGCGGGAATCAATGTGCACCGCGCCGAGGTGCATCGCAAAATCCTCGAACGCCAAGCCACTCAACCCCAACCTGCTACCAACCCTTGACCCCCCTCAATCGAACAGGTGCTTGGGCACATCGTGCTTGAGCATCAACTGGCATTGCTCGCTTTCCGGGTCGAACACAATCAGCGCCTGGCCCTTGGTCAGCGCCTGGCGCACGCGCAGTACGCGGGTTTCCAGGGGCGTGTCGTCGCCATTGTCGGTGCCGTCGCGGGTGACGAAGTCTTCGATCAGGCGTGTCAGGGTGTCGACTTCAAGTGCATCGTAGGGAATCAGCATACAAGCCTCAGGGGTTAAGTCCCGGCGATGCTACTGCGCCGGGACGCTGGTTGCCAGTCTCAGGACTTCTGACCCACCAGACTGTCCACCGACGGCACGCGGGTGTCGCTCTCCATCTGTGTCTCATGCTCCAACTGATGACTGAACCGATCCAGTGAACCCTGGGCCGGTTGCGCATCACTGGCGAACACCGGCGGGCTGAGGATGTACGCGCCCAACAGGCGACTCAGAGCGGCCAGGCTGTCGATATGGGTGCGCTCGTAGCCGTGGGTCGCGTCGCAACCAAACGCCAGCAGCGCCGTGCGGATATCGTGGCCAGCGGTCACTGCCGAGTGCGCATCGCTGAAGTAATAACGAAACAGATCGCGGCGTACCGGCAGGTCGTTTTCCGATGCCAGGCGCAGCAGGTGGCGGGACAGATGATAGTCATACGGCCCGCCGGAATCCTGCATTGCCACGCTGACCGCATGCTCGCTGGAGTGCTGGCCGGGGGCGACCGGCGCAATGTCGATGCCGACAAACTCACTCACATCCCACGGCAGGGCGGCGGCGGCACCGCTGCCGGTTTCCTCGGTGATGGTGAACAGCGGATGGCAATCGATCAGCAACGGTTCGCCGCTGTCGACGATGGCTTTGAGCGCGGCGAGCAGGGCGGCGACGCCGGCTTTGTCGTCCAGGTGACGGGCGCTGATATGCCCGCTCTCGGTGAACTCGGGCAGCGGGTCAAAGGCTACATAATCGCCCACGCTGATGCCGAGGGAATCGCAATCGGCGCGAGTCGCGCAGTAGGCGTCCAGGCGCAGTTCTACGTGGTCCCAGCTCACCGGCATTTCGTCCACGGCGGTGTTGAACGCATGCCCGGACGCCATCAACGGCAATACGCTGCCGCGAATCACGCCGTTATCGGTGAACAGGCTGACGCGGCTGCCTTCGGCAAAGCGGCTGGACCAGCAGCCCACGGGCGCCAGGGTCAGGCGGCCGTTGTCCTTGATCGCGCGCACGGCGGCGCCGATGGTGTCCAGGTGCGCAGAGACAGCGCGGTCGGGGCTGTTTTTCTGCCCCTTGAGGGTGGCGCGAATGGTGCCGCGCCGGGTCATTTCAAATGGGATGCCCAGTTCTTCCAGGCGCTCGGCGACATAGCGCACGATGGTGTCGGTAAACCCGGTGGGGCTGGGAATGGCGAGCATTTCCAGCAGCACTTTTTGCAGGTAGTTGAGATCCGGTTCGGGGATGGTTCGGCTCATGGAAACTCCTGATCAGATAAAGGCGCTTGTGTGGCAAGGGAGCTTGCTCACCACAGGTCATTGGGCAGTCGGTTGGCTGTGCGGGAAGAGAAGATCCACAAACTTTTCCGCAGTCGGCTGCGGCTCATGGTTGGCCAAGCCGGCCCGTTCATTGGCTTCGATAAACACGTACTCGGGTTGGTCGGCGGCGGGCACCATCAGGTCCAGGCCCACCATGGGAATATCCAGGGCGCGGGCGGCCCGCACGGCGGCGTCCTTGAGGGTCGGGTGCAGGATCGCAGTCACGTCTTCCAGGCAACCGCCGGTGTGCAGGTTGGCGGTGCGGCGCACGGCCAGGGTTTTACCGGGGGGCAGGATGCTGTTGTAGTCGTAGCCGGCGGCGGCCAGGGTGCGTTCGGTTTCGGCGTCCAGCGGGATTTTGCTTTCGCCGTCCGTGGCCGCCTGGCGGCGTCGGCTCTGGGCTTCGATCAACGCACCAATGGAGTGATGGCCGTCACCAATCACTTCAGCGGGACGGCGGATCGCGGCGGCGACCACTTCGAAGCCGATCACCAGAATGCGCAGGTCCAGGCCTTCGTGGAAGCTTTCCAGCAGCACGCGGCTGTCGAATTGGCGCGCCGCTTCGATGGCCTGTTGCACCTCTTCGATGCTGTGCAGGTCCACCGCCACGCCCTGGCCCTGTTCGCCGTCCAGCGGCTTGACCACGATGCGCTGGTGTTCGTCGAGGAACTCCAGGTTGTCATCGGCGCTGCCCGCCAGTTGCTGCGACGGCAATTGCAGACCGGCGGCCTTGAGCACCTTGTGGGTCAGGCTCTTGTCCTGGCACAGGGTCATGCTGATGGCGCTGGTCAGGTCGCTCAATGACTCACGGCAGCGCACACGGCGCCCGCCGTGGCTGAGGGTGAACAGGCCCGCGTCGGGATCGTCCACCTGCACATCGATGCCACGACGATGGGCTTCTTCGACAATGATCCGCGCATAGGGATTGAACCCTGCCTGCGGGCCGGGGCCGAGAAACAGCGGTTGGTTGATGCCGTTCTTGCGCTTGATCGCAAATGTGGTCAACGCCCGAAAACCGAGCTTGGCGTAGAGGCTCTTGGCCTGACGGTTGTCGTGCAGCACCGACAGGTCCAGGTAGCTCAGGCCCCGGCTCATAAAGTGCTCCACCAAGTGGCGCACCAGCACTTCGCCGACGCCGGGCCGCGTGCATTGCGGGTCGACCGCCAGGCACCACAGGCTGCAACCGTTCTCCGGATCGTGAAAGGCTTTCTGGTGATTGAGGCCCATGACGCTGCCGATCACCGCGCCGCTGTCTTCATCCTCCGCCAGCCAGTACACCGGGCCACCTTGATGGCGTGGCGTGAGGCGCTCGGCGTCGACGGGCAACATGCCGCGTCCCTGATACAGCTGGTTCACGGCCAGCCAGTCAGCTTCGGTTTGCACCCGGCGGATACGAAAGCCGCGAAATACCCGCGTAGCCGGGCGGTAGTCGGTAAACCACAGGCGCAGGGTGTCGGACGGATCGAGGAACAACTGCTGCGGATCGATCCCGAGAATCTGCTGGGGCGCGGCCACATACAGGGCGATGTCGCGCTCACCGGGCTGCTCGTGGAGCAACGCCTGCGCCAAGCTTGCTGGATCAGGAAAGGTATGCCCGATCAACAACCGGCCCCAGCCGCAATGCACCGCAATCGGTTCGGCGGCCAGGGGGCTGCCATCTTCGGCCAGTCGGGCTTGCAGGCGCTCGTAGGTCGGCGCCTGGCCCTTGAGCAAGCGTTGGCTATAAGCCGCTGCGTGGGGTTTCATCAATCAGATTCCTTGTTCGCTGAGCCACAGGTTCAGCGCCGCCAATTGCCACAGCTTGGAGCCGCGCAACGGGGTCAATTGGCCTTGCGGGTCGGTCAGCAGGCGATCAAGCATGGCCGGGTTGAACAGGCCACGATCCTGGCTCGGGTCCAGCAACAGTTCACGCACCCAGTTCAAGGTGTCGCCTTGCAAATGCTTGAGGCCGGGCACCGGGAAGTAGCCTTTCTTGCGGTCGATGACTTCGCTCGGGATCACGCGGCGCGCCGCTTCCTTGAGTACCTGCTTGCCGCCGTCGGGCAACTTGAACTGGCCTGGCACGCGGGCCGAGAGTTCCACCAGGCGGTAGTCGAGGAACGGCGTGCGCGCTTCCAGGCCCCAGGCCATGGTCATGTTGTCGACGCGCTTGACCGGGTCGTCCACCAGCATCACGGTGCTGTCCAGGCGCAAGGCCTTGTCCACCGCTGCATCGGCGCCGGGCATCGCAAAATGCTCGCGCACGAAGTCGCCAGCGGCGTCATTGGCGGTCAGCCACTTGGGCGCGACGGTGGCGGCGTAGTCGTCGTAGCTGCGGTCGAAAAACGCCTCGCGGTACGCCGCATACGGATCGCTGGCGCCATCGACGTGCGGGTACCAGTGGTAACCGGCGAACAGCTCATCGGCGCCCTGGCCGCTTTGCACCACTTTGCAATGCTTGGCGACTTCCCGCGACAGCAGGTAGAAGGCGATGCAGTCGTGGCTGACCATCGGTTCGCTCATGGCGCGGAACGCGGCGGGGAGTTGTTCGATGATCTCGCTTTCGGCGATGCGCAGTTGGTGGTGACGGGTGCCGTAATGCCTGGCGATCAGGTCCGAGTACTGGAACTCATTGCCCGCTTCGCCGCCGGCGTCTTCAAAACCGATGGAAAAGGTCGATAGATCCTGTACGCCGACTTCCCGCAGCAGGCCGACGAGCATGCTCGAATCAACGCCGCCGGAAAGCAGCACGCCCACATCCACCGCCGCCCGTTGGCGGATCGCCACGGCGTCGCGGGTACTGTCGAGCACGCGGTCGGTCCAGTCTTGCAGGGTGAGGTTTTTTTCGTCCTCACGCGGGCCGTAGGGCAGGGTCCACCAGGTTTTCTGTTCAGTCTTGCCGTCGGCGTCGATGCGCATCCAGGTCGCTGGCGGCAGTTTTTCGATCCCCGCCAGCAGGGTGCGCGGCGCAGGCACCACAGCATGGAAGTTCAGGTAGTGATTGAGCGCCACCGGATCGAGGATCGGGTTGATATCGCCGCCCTTGAGCAGCGCCGGCAAGCTTGAGGCAAAGCGCAGGCGCTGGCCGGTGCGCGACAGATACAGAGGCTTCACGCCCAGGCGGTCACGGGCGATGAACAGGCGCTTGGCGTCGCGTTCCCAGATGGCGAAGGCAAACATGCCATTGAGCTTGGGCAGCAGCGCTTCGCCCCAGGCGTGGTAGCCCTTGAGCAGCACTTCGGTGTCGCCGCCGGAATAGAAGGCGTAGCCCAGGGCTTCAAGCTCTTCACGCAGTTCCGGGAAGTTGTAGATCGCACCGTTGAAGGCCAGGGACAGGCCCAATTGGGCGTCGACCATCGGTTGGGCGGAGCCGTCCGACAGGTCCATGATTTTCAGGCGTCGATGGCCCAGGGCAATCGGCCCTTGAGCCTGGAAACCCCACGCGTCAGGTCCGCGTGGCGCCAGGTGATGGGTGATTCGCTCCACGGCTGCCAGGTCGGCAGGTTGGTGATCGAAACGCAGTTCTCCAGCTAATCCGCACATAAAGTCCTTACCGGTTTTTCCGTTGGGGAGGGAAGAAGTACCAAGCGCCAAAACGGCGGGTACCCAGAAACTGACCGGGGTGGATGCGCGGAGTTTTAGATCAATCTGTTATAAGGCAGATGGCCGCAGCCCTTGAAAGGCCTTGGAGCAAGCGTACAACCAGCGGCTTTTTATACCGCCTTTGGCCGTGATACCGGACCTATTGTTCGAGCCCATTCGACTCAATAAGGACCCCTGCTGATGACACAGCAACACTCACTGGCGCAAGTCACCCACCCGTTGACGCAGGACCAACTGCTCGGCGCGCTGTTGGAGATAACCGGCGACCTGGATAAAGCCATGGTGCTCCAGGCAACGCTGCCGCCTTGGCTGATCAAAGCCAAACCTGAGGTTTTGAAAGCCCTGGAAGACGATTATCGCGATAGTCAGTTCCCACGCGAGCGTGCTTTGCGGCTGCTGAAGCAGATCAAACCGCTCGACGAATTTTGCCGCGAAAAGCTCAAGGCGTATTTAGCGGCCAAGGGCCTTGGCTCTTTGGACCTCGACCATGACCTGCTGGAAATTCCCTGGCGCACCATCAGCGGCATAAGTCCTTTCTTGGGCGGCAGGATTATCGAAACGCAGACCGTGGAGCACCACAGCTTGCTGCAGGCGGCCATGCAGAACTTTCCCGCATCCCGCGCCGAACCTGATGGTCTGCCGCAAGGAGCCGTGATCCGCCAGGGTGCCAAAGGGGAGGTGCTGGCAAGTCCCAAGGCCCATGAGTTCATTGGTTATTGCCGGGAGCTGGATGTGGGCGAAGCCTACCAGGCGCATTTGCGTGAGCACTTCAACCTGCCGGGCCCCGATGAAGCGCCCATGGAGGCTTTGCGAGGTTACAACCCGGCAGTCTCCGATATTGGCCAATCGCGCTGCAGTGATATGAAAGTTGATTTGCACATCGCCTGCGCCAAGGGCGACATCGCGGAATCGACGTACGGTCTGTTACTCAAGGCCATCAACACCGGCCTGGCAGCCAGTCAACTCAACGAACTGTTGTTCAATGGGCGGCCGCTGGTATGGCATGGCCTGAAAATTCGTGGCGCGTGTGTATGGAGTGTGTTGGTGTTTTGCGGTAACTCACAGACCGACTTTGTCCAAGGTCCGTTGGTGGTGTACATGCCCAAAGATCCGCTGCGTCCGCTCTTCGAGTACTCGACGCTGCACGATTTCAGCACCTACTTGACCTCCAGACTCGAAGTCGCCAGCTATCGCAGCGCATTCGCCGCTTATTTGGATGAGTCCGAACGGTTTAGTTTTTTTGAGCAGTTCGATAAAGACAAAAACCTGGATCAAATGGATCCCTTGCCGGTGCTCACCAGCCTGACCACATTCTTTTTCAACAGTTGTGTCGGAAAACTGCAGTTGGATGCCAGGGAGCTGGCAGTACCGGTTGCGGACGTCGACGAAGACGCGCGTAAGCAGCGTCTGCAGCGCTACCTGAATATCGGTTTGACGCTGTTGAATGTCGCCGGGCTGGTGGTGCCGGCGTTGGGGCAGTTGATGATGGGCGTGGCCGTTGGCGAGTTGTTGGGTGAGGTGTTTGAGGGCGTGGAAGACTGGAAACATCGCGACAACGCCCACGCCCTTGAACACCTGATTAACGTGGCGCAAAGCATCGCGTCCATGGCGCTGTTCGCCACTGGGGTCAAAGTGGTAGGCGGGGTGGCCAGGCGGGTACTCAGCAGGGCTCCCGATTTTTTTGAAGGCGTGGAGGCTGTCAGTCCGTCGGATGACGCGGTGCGCTTGTGGCGTAGAAGCAGTACACCGTATCGACAGCCGTTGACGCTGGAAGGCAAGGTTGCCAGCCCAAAAGGGGTGTATCAGGCCAATGGCCAGTCATACGTCAAGATCGATGGCGGCGTTTACTCGATTGCCTACGATGAGCGGATCGGTCGTTGGCGAGCCCGTCACCCGAAACGCGACACTGCCTACCGACCCTCGTTGCAGCACAACGGCCAGGGCGGGTGGCAGTTTGCGTTCGAACGCCCTGAAGAATGGGATAACCCCAACTATATCTTGCAGCGATTGGACCCCAGCCTGGCCTCGTTGCCAGAGGGGCACCTGCAGGATATTGCCGCCATCACCGACATGACCCTGGCGCGCTTGCAACAACTGGCGAGGCAGAACCGCCCGCTGTCCGAGCGATTTCATGAATGCGCGTTGCGCTTTGAATACAACCAGGAGGTGCGTGATCTGCGCTGGCAAATGGAACACGATGCGCCGCTTGATCCCACTACCGCAAAGGTCCAGATGATGGCCTTGCCCTTTATGGAGGGATGGCCCAAAGGGCGCTTTTTCGAGGTGCTGGACCCTGAAGGGTATGTGCTTGAGCGTCACCCCGATACGGCGCCGTTTGACTATGAAGACTTGAGCATCCACCTCACCGAGCAACAACTGAAGGACGGCGAGGTGATGTCAACCACGCTGGCCGCGCTTGATCACGAGGAGAAGGCGATGTTGCTGGGGGGAGCTGTTGAGTCCGGCGCGGAGCACGGCGTGCTCAAGCAACGATTGATGGCATCGCTGCAGCAACGCCATCGACAGGTCTATGAGGCGCTTTACCAAAACGGCGATGTTATCGATCAGACCGATCATGGGTTGCTCAAGGGCCATTCCCCGCAGTTGCCTCTGGGCGTGTCAAGGGAGGTTGTAGGTCAGGCATCGGCCGCCAATCGCTGGCGGTTGCGCCAGACCGGGCGGGTGCCTCTGCGGCTGGCTCAGCAGGCGCGCGAGGCCCTGGATACATTGGTCGAGGACCAAGCGTTGATCGGCTTGTACCTGCCGGAGTTGGCTAACGATGCGACACGCCGCATGGTGCTCGGCTTGGCCCCTGGCCTTGAGGGGTGGCCGGCTGACCTGAGGCTGCAATTGCGCGACGGGTCGCCCACAGGACGGCTGCTGGGCCAGGTCGGCAGCGATACGGCCACGGCATCGCGTACCCTGGTCAAAGTGGGCGCAGACTTCCAGGCGTTCGATGAGACGGGGGCGCCGCTGGGGATACGTAGCAATGGGCGTGAGGGGCTGTATCAGGCCCTCGTCGATGCGTTGCTCCCTGTTGATTTGGCCGGTATGGACGTGCAAAGCGCGAGTCAGTTGCGTTATCGGCTTACCGAGCAGGCGCAGAAGCAGCGAAGGCAACTCTCGCGTTTCGTCTGGCCCGAACGTGCCGAGCCCAAGGAAATGCCAGCATCCTGTATTCAGTCCTGGCCTGGGGAACCGGCCCGGTTTCCCAGGGGCCTGGTGCGCAAGGTGCGCAAACTCTACCCGTCGTTCAACGATCAGCGCATCGCGACATTCCTCCAAGCGCTGGGAACCGATCACTTGTCTCGCGCCAGAGCGGTCAAGGCGCTTAAAGAACAGTTTGAGCAATTGCGTCGAGCATTGGGCCGGTGGGCCAGGGAAAGGGTTGCGTCGACGCCGGCGGGTTATACGTCGGCGGACTATCGACTCAGTCGCCTGCAAGCGGTGCAGGCAATCGAGAGCAGTTGGCAGCACGCCTCGTTGCTGCCCGATGAGTTGGGGGAAAAGGTGCCCGGCCTGATGCTTGATGGCATGGCCTTGGGCTCACTGCCGACCTTGCCGCCAGGGGTCAACTTTGATCATGTCCAGCGCTTGTCGTTGAATCATATGGGGCTTGATGATGATGTGGCGTACTTCCTCAAGCACTTCAAGCAATTGCGCACGCTGGAACTCTCCGACAATCAGCTCACGCGGCTGCCTGAGGTGCTGTCGCGGATGCCGGAACTCAAGCGTGTGTACCTGGACAGCAATCGCTTGCAACTGACGGAGCACACCCGTGTAAAACTGGCCGGCCTGACTGGCCTTACATTGCTCAATCTGAACAACAACCCTCTGATAGATCCGCCTGCGATCAGCAAAATGTTTGATCTGCGCACCCTGGCGTTGCGAAATTGCCGGTTGAGAAACGTGCCCGTCGGCTTGTTGCGCCTGCCCTATCTGGAGCATGTCGATCTTCGTGAAAATGATCTGCTTGAGCTGCCGGATTGGCTGTTCAGCGCGCCACGCACGCGCGCCGAGGTGATTAATCTGCGCCATAACCCGCTGGGCCTGCGCAGTCGTCAATTGTTGCGCGACTATCGCAACAACGTAGGCGTGGGCATGGGGTTCCTGGAGGACGACATTGCCCGTCTGAATGAGCAGAAAGCCCGGGAGTTGTGGCTGGCGGATGAGTGGCTTGCCCACTACTCCCAACGGAGCACGACGTGGTCAGGGCTGCGGGATGAACCGGGATCTGATGGTTTGTTCAAGCTGCTGGCGGAGTTGGGGGGGACGGCGGACTCCACCCATGTGCGTGAGGACCTTGAACACCGGGTCTGGCGGGTGCTGGAGGCTGCGAGTGCCCATGCGGAGTTGCGTGAGGAGGTGTTTGAGCGCGCAGCGACACCTTTGAATTGCGACGATGCTGCCGCCACGAGCTTCAGTAACCTGGAGGTATTGGTCGAAATTCACGAGGCGGCGCAACAGGTCGAAGGCGGCCACGTGACGGCCCAGTCACTGTTGAGGCTGGGTCGAGGTCTGTTCCGTCTGGACCGGTTGGAGCGCATGGCGCAAACCCACAGTACGGAGCATCCCACTGCCGATCCGTTGGAAGTCAGCCTGGCGTACCGAACGGGGCTGGTCGACAAATTCTATTTGCCGGGGCAACCCCGGCACATGCGCTTTTCCCGTTTGGCCGGGGTTTCGCAAGCGGCGCTGAACACCGCCGAACTTAAAGTCAAAGCGGATGAATTGTCTCCCAGGCTTATAAAGTTTTTGATGGAATTACCGTTTTGGACGCGTTATTTGAAACGCACCTCCAGCGCTTCCTTCGACGCCTTGAATGAGCCGTTTGACCAGCGCATGCAAACGGTCTTCGACCAGAGCCTGACCCTTGACGACGTTGATTACCGTGATCAGATGAACGAAATACTGCGCGAACAAGGGCTGGCGGAAAAAGCCGAAATTGAGCGCTTGACCCTCGAAGCGCTGAAACTCGATGAAACGCCCCAGGTGTGTGCGCTCCCCATTGGTTAAGGATGCCTGATCAACCTTGCTCGGGTTTGGCCGCGTTGCTTCGAATCAACGACCGAACGGCGAATCGATTGGGGTGACAGGCCTCGGCCACGCTTCGCGGCAGGGGCAGGGGCTCGTTATCCAGCCAGGCCGCCAAGAGTTCGCCGGACAGCGGCGCGGTGATCAACCCACGGGAGCCGTGGCCGCTGTTGACGTAAAGGCCTTGCAGCCACGGGCAAGGCGTCTGCGGCACATGGCGCGCGTCTTTGCGCAGCGCGTCAAAGGTGTGAGCAAAGGCTGGGTGATCCGCCAACGGGCCGACAATCGGCAGGTAGTCGGGGCTGGTGCAGCGGAATGCGGCGCGACCGTCCAGCGTCTCCGGGACGAGCGTGTCAGCGTGCAGGCGTTGCGTCAGGTCGGTGGAGATCTCCTGCAGCAAGGCCAGGTTGCTGGCGTGTTCGGCGGGCGTTGGGGCCAGGTCATCGCTCTTGAAGTCGAAACTGGCTCCGAGGGTATGTTCCCCCAGGCGTGCGGGCGCCACATAGCCTTCGGCACACACCACCGTGGCCAGCGCGGCGCTGGCGGCGGTTTGCGGCAAGCGGGTGATCTGCCCACGGATGCGCTTGAGCGGCAGCTCGGCGCAGGCGGCAAAGCGCTTGACCTCCGTAGCGCCGGCGAGCACCACCACCGGCGCGCTGGCCAGCAGCGTCTGGCCTTCCCAGGCCTGCCAGTGGCCATCGACTTTGCGCAGTTCAAGCACCTCATGGTGGGCCAGCACCTGAACCCCAGGTTGCTGCGCCTGCCACTGGCAGAGTGCCGGCGGATGAACCCAGCCACCCTCGGGGAAAAACATCCCGCCCGTGGCCAAGGTAACGCCGGCCTGAATCTGGGCCTGGTCTTTATCCAGCAGATGCAACAGTTCCGGCGCGAACGCCTGGGCCAGCTGCGCCTGGCGCTCGGCCTCCTTGGCATTGAAGGCCAGTTGCAGCACGCCGCAGCCGTCCCACTCCACACCGCGTTGCAAGTGTTGCAGCAGGCGCCGGGTGTGGCCGAATCCGCTGACAATCATCTGCGACAAGGCCGTGCCATGGGCCGACAGCTTGAGATAGAGCACGCCCTGCGGATTGCCGGAAGCCTCCTGAGCGAGCCCTGCGTGACGTTCCAGCAGGCTGACCTGCCAACCCCGCGCCGCGAGGCTGGCGGCACTGGCGCAACCGGCCAGCCCGCCGCCGATGACCATGGCGCGGCGCTCGCCCGTGTGCACGGGCGGGCGGGCAAACCAGGGCTTGATGGCGGCGGGAGGTGGCACGTCGTCCGGCCAGCCGAGGAACTCGCCGCGCAGCACTTCCCATTTGTGGCCGATGCCGGGGGTGCGTTTCATCTTGAAGCCGGCGGCATTGATCAGACGCCTGACCCAGCCGGTGCTGGTGAACGTGCTGATGGTTGAACCGGGTGCCGCCAGCCGGGCAAGCTCAGCGAACAGCTCGGCGGTCCACATGTCGGGGTTTTTCGCCGGGGCGAAACCGTCGAGAAACCACGCGTCGACCTGGGCATCCAGCTGCGGCAATTGCTCCAGGGCGTCGCCGATCAACAGGGTCAGGGTGACGCGCCCGCTGTCCAGCACCAGGCGCTGGAAACCTTGATGAATCGCGATGTACTGCGCCAGCAGTGGCTCGGCCAGGGCCTTGAGCTGCGGCCACAGGGACAAGGCGCGGGTCAGGTCGGCGGGGCTGAGCGGGTATTTTTCAACGCTGACAAAATGCAGCCGGGCGCTGGCCGGTGCGTGCTCATTGAACAACTGCCACGCGCAGAGGAAATTCAACCCGGTGCCGAAGCCGGTCTCGCCGATCACAAAGCACGCGCCCTCGGGCAGGTCGGCAAAACGCGCCTGCAGACGGTTCTGTTCGAGAAACACGTAGCGGGTTTCTTCCAGGCCCGACTTGTCGGAGAAGTACACATCGTCGAAGACCCGCGAGTGCGGGCGGCCTTGGTCATCCCAGTCGAGCTGGGCGTGGGATACGGGGTTCATGGGCGGCTCGAAGAAGACAAGGCGGCCATTCTAGCTGATCAACCGCCATTGAATTGACCCATGGCAAGCGCGTGTGCAATTTCCTCCCGCGTGTTGCGGCCCAATCCGCTAGTCTTGAGCCATCTTGAAACGGAGCTGCCCATGTTCGAATCCGCCGAAATCGGTCACGCCATCGACAAAGACACCTTTGAGGCCGAAGTGCCGGCCCTGCGCGAGGCCTTGCTGGAAGTGCAGTACGAGCTGCAACAGCAGAAACGCTTCCCGGTGATCATCCTGATCAACGGCGTGGAAGGCGCGGGCAAGGGCGAGACCGTCAAGTTGCTCAATGAATGGATGGACCCGCGCCTGATCGAAGTGCGCACCTTCGACCAGCAGACCGACGAAGAACTGGCCCGACCACCGGCCTGGCGCTACTGGCGCCAGCTGCCGGCCAAGGGGCGCATGGGCATCTTCTTCGGCAACTGGTACAGCCAGATGCTGCAAGGCCGCGTGCACGGGCAGATCAAGGACGCACGGCTCGACCAGGCCATCGCCGGCGCCGAGCGCCTGGAGAAAATGCTCTGCGACGAAGGTGCGCTGATCTTCAAGTTCTGGTTCCACCTGTCCAAGAAACAGATGAAAGCGCGGCTCAAGGCCCTGGCCGACGACCCGCTGCACAGCTGGCGCATCAGCCCGCTGGACTGGCAGCAGTCCGAGACCTACGACAAGTTCGTGCACTTCGGCGAACGCATTCTGCGCCGTACCAGCCGCGACTATGCGCCTTGGCATGTGATCGAAGGTGTGGACGCGCATTACCGCAGCCTGACCGTGGGCAAGATCCTTCTGGATGGCCTGCAAAATGCGCTCAAGCAGGCCAAAGGCAAGGCCAGCGGGATGAACCCCGCACCCCTGATCCCTTCGGTTGACCAGAAAAACCTGCTGGACAGCCTCGACCTGTCCCTGCGCCTGGACAAGGACGACTACGAAGAACAGCTGATCACCGAGCAGGCACGGTTCTCTGGCCTGATGCGCGACAAACGCATGCGCAAGCACGCGTTGATCAGCGTCTTCGAAGGCAATGATGCAGCGGGCAAGGGCGGTGCGATCCGTCGGGTGGCCGCGGCGCTGGACCCGCGCCAGTACCACATCGTGCCGATAGCTGCGCCCACTGAAGACGAACGCGCCCAGCCTTACCTGTGGCGGTTCTGGCAGAAGATCCCGGCGCGCGGCATGTTCACCGTGTTCGACCGCTCCTGGTACGGCCGCGTGCTGGTGGAACGCGTCGAAGGCTTTTGCAGCACGGCAGACTGGATGCGGGCCTATGGCGAGATCAATGACTTCGAAGAGCAACTGCGCGATGCGGGGGTGATCGTGGTCAAGTTCTGGCTCGCCATTGATAAGGACACCCAGCTGGAGCGTTTCCAGGCCCGCGAGGAAATCCCGTTCAAACGCTTCAAAATCACCGAAGACGACTGGCGCAACCGCGACAAATGGGACGACTACCGTGCTGCGGTGGGCGATATGGTGGACCGTACCAGCACCGAAATCTCGGCCTGGACCCTGGTGGAGGCCAATGACAAGCGCTGGGCGCGGGTCAAGGTGCTGCGCACGATCAACCGGGCGTTGGAGGAGGCGTTCGACAAAACCGACAAGCACGATAAGAAGAAAAAGAAATAACGTTTTTGTAGTGAGCAGGCTTGCCCTGCGCCGGGTTGCGAAGCAGCCCCAACACTGCCGATCAGTTTTGTCTGAAAAAACGCGTCGACTGGATTGGGGCCGCTTCGCGCCCCAGCGCAGGGCAAGCCTGCTCACCACAGGGAGCAGGTTCACCACAGGGAGCAGGTTCACCACAGGGAGCAGGTTCACCACAGGGAGCAGGTTCACCACAGGGATCAGGTTCATCAGAGGGATCAGGTTCATCAGAGGGACCTGGTTCATCAGAGGGATCAGGTTCATCAGAGGGACCAGGTTCACCAGAGATATCAGGTTCACCACAACGAGCCGGTTCCCCCAATAGCCCCATCGCCTCGCCCGGCCATGGTTTTGTATATGCCGGATGAATGATCATCGCGGCTGTGGGGGCCTGCATCTATTCTCGATCCATACCCCATAACCACAAGATCGAGGTAGCCCATGCGTGAAGTAGTCATCGTCGACAGCGTACGAACCGGCCTGGCCAAGTCCTTTCGCGGCAAGTTCAACCAGACCCGCCCGGATGACATGGCGGCCCATTGCGTCAATGCGCTGCTGACCCGCAACGGCATCGACCCGGCCACGGTGGAGGATTGCATCGTCGGTGCCGGCTCCAACGAGGGCGCACAGGGCTACAACATCGGGCGCAACGTGGCGGTGCTGTCGCAGTTGGGTACTGGTACGGCGGGCATGACCCTCAACCGATTCTGCTCGTCGGGCTTGCAGGCGATTGCCATCGCGGCCAACCAGATTGCCTCGGGGTGCAGCGACATCATTGTCGCCGGTGGCGTGGAGTCCATCAGCCTGACCATGAAAAGCGTCAACACCGACAACCTGATCAACCCGCTGCTGAAAGAGCAGGTGCCGGGCATTTACTTCCCCATGGGCCAGACCGCCGAAATCGTCGCGCGTCGCTACAACGTCAGCCGTGAAGAGCAGGATCAATACGCCCTGCAAAGCCAGCAACGCACGGCCCAAGCCCAGGCTGATGGCCTATTTGACGATGAAATCGTGCCTATGGCGGTCAAATACAAAGTCGAGGACAAGAACACCGGCGCGGTGCAGATTCTCGACGGCGTGGTTGAGCGCGACGACTGCAACCGCCCCGACACCACCCTGGCCAGCCTGCAGGGTCTCAAGCCAGTGTTTGCCGAGGGCGGTTCGGTGACCGCAGGCAACTCGTCGCAACTGTCCGACGGCGCGTCGATGACCCTGGTGATGAGCCTGGAAAAAGCCCTGGAACTGGGGCTCAAGCCCAAGGCGTTTTTCAGAGGTTTTACCGTGGCCGGCTGTGAGCCGGACGAGATGGGTATCGGCCCGGTGTTCTCGGTGCCCAAGCTGCTCAAGGCGCGTGGCTTGCAAGTGGCGGATATTGATCTGTGGGAACTCAACGAAGCGTTCGCTTCCCAGTGCCTGTATGCGCGCAATCGCCTGGAAATCGACAATGCCAAGTACAACGTCAACGGGGGCTCAATCTCCATCGGCCACCCTTTCGGCATGACCGGCTCGCGGCAAGTCGGGCATCTGGTGCGTGAGCTGCAGCGACGCAACCTGCGTTACGGCATCGTCACCATGTGCGTGGGCGGCGGCATGGGGGCGACGGGTTTGTTCGAAGCCGTTCGCTAGTCGTCGAGGGTTCCTGGCGCATCGATACAGAGGGGGAGCGTGCTCCCTCTCTGCGCATCTACTGTTCAGTAATAACAAGGCACCACTTTTTTAACTCGGTAGTTAGTGTTGGCCCGTCTCTGCGGTTATTTTTAGTGTATGTAGTCTATTTCTTAAAGATATCTCGCACGCTGAGGCTTTGATATGGGTCGGCGTGTAGTTCATTTCCTTCAGCCATTTTAATTTTTGTTGGAAAACAGCCATGTTTTCCTGCGCGTCCTAGTGCCTTGCGACTACTAAGTTATAGGACGTATACGACTTACATTTTTAAAGTGCAGGGCGGAGACTTTCCTGGCGTTGAGCGGAGCCTGAATAGCAATACAAAAAGTTGTAAAAGTACTTCAGGATCAACCGACTTAATGGCGCGGGCGACACCGCTCGTTTAAATCAGCCCTGCACTTATCGGCTGCCGGGCGCCTTTAATGACATTTGTTAAGTGGGAATCTGTGAATGAAAACCAAAATGAAAGTTGCGCTGTTGGCTGGCGGTCTGTTGGCGGGCTCGGTGTCCGTTGCTCAGGCGGCAGATGGTACGGTCACGTTTTTGGGGTCAGTCCACTCGGGCGCTTGTTCCATCAAGCCGGACTCTGTCGACCAGACCGTGCGCCTGGGTGCGATTGCAAAGCATCAGTTGCAAGCGGGTGGCAAGTCTGAGGCCCGGCGTGTATTGATCGAGCTTGAAGGCTGCGATCTATCCGACCTCACCGATAACACCGTGACCACCACATTCACCGGTGCACCCTCCAGCGTTGTGCCTGGCGCGATCGGTACGGTCGGTGGCGCAGGCGGCGTGGGCATCATGATGACCCACGGCGGCGACCTGGTTCAGTTGGGCGTTCCTACCGCCCCGCAGATCATTTCCACTGGCGACAACACGCTGGAGTTCGGTGCCTACGTGCAAGGCGCCGCGACGGCCCCCATCATTCCTGGCGATTTCAGCGCCATCACCAATTTCACCTTGGCTTATCAGTAAGTTCCCCCCCGTCACCCAGTGTGGCGGGGGACGCTGACGGGAGTTCCAGGTGAAAACATTCATACGTTTCGCTCTCGCTTCTTCCTTGACGACCCTTATCAACCCCTGCGTTTTCGCCCAGGTGTCTTCGCAGGGCGAAGGGGTCGTGCTGTTAGGGGGAGAGGTTGTTGACTCAGCCTGCGGGCTGGAACTGGGCAATGCCGATCAAACCATCGAGATGCCGCCGGAGCCGGTTGGCCGGCTGTTACGCAACGCGCGTGGGGAAGACCATCCCTTCCAGTTGCGTCTGGTCAATTGCTCATTGACTCGTCCGGACCCGTTGCGCCCAGGGCAAACCCTGCCGGATTGGGAACATATGCGAGTGACATTTGACGGCCCTACTGACAGGTCCGGGCTCTCCTTTGCTGTCTTTGGCGCCTCGCAGGGCGTTGCCTTGCACATTGTGGACGCTGCTGGCGAAGAAAGTATTCCCGGGCAGCGCATGACGCCGACTCCGTTGAGAACGGGCGATATGACACTCAACTACAGATTCTTCCTGGTCGGTAATGGATTGCCGCTGGTGGTGGGGGCCCACAGTGCCGCAGTGCGGTTCAAGTTGGAATATTTTTGAATATTGACGGGCAGGCTTTCATGTTGAATACAGCGAAGATTAAAAATACGCTGCGCCCTGGTCTGTTTGGCGGGCTCATGTCACTGGCGGGAACTGCATTGGGTGGCGCGGATATCGAGTTCAATACCGACGTTCTCGACCTGATTGATCGCACCAATATTGACTTGTCTCAATTTGCGCGCAGCGGGTTTATTTTGCCCGGCACGTATTCGATGGTAGTGCACATCAACGGCCAGCCTATTGCGGAACAACCGGTGGCGTTCTATCCCCCCGATGAAGATCCCAAGGGCAGTCAGGCCTGTTTATCCCGCACACTTGTGGAACAGTTGGGCTTGAAAGTTTCCGATGCCAGCAAACTTATATGGTGGAAGGACGGGGAGTGCCTGGAAATTCAAAGTATGCCTGGCATGGAGGTCACTGGTGATCTGGCCAGTTCCACGCTGAGCATCAACCTGCCACAGGCGTATCTTGAGTACAACGCCACTAATTGGGATCCACCCTCCCGTTGGGATGAGGGGGTCGCGGGGGTGTTGATTGACTACAGCCTGACGGCGCAGTCCAACTACCAGAGGGGCGATGGCAGTCGCAGGAACGTCAGTGGCAACGGCACCGTCGGGGCCAATGCTGGCGCCTGGCGCTTGAGGGCGGATTGGCAGGGGCGTGTCGAAAGTGGTCGGCAAGAGGCGGCAGGGCCTCAAAAGCTGGAGTGGAGCCGCTACTACGCGTATCGCGCAATTCCTTCGCTGAAGGCGCGTCTGCTGGTGGGCGAGAACTACCTGTATTCGGATCTGTTTGACAGCTTTCGTTTTACCGGTGCCGCGCTCAACTCGGATGAGAGCCAGTTGCCGCCCAACCTGCGTGGTTACGCGCCGGAAGTGGTTGGGGTAGCCAAAACCAATGCGAAAGTCATCATCAGCCAGCAGGGGCGTGTGCTTTACGAAACCCTGGTCGCGGCAGGTCCGTTTCGCATTCAAGACTTGCAGGACGCGGTAACGGGTAAGCTGGACGTGCGTGTGGAGGAACAGGACGGCACGGTACACAGCTTCCAGATCGATACGGCAGGTGTCCCCTACCTGACGCGGCCCGGGCAAGTTCGCTACAAATTGGCGGCCGGGCGACCGTCCAATCTTCAGAACGGCTCTGATGGGGACTTTTTCGGTACCGGAGAGTTTTCCTGGGGGATCAGCAACGGCTGGTCGTTGTTTGGCGGCGCAGTGAGCGATAACAACTATCGGGCGTTATCCGTTGGGGCGGGGCGCGACTTGCTGGCGTTCGGGGCCGTCTCGCTGGACGTGACGCAGTCCCATGCGAGCGTGTGGGGCGAGACGCTCTCGGGCAAATCGTATCGCCTTCAATATTCCAAGAACTTTGAAGAGTACGACAGCCAGGTGACCTTCGCCGGTTACCGGTTTTCCGAGAAGAATTTCTTGACCATGAGTGAATACCTGGATGCCCGGTATTACGGATTGAACGGCGAACTTGGCGGGCGCGGGGATTACCGGGATCCCGATGAGGGGTGGAGGCCTATTGGCGGCAGCAAGGCGCTGTATACGGTGACGGTCAACAAGCAGCTGCGTGAGCTGAGTGCGACGGTCTACGCCAGCTACCACAAACAAACCTACTGGGACCGGCCGGACACTCAGCGTTGGAACCTCTCGCTGTCACGGTACTTCAACGTGGGCTCGGTTAAAAACATGAGCCTGTCCATGAATATGTTTCGCACCCAGGAATACAACTACCGCGACAACGGGATGGCAATCACGGTCAGCCTGCCATTGGGGCGTTCCGGCACATTGTCGCTGGATGCCAACAGGACCGCCGGCAAAAACGGCGGTGCAGCGCGCTACAGCGATCGCCTCGATGAGCGCAACAGTTATCAGCTCAGTGCCAGCGACACGTCCGTCAGTGGTTACCTGAACCACATGGGCGACCGGGCCGACATCGATCTAAGCGCCAGTACCCAAGAGGGCGACTCCAGAACCCTCGGTGTGTCTGCGCGAGGTGGCGGCACGCTCACGGCCTACGGCGCTGCGTTGCACCGGACCACGAGTACGGGCGGCACTCGCCTGATGATCGATACCGGCGGTGTGCCCGATGTTCCAGTGCGCGGTTACGGCTCACCGACGCGCAGTAACGCGTTCGGCAAAGCGGTCATCGCCGATATCAGCAGCTATCAGCGTACGGCGGCCAGTGTTGATCTGGAGCGCTTGCCGAGCAATGTCGAAGCGACTCAATCCGTCACGCAACTCACGCTCACAGAGGGGGCGATTGGTTATCGCACGCTGGATGTGATTGCCGGGGAAAAGGCCATGGCCGTTCTGCGTCTTCCAAATGGCAGCTCACCGCCCTTCGGCGCGACAGTGAAGAACCTGAAACAACAGGACACCGGGATTGTGAATGACGGCGGCCATGTCTACCTGAGCGGTATTCGGGCCGGCGAGCAAATGGTCGTCAGTTGGGGCGGTGATGAGCGATGCGTCCTCACGCTCCCGGTCATTTTGCCCGCTGATGGCTTGACCGATGCCCTGCAACTGCACTGCCAGCGCGTAGCCGCTGCCCCATCCTCGCCCGAGCCGGCTGCGATGACCGGCCAGCCCAACGATACGGAGAACACAGCCTCATGATGCTTGACACACGCTTTACCTCCAGCGCCCTGGTGCTGCTGGCACTGGGCTTGAGCCAAAGCGCCAGCGCCGCAATCGGCCTGGATCGTACCCGAGTGATTTTCGATGGTGGCAAAGACGCTACCAGTGTGAACATCACCAACAACAATAAGCAGTTGCCGTATTTGGCCCAGGGCTGGATCGAGGACGAGTCGGGTAACAAAATCACCTCGCCCTTGATCGTGCTCCCACCGGTTCAACGATTGGAGCCCGGCAAACAAAGCCAGGTGAAAGTCCAGGCGTTGCCGGCGGCCAAGTCGTTACCGCAGGATCGAGAGACGGTCTATTACTTCAACTTGAGGGAAATCCCGCCACGCAGCGATAAGTCCAACACGCTGCAGATCGCGTTGCAGACCCGCGTCAAGCTGTTCTACCGACCGCAAGCGATCACGCCAAGCCAGCAGGACTTTTCCAACCCTTGGCAGCAACGATTGACCCTCACCCGAGAGGGCGATCAATACCGGGTCAATAACCCTACGCCTTACTACGTGACCCTGGTGGATGCGCGCAGCAGCAAGGATGGCAAGACCGTGCCGGGCTTCGCGCCCCTTATGGTCCCGCCCAAAGGGGCGATGACGCTGGGGCCGACGGCCACTGCATTGGGCGCCACGCCTCACCTGACCTACGTGAATGATTACGGCGGTCGTCCCCTGCTGGTCTTCACCTGCAGTGGCGGCACCTGCAACGTGAACGTGCAGGCTGTATCGCCTGAATAAGTCTTGCCTGCTGCTGGAGAACGTTATGACCTCGCAACGTGTGAAAGTCCTGGGCGGCCTGCTGTGGGTCCTGGCGGTGGGGGCGCATGCCGAGGATGGAGAGGATATCGAAGGCTTGAGTGGGCTGCTCAATGTACTCGGCTCCATGCATGAATCGCCGTGCAGTGTGGAGATGGCATCACTGCATCAGACGGTTGACCTGGACGCTGTGTCGACCAGCCAGTTGCAGCGGCCGGGTGACCAGGCGCCGGCCAAGGCATTCCAGCTGCGTTTTACCGATTGCCAGCGCACCGCAGGCCGGGTGCGCAGCGAACGTACGGGGAACCTGACATGGAGTGCCTACCAACCCGTGCTGTCGGTGGCGTTCAGCGCGCCTGCCGATGCGCAGGATTCACGGCTGGTCAAAGTCCAGGGCGTCACCGGGATGGGCCTGCTTTTGACCGATGCCCTGGGCCGTGATGTGCAGTTGGGTTCAAGGGGCGAGCCGCTGTTCTTGCCCGTTGGCCGAAACACCCAGACCTGGAATGTTCGGCCCACGCGCACCGCTGCGCCATTGACCAGTGGGATATTTCGGGCCGTGGTGGAATTCAGGCTCAATTATGAGTAAGGGCAGAGCAATGGCGAAATCAATTGGCCCGCTGGCCATTTTTGTCGGCAGCAGCATGCTGTGGGCTGTCAGCCAGGGTGTGCGGGCCGAGACCAGCCTGACCGTCCGTGCGGTCATCGTTGCGCCACCGCCGTGTGTCATCAACGGTGGCAGTACGTTGGATGTGCCATTTGGCAATGACCTGCTGACGTCACGGGTTGACGGGGTCAACTATCGGCGGGACGTGCCTTACACCGTTACCTGCGGCGCACCGTTCAGCAACGCGATGACGCTGGAACTCAAGGGGGCGGGAGCTGCGTTCGACAGCCGTGTGCTCCTGACCCGCAAGCCGGACCTGGGGGTAAAGCTGTTTGTGAATGGCGCCGACTGGCCGCTCAACACCGCGGTGAATTTTACGCACCCCAACTTTCCGGTGGTGCAGGCGGTGCCTGTCAAACGCGCGGGCAGCACACTGACGGGCGGGGCGTTCGATGCCGCCGCCACCCTTGTGGTCGAATACCAATGAAGAGGAACGATCAATGAGCGATTGGCAGCGGCGAGCGTTGCTCGCCTTGTGTTCCCTTGGCCTTTGCGGTGGTGCGTCAGCCAATTTGACGTTCAGTGGAACGCTCAACGAGCCTCCTCCCTGCACGATTGATGCGGGGAACACGATTGAAGTCGATTTTGGGGATGTCGGGGTGCAGCGCGTCGACGGCGAGAAATACCGTAAGGGCGTTGGTTACACCATCAGTTGTGGTACCGACACACTGCCGTGGGTCTTGAAATTGAGCGTCAACGGCACCTCAACGACGTTTGATGGCGCCGCAGTGCAAACCAGCGTGCCTGAGTTGGGCATTCGGATTTTCCAGAACAACCTGCCGTTTGCGCTCAATAAGCCGCTGAACATCACCCTGTCATCACCGCCGACATTGGATGTGGTCCCGGTGCAACGGCCAGGTGCCATTTTGACGCCCGCCAGGTTTTCGGCGGTGGCCACGTTGTTGGCCGAATACCAGTAGGAGTTGAGTCCATGGGACATGAAATGACGCTGAAGTGCTGGTCCTGTGTCGGGCTGATATTTCTGCTCACCTTCGGGCTGATGCCTCAGGGGCGGGCGGCGGACAACCTGAGTTTCAAGGGCAACCTGGTTGAGCAGGCCTGCACCATTCGGCCCGGCGACGAGGCCATTACGCTGGAGCTCTGGAATTTGACCAGCAAGCATCTGTACCTCAACACCCGTTCACGGGGAAAGGGGTTCAGGCTGCACCTGGACGACTGCAATACCACGGTCGGCAACACGGTCACCATCATGTTCGGCGGCAGGGAAAACACGGCGCTTCCCGGCTTGCTCGCGCTGGACGGTGGCAGTGGTGCCTCGGGTATCGGGGTGGGTATCGAGACGCTGAGCGACAAGCCGTTGCCCTTGAATGCCGTCAGCGACAAACAGGTGCTGAGCAATGGCAATAACGTGATCGAGCTCAAAGCCTATGTGCAGGGGGAGCCGGACGCCATCCGCGACCAAACCATAGGGCATGGCGCGTACACGGTGACCTCCACGTTTACGTTGGATTACCCGTAGCTGCGAACCGCCATTTATAGGTTGAAAACAGCCTCAGATAAACCTCAACTCTCTGCCAGGCGGCTTAAAACCCGGACGTAAGTTTGCGTTGGGCTGTGCCTGGGGGGAGGGGCAACGAGAGATCAAAATGAAACGACTATATGGAGCCGTTGTGCTTCTCGTCTTGATTGGTGTTACTACGACCGTGAGAGCAGCCGATTGCCGGGTAAATGGTGGACAGTGGGTACACGTAGGGGCTGGTGGTACTCTGAACCTGCAGGTCCCTGTAACTGTCCGATTGGACTCGGATAGTAGCCGTGTCGTGCTGGAAGGAGCCAGGTTGGAATGCCGATTCACTCCCGGTCAACCGTTCCCTTCGTTTGTGGATTTCTGGAGAACCTCAGCGCTAGCCGGTGCTCCTTGGACGCCCGGCCCAAAATTCGCTAGCCAAGGCACTGGCTTACGAATAAACGGAGCGTACTTGAACACCCCTGTCCCGTATGAAATACACCTGGCCTCCATGCCCAACAACGGGGTGGGCGTCCCGATCAATGCAACACCTTATATTTTGATACGCAACAACCCGACTAACCCGATTGATGTGCGCATAGGGGACGTTCTTGGTGTGTTACGACTGCGCCAGACTAATAATTACGCCTCCACGAGTACGGTGCTTGTACTCACGTACACCGCTGCCAACAACTTCAGTATTTCTCCGTCAACCTGCACGATCAATAATAACAACCCTATCGAAATCAACTTCGGCAACGTACACCAGCGAGCAATCGGCACCGACCCGTTGACATCGACCATTGTCAGCAACCGCAGACTCACCTACTCATGCCCGGACGGTGGGATTAACACACCGATCACCATTACCTACAAAGGCATTTCAACGGGGTTTGACTCGCGCCTGCTGAGGATGACCAACCCCGACGTGGGCACTGCCCTTGTCCGTGCGGGTTCTGCGGTTCAAGTGAACGGTTCGTTCCTGACCCGCATCACCAACAGCGTGGGTGGCGACGACGTCACGTTTTCCCTGGTCCGGCGAAACGGCTCCCTGCCGACCCCAGGGGCGATCAGCGGCAGCGGTGTGCTGGTGATGGGGGTGCCATGACGCCTGCGCGAGGGCAGGTTTTGCGGCAGTACCCAAAGGGCACTGCATACCCCTAGAATGCGTGCTCCTACACCTCTGGCTTTTGGGGCACTCATGCACATCTCCTCCGGCCGCTGGGTCTACGGTTTTCTCCTGACCCTGCTGACCGCATTCCTCTGGGGCATTCTGCCGATCAAACTCAAGCAAGTGCTGCAAGTGATGGACCCGGTCACCGTCACCTGGTTTCGCCTCACCGTGGCCGGAGCTTGCCTGTTCGTTTACCTCGCCGCGACCAAGCGTTTACCCAGCCGCAAGGTGCTCGACCCCAAGGGCGGCTGGCTGGTAGCGATGGCCGTGTGCGGGCTGGTGGGCAACTACGTGTTGTATCTGGTGGGCCTGAAGCTGCTCAGCCCCGGCACCGCCCAGTTGGTGGTGCAGATGGGCCCGATCTTCTTGATGATCGCCAGCGTGTTTGTGTTCAAGGAGCGTTTCAGCCGCGGGCAAGTGCTGGGGTTGTTCGTCTTGATCGCGGGTTTCGGCTTGTTCTTCAACCAGCGCCTGGAAGAATTGCTGACGTCCCTCGGCGCCTACACCGCCGGCGTGCTGACGGTCCTGCTCGCCACCTCGGTCTGGGTGTTCTATGCCCTGGGCCAGAAGCAATTGTTGACGGTGTGGAATTCGCTGCAAGTGATGATGGTGATCTACCTCACCTGCGCCTTGTTGCTCACGCCTTGGGCCCATCCGCTGGAGGCGCTGCAACTGAGTCCTCTGCAAGGCTGGCTGCTGCTGGCGTGCTGCATGAATACGCTGGTGGCCTACGGCGCGTTCGCCGAAGCCCTGGCCCACTGGGAGGCCTCGCGGGTCAGTGCGACCTTGGCGCTCACGCCGCTGGTGACCTTTGTGGCGGTGGCCCTGGCGGCCTGGCTGTGGCCGGATTACGTGCAGGCCGAAGAGATCAACGCCCTGGGCTATGTCGGGGCGCTGGTGGTGGTGCTGGGTTCGGCGGCTGTTGCGCTGGCGCCGTCGCTGCTCGCCGGGCTCAAGGCCCGGCGGCTGCGTTTGGCGTCTTAATGCCCGGCTTCCAGCATGTTTTCCGGGCGTACCCACTGGTCGAACTCTGCGTCAGTGAGGTAGCACAGTTCCAGCGCCGCTTCCCGTAGCGTCAGCCCTTCGGCGTAGGCTTTCTTGGCGATCTCTGCCGATTTGTCGTAGCCAATATGCGGGTTGAGCGCGGTCACCAGCATCAGCCCACGCTCCAGGTGTTCGGCCATTTGCGCGGCATCGGGCTCAAGGCCCGCGATGCAGTGTTCATGGAAGTTGTTGCAGCCATCGGCCAGCAGGCGGATCGACTCCAGCAGGTTGTGAATGATCACCGGCTTGTACACGTTCAACTGCAAATGCCCCTGGCTCGCGGCGATGCCGATGGTCACGTCGTTGCCCAGCACCTGGCAGGCCAGCATCGACAGCGCTTCGCACTGGGTCGGGTTGACCTTGCCGGGCATGATCGAACTGCCCGGCTCATTGGCCGGCAGCTTCACTTCCGCCAGCCCGGCGCGCGGTCCGGAACCCAGCAGGCGCAGGTCGTTGGCGATTTTCATCAGCGCCACCGCCAGGGTTTTCAGCGCGCCGTGAAGGGTTACCAGCGGCTCATGGCCGGAGAGCGCGGCGAATTTGTTCGGCGCGGTGACGAACGGCAGCCCGGACAGTGCCGCCAACTCGGCGGCAATCGCCTCGCCGAAACCATGGGGCGAATTGAGCCCGGTGCCGACGGCCGTGCCGCCCTGGGCCAGCTCACACACCTGGGGCAAGGCACTGCGGATGGCGCGTTCGGCGTAGTCGAGCTGGGCGATAAACGCCGAGAGTTCCTGGCCGAACGTGATCGGCGTGGCGTCCATCATATGGGTGCGGCCGGTCTTCACCAGCTTCATATGCCGTGCGGCCTGCTCGGCCAGACCGCCGGAAAGCGTGGCGATCGCCGGTAACAAGCGTTGGTGGACAGCCTGAACCGCCGCAATGCTCATGGCCGTCGGGAAGCAATCGTTGGAACTCTGGGAGCGGTTCACATGATCGTTCGGGTGGACCGGGCTCTTGCCGCCGCGTTGGTTGCCTGCCAGTTCGTTGGCACGACCGGCGATCACTTCATTGGCGTTCATGTTGCTTTGAGTGCCGCTGCCGGTCTGCCACACCACCAGCGGGAACTGGTCGTCATGGGTGCCGGCGAGCACTTCGTCGGCGGCCTGTTCGATCAGGCGGGCGATGTCGGCGGGCAGGTCGCCATTGCGGTCGTTGACCCGTGCGGCGGCCTTCTTGATCAGGGCCAGGGCGTGCAATACCGCCAAGGGCATGCGCTGCTCGCCGATGGCAAAGTTCACCAGCGAGCGTTGGGTCTGGGCGCCCCAGTAAGCATCATCCGGGACGCTCACGTCTCCCAGGCTGTCGGTTTCGATACGGCTCATCGGGCACTCTCCTTGAAGTCAGTTAGCGCAGTTTAGGCCGTGATCGGCCAGGTGGGTTCCCTAAAAGACTTTTCATCGGGCAATCCGCGCCCGACAAGGCTCGGGGTTGAGCCGCGAGGTTTTTTAGGCGCAGAATGGGCGCCCTTGGGGTCTTACCTCGCCAGCTAGAAAGGAAACTCGATGACTCGTCTTCGTGCCATCTGTACCGCGGTTGCTCTGGTTTGCGCCAGCGGCCAGGTTTTTGCCGATACCGCCAGCCACAACGCCAGTGCCGAAGCCTTCCTGACCCTGGCCCATGCCGACAAGCTGGGTACCCCGGTGTACATGCAAGTGCAGCAGATGTTCGCCCAGCGTTTCGAACAGACCAAGGCGCCAGCCGCCAAGCAGTCCGTTCTGGACAGCTACCAGGCCAAGGCCAACGCCGCCCTGGACCAAGCCATCGGCTGGCCGAAGCTCAAGCCGGACATGGTCAAGCTCTACACCACCAACTTCAGCGAATCCGAGCTCAAGGACCTGGTTGCGTTCTACCAGTCGCCACTGGGCAAGAAAGTCCTGGAAAAAATGCCGCAACTGACCCAGCAATCGGCCCAGATGACCCAGACCAAACTGGAAAGCGCCGTACCGGTGGTCAACAAGCTGTTGGAAGACATGACCAACGAGCTGTCGCCCAAAGCTGCCCCGGCCAAGAAGAAGTAAGCAGGAATGACGATGCAACAGCGTATCGAAACGGCGCTCGCCGCCCTGGACCCGCAACACTTGAGCGTGCTGGATGAAAGCCACATGCACAGCCGTGGGTTGCAGACCCACTTCAAGGCCGTGCTGGTCAGCCAGCAGTTCGAGGGGCTCAACCGCGTCAAGCGCCACCAGAAGGTCTACGCCACCCTGGGTGACCTGATGAGCGAATTTCATGCGCTGGCGCTGCATACCTACACCCCTGAAGAGTGGGTGCAAATCGGCGCGGCGCCTGCTTCGCCGACCTGTGCTGGCGGGCATTAAACCCCCGCCCTGGCTTCAACCGGCAGCCGCCGGTTGAAGCGGGCTGCCATAACCCGCTACCTCTTTTTCCTTTCCTTGATCCCTAGGCTCTGCTGACCATAGTGCAACTTGGGTCATGTGATCATGTCTGCTTCACTCCATCGAAACACCCCCACGATTGTGGCGTTCGACCCCCGCGGGTTAACGGTCCGCACCCTGGCCTATCATCGCGTCAACGCCCAGACTGAACCGCAGCCGCGTATCAGTCGCCAGGTGTATGGCGCCAGCGGTTTTGTGCAGCAACAGTGGGATCCGCGTCAGTATGCCGCGAGTGCCCAGGCGCCCCGGGCACGGGCTTGCGAAACCCTGGTCCACAGCCTCTCCGGGACGACGCTTTTGCGCGACAGTGCGGACGCCGGCCGCCGCCTGATGCTGCTGAGCGAGGCGGGGCAATTGCTGCGTACCTGGGACAACAGGGGCGCCTGTCAACGCTACGCCTACGACACGTTGCAACGCCCGGTCGCCGTATTCGAACAGGCAGCCGACGAGCCTCGCGAGCGGTGTGTCGAGCGCCTCACATACGCGGGGGCCACCCCCGAAGCCGCAGCGCTGAACAGCTGCGGTCGCCTGGTCCGGCATGCCGACCCTGCCGGTACCCTGCTGATCAATGCCTATGCGATTGACCAGAGCGAGCTGCAGCAAACCCGGCGCTTTCGGCTTGATGCCGCACCGGTCGACTGGCCTGCGACGGTCGAGGCGCAGGATCTGCTGTTGGAAAGGGCGGCATACACCACCACTCGTCGTTATGACGCTGTGGGTGGATTGCTGGAGCAGATCGATGCAAAGGGCAATCGCCAGCATCGGACCTATGGGCTGCATGGGCGTCTCAAGGCTCTCGCCATCACCCCTGAGGGTGGCGTGCGCAACCTGCTGCTGCACGAGCGCGCGTACAACGCCAACGGGCAGCTGACCTTCGAACGGGCCGGCACCACGCTGATCAAGACCCTGCGTTATGCCCCGCAAAGTGCGCGGCTCTTGCAGATGAAGACCTATCGTCAGGGCGAAGCCGACAAGCCCTTGCAGGACCTGGCGTACACCTACGACCCGGTGGGCAATATCCTCAGCCTCAGCGACCGGGCACAGCCCACGCAATGGCACAGCAACACGCGCATCGAGGCGCTCAGCCGTTACGAATACGACACGCTGTACCAACTCACCCTCGCCACGGGGTGGGAAAACGCCCGCAGCACGGCGGGTCAGGCGCCGCCGCCGCAGGTGTTGTTCGGGGCGACGGATGATGGGTTGTGGCGCCCTTACACCCAGCGTTACACCTACGATGAAGGTGGCAACCTGACGCTGGTGCGCCATGCCTCGGGCACTGGGTCCGGTTATACCCGACGCATGACCCTCGCTCCCGACAGCAATCGCGCCGTGCCCGGCGACTCGCCGCCTACCGCTGCGGCGTTTGATGGCAATGGCAACCAGCGCATACTGGGCAGCGGCCAGCAGATGGTCTGGAATGTGCGCAACCAGTTGGCCTACGTGACCCAGGTCGTGCGCGCGGAGGGCGAGCCGGACGTCGAGGCCTACCTCTACGATGCCCAGGGCCAGCGTGTACTCAAGGTCAGGCGCAATCAGGTCGGCGACACCTCGCATACCCAACGCACCTATTATTTGCCGGGCCTGCAGATGCACTGGCGCAGGGGCCAGCGTCTCAACCTGCTGGACCTCGACGTGGAGGGCAGTCGAGTGACGGTGCTGCAATGGGAGCATGGCCGCCCCGATGGCCTGGACGCCGAGCAGGTTCAGTTTCACGTGCTCGACCATCTCAACAGCAGCCTGTTGGTGGTTGACGAGCAGGGGCGGTTGCTGAGCCAGGAAGGCTACTACCCTTATGGCGCGACGGCGTGGAGCGCCAGCAGGACGGCGATCCAGGGCGACGACAGGCTTTACCGGTATGCGGGCAAGGAGCGCGACGCCACCGGGCTGTATTACTACGGCGCGCGGTATTACGCGCCCTGGCTGCAGCGCTGGATCAGCCCGGACCCGGCGGGGGAAGGGGATGGCTTGAATCTGTACGCCATGGTGAGGGGCAACCCCTTGCGTTTCACCGATGCATGGGGTGGGCAGGCGACCTTTGGTGAGCAGTTCCAGCCCAGCCGTGGCGACATGATTTTTGGACTCAGTGCTGCGGTGACCCACTACAGGAGCTTCTGGTCGAAGCTGACTGCGCGAGGGGATATTCTGGCGGCGTATTTTTCCGGCCCCGATGTGGAGCGGTGGACAGGTGGATTAGCGAGCGCGTTGAGTGAGTTCGGGCGTTTTCGAGAAATGGGCACACCCGAACCCCAAGAGCGTGACACCGGACGTGAGCGCACTCTTGCCATTCAAGTTCCAGCGGTTGCGCGACAGTTCTATCAAAATATTCTGGCGCGTTATTCAGGTTGTTCGTCAACCACCGCCAATCGGCAGTTCGTCAGGCGTTTTGTCGAAGAACTGGCTGAAAGCGATTATTCGTTTACCAAGACTGTACGTCAGCACATGGGCCATGGGCTGAGGGCGATTCAAGAAAAGGTGATCAGCCGCAGCAGCAAGTCGGCACTGGCAACCCTGACGAGCTCGCAGAGCAGGGCGGTGGTGCATTTTGCGCTGGAGGGAGTGGATATGGAGGCAGTGATTCGCAAGACCCGGCGCTCGGTGACCGGTTCCGAACTGCGCTGGCTCTACCGGCATCGCCAGCAACTGGCAGGCAGGGTGATTTTCTATCGAGGCCAGCAGCGTGTCGATGCGCCCTGGGACACACGTGCGTCAGCCTGGAAAGCCTACCGTCCACGCAGCGCCGCTGTGCGAACGGCCTCCCGGCGCTGACTACACATTTCGAGTGAACCCCTTATGTAGCAGCTGCCGAGCCTTGGCGCGGCTGCGTGGCGTACGTATTGACACCCCGCGATCTGCGGGGCGCCAACGCAGCCTCGCTTGCGCTCGATAGCTGCTTGTATGAAGAAGTGCGGATACCTGTGCCATTCGGGTCAAGTGCCGCCGGCCGTTTCCTCCCAGGTGTCGTTTTCATCCTCGCTGACCACATACCATCCGCAATGGCGCATGCGCTTTATCGCGCCGTTGGCGGTCTCGGTGCGTATGGCACGCCCCAGGGCATCATGGAATTGCCGGTCGCTGTGGGCGATGTCACGTAAGGCGCGACCGTGGCTGTAAGAGGGCCGGCTGGCGAAGTAAGGGCGGTAGATGCGCGTCATCGCGTCCTGGTGGTTGTATTCGACGCGTTCGTCGACGCACCAGCGTGGGTTGGCGTGCACCTGGTTGATGACCCCGTGTTCAGCGCTCACCTCTCCGGTGGGCAGGATCAGGCAAGCGTCGCCCGGCTCGGTTTGGTGCACGCGCTGCAAGGGGCGACCCCTGCCATCCCAATAGGTGAGGCTGAGGCGCACAGTGCGTTCGGGGTCGTCGGGATAGCGATCGGCCAAAAGCGTCAGGCGATGGGCCGGCTCTCGGCGTGCCTGGGCAATCAAGGTGGCGAGCCGTTGCATGTCGGCATGGGTTATTTGCGCCGGGTTGCTTGCGCGCAATCTGGCTTTGGCGCGGATCTGTCCACCGGGCAGTAGATAACCCTTAGTCACCCATTCGTCTCGCCTATCGGCCTCGGCGATCGTGCCCATCCAACTGAGTGCCGCGTAAAAATGCGCACTGGCCGCCTGCCCCAGGCAGCTTTGAGGGGGCTCAATGGCCTGTTCGACAGTGGTGTCCAGCAACTGGGTGCTCTGCGGCAAGGGGCCGAAGCCTTGGGTCTTGCCTGATTCGCGTCCCTCATAGCGTGTAGCGATCAGTCGGCCGAAGCCGTCATACAGCGCCTGCTGCACGGTGCCATTGGCGTCGGTGAGGCTGACCGGCAGCAGCAGCCGGTAATCATGCTCGGCTCGGCTGACGCAACCGTCGGCCTGCTGTACCTGGGTGACCTGGCACCCGTATGGGTCGTAGGTCAGCGTGGTTTCACCCAGGGCTTGCGTCAGGCGCCAGCTGTGCAACTGGTAAAACCCCGTTGCGTCCAGATACCGAGACCTGTGTTGGCACATCGACCAGAGCTGCGGTGGCGCTTTTTGTTCGGCGTCGCCGATAGAGAAAAATACGCTCATGGGGCGATAGCCGATCTGTTGCAACTGGGCCGTGAGTTTCCAGGGGGCCTGGCCGGGCATTTGCGGTATCGCCTGGTAAGCCTGCAGCGCCTCGGGTCCCAGTTCAGCGGTTTCCAGGCCGTCGCTCAGGGCCTGCAGCGTGGCAGTGCCGGCCTCCAGCGCATGACCGCCGGGCCCGGCTTCGCGGTAATACTGGACCGACAGCCCGCTCAGCACCCGTGGCGCCTGCGGCCCTAACGGCCCGGAGCGCCGGTCGATAAAGTGTTCATAGGACAGGGCCGAACCGCTCAGCCCACCTGGCTGGCCTTTGGGCAACACCCAGGCGTTGTCACGCTGGCGATAGGGCAGGCCCAGGCGCCATTGTGAGTCTTGTGTCAGATGAATCCACTGCGCCAGGGTTTCGTTCAGGTAATAGGCTTGTTGCGCCGGGTCATGGCTGTCGCGCCACCACTGTTGCCGATGGCCGTCATCCAGGGTGGCGGGCGGAGCGTCGTCGGCGGTCTTGTTGCGTGCCAGGTGCACGGTGACGCTGTGGACCAGGCTGCCAAACGCATCCCAGCGCAGGTTGATCTGCTGTTTGCACACGGGGTCATCGGGCACTTGGTCGTATTGGCAGTCGATGGATTCCACGGGCAATACCAGCATGCGCGCCCACGGTTGTGTGTTGGCAAGCTGGCGTACCAGATAGCGATGCTGTTGCACCGAGCAGGGCACATTCTGCGCGGCGTCATCGGCGAAAATTTCCTCGCGCAGCAGCACGCCTTTGAGCGCGTAGGCCGCGTCGTCCAAGGTCTCTGGCGTGGGGGCGGGCAATTGCACGTCGTTGTGGTCGGTGGGGTGCGCTTGCCCCGGCGCCTGATAACTGCACAACAGGGTTTTACCCAGGCTGATCGCTTGTAAATCATGCTGGCTGTAGCCCGCAACCGGCATATCCAGCGCTTGGCCGGTATGGAACCAGCGCTTGGTCAGACGTCGCGTTTGCGTCGCGCCGTCAGCGGCGGTCTCGGTGTCGGTCTGGAGGATCAGGCCGAAGCCCTGGAAGGCCCGCTCAACGGAGTTGTAATACGCCTGTCGGTAACTGAAACGCCGCTTCAGGGTGCTGTCGTTGATTTCGTCGTGCTGGGTTTGACGGCTGACCACAGGCATGGCCACCGGCGATTGGCTGATGGCCGGGTTGCCCTGGTCTCTGCACTGTTTTTTTTCGTCCAGCCATTCCTGGGCGCTGCTGCGGTAGAACACCCTTGACCGGTTGCCGAGGTGGTGGGTGGTGTACGCGAGCAGGTAGGGCCGGTCGATGTAGAAGTCATAGCGCCAATGGCGAGGCTGTGGGTGCATGACGCTGATGATCAGGCTGGGGCAGCCCAGGCCGTTCAAGTCGGCCAGGCTGACCTGGCTGAGTGCGTCATACCGCACGCCTTCGGGCCATGACAACACGCGGGGCGTGATGTCGAAGCGGTTGCCGCCCTGGTTGCTGAAAATGCGCAGCTCATCGGGCGTCAGGTACAGCAGGTCGGCGCCGCCATAGCCATCCAGGTCCGCCAGCACTACGTGGGCGGCGTCGAACGTCTCGTGGTCGAAGGGCAGGTCTGCCAGCACAAAACCCTTGCCGAATCGACCACGCCCCAGGTTGGGCCAGCATTCGATCCGGTCGTGGCGGATGCGCACCAGATGCTGCTGACCACTGCCGAGAACATCGCTGAAACCGACCCATTCCCGGTTTGAGCGGGAGACGGTGGGCAGCGCGTCATCGGCTGGCGCGTGGGGCACGTCGACACCCGGGGCGAACCCGGCGTGTTGGCGGTTGGCATACAGGCGCACGCTGCGCGGACCGACCAGGGCCAAGTCGTTATTGCCGCGGCCCATCAGGTCGCCAAAGACCGCGTCGGGGTGAAAATACTCCTGGGGGAGTGCGTCGAAGCCGATGAACCCTGACCAATTGAGCTGGGCGCTCAGGCTGAAAAAACCTCTGAGGCCGGGGCGGCCGCTCACCCAGTCGAGGCGCCCGTCACCTGTGACATCGGTCAGTTGCTGGCGCATGGGATAGGTGCTGTCCGCCGTCGGGATTGCGGGGATTTTCCGGGCGGTGCCGTAGCTCACCTCATCCGCCGCGGCGGATTCGGCCCGTTGCGGTTCGCGGTAGTACCAGGCCTTGTCGGAGCGGTACAGGATGCCCGGCAACCCTTCACCGTACAGATCGACCAGGTGATAGCGCTGGCCGTCGTTCAGTCCGGGGAAGTCGTCAAGGCGTTGGAAACGCGCGGTATCAAGCTTGAGGTCGACTTTCTGGTACAGGCATTCGAAGGGGGGCAGGCTGCTGATCCTGCCGTGCCGGTCGATGGCATGTTCGTGGGTGGCGAGCAGGAGGTTCACACCATTGCGCAGCGTCTGGTATTCAAGCACCACGCGCTTGACCAGCACCGGTGAGCCGCCCAGTTGCGCTTCGTCGGGAAAATGATGAAACAGCAGCACCTGCCGGCACAGGCGCAAGGTTCGGCATTCAAAACCGTCGGCGAAGCTGGAGAAGGGGTCTTTGCGCAGCGTCCAGGGCGTGTCCGGTGCGTAGGACGGCACCTTGTCCAGTTCGGCGGTGCGTTGCCCGTAGTCGAACAGCAACTGGAAGTGCCAGCCCCTGGATGCAGCCTCGTCGGTTTCAAGCAGGTACAGACGCTCCTTGTCCCGAGCGGTGAAATTCCCGTAGCAGACCTTGTCCAGGTAGCGCTGGGCGCGGCAGTCGCGTGGCGCGCGCGACGTCTCGGTTTCTTGTATGTAGTGGTAGTAAATGTGCTCACCGTGGGCACTCAGGCTTTCCTGCAAGAGCCACTGTGCGACGTGTTCAGGCTGGTCCGGGTCGGCAATCCGCGCGGCGGCGGTTTTGCCATAGAGGTGCTGGCTGCCGTCGGCACTGTGAATCAACCAGAACCCCGTCGGGTCGCCCGCCGATTGCCAGCGCTCAATGCGATCAAACTCACGCTCGGCCCTGGGCCAATAGCGGGTCACGGCGTAACGGGTAGCGGCTTGCCCAGTCTCGTGGCGGCTGATCGGGTTGCCCTTGGCGTCCTGTTCGGGCAGCAGGGGCTGGCCATTGGGGCCTATAAACCGGTCGTGGTCGGTGTAGGCCGGCACGCCCAGGGAGGTTTGCCGGCTCACCGTGTTCACGGGGACCGTCCAGCCCATTCCGAATGGGCTGTTACCCGCTGCGCTGTGGTACGCCAAGGTCATGGCGGGAGCGAAGCCGCGCGCCGCAGAAACGGGCAGGGGGATTTCAAGCGTTGCGCCACCGCTCAAGCCGATATCGCCCCAGCCCTTGCTCGTGGCCTGAATCGAGGCGCCGTCCTTGGGCAGCGCCGGGGCGTTGATGGGCGTGCTGTTCATAAGCGCTCACCCTTGCCTGTTGCCCTGGCGGTGTAGCGCACGTGAATCACGATGTCGTTGATCGACTCCAGCATGGCTTTCTGCCGGGCCGGTTCGGGAAACATCAGGGTCCAATTTGAAATGGCGCCGGTGTATTCGAACGGCAGGTAACGATCATTGCCTTCGAACATCAGCGTGAACAGGCCGTTGTCATCCAGTCCGGTAGACAGGGCGATTTGCTGGTGCGCGCGGACATCCTTGCGCGAGACCCCCTTGGGCAGTTCGATTTCGTTACCGGTCTGGGTCAGGAGGGCCCTGATGTCCTGATAGGGGCCGAGTATCGCCGGCAATGACACGCTGATGCTCTTGATTCGCCGCAGCACGTGGCCGGGGTAGTCCTGGTCAAACAGCGCCTTGGTCAGCTTGAAGCCAAGGGTGCCTTTTTCAACCAAGTTGCCTTTATGCAGGCTCCACGGGTCCCGTGTGTCCAATGGCTGGGTGGCACCAAAACTGTTGACTTCGCATTCGCTCAAGCGGTCGCGCAGGGACAGGGTTTTGACGATCTCCAGGTCGCGAACGTGATGGCTCAGGTAGTCCCGGTTCATGTTGAGCAGGGACAACTTCAGCGCCTCGCCTGCCAGATACCCGCGATAACTGTTAGTCCAGGCGCCGGGCCTGATGAACGTGCGCTCGAAGTCCGCCATTTCATATTGCCAACAGGCTTCGGCCGCCTGGCACAGGGACAGGCACAGGTCATAGGCCTGGTAGAAAAACTGGCCGAGTTGGACATTGAGCCAATCGTAGAGTCGCGCCTTGGCAAAACGCTTGGTCAGCAATTGATAGCTGGACCACGCTTGCGCCAGCGAAGTCTCGGCCAGGCGCAATTGCAGGCGCGTGGCTTTTTCCTGTTCGGCATAGGCTTGTTGCTGCACGTCGATCTGGGCAAGTTCGAGGTGCGCTTGATCCCGCGCGAGGGTCCACTCCTGCGCACGCCGGTTGAACTGCTCGGTACGGTCGAGGTCGGCGGCGCTGCTGCGCATGGCGCCGGCGGCGCCTTGGGCCACGGCTTGCGCCGCATGGAAGGGGCCTTCCCAGCGCGAACCACCCACCGACGTGCCGACGATATTCGGCGCCAGCATCGCGACGCCCGCGGCTGCGCCGGCGATTGCGGCGGCGGCCTCGAAGCCGGCGCTGCGCAGGTGCAGCAGGCCGGCCTGAGCCTCCGCGCCGCTGACCCCGTCGGCGAGTTGGCGCTCGTAGTAATGCGCCCTTTGCTCAATGACCCGCCGGCCGGCAGCGAGCGCCTGGCGGTTCTTTTCGTCCAGCAATATGGCCTGCTGCTGTTGGCTCACGATGATATTGGCCAAGTCCCAGGCCTGCTGTTGTTGCAGCTCAAGCAATTCAGCCTGCTCCTTGCGTTCGTTGAGGCTGAGCATCGTGTTGCCGAACTGGATAAGCGTCTCGGTGGCTTCTCTGGCGTGGCTCAGCATCACCTGGAAGCGATAGTGAGTGGACGGCGCAGGCGTCAATGACGCGAGGCTGTCCTGGTCCGGCGCGCCTTTGGCCTGGCTGACCAACAGCCGCTGGGGTGACAGTGGGGTGGCATACAGCGCCAGGCGCAGCGGCTTGCCACTGATGTCCAGATTGTGCCGCAGGTTGTGCAGGCGGCTTTCCAGCTTGTCCCACCGCGCAACCAGCTCAGGGTTGAAGGGCAGGCACAGGTTGTCGGTGTCGGTCAGTAATGGCAACGAACACCCGTCAACGGCGAGGTTTTCGTCGATGTGCGGGCTTTGCCACTCAAGGCGTCTCAACGCGGTGGATTGGCTCTTTGCCAATGCATCCAGGGTGATGCTGGCCCAGGGCTCGACCTGTGTAATCCGCGGCCGAGCCTCCAGCAACTGATTGACGCGGGTGTACCAGAGCTTGGCCTGCGTCAGGCTGTCAGCGGTCAGTTGCCGGTATGCCGCATCGCCGCGATTGAGCAGGATATCGAGGTAAAACTGGTAGACCGCTTTACGCAAATGCACCGGCGCTGCCAGCGCCAATTGATGGGGATCAGCGCTCGCTTCACCCGTAGCCTGATCGTGGCGCGTCAGTTCGCGAAAGCCCCAGTACGCCGGGCGATCACTGGCGGCGTCGGCGCTTCGTCCCGGGTCGAAAATGTAGTTGAGCCACGCCAGGGCCTCGACGTATTGCTGTTCATGATTCAGTCGGTGGGCCACCAGCCAGGGCAGGTAAAGGAACAATTCCCAGAAGTACTTGCCGTTGGCGCCCTGGAAGTCAACGTCCTGGGGCGGGCCATTGGCTGTCAGCGGCGGTTCTTGCCACTGCTTTGGCGTCAACGAGAACAGACGTTCCAGGCTGATGTTGGCGGCTTCTGCCAGTTTGCCGGCAAAGCAGGTATTCAAGCGGATGGCGGCCAGCGGGTCCTTGATCAGCGTGCTGGCGGAGAAGTCAATGAATTCGGCAGTGCCCAGCGCGTCTGAAGACAGCCGGGTGATGGTGGGTGCGCGTTGCCGCACCGGTGCGGCGCCGGGAATGGCGGCCGCGACGTTGATTGTGACGGCCTTGAGTGCATAGCCCAGGATCTGCGGCCCGTCTTCGCTGGGCCTGAGGGTCAATACGCCGTGGATCAGCGTGATCAGCGATTCAGTGGAATCTGGCACTGGAATGTGTGCGGTGACCCGATGCCCTGCCGGCAACTCCGGGCTCGATCCAGCCAGGCTGTCGTGGGCCGTGTCCTGGAAATTGAGGATGCGGTTCGAGTTGGCATCAATGGTGTCGGTGAGTGGGTAGTCATCAAAGTTGGCGCTCATGATGATGTGTTTGTAGGCCCGCAGCGGGGAGGTGGTCACGTCTACATTTGTTAGCTTCAGCGCGTTTTGCAGATGCAAGCCTGTCTGTGGTTCCGCATAAATGCCGTAGCGATTGAGGGACACATGCATAGGGGTATGCGCGTGGGTAAAGAGGTGCACAAAGGCCGATTTGTCAATGAACTTGCCCGCCAACGAAATCGATTCATTCGGCGCGGGTGTTGTATCGGCGGTGATCAAGAGTTTGTCTTTGTCGTGCACAAAGTTGGGGAACTCTTCATGGGTGAGCGAGTTTCTGAAGTACAGCGCATAAAAATCAGTTTTAAGTGTTTCTGCGGGGCCCGTAATGGCCGAGCCTTCGCCCAGTTCGAGCTGCATGGCTTTCGGGTCGTCAAGCGAAGATTGGGTCATCAAGGTGAGGGTGATACCTTCTTTTGTTAGCGTGACGCTGTAGTTTTGGCGAAAGTTGTCCTTGAGCGTTGAGGTAATAATCAGTTTGTTGGTGTTTGAGTCGAACGTTGGCGAGCCGGCAACTACCTCATCAATATGGGGTTGCTTGTTTTCAAAGTTCCAGTTGTCTTTCTCTGAAAAAGGCGCGTGCTGGTGTTTGATCGTGACATGCCGTTGGGTGTAAGGCGCAATCTTGAACTGCAAGTTACCTCTGTTGATATAGCCAAAGTACGTGAAGTACTGCCGCGCCGTATCAGGCAGCAGTTCGCTGTAATACCCGTTGTGGTCGCTCGCTTCCCCGCGGAGCACGTTCTGTACTGTTTCGCGCTGGTTAAAATCGAAGGCTTCCAGCAGGCGACTGATCTCTTCGGACAGTTCTGACCCCGGCAGTACTTTGTAGCGCTCGGGACTGCCGCCGTCGGCGACTTTAGTAATGTTGAAATGCGGATCGAGGTGGACCGCCTGGAAAAATTTGCCGGTGAACGAGTCCTGCTGTTTTGGATCCTTGCGCATCGGCACATGCAGGCCCAGGAACAAAGTGGCCGGTGAGTCGGCATCGACAATGGCGACGGTTTGGGTGACGGCTTTCAGAAACGCGGCCGTGCAGGCATTGACCTCCTCGGTTGCGCAGTGCTGATTGATGCATGCCAGGGGCACGCTCCAACGGTCATCGTATTTTTTGTAGGAGTAATTAAGACGAAACCTGACGTAGTGGCTGTTGAGCCATTCGTCCAGGTGATTGTCGTCGTCGTCCTTGCTGCCAGGCGTCTTGAAGTTGCGGGTTGGCTCGGGCTTGACGCATTCGGCCCAGATTAAATACAGACGGTTATTGAGGAAGACCGGGCGGATGCTCTGCTCGACCGTGTCATCAGAGAGCGTCAGGTTGATTTTCTTCCAGTCCGACCAGGCCTGTATCGAGGGCTTGAGGGGATTGCTGGGCGAGCGTTTGGACAGGTCGAGCGAGCGCCAGTAATAGGCTTTTTCGGAGGTGGACTTACCGACAAAGTAATAGCGGCTGGTGTGCAGCTCAGAGGCATTGCCATCGATGTACCCATTCAGGGTGCGGATGTTAGCCATTTCCTCGAACCGGCCCAGGTAGCTCTGCACGGCGGTGAGCACCGTGTCTGGTTGCAGCCGGTATTGGCTCAGGTCGTTTTCCAGTTGCTGGAAACTGTCGGTCTTGTTACGGCGCAGCGTGGGGTCCAGATAATTGGCCGGGTGGTAGCGCAATTGCTGGCTGGCGCTCCAGAGAGGGTAGGCGTGCAGTTGTTCACGCCACACCTGGTCCTGCTGCGCGGTCATGCCTTGTTTTTCGTAACCCGGCTCCAGGCCCAGCTGGATGCGGGTGATGTATTGCTGAAGGCTGGCAATCGCGCAGGCCACCGGGCTGGTGGGCACAGCCTGGCTGACTTGCACGTCGAGCAGCCAGTACTCGTAGAGGTCGTCCGGGTTATTGATCTTGCCCTTTTGGGCGGCAGGTATTGTGTGCGCCAGGTAGTACGCCAGCATGGCGTCGCGCAGGCTTTCATTGAGGCGTTGATTGAGCACGTGAGACATGATCAGTCCTTGAACAGGTCGTGTAAGAGGGCTGCCAGGCAGCGTTATTGATGGGTACTGGTAAGCGCTTCGCCCACGGCCTGCCATTCATCGAACGTCGAGCCGCCGTGCAGGCCGCAGACCTCCAGCAGCTGTTCAACGGGCAGGCCGGTGTCGGCGCTGGCCTGGCGACAACGCAGGATCCATTCCAGACGTTCGACGGAGGTGACATGGGGGGGCTGCAAGGCGCGGCTCAAGACCTCGATTTCACTGGCGCTCCAGCCCAGCAACCGGGCGAGTTGGCTGTTGGCTTCGGCGCTGCTTGACTCCGGTGCGTCGGAAACGGCGTTGGCCTGTTTGAAGTAGTCCAGCAGTTGTTCTTCCGACACGCCGTAGTGGTCGATGCAGTGTTTGAACTGTTCCATCAAAAACAGGTTGTGCAGGGTCAGTTCGAGCAGTGAAGGGCGTTGATAGATGTCATTGAGCCAATGGGGATTGGCCAGCAAGTGGTCCAGCGCCTGCCGGCTGACGGGCAATTGCAGTAGATCCACGGCGTGAGGCAGCAGCAACACCAAGTGGCCGAGGGTTCGCAGCGGCGAACCGGCGGCTCCGGCGGGGGCGAGCAGGCGCAGTAAATGATCGTCTTCGTCGTATTTCAAATAGCGGATTTGATTGCCCTGCGCGTGGGGCAGGCTCTGCAGGGTTTGTTTGAGGTGAGCGTACAAAGGCCGTAAGTCGTGCTTGAGTGAGTCCAGGGTCGACAGCAGTGTGTCCTTGGCCTGCCTGATCAGCATGGACGCGTGGCTGCTGTTATTGCTCAGTTTGAGCGTGGCCAGGGCGTCATCGAGTGCGGCGCTCTGGGATTTGCCCTGGCGCATCAGCTTCAAGGCGCGATGGGCGGTGGCTTCCCAATCAACCGCCGGCAAGCGCGGTTGTTCTTGCGCAGGTTGCGCTACGAAGGTGTGCTCTTTGAGCTTCGTTGAGAGCGATGGTTGTGGATGGCTGTTGAACACGTTGAGCAGCATGCCGACGCCCGGGTCCAGGCTCACCGGTTCCAGCAGTAGTTGGTGACGCACCCGTGCGAGGGTGCCGCCGTTGTTTTTGATCCAGCGACTGACCCAGTCCAGATGCATCAGTACATCGAGTACGTCCGGCGACCCTTTCAAGGTTGTGCGCAGTGTCGGTTTGGACAGTTGCTGCTGGTAGCCTCCCGGTTTGAGCAGGTGCAGCAGGTGTTTGCAGTCCATGAGCGACAAACCGAACAACCTTGCGATGCGCGCATGCCGATAGAGGATGCTGACCGTGACAACGGTGCGCCTGGGGTGCCGGTCGGCGCTGAGCACCAGTTGCAGCGAGTTCGGCGAGTCCTGCAGGCCCAGGCCGGCGCATAGCTGTTGCCGGGTCGTGGCGTCGAAGGGCTGTGAATCCAGTTGTAGAGGCGGCAGCGCCGAGTCGGCCGGGTTGAATACCTGATCGAACAACGACAGGCGCTCGCCCGAGGCGTCGACCGGCAATTGGTGCAGTATCGCGGCGAATTCTTCGGCTTGCAGCCCGTAGTTCGTGTGCAAATAACGATAAACCCCCAGCGCCCGCAGGGTGTTGTGGGTGATCAACAGCGAGGGGTTGGCGTCACCTTCGCAGCGCATGGCGCTGACCAGTAGCGTGTCGAGTTGGGCGAACGGAATATCCAGCCAGCGCTGTAGGCGAATCATGCGTTGCAGGCGATCGAAGCCTTCGACCGTGACATTCACAAGCCGGGCCGGACGGCTGCTGACCTGGTTGATCCCTGGGCCGGTCGGACCATTGATGTAACAGGCCCCATACGCCATATCGGCGACCAGTAAGCAGTTAGGAGAGCGACGCGGCTTGTGGGTGGTCTGCGCGAGCAATACCTGAAGCGTTTCGGCATTGAGGCCGGTGAGGCGCAGGAAGTCAGCGACCTGCTCCGGGCCCTTGAGGTCTGCGTCTGGCTCCCAGTTGTAGTAGTCGTGATAAAAACCGAGGGCCCCGGACGTACTTGCCAGCGGCTGCTTGAGCAGGGCCTGTTGCTGTGGGCTTAGCCCGGATAATAGAGGCAGGGCGTCATCATGGTCGGCGATGACGTGCCCGTAGGCGTGCACGGCGCGGGTGGTGATGGGCAGCTTGCGGCTGATTCGGTAGTTCAGTTCACCCAGCGACAGCCCGCTTTCAGACAGCCCCAGCACGCACTGATGGTGATGGGCGTGATAGGGCAAGGAAAACGGATACCACGTGGTGCTCAAGAGCTGGCAGGCTTTTTTCTGATCGCCCCCGGTGAGATTGTCGAGCAGCGTCTGGTTGATGATCGACAGCATGGGGCGTTGGCCGGACACGCTGTGGGGGTTGATCTGCAGGTCCTTGAGGTCGGGTCGACGTTGCTCCAGTGTGGTCACTGCCGTGCCGTGGGCGTTTTTTTCCAGTTGCAGGGCGAACAGATACAGCGCCCGCAGATACGCCACGGGTGAGTCCATCGCGGCAATGGAGGTGCTGGCGCAAAAGTGTTGCCAGTCCTCCTTGAACAGGGCGTTGTAGGTCACGCCGCTGGTGGCCTTTGCGGGGGAGGGTGGCGATACCTGTTGCTCGCGAAACAGCGTTTCCAGTTGCGCGGCAGCGCTGCGGGCCTTGAGGTGCAGGCTTGTGGCATCGTCATCGGTGTGCTGGGCCACTTGTCTGGAAAACTCGGTTTCGGGCAGTCGGACGATGTCGAATACCGAATTGATGCTCAGCAGTTGCAAGGTGTCTTTCATGTCGCGGCGGCCGGGCGCCGGCGCCGGCGGCAGCGATTCATCGATCAGCCGGGCGAGCAGCGGGCTGCGTTCATCTTCCATGTACATGCGTCTCCATCGGTCCCACCGGCGGGTCCGGTGAGTGACGAGGGACGCTATCACGCAGGTTGCGAGGGCCGGGGTCAGCCGACGCCGCGACGACAGTGAGGAAATATCAACAAGCGTGCCGATGCCATCGTGACCAGGGATTTGTTAGAATGCGTTACGCGCCGCCAGTCGGCGCATTTTTTTTGCATCCGGTTCACCCTTTGCGAGGGTAGCCACCTGGAGAGAACACCCATGACTCAACCGATTGTCGTGGCGGCACTGTATAAGTTCGTCACCCTCGAAGATTACGTCGCCCTGCGCGAGCCCTTGTTGCAGGCGATGGTCGACAACGGCATCAAAGGCACCTTGCTGATCGCCGAAGAAGGCATCAACGGCACCGTTTCCGGTAGCCGCGAAGGCATTGATGGCCTGATGGCCTGGCTCAAGAACGACCCGCGCATGATCGACATCGACCACAAAGAGTCGTACTGCGACGACCAGCCGTTCTACCGCACCAAGGTCAAACTCAAGAAAGAGATCGTGACCCTGGGCGTCGAAGGCGTCGACCCGAACAAAAAGGTCGGCACCTACGTCGACCCGAAGGATTGGAACGCCCTGATCAGCGATCCCGAAGTGCTGTTGATCGACACCCGTAATGACTACGAAGTGTCCATCGGCACCTTTGAAGGCGCAATCGACCCGAAAACCACCAGTTTTCGCGAATTTCCCGACTACATCAAAGCCAACTTCGACCCGGCCAGGCACAAGAAGGTCGCCATGTTCTGCACCGGCGGTATTCGTTGCGAGAAGGCGTCGAGCTACATGCTCAGCGAAGGCTACGGTGAGGTGTATCACCTCAAGGGCGGCATCCTGAAGTACCTTGAAGAGGTGCCCCAGGAAGAAACCAAATGGCAGGGCGACTGCTTTGTTTTCGATAATCGCGTGACCGTACGCCACGACTTGAGCGAAGGCGACTACGATCAGTGTCATGCCTGCCGTACACCGGTAAGTGTTGAAGACCGCGCCAGCGAGCACTACGTGGCTGGCATCAGTTGCCCGCATTGCTGGGATAAACTGCCGGAGAAAACCCGTCGCAGCGCAATCGACCGGCAAAAGCAGATTGAACTGGCCAAGGCCCGCAATATGCCGCACCCGATTGGCTTCAACTACAAGCAAACTCCATCCGAGGCCTGACCCATGTCCGCGCGCCTGCTCTATGTAATGGACCCGATGTGCTCCTGGTGCTGGGGCTTTGCCCCGGTGGCGCAGGCGCTGGTTGAGCAGGCCCACGCGGCCGGTGTGGACGTGCACCTGGTGGTGGGCGGCCTGCGCACCGGCAGCGGCGCGGCGCTGGAGCCGACCACGCGGCGCTACATCCTCGAACACTGGCAGGCCGTCACCGACGCCACCGGCCAGCCGTTCAAGCGCGAAGGCGCACTGCCCGACGGTTTTGTGTATGACACCGAACCTGCCTGCCGCGCCATCGTCACTGCCCGCAGCCTGGCGCCGGATTGTGCGTGGACACTGTTGGGCCTGATCCAGCGTGCGTTTTATGTCGAGGGCCGCGACGTGACCCTCGCCAGTGTGCTGGTGGAACTGGCCGAGCAGGCGGGCATCCCGCGTATCGAGTTTGCCGGCGAGTTTGACCGCGCCGAGCAGCACGCCGCCACGGCCGCTGATTTCACCTGGGTGCAGGACCTGGGGATCGCCGGTTTCCCGACGCTGTTGGCCGAGCGCAATGGTCAACTGGCGCTGCTGACCAACGGCTACCAGCCGCTGTCCGAGCTGTCGCCGTTGCTCGCCCGATGGCTGGAGCGAGCAACCTGTGCATGAGCAAGCCCCACGCACCGACCGCCTGACCTGGGCGGAAATTCGCCGCCTGGCCCTGCGTCACAAGAAATCCCTGTGGATCGCCAATGGCGTCGCCGTGCTGGCGACCCTGTGCAGTGTGCCCATCCCCTTGCTGTTGCCATTGTTGGTGGACGAAGTGCTGCTGGGCCACGGCGATGCCGCGCTCAAGGTGATGAATCACGCGCTGCCACTGGGTTGGCAGAAAGCTGCCGGTTATATCGGCCTGATGCTGCTGGTCACCCTGGCCCTGCGTTGTGGTGCACTGGTGTTCAACGTGGTGCAGGCGCGGCTGTTTGCGCGGTTGGCCAAGGACATCGTGTACCGCATCCGCGTGCGCCTGATCGAGCGGCTCAAGCGCATCTCCCTGGGCGAATACGAAAGCCTGGGCAGCGGCACGGTCACGACTCATCTGGTCACCGACCTGGATACCCTGGATAAATTCGTCGGCGAAACCCTCAGCCGCTTTCTGGTGGCGATGCTGACGCTGGTCGGCACCTCGGCGATCCTGGTGTGGATGCATTGGCAACTGGCGTTGCTGATATTGCTGTTCAACCCGCTGGTGATCTACGCCACCGTGCAGTTGGGCAAGCGCGTCAAACACCTCAAGAAGCTGGAAAACGACAGCACCTCGCGTTTCACCCAGGCCCTGACCGAAACCCTGGATGCCATCCAGGAAGTCCGCGCCGGCAACCGCCAGGGCTTTTTCCTTGGGCGCCTGGGCCAGCGCGCCCAGGAAGTGCGTGACTACGCGATCCATTCCCAATGGAAAACCGACGCGTCGAGCCGCGCCAGCGGGTTGCTGTTCCAGTTCGGCATCGACATCTTCCGCGCGGCGGCGATGCTCACCGTACTGTTTTCCGACCTGTCCATCGGCCAGATGCTCGCGGTGTTCAGCTACTTGTGGTTCATGATCGGCCCGGTGGAGCAGTTGCTGAACCTGCAATACGCCTACTACGCGGCGGGCGGCGCACTGACCCGTATCAATGAGTTGCTGGCACGTGCCGATGAGCCGCAATACGCGGGCGGCGAAGACCCGTTCAGCGGGCGTGAAACCGTCGGTATCGAAGTGCGCGGCCTGGACTTCGGTTATGGCGACGACCTGGTGCTCAATCAACTGAACCTGCAGATTGCGCCTGGCGAGAAAGTCGCGATTGTCGGCGCCAGCGGCGGCGGTAAAAGCACCCTGGTGCAACTGCTGCTCGGGCTGTACACGCCGCAGGCGGGCAGCATCCGATTTGGCGGTGCAACCCAGCAGGAGATCGGTCTGGAGACGATCCGCGAGCACGTCGCGGTGGTGCTGCAACACCCGGCGCTGTTCAACGATACCGTGCGCGCCAACCTGACCATGGGCCGCGAGCGCAGTGACCAGGCTTGCTGGCAGGCCCTTGAAATTGCCCAGTTGGAAGCTACGGTTAAAGCGCTGCCCCACGGCCTGGACAGTGTGGTGGGGCGCTCCGGCGTGCGTTTTTCCGGTGGTCAGCGTCAGCGCCTGGCGATCGCGCGGATGGTGTTGGCCGAACCCAAGGTGGTCATACTCGACGAAGCGACCTCCGCCCTGGACGCCGCCACCGAGTACAACCTGCACCAGGCATTGGCGCGGTTCCTCAGCGGGCGTACTACACTGATCATTGCGCACCGTCTGTCGGCGGTAAAACAAGCCGATCGGGTCTTAGTGTTTGACGGTGGTCATATCGCTGAGGATGGCGACCATCAGCAATTGATTGCCGATGGCGGTTTGTACGCGAAACTCTATGGGCATTTGCAACAAGTACGTTGATTTAGCCTAGGCTGTGCTATCGGAAGTGGGTGTTTGCGTGCGTATCCAGCAGTGCATATGCAAGGGACTTCATGAAGCAAAAGCGGACTCTCGGAACGCCTCGGCTGTTGGGCATTGTCTGGCCCTTTATCGCCGTGGTGCTGTTCCAGGCATTGTTGGGCTGCGGAAGTCTCTACATGCTTTCAGCGGTACGAGGCTATGTGGGCGGCGAGAGCTTATGGTCCAAGGGCCAGAAGGACGCTATCTATTACCTGACGCTGTACGCCGATGACCGCAACCAGGCCACCTATCTCAAATACCAGCAAGCCATCGCCGTGCCCCAGGGCGGCCATGAGTTGCGTATCGCCCTGGACCGTCCCACTCCCGACCTGGATGCCGCGCGTCTGGGCATCCTCAAGGGCGGCAACCACCCGGATGATGCCACCAGCCTGATCTGGCTGTACCTCAACTTTCGTCATTTCAGCTACCTGGAAAAAGCCATCGAACTGTGGACGGTGGGTGATCGCTATCTGGTTCAGCTGGACGAACTGGCCCGTGAAATGCACAGCGCGATCAGCGTCGACCAGGTCAACCCTAACGATGTGCGGCAGTGGAAGGCCCATATCACCGCCATCAACGAAGGCGTGACGCCGGCCGCCAAAGCCTTCAGCGATGCCCTGGGCGAAGGCTCGCGGATGATCCTGCGGTTGCTGCTGATCACCAACCTGGCGACGGCGCTGGGCCTGATCGTCCTGGCGCTGTTACGTACCCATAAGCTGCTGACCCAGCGCCATGCCTTCGCCGATGCCCTGCAGGCCGAGAAGGAGCGCGCGCAAATCACCCTGGAGTCGATTGGTGACGGGGTGATCACCACCGATGTCGACGGTGCCATTACCTATATGAACCCGGCAGCCGAGGCCATGACCCACTGGAATTCAACCCAGGCCCAGGGCCTGCCCTTGGCAGCACTGTTCAACCTGCTGGATGACAACGCCCAACCCGACGGCTTTACCCTGATCGAACACATCGTCAACGGCCACTTCCGGGGCGGCAGCGAGCATTCAAAAACCATCCAGCGCCTGGACGGCAGCACGGTTTCGGTCACCTTGGTGGGGGCGCCGATTCGCAGCGCCGGCAAGATCAGCGGCGCAGTGCTGGTGCTGCATGACATGACCCAGGAGCGCCAATATATTGCCAACCTGTCGTGGCAAGCCACGCATGACGCCTTGACCGGCCTGGCCAACCGCCGCGAATTCGAATATCGCCTGGAACAGGTCCTGCACATGGCCGGGCAGCCTGAAGGCGGTCGGCATGCATTGATGTTCCTCGACCTCGACCAGTTCAAACTGGTCAACGACACCTGCGGCCATGCGGCAGGTGATGAGTTGCTGCGCCATATCTGCGCGCTGCTGCAATCTGCCTTGCGCGAAGGCGACACCTTGGCGCGCCTGGGCGGCGACGAATTCGGCATCCTGTTGGAACACTGCCCGGCGGCGGCGGCGGAAAAAATCGCCGAGAGCCTGCGACATACGGTGCAGAGCCTGCATTTTGTTTGGAAGGGCCGGCCGTTCATGACCACCGTGAGCATCGGGCTGGTGCATATCTCCCAGACCCCGACCACCCTGGAGACCTCGCTGCGCGCCGCCGACATGGCCTGCTACATGGCCAAGGAAAAAGGCCGCAACCGGGTGCAGGTGTACCACGCCGATGATTCGGAGTTGTCCCTGCGTTTTGGCGAAATGGCCTGGGTGCAACGATTGCACATGGCGCTGGAAGAGAACCGGTTCTGCCTGTACGCCCAGGAGATCTCGCCTCTGGGAAATACCGACGCGGGCAACGGGCATATTGAAGTCCTGCTGCGCCTGCATGACGAGGCGGGTCGGATCATCCTGCCCGACAGCTTTATCCCGGCCGCCGAGCGTTACGGGTTGATGACGTCGCTGGATCGTTGGGTGGTGGAGAACGTGTTCAGGATCATCGCCCGTTGCATGCACGAGCGTCCGGGCCGACCTATGGCCATGTGTGCGATCAATCTGTCAGGAATAACCATTGGCGATGATGACTTTCTCGGGTTTTTGCATGAGAAATTCGACACTTACAGCATTCCGCCAGAAATGATTTGTTTTGAAATAACTGAAACCAGTGCTATCGCCAATTTAGGCAGTGCTATTCGCTTTATTAATGAACTCAAAGCCTTAGGTTGCCACTTTTCCCTGGACGACTTTTGCGCCGGAATGTCCTCGTTCGCGTATCTGAAACATTTACCTGTAGACTTCCTGAAGATCGATGGAAGTTTCGTAAAGGATATGCTGGACGACCCGATTAACCGCGCAATGGTCGAAGTGATCAATCACATCGGCCACGTCATGGGTAAGCGCACAATTGCCGAATTTGTTGAAACACCGCAAATCGAACAGGCATTGCTCGATATTGGTGTGGATTACGCTCAGGGCTACCTGATTGAACGACCGCAATTGTTTACCTTTGATAGCTTGCAGTGTCGACCTGTGCGGCCTCAGCCTCTGTTGTTCAGGGCGCCCGGCACATTCCGCTGAAACATTTGCTGGTCTGTAAATCACACTTAAAAAGGAGCCTTAACAGTGATCGACACCTTCAACAGAACCGGCCCGCTTATGGAAGCCTCAAGCTACCCCGTCTGGGCTCAGCAATTGATCCAGGACTGTAGCGAGAGCAAGCGCCGAGTTGTCGAGCACGAACTGTACCAACGCATGCGTGACAACACGCTCAGCGCCAAGACCATGCGTCACTACCTGATCGGTGGCTGGCCCGTGGTGGAACAGTTTGCCTTGTACATGGCACAGAACCTCACCAAGACCAAATTTGCCCGCCATCCCGGTGAGGACATGGCGCGACGCTGGCTGATGCGCAATATCCGTGTGGAGCTGAACCACGCCGACTATTGGGTGCACTGGGCCCGCGCCCATGGCGTCAGCCTTGAGGAGTTGCAGGCCCAGAACGTGCCGCCGGAGCTGCATGCCCTGAGTCACTGGTGCTGGCACACCAGCTCCTCCGATGCGTTGATCGTAGCCGTAGCCGCGACCAACTACGCCATCGAGGGTGCGACAGGGGAATGGTCGGCCGTGGTGTGTTCCACGGGTGTGTATGCGGCGGCTTTCCCCGAGGAAGACCGCAAGCGTGCGATGAAATGGCTGAAGATGCACGCCCAGTACGACGATGCCCATCCTTGGGAAGCCCTGGAAATCATCTGCACCCTGGCCGGGATGAACCCGACCAAGGCTCTGCAGACAGAGCTTCGCCAGGCCGTGTGCAAGAGCTACGACTATATGTACCTATTCCTGGAAAGCTGCATGCGCCTGGAAATGGACAAGCCGGCCAGCGTCGTGCGTGAACGCCCGCTGCGCGTCGCCAGCGAGGCATGAGGTAACGGCGATGGCGGGGGTTTTTACCCCGCCATTGCCAGGCGATTACGGCCTTCGCGCTTGGCTACGTACAAGGCGTTGTCCGCCCGGCGCAACAGGCTATCGGCCGACTCGGCGGCCAGCAAAGTCGAACAGCCGAGGCTCACCGTCAACTCAATCCGTGTGCCATCGACCCAGTAATCCTGGGCCTGTGCCGCCTGGCGCAGCCGTTCGCCGACCATCGCTGACGCGTCCCGGCCCGTGTTGGACAGCAGGATCAGAAACTCTTCCCCGCCAAACCGAAACACCATGTCCACGTTCCGCAACTGGCCCTTGATGGCCGACGCGACACTGCGCAGGACGCTATCGCCGGCGGCGTGGCCGTGGGTGTCGTTGATTACCTTGAAGTGGTCGATGTCGAGCATCAGCAAGGACAATGGGTTCAGGTGCCGGCGCGCCATGTCGATTTCCCGCTGCAGAGTCTGGTCCATGGCAATACGGTTGCCCGTATCGGTCAATGGGTCACGCAGGGCGCTGCGGGTCGCGGCGCGGTAGAGCAGGGCGTTGCGCATCGGATAGAGCAGGGTGGCCAGCAGGGATTCGAGTTGGCCGAGTTCGTCTTCGGCCAGGCGCTGGTTGCGACGGAAAATCAGCTCACCCAAGTGCTCGCCTTCATGGCTGAGGCTGTAGCTCACCGAGTGGTGGCCGCGCTGACCGAATTCCAGGCGCAGGTCACTGGCTTGGTGCCGGTAGTGCAGGGCGTCGAGGGGCACCAGGCGCTGGATCTCACGGAAGAACACCGCCAGGATGCGCTCCGGCTCCAGGCTGGTCTGCAACTGCATGCCCAGTTGCTGCCGAAGTTGCGCGACGGTCGTCGGGCGGTGGGGCAGGATCGATGGCTGACCAAAGCCCAGGCGTTGCAATTTAGCGCTGTCAAAGTCAATTGCGTTGGTCTGGGTAGGTGTTTTCATAAGCGATCGGCCTCTAAGCACTTAGCTGTCTTACAGGCTCGATGAGAGTGGCGAGTGCCAAGCGTCTAACTGTTCCTTCAGTTCCGTAAAACATGAGTAACAGTCTAGACCGCTTTACAGAGGGTTATAACCCCTGGGTACCGCCGCACGTCTTGTCATCGCTTGACCTGCTTGAAGGTGGTTAGAGCTAGATTCATGCCACTTCGTTTACTTTAATAAAAAACCTTATAAATCAAAGGCCGTTTTCTAAGCAGAAAACGGCTGTTGGCGCATGACGTCAGTTATTTGGCTGATTGGACCAACGTGGAGTGGTCAATCTGGTCAATCGACGTGACGCCGGTCAGCGTCATCGCCACGCGCATTTCCTTGGCAAAGATGTCCAGCAGGTTCTCCACCCCCTGCTGGCCGTCGGCGGCCAATGCGTAAGCGGTGGCGCGGCCCAGCAGGCAGGCCTTGGCGCCCAGGGCCAACATGCGCACCACGTCGAGCCCGGAGCGGATGCCGGAGTCCACGAGCACCGTCAAGTCATCGCCCACGGCTTCGGCAATCGGTGGCAACGCTTTGGCAGTGGACAGCACGCCGTCCAGCTGGCGGCCACCATGGTTGGAGACCACGATGGCATCGGCGCCGAAACTCACGGCGTCCCTGGCGTCCTGGGGGTCGAGAATGCCTTTGATAATCATCGGGCCCTTCCAGAACTCGCGGATCCACTCCAGATCTTTCCAACTGATGGAGGGGTCGAAATTGTTGGCCAGCCAGCCAATGTAGTCTTCCAGGTGAGTGGGTTTGCCGAGGTACTTGGAGATATTGCCCAGGTCGTGGGGCCGGCCCATCAAGCCCACATCGAAGGCCCATTGCGGCTTGGTGACCGCCTGCAGCATGCGCCGCTGCGCCGCGAACGGCCCGGACATGCCCGAGTGGGCGTCGCGGTAACGTGCGCCCGGCGTCGGCATGTCCACTGTGAATACCAACGTGGTCACCCCGGCCGCCTGGGCGCGCTCCAGCGCATTGCGCATAAAGCCGCGGTCCTTGAGCACATACAGCTGGAACCAGATCGACTGCGGGCTCTGGGAGGCCACCTCTTCGATCGGGCACACCGACACCGTCGACAGGCAGAACGGGATGCCCTTGTTGGCCGCCGCCTTCGCCGCCTGCACTTCGCCGCGCCGCGCATACATGCCGGTCAGGCCTACGGGGCTGAGGATCACCGGCAGGTCCAGCGTCTGGCCGAACAGCGTGGTCTTGAGGCTCAAGTTGTCGACATTGCGCAGGATGCGCTGGCGCAGGCTGATCTCGGCCAGGTCCGAACTGTTCGCCCGCATCGTGTGCTCGGCGTAGGCGCCGCCGTCGATGTAGTCGAACAGGAAGCGCGGCAGCTTGCGTTTGGCGGCTGCGCGGTAGTCAGAGGCGGACGAAATGATCATGCACGTAATCTCGGCAAGGCAAGGTGCCTCCAAGATAGGCAAACTTCTGTCATGATAAAAGCAACTTTTATCGCTAGTGGTCAGTCGAGAAAGGAATACTGATGAACCTGAGAACACTGCGTGCCTTTGTCGAAGTGGTGCGCCAAGGCGGTTTCTCCCAAGCCGCCGATGTGGTGGCGTTGACCCAGTCGAGCGTGAGCAAGGCGATCAAAACCCTGGAAGATGAATTGGGCATGCCACTGCTCAACCGCCTCGGTCACCGCAATGAACTCACCGCCGCTGGCGAAATCGCCTACAGCCGCGCCCTGATCCTGCTCGCCGAACACAGCGACCTGGTGGCCGAGATCAACGACCTGCGTGGCCTCAAGCGCGGCGTATTGCGCATCGGCCTGCCGCCGGTGGGTTGCGGCGTGCTGTTTGCGACAATGTTCGCCACCTATCGCCGCCGTTACCCGGACATCGACATCGAACTCACCGAATACGGCAGCAAACGGCTGCGCGAGTGCCTGGAGGCAGGCGAGGTCGACCTGGCGGCCCTCCTGTTGCCCATAGACGAAGGGTTCGACTACCAACCCGTACGTAACGAACCGCTGATGGCTGTCCTGCCGATCAGCCACCCGTTGGCCCAGCGCAAACGGATCGATTTCAGCGACCTGGCAGATTCGCCATTTATCCTGTTCGAAGCCGGCTTCGCCCTTAACGCCAAGATCCTTGCCGCTTGTGAGCGTAAAGGCGTGCAACCTCGCGTGGCGGCGCGCAGCGGCCAGATCGACTTCATTGTCGACCTGGTATCCGCCGGCCTCGGCGCGGCCTTCCTGCCGCGCATGCTGGCGCACAAGCACCAACACCCCGGCATCGCCCTGATCCCCCTGGACGAACCCCATACCGACTGGCACATCGCCCTGGCCTGGCGTGCCAGCGCCCACCTCCCACCCGCTGCCCGGGCCTGGTTGGAGTTGGCCAAGGAGTCGCAGCGTTCAACCGGCCATCCGGATTAATCGCCAGGATTGTCAGGGAAAGCTTGACTTCTCCTTTTCAATCAGTAACATACGGCGCATTCCGCGATAGCTCAGTTGGTAGAGCAAATGACTGTTAATCATTGGGTCCCTGGTTCGAGTCCAGGTCGTGGAGCCAGATATGAAAAGCCTGCAGCGATGCAGGCTTTTTTTTGCCTCGGATTTCTCCGGGGTGATCAAAGCGCACAGCGTGACCTGTATGAATGCGGCTCTAATCCTACGATTCGGAGATTTGGTAAGGCCCCGTGCGCTCATCTGTCTAGTCCGCAATTGCTGTTTCGTTATGTGCCTTTCATGAATTGTTCCAGCTCGGGGTATCGACCCCTCCCTTCGTCGCGAAAAAATTTTTTGTGAATGCCGCTTGAAATTTTTCCCCCTGATCCTACTTAGGGTTTACGCGATGCCGAATGCGGGTCGCGGATCAAATCACTTGGAGAAAACTCAGGAGATTTCGCAATGGCTACTACTCTCTCGTTGGCCCCACTGTTCCGTCATTCCGTTGGTTTTGACCGGTTCAACGACCTTTTTGAATCGGCGCTTCGCAGCGAGGCCGGTACCACCTATCCACCTCACAACGTCGAAAAGCACGGCGATGATCATTACCGGATCGTCATTGCAGCTGCAGGGCTGGTTGAGGATGACCTGGAGATCCAGGTGGAAAAAGGCGTGTTGACCGTCGCCGGTGGCAAGCGTGAACACGATGAGGGCATTACTTACCTGCACCAGGGCATCGCCCAGCGTGCGTTCCGGTTGTCGTTCCGCCTGGTCGACCACATTGAAGTGCAGGGCGCGCAGCTCGCCAACGGGTTGCTGAGCATCGACCTGCTGCGGGTGGTCCCGGAGGAAGCGAAACCCAAGCGCATTGCGATTGGCGGTGTGGCCAAGGCTGAGGTGAAATCCATCAGCGAGCAGTAAGGCTGGAATGAATAAAGGCGCTCTTCGGAGCGCCTTTATTATTTGTGCCACTGATGATTAACGGTGTTTGTTCCCGCCCGGTTACCAGCGGTAGGTCACCGAACTGACCAGCTGCCGCTCATCGCCATAGCGGCAAATCGCAAACTCGCAGTAGGTGTAGCGCTTATTGGTGACGTTATTGGCGTTAAGCGCGACCTCCCAATTGGGGTCGATCTCGTAACTGGCGCGGGCGTCGTACAGCGTGTAAGCCGGCATCGAAGACGGCACGCCGGATGCCTGCGTGGTGCCCTTGTAACGCGCGCCGCCGCCGATGCGCAGTTGCGGCACGCCCAGCGCGGCCAGGCGGTAATCGGCCCAGAGGGCGGCCTGGTGATAGGGCGTGTCTTCGCTGCGTTGGCCGACTTCGCTGGCGATATCGCTTTTGGTGATGCGTGCGTCGATGTAGGCGTAGGACGCGATCAGACTGAGGTTGGGGGTGACTTCGCTCTTGGCTTCCAATTCGAAGCCTCGGGAGCGCACCTCGCCGACCTGCACCGAGAAATTGATATCGGTGCGGTCCTGGCTCAACACGTTGCGCTGTTCCAACTGGTACACCGCCGCACTCAGCAGCGTGGCGCTGCCCTCGGGCTGATAGCGGATACCGATTTCATACTGCTTGCCCTGGGTGGGCACAAAGCTTTCACCCGCCTTGTTGGTGCCGGCTACCGGGAAGAACGATTCGCTGTAGCTGATGTAGGGCGCCAGGCCATTGTCGGCCTTGTACACCAGGCCCGCGCGCCAGGTGGTGGCTTCATTGCTTTTGCCACTGTCGTCGCCATTGCGGAACAGTTCGGTGTGCTGGTCCGCCCAGTCATGACGGCCACCGAGCAGCAGGATCCAACGCTCGTCGAACTTGATCTGGTCCTGGAAGTAGATGCCTTTTTGCAGCGTGTCGATTTGCGAGCCACGGTCGGTCGCAGGGTTTTTATTCACCACCACCGGCTGGCCGTACTGGTAGGTCGCCAGGTTCAGCGGCTGCGCAGTGCCCCGGAAGTTATGGGAGTCGTAGCTGGTGTCATACCCATCAAAGCCCAGCAGGAAGGTGTGCTGCCAGTCGCCGAACTGCCATTTGCTTTCGATGTGGGTGTCGCTGGCCAGGCCCCGTGAGCGTTCTTCGCGGTCGCTGTACTGGCGACGCAGCAGGCCGGAGGTCTGAGCAGTGGCGATGTTGGTGCCGGAGGTGTTGACCTGCAGGTAGCGCCAGGTCACATCCGATTGGTAGTACCGCAACTTATGGCTGATGCGCGTGTGTTCATCGAAGCGATGCTCGAACTCGTAGCCCAACGCCGACATCTCGCCGTTCATCTCGTCGTAGTCCGGTTCGCCGATAAAGTCGTGGCGGCCGATCTGGAAATTGCCGCTGCCCACACCTTTGGTCAATTGATAGGGCAGGGGCGCGGAGAAGCCGGTTTCGGTCTTCTGGTAGAACGACAGCAAGGTCAGCGAGGTGTCGTCATTCGGTCGCCAGGTCAGGGCCGGGGCGACATAGACCTTATCGTTCTGGATATGGTCGGCGGCGGTGTCGCTCTTGCGGTCGAGCAGGGTCAGGCGGTAGCTCAAGGTGTCGCTGTCGCCCAGGGGGCCGGTGAAGTCGGCGGACAGTTGCTTGCGGTTGTTCTGCCCGGCTTGCAGGTTGACCTCATGGTAAGGCGTCTGGCTCGGGCGTTTGCTCACGGTATTGATCAGGCCGCCCGGCGACAGTTGCCCGTACAGCACCGACGCCGCGCCGCGAATCACTTCGGCGCGTTCCAGGCCATAGGGTTCCTGCACGCCATCGTAGGAGTTGTTTTGCAGGCGCAGGCCATCGCGCAGGGAACCACCGGTGGCGGATTCCACATCGAAACCGCGAATGCGAAAGCGGTCCGAGGTGCGGTTGAAACTGGTGGGTTGGCTGGTGAAACCCGGCGTCAGGTCGAGGGTTTGCGACAGGGTTTCCGATTGCCGGTCGCGGATCTCGTCGCTGGTGACCACCGACAACGATTGCGGGGTTTCGATAATCGGTGTGTCGGTCTTGGTCGCGCTGAGGTTGCGCGTGGCCACGTAGCCCTTGACGTGCTCGGTGCTGCTTTCTTCGCTCAAACCGGTGATCGAGGTCGGCCCCAATTCCAGGGCGCCGCCGGTGTTGACCGGCACCAACACATACCCGTTGGCGCCTTGCACCGCTTGCAAGCCACTGCCACGCAGCAACTGGGCAAAGCCCTGGGTGATCGGGAAATCGCCTTGCAAACCCGCGGTGCTCAAACCGGCGACGGTCGTGCTGTCGAACAGCAACGCCACATGCGCCTGCTGGGCGAACAGGTTCAGTGCCGGGCCCAGCGGGCCAGCGGCGATGGCATACCGCGCCGCCTCTTGTGCGGCCACCGGGCGGCACAGGCCCAGGCTCAGTGCGCTAAGGCTGGCCAGGTTGATCGCCAGGGCGAGAGGCAAGGGAGAACGCTTGAGGTGGCGCGGCATGGAAGAATTCCTGTTATTGAGGTGCTTTCTTCCTTGACGGGGCAGTGCTGAAAAGCGGAACCCGGCACGCGAAACTATTTTTCGTGACGCTCGATCTGCAACCACAGCGGACTGAACGAGCGCAGGCGCACCGGCAGACCATCGGCAATCAATTGCAGGGCGCGACGCGGGTTATCCAGCGGCAACACGGCAGACACACGCAGGTCGGCCAATTGCTCGCGATTGAACTGCACATGGCCGCCGTACTGGCGTGCCAACTCATCCAGTACTTCCGGCAACGGCCGGTCCTGTACCACCAACTGGTGGTGTTGCCAGGCGTCGTTCGTGGCGCGGGGATCGACCTTGCCCAGCAGCGTCACCGCGTCCGGCGTAATGCGCGCCTGTTCGCCGGCACTGACGTTCACAGCCGTGTGTTGACCGGCATCGGTGGCGGCGACGGTCGATTCGAGCATGGTCAGCAGCGTGCCCGGCGTTTCGCGCCTGACCGTGAAACGCGTGCCGAGGGCGCGCATCTGGCCCTCGTCAGTCACCACGGTGAATGGCCGCGTGGCATCGTGGGCCACCTGCACCAGTATTTCACCGCGCAGCAAACGCACTTGGCGTTGCTGGCCGTTGAAAGTCAGGTCCACGGCGCTGTTGCCGCTGAGGGTCAGTTGCGAACCGTCCTCCAGATTGATTCGCTGCCAGTGCGCCGGGGCGGTGCGTTGGTCGGCCAGCAGGTAACTGGGCGGATACGCCTGCAATGCCAGGGCCACCGGCAACGCCATCAGCAAGCCCAGCAGGACGCGGCCGGCCGGGTTGCGCCGGCGTACCCGGGCCGCTTCCAGTGCGGCTTGCACCGGTGCCTGTTGCGGGCGCAAGGCTTGCAAGCGCCCGACAAACCCCTGCAAGCGCTCAAAGGCCGCCGCGTGCTGTGGGTCGGCGATCTTCCAGCGTTCGAATTGCTGCTGCTCGCGCTCGCTGAGGTTGCCTTCATTCAGGCGAATCACCCAGTTGGCGGCCTGTTGGTCGAGGTCGGCGCTCATATGTCCAGCACGTGGTTGCAGTGCAGCAGGGCATTCATCAGGTGCTTGCGCACCATGCGCTCGGAAATCCCCAAGCGGCTGGCGATGTCGCTCTGGCGCAGGCCTTCGAGGAAGTACAGCAGGAACGCCTGTCGCGCATTCAGGGCCAGGCCGTCGAGCACAAAGGCGATCTGCTCCAGCGCTTCGAGGGTGACCAGGATCTGCTCCGGCGACTGCTGGCAGTGCTCCATCATGTCGATGGTCAGCGCCAGTTCGCGCAGGTAGGCGTCTTCCAGCTGACGGCGGCGCGCCCGGTCGATGATCAGGTGGCGCGCGGTGGTCGTGAGGAACGCCCGCGGTTCACGCAGGGCGCCGAGGGCGTCCCGGGACGTAAGGATGCGTACGAAGGTGTCGTGGGAAAGGTCCGCAGCGTTCTGTGGGCAACCGAGTTTTTTTCGCAGCCAGCCGAACAACCAGCCATGGTGCTCGGTGTAGAGCACATGGACAGCCTGATTCAAGGGAAGGTCGCTGGCCGACATGGGAGGCTACGTCTGCGGATAAGAATTATTCGCAAGATTAGCGGTGTGCCATCAGCGAAAGCAAGCGTGGCCAGCGGTGATTGTGTATTTAAGCCTTCGGTTTGGATAACGGGGGCGTGACAGACGCGGCGACATCCCATGTCAGCATGATCTGGCTGATCGCTGCATCGATGGCTGAATGCGCCATCCCATCGCGTGCCAGGATCGACACCCCCTGCAGGAAACTGTCAAACACCGTCGCCATCACCACCGGTTGGGTATGCGCCGGCAATTGCCCCAGGCGCACCGCCCGCTCTACACACGCCACGATCCCGGCCCGTGTGCGCAACCGCGATTGGGTCAAGCCATCTGCCACCCGTGCGTTCTCCGGGCTTGGCGCGCTCATCACGCCCAGCGCCACCATGCAGCCTTTGGGATGACCGTCTTCACATTGCATGCGCGCCGACTGGCGCAACGCGGTCTCGATCGCCCGACGCGGTTGCAGGGTTTCATCCCACAAGCATTCGGTGACTTGGGCGTAGGTTGTCAGGTAGCGCTGCACGCATTCGTCGAACAAGGCTTCCTTGGAGCCGAACGCGGCGTAAAAGCTCGGCGCGGAGATGCCGCCGCCCAGGCCCGCCTTGAGCTGAGCGAGAGAGGTGGCGTCGTAGCCGTGCTGCCAGAACAGGTGCAATGCCTGTTCCACAGCCTGTGCACGGTCGAAATTACGCGGGCGGCCCATTTGTGCCATATGAAGACTCCGGTGGAAAGCGAGATAAATACTAGTCGATACATAAGTCGTTGACAATGTGCGCCGGTCACCTGCAACATTTGTATCGATCAGTATTTAAGTCTGTTTCCAAGGAGCTTCCCGTGACGCCTTCACTCACTCTACCGGCCTCGTCCGAACGCCTGCCCATTGGCGCCTTGCTCGCCCTGGCCATGACCGGCTTCATCTGCATCGTTACCGAAACCCTGCCCGCCGGCCTGTTGCCGTTGATCAGCGAAGGGCTGGCGATTTCGCCGTCCATGGCCGGGCAGATGGTCACGGCCTATGCATTGGGTTCGGTGCTGGCGGTGATTCCCATGACCATCGCTACCCGTGGCTGGCGGCGGCGCAATGTGTTGCTGCTGACCATCGTCGGTTTCCTGCTGTTCAACTCGATCACCGCGTTGTCATCTCACTACGGCGTGACACTGGTGGCGCGTTTCTTCGCCGGAGTCGCGGCGGGGTTGGCCTGGAGCCTGCTCGCCGGTTACGCCCGGCGCATGGTCGCGCCTCATCAACAGGGCAGGGCGCTGGCACTGGCCATGGTCGGCACGCCGATTGCGCTGTCGCTGGGTGTACCGCTGGGTACCTGGCTTGGCGGGCTGGTGGGATGGCGTACCGCCTTCGGCCTGATGTCTGGGCTCACCGTAGTGTTGATCGTCTGGGTGTTGGTGAAAGTGCCGGACTATGCGCCGCAACCCGCACACCAGCGACTGTCGCTGGGCCAAGTGCTGACCACGCCAGGCGTGCGCCCGGTGCTGGCGGTGGTGATCAGTTGGATGCTGGCGCACAACATTCTGTACACCTACATCGCCCCCTTCGTGGCGTCGGCGGGGTTGGCGGAGCGCGTCGACCTGGTCCTGCTGGTGTTCGGTAGTGCCGCGTTGGCGGGGATCTGGATCACGGCCAGGCTGGTCGAGCCGTTGTTGCGCAAGACCGTGCTGGTGAGCCTGGCGGCCTTTGCGCTGGTCTGTGTGGTGTTTGGCTGCCTGAGCTCAATGGCTGAGGTGATCTACTGCGGCGTGGCGGTGTGGGGCCTGAGCTTCGGCGGCGCCGCGACCTTGCTGCAAACCGCCCTGGCGGATGCGGCGGGCGAGGGCGCGGATGTGGCGTTGTCGTTGAATGTGGTGGCGTGGAACAGCGCGATTGCCGGCAGCGGCGTAGTGGGCGGGGTGCTGCTGGACACGTGGGGAGTGGGGTCGTTTCCGTGGGCGATGCTGGGGTTGGTGGCCGTGGCGCTGTGCATTGCGTGGACGGCGCGGGTCCATGGGTTCAAACCGGGTAAGCGGTCTGCCGATGGGCCCGCAGCAGTGGGACATTGAGCCGGGCCTAAGCCAGCTTCACGTTCATGGTGATACGCGCGGTAAACACGTTGACGTCGCCTTCATCGCAGATGTCCACCGGCACAATAAGGAAGGGCTGGTGGCCGCTCTGTTTTTTGCCGCGCTTGAAGACCAGGCCGCCCTGCGTGATCGCTACCTGCAAGAGGCGAACACCGCACGCGAGGGCATCGTGGCGTTGGTGTACAGCTACGTGGAGTGGGTAGACGCACAGCCGGACTGGGCGCGCTTTGTCTTTCAGAGCCGCTTTGCGGTGTCCAACGGCCCGTTCAAGGACGAACTGGTGTCGCGCAACAAGCAGCGAAACAAGCAAATGAAGGACTGGATGAGCGTCGAGGGACGCCAGGAGTATTTCGGCCACTTGCCTGCCGAATTGATCCCCTCGTTGATCATCGGCGCGGCAGAAAACTACTCGCGGGCCTGGCTTTCGGGCAAGGTTAAAAAGAGCCCTCAGGCGTATCGAGAGCCGCTGGCCGAAGCCGCGTGGAATTCGATTCTTCAGGGTCGGCACTAAAGTGCAATGTGAGGGTCCATAGGTCCCGCTTGATCCTCACGAAAAGATTTAAAAACATGCACTTACGCAATATTGCAGCCGCGCTCTCGACCCTTTTGCTGCTGTCCACCGGGGCGCAGGCCCGTGGTGCGATGGACCTCTATTCCAGCCAGGAACAGCGCCTTTCGTTCGACAGCTGCGCCGATATTTTCCCCGCCGCGACACCAATCAAAACCGCCACCATTCCCGCCAGCATGAAACCCCTGGCGCTGTGCTCCGACCATTTCGCGGTGCTCTATTCGCAAACCAGCAAGACGCCGCTGGTGGTGGTCGAACGCCTCAACGCCCGCCAGCTCAAGGACGCCAAAGGCGAAGAGCGCACCAACCACTTCTACGCCGACCCGCGCATCCCCAAGGGCGCGCGCGCCGAGTTGAGTGACTACCGTGGCCAGCAACCGGCCATGGACCGTGGCCACCAATCTCCGGCCGCCGATGCACCGGACGCCAAGGCCATGGCCCAGTCGTTCGCGCTGTCGAACATGGTGCCCCAGGACCCCACCAACAACCGCAAGATCTGGAGCAAGGTCGAGGCCGACGTGCGCAAATTCGCCGTGCGCGCCGGTGGCGATGTGTTTGTGTTTACCGGGCCGTTGTTTGATTCGGGCTACAGCACCATGGGCGACAACCAGGTGTGGGTGCCGACGCGTCTGTTCAAGTTGGTGTACGACGCCTCGTCCCAGCGGGCCTGGGCGTATGTGTTGCCCAATGCTGAAACGCGGATTCAGCGGCCGATGGATTACGACACCTTTGTGAAGGCGACCGGGCTTAAATTGCTGGGCAATCTTCCGGTGTCGGGGTCGGTGGGGCGCGGCTGATTTGTAGTGAACGGGCCAGCCCGCTCACCACTGGGTTCTGGGTCTATACTCTGCGGCCTCGTATTCCATCCTCTTCAAATGAACTGAGATCCCGATGAGCACCTCTCTTTCCATAACCCCCACGCGCAAACCCGTCGCGCCGCTGGTGGCCTTTATCATCCTGGTGCTCGGCGCCTTGTTCCTGCAAAACAGCGTCGGCTCGCGCCAGGTATTGTTGCTGGTGGTTGGCGCCGCATTGGGCCTGACGCTTTATCACGCGGCCTTCGGGTTCACTTCCGCCTGGCGCGTGTTCATCAACGAACGCCGTGGCGCCGGCTTGCGCGCGCAGATGGTGATGCTCGCGCTGGCGGTGCTGCTGTTCTTCCCGGCATTGGGAGCGGGCACTTTGTTTGGGCAACCGGTGGTTGGGCTGGTGGCGCCGGCCGGGGTGTCGGTGGTGTTCGGTGCGTTTATTTTCGGCATCGGCATGCAGTTGGGCGGTGGCTGTGCTTCGGGCACGCTGTTCACCGTGGGCGGCGGCAATGCGCGCATGCTGGTGACGCTGTTGTTCTTTATCTGCGGCTCGTTGATCGCCACGCACCATGTGGATTGGTGGTTCGCCCTGCCGGCGTTCCCGGCGGTGTCCATCGTCAAGAGCTTTGGCGTAGTGCCGGCCTTGCTCGCCAGCCTGGCGATGTTCGCCCTCATCGCGACCGTCACCGTACGCCTGGAAAAGCGCCGTCATGGCCAGCTTGAAGAAGGCGTGAAGAGTGAACACCAAGGCCTGCGCCGTTTCCTGCGCGGCCCGTGGCCCTTGGTGTGGGGCGCGATTGGTCTGGCGCTGCTCAACTACGCCACCCTGGCACTGGCCGGTCGGCCGTGGGGCATCACCTCGGCCTTCGCCCTGTGGGGCGCCAAGGTGGCGAGTGGTCTGGGTGTGGACGTAAGCGCCTGGGCGTTCTGGCAGATGCCGGGCAATGCCAAGGCCCTGGCGGCGCCGGTGTGGCAAGACATCACCAGCGTCATGGACATCGGCATCGTCCTCGGCGCGCTATTGGCCGCCGGCTTGGCCGGGCGTTTCGCCCCCAGCCTGAAGATCCCGGCCCGCTCGCTGATCGCTGCGGTGATCGGCGGCCTGCTGCTCGGTTATGGCTCGCGACTGGCGTACGGCTGCAACATCGGCGCGTACTTCAGCGGCATCGCCTCGGGCAGCCTGCATGGCTGGGTGTGGTTGGTGGCGGCGTTTATCGGCAACAGCGTGGGCGTGCGCCTGCGGCCGTTTTTCTTTGCGGGCGAGCGCCGGCCGGTGGCGCTGAGCGGCTGCTGAGTCAGTCCTGCGGGGAAACGCCTGGCGCCTGATCGGCTTCAGCCGCCAGCTTTTCCCGCTCCGCCTTGCTGATGTATTTGTCCTTGGATTTGGGCGCCAATTTGGCGCTGGCCTTTTTGGCCTTGGCCTTGAACAACTGCTGCAGTTTTTTCTGGCGATTCATGGGTGTCTACCTGGGTTAAACGTGCCCGGATGATACCAGCTTAAAAACCGCAGCCAATGGCTAGCAAGGCTGCGCCGCCAAGCTGTTGCTGACGCTGCGACCCAACACCAGCACCGTCACAAACCCGCAAGCCACCAGCGCCGTGGCCAGGCTCAGCAGCACCGCGCTGCCCATCTGGTCGACGATCTGCCCGCCAAAGAACGAGCCCAGGGCAATAATCACCTGGAACAACGCCACGAACAGTGGCATGCCGCGCTCGACATCCTTGGGCGCCACCACGAACATCCAGATACTCGCGCAGGCCGGGAACGCGCCAAAGGCAAAGCCCCACAGCGCGATCAGCATCGCGGCGCCGGTCATGCCAGTGGCGAAGTACGGGAACAGCGCGGTGCTGGTACCGATCATCAGCGCCACCAGCAGCAAGGTGTTACGCACGCTGCGGTTAGCGGCGAACCCGGCGAAAATATTGCCCATCACCCCTGCGACGCCATACAACAGCAACAGCGAACCAATGGTCGGCCCATCAAAACCGGAGCTGTGCTTGAAGAACGGTGCGACATAGGTGTAGGCCGCAAAGTGCGCCAAGCCGATCAGCAACACCGCGATCAACCCGACCCGCGCTTGTGGGTTGATAAACAACGCAGGCAGATCACTGACGCGAATGGCCTTCTCCGGCGTGAGCTTCGGCAACAGGAACATCTGCGCCAACAGCACCGGAATGCCCACCAGCGCCGTCACCAGGAACGTCATGCGCCAGCCCATCAAGCCACTGAGCCAGGTGCCGACGGGCACGCCAAGTACCGTGGCCAGGGTCACACCCATCATGATGATCGAAGTGGCCTTCGCCACGCCCACACCCTTGGGCGCCAGGCGGCCACTGAGGGCAATCGCCGTCGCCCAGAAACCGCCGATGCTGATACCCAGCAGCACACGGCCGAACAGCAGCAGGTTGAAGTCGCTGGCGAAGGCCACGACCGTGTTGGCGATGATCATGATCAACGTCAGGCCGATCAGCAGATACCGCCGATCCATGGTGCCAATGCTCACTGACAGAAACGGCGCCGCGAGGGCCGCCATGATGCCGGGCAGCGTCACCATCAAACCGGCGTGGCCGGCGCTGATACCGAGGTCGGCGGCGACGTCGTTGAGCACGCCCACCGGCAGGAATTCACTGGTCACCAGGGCAAAGGCACCCACGGCAACCGAAAGAATCGCCAGCCACTGCTGTTTGACGCTTTGTTGATTATGTTCGGGAAGGCCGCTAGGGGCCTGGCTCGCGCTTGGCATGTGAGGAGTTCCAAGAGGGGATGTGGCCTTAAGACAGGCGCAGGAAGACGTGGGAGGCGATTATAGGAACGGGGGTTGGTGAGCCTATAGGCGAGTGGTTCGATAGTAATCATCAGTGCTATCGATGTGACGGCACTGCGCTGGAACTTTTATCAAGCAAACACAATCACTCCGGCTCAATACTCCTCGCCAGCCCCTTCTCCCATGCGCAGATCATTTTTTCCCCCACGGCGTCAAACTCGTGATGGGCGATTCGATAATCAGAAAGTTCCCCCATGGCGCGGCTCATTCCACCGTGCACTCGTGCAAGCAATTCGTTGCAACGAGACTCCGTCAAATTGCATGAGCTACGACCGAACTTGACCAGCATCTTACGTTTGGGCCAAGCCTTTGAACCGCCAAGCAAGAGGCCCATGATGTCCTGCTCCTGGTAGAGACACCTGAGTAGGCTGCATAAGTTTTCATCAGATCGGCGAATAGATCTTTCGCCCCGTCATAGACCAACAGCTCAGAGAGTTTGATCTCAGGCAGTTATTTGCCATCGCTGTCGTGGGAGACGCTGATGCGACCAAGCTGGTGTGGGCCGACAATCCCCAGCGTTCCCGCATCCACTCCTCCAGCACCGATATACAGCCTGTCATTTTGCCTAGTCATGGATATTTCCTGATTTCAGTTCATCGAGCGTCTTACGTCGGCGCTTGGGTGTCGCGGTCAACTCATACCCCAAACCCTCAAGGATTGCTGCGACTTTGCGAATCCCTACTTCAGGTATGGTGTTGTTCTCGATGCCTGAAATAGTTGCACGGCTCATTCCGTGCCGTTGCGCGAGTTGGCTTTGTGAAAGACCGGCTGCCTTGCGCAGATTTTTAATAAGGGTCCCCAAGTCATTCATTTTTTGCATCCTATACGGTGCATTTTTGATTTAACTAATTAAATGCATCGTATTCGATGCATTTTTGCTTGGGTAGCACTTCCTTTTAATTGTTGTCTGGTCGCCCCAAAAATCCAGTAATCAGCCCCACAACCTGCTGCTGAATCACCCCTCGCGCCCGAGCCCCTTCGCCATCCCGGCAAATCATGCCATCCCCCGGCGAGCTCTCTTCAATCAAGGCAATCGCCCCCGGCTTGCAGATCGACATAAAGCTGAAGTGGGTAGCGTCGGCAATCTCCACATACTGCGTCGAAGCTTTTGCCATGCGCCGGACCATATCGGCGGACTCCAATTCAGGCGCCATATCCTCCGTTGGCACACCCCCCGCAATTACCAGCGCCGGCACTGGCAAGGCGGCGAGGCTGGCGTCGGTGAAGCCGCGCGACAGGCCCAGGTCCAGCGACACAATGGCGGTGACACGTTTGTCCCTCAAATCAGCCGCCAGCCTGGCCTTGCCCGCTGGCGTGGCGGCGGGGTTCATCTCGTGGTAACCGATGCAACCGCCCAGCTTGGGGTAGGTGCTGCACTCCCTCGCGAAGAGATCAGGATCGAAGCGCGCCCCGGCGATTGCCAGCACGGTCCAGCCGCCGAGGGAGTGGCCCACGGCGGCGATCTGTTTGCTCGCTACCGCGCCAAATCGGGTTGGCTGATCCAGCACCGCATCGATAGCCCGGCTCAGGTCCGCCGGGCGTTGCCATAACTGCGCGGCGGCTTGCGGGCTGCGATCCTTGGTGGTGGTGCCGGGGTGATTGACCGCCGCGACGATATAACCCTGATGGGCCAACGCACTGGCCAGCCACACCTGTTTACCCCAGTTGCCGCCGTAGCCGTGGGAGAGCACGACCAGGGGATGTTCACTGCTGGCGGGCGGCGCATCGGGCACGGCGAGGGCGCCGATGAAGACCGCATTGTCGGCAATCAGCTGCGGTTGAGCGGTGGTAGTGGCGGGGTACCAGACGGCCAACTCAAGTGGACGTTGGTTGTGGGGGTCGGGAAGCACGCTGGTTTTGAAGCCGATGGGGCTTTCGTCAGCGAAGGCAGGAGCGGTCAGGCACAGCAGGAACAGGGCGCAGAAAGCCGTTCTCATTGTTTTTATCTTCCTTGATAGGGTCGAAGCTTCGTGGGTTTACGGTATTGCGTAAACCTCACGGGCGAGCGCGATCGTATCGTCTTTTGGGGCACGGGGCGCCGTGGCTTGTTGTGGTGAGCGGGCTTGCCCCGGTACAAACCGGGGACATCGTTTACATATCTAACCGGGGACATGGTTTACAGGTTAATGCGCTGTGAACCAGCTGGGGTGTAGCACAGGAAAATGTTCCTTCAGCCAATCCACGAATGCGTCGACCTGAGGCGCAAGATGCGTTCTGCTTGGATAAAGCACGGATACCAGGCGAGGCTTTGGACGAAATGCCCTGAGCACTTCAACCAGTTCTCCGCTTGCGAGGAATGTCTCAACGGCTATTCCAGGAGCTTGAACAATGCCGAAGCCTGCAACACCGCATTGAACGTAGGCATTCGACTCATTCACCGTGATTCCACCATGAGGCGTGTGTGGCCGATCTTCGCCGTCTACCGAGAAGTGCCAAGGCAGTGGTCTGTTATTTTGACCGGAAAGGAAGCTGACACATTGGTGGTCTGCCAGATCTTGCAGGGTTATGGGTGCCCCGCAGGCTTGGAGATAACCTGGAGACGCACAAGTCACCATGGTGGCGGCGCCAATTTCTCTGGCCACCATGCTTGAATCCGGGAGGTCACCAATTCGCAATACACAGTCGATGCCCTCGGCGACGAGATCTACCGTACGGTCGGTCACGCCTAGCGCAAGCTCGATTTCGGGAAATGCCGCTTTAAATTTCCTAAGGCTTTCCATGAAGCTGCGCTGGGAAAATGCAGTGGGAATGTCAATTCGAAGTCGTCCGCGCAAGGTCGGCCCACTACGGTCGAACATGGAAGTGGTTTCTGCAATGGTTGCCAAAATCTCTTTGACGCGTTCGTAAAACCGCTCGCCCTCAGCCGTCAGTTTTACTTTACGCGTAGTGCGCTGGAACAGACGGACACCCAGCGAGGCTTCCAGATCCTGAATGGTGCGCGTGACGTGCGGGCGTCCGGCCTGGACGGTATGCCCGGGCCAGATGAGCCCAACTACTGCTTCGGCTCGCCATTGCCTGGTGGACTGGCGGAATACATGATCATCCATGAAGACAGCGCGGTACGTGCCCCCGACAACATGTCAGATGAGGAAGCCGCGACCCTTCCAATTGCCGCGCTGACCGCATGGTATGCGCTCGTCGATTATGGCCGGATCGAGGCCGGCCAAACCGTTTTGGTTCAGGGATCTGGAGGTGTTTCTGTTTTTGCAGCACAAATTGCCACAGCTCTGGGGGCCAAGGTTATCGTCACCTCCAGCCGTGATGACAATCTGGAAGCTGTAAAAAAGCTCGGCGCTGTGGCTGGTGTGAATTATCGCACTACCCCTGAGTGGGCAGAGGAAGTTCTGAAGCTCACTGACGACAAGGGAGTGGATCTTCTGCTGGATGTGGCAGGCGGTGACGGCATCAATCAATCGATTGCTGCAACAAAGGTAGGTGGACGTATCGCACAGATCGGCTTTCTGACAGGCCAAACCTCTGCCCTGAACCTGATGCCTATGATTTTTCGACAAACAACGATTCGCGGCATAGCCGTTGCTCCACGCTCGTCATTTGACCGAATGAACGAGTTCTTGAATGAGCACAAGATTCGCCCGGTAATCGACCACGTGTATCCATTCGATCAAGCACGCGAAGCGTACGAACATTTGGCCAGAGGCGCCTTTGGTAAGGTGGTAATCAAAATTGCATAGGATTAATCCACTTGGAGTTACGCCGCAAATTTCCGCATTGAAATATGTGCGGTCAGATAGCCACCCAGTTATGGGGTAGCAAATCGGCAATCTCATTCGCCCGCTGCGATGGCAGGCGGTGTCTTCGAGGAACGGAAGTGCAGGTGTTCGTCCTTGACTGACTGATACCCGGCGGCTGCCCTGTTTTTCCTTGATTCACCTTGGTAATGCCCAACATCACCCCATAACTACCCTGTCTCCATTAACCGCAAGGACAAACCATGACCAACCCAACCGAAACCGCCATCCTCGCCGGCGGCTGCTTCTGGGGCATGCAAGACCTGTTGCGACGCTACCCCGGCGTGCTGCGCACGCGAGTCGGCTACACCGGTGGCGATGTGCCGAATGCCACCTACCGCAACCATGGCAACCATGCTGAAGCGATTGAGATCGTGTTTGACCCGGCGGTGATTTCCTACCGGCAGATCCTTGAGTTCTTTTTCCAGATCCATGACCCCAGCACGCCGAATCGGCAGGGCAATGATCTGGGGCCAAGCTATCGTTCGGCGATTTACTACCTGAGCGAACAGCAACGGGAGATTGCCGAAGATACCGCGGCTGACGTGGATGCCTCCAACCTGTGGCCGGGGCGCGTGGTCACGCAAATAGAGCCCGCCAGCGAGTTTTGGCGGGCAGAGCCGGAGCATCAGGATTATCTGGAGCGGATACCGAACGGGTATACCTGCCACTTCATACGGCCGAACTGGAAGTTGCCCAAGCGGTCCTGACGCGGCTGGACCGAGCCGAGGAAAACAATTTCGGCGATTGTGCACCCGTAGGCGATGGGGTGAGTGAAATGCGTGTGTTTGTCGGGCCGGGCTACAGAATTTTTTGAAGCGTCGCGCTTTCTCGACAGCCCGGAGATCATCAGTGCATACCTTGCACAAAGCATGAAGTCTCAAGACCCGCAGGCCGATTGCGGCGGTGGCGGGCGACCACAACCCTTGAAATACACCGGGGACCAATGTGGGAGGGGGCTTGCCCCCGATGGCTGAGTGTCAGTCGATACATGTCTGGCTGATACACCGCTATCGGGGGCAAGCCCCCTCCCACATTTAACCGACTTTGTCTTGAGCGCTCAGCGCACCAGGCATGGCTGCTTGTTGTTATAGCGCCACCCCGGAATCAAGAACTGCATCGCCACGCTGTCATCCCGCGCCCCAAGCCCCATGCCTTTATAAAGCTCGTGAGCCTTGGCCACAGCGTCCATGTCGATGTCCACGCCCAGGCCCGGTTTGGCCGGGACCTTCACATAACCGCCTTCGATCTTCAGCGGTTCCTTGGTCAAGCGTTGGCCGTCCTGCCAGATCCAGTGGGTGTCGATGGCGGTGATCTCGCCCGGTGCCGCAGCGGCCACTTGGGTGAACATCGCCAGGGAAATATCAAAGTGGTTGTTGGAGTGCGAACCCCAGGTCAGGCCCCAGTCGTTGCACATCTGCGCCACGCGCACCGAGCCTTGCATCGTCCAGAAGTGCGGGTCGGCCAGGGGAATGTCCACCGATTGCAGCTGGATCGCGTGGCCCATTTCGCGCCAGTCGGTGGCGATCATGTTGGTGGCGGTCTTGAGGCCCGTGGCGCGACGGAACTCGGCCATGACTTCACGTCCCGAGTAACCATTTTCGGCCCCGCACGGGTCTTCGGCGTAGGCGAGCACGTGGTGTTGGTCGCGGCACAGGCGGATGGCTTCCTTGAGCGACCAGGCGCCGTTCGGGTCGAGGGTGATGCGTGCATCGGGGAAGCGTTCGGCCAGGGCGGTGACGGCTTCGATCTCTTCGTCGCCGCTTAAAACGCCGCCCTTGAGCTTGAAGTCATTGAAGCCGTATTTGGCCTTGGCAGCCTCGGCCAGGCGCACCACGGCTTCGGCTGTCAGGGCTGTTTCATAGCGCAGGCGGAACCACTCGTCGTCGGCGTCCGCTTCGTTGCGGTAGGCCAGGTCGGTGGCATTGCGGTCGCCCACATAAAACAGATAGCCAAGCATCTTCACCGCGTCGCGCTGCTGGCCTTCGCCGAGCAAACCGGCCACCGGCACTTCAAGGAACTGCCCCAGCAGGTCGAGCAAGGCCGCTTCCATGGCGGTGACGGCGTGGATGGTGATGCGCAGGTCAAAGGTTTGCAGGCCGCGGCCGGCCGAGTCCCGCGAGGCAAAGGTGCTGCGCATCTGGTTGAGGATGCGCTGGTACTGGCCGATGGGTTGGCCGATCACCAGGCTGCGCGCATCTTCCAGGGTTTCGCGGATGCGTTCGCCGCCCGGCACTTCACCGACGCCGGTGTTGCCGGAGCTGTCCTTGAGAATCACGATGTTGCGCGTGAAATACGGGCCGTGGGCGCCGCTGAGGTTGAGCAGCATGCTGTCGTGGCCGGCCACGGGGATGACCTGCAAGTGAGTAACGACGGGAGTAGTCATGGCAAGTTCCTAAAGAGGCTCAAAGAGGTTTGCTGAGGGCGGCGCCGGTTGGCGTCACGCTGGGCGAGGTCAATGGGGCAGAGGGCGCGGTCTTGGCGAAAAACACCAGGATCGCCGCGAGCACCGAGGTGCCGGCCAGGCCGTAGAGGCCGCCCTGGATCGAACCGGTGGTCTGCTCCAGAAAGCCAAACGTGGTCGGCGCGACGAAGCCGCCCAAGTTGCCGATGGAGTTGATCAGCGCGATCACCGCCGCCGCGATGCGCACATCCAGATAGCCCTGTGGGATCGGCCAGAACAGCGAAGAAGCCGACTTGAATCCGATGGCCGCAAAACAGATCGCCACAAAGGCAAACACCGGCCCGCCGGTGGTGGACATGAACATCCCCGCCGCCGCAATCAACAGCGCCGCCGCGACCCACGCTTGCTGGAACTTGAACTTGCCCGACAGCGACGCGAAGGCGTACATGGCGATGATCGAGATCAGCCACGGGATCGAGTTGAAGAAGCCGACTTGCACATCACTCAACTCACCCATCTTCTTGATGATGCTCGGCAGCCAGAACGTCGCCGCGTAAATGGTCAGCTGGATGCAGAAGTACAGCGCGCAGAACAGCAGGATCTGGCGGTCTTTGAGCAGCTTGCCGATGGTGGGCTTGACGCTGGTCAGCGCCTCACGCTGGCGTTGTTCCTCGTCGATGGCGCCGACCAGCGCGTCCTGTTCTTCGCGGGTCATCCATTTGGCGTCGTGGGGCTTGGAGTCCAGCCAGAACCACACAAAGAAACCGATCACCACCGAGGCCAGGCCTTCGATGGCGAACATCCATTGCCAGCCGTGGAAGCCAAAGCCTTCGATCTGCAATAACACGCCCGACAGCGGGCCCGAGATCAACGAGGCCACCGCCGAGCCGCTGAGGAAAATCGCAATCGCCTTACCGCGTTCCACACCCGGCAACCAGCGCGTGAAGTAGTAGATCACGCCAGGGAAGAAGCCAGCTTCGGCCACGCCCAGCAGAAAGCGCAGGATGTAGAAGTGGGTTTCGTTCTGGATGAACGCCATCATCGTCGCGACGATGCCCCAGGTGAACATGATGCGGGTCAGCCAGATACGCGCGCCGACCTTTTGCAGCAGCATGTTGGAGGGCACTTCGAAGAGGGCATAACCGATGAAGAACAACCCGGCACCGAACCCGTAGGCCGCTGCGCCGATGCCCAGGTCATGCTCCATGTGTGTGCGCACAAAGCCGATATTGACCCGGTCGATGTAATTGAGGATGAACATGATCACGAACAGTGGGAGCACATGGCTCTTCACTTTGCGCACGGCGCGCGCGAGGACCGGATCACTGTGTGGAGCGGCAGATGCATGGCTTGAATTGTTCACAATTCAAAACTCCCCCTGGTTATTTTTATGTGGGTTTGCGTGTCTTGTTGATAGACATCATACAAGTGCGTTTCTGTAGTCCGCAATCCGGCGCTCGATGTTTTTGTGCTTATAAGGTCTTTCGTTGAGTAAGTGTTTTGGTTATTTGTCAGTGTTTATTGGGTCTTTTGTGGGTTTTCAGGCAATGAAAGAACCCAGCGTTGACGGTGCTGGGAGCTGTCGAGATACCTATCTGCCAGATTAGTTGTCATACAAGCTGGGTGGTTATTCAATCAACCTCGGCGACGTGCCGGGTCTGGGTGTTAAGCTCCCCCCAGCCCAACCCTGTGGACCTGCAGCAATGCCCAGTGAAGCCCCGATCCCCGTGCGTAAACGTTCCACCAACCTGGCCCAGGGCGTGGTCGATGCCCTGACCCAGCGCATCCTGCTCGGTCAGTTGAAGCCGGGGGAGAAGCTGCCGTCGGAATCCACCATCGTGCTGGAGCACGGCGTCAGCCGGACGGTGGTGCGTGAGGCGCTGTCGAAGTTGCAGGCGGCCGGGCTGGTGGAGACCCGTCACGGCATCGGCACCTTTGTGCTGGAGCAGAGCGCCCAGCAAGGCTTGCGCCTGCACGTGGATACGGTCGCCAGCGTGCGCAACATGCTGGAGCTACGCCTGGGCCTGGAAGTGCAAGCGGTGGCGCTGGCGGCGCTGCGCAGGAGCGACGCGCAACTGGCCCACATGCGCGAAGCGCTGGACGATTACCAGGCCTCCCTGGCCAACAACGACAGTTGCGTGGAAGAAGACAAACGCTTCCACCAGTTGATCGCCGAAGCCACCGGCAATACCTTCTTCACCGAAATCATGCAGCACCTGGGCAATGCGATGATTCCGCGCACCCAGGTGAAGAGTGACGAGCGTGGCGGCGCGGATTTTGCCAAGCTCGGGCAACTGGCGAACCGGGAGCATGAGGCGATTTTCAATGCAATCAAACGCCAGGACCCGGACGCCGCACGCGCCGCCATGGTGTTGCATCTGACTAACAGCCGGGATCGATTTTCCGGGGAATGATAAGGAACACAGGTTGAACGAACACACCTTGTCCATGCGCCTGGAGCGCGTGGCCGCGCAGGTGCCGCACGGCGCGCGGCTGGCCGATATCGGCTCTGACCATGCCTACCTGCCAGTGGCGTTGCTGCGCCGTGGCGTGATCGAGGCGGCGGTGGCGGGGGAGGTGGCGGCTACGCCGTTCCAGGCGGCCGAACGGACCGTACGTGAAAACGGCCTGGAGCGGCAGATCACCGTGCGGCTGGCCGATGGTCTGGCGGCCGTCCAGGCGAGTGACGGCATCACGGCCATCAGCCTCTGTGGCATGGGCGGCGAGACGATTCGCGACATCCTTGAAGCTGGCAAAGCCCACCTGAACGGCCTTGAGCGCCTGGTCCTGCAACCCAACGGCGGTGAGCAACCGCTGCGCCTGTGGTTGATGAACAACGGCTATCGCATCGTCAGTGAAGAGCTGCTGCACGAAAACCGCTTTTATTATGAAATCATCGTGGCCGAGCGTGCTGGACCGGTGAGCTATACCGCCGAGGAGCTGTACTTCGGCCCGCTGCAACTGCAGGCCCGCAGCCCGGTATTTTTGGCCAAGTGGCAGCGCGCGTTGCGCCTGAAACACCAGACCCTGGCGGGCTTTGAGCAGGCGTCGCAAGCGGTGCCCGAGGCGAAGCTGCAAGAAATCAGCCGGCAGATCAGATGGATCACCACACTGCTGGCTTGATAACCCTTCATTCAATCGTGATTACCCAGGAACCCCGCAATGGCAGACGCTATCGACCAAGCCTTCTATGAGCGCGCCGACGCGCATATCGAACTGTCGAACGAACAGCTCAAAACCTTCGAAAACCTCGGCCAGGTCAGCGCCTCGATGATGTTCGGCACTACCCGCTTCAATGCCTGGGCCCTCGCGCGCAACTTCAAGTCCGGTGCGCACATGGCCGAGGAGCGTGAGGCGATGCTCAAGTATTGCTGTGACCAGTACCGGATGATGCTTGAGGATAATCTGGATGATCACATCAAAAATTTTGACCAGTACATGCAGGCCAGGTAGGCCGGCGGCACGGGTGTTTTGATCATGTCCATGGGGCGCCTGCGCCATCGGTTACAGGTGTGTCCTTGACCGTGAGTGCTTTTGCCCCATTTTCGAGCACGCTGCGGGCGCCATTAACGCACAGCACGCCCTGTTTAAGGGCTGCGCGCCAACGGCCCGTATCTTGCTAGAGCCAAGCCAATCAATGACATGGCACTTTGCCGTTAGTCATTTCAAGGCTTCGCCCACCGTGCACCACGTGGGTTGTTTGAGGGAGTAGTCGGACATGCACAGCTTGTTATCACCCGGTATCCGCCTGCTCGGACGTATGGGGTTTGCACGCAAATTCCAATTGTTGTTTTTCCTGTTCATGCTGCCCCTGGCCGGGAGCCTCTGGATGATCGGCCAGGACTATCGCGATAAATTAGGCGTGATTTCCACCGAGCAGTCCGGCGTGCGCCAACTGTTGGCCCTGGATGCACTGGACGGCCAATTGACGGCCCAGCGCAACCTGGCTGCGCGTTGGAAAGCGGCAGACATCCTGCACGCGCCTACGCCGGCGGCGAAGGCGGCGATGGACAAGGTCGATACGAATTTCCCGCTGATCCAGCAAAGCCTGCAAGCCTTGGGCGATGCGCTCAACGCCCAGAACGCCAGCGCCGACATCCTCGCGCGCTACGAGGCGTTGCAGGCCACCGTCAAAGGCATGGACTCCGCTTCCCTGCGCACGGTGGGCTGGTGGCCGGATGGCTACGACCGTTTCACCTCGGCGCTGAGCGCGATGCAAACCCTGCGCGAACAGATCACTCTGGACGCCGGCCTGATCCTCGATCCCTGGCTGGAAACCTACATGCTGATGCAGATGGGCACACAGCAGACGCCTGACCTGATCGAGCGTATCGGTCGCATGGCGGGCGTCGGGCAGTCGTCCATCGCGTCGGGGCAGTTCACCCTGCAAAGTCGTTTGCAAATGCGCGACCTGCGCAGCCGCATTGGCGACGCGCGCGACCAGTTGGTCAAGGCGGCGGCTTCGCTCAAGGCCAAGCAATTCGAGGGCATGGAGCCTTGGACTGCACAGTACGACAACAGCCTGCAACTGTTGGATAACGAGCTTAAAGTGCTGGATGACGGCGTGTTCGGTGGCACCATCAAGCTCGATACCGCCGGTTTCGAACGCAGTGTCGACGCCATGCTCGGTTCGCTCAGCGCACTGCGCGTGCAGTCGCTGACCTCCCTGGACGAGCGCTTGAGCTACTACCACCGCGACGCGAACAAACGCTTCATTCCTCTTGCAATGGTCTTCGGCGTACTGGCCCTGGCCGCGCTGTACTTGTTCATGTGCCTGCAGGCCTCCATCCGCCGTAGTGCCAGCGGCATCACCACCCTGGCCGAATCCCTGCGCGACGGTAACCTGTGCGTCGAAGTGGCGGTGCAAGGGCGTGACGAACTGGCGCTGATCAGCACCGCGCTGAACGTCGCAGTGTTGCAATTGCGCACCAGCCTGTTGGGGGTCAATCACGAAACCCAGCAGCTCGGCTCGGCGGTGCTCACCCTCAATTCCCAATCGGGCAGCACCCTCAGCGAAGTCGAAGACCAGCAGCATCAAATCAGCCAGATCGCCGCCGCTGCTACCCAGTTGGCCGCGACCTCCATGGGCGTCGCCAGAAGCTGTGAACAAGCGTCGGGCAGCGCCCAGCAAACCCGACGCATTGCCGAAGACAGCAGCCGCGACAGCCAGCGCACCACGGCCAGCATCCAGCAGCTCAACCAACGCCTCACCGACACCGCCGACGCTTTGCAGCAAGTCAGCCAGCAGGGGCAGCAGATTCAGTCGGTGGTCGACACCATTCGCGGCATTGCCGAGCAAACCAACCTGCTGGCGCTCAACGCGGCCATTGAAGCGGCGCGCGCCGGTGAGCAGGGGCGGGGCTTTGCGGTGGTGGCCGATGAAGTGCGCAGCCTGTCCCAGCGCACCCAGGCGTCCACGGCGCAGATCGCCGGCACCGTCGACAGCCTGCGCGCGACCGTGAGCCAGGCGGTGACGCTGATGGGCGCCGCGTGCGAGCAAGCGTTGACCGACGCCGAGTCCGTCACCGGCCTGGGCACGCGCTTGGGCGAGATTGCCGGCGCGGTGCAGAACGTCACCGACACCCTGGCGCAAATCGCCACAGCGGTGGAAGAGCAAGCGGCGACGGCGGATGAAGTGAGTGGCAACATCCAGCAAGTCGACCAGGCGGCAGGGCGTTTGCTGGATGGCGCACGGGCGGTCAACCGAGCGGCGGACACCTTGAGCAAGGGCAGTCAGGCGTTGAGTGACAACACCGCGCGGTTCCGTTTGAGCTGAGTGCTATTGGGCCGCGGTCTGCAGGACTTCAATCCACAGCGCACCTTTGCCTGAAGCCGCCTCACCCACGCGCTTCAAGGCGCCAGTGTTGCCGACCGCGTAGGTACCGACCTTGTCGCTTTTCTCGCCGGTAACCAGCAACCACCGGCCATTGGGCGAAAACGCGATATTGCGCGGCTGCTGCTCTTCGACTGGGTAGTTGTCGAGGAACTTCAACGCGCCCGTCGCCGCGTCCACCGCAAACGCCGACACCGAACTGCTGGTGCGCTCGCTCATCAGCAGCAGCGTGCCATCCGGGGACAGGCGCAGGTCGGCGGCCCAGATTCGCGGTGTTGGGTCGTCCTTCAAGTCATTGTTGCGTGCATCGCGCACTTCGCCGTGGGCCAGCTTCAAGCGAGCGGGAATGCCATTGGCGACACCGATCTGCGTCAGCGCACCGGTGCTGTCGTCGATGGCAAACGCAGTGACCGTGCCGCTCATTTCGCCGACCACATACAGGTATTTACCGTTGGCCGAAAACGCCAGGTGCCGGGGCCCGGTGTTGCTTGGCACGCTCACGTAGCCGGTGCCGATTGGCGTGAGTGCGCCGGTGTTGGCATCGAAGCGGTATTGCAGCACGTGGTCGTTGCCCAGGTTGCCGGCGTAGGCAAAGCGATTGCTTGGGTCGGTGCGCAGGGAATGCGCGTGGAGCCCGGTTTTGTAGGTGAGGATCGGTTCCGGCTTGTCGATGGGCTGCACGCTGAGGGTGTCGGCACCGTAAGAGGCCGCGAGCAGGAAACGTCCGGCGCGATCGGTGGCGAGGTAGGCCATGCTTTCGGCCAAGGGCGCTTTGGATTGCGGCGTCAAACGCCCGCTGGCCGGGTCAATGCTGAAGCCCTGCACTTGAAACGGCTTGACCCGCAACGCGGCATACAAGGTTTTACCGTCGGGGCTAAGCGCCATGGGGTTGACCTGGTCACCGGCTGTCACCTGGTTCACCAGGCTCAACGCGCCGTTGCTCTCGTCCAGGCGGTACTGGGAAATCAAGCCATCGCCGGGGCTGGAAATGTACGCGAAGGTCGCGGCGTTGGTGTGTGCACTGAGACCGCAGGCAATAGCGGCGGCCATGATGAGGGGTTTATTCACGAGTGAGCCTTTATTGTTATGGTTGTGGTCAGTCATCGTATGACTGTATTTCGATCTGGGCAATAGACGGTGTATCTTGCGGCGCGTCACGGGCATGATGCGCAGCATGAATCTCGACCCCAACGCACGGTACTGGCGCTTCCACACCCCTGATCCCGGCATTGGCCCGCGTGAACGCAGGCCGATGCGCGCCGAGGAACTGGCCTGGGCGCATGAACACGCAAGCGGGCATCGCTTCAGCTGGATTGCAGTGTTACTGCCACCGCTGTGTTTCGGCGTGTTCCTGCCCAGTCTGGTTTTTTTGCTCAGCCTGCTGCTGTATCGCGCCGTCTTCTCACCGGGGTTGGATGTTGACGACATCCTCGGCCATTCATGGGCATGGCAGGCCCTGGCGACGCTGGTGTTCATGGCGGCGTGGGCATTGCGTAACTACCTGCGCGACACCCGCGACCCGATCAAGCGTTACTGGCAGACGCTGCCGGGCCAAGGCGTGGTCGAGTTGGAGCGTCACACGCTGGTGTCTGGCACCAGCCTGTGGTCTTCGGACTTCGACCCGGACTGCAACGCCCTCATGCAATGGAAAAACGGCCGGCTTGAACAGGCCCAGAGCAGCGGAGTGGCGCAATGGGTCGTGGCCATGACCACGACGGGTCGCTGGCTGGTGATCAAGGACGAATACCCCGGCCCTTTCACCTACGACCGGGTGGGGCGCATGCCCGCTGCGCAAAAACGCATGCACCCCTGCCGTGACCTGGCCTTGGCGTTCGCTCCCTGCACGAACGTACTGCTTGGGCGACGGTTTGACGGTGCACCGATAGCCTTGACCCACACGGAGTATTGGCTGTCGGCCGAAGAACTCACACGCCTGGTTGAGGTTGCGCATCACTGGCGGTTTTTCCCGCCGGACCGATATGGCGTGGTCAATCAGCAAGATGCGCCGTGGGTGCAACAACTGCTAGAGAAAGCCCACTCGCCTCCTCAAATCCACGCCGCATCCCACAACGAGTAATCGCCCACCCGATCCACCAAACCGGCTCGTAAAGGGTCGGCAATGATGTACCGCGCCATCTTGCGAAGATCATCTTCCGCACGCACCGCTCTATCGTGATAACCGGGTTGCCAAACGCGCTCTTTGCTTTGACGCCGCCGGTTGATGACCAGCGTGCTGCGCGACTTAATACGTCGCACCACGCCTGCCAAATCCTGTTGTTTCAACTCAAACAACCAGTGAATGTGGTCAGGCATGATGACCCAGGCCAGAGACTCAACCAGCCCCAGCTCATGAACCTGCCGGAGTTCGGCAACCAGCAGACGGCTCAGGTAAAGGTCAGTGAACAAGCGCTGACGCTGATGAACGACGACGGTGATGAGGTAGCTACGACCCTGTTCTGAATAACGACCGTGACGCAGACGATGGGATTGAGGTGTGGGGCGCATTCCGGTGCTCTTGGTGGAATTCCTGAAGAGCCTTAACGCTAGCGCGCAGTAGGGGATGAACAAGTATCACTTGTTGGCTGAATGTAACCTTGTGGTGAGCGGGCTTCTGTGGTGAGCGGGCTTCTGTGGTGAGCGGGCTTGCCCCGCGCTGGGCTGCGAAGCAGCCCCAAAAACCAGGCGCTGCGGTTTTCCTGAAAAATCGCGGCGGCCTTATGGGGGCCGCTTCGCTGCCCAGCGCGGGGCAAGCCGAGAGTGTCAGATTTTTTGTGTTCGGGCCGGTTACGGCCTGCCGTCAGGCAGGCCATCTTTACCAGGTCGGCCTGATAAATCGATCTCCGTACAGAATCGCAAATTGATTCATTGCGTTCTTCCAATCATGAGCTGCACTGCCCCAGTTCGCGGTGATATTTCGTAATGCCAGCCAGATTAGTTTTGTCGCGGCCTCATCCGTTGGGAAGTGGCCTCGCGTCTTGATGACCTTGCGCAACTGGGCATTGATACTCTCGATGGCATTGGTTGTGTAGATCACTTTGCGTATCGCCGGGGGAAACACGAAGAACGGGATAACTCGATCCCAAGCACGTTTCCAAGCTGATACGACTGTCGGATATTGCTTACCCCAAGGCCCGGCTTCGAAAGCCAGTAGCGCTTGTTCTGCGGCGTCAGCATTGAGTGCTTGATAGATCGGTTTCAGTGCCTTGGCCAGCTCACGGCGCTTATCCCACGGGGCGTAATCGAGGCTGTTACGGATCAGGTGGACGATGCAGGTCTGCAACGTCGTCTCAGGAAACACAGCACTCAGCGCTTCGGGCATGCCTTTGAGACCGTCAGTTACGGCGATCAAGACGTCTTCGACGCCTCGGGTTTTCAGGTCGTTAAAGACCTTCATCCAAAATTTGGCGCCTTCGGTTGTTTCAATCCAAATGCCCAGAATATCTCGCGTTCCGTCCGGCAATACTCCCAGTGCCAAGTAGATCGCTTTGTTGCGAACCAAGCCTTCGTCGCGAATTTTGACTCGCAATGCATCGAAGAAAATTACCGGGTACATCGGTTCAAGCGGTCGCTGTTGCCAGGCGGTAACCTCCTCCAACACTGCGTCAGTGACGGAGCTGATGAAATCGTGAGAGACGTCTGTTCCGTACTGTTCAGAGAGAAACGCCCGGATTTCGCGAACCGTCATGCCTCGGGCATACATCGCGATAATCTTGTCATCGAAGCCGGTAAAACGCCGTTCGTGTTTGGGGATCAGAATCGGAGCAAAGCTTCCATCACGGTCTCTGGGAATGTCCAAACGCAGCGGACCGTCATCGGTTAGCACCGTTTTTCCGCTCTTGCCGTTGCGCTGGTTACTCGACTCCTCAGGGCGCTCCGCGCCCTGAGGATAGCCAAGGTGGTGGCCCAACTCGGCACCAAGAGCTCGCTCGATCAGCGCCTTTTTGAACGCCATCGAGGCATCCTGAATGGCTTCGGCACTCATCGGGCCGCTGACGAACTGGTCGATCAGCTCTTGGGGAATGGATGGAAGGTCTCGCGGGGCCTCACGGGCCGGTTTCTTTTTGGTCGGCATACATGCACCTCTATCAACATGTTATGCCCGAACACAAAATTTATGACAGTCCCGGCAAGCCCGCTCACCACAAAAAAACTGCTCACCAGAAAGAATCTGTTCACCAGAAAGAACCGGTTCACCAGAAAGAATCGGGTCATCACAAAGAACCGGTTCACCAGAAAGAACCGGGTCATCACAAAAAAACCGGTTCACCACAAAAAACGCTCACCACACAGAGCCTTCTCTTCAAAAAGCGGACGGGCTTTACGCGGCTCTTCTGTTTTGCCGATTCAGGAACCTTCAGGGCCCAGAGGGCTCACTTGTTAGGTCGCCCTGTTTCATCGCCGAAAGGAATCCGCATGCTTTCAGCCCCGTCCGCCATTCCCCAGTACGCCCCCGTCGAACGCGAACTCAGCCTGCGTGCCGTCATTACCGGTACGGTGCTTGGCATCTTGCTGACCCCTTCCAATGTGTACGCCGGCCTGAAGATCGGCTGGTCGTTCAATATGTCGATCATCGCGCTGCTGGTGGGATATGCGATCTGGCAAGGCCTGGCCAAACGTTCCACCGATCAGCTGCCCTGGACCCTGCATGAAAGCAATATCAACCAGACCGTCGCCTCGGCCGCCGCCTCGATTATCTCTGGCGGTCTGGTGGCGCCGATCCCGGCCTACACACTGCTGACCGGCAACCAACTGGATGCGCTGCCGATGATCGCCTGGGTGTTCTCGGTGAGCTTCCTGGGCATCTGGATTGCCTGGTACCTGCGGCCGTCATTGCTCAATGACAAGGCGCTGAAGTTCCCCGAAGGCATGGCCACCCTGGAAACCCTGCTGCACATCTACAACCATGGCCGCGAAGCCGCGACGCGTCTGAAGGTGTTGCTCAGCGCGGCGTTGCTGTCCGGGGTGGTGAAGTGGGTGGACACCTTCATGTGGGCCTTCCCGCGCTGGTCGCCGACGGCCCAGTTGGAGCGCCTGACCTTTACCGCCGACCCTTCGCTGTTGCTGCTGGGGTTTGGCGGCATCATCGGTATTCGCGTTGGCCTGACCTTGCTGCTCGGCGCCTTGCTCGCGTGGGGTGGCCTGGGCCCGTGGCTGTTGGCGCAGAACCTGGAGACGTTGCCGGCCGACAGCAGCGGCCCGCAATTTGCCGCGTTGGTGGAGTGGTTGCTGTGGCCGGGGGTGAGCCTGATGGTGTGTTCCACCTTGGCCTCTTTGGCGATTCGCTTGTGGGCATTACGCACCTCCACCAAGGCCGAAGGCGGCAAGATCTGGAACGTGCCCAAGCCCGGTCCGGCTGCGGGTTTTATCCTGTCGATAGGCTTGGTCGTCAGCCTGCAAGCGCTGTTGTTCGGCATCAACCTGTGGATGGCACTGCTGACCATTCCCTTGGCGATCTGCCTGGCAGCCGTCGCCGCCCGTGTGGTGGGCGCCACTGGCATTCCGCCGATTGGCGCCATCGGGCAATTGTCCCAGCTGAGCTTCGGTATCGTCGCCCCCGGCCAGGTGCCGATCAACCTGATGAGCGCCAACACCGCTGGCGGCTCGGCCGGGCAATGCACGGACTTGATGAACGACTTCAAGGTGGGCAAAGCCATTGGCGCGACGCCGCATAAACAAGTGATCGCGCAGATCCTGGGGATTTTCATTGGCAGTATCGTGGGCGTGTTGGCGTACCTGGCGCTGATTCCGGATCCGCAGTCCATGCTGCTCACCGAAGAATGGCCGGCGCCCGCAGTGGCAACGTGGAAAGCCGTGGCGCAAACCCTGACCCATGGGCTGGAGTCCTTGTCGACGAGCATCCGCTGGGCGATTGCCATCGGCGGCGGGGTAGGTGTGTTGCTGGGCGTGCTCGACAGCCTGTTGCCGGCCCATCGCTCCCGTTACTTGCCGAGTGCCGCCGCGTTGGGGCTGGCCTTTGTCCTGCCGGCCTCGGTGTCGTTGATGATGGCGCTGGGCGCGGTGCTGACCTGGCTGGTGAGCTGCCGTTGGCCGAGTCTCACCGAGCGCTTCGCGATTACCGCCGCAGCGGGGTTGATCGCCGGAGAGAGCATCACCGGCGTCGGGGCGTCGTTATGGCAGATGGTGGGGTAGTCGCACACCCACCGTGCCCGCGTTCACTTATTTGGCAAATGCATACTCGCCACCCTGTTCCAGCGCCTGGCGATACGCCGGCCGCGCCTGGAAACGCTGCACCCAAGCCGCCAGGTGCGGGTAGGCCTGCAACTTGCCCTGGGCCTTGGCGATTTCACCGATAAAGCTCATCTGGATATCCGCACCGCTCAGCTCATCACCCAGCAGGTACGGCGTGTGTCCCAGCGCATCGTTCAGATAACCCAGGTAATTGGCCACTTCGGATTCGATACGCGGATGCAACGGTGCCCCGGCCTCACCCAGGCGACCCACATACAGATTGAGCATCAGCGGCAACATGGCCGAACCTTCGGCGAAGTGCAGCCATTGCACGTACTGGTCGTAGTCGGCGCTGGCAGGCTCGGGTTGCAGGCGCCCGTCGCCGTGGCGGCGGATCAGGTAGTCGACGATGGCGCCGGACTCGATCACCACGTTGGCGCCGTCTTCAATCACCGGCGACTTGCCCAGGGCGTTGATCGCCTTGAGTTCAGGGGGCGCGAGGTTGGTCTTCGGGTCGCGCTGGTAGCGCTTGATCTCGTAAGGCAGGCCAAGTTCTTCCAGCAGCCACAGGATGCGCTGCGAGCGTGAGTTGTTGAGGTGGTGAACAATGATCATGGGAACTCCGCTGGGCAAGGGGTGTGTTAGGAGCAGACTGCTGTGCCGCCGTAGAGTGCCCTTAATCGGCGCTAAACGCCTCTTCGATGAAGGCCTCCAAGCCTTTCTCTTCCAGAATCTCCATAGAGAAATGCCCAAAGCGCTTGGGCAGCCAGATAATGCGCCCGCCGGACGGGCTTTGCAGGTTCTCCCGCGCCAACGGCTGGCCGTTTTCATCTTCGGGTTGTACGCCCGACGCGATCAGTTCGTCGTAGGCCAGCTCAATGTCGGGCGTCGAGTAGCAGTGGCGGTAAATCATGCCCTCGCCGTGGGCGTCCAACAGCGCCCGCAAATTGCCGGCAATCGGCTGTACCAGCATGAACCGCTCCTGGCCCATCAGCGCCACGGCGTAGCGCACATGCAGGCCGCCGCGGTCCCAGACGAAGGTCTTGGAGATACGCGCCTTGAGGATCTGTGCGTAGTAGGCGCAGGCCTCTTCAAGGTCGTTGACCAGCACATCGACGTGACTGAATTTCAGTTCCATGGCCTGCCTCCCAATAGCTCGATCAGCGCACGACTTCCAGCGCAGTGTATTGATTCACGTAGTGGAACTGGCTCGACGTCGACTCCAGCGTCAGCGCCACCCCCAAATCCTCGATAAACGCTCGCGAGGTCTTGTAGTCGCCCTGGTCGCACTCAAGCTTGATGGCGTCTCCGGTCAGCGAAGCAAACACCTGGCGCGCCGGGAAGCGTTCACCCACCTTGCACACCAATGAGGTGGCGGTAGGTGTGTCGGTGGGCTTGGCGGGCACGTTCAGCATCTGCATGTCTGCGCGCAAGGTTTGGCCAGGGGCCCAACTGCTCGGCGCGTTCAATTCGACGGCGAGGGTTTGCAGCACGCGCCCATCGCCGACGCCGTTCATTTTTGACTTCAGCTGGATCAGGTCGGCCAGCATCAGGCGATCGACGTTGAAGGTGTCGCCGTAGACCTCGTTCTTCTTCAGCAGGCCGCCGTCGGCGGTGAAGGTGACCGAGGTCGGGCTGTCCTGGCTGCCGTCGCCTTTCTTGGACAGGTAGGTGTAGCTCAACCTCTTGAACTTCGGTTGCAACAGTGGCGCGGCAAGGCCTTGGAGCACACTGGCGGGTACCTCGACATCGTTGATGCTGGTTTCGACCACGGTGCGCGGGTAGTCGACCGGCGCGATGTCCGGCCGCAGCCACGCCAGCAGCGCCGCATCGACGCCGCCCTGTACCGAGCAACTGACGCGTGTGTGCTCGCCATCCGGCTCGACGATCAGCACCCGCTCAACGTGGCGCGTGCCCGGTGCCTTGCCGGGTTGCGGCTTGATCGCCTGCCAGTGGTCGTCGACCTTGAGTTCGCTGCGAATATAGGCCCCGTCGATTTTTTGCAGCCGTGCAGGTTGTTCCAGCAGCGGGGCCAGGCGTTGGGCAACTTCTTCGACGCCGCCTTGCACAACAAAACCCCAGTAATAGTAGCGCCCCAACTGATCGAGGTCGGTGGCCTCATCGGCATACGACAACAGCTTCAGGCCCGCAATGGGCGGCGCGCTGACGGGCACTTGGTTGGCGTTGCGGTCGGCACGGTTTCTAACGGCGATCCAGGTGAAATCCTTGTCCTGCTTGAGCGGCGCATAGGCCTGCCATGCGGCGTGGTGGGTGTTCAGGCGGCTGAAGAACGTTGCGTCGCAGCGGGTGAAGGCCTTGAGTGTGTCGGCGAGCGCGGCGTCGTCGGCGTGGGCGATGGCTGGCAGCAACAGGGCAGACGCGAGGAGCAGGGCGGACGCGGGCGACTTCATAAAACGGGATATCCGTATCGGGGCGGGAGGAGGGTATTATCCAGAGATTGCAGGGTGGCCACTAGCGTTGCAGGCGTACACGCCAATTGCTGCGGTGCGAGGCGCTGTCACGCGGTTGGAAGAAATCAAGGGCAAATAGCCAGTCATGGATAACAAAGCACAACTGATCAGACTTGCGGAACAGGCCTCAGACGATCTGTTCTGCTGGAGCCGTTTTGTCGCCCACACCGAGTTCCTGTGGCACGACACCACTCTGGTAACGGACGCTGCCGGGTGGCAGCGCCAGTGGTTTGAGCTGGAAATCGTCAACGGCTTGGCGTTATCGGCTTGGGAAGAGGACGGTCGGCCGCAGGATTGGTCGGCGCGCTGGCGGGAGGGCTATCAGCAAGAGGCGGCTGAGTTGGTGAATGAATTACTGGCGCTGGTGGGGGGCGCTGCTGATCAGATCCACTGATCATTTTCAGCTGTGCGTTCACCGCCTTCGTGACCGGTATTCAAGATGCCGCGTGGTTCGATCATCATCAGCTTGGCTTCGCCTTCTGCGGCGGTGCGGTGTTCGACGCCACGCGGCACCACATACAGTTCGCCCGCCGCCACGTATACCGGGCCGTCCTGCAGGTCGATACGCAGCGTGCCTTCCAGCACCAGAAAGGCCTCATCGGTTTCCGGGTGCGTGTGCCAGATGAATTCACCCTCGATACGCACCACCTTGAACTGGTAGTCGTTCATTTGCGCGACCAACCTAGGGCTCCACTGCTGATCGATGAGCGAGGCTTTGTGGGTGAGATTTACCGGATGCTGAGCCATGGTGGATCCTTGGATGGGTGAGAAGCCCAAGGCTACCCAAGTAGCGAGTTGGCAGGCTTGTACGATCCTGCAAGCAGAGGCGTCTTGATTCAAGCTTGCCCGGTTCCCGTCGATAACCTTCAGGAACCCGCTAATCATGGACCGATTAAATGGCACTCTCCGTCAGCTCCGCCTATCTCCCCCCAGCCAGCACCAGCCTCGCACCGTCCGACCAAAAGCTGGTGCCTCAACCGCTGACGGATGTTGCCAAGGTCGCCCTGGCAAACGCGGCGCCAGCCGCCATCTACCACCCCAGTGAAGACACCAGCACCACGGCAAAACCGTTGGAGGTCGTCGACACCTGGGTCGGTCGCTCCGAATCGCCCGAGTACCCTCGATACGCCGAGCTCTTCAGGTCTGCGCACAGCACGCTTAAAGCCTCGTTCCAGGCGTTCCAGGCAACGCTTTCTACCACCGCCCCCGACCTTGCCAGCAAGAAATATGGCTTCACAGTAGACGCTGACGGCAGTCTGAAAGTGCTTAATACCGCCGGCCAGCTCAACAGCTCCGACACCCAGCGGCTCACGGATCTGCTCAACAAATCCCTGGGCCTCAAGACCGCCGCCGTCACGTACCGTGATGCCGCCATCGACATGACAGACGCCAGCTCGCCCTGGTCCGGCAGTGCCATGGGCTACTACAGCCTGACCCAGGAAAACTTCGCCAACACCATCGACCTGGCGCCGCTGTTCAAAGACAAGCACAGCCTGGTACCGGCCGAGTTCAGGGACGCAGAGTTTGTGACCCAACTGGCCTACAAAGGCGAACGGGCGACTGAGGCGACGGAAGCGGCGATGTTGGCGCGGCGGGCAGCACAGCGGTTCAGTACCCAGGCGTGACCCACGCATGCAGGCTTTTTGTAGTGAACGGGCTTGCCCCGCGCTGCGTCACCACTTATAGGATGTGTGCAATGCCCCGCTGTGCTGATCAACACGCTGTTGTCGTCTTGGCCGCAGCTTCCCATGACGACCTGGAAGATCTGGTCGCCATCAGAATTGAAGCCATGCGCGAGAGTCTCGAACGCGTTGGGCGCTTCGACCCCCGACGCGCGCGCGAGCGATTTGTCGCGGGGTTCGACGTCCAGAGCACGCGCCGCATAGAAGTAGCGGGCGAGTTGGTCGGTTTTGTGGTGGTCAAAGACCATCAGCGCGAGCTTTTGCTTGAGCACCTTTACGTCATACCAAACGCTCAGCGGGCCGGAATTGGCGCTTACGTGCTGAATCAGATTTTTAGAGAAGCTGATCAGCTACGTCGCTCCCTCAACGTGGGCGCTCTCAAGGAAAGCGCTGCCAATCGCTTTTATACACGTCATGGTTTCGTGTTCGTGGAGAGCGGTGAGTTCGATAACTACTATGTGCGTGTCAGCGGCTCTTAATGATTGGCCTTCATCCGCCCCAGAATCGCCGTACGCACACACCCCCAGGCGATCACGCCGATAATCAGCACCTCGACCACACCCACCAGTACATTGAATGAAAACACCCACGGCTGCTCGGCCCAGTAAAAGCTCGCCGAGCCTGAGCGAACACCGCTGACCCGCAGCCGCCCAGTGAACAGCGCGCGCACCAAGCCGACGACATGCGTCAGCTCCAGCACCGCGAAGAATGCACCCAGCAGTGAAAGCAGGGCACGTGCCGCAATGCCGAGCTTATCGGTGGACTCAGCCGCAGGCGTGGGCCCCCCGAGTTTGCGCCGCCTGGCGACCTTCGCCGGTGCTGGCGCAGGTCTATAGGGCGCCGGCGTTGCCGACCCCACGACCACCTCAGTGGGCACCGCCACGCCCAGGTAATCGGCCAACTCACGCAGCCACACATCGGTGCGTTTGCTCCCCGGCACCACCGGCACGTTATCGGTGGTCAACCGCTGCTCGGTGCCGTCGCGCATCACCAGCCACAGCTGGGTGTAGGCGGGCTCGGCCTGCGGGCGGCGGCGAAGTTCGAGGTGGTGGGGTTTATCGATGCTGAAGACCGACTGCACACGCTCGCGGCTACCGAAAAAGTTTCGGGTGCGGCGCTTGCCCTCACCGTTCACTCGCGACAACAGCAACGTCTCGCGGGTGCCGGTGTACACCATCAGCAGCAGGCCAAGGGCGGGAATAAGCAGCAGCAGGAGTACGATCAGCAGCGAACTCAGCGGATCCACCTCTGCCAACTGCGAGCCGCCGTCGGTGAACCAGAACAGCACGAAGGCCAAAGGCAGGATGAACGCCATTGCGCCAGTCAGCAGCACAAACACGCTTTGCACGCCGTTGCGCGAGTGGACGTGCAAGTCATCCTGGGCGGTGCGCTCGAAGCGATGGCCAATCAACATGCAACTCTCCTGATGCGCGTTTAAAGCAGGCCGGGGGGGGGTTGACGCTGGGCAGAATACCTGATGCCTGTAGGTTTTGATCTGCTGGCTTGTAGCTTCTTTCTGAAAGTGAGTTTTTGCCCCATTGATTTCTGCCCACGTAGAAAAATCCGATTTTATATTTCGAACTCTTCTTTTATCGAGGTCGGAAATCGGACATGGCAACGGCTTATATCAATCAAAAATTCATTGATTACGCGAGTCTGAGGCGTATGGAACTCAGTGGCGCATCGCCCCTGGCCGCGCAGAAATTCGATGCACTGAACGCGCATCTACCCCGTCCTTTTATAAGAGCGGGGTATCTAGTTATTGTGCCAAGTCATACCACCAAAGAAAGTACCGCTGACGAAGCCTGGTTAATGACACGGGCCGCTGAAATCAGCCAGGTGCTGGACCGCGATGCAGAGGTCGGTGGCTTTGTGATCAGTCACTACGATTTGCTGCAGAGCTTGGCGGGTTACACCTCCTTGGGTGTCGGTAGCGCCACATCTGCCTGGAGTACCCACCTCAATGATGTCCGCCACACTCTGGAAGACATCGAACAGGCTTATGCTCGGCTCAAGAATGGCACCGTGGACCGGGATACGTTCTTTGAACAACGCCGAGCGCTGCTTAAACAACTGAATGACCAATTACAAGGCGCCGCGCGGTTTGGCACAGGGTTGCGCAGTAATAGTTCGTTGAAGTGGATTCTGCAGATATCGACCAAAAGCGTCCTGCACAAAGGCGATATCAAAGGCTATGCAGAGCGCATCCAACGCATTGCTTCGATAGCTCGGCAGTTGCGCAAGGGAACTTACATCGGTCTGGCGCTGGACGTGGGAGGGGCAGGCTTGAAGGTGAGCGCGGCGTGTACGGAGGGGCGGGAGGAGGAGTGTCGTAAAGCGCAGTTTGTGGAAGGGGGCAGGTTGGCGGGGAGTGTTGGTGGATCCATTATGGGGGGTGAGGCGGGCGGTAAAGTTGGACTCGCTTTATGTAGGTTGTTTTTGGGCATTGCTACCAAAGGTGTAGGCCGTGTTTCATGCGGCGTTATCGGTGGGGCTACGGGTGGGTATATGGGCGGAAGCTATTTCGGTGGTCATGGCGCACAGCTTGGCGAAGAACTTTATATGGCCGATGACCTATGGATATAGCTGGCTACAAGGTCATCACATTTCTGGTGGGTGTGGAGGTCGTTATTGCCGTCGCGTTACTGCTGTATTCGTACTACTTCAAGCTTGAAAAGCTGGAGCAGTATTTTGCGGGCAATAAGATTGTTCAACACAATAAGCGGCTTTGGCCCGGTAATCGACCGAGGGATAAAGCCATGCGCATGGGGCAGATCGGTTTGTTTTTTATGTTCCCCAAGAGTTACACCCGGCTGGGTGATGTGAGTGAAGAAGAGCTTGTTTCCGTTCCGATTTCCCTCAAGCGTTGGGCGCTGTGGCCGGACTACTTGATTGTGCAGATAGTTTTGTTGTCGGTGGGGCGTTATGTTTTGTAGGTGATGTGGTTTCTATGAAAATAAATTAAAGCTGGCCGAGTTTCTGTAGCTGTCAGAAACTGCCCGCCTGCACACATTCGCGTTTTGAAATGGAAGTCATCTCATGTTCGAGCGTAATAAACTGGTTCCGGAGTTAATGGTCACCAACCTGGAAAGCAGCTTGGCTTTTTGGGTTTCTTGCCTGGGGTTCAACGTAGCGTATCAACGCCCGGAAGATGGATTTGCCTACCTTGATTTGAACGGAGCGCAAGTAATGCTTGAGCAAATTGATTCGGACGCGGGTCAATGGCTGACGGCGCCGTTGACCAGGCCGTTTGGAAGAGGCATGAACCTACAGATTGATGTTGAGGCTGTCGCCCCCGTCATCCAAAGACTTGAGCAGGCTGGATTTACGCTCTACCGAGAATGCAAAGACACCTGGTATCGGGCTGAAAACGTAGAAGTCGGTCAGCGAGAATTTATCGTCCAGGATACCGACGGTTATCTCGTAAGGTTGGCAGAGCGGCTGGGCGAGCGACCGGCCCGCTCAATCTGAATCTGAGCCAAGACGATCGTCAACTTCGGGTTGTGGCACATGAGTCTTGGCCGAACACCGCCTTTCACGACGGCAGAGTGTTCGGCGGCTGCCTGCGTGCCGCAATGATCAAGCGCGTCGCTATGAGAGTGTCAGATTTTTTGTGTTCGGGCCGGTTACGGCCTGCCGTCAGGCAGGCCATCTTTACCAGGTCGGCCTGATAAATCGATCTCCGTACAGAATCGCAAATTGATTCATTGCGTTCTTCCAATCATGAGCTGCACTGCCCCAGTTCGCGGTGATATTTCGTAATGCCAGCCAGATTAGTTTTGTCGCGGCCTCATCCGTTGGGAAGTGGCCTCGCGTCTTGATGACCTTGCGCAACTGGGCATTGATACTCTCGATGGCATTGGTTGTGTAGATCACTTTGCGTATCGCCGGGGGAAACACGAAGAACGGGATAACTCGATCCCAAGCACGTTTCCAAGCTGATACGACTGTCGGATATTGCTTACCCCAAGGCCCGGCTTCGAAAGCCAGTAGCGCTTGTTCTGCGGCGTCAGCATTGAGTGCTTGATAGATCGGTTTCAGTGCCTTGGCCAGCTCACGGCGCTTATCCCACGGGGCGTAATCGAGGCTGTTACGGATCAGGTGGACGATGCAGGTCTGCAACGTCGTCTCAGGAAACACAGCACTCAGCGCTTCGGGCATGCCTTTGAGACCGTCAGTTACGGCGATCAAGACGTCTTCGACGCCTCGGGTTTTCAGGTCGTTAAAGACCTTCATCCAAAATTTGGCGCCTTCGGTTGTTTCAATCCAAATGCCCAGAATATCTCGCGTTCCGTCCGGCAATACTCCCAGTGCCAAGTAGATCGCTTTGTTGCGAACCAAGCCTTCGTCGCGAATTTTGACTCGCAATGCATCGAAGAAAATTACCGGGTACATCGGTTCAAGCGGTCGCTGTTGCCAGGCGGTAACCTCCTCCAACACTGCGTCAGTGACGGAGCTGATGAAATCGTGAGAGACGTCTGTTCCGTACTGTTCAGAGAGAAACGCCCGGATTTCGCGAACCGTCATGCCTCGGGCATACATCGCGATAATCTTGTCATCGAAGCCGGTAAAACGCCGTTCGTGTTTGGGGATCAGAATCGGAGCAAAGCTTCCATCACGGTCTCTGGGAATGTCCAAACGCAGCGGACCGTCATCGGTTAGCACCGTTTTTCCGCTCTTGCCGTTGCGCTGGTTACTCGACTCCTCAGGGCGCTCCGCGCCCTGAGGATAGCCAAGGTGGTGGCCCAACTCGGCACCAAGAGCTCGCTCGATCAGCGCCTTTTTGAACGCCATCGAGGCATCCTGAATGGCTTCGGCACTCATCGGGCCGCTGACGAACTGGTCGATCAGCTCTTGGGGAATGGATGGAAGGTCTCGCGGGGCCTCACGGGCCGGTTTCTTTTTGGTCGGCATACATGCACCTCTATCAACATGTTATGCCCGAACACAAAATTTATGACAGTCCCGTCGCTATCGGCTCCCACGAATTTATCACCTGTTATGCAATGCGCCTCCTTTCTCGTGGTCTCTACCCTGACTCCGCAAAAGGACAGGCTTCATGTCGATACGCACTGCGCTCTGCCTGCTGGCCCTGCCGTTGTTCGCAGGCTGCCAGTATTTCCCCCACACCGATTACTTCGCGGCCCCTGTAAACGAGCCCAACCCCGCCTGGATACGCATCGTCAACTTCACGCAGCATGCCGATCTGTACCAATACGAAAACGGTAAACGTTCGGGTGGCGTGATTCGCAGCGGGCTGCTTCCGTTCATCCATACCCAGGATCAGGGGATGCCGAAAGCGGGGCAAAACCTCACGTCGGACTATTACGAGACGCAAATCCGGCCCGGCATCGAAACGCACGTGGGCATGTCTTGGGAGGGCGCACGTACGCGATCCTGCTTCGTCACGGCGAAGTTCACGCCCCAGGCTGGGCGCTTTTACCAGTTCAGGCTGACATCAGGTTCATCAGGCACTTGCACGTTGTACCCGTCGCTGATCGAGCGCGACAAAGACGGAGAGGGGTGGCATCTCACGCCAAACTCGCAGGTGACGTACAAGGGCGAAGGGCCGACAGCCAAAACCCATTACAACAATAGCCGCTTCGAGGATCCCGATTACCATCCGCCTGCGGACCTCTATCCCGGCGTTGACGTTTTATAAATAGGCTAACCACGAGATCAATATGGGTTATCACGTCAGTCACAGATACGGTGCCATGAACGCTGATCCTGGCATACACACATTCCCTGAGCTTCTCGCCGAACTGCAAACGCGCGGGCAAGATGATGAGCATGGGCAGGTGTCGGTGACCAACGATGCAGAGTGGTGCATCGCTGTAAACCTGTCGGGCACCGTCATTTTTGAAAATCTGGAGACCGGTGATCCTCGCCACATGAGGCAAGTACCGGGAGGCAAGATTCTGGAATTGTGGGGGTTATTGGCGGAGGGGGATGTTGCGACTATTGAGCAGGAGCCGTGGTTGGCTGGTTATGGGTGAGTTTATGTGGTTATTTGGCGCTGTGAGTTGTGGCTGTGAGGTTGGCAGGCGGTAGGTATGAGTTTTGGCCCTATCTTAAGCTTTGGTGACTCGCAGATATCAGCCAATACCAGACATTCGCGAGATAGTTTTCGTAACGCTTCGGTGTCCGCCACAAGTATCGAAAAAGTGGTCAGGGGCCATCCTGAACCACCCAGCTTTGCCTACTCTCGACGCGGGCGCCAGGCCGTTAGGAGCAAGCCCGTGCTAATCCTGAAGCATAGGGGGCAGCACTTAGAGGCCGTTACCCGAATGAGAGGCTATGTCCAGCGATCTCATTCCGCTATCATCCGCCCCAGCTTATTTTGCTCGCTTCGTTCTCAAGGATCAGAGCATGCCCACGAACAAACGCAAGAGTTTCTCCGAAAACATCAATATCATGTTAGTGGGCGAGGTTTCGGCCAAATGTCCTAAATGTCGAAAGCCTTTAATGTACGAGAAGGCCAAGACATCCAATAAAAAATATGAACTTGCACATATCTATCCACTAAATCCAAAACCTAAAGAATTAGGGCTTCTCAAAGATGAGTTCAGGCTCCACGAAAACGTGGATCACCCGGACAACCTCATCGCTCTTTGCATTCTTTGTCATACTGAATTCGACAATCCACGGACAGTTGATGGCTATAGGGAAATGGTCGCGTTAAAGCAGTCAATCATCGAGCGTAGCCGTCAGTCCAAACTCATGGATGAATACGCCATTGAAAACGAGATTGCGAAAATTATTGATGCGCTTGAAGGCGTATCTGATGAGGATATTGAACTGAGTCTTGAACCAAAAGAACTCAGCTCGAAGATCAATGACACCATGACGCGTCTAACAAAGAACCGCATCAAGGAAAATGTCAGCAATTATTTTTCTTTCGTGCGTAAGAAGTTACAGCTTGTGGAAGCAGAATCCCCGGATTCATCGACTATGATTTCTCTCCAAGTAAAAACTTACTATCTGCTGCAAAAGAAGCAAACACAGAACCAACAGGTAATATTCAAGAATATAGTAGACTGGATTTGTCATCGTTCTGGCTCTGACTCCAATGAGGCTTCGGAAATCATCGCATCATTTTTTATTCAAAACTGCGAGATTTTTGAATGATTACGCCAAATAAATTTATACCGTTCGCAGAATCATCTCTGGGCCATGCAGAAAAGGTGCACGCCTCCGTCGAGCAACCTATATCGCTTGTGGAACTATACAAAAAAACGTCTTCAAGTATAGGTTCCATCGAGCGATTTCTCTACGCCATAGAAATCCTGCATCTTAGCAATGTTCTCCAGGTAAACCTTACGACAGGGATTGTCTCAAGATGCTGATCTATATCGAGTGCGAGTGGTTCACTGAAAAGCGCGTCGTCTTCAAGGGGAAATTAAATATTATCGTGGGAGATCGGGCCAACTCCAACTCGATTGGTAAGTCGACACTTCTGAAGATTATTGATTTCGTTTATGGTGGTGACACGCTGATAACTCATAGCAAAGATGTTCACGAAACACTGGGGCATCACAGCTACATTTTTAAACTTCAGTTAGATAAAGGCTATATTTTTGAAAGAAACACCGGCACCCCTACGCTTCTGCATCTTCATGAATCCGATGGCACCAAACTCGAACTCAGCGCCTCAGCGTATCTAGACTTCTTGCGTCTTCACTACACCAACAGCATTGAAGATCTGAGTTTCCGATCCGTAGTGTCTTTGGTGACACGAGTTTGGGGGCGTGACAACCTAGATGTAAGGAGGCCTCTCCATAATTTCAATCAGGAAAGCGGATCCCAGTGCATCGATTGGCTGATTAAAGTTTTCAAACGGTTCAGTCCACTGGCAGACATGTCGATACGGCAGGCCGATTTGCTAGCTGAGCAAAAGTCCCTAAATGCTGCAGCAAAACAAAGCATCATTCCCAAAATCACCAAGACAAAATACAATAAAAATACTGAGGATATTGCGCTGCAGAAAGTCCGCTTGGACAAAATCAGGACTGAGATCTCCAGCTTGGCGATGTCCATCAATGAGTTGATTGACGAAGTCGTTCTAGAGCAAAAAGCTCAAAAAAATCAATTACTCGAAATAAGGATGTCTATTTCAAGCGAGCTTGAGCGAGTCAGAGCCAATCTTGAGGACAATAAAAATGTTTCCAAGCGAAGTTTTCATCCGCTGCTTGAAATCATTCCATCGCTCAATCTAGAAAAGCTAGACAATATTGAGTCTTTTCATAATGGCTTGACTCGTATACTTCGCAAAGAAATTAAAGCAAAAGCGCAAGAACTGTCCGAACAGTTAGGAATTGTTGATGCCCAGATTTCTATATGCACCGCAGCCATCGCCAAGGCGTTGAAAAACTCGGGCAACCCTGCATTTATCGTCGACTCAGTAATTGACATTTCTCTGGAGCTTTCCAGTCTCACCAAAGAAAACGAGTTGTATGAAAAGTTTATCGACATCAAAAAAGCAATCAAAGATCTTAAAGACAAGCTTAAAGGGCAAAAAATAGTTATATTGTCAGATGTTGAAAGCAGGCTGAACAACGACATTGAGGGGTTGGTGAATTTCATCTATGGAGAGGTCCGATCCTCACCAAAACTTGAACTTATGCCAGAAAAATATAGCTATGAAATACCCAAGGATACCGGCACAGGCAAGGCTTACTCGAACCTAATCCTTCTAGACACCTCCTTGCTAAGGCATACGACTATTCCATTCTTGGTTCACGATTCAATTTTGTTTAAAAACGTCGAAAATAAAGCGATTGAAAACATACTTCGTGTGTACCAGTCTCTGAACCAGCAAAGCTTCATTTCGCTCGACGGAGAAATCGTAGAAACAACCTCGGCCAAGACACTTGTCGAATCATGCGCGGTACTGTATCTGAACGCTGAGAAGCTTCTTTACACCGTGGACTGGCGAAAAGAAAAAGACATCACTCCAGTCGGCTGACCCAAAATCCGCGACATACGGCAGTAGCGCAACCCTGCTGCCATTAGTCGCAGAACGTCGCTCCGCCCTCCCTACTAAATTGGTCCCCATCGTCCTAGGCGTTATACGAAAAGTTGCGAGCGACGTTCAAACAAGTACGCCGTACCGACGTGATAGCTCAGCAATGGAGTACGTTGATAATCTGCGAGATTTCAACGATTGGATTGACCGTTCCTGACCGAAAGCAGACCCTTAGCGGCTAAAAGTTTCACCATGTAGGCTCGGTAGTGATTTAACTCCTTACCGCCTCGCCGTCTAGGTCGCGGGCATGATCATTTACCCAATACATCAATACCTGAATCGCCGAATCGTTGTATATGCCTTACAACGACACGGCGAGTGGTCACGCTATCGAATGAAGGGCCCGGTATCAGCCGGCGCAAGCCACTTCGCGGTCGAGCAGTTTGGCGGTCAGCAGCACGCCCAATTCACTCAGTTGGTGAATCGCCAGCGCAATGTCGCGGTGTTTGCCGTTGAGGTCTTCGGACAGGTCGAGCAGCAAGGTGCTGACGGAGGTGAAGGTCTCGTAGCTGTTGGTGAGGAGGGTTTCGTTGCTGGCGTCGGGGGTGACGGTGAAGAGGGGGGGTGAATCCGGTGTGACGTTGAGCATAAAGATATCCTGAATTGGGCCGCCACTTCCCGCTACTAAACGGTGGGTGGCAGCTGTACGCAGGTTAGTAGACCGGTGGATATCTAAAGCCGGCGCGCCCGAAGGCGCCCTGCGTACAGCCACCATCAAGTACAGACGCGATGTCTGATTGATGACGCTCATGCACTTATAGATACCAAACTCAGGCTACTAAACCCGATCACCGAGATGTCGGCGACCGGGCAACCTTAAAGGCGGCCACCCCAGCGCACAAGCCGGCGGATTCTGACGCAAGCGTAGGCAATGGAGCAAGGCGATGTCGCCTGGTTATTCGTCTGTGTGGCTGATGGTATTGGGGCTGCTGCGCAGCCCAGCAAGAGCAAGCTTCCTCGCCACAGAGGGATCAGTTTAGTGAGCCCTCTGCGCGTTTCTTGGCACGCAGTGCCAGGCAGCGGTCGTATTCGAGGGTGAAGGCTTGGTTGGGGGTGTCGTTGGCGTGGGTCAGGCGCACGACGCGGATGGTGCTGCGCATGTCTTCGGCATCCTGGCCTTTGAGGCCTCTCATATCCACCAGGACCTGCTCGGCGCGTTCGATGGACATCCCTTGGTTGTTGGCGTCGGTGGCCACTTTGTTCATGGCGGCGTATTTGTAGCAGAAGTGCACGTCTTCGTTTTGTTGGTTGTCCCTGTTCACTTGTTCGGGGGTGCGGGCGGCCAGGGCTTGTTGGCGGGTTTGTTCGGCGCGTTGGGCCTTGAGGCGTTGTTCTTCGCGTACGGCGGCTTGGTCGGCGAGGATTTTTGCGTCGCGGGCGTCTTCGGCGGCTTGGTAGGCTTTGTCCTGCTCGGCTTTGCGGGCAAGGGCCTTGCGGTCGATGTCTGCGCGGCGGGCGTCTTCGGCGTTTTGTTCGGCGTTGGCCTGTATGCGGTGCTGGCTCAGGCGTGCGGTGCTGGCGATGTAGGGCTGCGCTTTTTGCAGGGCTTCCAGGAATTCTTTGAAGGCGGCGGTTTGTTTGCGTGACGGCGAGGCGTCGCACATTTTCATCAGCACGCCCAGGTCTTGCGCCAGGAAGTGCTTGGACACATCGACCAGTTGGGCGTGGAGCGCGGGGTCGTTGCGGGGGATGACGATGTCGGGGGCCATGATGCGCAATAGGTTGGCGACGGTGGACGGGTACAGAAAGGTGCTGGCCACTGCGCAGGTGTCGGCCGTGGCGCTGAAGTTTTTGCGCTGGATCTGCTCGATGGCCGCGGCGCGGTAGGTGTCGATGTTTTTCAGGTGCAGGGTGTCGGCGTTGTACAGGGCGACGGGCACGCCCATGTCTTTTTCCAGGATCTCGGCGTAGACGCGTGAGAGCTGGTGCAGGGTTTCAAAGTTGTCGCCTTCGCTGCTGGTCGACACCAGCGCGGCGTAGCGGTACTTGCTGGCGTCGGTGAGGTTGGTTTTCAGGATGCCAAAGTTGTTGTTGTCCGAACTGTACAGGCCAGCACTGGCAGCGCTCGGCAGGAGCGAGATCAGCAGCAGGCTGGCGGCGAGCAGTGTTTTGAGTGGCGGCATTGCCTGTCCCTGGTCTTGATTGAATGAGGTGTGCGGGCATGCGCGGTGAAGCGGTGCCGGGCGCTGCATGATAGTGAAATGCCATTACTGGCGCATCTAGAGTTTCAAACCGGTTCACTCGCAAACGCCCCGTTGCAGGGCATATCGGTCTACCATGCCACCCCCGGCAGTGGTTCCACGCGCTACCGATCTCTCTCTTGCAAGGTATCGCCCATGTCCATCGACCAAATCAGCCTGCCCAAGGGCGTCGGCCCGCACGCCACCAAGCTGCTCGACGCCATCACCGGTGCCGCAACCCATGAAGAACTCAACCGCGCAGGCGGCAAGGCAGAAGGCTTTGTGTTGGGGCTGGAAGCGTCCAAGGCGATCAAGAGCCAAATCGCTGAGTCGCTGTATGTGGCTTATGACGATGCCGCGAGTCATCGCGCCAGTGAGTTGAAGGGCTGATTAAATCAGGGATCCCCATGACCTTGACCGTCGACACCTTGCTCCACCTGGCCATGGCCAACCCCATCAATGCTGAAATGACCAAGCGCCTGCCCGACCTCGGTGTGGAGCAGTGCATGCTCACGGCGGGGTGTCTGTTCCAGGCGGTGTGGAATCACCAGTGCAATCTTCCTGCCGCGCAGGGCGTAAAGGACTACGACGTTTTCTACTTCGACACCGACTTGTCCTACGAGGCCGAGGACGCGGTGATTCGTAGGGCCGAGCGGTTGTTCCAGGACTTGGGCGTGAATGTGGAGGTCAGGAACCAGGCGCGGGTTCACCTCTGGTATGGGCAGCGGTTTGGCCGACCTTACCCGCAGCTGCACTCGGCTAAACAGGGGGTTGATCGTTATCTGGTGGCTGGCACGTGCATCGGGTTGGAGATCGCCACCGGCGAGGTGTATGCGCCCTATGGATTGGCGGATGTAGAACAGGGACTGTTGCGGATCAATCCACTGCATTCGGAGCCGGCGTTGTTTGCGCAGAAGGCCAGGAGTTATCAGGCGCGGTGGCCGTGGCTAAGGATTGTTGAGCCTGGCTCAGCCGACGCCCACGCTTAGTAACCATCCCAGTCCACCGCTGGCGATCACCACCAACCACGGCGGAAGCCTCCAAACCATCAGCGCGACCAGTGCAAGCACCGCTAGGCCGATGTCATAGGTGGTGTAGATCGCGCTGGTCAACACCGGGTGGTACAGCGCGGCCAGTAACAAACCCACCACGCCTGTATTCACGCCCGCCAACGCGGCTTGGGTGCGCGGGCTACGGCGCAGGGTTTCCCAGAACGGCAAGGCGCCGAACACCAGTAAAAACGCAGGGGCGAAGATCGCCAGCAGGCAGATCAGGCCGCCCAGCCAGCCGTTGGGGGGCGAGTACATCGCGGCGCCGAGGAACGCGGCGAAGGTGAACAAGGGGCCGGGCACGGCTTGAGCGGCGCCGTAGCCGGCGAGGAACAGGTCTGTGCCGATCCAGTGCGGCGCCACCACTTCTGCTTGCAACAACGGCAGTACCACGTGGCCGCCACCGAACACCAATGCGCCGCTGCGGTAAAAGGCGTCCACCAGCGCCAGGCCCTGGTTGGGCAGCGCTTCGGCCAGCAGCGGCAACCCCACCAGCAACAACACAAACAGCAGTAACCACAGGGCGCCGGTGCGCCGGCGGATCGGCATGGGCAGCGCTTCGTGCTCGGTGTTCGGCGTGGGCGTCAAGAACAGCAGGCCGGCAAGGCCAGCGACGGCAATCGCGCCGACCTGGCCCCACGCGGACGTCGTCAACAGCGCCACGCACGCAGCTATCAGCATCAGGCTTACGCGCGCCACGCCCCGGCACAGGTTGCGCGCCATGCCCCACACGGCTTGGGCGACCACGGCCACGGCGACGACTTTAAGGCCGTGCAGCACGCCGGTTGGCAGGGCTTCGCTGTGCTGGGCAATGCCCAAGGCAAATACGATCAGCAGCAAGGCAGACGGCAGCGTGAACCCGGCCCACGCCGCCAGTGCTCCGCCGTAACCTGCCCGTTGCAGGCCCAGCGCGATGCCGACCTGGCTGCTGGCCGGGCCGGGTAGAAATTGGCAGAGTGCGACCAGGTCTGCGTAGCTGCGTTCGCTCAACCAGCGGCGCCGGGTGACGAACTCGTCACGAAAATAGCCCAGGTGCGCGATGGGGCCGCCGAAGGAGGTGAGGCCCAGGCGCAGGAAGACAAGGAACACCGACCAGGGGCTGTCTGGGTGATGGGCTGGGGGGATGGCCACGGTCGAGATTCCACATTTGATCATCTGGTAGGCGCAGACCATACCCAGTTTTCATGACGCGCAGCGCCATTTTTGGGGTATTCATTGAATTTATGCGCAGCAGTTTGAGTCACTCAAGCATAGCGTTGCTTTCTTCCCTCCGACCTCAAGGACCGACCATGACCTTCTTCATCTTCCTGCTCGCCTGCGCCGCCGCCGCCAGCACCGGCGTGATCTTCAAGCCCGGTGCCTGGTATGAATCCCTCGTAAAACCCAGCTTCACCCCGCCCAATTGGCTGTTCCCGGTCGCGTGGACGATCATCTACCTGCTGCTGGCCTGGGCCGGTTACCGCCTGAGCCTGATCCCCGGCAGCCAAATGGTGCTGGCGCTGTGGGCCGCGCAGATCGCGTTGAATACGTTGTGGACGCCGGTGTTTTTCGGCGCCCATCGCCTGCTTGCCGGGATGGTGATCATCGTGTTGCTGTGGGTCACCGTGGCGGCCATGGTGGTGCTGGCGGTGCGCCTGGATTTGATCACCGGCTTGATCCTGTTCCCGTACCTGGCGTGGCTGTGTGTCGCGGCGGCGTTGAATTTCTCGATTCTGCGCAATAACCGCTGATGGCTTATCAACCTTGGCCGGCCAGCGAGCCGGAACTGGCCCAGATGCGCCGCTTCAATCAAAAGCTTGCCTGGATGCCGCGCTTTAAGATCCGCAACCGGGTGACACCGCGCTTGATCCAGGCGCTGTTGCGCGTGAGCCAGAAGGTCAGGCGCGCAACGCCCGCTGAAAGCCGGACCGTGGACGGCGTGCCCGTGCGTATCCTGCGGCCGGTCGGCAAGCCCAAGGGCGTGGTGTTGGATATCCACGGCGGCGGCTGGGTGATCGGCAATGCGCAGATGGATGACGACCTCAACCTCGGCATGGTCAACGCCTGCGACGTGGCGGTGGTGTCGGTGGATTATCGGCTGGCGGTGGACACACCGGTTGAGGGGTTGATGGAGGATTGCCTGACGGCGGCGCGCTGGTTGCTCTGCGACGATGAATTCAAGAACCTACCCGTGATCGTCGTGGGCGAGTCGGCCGGCGGGCATTTGGCGGCAGCCACGTTGCTGGCGCTCAAGCAATGGCCAGCGCTGCTCCAGCGGGTGAGCGGCGCGGTGCTGTATTACGGGGTCTACGATTTGACCGGTACGCCGAGTGTACGCAGCGCCGGGCCGGAGACCTTGTTGCTGGATGGGCCGGGCATGGTTGAGGCCCTGCGCATGCTGACGCCGGGGATCAGCGATGACGAGCGCAGGCAACCGCCGTTGTCACCTCTGTATGGCGACTTCGACGACCTGCCTCCGGCATTGATGTTTGTGGGGGAGCTGGACCCGCTCAAGGACGACACGCTATTGATTGCGCAGCGCTGGCCCCAGGCCGAGGCCCATCTGCTGCCGGAATCGGCCCATGGGTTTATCCATTTTCCGGTGGCGATGGGGGAGGCGGTGTTGGCGTACAGCCGCAAGTGGATGACTGAGCGCATCGATGGCAAGCGGACAACCTTGTTTATGCCGCTTTAACGATTGCCCTCAACCTCTGCGTCGGACCGGCCTGTTGGGGTGAGCAAGCCTGTTGTGGTGAGCGGGCTTATTTGGGGTGAGCCGGTTTTTGTGTGGTGAGCGGGCTTGTTGTGGTGAGCGGGCTTGCCCGCGCTGGGCTGCGAAGCAGCCCTAAAACCAGGCAACTCGGTTTGTCTGGAAAAGCGGGGGTGGTTCTGATGGGTCTGCTTCGCAGCCCAGCGCGGGGCAAGCCCGCTCACCACAAGTATCACCCAGGCTCAGTAGCCGAGTGGTGCACCTCAGAGCGCAGGGTAGTCGATGTAACCCTCGGCACCTGGCGCGTAGAAGGTGTCTTTGTCGGGCACATTCAAGTCGGCACCGCTGCGAAAACGCGCTGGCAGGTCCGGGTTGGCCAGGAACGCGTTACCAAAAACCGCCGCATCGGCATTGCCTTCGGCGATCAAGCTGTCGGCGCTGTCCCGAGTCAGCCCGCTGCCCACCAAATAGCGGCCATCGAACAACGGGCGCAGCGCGGCGTGGTAGTCAAAGCTCGCCCCGAATAGCGCCACATGCAGGTAGGCCAACTTCAGCCCGCGCAGTTGCGTGACCAGGTAGGTGTAGGTTTCCTGCGGGTTGGCATCGCTGATGTCGTTGAAGTTCATCTCGGGGGAAATCTTGATGCCCACGCGATCAGCGCCCACTTCATCGGCCATCGCCTTGAGGACTTCCAGCACGAAGCGGCTACGGTTTTCCACCGAACCGCCGTACTGATCGTCGCGTTGGTTGCTGCCGCTGGAGAGGAATTGCTCGGGCAGGTAACCGGAGGCGGCGTGCAACTCCACACCGTCAAAGCCAGCCTCGATTGCCCGGCGTGCGGCCTGGCGGTAGCTGTCGACCACGCCACCGATCTGCGCCACGCTCATTGCTTGGGGCGTGACGAAATCCTGCAGGCCGGTCGCGGTCCAGGTCTGGCCCGCCGGTTTGATCGCCGAGGGGGCCAGCGGCAGCCCACCGTCAGCCAACAACGAGGGGTGAGACACCCGTCCGCAATGCATCAGTTGCATGAAAATGTGGCCACCTTGGGCATGTACGGCGTCGGTGACGGATTTCCAGGCGGCCACCTGTGCGGCGGTTTCGATGCCTGGGGTGCGCGCATACCCTTTGCCCGATGCGTCGGGGAACACACCCTCGGAGATGATCAAACCGGCTGTGGCGCGCTGCGCATAATAGGTAGTCACCAGGTCGGAAGGCACACCGGCGTCGTCGGCGCGCGAGCGGGTCATTGGCGCCATGACCAGGCGATTGGCGAGGGTGTAGCGACCGAGGGCAAGGGGAGAAAAAAGAGCATTCATGGCGGTGTTCCTCATCAGTGATGGGGTTATGATTGATCAATCCGATTTCGGGATAAATGGCTCAAACGCGAAATGACTAATCCACTGATGGGATAATGTTGTGGAATTTCTCAACGATATGGCGCTGTTTGTCGAGGTGGTGAAGGCTCGCAGTTTCAGCCGTGCGGCCGAGACCCTGGGCATGCCGAACTCGACGCTGTCCCGGCGCATCAGCGAGCTGGAAAAAGGCATCGGCCTGCGGCTGTTGCACCGCACCACGCGCAAGATCGAGCCCACCGAGGCTGGCCAACTGTACTTTGAGCGCTGCAAGCGCATTGTCGATGAGGCACGCCTGGCCCATGAGCAACTCGGCGAAATGCTCGCCCAGCCCAACGGCGTGCTGCGCGCCTCGTTGCCGGTGGATTTCGCGATGGTCTACCTGGCGCCGTTGATTGCCGAATTTTCCCGGCTGTATCCGGGTATCACCTTCGAACTCGATTTAACGCCGCGCCAGGCCGACCTGATCAGTGATCCGGTGGACGTGGTCATTCGCATGGGCGAGCCCGCCAATTCCAATCTGATCGCACGCAAACTCGCGAACATGCGCCGAGCGCTGTACGCCTCGCCCCAGTACCTAGAACGCGCTGGCCTGCCTGCGCAGCCCGCAGACCTGGCGCATCACGAATGTTTGCGCATGCGCGGTTCAAGGGCGCATCAATGGGGCTTGGTGTCGGGTGTGGATAAGGTGGAAGTCGACGTGAGCGGGCGGTTTGAACTCAACAGCGTAGGCATGCTCCGGCGGCTGGCCGCGTTGGACCTGGGCATTGCGCTGCTGCCTGAGGGCATTGCCGAACAGGATGTGGCCAGCGGCATACTGCGTAGAGTGTTGCCCGATTGGCATGGCACATCGGTGCCTGTCTATGCGCTCACCGAAACCCGCCTGCTGCCGGCGAAGACTCAACGGTTTATCGAGTTTTTGCGCGACAGGCTGGAGGATGCGTGACAGGCCCGGTAACTTTCTGCACTACCAACGAATGGGTGAATGATGAATATTCAGACGGTCACCGTTGCCGAGATTCCGCCAGGGGTTTGAGATTGTGGATGTCGAGGACGATCCGGTGTGGTGCACGACGCCTATGCAGCGGTATTTATAGGGCTGTGGTGAGCGGGCCTGCTGTGGTCACAGGGATTGTTGTGGTCACCGGGCCTGTTGTGGTGAGCGGGCTTTTTGTGGTGAGCGGGCTTGCCCCGCGCTGGGCTGCGAAGCAGCCCCCAACCAAACGCTGAGGTTTTGCTGAAGAATCGTGGCGGTCTTATTGGGGCTGCTTCGCAGCCCAGCGCGGGGCAAGCCCGCTCACCACAGAGAGCTCACATACCACTAAGAACTCACCTGCCCCAAAGCACTCACATGTCACAAAGAACTCATGTGCCACAGCAGGCCAAGGTGTCACAAAGGACTCATCAGCCACAACAACCCTGGTGACTCAGTTGGAGCGCAACCGCAAGATCTGCGCCCCATCAAACGGGTCGGTCAGGTAGTGCCCCTGCACCCCAAACGTGTCCTGCAAGCGTTGCGGCGTCAGCACCTGCAGCGGTGTGCCCAACGCCACCAAACACCCGCGATCCAGCACGGCCAAGCGATCACAGGTCAGCGCCTGGTTAAGATCATGCAGCGCAATCAATGTCGTCACTGGCAACCCCTGCACGCCCTTCAGGATCGCCAGTTGATGCTGGATATCCAAGTGATTGGTCGGCTCATCCAGCAACAGGATCTGCGGCCGTTGCGCCAGGGCGCGGGCGATGTGCACGCGCTGGCGTTCGCCGCCGGAGAGGCTGCGCCAGGCGCGTTGGCTCAGGTGGGTGGCGTCCACGTCGTGCAGGGCCTGGACGACGATGGCGTTGTCGTCGCTGGACCACGGGCTCAGCGCCGACAGCCACGGCGTGCGGCCCAGCGCCACGGCGTCGAACACGCGGATGGCATCGTCGGTGTCGGCTTGTTGCTCCACCACGGCCAACTGCTGCGCAATGGCGCGGCGCGAAAGGTCGCCCAGCCGCTCGCCGCCCAGCCGCACCTCCCCTGACGCCGGTGTGCACAAGCCCGCCAGCAGTTTGAGTAAGGTGGATTTACCAGAGCCGTTCGGGCCGACAATCCCCAACGTTTCGCCCAACTGCACCTCCAGATGAATGTCACGCAGCAACTCGGCGTCGCGCACCTTGAAGCCTAGGCCGGTGCAACTGAGTACGCTCATCGTGCATTCCTCCGGCCGATCAGGATCAACGCAAACACCGGCGCGCCGACCAAGGCCGTGACCACGCCCACCGGAATCACCTGGCCTTTGATCAAGGTGCGCGACAGCACATCCGCCGCGATCAAAAACAGTGCGCCGCCCAAGGCGCTGGCCGGCAGCAAACGCGAGTGCCCAGTGCCGAGCAGCAGGCGTACCGCGTGGGGGATCACCAGGCCGACAAAACCGATGGAGCCGACAATCGACACCATCACCGCCGTCACCAGTGCCGCGCAGCCCACCAGCACAAATTGCACGCGGCGTACCGGAATGCCGAGGGACGCCGCCGAGTCGCTGCCAAAGGTGAACGCATCCAGCGCACGCCGATGCCACAGGCACACCGCCAAGCCGGCCACTGCCACCGGCACCGCCAGCCACACCGACGGCCAGCGCACGCCGCTGAGGTTGCCCAGCAGCCAGAACATGATGCCGCGGGCCTGCTCGGAACTGGCCGACTTGGTGATCAGGAATGCGGTGAGCGCATTGAACAGCTGCGAACCGGCGATGCCTGCAAGGATGATCTGGCCGGTGCCGCTCATGGAGCTGCTGGCCCGCGCCAGCAGGATCACCAGGGCAAACGCCGCCATGGCGCCGACAAACGCGCCGGCCGACAGCGAAATCAACCCGCCGCCCACGCCCATCAGCGCGACCAATACCGCGCCGGTCGATGCGCCGGCGCTGATGCCCAGCAAGTAAGGGTCAGCCAGCGGGTTGCGCAGCAACGACTGCAAGATCACCCCGCAGGTGGCCAGCCCCGCACCGCATGCGGCGGCGACCAGGGCGCGGGTCAGGCGGTAGTTCCACACCACGCCTTCGTCGATGGGGTCGAGCAGGTAGCCGGCGTTCCACAGTTTGTTGGCGAGCACTTGCAGCACCACTTGCGGCTCGATGGCGGTTTCGCCGATGGCCACGCCGGCGAGTACGGCGATCAATAGCAGCGTCAGGGCGAGCAGGGTGCGGATCACGCTTTTATTCATTTGTGCAGGTCGTAGCCGTCGATGGCGCCAGCCAGTTGTTCAAGGCCATCGAACGTGCGGATGCTGGCCTGCAGCGCCAGGGCGTCGAGGATGATGATGCGGTTGTTTTTCACCGCGTCCATGTTGCGCGTGACCGGGTCGCTGCGCAGGAAGGCGAGTTTCTTTTCATGGTCGTCGGCGGGGTAGCGGCGGCGGTCCATGCGGGCGATCACCAGGAAGGTCGGGTTGGCCTTGGCGATGGTTTCCCAGCCGACGGCGGGCCACTCTTCATCGGACTGCACCACGTTGTGCAGGCCGAGGGTTTCGAGCATGAATTCGGGGACGCCCTTGTGGCCGGCCACATACGGGTCGCTGGCCATCTCGGAGCTGGAGAACCACACCAGCGCGCTGGCGTGCTTGAGGCCCTTGCTCTGCACGGTGGCGACGGACTTGGCCAGGCGCGCCTTGAGGTCATCGTTGAGCTGTTGGCCGCGCGCCTGTACGTCGAAAATCTCGGCCAGCTGGCTGATGCTTTTGTAGATGGTTTCGATGCGGAACGGCTCCAGCCGCGTGCCGTCGGCGCCCACCAGGTTGTCCTTGCCTTCGCAGTCGGAGGGCAGCAGGTAGGTCGGGATCTTCAGTTCATGGAATTGCTCGCGGGTGCCCACCACACCTTGCGGGCCGACCACCCATTCCAGCTCGGCAGCCACCAGTTGCGGGCGCTTGGCGATCACGGCTTCGAAGCTCGGCTCGTTGTTGGCCAGGCGTTCGATCTTGTCGTTCTGCGCCTGGTACTGGGGCAGCACACGGTTGAACCACAGCGAGGTGCCGACCACTTTATCGCCGACGCCCAAGGCATACAGCATTTCGGTGGCGGCCTGGCCGATGGTCACGCTGCGCGCAGGAGCTTGCGGGAAGGTCACGGCATTGCCGCAGTTTTCGACCGTCAGCGGGTAGTGAGTGGGCGCCGCTTGGGCCAGGGCACAGAAACCCAGGCCGGTGATCAGGGCAATAACGCGTGGCAGCATCGGGCGATCTCCGTGTGAACCGTAGTTGAAACAGGGGCAGTACGGCTCGGAAATACGCCCTCGAACGCTGCCGGTCGGGCAGGCAAGGATGTCCTTCCCGGACACCCCGCCGGTTAGTGATTGTGCTGGGCCGGCAGGTCTCCTGACTGATGCGTCGTCGCCACGCTCCGACCTTCCCGGACGAGGTCCAGTGGCGTTAAGGAGCAGGCTCGGCACCTACAGTTGCGGGGGCAGTTTCGATTGGCGCCGCGGGCGGCGTTTCGAATTCCCTATTAGTCCCATGGGGGAACCGGCGGCGGTATGGTAGTTGATTCAGCCTCGCAGAGGGAGGCTGAAGTTCAGTGGCTCACAGACGAATGTCTTGGGGGCCCTGGATCAGCGCTTCAATTCGCGTGCCGGTGGCGCGCTCTTCGTTGCTGAACCCGTCGTAGTCGGCCAGGTTGCCGAAACGGATGCCGGTCAATTGCTCGATCTGGATCACGCTGCGCTGGTAGGTCCGCAGTTGGCCAAATACCAGCTCAAGCTGACCCAATTCGCGGCTTTGGTCGATCATGTAGGCACTGGCCGACGGCTTGCCGTCGTCGCTGAGGTAGGCGACCACTTTCCAGAACGCCTTGGGGATTTTGACGCCCCGGTACACGCGGTCATCGTCGCCGAACACCGGCCCGGTAAACACCGTGGCCCGCGCTTTCCAGCGTTGCGTGTTGTCGAGGATGTAGTCTTCCAGCTCCAGCCAGGTTTTCTGGTTAAAGCCGCTCATCTGCGGTGAGCAGTTGGTGAAATGGAACGTATCGAGGTTGGCGGTTTTTGCCTCGTCGCCCCAATTGGGATCCTGGCGCCGCACCAAGTGGCCGCGATCCAGGCCATTGCCGGCGTAGAGGTCTTCGCCTATCTGGGCGTCGGTGGGCAGGCGGCCGTCGTAGGCCCAGGTGTCGTTGCTGCGCACAATATCCACGTGTTTCCCGCCGTCGATATTGACGCCCACGTAGAGTGCCAGTCGTCGGGCGCGTGACATCGTGATGGAGAAATGCGTGTAGTCCAGGCGCTTTGGCTGCGCGTCAGGCGCCAGTGCCTGCGCCACGGTGGGCCAGGGCACCTCGAAGCTACCGAGGAAATCGTCGGCGTACCCCTGGCGGTTTTTCAGGTCTTTGGCCGGGGTAACACGCGGCGTCGCGGCCCGGGCTTCCAACAGGGTTGGGCTGGCCGCGAGCAGCGGCCGCAGGTCGGCGAGCCGGGGGCGATAGGTCAGGTCGGCGTTGGCTTTACGTGCTGGCATCGGGCGGTCCTCACGGGTGTTGGATCAACATGACTGCAACATAGGTTGATGACAATTAATGTCGAGTCAAGCCATGGCGGCTATCCTGAAAACGGTCGTCCAGACGCTCACCCCTCGCAAAAGGAGCCAGCCAATGTGTGTTCGCCAGCCTCATCGCAATCCGATTTTTTGCCTGATCCCGCCGTACATGCTCGACCAGATCGCGCGCCACGGTGATAAAGCCCAGCGCGACGTCGCGTTGCGTACGCGGGCCAAGGACAGCACGTTCCGTTCGCTGCGCATGGTCGCGGTGCCCGCCAAGGGCCCCGCGCATATGGCCCTGGCCATCGGCGCCGAAAAACGCCGCTCTATCTACAGTGCCGAAGGCTCCGACAGCCTGCCTGGCAAGCTGATCCGCGCTGAAGGCCAGCCTGCCAGTGGTGATGCCGCAGTGGACGAAGCCTATGATGGGTTGGGCGCCACCTTCGACTTTTTTGACCAGGTGTTCGACCGCAACTCCATCGACGATGCCGGGATGGCGCTGGACGCCACCGTTCATTTTGGCCAGGACTACAACAATGCGTTCTGGAATTCGACGCAGATGGTGTTCGGGGACGGTGATGCGCAGTTGTTCAACCGCTTCACCGTGGCTCTGGACGTGATCGGCCATGAACTGGCCCACGGCGTGACTGAGGATGAGGCCAAGTTGATGTACTTCAATCAATCCGGTGCGTTGAACGAGTCGCTGTCGGATGTGTTCGGCTCACTCATCAAGCAGTACGCGTTGCAGCAAAAGGCCGAGGACGCCGACTGGCTGATCGGCAAAGGGTTGTTCACCAAGAAAATCAAAGGCACTGCCTTGCGCTCGATGAAGGCACCGGGCACCGCGTTTGATGACAAGCTGCTGGGCAAGGACCCGCAGCCGGGGCATATGGATGATTTTGTGCAAACCTATGACGACAATGGCGGCGTACATATCAATTCCGGGATTCCCAACCATGCGTTCTATCAGGTGGCAACGAAGATCGGCGGGTTTGCCTGGGAGCGGGCAGGGCGCATCTGGTATGACGCCCTGCGCGATGCACGGTTGCGGCCGAACTCCGGGTTCCTGCGTTTTGCGCGCATCACCTACGACGTCGCCGGTCGTTTGTACGGGGCGAACAAGGATGAGCAGAAGGCCGTCAAGGCAGGCTGGAAAGCCGTGGGCATCAACGTCTGACAAGCCGCCAAGGCGGTGAGGAACAGCCATGCGAATTTCGATCAAGGAAAACGGCGGCTCGGCATTTTTTCCGGGCCTGGCGAGACCGAACAGTGTGGAGCTGGAGAAGCTGCCCGAGCCGCAACAGCAGGAGTTGCGGCAATTGATCGAAGCTTCAGACTTCTTTAAGTTACCGCAAAGCACGGCGCCTGAGCCTGGCAAACCGGGCCAGGTGCATTACACCCTGACGGTCAGCGAGGGTGAGCGCGAGCACACAGTGTGTGTGCTCGCGCCGGTGAAGTCCCCGGCCCTGGATGGGTTGGTGCAGTGCGTGCGGCGGCATGTTCGCTGTTGAACCCCAAGGGGTTACTTGCGGTCCAGCCATACCGTCTGCGCGTTGCAGAACTCGCGCACACCAAAGTGCGACAGCTCGCGGCCGAATCCACTTTTCTTCACGCCACCAAACGCCACCCGTGGGTCGGAGACGCTGAAGGCGTTGACAAAGATCCCGCCGGTTTCCAGTTGATTGGCGATGTCCCGCGCCTTCGCCGCGTCAGTGGTGAAGATGCTCGCGGTAAGGCCGAACTCGCTGTCGTTGGCCAGGGCCACGGCGTGGTCGGCGTCGCGGGCGGTGATGATCGAGGCTACCGGGCCGAACAGCTCCTGTTTGAACGAGGTCATCTGGTCGGTGACGTTGGCCAAAACGGTCGGCGCGTAGTAGTTGCCGTTGCCTGCGACTTTATCGCCGCCCAGCAGCAGGGTCGCGCCTTCTTCCAGGGTGGCCTGGACCTGGCCGTGCAGCTCGTCGCGCAGGTCGAAACGGGCCATTGGGCCGATGTAGGTGGTGGCTGAGGTGGGATCGCCCATCACCAAGGCGCGGCTGGCTTCGACGAACTTGGTGGTGAAGGCTTCAACCACGCCTTCTTCGATGATCAGGCGCTTGGCGGCGGCGCAGACCTGGCCGCTGTTCTGGAAGCGGCCGATCAGCGCGGCCTGTACGGCGGCATCGAGGTCGGCGTCATTGAGCACGATGAACGGGTCGGAGCCACCCAGTTCCAGCACGCATTTTTTCAGCGCGGCACCGGCCTGGGAGCCGATGGCGATACCGGCGCGCACGCTGCCGGTGAGCGTCACGGCGGCGATGCGTGGGTCGGCGATGGCCTTGGACACGCCTTCGGTGGTGACGTTGATCACTTCGAACAGGCCTTCAGCGAAGCCGGCTTTCTGAAAGGCTTGCTGGATCAGGTAGGCGCTGCCCATCACGTTTGGCGCGTGTTTGAGCACGTAGGTGTTGCCGGCCAGCATGGTCGGCACGGCGCCGCGCAGCACTTGCCACACTGGGAAGTTCCACGGCATCACCGCGAGGATCGGGCCCAGCGGGCGGTATTCGATGTGGGCGGTGCCGTTGTCGACGAGGGTCGGCTCCGGGGCGAGCATGGCCGGGCCTTGGGCCGCGTACCATTCGCTCAGTTGCGCGCATTTTTCCACTTCGGCACGGGCCTGGGCGATGGGTTTGCCCATTTCCAGGGTGATCATCTGCGCCATGGCTTCGGCTTGCTCGCGCAGGGCATCGGCCAGGGCCAGCAGCAACTCGGCGCGCTGGCTGACCGGCTGGCGGCGCCAGGTGCGGAAGGCGCTGGTGGCGCGGTCGAGGGCGGCGTCCAGTTGCGCTGTGGTTTCGTACGGGTAGCTGCCGACGGTTTCGCCGTTGGCGGGGTTGATCGATAAAGCGTGGGTAGTCGCGTTCATGGCACCGTCCTGCGTGTACGTTGGAATGGAGGTCAGCGTACGGGGCTGGCTCTTTTCTGGAAACTGAATAATATTAAGCAATACATTCACGAATGGAGAATGGCTTGGACCTGGTGCAGCTGGAAATCTTCAAGGCCGTTGCCGAGCAAGGCAGCATCAGCGCCGCCGCGCAGTTGATTCATCGCGTGCCGTCGAACCTGACCACGCGGATCAAGCAGCTGGAGCAGGATCTTGGCGTGGAGCTGTTTATCCGCGAGAAGAGCCGCCTGCGGCTGTCACCGGCCGGTTGGAACTTCCTCGGTTATGCCCGGCGTATCCTCGACCTGGTGCAAGAGGCCCGTGCGACCGTGGCGGGGGAAGAGCCCCAGGGCGCGTTTGCCCTTGGCGCGCTGGAGAGCACGGCGGCGGTACGTATCCCGGCGTTGCTCGCGGCGTACAACCAGAAACACACCAAGGTCGAGCTGGACCTGAGCACCGGCCCGTCGGGCACCATGATCGAAGGCGTGCTGTCGGGGCGCCTGGCCGCCGCCTTTGTCGACGGGCCGGTGCTGCATTCGACCCTGGAAGGCGTGGCGGTGTTTGAAGAGGAGATGGTAGTGATCGCGCCCCTGCACCACGCACCGATCACCCGAGGGCAGGACGTGAATGGCGAGAACATCTATACGTTTCGCTCGAACTGCTCGTATCGCCATCACTTCGAACGCTGGTTTTCACAGGATGGCGCGGTGCCAGGCAAGATCTTCGAGATCGAGTCCTACCACGGCATGCTCGCCTGCGTCAGCGCCGGGGCCGGGCTGGCGCTGATGCCGCGCAGCATGCTGGAAAGCATGCCGGGGTTTGCGGCGGTGAGTGTGTGGCCGTTGATGGACAGTTTTCGCTTGCTGAATACGTGGTTGATCTGGCGGCGGGGGACGGTGTCACAGAGTTTGAGCAGCTTTGTGAAGTTGTTGGAGGAACGCAATCTGGAAGCGTCGGTGTCTTAATGTGGGAGGGGGCTTGCCCCCTCCCACATTGACCCGGTTTCAGCCGCCGAACTGGAAGGTGCCCATGGCCAGTTTGGCCATTATTGCTGTCGCGCCCAACTGCACCAGCCACAACGCCAATCCACCCAGGAACACCCCCAGTGCCACTTGCAGCACCAGGCTTCTCTGGCGCTTGGGTTGCTGGGCGCGGGGTGCGTAGTCATGCAGTTCGTCGCGGTCGGCGCGCAGGTCCAGGTCATCGTTTCGCATAGGGCTCTCACAGCAAAGGGGCGGTCGGGGTTCAGTCTAGTGGCTTGGCCAACAAAAAGGGGGAAGCCATTGGCTTCCCCCTTTGTATGGCGCTGGCCGGGTTATAGAACCTGAACAATCGCTTTTGTTACCGCACCAATGTTCGACTGGTTCAGCGCCGCCACACAGATACGCCCGGTATCCAGCGCGTAGATGCCAAACTCGCTGCGCAGACGGGTGACTTGCTCAACGGTCAGGCCGGAGTAGGAGAACATCCCACTCTGGCGGCCGACGAAGCTGAAGTCGTGGCCCGGTGCAGCCTTGGCCAGTTCGGCGACCATCTGCTCGCGCATGCCGCGGATGCGCAGGCGCATTTCGGCCAGTTCGGCTTCCCACTGGGCGCGCAGCTCAGGGCTGTTCAGCACAGCGGCCACAATCGCGGCGCCGTGGGTCGGCGGGTTGGAGTAGTTGGTGCGGATCACGCGCTTGACCTGGGACAGGATGCGCGCGCTTTCTTCTTTGGAATCGCCAACGATGGACAGCGCGCCCACACGTTCGCCGTACAGCGAGAACGACTTGGAGAACGAGCTGGAGACAAAGAAGGTCAGGCCCGATTCCGCGAACAGGCGCACCGCAGCGGCGTCTTCGTGGATGCCGTCGCCGAAGCCCTGGTAGGCCATGTCGAGGAACGGCACCAGGTTCTTGGCCTTGACCACGTCCAGCACGTTTTGCCAGTCGGCCGGGCTCAGGTCGACGCCGGTCGGGTTGTGGCAGCAGGCGTGCAGCACCACGATGGACTGCGGCGGCAGGGCGTTGAGGTCTTCGAGCAGGCCGGCGCGGTTTACGTCGTGGGTGGCGGCGTCGTAGTAACGGTAGTTCTGCACCGGGAAACCGGCGGTTTCGAACAGGGCGCGGTGGTTTTCCCAGCTCGGGTCGCTGATGGCGACGACGGCGTCTGGCAGCAGTTGCTTGAGGAAGTCAGCGCCGATCTTCAGGGCGCCGGTGCCACCCACGGCCTGGACGGTCACGACACGACCGGCTTCGAGCAGTGGCGAATCGTTACCGAACAGCAGGGTTTGCACGGCCTTGTCGTAGGCGGCAATGCCGTCGATCGGCAAGTAGCCACGGGCGGCGTGTTGCGTCACGCGAATGGCTTCCGCTTCGGCAACGGCACGCAAGAGTGGAATCTTCCCCTCCTCGTTGCAGTAAACGCCTACGCCAAGGTTGACCTTGGTGGTTCGTGTGTCGGCGTTGAATGCTTCGTTGAGGCCCAGGATAGGATCGCGTGGTGCCATTTCGACAGCGGAGAACAGGCTCATTTTGCGGCAGCTCTATGGGGGAAAGGAGGGACGTGTCGCGCTCCAGCCGAATGCACTAGAGCGGTGCACAAACGGGGAGCTAGTATAGAGGCCATCACGGCTGAGGGCGACAACCGAAACGGCTTTTCGGCCAAGTTTTTCGGTTTATTTGCTGACCGTTAGTCTTATTGCAACATTGATCCTGGACGGCAGATAGGACGATTGCCTTGAAACCCGTCACATTCGCCACCACTTGTATGGCTATCATGGTTTTTTCCTACCGCTCGCTCTGAATATTCGCGAGGGGTGGTCTATTTCGTCCTCGGCCGGTTTACAGTCCGGGGTGACTTCAAGAGGTACGTTATGTCGGATTTCCAACTAGTCACCCGCTTTGAACCCGCCGGCGATCAGCCGGAAGCCATTCGCCAGATGGTCGAAGGCATTGAGGCCGGCCTGGCGCACCAGACGTTGCTCGGGGTGACCGGTTCAGGCAAGACGTTCAGCATCGCCAACGTGATCGCGCAGATCAACCGCCCAACGCTGGTGCTGGCGCCCAACAAGACCCTGGCTGCGCAGCTTTACGGCGAATTCAAGGCGTTCTTCCCGAATAACGCAGTCGAATACTTCGTTTCCTACTACGACTACTACCAGCCCGAAGCCTATGTGCCGTCCTCCGATACCTTTATCGAGAAGGATGCGTTGATCAACGACCACATCGAGCAAATGCGGCTGTCGGCGACCAAGGCGCTGTTGGAGCGCAAGGACGCGATCATCGTCACCACCGTGTCGTGCATCTATGGCCTGGGCAGCCCCGAAGCCTATTTGAAGATGGTGCTGCACGTGGACCGTGGCGACAAACTCGACCAGCGCGAGTTGCTGCGCCGCCTGACGAGCCTTCAGTACACCCGCAACGACATGGATTTTGCCCGCGCCACTTTCCGGGTGCGCGGCGATGTGATCGACATCTACCCGGCTGAGTCCGACCTGGAAGCGATCCGCATCGAGTTGTTCGACGATGAAGTCGAGAGCCTGTCGGCTTTCGATCCGTTGACCGGCGAGGTAATCCGCAAGCTGCCGCGCTTCACCTTCTATCCGAAAAGCCACTACGTGACCCCGCGTGAAACCCTGATGGGCGCCATCGAGGGCATCAAGGTGGAGTTGGCCGAGCGTCTGGAGTACCTGCGCGCCAACAACAAGCTGGTGGAGGCCCAGCGTCTGGAGCAGCGCACGCGCTTTGACCTGGAGATGATCCTGGAGCTGGGCTACTGCAACGGCATCGAAAACTACTCGCGCTACCTTTCGGGCCGTGATTCCGGCGCGCCGCCGCCGACGCTCTACGACTACCTGCCTGATGACGCGCTGCTGGTGATCGACGAATCCCACGTCAGCGTGCCGCAAGTGGGCGCGATGTATAAGGGCGACCGCTCGCGTAAAGAAACCTTGGTGGAGTACGGCTTTCGCCTGCCGTCGGCGCTGGATAACCGGCCGATGCGTTTCGATGAATGGGAGGCGATCAGCCCGCAGACCATCTTTGTCTCGGCCACGCCGGGCAACTACGAGGCCGAGCATGCCGGCCGCGTGATCGAGCAGTTGGTGCGCCCGACGGGGCTGGTGGACCCGGAAATCGAAATCCGCCCGGCGCTGACCCAGGTGGATGACCTGCTGTCCGAGATCACTAAGCGCGTCGCGCTGGAAGAGCGGGTGCTGGTCACCACGCTGACCAAGCGCATGTCCGAAGACTTGACCGACTACCTGGCCGACCACGGCGTGCGCGTGCGCTACTTGCACTCGGACATCGACACCGTGGAGCGCGTGGAGATCATCCGCGACCTGCGCCTGGGTGTGTTTGATGTGTTGGTGGGGATCAACCTGCTGCGCGAAGGGTTGGACATGCCGGAAGTGTCGCTGGTGGCGATCCTCGATGCCGACAAGGAAGGCTTTCTACGTTCCGAGCGCTCGCTGATCCAGACCATCGGCCGGGCGGCGCGTAACCTCAATGGTCGGGCGATTCTCTACGCGGACCGCATCACCGGCTCCATGGAGCGTGCGATTGGCGAGACCCAGCGTCGTCGCGACAAGCAGATCGCGTTCAACCTGGAGCACGGTATTACGCCTAAAGGTGTGTTCAAGGATGTCGCCGACATCATGGAAGGCGCCGTGGTGCCCGGCTCGCGCAGCAAGAAGCGCAAGGGCATGGCCAAGGCCGCCGAGGAAAGCGCCAAGTACGAGAACGAACTGCGCTCGCCGAGTGAGATCACCAAGCGGATCCGCCAGTTGGAAGAGAAGATGTACCAGTTGGCGCGGGACCTGGAGTTTGAGGCTGCGGCGCAGACTCGGGATGAGATTGGCAAGTTGCGTGAGCGGTTGCTGGCTGTGTGATCTGCGGTGGCTGGACTGGCCTCTTCGGGGGCAAGCCCCCTCCCACATTTGACGGTGTCCACAAGTCAAAGTGTGGGAGGGGGCTTGCCCCCGATGGCCGCGCCTTGGTTTTCCAGAAATCACCCAGGCTGTTACCATTCGCCTCTTGTTTCAATTTTTAGTTTTATCGCCCATTCGAGACCTGCCATGACCACCGTCCGCACGCGCATCGCGCCATCGCCTACTGGGGATCCCCACGTCGGCACTGCCTACATCGCCTTGTTCAACTACTGCTTTGCCAAGCAGCACGGTGGTGAATTCATCCTGCGGATCGAGGACACCGACCAACTGCGCTCCACCCGCGAGTCGGAACAGCAGATTTTCGATGCCTTGCGCTGGCTGGGCATCACCTGGGCAGAAGGCCCGGACGTTGGCGGCCCGCACGGCCCGTATCGCCAGAGCGAGCGCAGCGACATCTACAAGCAGTACACCCAGCAACTGGTCGATATGGGCCATGCGTTCCCGTGCTTCTGCACCGCCGAAGAACTGGACCAGATGCGCGCCGAACAACAGGCCCGTGGCGAAACCCCGCGCTACGACGGCCGCGCGCTGCTGCTGTCCAAGGAGGAAGTGGCCCAGCGCCTGGCTGCCGGCGAGCCGCACGTTATCCGCATGAAAGTGCCGAGCGAAGGCGTGTGCGTGGTGCCGGACATGCTGCGCGGTGACGTCGAGATCCCGTGGGACCGCATGGACATGCAGGTGCTGATGAAGACCGACGGCTTGCCGACGTACTTCCTGGCCAACGTGGTCGACGACCACCTGATGGGCATCACCCACGTACTGCGTGGCGAAGAGTGGCTGCCGTCGGCGCCGAAACTGATCCTGCTCTACGAATACTTCGGTTGGGAACAGCCGCAGTTGTGCTACATGCCGCTGCTGCGTAACCCGGACAAGAGCAAGCTGTCCAAGCGCAAGAACCCGACTTCGGTGACCTTCTACGAGCGCATGGGCTTCATGCCCGAAGCGATGCTCAACTACCTGGGCCGCATGGGCTGGTCGATGCCGGACGAGCGCGAGAAATTCTCGTTGCAGGAAATGGTCGACAACTTCGACCTGTCGCGCGTTTCTCTGGGCGGTCCGATTTTCGATGTCGAGAAGTTGTCGTGGCTCAACGGCCAGTGGTTGCGCGATCTGCCGGTGGAAGAGTTCGCCAGCCGTCTGCAGCAGTGGGCGTTGAACCCTGAGTACATGATGAAGATCGCGCCACTGGTGCAGGGCAGGGTGGAGACGTTCAGCCAGGTCGCCCCGTTGGCCAGCTTCTTCTTTGCCGGAGGCGTGAACCCGGATGCCAAGCTGTTCGAGTCCAAAAAGCTCTCGGGCGACCAGGTTCGCCAGTTGATGCAGTTGATCCTATGGAAACTCGAAAGCCTGCGCCAGTGGGAGAAGGACGCGATCACCGCGACGATCCAGGCGGTGGTGGAATCCCTGGAGTTGAAGTTGCGTGACGCCATGCCGCTGATGTTTGCTGCGATTACCGGGCAGGCCAGTTCGGTGTCGGTGCTGGATGCGATGGAAATTCTCGGTCCGGACCTCACTCGTTTCCGTCTGCGCCAAGCCCTTGATTTGCTTGGTGGTGTGTCGAAGAAAGAAAACAAAGAGTGGGAAAAGCTGCTGGGCGCTATCGCGTAAGCAGGCCGTTGCAGCGACGAAACCCCGGTTTTCCGGGGTTTCGTCGGTAAGTGATTGTTATCCCGGCAAAAAACTTTGGAAAATGTTGAAAATAAATTTGACACACTTCCAAACCGCCATTAAGATTCGCCCCGTCCTCACCGATGAGGGGCTATAGCTCAGCTGGGAGAGCGCTTGCATGGCATGCAAGAGGTCAACGGTTCGATCCCGTTTAGCTCCACCAATTTACAGGTTCAAGGTCTGGCCACACCGTCCTTGAATCGATCAGAACTCAGCTCTGATCAGTTGTACAGAAGGTTTTGTCCCCTTCGTCTAGTGGCCTAGGACACCGCCCTTTCACGGCGGTAACAGGGGTTCGAGTCCCCTAGGGGACGCCAGTTTCAACAAGCAGCTCGAAAGGTCTGCTGCGCCGCGAGGCGAAAAATCCGGGGCTATAGCTCAGCTGGGAGAGCGCTTGCATGGCATGCAAGAGGTCAACGGTTCGATCCCGTTTAGCTCCACCAATTTACAGGTTCAAGGTCTGGCCACACCGTCCTTGAATCGATCAGTTCTCAGCGCTGATCAGTTGTACAGAAGGTTTGTGTCCCCTTCGTCTAGTGGCCTAGGACACCGCCCTTTCACGGCGGTAACAGGGGTTCGAGTCCCCTAGGGGACGCCACGATTACCCGCTCTGCGGGATTTTTAAGGGTCATTCAATTATTGAATGGCCCTTTTGTTTGTCTGGCGTTTGGCCAATTCTCCCTTCACTTCCTTTCTTCCTGTTCTGACCAGTGGTCGTGACTGTCGCTTGCTAAATATTATTATGGTAATAATATTCAACCCATGAGAGTCGGAGGCTTTGATGAACGATAAAAAAGCGCAAACCCGCGAACGCATTCTGCAGGCCGCCAGCGCGGCGTTGATCCAGCGCGGCCCGGCCGAGCCGAGTGTCGGTGAAGTCATGGGCGCGGCTGGGCTGACCGTTGGTGGTTTCTACGCGCACTTTGAAAGCAAGGATGCGCTGATGCTGGAGGCGTTCAGCCAATTGCTGGCGCAGCGTCGCGCTTCAATCGACGATATGGACACCCAGCTCACCGGCGAGGAGCGTCGTACGCTGGTGGCGGCCTTTTATCTGTCGCGCAAGCACCGCGATTCAACCTCCCAGGCATGCCCGTTGCCTGCAACGGTGGGCGAGATGGGCCGTCTGCCGGACGCCTTTCGCGAGGTATTGAACGAGCACGTCGAGTTGATGGCTGCGCAGTTGGCCGGCAGCCCGGAAGACACTGACAAGGCCCTGGCGGACATGGCCTTGATGGTCGGCGGGCTGACCTTGGCGCGGGCGCTCGGGCCGGGCGAGTTGTCGGATCGTGTGATACGCGCTGCCAAGTCGGCTGTGCGATAGGAAGAGGGCTCGCAGAATGGGCGCGTTAACCTGGATTCGTCGTTTCAACGGCACGCTGGGGCATGTGGCACCGCACACGGTGGCCAACAAGATGCGTCGCGCCTTCATGACCCCGCGCAAGCTGCCGCCCCGTGACTGGGAATTACCGCTGCTGGCGCAATCGGAGCGCATCACCCTGCGCTTTGGCTTGTCGGCCCTGCGCTGGGGGCAAGGTCCTGCCGTTTTGTTGATGCACGGCTGGGAAGGCCGTCCAACCCAGTTCGCCAGTCTGATCACGGCCTTGGTCGACAACGGCTACTGCGTGATAGCCCTGGATGGACCTGCCCATGGCCGCTCACCAGGGCGTGAAGCCCATGTGCTGTTGTTCGCTCGCGCCATGCTGGAGGCGGCTGCCGAGTTGCCGCCGCTGCATGCGGTGGTTGGTCATTCCATGGGCGGCGCCAGTGCGATGCTGGCGGTGCAGTTGGGGTTGCGTACCCAGGCGCTGGTGAGCATTGCCGCCCCGTCGCGCTTCCTGGATGCGCTGCGTGGTTTTACCCGGATGGTCGGTTTGCCGGCGCGGGCACGTTCGGCGTTTATCCAGGAGGTGGAGATGACGTTCGGCATGCCGCTCAAGTACTTGGATGTGGCCCATTACCAGATGAATATCCCCGGCCTGATCGTGCACGCCGAAGACGACACCTTCGTCCCCGTCAAAGCCTCTCAAGCCATTCACGACGCCTGGTTCGACAGTCGTCTGCTGCGCCTGGAACAAGGCGGCCACCAGAAAGTACTGGCCGATCCTCGCGTGATCGAGGCCGTGCTGACGCTGTTGGCCGGCTGCTGTCTACAGGAGCGGCAAAGCGCCTGATACACTGCCCCCGCCGACATTAATCGACTGGGAGCACCGCATGGGCTGGGATTTGGCAACGCCGTTTATCATTGATCTGCAGGTTGCGCCTGAAGACATCGACGGCCTGGGGCACGCCAATAACGCGGTATACGTGTCCTGGCTGGAGCGTTGCGCCTGGCGCCACTCCCAACGACTGGGGCTGGACCTGACCGAGTATCGCCGCCTGGATCGCGCGATGGCAGTGGTGCGCCACGAGATCGATTACCTGGCGGCCGGTTACGAAGGCGACGAGCTGCAACTGGCCACGTGGATTGTCGACTGGGACCAGCGCCTGAAGATGACCCGCCGCTTTCAACTGGTCCGCCCGCGTGACGGTGCAACCCTGCTGCGCGCGCAAACCACCTTCGTTTGCATCGAGCTGTCCACGGGCAAGCCTAAGCGCATGCCCGCCGAGTTTCTCGATGGCTATGGCCCCGCCCTGACAGCGGGTTAACGGTTGCCGTAGGAAACCCAGTAAACTGCGCCACGATTTTTGTTGAGTGTTTCCCATGCAAATTGCTTTGGCGCCCATGGAGGGGTTGGTCGACAACATCCTGCGGGACGTGTTGACCCGCGTGGGCGGTATTGACTGGTGCGTGACCGAATTCATCCGCGTCAACGACCGCCTGCTCACCCCGGCCTATTTCCACAAGCTTGCTCCTGAGTTGCTGCACGGTGCCCACACCGCGGCGGGTGTGCCCTTGCGCGTGCAGCTGCTCGGCTCCGATCCTGTGTGCCTGGCGGAAAACGCCGCCCTGGCCTGCGAGCTGGGTTCACAAGTGATCGACCTGAATTTCGGCTGTCCGGCCAAGACTGTCAACAAGTCCCGAGGCGGTGCCGTGCTGCTCAAGGAGCCGGAGTTGCTCAACCAGATCGTCGAGCACGTTCGCCGAGCAGTTCCCGCGCATATCCCGGTGACCGCCAAGATGCGCCTGGGCTTCGATAGCCCCGACGGCGCGCTGGTGTGCGCCACGGCCCTGGCCGAAGGCGGTGCGGCGCATATCGTGGTGCATGCGCGGACCAAGACCGATGGCTACAAGCCGCCAGCTCATTGGGAATGGATCCCGCGGGTGCAGGACGTGGTCAAGGTGCCCGTGTTTGCCAATGGCGATATCTGGAGCGTCGAAGACTGGCGCCGATGCCGCGAGATCAGCGGCGTAGAAGACATCATGCTCGGCCGTGGCCTGGTGGCGCGCCCTGACCTGGCGCGGCAGATTGCGGCTGCGCGGGCGGGCGAGGAAGTCGTGCAAATGACGTGGGTGGAGATGCAGCCCATGCTCCGCGAGTTCTGGACCCAGTCGGTAGCGCAGCTCACCGAGAAGCAGGCGCCCGGCCGTTTGAAGCAATGGTTGGCGATGCTGACACGCAACTACCCGGAGGCGGTGGAGCTTTTTACCGCCCTGCGTCGCGAGACCGATCTGGAGCAGGTCAGCCGTTTGCTCGGCATGCCTCATCCCGGTCGTCACTGAGTCATGTTGTAACGCTTGGGGGGGAGTTGGAGGGTGCTTCAAGCGCCGAGCCCTCTGTTGGGTGTTGCAAAAAAATGCTCCGTATCGAAAGAGGCGGGGCATTTTGCGTTTATGGGGGGGACAGAGCGGATTTTTATTGGGGGTTCTACCTGTTTCTTTCTTGGATTACATAAACAGATAAGGGGCTGTTTTTAGTTTGCAGAATAATTGTTTATGTAAATTTAATTATCTTCTGACATTTTATTAATATTAAGTACGTTGTCGGTTCGGACGGTTATCACTTCGTGCGCGAAATATCACAATCGGCCGCTTTACGCCGTGTGGATTTATGTCGCTGAGTTGCCTGGCGGACTGTTTATTAGCGTGTGTGTCAATAGGTTGTGCATGCGAACCGCTTAATTCAGAGGCTTTGTGCGAAGGTCATGAGGCAAATTCCGAAAGTTTGGTTTGATTTCTTTATATGAGTCGCGATTTTTGGAACCCAATGGCGCTGCTGCCCACGAATATATCGGCAGCAAAGTAGTGCTGTTGTTCTAAGTCCATAAATCCATCGCCATCCCGGTCGTTAAAAGTGTCGGGTTGTGCTGAGTAAGGAACTTACTTATGTCTCTATCGATTAATAACTCGCCTTTCGCCAAAGTTGGCACAACGCTCTTGGAGCAGTCCTCCTCTGTGACGCCTAAAATAGGCGTGAACCCGTCTCCGGGTACTTCCAATAACAATACGAGTCCCACGCCCCTACGCCACGACAATTCGCGAGCGCCACAGGGTGAGGCCATGCTGACCTCCGCGGCGTTCGCAAAGTTGTTCGACATGCTGGATATGGTGTTCAGGGCAATGCGCGAAATGCTGTCCGGCAGAGCCATGAACGCTGACCTGTCGCCTGATAAGACAAAGCTGCCAGGGAGCAAACCTGAGGCTCGCGAGCAGCCTGTAAAGCCGGATGTGGGCAAACAGCCGGTAAGGCCGGGCACACCTGGGTTACCAGTGAATCCGCAGCCAGCTGACCCCCGCACAGTTCGGCTTGATGGCCGTAAACCGGATTCGTTGCAAGTCATGCCGGCAACGCCAAAACCAGAGGTTTCCGTCACCGACGATGCCAAGGCTAACGTGCAAGTAAACGTTAGTCTCAGTCATTGTCATTGCCCTGATACGAAAGGGCGGCACACAGTTGACGTATTTCCCAGGCCTGACGCAATCCCCACGCCCAAGGCAAAAGTGCTACCAACCTTGAAATCTGAGGTTACGCCACAGCCGACCCCGTCTGTTACTCCGGATATCAAGCCCACACCGCGACCGGATACACCTGTCCCGGATTTAACCAGCCCGGGTCCTGCTGATAATCGATTTGATCCAAGAGACTGGCGATTCAGTCCCCGACCCAAGCTTAAGTCCTGACGTTAATTTCCCTGGTTAAACTTTTTGGCTGAGGCATGTACTTCTTCGGAATGCAAGGTCTGGAGAAGTGCGTGCTCTAGGAGAACAAAAGTGTCCTGTTGCTCAATTATAAATGTTGCGTACGTCGTTGATGTAAGACAGTTCGGTCCCGTTGACGACTTGGGTGTCAGTAATGATAAAAGTTATCAGCCCGAGCCCCTTGAGGGTATTACAAGTCGAAGTTCTCATGCCGCACCTGCCACACACAAGAGCGATGCAGGTGTAGGTGACCCTTCAGAAGTATTGGCCACACTGACTGCTCTTTTTAGCTCTTTTTTCACGCAATTAATCAACTTGATTTCAGGTAATAAGGCCAAAACAGTTCCTGATACACCTACTCCGGCCCCACTGCCACGCCCGCAAGTCGCCCCAAGGGTAGTCCCCGAACCCGTGGCGCCAAGGCCCGCTGAGAATATTCCTGGCCTGTCAAACAAACGAAACGGCGCCAAGCCGGACAATATCTGGAGCGGGTTTCGCCAGGGGCCCGATGGCAACTGTGTGACGGTATCGGCCATCAAGGCCGCCATGTATCGGTTTGGGCAAAGTCCCACGGATATTTTCAGGCAGGTAGCCAAGGTCACTGACGGTTATCGAGTTGTCATGCGTGATGGCTTTCAACTCACCCTGACAGACCGCGAACTGATCGAAGGTGCACGCGGTTCGCGCTTTGTCGGAGGCGATCAAGGGATGCTCAAGGATGCGCAGTTCCTTTTTGCCGTGAGTGCCAAGCGCGCACAAATGGAGAATAACGATCGCACGGCGGGCAGGAGTTATCAGGCGGCGGTGCGTAGCTTGAATGACGGTGAGGATGAGTCCGGACCCGGTGAGGGGTTCCTGCGACTGGGGCTGAGGCAGCACATGAAGAGGGTGTCTGTACGCGAACTTGCCGCTGGGCAATTGGGCATGTGTAACCGCACCGGGCATTCGGTGGCAGTTATCAATGGTCGCGAAGAACTATGGGGACGACAAGGGAGGGCGCCCACCCAGGGGCACGCTGTTGCCCTGGTTTGATCTTGAGTGCGTCGATGTGGTCAGGGCCTCAGGCGTCGGTTCAGCCTAGGCTGCTCCGTGTAGCCCTGGCCGCATGAGCGACAGACAATTCTTTGAGTGTCAGGAATCCCGAAAATGAATATTTCAATGGCTGATCAGCCGGTTTTTCCGGTTGATATGGGGCATGAGGCGTTTGCACCTGTTGCTGCGGCGCGTAGCGAGGGACCGCCTGCGGATATTGCCCCGGCGTTCAACACGACTGAGCGACGGTTTGGCGAGAACTTTGATAGCAGCACGCATGCCGCAGTCATCAAATTGATGATGATGACGTTCGGTCGCCACCCTGCTGCCATGTTCAGTGAGTTGATTCGCGCCGGTGACGGCTATCACGTCACCATGAAGGATGAATTCAAGGTTCACCTGTCTGCCAGCGAGTTGGCGCAGGCGTCGAAAGCTTCGCGATTTCAGGGGGCGGATTCCGGTGCCGTAAAGGACGCCAACTTTGTGTTTGCGGCCTTTGTGAAACGCAAGCAACTGGAAGGGGGTTACTCGACGTTCGAGGCCGCTCTGGCAAAGACACTCGAAGGGGAGACGACCCAGCGGTGCCTGCAGGGCATGGGGGTTTTCGGGCTTTCTCAGTTTGTGTCGTCGGCTGACATGGCGGCCAAGGGCGCGATCGGAGTCATGGGGACCCATAACCACGGCTCCGCCTTGGTGGTGGAGGGGGTCAAACATAATTACGGTGAACGGCAGTCGGTCGATGGGGGGTATGGCTACGTGTTGTTCAACGATAAATCCGCGCCCCGCAGCGACGCCAGGACGGTGTCTCATGTGGCCACCGACGCGGCGCCTGAGCAAATCTGGAGTGGCTTTTATCAAGGCGCGCAAGGCAATTGCGTCACCGTGTCGGCGATCAAGGCAGCCATTATCCGGTTCGCGCAGGACCCCATGGGGATCTATAAGCACATCCAGGTCACGCCGGACGGCTTTGAGGTGACGATGCGGGATTCCTTCCCGCTTAAGTTGACCCATGCTGAGCTGCGCCAGGCCACGGCGGCCTCGAACTTCTACGGCAGTGATCCCCAGTTGCTCAGTTACGCCAACTTTCTCTACGCGGTCAGTGCCAAGCGCGCGCAGATAGAGAACAACGACTTTCGGGCTCGCGAGAGTTATGAGGTGGCGCTGCAGACCCTCAATGACGGCGAATACCCCGGCGAGGCACTTCGCCGGCTGGGCCTGTTTGGTTACATCCGTGAAAGCACGGTAAAAGAGCTGGCTGACGGCGCGATCGGCACCCTGGCGGACAGTGCCCATTCGGTTGCAGTGATCAATGGCGCGCTTGATGACTATGGGCGAAAACTGGCCCTGGCTTCCTCACGCTGGATGTCCGCGGGGATGCGGGCATTGAAGCTGGCCTGAGGGTTACTCCAGCAGCCGTCTGAACCCCTCGATCGGCAACGGACGGCTGTGCAAATACCCCTGGAACAAATGGCAGCCCAGTTTTTGCAGGAACGCCAGTTGCTCCGGGGTTTCCACACCCTCGGCAATCACCTCCAGATTCAAACTGCGAGCCATCGCCACGATGGCGCGAATGATTTCGGCATCGTTGGGGTCGTGGGTTGCGTCGCGCACGAACGATTGATCGATTTTCAGCGCATCCACTGGCAAACGCTTAAGGTAGGTCAGAGATGAGTAGCCGGTACCAAAGTCATCCATCGCAAAGCTCACGCCGAGCTTTTTCAGGCGGCGCATCTTGTTCACGGTGTCGTCCAGGTTCTGGATCACGATGCCTTCGGTGATTTCCAGTTTCAGCAGGCTATAGGGCAACGAGTGCTGCTTGAGGCTGTGCTCTACCCGCTCCACGAAGTCGTTCTGACGAAACTGCCGAGGGCTGATGTTTACGCACAGGCTGAAGTTCAGCGGGTCGACCTTGCCGTCTTTGATCAATTGTTCGAAAGCGGCACAGGCTTCATCGAGGATCCAGGTGCCCACTTCGAGGATCAGGCCGCTGTCTTCCAGCACCTTGATAAATTCCGACGGTGACTGCGCGCCCAATTGTGGGTGCTGCCAGCGCACCAGTGCCTCTGCGCCGACGATCTTGTTGCCGCGCGCATCCACCTGGGGTTGGTAATGCACACTGAACTCGCCACGCGCCAGGGCCAGGCGCAGGTCGGTTTCCATGCGCAGGCGTTCGCTGGCGGTTTTTTGCATGCTGTTGTGGAACATCTGCGTGGTATTGCGCCCTGAATCCTTGGCGCGGTACAGGGCAATGTCGGCACGCTTGAGCAGATCCGCCGGGGTGGTGCCGTGATCGGGAATCAACGCCACACCAATGCTCGGCGTGACCTGCAGGCGGTGCCCGTCCAGGAACATCGGCTCCGAAAGCAACTCGCGCAGGGTGTCGGCCAGCGCCTGCACCTGTTTGCTGACCTCCATGCGCGAGCCATTCAGGCCGCTGAGCAGTACCACGAATTCATCACCACCCAGGCGTGCCACGGTGTCCTCCATGCGCACGCTGGCTTCCAGGCGCGCGGTGACGATTTTCAGCACGGTATCGCCCACCGGGTGACCAAGGGAGTCGTTGATGTGCTTGAAGTGGTCAAGGTCCAGGAACAGCAGCGCGCCGCGTAAATTATGGCGCTTGAGCAGGGCGATCTGCTGGCTCAGGCGATCCATCAGCAGCGCCCGGTTGGGCAGGTTGGTCAGCGGGTCGTGGTAGGCCAGGTGGCGGATCTGCGCCTGTGCGTTTTTCAGCAGGCTCACATCCCGCGCGGTCAGCAGCAGGCACGGAGTCTCGTTCAGGGTGATGGGCTCAACGGAGACTTCCACTGCCAGCACGTCGCCGCGTTTGTTGTGCCAGAGCATTTCCAGGTGGGTGATACGGCCCTTGATCTGCAACTCGGCCAATAGCGCCGAGCGTTGGTTTTCGTCGGCCCAGATGCCGATCTGATACAGCGTCAGGCCGATGGCGTCTTCAGCGCGGTAGCCGGTGAGGCGGCAGAAGCCGTCGTTGACCTCCACATAGCGGCCGGTGTCGCGCTCGGTGATGGAAATTGCGTCAGGGCTGGAATGAAAGGCCTTGGCGAATTTTTCCTCGCTGGCCTTCAGCGCGGCTTCAGAGCGTTGTTGCTGGGTGATATCGCGCAAGGTGGTGACAATGCACGGTTGATCGCCGACCTTGATCAAGCGGCTGGAAATCATACAGGTCAGGCTCTGGCCATTCTTGTGATGCACCACCACGGCCACGTTGCTCAACGCCTGCTCGCGAATCACCCGTTCGATACGCTCCAGACGCTGGCTGGGATCGTCCCACAGGCCGATCTGGTCGGCGCTCTTGTCGATGACCTCGGCGGCGGTCCAGCCAAAGGTCTGGGTAAAGGCCGGGTTGATCTCGATAAACGCGCCGCTGTCCATGCCGGTGACGCAAATCGGGTCGGGGCTGGCCTGGAACAGGCTGGCGAATTTCTCTTCGGAGGCGCTCAGGCGTTGCTCGCGCTCTACCTGGTCGGTGATGTCGAGCAACGTCCCGGCCATGCGCAGCGGCGCGCCTTGCTCGTTGCGGTACAGGCGCGCACGGCTTTCCAGGTAGCGTGAGCTGCCGTCTTCCATGGGCACCCGATAGGTCAATTGGTAGTTGCCGGCCGGCCCTTCTCGCAGGGTGCGGTAGGCGCTGCGCATATTGTCCCGTTCCTCATCGGGCATGCCTTCGAAAAAAGCATCGAAGGATTCGTGGAACGGTTCGAACGGCAGGCCGTGCAGTTGGGCGGCGCGTGCCGAGCCGTAGAGCATGCCGCTGGGAATGTGCCAGTCCCAAGTGCCCAGTTGCGCCGAGTCCAGCGCCAGGTCGAGGCGTTCCTGGCTGTCCTTGAGTGCCTGTTCGGCATTCTTGCGTTCGGTGGTGTCGAGGAAAGTGCTGATCAGGTACGCCTCACCCTCCAACTCGATTTTTTGCGCGCTGAGGGTGCCATCGTGGACCTGGCCGTTGCTGGCGCAAAACTGCACCTCCATGCTGATGGGCTCGCCCTTGCGCTGGGTCGCCTTGATCAGTTCAGCGCGCTGCTCCGGATCGCACCACAGGCCCAGGTCCAGGGTGGTGCGGCCGATGGCGTCGCCCAGAGGCCAGCCGAAGAGCATCTCGAAATACTGGTTGGCTTCGCTGATCAGGCCGTCGGCCTGACGGGTCAGCAGCACCATGTTCGGGCACAGGTGGAACAGCGTGGCGAAGCGTTTTTCGGAGTGCCCCAGGGCGTTCTCACGTTCGCGCTGGTGGGTGATCTCGCGGATCACCCCGATCATACGGCGTCGACCGGCTTTGTCCGGCTGCAGGCTGCCGTTGATTTCCAGCCAGTGAAAGCTGCCGTCGGGCCATTGGATGCGGTGATGCATGGCCTGCTCGAACGGCTCGCCGGCCAATACGGCGTGAAAGGCCCGTACCACGCGGGCGCGATCCGATTGGGCGAGCAGGTCGAGGTAATCCAGATCCTTGGGCAACGGTTGGCGCGGGTCAAACCCAAACAGCGCCTGGGTGCCCCGTGACCAACTGATTCGTCCGGTGTCGATTTCCCAGCACCATGCGCCCAGGCGGGCCGCATTGAGGGCGGCCAGCAGCTGTGGGGCGCTGTCCCAGCTCTCTTCCGCCGCCTGGGGATCGAGGGCGTAAATGCGGGGCAGGGGTGGCACGGAATCGACGGGGTTGCGCATTATCATCGGGCCTTGATTCGATGGGCAAACAGCACGGTTTTAATCAGAACCCAGGCCGCACGGCGTCATGCCGGCATTCCTGGCAGATCCACCTGTGCATCCAATAGGCTCATGAAAGCCCGCGCAGCGTTCGACAGCGTCCTTTCGGTGTGCACGATATAGCCTAGCTGGCGACTGAGTTGTATGCCCGGCAAAGCGATACTTGCCACCTGATCATCGAGCATGGTGCGCGGCAACACGCTCCAGGCCAGGCCGATGGACACCATCATCTTGATGGTTTCCAGGTAGTTAGTGCTCATCGCGATGTTTGGCGTCAGGCCCTGGGCCTCGAACAGCCGGCTGACAATATGGTGGGTAAAGGTGTTGCCGCCAGGGAAAACCGCCGGATGGCCGGCAATATCCGCCAGGCTGATAGAGCCGTTACTGATCAGGCTATGTTCGGGCGCCACCACAAAATCCAGCGGGTCGTCCCACACCGGCGTTGCGCGTACCAGGTTGTGAGGGTCCGGTGCGAGGGTGATCACCGCCACTTCGGCGCGCCCGTGGAGGATTTCTTCGTAGGCCACTTCCGAATCGAGAAACTGAATATCCAGCGCCACGTTCGGGTATTCGCGGGTGAACGTGCGCAGGATCGGCGGCAAGCGGTGCAGGCCGATATGGTGGCTGGTGGCCAATGTGAGCCGCCCGCTGACTTCGCCGGTGAGGTTGGTGAGGGCACGGCGGGTGTCGTCGAGCACGTTGAGAATCTGGTAAGCGCGCGGCAGCAGGGCGCGCCCGGCCTCGGTCAGGCCGACTTCGCGGCCCAGGCGATCAAACAAGCGCACCTTCAATTGCTGCTCCAGGCCGGCGATGCGTTTGCTGATGGCTGGTTGGGTCAGGTGCAGGCGTTCACCGGCGCCGGAAAAGCTGCCGATCTCGGCGATGGCGATAAAGGCATTAAGATTGGCCAAGTCCATGGTGGTATTCCAGTTGGTAATCCAAAGCATAAAAAATATGAATTTGAGTTATTTAATGTAGCGCCATACCATCAGCCTCACAAGCCAAAGGGTTATTGAAAAGCCCGGCGCATGAAATACCGCTGATGAGGACCGACTGATGGCCGGCAAAACGCTTTACGACAAGCTTTGGGATTCCCATGAAGTGAAACGGCGCGATGATGGGTCGTCGCTGATCTATATCGACCGTCACATCATCCATGAAGTGACCTCGCCCCAAGCGTTCGAAGGCCTGCGACTGGCGGGGCGCAAGCCTTGGCGCGTCGACTCGATCATTGCCACCCCGGACCACAACGTGCCGACCACCCCTGAGCGCAAGGGCGGTATCGACGCCATCGTCGACACCGTGTCGCGCTTGCAGGTACAGACCCTCGACGACTATTGCGACGAATATGGCATCACCGAATTCAAGATGAATGACGTGCGTCAAGGCATCGTCCACGTGATCGGCCCGGAGCAGGGTGCCACCTTGCCGGGCATGACCGTGGTCTGCGGCGACTCCCACACATCCACCCACGGTGCCTTCGGCGCTTTGGCCCACGGCATCGGCACCTCGGAGGTCGAACACGTGTTCGCCACCCAGTGCCTGGTCGCCAAGAAAATGAAGAACATGCTGGTCTCGGTCGAAGGCACCTTGCCGTTTGGCGTGACCGCCAAGGACATCGTGCTCGCCGTGATCGGCAAGATCGGCACCGCCGGCGGTAATGGCCATGCCATCGAATTCGCCGGCAGTGCGATTCGCGACCTGTCCATCGAAGGCCGCATGACCATCTGCAACATGTCCATCGAAGCCGGTGCCCGTGTGGGCATGGTGGCGGCGGACGAAAAGACCGTCGAATACGTCAAGGGCCGTCCTTTCGCCCCTGCCGGCGCTGATTGGGATGCCGCCGTTGAGGCCTGGAAGGACCTGGTCTCCGACGCCGATGCGGTGTTCGATACCGTGGTCGAGCTCGACGCAGCCCAGATCAAGCCGCAAGTCAGCTGGGGCACTTCCCCGGAAATGGTCCTGGCCGTCGACCAGAACGTGCCGGACCCGGCCCAAGAGGCCGATTTGGTCAAGCGCGGCTCCATCGAGCGCGCCTTGAAGTACATGGGGTTGAAAGCCAATCAGGCAATCACCGACATCCAGTTGGATCGTGTGTTCATCGGTTCCTGCACCAACTCGCGGATCGAAGACCTGCGCGCCGCCGCGGTGATCGCCAAGGGCCGCAAGGTGGCCTCGACCATCAAGCAAGCCATCGTGGTGCCGGGTTCTGGCTTGGTCAAAGCGCAAGCCGAAGCCGAAGGCCTGGACAAGATCTTCCTCGAAGCCGGTTTTGAATGGCGTGAGCCGGGCTGTTCGATGTGCCTGGCGATGAACCCGGACCGCCTGGAGTCGGGCGAGCATTGCGCGTCGACCTCCAACCGTAACTTCGAAGGGCGTCAGGGCGCTGGTGGGCGTACCCACCTGGTCAGCCCGGCCATGGCCGCTGCGGCTGCCGTCAACGGTCGTTTCATCGACGTTCGCGAATTGATCTGAGGAATACCCGATGAGAGCTTTTACCCAACACACAGGTCTTGTCGCGCCGTTGGACCGTGCCAACGTGGACACCGACCAGATCATCCCCAAGCAGTTCTTGAAGTCGATCAAGCGCACCGGTTTTGGCCCCAACCTGTTCGACGAGTGGCGCTACCTGGACGTGGGCTACGCCTACCAGGACAACTCCAAGCGCCCGCTGAACAAGGACTTCGTGCTCAACGCCGAACGTTACCAGGGCGCCAGCGTCCTGTTGGCCCGGGAAAACTTCGGTTGCGGCTCCAGCCGTGAGCACGCGCCGTGGGCTCTGGAAGAATATGGCTTTCGCAGCATCATCGCGCCGAGCTACGCCGATATCTTCTTCAACAACAGCTTTAAGAATGGCCTGTTGCCGATCATCTTGACCGACGAAGAAGTTGACGAGCTGTTCAAGCAAGTCGAAGCCGACGTGGGCTACCAGCTGACTGTCGACCTGGCCGCGCAAACCGTGACCCGTCCGGATGGCAAGGTGTATCACTTTGAAGTGGACGCCTTCCGTAAGCACTGCCTGATCAACGGCCTGGATGATATCGGCCTGACCTTGCAGGACGGCGATGCGATTGCAGCGTTTGAGGCCAAGCACCGGGCTAGCCAGCCTTGGTTGTTTCGCGATGCCTGATTTGCGGTAACCGTGCGGGCCCCATCGCGGGCAAGCCCGCTCCCACAGTTGACCGAGTTGTTCAGGAGAACACCGATCGATGTGGGAGCTGGCTTGCCTGCGATAGCGCCCGTACAGCCACCCCAAAACCCAAGGAAAACCACCATGACCAGCACCGCCCACACCCAAGTCGTGCAAAAACAATTCGGCGAACAGGCCTCTGCCTACCTCAGCAGTGCCGTGCACGCCCAAGGCAGCGAATTTGCGCTGCTCCAGGCCGAACTGGCCGGGCAGGGCGGTGCACGCCTGCTGGACCTGGGCTGCGGCGCCGGTCATGTCAGCTTTCATGTGGCACCGCTGGTTAAAGAAGTGGTGGCCTACGACCTGTCCCAGCAGATGCTCGACGTGGTGGCCGCTGCTGCGCAAGATCGCGGCTTCACCAATATCAGCACTGTCAACGGCGCCGCAGAACGCCTGCCGTTTGCCGACGGCGAGTTCGACTTTGTGTTCAGCCGCTACTCGGCCCACCACTGGAGCGACCTCGGCCTGGCCCTGCGTGAAGTGCGTCGCGTGCTCAAGCCGGGCGGCGTGGCGGCCTTCGTTGATGTGTTGTCACCGGGCAGCCCGCTGTTGGACACTTACCTGCAAACCGTCGAAGTACTGAGGGACACCAGCCACGTGCGCGATTACTCTGCTGCCGAGTGGATGCGTCAGCTCAGCGAAGCCGGTCTGCATGTGCGCAACAGCAGTCGCCAGCGGCTGCGCCTGGAATACACCTCGTGGGTCGAGCGTATGCGCACGCCGCAAGTCTTGCGCGCCGCGATCCTGGAGCTGCAACAGGCGATGGGCCAGGAAGTGCGTGACTATTACGAGATTCAAGCCGACGGCACCTTCAGCACCGACGTGCTGGTGGTCTGGGCCGAGCGCTAGTTATTTTTCCCGACCTGCCCACGGGCGGGTCGCTTGATGAAATGAGGAACCCATGAGCAAGCAGATTCTGATTCTCCCTGGCGACGGTATTGGTCCGGAAATCATGGCCGAAGCGGTCAAAGTCCTGGAACTCGCCAACAGCAAGTACAGCCTGGGCTTCGAACTGAGCCACGACGTGATCGGCGGCGCAGCCATCGACAAGCACGGCGTGCCCCTGGCCGACGAAACCCTGGACCGCGCCCGTGCCGCCGACGCCGTGCTGCTCGGCGCCGTGGGTGGTCCGAAGTGGGACAAGATCGAGCGTGACATCCGCCCTGAGCGCGGCCTGCTGAAAATCCGCGCGCAACTGGGCCTGTTCGGCAACCTGCGCCCGGCGATCCTTTACCCGCAACTGGCTGATGCGTCGAGCCTCAAGCCCGAAGTGGTCGCGGGCCTGGATATCCTGATCGTGCGGGAGCTGACCGGCGGTATCTATTTCGGCTCGCCACGCGGTGTGCGTGAGTTGGAGAATGGCGAGCGTCAGGCCTACGACACCCTGCCATACAGCGAGAGCGAAATCCGTCGTATCGCCCGTGTCGGTTTCGACATGGCCCGCGTGCGTGGCAAAAAGGTCTGCTCGGTGGATAAAGCCAACGTACTGGCGTCCAGCCAACTGTGGCGCGAAATCGTCGAAGAAGTGGCCAAGGACTACCCGGACGTCGAACTGAGCCACATGTACGTCGACAACGCCGCGATGCAACTGGTGCGTGCGCCGAAGCAGTTCGACGTGATCGTGACCGACAACCTGTTCGGCGACATCCTGTCCGACCAGGCGTCGATGCTCACTGGCTCCATCGGCATGCTGCCGTCGGCGTCCCTGGACACTAACAACAAGGGCATGTACGAGCCTTGCCACGGTTCGGCGCCGGACATCGCGGGCCAGGGCATTGCCAACCCGCTGGCGACCATCTTGTCGGTCTCGATGATGCTGCGCTACAGCTTCAACCTGAGCGATGCGGCGGACGCGATCGAGAAGGCCGTGAGCCTGGTGCTGGACCAGGGTTTGCGCACCGGCGACATCTGGTCGCAGGGTTGCACCAAAGTCGGTACGCAAGAAATGGGCGACGCAGTAGTCGCCGCGCTGCGGAATCTGTAATCTCTCGGGCCCGCTTGCAGTTGTTGCTGCAACGCGGCCCACTTTTTAACAAGGTGTAGTTGCGATGAAACGTGTAGGTCTGATCGGTTGGCGCGGTATGGTCGGTTCCGTGCTCATGCAGCGGATGCTGGAAGAGCAGGATTTCGATCTTATTGAGCCGGTGTTTTTCACCACGTCGAACGTGGGTGGCCAAGGGCCGTCCGTGGGCAAGGATATTGCCCCGCTCAAGGATGCCTACAGCATTGACGAGTTGAAGACACTCGACGTGATCGTGACCTGCCAGGGTGGCGACTACACCAGCGAAGTCTTCCCGAAACTGCGCGAAGCCGGCTGGCAGGGTTACTGGATCGACGCCGCGTCGAGCCTGCGTATGCAGGACGATGCGGTGATCATCCTCGACCCGGTGAACCGCAAGGTCATCGACCAGCAGCTGGATGCGGGCACCAAGAACTACGTCGGCGGTAACTGCACCGTCAGCCTGATGCTGATGGGCCTGGGTGGCCTGTTCGAAGCGGGTCTGGTCGAGTGGATGAGCGCCATGACCTATCAGGCGGCCTCCGGTGCCGGCGCGCAGAACATGCGTGAGCTGATCAAGCAGATGGGCGCGACCCACGCTGCAGTCGCCGATCAACTGGCCGACCCGGCCAGCGCGATCCTCGACATCGACCGCCGTGTGGCCGAAGCCATGCGCAGCGACGCCTACCCGACCGAGAACTTCGGTGTGCCATTGGCTGGCAGCCTGATTCCGTGGATCGACAAGGAACTGCCGAACGGTCAGAGCCGCGAAGAGTGGAAGGCCCAGGCCGAAACCAACAAGATCCTCGGTCGTTTCAAGAGCCCGATCCCGGTCGACGGCATCTGCGTGCGCATCGGCGCGATGCGCTGCCACAGCCAGGCGCTGACCATCAAGCTGAACAAAGACGTGCCGATCGCTGATATCGAAGGGCTGATCAGCCAGCACAACCCGTGGGTCAAGCTGGTGCCGAACAACCGCGATATCAGCATGCAGGAGCTGAGCCCGACCAAGGTCACCGGCACCCTGAATGTACCGGTTGGCCGTCTGCGCAAGCTGAACATGGGCAGTCAGTTCCTCGGCGCCTTTACGGTTGGCGACCAGCTGCTGTGGGGCGCGGCTGAGCCGTTGCGTCGCATGCTGCGGATTTTGCTGGAGCGTTGATCGCTTGAGGCAGTAAGAGAAACCCGCGCTCTGGTGACAGGCGCGGGTTTTTTTGTTCTTTCGGCCCTATCGGGGGCATCAGCCACACCATAAAACCCAGGTTAATTGCTTCACCCCCGGCCACCCGGTAAAGTGCCGCTCCCCCCGCAATGCCCGAGGCAGCCCCCATGACCCAGACCTTTGAAATCGCCGTGATCGGCGCCACCGGTACTGTTGGCGAAACCCTGGTGCAGATTCTCGAAGAACTGGCATTCCCGGTGGGCACCCTGTACCTGCTGGCCGGCAATAATTCCGCCGGTGCCTCGGTGCCATTTCGCGGCAAGAATGTGCGGGTCAAGGAGGTTGATGAGTTCGATTTCAGCAAGGTGCAACTGGCGTTCTTCGCCGCCGGCCCCGCCGTCACCCTGAGTTTCGCACCACGTGCAACGGCAGCCGGCTGTTCGGTGATCGATCTGTCCGGTGCCTTGCCCGTCGAGCAGGCGCCACAGGTGGTGCCGGAAGCCAATGCCCATGTCCTGAAGGGATTGAAGAAACCGTTCCAGCTCGGCAGCCCAAGCCCGTCCGCGACTAACCTTGCGGTGGTGCTGGCGCCGCTGCGTGGCTTGCTGGATATCCAGCGTGTCAGCGTCACGGCCAACCTGGCAGTGTCTGCTCAAGGGCGTGAAGCCGTGAGCGAACTGGCCCGTCAGACCGCCGAGTTGTTGAACGTACGCCCGCTGGAGCCGAAGTTCTTCGACCGGCAAATGGCCTTCAACCTATTGGCACAAGTCGGCACGCCAGATGCGCAAGGTCATACAGCCTTGGAGAAGCGTCTCGTACACGAACTGCGCACAGTGCTTGAATTACCGTCACTGAAGATTTCAGCAACCTGCGTTCAAGCTCCGGTGTTTTTTGGCGATAGCCTGACGGTGTCGTTGCAATTGGCCGCACCGGTCGACCTGGCTGCGGTCAACCTGGCCCTTGATGCCGCTGCGGGTGTAGAGCTGGTGGAGGAGGGCGATTACCCGACAGCCGTGGGCGATGCGGTCGGCCAGGATGTGGTCTATGTCGGCCGGGTTCGTGCTGGCGTGGACGACCCGGCGGAACTAAATCTGTGGCTGACGTCAGATAACGTACGCAAAGGTGCCGCACTTAACGCGGTGCAGCTGGCGCAGTTGTTGATAAAAGGCCTTGCGTAAAAGATACTTGGCGTCAATTTGTAGATTGATTCTAGCCAGGCGCTATGCTTGGTCCGAAGTGCAACAGAAGCGTGTCGGTAACCTATCGGCTCGCCATGCCTTATGGCAAGCGGTTACCAACCTTCTCGCAGGCCGGGGAGTGTTCAGACAAAGGATGAGGCTATGGTTCAAGTTCGCAAACTGGTGTTAGCAATAGCGGCCGCCTCGGCGCTGTCCTCCGGTATGGCGCAGGCGCTGCAGCTGGGGGAAATGACCCTCAAGTCGAAGTTGAACCAGCCCTTGTCGGTGGAAATCGAATTGCTCGATGTCGGCGGCCTCACAGCGTCCGAGATCACGCCTAGCCTGGCGTCCTCCCAGGCGTTTGTGGATGCTGGCGTCGATCGCCAGGCATTCCTCAATGACCTGACATTTACCCCGGTGATCAACGCCAATGGTCGCAGCGTGGTGCGTGTCACCTCCAGCAAGCCGCTGCCTGATTCCTATGTACGTTTCCTGCTGCAGGTGCAATGGCCAAACGGTCGATTGATGCGCGACTACAGTGTGCTGCTCGATCCGGCCAAATTTGACCAGTCTGCCCCGGCCCCGGTCGCAGCGGCGCCAGCCCCACGCTTGGGCGCACCTGCCAGCGCCGCGCCTGTTGCGAGCAAGCCGGCCCAGCACACCACGACCTCCCGCGACACCCTTTGGGAAATCGCCGAGAAGCACCGCAATGGCGGTTCGGTGCAGCAGACCATGCTGGCTATCCAGGCGCTGAACCCCGGCGCCTTCATCGACGGCAATATCAACCGCTTGAAAACCGGCCAGGTGCTACGCCTGCCGGACACCGTACAAAGTACCGCACTGCCGCAACCCCAGGCGATTGCCGAAGTACGGGCGCAGAATGATGCCTGGCGCCAGGGGCGTCGCACGGCCTCCAATCAGGCCGCAGGCAAGCAACAACTGGACGCCACCAAGCGTACCCAGGCCGGTAATGCGCCCTCGACCACCAATGCCCAGGACAAGCTGAGCCTGGTCTCGGCAGAAGCCGCCAAGAAGGGCGGCAAGAGCAAGGCCGGCGACAGCCAGGGCCTGAGCGACAAGCTGGCGATGACCCAGGAGCAGTTGGATACCACTCGCCGTGATAACGAGGAACTCAAGAGTCGTGCGGCGGACCTGCAAAGCCAGCTGGATAAACTGCAAAAGCTGATTCAATTGAAGAACGATCAACTGGCTCGTTTGCAGGCGGAGAAAGGCGACCCGGCGACGGCGGCGACAGCGATGCCTGCACAGCTGGCAAGCGACCCGGCGGCCACTCCGGCAGCCCCCGCACAGACCACTGCGCCAGCGCCGACACCGGACGCTCCGGCCCCCGCGCCGGAAGCGGCCAAACCGGTCGCCACCACTGACGCCGAGGCCCCGGAAGGCAAGTTCAACGACCTGCTGACCAACCCGGTTGTCCTCTCTGTTATCGGGGGGGCAGCGGGCCTGGTAGTCTTGTTGCTCCTGCTGCTGTGGGCGCGCCATCGCAACGCCCGTCGCGAAGAGGAAAAGCACCTGCGCATGGCGCGAGCGCTGGCCGAAGAACCGGAATTCACCTCGGATATCGAGCACGACCTGCCGTCGGACAGTTTCGAGGGCCTTGAGGTGCCGCCACCGAGCGTCAAGCTGGCCGCTGCTCCGGCGCCCGCGCCAGTGGTTGAGCCTGCTGTGGTTGTGCCAACAGTCGCCTCCGTGCTCGCGCCGCTGGCTGTTGCCGTCGCCCCGCAGAATGCCAACGATGCCTTGGCGCAAGCCCAGTCCCATATCGACCGTGGTCACCTGAACCAGGCTGCCGATGTGTTGGAGCAAGCGATCAAGCACGAGCCCAAGCGCAGCGACTTGCGTTTGAAGCTGATGGAAGTCTATGGCCTGCAAAGCGACAAGGACGGCTTCGTAACCCAGGAGCGCCAACTCGTGGCCAATGGTGAAAACCATGCCCAGGTCGAGCAGCTCAAAGCGCGCTTCCCGGCGATGGCCGTATTGGCGGCAGGTGTCAGTGCGGCGGTTGCTGCGGCGGCACTGGATGCTCAGTACGTCAAGGATCTGCTCGAAGACAAGCCGGCTGCACCAGAGCCGGAGGCTTTTGACAGTGATTTTGATCTGAGCCTGGACGATCTGGAGGCTGCCTCACCGGCCGAGATCAAGGACGATCAACAGACGTTCGAGTCGCTTCTGAAAGAGCAAACCGCCGCCAAGTCGGCCTCGGATGACCTGTCTGACTTTGACCTGGACCTGCAGTTGGATGCGCCGTCGTCAACGCAGTCCGACGATGACTTCCTGTCTGGCCTTGAAGATCAGATGAGCGACGTTCCAGCTGTCGAACCGCCAACGCTGAAGCCTGCAGCGTTGGATGACTTCGATCTGCCGGAAGATTTTGATCTGTCCCTGGCGGACGAGCCGCAAACGGCGGCCAAGCCTGATGCTTTCGCCTCGGAGCTGGACGATGTCAACGCCGAGCTGGATCGCCTATCCCAGAGCCTGGAACATCCCTCCATCGAGCCTTCTTTCACGGCTGAAGATGCGGCGCTTGGCGGCGATGAGCCTGAGTTCGACTTCCTGTCTGGCACCAATGAGGTCGCTACCAAGCTGGACCTGGCCCAAGCCTATATCGACATGGGCGATGCGGACGGAGCGCGGGATATCCTTTCCGAAGTGCTCACCGAAGGCGATGAGATTCAGCGCGGCGAGGCCAAGGAAATGCTCGGTAGAATTTGACGGCTGATACAACACACAGGTGGGAGGGGGCTTGCCCCCGATAGCGCCGGGCCATTCAGCACAGCTAGTTGCTGACCCCACAGCTATCGGGAGCAAGCCCCCTCTGGCATTCGGTCCGCGTCAATCCTGAACAAAAGCGCCCGTCACACGGCCGCCGCATTTATAATGGCCGCCTTTGCGCAACTCATCAGGCTCTCAGTTCTTGGCAAATATAGATAACGCAGCCGCCGAAATGGCGGCCGCAGGCTTTTACCGCATCGCCCTGGGCGTTGAATACAAAGGTTCACGCTATCGCGGCTGGCAGCGCCAGGCGTCGGGCGTGCTGACGGTGCAGGAAACCCTGGAAAAGGCCCTGTCCAAAGTCGCCGATTCGCCGGTGTCGTTGATGTGCGCCGGGCGTACCGACGCAGGGGTGCATGCCTGCGGCCAGGTGGTGCATTTCGATACCCAGGCCGAGCGGACCATGAAGGCTTGGGTGATGGGCGCCAATATCAATTTGCCCCATGACGTCAGCGTCAGTTGGGCCAAGGTCATGCCGGCGCATTTTCATGCGCGGTTCAAGGCCATCGCCCGGCGTTACCGCTATGTGATCTACAACGACCAGATCCGCCCGGCGCACCTCAACGAAGAAATCACCTGGAACCATCGCCCGCTGGACGCCGAGCGCATGGCCGAGGCCGCGCAGCATCTGGTGGGGGTGCATGACTTCAGCGCGTTCCGGGCCGGTCAGTGCCAGGCCAAGTCGCCGATCAAGGAAGTCCATCACCTGCGGGTGACCCGCCACGGCAAGATGATCGTGCTGGATATCCGCGCCGGCGCTTTTCTGCACCATATGGTGCGCAATATCGCAGGAGTGCTGATGACCATCGGCACCGGCGAGCGCCCGGTCGAGTGGGCGAAGGAAGTGCTGGAGAGCAGGGTTCGCCGGACCGGCGGCGTGACGGCGCATCCATTTGGCCTTTACCTGGTGGATGTGGAGTATCGCGACGAGTTCGAACTGCCCCAGCGATTTATCGGGCCACACTTCCTCACGGGTTTCAGCGAACTTGGCGGCTGACGCCCGGAAAAGCTTTTGTTACCATCCGGGACTTTCTCGGTCCAACCCTGGAGTTTCTGCGCTATGTCCGTCGTTCGCAGCAAGATTTGCGGGATTACCCGCATAGAAGATGCGCTGGCGGCAGTCGAGGCGGGAGCGGATGCCATTGGTTTCGTGTTTTATGCCAGGAGCCCGCGAGCGGTGAATGTGTTGCAGGCGCGGGCGATCATCGCCGCATTGCCGCCCTTCGTGACCACCGTGGGTTTGTTCGTCAATGCCAGTCGTTGCGAACTCAATGAAACCCTGGACGCGGTACCGCTGGACATGTTGCAGTTTCATGGCGACGAAACCCCGGATGTATGTGAAAGCTACCAACGCCCGTACATCAAGGCGCTGCGCGTCAAGGCCGGGGACGATATCGCCGGTGCGTGTGCAGCTTATGGTGGCGCGCGCGGGATTTTGCTGGATACCTATGTCGAAGGCGTACCCGGTGGTACCGGCGAAGCGTTCGACTGGTCGCTGATCCCCGAGGGATTGAGCAAGCCGATCATTCTGGCCGGTGGGCTCAACCCCGCGAATGTCGCGGCGGCCATCGAACAGGTTCGCCCGTATGCCGTGGACGTCAGCGGTGGGGTGGAGCAGGGCAAGGGCATCAAGGATCACGACAAGATTCGCGCATTTATGCAGGCTGTGCGCGGGATGTGACGGCTGGCAGTCTGCCGCCGTCCATAACTACCACTGTGTAAAACAGCCCGGTGCCGCCTTAGGTGGCCCGGAAATGAAGTGGCAAACCTGCACGGGCAGGTTGTCTGGAAGGCTGAGGGTGCAGGCTGGAAATGGCAGGTCGAACGTCTGACCCCGTCCAGCTGGCGTCATCGCCACATATGAATTTAGCTCAAGGGCATACGCGGGGCTGTGTTCAAGCCACCGGTACTGGAGAAAGAAAGCATGAGCAACTGGTTAGTAGACAAACTGATCCCTTCGATCATGCGTTCCGAGGTGAAAAAAAGCTCGGTTCCTGAAGGTCTGTGGCACAAATGCCCATCCTGCGACGCGGTGCTGTACCGTCCGGAGCTGGAAAAGACCCTGGACGTTTGCCCCAAGTGCAACCACCACATGCGTATCGGCGCCCGCGCCCGCATCGACATCTTCCTGGACGCCGACGGCCGTAACGAGCTGGGCGCTGACCTGGAGCCGGTGGACCGTCTCAAGTTCCGCGACGGCAAGAAGTACAAGGATCGCCTGACCGGCGCGCAAAAGCAGACCGGTGAGAAAGACGCACTGATCTCCATCAGTGGCAAGTTGCTGGGCATGCCGGTTGTGGTCTCGGCGTTCGAGTTTTCCTTCATGGGCGGCTCCATGGGGGCCATCGTCGGTGAGCGCTTTGTTCGCGCTGCCAACTACGCCCTGGAAAACCGTTGCCCGATGATCTGCTTCGCCGCCTCCGGTGGTGCGCGTATGCAGGAAGCCCTGATCTCCCTGATGCAAATGGCCAAGACCTCGGCGGTGCTGGCGCGTCTGCGTGAAGAAGGCATTCCGTTCATCTCCGTGCTGACCGACCCGGTCTACGGTGGCGTTTCCGCCAGCCTGGCAATGCTGGGTGATGTGATCGTCGGCGAGCCAAAAGCCCTGATCGGCTTTGCCGGTCCGCGCGTGATCGAGCAGACCGTTCGCGAAAAACTGCCGGAAGGTTTCCAGCGCAGCGAGTTCCTGCTGGAGCACGGCGCTATCGACCTGATCATCCCGCGCGGCGAACTGCGTCCGCGTCTGGGTAACCTGCTGGCGCAAATGATGGGCCTGCCGACGCCGGTGTACGTCGCGCCTAAAGTCGAGCCGATCGTCGTGCCGCCGGTGCCTGCGAACCTATGACCCAGCGTACCCTGGGCGAATGGCTCGCCTACCTTGAGCAGTTGCATCCTTCCGCCATCGACATGGGCCTGGAGCGCTCGCAACAGGTAGCGGCCCGCCTCGGGTTGGGCCGGCCGGCACCGCGTGTGATCACGGTGACCGGCACCAACGGCAAAGGCTCTACCTGCGCCTTTGTCGCCGCGCTGCTGCAAGCCCAAGGGCTGAAAGTGGGCGTGTACAGCTCACCGCACCTGCTGCGCTATAACGAGCGGGTGCAGCTCAATGGCGTCGAAGCCACTGATGAGCAGCTCTGCGAAGCCTTCGCCGCACTGGATGCGGGCCGGGGCGAGACCTCCCTGACTTATTTCGAGATGGGCACCCTGGCGGCGTTCTGGCTGTTCGAGCGTGCGCGGTTGGATGTGGTCGTTCTGGAAGTTGGCTTGGGTGGGCGTCTCGACACGGTCAACGTGGTGGATGCTGACCTGGCGTTGGTTACCAGCATTGGCGTGGACCATGCTGACTATTTGGGTGATACCCGCGAGTCGGTGTCTTACGAAAAGGCCGGGATTTTCCGTCAGAGCAGGCCCGCATTGTGTGGTGACCTGGATCCGCCGCAACCCTTGCTCGACAAGGTGCGCGAGCTGGATTGCCCGTTTTTCCTACGCGGTCGCGACTTCAATCTCGAAATTGGTGCGCAACACTGGCAATGGCGTGGGCACGATGCTCGCGGCCAGGCAGTAGAGCTGCGTGACTTGCCGCTGCTGAACCTGCCGATGGAAAACGCCGCGCTGGCGCTGCAAGCCTATCTGCTGCTGGATCTGCCTTGGCAGGCTGAACAGATTGCCGCGACGTTGCTGGCGACCCGTATGGTGGGGCGTTTGGATCGTCGTGCGTTCGAGTGGGAAGGCAAGCGCCTGAACCTGCTGCTGGATGTGGGCCATAACCCCCATGCGGCCGAGTACCTGGCGCAACGCCTGGCGCGCACGCCGCCGGCGGGGCGTCGTCTTGCTGTTTTTGGTTTGCTTGCCGATAAGGATCTGGGTGGCGTGGTTGCGCCGTTGCTGGGCAATGTGCAGGCGTGGGCCGTAGCACCGCTGGACACTCCGCGCAGCCGTCCGGCTGTTGAGCTTGAAGTGGCGTTGCAGAACCTTGGTGCGCCCGTGACGTCGTATGCAAGCGTAACTGCCGCCCTGGAGGCGCAGTGCGCGGTAGCGACGGCCGAGGACGAGATTCTGTTGTTCGGATCATTTTATTGTGTTGCCGAGGCGCTTGAGTGGTTGGCCCGGCGCTCCACGGAGGAAGCTGCAGATGGCATTACTGGATAGCGCATACAAGCAGCGAATGGTCGGCGCCCTGGTGCTGGTGGCACTGGCGGTGATTTTCCTGCCGATGCTGTTTTCCCGTCAGGACGAACAGCGCCAGGTAGTTGTCGAGGCCCCGGCTGCGCCCGAAGCGCCGGCGTTGCCACAGGTGCAGGTTGAGCCGGTGGTGGTGCCTGAGCCTCAGGCCTTGCCCGAGGAAGCGCCTTTGCCTGTGGATGAAGAGATTGCAGCGCCGTCCACGCCTGTGCAGCCGAGCGTGCCAGTGGTCAAGCCCGCTCCGGCGCCTGTTGTAGCCGCCAAGCCGGCCGCTCCGGTGCCTGCGCCCAAGCCGGTGGCGCCGCAACCCGCTGCGCCGGGCAAGCCGGACGTGGGTCAGAGCCGTATCGACCCGAATGGCCTGCCGATCAGCTGGTCGATCCAGGTGGCCAGCCTGGGCAATCGCGAGGGTGCCGATGCCTTGCAGAAGAAGCTGCGTGCCCAGGGCTATAACGCCTATATCCGCAGTGCCGATGGCAAGAATCGCGTATTCATCGGGCCGTTGATCGAGCGTGCCGAGGCGGATCGCCTGCGCGACTTGCTGGATCGTCAGCAGAACCTGAAGGGATTTGTTACCCGGTTTCAGCCTGAGCGCGGCTGAGTTCGCAGGGTGTCAGCCTGGAATGCAATCAAATGTGGGAGGGGGCAAGCCTCCTCCCACATTGGTTTTGTGGTGGGGTTGAAATCGGGCTGGCTCACCACAAACTATTGATTTGCAAAGCAGCCGCAATCACCGCTTACCGATAGCCCGGCGCTCTGCTAAAATGCGCCGCCTCATCCGTCCGTAGGCTCAAACGTGCCATTTACCTGGGTTGACTGGGCGATTGTTGCAATCGTCGCCATCTCCGCTTTGATCAGTCTAAGCCGCGGCTTCGTTAAAGAAGCACTGTCGTTGCTGACGTGGATCATCGCAGGAGTCGTAGCCTGGATGTTCGGTGGATCACTGTCTGTCTACCTGGCCGGATACATAGAGACACCTTCGGCTCGCGTCATCGCGGGCTGCGCCATCATGTTCATCGCCACGCTGCTGGTGGGGGCAATGGTCAATTATCTTATTGGCGAATTGATACGTGTCACTGGCCTCTCCGGGACCGATCGATTTCTCGGCATGGCCTTCGGCGCCGCGCGTGGCGCGTTGCTGGTGGTCGTGGCGGTCGGGCTGTTGAGCCTGGGGCCGGTACAGCAGGATTCGTGGTGGCAGGAGTCGGTACTCGTGCCAAAATTTCTATTGGTTGCAGATTGGTCCAAGAACCTCATATTGGGGTGGAGCAGTCAGTGGCTGGCCAGCGGAATCAGCGTACCCGCTGATCTTCCGTTCAAGGAACACCTCTTGCCGGCCAAAACGCCGCAGTAAGCTGTGTTCAGTCAAGATTCATTAAGTAGGGGTTGCGTCGCATGTGTGGCATCGTCGGTATCGTCGGTAAGTCGAACGTCAATCAGGCGCTGTATGACGCGCTAACCGTCCTCCAGCACCGCGGCCAGGATGCTGCCGGTATTGTGACCAGCCACGACGGCCGGTTATTCCTGCGCAAGGACAATGGGCTCGTGCGTGACGTGTTCCATCAGCGTCACATGCAGCGTCTGGTCGGGCACATGGGCATTGGCCATGTGCGTTATCCGACTGCCGGTAGCTCGACTTCGGCCGAAGCTCAGCCGTTTTACGTCAACTCGCCTTACGGCATCACCCTGGCGCACAACGGCAACCTGACCAACGTTGAGCAACTGGCCAAGGAGATTTACGAATCTGACCTGCGCCACGTCAACACCAGCTCCGATTCGGAAGTGCTGCTTAACGTGTTCGCCCACGAGCTGGCACAGCGTGGCAAGCTGCAGCCGACCGAAGAAGACGTCTTCGCCGCCGTGATCGACGTGCACAACCGCTGCGTCGGTGGTTATGCCGTGGTTGCGATGATCACCGGCTATGGCATCGTCGGCTTCCGTGACCCGCACGGCATCCGCCCGATTGTGTTCGGCCAGCGTCACACCGACGAAGGCGTCGAGTACATGATCGCGTCCGAAAGCGTGTCCCTGGACGTGCTGGGCTTCACCCTGATCCGCGACCTTGCGCCGGGCGAAGCGGTGTACATCACTGAAGACGGCAAGCTGCACACCCGTCAGTGCGCCGTGGCGCCGAAGCTCACCCCGTGCATCTTCGAACACGTCTACCTGGCGCGTCCGGATTCGATCATCGACGGCGTTTCGGTCTACAAGGCGCGTCTGCGCATGGGCGAGAAGCTGGCCGACAAGATCTTGCGCGAGCGTCCTGAGCACGACATCGATGTGGTGATCCCGATCCCGGACACCAGCCGTACCGCTGCGCTGGAACTGGCCAACCACCTGGGCGTCAAGTTTCGCGAAGGCTTCGTGAAGAACCGCTACATCGGCCGTACCTTCATCATGCCGGGCCAGGCTGCACGCAAGAAGTCGGTGCGCCAGAAGCTCAACGCCATCGAGCTGGAGTTCCGCGGCAAGAACGTGATGCTGGTGGATGACTCCATCGTACGTGGCACCACCTGCAAGCAGATCATCCAGATGGCCCGCGAAGCCGGTGCGAAGAACGTGTACTTCTGTTCCGCAGCGCCCGCCGTGCGTTACCCGAACGTGTACGGTATCGACATGCCGAGCGCCCACGAACTGATCGCCCACAACCGTACTACCCAAGACGTGGCCGACCTGATCGGCGCCGACTGGCTGATCTATCAGGACCTGCCGGATCTGATCGAAGCGGTCGGCGGTGGCAAGATCAAGATCGCTGAGTTCGACTGCGCCGTGTTCGACGGCAAGTACGTGACCGGTGACGTCGACGAGGCCTACCTGAACAAGATCGAGCAGGCGCGTAATGACTCGTCGAAGATCAAGACCCAGGCGGTCAGCGCGATCATCGATCTGTACAACAACTGAGTAAACACCGGCCCTGAGGGGCCGGTTTTGTATCTTAAATAAAGAATTGAGTAAGGAGTGGCAGCATGAGTCAGGAATGGGATGCCGGTCGGTTGGACAGCGACCTCGATGGCGTAGCTTTCGATACCCTGGCTGTGCGTGCCGGCCAGCACCGCACTCCCGAAGGTGAGCACGGTGATCCGATGTTCTTCACTTCCAGCTATGTGTTCCGTACCGCGGCCGACGCCGCTGCGCGCTTTGCTGGTGAAGTGCCGGGCAACGTGTATTCGCGCTACACCAATCCAACCGTGCGCGCGTTCGAAGAGCGCATCGCGGCCCTGGAAGGCGCTGAGCAAGCCGTGGCCACCGCCACCGGCATGGCGGCGATCCTGGCGGTGGTGATGAGCCTGTGCAGCGCTGGCGACCACGTGCTGGTGTCTCGTAGCGTGTTTGGTTCGACCATCAGCCTGTTCGAGAAGTACTTCAAGCGCTTCGGTATCGAAGTGGACTACGTGCCTCTGGCGGATCTGTCCGGCTGGGACGCAGCAATCAAGGCCAACACCAAATTGCTGTTCGTCGAGTCGCCATCCAACCCGCTGGCCGAACTGGTGGATATCGCCGCTCTGTCCGAAGTGGCTCACGCCAAGGGCGCGATGCTGGTTGTCGACAATTGCTTCTGTACGCCGGCGTTGCAGCAGCCGCTGAAGCTGGGGGCCGATATCGTTGTGCACTCGGCCACCAAGTTCATCGATGGTCAAGGCCGTTGCATGGGCGGCGTGGTTGCCGGTCGCGGCGAGCAGATGAAGGAAGTAGTGGGCTTCTTGCGCACTGCCGGCCCGACGTTGAGCCCGTTCAACGCCTGGATCTTCCTCAAGGGCCTGGAAACCCTCAGCCTGCGCATGAAGGCTCATTGCGCCAACGCCCAGGCCCTGGCCGAGTGGCTTGAGCAGCAGGACGGTATCGAGAAAGTGCACTACGCCGGCCTGAAGAGCCATCCGCAGCACGAATTGGCCCAGCGCCAGCAGCGTGGTTTCGGTGCCGTGGTGAGCTTTGAGGTGAAGGGCGGCAAAGAGGGTGCCTGGCGCTTTATCGATGCGACGCGCTTGATCTCCATCACCGCCAACCTGGGTGACAGCAAGACCACCATCACGCACCCGAGCACCACCTCCCACGGGCGCCTGGCGCCGCAGGAGCGTGAAGCGGCCGGTATCCGCGACAGCCTGATCCGCATCGCGGTCGGTCTGGAAGATGTCGCCGACTTGCAGGCAGACCTGGCCCGCGGGCTGGCTGCCTTGTGATCGAGTGGTCCATGGAGGCTGCAGCGGCCACTAACGGCCGCGTCGCGCTCGTCACAGGGGCTGCGCGGGGCATTGGTCTTGGTATTGCCGCGTGGCTGATCAGTGAAGGCTGGCAAGTGGTGTTGACCGACCTGGACTGCGAGCGCGGCTCCAAGGTGTCCAAGGTGCTGGGCGAGAACGCCTGGTTTATCAGCATGGACGTTGCCGACGAGAAGCAGGTCGCTCAGGGCGTTGCTGAAGTGCTCGGACAATTCGGCCGCCTGGACGCGTTGGTGTGTAACGCGGCGGTGGCTGACCCGCGCAATATCACTCTGGAAAGCCTCGACCTGGCTTACTGGAATCGCGTGCTGGCGGTGAATCTCAGCGGGCCGATGTTGCTGGCCAAGCACTGTGCGCCGTACCTGCGCGCTCACGGCGGGGCCATCGTCAACCTGGCGTCGACTCGGGCTCGTCAATCGGAACCCGATACCGAGGCTTACGCGGCGAGCAAGGGCGGCTTGTTGGCCCTGACTCATGCCTTGGCCATGAGCCTGGGGCCGGAGGTGCGGGTGAACGCGGTCAGCCCTGGCTGGATCGACGCTCGTGATCCTGCGGCGCGGCGTGCCGAGCCGTTGACTGATGCCGATCATGCCCAGCATCCGGCGGGCAGGGTGGGTACGGTCGAGGATGTTGCGGCAATGGTGGCGTGGCTGCTGTCGCGCCAGGCCGGGTTTGTCACCGGGCAAGAGTTCGTGGTGGACGGCGGCATGAGCAAGAAGATGATCTACAGCGAGTAGTGCAGTCTTGAAGCAATTTTGTCTTTTTTAGAAAAACTTCAAGCAGGCTATTGACTTAGGTCCGCTACCTGCGTAAATTTCGCGGCCTCAACGAAGCAAAGGGTGATTAGCTCAGCTGGGAGAGCATCTGCCTTACAAGCAGAGGGTCGGCGGTTCGATCCCGTCATCACCCACCACTTCTTGAGAGTTTTACCTTTGGGTAAGACGCAACGTTAAAGGTTGCACCGACGCGCAGCGGTAGTTCAGTCGGTTAGAATACCGGCCTGTCACGCCGGGGGTCGCGGGTTCGAGTCCCGTCCGCTGCGCCATATTTTCCAGGTCTGACTTGTCGGGCTTGAGATTGAACAGCCAAGGCTGATTGATCAGATGTTTAAAAGACGGTTGAGGTGTTTTGCTCAACTGGTCAAGCGATACGCAGCGGTAGTTCAGTCGGTTAGAATACCGGCCTGTCACGCCGGGGGTCGCGGGTTCGAGTCCCGTCCGCTGCGCCATATCTGCCTCAAGGCCCACTGAACGCCTTGGAGCACAAAGCAAGCCTCTGGCTACTTTGATCCGATAGCAAAGACCCTGGTCGAAAGACCGGGGTTTTTTGTGTCTGCGATTTGATGGCGTGTTGCAAGAGCCGGCGCGCCGGCTCCCGTGGCATTGTCAGAATCCCAGTTTGTCCCGCAAGCCGTAGTACCAGGCCCCCAGCGCCGCAAACGGCGTGCGCAACAGTTGCCCGCCTGGGAACGGGTAGTGCGGCAGGTCGGCAAACGCATCAAAACGCTCTGCCTGGCCTCTCAGTGCCTCAGCCAGTACTTTGCCTGCCAGATGGGTGTACGTCACGCCATGGCCGCTGCAGCCCTGTGAGTAGTAGATGTTGTCGCCCAGGCGCCCCACCTGGGGCAGGCGCGAGAGGGTCAGCAGGAAATTGCCGGTCCAGGCATAGTCGATCTTCACATCCTTGAGCTGAGGGAATGCCTTGAGCATCTTCGGGCGGATGATCGCCTCGATATTTGCCGGGTCGCGCGCGCCATATACCACGCCGCCGCCGAAGATCAGGCGCTTGTCGCTTGTCAGGCGGTAGTAGTCGAGCAGGTAGTTGCAGTCTTCCACACAGTAATCCTGCGGGAGGAGGGTCTTGGCCAGCTCATCTCCCAGCGGCGCCGTGGTGATGACTTGCGTACCGCAGGGCATCGACTTGGCGGCCAGCTCCGGCACCAAATTGCCTAGATAGGCATTGCCCGCGACGATGATGAACTTGGCCCTCACCTTGCCCTGGGCTGTATGCACTACCGGGTTGGCGCCGCGCTCGATACGCACTGCCGCCGATTGTTCATAGATCGTGCCGCCAAGGGATTCCACGGCCGCTGCTTCGCCGAGTGCCAGGTTGAGCGGGTGGATGTGACCGCCACTCATGTCCAGCAGGCCGCCCACATAGTTGTCGCAGGCAACCACCTCGCGGATGCGGCGCTCGTCCAGCAACTCCAGTTGAGTGTGGCCATAGCGTTCCCACAGGCGCTTCTGTGACTCCAGATGGCCCATGTGTTTGCTGTTGAGTGCTGCGAACACGCCGCCGTCCTTTAAATCACACTGGATCTGGTACTTGGCGACCCGCTCGCGAATGATCCTGCCACCTTCGAACGCCATCTGCCCCAGTAACTGTGCCTGTTGAGGGCCGACGCTGCGCTCGATCACATCGATATCGCGGCTGTAGCTGTTGACGATTTGCCCGCCATTACGGCCCGACGCACCAAAGCCCACCTTGGCGGCTTCCAGCACCGTCACGCGAAAGCCGTTTTCCAGCAGAAACAGCGCACTGGAGAGGCCGGTATAGCCGGCACCTATTACACACACGTCGGTTTCGACGTCACCCTGCAGCATCGGGCGCGGCGGAACGGCATTCGCGGAAGCGGCGTAATACGACTGGGGGTAGGGGGTGTTCGCCATCCTGGAACCTCTGTTTTATATTTTTTACGAGTGCGCCGATCCTACCTGAGTTGAAAATTGCCTGCCAGCCACGCGAAAAATGCCGGTATGTCGGTCGCAAATAAAAAATTCGCATATTCATAGGGTTAGCTGCAAAAAAGATGTTGACACCCCTCCACAATTCCGTAGAATGCCGCCTCACAGCAGGCACGTAGCTCAGTTGGTTAGAGCACCACCTTGACATGGTGGGGGTCGTTGGTTCGAGTCCAATCGCGCCTACCAAACAAAATCCGCTCTGCTGGGCGGTCTAGAAGGGCTCACCGAAAGGTGGGCCCTTTTTTGTTGTCTGCGATTTGCAAAACGTTTGTAAAGCCTCCAGCTCAGTACGGCAATTCTGCGCTTACTCCATGTTGGCTGTTTTCGGCGGTTGCGACTAAGCATCAAGGGCTGTCTAAAGTATTTGAATGCCAGGCCGATAAAGGGCGCAAACCTCCAACACTCGGACATTTGGCATGCTTATCAACATTAGCACTACCGCTTCCGTAGCAAGCACTCCAAGCACTGTCAGCTCGATGGATGCCGCGACCACCGAAAGGACGGCTACCTCCAGCAGCGCCACTGCTGGCGCAAGCACTGAGACTAAAAGTGCGGCGGGTGCAGGCGGCGGTAGTCAGGCGTCATCCAGTTCGACGGAGTCAGATACCGTCAAAGAGTTGAAAAAGCAGATCGAACAGTTGCAGAAGCAACTTCAAGCAGAGCAGCAAGCCTTGCAGAAAGCCCAGTCCAGCAACCAGAGCGCAGACGCCAAGGCTGCCGCTGTGGCGGCGGCTCAAACGCAAATTGCAGGCACTTCTGCCGCGTTGCAGACGGTGACTTCGGCGCTATTGCAAGCCGTCACCGCAGAGGGTGGCAGCACGTCGGGCTCGATGGTCAGCACCACCGCCTGATTGCCGCAAAGTGGGTTGAGCCGCTGTATTTATCAGCGGTTCAACACACTTGCTCCCGCCCCTTGGGCAATCGATACACCTCCACCAGCGCCAATCCCCCTCCTGCGCCTGAACCCCATGCCGTTGAACGGTCATGGTTACGAGGTTTACGGGTTCGCAACGGTGCGCGTGCTTTGGCAACTTCGACTACAGTTCAACTACGTTTCAGCCTTGGGTAATCGCCATGATCAAGTCGTCCAAGTTTGTGTCAGTCGCGCTGTCGCTGGTCCTGTTTGCCGGTGGAGGCATGGCGCTGGCGGATCCCGGCAATGGCAAGGGGCAAGGTAACAATAAAGGCAATAACCAAGGCGGCCAGGGGCATGACAAACCCAAAGGCAAAGGTGGGTCGGGCAACCATGGCCCCAGTGTCGATCGTGGAAGCGTGCTGAATGTGTTGGGTGGCTATCGCGACTACTGGCGCCCTGGGCCGGCGTTGCCCCCTGGCATCCAGAAAAACCTGGCACGGGGCAAGCCGCTGCCGCCGGGCATTGCGAAGAAACTGGATGGCCGCTTACTGGGCCACTTGCCCCGTTACGATGGGTACGAGTGGCAGCAGGCAGGCACCGACCTGATATTGGTCGCCATTGCGACGGGCATCATCTATGAAGTCCTCAATGGCGCCCTTGATTGAACTCGCGGGCCGGGAAAAACAGTTCGAAACAGGTCTCGCCTGCCTCGCTGCTGACGCTGTACCGACCGTTATGCAGCTGCATGATGGTCGCCACAATCGACAGGCCCAGGCCATTGGACTGGGCCGAACGCTCCCGTGACTCATCCACCCGGTAAAACCGTTCGAACAGCCGCGATAAATGTTCCGTCGCAATGGTTTCACCCTGATTTGTGACCTTAAGGTAGATGCCTTCGGCGTCCGCAATTGTCTGGATCACTAACTCGGACGCTGGTGCGCCGTATTTGATGGCATTGGCGCACAGGTTCGCCAGGGCACGGCGCAGCAGCATCGGTTCGGCCCAGATCACACCTTCGCCCTCGGCACGAATACTGATGTTCGCGTCGCCTGCCACGCCTTCAAAGTAATCGGCGATGCGCGCCACTTCATCCGCCGCGCTCAATTCCTGACGCTGGCGCAGGGCGCTGGCCGGGTCGGTGCGGGCCAGGAACAGCATGTTGTCGAGCATCCGCGCCAGGCGCTCAAGCTCTTCGACATTGGAGGCCAAAAGCTGCTGATAACTTTCGATGCTGCGGTTCTGTTGCAGTGCGACCTGGGTTTCCCCCAGGAGATTGTTGATCGGCGTGCGCAGTTCGTGGGCCATGTCGGTAGACACTTGCCCCAGTTGCGCAAAGCCCTTGGCGAGGCGCTCAAGCATGGTGTTGAACGAGTCGATCATCGGCAGCAGTTCTTTCGGTACTCCCTGGCTGTCGAGGCGTTCGGCCAGGTTGCCGACGCCGATGCCTTCAGCGTGTCGAGCCAGCCGACGCAAGGGCAGCAGGCCGCGATGCACCAACAGGTAGCCGGCCAGTGCGAGGAGGATCGCGGCAACGCTCGCCAGGAGATACACGCTCAACCGGTAGCTGGCGAGCAGGGCGGTCCGCTCGGTCATCAGGCGCCCGCTGGTGACTTGCAGGCTGCCCAGGTCGCCGGAGTCGATGGACGCGGCCAGGGTGGAGAAGGGCACGCCATTCACACCGGGCAGGTGTTGCACGTCGTTCAGTGTGAGGATGTGGTCTTTGGGGACTGGCTTGATGGCTGGCAGCTCGATGTTGCCGGGGTTCACCAGCAGCAGCGGCTTTTGGCCGGGCGCGGCGATGCTCAGCACGGATTCGCGGTTGCCCAGCATGTTCTGGAACAGTTCCGGCTTGGTCCTGATCAGGTCCAGTGTGTTGCTGTCGTTGAGCAGGTTGCGCAGTTGATTCACCCGGGAAATCAATTGCACGTCGTCGCTCAGGATCAGCTCGCGCTCCAGCTCCCGGTACAGCACCACGCCGAGGGTGGCGAGCAGGGCAAAGGCGAGCAGGGCGAAGATCACGGCCAGGCGCAGGGTCAGGGAATAATGACGGCGGTGGGTCATGGCTGGGTATCGAAACGGTAGCCAATGCCCCGCACGCTGTGGATCAACTTGAGCGGGAACGGGTCGTCGATTTTCAGGCGCAGGCGCCGCACGGCCACGTCCACCACGTTGGTATCGCTGTCGAAGTTCATGTCCCACACCCGCGAGGCAATCAACGAACGCGACAGTACCTGGTCCTGGTGAGTGGCAAACAGGTGCAACAGGGCGAACTCTTTATTGGTCAGGGTGATGCGTGTACCGGCGCGTGTGACGCGGCGTTTCATTACGTCGATGTGCAGGTCAGCGATCTGCAGGTGCTCTTCTTCCCGGCTCGGGCCGCGACGGTTCAGGGTGCGCAGGCGTGCTACCAGCTCGGCGAAGGAGAAGGGCTTGATCAGGTAGTCATCGGCACCCAGTTCCAGGCCTTTGATGCGGTCGGCAATATCGTCGCGCGCCGTCAGAAAAATCACTGGGGTATCGGCGTCCTTACGCAGGCGACGCAGTACTTCCCAGCCGTCCATTTTCGGCATCATTACATCGAGCACAATCACGTCGAACGGCGTTTCCAGCGCTTGGTGCAGGCCGTCCACGCCATCCCGGGCCAGGCTGACGGAGTGGCCCAACTCCTGGAGGCCGTTAAGCAGGTAGTTGCCGGCCTTGGGTTCGTCTTCGATAACGAGGATGTTCATGGGAAATGCCCTGATTCAATACTGGCGCCAGTGTAGCCGGATCAATTGTCGTTGGCGCATTGAGTCGTGCCAGTGCGTTCACGGTAATCCGCGGCCGCGTACAGCCAACCAACAGAATGATGACAAGTTCGTAATGATTGCCTCGCGGTGCTGGCATCAGCGTTTACAACTCAGGAGGTGATCCGTAGATTGCAACGGGCCGATTATTCGTTTCAGCTCACGAGGAAGCCCTGCAGTGTCTATCCGAGGTTCAGCCGTACTTGCCCGCCCTTACCACGCCTTCTTGTTCGATATGGACGGAACCCTGCTCAACTCCATCGCCGCCGCCGAGCGCGTTTGGAGCACCTGGGCTGAACGCCATCGGCTGGATGTAGCGGCCTTCCTGACCACCATTCATGGTGCGCGGGCAATTGACACCATCACGCGCCAGGCATTGCCCGGTGTCGATCCACAGGTTGAAGCGCAGTGGATTACCGAGGCGGAAATCAATGACGTGGACGGCGTTGTGGCGATTTCCGGTGCTGTCGAGTTTCTTAATAACGTGCCCGGTGATCAGTGGGCGCTGGTCACCTCTGCACCGAAGGCGTTGGCATTACGTCGGTTGAAGGCAGCGGGCATTACGCCGCCGGCGGTGCTGGTCACGGCTGAAGACGTGGCCATCGGCAAGCCGAACCCCGCCTGTTATGTGCTGGGTGCGCAACGCCTGGGTGTGTCGGTGCAGGACTGCCTGGTGTTTGAAGATGCGACGGTAGGGATTCGTGCGGGGGAGGCGGCTGGAGCGGATGTGCTGGTCGTCACGTCGACGCACCTCAAGCCCATGCTCACTGAGCATCCATCGATTGAAGGGTATGAACAGGTGCAGGTGCAACGCGGCGCTGATGGCTTGTTGTACTTGCAAAGCGCGGTGGGCTGACACTAAAAAAACGGGTCGTGCCCTTAACCCAAGAACAGTTCGAAGAGGTTTTCGCCAGCCGTTACCTGAACGAAAGGGCTGGCTACTGAGGGTACTTCAAGGCGTCTGGTTTTTGTCCGGAGCAGTCAGGCCGGCCTGGATGCGCTGGTAGATCTCCTCGCGATGCACGGCAACATCCTTGGGCGCGTTGATGCCGATTCGTACTTGCTGGCCGCTGACGCCGAGGATGGTGATCGTAATGTCATCACCGATGTTTATGCTTTCACCGACTTTGCGGGTGAGTATAAGCATGGACTTCTCCTTGATTGCTTTTAGGACACATGTTTCAAACAGGGCAGGTGTCGGATGTGTGTAGCTTACTGCTAAGCGCTTCCCTGTGACTGCCTCTTTTAGGACGCATAGAGGCGACATTAATTCCCATGGCGGCATCATACAGGTCTGGGATACATCATTCGCATTGTTTAAGCCAACGTTTATGACGGCCAGAATAGACAGTGAATGATAAAGTCGCCTCTTTATCCTTAAAGGAGCAGGGCAGTGCGTAAAGTAGCGATGGCAATTGCGGTGTTGGCGTTGGCCGGTTGCGGTGAGGGTAAACCTGTCGACGCCCCCAAGGCCAAGCCTGCCGTTACCGAAAGTCAGCCACAGACCGGCGCGATTGCTGCTCAGGAGTGGGACCTGCGAGTCGGTCCGCCTGACCACAAACTCCAGGCGATCACCGACCTGACCGCCTGGTTGCTCGAACATGGTTTCAATTTTTATATCGTGAAAGTCGACGGCAAGGACGACGTGCTGCTGGGGCCGTTTGCAACCAGGGCCGAAGCTGAGGCAAAGCAGACGCTGCTTAACGAAAAGATGGCCCGTGCCAAGAAAACCGACACGGTGTCCGAGATCATCGAACACCAGCCCGCGCAGTAACGGGCCGCTTGGGCGGCAGTGCCGCCCCTGTTCAACCGCAGGCTTTCAGATTGACCGGGCCGACAAACTCATTGCCACGCCCCATCACGCACGCCACCGTCTGGTTACGCTGGCGCTCCCAGGTTTGTACCGGGTAGGTCTTGTTCCAGGCTTCGTACAACTGGCGATCCTGTTTCGACAAGCGCAAGCCGTATTGTTTGCTCATGTAGAAGTAGGTGCGCGCGATCATCCCGCGAATGGACGGGCGCGGCATCACCTTCTTTGCCTTGAAATCCACTTGGGTCAGGCATGAACCGTACTGCCCGTTTTGCACCGGCAGCCAGCCAAAACTGAAGTTGCTTCGGTCGCCGTTGACCTCGCCGATACTCGGTACCAAATTGTGCAGGTCTGCTTCGGCACGCTTGAACACGTCGTCATGGCGCGTGCAGTTCTTGCGCCCGCCATCCTGCCAGCACTGACGCTGGTGCCCAATCTGCCAGGCCGGAACAATGTGCTCCCACTCGATGCGTGCGGCGCGGCTGGCGTTTTTGCGTGGGATATAGCCGCAGGCTTTCAAGTCCACGCGGTTGCCGCTGTACTTGCAGCCGCAATAGAACTCGGTGGATTGCGGGGCGTAGAGTGTCCAGGCGACTTTCTTGGCTTCACTGAAGGTTCTGGGTGCCTGCGCATGAGCGGTAACGGCAAAAAGCAGGCAACACACAGCAATAAAACGGGCACTCATTCAATCAATCTTCCTTCGGCACAACCCAGAAAATCTGCACGCCACCATCATCTCGATAGGCGAGGGTGACGTTGTCGTTCTCCGCGATTTCTTCCAGTAAACGCTGCCACTCGTCTTCCGGTTCTTCCGGCAAACGGAAGAGCAAGGCTGCCTTGGCTTTTTGCGCGTTGGTGGAATTGATGATTTTTTGCACGCGAGTTGCCAGGCGTGTGTAGGCATCAGGCGGGGTGGGCGCTGCGGAAGAGGATTTTGCCACGGAATACTCCTTGGTAAGCTGTATGTGCATACAGTATTTAACTGTGGGCAATTTCGCAACTGCTTAAAATTCAAGAAGTTCGTCTGACAACGAATTAGGGAGTGAGGTGTAGGGCGGGGAGAGAGGAATAGCGAGGTTGTTGTGGCGAGGGAGTTTGCTCCCTCGCCACCTATACAGTCAGGAATCAATATTCCCAGAAGATTCGTTGCAGTTCTTTGCTGTCCTGGGTCTTGGTCATGGCAACCATCGCCAAAATCCGCGCTTTCTGCGGGTTCAGGTCGAGGGCAGCAACCCAGTCATACTTGTCGTCTGGCTGCTCGGCATTACGCAACACCATGCCGCCGGCATTCACGTGGGAAGAGCGAATGATCTGCACGCCTTGCTTGCGCAGTTCCACCAGCGCAGGCACCACTTTGGACGACACCGAACCATTGCCGGTACCGGCGTGGATGATGGCTTTGGCGCCAGCCTGGGCCAGGGCTTTGTAGGCGGTGTCGCTTACGTTGCCGTAGCCGTAGGCGATTTCCACATCGGGCAGGCTTTTGATGGTCTTGATGTCGAATTCCGAATCCATGGTGTGGCGCTTGGCAGGCAAGCGGAACCAGTAGGACTTGCCTTCGACCACCATGCCCAGCGGGCCCCAAGGGCTCTTGAAGGCTTCGGTCTTGATATTGATCATCTTGCTGACGTCGCGACCCGATTGGATCTCGTCGTTCATGGTGACCAGCACGCCTTTACCGCGCGCGTCTTTGCTGCCGGCTACAGCCACGGCGTTGTACAGGTTGAGCATGCCGTCGGCCGACATGGCGGTGCCCGGACGCATGGAGCCGACCACTACGATTGGCTTGTCGGTTTTTTCTACCAGGTTCAGGAAGTAGGCCGTCTCTTCCAGGGTGTCGGTACCGTGGGTGATCACGATGCCATCCACGTCTTTGTTGTCGGCCAGTTCGGCGACCCGGCGACCCAGTTGCAGCAGGTTTTCGTTGTTGATGCTTTCGGACGCAATTTGCATCACTTGCTCGCCACGCACATTGGCGATCTGGCTAAGCTCAGGAACACCGGCGATCAATTGCTCGATACCGACTTTGGCCGCCTGGTAAGTGGCACTGTTGGCGGCGCTGGCGCCAGCGCCGGCAATGGTGCCACCGGTGGCGAGGATCACCACGTTGGCCAGCTTGGCCTTGGATTCGACTTCTTTTGCCTGAGCGGCAACGGGGAACAGCAGCAGCAGGGCTAACGCGCCCGGAACAAAATTCTTCAGTGCAGATTTCATTATTTTTCTCTCTGGTTTTTGATGAGTGCTGTAGCAGGTTCATCTAGAGCGCCCGGGCGATTCTGAATGCCACGAGGTGCTGGGTAGGAGCAGGATCTGTACCAGGCTGATTGTGTTTGCGGATATAAAATAACTTATTGATTTATAACGATTATTATTGGAGGGCTGACAGGTGGGGTGATGCGGCTGTCCGGCTTTCCGAACAAGCTGCGCGATTGCGTTCGGTTGTCCGAAAATGATCACCAGAAAATCCTGGGTCGCCTGTTGAAGTCTGTTGTTTCAGAGGACGAAACGGTGGGGGAAATGTTTAATAACGTCCTTTCGCCGCACGGAAGGCCAGGAGCTAGAGGCCTTGCATGAAAGGGAGTGTTCTACCGTTGACAAATCTCGACAAGGTTCTCATAGTTCGACCAACGCAAACGTTTGCGAGATGTTTCACGGCGTACTTCAAGAGCGCTGTGAAGGCTCTTATCAGCCACCCGGGTGGGAGGGTTGCCGAAGCATTCTTCGGTGCAAGCGTTGCTCACAATAATCATAAGATCGGAGTGAACCCATGAAGCTGCCATTTGCTGGACGTCTTCTTGCTGTCGCTGTGCTTGCTGCCGCATCCGCCGCTTTACCCCTGTCCTCCGCATTCGCTGACACCGCCGCCAAACCCAAGGTTGGCCTGGTGATGAAGTCCCTCGCCAACGAATTCTTCGTCACCATGCAAGACGGTGCCAAGACGTACCAGAAAGACCACGCCGCCGATTTCGACATGATCACCAACGGCATCAAGAACGAAACCGATACCAGCGCGCAGATCGACATTGTCAATCAAATGATCCTTGCCAAGGTCAACGCCATCGTCATCGCGCCTGCTGACTCCAAGGCGCTGGTCACCGTGCTGAAAAAAGCCTCTGACGCCGGTATCAAGATCGTCAACATCGATAACCGCCTGGACCCGGGCGTGTTGAAAAGCAAAAATCTCGAGATTCCCTTCGTCGGCCCTGACAACCGCAAAGGCTCCAAACTGGTGGGCGACTACCTGGCCAAGCAACTGACGGCAGGCGACAAGGTCGGCATCATTGAAGGCGTACCGACCACCACCAACGCCCAGCAGCGCACCGCCGGCTACAAGGATGCGATGGACGCTGCCGGTATGAAGATCGTTTCCACCCAATCCGGCAACTGGGAAATTGACCAGGGCCAGAAAGTCGCCTCGGCCATGCTGAGCGAATACCCGGACCTCAAGGCCTTGTTGGCCGGTAACGACAACATGGCCCTGGGCGCCGTCTCCGCCGTACGTGCGGCAGGCAAGGCGGGCAAGGTAATGGTCGTGGGTTACGACAATATCGAAGCGATCAAGCCGATGCTGAAGGACGGCCGTGTCCTGGCGACTGCCGACCAGGCGGCTGCCCAGCAAGCAGTGTTCGGTATCCAGAATGCGCTCAAGCTGGTCAAGGGTGAGAAAGTCGATGCCAAAGACGGCGTGATCGAAACCCCGGTCGAACTCGTCCTCAAGAAGTAATCCTGGCGGCACCCAACAGCGCCCGCTCGCTCTGAGCGGGCGCCTGGAGATTTTCCTATGTCATCTTCCGCCCCGAACGCTGTCCTCTCGGTCAGCGGTATCGGTAAGACCTATGCCCAACCGGTTCTGTCCGACATCACCCTTACGCTCAACCGAGGGGAGGTGCTGGCGCTGACCGGTGAGAACGGCGCAGGCAAAAGCACCTTGTCGAAGATCATCGGCGGGTTGGTCACGCCGACCACCGGGCACATGCAATTCAATGGTCAGGATTACTGTCCCGCCAGCCGTACCCAGGCTGAGGCGCTGGGCGTGCGCATGGTCATGCAGGAGCTCAACCTGCTGCCGACGCTGACCGTGGCCGAAAACCTGTTCCTGGATAACCTGCCCAGCCACTGTGGCTGGATCAGCCGCAAGCAACTGCGCAAAGCGGCGATCGAGGCGATGGCCCAGGTCGGTCTGGATGCCATCGACCCGGACACGCTGGTCGGTAGCCTGGGTATCGGCCATCAGCAAATGGTCGAGATTGCCCGCAACCTGATTGGCGACTGCCACGTACTGATCCTCGACGAACCCACGGCCATGCTCACGGCCCGTGAAGTCGAGATGCTGTTTGAACAAATCACCCGCCTGCAGGCTCGGGGCGTGGCGATTATCTACATTTCGCACCGGCTGGAAGAGTTGGCCCGCGTCGCCCAACGCATTGCGGTATTGCGCGACGGCAAACTGGTCTGCGTCGAGCCGATGGCCAATTACAACAGCGAGCAACTGGTCACTTTGATGGTCGGTCGCGAGCTGGGTGAACACATCGACCTGGGGCCGCGCAGCATTGGTGGCCCGGCCCTGACCGTCAAAGGTCTGAGCCGCTCGGACAAAGTCCGCGACGTGTCCTTTGAGGTGCGTGCGGGCGAGATCTATGGCATTTCCGGCCTGATCGGCGCTGGCCGTACCGAATTGCTGCGTTTGATCTTCGGTGCTGACCTGGCCGACAGCGGCACCGTGGCCTTGGGCTCACCGGCCCAGGTGGTGAGCATTCGCTCGCCGGTGGATGCAGTGGGGCATGGCATTGCCCTGATTACGGAAGACCGCAAGGGCGAAGGCCTGCTGCTGACCCAGTCCATCAGCGCCAATATTGCTCTGGGCAACATGCCGGAAATCTCTGGCGGCGGTGTGGTAAACAGCCGCGACGAAACCGCGTTGGCCAAGCGCCAGATTGACGCCATGCGTATCCGCAGTTCCAGCCCGGCGCAATTGGTGTCGGAACTGTCCGGCGGCAACCAGCAGAAAGTGGTAATTGGCCGCTGGCTGGAGCGCGATTGCTCGGTGATGTTGTTCGACGAGCCCACGCGCGGCATCGACGTGGGTGCCAAGTTCGACATTTATGCCTTGCTCGGTGAATTGACCCGCCAAGGCAAAGCGCTGGTGGTGGTATCGAGCGACTTGCGTGAACTCATGCTCATCTGCGACCGCATCGGCGTGCTCTCTGCCGGGCGCTTGATCGAGACCTTCGAGCGCGACAGCTGGACCCAGGACGAATTGCTCGCCGCCGCCTTTGCCGGCTATCAGAAACGTGATGCGCTGCTCAACGATGCAGTGCTTAGGGATACCCCATGAAAACCACAACGACCCCCGGTAAAACTGGCGGCAACTTCTACGGCCTGGGTACCTATCTGGGGCTGGCGGGTGCCTTGCTCGCGATGATTGCGCTGTTTTCGGTGCTCAGCGACCACTTCCTGTCCTATGACACCTTCAGCACCCTGGCCAACCAGATCCCGGACCTGATGGTGCTGGCGGTGGGCATGACGTTCATCCTGATCATCGGCGGTATCGACCTGTCGGTAGGTTCGGTCCTGGCGTTGGCGGCGTCGGCCGTCAGCGTGGCGATTCTTGGATGGGGCTGGAGCGTATTGCCCGCCGCGCTGCTCGGCATGGGCTGCGCCGCGTTGGCCGGCACTATCACTGGCTCGATCACCGTGGCCTGGCGAATCCCGTCGTTTATCGTGTCCCTCGGTGTGTTGGAAATGGCTCGCGGCGTGGCGTACCAGATGACCGGTTCGCGCACGGCCTACATCGGTGATTCGTTTGCCTGGCTGTCCAACCCGATTGCGTTCGGTATTTCACCGTCCTTCATCATTGCCTTGCTGGTGATCATCGTTGCGCAGCTTGTACTGACGCGTACCGTGTTTGGCCGTTACCTGATCGGTATCGGCACCAATGAGGAAGCCGTGCGGCTGGCGGGGATTAATCCAAAGCCCTACAAGATTCTGGTGTTCAGCCTGATGGGTCTGCTGGCCGGCGTGGCCGCGTTGTTCCAGATTTCGCGCCTGGAAGCCGCAGATCCGAACGCCGGCTCCGGCCTGGAGCTGCAAGTGATCGCCGCCGTGGTGATCGGCGGCACCAGCCTGATGGGCGGGCGTGGTTCGGTAATCAGTACCTTTTTTGGTGTGTTGATTATCTCGGTATTGGCCGCCGGCCTGGCACAGATCGGCGCCACCGAGCCCACCAAGCGCATCATTACTGGTGCCGTGATCGTGATTGCGGTGGTCCTCGATACGTACCGCAGCCAACGCGCCAGTCGGCGCGCCTGAGCCATGGCAACGATCAAGGATGTGGCCGCGCTTGCAGGTATTTCCTACACCACTGTGTCCCACGTGGTGAACAAGACGCGCCCAGTGAGCGAGCCGGTACGGGTCAAGGTCGAAGCCGCTATCAAGCAGCTCGACTATGTGCCCAGCGCCGTCGCACGCTCGCTCAAGGCCAAGACCACGGCCACCATTGGTTTGCTGGTGCCCAACAGCCTCAACCCGTACTTTGCCGAGCTGGCGCGGGGCATCGAGGATTACTGCGAGCGCAACGGCTACTGCGTGATCCTGTGCAACTCCGACGACAACGCAGAAAAGCAGCGCAGCTATTTGCGGGTGTTGCTGGAAAAACGCATCGACGGCTTGATCGTGACTTCAGTGGGCGGCGATGACAGCGGCCTCGCCGCCGGGTTGAGCGCGGTGCGCACGCCCATGGTGATTGTCGACCGGGCGCTGGACGGCATTGATGTCGACTTGGTGCGTATCGACCATGAGGAGGGCGCTTACCTGGCGACCCGGCACTTGCTGGAGTTGGGGCACCGCGACATCGCTTGCATCGGCGGCCCGGCCCATACCCGTGTCGCTCAAATGCGCCTGGCGGGATACCACCGCGCGCTCCATGAGGCAGGCGTGGAAGTACTGGCCAATCGCACGCAGGAAAGCGACTTCACCAGCACCGGCGGTTATGCTGCTGCCGTGCAATTGCTTGCGGAAAACCCGCCCAGTGCGATTTTTGCGAGTAACGACATGATCGGCTTCGGCGTGTTGCGTGCCGCAGCCGAACGCAATATCCGCGTGCCGGGCGAGCTGTCGGTGATCGGTTTCGATGACATTCAAATGGGCCGCTACGTTTACCCGGCGCTGACCACGGTCGGCCAGTCGATCCTGCAACTGGGCGAGATGGCCGCCGAGCTTTTACTGCGACGTATTGCAACACCCCAACTGCCGATCGATCAACGCATCGTGACGCCGAGCATCGTATTGCGCGAGTCGACGGCGCCCGTCGCCGGTGTGTTCGCGCAATACCGCTGAACCGAATTGATGAGTACTGATGTATGCCAGCAAAAGTAGTGGTAGTAGGCAGCTTGAACATGGACCTGGTCACCCGCGCCAGCCGGCTGCCCCGCGCCGGTGAGACACTGATCGGCCAAACGTTTTCCACGGTGCCGGGCGGCAAGGGCGCCAACCAGGCCGTGGCATCGGCGCGACTGGGGGCGAGCGTGGCAATGATCGGCTGTGTTGGCTCCGACGCCTACGGCACTGAGTTGCGTGGTGCATTGCTGGTGGAAGGTATCGATTGCCAGGCCGTCAGCACCGTGGACGGTTCCAGCGGGGTGGCGTTGATCGTGGTGGATGACAGCAGCCAGAACGCGATTGTGATTGTCGCCGGCAGCAACGGTGAACTGACACCCGCATCACTGCAGGCGTCTGATGCGGTGTTGCAGGCCGCCGACGTGATCATCTGCCAGCTTGAAGTGCCGATGGAAACCGTGGCGTATACCCTCAAGCGCGGCCGTGAGCTGGGCAAGACGGTAATCCTCAATCCGGCGCCGGCCAGCGCGCCGTTGCCTGCCGATTGGTACGCCTCGGTCGACTATCTGATTCCCAACGAAAGCGAAGCCACCGCACTGAGCGGTGTGACAGTCGATTCTCTGGACAGCGCCAAAGTGGCTGCCACACAACTGATCAAGGCCGGGGCAGGCAAAGTCATTATCACCCTCGGCGCCCAAGGCGCATTGTTTGCGGATGGCAAAGGCTTTGAGCACTTGGTGGCGCCCAGGGTCAAGGCGTTGGATACCACGGCTGCCGGCGATACCTTTGTCGGTGGTTTCGCAGCAGCCCTGGCCAGCGGTAAAAGTGAAGCCGAGGCCATCCGTTTTGGTCAGGTCGCGGCAGCATTGTCAGTCACCCGTGCCGGTGCGCAACCCTCCATTCCTACGCTGCATGACGTTCAAGGTTTTGTACCTTTATGAAAAAGACCCCTCTGCTCAATATCGCACTGTCGCGGGTGATCGCCTCCCTGGGCCATGGCGACATTCTGGTGATCGGTGATGCGGGCTTGCCGGTGCCGCCGGGCGTCGAGTTGATCGACCTGGCATTGACCAAAGGTATTCCTGATTTCATCAGCACCTTGCGTATCGTGCTCAGTGAGATGCAGGTGGAAAGCCACGTGCTGGCGGAGGAAATCCTGCTCAAGCAGCCGCCCGCTCTGTCTGAACTGAATGTGCTGAATGAGCAGGCCGCTCTTGGCGAGCAACGTTTGCTCAGTCATGAAGCCTTCAAGCAACTGAGCCGCCAGGCGCGGGCCGTTGTACGCACTGGCGAATGCCAGCCTTACTGCAATATCGCGCTGGTGTCCGGCGTAACTTTCTAGAGTTCCCCAACGACAAGGAGTGTTTTATGCAACGTGGTATTCCAATCCTGAGAAATCTGTTTCGGAGTGTCTTGCTTTTGTCCGCGCTCACTGCTGCAAGCGCCCACGCGGCGGAGAAAATCGACCTGATCATCGATACCGACCCAGGTGCCGACGATGTGGTGGCCTTGCTCTTTGCCATGGCCTCTCCGGACGAATTGAACATCCGAGCCTTGACCACCGTCGCCGGCAACGTGCGCCTGGACAAGACTTCGCGCAACGCTCGCCTGGCCCGCGAGTGGGCAGGGCGCGAGGACATCCCGGTCTACGCCGGTGCGCCAGCGCCGCTGCTGCGCAAGCCGATCTATGCCGAAAACATTCATGGCAAAGAAGGCATTTCCGGCGTCACCGTGCATGAGCCTAAAAAGGGCCTCGCCGAGGGCAATGCCGTTGATTACCTGATCAAGACCTTGCGCGCCGCGAAGCCTCACAGCATCACGATTGCCATGCTTGGCCCACAGACCAACCTGGCGCTGGCATTGACCCAGGACCCGGAAATTACCCAGGGCATCAAGGAAGTCGTAGTGATGGGGGGCGCGCACTTCAATGGCGGCAATATCACGCCGGTTGCCGAGTTCAACCTGTTTGCCGACCCGATTGCGGCGGAGATTGTGCTCAAGAGTGGCGTCAAACTGACTTACCTGCCGCTGGATGTGACCCACAAGGTGCTGACCAGTGAAGCGCGTCTGAAAAAGATCGCCGACCTCAAGAACAATGCCAGCAAGGTCGTTAGCGATATTCTCAACGAATACGTCAAAGGCGATATGGAACACTACGGCATCCCCGGCGGCCCGGTGCATGACGCCACCGTTGTTGCCTACCTGCTCAAGCCTTCGCTGTTCAGTGGCCGTGAGGTCAATGTGGTGGTGGACAGTCGCGAAGGCCCGACTTTCGGCCAGACCATCGTCGATTGGTACGACGGCCTTAAACAACCGAAGAACGCGTTCTGGGTTGAGAACGGCGACGCCCAGGGCTTTTTCGATCTGTTGACCGAGCGCCTGGCGCGTCTGAAGTAAACCGCTTGCCGGTCGACGTTCGTCGGCCGGTTCTTATTCGCGCTCGGGGTTGTGTGCCCCCATGTGATCGGCCGGGTATTTCTCGAACACCTGGCCGATGAAGGCTTGTGCCGCCTGGGTGCCGAGTTCCTTGACCAGCAGGTCGATACCGATGATTGCCAGTTCCTCCGGGCTTCCTGGGCTGTAGGAGCTTTGTCCTTGTGGCCACTTGGCTTTGATGTCGGCTTGCAGCGTTACGGTGGTCATGGAAATCTCACGGGCTGAAATACGGGGCAATGCGCTGGCGCGCGGTTCTACCGGGCGCAGTTAAGCATTTTGCGCGGTGTTTGGCACTGCTACTTAGGCATGACGCGAGTGCTGTGCGACACTGTCCCTCTGTTTAATTGCCGGGGAAACCGTGTGCAAATCGATTTGAATAACCCCGATAACCTCACGCTGGCCGCCGTAAAGCAATTGATCGCCAGCGCCAGTGACGACGAACACACCCAACTGCGTGTGACCAAGGCCGGGATTGCCTACCTGTCTTCTGGCGTGGTGGCGGGCACTGACACGGAGGGCCTGCTGTTTCGCCTGGAGACCTGGGCCAAGGGCTCCGGTTACGTCGGCAATGTCGCGGCGAACGACGAGGTCTGGGTCATGCAGATCTTCAATGCCCTGCTGCAGAACTGGCCTAATCCACCGTTTGACTATATCGACATCTACTGATTGCGTTCATATCTGGTCACGATTGTCCGGGCGAACGCTGCTTGAGAGTCAGGCAGACTTGCCCAACGACGGTTTACGTCTTGAAACCAATCCGCCAGACCACTGTCGCACGATCTCTGTCCATTTTTTAATCATAGGAGGCTTCATGCCTTGGAAGCTCGCATCATTCGGTACTTTGTTGGCAGCACTCGCGTTGGCGGGTTGCAGCACCCCAGGTACCTCTGAGCCAGCCAAAGACACCGCCGTGACCGATGCCGGTCATAGCCGCTGTGAGTCAAAGGCTGCCGAGTTCACAATCGGCCAGAAAGCTTCGCCCCAGTTGCTGGAGCAGGCCCGTAGTCGCGCCGGTGCGCAGAATGCGCGGATCCTCAAGCCCAACGATATGATCACGCTGGAATACCGTTCCGACCGCTTGAATCTGAACACCGACGACAACCTGGTGATCACGCGCGTCAATTGCGGCTGATCGCTGCTTTTGCAGCGCCCATAAAAAACCCCGTCACATGGACGGGGTTTTTTTAGCTCAGCGGAGAATTACTCGCCGCGAACCTGTGCAGCTTGCATACCCTTTTGGCCTTTCTCAGCCACGAAGGAAACGGTCTGGCCTTCTTTCAGGCTTTTGAAACCGTCGCTTTCGATAGCTTTGAAGTGTACGAACAGGTCGTCACCGCCACCTTGAGGAGTGATGAAGCCGAAGCCTTTTTCATCGTTGAACCATTTAACGGTGCCGGTTTGGCGATTAGACATGGTGTATCTCCAAGAAACATATATTTTCAGTAGTGCTGTGCTGCTCAGGCCAACTGGGCACACCGGGCTATCATAGTCGAAATGTTCGACTTGGGAGCCCCCCCTAGGCACTGTTTGCTAATCAATAGCGTTGCGTTTAGGCGCTGTGTTGGCTGAAAGCCCCGATTTACGGGGCTTTCGCACGAAATATCAGCTGGTAAAAAAAGCCGTAAAAGCTGCGTAATTTGTGAGAAATGGCAGTTTTCAGGCTGTTTTTACGGCTGAAAATCCGTCTGATCGCGGGGCATACTTACTTTTTCTTCACGACTTTGCAGGAAGAAATAGCCGCCACGGCTTTGTTTTTGAGCTCAGGGCTGGCGTTCTGGTTGGTCATCAGCTCCTTGATTTCGGCGGTGTTCAATTCGGCGTTGATCTTGTCGGCGCCGCATTCGCAGTGGGCTTTGGCGGTCTTGGCGTCCACGTTCTGGCTGGCGGCCGCGCTGCAATCGCTGACGAAACTGTCGCGGGCACCGGCAGGCCAGTTCGACGGGGCCGCAGCATGTGCGCCGACGGAAAGCAGGGTCAGGGAAGCGGCTAGAGCGAGGGTAGAGGTAAAACGCATCATGAGGATGCTCCTTTGGGTCGAGGACGAACGGCGATTCTCAGTGGGTTTGAGGGCATGCGTACAGCCCAAGTTCACTTTCGCCGCTATTTTGTCTTTGCGTAAGAAGGCGTGGGCGCGATGACCGTTCATCTGTGCTAGCATCGATGCCCTGGCCATTTCCAGGCGCGCCATTTGCCGTCTTGCCAGTTTCTTTTTAGTTCACTCCAGTCACTCTGGTTCGATTATCGGTTGGCCGAAAGGCTCCTGCCGCTGTAAGGCAGGCGTTCATCACTGAACGGCCTGGTGTTGGATCTTGTACTGGCTCATCCCAACCCACGTGACCTTTGGTAGGGGTCACCACTAGGAGAGGAGGCGCCATGCCAACTATTACTCTTCCCGATGGCAGTCAACGTTCATTCGATCATGCGGTTTCCGTAGCCGAGGTCGCCGCATCCATTGGTGCCGGTCTGGCCAAGGCCACCGTAGCAGGCAAGGTCGACGGCAAACTGGTTGACGCCAGTGATCTGATCACCTCCGATGCCACCTTGCAAATCATCACGCCCAAGGATCAAGAGGGGCTGGAGATCATTCGCCACTCTTGCGCGCACCTGATTGGCCATGCGGTCAAGCAGCTGTACCCAACGGCGAAGATGGTGATCGGTCCGGTTATCGAAGAAGGCTTCTATTACGACATCGCCTACGAGCGTCCTTTCACGCCGGACGACATGGCGGCCATCGAGCAGCGCATGCACGCGCTGATCGAAAAAGATTACGACGTCATCAAGAAAGTCACGCCGCGCGCCGAAGTGATCGACGTGTTCACTGCTCGTGGTGAGGACTACAAGCTGCGTCTGGTGGAAGACATGCCGGACGAGCAGGCCATGGGCCTGTATTACCACGAAGAATACGTCGACATGTGCCGTGGCCCGCACGTGCCGAACACGCGCTTCCTCAAGTCGTTCAAGCTGACCAAGCTGTCCGGTGCCTACTGGCGCGGCGACGCCAAGAACGAGCAGCTGCAACGTATCTACGGCACGGCCTGGGCTGACAAGAAGCAGTTGGCCGCCTATGTCCAGCGCATCGAAGAAGCTGAAAAACGCGACCACCGTAAGATCGGCAAGCGCCTGAACCTGTTCCACCTCCAGGAAGAAGCGCCGGGCATGGTGTTCTGGCACCCGAATGGCTGGACCCTGTACCAAGTGCTTGAGCAATATATGCGCAAGGTTCAGCGTGACAACGGTTACCTGGAGATCAAGACCCCGCAGGTCGTTGATCGCAGCCTGTGGGAGAAATCCGGGCACTGGGCCAACTACGCCGACAACATGTTCACCACCCAGTCGGAAAACCGCGATTACGCCATCAAGCCAATGAACTGCCCGTGCCACGTGCAGGTGTTCAACCAGGGCCTGAAGAGCTACCGCGAGTTGCCGATGCGCCTGGCCGAGTTCGGTGCCTGCCACCGTAACGAACCATCGGGTGCACTGCACGGCATCATGCGTGTACGCGGCTTCACTCAGGACGATGCTCATATCTTCTGCACCGAAGAGCAGATGCAGGCCGAATCCGCCGCGTTTATCAAGCTGACCATGGACGTCTATCGCGATTTCGGTTTCACCGACGTCGAAATGAAACTGTCCACTCGTCCGGAAAAACGCGTCGGTTCCGATGAGCTTTGGGATCGCGCCGAAGCGGCACTGGCCGCAGCACTCGACAGTGCGGGGCTTGCGTACGACCTGCAGCCGGGTGAAGGTGCGTTCTACGGTCCGAAGATCGAGTTCTCGCTGAAAGATTGCCTTGGCCGCGTCTGGCAGTGTGGTACCCTGCAGCTCGATTTTAACCTGCCGATCCGTCTGGGAGCCGAATACGTCTCCGAAGACAACAGCCGTAAACACCCGGTTATGCTGCACCGGGCGATCCTCGGCTCGTTCGAACGGTTCGTCGGGATCCTGATCGAGCACTACGAGGGTGCATTCCCCGCGTGGCTGGCGCCGACCCAGGCAGTGATCATGAACATCACTGATAAACAGGCAGATTTTGCCGCTGAAGTTGAAAAAACACTCAACGAAAGCGGATTTCGTGCCAAGTCCGACTTGAGAAATGAAAAGATCGGCTTTAAAATCCGCGAGCATACTTTGCTCAAGGTTCCCTATCTTTTGGTTATCGGAGATCGGGAAGTCGAGATGCAGACTGTCGCTGTGCGTACTCGTGAAGGTGCTGACCTGGGCTCGATGCCCGTCGCCCAGTTCGCTGAGTTCCTCGCGCAAGCGGTTTCCCGGCGTGGTCGCCCAGATTCGGAGTAATTATTATTAAGCGTGAAATGAGACAAGATAAACGAGCTGCACCGAAAGCCCCGATCAACGAGAATATCTCGGCACGCGAGGTTCGGTTAATTGGCGCTGACGGCGAGCAGATTGGCATCGTCTCGATTGATGAAGCGCTTCGTATTGCAGAAGAGTCCAAACTGGACCTGGTGGAAATCTCCGCCGATGCAATCCCACCCGTTTGCCGGGTGATGGACTACGGCAAGTCGATCTTCGAAAAGAAGAAGCAGGTTGCCGCGGCGAAGAAGAACCAGAAGCAGATTCAAGTAAAAGAAATCAAGTTTCGTCCAGGGACGGAGGAAGGGGATTACCAGGTAAAACTGCGCAACCTGGTACGTTTCCTGAGTGATGGGGACAGGGCCAAGGTATCCTTGCGATTCCGCGGCCGTGAGATGGCCCACCAGGAGCTGGGGATGGAACTCCTCAAGCGGGTTGAAGCTGACCTGCTCGAGTACGGTTCGGTCGAACAGCATCCTAAGATGGAAGGACGCCAACTGATCATGGTCATCGCCCCGAAAAAGAAGAAGTAATCAACAGGGCACGGCAGGCCTTCTGATTATGTTTATCAACTGAATGCGGAGTATCCGAACATGCCAAAGATGAAGACTAAAAGTGGTGCTGCTAAGCGGTTTCTGAAAACCGCTAACGGTATCAAGCACAAGCACGCTTTCAAGAGCCACATCCTGACCAAAATGTCGACCAAGCGTAAGCGTCAACTGCGCGGTAGCAGCTTGCTGCATCCGTCTGACGTGGCAAAAGTCGAGCGCATGCTGCGCCTTCGTTAATTTTTGGATCAAGACTAGAGGAAGTAACTCATGGCTCGTGTTAAGCGTGGCGTCATGGCCCGTAAGCGTCACAAAAAAATTCTGAAACTTGCTAAAGGCTACTACGGCGCGCGTTCACGCGTATTCCGTGTTGCCAAGCAAGCGGTAATCAAGGCAGGCCAATACGCCTACCGTGACCGTCGTCAGAAAAAACGTCAGTTCCGCGCTCTGTGGATCGCTCGTATCAACGCCGGTGCACGTGTTAACGGTCTGTCCTACAGCCGTTTCATCGCTGGCCTGAAAAAGCGTCCATCGAAATCGACCGTAAGGTTCTGGCTGAACTGGCCGTGAACGAAAAAGCGGTGTTTGCTGCGATTGTCGAGAAAGCTAAAGCCACCTTGGCTTAAGTACCCCCGACAGTCACCCTGGGTTGCTCCTGTAGCCCAGGGTGGTAAACGTCATAAATAGGGGAAGAGCCTTCAAGCTCTTCCCCTATTTTGTATCTGGAGTCTGTACATGGAAAACCTGGACGCGCTCGTCGCTCAAGCTCTTGAGGCTGTGCAAAGCGCTGAAGATATCAATGCCCTGGAGCAAATCCGGGTTCACTACCTTGGCAAAAAGGGTGAATTGACTCAGGTGATGAAGACCCTGGGGAATTTGCCGGCTGAAGAGCGTCCGCAAGTCGGTGCGCTGATCAACGTCGCCAAGGAGCGCGTCACAGAGGTGCTCAATGCACGCAAGGCGACGATGGAGGAGGCCGATCTTGCGGCCAAACTCGCCGCCGAGTCCATTGACGTAACCTTGCCTGGCCGTGGCCAGGCCTCGGGCGGTCTGCACCCGATCACTCGGACTCTGGAACGTATCGAGCAGTTCTTCACCCATATCGGCTACGGCATTGCCGAAGGCCCAGAGGTCGAAGACGACTATCACAACTTCGAGGCGCTCAACATCCCAGGCCATCACCCGGCCCGGTCGATGCACGACACCTTCTATTTCAACGCCAACATGCTGTTGCGCACCCATACCTCGCCGGTACAGGTCCGCACCATGGAAGCGAACAAGCCGCCGATCCGCATCGTCTGCCCAGGCCGTGTGTATCGCAGCGACTCGGATATCACCCACTCGCCGATGTTCCACCAGGTCGAAGGCCTGCTCGTAGATCGCGATATCAATTTCGCCGACCTCAAAGGCACCATCGAAGAGTTCCTGCGGGTGTTCTTCGAGAAAGAACTGGCGGTGCGTTTCCGTCCATCGTTCTTCCCGTTCACCGAGCCTTCCGCTGAAGTCGACATGGAATGCGTGATGTGCAGCGGTAAAGGCTGCCGCGTCTGCAAGCAGACTGGTTGGCTGGAAGTCATGGGCTGCGGCATGGTTCACCCCAACGTGCTGCGCATGTCCGGGATCGACCCTGAAGAGTTCTCGGGCTTTGCCTTCGGCATGGGCGTTGAGCGTCTGGCCATGCTGCGTTACGGCGTGAACGACTTGCGTCTGTTCTTCGACAACGACTTGCGGTTCCTCGCGCAATTTCGCTAGTCGTAACGAATCATTAGGAGAGCAGGATGAAATTCAGTGAACAATGGCTGCGTGGCTGGGTAAGCCCGCAGGTAGATCGCGACGAGCTGGTAGCTCGTCTGTCGATGGCCGGTCTTGAGGTCGATAGCGTTACGCCGGCCGCCGGTGTTTTCAGTGGCGTGGTCGTGGGTGAGGTGCTGAGCACCGAGCAGCACCCGGACGCCGACAAGCTGCGTGTGTGCCAGGTCAGCAACGGCGCGCAAACGTTCCAGGTCGTGTGCGGAGCGCCCAACGTGCGCCCGGGCCTGAAGATCCCGTTTGCCATGATCGGCGCCGAACTGCCGGGCGACTTCAAGATCAAGAAGGCCAAGCTGCGCGGCGTTGAGTCCAACGGCATGCTGTGCTCCCAGGCCGAGCTGCAGGTAGGCGAAGGTAACGATGGCTTGATGGAACTGCCGGCCGATGCGCCAGTGGGTCAGGACATCCGCATTTACCTGGAACTGGAAGACGCCAGCATCGAGGTCGACCTGACCCCGAACCGTGGCGACTGCCTTTCCCTGGCCGGTCTGGCCCGTGAAGTGGGCGCGCTGTACAACGCCCCGGTTACCCGTCCAGTGGTGGCCACTGTGCCTGCCGTACATGATGAAGTGCGGCCGATTGAGGTGCTGGCGCCAAACGCCTGCCCGCGTTACCTGGGCCGCGTGATCCGCAACGTTGACCTGTCCAAGCCAACCCCGCTGTGGATGGTTGAACGCCTGCGCCGCGCCGACGTGCGTAGCATCGACGCTGCCGTCGACATCACCAACTACGTGATGCTGGAGCTGGGCCAGCCGCTGCACGCATTCGATCTCGCCGAGATCAACGGCGGCATCCGCGTGCGCATGGCTGAAGAAGGCGAGAAGCTGGTATTGCTCGACGGTCAGGAAGTGGCTCTGCGCGCCGATACTCTGGTAATTGCCGACCATTCCCGCGCTCTGGCGATTGCCGGCGTGATGGGTGGTGAGCACAGTGGTGTGTCCGCGACCACGCGCGATATCTTCCTCGAAAGCGCGTTCTTCGATCAAATCGCTATCGCTGGCAAGGCCCGTTCCTATGGCCTGCACACCGATGCATCGCACCGTTACGAGCGTGGCGTGGACTGGCAACTGGCCCGTGAAGCCATGGAGCGCGCCACTGGCCTGCTGCTGGATATCACGGGTGGCGAAGCCGGCCCTATCACTGAGACGGTCAGCGAACAGTATCTGCCGTCGGTGGCACCGATCACCCTGCGCGCCAAGAGCGTCGAGCAAATGCTCGGCCTGGTTATCGAGCCTGCTGAAATCGAGCAGCTGTTGTCGGCCCTCGGCCTCGGTATTTCTGCAGGTGGGGAAGGGCAGTGGCAGGTTGAAGTGCCAAGCCATCGCTTCGATATCAGCTTGGAAGTCGACCTGATCGAGGAGCTGGCTCGCCTGTACGGCTACAACCGGCTGCCGGTTCGTTACCCGCAAGCTCGCCTGGCACCGCAACCCAAGGCCGAGGCGCGTGCGCACCTGCCTGAGTTGCGTCGTCTGCTGGTTGCCCGTGGTTATCAGGAGGCGGTGACCTACAGCTTCATCGACCCGAGACAGTTCGAACTGTTCAACCCTGGCGTCGAGCCGCTGCTGCTGGCCAACCCGATCTCCAACGACATGGCCGCCATGCGCTCGTCGCTGTGGCCGGGTCTGGTGAAAGCGCTTTCCCATAACTTGAACCGCCAGCAAGACCGCGTGCGCATGTTTGAAAGCGGCCTGCGTTTCGTGGGGCAGCTCGATGGCTTGAAGCAAGAACCGATGCTGGCCGGTGTGGTTTGTGGCAGCCGCTTGCCTGAAGGTTGGGCACAGGGCCGCGACGCCGTGGACTTCTTCGACGTCAAGGCTGACGTGGAAGCCGTGCTGGGCTTTGCCGGTGCCTTGGATGCGTTCACCTTCGTTCCAGGCAGCCACCCGGCGTTGCATCCGGGTCAAACCGCACGTATTGAACGTGACGGTCGCCTGGTCGGCTTCGTTGGCGCTATCCATCCAGAACTGTCGAAAACCCTCGGCCTTGACCGTCCTGTCTTCGTTTTCGAGCTGGTCCTGGCTGAAGTGGCCTCGGGCAAGATGCCTAAATTCAGCGAGCTGTCGCGCTTCCCCGAAGTGCGCCGCGACCTGGCCCTGATCGCCGACCGTGAAGTCGCCGCCACTGCTGTTCTGGATGTAATCCGTGAAAATGCAGGGGAATGGCTGACAGACCTCAGGCTATTTGACGTCTATCAGGGTAAAGGCATTGATCCGCATAGAAAAAGCCTTGCAGTTGGCTTGACCTGGCAGCATCCATCGCGCACTCTTAATGACGATGAGGTGAATACCACGACACAAAATATCCTCACCTCGCTCGAACAAAGGTTGAACGCCACGTTAAGGAAGTGACGTATGGGGGCTTTGACGAAAGCTGAGATGGCGGAACGTCTGTACGAAGAGTTGGGTCTGAACAAGCGCGAGGCCAAGGAATTGGTCGAGCTGTTTTTTGAAGAAATCAGACACGCTCTGGAAGACAACGAACAGGTCAAATTGTCCGGTTTCGGCAATTTTGACCTGCGGGACAAACGCCAGCGGCCTGGCCGCAATCCAAAAACGGGAGAAGAAATCCCGATCACGGCTCGCCGTGTGGTCACCTTTCGTCCAGGGCAGAAGTTGAAGGCCCGAGTTGAGGCTTATGCTGGAACCAAGTCATAACGACGAGCTACCCGTCATCCCAGGCAAACGCTACTTCACCATCGGTGAAGTCAGCGAGCTCTGTGCGGTAAAACCGCACGTGCTGCGCTATTGGGAGCAGGAGTTTCCTCAACTCAACCCCGTCAAACGCACCGGGAACCGTCGGTATTATCAGCGCCAGGATGTGCTGATGATCCGACAGATCCGTGCGTTGCTGTACGACCAGGGGTTCACCATCAGCGGCGCGCGCCAGCGCATGTCCGGTGATGAAGCCAAAGACGACACCACCCAATACAAGCAAATGATCCGCCAGATGATCTCCGAACTCGAAGATGTGCTGATGGTTTTGAAGAAGTGATACAGGCTTTTAAAATACTTCCACATTTCAAAAGCTTGCGGTATATTCCTGATCGCTTCGTTACGAAGCAAACCCAGTAACACGCCTAGTCGGGGCGTAGCGCAGTCCGGTAGCGCACTAGCATGGGGTGCTAGGGGTCGAGTGTTCGAATCACTCCGTCCCGACCATATATTTCAATGACTTAGCCCAATCTGAAAAGGTTGGGCTTTTTCATGTCTCAAAAAATACTCCCACATTTACTCCCACGGATATCTTGGATCTCGGTAGATATGCCACTTGAGAGGCGTTCGACTCTCGTTTCCCCGGGCAGCTCGTATCAGTGCAAGAGCCTGAAGGCGCGAAGTTGTTAAAGGGTTGCCGATTTGGAGAGTCTGCGAGGCAAGCTTCGGGCGAAGGCGATAAATAGTGCGGAGCTCTCTGTTGCTGGTGAGGTGGGTCGGGCATTCGCTCAGACTCCGGTAGAGTCATCGGATATCACATGGTGCCAGCGGCGGAGTTCGTATTTTTGGCGGCATGAACTTCCTGATGATGGAAAAAAAACGAGTTATGCCCCCATTTTTTCCCCCATTCGCACCGGGTGTTGGGAGCGATCGCGAATGGCGATTTATGACAGAGACCAGGACGGATTCGGATGGCTTTGGGTGTACCTCCATCGCAGATTGGACTATTTGGCCTCGATATTCGGTTGATGAAGGCAGAGAGGGTGGCGGGTTTGAACGCTGCTTTTCAGGGTACACCTAAGATGATGTTCACTGATAGCATGTGGCCACTGACTAATCAGCGCTGATTTTCACATTCAATTTGGTGAATGCAATGGCCGATGCTACAGGGAAGTACTTAGACGTCTATCAAAGCTGGCAGCAACACCTCTTCAATTTCAACTTGGCAGTCCGGGAAACCAATACGCCAGGCTTGCGTAAGCCTCAGCTTGCCGCCCTCTACGCTTCACTGGGCCACTTAGTGATGTCTCCGGCTACGACCGCAACGATCGTGATGCCAACGGGTACCGGCAAGACTGATACCATGTTGGGTTTGCTTATCGCAGGGCGGTTGGCAAGGACATTGGTGCTAGTCCCGTCAGATGCCTTGCGCTCCCAACTTGTCGAAAAATGCCTCGGGCTGAAAAAACTTCGGGAGATCGGTGCTGTTTCTGCCACTGCACTTAACCCTGTGGTGAGAGCGATCGGCTCAGGAATGTCGGCTGAAGATGTACAACAACTTGCCGAGGCGAATGTAATTGTCGCTACCCCGCAAGCGTTGCAGCGATTCGACACAGAGGCCCTCCAAGCCTTGGCTGAGCTCTGCAGCCACCTGATCATCGATGAAACGCATCATGTGGCCGCCATGACGTGGGGCAGGGTGAAGACCGCGTTCAAAGAAAAGCCCTGCCTGCAGTTCACTGCTACGCCTTTCAGGGAGGACAACCAGCCTCTTGAAGGCAAAATTATCTACAACTACCCGTTGAAGGATGCGCAGATCGATGGCTACTTCAAGTCGATCGAATTTCACCCAGTGCGCGAATACAACCTCGAGTTGGCTGACCAAGTGGTTGCTGATAAGGCGGTAGAGTTGTTGCGAGGCGATCGAGAGCAAGGCTTTAACCACCTACTGATGGTACGTGCACGATCGCAAAAACGTGCTGAAGCCCTGTTTGAACTCTACAAAAAGCATGAAGACCTCTCACCCATTCTCATCCACAGCAAGGTGCCGAATCGGGTCAAGCTGCTGGGTGAAATTGTCGAGAAGAAATACAAGATCATCGTCTGCGTGGACATGCTGGGCGAAGGCTTCGACCTGCCAGAGCTGAAAATCGCGGCTATTCACGATCAGCATCGCAGCCCGGCAGTCACGCTACAGTTCATCGGTCGGCTAACCCGGGTTGATGACACGCTAGGCGACGCCAAATTCGTCTCAAACATTGCCAACCAGAAAGTCGATTACCAGATGGCAGTGCTTTACAAGGAAAGTGCCGACTGGAGCGCTGTGATTCGAGACGTGAGCCAAGACAAGATCGCCCGCGAAATCGAAAAGGAGACGTTCACCGAACAGTTCCCGGATGATGCCGACTCCGAGGACATCTTCGGGTTGAACCCCAACCCCAAGATCAGTGCGGTCGCCTACCATGTGGAGCGCGACCAGTGGCGGCCAGAGAAGGCCAATCACTTCTCCCAGAAGAAAGAACCACTGCAGTTCCTTTCCATCAACGACGCTTCAGACACCATTATCATGGTCACGCGACGAGATACTCCGGTCGGATGGGCTCAGACCTCGACGATCGTGGACACCAACTGGATTTTGTACCTGGCTTACTACCATTCGCCCGACAAGACGCTCTTCATTCACTCCTCTGGTGATGAGTCGCAAGCGACGCGTTTTTTGAGTTTGATTGCAAAGGATGCCAGGCGAATCAACGGTGAGCCTACCTTCCGAACCCTGCACGACATCAAGCTCATGAAGCTACAGAACGTGGGGTTGTCCAGGACACGCAAGGATCTGAGATTCACGATGCACGTCGGGCGGGACATCAATACCGTCATCAGTGAAATCGAGAACGGCACGGCGAAAAAGTCCAACATCTTCGCAACGGGCTATGAAGATGGACAGCGCACTACCGTTGGCTGTTCTCACAAGGGGAAGATCTGGGAGATGAACTCTTCCAGCATCATTTACTGGATTGAGTGGTGCAAGCGCGCCTCGCAGAAACTCAATGACGCCACGATCAACCCCTCTGAAGTGCTCAAGGATGTGATTCGCTCGGAGAAGATCGAGGGGGCCTGGCCAACGGGACTCTTCTATTCTGATTGGCCTGAGTCCATTGCGATCGAAAACGAGCAGAAAATTTCGCTGGCGTTCAATGGTGAGATTTTCAACCTGCTTGATGTCGAGCTTGGGAAACCTCAGCGGACTGACGATCTGACACTAGAAGTGCCCGTCATCGCCATAGCAGCAGATGGCACGGAGCGTCAGCTGCCTGACATCACAGTACGGTTGCTGAAGGATAGCTACAAATTCTCCTGCCTTGAGGTCAAGATCATTTTTGCCGAAGAGAGCTCGTTCGAACAGTACCTGGATGCGAATCCTTTGGTGCTGCTAGCCGTGGACGGTTCGATGGTCGAGGGCAATTATCGGTTTTACACACCCAATAGCTTGGGCTTGAAGCTTCCGATAGCGCTGATTGAGGCTTGGGACTGGGAGACCACCCAGATCCACAGCGAGTCCATGAGGGCAACTCGTAACATGGACACCGTCCAAGGGTTCACCTACAGCCGAATCGAGGACGACTATGCATTCATTTTCAACGATGATGGCGCAGGTGAGATTGCGGATTTGGTGGCAATCAAAGAGAGCAAGGACGCAATCTTTGTCGACCTTTACCACTGCAAGTATTGCCCCCAAAAAGATGGCGAGGCTCGACCTGGCGCTCGTGTGAGCGATGTCTACGAGGTCTGCGGCCAGGCATCACGATCGGTGAAGTGGCTGCACACCGAGGAAAAATTCTTCAATCGATTGATGGGTCGGTACCAGCAATCGCTGCCGAAAGGGTTCGACAGAATCCTCAAGGGTGACCCAATAGATTTGGAGCTGCTTCGCAACAAGTGCCACGACCACGAGATGATTTTCAGATTCGTGATCGTACAGCCTGCCATTTCAGCGGCGAAAATCTCCGCTGATCAGCTTGCTGTCCTCGGCACCAGTTACTCCTACATTAAGAACGTATCTGGTTCAGATGTCCGGGTCGTAACCAGTGCATAACAGAAAGGGGGGCACCGTATTGCCTCCGGCTTCTTGGCCAGGTGAATCTGGAGATAGGGCGGGAAGGTATTCATTGATCAAAGAATTTTGAGGCCTCGGAAGTGGGGCAGGAGCAAGGATGGCCCAGTCAAAGAGAATCAAAGTAATGCTGTCCAGTCGTTGTAACGATCGCTTTCCCACGGACAGCGATCAAACGCTCAGCAATATCCGAGAGCAACTCAAACGTGAGATAGAGGGCACGAAGCTATTTGGCAAACAGGTATTTGAAGTTTGGATTAACGAAGATGCACCTCCTGCGGACGGAATGCAGGACAGCTGGGATGCCTGTTTGCAAGCCGTGAGGGATTGCGATGTGCTACTGGTGCTGTCCAACGGCAATGCCGGCTGGGCCAGTGGTGACGGCGACATTGGTATTTGCCATGCGGAGTACATGGAGGGACTAGCCACTACTCGGGGGAAGGTGCGCTTCATCGCTATGCCAAATATCCCAGCAGGCGATGGCCAGGTAGCTGAGACAGCACGTAATCAGCGCTTCCAGGCCTTTATTGCACAACAGACACCCTTCAGGGGTGGAATGGTTTCAACTGTTGAGCAATTGCGTAGCCGCGTCCAGGAAGCGCTTCTCGATGCGTTGGTCGTTCTGACCCAGCGTGGTGTAACCGCTGCGGCTTCGAGCCGTTTCGATATGGGCCAGGCGCTGGATTGGACACGGATGGACTTCCGTCAGCGCAAACGAGCGATGGAAGCGGTGTTACTGCAGGCGCTCAATGGTGGCAAAGTCCCTGCTAGCGAAGCGTTCGCCATTGTTCCAATTGCTGGAGTGAATGTCGTTGTGTTTGTCCATGCAATCCCGGCTGCGTTCACGGTTGCTGCTGCGCGTGAGCTGGTGGGTAAGCCTTTTCTGCGTGACCATGAGCATGCTGATCTGTTGAAAGGTGCGGAAGGACCGTTGCATTTAATCGCCTGTCACCGTGGAGCGACAGAGACTCAGGCCACTGCGTTGTTAGGATTTCCTGATGCTACGGTTGTCAGCGGTTCCTTCGGTATTTTTGTCGCTGATGATGTACAGAAAGTACAGTTTGCCTTCCTGGCCAACTGTCGCGATGCGTCGCAAACGCGCCATGCGCTCCAGCGTTTTAGGGAATGGTTGGATCAAACAGGTGAAGCGCAAATTCTGGCCAAGAGAGCCGCTTCACGCGCCAAGATTGTCAAAGTTATTGCCGCCGAACTTGAAGGGAGATAACAGGGATGTCAAAAGCACTTTTTACTGTGGGGCCCGTGTTGTCCTTCCGAGGCGTCAGCAAAACCGGGCAGTGGCAGGTGACCGCGTTAGTCGGAGTTGTAGCTGGCGCCGCATTTCCTGTTCTTTCTGTTGACGGCCAGGCTTGTCCGACGCCGAAGGTTTTGCTGGAGCGTCCGAAAGAAACCATCCTTCGTTACGACCTGAGCTGTGATCAGCAGGCGCAGGAGCGAACAGTAAAGTTTGGTGTAGGGCAGGAAGGGCCGCAATGGCAGTTCTCCATTCCCGGTCGAGACTATGCCCCAAGAATGGCCTACGTCTCTTGCAATGGCTTTTCGGACCCTAGTGGGATGCGCAAATTGGTGCGCCCTGAAAACGCCGTATGGGCTGACCTGATCAGCAATCATGACAGTGACTTGCGTGCTGCAGGTTACGTGCTGGACAAGGAACAGCTTTGGCACGAAGGACGAATTCATGACAAGGGCTTGAAGCGGTTCCAATTGCTGCTGATGGGGGGCGACCAAATTTACTTTGACTCGATTTGGGAGGATGTGAAGTCCCTCAAGAAATGGGTCGGACTGTCGCGCAAGGAGCAATTGGCGTTCAAGGTAAGCGCGGCGTTGGAGAAAGAGATCGAGTCCTACTATTTCGGGCTCTATGCCAATCGTTGGCTGCCGGATACGCGGCGTGACTGGGGGCACCCCAAGCCGAATCTTGATGCAGCTGATGCGATGGCGAGAATCCCTACAGTGATGATGTGGGACGACCATGACATCTTCGACGGTTGGGGGTCCTACAGTCCGGCTATGCAGCACTGCGAGTTGTTCCAGGTGCTGATGCGTCATGCGCGCAAGGCTTTCTGGGTGTTTCAGTTGCAGCATGCCCTTGATGATTTGCCGCCATTGCAATTGCTCCAACGTGCAAACGTTTCCCAGCAGGACCCACAGTATGAGCCGGTGCAATGGAGTGCTCGATTAAATGGAGATCGATTGGCCTTGCCGCTCTTGGATGGTCAGCCGGGCTTTAGTTTCGGCTATCACTTGGGGCCGGTATCGTTGTTTGTTGCTGATCTGCGCACTGAGCGTTCACGTACCCAAGTACTGGGGGCCGATACCTGGACTGCTATGCAGGCTTGGCTCAACACGCTCCGTGACGGTAAGCCTGCTCATCCGGGAAGCAAATGTCAGCACTTAATCTTCATGTCCTCGGTTCCGGTCGCGCACCCCAAATTGTCGCTGGCTGAAGGGTTGCTCGATACGTTTGGGCAGGATCATGTGCTCGACAGTAATGCTGATGACCTTAAGGATCATTGGTCGCACGGGGATCACGAGGGGGAGCGTAAGCGACTCCTGGAGTCGCTGACTCGTATTGCTGAGCAGAGAATGCTGCGGGTATCGATTGCTTCTGGGGACGTGCATGTCGCGGCCTGGGGCAGTTGCTACCGAAGGGATATTCCGCCAACGTCGAACTGGGCGCAGATTCAGCAATTTACTTCGTCAGGTGTGGTGCATCCGTCGTTGATTGGAGTGGCCGAACGGCTTTTTCTTCAATTGCTGAACCATACCGCCAGCAAGGTCCAATCCATCGATGTGCAGCACTGTGTCGAGATGATGTTGTTCCCCGGTTTTAATCGGTATGTGATGCCGGCTCGGAACTGGTTGGCGTTTGAGTTGGACATGGGGGGCGAGACGGGATGCAAGCTGTGGGCGACTTGGCGTTGTGAAACTGAGGCAGGTTTTTCCAACCATCTGCAAGCGGTGCATCCGGCTCAGAAATAGTGGTTCTAGGATAGGTGCTTTCAAGGGGTATGATTTGGAAGGCAGCGTAGAAATTGTATGTGATGGCTGTGTGGGGGATATCTTTCTTCGGCAACGTATTCGTGATCAATGCGATATGGCCAAGTGTTCGGTCTGTGAGCGTGTGCGGCCCTGCATAGCCATTGAGATTTTAGCGGATGATATTGCAGAGATTCTTTACAATTTCTACGGGACTGATCCGGTCATCAGAACTTGCGGTGCTGGGGATCTGGGACGCTACATTCGCGCCGGCAATCCCTTGGCGCTCATCGTCGCGGAAATGCTTGAGTGCGACGATAATGAAGGCTCCGTCACTGCTGCCATTGTCGAGTTGCTCACTGTTTGCTCTGACTATTACTTGAAACGAGGCGGTGAACCACGTTTTGAGGCCGATGCGCTGTACATGCGGCGCAGTATCCGACCGACAGAAGTCGAGGAAAAATGGCAAGAATTCAAAAGTGGTGTGATGCACCGCAGCCGTTTCTTTAACGATCACGGTAAAGCGTTCCTCGATTGGTTGTTTAAAGGTATTCATCACCTCAAAGACGAAAACAGCCAGGAGGTGGTGCGATTGTTTGAAGTAGAAGATGGTTGGGAACTATATCGAGGGCGCTACTGCCCACCGACATCGGATCCTAAAAACATTCTTGTCTCCCCGGAAACTGAACTAGCGGCCCCTCCCAAGGAAAAAGCGCGCGCAGGACGAATGAATCCTGTTGGTGTGCCTGTGTTTTATGGCGCATTTGATCGCGACACGTGCATCGCCGAGCTGCGCCCCTCGGTGGGCGGTATGGTGCTAACGGGGGCGTTTCAGTTGTTACGGGATGCCCGGGTGCTCGATTTTGGTGTGTTGGAGAACATATTCGATTCTCAGCCTATGAGTTGTTTTGATCCGGCTTATCGAGCGAGTATGGAACGAAGGCAGTTTCTACGCACCTTGCACAGCAAAATCAGTTCGCCAGTCACGCCTGATCAAGAGCAGGAATATCTACTGACCCAAGTGATTGCAGAGTACCTTTCCACGCAGGTTGATCCGCCTATTGATGGGGTGATGTTTGCCTCTGTTCAGCACCAGGATGGAATCAACATTGCTCTGTTTTCACGTGTGCTCGCCAGCATTCCTTATCAGGAGAGAATCGAGGACGACCCCATCATCGGCAATGGGCCTTTCCCGTCTGGGCTTGTGTACATTCCCGATACACTGGAGGCTCACAAAATCGGCTGTGTTACCTTTGAGGTCGAGCCGCTAGTTATCAACGGCGATACCGTCATCAGAGATTGGCGTTACGAGCAAGACCCCTATGGTGAATGGGACTATTGAACAGCTATTTGTTTATCACCGATGCATAGGCAGCCCAGTCAATTGCTGGGACCGTGCCCAGTGATTGGAGTCGAGAGAGCAGGCGGAATAAGAAGTAGATGAGTGCACCCTCGGACCCTACGACTTTCAAGCAGTCGCCGAAACTGTCGAACGCTCCATTCTCCAAGGCACACCCACAGTCCAACCGCTCCATTTCCTCTGTAGGAAGATGTTTTAGGAAGTGTTCTCCTAATCCATCCGTCCAGCTCGACTTGGGGGCGACGATGCCGGCTATGATTGGAAATAGCGGTTTTGGCTCATAGGTTCCCCCTGCATGCGCGATGGGGACAGAGGTGCGATGCAGCTTACGTACTGAAGCGGCCTTGTTTCCTGCGTACTCAAAGTAGCTTTTATCGAAATGTGGCTTCGATTCAAAGACGGCATATACAGCTTCAACTGGGATATACCGGTGATTTTGCTGGTCAAGCAGGGTAGGGGTGAAGTGACGGTCGAAGATGACGATATCGATCTGATCACTTCGGTTGCCCAGGCTATCTATCACCAAGCCTGTTGCCACTTCGTAACGATTAGGTAGGTACGCCCGGAAGACATCGATCCAATGATCTTCGACCACCGTACCGTGGGTTCCGGCGTGTGAAATGGATTGAGCTGCACGCTTCAGCTTTAGCGCTAATTCCGCCTGAACGTCCACGAAGGAATCTTTCATCCACGCTGTGTCGGCGATGCGGTCTTTTTTGGTTGCCATATTTCCCTCACTTGCGATGCACTTCTCGAAAGTTGTCTTGTGGCGATTAGATGATGTGATCCTGAAATGCTGGTGTTGGGATCATCCGCTGCGCCACCAATATTGCCCGCTTCGCATCAACGGCCTGGGTTGGATAAGCTTCCAAGACTATGGACGGTATCAGGCGTTGAGTCAGATCAGAGAATGTGAAACCAGGGACATTGCCTTCTTGAGGTCCTGTCGCGATGACCAACGCTTCAATGGCTGTTCCTGATATTCCCAGTGAATTGAGTCGGCTTGTCATGATGTGCCGACGTTGCTCGTCATTTGGACGACCAAAAGACAACACCTCGGCGGCGCGCCGCCGTACTGCCGGATCTAAGGCATTCAGGCGGTTGGTGCACATGATTACCGCCGCTGGAAGCTGGGCGTTTGCGATCCGGTCGATACCCCGAATGAAGGCATTCACGCCAGCGCGATCCTCATGGTGCATCTGAGCGCTCTCACGGGATTGAGCCAGCGCATCTGCTTCGTCCACAAGCAAAATGACCGCTCCGCGTGAACGGCCGTTTGATGACTTGAGCTTTTTTGCCTCTTCGATGGTGTAGTCAAAGGCCGCTGAAAGGAGTTGGGTCATTTCACCGACTCGTCCTTGCCCCCGGGTAGAAAGGCTCAACGGAAACAGGGTGATCCCAATGTTTTCTTGCCGAGCAACCGCATCACCAATAGTTTCCGCAAGCTCGGTCTTCCCAGAACCAACGTCACCGGCTAGGACGACGAGGGGAGGGCGGCGCAGTACGGTATCTAGCAGGGCCTCAGAGCCAGGGTGGAATTTCTTCGCCCAATCGGTGAGGCCCGACGAGTTGACTAGGAGGCCAAGGATTTTAGCCAGGCGCTGCTTCTGCTCATCCAGACCCACGAGCCTTGCCAGTCGCCCCTGCGGCTCAAAATCTGGATAGTTCACTCGGTACTCGAACAGTTCATCCAAGGTAGGTTTGGTACTCATTAGAAGCTCCTTACTGTCGAGCGATTGAGGGAACGGCCACCTGATGAGTAGGAGCGGTCGTCAACGAGATAGCCGCTAACACCAGGTGCAGATGCCGTGCCGCGAGAGAATGGTCGCTCACTTTCCAGGGCGTCCCTTTCGCTTTGTGATGCGAGATTCCAAGCAGCGCTATAAGTCAGGTAACTGTAGAAACTAGCACCTGAAACATCCGCCCCTGGGCGAATGCGGCCAGGGGAATCATCGGTTCCTGTACCCGAAAGCTCGGATGCTGAGTAGTTGAGAGTGGGTTCGATCCAATTCTCTCCACGCTTGAATCCGAAGGTTACTGTGCCAAGAAAGCCCGACTTCAACAGCAGAGCCACTTCCTGTTCGTACTCAAGAATATGCTGACTGCTCGGCGCCCCATAAAGGCGCTGGAGTCGCATGAGATCCGCAGCGACCTTCGCTGCCATATGCTTGGCATGAGTTAGGGTAAATGTTTGGGTCTCCGCGACCGTATAGCTGTAAGACGACATATTGCTACCTCACACTTGGAAGGAAGACCCGAAAACCTTTTGCCAGTAACCGACGGTTAGCTGCTTGTTTGGCGCATAAAGGGCTGCATCGATTGCGTCACCAGCGTCCAGAGCTGCATCGATGATCGCGTCGACATTTTGCTGCGTGTAAAGGCGGGCGACGTTGTTCCCGGGGTTTACGGGATCAATGATCTGCACGGGATTCGTAAACACGCCGACCTTTGACGCCGGGTAGTTATCTTCGAAGAAGATTTTTTCCCGAAGCTCCGAGCGCGCGATGTACGTGAAGAAGGCCTGGAGGGCTTCGGGGTAATCAGAAAAGTCGACACCTTGGTCGCTGAGTTTCGCCAAGATCATTTCGATCATGAACGACTTAAAGCGGAAGCCGTCGCGCTCCTGTTTCATCAGGCGGGCCCAGAATTTCACAAGCCTCACGATTTGCGCGTAATGAGTGGGCTGAGCCTGTTTACGTGCTTTTGCGAAGGCCAGATGCAGTGGAATGCTGGTTTCCAGAAAGGAGCCGTCGTCTTGGCTGATCAGGTTGCCACGCCAATCGGGAAGGCCCGAGTACAAGACAGGAACAATATCGACGTCCAGACCCGTTCCACGAAAGGAAACGGTTACGGAATAGGTTTGTGGAACGACCTGGTCCGCACTGAAGTTCGGAAAAGCCTTACGCAGTTTGTCAGCCAAGTAATCGAGCAGCGCCTTGGTGTCATGTGGCGCGTCCGAGCCGCTGACATAGACCGCGACATCAATATCATTCAGGGAACGCAAAGCGGTGCCTTTTGCCAGGCTCCCGGAAACCATCATCCGCTTCAACGAGAAGTCGGGGTGATCGGAAAGATAACCTTCCAGCTTGTCCTGCAAGCGTCCTGCCTGCTCTCGATATGCGCTAGCCTTGTCCTTGGGAAGATTCACCTTTTCTTCGGCGAATCGTACGATGTCTCGGTGGTCGACGTGCTCTCTGGACATAACTGCCCCCTATAAGAAGTGCATCAACTGAAGGCAGGACGACTACACCTAAACTGCGGGTTATCGGCTAGCCTGATAAAAAGTTCGGTACAGCGAACTTTTTGTAAACCTACTCCTTCTATCGCTGTTGTCAAACGCTTTGTTCGGAACCGTGGTACTATTTTTACCAATCACCATCAAAAGGGAGGCGCGATCGTGACAACTCGTCTCGGCGAAAAGCTTCGCGACCTGCGCAAGCAGCGTGGGCTGACCCTGGAGAAGCTGGCGGACATGGCAGGTCTGAGCAAAAGCTATCTTTGGGAACTCGAAAACCGTGAATCTCAGCGGCCATCTGCGGAAAAGTTAACGGCTCTCGCTGACGTTCTAGGCGTGGCGACACCGTATTTTTTTGAAGAGGATGTTCGTGCTCCGCAGGAACGGCATCTAGACGATGCGTTCTTTCGAGGCTACAAAAACCTCGAACCGGACGCAAAAGAGCAGCTTCGAAAGATATTGGAAACCTTCAAAAAGGGATCTTGATGAGCGACGAGCAGGTATGGACACCTCAGAAGGCGGCGAATCGCCTATCCAAAATCGTAGATTTTTTTTGTGATAAGCACGGTGGGCACAGATTCCCCGTCGATGTGCCGATGCTCGCGCTGGAGGCTGCCAACATTTTCGGCTGGTCCGACCCCATCACCGAGGTCACGCCTGTCGATATTAAGAGCTTCGACGGTGCACTGTTTCCGGACGATGAGCGTAAGAAATGGATGCTTCTGTTCAATAGTGCAATGGCATCACCAGGCCGGATCCGGTTCACACAAGCTCATGAGCTGGGTCACTACATTCTGCACCGTCAGACCCGCGAGGGATTCCAGTGCAGTAATGACGACATGCTTGACTGGGAAGAGAAAACGATCGAGGCGCAAGCTGATCTGTTTTCCTCTTACCTACTTATGCCTTTGGACGATTTCCGAGCGCAAGTCAAGACTGTTGTCGATCTTGAATTGCTCGGGCACTGTGCAGATCGATATGGCGTTTCGCTGACCGCAGCAGTGTTGAAATGGATTCAATACACCGAAGAAAATGCGGTCCTTGTCTTGTCGCGCGACGGCTACATGCAGTGGGCGTTTTCGAGCCGCCAAGCAGCTCGTGCAGGTGCTTTTTTTCGGACGCGAAAGCAAGCTGTCCCCGTGCCTGCCGGCTCCCTTGCCGTCGCCCCTGGAGTGAAGCATGAACGTCGAGGCATCGAACTGCCTGCAAAAATTTGGTTTCCTCACGCTGATGTAGGAACTGCGGTTCGGGAGATGAAGGTGTCTTCAGACCAGTATGATTACGTCCTATCTCTACTCTATTTGCCGCGATCAGCTTCGGTATGGCGACCTTTTGAGGATTGAAAGACCGAGTCTTCCAACGATCATTCGTAGCTCAGATCTCTCCAATGTCGTGGGCCAATTTCACCATTGGCGTTCCCCATGTCTGTGGGCAGCAAATCGGTTACCGCTTGCGGGTATTTACCTGGTGTGACCCTGGCGACGCCCTCGGCGTTAAGCGCTACGGTCCTACTTAGAAATTGGTCTGCCCCGGTATGGTCACCAGCCACTCGTTAGCAAGCATCGACCGATCTTGGCAAGTTGATTGGAAGTTATCTTTAGGAGCGGAGGTGGTTGGGGCTGCCGTTCGGTTTGAGGACGTCTCCCAATCGTGCTTGTTCGCGGACGTTGCGCACCACCATAATGCCGGCTTAGCTACCGGACTGACCCCAATCGCATCGGATCCTGACTCGGCATGCATAACTTTTCGTCGAACTGGCGGCACCTTTCATCCATGCTGGACGGGTATGCTACGCACAGACGTCGACCTGAGTGCTATGAGTACACGGACCACGTGCAGTCCAAGGCACTGGCCATCTTCTTTGCGCATGCCAAGCTGGCCACGCCCCCACTTGATCGAACTACAGTCGAAGCTTTACTAGATGGACGAATGACTTGGCCTCGTGCGGATAGTGAGCCGCCGCAGCCAGCAATCCAATTCCCGCTAGCTTTGCTTGAAGAGCACGGCCTAGTGTCCTTCATCGCAGGCTGGTGCGTGGTTCACTGCCAGAGTGTACGGAACGTTGAGGTCGTAGATCCCAGCCTGAGGCCGCTTATACAGGCCGTAGAATTTCTAAAAGCCATTCGGGATGGCAGCGACGGCTACTATCCACCCCACTTCACTTTGCCGGTTGGAGAGCTCGAAGCGCGGTTGCTGCCACTCGCCGGAATCTCCCCCATCGCCGAGCTGCTTCCGCAATTACGGGTTCAAGACGGGAACTTTGTTTCGACACCAGGCAATCAAAACTTCGACGCATTGGTCTGCACCTACTTATGGCAAGTGCTACGAGAAGTGCTAGCGCCAAGGCAGGCATTCGAGCGCTGGTTGTGGTGCTTGCGGACGCACTGCAGATGGGCTATGCCGGTCATCTGGGAGCAATTGGGCAACGCGGAACAGCGTGAGTTTGCTGATCAATTGGTGGCGCATCTAGCCGACGACGTCTCACTACATGGATCAATGACAACTTTGCTCAAGCAAGCTTGGAACGAGCACAGTTTTTCCAGTCTCATCACGCCAGTACAGATCACGATGCACGTCAGCATTGGTTCCGAGGAAAGTGCCAAGGAGAAACAACATGAAGTGACTCCATGTGAGCGACTGACCTTGGCAACGTTGAATACTGCCTATCCTGTGTCCCCCGAAGATCACTCGGATGCCCTGCAGTTCGTATGCCTGGGACAGCGATTCAAACATTGGCGAACTGTTGATGGCTTTTATAGTTGGTTAATCGCGAGCTCCATCGAAGTCAGCGTGGGTATCGACGGCCAACAACTCTTTTCGTGGGGAACTGCCGAATCCCTACTGGATCTCGCTACGACGCGCCCATTCTTGAAATACTTGCTTTTCAATGCAGTGCCCGAGTACGACATTGCTGGCTACCTAGCGTTCCTACTGTCAAGGGCGGACACATGCGACATTGCTCTGTTCCATCTCTCACAGAAGCGCTTCAGCCAGGGAAACCAAGACAGCCCAGCGCTGGGCGGGTACCTCGATAAGGTTTTCCAGCACTTGGTCTGTGATGAATACCTTCGTGCGTTGGCAAAAACTCCTGACGTAGGCGAGCGCTTGCTCAACGCGATAGATTTTTTGGGTGATCGTTGTTACCTGCACACGAGTAAACTCTCACAAACCTTGGAGTATCAATTCCTTCTAGGGCTGCTAGAACGCCTCCAGCCACAGCAGATCCGTCAACTCGGTCAGGCCTACGTCCGCCAACTTACGGCTCACCGAAGCGCAGACGAGCTTCAGCAACCAGGCCACCATCAGTATCTACTGGGTTTCTGGTTGCTCGAGCATGTCCCCACAGCCAGCATTGATGCTTCAGATAACTTACTAGAAACCATCCAAATCGCATTACTGAGCTATTATAGAGCGGAATTCTCTGCAAACTTGGCTGGCCAGCAGCGAACGCTGCAGCCTAGCGAATTCTTCGCTGCTCTGCCCTGGCACAAGCTAATTGGCAGCGAGGGTGTGCGTCCGCTGCTCGCGCTTTCCGGTACCTGCAACAGGTGGTCGGAGCGGCTCTCTTACTCGCATAAGTACAATTTTGCCGTCGGAGCTGCCATCCGACAGTATCTACAAGTACTGCTGCAGGTGGGGCGCGCTCAGAAAGTCGACGGTTGGGAGCGTGTCAGGGAGCGGGTCGCTGAGATCGTACGCACCCTGGGATTTGGCCCCCGTGAGGAGGCTACATATCTGTTTGACAGTGCGTTTTACAGGGATGAGTACGATCTGTGGCGACACTTCTGTTCCTATGCCAACTCTTTCCCAGACTCCCTGTTCGAGGATCTGCTTGATCGCTGTGGGCCGCTCATACCGGTTGACCAGTTGTTCGTTCTCCTCGAGCACTGTTCGGCGATCGCTCGTGCGGAGCATGTGCAAAGCATTATTGCTGCTCATGAACCGCAAGAAGCGGAAGACCTGGGACTTCAAGGAATCGAGCAGGCTTTTACCTCAGCCTGTAATTATGGCAATACCGCAATGGCCCTCAAGCTGATTACGTCTGCTAAGGCATTCTTGGCGCAAGAGCGCTTCGTCAGCACTCGCAACCCTCACATTCTGCGGGCCCGTAGAGTCTGGTTGACCTACGAATACAAATTCGAGCTATTAGAACTGCTGGAGACCTTAAAAGACGAACCTGAGCAGTTCGCCGAGGCCGCGCGTCACCACCCTGTACCTTTTGAGCAACATTCCAGCCTCGATGAACAAGAGGAGCGCGCTCAGCGCCATGAATGTGAGGTGTTCAAGCGTTACATCACAGCTGCGGCTTTCTGCGATACCAAGCCGCAAAGGTGCGTAAGTATCATGGAGGCGCTCTATAAGGAGACGAAGCATGATATTCACAGCTTTCTGCTGTTTAAGAGCCGTCTGGCTGTCCATTATGGGGCGTCCGACACCTCCCAGATTCGATACGCGTTAGCGCAATTCATGGCAAGTCTCGGGGACACCGAGCCCGACCTCATGCCGGCACCTTGGGTCGCGACGATCTTGGAAGGTTATCGTCAGCTCCGACAAGCTCAGGACATCGATGTTTTCTGGTCAAAGCTCAGTACTGAGCAGCAGGTACAGGCGGAAATTCTAGGGCCCTATTGCATGGCGCTTATTGAGCGGAACGAGCCGCTGATCGCCCAGCAGATCTTCAACCGCTACTGCGAACTGAATCCACAGATTCCGGAAGGCTTGGGGCTATACGACCTGATTAATCAACTCGTTGAAGCATCACCGGCCGATCGCTCCCTTTCGCAGCTAATCCAAATTGTGAACGAAGACTCGCAGCGCACTGACCTTCAACTGACCAAGCACTACACACAGATCGTCTCTAAGGATTTCAAGGATTACGTGGCTATCGTCGGCCAAGGGTTACTTCCGCACGAGTTCCTGCAGAGGGCCATGTTGGAGGTAGCACAGGAGCTGGTGTTTCGCAAAAAGAACCTGCAACTCCACTCCGTAGAATCGAACGAAACTGCCAGCTTCCGAATCACCAAGGAAGACCTGATTAACGACTGGTTTACCTCGCTATTCAACAAGCGGATGGCAGAGGTACGTGTTGGTATCAACGACCAGGCGCGTGGTGGTGAATCTCCTTCTGGTAAGAGCCCGGGAGAGATTGACGGATCTATCAGGGATTCGAAAAACAGGCGCATAGCCATCTTCGAGGCATTCCGGCTGTTTTCCACAGATGTAACGGTCATCACCACGCACCTGGATAAAATTGAGGGCTATGATCCCGAGTCGCTCAGTCCAGTATTCATCGCAGCCTACTGTGACGTCATTGATTTTAGGTCGCTGATCCGGGGGTACGCTGAACTCGTTGCTGCCCGAGACCACAGCGGATACACCAAGAACCATCCAAGCAATGGTGTTGGAGTGGAAGTACTGCACGCCTCGGACAACTTATGGCTGGGCATGGAGCGACGGTGGCGGGGCCCGCGAGAAGTGGTCTTTTATCACATTCTGCTGAACATGAGATTCCGGTCGGCTACAGTCACATCTCAAAATGCCACAGGAGTGACGCCGGTAGATTCATGCGAATCGCAGGCATACCTCCTTCCCTGCGGGCACCCCGTGGACCACTGAATGAATATCGTGTGTGGGCACGCTGCCCACTGAGAAAAGAGCACAGCCCTGTTCCAGGTGTGGATCGAGGGCGCAGGTTTAGCGATGCGTTCATTGCTCACGCAGCATCAAGGAGAGCGCTGTTATCGCTGCCTCAGCGACTACAATCGCGAGCAGCACTTCATCTCCATCGAAGGGGGGTAGAACCTATTTTTCTCCGGCCAAGGCTGTGAGGGGCTTTACGTTCCGCTTTCTGCTTCCGTCTCGATTCGGGCGGCCAGCCTCGGCCTGGATACGGCTCTTGCATGGGGAAGCAGAATCCTTAGCCTGCACTGTCCACTCGCGTGCTCAGCCCGGTGCACACGGGAGCGACGCACGACTGTACCCCACTGGCTCGATTAGGATGTCCTGCATGCAGTTTGTAAACACATGGGTCGACCCTGCGACTCAGCAACTGGTTGCTCTCTCTGCACAGCCGCTCGAAGTGTTTTCGAGGTATGTTCAGGAACGTGAGAAGTCCAGTGAGGCAGGTGGCATTTTACTTGGGCACGTACGTGGGACTCATTTGGAAATCCTGGCGACGGAACCCAGCTTCTGGGATCGACGATTTCGGTATTTCTTCGAGCGCATGCCATATCGACACCAAGGTATAGCTCGTCGACGATGGAGCGAAAGCAATGGTCTTATCAGATATATTGGCGAATGGCACACCCATCCGCAGGATCAGTCCAGTCCATCCTCGATCGACCTGCACGAATGGCAACTCCTGCGCTGTGATTGTAGACCGTTACTGGCACTAATAGTGGGGCGTATGATTTGCATTTTGAATAGATGCATGCAACTGGGAGGCGACAACCGCTCCTGCGGGGGGGGCTGCCTCATAGTGCCACCCGGTGAGGCAGGACAGTGTTTAAGCTGTATTAATATTTTCCATATGAGTAGTGTCTTATGTTGGAGCAATTAGTTGACTTGCTTAAAAGGGTAGTGGCGTTCTCCGGGCAAGATTTCTCAGGTCTTGGTGTCATAGTTCAGGAAAATGACGCCAATCTTCCTGTGTTTCCACTGCGCGTCGATCCGATAATTCCAGATCAGGCTGACACAGCAGAGGTTTTGGCCGAAATTTCCCATTCACACAATGATCTACACGACGGTTTTCATTTGTTAACTACCGATCTATTGCTTTCAGGCGTTGCGCAGTACTTTTCTCCCCCAATCGTTGAGGGGGTCGAATTGAAACGTGAGCGCCGTTTTGGAGGAAGGTATCTTGCTGCGCTGTTTGGCTCTGTATTACCAGGAGTGAAAATGATTGGGATCGCTACGCCTACATTGGGTATAGCAATTTTTGAAAACGGTCGCGAAATCCATTTTGAGGAGCTGTAAATGTTTTCTACGTTATCCCCGCTTAAAGCTATGGTGCTCGTTGGAAAACTTTATGCTGCTTTCGTAACACTGATAGTCTTTATCATGTTTGTATGTGGTGTAGAAGCTTCCCTGCAGGCTGCGTTTAGGGTTGTGTTTGGTGGTGCTTTGCTGTTGGAAGGACTTTTGTTTTTGACTGCGAATTTTTTTTGGAAAAAAATTTGGGCCCGATATCCAGTACTGAATGAATGGCTATTTCCTGATCTGAATGGCCAGTGGAAAATGGAAATAAAATGGACACGAAATGGGGAGGATGGAGCTGTTGAGGCTGAAGCTAGCATTAAGCAGAGCTTGTTTGGCGTTAGCATGGAGGTCCATTCCGAAGGCTCGGACTCGGAAACTCTTGTTGTAAAAACTATTAAGGATATTAACTCCTCTAGGCCGATGCTTTATTATTTTTATAGGGTAATACCAAAGAATACTGGTGCCGATTCGGTAGGCCCCTATGAAGGTGCTTCTATATTGAAACTGTATGGTCATGAGGGTGGTGTTCTTAGAGGTAACTATTTTACCAGTCAAAATAGCAACGGTCATTTTGAGCTTACGCGGTTAAGTTAAAATTTCTGTATCCGGTTCGCGCAATAAGCTCGGAGGAGTTGGTGTTAATTAAGTTTTCGAATGCTCCTTGCCTGCATGGCGCGTTGATATTGGCGCAACTCTCGGTCTGAGTGGTCCACTCAGCTCCATCGGTACGAAAGTATGCGAGATGCAAAGGATTGATCGCTAACTGAACACCTAGGTTTTGCTATAGCAGAAATGCGGTCTCAATGTCCTTTTCTAGCTACAATCGGCAGGCTTTGCGATATCTGGATGTTCATTCTGGGTCAAGCATGAGAAAAGGATTATCGGGAGGGACTGTTCCGAAAAGCAGCTCTGTTTTTCCTAATAGATAACCTTTGAGTTTTGCCCTCTTGCGGGGGCCTTGGATCTGGCAGGTCCATATGTTTAGACCATTCTCACGCTTTTTGTGAACCTTCAGTTTTTCAAAGTGCTTCTGCACCCAGCGCCATTCTTCAATTTCTTGATCGGTCCCCTGTGAGATACCAGGAAACTCCTGCGCGTAGCGTTGGAAGAGGCCAGGTGTGACTAGAAATGCGCTGCCACACACCGTGTGGATTTTGGCCTTGCTGTCATTGATGATCAGCTTATGGCTGAGGATGCCCTCCTTGACCCAATTCAGGAATGCCTGACCAGGGTTGTCCGATGAAGGATTTGAGATTTCGAGGGTGCCAGCTGACGATGCGTTGCTGACCTCAGACTCTTTCAGCTCGAACATATCCAACAACGTGTCGAGGTAGTCGGCATCCTCCATCGCCATGGGATCGGGTTGCGATGGGCTTTGACGCGATCCTGTATTGACAGTCTCGGACGCCGCTGGTGATGCCGGAGTATCAGTCAGGTGATCATCGGCCGCAACGCTCACCGTTCCGCTGAAAGCCTCAGGCCGATCTTCGTTCCCCCAGATCAACGCCGGTTGAAGGCGCAGAAAGGTAAAGCTCTGCTGCCAGTTTCCCTGCGCGACAAGGGCGGTCCAGATGGCTTTGCCTTCTATTGTGGACTCGACCAGCCCATGCGATTGCAGTTCGTCGAACACCTCGATGTTGGAGGAGGGAATGCCCTCAATCGATTGCGACAGCAGGTAGGCTCGCAGCTTGTCCGTAACCGTCTTGCTCACCAGCCAGAGTGCGTTTTGAGTCAGCCAGCCGGCGGCGCCTGGCTGGTTGAGTTTCAGTTCGTGCTGAACCAGATGACGCAGTCCGCTGATCAAGTGGTGTTGCAACGAATGAATCGGTGCTTGCAGCGCCTTGCTTGGGTTACCTCCGATATTCTGCGCGGTGGAGACACGGTCGGCTTGAATCACCAACTCGCCCAGCACGCCGGCACGTTCGTACTGGCCGGCCAGGACATACAGCAGGCTGGCCCACAGTGACGGAAATCCACTGAGCCAATCCAATATCGGCCTGTCGAGAATCTGGGTGTGGAGCAAGCCTGCGGCGGCGCCATGCAAATGGTAATCCCGACCCTTGAGGTAACGAAAACGGTAGGGTTGATCCAGCGGACCCTGCCAAGGGTGCCAAGGGCTGCCATCCTGGCGTTCGATCAGCAGGTCCACGGCGATCTTGCCGATGTCATGCAACAGGGCGCCATAGGCGATGCCAGCGGACCAGGCGTCAGTCTGGGCGGCCTGGTCTTCAGGCGCAGCGCCGGTGGGAAGCAGATACGACTGACGCAGTTTCAAACTGCAGGCGACCAGTTCCAGTCCATGGTCGAGCATGCCGCCGAGATAAGCATGGTGGTGCGTCTCGCTGGCCGGGAGTTGCTGGACCTGTTCGGCGTAGCGATGGATCGGATTTAAATAGAGCTGGGTGAATTGGACGTGGGAGAGGGCGGTGTATTGCCAGATGCGATCGAGTAACTGACGGCGGTGCTCCACTGCTAAGAGGGTATGGGCTGACTCGATGGACAAGTAACCTTCGGCGACGTTGACGGTCGGTGGCGGACGGGGCTTCTGCCTTTTGTGGCGAAACAGACTGAGCATCGTGACCTCCGGGAAGTGGCTGGGTCAGTGGCCTTTTAGCCTTTTCGGATAGCGCTCTTACCCTTGAGTGCCCATTCCCTTCCAACCCTTACCCGTCCTTTTGGCTCGTGTCCCTTTGTGCGGCAATCGGAATATGGATACTGCTAGGCATCATTTTTTTGGGGCTAGTACGGAAAAGAAAAGAGTCGGTACACTGCGGTGCCTATTTTTTGGGTCTTGCCATGAACCTCACTGACGCCACGCTCGTGCTGCTGCTCGCGGCACGGATCCATGGGACCGACGAAGCCGTCAGGGCTTCGGCGAAGAGCCTGGTCAAGAAGTTGCCGCGCAGTAAACGCGATCTGATCTACAAGGTGATCGATAGCCGGAGTCCGCTCGAGCTGGTGGATTTTCTGGCGCAGAACCTGGATACATAACGGCATGCTGCGGGTGTGCGCCCCTCTCTTGTTCTTTGGGTGAGGGGCCCGCCGTATGATTCCGTCTGTTTGGAAACGGAAAAAAGGGCTCAACTCGCGTTGGGCCCTGTGAAGCGTTTGCAGCGGTGAGGTAACGATCAAGCTCCATCGTTCATGCATAGTGAGTCATCCAAGACTGCTTGCTTCAGTTGCTGCTCCAGGTTGAGTACATACTCCGAGGCGTTTCGGGCCTGGCCACTGGCACGAAAGATCGCGCGTTTGTCAGCCTTGAGCAGGCTGAGCCAGGAATCGATATAGCCCTCGTGCCTCAGCTCTCCCTGAATGCCGACGTAAGCACATAAAAACGCAGCGCCCATCTCGGCGATCAACTCCTCAAAGGCATAGCCTGGCGAGCCGAACGGACAGGCTGACGTCACCCCTTCGCGCTGCAACCGAGCGTGATGCCCGGTCCAGTGCGTCAGCTCGTGCAGTGCGGTGGCGTAGTACCCGCCTTCATCGTGAAATTGTGCTTTTGTCGGCAGTTGGATGAGATCCCTGATCGCGTGGTAAAAGGCTTCGTCGGCAGGCCGATGAACGATGCGTGCACCTGAACTTAACAGCAGATTTTCCGCAACGCTATTGGCCTGGAAGGGCTCGGTCGGTTCCGTTTCGAGCAGGGTTTGATTGAACATCTCGAGCCCCTCCGTTTGCTCGATGTTGAACAGAAAATGCGTCCTGAGAATGCCGAAGTGAGCGACCTTGGGCTGACCGTTTTCATCGAGTACGGGTTGGCCTGACTCAGTCTGTTCCTCGCGCTCCATCGGCTTGTAGAGCACAGCCAGAGTGCTGTGCTCACCCTTACGGACGTGCCCACCGGCCTTTTTAGCTTGGTTGAAGGTCAGCCAACGATCTTGAGTGAACCCCTGCAACCTGGCCTCGGCCCAGAGCAGCGGTAAATTGATGCCCGAATACGGACGTCGCGTGATGGCGTTGATGGGGTAGGGTTGATGACCGATGTAAGCTGAGCCACTTGAGGACCAGGGTTTGATCCAGGGAGCAACGCCTTGGTCTAACGCGGTAACGATCTTGTCAGTTATGTCTTGGTAGATATCGCGCATGGCAATTTCCTCGAGAGAAAACGGAGGAACGCCGTGCCCGTCGGGGAGGGTTCCCCGGTTGGGTGATGTGCTGGATTGATGCAGGTCTTGCATGCCGTCCGAATGTGGAGGTAGGCGCCGCCAATTGCGCTTAGCGCTGGTGTTCTCCTGCAAGCGCTATCAGCAAGGCGCCAGGCTGACCCGGTTCTTGGAGCAGGCTCAGGCTCAATTGCAGCAACGGGCCGTGGTCTAAGTAATCGGTTGGTTCAATGTGGATTACCTCGAACAGCACGTAAGGCTTGTGTGAATAGGCCAGGTGGGCTTCGAAGGCTGCACGCAATACGTGGCTCAACCGATCGACCTGCAGCTTCTCAGCGTGATCGGAGTGCTCGAGCAGTACTGCGCGTTGCCACGCGCCAGGGGTGAACACGATGGGCAACCGAAAGGTGTTCAGTACTTCCGGTGTAAGTGAGTCGGACATGGTGTGCCTCCGTTGAAGACGCGAAGAAACCTGTCCCGTTGGGGGAAAGGATTTCCCCGCGGTGGGTTGAAGAAAAACAAGAGGATTTGCCTGGCGAGCAGAACTCGAAAGGCGCTCAGGAGAGCAGTAGGCGTTCATCACCGTAGAAACGGTGACCGTGCGAGCTACCGAACGCTAATCGCACTTGGGGAGAACCATCACCGAAGTGACGTAGTCTTGAAGGCTCTGGCTACCTGGGCAGGTGCTGTCGATAACAGCGATCCGTACCTTGTATTTAGCCGGACGACTGATATGGGTCAATCACTGTAGAGACGCTGTTTCACGGGGCTTGTCTTCTGTCTTCCAGTGATGATTTTTTCGGCTGGGCAAACTGATAAACGGTCAGGCACGGACAGTTTTCAGTAGTAGGCTGTTACTCCTGTATCAACCATGAAAACGCTCAGAAGAGGGCGAGACCATGCCGACTCAGCAACCTGTTCAGAATTCACGTGCCCACCGCTGGGCCTACGCATGTGGCATGTCGGTAAAGCGTGGTTACCGTAAGTTGAAAATATTTGAGTCCCGTGTGGCTGAGCGTGCGGTGACGGCAGGATTGCCCGCGGGTAAATTACTTGTTCGCGGGAGCTTTCTGATTGCCAAACTGGCAATGATCGGAGGGCTGCTCTTTATCTGTTTCTGGCTGGTCGCTTCTGTTGTGGTGGTGATCGCTGTGATTGCCCTTCTGCAGTCCAAGGCTGTCATCGACACGGATTTTGAAGAGGGCAATCCAGGTCCTGACTACCTTGGGGCTAACTCCTATCTTGGCAACTACGATGACAATGGCCATTACATAGGTCATTTCAAATCATCTGATAACGTCAGGTAAGCTTCTTCGTAGCACCCATCAACTGATCCGTTCCTTTGCCCGCTGCACCATGCGCGGCTTTGCTTGCACCACCTAGCATCCCCTCAAGGCTGTTGCCGATTGAGTAGCCAGCCCAGTTCATGGCGACCAAAAACAGTCCAGGCAGCACCAAGAACATCGCCCCCATCACATACTCGATCACCTGCGCGGTGACAGTCCCATCCATAAACCCGGATGTGGGCAGCGATAACAGCACTTGATTGGACGCCGAGACTTGGTTGTACAAGGTATCGAGCATGCTGTAGTCGACCCAACGAGCCAGTTCCCACCAGAAGCTCAGCATGTGTAAGGTAAACAGCGCGAACGTCACGGTCATGACGGTCTTCAGCTGATAGGTACTGACCAACAGAATCAGCGGCAAGCTGATGATGACGCCCATGATCAGGAAGGCCTGCACCATGGGCAGGGCAGCGCGTAGCGCATTCATCGCCGGGAAGTTGCTGAAGGAGCCGAGGGCCAACCCGGTATTGGTGGCCAGGTTATTGAGCCCCTGATTGATCGAGCCGCCTCGGGCACTGGAGCCATAGTCCTGGTACACCTGTCCGGGCGACATGGACATCGATTGCTGGCGCGGGCTGACCAACTCACGCAGGGTGGCATCCTCGATCTCGTTGCTCGAACGGCCAGTCAACCAACCTTTCAGTTGAGTCAGCAGCGAGGGATCGACCTGCTGGATCAAGCGATCGCGCAACCCAACACCGCTATCACTCCACCACTGCTTGCAGGTGGGGTAGCCCGCGCCGTTCTCTAGCTGAGGCAAGGAGACATCGCGGCTTTCGTCATACGGCCAGCTGACGCGCGGTGTGTGTGAGCGATCCGTATCGTAGTAGCCAGGCGTATCAAGAAAATAGCTTGAGCCGATCCAGGACGCATCATGACTTTGAGCCTTGTCCAACTGGGGACGGTTGGTAAACAGCCGGGAGCGAGAATAGCCATAGCAGTCGCGGGTGAAGTCGGCGACTTCCTGCAGCAGTACCTGGCTGTCGATGCGCGAGCTGTCGATCTCCATACGCATCTGCCTGATATCCGGCGCACAGGGGATGGAGGCGGTGGCCGCCGCGGTCACGCCTTTGCTCAAGGCATGCACCAGAAACCACCAGATCGGTACGTTGGCGGATTGTTCGCCGATGGTATTGAAGGTCGTCCCCCAGGCGGTTTCCGCCGGCTTGGTCACACTGACGCCACAGCGCTGGCTGGCCGCATCATCGAACGCCATTGACGTGAGGCTTAACGGAAAGACCGGCGCGCAGCCGAACAATATGACGATGTAGGCCAGCCACAATCGGTTCTCGATCCGCGGTACCGACAATAGTCCCTTGTTGCCTTCATCCGAACCTTGCTGACGGGCAGACAACCATTCCTGCAAGATGATTGCACCAAAGGGCGCGGCGAATAGCCCGGTGTCGGACAGGACACTCCAGAGGCCGTTGTTGATGATCCAGGCCAGCAGCGAGAGGTAAAACTCCAGGTAGCTGTTGGTGCTCATGAGCATGGTGGTGACCTCACAGTCGGGTGAGTTCGACGCAGATAAAGAGCACGAGCGTTAATGCTCCGATGCGTTGTACGCGGAGTCGATCCTGTGGTCGATGGCGGCAGCGCCGAAGCAGATCCCTCCAGAGCGCAAACAGAGCGGCGTAGAGCAGGGCGCGCCACCACCGCAGATAAGGTCGTGCGGATTCGAATGCCTGCTGCCAGACCTCGAAACTACCCAGCGCAGTGCGGCCGATCCAGGCAACCAGTGCGGCGGTCAGGATCATCACCGCGGCAATCCCCAGACCCGAAAACAAAGTGAATAGCGGTGAGCGTTTCATGGCTCACTTGCGCCTGGCGTCAGCATCATTGAGTCGACCGGGCTCGGGGTCGCCTTGCTCGACGGTGCGTGAAGCATCGGCACCACCGACATGCCGATCGAGCACCAGGCTGGCGGTATTGGTGGCCAGCATCTGCCGGACCTGCAGTTCGGTCTGCAACAGGCGTATTTCGCGCTCCAGAGCGTCGATGTTTTTCGTCAAGGCAGTTTGGGCCGGCTCGGCGGAGGCGATGTTCGGTTCGTGACTGCCCGCCAGCAGGGTGCGCAGTAGCAGCAACGCTTTGTCGAGCACACTGGACAAGGCCGTCTCACTGGCCAGGCGCCGTGCCAACAGATCCTGTTCGGGATCGTCGCGCAAGGCTTCGATCACGCCACGGGTCACTGGCAGTATTGGGCTCGAGGCTTTAGCCAGATTGTCAGGGGTAGGCGGCAGTGAACCCGACAGCAACCCTTGCAGAGCCTTGAGGCGTTCGCTGTAAGCCTCCTGGATCAGCGGCGTCAATCCGCTGCCAGCGGTCGCCCGCAGGGTTTCGCAGGTGTCGCAGGTCGCGACTTCGTTCTCGCCCAATACGCGAACGGCCCATTCGGATTCCTCCTGGGGCGAGCTCCAGGTCTGGCAAATGGCCCCACCCAGGCAATCGCTGCTACTGATCGAGGCACTGTCATCCACCGTCCGTTTATGCAGCAGGTTGTAGCCTGCTCGCACTACGTCGGAGGTCACCCGGATGGGTGTCTGCCCGCTACCTCCAGCCTTCTGGCCGCCGACCCAGGACACCCCGTTGTTGCCGTTATGGGCCTCGGTGTTTTTCACCGCGGCCACCGCATCACCGCCGGTTTGCTCCAGATTGCCCTGCATCTCCTGGTTCTTGGCCAGCGCACCCCAGCCGGCTTGGCCGACCTTGTCCGCCATTTTCTCGGCCATGGCTTGGCAGGTCAGTTTGGAGCGATCGAAGTCGATACGCCCCTGCATCACCCCGTTGCTCAACAATTCATAAAGGCCGGGGTTGGCGCGCTGGATGATCAACGCTGGCAGCGACATCACCGCTTGGGTCGCGTTCTGCACAACGCTGCCCATGATCTGCTGGAAACCCTCGGTGGCACCGTTCAGCTGGTTTTGCAGGGTATTGGTGAGGCTCATGTTTCCGCACATCATGTTCGCTCGCCAGGACCCGCCGACACCGAGACCACTGGGTCGGTAGAGCGAGCTCGGTGAGCCGACTGCCGAGCCGCCACCGATGCTGTACATCACTCGGTCGTCGAGCACTTCGCCTTGAGTGCCCAGACGGTAATTGTCCTCGGTGGCGTGGACATGGAGGGCAATGGTCAGCAGTCCGCAGAGCAGTAGGCTCTTCACGGCACGCCATGGTCGCGCACGCAATCGGCTCATGATGCACCGCCTTCGAAGTCGATACTGAACAGAAAGGTCTGTCCCTCACGTTTGCAGCAGCTATAGGGACGCCACAGCGACCAGGCATAGCCGCCATCCGAGCTCTGTACCGGATCGCTGGGGAAGATGGTGCACGTGGGCTGAACCTGGGGGTAGAGCAATTGCCATTTGTGGGTTGAAGCATCGTTTTCAACGATCGGACCCGGCGGCCAGTAGCCGTCGCTTGGTGCGGGTGTGGGCGGCAAGTACACATGTGGTTGCCCGTTACGGGTGATGACATCGCCGGCCCGTTGCGCCATCACCGCGGCCGCCTTGAAATCGTCGGGCTGTACCAGAAAACCCTGCCGGGGATAGACGTTGCCCCACATGTTTCCCAAGGCCTGCCGACCGATTTCACGAATCCCCGGCATGAGCGACTCGGGGTAAAGACTTTCCGGTATGCCATGGCGCCAGGCCAGCGAGTCCAGGGTGCTCAGGTAGTAGGGCATGAACGCAGTAGCGCCGCTGGCGCAGGAGTAGCCGGAATGCGAGGCCAGTTGAGTGGCGGCCCAGCCACCTGGATGACCGATGCCATCAACGTTTTTGAAGCGAGGCAGGTTGTCGCGGTGGCTATTCGGCGTGATCAGGTTGCCGCCACCTTCCGCACCGCCAATGGGAGAGGAGAGGGTGGCCATCTCGGACCATGGATTATTGCCCGTAGTGGCGTAGCTCGAGACCACCAGCTCAGGAATAAAATGACGCACCTTGGTCGAGGTTTTGACTTTGCAGCCGAAGGGCGTGCAGAGCAGCCAGAAACAAATGCCGACGACCCTGTAGGCGAGGCAATTTGGCGACAACACCGAGGACGTGATGCTGCCGGTGTCCAGCGCCACGCTTGGCCCGCACGCCAGCAGGAGGCTCAGCGCCAAAGGTAGTAGCTTCTGGGGCGCAATTGATGGGCATACGACAGGCATGATCCAGGCTCTTTGGGCTAATGGCCTGGACACGTTCAATGATTGAACCTACACCGTCAGTGATAAAGCTGAAGCTGACGTTGTCGGTTTACAAGGATTTTCAGGGCGACGAGGTGGCTATTCGATGTCCAGCACACGGCGAAGGGCGTCTGGCTCGGTGAGTAGCTGATCCGTCGTAACCTCAAGGATATTGGCGAGCTTGCACAGGACCATCAGCGACGGGTTGCCCGTGCATCGTTCGATTTGACTGACGTAGGTACGATCGACCTCGGCCATGAGCGCCAACTGCTCTTGGGTAAGGTTCTTTATACGTCGCATCCAGCGGATGTTTTCCGCCAGTTGCAGACGCAGCTGTTCGTAGTCTTGAGTCATGCGCGCAAATTGCGCCTTGAGGGACTCTCAATCCACGGGATATAGTCTACATTGGTATTGATCTAGGCCATTTGATGCTCATGTCTGTTATCGAGCGTTCATTTGGTTACGTTATGATTTCGAGGCTGGGTCCAGCGTCTAACAATAAAATCAGACATCTAGGGTGTGTATGGACGAAAACTACATTTCAATTCCCGCGGCGGATGGTTGCCCAAGTCTTCTGACACCTTGGTGCAACGAATTTGCTCCGATGATCGAACGTGGCGTGCAATGCGCCCAGGTTTGGCTTGATACGCCCGGTGAGATTCCACTGTGGTGGGAGCTGGCGCAAACACGCAAGACCTTTCCTGTCGGTGACTGCCAGGATGCCTTCGAAGCCGGATTCCTGTTGCGGATTCAGCAGCGGCTTCGAGGCGCATCGCAATAACCTATCCCTCGCTCTAGAGCGCGTTACCTGAATAGATTCCCCTATGTGGGTTCTATGCCTCGCGCTCTATCGATCCGTTCGGCTACCCGGTAAGCCGCTTCCAACTCTGAGCAGCCATTCTCCTGCATCAGTGTCCAGCGCTCGGCTTTTTCCTCGGGCTCTGTCATCGCCAGGGCGAGGTAAAGACTGGGCGGCACGGCCCGGAACAGCGTTTCGAGCTTTTTCGACAGCACCACTCCTTCGGTGTATTTCCCCGGCTCCTTGCTGGCGGAGAGCAACAAGGCTTTCTGTGCCGGCGTGAGCTTCTTGAATCGTGCGATTTCCTCAATCTCCGCGGGCGGCATGTTCAAACAAATCCACCATTCGATCATGTTGAGCATGGTCTGCGCGGCCGTGGGGAAATCGGCAAGGTTCTGCGTCGCCAACCAGAACCAGGCACCGAGTTTGCGCCACATCTTCGTGCCCTTGACCACGAATGGCGCCAGCAGCGGGTTTTTGGTGATGATATGGCCCTCGTCGGTGACCATGATGATCGGCCGGCCCAAATACTGATCGCGCTCGGCGAGGTTGTTCACGGTGTTCGTCAGGCTGATGTAGCTGATGGACATCTGGGCTTCGTAACCTTCACGAGCATAGGTGGCCAGGTCGACAATGGTCACATCGCTCTCGGGCCAAGGCGTGCCCTCACGATCGAACAGTTCACCCTCGAAACCCTGGCAAAACAGGTCGATGGACTCGCCCATTTCCTGGGCACGCTCACGACGCTTCTCCGGCAAGTGCGGGTCGGCGGCGACGCGCAGCAAGGCGTCGCGCACGTCACGGGTCAGCACCTGACGACCCGCCGCGACACAGGTCTGCGCCGCATCGAGAATGCACTCGCGGATCAAGCTGCGATCGGCTCGACTCAGGCGCGCCTCTTCCTTGGCCTCGCCCCCGGTGATCATCAGCCGGGCGGTGATTTCCAATTCGCCGAGAACATCGCGCTGGTCTTCGCGACTGCTTACCGCCTCATCGTCCAGCTCGTCGATCGACAGACTCGCCACCCGATCCGGCTGCTCGACCAGGCGCCAAGCATCGGCGAACGGGGCGAGACTGACCGAGGCGCCAGGTTTCAATTGGATCTTGTTGACCGACAGGCTCTGTGTCGCGAAGTAGTCTCCCTGCAAGCCGAATGAGTTGCCGGCCTCGACGATAAACAGGCGAGGGCGGTACACCGCCATGACCTGCATCAGCAGGGTGACCAGGGTGGCCGACTTACCGGCGCCGGTGGGGCCGAACAACAGCAGATGGCCGTTCATGGCCCGGTCTAGACGTGACAACGGATCAAAACTCAACGGCGAGCCACCACGATTGAACAGGGTGATGCCCGGGTGGCCGGTGCCGGTACTGCGGCCCCACACCGGAACCAGATTCGCCAGGTGCTGGGCGAACATCAGGCGGGTGTACCAGTTGCGCGTGTCGCAGGCCGGGTTGTACGCCATTGGCAACCAGCGCAGGTAGCTGTTGCAGGCGGCGACCTCGTCGCCTTCACGTACTGGTTGCAGCCCCGCACCCAGCAGCGCGCTGGCCAGGCTGACCGAGCGCTGGTGCAACTGCTGTTCATCGTGACCGCGCACGTAGAACGCCAGGGTGCCACGGTACAGCTTGTGCTGGCGGCCGATGATTGCGCGAGCCTCTTCGACATCCTGGCGGGTCTGGGTCGAGGCCAGGTTTTCACCGATGGCTTTGCGCGCCAGTCGGTTCAACTGCTCTTCGAGCACATCCTGCGGTTTGACCACCAGGGTCAGGCTCATCACCGTACCTTCGGGTAACTGGTCGAACAGGGCATTCACCGCGTCACCCTTGCGGGTTTCGCCAGTGAATTGGCCAATCAAGGGTGCCCGCCGCAGTTTGTCCACTACCATCACGCGGTGGGGCTGCTCATCGAAATACCAGAGTCCGCGATGCACATCCGAACGCGGCTCATTGAAAAATAGCCGCTCGGCGAAGTCATGATCGAAGGGCAGTTCCAGCGACTCACCATCACCCGATTCCGGATAGGCCACGCGGCGGTAGAAGTCCTCAGGCTTTTCATCGCTAAGTTTGGGGGCCGGATTGAACCAGGGCAGCAGCCAGGCATACAGACTGCGGCCATCGACTCGCGTTGATTGCACCCCGCACGCCTGCAACGAAGCACCGATACGTTCGCAAGCCTGTTGCAGGGATTGCACCGGGCTGAGTCCCGTCTCCTCATCGCCAGACCCGAGCCAGCGGTAAACCACCAGGCGCACCCGGCGGTTGTTGCCACGCCAGGGCAGGCGCGTCACCACCTTATCCTCAAACAGACCACCGGGCTTGGCGATGGCCTGCAGATGACGACGAGTGAGTTCCAGGTACGCTCTGGTGAAGATCGTGCCTCGTGCGCGGTCGTGCACATAATCGGTGAACCGGGTCAGGTAGGGGGTGAAGTCGTTGTCGTCTTGGCAGAAAAACTGCGCCACCCAAGGCGCTTGATCCAGCTCGTCAAAGCTGTCCTGCAGGGCATCCTCGAGGGCATCGCGGGCGGCCATCAACCAATCGGGTTCACGCCCTTCGGTGCCGATGGGCAGTAGCTCGAACACCGCACCCACCGAGCGATTGTCATCGAGCAGAAAACACTGCTCGCTGTCGAGGTACTCGACCCACGGCAGGTGATCGGTGAAGCTGGGGTTGTGCGCGTAGAGTGCAGCTTCATCGGCCAAGGTCGCGCGCGGGCGCAATGGGTTGCGCCAGGCTTTCCACGTGGCAGTGCGGTTGCCCGCATCGCTGGTACGCACTACAAGTCTTCCTGACGTTCACCAGGCAATGCGTACTGCACCCGTTGGTAAAACGGAAAGACGGTCGAGTACCCCGGGATCGGTGCCTGCTCGGTGCCACTCAAATGCGGATACACGTACAGCACCAGATCGGGATTGGGCAGGCGAGGGAACAAATTGTGGTTCTCGTTCGTCGCTGTGCGCGTGTACGGTTCCTGGAGAGAAGCGGAGAAGTCTGCCTGAGCCAGCGGGCGGCGTAACTGCTGCCGAGCATCCAGCAATTGCTGCTGAGTGCCTTGCGAGCCGGCGCCGTTCCAGATGTCCAGCATGGTTTGCTTACCATGGGGCAGCAGCGTCTCTTTGTCGGTGGAGCACCCCGCCAAGACCAGGCAGAGCAAGCTAATCCAATTCAGACAGAGAAGCATGGTCTTTTTCATTGCGAACGCTCCGGCCCTTGGGCTCATAGTCGATGGTGATCTCATGGTCGAGGTGCAGGGCGACCTGTGCGGCAGGTGGCACGTACACGGCAGCAAAGGCTTCGCCATACAGTTTGTTGACCCACTCACGGATGTCGCTGACCCCACCACTGAGAATTGAATTCAGTGCGCTATTGCCACTGCTGCTGGTGACCCCGAGCGTACTGCCGCCCGAACTGATCACGCTGCTGTTGTTCTGCTCATCCCCGAGCAAGGCGGCGACACCCGCGCCGGCTGCAGTGATCAGACTCTGGCTGCCGAGGTACTGCTGGGCGTTCGAGCGACGCTCGCCGGCAATGCAAGGAATGCCATACGGATCGGACAGGTAACCGAGTCCACCACGGATCTTGTCGGTGCTCGAGCTCTGGGCGGTGGAGGCATTGCGGGTAGCTACTGCCTTCGGCTGAGGCACTGTACGGATGGTGCCATCGGTAAACACAAAGGTGATTGACTCGACCTGTCCGCGTACGCAAGACAGGGTCCAGTCACCGGACGCCGTGCCGCTCATCACGGCCCCCGCGACGTCCGGCAGGTCGATGCCGTTGGCGGTCAGGTTCTCCGGACCGACCAGCACCTTGAAGGGATAGGGGTCATTCACGGTGCCGTCCACCGGGACTCGGCCGATCAGCGCGGTCATGGCGACCGAGCCCATCAGCGTGGCGTTTTCGGGGATCGTGTAGACCGGCTTCGCGCCTTCGGTACGATCAACGTATCGCGTCAAGTCGCGCTCACCCTTGGTAACTGCACGTAGCTGTTTCTGGCTGCGATCAATCGCGTTGTCTTTCAAGCCTTCCAGAGAGTTGAAAGCGGTAGGCAGGCTCAGTGCGGAGGAAGTCGTGGTTTTGCCTCTGGCGTCGGTGGACGGAGCATCCGAGGGTTCAATCCACTGCAGCGCATCCTTGGTAGAGTGTCGCCCTTCGAACTGAGCGCCGTCGCCGGGCTCAAGCCCCAATCCGATCGGCATGTCCTTGCTTTTGCCAGCCAGCCCCGACAACTGTTCCTGCAATTGCGTCAGCAGGCCGCGAGCCTGACGACTGTCTTGTTCCGCTTTGAGTCGGGCCTCGTTGGCTTGGCGGCGGCCTTCGTCGACCTGCTGGGTCACACTGCCAAGCGCGGTCTGGATACGCGAATCGATACTGTTTTCCCGCTCGCGTAGGCGGTTGTTTTCCGTCTGCAGTGAGTCATTGTGTTTCTTCAAACCGAGCATGTCGCTGCGCATGGCCTTCACCTGGCCGACCAGGGTGGCGACCGTGTCGCGTGGGGTATCGCCCGCAATGCCGAGCGACTTGGCTTGCTCGGCGGATAATTGAATATTGCCCTGATCAACTGGGTGCTGTGGAGAAGGTGTGCTGCCACTCGGGACCCAGGTTTTCAGGATGATCAGCACCACGCCCAGCAGCGCAGCCGGTACCAGCCATTTGAGCAAGGCGTTAGCTTTCATCATCTGCACCTCGCGCAACGGGCGGGAGCAGCACAGCGTGTTCGAGGCCGGCACCTCGAGTGACGAGGTAAGCGATCGTGGTGTCTTCGGCACTGCCGACAGGTCCGAGGAAAGTATGCTGGAAGGTCGCGGCGAACAGCGTGGCCTGAAGCCGACGTGGATCGAGTTGCACCGTCTCTGAACTACGATTGCGCAATTTCACCGCCGTCACCCAGTAATCACCGAATCGCCAGACAGCGATGGGTGTGCTGGACACGTTTTCGGTCGGCAGTAGGGTTGGCAGTTCGGTGCGCAGCTTGAGCGGGACGCGGCGTACACCAGGCAGGGACTCCACGGTGCGCAGCGGCGCGTACAGGCTCTGTGCGGCGTAGCGCGTGAGCGCCACCGGGATCGGCGTGCGTTCTGGAACAGGGACGGCGCTAGATTCAGCCTCGGTAGCTTGCCCCTGAGCATTCTTGAGAATATGTACGGGCTCCAGCGGTTGATCGCCGGGAGTGGCCGCGATATCCAGGAGGATAATCTCTCCCGTCGTGATCGATTGCAGTTGCAGTCGGGTCGGTGCAATGGCTTCTGACGCGCGCAGGTACAGCGTGCCGCCAGTTGATTGCACACGCAGTTTGCCTGTCAGGGTTGAGGGCACGCCGACTCGAACATCCTCATTGATAAAGACCACTCGTTCCTGATTGATCACCAGCGGGACCGCGAGGGGGAGGCGTTCCCAGTGCATCAGCTCGACGGCCTGCGCTGCAGCTCCCCATAGCATAAGTGCGACGGTGAGTCCCAGGGTAGAAATCCGCTTCATGGTGCAACTCCAGGCAGGGAGATTTTTTGCGGAGTGCCCTGATAACAATCCAGTGCCAGCCCCCACTTATTGCGTTCGGGGTCCAGATCAAAACGCACCACGCGCAATGGATACCGCACCACCACCCGTTTCACCGGTTCGGCGGCGTAATATTCATCGGCATTGAGATCGAGCTTGACCAGCCAGCTGTCGCGGTCGAGTTGCTTGACCCTGAGTTCCGGATCTTCGCTGTAGCCTCGGCCCAGAATTTCGTAGACGCCACGCACCCGCTGGCGCAGCTCGCCGGCGGCCTTACGGTACTCATAATCACCGTCGAGGAAGGCCTTGCAGGCGGGTGTCAGGTAGGACTGCAAGCCATAGATGGCGCGGCGATAATCCTGCTCGCCATCCGAAGGCCAGCGGTTGAGTTGGCCAAAGATGTACAGGGCAAAGGCATAGACATTCTCTGGGGGGACATCCCACCACTTACGAGTGCTGCCCGAGCGCAGATCCGGGGGGACATGCACCGTCAGATCGGTCGGTGCCGAGCGCCAGCCATACCAAAGTCCGGCACAGACCAGGGCCAGAATCACTACCGCCAGACGCAGGCTGAAGATGTGGGCCTGTTGGGCATCTACCTTGTTCCGAAATCGGCTCATGGCTGCCACCGTGACAGGGCAGGACGCAGCCGACGTGAACGGCGGACCGTCCAGGCACCGGAGTGGAGGATCAGACTGCCGCGACCCAAGCGCCAACGGCTGGCGAGCATCCATTCGAGTTTGCGGTACAACCAGGTCTCGGGGCGAGCCCGTTTGGCCCGGCGCAGTAGCGTGCCACCGGCCAATAACATCAGCGCCATGCCGGCGATCATGCCGGTCGGCGCTATGGCAATGGAAGCGGTGGCAATCGCTAGAGGAACGCCCAGCAGCAGGCCAATGACCGCACCGGTGCCGAGTGCTACCCACATCTCATCGTTGGTCAAACCGCGTAATACGGCAGGATCGCGGTTGAGCCGCTCCGGCAGAAAGACCAAGGTGCCGTCGGCAAGGCGTTCGATAGTGTCGTTCATGGCGACCTCACAGAATTGCGGCAGCCTTGGTCAGGAACCAGATGATGATCACTACCAGCAGGGCGCCGATGCCAACCACCGCGCCGAGGTCTTTCCAGGTCTTGCGCTGGTTCTGGACGTCGGCGTATACGGTCAGTGAGTGCCAGGCCACACCGAGAAAAGCGAGCAGGGCGATCAGCAAGCCGAGCAGGATGCTGCCGTCGTAGGCGTAGTTTTTGATCGTCTCGATTAACCCGGAACCTTCACCACGTGAAGGAGCTTCCATGGTCGGTAGTTCGGCAAAAGCCAGGCTTGGACCGAGTACCAACAGCAGACCGATCAAGCGCTGGCTTGCACGATCACGCAGGTTGTTTTTCAGGGGGACAAGGCACTTGAGCATGACGGTGATCTCCGGTGTTAAGACAGGGTGAAGAACATCAAAACCAGCAAAGTGAGCAGTACGCGCGCGGCGCTGCCGCCGAAGGCTCCAAAGCGCACACTGCCAGCGGCCCAACCCCGGTAAGCCGTCCACATCACCCAGGCAGACCAAAGCAAAGCCAGGACCAGTGCTAGGGAGATCCACAGCGTCGAACTGCTCTGAGTCGAGAAGCCGGAAGCGTTTTGGAAAGCTGATCTCTGAGCGTCTGTCATGCTCATTGCGACGACTCCACAGGCAGTGTGTCGAGACGGTAATCACCGACCAGCTCAGCGGGATCGCGGGGTTGAGCACGGGAGGGAGACAGGTAGCCCTGAACGCCTTGGCGAATGCGTTGGAGGTCTTGAGTCAGCCGGGGATAGTCGAAGCGATAGCGCTCGACTGATTCAGCCGCGCTGGCTGTCGCAGCTCGTGTCGCCAGGCGTTCGATAGTGTCGAGTTGTTGCTGGACTAGGCTGAGCTGTTCCTGCTCATGAGCAGATGCGGCATAGCTGCTGCCTTGAACGATGGTTAATGAGAGGAGTAAAAAGCAGTGAAAGGCGGTAGTCGACATGATGCTGGCCCATGTGGAGATGTAGCCAGAATCAAGTTAGAGGTTGAATTATTCCGTAAGAAACCTGAGGTCTGAGGAATCGCTTTTTCTGGGGAAGGACTGGGGATGTTTACATTACCGCTAATGTGGTCCTTCGATCTTTGGTGGAGAGAGTGGTTGAGGCTCCAGGGAAACTCCATTCTCGATGAGCTTCGTTGATGACGATATCGTCACAACCCATTTTCCGTGAACATTGCGAAATCACTGGTGGTAGGCTTTGCTGGAGGCCTGCTGCCAACTCTCTTTGGATCGATCCATATTCGCGTCTAATCCTGACAGAGAGCCCACCCTTATGAATCCTCGCCGTGCTGCATCCCTTCGTCCTGGACAATTCAAACACCTGATCCGCGTAGCCTCTGTCACTGGCCGCATGCCGGAGCGTGATGTGAAGTTGTTGTGGCTCACGCACACCACCGGCATTCGTGTCACTGAGTTGGCCCTGCTGGAGATTGGCGACGTGCTGTATTCCAGCGGTGTCATCAAGCCTGAGGTCTACTTGAGCGCAGACATCACCAAAGGCTGTCGGCCGCGAAATGTCTATCTGACTCATGCTCGATGCCTTGCCGCGCTTGATGCGTGGTTTGACGTGCGCTCTCGGCGCCGCTGGGGGCTTTCAGGCATAGATGAGTATCGAGGATTCCGGCCAGGTTCAAAGCTTGTCATGACACACAAAGGGCAAGCCATTGAACTGGCATTCAAACATTGCCAGTTAGACAGTGGGCCGGAGGTTTACCGAGCCTGTGATTCACTGCAGCAAACTTTCAGCAGGTTATACCGACAAGCGGGTATCAAACAGGGCTCCTCGCATAGCGGCAGGCGCTCGCTTGCTACAAAAGTTTTGGCCGCCACTGGCGACGTCGAGATAGTACAGACCATTCTTGAGCACGCCTGCTTGGATCACAGCAAGCCATACCTAACTGTGGATATGCAGGAAGTCCGGCGTGCATTTGAGCTTGCGCTGGCATAGTGATATCGACGACTCTTTTGCACGTTTGAGTGTCATGGTTGAAGGAGCCTCATTATATGTTGGTCGAATTACCACCGATGCTGTTGTCGACCCTGGAGCGGGTAAACGCTCTGCACATGGCCTTTTTGCAGGAGGACGATGCGGTTAAGGCAAAGCATTTGAAAGACGATCATGGACGCGAGCGCGCGATGCTGCTGATGCTTCTGAACGAGGCGGTCGCGGCCTCCGAAGCGGCCCACACCGCGACGACTAGCTAGTAGGGAAAAAACCTGGCGCCCGATGAGCCCGACCTGCAAATAAGGATATTCATGAGTAAAAAATTGATCGCTGCGCTTGCCCTGATGGGCATTTCGAGCTTTTCAAATGCTGCCTGTTCTTTGTCTGATATCACGCTAACGTCGGTAAAGACAAAGTTCGTGTCCAGATGCAGTGCCGAGGATTGTATTGTCCTGCAAGGCGCAGCCATGATTGAAAATAAATGTTCGGAAGCGGTAGGGGTTCAGATGCAGATTATTGGCTTAGACCAGGATGGAGCCGCTGTTACAGTGGACGAATTCTGGCCTGCAAGCATTCGAAATATTCCACCGGGCAGCTACTCATTCTCCCTGGATCAACATCTGAAGTACGACCCTTCGATTGTCAAAATTGAGCTGAAGGTGGTCAACGTTGAGCATTGGAACTGAAGCCATTTCTCATTTTTGGATTGGAGCTGTGCGATGAAATCGTTTTTGGACGTGATAGCTGAATCACTAGCCGGTTGGGATGGGCAGAAACCCTCTTAGCCAATTTTGAAGATGGTCGATGCCCTGACAACAGAAGGCCGGTTTGATGAAATCACCGAAATTCTGAATGGGATACTTAGGCAGCTGAAAAACCCTGCGGTAACGAAATTCGTCATGGCGAAGGTGCCTCTCATGGTGCTCAATAACTATGTGTTCAAGCAGCCGGGGCTCGACCACCAAGTTATTCAGGACAAATGGGCTGAAGACGGTGTGTTCGAAAACTTCAAAACTGCTGCGTTGAAAGAAGGGGCCCTAGAGCGAACGGTCGCTGCGTTTGTAAGCAAGGTAAAAGAGTTGAGTGATTGTGCTTAAGCGTGATCATGCTCCTGGGCATGGCCGAGACGCCTATTTTGAACGATCCAAGGGCGCGGCATTGTCATTGAAGTGGGCGGGAAGCTGGAAACCATAAGCGGTACTTGATAGGAAACACCTCTGTCAATCGCAGCGGGAATGAGCAAGGTCACAAGATTTTTCAACGACTTACGAATTCACGGAAACGGAGTCTGTAAATGTATACAGGATATTGGATTGACGGCGGTTATGTTTATGGTCCCGTAGAGTCAGGAAAATATTGGATCGACGGCGGTTACATATACGGTCCAAAAAATAGTGGGAAATACTGGATTGATGGTGATTACATATACGGTCCACAGCACAGCGGTAGGTTTTGGATTGACAATGGGCATATTTACGGTCCATCTAAGACGCTTCCTTGGCATGAGTAACACTCATCGGGCAGATAAGTGATCGTTCCAAGCAACGACGCGCTCCTCCAGATGAGGGCTCGAGGTGGAGTCAGTCAGTCGAGCTAGCTGGCCCCATCCATACTTTCGAGGAAAGCAATCCCTACCGGCGTGGAGTGATAGGAAAAGACCATGCCATTCCCAAGGATCCACCAGCACAATTCACACGTCACGGCTGATCCGATCATGTCGGAATTACGTTTGCGACCAGTAGCAACGGCTCCGTATCGAATGGCTTACTCATGTTTGACCACCAATGTAAGTCGATAACAGGTCGATACGGCCGAGTCCCAACTCGTAGCTGATTTGCATTCGGGCATCCTGATCTAGGCATCGGTCGAGTTGGTAGCAACGGCCACCGCTGATGGGCGCGAGATGATGAGTGATCTGCTCATAGCGTTCGCACGCATAGGCGGCCCGAAGCTCGTGGAAGCCTTTGAGGTTGTGCGAATGGAGGATCTCTCGTGCGGGGCGGACGATTTGCCGTTGTAAATCGACATAGCTTTCGTTCGGCGCAAGCAGATTGCGGCTACCGTTGGGCGAAACCTGTTCGGCAAATTTCAGCGCGTCACGAATAGGATCATTTACCGTAATCCAACGAAGCGCCGATGCACGTGAGTGGCCACCTTGGATGCCATCTCGGATGTTGATTTTGCCATAGTGTTCGGTCTCATGTTTTAGGCGCGGTAGGTCGGCCAAAATGGCCTCGCGCAAGCGCATGCCGGTGGCTCGGGCCAACTGAACGATGGCTGCCGCGCGCGGCATTTGGTGTTCGCAGAGCACGTCGACGATTCGCTTCACGTGCTCATGGTCTTGGCCTTGCGGCACCGAGCGACGAACACTGGTGCGCCGCATTCCCAAGGCCTTACTCGGGCTCGGCACGGCCACAGACTGATCGCCGCGAAGCGCCGCCATAGACCGGTTCACGCTGGACAACCGGTTTTGCGCGGTGGCGATGCCGATAGCGCCTTGTTCAACTAGTTGGCGTAGATGCCCTGCGTAGTCCAGCAAGGTTTGCCGATCTATCTGTCTCGCATCGTTAAACCCCGGCCCATCCTCCGAACGACACCAGCGGACAAACGCCTGCCAGCGGTCACTGTGCGCCTTGACCGTGGCATAACGCCCACCACCAAAAAGATCGCGCAAGGCTTGCGGTCCGGCATAACTCAGTTGTCGGCCATAGCCAAAATTGCGCCCATCTCGTCTACCAACCAATGCCATGATCAAACTCCTCTCGAAGCCAAACACCTATGAAGGTTGTCCACTAACGCGGGACTGGCGGTACCTTACGATCGGGACCTTGAGAACCTCATTAGCTGACCTCCTGAACACTTCCACAGATAAGAATTCGTGTCGTACTCAGAGATATTTTTTGAATGTCGCCGCTGTGATGCCCATGGTCACCCCGAGCATCACGGCGAAAGGAAAAAAAATAACCATGGGATTGAGCGAAAAGGGTAGAGACAGGTAAAGGATCCAGGGCACGATCAGTAGTGGGATGACCGCTCGCTTGGCCCGATGATAGACAAAACTGCTTTCGCGCCCGGCTCCAAATTTTCGTAGGTCGCGGCGCATCAGGCCATCGATAAAACCGGTGAGCATGGCCAGCAGAAACAGAGGAGTCGCCAAGGCCAAAATGGTCAAGCGCACCACAAAGGTGAAACTGACATACACCGCCGCCAGCACAAAGTCCTCAATACTCACATACAGTTGATTAATCCAGCCCCAGAAACCCTTGCCCTGGCTCGACACCCGCGCCTGCTGTGCAAAATCCGCAAAACCTGTCTTGACCAGCAGCCACTGATTGAGGAAATCCAGCCACCGGCCAATCGTTTGCCCAGGTTTTTGGAGGATGAGTGAAATTTTGAAGTGCTCGCTGAGCCATCCCAATTCGCTATTCAACATTGCCTGGCTGTGTCGCCAACCGTGATCGCCCCAGAACAGCAGTAGACCGGCGAACTCGATCAGGATCGAGAACAGCCACGAGGCGATCAGCAAACCGATAATGCGTAAAACTAAGCCAATCACCGAGGCGATTAATCCCGGGCGCTGGATCGGTTGTGGTGGCGTGTTCTGTAAGGAAGTCGCCATGGTTTACTCCATTGCGCACTGTTGAATTGATGCCGCCGCGGCGTCTGCCGAATACGTGCTTTTTGAATCGAAACCTGTGGCGGGCCGGGCTACCCCACCTGATCCAGGTCGAAGTTTGTTGTTGGGCCGCCCCCACTGGCAGTCCACCATTGGCCCGCCTGCGCGTTGTAGGTAGCCCGCATTCGCTGGGTGAGTTCCTGCAGGTCCTTGGGCATGGCGTCGTCATTTGAGGGTTTTGGTAACGGCATGCGGACTTTCCAGAGCTGGCCACCGGCCTGGAAGGAAAACATTTGTCCCTTGGGCAAACTGACGATGTGAGCAGGCTCGATTAACGGCACGCTGGTGCTGCTGACACGGTCCTGTGAGGACGAGGTGAAGTCGGTATTGGCCTCAGGATCGGAGGTGTCGGTGGCACCCGACACCAGGGTCTTGGTCAACACGTTGACCTTGGGTAACTGTTGGGTGAGCAGCTCAGCGGTGGCGGTCTCGCGTACACGGAGCATCTGCAAGGTATTGAAATTACCAATGACCTGGCCGGCCTTCGCGCGATTACCAATGCGCGCTTCGATATCGCTGAGGGTCTGGGTGTAGGCGGTTACCTGGATACCGGCACCGCCACCCTTGTTGATCAGCGGAATGAACTCATCACCCATCAACTCGTTGAACTCGTCAGCGTGTAGGTTGATCGGTAGCTTGTCATTACTGCTGCTCGATTGCGGCAGGCCATGGTCAATGCCATGTTTGTAGATATGTCCCGCGACCGAGACCAAGTCGGCGAACATTGAATTGCCCACGGCGGCGGCCACTTCGGCATCAGTCAGCGCATCCAGGCCAACGTAGACGATGCCGCGTTTTCGGATGATCTGCATCCAGTCGAAGATCGGCCGCGGGTCATCCAGATCGGTGTAGTTAGGAGCCAGTAACTGAGCGGTCTTGCCGGTGGTGAGTTTCTCCAGCAGCGGCAGTAGCGAGGCCACGATTTTGTCGAAGTAAGTGCGGTCGTAGCGCACCGCTGAACGCAGTCCGTCCATTACCGGATCAAATACACGCTTCACCGCCAGGTATTGCTCGATGGCCACCACCCGCTTTTCGCGTCCTATCATATGCCGGGGAATGTTCTTCTCGGTGAGCTTGCCTTCGAGCTGGACGATCACTTCCCACGCCTTCGGGTCGGTCTTGGCGAAAAAATGCTGGGCGTATTCGATGAACAGCGCATCGATGTTGACCACATGCCGCTGGATCTGCAGGTAGTCCGGACGCCGGCCCAATTCGATCAAAGCCCGGGCAATGATGTTGACGAAACGCCATGCGAACTCACGGAAGGCCGCGGAGTTACCTTCTCCACTGAGCTGCCCAGCAATGCGAGATGCCACCTCAGAAATACGTCCGAAACGTCCCACCGCGTTGTAGCGGGCGGAGATTTCTGGCCAGCCCAGATGAAAGACATAAAACACTTTCTCCCGACCGGCGCGTTTGGCTTCGACGTACATGCGCTTGAGCAAGTCGGCATCGCCCTTCGGGTCGAAGACAATCACTACCTCATGTTCAATGCGGTGAATGTCCTGGGTGATGTACACCTCGGCGAGTCGAGTCTTGCCGACGCGGGTCGTGCCCAGCACTAGGGTGTGACCGACCCGTTCGCCCGGAGGCAGACTGACTTCCGTTTCATCGGGCTCGACCCCATGCAGCAGTGGCGAGCCTCCTACCGGTGGTAAAGGGCGCAACGGATTGAAGGCACTGTCCCAGGCAGTGACACGGGCCAATATCGAGAGCGGAAACGGTGCATGCTCAAGGGACCGTTCGAGACCACGGGCCATGCGATAGCGTGTCGGTTGGTCGACATAATGGGCGACCGCTGGGTCCTGAGCCTCGACCAAGCGCTGGGTATGCAGGCGGGTCCAGCGAAACCCGCGCCCCATAAACAGACGCTTACAACTGACCGGAATCTGCCGACTGGTCAGCTCGTAGCAGGATAGCCGACGGATATTGCGCCGATAGCGCAACACCTCCCAGGCTTGTCGCAGGCGTATCAGGCCGAATAGGGTATAGGCCAGCGCCGCAACCAGCCCGATTTCGGGTGACAGGGCCACAGCCCAGGGCGAGTACACGCACAACACCGCGGCGGCGATGCAGATCGCTACTGTGTACAACTCCACCGCCGGCCGGAGCTTGGACTCCATCGCATGTTCGGCCATGACCTGGACTCATTGTTCCAATGAGGTGGCGGTGATCAAGACGGGGTAGTGCTCGATCTTCAAGCGGGTGGCGATGTCGTTACCGTTGACCGGCAGGATGGTGATGCCTGGGGCGGCTGCTCGAATCCGGATCAAAGCTTCGGCATCGGTTACTTCAACCGCTAGACCAGCCGCGCCCATTTCCTGCAATTCAGTCGCGCGTTGACGCAACCAAGCCAGTGAGTGGGTATCCTCACCCACCAGGAAAAATGGCCGTAATCCCGGCATGTTTAAGGCGCGAGACTTGATTTGGCCGGGGCTCAAGTGGGAGCTGTGAACGGGTAATATCCAGGTTTCATCGGCAAACGTGGACAAGTCCGCATGCATGGCGCGACCAGGTTGGATATTGTTGTTTATGGGCGGCCTGGTAACTTGAAGATGGGGATGGGTGAAGCCGCCAAACTGGTCCTCTGCAACGGATTGCTTCGACTGGGCGAAAGCAGCCAAGAGCAGGAAGAAGTAATAGGCAATAGGAATTCGTTTCATGGTGGTGTGCCTTGTTCAGCGGAAGCCTGTAGCCGTGCGAGGTGACGGGAGAATCCATCGCGGTAGCGCGCGGCGGGTAAACCTCCCGCAGGGCGGTGATAACGCCCTGCGGCTGAAACCCAGTCACCGGTGACGGCGTGATGCTCTTGCAGCAGGGCGGCAGTCACAGCTAGATTGAGGTAGGGTTCGAGAGCTTCGCAGGGACTGGAAAAACGTTGTCCGTGATAACCCAGGTTGGTTTGCCCAAGTCCGGCGTCGACCCGTTTAGCGTCATATTGTGTGAGCGCCTGGAGCAAGGCGTGACATGCGGCCTGGCGAGTGGCGAAACGGTAGGGTGTTCCGGCGATATTCAGGGTCCAAGGCCACGGCAGCAGTCGACCACGGACGCGAATACCGCTCTCCTGTAAGGCAATCGCGAACAACACCGTAGAAGGGATGTTGGCGTCATGCGCCGCCAGTTGATAAGCCGGAGGCGGAAGTTCGTTAGCCCGAACCGTGTGCACCGTCAGCAGGAGCGCAATAGCAATCAATCGAGACGTTGCCATTGTCCATTCACCTGTTGAAATGTGGCGGGCAATGGCCCCGGAGCCCCCAGGCTGAACCATCGACCACGGTCATGGTTCAGGGTGATCTGCCGGCGTTGAACCTTGGCCGGATCAATGTCCGCTTGCCGAGCCCAACTGCGGACGCGTTCATCCTCGCCTTGGCTGCCCACCAGGTAGATATCGAACGCCGTGTCACTGTTCTGCAAACGTTGTGCTTCAGTGGTGCATGCAGTGCAGTGGTCCTCTACAAACAGGGCTGTGCGCGGGGCGACTGATGAGCTGGTAGGGGAAGAAGATGCCATGCCCTGGATCGGTAGCTGCCCAGGAAACAGCTTGGTCCAGGCCGCGGTGTAAGCGTTTTGGTAGGCCAATTCACGCTCGGCGCGTTTGGCTTCCAGCGCTACCTGTAATTCAGCATAGCGCTGGCGCTCTTGGTCGGTCTGGGCCTCAACCCCTAGGGCGGTCAAGGGATCGAGGTTCGGGCTCCAGAAACCACGTGGGCCGGCTTGGATCTGTTCGAAGCGCGTCCACTCCTGCTCCGTCAGACCCCAGCTTGCAGCCTGTTCAGAGTGCGAGCGTCCCAGCGGAGTAGATTGTGTGTCCTGGATCCGTGACCTTGTCGTGGCAGGGGTGCCCATCGCAGCGCCTATGGCCAGTAGCGACGCGAGACAAACGAAGGGGAGTAGTTGCGCTCTGTTCATGATCGCTTCTCAAGGGAGTTGCACGGTCTGGTCTGGCTGAGCGGCCACCGAGAAGATGGCTGAGTGCGGCTCAAGCACTTTCAGGTGCCAGGCTCCAAACTGTTCGTCGGCATGCAGCAGCCGAACATCCATGAGAGAGCTACTGTCATGAGGTGCGACTGCCAAAAAGCGCTCACCCCCGCGGGACTCGACACCCAGCACCGAGAACGGTGGCGATAGCGGGACGGGTTTTGGGGGCGCCGTCTTTTTCGGCTTGTTCGCGGAAGGGGTTGGCTGTAGGAGGGATGGCTGAGTCTTGAGCTCAAGGAGCTGCTGTTCGACGTGCTCAAAGCGTCCGCGTAGAGCTGTCAGATCTTCCACGGTGGCGCGGTCTGCCAGACCGTCGCGCATCTCCTGTATTTCTTGTGCCCATTGATCCAACATCGGATCGAGGGTATTGGCCTGTTGCTCACCGGTATCGACCATTTGTTTCAGGTCTTTCAGCGAGTACTGTAGTTTCTCCTGTGCGTCCTTGAGCGCGCTTAAATCACGTTGCAAGGTGTCCAAAGTTTGTAGGCCCTGTGTGTTCGTACTCTGTAGCTCGGCCATGCGCTGATATTGGTTATACAAACCGCCGCTCAGCCCGGCGACTGCCAGGCAAAGTAAGCCAACAATTATGGTTTGAAACGTTGAGGCTTTCATGGACGTGCCTCCGCCTGATGGGACGAGTCTGGTGTAGCCCGCGCGATGCCGACATCAGCTTTCTGCTGTTCGAAGCAGACCGAACGGCTGACCTCATCGGTCGTGAGTTGCCAGGCGGAGCCCGCCAGTACCTGTAGTGCGCTGCGTAACGCAATCGGGCCGAGCCGGTAATGGGCAGCGGGCAGAGGCCGAGTGAAAAGTGTCTTTACTGGTTCGGTGGTAGGGCAGAGTGAATAACCCGAGCGCTGCAACACGTAGTGCATCGCCTCCTGTACCGAGGGATTAAGGTTGGACGGTATGCTCAGATCAATTATTTGAGCGAGAAGATCACGTTGCTCCGTAGTGGGCTCTGTACTCACCAGGGTATAGCGACCATAACGGATCTCCGCCGGATGGTTTGCTTCGGCCGGGCTCCTTGATAATTGGGTCCGATTGGAGCCACTGTCGATCTTTGGATTAGTCGGCAATGGGGTGGGAATTTGCGCGCTGCAGGCACTCAAAAAAACCAGCAGGCAGACAGGCGTAAAAAAACGCTCCATGAAAAAACCTCATGTCAGATTCAGTACAGAACCTGACATGAGGTGAAGGAGCGATTCAGTGAGAAATCCGATTTATGGCAGGTCGTGTTAACGCTAAATACTTTGCTCTGCATCATAGATAGCTAGTCCATCCAAGACGGCAGCGTCGGGGTCGAAGATCAACAATCGCACGTCCGCCAATGCCGCCATATACAGTACGTTGACCAAGGCTGCCGGCGTACCAGCATCGAGTTGCTCTTGCCTCAGCGATGAGTAAGAACAGCCCTCGATTTTTACCAGGTTATCGTCTGTCCAGGGCGTGCCGATCAGCTTACATCCGATGCCATTGCAGCCCTTCAGGACAAAGGGTTCGAACAGCAGCCCGGTTGGGCTAGAGTCGAAATAGCCCGCCCGGTGTTCCAAGTAGCGCAATGCTTCTTCAGTGAGGTGTGCGGTGCTGATCTCCCAGGTTCGACTGTAGTGTCCCGTCTCGAAGCTCAAGCGACGGATCACGGCTTGTGCATCTTCCAGGGAGTACAGATCGCCGACATGATGCCGCTCGTTGAGCATTTCGCCCATCACGGCATAGATCACTTGGCGCACCAGTCCGGTGGACTGACAGCATTCATTCAACTCATCCGGAACGGGTTGACCTTCGTTGATCAAGGCGAAATCTTCATTGAAGATGCAGGGGAACAGCAGCAGTTCATCGTCGGGCAGATGGACCTGTGAATCGTGCAGGGGGCGAAAGCAGGGAGGGTAGTTATTTTCGTAGGTGATCAGTAGCAGCCGTTCGATATGCAAGTTGTCATAACCGCGAGCGAATGGGTTTGAAGCTGGGAGTAGGGCTAGGGTTTGGTTCATAAGGGTTCTCCAGAATTGAAATAAACAAGGCGCCCGTAGGCGCCTGTGAGGTTTAAAGCCAGCCGTATTCGGCAAGGGAGAGCGGGCGACCTTCACCCACGATGAAGTGATCCAGTACGCGCACTTCGATCAAGGCCAAGGCCTCCTTCAACCGAGCGGTCAAGACGCGATCCGCCTGGCTGGGTTCGGTACACCCTGAGGGGTGGTTGTGAACGAAAATGGCGGCCGCAGCGTTATGCGCAAGGGAACGCTTAACGACTTGGCGGGGGTAAACGCTGGCGCCACCAATGCTGCCGTAAAAGAGAATCTCGAACGCCAGCACCCGGTGCTGGGCGTCAAAAAAAATCACACCAAAGACTTCATGGTCTTGGTGCGCAAGACGCAGTTTTAAGTAAGCCGCTACGGTTTCAGGTGACGTCAGGTTCGGGCCTCGGGTGAAGAGCCGACGATCCAGAATGTGCAGCGCTTCGTCGATCAACTGGTTTTCCAGGGCGATACGATCAGACTCGAAATCCGAGGTCTCAATCAGTGTGAGTGGGGTGCTCATGGCGCTACCTCCGAAGGGAATAATCAGGGGTACACGCCCGAGGGAGTGGTATCCCCAGGGTGGGTGTAGATTTGCAGGCGTTTGCAGTTGATGTAGGGTTTACAGCCGAGTGTATCGGTGGCGTTGACCGTGTAGAGGTGAACCACAACCGTCGCAAGGCAATGGAGAAAAGGATCTTATTCCCCAGCCGGTTTCGGGATCGAAGTCGGCACTGATGGGCAATAAGCGAACCAGCCTACGGTGTATCGCGGCGATACGTTGTTCGATTTCATCCGGCGAGTAATACAGCGATAACGTGCTGTAGTCCTCGTAAGCCGCACCGAACAGGCAGTCGTCGCAAAGCCAGAAGGATTCCATATTGGGTCTCCTGTGCTGGTTGAAGAAAAGGCGCTCGATTGAGCGCCTTGATGTAAAACATCATGGATTGTTCAGGCGGGCTGAACAGCACGTGTGGCGACACGGCGGACCGTGCGGGGAGTGGTTGGAGATTCAGGTTCAATCCTGGACTCTGTAGGGGTGTCGGTGTCCTCAACTTCGGCATCAGCCGACGTTGGAGAGGGTTCATTGATCGGCGCTGGCTCAGCAGGTGCTGTTGCTTCCTGCCTGGCGGGCGCTTTGTATTCGAACTTGCCATTGACCTTGATCCAGTCGATGAACAGCAAACGACCTTTCAGGCTGGCGCCAGGTTGGCCTTGTTTATCGCCTTTCTCATAGAGAAATGGATCGATCCACAGGTCACCAATACGGAACGACAGCAAGACCTTTTTCTCGGCTCTGACGGCGTCCATATAGAGACGAATCAAGCGGTCAGCTTCGCCACCAGCGACTTTGCAATCAAAGCGGGTGTACTCCACTGCATCGGAGGCGCCATGCAAGGCTGCTATATCGCAGGCCATGAATGGCTGACCGCGGCGGACCTGTACTTCACGAACACGGTTGAGGTAGCCGATACCGGCGGTGTGCAGGTTGAAGTAAGAGGTCGCTTCTTGGGATTGGTTGGCGTAGGCCATGGTGATTCTCCTGTTTCAAGGGAAAACGGCGACGCACAGCCCCTGACGGGAAGGTGAGCCCCCGTCAGGGTGGGTAAGGTGAAGTCGAGCGATGAACGACTCGCCACCGGCAAGCCGATGACCATCAGAATGAAGCTTCTGGGTGAGTAGCTGTGCAGCAGAGGAGCGTCTGCAGTGGTAACCCGCAGGCATGGAGTAGTCGGCATTCATCACCGCTTAAGCGGCAACCGCGCGAGCTTCCGAACGCTGATCGCACTTGGGTAAACCACCACGAACGTGGCGTAGCCTTGAAGGTTTTGGCTACCTGGGCTGTCAACGACAGCAAACCACGCCCTCTGTATAAGCCTGTCACAGGGGAGCGTCAAGACGCTACAACCCGATTTTTTTAGGCCGGAATACGGTGGTAGTTACTGGAATTAAGAAAATGAAAAAAAGAAAAGTGGGCCTGGTGGTGTGCCAGGCGAGGAAGAGAAAAACCACCTTTGACGGTCTTACACAGTCGACAAGCTCCTCGCAAAACTTGGTTGAACTGCGCAATGATTCGCCAACCGACCCTTGTCGTGGCCTGGGTCGGAATATGCTGGCACGCATCCGCGCACAAAGGGTGCCCTGTGTTTCCCCGGTGGGCTCCGGGACTGAATACGATCGCCGAAGCGGATGACCGCTATTGCCGGGTAGAGGCAACAGTGGTCATCCGCCACCAAAATCAGGTCGAGCAAAAAAACGGGAATTAAATTCCGCAGAAGAGGAGGCTCCGAACTCGAAGAGTTTGACCGAACTGCCCGGAGCTAATCGGTCTTGGGTCGCCGTTGGCGGTTATCCGAAGCTACTACAGCAAATACGTCAATACGACGTCAAGCCTTCAGGCCCCCTTCATAAGACGCTACGTTGAACACGATGAAAGAGGTTACTTGCTGCCGAGATGTGCGGCCAATTGTTCGACGGTTGCCAAGATAAAGGCACGGTCGCTTTCTTTCAGTCCACTCAGCAGACCCGCGATCATCTGACCCTGGTCATTGGGGCGATTACTCGATGCCGTCAGGAGTTCGTCCATCCGGCAATCGAAAATATCAGCCAGTTGCATCAGCTTGACCACTGAAAGCTCCACTACACCCCGCTCCAGGCGCGAGATGGCTTCGCTACCGATCCCTAAACGTTCAGCCACCTCTTCCTGGGTCAGATTACGCTCGCTGCGGTGCTTCGCGATCATGCGCCCGATTTGGGCTTGGGTTGGATGTTTATGTGCCAAGTGATGAGTTCTCCAGTTCAACCCGAATGGTTGAGCAAAGACCCGTTGACATGAACATCCTTAAAGGTTGAGTATCAACTCAATAGGTTGTTATAGTGACTGAAACAACTGAGTATCGCGACGTGGTTTCTGTCCCTTCAGGGAGCAGAGTCCAGATTGGTTAGTAAGAGCGACGGTCTGAAAGGACCATGTTGAGGGATGGTTGAGCATGGAAGATGAGAGCAAGGACGACATGGATCTGATTTGGGGTCAAACACTGGAGCTGTTCATCAAGATTCATGACTGCCCGGATAACCCCGAATACTTCGAACGCCTTGTTCATTGGCTCAACGAAGATCCTGCCCACCTAAAAGCCTTCAACGAACTGGGGCAGATATGGATTTCGACAGGCATCGCTTTGGCCCGTGAAGTCGGACAACCTTTGATCGACTTGGAGCGGGATCAGGCGCCGCTGATGATGCACTGAGCTGTGCACCACCCTAACTTCATGTTGATCTCAATCGAACTGTCTAGCGCGGCGCGTCTCTTTTCTGAACTGCGTAGTGCCCTTGCAGTTCGGATACTGCGAGCATGACCAGAACGGCCCAGATTTGCCCTTCCGCTTGATCATTGAGGCATTGCAAATGGGGCAGGCCGGGCCGGCTTCGACCGGTATCGACAAGTTGAGCTCTCCATAGTGTTCGACCAACTTAGCAATCCAGTTCGCCTGCTTTGCGACGAACGCCTCCAAGGTCAGGCGTCCCGCTTCGATTTCGTCAAGCGCCTGCTCCCAGATCGCGGTCATGCCAGGATCCGCAACTGCAGCGGGTACCGCCTCGATCAGGGTATGGGCCGCCGCCGTAGCTATTAACGCGCGTTTTTTCTTCAGTAAATAACCGCGATCAATCAACCCTTTGATAATGCCGGCTCGCGTGGCTTCAGTACCGATACCGGTGGTGTCCCGAAGTTTCTGTTTCAAGCGTGGGTCATTGACAAGCTTGGCGACGTTTTTCATCGCCTTGATCAGATCACCCTCGGTGAGAGGTTTAGGAGCGGCAGTTCGCATGGATTTGAGTTCGACATTGTCCACTGCGCATTGCGTGCCCTGTTGCAAGATGGGTAAGACTTGGGATTTGTGACTGGGCTCATCCTCCTCGGTGTTTTCGGAGAGCGAGCTTTTCCAGCCCTGGACCAAGATCAGTTTGCCCACAGCGGTCAATCGTTCTTCGCCACACGCCAGTTCGACCTGGGTCCGATCAAACTCATGATGCGGAAGAAACTGCGCTAGGTAGTGGCTACGGATCAGTTCGTAGACATGGCGTTCTTGTTCGGACATCCGCACCAGGTATGCCGGTTCGGTGGTGGGGATGATGCCGTGGTGCGCAGTGACCTTGGCATTGTTCCATGCGCGGGAGCGCAATGATTGATCGAGGTCCTCGAATGCAGGTCTGAGTGCCGGATCCGTTTTGAGCAGGGCGTCGAGTACCGCGGGAGCCTCGTTGAACATATTCTCTGGCAAATAGCGGCAATCGCTGCGCGGGTAGGTGGTGGCTTTGTGGGTTTCATACAGGGCTTGGGCGATGTTCAGGGTTTCCTGGACGCCGAGCCCCAGCTTACGCGAGCAGACTTCCTGCAACGTGCTTAGGTCGTAGGGCAGGGGCGGCGGTTCTCGGAAATGCTCAGTATGTAACGAGAGTACCGTGGCGGACTTCTCGTCGGTGATTGTTTGGACCGCGTGATGGGCAAGCAGTTGTTGTAGGCAACGCCCCGACTCGTCCCGTCCTGAGCATGGCGGTAACCACGACGCGATGAATCGCTGGCCCATCGACGATAGGTGTACCTCAATGTTCCAGTAAGGCACCGGGAGGAAGCCGGCAATCGCACGATCCCGATCGACCACCAGACGTAAGGTGGGTGTCTGGACGCGCCCCACTGACAAAACGCCGTCGTAGCCTGCCCGCCGACCAAGAAGGGTAAACAAACGACTGAGGTTCATGCCGATCAGCCAGTCGGCACGGCTGCGGGCGAGGGCCGAGTGATAGAGCGGGAAGGTCTCCTGACCAGACTTCAGCGAGGTCAGTGCCCTGCGAATCGATGCTTCGTTGAGTGCGGACAGCCAGAGGCGCTGAACAGTGCCTTGGTACTGGCAGAGCTCCAATAATTCGCGGGCAATCATCTCACCTTCGCGGTCGGCGTCGGTTGCGATGACAACGGAGGTGGCTTCGCTGAGCAGGCGTTTGATGATTTTGAACTGCGCGGCAGTCTTGGGTTTGACCTCCACTTGCCACTGCGCCGGAATGATCGGTAGATGATCCAACGACCAGTTCTTGTACTGAGTGCCGTAGGCTTCAGGCGGGGCCGTCTCCAGTAGGTGGCCGATACACCATGTGACAGTTGTCTCGGGGCCGATCAGGCAACCATCGCCACGCCGAGTGGCTCCGAGAACCTTGGCGATGTCACGACCCTGGGAAGGTTTTTCGCAGAGAAAGAGGCGCATATAACTACTCCGGATTGAGTTCGGAGCAGCGTTGTTCGAAGTAGCAGGGGCGAGATATGAGAAACCCGAATGGCAGGTTCCTCATATTAGTCGGTGAGGGCGGCTTTGAGTTGGCTGAAGCTGCTACCTTTGGAGCGTTTGTAAATGGGTGGGGGACTTCATGAGCAGCGAGCAATGACAGGCCTGGAACTTCGCGCAGAGGCGCAATTTTTATGCCTGAAGTCGTTCAGGCCTTAGGTGATTGCCCTCTGTGTTTCTTGGGTTTCGACGTCGGCGAGTTGGCCTGCTCAGTATTTTGAGCGGCCGTCGGTTCACTGGAGCGTTCCCGCATCACCACGCTGTGCACCCGGTGAGGCAGGATGCCGACTCGACGGGCCTCGATCTTGAAGGTCACCCGCGCATTGTCTTCGCTGTCCTCCCACTCATCGCGCACCGTACGACCTTCGACCAGTACGCGCATGCCTTTCTGGTACAGCGTGCTCCAGTGTTCAGCCTCACGGTGCCAGAGCTCAACCGGCGCCCAATAGCCGCCCCGATCCTCATAGCTGCCCTCGCGTGGGATGGGGTTGTCGAAGTACACATTCAGCCGTAGCAAACGCCGTGGCTCGTCATTGCCTGAGGCGAACTCCTGGAACTCTGGCGCACTGCCGATATTGCCTTCGCCGACGAAAAAAGTACTCATCGTGTTTTCTCCACTGCGGGTGTGAACTGGCGCAGCAACTGTTCGGCACTGGCCATTTTGATCGCGCAGGTCGTAGCCTGGCGGTAGAGCGAATGCACCACACTCATCTGAAGGTTTAGTGCGATACGCGCGCATTCGAAACGGTGCAATTCCTTTCGTACGATCTGCGGCAATGCTTTGTTGGAGATCTGACGTTCCCAAACCACCACACCCATGCGAGAAAAATCACGGGTGCGCCAACGCAAAAAGGTGCTGCCCGCGCTGGTCTTCTGCAGCACCAATCGTATCTTCAATAGCGAGTACGGCGGCTGCCCGGCCTGCTGCACGACAGCCTCCATCAGGCGACATAACTGCGCCTCGATTTCCCTCGCCACCTGCGCCAGGTGCTCCAACTCCCCCTTACCCTTAAAAGGTTTTAAAAGGCCTTTTAGGGAGGCAGCGTGTTCGAGCTGCCGATAGGCATCCGGTGTCAACGCTTCGAAGGGTATTGGTTGAATAGGGATCATGGGATTCATGCGTCAGCCTCCGGCTCATCCACGCTCGCAGACGGACCATCCACGTCCTCTGCCAACGCGTCGGAGTCATCCACTGCTACAGCACCACGGCGAATGATCGGCGGCGCAAACTGAGAGCGGCGATGACCCTCAAGGATGTCCATCGGGGGCAATCCATACTTCTCCACGGCCGCCAGGGCACGGGCATTATTTGCGGCCATATCATCGCGTGTAACGCCGGCATGTCGATAACGTTGCGCCTGACCGAACAGGCTGCGTAACAGGTGGGCACCGTCGTCGATCCAGGCTTCCATGTCTCTTCGGCCGATCAAAGCCGTGTGATGGGCTAAGAGGGTATGGCGGACTAGCGTGTCGTAGTCGGTCAGTAGGTAAACCGCCAGAAAACCCAGTTGGCTGCCGATATACAACGGCAAAGTAACGGGGTGGATGTTGAGGTTGTCCCCCATGTCGATTTGTGTTGGCAGGTCCTGTCTGATCCTGTCCAGCTGTTGGGTCAGTTCTCCCATCCCAGCCTTTGCCTGCATCAGTTTTTCTTCGAGCTGCACTATGGCCCAATCGGCATAGGGATCGTCCTGGGCCGCGGCTTGTTTGATCAGGTTGGTGACACTGATGTAGCCGGCCATGCCCATGATCGAGTGGACGCCTTCGCGTGCGGCTCGACCTTGCCAGATACGGGCTGCATGGTGGGTATGCAGGGTCAGGGTGATGCTGCTGCGCAATGAACCCAGATTGAGTTGATAGTGATCGGCCATGGTGTTGTCCTCGCATTGGCTTGGACGGGACGTTGCGACAGATGAGGGTCAAGGACAGCCAAAAAGCTGAATGCGGTCTATTCGGTTTGGTGAGAGAGGGCAAATGCCTGACGTCTACGTTTATTGGCACTACGCCCAGGCGTTTCCCTAAACGCTCCATGGTTCTGTCCGATATTTTCGTAGATTGGAACGCTATGGATTTGATGCCACTGGCATCAAATCTACTGACGTCCACTGCCTCCACGCAGTTGGCGCAGCTCATTTAGGCACGCTTGGGCGAGGGCTGATGCAGTCTCGCCCTTTTTTCGAGATGGCCGCGAGGGGGCGGTTGGGGGCGGTTCTGCGATGGGTGATGGTTCGGCCTGACTTGCCCAAGGACGAAAGTCGCCCTTCAGCGCACGTTGGGCCAAGCCCATCAGATAGGCAGCTGGCTTGCGTATACCACCGGCCGCACAGCGTGCCCCCGCTTCGTTAAGCACCGCCTGCTGATCCGCTGGGTTGAGCTTGTTCAGCGCCACGGCGACGGCCTGATGTTCGCTTGGGCTCAGGTGCAGCGAAGTGGGCCAGTGCAGGTTATCCACAGTAGAGGTCGCGCGCGGTACTGTACATTTACTTTCTTTTAATACAGTACAGGCGGCGTTCGGATTCCGAACGGTGCTGGAAACGTTAAGGTTCAAGCCTGATTCGGAATCCGAACGAGGGCCTGCACGATTCCGAACGCGGTGATTTTCCCCACGTTCGGAATCGTGAAATGCATCACCGGGTGGCTGATCCAAGCCTTGCTGCGCCCACTGTTCGCCCCAACTGTCAAGCCGCGTCGGTAACCGACTCCGATCGATATTCGTGTCTTGTCGGACTTCCTCCACAATGTGCTGAGCGACAATACGCACGGCCTTTGTCGCATGGCTGAGGGCATGTCCGACCAGTTCTAGGTAATCTTGATCGAGCTCCATGGCTTCGGCGGGCGTTAACGGCTCATCGTGCAGAACGTACAAAGAACCTTGTAGCCGCCCGCTGATTTGATCGCGCCCTCGGCTAACCAAACTGAGCCAACGAGTGAGCCTGAGCATCGTCAACACGCGAGCAATGGTTTCACGCGAGGCTGACGCACCGTAGGGCACGCTTGAGAGGTAAGGCTGCAAATCCTCATAGCGCGGCGTGACCACGCCCTGACCTTGCAGCATGAGTCGAAATACCTGCCAAGCATTTCGCTCCAATGGCGTCAGCCGATTATCCAACAGCAGCCGACGTGGCACGACTTCGTGTGATTGGCCACTAAACAGAAAGCCAGCCTGTAGAGCCTGGTTGGAGGGCTGTTCAGTGGTAGGGCGTGCGGGCCAGCGCTCATGCAGTTTCTGTGTGCATTGCTGCAGGACACGTTGCCAGCGACTGGAAGCAACAGCATTCATGTTTTGTTGCTGTGCTGGTCGATCTGCTGCCATACGATGGTCAAGCTGATCTGCTGCTCTTCGGCAAGCATCATCATGGCGTCGAGTTTGTCCTCGGTCCCGTCTTCTGTTCGTAGTTGGCACCAACGCTGCCATAACGCATGTTCCTGCGCCTCGCTCAAGTGCTGAGGGCGGCCTTTGCGGGTTTCTAACTTGAGCAGTCGCCGGCGCATGGCGGTTTCCGAATGCGCCAAGCCAAAGCACTGGTACATGATGGTGCTGCTGGCGCCGAGCTTGAGCGCTCGGTTGATCAACCGTTCGTTCTGTTCATCGCGGTCAGCCTGTTCGATCAATCGATGCAGCACCGGCGAGTCAATCTTGACCTCAAGCCAAGGGACAGTGGCATGGGCCAGGCGCGATAGTGTGGTAGGCGGTAAGGATTGCAGCAAGAAGATGTCATCTTCACTCAGTCCAAGTGCCTTGCAGCGTTGCAGGTTGCCCAGGCGCAGCTCGTGTAGTACCTGGGTCAGCATGGCTTGATTAAGCATATTGAAGGATAGGTTCATCTCAGCTCCTTCGGTGAGTCGTCTTCAGAGGTGAGCGTTAAGTCGATTAGTCGCCGGGCCAGGCGGATCAGGCGAAACAGTTTGATTAGCAGGCTGTCAGGCAGACGCTCCAGCCCGACGTCCGTGACCGGTTGATCTGGTAGAGGAAGTTGATAGACCCCCAACAACAGCTGCCCGAACAGTGCGGAGGGTATTTGCTTGCGATCCTCCCAGTTCACCTCGTCTTGAGCGCGTAACAGGGCAAGGAGCATTAGGTGAACGCCGGTCGAGCGAGGCGCTGAAAGATCAAGTCGCTCAATGTCCAGGGTGAAGCCCAAGCCAAGCTTTTGATCAATAATGCCCTCGGCATCTCCGGCATAGGCCGCCATTTCACGAGCCAGTCCGGCAATGGCTAAACGCAGTTGTTCGGGGGTATCCAGCGGTGGTGTGATGATCCAAAGATCGTCGATAGGACAGGTTTCGACTGGGGACGTCGTTTCGGTGGCTATCTCGCGATCGATTTGCTCACGAATCTGTTGAACGCGTGATCGAGGACTGACCACTGGTAAAGCATTTGTTTCAGGTTCTGCGAGCAGTTCTTCTGAAACGGGCTCTATCCTGCTCTCGGCCTCGGTTGATTTGGTTCCAGCGTCGGAGGAGGGCGGTTCTGCCGCGGCTTCATGTACGCTTGGCGGATAGACGTTCTCTGAGGGCGTGCTTGTGACAGCCCCAGGCGTGGAGACGACCCGTTGGGTATCGCTCAGCTCCAGGGCCAGCATACGGGAGGACTGTCCGAGCAAGTGGCTCATGCGTTCGAGCAATTCGTCCTGGATCTGCTCAAGATCAAAGGATTCAGGATCGCCATCGAAGTAGCCTATGGTCTCCAGCCAGAACTCTGCAAACGCGACTGTGGCGGTTGGATAACGGTTCCAGGTTCGCTCAGCCTGACTCCGTAGGCCGATCAGGCGCTCTATCTGAGGCTTACCCAAGCCGGCATACAGAGTTTGTGGAATGGCGGGTAGTAAGTGTTCGAGGGTGTCCAGCATCCGGCTGATATGCGACTGCGAAACCGGATAGCCTCCAGCGGCAAGACGTCGAGCCAGCTCCCGTTGTGAGAGCTGTGTGCCATCCGACTCAAGCATGGTTTTGAGTTTGGCTACTGCCAATGCCCTTTCGATGAACGTGAGTTGGCCGTGCAGGTCGCTCTCCGCCAGATGGCCGAGTAGGGCGTTGGTTTCATTGCTCCAAGGTCGGAACAGGCAGTGAATCCGAAAGAAACGCTCGTCGCGAGTTTCCTGCCACAGCTCGCCGAGAATCGCCAAACGCGTATTACCGCCGTTGCGGATGATGAAAGAGGTTTCACCTGGGCGGCGGGTAATCGGTGGCGGCTGATCCAGCCCGCGTTCACGGATCGAAGCTTTGATATCGTCGTATAGAGGATTACGGATGAAGCGCGGGTTGTGTTCGTACGGCCGCAACTGCTCCAGCGTCACCAACATAGGCGTGTCAGCAAGTGGATCGGACAGCCGCTCCAGTTCTGAAGCTCGAGGAAAATGGTCCTGATGCAGCTTGTCGGTGACTTCCTCCTGACTGAGCTTTTTCATCTGAATAACCTCAGTTAACAGCGGTTGTGCAAATGATCACCGACCTCGAACTTGACGATCTCGGCAGTCCCTGAACCTTCGAAGTGTCGGGAAAGTTCTGCGAGGAACCAGTTCATGGCCGAACGCCCACCCTGCAGGCGAAAGACCACAGTGCAGTACTCCTCACAAGGTCGGTGGTGGGGTTGAATGGAGGGTGGAACGATGATGGGCAGTTGATCCAACATCAGAAGACTCCTAGCCAAACATGGTTGGTCTCAAGGTCGATCAAACTCAATGACGGGGTGAGAAATGCCAGTTGGGTGATTTGTCTCATTGAACATCCGCGCATCTGTTCACCGTAGATATCGCCTCGCGCCATTCCGGAAACAACTCAATGGCCAGCGCTTGCATAGTTTCCAATGCTGGTGGCGAGCGTCGTTCGCGTGACCGGCGCGTCTCGATTCGGTGGACTGGTAGGCCGAGGGAGGCGGCATTGAGATACGCCACTCGGTCTGGAACTATGGTTTCTAGAACCGAGATGTTGGTAGCCCCAGCGAAGGTCTCGCGCAGGCTTCGGATGATCATTCGCGTGTCTACTCGGATGCTATTTACCTGGTTCAGCAGCAGTCGCAACGGTGGCGGCGTAATACCCAGGTGACGAAATGATTCGAGATCACTGAACAGCCTCAAAGTGCCGCGGCGTAGTTCGCGGGCGGCTAGCATTTCCGGTGAGATGGGGGAGAGGGCGATATCGCAGGCGAGGATGGCCATCTCTACTAGCACGCTACGTGCGCCTTGGGTGTCGATCAAAAGCAGGTCATAACGGGGGCGAAAATCGTCGAGCAAATTGCGCAGCCGTAATCTCCCGTCAGGGGCGTGCAGCAGTAATGTACTCAACTGGCCCTGAGCGTCGTTGGAGATGATGAGGTCGAGCCCTGCAATCACGGTCCTGGAAATAATCTGTGCAGGCGTTGTTAACTTGAGTGCAATGAGCTCGTGAGCGCCAGCAACAGCTTTCTGGCTCAAGGCGTAATAGCTGGAGAGGGTGGGTTGGCTATCCAGATCGAGCAGTAGAACACGTAGACCAGCATCCGCCAGCAGACCGCCGAGATTGGCGGCTACTGTGGTTTTGCCTACGCCACCTTTGGTGGACACCACTGATACCACGCGCATGGCATCAGGCCTGCTGCGCCAAACGTTCATTGATCCATTGCTCGATCTCCAGCGAGTCCCAGCCAACTGCGCGCAGCCCAATGCGTTTGGCTTGAGGGAATTTACCTTCCTTCATCAAGTTGTAGATGTGCGCGCGCTTGAAGCCGGTTTTACGCTCCACCTCCTCACGCCGCATGATGTGACGTTCGAGCGGCGGTTGGAGCAAGTCTGCAATAGGTGAAAGCTGATTGGACATGATGGTCACTCCTGGCGTCGATTGGCGCGTAGTGGGAAGTGACCTGAATTGAATAGCAGAAACGGTAGAGAGTCATTGCACTGCAATTGGGATGATTGCGGTGCAATGGGACTCAGCGCTTCGAGAGACTTCGTTTGGCAGCAGCGAATTTTTCATCCAAGGTGCGCTTAGAAATGCCAGACAGGTTTTTATGGTGAGCGGTCAGCGCGTCGACAATGGCAGCTTGGGATCTGAAAACTGAATGAGGTTTTCCCGAGGGGGAGTGATCTAGGAAAAGGCTGACCATTGCACCGATGATGTGGAGGTACGCGGTTTCGCTCCGGTCGCTAACCTTACTATTGGTCTTGAGCAGGTGATGTATGTTCTCCTTTTCCAATCCGATACTTTCAAGTTCATTTAACAGTTGCTGATAGGCTGTTTCTATATTTTTTAACTGTAGTTGCAAGGCGTCCCGATCACATTGTAAGGTTAAATATGCACCTATACTTATAGTATTCTGCTGCTTGAGTGAGCCTTCAAAAAGAAACGCCGGTCGCTGGTCAGGATAGTATCGCGACATCCAGAACCTAAGATCAGTATGGCGCACGGTTATTTGGTTGCAGTCAATGGGTGTTCCAGTTGCGACTGGCACGCCGAAGCAACCGTAGGCGAGTTCTCCATGTTGAATCCCATCCAAAATTTTTTCGGTATTTGCATGCAAACATGGCCACTGTGGGAAGGCGATTTTGAGCATGGTGGTGCAATGCCGCCCTGCCTCAAGAATTTCCCTCTCGAAGGCCATTAAGTTACACCAACGTAAGGCCGCATCAATGGGCCGATAAAAAATCTTCGCGTTGGGATGGCAGCTTCGAGTTGCGTACATAACAGTTTCTCCTCCTTGAAATCCGTTGCTCCTGAAGAGTTTATTTTTGAGTGTTTTCTTGAAAAATTTAGGCTTACTAAATTTAGGGGGCATCCAAACGAGCTTTGATGGAACCAACGGCTTTAACTGCTGCGCGAGCTTAATTCAGATCGGCTGAAAAAAAATGACAAAAAGTTGATGATTTCCGCCAATTTTTTTGCTGATTGACCTTTGGAGGCTCTTACGTAGTTGATAATTTCTCTGTTGTCAAGCGATCAACCTATATTTTCATGCTCTGAAAGTGAGTTGAAGCAGTTGAACACCTAGAGCAGTTATCAATCGTCATAACGGTCTTACTGCGTCCGTTTTCGCTCAGCCGCTAATAACAGCCTGACGCCGGAAGAGTTTGATATACAAACCTTTTCCTCGTTTGGCGAGGCTGCAGGTGCCAAAGTATTTGGCGGGTATTAGGGAAATGTTATCGGCGTATACTACGCCGATCGAGAAACCTAATAGTGAGGAAACCTTTTAAGGAGTCATCCAACGGCTAATATTTCTTGCATGACTGACGGCGGATCAGATCAAAGGCGGCGGGATTGGAGACTGAATATTTTTACATTTGGGACGAGAAAACTTGACTCTCACTGGTTCGCTACTTTCATACGGCGAGAGTAATAAGAAAGGCCGAATTGCTGGGCGTGATAAAAGTCTGGAGGCCTATTCAGTACAAACTTCAGATGAACGTAAATGTTCCCTGTAGGCCGGTGCTGCGGGCAAAACTGTATTAGCCTTCTGCGTTCTACGCGTGGTCGCGTCTCTAAATCTTGAAAGGATAATTGATACAGCATTTACTTCTTCGTAGTTGCAAAAGAAAATCTGGAATGGAAGAGGTTGGGCTCCTGTTGATAGGGGCACGTATTGGGAGGCTTTGGCTTGGCAGTTCTCTTTTTCGTAGACGGAAAAATTCGTGGTTTAATCTCAGTGAGAACTTCTAAGTACCGTAACAGTGAGCGAGACCTATCGACACTGGTGCGTGAGGCTACTGGAAAGATAGAGCGTCTTTCTTCTTCGGGTATTAGAAGAATCAAGTTTCTTTGTTTGGATTCAAGAATTCGCCAGCATTAGGTTTGTTTCAGCTTGCTTTAAAGAAAAATACGATATTTTATAAGCGTAAGAAAGAATTTATTATTAGACTCCTAATAATTTAGATTCATTCGTCGTGCTTAGAGTGTGTTCGGTGTTTTCGCTGCGTGTTCGGCTTTTTCTTGTTGACAGTTGGAGGAGGGGCTGATCAGTTTGGCTGAAATCGTCAACGTTTTGTCTCTTTTTAATTTGAGCGTTCAGTTACAGTATTTCGTAAGTAGATGCGCTGCTTGACGCATTAGTTTGTTGGCTGTGGGGAATGTCTAAAAAGGTTTTGGTTATAGGGTGTCGTCTTTATTTTTTTGACGGGTTCGGAGTTGACTATATGTCGGGCGCCATAAAAAGTGTCATGGAGTTTGAGGAGGAAATGGATGGCACTTTTAATTCTGCAGTTATAGGTTTTCTTGATCTCCTGGAATATCACCACCAGAGCTCTGCAAGGTGGGGGTTGAGGGGGCAGGAGTTACAAATGGTTGGCTGATTGAGTGTTGCTGGATTGATAAAAAGTTCAAGGATGATCATGTTCAACTAATACAATTACAGGGGCTTACGAACCATGGACCAGTCACTCAAACTCTTGCGGTATCCACTCGCGGCCTTTGCCGTGCTGGTGATGAGCGCTTGCGGTAAAGCCCCGGAAACCGCCGCCAGCATGCAGGCCGCCAAAGTCAGCGTGGCCAAGGTGCTGGAACAACCGGTGAATGAATGGGACGAATTCACCGGGCGCCTCGAAGCCCCGGAAACCGTTGAAATCCGACCACGGGTTTCCGGTCAGATCGATCAAGTGGCCTTCACCGAAGGCGCCCTGGTGAAAAAGGGCGATTTGTTGTTCCAGATCGACCCACGTCCATTCCAGGCTGAAGTGCGCCGCCTTGAAGCCCTAGTCGCCCAAGGCCGAGCCAACGCCACCCGCAGTGAAAACGAAGCTCAGCGCGGTGAGCGTCTGCGCACCAGCAACGCGATCTCCGCCGAACTGGCTGACTCGCGCACCAGTGCGTCCCAGGAAGCCCGCGCCGCCGTTGGCGCAGTCCAGGCGCAACTGGACCTGGCCAAACTCAACCTGAGCTTCACCCGCGTCACCTCGCCGATCAGTGGCCGCGTCAGCCGTGCGGAAATCACCGCCGGCAACTTGGTCACCGCCGATACCACGGCCCTGACCAGCGTGGTTTCCACCGACAAGGTCTACGCCTACTTCGATGCCGACGAGCGTGTCTTCCTCAAATACACCCAGCTCGCGCGCCAAGGCCAACGCGGTGCCACCACCCCGGTGTACCTCGGCCTGTCCAATGAAGACGGCAACCCGCACTTGGGCCAGATGAACTTTGTCGACAACCAGGTCAACCCGAAAACCGGCACCATTCGCGGCCGTGCGGTGTTCGACAACAGCGACGGCACCTACACCCCAGGTCTCTATGCTCGCCTGAAGCTAGTAGGCAGCGGCACCTACTCCGCCGTGCTGATCAACGACGAAGCCGTGGGTACCGATCTGGGCAAGAAGTTCGTGCTAGTGATGGATGCCGACAACAACTCCGTGTACCGCTCCGTCGAACTGGGGCCGAAGATCGAAGGTTTGCGCATCGTGCGCAGCGGCCTTAACAAGGGCGACACCATTATCGTCAAAGGCTTGCAGCGGGTGCGTCCAGGTTCGCCGGTCACCCCTGAAGTCATCCCCATGGCCAGCAAAGAAGCCCTTGCCGCTCTGGCACTACAACGACAAGCACTGGAAGCCAACAACTTGCCTCAGGTCAAATCCGCCAAAAGTGCGCCTGGTACAGCAGCGATACTGACCAACACTGCGACTCCACGCGGCTAAGAGACTACAACTCCGATGAATTTCTCCCAATTCTTCATTTCACGGCCGATTTTCGCCGCGGTGCTTTCGCTGCTGATTTTGATCGCCGGCGCAATTTCGCTGTTCCAACTGCCGATCAGCGAATACCCGGAAGTGGTTCCGCCCACCGTAGTGGTACGCGCCAACTTCCCTGGGGCCAACCCCAAAGTCATTGGTGAAACCGTGGCGGCTCCGCTGGAGCAGGCCATCACCGGCGTTGAGAACATGCTGTACATGTCCTCACAGTCGACCGCCGACGGCAAGCTGACCCTGACCATCACCTTCGCCCTGGGCACCGACCTGGACAACGCTCAGGTGCAGGTACAAAACCGTGTAACACGGACCCAGCCGAAACTGCCTGAGGAAGTGAGTCGCATCGGTATCACTGTGGACAAGGCCTCCCCGAACCTGACCATGGTGGTGCACTTGATCTCGCCGGACAAACGCTACGATATGCTCTACCTGTCCAACTACGCGATTCTCAACATCAAGGATGAGTTGGCCCGCCTTAGCGGTGTGGGTGATGTGCAGTTGTTCGGCATGGGCGACTACTCCCTGCGCGTCTGGTTGGACCCGAACAAGATCGCGTCGCGTAACCTGACCGCTACCGATGTGGTGACCGCCATTCGCGAGCAGAACCGTCAAGTGGCCGCTGGTGCCTTGGGCGCCCAACCAGCCCCGAACGCGACCGCCTTCCAGTTGTCGGTCAATACCCAGGGCCGTCTGGTCACTGAAGAAGAGTTCGAGAATGTCATCATTCGTTCCGGCGATAACGGTGAAATCACTCGGCTGAAGGACATTGCGCGGGTCGAGCTGGGCTCCAGCCAATACGCGTTGCGCTCCTTGCTTAACAACCAGCCGGCGGTGGGATTGCCGATCTTCCAGCGTCCTGGCTCCAATGCGATCCAGATATCAAACGACGTTCGTGAAAAAATGGCTGAGTTGAAGAAAAACTTTCCGCAAGGTATGGATTTCGCCATCGCCTACGATCCAACCGTCTTCGTGCGTGGCTCTATCGAGGCGGTGGTCCACACTCTGTTTGAAGCCTTGATTCTAGTGGTGCTGGTGGTGATCCTTTTTCTGCAAACCTGGCGCGCCTCGATCATTCCGTTGGTGGCCGTGCCGGTGTCGCTGATTGGTACCTTTGCGGTCATGCACATGTTCGGTTTCTCGCTTAACGCGCTGTCATTGTTCGGTTTGGTACTCGCTATCGGTATCGTGGTGGACGACGCCATCGTGGTGGTGGAGAACGTTGAGCGCAACATTGAGCTGGGCCTGGAGCCCCTCCCGGCCACTCAAAAGGCCATGAGCGAAGTCACTGGTCCGATCATTGCCACGGCACTGGTGCTGTGTGCGGTGTTCATTCCAGCGGCCTTTATAAGCGGCTTGACCGGGCAGTTTTACAAACAGTTCGCCCTGACCATTGCGATTTCCACGGTGATTTCGGCGTTCAACTCGCTGACCTTGTCCCCTGCTCTGGCCGCCGTGTTGCTGCGTAGCCATAACACGCCGAAGGATCGTGTCTCAAAAGCGCTCGACAAACTGTTTGGTGGCTGGTTATTCCGTCCGTTCAATCGCTTTTTCGAGAAAGCCAGCCATGGCTACGTCGGCGCCGTGGCGCGTGTAATCCGCAGCAGCGGTATTGCCTTGGTGCTGTACGCGGGGCTGATGGTCCTAACCTTCTTTGGTTTTTCCAACACCCCGACCGGTTTCGTACCTGGCCAGGACAAGCAATACCTCGTGGCCTTCGCTCAACTGCCGGATGCGGCGAGCCTTGATCGCACCGAAGACGTGATCAAGCGCATGTCCGACATTGCCTTGAAACAGCCGGGAGTGGAAAGCACCGCGGCGCTCCCAGGCTTGTCGATCAACGGCTTCACCAACAGCACGAACAACGGTGTGATATTTGTCACCTTGAAGCCGTTCGACGAGCGTAAAGACCCAAGCATGTCCGCCGGCGCGATTGCCGGTGCGTTGAACGGAAAATTCGGCGAAATCCAGGAAGCCTACATGGCGATCTTCCCGCCGCCGCCGGTACAGGGCCTGGGCACCATTGGCGGGTTCCGCCTGCAGATCGAAGACCGGGGCAACCTGGGCTACGACGAGCTGTACAAAGAAACCATGAACATCATCAACAAAAGCCACGGCGTGCCGGAACTGGCTGGGCTGTTCACCAGCTACACGGTGAACGTGCCTCAGGTCGATGCCGCCATCGACCGCGAAAAAGCCAAGACCCACGGCGTGGCCGTCAGCGACATCTTCGACACCCTGCAGATCTACCTAGGTTCGCTGTATGCCAACGACTTCAACCGCTTCGGTCGCACTTACCAGGTCAACGTCCAGGCCGAGCAACAGTTCCGCCTCGAAGCCGAACAGATCGGCCAGTTGAAAGTGCGCAACAACAAAGGCGAGATGATCCCCCTGGCGACCTTTATCAAGGTCAGCGACACCTCGGGCCCGGACCGCGTGATGCACTACAACGGCTTTATCACAGCTGAAATCAACGGCGCCGCCGCGCCCGGCTACAGCTCTGGCCAGGCCGAAAAAGCCATTGAGAAACTGCTCAAGGAGGAACTGCCCAACGGCATGACCTACGAGTGGACCGACCTGACCTACCAGCAGATTCTCTCGGGCAATACCGCGCTGTTCGTGTTCCCGCTCTGCGTATTGCTGGCGTTCCTGGTACTCGCCGCCCAGTACGAAAGCTGGAGCCTGCCACTGGCGGTGATCCTGATCGTGCCGATGACCCTGCTCTCGGCCATTACCGGGGTGATCCTGTCGGGGGGTGACAACAACATCTTCACCCAGATCGGCTTGATCGTACTGGTGGGCCTGGCGTGTAAGAACGCGATTCTGATCGTCGAGTTTGCCAAGGACAAACAAGAGGAAGGCCTCGACCCGCTGGCTGCGGTGCTGGAAGCCTGCCGCCTGCGTCTGCGGCCGATCCTGATGACCTCGTTTGCCTTCATCATGGGTGTGGTGCCCCTGGTGTTCTCCAGCGGTGCCGGTGCTGAAATGCGACACGCCATGGGTGTCGCGGTGTTCTCCGGGATGCTCGGGGTGACCTTCTTCGGCCTGCTGCTGACCCCGGTGTTCTACGTCCTGATCCGCAACTATGTGCAACGCGGTGAGGCTCGCAAAGCCGCTCGCGCCCCGAAGTTGGAGGCGCAACAATGAGCCTGAAAGTCTTCCTCCCGAGTCTGTTGGCCGTGGCGCTTAGCGCCTGCGCCGTGGGCCCGGACTACAAGCCCCAGAACCTGGAGGCGGTCCATATCACGGCCGCCACCGATGGCGCCGCCGGGCAAAAGAATTTTGACCAGGCACGCTTTGAAGGCATCTGGTGGCAGCAATTTGAGGACCCGATCCTCAACCAACTGGTGACCCAGTCGTTGCAGGGCAACCGCGAACTGCGGGTCGCCTTTGCCCGGCTGCGGGCGGCCCGGGCAATTCACGATGACGCCAGCAATGACGCCATGCCCACCATCACCAGCCGCGCCAGCAGTGACCAGGCCAAGGGCCAGATCCCAGGGCAAAGCACCCAGCGCGTGAAAAGTGAACGTTACGACCTGGGCCTGGACATGGCCTGGGAGCTGGACCTGTTTGGGCGTATCCAGCGCAACCTAGAAGCCAGCGATGCCGACCAGCAGGCTGCCGATGCCGACCTCTACCAACTGCAAGTCAGCCTGATTGCCGAACTGGTGGACGCCTACGGCCAACTGCGCGGCGCCCAACTGCGGGAAAAAATCGCCCTGGCCAACCTGAACAACCAGCAGGAGTCACGCAAGATCACCGAAAGCCTGCGTGATGCCGGGGTCGGCGATCAACTCGACGTGGTGCGCGCCGATGCGCGCCTGGCCTCGGTTGAAGCCAGTGTGCCGCAACTGCAAGCCGAACAGGCACGTCAGCGCAACCGCATTGCTACCCTGCTCGGCGAACGCCCGGACACACTCACGGTGGACCTGAGCCCGGCGCAATTGCCTGCAATTGCCAAGGCCTTACCGATTGGTGACCCGGGCGAACTGCTGCAACGGCGCCCGGACATTTTGAGCGCCGAACGCAAACTGGCCGCCGCCACTGCGCGCATCGGCGTGGCCAAGGCCGACCTGTTCCCTCGGGTCAGTCTCAGCGGCTTCCTCGGCTTTACCGCCGGGCGCGGTTCGCAGATCGGTTCCTCGGCTGCCAACGCCTGGGCGCTGGGGCCAAGCATCACTTGGGCCGCGTTTGACCTGGGCAGCGTGCGGGCCCGCTTGCGCGGCGCCGATGCTGAGGCGGATGGCGCCCTGGCGACCTACGAACAGCAAGTGCTGCTGGCCCTGGAAGAGTCAGAAAACGCCTTCAGCGACTACGGCAAACGCCAGCAACGGCTGATCTCGTTGATTCGCCAAAGTGAATCAAGCCGCGCCGCCGCCGACCTGGCCGACATTCGCTACCGCGAAGGCAGGGTGGATTTCCTGGTGCTGCTCGACGCCCAGCGCGAACGCCTGGCGGCTGAAGACTCCCAGGCCCAGGCCGAAGTCGATCTGTACCGCGGCATTGTCGCGATCTACAAGGCGCTGGGTGGCGGATGGTCACCGGAAACAGTCGCCAGCAAGTAACCAACAGAGCTCCTTTGGTTGGCCGCATCCAACCAATGTTTTGCCCCGTGCCCTATTCGGTAGCGGGGCTTTTTTTGGTTCTTCACGGAATCCCGAGAAACACAGAAACAAGAACGCCGATTTGATTGATGATGTTCGTGCGAGCAAACACATCTAAAAAACCGGCGTTCTTATGCACGATATTAATACGTTCGTTCCTTTTCGGGAGGGCTTTTCTGTTGTCACGATCAAGCCTGATGGCGACGCGATTCAGAACGACCTGATTCCCCACGCCACCCGTTTCCCTTCCTGTAGCGGCGGCCAAAAACGCTGTTCAACCACGCCTGAGTATTGCGAGCGAACTGTCCCGGATTTACCAATTCTCGGGCGGACGCTGCGCCTCAGCCTGTTACTCAGGCGTGTTGGCTGTCGTGACTGCGGTAAACGTATGGAGGCCGTCAGTTGGCTGGACCGCTATGCCCGCATGACGCGGCGTTTGGCCGAGGCGGTCATTCAAGCCTGCGAGCGCCTTCCCACACTGCACGTGGCTCAACTGTTTCGGCTGCACTGGGGCACCGTTCGGTTGCTGTAGCGTCGAGCCTTGCAAGCGGCGTTGAGCGTTTTGCCAAAGGCGACCGCGACGTCTGGTGATGGACGAATTCGCCCTGTTCAAAGGTCATCGTTACGCCAGCGTGGTCCTGGATGCGGATACACGACGCGTGCTGTGGGGCGGTGAAGGCCGCAGCCGAGCAGTGGTCAGGCCTTTCTTCGAGCAACTGGGGCAAGAGGGTTGCGCTCGAATAGAAGCGGTGGCGATGGACATGAACACCGCTTTTGACCTGGAGGTTCGTCAGCAATGTCCTAACGCGCGAGTGGCCTACGATCTGTTCCATGTGGTGGCCAAAAATATGGCCGAGAGGTGATTGATCGGGTTCGCGTCGACGAGGCTAACCGGTTGCGTCACGACAAGCCTGTCCGCAAGGTCATCAAGGAGGCGCGGTGGCTGTTGCTGCGCAATCCGCAGAACTGGAAAACGCCGAAACAACAGGTCCGACTGGAGGATCTGCTGGCGGCTAACCAAGCGTTGATGACGGTCTATTTGATGAAGGCTGAACTCAAAACACTCTGGATGCCGAGTACTGCATGCGGTTGGCGATCGGCCTTGAAGCAATGGCTGCGCCATGCGCACGAAAGCGAAATACCAGCTCTGGTCCAGTTCGCCAAATGGCTAAAGGGTTACTGGCGGGGACTGGTGAGCCGGGTTTGTTGGCCGATGCACACCGTTCAGTTGGAAGGAATAAACAATCGAATAAAGGTCATCAAGCAGATGGCGTACGGTTACCGGGATAGCGAATTCTTTTTCATGAAGATTAAGAGCGTCTTTCCCGGTAATCCTTGAAGAACCTGATATTAGGGTGGAGGCCACATCACGACTACTTTTTGCAGCGCACGCGCAGGCTTGAGCGGATGTACTGCTTGGCCACCAAACTGGGCAGTTCAGAGGCGGCTTCAAGCGCCACACTTACTTCGACATCCAGTCGATCACTGCCTTGTAATCCTCAGCAGTGCAGTTCATGCACAGGCCACGCGCCGGCATGGCGTTGAACCCTTCGGTCACATGCTTGACCAGTACATCATTGCCTTGCTCCAGGCGCTTTTTCCAGGCCACCTTATCGCCTTTTTTCGGCGCCATAGGCAGTTGGCCGCTGTGACACATCGTGCAGGAGCGATTGAAGACCGCCTCAGGATCCTGTGCAGCATGGGTAGTAGAAAATGCGAATACCAAGGCCGCAGCCAATATTTTTTTCACGGTTGACCTCAACGAGTATTTTTATAATAAGAAAGCCCGCACTCGAAGTGGCGCATGCCCTCCGTGGCGTATGAAACGTGCTGCCGCTTGCTCTCACGGCAGCCGCGATCCAAGTCTATTGAGAGGCTTTGAACAGCCAAAGTGCGACGTTATGCCGCAGCGTGTGGATGGGGCTTGAATACCATTGAGTTTGGGCGGCGATGCTTTTATATGTGGCAGATTGTCGCAGCCTCGCCCGTCATCGGCTGCGTGCTAAATTTTAGGATGACGCGATGATTTCTCTTGGCAGGGTTAGAGTCTTGTTATCAAACGCCTGTGCCCTGAAAAGGGATAGGCGTTTTTTTGTGGTGCGCCAGGCATGGCGCATCGCGCCTTGACTGGGCTGTTGGCGCTCGCCTCTGCGAGTAGTTCCACAGCCCAGAATTCTGAAGTGCGTGCGCGACTCATTGATTGCGCTGTGCAAGCATGTCTACGTGGTGAGTCCTGATGTCCAAACCGGGAAACCCAGCGCCAGGTGCGCTGCAAGCTTTAATCAGAAGACTGCATTTTTATATTGGTTTTTTAGTCGGTCCGTTTTTGCTGGTGGCGGCGGTCAGCGGCGTGCTGTATGCCCTCACACCGCAAATCGAAAGCCGCCTTTACGACCATGCTCTTCATACCGAGTCCCAAGGGCCGTCCTTGAGCCTCGCGCAAATAGTCCAGTCAGCTCAGGTAGTGGTGGGGCCTTCAGTGGCGGTGACAGCGGTGCGCCCTGCCCCTGCTCAGGGCGATACTGCGCGCGTGTTAGTTGCGATGCCTGAGCTGGGGCCTTCCGAATACCGTGCGATATTCGTTGATCCCGTCAGTGGGCAGGTGCGTGGCGACATGAAGGTGTATGGCACCAGTGGCGTGCTGCCACTGCGGACCTGGATCGATCAGTTCCATCGTGGGCTGATGCTGGGTGATATCGGCCGCATTTATAGCGAACTGGCAGCCTCCTGGTTGTGGGTCGCCGCACTAGGCGGTTTGCTGCTGTGGTTCGCACAACACCGCAAAAAGATGCCTGCAACGAGGCCAGCGAAAAAAGGCCTGCGTCAGCTTCATGCAACGCTTGGACTTTGCCTGCTGCTGGGGCTGCTGTTCTTCTCGGCGACCGGGTTGACCTGGTCCCAGTGGGCGGGCGACAACATCGGCATACTGAGAGCCTACTGGGGTTGGTCCACTCCCAGCGTGTCTACCACGCTGGGGCAGACTCACGCGACGAACAGGCCGTCGGATGAACATGCAGGACACCACATGGCCGGCGTGACGATGCTCACATCGACCCTGGACCTCTCTCTGTTTGATACGGTGCTGGCCAAGGCGCACGCTGAGGGGATTGATGCCGCCCGAGTCGAAATACGCCCGTCCTCGGCACCGGACAAAGCCTGGACCGTCACCGAGATTGACCGCCGTTGGCCAACCCAGGTCGACGCCGTGGCGATTGACGCCGCCACCCTGGCCGTCGTCGACAAGGTTGTGTTTGCCCAGTACCCACTGGCAGCCAAGCTGACCCGCTGGGGCATCGATGCCCACATGGGCGTGTTGTTCGGGCTGGCGAATCAGTTGGTGTTGATTGTGTTCGCCACTGGGCTGGTGGTGCTGGTCGTCATGGGTTACCTGATGTGGTGGCGCCGTCGGCCTACACGAGCACTGAGCGGGGGGAGGGCTGCCACGCTGCTCAGCGCTTGGCGTACGTTGAGCCGCGGCGCGCAAGTCGCGGTAGTCAGCGTCGCGCTGTTGCTGGGTGTCGCACTGCCTGTATTGGGTTCCAGCCTGTTGGTGCTGGTCGCTTGGGATGCATGGCTGACCGTCATGCGCAGCCCGGTCGCGCTTGCTGAAGACAAGGTCTGACCGCACCGTGATCGCCTGATGGGAAACCGCCGCCGGATTGGAGCATGGCTGAGTCTGTTCGCCATGTTGAGATCTATATCGGTTCGCTGAAGAAGGTAATGATCCAGATGGCTGTAGATTTCACGAGGAGTGCAGAAACACTTGCTGGTATGACGAAAGGTTGAATCTCCAAGACTTACTGCGCGTTCCATTTCAGGGGCGCGCCGTGAGCATTCATTCACGGCGAATGTTATGAGTCAGCGTCCAGTGAACACACGTTTGCTTTCTGGCATTCGAGAGTATGGTGCCGGTCTGTGTTGAGTAGGCATTACTCCGTTCAATGTTAGGGTGCCGATGCCACCATCGAATGGCTATCTCTTCACCGCGACTACTCTGACTCAAGCGTTACAAATTTACCGGATGCGTTAAATTTTTAGGTCAGTCTTCGCATCAACTCCAGCTTTCCAGGCTGAAGACCATGAACATCAGACCCAAGGAATCAAAACGATCACTGCAATGGGAAGTGCTAGTGCTGCAAGCAAAGTTTGACTGGCAATTATCCCCGCCATGAGAGGTGCGTCTCCACCTAGCTGTCTCGCCATGATGTAGGACGACGAGGCTGTAGGCAGTGCCTGGAAGAGCAATGCCGCTATTGCTGCTTTGCCGTCTAATCCAAACACATGACATGCGCACAGCGTGGTTAGTGGCATGATCATGAACTTGACCACCGATGAATATGCGACGGGCCGAATCCAGCTGCGCACAGAGCCCAGCTCAAGTGCTGCCCCTACACACAGTAAGCCCAGTGGTAAGGATGCCTGCCCTAAAGCCTTAATCATCGGCTCAATGCCGGCAGGCAGGCCCAATCCTAGTGCCTGAAGCAGTATCCCTGCGAAACAGGCGAGTACCAGTGGGTTCAGTGCCAACTGCTTGGCAACATTGCCCGCAGACATCCTGCCACCTGTGCCGTAACGCGCGAACACCAGTACGCACAGAATGTTCACGGTCGGCACTATGGCCGCATTGGCTACGGCAGCCAGAGCGATGCCCTGAGCACCGAACAAGCCGGCCACCACTGAGACGCCCACGTAGTTATTAAAACGCACCCCTCCCTGGAAGACGGAAGTGAACGCTGCGTCGTTACCCTTAATGATCCCACGGGCGCCGACCATCAGCAGTGCGACCATGATCGTCGAGAGTACAAGCGCCATGATCATCCCTTGGACTGGCACGTTGTCCAATTTGGCGGTCGCCAGACCATGCAAAAATAGCGCGGGTAGGAGAACGTAGTAGCCTAGGCGCTCTGCCTGTGCCCAGAAACTGTCTTCTAGAAACCGACTGCGCTTGAGCCAGGCGCCCATGGCAATCAGCAGGACAATAGGCGCGAGGGCAATCAAAAGTTCGGCAGTCACGAGTACGCCTCGAGCGCACGAACCAACCGTTTACACCCTTCAACTAGCGTAGCTTCGTCAGTAGCAAAAGAAAGCCGAAGGTGGCCAGGCAGCCCAAAAGCACTTCCGGGAACCGTTGCGACGCCGACTTCGAGCAGATCAAGCGCGAGAGTTTGATCGTCTACACCCGTTTTGATCTGAGGAAGTAAATAAAATGCACCCTCTGGGCACGATACCTCCAGTTTATCGCTCGACCGGAGGACATGAAGTGCAGCATCTCGGCGCTGACGATAGATCGCATTGCGCTCAGCAAGAAAGTTTCGTGGCCCTTCAAGTGCTGCGACCGCAGCGAGTTGGCTCAAGGTGCTGGTCTGCGTGCAGTTTTGAGATTGTACGGTAGTGATCGCCGAAATCAGCGACCTCGAGCCGCACCCCCAACCTACACGCCAACCTGTCATAGCATAGGCTTTAGATACGCCATCGACGATGAGGATACGTTCTGCCAGGTCTGGCGCTACCGATGCCAATGTCAGATAAGGGTCTTGGGTGAATCGAATTTCCGCGTAGATATCGTCTGACAGCACCATCACATCTGGGTAATGGCGCAGAACTTCAGCCATCGCTTGCAACTCGGTCTCAGAGTACAAAGAGCCGGAAGGATTACCAGGTGCATTGAGAACTACCCACTTTGGCAATTTAGCCAGGCGCAGACCTGCTGCCAAGTGCTCCGCTGTCAATCTGAATCCTTCCGAAGCGGTAGTCGGAAGAATGATCGGTTGCGCACCGCACATCTTGATCATGGCGGGATAGCTGGCCCAGTAAGGGGCGGGGACAATAACGTCATTACCGGGCTTAAGGGTCGCTTGGAAGGCGTTAAAGATGATCTGTTTTGCGCCACACCCAACCGCGATTTGATCATCACCGAAATCTAATCCTCGGTCTTCACGTGCCCGCATACGGATAGCCTTGCGAAGCGGCTCAATACCGTTTGATGGGGAGTAGGTTAGACGGGCGCCTAGCGCTAGGTGCGCTGCATCCAGCACGTGCTCAGGCGCATTGAAATCAGGTTCGCCAAGCGTTAAGTCAATAACATCCCGCCCCTCAGCGCGCATGGTGGTAGCGCGTTTGGCCATGAGTAGAATGGGTGACTGGAAAGCACTGGTTGGAGTTTCGTTGCCGTGCATGATGCCCTTCGAAATACGATTGGATGGGCACTACAATAAGGAATCGATACCTAAAGTAAAAACGATATAAAATTCATGTTTCGACAAGTTTTACTCATTAGTCGTTACATGGGGGCGTGCTTTTTGACAGCCTCCGCCAGGGCCGCTGCCAGCCGACCTAATGGCCTTTCTTCTTGCTCCAAAAGCACAACACAACGCGTTTTTTGCGGTGATCCGAATGGCTGGACTTCCAGGTGTTTGAGTTGTTCGAGGTTCTGGCTGGAAAGTGGAACCACTGACACCCCCAGACCACTGGCAACCATCTGGATGATCGCATCCTGACTGTCTAACTCCATACTGGTTTGCACGCGAAGGCGCAGCCGACGAAGCTCCCGGTCAATGGTACGCCCGGCCCATGCCCTGCGGTCAAAGCGGATAAACGGTAGTTGCTGAAGTAGCTGTCTAAAATCTAAACCTGCGCATGAGCCCGGAGCAATGATCCAAAAGCCTTCTTCGTAGAGTGTTGTACTAACCAAACCGTAAGGGTGCGGTTTCACAGGTTCTGTGGTGAGTGCGACATCCAACTCACCAGCCTCTACGCGCGTGGCCAATTCGGCAGACATGCCTGAGGCTACGTTTATGCGTAGATGTGGGTGCTCGGCAGCTAGCGCGGCCAGGGCCAAAGGCAACGCACTGGCCAGTGCAGTCTGGATGGCACCAATTTTCAGTCGACCCCGCAGCTCGTGATCACCTCCAATGTCCGAAGCAATGCTGTCGTAAAGTGCAACGATCTCGCGCGCCCGCTCCACCGCTAAGTGGCCTGCGTCGGTTAATACGGGCAATCGACGCGAGCGGTCAAACAACGAAGCGTTGAACTCCTCTTCAAGTGACTTTATGTGCAGGCTCACTGCTGATTGTGTGAGATGAACTGTGTCTGCGGCTCGCGCAAATGAACCGTGCTGAGCGATAGCAATTAAGGTACGAAGCGCGCGTAATGACATAGTGATCTCTCATGTGTTGCGGCCGGCAAGCACACCTCAGCAGCAGGAGCTCGTTGGTAAGCTTATTGGAGCGTTCCAAGCATGGCTGTTCGTTTTGCTACATTGTCCAGCAGGTATCATCCAGCCACCCAGCAAGTTTGCGTCCATGTGAGGTATGGGATTGAGGGCCACGTCACGAATGATGATCTAATCTGCTAGCAGTCATTCTCCTTGATCAGCGACCTGTTGTCGCATAGCACGGCAACAAGGCCAGCGTGACACCGCCAAGTACGACGGCTGATATCATCAATAGGTACTGCGATATCGGCTCGTTCAAAATTCGTACGCCTGCCAACAACACAATGATTGGAACGCTTAACTGAAGAGTGGCGGCTTGCTGGGAACTAATATGTCTGACGATGCGGTACCACAGCGCAGTGAAGATCTTCAGACGATGGGGTTTGAGGTCGGAAGCCGCCCAAAGCTGTCGAACCTGCCACGTGCTGACCCCAGCATATTTGGCCATCAAGCGAACGCTCCAATGTGTGGCCTCTTTAGGGACGCGCTTGGTCGTTAGCCTGAGAGTTTCGTTGATTTTTTCCGGCCACAAGCTTGAGTGGTTGACCGCTGCGCGGCAGATTCTCCAGTCCCTCAATTCCGGCTTCCAGATAGCGCTTTCGCCACTTAAATACCGTCGGCCGTGTGACCTGCACCTGCTCGATGACGGCCTTGGGTGTCATTCCATCACCCAACAGAAGTAGGATGCGAGTCTGCTCAACAAGGGCCGTTCCCAGGGTACTCATCCTCATCCAATCTTGCAGGGTAATGAGATCGGAAGGCGTTAAAGCGAAGGGAGAATCTGGCCGAGGCATATGTATAACCAATCCATGACATTCGGCGCTTAGGATATCGTCGCTTGTAGGAAAATAAATTAACCGCTCAGGACACTAGAGTTTTAGCACATGGGTATGTGCGACATTGACGCTGGCACAGTGGACGACTATCTTTCGCTCGGCGTCATCGGTCGCATCGATGCAATGTATTCAGAGCACGGCAGTATTTAAAGTAAGACTCCATCTAGGTGATTTTATTTTTGTGTAAGCAAAGTCGCTGCCACGCAAAGTGACTTAGGGCGCTATTGGTTTTTTTACGATGCACCACATCTACTCTGTGGGTATTTTGCTCAAGCGCTGGTCGAGTACTTCAAGGGCTTGTTGTTGGATTTCTCTCTGTTGTCGTATTTCGGCGACGATTTCCTGCTCACGCTTATTTTTTGTCCACAAGGGTGTTAGTGAGCGTTTAATGTTGGAGTCAACCGTTCCCAAGTAATGCCCGCCTGGTGTGTAGAATTCCAGTGATAGAAACGACTCCGGCTCTGACGCGCGGTTATTGATAAGCCGCGTTTTTATATCCAATTTTGCGATGAGTGGCGAGTCGCTGCGTGAAGCTTGTTCAATTGATTGATAGTTATGCACTTCGCCGAAGCGTTTTTTAAGTGCCCGGGTGACGCCGTTTAAACTCAAAGCAGGATCTGAGGTCTCTACATATGCTTGGCGTATGGAATCCATGTAAAAACGAGCGGTCCAGCTATTTTTATAATGGTTGTTGTAGGTGCTCAATTGTCGGATCGTTTCAGTTGCTGAATCAGAGATGATAAGGGCGATAGGGCCGTGCGGTAATTTTGTTGGGGGCGAAGATTTATGGTCAGCTTCTTCGTAATGTTGTGTTTTTGCACAGCCTGAAATAACAAAAAATAAGATTGCCGACAACATCGGCTTCAGTAGGTTGAGTGGCTTCTTTGAGCGTGGAGCGCGCAGATAGTTATATGAGATACACATGGCAGTACTCAAATATTGATATGGGGTGAAATGGCTGAAGGATGCATCTATTTGCAAGTCGCTGCCCGGAGGCTATTTTTTACGGTTACGCTGAGGCAGCGCAGCTTAATGTTGCGGTATTTGAAACCTCTCCGAAAGATAGGCTGGAACACCTGGATGCTAGGAGTTTGAGAAGAACCTGCAATGACTTGGAGGAGAAATGAGCTAGCATGGAGGCTGCATCATACCAAACTAACTCTATCAACCACTCGCCGGAGCTTGGGTTCTTTTTAAATGTGCCGCCAGCACAACGAGGAGAATTCTTTTTAATGTTATTCAAGAGCAATAGTATTTCAAGATGTAGGCTCTCATCCATTTGAGTTTCAAGCTCAATGATGCTGCGTACTAATTTTGCCATGGTGAAGTTCTCTGAGGAATTACTCGCGCAGAATGAGTGTCTAACCAGATTAATGATATGACATGAGATCAACTCGGAATCTTTTGCGAGTTGTATGAAGGCTTCACTCGTTGGGTGTGCATTTTTCAGGCTGTAAAATAACTATAAAATAATCTGGGTTCTTAGGAATGCCAAAACGTTGATCATTTCCGCCATTTTTGACGATTTATGTTTGGCCTATTCTTTGCTATGCGTAACGGTTTCGCTACTACTGATCAGTCGGCCTTCAAGGTTTTGACCTCAGAGCCTGCGACAATCCGCCTCAGTCATCGAGTTAGGCGTTGTTGCACCCTGTCATACGGGTGAATGCTTTTTGGTGTGGCAAGTTGTCGCAGTGCAGCACGTCGATAGGTGAGTGCTACCTTTGTGCATGACAGGCGATTTCTCTTGGCAGGGTTAAATCGGTGTCATCAGGCGCCAAGGCTTGAAAAAGCCTTGGCGCTTGTTCTCATGTTCGAAGTTCATGATTTGGGCTAGGTGCGCAGACTAATACCACCTGAACTGTGCGTCTTACCTTACTGTGGTGACGTCTTGCCTTATGAAAATCGCGCGCAATGAACGCTCTCTCGTCGCATGGATTCTCTATGGATGCGTCCTGTTCAGCGCGTTCACCTGCGCCATCAGTCATGGTCAGATGGCCGGGTTGCAACTCGCTGGCCTTGATGGCCCGTCTTGTTCCATGGGTGGCAACTTCGACGCGGATGCTCAGTTTGATGATTCCGGCCTAGTCACGCCGATCATCGCCACGGACTCCATTTGTGTGCTGGTTAGCCTGTTCAGTGCCATTATTCTCGCCGCGTTTTTTTGTCTATGGGACTTACTTGTTACCAACCAGACACGGCCTCTTCCCAACGTGCAACTCTCGCGACTAAATCGGTATTGCTGGCCTGCGGCAAATCCTCGCGCATCCCCTTGGGACTTCCCTCGCTCTGAAATTACCCGTCCAGTTTGGCTGTTATGCCAAGCAGCGTGCGGATTTATCGGATAAAAAATCTGGAAGTTCTCTATGTTTCGCATGACTACTCTTACGCTGCTCGTCGGTAGCAGCACCCTTGCGTGGGCGCAAGATGACGCCCTGAAACTGCCTGCCGTCAACATATCCGCTGTTGCTGCCGAGTCCAAAGAGGCAACCGCTCTTAGTCTGGACAAGACCATCGACAGCGGTTCGCGCCTCAACCTGAGTGCACGCGAGAACCCCGCATCAGTTAGCGTGGCCGGCCGTCAGACAATGGAGCGCATTGGGGCGCGCAACTTTCAGGACGCGGCCAATGCGTTGCCTGGGGTGAATGCTTCTGCACCACCCGGCTGGGGAGGTTATGTCGCCTATCGTGGTTTTAATGGTGGGCAGATCGGCCAGCTATTTAACGGTATCAATCTGCAATCTGGCGGCGCGGTCCGTCCTGTCGGCGCTTGGATCTATGATCGAGTAGAGCTGCTAGGCGGGCCCTCGTCCTTTCTCAATGGTAGCGGGGCAGTGGGCGGCAGCCTGAACTTCATTACAAGGCTGGCCAGCCGGGATAAGGATAGTGTCGAGGGGCGGATGAGCTATTCGCGTTATGACACCTGGGAAACTGCGATTGGCGTTAATCAAGCCCTCAATCAGGGAGATGGGCCTCGGCACTATGCGCGCCTTGACTACAGCCGCACTCACACCAATGGCTACATCGATCGTCAGGAGAACGGAGCCAGTAATCTCGCGTTTTCGCTGTTGAGCGACGTCAACGACCAGCTATCCCACACACTCGCCATTGAGTATCTGGAAGAGCAGGAAGACAGTCCGTATTGGGGGGCGCCGGTGTTGCAACCGCTGACTGGCAAGCTGCATATCGATAAACACAACCGCTTCAACAATTACAACGTTGATGATGGGCGTTACGAACAACGTACTCGCTGGCTGCGCTCAATCACCAACTACCGTCTGGATGATGCCACCCAACTGCGCAATACCTACTATCACTACGATGGCCAGCGCGATTATCGAAACCTGGAGGCGTATCGCTACAATAGCGACAACACTGCCGTGTCTCGTTCTGGCGCCTACCGCCAGCGACATGACCAAGAGGTAAACGGTAATCGCCTGGAATTGACGCATACAGGTGAGTTGTTCGGCCAGGCCAGTGACTGGGCCTTCGGCTTGGAATACAGCCGCAATAAGACAGTTCATCTATCCGCTGTCTATCAATAGCCAGTTCGGGGCGGCGGTAGATCCGAATGGCTTCGATCCAGGTAACTTTCTCGACATTCCAGGCATGGATACCCCCCGTACCAAGAGCCGTAGTACCTGGACGGACACTTCGTCGACATTTGTGGAAAACCGCACGCGGCTGACCGATCGCCTGGCGCTGGTTACTGCGTTGCGCTACGACCATATCGATTTCGAAGTGATTGATCATACGGCTCGAAATACGCTGAATCGCCGGTGGGACGCCTTCACCGGTCGGGCCGGATTAGTCTATGACGTGAGCGATACCGCCAGCGTCTACACCCAATACAGCACGTCCGCCGAACCGCCAGGCGGAACACTGACCAGCGCCAGCATCGGCCAAGTCGGTAACTTTGACTTGAGCACAGGCCGACAGGTCGAGGTGGGTAGCAAACTCGACTTTCTCGAGGGGCGTGGATCGGCCACGGCAGCGGCCTATCGGATCGTGCGCAAGAACATCTCCGTGCCATCTTCCACCCTGCAGAACACCACGGAGCAGGCCGGTCAACAGACCTCCACCGGTATCGAGTTGGCGGCATCGTTCAAGGTAACGCCGCAGTTACTGGCTGCCGGCAACTTCGCCTGGGTGCGTGCCGAATACGACGAGTTCAATGAAACCGTTGGCGGGGTGGTGCATTCACGCAAGGGCAAGAACCCGGTGAACATTCCGGACCGTGTCGCGAACTTCTGGCTGACCTACGATTTGACTCCGGCGTGGCAAGTCGGGGCTGATGCGCGCTACGTCTCTTCGGTCTACGCCAACACGGCCAACACCATGTGGGTGCCGTCTTACACCGTTTACGGACTGTCCATCAAGCACGACCTTGACGCTCATACCGAGCTGAGCGCGCGCCTGCGCAACCTCACCGATGAGACCTACGCGCGCTTCATTCATCAGACCAACACCCAGTATTACCTGGGTGAGCCACGCAGCCTGGAAGTGGCTGTGCAGTGGCGTTACTGATGCTGTAACAACGCTGGGTGAGCGTTAACGCTACCCCACTTAGCCAACCCGGTAGGCGTCTATTTCCGATACCGCCTGCCTAACTGAATAGGTAACCCCATGTTCCTGAAAAAATTCTTGCTGGCGTTCTCGCTCCTGTCTCTGGGGCACATTGCTCATGCACACGAGTTTCAGGCAGGCGACATTACAATAGTTCATCCGTGGTCACGTGAACTCCCTGCGGTGGCACCAACAGCTGCTGCGTATTTCGTTCTCAAAAATCAGGGTAGCGAAGCTGATCGCCTGCTTTCTGCAACTACTAGTGTCGCTGGCAGAGCAGAGTTGCACGAGCATGTACATGCGGGTGGTGCGATGAAGATGCAGCAGGTAATGAGCGTAGAGATTCCTGCTGGCGGTGAGGTGAAATTCGAACCCATGGGCTATCACGTGATGCTGCTCAATTTGAAACAGCAAGCCAAAGCCGGTGAGCACTTTCCTCTTACATTGATATTCGAAAAGGCCGGCGCGCTAGAAGTCGACGTCGTCGTACAGAAGGACGCCCCTACGGAACACCAACCTGAGCATAGCCATGGCGAAGGCCACCAACACTGACACTCAGGGTGGCAGGGGGGGGCTTTTGGTGTGCCGCGCAGCCCCCTCGTTGTAACGCGCAAGAATATGTGCGTCGCGTGGAGACATGCCCTGAACGCATGTTTTATAGCATTCTCACTAGCGAGCTCGCATCGAGTTCTGATTGCAATTTCTGGAGATGGAAATGCGTCGTTTGCTGATGTTGGTGACCACTGTATGTGCAGTGGGCGCAGGACTTTTCTATTGGGTTATGAAGACAGAACTGTTGGATGAGTCGGCGCTGGCGAGCGCCGGTATTGTGCTGCTGCCCAGCCCGCATGTGCTACCAGATGTGCGATTGGCAACGGTAGATGGCCAGGCTTTCGACTCAAAATTCTTCGCCGGAAAGTGGACATTGGTACTTTTCGGCTATACCTTTTGCCCAGACATTTGCCCTACTGCCCTCAGTGAATTGCGGCAGGTGTATCTTGCTCTGCCGCCTGATGCGCGCAAGCTCATGGGGGTAACAATGGTCAGCGTGGATCCGCACCGAGATACGCCCGAGCGTACCCAGCAGTACGTGAGTTTTTTCGACCCAAGCTTCACTGGCATGACCGGCAATCTTGCAGCGGTGCAGCAAGCCTCCAAAGACATTGGTCTGCCATTTGTGCCAGGGGACATTGATCAGCCTGACTACACAGTCGTACACACCGGAAACCTTGCGCTGATAGATCCAACAGGCAGGCAGGTCGGTTTTGTCAGAGCGCCGCTCAGGGTGAAGGAGCTGATTCGGATTCTGCCTGGGCTTTTTGCTCATAGCGTTTCGGAGTGATGCCTAATGTAAGCGTCAGGAGTGGGAGTGATTTAAAAGGGCGCGCGGAGAGGGCGGCTACTCCGTCATTGGACGCGGAGCAGAACTGACCGCCCACGCCGTTGAGGCTCGGTCGGTCATCTTCCAATACTGCAAATGGACTGAACAGGATGCAGGCGTAGAGCACCCAGGCGCTCAGCGAGCGGTGAGTGTGGACTACTTCAATAGCAACTCGTCAATGCATCTTGCTATGTTCCGGGGCGCCCAAGGCTCGGGCCGGGGCCTCGACCTGGATCGACTGCTTTTCACCCTTGGCGTCTTCGACGGTCAGGGTCAGCGGTACCTTGTCGCCTTCCTTAACCTGAGCCACCAAATCGATCAGCATCACATGGTAACCGTGAGGGCTCAGGCTGACCGCTTTGCCTGCCGGCAGCTCCACCGACTCCACTTGTTGCATACTCATCACATCGTTTTTCATGCTCGACTCATGAATTTGTACGATCTTGGCCACTGGCGAGGTCGCGCTGATCAGCTTGCTGTCGCTAGTGGCGGTGAGCGTCATGAACGCCCCGGTCGCTTGCTGACCGGCTACCGTTGCCCGAACCCAGGGCTCGCTGATATTGACCTGGGATTGCGCCGCGGCCTGTCCTGCTAGCGTCAGCAGGGACACGCTCAAGAACAGCTGTTTCAGGCGTTGGTTGTTGATTTTTTTTGCATGATTAGGGTTCATGAACGAACCTCCATGACAGTGAGTAAATCTTCCGCACATTCCTGTGCGGTCAGTGAAGCGGACAAACTCAAGCGCAGTCTGCCCAGGGAGTCATAGACATAACTGGTGGCAGTATGAGACAGGGTGTAGGTGTCTCCACTTGGGATTTTTTCATAAAACACACCGAACTCTTTAGCCGTGGCCGCAGTTTGCTCCAAGGTCCCATAGAGCGCCTGGAAGCTGGGGTCGAAGGCTTTGACGTATGCATCCAAGACCTTGGGCGTATCCCGTTCGGGATCCAGGGTGATGAAGATCACTTGCAGCCGGTCACCGTCACGGCCCATCAGTTTCTTGATTTTTACCGCCCTGGCCAAGGCGGTAGGGCAGACCGCCGGGCACTGGGTGAAGCCGAAGAAGATCATCACCACCACGCCTCTATAGTTGGTGAGCATCCGTGTTTCACCTTGTGGATCCTTGAGCTTGAAAGAGCGGCCCATGATCGTGTTGCTCAGATCCTTTGCGTATTTGAAGGACGGCTTGTTGCTGTCACATCCCGTCAACAGGCCCAGTCCAAGCACGCTCAGGCTGCCAAGTACTGCGCGCCGTGAAAATACCGATTTCATGGGGGCATCCTTTCTACAAAGAGTTCAAGAAACTGATCAGTGCTTCGCGTTGCGCCTGGTCAAACTGCAGTACAGCGTTACGCGAGCCTCTTGCTTCCCCGCCGTGCCAGATGATGGCTTCCATCAGATTTCGCGCGCGCCCGTCATGCAGGTACAAGGTATGCCCGCTGACTTGTTGCGTCAGACCGATGCCCCATAAAGGCGGCGTACGCCACTCATTGCCGTCAGCCAGGTATTCGCCACGTCCGTCGCCCAACTCATCGCCCATGTCGTGCAATAACAGGTCGGTGTAAGGGTAGATTTTCTGTTGGCTCAACTCGGGTTCTGCCGCCTCTGCAGTGACATAGGAGGGCACGTGGCAGGTCGCGCATCCGGCTTGGTGAAACAGGGCTTTGCCCCTCAGTATTTGCGGCGTATCCACGTCTCGGCGCATCGGCACCGCGAGGTTACGTGTATAGAACAGGATGCTGGCCAAGATGCTATCGCTGACCTCAGGGGTGCCACCGTTCAGGGCTTGCTGGCAGGCGACCTGATACTTCGTGCAGTCGTCCTGGTTCAAAACACGGCTGGTCAGCCCCATGTCGCCGGCAAAGGCATGGGCATTCTGCTGGTTGAGATTGGGTTGGCCGGCCTTCCAGCCAAAGCGCCCGATGACGGTTTTACCCTGGACGTCATCCCACACCAGGTTGACCTTGCCGCTGACGCGTCGTGAGCTTTCGGCTTGCTGCACTGCATTGGCGCGGATGTCGTTGTCGCTAATAGCCTCCAGCAAGCCCAGACCGATCATCGGTGGGGCGATGCGGGCTGAGAGTTGGGTCTCTGGATGCATCGGGCCATAGCCGAGCGAGTCGATGTGCATGTCTGGTTTACGCAGGCTAATTGGGCTGCGGTCGGAAAAAACCATGGGGATCTCGGTGTATTCGACCCGCACGCTACCTTCAGGCAAGTAGCCTGCTATCGCGGCATCCTGCAGTTGCCCGCCGTAGGTGGGCTCTGGCACCACGCCACCACGCTGTAACTGGTAGGCGTCCGTGGCGCTGGGCTTGATCGAGAGCCGGACCAACATCGATACCGCGGGGCCGTTGGCACCGGTCGGTGGGTGGCCGCGTCCATCCTTGATGTGGCAGCTCTGACAGGTGTCGGTATTGAACAGCGGGCCCAGGCCGTCACGTGCGTTCTGTTGCGTGGACGCAACCTTCCAGGGATTGCGGAAAAAGCCGTTACCGACAAAAAAATCCATTCGCCTAAGGGGCGACAGGTTGGCAGAGGGCATGGAAAACCCATTACTGTCTGTTTTGTCAACACTGGTCGAACCGCCAGAGAGCTTTTCACCAGGCTCCGGGGTAGCGAACTCCTCTGACGGCTGGCAGCCGCTTAGGGCGATCCACAATGCACACGCCAGCAGGCCACCGCTGGAGGCACGCCAGGGTTTTTGAGTGGTTGGCGAGGCTGTTGGGAAAGTATGCCAAAGGTGCCTTTTGAGCATTGCTTAAGACCGGGCCGCAGGAAGGGCCGTAAGTCTAACGACGCTATTTATTCTTAATAACCTGCGACATTCTGGCACACCTGTGATGTGCCGCTCGCGAGCGTTGGCTCTGTTGTCGGGGTGTGGCAGGTTGTCGCAGGATGGGTTGCCCTGATAGGGCGCCGCCCCTGATGGCCGATGCTTTGTGTAGCAGTTTACGCGACCCTAATCGCGCTTCAATCCACGTGCTGTTCGGTGTTAGAGTCGCCGCCATGAAACTGACCCGCTCAGACCGCTCGCTCATTGCATGGACGTTATATTTTTGCGTCCTGTTCAATGTGTTCGCCTGCGGGTTGGCTCATGGGCAGATGATGGGCCTGGAGCTCAATGGTGTAGGCGGGCAGTTCTGCTCGTCCCTAGGCAGCCCTGCACCGGCATCGAAAACGGATCTCACCGATCTGACCGTCAGTGGTTGGTCAGGTAGTTTTTCCTGTCCGATCTGCTCGGCCGTGACCTTAAGCATTGCCTTGCTGTTTTGTCTTGGCTGGTTACTGCGCATTGGCCAAGTACGCCGGCCTGACCGCGAACAACGCTGCAAAGCCCCCCCTCGTTATTCCTGGCCCTCTGCCAACCCTCGTGCATCCCCTCTGATCTGACCTATGTAAACGGTTAGCTGTAATTAGCTAAACACCGCTTGTTTGCTGCCGCCCGTTTTTTACTCTTGCTATGCAGGTGTGAGCGGGCAGTCGCTATTCAATAGTGATTATTCAGAGCGTTGCCGTATGCCTTTCTTGTGTTGCCTGCTGACAGTGCGCCTTGGCGCAATGTGTTATCTGAGCTGGCTGGCCTGATGCGCTGGGGTGGAATGAGTCGCGCCAGCCATCAGAATGCCTGGGTCGCAGCGTTCTTGGCGATTGTACTCAAACTCATGGCGCTGCCGATGGCCAGCGCCTTTGGCACTCTGAGCCTGGAGCAGTTGCTGACGGGCAGCTTTTGCTCGTCGGGTGGCGTGCAGCAAGTCTCGCTCACGCTGGAAAAAAAAGAGCCATCGCTCTCCGCCAAGGCGGATCAAGCCCATTGCTGTTGTTCCCAGTCCGTCGGTGCAGTACCGATTCCGGCGCAAGCGCTCGCGGTGCCAGAATTTATCGCCGCGTTCGTGTTGCGGCCGACCGAACCCTTGCGCTGGCTCTCGCCCCGAAGCCGCTGGCCATCGATCAACCCTAGAGCCTCTCCAGCACCTTATGTATGACCGCGTTTATCTAAGCCCTCTCTTGCCGGTGGTAACGCAGGCATCGTCGATGCATTCCGGGGGGCTCCACGGTTAAAGGTGACATTGGAGAAGCACAAAAATGGCTCATGTATGTGAAAGTCTGAATCGCCTGTTAATGCCAGGTTTTGCAGCGCCTGATGACTTAAAACGCAATTCGACACGAACAGCGAAACCGATTAGCTGGAGGTCACTATGCGCGTGCTAGCCGTTCCATCCGGTGTGTCTCGATTGCTTAGCAAATCTTCGCGGCTACGCACTCAGGGCGAGCTTTTACTGCCCTTTCCGGATTACCCCGGCAACGCGCGCAGCTTTGTGCACCTCGATACCAGGCTGCTGCCTTACTGGCATACCTTGTTCGATGTGTGCCCGGGCTTACTCAAGCTCGATCCGCCCGACGGCCTGAATATATTTCGCGGTTTCATGACCTGGGCCTATCGCAATCACCCACCGCTGAACTGGACCTATTACTTGAGCGTGTGTCGCTGGCTGCTGGGCTCCAAGTATCAGGCACGGATTAATGAGGAGCATATCGAGGCCTTTATGAGTGCTGCCGCGGCACGCTGGGTCAACAGCGATGACAGCCAGGCACGAGGGTTGGTACTGGCCTGGCAAGACTCGCCTGAGAGGGTGTTCGATTGGAAGTTGGCGCCGCGTCTTGTGGCCGGGTATGAATCTGATCTGGAGGAGCTTCCGCCAGTACCTTGGGACTTTGCCTGGTGCCCTTTAACCGGAAAAGGCGGTGTCGGGTTTCGCCGGTGGTTGCCGATTCCGTGATGGAACGTACCCTGGGAATCCGTCCGCCGAGACTGGTGATCTGCGACAAAACACCACGTCTGATCAGGCCTTTATACAAGCGCCGCCAGGCGCGTGGATCGGACCGAAAAGAGAGGTTTGTGCGTCCGTTTGTCGCAGTTGTTGCCTGCAGGCTGCCCACATAAAGTGTGCGGGCTTTGAGCGGAGGCAGACACTTCCACGGTAGCTTGAGGCTTCGCAATTTGACCAGTGCACGTTCTGGTTGCTCCGCCCTCTGCCCAGGGGGCTTTTTTTTTTCTGAAAAACCAGGTCATCACTCCAGGGTTAACCCTGGCTCTTATGAAATGACCGGCTTGCCTTGTGCGCATCACAAGGGCAGGTGATTGGGTCCAGCAGACAGGGGATACATGATGTTCAAGGATTCACTGAGCAAGGAAATCACCGTCATCTTGGTGATCAAGCTGTTCATAATTTTACTCATCAAGTTCATCTGGTTTGCGCACCCCACACTTCCAGCCCTCGATACCCAACCCATCGTTGACCGTGTGTTGGGCTCTGGTGAAAAACCATCTGAAGGAGAGCCGAGATGATCTCGGAAAGCGTTGTTGATCTATCGCGCTTGCAATTTGCAATGACCGCGCTCTATCACTTTCTATTTGTGCCGCTGACGCTGGGGTTATCAGTGATCCTGGCAATTATGGAGTCGGTCTACGTAATGACCGGAAAAGAAGTCTACAAAGACATGGTTAAGTTCTGGGGCAAGTTGTTTGGTATCAACTTTGCCCTCGGCGTGACCACTGGCCTGACTATGGAGTTTCAGTTCGGCACTAACTGGGCGTATTACTCACATTACGTCGGGGATATTTTCGGAGCGCCACTCGCTATTGAGGGCTTGATGGCGTTCTTTCTCGAGTCGACGTTTATCGGCTTGTTTTTCTTCGGCTGGGATCGGCTGTCGCGACGTCAACACCTGGCGGTAACTTGGTTGGTGGCACTGGGCTCAAATCTATCGGCGTTGTGGATTCTGATTGCCAACGGTTGGATGCAAAACCCAGTGGGGGCCGAATTCAACATTGAAACCATGCGCATGGAGTTAGTGAGTTTCAGCGCACTGCTGTTCAACCCTGTGGCCCAGGTCAAGTTTGTACACACCGTGGCTTCGGGTTATGTCACGGGCGCTGTGTTCGTGTTGGCCATCTCTAGCTTTTATTTGCTGAAAAAGCGCGATCAGGGTTTTGCCCGGCGTTCATTTGCCATTGCATCGGCGTTTGGCCTAGCGGCTATTGCATCGGTGATAGTGCTCGGCGATGAGTCTGGTTACGAGATCGGTGATGTGCAAAAAACCAAGCTGGCGGCCATTGAAGCCGAATGGCACACCGAACCTGCACCGGCAGCGTTCACCTTGTTCGGGCTACCCAACCGCGAAACCATGCAAACAGACTACGCGGTAAAAGTACCGTATCTGTTGGGGCTCATTGCTACCCGCTCGCTGGATAAACAGGTCACCGGTATCAGCGATTTGTTGGTGCAGCACGAGGTGCGGATTCGTAACGGCATGATCGCTTACCGATTGTTGGAACAAGTTCGTGGTGGCGACAAGTCAGCAACCACCTTGGCTGCGTTTGACGCGGTCAAGCAGGACCTGGGTTACGGCCTGCTGCTGAAGAAATACACCACCCGTGTGGTGGATGCCAATGCTGAACAGATTCGGCAGGCAGCGCAGGACACCATCCCTAATGTGTTCAGCCTGTTCTGGAGTTTTCGCCTGATGGTTCTCTCTGGCGTGCTGATGCTGGGCCTGTTTGTCTGCGCGTTCTGGGCTTCGGCGCGCAAAAACGAAGAGCGCAAACCCTGGTTGCTGAAGTGGGCCCTGTGGAGTCTGCCGCTGCCATGGGTAGCGACTCAGACCGGCTGGTTTGTGGCTGAGCACGGTCGGCAACCCTGGTCGATTGCCGAAGTGCTGCCGACCCATTTGTCCGCCTCCAGCGTGCCCAGTTCGGATGTCTGGGGCTCGCTGCTGGCGCTGGTGGCGTTCTACAGCGTGCTGCTGGTTATCGAAATGTATCTGATGATCAAGTTTGCCCGGCTTGGCCCAAGTAGTTTGCACACGGGGCGCTACCACTTTGAACAGACGCTGATCCCACAGCCTGCCCACGCTTGAGGAAATAAGCATGTTTGATTACGAAACACTGAAGCTGATCTGGTGGGTACTGATAGGCGTGCTGCTGATCGGCTTTGCCCTCACCGACGGTTTTGATCTGGGCGCTGCCGCACTCATGCCCTATGTGGGCAGGAGCGACGACGAGCGGCGCGTAATTATCAATACCATTGCACCGCATTGGGATGGCAACCAGGTGTGGTTCGTCACGGCAGGCGGGGCGTTGTTCGCCGCTTGGCCCATGGTGTACGCCACCGCATTTTCTGGTTTTTACTGGGCGTTGCTGTTGGTGTTGTTCGCTCTTTTCGTACGGCCCGTGGGGTTCGATTACCGCAGCAAGCTACAAAACCCCCGCTGGCGCGCCTGTTGGGATTGGGCCCTGTGTACAGGGGCGATCGTGCCTTCGCTGGTGTTCGGCGTGGCGTTTGGCAACCTGTTTCTGGGGGTGCCGTTTCACTTCGATGGCGACTTGCGGTTAACGTTCCAAGGCAATTTCTGGCATTTACTCAGCCCCTTTGCGTTGCTCTGCGGAGTGGTCAGCCTGAGCATGTTGTGCCTGCATGGCGGTACTTGGTTGATGATGCGTACCGAGGAGGCTTTGGCGCAGCGGGCCCGACGGGCCGTGCAATGGGTGTTGCTGGTTTATGTGGCGAGCTTTATCGCGGCCGGCATCTGGCTAGCTGTTGGCAATATTGAGGGGTTTGCCATTCGCTCAGCGCTTGATCCGGGAGCGGTTCTCAATCCCCTGGGGAAAACCGTTGAACAGAGCAATCATGGTTGGTTGGTCAATTATTCGCGGTATCCGTTGACTCAACTGGCGCCTGTTATTTCTTTGCTGGGCGCTGCGTTGGCCTTTGTTGCCGCGGCGGCGCGTCGTTCCGGGCTTGCCTTTCTCGGCTCCGCCCTGGTAGTGGTCGGCACCCTGTGCACCGCCGGTTTTGCCCTGTTCCCGTTTATCCTGCCGTCCAGCCTGGATCTAACTTCGAGCCTGACGGTATGGGATGCGGTGTCGAGTCAAAAAACACTGGGCATCATGTTGGTGGCCGCGAGCATTTTTGTGCCCTTGATCCTCTGCTACACGCTGTGGGGTTACTTCAAAATGTGGGGCACCCTCAACGCTGATGACATCAAAGCCAATGACCATGGCCTTTACTGAGCCGCAGAGGAGACGACTGTTATGTGGTATTTCGCTTGGATTCTCGGTGTATTGCTGGCCTGCAGCGCGGGAATCATCAGCGCATTGTGGTTGGAAAACTACATGGACTTGGACGCGGAGCCCGAGGCCGATGCCTGACCTGAACGGATGGACACAGCATGGCGCCTGCCGGGTTGTGTCCTTGGCGCTGGCGGCGCCGATGGGGCTGTTACTGCTGATTCATCCGGGCTCTATGGTCGGGCCCGATGGGCGTTACAGCCATGGCGTGCTTATGCTGCTGATGCTGGGGATTTGCACGGGGTTTGTGCACGGCGTAGGTTTCAGCGTCACGTCGCATTGGGCGCGCTGGCTGACCTATCCGCTACTAAGTTGGTTCTTGTTGGTCGGGGGCTACCTGATGCTGCTGCAGGTGCAATAGCTGACCGCAGCTTCCTGCCTAAACCGCCTCACACGCCTGCTCGGGGTTGATCTGCAACCGTAGGGCAGGTCTTCAGGTGAGTAGGGTAGGTGGCGTTAATGGCCCCAAATCTGGGTCGATTCAGTCAGTTGCTCCGAGAGTGGTTTTCATGCAGATATCTCGATCAATGGATAGGCTTGGCCTCCAGAGCGGTAAACAACAAAATTCCGGCCAGCATCGCCAACATGAACACGATTGCTTGCCAGCGGCCTGCCAGAAGTATGACCATCGCAGGGCCAGGGCAAATGCCTGCCAATCCCCGCCCGTGCCAAACAGCAGGTTGCCGGCAATCAAGCGCGGGTCCAACTTACGTTCGGTTGGTAACTGTATTGTTCTTCCCAGCAACGAACGAGATTGTTGGCGTGCCCAGGTAAACGGGCCTATGGCGACGGCAATCGCACCTATCATGACTAGCCCCAGTGAGGGGTCCCAGGCGCCAGACAAATCCAGGAATGCCAGTACTTTTCCTGGGTTGACCATGCCAGCCAAAAGCAGGCCAACGCCGAACAGCAGGCCAGCGATGAAGGAAGATACTTTGATCATGTTCATCCCTCCAGCACATGACGCAGGACGTACACCGTCATGAAGCCGCTGAGCATGAAACACGCAGTGGCAACCATTGAGCGCGGCGAAAGGCGCGATATAACGCAGACTCCATGTCCACTCGTACATCCCGAACCATACCGTGTTCCCATCCCGACCAATACGCCGGCGACGGTGAGTTCGAACCCTCCACCTTGGAACTCGATTAGTGGCAACGTGACAAACAGGCCCCATAGCAGTGGCGCGGCGAGCAGGCCAAAAAGAAACAATGCCTTCTCACTCTTTCCTTCGCTATGACGTTGCAGAAGGCTGCCAATCAGACCGCTGATGCCTGCGATCCGCCCATTGGCGACCGCCCACAGGCCGGCTGCCAGGCCAATCAAAGCGCCGCCGGCAAGGGATGACCAAGGTGTGAAGTGAACCCAGTCAATTGTCACTAGGTTGTTCCGCGCAAGACTGTTGATGCGGGTTTTGGAGCCTTATTAGGGCAGCAGCGTTGCTGATGCGAGGTATGCTCCCACTCGCGCAGACAAAACTGGTACAGGACGATCAAACGATCCGGATTGGTGAAGACCTTTCAAGAATCGGCTGGTGGTATAATAAACAAGCGCCCCGAAGCAGTAGGGGCGCTTGTTCGGCTCACTCTCGGTGCGTTATCACACCTTCTGCCTAAGGCCCTTGGCGATGTGTCTAATCGCCTGAACATTCAGATGAAGCACAAACTGAGTCTCATGAGCTTATGCCGAGAGGTACTCGTCTACCGCTTTAACGGTGGCGTAGCCGAACTCAAATGCTGCCATCATCGTCGCATGCGCATAAGCTGCGGGCACGGTCACGCCGCCAAAGGTAAGATCCAGGGTGGCGCAAGCGTCATGCAGTACGGTTACTGGATAGCCCATGTCTGCTGCAGCGCGTACCACCGCGTCGATGCACATGTGGCTCATTGCACCTATGACGACGATTTCTTGGACATTCAAAGTATCCAACTGCTGTTTGAGATCAGTATCTCTGAATGCGTTGATGTGTTTTTTTACAATCACGGGTTCTTGAGCATCAGAGGCGACAGCTGCCTGAGTTTCTGCTCCGGTAGTTCCCTTGGCGAAGAATGGAGCCCCCTCATCATCGGATTCATGCCGTATGTGAAAAACTGGAATACCTTCATTTCGCGCGTGACTGATCACCCGGCTAGCATTCGCCACAGCCGCTTCGATGCCGGTCAAAGGCAATTTGCCAGTGGGCAGGTATTCGTTTTGCAGATCAACTACTACAAGACCTTGTTTCATGATCGATCTCCAATTAACTTATCAAAGTGATGCTGTCCTGAAGGCTGAAACGGCTTTTGGGTCAGCAAGCTGTCTTCTGCCATGGCGCAGGGGGGGTTGAATCAGAATTCCAGTGAGGCGCCGTCTTCTGGAATATCGACGCGAGTCTCTATACCTTGCTTCTTGACATAGGTGCGCAACTCTTCACGTGTCAGGGACATGTGATTGACTGCGTCCATGTGTACCGCGACGATTTTCGCGTTTTTCGCGGCCTGTGAAGCGCGTAGAACGTCTTCCTCACCCATGATGATTGCACCCTCGAACCCGTTCACTTTTGCTTTCCCAGCGTTGAGCACGATGACTTCAGGGTGATATTTCTCAATGGTCTGGTCTACTTCTTTACGCCAAATAGTGTCACCCGCAAGGTAGAGGGTCTTGTAGCCTGGAGCCTGAAACACAACGCCCATGGCTTCGCCCAGAAGCTTTGCGAGCGGGGGCGCAGCATACATTTCGTCTGTGCCATGCTGACCACCGGCTTTGGTGATTTTGACGCCACCGAATTCAGCTTCATCCGTCAGCACGTGCACATTTTTAAAACCTTGGGAGCGAATCAGCTGCGCATCCTTTTCGTGCTGAGTGAACAAAGGGATGTCTTTAGGTAGCGCTTTTTGTGCGGCATCGTCCCAATGGTCAAGATGGGTGTGAGTGACGATGACTGCGTCGACCCCTGCGATCACTTTAGTGGGCGACTCAGTTAGATCGACCAGGGGATTACGCAGGTTGCTACGGTAAGTATTTTCAAACCCTGGGTAGGTTCCCTTTTCGGCCAGCATCGGGTCGATCAGGAAGGTCGTGCCGCCGTAGGAGATTTTCACAGTTGCGTTACGAACTTGCTGCAAGTCTACTTTATGGGAGGCGTCCGCTGCGTTGGGGGTGTTTGAACCAGCACATGCTGATGTGGCTGCCATAGTGCAAGCAATGCTAAGGGCAAAAGGAAGAGTTCTAAATTTCATCGGATTAATCCATCTGATAGATCGAGGACTCTATTCTTGCCGAATGCTCTGGGGCCTGACAGTGGCCTGAATGACATATTTCGATATAATTGGGCCAAGCGGCCAGGGGTTTTAAGGGATGTGGAGGAGGGTGATGTATGCCTTTCTTCGATGAGAGTTCGTACGCCTGAGCGATCGACCATAATCCCAGTAGGCGATAGATATGAGCCAAAACAGGGCTAATCCGAGGTTGCCTGATGCCATCCATACGCGTTGCTGTTCTAGCTTTTAACGGCGTAAGCCTGTTCCACCTTTCTGTGCCGGGTTTGGTGCTGGGTGCGGTTCAATCCGCACCAAGTGAACCTCAATACGAGGTCAGTTACTGCGCAGAAGTACCGGGAATGGTGAATAGCGACCAAGGCATCGGGCTTGCGGTAACTCAAGGTCTGGAGCTGATGGAGGTGTCTGACGTAATCATCATTCCCGCGTGGGGCGATCAATCGGTCGCTGCATCTGCAGGACTCGTGAGCGCTTTGCAAGTCGCCAATGCCCAAGGCAAGCTCATCGTTGGCTTATGTTTAGGCGCATTTGTGCTCGGAGATGCCGGGCTACTTGATGGGAAAGAAGCAACCACTCACTGGTCGGCTCGTGATGAGTTCGCGCGACGTTTTCCTGAGGTTCGCTTCAGGCCCGAGGTGCTCTATGTCAGTGCCGACAATATTATGACCTCTGCAGGAACCGTGGCGGCAATCGATTGTTGCCTGCATCTGATCCGCCAACGACTCGGTGCGGATGTGGCGAATCGCACCGCGAAGGTGCTGGTGACCCCTCCACATAGGCAGGGAGGCCAGGCGCAGTACGTTGAGCGTCCTGTGCCGCAGCTGTCCAGCGAGACTCATTTATCTGAAGTACTGGCGTGGGCTCGAATGAACCTGAGCAATGACCTGTCGCTCGACGTGCTGGCGGACATGGCGAAAATGAGTAGACGCACGTTTACTCGGCGCTTCAGGGAAGCAACTGGCAGTACCGTCTCAAAATGGTTGAACGCAGAGCGCGTTGTCAGAGCACAAGAACTGCTGGAAACGACGGACTTACCTATCGAATGTGTTGCCGATGAGGCAGGTTTTGGAACGCCCTTATCGCTAAGGCAGCAGTTCGGCATTCATCTCGGTACGTCACCTTCTGAGTATCGACGAACGTTTTTTCGCGAAATGAATCCGGGTCGGGAGGTGAACACGAGTAAATGAGGTATCGACTGCTTATCGTTGTGAGTTAAACCGTGCACGATATTCCTTGGGGGTAACAGCGAATTTTTTTATGAAACTCCTTATGAAAGTCGACTCATTGCCCAGTCCGCAGCTTTGGGCTACTTTTTTGAGCGGGCTGTTGGATGTGGCGAGTAAATGCCGTGCGGCTTCCAGGCGGAGCAGTTCAACCGTCTTGCTGGGAGTTTTCCCAGTGTTTTCACTGTATTTGCGTGTGAATGTTCTCTCGCTCATGTTCATGAAATTCGCTAGCGCAGGAATTGACAGGTCAGCATTAAGGTTGTTGTTTATCCAAGCGTGAAGATCTGAAAACTGGCTACTTTTTGATTGCAACGTCAAGGATGAACTGAATTGATTTTGATCTCCAGGACGCTTTAAAAATACTATCAGATGACGTGCGATTTCCAGTGCAGCAGAGTGTCCGAGGTCTTCTTCAACTATTGACAGCGCCAAGTCAATTCCAGAAGTGACACCGGCCGACGTCCATATGTTTCCATCATTAATAAATATAGGGCCGCGCCTGATCTTAATTAAGGGGAAGTTATGCTCAAGCTCATCATATGAAGACCAATGTGTAGTGGCTTCTCGATCATCTAGCTTTCCGGCAGCCGCTAGTGCGAACACCCCCGTACAAACTGAAACCAAGCGGGTAGCTTTGTCAGCATGGTTTACAAAATGTGAAAAAAACTTCGGATCCTTGCAAAACTTATGAATGCCGGGCCCGCCGGGCACGATCAAGGTATGCGCTGATAGCGTTTCCGGTTGTAACGTTTCGGCGCTAACTGAAAAGCTTGAAAGAATTTCATTAGTCGGGTTTAACGCATGAATAGAGATCGAATACGGCTTCTGATCAGGGGGCGAAAGATGATTAGCTGCGATAAACACATCCAATGGGCCAGCCAAATCCAATAGGCTTACCTGAGGGTACGTAATAAATTGTATGGATTTAGCAAGCATATTCGATTATCCCTAAAGACCATTGGCTGAGATTCTGATCATTTTGGCTGAAATCGTCAATGTTTTGTCGTTTCGTATTTGGCATTTCGGTTATCTTACTTTCTTAAACTCATAGCGAGTAGCGCAAGTCAGAATGTTCAGTATTGGCTTAGGTGCAAGTGCTGCCTCAGTAGAATTTTTTGTGGGCCTTGTCGTCTTTTCTGCTCTCATGTATGGAGTTGACGTTATGTCAGGTCTTATAAGAAACGTGATGGAATTCGAAACCAGAATGGACCTTTTTCTTAAGGCTGAAATATCGGTATTGCTCAGCTTGATAGAGTACCAATCTCGTGGTTGTGCAAGATGTTAGTTGAGAAAGGCTGAGGGATTCAATGGCTGGATGGTTGAGTGCAATTGGTCGGATGAAGAATCAATGCGCACTCATTTTCAATCGGCGCCATCGCAAGACTTGATATGGGTTATAGCGTGCAGATCGCGCAGCATTAGATTTCAGTCATGGTTGGCGCTGTTGCCGGGGCCTATCAAGCCCCGGCAGGTGGTTTAATCAAAAATCCACGCTAACGCCTGTATATACCGCACGCCCATCACCTGGTGAGTGGAGAGAGGCTCGAGCTCCGTCCGGGTCGTACCAGGCATATTCGTAGTAACGGTTGGTGAGGTTTTTCAATTGCAGGTCAACGCTAACGGCCTCAGTCACTTGGTACGTAGCGCCGAGGTTCATCAGAACATAGCCGCCGTAAGTACCCTTGGTGTTCTCACGTTCCAGGTAATAGCTGGTCTGGCCGTTCATCCATGCCGTCAACTGCAGCGCCGGGGTAACCTTGTGGCTCACACCTGCGCTGTATAGATGATGTGGGATATGGTCGATTTCCTGGCCTTTACTGTTGGGCAGAGACGAGCTTGGCTGGAGTATTTTCGAATACTGCCAGGAGTAGGCCAGCCAGATATCTGTGCGCTCATCTGGGCGTAGGTTCAACTGCAGGTCATAACCCCAGCGCCGGGTTTCGCCGACGTTATCCGACTCGCCACTGGGGTCGTTTAGGCGCCGACTGACTTCACCGCTCGCTTCTTGTTGCCAGTAGGCTACACGGCCGTCGACCCAGTCCGCCGGTGTGAACTTAATTCCCGTTTCCCAACCTTCGTTGATGGACGGTGCAAGGTCCGTATCCCTCGGTGGAATCTTATAGGCCGCAGCACCGGTACCCACCTGGAACGTGCGCCCCCAGTTTGCGTAGATGCTGGCCACGTCCCACGGGGAATACACCACGCTGAGCTTGGGTTGTTTGATTAACCCATAGTCATTGATGTCGTAGTCTAGGCCAGTCATTTCATTTGTGAAATCGCCCTGGATCTTGTCGACGCGATACGCCGGGATGATTTTGAGCGATTCAAACGGTTTGATCTCTGCCTGGACGTAAGCACCGTAGGTGTCGAAATCAAATTGCTGGTCACGGGTTTGAGCTTGGCGTGCGCGGTCCTTGGTTCGGTAACGTTCGCTTTGGTTTTGTTGGCGTTGGATGTCTGCGCCACCTTCCAAAGCGAAGTTGTACAGCCAGCTCACTTCGGGGCGCCAAGTCAGGGAGGTGAGAGCGCCATATTGGGTTTCGTAAGCGTCACGCTCCTGTTGAGAACTGGTGCGCCAGTATTGCGTCCAGCGCCGGTCATCAAAGGTGTTGAGGTAGGTTTTTGCAGACCAAGCGAGTGTCTCGGACACTTCGGTATCGAAGTGCACGCTGACCTGGTTCATCCGCCGAGTGCCTTTGTCGGTGGCGTTATAGCTGTTGGTCATGGATGGGTGGTGGCGAGCATCCTCTTCACTGAGATAACCAGGCTCCTGCGCCTCGGTTTCATAGTGACGCGCGATCAGGCCGATGCGATAGCTGTTGTCGTCCGGGGTATAGAACCATTTTCCGGACATCGAAAATTTGTCAGCCTCGGAGTGATCGCGGTAACCGCCGGATTTTTGGTAGGCGAAGAAGTAGTTCTGTGTCCAGTTGCTGCTTTCGATGCCGGCGGCGAGCTGAGTTTCCCGCGTGTTGTAGCTGCCATAGCGAATTCGCGCCTTGCGGTAATCACCCCCTGTACGTGTGAGCATATTGACATTGCCGGCGATATTGTTAAGGCCATAGCGGGCATCGCTGGTACCGCGTACCACCTCGATACTGTCCAGCTCCATCGGAAAAATCATGTCCATAAACGGCATATTGCCGTCATTGCTGTTGCTGGGAATGCCATCGATCAACAACTTGACCGCGTTAACTTCGCCTTCACCATTAAAACCGCGAAAGGAAATTTTGCCTGAGGTGGTGCCTTGATTGAATTCGGTGAGCATCACCCCGGGAGCCCGACTGAACAGTTCCCAGCTGTAGTTGACCGGCATTTTTTCCAGCATGTCCGCGCCAAGAATATCCACTGAGCTGAGCACACTGCTGGTGCTCAGCGGACCACTGCCCGCGCTGTTGCCCTGCACTGTCACGGTGCCCAGGGTCAGTATCGAGTCTTCTGATTTTTTGGCTTCAGCCAATGCTGAGGGCAATGGATTGAGGGCGAAAAGACTAACTGACAGTAGGGGCCATATAGAGATAGAGCGGGACATGGGTTTACGCTTTGCGCTAGGCAAAATTAGGGGAGAAGGCATGACATACATTTCCTGAAACCGAAACACTTTAAGGACGTTTAACCAGCCACCCCAGTTACGTGAGATTTTCGTTAGCTCACGTACAAGGCAACTCGCTTATTAGAATGCTTTTAGGTATTAAGAATTATTGTGTTCAAGACTAAGTTAAATATAGTTCAAAAAAGTCTGCCAAGTGGATAACTATTTTGACATCCAGTTAATCACGGCTTGATAATCTTCCGCGCTGCAATCCATGCAAAGGCCACGAGGCGGCATAGCACCAAAGCCTTCTGTTACGTGTTTCACAAGTGTGTCCATGCCTTTATCCAAGCGTGGTTTCCAGGCAGTCTGATCGCCTTTTTTCGGAGCCATGGCTAATTGGCCACTGTGGCACATCATACAACTACGCTTGAATACGGCTTCGGGCTCCTGAGCGGCTTCTAAAGAACCAAGTACGAAAAAACAGGCAGCAGCGATATTTTTTTTCATGATTCACCTATTATTTTGTATGTTTAGGTGTTGGCGGAACTAGCAAAATTTATTCATGACACCATTTCCCGAGTAGCATAATGAGCTGGCAGCTAGGCACCAAGTGCGACAGTTTGACGCAGCTTGTGGATAGAGGCGGGCGACCATCTTCAAATAAAAGCTGCAAGTGTGAGGGCGGTAGGCTGCGCTTATCCGGGCAAGCGTATGTGCGTGTCAAAATGTCGCAGTTTCGGCGTTGGAACTCAGGCTATAGAGTCTGGTCGTCTGCCTCTGGACGCCCCAATGACCGAAAAGACGCCTCTCATGACCAGCCCGTTAGGTTTCATTCGCCGTCACCCTCTGCGACACATGCCGCCTGCCTTGCCGTAGGTTTTTGCTTGCATAACAGCGCCTACGCGCAACCTGACGCAGTATGTGATCCTTCGCTTCGGTCGCGGAGCTGGACCTTTGAGTCGATCAACGTTTCCGGTAATGAGGAAAGCTATACCACGCCAAGTTCTGCTTCGGCCACGCGGACCGAAACTTCCTTGATCGAAGTTCCGCAATCGGTGCAAGTCGTTACTCGTGCGATGCTCATGGAGCAGGGCAGTCATTCGCTTGCCGACGCACTGGTAGACGTTTCGGATGTAAGAGCAACCAAGCCTCAAGAAGCACTTTTCACGCAGCCAATCGTGCGCGGTTTTCCGGCGGAGATTTACATGAATGGGCTGCCGGCTTTCGGCGGCACGGCGGCGAGCATCGATCCAACCAGCCTCATCGGCACCGAGCGTATCGAGGTGCTCAAAGGCCCAACATCAGCTTTTTATGTTGGTGGCATCGGCGCGACGTTGGGAAGCTTGATCAACGTGATTTCGAAACGTCCCGAGGCCGCGCCAAGTGCGTTTGTTTCGATGCGCACCGGCAGCTTCGGCACGGTAAACCCTTCGCTGGATCTCAACACACCTATTGGCGACAAGGTCGCAGCGCGGATAGCAGCCGACTATCAGGGAAACGACAGCTGGATTGATCACGTCAATGCCCATCAGTGGTCGGTACAACCCAGCATCGCGTTCCAACTCACGCCAGAGACTGAACTGTTACTGCGTGGCCAGTACGAGGATCGCAGCCAGCTCGAATTTTCCGGACTGCCAGCCGCCCAGGCATTGAGTGGTCAGATTGATCGCAACGCGTTCCCACGCTCGACCAGAGGGCTGCCTCACACTACCATCGAGAATCGAACCACCACCGCCGAACTCAAGCATGAGCCTAGCGACGACAGGCGAATGACCGTCACCGCCCAGTATAACGAAGGCAAAATGCGCGACAACGGTGCCTTCATATTTCCTGAGCTTCTTGGGGCGAATCCTGCGACACCCACGGTGTACCCAATATTCAAGCTTTACCTGCCAACAAAAATCCGGGAGAGCGTGCTGGATACCAACCTGGGCTCCAGATTCGAAGCGTTGGGTGGCACCCACGAACTGTTGGTGGGCGCCAGCTATGACCGTACCGACTTCACCTCAGGTGTTTCCAATGCCGAGCTAATCGGCGAGCTTGACCTGGCCAGTCCCATTTATGGGCTTTCTTACGGCGCGACGCCAGAAGCGATTGTGACCCAGACCAACCGCTACGAGACGAAAGCCCTCTATCTTAAGGATCAGGCGACCTATGGCCGCTTCCACCTGTTAGGGTCATTGCGTCTCACCCAACTCAACCTTAAGCAACAAGAGCAGGGCGTTGATACCTCCTATCACCGTGTGACACCACGGCTGGAATCACCTATGACCTGACCCAAAGCCTTGCACGCTATGCCGCATATTCCACCGGTTTGAGGGGGGCGTTCAACTTCAACGGCCGGGAGACACCTAAGCCTGAGCTTTCTCGCAATTATGAGGCTGGCGTCAAACTGGCCTTCAAAGATCTTGGCCTAACCGGCACTCTCGCAGCGTTCGAGCAGAGACGCCGCAACGTTTCCACCCCTTATCCCGATCCTACAAACACGATCTTGGGGTAGTACAGAGCGGTGAGCAACGCGCTCGCGGAATAGAAGCAGACATGGTCTGGGAGCCGATTCCGGCTCTTTCACTGCTGGCCAACTACGCCTACACCCAGGCTGAAGTGACAGACGACAATTCGATTCTGGTCGGTGACGGATTGCCGCGCGTTTCTCGACACAGCGGTCGGCTCGCAGCGCGCTATCGGATACTTGATGGCGCCGCAAAGGGGCTGGGATTTGGTGCCGGCGTCACTGCGCTCAGCGCACGGAAGCTAATTCTGGCGAATACAGTCTCTGTCCCGGAGTACGCGCTGTTTGATGCACAGGCTTCCTACTATTTCGACCGTTACACGCTCTCCATCTCGGCAGTCAATCTGACGGGTCGAAAGGTCTTTGAGACTTATCAATACCTTGGATCCCCAGTGGTATTGCCGACCCAACCACGCTCAGCTTATTTGACGCTGACCGCCAGTTTTTAAGGAATTCATCATGATCGATAATCAACGTCGCAACCTAGTCATCGGTGCGCTCCTTGCACCCCTGGCCGCAAGCATCACCCCAGAGCGTCGGCTGCCGAAAAGCCCATGCATGCCGACAAGATGCCTGATATGGGCCCCGACATGGCTAATGTGCCATGGATGGAAGAAGAGCAAATCGCAATGCTGGTTTATTTAGGCATGACGGAGATGGATCTTGTCGGGCCGCACTGCATGCTTGGTTCGCTCATGGGGGCCAAGATCTACATTGTCGCTAAATCTCTGGATCCAGTAACCAGTGATGCAGGATTAACGGTTATACCGACAGACACTTCGACACATGTCCTCGCTACCTGACTGTGTTGTTCACTCCAGGCGGCACGGATGGCACCTTGGCAGCGGCTTCTGATGCTGAAACACTGGTCTTCATGGCTGATCGTGGTTCACGTGCGAAATACGTGACCAGTGTCTGCTCTGGTTCGTTGATCCTTGGTGCTCCGGGGCTACTAAAGGGCTTTAAGGCAACTTCGCACTGGTCGTGCCGGGATGCTCTGGCCGGGTTTGGTGCAATTCCAACCGAAGCGCGTGTTGTACGCGACCGTAACAGGATTACGGGCGCTGGGGTGACGGCAGAGCTGGATTTTGGTCTGAGCATGGTTGCTGAGCTGCGCGATCAGACCTATGCCGAGTGTGCTCAACTGATGAGCGAATATGACCTAGATCCTCCGTTCAACGCGGGTTCTATGAAAACTGCTCCAGCGTATGTAAAGACTGCCATGGTTGACCTGGTTGCAGATTTCACGAAAAAAGCGGGTGTACTCGCGGGCCTCACGAAGGGCTGAAGTCCACAGACTCAAAGCGCTCCATCGCATGGGTGCGCCGTCGGCGTTCATTTCACAGCATGTGTTTCGCGACGAGTCGGTACTTCAGTAAGCTTCCACGCGCAGACCAACTGGAGTTGGATTCCGGACGTAAAGGCTCAAACAATTCGTGCCAGCAATGTCGTGGCGTGCCTGATACCTTTTTCACGGAAAATACTGCCGAGGTTGAGCCCTTCGGCATGGATAAAGGTGATGTCATGTATCCCAATAAACAACAGGATCTGACGTAGGTACGGCTCTTGGTGATCCGAACTGTCATCAGCATGAATTCCGCCTCGGGCAGTTAGGACGAAGGCGCGCTTGCCGATTAATAAACCTTGAGGGCGTGCGGGAGTGTATTTGAACGTCACGCCAGCACGGATCACATGGTCTAGCCAAGCTTTAAGCGTGCTGGGGATAGTGAAGTTATACATCGGTGAGGCTATAACTAACACGTCGGCGGCCATGAGTTCGTTGGTCAGTTCGTTGGATCGTTCCAAGCAGATCTGCTCTTTTTCGCTGCGCTGTTCGGCAGGCTTCATCCAGCCACCGATCAAGTTTGCGTCCATATGGGGTATAGAATTAAGGGCCACGTCACGAATAATGATCTGATCCGTTGGATGGGCAGTTTGCCACTGGTTAATAAATTGTTGGGTCAGTTGGCGAGAAATCGACCCCTGTTGGCGGGCGCTGCTTTCGATGATTAGAACACAGGACATGATTTTTGTTCTCTATCGGCTTGAGTCGATATGGTCGAGATTAGTCGTTTCCACATCCTATAAAAGCGCAAAAAACGGCTGTTAATTATCTAGAAATTCGTTTGACAGTTGTCCAGGCTGAGCGGATCCAAGAGCCATTCACCTGGCGATTAACGACCTGTTGCCCAAGAGCTAGGCAAGAATGCTAGCGCGACACCACCCAGTACGACCCCGGATATTATCAATAGGTGCGTAAGCGTCTGCCGAACACATCTTGCACCAGCCCGTTTGGTGTAGACGGACGCTCGAAACACCCTGTCGAGACTATCGCGCTATTCGGTTTCAATGGCAGCTTGCTCCCCTATGCTCTTGACTAGTCTAGGAGCAGCAACCAGAGCGAGCCCCAGCAGCGGGTTCGAACAGTGACTCAATAATCGTACAGTCTGGAGTGTTCGAGCCTAGGCATGTTGACTCACACGTGCCTGCCATTGAGAGCAGCTCTATCCGGATCTGCTGGAGCTTAGCTACCTTAGATTCCACTTCTGCCAAGTGCTTCTTGACCACCGACAACGCATCAGCACACGGACGATCAGCATCTGCCGCGAGCGCAATGAGTTCGCGGATATCGTCGAGTGGAAAGCCCAGTTCACGATTCTGCCTGATGAAGATGAGTCGTGACCGATGCTTTTCGGTATAGATTCGATGCCGCCCTGTCGACCGTAAGGCCGGAGGGAGAAGGCCTATTTTCTCGTAGTAGCGAATCGTTTCAATGTGGCAACCCGTTGATTTCGACAGCGCTCCGATACCCCACATGCAAACTCCCCAAGCATTTTCTTGAACCTGTAGTAGCTACAGATATTAACCTGCTCAATCGAAAAATGATTTCACGCGTTTTAAGGGCATTCCGTGGACAGAGAACAGCTAGAGAGGAACCAGATTCCCGTTTACTTCGTCGCGGTCATTGTCGCGGCTATCGGAGGCCTGCTCGCACCTGATGCCTCTCAAGCGTTAGGTGCGTTGGTGACACCAGCCATCGCTGTGCTGATGTACGCCATGTTTCTACAGATCCCATTCCTGGATCTTCGCAAAGGGCTTGCAAACAAGCGTTTCATGACCGCGCTGCTGACCGCCAATTTCGTCGCCATCCCCCTGTTGGTTTGGGCGTTGACGATGGGCCTAGCCGACCACCCGGCGATATTGGTGGGCGCACTATTGGTCTTGCTGACGCCTTGTATCGATTATGTTGTTGTGTTTACCCATATCGGTAAGGGCGACTCCAAACTGACTCTGGCGGCAACACCATTACTACTCGTGCTTCAGCTTGTGCTACTACCCTTCTATCTAGCCTTCATGGTGAGTGATGACTCGGCGGTGGTTATATCGGTCGGCCCATTTGTTGAGGCCTTCGTAGTGCTGATCGCTTTACCCTTGGTCTTGGCAGTAGCAACAGCTGCCGGGGCAAAGGGGTCACGCGTCGTTGAGGGCTGGAACAATGTATGGGCTTGGATGCCTGTGCCAGCTATGGCGGCTGTATTGGTCGTAGTGATCGGCTCTCAGATTTCAACGGTGGTCAGAGACATGGACAAACTGCTGCCTGTTATTCCCGTCTACATTGGTTTCATGCTCTTGGCACCCGTGGTGGGTGCGCTGGTGGCTCGGGCGTTTAAGTTACCGGCTAGCACGGCAAGATCAGTCGCTTTCAGCAGCTCGACACGAAACTCATTGGTAGTTCTACCATTGGCATTGGCCTTGCCCGAGGAAATCAGAGGGCTGGCTGCGGCAGCAGTCATTACTCAAACGCTGATTGAGTTGGTCTGCGAACTAATTTACATCCGAGCAATTCCTGCTTTGGTGTGGCGCAAAATGTAGATGCCAGGGAAGATATAAGCACAAAACACCCTGCGCGATTAAGCAGCTGCCCACCTGTGCGGCAGCAGCTTGTTAACCTCACTCGCACGCTGCGTCGGCAGGCGCGTGAGAACATCCTTTAGATAGGCGTACGGATCATGGCCATTCAGCCGCGCTGACTGGATCAAGCTCATGATTGCCGCAGCCCGTTTTCCGCTGCGTAGCGACCCGGCGAAGAGCCAGTTCTTGCGCCCAAGAGCCCATGGCCGGATCTGGTTCTCCGCCCAATTATTAGCAATGGGAACCGCCCCGTCATCGAGGTAGCGCGACAGCGCTGCCCAGCGTTTAAGGCTGTAATCGAGTGCTCTGCTGATGGCCGAACCTTCGGGCACAAGATCACGCTGCGCGTTCATCCAGGCGTGCAGCCTATCCATCACCGGTACGGCTTTTTCTTGCCGTATTCGGCGCCGTAAATCCGGCTCCGGGTCTCTGACTTCTCTTTCGATTTCGTACAACAACTGGATATAGCGCAGGGCTTGCTCGGCGAGCGTGCTTTTATTCGTAGCGTGCAGTTCAAAGAACTTACGCCGTGCATGGGCCATGCAGCCGATCTCGGTCACGCCGAGTTCAAAGCTGGCCTTGTAGCCGCCAAAATCGTCGCAGACCAACTTGCCATTCCAGTCCTGAAGGAAGTTGCGAGCATGCTCTCCGGCGCGACTGGGGCTGAGGTCATAAACCACCGCTGCCACATCCGAGAACTGGCTGGTAGCGTAGGCCCACACTTAGGAGCGGTGGGTTTTCTTTGTTCCCGGCATGAGCATCTGCACCGGTGTTTCATCTGCGTGGATGATTTGTTGCCCAAGCACTACTTCGTGCAGCGCATCGACCAGCGGCTGCAACTGAACTCCGGTCACGCCGACCCATTGAGCCAAGGTTAAACGTGGAATCGCCAGGCCCGCTCGACCGAAGATCGATTCCTGACGGTAAAGCGGCAGATGGTCAGTAAACTTGGCGATCATGACGTGTGCGAGCAGGCCCGAAGTCGGGATGCCCTTATCAATGACCTGCGCCGGAACCGGTGCCTGGGTCAGCGTTTCGCAGTTATCGCAGACCCACTTGCCACGCACATGGCGTTCGACGGTGAACACGCCGGGCGTGTAGTCCAGCTTCTCGCTGACGTCCTCACCGATGCGCTTGAGGGCGCAACCGCATGGCAGTGAGTGTTGCCCGGTTCGTAATGGATCAACGTTCGCGGAAATTCTGCCGGCAATGCCGTGCGCTTGGGCTTTTGCTTTTCCTCGGTCGCATCTGGTGCTATTTGCAACGCCTGAAGCTCGGCCTCAATCGCCGCGATATCAGTATCGATCAGGTCATCTAGCAGGCTGGCCTGTTCAGGAATCATCTGCTCGCTGCGCTTGGCAAACTTCAAATGCTTGAGCTGGACGATCTCATGGGTCAGTTTCTTAATGACTGTTTGATCACGATTGATTTTCTTGCCCATAGTGTCGACTTGCGAGAGCAACTGCGCTGCGAGGACGCGCAGTTGATTGGGCGACAGTTGGTCGAGATTGGGCGAAGAAGTCATGCGTCGGGCTTTGCCAGAGCAGGCGTTTCGCGACGATAGACCGATAGGCTAATGGCAGCCGTTAAAGCAGTGTGATCGAGCCTTCAGAATCTGCGCGTTGCCATGGCAGCCCCAGCACCAACGCTTGAAGTTGCGCGGCATCCAGTTCCATCTCAGAACCATGGCGGATGCTAGGCCAGTGGAACTTGCCTTGGTTTAACCGGCGCGCCGCCAGCCATATTCAGAAGCCGTCATGCACCAGCACTTTCATGCGATTGGCGCGGCGGTTGGCGAACAGATAAGCGCAGTGCGGCTGCGCCGCACCGAACACCGCGATCACCTTGGCTAGCGCCGTTTCGGTGCCTGCGCGCATGTCCATCGGTTCGGTGGCCAGCCAGATGGAGTCGATGTGAATCATCGCAGAATATCTCGAAGAAAAGTCGCGCAGGCGTCGGGATTTTGGGAAGAAGCGCTGGCGGTATGAGTTTGGGCGAAATAGCCCAGGCTGTAGATTTGCCTCGCTCAACGGTGCAACGCATCGTAGGCGCGCTCGAAGAGCAGGGAATGATTCGTACTGAAGGCGCTGGAGGAATCAGCCTTGGCGTGGGTTTGTTGAGGCTTGTTGCGAACGCCCATGTCGACCGCATGACCGTCGTCCGCCCTTGGCTGCATAAGCTGAGCGAGAAGGTTCAAGAGACGGTTGTCTGTGTACCACCAAGTACCGATCCATAGATGTCTACAGCAGTCTATGAATCACCTCAAGAAGCCCGCCTCGTGCGGGCTTTTTTGTATCTGGACTTCCAAGCTGATCCACCTACATCTTTCACATCCTGTATGCCTCCATGTATGCTTCAATAAAAAATTGAACTGGAGGCATACACGAATGAGGCGCAGCGATATTAAACGCCGTCCTCTCTCCGATACCGCACTAGTCAATCTTGCTCCTGAAGCGGGGGCCTATCGCGAGCTAGACAGCTCGGGGTTGTATTTCAGAGTAAAGCCTAACGGGCAGAAGTCGTGGGAGTTGCGCTATAAGAAGCCCGACGGCAAATGGTCGTGGCTTGGGCTTGGGGGGTACCCACAAGTCAGCGGCGCCCTTGCCCGGGAAAAGGCTGCCGAATTGAGATCGGATGCAGCAGAAGGCAAAAATCCAATAGCCGCCAAGAAAGCTAGAAAAGCTGCAGAAGTAGCAGCAACAAACGAAACCTTTGAAGCGTTGGCTCGTGAATGGCATACGTCTTGCTTGGGTGGCTGGGATTTCGGCACAGCTAAGAGAGTCCTTGGAGCCTTGGAACGCCACGTGTTCCCCATTGTCGGAAAACGTCCGTATGCCTCCATCATGTCGATGGAATGGATGGAGCTTTTGAGAGGGCTCGAACGTCAGGGAATCCTGGAGCAGATGAGTCGCGTAAGGGCTTACTGCAAAGACATCTACGACCTGGCTCGCATAACCGGCAGGGCGATGAACAATCCCTTAGAGGGTGTTCATAAGTTTCTATCATCGGGAAAGGCCGAGAACTACGCGCATGTTTCTCTGGAGGAACTTCCCGCACTGCTCAGAGCAATACGATCATACCCTCACGCCAAAGATGTTCAGCTTGGCCTCCAACTGCTTACTCTCATGGCTGTCCGCCCCAGCGAGCTTCGAGAGGCATACTGGGCTGAGTTCGACTTTGACAAACGACTTTGGACTGTCCCCATTGAACGCAAAGGCCGTAAAAAAGGGCGTGAACACCTTGTACCACTCTGCAAGCAGGCACTAAGCGCTCTTACTGAACTACGGAAAATCACGGGAGCGTACCCATTGCTATTCCCTGGTCGAAGCGATCGAACCAAGCCTCGCAGCGATACCGTTTTTCTGATGGCGCTAAGGCGCCTTGGTTACGAAGGACGACAGACCGGGCATGGCTTCCGTCATATTGCAAGCACCGTACTCAACGAGCACGGTTTCCCAGCGGACCACATTGAAGCCCAGCTCAGTCACAAGCCGCCAGGTGTCCGAGGGATCTATAACAAGGCTCAGTATCTGGAGCAACGTACGACGATGATGCAGTGGTACGCCGATCATCTCGACGGACTTGAAACAGGAAATATTAGAGCCGTATAAATCTACGGTCTCTTAGCTTCTTGCCCAATGAAGAGCGTCCGCAGCGCGTCCTGATAGGTTTAGCTTGAAGTCCGCCATTTAGGTTGCGGGATGCCACAGCTTGTTGAGCACTTAACCGAACGTTGATAAGCGAACGTCGTCAACATTCAAGAGCAAATTTCGCCTACAGGTGTAAACATTCATTTAGCGTGAGAACCGGATCATTGTTGAACATTGCGATAGAGCATCAGTCGAGCAGTTTCATGTAGCCCCTGGGTCAACCCACTCAAGCGACGAAACACCTCAGGATGTTGCGCGGCCACATCCTCTCGCGGCGTCTTTGAGACCAGGTCATGCAGAGTCGGTGAGCTGCCGTCGTGTTGCATCTGCAACAGGAAGTGTTGGGTTACGCCACCGATGATCGGGAACGTCCCCTCACGCAAGACCAGAGGCACTACGCGTTCGCCTTCCGGAGCAGGCTGCTGGATATCCCGGCCCATGGCGCCATTCGTGAACGGCACACCTGCCATACCCGCAACGGTCGGCAACAGATCCGCCAGGCCCACTGCCTGTTCGATCACCCTAGGTGCCAGGCCCGGCGCGTGGATCAACAACGGCACGTTGTTGCTTTCCAGCCCCAGCTGTTCAAAGGCAGGCGCCATGTGCGGGATCTGGCTGATGCGCGTGTTGTGGTCGCCGAAGAACACAAAAATGCTGTTGTCGTAGTAACCACCGGCCTTGGCGATTTCCATCAAACGACCGATGTTGTAGTCGAGCAGGCGCACTGCGTTGTATTGCTCGACACTGCGCGAACCGGCTGCCTGGACTTGCTCCAGGGTCACGTTCGCCACCTGGAAACCGTCGTTGTCTTTGGGAATCGTGAAGGGTCGATGGTTGCCGGAGGTTTGCAGGTAGGCGAAGAACGGCTGGTCCTTGGGCATCCTGCTCAACAGTTCGTCACCTTCCTTGAACAGGTCCAAGTCTGAAATGCCCCACACATCCACCCGTGGCGATTGCCAGTCGCTTTCTTCAAACAGCTGCACGTCGTCGATGCTCTGGCGGATCAGCGCGTTGATGTTCGCCCAGCCGGCGTTGCCGCCGATCATGTAGAACTTCTGATAGCCTTCGAATGCGTTGATCAGCGTGTGTTGCCGGGTGATCAGCGGATTGCGCGTGGCAGTCTCCTGGCGGGTGACGTCGGGCACGCCGGTGATGCTGGCCCAGACAGTCTTGGCGGTGCCGGTGACCGGTACGTAGAAGTGCTTGAAGAACCAGCTTTGGCTGGCCAGTTTATCCAGGTTCGGCGTGGGATTGAGCGGGTTGCCGTAGGCCCCGACGGCGCTCGTGCCAAGGGATTCGAGCATCACGAAGATCACGTTCAGCGGGCGCTCGCCTGCCAGGCGATAGGGCTGCACACCCTGGTGGCGGGTGAAATTCAGTTGCTGGGCGTCCGGTTGATCCACCCCCAAGTACTGGGCGACTTGCGGGTAATGCTTACGCACCTGGGCTACATCGAACTGCGATTGGCCGACCTTGAGGGTGTCGTACAAAAACAGCACCGGGTTCAGGCCCACGGCGGCCACCTGGCTGTTTCCGGAAAAGAACGCATCGCTCCAGCGTAGCGGCACCGGGTTTTCCAGGTTGAGGTTGGCCACGCGCCCCAGCAGGGCGAGCAGCACGGCGACCACGCCAACCACTGAGACTGACGTCACCGCCCATCGATTAATGGGGGTTGGCGCACGGTCCAGGGTCATGCGCTCCAGGCAGATCAACGCCCATACCCACAACCCTACTGCCGCCAGCCAGCAGGCGGTTATCCAAAGCACTGGATACGTTTCCCACACCATCTGTTGTGAAATCTGTGCGTCTTGCAGGTAGCGCAGCACCGTCGCATTGATGCGTACGCCGAGGTAGGCGTAATGGCCGAAGTCGATGATGTACACCAGGCCGATCATCGCCAGTGCGACCACCAGGTAGGCACGTGCCAGCCAGCGCAGGACTGGCAGCGTGGTGAGGTTCCAGCGCGGCAGCCATGCCAGCACGGCCAGCGGCAGCAGCAGCAACACCGCCAGGCGCAGGTCGAAACGCAGGCCGATGCCGAGGGTTTCCAGCAGCGCCGGGGTTGTCACATCAAGGCCGGAAAAACCCAGCACAAACACCAGTCGCAACGCAGCCAGCAGCACAAACACCAACCCGATCGCGCCCATGCCGTAGCGCAGGCGACGTGATTGCAACGCACTCATCAAATTTTCCATTCTTTAAAGCAGTACAGTTTGAGTTGAATTAATCCAGCGACGACGCAGTAGCTTGCCAAGAGCGGATCAACCAGATAATCCCAATAGTTCTCTGAGGCCTTGAGCCGCAATGCGAACGCCAGCGTGCCGATCACCAACATCCACACCGCCAGCGCATTGCGCAGCCACAGCATCAACAGCGCCACCACCGCGACCAGCACAATCAACGGTCGAGGGTTGAAGCCCAAGCGGTACGGGTCGAAATAGGTCAGGCCTAACGTGGCCGGGTATAGCACCAGGCTCAGCAGGCCAAACAGCAGCAACATCTGCACCTGATGTGGTCGAACCAGCGGCTGCACCACGCCCAGACGGCTCAGCGCAACCCACCCCAACAACACCAGCGTGCTGATCGCCAAATCATCGGTAAAACTGCGGACATAGGCCGCCAATGGCAACTCATTGATCGGGATAACGCTCACCACCACCAGGACTGGTAGCAACCACGGTCGCCATCGGGCGGTAAATCGAAACGTGCTTAACAGCACAAACCCCAACAGAACAAAACTCAAATGCGCCTGCCATAGCAACACCATCACAGACGCTCCGCGAGCCAGGCTTCGTTGAAGCTGACATGTTTGATAAACGTGTTATTCCATGAGTACACCAGGTGGTACATACCGTCCGGGCTGCGGCTGAAGTACGGGTACTCGTACTCGAAATCGCAGCCACGGGGTTTGCACACGCGGTAGTCGAGGCTGCTGAGAAAACGTTGCTCCAGCGGTAAACGCTGCGCGCCGCTGGAGGCGCGAAAGCCTTCGCCGATGATCTCTTTATAAGCTTCGGGGGCGAACGGTTGGCCGAGCGGGTCCGGTGATTCGTCCAGTTGCACCACAGTGCGCCACTGGCTGAGCTGGGCGTCGGTGCCATAGAGGCTGAGCTTGAAGCGGCCGTCCTGCAGGTCATTGAGCGCCACCAGCAACCCATCGTCCACCGTGCCCACCGCCGCCAGCGACGAGTTAGGGTTGGCCGGTTCCAGCGGGTACGGCTGGCTCCAGGTTTGCCCGGCGTCTTCAGTGCGGCTGGCCAGCACGCGGTGATGGGTGTCGCCGGCATAGCGCAACATCGCCACGGCGCGTTGGCCGTCCAGGGGTACGATGGTCGGTTGCAGGGAATTCTTGCCGCGGCTGATACGGAATTTGTCGATCACTGCTCCGTCTGCGCTCAGGTACAGGTACTCGGCAAACTTGCCCATGAACTCGTGGTACACCGGCAGGCCGATGGAGCCGTCGGCGTGGAACACCGGCGCGGCGCGGACCAGGGTGCTGATATTGAAGAACGGCGAGGTCACCAGTTGCCGAGGCGCCGTCCAACTGGCCCCCAGGTCATCCGACACCATCACGTTGATCGCACTGGTGGCCCAGCCGCCGACTGACACCGACACATAAAACATCCACAGGCGTTTATCCGGCGCCAGGGCAATCACCGGGTTGCCGAGCTTGCGGATATAACGCTGGATTCCGTCGCGGGTGCTTTCCCGCGTGGCCAGCACCTGTTCGGCGCCCCATTCGCCGGTACGTGCATCAAAGCGCGCGGTGCGCACCTGCACATCAGCGGCGCCTTCGCGTGAGCCGGCGAACCACACCGCCATCAAGTCGCCGCCGGGCAGGGCGGTCACGGATGAGGAGTGCACAAAGTCGGTGAGCTGGGTGGATACGAACCGGCTGCTGTACTGCGCCGGCGCCGCCACTTTTGCGGTGTTCGGGCTGGTCTGGGCAAACGGCGCCAGCACATGGGGCGGATGGCTTTGCCAGGCAGCGAAAAACACTGCCAGCAGGCTGCATATCAATAAGGCGGAGCGCATAGGGAACCTGTGGGTAAAAGGATTACTGCGCACGTTCATCCGGCAGGCGCTTCCTGCGACCGGTGAGCATGGATAACGGCAGGTTGTCCCGCACCTGGATACTTTCAAACACGGCAGCCAGCACATGCAGGCAAACCAAGCCAAGCAGCGCATTGGCGGCGGTCTCGTGGACTTGCAGCGGCCAATCGGCGCCCCAGAGGGCATCGACTTCCTGCATCAAAAAGCCACTCACGCCGACGGTGAGTAACGCCAGCAACATCAACAGCATCACCAGCGCGCCAATCGGCGAATGCCCCAAGCGGTGTTGCGGCTTACCCTTGAGCAACGAGCGCGCGTGGTCATTCAGCCTTTTTGGCGTAGGCCAAAAGTCTGCCCACCGTGCGCTGCGCGGTCCGACAAATCCCCACACCGTTCGCACCAGCAGCCAGGCCATGGCGTAATAACCCAGCCAGACATGCCAGTCGTCGCCGGCTTCGTTGAAGAAGTAATTGGCGACAAAGACCCCGGCGATGGAGGCATGGAACAGCCTCACCAGCGGGTCCCACAGGCGTAGGGATTCGCCTGGCATCAGCCTTTGATCTCAGTCTTCACGGCCTTGCCGGTGACCGGGTCGTGGTAGATCTCAACTTTGCGCTTGTCCTTGTCGAACCCGTAGATCTCATAGCAGTTGCCATCAGTGACCTTGAACTTGCTGATGGTGTAGCCCTCGGCCTTGAGCTTGTCCTGGAAGGCTTTTTCGTCTTGCCATTGCGAGCGCTCGGCGGTGGTGCATTGCGGGCCGGCGAAGGCCAGTGGGCTGGCGAGGATCAGGGACAGCAGGAGAATTTTGCGCATGGAAAAGCTCTCAGCAAATGTGGGAGATTTCACAGTGCAAAACCAACCTTAGGGCAACCTTAGTTGGCAACGAGCCGTAACATCTTTGCTGAAATAGCCCCGGCCATAACCCGGCATGATGCCGCCGATTCCTACAGAGATTTTGCTATGCGCCTACTCCTTGTCGAAGATGACCGTGCCCTCGGCCAAGGGATTCGTGTGGCCTTGGGCGCCGAGGGCTACACCCTGGATTGGCTGCAGGATGGCGTTGCAGCGCTGCATGCGTTGCGCACGGAGAGCTTCGATCTACTGCTGCTGGACCTCGGCCTGCCCCGCCTCCACGGCCTCGACCTGTTGCAGCAACTGCGCGCCGAGCAACATGATCTTCCGGTGCTGATCCTCACCGCCCGCGACGGCACCGCCGAACGCATCGCCGGATTGGACGCTGGCGCCGACGACTACTTGGTCAAACCCTTCGACGTCGAAGAGCTCAAGGCACGCGTGCGCGCGCTGTTGCGCCGCAGCCAGGGCCGCGCGCAACCGATGCTCGAACACGCTGGCGTCAACCTCGACCCCGCTACCCAGCAGGTGCGTTACCTGGATGAGGACATCATCGTCACCCCCATGGAATACCAACTGCTGCACCAACTGATGGTGCGCCCCGGCAAAGTGGTGACCCGCGAGCGCTTGTCGCGCGCGTTGTACGGCTGGCAGGACCGCGTCGAAAGCAACACCTTGGAAGTGTTGATCCACAACCTGCGTAAAAAGTTATCCACCGAGCTCATACGCACCGTGCGCGGCGTTGGCTATGTGCTGGTACTCAAGCCATGACCTCCGTGCGTGCGCGCATCCTCGTGCCGGTGCTGGTGTTGATCCTGCTCGGCGATGCCCTGATCAGTTGGCTGGTGCTGCGCGACAGTCACCACGAAATCGAAGAAGTCTACGACGCCCAACTCGCCCAAAGCGCGCGCCTGCTGCAAGGCGTACTGCGCCAGCGCGACCCCGGCGAAGCGGATTGGGACCGCTTGTACCAAGCGTTTGATCAGGCCATGAGCCGCGTGGGCGAAGAGGGCGTGGCTCATCCCTATGAAACTCGCCTGACCTTCCAGGTGTGGCGCAGCGACGGCCAGCTACTTGTACGCTCAGCCGAAGCGCCGGTGCTGGCAGCACCGCCCGCGATCCTTGGTTCCCACGACATCATGGACAACGGCAACGACTGGTGTGCCTTCCTCCTCGCCGACCCGCAACAGGGCCTGTTGATTTGGGTGGGCGAGCGCGACGACATCCGCCAAGACGTGATCCAACGCATCATGCGTCACACCCTCTGGCCGACCCTCATCGGCGTGCCGCTGCTGACGGTGTTGATCTGGCTGCTAATCGGTTGGGGTCTCAAACCTCTGCGCGCCATGGCACTGTCGATTCGTGGACGCAATTCCGACACCTTGCAACCGCTGCACCTCAAACCGCTGCCCTCCGACCTGGAACCCATGCAAACCGCGCTCAACCGGCTGTTGGTGCAGGTGGATGAGTTGTTGGAACGCGAACGCCGGTTCATCGCCGACGCCGCCCACGAACTGCGCACACCCCTGGCGATCCTGCGTATCCATGCGCAAAACGCCCAAAGCGCGGAGACAGTGGAGCAACGACGCGAGGCGTTGGAGTTTCTGGTAAGCGGTGTCGACCGCGCCACCCGCATCGGCAGCCAGTTGCTGACCATGGCGCGTATCGAACCGCAACTTAATAACTCTGTGCGCAGCCGCGTGCAACTTACCGAATTGGTACGGGAAGAATTGGCCGAATTGACGCCACTGGCGATGGAAAAAGGGGTGGAACTGGTGTTGGAAGGGGACGAAGAGTGCTGGGTAGAAACCGAGCCGGTAGCGTTAGCTATTGCACTGCAGAACTTGGTGACCAATGCCCTCAATTTTTCTTCCTCAGGGAAAGAGGTAACTGTAAAGGTACTTAAGGGCGAGAGGGGCATGGCCTGCTTGAGGGTTGAAGACGCTGGACCGGGAATAGAGGAAGGGGAAATGGCAAGATTGTTTGAGCGATTTTATAGCCGAGGCAATGCCAATGGCGCGGGCTTAGGGCTAGCCATCGTACAGATGGTAACTCGTAAAATTGGCGGTACCTTGCACATCCATAATCTAGCAAGCGGTGGCGTATGTGCAGAACTCAGTTTAAACCAGACCAGTAGCACCCTATAACTCCCTCACAAATCCGAGCAACACATCTGTCATAACGAAAACCTAAGGTCCGAACGTCAGAATCTGTATGCCCACCTGTATGCCAAACAAAAAATCAGCCAAAAATACTCAATAAATAGAATAGCTTGTTCTACCAGTTCAAATGTCTGTTTTCTAGACCTGCCGGCATCCAACTGATCGTTGAGGATCGTTTTGTTGCTGGTCGTGAGTTGCAGGTGATGCCACGTCTTGGCCAACTGGACACGCCGCTCTCTGGCACATCTGCTGGACGGGCTATTCTGGCTTAAGACCAAGATGAGGATGTGAGGGCGTTGTTTGCGGCTGAAAGCGCTACCAAGGAGAACACGACGGTATCCCTGGCTCTGTTGAATCAGCTCGACGATATTCGCAAAGCCGGGGTTTCAAGCGATCATGGTGAACTCATCGAGGGCATCACTACAACGGCCGCCGCTCTGGATACGGTGTTAGGCCGTTTCGCGATCTCAATGCCCATTCCTACATTGCGTTTCGAAAAGAATCGCGATGCGTACATTGAGGAGCTATTGGTTTGCAAGGCCGGACTGCTCAAAGAAATCGGTATAGACGGCTAACGCTCAAGCCAGTAGTTCTGAGAGTTCGCTTTGTTGACTCTGACGCGATGGAAGCTTGGTACGTTGCCTAACGGTAGCGAGCAGTGCTTGCAGCGGATGTAAAACGGTCACTCCGTCCTGTCGTTTCACCTAATTACGGCGAGAATATCCGTCGGCCAATAACCGGCCAGAAGTATTGAATTTTGCCACGAGCGGTGCCCAGGACTGTCTGTAGATCACCACAGAGATGCTGGTTTTTTTGTCTCATGTCGATAGGTGCCGGACATGCCGCAGCATCCGCTGGCTTGAACGCTCAGTTTAAGCCCCATTCGCTCAAAGACTTTTTGCCAAAGCCCAATGTTGCTCGGCTCGTTTGTTTTTTCAGTGCAGTGGGGAAGGAAGTAGTACGGAGCAGCATCTTCGACGCGTTGAGCCTGTGGAAGTACACCTGCAAGCCACTCCTGAGGCAGCAGAACGGAGGGGGCCTTGTCGCTGCCCAGCGTCTTCGCATATCCCTGTCTATGCACCAGTGTCATCGCGGAATCAAGCCCCACCAACGGTATCCCGTATTTCTGAAGGTGGCGCAACGCTTCACCGTTGAAATGCGCGGCTTTTTCAAAGGCTTTGATGAAGCCTTGCACCTGAAGCGGTTTCCCGTTGGGCCCGAGCGGGGCGATGTAGACCTGGTAGCCAAGCCTTGAAATTAGTTCGATCCAGTCCGAAAGCACGGGGGGGGCGAAGTAACGGGTAAAGGCATCCTGGATGTTGATTACGCCTCTAGCACGCTACTGCGTATCCACTGTCGACAGAAGCTCAGGCGTGGCGATCTGAACTTTCCAACGACGGCATATGGCGTCGAAGTCCGTGGTGCTGAGCAATGGGCTGTCGAGCATTCCGCCAACATATTCAAGCATGAATCGTTGTCTCGCTGATGCAGATGGGAGCCGCTCACCTATCTCGATATCGCAGTAATTAGCGCCGATTAAGGCCTCTTTATCATCATATCGAAGGTGGAAGGATACTGAATGACCTCGTACAACTGGCGCCGGCCATCTCTCCAAAAGCGGCACGCGACGATCGGCGCAATTAATGAGGTTGACAGTCTTCGTCTACTTCAGAGAAAAATCTTCCAATGTTCCTATTGTTGGCACCTCAAGCACATTTTAAAAACTCGAGAAGCAATCGAACGGATCAACGGACGATCAATTGACTATGCCTGTCTGTACAAGTATGTATTAACGAGTTAAAGTCGACCAGGCGTCTCAACACGGTTATCCGCAAATTGGGGTCTGTGTGTGCTCTGCGTAACGCCACGCGCGCTCCATAACTGTACTCGTGCGCTCCAAGCGCTTCTGTTGGTTATTAGGAATAAAAACAATGAAAAAATCTATTTTGACCCTTTCAGTATTGGCTCTGTGTGCGGCTGCTGGCTCTGTCGTGGCCAAGGAGTACAAGGAGTTGCGTTTTGGAGTCGACCCATCTTATGCACCCTTCGAATCAAAGGCGGCCGACGGCAGCCTTGTGGGCTTTGATATTGATCTGGGTAACGCGATTTGCGCTGAACTGAAGGTCAAGTGCAGATGGGTTGAAAGCGATTTCGACGGCATGATTCCCGGCCTCAGGGCCAACAAATTCGACGGCGTGATTTCTGCAATGACCGTGACGTCTTCGCGGGAAAAAGTCATCGATTTCTCGAACGAATTGTTTTCCGTGCCTACTTCCTTCGTCTTTAAGAAGGGTTCTGGCCTGAGCGAAGACATCACGACGCTGGCTGGAAAAACCGTGGGCTATGAACAAGGCACCACCGAGGAAGCCTATGCCAAGGCGGTACTGAACAAGGCCGGGGTAAAAACCCAGGCCTACGCCAATCAGGATCAAGTTTACGCTGACCTGGTCACAGGTCGCCTAGATGCCTCGATTCAGAACATGCTGCAAGCTGAAATGGGTTTCCTGAAGTCCCCGCAAGGCGCTGACTTTGAAGTGAGCGAGCCAGTCCATCACGAACTGCTGCCAGCAAAAACGGCGATCGGTCTGCTCAAAGGCAATGCCGAACTTAAAGCCCTAGTGAACAAAGGTATACAGGCGCTTCACGACGATGGCACTTACGTGGACATCCAAAAGAAACACTTCGGTGATCAGAATATTTACAGCGGTAAATAACGACGCTGCGCCCATTCACGGATGGGCGTTTTCCTGATTGACGAAGGGCTTCCCCATGTTAGAAAACCTATTGCAGATGCTGGGGCTGTCGGGCTTCAGTCTCAAGGGCTTTGGCCCACTGTTGCTGCAAGGGACCTGGATGACGATCAAGTTATCTTTCCTTTGCTTGCTGCTAAGCGTGGTCTTGGGCCTGGTCGGCGCCAGTGCCAAGCTTTCAAGGTCGGCGCTGTTGCGCGTCCCCGCACAGGCGTACACCACGCTGATTCGTGGAGTGCCGGATCTGGTTCTGATGCTGCTGATCTTCTACAGCTTGCAGACCTGGCTCACCCAGCTGACCTCAGCCTTAGGGTGGGATTACATCGAGATCAATCCATTCAGTGCCGGCGTGATCACCTTGGGCTTTATCTATGGTGCGTATTTCACTGAGACTTTCAGAGGCGCCATCCTCGCCGTGCCGCGTGGCCAGATGGAAGCGGCCACTGCTTACGGCCTTACCCGCGCGCAGCGTTTCCGCCTCGTACTGTTCCCGCAGATGATGCGTTTTGCCTTACCGGGTATCGGCAATAACTGGATGGTCATCCTCAAGGCTACCGCGTTGGTCTCGATTATTGGGCTGGCCGACCTAGTGAAAGTGGCTCAAGACGCCGGCAAGACCACCTATCAACTGTTCTTTTTCCTAGTGCTGGCAGCCTTGATCTATCTGGTCATCACCACTGCATCGAACTACGTCTTGCGCCGGTTGGAAATCCTCTATGCCGCAGGCACACGGGAGGCCGTGCGATGATGGAACTTCTGCAGGAATACTGGAAGCCTTTCCTCTACAGCGATGGCTATCACATCACCGGGTTGGCGATGACCCTATGGCTGTTAAGTGCTTCGCTTTTCCTGGGCTTTTTGATGGCGCTCCCGCTGTCGATTGCCAGGGTCTCCAGCAATATATGGGTGCGCTGGCCAGTGCAGTTCTACACTTATCTGTTTCGCGGTACGCCGCTGTATATACAGCTACTGATCTGCTACACAGGTATCTACAGCCTTGCAGCGGTGCGTTCGCAACCCATGCTCGATGCATTCTTCCGGGATGCAATCAACTGCACCATTCTTGCCTTCGCTTTGAGCACTTGCGCCTACACCACGGAAATTTTCGCCGGGGCGATCCGTAACATGAATCACGGCGAGGTCGAAGCGGCTAAGGCATTCGGACTGCGCGGCTGGAAGTTGTATGCCTACATCATCATGCCGTCTGCGCTGCGCCGATCGCTGCCGAACTACAGCAACGAAGTCATACTGATGCTGCACTCGACCACAGTCGCGTTCACTGCGACTGTGCCGGACATTCTCAAGGTCGCCCGGGATGCCAATTCGGCAACGTTCCTGACATTCCAGTCGTTCGGTATCGCCGCCGCGATTTACCTCGCAGTCACTTTCTCTCTGGTTGGCCTGTTCCGTCTGGCTGAACGCCGCTGGCTGTCTTTCCTCGGCCCGGCTCATTAATTCAGGGTGTTTGAACATGTACAAATTGACCGTTGAAAACCTGCATAAAAGCTATGGCAGCCACGAAGTACTCAAAGGCGTTTCCCTAAACGCCAAGACCGGCGATGTAATTAGTCTGATTGGCGCCAGCGGGTCGGGCAAGAGCACCTTCTTGCGTTGTATCAACTTTTTGGAAACGCCCAACGATGGCGCCATGGGCCTGGATAACCAGCCGATTCGCATGATGCATGACCGCCACGGCATGCATGTGGCCGACGCTTCTGAACTGCAGCGGCTGCGCACACGGCTTGCGATGGTGTTCCAGCACTTCAACCTTTGGAGCCACATGACCGTGCTGGACAACATCACGATGGCTCCACGCCGCGTCCTGGGTATCAGCAAGAAAGATGCTGAGGAGCGTGCTCGGCGGTATCTGGACAAGGTAGGTTTACCGTCTCGCGTTGCCGACCAGTATCCGGCTTTTCTCTCTGGCGGGCAGCAGCAGCGGGTCGCTATCGCTCGGGCTTTGGCCATGGAGCCTGAGATCATGCTGTTCGACGAGCCGACTTCGGCGCTTGATCCAGAATTGGTGGGCGAGGTGCTCAAGGTTATCCAGGGTCTGGCCGAAGAAGGTCGAACTATGATCATGGTGACTCATGAGATGAGCTTTGCGCGCAAGGTGTCGAGTCAGGTGTTGTTCCTCCACCAAGGACTCGTGGAAGAACAGGGCTTACCTGAAGATGTCTTGGGCAACCCCAAGAGCGAGCGCCTGCAGCAGTTTCTTAGCGGCAACCTCAAGTAACCGCTATGCCTTCGAGCGACTCTTTGGTCGCTCATTAGCTCCAAATTACCTTGCCCTTCGTCAGTGACCATACTCGAGTAAAAATTCGCTTGATTATGGTTGTATATACATGATTGTATTTATGCTTGATCTGTAGCGTTAAACCAATAGATAGGCTGAGAAAGTCATTTCGAGAGGATTACCGGTGAACAAACCATCCCATTTCCGTAATGTCGAAATCCGCGCCGCGCGTGGTAACACGCTGACCGCCAAAAGCTGGCTGACCGAAGCGCCACTGCGCATGTTAATGAACAACCTCGACCCGGAAGTGGCCGAGAACCCAAAAGAACTGGTGGTGTATGGTGGCATCGGTCGTGCGGCGCGTAATTGGGGATGCTACGACAAGATCGTCGAAAGCCTCACCAATCTAAACGACGACGAGACCCTGCTGGTGCAATCCGGCAAGCCGGTCGGCGTGTTCAAGACCCACAGCAGCGCCCCGCGCGTGCTGATTGCCAGCTCCAACCTGGTGCCGCACTGGGCCACTTGGGAGCACTTCAACGAACTCGACGCCAAAGGCCTGGCCATGTATGGCCAGATGACCGCCGGCAGCTGGATCTACATCGGCAGTCAGGGCATCGTCCAGGGCACCTACGAAACCTTCGTAGAAGCAGGTCGCCAGCATTACAACGATAATCTGAAGGGTCGTTGGGTACTGACCGCAGGCCTCGGCGGTATGGGGGGCGCCCAGCCACTGGCGGCAACCCTGGCCGGCGCCTGCTCGCTGAATATCGAATGCCAGCAAGTCAGTATCGACTTCCGCCTGAACAGCCGTTACGTCGACGAGCAAGCCACAGACCTCGATGATGCACTTGCCCGCATCGCCCAATACACCAAAGAAGGCAAGGCTATCTCCATCGCCCTGCTGGGTAACGCGGCGGAAATCCTGCCTGAACTGGTCAAGCGCGGCGTACGCCCGGACATGGTCACTGACCAGACCAGCGCTCACGACCCGCTAAACGGTTACCTCCCGGCCGGCTGGACTTGGGAAGAGTATCGCGCACGCGCCAAGACCGAGCCTGCCTCTGTAGTGAAAGCCGCCAAGCAATCGATGGCCGTACACGTCAAAGCGATGCTTGAATTCCAGAAAATGGGCATTCCAACGTTCGACTACGGCAACAACATCCGTCAGATGGCTCATGAAGAAGGCGTGGAAAACGCATTCGACTTCCCGGGCTTCGTACCGGCCTACATCCGTCCGCTGTTCTGCCGTGGCATCGGCCCGTTCCGCTGGGCTGCGCTGTCGGGTAACGCTGAAGACATCTACAAAACTGATGCCAAGGTCAAAGAGCTGATTCCGGAAGACGCGCACCTGCATAACTGGCTGGACATGGCGCGCGAGCGCATCAGCTTCCAGGGCTTGCCGGCCCGAATCTGCTGGGTAGGGCTGGGTCTGCGCGCCAAGCTGGGCCTGGCATTCAACGAAATGGTGCGTAGCGGCGAATTGTCGGCGCCGATTGTCATCGGTCGCGACCATTTGGACTCCGGTTCCGTGGCCAGCCCAAACCGCGAAACGGAATCAATGCAGGACGGTTCCGACGCCGTGTCCGACTGGCCACTGCTCAACGCACTGCTGAACACCGCGAGCGGCGCGACCTGGGTTTCCCTGCACCACGGCGGCGGCGTCGGCATGGGCTTCTCTCAGCACTCGGGCATGGTGATCGTCTGCGACGGTACCGACGAAGCGGCTGAGCGCATTGCACGCGTGCTGCACAACGACCCGGCGACCGGCGTGATGCGTCACGCCGACGCGGGTTACCAGATCGCAATAGATTGTGCCAAAGAACAAGGCTTGAACCTGCCAATGATCACCTCTGTTAAAGGAGCAAAAGCATGAACACACTCAACATCATTCCTGGCCAACTGAGCATTGCCCAACTGCGCGACGTCTACCAGCATCCGGTCAACATCTCCCTCGATGACAGTGCTTCGGCCCAGATTGAAGCCAGCGTTGCTTGCGTGGAACAAATTCTCGCCGAGAACCGCACCGCCTATGGGATCAATACCGGTTTCGGCCTGCTGGCCTCGACCCGCATCGCTACCGAAGACCTGGAGAACCTCCAGCGCTCACTGGTTCTGTCTCACGCTGCCGGTGTTGGCGAACCGATCAGTGACGCGCTGGTCAGGCTGGTCATGGTGCTCAAGGTCAATAGCTTGAGCCGTGGTTTCTCCGGCATCCGCCGCACCGTCATCGAAGCACTGATCGCTTTGATCAACGCCGAGGTTTATCCGCACATTCCGTTGAAAGGTTCGGTCGGTGCATCCGGCGACCTCGCACCCTTGGCCCACATGTCGCTGGTGCTGTTGGGTGAAGGCAAGGCTCGTTACAAGGGCGAATGGCTGGAAGCAACCGAGGCGCTGAAAGTCGCCGGCCTGACGCCACTGACACTGGCTGCCAAGGAAGGGCTGGCGTTGCTCAACGGCACGCAGGTATCCACCGCTTATGCACTGCGTGGTTTGTTCGAGGGCGAAGATCTGTTCGCTGGCGCACTGGCGATCGGTGCTCTGACTGTTGAAGCGGTTTTGGGCTCGCGCTCGCCGTTCGACGCACGCATCCACGCCGCGCGTGGCCAGAAAGGCCAGATCGACAGTGCTACCGCCTACCGAGACTTGCTCGGGGAGCGCAGTGAAGTCTCCGACTCCCACCAGAACTGCGGCAAGGTTCAGGATCCGTACTCCCTGCGTTGCCAGCCGCAAGTCATGGGCGCGTGCCTGACCCAGTTCCGTCAAGCCGCGGAGGTATTGGTCGTCGAAGCTAATGCCGTCTCCGATAACCCATTGGTCTTCGCTGTCGAAGGCGATGTGATCTCCGGTGGCAACTTCCACGCCGAGCCTGTGGCCATGGCTGCTGACAACATGGCATTAGCGATAGCGGAAATCGGCTCGCTAAGCGAGCGACGTATTTCCCTGATGATGGACAAGCACATGTCGCAATTGCCGCCATTCCTGGTGGCCAACGGCGGTGTGAATTCCGGCTTCATGATTTCCCAAGTTACCGCAGCAGCGCTGGCCAGTGAAAACAAGGCGCTGGCTCACCCCCATTCCGTAGACAGCCTGCCCACATCCGCGAACCAGGAAGACCACGTGTCGATGGCTCCTGCAGCGGGCAAGCGTCTATGGGAAATGGCTGAAAACACTCGCGGCGTCCTCGCTGTTGAGTGGCTCGCTGCGTGTCAGGGCCTTGACTTGCGCGAAGGGTTGAAGACCTCGACGAAGCTGGAGCTTGCCCGCACCAGCCTGCGCAGCAAAGTGGCTTACTACGACAAAGATCGCTTCTTTGCGCCGGATATCAACGCAGCAAGCGAGCTGTTGGCTTCCCGGTGCTTGAACGAACTGGTGTTGCCAAAGTTGCTGCCTAGCTTGTAATCGGGGTGAAGGGGCGTTTGGCTCCCGTGTGAGCAAGCTGAATTGCTCGAGTCATCCCGCACGAGAGCTACAGTGTTTATGCAGTTTTTTGGCTCTACAGCTATCGGCGACAGGCAGTTGTCGTAGCTGTGGAGCTTTTTTACTTTTGTAGTACAAGAAACTCACTGGTGAGATTCTGCGCAAGAGGTTGGCCGGAAAGTAGAAGCAGCAATGGAATTTCGATCCCGGTTTATGATGGATCAGTTCATCGGATGCCTTCAGGCATCAACTGTCTCTATGCGCCCCGTTTACCGGCAGGCGACTGCCGAGTCGATAGCGTGAGGAGGGGTGAACCAAGCGCACGTAAGTCACAATTTTGCTTTGGCTCCAGGTGCGGCGGATGAGCGCTAAGCAAGGTTCGTTGGCGTCGATCTGCATATGTTTGCTTTCGTCAATGCTTGGGTGACAGGCTTCGACGATATGCTCCATTTCATCGGGTTTGACGACGCGCAACAGGTATTTGGCGGGTTGCAAGTGCTCCCCGAAATCTTGCTGCAGAAATTCTGGCACCAGCTCGGGATTGACGTAACGATCCTCAAGTTGTACCGGCACGCCTTCTTCGCTGTGAACGCAGACCAGATGAAAAACTGAAGAGCCAGTGGTCAGGCCCAAAGCGGACGCCACCGACATTGAGGCCGATTCACGACCCAGGTGTAGGACGCGGCAGGTGTAGCTGTGGCCTCGGGCCAGGATCTCGTCGGCAATGTTGGTGATGCGCAGCAAGTTTGATTGCGGTTTGCTTTCGGCTACGAACGTGCCGACGCCTGAAATCCTGACCAGGTGGCCCTCTTCAGTCAGTTCGCGCAAAGCCCGATTGACGGTCATGCGCGAAATGCCCAGTTCTTGCACCAGCTGGTTTTCTGAAGAAATCAGGTCACCAGGTTTCCAAACGCCCGCCCGAAGTTGGTCTTGCACATAATCCTTTGCACGCCGGTAGAGCGCTTGTGGTGCATTTTTGATCATTAGTCAGTCCGTGTCTCGAGTGTGGCAAGGACGCTTGCCAGTGCTGTGAGGAAAAGGTCGTTATCCTCACAGCTTCCGACAGAGACGCGCAAGTACTCAGTGTAACCAACTTCGCGCCACGGTTTGATGATTACCCCTTCTCGCAGTAGAGCTTGATTGATGACTTCGGCCGGAAAAGGCGTGCTGAAAAACAAGAAGTTGGCAAGGGAGGGCGCGGTCGTGATGCCTTGCTCGTGCAGTGTCGCCTCCATTCGCCGGCGTTCGCTAGCGACATGGGACAGGCAGGCGTTCAGATGCTCATCGTCAGCCAGTGCGGCAATCGCTGCGGCCTGGGCTACGTGGTTGACGTTGAAGGGAGTACGCAGACGATTAATAAGATCGGCCAACATCGGATCGCTCACCACCCCGTAGCCTATGCGCAAACCCGCCAGGGAATAAGCCTTGGAGAACGTCCTCAGCAGGATGAACGGTCTGCCGCTGCCTTGAATCAGAGCAAGACAGTCCGGGTATTCGGCTTCCCATTGTGCATATTCGTAGTAGGCCTCGTCGAACACCAACAAACATTGCGGTGGTAATGCGTCGAGCAGTTGTTGTAGCTCGTCGGCGCTCAGGGCGCAGCCAACCGGGTTGGATGGGCAGGAAAACATCAGCACATGTGTGTGGGGAGTGAGTGCTGCGACCATCGCTGGCACATCGAATGTGCCTTGCTGGGTCATTGGCACACCAGTCACTTTGGCGCCGGCTGCCAGTGGATAGATGAAGTGCAGACCGAACGAAGGCACTACGGTCACCACTTCGTCGTTGTGATCCAAAAACACTCGACTGATGACGCTCAGTAAATCCTCCGAGCCGTTGCCGAACACCAACTGGTTTTCCGGCACACCCAGCTTTTCAGAAAGCGCAGTACGCAATGCTTGGCAGCCGGCATCGGGATACAGCGCAATTTCGCTGCAAGCTTGAGCCGTTGCGGCGCTAACGGCGGGTGCTGTGCCCATTGGGTTTTCGTTGCTCCCAAGTTTGGCTACGCGTGTAAGGCCGAATCGTTTGCGCACGGCATCCGAAGCCAGGCCAGCGTTATAGCTGGCCAACTCGCGCACTTCTGCGCGGGCAAGCAGGTTCAAGTCATTCGCATTCATACAGGGCTAACCTCAATTAGTGTCTTGCGGGAAGGCATCTCGGTTCAGTCGGTTGTGCTGGAGTTGCTGCAGACGCTACTACTTTTGGCGTTATGTCTGATCTCGGATGGGGGATAGCTGGATGGATCTGAGCGGTGCCATTGGATTCATGATGTGACGTCCTTAGCGAACAGCGTAACGTGGCGAATGATCTGTATGATCCTGTATATACCACAAGGTAGGAGTGCAAGCCAAAACCTTTGTTCGGTAATAGAGCCGCGGTTTTGGCCTGTTTTCAGAAAAGTGGATCAGATGCTCGCTCATGCAGGATTTTCAGTCTGTAAGCCAAGGTTCCGCGGTGGGGTGGGACTTTCACTCCGTGGCGTGTTTAAACGAAACATTGATTGCCGTACGCATTTAATGAGCTAACCATAAATGGACAGCTACTGGCTTTTCCTTAGGCATCTGGCGTGTTTTTTTGCGAGCGGCATTGAAAATGCTTGAACCTGTATATACACGCCGAGCTTTTTAAGCTAAAACCTAGTTCAGCCCTTGCTGTCACGACTGACCAGTGAGTCAACATGATTTCGGAATGCTGTTCGCTCTGTAAGCATGGCCAGCGCCCGTAAGGGGGCAGATGCTCAAGCGCATTTACGACTTGTTGCCTAGCCGTGAGCACAGATGGACTGCAAGCGATGATTCACAATCGGTGCTCGCTGATGAGCGAATCTTTGAATACCCAAGAGAGAACTGCCATGACCGTAAAAAATCTGCCCTTTTCCAAAGTCCGCCACAGCCAAGGCCTGGTTTTTTTGTCTGGCGAATTGCCGTTTAGTGAGGACGGCAGCTTTCCTGAAGGTATCGAAGCGCAAACGCGTTTGACCCTGACGCGTATTGCCCAGACGCTGGAAGCCGAATCGCTGTCGCTGGACGATGTTGTCAGCGTCACCGTATACCTGACCGACCGGAGTGATTTCGCCGAATTCAATCGCGCTTATGCATCATTCTTCACGACCAACCTGCCAGTGCGCGCGACCGTCTGCGCCGGCCTTGTGGTCGATGCATTGATAGAGATCAGTGTCATCGCGCAACAGCGTGCTTGATTCGGAGGCGGCGTGAGCGAAAAACAAGTGGTGGTATTGGGAGCCGGTATTGTCGGCGTCTGCACGGCGTTGCATTTGCAGCGCCGTGGCTGCGCAGTGACGCTGGTAGACAAAGGGTTGCCAGGGCGCGAAACATCGTTCGGTAACGCAGGTATTATTCAGCGCGAGGCCATTGAGCCTTACGCGTTTCCAAGGGATCTTGCCAGTTTGATAAACGTGGCAACCAAGCGTGACATCGGCGTTAATTACCATATACGCGCGATGCCTGAATACGTGCCTGCCTTGGTCAGGTATTGGGCCAACTCCGCGCCGAAGCATTACCAGGCCATTGCGGATGCCTTTCGCACGTTGATTGAGCATTCGATTAGTGAGCACTCGGAGCTGATTGAGCAAAGCGGTTCGCAGAACCTTATCGTGCGCAAAGGCTGGATTCAGGCGTTCCGTAGCCCACAGCAATTCGATGAGGCGGTGGAGCGTGCGGTACGCGTGAGTGCACACGGCGTATTGTCCGAGCATTTGGACGGTGTCGCGCTAAGACTGGCGGAACCCGCCCTGAGCGAGGCATTGGTGGGGGGCATTCATTGGCTGCAACCCTGGACTTGTATTGAGCCTGGAGAGCTAGTGCAGCGTTATGCCGATCTGTTCGTGAGTGAAGGTGGGCAAATTTTGCGCGGCGATGCGCGATCGTTGCGTCAGTTGGGAGCCGGCTGGAGCGTCGATACCGATTCCGGATCGGTCGGCGCATCCGAGGTGGTAGTGGCGCTGGGGCCTTGGGCTCATGAGCTGCTGTTTGAGTTGGGCTACCGCATACCGTTGTTCGTCAAACGGGGTTACCACGCTCACTTTGCCGATGGAGCAATGTTGACCCGCCCGGTGCTGGATACCGAACAAGGCTACATGCTGGCGCCGATGAAACGCGGTATCCGCCTATCGACAGGGGCAGAGTTCGCCAGTCTAAGTGCACCTCCGACACCGGTGCAGTTAGGCAAGGCCGAGAGTGCTGCACGGCAACTATTGGCGTTAGGCCCCCAAGTTGAGCGCATGCCATGGAAGGGCGCCCGACCCTGTACGGTAGACATGAAACCGGTAATCGGCGCAGCGCCCTTGCATAAAGGGCTCTGGTTCAACTTCGGCCATGCCCATCAGGGGTTTACGCTGGGCCCGGTCAGCGGTCGACTGCTCGCAGAATTGATGATGGGCGAGACGCCTATAGTCGATCCAGCACCCTTTGCTCCAGGCCGTTTTTGAGCTGAGCTGAGCTGCAGTACATGAACCTTCCGCCCGTCTCCGTTGGAGTAGCGGGCGAGAACCTGGCCTGTCAGGAAAATTAACACTGATATTTATCTACGGACGCTGTCCCTGCAGATTTCGCGTCAGTCGTCGTGGGCGCTGTTTTGATTCCAATGGGTGTATCCGTTCCATCGGCCCGCCCTAAATAATTATAAGTACCCGTTGGAGAGGTCATGAATATCAAACAGAAGCTGACATGGGTATTTGCTGCCATCGCCTGTCTTCCAGTGGTTATGGTCGCGGTGCTCGTCGTATTGAACTTGCGGAGCGCGGCGCAAGCCAATTTCCTGGATAGCAGCGGTCGTGAAATTCGCCAGATTGATAACGGCATGAAGCAGTTCTTTGAAAGCATCCGCCAAAACGTCGAATACCTTGCCAAGGATCCTCGGATCGCCAGCGTCAAGGGATTGAAAAACTATACCGCTGCCAATGCTGAGCAAACGCCTGTCAGCGAAGCCGATCAGCGGCTCCAGATTATTTTCGATCGATTTGCCGAGACCCACCCGACCACCGCGTCCATTTCACTGGGGCTCAACGACGGCGGATTTGCCGGCTGGCCCGACGATCCCAAAATGGCCAGCTACGACCCCCGGGTGCGTCCCTGGTACAAAACCGCCATGGCCGCCGCATCAGGCTTAACCGTGCGCACGGGCGCCTACTACTGGGCGCCGGATGACATGGTGCTGGTCAGCACGGTTCGCGCTTTCGCCGACGCAAGCGGCAACCCGGTAGGCGTCGTCGGTGTAGACGTCTCGCTAAAGCAACTAACGGAACTGGTTAAAACCATCAAGCTGGGCGACAGCGGATACCTGATGATGGTCGAAGCCAACGGCAACGTTTTAGTCGATCCCGCCAATCCCCAAAACAGCTTCAAACCCTTGGCCGATTTGGGCCCTGGCTACTCCGATCTGGCAAAGACTGGCGATGGCGTCACCAGGATCGAAATCGATGGCGTGCCCTATATGGTCAATGTGGTGAGTTCCGAAAGCCTAGGCTGGCGCTTCATCGGTCTAATTAAGCGTGACGAAGTCATGGCTCAGGCCACCAGTCTCACATGGCTTATTGCGATGATTGCCGCCGTGTTGGCGATTGTATTCGCCATCGTAGGCGCGAGCTTCGCCGGCGTAATCGTTAGACCAATTCGCAGCGTTGCCAATGGCTTGCAGGAAATTGCCGAAGGGGAAGGTGACCTGACACGCGAACTCGAAGTGCGGGGCAAGGACGAAACCGCCACTTTGGCTGGTTGGTTCAACCAGTTCCTTGGGATGATCGCGCAACTGATGAGGCGCATCCGCAGCGCTTCCTCCGATTTGCAAGAGGTCGCTGCGGATACAAGTCAAGTGGCCAGCAACATGAACAACGCCGCAGTGCGGCAGCGCGAAGCAGTTGAATTAGTAAGCACGGCTTTCAACGAGATGGTCGCTACCTCTAACGAAGTGGCTCGCTCATGTAGTCGCGCGGCTTCCAGCGCGGACGTTGGTTATCGAGAGGTGCACGACGGGCAACGGCACATTGGTGAGGCCACGGGCAGCGTTCTTAAATTGAGTGAAGACCTGCAGCAGTCGGCATGTACCATGCAGATGCTCGAGCAGGACAGTAAGAACATCAACACGATCCTCGATACTATTCGTTCGATCGCTGAGCAGACCAATCTGTTGGCACTCAATGCCGCCATCGAAGCGGCGCGCGCCGGCGACCAGGGGCGTGGATTCGCGGTCGTGGCCGACGAAGTTCGCGCCTTGGCGCGACGTACTGCCGATTCAACTGGCGAGATCGACAGCCTGCTCGGCAACTTCAGGCGGCGAACCAAGGAGGTCACCCAGCAGATGCAACGCAGCTTGGAGGCGTCGCAAACCAGCGTTGAATGTATCCAGCAGGCGAGCGACAGTTTCGACAAGATCCGCGATTCAGTGGATTCGATTCGCGACCAGAATGCTCAAATCTCCACGGCTGCAGAGGAACAGCATCAGGTGGCTGAAGATATTAACCAACACATCGCACAAATCCACGCCGATGCCCAGGTGGTGGAGAGTGTTGCGCACTCGGCGTACACCGGATCAGTTCGCCTGACGGACATTTCTGTTCAACTGAAAGGGCTGGTGGGGCGTTTCAAGTTCTAGCTCGTGTTGATTTATGACGCAACCACGATAAGCAATGCAAGCGGAAATACTCAGGCGACGATTTTCCGCTGCATGATTGGTCAGGGCTTGGAATGGTTAGAGTTCGAACAGCGCTTCGCAACGAAGATTTAGGGTGTATAGAAATCCGGTGCGACTCAATCTAAACCTCGATCTAAGCACCCCTGAATGTAAACGAGTTAGCTACTAAATCGAACAACCGTTGCGAGTCAGTAATTCGTCTACCCACGTCCAGTCTGACGTGCCGGCTTTGATCTGCGCCATCAACTTCACTTCATCATTGTGTTTTTTCAGCGCCAGCGCATGGACTTCCTCGACCTCGTGACGCGCCACGCTGACCACACCGTCGGCATCACCACAAACCAAATCACCAGGGAGAATAACCATTCCGTGTTGGGCGATGGGTACATTGACTTCTCCAGGCCCATCCCCGAACGGCCCTCTATGGGTCACGCCCAAGGCGAAGACTGGAAAACTACCAGCCAGCAATTTTTCTTCGCTGTCACGAATAGCACCTGATATGACAAGCCCACCGAGTTTGCGGTGTCTTGCATGGGCGATCATCAACTCACCGACCAAAGCGTTGGTCAGGTCTCCACCGGCGTCCACTATCAAGATGTCGCCTGGATCCGCGATGTCCAGTGCCTTGTTTACCACCAGATTGTCCCCCGGCCGTGTCTTGACGGTTAGAGCCGAGCCGACCATGCGTGGCCCTTTATAAAATGCCCGTAGGTTGGCGCCACCTGCAGTCATGCGCGCCATGCAATCGCTGATGTTTGGGACGGGCAGGTTGCGGAACGCCTCCACCCATTGTGGCGCGACTTTTTCGCCGCTTGCTTTAATTCTGAAACTGATCATGACTCGCTCCGCCAAAATGGCTGACACAGGGGGACTCTTCAAAAATCGTTGCGAGCGTGGTAACTCCGCAGAAATTGCTGCAAACGCGGCTCTTCGCTTTCCTTGAGTACCTGCTGCGGCGTACCGAACTGAACGATGCACCCTCCGTCCAAGAACGCGACTTTGTCGGCGGCTTTGGCGGCGAAGCCCATCTCGTGTGTAACCACCACCATAGTCATGCCTTCGCTGGCGAGGTCGCGCATCACTTGGAATACTTCACCCACCAGCTCCGGATCGAGTGCCGAGGTAGGTTCGTCAAATAGCATCAGGTTCGGATCCATGGACAACGCTCGCGCGATGGCGACACGCTGTTGCTGACCGCCAGACAAAGCCGTTGGATAGTTCTCGGCTTTTTGTGCCAAGCCTACTCTCTCAAGCATTCGCAGTGCCTTGGCCTTCGCGTCGGTTGCATTCATTTTCTGAACGCGCAGCAACGGTTCTGCGACATTTTCCAACGCAGTCATGTACGGCCAGAGGTTGGAACTGCTGGAACACCATGCCAATGCTGCGGCGCATTTCCCTCAGTTCGCGGGCAGCCATGAGTTTGCGTTTACCGCCAGCCTCTTGATAGCCGATCAGTTTTCCGACAATCGTGATGGAGCCTTTGTCATAAGTTTCAAGAACATTGATACAGCGCAAGAGCGTGCTGTTTCCCGAACCACTCGGGCCGATCAGGCAAATGAACTCGGAGCGCTGGACGTCCAAGTTGACGTTCTTCAGCACTTCAAAATCACCGTAGCTTTTGTGAACATTGACGATGCTTACCAAAAACTCACTCATGCGCTTCTCTTCATATTCAGGTGCTGATTGATATGGCGTTTGCACGTTGACCCAAGCGGGAAAAAATTTCGATCAGTACCCAGTACCCTAGCGCCAGGGTCAGGATCGACTCGAACGAGGCAAAAGTCTCTATCGCCATTTTCTGGACCTCGAATGTCAGGTCGGCCACAGTGATGATCGACAACAGCGCGGTTTTCTTGCAAACATTAATGATCATGTTTATCAAGGCAGGCGAAGCTGCGTTGAGGGCGCCGGGTAGGGTTACCCGACGTAAAATTGCGAATGACGTCATAGCCAGGCTGTGGGCGGCCTCGATCTGACCTTTGGGAACCGCGCTGAAACCACCGCGGAAAATTTCAGCGAAATAGGCGATCGCTATCCATCTGCACCCTAAGGGCATAAGCGGCAAGTAACTCTCCTGCAGCGCTAGGCTGCATGCCGCGCGCCGTACGCTCAAACAGCAGAGTGTCCAGGCTGGCTTCCAGTTTTGCGATCTGCCGACTAATGGCTGACGACGCTACATTTAGCCGTGAGGCCGCTTCGCTGATGGAACCGGATCTGACGACTTCTAGAAAATAACGGGCGGCGGGTTCTTGAAGGATTTTTTTAGAGCTCATCATAATCACTCAAAATGTTCTATCTCAATTTAGCATTGCCGATTCGGCACAGGCATATGAGATTGTTCAACTCGCTTGATGATTGAGCCAATTCGACCCCGAGTTTTCGTTGTCTTCGGAGTAACGCAAGACCTTGCCGATACCGATACCGATGCATTACAGCGGCGGACGTCGGTCGATGCGCGGGTACATGCGCAGGTTGTATTGGGAGTCGATCTTGTGAAAATAGACGATGCGGCCTTCGTCGAGAATGCCCAAATGCACAATCTCGCCAGTCAATTCGTTGATGCGCCGCATGCCGGTTTTCGCCTCGCGGAGGACGTCCACGTCGGGCAGGGCTGGTCTGCCCAGCCGAGCCAACGACCTTGGCATCCTGCACCATATAGCCGCGGGCACGATCTCAAGCTTCAGCCGGACCTTTGGCGGCGACCCACTCAATGCCGAGGTCTGTCCCGATTGAATCCACCCATCAGATTGTCGTGGATTATGTCATCGCCATCGGCGCTGATAGCTTCAGCGACGCCATGCATTAGTTGCGGTGCGACGAGGGCGTCGGCAGCCAGTATGTGCGTGATTGACGCATCTGCAGGAGGCACTCTCACGCCGCAGCTTTGACATCAGCCTCGATAGCTGATTTGCGGGTGCGTCAGCTCCAGCCGCGGCAGTGGGAGCAGCTGCTTTTTGGGCAGAGCAAAACGTGGGTCGCTGGCCTCTAAAATCAAGAGCGCTTTTCACATTAGGAGGAAAGGCAGTTGTGCTGAGATCTGATTAGCAAGGTTATCCACCATGCTGCCTTCGCAGAAGATCGATCTGATCTGCAGATACTAGCGTACGTAAGGTATTGTAAAGCGCTCGTGTTTCCAGCAGGTTCCACACTCGCAACATGGTTTCCAGTGCATCCAGAGGTTTGCTGATGAAATCCTTGGCTCCCAGCGCCAGGGCGCGCAAGCGCGTGTCGCGCGTGGCGTCGGCGGTGAGCACGAGGATCGGCAGGTATTCACCGCTGGGGATGCGCCGGTTGAGTTGCTCCAATACTGCAAACCCGTCGAACTCCGGCATGTGCAAATCGAGAATGACCAGATCAGGCTCGAAGCTGTTGAATAGATCCAGAGTGCGCAAGGGCTGTGTACTGCTCAAGACGTTCGTCAAGCCTTCGCGCGCAAGCAACTGCTCCACCAGGTCCAGATTCGGACGTTGATCGTCGATGATCAAAATGCGCAGATCAATGTTCACATGGGCTCCGGAAAGCATTTGTTGAGGTGGGCGAGAAACACGGGTACGTTGATTGGTTTGGTCAATACGGCCGTCGCTCCGGCTTCTTGCAAGGTCTGACGGGTGAGGTCGCTGGCGTCGGCGGTAATCATCAATACCGGTGTATTTTGAGTGATCGCAGACCGGCGCAGGCGCTGCAGCACCTTCAGCCCGTCGAGGTCCGGCAGTGAAACATCCAGCAGAATCAGCTGTGGTGCATGCTGTGCGGCCAGGTCCAGCCCCAATTGGCCTTGCATGCTCGAAAGCAATTTTATCCCCGGCCTGCGCTGCAGCAACGTCTCGATCAGCGCCAGGCTGGATAGATTGTCTTCAATGCACAACACGTTGCCCTGAATGTCGGGGGCGACGATGTCAGGAGCTAGCGATAGGGTGTGGGCGACTGCTGCGGCGGCGCTGGGAGGTTCCAGCAAGCGCACGAATGGCAGCTCTATCGTGAATCGGGAGCCTGAGCCGTATTGGCTCTGCGCCGTCAAACTGCCCTTCATCATTTCCAGCAGGCTTTTACTTAGCGCCAGGCCAAGCCCACTACCTTCCACGCTCGGATCGGCGTTCAGTCGCTCAAATGGCTTGAACAGTTGACCCAAGTGATCCGCCGCAATGCCGTTGCCGGTATCGCAGACTGCCACAGTGATTCGCTGCTGCGTCACGTTGATCTCAATACTCACGTGTCCTTGAGGGCGGTTGTACTTTATGGCATTTGACAGCAGGTTCAGCAGCACTTGGGTCAGGCGCTGTCGATCAGCGACGATCCCGATGTCGGCGGCCAGCGTTGGCAGCGGCGTCAATTGGATGCCGGCATCGGTGGCCATGGGGGACACCAGCGACAGTGCTTCTTGCAGTGCGATGGCCAATGCGATTGGCTCGATATTCAACGGCAATCGTCCCGCTTCGATCTTGGCAATGTCCAGAACCTCGTTGATCAGCGTCAGCAGGTGTTGGCCTGCGCGTAGGATGTGCCCGACCTGCGCCGTTTGCCCAGCAGGCAAGTCCATGTCCAGCAGTTGTGCAAAGCCCAGAATAGAATTGAGTGGGGTACGCAGTTCGTGGCTCATGCGCGACAGGAACTCGCTTTTGGCACGGCTGGCGCGTTCGGCTTCCTCGCGGGCTGTGCTCAAGGCAATTTCGGCCGCACGGCGGTCGGTAATGTCGCGTGTGATTTTCGAAAAGCCTCGCAAGGCGCCGGCGCCATCGTACTGCGCGGTAATCACAACACTGGCCCAGAAGCGCGTGCCGTCCTGGCGGCAGCGCCAGCCTTCCTCCATATAATGGCCATTGCGGGTGGCCTCGCTCAGTGCCATATCAGGGTGTTGTGGGCACTCATGCGGCAGGTAGAACACCGAGAAGTGCTGGCCGATGATTTCCTGTTCGGTGTAGCCCTTGATCCGTTCGGCACCGGCGTTCCAACTGGTGACGTGACCCGCTGTATCTAGGGCGAAAATCCCGTAGTCCTTCACCCCATCGATAATCAGCCTCAGTCGCTCCTCGTTTTCGCGCAACGCGCGTTCGCGCTCGGCCAGCAGGGCCCCGGCTTCTACCAGGCGCGTGCCCAGTTGACCAATCTCGTCTTTTTCCGGCGGCTGCCGCCGCAGGGGTTGGCCGAGGGCCAGACGCTGCGCATTGCCTTGGACGTTCTGCACCCGCGCAACAATGCCCTTGGACAGAAACAGCACCGCGACGATTGCACCAAATAGTCCGCAGATGGCGGCCAACCAGGTGGACAGTAACAACCGTTGGCGAGTCTCTGATGCCGCGGCCGTACGCTCGGCCAGCAACGAGTCCTCGAGCGTGAGCATGGCGCTGATGTGTCGACGCAACTCATCAAGGATGTGTTTGTTGCTGACCAAGATGTTGGTAATCGACTCAGGGCTCGTCGCCGGGTCGCCAAGCATGTCCTCCAGCCCATCGATTTTGTTGGTGATCAGCGGCCTGATTGCCGTCAGTTGCTCACGCACTCGCTGATCGCGCACGTTGCGGTCGAGCCGGCGCAGGGCTGATTCAATCTGGGGCTTGGCGTTCAAGTATCCAGGTAGGAAATCCTCACTGCGTGTCAACAGGTAACCGCGCACACTGGCGGCGGCTTCGGCGAGCAGGGTGTGCACGGCCTGTATGTCACCTTGTACCCGCAGTACCCTGCGTACGTCTTCTTCCGCGCGAGCGGTCTGTCGTTCGGTGTTGTAGATGAGCACCAGGGACAAAAGCAGCACCACCAGGGGTAGGGAAATCACCACCAGCGCCTTGCCGCGCAAGGGTAGGTCAGTCCAACGCCTGGCGTAGAACACGTTCACGATTGTGTCACCAGGCCTAATGCGATGCCACGGACGGCGGCTTGGGTTCGATCGGCCGCACCGAGCTTGCCGATGACCCGTTCAACGTGGGCCTTGGCCGTACCGGTGGTGATCCCCAGGTTTTCTCCGATTTTGCGGTTGCTCATGCCGTTCGCCACCAGTGTGAGCACTTGGCGCTCCCGTGGGGTGAGGTTTTCAGTTGGAACAGCGCCGCTGGCGTTGCGCTCGGTCATGCGTCGTAACAGTCGGGCGCTGACTGCACTATTGAGGACCTCTTCACCGGCAGCTATCCGTTGCAACGCGTCGATCACCTCGTCACGGCTGGCATCTTTGAGCAGGTAACCCACCGCGCCGGCATTCATGGCCGCTTCCAGATGATCGGGGCTGTCGTCCATGGTGAAAACCACTACTTTGAGTGCTGGCAGACGCTGTTGCAGCAGGCGTGCCGCTTCCAGGCCATTGAGAATCGGCATTCGAATATCGAGAATGACGATATCCGGCAGTAACTGCTCGCACAATTCAACCGCTTGCTGGCCATCGCGGGCCTGGCCGACCACGTCGAATTGCGGTTGGCCGGCCAGCAAGGCGACGAAACCGGTGCGCGTGACTTCATGATCGTCCGCCAGCACCAGACGCAAGATATGGCTCATTGAGAGGCTCCATCAAGGTCCGCAGGCACGCGGGCGTGCAGTTGTGTACCGCCGTCGATCGCGCTGACGCAGGTGAGGCGGCCGCCGAGCAGGCTGGCGCGTTCGTGCATGGTGGCAAGGCCCAAATGCTGAGCATCATGGCCATCGCGCATTTGGCCTGCACAGAAGCCTTTACCATTGTCCTCTACTTGCAGTGAGGCCAAGCCGTTGTGCAGTTCCAGCGTCAGTCCGACGTGGCTGGCCTGTGCATGCTTGAGAATGTTGTTGATCGCCTCCTGGCCAATCCTGAACAAGGCGATTTCTACCTGGCTGGGCATCCGCGCTTCGCTGCGCCTGCTCCACTGTACGCTGACTCCAGCTTCGCGCAGGCGATCGGCTTCTTTGTCGAGCGCCTTGGATAAACCGAAATCATCCAGCACCGTTGGGCGTAGGCCTGCGATCAGCTGTCGACCTTCACGCACAGAGTGCTGGGCCAAGGTCAGAATCGCCTGCAAGTCCGTTGCCAGTGTGTCAGACAGCGTCGGGCAGCGTCCGGCAAAACCCTGCAGGCGCTGATGCAATCCGGCCAGGTTTTGAGCCAGGCCATCATGAAGGTCGTAGGCTACGCGTTTGCGTTCGTCTTCCTGTGCGCGAAACAACCGATTGACCAAGTCCGACAGCGTGCGATCTCTCGCCATGAGCGTCTTCAATAGCCGATCATTCTCAAGGTGCGCGGCCAGCAGCGTGGCGAGCAACTGCAGTGATTCGCTGTCATCATCAGCCGGCGCGCGCAGGGACACGCTGTTGGCCAGGAGCAGAGCGCCAAAGGCAGCGCCGTCGCTGCCGCGCAACGGTACCTGCAACATACTGGGCAGGCCATCCGCTGCAAGCTCTTGCCAGCACGGCGCTTTCAAGCTGCGGTTGACGACAGCGGCCAGGTTGAGCAGCCGGGCAGGATGGCCATGCCGGGCGGTGGTACTGATGCCTCCCTCGTTGTCCCATTCCAGCAGCACCCCATTGTCCATCGCAAGGAAGGCGCATGCCCGCACCAGCACGCGTTCGCGCATCGCATCCGGGGTTAGTTGGGTTAACTCTTGGCCGGTATCAACCAAAAGCCGCAGACGCGCTGAACGGCTCTCCGATTGGCGATAGTGAGCGCGGATGGCCAAGGCACTACCGGGATCGTGGGGTGGGTTTTGCATGCTTCAGCTCCGGTGTTACAGGCCCGCGGGCGTAGGGGGCTTATTAAACCTTGCCGGGCATGTCGAGCGCCATCTGTCAAATGGCATAGGCAAATAACGCCGGTTGGCCGATGTCGGGTGGCAGGCAAGTTGGCAAAGTGGGCTCAACGAACACCACTGGAGTATCGCAATGAAATTTAAAACCGCATCGATCGCCCTGATTTTCGCCTTGAGCGGACCGTTTGTTCAGGCTGCCGAGACGGCACCCTATGTCTACCGTGATACTGCGCAAGCGCCTGCGAATGTGAAAGACCGAGAGATTGCCGGTTTGTTTGACCGTTGGAACAGCACATTGCAGACCGGTAACGTACAAAAAGTGGTCGACTTGTATGCGCCGGGCGCCGTGTTGCAGCCAACCGTGTCCAACCAGGTACGCACTACGCCAGCGCAGATCAAAGACTACTTTGAACATTTCATGGCGCTCAAGCCTGTTGGGCAGATCAACTACCGCGAGATCCGCCAGTTGGGCAGCAACGTGGCCATGGACAGTGGTGTGTACACGTTCACCCTGACCGAGGCGGACGGTAAGATCCGTCACGTGCAGGCACGCTACACTTTCGTCTACGAGCAGGTCGGGGGGCAGTGGAAGATTCTCAACCATCACTCTTCGGCCATGCCGGAAGTACGGGTGAAACACGCCAAGCATTAAAGCTTTATAAAAGTGTCCACTACCCTCGCGGGGGTGGACATTGATTCACAAGAGTTCGAACACTTGCGGCAACCGTTCCGCCGCGACCGCAATGCGCAACGCTATTGCGCCGAAGAATAGGGTATGGAGTTCGGCATTTTCGACAACACCGTCGCGCGGTTTGACGGCCGGGGCAAACACGTTCTGTTGGTAGATCACGTCTAGCAGAACAGCGAACGGCTTTGGTTCTAGTTCAACGTGCGTGGTCTGCCCGTACCGAGCTCATGAACGCCTGCGTGGCCGACGACTGGATTCGATGCCGACGAGTGATCAAACCGTACGGTGGCAAGCGAGCTTCGAACTTGATCGGCAAAACAGCTAACAAGTCCCGACCGGGATAATCCTCAACCACCGAAACCGGCGTCACACCGAGCATGTCGGTTTTTTGGATCAATGAAAGCAAGGTCATGATTGATGTGGTTTCGACGATGCTGCTGGGGATGTCGACCCGGGCGTAGTGGAACACCTGATTGTGATTGCGTGCATCGGGCTCGGATGTTGTTGCAACACCCAGGAAATGCTCTGCAATTCGGCCCAACTCAGGTGCGTCGCTTTCGCCAAAGGATGCTGTGCCCCCGAAATCACGCACAAAGCCTCTTCGCCGAGGTTGTCGAAGAGCAATTCTTCGGCGCGGGCACCGGCTGGAATTGTCCCAGCACGATGTCCAACTGATCCTGCAACAGCGCCTGCACGAGCACGTCGCTGGTGTCGACCTGAATGCTCATGGACAACCGTGGGTGGCTTTGTTTCAACGTAGCGATGGTGCGGGTCAGCAGGCCCGAAGCCAGCGCCGGGATAGTGCCGACTGCCACCCGGCCGATGTTGCCGGATTCGAGCGCCACCAGTTCTTCGCGCATACCGCTGAGTTCAGTGAAGACCACGCACGCGGAGTAAATGACGGTTTCTCCGAACCGGGTGGAGGTGTGCGAGGCGATGGCACACGGCGGACCGTATCCAGCGACGTCCGATTCGCGGGGGACGTCGGTGGGTTCGCTGGCCGTTGATCGCTTTCTGGCGTCGGTGTGTTTTCAGAATTATTCCGGATGCGTTGTTGCCTCAGGCATTGCAGAACACTAATCCGCTTGGGATTCGACGGTTAGCGGATGGAGAGATGAGTGACTAAGCCTGCTCATAAAGACGGGTTTGGGTTACGGAGGCTTAAAAGTCGTTTATGTCTTGAATGACAAGGTGCCGTTTGCTGTTTGCTGGAGAGCTTCCAACTACTCGTTTTCTGGAGGGAAGCGCCCACGCTTCGCCAGTATTCGCGAACTGGAACTCCGTTCCCGCGTTGTTGCTGCTTGACGAGTCTATCTCGGCACTGGATGGTGCTTGGGCCGAAATTCAATATTCCCAGTCGCTACGCCGTGACCCCGGACCCACGCCTGTCAAGGAGACTTCACTGCTCGGCAAAAAGACTGATATTTCAGATAGAATTCAGGATTTAAGCCTGAAGCTACTGAGTTCCGTTCACTCGCCATGCGACATCAGTGACGCCGTTCTTTTCAGCATGAGGCTTTGAAACCATCTTCATTGGTGAACGGTCTGGCTGCGGATTGGGGGCAATGCCTACATTGCAGTCGGTCCTGTGCCGCGCTTGTCGCACATTGCCGCCAGTTGACACGTTACCTCAAACCTATCGCTTGCTTAATGCGCCTGAACGATAGTGTCCAGGCGCTGGCGATAGATCACGTTGAGGTCATCGATTGCGTGTGAGGCCGGCACACCTGCTAATGGACTTTCAAACAGTTGGACATACAGTCGATCGCTTTGCTGTCAGGCCTGTCATCGATGAAAAAGCCATCTCGATTTGGCATTTTTATGGCGGCCAAGGTTGCTGCATCGACAGTCGCATTAGCGTCAAGCAGCTTGTTGACGTGCAAGACGTAACCGGTTACCGCGTACACTTGGTCATTGGTTAGCGACTGGGGAGACTGGAAAGGCATTGCCCTACGGATGTAGTCAAAGAGGGTCGTCGCATAAGGCCAATAACTGCCTACCGTCTTAAGTGGTTTGTCAGTGGTGAGGGACCCATTACCTCCTGCCAATGCCGGGCCAATGCCGCCTTCGAGTTTTAGACCATGACAGGCGAGGCAGTTATTCATATAAACCTTTTCACCGTCCGCTACCGTGGCGCTTCCCGGGGGCAACGCTTTCCCGTCGGGTGCCACGTCGATGTTCCAACTGGCGATCTGTGCGTCCGTAGCGCTTGTGCCTAACCCGTACTTGGGTTGGGCGGCGACACAGGTTAATGTGCAGGCGCAAAACAATCCCAGCAGGAACGAACCCTTTTTAAGCCCGTCCATTGGTCACCTCCCCACTGCTGGACACGCGCCACGGTTGCACCGAGTTGTTGTGATAGAAAGAGACCTTGCCGCGTTCATCGATCAACTGTTCCAGCATCGGTTGCACATACCCGGTCTCGTCGATGGCGCGGCTCATGATCATCAACTCTTGGCCTTTCCATTCGAAAGGGGCCCTGAAGGCGGTCAGTGCCTTGGTCAGAATAGGCTCCTGTAACCTGGCTTGCGTCCAGTTGTCGCCGCCATCGATGGAAACGTCAACGCGGGTAATTTTGCCGTGTCCGCTCCAGGCGATGCCACGCATCTCATGCAGACCCTTGCGCGTCAGTTTCTGGGTGCCTGAGGGGTAGGTGACCAGCGATTTGCATTCCATAACAAAGGAAAACTTCCGGGCTTTGCCATCGGCCATCAAGTCGGTGTATTTGGCGGTTTCTTCCCGGCTGTAGGCGGGCGCGTCGGTGACGTGAAGTCGGCGCAGCCATTTGATGTGAGTATTGCCCTCGTAGCCGGGTACAAACAGGCGCAGCGGGTAGCCCTGTTCCGGCCTTAGGCGCTCGCCGTTCTGGCTGTAGACGACCATCACATCGTCTAGGCATTTTTCGATGGGAATGCTGCGAGTCATTGCCGCGCCGTCCGCCCCTTCGGCGATGATCCACTTGGCTTGGGGCTTCAGCCCGGCTTCATCCAGCAAAGTTTTCAGAGTAACACCCGTCCACTCAGCGCAACTCACCAGGCCGCTCACTTCGGCTGCGGTTTTACCCCAGGGAGGTAAAAACGATGGATTTCCCGAACACTCCATGAAGTGCACCCGTGACACGGCGGGGAACTGGCGTATCTCATCCACGGTAAAGATCAAGGCTGTTTCGGTGATGCCATGGATCACCAACCGGTGTTCCGCCGGATCGATTTGCGGGACGCCCGCGTGGTGGCGCTCATAGAACAGGCCGTTCGGCGTAATGATGCCGTCCAGTTCTTGAAGTGGGGAGGTGCTGTAGGCGGACATCGTGTCCTTCAGGCCGGGATATAGATTCCTGACGGCTTTGGTTTCGAACGTTGAAGGTTTGCCGTAAGGGCTCGCCGTGGGAGCGCCAAGACTGCGGGTCCATTGCGGGACTTTAAGGGGCAGGTTCGAATCAAGAGGGACGTTATTGGTCGTCTCGGCGTTGATGATGGCGCTATCACCCAGAGCAAAGGCGGCAGTGCCGATAACGGCCCCGCTTTTTATCAGGAAATCCCTGCGAGCCAAAGATGTCCGAGGCGCGTCTTGCTTGGTGGGGACCATGGATTTTTTTGTCATTGTTGTTCCCTCTGGTTCTTTGTCGGGCTGGACCCAACGGCAAGTCAGTAGATTGATCGGTCGGTCTGTAGCTAGCCTAGAACGAAAAACGCGCGTGGTCCAGTCACAAGGACAACCATCGGTGATTGGCCGTGAATGAGGAGGAGGTCGAAGGATGCGGCGCATTTGAAGCGCCGCTGATGACAGTTAAGCCAGGTGTGGCTCAACCTTCAGTCCGGGCAGGAGGGTGTCGCAAAAGAACGTAGCTATGGATTCCGGAGAGCGCGGGCCACCGGGCTTGATCCACAGATAGCTGTAGTGGTGGATGCCAAGAATAGCCTTCACGGCCAACGATTCGGACGTACGGAAGGTTTTCTCGCTCACGCCGGCCTTGAGGATTTGCGACCAGAGCTTTTCATACTGCCGGTGCAGGTCGAGCAACTCGGTCTGGCGCTCGCCAATGACCGAATACACTTCTCGAAAACACACCGTCATTTCCGCCAGGTGGGTAACAATCGTGCGCATCACGATGGCCGAGAACTGGCGAAATTTATCTTCCGCAGGCAGATCGCTCTCGCACAGGGGCGTACCTTCTGCGATGAGCACCCGTAAATATCGGCTGGTGATTTCGAACAGTAACTCTTCCTTGCTGCCGATGTGGTAATACAGCGCACCTCGAGCAAGGCCGGTGGCTTTTTCCAACTCAGCCATGCCGGTCGCATGAAAACCGCGCGTCGAAAACAACTGCGCAGCAATTTTCAGGATTCGCTCCTTGGTGCTGGTTTCAGCAGGTTCGGCAGCGACGACGGCGTTCTTTCTTCCCATGAGTCAATTCCAACCGGTTGAGCGCCAATCATACCCATGCGTGCGCGATGAATGATACAGATGGGAGAAGCTCATCCCTTGGTTGCAGGAAGATAACTGTATTGACCGATCGGTACAGAGGCGTTTATAAGCCCACCGTAGTTGAACGTGTTTCATAGGACGCGATGGCGTCGAGCGTTCTGAGAGTCTACCCAGGCATTGGGATCGATCATGACAATGAGCAAACACTTCACTCGGACGTTCAAATCGTCAGCATCGGCGAGATTGATAGCGATGACCTGTTTCGCCATGTTCGCTTTTGCCGCGAACTCGCTGCTGTGCCGCCTGGCGTTTAAACACACCAACGTCGACGCCGCGAGTTTCAGTATTGTCCGACTGGCCAGCGGAGCCGTGGTGTTATGGCTCATGTGTGCCTTGAGACGGTCCTCAACCACGATCAAAGGAAGTTGGAAGGGGGCCGCAGTTTTGTTCGTTTACGTCTTCGCTTTTTCCTTCGCATACCGTCATTTGGAGACCGGGACGGGGGCGTTGCTGCTGTTTGGGGCGGTTCAACTGAGCATGGTTCTGTACGGCATGTTCAAAGGCGAGCGGATGCACAGGCAGGCAATCGTTGGTTTTGTGTTGGCAATTGTTGGCCTAGTCAGTCTTCTGCTTCCAGGTGCGGCTGCCCCTGACTCCGTTAGCGCATTCACGATGCTGTTATCGGGGGTGGCATGGGGGATCTATTCAATGCTTGGCAAAATTGTCGCCGATCCGCTGGCAACCACAGCCGGCAATTTCCTGCGCTCGATTCCCCTGGTTTTGATCGCAAGTTTGCCGTTTCTTTCAGAACTGCGTTGGGATCTACTGGGGATACTTTATGCGGTTCTTTCCGGCGCGCTGGCGTCGGGCGTGGGCTACGCGGTCTGGTATGTCGCGGTGCGTAATCTTGCAGCGTTTCAAGCCGCGACGGTGCAATTGAGCGTGCCCATCCTGGCTTCGCTGGCTGGTATCATTTTTCTGGGAGAAAGCCTAAGCGTAAGGATGGTGTTGGCATCCGTCGCTGTGCTGGGGGGGATTGCGTTGGTGCTGAGCGGCAAACAGCACGGCTAGTTGTCACCGGATGACGATGCTGAGGAAAATCACTGCTGCTTTTAACCTAATGAGTAGTTGTTCGATTGGCTATGGGCCGAGCTCATGAGGTTGGATCATTCTCTTGGCCCTTGATGCCCTTCAAAGACAAGTCCAGAATTAAGCCTTTTCCTGCTTTGGTAAGAAAAGAAATTCTTTAGATTTAAATGGGGCGGTAGCAAGCGATATGATTATTGGGGGCCGGATCGGAAAGCGCTAAGGCTTCTCAGCAGACAGAAAACCCCAACGCCGCTCAGTATTTTGGTACCAAGGCAGTACTGCGGGACTAGCCAATCGCTTAACCAGGGCGTATTACCGCCCTAGCGCTTCAAAAGAGTGGGCGGTCAAGCAGAGATTTCGGCTAGCCACTGATCCACGGTGCGAGGCGTTAAGGCCAATTGGACTTGAGCGCTGGTGCCTGCTGTGATCGCATTCGCGGCAGCATTTGCTTGAGCTTCATAGGCGGCAACAACTCCAGCCGCAGCGTCTGTTCCGAACAGGGGCGCAATCATTTCGCCGAAGGCCTGCGGCGTCACGCTGCTGAACGCTACCGTACGTTTCAGGTACCGTTCGAAGCCTTGAGCCAGTTGCTCTCCAGTGATCGCTGGCGACTGACCTACACCGACCAAGCCTGTAACCGTTGTGTCCGTGAACAGCCTTTCCGCGACCTCAGCAACATCCAGGTGTGAACACCAGGACACCGGGTACTCCGCTCGGATGGGGTAGCGAAGAACACCTTCTGATTTCACAGCACCCAAGACGAGAGGGTTGAGTAGGTTTTCAAGAAATAAACGTGGCGCAATCACTGCAAATGACACACCTGATTCTTGGACACCTCGAATCAGTTCCGCGATAGCACTGCCCGGTGGGTTTTGCAGTGGAGAGTCAGGATCATCCACCACCCAGCCACTGGTTGAGATGACTACTCTGCCAGGCTTAGTTTGTTTGATGGCTTCTACAATGTTTTGCGCATGAATGAGACGTTCTGCCTCGGCCGCTACAGGCAGATGAATGAAAACACCCGTGGCATCTTTGTAAGCCGCAATCAGGGAGGCTACTGATGCGTTGTCAACCTTAACGCTAGGCATACCGTTGACAGAGCCCGTGTTGCGAGCAGTAGCTATCGCATTATGGCCGGAATGAATCAGGCGTTTTAGAAGCGGGGCACCTTGTGCTCCGTTGGCGCCATGGACAATATAGCGACTCATTTTACTTACCTCGTTGCGATTTGATAGCGAGAAACCAAGGTCTATTACCACGGTTGGTTACGTCAAATGCACTATTGGAAGATTCTTTAGCATGAAGCAAAAAAATAGTCCTTGCTGTGGTGTCGCTCGTTTTCTTGCCCTGCTTGAGGGGCCATGGGCCACCTTGATCGTGAGAGAGTTACTGGGCGGACCATTGCGTTTTACCCAACTAAAAAAAGCTTTGCCGGGTATTAGTGCTCATACATTGACGCACCGTTTAAAAGGCTTCGAACGCCACAAATTAGTAACACGTACTGCATACGCAGAAACGCCTCCTCGGGTCATGTATGAGCTCACTCCTCTGGGGCAAGAGTTACGTGATGTGTTAGAGGCAATGTGCAAGTGGGGGGACTTGGTTCCGGATGAAGTTTCTCTCGAAAATGATCCTGAGCACGCGCCTGCTGATACTGAGACTGCGATACCAAGGCGGTCGCTGAAGAGGTGATAAGCAAATATGGTGGCCGTCGTGACTTCTTTGGATCTCAGCGTTTGCTCTGCCCCTTAAACTGTTCGCGAACAGGGCTCGGCCCAAACGCTACCGTTATTCATGTATAATCCGGTTGGCCGGATTCACTCATTATTCAAAATATGAGGCGGTGTAAGTGCCACTATGGCTAGGTCCTTGCGCACAGGGCATTTGTCAATATCTACATCCCAGAATCCCTTTTTGGACGAGCTCAGGTGGCGTTCTCCCGCAGATCCTTATATCTGTCTTGTGGAGGTGGGGGCCGGACAGCCTTAGCAATACGTCAAGGCAAAAGTCTAGGGCTTGTTTGAAGAGCCTGCCCACAAACATCTTTCAATGCAGGCCAGTGTGACCATGACCTTAACGCTGCTTCAAGCTAGCTGTTTCCTCGGCTGACCGATTCGGTGAGGTCATTCCATTCCAGTTAAACGAGTTTTTAAGTGTAAAGTATTTCGGAAATCGTAGTTTTTCCTAATGCTCACTGTTTGCGTCTTCTGAATTTCAGTTGGATTCGCCTCCAGTCATGGTACGGATTGATACAATGGCCCACCACCGCAGGTGTGGGGCCATTATTATTGCTCATCAGATAGGGAGGGCACGCTCACCCAGTTGTAAAGTCACCCACTTAAGCTCGGTCATGTCGTGAATTGAGTAACGACCATTTTCCTTATCATGACCGCTATCCTTGAAACCTCCGAACGGGGCGATTTGGCTGTAGCACGCTTGCGCTATAGCTTCGATGCGAAGCTACATTCTAAACTGCGGATAGCCCCCCGGTACTTCTTGTTAAGTTGCCGCGGTGTGTGGTGACTAGGGTGTTTTATCCAAGGTTTCATGGTCACTACATCCACTATTACAATCGGCAAAGCATTTGATTCCTGCAAATTGAAGACTCCTTAGTCAGACGTTAGGAATTGATGCATGCCTCGTTTCCCATTCCATCTCCTAATTCCTCGCGCTGTATCCTCAATCTGAGGTCACGTGCGCAGCATTTTGCCGCAACTGGTCTAAGCAGTTCGCCCATTGTTGAGCCGCCTCCCGGCGTTGCACTAGTAATTGCACGCGGGTATACACAGCCCCCAACGCACCTGGCATCCGGTGGGATAAGGACAGTTCGAGCACGATTGGATCGATACCTAAGTGCTCGTGGGCAATGGTCCGGTAGGTGGCGCGACAGCCGTGGGCGGTGATGTTGTACTCCGGCCAGATGCGCTGAAAGGGCTTGAGCATGGAGGTCGGGTTTATGGGGCGTCCCCGATAGACCGGTGAGACGAAAACCCAGCCTTTGCCTTCTTCATCCACCACGCGGGTTTTTTGCCGAGGCCGTCAGCAAGGCTCAGGAGCTGGGTTACGCCGAAGCCGACCCGACGGCGGATGTCGAGGGCCATGACGTACGCCTCAAAGTGGTGATCCTGGCGAATGAACTGCTGGACGCGAAGCTGACGGTCAGCAACGTCACGTGCAGTGGCATTTCCTCCCTCAGCCTTGGCGACATCGAAAAAAACCGGCAGGACGGCGCTCGCTGGAAGCTGATCGGGTCGGCGATGCGTCATGCCGATGGCTCGATCAGTGCCAGTGTCGTACCGCGGCTGTTGAACAACGACTATCCGCTGGCCAGTGTTGGCGGCGCAGGTCCTGGATATCGTGGAGCCGCCCATTGAGGTCTTTAACGCCTATGACGGTTACCTCATAGGTAGCGTAACGAATGTCTGTGCGTCGCAAGTTCCGCAGTTGTTGGAGACAGGACGCAGTGGTGCACGAGCGTGCGCCGCGTTAGCGCGTCATCGTCGGGCTCGCATTCTTGAGCAAGCCGCAATCAACATCGAACATGATGCCCGTGTGTTTGCCAGGCTGATCGTCGACGAGGCCGGGAAGACCCTCAAACAGGCGGAAAAGGAAGTCAAGCGTTGCGTCAACACCCTCAAGCTGTCGGCCGAGGAGGCCAGGCGCAATGCCGGGGAGTTGGTGCCGTTTGACGCTTATGAAGACTCCGAATCGCGTCAGGGCTGGTTTTCTCGCGAGCCCTTGGGCATGATCGTGGCGATCACGCCGTACAACGATCCGTTGAACATGGTGGCACACAAACTCAGTCCGGCCATTGCGGGCGGTAACGCGGTGATTCTCAAACCTTCCGAGCTCGCGCCATTGTCGGCCACTAAACTGGTCTCCTATCTGGTCGCGGCAGGCTTGCCTGAATCAGTGGTTACAGTCGCCCCCGGCGGCGCGGAACTGGGCAAAGCGTTGGTCGCCGCCCGTGAGGTGCGGATGATTTCCTTCACCGGCGGTTTCGTCACCGCAGAACAGATCGCCCGCACGGCCGGGTTGAAGAAACTGGCCATGCGCCTGGGCGGCAGTGCGCCGGTAATCGTCATGGGCGACTGAGACCTTAAGGCCGCTGTCGAGAGTTGCGTGTCCGGAGCCTTTTGGGCAGCGGGGCAGAACTGCGTAGGCACTCAGCGCTTGCTGATTCAGGCGTCTGTTTATGAAGCGTTCCGAGAGCAATTCGTCAGCCAGGCGCGTGCGCTTGTGGTCGGCGATCCATTGCTGGCCGATACCGATATAGGCCCCATGATTACTGCGCAAGCCGCGCAGAATGCCGAGCAAGTGGTCAACGAGGCCTTGCAAGAAGGCGCCACGTTGCTATGCGGCCATCGGCGTGCAAGATCGTGCTACGCCGCCACCGTGCTGGAAAATGTCGATCACGCCAGTCGACTCTGGCGCAATGAAGTCTTTGCTCCGGTGGTGGTATTGCAGCTTTTCGAAACCTTCGATGAAGCCATCGCGTTGATCAATGAGCCCGAATACAGCCTGCATGCCGGGATCTTCACCAATGATCTGGCAACCGCCATGAGCGCCGCACGGAGGATCGAAGCCGGGGGAGTGATGATCAACGACTCTTCCGACTACCGCTTCGATGCGATGCCGTTTGGCGGTTCCAAGTACGGTAGCCTGGGCCGGGAAGGTGTGCATTTTGCCTACGAGGAAATGACCCAACCCAAGGTGGTGTGCCTTAACACGTTGGGTTAGTCGATTCGCGGTAATGGATCAGCTCGTATGGTATTGGGTCGGTTTGGTCTCCGGCCCAATGCGTTTTGCTGAGGGGGGGAGAAAGGAGAAGTTGAATATTTCCACTGAGCTGATAATCGCCAAGAAAGCGTCTTTTTCGATCTGAGGGGCGGTGAGATTTGAAGAATGACGACTTCTGGCCGTTTTGTGCATGTCGTGACTGACCCTTTGGGCTTAAGCGGTCGGTGACAGGCCAGTGGCAAATCGAAAGCAAGCGGGCGCGCTATCACCGAATTAACTAAATCTTATAGTGATGCCCTGACCACCAATGGACAATCAACTGGCTGGGCTCCCGATACGTTGAGGGTCTCGATCAGGTGCCGGGCAGCCTTGCGACCGATCTCGTAATACGGCAGTTGCACCGTGGTCAGCGGCGGGATGAACAGCTCAGCAATACCGATCATGTTGTCGTAGCCGAGCACGGCGACATCGTCGGGAATTTTCAGGCCACGGCCCAACAATAGTTGATAGGCACAAAAGGCAATGCGGTCGTTGCCACAGATCAGAATGTCGAATTGGGGACGACCCTCAATGATGTTCCGGTCGAGGATGGCTGCGGTTTCACCATAGGCGTCATGATCGGAAAGGTCGTATTGCAGGAGTGCGTCAGGCGACAGCCCGAATGCCTGACAGGCACGTTGCAGACCTTTTTGTCGCAGGTTCCAGGCCAGACTCTGTTTTGGCAGATTGATACACAGAGGGCGCCGATAGCCCTGGCTCAACGCGTGATGTACGGCTCGATACTGCCCCGCTTCGTCGTCTGGCACATAACTCACCAGGCGACTGTCATCGGCCAGGCAATTGGCGAGTACCAGGGGTTTGCTCTTCAATCGTTCGGGAATGCATACCTGGCGAAACCCCATGGCGCTGAAGATCAACCCCTCGGGGCGGTGCGACAACATCAGGTCGATGTTCTGGTCGGTGGGAGGGTTGCTCAACAGGTTAAGGATGAACACATTCCAGCCGGATTGCTGCGCAGTCTGTTCGATGGACAGCAGCAACTCGACTGCGAACGGTGTGGTCGCGGTGTCCAGCGCGAACACACCGATGGTTCGCGACTGGAGGTTGTCGCCGCGCATCTTGCGCGCCGACAGGCTCGGTACGAATTGCAGTTTATCAATGGCGCGACGCACCCGCAGAAGGGTTTCAGGGCTCAGTTTTTCCGGATTATTGAGCGCTCGAGAAACCGTCATCAGGGACACGCCGGCCAGCTGTGCAACGTCTTTCACTGAAGTCATGCGAGGCGAGCCCGGTAAGGTTGACGCAGAATCATGACACAGGGCCCGGGCTTCTCGCGACTCGAATGACGTTGCTCACAGCCATCCAGAGCCGAGAGGCCATGCCTTGGGAATCGAGACACGCCCGCCACTCCCGCTTGACAGAAGCTTCACGCCCAGGCTGTCGGGCCGCGGATAGAGGCGACTGCTGAGGCTGAAGCGCGCGTTTTCGTCGAACACCTCGATGGACGAGCGATCGAGGAACACACGCAGTTCCAGTCGCTCTTGTGTCGGGTCTATCGACACGCTGCGCTGGCCTGTGACTTGCGCACCAGAGTGGGTGCGGTCAAGCACCAGACGCCGCAACGCCGCATCGTAGTAGAGCAGGGTTTGTTCATGGCCATCGTCGCTGCAGCGCAACGCGATTCCCAGGTGGCCATCGGTGCAGCCGAGTAAATCCAGGTGCACGTGGATTTCGAGCATATCGCCATTCACTTCCGGCACCCACCGGGTTCCTGATTCATCCCACCAGGACGTGCCTGGCAATGGCGCTTTGCGCAGAGCGGTGAGCTCACGTGCCGGATACACGCAAAGGCGATCTGCGCACAGTTCAAGTTCGCGCGGCAAACCGAGCATGCCGCACCAATGATGGGCCTGGCTCGGCATCGGGCTTTCCCACATGTCGAGCCACGCCCACACAAGGCGCCGACCGTCGGCGGCCAGTAGCGTTTGTGCGGCGTAGAAATCATGGCCGTTATCCAACTCGATAAAAGGCCCGCCGGTGAAGTGCCATTCGCTGTCGAGTCGGCCCACTCGATAACCGGTCTGGTACTTGTTGAGCCGTTCGTAACCCTCGGATTGCATGCCCTGGGGGGAGTACAGCAGCACATCGCGCCCGTTCAGTCGGAACAGATCCGGGCACTCCCACATATAGCCATCGCTCTCGCTGCCGCTGGACACATAATCAAGGAACTCCCAGGCGTGCAGATCCGTGGAACGGTATAGCGGCAGTAGCGGTTTATCACCCAGGCGCGCGCCGGCAATCAGGTACCAATAGTCATCCTCCTGCCATACCTTGGGGTCACGAAAGTGCATGATCGTGTCTTTCGGCGCGTTCTCGATGACGGCGCCATGTTTGACGAACCGGATGCCGTCGATGCTGGTGGCCAGGCACTGGACTTGACGGATCAAGTGTTCGTCACCCACGTCCCCTAGCCATGTGTGTCCGGTGTAGATCAGTGCCAAGGTATCTCCACACACCACTGCGCTACCGGAAAAACATCCATCACGGTCGAAGTCATCGCCGGGTGCCAGCGCAATGGGCAGGTGCTGCCAATGAACAAGATCGGCACTCTTGGCGTGACCCCAATACATCGGGCCCCATTTCGCGTCGAAGGGATAATGCTGATAGAAAACGTGATATTCGCCACGAAAGTACACGACCCCGTTAGGATCGTTCATCCAGCCCACTGGGGGGGCAAGATGATAACCAGGTCGATAATCCTGGATGACGCGAGACAGACCGTCACTCAGCGCACGCTGCGCAAGGTCAAGGGTGCAAGGCATTGGATCGCTCGGGGTATTCAAAGACAAGGTCATAGGGCGCGTGCTCGGACTGAGCTTAGAGAAACGTCATCCGGCAGGGTTACAATGGCTTGTGGGTGGCGACTCAAGGCATTGCCGTCGGCGTCGAACAGGTGCAGATTGCCGAACTCCAGCTGCAGCTCGACCTGATTGCCCACCTGCCACCCGGCGTTGACCTCACAACGACAGATCAGTGGCTCGTCCTGACCTGTATCGAGGTGCACATAGGTTTCACTGCCCAGGTATTCGACCCCGGTCACGACGACGCCGGTAGTTCCTTGCGCCGCCTTGAGCGACACGTGTTCCGGGCGAATCCCCAGAATCAGTGGGGCGTCCGCCGCCAGATTCGAGCTGTCGAAGGGCAGGGAGGTCATACCCAGGACGGGAGTATCGACCAGGCTGGTTTCACCCGGGGCATGCAGGCGTGCCGCCAGAAAGTTCATTCTGGGCGAACCGAGAAAACCGGCTACAAAGCGGCTCGCCGGGCGCTCATAGAGATCGCGCGGTGAGCCGACCTGCTCTACGCGACCGCCATTGAGCACAACAATTTTGTCGGCCAGGGTCATCGCTTCCACTTGATCGTGAGTGACGTAGATCATGGTCGAGCCCAGTCGATCATGCAGCCGGGCGATTTCGTTGCGCATCTGCACCCTCAAGGATGCATCCAGATTGGAGAGCGGCTCATCGAACAGCAAAATGTCCGGCTCACGCGCCATGGCTCTGCCCATTGCCACACGCTGGCGCTGCCCTCCAGACAGTTCTTTTGGCTTGCGTTGCAGCAGTTTGTCCAATTGAAGGATTTGCGCTGTTTTCAGCACGCGCTCACGCAGGCTGCTCTTTTCAGTCTTGGCCAGTTTGAGACCAAAGCTGATGTTGTCGTAGACGCTCATGTGTGGGTACAGCGCATAGGATTGAAATACCATGCCGACGCCACGCTCGCGCGGCTCCAGGTCGTTGACCCGACGCCCGTCGATCAGCAGGTCGCCGCCGCAGATCGAATCCAGTCCGGCGATCAGGCGCAGCAGGGTCGACTTGCCGCAGCCCGAAGGGCCGACGAACACCACGAATTCACCCGCCGCGATTTCCAGGCTGATGTCGCGAAGAATCCGCGCGCCGCCCAATTGTTTGTTCACGTTGTTCAGTTTCAATTTGATCACGATGCTGTTCCTTGTCTTTGTTGGGCATCAACCCTTTAACGCGCCGGCAGTGAGACCGGAAACTATTCGGCGCTGGAAGATCAGCACCAGAATTACCAGTGGGACGGTGACCAGCACCGATGCAGCCATCAACAACCCCCAAGGCAACTCATGGGGGCTGCCGCCGGAAATCAAGGCGATGGCGACCGGCACCGTGCGTTGCGTGTCGGTGAGGGTGAAGGTCAGGGCAAATAGGAACTCGTTCCACGCGGCGATGAAGGCCAATAAGCCAGTGGTGACCAGTGCGGGCCAGAGCAGTGGCAACAGCACTCGGGTCAGCGTGACCCAGGGTGAAGCGCCATCCATGATTGCCGCTTCTTCCAGTTCATGGGGCAGTTGCCCCATGAACGTGGTCAACACCCAGACGGTGAAGGGCAGGGTAAAAATTGTGTAGCTGAGGATCAACGCCCAGGAGGTGTTGTACAGACCCAGGGCGCGGATCACTTCGAACAGCCCCGACAGCACCGCGACCTGGGGAAACATCGACACCCCAAGGACCATCATCAAGACCGTGCCACGCCCACGGAACTTCACCCGGCCCAAGGCATAGGCGGCGGTCAGGCTGAGGAACAGCGCCAGTGTCACCACACACAGCGCAACCACCAGCGAATTACCGATAGCCCGCAGGAATGAGGCTTGATGGAGTACCGCCGCGTAATTGGAGAAGTCGGGGTTATCGATCCAGTAGCTCACCTCGAACAAGGCGCTGGATGGCTTCAGCGACGTCACGATGGCGTAGTAGAAAGGGAAAACCGCATACAGCAGCAACACCCCGATCAGACACCAGAACCCGAGGCGCAACAGCGCTTTTTTCAGCTGGCGCGGGCTCATGAGCGGACCTCCAGTTGACGGCGTCCGAGGTAGAGGTAAAGCATGGCGATGACCGCAACCACCAGAAACAACAGCGTCGAGGCTGCGCTGCCGTAACCGACGTCCTGGAACTCCACCAGGTGCTGACGGGCATACACCGACATACTCATGGTGCTCGACGAGTTCGAGGTCAGCACGTATATCACGTCAAATACCCGCAACGAGTCGAGGATGCGGAATATCGCCGCCACCAGCAATGCGGGCATCAGCAGGGGAAGCGTGACACGCCAGAACACCTTCAGCGGATGAATGCCATCGACCCTGGCGGCCTCGTAGCAATCGCTCGGCAGCATCTGCAAGGCCGCCAACATCAGCAGCGTGACAAAAGGGACGGTCTTCCAGACGTCGACGATGATCACCGCCCACATCGACAGGTCCGCATCCGCCGTCCAGGCCAGGGGCGCGTCAATCAGGCCTAGGCTCAGCATCAGGTGATTGATGATGCCGAACTGGTCGTTAAGCATCCATGACCAGATCTTCGCCGAGACAATGGTGGGAATCGCCCAGGGAATCAGAATCAACGCACGCACCAGAGAGCGGCCGGTGAACTTGATGTTCAGCAGCAACGCCACCAGCAGCCCCAATACGACTTCCAGTCCCACTGACACCACGGTGAAATGCAAGGTGTTGCGCACCGCGTTCCACCACTGCGGATCGACCAGGATGCCCGACCAGCTGGAGCCGTTGTGGAATAGATAATTGCTCAGGCCAACGAAGGATCCGCCACCGGTGTCCGCCAGGTTGGCGTCGGTCAGGCTGAACCAGAATGTGCGCAGTAACGGCCACGCTGCCACCAGGGCCAGGCACAGCAACATCGGCGTCAGAAACAGCCAGGCGGCGCGTACTCGGCGACGCTGCACAGGCGTTTCCCGGGCGAGCAGGAGCTCGTCACAGTGGGCATGGGTAGTAGAGACAGACATGGTGATTTCCTTCCTTGTGGCTTACCAGTTCCGGCGTTTGATGCGCGTGAGTTCGCTTTCCAGTTCAGCCAGCGCCTGATCGACAGGCAACTCGCCCGCCAGCACGCCATGCACTCGATCGAAGAACGCATTGGAGACCCGTGGATAGCGATCGGCAGTAATGGAGGCGGGACGCATCACCCCATCATTGAGAATGCTGTGCAACTGAGCGTAATAAGGCATTGCCGCGAGCAGTTCGGGGTCTTGATACAGCGACTCGATAACCGGGTTGTAGGCGCCTATCAGGGCACGATGTTTTTGCTCTTGGGCACTGGTCAGGTAGCTCACCAGTTCTGCGGCAAGTTTTGGATGGGCGCTGTAACGCGATACCGCCAGGCCCCAGCCACCGAGTGTTGAGGCATGGCTGCCGGTCTCGCCACCGCGGGGCAGGGGAGCGACCCCGACCTTGTCTTTTACGGCACTGTCCTGGCTTTGCACCAGAGCCCAGACATAAGGCCAGTTACGCATGAACAGCGCATTTCCCGATTGGAATACACCCCGGCCTTCTTCCTCGGTGTAATTGAGTACGCCCCGCGGGGAGATGTCTCCTACCCAACTTTTCGCCAGGGTCAAAGCCGTTCTTGAAGCCTGGCTTTTGACCACGATGTCACCTCGTGGATTGACCAGCCCGCCTTCCGGATGGCTGCTGATCCATTCCAACGCATTACACGTCAGGCCCTCGTAGGCGCGCCCCTGGAAGATGTAACCCCACGCATTGGGGTTCCCGGCATTGCGCTCAGCCTGTTGAATGTTCCTGGCGGTAGCGGTCATATCCTCCCAGGTCTGCGGAACCTGCTGGTTGTACTTCTCGAGCAAGTCCTTGCGGTAATACAGCAGGCCCGAGTCGGTGAACCACGGCATCGTCACCAGCCGTCCGTTCACCGTGGCGTTATCCACCTGTGCCTGGAAATAGCCTTGGGTCGGGTTGGCAGGAAGCACCTCGCGCAGATCCATCAAGTGTTTGGCCAGCATTCCTGGCCACACCATATCGATTTGAATGATGTCGATGTCGCTGGATTGCGCACTGAGGATCTGTTGATAGAACGACAACCTCTCGGTCGCCGAGTTAGGCGTGGAAACCACCTCGACGTTGTTGCCGGTCTGTTTCGACCACGCCTCGACAGCCTCCTTGCAGAGCTGCAACTCCGCACCCACCGCGCCACACGAGATCGTTAAATCGGCAGCGCTCGAGAGGCATGGAAATCCGGCACAGAGAGTGAGTAGTGCGGCTGGAAGGAGAGTTTTTAGCTGTTTCATAAAGCCCTCTTTATTTTTGTTTTTAGAAAAGTTAACGTTAACAGCGCCAAATGTAGCAGCGTCTTTGCGATGAGGCATCCTTTTTTTCGTCGATTGCGACAATTCGCACCTCATGAAAAATGGCCGGTCGCGGGAACAAAACAATAAAAACAAAACAGGAAATCCACATGCAGAAAGCATCAAGCTGGCTACTCGCAGGCGTGCTCAGCACTTCGGTGACGACCTCTCAGGCCGCTACTCTGGAAGAACGCATGGCCGCGTTTGAAGCCCGTGCCAGCGCCGCGGAAAAGCGTGCAGCCGCAGCCGAGCAGCAAACCCAGGCACTTGCCAGGGAATTGCAGCAGATCAAACTCGCCACTGCTCCCTTGCAGCCCGCAGCGTCTGCAGCGGCAGTAATTTCGGTGCCCGCTTTGGATACCCGACTGGCAAAACTTGAAGCCCGTCAGCAAAGCCTGGAGAAAGAGGGCAGTACCGGACACCTCACTGGTGGGTTCAGCTTCAACGGCTACGCCCGCTCCGGATTGCTGATCAACGATGGGCTGGGTGGTGGTCGTGGCGGCCCTTATGAAACTCCTGCCGGTTCAGTCGGTGGTGCAGTCGGGCGACTCGGTAACGAAGACGACACCTACATGCGTATAGACCTGTCGAAAGAAATCTATGCGCAAAACGGCACCCGTTCCAAATTCACGGTCTCGATCGCTGACGGTGTGGAAAGTTCTAATGACTGGACGGCTGACGAAAGCAAACTGAACGTGCGCCAGGTATTCACAGCGCTTGACCATCTCGCTGCGTTCAAGGGCAATTCAGTGTTCGAGAACGCCACCCTGTGGGCAGGCAAGCGATTCGATAGAGATAATTTCGATATCCACTGGCTGGACTCGGACGTTGTCTATCTGGCCGGCACCGGGGGTGGAATCTACGATATGCAGATGAACAAGAATTGGCGTTCGAACTACTCTTTGATCGGGCGCAACTACGGGGATTTCAGTCAAGGCGGTCTTAGTGCCGATGTGGAAAGCTACATCCTGACCTCCAACCAGTTCTTCGAGGATGGTCAGTGGCAGTGGATGTTCAATGCCATCGGCGCAAAGAAAAACGATTTTGGTACCCGCACCAATGCAGCGGGTTTGACGCCTGCGGATTCCGGTTTGCACAGCATGCTGGCCAATCACCAGAAAAACTTTTTCGGCAGGGAAGGCTTCTTCAAAACGGCGCTGCTCTATGGGCAAGGTCTGGGAGCTGAGGTCAAGAACATCGGCTCGGATGGCGAACTCATCGACGATGCCCGCGCTCTGCGTCTGGCACTTTACGGTGAGACACCCCTTGCGCCTGACTGGCGCATCGGGCCCAGCTTGCTGGCCGAACAGAGCAAAGATAGATACGTCAAGGGTGACGATTACCGCTGGCTGACCCTGAGCGTGCGATTGGCTAACAAAATCAACAGCAATTTCGAGATGGCCTACGAAATAAGCTGGCAAAACATGAAGCTCGACCCGAAGGACTATCTACAACGTAATGCGGTCGACGGTAACTTTTGGAAATTCACTGTCGCCCCGACATTCAAACCTGAGGTTGGAGATTTTCTTACACGTCCCGAATTGCGAGTGTTCGCAAGCTTCATGAACTGGTCTTCGGATCTGGACAGATTCAGTACCACAGATTCCTTTGGCATGACGGACTTCAAAGCCGGAGGTGTATGGCAATACGGTATACAAATGGAAACCTGGTTTTAATACTTGAATGTGTCCGGCCAACATCTGCTTTGAAGTTGGCTATGAAAACTTCTCTAACTTCAACAAACCTTGCCTTTCATCAAAGTGCATTGAGTAAGTGATTACCGGTCGATTTTTATCAGCCAGCAGTTCCCTACGACAAAAAATTGAGGAAGTGACGATGGTATTGCCTCGCGCAGTAGTGTTTGGCGAAGCCCTGACCGATCTTGTCCAAGGCACTCCTGGACAGTGGAAGGGCTACCCAGGTGGTGCTCCCTGGAACGTTGCACGAGCGCTGAGTCGCTTGGGTGTTAGCAGTGCTTTTGCCGGGTCGGTGAGCATGGATTCACTGGGTGACGAGATAGTTTCGCAGTCGGAAGCAGCTGCAATGGATATGAGGTTTATCCAACGGGTAGACCGAGATCCCTTGGTCGCCATCGTTCCATCGAGCCGTCCCCCAAGATACTTTTTTGCTGGAGATGCCGATCTGTTTTTTGATCCAGATCTGATGCCCGAAGGATGGATCAACGAAGCAGAGCTGTGTCATTTCAGCTGTATCAGTTTGGCTCGACAGCCACTTGCAGACAAGCTGGTTAAAATTACTCAGCAGGCCAAAAAAGCCGGTAAACGGATTAGCTATGATCCGAACTGGCGCAATTTAATGGATAGCCATTATCGGGAGCAGACCTTCCCTACGATGACCACCCTTGCTGACATGATTAAGCTTTCCGATGAAGACCTTCGGCAAATTTATCCAGGGCTGACAGAACACCAGGCAATGGATGAGCTTCGCGCTCTTAATCCTCAGGCGCAGATCCTTTTTACCCGAGGAGAACAAGGGATGATTCTCCACACTCCGGATAGCCAACTCGATCAGCCGGCGATTGCCGTGAAGGTGGAAGACACGGTTGGAGCAGGAGACGCTTGTATGGCTGGTTGGCTGGCTGCGCAGTTGCTGGGGATCGTGGACTTGAGAGAGCGCCTGCAATTTTCAGCGGCTTGCGCATCCATATCTTGCCGCCATGCCGGAGCCCATGCTCCAGCGCTAGCTGATGTGGAAGGTTTGCTGCAGCTGCTAAAACATACTTGACCATGGTTGCCGACGCTGAGGAGTTGTCTAAGTAAAAAGACGTTGCGCCGACCCTGGCCACAAGCGTTGCTGAGATCGCAAGCTCTCCAAAAAAACCAGGCAAGTTCAGGTCATGGTCTGGAGGCTAAGCCTGTTCCGCGGAACTAGCTTGTGCGTTCTTGGATTGAACGCCAGGCGCGATGCTCGCTCAACATCAACGTCGCTATAGCCACCAACACAGGTATAAAGGCAAGCGCACAGATAACGGTCCAACCGTATCGATTCAAAATACCTCCCGATGCAAACGAGCCGAGCACTACGGCGCCAAAGACAATGAAATCATTGAGCGCCTGGACACTGTTTCTTTCGCTTGTTTTATGGCTCTGAAGGACGAGTGCAGAGGCGCCGACAGAACCGAAATTCCAACCAATCCCTAGAAGCACCAAACATAGATAAAAGTGGTAGGACTGCACACCGGCAGCCCGACAGAAATAGACGCGCCGGTTAACATCAACCCCACCGACACAACGCGGTTTGCTCCAAAACGGCGGATCAGATTTCCAGTGAAAAAACTGGGTGTGTACATTGCAATGACGTGCCGCTGCAATGCCAGGTTCGATGATTCCAGTGTAAGATCCTCATGCTTCATTGCTAGTGGGGTCGAAGTCATCAGGGCATTTATCAAGGTGTAAGTTATGACGCCACAGAGCATGACGTTGATGAGTCGAGGCTGCCGAACAATCACCGCAAGCGGGCGACCTGGAGTACTAACAGCCGCCTCATGGCGTGGCAAATCGACACCTAGCAGCACCGCCGCCGAGACCACTGCCATTAATGCGGCTGCAACGTAAGTAGCGATAAACAGGTGTGACTCCCATAGATCCACCGTATATGGCCGTGTTTTTCGGATCGATGATGGCCTACGTAGGGTATGAGCTGCTGAGTGGGTTTAGCTGATACCGTGAGGGGGAGCCATAAAATCTATGGTCGCCCCAGCACAATGAGCCCCAAGAACTGTTGGCGCCTACGCCGAATAGCCCCAGTTGCTGAGATTTCACTGACCCAGTCTGACTCCTCGCGAATCCTTGTCTTTGCTGAATTTTGAAGGTTTGGAGATGGGGCAGTCTTGCCTCGGCACGTGGGTCAATTCAGCGTCGGCGTGAACAGTCATAGCGGCGAACTGGCCTAAAAGCGGATTCAAAAACAACCCGAAAGTCCGCTTTCGGGCTGCCGCCCAACAGCGCGTTCAATATTCGAGATTGGTTGAGTGGGACATCCAGAACTTTCAGTGCGACCTACAGGCGGGGCAATTAGCCTTTTCGCTGGTTAGCGCCCTCGGCGTGGTGCGAATGCTATTTCACTTGGCAAGCGCACGGATGGTGACGTGTCTGGATCCTGACGTCTGAATCGTCCCCGGTTTAGTAGACGCGTTGAGTGCCTGCTTTTGGCTCGTTGCCAGCGGCTGAATCGCCGCTAATTTTTTAGACGTGCGACTGGCAACTGCTGGCCGACTTTTGCCGGTCATGATGGGCAGAAATCGAGCCAAATAGCACGCTCGGCGAGGTCATACGAAACTATGATTACTCAGTACTGAAGATGCCGACTTATGAAGTCGGTAGCAATCCATTCTCGGTATAGGCTGGGAAAGAAATCATCGACTCGGCCGGGGGGGGCTCGTAGGCGGAGGACAACACAGCACTGAGTCGATCGCCCAGCAGATTCCAGGCACGTTTCTTCTCTTCTGCATAGTCGTGATGCAGGTAGTGGCGTCTCACCCTAGAACCGGCCAGCACATGGTTTTGGCAACGATCAATGACGTCCAGGCTGACCCCCAAAGCCTGCATCATGGTTGCCCCCGTACGGCGCAAGTCATGCGGTGTCCAGTCGCCGTTTTGGCCATCGGCCAGCACCAGGGTATCGTCATGGCACCGTCTTGAGAGGGCCTTGCGGTTTTTGAACCGGGCCTGGCGATCGCCGACCTGTTTGCTCACCACTTTCACACCCACATGCGCATCATCCAGCTTGTTCGGAAAGCACCATTGCGAGTCGCCCGTCAGGATTTTGAGTTCTTGAAAGAAATGCAGGGCGAAGGGGGAGAGGAAGACATGGTGATCCTGTTTTTTGCCACGGGTGCCTTTGACATTTTCGCTGGGGAGGAACCAGGTCTGCTGGTCTAGATCGACATTTTTCCATTCGGCCTGCAGCAACTCGCCAATCCGGCACAAGGTGCCCAAGCTGATCCAGAGCGCGAGTTGGGTTTCCTTCTTTAACGGCCGTATGCCGTCGTATTTTTGCCCAGCGGGTAGGGCGTTGTAATCTTGGGTCATTTGTAGGAAGCGGTTATGCAGTTCCAGCAACTCAGCGGGCGAAAGAATGCGGCTTCTTTCTGCCTCGTAGTCGGCAGGGATCAGAGGGGAGATGTCGACTAGCTCCGTTGGATCGCCCTCGACCAGTAAGGCCCGCCAGGGCTGGCGCTTTCTGGCCCAGTTGAACATCTGAGTGAGGTCGGCGAAGAAACTGATGGCTTGCCGGTGAGCGCCGCGGTTGACCACGGTGCGGATCAGCGCCCGAACATCGTGTTCGGAGACGCTGCTCACCGCGGTCTTGCCGAGTGCCGGAAAAAGGTCTTTGTTAAAACGGCGCTGCAATTCAGCATTGCCATCTTTGCGCGCCACGCCATCCAACAGCCACGCCTTGGCCAAATCCTGGACGGTCAGCGTTTTCACCTTCGTCGCTTTTACTTGGTCAGCCTCTACGTTAGCAGCGGCGTATGCCTGTGCCTTGGCGGTTTTCTTTTGCTCGTTAGGATTGATTTGCTCATCGATGAGCGCCCGGGCCTGGTTGCGTGCTTTACGGATGTCCGTGAGGGATTTGCGCGGCCATGACCCGCAGGAGTACTCTTTGTTCTGCTCGCCCCAGCGATAGCGATAGAAAAAGCTGACCGACACACCGTCCTTACGGACTGAGATTCGACCGGCCAGATTGCCATCCTCCCTGAGGATTCGGCCGGCATCGTTGGCGGTCAGCGACTCGAGTTCTTTGATGGTGATTTTGGCCATGAAACGGACTCCCCCTACTTTTACCCCCACAAAAACGTCGGCTCTTGATGGACGTTGCTGGACTCTCGTAGAGCAGAACACCGCTGGAGCCCAAGTAAATACTAGCTTATAAAAATCCAGTGTAAAATTTTGGAAGCTTTCAAGAAGTATGAAAAAGGAGATGGGGTGCTAGGGGTCGAGTGTTCGAATCACTCCGTCCCGACCATATAATTCAAAGGGTTGCGAGATTTTATCTCGCGACCCTTTTTTGTTTTCAGGTGTTTTTACCCCCACAAAACGTCCGGCTCTTGATGGACATTTCGATGTGATACCACTATCGGAGTTTGCCCAGTGGACTTCGATCCTTTTTCGATATTGAGCTGTGTCGGTCGTAATATGTGACGTTCGATGATGGGCAGAGGAACCAGTGACGACCAAAGGCACATTACGGCTGTCGCTATAAGAGATATCATCCCGCCATCAGCTCAATAGGGGCTCCCTGGCCGTTCAGTTTCGGCACTCCCTTGAGCATAACGACAAGGATTGTTGCGCATGGACGATATCGTTCAGCCCCTCACACCCCAAGAAGAAGCCCCGCCTAAGGAAGTAAAGGTCCTTGCCACCTTGGTAGCAAAGCTAAATCTTGCAGATTTCCAGAACGCTATCCCTGTGATTCGCGAGCTTCGTATCTCGAACGAAACGAGTAATCGTTTCGTCAATGCCACTCTTACGCTTAGCTCGGCCCCCGAGGTATTTAAGTCTAAGATCTGGCGGATCGACGAGATCGCTGCAGATAGCTTCCGGGTCATACCTGGGCTTGATCTTGTCTTGGACGGCCCGTTGTTGAGTCGCCTGACAGAGTCAGAAATGTCGACCTTTACGTTTGTCCTCGAAGCCGATGACAAGGAGGCGGAGAGCGGTCGCAAGGAAGTTGCTCGGCTTGAACAGGTCGTAGACCTTTTGCCCAGAAACCAGTGGGGCGGATTGCGGCATTTACCAGATATGACTGCGGCTTTTGTTCAGCCGAATGATGCAGCGGTTGAGCGGTTGCTCAAACAGGCAGCCGAGTTGCTTCGTCTTAGCGATAAGCCGTCCGCACTTGACGGATATGAGGGTGGCCCCAAAAGAGCTTGGCAGTTGGCGTCGGCAGTGTGGGGCGCGGTGGCGCGCATGAAGCTCGACTATGCGTTGCCGCCGGCCAGCTTTGAACAATCAGGACAGAAGATTCGTAGCCCTAGTCAGCTTGCTGACTCCGGGTTGGCTACTTGTCTCGACCTGACTCTGCTTTTCTGCGCAGCATTGGAGCAGATTGGTCTTAACCCCGTGATCGTATTCACCCATGGTCATGCTTTTGCTGGTTTGTGGCTTAAGCCAGAAGAGTTTACGACTGCCGTGGTGGATGATGTCACTGCAGTACGTAAGCGGGTGAAGCTTCAGGAGCTCGTGCTGTTTGAGACCACTCTTATTACCCACGCCTCGATACCGCCATTCTCTTATGCGGTAGAGATGGGCACGAAACAGGTAGCCGAAGACGCTGAAAGTGTTTTCGAGATGCTGCTAGATATCCGTCGCGCCCGTTTGCAACGTATCAAACCGCTCGCCAGCTCAGAGGCTCAGATTGCACGTGTCGCCGTTGCTGAGTCTGATGAAGCCCCATCGCTTCTTGTGGAGGAAGGGATTGGCATCGCCGATGACAATATTAAGGTGCAGGTTGAGGATCTGTCTAAGCTCGACCCAGCAGATCGCCTCGGCCGGTGGCAGCGAAAGCTTCTGGATCTGTCGCTTCGAAATAACTTGCTCAATTTCAAAATGGGTAAGCGAGCGCTGAAGCTTGAATCTCCTGATCCCGGTGCTCTCGAGGACATTCTTGCAAGTGGACAGTCTCTGAAGCTGCTTACCAGGCCTGACCTGATGGATGGCGCAGATCCGCGTGAGCGCACACTCTATGAACAGCGTGAGCGAGAAGATGTTCGCCGTCGTCATGCTGAAGATGCTCTCAAGCGTAGGGAAGTATTCGTTGCGCTGACGTCCGCCGAAATGGATGTCCGGTTAACTGAGTTATATCGAAGCGCTCGTACTGCTTTGCAGGAGGGTGGCTCCAACACGCTTTTCCTGGCCATCGGTTTCCTTAGTTGGACGCGTGAGGATAGAGCTGGGCAGAAGTACAAAGCGCCACTGGTCTTGGTTCCTGTCACTTTGGAGCGTAAGAGCGCACGCTCCGGATTCACCATGGTGCTGCACGATGATGAGCCTCGTTTTAACCCGACTCTGATCGAGATGCTGCGTCAAGACTTTGAGCTGGGCTTAGGTTCGCTGGAGCAGGAGCTGCCTCGGGACGACTCCGGTCTGGATATCGTAGGCATTTGGAACAAAGTTGGTCATGCGATTAAGGACATCGCTGGCTGGGAGCTGAACGAGGACGTTGTGCTCTCGATGTTCTCATTTGCCAAGTATCTCATGTGGAAGGATCTTGCCGAGAATGCAGAGCACCTTCGACAGAGTCCAGTAGTCCAGCATCTTCTGGATACGCCACGCGATTCGTTCATCTCCGATACCCCGTTTCCGGAGGCTGAGTCTCTGGACCGTGATTACGGCCCGACTGATGTGTTCTGCCCACTGCCATCTGATTCATCTCAGCTTGCGGCTGTGATGGCCGCAGCCAAGGGTAAAGACTTCGTTCTCATCGGCCCACCTGGCACGGGTAAAAGCCAAACGATTTCCAACATGATCGCCCAGTCGATCGCTCAAGGGCGCCGGGTGCTGTTCGTGTCTGAGAAAATTGCTGCCCTGGATGTCGTGTACCGGCGCTTGCGTGAAATCGGTCTGGGTGAGTTCTGCCTTGAACTTCACTCCAGCAAAGCTCGGAAAACGGATGTCCTTGCTCAGTTACAGTCGGCTTGGGAAGCGAAAGGGCAGGTAGATGCTGCCGCATGGGAGGTGGAAGCGCAGCGGCTCGCGTCCCTGCGTGACAGCCTCAATATTTATGTCGAGCGTCTGCATCGCCGGCACCGCAACGGCTACACCATCTACGATGCCATCGGGACGGTGACATCGGGTGTTGATGAGGCAGTAGCTCCACTTGGTTGGCCATCTCCGGAAACGCATGATCAGAAGGCCATGCTTGAACTTCGAGAGCTGGGCGACCGCCTTGAAGTGAACGCACAGGCTGTGGGTTACAGTCAGCTGGCAGGCAACGCTTTGTCCGGGGTAGGCCAAGCAGAGTGGTCGCCTCATTGGCAGCAACAATTCGTGCAGGCGGCTCGTGACGTGCTTCCCGCTGTGCTTGAAGTCCAGAGAGCTGCCGATCGCTTTGTTGAGCTGTCTGGGCTTCCTGTTACGGAGTACACCCCAACAGCGCTTGAGGGGCTATCGATCCTTTCTCGAGCACTTCCTGCTGCCGCTGGGCATGATTGGCGTTTCGCACTGCGCCCCGATGCTCGCTCGATTTCTAAACGTCTGAGTGACGGCTGCACTTGGGTCGACGAACACCGTGACATTAACTCCAGACTCTCATCCCTCTGGTCCTCTCGTATTATTGCTGAAGCTAAACAAGGCATTGATTTGCTGCAGCAACGCCGCGCTACGTTCGTTGATCTAGGCTCGGCCTGGCCAGAAAATGTCACTGACGTTCTCGGGCAAGCTGTCACATTGCTGTGTCAGATAGACGACCTCAAGCACCAGCTAACGGCGTCCTATGTTGATGCGATTGAAGTACTTGATACCGAACTCCTGCTGCGCGAGTGGAAAGACGCGGAGGAGTCTTTCTGGCCTAAGTCTTGGTTCGGAAAACGCCGCATCGCTGGGCTATTGGCTCCGACGCAGACGTCAACAGGTGAAGTCGACAATGGCAAGGATCTCGCTACTTGGGTAGAGATTCGGTCGGTGCGTCGAGCAATCGATGAGCTGGAGCCAGGTCATGAGTGTGTTGCTGTTTGGCAAGGTGCCAAATCCGAAGCAACGCATCTCGCGACAGCGATCAAGCTGCAAGAGGCTATGCGGCTTCAGAAAAGTAATTCTGCCTGGATCGATGACGGCTTGCAGTTGGTTGAGCAGGGCCAGCTAGGTGATGGCCTGAAGGAGGAACTCCGCCGGCTGCGTGCGCTGACTCGTCTCGATGCTGGGTTAGATGAGCTGGTTGATCTCAGCTCAGCAACTAGCTCTCTCTGGAGCGGTTTGACCACGGATATTGACGTGCTGACTGCAGCTCTGCGCTTCCAGGCTGAACGACGTGGCATAGAAGAACGCGGTCGGCTTATCGACGACCATCCTCATGTAGAGGAGGGGCGTTGTGGCTCGTCGTTAAAAGCTGATTTTGAGTTGCTCAAGAACAGAGCAGCAGTTGAGCGAGAGTTGGTGGATCTGGCCGATCTGCGAGAAATCGTTCCTGTCTGGAATGACTTGAAAACGAAAGTTGATGTCGTGCGTAGTGCGGCAGCGTTTCAGGGGGAGATGGCTACCGCGGTGGCGAAGCTGGCACTCAATCCTGAGCAGGTCGCGGCCTACAAAACACCGCTTCAAACTCTGTTGGGGGATGGTAACGCACTACTTGAACCGGAGGCTGCTATAGCCAATGCCGGTGTTGCTCTTCGAGAAAAGCTTGAGTTGCTACAGGCGCGAGCGGCGCACCTGACGGCTGTCGGTCATTTCACTGAAATGGGCGTCATCGAAACTGCTCACCTGGCGCTAAGTGATATCAAGAAAAACTGCGAAACTGTCGTCTCGTCTGAATCGCGCCTTAAGGCATGGTGCGCTTGGCGGAAGGTTCGCGATGAAGCCTACGCTGTCGGCCTGGCGCCGATTGTTCAAGCGTTGGAAGCAGGAGCTATCAGCTCTGGAAAAGTCCGGCGTGTATTGGAAGTAAATTATGCCCGCTGGTGGCTGAATACGACGGTCGACAACGAAGAGGTGATCCGGACGTTCGTCAGCGTGGAGCATGAGCAACGCATTCGCGATTTCCGCGCTTTGGACGACAAGTTCACCGAGTTGACCAAAGACTGGCTCCGAGCTCGGCTGTGTTCCGACCTACCAAGCCAAGACAGTGTAAGTCGCTCTTCAGAGTGGGGAGTCCTGCGACATGAGATGGGCAAGAAGACCAAGCACATTCCATTGCGGGAGCTGATGAGTCGTGCGCCAGAAGCGCTAACCAAGCTGACTCCATGCTTGCTCATGAGTCCTCTATCCATTGCTCAGTATCTGCCTCCTGCCTCAACGCCATTCGATCTCGTTATCTTCGATGAGGCATCTCAAATACCTGTCTGGGATGCCATCGGCGCCATGGCCCGAGGGAAGCAAGTGGTGATGGTGGGCGACCCCAAACAGCTCCCTCCAACTTCGTTCTTTAACCGCGCTGAGTCGACCGCTGAAGATGAGGATGTAGAGGCTGATCTCGAGAGTATTCTGGACGAGTGCATCAGCGCCAATCTGCCAATGCGTAATCTTAACTGGCACTACCGTAGCCGCCACGAAAGTCTGATCGCTTTCTCGAACCAGCGATACTACCAGTCGAAGCTGGTGACCTTCCCATCACCGTTTACGGCGGACAAAGCAGTACGGTTATGCCCAGTCCCGGGTGTATATGACAAGGGCGGGTCGCGAACAAACTTAATTGAAGCAAGATATTTAGTTGCTGATTTGGTTGCTCGCCTACAGTCTCCTGCCTTCCGCGAAAGCGGGCGGACCGTGGGGGTCGTAACCTTTAACGGCGAGCAACAGAAGCTCATCATGGACATGCTGGATGAGGCTTGCCGGAAAGACCCATCACTCGATTCGTATTTCGCTGAGTCCGAGCTGGAGCCTGTGTTCGTCAAGAACCTTGAGAGCGTTCAAGGCGATGAGCGAGACATCATCTATTTCTCGACCACCTACGGAAAAGACGCTGCCGGTGTGCTGTCCATGAACTTCGGTCCGATGAACCGCCCTGGTGGTGAGCGTCGACTAAACGTGGCAATAACCCGTGCTCGCCAGGAGCTAGTGGTGTTTTCGACCTTGCGCCCAGAGCATATTGATCTAGCTCGTACGCAAGCGATCGGGGTTCGAGATCTTAAGCACTTCTTGGAGTTTGCAGAGCGTGGCCCACGGGCTCTCGCAGAGGCCGACTTTGGTAGCGTGGGTAGTTTCGACAGCCCATTCGAAGAGGCGGTTGCAGCGGCCTTGGCTAAAAAGGGATGGCAGATATTTACCCAGATTGGCGTTTCCTCCTTTCGAATAGACCTTGGGGTTGTTCACCCTGACGCACCTGGACGGTACCTTGCCGGGATTGAATGCGACGGTGCTACCTATCACCGCAGTGCGACCGCTCGTGATCGTGACAAGCTCCGTGAGTTTGTACTGCGTGGACTTGGCTGGGAGATCGTTAGGATATGGTCGACGGACTGGTGGGTTGATGCAATTGGAACTGCCGAAAAGGTACATCAACGTCTGACCGAACTCCTTGCTGAGTCCCGAGCCAAGCAGGCTGTCATCGATGCCGCTCAAGAGGCGGAGCGACTAAAAATCGACGCAGCTATGGCTGAGGTCATTGAGGTAGTAAGTCAGGTTACTGTGGTCGCCACAGTGGATAGTGTGGGGTCATCCAATGACCCCTCAGGTGCATTCCCTGATTTGAAGTACGCTAAGGCTGCATCTATCAAACCAGATGAGGATGTCCAGGCTTTTGCTCGTCCCCTTGAATATTTGATTTATAAAGAATCCGACCCTCGTCAGGCGGTAGGGTTGGTCGATCCAGATCAGTTCTTTGAGGCGAGTTACACGGAAACGTTGGAGCAGATGATTGCTCATGTCGTGGCGGAAGAGGGACCGGTTCTGGACACGGCGCTTGCAAGGCGCATTGCCCGTGCTCATGGCTGGGTACGAACCGGCTCACGGATACGTGATCGCGTTGACCAAATTGCCCGGGCGCGATTCCGCTCACATGAAGAGGAGCAGACAGGAGTCTTTTTCTGGCCGACTCATATCGAGTCGGATGCCAGTGTCGTCTTTCGTAAGCCCGGCGATGAAGACACCACGAGAGGGCTATCTGAAATCTGCCTGCCAGAACTACGTGCTTTGGTTGACGAGATGGTGCAGCGGGGGCACGAAGGGGAGGCCCTAATATATGCGGTCGCGAAGGAAGCTGGTGTAAGCAAGCTTGCTCATGCGGGACGCCAGCGGATTGAGAGGGCCGTACGTCAAATGGCGGAGTAAGCAAGAAACAAGGGGGCCGTGAAGGTCCTCTTACTTCTGGGAAACTGAACGTGCCCTTGCTCTGAGAAGCGTGGAGTACAAATGCATTCTTTATGCGCTAGCTGATGTTTCGGTTACGAAATGCGCAGGTGATTCAGGCAACGCTAAGAGTTATGTTAATGTGCCATCATATGGGCGTTATGGAGAGTCGTGATGGGTTGGAAAGGGACTGTACGTTCGCTGCAAGCGTCTGCGCGGCGATCAGAGCGTAACGCTCATCGCCGTCAGCGTGAACTTGAAAAGCGACAGAAAGAGTACGCAAAGATGGAAGCGCTGGAACAAGCAGCGTATGAAGTTGAGGTGTACGAAAATCACGTAGATATCATCCTTTCAATGCACAAGGAGTGTGCCGAGGCTGTGAAATGGAAGCGACTTCTCTCCAATCCTGAACCTAGGCAGCCACTCAAGAGCGGTACTCTTGAACAAGAAGCTACGCACGCGGCCGCTACATATCACCCCAATTTCTGGGCTCGGCTCTTCAAGCTAGAGGCTCGTCAGCGTGCAGCCCTGAAAAGCAAGATTGGCGCCGCGCAGGCGGAAGACGAAAGGCGATATCAGGCTCAGCTTGATGAATGGAAAACTGCCCATACCGAGTGGGCAGAGGAGAGGGACATTGCGATCCGTATCCTTGATGGTGACCGTCAGGCCAAGCTAGATGCCATCGAAGCTTTTGAGTCGTTTGCAGAAATATCACACCTCGGCTCAGCTATTCAGATGATTGTTCATGAAGGTGGTGTCCTAGAAGCCAAAGTCGCTATCCATGGCTCCGACGTGATTCCTACCGAAATCAAATCTCTACTCAAAAGCGGCAAGTTGTCGACCAAAGCTATGCCAACTGGTCGGTTCAACGAACTCCATCAGGACTACGTGTGCAGCTGCGCGCTGCGAGTAGGTCGAGAGTTGTTGGCAATCCTGCCGGATGACCTGGTCATCGTCACCGCTCTTGACAATGTGCTCAACAGCTCGACAGGTCATATGGAGGAGCAGCCAATTCTGAGTGCTGCGTTCTCTAGGCCAACTGTTGACGGACTTAACCTCGAAACCATCGACCCGTCTGATGCGATGAAGAATTTCGTCCATAACATGAGCTTCAAGAAGGGCGCTGGATTCTCGGCCGTTGCCGCCCTTGATGCTCAGCGTTTCGCCGTGACCGTATAACTGAATCATCTGAGAACCCAGAGAATGGCATGGCAAACATGAAACAAATCGGCTTGTACGCTGGCATATTGGGAGCGTTGGCATCAGTGGCTGCGCTCGTCCTACCGACCCCGGCGGTTTCGCACAGCTCCGGCGGTAACAACAGTCCGGTCATTTCTGGCAATGGCAATAACGTCAGCTACCAATCCGGTTTTCCCGATCTTGAAACGATAAGAGCCCAGCGTCCCAATATTAGTGATCAACAATACGCTGCAATTAAGCCCGGCATGACATATGAACAGGTGCTGGATATCGTCAAGATTCCTGGTAAAGAGGCCGCCAGTGGCAGCAACGTGCAGATCTATACGTGGGGGACGGAGGTGTACGTATATATGGTGGTGACCTTGGTAAACGGCAAGGTTGAATCCAAGTCACATTGACGCGGTTCCATGGTATTGCATCGCCAGGTAACGTCATGGATACCAGGCGACGCAGTTCAGCATTGATCTATTTGCTCCGAGGCTTACCGGCGTCACTCCGCTTGTCTCGAATTTGACCATCTTGATTTCGCGAGCGAGGCTGTTGGCCACCGCCGGGTTTCGGAACGGTCACATCTTTGTTGATAGGGCGTCGATCTGTCATCGTAAATCTCCTACGAGTGTGGGGTTTTTACACCTAATCTCCTAAGCCGACTTACACTAAAACACATCATGTGGTGGTTTGTGTTTATCGTAAGCACAATATAGCGCGTTTTTTCACGTTGGCAATGACTGGTTGTTGTCGCTGATGCGGAATTGACCCTGCTGCCGGCGCAACGCTGACCCAGCAGCAATCAGCTGATAGTCAGCACCGATAATGCTTTACGAAGCAGAAGCTTGGGTCAGTGAAATTTCGGTAGTTGGGTCAATTCAGCTTTGGCTCGAAGGTGTCTACGAATCCAGAGGCGGTTCAAGCTGAATCGGCGTAACCGTCCAGCGAAGTCGCCTTCCCTATCCCAACTGTTCGCCCAGGGTCTTTGCCCAGCTCTTCCGTCGTGCGCGACAGCGGCGGCGACTCGATGGGCAGTTTCTCCGCTGCGCAGCCAAAGAAGTTCTTCAGCCTCGGACAGATAGCAACATAGGTATGGACATTCTGTACCGATCACTCATTTCCTTTCAAAAGCGTCAATCCCTGTAAGTTGAGCGGATAGTGCCCAAAGGCGTTCAGCTTGATCAGGGTCGGCGGCATAAGGCCGAACGCCGACAAAGGATGGTGGTTCGCTTGCATCCAGCGAAGCGATCTCACAGTCCTCACAATATAAGCCTCCCATGCCATTCAACTGTGGAGCTGTTGCGGCCCAAACTTGGGTTGCCGCACCTTGCTGCGTCGTCTTGAACGTCGGATCGACAAGGTGGCCGTTGACGTCTAGCCAGCCGGCGGCAATCATTTCATCCTGCGCCAGATGACGCTGGAGCGGAGTGAGAATCTTGCCGGGGTGAAGGGAGAAAGCCCGTACACCCTCGTGTTGACCAAGCCGATCAAGGTGGACAGCAAACAATGCATTGGCCGTCTTCGACTGCCCATATGCCAACCACTTGTCGTAGCCCTGCGTAAATTGCACATCGTTCCAGCGGATACCCGATTGGTGATGCCCCGCCGATGACACTACTACCACCCTTGCTCGACCCTTGAGCGCAGGCCATAGCAAATTCACTAGGGCGTAGTGCCCCAGATGATTGATGGCGAACTGTGACTCCCAACCCGCTCCTACTCGGGTTTCCGGGCAAGCCATGATTCCCGCGCTGCCGATCAGGATGTCGACGTGTCGGTCGCTTGCCAAGAAACGCTGAGCGAAGTCGCGTACGCTGGTCAGATCGGAAAGATCAAGTCGCTCGATTTCTACATTGGAGATTCCGCTAGTCTTTGCGCGAGCAGCGTCTACATCACGCGCTGCGACAACGACACGCGCGCCCGCCTTCGTCAGTGCTCTTGTCGTCTCCAGGCCCAGGCCGGAATGCCCTCCGGTGACAATGGCGGTGGTGTTGGATAGATCGCACCCTTCAAGTACCTCTGCGGCGGTGTTTACCGCTCCGTAACCCGAGTGGATGGGAGACTGTTTGCTGGTCATGGCGTGTCCTTGTGAATCTGACATGGAATAGGGGCAAAACCCATGGCCACTATTGTCTAGACTAGACTTGGGACTGTGAATGCAGCAAAGTCCAATTATCTGTCGAGATCGTCCTACGCACCTTATGGATCCCCTTTCCGAAACCCTCTCTCTTCTAAATACTCATAACTCCTTTTTTGCAGGTCTGAAGGCTGGTGGAGATTGGGCCATCGATTTTCCACCACCCGACGGCATCAAGTTCAATGCAATCGTTGAAGGGACTTGTTGGCTTATGGCGGAAGGCGTGGAGCAACCTATCCGATTGACGGCCGGAGACTGCTTTCTTTTGCCACGCAAGCGGGCGTTTTCACTCCGCAGCGACTTGTCATTTCCGGCCATCCACTCGGATGCGATTTATCGCCATGCCGTCAATGGCATCGCTAGTTGTGGGACAGCCGATGGTTTTTCCTGATCGGGGGACGTTTTGACTTCGGTGAGGAGGCTCGCCTTCTATTTGACGGATTGCCTCCCGTCGCTGTCATCAAAAGTGGTTCGGATCAAGCTTCCGTGCTGAATTGGGCCTTGCAGCGTATTGCTCATGAACTTACCAATCCGGCTCTTGGTAACTCGATTGTGGTTCAGCATCTCGGCCACATCATGCTAGTGCAGGTTCTACGAATTTATTTGATCCAAGAAGGAAATACCGCACCGAGCTGGTTGCTTGCTATATCTGATCCACGTATCGGGGCAACCATTCAAGCCATTCATGCGGATCCGGCGCGTTCTTGGTCAGTAGAGAACCTTGCCAAAATCGCGGGTGTTTCTCGCTCAACCTTCGCTTTGCGATTCAAGCAAAAATCTGGTGTCGCCCCTTTAGAGTACGTCTTGCGCTGGCGCATGCAATTAGCTACGAGATTGTTGAAAACAAACCACACTACCATTTCGTCCATAGCACAAAAGCTGGGCTATGACTCCGACAGTGCTTTTAGCCACGCTTTCAAGCGCATTATGACGTGTTCGCCTCGTGAATACAGAGAGAGAGTGGCCCCCAAATTCCAGCAGTAGGGCTGATCTTCAGTAGGCTGACGAGGTACATACTTTGATAAGTCAGGCAGGTATCCATCGATGTGGCAACAACTTGCCGATTTCACTTGCCCGCTGCGTCGGCAGGCGTGTAAGAACGTCCTTCAAATAAGCATAGGGATCATGCCCGTTGAGCCGCGCAGACTGGATCAAACTCATAATTGCAGCCGCCCGTTTTCCGCTGCGTGACGCCCCTGCAAAGAGCCAATTCTTGCGCCCAAGAGCCCACGGCCGGATTTGATTCTCGCACCAGTTATTATCGATGGGCACCGCACCGTCATCGAGATAGCGCGTCAGCGCTATCCAGCGTTTGAGGCTGTAATCCAGCGCCTTGGCGATGGCCGAACCCTCAGGCACAAGCGGTCTTTGGGCGATCATCCAGGTATGAAGTGCGTCGGCGATTGGCGCTGCTTTTTCCTGCCGTATTCGCTGTCGATCACCCGGTTCCAGCTCGCGGACTTCTCGTTCAACGTCATACAAGGCCGCGATGTAGTGCAGCGCTTTTTCGGCGATCTGGCTCTTGTTGGTCGCGTGCAAGTCGAAGAACTTGCGGCGTGCATGGGCCATGCAGCCGATCTCCGTAACGCCCAGTTCAAAGCCTGCCTTGTAGCCAGCGAAGTCGTCGCAGACCAGCTTGCCGTTCCAACTGCCCAGGAAGACTCGAGCATGTTCGCCAGCGCGGCTCGGGCTGAAGTCGTAAACGACCGCCGCCAGATCGGAGAACTGGCTGGTGGCATAAGCCCAGACGTAAGCGCGATGAGTTTTTTTCGCGCCAGGCGTCAGCATTTGTACCGGCGTCTCGTCGGCGTGAACGACGCCGTGCGTCAGCACGGCTTCGCGCAGCGCATCAACCAGCGGCTGTAATTGCACGCCGCAGTTGCCCACCCATTGCGCCAAGGTCGAACGGGCGATGGGCAGCCCGGCGCGGCCGAAGATTTTCTCTTGGCGATACAGCGGCAGATGGTCGGCGAACTTGGCCACCATGATGTGGGCCAGCAGGCCGGCGGTCGGGATGCCCTTGTCGATAACCTGCGCCGGAACCGGTGCCTGGATCAGGGTTTCGCACTGATCGCAGACCCACTTGCCACGGATGTGACGCTCCACGGTGAACACGCCCGGCGTGTAGTCGAGCTTCTCGCTGACATCCTCACCGATGCGCTTGAGGGCACAGCCGCACTGGCAGTGGCTGTTGTCCGGTTCGTGATGGATCAGTGTGCGAGGAAACTGCGGTGGCAGCGGTGCGCGCTTGGGTTGCTGGCGCACTTTGGCTTCGACAGGTGCCAGTTGCAGCGCCTCAAGTTCGGCTTCGATAGCGGCGATATCCGTATCGATCAAGTCGTCGAGCAGGCTGGCTTGATCCGGGCTCAACTGCTCGCTGCGCTTGGCAAACTTGAAGCGTTTGAGCAGCGCGATCTCGTGGGCCAGTTTCTCGTTGACCGACTTGTGATGAGTGATTTGCTTGTCCATCGTCTCGACGCGCTGGATCAACTGCGCCGCCAGGGCACGCAGTTCTTCAGGGTTTAATTGATCGAGATTCGGATGCGAAGTCATGCCGCCGATTTTGCCAGAGAGGGCCAGTGGCGGCGATAGACGGAAGGGCCAATTGCGCTGGCAAGCGCGCCATGGCAGGCGAGTTAGAGCACTGTGATGGCTCCTGCGGAACCGACGCGTTGCCAAGGTAAGCCGAGCACCAAGGCTTGAAGTTGCTCGGCATCCAACTCAACCTCAGAGCCGTGCCGCACGCCCGGCCAAAAGAAACGTCCTTGATTCAAGCGCCGGGCTGCAAGCCAAATCCCCACGCCGTCATGCACCAACACTTTCATACGATTGGCGCGGCGGTTGGCGAACAGATAAGCGCAGTGCGGCTTCGCCGCACCGAACACCGCAACAACTCGCGCCAGCGCAGTTTCAGTGCCGGCGCGCATGTCCATGGGCTCGGTGGCGAGCCAGATGGAGTCGATGCGGATCATCGCAGCAGGTCTCGCAGGAAAGCAGAACACGCCGCTGCATTTTCTGCCGGCCAACTCACCACGACTACGCCTTTTGAATGCGGCACTTCGATTCGGATCGTGGCAGGAAGGGCCTGATGTATCGGCACCGGCGACGATGTCTTGACCGGGATAAAGGCGGTTTGAAGTGTCAGGTTTTTCTGCGCATGCACGCGTATCCATTTATGGACGAGGTTGGCGTTGAGGTTGTGGGTCAACGCGACATTGGCGATTGAGGTGTCAGGCTGAGCGCATTCGGCGATGACCTGGGCCTTGAAGGACTTGGAATAGGAACGGCGTTCTTGTGGCATAGGCGTCCGCTTAAAAAGGCTAAAAATGGTGTCCACTTAAATTTAGGTGGACACCATCGCCTCAAGCGACGGTGTCAGGAAGGTGTGTTGCCCGGACGGTTACGAATCGGCCCTGATCTCGTAGAAACCTGATGACCGCTTTGGGCCAATTACTACCTCCCACTGCGCTGCCTTCTAACTGGGCGATGGAGCGATCTTGGGTCCCTTCGTTGCGTGAAAACGACATCACCCGCAGCACCGTGAAAGAGAACCGACTGACCTACAGCCCCCCGTCACTGTCAACTTTCTGCGAGACGTAATGCGGTGATCCACATCGAAGAAGTGGTTACTGGTGAGGATACGTGCGGCCTGGCACAAGCGGACAATTACGAGCCGTGTGAACTCGCTGATAGCAGCTGCGCAAAGGAAAAAGCAAGACTGCGCACAATAGTGGCATATTGCCTCTGTGGCACGTTACCATTGCTCCCACGTACCAAGAAACCACCGAGCCGCACCTCTTATTACTCAGGGATCAGCTACCAGCATGGAAGGCAAAGAACCACTCGAACCCAGTTGGGTTGATTACTACGCATCGTTCGAAACAGTCGTCAATGATGGTGATACCCAGAACGATTTCGCCACCGTTGTGATCGATGCTATCCCAAAGTCTTCGGCTATCGCCCTCAGGAAACTCGATGCGAACAGAGTCCTTGAGGATCTGGATAAATATTTTCCGGTGTTCATGCTGACTGCGAAGCTAGAGATGAAGCGAGCAAACAACCTTGTGGATAATACGGGTTGGATCGAGTTATCGATTAGCACTGACTCGAATGGCGAAGAGGATAGTTTCCAAGCCTCATCAATCACGTTCGAAGGTGATGAGGAACAAGCTGGGGCAATATTTTGGGTGCGGGTGCGATCTACGTCTGTTGCCAAAAGAAACCTAAGCGCGCTGGCGGCAATAGCGGAATTTCGCACAGTATTGGATGCGACAGACGCGACTCTGACCCCTTTCGACTGCGCGGACAAAGCGGCAGGCGTTGCCGTTTACGACGTGGGCCAAGCTAGCTTTTGCGCTTTGGTAGATCAACATGAACATCCCTTAATGTTCTTTGATTTAGGTTGGCCGCTGCCTTACAACAAAAGGTCATTTCGGTTGCCCGGTCTGTTTTCCCCACTCCATGAGTCATTGCAAAGAGACGGCCCTCAGCCGGTAGTTTTGTCTCATCTTGACTGGGATCACTGGGGGTTTGCAATCCAGTCCGGTATGGCTCAGTTCGACTCACGGAACGGCCGCTGGCGTACAGTCCCCAAATATAAGGAGGACGCCTTGCGGCGGCCATGGCTAATGCGCCGGCCTAGATTTCACCGACACAAGCTTGGTCCGAGCCAAATCCATTTCCTTTTGACGCTAAGCAATACTTTCCTCCCTGATGGAACGCGTGCGCTCACATTTTGGCCTGCAAAGCGATCGAGGCTATCTTTCACCAACTATACAGTTATCCGATGCAGCCCTACCCATGGTGGGAGAACGGACTTCGGGTACCTTAGGAACAATGAGTCGTTAGCGCTAGCGGCGAAACTGGACCAGCACCCTGAAAAAGTATTGTTGACCGGGGATTCAGATTACCCCTCGATCCCCGCTAACTACCTTAGGGGACTAACTGGCATCTCTGCTCCTCATCATGGAGGAGCGATCACTAGACATTCCACACCTGCGGCGCCGCCATACAGCCGAATGGTCCGCTCCACCTACCCTGGCTGCTATCCGAGCGTTCCGTCACACTGGGCAGAAACCGAGGCTACAAATCAAGGCTGGGAAATTCACGATACGAATGACCGGCTCCTATGCCTTTGCGCGACTAGGTGTAATACGCACGGCAATATACTCATTCCCTTGAGTGTCGATATTCCCAGGTGCAGTTGTGGCAATGTGCCCTCGTTCGGCCTGTGCCTGAGATAATATTTCTTCAGTATTTTGATTACCCTGGAGTTCGGGGGGAAACAAGTTCTGCTGTAATGTTCGCGATCGCGTGTCTAGGATAACGACCGAAATAACTTGCCGAAAATGGCAGTTACCGGCCAAAAGCAGCCCTTCGAGCAAATGCATGGCGGTGTCTACGAAATCAGGGGCGATTTACGGCTAATGGTACGCCTCAAGACAATAGGTGAGAGTAGAGCCACAGCAATAAGAAACGCTACTTGCGACAGATAGAACGGCTCCAGCCACTGCCTTTTCAGTGCGACGTAATAGGTGTTATGGGCCACGTCAGCCAAAATAATTACTGCAGTGAGGATTATTCCCATCCTAGGTTTTGTGAAAAGGAGCAGCACCGCCAGCGGGTCAAAAAAAGTCAGTGCCCCCCAGAAAACACGGCTAGCCCAGTAGGCGCTTTCCCCATAGCCGTAGTCCCACAACAACCCATGCTGGAAATCTGCTCGGATGTGATTGGCGGTCGCGATCAAAAGGCAACACGCGAACAAAACTCGAATGGCGAATGACAACGCTGGCATAGCTTGATTTGCTCTGATGAACTGATCCTATGATAGCGGGATCAACCAATGTCGACAGCAATGGCTAATGATGAAGATGTATTCGCCAGATGCTTACATCGCTCACTGCGGTGCGCCGCGCTTTCCTGGACAACACGAGTGGGAACAATGTACGTCCCCTTCGGTATGACCTCGAAACGATTGAGTCTGGACGGTCCGGCTTTGGCCGATTCATGCCGGTAATGATGGGCAGAAATCAAGCCAAATGGCGCGCTCGGCGATGTCATACGAAACTATGAGTACTCAGTAATAAAGATGCCGACTTATGAAGTCGGTAGCAATCCAGTCGCGGTCTAGGCAGGGAAAGAAATCATCGACTCGGTCGGCGTGTGTTCATAGGTTGAGGACAATACTGCACTTAGACGATCGCCCAACAGACTCCACGCATTTTTCTTCTCATCGGCATAGTCGTGATGCAAGTAATGACGTCTCACCCGAGAGCCGGCCAGTACATGGTTTTGGTAGCGGTCGATGACGTCCAGGCTGACACCCAAAGCCTGCATCATGGTCGCGCCCGTGCGGCGCAGGTCATGCGGCGTCCATTCACCGTACTGGCCGTCGGCAAGGACTAGGGTATCGTCGTGACGCCGTCTGGAGAGGGCCTTGCGTTTTTTGAACCGGGCCTGGCGATCGCCGACCTGTTTGCTCACCACTTTCACGTCCACATGTCCGTCATCCTGCTTGTTCGGAAAGCACCACTGGGAGTCTCCCGTCAGGGTCTTGAGCTCCTGAAAGAAATGCAAGGCGAAGGGGGAGAGGAAAACATGGTGGTCTTGTTTCTTGCCCCGAGCGCCTTTGACGTTTTCGCTGGAGAGGAACCACGCCTGCTGGTCCAGGTCGACATTTTTCCATTCTGCCTGTAGCAATTCACCAATCCGGCACAAAGTGCCCAGGCTGATCCAAAGTGCGAGTTGCGTTTCCTTCTTTAGTGGACGAATGCCGTCGTATTTTTGGCCCGCGGGGAGGGCGTTGTAATCGGCAGTCATTTGCTGGAAGCGGTTGTGCAGTTCCAACAGCTCGGCGGGGGAAAGGATGCGGCTTCTTTCTGCTTCGTAGTTGGCCGGGATCAATGGGGAGATGTCGACCAGCTCAGTTGGATCACCCTCGATCAATAAGGCCCGCCAAGGTTGGCGCTTTCTGGCCCAACCGAACATCTGAGTGAGGTCGGCGAAGAAGCTGATGGCTTGCCGGTAAGCGCCGCGGTTGACCACGGTGCGGATCAGCGCCCGAACATCGTGTTCGGAGACGCTGCTCACCGCGGTCTTGCCGAGTGCCGGAAAAAGGTCTTTGTTAAAACGGCGCTGCAATTCAGCATTGCCATCTTTGCGCGCCACGCCATCCAACAGCCACGCCTTGGCCAAATCCTGGACGGTCAGCGTTTTCACCTTCGTCGCTTTTACTTGGTCAGCCTCTACGTTAGCAGCGGCGTATGCCTGTGCCTTGGCGGTTTTCTTTTGCTCGTTGGGATTGATTTGCTCATCGATGAGCGCCCGGGCCTGGTTGCGTGCTTTACGGATGTCCGTGAGGGATTTGCGCGGCCATGACCCGCAGGAGTACTCTTTGTTCTGCTCGCCCCAGCGATAGCGATAGAAAAAGCTGACCGACACACCGTCCTTACGGACTGAGATTCGACCGGCCAGATTGCCATCCTCCCTGAGGATTCGGCCGGCATCGTTGGCGGTCAGCGACTCGAGTTCTTTGATGGTGATTTTGGCCATGAAACGGACTCCCCCTACTTTTACCCCCACAAAAACGTCGGCTCTTGATGGACGTTGCTGGACTCTCGTAGAGCAGAACACCGCTGGAGCCCAAGTAAATACTAGCTTATAAAAATCCAGTGTAAAATTTTGGAAGCTTTCAAGAAGTATGAAAAAGGAGATGGGGTGCTAGGGGTCGAGTGTTCGAATCACTCCGTCCCGACCATATTTTTCAATGACTTAGCCGCTTTCGAGCGGCTTTGTTGTTTTTGCCATAGTGACTTTCCGAGTGACCCTGGCGCTTTTCATCATGCTTCCCTCCTTTTCAGAATCGTCAACGCTGGTGCGCGTGAGTCGGTTGCTGATACCTTGTTTGCCGCCGCAATCAGCTGATCCAGTTCTGCCGCCGAGTAGTGACTGGTGATGCTTCCGTTCTTGTGGCCGAGCAGCGCTTTGCGATCCTCCTCAGCCACGCCAGCAGCACGCAACCTTCTCCCAAAGGTGTGCTTCAAGTCGTGAATGCGGATTCTGTCAAAGCCGTCGTGTGCCGGCCGCAAGAACTTCTCCTGCCACTTCTTTGCCGCCCGACCCCGCGCCTTCTTCCAGGCCGAGTCGTTCATGCGGTGAACCGTCGTTTCATTCCCTTCACCATCTGGCTTGCCAAATGGGAAAACGTAGAGCGGATGTTTGCCGCGCTGCTTCTCGATCACTGACTTGGCAACGTCATTCATCACCACCAAGCGCTCGTCCCGGTTCTTCACGCCAGACCTGGCACTCCTCCCCCCAAATCCAGCCGGGATCAGGAACACACTCGTTCCAAGTTCCGGTACCGCAATCTCCCAATTCCACTGAAGCTTGCAAACTTCCTGCTCCCGGCAACCTGTGTTGACCTTGAACATGGCCCTGGTCTGAAGGTGTGCCGGTAGCTCGGCGAACAGGATCGATTGCTCCTCCCAGGAAAGTGGGTAGGGCTTTCGGCTATTCGTCTTCTCATCCAACAGGGAAATCATCGGCACCACGTCAAGCAATGGCCGGCGCTCTTCGTCCCGCCACTTTCGCGCACAGAGGTTCAAAACCCGGATAACCCGCTGCAGCGCGATATTCACCGTCCTGTTCGTTACCGGCTTTCCTGTCGCCGGGCTCAGCTTCGACCGCACGTAGGGCGCGAGCGCATCGTCATCGATGTGGGGCAGCGGCATATCGCCAATGAACGGGTCCAACTGCTCCATGTAGGTCGCCGAAATGTGGATGGACGCCTGAGCGAACCTATGTTGACCGTGGCCTGGCGCAGGTGGCTGGGCGTGAAGTCGGGGCCAGGCTGATTGCCGGACTTTAGCTTTCTGTAGGCGTTCCGAGTAATGCTCCGTATGATCAGAGAAAAGGGAGAGGTGCTTATGGAGCTCAGGTCACGCTTGGTTTTTTTAGATACCAATATATATGAAGGCAAAAACTTCCAGTTTCTGACCCATAGTCTTGGCGGGTTGAAAGATCTGATAGACGATGGCGAAGTCCGCTTGTTAATTACAGATGTAACAAAGGGTGAGGTTTTATCGCATATAAAGAAGAAGTCTTTAGCTGCTGTTTCCGAGCTCAAGGCAATCAAGAAGAATGCGATGATTTTGAGGAATGTTCCAGGCATTCCGGCGCATGGAATATTTTCCAAGGTTTCGGCGGATGAAATATCACGGTTGATTTCCCTGGATTTTGAAACGTTCCTCGACTCCCAAAACGTTGAATATGTTTCAATTGATGATGTAAAACCAAGTTATGTGTTCGAGAGGTATTTTTCTTCACTCGCACCATTTGCTTTGGGCGAGAAAGAAAAAGAATTTGCAGATGCTTTTGTGTTGAAGGCTTTAGACGACCTTTCAGCAGGTCGAGGACACTCAGTCCATGTTATATCTAGTGACAAGGACATGCATAGGTATGCGGAAGAACATCCGCGTTTGATTTGCAGTGACTCGGTTGACGAATTCATCGATGCCGTCATTAAGAGTGTTTCCATAGAACCATCCGAGTTCGCTGCCAAGGCGCTGGAGGTTGTTCGTGGAGATTTCATGAACGTAATCCACGAGTGCATACAAGCGATTGATACTGATTTCAAAATAGGCGGCTGGGACTCGGAGTTAGAAGATGTTGATGTATACGATATCGAGCTGGTTAAGGCTAACTTGATTTCGGTCGGCGATGAAGAGTGCACCTATGATTTAGAGTTCACATTTACAGCTGATACCATTGAAGTTGAGAAGGACTACGATAGAAGTCCGTTCGATCACGAAGATGGTAATTATCCATTTGTGCTTGAGAATGTATTTGAAAGAACGTTTGACGGTGAAGCCAATCTTCAAATTAAAATCTCTTATCAAGATAAATTACTTGATACTGTTGAGCTATGTGATTACGAGCCACCAGTAACACTGAAATTGTCAGCCCCTTATAATGAAGAGGTTAAATATCTCGATATAAACGGCGAATGAGGTTTCAATTGATCGCTGGTCTGGTTCGGTGGCGCGACCTTGCGGGGCTATCAGCCGCCGTGCCTGCTGGCGTGATTCGTTGATATGGGGTATTACGGGTGACCGGCATGGAGCCGGATCAAGGAGCGGATATGCCAAGCGTTGAGACATTCATTGATGTAAGCCAAGGCCACCAGTTCGACACCGAGGTTCGGCACCACACTAACGGCTTTACCTATCAGCTCAGCATTCCAGGTCTGCCACCAATCCGACCTGGCGACCAACTGTTCGCCTCTTTGGATAAGGCCAGGCAGCACGCACGAGAGCAAGCCTGGAGCCTTATTGACAAGCTGGTGAAATCCCAGCGGTAAGTAACGTCTCAGGAAGAGGCGCGCTTGAGCTGTTCAATGAGCTGCGTTGGCAGCCCTCGTAGCGTCAGAGTGCCGCCGGCTTCGTCGAACTCGATCTTGTCGCCGAGCAGGTGCGCCTCGAAGCTGATCGACATCCCCTCGGCCCTGCCGGTGAAACGCCGGAATTTATTGAGGGTCTTCTTTTCCTGCGGCAGAGCCTCGGAAAGCCCGTAGTCCTTCGCCTTGATGAATTCGTAGAAGTTCTTCGGCCGGTCTTCATCGATCAGACTGGACAGCTCGTCGAGGGTGATCGGCTCGCCCAGCTTGGCCTGGGCCATGGAGTAGCTGACCAGCGTGTGCGTCTTCTCGCGGGCTGACTCTTCTGGCAGATCCTCGCTTTCGACAAAGTCGCTGAACGCCTTGAGCAAAGTCCGGGTTTCGCTCGGGCCGTCGATCCCTTCCTGGCAGCCGATAAAGTCGCGGAAGTATTCGTTGAGGCGCCGGCCCTGCTTGCCCTTAAGGTAGGAGATGTACTGCTTCGATTGCCGGTTGGTCTGCCATTCGCTGATGTTGATGCGCGCAGCCAGGCGGATGTGATCCAGATCCAGGCGCTTCACCGTCATCAGGGCCAGATCCTCGGTCATGGTCACCGCTTCGGTTTCCTGCACCAGGGCGATGACCAGGTATTCGGTCAGGCCTTGCTGGTAGTGGCAGAAGAGGGCGTGACCACCGGTGGTGAGGTTCGACTCTTCCATCAGCTTGGTCAGGTGTTCGACAGCTGTTGTGCTGAACGCCAGGAAGTCGGTGACGCCGGCCAGGTACTTGCGGAGCCAGCCGCTGAAAGGGAAAGCGCCTGACTCTTGGTGGAAGAACCCCCAGCCCTTGCCGGCAGCGGCATTATAGCTTTCGTTGAGCTGGCTCATCAGGTCGTCGCGTGCCTGGCTTTCAACCTGCTCGGATGCGCCCAGGAACAGAACGGCCGGGCTGCCGTCGGGCTTCTTGTCGATCTTGTGGATGACGCTATGGCGTACAGGCCTTTCGTTTACCTCAGGTAAGCGCCGCCCTCCGGTTACCGGATGCAGCGAGTAGGGTGGAATTTTGGAAAAGGATAAGGTATCAATCCGCACCTTGGATTTGAGCCTAGGAGGGACACTGATGCGACACCTTATTTTTTGGCGTTTTATAGCGATGATTATGTTCAGCTTCACGCTGACCGGATGTATTCATTACGAGCACAAAAGTGCGGAAGGAAAATCAAGCGCCCAAATCGCTACGATCCAACAGTTCGACAAATCATTAACAATATTTAAGATCGACGACGATCAAACCCTTTATTGGTTGAGCCGCCAGAGCGAGTACCGACTGGGTGCAGGAAGGCATAAGATTCAAGTTCGTAAGTTTATTACCGCGCAACAGCAAACTGCTCCGATTGAAATGACTGTTGATCTGGTGGGCGGCCGTACCTATGGACTTTACGGAATATCATCGTTGACATGGTGGAGGTATGAAATTCGTGACGTTGAGACTGGGCAGCCAGCTGATGTCGCAGATCCTGTTGTCAATGCAACATCTCCTGCATCGCTTAAATAGTTGGCCCGATAACCTCGTCGCCGGGGTCTTTCTTAATGGCGAGCAGGCTTTTATTTCGGAATTCCCGCGCCACACTTTCCGTAGGTTCGAAAACGTGGCGCGGCGGATTCAGCAGCGGCTGGCACTTTGTGGAACCCATCGCATGCAGGTGATGAATCATCAGCGTCATCGCCTCGCCCTGCTCAGTAATGCCTGACCACTCCATCAGGTCGGCCAGGCGCATAGGTATCCTTGCCGCTATAGCCGCTAACTTTGAAGGGGGAGGGGGAGGGGTTACAGGTTTAGCGCGCTGATTGCCTGGTGTTTGCTGGCGGATACCGGGAAGGCGTGAAAAAGCCCGATGCCTCTTGGTCAGACGGTCTGGCAGTAGTGGTACTGTCTACGCAGCACCCCTGGAGCCTGCTAGATGAGTCGTCAAAGTCCACCTCACCGCATCGCAACGCCTCTAGTCGCTTCAAGCACTGAAAGCCCCGCCGCCCACCCCCCTATTTGGCATCGCGGGCCGGACTTACTGACCGTTGGCAGCACGGGTGCGGCCATTTTTGGTTTCTGCTTTGTGGTGATTGCGTTGTTGCCGGGCTTAGTGCTGGCGATACTGCTCCTTCTCGGGTTCGAAGCGATGCCAGGTGAACCTGGCAGCGATGGGTCTAGCCTCACAACGTCGTTGCTCATCCAGTTCCTGTGTGGTTCTGTTGGGCTCATGGGGCTGGTCTTCGCATGGATCTCCTCGGCGGCTAGAGTGCTGGCCTTCACGTTCGACGAAAACCAGCAACTGCTAACACTCACGGTCACCCGTCGCGGTCGTAAGCCCACCGAAGTTCAGGTGCCATTTAGCGACATCATTTGTATCTGCCCTTATGTGCTCGCCAGTTACGACCGCGATGGCCATTTTAGCGTCGTGTGTCAGGGGCCGAGGGACAAGGAGTTCGTATATCGATTGGCTGAGGGTACTTCTCTGGAAGAAATGGAGTTTCATGCTGCGTGGTTGCGAGGAATAATTGGCTCACGGATGCAGGAACTACTGAATCTGGACAAATGAACTATTACATCGTGATACGCGCTATGCGGTGCGTGAATCGACCTTCACCTGGCGCCATATGCCGACGGCTTCGAAGATCCTCGCGCGTGCTCCCATTCGATGGTGCGATGAGCCTACCCCACCCAAAAGCGGGCGGGCTCGGCAAATTGCAGGCAAAGAAAAGCCCGCGATGGGGAGGGCGGGCTGAAAGGGATGATCGCTAGGAGCTGGGGTAACCATAAGCGCTCGTCTGTGAAAAGGTCGTGAAAGGTCGCGCTCAGTAAGAGGTAACGATTGCCTGGGCGAGTTGCTGGTCCGTCATCAGGGGAGGGCCGTATGTCGTGCGGTAATAGCGCACTGCCTGTTCAAATTGGGCGCCGCGAATCTGGCCTTCCGAGCCAATGAACGCAAGGGCGTCAGCCTTTGCAGGCTTGAAGTTATTGGCGGCCAGCATAGTGAGCCCGGTAGTTCCTGCAACGGTGTAGCTTGGAGCCATCAGTACAGACAGCACCGAGTTGTTATAGGAGTCATCGGACTCCTCGGAGGCATGAGCGTTGATCGATACCATGAGGGCTGCGGCTACAATCTTCCATGAGTCCATGCTGCGATGCTTCCATTGCGATCAGAGTGCGCCAAGATAGCAGAGGGTAGGGCGCCAGCACAAAAAGCCAAGGTCGCTGGCAGGCTGACAGAAGAGCGATATACGCCCGTCCTTGCCAGGCGTTTAACCAATAACGTTTTAGACTCACCGCATGTCTTTTTTCATCCCTCAAGTACGTTTCCGATTATTCAGAACTGACCCAATTGATGCAGCGTTCGCGCATCTTGCCGATAAAACTTCAGTGACTTCACCCGCGTCTGTACATAGCTGCGCGCAACGGTGTTTGGCGAGCTGGCCATGACCAGGACATTCAAACTGTGATCCTTCAAGTCGACTGAGCCGGATAGGCACAGTGTCGTAGCGCCTTCGACTCCTGTTGCCGTCAGGCTAACCGATTGCAGCGGTAGCCCACTGGCTTGGGCATTGATGTCGGTGAAGCCGGACACTTCCGCTTCGCCGGTGTCGGCTGACAGTGTGCCGCTGACATAGCCAAATGCATGGCGCTGGCTTGCATGCACACGCAGGTTCAAGCGGCTTCCATCAGCGGCAGCCCAGGTGCCGCTTAGGGCGTCTTGAATGTCTGGCTTTGACGAGGGAGCGGTAACCGGTGGATGTTCCGGCTCGGAGGCCACTCTGTGGTACAGCAACTTGTCGACATAGGTGCCTTGGTCAGCAAGCCCTGGGAAGTCGCTGGTGGCTACCAGCAAATGCGATAGCGTCAGCCTGTCTTCGTCCTTCACGCGCAGAATTTGTCCGCTAAGCCCAGAAGACCAGTTCCAGCTGGGATCAGAGGATTCATCACCCAAGGAATGCCATTCGATGGCCAGTGCTACAGGAAGGCCTTGTTCTGCGTGGATGGTGGCGGGTGCTTGATAGCCGACCACGGCATATTTGCCTGTCGAACCCGTCGAGGATTGGTAGGTGCCGCAGATCCGGTTCCCTTCAACCGTCAGTGTCATGACCGAACCATAGTCATTCTGCCAGGTGCCGGCGGCCGACATCGGCCGCGAAGGCGCTTCGGCTTTGGCCGTGGCGCTGAAGATGAGCTTTGCGTGGCTGAGTGGTCTCGGTGCCGTGTCGAACGGTTGCGAGGACGAACGCGTGATGATCTGCGGGCTGCCGGGGCGATTGAAGAGCCACACGCCAGCGGGTGCCAATGAGTAGGTTCCCGGGCGACATTGGACCACGCGGTACTCATAGACGGTGTAGCAGTGCTCCATCACCAATGAACCCACCAGTACCAGGTCCGCCAGCCCGAGTGGCTCAAATTGCGGCAGGGTTTTGCCTTTGCTGGGGCCTTCCTCAATCAATACGTTGTAGAGATTGGCCCCGAGCGTGATCTCGCCATCGGCAAAGCCGAGGACCACGTCGGGGGAGCCACCTTGGGCGATGCGCGCCAGGGTTTGGCGCATCAGCCGGTCGTCTCCCTTGAACCGAGACGAACCGGAGTCCAGGGCAAAGCTCAGGTCGTTGGCCAGCACTTCGCCGCCGACGGCGTAGGAGGTGAGCTGCGTGGACCAGATGTACTCCACTCCAGCGACCTTGCTGTAGAGCGACCAAGGCAGAAATAGGTGCGGGCCTCGGGTCTTGCTGACATCAATGCCACCCAACTGACAGCTGCCGCGCCGTGATGCGGCATCCCAATCGAAGGCGATGAAGGGGTGTGTGGGATCCACCTTGCCGCTGTTCATTAACGCCTGAAACACGAACGAGCTACGGCCGTCGACATAGGCGCTGCTGCTGGGCAAGCCAATGCCGCCGTCCCAATCCAACTGGTGAAACTGTGCACCGTCGTAGTCCGCCGCCAGTAACAGCTGGGTGGGCAGCGTCGTTTGGTTAATGTGCAATACGTCCGCGCCCGACTCGACCTGCATGGTTCCCCATGGGCCAAAGCTGTAGGGCCGTTGCAGACAGTCCGTGAAGGTGAAACTGCTGGACGCCTGATAGTCAAACCGGCCTGCGCTGTAGTGTTGGCACCGATCCGCTGCGCAGAGGCTGGAAGTGACCCAAGTGATGTTGGTGCCCGTGTCCAGGGAGAGTTTCAAGGGTTGCTGCGGGGTGCCGACGTACAGGGATGAGTACCAGGGTGCGGCACCGTTGTTCTGGTAGGGGCCACGATCCATGGCGAGGGTAATGCCCCCGACCTGATGTTCATTGTTCATGGTGAATTCCGTTTCTGATAATGGTGTTTGACGCGGGTGTAGAAGGGCGATGGAAGCGACCGGTGAGGGTCGCAGCCATGGGCATACCGCTATTCAAGCGCAGTTACTGGCGGGCGGATGTCGGTGACCGCCGAGGGGCTTGTGTGAAAGCGCGATGCGTTGCACGTCAGTCCAGCGTCTTGCCTTCGGTTTCGGGAATGAACAGCGTCAGCACCACGGTGGCCAGCATGAAGGCGTTGATGAAGGTGGTGGTGATGTTGAACGATGCGCCATAGGCCACCAGCGCACCGATCAAGGAGGGTGCCAGGATGTTGGCGATGCGCTGGGCCAGAATCGCCCAGGCGTAACCGATGGTGCGTAGCTGGGTGGGATACAGCTCGGCGATCCAGGTGCCCCAGACACCCCAGGCACCCAGGCTGAAGAAGGCCAGCGCAAAGTTGCTCAGGTACAGCATCTCCAGCGTTTGTGAATTGGCAAAACCATAGCCGGCGATCACCGAGGCGCTGATAAAACCGACGATGATCTTCTTGCGGCCATAGCGATGGGTCAACCATGACGCGGCCATGTAACCGGGGATCATGCACAGGGCTGACAGCGCGATGAACCCATAGCTCTGCGGCAGGGTCAGGCCGCGTTGTTGCAGCAACGTCGGCAGCCAGGTTTGCAGGCCCCAATAGCCCCAGGAAAACGTGAAGTTGACCAGGATTTGCAAGGTGCTGATTTTCAACAGCGCCGGGGCGAACAGCTCCCGTTGCCGGCCACGGCTGACGGGGTCCACCTGCAATTGGCAGTCCTGTGGTACCTGCACGGCACCTCGGCTCAGGCGGGCGAGCACTGCGCGGGCTTGCGGCTGGCGCCCGACACTGGCCAGCCAGTACGGCGACTCCGGCACCCAGCGCGCCACCACCAGCGCCCACAGGCCGCCGAGGGAACTCACCGCAATGACCGTGCGCCAGCCATAGGGCATCAGCCACACCGTAGCTCCCAGCGCCAGGAGCATGCCGATGGGCCAACCCGACGCCAGGTACACCGTCAAGGCGCCCCGCTGGCGCACAGGCAACAACTCCTGGTAGTGGGCGAAGGTGACCACCATCATGCCCACAGCCGCCACGCCGGACAGCAGTCGCAACACGTACAGGGTGGTGTAGTCTGGCGCGAAGGCGCTGGCCAGCGAGATCACGCCGTAACTGGCCAGGCTCCAGATCACCGCTCCTTTGCGGCCGATGCGCTCGGCCAGCTTGCCCCAGATCAACGAGCCCAGCAGCATGCCGATGAACATGGCACCAATCAGGTGGCCCAGGGCTAAAGCATCCAGCGCAAAGTCCTGGGCGATCAGCGGCGCGGTGTAGACAATGATCATCATCTCCCACGCCTCGATGGCGAAGACGAAGAACAACGCGAGGCAGCACTTGAGGTGCTCGCGGGTCAAGGGCACATCGTGGAAAACATCGCCCACTTGCCGGGTGGAACGTGCTTGGTGCTCGGGCATTGCAATAGCTTCGCTCATAAGGGGGAGGTCCCTGTGAGGGAGATGGCCACTCGGCCATCTCAAGGTTGAGGGGCTAGGCGTCCACGCGATTGCCGATGGGCACAGGGCCCTGGAACAGGCCAAAGGTTTTGATTTCGCTTTCAGGCGGCGGCTCGCAGCTGCCAACGCGACTGGGCGACCAGCCGAAACGTTGCTTCATGCCGGCCATGGCTTCGGCCATCTTGAATGCGGCCACCACGGGGTCGATGACCGGCACGCCCACCTCACGCTGCACTTGCTCAAAGAAGCCGAACTCAATGGTGCAGCCCAGAATAATGGCTTCGGCGCCGTCTTCTTCGACGGCCAGGGAGGCTTGTTCAATGATGCGTCGCCGGGTAAGGGCGGGATCTTTTTGAAACTCATCGACCCCCATTCCCAACGCGCGCATCGACGCGAGCCGATCCCCTGCGCCGTAGCCACGTACTCGCTCGCGCATCTGCTCCATCCATTTGTCACGCCCGACAATAATCGAGTAGCGGTTGGCCAGTTGTGCGGCCACCTGCAGGCTCGCCTGGCAGGGAGCGACGACCAGGCAGTTGCCGGAAATTTCCCGTGCGTCTTCCAGCGCCGGGTCGTAGAAGCAGCCGATCACCAAGGCATCAATGTTTTGCTGGGCGCAATCGCGGGCGATGCGGACGGTGCGCTCATAGGTCAGAGCCTCGTAGGCCCGGTATTCCAGGTGTGTCGGACTGGACGTCATATCAAACGACACCACCTCAACGTGGGTCGAGGGTTGTTTGATGCCGTGCAGTAAGTCGGCGATCGGCGCATCAAAGGTGGGGCAGCCAATCGGATTGAGCCAGCGTACCGAAACCGGTACATCGTGGGGCTGGAGGGGAAGGGTTGTTGCAGTATCCATGCGGGATGTCCTCAATTTAAATGGGTTGCCAGGGCTAGAAGAACTTCACCAGCGCCATGGTCAGCTCAGTGGAGCGCGGCAAGTTGGCGCTGTGGTAGTAATCGACATTCATGTTGGCGGACAGGTAGAGCTCTTGTTGGGCAAACCCGGTGTAGGTCATGGAGGGACCAATCTTTCCCACCCGCGATGGTGCAAAGCTGGAGGCCGCACGGTTGTTGACGTGGTAGACGTGGTGCAGGCCCAGCCACAGATCGTCGCGTACCAGGTAGCCTGCGGCGATGTCGGCGAACCAGTAGCTGATGCCACCACGTAATTGGCGCGGATCGCCGTCACCCAGGTCGGTGGCGTTGCGATTGCGCGCGGCGTAATGCACGCCGACGGGAGTGAAGGTGGCGGCGAAGTTGCCCTGCCGCCAATAGTTGGCCACGCTGAAACTGACCGCGTAACGGTTGGCAAAGGCACCGTGGCCGGCGACATTGTCGTTGCCGTTGGGGAACTCGACCATCAGCGTCGGGTTGATCCAGAACGTCGTGTAGTCCGCCGCGCCGTAGGCACTGGTGGGTTCAAGCACGTTGTAGTAGTAGGCGAAACCGAGATTGGGGGAGGCAATTCCCCATGGGCTGGTGTTCTTCGCACTTTGGGTACTGGCGTAACCCGGTACGGCGCCGACCCAGAACTGCAATTGATCGCGGGTAGTGTCGGTAAAGCCGGTTTCGGAAAAGTACGCCAGCACCGTATTGCCTCCGGCACGTACAGTGCCGTCGACGTTGCGGTTGAACACGGGAAAGGTTTCCAAGGCCCAGCGCCCAGGTAACCCTGGCTGGCCAAAGCCAATGAACTGTTCGGCGTGGGCCGAAGGGCTGTTGCCCAACGCCAGGGCCAGCGAAACCACAGCGCCGCAGCGCGATAACGGATGTTGCAACATGACGGTTCCCTCTTATTGTTGTAGGTGAACGCATGGGAAGGCCGCCGCTTGGCGGCCGGTTTGATCAGGGCATGACGCCGTACACGGCGTAGGCGGTTGGCTCGTCGAGGTAGCCATTCTTCAGGTCGTCGCGCACGGCTGCGGGGTCACGTGCGGCCGGTGGCCCGTAGCCCCCGCCGGCACCGGTGCGTACGCGCACCAGGTCGCCCGCATTCAGAGGCACACCGCTGGCCATGGCGTAGCGTTCCGGCGGGTGGTCACCACGCAGGACTTCGACGTAGTTGGGCGTGCCGTCCAGACCCTCTTGCAGGCCCCACGGCGGCACAACCGAGCGGGTGTAACCGCAGGTCAGGAAGCTGCCGTCGGCCCGCACGCGGTAGTCGATGCAAATACCGCGACCGCCCCGGAACTGCCCATGTCCGCCCGGTTCGTCGTTCAGCGCCATGCGCTCCACGTACAGGCCATAGCGGGCCTCGCAGACCTCAACCGGGCAGTTGTAGGTTTCGCCGTGCAGCCCGGAATAAACCGCGTTGTTGCCATCGCGCCCGGGCTCTGCGCCCCAGCCACCGATCTCTGGCTCCACCAGGGTAAAGACGCGGCCGGTGTCCGGATGCCGACCGCCGATAATGGTGGCGCAGACCGAGGCGAAGTTGCCGGCGGGCAGGCGGTTGGGGAACTGCTGCGCCAGGCAGCGCAGGATCAGGTCATGCACGCGTATCAGGTTCTCGAAATAGAAGCCTTCAGCCGCCGGCGACTGGGCATCGAACAGCGAACCGGGACGCGTCAGCACGGTGAGCGGACGAAAGGTGCCGCCGTTGGTGATGCCCTGCGGTGCCGTCAGCGCCTTGAAGGCCATCTGCGCCGCCACTACGGTTCCGTCCCGGCTCAGGTTGGTCGGCCCTGCGCACTGGTCGGGGTTGTCGCGCAGGTCGATGGTCAGCGTGTGGTCATGGATCTGCACGGTAACCTTGAAGAGGCTGCCATCGTCCTGCGGTTCCTCCAGAAACAGGCAGGCATTGGGCAGCTCTATCAGGGCCTTGCGCGACACCTTTTCGCCCAAGTCCATGAAGTCCTGCATGGCCAGCAGGAACAGGTCCGTGCCGTATTTGGCGGTCAGCTCACGTAGGCGCAGGGCGCCGCCTCGTACTGCGGCCACACCCGCCCACAGGTCGCCCTCCATGAAGTCCGGCATGCGTGTATTCGCACGCAGGATCTGCAATACGGAGCGGATCGGTTGGCCGCGGCTGATCAGCTTGACCGAGCACAGGCGTAGACCTTCCTGGAAGATATCGGTGGCCTGGGTCGACAGTGACCCAGGCACCATGCCGCCGACATCGTTCCAGTGCGCAATGTTGGCGGTCCAGGCCACACGGCGTCCCTCGGCGAACACCGGCATGGCCAGCACCACATCATTGAGGTGGGTCACCGCGCCGCTGTGAGGGTCGTTGCAGATGAAGACATCGCCGTCCTGGATATCGTCGGGGCCGCTATGTTGGAGCAGTATCTGTTTGACCGCCTTGTCCAGCACGCCGACAAAGGCCGGGATGCCGGCCCCGGAACTGGCGATCTCACCGTTGGCGTCAGTGATGCCGGTGCCCATGTCCAGCACCTCATAGATCACCGGGCTCATTGCCGCTTTGCGCATGGCGGCGAACATCTCGTCGGCAATGGCTTGCAGCGAGTTCTGGATAATGTCGCGGGTGAAGATGTCGAGTGTATGCATGGTGATAATCCCCTCAGCCGTTGAGCGTGATGTGCAGGTTGCCGAGGCGGTCCACGAGCACGTGGTTGTGCGGGTGAACCACGACGGTGGTGCCGGCGTCCTCAATCACGGCGGGGCCGTCAAAGCACATCTGCGGCTCCAGCAGGGCGTAGTCATAAATGGCCGCTTCGTGGATGCCCTCCGTGGCATAGTCGACGAGGCGTCGGCCCTTGCGGGCGGCATCAATGGTGCGCCCGGTGATGGGCAGAGCCTGGGGGATCAGCTTGTCGATTTGGGCGACAGCGACCAGATGGAAACCGACAATCTCCAGCGGCGCTTCGAGGCGATAGGTGTAGTGCTGTTCATAAAGCGTGTGGAAGCGCTGTGCGATATGCAGCCAGTCACTGTCCAGGCATTCATCGAGGCCCAGCGGTACTTCCACCGAATGCTCCTGGTTCTGGTAACGCAGCTTGCAATGCACCTGAAGTTCGACCCGCTCCGGGGGCACCGCCTCGGCCGTGAACTGCTCGCGGGCGCTGGCCATCAGCTCCTCCAGGAACGCTTGGGTGTGCACAAGGGCCTGTGACTGTGTGGCGTCAACAAAGCGATTGATGAACAAATCACGACGCAGATCCGAAAGCGTCATGCCCCATGCCGAGAACACCGAGGCCCCACGGGGAACGATGACCTTTTTAACGCCCAGTTCCTGGGCCAGGGCCACTGCATGCAGCGCACCGCCGCCGCCAAAGGCCATCAGGGTCAGCTCGCGTGGGTCGTGGCCACGGCTCAATGACACCAGCTTCAAGGCGTTGACCATATTGTTGTTGGCCAGGCGTATCACGCCGCGTGCGATCTCATCGGCAGGCAGTTGCAGGCGTTCGCTCAGCGCGTTGAAGCCGTGGGCGACGGCCGTGAGGTCGGCGCTTACTTCGCCGCCGCAGAAGTACTGCGCATTGATACGGCCCAGCGCCAGATTGGCGTCGGTGGTGGTGATGTCGCTGCCGCCATGGCCATAGGCGGCCGGGCCGGGCACGGCGCCGGCGGACTGTGGGCCGACATGCAGTTTGTCGAAGGCGTCGACCCAGGCGATGGAACCGCCGCCATTGCCGATTTCCACCAGGTCCACCACCGGAACCATGATCGGGTAGCCGGCGTTGATTCGGTCGCGTTCGATCCAATAGTCCGTCTTGATCGCGACCTGGCCGTTACGGATCAGCGCGCATTTGGCCGTGGTGCCGCCGATGTCCAGCCCTAGCAGGTTGGGCTCGTCGATCAACCGGCCCAGTTCGGCCGCCGCCCAGAAACCACTGGCCGGCCCCGATTCGACCATGGTGATGGGGATATCGCGCGCATGGGCCACGCTGTCGACACCGCAATTGGACTGCATGATGTACAGAGGCGCCTGATAGCCCTCGCTGCGCAGGCCGGCTTCCAGCTCATCCAGGTAGCGCGCGGCGATCGGTTGCACATAGGCCGAGAGGGCCGTGGTGCTGGAGCGTTCGTATTCGCGCCATTCTCGGGTGATCTGGTGCGAGGCAACCACCGAGACCTCGGGCCATAAGCGTTTTACCTCGTTCAGCACCGCTTGTTCGTGGCTGGGATTGGCATAGGCATGCAGCAGGCAGATGGCAATGGCTTGAACACCATTGGCGCGCAAGCCCTCAATCATGGCCGGCAGTTCATCCAGCGCCAACGGCTCGCGTTCGCGCCCATCGGTGCACAGGCGTCCGGCAATCTCCAGGCGCAGGTAGCGCGGAACAAACGGTGCAGGCTTGACCCACTTCAAGTTGAAATAGTCGGGCCGGTTAGCGCGTGCGATTTCCAGGATGTCGCGAAACCCCCGGGTGGTAATCAGGGCGGTTTTGACCCCACGGCGTTCGGTCAAGGCGTTGATGACCACCGTGGTGCCGTGGGCGAGAAAGTCGACCTCCGACAGGGTCACCCGAGCCTTTCGGATCACGTTCAGAATGCCCTGGGCAAAATTCGGCGGGGTGGTATCCACCTTGGCGGTACGGATCGTCTGCTGACCGGTGACGGGGTCGTTCTCGAAATACACCAAGTCGGTGAAGGTGCCCCCCACATCGGTCGCGACGCGCACAGTCTTGCGGTTTGATTGCACAGTGCATCTCCTGAAGTTTGTTGTTCTTGTCAGGCACAGGAGATGACCGCCGTCGCGACCATCCTCTGCGGATGGTCACGATGCTAGGCAGTGCAGGGGGCGAGTTACCACGGGTGGGGCAGGTAGGGGACGAGCGATTGCCCGTTGCACCTACCCGGTTGGGTAGGCTGGCGGCTTAGAGCGAGGCGTCGAGATAGCCTTGGCGCAGTGCCGCACTGATTGCGGCTGTGCGGTTGTCCACCTCCAGCTTGGCGAACAGGTGCTTGAGGTGAAACTTCACGGTGTTTTCCGAGATGTCCAATGCGAGCGCGATGGCTTTGTTGGATTGACCGTGGGAGAGCAGGCTCAGTACCTGGCGTTCTTTTGCACTCAACACGCTGTGGGCGGGCATGGGATGCGCCCGCCAGCCACGCAACCGCTTGATCACCGAGGTGAGCATGGGCGGCGGCGCCGGATACTCCAACAACGCCGGCAGCAGGCAAGGCCCCACTTCCAGAAGCAACCCTGGCAGTCCATATTGGATGATCGGGGCCAGGGCCTGTGCGGTGTCCTTGGCATCAAGTGTTCGCACCTTGCTGCTGGCGGCCAAGGCCATCAACCTCAGGCGCCAGGCCGGCAGCAGTAGCCCTTTTGTCTCTAGCTCTGTCGCGGCACGTCGCAAGCGGGTCAGCGCCGCAGCCGAAAAACCGCTCTGCAACTGCATGCGAGCCAACACCAGCGTGGCGGCTTCTTGGCTACGCCAGTCTTGGGCACAGTTGGCGGTGCGCTCCAGATCCATCTGCAAGAGCGCTTGGCGCGCTGTCGGCAATTGTCCGCCTTGCACCCACGCATCGATACGCCAGGCCTGCACCAACCCTGATAGACGTGGCCATTGGCGGGCATTGGCCAACTGTTCCACATGGTTCAGTTCCAATAGCGCCGCGTGCAGGCCATGGCTACGCAAGCGTGTGCGCCAGGTGACTTCAGCCGTTACGGCGACAATATCCAGCCAGCCGTCGGCATGCTCCAGCGCGGCCCAGCCGTCCTCAAGCCAAGGCGGGGTCTGCGCCCATTCACCTTGCCAATACAGATGCCTGGCCTTGAAACAGCCCACCAGCGCCCGCAACGAACTTTCCTGGCCGAATTGCTGGGTGGCAAAGGTCAGGGCCTGCTCCAGCAACACACCGGCGGCGTCGACACGTCCAGCGAGTGCCAGGGCTTGCGCTTCGTGAATGCGGCAATAGTTTTCGCCGCGTGGGCTGGCAATGACGCGCATTTTGACGTGCGCGTCTCTGATGCTGCGCAGGCTCGCGTCCAGTTCTCCGCGCGTCAGGGCGGCCAGGGCAAGCACGCACTCCAGGGTCGCTTGTGCGAGTGTCTGGTCGAGTGGGGATGAGTGGGCGTGGACGGTCAGGGTTTTGGCATCAAGAGTGTCCAGACGATCCTGATAGGCTGCGGCGAGGGTCTGGATGACGTGAAGGTCGCGGGCTAATCGCGCGTTCCCGACGACCTTGCCGCTGGCGCGTTGCAACAATTGCGTCGACAGCGCGTGATCACCCAGCTTGGCGTGCAGATAGGCCTGGAGCAGCAGGAGATCGGGATGGTCGCTACATGTGGCGGCATCGAACTGTTGCAGCAAACTTTGGGCGTAGCGGATGCCATGGTGCAGCACAAGCTCCCACCCACCCGCGCTGACCACCAGGTTCACTGCCAAGGGGATGTCGTCAGCCTTGAGCGCATGGTGAACGGCCTGGCTCCAATCCCTCTGGCCCGCGAGCCAGTGTGCCGCCGCACGATGAATAGACTGGCGCTGCCGGCTGTTGACACGCAGACGCAGAAAGTCACGCAGAAGGGTGTGGTAGCGGAACCATTGGCGCTCCGGATCGAGCGGAATCAGCAGGGTGTCCAGGTGCGCAAGCTGGCGCAGCTGTTCGGCACTGTCATGACGACCACGCACCGCGTCTGCCAGGTCGGCATTGAAGCGTTGCAGCAGGCACGTCTGCAGCAGCAGTGATTGGCAGTCTTCGGACAGGCGGGTGAAGATGTGCGTGGTGAGGTAGTTGGCAACATCAGCCACACCACCGGAGAAGGCGCTCAAACCGTAAGTCGAGCCGTCATTACTCGTGCGCCATAAACGAGCCAGTTGCACCGCTACGGCCCAGCCTTCGGTGGCCTTGTGTATCTGGCACAAGGCAGTGGCGTCCAGATCAGCGCCGAGAATGTCGCGGGCTTCCTCAAGGGACAGGGTCAACGCCTGCGCACAGACTTCGTGTACCCAGCCCTTGGCTTTCCAGCGTGACAATGGCCAGTCTGGAGGTGTGCGGCTGGCCACCACCCAGTGCAGCCAAGGCGCCGCGTGCTCCAGCAAATGGCTCAAGAGGGCGCTTACCTCGGGACTGGCAGCGAGATGGTAGTCATCCAGAAACAGGGTGATTACACGGTTTTCCCGGGCAAGTGCCTGCAATAAAGCATTGAGTGTACGTCGGGGCTGCACGTCCAATGCCTGCGAGGCCGCAAGGTGGGGCAAGTGCGCCAGTTCAACGCCAGCCTGGTCCAAGGCCAGGATCAGGTAGGCAAGAAAGCGGTTGGGTTCGACATCAGCGTCATCCAACGACAGCCAAGCCGATACGGTATCGGGTGCTTGTTGCCGCAGTGCTGCATGCCATTGCATCAGCAGGGTGGTTTTGCCGTAGCCGGCTGGAGCCGTCAACAGCGTCAGGGGGACAAGCGCGTTCTCCTTCATGGAAGCCAGGAGCGCTTCTCGTGCAACAGACGTCGGCAGCACCTGCGGCGGCGTCAGCTTGCCCATCCAGTACCCTGCGCTTGATGAATGGGAGGGGGGCTTTTGAGTCATGGTAAGCGTCACTGGTGAAGAGGCTTTGGCGCTTTTGTAGCAGCAATCCTGGGGAGGCGTTGGTTAACTGTGTTACAGCCTTTGCATTCAGTGGGCGCCATTTTTTGTCGTAGGCGTTCATGGAGGGCGAGTGTCAGCATGCTGAGCTTATCGGTGTCCTGTGCGAGAACGGACACTTCGTTGGCCGCCCCAATTCTCTGGCCTGCCCTGAAGATGATCGAGGCTGTTTTCGATAAATTTCCTCACCCTGTCGAGCACGCCCCGAATGGCCAAACCCGCTTCTTCCACGCTGGACCGGGTCAAAGTGGGGCTGGATATACCCATAGGCTGAAAAATAAATGTCGAAGCCTGTCCCTTTTTCTCACCTCGCCTGTCATTGCAGGTAAGTGAACAAAATCGAGAGCTTCCTCCCATGTCCGCAGTCCTACCCTTGCGCTTGCGCCCGTTGCTCAAACTGAGCCTGATGCTGAGCCTCAGTGCCAGCCCGCTGTTCGTCCCCACCAGCTTTGCCGAAGACAGCGTTGCCCGCCGCAGCTACCAAGTGCCGGCCGGCAGCCTGAGCGCGGCGCTGACCCGTTTTGCCGGATTGTCGGGCGTCAACCTGTCGGTGGACCCGGCGCTGGTCAGCGGGCGCAGCAGCAGCGGTTTGTCCGGCGAGTACGGCGTGGAAGAGGGCTTCGCACGCTTGCTGCAAGGCTCCGGCCTGCAATTGCAACCCATGGGCGAACAGGCCTATATGCTGATGCCGGCGCCGGAGGGCAGCACCCTGGAACTGGCGCCGACCTCCATCCTGGGCACCACCGGCCTGTACGACGGCGACACCTACGCTGGTGGCCAAGTGGCGCGTCGTGGTTCCCAAGGGTTGCTGGGCACGCGGGACTTCATGGAAACGCCGTTCAGCATGACCACCTACACCGCCGATGCGGTGAAGAACCAGCAGGCGCGCACCCTCGGTGACCTGATCAACAGCGACCCGTCGGTACGCGCTACCAACCCGGCCGGTGGGCGTTACGAGCAGTTCACCATTCGCGGGTTCAGCCTGTTCAACAGTGATGTGTCGTACAACGGCCTCTACGGCGTGCTGCCGACCTACACCATCGACATGGAAATGGCCGACCGCGTCGACATCTTCAAAGGCCCGACCCAGTTGATCAACGGCATCTCGCCGCGTGGCAGTGTGGGCGGCGGGATCAACGTGGTGCCCAAGCGCGCCACCGACAAGGACATCACCTCGTTCACCGGCAGTTGGGCCTCGGATAGCCAGGCTGGCGGCGCGGTGGACGTGGGCCGGCGTTTTGGCGAGGACAACAAGTTCGGCCTGCGCTTCAACGGCGTGAAGCAGTCCGGCGATACTGAATGGGATCACCAGAGCGTCGACCGCGAGATGGCCGTGCTGGGCCTGGATTTCCGTGGCGAGCGCCTGCGCCTGTCCACCGACATCGGCCGCACCGAGCGTGACACCGATGCACCGCAAGAGCGTGTGCAGGTCGCCGCCGCCGCGCCGGTGCCAAGCGCCAACGATGTGCGCCGCAACTACGCGCAATCCTGGAGCAAGGCCCGCACCAAGGACACCTTCGGCACGGTGAATGCCGAATATGACCTGAGTGACTCGGTGATGCTTTACGGCGGTGTGGGCGCGCGTAAAAGTAATCACGAATTCCTGCGCCATGCAGTGTCGGTGAGCAATGCGGCCGGCGCGTTCACGGTATCGCCGCGGGATTTCACCCGCGATGAAAACGTGCGCACCGCCACGGCCGGCGTGCGCAACTGGTTCCATACCGGGCCGGTAAGCCATGAGGTCAACCTGGCACTCAGCGACTTCTATATGGACTTCACCAACGGTGGCGCGCGTTATGCCAACGCATCGAGCAATCTCTACAACCCGGTGCAAACCGCGACGCCGTCCGTGGCCACGCGTCAGGATGCGAAGGTCTACACCGAAAACCGCTTCAGCGGCGTGGCCCTCTCCGACACCTTGGGCTTCTTCGAAGACCGCCTGTTGCTGACCCTCGGTGCGCGCTGGCAGCGGGTAAAAGTTGACGACTGGAGCGATGGCGTCAAAGGCAAAACCAACTACGACGAAGAAAAGCTCTCGCCCTCCGGCGGCTTGCTGTTCAAGGCCACCGACAAACTGTCGCTGTACGCCAACTACATGGAAGGCCTGAGCCAGGGCAAGATCGCGCCGTCCACCTCGCGCAACGAAGACGAGATCTTCCCGCCGTTTGTCAGTCGCCAGGTGGAAGTGGGCGCCAAGTACGACGCCGGTGCCTTCGCCGTGACGGCCGCCGTGTTCCGCATCAAGCAACCGGCCTACGAGACCAACGCGACCACGCGGTTGTTCGGGCCTAACGGCAAGCGCGAGAACACCGGCGCCGAGCTGAGTGTATTCGGCGAACCGCTCAAGGGTGTGCGCCTGCTCGGCGGTGTGATGTACATCGACAGCAAACTCAAGGACACCACCAACGGCACCTGGGACGGCAACCGCGCTCCGGCCACGCCCAAGTACAACGTCAACGTGGGCGCCGAATGGGACGTGCCGATGCTTGAAGGCCTGACCCTGACCAGCCGTGGCATCCATTCCAGCTCGCAGTACCTGGACCAGTCCAACGTCAAGGAAATCGATGCCTGGAATCGCATCGACGTGGGTGCACGCTACGGGTTCAAGGTCGACGACAAACACATCACCCTGCGGGCCAATGTGGAGAACGTCGCCGACAAGCGCTACTGGAGTTCGGCGGGCGCATCGGATGACAGCGAGCCGGGCCTGACCTTGTCGACCCCGCGCACTTACCTGCTGTCGGCCACTGTCGACTTCTGATACCTGTGCATCCTGTGTGGGTTGATGCCTTTCCACCTGTAGCAAGCCCGCTTGCCACAGGTGGAAACCCATCAGTTAATGAGAATGTTTTTTGATCACGCTGCCCTGATATGGAATAGTACCCGCCGTTTTCCCCAGCCTGTCCAGCTGGGGTGTTTTAACGCCGAGGTAACTGTCATGCCAATGCTGCGCTCCATCCCGATCCTTGCCGCCTGCGTCCTGGCGTTCTCCTCCAGCGTATTGAACGCTGCCCCCATCGACCTCAACGACGGCCAGCACGCAGTGCATCTGCCCGATGCGCCCAAGCGCGTGGTGGTGCTGGAGTTCTCCTTTCTCGATAGCCTCGCCGCCGTTGACGTCACGCCGGTCGGCGCCGCCGATGATGGCGACGCCAACCGCGTGCTGCCCCGCGTGCGCCAGGCCATCGGCCAGTGGAAATCCGTGGGCCTGCGCTCGCAGCCGAGCATCGAGGAAATCGCCCGGCTCAAGCCGGACCTGATCGTCGCCGACCTCAATCGCCATCAAGCGCTGTACAGCGACTTGGCCAGCATCGCGCCGACCCTGCTGTTGCCGTCCCGTGGAGAAGACTACGAGGGCAGCCTCAAGTCCGCCGAGCTGATCGGCAAGGCGCTGGGCAAGAGCCCGCAGATGCAAGCGCGCATCGCCCAGAACCGCACGAACCTGAACAAGATTGCCCAGCAGATCCCCGCCGGTGCCAGTGTGCTGTTCGGCGTCGCCCGCGAAGACAGCTTTTCCGTGCACGGCCCGGACTCCTACGCCGGCAGCGTGCTCCAGGCCATTGGCCTGAAAGTGCCGTCGGTGCGCGCCAATGCCGCCCCTACCGAATTCGTCAGCCTGGAGCAACTGCTGGCGCTGGACCCGGGTTGGCTGCTGGTCGGCCATTACCGTCGCCCGAGCATCGTCGACAGCTGGAGCAAACAACCGCTGTGGCAAGTGCTCGGCGCCGTACGTAATCAACACGTGGCCGAAGTGGATGGCGACAGCTGGGCGCGCAACCGTGGGGTGCTGGCCTCGGAGCAGATCGCCGAAGACGCCCTGGCGATTCTCAAGGGCGGCAACGCCGTACTGAGCCAATAAGCATGGCGCGTAGTCTCGCGGCGGCGGGCATTGTGCTGCTCGGCGCGGTGCTGTTCTGGTTGTCGTTGTACAGCTGGTCGCCGTTCACCCTGACCGCGACGGATGCCTGGAATGGCTTGGTTCATCAAGGTGCTGTCGGCGGCAATATGGCCTATATCGTCGCCCAACTGCGTGTGCCCAGGGCGGTGTGCGCGGCGCTGGTCGGTGCCTGTCTGGGACTCGCCGGGGCATTGATGCAAGGCATCACCCGCAACCGCCTGGCCTCGCCGTCGTTATTCGGCGTGACGGCGGGCGCGGCGTTGGGGTTGGCGTTGTTCTCGACAGGTTTGGTCGCGCCGCCGTTTGCCGGTGGCGCCTTGCTGATGACCTGCCTGGGCGGTGCGCTGGCCTGGGTCACGGTGTTCAGTCTCGGTGGCGCCTGGTCGCCGACCACGGCCCAAGGCCGCCTGGTCTTGGCCGGTGTTGCGGTGGCCGCGTTGTGCGCTGCGTTGACCCGGCTCACGGTGATTCTGGTCGAGGCCCAAGCGCAAAGCGTATTGAACTGGCTGGCCGGCTCCCTCGCCAATGTGGGCGCGGCCCAGGTGCAACTGCTGTGGCCGTGCACCTTGATCGGCGGCCTGTGGGCACTGTGGTGCGCGCCACGCCTGAACCTGATCAACCTCGGCGAAGACGCCGCCCGCTCGTTGGGCGTGGGCATCGCCAGCCTGCGTTTGCAGGTGTTTGTCGCCAGCCTGTTGCTGGTGGGCGCCAGTGTCTGCGCGGTGGGGCCGATTGGTTTTGTCGGGTTGATTGCGCCGAACATTCTGCGTCAGTTTCTCGGTAACGACTACCGCTGGCTGATCCCGCTGAGTGCGGCGCTGGGCGCGGTGATCGTGCTCGGTGCCGACCTGCTCAGCCGCGCCGTGGCCTTTCCGGTGGAAACTCCGGCCGGTGTGGTCACCGCGTTGATCGGCGCACCGTTCTTTCTATTCCTTGCCAGGCGCGCCCTATGATTCGCCCCCGTTTTCGCCTGTGGTTGCTGCTCGGCCTGTTGCTGCTGGCGACCTTCGTCAGCCTCAGCGCCGGCACGCTGTGGCTCAAGCCTGTGACCGTCCTCGACCGCCTGCTGGCCCACGACGCCCTCGACTTCGAAGTGTGGAACCACCGCCTGCCGCGCAGCCTGATCGCGATCCTCGCCGGCGCCGCCTTTGGCTTGGCCGGGGCGATTGTGCAGGGCGTGATCCGCAACCCGCTGGCCTCGCCGGAAATCCTCGGCGTGACCCAAGGCGCCGGGCTGGCGCTGACCGTGGCGATCATCAGTTGGCCGCACTTGCCGGTTGCCTGGCTGCCGCTGGTGGCCTGCCTGGGCGGTGCCGGCGGCGCTTTGCTGCTGGCGCTGTACAACACTGGCGTGAGTTTTTCCGGGGTGCGTTTTGCGCTGTCCGGGGTGGCGATTGCGGTGACCTTGTCCAGCGTCACCGAGTTTCTGATCCTGTCCCACCCGCTGGACATCAACACCGCGCTGCTCGCCCTTACCGGCAGCCTGTGGAGCCGCAACTGGCACCATGTGGCGCTGGTGCTGCCGTTTGTGCTGCTGATTCCGCTGGGGCTGTGGCTGGCCAAACCGCTGAACCTGATCGCCCTCGGCGATGAAGCCGCCCACAGCCTCGGCACAGCGCTGAGCCGCACGCGCTGGCTGGCGATGGCCTGCGCGGTACTGCTCACCAGCCTGGGCGTGGGGGTGATCGGGCCGATTGGCTTTATCGGGCTGGTCGCACCGCACATGGCGCGACGGCTGGTGGGTGGGCATCACCAGTACCTGCTGCCGGCGGCGATGCTGATCGGTGCGCTTTTACTGGTGCTGGCCGATACGCTCGGGCGCACGTTGATCGCGCCCAGCGAAATCCCCGCCGGGGTACTTACAGCGGTGATTGGCGCACCGTATTTTCTTTGGTTGCTGGCACGGTTCAAGGGTTGATGACATGAGTATTCTCCAGGCCAGCCAGCTCGATATCGGCTACGGCGGCACACGTATCGTGCAGGGCCTTTCGTTTGCGCCACCGACGGGCAAAGTTACCGCGCTGATCGGGCCCAACGGCTGCGGCAAGTCCACCTTGCTCAAGGCCTTTGCGCGCATTCTCAAACCCACGCAGGGTGAACTGACCCTCGACGGCCAGGCGTACAGCGCCTTGTCCGCCCGCCAGTTGGCGCGGCAGATCGCGTTTCTGCCGCAGGTGTTGCCCGTGCCGGAAGGCGTCAGCGTGCGCCAGTTGGTTGCCTATGGCCGCAGTCCGCACAACTCGCTGTGGGGACGCCTCAGTGGCAGCGATCAAACCCAGGTCACCCAGGCCATGCAGCGCCTGGAACTGGACAACCTGGCCGACCGCGCCCTGGCGGACCTGTCCGGCGGCCAGCGCCAACGCGCATGGCTGGCCATGGTGCTGGCGCAGAACGCGCCGGTGGTATTGCTGGATGAACCGACGACCTACCTGGACATCAGCCATCAGGTCGAACTCATGGACCTGATGTGCGAATTGGCCGCTGAAGGCAAGACCGTGATCACCGTGCTTCACGACATCAATCAGGCCTGTCGTTATGCCGAGCATGTGGCGGTGATGCAGGGCGGCAGGCTGGTGGCCGCTGGCACGCCGGCGGCGGTGATCAATGCGCAGTTGATGCGTGAGGTGTTTGAGGTGCAGGTGCAGATCATCAATGAGCCGGTTTCCGGTACGCCGATGTGCGTCGTGGAAAAAAGCACCCGCACTCACGGCTGACGCGGTCAAAAAATGTGGGAGGGCGTTTGCCCCCGCTCACCACAACAGCCCATTTGCCATTGGATCTCAGTGGGCTTCGGGATTCCAGACTGCCTGCTTCACCTCGATCGCCTTGGGCAGCAACCGGTTCTGGAAAAACAAATCCGCCGTTGCCTGCTGCGCCTGAATGATCCCCTCGTCAATCGGCAAAATCGGCGAAGGCGGGCGGTTGTCCATATAGCGCGCAACCACGTCGGCGGGCAGGCCCATGAAGTGGGTCAGCACGTTAAGGCTGTCCTCGCGCTGGCTGCGGGTCAATGCTTCGGCGGCGGTCAACTCACCCAGCAGGTCATGCACGAACCCAGCATTGTCCCGCGCGTACTCACGCCGTGCGGTGTACACCGGCCCCGACAACCCCAGCCCTTCACCATTGGCCAGCACATGGCTCGGGCTTTGGCTCAACGCTAGGGACGAGTAGGGCTCCCAGATCGCCCAGGCATCCACGCTACCTTGCTCAAACGCGGCGCGGGCATCGGCAGGTGGTAGGTACACCGGCTGGATGTCCTTGTAGCTCAGGCCTGCTTTATTCAGCGCGCGCAGGATCAGGTTGTGGGAGCTGGAGCCTTTCTGGAAGGCGACCTTCTTGCCTTTCAGATCCGCCACCGAATGCAGTGGGCTGTCATTGCGCACCAGAATGGTTTCGGCGCTGGGCTTGGGTGGTTCGGCACCGATGTACACCAGGTCGGCGCCAGCGGCCTGGGCGAACAGCGGCGGGATGTCGCCGGTGGAGCCCACATCCAGTGCCCCCACGTTCAGCGCTTCAAGCATCTGCGGGCCGGCGGGGAATTCGATCCACTTCACGTCCGTCTGCGGGAAGCGTTTTTCCAACAGGCCATGTTCCTTGGCGAGGACCAGGGCGATGGAGCCTTTCTGGTAGCCGATGCGCAGGGCGGCGGGCTCGGCCGCCCACGCGGTCTGACTCAGCAGCAGGGCCAATAACAGTGCTGGGACTTTCATGCTTGAGCCTCCTTGAAGCGATTTTCCGGGCGGGCCAGACCGAGGTTTTCGCGCAAGGTCGTGCCGCTGTATTCGGTGCGAAACAGTCCGCGTCGTTGTAGTTCAGGCACTACCCACTGGGCGAAATCTTCAAGCCCACCGGGCAGATGGGGCACCAGGATATTGAAGCCGTCCGCCGCGCCGTTTTCGAACCAGTTTTGCAGTTCATCGGCGATCTGCACCGGCGTGCCGATCAGGCTGTAATGCCCGCGCCCACCGGCAATGCGCCGGCCCAACTGCGCCAGTGTCAGTTGTTCGCGGTGGGCCAGTTCACTGAGCAATTGCTGGCGGCTGCGTTGCCCGCTGTCGGTCAATGGCAGTTCCGGCAGCGGCCCGTCCAGCGGGTAGCCGGACAGGTCGAAATTGCCCAGCATGCGCCCGAGCAATGCCACGCCGACCTCGGGTTCGACCAAGTCCTGGAAGGCCGCGAATTTTGCCTGGGCCTCGGCCTCGGTGTGCCCGATCACCACAAACACGCCGGGCATGATTTTCAGCGAGTCCGGCGCACGTCCGTATTGAGGCAGGCGCCCCTTGAGGTCGGCATAAAACGCCTGGGCATTGCCCAGCGACGTCTGCGCGGTAAACACCACCTCGGCGGTTTGCGCCGCCAGGTCGCGGCCAGTTTCCGACGAACCTGCCTGCACGATCACCGGCTGGCCCTGGGGCGAGCGCGCCACGTTCAACGGGCCTTTGACCCGGAAGTGTTCGCCTGCATGGTCGAGCACGTGCAACTTCACCGGGTCGTAATAGCGGCCGCTGGCTTTGTCGCGCACAAAGGCGTCGTCTTCCCAGCTGTCCCACAGGCCCGTCACCACCTGATAAAACTCACGGGCGCGGCGGTAGCGCTCGGCATGGCCCACGTGTTCATCACGGCCGAAATTCTGCGCCTCGGCAGCGGCGTCCGAGGTCACCAGGTTCCAACCCGCGCGCCCTCCCGACAGGTGATCCAGCGAAGCGAATTTGCGCGCCACCTGGTAGGGCTCGTTATAGGTGGTGGTTGCGGTGGCGATCAGGCCGATATGTTCGGTCACCGCACTCAACGCCGAGAGCAGGGTCAGCGGCTCGAAATGATCCGAGCGCGCCATATGGCTGGCGATCTCGCCGGTGGGCGCGGCAATGCTGTCGGCCACGAACAGCGCATCGAACCGGGCCGCTTCGGCCACCCGCGCCAGGTGTTTGTACTGGGCGAAATCCAGCCCGGCATTGGCCGGCACGTCCGGATGGCGCCAGGCGGCCACATGGTGCCCGGTGGCCATGAGAAAGGCGCCGAGTTTGAGTTGACGGCTCATGTCAGAAATCCTTGCGCAGTTGCACGCCGAAGTAACGTTCATCGTCACGGGGTACGGCGCGGTAGATGTAGTTGCCGCCGCTGGCCAGCAGCGGCGAGTAGGATTTGTCGGCGAGGTTTTTCGCCAGCAGCGCCACGCGCCAGCCGTTGCTGTAGTCGGCCAGGGCCACGCTGGCGTTCCAGATGCCGTAGGCGCCTTGCTTGGTGTCGAGGTTCTGGCTGATGTCGTACTGCACTTCGCTTTGCCAGCTGTAGTCGGTGCCCAGTTCGATATCCAGGCCGTTATCCAGCGGGATGGTGTAGTCGGCGCGTACGTAGCTTTTCCAGTCCGGGCTGTAGGGCAGCGGTTTGCCATTGACGTTGCAGGTGGCCGCCGCGCCCGCCGGGCAGGCGAATTCATCGATGCGTGCACGGGTGTAGGCCAGGGCGCCGGAGAGCTTGAGTTGCTGGGTGGCCTGCAAGGCGTAATCCAGCTCGACGCCTTCGGTGCTGACGCTGCCGGCGTTGATCAAACGGGTCACCACTTGGCCGGCGACCGTGTCGAAAAAGTTGGCCTGGTAGTTGTCGTAGTCGCTGTGGAATACCGCCAGGTTGGTGGTCAGGCGGTTGTTCCAGGCGGTGGCCTTGATCCCGGCTTCCCAGGTATTGGAGGTTTCCGGCTTGAGCGCATCGGTGTCGCGCGGCTGCATGTTGAAGAACACGTTGTAGGCCGGGCCCTTGTAGCCGCGTGAATAGGTCAGGTAACTGGTGATGTTATCGCTGATGTCGTACTGCACGCCGAGGCGGCCGGACCAGCCGTCTTCGTCCACCGAGCCGGAGCTGGAGGTGGCCGGTTGAATCCCGCTGACGGTGGTGGCCGAGGTGGACACACGGCGGTGATCGTATTTCAGATCGTCATGGGTGTAGCGCAGGCCGGCGATGCCGCGAAAGCGCGAGGTGAAGTTCAGCGTGGTCTCGCCGAATACCGCGTAGCTGTAGCTGGTGGTGCTGTAGTCGGCGACGCCACGCTCGGTGCGCGTGGTGGTGGTGAGTGTGCGCTGGTAGGTCTCTTCGTCCTTGCCATGCATGTAGAACAGGCCGCCGACGTATTCCAGGAACTCTCCCTTGGGCGAGGCCAGGCGCAGCTCTTGGGAGTATTGGTCGAAGTCCAGCTGACCCTTGTCGGCGGTGCCGGGGAACGCGGCGGCCACACTGCCGAGGCGGTCGCCGTCCTGGTACTGGGTATTGTCCCAGCCGCGCCAGGCGGTGATCGAAGTCAGGGTGTAGTCGCCGAGGTTCCAGTCCAACTGGGCGGATAAACCTTTGTTGGTGTCCTGCACATGGCTGCGGGTGTCGGTGTTGATGTCGCGGTTGTCGCTGGACGCGCGCACCGGGTTCAAGGCGTTGCCGAAGGCCGGGCTCAGCGACTCGCTGACGACACCGTTCGGCGCGTCGTCGTGGGACTGCATGTAGTCGGCGATCAGGGTCAGCGTCATGTCGTCATTGGGGGTGAATTCCAGCTTGCCGCGAATGCCCTTGTGGTTGTAGCCGTTGACCTCCTGGCCGTTGTGCTGGTTGTCGACGTTGCCGTCGTAGCTGCCGAACAGCGTGCTGACCGAGCCCTTGAGCACGTCCGGCACCAGGCTGCCGCCGATGCCGAAGCGGGTGCGGCTTTCATTGCCGCTGTAGTAGGACTGGTCGATATAGCCGTGGGTCTCGGCGGTCGGCGCCTTGCTGGTGATATTCAGCACACCGGCCGAGGCATTCTTGCCGAACAGCGTGCCTTGGGGACCGCGCAGCACTTCGATGCGCTCCAGGTCGAGCAGGTCGAGGGTGGCCTGGCCGGGGCGCGCGTAGACCACGCCGTCGATCACCGTGGCCACGGTCGGCTCCACGCCAGGGGAGGTGGAAATGGTGCCGACGCCACGCACAAACAGCGAGGTGTCCTTGTTCGATGCTCCCGTGCGGAAATTCAGCGACGGCACTTGTTGCGCAATGCTTGCCACGCCGTTGCGGTTGTCGCGCTCCAGTTGCTCGCCGTCCAGTACCGAGACCGCCACCGGGACTTTCTGCAGGGATTCTTCGCGCCGGGTGGTGGTGACGGTCACCGTTTTGAGGGTGGCTTGCGGCTCGTCGGCGGCAGCGGTGCCGGCCACTGGAAGCGCGGTCAGACCGGCAAGAAACAATAAGTGAGAGTGTTTGTGCATGCTGTGCCCGCTCAAAAGAAATGCCCTGGTCCGCTGCGGTTCTGCGACCGTCAGCGCCTGTGAAACTGTCGTGGGCATTCGCTTGAGCGAGTAGCAGACAGCGCGCTTTGTTAGCGCTAACATCGGCATTATTGTGAGCTCTGCTTTAGAGCGTCAAATACTTAAAAATTAGTCCTATATTCTTTTTGGTTGTTAACAGGGTTTACCCGTGAACGAAGACAAACCGCGCAAACGCCGTGGCGCCGGGCGTGTCACCTTGAATACGGTGGCGCGCCAGGCCGGGGTATCGGCGATCACCGTGTCGCGTTACTTCAACCAGCCCGAGCAGGTGTCGCCTGAACGGCGTGAACGCATTGCCCAGGTGGTTGCCGAGCTGGGTTATGTGCCCAACCTGGTGGCTGGCGGTTTGGCGTCGGCGCGTGGGCGGATCGTGGCGATGGTGATCCCGAACATCTCCGGGCCGATTTTTGCCAACACGATCCAGGGCTTCAGTGACACCCTCAGCCAGCACGGCTATCAACTGTTGCTGGCGTCGAGTTACTTCAGCGCCGAGCAGGAAGAAAGCGCGGTGCGGGCGTTTCTCGGCTGGTCGCCGGCAGCGTTGGTGCTGACCAGCCGCTTCCACAGCGTGGCCACTGAAAAGATGATCGCCGACGCGGATATCCCAGTGGTGGAAACCTGGGACTACGTGCCCGAGCGCGCGCCGGTGCAGATCGGTTTTTCCCACTACCAGGTCGGCGTCACCGCCGCACGCTACCTGCATGACAAGGGCTATCGGCGCATGGCCTTTGTGCACAACAGCGTGGCGGGTGACTTCAGCGCCCAGGAGCGTGGCGAAGGCTTTGCCGCGACCCTGATCGAGCTGGGCGTGCAGCCCGAGGCGTTTGTCCCGGACGCCGACCGCGCAGCGTTCGACGCGGGCAGGCAGGCCATGGAAACCTTGATGGGCCGCGCCACACCGCCGGACGCGATTTTCTTCGCCAACGACAACCTGGCCGCCGGTGGTCTGCTGGCCGGGCAGCGTTGCGGGTTAAAGTGTGCGGTGCTGGGGTTCGGTGACTACCCGTTTGCCGAGATGCTGCTGCCGAGCCTGAGCACGATCAAACCGCCGGCCCTGGAGATCGGCGTCCTCGCGGCAACCCGCGTGCTGCAAAGCCTGGGCGTGTTGCCGCAGGCCGTACAGCGTTTGAACCTGTTGGACTGCCACTTGATCGAACGGGAAAGCGCCTGAGCTTTTCTGCCGCCCACAAGGATTTGCCCATGACCGAACCTGCCCCCAAGACCCGCCGTGCGCCCAAAGGTGAAAAACGCCGCGAAGAGCTGCTGGACGCTGCCTTGCAAGTGTTTTCCCTGGAAGGCTACAGCGGTGCGTCGATGGCCCAGGTGGCGGGCATTGTGGGGATCTCGGTGGCCGGGTTGCTGCATCATTTTCCCAGCAAGATCTCGCTGTTGATGGGCGTGTTGCAGCGGCGCGATGAGGTCAACCAGCGCATTGCCGATGAAGTGCGTGCGGAGAAATCCCTGAATGGTTTGCTCGGCAGCCTGCGGGCGATCAATCGCTCGAATGCCACGGCGCCTGGCGTGGTGCGCGCGTTTACCATCCTGAATGCCGAAAGCCTGCTGGACACCCAACCGGCGTGGGCGTGGTTCCAGGCGCGCTACGCAGCGATTCACCAACGCATGCAAGGGCAGTTTGCCGACCTGGTGGCGGCGGGGGAGGTGCGCGGTGATGTGGACATCGCCGGGCTGGTGGAGGAGATCCTGGCCATGATGGATGGCCTGCAGATCCAATGGCTGCGGTTTCCCGAGCAAGTGGACTTGGTGGCGCGCTTCGATACCTACATTGCGCGGGTCGAAGCGGCCATCCGAACCTGAGGCCAAACCTGGTCCAAATGTGGGAGGAGCAAGCCCCCTCCCACAAAAAGCACCTTCTGTTACCCGTCAGTTACCGGCAGCGCTGCCCTGGGTAGTGTCATCGCTCATGTCATAGCCATCACCATCGCTGGTGCCGCCATCCCCTTCATTCTGATGCAGCACCCCGCCGGTTTTAACCGTCGATTCACGCAGCGTCGAATTAAGCGCCGAACGCGGCAGCGGGTTGCTGGTGGTGGTCGACAGTTCCTGGCGGAACGGGTTGACCAGCTTGGCGTTCAGGCGGATGTCCTGGGACGACGCGCCCACCGACAGGTTGAAGCTGTCAGCGTCCACCACCCATTGCTTGCTCTTGACGTCGTAGTAGGCCAGCGAGCGGTCGTTAAGCTCGATGGTCACACGCTTGCTCTCGCCCGGCTTCAGGAACACCTTCTTGTAGCCCTTGAGTTCCTTGAGCGCACGCTCGACTTTCGGGTTGTTCTGGCCCACGTACAGCTCGGCGACTTCGGCGCCTGCCACCTTGCCGGTGTTGGCCAGGTCGAACGACACCTTGATCGGCGCCCCTGCAACCGCCACCCCCGGCGTCACGCTGATGTTGCTGTAGCCGAAGGTGGTGTACGACAAGCCATAGCCGAACGGGTAGAGCGGCTTGATGCCTTTTTTCTCGTAGCCGCGATAGCCCAGGAACAGGTCGTCCTTGTAGCTCATCTCGGCCAGGGTTTCCTGGTTGTCGAACTTGGGGAAAGTCGCGTAGATCGGGTTGTCTTCGATGTTGCGCTCGATGCTGATCGGCAGCTTGGCCGACGGGTTGACCTTGCCCAGCAGGATCTCCGCCAGCGCCTGGCCGCCGTTCTGCCCAGGGTAGAACGCATGCAAGGCGGCCGGTACCTGATCGATCCAGTCGCTCATCTTCAGCCCGGTGCCGCCGTGCAGGGTGACCACGGTGTTCGGGTTGACCTTGGCGATGCTCTGGATCAGTTGCCCTTGGAACTCCGGCAGGTCGAAGCTGTGGTCGAAGCCTTCACCTTCGTATTCATTGCTGTTACCCGCCGCCACCAGCACGGCGTCGTACTTGGCCAGGTCCTGAGGTGCGACCAGCGACGCCCAGCTCATCTGCACGCCCACCAGACCGCCCATGGTCGAGAGGTAGCCGTTGCGGCGCGAGTATTCGAGCTTGATGTCGACGGCTTTGCCGGCTTCCAGATTAACCTTGGCGAATACCGGAATGGTCGGCGGGATGCTGTTGTTGGGCAGCGGCTTGCCGTCACCGTTATCCAGCACTTTCTTGCCGTTGACGTAGAGGCGCACGGCACCGTCGGCGCGGACCTTGAACACTTGCTCGCCACTGACCGTCGGGGTGATCTGACCGCTGTAGCGGATCGAAGTGGCCGCCGTATCGCCGTTGACCGGCAGGCTGTCGGTGGACCAGTCCAGGTCGACATGGCGGTCGGTGCGGCTGGCCGCCGGGTCGCCGGACCAGTTGGTGTTGCTGAAGAACTCGGTTTTCACGCCCTTGACGCTGCTGCCGTCGCTGTCTGTGTGGGTCCAGTTGGACGCCGTCGGGTCCAGGGACAAGCCGTCGATAAACTCGACCTTGGCGCCCGGCGCCAATTGCTGCAGGCCGCTCAGCTCGCTGATGTAGTTGGCCGCCATCACATTCGCGCTGCCGAAACCGGTAGGCGGTGCGTACTTGGCCAGGTTGCCGACCACCGCGATGGTCTTGACCTTCTTGGCATCCAGGGGCAGCAGGTTGTTCTGGTTTTTCAGCAGCACGATGCCTTCGCGCGCGGCGTTCAAGGCCACGCGGTTGCTGGTGGCGCTGTTCATGTTGTGGCTGGTCAGCGGCGCTTTGCTGTCGAACTTGTACAGGTAGATCTGCTTGAGGATGCGCCGCACCTTGTCATCGATGGTCGCGCTGCTCAGCTCGCCGCTGTCCAGGAACGGCTTGAGCACCGTGCTGTTCATCTGGTAGCCCATCATGTCCAGGTCGGTGCCGGCCTGTGCCGCCGGCAAGCCGTCGACCACGGCGTTGTAATCACTCTGCACGAAGCCTGGGTAGCCCCATTCGGTCTTCAGGATGTCGCGCATCAAGTGTTTGTTCTGGCAGGCGAACTCGCCGTTCACCTTCTGGAACGCGCACATCATCATCGCCACCTTGCTGTTCTTCGAGGCGGACTCGAAGGGCGGCAGGGTCATCTCGCGCAGCACTCGCTCGCTGATGATCTCGTCGAGGTGGAAGCGGTTGCTTTCCTGGTCGTTGGCCGCGAAATGCTTGGCGTTGGCCCACACACCACGGGACTGGATGCCGTTGATCACCGCCGGCCCGAGGCTGGCGCCGAGGAACGGGTCTTCACCGGACAGGTACTCGAACGCACGGCCGCTGTAGGGCATGCGGTACAGGTTCACGCCGGGGCCGGTGACGAACTGATAACCGCCGCTGGCGGTGTCGTAGCCCAGGGCGCGGCCCAGGTCGATGGCGCGGCGCGGGTTCCAGCTGGCGGCCAGGTTCGGGCCGGAAGGGTAGACCACGCCCTGGGCGTTGCCTTCACTGGTGTAGCGCACACCGACGCCGCCGTCGGCACCGTGGATCTGCGGGATGCCGTATTGGCTCAGCGGCTTGACGTCCCAGCCACCGGTGCCGCCGATGTAGGCGAGTTTTTCTTCCATGGTCATCTTCGCCAGGGTTTTGTCCGCAGCCTTTTCCGCACGGTTCACCCGGCCTTCGTCCAGGGCAGGGCTGGTGGCTGCATGCACCTGGGACACGGCCAGCGCCAGCAGGGCAAATGCCGACTGTGCACCGATCATTTTGCGTTTATTCATGGGTTTCTCCGACAACTGTTCAGTAAAAATAGGACGACGCTCGTCACTTTTTCGTGGGCAATAGTTCGCCTTGATCGCAATGTTTAACCGATGGCTAATTGCAATTACTTGGCGGATTTTGCAGATTCTGTAAGTTTAATAATTGTATTAGTTATTGTTATAGATGATGTCTTGGCGATATCACGAGATGGCATTTTGAACCGCGAAAACCGCATAATTAAGGCAATTCTTGCGGTTATAAGTCAAACAAAAGCTAATTTTTGCGTGAAATAAGAAATATTTCATTACGATTTTGAACTAAGGCTAAACCTACCAGTCGATTGGTTTAAGAAAATAGTTGCTGGCATGGCGAACTAGTGGCTTTGCTCGGTAGTTCTAAAAGGCCATGTTTTATACACGCTGTCATACACAACGCTTTGGTGTAGGGTCTTGAACCAATTCAAGGCGCCACTTGAGCGGTTCGCGTTTTTTTATCTGGAGAGTGTTTATGAAGAAGTCCCTGCTGGGTGCCGGTTTTGTGCTGGGCGTTGCATTGAGCGGCGCGGCCGTTGCGGCTGAAGCCACGGACGCGGATGCCAAGTCCGGCACCGCCGATTCCACCGTGCTGACCCAGACCCATGACGCCAAGGCCGCGAAAAAACAGAAGGCCGAAACCACCAAAGGCGGGCGGCCGTTGAATGGCACCCAGAGCGCGCCGAAGACCTCGAACTAACGGGAAAAACGCCATCCCCTTGTGGGAGGGGACTTGCCCCCGATAGCGGTGTATCAGCCGGAGTATGCGGCAGCTGGTCCACCGCTATCGGGGGCAAGCCCCCTCCCACAGGGGTTCCCAGAGTCCTTCAGAACATAGCCCCTCAGATAGTCACCCATGCCAAGCCCCTCAACGCCCATCAACGCCTGCGACATGCACATCCCGCACACCGAACAGGTCTGCGCATGGCTGATGCAGCACGCCGGCTTGAAAACCGTTGACCTGGAACGCGCTCGGCGCCTGTCCCAGGAGTCGGACGACGCCGAATTGCTCGGCCTGCTCACGCGGCTTGGGCTGGTCTCTGAAGTGGAACTGGCCCGCGCCTGGGCCGACCTGCTTGGCGCACCGCTGTTACTGGCGGACGCCGCGCCACCGTTGCTCGACCCGTTGCCTGCCTTGACCGAGCGCTTCATGCGCCATTATCAGGTGGTGCCCGTGGGCTGGAGCCAGGGCGGCTTGCGGGTGCTGGCGGCCAACCCGGCGCTGGCCTATCCGTTCCAGGCCATGGCCTATGCCTGCGGCGTGCCGGTGTGGCTGGCGGTGGGGCCGCGCAACGAAGTCGACAGCCTGATCGAGCGTTACTACGGCCAGGGCCGCTCGGCCATGGGCACCCTGATCGAAAACCTCGACGAGCAGGGCGGTGCGCTGGAAGACATCGAACACCTCAAGGACATGGCCTCCGAAGCGCCGGTGATTCGCCTGGTCAACCTGATCCTGCAGCGCGCGGTGGAACATCGCGCCTCGGACATTCATATCGAACCTTTCGAAAACCAGCTCAAGGTGCGCTACCGCATCGACGGCGTGCTGCACGAGGCCGAGGCGCCGCCGTCCAGCTCGTCGGCGGCGGTGATTTCGCGGGTCAAGATCATGGCGCGGCTGGACATCGCCGAACGCCGCCTGCCCCAGGACGGGCGGATCATGCTGCGCATCCAGGGCAAGGAACTGGATTTGCGCGTGTCCACGGTGCCCACCAGTTTTGGTGAATCGGTGGTGATGCGTTTGCTGGATCGCCAGACGGTGCAGTTCGATTTCCAGAGCCTGGGCTTCGACGGGCAGCGCCTGGAAACCTTCCTCGAAGTACTCGAACGCCCCCACGGCATCCTGCTGGTCACCGGCCCGACCGGCTCGGGCAAGACCACTACGCTGTACACCGCGCTGTCGCGGCTCAATACCGCCGAGCGCAAGATCATCACCGTAGAAGACCCGGTGGAGTACCAGCTCGAAGGCATCAACCAGATTCAGGTCAAGCCCGCCATCGGACTCGATTTCGCCGGCGCGCTGCGCTCGATCGTGCGCCAGGATCCGGACGTGATCATGATCGGCGAGATCCGCGATCTGGAAACCTGCCGCATCGCCATCCAGTCCTCCCTCACCGGCCACCTGGTGCTGTCCACCCTGCACACCAACAGCGCGGCGGCGAGTATCACGCGTCTGCTGGACATGGGCGTGGAGAGCTACCTGATCGCCTCGACCGTCAACGGCATCCTCGCCCAGCGCCTGGTGCGCCGCCTCGACCCGGCCACCCGCGAAGCCTTCGAAGCGCCGGCGGAATTGATTGCCGAACACGGCCTGGAGCGCTTTACCGAGCAGCGTCCGATCCTGCTCTATCGCCCTCGCGCCGACGCACCGGGCGGTGGCTACCACGGGCGCAGTGCAATCACCGAATTACTGGTGATGAACGAGGAACTGCGCAGCCTACTGATGCGCCAGGCAGACGCCGCCACGCTGGAGCAGGCCGCCCGTCGTGGTGGCCTGCGCACCTTGCATGAAGAAGGCCTGCGTCAGGCCGTGGCCGGGGTCACGTCCCTGGAAGAAGTGCTGCGCGTGACACGCGGGGAGGGCACGTGAGCCTGTTCAAATACCGCGCCCTCGACAGCCAGGGCACCCCGCACAATGGCACCCTGGAAGCCAAGGACCAGGACGCCGCCGTCGCCGCGCTGCACAAGCGCGGCTTGTTGTTATTGCACATCGATGTGGCCGGCGCCCAAGGGCTGCGCAACGCGTTTGGGCGCGGGCAGTTGAACGGCGCGGCGTTGGTCAGTTTTACCCAGCAACTGGCCACGCTGCTGGGCGCCGGGCAGCCGTTGGAGCGCTCCCTGGGCATCTTGCTCAAGCAGCCCGGCCAGCCCCAGACCCGTGCGTTGATCGAGCGCATTCGTGAACACGTCAAGGCCGGTCAGCCCTTGTCCAAAGCCCTGGAAGAGGAGGGCAGCCAGTTCTCGCCGCTGTACCTGAGCATGGTGCGTGCGGGGGAAGCGGGTGGCGCGTTGGAAAACACGTTGCGCCAGCTCAGTGATTACCTGGAACGCAGCCAACTGCTGAGGGGCGAGGTGATCAACGCGCTGATCTATCCGGCGTTCCTGGTGGTCGGCGTGCTCGGCTCCCTGGCGCTGTTGCTGGCGTATGTCGTGCCGCAGTTCGTGCCGATCTTCAAGGATCTGGGCGTTCCGATCCCGTTGATCACCGAAGTGATCCTGGGCCTGGGCCAGTTCCTCGGCGCCTATGGCCTGGCGGTGTTGGCCGGGCTGATCGCCGGCATCTGGGGGTTGCTCGCTCGCCTGCGTGATCCCCAACGGCGTGAACGCTACGACCGCCGTGTGCTGGGCATTCGCCTCATCGGCCCGCTGCTGCAACGGGTCGAAGCCGCCCGCCTGGCGCGCACCCTCGGCACCTTGCTCAGTAACGGCGTGGCCCTGCTGCAAGCCCTGGTCATTGCCCGCCAGGTCTGCACCAACCGTGCCCTGCAAGCGCAGGTCGCCCAGGCCGCCGAGTCGGTCAAGGGTGGCGGCACCCTGGCCAGTGCCTTTGGCACGCAGCCACTGCTGCCGGACCTGGCCCTGCAAATGATTGAAGTCGGCGAACAGGCCGGCGAACTGGACAGCATGCTGCTCAAGGTCGCCGACGTGTTCGACGTCGAAGCCAAACGCGGCATCGACCGCCTGCTCGCCGCGCTGGTGCCGTCCCTGACCGTGGTCATGGCGGTGCTGGTGGCGGTGATCATGCTGGCGATCATGCTGCCGCTGATGAGCCTGACCAGCAATATATGAACCCCCGAGGACCCACCCCCATGCGCTCAAAACCTGCACGCCGCCAAAGCGGTTTCACCCTGTTGGAAATGCTTGCCGTCATCGTGCTGCTGGGCATCGTCGCGACCATTGTGGTGCGCCAGGTCGGCGGTAACGTCGACAAGGGCAAATACGGCGCGGGCAAAGCGCAACTGGCCAGCCTGTCGATGAAAATCGAAAGCTACGGGCTGGATGTCGGCTCACCGCCCAAGACCCTGCAGCAGCTGGTCGAAAAACCCGGCAACAGCGCCGGTTGGGCCGGGCCATACGCCAAGCCGTCGGACCTCAAGGACCCGTTCGGCCATGCCTTCGGCTATCGCTTCCCCGGCGAGCACGGCGCGTTCGACCTGATCTTCTACGGCCAGGACGGCCAACCCGGCGGCGAAGGCTACAGCGCCGACCTGGGCAACTGGGAATAACCCATGGCCAGCGCCCAACGCGGCTTTACCCTGCTGGAGATGCTGGTGGTGATCGTCTTGATCAGCATCGCGGCCGGGTTGGTCGGGTTTGGCCTGCAACAAGGTCTGCGCGCAGCGAAAGAGCGCCAGGCGGTGGGGCAGATCGTCGAGGCGCTGCGCAGCACGCGGGCGCGGGCGATTGTCAGTGGCACCACGGAAAGTACCGTTTTCGATTTGCGCAACTTGAGCGTCCAGGCGCCCGGTCGCCCGAAACAGCACTGGCCGGCCGGTTTGCAAGTGACCCTGCACACCGCCGAGCAAGCGGGCTCGGCAGTGGATTTCTATCCCGATGGCAGCTCCACCGGCGGCAACCTGCTGCTGGCCAACGGCAGCCGGCGTTGGCGCATCGATATTGGCTGGCTGACCGGCAGCGTCCAGTCCAGGGCCCTGCCATGAAGCACCAGCGCGGTTTCACCCTGCTGGAAATGCTCGCCGCGCTGACGCTGATGGCGATCTGTAGCACGGTGCTGCTGGTCGCCTTTGGCCAAAGTGCACGCTCGCTATTGCAGGTGGCCCATAGCGACCGCCTCACCCATGCGGCCTTGAGCGTGATGGATCAGGAGGGCACGGGCCCGCTGGCGAGCGGCACGCGCCAGGGCGAAATGGACGGCGTCGCCTGGCAACTGCGCATTGCCCAACAGCCGAGCCGCATCGGCCAGGCGCACCTGTTTCGCCTGGACCTGAGCGTCAGCGAAGGCCCGCGCCAGGCGCAGTTCAGCACCTTGAAACTGCGTGCTGCCGGGGCCGGTTTGTGAAGCCTCGCCAGCAGGGTTTTACCCTGCTCGAAGTCATGATTGTGCTCAGCCTGCTGGGGGTGTTGCTGACGTTGGTTGGCGGCGCGTTGCTCGGTGCCAATCGCGCGGTGCTCAAGGCCCAGCGTTACACGGTCAGCCTGGACGAAATGCGTGCCGCCCAGCAGTTTTTGCGCACCGCCATCAGCGAGGCGTTACCGCTGGATGTGACCGAGGACGACAGCCAGGTCGATGGTTTTTTCACAGGCGAGCCGCAGCGCATGCAGTTTGTCGCGACCCTGCCCGGTGTGCTCGGCGGCGGCATTCAGCGTTTCACCCTGCAACTGACCGGGCCCGAGGCGCTGCGTGATTTGCAGGTGGCGTTCGCCCGGTTTGAGTCCCTGGCGCAAGTCAGCGTACCGGCCTCGCGCAGCGAGCCACAGGTGTTGCTCAGGGGCGTCGAAGACCTGCAATTGAGCTATCGCGGCCTGTCGCCCAAGGGGCAGGCCACCGGCTGGATCAGCGCGTGGCCGTGGCCCAAGCGCCTGCCCTACGCGGTGCGGATTGCCGCCCGGGTCAACGGTCCGGTGCCGTGGGTGACCCAGGTGGTGGCCTTGCGCTTGAACCTGTCCGGCGGGGCGCCCGAATGATCAGGCATCAACGCGGTGTGGCGCTGTTGCTGGTGCTGTGGGTGCTGGCCTTGCTCAGCCTGTTGCTCGGCGGATTGGCCGGCTGGGTGCAGTTGGAAACCCGCCAGGCCGCGTGGCATCGCCAGCATACCCAGGCGGTGCTGGCGGCAGAGGCGGGCGTGGCGCTGGCGATGCAAGCCGTGGCCGACCCGTCGCAGCGCAAGCAATGGATTGCCGACGGGCGTGAAATCCCGCTGGTGTTTGACGACGCGCAGTTGCACGTAAGTCTGCGCAGCGAGCGCGGCAAGTTGTACCTCAACAGCGCCGAGGTGGGCGATTTTGCTCGCCTGGCCCTGGCCTGCGGTGCCACCCAGGCCCAGGCCAAGCAATTGGCCAGGGACTTGGAGATGCGCCGCAACCAAGGCCTGGCGCCGTTTCGGGTGGTGGAAGAAGTCCGGCAGTTGCCGGGCATGACCCAGGCGCTGTACAGCGCGCTGGTGCCGGAAATCAGCCTGTGGAGTGGCCTGGACCGGCCCGACCCGGCCTTCGCCAGCCCGTTGATGCGCCACGCCCTCAACCTGCCACACGCCAGCGCGGTGGGTGCCGACCCCGGTGATGTGCTGGTGGTCAGCAGCCGCGCCCAACGCCCCGGCGGTTACCACGCCGAGCTGCAAGCCACGGTGTTATTGAGCCCCGCGCAAGGCAGCGCACAACCTTATCGAGTCCTACGTTGGCAAGAATGAATAAATACCTGGAGCCCGCCGTGCAGCGTTGGCAAGGCAGCCTGTTGCAACAGGGCTGGGACCTGTGGCTCAAGGAGCTGCGTGGCTGCCTGCCTGGCTGGTTATTGCCCCATGACATGCCCGAGCGCGTCTACCCATGGCCGGTCACTGCGCCTGTGCAAAAGCTCCCTGGCGAGGCACGCCAGGTGTTGTTGCTGGCACCAGACGCGGTGCTGGTGCAGAGCCTGCAATTGCCGGTGGCCGCCGCGCGCAACCTGTCGACGGTGGTCGGCTATGAACTGGACCGCTTCACCCCGTTCGACGCCGCCCAGCTGTACTTTGTCGCCCGTCAGGAACGCCGCACAGCCACCCATCTGCAGGTGACGCTGGTGGCAATCCTGCGCGAGCGCCTGGACCAGATCCTCGACGACTGCGCGGCCCTTGGCTTGCAACCCCACGCCGTGGATGTCTGCGACAGCGCGGGCGTGCCCATGGGCATCGATCTGCTGCCGGCGCCGTTGCGTCCGCGCCAGCGCCCGGCGGGCAAGGGCCTGCAACGCAGCCTGCCGTGGCTGTGCGGCGCCTTGCTGATTGCCGCCATGCTGCTGTGGCTCAACGATCGCCAGCGCGTACTCGACGCCATGCAACACAGCGTGCAGTCCCAGCGCGCCCAGGTCGCCGAAGTCCAGGCCCTGCGCCAGCAACTGCTCAATACCCGCGGCGCCGCGCAGTACTTGATCCGCCGCAAGGCCGCGCAGCCGCCCCTGGCCGCGCTGCTCAGCGAGCTGACCGCCTGCCTGCCGCCCGACACCTGGATCGACCAGTTGGAAGTCAACGACGGCGCCGACGTGTCCTTCTCCGGGCAAAGCGCCAAGGCCAGCGCGTTGATCACCCGCATCAAGAACTGCCGCAGCCTGGAAAACGCCCAGTTCGAAGGGGTGATCCAACCCGATGCGCAGACCGGCAAGGATCAGTTTTCCTTGCGCGCCCACCTGCACCAGGAGGCCGCCGATGCGCCGACCACTGACACCCCGTGAACGCCGTGGCGCCGCGTTGATCGCCCTCGCGCTGGTGCTCGGCGCCGCCTATTGGCTGTTGATCGACAGCTGGTTTGCCGGCCCGTTGCGCACCTTGGGCGAACAGGCCGAGCAACTGCGCGAACAGCAACAGCGCTACGCCGGCGTGTTGCGCCAGGGCGACAGCCTGCGCCAGCAACTCGAAGAAGCGCGCCAGGACCCGGCCAGCAGCACCAGCCTGTTGCCCGGCGATGACCCCAGCGCCGTGGCCGCCGACTTGATGCAGCGCATCGCCGACCTGATCAACAGCCGCGCCGGCCTCGGTGGCGGCTGCAGCCTGACCCAGCGCATGCCCATCACCCCTGAGCAAGACGATGCCGAGCCCTATCGCCAAGTCAAAGTCAGCCTGACCCTCAACTGCGCCATCGAGCCCTTGACCGCGATCCTGCATGAGCTGGAGTACCAGCGGCCGTTTCTGTTTGTCGATGAAATGAGCATCCGCCGCGCCCCGAACGCCCCCGCCAGTGGCGGCGCCGGCAAGCTGGTGGTGCACCTGTTGGTGCGCGGCTACCTGCAACCGGCCGCCGCCGCGCAGGTGCGCCGATGATCAGCACCTTGCGTCCCCTGGAATGGGGTTTGATCGGCGTGGCCGGGCTGTTGGGTGTGCTCATGGCCGGCATCCTCAGCAGCCTCGGCGACGCGCCGCAGTGGTTACCGCCGCCCGCGCCCGATAGCCGCGCCAATGCCTCGGCCAAGGTGCTGGTGGCCCCGAGCGCGACCCTGGACAGCCTGGCCGGTACGTGGCAGGCGCCGTTGTTCAGCCCCGACCGCAGCCCCGACCGCGCGGTGGGCCAAGGCGCTGTCTCCAGCCTGTCGAGCCTCACGCTGACTGGTATCGTCCTCGACGGAGACCTGCGCGTGGCGTTGCTCAAGCGCGCCGACGGCCCACCCTTGAAAGTCCACCAGGACCAGACCCTGCCCAACGGCTGGCGCCTGGAACACCTGACCCCCCGCGACGCCCGTTTCGTACTTGACGGCCGCAGCCAGACCTTGAGCCTGCGGGCCCTGCGTTTGCCGCCGCCGTCCAGCACACCGCCGATTACCCTTCCTCACGAGTCCACCCCTTGATCGATACTTTCCCTGGCGCCTTGCGCACCACCGCATTTTGCCTGGCCACCGCCGTCGCCCTCGGTGGCTGCGGGACATTCCCCGAGCACCTCGACCCGGACGAGGCCCTGCTGCACGAAGCGATGCAGGGCACCGGCTCACAACGTCCGCCCGTGGACCCGGCCAGTGAACAAACCCCGGTCGACAACGGCCAGTCCCAGGCAAAAACGCCGCCTCAGCGCCAACTGATTCGCGGCAACCAGCAGTTCGTGCGCCAACCGGTTGCGGCGGCGTCTGCGAAGGAGGAGGGCGGTGGCGACATCGTGTTCAACTTTGCCGACCAGCCGATTGAAGCGGTGATCAACAGCGTGATGGGCGATCTGCTGCACGAGAACTACAGCATCGCCCAGGGCGTGAAGGGCAACGTCAGCTTCTCCACCTCCAAACCGGTGAACAAACAGCAGGCATTGTCGATTCTGGAAACCCTGCTGTCCTGGACCGACAACGCGATGATCAAGCAGGGCAGTCGTTATGTGATCCTGCCGGCCAACCAGGCGGTGGCGGGCAAGCTAGTGCCGGAAATGCGTGTGTCGCAACCGTCCAGCGGCCTGTCGGCGCGGCTGTTTCCACTGCGCTACATCTCTGCCACTGAAATGCAGAAACTGCTCAAGCCGTTCGCCCGGGAAAATGCATTCTTGCTGGTGGACCCGGCGCGCAATGTGCTGAGCCTGGCCGGTACCCCCGAGGAACTGGCCAACTACCAGGACACCATCGACACCTTTGACGTGGATTGGCTCAAAGGCATGTCCGTCGGCGTGTTCGGCCTGCAACGGGCCTCGGTGGCCGAGTTGATGCCCGAACTGCAAAAGATGTTCGGCCCCGACAGCGGCATGCCGTTGGCGGGCATGGTGCGATTCCTGCCGATCGAGCGCACCAACTCGGTGGTAGCGATTTCTTCGCAACCGCAATACTTGAGTGAAGTCGGCGACTGGATTCACACCATCGACGAAGGCGGCGGCAACGAGCCGCAGATGTACGTGTACGACGTGCGCAATATGAAGGCCAGCGACCTCGCCAAGTACTTGCGGCAGATCTACGGCAGCGGCGCGATCAAGGACGACACCCCGGCCAAGGTCGCCCCCGGTTTGCGCACCGCGACCTTGTCGTCGCCGGGCACCAATAGCACGTCCGGCAGCGCCCCGGGTGGGCTGAATACCACCCAGCCGGTGGTCGATGACGAAGCGCAGGAGCCCGAAGCCGAAGACAGCGCCGAACCGCAAACCACCGAAGGCGCCCCGGCCAAAAGCCTCGACGCCGGCACGCGCATTACCGCGCAGAAAAGCAGTAACCAACTGCTGGTGCGCACCCGTCCGGTGCAGTGGAAAGAGATCGAATCGGCGATCAAACGCCTCGACAATCCGCCGCTGCAAGTGCAGATCGAGACGCGCATTCTTGAGGTCAAACTCAGCGGTGAACTGGACCTCGGCGTGCAGTGGTACCTGGGACGCCTGGCGGGCAATTCCACCAGCACCACCGTGGCCAACGCCTCCGGCAGCCAAGGTGCACTGGGCGGTGGCGGGGCCGGGTTGGGGGCGGCGGATTCGTTGTTCTATTCCTTCGTCAGCTCCAACCTGCAAGTGGCGCTGCATGCCCTGGAAACCAATGGCCGCACCCAGGTGCTGTCGGCGCCGTCGCTGGTGGTGATGAACAACCAGCCGGCGCAGATTCAGGTGGGGGACAACATTCCCATCAGCCAGACCACTGTGAATACCGGTACTTCAGACACCACGTTGAGCAGTGTTGAATATGTGCAGACCGGGGTGATCCTGGATGTAGTGCCGAGGATCAATCCGGGTGGGTTGGTGTACATGGATATTCAACAACAGGTCAGTGATGCACAGGACCAGGCGTCCACTGGCAGCGATACGCCGACGAACCCGCGTATCTCCACGCGCTCGGTGTCGACCCAGGTGGCGGTGCAGAGTGGGCAGACGGTGTTGTTGGGGGGGTTGATCAAGCAGGACAACGCGGAGTCGGTGAGTGCGGTGCCGTATCTGGGCAAGATTCCTGGGTTGCGGTGGTTGTTTGGGAATACCAGCAAGTCCAAGGATCGGACCGAACTGATCGTTTTGATTACACCTAGAGTGATTACCAGCAGCAGCCAGGCCAGGCAGGTGACGGATGATTATCGGCAGCAGATGCAGCTGTTGAAGCCGGCGAAAAACTGAAGGAATGCAATTGAGACGATGGGAGGGGGGCTTGCCCTGATGCCAGTCATGCAAGAGATAGAGCGGGCGAGAAGTAACCGGTGGCGAGGGCGCTGGCGACTATCTAACTGGCACCCCGCGAGCTAAATGTGGGAGGGGGCTTGCCCCCGATGGCGGCCTGACAGCCGACCAGAATGTTGGATCTGACCGAGTACATATCCGTTGCTGCGGTAACGGCTATCTACGGATTATCCTGATGAAGTTGCTTAGAGACCTATGTTGCGATGGCAATGTCATTGGCTAGCGAAGCGGCAACATCAACGTAATCGGCGATAGCCCTGGGCACGGTATGAACCCTGCGTACTTGGTATAAAAGCTCGAAAGGCGCTCGTTCAGTGGATGAACAATCAGTGCGCTGGACCCGATGGCATTCGAGGCGCTGATGGCGCGCTCAATGGCGTCCTGCAGCAGGTCGATGGCATAGCCCTGGCCTTGAGCCGCTTGAGTAATACCCATGCGCCCCAGCAGGGTTACAGGATGAACGCTTGGCGAATTGCGTTGATGGTTCTTCGGGGCGATATTCGCGCGGGCGATGGAACCACTCGAGAGCGTGTAATACCCCATGACAATCGAGGTGTCCTTGCGGCAGACGACGTAAACCACAGCTTGTTTGGCTGCCTGAGCCTTACGCGCCTGCCTGTGCAGGTAATCGTCGATCGACCGTTCACCTGAATCGAATTGATCCAGGATGTGTTCGCCGTTCAGCTTTTCGGGGGCCCTCAGCTCCACCTTTTGGGTCTTTCGAGAAGTTGATGCAGGCATTCGTTACCTCGTATCGGGTTGGCATCCATGGCCTGTTCGAATGCGTCAAATGCGACGTCGTCAAGAAGGAACAGACGCTTATCCAGGATGACTTCTTCTGCTTTTTGGCAAGCAGCCTCCAGAATGAAGCTGGTCCGATCCCGACCGGACAGGGCCGCCGCCAGATCGATCAGGTTGCGCTTTCTTTCGTCCGCTCTCATGTTGATCGGAACGGGTTTGGGTTTTTCAATAATTGCAGCCATGCTGGGTTCCCACCTTGGAAGGGTTGTTTTCAGGTCTTAGCCTCCTCGGGTGGATAGTAAGGTGCCTGTGTATCTTATGTCTATACGCGTATATCTGTTGGATATACGTTTCTGCGTGTCAAATAGACGTTCAACTGCGCTTTCAATCCGCCGAAAACGCAGCAATTCTCCATAAACTCATTGCCTTTTCCTGATGGAATTCTCCCTTCAATGCGTTGTTGATCATGCTGGATCCCAAAAAAACATTATTTAAATGAATGAAAAATATAAAAAATAATAAAATTAGAGAATATTAGCTTATACCAAAACAGCATTATATTTCCCCAACCCATTCCGTTATGTTTGATCGCAACAGCCTACCCCTGACCTCGGATGGTACCCAGCGTAATCAAGATTCTGCGCGCCATAACCGGGTGATCATCCCCCGCAGCAGAATCGTTGGAAGGGAGTTCAACGTATGTTGCCAATTCAACCCCCGCACTCGCCCTAACCCCAAATCGCCGCAACACGCCCAAAAAAACCGAGCACCGCGCCCCGCCGCGTGAGTGCCCGACTTCGCGATTTGGAAAGACAGGCACGCCCATGAAACAAACGCTGAAACCCACCACCCTCCTGACACTGGCCGTCCTGGCCAACGCCGCCCACGCCCAGGACGACAGCACCCTGTCCACCGTGGTGGTCACCGGCAACCGTGGCGCCGAGCAGCGCACGGTCACCAGCAGCCCGGTGCCGATTGATGTGGTCAGCGCCAAGCAACTGCAAAGCACCGGCAAGCCCGGTTTGATGGAGGCGTTGAGCGCGGTGATCCCATCGCTCACCCTGCCGGAAAAAACCGGTTGGGACGCCAGCGGCATTGCCCGCGCTCCCAACCTGCGGGGCATGAGTGCCGCCGAAGTGCTGGTGCTGGTCAATGGCAAACGTCGCCACTCCGCGGCCACGTTGAACATCAACGGCATCAACACTGGCGCCGCGCCGGCCGACCTGGACCTGATCCCCATCAGCGCCATCGACCATGTGGAAGTGCTGCGCGACGGCGCCGCCGCGCAGTACGGCTCCGACGCCATTGCCGGGGTGATCAACGTGATCCTCAAGGCCGATACCAGCGGCACGTCGGTGACCAACGCGGGCCTTGGCTACGACGGCAAAAAGCAGACCGTGCAACAAAGCCTCAACAAGGGTTTTGAAATCGGCAACGGCGGCATCGTGCAACTGGCACTGGATGCGCGCAGCCAGAACGATGACAACAAGGCCAGCGCCAACGGCTACACCTATGCCCAAGCCTATGAGCAGGCGGGGCGTTCCACCTATGGCGGGTACGGCACGCCGAAGACCAACCTGCTGACCCTGGGCTACAACGCCGAGCTGCCGATCGACGACGATTTGAGCCTGTATTCGTTCACCACCTATTCGCGGCGCAAGGCCGAGCAGGGGCAGAATTTCCGCCTGCCGACCATCACCAACACCATCACCACCGGGCCCAATGGCTACCCCGGCGGCTACACGCCGACCTGGTACATCGACGAAGACGACTTCCAGGCCGCGTTCGGCGGCAAAGGCACCGTCGGCGAGTGGGACTGGGATTTGTCCACCACTTACGGGCGCAACGAAGCGGAGCAGGGCACCACCCATAACCAGAACCCGTCGTTGGGCGAGGCCACGCCGAACAGCTTTACCTCCGGTACCTGGATCAGCACCGAGCTGACCACCAACCTCGACTTCAAGCGCGGCTTCGATATCGGCCTGCAAAAGCCGCTGGATGTGAGCTATGGCTTCGAGCATCGGCGCGATACCTATGAAGTGCAGGCCGGTGACTACGAGTCCTACGCCAACGGTGGCTACTGCGTGGCGCCGGGCAATTGCGCCTCAAGCGGGGCGCAGGTCACCAACGGCATTTCACCGGATGAAGAAAGCAGTGCCTCGCGCAACAGCCTGGCCAGCTACGTCGACGTGGGTTTCAACCCGGTGCCGGACTGGTACGTGGGCACCGCGTTTCGCTACGAGCATTACAACCAGGGCGTCGGCGCCACCCGCAGCGGCAAGTTGACCACCCGCTACGATTTCACACCGCAATTCGCGGTGCGTGCCACGGTAAGCAATGGCTTCCGTGCGCCGTCCCTGGCCAACAGCCTGTTCAGTGCGCGTTCCACCACCTATGGCGTGGTGGACGGGGTGTATCAGTCAATCAACTACGGCGTGCTGCCCACCGGTTCGGCGGCGGCCCAGGCCCTGGGCGCCCAGGATCTGAAGCCCGAGCGCTCGACCAACTTCAGCCTCGGTTTCACCCTCACGCCCACCGACCGCCTGAGCTTCACCGCCGACGCCTACGTGATCAACCTGCGTGACCGCATCACCCTGACCGGCACCTTGCTCGGCCCGGAAATTACCCAGGTGCTGCAAGGCAACGGCATCACCTCCACCTCCGGCGGCCAGTACTTTATCAACGGCGCCGACACCCGCACCAAAGGCCTCGATCTGGTCGGTAACTACAGCCAGGACCTGGGCCAATACGGCGCGCTGAAGTGGACCGCAGCGTTCAACTGGAACCAGACCAAAATCCTCAACTACAAGGAATCCACCACGATCCTGGGCACGTCCTACGACCTGATGGATCGCCAGGCACGCAACCTGATCACCGGCGTGCAGCCCAGCACCAAGCTGATCCTGGGCGGTGACTGGAGCTTCGGCCGCTTCAACCTCAACCTGGCCTTGACCCGCTACGGCGCCTACAAAGAGGTCAACGTCTCTGCCGACCGCAGCCTCGACCGGGTCTACGCGGCCAAGTGGATCACCGATCTCGACCTTGGCTACAACCTCACCAAAGACCTCAACGTGGCCATCGGCGCCAAGAACCTGTTCGACGTCTACCCCAAGAAACAAGGCGTGCCCAGCAGCACCATGGTCAGCAGCTACGGCACTTATTCGCCCTACGGATTCACCGGCGGGTACTACTACACCCGCTTGACCTATGCCTTCTGAGGCCGAGGAATACACCATGCCTATCGTCGCCAAACCCTATGACCTGATTGACCCACCCCGCGTGGTTCGCCAGGCCCGTGTCGCCACACCGATCAAAGCCCTGCAAGTGGTGCCCGCCCGCCATCCGTGGCGTTGGGCCGGGTCGATCTTTGCTGCGCTGGTGCTGCTCGCCATTGCGCATTCCCTGGCCACCAACCCGCGTTGGGAGTGGGGCGTGTTCGGCCAGTGGTTCTTCTCGCCGTCGGTGCTGCGCGGGCTGGGGCAGACGTTGTTGCTGACGCTGCTGAGCACGGTGTTCAGCGTGATCCTCGGCACGGCGCTGGCCCTGGCGCGGCTGTCGGGCTCGCCGCTGCTGGCGGCACTGGCCTGGGGCTACATCTGGTTTTTCCGTTCGATGCCGGCGTTGCTGGTGCTGATCATCCTGTACAACTTTGCCTACCTGTATGACCACATCGTGCTCGGCGTGCCGTTCACGGGCGTGGTGTTTGCCGAGTGGTCGACGGTGGACGTGCTCAGCCAGTTCACCACGGCGGTCCTCGGTTTGAGCCTGATGCAGGCAGCCTACGCGGCGGAGATCATTCGCGGCGGCCTGATCGGTGTCGACGCCGGCCAGCATGAAGCGGCGGCAGCCCTGGGCTTGCCCGTATCACGACGCATCTTCCGGGTCATCCTGCCCCAGGCGCTGCGTTCGATCCTGCCGTCGGGGTTCAACGAAATCATCGGCCTGGTCAAGGGCACGTCCATCGTCTACGTGCTGGCCTTGCCGGAGCTGTTCTACACCGTGCAGGTCATCTACAACCGCACCCAGGCGGTGATCCCGCTGCTGATCGTGGCTACCGTGTGGTACCTGATCATCACCACCGTGCTCACCAGCGCCCAGTATTACGTCGAGCGGCATTTCGCACGGGGCACGGCACGGGTGTTGCCGCCCACGCCGTTGCAGCGCCTGCGCGGCTGGCTCAAGGAGAAATCCCATGAGTGAAGCGCGCGCAGGACGTATCCAGATCCAGGGCGTGGGCAAGCGCTTTGGCAGCCAGCAGGTGCTCAAGGGCATCGACCTGACCATCGACCCGGGCAAGGTCACGGTGATTCTCGGGCCGTCCGGCTCCGGCAAGTCCACCTTGCTGCGCACCATCAACCACCTGGAGAAAATCGACAGCGGCCACATCACCATCGACGGTGAATACGTCGGCTATCGGCGCAAGGGCGACCTGCTGTACGAGCTCAAGGAACGCGAGATTCTCAAGCGTCGCATCGACGTGGGTTTCGTGTTCCAGAACTTCAACCTGTTCCCGCACCTCACCGCCTGGGAAAACGTTGCCGAAGCGCCTTTGGCCCACAAACGCTGGAGCAAGGCCGAGGCGCCGGCCAAGGCGGCTGAGCTATTGGCCAAGGTCGGCCTGGGGGACAAGGCCGATGCCTATCCGCGCCAGCTCTCCGGCGGCCAGCAACAGCGCGTCGCCATCGCCCGCGCCCTGGCGCTGGACCCGAAGGTGCTGCTGTTCGACGAGCCCACGTCGGCCCTCGACCCCGAGCTGGTGGGTGAAGTCCTCGACGTGATCAAGGGCCTGACCCAACTGGGCGTGACCCTGGTGATCGTCACCCACGAGATCGGCTTCGCCCGCGAAGTGGCCGACCACGTGGTGTTTCTCTGCGACGGCCAATTGATCGAAGAGGGCCCGCCCGAACAGATCTTCCGCCAACCCCGACATCCCCGCACCCAGGCCTTTCTCGGCAAGGTGCTTTAGTTCAAGGAGTGACTGCCCATGTTTATCACCACTGCTCGCGTGGCCTTATTGGCGCTTGCCGTCAGTACCGCGCAAAGCGCGTTTGCCGTGCAACAGGTCGACCTCAGCCCCGACCGCGTGCGCATCCATGTGCCGCGCAACGAGGCGGCTATCGCGCAGATCCCGCCGGGCTTCAAGTTCGCCCAGCCGGGCAAGTTCACCGTGGCCGTGTCCGGCGTGGCCGGGCCGCCCCTGGCGCTGCTGGCCAGCGATGACAAGACCACCATCGGCAGCGAAGCCGACACCGCGCAACTGGTGGCTGACAGCCTCGGCCTGCAACTCAACGTGGTGCAGACCAGTTGGGAGGATTGGCCCCTGGGCGTCAGCTCGGGCAAGTACGACGCGGTGATCAGTAACGTCACCGTGACCGAGGCGCGCAAGAAGCGTTTCGACTTCGCCACTTATCGCCAGGATGTGCTGGGGTTTTACGTAAAGGCCACCAGCAAGATCACCGAGATCAAACAGGCCGAGGACATCGCCGGGCTGAAGATCATCGTCGGCTCCGGCACCAATCAGGAAAAAGTCCTGCTGGCCTGGAACGAAGCAAACGAAAAGGCCGGCCTCAAGCCCGCGCTGTTGCAGTACTTCGACGACCAGGCTGCCGCGCAATTGGCGGTGCAGTCCGGACGCAGCGACGCGCTGTTCGGGCCTAACTCGGTCTACGCCTATTCGGCGGCAATCACCGGTGGCATCAAGCGTGTCGGCACGGTCAACGGTGGCTGGCCGTTGCAGGCCGATATTGCCGTGACCACGCGCAAGGACAACGGCCTGGTCAAACCGATCCACACCGCCCTGGAAGGCGCGATTGCCGGCGGCCAATACGAGCAGGTGCTGCAACGCTGGGGCCTGGACGTGGAGCGCGTCGACAAGTCGCTGATCAACCCACCGGGCCTGCCGGATTAAGGAGCAATCGACATGGGACTGACACGACGTGAAGCGCTGTCGAGCATTGCGGCGGTAGGCGGCGAAACAGCCGTCAAGGATGCACTGGCGGTATTGGGACTGGGGCCGTCATCGCACCGCCGCCCGCAACCGTTGAAGTTGAAGGAAGGCCTGGGGCAGGGCACCCGTGTGCTGGTGCTGGGCGCCGGGATCGCCGGGCTGGTCAGTGCCCTGGAGCTGATCCGCGCCGGGTTTGACGTGCAGGTACTGGAGGCCCGCGAGCGGGTCGGCGGGCGCACCTGGACCCTGCGCCATGGCGACCGCGTGGACTACAAGGATGGTCGTACGCAAACGGCGGCGTTCGACCAGGGGCATTACTTCAACGCAGGTCCTGCACGAATCCCCAGCCAGCACCGTACGATCCTCGACTATTGCAGCGAACTGGGCGTACCCCTGGAAGTGCTGGTCAACAGCAGCCATGGCGCGCAAGTGCGGCCCGATGTGCAACAGCCGGCGTTCAGCGTCGGCCAGGCGATCAACGATGCGCGCGGGCACTTGTCCGGTTTGCTGGCCAAAGCGGTGCAGCGTGATGCCCTCGATGATGTGCTGAGTGTTGAGGAGCGCACGCGGTTGCTGGCGTTTTTGCGGGTGTATGGCGACTTGTCCCAGGAATTGGCCTTCGAGGGCACGATCCGTTCGGGGCACCTTGAGTCTCCCGCACACCCGGGCGCCTTGCCCGCCAGTCGCAGCCCGTTGTCGCTGGATCAACTGCTGCACCCGGAGCTGTGGGGCGCGTTGCTGCACACCGAGTTTCCGGAGTTTTCGGCGACCATGTTCCAACCGGTCGGCGGCATGGACCGCATCACCGACGCCTTCTACCAGCGCGTGCGTGACCATGTGCAGCCAGGTGCCGTGGTCCGCCAGATCCGTCAATTGGAAGACGGCGTAGCGGTGACCTATCACGACCGGCACAGCGGCCGCGAACAGGTGGTGCGTGCCGATTATCTGATCTCGACCCTGCCGTTGCCGCTGCTGGCCAAACTCGACACTGACTTCAGCGACCCGATCAAAGCCGCGCTGCGCAGCACCCGCAGCGACCAGGCAACCAAAGTGGCGTGGCAATCCCCGCGCTTCTGGGAAACCGACTACCGCACCTACGGCGGCCTGTCGTGGATCGAGCATCCGGCGCGCCTGCTGTGGTACCCGAGTAACGACCTCAACACCCGCGAGGGCCTGCTGGTGGCGGGCTACGTGACGGGCGAGGGCGCCGATGTATTTGGTGCCAAACCCTTCGCCGAGCAGTACGCCGCGTCCAAGGAAGCCGTGGAGCTGCTGCACCCCGGCTACTCCAAACACCTGCGCCACCCCCTGGCGGTGACCTGGGAACAGATCCCCTTCAGCGAGGGCCCATGGCTGCAACGCGAACACTTCCCGGCCGACGCCAGCAGCCTGCTCGAAGCCGGCCACGGCCGCGTGTATTTCGCCGGTGATGGCCTGGTGCAAAGCGGGGTTGGCATCTGGCAGGAATCGGCGGCCAACTCGGCGCGGCATGTGATCGCGCAACTGGCCGAACGCGTTACCCAACAACGACAGGTCGCGGCACTCGCCGCCTCTTAAGGAGACACACCATGAACGACAGTATTCAACGCACCAGCGTCGGCGATTTCCCGATCTCGCAGACCGTCACCGTACCGGCGTCCGCCAGCCTGGTTTTCGTCAGCGGGACCTTGCCGGACCTGGCTGATCCAACGGTTCCAGGGGTGTTTGGCAACACCGAAGCGCAGACGGTTTCGGTGTTCAACAAGCTGCGCCAGATCCTGCGCCAGCAAGACCTGGACCTGGGCGACATCGTGCAGTTGCGGGTGTTTCTGGTCGGCGCCGAAGAGACCGACGGCAAGCTGGATTTCGCCGGGTTGCAGCGCGGGTATACGCAGTTCTTCGGTACGCCGGAGCAGCCGAACAAACCGGCGCGTACGGCGTTGCAAGTCGTCGCGTTGCCCTTGCCTGGTGCGCTGGTGGAAGTCGAAGCCATCGCGGCCCGTACAGCCGATTAAAAACTGTGGGACATGGATATCTACACAAACATCAAAGGCTGAATCATCACTCTGTGGTGAGCGGGCACCTGGGGCTGCCGGTGCCGGTGAAGCGGCATACGGCGGCACGAAGTGTGGCGGCTTGAGGATTACCACCATTTCCAGCGGCCCTGTTGTTTCAGAGTCGCGATAACGCCCTTGCGTTTATGCCTGATTTCCAACATCTCTCGGCGCATTTGTCGCTGGCGTTTGCTGTTCAGGCATAGAAGCCCGATCAACGGACTTAGTAAGGCAAGGGTAAAAAGGAGGTGATCGGGGCTGTATAGAATTGTTGGCATTACGAGCAGCAAGTCGATGATGAACACACCAACCTGAAGCCACACCCATCGTGGATAACCGTGAAGGACCAAGCTCTGCGCGACGCCGAATAGCACACACGCAATCCCGCCTGTGATGAAGAACGCATCACGGGTCAGTTCATCGGATGCGTGGGCGAAGTAGGTGAGATTCATCAGCGTGGCGGTGCTGGCAATCGAAACGCACAAGGCTATTAAACCGCCAAACAACGCCAGTCTGTGACGAGCCCAAAGAGGACGAGGATCTATAAGGTAAAGGGGCTCCTGGCGGTTCTTCATTCGCTGAACTCTTCGTAGATACCGATGGCCAGCGTCTTGGTGTTTCCGGACATACCGCTGCTGGCGAGGCCCAGTGCTGCTGCAATGGAATCTTTGCGATGGGTCGCGATGATTGGTTTTATCTGTGTTGCTGGAATGCGTTTTGGCGCGTTACGTGCGGCTTGCTTGAGCTTGAGGAGCTTGGGTGTCAGGCGCGGGTCTTGGATTCGCAGGAGTTCATTCGTTAATTTTGCTCGTTCCTGTCGACTCAGCCCGCGCAATACTTCTCGTAGTGGTTTACCTGTGACGCGCTTGGACAGGTTGATTACTTTCACCGTCGTTACGGCAGAAGAGGCGACACCAAGTAAAGACACAGCATCCAAAGCTGCCATCATTCCTTCGTACCAAGCAGTACTGTCCAGGTCGTCATTCATCTGCGGATCCCAAACTTCGTTTACCGTTCGATAGACTCCGGCGGCGCACTGGAACAACCCCGCTACTGCTGCTGCAGTGCCAATGAATGAGATAACAACACTTGCGCCACCCGTAAAAGGCATCAAGGCGATTCCGCTGTAAATAACATGCCAACTCAACAGCGCCCCGGTACACGTCACCGCCGTCCTCAAGGCCTCCGCTGCCCATTCCGACTCCCGAGGCTCATGCTCCAACATCCGCTTGAACTCCACCGGCCCCATATACCTCGGCGCTTCCCGCAGCACCAGCTTGATCGGCTGCACCCGGCAAATCGCCTGGAACTCACGCAATACCACCACGTTGAAATCCCCATCGATATACACCACCCCCGCACCGATCAACGCCGGGTCGGCGTCTATGGCGAAGAACAATCGCCGCAGGTCGAGGCTGTTTTCAATGTGTTGGTGTGTGGTGCGGTGGGCTGACGGGAATCCATCCTTGAACAGGGCGACGGTCATTCCTTAACTCCTTTTTTGGGAGCTGAGAGAGTAAAGACGCTGCAACTGAGATGAATGTCGGAAGCTTCGCCATTTGCAGTCGGGCACTTCCTGAAGCGGTTTTGACGTCTTGTAAGCCCGCTCCCGATTGAGGAAAAGTGCGCCCCACGTCACTTGCGACGTACCACAGGACAAGGAGCCAACATGGCAGTCGATATGTTTTTGAAACTGGGCGATATCAAGGGCGAATCGCGGGACCAAGCTCATCGTGACGAGATCGACATCACCAACTGGGGCTGGGGTTTGTCGCAAACCGGCTCGATGCATTCCGGTACGGGAGGCGGCTCGGGCAAGGCCGACTTTGCCAACCTGAACCTGACCAAACCCCTGGATAAATCCAGCCCCAACCTGATGATGGCCTTCGCCACCGGCAAGCATTACCCCGAAGCCAAGTTGGTGGTGCGCAAGGCCGGTGGAGCCAGCCCTGTGGAGTACCTGGTGATCACCTTGAAGGAAGTCATGGTGGTGTCCTACAGCACCCGTGCTGAAACGGCCGATGATGTGTTGTACGACAGCATCGCGTTGAACTTCGCCACCGTCGACGTTAGCTATCAGCCGCAGAAGGCGGACGGCACCAAGGACGGCGGGGCTGTGAAGTTTGGCTGGAATATTCGGCAGAACGTCAAAGCTTGAGTAGGTGAGCCTCAGGGAGAGCGCTGTTGTTGTCGACAGCGCTGTTTCAATGGGTGCGGTAGAAAGATCACCACCATTTCCAGCGACCCTGTTGTTTCATAGTTGCGATGATGGTTTGGCGTTTGTGGCGCAGTTCGAGAGATTTGTGTCGTAGTTCGCGGCAGCGTTTGCTGTTGAGAATGAGCAGGCCGACAAGTGGGCAGAGCAGGGCCAGTGCGTACAGATAGGTGTTGGGGCGCCAGAAGATGGCAGGCAGGGAGACCAGCAGGCAGAGGATGTAGATCGCGACGTTTATCCAGACCCAGTGGATACGGCCGTAGAGCACTTCAATTTGCGCAATGGAAAACACCGCGCTTATCGCTACTCCACCAAAAAACCAATTACGCAACGTAGAAGCTTCTGGGGCTCCTGAAAGATAGGTAACCATTATCAGGACGCCAGTCAGGGCAATGCTAAAACACCCGGCAAGCATCCACCCTCCGATGACTGGCATGTAACGTTTGCGCCACGGTCGTGGATCTTCTATATAAAAAATAGAGTAGAAAAGATCCTTTCCACTCATCGTTTTCCAGTCAGGCAAGCTAACGCTGGTGTCATGGCCCAACTTCTCCAGAGCCTTTAGCGCTCTTTGCTTTTTCATTGATCGAACTCCTCGTAGAGACCGACAGTGAGCGTACGAACATTGCCTGACATCGCGCTGCTCATGAACCCTGAGGTCGCAGCCAATGAATCTCTTATGTGATTGATGGTGGCTTGTTTTATTTGTGCCGCACTGATGCGTTTGCTGGTGGTTCCTGCGGCTTGTTTTAGTTTAAGCAGTTTCGTTGTCAGTCGCGGGTCCTGGATTCTGAGCAGTGCATCATTCAGCTTTACTCTTTCTTGCCGGGTAAGTCCTCTCAACACTTGCTGAATGGGTTTTCCCGTTACTTTCGTACTTAGATTGATAGTTTTTACTGTCGTTAAGGCAGATGTAGCGACTCCCAGCAATGCGATGCCGTCCAGTACAGCGACTGCGGCTTGATACCAATCCTCGCTGTTGAGACGATCAATAGTCTGCGGGCTGAATGCTTCAACACTGGTTCTGCCTAATCCGATAAGACATTGCGCAGAGCTGGCCACAGCAGCTGCTTTGCCGACGAAGGAAATCACCACACTTGCCCCCGTAGTGAATGGCATAAACGCAACTCCGCTCCAGACCACTAGCCAACTCAGTATCGCCCCCGCACACGTCACCGCCGTATTCAACGCTTCACTCACCAACCTCGACTCCCGAGGCTCATGCTCCAACATCCGCTTGAACTCCACCGGCCCCACATACCTCGGCGCTTCCCGCAGCACCAGCTTGATCGGCTGCACCCTGCAAATCGCCTGGAACTCACGCAATACCACCACGTTGAAATCCCCATCGATATACACCACCCCCGCACCGATCAACGCCGGGTCGGCGTCTATGGCGAAGAACAATCGCCGCAGGTCGAGGCTGTTTTCAATGTGTTGGCGTGTGGTGCGGTGGGCTGATGGGAATCCATCCTTGAACAGGGCGGCGGTCATTCCTTAACTCCGGAGTGTGCGGGAGTCGAGAGGGTAATGATGTCGTGGAGAAAATTAATGTCGGACGTTTCGCCTTTTCGAGACGGCCACTTCTCGAACCGGTCTGACGGCTTACCGCCAAGTAAAGGGAGCGCCGTTGCGACGCTCCCTCGGTGGTTTACTCACCAAACCCGACAATGGCCTTGGTTTCCAGGTATTCCTCAAACCCATGGACGCCGTATTCCCGACCATTGCCCGAGCGCTTGTAGCCACCAAACGGCGCCATCGGGTTCCACGCGGGGTAGTTCAGGTGCACTTGCCCGGCGCGAATGCGCGATGCCACGGCACGTGCCTGTGTCAGGTCCTGGGCCTGGACGTGAGCGCCCAGTCCGTAGACCGTGTCGTTGGCGATGGCGACGGCTTCATCCAGCGTTTCATAGGCGATGATGCACAGCACTGGGCCGAATATTTCTTCCTGGGCGATGCGCATGGCGCTGTCCACTTCGGAGAAAACCGTCGGCCGGGTGTAGAAACCCTTGTCGAACCCCGCCACCCGTCCAGGCCCGCCGCACACCAGTTTGGCGCCCTCGTCGAGGCCGGCGTGGATCAGGGTCTGGACGCGATTGAATTGGGCTTCGTTGGCAATCGGGCCCAGTTGCGTATCTTGCGAATTCGGGTCGCCCACGATCAGTGCATTGGCGGTGGCCGCCGCCAGGGCTTCGACTTCGGCCAGGCGGTTTCTTGGCACGATCATGCGCGTCGGCGCGCTGCACGATTGGCCGACGTTGCGAAACGCCGACAGCACCCCCAGCGGCACGGCCTTGGCGAAGTCGGCGTCGGGTAGCAGCACGTTCGGAGACTTGCCGCCCAGCTCCTGGGTCACGCGCTTGACCGTAGGCGCCGCCGCCTGGGCCACCAGCGCGCCGGCGCGGTTGGAACCGGTGATTGAAATCATGTCGATATCCGCATGGGCCGCCATGGCAGCGCCCACCTCGGCACCGCTGCCGTTGACCAGGTTGAACACGCCCGGCGGCAGGCCCGCGTCGTGCACCAGTTGGGCAAACAGCAGGGCGCTCAACGGCGACAGTTCGCTGGGTTTCAGCACCACGGTGCAGCCGGCGGCGAGGGCGGGGGCGACTTTTGCGGTGATCTGATACAGCGGCCAGTTCCACGGTGTGATCAGGCCGCACACGCCGATGGGTTCGCGCTCGATGGCGGTGCCGCCTTCAACCGTCTGGAAGCGATAGCTGGACAGCAGGTCACGGGCGACCCGCACGTGCTCGGCCGCCAGCGGCACTTGCATCGCCCGGGCAAAACCAATGGCAGCGCCCATTTCCAGGGACAGCGCCTGGGCCAGTTGCTCTTGGCGCTCAAGGATCAGCGCGTGGATGTTCCCCAGCACCTGCGCTCTTGTTTCAGGCAGGGTCGTGGACCAACCGGCAAACGCAGCGCGTGCAGCGGCGACGGCGCGGTCGACATCCTCGGCCGACCCGCGCGCGACGTGGCCAACCACTTCCTCGGTGGCCGGGTTGACCACCGGCAGGCTGGCCGCAATGGCAGGGGGAAGCCAGCGCCCGTCGATGTAAAACTGCCGGGACGTGTGCGGGTCAATGCTGTAGCTGTTCGAAGGGTGTGTGGTCATCCAACTGGCTCCCTGGAGCGGTAATAGGCACTGCGAACAGCACGGCCCTGTGTCTGGATAAGCTAACAAAAGGCACCTGCCCTAAGATGCCGTTATTCAACGCTGCAAGGGATAATCTGCTGAATCTCGCGGGCTGGCTGTGCGACCTGACCGATTGCTTGCGTGACCCGTGCAAATTGGCTGATGCCGCCGTTGGGCTCCAGCGGCACCGGCTCGCCGAAGCGTTCGGATAAGCGGGCGGCCCAGGCGCCGGCGGTAATCAACAGTTGCTCTGCGACAAACAATTGCCCGTCGGCGACTTCGGTTTTTTCCTCGATTCGCGCCCCGAGGTGCTGGGCTTGTTGAGCAACGATGGCAGCGTCGCCCGGCGCTGGGCCGAGCAGGGCTTGGGGTTGGTGCTGCGTTCGCAGTGGGACGTCGGTGATGCCGTGGCCAGCGGCAGCCTGGTGCGCGTGTTGGCGGACTGGAGCTTTGACAGCGCACCGATCCTTCTGCTGGTGCCGTCGCGCAAGCTTCGCAGCCCGCGCGTACAGGCATTGGTGGCGTTTCTTGAGGACGCGCTGAAGGCCTGATCCGGGCCTTATTGGACGGCGTAGACCTTGCGCACATACACCGTGCTGGTCCAGGCGCACGGCGCGCCCTTGGCCACGAATACGGTATCGCCGGTATTGACCGTGACTTCGCCACCGTTGTTGTCCTGCAGGGTGACGCTGCCTTCGAGCAGGTGCATCAATTCATGCAGTTTGTGCGGGCGGCCATGGCGGGCGTAGGGGGTCGAGTCCCAGATGCCGATGCGCAACTCGGTCACGGCATCGTCGAACAGATTGAGGGCACGGCACTGTGGGGTAGGGCCGATCAGGATCTGCGGTTCCGGTGCCGCAGAAGGGTTGAGCAGGGTGTACCGGTCGAGCAGGGTCAGGCCCGGACACGTGGGGGAATCGGCCCGGTCGACCGCGCAGAACGCCCAGACGCTGCCGGCGCTCGCCCGCACGGTCAAGCGTGTGCCACGGCCGATCACCGCGCTGGTGCCGACGTCCAGTTCCAGTGTCTGGTCAGCGCTGCTGAGCACCACATGCCCGGCGTGCACCACCAGGGTTTCGCTGTGGGGGAAGTCTTCAATCACGGCTTCGCCGCTAAATGGCACCAGGCCTGCGGACACGCCGTCGTCGCCTCGCCAGGCGAGCTGGCGGAGGTCGCCGAACGGGTCCGGCGCGCTCAGGGCGCCCGTGTTGAAGGACGTGGCAACGCGGCTACCGTCGGCGCGCGCCAACAGCAGGATCTGGGGAGATGACATGAGGAGTGCTCCGGTAGAAAAGTCAGCCGATGGCCTGGGTGATCAGGGCAAAGGGGTATACGCCCTGGCTGGCCTGGGGCGGCGTGCCTTTGGCCATCTGCGCGACGGTGTCGATGTTCTTCAGACCGGCCTGTTCGAGCCAGTCGCTGAGGCCGCAGACGACGGGAATGTCGATGCGTACAAAGGCGTCCGGTACCTGAACGAGCAGGGTGGCGATCAGGTGCTTGGCCTGATCGATGGTTTCGGCGACCACCGGGCCGATGCAGCGTCCGCGCCCAAACGGTCGCAGCAGGGCGAAGCCGCGCAACTGACCGTCGCGCTCGATACCCACGGCGTCTTCTACCTGCAGGTCGCGCAGCACGCCACGCCGGTCCAGCCCGCTGGCGGCCTTGGCGAGCGCAAGCAGGGCAGTGTGGTCATCAGCATTCAGTGCACGACAGCTTTCGCCCTCGGCCAGGGTTGGCCGCTCGGGCACTTGCACCTGGCCCTGGTGTTGTTGCACGTGACCGAACTCGACAAAGCCTTGGCTGGCATACAGCGGCGCACCCGCGAGGGTCGCATTGAGCACCGGCGTGCGTGCCCCGCAAGCGGCAATGGCCTGTTCCATCAACCGGCGACCGATGCCCTGGCCCTGGTAGTCATTGCTGACGATCACCAGGCCAATGGTGGCGTAATCGCCCTGGGGGCAGGTGAACGCGCTGCCAATCAACCGCTCGCCGTCGATTACCACGAAGCCATCGCTGACCCGTTGCAACATCGCCCAGTCTTCCAGGCGGTGGGGCCATTTGAGTTGCACCGACAGGGCGTGGGCGGCTGGCAGGTCGGCCACGGTCATCGGGCGGTAGACATAAGCGGGGTGTGGCAGGGCGGACATGGCGAGCCTCCATAGAGCAGTGTGTGTGCGGTGTCAGGTTGCTTGTATCCCACCTGGGTTGGAGGCTGGCAAGGGGGCTGGAGATATTCGGTAGATTCCTTGGGCGGGGAGGGGGTTGGGCCACAGGTCGTACTTAATTCTTGTGGGGTGGCGGTAGTAAATGCCATGGGGTTCCGGTCATCGTGGTTGACGGGGCGATTCGAGATCAAAAGCAAGAGCGCGGCAGCTTTAGAGCCGACCGGGTTTTTAAGTCGAACTCGGTCCAAATGTGGGAGGGGGCTTGCCCCCGATAGCAGTGGTTCAGTTACAGATGCATCAACTGACACTCCCTCATCGGGGCATAGGTATCTACACAACTGCTTGCTTTTACGCTGTTGCTGTTGCTGTTGCTCTGGCTTTTGATCTTGATCTCAGGCGCCCCGTCAAACACGCTGGCCGAACGCAGGCTTGAATCCGTGGGTAACCCGGCAGGACGCCGGGTTAGCCGCCCTGCGCCAGGGATGGCGCATGGCGGCGGCCCACGGATTCAAGCCTGTGTTCGGGCACACCGAGCCTAAGCGAGGTGCCGAGTGTTGGGCGTGGCCTTTTGGTTACTTTTGTGCCTTTACAAAAGTGACACGCCGTAAGGGCGTAACCCTAAGTAGCCGTTACCGCAGAAACGGATATGTACTCGGTCAGATCCAACATCCTGGTCGGCTGTCAGGCCGCCATCGGGGGCAAGCCCCCTCCCACATTTTGATCTCCATACATCAGGCAGATAGTTCATAGCCTGCTTTGATCTGCGCTTTTGATTGTGATCTTGATCTCAGGCGCCCGTTAAACACGCTGGCCGCACGCAGGCTTGAATTCGTGGACCACACTTTCTGCCGCCCCCAACCCCCATCCCAAAGCCCCGCACCCCGCAAAGCCCCCTAAAAGCGCACAAACACAGGCCCCGCCCAAGCCTGGCACACACCGCAAACTCTGCTGAGCCCAACCCCCAAAACGGTGGTTTGTATTGAGCACAGCCTGTTTTAGACGGCATATGCTGATTTCACAGTGGTGTAATGAACCTGTGCTGCAACGAGGCCGACGCGCCGCCAGGGCAGTGAACCCTTGTCACACTCAACGAACTTCAGGACCGCACTCCATGAGCTTTCTTCGTCCCAAATTCATTACGTTCGACTGCTACGGCACGCTGACCAACTTCCATATGGGCACCATGACCCGCGAGCTGTTCGCCGACCGCATCAAACCCGAGCAGATGGACCAATTCGTCAAGGACTTCTCCGCCTACCGCCTCGACCAGGTCATGGGCGACTGGCGCCCCTATGACGAAATCCTCAAGACCGCCCTGGCCCGTACCTGCAAGCGTTGGGGCATCGACTACCGCGAAGAAGGCCAGCTCTATTACGACGCCGTACCCACCTGGGGCCCTCACGCCGATGTGCCGGCCGGTCTGTCGAAGATTGCCGACAAGATCCCCCTGGTGATTTTCTCCAATGCCAGCGACAGTCAGATCATGTCCAACGTCGACAAGCTCGGCGCGCCGTTTCACAAGGTGTTCACCGCCGAACAGGCTCAGGCCTACAAGCCACGCCTGGCGGCTTTCGAGTTCATGCTCGATAACCTCAACTGCGGTCCGGAAGACATCTTGCATGTGTCTTCGAGCTTCCGTTATGACCTGATGCCGGCCCATGACATGAAGATCAAGAACAAAGCGTTTGTTGCCCGGGGCCATGAAGTGCCGGGCAACGCGTTCTACGGCTATCAGCAGATCACCGATATCGGTGGGCTGCCGGCGCTGGTCGGCCTGTAACGCACACAAGGGGCAAGACATGGGCAGCGAATCCTATTGGCTCGACACCGCACCGGCGTTTACCGGCGCCCAGTTGGGTGACTTACCCAAGCAGGTCGATGTGGCTGTGGTCGGCGGCGGTTTCACCGGCCTTGCGGCGGCGCGGGCGTTGGCGCTCAAGGGCGCCAGCGTGGTGGTGCTGGACGCCGGACGGGTGATCGGCGAGGCCTCGGGGCGCAACGGTGGGCAGTGCAACACCGGCGTGGCCCAGGATTATGCCGGGCTGCACGCCAGCCTCGGTGCGGCCAAGGCGCGAGCCTATTACCAGGCCTACGAAAGTGCGGTGCAGAGCGTGGTATCGCTGGTCGAGCAGGAAGGAATCGCCTGCGACCTGGTGCGCAACGGCAAGCTCAAGCTGGCGGCCAAGCCTATGCATTACGAAGGCCTGGCCCGCACCTGTGAGCTGATCCGCCGCGAGGTGGATGCCGAGGTCGAGTTGCTCAATGCCGAACAGACCCGTGCTGAAGTCAGGTCGATGCAGTTCCATGGCGGCTTGCTGCAACGCAACGGCGTGCAGATGCATGTCGGTCGCTTCGGTGTCGGCTTGGCCGAAGCGGCGGCGCGGCGTGGGGCGATGATCCACGAGCACACCGAAGTCAGGGACTGGAAAGCCCAGGCCGGCGGTTATCAGGTCAACACCGCCAAGGGCTCGCTGCACGCCGGGCAAGTCCTGCTGGCGACCGGCGCCTGCCAGCACGGCGACCTGGGTTGGTACCGCCGGCGCATCGTGCCGGTAGGCAGTTTTGTCATCGCTACCGAAGTCTTGCCCCAGACGCTCATCGACCAGTTGCTGCCGCAACACCGGGCGTATGTGACCAGCCGCATGATCGGCAACTACTTTCGCCTGACCCCGGACAACCGCCTGCTGTTTGGCGGGCGTGCGCGGTTTGCGATGTCCGACAGCGTCTCCGACGCCAAGAGCGGCAAGGTGCTGCAAGCGGCGATGTTGAACATGTTCCCGCAGTTGGCGCACGTGAAGATCGACTACTGCTGGGGTGGCCTGGTGGACATGACGTCCGACCGCCTGCCCCGTGCCGGCCAGCATGGCGGCGTGTTCCATTCCATGGGCTACAGCGGCCATGGCGTGCAGATGTCGGTGCACATGGGCCAGGTGATGGCCGAGGTCATGGCCGGCAATGCCGCCGCCAACCCGTGGCGCGAACTGGAATGGCCGGCGATTCCCGGGCATTTCGGCAAGCCCTGGTTTTTGCCCTTTGTGGGCGCCTACTACCGCTTCCAGGACTATTTGCACTGAGTTGCCGTTGTTGCGTCACCGTCGTTTGCGTTTCCAGGACGCTCCGGACATCCGTGAGCACTCGATTCTTCCGATTATCGACAGGTAGCCTTGCTATGACTGACAACAAAAACACCCCCGACCTCATTTCCGGCCAGGACAGCCTGCGGATTTTCGAAGGTCTCAATCGTGGCATGTCGCGCCGCAACGCCCTGCAGATGCTCGGCGTGGCCGGTGTGGCCGCCGCCGGGGCGGGCAGCCTGTTCGGTGCCGCCGGCAAGCTGTTTGCCGATGAAGGCGCGGTGGACGGCAAGGGCAAGCCGGGCGGCAAGATCCGCGTGGCGGGTATGTCCAGTTCCACCGCCGACACCCTCGACCCGGCCAAGGGCGCGCTGTCCACCGACTACGTGCGCCATTTCATGTTCTACAACGGCCTGACCCGCTTCGATAAGCACCTGGTGCCGCAACTGGAGCTGGCCGAACGCATCGACAATGTCGACGCCACCCAGTGGACCATCACCCTGCGCAAGGACGTGACCTTCCACAACGGCAAGCCACTCACCGCCGCCGACGTGGTGTTCTCCCTGAGCCGCCAGAAAGACCCGATCACCGGTTCCAAGGTCATGGCCCTGTTGGAGCAGTTCACCGAGATCAAGGCCAGCGGGCCCAGCGAAGTGCAGATCCGCCTCAGTGCACCCAACGCCGAGTTGCCGTCGATCCTCGCCGTGTCGCACCTGCTGATCGTTCCCGAAGGCACCACCGACTTCAACAAAGGCATCGGCACCGGGCCGTTCACGGTCGGCGAGTTCAAGCCGGGCGTGCGTTCGATTGCGGTGCGCAACAAGAACTACTGGAAACCGGGCCTGCCGTACCTCGACGAGATCGAATTCATCGCCATCGGCGACGAGCCGTCGCGGGTCAACGCGCTGCTGTCCGGCGACGTGCACATGATCAACGAGGTCAACCCGCGCTCCACCACGCGCATCAAGGCCAGTGCCAAACACCGCGTCGTCGATGCGCCGTCGGGCAACTACACTGACTTGATCATCCGCCAGGACCAGATGCCCGGCAAAAGCCCGGAATTCACCCAGGCCATGAAACTGCTGCTGGACCGTGAACAGGTCAAGTCCGCAGTGTTCCGTGGCTTTGCGGTGGTGGGTAATGACCAGCCGATTGCGCCGGGTTCGCGTTACTTCAACACCGACCTGCCGCAGACGGTCTACGACCCGGAAAAAGCCAAGTTCCTGCTGAAAAAAGCCGGTATGGAAAGCATCACCATGCCGCTGATGGCGTCGCCCGCCGCGACCGGTTCGGTGGACATCGCCGTGTTGTTGCAGCAATCGGCGAAACAGGCCGGGCTCAAGCTCGACGTGAACCGCCTGCCCAGCGATGGCTACTGGTCCAACCACTGGATGAAGCACCCGTTGAGCTTCGGCAACATCAACCCACGGCCCAACGCCGACGTGATGTTCTCGCAGTTCTTCCAGTCCAAGGCGCCGTGGAACGAGTCCGGCTGGCAGAACGATCAGTTCGACCAATTGCTGATGCTGGCACGCGGCGAAACCGACGACGCCAAGCGCGCCAGGATGTACGCCGACATGCAGACCCTGGTGCATGACCACGCGGGTATCGGCATCCCGGTGTTCATCAGCAACATCGATGGCGTGGACCAGCGCATCAAGGGCTACGACAGCAATCCGCTGGGCGGCTTCATGGGCTACATGTTCGCCGAGCAGGTGTGGTTGGACGCTTGAGGAGGGCGGTGCGATGAACAGCAATACACTGTGGTTGATCGGCCGGCGCCTGGGCGCCGGGGTCGTGACCTTGTTGATCGTGTCCATGGTCGTGTTCGCGATCACGGCGGTACTGCCAGGGGACGCGGCGCAACAAGCCCTGGGCCAGTTCGCCACCCCGGAACAGGTGGCGGCGCTGCGCCTGCAACTGGGGTTGGACCAGCCCGGTGTGTTGCGTTACCTGCACTGGTTGATGAGCCTGCTCACCGGCGACATGGGCGTGTCGGTCTCCAACGCCATGCCGGTGGGTGAGCTGATGGCGGGCCGGGTGCCCAACACCTTGATGCTGGCGGGCGCCACGGCGCTGGTCTCGGTGCCGGTGGCACTGATACTCGGCATCGGTTCGGCGATGGGCCGGGGCGGGCGCATCGACAGTTGCCTGAGCTTCGTCACCCTGGCGATGGTCGCGGTGCCTGAATTTCTGGTGGCAACCCTGGCGGTCCTGATTTTCGCGGTCAACCTCGGTTGGCTGTCGGCACTCTCGTATGCCAGTGACATCAGCTCACCGCTGCAATTCATGCGCACCTATGCCTTGCCGGTGATGACGCTGTGCTGCGTGATCATCGCGCAAATGGCGCGCATGACCCGCGCCGCGGTGATCGACCAACTCGACAGCCCCTACGTGGAAATGGCCCGCCTCAAAGGCGTCAGTCCGATACGTATCGTGCTGCGCCATGCCTTGCCCAATGCCATCGGGCCGATTGCCAATGCCATCGCCCTGAGCCTGTCTTACCTGTTGGGCGGTGTGGTGATCGTCGAAACCATCTTTAACTACCCCGGCATCGCCAGCTTGATGGTCGATGCTGTAACCAACCGCGACATGGCGCTGGTGCAGGCGTGCACCATGTTGTTTTGCGCGGCCTACCTGGGCCTGGTGCTGCTCGCCGACCTGTGCGCGATCCTGTCCAATCCGAGGCTGAGAAACCAATGAATACGCTCATTGCGAAGTCCAAGCCCGTTTCCTCTGCCCTGGCGCTCGCCAAGGTCTCCAGTGGCCCGTCGTGGCTGGGGCTGGTGGGCGGCGTGGTGTGCGTCACCTGGCTGCTGGTGGCACTGCTGGGTCCGTGGCTTGCCCCCCATCCGGTGGGTGAGGTGGTGTCCGATAACATCTTTGAAGGCTTCAGCCTGGCGCACCCGTTCGGCACCGATTACCTGGGCCGCGACATGCTCAGCCGGGTGATGGTGGGCGCGCGGTTCACCGTCGGGCTGGCACTGGTGGCGGCATTGCTGGCCAGCACCTTGGGCACCGGGTGTGCGCTGTTGTCAGTGGTCTCGCCCAAGTGGCTGGACGAAATCATCAGCCGCATCATGGACGCCTTTATCTCGATCCCCAGCAAAATGCTGGCGTTGATCATGGTCTCGGCCTTTGGTTCATCGGTAACGCTGCTGATCTGTACGGCCGTGATCAGTTATATCCCCGGCTCGTTCCGCGTCGCCCGCAGCATGGCGGTCAACATCGAGGCCCTGGAGTATGTGCAGGTCGCGCGTACCCGTGGCGAGAGCCGGCTGTATGTGGCGTGCATGGAGATCCTGCCGAATATGCTCAACCCGGTATTGACTGACCTGGGCCTGCGTTTCGGCTACATCGTGCTGTTGCTCAGCGGCATGAGTTTCCTCGGCCTGGGCGTGCAACCGCCCGATGCCGACCTCGGCTCCCTGGTGCGGGAAAACATCGGCGGCCTCAGCCAGGGCGCGCTGGCCATCATCATTCCGGCGCTGGCCATCGGCACGCTGACCATCGGCGTGAATCTGCTGATCGACTATCTGTCGTCCCGACATAGTCGACGCTCGGGAGGCCATTGAAATGACCGAATTGATTCGCGTCGAAGACCTGCGCGTGGTCGCCTGTGGCGAGCGCGGCGAGGTGGAAATCGTCAAGGGCGTGAGCTTTGCCCTGCAAAAAGGTGAAGTGCTGGCGCTGATTGGCGAGTCCGGCTCGGGCAAGACCACCATCGCCCTGGCGTTGCTGGGGTATGCGCGGCGTGGCTGCCGGTTGTCCGGCGGAGTGGTGCAGGTCGGTGAACACGACATGCTCGCCCTCAGCGAAAAACAGCTGCAAGGCCTGCGCGGCAATCGCGTGTCCTATATCGCGCAAAGCGCGGCAGCGGCCTTTAACCCAGCGAAAAAGCTCATCGACCAAGTGGTGGAGGGCGCCCTGATCCACGGCCTCGGCACCCGCGCCGACTTGCAGGCCAAGGCCATCGGCCTGTTCCACGACCTTGCGCTGCCGGATCCCGAACACATCGGCCAGCGCTACCCGCACCAGGTCTCCGGCGGGCAACTGCAACGGGTGATGGCCGCAATGGCGCTGATCAGCGATCCGCTGCTGGTGGTGCTCGACGAGCCGACCACGGCGCTGGACGTGACCACCCAGATCGACGTGCTGCGCGCCTTCAAGCGCGTGGTGCGCGAGCGCGGCGCCACGGCGGTGTATGTGTCCCACGACCTGGCGGTGGTGGCGCAGATGGCCGACCAGATCGTGGTGCTCAACGGCGGCCAGATCCTCGAACAGAGCGCCACCGCGCCGCTGCTCCAGGCCCCGGCCCACGCCTATACCCGCAGCCTGCTGGCGGCGGCGCGGCCCGACACGACGATTCGTCCGCCTTGCGGGGTGGCTGAAGACGCGCCTTTGCTGACCATCAGCGGCCTCACCGCTGGCTACGGCAACAAGAACCTGCACGGCATGCCGGCGATCCGCGTGCTCGAAGACATCGACCTCACCGTGCGCCGTGGCCAGGCCATCGGTGTGATCGGCGAGTCGGGCTCGGGCAAGTCGACCCTGGCGCGGGTGGTCGCCGGGCTGTTGACCCCGGCCCTCGGCGGTCTGACCTTTGACGGACAACCCTTGGGCGCCAGCCTGTCCGCACGCACCCCGGAGCAATTTCGGCGGATCCAGATGGTGTTCCAGAACGCCGACACCGCGCTCAACCCGATGCACAGTGTGGCAACCATCCTCAGCCGACCGCTGAAGATGTACTTCGGCCTCAAAGGCGCCGCGTTGCAGGCGCGCATCGGCGAACTGCTCGACCTGGTGCGCCTGCCGCGTGACCTGGCCGAACGACGCCCCAACGAACTGTCCGGCGGGCAAAAACAGCGGGTCAACCTGGCCCGGGCGCTGGCGGCCAAACCGGATCTGATCCTGTGCGATGAAGTCACCTCGGCCCTCGACACCGTGGTCGGCGCGGCGATCCTCGAACTGCTGCGCGACCTGCGCCAGCAACTGGGCGTGTCCTACCTGTTTATCAGCCACGACATCTCCACCGTGCGGGCGCTGTGCGACGACATTGTGGTGATGTACAGCGGCCACAAGGTGCAGGCCGGCAGCCGCCAGTCGTTTGCCGAGGCACCGTTCCATCCCTACACCGACCTGTTGATCCACTCGGTGCCCGAGTTGCGCCAGGGTTGGCTGGAAAACTGTGGCACAACGTGCAGCGAGCTGCCGCCGATCGGCGCGCGGGCCAATGTGCCGGAACTGTGTACCTTCCTCAACCGCTGCCCGGTGCGGATCGACGGCCTGTGCAACCGCACCGCGCCGAACCGTCGCCACCTGGACAACGGCAGTGAAATCCTCTGCCATCACGACAGCGCTCAATTGCTGAACATCCAGCAGGGCGCCTCTACCATGATCTTGGGAGCTTATGCATGAACGGGCGTTTTGTGAGGCTGGCCGAACAGGGCCGGCCGACGGTCAGCCTGACCGTGGATGGTGCACCCATCGAAGCTTTGCAGGGCGATACCCTGATGGTCGCGCTGCTGACCCGGGGCACGGCCTTGCGCCAGTCCGAATTCGACAGCGGCCGCCGCGCCGGTTTCTGCCTGATGGGCGCCTGCCAGGACTGCTGGGTGTGGACCCGCTCGGGCGAACGCCTGCGTGCCTGTTCCAATGAAGTCCGTGACGGGCTGGACATTGTCACCACACAACCGGAGGCGACATGGCCACTGCACGGGTAGTCATTGTGGGTGCCGGACCTGCCGGCGTGCGTTGCGCCGAAACCCTGCTGGCCGCCGGTATCCGCCCGATTGTCATTGATGAAAACCGCCGCGACGGCGGGCAGATCTACCGTCGCCAGCCCCAGGGCTTCACCCGCGACTACGCCACCTTGTACGGCAGCGAAGCGGCCAAGGCGCAGGACCTGCACCAGAGTTTCGACCGCCTGCGCGACGCCATCGACTACCGCCCCGACACCCTGGTGTGGAACCTCACGCCGGGGCAATTGTGCTGCGTCAGCCAGGGCCGCCACAGCACCGTGGACTACGACGCGCTGATCCTCTGCACCGGCGCCACCGACCGCTTGATGCCCATCGATGGCTGGCAACTGGCGGGCACCTACAGCCTCGGCGGCGCGCAGATCGCGCTGAAAAACCAGGCCGTGTCCATCGGTCACCGCGTGGTGTTCATGGGCAGCGGGCCGCTGCTGTATCTGGTGGCAAGCCAGTATGTGAAAGCCGGTGCCACGGTGGCGGCGGTGCTGGATACCGCGCCGATAAGCCTGCGGATCAAGGCCTTGCCCAAGCTGCTGGCGCGGCCGGGATTGCTGTTCACCGGGATCAAATTGTTGGCGCAACTGTATCGGGCCAAGGTCGCGGTGCACGTGGGAATCAAGCCGCTGCAGGTGCTGGGCGATGCCGCCAATGGCGTGATGGGCGTGCGCTTCAGCACCGGCAACGGGCGGACCGAAACCGTGCAGGCCGATGCCGTGGCGCTGGGGTATCACCTGCGCCCGGAAACCCAGTTGGGCGACCTGGCCGGCTGCGCCATGGCTTTTGATCAGGCGTCGAGCCAGTGGTGGCTGGCCACCGACGACGCCGGGCGCACCTCGGTGAAAGGCGTGTATGCGGCCGGTGACGGCTCGAAAATCCGTGGCGCCGACGCCGCCGAGCACGCCGGACGCCTGGTGGCGTTGGCGCTGTTGGAGGATTTACAGCAACCGGTGGATAAGGTGCTGCGTGAGCAACAACAGCAGGCCCTGGCGGTGATGGACCAATTCCGTCTCGGCCTGGCCCAGGCGTTCCCGTGGCCCAGCGAACAGGCCAAGGCACTGCCGGACAGCGCCATTGTGTGCCGCTGCGAAATGATCAGCGCCGGCGAACTGCGTCGTACCGTGAACGAAAAGGGCGCCTGCGAAGTCAACCGTGCCAAGGCATTCAGCCGGGTCGGCATGGGCCGCTGCCAGGGCCGTTATTGCTCCCAGGCGGGCGCCGAAGTGATCGCGGCTGCGGCAGGCGTGCAGGTACAGGACGTCGGCCGCCAGCGCGGCCAGGCGCCGGTCAAACCGCTGTCGATGCTGAACACCGAGGAGGTGTCGCTATGAGTGTGCAAAAAGCCGATGTGGTGATTGTCGGCGGCGGCCTGATGGGCTCGGCGACCGCGTTTTTCCTGCGCCGTCGCGGGCAGTCGGTGATCCTGCTGGAGCGCGACCAGATCGGCCAGTACGCCAGCGGCGTCAACTTCGGCAACGTGCGCCGCCAAGGGCGTTTCCTCGGGCAACTGGCCTTGGCCAACCGCTCCTGGGCGCTGTGGAAACGCCTGCCGGAACTGATCGACGATGACCTGGAATTCATCCCCAGCGGGCATATGCGCGTGTGTTATCGCGAAGACGAAATCGCCGAGCTGCAAGCCTATGCCGCCGCGCCGGAAGCTGAACAGCTGGACCTGAAGATCTATCGCGGCGCCGAGTTGCGTCAGCGCTTCGGTTTCCTGGGCCCGGACGTGAAGGGCGGCTCCTACGCGCCCCACGACGGCCATGCCAACCCGCGCCTGGCGGCACCGGCCTTTGCCCGCGCCGCCATTCGCCTGGGCGCCCGGATTGAAGAGCGCACCGAAGTCGCCGAGGTGCAAAAACTCGGCGCAGATTTCCATATCACCACCACCGACGGCCGCCAGTTCCAGGCCGCGCAACTGCTGATCACGGCCGGCGCCTGGGGCCAGAAACTCTCGGCGCAGTTCGGCGAACCGGTGCCTCTGGACACCCACGGCCCGCAGATGGCGGTGACCGAACCGGTGCCCTACGCCTTGCCCACAGTGATCGGCGTGTACACCAAGATCCCCGAGGAAGTGATCTACTTCCGCCAGATCCCACGCGGCAATATCGTCATCGGCGGTGGTTATCGCAGCAAACCGGACATGCAAAACCGCCGCGCCTATGTGGAGCCGCGCAGTATCCTCAACCAGATCAGCCAGATGCGCCGCTTGCTGCCGGGGGTTGGCAACCTGAATATCATCCGCGTGTGGAGCGGCATCGAAGGCTACCTGCCGGACTCGCTGCCGGTGATGGGCCCCAGCGGCACCGTCGACGGGCTGTTCTATGCCTTTGGCTTTTGCGGCCATGGCTTCCAGCTCGGCCCCGGCGTCGGTGATGTGATGGCCGAACTGCTCGCCACCGGCAGTACCAGCACGCCGATTGCGCCGTTTTCCATCAGCCGTTTTGCCTTACCTGCCGAACAACGGAGCCAGGCCTCATGAAACCCCGCGTACTGGACATCCTGAAAACACTCATGGCCTTCGACACGGTGTCGTCCGAGTCGAACATGGCCCTCATCGAGTATGTGCGCGACCTGCTGCTGACCAAAGGCATCGAGTCGCTGATCGTCAAGGACGAGAGCGGCAAGAAGGCCAACCTGTTTGCCAGCACCGGGCCCAAGAACCAGCCTGGCGTGTTGCTCTCCGGGCACACCGACGTGGTGCCGGCGGCGGGGCAGGCGTGGACCTTTCCCGCGTTCGCGGCCACCGTGAAGGACGGGCGCATCTACGGGCGCGGCAGTTGTGACATGAAGGGTTTTATCGCGCTGGCCATCGACGCCATGCTCGATGCTGCCGAGCATCCCTTGAACCGCCCGCTGCAACTGGCCTTGTCCCATGACGAGGAGATCGGCTGCGTCGGCGTGCGGCGCTTGCTCGATGTGCTGCATCTGGCGCCGGTGCGACCGTTTCTGTGTGTGATCGGCGAGCCGACCAATATGCAGTTCGTGCTCGGGCACAAGGGCAAGGGTTCCTACCGCACCTACTGCCGTGGCCTGGAGGCGCATTCGTCGCTGGCGCCGCGTTCGGTCAATGCCATCCATGTGGCCTGCGACTTTATCGCCGCCCTGCGCGACAGCCAGCAGCAACTGCAACGCCATGGCGCCCAGGATACCGACTACGACGTGCCCTACAGCACCGTGCACGTGGGACAGATCGTCGGCGGTAAAGCGCTGAATATCGTGCCTAACCTGTGCACCCTGGATTTCGAAGTGCGCAACTTGCCCGCCGATGACCTGGATCAGTTTCTGGAGCAGATGCGCGAGCGCGCCGAAGTCATCGTGCGGGAGGCGCAGAAGCTGTCCAGCGTGGCGGCCATCGAGATTGAAACCGTCAACGTCTACCCAGGCCTGGATACCCATCCGAGTGTCGAAGCGGTGCGTTTTCTCAAGCAATTCGCCGCGCCGGACACCGGCACGTCCAAGGTCTCGTTCGGCACCGAGGGTGGCCTGTTCAAGCAGCGCCTGGACGTGCCGGTGGTGGTCTGCGGGCCGGGCTCCATCGAGCAGGCGCACAAGCCCGACGAGTTTATCGAGATCAGCCAGATGGACGCCGGCGAGCGCTTTTTGCAAGGATTGCTCGGCTCGTTGAAGGCCTAGCAGAGCCTGCCGTCCTGGGCGTAATTTCAGCACGGCACGCTGCTGTATCCGCGCTTTCGGCATCCTCGCCCGTGGCACCTCCCTAGACTGGAGCGTGTCTCGGATCAGGATCTCGACCATGCTCACCACCCGCTTGCAAGACCCCAGCCTGTTGGCTGAACTCGCCTATGTGGACGGCCAGTGGATCGCCGCCGACAGCGGTGCCACCCTGGACATCCACGACCCCGCCACCGGCCACCTGCTGGCACGGGTGCCCGCCATGGACGCGGTGGACACCCACCGCGCCATCGCCGCCGCCGAACGGGCCTGGCCCGCCTGGCGCGCACGCCCGGCCGCCGAACGGGCGGCGCTGCTGGAGCGCTGGTACCAGGCGATGCTCGACAACCTCGACGACCTTGCGCTGATCATGACCTGGGAACAGGGCAAGCCGCTTAACGAAGCCAAGGGCGAAGTGCGCTACGGCGCCGGGTTCGTCAAATGGTTCGCCGAGGAAGCGCGCCGGGTCTACGGTGAAACCATGCCGGCGCCCGGCGGCGATCGCCGTCTGCTGACGTTGAAGCAACCGGTGGGCGTGTGCGCCGCCATCACCCCATGGAATTTCCCCAACGCGATGATCACCCGCAAGTGCGCCCCGGCGTTGGCCGCCGGGTGCCCGATCATCGTCAAACCCTCGGACCTCACACCGCTTTCGGCGCTGGCCCTGGCGGTACTGGCCGAGCGCGTGGGCATCCCCGCTGGCGTCTTCAATGTGATCACTGGGCTGCCCGCCGGCATCGGCGAGGCCCTGACCGGCAGCCCGGTGGTGCGCAAGATTTCCTTCACCGGCTCCACCGCTGTCGGCCGCTTGCTGATGCGCCAGAGCGCCGAGCACATCAAGCGCCTGAGCCTGGAACTGGGCGGCAACGCCCCCTTTGTGGTGTTCGATGACGCCGACCTGGAACAGGCGGTTGCCGGGGTGATGATCAGCAAATTCCGCAACGCCGGGCAAACCTGCGTGTGCGCCAACCGCATCCTGGTGCAGAACGGTATCTACGCGCGTTTCGCCGCGCGTCTGGTGGAAGAGGTAAGCAAGCTCAAAGTCGGCAATGGGCTGGGAGACGGCGTGACCATCGGCCCGTTGATCAACCCGGCGGCGGTGAACAAAGTGGCGCGGCACATCGACGATGCCCTGAGCCAGGGCGCGACCCTGCTGTGCGGCGCTATCCCCACGGGCGACAGCCAGTTCGTGCAACCCACGGTACTCGGCAACTGCCACGCCGAGATGCTGCTGGCCAATGAAGAAACCTTCGGCCCGGTGGCGCCGCTGATGCGCTTTACTGACGAGGCCGAGGCGCTAGCCCTGGCGAATGCCACGCCCTATGGCCTCGGCGCCTACTATTTCACCCAGGATATGCAGCGTTCGTGGCGGTTCGGTGAGGCACTGGAGTTCGGCATGGTCGGGCTCAACACCGGGATCATTTCCATGGAAGTTGCGCCGTTCGGCGGCATCAAACAGTCGGGGCTGGGGCGTGAAGGCAGCAAATACGGGCTGGATGAGTACCTTGAGGTCAAGGCTTTCCACATTGGCGGGTTGAACTGAAAGGGGTATGCAGCATGACTAGAGCATTCAGAATCGCCGCGATTGCCGGCGACGGGATTGGCAAGGAAGTGTTGCCCGAAGGGCTGCGGGTATTGGAACAAGCGGCCAGAATCTGGGACTTGAACCTGAGCATCGACGTGCTCGACTGGGCCCACTGTGATTACTACCTGGAACACGGGCAGATGATGCCCGATGACTGGTTCGAACAGCTCAAGGGCTTCGACGCGATCTACTTCGGCGCGGTGGGCTGGCCGGATAAAGTCCCGGACCACATCTCGCTATGGGGCTCGCTGCTCAAGTTCCGCCGCGACTTCGACCAGTACGTCAACATCCGCCCGGTGCGGCTGTTCCCCGGCGTGCCGTGCCCGCTGGCCGGGCGTGAACCGGGGGACATCGACTTCGTGGTGATCCGTGAGAACACCGAGGGCGAGTATTCGTCGGTGGGCGGCAAGATGTTTGAAGGCACCGACCATGAATTCGTACTGCAGGAATCGGTGTTCACCCGGCGCGGTGTGGACCGCATCCTCAAGTTCGCCTTCGACCTGGCCCAGACCCGCCCGCGTAAAAAACTGACGGCGGCGACCAAGTCCAACGGGATTTCCATCAGCATGCCGTATTGGGACGAACGCACGGCGTTGATGGCGGCGAACTATCCCGAGGTGAGCTGGGACAAGCAGCACATCGATATTCTGTGTGCGCGGTTTGTGCTGCAGCCGGACCGGTTTGATGTGGTGGTGGCGTCGAATCTGTTTGGCGACATCCTGTCCGATTTGGGCCCCGCGTGTGCGGGGACGATTGGCATCGCGCCGTCGGCGAACCTGGATCCGGAGCGCCGGTTTCCGTCGTTGTTCGAGCCGGTGCATGGTTCGGCGCCGGATATTTATGGGCAGGGCATTGCGAATCCGATTGCGATGATCTGGTCGGGGGCGTTGATGCTGGATTTTCTGGGGAATGGCGATGCGCGGTATCGGGCGGCGCATGATGGGATTTTGCGGGCGATCGAAGAGGTGATTGCTTCCGGGGTGGTTACGCCGGATCTGGGGGGCGTTGGCTCGACTCGGGAGGTTGGGGTTGCGATTGCCGGGGGGCTGGTTGAATGAATACATATCCGTTGTTTGGGTAACGGCCAACCCGGCGTCCTCGGTTAAAAATGTGGGAGGGGGCAAGCCCCCTCCCACATTTGAATCTCCATTTTCAGGAAGATGTGATTCGGCTCTGGCTTGTGATCTGCTTTTGATTCTGACCTCAGGCGCCCCGTCAAAAAACACGCTGGCCGCTAGCTAAATAACGGATCAATACCCCCGTACCCGATCCACCTCACCCAGCATATCCTGCCCCCGTTGATGACGCCGAATATCCTCCAGCAACCCCCAAAACGCACTCGCCGGCTGGGTCATTGCCGCAATATGCGGCGTCAGCACAATCTGCGGATGATCCCAGAACGGATGCTCGGCCGGCGCCGGTTCCTCTTGCAGCACATCCAGCACCGCGCCACTCAATTGCCCACTCCCCAGCGCCTCCAGCAAATCCGCTTCGACCAGATGCCCTCCACGGCCCATGTTGATCAGCGCCGCACCTCGGGGGAGTTGCTCAAACAGGCGGCGATCCAGAATCCCTCGGGTCTGCTCCGTCAACGGCAGCACACACAACAAAATATCGCACTGGCCCAGAAACGCCGGCAACTGCGCCTCGCCCGCGTAACATTCCACACCCGCCAGTTGATGAACGCTGCGCGCCCACCCCGACAGCGCAAACCCCAGTGGCGCCAACGTCGCCAGAATCTGCTGCGCCTGCGCCCCCAGCCCCATCACCCCCACGCGCCGGTTCGCCGCCGGTTGCAACAGGTGCCCCTGCCAGCAACGCGCAACCTGCTGCTGACGGTAACGCAGCATGTCCCGGTGCACACTGAGCACCGCCCAGCTGGCGTATTCGCACATGCCACGGGTAATGCCCGGATCCAGCAGGCGCACCACCGGGAGTTCCGGCGGCAGGCGGGACAGGTCGAGTTGATCGACCCCGGCCGACAACGCAAACAACACCTTCAGGTTGGGCAGCAATTGCGCCACATCGTCCGGCGCTTGCCAGGCGGCGAGGTATTCGATGTCTGCGGGGTTGCCGATGTCGGGCCAGGCGCGCCACTCGATGTCGGGGGCGTGTTCGGCGAACAGTGCCTGCCAGTGTTTGCCGCGCACCGGATCGGCTTTGTAGAGCAAGGCCATGGGGAGTTCCTGCTGGATAAAGGAGACGCTCATGATCGCCCAAAGCCCGGCGCAGGATCTGTTGAAAGGCCAGGGCAAAACAGTGGATCCGCATTTCTCACGGGCCAAGTTCGGCGTAGTTGGTTGCCCGCACGCCGTACTCTGAACAGCATCGCAATCACCTTCCGGTTGCCGCACTCACGATGGGAACAGCCATGAACAGCAAAGTCGACGAAACCCCTCATTTGCTCCGTCAGCGCGAGCAGTTCGTGCCCCGTGGGCTGGTTACCGCGCACCCGCTGGTGATCGACCGCGCCCAGGGCGCCGAGTTGTGGGACGTGGATGGAAAGCGCTATCTGGATTTCGTCGGTGGCATCGGTGTGCTCAACATCGGGCATAACCACCCCAAGGTGGTGGAGGCGGTGCAGGCGCAGTTGCAGAAAGTCTCCCACGCGTGTTTTCAGGTGGTGGCGTACAAGCCTTATCTCGACCTGGCCCAGCGCCTGTGCGAAATGATCGGTGGGCAGGAGGCCTATAAGGCGGCGTTTTTCACCTCCGGCGCCGAAGCGGTGGAAAACGCGGTGAAGATCGCTCGCGCCCACACCAACCGCTCGGCGGTGATTGCCTTTCGTGGCGGTTTCCACGGCCGCACGTTGCTGGGCACTACGCTCACCGGCATGAGCCAACCTTACAAGCAGAACTTCGGGCCGTTCGCGCCGGAGGTGTTCCACACGCCGTACCCGAATGCCTATCGCGGCGTGACCAGCGAGCTGGCGCTCAACGCCCTCCACGAGTTGCTCGCGACCCAGGTGGCGCCGGAGCGCGTCGCGGCGATCATTATCGAACCGGTGCAGGGCGATGGCGGCTTCCTCACCGCGCCGCCCGAGTTTCTCCAGGCCTTGCGCGCACTGGCCGACAAGCACGGCATTGTGCTGATCCTGGATGAGATCCAGACCGGTTTCGGCCGCACCGGCAGTTGGTTCGGTTTCCAGCACGCCGGTATCCAGCCGGACCTGGTCACCGTGGCCAAGAGCCTGGCCGGTGGCTTGCCGTTGTCCGGCGTGGTCGGCAAGGCGCAGATCATGGACGCACCGCTGCCCGGCGGGCTGGGCGGCACTTACGGCGGCAACGCCCTGGCCTGTGCGGCGGCATTGGCAGTGATCGATGCCTTCGAGCATGAGCAATTGCTGGCCCGTAGCCAAGTGTTGGGTGAACGCCTGCGCCAGGGCCTGCTTGGTTTGCAGGCGCGCTACCCGCGCATCGGCGACGTACGCGGCACCGGTTTTATGCTGGCAATGGAGTTGATCAAGGATGACCCGGCGCGCACCCCGGATGCCGACCTCAACCAGCGCGTGATCGATGAAGCCCGCGCCGGTGGTTTACTGGTGATCAAATGCGGTGTGTACCGCAACGTACTGCGCTTCCTCGCGCCGTTGGTGGCCACCGAGGCCCAGGTCGACGAAGCCCTGGAAATCCTCGACGGCGCGTTGGCACGGGTCTTGAACTGAGCCTGTGCCTGTTCAGGGTGAACTGCATCATTGGAGGCTTGACCCCACATGGGACTGACAGATTATCGAGCGTTGCTGATCGATTGCGATGAAGTGCTGGTGGACCGCGATTCGGGGGTGTGGGCGGCGTTGCAACCGCTGCTCGACAGCCGTGGCGGGCAGTCATCCAGGGAGCAGGTGTTGACCGAGTATGGCGCGGTGGTCGCAGCCTTGTACCCGCGCTTCGCGGAGTTGGGCTTCAGTGGCGTGCTGTGTTTTGCCCATCGTCAACTCGCCGAACGCTGGGGTGTGCACGCCAGTTGGGAGGAGGGCATGACCTTCGCCCGTTCGGCGGGCAATTGGTCACTGTTCGAGGACGCGCCAGGGGCTATGCTCTACTTGCGCAAGTTCTACCGCTTGCGGGTGCGTGGCGACCGCGATGCCGAGGATCGTGGCGTGTTGTGCGAGCGGCTGGGCATTGCACCGGAAGATTTCATTTCCCTGGCCGATGACCCGCAATGGCTCAACGAACAGGCAGCAGAGATGCAACCGGTGCTGCATGTGACGGGCCCGTCGGTCGGCGCAGAGGGTGCGCTGGACCGCTGTTTGATCGGCCGCCAGCGGGCCCGGCAACCTTCGCCGTGCGCGGCAGAGTATTGCATCAACAGCATGGCGGATCTGGTGGCGCAGCATCAGCTGTCTTTACGGCGCTGATTTTGCTAGAAGATTGCTTACAAACGGCAGTCAAGAGGTAGGCAATGGAAGGGCAAGTCAAGCTGGACCGTATCGACATCAGTATTCTGGTCGAACTGCAAAAGGACGGCCGGATGACCAACGTCAGCCTCGCCGACGCCGTGGGCCTGTCGGCCAGCCCGTGCCTGCAACGGGTCAAGCGGCTGGAGTCGGCGGGGTATATTTCCAGCTACAAGGCGCACTTGAACCTGGCCAAAATCACCGACTCGGTCACGGTGTTCACCGAGATCACCCTCAGCGACCACAAACGCGAAGACTTCGCCAAGTTCGAATCCAATATCCGCCTGGTGGACGAAGTGCTCGAATGCCATTTGATCAGCGGCGGCTACGATTACCTGGTGCGCTTTATGACCCGCAGCATCCAGCACTATCAGGAAGTGGTGGAAAGCCTGTTGGACAAGAACATCGGCATCTCCAAGTACTTCAGCTACATCGTGATCAAGTCGCCTGTGCTCAAGGATGGCGTGCCGCTGCGCAAGTTGCTGCGGCACTGAGTCCGGTTACTCCTGCAAATCCAACGCCTGTTGCTTGAGCTGGCGTTTGCGTTCGAAGGGCAACTGTTCATCATCCCGTAGGTTGGGTTGGGTTGGGTTGGGTTGGGTTGGGTGCAGCAGGAATCAGGTAGCGCTGCGCCAGTGCGGATGCGCATGTTCATCAATCATCCAGTGCGGCTGGCCGGGGGTGATACGCACGCCGCCGACCCAGCGCTCCTGCGTGGCGTGGTCGGGCCAATACGCTTGGCCATGGAGCACGTCCTGGCCCAATGCGGTCAGCGCCAACAGGCGCTGCGGCCAGGGTTTTTGTGGGTCGGTCTCGGTCAGCAACGGGTGCTCTGTATCAATCAGCGGCCGCATCAACGCGTGAAACATCATGTCCCCCAGGAACGGCAGCGGCTCGCGCTTGGCCATCAACTCGGCGAACACCCGGCCAAACGGCATGGGTCCGGCTTCGGCGAGGTAGGTGAGGGCCAGGCGCTCGGTCAGTGACAGACCATCGTGTGTTCCCGGCAATTCCTGCAGCTGGCGCAACAGCGCCGGGGCCAGCAAGGGCAGGGCGGTGTGCTTGCCGTGGGCCAACTCGGCCCATGCTATTGGCGAACTGTCGCAATAGGCCGACCAGGCCTGTTTGGCCAAGTGCACTGCATCGTCTGCGATTGGCTTGCGCTGTGGCCAAAGCCAGGCGAGCACATCAGGCGCCAGCTGGCCGATGCCGATAAAGCGCTCGACGCCGGGGATGCGGTCCACCTCGATCAACTCCAGCTTGCGCGGCGCCCGCTCAAGGCCGGCCAGTGCGCGGATCAGGAACAGTTGGTCATACGCATCCGCCTCGCACCACAACACGCTGTGTTCGGCGCTGGCCAGGGTGTCGAGGTGGTTGTACTCATCGTCGACGCGGCGCGCTGCATCGGCGGGGTCGATGCTGAACGACTGGCTGATAAACGTACTGCGCATGGCACGGAATGCGTGGCTCGGCAGGTCACGCACCGGGCCCATGCACAGCGGGTCGCTGAGCATCTGGAACCGGCCCTTGAACCCCGCCACTTGCAAGCTATGGGCGATGTCATTGCCGCAGCGCCAGTGGGTGGTGCGGGCTTCATCGCTGGCGTCGAAACCAGGATGGCGGGCGGCGAAGTCGAGGGCGTCGATATGGGCCTTGAGCTTGGGCCAACTGCTGAAGCCGAGCTGTTTGGCGATCTGCCATTGAGCCTTGGACAAAGTCGCAGTCGGGTCCTGGGCTTTGAGGCGCGCCAACAGCTCCTTGGCGCGCTTGCGCTGCTGCTCAAGGTTGAGACGGCCATCGGTGTTGGAAGATAAGGGGCGTTGCGACATACGATCTCCTTGCACAAACCTTTTCCGCTTTCAGGTTGGGAGTCGTAGAAGTGTGATATTCAGTCAAGGATCCTGGGCGCAGCCCTTTCCGCGGAAGGTGGCGTAGATAGCGCCAGGCACGGAATATAGGCAGCGAGGCAGTGGATTGCAAGCCGTTCAACCGAGTAAAGAGTGCATGACTGACACCCCTTTGATACAGACCCGCGCCCTGACGCGCATGGACGAGCGCCGCCAGGTGGCGTTGCTGCAGCCCACGGATTTCACCCTCAAGCGCGCCGACCGCGTGTCTATCACCGGTTCATCCGGTTCTGGAAAAAGCGTGTTCCTGCGTGCGCTGGCCTTGCTCGACACGCCGAGTTCCGGGCAAGTGCTGTGGAACAACCAGCCGATCGCCAACGCGCAGATCCCCCATTACCGCAGCCATATCAGCTATCTGTCCCAGCGCCCTGCGCTGCTTGAAGGCACGGTGGAGGACAACCTGCGTTTCCCGTTCAACCTTAAGACCCTGCGCCAACGCCAGTTCGACCGGAATGCGGTGACGACCTTGCTGGGGCATGCCGGCAAGGCGGCGGATTTTTTGAGCAAGAACGCGTTGGACCTGTCGGGCGGTGAGTCCCAAGTGGTCTCGCTGATCCGCACCCTGCAACTCAATCCTGAAGTGCTGTTGCTCGACGAACCCACCGCCGCCCTCGACCCTGCGTCATCGCGCGATGTGGAAGCGTTGATCGATGCCTGGTTCGCCGGCGACAAGGCCCGTGCCTATATCTGGGTGTCCCACGATCTGGAACAGGCCCGGCGCATGAGCGACATCCACCTGCACATGAGTGCCGGTGTCCTCAGCGGAGCGGCCCAGCCATGAACTATCAAAACCTTACCGCGCTGGACATGGGCATCGCCGCGTCGCTGATCCTGATCAACGGCGCGTTGTCGTTGCTGCTGCGCCTGGGCCTGGGGCGCCAACTGTTGTGGGCGGCCGTGCGCACCGTGGTGCAATTGCTGGCCATCGGTTATCTGCTGGGCTGGGTGTTCGAGTTCGCCTATTGGTACGTGGTGCTGCCCCTGATGTGTGCGATGACCTTGATCGCGGGGTTGTCGGCGGCGGGGCGTGGGCGCAGGACTTACCGTGGGCAAAAGGTCGACAGCATCCTGTCGGTGTGGGGCAGTTCGTGGCTGGTGACGGCGGTGGGCCTGTTTGCGGTGATCCGCATTCACCCCTGGTACGAGCCGCAATACGCGATCCCGATCCTGGGCATGATCCTCGGCAACACCCTGACAGGCGTGTCCCTGGGCATCGAACGCATGACCCAGGAACTCACTTCGGGCCGCAACACCATCGAAATGATTCTGGCCCTCGGCGGCTCACGCTGGGAAGCCGCCCAGGAAGCCATCCGCCAAGCTGTGCGCGCCGGCATGATCCCGACGCTGAACCAGATGACCGTGGTCGGCATCGTCAGCCTGCCCGGCATGATGACCGGCCAGGTACTGGCGGGGGAAAGTCCGGTGGACGCGGTGCGGTATCAGATCGTGATCATGTTTTTGATCGCCGCATCGTCGGCGTTGGGCACGGTAGGGGCGGTGCTGCTCACCTACCGGCGGTTGTTTTCGGTGAGTCATCGGTTTTTGCGCGATCGGCTTGAAGAGCGTGCGTGATTGTTTCGCCAGGTGAAATACTGGATTGTAGTTCCTGGTGATTCCAACGATCAGCGCAGCGGCGGACGATGCTGGTCGTCGATACCCCACTTTTTGGAGCCGTTCATGTCCCCGTCCGCGATCAAACTCTATGGTTTCCCGCTGTCCGGCCACTCCCACCGGGCTGAGCTGATGCTCTCCCTGTTGGGCCTGCCTACGGAATTTATCCTGGTTGACCTCAAGCAAGGCGCGCACAAATCCGCCGAGTTCACTACGACGATCAACCGCTTCGGCCAGGTGCCGGCGATTGACGACAACGGCACCGTGCTCGCCGATTCCAATGCAATTTTGGTCTACCTCGCCACGAAATACGGCAACGGCCAATGGCTGCCGAGTGATCCGGTGGGGCAGGCGCGGGTCCAGCGTTGGCTGTCGGCAGCTGCCGGGCAACTGCATGCCGGGCCCGCGACAGCGCGGTTGGCCACGGTGTTTGGCGCTGATGTGGACGCGGCGGCGGCCATCAGCCGTGCCCATGCCTTGCTGGTATTGCTGGAACAGCAACTGAGCGAAACGCGCTTCCTGGCCGGCGAGCAACCGAGCATTGCCGATATTGCGTTCTATACCTACGTCGCCCACGCGCCGGAAGGTGATGTGTCCCTGGTCGACTACCCTGAAGTGCGTGGCTGGCTCGCGCGCATTGAGGCACTTGCGGGTTTTGTCGGCATGCCGCGTACGGCGGTGGGGTTGCAAGCGGCATGATATGAACCCCCGTGGTGAGCGAGCTTCTGTGGTGAGCGAGCTACTGTGGTGAGCGAGCTTGCTCGCGCTGGAGTGCGCAGCGCTCCCGGCTTTTCAGTTCCACTGCGCAACCCAACGGGAGCAAGCTCCCCCGCCACAAAAAACTACAGGAGCCCCCGATGGACCGATTTCACGAAATGCAGGTGTTCCTGGCCGTGGCCGAGGAGGAGGGCTTCGCCGCCGCCGCTCGCCGCCTCAATACCTCGCCACCCAGCGTAACCCGCGCGATCGCGGCCATGGAGCAACGCATCGGCACCCAACTGCTGGCGCGCACCACGCGCAGCCTGCACCTGACCGAAGCCGGCCAGCGCTACCTGGAAGACTGTCGGCGCATCCTCGCCGAGCTGGACGAAGCCGAGGAAGCGGCGGCGGGCAGTTATTCCATCCCCTGCGGTCAGCTGACAGTGACCGCACCGGTGCTGTTAGGCGAGCTGTATGTGGCGCCGGCGCTGGGTGACTATCTCGACCGCTTTCCCCACGTGAACATCAATGCCTTGTTGGTGGACCGCGTGGTGAACATGACGGACGAGGGCGTCGACGTGGCCGTGCGCATCGGCCATCTGCATGAGCCGGCGCAGCAGGCGATCCGGGTGGGCGAGGTGCGCCGTGTGGTGTGCGCGTCGCCCGGCTATCTCGACGAGTACGGTCGGCCCGAACACCCCGACCAATTGCGTGGGGCCAGGATCATTTCCTTATCCTCTGGCGGCCAATCGGTAAGCGAGTGGGCGTTTGTCCAGGGCGACCAGACGCTGACGGTGCCCATCGAACCGCGCCTCGTCGTCTCGGCGAACAACGCGGCGATCAGCCTGGCGCGCCTGGGTTGGGGCATGACCCGTGTGCTGTCGTACCAAGTCGCGGCGGCAGTGGCGGCCGGTGAATTGGAGATTGTGCTGGAGGCCTATGAACCGGCACCGCTGCCGATCCAGTTGGTGTTCCAGAACAGCGGCCGTGTCCCGGCCAAGGTCAGCACCTTTGTGGATTTTCTCAGCCAGCGCCTGGGCCAGGACGCGGCGCTCCAGCGGCGCGGCTGATGGAGCGTTATCGCGATATGCAGCTGTTCGCGGCCTTGGCCGGTCAACCGAGCCTGGCCTCGGCGGCGCGCCGTGCGTGTGTGTCCGGCCCGACCCTGGTGCGCGCAATCGCCCGCTTGGAAACGCGACTGCACGTGACGTTGCTGCAACGCAGCACCCAAGGCGTGAGCCTGACCGACGCCGGCAGCGCCTACCTGGCCGACTGCCAGCGCCTGCTGGCCAGTGTGGACGCCGCCGAAGCCTCGGCCAAGGGGTCGCACGCGCAGGCCCAGGGCACTCTGCGGGTGTTTTTGCCGTTATTGTTCAGCCGTTACCTGATGGCACCGGTATTGGCCGACTACCTGGAGCGTTACCCCAACGTGCGCATAGTGGCGCGTTATCACGACTACGACCCCAACCTGCACGAAGATGGCCTGGACGTGGCGATCCTGGTGGGCGCGCTGCCCAGTTCTGCGCTGATTGCGCGGCCGCTCGGGCACGTGCGGCAAATCCTCTGCGCCAGCCCCGATTACCTCACCGCCCACGGCGAACCCCGGCACCCGAGCGAGCTCAAGCAGCATCAGTTGATCGCCAGTGCCGATCAGGTGCGTTGGGAGTTTCCCGGCTATTTGCTCAAGGCCCGTGCGCGGTTGGGTTGCTCCACGGTGCAAGGCGCGATCAACGCAGCCGTGCAGGGTGCCGGTGTGGTGCGTTGCCTGAGCTATCCGCTGCACGAGCCGCTGCACAGCGGGCAATTGCGCCGGATCCTGCCGGCCTTTGAAGGGCCGCCGCTGCCGGTCAACGTGGTGTATCGCGAGGGCCGCAATGCGCCGATGCGCGTGCGCAGTTTTGTCGACCATTGTGTGGCGGCGTTGCGCGGTCATCCGGCATTTCAGCTGGCGTAACAGTGGATTGCCTGGCGTGGGTATTCTCTCGCCGCCGTGCAGCGCGCAGCATCGACACATCCCATTGGAGGTGCTCGCCATGAACCCTATCGAACAGTCCCCCTGGCATGCCGGTGAACGGCAGATGCAGGAAAGCGCCGGCGTGGCCGAACGCATGGCCGTGGTTGGCCCCAAAGTGATTCGCGATCATTTGCCGGAGCAGCATCGCGACTTTTATCCCTGGTTGCCGTACCTGCTGCTCGGCGTAGTGGATGAGCAGGGCCTTCCTTGGGCGACGCTGGTGGAAGGCGCGCCGGGGTTCGCCCACTCGCCCGACCCGCACAACTTGCAGATTGACAGCCTGCCGTCTGCCAGTGATCCCGCCCGCACGGCCTTGCGCCTCGGCGCTGCGGTGGGTGTGCTGGGCATCGACCTCAACACCCGCCGCCGCAACCGCATGAACGGCCGCATCGGCGCTCTGGATCACGCGGGGTTTTCGGTAGACGTGGTGCACACCTTCGGCAACTGCCCCAAGTACATCCAATTGCGGCCCGTGGAGGGCGTCGCACGCAAACCCGGTACCGTGGCCGAACGCACTGCCATCCTGGACCTTGACGCACAAACGATGATTCGCCAAGCCGACACCTTCTTCGTCGCCAGCTATGTGGACGCGGATGGCGAACGCTCGGTGGACGTGTCCCATCGCGGCGGCAACACCGGCTTTGTGCACGTCGATGGCAATGTCCTGACCATCCCGGACTTTGCCGGCAACCTGTTCTTCAACACCCTGGGCAATCTGGCAGCCAACCCGGTGGCAGGGCTGCTGTTCATCGACTTTGAGTCGGGTGATGTACTGCAGGTTGCCGGGCATACCACGCTGATACTCGATGGCCCCGAAGTGGCGGCGTTTGAAGGTGCGCAGCGGTTGTGGACGGTGACCGTGGAGCACGTGGTACGGCGGCCGGCAGCATTGGCGTTGCGTTGGGAATTTGCCGGATTTTCGCCATTCAGTCTGGCTGTGGGGAAAGAGTAGGCCGGGTGGTGCTGTAGGCCACTTCAGGGAACAGCTGGTTGGTCATTTCAATGATCTTGCTCTGCGCATAGCGAGCTTGCTCTATGTGGTGAGCGGGCTTGCCCCGCGCTGGGCTGCGCAGCAGCCCCAACACCATTCGCCACAAAGTCTCGGGTGAGCGGGGTTGTTGAGTAATGGGGCCGCTGCGCAGCCCGGCGCAGGGCAAGCCTGCTCACTACAAGGATGCTGCCCACGGGCATTGCTCTAGCGCTGCGTCGTCAGCACTGCCCCATCCCCCCACGCCCCACCCAGCGCGGTGTACAGGTTCACCTGCGCCACCAACTGTGCCAGCCGATCCACGATCAGTGCCTGTTGCGCGCTGAACAGCGAGCGCTGGGCGTCGAGGAAGGTCAGGTTGCTGTCCACGCCGCTGCGATAGCGGTGTTGGGCCAAATCGTAATACGCCTGGTTGGCGGCGACGAAATCCCGTTGTGCATTGAGCTGGTCGGTATAGGTCTGCCGGGCCGCCAGGCCGTCGGCGACTTCCTGGAAGGCGGTCTGGATGGATTTTTCGTACTGCGCCACCGTGATGTCCTTTTGCAGTTTGGCGTAGTCGAGGCTGGCGCGCAGGCTGCCGGCGTTGAAGATCGGCAGGTTGATTTGCGGCTGGAACGTCCAGCTGCCAGAGCCGCCCTTGAACAGCCCCGACAGTTCGGTGCTGGTGCTGCCGGCGTTGGCGGTAAGGCTCACCGACGGGAAGAACGCGGCGCGGGCGGCGCCGATATTGGCATTGGCGGCGCGCAGTTGGTACTCGGCCTGGAGGATGTCCGGGCGGCGCTGCAGCAGATCCGAGGGCAACCCGGCGGGCACGCTGGCCACCAGGTCATCCGCCAGTGGACGGGATGGCAACGTTTGATCCACCGGGCCACCCACCAGCAGCGCCAGGTTGTTGAGGTCTTGCGCCACCTGGCGCTCATACCGGGCCACGCTGGCGCGGGTGCTTTCGACGCTGGTGCGCGCTTGCACCACGTCCAGGGCTGACGCTTTACCCGCGGTTTTACTCCGGCTGGTCAGGTGCAGGCTGTGGTCGTTGGCCGTCAGGGTTTGCCGGGCCAGGGCCAGCAGTTCCTGGTCGGCGCGCCAGGTCAGGTAGGCATTGGCGACGTTGGCCACCAGGCTCAATTGCGCGCTGCGCCGCGCCTCTTCGGTGCCCAGGTACGTGAGCATTGCCTGCTCGCTGAGGCTGCGCACGCGGCCGAAAAAATCCAGCTCATAGGCGCTGATGCCAAGGGTGGCGGAATAGGTGGAGGTGATCGCCGACTTACCGGTGCCATTCACCTCCCCAGGCACACGCTGGCGGGTGCCGGCACCGGTGGCGGACACCGCCGGGAACAGGTCGGCACGCTGGATACGGTACTGCGCCTGGAAGGCCTCGACGTTCAACGCGGCCACCCGCAGATCACGGTTGTTGACCAACGCTTCGCGGATCAGCTGTTGCAGCGCCGGGTCATGGAACAGTTGCTGCCAGTCCGAGACGGGCGCCAGCGCGCCGGCCTGCGCCAGCGCATACACGCCCGTCTGCGGATACTGTTCAGGCGTCGGCGCCACGGGCCGCTGGTACTCAGGGATCAGCGAGCAGCCAGCGAGCAAGAAGGCCATGCCGGCGAGAGAGAGTGTTTTCATCAAGCGCCCACCATCCACTTCGCCAACCCATGTCGGCCACTCACACCCAGCTTGGCGGCGGCGCGCTTGAGGTAGGTCTCGATGGAGCTGTTTTTCACGCTGAGCTTTTCCGCCATCTGCGGCACGGTGCCGCCGGTCAACAGGCCGAGGCACACTTCCTGCTCACGGGCCGACAGGGTGATGTCTCCAAGGGACAGGCGCTTGTAGAACTCGCGTTGCAATTGCGATTGCTCAAGCAGCGTATAGCTCGGCTCCGCCTGGGCCTGCGGCGCCTGGCGCAGCACGTTGGCGTGGCGTTCGATCAGTGGCAGCAGGGTGTCGGACAGGCACTTGAGAAACGACAACTGGGCCAAGGAAAACCCGCGCTCGCTCGGCGGCCGGTAGAACGAAATCACACAGCGCCGGTTGCCCTGGCGCGACACCAGGTTGCACTGGTGCGAGGTGCCGCGAGGGTGGGCACTGTTGGGTTTGGCGCTCATCTGGATCAGCAATGGGTCCTGCATGCTGAGCATTTGCTGCAGGAGCGGGTGGTCGTCCAACGGGCGTACGGCCAGAGGCGCAGGCAAGTCCTGCTTCTGGCCAGCGCTGCCAAGGAGCTTGATATCGAGCACGCGGTCGCGCAGCTCGTCGAGGGTCCATTCACTGAGGTCCACCAAGTGGATCGGTATCCATTTGCTGACCAGATGCAGCATATGGTCGGCAAACGCCTCATGGCCGCTGTGTGCAATCAATTCACCCATTTCAGCGTAGAAATTCGGGCTCTGTGTGTTACCCATGCTGCGCTTCAAACTCATAGCCATCTCATCCTTGATGTCGAAAACCGTCAACGAACTCCCTGGGCCTCTGGGGGGCGATCCGTTCCTCATGAACGAGAGTCGGCACTCGAGATTTTATTTAGCCAGGGGATTTGTCCTACGTATGTAGCGGAAACGAGGGACACAAGCTGCCATAAAAACCACGTCATTAATTCGACGTTTCTGAGAGCTGTTTCCGATCAAGAAAAACGCAGCGTAAATCTGATAATCGCTTAACTTTATGATTTATATAGAAAATAGTTATTTTAAAGGGCCGTTTTAAAAAACCAGCAGCGACCAGATGTAGTCGATGTCCTACAACTCTTTAATCGTTTCAGCAGTGAACCTTCAGCCAACCCGGATCCATCCATTTGAATGTCCGGGTTTCGGGTGACAGACAGCCCCCGACCCCCATGCTCAAATCCGGCAATTTCGCCGTCATGGGGCTCCCTGCGCGGCCAGCGCCTGACACCCATGAGAAGGATCTTATGCAGCAATTTCCCAACCTGCCGGCCAGCTTCCCCCTCACCTCGGCCCAACAGGACATCTGGCTCGATCAACTGCGGATGGGCGACTCACCGCTCTACAACATCGGCGGTTATGTCGACTTCGAAGGTGCGGTAGCGCCTGAATTGATCCAGCGCGCCGTCGAGCAGTTGGTGGCCCGGCACGACGCGCTACGCACTCAACTGCACAGTGATGACCACGGCCTGCCTCGACAAACCTTCGCCCCTGCGTTGGTGACCGAAGTGGCACAGCACGATTTCTGCGCACTGCCCGACCCGCATGCAGCGAGCCAGGCCTTGATGCAGGCGCACATGGCACGGCCGTATCCACGGGAGGGCGCGCCACTGTTCCATTTTTTCCTGGTCAAACTCGCCGACAACCACTACCGGCTCGGCACCCAGGCCCATCATGTGATCCTCGACGGCTGGGGTTTTGGACAGATGCTGCAATCGTTGGCGCACCTGTATACCGCTCTTGAACAAGGCTACCCACCCGAGCCACCGGCGCCGTCCTATATCGACTTTATCGACGCCGACCAGCGCTACCGCGACTCAACACGCTTCGCCCGCGATCGCGCCTACTGGCTGGATAAATACCAGGTACTGCCGGAGCCTTTGTTCCCGTCGAAGTACGTCGCCAACACGCCCAGCAACACCCTGGCGCAACCCTTTCCCATCGCCCTGCTCAAGCGCATGGAACAGCTGGCCAGCCGTTACCAGGCCTCGGCGTTCCATGTGCTGCTGGCGGCGATGTATGTGTATATCACCCGCACCGCCCAGCGCCCCGATTGGGTAGTAGGGCTGCCGATCCTGAACCGTTCCAACGCGCGTTTTCGCGCCACCGTGGGCTTGTTTGCCCAGGTCAGCGCAGTGCGTTTGCAGTTCGATGAACACCTGCCGTTCGGTGCCTTGGTGCGCGGCGTGCGCGACCAGCTCAAGCAGGATTTCCGTCACCAGCGTTTCCCGTTGAGCGAGATGAACCGCGAGCTGGGCCTGCACCGTGCCGATCGCGCCCAACTGTTCGACCTGTCGGTGTCCTTCGAGCAGGACGCCCATGAACTGCGCTACGGCGCCACCCAGGCTCGGGCGATCAAGGTGTCCAACCACCATGAAGCGCTGCCGATCGCCTTCCACCTGCGCAGCAACCGCCACCAGGACACCGCAAGTCTGCATTGCGTCTACAACGAAGCGTACTTCCAGCACGACGAGGTGTTCGCCTTGACCCAGCGCATTACCTGGTTGCTGGAGCAGGGGCTGGATAACACCGAGTTGCCAGTCGGCGCGTTCTGCATGGTCACGCCCGCCGAACAGGCCCGACTGCAGCAGTGGAACGCCACTGAACAAGCGCACGCGCAGCCACACACCCTGCACGCCCGCATCGAAGCCCAGGCCGTGCGCACGCCGGACGCTGTGGCCGCGATTTACCAGGGCCACCCGTTGACCTACGCCCAACTCAATCAAAAAGCCAATGGCTTGGCTCATCAACTGATCGAGCTGGGTGTGCAACCCGATGACCGTGTGGCCGTCCTGGCGCGCCGCGGTCTGGACACACTGGTGGGCCTGCTGGGGATTCTCAAAGCTGGCGCCTGCTACGTGCCGGTCGACCCGGCCCATCCCGCCGAACGCTTGAGCTATCTGCTGCAAGACAGCGCGCCGGTGGTGGTGCTGACCCAGCATGATTTACTGCAGAGCCTGCCTGCCCAGGCGGCGCCGGTGATCGAGCTGGACCGACTCACGTGCCAGTTCGGTGCCAACCCGCACGTGGCGGTCAAGCCGTCGAACCTCGCCTATGTGATCTACACCTCGGGCTCCACCGGTTTGCCCAAAGGCGTAATGGTCGAACACCACAGCGTCTGCAACCTGGTGGACTGGCACTGCCGGGCCTTCAACCTGCACGCGGGCAGCCACACCGCCAGCGTTGCAGGCTTTGGTTTTGACGCGATGGCCTGGGAAGTCTGGCCGGCGTTGTGCGTGGGCGCCACCTTGCACCTGCCACCGGCCCATGACGGCGCGGAGGACATCGACGCGCTGCTCGGTTGGTGGCGTGCGCAGCCGCTGGATGTGTGCTTCCTGCCGACACCGGTGGCTGAATACGCCTTCAGCCAGCGGCTGGAGCACCCGACCTTGCGCACCTTGCTGATCGGCGGTGACCGTCTGCGCAGCTTCTCGCGTGCGCAGACTTTCGATGTGATCAACAACTACGGTCCCACCGAGGCCACCGTGGTTGCCACCTTCGGTCGCGTCGAGGCAGGCCAGCCGTTGCATATCGGCGCGCCCGTCGCCAACGCGGCGATCTACCTGCTGGATGAGCGGCAGCGCGCTGTTCCCATCGGCGTGGCGGGGGAGGTGTACGTCGGCGGTAAAGGCGTGGCGCGCGGCTACCTGAATCGCCCGGAACTGAGCGCCGAACGTTTTCTCGACAACCCGTTTGCGCCGGGCCGGATGTACCGCACCGGCGACCTCGCGCGCTGGTTGCCTGACGGCAACCTTGAATACCTGGGCCGCAATGACGACCAGGTGAAAATCCGTGGCATGCGCATCGAGCTGGGGGAAATCGAATCGGCCCTGGCCACCCATGCGGATGTTCAGGAAGCCGTGGTGCAATCTCGCGCCGGGCAACTGCTCGCCTGGTTTATCCCACGCCAGCCCGTGGACATCGAAACCCTGCGCGCCCACCTGCACGCCTCATTGCCGGACTACATGCTGCCGGCGGCCTACATGCCGCTGGAGGCGTGGCCCCTGACCGCCAACGGCAAACTCGACCGCAAGGTATTGCCGGCGCCGACCCAGGTGGCGTTCGTCACTCGCCGGTTCGAAGCGCCGCGAGCCGGTGTGGAAACCGTCCTCGCCCAACTCTGGGCCGAGCTGTTGCAGGTGCAGCAAGTGGGCCGTCACGACCATTTCTTTGAACTGGGCGGGCACTCGTTGCTTGCCGTGCAATTAGTGCAGCGCATGCGCCAGGCCGGGTTGCGCGCCGATGTGCAGGTGCTGTTCGGCCAGCCGACGTTGGCGGCGCTGGCGGCGGTGAGTGAAGGCAGCGACGTGGAGGTGCCGGCCAATCGCGTCCCCGCTGACTGTCGCCATATCACCCCGGAGTTGCTGGCGCTGGCCGAGCTCGATCAAGCCAGCATTGATCGTATCAATGCCGGTATTCCCGGCGGTGCGGCCAACGTCCAGGAAATCTACCCCCTGGCGCCGTTACAGGAAGGTTTGCTCTACCACCACCTCACCGACGAGCATGACCCGTACCAGCAACAGGCACAGTTCAGCTTTGCGCGGCGCGACCAACTGGACGCCTTTGCCCTGGCCCTGCAACAGGTAATCGACCGCCACGACATCCTGCGTACCAGCCTGGCCTGGGATGCCCTGGAGCAGCCGATGCAAGTGGTGTGGCGTGCGGCCCGCCTGCGCGTGGAACCTTGGCGTGACGGTGACAGCCCGTTGGATTTGCGCCAGGCACCGCTGATGGCGCTGGACTATGCCGAAGCGCCCACGGGTTGGGTGGCCCGGCTGCGCTTTCATCACCTGGTCAACGATGCGACGTCCACCACGATTCTGATGCAGGAAATCCGCGCCCACCTGCTCGGCCAACAGGCGCAATTGCCGGCACCGGTGCCGTATCGCAATGTGGTGGCGCAGTCCCGCTCACCGGCGCGCCAGGCGGCCCATGAGGCGTTTTTTCGTGCGCAACTGGGCGATGTGGATGAGCCCACGTTTGCCTTCGGCGTGCAGGAGCGCCAGGCCAATCGGGCGGATACCGAAGAAGCGCAGCGTGCACTGAGTGACGACCTCAACCGGCGCTTGCGTGCCCAGGCCCGTGGTGTGGGCGTCAGCGCCGCCAGCCTGTTCCACTTGGCCTGGGCCCAGGTGCTCAGCCGCGTGGCGGGCCGTGATGACGGGGTGTTCGGCACCGTGTTGCTCGGCCGTTTGCAGGCGGGCGAGGGCGCCGATCGCGCCTTGGGTATGTTCATCAATACCTTGCCGTTACGCCTGCACCTGGCCGGGCAAAACGTCGCGGATGCGTTGCGTGACACCCATCACCAACTCAGCGCCTTGCTCGCCCATGAGCAAGCGTCGCTGGCCTTGGCCCAGCGTTGCAGCGGCGCGGCGCCGCTGTTCAACAGCCTGCTCAATTACCGCCATACCGATACCGAGCGCGACCTCGTGCTGGTGCCGGGCATTGCTCTGGTCAGTGCCGAAGACATTCTCAGCTACCCGCTGATGCTCAGCGTGGACGATACCGCCGGCGGTTTTAACCTCAAGGCCAAGGCCCCGCGCACGGTGGGCGCCGAACGTACCCTGGACTACCTGGAAACCACGCTGATCAACCTGGCCGAGGCACTGGAGCGCACGCCGCAAGCGCCTTTACGTGACGTGCAGGTGCTGCCCGCCCGCGAAGTGCAGACACTGCTGCTGGACTTCAACGCCACCGCCACCGACTACCCTGAAACCCTCACCGTCCAGGCGCTGTTCGAAGCCCACGCGCGGCACATTCCCCACGCGGTGGCGGTGCAGGCCGGTGAGCTGCAACTGACTTATCGCGAACTCAACGAGCGCGCCAACCGCCTGGCCTTCCACCTGCGCGAGCGTGGCGTGCAGCCAGATTCGCGCGTGGCGCTGTGCGTCGAGCGCGGCCTGGACCTGGTAGTGGGGTTGCTCGCGATCCTCAAGGCTGGCGGCGCCTATGTGCCGCTGGACCCCGGCTACCCCCGCGAACGCCTGGCCTACATGCTTCAGGACAGCCAACCGGTGGCGCTGCTGGTGCACGGGGCCACCCGCGACTTGCCCGGTGAAGTCGCCATCCCGGTGATCGATTTTGACCACTGCGCCTGGAGCCACGCGCCGGACGGCAACCCCTCGGTGCCAGGGCTGAGCGTCGCGAACCTGGCCTACGTGATGTACACCTCCGGCTCCACCGGCACGCCCAAGGGCGTGATGATCGAACATCGTGGCCTGGGCAACCTGATGCACTGGGGCTCGCAGTTGTGCCCCAATGCCGAGGGCGGCGCGCTGTTGCAACGGGCGCCGTTCAGCTTTGACGGCTCGGTCTGGGAGTTGTTCTGGCCGCTGGCCAATGGCATGCGCCTGGTTCTGGCGCGGCCCGATGGTCATCGCGAGCCGGCTTACCTGGCGCAGGTGATTCGCGAGCAACAGATCACCGTGATCAAATTCGTACCGGCAATGTTGCAGCAGTTCCTTGAACTGGAAGAGTCCGCGCTGTGCACCAGCCTCACCGATGTGCTGTGCGGCGGCGGCGAACTCACCGAAGCCCTGGCCCGTGGCGTGCAGGCGCGTTTGCCCAAGGTGCGCCTGCATAACGTCTACGGTCCCACCGAAGCCACGGTGGACAGCAGCGCCTGGACCCTGGAACCCGGCGCACCGGTCCCGGCGCTGCAATTGCCCATCGGCCGGGCGATCAACAATACGCGCCTGTATGTGCTGGACGAACACGACGCGCCGGTGCCCATGGGCGTCAGCGGCCAGTTGCATATCGGCGGCGTCGGCGTGGCCCGTGGGTATCTGGGGTTGGAGCAGATGACGGCCGAACGCTTTATCGACAGCCCGTTTGTGCCGGGGGATCGGCTGTACCGCACCGGCGACCTGGTGCGCTACCAGCCGGACGGCAACCTGGAATTCCTTGGGCGTAACGACTTTCAGGTCAAGCTGCGCGGCGTGCGTCTGGAACTGGGCGAAATCGAATCGTGCCTGCTGGCGCATCCAGCGTTGCGTGAGGTGGCGGTGCTGATTCGCGATGAGCGACTGGTCGCTTACTTCACCCTGCGCGGACCGGCGCCGAGTCTGGAAGACTTGCGCGTTCATGTACTGCAGCAGTTACCGGAATACATGGTGCCGGCGGCCTTCGTGGCGCTTGAAGAACTCCCCCTCAACCCCGCCGGCAAACTCGACCGCAAGGCGTTGCCAGAACCGGGTTTGGAAGCGGTGCTCAGCCGCGCCTATGAAGCGCCCCAGGGCGAAGTGGAAACCCTGATGGCCGGCATCTGGGCGCAGGTGCTCAAGCTGGAACGGGTAGGGCGCCACGACCACTTCTTCGAACTGGGCGGGCACTCGCTGCTGGCGGTGAACCTGGTCGCGCGCCTGCGCAAGGCCGGGCTGGAGGTGGATGCGCGCAGCCTGTTCAGTCAGCCGACGCTGGCGCAACTGGCCGCCAGGACCGTGGCGCAGGTGCAGCGGGTGGAGGTGGCGCAGACGGCGATTCCGCAGCTTGATCGGCGGCGGCGGATATGAAAGCAATCAATGTGGGCTTGCCAACTCCCGCAATGATCGCCCGCTTCTCATCCACTCCTGATTTATTCGCTACGGGGTTGTAAATCATCCTTCTAGTACCTTTTTCGACGATAAAGCACGAGCGAGCCAGGCGTTAGGGACTGGTATGGACGACTGATAAGAATATATAGGCCGTTTGTCGGATATTTTTGTTGGTTTCCTCGGTAAAGCTCTGAATCTTTAAACCCCCTTCGGGGGTAGGAAAGATTTTTAGTGCGAATCTGTGGTTCGTAAGTTGTTAATTCTATAAGTGTTCACATCTTCCCATCCTTGGTTGGTTGGAGGGCGACGTTGCTCGCAAGTATTTAACTTCTGAAATTAGTGAGTGAAACTTCCTAAATGCGGTAGTTAATTTTCCTACGCGGAATTTTTTATCTTTTGGGCTTTTCTCCAAGCGTGTACTAGATTGTTTTTGTCACTTTTCGGGAAGTGGCTGAGAACAACTTGTGTGAAAGGAGAGATGAAGTGATGGCAAAATTTTTGAGGAGTCTACGTCGCATTGGTATATGTGTGATTGTCGATGCTGGTTTCCCGGAAGGATAGAATGGTCCCGTTTCCCTGAGGTGTGTAATGAATCGCTACTCATTCGTTAAGCCTGTGTTGCTGGCGTCACTATTCGTTAAAGAACAATTAAAAGAGCCCGTTGCGCTGTTTTGGTCGGTGTTGTCTCCGGTGGTTACTTACTATTTAATAACTTATTCGAGAGGGGCGAATAACTACGCGCCCAATGACTATTTGTCCAGTGCCTCGTGGTTCTATTCCTTCGTCGCTTCAAGTGTTGCCTTGTTTGGATTGGCGTTTTATATCGTTGGTCGCAGGGAAAGTGGGTTTTTGAGGTCTTTTGTCTATACGGATGATAATAAAGTTATTTTTCTTTTTGGGCATTATTTAGCCTATTCTATAATATCGCTCGTATATTGTTGTGTTTTTTATTTGCTGACCCGCAGCTATAATGGTGCGGTCGAGGTAGAAGCGCTTCTTGGCATCCTTGGGCGGTTCTATATTTGTTTTTTATTGTTTTCGATACCGGCTCTCTTATTGACTCTTGTCCCCTTGGGTTTTCAAAATTCAAGCACTGTTTTTTCCATTGCGTCGCTTACAATGTTAGCGCTTGGGATCGTCAGCATTGGGACGTCCAGCCCTGTTCTCGAAAGAGTAAGCTTTATTAATCCTATGTGGTGGGCTAACCATATTATGTTGGTAGGTGTCGCTGAGTGCTGGTTCATAGCGTTGGTTATTGGTGTTTCGTTTTTTGTTACGCTTTGGATTGTGTTTCGGTTTTTAACTATTAACCCTGTATGGAGTCGTTATTGATGAAGCGGCTTGTTGTGAATTCGCTTGAGGTCAGGTGTGCACGGAAAACTTTGTTTGAAGATGCCACGCTGACCGTTGAGGCTGGGTCAATATGCGGGTTGTTAGGTGCTAACGGGTCTGGTAAGACAACGTTCTTTGATGTGGTGTGTGGCTTGAAAAAAATCGAAGCGGGTGAAGTCGTTCGGTCTTTTTCGAAGTTGCTTTACTTGTCACAAGTGATTAGTACGCCACCTGTGTTTCGTATGTTTGATGTTTTCAGGATGACAATGCTTTTTTGCTCTGACAGTAAGCTTGATAAACAACATGCGCTGGACAAAATTGAGAAGTGGAGTCCTGGGATAGCAGATCGGTATTGCGAAATATGGACAAAAAAATCATCTCTGTGCAGTTATGGGGAAAAACGCTGGTTTTTTACGTTGTCTCTTCTTAGCGCCAACGCTGATCTGGTTATCTTGGATGAGCCTACCGCGGGTGTTGATCCTGAGTTTCGTCATCATATTTGGAAGTGTCTGGAGGGCGCCGCCGAGGAAGGAGTCGCCGTACTGGTCTCGTCGCATAATGTCGATGAGATCGTTGCTCACTGCGATGATTTCTACATGGTCAGTCAGCGGCGGTTCAATCGTTTCACTGATGCCCAAGGTTTTATGCGGGCGTACGGCGCTAATAGTCTGGACGAGGCTTTTATTTATGCAGCGAGTCTACGTCTGTAGCAGGCAACTGCGGATACAGAATCAGCTGCAAATACCCCTTGGAATAACGCTTACCCCCAAGCGGCAACTGCCCGGCCTCGCGCATTTCGCTGGTGCTGTCGACCCGCATCAGCACGCCCACCGAGCCGTGCTGGCGCGCCTCGGCGAGCCAGGCCTGTACTTGATCCAGATCGACTTTACGTTGGCCTGCATCGGCGAACTGCAAGCCGTAGCGCAGTTCGCCTTCGGTGCCATACAGCGCCACGTCGGTGCGTTGCAGGCGCCAGGCCAGGGCGCTGGCGCTGCCCAGTTCGTTGCTCAGCAGGGCGTGGGTGTGTTGCAACGCGTCCAGGTGTTCCAGCACGAACTGGTCGGGCATTTCGTTATCGGCGATCTGCGCCGGCATGCTCGCTGGCAGCAGGATCACCAGCACGCCGATGCCCACGGCCGGCAGCGCCCATAGCGTGAGCGGGCGCACGGCTTGCAGCAGGTTGGTGAGGATCCACACCAGTAACACGATGAAGGCCAGGGACAGGCTGAACATCTCGGCGAGGCTGTTGCCGTACAGCGGCCGGGCGATTTGCAGGTAGAGCAGGCCGAGCATGGCCGCCATGCCGATCAACAGGTTGAGCAGACCATTGAGCCTGAGCGGGCGTGGGTGGCCGTTGCGCAGCAGGTCGCTCAAGGTGTGTCCCATCAGCAATGCCAGGGGCAACAGGCACGGGATGATGTAGGTCGGCAGCTTGCCGTTGCTCAGGCTGAAAAGGCCCAGGGGCAGCAGCAGCCACAAGGCCAGGAAACCGATAGCCGGCTGGCGTATTTGCTGCCAGGCCTGGCGCAGGGTGCTGGGAAGCAGCCCGGCCCAGGGCAGGCACGACACGGCGATGATCGGCAGGAAGAACCACCAGGGCCGCACGTGTTGCGCGTTGTCGGCGCTGAAGCGGCGAATGTGTTCATTCCAGAAAAAGAAGCGCCAGAAGTCCGGTTCCTGGCTATGGACTGCCAGGACCCAGGGTAGGCACACCAGCACCGCCACGCCCACCGCCAGCGGGCCATAACGCAGCAGCTCGCCAAGGCGCCGTTGCCAGAGCATATAGGGCACGGCAATCAGTACGGGCAGCGCCCACGCCAGGAAACCCTTGGTCATGAAGCCCATGGCACAGGCAAATCCCAACAAAGCCCAGGCCGTCAGGCGTCCACGCAGGTTGCTGCTGTCGAGGGCAAACCACAGCGCAACCAGGCTCAGGTTGACCCAGAGGGTGAATTGCGGATCCAGATTGGAGTATCCCGCTTGCCCCGCCACCAGGCCAAAACTCAGATAAAGCAGGGCACAGGCGACGCTTTTGCGCGGGTCGTTCCACAAGCGGCGAGCGATCAGGTAGGCCAGCATCACGCTCAAGCCGCTGGCCAGGGCTGAGGCGATGCGTACGCCGAACAGGTTCTGGCCGAACACCGCTTGACCAAGGGCAATCAGCCAATACCCGGCGGCGGGTTTTTCGAAATAGCGCACGCCCATGAAGTGCGGCGCCACCCAGTTACCGGACTGCAGCATTTCCTGGCTGATCTGGGCGTAGCGGGTTTCATCCGGGGTCCACAGGCCGTGCAGGCCCAAGGGCAACAGATAGAACGCGGCGAAGGCAAGCAACAGCAGATACAGGGGATTTGAACGGGTCATGAAAACGTCGCTCCTTGACGTTTAAAGCCAGGGGTTTTAAGTAATGAGGTCATGGTGCAAACAGTCAAAGCGGTCACTAAGTAACAGGAGAGAGTCATGGGGGGCTTAATTCAAAGGCGCAACTAAACATGCCAGAACAGGGCTGTCTTGTTGCTGAACACAGGCAATCACATCAGAGATGGTTGAGCGCAGCCGGCCAGTCCGGATTGTTCATGAGGCCCAGGGTCTTGAATTTACCGTTCGGCAACACTTGCACGAACAGGGCGCTGCCGTACTCGGGAAATGCCGCACGGGGGAAACCCTGGGATTTTTCGAAGTCGGCGATGCAGCCGCTGTGCGTCACGAATACCAGGTTGCGCCCCGGCTGCTTGTGGCTGAGCAATTCCTCACCCATGGCTGCGCCGCAGACGGCTTGCTGTCCGGAGGTCAGCTCGTTTTTACCGAACATGAAGCGCAAGGTCTGGGCGGTACGAATGGCCGGGCTGGCGAGCACGTCACTGCCGTCCATGCCCAACCATTTAAAGGCGCTGCCGAGTTTTTCTGCCTGTTGGCTGCCGTTGATTGTCAGGCCTTCGACCGGCCCCAGGCACGGGTTGGTCGAGCGGTCGCAGCGCTCTTCATGACGCACCAGCACGATCACGTCGCCGTCGCGCCACAGCGGCATGACCTGGGAGGTCAGCAGGCGGTTGCCCACGCCGAGATCCCGTGGCGAAGCCGGCCAGAGCAGGCTGCAAGCGAGCAGCGCAGTGATCACGGCAATGCCAAGCCACAGACGTTGCAGGCGCTTGAAAAAAGCCCGGGGCGAGCGCGGTTTGGTCAGGGTAATGTCTACCACTTCATTCACCTTGGACACTGTTGGCAATGTTGTATTAATTAGGCGCAACTTGTTGGCGAATAGCCGCAGTGAAGCAGGAGGCTGTCACAGGGCTGCTGTCTTTTCGCTGAACATGCGGCGGTTAAAAACTGTCAGGCGTGGCCACTGATCAAGTGGCCGACGCGTGACGCATAACCGGCAATTTAGAGGGCTGCGAGTGGGCAACCGGTGAAATCCATGTGAAAAATTTGCGTGGCCCAATGGCGCAGCCGTTATTCTCGATGGCCGCCCATCAATCGAGTGCTCCCATGCTGCAGGTGCAAGGTGTCTTCAAAAGCTACACGACCCCTCAAGGCCCATTGGCGGTGCTGGCCGGTGTGGATTTGCACCTGGCCCCACGCAGCAGCCTGGCGTTGATGGGCGAGTCGGGCAGCGGCAAGAGCACCTTGTTGCATCTGGTGGCGGGGCTTGATCGGCTGGATCGCGGCAGTATCCAGGTGGGTGAGCAGCGTCTCGACCAGATGAGCGAGCCGCAACTGGCCCACTGGCGGCGCACTGAAATCGGCCTGGTGTTCCAGCAGTTCAACCTCATCGGCAGTTTGCGCGTTGACGACAACCTGGCGTTCCAGGCCCGCCTGGCGGGGCGCTTTGATCCGCGCTGGCAGGCGCAGTTGGTCGAACGCCTGGGCCTGGGCGACTTGCTCAAGCGCTATCCGGAACAGCTCTCGGGCGGCCAGCAACAGCGGGTCGCGGTAGGTCGGGCCTTGGCGTCACGGCCGGGTTTGCTGTTGGCTGACGAACCCACCGGCAACCTCGACGAAGCCACCAGCGACGAGGTGCTGCAACTGCTGCTGGACCTGTTGCGTGACAGCCCCACCAGCCTGTTGATGGTCACGCACAGCCCACGCATCGCAGCGCGGCTTGACCAGCAGGTGGTGTTGCATCACGGCCGCGTCCTGCCGGCGGATGCGCGCTGACATGGCGGTGTTTTATTGGACACTGCGCGCGTTGCTCAGCCATTGGCGGCTCCATCCGGTGCAGTTCTTCAGCGTGCTTACCGGCTTGTGGCTGGCCACCGCACTCCTGACCGGCGTGCAGGCCCTCAATACTCAGGCGCGCGACAGTTATGCCCGCGCCAGCGAGTTGATCGGCGGCGAACCCCAGGCCAGCCTCAGTGCGCCGGACGCGGCCAGTTTTCCGCAAGCGCTGTTCGCCCAATTGCGCCGCGCCGGTTGGCCGGTGTCGCCGGTGGTGCAGGGGCGTTTGCAGCTCAAGGGGCATGAGGACGTGCGCCTGCAATTGATGGGCATTGATCCGCTGTCGTTGCCCGGCAGCGGTGCGGTAGCGGGGCAGCGCTTGAGCCAGGCGCAGATGCTTGCCTTCTTTGAACCGCCGGGGCGGACCTGGATCGCGCCGCAAACCTTGCAGGCCCTGGGGCTGCTCGAAGGGCAGCAACCCCTGGCGCAGAACGGGCAACGCCTGCCGCCCCTGCAAGCGCAGCCGGACATGGCGCCCGGCCTGTTACTCACCGATATCGGCTTTGCTCAACCCCTGCTGGAAATGCCTGGGCAACTCTCGCGACTGCTGTTGGACAAGGCCTTCGCCGCCGGGCATCCCACGCCACCCGCCGGGCTGCAACTCAGGCAGGGCGAGGACAACAACCTGGCGCGCCTTACCGAAAGCTTTCACTTGAACCTGGATGCGCTGGGCTTCCTGTCCTTTGTGGTGGGGCTGTTTATCGTGCACGCGGCCATCGGCCTGGCCCTGGAGCAACGACGCGCACTGCTGCGCACCTTGCGTGCCTGCGGGGTCAGTGCGCGTTTGTTGATCCTCGGGCTTGGGGTGGAGTTGGGCGCGTTGTCGCTGCTGGGCGGTGTGCTGGGCGTTGCCAGCGGCTACCTGCTGGCCAGCCTGCTGCTGCCGGATGTGGCTGCCAGCCTGAGGGGGTTATATGGCGCTGAAGTACCGGGACAGTTAAGCCTGAGCCCGTGGTGGTGGTTGGCGGGGCTCGGCTTGAGCCTGTTGGGCGCCTTGCTTGCCGGCGCCAGCAGCGTGTGGCGGGCGGCGCGCCTGCCGTTGCTGGCGCTGGCCAACGCCCAGGCCTGGCACGAAGCCCATGGCCGTTGGTTACGGCGCCAGGGCTGGGTCGCAGCAACCGCATTGCTAATCGCGCTGTTGGCGCTTTGGCTGGGCGACAGCCTGGCGTCTGGTTTTATATTGATGGCGGCGTTACTGCTCGGCGCTGCCCTGGGCTTGCCGGTGCTGCTCAACGGGCTGCTCAAGGCCGTGCTGGGGCGCAGCCGTTCGGTACTGGGCCAATGGTTTCTCGCCGATTGTCGCCAACAATTGCCGGCCTTGAGCCTGGCGTTGATGGCGTTGCTGCTGGCCCTGGCCGCGAACATCGGCGCGGGCTCCATGACGTCAGGCTTTCGCCACACCTTCAATCATTGGCTGGAGCAACGCCTGACGGCCGAGCTGTACCTCAACCCACAAACCCCGGCCCAGGCGGATCAGCTCAGCACCTGGCTGGCGCACCAATCGCTGGTACAGAGGGTGTTGCCGACCTGGCAGGTCGCGGTGCAAGTGCAGGGTTGGCCGGCGGATGTGTTCGGGGTGGTCGATGATCCGACCTATCGTCAGCATTGGCCGTTGTTGGAGGCTGTCGCTGAGCCCTGGGACCAACTGCTGGGTGACGACACTTTGATGCTCAGCGAGCAGTTGGCGCGCAGGTTGTCAGTCAGGCTCGGGGATTCGCTCAATATCCCCACGCCGCAAGGTGCCTGGTCGCCCAAGGTGGTGGGGATCTACGCCGATTACGGTAATCCCAAGGGGCATATCCTGGTCAATTCCGCGCACCTGCTGGCGCACTGGCCGACCCTCTCGCCGGCGCGTTTCAACCTGCGCGTCGCGCCGCCCGATGTGGCGCCACTGGTGCGCGAAGTGCAGCGCGAATTTGCCCTGGACGACAGCCGTATCGTCGATCAACAGCAACTCAAGGGCTGGTCAAGCCAGGTGTTCGAACGCACCTTCGCCGCGACCGCCGCCCTCAACAGCCTGACCCTGGGCGTGGCCGGCGTGGCGCTGTTCATCAGCCTGCTGACCCAGAGCCAGAGCCGCCTCGGCCAACTCGCTCCGCTGTGGGCGCTGGGCGTGACACGGCGACAATTGATGCTGCTGAACCTGGGCCAGACCTGGCTGCTGGCGGTGCTCACCCTAATGCTGGCGTTGCCGCTGGGGGTGCTGCTGGCGTGGTGCCTGGACGCGGTGATCAACGTGCAGGCATTTGGCTGGCGGCTACCGTTGCAGGTGTTCCCGTGGCAGCTCGCACAATTACTCGGGCTGGCGATGCTGGCCACATTGTTAGCATCGGCCTGGCCGCTGTGGCAGTTGTACCGCAGCCGCCCGGCGGATTTGCTTCGGACCTTTGCCCATGAAGATTAAGGCGTTGATCTGCGCGTTATGGCTGCTGGCGGCCTGTGACAAAGTCCCCGCATCCCAGGAGAGCTTCGCAGGCCTGGGCAGCGATGCAGCGGACTTTGCCCAAGTGGTGCCCGGCAAGGCGTTCAGCTTTCCCGAGGACCACGGCCCCCATGACGGCTTTCGCATCGAGTGGTGGTACGTTACCGCCAACCTCAAGGATGCCGAGGGCAATGTGTTCGGCGTGCAATGGACGCTGTTTCGCAACGCGTTGAAAGCCGGGCCGACCCAGGCCGGCTGGCAGGATTCGACGGTGTGGCTCGGCCATGCCGCCGTCACCTCTGCCAACCGCCATTACGCCGCCGAACGTCTAGCCCGTGGCGGCGTTGGCCAGGCCGGTGCCCAGGCCGCGCCGTTTACTGCGTGGATCGACGATTGGAACTTTGCCAGCCGTCCTGGCGCAGTCGGTGCATTGGCGGATATGCAACTCAAGGCCAGCGATGCGCACTTCGCCTACGACCTGCGCCTCACCGCCAGTCGGCCGCTGGTGTTGCAAGGCGACAACGGCTACAGCCGCAAATCCGACCAGGGCCAGGCGTCGTATTACTACAGTCAGCCGTTCTTCACTGCCGAAGGCAGTGTGCGCATTGACGGTAACACCTATCAAGTCACCGGCCCGGCCTGGCTCGACCGCGAATGGAGCAGCCAACCCCTGAGCGCCAACCAGACCGGTTGGGACTGGTTCTCCCTGCACCTGGATCGGGGCGCGCAACTGATGCTGTTTCGCGTACGCCAGAAGGACGGCGGCGGTTATCTCACCGGCACCTGGATCGACGCCCAGGGACGTACCGAGACGTTGCACAACGCCGATATCCAACTCGCCCCGCTGGAAAGCACGGCCATTGTTGGGCGCAATATTCCTACGCGCTGGTCGCTGAAAATTCCTCGCAAACAGCTGGATATCACCACCGAAGCCGTCAACCCGAATGCCTGGATGAACCTGGGGATTCCGTATTGGGAAGGGCCGGTGCGGTTTGAGGGCGGGGTGGGGTATCTGGAGATGACGGGGTATTAAGGCGGATTCGAGGTCCCACATTGGATCTCCATGCTTCAGATAGAGCTCAGGCTGCCCGTCCTTCACTCCGGCGCCAACGCCAGTTGCAACGGCAAGCGCGCCATGCTCGTGCTCTTCAACGAGCCCAGGTACAACCAGTCGCCATACTCCCGCGCGGTGGTAATCGGTGAGTAGTTGCCTGCGCTGCCATCCTGCAAATTGGCGATGACCTTGCCGTTGGTATCCAACCCCAGCACAAAGGCTTTGCGCTCGATGGGCTTGGGCACGACCATCAGTGCACGCACCATCACTTTGCGCAGCAGCGGGTAGCCGGCAAAGCTGTCCAGCAATGGATTGCGCGGTGAATAGAGCGCCACCCAGAAGCGGTCCTGGCCGTTGAAACTCAGGTTGTCCGGCAGGCCTGGCAGGTTGTCGATAAACAGGTCGTGGCTGCCGGCGCGTTCGCCTTTGAGCCAGTAGCGGCTGATGCGATAGGCGCCGGTTTCATTCACCAGTACGTAGCGCTCGTCCGGGCCCAGGGCGACGCCGTTGGCAAATTGCAGTTGGTCGAGCAACACCTCGGTGCGGCCATTGCTGAAGTCGTAACGCAGCAGCCGACCATCACCGCCATGCTCGATCACGGCTTCGCCATCCTGGCCATACCCCCAGCGGCTCGATGCGTCGCTGAAATAGGCATAGCGGCCACTGGCGTCCACGATGACGTCATCGGTAAAACCGAAGGGCACGCCATCGGCGCCGGTGCTCAGGGAGGTGAGTTGGCGGTTGGCATCCAGTGCGAGCAGACCTTTCACGCCATCGGCAATGATCAAGCGCCCATCCGGGTGCAGCGCCAGCCCCAGCGGGCGACCGCCCGTATTGGCGAGTACCTCAAGGCTGCGGCTGTCGGGGGAGGTGCGGATGATGCGCCCATCCTGCAGGCCGCTGATGAGAAAACCCTGGGCATCCAACAGCAACGCCTCCGGCCCGGCGATGTCCTGGGCGCCGATTTTCTGCACGCCCTTGAGGCGTTGGTTCTCGGCGAAAGGGCCTTCTTTCATCGATGGCGCGTTGGGCGGCGCCCAGTTCACCGGTTGTACCTTGGTCGGCATCAGCAGCAAAAAGGCGACCACCGCCAGCAGCAACACAAACAGCAAATGGCGCAGTTTTTTTGGACGGGTACTCATGACGATTCCTGATTGTCGTTGGGGCTCATAGCGGTTTTGGGTGGTGACTGAGCTTAGCCCGGCTTCAGGATCGCGCTAGTTCACTGCCCGTTTCACATCAGTGGATCCCAGCGTTGTGACCAGTCACCTTCGGCCTTGACCACATCGCGCAGTAACGCCAATGCCTGCTGCAACACCGCAGAATCCCGCGCCCTTGAATACACCAGGAAGGTCGGGAAGCTGAACTCCGGCGCCTTGGACACACGCTGCATCACACCGCTGTCCAAGTAGCTTTGCACTACCCGCGTGCGGAAATAGCCAGCGCCGCCATTTTCGAGGATGTACTGCAAGGCCAACGGCCCCAGGTTGAAGCTCACCGCAGCCCGGGCCTTGTCGGGCAGGGCGGCGTCGTGTTGCTGGCGAAAGCCCGGCCCCCAGTCGATGTAGACGTACGGCGCCGGCTTGCTGACCAATTGCACCAGGATCAGTTTTTCTTCCAGTACCTGTTCCACCTGCAACCCCGGCCAGTATTGCGGCTGGAACACCAGCGCCGCGTCGAGCACGCCCAGTTCCAGCTGGCGCAACAGGTAGTCGCCTTCACGCACTTCGGTGCGCAGCGCGTGGCCCGGAATGTGTTCGCGCAGCGCCTTGGCCCACCCGAGCATCAACGGGTTGCACAGGCTGACCTCACCGCCGATGTGCAGCACATTGCGATAGCCATCGGGCAACGGCAGGTCACGCCGCGCGGCTTCCCAGGTTTGCAGCAACTGGTTGGCATACACCACGAAGGCCTCGCCGTCGGCGGTCAGGCGTGCGCCGGCGCGGTTGCGGATAAACAGCGTACTGCCCAGTTGGCTTTCCAGGCTTTTGACCCGTGCGGTGATGGCGGTCTGGGTGACGTGAAGTTTCTCAGCGGCCGCCGCCAGGCTGCCGCAACGGGTGATTTCGAGAAAGGTGCGTGCCAGTTCGATGTCCATGAAGACCCCTGGGGATGAATGGGGGCATTGTAGAACTGATCACGCAGAAGCGGGGATTGGCACGTGACTCCATCGGCGCGCTACTCCCAACCGTCTGGGTCAAGACAGCGAGTTGAGCGTGGCGGCTGTCTGCCATACGCCAGGAAGTCGCCCACCCAGCGGTTGATGCAGCCGCCGGCGTCCGGTCTTGCGGGATCCTTGAGGCGCAGTTGTTCGACCTGGGATGCAGCTGTCGTGCTGTGTTCAGCGTTGAGCAGCACCATGCGTGCGACACGCTCTGGATACAGCGCACTGTAACGGCTGCCCAACCGCGTGCCATCGGCGTTACCCAGATAGAGCAGTTGTGCGTCCCCCAGTTGGGCACGTACGAACTCCATGTCCCGTGCGGCGTGTTCTACGCCGTTCTGTTGGCTGAGGTCACGAGGGCTGAGCTCGATGACGTCATAACGGTTGACCAGCTTGCGATACGCTTGTGTGGCATAGGATTCCCAGCGGGTGGCCAGGTGAATCACGAAGGTGCCCTGGTTGTTGGGCGCGGTATCGCCGGCCTGGGTGAACACCACTCCCTCGCGGCTCAACGGCTCGCGGGCGCCGACGCGGGTCAGGTGCAGGCGCAGGGTGCCTTGCCGAGGCGCGGCGTAGTTGCGCGGTACGGTCACGACGCCGCACTGGGTGCGTGACACCACGTTGGGGTCCAGCCGTTCGAGGGTGGGGAGGGGGCAGTCCAGCAGCCAATCGATGGCGGTGGGTTGGATCAGTGATGCGGTATGGCCAATGTTTACCATCAAGCACAGACAGCCACACGCGAGGTGTTTTGCAATCGTCATCAAGAGGTCCTGGGCAGCCGTGTGATAACGGCTTTTTTACCAAGGACCTTGGTTCGAGGAATGTAGGGGAAGAACGTGGGTTGCGTAGGAAACTGGAGTTTTGTTTATCGGATATCGGTTTTCCAACCGCCACCCAGTGCCTTGTACAACGCAATGCTGGCCTGCAGGCGCGCCAGGCGCAGTTGCACGTTCAGGTCCTGGGCAGCGTACAGCGTGCGTTGGGTTTCGAGCACCGTGAGCAAGTCCTCGGCGCCGGCCTGGTAGCGGCTTTCGGCGATCTGGAAGGCAGCCTGGGCCTGCTGCAATTCATCCGTTTGCCAATGACGCTGCTGGTCCAGCCGCGTGATGCTGCTGAGGGTTTTTTCCACATCGGCAAAACCGTTGATGATCGCACCGCGGTAGGCGTACAGCAGCTCATCCTGGCGTGCTCGGGCCTTGTCGCGCTCGGCGCTTAAACGGCCGTTGTTGAAGATCGGCCCCACCAGGCCGGCCGTCAGCGTGTAGTAGGGGCTGCGCAGGATGTCCACGGCCTTGTAGGCGTCGGAGCCCAGTGTGGCGCCGAGGGTCAGGGCTGGCAGCATGGCCGCTCGGGCCACGGTGACATTCGCCTGCGCGGCTGCCAGCTCGGCCTCGGCCTTGGCAATATCGGGTCGGCGGCTGAGCAACTGGCTGGGCATGCCGGCGCCGATGGTTGGCCACGTCATGGCCTGGAAGGGCTCTGCACCCAGGTCCAGGTTTTGCACCGGCTGGCCGAGAAGCGCCGCGAGGGTGATCTGGGCGTCTTCGGCCAGTTGCTGAATCAAGGGCAATTGGCGCCGCTGGCTGGCGACCAGGCTTTTCTGTTGGGCCAGTTCCAGCGCCGTGGCGGAGCCGGCGTCGTAGCGGGTCTGCACCAGGTCGAGCACGTTGCGGGCATTGGCCAGGTTCAGTTCGGCGATCTGCTGGCGCTGGCGCGCGGCTAGGGTTTGCGCGTAGCGGTCGGCCACGTTGCTGAGCAAGGTCAGTTCCACGGTGGCCTGGTCGAATTCGCTGGCCCGCAGCCCTTGCAGCGCGCTGTCGCGGGCGGCAGCACGTCCACCCCAGAAATCCACTTCGTAACTGGCCGCCAGGCTGGCGCCGAAATTGTCCACCGCGTCATCGCTCGGCGAAGCGTCCAGGTCCGGCCCGCCCTGGCCGTGCAGCAATTTCTGATGGCTGGTGGTGAGGTCGAACTTCACCTCGGGCAACAGCGGCGCCCCGGCGATCACCGCGCTGGCCTGGGCCTGGCGCACGCGGGCCATGGCGGCGGCCACGTCGACGCTGTCACGCCGGGCCTGCTCGACCAGCCGGTTCAACTGCGGGCTGCCGAATTGCGTCCACCAGCGCTGGTTGGTGGCCTGGGCCGCGTCGCGCTCGGCGAATTGCCAGGCGGCCGGTGGCGCAATGCCGCTGTCCACCGAGGGCGGATCGCCGGCGCAGGCATTGAGCAGCAGGCACAGGCTGAGCAGGGACAGCTGCGAGGGGATGGATCGTTTATTCACTGGTCAATGCCTTAACCGGATCGAGCCGGGCAGCTTTACGGGCCGGCATAAAGCCGAATACGACGCCGGTGACCAGCGCGCAACCAAATGCGCCCAGCACCGCCACCAGGGAAAATTGCACCGCCACCTTGGCCAGCACCAATACGCCGCCCACCAGCAGCGCCAGGGCAATGCCGCACAGGCCGCCGACCACCGAAAGCATCACCGCCTCGGTCAGGAACTGGCGCAGGATGTCGCGTTGGCGTGCACCGGTGGCCATGCGGATGCCGATTTCACGGGTGCGCTCGCGCACGGTCATCAGCATGATGTTCATCACGCCGATGCCGCCCACCAGCAAGGAAATCGCCGCAATCGAGCCAAGCATCAGCGACAGGGTGTTCTGGGTCCGGGCCTCGGCCTGGATCATTGCGGCGTTGTTGGTCAACTCGTAGTCGTGTGTGCCGTTGTGCAGCTTCTGCATCAGTTGGTCGATGGCCACTTCGGCGTCGTGGACCCTGCCCGCGTCGGCGGCGGCGATCACCACGTATTCGGGGTCGTAGCTGCCAAACAAACGCACGCTGGCGGCGGTGTAGGGGATGGCGATGCGGTCGTCACTGTCCTTGTCGCCGGAGGCGGCGCCTTTTTCCGCCAGCACGCCGATCACCTGGAACGGTACGTTCTCGATCAAGATGTATTGCCCGATCGGATTGACCCGGCCCTTGAACAGCTTTTCGCGGATACGGTGGCCGATCACGGCGACCGTGGCCCCGCTGCGCTCGTCGGCGGTGGTGAAGTAACTGCCCTCGACCACCGGCCAGTTGAAAATGTCCGGAAAATTGGTGTCGTTGCCGCCCACATACGCCATGTAATCGACGTTGCCATAGCGCACACCCGCCTTGCTGCCATTGACCGGCATGATGCGCTTGACCTGCGGCAGCGCGGCCAGTGCCTGGACGTCATTGAGGGTGACCACGCCCAGTGGCGCGCGTGGGTTGGGCGACGCGCCGCTCAGATAGAGAATGTTGGAACCGAACGCGCCCATCTGCGCCATGACCTGGCGCTTGCTGCCTTCGCCGACGGCGAGCATCACCACCACGGATGCCACGCCGATGATGATCCCCAGCAAGGTCAGTGCGGTGCGGAAACGGTTTATCCACATCACGCGCCAGGCGGCTTGCACAGCGTCCAGCACTTCGGCTCTCCACGCGCCGTTATGCTCGGCGCCGTCGATCAGGCGTTGACGCAGGTCCACGGCTTGCAGGGCGCCGTTGGCGGCGGGCGGGGCGGTAGCATTGTCGTCGGCCGAGTCGCTGATGATCAGGCCATCCCGGATCTCGATGATGCGGTTGGCCCGTGCTGCGACTTCGCGGTCGTGGGTGATCAGGATCACCACGTGGCCCTGGCTGGCCAGCTCGTCCAGCAGGGTCATCACCTCGGCGCCGCTATGGCTGTCGAGGGCGCCAGTGGGTTCGTCGGCGAGAATGATGTGGCCGCCGTTCATCAGCGCGCGGGCGATGGACACCCGCTGCTGCTGGCCGCCGGACAGTTGATGGGGACGGTTGCCGGTACGCTCGGCCAGGCCCAGGCGGGTCAGCAGCGCGTTGGCTCGGGCGTGGCGCTCGGCGGCGCTGATACCGGCGTAGATCGCCGGCATCTCGACGTTCTCCTGGGCCGAACCCGAGGGGATCAGGTGATAGCCCTGAAACACAAAACCAAAGGCTTCGCGGCGCAGCCAGGCCAGTTCGTCACTGTCCAGGTGAGCGACGTTTTCCCCGGCGAACAGGTAGTCCCCCACCGTGGGGCGATCGAGGCAGCCGAGGATGTTCATCAGCGTGGACTTGCCGGAGCCGGAAGCGCCGACGATGGCGACGAATTCCCCGGCATGGATCGACAGGTCGATGCCGCGCAACACGTCCACCTGCGGGCTGTCGCCACCGCCGTAGGACTTGCGGATGTTCTTGAGTTCGATCAGGGGCGTGGTCACCTCAACCCCCACTGCCAGCAGCCGGGCCGATCAACAGGTGGTCGCCTTCGCTCAGGCCGCCGAGCACCTGGACCCGCAGACGATCACTGATGCCCAGTTGCACCTCGCGTTCCTCGATGCGGCCGTTCTCCATCACCACGCGGGCGATCTGCTTATCGGCGTTGCTGGTGCCCAGCAGGGCGGCAACCGGCGCGGTGAGGGCGTCCTTGACCTGTCCTGCGACAAAAAACACCTGGGTGGTCATTTCGGCCATCAATGCGTTGTCGCCGTTGTCCACATCCAGCAGTACGGTGTACAGCACCACGCGGCCGGTGCCGCTTTTGCTGGAGCTGTTGGGACTGCCGCTGCCCTGGGTTTCATTGAGCGGTTTGGGCGGGATCGGCAGGATCTGCCGCACGGTGCTGGCCCAGCGGCGGTTGCCGCCGCTCAGTGTGGTGAAGTAGGCCGTCATGCCGGGTTTGACGTGGCCGATGTCGGCCTCCGAGACTTCGGCCCACACGGTCATCGGCGACAACTTGGCGATGCGCAGGATCAATGGCGTCTGCTGCTGGGCATTGAGGGTCTGGCCGACCCGTGCGTCGACGGCGACCACGGTGCCGGTCATCGGCGCGTAGATGCGTGTATAGCCCAGCTCCGCTTCGTCACTGCGCAGGCTGGCCTGGGCCTGGAGGATCTGCGCCTGGAACATATCGACACGGGCCTGGGTGGCGCTCAGTTCGGCCTTGGCGGTTTGCACATCTTCCTCGCGGGTGGCGTTGCCCGCGACCAGGCGCTGCTGGCGCTGGTACTTCTGGCGCGCCAGTTCGTGCAGGGCCTTCTGTTCCTGCAGCTGCGCCTTGAGGTTTTCGATGGCGTAGCGGCTGGCATCGAGCTTGGCTTTTTGCGTCGAGGGATCGATCTCTACCAGCAATTGGCCTTCCTGCACCTGATCGCCGGCTTCAACGTGGATCTTGCGGATTTGCCCGGACGCCTGGGCGCCCACGTCCACGTAACGACGCGGCTGCAAGGTGCCCAGGGCCGTCACGCTGTTTTCGATATTGCCGCGGGTCACGGTGACGGTGGTCAGGGTGTCACGGCCGGGCGGCAGGACCTGCCAGGCGGCGACGGCGATGACGGGAATCAGGCACGCCACAACTAGCAGGGCGCGTCGGGCAGGTCGAGGGCGTTTCATGCTTAGGTTCCAGCCAGGAAAGTTCGGAGCGCAGTTGCGCAGAGCTGACAGTTAAACGAGAGAAACACGTGGGGATTTAGGCTGTTACACACCGTGAAACACGTCTGCCGGGTAAAAAAAACGACCGATGGCGCAAGACTTGTTTAAAAGTAGATGAGAATTACTATAAATTGCACGCACCCAAACTGCCATTACGCAGTGGGTTGTCATTTTTCAGGTACTCAAGGAACGGATATCGCCCTTCTGCGGCGGTCGGGAGTCATGTTGGAAAACTACTATCGCGAGCTGGTGTGTTTCCTCAACGCCAAGCTGGGCAACCGTCAGGTGGCCGAAGATGTGGTGCATGACGCTTACGTTCGGGTACTGGAACGATCTAGCGCCGTCCCCATCGACCAGCCCCGCGCGTTTTTGTACCGCACCGCGCTGAACCTGGTGATCGACGGCCATCGGCGCAATGTGCTGCGCCAGTACGAACCGCTGGAAATACTCGACAGCGAAGAACGCTTTTCCCCCGGTTCCCCCCACGCCAGCCACGACCAGGACCAGCGCCTGGAGCTGCTTGAGCGTGCCCTGGCCGAGTTGCCGAAAGCCTGTCGCGACAGCTTCCTGCTGCGCAAGCTCGACGGCATGACCCACCTGCAGATTGCCGAGCGCCTCGGTATTTCCCGCGCCCTTGTGGAAAAACATATCGTCAACGCCATGAAGCACTGCCGGGTGCGGATGCGCGAGTGGGAAGCACACTGATCGCTGATCAGTTAAATTTTATTTCACTGTCCTCGTTTCCTATCAACACATGACCTGTTGTACAGGTCTTGAAGGTATTCCTGCCCCATCGCCAAGGGGCTTATCCAGAGGACACTGGAATGACACAGGCAATTGCTTCGCCCGCGGTTCACGACCTTATCGGTATCGGTTTTGGCCCATCGAACCTGGCGCTGGCCATCGCCCTGCAGGAACGAGAGAAAACCCAGGGCAAACTGGACGCGCTGTTTCTCGACAAGCAGGCCGACTACCGCTGGCACGGCAATACCCTGGTAACCCAGAGCGAACTGCAGATTTCGTTCCTCAAGGACCTGGTGACCCTGCGCAACCCCACCAGCCCTTACTCCTTCGTCAATTACCTGAAGGCCCACGACCGCCTGGTCGACTTCATCAACCTGGGCACCTTTTACCCGTGCCGCATGGAGTACAACGACTACCTGCGCTGGGTCGCGGCGCAGTTCCAGAGCCAGGGCCGTTATGGCGAGGAAGTGCTCGCGATCGAACCGATCCTGCATCAGCAGCAGGTTGAAGCACTGCGCGTGATTTCCCGCGACGCCCACGGCGAGCAGCATGTGCGCACCACGCGCTCGGTCGTGGTCAGCGCCGGTGGTACGCCACGGGTGCCGGAGGCGTTCAAGGGGCTCAGGGACGACCATCGCGTATTCCATCACTCCCAGTACCTGGCGCGCATGGCTCAACAGCCCTGTGTGGACAGCAAGGCGATGCGCATCGCGATCATCGGCGGTGGCCAGAGCGCGGCCGAAGCCTTCATCGACCTCAATGACAGCTACCCGTCGGTGCAGGTCGACATGATCCTGCGCGGTTCGGCGCTCAAGCCCGCCGATGACAGCCCGTTCGTCAACGAGGTGTTCTCGCCGGCCTTTACCGACCTGGTGTTCCAACAAGTGGGGGCCGAGCGCGAGCGTCTTGTCGCCGAGTACCAGAACACCAATTACTCGGTGGTGGACCTGGACCTGATCGAGCGTATCTACGGAATTCTCTACCGCCAGAAAGTCTCCGGCATCGCGCGTCACGCCTTCCGCACCATGACCGTGGTGGAAAAAGCGCTGGCCGGTCCGATGGGTATCGAATTGACCCTGCGCAACTCTGCCACCGGTGACATCACCGTCAATCATTACGACGCCGTGGTGCTGGCAACCGGCTACGAGCGCCAGATGCACCGCGAACTGCTGGCACCTCTGGAAGCGTATATGGGCGATTTCGAAGTGGCCCGCGACTACCGCATCGTCACCGACGAGCGCTGCAAGGCTGGTATCTATATCCAGGGCTTCAGCCAGGCCAGCCATGGTTTGAGCGACACCTTGCTGTCGATTCTGCCGATTCGTGCCGATGAAATTGCCGCATCGTTGTACGAAAACGACCGCAGCCGAGGCAAGGGGCGTTCGGTGAAGGACCTGCTGCTGGCCGCTGCCAGCTGACAGGCTGCACTTGTGACCCGGAGGGTCGCCTGATACTGTACAAAAAACCAGTATCGGTAGCCCTCCATGCAGTTGATCGAAAAACTCAGCATCCTCGCCGACGCCGCCAAGTACGACGCTTCGTGCGCCAGCAGTGGCGCGCCCAAGCGCAGTTCGGAGGGCAAGGCGGGGCTGGGCTCCACTGATGGCATGGGCATCTGCCACAGCTATACGCCCGACGGCCGCTGCGTGTCGCTGCTCAAGGTGCTGCTCACCAACTTCTGTCTCTACGACTGCCAATACTGCGTCAATCGCCGCTCCAGCGACGTGCCCCGCGCGCGTTTCAGCCCGGAGGAGGTGGTCACCCTGACCCTGGACTTCTACAAGCGCAATTGCGTCAGCGGGCTGTTCCTCAGCTCCGGCATCATCCGTTCGTCCGACTACACCATGGAGCAACTGGTGCGGGTGGCGAAACTGCTGCGTGAAGAGCATGACTTTCGTGGCTATATCCACCTCAAGACTATCCCCGACGCCGACCCGGCGCTTATCGCCGAGGCCGGGCGCTATGCCGACCGGCTGAGCGTGAACATCGAACTGCCCACCGAGGCCAGCCTGAACACCCTGGCGCCGGAAAAACAGATCGTCACGATCAAGCAGGCCATGCAGACCATCTACACCGGCGAGCAGACGGTGCTCAACGAACCCCGCGCCCCGCGTTTCGCCCCGGCCGGGCAGAGCACGCAGATGATCGTCGGCGCCGACGACACCGATGACAGCACCATCCTTCACGGCGCCGAGGCGCTGTATGGCAACTTCAAGCTGCGCCGTGTGTATTACTCGGCGTTCAGCCCCATCCCCAACAGCCCGAAAAGCGTGCCCCTCGCCGCGCCGCCCTTGATGCGCGAGCACCGTTTGTACCAGGCGGATTTCCTGCTGCGCAGCTACGGCTTCAGTGCCAATGAATTATTTGAAGGCCCCGGCCATCTGGCGCTGGATATCGACCCCAAGCTGGCCTGGGCCCTGGAGCATCGCGAGGTGTTTCCCCTCGACCTCAATCGCGCCGAACCGACCCTGATCGCACGCATCCCCGGCATCGGCCTGCGCACCACGCAACGCCTGGTGGACCTGCGCCGTGAACGCAAGATCCGCTTCGAAGACCTGGCGCGCATGCGCTGTGTGCTGGCCAAGGCCAAGCCGTTTTTCATCACCAGCGACTACCACCCGCAGCAAGCCGACAGCACCAGCGTGCTGCTGCGCGAACAACTGCGTGACCGCCCGCAACCGCAGCAGATGGGGTTGTGGGGATGATCAGCCTGGAATGCGACAACCTGTTCAGCACCTGGCGCGAGCAAGCCCGCTGGCTGCTCAGCCATCAGGTCGACCCCAGCCAGGTGAGCTGGGGCGAGGCCGAAGTGGCGGACCTGTTCGCCACTGACGAGGCGATCCCTGAAGGTCTCGGCCCTTACCAGGCGCGCATTCCCAAGGCGCTGATCGAGCTGCTGGAGTCGGCGGCCTGCTATCACGGAGACCAGCGCTGGAGCCTGCTGTATGAAGTGCTATGGCGCGTCAGCCATGGCGACCGCACGGCGATGCTGGCGGGGGACAAGCTGGGCAGCGAATTGCAGCGGCGTATCAAGCAGGTCAGCCGTGAAGCCCACCACCTGCATGCGTTTGTGCGGTTCATTGCGTTGCCTGCAGAGGCGGGCCCCGAGTTGCCGGAATATGTGGCCTGGCATGAGCCGGCCCACGACATTTTGAAATCGGCCAGCCAGCACTTTGTCGGGCGTATGGGGCGACATCGGTGGATGATCGCCACCCCGCTGGATGGGGTGTATTACGACGGTGAACAGCTGATTCATCAGCGCGAGTGCCCCGAGGCATGGCAGCAGTTGGCGCAGAATGTCGAAGACCCGCACAGCGCTATGTGGCTGACCTACTACAGCCACATTTTCAATCCGGCGCGGTTGAACCCCAAGGTGATGGAAGGGCACTTGCCGAGTCGGTTCTGGAAGAACTTGCCCGAGGGCAAGTTGATACCGGGGTTGATCAGCGAGGCGCGTACGGGCAAACAGAAGGATGGGCAGGCGAAGTTGGTTGGCACTAAGCCGGGAAAACGGATTTCGAGCAGGCACGGTTGAAAGTGGGGAATGGGTATCTACACAATTTCCAGTGGATGTTGAGTCTATGGCAAATGGGCTGTTGTGGTGAGCGGCACACGCCCGCTCACCACAGAGTTATGTATCAGCCTTCAAGAGTTGTGTAGATACCCATGGCCATCGGGGGGAAGCCCCCCTCCCACATGGGACCTCGGGTATTTGGGGGAGTGGGGTCAGGTCAGTTCGGTCGCGGTGTTTTTAACCACCGCCAACTCCGGGTGCGCCACCAACTTATCGATGTGCAACTCATCATTGTTCAACCAGGTCTCCGTCAGCACCCGGTAATGCTCCATGTCCCGGCAACGCATGCGCAGGCTGTAGTCAAACGGCCCGCTGATCAATTGGCATTCGAACACCTGGGGACAGGCCTTGACGCAGGCTTCGAAGGCCTTTTGCGCCGAGCGCCCGCTTTGGTTGGACAAGGCCACCAGCACCAGCAACGACAGCCCTGGCGAAACCATCTGCACATCGATGATCGCCCCATACCCACGGATCACCCCGCGGCGCTCCAGCTTGCGCACTCGCTCCAGGCAGGGTCTGGGGGTGAGGTGCACCAGTGACGAGAGCTTTTCGTAGGTGATGCGCCCCTGATGGCGCAGCACTTCGATGATTGCTTCATCGATGCGGTCCAGCGCGGGGGAGGTATGGGGTCCGTTGGCCTTGGTATCCATGGGTTTCACTTCAAACGATTGGAAAGAAATTGCTGCAAGCGCTCGCTCTTGGGGTGATCGAGGATCTCGGCGCCGCCGTGTTCCTCGACCCGGCCCTGGTGCAGGAACAGCACTTGGCTGGACACCTGGCGGGCAAAGCCCATCTCGTGGGTGACCATCAGCATGGTACGACCTTCCTCGGCCAACGTCTGTATGACTTTGAGGACTTCTCCTACAAGCTCAGGGTCGAGTGCGGACGTTGGCTCATCGAACAGAATGATTTCCGGCTCCATCGCCAACGCCCGCGCAATCGCCACGCGCTGTTGCTGGCCACCGGACAGGAACGCCGGGTATTGATCCGCGACGCGGCCGGGCAGACCGACCTTGTCCAGGTACATCCGTGCGCGCTTTTCTGCTTCAGCCGCACTGACGCCCAACACCCGGCGGGGCGCCATGGTGATGTTTTCCAGCACGGTCATGTGGCTCCACAGGTTGAAGTGCTGGAACACCATGGCCAGGCGCGTGCGCAGGTTTTGCAATTGCGCTTGATGCGGCGCACGGGTGCCGGCGCGGCCTTGCTGCATTTCGATGCTGATGCCGTCCAGGGTAATCACCCCTGCGTCGGGCTGTTCCAGAAAGTTGATGCAACGCAGCATCGTACTTTTGCCGGAACCACTGGCGCCAATCAGGCTGATTACATCGCCTTGGCGGGCGTTGAGCGAAACCCCTTTGAGCACTTCGTGCTCGCCGTAGCGTTTATGAATGCCTTCAACTTGCAGCTTGATCGCAGCGGTTGCGGTGTTGGCAGTGGGTTCGTCAACAGGATAAGTGGCCAGGGCCTGCGCGGACTGATTCATGGGTTAGCCTCGGGTAGGAACAAGAAAACGCATCCAGCGACGTTCGGCCAGTCGAAACAGGCCCACCAGTGCAAAGGACAGCAACATGTACAGCAGGGCGGCGATGCCGAAGGCCTGGAACGTCAGGAACGTCTCGGCATTGGCGTCGCGGGCCACTTTGAGGATATCGGCGACGGTGGCGGTGAAAGCCAGCGACGTGGCGTGCAGCATCAGGATCATTTCATTGCTGTAGGCCGGCAACGCACGGCGCAACGCGGCAGGCACCACCACAAACAGGTTCAAGCGCCAGCCGTGCAGGCCATAGGCGCGGGCGGCTTCGATCTCGCCGTGGGGGATATTGCGGATGGCTCCGGCGAAAATTTCCACGGTGTAGGCGCAGGTGTTCAGCACGAAGGCCAGCAAGGTGCAGTTCAGCGCGTTGCGGAAAAACTGATTGAGCAGTGCGTTGTCCTGTACCACGTCCAGGCTGTACAGCCCGGTGTAGCAAATCAGCAGTTGGATATACAGCGGCGTGCCGCGAAACAGGTAGGTGTAGACCTCCACCGGCCAGCGCAGCCAGAAGTGCTCCGAGACCCGAGCCAAAGCCAGGGGAATCGACAGAACGAAACCCACCACCACCGAAATGATGAACAGCCAAAGCGTCATGGCCACGCCGGACAAGCCCGCGCCATCACTGAACAAGTAGGCCAGGCCGTATTGCTGGAACAGTTCGATCATCGCGCCATCCCCTTGATGCCGAGGTTGTAGCGCCGTTCGAGGCGCTTGAAGATGCGGTTGGAGAGGGTGGTGATCACCAGGTAGACCAGGCCGGCGAGGATCAGGAAGTACAGCGGCTCGTTGGTGGTCTTGCCAGCGTTTTGCGCGGCCTTGACCAGGTCCGACAGGCCGATGATCGACACCAGCGCCGTGGACTTGAGCAGCACCAGCCAGTTATTGCCCAGGCCCGGCAGGGCGAAGCGCATCAACTGCGGGAAGAGCACCAGGTGAAACCGCTGCCAGCGGCTCAGGCCATAGGCAGTAGCGGCTTCCAGTTGGCCGACCGGCACACTGAGGATCGCGCCACGGAAGTTTTCGGTGAAATACGCGCCGTAGATAAACCCAAGGGTAATCACCCCGGCGGTAAACGGGTCGATTTCAAAATAGGCCCAGCCAAAGCTTTCGGTCAGGTCGTTGAGCCACAGTTGCAGGCTGTAGAAAATCAGCAGGATCAGCACCAGGTCCGGCACGCTGCGGATCAGCGTGGTGTACAGCGTGGCCGGCACCCGCAGCCAGTTGGCGCGGGACAGCTTGGCACCGGCGGCGAGCAGACCGAGGGTGAGGCTCAGGGCCAGCGCGAGGAACGCCAGTTTGAGCGTCATCCAGGCACCCTGGGCCAGCATGGGGCCGTAGCCTTGCAGGTTGAGGAGGTCGTTCATGGGGAGAAATCTCTAAAGGCGCAGATATTCCCCTGCGGGCCCGGCTTGTGGGGGAGGGGGCAAGCCCCCTCCCACATGAGTCCTCTACCACAGGGGGCTCGGCGTTGGCTCACTCGTGGTAGATGTCTTGATCGCCGAAGTATTTTTTCTGGATTTGCGCGTAGGTGCCATCGGCCTGGACGGCGGCGATGCCCTTGTTGATCAGCGCGCGCAATTCCTGGTCGTTCTTGCGCAGGCCCATGGCAATGTCCAGCGGCAAGGTCGGGTCCTTGAAGGCCGGGCCGGTCTTGAAGTCGGCGCCTTCGGGCTTGGACAGGAAGTTGAGCTGGGCTTCGAGTTTGTCGGTCAGGGTGGCGTCGAGGCGACCGTTTTGCAGGTCGGCGTAGTTCTGTTCCTGGGACTGGTACGCCTTGACCTGTGCCCCGAGCTTGGCCAGGTGCGCACGGGCATAGGCTTCCTGCAACGAGCCTTGCAACACGCCGACCTGCTTGCCTTTCAACGATTCGGGCGTGTCGCCGAAGTCGGCGCTTTTACGGGTGATCACCGACGTGGGGCTGAGGAACAGGCGGTCGCTGAAATCGATGACTTTCTCACGGGCCGGGGTCACGGCCATGGACGACATGATGGCGTCGAACTTGCGTGCGCGCAGGGCCGGGATCATGCCGTCGAATTCGTTGTGCACCCACGTGCATTTCACGTCGAGCTTGGCGCAGATGGCGTTGCCCAATTCGATATCAAAACCTTGCAGGCTGCCGTCAGCGGCCACGGATTCGAAGGGCGGGTATTCGGGGAACACGCCGAAGCGGATTTCTTTCCAATCCTGGGCGTGGGCGGCGGTGGCGCACAGTGGCAACAGCAACGCAGCGAACAGTGATCGCAATGGAGTCATGGTGTAGTCCCTATATTTTGTAATTGATGTCAGGGCAGTAAAAAAGAGGCGCAGCTGCATTCATTCGGTGACTCTCTGGTCGGGCTCAGAATGCTTCATGGTGGTGCGTTTTTTGTGTCGTTTACCTGGTGCGCAAAGCGCAAATTGCGCTGTAAAAAAGCGCAATGCAGCGGAATCGGCTGTCGGACCCGCTGAATCGGCTTTTCAACGCTGTAAATAGGGCCTGCCCTAGGCGCAAAGCGGCAGGCCAGAGCGGTCTCAGGCGCGCTTTTTGTGCTGTGCGCGTGGCTGTTGGGCCAGGCGCGCAAACAGGTCTTTCGGGTCGGCGAGGTCCGGCACCAATTCCAACTCGCTGCCTACATCCAGCGCCTTGGCCACGTCCAGCACATAGCGCAGGGCCGAGTAGTCTTCGATGGCAAAGCCCACCGAGTCGAACAGCGTGATCTGGCGCGCGTTCTCGCGGCCCGGTTGCTGGCCGTTGATCACCTGCCAGAGTTCGGTCACCGGCGAATCTTCCGGCATGTGCTGGATCTCACCTTCGATACGGCTTTGCGGCTCGTACTCGACGATCACCCGGGCGCGCTCGACGATACGGCGGTCCAGTTCGGTCTTGCCTGGGCAGTCGCCGCCCACGGCATTGAGGTGCATGCCCGGCTCGATCATCTCGTCCGTGAGGATCGTCGCGTAGGCCTTGTCGGCGGTCACGGTGGTGACGATGTCCGCACCTTTGACCGCTTCGGCCACGCTACCGGCCAGAATCACCTTGATCGCCGGGAAGGCCTTGAGGTTGGCTGCCAGCTTGGCAGTGGCCTTGGCGTCGATATCGAACAGACGGATTTCGTTGATGCCGAGCATGGCGTGAAAGGCCAGGGCCTGGAATTCACTTTGCGAGCCGTTGCCGATCAGCGCCATGCTGCGGCTGTTGTCGCGCGCCAGGTAGCGTGCGACCAGCGCCGAGGTGGCGGCAGTGCGGATGGCGGTGGTCAGGGTCATTTCTGCCAGCAGCACCGGCTTGCCGGTGTCCACATCGCCCAACGCTCCGAACGCCATGACGGTGAGCATCCCCGCCAGGGTGTTCTTCGGGTGGCCGTTGACGTATTTGAAGGCGTACAGCGACGCGTCGGACACCGGCATCAGCTCGATCACACCGTCCGGCGAGTGGTTGGCCAGGCGTGCGCATTTTTCGAAATCCTGCCAGCGCAGGTAGTCGGCGCGGATGTATTCGGCCATCTCGGTGATGCAGGTTTGCAGGCCTTTTTGCGAGACCAGGTAGCTGAGGTCGTTGACGTCGATATAGCGGGTCATGGCAAGACTCCTTATTGAAATGAGGGGCGGGCAGGCAGGTGCACTTCCGCCAGCATGCAGCGGGCGCTGCCGCCGCCGATGCGTTCGATGTTGTCGATGTTCACCACCACCGGTCGGGTATGGCGTTCCACATGCTGGCGCTGGGCCGGTTGCAACGCGCCCCAGGCACTGGCGGACATCACCAGCAGCGGCTGGCCATCGCGGTCGTGGACTTCGAGCATGTTGCCGGCGAAGGCTTCCAGCTGGTCAAAATCAAGGGCAAGGATGTCCTTGCCGGTGTCGTGCAGGGAGCGCTCCAGGGTCAGGCGTTCGCCTTCGTCGGGCAGGGCTTGCAGGCACACCACCGAGAGGTCGCGGCCTACGCTCATCATCACGTTGCTGTGGTAGATCGGCGCGTGGTGGCGGTCCACCGCATGGAATACGCAGAGCTGGTAGTCGAGGCGCGCGGCGAATTCGCGCAGCGCATCGTGGTGGGTACGCCCGGAATGGCAGGCGTAACTGATGCGGTGCTGGCGGTCGAGCACCATGCTGCCGGTGCCTTCAAGGAAGATGTTGTGTTGTTCGAGGGGGCTGAGGTCGATGGTGTTCTTGACCGCAAAACGTTGTTCCAGTACTTGCAGCACGCCCTTGTTGCGCTCCAATCGACGGTTCTGGCCTTCCATCGGGTACAGCACCAGACTGCCGTCGGCATGGCTGCTCCACCAGTTGTTGGGAAAGATCGAATCGGGGGTATGGGGCGCCGGGGTGTCCTGCACCACCAGTACTTCCACGCCGTGCTGGCGCAGGGTATCGACATAGCCGTCGAACTCTTCCAGCGCTTTCTGCTGTGCACTGAGTGGGTCCAGGGGCTGGCGTTGGAAGCGGTTGTTGATCGCGGTGTCCGGGTTGAAGGCAAAGCGCGCCGGGCGAATCATCAGGACGGTGTTGGTGGTTTGCATGGGTGCACGAATCCATGGGGTTGGGCAGTGGGGCTATTTTGTGCGCTGTGGCAGAGGAATCCCGGCTGAAACCAAGGAGCGCCTCAGCCGGGAAAGCTGAAAAGTGGGGTATGGCAGCCGAACCGGCTGTAGGGGTGAAATGCGCTTGAAGTGTGGGAGGGGGCTTGCCCCCGATGGCGGTGGCTCAGCCAGAAAATCCATATCTGAAGGATTGCTTTCGGGGGCAAGTCGAATCGTCGCACCGCCCCTCCCACATTGGTATTGTGGTGTCTGTTCCAGCGTCGTCAGCCAGGAGGAATCATGTCCACCGTCGTTCGTCTCGCCCAAGCCACCGATGCCGAAGGCATCAGCCAAGTCATCCTGGCGGCCCTGCGCAGCAGCAATGCGCAGGATTACCCCGCGGATGTGATTGCCCGTGTGGCGAGCAACTTCACGCCGGACGCAGTGCTGGCGTTGCTCAAGCGCCGTATCGTGCTGGTGGCGATCCAGGATCAGAGCGTGGTCGCCACGGCGGCGCTTGACGCCAATGTGGTGCGGTCAGTGTTCGTCAACCCGAGCTTGCAGGGGCAGGGCATCGGCCGGTTGCTGATGATGGAAATCGAGCTGCGCGCCCGTGAAACCGGGGTGACGGTGTTGAGTGTGCCGTCTTCGCTGACCGCCGAGCCGTTCTACACCAAGCTGGGGTTTCACACAGTGCGCGACGTTTACCATGGCAACGAGCGCACGCTGGTGATGGAAAAGACGCTGTCATCACGCTATCCCATCGGGCCGTATCGCGACCGCGCGCACCGTGCGCAAGTGATTGAGTTATGGCAGGAGGCGTTTGGCTATGACACCGCGCATAATCTGCCGAGCCTGGCGATCGATAAAAAGCTGGCCGTCAATGACGGGTTGTTCTTTGTGGCGACGGATAAAAAAGCGGTGATCGGGACCATCCTTGCCGGTTACGACGGCCATCGCGGCTGGCTGTATTCGGTTGCGGTGCACGCGGACTATCGGCGTCATGGCCTGGGCGCGTCGCTGGTGCGGCATGCGGAGCAGGCGTTGACGGTGCTGGGCTGCATGAAGATCAACCTGCAGATCACCAGTGGCAACGAGGCGGTGGCGGGGTTTTACGAGGCACTGGGGTATGGGGTGGAGCCGAGGATCAGCATGGGGAAGAAGATTGCTGGGAATATCCCTCAATCTTGAAAATACTGGAGATCAAAATGTGGGAGGGGGCGTGCCCCTCCCACACTTTTTTGCGGTGTTGCTGGGTCAGACCTTGACGATCCAACCCGCTGGCGCTTCAACGTCGCCGGTCTGCACGCCGGTCAGCTCTTTGTAGAGCTTCTGGGTGATCGGGCCGACTTCGGTTTCGCTGTGGAACACATGCAGGTTGCCGTTGTACTGGATGCCGCCGATCGGCGAGATCACCGCCGCAGTACCGCAGGCGCCGGCTTCCTTGAAGTCGGCCAGTTTGTCGATGAACACTTCGCCTTCAACCACTTCCAGGCCCAGGCGGGTCTGGGCCAGTTCGATCAGCGACAGGCGGGTGATGCCTGGCAGCACCGAAGGCGACTTCGGCGTGATGAACTTGTTGTCGTGGGTGATCCCGAAAAAGTTGGCCGAGCCGACTTCTTCGATCTTCGAGTGGGTCATCGGGTCCAGGTAGATCGCGTCAGCGAAGCCGGATTTTTTCGCTTCCGAGCCCGGCATCAGGCTGGCTGCGTAGTTGCCGCCGACTTTCGCAGCACCGGTGCCCTGTGGGGCGGCGCGGTCGAACGTGGAGATCTGGAAGTTGTGTGGCACCAGGCCGCCCTTGAAGTAGGCGCCGACCGGGATGCAGAACACCGAGAAGATGAACTCCGGCGCGGTCCGCACGCCGATGTTGTCACCGGTGCCGATCACGAACGGGCGCAGGTACAGCGCGCCGCCGCTGCCGTACGGCGGGATGAACCGCTCGTTGGCCTTGACCACTTGTTTGCAGGCATCGATGAACACGTCGGTCGGCACATGCGGCATCAGCAGACGGGCGCAACTGCGCTGCATGCGTGCGGCGTTCTGGTCCGGGCGGAACAGGTTGATCGAGCCGTCCTTGCAGCGGTAGGCCTTGAGGCCTTCAAAGCACTGCTGGCCATAGTGCAGGGCGGTGGAGCCCTCGCTGATGTGCAGCACGTTGTCGTCGGTCAGGGTGCCGGCTTGCCACTCGCCATCCTTGAAGGTCTGGAGGTAGCGTTTGTCGGTCTTGATGTAGTCAAAACCCAGCTTGTCCCAATTGATGCTTTCGTTACCCATGACACCCTCTATCTTTGGTCAAGTCGGTTTTTTTCTGAATGGGCGCAACAATACTTCATTCTTGGCCGGTGTGGGAGCGGGCGGTGCGACGATTCGACTTGCCCCCGATGGCCTCGCCACGGTTTTACAGATGCAGCGCGTGGCCCAATGCCCTCAATGCAGCTTCCTGCACCGCTTCGCCCAAGGTCGGATGGGCATGGATGGTGCCCGCCACATCCTCCAGGCGTGAACCCATTTCAAGGCTCAGGCCAAACGCGGTGGACAGTTCCGATACACCCACGCCCACGGCTTGCCAGCCGACGATCAGATGATTGTCACGCCGCGCCACCACCCGCACGAAGCCGGTTTTCGACTCCAGGGTCATGGCCCGGCCATTGGCCGCAAACGGGAAACTCGACACGATGCAGTCCAGGCCCGCCGCCTTGGCGTCGTCCGGGGTCTTGCCGACCACCACCAGTTCCGGGTCGGTAAAGCACACCGCCGGGATCGCTGCCGGGTTGAATTCACGGGGTTGACCGCTGATCAGTTCGGCAACCATTTCGCCCTGGGCCATGGCGCGGTGGGCCAGCATCGGCTCGCCGCTCAGGTCGCCGATGGCGTACACATTGCGCATGCTGGTCTGGCAACGGCTGTCGATCTGGATCGCCGCGCCGTTCATCGCCAGGTTCAGCGCTTCAAGGTTCCAGCCCTGGGTGTTGGGTTTGCGCCCCACCGCTACCAGGACCTGATCGGTCTCCAGGGTCAATGTATCGCCGTTCGGGTCACGCACCTGCAGGCAGTTGTCGGCGAACCCGGTGACGCTGTGCTTGAGGTACAGCTTGACCCCCAGTTGCTTGAGGGATTCGCTGACCGGCTGCGTCAGTTCGGCGTCGTAGGCCGGCAGGATGCGATCCTGGGCCTCGACCACACTGACCTCGGCGCCCAGCTTGCGATAGGCAATCCCCAGCTCCAGGCCGATGTACCCGCCGCCCACCACAATCAGGCGCTTGGGCACACGGGTTGGCGCCAGGGCTTCGGTGGACGAAATGATCGGGCCGCCGATCGGCAGCATCGGCAAGTTGACGCTGGTCGAACCGGTGGCCAGCAGCAGGTGTTCGCAGTGGATGCGCTGGTCGCCGACGTCGACGGTCTTGCCGTCCACCACCTTGGCCCAGCCGTGGATCACCTGCACTTTGTGTTTTTTCAGCAGTGTCGCGACGCCGGTGGTCAGGCGGTCGACGATGCCGTCTTTCCATTCCACGCTTTTGCGGATGTTGAGGGTCGGTACGTCCACATCGATGCCCAGGAGCGAGCCCTGGCTGTGATGCACGGTTTGCTGGAACTGCTCGGCCACGTGGATCAAGGCCTTGGACGGAATGCAGCCGATATTCAGGCAGGTGCCGCCCAGCGCCTGGCCTTCCACCAGGATGGTCGGGATGCCCAACTGGCCGGCGCGAATCGCCGCCACATACCCGCCAGGCCCGCCGCCGATGATCAGCAAAGTGGTATTCAAGGTCATGACTTACTCCAGGAACAGGCTGGCGGGTTGTTCGAGCAGGCCGCGAATGGCCTGGATGAATTGCGCCGCGTCCATGCCGTCGACCACGCGGTGATCGAACGAGCTGGAGAGGTTCATCATCTTGCGCACCACGATCTGGCCCTTGATCACCATGGGCCGTTCGACGATGCGGTTGACCCCAACGATGGCCACTTCCGGCAAATTCAGCACCGGCGTGCTGACGATGCCGCCGAGGGCACCCAGGCTGGTCAAGGTGATGGTCGAACCCGACAGCTCATCGCGACTGGCCTTGCCATTGCGTGCGGCCGTGGCCAGGCGCGCGATTTCCTCCGCGTTGCCCCACAGGCTGCGGGCTTCGGCGTGACGCACCACTGGCACCATCAAGCCCACGTCGCTTTGGGTGGCGACGCCCACGTGCACCGCACCAAGGCGGGTGATGATCTGGGCTTCGTCGTCATAACGCGCATTGATCTGCGGGAAATCGCGCAACGCCACGACCATGGCCCGCACGATAAACGGCAGCAGGGTCAGCTTGCCGCGTGTGGCGCCGTGTTTCTCATTGAGGTGCACACGCAACTCGTCCAGTGCGGTGACGTCGATCTCTTCGACGTAGCTGAAATGCGCGGCGCGGCGGGTGGCGTCCTGCATGCGCTGGGCGATCTTGCGGCGCATGCCGATCACCGGGATCTGCTCTTCGCTAGTGCGTTCGGCGTAGGGGTTGGCGGCTGTCGAGGACGGTGTCGCGCCTTGCTGAAGGTAAGCGTCGAGGTCCTCATGCAAGACCCGGCCAGCGGGCCCGGAACCTTGCACCAGACGCAACTGGATACCGGCATCCAACGCATGCTTGCGCACGGCAGGGGAGGCCAGCGGGCGTTCATGGGTTTCGCGGGCCACCGGCGCCGCTGCGGGTTGGGTCGCGGGTTTGGCCTCAACCACCGGCGCGGGCCGGGCTTCGACCACAGGCGCAGCCTTCACCGGCTCAGCCGCGACCGGCGCGTCCTTGGCGTTACCGGCGCCTTCGACTTCGATGCTGATCAGAATACTGCCCACGGCCATGACTTCACCCGGCTCGCCGCCGAGGGAAAGCACTTTGCCGTGCACCGGCGAGGGAATGTCCACCATCGCCTTGTCGGTCATGACATCCGCCAGCACCTGGTCTTCGACGACCATGTCGCCGACCTTCACATGCCATACCGACAATTCAACTTCTGCGATGCCTTCGCCAATGTCCGGCATCTTGATAACGTGCGTGCCCATTCAGACCTCCATGACCCGTTTCAACGCCGCGCCCACTCGGGTCGGCCCTGGGAAATACGCCCATTCCTGCGCGTGCGGGTAGGGAGTGTCCCAACCGGTGACGCGTTCAATCGGCGCTTCCAGGTGGTGGAAGCAATGCTCTTGCACCAGCGCTACCAACTCGGCGCCAAAACCGCAGGTGCGAGTGGCTTCGTGCACCACCACGCAACGGCCGGTTTTTTTCAACGACTTGACGATGGTTTCCAGGTCCAGCGGCCACAGGCTGCGCAGGTCGATGACTTCGGCGTCGATGCCGGTTTCTTCAGCGGCAACCTGCGACACATACACCGTGGTGCCATAGGTCAGCACGGTAACGGCCGAGCCCGGACGCACGATGGCTGCCACGTCCAGCGGCACGGTGTAGTAACCGTCGGGAACCTGTGCTTGCGGGTGCTTCGACCACGGCGTGACAGGACGGTCGTGATGGCCATCGAACGGGCCGTTGTACAGGCGCTTGGGCTCCAGGAAGATCACCGGGTCATCGTTCTCGATGGAGGCAATCAGCAGGCCTTTGGCGTCGTAGGGGTTGGACGGCATCACCGTGCGCAGGCCGCAAACTTGCGTGAACACCGCTTCGATACTCTGGCTGTGGGTCTGGCCGCCGTAGATGCCACCCCCGCAGGGCATGCGCATGGTCAGGGGGGCGGTGAACTGGCCCGCCGAGCGATACCGCAGGCGCGCGGCTTCGGAGATGATCTGGTCGGTGGCGGGGTACACATAGTCGGCAAACTGGATTTCAGCGACCGGGCGCAGACCATAGGCACCCATGCCCACGGCCACGCCGATAATGCCGCTTTCCGAGATCGGCGCGTCGAATACCCGCGAGCTTCCGTACTTACCCTGCAACCCTTCGGTGCAACGGAACACGCCGCCGAAGTAACCGACGTCCTGGCCGAACACCACCACGTTGTCGTCACGCTCAAGCATCACATCCATGGCCGAGCGCAGGGCCTGGATCATGGTCATGGTGGTCGTGCTCATGGCGGTTTCCAATTCGATGCTGTTGTTGTGATCGTTCATGTCAGATCCCCAACTCTTGACGCTGGCGCTTCAAGTGCTCCGGCATCTCTTTATAGACGTCTTCGAACATGGTCGCGGCGCTCGGAATCTGGCCGCCGGCAAGGGTGCCGTACTGTTCGGCTTCTTTCTGCGCCTTGACCACTTCGGCCTCAAGCTCGGCACTGACCGCCGCGTGCTCTTCTTCGGACCACTGGCCAATCTTGATCAGGTGCTGCTTGAGACGGGCAATCGGATCGCCCAACGGAAAGTGGCTCCAATCGTCGGCTGGGCGGTATTTGGACGGATCATCCGAGGTGGAGTGCGGACCGGCGCGGTAGGTGACCCACTCGATCAGGCTCGGCCCCAGGTTGCGCCGCGCACGTTCGGCGGCCCAGGCCGAGGCGGCGTACACCGCGATAAAGTCGTTGCCGTCCACGCGCAGGGAGGCGATGCCGCAGCCTACGCCGCGTCCGGCGAAGGTGGTGGCTTCACCGCCGGCAATGGCCTGGAAGGTGGAGATGGCCCATTGGTTGTTTACGACGTTAAGGATGACCGGCGCACGGTACACGTGGGCGAAGGTGAGGGCGGTATGGAAGTCCGATTCAGCGGTGGCGCCATCGCCGATCCAGGCGGACGCGATCTTGGTATCGCCCTTGATCGCCGAGGCCATGCCCCAGCCCACACCCTGTACGAACTGGGTGGCAAGGTTGCCGGAAATGGTGAAGAAGCCCGCATCCTTGACCGAATACATGATCGGCAACTGGCGGCCCTTGAGCGGATCGCGCTCGTTGGACAGCAACTGGCAGATCAGGTCCACCAGTGGCACTTCGCGGGCCATCAGGATGCTTTGCTGGCGGTAGGTAGGGAAGCACATGTCGTCGATGTTCAAGGCCAGGGCCTGGGCACTGCCGATGGCTTCTTCGCCAAGGCTCTGCATGTAGAACGACATTTTTTTCTGACGCTGGGCGACCACCATGCGGTTGTCGAAGATGCGCGTCTTGAGCATGGCGCGCATGCCTTTGCGCATGATTTCCACACTGACACCTTCGGCCCATGGCCCCAGGGCCTGGCCCTGGTCGTCGAGCACGCGGATCAGGCCCTTGGCCAGGTCGGCGGTGTCGGCGGGTTCTACGTCGATGGCGGGTTTGCGCACCAGGCCTGCGTCGGTCAGGCGCAGGTAGGTGAAGTCGGTCTTGCAGCCTGGTCGGCCCGAGGGTTCAGGGACGTGCAGGCGCAGTGGTTCATACTGCTGGGTCATGGCTTCTACGCTCGATCTTGTGAATTTCTTGTAGTGGGCGCGCTAGCTGACAGTCAGTCTTCGGGTAGAAGAAATCTTGTCCTACAACAATCATAGGCGGGGCGTAGAAGAATATTTATCTGTGTTTCGTTGCGCTCAGGATCATTTGCGGATAAAAAAACTGCATAAACATAATAAACAGGTGATTTTGTCTCATGCGCAAACTGGACCGTACCGACATCGGCATTCTCAATGCCCTGCAGGAGAATGCCCGCATCACCAACGCCGACCTGGCCCGCTCGGTCAACCTGTCGCCCACGCCGTGTTTCAACCGGGTCAAAGCGATGGAAGAGTTGGGGTTGATTCGTGAGCAGGTCACGCTGCTCGACGCCGACCTGCTGGGGCTGCACGTCAATGTGTTTATCCACGTCAGCCTGGAAAAGCAGAATGAACTGGCGTTGCAGCAGTTCGAAGGCGCGATCTCGGACCGCCCCGAAGTGATGGAGTGCTACCTGATGGCCGGCGACCCGGACTATCTGATCCGGGTGCTGGTGCCGACGATTCAGTCGCTGGAGCGCTTCATGATGGACTTTTTGACCAAAGTGCCGGGGGTGGCGAATATCCGGTCGAGTTTTGCGTTGAAGCAGGTGCGCTACAAAACCGCGCTGCCCTTGCCCGCCAATGGCATCAGCCTCGGTTGAAAATGTGGGAGGGGGCTTGCCCCCGATTGCAGTGTGTCAGTCGGCTCCTCTGTTACTGATTCACCGCTATCGGGGGCAAGCCCCCTCCCACATGTTTAACCGTATTTCATAGCTGGTTGAGTGGGATCTTCAGGTAGGTCACACCGTTCGCTTCGGCCGGCGGCATATTCCCCGCCCGTACATTCACCTGGATCGCCGGCAGCAGTAACGTCGGCATGCCCAACCCGGCATCGCGCTGGGTGCGCATTGCCACAAACGCCGCCTCATCCACCCCGTCATGCACATGGATATTTCCCGCGCGCTGCTCGGCCACGGTGGTCAGGCATTTGGCCTCGCGTCCTTCAGGCGGGTAGTCATGGCATACGTACAGCTGGGTGTGCGGCGGGAAGGCCAGCAATTTGCGCATCGACGCATACAACTGCCGCGCATCGCCGCCGGGGAAGTCGCAGCGGGCGGTGCCCACATCGGGCATGAACAGCGTGTCGCCTACCAGGATCAATTGATCCTCGATCAGGTAAGCCATATCCGCCGGAGTGTGACCGGGCACGTGCAGGGCCTGGGCCTTCACGCCGCCGATATGGAAAACCTCATCCGGCGCAAACAGGTGATCGAACTGCGAGCCGTCGACGCGAAATTCCGGTTCCAGGTTGAACAGATTCTTGAACACGTCCTGCACCTTGCTGATCGACTGGCCGATGGCGATCTTGCCGCCCAGCGTGCGGCGCAGGTACGGCGCAGCCGACAGGTGGTCGGCGTGGGCGTGGGTTTCCAGCAGCCACTGCACTTGCAGGCGGTGTTCGCCGACGAAGGCGATGACTTTGTCGGCCTGGCGTGTGTCCGTGCGCCCGGAGGCCGGGTCGTAGTTGAGCACCGAGTCGACGATGGCACAGGGGCCGCCGTCCGCTGCATAGACGACGTAGGTGTAGGTCGACGACGCCTCGTCCAGAAAGGATTGAATCAACGCTGACATGGCGACGGTCCTTGAGGGTGGATTGCGGCTTACATTCAAGATGTTTTCCACATAGGCTTGCGAGCTTAAGGGAAAAAAACGGTCAGAGGCAAAGCTTCGACCCATCATTGGGCGTGACGCCATACGGCAACGACCCTTGTGTGCATTGACAAAAAAAGGCAACAGACCATGACCGAACAACACTGGGGCCCAACCATCAGTGGCGATATCGTTGTCATCGGCGGCGGCTCGGCAGGCATTGGCCTGCTGGCCAGCCTGCTCAAGCGCGACCCCGACCTGAACATCACCCTTATCGAACCCAGCGACCACCATTGCTACCAGCCGGCCTGGACCCTGGTGGGCGGAGGCGCCTATGACCTGGAGAAGACCCGTCGCCCGCTGGCCGACGTGCTGCCCAATGGCGTCACCTGGATACAGGCCGCGGTCAGCGAAGTCCTGCCGGACGAGCAGACGTTGGTGCTCGACAGCGGCCAGCGTGTGAGTTGGCAGAATCTCGTCGTCTGTCCCGGCCTGCGCCTGGCCTGGGAGAGCATCGAGGGCCTGCAGGACACCCTCGGCCAGCACGGTGTCACGTCCAACTACAGCTACGAACACGCCGCCTATACCTGGCAGTTGGTGCAGCAACTCAAGGGCGGCAAGGCGATCTTCACCCAGCCGGCCATGCCGATCAAATGCGCCGGCGCGCCGCAGAAGGCCATGTACTTGTCGTGCGATCACTGGCTCAGGCAGGGCCATCTCAAGCACATCGAGGTGGAATTCAACCTGGCCGGCGCGGCGTTGTTCGGGGTGGCAACTTTTGTACCGCCGTTGATGAAATACGTAGAGAAATACAACGCCCGCCTGGCGTTCAATTCCAATCTGGTGAAGGTCGATGGCCCGGCGCGCAAGGCCTGGTTTGCCGTGAAGGACACTGAGGGCAATACGACGGTTGAAGAGAAATCCTTCGACCTGCTGCACGTCGTGCCGCCGCAAGTCGCGCCGGACTTCATCCGCCAAAGCCCGCTGGCCGATGCCGCCGGCTGGTGTGAAGTGCACCCCAACACTCTGCAACACCTGCACTACCCGCACATCTTCGGCCTGGGCGATGTATGCGGCACCCCCAACGCCAAGACCGCCGCTGCCGTGCGCAAGCAGATCGTGGTGGTTGCCGAAAACCTGCTGGCCCTGCGCAAACAGGCGCCGATGCCGCTCAAGTACGATGGCTACGGCTCGTGCCCGCTGACGGTGGAGAAGGGCAAGGTAGTGCTCGCCGAGTTCGGCTACGGCGGCACGTTGCTGCCGACCTTCGGCCTCGACCCGACCAAGGCGCGTCGGTCGATGTGGTTCCTCAAGGCCACGCTGCTGCCGTGGTTCTACTGGAACGGCATGCTCAAGGGCCGTGAATGGCTGACCCGTCTGAGCAAGGTGGACTGAATGCTGCTGGCCAGTGTGTTGGGTGTGTTGATGGGCCTGGTCATGGGCCTGACCGGCGCGGGTGGTGGCATCCTCGGGGTGCCGGCGCTGGTGCTGGGCTTGGGTTTGACCATGACTCAGGCCGCGCCGGTGTCGTTGCTTGCGGTGGGCGCGGCGGCGGCCGTCGGTGCGATTGATGGTTTGCGCCACGGCCTGGTGCGTTACCGCGCCGCGCTGCTGATCGCCTTGCTCGGCGCGCTGTTTTCACCCTTGGGGGTGTTTCTCGCGCACCAGATGACGGAGCCGGTGCTGATGGCGCTGTTCAGTGCGTTGATGGTGCTGGTGGCCTGGCGCATGTTGCAGCGTGAAAAGGTCGAGGCCGGGCCGAGTGACCATGGCGCCGCGTCCTGGGGCCAGAAGAACTGCATGCTCGATCAACAGACCGGGCGCCTGGCCTGGACCGCCAAATGCAGCGCCACCCTGGCCGTGCTGGGTGCCGTGACCGGCGCGGTGTCCGGTTTGCTCGGCGTGGGCGGCGGCTTTCTGATCGTGCCGGCGTTCAAGCAACTCACCGACGTGCAGATGCGCGGCATCGTCGCCACGTCGTTGATGGTGATCAGCCTGATCTCGCTGATTGGCGTGGCCGGCGCGTTGCATGCCGGGGTGCGCATCGAGCCGGTGGGCTGGGTGTTTATCGGTGCCAGCATCGTCGGCATGCTGGTCGGCCGGCGCCTGTGTTCGGTGATTCCTGCGCGCACCTTGCAGGTGGGGTTTGCCAGCCTGTGTGTGGTGGTTGCAGCGGGAATGCTTTTCAACGCTTTACGCTGAACTTGAAATGCAATCCCACATTCAGATCTGCACATAGCAGATAGGTTTACCCCGCTTTTGATCTGGCTCTTACATCCTTGACCACCACCACCGAAGCCCCCAACCACCCCCCCAACATGGCAAGATGAACCCCACTCAGGTTTACTACTCTGAGTAATGGTTTTACCGACTTCACCCGTCGGCTCATCTAGGTCATCGAATGGACAAATACACCCCCCACACCTGGGAACCCCACGAGCGCCCGAGCCTGCCCGGTTCGCCGTCGACGCCGTGGCACCCCACGCACAAGCGCTGGCTGTATGCGCTGGTCGGTGTGCTGGTCGCCATCACCGGTGGCCTGGGTAACGCCCTGGTCATCGCCAACCTGCAATACCTGCAAGGCGCGCTCGGTGCGACCACGGCGGAAATGGCCTGGCTGCCCGCCGCCTATGTGATGACCAACGTGTGCATGAACCTGCTGCTGGTGAAGTTCCGCCAGCAGTTCGGCCTGCGGGTGTTCACCGAAGTGTTCCTGGTGTTGTACGCGCTGGTGACCTTTGGCCATTTGTTCGTCAATGACCTCAGCTCGGCCATCGCGGTACGCGCAGCCCACGGGATGGTGGGCGCGGCGCTGAGTTCGTTGGGTTTGTACTACATGATCCAGGCGTTCCCGGCCAAGTGGCGGCTCAAAGCCTTGGTGCTGGGCCTGGGTACGGCGCAGTTGGCGTTGCCGCTGGCGCGGTTGTTCTCCGAAGACTTGCTGCAAATCGCCGAATGGCGCGGCTTGTACCTGTTTGAATTGGGCATGGCGCTGATCTGCCTGGGCTGTGTATTCCTGCTCAAGTTGCCGCCCGGCGACCGTTTCAAAACTTTCGAAAAACTCGACTTCCTGACCTTCGGCATCCTCGCCACCGGCGTGGCCTTGCTCTGTGCGGTGCTGTCGCTGGGGCGTATCGACTGGTGGCTGGAAGCGCCGTGGATCGGCGTCGCCTCGGCCTGTTCCCTGGTGTTGATCATGGCCGGGCTGGCCATCGAGCATAACCGCGCCAACCCGATGCTGATGACCCGCTGGCTGGGCAGCGGCACCATGATCCGGCTGGCCTTGGCGGTGATCCTGATTCGCATGGTGCTGTCCGAGCAATCCACCGGTGCGGTGGGCTTTATGCAGATGCTCAATATGAGTTACCAGCAGATGCACACCCTGTATGTGGTGATGCTGGCCGGCGCGATCAGCGGGCTGGTGGTCAGCGCGTTGACCATCAACCCGGCGCACCTGCTGATGCCGCTGGTGATTTCCCTGGCGCTGATGGCCGTGGGCTCGGTGATGGACAGTTTCTCCAGCAACCTGACCCGGCCCCAGAACCTGTATGTCAGCCAGTTCCTGCTGGGCTTTGGCGGCACGTTTTTCCTGGGGCCGACCATGGTGCTGGGCACCAAGAACGTACTGACCAACCCACGCAACCTGGTGAGTTTTTCGGTGATGTTCGGTATTTGCCAGAACCTCGGCGGCCTGATTGGCGCGGCGCTGCTGGGCACGTTCCAGATCGTGCGCGAGAAGTTCCACTCCAGCATGATTGTCGAACACCTGACCATGCTTGACCCGCGTGTGGCCGCGCGGGTGCAGAGCGGTGGTTCGGCCTACGGCGGCATTGTCGCCGACCCGGAACTGCGCAACCTCATGGGCATTCGCAGCCTGGCCACGGCGGCGACGCGCGAAGCGAATGTCATGGCCTACAACGATGTCTTCATGCTGATCGCGATCATCGCGATCCTGACCATGCTCTGGATCTTTATCCGCAGTCTGTGGCTGATGAGTACCACTCAAGCAGCCCCTCCCGTTCAACCCAGCGGCGCACCTTCATGACCGAACCATCAACGACCACCACCACCGCCATCGCCTCCACCCCGGAAGGCAGCACGCCGCCCGGCGCCGTACCCACCGAGCTGCGGCCACTGCGGGTGCGCATCCTGTCGTCCCTGGGGTTTGCCGCGATTGCCATCGTCGGCGTGTTGATCGTGCTCTACGCCTGGCAATTGCCGCCGTTCAGCAGCGCGGTGGAAACCACTGAAAACGCCCTGGTACGCGGCCAGGTGACGATCATCGGCCCGCAACTCAGCGGCTATGTGTTCGAAGTGCCGGTGCAGGACTTCCAGTACGTCAAGGCTGGCGACCTGTTGGTGCGCCTGGATGATCGTATCTACAAACAGCGCCTGGACCAGGCCCTGGCGCAACTGGCGGTGCAGAAAGCCGCGCTGGCCAATGTGGTGCAGCAGCGCAACAGTGCCGAAGCGACCATCAAGTTGCGCCAGGCTGCGCTGGTGGATAGCCAGGCCCAGGCGCGTAAAAGCACGGCGGATCTGCGACGCAACGAGGAGCTGATCAGCGACGGTTCGGTGTCCCGGCGCGAGCTGGACGTGACCCGTGCGGCCAATGCACAGACGGTTGCCGCCGTCGCCCAAGCCCAGGCCAGCCTGGAAATCGCGCGCCAGGATTTGCAGACGGTGATCGTCAATCGCGGTTCTTTGGAGGCGGCGGTGGCGAGTGCCGATGCGGCGGTCGAGCTGGCGCGCATCGACTTGTCCAACACACGCATTACGGCGCCCCGCGACGGCCAGTTGGGCCAGATTGGCGTGCGTCTGGGGGCCTACGTCAACTCCGGCGCGCAACTGATGGCCCTGGTGCCGAAACAGCTGTGGGTAATCGCCAATATGAAAGAAACCCAGATGGACAACGTGCAGGTCGGCCAACCGGTGACCTTCACCGTGGATGCGCTGAACCACCGCAGGTTTCACGGCACGGTGCAGCATATTTCCCCGGCGACGGGGTCGGAGTTCAGCCTGTTGCAGGCGGACAACGCGACGGGCAACTTTGTGAAGATTGCCCAGCGGGTGCCGGTGAGGATTACCGTGGACCCGGATCAGGCCGAGAGTGAGCGGCTGCGGCCTGGGTTGTCGGTTGTCGTGAGTATCGATACGGCTGGGCGTCTGAAAAACTCTCCACCCTGACATCACTGACACAACACCAATCAAAACTGTGGGAGGGGGCTGTCAGGCCGCCATCGGGGGCAAGCCCCCTCCCACATTTTGAATGTATTTCAGGTTGAAATTGAGTTGGACCGACTGATTGTGTTCCAGCAGTTTCAGGCCCGGTCGCCCCGGCAGATGATGAGCATTCACCGGGTGACTCACCGGTTCAATGCAAAAGAACCCCAACCCCGGCGGGCAATACAGCAGGAAGTAATCGGCGCCGGTGGCCTGGCATTCCAGCGTATAGCCCAGCTCTGGCTGTTCAATTCGGCAGTGCCCGTCCCACTGGCAAAAGCCGTTGTCCACGAGGCTTTCAGGCAACTCGCTCAATACCCGAAAATCCCACTCGGGCGGCACCGCCGCCAAGCCTGTCGGCAACTTTGTGCCGTCACTCAACCACACCTGCGCCGCCGAGGCCTGCAACCGTGTGCCAGGCCGGCGCGGGAAGTAGGGGTGCAGCCCAAGCCCATGCCACGCCGCTTTTTCGGCCAGATGGGTCACGCGCAATGCGATGCTCAGTTCGCCGTTGCTCAACCGGATCCGCTGCTCGGCGCGGTAGGCGAACGGCGTTTCACACCGCAGCTCCAACACCACTTCCTGCGCCGTTTGACTGACGACGTGCCACGGCTGCTGCCAGGCCGAGCCGTGAATCGGAAAGGGATCGCTCGGGCTGTTGGGCGTCAGGGCCAGCCAGCCGTCGGGGGTCTCGACTCCCCCATTGGCAATGCGGTTGGACCAGGGCACCAATGGGTAACACCCCAGCTTTCCAGGCAGCTCGCTGCGCGGGTCGTTAGGCCGCAACAGCGGATGCCCGCTGGCGCGCACGGTCCAGTTGACGAGGCTGCCGCCCACGGCCGGGTTAAGGCTGAGGTGGGTCAGGTCATCTTTAAGCTCAATCATTACAGCACCACGCTCGGCAGCCACAGCGACAACGCCGGGATGTAAGTGACGGCGATCAGCACCAGGAACAGCACCGCATAAAACGGCAGCAGCGCCTTCACGGTTTTCTCGATCGTGGTCTTGCCCACTGCCGCGCCGACAAACAGCACCGCGCCCACCGGCGGGGTGATCAGGCCGATGCCCAGGTTCACCAGCATGATCATGCCGAAGTGCACAGGGTCGACGCCGATATTGAGCACCACCGGCAACAGGATCGGCGTGAGGATCAGGATCAGTGGCGCCATGTCCATCACCGTGCCGAGCAACAGCAGCATGGCGTTGATGCACATCAGGATCACATAGCGGTTGTCCGACAGGGTCAGGAACAGCGTGGTGATTTTCGCCGGGATCTGCATCAGGGTCATGATGTAGCCGAAGCTGGCGGCGAAGGCGATCAGGATCATCACGATGGAAATCGTGCGCACCGTGCGGTGCATCAGCTTGGGCAGTTCATTCCACTTGTAGTCGCGGTAGATGAACATGGTCACGAAGAATGCCCACAACACCGCAATCGCGGCGGACTCGGTGGCCGTGAAGATGCCCGACAGGATGCCGCCGAGGATGATCACCATGGCCATCATGCCCCAGAGCGCTTCGCCGGCGATCTTCAGCGCTTGCTTCAACGGGATGACTTCGCCTTTGGGGTAGTTGCGTTTCTTCGCGAAAATCAGGCACAGCACCATCAGGCACGCGCTCATCAGCAGCCCCGGCACCACGCCGGCCATGAACAGCGAGGCGATGGACACGGTGCCGCCTGCCGCCAGGGAGTAGAGCACCGAGTTGTGGCTGGGCGGGGTGAGCAAGGCCTGCACCGAGCCGCTGACGGTCACCGCCGTGGCAAATTCCCGTGGGTAGCCACGGCGTTCCATTTCCGGAATCAGCACCGAGCCCACCGAGGCGGTGTCCGCCACCGACGAGCCGGAGATCGCGCCGAAAAATGTTGAGGCCATGATGTTGACCAAGGACAGGCCGCCGCGCACAAAGCCCACCAGCACCCCGGCAAACGCCACCAGCCGGCGCGACATGCCGCCCTCGGCCATGATCGCCCCCGCCAGCACGAAGAACGGAATGGCCATCAGCGAAAATTTGTTCACGCCGCCGGCCACCTGAATCATCAGGGCCTGGAACGGGATGTCGATCCACCACGCGCCGATCAGCGCCGACAAGCCCAGGGCGTAGGCCACCGGCATACCGATCAGGATCAAGGCGATAAAGCTGCCCAGCAGAATCAATGCGTCCATATCAGGCAGCCCCTTCGCTTTCTTCAACCAGGTCAAAACGCACCACGCGCCGGTTGCTCTGGTCACCGAGCAGGAGTTTTTCCAGCACAAAAACCAGGGTCAGCACGCCACCGATGGGGATCGGCATATAGGTGATGCCCACGCGCAGGGTGGGGATGGCGCTCATGAACTGGTTCCAGGTGGACAGGCACAGCTTGGTGCCCCAAATGGTCATGAACAGGCAGATGGTCGCCATCAGCAGTTGCGAAAAAATGCCGACGATTCGGCGTTGGGTGGGCGGCAGGCGGTCAGTGACCATCGCCACCGACATGTGCGCACCGGCACGGTAACTGGCGGCCGCGCCGATAAAAGTGAACACCAGCATCAACAGGATGGCGGTGGGCTCCGGCCAGCTTGAGCCGGTGCCAAGGATGTAGCGGGCGAAGATGCCCCAAGGGATGATCAGTGCGACCCCGAGGACCGCGAGGCCGGCGACCCAGATGCAGGTCATGTAGATGCGGTCGTTGATGCGCAGCAGCAGATTCTTCATGGCGTTCACCGTAACCGGGCGCGTCGATGCCGACCGCGCCAGGCCTTGTCAGGGAGGAGGGCGTTACTGAACGGCGTCGATACGCTTGATCAGGTCGGCGTAAGGCGCGCCATACTTGGCCCGCACCGCTGCGGTGGCGTCGTAGAAGGGTTTTTTATCGACGCTGATGAACTCGACACCGGCCTTCTTGAGTTTTTCCTCACTGCTGGCGGACTTGACGTCCCACAGCACGCGCTCATCGGCCTGGGCGGCCTTGGCGGCTTTTTTCACCATGTCCTGCTGGGCGGGGGTGAGTTTGTTCCAGGTGATTTTCGACATCACGATGGGCTCGGGCAGGATCAGGTGTTCGGTGAGGGTGTAGTACTTGGCGTTCTGGTAGTGGTTGTGCTCAAGCATGGTCGGCGGGTTGTTCTCCGCGCCGTCGATGACCCCGGTCTGCAAGGCGCTGAAGATCTCGCCGGTGTCCATGGCAATGCCGTTGGCGCCCATGGCGTTGAACGCGTCGATGAATAACGGGTTGCCCTGCACGCGGATTTTCATGCCCTTGAGGTCTTCGATCTTGCGCACCGGTTTCTTGGTGTAGAGGTTACGCGTGCCGCCGTCCATCCAGGCCAGGGCCACCAGGCCGAACTCGGAGTCGGTGATCTTCGCGAGGATCTCATCGCCGATCTCGCCGTCGATGACCTTGCGCATATGCGCCTGGTCACGGAACACGAACGGCAGGTTGAACACGTTCACGTCCGGCACCACCGGCCCGACGATGCCGAGGCTGACGCGGGTCATCTGCACGGCGCCGACCTGGGCCTGTTCGACCACTTCTTTCTCGGAGCCCAGCACGCCGCCGGGGAAATATTTGAAGGTCAGTTCGCCGTTGCTTTCCTTGGTCAGGGCCTTGCCCATGTTCTCTTCGGCGACCACGGTGGGGTAGCCGGCGGGGTGGATGTCGGCGAATTTGATTTCCAGCGCGTGGGCGGCGCTGCTGAGGGTGAACACTGCGGCGGCGAGCAAGGTGCGTTTGAAGTCCATGGGGGTCACTCCTGTCTTGTTATTTTATTGTTGTATTCAAGGCACAGCGATGCAGCTAGAGGGTGAAGGTGGGCTCCGGCAAACCGGTGACGCCGGGGTTGAGGGCGAACACACCGCCGGCCATCGACTGTTCACTTTGATCATCACGGATCGAGGTGACGAACAACGTGTCCAGGCGACTGCCGCCGAAGGCGCACATGGTGGGTTTTTTCACCGGAACGCTCAGGGAGCGATCCAGGCGACCGTCCGGGGTGAAGCGGTGGATCAAGCCGGCGTCGTTGGCGCAGATCCAGTAGCAGCCATCTGCGTCCACCGCTGCGCCGTCCGGGCGGCCGAGGTGGTTGTGCATGTCCACAAACACGCGGCGATTGGACGGCGTGCCGGTGTCGATGTCGTAGTCGAAGGCCCAGATCTGTTGCACCAGCGGGTGCGAGTCCGAGGCGTACATCGTGCGGCCGTCGGGGCTGAAGGCCAGGCCGTTGAGGGTGATAAACCCATCCAATTGAGCATGAGGCGCTGAGCCTGACGCGTAGCGGTAGAGGATGCCCTCGGCCGCATTCAGGCCCATGTTCAACACCATGCTGCCGGCCCAGAAGCGGCCCTGGCGGTCACAGCGGCCGTCGTTGAGGCGCATGTCCGGGCGCGGGTGTTCGACACTGGCCAGAGACGTGGTGTCGAGGCTGCCGTCATTGTGTGCGGTAAGTTGGAAAAAGCCGGTTTCCATGCCCGCGACCCAATTGCCCGCCGTGGTGCGGGCGATACAGGCGAGCATCTGCGGGGCTTTCCACGCCGCGACATGGCCGCTGCTGGCGCTCCAGCGCTGCAGGCCGCCGTTGGGAATGTCCACCCAGTACAGCGCGTTTTCTTCAGGCACCCACACCGGGCATTCGCCCACGGCATTGCGGGCGTCGACGATCAATTCAGCAGTCATGACAACTCATTCCCTTGGGTTGATGTGAACTCAGTCACCGAACGGCCCGGCCGCGCAGAACGCGCCGCCCTGATAGACCTTGGCCGGGTCATCGGCAGCCACGGGCGGCTGGGCTTCGACCTGGGCGCGGAACACTTCGGACGTGTCCTTGGGCGCAAACCCCAGGTGCGCGGCGTGGCGGTTGTCCCACCAGGTGCCCTGGTTATCCGACATGCCGTAGACCACGGTGTGGCCGACGTTCGGCGTGTACAGCGCGCGTTCGAGCAGTTGGGTGAGGTCGTCGAAGCTCAGCCAGGTGTGCATCATCCGACGGTTCTGCGGCTCCGGGAACGACGAGCCGATGCGGATGCTCACGGTCTCGATGCCATAGCGGTCGAAGTAGAAACTGGCCATGTCTTCGCCGTAGGACTTGGACAGGCCGTAGTAGCTGTCCGGGCGGCGTGGCGAGTGGGCGTCGATGGTTTCGGTCTGTTTGTAGAAGCCGATCACGTGGTTGGAGCTGGCAAAGATCACACGTTTGACGCCATGGCGACGGGCGGCTTCGTAGATATGAAAGGTGCCACTGATGTTGGCACCGAGGATTTCTTCAAAAGGACGCTCTACCGAGACACCGCCGAAGTGCAGGATGGCGTCGACGCCTTCCACCAAGTGATGCACGGCTTGTTTGTCGGCGAGGTCGCAGGGCTGGACTTCTTCCGAAGCATCGGCAGCCGGGGCCATGGCCGCGATATCGGACAGGCGCAGGACATGTGCGTAGGGGCGCAGGCGCTCGCGCAGGACTTTGCCGAGGCCGCCGGCGGCGCCGGTGAGGAGCAGGCGGTTGAAAGGAGCGTGGGTGGTCGTGGTCATGGGGATTCCAGATTTTTTGTTGTAGGTTGTCGTATGACTATGCCGAAGTATTGTTAGGGAGTCCCCAGGTTGTCAACGTTCTTGCGGACAGAGCGCGGAGTAAAATGTGGGAGAGGGCTTGCCCTCGATGAGGGCATGCCAGTGAGTGCATCTGTTAGTGACCCACCGCCATCAGGAGCAAACCCCCTCCCACCGGGGATTTCCTGGGGCTGGGAGGCTGAGTTCTACAACAGCGAGATTGGATAGCTGATAAAGATCCGGTTCTCATCAAACTCGTTGGTGCTGAAATCCCGACGCATGGTCGAGTTGCGCCACTTCACGTTGAGGTTCTTCAGCGCGCCGCTCTGCACGGTGTAGGCCAGCTCCGACTCGCGTCCCCACTCCTTGCCGTCGGTGATCGCGCCGGTGTGTACGTTGCTGCCGCTGATATAGCGGTTCATCAGGGTCAGCCCCGGCACGCCGAGCGCCACGAAGTTGAAGTCATGGCGCACCTGCCAGGATTTCTCCTTGGCGTTGTCATAGCTGGCGTTGTAACTGTCGTTGGCCAGGGTGCCGCCGCTGGTGCCGTTGACGCGCATCCACACGCTGTCGCCGGTGAGTTTTTGCAGGCCCACATAGAAGGTGTTGCCGCCGTATTTGGCCGAAAGCAGGGCGAAGGTGGTCTTGTTGTCGAGGTCGCCGGCCAGGGCGCTGCCGTCTTCCTTGCCGCTGAAAAAGCCGAGGTTGGCGCCCAGGGTCCAGTCGCCTACCGGCTGGCTGTGCGTGAGGTTGACGTAGCGTTGCTGGTAGATATCGCTCAGTTCGGCGTACCACAGGCCGACCTGGGTGCGCTTGTCATTGAAGCTGTATTCGCCGCCGCCGAAGTTGAAGCGGTCGGAGGTGAACGCCGCTTTGCCGTTCATGAACATGTCTTCCATGCTCGCGTCGTTGCGCGGGCTGTTGCCACGGAACTGGCCGCCGTAAAGGGTCAGGCCGGCGATCTCGTTGGACGTCACCTGGCCGCCGCGAAAGGTCTGGGGCAGGGAGCGCCCATCGTCGGAACGCAGGATCGGCAGCACTGGCATCCATTCGCCGACCTTCAACTCGGTCTTCGACAGCCGGGTTTTCAACGCCACACCCAGGCGCCCGAAATTATCCGCAGGGCGACCGTCATCATGGATCGGCAACAACTGCGTGCCACCGGTGCCTTTACCGCCGTCGAGCTTCTGGGAATAGAGGCCCAACACATCAAGACCGAAGCCCACGGTGCCTTGGGTAAAGCCCGACTTGGCATCGAGAATGAAACTCTGCGTCCACTCTTCGGCCTTGCCCTGAGCGTTCGCCGGGTTGGTGAAGTTACGGTTGAAATAGGCGTTGCGCAGGTTGAGCGTGGCCTTGGCGTCGTCGACAAACCCTTCGGCCTGGACAGTGAGTGGGAGGGTGAAGGCCAGGCTGCCGAGTCCGATAAGACCGAGACGCGCAGACGAATTGCGGGCGAATTGACTCACAGTGATGCTCCCTTTCTGTTTGTTGTTTTTATTATTTGTTATACGTCGTCGTACAACATTGGAGCGGATATTTGCGGGGATTTCCCGAGGTGTCAAGGGGAAGTTATACGATGACAACGAGGGTGCCGACCTAAAGCGGGCAGAGTCAATGTCGTTTCAGCCAGCCAGCAGCATCGGCGGCAAGGTGCCCAGGAGTGAAACGGCGGCCACTGCGCAAACACCCAGCAGCCATTCCAGCATCACGCTGGCCCTCAAGCTGCCCAGCCGTTGTTCGCAGCTATCAAGGCGTAAGCGGTTCAGCAACGCCAGCGCCAACATCCCCAGCACCAGCATCACCTTGATCAACAGAATCAGGGCAAAACCACTGAATAACGGCGTGGGCCACAACTGCCCGGTCAGGACGCGCACATTGATCAGGCCGGTCACCAGCAAGCCCGCGACCAGGCCGTAACCCACGCCACTGAAACGACGCAGGACGGGCGCCAACTCAAAACGCTGTGATTGCCGGAGGATCAAGACCAGCAGCAACAGCCCGCCCAACCACGCGCCCACACACATCAGATGGACCACCTGGTTGAGGATCAACAACTGCCCGCTCAGCCCATCGAGCATGGCGCCATGGCCGACCGGTGCCAGGGTTATCAGCAACAGCGTGATCAGCGGCAGGCGAGGGGCCCTCCACGGGGTCATCAGGCTGATGATCAGTAAGCCGTTCACGATCAGATGCCAGGTCCACACCTGGCCAAAAAAGGTCTTGCCCAGCACCAACTGCACCGTCGACGGTTGCAGCGCCGCCGACCATGAGCCCGCCATGCTGACAGTAATCAACAGTAACCAGATCGCCCCCGACGCGAGGGCCGTCCATGCCAGCCCACGGGTTATGCGCAGCAATTGCCGGTCCAGCACCGGCTGCGGTTCAGCGCCGAGGAGCCAGGGCCTGAACGCGCAGGCCCCGAACATCAGCAACACGACGATGAAATGCACAAAGCGGCACAGCACCAGCAGGGTCGCCATGGATTACTGGCCAACCTTGAAGCTGTATTCGCCGTTGCTCTTGTGGGTGTCGACCGACACGGCATTCCACACCACTTTGTAGTTACCGGCCGCGAGTGGTGCGGCCGGGGTGACCACCAGGACTTTCTTGTCGGTGCCTTCGGTGTCCAGGCCTTTGATCGCGATTTCGGTGCCGTCCTTGCTCAGGGACACCTTGGTGAAGGTCGCCTCGATGCCTTCGCTGAAGGTCAGGCGCAGATCGCCGGGGGCTCTCACCGTGCTGTCTGCCGCCGGCGTGGAGCTTTTGAGGTGAGCATGGGCGAACGCCGCCGAGGCGCCCAGCAGGGATGCGAGCAGGGCGACGATGGTGAGGGTTTTCTTGATCAACATTGTTCAATACCAATCAATGGGTAGGAGTGGGCAGTGTACGAAGTTTCGGCTTGGCCTGTCGCCCCGATCTAGAGCGGGTGGTAGTCTTTGGCGTATGTCTTTGTCAGGGAGCCCTTATGGGCAATCACAAGATCGGAATTCGTAGGGCCAACGTCGAAAAAATCCTGCTGGCGGCGGAGAAAGTCTTCGCCGAGAAAGGCTACGGCAGCACCGCCATGGCCGACATCGCCGAAGAAGCCCAACTGCCGCGCTCGAACCTGCATTACTACTTCACCACCAAAAGCGAGCTGTACAGCGCCGTGCTGTTCGACCTGCTGGACGTGTGGAAACAGGATGCCCTGAGCTTCGAAACCTTCGATGACCCACGGGTGGTGCTCAGCAGCTACATCCGCGCCAAGATGCAGCGCTCACGCACACGGCCGTATGGCTCCAAGGTCTGGGCCAACGAAATCATCCACGGCGCGCCGACACTCGGTGAGGCGCTGGACGAAAGCCTGTACGACTGGGCCAAGATGAAGGAAGCGAAAATTCGTCAATGGGTGGAAGACAAACGCATCCTGCCGGTGGAGCCGTCGAGCCTGCTGTACATGATCTGGGCTTCGACCCAGCACTATGCCGACTTTGACCATCAGGTGAAGATTCTGAATGATCACCAGCCGTTGTCGGACCTGCAGTTTGAGAAAGCGATCCAGACCGTGACGGGTGTGATTTTGCGCGGGATTGGGTTGGAGCCTTGAGTCTTGTGGTGAGGCTGATGGCCCTATCGGGGCATAGGTATCTACACAACTTTCCGTGGATGCTGAATCTATGGCAAACGGGCTGTTGTGGTGAGCGGGCTTGTCCCGCGCTGGGCTGCGAAGCAGCCCCTTCAAACCCACCGCGTTTTTTCAGAAAAACCAAGTTGCCTGGTTTTGGGGCTGCTGCGCAGCCCAGCGTGGGACAAGCCCGCTCACCACAGAGTTATGTATAAGCCTTTGAGAGTTGTGTAGATCCCTATGCCTATCGGGGGCAAGCCCCCTCCCACATGTGACCGCATTTAGCCAATTGTGTGGGAGGGGGCTTGCCCCCCCATAGCGATCTAAAGGACTACACAGCCTCCCTGTAGGGATTCCTCGGATCCTGGGTCCAATTCAAAAACGGCTTGCCCGTGTCGATAGGCACCATCTCAATGCAGTCCGCCACCGGGCAGGTGATCTGGCACAGGTTGCAGCCCACGCACTCATCATCGATCACCTCGTATGCATGCGTACCATCCGCCTGCTTCAAGCTGGCGATGGCCTGGTGTGACGTATCCTCACAGGCAATATGGCAACGCCCGCACCCAATACACGCGGCCTGGTCGATCTTGGCGATCACCTGGTAGTTGATGTCCAGGTACTTCCAGTCCGTGGTATTGCCCACAGCCCGCCCGGAAAAGTCCTGCAAGCTGGTGTAGCCCTGGCTGTCCATCCACCGCGACAGCCCGTCCTTCATCTCTTCAACGATACGAAACCCGTGCAGCATCGCCGCCGTACACACTTGCACCGCGCCGCAACCGAGGGCGACGAATTCTGCCGCGTCGCGCCAGTTACCAATGCCGCCAATGCCGCAGATCGGCAGGCCTTGCGTCTGCGGGTCGCGGGCGATTTCCGCAACCATGTTCAGGGCAATCGGCTTGACCGCCGAGCCGCAGTAGCCGCCGTGGGTACTTTGCGTACCGACGACGGGCAGGGCGACCATGCGCTCCAGGTCCACGCTGGTGATGGAATTGATGGTGTTGATCAGCGACACCGCATCCGCCCCACCGCGATACGCCGCCCGCGCCGCCACCCGGATGTCGGTGATGTTTGGCGTGAGCTTGACGATCACCGGCAGTGAGCAGTAGGTCTTGCACCAGCGTGTCACCTGTTCCACATATTCCGGCACCTGGCCTACTGCTGCGCCCATGCCGCGCTCGGGCATGCCGTGGGGGCAACCGAAGTTCAGTTCGATACCGTCACAGCCAGTGGCTTCCACCAGCGGCAGGATGTTTTTCCAGGACTCTTCGACACACGGCACCATCAGCGACACGATCAACGCGCGGTCGGGCCAGTCCTTTTTCACCTGGGTGATTTCCCGCAGGTTGATCTCCAGGGAGCGGTCGGTGATCAGCTCGATATTGTTGATGCCCAGCACTTCACGGTTGGCACCGTAGTGCGCCGAGTAACGTGACGACACGTTGACCGCCGCCGGGTCTTCACCCAGGGTTTTCCACACCACGCCGCCCCAGCCTGCCTCGAAGGCGCGGACCACGTTGTAGGCCTTGTCGGTGGGCGGCGCGGAGGCCAGCCAGAACGGGTTGGGGGCTTTGATACCGGCGAAGACAATCGAGAGATCGGCCATTACGCGGCCTCCACAGTCAGCATGAGTTGGGCGTGCATGGCTTCGGCGGCCAGCTTGCCGTGTTGCACCGCTTGTACGGTGAGGTCCTGGCCGAGGCTCACGCAATCTCCTCCCGCATACACGCCGGGAATGCTGGTGCGCAGCTGTTCGTCGACAAAGATTCGCTCGCCCACGCGATGCAGTTGCTGGGCCAGTGGGTCGTGTAACGCTGCGCCGTCAAACCCTTGCCCGATGGCCTTGAAGATCGCATCGGCAGCCAGTTCGAAGCTCTCGCCGGTGGGGTGCAGGCGGCCGTTTTCCATGTGTGTGCGCTGGAAGCGCATACCGCGTACGTGGCCCTCGTCATCGAGCAGCACTTCTTCAGGCTGGGCCCAGGTCAACAGGCGCACCTGATTGGCTTTGGCGATGTCCTGTTCATGGTGCGTGGCGCCCATGTCCGCCAGGCCGCGACGGTAGACGAGGTTGACATCGCGGGCGCCGAGGCGGGCCATTTGCACGGCCATGTCGATCGCAGTATTGCCAGCGCCGAGCACGATGCAGCGGTCGGCCAGTGGCAGTTGGGTCAGGTCATCGGCCTGGCGCAGTTCGCGGATGTAGTCGGTGGCGGCGAGCAGGCCGGGGGCGTCTTCGTGGGGTAGCCCCAACTGTTTGCTGGCGGCGAGACCCAGGCCGAGGAATACCGAGTCGAATTGCTGGTGCAGTTCGCTCAAGGTGAGGTTATCGCCCAGACGCTGGCCGTGGCGGATCTCGATGCCGCCGATCTGCAGGAGGAAATCCAGTTCCTTCTGGGCAAAGTCATCCACCAGTTTGTATTTGGCGATCCCGTATTCATTCAGGCCGCCGGCTTTTTCGCGGGCTTCGAAAATCACCACGTCATGGCCATGCAAAGCGGCGCGATGGGCGCAGGCCAGGCCGGCCGGGCCGGCGCCCACCACGGCGATGCGCTTGCCGGTCGTCGCGGCGCGCTGGAAGGGGTGTTCGCTGAAGTGCGCATTGTCGATGGCGTAGCGTTGCAGCAGGCCGATCAGCACGGGGGCGCATTCTTCGCTGTTGTTGCGCACGCAGGCTTGCTGGCACAGGATTTCCGTCGGGCAGACCCGTGCGCAGCTGCCACCGAGGATGTTGGCCGAGAGGATTTTCTGCGCCGCGCCTTGGACGTTTTCGGTGTGGATGTTGCGGATGAACGACGGGATATCGATGTCGCTGGGGCACGCGTTCACGCAGGGCGCGTCATAGCAGTACAGGCAGCGCGAGGCTTCCAGTTGGGCCTGGCGGGCGTTCAGGGGCGGCGCCAGGTCGGTGAAGTGGCTGGCGAGGGTTGCGCCATCCTCATGAGGGTGGGGGAGGTGGGTCAGGGTCTGGATCACGGTGGTGGCCTCACGGTTTTTTTGGGGTTGCCTCTAAGTGGGCATTTTTTTGTTGCCTGTAATGGCCTCATCGGGGGCAAGCCCCCTCCCACAATGACCTCATTCCAACAGGATAAACGCGGTCGAATGTGGGAGGGGCGGTGCGACGACTCGACTTGCCCCCGATAGCGGTCTCAGCGCTTCACAGCAACCGGCCTGGCATGCTCAGCCCGCTTGCTCAACTGCTCGAACACCGACGGATACGCCGGCCGTTCCACATAGCGCCCGGCACCGCGCTCGGCGCGCAGGTCGCCATCGGCCCAGACCAGTTTGCCCTGGCTGATGGTATGGCTCGGCACGCCGCGCACGGTCTTGCCTTCGAAGATGTTGAAGTCGACGTTCTGGTGGTGGGTCTTGGCGGAAATGGTCCGCGTACCCTCGGGATCCCACAGCACCAGATCGGCATCGGCACCCACACGGATGGCGCCTTTGCGCGGGTACAGGTTGAAGATCTTCGCGGTGTTGGTGGAGGTCAGCGCAACGAATTCCTGCATCGACAGGCGCCCGGTATTGACGCCTTCGTGCCATAGCAGCGCCATGCGGTCTTCGATACCGGCGGTGCCATTGGGAATCTTGCTGAAATCGTCTCGGCCCGCAGCTTTCTGCTCGGCGCAGAAGCAGCAGTGGTCGGTGGCGGTGGTGTGCAGGTTGCCGGATTGCAGGCCATGCCACAGCGCTTCCTGATGCCCGCGTGGGCGGAACGGCGGGCTCATCACATAGCCGGCGGCGGTTTGCCAGTCGGGGTGCTGGTAGACACTGTCGTCCAGCAACAGGTGGCCGGCCAGCACTTCGCCGTACACCGCCTGGCCTTTGCCACGGGCATAGGTGATTTCATCCAGCGCTTCCTGGGTGGAGACGTGCACCAGATACAGTGGCGTGCCAATGGTCTCGGCGATGCGGATCGCGCGGCTGGCCGCTTCGCCTTCCACCTGGGAGGGGCGCGACAGTGGGTGCGCTTCCGGCCCGGTGATGCCCTGGGCCATCAACTTGCGTTGCAGGTGATACACCAACTCGCCGTTTTCCGCATGCACGGTGGGCACTGCGCCTAGCTCAAGGCAGCGTTCGAAGCTGGCGACCAAGGTATCGTCGGCCGCCATGATCGCGTTCTTGTACGCCATGAAATGCTTGAAGCTGTTGATGCCGTGATGGCTGACCAGCTCGGCCATTTCCTCACGCACCTGTTCGCTCCACCAGGTGATCGCCACGTGAAAACCGTAGTCGGACGCCGATTTTTCGGCCCAGCCGCGCCACTGGTGAAACGCTTCCATCAAGGACTGCTGCGGGTTGGGAATCACAAAATCAATGATGGACGTGGTGCCGCCGGCCAGACCCGCTGCCGTGCCACTGAAGAAGTCTTCACTGGCCACGGTGCCCATGAAGGGCAATTGCATGTGGGTATGGGGGTCGATGCCGCCGGGCACCAAGTATTGGCCGCTGCCATCAAGTATCTCGGTGCCGGCGGGAATCTCCAGATCCGTGCCAACGGCGCGAATCAGACCGCCTGCGCACAACACGTCGGCGCGGTAACTTTCATCATGGGTAATAACGGTGGCGCCACGGATCAACAGCGACATGTCGAGTTCCTCAAAGGCTTGACCGGCTTGTGCCAGTTCTAAGTGTTGTAATGCTGTCGCCGAGCGGTGGTTAATTCTTGTCATCGGTGACAGGAATAGAAACTAGCCCGAGTTTTTCGATAGGGCAAGAATATTTTTTATAAGCTTATTCATTTTATATGTAATTGATTTATAAGGATAAAAAATCAATATCACCAAAATGTCGCGGGCTCTCACCATTTTGACGCACTTGACAGGTTCTCAATATGAGCAACATTTCTTATTGCAAATCAGACGCTTGAGATATGCCCCTTGACGGGCCAGGGAAATAAAAATAATTGTGTTGCACCAGATTGAGTCCTGACAGTTCGGGCAACTTCCACGTTATCCAGCCTGAGTCACGTGGCAATTACCCTAGGTTCAATCGGAAAGCTGATTAGCATCAGTCAGTTATATAAGCGGTAAGGGTATGGCGGCGGTTTTCGGCACGGTTATTGAGTGCAGGAACGGCTGGCCGGGCCCGTGATGTCATGTTGTTTACGAGGTACTCCGGCCACCTGCATCAACCCTGCAGGTGAGCAACAATAATTCGAAAAAACCGTGGAGCGGCCATGCAACAGAACAGATCGCAAGTTATTGAGCGCAACGGCCTGTACGAACTCGACGCCGGCCCCGACGTCCTCGACAGCCCTCGCTACAACCACGACATGGCACCCACCAAGGTGCACGAACGCACTTGGAACAAGTGGCACATCACCGCGCTGTGGGTCGGCATGTCGATCTGCGTGCCCACGTATACATTGGGCGGCGTGCTGACTGCTTACTTTGGATTATCAGTGGGCGAGGCGCTGGTCGCGATTCTGCTGGCCAATATCGTGGTGCTGATCCCGCTGACCCTTAACGCCTTCCCCGGCACCAAGTACGGCATTCCGTTCCCGGTATTGTTGCGCTCGTCCTTTGGCATCCTCGGCTCCAACGTGCCGTGCTTGATTCGAGCGCTGGTGGCCTGTGGTTGGTTTGGTATCCAGACGATGTTTGGCGGGCTGGCGATTCACCTGTTCCTGGGCTCGATTTTCGAGGGGTGGAAGTCCCTCGGCGGTACCGGTGAAGTGATTGGCTTCATGATCTTCTGGTGCCTGAACTTGTGGGTGGTGTTGCGCGGCGCCGAGTCCATCAAGCGCCTGGAGACCTTGTCCGCACCGCTGCTGGTGGCGGTGGGGGTTGGCCTGCTGGTATGGGCGATGCCGAATGTGTCGATCAGCGAACTGATGGCGATCCCGCCCAAGCGCCCGGAAGGGGCGAGCCTCACCGGTTATTTCATGGCGGGCCTTACCGCGATGGTCGGCTTCTGGGCCACCTTGTCGCTGAACATTCCCGATTTCAGCCGCTACGCCAAAAGCCAGAAGGACCAGATCCTCGGGCAGATTTTCGGCCTGCCGCTGACCATGTTCCTGTTCGCCGCCCTCGGCGTGATCATGACCGCCGCGTCGGTGAAACTGGTGGGCGTCAGCGTGTCCGACCCGGTGACCCTGATCGGGCATATCCAGAGCCCGGTCTGGGTCGCTATCGCCATGGCGCTGATCATCATCGCGACCTTGTCCACCAACACGGCGGCGAACATCGTCTCGCCGACCAATGACTTCCAGAACATCGCGCCCAAGCTGATCAACCGCACCACGGCGGTGATCCTCACCGGGTTCGTGGGGCTGCTGCTGATGGCCCATGAACTCCTGAAAAAGCTTGGGCTGATCGTCTCCGATGTGAGCCTGGAAACGGTCTATTCCAACTGGTTGCTGGGCTATTCCAGCCTGCTTGGCCCCATCGCCGGGATCATGGTGGTGGACTACTTCATCACCCGCAAACAGCAGCTTGACCTGGCGGGGCTGTACCGCGACGACGTGTACCCGGCATGGAACTGGAGCGGCTTTGTCGCCTTTGGCGTGCCGGTGGTGCTGACCTTGCTGTCGTTGGGCAGTGACGCGTTCAGCTGGTTCTACAGCTATGGCTGGTTTACCGGTTCGGCGTTGGGCGGGGTGTTGTATTACGGCCTCAATGCCCGGCGTGGAGCCAACCCGGTCGTTGTCAATTCATAAGAAACACAAGCCTGAGGAGATCCCCATGAACGCTGCCCTCGACGTTCTGCAATCGACCCACCTGCATATCAACCGCGACCGCTTGTGGCAGTCGCTGATGGACCTGGCCAAGCTCGGCGCCACCCCCAAGGGCGGCGTGTGTCGCCTGGCCCTTACCGACCTCGACCGCAAGGCCCGCGATCTGTTTGTGCAATGGTGCGAAGGCGCCGGTTGCACGGTGACCGTCGACGGCATCGGCAATATCTTCGCGCGCCGCCCTGGCCGTAATCCCGACCTGCCGCCGGTGATGACCGGCAGCCATATCGACACCCAGCCCACGGGCGGCAAATTCGACGGTTGCTTTGGCGTGTTGGCCGGCGTGGAAGTGCTGCGCACCCTCAATGACCTGAAAGTGGAAACCGAAGCACCGCTGGAAGTGGTGGTGTGGACCAACGAGGAAGGCTCGCGCTTCCCGCCGTGCATGATGGGCTCCGGCGTGTTTGCCGAGAAATTTACCCTCGCCGAAACCCTGGCCAAGGTCGATGCACAGGGCGTCAGCGTGGGTGATGCGCTGAATGCGATTGGCTATGCGGGCACCCGGCCCGAAAGTGGGCACAAGGTCGGTGCGTATTTCGAGGCGCATATCGAACAAGGGCCGATTCTGGAGGATGAGAAGAAAACCATCGGCGTGGTCCTTGGCGCCCTCGGGCAAAAATGGTTTGACCTGAAACTGCGCGGCGTTGAGGCGCATGCCGGGCCGACGCCGATGCACCTGCGCAAGGATGCGCTGGTGGGCGCAGCAGCGGTGGTGGCGGCGGTGAATGCGGCGGCGCTGGGGCATCAGCCCCATGCGTGCGGGACCGTGGGTTGCCTGCAAGCGTACCCGGGATCGCGCAACGTGATTCCTGGCGAAGTGCGCATGACCCTGGACTTCCGTCACCTGGAACCGGCGCGGTTGGATTCGATGATTGCCGAGGTGCGCAAGGTGATTGATGACACCTGCGCCAAGCATGGCTTGAGCTTTGAAATGGAGCCCACCGCAGATTTCCCACCGCTGTATTTCGACAAAGGCTGCGTTGACGCCGTGCGCGATGCGGCGAACGGGCTGGGTTTGTCTAACATGGACATCGTCAGCGGGGCAGGGCACGACGCGATCTTCGTCGCAGAACTGGGCCCGGCGGGGATGATTTTTGTGCCGTGCGAGGGGGGTATCAGCCATAACGAAATCGAGAATGCCGCACCGGATGATTTGGCGGCGGGGTGTGCGGTGTTGTTGCGTGCGATGGTGGCCGCTTCTGCTGCAATCGCCAGCGGCAAGCTAGCGGCCTGAAATGCGGGAAAAAATGTGGGAGCGTGCGGGGCGACAAAGTAAGCCTAGATTGTAGGAAAAAAATGGCTCTGGTGATCACGTGCAAGGCGCGTCCTACTCTGTTGTACGAAGTTTCTGTTGCTGCGTTGTGTGCTCTACAGCTTGCTCTTCCAGTGTTAGTTTCCGCCGGGAAAATTTACTGCAAAGGAAGCATGTAATGCCAAATCCAATGCCGCCACCCGGTGTATCGCTCAATGAAAATATGGCCACGGCCTTTCATAAAAAGAATGTGCTGAAGGCTGGGTCAGCATTTATGTACTCTTGGTTTTATACTCAAGTCCGAAATCGTGGCCCTTGGGATTACAAACAGATTTCCAGAGAATATGAAGCGTTTGGGAACTTTCATTATGGCGCTGTTGGGATAGCTGCCGGTTTCAGCGAAGAAGTGCTTTTGCGAGCCGCGGGCCTTGCCCAGAATAGGGCAGGCTCGGGCAAGCCTGAGTTTGGTAAATGGTGGGCAGACGCTCCATTCGGTGACGATCCAATCGACCAATATTGGATCAAGGAAGGAATCAGGTATGCCCGGTTCAGGAACTACTAAAAGATCGCTGTATTCAGTTGTTACGACAATCCTGCTGCTGCTTTGCCTGGTTTACATCGGCGGCAGCTGGCTTCTTTCGGCGGGCCGCCCGCAACTGACTGAAGTGGTGCTCAGAGCGCCTCTGAACGCTGATGCATCGATCTACGGCGTCAAGGATGACCGTGGTGGCGCAACGGTTCCGTTCAGTTATCGATACTACGTTTACCGAACTTTAGCCAGCGACCGTGAAGTGTTGTCCGCGCTCAAAGAGGCGACTCCGTTTCTAATTACTCGTGACGCATCGGCCAAGGTTGTCACTCAGGGCAGCGAGATTATTGTCTCGGTCACGGGGGAGGTATCTGACTACCACAGCAGTACCTTGTATCGACATGCCGATGGCCGTGACTTCACTCCAGTCAGCGTTTTCCTCAATAGTCGGCCATAAACTTGATAATCTTGGCGGTCAGTCCGAAAGGGCTTGCTAGCGATAGGGCGACTCGATCTGGAACCTATACCCAGATCGCATCCCACAATGGATAGTCGCCAATCTTCTCTACCAATCCCGCCCGCAATGGATTGGCTACCACATACCGGGCCATCTTCACCAAATCATCTTCCTTGCGCAGTGCTCGGTCGTGAAAGCTGCCTTGCCAAAGCCGGCCCTTGCGGCCGCTTGCGCCGTTGACGGACCGCGTGCTTTTGGATTTCACCTGCCGCATCAGATCCGCCAGCGAGCCTTTGCGTAGTTCGATGAGCCAATGAAAGTGGTCCGGCATGATCACCCATGCAAGGGACTTCGCCAGCCCTTGGTACTGCGCGAGGCGGAACTGCCAGACCACCAGGCGACCGAGGTGGAAGTCGTTGAATATCGGGATGCGTTCGTGGGTGTTGGTGGTGATGAGGTAGATGCGGTCTGGTTCGCTGAAGCGACCGATGCGCAGGCGGTGTGAAGCGGGTAGGTCAGGCATTCCTTGGCCTCTCTTTTGGGGTGTTTCAAGAGGCTAGGTTGGAGGACAAGGGATTGGTCGGCAGGCTTTTGGCAGGATGTGTCTGGAAGGCCGCAATCGGGGGCAAGCCCCCTCCCACATTGGATCTGCGGTGTTCATACAATGTGTGTCTGGCGCAGGACAGTGTGGGAGGGGGCTTGCCCCCGAAGGCGGTATTTGACCCACCGCCGTCGGGGCCAGCTCTCCGTCACATTTGCCAACCGCCGCCGAGTGCGGTCAAAAGCCCCACACTTGCCTGCAACTGCCGCGTCTGCACCGCCTGTAACGTCCTCTGCGCCTGCAACGCCGCTGTCTGCGCCGTCACCACATCCAGGTAACTCACCGCGCCGGCCTGATAGCTGTTCATTGCCAGCGCCTGGGTGTGCTGCGCCGCATCCGCTACCGCTTGCTCATCCTGGGCCTCCTGCTGCAAATCCCGCAGTTGTGCCAGGTTGTCTTCCACCTCGCGTATGGCCTTCAACACCTGGCTGCGGTATTGCGCCGACGCCTCTTCAAACTCGGCTTTGGCCTGGCGTTCATTGGCGCTCAAGCGTCCGCCGTCGAAGATCGGCACGTTCATCAGCGGCCCCAACGCCCAATAGCGATTGCCAGCGGACAGCAGGTTGCCAACGCCTTGAGTCTGCCCGCCAATCAAGCCGGTCAAACTGAAGTCCGGGTACCAGGCGGCCTTGGCCACGCCGATGTTGGCGTTGGCGGCAAATACTCGACGCTCTGCCGCTGCAATATCCGGGCGCCGTTGCAACAACTGGCTCGGCAGTTGTGATGGAATCTGCGGTAGCGCGATCAACTGCCGGCTGGGCGGCAGTGAAAAATCACTCGCCGGCACGCCCACCAGTTCTGCGATGGCGTGCTCGGTAAGGTTACGTTGCCCCTGCACTTCATCCCGCTGCGCCTTGGCCTCGGCCAGTTGGTTCTGCGCACGGGTCAGGTCCAGTTCCGATGCGATCTGGCCTGCGTAACGACTGCGCGTCAGTTGCAGCGCTTGGCTGTAATCCTCCAGCGAGTTGTTGAGAATCCGGTCCTGTGCATCCAGCCCATTGAGCTGCACATACAGGGTCGCCAGTTGATGTTGCAGGCTCAGCTGCGCCACGGCCAGATCATCGCCGGACGCTTGCACCTGGGCATCGCCCGCCGCGACCTGATTGCGGATTTTGCCCCACAGGTCCAGGTCGTAGTTCAGGGCAAACCCAGCGCTGTTGCTGTTGTACACCGAAGGCTGCGTCGTGCCCCGCAGCGGTCGCGAGTCCGATTGGCGTTGGCGCAGCGGCTGCGCACTGGCGGTGATCTGCGGGAACAGTCCGGCGTGCAGTTGGCTGGCATAGGCCTGGGCTGCATCGAAGTGCGCCAAGGCCGCCGCGAGGTCCGGGTTGGCCGTGAGCAGTTGCTGTTGCAGGTTATCCAGTTGCGCGTCGTGGTAGAGCGCCCACCCTTGTGGCACCCGTTGATCGGCCGGTTGCGCGCTGTGCCATGGGCCATCGCGGGTCTGCTCGCGATACCCTGCGGGCAGGTCGATTGACGGCACTTTGTAGGTGGGCGCCATCGAGCAGCCTTGCAACGCCACTAGCACCAGTGCCGCCAGCGGTTTAAGCCTTGGGCGCATGGGTACCTCCAGCCGCTTCGGCCAATTGCACGGCGTCGCCTTCGCGCAGGGCGTCTGGCGGATTGTCGACCACGCGGTCGGCAGGTTTCAGGCCCTGGTCGATCACCAGGCGTTCGCCCAGGTCGAGGCCAATGTGGATGGTTTGCAGGTGCACATGGTTCTGTCCATCCAGTAGCGCGACTTGGGTGCCTTGGGCGCGGAAGATCAGCGCGCTGGCCGGGATACTGACGCCATGGGTGTCGGCCGGAATCGGCAGCGTGGCTTCGGCGTAATCACCGGGCAGCAGCTGGTCGTCGGGGTTGTCCACCACGAACTGCGCGAGCAGGGTGCCGGAGCGGCGATTGATGGCGGTGGAGTCGCCAATCAGCCGCGCCTTGAAGTGCTCGCCAGGGTGTTCGGGCACGGTGAGCCGGGCTTCCAGGCCGGGGTGGATCACTGCCGCGTAGTTTTGCGGCACGGGGACGTAAAGGCGCAACTGGTGCGTATCGGCGATGTTGAATAACTCCGGATCACTGTCGCTGTCGGCCTTGATCAACTGGCCGATATCGGTGTTGCGCGCAGTGATGGTGCCGGCGAACGGCGCGCGAATGGTCTTGTAGCTTTCCAGCGCCGACAGGCGTGCGTAGTCGGCAGCAGCGGCTTGGGCGTTGGCGTTGGCGGCCGCGGCGTTGGAGGTTTTTTCATCGGCTTCCTGGCGCGACACGGAGTGGCTCGCCAGCAGGTTTTGCCAGCGCGTCGCGGTGGTCGCCGCGAGGCGTGCGTTGGCCTGTTCCTGCACCAGGCGTGCGTGGGTTTGCGCCAGCTGTTGATCGAGGTCCGGGCTGTCGATTTCGCCGAGAATTTGTCCGGCTTTGACTTGGCTGCCGATGTCCGCCTTCCAGTCCTTGAGGTAACCGCTGACCCGCGCATGAATCGGCGCTTTGCTCCACGCCTCCAGGTGCGCAGGCAGGCGCAAGGTGCCACCGGCCACGTTCTGTTGGGGTTGGAATACCATCACTTGGGGAATGGCGGCGGTCTCGGTCCAGGCCGTCACCGATTGCTCGTGTAGCGTGCGGGCATGCAGGCCGTTGGCGACCAACAGGGCGGCCAGGGTCAGGCCGCCGACACCCATGAGCATCAGGCGCTTGCGCGAGGGTTTGTGATCAGGCGACATGTGGGGTTTCTCCTGCAACTTCGCGAGTAGGGTGACGCCCGTGGACAAGGCTGAAGACCACGGGAACAAACAACAGGGTGGCGACTGTGGCGAAGATCAAGCCACCGATCACCGCTCGGCCCAGCGGCGCGTTTTGCTCCTCGGACAGCGCCAGGGGCAACATGCCGATGATCATCGCCAGGGCCGTCATGCACACCGGGCGAAAGCGTGTGTAGCCGGCCTCCAGTGCGGCTTTCAACGCATCGCCATGTTCGGCCAGGCGCTCACGGCAGAAACTCACCACCAGGATCGAGTTGGCGGTGGCCACGCCCATGCACAGGATCGCGCCGGTCAAGGCGGGCACCGACAGCGAGGTGCCACTGAGGAACAGCATCCACACAATCCCCGCCAATGCTGCCGGCAACGCGGTGATGATCACGAACGGGTCGGCCCAGGATTGGAAATTGACCACGATCAGCAGATAGATCAGCACCACCGCACCGAGCAGGCCGAAGCTCAGGCCGCTGAAGGCTTCATGCAGCGCGTCGATTTGCCCATGCAGGCTGATCGACGCGCCCTTGGGGCGCAGGGCCGCGGTGTCATCCAGCACCTTTTGCACGTCGCGGGCCACGCCACCGAGGTCGCGGCCTTGCACGTTGGCGTACAGGTCCAGGGTCGGTTCGATGTTGTAGTGGGTCACCACCGCCGAGCTTTGCACGCGAGAAATGGTAGCCACGCCGCCAAGGATTTGTGATTGGCCGTCGGCGCCGGTCACTGGCAAGGCTTCCAGCGACGGCAGGCTGTCGAGGCGATATTGCGGGGTGGCGGCGACGATGGAGTACGACACGCCGTTGGCCGGGTTGAGCCAGAAGGTCGGCGCGGTTTGCGAGCTGCCGGCCAGCGACGCGACCATGCTGTTGGTCACGTCGCGCTCGGTAATGCCCAGGCCGTTGGCGCGCAGGCGGTCGACATTCACTTGCAGCGACGGGTAGCCGGTGGATTGCTGGATACGCAGGTCGGCAATGCCCGGCACATGTTGCAGGCGGCGCTCAAGCTCTATGGCATACGCACGGTTTTCGGCATCGTTGCGCCCGGAGATTTTCACGTCCAGCGGGGCGGGTGCGCCGAAGTTGAGGATCTGGCTGCTGATGTCGGCGGGCAGGAAGGCGAAGTGGCTGCCGGGGAAGCTTTGCGGCAGCGCTTCACGCAGTTTTTTCACGTAGTCGGCGGTGGGCGCGTGGTGTTGTTTAAGGCTGACCTGGATGTCGCCATCCTGGGGGCCGATGGTGCCGCTGCTGCTGTAGGCCATGTCGATGCCGCTGAGCGGGATGCCGATGTTGTCGACGATGGTATCCAGTTCTGCGGCCGGGATTACTTCGCGGATCCGCGCTTCTATGCGGTCGAAGGCGGCGGCACTTTCCTCGATGCGCGTGCCCAGCGGCAGGCGCACGTGAAGGGCGAGAGCGCCGGCGTCGGTGGCCGGGAAGAAGTCCTGGCCCAAGCTTGGCAGCAGCAGGAACGACGCCAGCACGCAGGCCAGGAAGCCGATGATAAAGCGCTTGCGATGACCCAGTGCGAGCGTCAGCAAGCCGTGGTAAGTGTCGCGGGTATTCGAGAAATGGCGCTCGAAACCCTGCTGGAAATTCAGCACTGCTTGCAGCGCGCGATGTCGTGGTTGGGTGTGCTGCTCGCCCTCATGGTGATTGATGAAGTCATCTTCCGGATGATGCCCGGCACCTTGCTCCGGCGTGTGTGGCTTGAGCAGGAACATCGCCAGCGTCGGCACCAAGGTGCGCGAGAGGACGAAGGAACTGGCCATGGCAAAAATCACCGCCAGGGCCATCGGCCGGAACAGGTAACCGGCGATGCCCTGCAGCATGAACATCGGCACGAACACGATGCAGATGCACAGCAGCGACACAAACGCCGGGCCGACAATTTGCGCGGCGCCGTCGAGGATCGCGGTCTTCACCGCCTTGCCTTGTTCCAGGTGCCAGTTGATGTTCTCGATGGTCACCGTGGCGTCATCCACCAGAATCCCCACCGCCAGCGCGAGACCGCCGAGGGTCATGACGTTGAGGGTTTGCCCGCTGACAGCCAGCAGCGCGATTGCCGAGAGCACTGCCAGGGGAATCGAGGCGGCAATGATCAGGGTCGAGCGCCAGCTGCCGAGGAACAGCAGGATCATTGCACTGGTCAGCAGTGCGGCGATGATGCCTTCCTGGGCCACGCTGCCCACCGATTGTTTGACGAATACCGAGGCGTCGCCCAACAGGGACGTCTTGAGCGACGGTGGCAGCGTCTCATTGATGCGCGGCAGCATTCCACGGATACCGTCGATGATCGACAGGGTGGAGATGCTGCCGTTCTTCAGCGCCGGCATCAGCACGGCGCGATGGCCGTCGACACGCACGATGTTGGTCTGCGGGGGCGAACCGTCGCGCACGTGGGCGACCTGGCCGATGGTGATCAACGCGCCGTCGACGGTCTTGATCGGCAGGTCGTTGAGTTCATCGATGGCCTTGGGGCTGTTGTTGAGCAGGATCGTGTATTCGTTGGGGCCGAGCTTGGCGGTGCCCACCGGGATGATCTGGTTCTGCAGGGCCAGGGCATCGCCCACGTCCTGCGCCGACAGGCCTTTGGCCGCCAGCGCCTGCGGGTCAAGGTCCAGGGTAATCTGCCGCTGCTTGCCACCCATCGGCGTGGGCATCGCCAGGCCGGGCAGGGCGCTTAACGGCAGGCGAATGTTGTTCTGCACCAGGTCGCGGATCCTGGCTTCCGACAGGCTCGGGCTGGAAAAGGCCATTTGCAGGATCGGCACCGTGGATGCGCTGTAGTTGAGGATCAGCGGCGGCGTGATACCCGGCGGCATCTGCTTGAGTACGGTTTGTGACACGGCGGTCACTTGGGCATTGGCGGTGCGAATATCGACGCCGGGTTGGAAGAATATTTTCACGATGCCCATGCCTGGCAGGGATTGCGATTCGATATGTTCGATGTCGTTGACGGTGGTGCTCAGGGAGCGTTCGTAGGTGTAGATCACCCGGCCGGCCATGGCGTCCGGCGACAGGCCGTTGTACTGCCAGACCACGGCGACCACAGGGATACCGATATCGGGGAACACGTCCGTGGGGGTACGCAGGGCCGCCATCGGCCCGATGATGCAGATGAATATGGCCAACACGATAAACGTGTAGGGCTTGTGCAGTGCGGTCTTTACCAGCCCGAGCATGCGTGAACCTCCGAGGGAGCAGGATTGCAAACCCCGGCAGTCTTGCCCGACCCACCTAACACGCACCTTTCAGCCAGGTGAAGGAACATTTAGGTACGGGCTGAAGATCGTTTCATATGGATTCATTTGTTCTACACAGGGCTGCTGGCCAAGCTTGTCACCCATCGGACACATCGTCTTTTTTGGAGCCCTGCCATGTCACTTAAACCACTGTTGTTGATCCCTGCTCTAGGTGCCGTATTGCTGTTGTCGGCGTGCGCCGGCCCGATCCCCAAGGCGGACCCGAGCGAGGCCTGGATTGGTCTGAGGGAGGAGGCGCCGAATGATTTGCTGGCCGAGCGCGTGGACGGCAAGCGCGTGGATGACGGGCGCTATTTCGAAGTGACGCCGGGGGATCATCGTCTGGACGTGACACTTTACGAAGAGGAGCCGGGCGACGACAACCAGCGGGACTGCCAGGGCCGGGTCGAGTACCAGGGCTTCAAGGCGGGTGAACACTACACGCTGGTAGAGTCGAGCCTGGGCACGACCGTGCGCGCATCCTTGAAGGATGGTCACGGCAAGGAAGTCGCGGCGACTCAGGACTTCAATTGCATGCCTGGCTAGGCGTGGTGTATCGCAGCCTTCAGCGGCTTGGCCGGTTTGACGTGGGGATGATGGTGCCGACGGGTAATGCGTAACACCCCCCACAACATGGCGCCGGCTACCGCCAGCCAACCGCAGATCAACATCACAATCGTTGTTGCAAGGCTCATTCAGGCCTCCTTTTACCCCGCAGGGGGCACACACAGTCTTCTCAATGGACAGTCTAGCTACCCGGCGGTTGCCTGCTATTGACCAATGGTCGTGTTCGTCCAACTTGTTTGCTCTATCCCAGGCGCCAGACCCCGGTTTTGGGCTATACCCGCGTGGCGTGGCGCCCTATGATCAGGACCCTTACCGGCAGTTGATCAAGAGAGTACAAAATTGCGGTTACGGTCGAACGTTAAATCATCCCTGTTGCTGGCCTGCGCCATGGGCCTTACGGCCTGTTCCGGGCATCCGTCGAAACTGCCGGGCTTGCCGGAGCGCGTCGAACTCAATGGTGTGCCGACCTTTCGCAGCGAGGCTTATCAGAGCGGACCTACGGCATTAGCCAGCATGCTGTCGCAACAAGGCATTGTCATGACACCGGGCTTGCTGGATAAACCACTGCGGTTACCGGGCGGCGAAGCGGACCTGGAGCGCAACATGCAGGTGCTGGCCCGTGAGTACGGGCTGATGGTGTATCCGCTGGATGCCAGGCTGACGGCCGTACTGGCGCAGGTGGCGGCGGGTTATCCGGTGATGGCGCGCGTCGGCGGCGGGCTGTGGTCGGATGCGCACTATGTGGTCGTGGTGGGCTTCAATCAGCAGAAAAGCACGGTGCTGCTGCGCTCGGGCATGGACCGGCGCTTGTTGATGAGCTTCAGCGACTTTGAATCGAAGTGGGCAAGCGCGGGGCACTGGGCGATCCTCACCCAGCGTCCGAGCCAGTTGCCGGCGAATGTGGATACCCAGCGCTGGCGCGACGCGGCGAATGCCACGGCCCAGGCCGGGCAGGAACGGGCGGCGGCGCAGGCGCTTAAAGTGTTGTCAGAAAGAAAGTAAAAAAAACGGCGCTCGATGCGCCGTTTTTTTATGCGCGGGTTATCGACGCACTTCTGCGGCGTTCGGGCGATTCTTCAGATTCTTGTCGGCCTTGTAGCGCAACGCCACGTCCGGCACCGAGCCGCCTTTGCCGGTCTCGACCCAGCTGCGAATACGGCTGGCATCGGCGAAGTGGGTGAATTTGCCGAACGCATCCAGGATCACCAGCGACACCGGGCGATTGCCCATGGTGGTCACCAGCACCAGGCAATGGCCAGCCTGGTTGGTGAAGCCGGTCTTGGTCAGCTTGATGTCCCAGTTGGCGCGGTTGATCAGGTGGTCAGTGTTGGAGAAACCCAAGATGTAGTTGGGCTTGCGGAACGCAACGGTCTTTTCCTTGGTGGTGCTCAACTGGCTGAGCAGCGGGTAGTGGCGTGCGGCAGCCAGCAGCTTGCTGAGGTCGCGGGCGGTGGACACGTTGTGGATCGACAGGCCGGTGGGCTCAACATAGTGAGTACTGGTCATGCCCAGCGCCTTGGCCTTGGCGTTCATCGCCGCGATAAACGCCGGGTAGCCGCCCGGATAATGGTGGGCCAGGCTGGCGGCGGCGCGGTTTTCCGAGGACATCAGGGCGATCAGCAGCATTTCCTTGCGGGGCATTTCGCTGCCGATTTTCACGCGGGAGAACACGCCTTTCATTTCTGGCGTGTCCTTGATGTTGATGTCGATGTACTCGTCCATGTTCTGCTTGGCTTCAAGCACGATCAGGCCGGTCATCAACTTGCTTACCGACGCAATCGGCACCACTACATCGGGGTTGCTGGCATAGATGACTTTATTGGTTTGCAGGTCGACCAGCATGGCGCTGCCGGACGCGATCTGCAGTTTGGACGGATCGCGCGGTGCCTGGGTGGATTCGGCGGCGTGCGCAAAGGTGCCTGTGAAAGCGAAAAATAGGCTGACGATAGAAAGACGAATTTTCACGCGGATGAACTCGCTAAAAAGTAGGAAATACCGTTGAGTAACGGTTTTTTTGATAAATGCCGTTACATTTTAGGAGTATGGACGATGGACTGTCGAATGTTCTTCTAAAACCAGACGAAAGTGCTTAAAAACTAAGAAAAACAGGTTTTTTTCGGGCAATAAAAAGCCCTGCGATAAGGCAGGGCTTTTTCAGTACGCCTGGTTATTAACCGTGCAGGGTTTCTGCGGCGTACAGGGTATTTTCCAGCAGGCAGGCACGGGTCATCGGGCCAACGCCGCCGGGCACCGGGGTGATCCAGCCGGCGCGGGGCAGGGCAGTTTCATACACCACGTCGCCTACCAGCTTGCCGTCTTCCTGGCGGTTGATGCCCACGTCGATAACAATCGCGCCTTCCTTGATCCACTCACCCTTGACCAGGCCCGGCTTGCCGGCGGCCACGACGACCAGGTCAGCGCGACCGACGTGGCCGGCCAGATCCTTGGTGAAGCGGTGGGTCACGGTCACGGTGCAGCCGGCCAGCAGCAATTCCATGGCCATTGGGCGGCCGACGATGTTGGAGGCGCCCACGACCACGGCGTCCAGGCCATAGAGGTCGACACCGGTGCTTTCCAGCAGGGTCATGATGCCTTTTGGTGTGCACGGGCGCAGCAGCGGGATGCGCTGGGCCAGGCGGCCGACGTTATAAGGGTGGAAACCGTCGACGTCTTTGTCCGGGCGGATGCGCTCCAGCAACTTGGACGCGTCCAGGTGCTCGGGCAGTGGCAGTTGCAGGAGGATGCCGTCGATCGCCGGGTTGTCGTTGAGGCCATCGATCAGGTCGGTGAGCGCCTCTTGGGTGGTGGCGGCAGGCAGGTCGTAGGCCTTGGATATAAAGCCGACCTCTTCGCAGTCTTTACGCTTGTGCGAGACATAAACCTGAGAGGCAGGATCGCTGCCGACCAGGATCACCGCGAGGCCCGGTGTGCGCAGGCCTTGCTGGCTGCGCTCGGTGACTCGTTTGGCGATCTGCTGGCGCAGGCTGGCGGCGATTGATTTGCCGTCGATAAGTTGTGCAGTCATTACGCGTGATTAACCATCGAGAGGGGGAGGAAAAGTGCGCGCATTCTCGCACGCCACGGCGCGAGGGCAAAGGCGCTTGGTCTGCAAATTGGCCTAACCCCTTAAATAAAATGAATTTTTTTCAAAAAAGATTTGACGGGTTTCCAGGCCCTCTATACTATTCGTCGCACTTGTCGGGCACAGCCTAGCACTGGTTAAGAAGGTCGAGCAGAATTGTTGTACTGCGAGGCTGGAAGCACTTAGTTTGTAATCCTCCAAGAGTACAGATTAATAAGGCGCCCGTAGCTCAGCTGGATAGAGCATCCGCCTTCTAAGCGGATGGTCGCAGGTTCGAGTCCTGCCGGGTGCGCCATTAGGCAGCTTTGGCACAAGTAGCGTTATATGGTGGGCGTAGCTCAGTTGGTAGAGCACGGGATTGTGACTCCCGTTGTCGAGGGTTCGATCCCCTTCGTCCACCCCATATTTTGAAAAGGCGCCAGATTAATCGTCTGGCGCCTTTGCTTTAAGAGCTTCAAGCGCGGATGTGGTGGAATTGGTAGACACACTGGATTTAGGTTCCAGCGCCGCGAGGCGTAAGAGTTCGAGTCTCTTCATCCGCACCAATTAAAGCTTTGCCAGGCCGTCAGGCGAGGTAGGGTTCAACAAAGAAGATGTTCGAGTTCTTTGTTAATGCAATATGGTGGGCGTAGCTCAGTTGGTAGAGCACGGGATTGTGACTCCCGTTGTCGAGGGTTCGATCCCCTTCGTCCACCCCATATTTGAAAAAGCGCCAGATTAATCATCTGGCGTTTTTTTTTTTTGCATCCGAAAAAGCAGGGGCTCGTTTCTGCGGGCATTTGCGGGCATCGAGTCGCGTGAGGATTCGCGGATTCCGGGTGTCAAGAAAAAAACAAGCATTCTCAATGCCTTGGCGTTAGAATCGTTGCCGGTTTTGAACGTGTAGAACTGATGCTCGGCTATATAGAGGTCAGCACCGCTATTAAATAGCGATAACGGCGCAGTACCTGAAAAAGGGCTGTGCCGTTTTTGTTTGAGCGTTTCGAGTTTCCAGGGCAGGGCGCTTCGTCGTATTTGTGTTTCGCGATGCTGCGGCCGGCCTGTCGGTCTTGCTTGCAAGGTCGGCGGTCAGGGTTTGTTTGCGCACCCTTCTATATTCTATATATAGAAGGGCTGGCGCAGAGCCCTGGCTTGATGAGCTGTATTTGCTAATGGGCGCAGGTGCATGCGTGCACTTGAACCTACAAATGGCCTGCTGTTTTTTTACCCGTTTCCAGTAGGGTGACTTCTTGAGTTTGACCCTCTAGAATGCATGCCCTTGATTCTGGGGTCGGAAACGGCCGGCTAACGTCTGTGCAACGAGGAATATTCATGCAAGTTTCTGTTGAAAATACTACTGCTATTGAGCGCCGCCTGAGCATCACCGTGCCGGCAGAGCGTATCGAAACTGCGGTCAACAAGCGTCTGCAGCAGACTGCCCAAAAGGCCAAAATCGCTGGTTTCCGTCCGGGCAAAGTGCCAATGAGCGAAATCAAGCGCCGTTTTGGTGCCGATGCGCGTCAGGAAGCGGTAGGTGACGTGATCCAGGCTTCCTTCTACGAAGCCGTTGTTGAGCACAAGCTGAACCCGGCTGGTTCACCTTCGATCGAGCCTAAGTCCCTGGAAGCTGGCAAGGACCTGGAATACGTTGCCGTATTCGAAGTGTTCCCAGAGTTCGAAGTGGCCGGTTTTGACGGTATCGAAATCGAGCGCCTGAGCGCCGAAGTTGCTGATTCCGACCTGGACAACATGCTGGAAATCCTGCGCAAGCAGAACACCCGTTTCGAAGTGGCCGATCGTGCCGCCCAGAACGAAGACCAACTGAACATCGATTTTGTTGGCAAGGTTGACGGCGAAGTATTCGCTGGCGGCTCCGCCAAGGGCACTCAGCTGGTGCTGGGTTCCAACCGCATGATTCCTGGTTTCGAGGACGGCCTGGTTGGCGCCAAAGCCGGCGAAGAGCGTGTTCTGAGCCTGGCTTTCCCTGCTGACTACCAGAACCTGGACCTGGCTGGCAAAGCTGTCGAGTTCACCGTGACTGTCAACAGCGTTTCCGAGCCTAAGCTGCCCGAGCTGAACGAAGAGTTCTTTGCTCAGTTCGGTATCAAGGAAGCCACTCTCGAAGGTTTCCGCACCGAAGTTCGCAAGAACATGGAGCGCGAGCTGCGTCAGGCGATCAAGTCCAAGGTCAAGAACCAGGTCATGGACGGTCTGCTGGCCGCCAACCCGATCGAAGTGCCTAAGGCTCTGCTGTCCAACGAAGTGGATCGCCTGCGCGTTCAAGCGGTTCAGCAGTTTGGTGGCAACATCAAGCCTGACCAACTGCCGGCCGAGCTGTTCGAAGAACAAGCCAAGCGTCGCGTTGTGCTGGGTCTGGTCGTGGCCGAAGTGGTCAAGCAGTTCGACCTCAAGCCTGACGAAGACCGCGTTCGCGAAATGATCCAGGAAATGGCTTCGGCCTACCAGGAGCCTGAGCAGGTTGTGGCTTGGTACTACAAGAACGACCAGCAACTGAACGAAGTACGTTCGGTTGTGCTGGAAGAACAAGTTGTGGATACTGTTCTGCAGAAGGCTAAGGTGACCGATAAAGCGGTCTCTTACGAAGAAGCAGTCAAGCCGGCGGAAGCAGCACAAGCCGACTGATTGTCCAACTCGTTGGAAATTCAACCATAAGCCAGCCTCGCGCTGGCTTATGCGTTTTCAAGACATGACTATTTGGGAGTAACTGCAGAGCATGTTCCGTAATTCCTATATTCAGCAGAACTCTGATATCCAGGCCGCAGGCGGCCTGGTCCCGATGGTTGTCGAGCAGTCCGCTCGTGGCGAACGCGCCTACGACATCTACTCGCGCCTGCTCAAGGAGCGAGTGATCTTTCTGGTGGGCCCGGTAGAGGACTACATGGCCAACCTGATCTGTGCGCAGCTGCTGTTCCTTGAAGCGGAAAACCCGGACAAGGACATCCATCTCTACATCAACTCGCCGGGCGGTTCGGTAACAGCAGGCATGTCGATCTACGACACCATGCAGTTCATCAAGCCGAATGTCTCGACGACCTGCATTGGCCAGGCCTGCAGCATGGGTGCGTTCCTGCTGACGGCGGGTGCCGAGGGCAAGCGTTACTGCCTGCCGAACTCGCGTGTGATGATTCACCAGCCACTGGGCGGCTTCCAGGGCCAGGCGTCGGACATCGAAATCCATGCCAAGGAAATCCTCTTCATCCGCGAGCGTCTCAACACGCTGATGGCCAAGCACAGCGGGCATACCCTCGAAGAAATCGAGCGCGACACCAACCGCGACAACTTCATGAGCGCCGAAGCCGCACGTGCATACGGGTTGATCGACGCAGTGATCGAAAAGCGCCCCGCTTAATATAAGCCGCTCAAAATAGGGCTGGTCGGCGTGTCCGATCATCGGCGGGCTTGAAAAAGCCCGCATAAGCCTTCATCTTGTGTTGCAAGCCTATCGGATTTGGATCGAACGAATGACTGACACCCGCAACGGCGAGGACAACGGCAAGCTGCTCTATTGCTCCTTCTGTGGCAAAAGCCAGCATGAAGTACGCAAGTTGATTGCCGGCCCCTCGGTCTTTATCTGCGACGAGTGCGTCGACCTGTGCAATGACATCATCCGTGAGGAGGTGCAGGAAGCCCAGGCCGAAAGCAGCGCGCATAAATTGCCTTCGCCTAAAGAAATCAGCGGCATCCTTGATCAATACGTGATTGGTCAAGAGCGTGCAAAGAAGGTTCTGGCCGTAGCGGTGTACAACCACTACAAACGTCTGAACCAGCGTGACAAGAAAGGCGACGAAGTCGAACTCGGCAAGAGCAACATCTTGCTGATCGGTCCTACAGGCTCGGGTAAAACCCTGCTTGCAGAAACCCTCGCTCGTCTGTTGAATGTTCCGTTCACCATCGCCGACGCCACCACCCTCACCGAGGCTGGCTACGTGGGTGAGGACGTTGAGAACATCATTCAGAAACTGCTGCAGAAGTGCGACTACGACGTAGAGAAAGCCCAGATGGGTATTGTCTACATCGACGAAATCGACAAGATCTCGCGCAAGTCTGACAACCCGTCGATCACTCGGGATGTTTCCGGTGAAGGCGTGCAGCAGGCCCTGTTGAAACTGATCGAAGGCACGGTAGCTTCCGTACCGCCACAAGGCGGCCGCAAGCACCCGCAGCAGGAATTCCTTCAGGTAGATACGCGCAACATCCTGTTTATCTGTGGCGGTGCATTCTCCGGGCTGGAAAAAGTTATCCAGCAACGTTCTACCCGGGGCGGTATCGGTTTCAGTGCAGAAGTGCGCAGCAAGGAAGAAGGCAAGAAGGTGGGCGAGTCCCTGCGTGAAGTCGAGCCTGACGATCTGGTCAAGTTCGGTCTGATCCCCGAATTCGTTGGCCGTTTGCCGGTCCTGGCCACGTTGGACGAGTTGGATGAGGCTGCTCTGATTCAGATCCTCACCGAGCCGAAAAACGCCCTGACCAAGCAATATGCCAAGCTGTTTGAGATGGAAGGTGTGGACCTTGAGTTCCGTACTGACGCACTCAAGTCGGTAGCCAAGCGAGCGCTGGAGCGCAAGACCGGTGCACGTGGTCTGCGTTCTATCCTTGAAGGCGTGTTGCTCGACACCATGTATGAAATCCCCTCGCAGTCCGAGGTGAGTAAAGTGGTGATCGACGAAAGCGTTATAGAAGGTAAGTCCAAGCCACTGTATATCTACGAAAACAGTGAGCCGACTGCCAAGGCTGCGCCAGACGCGTAAGCGTTTCGCAGTTTAGGTACAAACAAGGGGCCCCTAGGGCCCCTTTGTTTTTTGCGCGAGTTTTTATCCTGACGCGTTTACTGCGTTTAACTGCTGGCAATAAGCTTGTTTTTTTTGCATGCAGCCCCCATCTTGGTTTCAAGCTTATTTTTGAACTGTCATAGAGGCGAAATCATGAAGACAACCATTGAATTGCCTCTCCTGCCGTTGCGTGATGTCGTCGTCTATCCGCACATGGTTATCCCGCTGTTCGTGGGGCGCGAGAAGTCTATCGAAGCCCTTGAGGCAGCGATGACGGGCGACAAGCAGATCCTGCTGTTGGCCCAGAGAAATCCTGCTGATGATGATCCAGGCGAAGACGCCCTGTATCGCGTCGGTACCATTGCCACCGTTCTGCAACTGCTGAAACTGCCTGATGGCACCGTCAAGGTGCTGGTGGAAGGCGAGCAACGTGGGGCGGTAGAGCGTTTCATGGAGGTGGATGGTCACCTGCGCGCCGAAGTGGCGCTGATCGACGAAGTCGAAGCCCCTGAGCGCGAATCCGAGGTTTTTGTACGCAGCCTGCTCTCGCAGTTCGAGCAGTATGTGCAGTTGGGCAAAAAAGTCCCGGCTGAAGTCCTGTCTTCCCTCAACAGCATTGATGAGCCAAGCCGCCTGGTCGACACCATGGCCGCGCACATGGCGCTGAAGATCGAGCAGAAGCAAGACATCCTCGAAATCATCGACCTGTCGGCCCGTGTTGAACACGTGCTGGCGTTGCTGGATGCGGAGATCGACCTGTTGCAGGTTGAAAAGCGCATCCGTGGTCGTGTGAAGAAGCAAATGGAGCGCAGCCAGCGCGAGTACTACCTGAATGAGCAGATGAAGGCCATTCAGAAAGAGCTCGGCGACAGCGAGGATGGCCACAACGAAATCGAAGAGCTGAAAAAGCGCATCGATGCCGCCGGCCTGCCGAAAGACGCCCTGACCAAGGCCAATGCCGAGCTGAACAAGCTCAAGCAGATGTCGCCGATGTCCGCTGAAGCCACTGTGGTGCGTTCGTACATTGACTGGCTGGTGCAGGTGCCGTGGAAGGCTCAGACCAAGGTGCGTCTGGACCTGACCCGTGCCGAAGAAATTCTCGACGCCGATCACTATGGCCTTGAAGAAGTCAAAGAACGGATCCTCGAATACCTCGCCGTGCAAAAGCGTGTGAAGAAAATTCGTGGTCCGGTGTTGTGCCTGGTTGGTCCTCCGGGGGTCGGTAAAACCTCCCTGGCCGAGTCGATTGCCAGTGCCACCAACCGCAAATTCGTACGCATGGCCCTCGGCGGTGTGCGTGATGAGGCGGAAATCCGTGGTCATCGCCGGACTTACATCGGTTCGATGCCAGGAAGATTGATTCAAAAGATGACAAAAGTGGGAGTGCGCAACCCGCTGTTCCTGCTCGATGAAATCGACAAAATGGGCAGCGACATGCGTGGCGATCCGGCATCGGCGTTGCTGGAAGTGCTCGACCCTGAACAAAATCACAACTTCAACGACCATTACCTGGAAGTCGACTACGACTTGTCCGACGTAATGTTCCTGTGCACCTCCAATTCCATGAACATTCCACCGGCCTTGCTGGACCGGATGGAGGTGATTCGTCTGCCGGGCTACACCGAAGACGAGAAGATCAATATCGCGGTCAAATACCTCGCGCCCAAGCAGATTTCGGCCAACGGCCTGAAGAAGGGCGAGATCGAATTTGACATCGAAGCGATCCGCGACATCGTGCGTTACTACACCCGCGAGGCCGGTGTACGGGGCCTTGAGCGCCAGATCGCGAAGATTTGCCGCAAGGCGGTCAAAGAGCACGCGCTGGAAAAACGCTTCTCGGTGAAGGTCGTGGCCGACTCCCTGGAGCACTTCCTGGGCGTGAAGAAATTCCGCTACGGCCTGGCCGAGCAGCAGGATCAGGTAGGGCAGGTGACTGGCCTGGCGTGGACCCAGGTGGGCGGCGAGTTGCTGACCATCGAAGCCGCGGTGATTCCGGGTAAAGGCCAATTGATCAAGACCGGTTCCCTGGGTGACGTGATGGTCGAATCCATCACCGCCGCGCAGACCGTGGTGCGCAGCCGCGCCAGGAGCCTGGGGATTCCCCTGGACTTCCACGAGAAGCACGACACCCACATCCACATGCCGGAAGGGGCGACGCCTAAAGACGGCCCTAGCGCTGGCGTAGGCATGTGCACGGCGCTGGTGTCGGCATTGACCGGCATTCCGGTGCGTGCCGATGTGGCTATGACTGGGGAAATCACCCTGCGTGGTCAAGTATTGGCGATCGGTGGTCTGAAAGAGAAATTGCTTGCCGCACATCGGGGTGGTATCAAGACTGTGATCATTCCTGAAGAGAATGTTCGCGACTTGAAGGAAATTCCTGACAACATCAAGCAGGATCTTCAGATTAAACCGGTTAAATGGATTGACGAGGTCCTGCAAATTGCGCTGCAATACGCGCCGGAGCCCTTGCCGGATGTGGCCCCGGAGATAGTTGCCAAGGACGAAAAACGAGAGTCTGATTCCAAGGAAAGAATTAGCACGCATTAATGTGAATAAGCTTGGTGGCTTCCTTGACAGCTTTTTAGAGCCCTTGTTATAAAGCGGCTCTTAAGTGTCTGTAGGCCATTCAGCACTGATTTTTGCTGTTTACCAAAAAACTTAGAATCATACTCAATAGATATATAAGGGGACTTAGAGTGAACAAGTCGGAACTGATTGATGCTATCGCTGCATCCGCTGATATCCCGAAAGCTGCTGCTGGCCGTGCGCTGGATGCAGTAATCGAATCCGTCACTGGCGCTCTGAAGGCCGGCGACTCCGTGGTACTGGTAGGCTTCGGTACTTTCTCTGTGACTGACCGCCCAGCTCGCACTGGCCGCAACCCACAGACTGGCAAAGCACTGGAAATCGCTGCTGCCAAGAAACCAGGTTTCAAAGCCGGTAAAGCCCTGAAAGAAGCCGTCAACTAAGCTTCGATCAAGCCTTTGCTACCCGGGTCGGACGCAGGTCTGGCCTGGCAGCGGAGCGGCAGCTGACCCACCTATCCATTGGGTCGCCACGCCGGGGGTGCAGGTTCAACCCCCCGTCCGCTCCGCCAGTTACGAGAAGGCGCATCCTCGGATGCGCCTTTCTTCTATCCGGACTCTACCCACGCTCCACGGTTGCCAATTTTTGAAGTTCAACCGTTTCTGGGGGACGCATGCTGCAAAATATCAGGGACAATTCACAAGGCTGGATTGCCAAGACCATTATCGGGATCATCGTCGCATTGATGGCGTTCACCGGTATCGAGGCCATTTTCCAGGCTTCGGGTAATAACAAGCAGGACGTGGCCAAGGTCAACGGTGAAGAAATCACCCAGACCGAGCTGAGCCAGGCCGTCGACATGCAACGTCGCCAGCTGATGCAACAGTTGGGCAAGGATTTCGATGCTTCGCTGCTGGACGAAAAACTGCTGCGCGAAGCGGCCCTCAAAGGCCTGATCGATCGCAAGCTGCTGCTGCAAGGCGCCGCCGATTCCAAATTCGGTTTCTCTGAAGCTGCATTGGACCAAGTGATCCTGCAAACGCCGGAATTCCAGGTCGACGGCAAGTTCAGCGCCGAACGCTTTGACCAGGTGATCCGTCAGTTGGGCTACAGCCGTCTGCAGTTCCGTCAGATGATGACCCAGGAAATGCTGATCGGCCAGGTTCGCGCAGGCATTGCCGGCAGCGGTTTCGTCACCGATGCCGAAGTGCTCGCATTCGCCCGTCTGGAAAAACAGACCCGCGATTTCGCCACCGTCAACATCAAGGCCAACCCTGCGGCGGTGAAACTCGCCGACGACGAGGTCAAGGCTTACTACGACCAGCACGCCAAAGAGTTCATGACCCCGGACCAGGTGGTCATCGACTATCTGGAATTGAAGAAGTCTTCCTTCTTCGACCAGGTCAACGTCAAGGACGATGAGCTGCAGGCTGCCTACGAGAAGGAAACCGCCAACCTCGCTGAACAGCGTCGTGCCGCGCACATCCTGATTGAAGTCAATGACAAGGTCACCGAGGCGCAAGCCAAGGCCAAGATCGAAGACATCCAGGCGCGCCTGGCCAAGGGTGAGAAGTTCGAAGCCCTGGCCAAGGAGTTCTCCCAGGACCCAGGTTCGGCCAACAATGGCGGTGACCTCGGCTTTGCCGGCCCTGGCGTTTATGACCCGGACTTCGAAACCGCGCTGTACGGATTGAAGCAAGACCAGGTGTCGGCGCCAGTGCGCACTACCTTCGGTTTGCATCTGATCAAGTTGCTGGGCGTTGAGGCGCCTGAAGTGCCATCGTTCGCCAGCCTGAAAGACAAGCTGACCCGCGAGCTCAAGGCACAGCAGGTTGAACAGCGTTTTGTCGAAGCGACCAAGCAATTGGAAGATGCGGCATTCGAAGCGTCGGACCTGGCTCAACCTGCCTCCGACCTGAAGCTGACCGTGCACACCTCCGCGCCGTTTGGCCGTGAAGGTGGCGAAGGTGTTGCGGCCAACCGTGCCGTGGTCACCGCAGCGTTCAGCCCGGAAGTGCTGGATGAAGGTGCCAACAGCACCGCCATTGAGCTGGACCCGGAAACCATCATCGTGCTGCGTGCCAAAGAGCACCGCAAACCGGCGCAACTGCCGCTGGAAAGCGTTGCCGCGGCAATCCGCACCCAGATGGCCAAGGAGCGCGCCAGCGCGGCTGCCAAGACTCACGCTGACGAGCTGATCGCCAGCCTGCGTGATGGCAAGACGCCGCTGAACCAACCGGTTGACGGCCAGGCGTGGAAAGTCACTGAAGCGGCTAGCCGCAGTGCGGAAGCGATCGATCCTGCCGTGCTGCAAGCCCTGTTCCGCATGCCTAAGCCTGCGGCCAAGGACAAGCCGACCTTCACCACCGTGACCCTGGCTGACGGTAGCCTGGCGATCGTGCGCTTGAACGGTGTGAATGAAGCTGCAGCCCCATCGGACGAAGAAAAGGCGCAATACCGCCAATACCTCGCTTCCCGTGTCGGCCAGCAAGACTTCGCGGCGTACCGCAAGCAGTTGGAAACCCAGGCTGACATCAAGAAGTTCTGATGGCGGTTTGAATAAAAAACCCCCGGCCTGAAAAGACCGGGGGTTTTTTTATGTCCACTGTTTTATCGGTGCTTGGCCACGGCCAGGAGCATCAATCCCACCACCGCCCACGGGAACGCACTGACGCCCCAGCGCTGCAGCAGGAGGCCGCCTATCAGGCCGCCGCCAGCAATTCCCAGGTTCCACACGGTCACCAGCATCGACTGCGCGGCATCCGCCGATTCCCCTGCTGATTTGGCCAGCGCTGTTTGCAGCAAAGCCGGCAGACCGCCGAACGCGAGGCCCCATAACGCGACAGCGATGTACACCGCCACCGGCACGTCGATCCAAAACACCAGCGCCAAGCCGATCAGGCCAAACAATGCGCAACTGATCAGCAGCAGTGTGCGCAGCCACCGGTCAATCAATACCCCGGTCAGCCAGATGCTCAGCAGCGCGGCGAGGCCAAACACCAGCAGCACCCGGTCGATGTCGGTGGCAAGTGCGGCGGGCACCAGCAATGGAGCGATGTAGGTATAGAGAATGTTGTGGGCCAAGACGTAGGTAAAGGTCACCCACAACACAGGGCGGATGCCGGGCAATGCAAGTACTTGGCGTAATCCCAGGCGCTTGCCCGTCGGTTGACCCGCGAAGTCGGGCAGTTGCCAGCGAGCCCATATCAGCAGCACCAGCGTGAGGCCGGTCATGATCGCAAAGCTCAGTCGCCAGCCAACGGCCGCACCGAGCCAGGTTCCCGCTGGCACGCCCAGGGACAAGGCCAGTGGTGCGCCGAGCATTGCCACGGCGATTGCCCGGCCTTGCAAATGTGGCGCGACCATTCTGCTGGCGTAACCCGCCAGTAGCGCCCAAAGCAGTCCGGCAAACACCCCGGCAAAAAAACGCGCCACCAGCGTCAGCCCATAGTGGCTGGAGAAGGCCGTTACGCTGTTGACCAAGGCAAAGCCGCCGATGGCGATCAGCAGCAGCGGACGTCTGCGCCAACCTCGGGTCAGCAGCGTGAGTGGGATGGCTGCCAATAACGATCCAAGGGCGTAGAGGGTGACCAGTTGGCCAACCAGTGCTGGCGACACGCCGAGGCCTTCGCCCATCTGCGGTAGCAGCCCGGCGGGCATGGCTTCGGTGAGGATGGTGATGAATCCCGCCGAGGCCAGGGCCAGCAGGCCGCCCAAAGGCAGGGATTCGTGTCGGGCTGTGGCGGCGGCATCAGCCAGTGAAGCGTTAGAGCTCATAGCGCTGTTTCCATGCGAAAGGGCAAGCCAGCAGAGTAGGGGGCTGTGACCGATGGAAAAACAGGCTAAGGTTCCGAACTTATCGGACGTGGATGTCCGTAATCAGCTGAGGCAGGATGATGGACAGTTTGGGCAGCCTGTCGGTATTTGTGCAGGTGGCGGAGACCCGCAGCTTTACCGTCGCCGGACGGGTATTGGGTGTGTCGTCTTCGGCCGTGGGCAAAAGCATTGCGCGGATGGAAGAGCGTCTGGGTGTACGGCTGTTTCATCGCAGTACACGCAGCATTACCCTGACGGGAGAGGGCGCGCTGTTCCTTGAGCGTTCACGGCGGATTCTGGCCGAAGTCGAAGCGGCGGAGCGCGAGTTGACCGAAGCCAGTGCGACGCCTCGGGGCAAGTTGCGCATCAGCGTGCCACAAGTGCGCGGCCTGCTGATGCCGGTGCTCAGTGACTTCATGCGTGCGTACCCGGATATCGAGCTGGATGTGGATTTTTCCGACCGCATGGTGGACGTGATCGAGGAAGGGTTCGATGCGGTAATTCGTACCGGCAAGCCGGAAGATTCGCGCTTGATGGCCCGTCATCTGGGGCATTACCAACTGGTGCTGGTGGGCACGCCGGCGTACTTCGTGCAGCACGGCACGCCGCAACAACCCGAGCATTTAAATGGACACGCCTGCCTGCGTCACAAGTTCTGCGCCACCGGTAAGCTGGAACCCTGGCCGTTGCGCCTGGAGCCCGGTGCTGGCGAACTGACGTTGCGCACTTCGCTGACCAGCACCACTATTGAGTCGCTCAACCATGTGGTCCACGAAGGGCTGGGGATTGCTTGCCTGCCCGACTACATGGTCAACCAGGCGGTGCGCGAGGGACGACTGCAACGGGTGCTGGATGATTATCTGGAGCACCGTGGCAGTTTCTGGATGTTGTGGCCATCAAGTCGCCATGCTTCGACCAAGTTGCGCGTGTTTATAGATCATATGTGCGCAGGGCTTTTTCCCACAGTCGCCATGCTGTAGCCCTGTGACGTTTTACCGACAGGAATGTGCGCGCCAAGGCCTCGTTCTGTTGCACAATACCGCCCGGACTGTTTTCTTCAGGATTATCGATGTCGACATCATTTCACTTGCGTAGCCTCGGGCTGGCGCTGGTGTTGGCGGGCGCCGCGGGCTGCTCGTCACCCAAACCCGCTATTTATGAACATGAGAGTTTCGACGACTCCGGCACGTTTTCCAGGGATTACCCGGTCAGTGATGCCGCGGCGTGCGAAGCGGCCCGGCGTGCCTTGCTGAGCCAGGGCTACATCATCACCAGCAGCGATCCCAAGGTCGTCGTCGGTAACAAAAGCTTCCAGCAGACCGGCGAAACCCATCTGCAGATCAGCTTCAACGTGGTGTGTGCCGATGATGGCAAAGGCACCAACCATTCGACGATGTTCGCCAACGCCCTGCAGGACCGTTACGCGCTGAAGAAGGTCAACAACTCCGCGAGCCTGGGTGTGGGCGTACTGGGATCGGTGTCGATGCCGATCGGCTCCACCGATGACTCGATGGTCAAGGTGGCCAGTGAGACGGTGTCCGCGCCGAAGTTCTACGAGCGTTACTTCGCGCTGGTGGACGTGTTCCTGCCCCAGGAAGTGAAGAAGGCCGAGCATATTCCCGAGCAGCCCAAGGCTGACCTGGGTGTGCCGGAGCCCAAGGCGGCACCGCTGGTCGAGAAGGTCGAGGCGCCAAAGGAAGAGCCTGCTGCGTCGGAACCGGTGGCACCACCGGCAGAGCCTGCGCCCATTGCGCCGCAGGAAGAGCCGGCACCGACGCCAACGCCAGCACCGGCCCATCCGGACCTGCCGGCACCGACCGAAGCCATTCCGCCCCTGCCGACGCCTGCGCAGTAGATCAGACTGCTACGGGGTCGGCCTTGTCGACGTTGATCCCGTAGCGCTTGATCGCCTCGCTGACTTTGTCGCGACCGATCACGTTGTCATCGGCCAGTGCCTTCAAGGCTGCCAGCGCGACGAAATACCGGTCCACCTCAAAAAACTCCCGTAGTGTTTCCCGGGTGTCCGATTGCCCGAAACCATCGGTGCCCAACGCGATAAAGCGCCGTCCCGGCACGAACGGACGAATCTGATCGGCGAACAGTTTCATGTAGTCCGTCGCCACCACCACTGGCCCCGTTTGCCCGGCCAGGCATTGCTCTGCATAACTTACGCGCGGCTCACTTTCCGGGTGCAGTAGGTTCCAGCGTTCGGCCGCATGCCCGTCACGGCGCAACTCGGTGAGGCTGGTCACACTCCACACATCGCTGTGCACGCCGAAGTCGTTGGCCAGCAGTTCAGCGGCGGCGATCACTTCTCGCAGGATCGAACCACTGCCCATCAGTTGTACCTGTGCCTGAGGGCTGGCGCTGAGCAGGTACATGCCCTTGAGAATGCCGCTTTCCACGCCCTCTGGCATCGCCGGGTGCGGGTAGTTTTCGTTGAGCAGGGTGATGTAGTAGTAAATGTCTTCCTGCTCGACGTACATGCGCCGCATGCCCTCGCGAATAATTACCGCCAGTTCGTAGGCAAAGGTCGGGTCATAGGAGATGCAGCACGGAATCACCGACGAGAGGATATGGCTATGTCCGTCGTCATGCTGCAAGCCTTCGCCCATCAGCGTGGTGCGTCCGGCGGTGGCGCCCAGCAGGAAACCGCGTGCCCGTGCATCGCCTGCTGCCCAGGCCAGGTCGCCGACGCGCTGGAAACCGAACATCGAATAGAAGATATAGAACGGCACGGTCATCAAGCCGTGGTTGCTGTAGGACGTGCTGGCCGCAATCCACGAGGAAATCGCGCCGGACTCATTCAGACCTTCCTGCATGATCTGTCCGTCCTTGCTCTCCTTGTAATAGCTCAACTGGCCGGAGTCCTGCGGGGTGTAGAGCTGGCCGACGGCGGAGTGGATGCCGATCTGACGGAACAGGCTTTCCATGCCGAAGGTGCGCGACTCGTCCGGCACGATAGGCACGATCAGCTTGCCCAGGTGCGGGTCCTTGAGCAGGGTGCCGAGGATGCGCACGAAGGCCATGGTGGTGGAAATCGCGCGCTCACCAGTGTCCTTGAGTTGAGTGGCGAAGGCGCTCAGTTCGGGGATCTGCAACGATTCGACCGCAGTGTGGCGTGCGGGCACATACCCACCCAAGGCCTGACGCCGTGCGGCGAAGTAGCGGGCTTCTTCGCTGTCGGCTGGGGGCTTGAGGTACGGGATATCAGCAAGTTGCTCGTCCGGCACTTCCAGGCCGAAGCGGTCGCGGAAGGCTTTGACGGCATCGGCGCCCATCTTCTTCAACTGATGGTTGATGTTCTGGCCTTCGCCGGCTTCGCCCATGCCAAAGCCCTTTACCGTTTTTGCCAGGATCACCGTGGGTTGGCCACTGTGACGCACGGCGGCGGCATAGGCGTTGTAGACCTTGTCCGGATCATGGCCGCCCCGTGAGAGTTTCCAGATATCGTCATCGGACAGGTCCGCAACCAGTGCCAGCAACTCCGGGTATTTGCCGAAAAAGTGTTCGCGTACGTAGGCGCCGTTCTGGGATTTGTAGTTCTGATAGTCACCGTCCACGCATTCCATCATGCGTTGGCGCAACAGACCGCTTGTGTCCTTTTCCAGCAATGCATCCCAGCCGCCGCCCCAGATCACTTTGATCACATTCCAGCCGGCGGCGCGGTACAGGCTTTCGAACTCCTGGATTACCTTGGCATTGCCGCGTACCGGGCCATCCAGGCGTTGCAGGTTGCAGTTGACCACGAAGATCAGATTGTCGAGCTTCTCGCGTCCGGCCAGGGAGATAGCGGCCAGGGATTCTGGCTGGTCCATTTCGCCATCACCGAGAAATGCCCACACCTTGCGGCCCTGGTGTTGCTTGAGGTCACGAAACTCCAGGTAGCGCATAAAGCGCGCCTGATAGGCCGCCGTGATTGGCCCGAGCCCCATGGACACAGTGGGAAATTGCCAGAAGTCCGGCATCAGGCGTGGGTGGGGGTAGGACGAAATACCTTCGCCACCGGCTTCGCGGCGGAAGTTGTCCAACTGTGCTTCGCTGATGCGGCCTTCGAGGTAGGCGCGGCCGTAGATGCCCGGCGACGAGTGTCCCTGAATGTACACCAGGTCGCCGTCGAAGCTGTCGGTGCGGCCACGGAAGAAGTGGTCGAAACCGACGTCATACAGCACAGCGGCTGACGCATAAGTAGCAATATGCCCACCTACCCCGGAGTGTTTGCCTGCGCGCAGCACCATGGCCATGGCGTTCCAACGGATAAACGCATTGGTGCGGCGTTCGATGGCCAGGTTGCCGGGGTAGGGCAACTGGCGATCCACCGCGATGGTATTGACGTAAGGCGTGGTCACCCGCCCGTAGAAGTCGCCATGCCGCGCTACGTCGAAATCCAGCAACTGATCGATCAGGTAATGGGCACGCGGGCGGCCTTCGGCGGACAGCACCGACTCGATGGACTCCAGCCACTCGCGGGTTTCCTGTGGATCTGCGTCGCGTCCGACTGCGTTATTCGGGGTCATGTGAGGCTCCAGGATAGGCGGATTTCAAGTGGCGGGCTCCTTGTGGGAGCGCCGTCAAAAGTGGTTGCAATTGCAACTACATGGGCGAATTTAGCGCGGCATGAGCTACTATTGCAACCTTCTTGAAATCCACCGGATGGTGTTGCATGTCGTCGAAAGAGCCTGATGTATGGTTCCGTTTTGTCAGGGCCCACAGGACGGTCATCCGTGAAATCGAGCGCCGGCTGGCCGCAGCGGACCTGCCGCCGTATGCCTGGTATGACGCCTTGTGGGGCCTGGAAAGCGGCCCCGATGGCACCCGCCGCATGCACGAACTGGCCGATGTGCTGGCCATTGAGCGCTATAACCTCACGCGCCTGGTAGACCGCCTGGAAAAGGACGGCCTGGTGGTGCGTTCGCGCTCCGACGGCGATGGCCGCGCGGCATTTGCGTCGATCACCGATGCCGGCCGAGCGTTGCGCAAAAAAATGTGGAAGATCTACGAAAGTACGGTGGACGAATTGTTCCTGTCGCAGATCGAACCGGAGCAGCGCCAGGGGTTTGCAGATGCATTGGAGCGCGCCGCCGGGATGGCGATGGAGGCGGGTGTTCAAACCCGTGGCCGAGGTAAGTCCGAAACGTAATGCAGATCCAGTGTGGGAGGGGGCTTGCCCCCGACGGCAATCGCGCCTCAACACCTCAGTGCTAAATCCGAATAACGCTGCTACGTTTAATCCTGGAGTGCAGGAACGTCATGACGTCGACATTTTTTCGTCATGACGGCACTTTAGGCTGGCTGTGCAGGTCATTTACTGGCAGCCGCTTTTAATTCAAGACAAGGAGCCCACTATGGACGATTACCAGGAAGAACTGCTTGAGTACCACGCGATTGAGCTGGACCCGCTGGAACCTGCAGACGACGCAACAGAGCTGTAAGACCGACGTCAGGCGGAATGCCGCTGACTGCGGCGAAATTCCCCTGGGGTCTGGTTGTTCCACCGCCTGAAGGCCCGCTGGAACGCTTGGGCTGAGGCAAAACCGAGCAAGTAGGCGATCTCGCCGAACGCCAGTTCCGTATCGCGAATGTAGGTCATGGCCAGGTCGCGGCGGGTATCGTTGAGAATCGCCCGGAACTGAGTGCCTTCTTCGGCCAGTTTTCGGCGCAGTGTCCAGGTTGGCAGCTTCAAGCGTGCCGCCACTTCTTCCAGGTCGGGTTCCCGACCGCCATTGAGCATCGGCCCGAGCAACCGCGTAATGCGCTCGCGCAGGCTGCGGGTGCGGGTCAACTGCTCCAATTCCCTTTCACACAGTTGCAGCAGCAGCTGCCAGGTACTCGGGCAATGCTGGGGGTTGCGCAGGCTCAGGGTCGATTGACTCAGGCGCACCTGGTTGGCTTCGGCGCCGAAGTGCACCGGGCTCGCGCCCAATTGGCTGTACTGCTCGCTGTAGTCGGGGGCGTCAAACTCGATCTCGATGCGTTGCGCCTGCAGCGGTTGTTGAGCCAGGCTGGCGAGCTGATGCAGCCAGCTGGAAATGATCGAGTCCACCACAAAGCGGTTGTAGGCGTTGTAGGGGCTGATGGAATAAAAACGCAGCCAGGCGCCTTCGGCATCCTCGTGAAAACTCGATTGCCCGCGATAGTTGGCGCCATACAGCGGCTCAAAGCGTGTGAGTGTGCGGGCGGCTTCGCGGACGTTGGGCGCCTGGGCGGCGGTGACGCCGGCCAGGCCCGCCTGGCTCATGCGGCTGAGTTGACCCATGCGCAAACCCAATCCGGGGTTGCCGGTCAGTTGGATGGCCGCATGGCCCAGGCGCATATAACGTGGGATCGACAAGCGCGCGCCGGCTTCGGCGAGGCGCGCCGGGTCGAGGCCGTATTGCAGCAATAGCGGCTGCGGATCCAGGCCGTGGCTGTGGATCGCATCGGCCAGGGTATGTACGAAGCCTACCGACAGATCCCCCAGGCGCACCGGCTTCACCGCGTTACAGCCAGATATTCAGCAAGCGCGCGCCACGGGCGTCGCCGTCGGCGCTGATCTGCCCGTTGTGGCTGAGGAAGCTTTGCCCGGCAGTGCCCAGGTCCCAGAACTGCCCGCGCAGGAACACGCTTATGCCGGCGCTGGCCTGGCTGATCGGTTGCTGGCTGATCAAGGTCAGGCGGCGCCACGCTTCGCCTTCGCTGAGTTCCTCGGGCTTGAGACTGATTTCCTGGGGTGTGGAGACACTTTTAAAACCACGCCATGGACGTTCCCAGGTGTCGCGGCCGAGCACAAAGGCTGGCACCGCGATCAGCTGCGCGCCTTGTTCGTTAAGCTTGCGGTAGTTGTCCGGGTACCAGCTGTCACTGCCCACCAGCACGCCGAGGCGCCCGGCCGGGGTGTCGACCACGCTGATGACATTTTCATCACCGGGCTCGATAAAGCCGCGCTCGTCGTAGATCGGGTAGAGCTGGCGTTGCAGATCGCCGACGGGCAAGCCATCCGCTGCAAACACCACGCTGGCGTTGTACAGCGCACCATGGCCGACCTGGAGTTGCCCCTGGCTCACACTCGGGTTGGGCAGGGCGATGGAGCCGGCCACCACCGTGACCCCGAACTCCTTGGCCAGGCCGCCGAACAGCACCTGGTAGTCACGCGCCATGGCCGGGGCTTTCATGCGCAGGTAGGCGTCGTTGGTGCGGTCATCGCCGGTGGCGCTGATCCAGGCTCGCAGGAACTGCAGCGGATTGCTGATCGACAGCCAATGCATCGCGTCCTTCACATGCAGCGCCTGGTACACCTCGTTTTTCTCGCCAGTGAGCATCAGCCAGGTGCCGATGTGTTCAGGTAACACCACGATGGTCTTGTCGTTGATCAGGCCTTGGTCACGGGCGTTTTGCAGGTAGGCCGCGAGCTTCAGGTGCAGGCGTTCCAGGCTCTGGTAGTCGGCGGGGAACAGCTCCGGCTGGATGCCCAGCAGGTTGCCGCGATCGGCAGGCTGGCCTTCGTTGACGGCGACGGTGCTGCGCAGGTCCGACAGGTAATGCGCCACGGGGCGCTCCTGGGTCCAGACCAGATAGGCGGCGATGGCGGCAACCAGGGCCAGGGTGACGGTAAAAGCTAGAAGTTTACGCATGGGGGAACAGACAACAGACCGGGTGCAGGGTTCGCTGACTAGGGTAGGGCCCCTGCAGAGGCTTGCCAAGGGGCGGTGTGCATTTGGATCAATAAGTTGTGAGTTTCGGTCATTGAGCGGTAGGGGATGGCCTCTTAGTCTGTGGGACATAAACCGATGGCAGGCCATTCGAGCCTTCCACGTCCCGTGATGATCCGTTGTGGAGCTGTACCATGACCGCTGCTGCCTACCCGCACCTGCTGGCCCCGTTGGACCTGGGTTTTACCACGCTGCGCAACCGTACCCTGATGGGCTCGATGCACACCGGCCTGGAAGAAAAACCCGGTGGTTTCGAACGTATGGCCGCTTATTTTGCCGAGCGCGCCCGTGGCGGCGTGGGCCTGATGGTCACCGGCGGGATTGGCCCGAATGATGAAGGCGGCGTGTACGCTGGTGCGGCCAAGCTGACCACCGACGAAGAAGCACAAAAGCACAAGATCGTCACCCACGCGGTGCACGAGGCGGGCGGCAAGATCTGCATGCAGATCCTCCACGCCGGGCGTTATGCCTACAGCCCCAAGCAGGTCGCGCCCAGTGCCATCCAGGCGCCGATCAACCCGTTCAAGCCCAAGGAATTGGACGAAGAGGGCATCGAAAAGCAGATCCAGGATTTTGTCACCTGCTCGCTGCTGGCTCAGGTCGCCGAGTACGACGGCGTGGAAATCATGGGCTCCGAAGGTTATTTCATTAACCAGTTCCTCGCCGCCCACACCAACCACCGCACCGATCGTTGGGGTGGCAGCTACGAAAACCGCATGCGCCTCGCCGTGGAAATCGTGCGCCGTGTTCGCGAAGCGGTCGGCCCGAAGTTCATCATCATCTTCCGTTTATCGATGCTCGACCTGGTGGAAGGCGGCAGCACCTGGGAAGAAATCGTGCAGTTGGCCAAGGCCATCGAGCAGGCCGGTGCGACCCTTATCAATACCGGGATCGGCTGGCATGAAGCGCGTATCCCGACCATCGCCACCAAAGTGCCACGCGGCGCGTTCAGCAAAGTCACGGCCAAGTTGCGCGGTGCGGTGCAGATCCCGTTGATCACCACCAACCGCATCAACACCCCGGAAATCGCCGAGCAGATCCTCGCCGAAGGCGATGCGGACATGGTCTCGATGGCACGGCCGTTCCTTGCCGACCCGGAGTTCGTCAACAAAGCCGCCGCCGGCCGCGCCGATGAAATCAACACCTGCATCGGCTGCAACCAGGCCTGCCTGGACCACACCTTCGGCGGCAAGCTGACCACCTGCCTGGTCAACCCCCGCGCGTGCTATGAGACGGAGCTCAATTACCTGCCGGTCAAGCAGATCAAGAAGATTGCGGTGGTCGGCGCCGGCCCGGCGGGTCTGGCTGCGGCCACGGTGGCGGCTGAGCGCGGTCACCAGGTGACGCTGTTCGATTCGGCCAGCGAGATCGGCGGCCAGTTCAACATCGCCAAGCGTGTGCCGGGCAAGGAAGAGTTCTTCGAAACCCTGCGCTACTTCAAGCGCAAGCTGCAGACTACCCACGTTGAGCTGTGCCTCAACACCCGTGTGGATGTGGCGCAACTGGCGGCTGGCGGCTACGACGAGATCATCCTCGCCACCGGCATCGCACCGCGTACCCCGGCGATTCCCGGCGTAGACAATGCCAAGGTGCTGAGCTACCTGGACGTGATCCTCGAACGCAAGCCAGTGGGTAAGCGCGTCGCGGTGATCGGCGCCGGCGGTATTGGTTTTGACGTATCCGAATTCCTCGTCCACCAGGGCGTGTCCACCAGCCTGGATCGCGAAGCGTTCTGGAAGGAGTGGGGCATCGACACTCAACTGCAAGCCCGTGGCGGCGTGGCCGGGATCAAACCCGAGCGCCATGCGCCGGCGCGTGAGGTATTCCTGCTGCAACGCAAGGCCTCCAAGGTCGGCGACGGCCTGGGCAAAACCACCGGTTGGATTCACCGCACCGGCTTGAAGAACAAGCAGGTACAGATGCTCAACAGTGTCGAGTACCTGAAGATCGACGATGACGGTCTGCATATCCGCATCGGCGCCGAAGGTGAGCCAAAGCTGTTAGCGGTGGACAACATCGTCATCTGCGCCGGCCAGGACCCGTTGCGCGAATTGCACGACGGCCTCGTCGCTGCCGGCCAGAACGTGCACCTGATCGGCGGTGCTGACGTGGCGGCCGAGCTGGACGCCAAGCGTGCCATCAACCAGGGCTCGCGCCTCGCCGCCGAGCTGTAAAACCCCGAGCGGGGCGGTGTTAGACTACCGCCCCGTTTTTCATACAGTTCCCGTCCGATGGGCCCCTTCGATTGGCTTCCCTATGCACCCCTTGAACCTTTGGCGCTGGATTGGCTGAACGGCGTCGAGTTGGCCGTGCTGCGCCTGGACCGCATCGACCCGCTGATCAGCGGCAACAAGTGGTTCAAGCTCACCGAACACCTGGCCCAGGCGCAACGGGCCGTGGCCAGCGGCGTTATCAGCCTCGGCGGTGCCTACTCCAACCATCTGCACGCACTGGCGGCGGTGGGCAAGCGTTTTGGCTTTGCCACCGTCGGCCTGCTGCGCGGCCATCCGCAAGACACGCCTACCGTCCAGGATTTGCAGGCGTTCGGTATGCAGCTGCATTGGCTCGGTTACGGTGGTTATCGCGCGCGCAATGAACCGGGGTTCTGGTTGCCTTGGCGTGAGCAATATCCCCATCTGTATCCTGTTCCGGAGGGCGGCGGCGGTTTGGCCGGCGCAATGGGCTGCGGGGTGCTGGTTGAGCAGGCCCGTGCGCAATTGAGCAAGCTGGGCTGGGCCGATTACGACGGGTGGTGGCTGGCAGCGGGCACCGGCACCACGCTGGCGGGTCTGGTGCTGGCAGAGGCGGGCGCCCATCCGGTGTACGGCGCACTGGCCGTGCCGGATGGTCATGGTGTGGCGCAAAACGTGAGTGCCCTGGTGGCGGGCGGCTATCACTTGCTGGACGCCAGCCGGGGCGGCTTCGCCAAGGTCGACCCGTTGTTGCTCGACTTTATCGAGGCCACGCAACAAGCCTGCGGCGTGCCGCTGGAACCGCTCTACACCGGCAAGGCATTACTGGCCTTGAAACAGCAGATCGAGGCCGGCCACATCGCGCCCGGCACTCGCCTGATCTTCGTGCACACCGGCGGCCTGCAAGGCCGGCGAGGGTTTACAGACTAGCGCGCTTACCCGGCATCATCCGCAGCGCCGTGTTATCGCGCATCACATAATGATGAAAGATCCCCGCCACGGCATGCAGCCCGATCAGCCAGTAGCCGATCTTGCCGAACAGCACGTGCCAGCTTTCAATCTCTTTGGCCAGGGCCTTGTTCTCGCCAATCAGCGGCGGCAATTCCATGCCATAGAACATCACCGAATGCCCCTCGGCGCTGACAATCAGCCAGCCCGCAATCGGCATGCCGATCATCAGGGCGTACAGCGCGGCGTGCATCAGGGTGGCCAGCAGGCGTTGCCATTGCGGCGGTGCCGGTAGGATCTTCGGCGCTACCCCCAGGCTGCGCGCAAACAGGCGCAGCCACACCAGCACAAACACCGTGAGACCGAACATAAAGTGCATCTCGACGATCAGCGTGCGGGCGCCGCTGCCTTTGGGGAACTGGCCGCGTAACTCTATGCAGGCGTAGACCACCGCCAGCAGCACCACCATCAACCAGTGCAGCGCAATCGACATAGTGCTGTAGCGCGTATCGGAATTTTTCCACGGCATCGCTGGGTTCCTCGTTCATCAGGGCAAGCCTCCGTTCTTTGGCGACGGAGTCCTTTTACTCTATGCCTGTTTTGAACGATTTGCCCTACGCGAATGCCGTTGTGTTGACCTCTATCAGTGGCTTTGCGGCATTTCACCGCGTGCCAGGCGCTGGTTGATATCGGCGATCACTGCCGGCAGGTCGGTGATGGTGTCGATCAGGTAATGCGGGCGCGAGCCTTCGAACATCGCTTCGATGCGCGTGCGTTCGCTGGCCAGGGTGGTGGCATCCAGGGCTTGGAACTGTTCATGGGTCAGGCCCAGGGCGTTGCCGGAGCAGGTCAGCGCGACGGTCCACATCCCGGCGCGACGCCCTTCAAGGATGCCGGGCACGGTGTCGTCGACCTTCACGCACGCTGCTACATCGTCAATCCCCAGTGCAATCACGTTGGCCAGGGCCTGGGCTGGCCAAGGGCGGCCGTTGGGCACTTCGTCGGTGGCGACGACATGGTCGGCGACGTAGCCATTGGTGGCAGCCAGGGCGACGACCTTGTCCATTACCTGCTTGGGATAGCCGGAGCAGGAGCCGATCCTGATGCCTTGCTTGCGCAGTTGCGCAAGGGTGTCGAGGGCGCCAGGAATCAGCGCCGAGTGTTCGGCGATCTTCTCGATCTGCAACGGCATGAAGCGTTGGTAGATGGCGGTGACGTCGTCGTCAGTGGGCGTACGGCCGAACGCCTTGCGGTAACGCTCGGCAACTTGCGGCTGGTCGCAGAGGGTGCGGATGTGGTCCCACTTGCCCATGCCCATCGGGCCGCGGGCCTCTTCGATAGAGACTTGCACGTCGAACTCGGCAAAGGCCTCGACAAAAATCTGGGTTGGCGCGAAGGAGCCGAAGTCGACCACGGTGCCGGCCCAATCGAGGATCACGGCCTGGAGGGTGTTGGGGTTTTGATAGTTCATGCGGGCGCTCCAATGGATGTAAGGGTGATGCCCATGGCCTGCAAAGCCTCAGCGATTGCACTGACGGCGGCGCCCATGTCGGCGGCGTCGACGTGACCGATGCAGCCGACGCGGAAGGTCTCCACCTGGGTCAATTTGCCGGGGTACAAGATGAAGCCCTTGGCCTTGACCCGTTCATAGAAGTCCTTGAACTGGTAGTGCGGGTCTTGCGGGGCGTGGAAGGTGACGATGATCGGCGCCTGGATGGCGGCCGGCAGGAAGCTGCGCAGACCGAGCTTGGCCATGCCGTCCAGCAGCGCCTGGCAGTTGTCGGTGTAGCGTTGGTTTCGAGCAGGCAGGCCGCCTTCTTCCTGATACTGCAGCAGCGCCTCGTGCAGGGCGGCGACCACGTGGGTCGGCGGGGTGAAGCGCCATTGGCCGGTCTTGACCCTGTAGCTGTGCTGGTCGAACAGGTCCATCGCCAGGGAATGGCAGTTGCCTTGGGCGGCGGCCAGTGCCTGCTTCTCGGCGAAGACAAAACCCATGCCGGGCACGCCTTCCAGGCATTTGCCCGAGGCGGCGATCAAGGCTTCGAACGGCACGTCGCGAGCATCAATGGGCAATGCGCCGAAGGAGCTCATGGCGTCGATGATCAGGCGTTTGCCGTGGTTTTTGACGACCTGGGCGATCTCCGGTAACGGATTGAGAATGCCCGTGCTGGTTTCGCAGTGGATCAAGGCGACGTGGGTGATGCCCTTGTCGGCTTGGAGCAAACGGTCCACATCGGCGGCAGTGGTGGGTTCATTTTCAGCGGTTTCAAAGGTGCTGAAATCGCGGCCCAGCACTTCGCAGATCTTCGCCAGGCGCTTGCCGTAGGCGCCGTTGATCAGCACCAGTACCTTGCCGTTGCGTGGAACCAGGGTGCCGATGGCCGCTTCGACGGCAAAGGTTCCGCTGCCTTGCAAAGGCACGCAGTGATGGCTGTCCGCGCCGTTGAGGATTGCCAGCAGTCGCGTGCAGACGCTGGCGGTGAGTTGGTTGAAACGGTCATCCCATGAACCCCAGTCCACCAGCATTGCCTGACGGGTGCGGCTGGATGTGGTGAGGGGGCCAGGGGTCAGCAGGATCGGCGCGGCAGTGTTCATCGCAAGTTCTCGCAAGGCATCGGGGGTGAAGCTACGGGGCCTAAATTGCAGTTTGGCTTGTTATCAATCAAATTGTTTGTTGTTATGCGAGCTATCAGTGAGGCCGATAACCATGAACCTGTTTCAATTGCGCGCATTCGATGCGGTAGCCCGCGAAGGCAGCTTTACCCGAGCTGCGGCGCGGCTGTTTATCAGCCAGCCGGCGGTGACCGGGCATATCAAGGCGCTGGAGGAGTACTACCAGATTCCCCTGTTGCGCCGTACGGCACGGCGGGTGGAATTGACCGAGGAGGGCGCACGCCTGGCGGCGATCACTCGGGCGATCTTCGGCCTGGTGGACGAAGCGCAGGCGCTGTTGGAGGCCAATCGGCAACTGCTCACCGGCCGCCTGGAAGTGGCGGCGGACGGTCCGCACCTGGTCATGCCGATGATCGCCAGCCTGCGTGCGCGCTACCCCGGCATCACGGTCAACCTGCGCCTGGGCAATGCCCAGGAAACCCTCGCGGCCTTGCTGTCCGAGCATGCGGATGTGGCGGTGCTGACTGAAGTGGAACCGCGCAATGGCCTGCATTTGCAACCTTTGAGCGAGTCACGCATTTGCGCGCTGGTGCCGGCCGGGCATCCGTGGGCGACGCAGGCCGAGGGCATTGCGCTCAAGCAATTGCACGAAGTGATCATGGTGCTGCGTGAGCCCAACTCCATCACCCGTCGTACCTTCGACGATGCGTGCCTGGCTGCCGAGGTTCAGCCCAAGGTGTTGCTGGAACTGGACAGCCGCGAGGCGGTAACCGAGGCCGTCGCCGCCGAGTTGGGTGTGGGCGTGGTGTCGTCGATGGAGGTCAGCCAGGACCCGCGGGTGCGCGCGGTGCCGATCCAGGGCGACGGGCTGCTGAATCGGCACATGCTCGGCTGCATGGAGCGACGCCGGTCGTTGCGTTTGATTCAGGCGTTTTTCGAGTTGGCGCCCTGAGGGTTTTTTGGTGGAACGATGCGTTCTCGCGCTATAAACTCTGCCCCCAAAGCGCCGGCCAGTAGACGTCTCGGCGCTATGGATATCAGAGAGTGAGTCATGGGCGCACAGTGGAAAGTCAAACATAAAGAAGCGGCATCCAATGCCAAGGGCAAGATCTTCGGCAAGCTGGTGAAAGAAATTACCATCGCCGCCCGCAACGGCGCCGACACCGCGACCAACGCTCACTTGCGTCTGGTGGTGGAGCAGGCCAAGAAGGCCTCGATGCCCAAGGAAACCCTGGACCGCGCGATCAAGAAGGGCGCCGGTCTGCTCGGTGAAACCGTGCAATACCACCGCGTGACCTACGAAGGGTTTGCCCCGCACCAGGTGCCGTTGATCGTCGAGTGCGTGACCGACAACATCAACCGCACCGTGGCGGAAATCCGCGTGGCGTTCCGCAAGGGCCAACTGGGCGCTTCGGGCTCGGTCGCCTGGGACTTCAACCATGTCGGCCTGATCGAAGCTTCCCCGGATACCCCGGACGCCGATCCGGAAATGGCCGCGATTGAAGCCGGTGCCCAGGACTTTGAAGACGGCGAAGAAGAGGGCACCACCCTGTTCATCACCGAAACCACCGACCTGGACGCGGTACAGAAAGCGTTGCCGGAGCAGGGTTTCACCGTGCTGTCGGCCAAGCTGGGCTACATCGCGAAAAACCCGGTGAGCGGGTTGAGCGATGAGCAGATGGCTGAGGTCGAGGCGTTCCTGGAAGGCCTGGACAACCATGATGACGTGCAGGATATGTTCGTCGGCCTGGCTGGCTGATTGGACTTATCGCTGGACAACTGTGGGAGGGGGGCAAGCGCCCTCCCGCAATGTTCAGGGGTGCTGGCTGGCTGTCAGCAAGGCCTCGATTTCTTCGAAGTTCGGTCGCGCCAACACATCCGGCTGACAGCATATTCTTTGCAGTTCCAACAGTTCACCGCTTGCCCCACCCTCAACCCGCTCCAACAACTCCCCCAGCAACACCCCGAACGCCCGCACTTCAATTCGCTGCAACGCCCGTGTCTCCAAGGTATCGGCCGTGGCATGGAACGACGCCGCGCCAAAATCCCCGAGCAGACAATCCCCTGCGTCATTCCACAGAATATTGTGGCCGTACAAGTCGCCATGGGTGATGCCGTGCCGGTGTAAATGTGCCGCCACCGAGGCGATGCCCCGTGCCATGCGCAAGGCCACATCGGCACTGAAACGAGCGGTTGGTGCGTAGATGTCGCGAGTGCACGACGCCAGGCTCGGCAGGGCGGCGAGGTTGCGGTAGCTGGGCTCGATCAGGTCCATCACCAGGGCGGCCTGGTCGTCCGGGTGGTCGACCACGCGGCCCTCGATCTTGATCAGGTTGGGGTGCAGGCCGGCGGCAATGCAGGCCTGCATTTCGTGCAGCGGCGAGCCGTCGCTGGTGATGGTGCCTTTGTAGAGTTTGACGGCAACCGGCTTGGCTTGTGCTTTCCACCGGGCCTTGCGGATCACCCCCGAGGCGCCTTCGCCCAGCACTTCGCCCAATTCCAGGTCTGTCCACGCAATAGCCGGTGTTGCGACGTCTGCCGTCACCTCCACGGCCATTTCCACGGGGTTACCGGCATAGGCCAGCCAGGTCAGGCTTGGCAGGGCTAACAACCATTGCGGCAGGCGGGTCAGGCAGTTGGACGCGATGCGAAGCAATTCGAGGTTGTGACAATTGGCCAGGCTTTCCGGCAGGGCCGCGAGCTGGTTGCCGGCCAGCATCAGTTTTTGCAGCAGTGGACGCTCGCCCAATGCGTCAGGCAATTGGCTGATGCGGTTGTCGGTGAGGATCAGCCAGCGCAGCAACGGCGGCAGAGCGGCGGCAGGCACGTGGCTGATCTGGTTGGCCTTGAAGCCGATCATGCTCAACTTTGCGCATTGGCCCAGGCATTCCGGCAGTTCGGTAAAGGCGTTGTCCGAGCAGAACAGCACACGTAGGTGTGGCAGGCGGTGGAGGTCGTCGGGTAGGCAGCTCAGGGCGTTACCGCTGAGGTTGAGAACTTCCAGGGAGTCGGCCAGCCCGAAGATTTCTTCAGGGAATTCGGTGAGCCCGCAGGACAGGTCCAGGCGCGTAATGCCGGCCAACTGGCCGGCCTTGAGTTGGGCGAGGGTATTCATAAACGGCGCGGTCACTCGGTAAAGGGGCGTGAATGGCGCTCATGATACCGGGTCGTGGATGGGTTGCGGGCTGGCTTGTTGCAGTTGGTTCAGGCGGCTGGCGGTGCGCGCCAGGTCGATGGCCTGGCCGCTCATCGCCTGCTCCAGCGTGTGTTCGCCGATCAGGATCAGGTGCTTGTCCTTGTCATAGAGCACGTCCACCAGGTTGATAAACCGTTGCTGCACGGCGATCGGGCACTCGGCCAGGTGCGGCAGGCCGTCGATGATCCAGTGATCGAAATCCTCGCACAGCAGCAGGTAGTCCATCACGGCGGTCAGTTGTTCACAGAGGTCGCTGAAGGTGAAGGTGATGGTGCGGGCGTGATGCTGGCGGCAGATGAGTTGTCGGTTGCCCACTGTAAGGTGCTGCGCCGGGCCATCGGTGGCAGGCAGGCCGAGCGCAATCCGCTGGGCCGATGTGCCCGGCCACACGTACCGACCGGTGGTAAAACGCTGCACGGCATGGGCCTGGGGCAGGCTGCGAAAATCCTGGGGCGAGCTGACTTCCAGCACTTCCATGCGCGTGGCGATCAAGTCGATCACCGGCTTGAACCGTTCGTGGTACAGCGGGTTGGGCAACAGCTCTCCTGGCGCATAGTTGGAGGTGACCAGCACCAGCACGCCCCTTTGGAACAGCGCCTTGAACAGCCGCGTGATGAGCATCGCATCGCCGATATCGTGCACATGGAACTCGTCGAAACACAGCACGCGACAGCCATCGAGCAGTTCATCCAGGGTCACGCCCAGCGCATCGTCGGCTTGCTGGTGGGTGAACATGCCTCGGTGCAACCGGGCGAAGAATTCATGAAAGTGCACGCGCTGCTTCTCGGTTATGGGCAGCGCCTGGAAGAAACCGTCCAGCAGCCAGCTTTTGCCGCGACCTACCGGACCGTGCAGGTACAGGCTGCGGGTGGGTTGGCCGGCGAGCAGGTGCCGGGTTGCGCGGGCCATGGCGGCGATTGCCTGGGCCTGGCCGGCGCTGAGGGTGTAGCCCTGTTGCCGGGCTTTGGTGTCAAAGAACGTCTGGATGGGCGAGTCGTCGTGGCCATCGGTGGGTTTACCGAGCAAACGACGGATCAAGGCAAGCACGGCCAATGGAAGTCACTCTGTGTGTCGAAGTCGCTTACTTTAGGGCGCTCGCCGCGATTTGACCAATGCACAAGGGCGCGGCCAGCCATCTCGAAAAGGCATGGAATGCAGGAAATCCTGTCCAGACTGGCAGATTCTTCCTCAGTGACTACCCTTCTACACAGCAGTCACCCCTGTATAAGGATTTGGGGCAGTGAAGGGACGAGCAGTATTGACAGTGATGGGCGCAATGCTCTGCAGCACGGTTTACGCAGCGCAACTGCAAGTGATGGTGCGCATCGACGTGCAGCGCGGCTGCCAGTTGGTGGGCATCACCCGCAGCGCTGGCATCGAGCAACTGGGCGTATTGGACTTCGGCAGCGGCCCGCGTCTGGATGACCCGGCCGGGCCTTTGAGTGCGGCGCTGATCAGCCAGCGCCAGCCGCGCCTGGAATGCAACCCCGACACCCCGTACCAGATGCGCGTCGATGGCGGCCTGAACGGCGGCACCGGCGAAGTGCGTTACCTGAGCACGGGCATCCCATCCGGCAGACCCATTCCTTATCGCATTTATGCCGACGCCGCGCGGCGCATCCCCTTGCCGGTGAATGTGCCGCTGAGCGGCCGTGTGCCGGACTCCGGTTCCGTCGACCTGCCGCTGTATGGCCGGATCGAACCGCTAAAAGACATCCCCGCGGTCGGTCGTTACACCGACCTGCTCAAGGTCACGGTCACATGGTGAGCCGGGGCTGGACCCTGGTGGCCATGGGTGGCTTGTTGCTGCTGGCCGAAGATGCCCGCGCGGCGGTGGCCAGCGGGTTTATCCAGGCGCGCATGGTGATCACCGCCAGTTGCGAAGTGAGCAAGGGTAACGAAATCGCCCCGGTCAGCCCGACGGGCGGCACGGCCATGCTGGACTTCGGCAGCCAGGGGCCGACGTGGAGCAATCCCTTGGCGGCGGGTGTTTCGGACGGCAGTAATGCGCCGCTGACCGTCTCGTGCAACCCGACGGTCGCCAGTTTCACCGTGACCATCGACGGCGGCACCAATGCCGTCGGCACCACCCGGCGCCTGAGCAACGGCCGCCAGACCATCCCTTATCAACTGATGGCCGACCCGCTGGGGCGTATCCCTTACACCATCGGCCAGCAACGCAGTTTTGTAGCCACCAACGGCACGCAAATGACCATCCCGGTGTGGGGCGCCGTGGTGGCCAATACCACGGCCCTCCCGGCAGGAACCTATACCGACACTTTGACGGTGACATTGGACTGGTAAATCAAAAGGATGACGATCATGCATGCACGTGTATCTCGACTCGGCGTTTGCGCACTGGGTCTGGCGATGGCCTCCAGCCTGAATGCGGCCACCACGGTGACCGGCCAGATCACCTCCAGCCTGACACTGATTGCCAGTTGCCAGGTCAACGGTTCCGGAGCGGCCACCGGCCTCAACTTCGGTAGCCTGAACTTCGGTACCACCAACAGCCTTTTCACCAATGCCGACGCCCAATTGCTCGGCGGCACCGGCACCGGGGGCGCGCTGTCGATCCTGTGTTCCAGCGGCACCACGCCAGCGGTGAAGGTGCGTGCCGGTGCGAATGATGGTGCGTCTGACGGGGGCACCCGTGCGCTGGCCGACGGTGCGGGCAACTTCGTGCCGTACGACTTCTACACCGACAGCGGCCACTCGGCGCTGCTGGCGATTGACGGCGTGATCACCCTCGCCACCAGCACCGGCGTGGCGCAAACCGTGAACCTCTATGGGCGGGCGGTGGGCAAGGCCGGGCTGCCGGCGGGCACGTACTCGGACACCGTGGCTGTTGAACTGACGTTCTGATGCGCTGGCTTTGCGCCTTGCTGGCCTGTGGGCTGGCGGTGCCGCTGCCGTTGTCGGCGGTGACCAGCCAGAGCTTTCAGGTGAGCGCGACGATTACGCCGGGCTGTTTGATCGTTGGCGGCAGCGCCAATTACGGCGCACTGAATTACGGCAGTTACTCGGCTCTGGCCACCAGCACCGTGACTGCCGCGCTGACCGGCGGTGTGACCCTGCAATGCACGCCGGGGGTGGCGTTGAGCATGAGCGTCGACGGCGGCCTGCATAACAGCAGCGGGCGCAACTTGCAGCTCAACAGCGGCAGTGCGCGGGTGGCGTACCAGCTGTTTCGGGACGCGGCGTTCAGCCAGAGCCTGGGGGTCAGTCAAAGCGTCAGCGTGACGTACAGCGATGCAAACACCATCAGCCTGCCGATCTATGGGCGGGTGGTATTACCGGGCAATCAGCCTGGGGGGACGTACAGCGACACGTTGCAGGTGCAACTGACGTGGTAGGGCTTATCGGTATAAGGAGTGGTTTTATGCGTTCACCTTCCCGGCGGCTGTGGGCCGCGGGCATGGCCCTGGGGGCGTTGTGCACGGCGGGGTTGGCGCAGGCCGCCAGCTCGGTGCTGATCTGGCCCATCGACCCGGTGCTGGAAGCGGATCAACAGGCCAGCGCGCTGTGGCTGGAGAACCGCGGCACGGAAACCGCGAGCCTGCAGATTCGCGTATTTGCCTGGAGCCAGAGCGGCTTCGACGAGCAGTACCAGAACCAGCGCGATGTGATCGGCAGCCCGCCGGTGGCCAGGATCGAGCCGGGGCAGAAGCAACTGGTGCGCCTGACCCGCACGCGTGAAGTACCGCCGGGCCAGGAGCTGGCCTATCGCATCATCATTGATGAAATCCCCTCGCCGTTGCAGGTGCCCACGCCGCCGGAAGGCAAGAACACGGCCGCCGCCATTCGCTTCCAGATGCGCTACTCGGTGCCGTTGTTCGCCTACGGCGCGGGGCTGTGGAGCAAAGAGGACGCCACGCGTCAGCGCGATCCGGCAGGCGCGGGCAAGCCGGACCTGAGTTGGCACAAGGTCACGGTGGCGGGGCGCAACTACATCGAGGTGCGAAACCAGGGCGCCGTGCATGCGCGGCTGACCGATGCGTCGTTCAAACAGAGCGGGCAGCCCCGGCCGCTGGTGGAGGGTTTATTGGGGTATGTGCTGCCCGGCGCGACCATGCGCTGGCCGGTTCCGGATGCGGTGTCGGCTGATCAGCCGTTGCAGGTTCGCGTCAACGGTGCAGCGCAGTTGGAGACCCTTGCGCCGAAGCGTTGAGGGTGGTGTAGCGGGGCTGGGAAGCTCCGGGTGTTAAGCGGATGGAGATGTCCATTGAAGGACACAACGCCATGGTGAGTCGTGGTCGGGCTCGTCATCTATGGCTGTCGGTGGTGGTCAGCGGGCTGTGGGGCGCGGCAGTGGCGGGCGACCTGCCGCCGCCGCCGAGCAGTATGGAGGCTGTCGCCGATGCACAGCTGTTTCTGGAGTTGGTGGTCAACCAGATGGACACCGGCCGCGTCATTGCCGTCGACCAGCGCGCCGGGCAGCTATATGTGCCGGCGGGCGCGCTGCAGGACGTGGGCATGAAGCTGCCCGGTGAACTCAGCGGCAGCGTGGCGCTGGACGCAATCCCCGGCCTGCACAGCGATTACGACAGCAACGGCCAGCGCCTGCTGATCGACGTGCCGCCGTCGTGGCTGCAGGAGCAGTTCATCGGCAACCGCAACACCTATCCGCGCACCCAGGCCATGAGCAGCTTTGGCGCCTTGCTCAACTACGATCTGTATTTCAACGACACCGATGAAGGCGGCAGCTACCTCGCGGCCTGGAACGAAGTGCGGCTGTTCGACAACCGGGGCACGTTGTCCAACACCGGGCAGGTCCGCCAGACCCTGGCCGACGGTATCAACGACAGTACCCTCAACAATGGTTACCGGCGTTACGACACCACCTGGCGCTTCTCTGATGATGAACGGATGCTCACCTATGAAGCGGGCGATGTAATCAGCGGTTCGCTGCCCTGGAGCAGCTCGGTGCGTTTGGGCGGGGTGCAGTTTTCGCGCGACTTTGCGGTGCGCCCCGACCTGGTCACTTATCCCTTGCCGCAATTTGCCGGTGAGGCGGCGGTGCCGTCGTCGGTGGATTTGTTCATCAACGGCTACAAATCCGAAAGCGCGCTGCTGCAACCTGGCCCTTACACCCTGACCAACGTCCCGTTTATCAACGGTGCGGGTGAAGCGGTGGTGGTGACCACCGATGCCTTGGGTCGTCAGGTGTCGACCACGGTGCCGTTCTACGTCACCAGCACGTTGCTGCAACAAGGCTTGACGGATTTTTCGGTGGCGGCCGGGACGTTGCGCCGCGACTACACCGTGCGGGATTTCTCCTATGGGCCAGGAGTGACCAGCGCGACGTTGCGTTACGGCTATTCCGACAACCTGACCCTGGAAAGCCACGCCGAAGCGTCCAGTGATCTGACCCTCGGCGGGCTGGGTGGCAACGTGCGACTGGGCCACTTCGGCGTGCTCAACACGGCCCTCAGCCAGAGCCAGTTCGAAGGCCGCAACGGCCAGCAACTGAGCCTGGGTTATCAGTACAACAGCAGCCATTACAGCCTGTCCTATCAACGGGTCGAACGGCGCGCCGACTACGCCGACCTGACGCTGGTCGACACGCCCTACGCGAGTTTGAGCAAGCGCAGTGAACAGGTGACATTGAGCCTTAATCTTGAGCGTTTCGGCAGCCTGGGCCTGGGCTATTTCGACGTGCAGGCCGCAGACGACTCGCGCACGCGGCTGCTCAACCTGAGCTGGAGCAAACCGTTGTGGCGCAACACCAGCTTCTACCTGTCGGCCAACCGCGAGATCGGCGACAGCAACTGGGCCATGCAGGCGCAACTGGTCATCCCGTTCGACCTCAACGGCAGCCTTGCGCTGAGCACCGAGCGTGGTAAGGACGGCACTGGCCGCCAGCGGGTCAACTACAGCAGCGCCGTGCCCAGCCAAGGTGGGTTCGGCTATAACCTGGGCTATGCCCAGGGCGACGCACCCAGCTATCGACAGGCTGACTTGACCTGGCGCTTGCAGTCGGTGCAACTGCAGGCCGGCGTGTATGGCAGCAGCGATGCCGAGACACGGTGGGCGGATGCCAGCGGTTCGTTGGTGTGGATGGGCGGCGACACCTTTGCCGCCAACCGCATCAATGATGCGTTTGTGGTGGTGAGTACGCAGGGCTTTGCCGGGATTCCGGTGCGTTACGAGAACCAACTGGTGGGCGAGACCGACCGCAACGGGCATTTGCTGGTGCCCTGGAGCAGTGCGTATTACCGGGGCAAGTATGAAATCGACCCACTGAACCTGCCGCTCAATGTGCAGAGCCCCAACGTGGAACAACGGGTCTCGGTGCGCCGTGGCGCGGGTTATCTGCTGGAGTTCCCGCTGCGCCGCGTGCTGGCGGCGAGCGTCACGCTGGTGGACAGCCAGCACCAGGAATTGCCCCTGGGCAGCCTGGTGGTGCATGAGCAAAGCGGCCAGCAGGCGGTGGTGGGCTGGGATGGTTTGGTGTACCTGGAAAACCTGTCGGCCCATAACACCTTGCAGGTGACGCTGGGGCCAGGACGTACCTGCCAGGCGACTTTCGATGTGGATGAGCAACAACAAGGCGTGCCGCTGATCGGGCCGTTGGTGTGCCAGTGAGGGGCAAGGCATGCCTGCTGCTCGGGCTGCTGCTGTCAGGCCCGGCGATGGCGGCGTGCTCGGTGGTCACCAGCGCGCCGGCCAGTTTCGGCTCGATCAGTTCGATGACGGTGCGCACGGCCGCGCAAACCAGTTCGACCACCAACGCCGGGTTGCGCTGCACATCGGCGCTGATTTCGCTGCTGGTGCCGTCGGACCACTTCTACGCCACCATCACCTCGACCCAGAGCGGCATGGTCGGGCCGACCGGTGACGTGATCGGCTACACAATCTACGGCAACAACAGCAGCAGCTATCCGATTACCCGGGGCACGCAGTTCGATTTTGGTGGCGCCGGGGGGATTGCCCAGGTGTTGGGGTTGATCGCGGGGCCCGGGGCGAAAACCGTGCCGCTGTACCTGAGCAGCATCACCGGCAGCAACGTGGCGGCGGGCCTGTATACCGAGACGTTGAACATTGCCTGGAACTGGAACTATTGCTCGGGCATCGGCGTTGGCGGGATCTGCCTGGGGCGTGATATCGGCAATGCCGTCGCGACCCTGACAGTCAGCATGACCGTCACCAACGACTGCCAGATCACCGCGCCCAATATCAGCTTTGGCAGCGCCCCGGTGGTCAGTGGGTTCACGGCCGTAACGGGGCAGACTATCAATATCGCCTGCACCAAAGGCAGCGCCTACACCGTGGGCCTGAGCGATGGCCAGAACCCGCTGAGTGTGGGCGGGCGGCGCCGCATGATCTCGGGCAGCAACTACCTGGCCTACGACATTTTCAAAAGCGCGGGCACCACGCGTTGGGGCAGTGTCGGCGCGGCGCGGCGGGCCAGCTCCACGGCCGAGGTCAACCCCGGTAATGGCTTGGGCACCGGCAGCCAGGTATTCAACTACAACGCAAAAATCTACACCGACCAGACCACGCCACCCGCCGGTACCTACCTCGACAACGTGGTGCTGGACGTGGGGTTCTAGAACGGCTGCATGGACGGCGGCGGCTGATCCGTGGGGCTGACCACCGCATAGTTGTAGCCGCCGCCAGACCAGTATTGCGCCTGCAACCCATCCGCCGAGCGCTGGCCACGGGGCAGGAAACCGTTGTTCGGGCCCGGTGGGCGAATGTAGAAACTGATGCGCCGACCGTGCGGGTCTTCGTACAGCACCATGGCGGCGGCGCCTTGCTCGGTGGTGAGCAACCGGCCGCTGACCGGCTTGAAACCTGACTGGCTCAAGTCCGGCAGGCGATGGGCCTGGTTGAAGTAGCGGTCGAGCCAGGCCTGCATGGTGCCACTGTCCTGGCCGTTGTAGTCGGCGGGCATGATGCCTTCCTGGGCAAACAGACGGAACGCTTGCATCGCGTCGGCCATCGGCAACATCGACGTTTGCGTGGCTTCGCGGGCGTGCCAGCCGCCGAGGCCGCCGAGGCTCACGGCAATCAGCAACACCGCCGCCGTGGCGAAGTGACGGCGCGATTGCTGCTTGATGCGCTGGCGGATCAGCGCCGGGTCCAGCGCCGGGTTGGCCGGCTGTTGCAAGGCGCCGCTGAGTGACGCGCGCAGCAATTGCGCGTCGTGCTGCCAGGCCTGTACCTGGGCCGCGACCTCGGGGTGAGCGGCCAGATAGGTGTCGAGTACACGGCGATCGCTCTCCAGGAGTTGGTGATCGACGTAGGCATGCAGTTCGCGTTCGCTGGGGGGCAGGCTGATCATTTGAGTATCCGCAGGGAAGGGCTGGCAATTTCGCCGTCGCTGAGTTGGCGCAAGGCTTGGCGTGCCCGGGACAAGCGCGACATTACGGTGCCTATGGGCACGTCGAGGATGTCGGCGACTTCCTTGTAGCTCAAGCCTTCTACCGACACCCATAACAGCAGGGCGCGCTGTTCGGTGTTGAGCTGATCGAAGGCTTGCAGGGTCGACTGGGCGATCACCGTGCGCTCCACCGATGGCTGTGCATCGTCGCGGCCGGTAAAAAATTCCAGCATGCGTGCATAGCGGCGGGTGCGGCGGTGGGCGTCGAGGAACTGCCGGTAGAGGATCGAGAACAGCCACGCGCGCAGGTCGCCCTCGATGCGCTTGTCGGCCCAACGGTTGATTGCCCGCTCCAGGGTGGCCTGCACCAGGTCGTCGGCGCTGCTGGCGTTACGGGTCAGGGACACGGCAAAGCGCCGCAGCCTGGGGATGAGTTCACGTAACGGTTCGTCGAGTTCATGCATGGGTATCTGGCTGGTCACTACGCTGGGACTAGAGAGACGTCCGGCGGTAAGGGTTATTCCAGGCGGCGAAAAATAAATCCACGGCCTGGGAATAGAGCCGGTTGGCATTCGTCTCAATGCTCCGACCTTATGTTTCAACCCCCTAAGGCCTCTGGCCCTGGAGTCTGTTCATGGTAGATCACTCATCACCGCCTCGTCCCGCGCTGAGTACGGCGAGCCTGATTGCGCGCCTCGCCGGCATTGGTGCCGTGGTCGCGGTCGTTGCCGGGGCCTTTGCCTACGTCAACGGCACGCTCGACCCACAGCGGCTGCGGCCGAAAACCTTGGTCAATGCCTTGGAGACCAATAACGGCGTACACCCTGGTTTTCGCCGTAACCATGCCAAGGGCGTATGCGTGGCCGGTTATTTCGAGAGCACTCCCGAGGCGCGTGCGTACTCCAGTGCCCAAGTGTTCAGCGAGGCCAAGACGCCGCTGGTCGGGCGGTTTGCCTTGCCGAGTGGCAATCCTTATGCGCCGGACAGCAGTGTGCCGATCCGCAGCTTCGCTGTGCAATTCAGCCAGGCCAATGGCCAGCAATGGCGCACCGGCATGAACAGCATGCCGGTGTTCCCGGTGGGCACGCCCGAGGCGTTCTACCAGATGCTCAAGGCCGGCGCGCCTGACCCGGCCACCGGCAAGCCGAACCCGGCGAACATGCCGGCATTTTTTGCCTCTCATCCCGAAACGGCGGCGTTTTTGGCGTGGGTCAAGACCGCGAAACCATCGGCCAGCTATGCCACCGAAACCTACAACGGCATCAACGCGTTTTACCTGGTGAGCGCCGATGGCACGCGCCAGGCCGTGCGCTGGGGCGTGGTGCCGCAGAGCCAGGACGCAGCGGGGGATGCAGCGCCGGCCGCTGCTGACTTTCTTGAGAAAGACCTGGTGCAGCGCCTGGCGTCAGGGCCGTTGCGTTGGCAGTTGAACATGACCCTGGCCAACCCCGGCGACCCGCTCGACGACGCGAGCAAGACCTGGACCGGCGAGCACAAGGTGTTGAACGCCGGCACCCTGGTGCTGCAAAGCAGCCAACCACAGGCCGACGGTGACTGCCGCGACATCAACTTCGACCCGTTGATTCTGCCCAGTGGCATCGAAGCCTCCAATGACCCACTGCTGGCCGCCCGTTCGGCGGCGTATGCCAGTTCATACCTGCGCCGTGCCGGTGAAGTCAGCCCGTTGCACAGTGCCCCTCAGGAGTCGAAACCATGAATGCCCAGCCTCGGTTTTTTGCGCCCTTGGCACGCCTGCTGCACTGGTTGATGGCGCTGCTGGTCATCGCCATGTTGTTTATCGGCGCAGGCCTGGCGGCGTCGGTGTCAGAGCGGCATGAGTGGTTGATCCACCTGCACAAGCCGCTGGGGATTGCGATCCTGGCGTTGGTGATCGTGCGTCTGGCGGTGCGCTTTTCCACCCGTCAGCCGCCATTGCCGTCTGACTTGCCGCTGTGGCAAGTGCTGGCGGCCAAGGCATCGCATCTGGTGTTGTACGCATTGATGCTGGTGTTGCCGCTGCTCGGCTGGGCGATGATCTCGGCGGCGGGCGACCCGGTGATGCTCAGCAGTTCGGTGCAACTGCCGGCGCTGGTCGGGGCCAATGCGCCGCTGTTTGCGCTGCTGCGCAAGGCTCATGGGTTCCTGGCCTACCTGCTGTTTTTGACGGTGCTGGTGCACCTGGCGGCGGCGTTGTTCCACGGGCTGATTCGACGGGACGGCGTGTTGCAGAGCATGACCGGCACCAAGGACTGATACCGGCGGGGCAGGATGGTCAGCGCAGGGCCGTGACCATATCGGCCACCGTACTCAGCACATCCTTGCCCAGTTGCCTGGAGCGCTCACCCGACCAACCGGTTTTCGGGTTGGGGCTGTCGTCGTTGTCCTTGAAGGGCATTTCCAGGGTCAGGGACAGGCAGTCGTACTTCTCGCCGACGGCATTACAGGCCAGGGTCATATTGGCTTCGCCCGGCAAGTCTCGGGTGTAGCCGTGGACGGTCTGGAAGTCGCGGGTCAGTGCACTCAAGTGCTCGCGGAAGCGATTTTCCAGCGCTTCGATGCGCGGCGTATAGCCGGGGTTGCCTTCGCAGGCGGCGGTGAACACGTAGGGGATTTCTTCGTCGCCGTGGATATCGAGGAACAGGTCGACACCGTAGTGTTCCATCTGTTGCTGCACAAACAGCACTTCCGGGCTTCTGTCTTGGCTGGCGCTTTGCCAGGCACGGTTGAGGTCCTGGCCCATGGCGTTGGTGCGCAAGTGCCCGTGGAAGGCGCCGTCGGGGTTCATGTTCGGCACCAGGTACAGGTCGGCAGCGGCCAGGAGTTTTTTCATCTCGGCATCGCCGTCCTGTTGCAGGCGCTCGATGATGCCTTCCATGAACCATTCGGCCATGTGTTCGCCGGGGTGCTGCTGGGCGATGATCCAGACGTTGCTACGGTCTTTGCCACCTTTGCCGCGCCGCAGCAGCTGAATATCGCGGCCTTCGACGCTTTTACCGGTGGCCAGCAGTTGAGTGCCTGCGTATTTCAGCGCCTGATCGATCAGCCAATCATGGCGTGCGCGGCTGTAGGGTTCGAAGTAGGCAATCCAGGCGTGTTTCTCGCGGGTTTCGAGGCTGATGTGCAGGATCTCGCCGTCAAAGCGCGTGGGGACTCGGAACCAGTTGGTGTGGTCATAGGACGCTACAGCGTTGTAACCGCTCCATGCATGCTTATACGAAGAGCGGCCCGCGTTGCTCAGGCGAAAAGTGTGGGTATGCCCCACGTGCATGCCTTCGGCCTTGAAGTGGAACCATTGGAAATGATGGCTCTGCGTGTCGGGTTTGATTGCCAGCAGTAACTGATAGGCATCGCTGGCGTCGAGCACCTGGATATTGCCACTGTCGAAGTCGGTGCTGATCTTGATGGAGGTCAAGGCCACGGTCATAGTCTGGCTGCCTGAATATGAGTGTTGTGGCAGCTATATTACACAGGAGTCTGGTAAACCCTGGATGCAAAATTGTTGCAGGGAGGAGGGGGGCGTCGTCCATGACGCAGCCGCAGGTTAGAATCTATGAGATTGATTCTCAAGCGCTATTTCGCAGAGATGTGAACCAGAGCGCCCGACTGACTTTCTTTCGGCGATGGTCTTTTGCTACCATGCGCGCCATCAAGCAACACACAGTCTTCATTAGCCTGAAGCCATGCCAGGGAAACTGGCAAAAAAAAGACCCGGCCAAAGAGCCGGGTCAAAAACCGTGATTAGCCTGATGAGGAGATATTCCAAGAGTCCGACCTAAGGTCCCTTGGTCTATCGACTGATCTCGCGATCAGCTGGGTCCAATAATAATCATTATCATTTGCAAGTCAAATGTTTTTATCCATGGGATAGAAATATTTTTCTTACGCGCCTGTTATCCGTTCGCCCGGGCTTCTGGCCTTTGCAACGATCGCTCCACCATCGCCTTCGCCATATCAATCAAATACACCACTGAAAACGCCAGTTCGCGCTGATTGCCCTGGTGGTTGCTCGCCGCTTCATAGGCGGTGGCAGCAGCGCTGCGCAACAGGTCTGAGGCGTGCACCAGGGCTTCTTCGTGGCTGATGCCTGGCTTGATGTCGAAAAAACGCTCTTGCGGGGCTGGTGCCGACATATTTTCTTTCAAGTAAAAGTCCAGCGCACGCTGGGCTGCACCGCTGCTGCGCAGGTTGTACACGTCATCATTTTCAGGTGTTTCGGGCAGTAGATACGGGCTCGTCGTCATAAGGGGCGATACTCTGTGTGGGGGGCGAAAACCTTATGCCTGATGATAGTACTTATCGTATTCATGTCGTTTTATGGATTACTACAAACTGTTTATTGCCCTGGAAAATACCTGCCGTATTGTCTGGCGCCATGGATAATTGGATCGCGTTGGTCAAGGCCAACATGAAAGACCGCAAGGTCACACAGAGTGAGCTGGCTGAACGCTTGGGCATGTCCCAGGGCGGTGTGGGCCATTGGCTCAGCAAGCGCCGGGTGCCGAGCCTGGCGGATATGAACCGGGTCCTGGAAGAACTGGGGCTGGGCGACTTGGAAGTGGTGCAGGAGGTGCGTGAAAAAACCGACGACGCACTGATCCCGGCTAAACAGTACAACCCGTATTTTCGTTACCCGGTCGGCGAGTGGAGGGGCCTGTGCGAAGTTCGCGAAGAGCGCCCCGCTTATGGCGCCGTGCGCTTCGAATTGACCGACTACCACGCCCACGGCAACGCCTTCTGGCTCCCTGTGACGGGGGACGCCATGACAGCGCTCAGTGGCCTGAGCATCGCCGCCGGCATGCTGATCCTGGTGGACCCAGCCATCGCTGCCGAACCCGGCAAACTGGTGGTTGCCCAATGGGCCGACAGCCCACAGGCAACTTTTCGCCAGTTGATGGAAGAAAGCGGCGAACGCTATCTGGTGCCGCTCAACCCGACCTATCCGAAACGGCTGTTCACCGACGATTGCCACATCCTGGGTGTGGTCGTACAGGCCACGGCGAAGTTCTAATCGGCGGCGTCGAGCTCCACCAGCACGCAACCTTCGGCAACCATTTCGCCTTCCAGGCAGAACAGCGCCTTGACCACTCCCGCCTGGGGGGCGCGGATGCTGTGTTCCATTTTCATCGCTTCGAGCACCACCAGTTGTGTGCCGGCCTCAACCGCCTGGCCAACGTCTACCAGCACCCGCACGATGCTGCCGTTCATCGGCGCCGTGAGGCCGCCCTGGTGAGACGGGTTCGCCTCGACAGCGGCAATCGGGTCGAACAGGCTCACGCCATGCATCTCGCCATCCCAACGCAAGAACACGCTGCCCTCGCGGCGTACTGCCAGGTGCGAGCGACGCACGCCTTGATGTTCGATCAGCAGGTGTTCTCCACGCAGTTGCGGAGCCTCTTCACCCAATATCACCCGGCGATCCTGCTCGTTGCAGCGCAAATGCAGCGAAATTTCGGCGGACAGGCCTGCACGAAATCCACGGCTGTCAGCCCAAGGCCCTTCACCCGTCGGCAAGCTCTGAATGAAGGCCGCACCCGCCGCCTGCCAGAATTCGTCGCTCAACTCACCAGGCACCGGCAGCAATTGATCCTGATAACGCGGAATAAACCCGGTATCCAGCTCGGCTGCGGCAAATGCCGGATGGCCAATGATGCGCCGCAGGAAAGCCAGGTTAGTCTTCAGCCCACCCACGGCAAATTCATCAAGCATGCTCAGCAAGCGCAGACGTGCCTGCTCACGGTCCTCGCCCCAGGCAATCAGCTTGCCGAGCATCGGGTCATAGAATGGCGACACACGGTCCCCTTGCTCGACGCCGCTGTCCACCCGGCGTCCCGGGCCTGACGCAGATTCGCGGTAGAGCGCCAGGTGCCCGGTGGCAGGCAGAAAATCATTGGCCGGGTCTTCGGCATACAAGCGCACTTCAATTGCATGGCCGATCAGCGGCACCTGTTCCTGAGTGATCGGCAGCGCCTCGCCCTGAGCCACACGAATCTGCCAGGCCACCAGGTCCAGGCCGGTAATGGCCTCGGTTACCGGGTGTTCCACCTGCAGCCGCGTGTTCATCTCCATAAAGAAGAACTCGCCGCGCGCATCCAGCAAAAACTCCACGGTACCGGCGCCCGCGTAGCCAATGGCCTGTGCCGCACGCACGGCAGCTTCGCCCATGGCCCTGCGCTGTTCAGCGCTCAGCCCCGGCGCTGGCGCTTCCTCGACGACTTTTTGGTGCCGACGCTGGATCGAGCAATCTCGCTCATTGAGGTACAGGCAATGCCCTTGCTGATCGGCAAATACCTGGATCTCCACATGGCGCGGCTTGAGCAGGTATTTCTCCACCAGCATCTGGCCGTTGCCAAACGACGACAGCGCTTCACGCTGGGCCGACGCCAGGGCTTCGGCGAGTTGGTCAACGTGCTCAACCACCTTCATGCCCTTGCCACCACCGCCCGCCGTGGCTTTGAGCAGAACCGGGTAGCCAATACGTTCACAGGCGGCGCGGAAGGTCTCCAGGTCCTGGGCTTCGCCGTGATAACCCGGCACCAATGGCACACCCGCGGTTTCCATCAGTGCCTTGGCGGCGGATTTGCTACCCATGGCGTCGATGGCCGAGGCGGGCGGGCCGAGGAAGATCAGGCCGGCGGCTTCGATCGCTCGGGCGAAACCGGCGTTTTCCGACAAAAAGCCATAACCCGGATGAATCGCCTGGGCGCCGCTGGCGAGGGCGGCGGCGATGATCTTGTCGGTTTGCAGGTAACTTTCCGTGGCCTTGCTGCCGCCCAGGTCGACGCGGATATCCGCCTCGCGACTGTGCCGTGCATCGCGGTCGATGGCGCTGTGCACGGCCACCGTGGTCAGGCCCATGGCTTTGGCGGTGCGCATCACCCGGCAGGCGATTTCGCCCCGGTTGGCCACCAGCAGCGTCGTCAGAGTGCTCATGGGCGCGGCTCCTGGGATTGCCAGTTCGGTGATCTTTTTTGCAGGAACGCCCTCAACCCTTCCTGGCCCTCGGCGCTGACGCGAATCCGTGCGATGGCATTTTCGCAGTAGCGGCGCAGCGCCGGGGTGAGGGCGCCGTTGCCCACTTCACGCAGCAGGTCTTTGCTGGCGCGCATCGCCGCCGGGCTGTTTTGCAACAGGTTGGCGATCCACTGCTCCACCTGGGTATCCAGTTCACCGGCAGGGTAGCTTTCCGCCAGCAGGCCGATCTCCCGCGCACGTTGGCCAGCAAAGCGCTCGGCCGTCAGGGCATAGCGCCGCGCCGCACGTTCGCCAATGGCCTGCACTACAAACGGGCTGATCACCGCCGGTGCCAGGCCAATGCGCACTTCCGACAGGCAGAACTGCGCATCGTCGGCGCCTATCGCCATGTCGCAGCAACTGATCAAGCCCAGCGCCCCCCCGTAGGCCGCGCCTTGCACCACCGCCAGGGTCGGGATTTTCAGCTTGGCCAGGTTGTACATCAGCTCGGCGAGTTCGCGGGCGTCGTCCAGGTTGGTGTGGTAATCCAGCTCGGCCGACTGCTGCATCCAGGCCAGATCCGCACCGGCGCTGAAGTGCTTGCCGCGTCCGCGCAGCACCAGAAAGCGCAGGGCTGGGTCGCTTTGCACGTGGTCGAGGGCAATGATCAGTTCGCGGATCATTTCGGCGTTGAACGCATTGTTCTTGGCTTCACGACTGAGCCACAGCGTGGCAAAACCACGGCTGTCGGTGATCAGTTCGAGGGTATTGAAATCGCTCATGGGGTACAGCTCCAATTACATGCGGAACACGCCGAAGCGGCTCGGCTCGATAGGGGCGTTCAAGGAGGCGGACAGCGCAAGGGCCAGTACCTCGCGGGTCTGCTGCGGGTCGATGACCCCGTCGTCCCACAGGCGGGCGCTGGAGTAGTAGGGATGGCCCTGGGTTTCGTATTGATCGAGGATCGGCTGCTTGATCGCGGCCTCTTCCTCAGCGCTGAACGCATTGCCCGCACGCTCGGCCTGCTCGCGCTTGACCTGCACCAGCACGCCCGCAGCCTGTTCGGCGCCCATCACGCCGATGCGCGCATTCGGCCACATCCACAAAAAGCGCGGGTCATAAGCGCGGCCGCACATGCCGTAGTTACCGGCGCCGAAGCTGCCACCGATGATCACGGTGAACTTCGGCACCTTGGCACAGGCCACGGCAGTGACCAGCTTGGCGCCGTGCTTGGCGATACCGCCGGCTTCGTATTTCTGGCCAACCATAAACCCGGTGATGTTCTGCAAAAACAGCAGTGGAATCCCGCGCTGGCAAGCCAGTTCGATAAAGTGCGCGCCTTTTTGCGCGGCTTCGGCGAACAAAATCCCGTTGTTCGCCAGAATGGCAATCGGGTAGCCGTGCAAGTGCGCAAAACCGCAGACCAGCGTGGTGCCGAACAGCGCCTTGAATTCATCGAACACCGAACCGTCCACCAGCCGCGCAATCACTTCGCGCACATCGAACGGCTGCTTGGCATCGGCCGGGATCACGCCGTACAGCTCATCGGCGCTGTACAACGGGGCTACCGGTGCGCGCTGCACCAACTGGCCCTGCTTGCGCCAATTGAGGTTGGCCACACTGCGGCGGGCCAGGGCCAGGGCGTGTTCGTCGCTGTCGGCGTAGTGGTCGGCCACGCCGGAGATTTTGCAGTGCACATCGGCACCGCCCAGGTCTTCGGCGCTGACCACTTCACCCGTGGCCGCCTTCACCAGCGGCGGGCCGGCGAGGAAGATGGTGGCCTGCTGACGCACCATGATCGCCTCATCGGCCATGGCCGGTACGTAGGCGCCACCGGCGGTGCACGAGCCCATCACCACGGCGATCTGCGGGATGCCTTGGGCACTCATGTTGGCCTGGTTGAAGAAGATCCGCCCGAAGTGCTCGCGGTCGGGAAACACTTCGTCCTGACGCGGCAGGTTGGCGCCGCCCGAGTCCACCAGGTAGATGCACGGCAGGCGATTCTGCTCGGCGATGGTCTGGGCGCGCAGGTGTTTTTTTACCGTCAGCGGATAATAGGAACCGCCTTTCACCGTGGCATCGTTGGCGACGATCATGCATTCGACACCTTCCACGCGGCCGATCCCGGCAATCACCCCGGCCGCCGGCACGTCTTCGCCATACACCTGATGAGCGGCCAATTGGCTGAGTTCAAGGAACGGCGAACCTGGATCGAGCAGGCGATTGATGCGCTCGCGGGGCAGCAGTTTGCCGCGTGAGGTGTGCCGCTCCTGTGCCTTGGCGCCGCCACCTTGTTGCACATGGGCGAGCAGGGTGTGCAGGGCGTCGACCTGTTGGCGCATCGCCGCGCTGTTGGCGGCAAATTCCGCCGAGCGGGGGTTGAGTAGGGTATGCAGGGTGGCCATGGGCGCGCTCCTTCAGCGGGTTTCGTTGAAGAGTTCGCGACCGATCAGCATCCGTCGAATCTCACTGGTGCCGGCGCCGATTTCGTACAGCTTGGCGTCACGCAGCAGACGCCCGGCAGGGAATTCATTGATGTAGCCATTGCCGCCGAGAATCTGGATCGCGTCCAGGGCCATTTGCGTGGCGCGTTCGGCGCTGTAGAGGATCACCCCGGCGGCATCCTTGCGCGTGGTCTCGCCACGCTCGCAGGCCTGGGCCACCGCGTAGAGGTAGGCGCGGCTGGCGTTGAGTTGGGTGTACATGTCGGCGACCTTGCCCTGGATCAGCTGGAATTCGCCGATGCTCTGGCCGAACTGTTTGCGGTCGTGGATGTAGGGCACGATCAGGTCCATGCAGGCCTGCATGATCCCGGTAGGGCCGCCGGACAGCACCACACGCTCGTAGTCGAGGCCGCTCATCAGTACTTTTACGCCGCCGTTGAGCACGCCGAGGATATTTTCTTCGGGCACTTCGACGTCATCGAAAAACAGCTCGCAGGTGTTAGAGCCGCGCATGCCCAGCTTGTCGAACTTGCTGCTGCGGCTGAAGCCTTTCCAGTCCCGCTCGACGATAAACGCGGTGATGCCGTGGGGACCTTTTTCCAGGTCGGTCTTGGCATAGATCACGTAGGTGCTGGCGTCGGGACCGTTGGTGATCCAGGTCTTGCTGCCGTTGAGCACGTAGTGGTCACCGTGTTTGTCGGCACGCAGTTTCATCGAGACTACATCGGAGCCGGCGTTCGGTTCGCTCATGGCCAGGGCGCCGACATGTTCGCCGCTGATCAGTTGCGGCAGGTACTTGAGTTTCTGTGCGTGATTGCCGTTGCGGTTGATCTGGTTCACACACAGGTTGGAGTGGGCGCCGTAGGACAACGCCACCGATGCCGAGCCACGGCTGATCTCTTCCATGGTCACCACGTGGGCCAGGTAACCCAGGCCAGCACCGCCGTATTCTTCCGCGACGGTGATGCCCAGCAGGCCCATGTCACCGAACTTGCGCCACAGGTCGGCGGGGAACAGGTTGTCACTGTCGATCTGAGCCGCGCGGGGCGCGATCTCCTTGGCCACGAAGGACTGCACCTGGTCGCGCAGCATGTCGATGGTTTCACCGAGGGCGAAGTTCAGGGACGGGTAACTCATGGACAGGCACCTTAATGTGAGCTTTGTTGTTGTGTAGATGGCGCGCCAGGGAAGGGCGCTCACCTTTACGTTAACGTAAGCTCGCGTTGAGGTGCTGTCAATCGTCGTTTACGTATACGTCAACCTAAAAAAAACAACAGGGGTGAGTCAGCCAGATAAGAAACTGCAGAAAGCACAAAGGGAACCCGAAGGTTCCCTTTAATTTGTCGTTACGTGCTCTTTTTTTATTATTGAGGGGCGGTCTATTGTTGTTTTTGGCAACCGTTACCCTTTACCGCTGTTTTTTTGCGACCCCCATTCAGGGTCAAGAGCAAACGTATTTTTTTGAGCGCTGATCTGCTTCTTCGCACGCGATCCAACCAGTGGGTAGCTACCTGAGGTAGTTTTATTTTTCTCTAACCGGTTGCGGGTTTCGGCACGCCGTACCCTGCAAAGCACATCTTCTCCAAAAAAATCTGTTAGCTGCGTCTCTGCCGTGTTGTTTTTGTTATGTCAGAGTCGTTTCGTCTTATTTTTATTAGGTTTGGCGCTTTTTATTCTTGTTATGCCATAGAGATAGCAGGAGCCGTGCCAACTTTAAAAATCCCTTTAAAATCAATGCTTTGATTTTTTCATGGGAAATGTCTGGCGGTGAACACTACAAAATATGTTCCCGTGTTACTCGATGTGTAGGCGTGCGGTAACACATTGTCACGGCTACGCTACTCAACCGGCTAACCGCGCCTTGGCCACCCGTGAACCGGTTGGGCGACCTACTACTTTGCTGATTTGCAGCCCCGCACGAATCAAGGCCTCCAGGTCGATACCGGTGGTGATCCCCAGCCCGTCGAGCAGGTACACCACATCCTCGGTGGCGACGTTACCGCTGGCGCCCTTGGCGTAAGGGCACCCGCCGAGGCCCGCGATAGAGCTGTCGAACACGCTGATCCCTTCCAGCAGGCTGGCGTAGAGGTTCGCAACTGCCTGGCCGTAGGTGTCGTGGAAGTGGCCCGCCAACCTGTCCCTTGGCACCTTGGCACCCACCACCTCGAACAACCGTCGCGTGGCGCCTGCAGTGCCGGTGCCGATGGTGTCGCCCAAGGACACTTCATAGCAGCCCATCTCGTACAACTCCCGCGCCACCGCCGCCACCTGTTCCGGGGCGACCGTGCCTTCGTACGGGCAGCCCAGCACGCAGGACACATAACCACGCACACTCACGCCATGCAGCTTGGCCGCCGTCATGATTGGGGCAAACCGCTCCAGGCTTTCACTGATGGAGCAGTTGATGTTGCGCTGGGAAAACGCCTCGGACGCCGCCGCAAACACCGCGACTTCCTTCACGCCAGCCGCCAGCGCGTCTTCAAAGCCGCGCAGGTTGGGGGTCAGCGCGCCGTACGTCACACCGGGTTTGCGCTGGATCTGGGCGAAGACCTCGGCAGAGCCGGCCATCTGCGGCACCCACTTGGGCGAAACAAAACTGCCGACCTCGATATAACTCAAGCCAGCGGCGCCGAGCGCGTCGACCAACTGCACCTTGTCGGCCACGCTGATGGGCTGGGCTTCGTTCTGCAAACCGTCGCGCGGGCCGACTTCGACCAGGCGCACGTGTGAAGGGAGAGACATGACAGTTAACTCCTGATCAATGGCCAACCTGGCTCATGGTGTCTGCCAGGGCCTGTGTGCAGCGCTCTTCGGCGGTGTCCAGTTCGAGTTTCATCTGTTCGATATCCAGCAACTGTTGCTCAAGCTGCTCACGGCGCTCGGCGATTTTGGACAGCATGCTGTTGAGCTGGATGTGATTGCCGCTGGTGGGGTCGTAGAGTTCGATCAGTTCGCGGCATTCGGCCAGGGAAAAACCGATGCGTTTGCCACGCAGGATCAGCTTGAGGCTGACCTTGTCCCGCGCCGAGTAAATGCGCTCCTGGCCCCGGCGTTCCGGGGCCAGCAGGCCTTGTTCTTCGTAGAACCGAATGGCGCGGGTGGTGATGTCCAGCTCGCGGGCGAGGTCGGAGATGCTGTAGGTGGTGCTCATGGCGGCGCTCAATAAAGTCTTGGCGCTAAGCTACTGTCAGGTTGACGTAAGCGTCAAGCAAATCGCCACCCACCTTCAAGCTTGCTTGCCATCCAACTTCTTCTCATGAGCCGTCACCTGTTGGCACAACTCGATCATCTGCTCACGCATCCAGCGGTTGGCGGGATCCTGATCGGTGCTTTCGTGCCAATACAGGTGGGTTTCCACCGGCGGTACGTCATTGACTGGCAGGTTGACCCAGTGCAACTCATGGCGCCTGGCGAAGCGCTCGGGCACGGTCATCACCATGTCGGTCTGTTGCAGCACTTGGGAGGCCATCAGGTAATGCTGGGAGCGCAGCGCGATCTTGCGTTGCAGGCCCATCTTGCCCAAGGCCAGGTTGACATGGCCCAGGCCGTTGCGTCGGCTGGAGATGTGGATATGGGTCAGCCCCAGGTAATCATCGAGGCTCAGCTTGTCCTTGCCCGCCATCGGATGGCCCTTGCGCATGGCGCACACGTAGCGATCTTCCATCAGCTTCACGTGGCGCACTTGCGGGTCGGTGTTGAGCGGCGCGTCCACGGCAAAGTCCAGGCGCCCGGCGGCCAGTTCCTTGGTGGTCTCGCGGCGTTTGGACAAGAAACTCTCGATGACGACGGTGGGCGCAAGGCGCCGCAGGCGCTGGAACAGCAGCGGCAGAATCACCGCCTCGGTGAGGTCGGTCATGCTGATGCGGTAAGTCTTGGCGGCCTGCTGCGGGTTGAAAATCCGGCTTTCCTGCACCGACACCCGCAGCAACGACAGCGCATTACGCACCGGGCCAATGATGTTCTGGGCCATCGGCGTGGGTACCATGCCCTGGGCGGTGCGCACAAACAGCGGGTCGTTGAAGGTCTCGCGCAGTCGGGCCAGGGCGTTGGACACGGCCGGCTGGGTAATGCCCACGATCTGCCCGGCGCGGGTCAGGTTGGCTTCGGTGTAGATCGCGTCGAAGACAATAAAGAGGTTGAGGTCGACCTTGCTCAGATTCATTTCGTTGCGCTCTTATTGTTAGGTGTTCATACGCCGATCATATATCGGTGATGAATGTTAATACACGCCGAGAATAGGCTAGGTAAATTATCAACGCTGTTCTAGCATCGATTGCATGACCTAAACAACCTCTCAAAGAAGGGAGCTGCTCATGGATTTCGCCTATTCGCCCAAGGTTCAGGAACTGCGTGAACGCGTCACCGCGTTTATGGACGCTTACGTTTACCCGGCTGAGCCGGTGTTCGAACGCCAAGTCAGCGAAGGTGACCGCTGGCAGCCCACCGCCATCATGGAAGAGCTGAAAGCCAAGGCTAAGGCCGAAGGCTTGTGGAACCTGTTCCTGCCCGAATCCGAACTGGGCGCCGGCCTGACCAACCTCGAATACGCGCCGCTCGCCGAAATCATGGGCCGCTCGCTGCTGGGCCCGGAGCCGTTCAATTGCTCGGCGCCGGACACCGGCAATATGGAAGTGCTGGTGCGCTACGCCAACGAAGAGCAGAAGCAACGCTGGCTTGAACCGCTGCTGCGCGGCGAGATCCGCTCGGCCTTCGCCATGACCGAACCGGATGTCGCCTCCTCGGACGCCACCAACATGGCCGCCCGCGCCGAACGCCAGGGCGACGAGTGGGTGATCAACGGCAAGAAGTGGTGGACCTCCGGCGCCTGCGACCCGCGCTGCAAGATCCTGATCTTCATGGGCCTGAGCAACCCCGACGCGCCGCGTCACCAGCAGCACTCGATGATCCTGGTACCGGTGGACACCCCCGGCGTGAAAATCGTGCGTCCGCTGCCGGTGTTCGGCTACGACGACGCGCCACACGGCCATGCCGAAGTGCTGTTCGACAACGTACGTGTGCCGTATGAAAACGTATTGCTGGGTGAAGGGCGTGGCTTTGAAATCGCCCAGGGTCGCCTTGGCCCAGGTCGCATCCACCACTGCATGCGCTCCATCGGCATGGCCGAGCGTGCGCTGGAATTGATGTGCAAACGCGCGGTCAGTCGTACCGCGTTCGGCAAGCCGCTGGCCCGTTTGGGCGGCAATATCGACAAGATCGCCGACTCACGCATGGAGATCGACATGGCGCGCCTGCTGACCCTGAAAGCGGCGTACATGATGGACACTGCGGGCAACAAAGTGGCGAAAAGCGAGATCGCCCAAATCAAGGTAGTGGCGCCAAACGTGGCGTTGAAGGTGATCGACCGCGCGATCCAGATCCATGGTGGTGCTGGGGTGTCCAATGACTTCCCACTGGCGTACATGTATGCCATGCAACGCACCCTGCGCCTGGCCGACGGCCCGGATGAAGTACACCGCGCGGCGATCGGCAAGTTTGAGATCGGCAAGTATGTGCCTCGGGAAATGATGCGCAGCGGACAGTAATACCGCGTCGCCTGCAATCGGGGGCAAGCCCCCTCCCACAGGTGACCGCGTATCTCCAATAGAAATGCGGTCAAATGTGGGAGGGGGCTTGCCCCCGATGAGGCCGGATCAGGCCCTGAAGATTCAGCAGCCCTCAGTACACCCACACCTCCACCCGCCGATTCTTGATCCGCCCCTCATCGGCCGTATTCGCCGCCACCGGCATCTGCGCGCCAAACCCACGGATATCGCGCAACACCACGCCGTTCCTGACCAACTCTCGTCGCACCGCCATCGCCCGCAGTTTCGACAGTAGCGCCGCCCGCTGCGGGTCATTCTTGGCGTCGCCAAACCCCACCAGTGTCACCTGCTTGTCCAGCTTGTCGTGGCCCTTGAGATACGCCACCACCCGCTGCACATCCTGGCGCGCCTTGTTATCCAGGCTGGCGCTGCCTTCTTCGAAACGAAAATTGACCGTCAAACGCTGGGCATCCCGGGCGATGGCTTGATAGTCATCGGGCATGGTCGGGCGCGGTTCCACGGCCATGGCCTGTACCTGCTGCGCGATAAACCCGCTGGCGGCCACAATCGCCTGGCCTTTGCTGCTCTGGGCGAAGTCCACCAACGCCTTGGCCCACGGGTGATGGCCCGAGGGCGGCAGGTAAAAGAACAAGCGGCGCGACAGCGGGTAGTCCTCAGTGGCGATCAGGCTGTTGAGCGGCAACATCGGTTGCGAGTCGCCATCCACAATTGCCACCGCCTTGGACTGACGCACGTAGGGCAGGCCAATAAAGCCAATGCCTTGGGGATCCTGGCTCACCGCGTCGGACAACTGCTCGCTGGACTCGAAACGCTGGGCCGAAGAGGCGAGGGGCTTGCCGCGCAGGCGCAGGACCAATTCCTTGAACGTGTCGTAGGTGCCGGACTGGTCATCGCGGGCGTAGATGTGAATCGCGCCGCCGATGCCACCCAGCGCCTCCCAGGTGCTGATTTCACCGTTGAAAATCTGCGCCAGTTGTGTGGTGTTCAACGTGTTCAGCGGGTTTTGCGGGTTGAGGATGATGGCGAGGCCGTCGATGGCGATCACCTGTTCGGCTTCGGCGCTTTTCAGGTCGCCGAGAGGCTCAAGGTCCACCAGTTCGCTGTCCTTGATGGGGCGGGAGGAAGCGGCCAGGTCGGCGCTGGTTTTCTTCAATGCGGCAAAACCGGTGCTGGAGCCGTGGGCCGCGACGTCGATGGTCACGGTCTTGCCCTGGCGCGTCTTGCCGATCACACGTTGTTCGTTGGCGCCTTCGCCGGGTTCGATGTGCACGCCCTGCAACCCTTGATATTCCATCAAACCCTTGGCCAGCGCCGGTGCCAGCGCCGCACCAATGGTGTTGGAACCCTGGATGCGCAAGGCAGGCCCTTGGTCGGGCACGGGGAGGGGAGCAGCCACAGCAGGGAGGGAAAGCACGCAACACAACAGGAACAGAACGCGCAGCGTCATGCCGGCACCTTCTCAAGCCAAAGGGAGTGCCGCGAGATTAAGACAGGCAGGTTGCATAAATATGACTGACGCGCCGCGGAGCAAAATGTGGGAGGGGGCTTGCCCCCGATGGCGGTGTGCCAGACAGCTTATCTGTCACTGATACACCGCTATCGGGAGCAAGCCCCCTCCCACATTTGGATTTTTATTCGCCTTAGGATCAGCTCAGTTCCAACCAGATCGGCGCATGGTCCGACGGCTTTTCCAGCCCGCGCAGATCGTAGTCCACGCCCGCATCCTTGACCCGTGGCAGCAAGCCGTTGGAGGCCATGATCACGTCAATGCGCAGGCCGCGCTTGGGCTCATCTTCAAAGCCACGGCTGCGGTAGTCGAACCAGCTGAAGCGGTCGGTCACGTCCGGGTTGAGGTGACGGAAGCTGTCCACCAGGCCCCAGTTTTTCAGGCGGGCCATCCACTCGCGTTCTTCGGGCAGGAAGCTGCACTTGCCGGTTTTCAGCCAGCGTTTGGCGTTGTCGGCGCCGATGCCGATGTCGCAATCTTGTGGGGAAATATTCACGTCGCCCATCACCACCAGCGCCTGGTCGTTGCTGAACTGGCTTTCCAGCAGCTGTTGCAGGTCTTCGTAGAAGCGTTGCTTGGCGGGGAACTTGGTCGGGTGGTCGCGGCTTTCGCCCTGTGGGAAATAGCCGTTCATGATGGTCACCGGGTTGCCATTTTCATCGGCGAAGGTACCCCAGATAAAACGGCGCTGGGCGTCTTCCTCGTCGCTGGCAAAACCTTTGTGAAGGCTCAACGCCGGCTGACGCGAGAGCAGGGCCACACCGTAGTGACCTTTCTGCCCGTGGTAATACACGTGATAGCCAAGAGCCTGTACGTCGGCCAGGGGAAACTGGTCGTCGTGGACTTTGGTTTCCTGCAGGCCGATCACATCGGGTTGGTGTTTTTCAATCAGCGCCGCCAGCTGATGGGGGCGGGCGCGCAGCCCGTTGATATTGAAGGAGACGATTTTCATGGTCGGCAGTCCAGTCTTGGCAAAAGGGCGATGCTAGCCGACAAGTCGGACGGGGGCCAGCGTGGCGGTAGGGCAGATGCACTGCTAATGTCTGGGAACGACTGGTGCTGCGTAGGTTCGTACCCATAAGAACGCCATCTATTGAATGGCGCCCAGGGAGATTGACTGTATGACTGACACTGCCATTGGCGAAATTCGCCTGCTCAACAGCGGCTATTCGCGCGAAGCCCGCTCCCTGCTGTACCAGGCCTATCGGCATGAGCCGACGTTTGCCTACATCTTCGAAGCTGAACGCCCAGGGTATGAGCAGCGTGTGCGCGCCACTGTACGTGAGCTGGTCAAGCAGCATTTTTTCCAGAAGCTTCCGGCGATTGGTTTGTTTGTGAATGATCGGCTGATCGGCATCTCCCTGATTGCACCGCCGCAACGGCGCCTGGGCATCACCGAGAGCTGGGCCTGGCAACTGCGCATGTGGCTGAGCACCGGCGTGCGCGGTACGCGGCGTTACCTGGATTACCATCACGCGGTGCTGGCGTGCCTGCCGAGCGAGTCGGTGCATGTGCTGCCGCTGTTGGGTATTCACCCGCAATTCCAGGGCAAACACTACGGCGAACAGTTACTGGAAGCGGTGCACAACTGGTGCGCCGAAGACCCGCATTCGTCCGGTGTGGTGCTGGATACAGGCAACTCGCGCTACCTGGATTTCTATAAACGTCAGGGCTACGAGGAAATCGGCGAGGTCGCTGTAGGCCCGATCCTGGAGCATGTGTTTTTTCACCCCAATCCTCAGGCGTTACATGCTGCAACGGCTTAGGCAAGAATTTTTCAGAATTATCCGGGTTATAAGATGCTCCCCAGCTCGTGTAGCATCCGCGCCTATGAAGTTTCCAGGAAGATTTACCCGTGGTTTGATCCTGCTGCTCACCAGTTGCAGCGCCTTGGCGCAAAGCGAATTGGATGTGCGGGTCAAACCCTCAAACGACGCGTTGAAAGCCAACATCGAAGGCTACATCGGCGGGGTGGGCGATCGTGACGAAGAGGCCTTGCTGCGGTTCAGCCGTGGCGCCGAGGAGCAGGCGCGCAAAGCGGCGCAGGCCCTAGGCTTCTATCAGCCACAGATCGACAGCGAAGTGAAGGGCGGCAAGAACCCGCGCCTGATCCTCAGCATCGACCCCGGCGAACCGGTGCATTTGCGCAACGTGACCATTCGGGTCGACGGCGAGGCGGCGAACCTCAAGTCGTTTCGCGTGCCAGCCAGCGACGACCTCATCTCAGGCGCCGTGCTCAATCACGGCCACTACGAAGACGCCAAGCGTCTGATCCAGAACCAGGCCTCGCGCTACGGCTTCTTCAGTGGGCGCTTTATCAGCCAGAAACTCGCGGTGGACCCCCAAGCCGGCGTCGCCGATATCGAACTCATCTATGACAGCGGCCCGCGCTACAGCATGGGCAAGGTCAGCTTTGCCGGCGACACGCCGTTTGATGACGAACTGCTGCAACGCATGGTGCCGTTTAAAAGCGGTGACCCCTACGATTCCGAACTGATCGCCGAACTCAACCAGAACCTGCAAGCCAGCGGCTTTTTCGAAGGCGTGCGCGTGGATGCCAGCCCCACCGCCTCGACCAATGACGTGATCCCGGTGGCCGTCAATCTGGACACCCGAAAACCGCGCACCATGGGCCTGGGCCTGGGCTACTCCACCGACGTCGGCCCGCGCGGCAAGGCCAATTGGACCCGTCACTGGGTCAACCCTCAGGGCCATAGTTATGGTTGGGAGGCCGAACTGTCGGCCCCGCGCCAGAACGTCGGCCTGTGGTACGACATTCCGCTGGACCCACCGCTCACCGACAAACTGCGCTTCGCCGGTGGCTACCAGAATGAAGAACTGGCCAACACCGACACCCTGAGTAAATTGCTCACCGTCGGCCCGGAATGGCACAGCAAGTTGCCCAGCGGCTGGACCCGGGTGATATCCCTCAAATACCAGCGCGAAGAATATCGCCTGGGCGACGACTCCGGTCTCAGTAACCTGCTGATGCCGGGCATCAGTTATTCCTACCTGCGCAGCGACAACCGCATCGACCCCCACAACGGCTATCGCCTGCAATTCGACACCAAGGTCGCCAAAGAAGGCCTGGGCTCCGACACCAACTTGCTCTACGGCACGGCCATGGTCAAAGGCCTGACCACCCTGTGGGACAACCACCGTTTCCTGGCGCGGGCGCAAGTGGGCGGCAGTGCCACCAATGGCTACAAGTCGGTGCCGCCTTCGCTGCGCTTCTTTGCCGGTGGCGATCAGAGCGTGCGTGGTTACGAGTACCAGACCCTGTCGCCGGAGAATGACCAGGGTGATCGCATCGGTGGCCGCTACATGGTCGCGTTGAGCGCCGAGTATCAATATTCCATCGCCGAAAAATGGCGGATCGCGACTTTCATCGACCAGGGCAACTCGTTCAACTCCCTGGAACTGCCGAGCCTGAAAACCGGCGTCGGCGTCGGCATCCGCTGGGTATCGCCGGTCGGTCCGATCCGCCTCGACCTGGCCCATGCCCTGGAAGATCCGGGCGGCGTTCGTTTGCACTTTTCCATGGGGCCTGAGCTGTGATGCGTGGTTTGAAAATAGCGGGGCTGGCCGTGGTGGCAGTCCTTGCCGTGCTGTTGCTGGCACTCTGGGCGGTACTGGGCAGCCAAGCGGGCAGCCGCTGGGCCTTGGGCCTGGTGCCGGGTTTGAGCGCGGAGAATTTCCAGGGTCGCCTGGGCGGCCAATGGAGCGCCGATCATCTGCTCTGGCAGCAAGACAGCAGCCGCGTGGAACTCAAGGCAGCCACGTTTGATTGGTCCCCCGCCTGCCTGCTGCGCATGACCTTATGCATTGACCAGTTGGATGTGGATCAAATCAGCCTGCAATTTCCACCCAGCACCGAAGACAGCAGCGGCCCGGTTGCACTGCCTGATCTGACGTTGCCGGTTGCCCTGCAGTTGGGCGACGTTCGCATCGGCAGCCTGGTGTTCAACGGCAGCGAAGAACTCAAAGGCCTGCAACTGGCGGCGCACTGGACCGCCGCAGGCATGCAGATCGACTCCGTGCACCTGCAACGCGACGACCTGGTGCTGGACCTGTCCGGCCTGCTGCAACCCACCGGTGACTGGCCGTTGACCGCCAGCGGTAACCTCAGCCTGCCTTATGCGCCCGGCGGCGCGCCCTGGAGCGTTGCCCTCAAGGTCGAAGGCGACCTGCTCAAGACCCTCAAGCTCGACGCCGATAGCAGCGGCTACCTGCCGGCCAAGCTCAAGGGCGAGTTGCAACCCCTGGCGGAAAACCTTCCAGCCCGGTTGCACATCACCGCTGACGGCTTCAAGCCTAGCGCCGATTTGCCCGACACCCTGCAACTCAATCAACTGGACCTCACCGCCAACGGTGATCTGAAAAGCGGCTACCAACTGCAGGGCAAGGCCGTGCTGCCGGCGGAAAAAGGCCCGGTGGACTTGCTGCTGCAAGGCAGGGTCGACGCCAAGGGCGCGCAGATCGCCGGCCTGGACCTGAATGCCGGTGACAAGCAAAGCCTCAAGCTCAGTGCCAACCTGGACTGGCAACAAGGCTTCAGCGCCGATGCCAAGATCGACTGGCTCGACTTTCCCTGGCATCGCCTCTACCCCGTGATCGACGAACCCCAGGTGACGGTGCGTACGTTCAACGGCGAGATTTCCTATAAAGACGGCAACTACCTGGGCAACCTCAAGGCCGACCTCGACGGTCCGGCGGGCAAGTTCAACGTGGTCACGCCGTTCAGTGGCGACCTCAAGCAAGTCTTCCTGCCCGAGCTGAAACTGACCGCCGGCCAAGGCAAGGCCGAAGGCCACCTCAACCTGCAGTTTGCCGATGGCATTGCCTGGGATACCGCGCTGGACCTGTCGGCGCTCAATCCGGCGTACTGGGTCGGTGAACTGCCGGGCACGTTGGCCGGGCCGCTGCGCAGCAAGGGCGAGTTCAAGAACGAGCAACTCAAGCTTACTGCCGACCTTGACCTCAAGGGCCGCCTGCGTGGCCAAACCGCCGTGCTGGCGGCCAAGGCCGAAGGTGCAGGGGAACAATGGACCCTGGCCAACCTGGATATCCGCCTGGGTGACAATCGCATCAACGGCAGCGGCAGCCTGCAACAACGCCTGGCCGGGCAGATCGACATCAAGCTGGCGCGCCTGGCCCAGCTGTGGCCGCAATTGCGCGGGCAGATCAATGGCCGTCTTGACGTGGCCGGTAGCCTGAACGCGCCCCAGGGCAAGCTGGACCTCAAGGGCCAGCAATTGGCGTTTGCCGACAACCGCCTGCAAAACCTCAGCCTCGCGGCCACCCTCGATAACGCCCAACGCGCCAGCATCGACCTCAAGGGCAGCGGCATTCAAAGCGGCGACACCCAGGTGGGTAGCCTGACCGCCAGTGCCCAAGGTGATATCAAGCAGCAAAAAGTCCAGATGGACCTGACCGGTCCCTTGCTCAAGCTGGCCCTGGCCCTGGACGGTAATCTCGACAAAGGCAACTGGCGCGGGCGTCTGGCCAGCGGTGATGTCCAGGCGGGTGGCCAGGACTGGAAGCTGCAAGCCCCGGCGAAAATCGACTACCTGGCCGACGGCAGGCTGACCTTCGCCGCGCACTGTTGGGTCTCCGGTGCTGCCAGCCTGTGTGGTGAAGACCAGCGCCTGATGCCCGAGCCCAAGCTGCGTTACCACCTCAAGCAATTCCCCCTCGACAGCCTCGCGGCGTTTTTGCCCAAGGACTTCGCCTGGCAGGGCAAGCTCAATGCCGATGTGCAACTCGACCTGCCCAACAGCGGCCCCAAAGGCGTGGTGTCGGTGGATGCCAGCGGCGGCACCTTGCGCGTCAAGGACAAGGACCAGTGGCTGGATTTCCCTTACGACACCCTCAAGCTGGAAACCACGCTCAATCCCAAGCGCATCGACACCCAGCTGAACTTCCGTGGCGGCAAGCTCGGTGAATTGCTGTTGCAGGCGCAGATCAACCCGCTGCCGAAGAACAAGCCGATCACCGGCAATTTCAGCCTCACCGGGCTGGACCTCGCGGTGGCGCGGCCGTTTGTGCCGATGGTGGAAACCCTCAACGGCAAGCTCAACGGCAACGGGCGCATCTCCGGTGGCCTGCTGGCACCGCAGATCAACGGCAATGTGAACCTGATCGGCGGTGAAGTCTCCGGTCCGGAACTGCCCATCAGCCTCGAAGGCCTGAATGTGCAGGCGCTGATCGCCGGTGAAAGCGTGCAGCTCAACGGCGGCTGGCGCAGTGGCAAGGCCGGGCAGGGCAGCCTCAAGGGGCAGATAGACTGGGGTCAGGCCCTGGCCGTGGACCTCAGCCTGCAAGGCTCGCAATTGCCGGTCACGGTCGAGCCCTACGCCGCCCTGGAAGTGGCGCCGGACCTGAAGATCACCCTGAAGGACGACAAGCTGGCGATCGCCGGCAAGGTGCAGATCCCGCGTGGTGACATCACCGTGCGCGAATTGCCGCCGTCGACGGTCAAGGTCTCGGACGACACCGTCATCGTCGGCAGCCAGACCGAGGAGGGCAAACCGGCGATGGCCATGGCCATGGATATCGACGTGGCAGTGGGCGAAGACCAGCTCAACTTCTCGGGTTTCGGCCTCACCGCCAAGGTGCAGGGCCATGTGCATATCGGCGACAACATGGACACCCGTGGCGAGCTGTGGCTCAACGATGGCCGCTACCGCGCCTACGGCCAGAGGCTCGATGTACGCCGGGCGCGGTTGCTGTTCGCCGGCCCGCTGGACCAGCCGTACCTGGACATCGAAGCGATCCGCAAGACCGACGATGTGGTGGCCGGTATCCGTCTCAGTGGCAGCGCCGAACAACCCACCACGCAAATCTTCTCGGAACCGGCCATGAGCCAGGAACAGGCGCTGTCCTACCTGGTGCTGGGGCGCCCGCTGAGTACCACCGGTGAAGACAACAACATGCTTGCCCAAGCGGCGCTGGGCCTGGGTTTGATGGGCAGTGCGGGGGTGACCTCGGACATCGCCACCAAGTTGGGCATCCGGGACTTCGACCTCGATACCCAGGGCAGCGGCAATAACACCGCCGTGGTAGCCAGCGGCAAGATCACCGAGAAACTCAGCCTGCGTTATGGCGTGGGGGTGTTCGAACCGGCCAGTACCATTGCCTTGCGATACCTGTTGAGCAAGAAGGTCTACCTGGAAGTGGCCAGTGGTGTGGCCAGCTCGTTGGATATCTTCTACAAACGCGATTTCTGAGCCGTACTCGGTAAAAAATGTGGGAGGGGGGGTTGCCCCACTCCCACATTGGACTGCATTTCTACCCGCCTTCCTGAACAAATACCAAGCAAGCTAATTATTCCATTTGACATTTGCTGCCTAAGCAGTAACATCTCGTCACACATTCACTGCCTAGGCAGTAATAAGGTGACTTCCAATGCCTCACTTCACCCCGGACAACTTCCATAACTGCCACCTCGGCCTGTTGCTCGGCCGCGCCGCGATCCTCAAGGACCGCATCATCGACACCCATATGGAACCCCACGGCATCACCGCCGCGCAGTTCAAGGTGTTGATCATCATGGCCCAGTTCGGCGTCGACACCCCGGCGGAGCTGTGCCGCCACCTGTCGCTGGACAGCGGCTCGATGACTCGCATGCTCGACCGGCTGGAGCAAAAAGACCTGCTCAGCCGCAAGCGCTCGGACCTCGACCGCCGCCAAGTGCAGTTGATGCTCACGCAGGACGGCCAGCGACTGGCGGACATGCTGCCGCACATCGGCGCCCAGGCGCTGAACCAACTGGCGGGCGCACTGGAGCCGGGCGAGTTGGAAACCCTGGAAAAGATCCTCAAGAAAATTCTGATAGCGGCGGGTGATCCCATCACTATCCTGCGGGTAGGTAATAAATGAATACACGTGCCTTATGCCTGGTGCTCGTGGCCATGAGCATGGCCGGTTGCGCCAACTACAGCGGCCTAGACACCCAGGGCCAGCGCCTCGACGCCAACACGCTGCAGACCGGTCGCTCCCTGAGCGGCGTGCCCTTGTCGAACGCGGCCTGGCCGCGCGCCGATTGGTGGAAAAGCCTCGGCGACCCACAGCTCGACGGCCTGATCCGTGAAGCCCTGCAAAACAGCCCTGACATGCAAGTCGCCAGCGCCCGCGCCCACCAGGCCGAAGCGGCCGCCTATGCCGCGAACGCCGCGCGCATGCCGACCCTGGACGCCAGCGCCGGTGTGACCCGTTCGCGCCTGGCCAGGGATCAAGACCCGCTGGGGCAGGGCGATGCCTATTCCACCGTGCGCAACATCGGCGCCAGCTTTAATTACACCTTCGACCTCTGGGGCGGCCAGCGCGCCGCCTGGGAAGCCGCGCTGGGCCAGGCCCGCGCCGCGCAAGTCGACCAGCAGGCCGCACGCCTGACCCTGGCCGCCGACGTGGCCAAGGCCTACAGCGATTTGGGCCAGGCGCATATCGTGCGTGACCTGGCCACCGACGACCTCAAGCGCACCCGGCAAATGCTCGACCTGAGCAAGCGCCGCCTGGACTCGGGCATCGACAGCCACTATCAGTACCAGCAGACCGAAAGCCTGGAAGCCAGCGCCCAGTCGCAACTGATCGACGCGGAAAAACAACTGCAGAGCGCCAAGATCGCCCTGGCGGTATTGCTCGGCAAAGGCCCGGATCGCGGCAATGAACTGGCGCGCCCCACGGTGTTGAAGCCGGCCGCCGTCGCCGTGCCGTCAGTGCTGCCTGCCGAACTGCTGGGCCGGCGCCCGGACCTGATCGCCGCACGTTGGCGGGTCGAGGCCGCGAGCAAGGACATCGTCGCCAGCAAGACGCGCTTCTACCCCAACCTCAACCTGAGCGCGAGCGCCGGGGCCGAGTCATTACTGGGGGATGCGATGTTTGGCTCACCAAGCCGCTTCTTCAATATCGCCCCCACGATCTCGTTGCCGATCTTCGATGGCGGCCGCCTGCGCGCCGACCTCGATGCCCGCGATGCCGACTACGACTTGGCCGTGGCGCAGTACAACAAAACCCTGGTGCAAGCCCTGGGCGATATTGGCAACACCCTGTCGCAACTGCGCGAAACCAGCCGGCAGATCCAGGCCCAGCAACACGCCACGGACATTGCCCAGCAGTCCTACGACACCGTGGTCCAGCGTTACGGCTCCGGGATCGGTAACTACCTGGACGTGCTCAGCATCGAGCAGCAGTTGCTGCAGGCCCAGCGTCAGCTGGCGACCCTGAATGCCGGGCAAATCGCTTTGTCGATCCAATTGATGCAGGCCCTGGGCGGCGGCTACAGCGCCGACAACGTGGCATCGACCACCCCAGCCACTCGCACGGAATAATTTGAGGTATTTGTCATGGCCACTGCCGACAGCAACACCGCAACAGACACAAACGACAGCAACCCGCGCAAACGCAAAGTCATGTTGGTCGGCCTTGCGCTGATCGTCATCCTCAGCGTCATCGGCGTATGGGCCTGGCACGAATTCTACGGGCGCTTCAACGAGAGCACCGACGACGCCTATGTGAACGGCAATGTGGTGGAAATCACCCCGCTGGTCACCGGCACTGTGGTGAGCATCGGCGCCGACGATGGCGACCTGGTCCACGAAGGCCAGGTGCTGGTCAACTTCGACCCGAATGACGCCGCGGTCGGCCTGCAAAGTGCCCAGGCCAACCTGGCGCGTACCGTGCGCCAGGTGCGTGGCTTGTACAGCAACGTCGATGGCATGAAAGCCCAGGTCAATGCGCAGAAAGCCGACGTGCAGACCGCCCAGGACAACTACAACCGGCGTAAAACCCTGGCCCAGGGCGGGGCGATTTCCCTTGAGGAACTGTCCCACGCCCGTGACAGCCTGACCGCCGCCAAGAACGCCCTGACCAACCTTGAGCAGCAACTCAAAACCACCAACGCCTTGGTGGATGACACGGTGATCTCGTCCCATCCGGACGTGCAAGCCGCCGCCGCGCAACTGCGCCAGGCCTACCTGACCAATGCGCGCAGCACCCTGATCGCGCCGGTCACCGGCTATGTGGCCAAGCGCTCCGTGCAACTGGGCCAGCGTGTGCAGCCGGGTACTGCGTTAATGGCAGTGATCCCGCTGAACGAACTGTGGATCGACGCCAACTTCAAGGAAACCCAACTGCGCGACATGCGCATTGGCCAGCCGGTGGACATCGAGTCGGATATCTACGGCAGCGACGTGAAATACAGCGGCACCATCGACAGCCTTGGCGCCGGCACCGGCAGCGCGTTCGCCCTGTTGCCGGCGCAGAACGCCACCGGCAACTGGATCAAGATCGTGCAGCGGGTTCCGGTGCGCATCCATATCAATGCCGAAGAGTTGGCCAAGCACCCACTGCGTGTGGGCTTGAGCACCGTGGTGAATGTGGACCTGCACGACCAGAGCGGCCCGGTGCTGGCGCAACAGCCGCCGCAAAAGGCCTCGTTTACCACCAACGTGTACGACCGCCAATTGGCCGAAGCCGATGCCATGATCACCCAACTGATCCATGACAACAGCCTCGCCGCGCCCAAGGCTGTGCAACGCTGATGAGCAATAACGCCTCCTTCACGCCGCCCAGCCTGTTGATGGCCACTATTGGCCTGTCGCTGGCGACCTTTATGCAGGTGCTCGACACCACCATCGCCAACGTGGCGTTGCCGACCATTTCCGGCAACCTGGGCGTGAGTTCGGAGCAGGGCACCTGGGTGATCACCTCGTTTGCGGTGAGCAACGCCATCGCCTTGCCGCTCACCGGTTGGTTGAGCCGTCGGTTTGGCGAGGTGAAGCTGTTTCTGTGGGCGACCATCCTGTTTGTGCTGGCTTCGTTCCTGTGCGGGATTTCCACGTCGATGCCCGAGCTGATCGGCTTTCGGGTGCTGCAAGGCCTGGTGGCAGGGCCGTTGTATCCGATGACCCAGACCCTGTTGATTGCGGTCTACCCCCCGGCGAGGCGCGGCATGGCCCTGGCGTTATTGGCGATGGTCACGGTGGTCGCACCGATTGCCGGGCCGATCCTGGGCGGCTGGATCACCGACAGCTACAGCTGGCCGTGGATCTTCTTTATCAACGTTCCCATCGGCATCTTTGCGGTGATGGTGGTGCGTGCGCAGTTGAAGAAACGCCCTGTGGTCACCAGTCATCAACCGATGGATTACGTCGGGTTGTTGAGCTTGATCGTGGGGGTCGGCGCCTTGCAGATCATCCTCGACAAGGGCAATGACCTGGATTGGTTCGAGTCCAACTTCATCATCATCGGTGCGGCGATTTCGGTGATTGCCCTGGCGGTGTTCATCATCTGGGAAATGACCGACAAGCACCCGGTGGTCAACCTGCGGCTGTTTGCCTACCGCAACTTTCGCATCGGCACCATCGTGTTGATCCTCGGTTATGCGGGCTTCTTCGGCATCAACCTGATCCTGCCGCAATGGCTGCAAACCCAGATGGGCTACACCGCCACCTGGGCGGGCCTGGCGGTGGCGCCGATCGGGATCCTGCCGGTGCTGATGTCGCCGTTCGTGGGCAAGTACGCGCACAAGTTCGACCTGCGCCTGCTGGCGGGCCTGGCGTTCCTGGCGATTGGCTTGAGCTGCTTCATGCGCGCCGGCTTCACCAATGAAGTGGACTTCACCCACATCGCCCTGGTGCAGTTGTTCATGGGCATTGGTGTGGCGCTGTTCTTCATGCCGACCTTGAGCATTTTGATGTCCGACCTGCCACCGCACCAGATCGCCGACGGCGCGGGCCTGGCGACCTTCTTGCGCACGTTGGGCGGCAGCTTCGCGGCGTCGCTGACCACCTGGATCTGGATCCGCCGGGCGGACCAGCACCATGCGTACATGAGCGAGAACATGACCACCTATGATGCGGCCACGCGCAATGCGCTGGATGCGTTGGGTGGGGCAGGGCACAAGGCCTATGCGCAGTTGGACCAGATTCTCACCAGCCAGGCGTACATGATGTCCACCGTGGATTACTTCACGTTGCTGGGGTGGATGTTCATGGCGCTGATGTTGCTGGTGTGGCTGGCGAAGCCGCCGTTTACGGCGAAGGCGGGGCCGGCCGCTTCGGGTCACTGATCCTGAGAATGTACGGAGATCCAAATGTGGGAGGGGGCTTGCCCCTCCCACAGTTGATTTGTGTTGTCAGGTATTAAGCGCCAGGCAACGCCAGCTGCGGATTGACGAAGTCAAACGCCGCCAACGCAAACCCTTGCTCATCCACCTGCAACGCCCAGCCCTGCTTGTCCCAATCCCCCAGCACAATGCGCTTGGCCGCCTGTTCGCCAATCTGCAGCTTGTGGATCGCCGGGCGGTGGGTGTGGCCGTGGACCAGGGTACGCACGCCGAACTGCTGCATTACTTGCGGCACTTCCTCGGGGGTGACATCGACAATGTCGTTGGCCTTCATGCGTGTTTGCGCACGGCTTTCACTGCGCAGCTTGCGCGCCAGCTTGTGGCGGGTACGCAGGGGCAAGTGGCGCAGGATAAACAGCACAATCGGGTTACGCAGGATGCGCCGCAGCTTCATATAGCCAAGGTCGCGGGTACAGAGGCTGTCGCCGTGCATCAACAGCACGGGTTCGCCATAAAACTGCACGACACTCGGGTCCTTGAGCAAGGTTGCGCCTGCCGCTCTGCAGAACGCCTTGCCGATCAGGAAATCACGGTTGCCATGCATGATGAAAATCGGGGTGCCGCTGTCGCTCAGCTCGCGTAGAGCCTCGCAGATGGAACGCTGGAAGGGGGTCATGCCATCGTCGCCAATCCAGGCTTCGAAGAAGTCCCCCAGAATGTACAACGCCTGGGCGCCACGGGCGCGGCCGTGGAGCAGATCCAGAAACGCCCGGGTGATGTCCGGGCGTTCCTCTTCCAGATGCAAGTCTGAAATCAGCAATATCACGCTTCGATGATCTCGGCTTTCTCGACGATCACGTCTTCGGCTGGAACGTCTTGGTGACCGGCTTTGGAGGTGGTCGATACGCCTTTGATCTTGTCGACAACGTCGGTGCCTGCGGTGACTTTACCGAACACGGCGTAGCCCCAACCCTGCACGTTCTTGCCGCTGTGGTTCAGGAAGGCGTTGTCGGCCACGTTGATGAAGAACTGCGCGGAGGCCGAATGCGGCTCCATGGTACGGGCCATGGCGACGGTGTACTTGTCGTTGGAAAGGCCGTTGTCCGCTTCGTTCTGGATGCTTGGGCGCTTGTCTTTCTTTTCTTTCATGCCAGGCTCGAAACCGCCGCCCTGGACCATGAAGTTGCCGATGACACGGTGGAAAACGGTGTTGTCGTAGTGGCCGGCCTTCACGTATTCGATGAAGTTGGCGACGGTGATCGGCGCTTTTTCGGCGTTCAGCTCGATGACGATCTCGCCGTGGTTGGTGGTCAGTTTGACTTGAGTCATGTTCACTACTCTTTCAGGAAATTCGTGGGTTTGAGCGCCGGGGCGCCTTACCGGTTTGGCGAAACTGCGGCCAAGGCGCGCAGTTTAGCGTGCCCGGCGGGAATTTCGAGGTGGTTTTTTACCGCCTGTGCAATAAATCCAGCAGTTTTTGAGCGCACTCTGTCAGCAGCTTGACAGCATCAGCTATGATACGGCCTTTGTTTTATCTGGCCCCAACCGGCCACGAACCTGTCTGTTCAAGGATCCTATGAGCAAGCCCACTGTCGACCCTACCTCGAATTCCAAGGCTGGACCTGCCGTCCCGGTCAATTTCCTGCGCCCGATCATCCAGGCGGACCTGGATTCGGGCAAGCACACGCAGATCGTCACCCGGTTCCCGCCAGAGCCCAACGGCTACCTGCACATCGGTCACGCCAAGTCGATCTGTGTGAACTTCGGCCTGGCCCAGGAGTTCGGTGGCGTCACGCACCTGCGTTTCGACGACACCAACCCGGCCAAGGAAGACCAGGAATACATCGACGCCATCGAAAGCGACATCAAGTGGCTGGGCTTCGAATGGTCCGGTGAAGTGCGCTACGCCTCCAAGTATTTCGACCAGTTGTTCGACTGGGCCGTCGAGCTGATCAAGGCCGGCAAGGCCTACGTCGACGACCTGAGCCCGGAGCAGGCCAAGGAATACCGTGGCACCCTGACCGAGCCGGGCAAGAACAGCCCGTTCCGCGACCGTTCGGTGGAAGAGAACCTCGACTGGTTCAACCGCATGCGCGCCGGTGAGTTCGCCGACGGCGCCCGCGTGCTGCGCGCCAAGATCGACATGGCCTCGCCGAACATGAACCTGCGCGACCCGATCATGTACCGCATCCGCCATGCCCACCACCACCAGACCGGTGACAAGTGGTGCATCTACCCGAACTACGACTTCACCCACGGCCAGTCGGATGCCATCGAAGGCATCACCCACTCCATCTGCACCCTGGAGTTCGAAAGCCATCGTCCGCTGTACGAGTGGTTCCTCGACAGCCTGCCGGTACCGGCGCACCCGCGTCAGTACGAATTCAGCCGCCTGAACCTGAACTACACCATCACCAGCAAGCGCAAGCTCAAACAACTGGTCGATGAGAAGCACGTGTTTGGTTGGGATGACCCGCGCATGTCGACACTGTCGGGCTTCCGCCGTCGCGGTTACACCCCGGCGTCGATCCGCAATTTCTGCGACATGGTCGGCACCAACCGTTCCGACGGCGTGGTCGACTTCGGCATGCTCGAATTCAGCATCCGCCAGGATCTGGACGCGAACGCCCCGCGCGCCATGTGCGTACTGCGTCCGTTGAAAGTCGTGATCACCAACTACCCGGAAGGCCAGGTCGAGAACCTCGAACTGCCGCGTCATCCGCAAAAAGAAGAACTTGGCGTGCGCAAGCTGCCGTTCGCCCGTGAAATCTACATCGACCGCGATGACTTCATGGAAGAGCCGCCAAAAGGCTACAAGCGCCTGGAGCCGAATGGCGAAGTGCGCCTGCGCGGCAGCTATGTGATCCGTGCCGACGAAGCGATCAAGGACGCCGACGGCAACATCGTCGAATTGCGCTGCTCCTACGATCCGGACACCCTGGGCAAGAACCCTGAAGGCCGCAAGGTCAAGGGCGTGGTTCACTGGGTGCCGGCCGCGGCCAGCATCGAGTGCGAAGTGCGCCTGTACGATCGTCTGTTCCGCTCGGCCAACCCTGAGAAGGCCGAAGACAGCGCGAGTTTCCTCGACAACATCAACCCTGACTCCCTGCAAGTACTCACTGGTTGTCGTGCCGAGCCATCGCTTGGCGACGCACAGCCGGAAGACCGTTTCCAGTTCGAGCGCGAAGGTTACTTCTGCGCGGATATCAAGGACTCGAAACCAGGTCATCCGGTATTCAACCGTACCGTGACCTTGCGTGATTCGTGGGGCCAGTGATTCTGTTTAAGGAACTGTCGTGCTAACGATCTACAACACACTCAGCAAGACCAAAGAAGTCTTCAAGCCGCTCGATGGCAACAAGGTGCGCATGTACGTGTGCGGCATGACCGTGTACGACTACTGCCACATCGGCCATGGCCGCAGCATGGTTGCCTTCGACCTGGTGACCCGCTGGTTGCGTTTCAGCGGCTATGACTTGACGTATGTGCGCAATATCACCGACATCGACGACAAGATCATCAACCGCGCCAACGAAAACGGCGAGTCGTTCGACGCGCTGACCGAGCGCATGATCGCCGCGATGCACGAGGATGAGGCGCGCCTCAACATCCTCAAGCCGGACATGGAGCCACGTGCCACGGACCACATCCCTGGCATGCACGCGATGATCCAGACCCTGATCGACAAGGGTTACGCCTACGCCCCAGGCAACGGTGACGTGTACTACCGCGTCGCCAAGTTCATGGGCTACGGCAAGCTGTCGCGTAAGAAGATCGAAGACCTGCGCATCGGCGCGCGCATCGAAGTCGACGAAGCCAAGCAGGATCCCCTCGACTTCGTGCTGTGGAAAGCCACCAAGCCCGGCGAGCCGAGCTGGGAATCGCCATGGGGCGCCGGGCGTCCGGGCTGGCACATCGAATGCTCGGTGATGTCCACCTGCTGCCTGGGCGACACCTTCGACATTCATGGCGGCGGCAGCGACCTTGAGTTCCCGCACCACGAAAACGAAATCGCCCAAAGCGAAGCCGCGACCGGCAAGACCTACGCCAACGCCTGGATGCACTGCGGCATGATCCGCATCAATGGCGAGAAGATGTCCAAGTCCTTGAACAACTTCTTCACCATCCGCGACGTGCTGGAAAAGTACCATCCGGAAGTGGTGCGTTACCTGCTGGTGTCCAGCCACTACCGCAGCGCCATCAACTACTCGGAAGACAACCTCAAGGACGCCAAGGGCGCCCTGGAGCGGTTCTACCACGCGTTGAAAGGCCTGCCAGTGGTTGCGCCTGCCGGTGGCGAAGCCTTCGTGGCACGCTTCACTGAAGTCATGAACGACGACTTCGGCACCCCCGAAGCCTGCGCTGTGTTGTTCGAAATGGTGCGCGAGATCAACCGCCTGCGCGAGAGTGATCTCGACGCAGCGGCGGGCCTGGCGGCACGCTTGAAAGAGCTGGCCAGCTTACTGGGCGTGCTGCAGATGGAAGCCGATGACTTCCTGCAAGCCGGCGCCGAAGGGCGTGTGGATGCGGCGCAAGTGGAGGCGCTGATCCAGGCGCGTCTGGCTGCTCGTGCAGGTAAAGACTGGGCGGAATCCGACCGTATCCGCGACCAACTGACCGCGATGGGTGTGGTGTTGGAAGATGGGAAGGGTGGGACTACTTGGCGGTTGGCTGATCAGATTTGATCGTTGATTGCTGAATGAAAAACGCCCCGACTGGTTCGGGGCGTTTTTTTGTCTGTACTCAGGCATGTGACTTTGAACAACGGTCCTGTGCACCAACAATTAAATGCCCTCCAACAAACGGCACTGGTTTTTCGGAAATATTCAGATAGTGGTTAATTGCTCGGGAAATTTCTGCGATCCAAATGTGGGAGGGGCCTTGCCGGATGAATCGACGATACGTTCGTCGATGCGGGTCATGCGCCGCCGCCGATGACAACGATATTTTTATCCATCGTGTTTTTTAGTGCTGTATTAATTGAGATTGTGCACGGAGAAGTAGCTTGCCTAGCGTATCAATTGATTGCGTGGTGAGAGTTAGAGTAGGTGAGTCCCAGTCATAGTCTTTGACGACCTTTATTTGGAAGTGGCCTTTTGCATCGAATGAAGGAAACCAACCTACGTCAAGTAAGAAACCGTCCGGATACTCAACCTGAAGCATATCCTCCTTCAAGTTATGTACTTGATCCTCAATCGCAGAATCCTCCAGCAAAGAAAGCTCATCATAGGTAATGTTGCCTTGTATGAAGCCTAACGAGATCATTTTGTTAATCTCCTGAATTCTTGCTCCGAAATAGGATGGCAGCGCCTTGACGTGATCCTGGGAAACAGTGGGGTAGAAGGTGATTTGGTACGGCTGATTTCGATCACACTCGGTGATTTCGAGGATGCCGCCGGGGCCGATGGTCCGATGCAGCGGCGCGCCCATCGGGCTGCCATCCGCCGCAATGGCTTGGAGCATCACTGGCGTATTGCCGATCGGCACGAAGCGGGTGCTTTCGAACATATGCACCAGGGTCAGCGAGCCTTGGGCACTGCACATGGCGACCGTTTTACTGGGTGCCTTGGACGAAACCGGCGCGACCAGCTCTACCTCGTCTGCCACCTTGAAGACCTGCTCGACCTTCAGCGCCGAACCGCTCCAGAAGCTTTCGGCCCAGGCATCAAAGGTGTTCAGGCAATTACGGAAGTCGCCGAAGACGCGCTCACTATCCGGCGCGTTGGGATCCATGGGGGCCAGGACAAGGCTGGCAATGACGGGAATCAAGAGGCAGCCCCGGCAGGCAGGGCCTTAACGAAAAAAACCATCTGCAATCCCTCGCACTGTGTGATCAGGCGAAGGACTTTGCAGAGGTTTTCAGGGGGAAGCTGTAGAGCTTATCCGGCGCTTATGTGGGAGGTTTCGGTAAATCGTGAGACCGCTAAAAACTAGGATTTGACTCCCGCCCGATCCTGTTTTTAGATGTTCGCCACGACCAAACCCACGACAAAAACGGCAGCGACTCAAATGGATTGTATTTTCTGCAGCATTGTCCGCAAAACCTCCCCAGCCCATATCCTGTGGGAGGACGAACATCACATGGCGTTCCTGTCGATTTTCCCCAATACCCCAGGCTTCAGCGTGGTCATCCCCAAGCAGCATTACGGCAGTTATGCCTTTGCGCAGTCGGATGAGGTGCTGGCTGATCTGATCGTGGCCACCAAGAAAACCGCCTTGCTGATCGACCGGGCGTTTCCCGATGTGGCGCGTACGGGGATGATGCTGGAAGGGTATGGGGTCGATCATCTGCATGCGAAGTTGTTTCCCATGCATGGGACTGGGCAGGACAGTGCGTTCAAGCCGTTGAGCTCGAAAGTGGATAAGTTTTTTGAGGCTTATGAAGGCTACATCTCGTCCCACGATCACGTGCGGGCGGATGATGCTGAACTGGCAGAACTGGCCGAGCGAATCCGATCTTTCGCCTAGTGCAGTTCCAAATGTGGGAGGGGGCTTGCCCCCTCCCACAGTTTTGACCATGTTTTCTACAGGAATCAGCGGCGGCTGCTGACCTCGGCCGGGACATCATCCCCAGCCATACGCTTGCGAAACAGCGCGGTACGCGCCAGCAGCAATGTAGTCACCGGCACGGTGATCGCCAACAAGATCGGGATCAGCCAGCCGTGCAACACCGGCGCGGACTTGAGTGCCGAAAAGTAGATAATCGACGCCAGTGCCACGCACCATGCGCCCAATGTGGAGGCCAGTGCTGGCGGGTGCATGCGCTGGAAAAAGTCCTTCATGCGCAGCAGCCCAACGGCGCCAATCAGCGCAAACACACTGCTTAATACCAGCAGCACAGCCACGACGATTTCCATCCATAACGGCATCATTCAATCACCTCCCCACGCAGCAGGAATTTGGCCAGGGCAAACGAGCCGACGAAGCCGAACAGTGCGATCAGCAGCGCCGCTTCAAAGTAGGTGTCACTGGCATACCGAATGCCCAGCACCAGCATCATCAGCATCGCCAGGATGTACAGGTAGTCCAGCGCCAGGACCCGGTCCTGGGCCGATGGGCCTTTGAACAGGCGGATCAGGGTCAGCACCATGGCCAGGGAGAACAGGAACAGGCTGAACAGGATCGCATTGGAGAGCAGGGCGCTCATTCGAAGATCTCCATCAATGGCCGTTCGTAGGCGCTTTTGAAATGTTCGATGAAGGCCGCTTCGTCATCCAGGTCGAAGACGTGCAGCAGCAGGATGCTGCGGTCCAGGGCCAGTTCCGACCAGATGGTGCCGGGCACCACGGTGGTGATCATCGACAGGGCGGCAAGGCCGTTGGCGTCACGCAGGTCGAGGGGGATCTTGATGAAACGCGAACGCGGTGGGCGCGAGCCGCACGTCAGCACGCCCCAGGCCACTTGCAGGTTGGAGACGATCACATCGCGGCCCACCAGGAAGAACAGGCGGATGATCACACCGGGGCGGCGGACGCGGATCGGCAGCGGACGCAACGGCGCCATCAGCAGCGGGGCAAGCACCCCCAGCGCAGCACCCAGCAGCAGATGACCAGGGCTGACGGACAGGTTCAGCACGAGCCACAGCACCCACAATGCCAGGGACAACCACGGGGCAGGAAACAGGCGCTTCATGGTTGCACCTCCAGGGCGGCCGCTTTGGCTTCAGGGCTGGGCACTGGGCGCGTGGCCATGACCGCCATCACGTAGGCTTCCGGGTTGTTCAGGCTGACAGCGGTGGCCTGGGTGTAGCGCATCAGCGGCTCGGCCTTGAAGGTCAGCAGGATGCTCAGGCCCAGCAGGAAGAAGATCGGCACGCACTCATAGCGACGCAGCAAGGGCGATGGGCGTTCTTCCGGTGTCCAGAAACGCTGGATACCCAGGCGGGCGAACGCGATCAGCGAGGCCAGGCCGGACAGGATCAGCAAGGCCATCAGGCCCCACGCTGCAGGTCGGATCGGGCCTTCCAGGCCGCTGCCCAGGCCCAGTGGATTGACCAGCGCACTCAACAAGCTGAGCTTGCCGATAAACCCGGACAGCGGCGGCATGCCGATGATCAGCAGGGCGCAGGCGACAAAGCTCAAGCCCAGGAACGCCATGGTCCACGGAATCACTTGGCCGACCACGGCCTTTTGCTCGTCATCGAGGTTCACACCGGGACGCGGATGCAGGGATTCCATGGCTTTGGGCAACGCATCGATTTCTTCATCCAGCGGCAGGTCATTGGCCGAACGCGAACGCTCGATCAATTCGGCCAGCAGGAACAGCGCACTCAAGGCCAGTGTGGAGCTGACCAGATAAAACAGCGCGCCTGCGGTCAGGCTCGGCTGGGCAAACCCGACCGCCGACAGCAGGATCCCGGCTGACACCAGGATACTCAGGCTGGCCATACGTTCCAGGCGTTGCGCCGCCACCATCGCCAGCGCCGCGCAGACGATAGTCGCCATGCCGCCGTACACCAGCCAGTCGCCACCAAATAGCGCCGAAGCGCCGGCCTGGCCGGAGAACAGCAGCGTCCACAGGCGCAGCACGGTGTACACGCCAACCTTGGTCATGATCGCAAACATCGCCGCCACCGGCGCGCTGGCCGAGGAATAGGCGGGCGCCAGCCAGAAGTTGAGCGGCCACATGCCGGCCTTGGCCAAAAACGCTGTCGCCAGGATTGCCGCACCGGCATGCAGCAGGCCGCGATCGGCCTCCGGTACCAGCGGGATTTTCAGCGCCAGGTCAGCGAAGTTCAGCGTGCCGGTCACCCCGTAGATCATCGCCGCGCCAATCAGGAACAGCGACGACGCCAGCAGGTTGATTGCGATGTAATGCAGCCCCGCCGACACCCGCGCACGGCCGGAACCGTGCAGCATCAAACCGTAGGACGCCGCCAGCAGCACCTCGAAGAACACGAACAGGTTGAACAGGTCGGCGGTCAGGAACGCGCCGTACAACCCCATCATCTGCACCTGGAACAACGCATGGAAACTGGTGCCCGCACGGTCCCAGCGGGCCATGGCGAACAGCAGCGCGCTCACGCCGATAATCCCGGTGAGCACCAGCATCAGCGCCGACAGTTGGTCCACCACCAGCACAATGCCGAATGGCACCTGCCAATTGCCCGGCAGGTACACGCCAATCGAACCGGGGCCGCCTTTTTGCGTCCAGTACAGCAGCAACACGGCGACGCCCAGGCCGATCACGCTGGAGAACAGGTTGATCCTGGCTTTGAGCGGGCGGCGCTTCTCGCCGAGCATCAGCATCAGCCCGGCGGTCAGCAGCGGCAGCAGGATCGGCGCGACGATCAGTTGATTGACCCAATTCATTCCTTGGGCTCCCGGCCGTCCACATGGTCCGTGCCGGTCAGGCCACGGGAGGCCAGCAGCACCACCAGGAACAAGGCGGTCATGGCAAAGCTGATCACGATGGCCGTCAGCACCAAGGCCTGTGGCAGCGGGTCGGTGTAGTTGAGCAGGTCTTGCGGCACGCCGTCCTTGATGATCGGCTCCTTGCCGATAAACAGGCTGCCCATGCTGAAAATGAACAGATTGACCCCGTACGACAACAGGCACAGGCCCATCACCACCTGGAACGTCCGTGGCCGCAGGATCAACCAGACGCCGGAGGCCGCCAGGACCCCAATGGCAATTGCGATGACTTCTTCCATCAGGCGGCTCCTTCTGTGGCGGCAACGGCTTTGGCCTGGTTGCTCGGTTTGTGCGCGCGCACCGACTGGTGACCGAGGGCGGTGAGCATCAGCAAGGTCGAGCCGACGACCATGGCGTACACGCCGACGTCAAAGAACAACGCACTGGCGACATGGATATCGCCCAGCAGCGGCAGGCTGAAATGCCAGGTGTGAGTGGTGAGGAACGGGTAGCCGACAAACAGCGCGCCGAGCCCGGTGAGCGTGGCGGACAGCAGGCCAAAACCCATCCAGCGCATCGGCCGCAGGCTCATCTGCGCCTCGACCCACTGTGTACCGGCGACCATGTATTGCAGGATAAAAGCCACCGACATCACCAGCCCGGCGACAAACCCGCCGCCCGGTTGGTTGTGGCCGCGCATGAACAGGTAGAACGACACCACCAGCGCAATCGGCAGCAGCAGGCGCACCAGCACCGCCGGCACCATCATGAAGCCCAGGGCGGTGTCGCTGGCCTGGCGCGGGTTGACCAGGTCGGTGGCCACGTCCGGCGCCAGTTGGCGCTGTTGGGCAGGCAGTTGCATGCTTTCCTTGGACGGGCGGAAGCGGCGCAGCAGGGCGTACACCGTCAGCGCCACGGCGCCGAGCACGGTGATTTCGCCAAGGGTATCGAAGCCACGGAAGTCCACCAACATGACGTTCACCACATTGCTGCCGCCGCCTTCGGGCAGGGCGCGGCTCAGGTAGAAGGAGGAAATATCGTTGGGCGTCTGGCGGGTCAGCATCGCATAGGACAGCAGCGCCATGCCGCCACCCACTGCGGTGGACAGCAGGAAGTCACGCAGGCGGCGAATGCGCGCCTTGCGCAGCGAGCTTGGCAGTGGCGAGACTTCCTCGATCCGCCGTGGCAGCCAGCGCAGGCCAAGCAGGATCAGCACCGTCGTCACGACCTCGACCACCAGTTGCGTCAGCGCCAGGTCCGGTGCCGAGAACCATACAAACGTCACGCAAGTGACCATGCCGCACACGCTGACCATGGTCAGGGCCGCCAGCCTGTGGTACTTGGCTTGCCAGGCGGCGCCGAGGGCACAGGCAATCGCCAGCAGCCACAGGGTGACGAAGACGATGGAGCCGGGGATCTTCGGGCGGTCGCCCCAGCTGAGGCCACTGTTGAGCATCGGGATCATGGCGCCGATCACCGCGACGATCACCAACAGGAACAACTGGGTTTGCAGGCGCTTGGTGCTGATGCGTTTTTCGATTTTGCGCACGCCGCGCATCATCACCACCAGGCAGCGCTCGAAGCCGCGCTTGCCATTGAAGTAGCCCACCAGCGGCGGGTACTTGAAGCGCCCGCGTTTAAGTTGTTTGCGCAACATCAGGTAGAGCAGCACGCCGCCGGTCATGGCCACCAGGCTCATGATCATCGGCGCGTTCCAGCCGTGCCAGATGGTCAGGCTGTACTCGGGCAGCACACCGCCGACCACCGGCAGTGCGGCAGCCGCAAGGATCGAGCCGACCACCTGGGCCGGGAAAATCCCCACCAGCAGGCAGGTGAACACCAGCAACTCGACCGGGGCACGCATCCAGCGTGGCGGTTCGTGGGGCGTGTGCGGCAGGTCGGTGGCGGGCGGGCCGAAGAACACATCGACGGTAAAGCGCAGCGCATAGGCCACGCTGAAAGTGCCGGCGATGGTCGCGATCACCGGCAGCGCTATTTCCACCCATTTTGTCGCCGAGATAAACACCGTTTCGGCGAAGAACATCTCTTTGGACAGGAAGCCATTGAGCAACGGCACGCCGGCCATGGAGGCACTGGCCACCATCGCCAGGGTCGCGGTGAACGGGATCAGGCGCACCAGGCCGCTGAGCTTGCGGATATCGCGGGTGCCGCTTTCGTGGTCGATGATGCCCGCCGCCATGAACAGCGAGGCCTTGAAGGTGGCGTGGTTGAGGATATGGAACACTGCGGCGACGGCGGCCAGCGGGCTGTTGAGCCCCAGCAGCAAGGTGATCAGCCCGAGGTGACTGATCGTGGAGTAGGCCAGCAGGCCCTTGAGATCGTTTTGGAACATGGCGCAGTAAGCGCCGAGGAGGAGGGTGAGGGCGCCGGCGCCGCCGACGATCCAGAACCATTCTTCGCTGCCCGACAGCGCCGGCCACAGGCGGGCCAGCAGGAACACGCCGGCCTTCACCATCGTCGCCGAATGCAGATAGGCCGATACCGGCGTCGGTGCGGCCATGGCGTGGGGCAGCCAGAAGTGGAACGGGAACTGCGCGCTTTTGCTCAGTGCGCCGATCAGCACCAGGGCCAGCATCACCGGGTACAGCGCATGTGCGCGGATCTGATCGCCCGCCGCCAGTACCCGGTCCAGGTCATAGCTGCCGACGATATGCCCCAGCAGCATCACCCCGGCCAGCAGGCACAAGCCGCCCGCGCCGGTGACCATCAGCGCCATGTAGGCGCCGCGTCGGGCATCGGCGCGGTGGTGCCAATAGCCGATCAACAGGAACGAGAACAGGCTGGTCAGTTCCCAGAAGAACACGATCTGGACCAGGTTGCCGGAGATCACCAGCCCGAGCATGGCGCCCATAAAGGCCAGGAAAAACGCGAAGAAGCGCGGCACCGGGTCATCTGGCGACATGTAGTAGCGCGCATACAACGCCACCAGCGAGCCGATGCCGAGCACCAGCATCGAGAACAGCCAGGCAAACCCATCCATACGCAAGACGAAATTCAGGCCGAGGCTGGGCAACCACATGAATTCTTCGCGGATCACGCCACCGTGGGCGATCTGGGGGTAGAGCAGGGCGACTTGAAGAGTGCCGACCAGGGCCACAAGGCCGGCCAACAGGGATTCGGTGTTACGTGCATTGTGCGGCAGCAAGGCCGCCAGACAGCTGCCAATGAATGGCAGAAGCAGTAGAACTATCAGGGACATAGGCTTCTAATCTGCGGGAGTTTGGGATGCATCATACGTGCCGCTTTGTTGATCACCAAACGGCAAGATGTGGCAGGATCCTACAAGGTAGGATGAAAACTCCTATTTGGCACTGTTTCAAAATTCGCAGAATTGGAATGCCGACCCCTGTGGGAGCCGGGCTTGCCCGCGATGGCAATATTACAGGCACCACAGTATCTGGAGGCTATCCCTGACGCTTTTGTTCCAACGCATCGGCCAAGTCAACCGCCTTCTGCCCCTTGGTCTTCATCTCACTCACAATCACCGCCACCACAATCAACGCCGCCCCCAGCATCGCAATCGGCGGGAAGCGCTCGCCGGCAATCCGCCCGACCACCCCAGCCCACACCGGCTCACCGGCATAGATCAACGTGGCCCGCGTCGGTGAAACGCTCTGTTGCGCCCAGTTCATCGCGACCTGGATCACCGCGCTGGTCAAGCCCAGGCCCACCGCACTGAACAGCAGCAACCACGAGAACCCCGGCAGCGCCTCACCCATCGGCACCACCATCAGGAACGACAGCAGTGACGCCGTGGCCAGTTGCACCACCGTCACCCGGCGTACATCCACTTGACCTGCAAATGCGCTGATCAGGATGATTTCTGCTGCAATCGCAATGGCACCAATCAACGTAGCGATTTCACCGGGGCTGAAATTCAACGAAGCCCCCGCTGGCCCGGTCAACAACATCAACCCGGCAAATGCGAGCATGATGCCAATGCTCGGCATCAACCCAGGACGACGGCCCAGGACCAACCATTGCAACAACGGCACGAACGGCACATACAGCGCGGTGATAAACGCCGACTGGCTGCTCAGGATCGTTTGCAGGCCGATGGTCTGCAAGCCGTAGCCAAACATGATCGCCACACCGATAAACACCCCGGCCTTCAATTCAAACAGGGTCAGGTCGCGCAAGGTGCGCAGCGAGAAGAAGCCCACCACAATGGCCGCCGCCGCAAAGCGCAGGCCCACGAAAAACATCGGGCCGCTCACCGTCATGGCGTGCTGTACCAGCAAAAAGGTGCCGCCCCAGATCATGGTGATAAACACCAGGATGCATTCGGCTTTGCTGAAACGGTTGAAACGCGAAGGGGTTTTGGCGGTGGTCATGGCAGCTCGGTCTTGCACAGGGAAAGGCACGGACCGCACAATGCGCCGCACGCTGGGCAGTATACTGCGCACACCCACCCATTGAGCAATATAGTGCACAAAGAAAATCCACAACGGGCTTCGGTCCTGCAGCACGTCAGCCAGAACGTTCGTCGCCTGCGCCACGCCGCCGACCTGAGCCAGACCGCGCTCTCGGAAAAGTCCGGGGTCAGCCGGCGCATGCTGGTGGCCATCGAGGCCGGGGAGAAGAACGTCAGCCTGTCGACCCTCGACCGTGTGGCCGAAGCGTTGGACGTGGCGTTCAGCGACCTGATCCAGGCGCCGGACGTACGCGATCACAGCCGCATCAACGAACTGGCCTGGGCCGGTGAAATTGCCGGGAGCAAAGCGGTGTTGCTCGCCAAGGCCACTGCACGCCGCGAGGTTGAGCTGTGGGAGTGGCGCCTTGAACCCGGCGACCGCTATTGCCCGGACCCCGACCTGGAAGGCTGGAGCGAGCAACTGTTTGTGTTCGAGGGCAACCTGACGCTGGTGATCGGCGACCAGGAAAACACCATCGGCGCCGGCGAGTTCTTCATGTTCGCCAGTCACCAGCACCACGTTTATCGCAATGACGGTGACGTGGCCGTGCGCTTTGTGCGCAACGTGGTGATCTAACTGTCTGCCTGGCAACAGTGGATGCACATTTTGCTGGTTTGCAACCGCGCTCAACCCCTGCTTTTCGCGGCAAACTACTGATTTTACTGACGATTAAATTCAGGCACGACTCCTGCAATCACTCCGATATTCCCTCGGAGCCTGGAGTCGGCCCATGTCAGCCCACCCTCAACAACCTGCCCATATCATCCGCTCGGACGCGGAGGCCATCGAGGTCGCCACGCGCCTGGCCGAGCGTTTTGCGGTCGACGCCAGCGTGCGTGACCGCGACCGCCGCTTACCGGTAGCCGAACTCGACGAATTCTCGGCCAGCGGCTTGTGGGGCATCACCGTTCCCAAGGCCTACGGCGGCGCTGGTGTGTCCTATGTGACAGTGGCTGAAGTGATCAAGTTGATCTCCGCCGCCGACCCGTCATTGGGGCAGATCCCGCAGAACCACCTGGGTGTGGTGGACATCCTGCTGCAAACCGCCACCGAGGAACAAAAGCTTCATTACTTCGGCAAGGTGCTGGCGGGTTATCGCTTCGGCAATGCCTTTTCCGAGGCCAAGAGCAAAAACGCCGGCACCTTCGACACCCAGATCCGCTTTCATGGCGACACCGCGCAAATCAACGGCGAGAAGTTCTACTGCACCGGCGCGTTGTTCGCCCATATCGTGCCCACCGTCGGTAATAACGAAAAAGGCCAGGCGTTTATTGGTCTCGTCGAACGCGACGCGCCAGGCCTTACCGTGATCGACAACTGGGACGGCTTCGGCCAACGCACCACCGCCAGCGGCGGCGTGACCCTCGACGGCGTGACCGTGCCCCTGAGCGCGGTGATCCCCGCCCACCTGGCGTTCGACCAGCCCACGGCCGACGGCCCGATTTCGCAGATCATCCAGGCGGCGGTCGACACCGGCATTGCCCTCGGCGCCCTCGAACAGGCCAAGATCTATGCCCGTCAATCGCGACCGTGGATCGACAGCCAGCAGGATCACGGCTGGCAGGACCCGTTCACCATCGCCGCCATTGGCGATCTGGAATGGCGCGTGCACGGCACCGAAGCGATCCTCGCCAAGGCCGGTATTGCCGTGGACCAAGCCCTCGCTGAACCGAATGAAGACACCGTCGCCAACGCCTCGCTGATCGTCGCCCAGGCCAAGGTGCTGTCCGCCGAAACGGCGTTGCTCGCCAGCAGCAAACTCTTTGAACTGGCCGGCACCCGCTCGGTCACCGCCAAGCACAACCTCGACCGCTTCTGGCGCAACGCACGCACCCACACCTTGCACGACCCGGCCCGCTGGAAATACCACCTGATCGGCAACTTCGTGCTCAACGGCGTGAAGCCTGCGCGCCACGCCTGGAACTGAGGAACCTGACCCATGACTGCCTTGAATCTCGCACGCCAACTGCTGGACAGCACTCGCCGCCATGTCGAAAAAAGCGACGACCCCTATGTGATCAGCCGCTTCGGCGACTTGCAGATCCGCGTCGACGTGGCCGCTGCCTTGCTTGAACGCGCCGACACCCACCCCAGCCCGGTCGCCGCCACCGAGGCGCAGATCGCCGCCGCCGAAGCACTGATTGCCGCCAGCAACGCCGAATTCGAACTGACCGGTCAACGTACTGCACTGCCGTCGACCGTCGATGACCCGCTGCGCTGGAAATACCAAGTCGTCGGCAACTACCACCTCAACGGAGTGCTGTGATGGCCCGTGAAATTCGTTTGAACGCCTTCGACATGAACTGTGTCGGCCACCAATCTCCCGGCCTGTGGGCGCACCCGCGTGACCGTTCGTGGCAGTACAAGGACCTGGAATACTGGACCGACCTGGCGAAAATCCTCGAACGCGGCAAGTTCGACGGTCTGTTTATCGCCGACGTGCTGGGCATCTACGACGTGTACAACGGCAACGGCGACGCGGCGATTCGCCAGGCCACCCAAGTGCCGGTCAACGACCCGTTGTCGCTGATCGCACCAATGGCGTTGGTCACCGAGCACCTGGGGTTTGGTCTGACCGCTTCGTTGTCCTTCGAGCATCCGTATCCGTTCGCCCGTCGTCTGTCGACGCTCGACCACCTGACCAAGGGCCGCATCGGCTGGAACATCGTCACCTCGTACCTGGAAAGCGGCGCCAAGAACCTCGGCCAGAAAGCCCAGACCGAACACGACGCGCGCTACGACTACGCCGAGGAATACCTGCAGGTTTGCTACAAACTCTGGGAAGGCAGTTGGGAAGAGGGCGCGGTCCTGCGTGACCGCGAACGACGGGTTTTCAGCGACCCGAGCAAAATCCACGAGATCCGCCACGTCGGCAAACACTTCCAGGTGCCCGGCATTCACCTGTGCGAGCCGTCGCCGCAGCGCACGCCGGTGCTGTACCAGGCTGGCGCGTCCAGCCGTGGCAAGCAGTTCGCCGCCGAGCAGGCCGAATGTGTGTTCGTCGCTGCGCCGTCCAAGGTGCTGCTGAAAAAGACCGTGGCCGACATCCGCCGTCGTGCCGCCGAGGCTGGGCGTGATCCGAAGAAAATCCTTATCTTCAACTTGCAGACGGTGATCGTCGACGAAACCGACGCCAAGGCTAAAGCCAAGTTTGACGAGTACAAATCCTACGTCAGCTACGAAGGCGCCATGGCGCTGATCTCCGGCTGGACCGGCATCGACTTCAGCCAGTTCAAACCGGACGAACCGCTCAAGCACGTGCACACCAATGCAATTCAATCGGCGGTGGAAGCCTTTTCCACGGCGGACCCGAACAAGGTCTGGACGCCCAACGAGCTGGCCGATTGGGTCGGTATCGGCGGCTTTGGCCCACTGTTCGTCGGCGGCCCGGAGACCGTGGCGGACCTGTTGCAGGAGTGGGTCGAAGAGACCGATGTGGACGGCTTCAACCTGGCCTATGCGCTGACCCATGAAGCCTTTGTCGACGCCGTGGAATGGCTTGTTCCGGAGTTGCAGAAGCGTGGCGTGTACAAGACCGAATACGCCCAGGGCACGTTGCGTGAGAAGTTGTTTGGCGACGGCGCGCGACTGGGCGCCAACCATCCAGGCGCCAGCTACCGCGATCTATCTGGTGCACAAAATTCCAATGTGGGAGGGGGCTTGCCCCCGATAGCGGTGGGTCAGTTAGAACACTCGTGACTGACACACTGCTATCGGGGGCAAGCCCCCTCCCACATGTTGATCTTAATTGCTTGATCTATTCCAGCCAGCGGACCACCGCACGCCCACCCCCCAATAGGAGCAATCCCCTATGAGCGTGCACGAACCAACGGCCTCTCTGGAGCAACTGCGCCACTGGTCGCAACTCACGCCGTTGCACATCGCCCTGCGCCACAAGCGCCAGGGGCAGTGGTATGCCTGGCGCTGGATCGACACCTTGCGCGACGTCGAGCGGCTGGCCGATGGTTTGCGCCAGCAAGGTTTCAGCGTCCAGTCACGCCTGGTGCTCAGCGGCGCCTTTGAGCCGAACCTGTTGCTGCTGGCGTTGGCGGCCCAGTCCGTCGGCGCACACGTGCTGACGCTGGCCGATAACCTTGAGCCGCAGGCACTGGAACAACACCTGTGGCGCATCCATCCCAGTCACGCCTACGTTCAAGGTCGCCAGTGCGATTGGGCGTTCACCCAGCGCTTGGATTTCGCCCAGTTACTCGGCCCCGTGGACCCGGCGCAACACCTGCAGCGCTGGTGGCAACCCACCGGCGAAACCGCGTTGTGGAGCGAGGAGGGTACCCACTGGCAGGGCGGCCTGGACGTCCTGCTGGAGCAATGGCTGAGCAGCGGCCACGGCCTGGCATTTCCGGAAAGCCTGGCCTCGGCGCAGCGTGATCGCGGCGAAGTCGCGCCTACCGGCCTGCTGCTGTCGCCCGAGCGGTTACAGCACTTGGCCGACGAGATCGAAAGCCGCCTGGCCCCCCACGGCACCTGGCGTCGACGCCTGTGCGACTGGGCCATCGCTCACCCCCAAAGCGGCCTGCGCCGGCTGCTGAAAAACCGCGTGAGCAAACTGCTGGGCTTCCAGCGCCTGGCCTTTATCTGGCAGCCCCTCAAATCCACGGCCGAGCCGGTGTGGCTGGCCGAATTCAAACGGGATATCGCATGAGTGACGCTATTCTCCAGGTGCGCGATATCTCGCTGTCATTCAAAGGGGTCAAGGCCATCAACGCCTTGTCTTTCGAGGTGCGGCGCGGCGAGATCTGCGCGTTGATCGGCCCTAACGGCGCCGGTAAAAGTTCGTTGCTCAACGTGCTCAATGGCGTGTATCGCTTTGACGCGGGCGAGATCGTTTTCGAGGCGCAACACTTCCACCGCATCGACCCCTTGGGGGCCGCACGCCGTGGCATTGGCCGGACGTTCCAGAACAACGCGCTGTTCAAGAAAATGAGCGTGCTCGACAACCTCCTCACCGGCCTGTCGCGGCATATGCGCAGCAGTGTTATCGAGCAGGCCCTCGGCTTGCCCCGTGCGCGACGTGAAGCCGAGGCCTTTCGCCTGCGTGGCCAAGCCATCCTTGAGTTTCTGGAGCTGCAAGCCCACCGCGATGTGCTGGTGGGCAACTTGTCCTACGGCCTGCAAAAGCGTGTGGAGCTGGGCCGCGCATTGATTGCCGGGCCGAGCCTGTTGCTGCTCGACGAACCCATGGCTGGCATGAACGCCGAAGAGAAACAGGACATGGCGCGCTTCGTCGCTGACGTGAACCGCGACCTCGGCACTACCGTGGTGTTGATCGAACACGACATGGGCGTGGTGATGGGCCTGTCCGACCATGTGGTGGTGCTCGACTACGGGCGCAAAGTCGGCGACGGCACGCCGGCACAGGTGCAGGCCAATCCCGAGGTGATCGCCGCCTACCTGGGGGCCGTGCACTGATGACCTTCTTCTTCGAAACCCTGCTCGGCGGCCTGCTCGCCGGCACCCTGTATTCCCTGGTCGCCATCGGCTTTGTGCTGATCTACAAAGCCAGCGGCGTGTTCAACTTTGCCCAGGGTGCGATGCTGCTGTTTGCCGCGTTGACCTTCGTCAGCCTGCACGACCAGGGCGTGCCGTTTGCCCTGGCGCTGCTGCTGACGGTGATCGTGATGATCGTCGGCGCGTTGCTTATCGAGCGCCTGGTATTGCGGCCACTGGTGAACCGTTCGCAGATCACCCTGTTCATGGCCACTTTGGGCCTGTCGTTCATTATCGAAGGCCTGGCCCAAGGCTTGATGGGCGCGCAAGTGCGTGCCCTGGACCTGGGCATCGACGACGTGCCGCTGTTTGTTGGCCCGCTGATGCTCAGTCAGTTCGACCTGATCGCCGCCGCGGCTGCCGTGGTGCTGGTGACGGTGCTCGCGCTGCTGTTCAACAAAACCCGCATCGGCGTGTCCCTGCGCGCCGTGGCGGATGACACCACGGCGGCGCTGTCCATCGGCATCAACCTCAACCGCATCTGGCAGATCGTCTGGGCGGTGGCTGGCATTGTCGGGCTGGTGGCCGGTTTGTTGTGGGGCGCACGCCAGGGGGTGCAGTTTTCGCTGTCGCTGGTGGTGCTCAAGGCTTTGCCCGTGTTGATCATCGGCGGCTTTACCTCGATTGGCGGCGCGATTGTCGGCGGGCTGATCGTCGGCGCGGCGGAGAACCTTGCCGAGGTGTATATCGGCCCGCTGATCGGCGGCGGCATCACGCCGTGGTTCGCCTATGTCCTGGCCCTGGCCTTCCTGTATATCCGTCCCGCCGGCCTGTTCGGCGAGCGCGCCATTGAGCGAGTCTGAAACCATGTCGATCCCTGTTGCTCAACAAACCGCGCCGTTATTGCTGGTCCCGCGACGAGTGCCTTGGGGCCTTTTCGGTCTGCTGGGGTTGGCCTTTGTGGGGGTGCCGCTGTGGGGCAATGACTATTGGCTCAATGCGATCCTGATCCCGTTTCTGGTGCTGTCGCTGGCCGGGTTGGGCTTGAACCTGCTGACCGGCTACACCGGGCAAACCTCGGTGGGTGCTGCGGGGTTCATGGCGGTCGGCGCCTTTGCGACCTACGGCTTCCTGCTGCGCCTGCCGGAGCTGGGGTTGCCGGTGGCGTTGCTCGGCGGTGGGATTATCAGCGCCTTGGTCGGCCTGGTGTTCGGGTTGCCCAGCTCGCGGATCAAAGGCTTCTACCTGATGGTCACCACATTGGCCGCGCAGTTTTTCCTGGAGTGGCTGTTCGTCAAGTTTTCCTGGTTCTACAACTACGGCTCGTCCGGGACCATCTCGGCGCCCAGGCTTGCGCTGTTGGGCCATGACCTCAACACGCCGCTCGGTCGTTACTGGCTGACGCTGGTCACGGTGCTGCTGTTGACCTGGGCCGCGGTGAACCTGGTGCGCAGCCAGGTGGGGCGCAACTGGATGGCGATCCGCGACATGGACACCGCCGCCGCCGTGGTCGGCATCCCGGTGGTGCGTTACAAGCGCCTGGCGTTTGCGGTCAGCTCGTTTTACCTGGGGATTGCCGGTGCGTTGTGGGCGTTCGCCTACCTGGGCACGGCCAGCGCCAGCAGCTTCGATATCAACCGTTCATTCCAGATCCTGTTCATCATCATTATTGGCGGCATGGGCAGCATCGCCGGCAACTTCGTCGGCGCGGCGTTCATCAGTTTGCTGCCGATCTTTCTCAGCCATGCCGGGCAGGCGTTATTCGGCGGTTCGGTGGACGCGGGGCAGTTGCAGAACCTGCAGAAAATCATCTTTGGCGTATTGATCATCGTGTTCCTGATCAAGGAACCCGAGGGCTTGATTCGCCTGTTGCACAACCTTCGCGACCGGCTGCGCCAATGGCCGCTACGTTTCTGACCTATAGAAGAGAATCTCCATGCGTGCATCCTTGAAACGATCCCTGGTCAGTGCGGCCTTTGCGTTGGCGGCGTTGTCCGCTGCCGCCCCCCAGGCGATGGCCTCGGCCGATCAGCAATTCTTCCCCCTGGCGACTTACCGCGTGGGCGCCTATGCGTCCAGCGGCGTGCAAGTGTGGGCCGGGATGATCGACTACCTGCGCTATATCAACGAGGTCGAAGGCGGCATCAATGGCGTGAAACTGGTGTGGCAGGAATGCGAGACCGAGTGGACGGCCGAGAAGGGCATCGAGTGCTACGAGCGCTTCAAGAATGGCCTGGACGGCGCGCCGGTCGCGGTGTACCAGCCCAACGGCGCGCCGGCCGCCTATGCGCTCAGCGAAAGGGCCGAGGTGGACAAAATCCCGTTGATCACCCTCGGTTACGGTCGCACCGAAGCCACTGACGGCACGGTATTCCCCTACAACTTCCCGGTGATGCTGACCTTCTACAGCGAGGCGTCGACGCTGGTGAACTACATCGCCCAGCGCGAAGGCGGCTTCGACAAACTCAAGGGCAAGAAGATTGCCACGGTCTACCACGACTCGGCCTACGGTCGTGAAACCCTCGGCCCGCTGAAGTTATTGGCCGAGAAATACGGCTTTGAAAATATCCAGATCCCGGTGGCCGATCCGGGCAACGAACAATCGGCGCAATGGCGCCAGGTGCGCCAGGCCAACCCGGACTGGGTGTTCCTGCGCACCTGGGGCGTGTCGACGCCGGTGGCGGTCAAGACCGCCGCGCGCTTCGGCTTCCCGGTGGACCACATCATCGGCGACATCTGGGCCAGTTCCAGCGAAGACGTCTTGCCGGCCGGTGCGGCCGCCAAAGGCTACCTGGCGCTGACGCCTTACCCGGCGGGTGCCGATTTCGAGATCCACAAGCGCCTCAAGCAATCGATCCTCGACAAGGGCAACAGCGACCTCAAGGACCTGAAGAACTTCGGCAGCGTCTACTACAACTCGGGCCTGGTGAACGCCGCCGTGGCGGTAGAAGCGATCCGCACCGCCCAGGCCAGGTTCGGCAAGCGTCCACTCAACGGTGAAGAAGGCCGTTGGGGGCTGGAGCATCTGAATATCGACGACGCCCGCCTCAAGGCCATGGGCTACCTGGGCCTGATGCAGAACGTCAAGCTGTCGTGCAGCGACCACGAAGGCGGCGGTTCGGCGCGGGTGCAGCAATGGGACGGCGCCAACTGGACGCTGGTCAGCGACTGGATCGCCGCTGACCGTGTGCTGTTGCGCCCGCTCATCGATGAAAAATCCGCCGCGTTCGCCAAGGAAAAAGGCCTGACGCCACGCACCTGCACCGGGGACGAATAAGCCATGAGCCAGCCCGCTGCTGAATCCGCCAGCCCGTCACTGCTGACGGTCGATGATATTGAAGTGATCTACGACGGCGCGATCCTGGCGGTGGCCGGGGTCTCGCTGAACGTGCCGAAGGGCGCGATTGTGGCCTTGCTCGGCGCCAATGGTGCCGGCAAGAGCACCACCCTCAAGGCCATCTCGGGTCTGGTGCGGGCCGAGCGCGCCGAGGTCAGCCGAGGCGTGATCGCGTACGCCGGCCAGGACCTGGCAGGTGTCGACCCCAGCCAGCGCGTGCGCCAGGGCATGGTGCATGTGCTGGAAGGGCTCCATGTGTTCGGCCAACTGACCGTGGAGGACAATCTGCGCAGCGGCGGCTTTGTGCGGCGCCTGAGCCGCAAGGACATGGAGCACGACCTGGAGCGCATCTACGCCTGGTTCCCCCGGCTCAAGACCAAGCGCCACACCCGCGCCGGCCTCACCTCGGGCGGCGAGCAGCAGATGGTCGCCATCGGCCGGGCGTTGATGACCCGTCCTACTTTGGTACTGCTCGACGAGCCCTCCATGGGTTTGGCGCCTATGATCGTGCAGGAGATTTTCGCGATCATCGCGCAGCTCAACCGCGAGCAGCAGGTGAGCTTCCTGATCGCCGAGCAGAACATCAATGTCGCGCTGACCTATGCGTCCCACGGCTACGTGCTGGATACTGGCCGCGTGGCCTTGAGCGGCAGCGCCGCCGAACTGCTGGCGCGGGGCGACTTGCATGATATTTATCTGGGTAAACAGTAAGGGCGAACCTGCATGAGTGAATCCATCCGCAACGCTGATGTACTGATCATCGGCGGCGGCCTGAGTGGGACGATGCTGGCGGTGCAACTGCTGCGTCTAGGTGGCCGGCGCCGCATCCTGGTAATCGAGCCGCGCGCCGAACTGGGGCGTGGCGAGGCCTACAGTGCTGTGGAGCTGGGCCACACCCTCAACGGCAACGCGGCGCGCATGAGTGTCGACCCGGACAATGCCGATGACCTGACGCAATGGCTCACCGACTATATCGGCGCTGGCGGCTGGCCGGAGTCGGACCAGCAGCACGTGCCCATCAGCGAACTGTTTCCGCCACGGGGGATTTTCGGCGTGTATGCGCAGCAGCGGTTGGCCGAGGCCAAGGCGCTGTCCGCGTCCACGGTGGAGCATGTGCGCGCTGAAGTGGTCGACCTGCAAGTGGACGCGGGTTCAACCCTGTTGACCCTCGATAACGGCCGCCAACTGCGCGGCGCGTTTGCCGTGTTGGCCACCGGTATGTTCCCGGCGGCGCGCACGCCCCAAACCGAATCCAGCGGCGTGAACGCGGCGGCGGTAGACCCCTGGGATGTGCAGGCCATGACCCAGCTCGACCCGCTGTCGACGGTGCTGATCATCGGCTCCGGCCTGACCATGGTCGATGCGGTGGTGTCCCTGGAACAGGCCGGGCATCGCGGGCCCATCGAGATTTTTTCACGCCACGGCCTGCTACCCCATGCGCGCCGGCAACCGCCGGTTTGGGAGGATTTCCTGGCCGCTGATCACGGCCTGCGCAGCCCTCGGCAGTTGCTGCATGAGGTGCGGCGGCAATGTCGGATCGCGCAGGCGCAGGGCATCGATTGGCAAGCGCCGCTGGACACCGTGCGTGCCCATATCGGCCGGTTGTGGAGCCAGGCCAGCGAGCGCGAGAAACGTCAGTTTGTGCGGCATGTACGGCCATGGTGGGAGAGCCATCACCACCGCTCGCCGCCGTTGAGTGCGCAGTTGGTGGCGCGGTTGCATGAGGAAGGGCGGTTGCGGATCAGGGCCGCGTCGTTCAAGGGCTTGGCACCTGCGCACGAGGGCGTGACGATTCGTTTGCGTCATCGTGGCGAACAGGTGCTGACCCAGGTCTCGGGTGCTGCGTTGATCAACTCCAGCGGCATCGAATACGACTGGCGCCGCGTGGCCCGGCCGTTGCCGCAACAGTTGCTCAAGCGCGGGTTGATCCAGCCTGGGCCGTTGGCGCTCGGGATTGCGGCGGACAAGTCCGGCGCCGTGCTGGATGCCCAGGGGCAGGTCAGTCAGCGATTGTTTGCCATGGGCCCACCGTTGCGCGGGATGTGGTGGGAGAGCACGGCGGTAACGGATGTGGCGCTTCAGGCTAAAGCCCTGGCCGAAAAATTGACCAATATCTAAATCTGGGAAGGGGATTGCCCCTCCCAGATTTGAACCATCAATTATTGTGAGAGCTTCACAAGACCGGGCTTCAGGCCGAACACCTCAACCCCTTGCGCCGTCGCTTGCCCGGTCGTGACCTTGACTCGCTCCACCGGTTTGTCCATCGCCTCCCGATACTCCACTTCACCGCCAACGACCGCCTGCGCGGGCACCACAATCGCCTGCTCGTTGTTGTAGGTGACGATGGTCAACCGCGCACTCATGCCCAGACGCACCCGCTGCAACTGTTGTGGGGTCAGCTTGGGGATCGACAAGGTCACTGGAAACTGCGCACTGCCCTGGCTGTCACTGGCCATCGCCAAGCCGCTGACCACGCTGACCGAGCCGGTCAGCCGCTCGCCATCAAACCCGTCGCCCATGACTTCCACCGCCTGGCCCTGATGCAATTGGTTGATGTCCAACTCCGAGACCTTGGCGACAATCTTCAGCCGTTCGATATTCGCCAGGCCAAACAGCACCTGGCCCTGGCTGACTTTGCTCCCGGCCTGGATTGGGGCGTTGGTGTTGATGCCGCCTTGGGGCGTGTTGTTGCCGGGCGCGGGCACCACGATGCCGGAGAACGGCGCCTTGACCTCCCGGCCGTCGAGCAACGTGCGCAGGGCCTCGTATTTCACCGTAGCGTTGGTCAGTTCCATATCGGCGATCTGGCGGTATTCACCCTTGCCCTGGTCGAGGGCCTGTTGCAGTTCGCTGCGGGCGGAGGCGAGGTCCAGTTGTTGCTGTTGGGCCTGTTGCTTGAGGTCGTCCAGCTCGTTGCGCGGGATGATGCCGCGCTTGAACAGGTTGTCGCTTTCGGTGAGTTTGCGCTGGGTGTTGCCGGCGGTCATCTCGGTGGTGCGCAGGCTGCGGCGGGCGCGGCTGACGGCGGGGCTGCTGTCCCAGTCCTGCATCTCTTGCACGGTGCGTCGGGCCTTGAGCTGGGCGGAGAGTGCGTCGCGTAATTGCACTTCGAGGGTGGCCGGGTCCATGCGCAGCAGCACTTGACCCGCCTCGACCCGTTGGCCTGGCTCCACCAGGTTGGCCTGCACGTTACCGTCGAACGGCGCGGTGAGGGTGAGGGTGGTGTCAGGCTCGATCTTGCCCACCAGGCCGATCTGGTGCACCAGCGGGTCGGGTTTCACGGCCAGCCATTGCTCGGCGGTGCTGGCGGGATCGGACGCAGGGCTGCGCAGGGCCAGCCCGGCACCGACCAGCAACAAGATCACCACAGCGCCCAGCAGGCGTTTTCGATTAGTAGTCATTGAGGGCGATTTCCCAACTTTCCAGCGTCATGCCCAGGGTCAGGTCGAGCTGTGTCTGGGCGTTCAAATAAGCGATCAATGCGTTGAGCTGCGCGTTTTCGGCGTTGCGCAGGTCGGTCTCGAAACTCAGCACCTGGAAGTTGGTGGAGCGCCCGGCGCTGAGTTTTTCCCGTTCGATCTCGATCTTGCGCCGTGACAGCTCCACCGCGCGTTGGGAGATTTCATACTGACGCCAGCGGGTGCCGAGGTCGCGCACCACGTCGTTGACGCTGCGTTCCAGCTCCTGGCGGGCGTCGGTGATACGGATGGCCTGATCCTCCACGTTCACCCGTGCACGCACTTCGGCCTGGCGCGTGCTGATGTCGCCGATGGGGATTTGCACCTGCACCCCGGCGTAGCTATCCCACGTGCGGTTGTTGCTGCTGCCGGCGTCGTTATTGTAGTTGTCGCGGATCTGATTCGCGCCGGCCACCAGATCCACCTGCCAGCGCCCGGAGTCCTTGGCGATCACCAGGTTGAGGTCGGCTTGCTGGCTGCCGAGCAGTGCGGCGAGGTATTCCGGTTGCTGGGTTTGCGCCAGGGTGAAGGCCTGGCGCTTGTCGATCAGCATGGGCTTGGCCTCCAGGGCTTCGGTGGCGCGAATCGGCGTGGACAGGTCCAGGGCCAGCAGGCGCAGGAGCGCCAGGCGATTGCTGTCCAGTTGGTTTTGCGCTTCTTCCACGCCCAGTTGCTGGGTGGCGATGTCGGCCTCGGTCTGCACGATCTCGAACTCGGCCATGCGTCCGGCACTGATCAAGGCCTTGTTCACTTCGAGCAACGTATCGGAGCGCTTGAGGGCTTCCTGCACGATCAGCAGTTGCTCCTGGGCGCGCAGTAATTCGCGGTAGGTGGCGATGATCTGGCTGATGGTCTGTGCCACGGTGGCCTTGAGGTTGAGGCGGTTGGCCTGTTCCGACAGCCGCGACAGGCGCAGCGGCGCGGTCGTGGCGTCCCAGCCGGCGCCGCGCATCAGCGGCTGGATGATCGCCAGGTCCAGGCCGTCGCTGCGGTAGCGGCCGGCGCGGTCGGCGTTGTTCAGCTGTTGAGTCCAGGCCATGCTCAGGCGCGTACCGTACTCGCCGAGCAGGCTGCTGGACGGTGCGAGGTTGGCGTTGCGTGCACTGTCCTGGGAGCCACGGGTGCCGCGGTAATAGCTGTTGAGGGTGAGCTTGGGGTTGAACACGTCTTCGGCCACCCGCAGATCGAACTTCTGCGCGACGCGTTGCAGGTAGGCACTGCGGATTGCCGGGTTCTTGCGCAGGCCCAGGTACACCGCGTCGCCCAGGGTCAGGGTGGTGACCTGGGCGTTCAGCGACACGCTGCGGCTGCTGCTGGGGGCCGAGGGGCGGATGACCACGTCGGCCGCCACGCCGGGCAGGCTGATCAGCGCCAGCAGGCAGAGCCATTTACTCATCACGCAGGGCCTCCACCGGTTGCAAGCGCGAGGCCGAGACCGCCGGATAGATGCCAAAGAACAAACCCACCAGCAACGTGCTGCCCACGCCGAGGGGCAGGGCGGCAGCCGCCAGTGCGAATTCCCAGCCCGACAGCCAGGCGTAGAGCCAGGCGGCGCTCATGCCCAGCACTGCGCCGCACAGCGCGCCGACGGCGGTAAGGGTCACGGCTTCGAGCAGGAACAGGTTGCGGATATCCCGCTGGCGAGCGCCCAGGGCCATGCGAATGCCGATCTCGCGGCGCCGCTCCGAGACGTTCATCAGCATCACGTTCATCACCCCCACGCCACCGCCCACCAGGGAAATCGCACCGAGCGCCAGCAGCAGGTAGGCGAAGGTGCGGCTTTGCCGGGTCATGCCATCGATCATCTGCTGGGGTACCTGGATGTCGACAGAATGCTCGGTAAGTTGGGTTTGCAAGGCACTGGCGGCCTCCTTGGCGATGCGCTCCATGTCCTGGCCGGGCGCGGCGCGGATGATCACGTTGCCGATCTGCGGCATGGCGTAGATGCGGCGCATGCCTTCGGCGGGGATGAACAACGACTCGTTGGCCTGCACTGGCATCAGCATCGCCCTGGGCTGGTTGTGCAGGATGCCGACGATCAGGAACAGGTAGTCGTTGATGCGCACGCGGTCGCCCAGTTGCAGCGGGTCGCCCGGCGCCCCCAGGGCCTGAGCGACCTGGTTGCCGATCACGCCATAGGTTTCGTTGGCATCGAAGCCCGACAGGAAACGCCCCTGCTGCAGTTGCAGGCGCATCGTCTGGGGAATGTCCGGCGTGCTGCCGACAAAGTTGGCGTTGACGCTGCGGCCATGGAACACGATAGGCCCGCTGAACAGGCTGAGTGCGCCGATATGCGCGATGCCCGGCACAGCCGCTCGCACTGCTTGCAGGTCGAGTTGGGCGCGCATCGGCACATTGCTGCTGCCTTTGGGCGGGAACTGCACCACCAGGGTGTCAGTGCCCATGTCCTTGAAAATCAGCGCGGCATCCACCGCCGCGTTGTGGCCGATATTGATCAGCGCCACCACCGATGAACTGCCGATAACAATGCCCAGCAGCGCCAGAACCGAGCGCTTGCCCAGGGTGCGCAGGCTGATGAAGGCTTCATGCAGCAGTTGGCTGAGGCTCTGTTCGACCCGCAGGCTCATGGGCGACCGACCTCGTGCACCACGCCGTTGCGCACCAGGATCTTGCGCTCCAGGCGTTCGGCGATCTGCGCGTCGTGGGTGACGATGATCAGCGTGACCTGCTGCTCGCGATTCAGCGCCAGCAGCAGGTCCATGATGTCCTGGGCGGTGCTGCTGTCGAGGTTGCCGGTGGGTTCGTCGGCCAGGATCACCGAGGGTTTGCCCACCAAGGCTCGGGCGATGGCCACGCGTTGGCGCTGGCCGCCGGAGAGGTCGGCGGGGCGATGGTGGGCGCGGTCGGCCAGGCCTACCTGTTCGAGCATGCGCTGGGCCTGTTCCACCGATTCATGGCGCGACACACCGCGATAGCTCAGGGGCAGGGCGACGTTGTCCAGGGCGCTGAGGCGCGGCAGCAGGTTGAAGCTCTGGAAGACAAAACCGATCTGCTGGTTGCGGATCGCCGCCAGTTCGTCCGGGGTGGCGCTCAAAATATCGTGGCCGGCAAAGTGGTACTGGCCGCTGTTGGGCAGGTCCAGCAGGCCAAGGATATTGAGCAGGGTGCTCTTGCCGGAACCGGAGGCGCCGAGGATGCCGCAGCTGTCACCGCGGGCGATGGACAGGCACACGTCATTGAGAATGGACAGCTTTTGCCCGGCCAACTGATAACGTTTGCCGATGCGTTGCAGGGAGATCAAGCCTGGGTGCGCGGGGGTCTGTGTCATCATGACTACGCCTGCAGTCTCGACGCCGCCGGCATGCCCCTGTAAATCCTTGTAACAAGTTCGGGAGCTGCCTGGTATGCGTCACGGACTGGTTTTATTTCTTGTTTTTAAAATATTGTTTGAATACTAACCGTGTTCCCAGTGCTTCGCCAGCCATGGATGTAGAGCGGTTTTACCCTTTGAAACGATTTAACCCGTCAGTGTGAGGAGCTGCCCAAATACCCCAGGCTGGCCGCAAAATGCCCGCTGGCAAAGGCTTTGGATGATATGGCGGTGTGTCACTACTTGCTTTCGAACGGCCGCCCCGGTATAAAAAATCAAATTATTTTTTAAAACAATATTTCCGCCGTGGAACCCTTTATGGTCGCGAAGAAACTCAGCGCTCCAAACATTACCAAGACTCGATTGCTGGATGCGACAGAGGCGCTCTTTATTAAGTACGGTTATGACGCGGTGTTGTTACGGCAGATTACCGAGCGTGCCCAGGTGAACCTGGCTGCCGTGAACTACCACTTCGGGGACAAGGACTCCCTGATGAAGACCCTGCTGATGCAACGCCTGGAGCCGCTCAACGAGCAGCGCCTGGAGCTATTGGCACGTTGTGAAGCCGAAGCCGATGGCCCCCTCGATTGCGACACCTTGCTCGGTGTGCTCTTCGCTCCGGCCATGGGCCTGGAGCGCAGCGACCCGGCCAGTGCCAGTGGGGAAGGGCGTTCGTTCATTCGTTTCCTGGGCCGTGTGTACAGCGACACCTCACCGTTTATCCAGGAATACCTCAAGGTGCATTACCAGCCGGTGTTCCAACGCTTTTTCGAAGCCTTCGCCCTGGCGTTGCCGGATTTGCCGCGCAACGAACTGGGTGTGCGCCTGCAATTTGCCCTCAAGGCGATTTCCGGGGTGATGGCCGGTACCGAGCTGCGCCTGTTGATGAACTCCATGAGCCTGGGCCGCCCGGCCACGGATGCCGAGGTGATGGCCAAGCTGATCACCCTGGTCTCGGCAGCGATTCGTGTCCCGCAGCAAAGCCCCGAGGCAGAAACCGCGTTGGCCAGGGTGCTGGACACCCAACGGGCGATTCGCGAGCAAGCCTCTGCACCTGTCGGCAAAGTCGCGCGCTAGATCAAATCCCAGGCAAAAAAAAGCCCGCTGGGGCGGCGGGCTTGATATGCAACATTTGTAACGGATGAGGCTTCACAGTACGGCCTGGGATGTGAATAAAACGTGAAAAAAATGTAAGAGAAAGTGTGAAAGTGTTGACGTGGACAAATGCGTCAAATGCGTCAAATAGCCATTTCTTAGATCTTCCAACGCCCGGCACTCTTGGCCAGCCGCTGACGCATGGCATCAACATTCGCCGCCAACTGTAGCGTCAACAACCGGTAGCCATTCAGCGCGCTGTAGACCGGCGCATCCAGCGCAGGCTCGTTCAGGCCGGCATGGCTCGGCCGCTCCAGCCGCTCCGTCACTCCGGATTTCAAGGCCCGAGCCATTCCCACCAACTGCACCCGTATCTGCCGGTGCTCGGCTTTCAACATCACCTGCATCCGCGCCGTCGCGTGTTCATCACGCGGATCCGGCCGGGTGTTGCCGAGAATCTCCAGGGTGCTGATGCACATGCGCAGGTGGCGCTGGATTGCGTCGAGTTCGGTCATGGACACTCGCACTTCCTTGGACACCGACGGCATCAGCGAACGCAGTTGCACCATCGCCGCATTCAGGCGGTTAAGCAGTTTGAGGTGTTCATCATCGGTGACCGATTGGCCATTGATGATCCGGCTGTAAATCGCCGCACAATCACGCAAGGCGCTGGCCAGGTTGTAGCGCCACGAGTACACGGCGTACAGCGGCAGGGCGAAGGAAAACGCCAGGGCCAGCACGATGCCGATCAGGATATCCACGGTGCGCCACAACCCGTCGGACAGCGGATTGTCTCCGTGGCCGGCGACGATAAATACCGTGATCGCCGACAGCAGCGCGATGTAGCCGCCCTTGCCGATGGCGTGATATGAGAAGAATCCGCACACCACCGACATCAACAAATAGGTCAGCAGTGGCTGGCCGAAGTAGGCCTGTTGCACCACCAGCAGCAGGCCGACGCTGGCGCCGATCAAGGTGCCGTAGGCGCGCTCCACGGCTTTCTTGCCGATATTGCCGTGGTGCTGCAAGCCACCGATCACGATCAGCATGGTCACCGAGGCCCATTCGCCATGGGGCAGGTTGATGCCGGTGGTCAGCAGGATCGTCGCCAGCAGGCCGATGGACACACGCACGGCGTGGATCAGCTTGGCGTGGCGATAGCGCCGGTACGGGTCGAGCAGCGGGCGCAACAGGCGCCGAGCGAAGAGTGGCAGATTCATCAGTATTAAAGGGGCCTCGGTTCAGGAGATGTACACAATCCAAATGTGGGAGGGGGCTTGCCCCCGATGGCGGTGGATCAGTACCGCATGTGTTGGCTGGCCCACCGCTATCGGGAGCAAGCCCCCTCCCACACAGTGAGTCGTGCAGATGTTAGAAGATGTAATCGGTGGTCAGGAAACTCGAATCACGGTTGCGCAGAATGTCGCTGACCAGCGCCTTGTTGCTCTCCTGGAACTTGGTGGCCACCAAGGTGCGGATCGAGAACACGCGCAAGGCGTCATGCACTGACAACGTGCCTTCGGCCGAGTTCTTGCGCCCGTTGAAGGGGAAGGTGTCCGGCCCGCGCTGGCATTGGGCGTTGATATTGATCCGGCCAACCTGGTTGGCAAAGGTGTCCACCAGGCGCCCGACGGCCACGGCGTTGGTGCCGAAAATACTCAATTGCTGGCCGAAGTCCGAGTCGAGCACGTACTCGATCACCGTCTCCAGGTCGCGGTAGGGCACGATTGGCACCACCGGGCCGAACTGTTCTTCGTGGTACACGCGCATCTGCGGGTTCACCGGGTACAGCACCGCCGGGTAGAAGAAGGACCCACGGCTGGTGCCACCGTTGGCATTCACCACCTGGGCGCCATGCTGTTGCGCATCGGCCACCAGTTCGTTGAGGTAATCCACCTTGCCCACTTCCGGCAGCGGCGTCAGCGACACGCCGTCTTCCCACGGCATGCCGGGTTTGAGGGTCGACAGTTTGGCGTTGAATTTCTCGATAAAGCGCTCGACGACATCCTCATGCACAAACAGGATTTTCAACGCGGTGCAGCGCTGGCCGTTGAAAGACAACGAGCCGGTGAGCGCCTCGCTGACGGCATTGTCCAGGTCCACCTCGGGCAGCACGATGCCGGGGTTTTTCGCGTCCAGGCCCAGGGCGGCGCGCAAGCGGTGCGGCTTGGGGTGCAGTTTTTTAAGGTCGCTGGCGGCTTTGTTGGTGCCGATGAACGCAAAGATATCGATCTTGCCACTGGCCATCAGCGCGCTGACGGTCTCGCGGCCACTGCCGTAGATCACGTTGATCACCCCGGCCGGGAAGCTGTCGCGAAACGCCTCCAGCAGTGGGCGGATCAGCAGCACGCCGAGCTTGGCCGGCTTGAACACCACGGTGTTGCCCATGATCAGCGCCGGGATCAGCGTGGTGAAGGTCTCGTTGAGCGGGTAGTTGTAGGGGCCCATGCACAGCGCCACGCCCAGCGGCACACGGCGGATTTGCCCGAGGGTGTCCTGTTCCAGCTCGAAGCGGCTGCTGCGACGGTCCAGCTCCTTGAGGGCATTGATGGTGTCGGTGATGTAGTCGCAGGTACGGTCGAATTCTTTCTGCGAGTCCTTGAGGTTCTTGCCGATTTCCCACATCAACAGCGTAACCACGGCATCGCGCTGTTCACGCATGCGGCGCAAAAACGCTTCGACATGCTGGATACGGTCCGCCACGCGCATGGTTGGCCATTCGCCCTGGCCCCGGTCGTAGGCGCGTACGGCGGCATCGAGGGCGGTGAGGGCGGTCTCGGCGTCCAGCAGCGGCGTGCTGCCGATCACCACGCGGCGCTCGCCCAACTGTACCGGGCTCTGCACTTGGGCCAGCGGGCCGCTCCATACCTGCAACTGGCCATCGACCAGGTAATCACGCTGTTCAATGGGCGCTTCGAGCCGGAATTGCTCGGGAATGTCGGCCACGGACGTGGGGAAAAGTTGGGCGAGCAGGTTGCTGGTGGTCATGTCGCTACCCCTGGAATAGTTGCAAAACATGACTAGAGAGTCACCCAACAGAGGGCTCTATGGCAAGGCTTGTGCGCTTTGCAGTACGCACCGCGCCTTGCGCCGGGTAAACTGCGCGCCTTTCTTGAAGGAGTTCACATGAGTCACTACCAGCCGGGCATTCTTGCCGCACCGGTGCCTTTGCAGGCACGCCATCTGTTTTTTGCCGTGGATACGCTGGCAGCCGTGCCTGCTGCGCTGGACGCGTTGGTGCAGTTGACCGATTCGGCGGCAGTGGTCGGGTTTGGCGAGCCGCTGGTAAATGCACTGGGTGCGACGGTTGACGGCTTGCGCAGCTTTCCAACCGTGAGCGCGCCGGGCGCGCACAATCCGTCCACCCAGCAGGCACTGTGGGTATGGCTGCACGGCGTGGATCGCGGTGAACTGCTGTTGCGCAGTCGCGCTTTTGAGAAGGCCCTGGCCCCGGCGTTTAGCCTGGCGCAATCAACCGAAGGCTTTCGCTACAAGACCGGCTTCGACCTCACCGACTACGAAGACGGCACCGAAAACCCTCACGACGACGCCGCCGTTGAAGCCGCCTTGACCGACAGCGGCGCCAGCTTCGCCGCGATCCAGCAATGGCAGCACGACCTCGACGGCTTCGCCGCCTTGCCTGCCCAGGAGCGCGACCACATCATCGGCCGCCGCCATGGCGACAACGAAGAGCTGGAAGACGCCCCCGAGTCCGCCCACACCAAACGCACTGCCCAGGAAAGCTTCACCCCGGAAGCCTTCGTGGTGCGCCGCTCGATGCCATGGGCCGAGAACGGCCAGGCCGGGTTGATGTTCCTCGCGTTCGGCCATTCGTTCGATGCATTCGAAGCACAATTGCGCCGCATGAGCGGGTTGGAAGACGGGATTGTCGACGGGTTGTACCGCATCAGTACGCCGTTGACCGGTGGTTACTACTGGTGCCCGCCGGTTATTGGGGGGCGACTGGACCTGAGCGCGCTGGCGAACATGAAATTGTCGTCAGGCAACTGATCCACGGCTGAAATAAACCAGCGCTGCCCTTAGTCTGGAAGCCTTACTAACCGCGTGGATCGCCCATGTCTTCTGCCGCCGATGGCCTGCCCCTCAATAAACGCCTGCCGGCCGTAATCGCGATCTCCCTGGGGATCGGCATGGCGACCCTGGACACGGCCATCGTCAACACGGCATTGCCTACCCTGGCCGAGGGGATCGGCACCGATTCGGCCTCGGTGATCTGGGTGGTCAATGCCTACCAGCTGGCGATTATTGCGACGGTGCTGCCGTTTGCGTCGCTGAGCGACGTGCTTGGGCATCGCCGCGTTTACCTGGGCGGCTTGCTGCTGTTTATCGTCTCGTCGCTGTTTTGCGGGTTGGCCGGTTCGTTGGAAACCCTCACCGCGGCGCGGGTGGTGCAAGGGTTGGGGGCAGCGGCGATCATGAGCGTGAACACGGCGTTGCTGCGGCATATCTACCCGTCGAAAATGCTCGGGCGCGGCCTCGGTTACAACTCGTTGGTGGTGGGGTTGGCGTTTACCTTGGGGCCGACTGCCGCGTCGGCGATCCTGTCGGTGGCGACGTGGCATTGGCTGTACCTGATCAATGTGCCGCTGGGGTTGTTGGCCCTGGCACTTGGCGTGCGTTCATTGCCGACGCTGCCCATGACCGGGCACGCGTTCGACCGACTGGCGGCCGTGTTATGTGCAGGTTTGTTCGCTTTGTTGGTGTTGGGCCTGGGCACGGCGGTTCACGGTGCTCAAGCCGCACTGACCTTGGGCTTGATTGCCGTGGCGCTGTTGTGCGGCGGGTTATTGCTGCGTCGCCAGGCCGGTCATCCGGCGCCGATGCTGGCCCTGGATCTGTTCAGGCGGCCGGTGTTTGCCTTGTCTTCTGTCACCGCGATCTGCGCCTTCAGTGCCCAGGGCCTGGCCTTTGTGTCGCTGCCGTTTCTGCTGCAGGCAGTACTCGGCCATAGCCAGGTGGAAACCGGTTTCCTGATGACGCCGTGGCCGGCCGTGGTGGCGGTGATGGCGCTGGTTGCCGGGCGCCTGGCCGACCGTGTGTCCCTGGGCCTGCTGTGCGGCATCGGCCTGTTGATGTTGAGCTTGGGGATGGCCGCGTTGGCGACCTTGGGCAGCGGCGCGTCGGCCTTCGATATCGGTTGGCGCATGGCGTTATGCGGTGCCGGGTTTGGCTTTTTCCAATCGCCTAATCTCAAGGCCTTGATGACCAGTGCACCGCTGGCGCGCAGTGGCGGGGCCAGCGGCATCGTGGCGATTTCACGCTTGCTGGGGCAGACGCTGGGCGCGTCGCTGGTGGCGTTGTGTTTCCATCTGTCACAGGCCGGCGGTCCGCACGCGGCGTTGTGGCTGGGCTGTGCCTTTGCGCTGGTAGGCAGCGTGGCCAGTGGTTTGCGTTTGCTGCCTTATGGGAAAAAGACGTAACGGGGCGTTGTAAAACGCGGTTCACAGAGGCTACCTTGGCGAGCTGAATATTTCGGGATGTTTCAGGTTTATGTCCAGCCAGGCTCAACGCACCGCCGACACCACCTCCCGCCGCGCCGCGTTGACCCTGGCGTTGTGCCTGCCCAGCGACGTGTTGCTCTACCTGTTGCTGCCCATGGAATCCCAGGCCTTCGGCATCACCCTGGCCCAAGCCGGCGTGTTGCTGGCGGCCAACCGTCTGGTGCGGATTTTCGGCTACCGGTATGTGCTGAATTTCTATGCGCGCAACGGTGATCGCCTGACCTGCATGATCGCCGCCGGTGCCGCTACGCTGTGTGCCTTGGGCAACTCGGTGCTGTCCGGCTTCGCTGCGTTGCTCGGACTGCGGTTGGTGTGGGGCTTGTGTTTTGCCGCGTTGAACCTGTCGACCCAAGTATTGGCCACCGCTGAGCCGGAGGGCGCCGCACGTCGCGCCGGGCGTTCGAGGGCCTTGATCGCCTGGGGGCCAATGCTGGCGTTGCCGCTCGGTGGGTGGCTGACGCTGTGGGCCGGGCCGCGTCCGATCTTTGTGATACTCGCCGGTTGCTGCCTGGCAGGCCTGTGGATGGCGCGTGGTTTGCCCAGCGCCGGGCATGATTTGCACAGCACACCGGGGCGGCGCTTCAAGTGGCCGGACAGCGTGGCACTGTGGTCGTTTATCGAGGGCGTGGCGCTGGATGGGCTGTTTATCTTTGGCCTGTCGATCCAGACCCAGAAAATCCTCGGCGGTGACGCGGTATTGATTGCTGGCGGCTTGATGGCCCTGCGCTATGTCTCGGAGATGCTTCTGAGCCCCCTGGGCGGTCGTGCGGCGCAGCGGTTCGGCGCCACCTCGATGTTGCTGCTGTTTTCGTTTCTGAGTGCCTTGGCCTTGAGCGCTTTCGGCAGTTACTGGGTGATTATCGGTGCGGCGGCGGTGCTGGTGCTGCGTGCGTTGCAACTGCCCTTGGTGACCACCTTGGTCGCCGAGCGCAACCCCGGTTCGATGCGGGTCTCGGCGCTGGCGTCGAATGCGGTCTGGCGCGACATCGGTGCGGGCCTGGGGCCGCTGCTGGCGGGTTTGCTTTTGCCGGTGGCCTCGGCGCCGCTGGTATTTGGCGTGGCCGGGGCGGCGATTGCGGTGAGTGCGCTGTTCTGCTGGCGGGGCAGATGACTCAAGTGTTTTTGAAACCGTCCAGCCACGCCGGGTCGAAACGGGTCTGTTCGGTGTCGATTCCCAGCGCCCGCATCTTGGCTTGATGTGCATCCATTTCGCCGACCAGTTGCGCCTGGGCGCTGGAGTTGGCGTCCAGGGCATGCATCTGCGTCAGCCCCAGGTGGTAGAAACGCAGCACTTTCATGGCCGTCGGATCATTGGCCTGCACGTGTTCGGTGACCTTGTGCATCACATTGGTCACGCGCATCAGATTGCGCTTGAGCTGCCAGCCATACACCGCCGCAGCCAACCAGGATTGGGTCCAGAACGGGCCACGCACCAGGGCGACGGTGATCAGCACGCCAGCGAACACACCGCCGACATTGAAGCGAAAGTTATCGCCGCCGGCCTCGCCGAACAGCATCACTGCCAGGCTCGACAGCACCATGGCCAGGGTCAGGAACACCACGGCCACAATCAGCGTGCTGCGGCGGGTCTGTTGGCGGTAGACAGCGGGGTCGCAGGGTTTGAGCTCGAACATCCGGGTCAGGTCTCCAGGGCGGGAAGGGTGGGGCATCTTCTCATGGTCAGCGGTCAGCGGTGGGGCAATCAAGTTGAACCATGATCTGTGGCAGTTTCTCTAAATCGGTGAAGTCCCTCTGAGGTGAACGACCATGCCCGAATACAAGCAACCACCGCCCGGTACACCCGACCCTGACCGCACACCCGGTGAAGAAGAGCGCGACAACGATGCCTTGCGCCCCAATGATCCGAAAGAGCGTGACGATCATGATGATGTGGAGCGCGTCGAAGAAGACCTGGAAAACCTCCACGACAAAGCTCGCCCGCTATAACAGGAGACCATGATGAACAAGCACTCGGATGGGCCCCCCTCCAACGAACACGCCAGCGGCAAGGATGAGCTGGGATTTGATCCAGACTCGCCGGATGTGGCTGACCCGCAGGTCGATCCGGTAGGTCCGGCCATCGCCCCGCTGGATAAAAAGGACAAGGACGAAGCGAAAAAAAAGCCGCCCTACGATCCGTTGGGCGACTTGAAGAAATAACAGCGTTATCGGTAATCAGGCCCCGCCATCGAGCGGGGCCTTCGTTTATTTGGGTGGTGTCCAGCTGACATCAGTGATGCCGTACTTTTCAGCCCAGGGCCGGGTGGTTTTTTTCACCTGCTCGTGGCCAACGCGGCCGATACGGCTGACATGGGCAATGTCAGCATCGACCGCAGCCCAGTGCCAGGCTTCGGCGTTGTTCATCACCCCGGCGCGTACGACAAAGGACTTCGCTTGACCGTGCAGTTGGTAGTGGATGGTGTAGATTTTTGCGGTACTCATGTTGCCTCCCTGTCTTGTTATAAATGGAGGCTGAAGCGTTCAGAAAGGTTCATTCAAAATGACAACCTGCACACCGGCGCGGCATAGTGGCGCACTCTTCGTGTGCCCAAGGACTGTGCCATGCTCCGCCTGAACCATAGCCATCTGTACCTGCAACGCCTGGGTTACGATTCGCCGCCGCCGCCCACCCTGCAAACCCTGCACGATCTGCAACTGCGCCATGTGTGCACCTTCGCGTTTGAAAGCCTGTCGACCCTGCTGCACTTGCCGGTGCCGATAGACTTGCCGAGTGTCGAGCACAAAGTCCTGTTCGATGGGCGCGGCGGGTATTGCTATGAACTGAACCAGATGTTCCTGGCGCTGTTGCAGGAACTGGGCTTTGACGCGCGCGGCATTACCGGGCGGGTGGTCATGGGCGGGCCGCCGCAGGCGCGCACCGCACGCACCCACCGCCTGAGCCTGGTCACCCTGGACGGCGTGCGCTACATCACCGACGTCGGCTTTGGCGGCATGGTGCCCAGCAGCCCGTTGCTGTTGGACACGCAAGCCGTGCAGGCCACGGCCCATGAGCCGTATCGCCTGACACTCAATGAGCAGGAGGGCAGCTACACCTTATGGGCCCAGGTTGCAGGGGAGTGGCGTGGCTTGTATGTGTTCGACCTGCAAGTGCAGGCGGTCATCGATTACGAAATCGGCAACTGGTACGTCTCGACCCATCCGGGTTCGCCGTTCCTGGGCCAATTGAAAGTCGCACGGCTGGCAGCGGGCGAACGCCACACCTTGAACAACGCCCACTATGCGATTCACTACCTGGATCGACCGAGTGCCAAGCGCGTGATCCGCAGCAGCGAGGAGCTCCTGGACGTGCTTGGCACTGCCTTCGGGATTCGCGTGCCGGTTCACCCTCAGCTTGATTCAACCCTTGATGGCTTGGTAACGGCTGCACGCCAGGAGTCTTGACCTAGAGCCATCGCTGAACCGTTTTACCTCCAGGTGGGGGCAAATTTTTTCGAACCTTTTCTGCCAATTCGGGCTCAAAGCGCTGCCTGAATAATTTGCCCACCAGACAAGGAGATGTAAACGATGTCCAAACTATTCGGAAACTTCCTCAAAAATTCCTCACTGCTGGCGCTGGTCGCCGCTCCAGCCGTGGCGTTCGCCGCACCGTCCACTGACCCGATTTCCACCTTCGGGCTCCTGGGTAGCTACAACGACTTCAAGCTTGAGGGCGGTAGCCAAAGTGATAAAGACCACATGCCGGAAGCGGGCCTGTTCTACAACTTCGGCAACAAGCTCACGGCCGAATCGGGCTTTATTTACCAGGCCGGTATCGAAGCCAAGTACGGCAAGAAGAGCGACAACAAACTCAAGGAAGGCCAGGCTGACCTCGACCTCGGCTGGCGTGCCGCGCTGGATGCACGCAACTTTGTCGACGTGATCGTGGGCGGCGGCTACAGCTGGACCCGTTACGAGCTGGACTCCAACGACAACGACCTGGAGCTCACCAACAAATCGCCATTCGCCAAGGCCGCCCTGGGTTACAACCATCAGTTCGACGACATGACCCTGCGCGTCGAAGCCGGTGCCCGCCGGACCCTCGATGGCCGCACCCGGATCAAGGTCGACGGCTTTGGCAGCGACACTGTGGACCTCAAGGACCGCACCAACCCGTATGCCGAAGTCAGCCTGCTGATGAACCAGAAGGGCGATCTGCCAGTGATGGCCGGGCTGTATTACACGCGCACCGAGTACAAGCTGGATGCCGACTCGGAAGTGGCCGATAACACCCGGCTCAAGCGTGATGAGTATGGGGTCAAGGTAGGTATTGCGTTCTAAGGTAGTGCGTTTGAAAAAAAACGCCCCGATGTGATTCGGGGCGTTTTTTTTGCCTGGGCGGTATCAGCTCAAGGCCGCCAGTTGCGCTACGGTTTCCGGGAAGCGCGCTACCAGGCGGATCAAGGTGGTGGCCTGGGCATTGGGCTTGGCCCGCCCTTGTTCCCAGTTTTCCAGCGTACGGGTATTGGTGCGCAGGTACAGGGCGAACACCGACCGTGAAAGGTTCAGTTGCTGGCGCACGGCGATAACTTCTTCGGCGGTCAGCGGCGCCAGTTTGTTGAGATGGACCTTGTGGGTACGCAGGGTGACTTTGCCCTGGCGTTCGTCCGCAAGCGCGTCGAAGCCTTCGACCAGTTCGGAAAAGATTTCACGTTTCATGATGTGTTCTCGCTTTGATTTCCCTGTCCAGCATCTGTTTTAGGGCTTTCTTGTGTTGTGGTGTCAGGTCGTCCTGTTCGTGTTTGCCGTACAGCGTGAATAACCAGAACTGCGTACCTCCCGACCACCAGTAGTAGATGACCCGCAGGCCACCGCGCCTGCCTTTGTTTCGCCGCTCATCAACGAAGCGGACCTTTCGCAGCCCACCTGTCCCTTCAATCACGTCGCCCGCTTGTGGATTCTTCATTAACTCCTGTTGAAAACCGTGGAAAAGCTCGTCGCTTAGATAGTCCTTGCGATGACGCTCGAAGGCTGGCAGTTCGATAAATAGAGCATCCATGTTCTGTACGTAGCCTGCGTATAGTTTGGTGGCCCACTCGCTATGGGTCAAGTGACCCTGTTGTGGGAGTTTTCCTAAAACGCGACCACCATACGATTGCTTTTTATGGAGGGATGCCAGACGAGGAACTGGATAAGGAAGGAAATTTCTGTGAGTGGAGGAGGGTGAAGAGCGCGTTTCCCGGAATGCAAAAACGGCGCCCGAAGGCGCCGTTTTGTTTACTGCATCAGCTATTCGATCAAACACCCAGTACCGCGTGCTGCACCAGGGTGAGCAGCGGTTGTGGGTACACGCCCAGGAAGAACGCGAGCAGGGCGATGGCCAGCAGCATCACGCCGCCTGCCTTCTGTTCCCAATGCAGCTCGGCATCCACACGACGCAGGTTGGGCTCGATCAGGTAGAGAGTGACCATCACGCGCAGGTAGTAGAACACGCCGATGGCGCTACCCAGGACCAGGGATGCAACCAACCACCACTCGTGGGCTTCAACACCGGTGGCGACGATGTAGAACTTGCCGATAAAGCCCGCAGTCAGCGGGATCCCGGCCAGGGACAGCATCATCACGGTCAGTACGGCGGTCAGGTACGGACGGCGCCAGAACAGGCCGCGGTATTCGTACAGGGCGTCCGCGTCCCGGCCTTTGTACGGCGACGACATCAGGGTGATTACACCGAATGCGCCGAGGCTGGTGATCACGTAGGTGACCAGGTACACGCCGATGGCTTCCACGGCCAGGCCTTTGCTCGCCACCAGGGCGATCAGCAGGTAGCCGAAGTGGGCGATGGACGAGTAACCCAGCAGACGCTTGAGGTTGTTCTGGGTCAGGGCCAGCAGGTTACCGAACAGGATCGACGCAATGGCGATCACGGTCAGCACGTTGCTCAGCACGCCGGTGTTGGCGGCAGGCGAGATCTGGAACAGACGCACCATCACCGCAAACACAGCGACCTTGGACGCCGTGGCCAGGAACGCAGCCACCGGCGCCGGGGCGCCTTCGTACACGTCCGGGGTCCACAGGTGGAACGGCACCAGGGACAGCTTGAACGCCAGGCCGATCAGCATCATCGCCAGGCCCAATTGGGCAATCGGCGCAGGGCTGTTGGTGGCGGCCAGGGCGTGGCCGATCCCGGTGAAGCTCAGGCTGCCGGCTTCGGCGTAGAGCAACGCCATACCGAACAACAGGAACGCGGAACCGGCGGCCGACAGCACCATGTACTTGATGCCGGCTTCCAGGGAACGCTTGTTGAAGAAGGCATAGGCCACCAGACCGTAGGTCGGGATCGACAGCAGTTCCAGGCCGATGAACAGGCCCGCCAGGTGCTGTGCGCTGACCAGCACGATACCGCCGGCCGCGGCCAGCAGGATCAGCAGGTACAGCTCTTCGCGGTTGCCAGGGTAGCCGGTGCCGCCTTCGCCGAGATAGGCGTGGGCGAGGGTGACGCAGGCCAGGGTCGCGACCAGGATCAGCGCGATGTACAGCAGTGCGAAGTCATCGACCATCATCAATGGCGTGACCGCCAGTGGCGCGACCTTGAGGGCCGGGATGATCGACAGCAGGGCCAGGTTCAACCCGGCGCAGGACAGCAGGAACGTTTGCGAATGATTGCGGCGCCAGGCGATTGCCAGCATCACCGCCACAACGGTGAGGCTGGTAATCAGCAGCGGCGCAAGCGCGATAAAGTGTTGGATCGTGAATTCCATAGCGCTCTTACCGGGCCGAAGCGAGTTGAGAGAAGGCGGTGCCGAACCACTGCTGCACGCCATGCATCGTTGCGGCAGAAGTGTCCAGGAACGGTTGCGGGTACACGCCGATGTAGATCAGCAGTACCGCCAGGCCGAGCACCATGATCAGTTCGCGCGCATCCATCCCTTGCAGGACAGTGTCGGACTTGGCCGGGCCGAAGTAGGCGCGGTGGATCATGATCAGCGAGTAGACCGAACCGAATACCAGGCCGGAGGTGGCAATCGCACTGATCCACGGCGTTTGCACGAAGGCACCCATCAGGATCAGGAACTCGCCGATGAAGTTACCGGTACCCGGCAAGCCCAGGGACGCGGCGGCGAAGAACAGGCTGATCGCTGGCAGGTACGCAATGCGCGACCACACGCCACCCATTTCACGCATGTCACGGGTGTGCAGGCGCTCGTACAGCTGACCACTCAGGATAAAGAGTGCAGCGGCCGAAACACCGTGGGCCAGCATCTGGATCACCGCGCCTTGCAGCGCCAGTTGGCTGCCGGAGTAGATGCCGATCAGTACGAAACCCATGTGGGAAACGGACGAGAAGGCAATCAGACGCTTGATGTCGGTTTGCGCGAAGGCCAGGAACGCACCGTAGAAGATCCCGATCAGACCCAGGGTCATGGCAATCGGCGCGAATTCGGCCGAGGCATTCGGGAACAGCGGCAGGGCGAAACGCAGCAGGCCGTAGGCAGCAGTTTTCAGCAGGATACCGGCCAGGTCCACGGAGCCGGCAGTCGGCGCCTGGGCGTGAGCGTCAGGCAGCCAGGAGTGGAACGGCACCACCGGCAGCTTCACCGCGAACGCGATGAAGAAGCCCAGCATCAGGATGTACTCGGTGGTCAGGGACATCTTGGTTTTCAACAGGTCGGCGTAGTTGAAGGTAATCACGCCCGTGCTGTTGAAGTTGACCAGTACCAGACCCAGGATCGCCACCAACATGATCAGGCCGGAAGCCTGGGTGAAGATGAAGAACTTGGTCGCCGCGTAGATCCGGGTTTTCTTGCCGTCCGAAGAACTGTGACCCCAGAGCGCGATGAGGAAGTACATCGGCACCAGCATCATTTCCCAGAAGAAGAAGAACATGAACAGGTCCAGCGCCAGGAACACGCCGACAACGCCGCCCAGGATCCACATCAGGTTCAGGTGGAAGAAGCCCACGTGACGTTGGATCTCTTTCCAGGAGCAGAGTACCGAGAGGATACCCAGCAGGCCGGTCAGCAGGATCATCAACAGCGACAGGCCGTCGAGGGCCAGGTGCACGTTGATGCCGAAGCGCTGGATCCACACGTGCTTGAATTCAAGCGCGAAAGTTGGATCGACACCCGGTGCCGGAGCAAATGAATAGTCACCGTGGGCCCACAGCCAGAGGCCGAGCGCGAGTTCCAGGGACATGGTCAGCAACGCGATCCAGCGGGGGAGGGTGGCGCCGAAGCGTTCACCCATCCAGCAGAGCAGGCCGCCGATAAAGGGGATCAGGATTAGCCAGGGCAGAATCATGACAGGCTCGTTTCCTTTCGCAGGTTTGCAAAGTTCGCAATGTACGCAATGTGCATGGACATAGTCAGACCGCCACGACAACGATGGCGCCGATCACCAGCACGGCACCGACCGCCATGGACGCGGCGTACCAGCGCAGTTGGCCGGTCTCGCTGCGGCTCAGGGCGGTGTGACCGGCCTTGGCGGCGCGCGGGATCAGACCGATAGTCTGGTCGAGCGGGTCTTTGCGCAGTACATGGCTGATGGCCAGGTAAGGCTTGACGAACAGTTTGTCGTAGATCCAGTCGAAGCCCCAGGCAGCGAACCACCAGGCCGACAGGAAGCGGCCGATGCCGCTGTTGGCCACGGCGGTCACGAAGCGACGCTTGCCGAGGAACAACAGGGCGGCCAGCAGGATACCCGCGATAGCGATGGCCCCCGAGGCGATTTCCAGGCTGTGCTTGGCGGCGCCACCGGCATGGCCGGCGCTTTCCGGCAGTACACCGGCCAATGGTGGGGTGATCAGGGCGCCGATGAAGGTCGACAGCACGATCAGTACCGACAGAGGCAACCAGTGGGAGATGCCGTGGCCTGCGTGCGCTTCGGTCTTGGCTTCACCGTGGAACGTGATGAAGATCAGGCGGAAGGTGTACAGCGAGGTCATGAACGCACCCACCAGGCCTGCGTACAGCAGGTTCTGGTTACCGCTGGCAAAGGCTTCCCAGAGGATTTCGTCCTTCGAATAGAAACCGGCGGTCACCAGCGGCAGGGCGGCCAGGGCGGCACCACCGACGATGAAGCTGGCGTAGGCCAACGGCAGTTTCTTCCACAGGCCGCCCATCTTGAAGATGTTCTGCTCGTGGTGGCAGGCCACGATGACCGCACCGGAGGCCAGGAACAGCAGGGCCTTGAAGAAGGCGTGGGTCATCAGGTGGAAGATCGCCGCGTCCCAGGCGCCGACGCCCAGGGCCAGGAACATGTAGCCGATCTGGCTCATGGTCGAGTAGGCGAGGATACGCTTGATGTCGGTCTGCACCAGTGCGGCAAAGCCGGCCAGTACCAGGGTCACGCCGCCGACCACGCCCACCAGGTGCAGGATGTCCGGCGCCAGGGTGAACAGGCCATGGGTACGGGCGATCAGGTAGACACCGGCGGTTACCATGGTTGCCGCGTGGATCAGTGCGGAAACAGGGGTAGGACCGGCCATCGCATCCGCCAGCCAGGTTTGCAGTGGCAGTTGCGCGGATTTACCGACAGCGCCGCCCAGCAGCATCAGGGTCGCCAGGGTGATCCAGAAGTCGCCGACCTGGAATTTCTGCGGCGCCAGCACCAGCAGTTCCTGGATGTTCAGCGTGCCCACCTGTTGGAACAGGATGAACAGGCCGATGGCCATGAACACGTCGCCGATCCGGGTAACGATGAATGCCTTGAGTGCCGCGTTACCGTTGTTGCGGTTGCTGTAGTAGAAACCGATCAGCAGGTACGAGCACAGGCCCACGCCTTCCCAGCCGAAGTACAGGAACAACAGGTTATCGCCGAGCACCAGGAACAGCATGCTGGCGATAAACAGGTTGGTGTACGAGAAGAAGCGCGAGTAGCCCGCTTCACCGCGCATGTACCAGGACGCGAACAGGTGGATCAGGAAGCCGACACCCACCACCACGCCGAGCATGGTGATCGACAGGCCGTCGACGTAGAGGGCGAAGTTGGGCTTGAAGCCCTCAACCGACATCCACTGCCAAAGCACCAGGGTGTAATGGCCGCCTTCCGGTGGCGCGACGTTGAATTGCCAGATCACGTAGGCGGTCACGATGGCCGACAGGCCAATGGAACCCACGCCGATCAAGGCCGAGAGGTTTTCCGACCAGCGTCCACGGGAGAACGACAGCAGCAGGAAACCGATCAGGGGAAATACGAAAGTCAGAAAGATCATGTTCATCCGCGCATCTCACTGGCAGCGTCGATATCAAGCGTGTGGAAGCGACGATACAGTTGCAGCAGGATCGCCAGGCCAATACTGGCTTCGGCGGCTGCCAGGCTGATCACCAGGATGAACATGACTTGTCCATCCGGCTGGCCCCAACGTGCGCCCGCCACGATAAATGCCAGTGCAGCGGCGTTCATCATGATTTCCAGGCTCATCAACACGAACAGAATGTTACGGCGAACCATCAGGCCGACCAGGCCAAGGCAGAACAGGATGCCGGCGACCGCCAGACCATGCTCCAAAGGGATAGCAGGCATCGTCATTGCTCCTTGGCTTCGTTGCGGCCCAAGTGGAAGGCGGTGATGGCTGCCGCGAGCAGCAGCATCGAAGCCAGTTCGACCACCAGCAGGTACGGGCCGAACAGGCTGATGCCCACGGCTTTCGCGTCTACGGTGGTGTGGCCGATGGCCTGGCCGCTCTGGTGCGCGAACAGCACATACAGCAGTTCACCCAGCAGCAGGGCTGCGAGGACAACCGGGCCGAGCCAGATGCCGGGCTTGAGCCAGACACGTTCCTGGGCGACCGAAGCCGGACCCAGGTTGAGCATCATCACCACAAACACGAACAGCACCATGATGGCGCCGGCGTAGGCGATCACTTCCAGGACACCGGCGAACGGTGCGCCGAGGCTGAAGAAGGTCATGGCCACGGCGATCAGCGAAATGATCAGGTAGAGCAGGGCGTGCACGGGGTTGGTGTTGGTGATCACGCGAAGCGTGGACACCACTGCAATACCCGACGCGAAATAGAAAGCGAATTCCATCTTTCTTCCTTAAGGCAGCAAGCTCTTCACGTTGATCGGCTCGGCTTCGTTTTGTGCGGCGCCTTTCGGCTTCCCGGCAACGGCCATACCTGCAACACGATAGAAGTTGTAATCAGGGTTTTTACCGGGACCAGAGATCAGCAGATCTTCTTTCTCGTACACCAGGTCCTGACGTTTGAACTCGGCCATCTCGAAATCCGGGGTCAGCTGGATCGCGGTGGTCGGGCAAGCTTCCTCGCAGAGGCCGCAGAAAATGCAGCGCGAGAAGTTGATGCGGAAGAAGTCCGGGTACCAGCGACCGTCTTCGGTTTCAGCTTTCTGCAGGGAGATGCAACCCACCGGGCACGCTACGGCGCACAGGTTGCAGGCTACGCAACGCTCTTCGCCGTCGGGGTCGCGGGTCAGTACGATGCGGCCGCGATAGCGCGGCGGCAGGTACACCGCTTCTTCGGGGTATTGCAGGGTGTCGCGTTTGCGAAAGCCGTGACCGAACACCATCACCAGGCTTCGCAACTGGGTACCGGTACCCTTAACGATGTCGCCAATATATTTGAACATGGGTCAAATCCTCACTGAACCGCGCCGGCGGGCGTGTTCAACAACACGACGGCAGCCGTCACCAGCAAATTGATCAGGGTCAGCGGCAGGCAGAATCTCCAGCTGAAATCCATCACCTGGTCATAACGCGGGCGCGGAATCGAGGCGCGCAGCAGGATGAACAGCATGATGAAGAACGCGGTCTTCAGGAAGAACCAGAAGAAGGCCAACTGCGGTAGGATGCCAAACGGACCGTGCCAGCCGCCGAAGAACAGCGTGACCAGCAGGGCCGAGATCAAGATGATGCCGATGTACTCACCAACGAAGAACATGCCCCATTTCATACCGGCATATTCAATGTGGTAACCGTCGGCCAGTTCCTGTTCCGCTTCCGGCTGGTCGAACGGGTGACGGTGAGTCACGGCCACGCCAGCGATGAAGAAGGTGCAGAAGCCGAAGAACTGCGGAATGATGAACCACAGGTTCTGCGCCTGGTACTCGACGATGTCGCGCATGTTGAACGAGCCAACCTGCACCACGATGCCCATCAGTGCCAACCCCATGAACACTTCATAGGATACGGTTTGCGCCGAAGCACGCAAGCTGCCCAGCAGGGCGAACTTGTTGTTGCTCGACCAACCGGCGAACAGTACCGCGTAGACCGACAGGCCGGCCATGGCGAAGAAGAACAGCAAGCCGATGTTCAGGTCCGCCACGCCCCAGGTCGGGGTGATCGGGATGATCGCGAAGGCGATCAGCAAGGCGCTCATGGCCACGACCGGTGCCAGGGTGAAGATCACCTTGTCGGCAAACGGCGGGGTCCAGTCTTCCTTGAAGAACATTTTCAGCATGTCGGCGGCAATCTGGAACATGCCGAATGGGCCAACGCGGTTCGGACCGTAACGGTCCTGCCACCAGCCCAGCAGGCGACGTTCGACGAAGCTGAGCAGGGCGCCCGCCACGACCACGGCCAACAGGATCACGATGGCCTTGACCACCGAAATGATCACGTCAATTACTTCCGGCGTGAACCAAGTCATTGCGCTGCCTCCTGCAGACCGTCAACGGTTTTGCCGAAGATCGCAGGCGGAATGCCGGCGAGGCCTTTAGGCAGTGCAACCAGGCCAGCACCCAACTCTTCATTGATGCGCAGCGGCAGACGCAGGGTCTGGCCGGCCACGGTCACGCTGAGCAGGGCGCCGTCGTTGACGCCGAGGCGGTCGGCTTCGGACTTGGCCACCGAGACGTAGGCTTGCGGGATGCGGCTTTGCACCGGCGCGGCCTTGGAAGAGTTCTCTTCGCTGCCGAACAGGTGGAAGAACGGCACAACCTGCCAGGTGCCCTGGGACGGGTTGAACGGACGCGGTACGCCAGCGAACCAATTCAGCGAATCACCGGTGCTTTCGATCAGGCGGGTGCCCGGGTCGCCAGCGCGGATGTGACCACCGACTTCGTCCTGGAACTTGTTCCAGGCTTGCGGCGAGTTCCAGCCCGGCGACCAGGCGAACGGCACCTGTTGACGGGGCTCGACCGAACCCGAGTAACCTTCCATGGAGAAGGCGAACGCGGTGTCGTTGTCTTGCGGCGTACGCGGTTCGTGCACGCTGATGTCGGCGCGCATGGCGGTACGACCGGAATAACGCAGCGGTTCACGAGCGAGTTTCATGCCCTTGATGCGGAACGCGGCGGACGGCGCAGCGTCGACAATCCGTGCCAACTGCGGTGCGCTGGAAGCGACGGCGGCGGTCACGTGGTCGAGCTGGGTCCAGTCGATCGGCTGGTTCAGCAGGGTCGCGCGCAGGGCATGCAGCCAGCGCCAGCCTTCGTGAACCAGGATGCTGGCGTCCATGTATTTCGGATCGAACACCTGGAAGAAGCGCTGGGCACGGCCTTCCTGGCTGACCAGGGTGCCGTCACCTTCGGCGAAGCTCGCCGCTGGCAGTACCAACTGAGCGCGGTCGCTGGTGGCGGTCTTCTGGTGGTCGGCCACGATCAGCACTTTGGCGGCGTTCAGCGCAGCGTCAACCTTGGCGGCATCGGTGCGGGTATACAGGTCGTTTTCCAGCACCACGATCGCATCGGCAGTGCCGTCGATCACGGCTTGCAGGCCGGCGTCCAGGGACTCACCACCGAGCATGGCCAGGCCGAGGCTGTTGGCTTCCGGCACCACCAGGCTGATGGAACCGTTCTTGTCGCGCAGCTTCAAGGCCTTGGCGATGTTGGCAGCGGCTTCGATCAGCGCTTTGGAACCCAACGAGGTGCCGGCAATGATCAACGGGCGCTTGGCGGCGAGCAGGGCGTCGGCGATGCGCTGGGCCAGTTCAACGGCTTCAGCGTCCAGGCCTTCGACGGCAGGCGCGCTGGCGTCGAGGGCGTGGGCGACGGCGAAGCCGATGCGGGCCAGGTCGTCGGGCGCTGCGTGGACGCATTCTTCGGCGATGTCGTCGAGCTTGGTTTCAGCGATGCTGGCGATAAACAGCGGGTTCAGTGCGTGCTGGCCGATGTTTTTCACTGCGGCGTCGAGCCACGGCTGTACGCGCATGGCGTCGGCCATCTCTTCAGCCTTGCCCTTGACCGACTGACGCAGGGACAGGGCCACGCGGGCGGCGGTCTGGGTCAGGTCTTCACCGAGCACGAAGATCGCATCGTGGTCTTCGATGTCACGCATGTTTGGCACAGGCAGCGGGCTGTCGTTCAGCACTTGCAGGACCAGGCGGATGCGTTCCAGCTCACCGGCTTCGATGCCGCTGTAGAAGTGTTCGGCACCCACCAGCTCGCGCAACGCGTAGTTGCTTTCGAGGCTGGCGCGGGGCGAACCGATACCGACGATATTGCGGCCGCGCAGCAGGTCGGCGGCTTTATCCAGCGCCTCGTCCAGGCTCAGCTTGGCGCCATCGGCCAGCAGCGGTTGGCGCGGGCGATCCTTGCGGTTGACGTAGCCGTAGCCGAAACGGCCACGGTCGCACAGGAAGTACTGGTTGACCGAACCGTTGAAGCGGTTTTCGATGCGACGCAGTTCACCGTAGCGTTCGCCCGGGGAAATGTTGCAACCGCTGGAGCAGCCATGGCAGATGCTCGGCGCGAATTGCATGTCCCACTTGCGGTTGTAGCGCTCGGAGTGGGTCTTGTCGGTGAACACACCGGTCGGGCAGACCTCGGTGAGGTTGCCGGAGAACTCGCTTTCGAGCACGCCGTCTTCAACGCGACCGAAGTACACGTTGTCGTGGGCGCCGAAGACGCCCAGGTCGGTGCCGCCTGCGTAGTCTTTATAGAAACGCACGCAGCGGTAGCAGGCGATGCAGCGGTTCATTTCGTGGGAAATGAACGGGCCGAGGTCCTGGTTCTGGTGGGTACGCTTGGTGAAGCGATAACGGCGCTCGTTGTGGCCGGTCATCACCGTCATGTCTTGCAGGTGGCAGTGACCGCCTTCCTCACAGACTGGGCAGTCGTGGGGGTGGTTGGTCATCAGCCATTCGACGACACTGGCGCGGAACGCCTTGGATTCTTCATCTTCGATGGAGATCCAGGTGTTGTCGGTGGCTGGGGTCATGCAGGACATGACGATGCGACCACGGGTGTCGTTCTCGTCGGTGTATTGCTTGACCGCACACTGGCGACAGGCACCGACGCTACCGAGCGCGGGGTGCCAGCAGAAATACGGGATGTCGAGGCCTAGTGAGAGACATGCCTGTAACAGGTTGTCTGCCCCATCGACTTCGAGCGCTTTGCCGTCTACGTGGATAGTGGCCATGGTTCAAAGTTCTTCGTTGGCCCGTTGTCAGCGGGCGTGGCTAATGGAATCTTGTTATTCATGTGCATCTACACAGCCTTCAAGGCGTCAGCACATGAGAAGGCGAAGGGCACGGACCCTTCGCCTTTTAAAGCGTTACGCGCCGACTACGATCGGCCTCGCCAGAGGTGGGACGGCGGCGCTGGTAGGCGCGATGCCGGCTTCGAACTCCGAGCGGAAGTATTTGATTGCGCTGCCCAATGGCTCCACGGCGCCCGGTGCGTGAGCACAGAAGGTCTTGCCTGGGCCGAGGAAACCGACCAGGCCCAGCAGGGTTTCGATGTCACCCTCGCGGCCTTCGCCATTTTCCAACGCCATCAGCAATTTCACGCTCCACGGCAGACCGTCGCGGCACGGGGTGCAGAAGCCGCAGGATTCACGGGCAAAGAACTGCTCCATGTTGCGCAGCAGCGAGACCATGTTCACGGTGTTGTCCACCGCCATCGCCAGGCCAGTACCCATCCGGGTGCCGACCTTGCCGATGCCGCCGGCATACATCTGTGCGTCGAGGTGCTCAGGGAGCAGGAAACCGGTACCGGCGCCGCCTGGCTGCCAGGCTTTCAGGGTATAGCCGTCGCGCATGCCGCCGGCGTAGTCCTCGAACAGCTCGCGTGCGGTCACGCCGAACGGCAGCTCCCACAGGCCAGGGTTCTTGACCTTGCCGGAGAAGCCCATGAGCTTGGTGCCCATGTCTTCGCTGCCTTCACGGGCCAACGATTTGTACCAGTCCACACCGTCGGCGATGATCGCCGGCACGTTGCACAGAGTCTCGACGTTGTTCACGCAGGTCGGCTTGCCCCACACGCCCACGGCGGCAGGGAAGGGCGGCTTGGAGCGCGGGTTGGCGCGGCGGCCTTCGAGGGAGTTGATCAGCGCGGTTTCTTCACCGCAGATATAACGTCCGGCGCCGGTGTGCACGAACAGTTCGAAGTCAAAACCGGAACCGAGGATGTTCTTGCCCAACAGGCCGGCAGCCTTGGCTTCTTCCACGGCACGGTTGAGGTGCTTGGCGGCGGTGGTGTATTCGCCACGCAGGAAGATATAGCCCCGGTAAGTCTTGAGTGCACGGGCGCTGATCAGCATGCCTTCGATCAGCAGATGGGGTAGTTGCTCCATCAGCATGCGGTCTTTCCAGGTGTTCGGCTCCATTTCATCCGCGTTGCACAGCAGGTAGCGGATGTTGATGGATTCGTCCTTGGGCATCAGGCCCCACTTCACGCCCGTGGGGAAGCCTGCACCGCCGCGGCCCTTGAGGCCGGCGTCTTTCACGGTCTGGACGATGTCGTCCTGGGCCATGTCGGCGAAGGCTTTGCGCGCGGCGGCGTAACCGTTCTTGGCCTGGTACTCGTCGAGCCAGACCGGCTCGGCGTCGTCACGCAGGCGCCAGGTCAGCGGATGGGTCTCGGGCGAACGCTTGATCAGGTTGGCCGGGCCGAAAGATGTAAGGGTCATGGGTAGCCCTCCAGCAATTGGGTCACGCCGGATGCTTGCACGTCACCGAATGTGTCGTCGTCGATCATCAACGCCGGCGCCTTGTCGCAGTTGCCCAGGCAGCACACCGGCAGCAGCGTGAAGCGGCCGTCGGCGGTGGTCTGGCCGAGGCCGATGCCCAGCTTGCCCTGGATCGCGTCGACCACCGATTCGTGGCCGCCGATGTAGCACACCATGCTGTCGCATACGCGAATGATGTGGCGGCCCACCGGCTGACGGAAGATCTGGCTGTAGAACGTTGCCACCCCTTCAACGTCGCTGGCGGGGATGCCGAGGATCTCGCCGATGGCGTAGAGGGCGCCGTCCGGCACCCAGCCACGTTCCTTCTGGACGATCTTCAAGGCTTCGATCGACGCCGCGCGCGGGTCTTCGTAGTGATGCAGCTCGTGCTCGATGGCCGAGCGCTCGGTTTCACTCAAGGTGAAACGGTCTGTCTGGATAAGCGTGCTATTCATGCTTAGCGGTCCACGTCGGCCATAACGAAATCGATACTACCCAGGTACGCAATCAAGTCCGCGACCATCTCGCCTTTGATCACCGAAGGGATCTGCTGCAAGTGCGGGAAGCTTGGCGTACGAATCCGGGTGCGGTAGCTCATGGTGCCGCCATCGCTCGTCAGGTAATAACTGTTGATACCCTTGGTCGCTTCGATCATCTGGAAGGATTCGTTGGCCTGCATCACCGGGCCCCACGAAACCTGCAGGAAGTGCGTGATCAGGGTTTCGATGTGTTGCAGCGTGCGCTCTTTCGGCGGCGGCGTGGTCAGCGGGTGATCCGCCTTGTACGGGCCGGCCGGCATGTTGCGCATGCACTGCTCGATGATCTTCAGGCTCTGGCGCATTTCTTCGACGCGCACGATGCAACGGTCGTAGGCATCGCCATTGGCCGCCAGCGGGACTTCGAACTCGAAGTTCTCGTAGCCCGAGTACGGGCGGGCTTTACGCAGGTCGAAATCGCAGCCGGTCGAGCGCAGGCCCGCACCGGTGACGCCCCATTCCAGGGCCTCTTTGGTGTTGTAGGCGGCGACGCCGATGGTACGGCCCTTGAGGATGCTGTTGTCGAGCGCGGCTTTCTGGTACTCGTCCAGACGCTTGGGCATCCAGTCGATGAACTCCTTGACCAGGCGCTCCCAGCCGTTCGGCAGGTCATGCGCAACACCGCCGATGCGGTACCAGGCCGGGTGCAGGCGGAAACCGGTGATGGCTTCGATGACCTTGTAGGCGCGCTGACGGTCGGTGAAGGTGAAGAACACCGGGGTCATGGCGCCGACGTCCTGGATATAGGTACCCAGGAACAGCAGGTGGCTGGTGATCCGGAAGAACTCGGCCATCATGATGCGGATGGTGTCGACGCGGTCTGGCACTTTGATGCCGGCGAGCTTCTCGACCGAGAGCACGTACGGCAGGTTGTTCATCACGCCGCCGAGGTAGTCGATACGGTCGGTGTACGGGATGAAACTGTGCCACGACTGGCGCTCGGCCATCTTCTCGGCACCACGGTGGTGGTAGCCGATGTCCGGTACACAGTCGACGATCTCTTCGCCGTCCAGTTGCAGGATGATACGGAAGGCACCGTGAGCCGAAGGGTGGTTCGGGCCCAGGTTGAGGAACATGTAGTCCTCGTTGGTGCCGGAGCGCTTCATGCCCCAGTCTTCCGGACGGAAGCGCGCCGCTTCTTCTTCAAGCTGTTGCTTGGCGAGGTTGAGGCTGAACGGGTCGAATTCGGTGGCGCGGGCAGGGAAGTCCTTGCGCAGCGGGTGACCTTCCCAGGTCGGCGGCATCATGATGCGCGTCAGGTGCGGGTGACCCGGGAAGTCGATACCGAACATGTCCCAGACTTCACGCTCGTACCAGCTGGCGTTCGGCCAGATGCCGGTCACGGTCGGGACGCTCAGGTCGCTCTCGGAGAGGGCAACCTTGATCATCACGTCGCTGTTACGTTCCAGCGACATCAGGTGGTAGAACACGGTGAAATCGGCACCGCTCGGCAGCCCTTGACGCTTGGTGCGCAGACGCTCGTCCACGCCATGCAGGTCATAGAGCATGACGTACGGCTTGGGCAGGTTACGCAGGAAGGTCAGGACTTCGACGAGCTTGGCGCGCGCCACCCACAGCACCGGCATACCGGTGCGTGTGGCCTGGGCGGTGAAGGCGTCAGGGCCAAAACGGTTATTGAGTTCGACGACCACATCCTGGTCGTCTGCCTTATAAGGCGGGATATACAGAGCACTGCCTGTAGTCATGGTTTTTTATCGCTTTCGGTCAACGTAAAGAATGAGGCCAGGTTTTCGTTCTATAAAAGAAGCGGGCTGGGTCAGACTTCGTCGGGGCTGCGCAGGTTGGTGACTGCGATTCGCTGTTCGCGGCGCTGTTCCTTTTGCGAAGGCATCTCGGCGCGGTATACGCCTTGATCGCCGACGACCCAGGAAAGCGGGCGACGCTCCTTGCCAATCGATTCCTGCAACAGCATCAAGCCTTGCAGGAATGCTTCAGGGCGAGGCGGGCAGCCAGGCACGTAGACGTCCACGGGCAGGAACTTGTCCACCCCCTGAACCACGGAGTAGATGTCGTACATGCCACCGGAGTTGGCGCACGAACCCATGGAGATAACCCACTTAGGTTCGAGCATTTGCTCGTAGAGACGCTGAATGATCGGCGCCATCTTGATGAAGCAGGTTCCGGCAATAACCATGAAATCCGCCTGGCGCGGTGATGCCCGGATAACTTCGGCGCCAAAGCGTGCGATGTCGTGGGGCGCCGTGAAGGCGGTGGTCATTTCCACGTAGCAGCACGAAAGGCCGAAGTTGTACGGCCACAGGGAATTTTTACGTCCCCAGTTGACCGCGCCACTCAGCACGTCTTCCAGCTTGCCCATGTAGATGTTTTTGTGGACTTGGTCTTCTAACGGATCGGAGACGGTTTCCCGTTCGCCGATGGGGTATTGATCGTTAGGAGCATCCGGGTCGATCCTGGTGAGATTGTATTGCATCGCCAAAGCCTCATTGTTTCAGCTTCGCTTGCCGCTTACGACGAGCTTCCGGAGCCCAATCAAGGGCGCCCACTCGAAATAGGTAGACAAGGCCTGCCAACAGAATTGCTATGAAAACGAGAGCTTCGACGAATCCGGTCCAGCCGCTTTCGCGGACGGACACAGACCAGGCAAAGAGAAAAAGGGCTTCGATATCGAAGATCACGAACAGCATCGCGACCAGATAGAATTTGGCTGAGAGCCGCAGGCGGGCGCCACCTGTAGGTAGCATGCCCGACTCGAACGGTTCGTTTTTGCTGCGGCCCCAGGCTTTTGACCCGAGGAGGCTGGAGACGCCGAGCATGAAGGCGCAAAGGCCTACAACACCGAGGAGGAAAATGGCAAAGCCCCAGTTGTGGGCTATGAGTCCTGTCGCTTCGGTCATGCTGGAAATCCTTAACAGAGAGCAAAGGTCTCTGAGCTCGAAAAAGTAATGATGCAGTGACGATATGTCGCAGCGCAGTCAATCGCGGTGATTTTATGGCTAAACACCGGGCAAGTAAAATTCCTATGGCGAAATTATTCGATGGAATAAGGACATAGTGCACCTTTGTGGGGCTGTAGCCCTTGCGGGGCGGGCATTAGCGGGCATTTGTACAATTAAGTTTTGTTTGTTGGGTAACGAAGTTTTTATCGGCCAAATGATAATGAATATTGTTTGCGTGAGGTTTAAGCGAATGTTTCTCGTGTGGCGGGGGAAGTTGGTGTTACTTGCTTGATTGCTGCTTAGTTGTGGGTGTGCATCTTTTAACCGCTTTTGCGGATTTGCATACCGCTCTGGATCAATGTTTTGCGCAAAATCTTCAGGCAGAGCACATTGCCCCCCCTCCCACATTTTGAGTTTTGTCGTGTCAGACGGTTTTTCCGTAGGCAAAAAAAGCCCCGAACCAGTCGGGGCGTGATTGCTGTGCGGCACTGCGGTTAGGTCTTCCTTGGGGTCGCCGTGGCCGTGTACGCGGTGCTTAGTGGAACTGCTCTTCTTCGGTCGAGCCGGTCAGCGCGGTCACGGACGAGGTGCCGCCCTGGATCACGGTGGTCATGTCGTCGAAGTAGCCGGTGCCGACTTCCTGCTGGTGCGCCACAAAGGTATAGCCCTTGGAGGCGTCAGCAAATTCCTGCTCCTGCAGTTTCACGTAGGCGGTCATGTCGTTGCGGGCGTAGTCGTGCGCCAGGTTGAACATGCTGTGCCACATGTTGTGAATGCCAGCCAGGGTGATGAACTGGTGCTTGTAGCCCATGGCGGACAGTTCGCGCTGGAACTTGGCGATGGTCGCGTCGTCCAGGTTCTTCTTCCAGTTGAAGGAAGGCGAGCAGTTGTAGGACAGCAGTTGGTCCGGGTATTCCTTTTTGATCGCTTCGGCAAAGCGACGGGCTTCGTCCAGGTCCGGCTTGGCGGTTTCGCACCAGATCAGGTCGGCATACGGCGCATAGGCCAGGCCGCGGGCGATGGCTTGGTCGAGGCCGGCGCGTACTTTATAGAAGCCTTCCTGGGTGCGCTCGCCGGTCACGAACGGCTGGTCGTACGGGTCGCAGTCCGAGGTCAGCAAGTCAGCGGCGTTGGCGTCGGTACGGGCCAGGATGATGGTCGGCGTGCCGGCAACGTCAGCGGCCAAACGGGCAGCGGTCAGCTTCTGTACGGCTTCCTGGGTCGGAACCAGTACCTTGCCGCCCATGTGGCCACATTTCTTCACAGAGGCCAGTTGGTCTTCGAAGTGAACACCAGCGGCGCCGGCTTCGATCATGCTCTTCATCAGCTCGTAAGCGTTCAGTACGCCGCCGAAACCGGCTTCGGCGTCAGCCACGATTGGCGCAAAGTAGTCGATGTAGCCTTCGTCGCCCGGACCTTTGCCGGCTTTCCACTGGATCTGGTCGGCACGACGGAACGAGTTGTTGATGCGCTTGACCACGGTCGGTACGGAGTCAACTGGATACAGCGATTGGTCGGGGTACATGGATTCAGCGGAGTTGTTGTCCGCTGCCACTTGCCAGCCGGACAGGTAGATCGCCTGGATGCCGGCTTTTACCTGTTGGACTGCCTGGCCGCCAGTAAGGGCGCCCATGCAGTTGACGAAATCTTTGTCGGGACGGAAGGAAGGCTTGGCACCTTGGGTGAGCAGGTTCCACAGCTTCTCGGCGCCGAGTTTTGCAAAGGTGTGCTCAGGTTGAACCGAGCCACGCAGGCGGACGACGTCAGCAGCGGAATAAGCGCGGGTCACGCCTTTCCAGCGTGGGTTTTCAGCCCAATCTTTTTCAAGGGCTGCAATTTGCTGTTCGCGTGTCAGTGCCATGGGGAAAAACCTCGTCGCATAGGTCTAGGTGGAAAGATCCATTTGCCAGCCGCGCAATCGTTGCGGGGTATGGCTGCTCGCTGACCAGAAGCATAGGCGGTCAAGTCAGGTCTGACGGGGCAGGCGACGGGATGAACGATGATCGAGAGGGGGGCAGGTAAAGGCTGGCCGAGAACAGTCTTCGGGCGTCGTGGGCCCTTGGGTATTCTGCAGCGTGTTGCCGGGTTACCTGGTTAGCTTCCGTCCCTCGGGACAACTTCGTTCCAGTCGCAACCTCGTCAAACACGCCTTGTGGGCGGTACAGACACGAATCGGCTCAGGTGGGTAACTTGGAGCGACGATCCGAAGGCCCTTGCCAGGGCCCCTGATTAGCGGGAGCGAGGCCATCATGCCCATGCTTTTTTGGATCGTCAAATGTTTTGTAGTGCTTTTTTCAGAGCACTACATCTTTAGTCTTATACGACTCATCAGTCAGTTTTTGGTGCTTCAGTTCAGGGTGTCGACCTTGACCCGCAAAGTCAGGTCATCGCGGCCCTGAGTAGAGTAGCTGCGGGTTGTAGAGGAATTGTCTGCCTGGGTCTGGCGGTTGATGCCCGCCAGGGGAATCCACTCACCCAGCCGGCCACTGATGGTTGTGTCGGTGCTTTGCACGTTCACTACATCGGGACGTTCCTGGCTCATGCGGTCACGGTTGGTACTGATTGCCAGGTGAACGGTCTCGCCGGTGACGGCGGCGGTCACATAGAAGCCCTGGGTCACGTTGCGGTATTGGGTCTGGTTTTGCGGGCGGCCATAAGCATCAGGTTGTGTGGTAGTCAGTGGCACGCTTTGGCCAACCTGAATCAGAGCGGGCACGCCTTCGCTGGCCTGGATCTGCTGGATGCCACCATCACGGCTGGCGGTGCCATAGCTGATGATGCGGGTCTGGTTGCTAGCGGTGTTTTGCTGGTTGCTTTCGTTGGTGTCCACAGTAATCAGCAGGCGTTTGGCAGGCGTGTCGAGCTGGGCGAGCAGGGCGCGCAGAGCTTCGATCTTGCCGGGGGCGGCGTTAACAATAAGCTGGTTGCCGTAGGCGCTGACAGTGCCGTCCTTGCCGATGAAGTTCTGCGCCACCGGCAGCAGGTCGGCGCTGGTGCGGTTGCTCAGGTTGACGACTTCGGTGTCGGCCATGGCTGAGACGCTGGCGGTCAGGAGGAGGGCGGTGAGCAGGGTGCGTAGGGACATGTCCGTTATCTCTGCGAGGCGTTTAGGCTTGGATAGTGCCAGTCTGTCGGCCTGGCGGGGCGCAAGTTGAATCGTAGACGGCAAAATGCCCTGGCATGGCAGGGCATCTTGGGGTGTTGCTGAGATAGTCATCGGGGGCAAGCCCCCTCCCACACTTGACCGCATTCCAGGGGATGTACTCGGTCAAAATGTGGGAGGGGGCTTGCCCCCGATGGCAGCGACGCGGTCTTGAGTCAGCCCCCGCGCACCATATCGACATGCGGAATCCCGACTTCGAGGAATTCCTCACTGACGATCTTGAAGCCAAGCCGCTCATAGAACGGCGCTGCGTACACCTGGGCGCTCAGGAATTGCTTGGTCTGCCCGCGTTCCTCGGCCACGCCAATCACCGCTTCCATCAGCTTGTCGCCGACCTTCAGCCCGCGCCAATCCTTGAGCACCGACACACGCCCAATTTCGCCACTGGGCAGCAGGCGAGCGGTGCCAATCGGAAAGTCGCCTTCAAACACCAGGAAATGCACCGCATCAGCGTCGTCCGCGTCCCACTCCAGCTCGGGCGGAACCGATTGTTCAGCGATAAATACCGCTTCACGAATGCGCCGAATCTCGTCGATATCCTTTCGCCAGTCCGCGACACTTACGTGAATCTTATTCATCGGCAAATCCCAGGCTGCCCTGCTTGACCAGTTCGCACAGCAGGTCGCGACCGTCTTCGTCGGCGAGCCACTCGCCCAGGTTTTCGCTGTGCAGCGCATCGGCGGAGCACACCAGTTTCAGCAGCTCGCGCAGTTTGCCGGGCAGGTAACGGCTCTGGCCGCTGGCGAATAGCAGCACGTCATCGTCCACTTCGGACCACGCCATGCGTGCGCTTGGGTTGCGTACCAGGATGGCGCCGTCTTGCAGGGTGCTGATGAAGTCGTCTTCACCCAGCTCTTCGCCGGCAACCAGTTCCGGGTAGCGCGGTTCGGTCATGAACTGGCCGAACCAGGTCAGCAGCATGCGCTCGTCACTCATGTGCTCGGCCAGCAGGCTCTTGAGGCGGTCGAGGGCGTCGCTCTGGATCTGATGCGGGTCGCTGACCGGCTGGGCGTCTGCGTCGGTGTAGCGCTCTTCGTCGGTCAGGTACTGGGCGAGGAAGTCGGTGAAGTGGGTCAGCACTTCAGCGGCGCTCGGAGCGCGGAAGCCGACCGAGTAAGTCATGCAGTCATCTTCGGCGATGCCGAAGTGCGCCAGGCGAGGCGGCAGGTAGAGCATGTCGCCCGGTTCCAGCACCCATTCGGCGGTTTCTTCGAATTCAGCGAGGATACGCAGGTCGGCGTGTTGCAGCAGCGGGCTTTCGGAGCTGCACATCTGGCCGATCTTCCAGTTGCGCTTGCCCTGGGCTTGCAGCAGGAACACGTCGTAGTTGTCGAAGTGCGGACCAACGCTGCCGCCCGGTGCGGCGAAGCTGATCATCACGTCGTCGATGCGCCAGCTCGGCAGGAAGCGGAACTGCTCCAGCAGCTCGGCCACTTCAGGCACGAACTGGTCGACCGCCTGCACCAGCAGGGTCCACTCGCGCTCAGGCAGGCTGGCGAAGGCGTCTTCGGCGAACGGGCCGCGACGCAGTTCCCATGGACGCTCGCCGTGTTCGATCACTAGGCGCGATTCGACTTCTTCTTCCAGGGCCAGGCCGGCGAGTTCGTCGGCGTCGATCGGGCTTTCGAAATCAGGGATGGCCTGGCGGATCAGCAGCGGTTTTTTCTGCCAGTAATCGCGCAGGAATTCCCGTGCCGTGATGCCGCCCAGAAGTTGAAGAGGGATGTCAGGATTCATGTGTAACCTATTGAAAAAAAGCACTTTTAAGACGGGAATAAAAACGCCCGGCGCGGCCGGGCGTCTCAAGGGTCTTGCGATGATCAGATGCGCTTGGCTTGCTCTACAGCGTTGCCGATGTAGTTGGCCGGGGTGAGCAGTTTCAGCTCGGCCTTGGCGGCGGCTGGCATGTCCAGGCCGTCGATGAAAGTTTGCAGTGCGTCGGAGGTGATGCCCTTGCCGCGGGTCAACTCTTTCAGCTTCTCGTACGGGTTTTCGATGTTGTAACGACGCATCACGGTCTGGATTGGCTCGGCCAGGACTTCCCAGCAGGCGTCCAGGTCAGCGGCGATTTTCTGCGCGTTGAGCTCCAGCTTGCTGATGCCTTTGAGGCTGGCTTCGTATGCGATCACGCTGTGAGCAAAGCCCACGCCGAGGTTGCGCAGTACGGTGGAGTCGGTCAGGTCGCGCTGCCAGCGGGAGATCGGCAACTTGCTGGCCAGGTGCTGGAACAGGGCGTTGGCGATGCCGAGGTTGCCTTCGGAGTTTTCGAAGTCGATCGGGTTGACCTTGTGCGGCATGGTCGACGAACCGATTTCACCGGCGATGGTGCGCTGCTTGAAGTAGCCCAGGGAAATGTAGCCCCAGATATCGCGATCGAAGTCGATCAGGATGGTGTTGAAGCGCGCAATCGCGTCGAACAGCTCGGCGATGTAGTCGTGCGGTTCGATCTGCGTGGTGTACGGGTTGAAGCCCAGGCCCAGCTCGTCTTCGATGAAGGCGCGGGCGTTGGCTTCCCAGTCGATCTCAGGGTAGGCCGACAGGTGGGCGTTGTAGTTGCCCACGGCGCCGTTGATCTTGCCCAGCAGCGGTACGGCGGCGACTTGAGCGATCTGGCGCTCCAGGCGATACACCACGTTGGCCAGTTCTTTGCCCAAGGTGGTCGGCGATGCCGGTTGACCGTGGGTGCGCGACAGCATCGGCACGTCGGCGAAACGGATGGCCAGTTCGCGGATGGCTTCGGCAGTCTGGCGCATCAGCGGCAGCATCACGTCATCGCGGCCTTCACGCAGCATCAGAGCGTGGGACAGGTTGTTGATGTCCTCGCTGGTGCAGGCAAAGTGGATGAACTCGCTGACCTGGGCCAGTTCCGGCAGCTTCGCCGCCTGCTCTTTGAGCAGGTATTCGATGGCTTTTACGTCGTGGTTGGTGGTGCGCTCGATCTCTTTCACACGCTCGGCGTGCTCCAGGGAGAAGTTTTCCGCCAGGGTGTTGAGTACAGCGTTGGCCTCGGCGGAAAACGCCGGCACTTCGCTGATGGCGGGGTGAGCGGCCAGGCGCTGGAGCCAGCGCACTTCAACCAGTACACGAGCACGGATCAGGCCGTATTCGCTGAAAATAGGGCGCAGGGCCTGGGTTTTGCCGGCGTAGCGGCCGTCAACAGGGGAAACCGCAGTGAGCGAAGAGAGCTGCATGGGGTGTTCTCGGACAGTCGGGCAACGAAATGGGGCGCGTATCATACATGAAAAAATCCGCCGGTCCGTCGCCAACTGACCGGCGTATTACGCGTAACGGCTTGAAAATAGCCTGTTGCTGCGACTTATTCGTTGCGCATCAACGGGTAAAGCTCTTTGAGCAATTTGCGTCGGCTGATCACCAGCTGCCAGCGATGACCGCCCAACTGGCGCCACAACCGCGCCGAACGAATACCGGCCAGGAGCAGGGCGCGGATTTTCGAGGCGTTGTTCGGTTGCTGCAGGTTGCGCATGTCGCCATGGACCTGGATCCGCTGGCGCAAGGTGCTCAAGGTGTCCTGGTACAAAGCGCCGCAGGCGGCGATCACGTTTTCGTGGGCTGGGCCGAAGTGTTCTACCTGAGACTGGATCTGTGGCAGCCGCTTGCCGATGATTTCCAGCATGTCGTCGCGCTTGGCCAGTTGACGCTCCAGGCCGAGCATCGACAGGGCGTAGCGCAGCGGTTCGCGCTGCAAGGTGCTCGGGTCGCGCTCCAAGGCGCCGATCAGCGCGCGGTAACCTTCGCGCAGCGCCAGGTCGTCGCCGCCGTAGACTTCCAGGGTGTCCTTGGGGTCGCGGATCAGCAGGCTGCCGAGCATGCAGGTCAGGCCCGCTTCGGTGACCTGGCCGGTCTTGGCGATCTTGTCCACCAGCACGGCGGAGAGAAATACCCCGCCGAGTGCCGTCAATTGCTCCTGGGTCGGGCTCATGCCGGCTTGCTCCAGGCTTGCGCGACTTCAATCACGCCACCGCCCAGGCAGACTTCGCCGTCATAGAACACCACGGACTGGCCAGGGGTGACCGCACGTTGCGGGTCATCAAAGGTCGCACGGTAACCGGTAGTGGTTTTTTGCAGGGTGCACGGTTGGTCGCTCTGGCGGTAACGCACTTTGGCGGTCAGGCGGCGCGGCGTGCTCAGGTCGATCGGGTTGACCCAATAGATCTCAGAAGCCAGCAGCGCGCCAGAGAACAGCAGCGGGTGTTCGTTGCCCTGGCCGACGATCAGCACGTTGTTTTCCAGGTCCTTGACCAGCACGTACCACGGCTCTTCACCGGCGTCTTTCAAACCACCGATGCCCAGGCCCTGGCGTTGGCCGATGGTGTGGTACATCAGGCCGTGGTGGCGACCGATCACTTCGCCTTCGGTGGTTTTGATTTCGCCTGGTTGTGCCGGCAGGTATTGCTTGAGGAAGTCGCTGAAACGGCGTTCGCCGATAAAGCAGATCCCGGTGGAATCTTTCTTCTTGGCGGTTGCCAGGCCGTGTTTTTCGGCGATCTTGCGCACTTCGGGTTTTTCCAGCTCGCCGACCGGGAACAGGGTCTTGGCGATCTGTTCGCCGCCGACAGCGTGCAGGAAGTAGCTCTGGTCCTTGTTTGGGTCCAGGCCCTTGAGCAGTTCGGTGCGCCCGTCGATATCGCGACGACGCACGTAGTGGCCGGTTGCAATGAGGTCTGCGCCGAGGATCATGGCGTAATCAAGGAACGCCTTGAACTTGATTTCGCGGTTGCACAGGATGTCCGGGTTCGGCGTGCGCCCAGCCTTGTATTCGGCCAGGAAGTGCTCGAACACGTTGTCCCAGTACTCGGCGGCGAAGTTGGCGGTGTGCAGCTTGATACCGATCTTGTCGCACACGGCCTGGGCGTCCGCCAGGTCGTCCATGGCGGTGCAATACTCCGTTCCATCGTCTTCTTCCCAGTTCTTCATGAACAGGCCTTCCACCTCATAACCCTGCTCCATGAGCAGAACGGCGGAAACGGAAGAATCCACGCCGCCGGACATGCCGACGATGACGCGCTTCTTTTGTGTGTCAGAAGGGGCTGGATCACGCATAGGGTTTCAACGGGTGTCTTGAAAAAGGACGCGATTCTAGCAGGCCTGGGCCCGCAAGGCTAAAGAGAAGGGCGGATCAATTCCAGGCTGTGGCGCTGACCGGCCAGATAATCATCGATACAACGGATGATCAGCTCGCTGCGCCAGTCCTCGCACACGGCCATCAGCTCCTCTCGTGTCAGCCAGCGGGCGCGGAGGATGCCTTCGTCGAGTTGATAGTCCGGGTGGTGTTTCAGGGCTTTGGCGATAAAGCAGACTCTTTGATAGGTCACGCCATTGCTGGGGGCGGTGTACAGGTAGATGCCGACGATGCCCGTGGCTTCCACGTCCCAGCCGGTTTCTTCGAGGGTTTCGCGCACGGCGGCCTCGGTCAGGGTCTCGTCCGGATCGAGGTGCCCGGCGGGCTGGTTGAGCACCGCGCGGCCGCCCTTGAGTTCTTCGACCATCAGGAAGCGGCCGTTGTCTTCGACGATGGTGGCGACGGTGATGTGGGGTTGCCAGGTCATATGTGGGTCTCGAATGCAGGTCGTTGTTCAGGTAGCCTGCATGATACGCCCGACATTCCTGTGTTGCTCAGAACGAAGCGCTGGCCTGCGCTTGTGGTGAAAATTTCAGTATCACCTCGCTGTTCGGGTCGGGCTGCCATTCCTTTACATCATACGGGGAATTTTCGTTGCGAATGATGCACTTCCATTCCACCTTCTCATCGAGTTGGACGCCCGAAAACCGGACTTGCCCGGTCCATTTCGGATAGTCAGTGGGCGTAGTGGCGAGCAACACAGCCTTTTCCGTTTTCCATTCCCCGATATCCCGGTGTGAACCGACTACATAGACGCTATAACCAGGCTTCGTGTTGCCGTTCAGGCATGTAAAGCTCGCGCTGAGGAAATACGTGATCTGAACGTTTTGGCCGGCGTTCGCGAAGGGTAGCAACGTAAGGACGAAGGCGCCCAGCGGCAATAGGCAGTAGGTGCGGAACATTTGAAGTCCTCCCATGTTTGGCTCAGTAGCCACGGGAGAATAATGGTGTTCAGAGGGAGGGAGAGTCACCTGTTAGAGTTGACAGTTCATTAGATTCTTTCGCAATTGCTCCACTTGCGTGAAGGCTCGAAAACACAAACCCCGGCACATGGCCGGGGTTTGTGATGTCACCTTACAACCTTACTTCAGCTTGGCAATCGCCGCATTGAGGGTGTTGCTTGGGCGCATGGCCTTGCTGGTCAGTTCTGGGTTCGGCGCGTAGTAGCCGCCGATGTCCACTGGCTTGCCCTGTACTGCGTTGAGCTCGGCAACGATGGTTGCTTCGTTGTCAGCCAGGGTTTTTGCCAGTTCGCCGAACTGCGCTTGCAGTGCAGTGTCTTCGGTCTGGGCGGCCAGGGCTTGAGCCCAGTACAGCGCCAGGTAGAAGTGGCTGCCGCGGTTGTCGATGTTGCCGACTTTGCGCGATGGCGACTTGTTGTTGTCGAGGAACTGGCCGGTGGCCTGGTCCAGGGTCTTGGACAGTACCAGGGCTTTCGGGTTGTTGTAGGTGACACCCAAATGCTCAAGGGACGCGGCCAGGGCCAGGAACTCGCCCAGGGAATCCCAGCGCAGGAAGTTCTCTTCAACCAGTTGCTGCACGTGCTTTGGCGCCGAACCGCCGGCGCCGGTTTCGAACAGGCCACCGCCGTTCATCAGCGGCACGATCGACAGCATCTTGGCGCTGGTGCCCAGTTCCATGATCGGGAACAGGTCGGTCAGGTAGTCGCGCAGTACGTTACCGGTTACCGAGATGGTGTCCAGGCCCTTGCGGGTACGCTCCAGGGTGAACTTCATCGCGTCGACCGGCGCCATGATGCGGATGTCCAGGCCTTCGGTGTTGTGGTCTTTCAGGTAAGCCTGAACTTTCTCGACCACGACGCCGTCATGCGCACGCTTGGGGTCCAGCCAGAAAATGGCCGGGGTGTCGCTGGCGCGGGCACGGTTGACGGCCAGCTTGACCCAGTCCTGGATCGGCGCGTCTTTGGTCTGGCACATGCGGAAGATGTCGCCGGCTTCGACGGTCTGTTCCATCAGCAGGTTGCCCTTGCTGTCGGTGATGCGGACTACGCCATCAGCCTTGATCTGGAAGGTCTTGTCGTGGGAGCCGTACTCTTCGGCTTTCTTGGCCATCAGGCCAACGTTTGGCACGCTGCCCATGGTGGTCGGATCGAAAGCGCCATTGGCCTTGCAGTCTTCGATGACGGCTTGGTAGATGGTGGCGTAGCAGCGATCCGGGATCACAGCCTTGGTGTCGTGCAGCTGGCCGTCGGTGCCCCACATCTTGCCGGAGTCACGGATCATGGCCGGCATCGAGGCGTCGACGATGACGTCGCTTGGCACGTGCAGGTTGGTAATGCCTTTGTCGGAGTTGACCATCGCCAGGGAAGGGCGAGCGGCATAGACCGCCTGGATATCAGCTTCGATCTGTGCCTGCTGGTCAGCCGGCAGGGCCTTGATGCGGGCGTACAGGTCGCCGATGCCGTTGTTCAGGTTGAAGCCGATCTGCTCCAGCACGGTGGCGTGCTTGGCCAGGGCATCTTTATAGAACTCGGCAACGATCTGGCCGAACATGATCGGGTCGGAGACCTTCATCATGGTGGCTTTGAGGTGAACCGACAGCAGTACGCCTTGTTTTTTGGCGTCTTCGATTTCGGCGGCGATGAACGTGCGCAATGCGTTCTTGCTCAGCACGGCGCTGTCGAGGATCTCGCCAGCCTGTGCGGTGGTCTTTTCTTTCAGGACGGTGGTGGTGCCGTCCTTGCCGACCAGCTCAATTTTGACAGCATCAGCGGCTTCGATCTGTACGGCTTTTTCGCTGCCGTAGAAGTCGCCGTTGCTCATGTGGGCGATGTGCGATTTCGAGTCCGCAGCCCAGGCGCCCATTTTGTGCGGGTGCTTGCGTGCATAGTTCTTGACCGACAGCGGTGCGCGGCGGTCGGAGTTGCCTTCGCGCAGTACCGGGTTCACGGCGCTGCCCTTGACCTTGTCGTAACGTGCACGGGTTTCTTTTTCCGCGTCGGTGGTTACGGTTTCCGGGTAGTCCGGCAGGGCGTAGCCCTGGGCCTGCAGTTCCTTGATCGCCGCTTGCAGCTGCGGGGTCGAGGCGCTGATGTTGGGCAGCTTGATGATGTTGGCTTCAGGGGTCACGGCCAGGTCGCCCAGTTCGGCGAGGTGGTCCGGTACGGCCTTGGTGCCCAGTTGCTCGGGGAAGCTTGCCAGGATGCGCGCGGCGAGGGAGATGTCGCGGGTTTCCACGGCAATATCAGCGGAAGCGGTGAAGGCCTCTACGATAGGCAGCAGTGAATAGGTGGCGAGGGCAGGGGCTTCGTCGGTGAAGGTGTAGATGATCTTCGAGCGGGTGGGCATATTCGGATTAACTCTCTTCTTTGCTGAAAGCGTGCGCAGAAACTCGAGATGCGCCGGGTGGAGCGCGTTCGTTCAAAGTCATCCATGAGCGAAATGTCGAGGTTTCTTCGCGGTGATGTTGGGTTGCATCAGTCGAGCGTCAAGCGGGTGGACTATTGTAATAGTCCGGCTTTGTAGCTGAAGGCACCTATTCTAGAGCGGTCAGCCGTCGTGACTCTTGGGTCAGCGGCGGCATTATACATAGGTCGCTATGCTTACGCCGAGCCTTCATACAAAAGGTGAGTCGTCCATTGGTCTAAAGGTCGCAGGTACCGGGGTGCGCCTAAAGTCGCACGATGTGCTCAAGATTGGCGCTTTTCCCTTTGCTTTCAGGCTTGTAGGCGACAATTTATGCTGTTTTCGATGCAAATGAGCATGGCGCGAGGTTTCAGTCGCCATTTATCTGGAGTAGGCTCGAACGCAGCCAGATGTTCAATCCATAGATGGAGTTCAGCATGGGATACAAGAAGATTCAGGTTCCGGCAGTCGGCGACAAAATCACCGTCAATGCAGACCATTCTCTCAATGTTCCTGACCAACCGATCATCCCTTACATCGAAGGTGACGGTATTGGCGTCGACATCAGCCCGGTGATGATCAAGGTAGTCGACGCAGCTGTTGAAAAGGCCTACGGCGGCAAGCGCAAGATCTCGTGGATGGAGGTGTACGCCGGCGAAAAGGCGACTCAAGTCTACGACCAGGACACCTGGCTGCCCCAGGAAACCCTGGATGCGGTCAAGGATTATGTGGTGTCCATCAAGGGGCCGCTGACCACGCCGGTCGGGGGTGGCATCCGTTCGCTGAACGTGGCCCTGCGTCAGCAACTCGACCTTTATGTCTGCCTGCGCCCGGTGCGCTGGTTCGAAGGTGTGCCGAGCCCGGTCAAGAAGCCTGGCGACGTGGACATGACGATCTTCCGTGAAAACTCCGAAGACATTTACGCTGGCATCGAGTGGAAAGCCGGTTCGCCGGAAGCCATCAAGGTGATCAAGTTCCTCAAGGAGGAAATGGGCGTCACCAAGATCCGTTTCGACCAGGATTGCGGGATCGGCGTCAAGCCGGTGTCCAAGGAAGGCACCAAGCGCCTGGCACGCAAGGCCTTGCAGTATGTAGTGGATAACGACCGCGAATCGCTGACCATCGTGCACAAAGGCAACATCATGAAGTTCACCGAAGGGGCCTTCAAGGAGTGGGCCTACGAAGTGGCGGCCGAAGAGTTCGGTGCGACGCTGCTCGACGGTGGGCCTTGGATGCAATTCAAGAACCCGAAGACCGGCAGGAATGTGGTGGTCAAGGACGCCATTGCCGACGCCATGCTGCAACAGATCCTGCTGCGTCCCGCCGAGTACGACGTGATCGCCACTCTTAACCTGAACGGTGACTACCTGTCCGACGCCCTGGCGGCGGAAGTGGGCGGTATCGGCATTGCGCCGGGGGCTAACCTGTCTGACACCGTTGCCATGTTCGAGGCGACCCATGGTACGGCGCCCAAGTATGCAGGCAAGGATCAGGTCAACCCTGGCTCGTTGATTCTGTCGGCAGAAATGATGCTGCGCCATATGGGTTGGACCGAGGCGGCTGACCTGATCATCAAGGGCACCAACGGCGCGATTGCGGCCAAGACCGTGACCTATGATTTCGAACGTTTGATGGAGGGGGCGAAGCTGGTTTCGTCGTCGGGCTTTGGTGATGCGTTGATTTCGCATATGTAAAAGCAGGTGAATAAAAACGGCCACCCCAGCGTGATTGGGGTGGCCGTTTTTTATCGCAAGCTGCACATTTTGTTGGCGGATATCAGGCCAGTTGTTTCTTCTCGTGAGCATGCGCTGGTGCGGTTTTTTCCGGTGTTACAGTTATATTGATAGCATGCAATCCTTTCGGTCCTTGAATGATTTCAAAGGTTACTGGTTGGCCCGCCTTCAGCGTTTTGTACCCGTCCATCGTGACCGCTGAATAATGCGCAAAAAGGTCGTCGGTTTTCCCTTCCTCATTCACAAAGCCATATCCTTTGGCATTGTTGAACCACTTGACCTTGCCACTGATCTTGACGCCAGACATACCCATTTCCCTCTGCACCAGACTCCATCACTGGAGTATCATCCAGTTTATCCGTCCTAACCCGAATAAATTAAGGTTGACTGCGCGGACCTTTTTTACCCACTGTGGGTTCTATTGGTTGTAACACCGATTTGCCGATAGTCAAGGCGACCAGTCGGTCAGAGTTGAAATTCTGACAGCTCGCCCCCACCACTGTATTTGAACCACTGACGAACCTTTCTTTCCATGCATGCAATCAGCCAGATTCGACTAACATTCAATCAGGATCGACCGGATCACGAACACGATGACGACGGTTCTGCAGGCATTGCTGTTCAGGAGGCCAAGCCTGCTTTACAGGCGCCGCCGATGTACAAGGTGGTTTTGTTCAATGATGACTACACACCGATGGATTTCGTGGTCGAAGTACTCGAGGTGTTTTTTAACCTGAACCGCGAGTTGGCGACCAAGGTAATGCTGGCCGTTCACACAGAAGGACGGGCAGTATGTGGAGTGTTTACCCGTGACATCGCCGAGACAAAGGCCATGCAGGTCAACCAGTACGCCAGGGAAAGCCAGCATCCGCTACTCTGTGAAATCGAGAAGGACGGTTAACGCCGACCACTTGGGTATGAGGTGAAGCTATGTTAAACCGCGAGCTCGAAGTCACCCTCAATCTTGCCTTCAAGGAGGCTCGTTCGAAGCGTCATGAATTCATGACTGTCGAACACCTTTTGCTGGCACTTTTGGATAACGAAGCTGCCGCCACCGTTTTGCGTGCGTGCGGCGCCAACCTCGACAAACTCAAGCATGACCTGCAGGAGTTTATCGACTCCACCACGCCACTGATCCCCGTGCATGACGAGGACCGCGAAACCCAGCCAACCCTGGGCTTCCAGCGGGTATTGCAGCGTGCTGTTTTCCACGTGCAGAGCTCCGGTAAGCGTGAAGTCACAGGCGCCAATGTGCTTGTGGCGATCTTCAGCGAACAGGAAAGCCAGGCAGTGTTCCTGCTCAAGCAGCAGAGCGTTGCCCGTATTGATGTCGTCAACTACATCGCCCACGGTATCTCCAAGGTGCCTGGGCACGGCGATCATTCCGAGGGTGAGCAGGACATGCAGGACGACGAGGGCGGTGAGTCTTCTTCTTCAAGCAACCCGCTGGATGCCTATGCCAGCAACCTCAACGAGTTGGCGCGCCAGGGGCGGATCGATCCGCTGGTGGGGCGTGAGCTTGAGGTTGAGCGTGTAGCGCAGATCCTCGCACGTCGTCGCAAGAACAACCCGCTGCTGGTGGGCGAGGCGGGCGTGGGCAAGACCGCGATTGCCGAAGGCCTGGCCAAGCGCATCGTGGACAACCAGGTGCCGGACCTGTTGGCCAACAGTGTCGTCTACTCCCTTGATCTGGGCGCGTTGCTCGCAGGTACCAAGTACCGTGGCGATTTCGAGAAGCGCTTCAAGGCGCTGCTCGGCGAGCTGAAAAAACGCCCGCAGGCGATCCTGTTCATCGACGAGATCCACACCATCATTGGTGCGGGTGCGGCTTCCGGTGGGGTGATGGATGCGTCCAACCTGCTCAAGCCGTTACTGTCGTCGGGTGACATCCGCTGCATCGGTTCCACCACTTTCCAGGAATTTCGTGGCATCTTCGAGAAGGACCGCGCCCTGGCCCGTCGCTTCCAGAAGGTCGACGTCTCCGAGCCGTCGGTTGAAGACACCATCAGCATCCTGCGCGGGCTCAAGGGGCGTTTTGAAGCGCACCATGGTATCGAGTACACCGATGAGGCGCTGCGCGCAGCTGCGGAGCTGGCATCGCGCTACATCAATGATCGGCACATGCCGGACAAAGCCATCGACGTGATCGACGAGGCGGGGGCCTACCAGCGCCTGCAACCGGTCGAGAAACGTGTGAAGCGCATCGACGTGCCTCAGGTCGAGGACATCGTGGCGAAGATTGCGCGGATTCCGCCAAAACACGTCAACAGCTCCGACAAGGAGCTGCTGCGTAATCTGGAACGCGACCTCAAGCTCACGGTGTTCGGCCAGGATGCAGCCATCGACGCGCTGTCCACCGCGATCAAGCTGTCGCGTGCGGGCCTCAAGTCGCCGGACAAACCAGTCGGCTCGTTCCTGTTTGCCGGGCCTACCGGTGTCGGCAAGACCGAAGCGGCGCGGCAGTTGGCCAAGGCCATGGGTATCGAGCTGGTGCGGTTCGACATGTCCGAGTACATGGAGCGTCACACCGTGTCGCGCCTGATCGGCGCGCCTCCAGGTTATGTTGGCTTCGATCAGGGCGGTCTGTTGACCGAAGCAATCACCAAGCAGCCACATTGCGTATTGCTGCTCGATGAAATCGAGAAGGCCCACCCGGAAGTCTTCAACCTGCTGTTGCAGGTGATGGATCACGGGACCCTGACCGACAACAACGGGCGCAAGGCGGACTTCCGCAACGTGATCGTGATCATGACTACCAACGCCGGTGCTGAAACGGCCGCGCGGGCTTCGATCGGCTTCACGCATCAGGATCACTCTTCTGACGCGATGGAAGTGATCAAGAAAAGCTTCACGCCGGAGTTCCGCAACCGCCTGGACACCATTATCCAGTTTGGTCGCCTCAGTCATGAGGTTATCAAGAGTGTGGTGGACAAGTTCCTCACCGAGCTGCAGGCGCAGTTGGAAGACAAGCGCGTGCAGCTGGATGTCACGGAAGCGGCGCGCAGCTGGATCGCCGAGGGTGGCTACGACGCAGCAATGGGCGCTCGCCCAATGGCGCGTCTGATCCAGGACAAGATCAAGCGGCCGCTGGCTGAAGAGATCCTGTTTGGCGAACTCTCGGACCATGGTGGCGTGGTGCATATTGACCTGAAGGACGGCGAGCTGACCTTCGAGTTTGAAACCACGGCAGAAATGGCCTGATCGATAACCGCGGGCGCCAATGTGGGAGGGGGCTTGCCCCCGATGGCGGTGTACCAGTCACTCGTGTAGCGACTGAAGCACTGCTATCGGGGGCAAGCCCCCTCCCACATTTTTTTGGCGCCCACCAAATAGCAGGCACACAAAAACGCCCGGCATAACCGGGCGTTTTGTATTGACTTGCTTAGCGAGCGCGGTAAGTGATGCGCCCTTTGCTCAAGTCATAGGGCGTCAGCTCGACGCGCACTTTGTCACCGGTAAGAATACGAATGTAGTTCTTGCGCATCTTGCCGGAGATATGCGCGGTTACGACGTGCCCATTTTCCAACTCCACACGAAACATGGTGTTGGGCAGGGTGTCGACGACAGTGCCTTCCATTTCGAAGCTGTCTTCTTTCGACATGCAGTAAAGCCCTCGGTATCCAGTGAATGGCCCGGTGCAACTGCGCCAGGCAAAAGCGGCGTGCATTGTGCCCGAAAAAGGGTGTTTAAGCCAAGGGGTTCTAGTTAAGCGTGACCCATCTTTGATTAATCAGCAGTTCTATGGGCCGATATTGGGTCTTGTAGCTCATCTTTTTGCAGTTCTTGATCCAGTATCCGAGGTAAACCGCCTCCAGTTCCAGGCGCAGGGCTTCGCCGATTTGCCAGAGGATCGCAAAGCGCCCCAGGCTGCGGCGCTCTTCGGTCGGCTCGTAGAAGGTGTAGACCGCCGACAGGCCGTTAGGCAGCAAATCCGTCACGGCGACGGCCAGCAGGCGACCGTCCGCACGAAATTCATAGAAGCGTGAAAAAGGCAGGTCGCGCACCAGAAACGTGGAGAACTGGTCGCGGCTTGGTGGGAACATATCGCCATCGGCGTGGCGTTGCTCGATATAGCGCTGGTAAAGGTCGAAGTATTCTTCGGTAAACCGAGGCTTGCTCGATGTCACCACCAAGTCGACATTGCGCTTGAGGATGCGCTTTTGGTTGCGGTCCGGCAGAAACTGCGCCACAGGGAGGCGCGCCGGCACGCAGGCATTGCAGTTCTGGCAATGGGGTCGGTACAGATGGTCGCCGCTACGCCGAAAGCCCATTTCCGAAAGATCCGCATACACATGCACGTCCATCGGTTGGCTGGGGTCGAGGAACAGTGTGGTGGCCTGCTCGTCTGGCAGATAGCTGCAAGAGTGGGCTTGAGTGGCATAAAACTTCAAACGCGCCAACTCGGTCATGATCAACCCTCGGGATAAGCTTTGAAATAAGTGTAAGCCAGGTGCGCGGATGTCGCCTAAGAAACCCACGGCCCGGTGTTGGGTTGGTCCAGGTGGTCGCGTAGAAAACCGGCGAACTCACTGCGAGGAATGGCGCGGGCACCCAGGCTGTGCAGGTGATCGTTGGGCATCTGGCAGTCGATCAGCACAAAGCCCCAGGCCTGTAATTGTCGCGTCAGTGTAGCGAAGCCAAATTTAGAGGCATTGTCGGCGCGGCTGAACATGGATTCGCCAAAAAACAGCTGGCCCATCGCCAGGCCATACAGGCCGCCCACCAGCACGCCTGCATCCCATACCTCTACCGAGTGCGCATGGCCGCGCTTGTGCAACTCCAGGTAGGCGTTCTGGATGCCTTCGGTGATCCAGGTGCCATCGGCGTAGGCGCGCGGCGCAGCGCAGGCCCGGATGACGGCGGCGAAGTCCTGGTCGAATGTCACGGTGTAGCGCTGCTGGCGTAACAGCTTGCCCAGGCTGCGGGATACGTGGAGTTCATCAGGGAATATCACCGTGCGCGGGTCTGGCGACCACCAAAGGATCGGTTGACCTTCCGAAAACCAAGGGAAGCAGCCGTGGCGGTAGGCCTTGACCAGTCGCTCCGCCGATAGATCGCCGCCGGCGGCAAGCAGGCCATTGGGTTCGCGCATGGCTTTGGCCAGCGGTGGAAAGGTCAGGGTGTCGCGTTGCAACCAGGTCAGCATGGCATCCAGGCTTATGGAAGGGGAAGGGAGTGGCAGGTATGACACCCGCCTCGGCAGTGCTGATTATTGTCGACGCAGCGCCATCGGGCCAGCTTGAATCCGCCATTGCAGCGTATTAGCGTGAGCGGGTGTTTCTGCAACTCTATGCCGAGGGTGTGGTCGTATTCGGGGCCGGCCCATGCAGGCCAATTGCCAAGCTTGCCTGGATTGGTAAAAACAGCTCATAAGCCTTTGTCAGCAAAGACAATGCATGCTCAAATTGCACATGTTGTGACACACAATTGGCTATGCTGGCTGAAGAAAGCCAAGTGGCGTGGCATCAGGCACACAAACCCGTACAATGCGGCCATTGTGGCGTTATCGTCATTTCATTGCGCAATCGCCCGACCTTAAACGTAGATTCAACGACGTTCGTTTATTTTTCAGCTGCTCGGATTGGGCAGTATTGGCAGTCATTCAACAGATGGACGCGCTAAAGGCGCAGGAAAAGACCCGTTTTGAAGAAATCCGCCGCAACACCTAAAGCAGCAGTCGTGCCGGCTTGGCGCCAGCACCTGCATTATCGACTCAAGGAAGGTGCGCTGATCGCGATCGGCGCGCTGTGCCTGTTCCTGATGATGGCCTTGCTCACCTATGGCAAGGACGATCCGGGCTGGAGCCACAACAGCAAGATCGACGACGTGCAGAACTTCGGTGGTCCGGTAGGTTCCTACAGCGCCGATATCCTGTTCATGGTGCTCGGTTACTTCGCTTACATCTTCCCGTTGCTGCTGGCGATCAAGACCTGGCAGATCTTCCGCCAGCGTCACGAGCCGTGGCAGTGGAGCGGCTGGCTGTTCTCCTGGCGCCTGATCGGCCTGGTGTTCCTGGTGCTCTCCGGCGCGGCGCTGGCCCATATTCATTTCCACGCGCCTACCGGTTTGCCGGCGGGCGCGGGCGGGGCGCTGGGCGAAAGCCTTGGCGACCTGGCACGCAAGACCCTGAATATCCAGGGCAGCACCCTGATGTTCATTGCGCTGTTCCTGTTCGGCCTCACGGTATTCACCGACCTCTCGTGGTTCAAGGTGATGGATGTGACGGGCAAGATCACCCTCGACCTGCTCGAATTGTTCCAAGGCGCCGCCAACCGTTGGTGGTCCGCCCGTGTCGATCGCAAGCGCATGGTGGCCCAGTTGCGCGAGGTGGATACCCGCATCAATGAGGTCGTGGCCCCGAGCACACCGGACCGCCGCGAACAGGCCAAGGTCAAGGAGCGCCTTATCGAGCGCGAACAGGCCCTGAGCAAGCACATGTCCGACCGCGAGAAGCAGGTGCCACCGGTGATTGCGCCGGCGCCGCCCAAGGCTCCCGAGCCAAGCCATCGCGTGCAGAAAGAGAAACAGGCGCCGTTGTTCATCGACAGCGCCGTGGAAGGCACCTTGCCGCCGATCTCGATTCTCGACCCGGCCGAAAAGAAACAACTCAACTATTCACCGGAATCCCTGGCGGCCGTCGGCCACCTGCTGGAAATCAAGCTCAAGGAATTCGGCGTCGAAGTCTCGGTGGACTCGATCCACCCTGGCCCGGTAATTACCCGTTACGAAATCCAGCCGGCCGCCGGTGTAAAAGTCAGCCGCATTTCCAACCTGGCCAAGGACTTGGCCCGCTCCCTGGCCGTGACCAGCGTGCGCGTGGTGGAGGTGATCCCCGGCAAGACCACCGTGGGTATCGAGATTCCCAACGAAGACCGCCAGATCGTGCGTTTCTCCGAAGTGCTGTCGACGCCGGAATACGACAACTTCAAATCGCCGGTCACCCTGGCCCTGGGCCATGACATCGGCGGCAAGCCGGTCATCACTGACCTGGCGAAAATGCCTCACCTGCTGGTTGCTGGTACCACCGGTTCCGGTAAGTCGGTGGGGGTGAACGCGATGATCCTGTCGATCCTGTTCAAGTCCGGCCCGGAAGACGCCAAGCTGATCATGATCGACCCGAAGATGCTCGAACTGTCGATCTACGAAGGCATTCCGCACCTGCTGTGCCCGGTGGTCACCGACATGAAGGACGCCGCCAACGCCCTGCGCTGGAGCGTTGCCGAGATGGAGCGCCGCTACAAGCTAATGGCGAAGATGGGCGTGCGTAACCTGTCGGGCTTCAACGCGAAGGTCAAGGAAGCCCAGGACGCCGGCACGCCGCTGACCGATCCGCTGTACAAGCGCGAAAGCATCCACGACGAAGCACCGCTGCTGAGCAAGCTGCCGACCATCGTGGTGGTGGTCGACGAATTTGCCGACATGATGATGATCGTCGGCAAGAAGGTTGAAGAGCTGATCGCCCGTATCGCCCAGAAAGCGCGAGCGGCCGGTATCCACTTGATCCTTGCTACCCAGCGGCCGTCGGTTGACGTGATCACCGGCCTGATCAAGGCCAACATCCCGACGCGCATGGCGTTCCAGGTGTCGAGCAAGATCGACTCGCGGACCATCATCGACCAGGGCGGCGCCGAACAACTGTTGGGCCACGGTGACATGCTCTACATGCCGCCGGGCACCAGCCTGCCGATCCGTGTGCACGGCGCTTTCGTGTCCGACGATGAAGTGCACCGCGTGGTGGAAGCCTGGAAGCTGCGCGGCGCGCCTGAATACAACGATGACATCCTTGCCGGCGTTGAAGAAGCTGGCAGCGGTTTCGACGGTGGCAGCAGCGGTGGCGACGATGATGCCGAGACCGACGCGCTGTACGACGAAGCCGTGGCATTTGTGCTGGAAAGCCGTCGGGCCTCGATTTCTGCGGTACAGCGCAAGCTGAAGATCGGCTACAACCGCGCCGCCCGCATGATCGAAGCCATGGAAAACGCCGGCGTCGTCACCGCAATGAACACCAACGGCTCGCGTGAAATCATTGCCCCTGGGCAGATGCGCGACTGACTCCGTGCCGCGTGGCAGCACGCGGCGCGCCCTGACTACTCAATGAGGACTCCCATGCGCTTTATCCGCATGCTGTTGTTGCCGGCACTGGCCCTGACCGCTGTTTCGGCTCACGCTGACCCGGCCTCCGTCGCCAGCCTGAAGAACCTGTTGGACAAATCCCAGACCCTGACCGCACGCTTTTCCCAGCTGACCCTGGATGCCGGCGGTACTCGCTTGCAGGAAACGGCAGGGGAAATGGCCGTGCAGCGCCCAGGGCTGTTCTACTGGCACACCGAAGGCAAGGCCGAGCAGACCATCGTCTCGGACGGCCAGAAAGTTACGCTGTGGGACCCGGACCTGGAGCAGGCGACCATCAAGAAGCTCGACCCACGCCTGAACCAGACGCCGGCGCTGTTGCTGTCGGGCGACGTGTCGAAGATCAACGACAGCTTCGATATCACCTCCAAGCAAACCAGCAACGTGATCGAATTCACCCTCAAGCCCAAATCCAAGGACACGCTGTTTGACACGCTGTCCCTGTCGTTCGGCAATGGCGTGATCAACAACATGCGCCTGATCGACAGCGTCGGCCAGCGCACCGATATCCTGTTCTCCGGGGTCAAGGCCAACCAGCCGGTGCCGGCTTCCAAGTTCAAGTTCGACATCCCCAAGGGTGCCGACGTAATCCAGGAATAAACCAGAGGTTTCAAACGCTGCCCATGGACCTGTTTCGAAGTGACCCGATTGCCCAACCCTTGGCCGCACGCTTGCGTTCGACCAACCTGGATGAGTACGTCGGTCAGGAACACCTGCTCGCTCGCGGCAAGCCATTGCGCGAAGCCCTGGAGCAGGGCGCACTGCACTCGATGATTTTCTGGGGGCCACCGGGCGTGGGTAAAACCACCCTGGCGCGGCTGCTGGCGAAAGTCTCGGATGCACACTTCGAAACGGTGTCTGCGGTGCTGGCCGGGGTCAAGGAAATCCGCCAGGCGGTGGACGTCGCCAAGCAGCAGGCCGGGCAATATGGCAAGCGCACCATCCTGTTTGTCGACGAAGTGCATCGCTTCAACAAGTCGCAGCAGGATGCCTTCCTGCCCTACGTTGAAGACGGCACGCTGATCTTTATTGGCGCCACCACCGAAAACCCCTCGTTCGAACTGAACAACGCGTTGCTGTCGCGGGCTCGCGTGTATGTGCTCAAGAGCCTCGACGAGGCGGCGATGCAAAAGCTGCTGCACCGCGCCTTGAGTGAAGACAAGGGCCTGGGCAAGCGCCAGCTGAGTGTCAGCGAAGAAGGCTTCAAGATTCTGCTCACCGCTGCCGATGGCGACGGTCGGCGTTTTCTCAACCTGCTGGAGAACGCATCCGACCTTGCCGAAGACGGCAGCGAGATTGGCGTCGACCTGCTGCAAAGCCTGCTCGGCGACACGCGCCGGCGCTTCGACAAGGGCGGCGAAGCTTTCTACGACCAGATCTCGGCGCTGCACAAATCCGTGCGCGGCTCCAACCCGGACGGCGCGTTGTACTGGTTTGCGCGCATGATCGACGGCGGTTGCGATCCGTTGTACCTGGCGCGCCGCGTGGTACGCATGGCCAGCGAGGACATCGGCAACGCCGATCCCCGCGCCCTGAGCCTGTGTCTGGCCGCATGGGACGTGCAGGAGCGCCTCGGCAGCCCGGAAGGCGAGTTGGCGGTGGCCCAGGCCATCACCTACCTGGCCTGCGCGCCGAAAAGCAACGCGGTGTACATGGGCTTCAAGTCGGCGCTGCGTGCCGCGGCCGAATACGGCTCCCTCGAAGTGCCGTTGCACTTGCGCAATGCGCCGACCAAATTGATGAAACAGCTCGGCTACGGCGACGAATATCGCTATGCCCACGATGAGCCGGATGCCTATGCCGCCGGTGAAGACTACTTCCCCGATGAGCTTGAGCCGTTGCCGCTCTACCAGCCGGTGCCCCGTGGCCTTGAGCTGAAGATCGGCGAGAAGCTCAATCATCTGGCCGCACTCGATCGTTTAAGTCCCAGACAGCGGAGAAAATCATGATTCCCTTGGTGGTCGCCGTCTCGGCGGGTGGTATCGCGGGTACACTGCTGCGCTTTGCGACGGGTAATTGGATCAGCGCGAATTGGCCCAAGCACTTCTATACCGCGACGCTGGCCGTTAATATCGTGGGCTGCCTGTTGATCGGCGTTTTATATGGCCTGTTCCTGGTGCGTCCCGAAGTACCGATTGAGGTGCGCGCCGGGCTGATGGTTGGCTTTCTTGGCGGCCTGACGACCTTTTCATCCTTTTCATTGGATACCGTACGCCTGCTGGAAAGCGGGCAAATGCCGCTGGCGATTGGCTACGCTGCCATCAGTGTATTCGGCGGGCTGCTCGCGACCTGGGCTGGCCTGTCCTTGACCAAACTTTGATAAACGAGAGACCGACATGCTCGATTCCAAACTGTTACGTAGCAACCTTCAGGACGTAGCGGACCGCCTGGCATCCCGTGGCTTTGCCTTGGATGTTGCGCGCATCGAAGCGCTGGAAGAACAGCGCAAGACCGTCCAGACCCGCACCGAAGCACTGCAGGCTGAGCGTAATGCGCGTTCCAAATCCATCGGTCAGGCCAAGCAGCGCGGCGAAGACATCGCGCCGCTGATGGCGGACGTCGAGCGCATGGGCACCGAGCTGTCCGACGGCAAGGTCGAGCTGGAGGGCATTCAGTCCGAGCTGGATTCGATCCTGCTGGGCATCCCCAACATTCCGCATGAATCTGTGCCAGTGGGTGAAGACGAAGACGGCAACGTCGAAGTCCGCCGCTGGGGCACGCCCAAAGCCTTTGACTTCGAGATCAAGGACCACGTTGCCCTGGGCGAATTGACCGGTGGCCTGGATTTCGAAACCGCCGCCAAGATGTCCGGCGCGCGCTTTGCGTTGCTGCGCGGACCGATCGCGCGCATGCACCGTGCCCTGGCGCAGTTCATGATCAACCTGCACACCGGCGAGCACGGCTACGAAGAGGCCTACACCCCTTATCTGGTGCAAGGTCCGGCGCTGATGGGTACCAGCCAGTTGCCGAAGTTCGAAGAAGATCTGTTCAAGATCAGCCGCGACGGCGAAGCCGACCTGTACCTGATCCCGACCGCCGAAGTGTCGCTGACCAATATCGTCGCTGGCGAGATCCTCGACGCCAAGCAACTGCCACTCAAGTTCGTGGCCCACAGCCCGTGCTTTCGCAGTGAAGCCGGCGCATCGGGGCGTGACACCCGTGGCATGATCCGCCAGCACCAGTTCGACAAGGTCGAGATGGTGCAAGTGGTCGAGCCGTCGACCTCCATGGAAGCCCTGGAAGGCCTGACCGCCAACGCCGAGCGCGTGCTGCAACTGCTGGAGCTGCCGTACCGCGTGCTGGCTCTGTGCACGGGCGACATGGGGTTCAGCGCCGTGAAGACCTACGATCTGGAAGTGTGGGTGCCGAGCCAGGACAAGTACCGCGAGATTTCGTCGTGCTCCAACTGCGGTGATTTCCAGGCCCGTCGCATGCAGGCGCGTTTCCGTAACCCGGAAACCGGCAAGCCGGAACTGGTGCACACCCTCAATGGTTCGGGCCTGGCCGTAGGCCGTACCCTGGTGGCGGTGTTGGAAAACTACCAGCAGGCTGACGGTTCGATCCGTGTACCTGAAGTGCTCAAGCCTTACATGGCCGGCGTTGAGGTCATCGGCTAAATGGAATTTCTGCCGCTGTTTCATAACCTGCGCGGCAGCCGTGTATTGGTCGTTGGTGGCGGGGAAATTGCCTTGCGCAAGTCCCGGCTGCTGGCCGACGCCGGCGCAGTGCTGCGGGTGGTTGCTCCTCAGATCGAAGACCAGTTGCGTGAATTGGTGCTGGGCAGTGGCGGGGAACTGAACGTGCGTGGTTATCAGGAGCCCGACCTTGATGGTTGCACCCTGATCATCGCCGCGACGGACGACGAGCCACTCAATGCGCAAGTATCCAGTGATGCCAAGCGTCGCTGTGTACCGGTCAACGTGGTGGACGCGCCGGCCTTGTGCAGCGTGATCTTCCCGGCGATTGTCGACCGCTCGCCGTTGGTGATTGCGGTGTCCAGCGGCGGCGATGCGCCGGTGCTGGCACGCTTGATCCGCGCCAAGCTGGAAACCTGGATTCCATCGACTTATGGTCAATTGGCCGGGTTGGCGGCGCGTTTTCGTGCCCAGGTCAAAGGTTTGTACCCGGATGTGCAGCAACGTCGGGCGTTCTGGGAAGAAGTGTTCCAGGGCCCGATTGCCGACCGTCAGTTGGCCGGGCAGGGCGATGAGGCTGAGCGTTTATTGATTGAAAAGGTCAACGGTGCACCGCCGTATGCGCCGGGTGAGGTTTACCTGGTGGGCGCAGGTCCAGGCGATCCTGACCTGTTGACCTTCCGTGCGCTGCGTCTGATGCAGCAAGCCGATGTGGTGCTGTACGACCGCCTGGTCGCCCCGGCGATTCTTGAGCTGTGCCGTCGTGATGCCGAGCGGGTCTATGTCGGTAAGCGTCGCGCCGACCATGCCGTGCCGCAGGACCAGATCAACCAGCAATTGGTGGATCTGGCCAAGCAAGGCAAGCGCGTGCTGCGCCTCAAGGGTGGCGATCCGTTCATCTTTGGGCGTGGTGGCGAAGAAATCGAGGAATTGGCGGCCCATGGCATCCCGTTCCAGGTGGTGCCGGGCATCACGGCGGCCAGTGGCTGCGCGGCGTATGCCGGGATTCCGCTGACCCATCGCGATTACGCGCAATCGGTGCGCTTTATCACCGGGCACCTGAAAAACGGTACGTCGGATCTGCCCTGGCAGGATCTGGTGGGGCCGTCGCAGACGCTCGTGTTCTACATGGGCCTGATTGGCTTGCCGATCATCTGCGAGCAACTGATCAAGCACGGTCGCGCCGCTGATACACCGGCAGCGTTGATCCAGCAGGGCACCACCTCGAACCAGCGTGTGTTCACCGGTACCCTGGCCGACTTGCCACGCATGGTGGCGGAGCATGAAGTGCATGCGCCGACATTGGTGATCGTGGGTGAGGTGGTGGTGTTGCGCGAGAAGCTCAAGTGGTTTGAAGGCGCCCAGTCTCAGGTGTGAGCCTTGAAAGCATCGGGGGCAAGTCCCCTTCCACATTAAAATGCATTCCAAATGTGGGAGGGGGCTTGCCCCCGATGAGTCCCTCAGACACAACCATCTCGTGGATCAGCTCAAAACCCCTGAGCCATTCAAGCGCCGACGATCATGCTCGGCATCAAACCTCTGCAACGGCCCTTTCGGCACAATCCCCGTCGGATTGATCGTCCGATGGCTCGCATAGTAATGCCCCTTGATGTGCTCGAAATCCACCGTCTCGGCCACCCCCGGCCACTGATACAACTCCCGCAGCCAATTCGACAGGTTCGGATAATCCGCAATCCGCCGCAGATTGCATTTGAAGTGGCTGTAGTACACCGCATCAAAACGAATCAGCGTGGTAAACAGCCGCACGTCAGCTTCGGTCAGGTATTCGCCGGCCAGGTAGCGATGGTCGCTGAGGTGCTGCTCCAAATAATCCAGTTCGGCAAACACATCATCAAACGCGCTTGCATACGCCTGCTGCGACGTGGCAAAGCCTGCGCGATACACGCCGTTGTTCACGGCCGGGTAAATGCGTTCGTTCAGCGCGTCGATGGTTGTGCGCAGTGACTCGGGATAGAAGTCCAGGGTGTTGCCCGTCAACCCGTTGAACGCGCTGTTGAACATGCGGATGATCTCCGCCGACTCATTGCTGACGATGCGTTGGAGCTGCTTGTCCCACAACACCGGCACGGTGACGCGGCCGGTGTAGTCGGCCGTATCGGCGGTGTAGCGCTGGTGCATGAATTCAAAATTATCCAGCGCGTCGCCCGTGGAGCCGTGGGCCTTATCGAAGGTCCAGCCGTTTTCCAGCATCAGCCAGCTGACCACGGACACATCGATGAGGCTTTCGAGGCCTTTGAGCTTGCGCAGGATAAGGGTGCGGTGAGCCCATGGGCAGGCCAGGGACACATAGAGGTGATACCGACCGGCCTCGGCCCTGAAGCCGCCATCGCCGCTCGGGCCAGGCTGGCCGTCGGCCGTCACCCAGTGGCGGCGCTGCGCCTGTTCGCGTTGGAAAGCGCCGTCTGCGCTACTTTCGTACCACTGGTCTTTCCAGTGTCCTTCGATCAGCAAACCCATGACTGGCTCCTTGGCTAATAAGCGTTGGAGCCCAGTCTAAAGGGATGAGTTCGAACTAAAAGCGCAAAGACTGCGGGTGAATGATCGATTAAATCGATTTATCCCGCGCAGCCCAGTACTGCCGGGCCAATTCGAACGCCTGCTCCCGTGGGTGGCCCAGGCCGCGCAAGGCCAGGGCCATGGTGGCGATCAGCGCCAGTTGTGGGTAGCTGTCCTCCACATCACCGCGCCACAGCGCTTTCAAATGCTCTGTCTCCAGCGTTGCCGGTTTGACATGGCGCTGGGCGGAGAGGGCGGGCCATTCTTCATCCCAGCTCTCGCCGCCGGTAGTGCCGTACAGGTGGCTGATCGTGTCGGGGTTGATCTCGATCTCGCCGCCGTCGCCTTTCACCACAATCACGTTATCGCCAAGCAGGCCGCTGGCGTCGCGGTGTACGCCCTGATAGCCCGGATGGAAAATGCTTTGCAGGCCGCAACGGGCGTTCAACGGGTTGAGCAGCCGCGCCAGGGAATGGATCGGCGAGCGCAGGCCCAGGGTGTTGCGCAAATCGATCATGCGTTGCAGCTGCGGTGCCCAGTCGCCCAGCGGGATGAACGCCAGGTTGCCCTGGTCAAACGCCGCGCCGACCTGCTGCCAGTTGCGGCACAGGGGAATTTGCAGGGTTTGCAGCAATTGTTCGGTGTACAACCGGCCCGCCGTATGGGCGCCGCCACCGTGCATCAGGATGCGCACGCCGTTCTGGGCCAGGCATTTGGCTGCCAGCAGAAACCACGGCAGGTGACGTTTCTTGCCGGCGTAGGTGGGCCAGTCGATATCCACGTTCAGTGCCGGGGCATCCAGGCGTTCGCGCACGGCTTCGGTGAAGCCAGCAAGTTCTTCCGCGCTTTCTTCCTTGTGCCGCAGCAGCATCAGGAAGGCGCCCAGTTGGGTGTCTTCGACTTTTTCGTCGAGCAGCATGCCCATGGCTTCACGGGCTTCTTCGCGGGTGAGGTTACGCGCGCCGCGCTTGCCTTTGCCCAGGATGCGCACGAATGGCGCAAACGGGTGCTCGGCAGGGGTTTGCAGGGTCAGTGGGGCAAAGTCGGTCATAAGCAATTCGTCGGCCTGGGCAGGCCCGCCAGCTTGGCGGCGAGTTTGGCGGGAGTGCCGTTGAACAGTTGGTTGAGGTGCAGGCTGTTGCCCTTCTCCGGGCCAAGTTTCAGGGCGGTGTATTTGATCAGCGGGCGCGTGGCCGGGGACAGCTGGAATTCGGCATAAAACCCGCGCAACAGTTCGAGGATTTCCCAGTGGGCCGGCGTAAGCTCCAGGTTGTCGGCGGCGGCCAGGGCATTGGCGACTTCGGTGGACCAGTCGTCCAGATCGACCAGGTAGCCGTCCTTGTCCAGTTCGAGGCGGCGCTCGCCTACGGTCAGGGTGTTCATAGCCAGGTGTTGACCTTGTCGTAGTCGATCGACAGTTGCACGAAACCGGGATAGTCCATGCTGTCAGCCCAGTCCGGTAGTGGCAGATTGCGCGCCTGCATGTCTTCGGCCAGCACAAACACCTTCACGCCTTTGGTTTGCAGGGCGGGCGTGTGCAGGCCGTAGGCGCCGTCACCACACAGCAGGATTGCGTCCCCGGCGCCACAGATGCGCAGGCAGCTGTCGAGGCGGCTGTCGGTAAACGGGGAATGAGACACCACATGTAGAGTCGACATCAGAGGGTAATCACCTGGTCGTAACGGTCAATCAGTTGGGAAATGGCTTGGCTGTCCAGCGACTGCGCGTTGGCGGGTGGCGGCAGCCCGCGTGCGGACAGGCTGTGGTCGCAGGCGAACACGTCATCAATGCCGAACAGGCCCAGGGCCTGCAGATTGGCACTCAGGTCTTTCTGTTGCACGGCTTTGGCGGCTTGGCACGGCGCCAGTTGGAACACACCGTCATCCATGAACAGCAAGCCGATGGGCAGATCAAACGCGCCGCCGGCCAGCACGATATCCAGCGCTTCCCGCGCGCTCGGCCCGGACCACGGCGCCTGGCGGCTGATCACCAATAGGGATTTGGACATCTCACGGCCCTCCAAAACAGATCAGGCGGTCAGCACCCTGGATCGCATCATGCAATTGCCCAAGGCCTGACAGCGCCCACGGTGCATCCAGGTTGACCGCGCTGCGTTGATAGCGCGTGGCTTCTTCGCTGTTGAGCACGCCACGGCGCAGGGCAGCGGCGATGCACACCACACCGTCCAGTTGATGAGTGCTGACAAACTCACGCCATTGGCGGGCGATGTCTTGCTCATCCTGGGGCGCGACAACGTTATTGGACGCGCTGTACACGCCATCCTGATAAAAAAACAACCGCACAATCTCATGCCCGCCGGCCAGCGCGGCCTGTGCGAACAGCAGGGCGCGGCGCGAGGAGGGCGCGTGGGCGGCGGAATACAGGGCAATCGCGAACTTCATGGAACACTCGGCAGGCAAACGTGGGCCAATGATAAAGCCGCCGCCGCGAAAAAGCCCGCCGTGATCAAAACGGTCACCGTCGGTGATCGTTCTGACGATTGCCGGTAGGCGTAAGGCTGCCTAGTCTGTGGGCATTCGAAGCGAAAGTGGAGCCCCCAAATGTCAGGTCCCTTGGCGTCCCTCAAAGTGCTGGATTTTTCCACCTTGCTACCTGGCCCGTTTGCTTCGTTGATGCTGGCGGACATGGGGGCCGAGGTGCTGCGTATCGAATCGCCCACGCGCATGGACCTGCTGCGCGTGCTGCCACCCCATGACCAAGGCACCTCGGCGAGCCACGCCTACCTCAATCGCAATAAACGCAGCCTGGCGCTGGACCTCAAGCAGGCCGAGGCCCTGGACATCGTAAGGGCGCTGGTCAAGAACTACGACATCGTGCTCGAACAGTTTCGCCCCGGCGTGATGGAGCGCCTGGGCCTGGGGTATGAGGCCTTGAAAGCGCTCAACCCCCGGCTGATTTATGTGTCGATCACCGGGTATGGCCAGACCGGCCCGTATAAGGATCGCGCCGGCCACGATATCAACTACCTGGCGCTGGCGGGCGTGGCCAGCTACACCGGGCGCCAGGACAGCGGGCCGCTGACGTTGGGCGTGCAGTTGGCGGATGTGGGCGGCGGCTCGTTGCATGCCGTGGTGGGTTTGCTCGCAGCGGTCATTGCTCGCCAGCAGACGGGTGTCGGTCAATATCTGGATGTGAGCATGACCGACTGCTCATTCAGCCTGAACGCGATGGCTGGCGCCGGTTACCTGGCCTGCGGCGTGCAGCCGGAAAGGGAAACCCATGTGCTCAATGGCGGCAGTTTCTATGACTATTACCGCTCGCGTGATGGGCGCTGGATGTCGGTGGGCAGCCTGGAGCCGGCGTTTATGCAGCAACTGTGCGCGGCGTTCGGGCGGCCGGAGCTGGCGGCACTGGGCCTCGATCCTGCGCTCAAGCGGGCGCTGCAAGTCGAATTCGAAAAGCGCAGCTTTGATGAGCTGTGCGAGTTATTTGCCGGTGTGGATGCGTGTGTAGAGCCAGTGTTGAGCCTGAGCGAGGCCGTTGAACACCCGCAGTTGAAGGCGCGGGCGTTGGTCAGCCAGGTGCCGAGGGGCGATGGTTCGACCCAGGCGCAGCTGGCTTGCCCGCTGAAGTTTTCCGAGGGGTTGCCGGCGCCGAGACATATTGGTGTGGCGGTGGGGGTGCACAGTGATGAGGTGTTGGCGGAGTTGGGCCTCAGCGCTCAGCGAATAGCGGAACTGCGGCGGGCCAAGGTGGTTGGGTGACTGACCCGGCGCTATCGGGGGCGGCCCCCCGATTTGGCCCTCACTCCACCCGGGTTTCCCCGGTAAACACCAGGGTCTGCCGACACCGCCGACACAAATACCGCCGTCCCTGAGCCACCATGCCATGACGCTGCGACGAAAACGGGAAGTCGCTATCGGCACACGGGCAGCGGTAGATATAGCGGGTCACCTGGCGACGCTGCACGGCATAGGTGTGGCAGCGGTCTGGCGGCAGTTCGTAGACCCCGCGCATGATTAACTGCCATTCCTCGCCATGGGGCTGGATGCGCTCACCGAACAATTGATGGGCGATCAGGTGCGCCACTTCATGGGCCACGGTCTGCTTGAGGAAATGTTGACTGTTTTCTCGGTACAACTGTGGGTTGAAGCGCAGCAGGTTCTCGTGCAGATGCGCGACACCGGCTTTCTGGCCCCGCAGCTTGAGGCTGACCTGGGGGCGCTTGAAGCTTCGTTTGAAAAAGGATTCGGCTTGCAGGAAACAATCTTCGACGCGGGTATTGAGTTGCTCGGGCATGCTGTACCTATCTCCAGAGAGGCCCAGTATGCCGCAAAGCCGGGTGTTTCCGAATCTGTCAGGTGCCGAATGGTCATGCATAACGCACAAAGCCACCTTGCGGTGGCCTTGCCTGAGGGGTTGTGAGGTCAGTTGGTGTAGATCGGGCCAACACCCAGGCCCCAGACGATAACGGTAAACGCCATGATCGCCACCAGGACCACCAGGCCTACAGCCAGTACCGAGCTGGAAAACAGGAAACCCTCGTCCGGGTCGATGTTCATGAACGTCGGCAGGCCTACATACAGCAAGTACACCGTGTAGCAGATTGCCGCCGTGCCCACGACCATGCCCAGCCACATATGTGGGTAAAGTGCCGCCAGCCCGCCGATAAACAGGGGTGTGGCAGTGTAGGTCGCAAAGGCCACGCAGCGCGCCATGCTGGGGTTGGCGTCGTACGTACGGGCCATCCAGTGAATGAACGCGCCCATCACCGCCACGCCGCCGAGCATGGCGGCATAGGACATGATGGTCATCCACAACGCACTTTCCTGGGTCAGCATCACCGGCGCCCGGTTACCGATGACCCAGCCCACCTGGGTGGTGCCGATAAACGCTGATATCGCAGGGATCGCCGCGAGAATCAGCGTGTGAGTGAGGTACATGTGGCCGATGCTTTCTTCTTTATCGCCACGGATTTCCCGCCATTCCTGGTCGGGATGGGTAAAAAGCCCCACGACGTGATGGATCATGCCAGTCACTCCTGTCGTTATTGCCATCGCCCCCCATCGGAGCGCCCACGGGCCAATTGGCCTGAAAGGTCTGGATATAGATGTGCGACCTCACGTCGCAGTATAGGAAGGGATGACCTGAATAACTGTAGGGGCTTTAGAGCAAATCGCACTGTAAACAGTGGGCCTAATCGCAGATTGGAATGCTGGCCCACATTGAATGTGGGGACTCGACATCGGTAAGATACCCGGCTTTTCGTCACACCAGCAGCGGATTCAAGCGCCATGGGCACTCTTACGGTCAACCAGAACAAACTGCAAAAACGCCTGCGTCGCCTGGCCGGTGAAGCGGTCGCCGATTTCAACATGATCGAGGACGGCGACAAGGTCATGGTCTGTCTCTCCGGCGGCAAAGACAGTTACACCCTGCTTGACGTGCTGCTGCACCTGCAAAAGGTCGCGCCAATCAAGTTCGAGATCGTCGCCGTCAACATGGACCAGAAACAACCAGGCTTCCCGGAGCACGTGCTGCCGGCCTACCTGAAAGCCCTGGGCGTCGAGTACCACATCGTCGAAAAAGACACCTACTCGGTGGTCAAGGAGTTGATTCCGGAAGGCAAGACCACCTGCTCGCTGTGCTCGCGCCTGCGCCGTGGCACGCTCTACACCTTTGCCGATGAAATCGGTGCGACCAAGATGGCCCTGGGGCACCACCGCGACGACATCGTCGAAACCTTCTTTCTCAACATGTTTTTCAATGGCTCCCTCAAGGCCATGCCGCCCAAGCTGCGCGCCGATGACGGGCGCAACGTAGTCATCCGCCCGCTGGCGTATTGCAACGAGAAGGACATCCAGGCCTACTCCGACTTCAAGCAATTCCCGATCATCCCGTGCAACCTGTGCGGCTCCCAGGAAAACCTGCAGCGCCAGGTAGTCAAGGAGATGCTGGTGGAGTGGGAACGCAAGACGCCGGGGCGCACCGAAAGTATTTTCCGCAGCTTGCAGAACGTACAGCCATCACAATTGGCCGACCGCAACCTGTTTGACTTCACCAGCCTGAAAATCGACGAGACGGCCGCCTCGCGCTTCGTCAACGTAGTGAACCTCTGACGCAACTCAACGCTCTGAAAGACGGCGCTTACGGGCGCCGTTTTCATTTTCAATCCCCAGGAGAGGGCATGCGCGATTACAAGTGGCTGCACGAATATTGTCTGAACCGCTTTGGTTCAGCGGCTCAACTGGAAGCCCACCTGCCGGTGCCCAAGACACCGGCGCAATTGCGCAAGATCAGTGATGACCGTTATCTGTCGACCCTGGCGCTGCGAGTGTTTCGCGCCGGTTTAAAGCACAGCGTGGTGGACGCCAAATGGCCGGCGTTCGAACAGGTGTTCTTCGGCTTCGACCCGGAAAAAGTCGTGCTGATGGGCGCCGAGCACCTGGAACGCCTGATGCAGGACACGCGGATCATCCGTCACCTGGGCAAGCTCAAGAGCGTGCCGCGCAACGCGCAGATGATGCTGGACATCGAGCTAGAAAAAGGCAGCTTCGGCGCGTTTGTCGCCGACTGGCCGGTCACCGATATCGTCGGGCTCTGGAAGTACCTGAGCAAGCACGGCCACCAGTTGGGCGGGCTGTCGGCGCCGCGCTTCTTGCGGATGGTGGGTAAGGATACGTTTGTGCCGAGTGATGACGTGGTGGCAGCATTGAATGCGCAGAAAATCGTCGACAAGGCGCCGACCAGCCTGCGCGATCTGGCGACGGTGCAGGGCGCGTTCAACCAGTGGCATGCCGAGAGCGGGCGACCTATGTGCCAGTTGTCGATGATGCTGGCCTACACCGTCAACCACTGAGCCGCCGCCATAAGTAACACCCCCCGTAGCGCTCGACAGCTACGGGTGATTGGCTGCCAACCGCCGATCCAACTGATGCCGCCACCGCACATACAACAGCGCCGTGCAAAACACCGCCAGACTCGTCAGCATCTCCAGCACCCCGAACCACTGGCGGTTCGGGTCGTACGCCGCCAGCGCGCCCTTGATGAAATACAGGTTCACCGCAAAGCACATCCACGAATGCCCCCGCGCACTGCCGCTGATCATGCCCGGCGCCAGCAACAGCAGCGGCGCCAGCTCGATCAGCAGGATCACCCACGGGCGTGCGCCGTGCAGGTCGGCGACGAACAGGTAATACCCGCACAGCAAGCCCACCAGGGCAAAAAATGCCAGCAGGCTCAATGCGCGTGTCACCTTTACACGCGGCTCCAGCCACGCCTGGGGCGGCAGGACTTTAGGCTTTTTGGCCACGGCCATTCTCCAGCAGCGTGGCGGTGGTAGCCAGGCGCAAGCCCAATGCCCGGCACAGGGCGATTTCGTGTTGATCGAGCATGCGCTTGCCGTCCGGCCCGGCATGGTGGCTGGCGCCATACGGCGTGCCGCCGCCCTGGGTGTCAAGCAATGCCTGTTCGCTGTAGGGCAGGCCGGTGATCAACATGCCGTGGTGCAACAGCGGCAGCAGCATCGACATCAGCGTGGTTTCCTGGCCGCCGTGCAGGCTGGCGGTGGAGGTGAACACGCCAGCAGGCTTGCCGACCAGAGCGCCGGTGAGCCACAGGTTGCTGGTGCCATCAATAAAATACTTGAGCGGCGCGGCCATGTTGCCGAAGCGCGTCGGGCTGCCCAGGGCCAGGCCTGAGCAGTTTTTCAAATCATCGAGGCTGGCGTACAACGCGCCTTCGTCCGGAATGCTCGGCGCCACGGCTTCGCATTCGGTGGAGATCGCCGGCACGGTGCGCAAACGCGCTTCCATACCGCCTTGCTCGATCCCCCGGGCAATATGCCGGGCCATTTCGCTGACCGAGCCGTTGCGGCTGTAATACAGCACCAGCACATACGGTGTGGTCACGGCAGAATCTCCAGTACGTTTTCTGGTGGGCGGCCAATGATGGCTTTGTCGGCGGTTTCCAGGATCGGGCGTTCCATCAGCTTGGGGTGTTCGGCGATGGCCGCGATCAGTTGGGTTTCGCTGAGGGTGGCGTCGGCCAGGTTGAGACTTTTGTATTCGTCTTCGCCGGTGCGCAGCAACTGACGGGCGCTGAGGCCCAGTTTGGCCAGCAAGGCCTTGATTTGCGCCGCGTCCAGCGGGGTTTCCAGGTAGCGCACCACGGTTGGGGCAAGGCCGCGGGCTTCAAGCAGTTCGAGCGCACCGCGGGATTTCGAGCAGCGCGGGTTGTGATAAAGCGTCAGATCGGTCATGTGCGGGTCGCATCTTGCGTAAGGTGGCGGGTATTCTACCCGCGCTGCGCCCCGTCCTTAAACCGTAAGAGGCGATAGGTCGCAGCCAACGTTCATTTTTGCGAAGGATTACCCCATGACACGTCGACTGATCGGTGCATTGGCGATCATTACAACCTTGCTGCTCAGCGGCTGCGGCAATGACTATGGCGTTGACCAGTATGGCCAGAAAGTCGCGGCCGAGCGCCTCGACAAGCAATGGCTGGTGGTCAACTACTGGGCAGAATGGTGTGGCCCGTGCCGCACGGAAATCCCTGAGCTCAATGCCTTGGCCGAGCAGCTCAAAGCACAGAACGTCGGGGTGTTCGGGGTCAATTTCGATAACGTGCAGGGTGAGGAACTGAAAGCCGCCAGCGACAAGCTGGGCATCAAGTTCACCGTGCTGGCACAGAATCCGGACGGGATCTTCGACATTCCGCGCAGCGAGGCCCTGCCGGTGACTTACATCATCGATGACAAGGGCAAGGTGCGTGAGCAGTTGATGGGCGAGCAGACCGCGGAAGGCGTACTGGCCAAACTCAAGGCCCTGCGCGGTTAAAGCAGCAACTCCAAACAAATGTGGGATCGGGCTTGCCCCTCCCACATTTAGTCACAGAGTCGGGATCAGCCCTCTTCGGGCCACAGGCGAATCGGCTTGCCCTCGGCCGGCCAGAAGCGCGTCTGCTCGATCGGCGAGATATCCCAGCGCTGTACGCCTTGCAGAGCCTGGAAGAAGCGGTGTTCCTGCTCCATCAGGGCCTCGGCGCAGAGCTTGCGGGTGCTGCCGAGCTTGCCGAAGCTGAGCTTGTCGCCCTCGACGGTGTATGGCGCAAACCAGTGGTTGCAACCGCCATTGCCGTAGGCGCGACCATCGGCGCCGAGGGTGACGGTCAGGTGTGCGTAGTCCATCAACGGCCGCTCACCAATCCACTCCACCACGTAACTGTGATCCTGCTTGAGCTTGACCGCGTCACCGGCACAGCCGCTCAGTGCCGCGCCGACGGCGGCGAGCAGAAGCAGGCCTTTCATTGCGCAGCCTTCTGGCATTTCGGGCAGCGGTGCTTGTCGCCTTCGCTGGCCCAGCCCAGTTCCTTGATGCGCGCGTTGGCGGCAGGCTGCAGCGGCTCCTTGCTCAGCTTGGTTTCCACCGCGAATTCAAACTCCAGCACGGTGTCGCAGCTGTCGCAGTTGACCTTCCAGGTGTGAATCTCCAGCTCGCCGAATTTAGGCCCTTGGGCCATGGCGACCCATTGGCCCGCCGGGCGGATGGAGTAGCGCGCATCGCCTTCGACGGTCAGGCGCATCGACAGGGTTTTACTGCCGCGCAGGGTGACGATCAGCACGTCCCCGTGCTTGATCGAACCACCGTTGCCGGTGACCTGGTAACGGCCCGGCACCAGGGCGCGGCATTCGATCAGGGTGTGTTGCGGGCTCAGCAAGCTGAAGCGGAAATCGTGTTCGGCCATGGATCCTCCAAATAGGCGCGGCATCCTATCACGGGTGCCTGCTCATCATGAGCCTGGTATGTGACCGCTGATCAACCTTCGACAAGGTTCTGCGCCCGGCCATCAGCCCATGCAGCAATGTTGGTCAGGGTGGTGCCGGCAATGGCCGCCAGGGCTTCGCGGGTGAGGAACGCCTGGTGCGCGGTGATGATCACGTTGGGGAAGGTCAGCAGGCGCGCGAGCACGTCGTCTTGCAGAGGCATATCCGAACGGTCCTCGAAAAACAGCTGGGCTTCTTCTTCGTAGACATCCAGCCCCAGATAACCGAGTTGGCCGTCCTTGAGCGCTTCGATCAATGCCGGCGTATCCACCAGACCGCCGCGACCGGTATTGATCAGCATCGCGCCGGGCTGCATCTGTGCCAGGGCACGGGCGTTGATCAAGTGTTTACTGTCGGTGGTCAGCGGGCAGTGCAGGCTGATGATCTGCGCTTGCGCGAGCAACTCGGGCAGGCTCACGTACTGCGCGCCCAAGGCCTGGACCTGCGGATTGGGGAAGGGGTCGTAGGCGAGCAGCGTACATCCGAACCCGGCCATGATTCTGGCAAATGTCGCGCCGATCTGCCCGGTACCAACCACACCGACCGTCTTGCCCGCCAGGTCGAAACCGGTGAGGCCGTGCAAGCTGAAGTCACCATCGCGGGTGCGGTTGTAGGCCCGATGCAAGCGGCGGTTGAGGGCGAGGATCAGCGCGACCGCGTGCTCCGCGACCGCATGGGGCGAGTACGCTGGCACGCGCACGATGCTCAGGCCCAGGCGCCTGGCGACGGCGAGGTCGACATGGTTGTAACCCGCCGAACGCAGGGCAATCAGCCGGGTACCGCCTTTGGCCAAGTGTTCCAGCACCGGGGCGCTGAGGTCGTCGTTGATAAAGGCGCAGACCACCTCGTGGTGTTCGGCCAGGGCCACGGTGTCGAGAGTGAGCCGGGCAGGCTGGAATTGCAGCGCCAGGCCCGGTGGCAGCGGCTCGCCGAGGAAGCTGTCGCGGTCGTAGGTCTGGCTGCTGAAAAGAATCACGCGCATTGAAAATGCTCCCTGCTATTTATCAGTTGATCAGCGCCTTGAAATAGGGTCAGACGCTGACCCGCGCTTCACTGGCCAGCCGGGCGATGGCCATGTCCAGTTCGTCCAGGGCCGTCATGGCCTTGGCGTCGTCCTGCTTGAGCAGGGTTTCGGCACGTTGGCAGGCAGCGCGCAGTTGCGGCACGCCACAGTAGCGGGTGGCGCCGTGCAGGCGGTGGACGCGCTCGATCAGCGCCAGATTGTCCTTGGCATCGCGGGCAACGTGAATGGCCTGGCGGTCTGCCTCCAGCGAGGCCAGCAGCATGGCGAGCATGTCGGCGGCCAGATCGGTTTTACCCGCAGCCAGGCGCAGGCCTTCCTCATGGTCGAGCACCGGAAGCTGCACGCCTGGGCCCAGACCTTCGGTGACGCGCTCCGGCACTTGGTTACGCAAGGCGAGGCCGGTCCATTTCAACACCACCTGGGCCAATTGCCGTTCGCTGATGGGTTTGGTCAGGTAATCGTCCATGCCGCTTTGCAGCAAGGCGCGTTTTTCGTTGGCCATGGCGTGGGCGGTGAGGGCGACCACCGGCAAGGGCGTGCCATGGCCCTCGCTTTCCCATTGGCGTATCGCCTCGGTACTCTGGCGCCCATCCATGCCGGGCATTTGCACGTCCATCAGCACCAGATCGAAGGTGTCCTGTTTTACCGCATCGACTGCGGCATAACCGCTTTCTACCGCACGCACTTGGGCGCCCATGTCTTCCAGCAAGGTTTGCACCAACAGCAGGTTCGCCGGGTTGTCGTCGACACACAGCACACGGGGCGCACGGCTGGACAGCGGCTCGCCCGGCTCGCTGCGCGACGGGCGCGGGCTGATCAGGTCGGACAGGGCGCGGCGCAGCTTGCGGGTGCACGCCGGCTTGGCCTGCAACTGGCTGTTGGGGTTGGGCACGGACTGGTTGAACAGCATCTGTTCGGTGGTAGGGCACAGCACCAGCACTTTGCAGCCCAGGCGTTCGAGATCCCAAAGGTGCTGGTTGAGACGCTCGGGCGGAATGTCGTTGGCGGTTACGCCGAGCACGGCCAAGTCAATGGCCTGCTCGGTCTGATGGGCGCTGGTGATGCCGTTGGTCAGGCTTTCCAGGCTATTGAACGGCGTGACTTCCAGGCCGCAGTCTTCCAGTTGATGTTGCAGGGCCTGGCGCGCCAGTTCGTGGTTTTCCAGTACCGCCACGCGGTGGCCCAGCAGTGGCGCGCAGGGCAGGTCTTCAATGTCGCCGCGGGTTTTGGGAAGGTTCAGGCTGATCCAGAACTCCGAGCCTTCACCCGGCGTGCTGTCTACTCCGATTTCACCGCCCATCTGCTCGATCAGGCGCTTGGAAATCACCAGGCCCAGCCCGGTGCCGCCCGGCTGGCGTGACAGCGAGTTATCGGCCTGGCTGAACGCCTGGAACAGCGCGCGCACGTCCTGGCTGGACAGGCCAATGCCGGTGTCCTGCACGCTGATGCGAAGTTGCACGCTGTCTTCCTGTTCTTCTTCAATCATCGCTCGGGCCACGATAGTGCCCTCGCGGGTGAACTTGATCGCGTTGCTGATCAGGTTGGTGAGGATCTGCTTGAGCCGCAGCGGGTCGCCCACCAGCGCCAGCGGCGTGTCGCGGTAGACCAGGCTGACCAGTTCCAACTGCTTGGCATGGGCGGCGGGAGCGAGGATGGTCAGGGTGTCTTGCAGCAAGTCCCGCAGGTTGAACGGGATGCTGTCGAGTACCAGTTTGCCGGCCTCGATCTTCGAGAAGTCGAGGATCTCATTGATGATGCCCAGCAGGTTGTCGGCGGATTTTTCGATAGTGCCCAGGTAGTCCAACTGGCGCGGCGTGAGCTCGCTTTTTTGCAGCAGGTGGGTAAAGCCGAGGATGCCGTTGAGCGGCGTGCGGATTTCATGGCTCATATTGGCCAGGAACTCGGACTTGATACGGCTGGCCTCCAGCGCCTCTTTGCGCGCCAGGTCCAGCTCGATGTTTTGGATTTCGATGGTTTCCAGGTTCTGGCGCACGTCTTCGGTGGCTTGGTCGATGCTGTGCTGCAATTCTTCCTGGGCGTTTTGCAGGGTTTCGGCCATGCGGTTGACGCCTGAGGCGAGCTGATCGAGTTCCTGGCTGCCCAAAGGCGGCAAGCGGGTTTCCAGGTTGCCGTCCTTGAGTTGGGCCACGGCTTGCTTGATCAGACCAATCGGTCCGTTGATCGTACGGCTGATGCGCAGCGCCAGGGCTGCGGTGCAGATCAGGCCGATGGCAATCAACAGCAGGCTGGCGAACAGGCTGCGATAGCCGCGCAGCAACATACCGTTGTGGGACAGTTCTACCTCGACCCACCCCAGCAGGCGGTCGGCTTCATCGGGGATCAGGTCGCCCGCCAGGTTGCGATGGCGGCCAAACACCGGCAGCAGGTAGCGCGTGGCGTCGTTCTCGGTGCGTTGCAGCAGGTGCGAACTGTTGCCGACCGGCGGCTGGTTGAGCATGGTCGGGCCGGCGTGGGCGAGGGGCGTGCGGTCCGGTGCGAGGAACGCCACGGTGCGCACGTCCAGTTGCTCCAGGGACTGAGTGGCAATGCGTTCCAGCAGGTCGGTGTTCTTGCTGCTTAACGCAGGAGCCACCAGCGGGGCCAGTTGCTCGGTGATCATTTCGCCGCGTTGCAGCAATTGGGCCTGCAATTCCGAGAGCTGCATCCAGGTAAAGTAGCCGCCCAACAACAAGGCCATCAGGCTGGTCGGTAATAAGCTCAGCAACAGTACGCGGCCTTTTATCCCCATTCTTCTAAGCACGCCACTCTCCTGCTACCACACTGATATCAATCTTCCGCGCCGGCGTCCGGCCCGCGCCACCTGCGCAGTGTAGCCATTTGCGCGGCCTGGAATCTTGCAAATTAATGACAGGGCGCAATCTTCGGCCTGTTTGGCGTCGTGTGGCGATTGCCTGCGCCGGGGTTATCTTGAATAATCAGTGATTGAGAATGACTTGCAGACGCTAATGAATCCCGCAGCAGTTGGCCTACCCAGTATCCTGACCATTGAAGATGACCCCGTGCTGGGCGCCTATGTCCACGAGCATCTGGGGCGCTGTGGCTTCCAGGTCACGTGGTGCCAGAACGGCCAGCAAGGGTTGGAGATGGCCCGCGAACAGGCGTTCGACGTGGTGTTGATGGATATCCTGCTGCCGGGGCTGGACGGCTTGTCGATTCTGACCCATCTGCGCCAGAGCCATTCGATCCCGGTGATCCTGATGTCGGCATTGGGCGCCGAGGCCGATCGCGTCAGCGGTTTTCGCCTGGGGGCCGATGACTATTTGCCTAAACCCTTCAGCATGGTCGAGTTGCGCGTGCGGATCGAAGCCATCCTGCGCAGGGTGGCCCTGGATCGGCGCCCGCTGGCGACACTTGCGCCGGAGCGTGGGGACGCCCGCACGCTGCGGTTCGACGACGAGCTGTGCGATGTGTTTCATCTGGAACACTCGGCTGGCCTGACCCGCAGCGAATATCGCCTGCTGGAAACCCTGCACCGCAATACCGAAGAAGTCCTCAGCAAAGCGTTCCTCTACCAGCATGTATTGCAACGTGGCTATGCGCCCCATGACCGCAGCCTCGACATGCACATCAGCCAGATCCGTCGCAAGCTCAAGGCCATCGGCTACAACGAGCGCGAAGTGCGCACGGTGTGGGGCAAGGGCTATGTGTTGAGTGGTCATGACGATGGGCTTTGACGGTGCGCTGAAACGGCTGCCGGGCAAGCATTCGTTATTCTGGAAGCTCGCCTGCCTGTTGATTGCCTTCTGCCTGCTGATGATCTGGCTCAGTTGGTCCTGGGGCCGCTACATGGAGCAAAAGAACGCGTACCTGTCCGACGAGGCGAGGGTTACGTTGAGTGGTTATGCGGTCAGCGCCGAGCAGGCCTGGAACCGAGGCGGTCATGCGGGTGTTGATGCATGGCTGCAGGCCATGGGCAAGCAGGAACGTACCTGGATCGGTGTGATCGGCAATGACTTGCAGTCGTTGAGCAGCTACCCGCTGACCGATACAGAGAGCCAGCGCCTGACCTTCCTGCGCGGCCTGGATTGGCCGGTGAGTCGCCACGTCAAGGGCTTGCCGTGGCTCAAGATCCCGTTTGCGGTTGATCCGGGCGCCGGTTCGCTGGTCATCGAACTGCCGCAGCGTTTTATGCCGGGGCGCTATCAAGTGTTCTGGCGGGTGGTGACCAACGGGGTGATCCCCGGTTTGTTTACCTTGTTGCTGTGCGTTGGCCTGTATCGGCTGTTGATCATGCCCCTCAATCAACTGCGCGAGCAGGCCAATGCCTGGCGAGCTGATCAGTTGAATACGCGGATGTCCCACGACGCCACCAGTCGCCAGGATGAACTGGGCGAGTTGGGGCGTGCGTTTGATCATATGTCCGAGCGGTTGCAGGGCACGGTGGTGTTGCAGCAGCAACTGCTGCGGGACATGTCCCATGAACTGCGTACACCGTTGAGCCGCTTGCGCGTGGCCTGTGACAGTGAGCAAGACCTAGCGCAGTTGCGCGAGCGGTTAGGCCGAGAGATCGATGCCATGCAGCGCCTGGTGGAAGACAGCCTGCAATTGGCCTGGCTGGACACGGAGCGGGCGCCGCTGCCCAAGGAAGATCTTCAGGTGCAGGCACTGTGGGACATGCTGCGGGAGAATGCATGCTTTGAAAGCGATTGGCCCGTATCGCGATTGCCTTGCCTGCTGGCGGCTGACTGTTGGGTGCGCGGCAACCTGAACGCCCTGGCCCAGGCCCTGGAAAATATCCTGCGCAACGCCATACGTCATTCGCCGGTGGATGGAGTTGTGTGCCTGGACGGGCGGCGCGATGGCGAGTACTGGCACCTGTGGCTGGAGGATCAGGGCGGGGGGATTGACGAGGGGGATCTGGAGCGGATCTTCGCGCCGTTTACACGCCTGGACGGCTCACGGCCCGGCGATGGTGGCTTCGGCCTGGGCCTGAGCATCGCGCGCAATGCCGTGCAACGCCAGGACGGCAGCCTGTGGGCAGAAAACACCGGCCAGGGCTTACGTGTGCACCTGCGTTTGCTGGCGCGTTAGGCGTTTGCCCGGCGCTGCTTGCGTTTCTTCCATTGATGCGCAACCCACCAGCGCCAGTAGCCCATGGTCAGGCAATAGGCCAATGCGCCGAGCACCATGCCCAATACTACCGAGCCCAGCAAGAAGGGTTGCCACAGCGTACTCAACTGACCGCTGATCCATTCCCAGGTCAAGTCATCGGGCAGGCTGCGCGGTGGTACGTTCATCAACCAGGCACCGGTCATGTAGGTGCAGATAAATACCACTGGCATGGTAATCGGGTTGGTCAGCCAAACCAGGCTGATGGCGATGGGCATATTGCCGCGCACGGTAATTGCCAGCACTGCAGCCAACAGCATCTGCAACGGAATCGGGATAAATGCCGCGAACAGGCCCACCGCCATCGCACGGGCCACTGAGTGCCGATTCAGGTGCCAAAGGTTCGGGTCATGCAGCAGCGTGCCAAGAAACTGTAATGACTTGTGTTCCCTGATACTGGTGGGGTCGGGCATGTACCGTTTGAATAAGCGCCGTGGCATAAGGGGTCCAGGTCAGTTCGAGGGGCAAGTATGCGCGCATTCTATAAACAGAAAATTCAGACTTTGTGACAAAACATCATAGGCCGGTCCCGACACCCAGCTAAGACTGAGTGGATCACTTGAAAAGGATGATTCATGAAGACAGGGATGTTCGCACTCGCGCTGGGGTTGCTTGCCCTGCGTTTTCTACCGGCATTGCCGACGACTGGTTGGCTGATAGCCATGCTGGTGCTGGCATTGATGCTGCTGCCATTTCGCACGTCGCCCCTGGCGTTTTTCCTGCTGGGTTTGAGCTGGGCGTGCATCAGCGCGCAGGGGGCGCTGGATGATCGTCTGCGACCGGCGCTCGATGGCCAGACGCGATGGCTGGAGGGCCGCGTCGTTGGGCTGCCGCAGCAGACCGGCACCGGAGTGCGTTTTGAACTGGCCGACAGTCGGTCGCGCAACGCCCGCTTGCCCAAGCGTATCCGCGTGTCCTGGCACGGTGGGCCCGAGGTGCGCAGCGGGGAGCGTTGGCGCCTGGCTGTCACGCTTAAACGGCCTTCCGGGCTGCTCAATTTTCACGGTTTTGATCAGGAGGCCTGGCTGCTGGCCCAGCGGATTGGCGCGACTGGCTCAGTGAAGGACGGTGAGCGCCTGTCGCCGGCCCGGCATGCCTGGCGCGACACGGTGCGCCAACGGTTGATCGCCGTTGACGCTCAAGGTCGCGAGGCGGGCCTGGCCGCCTTGGTACTGGGAGATGGTTCCGGGCTGTCAGCCGAGGATTGGCAGGTCTTGCAGGACACGGGCACGGTGCATCTGCTGGTGATTTCCGGCCAGCATATCGGCTTGCTGGCGGGCTTGATCTACGGGTTGGTCGCGTTATTGGCACGCTACGGTTTCTGGCCCCGCACCTGGCCGTGGCTGCCGTGGGCGTGTGGCCTGGCGTTCGCTGCCGCGCTGGCATACGGCTTGTTGGCGGGGTTCGGTGTGCCGGTTCAGCGGGCCTGTGTGATGGTAGGCCTGGTACTGCTGTGGCGTTTACGCTTCCGTCATTTGGGGTTCTGGTGGCCATTGCTGCTGGCGCTTAATGGCGTACTGATTCTTGAGCCATTGGCCAGCCTGCAACCGGGGTTTTGGCTGTCTTTTGCGGCTGTTGCCGTATTGATCCTGGCATTCGGTGGGCGCTTGGGGCCGTGGAGTGCCTGGCAGGCCTGGACGCGCCCTCAATGGTTGATTGCCATTGGTCTGTTTCCCGTGTTGTTGGTGCTTGGATTGCCCATCAGCGTCAGCGCGCCGCTGGCCAATCTGGTGGCCGTACCGTGGATCAGTCTCGTGGTGTTGCCACTGGCGTTGCTGGGGACCCTGATGCTGCCGCTGACTTATCTGGGGGAGGGCTTGCTGTGGCTGGCGGGTGGGGCGCTGGATGGGTTGTTCCGGGGCCTGGCGTGGCTTGCGGGCCACGTGCCTGCGTGGGTACCTGCCGAGGTGCCGGTGGGGTACTGGCTGGTCAGCCTGATGGGCGCGGTGCTGCTATTGCTGCCCAAAGGCGTGCCGTTTCGGCTGCTGGGCTGGCCCATGCTGCTGTTGGCAGTCTTTCCACCGCGCGAGCCGGTGCCCCATGGCCGGGTGGAGGTGGTGCAGTTGGATGTGGGGCAGGGGCAGTCCCTGGTGCTGCGCACGCGCCATCACACGTTGCTATACGATGCCGGCCCGCGTTCGGGGGCGGTTGACCTGGGGGCTCGCGTGGTGCTGCCTGCGTTGAAAAAGCTCGGCGTCGGGTCGCTGGATCTGATGTTGCTCAGCCATGCCGACGCCGATCATGCCGGTGGGGCGGCGGCTGTTGCCCGTGGGTTGCCCATCAGGCGGGTCGTAGGCGGTGAAACCGAGGGGTTGCCCACGGTTCTCGGCACCCAGCCGTGTGTCAGCGGTGAGCAGTGGGAATGGGATGGTGTGTTATTCGAGCTGTGGCAGTGGCCTGACGCTTCAGAGGGCAACCCGAAGTCCTGCGTTCTGCAGGTCCAGGCCAACGGCGAGCGGCTGCTGCTCACCGGGGATATTGATCGGGCCGCCGAGCGGGCATTTCTTGCCTCACCCCTGGCCGTACGCACCGATTGGCTGCAAGCCCCTCACCACGGCAGCCGCAGTTCGTCGTCCGGGCCGTTTCTAAAGCGCCTGGCGCCCACATCGGTGCTGATTTCCCGAGGGCGCGGCAATGCGTTCGGTCATCCCCATCCGCAGGTCATGGCGCGGTACCAGGCGTTGGGCAGCCGGGTGTACGACAGCGCGGAACAGGGTGCCGTGCGCCTGCAACTGGGCGCCTTCATGCCACCCGTTGTTGCGCGCAGTCAACGGCGTTTCTGGCGTGAACGGTTACCCTGGTCCGGCGTCGGCAGCATTGCCGACAAACCCCGCCGCTGAACCTATATGGTAAAGTGGCGCACTTTTTCGAGGGGACATTCACTGTGTGGGAATTGGTCAAATCCGGCGGCTGGATGATGTTGCCGATTATCATGAGCTCCATCGCCGCACTCGGCATCGTTGCCGAACGCCTGTGGACCCTGCGTGCCAGTCGCGTTACCCCCGAGCATCTACTGGGGCAGGTCTGGGGCTGGATCAAGAACAAACAGCTGGACAAGGAAAAACTCAAGGCACTGCGCGCTGACTCGCCCCTGGGTGAAATCCTCGCCGCGGGCCTGGCCAACTCCAAGCATGGCCGCGAGATCATGAAAGAATGCATCGAAGAGGCCGCCGCTCGGGTTATCCATGAGCTGGAGCGCTATATCAATGCCCTTGGCACCATCGCTGCCATGGCGCCGCTGCTCGGTTTGCTGGGAACGGTGCTGGGCATGATCGACATTTTCAGCTCGTTCATGGGCTCGGGCATGACCACCAATGCGGCCGTGCTCGCCGGGGGTATTTCCAAGGCGTTGATCACTACGGCAGCGGGCCTGATGGTGGGTATTCCTGCGGTGTTCTTCCACCGTTTCCTGCAGCGGCGTATCGATGAGCTGGTGGTCGGTATGGAGCAGGAAGCCATCAAGCTGGTGGAAGTGGTGCAAGGCGATCGTGATGTGGACCTGGTTGGGGGCAAAGCGTGAAATTTCGCCGCAAGCAACGGGAAAATGTCGATATCAACCTCGCGTCGCTGATCGACGTGGTGTTTATCCTGCTGCTGTTCTTTGTCGTCACCACCACCTTCACCCGGCAAACCGAGCTGCGTGTCGACTTGCCGGAAGCGGTGAGTGGGTCGCCGGCCGAGGACCAGCAAGTCAAGCAACTGGACATCGCCATCAGCGCCGACGGGGTGTTTTCGGTGAATAACCAGTTGCTGGAGAAAAACGATCTCGCCAGCCTGATGGTCGCCCTGGAGAAAGAATCCGGCGGCGATACCCAGTTGCCGCTGTCCATCAGTGCCGATGGTAAAACCCAGCACCAGGCCGTGATCACCGCGATGGACGCGGCCGGCAAGCTCGGGTTCAGCCATCTGCGCATGAGCACCGTCGAGGCGGCGAGTCAACCCTGATGGCCATGTCCGATCGTCTGCTCAAGGCCTGGTACGAGGGCCATCCGGCGCTCGCGTTATTGCGGCCGCTGGAGTCTTTGTATCGCCGTGTGGTGCAGCGCAAACGCGCTCGGTTTGTGGCGGGCGAGGGAGAGATCTATCAGTCGCCCGTACCCGTGGTGGTGGTCGGGAACATCACCGTGGGCGGCACCGGCAAAACGCCGTTGATCCTGTGGCTGATCGAACATTGTCGACGCAGTGGCTTGCGTGTCGGCGTGGTCAGTCGGGGTTACGGCGCCAAGCCTCCTCAACTGCCCTGGCGCGTCGAGGCCAGCCACAGTGCCGCGGTGGCGGGTGACGAACCTTTGCTGATCGTGCAGCGCTGCGGCGTGCCCTTGGTAATCGACCCTGATCGCAGCCGTGCGGTAAAGGCACTGTTGGCCAGCGAGACTCTCGACCTGATCCTTTCCGACGACGGCCTGCAACACTATCGCCTGGCCCGTGACCTGGAGCTGGTGTTGATCGACGCCGCCCGCGGCCTCGGCAACCGCCGTTGCCTGCCTGCCGGGCCGCTGCGTGAGCCGGTCGAGCGCCTGCAGAGTGTTGATGCACTGCTCTACAACGGGGCTGAATCAGATCGCGACGACGGCTTTGCCTTCCGTCTGCAGCCTACGGCACTGGTCAACCTGCATACCGGCGAGCGCCAGTCGGTGGAGTACTTTCAAGCAGGTCAGTCGGTGCACGCGGTCGCCGGTATCGGTAACCCGCAACGTTTCTTCAACACCCTTGAAACGCTACACTGGCAGCCGACTCCCCATGCGTTTGCCGACCACGCGCCCTACAGCGCCGAGGTCTTGAATTTTACACCGTCATTGCCGCTGGTCATGACCGAGAAGGACGCGGTGAAGTGCCGCGCCTTTGCCCAGCCCGACTGGTGGTACCTTGCAGTGGATGCCGTGCCGTCGCCGGCGTTCGTCGTCTGGTTCGACACGCAGCTGATGCGCTTGTTGCCCGCCCGTCTCTTGCCTTAAAACGCTTCTTTCCAGGAAACACTCATGGACACCAAACTGCTCGACATCCTCGCTTGCCCGATCTGCAAAGGCCCGCTCAAGCTCAGCGCCGATAAAACCGAGCTGATCAGCAAAGGCGCCGGCCTGGCGTACCCGATCCGTGATGGCATCCCGGTGATGCTGGAAAGCGAAGCCCGCACCCTGACCACCGATGAGCGCCTGGATAAATGACCGCCGCCTTTACCGTCGTTATTCCCTCGCGTTACGCATCGACCCGCCTGCCAGGCAAGCCGCTGCAACTGATCGGCAACAAGCCGATGATCCAACTGGTCTGGGAACAGGCCTGCAAAAGCAGCGCCGATCGGGTGGTCGTGGCCACCGACGACCCGCGCATTATCGAAGCCTGCAAAGGGTTCGGTGCCGAAGCGGTTCTGACCCGCGAAGACCATAATTCCGGCACCGACCGTCTGGCCGAGGTGGCCACGCAGCTTGGCCTGGCGCCTGACGCCATCGTGGTCAATGTGCAAGGGGACGAGCCTTTGATCCCGCCGAGTGTGATCGACCAGGTGGCCGCCAACCTGGCTGCCCATGGTGAGGCGCGGATGGCCACCCTGGCCGAGCCGATTGAGGACATCGACACTTTGTTCAATCCGAACGTGGTGAAGGTCGTCAGCGATGTGAATGGCCTGGCACTGACCTTCAGCCGTTCGACCTTGCCCTGGGCGCGTGACGCCTTCGCCAGCAATCCCGATGTGTTGCCAGAGGGCGTGCCGTACCGCCGCCATATCGGCATCTATGCCTACCGCGCCGGTTTCCTGCACGACTTTGTCAGTTGGGGGCCGTGCTGGCTGGAAAATACCGAATCCCTGGAGCAACTGCGGGCCCTGTGGCACGGCGTGCGTATCCATGTGGGCGATGCCCTTGAAGCGCCGCCTGCCGGTGTCGATACCCAGGAAGACCTTGAGCGCGTCCGTCGCCTGCTGGGGGCCTGATGGAGGTTCTGTTTGTCTGCCTGGGCAATATCTGTCGCTCGCCCACCGCTGAAGGTGTTCTGCGCCATAAATTGCGCGAGGCCGGGCTGGCCGGGCAGGTCGAGGTGGCATCTGCCGGCACTGGCGACTGGCACGTCGGCAACCCGCCGGACCAGCGCAGCCAACGTGCGGCGATGGTGCGCGGTTACGATTTGTCGGCTCAGCGCGCCCAGCAGGTCTCCCGCGCCGACTTTGCGCGTTATGACCTGATCCTCGCGATGGATGGCAGCAACCTGCGCAACCTCAAGGCGCTGCAGTCGGGGCAGGGTAAGGCCGAACTGGATTTGTTCCTGCGCCGCTACGACTCGCAAGTGGACGACGTGCCAGACCCGTATTACGAAGGCGAGCAAGGCTTCGAGCGGGTGCTGGACCTGATCGAACGGGCCTGTGATTTATTGGTGATCGAATTGAAGGGGCGGTTATGACCTTGGAAGTGCTGGCGCAGGTTTCCCTCAAGCCATTCAACAGCTTTGGCATCGACGTGCGCGCCCAGCTGTATGCCGAAGTCCGAAGCGATGCCGATGTGCGAGAGGCTCTGGCTTATGCTTCGGCGCAAGCGTTGCCGTTGCTGGTGATTGGCGGTGGTAGCAATCTGCTGCTAACCCAGGATATCGCTGCGTTGGTACTGCGCATGGCCAGCCAGGGCATTCGCGTGCTGCACGATGACGGCGTGCACGTAGTGGTCGAAGCCGAAGCGGGCGAGGCCTGGCACCCGTTTGTGCTCTGGACATTGGCACAGGGTTTTTGCGGCCTGGAAAACCTCAGCCTGATCCCGGGCACCGTCGGCGCTGCCCCGATGCAGAACATTGGCGCCTACGGCGTGGAGATCAAGGATGTATTCGCCGGCCTCACAGCGCTGGATCGCCGCACCGGCGAACTGCGGGACTTCAGCCTGCAAGAATGCAACTTTGCCTACCGTGACAGCCTGTTCAAGCACGAAACCGGTCGCTGGTTGATCCTGCGGGTCCGCTTTGCCCTGAGCCGCGCCAGTCACCTCAAGCTCGATTACGGCCCGGTGCAACAGCGCTTGGCCGGGCAGGGCATCACCGACGCGACGCCTAGCGACGTCAGCCGCGCAATTTGCAGCATCCGCAGCGAAAAACTGCCGGACCCGGCAGTCCTGGGCAATGCCGGCAGCTTCTTCAAGAACCCGCTGGTGACCAAGGCCTTGGCCGAAGAGCTACAAGCGCTGTATCCGGACCTGGTGGCCTACCCCCAGGCGGATGGGCACATGAAGCTTGCCGCCGGTTGGCTGATCGACAAGGCCGGCTGGAAGGGCTTCCGTGAAGGGGATGCGGGCGTGCACAAACTGCAGGCGCTGGTGCTGGTCAACTATGGCAGTGCCACAGGGCACGACATCGCGAAGTTGGCCCAGCGTATCCAAACGGATATCGCCGAGCGTTTCAAGGTCCAGCTGGAAATGGAACCCAACCAGTATTGATGCCCTGAAAACAACAATGCCCCGCATCTTTCGATGCGGGGCATTTTTTATGCCGCTAACAATCAGTCATCGCGGCTCATGATGCCGAAGATTTGCAACAGGCTGACAAACAGGTTGTAGATCGACACATACAGGCTGACGGTAGCCATGATGTAGTTGCGCTCACCGCCGTGAATGATGGCGCTGGTCTGGAACAGGATGCATACCGAGGAGAACAGCACAAAACCCGCGCTGATCGCCAGTTGCAGCCCGCTGATCTGGAAGAACATGCCTGCAACCACTGCCGCCAGCAACACAAAGAAACCTGCGGTGATGAAGCCACCCAGGAAGCTCATGTCCTTGCGGGTGATCAGCACGTAGGCCGACAGGCCACCAAACACCAGGGCCGTCATGGCAAACGCCGAGCTGACCACTTCCGCACCACCGGCCATGCCGAGGTAACGGTTGAGGATCGGGCCGAGGATAAAGCCCATGAAACCGGTCAAGGCAAACGCCGACACCAGGCCCCAGGCCGAGTCACGCAGCTTGTTGGTCAGGAAAAACAGGCCATAGAAGCCGATCAGTACAACAAAGATATTCGGATAGCCGACGCGCATTTGCTGCGCCACGAACGCCATCACGCCGCTGAATGCGAGGGTAAGGGCGAGCAGGCCATAGGTGTTGCGCAACACGCGGCTGACTTCAAGCTGCTCAGCCTGCGCGTTACCATTCACTGCGTAATTCTGTTCGCGCATGGCGACACTCCTTCGGTTTTGAAACGTTCAGTCGCAAAGATCATAACAGACGCTCTGTAACAAGCGATGGCGAGAGTTTGACAGTGTGTTTCATTCGGGTATTATGGCGCCCGCTGAGACAGGATGGCCTACTATAATCCTGTGATGCACAAGGGAAATTGGCAGAGTGGTTGAATGCACCGGTCTTGAAAACCGGCGAACGTTAATAGCGTTCCCAGGGTTCGAATCCCTGGTTTCCCGCCAAGATTCAAACGAAAGCCCCGCGAATGCGGGGCTTTTGTGTTTCTGCGGTTTGGCAGTCCGACGGGCAATACTTCGCCGTGCCACTCCCGCAGCCAATCTTCAAGGCCGTTTCTCATCTCAATCAGCAAAAAAGCTGAGCCACCGAAAGCAGGCAGATCACTTGGGCAAACATTTGTGCTCGAATTGGATGTTTCATCGCCGTCACCTCGTTTGCAGTTGCCGGTGGTAGTGCCGTAGGCGATGTGCATACACGCGCCAGGCCGCTCGAAGGTTGAAATGCCACCCTGGCTCGCCAACAACACACGCAACTGCTCCAGAAAGTATAGACCCTAAAACGAATTCGTCACGAAACGCGCTGGCATGCGGGTCTCATGACAATTTGCCGATGCCTGTCGCACTTTTTTTGATTTCTCTGCTCTATCTTTGTCCCAGCCCCGCCGATTCCCCGCGAGGGCAGAAGAACAAGATCGGGTGCCGATGGATCGCACGTTTCCTCTTTCAAACATTCGTCGCATACGCCGGCTGCTGCTGTTGGCTGCGATCTTCATATTCGGCGCGACAGGTTGCACCCAGCAACAGGGGCAGGACATTGCCAAGCAGTTCACCAATGGCAAGCCCGATGAGTTCTTTCAGACCAGTGTCGATCGCATGGCCACCCTGGGCATGCGCGACAATCTGCAAAGCCTGTATCTGCTGATGAGCAAGCTATACCTGCGTAACCCCAGCCAGTGGCGGCAATCGGGTTATCCGGATGCGGTGAGTGCCGAGCGGGAAATTCGCCAGGCAATCGAGCAGCGTCGACCGCTGCCAGCCCTGGGTGAGCGTCGCGACCTGGTCGCGTTGAGTTACTCCTTGAGTCCGGAGTTTCAGGGCGACCGGGTGGGCGCCTTTATATACGCGATCGGCAGTATGTTGGTGACCGCCCACGGCGGGCGCATTGAGTTCTACATGACCGATTCGATCAACCCGCAGTTCGTCAGCAATGCCGCCCGCAATATCGAGAAGGCTACTTGGCTGCTGAGCAAGCGTCAGGATGCGAATGGCGTGTTGCTGCTGTTTTCCAATGAGATCTCGGAGGAGGGCAGCAACCTCAGTTTTGCCGTGGAGTTCGGCAAGATTGTGGCGCGGCTTGACCTGCTGACTCAGATGCTGGATGAGCGGTATCGGCGTATCGGTCTCAACTATGCGCAAAGTTTGTTGCTGATGAATTTCCTGCCGGTGCAGTGAACGGATGGCGAGTACGGATTTTCTCTTTTCAATGTAGGAAGTGGCCTATGTTGCGCCCCCATGCTTGAAACGCCCCGACGTCGGCAATAGCCTCGGACTTTTCCGAAAAAGTGAGGCCCTACCTTGGGTAAGCGAAAAACGGTGTGGCCGACGGACCGCGAGATACGCCTGCGCTTTATCCTCTTTGCCGTTATCGACGCCGCAAGTGTCGAGGGGGTTCCTGCCGAGTTGTTATTACCGGCGCACAAATTGCTGCGTGATTCACCCACCGAGGCGCAGTTTGTCGAGGCCCTCAGGGCAATACTGGCGGCCGACCAGATGCACGGCTTCAGGTTTGCGGTGGGCTCCGAGGCGGACGATTTGATGCAGACACTGGATAGGCCTGCCGGTTAGATCTATTTCTGTTGCGCGAGACAACTGAGTGAGCAACTAACTGTTCATCGGCCTATGCTCAAGCCGCAGGCCGCATGGCCGATGCAGTGATAACTACCTCAGGGACGCCGCCATGTTCAATCGCCGCTTGAAGAAGGATCTGCAGGACCGGGACGACGAGCTTTTCCAATTGCGACAGCTCGTTACGCAGTATGACCGCGGCATGCTCTCAATATGCCTGGATGCCGACATGCGGCTCATTGCCGTCAACGAGGATTTTGCCCGGACCCTGGGCTACTCCTGCGAGCAATTGCAGGGCCGTCTCTTGAGTGAAATTGTTCCGCCTTACGTCAGGGATTTACCTTGTTTCCGTGATTTCAATGCAGCAGTCGCCCGCTCCGAGCCGGTGAGCGACGATTACCGCTTCCTGCGCAGTGACGGCAGCCTGGCCTGGATCAACCTCACCTGGTGCCCGATCAACGCGCGCGACGGCCAGCTGTCGCAGATCCAGGGCTACGGCATCGAGGTCAGTCGCGCCATTGAGCAAGCCAAGGAAAACGAAGCGTTTATCAACGCGTTGATCCGCTCGACGGCCGTCATTCAGTTCAGATTGGATGGGACGGTGGTCACCGCCAATACCCAGTTTCTCGACGCCATGGGCTATACGCTCGATCAGATCGTCGGCAAAAAGCACAGTCTGTTTTGCACCGCGCAGGAGGCCGCTTCGAGCGGATACGCTGCGTTCTGGCAAACCCTCAATCGCGGCGAATTTGTTGCCAGCCGCTTCAAGCGTGTGGACAGTCGCGGCAACGAGGTCTGGCTCGAAGCCACCTACAACCCGGTGCACGACGCCGAGGGCAAGCTGTGCAAAGTGGTCAAGTTTGCCAGTGTGGTCACCGACCAGGTCTTGCGCGAGTCCGAGGTCAAGGCCGCCGCCGGCGTGGCCTACGAGGTTTCTTTACAAACCGACGTCACGGCCGAACGCGGCGCGGCGGTTGTGCAAGACACCGTGCAGACCATGCAAAACATTGCTCTGCAAATGCAATCCGCCACCGGCAGCATTGAGGCGCTGGGCAAACAGTCGCTGCTGATCAGCGCGATTGTGCAGACCATCGGCGGCATCGCCGCGCAAACCAATCTGCTTGCACTCAATGCCGCCATTGAGGCTGCTCGTGCAGGTGAACAGGGCCGTGGATTCGCGGTGGTAGCGGATGAAGTAAGGCAATTGGCCAGCCGTACCAGCACGGCAACCGAAGAGATCGTCAGCGTGGTCCAACAGAACCAGCGCCTCGCCGACGAAGCCATTACCGAGATGTTCAGCAGTCGCGAGCAGGCTGAGCAAGGCTTGACACTGGCCAACCAGGCTGGCGCCGTCATCACGGAGATTCAGGGTGGCGCCAAGCAGGTGGTGAACGCAGTGGGGCGTTTTGCGAACGAACTGCAATAGCCCAGGCATAGGGCTGCTTGGTTTTGATTTGAGAATCAGGAGAGTGCTATCAAACCTTTAACCCCTGAAGAACTGGCGGTCATCGCCGAGATAGAAACAGCGTCCAATATCCTGCGCCTGACCACGCGCTTGACGGATATGCGCTTCTCGGCGATCTCGAAGATGACCGACACCCACTGGGTGGCCTGCGCGGTGTACGACGAGCTGCATTTTGGCGTGGAGGTCGGGCATGAATTACAGCTTGAAGCCACGCTGTGCAACGGTCTGCGGGCCAATCCCAAGCCCATCATTATCGAACACGCCAGCAAGGATCCGGTGTTCTGGCAAAATCCTTTGCCCAGTAAACATGGCTTCGAAAGCTACATCTCCCTGCCGATTGTCTTCTCCGACGGCAGCGTCTTCGGCACCTTGTGCGCCTTGGACGTGTTGCCGAAAAAGCTCGAGAACCCGCAAATGGTCGAGATACTCACGATTTTCACCCGGCTGATCAGCACCACTCTGGAATTGCAGTACAGCAGGGCCTGACTTCGGGCTATCTGAGTCAGCGTTAGATCGTTTATTTCCTTGTAAGTAAAATCGGTCCGACACTGTTGTGGGAAGGGGCTGGTCCGTTAATAAGGCGTGACTTGCCGGGCATCGTTGGCTTCCCATCACTGTTCGCGTGATGGCCCTGCCGTTCACGCCCCCGAATTCCAAGGACCCACCCATGCTGCTGCGCCAACCTCCATTCCTGTTTGCTGCCTTGACCTTAAGCTCGCTGGTGCACGCCGAAGACCTGCAATTGGCACCGGTCGAAGTCACCACGGCTGAAGCGAGTGCGGGCGAAGTGGCTCAGGCGCAGCTCAAGAGCGTGCCCGGCGCCACCAATTACATCGACATGGGCAGCGTGCAGCAGGGGCGGGTGAGCACCAACGAAGATGTGTTCAAGTACCAGCCGGGGGTGTACGCCAAGGCGGCGAACAACGAAGGGGTGAAACTGTCGATTCGCGGGTCGGGCCTCAACCGCAGCCCTGGCTCCCATGCGTCGGGGCTTTACGAGATGTTCGATGGCCTGCCGCTGACCGGCCCCGGCGGCACCCCTTATGAGCTCAAGGACCCGCTGTGGCAAAGCCGGGTCGAGGTGTTGCGCGGCGCCAACGGTTTTGATCAGGGCGCGTTGGCCCTCGGTGGTGCGGTCAACTACGTCACGCGAACGGGCTACGACGCTCCCAAGCTGCAAGTGCGCTATGAGGCGGGCAGCCGTGGCTATGCCCAGCGCGAGATCAGTTCGGGCCAGGTGCTGGGCGACGCCGACTACTACATCAGCCTCACCGACTCGCAATCCGACGGCTACCAGCGCCAGAGCGCGGCCACAGGCAAGGGCGTGGCCGCCAACTTCGGCTACCGCTTCAACCCCAACCTGGAAACCCGCTTCTATTTCCGTTATCGCGAAACCACCAACGACACCCCCGGCAAACTCACTCGCAGCCAGATAAGCCACGACCCACGCGCCGCCAACAGCCTCAACGCTGCGCGCGACTCCAAGCGCCTGCAACCTGGCTCCACCTGGATCGCCAACAAAACCACCCTGCAACTGGACGACAATTCCCGCCTTGAAGTGGGCCTGGCGTACCACGATTACCCAATGGACCTGCGCGAGGGCACTATCCGTCTGAAAGTCGCCTACACCGACGTCAGCGGCACCCTCAACTACATCCGCCAGGACACGGTGTTCGGCCACGACAGCAAAACCACCCTCGGCCTGCGCACCACCCAGGCGATGCCCAATAATGGCGGCGCCGAATACGTGCGCATTCCCGCCGGTAACACGGCCATTTATGTCCCCGGCACCAAGACCCGCGATTACAGCTACCTGGGCTCCGACACCGTGCTGCACATCGGCAACGACCTGGAACTGGTGCCGGACCTGTGGCTGACCACCGGCCTGGCCGCCATCTACACCCGCCGCGAAACCGAGGTCACCTATCCCGAAGGCCAGGCACCGCTTAGCCAGCACGATTGGGACTACGCGCCGCGCATCGGCCTGCGTTATGACTTCAACCCGCAATTGCAGGTGTACGGCAACCTCAGTCGCTCCGTCGAGCCGCCGCATGCGTGGTCGATGATCTGGGGTTCCAACAAGTATTTTACGAGCGGTCCTGCCAAAGGCATGGCGCGTGAAGGCGTCAGCCTGAAAAACCAGACCGCCACCACCCTGGAAGTCGGCGGTCGCGGTGAGGCCTGGCTCGGCCAGTGGGACCTGGCGCTGTACCGCTCCGAAGTGCGCCACGAATTGCTCACCGTGGAAACCCAGGCCCAGACCGCAACCAGCGATGCCATCGTCGCCGAATCCAACGCCAGCCCCACCGTGCACCAAGGCGTGGAACTGGGCCTGCTCAACCCATTGTGGGACGGCGGCCGCAACGGCAAACTCGACCTGCGCCAGGCCTACACCTTCAGCGACTTCCACTACCGCGACGACGACCGTTTCGGTGGCAACACCTTGCCGGGCATCCCCAAACACTACTACCAGGCGCAACTGCGCTACAGCCACCCGACCGGTTTCTACACCAGCTTTAACACCGAGCACTCATCAAAAGTGGCGGTGGACTACGCCAACTCCTACTACGCCGCGGCCTATACGATTGTTGGCGCAACGTTCGGCTACGACGCGCCCAAGCAGGACTGGCAAGCCTGGGTCGATCTGCGCAACCTCGCCAACCGCCGTTACGCCAACACTGTCACGCCGGGTTACGACGACAAAGGCCTGGATGTTGCGCGCTCTACACCGGCAGATGGGCGTGGTATCTACACCGGCGTTTCATGGAGCTGGCGCTAAGAGGACACACCGATGGGAGGGCGCTTTTACAGGATGTGAGCCCCTTGCCCCGACATCGTTTTACTGGCATTGTTTGCGCAATTGGTAACATTTCCCATTTGAGAATTTTTTGCGCATGCATGACATTCCGGCCGCGCTGGGCAACTCAGCGCGTCAGCAGATCCTTACGGCGATGTACCGCGAGCACCACGGATGGTTGCATGGCTGGCTGCGCAGGAAACTCGGTTGCTCCCAGCACGCCGCCGACCTGGCCCACGACGCCTTCATCCGTGTATTGATGCTGGCCGAACCGCAAGCGATCAAGGAACCCCGTGCCTTCCTGGCCACCACGGCGGGACGCTTGCTCATCGACGGTGCCCGTCGTCGCCGTATCGAAAAAGCCTACATGCAGGCGCTGGTCATCCAGTGCGAAGACGCCGGCATGCCCGACCCGGCGGCGATCCACGTTGCCTTGCAAGCGCTGGAACGCATTGCTGAAATGCTCGCCGGCTTACCGCCCAAGGCCCGCGAGGCGTTCTTGTTGAGTCGCCTCGACGGCCTGACCTACAGCGAAATCGCCGTGCGTCTGGAAGTGTCCCCCAGCACCGTCAAAAACTACATCTCCAGCGCTCTGGTGCACTGCTATCACAGCCTGCACGCGGCCGACCCACTGTCATGAACTCCGAACAGATCATCCAGCAAGCAGCGAATTGGCTGACACGCCTGCACGACGAGGACGTCACAGACGCCGACCGTCAGGCCTTCAACACCTGGTGCAAGGCCGACCCGCGCCACGCCGTCGCCATCGAGCGCATGCGTGCGTTATGGGGCAGCCTCGACAGCGTGCCCGCACAACCGGCGCGCCGCGCCCTGAATCGCGCATTTACCCCGCAACGGGCGCGCAGCGCACAGGTGCTGGGTGTGCTCGGTATCGCGCTGTGCGGTTGGCTGAGCCTGGAGCACCTGCCAGTGTGGATGGCCGACCAGCGTACTGGCGTCGGTGAACGTCGCCAGATCGCTCTCGAAGACGGCAGCCAGTTGCAGCTCAACAGCAACTCGGCGGTGGACGTGAAATTCGACGGCCACCAACGGGTGATCGAACTGCTGCAAGGCGAACTGTGGGTAGACGTGGCCAAAGATGCGCAGCGGCCGTTCGTGGTGCGCACCGACCAAGGCACGGCGACCGCACTGGGTACCCGATACCTGGTCAAGCGTGCGCCGGACGGCACGACAGTGGTAACGGTGATCGAGTCCAGCGTGGCGGTCAAAGGTAAGGCAGAGGAGGGCGTCAAGGTCAGCGCCGGCCAGCGTTCCGTCCTCGACCATGGGCGCGCAACGCCCGCGCAAACCGTCGGCAATGCCGATCCGGACGCCTGGACGCGTGGCCTGCTCACCGTCAACGACCAGCCCCTGAGTGAAGTGCTGCAAACCCTGGCCAGCTACCGCCACGGCATGGTCCGCTTCGACCCACAGGCCCTGCGCGGCCTGCGTGTGTCCGGCGTATTCAAGCTGGACGACACGGCGGCGGCCTTGTCGACCCTGGCGGACAACCTGCCGATCCAGGTGGAGTACTTCACCGACTTGCTGGTAGTGGTCAAGCCGCGCTGAGCCTGCCGTAGCTGACGTACTGACACCCTGCGATCTGTGGGCCTCTACGGGGGGCATTCATTGCCTTGGCGCAGGCGTTTGTACAAAGTGTTGCGGCTTACCCCCAACTCCCGTGCCAAGTGGGAGATATTGCCGCCTACCGCCTTCAAGCGCTGGGTCAGGTCAATGCTGTCGTCCAGGTACTCACTGGTCGGCAGCGGCGCAGGCACGTTCAAGTCCACAAAAAAATCATCCGGCAGATGCTCCGGCCTTATCGGCTGCTCCTCGGCCATCGCCAGCGCCACCTGCAACACGCTGCTCACCTGGCGCAAATTCCCCGGCCACGGGTGCTGCTCGAACAGCGCCAGCACCTCGGCGCTCAAACCGGCCCATTGGGTGGGCTCGCGGTGTTGTTGCCACAGTTGCTGGAACAGCGCCTGCTTGTCGGTCCGCTCGCGCAAGGGCGGCAATTCCAGGGTCAGGCCGCCGATGCGGTAGTACAAATCCTCACGAAAACGCCCGGCCTGCACCTGTTCGCGCAGTGCGCGGTTGGTCGCCGAGATAATGCGCAAATCCACCGGGAACAACTCGCTGCTGCCCACCGGTTGCACACAACGCTCCTGCAACACACGCAGCAGGCGCGCCTGGGTCGGTAGCGGCATATCGCCGATCTCATCGAGAAACAGCGTGCCCTTGTCGGCCTTGCGGATCAGGCCGATGCTGCCTTTCTGATTGGCGCCGGTGAACGCGCCTTTCTCGTAACCGAACAGCTCCGATTCCACCAGCTCAGCGGGAATCGCCGCACAGTTCACCGCGATAAATGCCTTCTGGCTGCGGGAACTGGCCTGGTGCAGGGCTTTGACGAACACCTCTTTGCCCACGCCGGTTTCACCATGAATCAGCAGCGGGATGTCTTTTTCCAGCAACCGCTCGGCCTGGCGCACGGCTTTCTCCACGCGCATATCGCCAAAATGCAGGGTCTTGAGGCCAATGGCTGCCGGCTTCGACATAACCGGCTCGCTGAACACACGCGCCTGCACCGGCATCTGCTTGGGGCGTTTCAACAGGCACTGAAACCGATTGCGCCCGGCCGCCTGCAACGAAAACGGCAAGCCCTCCGGCTGGTTGAGCAGTTCCAGCAGCGACACTTTGAACAAACTGTCGATCATCACCCGCGACAGGCTGATGCCCAGCAGGTTGTCGGCGCGACGGTTGGCCGACAGCACCTGGCCGCTGTCATCAAAGATCAGCAGGCCCGCCCACTGGCTGTCCAGGTTGCTCAGGCCGGTGTTGAAGGTCAGTTGGAAATGCTCGCCGCGAAACAGGTTGAGGATCAGCCGGTTCTCCACGGTCTGACTCATCATCTTGACCATGCCCAAGGTGTGAGAGGGCGGCAGGTAGCTGTCGCTGGACACATCCAGCACCGCGATGATTTCGCGCTGGGCATCGAAGATCGGCGCTGCCGAACCCGTCATGAAACGGTTGGCCTTGAGGAAGTGTTCATCGTGTTCGATATGCACCGCCTGGGCACAAGCCAGCGCGGTGCCGATGGCATTGGTACCGCTGGAGCGTTCCTTCCAACTGGCACCGGCGCTGAACCCACGGGCCAGCTTGGGCTCGATAAACCGCTGGGTACCCCACGAGGTCAGCACCTGGCCCTGGTTGTCGGCCAGCATGATCAGGCAATTGGAATTACTGAGGATGTTCTCGTAGTAGGGCAGGACTTCCTGGTGGGTGGTCTGCACCAGGGAATGCTGGCTTTCCAGCAGTTGGCTGATGCCCTCGGCAGGCAGTTGATCGAAGCTGGGCGTGCTCTGGTGGTCCAGGCCAAAGGCGCGGCAACGGCGCCAGGAGTCCTGGATGATGGTGTCGTGAGCCAAGGGTTCGGCCATCGGGCGACCTTCTGTTTTTATTGTTTTTATGGGGCCCCGCAGGCGCGGGGGCCCCATTAGTGTTGTTCAGAACTGTTCATTGTCAACCCTCGAAGTGTTCAGTTGTTCAGCCCGATTGTTCACTCCCGAACATCCCATATGTCCCATTTCCTTGTGGATCAAGCACCTGCCGGTTTTGGCACGAAATTCGCTCTGACGACTGGCCAGATTCATTCCAATAATAAAAAAGGTCGTGTCATGTCATTGACCCTGGAACATGTCTCCCGCGTCGTCGAAGGCCAAACCTGGATCGACGATGCCACCCTGCGTTTCGAGCCCGGTTCCTTCAACGTGCTGCTCGGTCGCACCCTGTCCGGCAAGACCAGCCTGATGCGCCTGATGGCCGGCCTGGACAAGCCCGACAGCGGTCGCATCCTGATGAATGGCGTCGACGTCACCCACAAGCCGGTGCGCCTGCGCAACGTGTCGATGGTGTATCAGCAGTTCATCAACTATCCGACCATGACCGTGTTCGAGAACATCGCCTCGCCGTTGCGTCAGGCCGGTGTGTCCAACGAGGTGATCCAGAGCAAGGTGCTGGAAACCGCTCGGATGCTGCGCATCGAGAAGTTCCTGAAGCGTCACCCGCTGGAGCTGTCCGGTGGCCAGCAGCAGCGCACGGCCATGGCCCGCGCCCTGGTCAAGGATGCCGAACTGATCCTGTTCGACGAGCCGCTGGTGAACCTGGACTACAAACTGCGCGAAGAGCTGCGTCAGGAAATGCGCGAGCTGTTCCAGGCCCGCCACACCATTGCGATCTACGCCACTACCGAACCCAACGAAGCCCTGGCCCTCGGCGGCACTACCACCATCCTTCACGAAGGCCGGGTGATCCAGAGTGGCAAGGCTGCCGAGGTTTACCACCAGCCACACACCGTGCTCGCGGCCGAGCTGTTTTCCGAGCCACCGATCAACCTGATGCCGGGGCGTATCAGTGGCAATGAAGTGAGCTTCGCCAATTTCGTACATTTCCCACTCAATGTTGACCTGCGTCCCATCGGCGAAGGCGATTTTCGCTTCGGTGTGCGCCCCAGCCATATCAGCCTGGTGCCGAGCAACGATGACGACCTTGAGCTGGCGGTGACCGTAGAGGTCGCCGAAATCAGTGGCTCGGAAACCTTCCTGCACGTGCGCAGCGAACACTTCCTGCTGGTGCTGCATTTGCCGGGGGTGCATGAGTACGACGTTGACGCGCCGATCCGCGTGTATATCCCCACCCATAAACTGTTTGTGTTCGATGGTCAGGGCCGTTTGGTCCAGGCTCCCGGACGCCGTGTCGCGAGGGTTGCGTGATGGCCGAGATCCATTTGCAGAACCTGGCGCACAGCTATAACCCTACGCCGACCGGACCGGAAGACTACGCGATCCGGGAAATGAACCACGTGTGGGAGCAGGGCGGTGCCTACGCCTTGCTTGGTCCGTCAGGCTGCGGCAAGTCGACCCTGCTCAATATCATCTCCGGTTTGCTCAGCCCGTCTGAAGGCCAGGTGCTGTTCGACACCAAAGTGGTCAACGACCTCACGCCAGAAAAACGCAACATCGCCCAGGTGTTCCAGTTCCCGGTGGTGTACGACACCATGACGGTGTTCGACAACCTGGCGTTCCCGCTACGAAATCAGGGCATGGCCGAGGCGAAAATTCACAGCAAGGTGCAGGAAATTGCCGAAGTCCTCGACCTGCAAACCCTGCTGGGCAAGAAAGCGCGCAACCTCACCGCCGACGAAAAGCAGAAAGTCTCCATGGGCCGTGGCCTGGTGCGCGACGACGTCTCGGCGATCCTCTTCGACGAGCCGCTGACAGTGATCGACCCGCACCTCAAATGGAAACTGCGGCGCAAGCTCAAGCAGATCCACGAGCAGTTCAACATCACCATGGTCTACGTCACCCACGACCAGTTGGAGGCTTCTACCTTCGCCGACAAAATCGCGGTGATGTACGGCGGGCAGATCGTGCAGTTCGGCACGCCACGGGAGCTGTTCGAGCGGCCGAGCCACACGTTTGTCGGCTACTTCATCGGCAGCCCTGGGATGAATCTGATCGAAGTGCAGGCCGAGGCGGGCGGGGTGCGGTTTGCCGGCACCCACTTGCCATTGCCCGATGCGTTGCAACAACGCATTGCGAGCACCGACTACAAGAAGTTGCAGGTGGGTATCCGCCCGGAATTTATCCATGTGTGGGACGAGTACAACCCCGACGCCCTGCAGGCCGGCGTCACACATCTGGAAGACCTTGGCACCTACAAGATCATGACCCTCAACCTCGATGGCGCCACCTTGAAAGTGCGTTTGGCCGAAGACAAACCGGTGCCTGAAGGCACGGCGTCCATCAGCTTTCCCGCGCAATGGCTGATGCTCTACGCCGACGATTACCTGCTGGAGGTGCAGCCATGAACAAGGTGCAGAACAACAAGGCCTGGTGGCTGGTGCTGCCGGTGTTCCTGCTGGTGGCGTTCAGTGCGGTGATCCCGATGATGACCGTGGTCAATTACTCGGTGCAGGACATCTTCGACCAGTCCAGCCGCTACTTTGTCGGCGCCGACTGGTACAAGCAGGTATTGCTCGACCCGCGCCTGCACGACTCGCTGCTGCGCCAGTTCATCTATTCAGCCTGCGTGCTGTTGATCGAAATTCCCCTGGGCATCGCCATCGCCCTGACCATGCCGACCAAGGGTCGCTGGTCGTCGCTGGTGTTGATCGTGCTGGCGATTCCGTTGCTGATTCCGTGGAACGTGGTGGGCACGATCTGGCAGATCTTTGGCCGCGCCGATATCGGCCTGCTGGGGTACAGCCTCAACGCGGTAGGCATCAGCTACAACTACGCGGCCAACACGGCGGATGCCTGGGTCACTGTGCTGGTGATGGACGTGTGGCACTGGACTTCACTGGTGGCGTTGCTGTGCTATTCGGGGTTGCGGGCGATTCCGGACGTGTACTACCAGGCCGCTCGGATTGATCGTGCATCGGCCTGGGCAGTTTTCCGACATATCCAACTGCCCAAGATGAAGAGCGTGCTGCTGATCGCGGTCATGCTGCGGTTTATGGACAGCTTCATGATCTACACCGAGCCCTTCGTCCTGACGGGCGGCGGACCGGGTAACGCCACCACTTTCCTCAGTCAGACCTTGACCCAGATGGCAGTAGGCCAATTCGACCTGGGCCCGGCGGCAGCGTTTTCGCTGGTGTACTTCCTGATCATCCTGTTGGTGTCCTGGCTGTTCTACACCGCCATGACCCACTCCGACGCCAACCGCTGAGGTCGCCAACATGAGCAAACGCAAGCTAATCCCGTTGCTGATCTACATCCTGTTCCTGCTGGTGCCGATCTACTGGCTGCTGAACATGTCCTTCAAGAGCAACACCGAAATCCTCGGCGGGCTGACGTTGTTTCCTCAGGATTTCACCCTGGCCAACTACAAGGTGATCTTCACCGACCCGAGTTGGTACACCGGCTATCTCAACTCGCTGTACTACGTGAGCCTGAACACGGTGATTTCCCTGAGCGTGGCGCTGCCGGCAGCCTATGCTTTCTCGCGCTATCGTTTCCTGGGCGACAAGCACCTGTTCTTCTGGCTGCTGACCAACCGCATGGCGCCGCCAGCGGTGTTTTTGCTGCCGTTTTTCCAGCTGTATTCGTCCATCGGCCTGTTCGACACGCATATCGCTGTAGCCCTGGCCCACTGCCTGTTCAACGTGCCGTTGGCGGTGTGGATCCTAGAGGGCTTCATGTCCGGCGTGCCCAAGGAGATCGACGAAACTGCCTACATTGATGGCTACTCGTTTCCGAAGTTTTTCGTGAAAATTTTCATCCCATTGATCGGCTCCGGCATCGGTGTCACCGCGTTTTTCTGCTTCATGTTTTCCTGGGTCGAGCTGCTGCTGGCGCGCACCCTGACCTCGGTCAACGCCAAGCCCATCGCGGCGGTGATGACGCGCACGGTGTCGGCGTCTGGCATCGATTGGGGCGTGCTGGCAGCGGCGGGGGTGTTGACCATCCTGCCGGGCATGCTGGTGATCTGGTTTGTTCGCAACCACGTGGCCAAGGGCTTTGCCCTGGGCCGGGTCTGAGGAGTCGATGATGGAATGGATGGCCTGGACCACCCCCACTGCACTGTTCTTCGGCGGCATCGCCCTGATCCTGGCGGGCATGACCACCTGGGAACTGCGCTCGCCGAGCATCCCCCGGCGGGGTTTGTTACCGATCAGCACCACCCGTGGTGATCGCTTGTTTATCGGTCTTCTCGGCAGCGCCTACCTGCATTTGCTGGTGATCGGCGTTACCGACTGGAGCATCTGGGTGGCGTCCGCGCTCTCCCTGGTATGGCTGTTGAGTGTGATGCGTTGGGGCTAGTGCCCTTATGAATAAACAACCAGGAGGTCTCTATGTTGAATAAGAACAATAAGCTGCGACATAGCATTTCATTGGCCGCCGTACTGGCCCTGAGCGGTTTGAGCGCTTCGGCCTGGGCCGATGCGTACGAAGATGCCGCGAAGAAATGGATCGGCAGCGAGTTCAAACCGTCCACCCTCACCGAAGCCCAGCAGCTCGAAGAGTTGAAATGGTTTATCAAGGCGTCGGAACCGTTCCGTGGGATGAAGATCAACGTGGTGTCGGAAACCCTCACCACCCATGAATACGAGTCCAAGGTGCTGGCCAAGGCCTTCAGTGAAATCACCGGCATCAAGCTGACCCACGACCTGCTGCAGGAAGGCGACGTGGTGGAGAAGCTGCAAACCCAGATGCAGTCTGACAAGAACATCTATGACGGCTGGGTCAACGATTCCGACTTGATCGGTACGCACTTTCGCTATGGCAAGACCGAATCGATCACCGACCTGATGGCCAACGAAGGCAAGGACTTCACCTCGCCGACCCTCGACCTCAAGGACTTTATCGGCCTGTCCTTCACCACCGCGCCGGACGGCAAGATCTATCAACTGCCCGACCAGCAATTCGCCAACCTTTATTGGTTCCGCGCCGACTGGTTCGAGCGTCCGGAACTGAAAGCCAAGTTCAAGGAAAAATACGGCTACGACCTCGGCGTACCGGTGAACTGGTCGGCCTATGAAGACATCGCCAAGTTCTTCAGCGAAGACGTCAAGGAAATCGACGGCAAGCGCATTTATGGGCACATGGACTACGGCAAGAAAGACCCGTCCCTGGGCTGGCGCTTCACCGATGCCTGGTTCTCCATGGCCGGTGGCGGCGACAAAGGCCTGCCCAACGGCTTGCCGGTGGACGAGTGGGGCATTCGCGTGGAGGACTGCCATCCGGTGGGCTCCAGCGTGACCCGTGGCGGCGACACCAACGCCCCGGCCGCTGTGTTCGCCACGCAGAAATACGTGGACTGGATGAAGGCCTACGCGCCACCGGAAGCGGCGGGCATGACTTTCTCCGAATCCGGCCCAGTACCTTCCCAAGGCAACATCGCCCAGCAGATCTTCTGGTACACCGCGTTTACCGCCGACATGGTCAAGCCTGGCCTGCCGGTGGTGAATGCCGACGGCACGCCGAAATGGCGCATGGCGCCGTCGCCTGTCGGACCTTACTGGGAAAAGGGCATGAAGAAGGGCTATCAGGACGTAGGCTCCTGGACCTTCCTCAAGTCCACGCCCGAGAAGCAGAAACTCGCGGCCTGGCTCTACGCTCAGTTCGTGACGTCCAAAACCGTCTCGCTGAAGAAAACCATCGTCGGTTTGACGCCGATTCGTGAGTCCGACATCAACTCACAAGCCATGACCGACATGGCCCCCAAACTCGGCGGCCTGGTGGAGTTCTACCGCAGCCCGGCGCGCACCGAGTGGTCACCAACCGGTACCAACGTGCCGGACTATCCGCGCCTGGCGCAGCTGTGGTGGAGCAACATCGCCTCGGCCGCCAGCGGCGAGAAAACCCCGCAACAGGCGCTGGACAACCTGGCCAAGGAACAGGACGCGATCATGACGCGCCTGGAACGCTCCAAAGTGCAACCGGTGTGCGGCCCGAAAATGAACCCCGAGCGTGACGCGCAATACTGGTTCGACCAACCGGGCGCGCCAAAACCGAAACTGGCGAACGAGAAGCCGAAAGGCGAGACCGTTAGCTACAACGACCTGCTCAAGTCGTGGGAGGCGGCGCGCAAGTAAAAATGTAGGGTTGGGCAGAACGGCACTCAGGTGCCGTTTTGTTTTTCTGCTACTCCGCAATCCGCGGCGTGGACTGCCGAGGGCGTGTTCATGGCGGCACATGAGGCGTACGGCGAACGGGCGCCACTGATCAGGCATGTTCGAATCCCGATTGAATTTTCCGCCAGGCCCGATGCTCTTTCCTTCAGAAGCGCGTGATTTTGAGCGCTCTTGCGGGGCCTCTTGTTGAAGGGGCGTTGTCTCGGACTTTGCGGGAACTGCCATTATGACGCTATTAACGGCGCTGTCGGGCCAACTGGCCTCTATGCATCACTCGGGCTACGGAGAGTATCAGCGGGTTTATCAACACCTGTATGGCGAAGCGCCGAACGCCGAGAGCGTGGCGCGCGAGTTCCTGCAAACCCAATTGGCCCGGGTACAGGGTGCCACCAACGAGCTGCCCGCTGAGCCGGAACAGCTCTTGGCCTGGGTTGAGCAGCGTTGTGCTGCGGTCGCTCAGGACTACGCCGATTACCTTGAGCAGCGCCAGCAAGGCCGGCCGCGTCGTTACTTCCAGAACAAAGCCCATGCACTGTACGTATTGCAACGTGTGGCGCCGACCAAACAGGTCGACGGGGCGTGGTTGTATGGACTGCTGCATTACTGGCAAGACCAGCGTTTTGACGGCCTGCTCAGCACCTATCTTGAAGAGTTGGGGGACGGCGAAGCCGCGCAGAACCATGTGGTGATCTACCGCAAGTTGCTCAGTGATCACGACGCCGACAGCGACGCGGGCGTCGAAGACGAACACTACCTGCAGGGCGCGCTGCAACTGGCCCTGGGCCTGTGTGCCGAGGAATTCCTGCCGCAGGTCATCGGCTACAACCTGGGTTACGAGCAGTTGCCGCTGCACTTGTTGATCACTTCGTATGAGCTGAGCGAGCTGGGCATCGACCCGTATTACTTCACCCTGCACGTCACCATCGACAACGCCAGCAGCGGCCACGCGTGCAAGGCGGCGCAGTCGGTGTTGAACCTGCTGCCGCTGGGCGAGGGCAGGGCGGACTTCTACCGCCGCGTGGCCGAGGGTTATCGCCTTAATGACCTTGGCCCGGGCACCACGGCCGTTATCGAGCAGTTCGACCTGCACGCTGAAGTGGTGGCGATGCTCGAACGCAAACGCACCTTCGGCCAGCACATGCATTCGGACTATTGCCGCTTCGAAGGCAAGACCGTCAACCAGTGGCTGGCGCAGCCGGGGCAGGTCGGCGCGTTCCTCCAGGCGTTGCAGGACAAGGGGTGGATCAAGCGCAACCAGGACCCGGCCGAGAGTCGCTTCTGGCAACTCATCGAGGGCGCGGGCGCGGCGATGTTCGGCGTGTTCAGCGGCTATGAAAAACAGGTGTTACATGACTGGATTGCTGGCGAGTGGATCAGCGACCAGCGCGTGGCGCCGGTGAGGCGTGGGCGCTCCAGCCGGTTTTCCCAGGAACAGCACCGCCCGGCCGACCCTGACACCCAGGCGCTCGTGGACTCGCTGTGGAAACTGCCCGACGAACAGCAGCTCAACGCGCTGATTCCGTGGCTGTCGGCGCGTCGCCATTGCACGCCCGCCGGGTTGTACGCCACTCGCCGGTTTATCCAATTGCGCGCGCGCCTGCGCTAAGGAATTCGCCCATGTCTGCACAACAACTCGCTGATCGCGCACTGCTCAACCTGGGCCGGGGCTTGAAGGAGAGCGGCTACCGCTTTATCACGCCGACGCCCATGACCCATGAACGGGTCTTCCAGCGCCTGGCGACGCCGCTGGCAATGGACCTGCGCGACGTGTTCGGTTGGTCGATGCCGTTTGACGGCGCGCTGTTGCCCGAGGCGTTCTGCGAAGAATTGCAGCAGGCCGACGTGATCGAAAAGCACGATTCGCTGTGGCGCAGCGCCGTGCGCTGGTCGAGCCTGGATGACCTGTTGTTCGTTCACTCGGCGTACCCCACGACCCAATCGGATGCGGTGTTTTTCGGGCCCGACAGTTACCGCTTCGCGCGCCTGATTGAAGCGCATCTGCAACAGCGTTTCGAGCCGATCACGCGCGCGGTGGACATCGGTTGCGGCGCGGGCGTGGGCGCACTGGTGGTGGCTCGGGCACGGCACGACGCCGAGGTGTTGGCGGTGGACATCAACCCGCGCGCGTTGCGCCTGACCGCAGTGAATGCCGAGTTGGCAGGGCTGGCCAATGTGGTCGCGTACCACAGCGATGTATTGGGCAGCGTCGAAGGCGAGTTCGACCTTATCGTCGCCAACCCGCCCTATATGAATGACGACCGCCAGCGTGCATATCGGCATGGCGGCGGCGCACTGGGCGAGCAATTGTCGGTGCGCATTGTCGGCGAATCCATGGGGCGCCTGGCGCTGGGCGGTAGCCTGGTGTTGTACACCGGCGTGGCGATCGTTGCTGGTGGCGAGGACCCGTTCCTGGCGGCCGTCAAACCATTGCTCGGCAGCCATGCCTATGGCTGGACCTACCGCGAGCTTGACCCCGATGTGTTTGGCGAAGAGCTGGACAAGCCGGGCTACGAGCGTGTCGAGCGGATTGCCGTGGTCGCGCTCACCGTTACGCGCCTGCGTTGACGTCGATGCTCACCTTCGGCATCGAGGAGGAGTATTTCATCACCGACCTGCACACCCGGCGCATGCTGGCCGAGCCTTCGGCGGCGGTCTTGGCCGCCTGCCGGAAGGCTATTGGCGCAGGCTTTGCGGATGAAATGTTCCAAGGGCAGATCGAGGTGGCGTCGCCGGTGTTCCACACCAGCCGTGAGGCGGCGGAGTACCTGGCGACGGTGCGGCATGACCTGGCCCGATCTCTCGGCGAGTTCGGCCTGGGTGTGGTGTGTGCTGGCAGCCATCCGTTGGCTGACTGGCGGGAGCAGGCGCCCACGGAGCGCGCGCATTTCCGGCAATTGTTCGACGCTATCCAGCACGTCGCGCGGCGCAGCGTGCTGTGCGGCTTGCATGTGCATGTCGCGGTGCCGACGGATGTGGACCGTATTGCGGTAATGAATCAGGTTTCGTCCTGGTTGCCATTGTTGTTGCTGCTCAGTTGCTCGTCGCCGTTCTGGGACGGTGCGCCCACAGGGTTCATGAGCTACCGCCAGGCCGTTTGTGATGAATGGCCGCGCATGGGCGTGCCGGAACACTTTGCCGATTGGGCCGCGTATCAGCGGTACCTGGCACTGCTGCAACGCATCGGCGCGATTAAGGCCGATGGCAACGGCTGGTGGGGCATTCGCCCGGCGGCGCGCTACCCGACCCTGGAACTGCGCATGACCGATGCTTGCCCCAGGATGGCCGACGCCCTAGCCCTAGCCACGTTTTACCGCGTGATGGTCACCCATGCCTGTGGCCTGCCATCGCCCGGTGTGGCCTTCACCGCCGAAAGCCGCTGGCTGCTCCAGGAAAACCGATGGCAGGCCAAGCGCTACGGCGCTGCCGGCACCTTTGCGCTGGACGATCACGGCGCAACGGGCACTGCCGAGCAGTGGTTGCAACAGGCTGAACGCACCTTCGCGGCCACCGCTGACGCCCTGGGGGAGCCGCAGCTGTTTGACACCTTGCACAGGTTGCTGGACGGCGGTAACAGCGCTGTCGAGCAACTGCACTGCCACGCCGCCGCCCAGGCTTCGGGCGCCGAAGCGTTTGCGTGCCTGCAACAGGTGGTCGACCGCCTGCTGGCCCAGAGCCGCGCTGACCATTGATCGGGTGCTGGCCCAGGCCAAGTGAACACTCGCCATCTGTGTGGCCCTTAATAATAAATCCCTCAAGAGCAGGAGCGCAGAGCATGCGAGCGATGACTTTCCAGGGCGCCCACAAGGTGCAGGTGGACACGGTGCCCGATCCGATCATTGAGCAAGCCGACGACATTATTCTGCGGGTCACGGCCACGGCGATCTGTGGCTCGGACCTGCACCTGTACCGGGGCAAGATCCCCACGGTCGAACACGGTGATATTTTCGGTCATGAATTCATGGGCATTGTTGAAGAGACCGGCCCGGCGGTGACGGCGGTGCAGCGTGGCGACCGGGTGGTGATCCCGTTTGTGATCGCATGTGGCGATTGTTTCTTCTGCCAACTCCAGCAGTTTGCCGCCTGCGAAACCACCAACGATGGGCGCGGTGCGATCCTGAATAAAAAGGCGATCCCACCGGGCGCGGCACTGTTTGGCTACAGTCGTCTCTACGGCGGCATTCCCGGCGGCCAGGCCGAACTGGTGCGAGTGCCCAAGGCCAATACCGGGCCGTTCAAAGTGCCTGGCTTGCTGGCGGATGAAAAGGTGCTGTTCCTCTCCGACATCCTGCCCACGGCCTGGCAGGCGGTGACCAACGCCGAGATCGGGCAGGGCTCAAGCGTGGCGATTTATGGCGCGGGGCCGGTGGGTCTGCTCAGCGCCGCGTGCGCACAGATGCTGGGCGCCGCGCAGATTTTCATGGTCGACGACCACCCGTACCGCCTGGCCTACGCGCAGAAAATGTATGGCGTGATCCCGATCAACTTCGAGCAGGACGATGACCCCGCCGACACCATCATCTGCCAGACCGCCGGCATGCGCGGCGTCGATGGGGTGGTCGACGCGGTCGGCTTCGAGGCCAAGGGCAGCACCACCGAAACCATCCTGACCACGCTCAAGATCGAAGGCAGCAGCGGCAAGGCCTTGCGCCAGTGCATCGCCGCCGTGCGCCGCGGCGGGGTGGTCAGCGTGGCGGGGGTGTACGCCGGGTTTATCCACGGGTTCATGTTTGGCGACGCGTTCGACAAGGGCCTGACGTTCAAGATGGGCCAGACCCACGTGCAGCGTTTTCTGCCGGAGTTACTGGAGCATATTGAGTTGGGGCACCTGAACCCCGAGGCGATCGTCACGCACCGCCTGTCACTGGAGCAGGCGGCGCGAGGTTATGAGCTGTTCGACAAGGGCGAAGAGGATTGCCGCAAGGTCATCCTGCTGCCGGGGATCGACGAGCGGCCAGTGGCTGAGCCGCTGGACACGCTGACCCCAGGGTTCAACGTGGGCGCTGCCCGCCCGGCCTAGCTGGCCTGTCAGGCGGCGGCTTGTGGTTGCAGGTGCAGCTCAGCGTCCACCGCCTTGACCAACCCGCTGGCCAGAAACAGCGGTGCCAGGCGTTTGTGCAACTGCGGTTCGACAAACTCTTTCACCGTTTCCAGCGTCAGCACGCCGCTCAGCGGCAACTCGGCCTTGGTGTAAGACAACCAGGCCCTCTTCAACGCCATCAACACATCACTGCCCGCCGTGGAGGCGAAGCGACGGTGGGTGGGTTTGCCGTCGAAGGTGAACGTGTGCTGGAACGCATAGCCGCTTTCGTCGCCGCCACTGGCGGTGCAGCGGATGCAGGTGCACGGGCCGTCGCCAAAGGCGCTGCGCAGGTAGGTGTTGAAGTCCACCACGGGTTTGAGTGACAGGCGCTTATCGACCTCGAACAGGTCCCCGGTCATTTTTTCGTCAGTGTTCAACGTGCATTTCCTCGCAGGTCGGTGGCCATTTTTCAAAGCGCGGCACAATAGCAGCCGGGCGAAGTGTGGAACAGCATTTCCACGCAGCGCGGGCGGGTGTCGGGGGTATTCAGGGTGTGAGGGCTCACCGAAAGAACTCACCCGGTGTGGCATCAAACTGCTGCCGAAACGCATTGATAAACGCCGACGTCGACTCATACCCGCACCCCAGCGCCACATCCGTCACCCGCTCGCCTTGCTCCAGGGCGGGCAGGGCGCTCAACAGTCGCAAGCGCTGGCGCCAAGCGCGGAAGGTCAGGCCCGTGTCCTTCAAGAACAAGCGGCTGAGGGTCTTTTCGCTGACCCCCAGTTTTTCGCTCCAATGCCCCAAGGTGGTCTGTTGCTCCGGGCGCAGGTTCAGGCTGCGGTAGATCTGGCGCAAACGCGGGTCGAGGGGCAGGGGCAGCATCAAGTCCACGTGGGGCGCGGCGGCGAGTTGGTCCAGGACTACTTGGGCCAGGCGCCCATCTGGACCGTCCTCGGCATACTCCACCGGCACTTCACTGAAGCTGCGGATCAATTCGCGCAACAGGCTGCTCACCTCCAGCACATGGCAAAGCTGCGAGGCCCAGGCGGTCACGCTGCAATCCAGATACAAGCTGCGCATTTCAGTGTGGGGCGAGCTGTACACCCGGTGCGGCATGCCCGCCGGGATCCACACCGCCCGTTGCGGCGGCGCGACAAAACGGCCGGCGCTGGTCTGGATCTCCAGCACCCCGGAAATCGCGTAAGACAATTGCACCCACGGGTGACTGTGACGCCGGGTCAATGCGCGGTTGGGCAAGGATTCAGTTCGCCCATACACCGGCCGTGGCAGGCTGGACAGCCCGGGGATACTGCGGCGCACGGTCTTGTCATGTCCTTTAGGCGGCATTTACTGGCTCATTGGCGTTAGTCGGTAACAGGCCGTTACGTTAGAGTCGCGGTGACGCTCTTGGCAACCCCTGGAAGATCTGCTTATGACACGCCCCCGTTTTCTGCCCGACAACTTCACCCTGACCCTGATCGCCACGGTGATCCTCGCGTCCTTGCTGCCCGCCAGCGGCCAGACCGCCGTGGCTTTCGGCTGGGTTACCAACCTGGCCATCGCGCTGCTGTTCTTCCTGCACGGCGCCAAGCTATCGCGCCAGGCCATCGTCGCCGGTGCCGGCCATTGGCGCCTGCACCTGCTGGTGTTCAGCCTGACCTTCGTGCTGTTCCCCTTATTGGGCCTGGCGCTCAAGCCGGTGCTGTCGCCGCTGATCGGCAAAGACCTGTACATGGGCATGCTTTACCTCTGTGCCTTGCCGGCCACCGTGCAATCGGCAATTGCCTTCACCTCATTGGCGCGAGGCAATATCCCCGCGGCGATTTGCAGCGCGGCGGCGTCGAGCCTGTTCGGTATCTTCCTGACGCCGTTGCTGGTGACGTTGTTGCTCAATGTGCACGGTGAAGGCAGCTCCACCGTCGACGCAATCCTGAAAATCAGCGTGCAGTTGCTGCTGCCATTTATCGCAGGGCAAATCGCGCGCCGCTGGATCGGCGAATGGGTCGGCCGCAACAAAGCCTGGCTGAAATTTGTCGATCAGGGCTCGATCCTGCTGGTGGTCTACGGCGCGTTCAGCGAGGCAGTCAATGAAGGCATCTGGCACCAGATCCCGCTGTGGGAACTGGGTGGTCTGGTGGTCGCCTGCTGTGTGCTGCTGGCCTTGGTGCTGGTGGCTTCCAGCGTGCTGGGCAAGGCGTTCGGCTTCAGTCAGGAGGACCGCATCACCATTTTGTTCTGCGGCTCGAAGAAGAGTCTCGCGACCGGCGTACCCATGGCCCAGGTGCTGTTTGCCGGGGCGAACATGGGCGTGCTGATCCTGCCATTGATGCTGTTTCACCAGATTCAATTGATGGTCTGTGCGGCGTTGGCGCAGCGGTACGCAAACCGGCCGGAGAGCATTCCCGAGTTGATGGGACGGGTGGAGCCTTAATGGTCGGGCCTGTCTATCAGTCATTCCTTAAAGCGGCAAGGCAGTCAGTTCGACGTACGGCCGGTCACCACGGTCAACGCCTCGGGCAACGTGAGCCTGGTGGCCGACAGCGGCAGCGGGCGATATTACGACCAGCGGTATCGGGTGGTAGACAGCACCGGTAAGCCCGTTCAGTCCGGGAGCTATGTGGTCACCGTGACCGCACCGTGACAAAACTGAAGGTATTTTGAGGGGGATGAGCGTCAACAGCCGGCCGAGAAACCTATAGAATGTCGGGCGGCGGCGCTTGTCCTGGGTGGCCGCTCGATCATCGCCAGAGTACCTCGCCCTTCAATGAGCATTTCAGCCGCAACCCCCCAAGCCAACTGGCAACCGGTCATCGCCCTCGCGCTGGCCGCGTTTGTGTTCAATACCACCGAATTCGTGCCGGTCGGCCTGCTCAGCGCCATCGGTGCGAGCTTCGACATGCCCGTGTCCAGCGTCGGCCTGATGCTCACCATCTACGCCTGGATCGTGTCCCTGACCTCGCTGCCGGTGATGCTGCTGACGCGCAACGTTGAGCGGCGCAAATTGCTGATCGTGCTGTTCGGCATGTTTATCGTCAGCCATATCCTCTCCAGCGTCGCCAACAGTTTTGGCTTGCTGATGGTCAGCCGCGTCGGCATTGCCTTGTCCCATGCGTTGTTCTGGTCGATCACCGCGTCCCTGGCGGTGCGCCTGGCGCCGGAAGGCAAGCAGGTGCAGGCCCTGGGGTTACTGGCGACCGGTACGTCATTGGCGATGGTGTTGGGGATTCCCCTGGGTCGCCTGCTCGGCGAAGCCATGGGCTGGCGCACCACCTTCCTGGTCATCGGTGTTTTCGCGGCCGGGCTGGTGTTCTGGCTGGCGCGCACCTTGCCGCCGCTGCCGAGCCAGAACTCCGGCTCCCTGCGCAGCCTGCCGCTGCTGTTCAAGCGCCCGGCGCTGGTGGCGCTGTACGTGCTGACCGCGCTCACGGTGACTGCGCAATTCACCGCCTACAGCTATATCGAACCCTTCGTCGAAGGCGTGGCCGGCATGGATGGCGGCGCCGTGACCCTGATCCTGCTGGTCTTCGGCGGCGCGGGCATCATCGGCTCGTTGCTGTTCAGCCTGGTGCACCGCTTCAACCCGCACCTGTTTGTGGTCGGCGCAGTGTTTATCCTCGCCGCGTGCCTGACGCTGATGCTGCCCCTGAGCGGCGCCGAGTCGTACCTGGTGATCCTGAGCATCTTCTGGGGCATGGCGATCATGGGCTTCGGCCTGGCCATGCAATCCAAAGTGCTGGTACTGGCGCCGGACGCCACGGATGTGGCCATGGCGATGTTCTCCGGCATCTACAACATCGGCATCGGCGGCGGCGCCCTGATGGGCAGTTGGGTCGGCAGCCACTTCGGCTTCGCCTGGATCGGCGTGGCGGGCGGGTTGCTGGCGGCGGTGGCGTTGGCGGGGTATTGCCTGGCGATTCGCAGGTTTGGGACGGGTGTGGGGAACAACTAGCGTCGCATTCAAATCACAGTTCGCTAATAAGTTTTACTATCTGTTTTATCTATCGCCGTTCAATTGCAGGAAGTTTTAGTTGAAATACTACAGATGGATCTCTTATTTAACGGCGATCGCCTTGGCATTAGGGTTGTTGGTTACGGTTGGAGTATTGGTCGCGTATGGAGTGAAGCTGGGACCGATCTCGGGTAAGACAGAAGACTGGGGTGCATTTGGTTCAATACTGTCGGGGGCTTTCACACTGCTGGGAGCTGCTGCTACGTTGGGTACACTGGTGTTTTTGTTGGTTCAACAGCGTAATAATCAAGCGTATCAGCGCGAGCAAGAGCGTGAACGACAGCATGCTCAGGCTAAACATGATGATGTGATCGCACAGCAGCTCAAAGCGCAGACTTTCGAACAGTACTTGAAGCATCGCGAAGTTTTTTTTGATCGCTTGCATAGCCTCGAAGCAACTTTTGCTCATGCAGTTCGATTTGCCAATAAAGATGCTTTATATCAATGGGTGTTTCCGCAGAATTCTCCTACGAGGTGCAGCTATGTCGTTGACCTTGAACAGAACGAAGGCGCTGTATCTGGTTTAGTAAAGTTGCGCAGCAACTATTTGGAGCTTTTGCATTATCTACACTTGAGACCTGTGGTGCATCTGCAAGGTTATCTGTTGATTACGAAAATGCAGCACCTGATGCAGGAGCTGAAAATTTCCTATCAGCTAGAAATCATGGACGGTGATCTACAATCCAATGGGCAACATCTGGGAGTCAATATTTACTCGCCGCAGGAGTGTCTTGAAGTCATTACGTTGACCATTAATTCTTTGCTTTTTTACTCCGGAAATGCGGAGTTCGGCAGCGCGCAGGGGGCATTGAAGGAGACGTTTTTGCGGCGAAAATTTGTTGTGGATTCTTTGGATTCACGATTATCAGGCGATCACTTAGCGGTTCGGAAGTCCATTGCAGGGCTTGTTGAGTTGGAACGATATTATCTTGAAGTGTTGGAGTCGGAAGTTATATGTGGTAGCGGTTACGGCCGTAAGTTGCATGCTATTTTGGATGCGCGGTTGCAGTCAAAGCAGGAAGTCAAAAAGCTGAAAGACGATAGTTTGTTTAATAAAGTGGTAGAAGAACTCAGGGTCGAGCAAGAGAAAATTTTTTCGGAATATGAGGGGCAGGAGGATAAGTTGATTTCGGTGAGAGAACTTTTTTCACTTTTAAACGCCGCCTGGCACGTTGCCTACAAAGCTCACCAACAAAAAAAATAGGTCGCGTTGAATGCTCTGTTACTTGATCAATGGATGAGCCGACCATTTGGCTCAACCTGCTCGGACGTCCGGGTCGCAAGTAACTATTTTATTTAGGATAGAGGGCGACCGCTGGGTCGCCCGTTTTCATTTACCCGGCAGTCTCCTGCAATCTACGCCCAATCACATCCAGCAAATCGCAGCCGTCACGCAACGGAATATTCAGCAACAATGCGAAATCCTGCAGTACAACAGCATCACTGCTGATCCCATCACGCAGGGCTAGATTTTCAAGCACTTGAGTGACAGCCCGAATGCGATAAACCGCCGCGTCATGCAGGGCATCCAGCGGCGCTTCGGTGTCGATGAGCAGGGTAGGGATGGTGCAATCGGGGCCCGTGATGGGCATATACCGATCTAGTGCGGTCATGGATCTTGCTCCCATATCTAAGTGAGCCGTCACCTTCTGCCGCCAAGCAGAATTAGGGTGGCGGATTACGCAAGGTTGGCGGACCGGGGATATAGGACCCGGCACTTCCGAAGAAGTCCCTGCGCAACCCACCATTGCACGAAATCACGGACGCAAAAAAAAGCGCCTGCAATCGTGTTGGGGGCGCTGTTGCGCCTATATCTGTTCGGACCGCCAAGTCCAATCGCAGCATTTGCTGCGAGCCAGAAGGTTAGCGCGCGGGGTGTCTGGTCGCAACTGGCAAATAGGACCGATCAGGAATTTGGATGTTTTATCCGCTGCCGCGAGGGCGCTAGTGAAGCCCTCAACCAAAACCAGACAAGTCTTACACCCCCCTTTGATACCCATTGCTACCGTCGCCTGGGACCGCCCACGCCCCTGTGGTGACGGCACTTGAACAGCAACGGAGTCACGTGTGCAAAAGCGTTTGACCGCAGAGTTTCTGGGTACTTTCTGGCTGACGTTGGGCGGCTGTGGCAGCGCCATTCTGGCGGCAGCATTTCCCGAGTTGGGCATTGGTTTTGCCGGGGTGTCCCTGGCATTCGGCCTCACTGTCCTGACCATGGCCTACGCAGTAGGCGGTATCTCCGGCGGGCACTTCAACCCGGCGGTGACTATCGGCCTGTGGGCCGGGCGCCGTGTGTGCGGTGCATATGTGCTGCCGTATATCGTGGCGCAGGTGGTGGGGGCGATTGCGGCGGCTGCGTCGCTGTACGTGATCGCTGACGGGCAGCCCGCTTTCGAAGTGGGTGGTTTCGCCGCCAACGGCTATGGCGAACTGAGTCCTGGCCTGTTCGACATGAAAGCCGCATTGCTGGCTGAGGTGATCGCCACCTTCTTCTTTGTGCTGATCATCATGCGCGTGACTGCACCGGGTGCGGTCGCCGGGTTTGCACCGATTGCCATCGGCCTGGCGCTGACCCTGATTCACCTGGTCCTGATCCCCGTGACCAATACCTCGGTCAACCCGGCGCGCAGTACCGGGCCGGCGTTGTTTGCCGGGTGGGATTACCTGTCGCAGCTCTGGCTGTTCTGGCTCGCGCCGATTGTCGGCGGCGTGCTGGGAGCGTTTGCAGCGCGGGGCTTGGATGAGCGCGACTGACCGGTGTGCTCGATGAACGTGCCAAGCAAAAAAACGCCCGCCTGATCATCATCGGCGGGCGCTCGGGGGGGCCGGCGCAGCAAGGAGCGAGCCGGCTGGTATAGGCGATGCGTGAATCAGGCCACGGGAATCAATGGGTCAGCCGCCTCCAGGGCCGCTGCCCGCTCGGCCGCCGGTGGGTAGATCCACACGCTGTTGATCTGGTGCTTGAGGTCCTTGGCTTCCTGGCCCACGAGCTTCACTTGGCGGTCCCAGCCTTCGGTGTACACCGCGCCCCAGGCGCCGAGGTCCAGGCACGTCACGTATTTGGGCTGGCTATAGGTCATCGGCGCCACGCCGATCAGGTCGGCGGCGACGTTGTTTCCGGCGTAGCGGCCGAGGGCGATGGCGTGCTGGCAGGACATCGCGGCGACGTTGCCCAGGTCGTCGGTGGCGGCGTAGGCCACGTCACCGGCGGCGAATATGTCGGCCTGGCCTTTGACCTTCAGCGTGCCGTCCACATGCAACCGGCCCTGCGGGTCGCGAGTGCCGCTGACCTGTTCGGTCATGGGGTTGGCGCGAAAGCCTATGGTCCAGATCACCGTGCTGGATTCGATCCGTTGGCCATCCGCCAGGGTCACGCCACGGGTATCCACCGAGGCCACGGAGTTATTGAGTACCCACTCCAGCCCCAATTCTTTGCTGGCTTCGATGATCGAAGGGCGAATGCCATCGCCCATGGAAGCGGCGATCTGCGGGCTACGGTCCACCACTACCACACGGATATCGGCGTTATCGCCCAGTGCTTCACGCAGGCGCGCCGGCATTTCGGTGGCGGTCTCTATGCCGGTAAAACCGCCACCGGCCACCACCACGGTATTGCGCGCGGGGCTGTCGGGCAGATGTTTGAGGGTATGGATATGCGCTTCGAGGCGCGTGGCGTCTTCGATCTGGTCCACATCGAACACATGCTCGATGCCTTCCATGGGCGGACGATTCAAGCGGCTGCCAGCGGCCAGCACCAGGCGATCATACTGGACGGTAGTGGGGATACCTGTCAGGTCGCGATAGGTCACCTGCCTGGCATTTTCATCGATGCTGTCGGCCGTGCCCTCGATGAAGTTCACGCCAACCGCCGCAAACAAGGGGCTCAGGGGCGCCTGCATGGTATGCACCTGTGCCTCATAGAACCGTGGACGAATACGCAGCTCCGGGTGAGGCGCCAGCACGCTGATTTGCACGTCGTGGCGATCATTTTTATCCAGCAGGCGCGCGGCGCCCAACGCGCTCCAGACACCACCGAACCCGGCGCCGATGATAAGGATGTGCTGTTTCATGAGTTGCTCCAGAGACCCAGTCGAGATGGTTGCTCACGCCGTGAGGCGTTACCGGATCACTGTAAAAGCACCGCTGTTTGTCTGGTAGGACACTTAACCCTGAATTACTGCCATATGCGGCGTTTACCGCGAAAAGCGCTCGCGGTAGTCACGGGGGGAAATCGAAAGGTGGCGATGGAAGGTGTAGCGCATCCGTTCTTCGTCGCCAAAACCACACAGTCGCGCGACTTGGTCGATGTTGCGTTGAGAGTCTTCCAGCAGGCGTCGTGCCGCTTCCATGCGAAACAGTTCGATAGCCTTGGCCGGTGTGCGCCCGGTTTTTTGCTTGTAGACCCGAGCGAAGTTGCGTGGGCTCATGCGGCTTTGTTCGGCCAGGCGCTCGACCGTCAGGTCGCTGTCGCTCAGGTTGTCAGCGATCCACAGGTGCAGGGCGTCGAAACCGGCCGTGTCGTCGGTCTGCGCCTGCAGCAATTGACTGAACTGTGCCTGACCACCGGGCCGCTTGAGAAACACCACCAGTTCCCGCGCCACTTGCAGGGCGACGTGCCGTCCGCAATCGGCCTCTACCAACGCCAGCGCCAGGTCGATGCCGGCGCTTACACCCGCCGACGTCCACACGTTGCCCTGCTGGATAAAGATCGCGTCCATGTCCACCTCAATGCCCGGAAAACCGCGCTTGAGCATGTCGCACATCGCCCAGTGCGTGGCGGCGCGTCGGCCCTGGAGCAAGCCGGCCTGGGCGAGCAGGAAGGTGCCGCTGCATACCGAGGCCGTGCGGCGCGCCCGGGTGGAGGCGTGACGCAGCCAGTCGACCAGGTCAGTGTTGGCGGCCATCGCCTCTTGAATGGCAGGCGCGCCGGGCACGATTAAGGTGTCGAGGGTGCCAGGATCAAATGTCGCCAAGGGCACGGTATCGACGCTCAACCCTTCGGCTGTTGGTATCAATCCACCCGCCAGGCTCGCGGTATGCACTAAATAGCCTGGCAAGCCCCGTTCGGCCATGGCCTTGGTGGCTGCCCAGAACACGGTCTGGGCGCCAGTCAGGTCGAGCAGGCCCATTTGCGGGTAAGCCAGGAACACCAAGGTGCGCGGTTGGCTTGCCGGCTGGTTGGGGCTCATAACGCCGCCAACACCTTCTCCAACTTCTCCTGATCCCGCGCAAACTGTCGAATGCCTTCCGCCAGCTTCTCGGTGGCCATCGCATCTTCATTCGACGCCCAACGGAACTGCGCTTCGTTCAACGGCTGACGCGCTTCGCCCGCCGCGCCCGGTTGCAGTTTGCGCTCCAGCGGGGCGTTATCTTCGGCGAGCTTTTGCAGCAGGTCCGGGCTGATGGTCAGGCGGTCGCAGCCGGCCAGTTGTTCGATCTGGCTGAGGGTGCGGAAGCTGGCGCCCATCACCACCGTCGGGATGGCGTTGGCTTTGTAGTAGTTGTAGATGCGCGTCACTGACTGCACGCCCGGGTCTTCGGCGCCGGTGTAGTCCAGGCCGGTGCTCTTGCGGTACCAGTCGTAGATGCGGCCCACGAACGGCGAGATCAAAAACACCCCGGCGTCGGCGCAGGCCTGGGCCTGGGCGAAGGAGAACAGCAGGGTGAGGTTGGTCTGGATGCCGGCTTTTTCCAGGCGCTCGGCGGTGCGGATACCTTCCCAGGTGGACGCCAGTTTGATCAGCACACGGTCGCGGCCGACACCGGCCTGGTCGTACAGGGCAATCAATTGGTTGGCCTTGGCCCACAGCGCGTCTTGGTCGAAGGACAGGCGTGCGTCGACTTCGGTGGAGATACGCCCCGGAATCACCTTGAGAATGCCGCAACCCACCGACACCGCGAAACGGTCACAGGCCAGGTCGACATCGCCTTTGGACACGCTCACCGCGTTACGCAGCAACTCGGCGTATTCCGGGATGGCGGCGGCCTTGAGCAGCAGCGACGGGTTGGTGGTGGCGTCCACCGGGCGCAGGCGGCTGATGGCTTCCAGGTCGCCGGTGTCGCAGACCACGGTGGTGAATTGCTTGAGTTGTTCGAGCTTGGACGTCATGAGCGGCTGTCTCCAAAAAAAGGTTATTGGTTGAGGGCCTGTGCGGTATCCAGGTCGGTGATCAGGATGTCCAGGTAGCCGCCCTTGAGCGCGCCGCGAATCGCCTGGACCTTGTTCAGCCCGCCGGCCAGGCCGAGCACGCGGTGGATGCTGCGCAGCTTGGGCAGCGCCACCGACACCACGAATTCTTCATCTTCTTCCAGCACCGGTTTGCCCTGGGCATCGAAGTAACGCAGGCAGATATCACCCACCGCGCCGCGCTCGGCCAGCAGGCGCAGCATGTCTTCGGTGTAGTAGTTGCCGCTGTTGCGCAGCAATTGCGAGGGCTCCAGGTCGCCGATGCCGACAATCGCCAGGGTGATGCTGTCAAAGCGTTGCAGCACTTCCTTGACCTCTTCCATCTGCACAATGCGCTGCTTGCTCTGCACCGACTGTTCGATGCTTTGGGACGGCAGCAAATACGCCGGGCAGTTGAGCAGGGTGGCCAGGCGTTGGGTCAGCAGCGTGGCTTCGAACGCGCCTTTGTTGCCGACGCCGCCCAGCAGTTGCACCACTTCCTCGGCGCCTTGCTTGCCCGACTGCGCGTGCAGGTGGCCGACCATGGCGCGGATGGTGCTGCTCCACGAGGAAATACCGATATGGTCCTGGGGCGACAGGCTGGTTTCCAGGTAGTGGGCGGCGGCCGAGCCGATGGCTTGCTTGATGCTTTCGTCATTGCCGGGCTCGGTGGCTTCCACCACGATCACCCGGCGCACGCCGTAGCGGCGTTGCAGTTGGGTTTCCAGCTCCAGGTGCAGGCCTTGCAGGCGCATCACGCTGATCTTCACGACGCCTTCCTGCAGCGCCCGGCGCAGGGCGCGGCTGATAAAGGACTGGGACAGGTCCAGTTGCGTGGAGATTTCGGACTGCTTGAGCCCTTCTTCGTAATAGAGGCTCGCGATCTTGGTGATCAGGCGCTGTTCTTCGATCTGGCTCATGAAGGCCTCAGTGAGTGAAACAATGTCGGTGAGGATACCAAACCCTTAAGACATGATCAGGCCGCCGTCGATATTGATCGCCTGACCGGTCAGGTACGCCGCGTCATCCGAGGCCAGGAAGGCGACCAGGCCCGCTACATCCGAGGGCTTGCCGGCACGGCGCAGGGGGATGTTCTTGACCCATTCGGCCATCAACTCGCCCTTGCCGTAGCGCTTTTCGTCGGTGCTGAGGATCTCGCCCCACACGCGGTCGTTGTAGTCCCACATCTCGCTTTCGATGATGCCGGGGCAAAACGCATTGACCGTGATGTTATGCGGCGCCAGCTCCAGCGAAAGGCTCTGGGTGATGCCGATCACGCCCATCTTGCTGGCGGCGTAGTGCGGCGTGTAGATAAAACCCTGGCGACCCTGGCCGGACGAGGTATTGATCAACCGACCGCTGCCTTGCTTGACCATGTACTTGGCCGCTTCCCGGCAACCCAGCCACACGCCGGTGGTGTTGACTTGCAGCACCTTGTCGAAGTCGGCGCGGGGCATTTTGTCGTAGTGGTCGATGGTGATGATGCCGGCGTTCTGCACCGACACGTCAATGCTGCCGAAGCGGGCGTGGCCTTCGCGGTAGAGCTTTTCGATATCGCTTTCGTCGGTGACATCGATGCCGAGGGCGAGGGCGTTCACGCCGTATTCCCCGGCCAGTTGCTCGGCGGTGAAGGTCACGCGCTCCAGGTCGTTGGAGGCCAGCACCAGGTTGGCGCCTTCCTGGGCGAAACGCTCGGCAATCCCGGCGCCGATGCCACGGCAGGCGCCGGTGATCACTACAGTTTTACCGCTGAATCGTTGCGACATGATCAACTCCTACCAGCACACAAAACCGCCATCGACCAACAGGTCGACGCCGGTGCAGAAAGACGAGGCCTGGCTGACCAGAAAGATCGCCGGGCCGACCATTTCGTCCACGCTGGCCATGCGGCCCATGGGCGTGGTCTGTTCAAAGATCTTCACCTGGTCGGCCACTTCCGGGCGCGAGTTCATCGGCGTGGCGGTGTAGCCGGGGCTGATGCAATTCACGCGCAGGCCCTTGTCGGCCCATTCCATCGCCAGGCTTTTGCTCAGGTGAATCACCCCGGCCTTGGAGGTGTTGTAGTGCGCCTGCAGCAGGCCACGGTTGACGATACTGCCGGACATGGACGCGATATTGACGATGGCGCCTTTGCCGCGCGGCAACATCACGGCGGCCTGGGCCTGGCAGCTGAGGAAGATGCCCGTGAGGTTGATGTCCAGGGTGGTCTGCCAGCGTTGCAGCTCCAGGTCCTCGGCGGCCTGGGCGTTGGCGATGCCGGCGCAGTTGACGGCCACGCTGAGTTCGCCGAGTTCTTGCTCGGTTCGCGCGACCGCTGCATCCAGCGCGGCGCGCTCGGTGACGGTGCCGCTCAGGGCCAGGGCGCGACGGCCCAGGGCCTGGATGCGCTCGACGGTGCTGGCGATGCCGGGGCTGCCGGGCAGGTCAAAACACGCCACGTCGGCACCGGCTTCGGCTAGACCAACGGCAATCGCTTGGCCGATGCCGCTGCCGGCACCGGTGACAAAGGCCACTTGGCCCTGAAGACTAAAAAGCTGCATGAATTACTCCAATCTTGAAATCACAGTGGAACCCCTGTGGGAGGGGGCTTGCCCCCGATGAGCATAGGTATCTACACAACTTCCAGTGGATGCTGAATCTATGGCAAATGGGCTGTTGTGGTGAGCGGGACAAGCCCGCTCACCACAGTGCTATGTGTAAGCCTTTGAGAGTTGTGTAGATACCTATGCCCCGATGAGGGAGTGTCAGTTGATGCATCTGTAACTGAACCACTGCCATCGGGGGCAAGCCCCTCCCACATTTGAATCTCTGTAGGACTTTAGTTACGCGGTGGCCATTTCCATGACTGAAACCGGTGTGGCCTCGCCGCGCTCCAGGATTCCCATCTGCCGGCCTCGGCTCATCACCATCACCCGATGTGAAAGCCCCAGCACTTCATCCAGGTCGGAACTCACCACAATCACCGCCATGCCCTTGGCCGCCAGATCCGCAATCACTTCATAGATCGCCGCCCGCGCACCCACGTCGATGCCCCGTGTCGGCTCATCCAGAATGAACACCTTGGGATTGCGCGCCAGCCACTTGGCAATGATCACTTTCTGCTGGTTACCGCCGGACAAGCTGGAAATCCGCGACTGCGGTGCGCCTTTCACGCCGAGCCGCGCCACCGCGGTGCGGGCAAATTCACGCAGCGGGGCAGGGAGCACCCAGCCGCGTTTGTCCAGCAGGTCGGTGTTGCCGTAGACCAGGTTGTCTTGGATGCGATGTTCCACCACCACACCTTGCTGCTTGCGGTCTTCAGGCACCAGCACCACGCCGGCCTGAATCGCTTCAAACGGGCTGCGCAGCTGCCGGACTTCGCCGTCCAGCACCATGTGGCCGTGGATATCCAGGGCCGCACCGGCAATGGTGCGCACCAGTTCTGTACGCCCGGCGCCGACCACCCCGGCAATGCCGAACACTTCGCCTGCCCGCACACTGAAGTCGATGCCGTGCAGGGCGAATTCGCGGCAGGTCAGGTCTTTGACCTGCAACATCACCTGCTCCTGCGGCGCCTGCAAGGCGGGGAAAATCCGCTCCAGGCTGCGCCCGACCATCTGTTCCACCAGCTCGCGCACCGGCACTTGCGCGGTGGCGTGCAGGGCGATCTGGCGACCGTCGCGCAGCACCAGCACGCGGTCGGCGATACGCGCGATTTCTTCCAGGCGATGGCTGATATAGATAAACGACACGCCTTCGGCTTTCAGCCGTTCGACCTGCTTGAACAGCAGCTCGGTCTCTTCGGCGCCCAGCGCGGCGGTCGGTTCATCGAGAATCAGCAGGCTGGCCTTCAACGTCAGCGCCTTGGCGATTTCCACCAATTGCTGGGCCGCCACGCTCAGGCCTTCGACCTTGCGTGACGCTGGCACGTTGAGCCCCAGGCGTTCCAATTGGATCTGCGCCTGGGCCTCGATGTAATCGCGGTCGACCCGCCCATGACGCATGGGCAGGCGACCGACAAAGATGTTCTCGGCGATCGACAATTGCGGCAGCAGACGGATTTCCTGGTGGATCAGGCCGATACCCGCGCCCAGTGCCGCGCCCGGCGAGGCGGGTGCATACGGCGCGCCGAGCCAGGTCATGCTGCCCCCGGCTTCGGGTTGCACGAGGCCCGCGATGATCGACGACAAGGTCGACTTGCCGGCACCGTTCTCGCCGAGCAGGGCCAGCACTTCACCGGGACGAATATCCACATTGACCTGGGACAACACCTGCACCGGGCCGTAGGCCTTGCTGATATTGCGCAGGCACAGCACCGCATCGGTGCTGCTCTCCAGAGCGGCTGCTTGCATGACGACCTCCAAGGCTTACGGGTGCTGTTGCAGGAACGGCGCGACGTTTTCTTTGGTGGTCAGCACGGTGGGCAGCAGTTGTTCCTTGGGTACGGCTTTGCCGGCCTTCAGGTCAATTGCCGAGGCCACGGCCAGGCGCCCCATTTTCTGGGTCTGCTGGGTCATGGTGGCGTTGAGCACGCCGCTTTCGACCGCCTTGAGCCCGGCCACGTCGCCGTCAAAACCGACCACTACGACCTTGTGATCGAGGTTGCCGACCTTCACCGCCTGGGCAGCACCCAGGGCCATGGCATCGGCGCGGCCGAAGAATACGGTGATATTCGGGTCACGCTGGAGCAGGTCCTGGGCCACGGCGAAGCCTTTGTCCTGGGCCCATTCGGCCGGTTGCTGGGCCACGACCTTGAGGTCCGGGAAGGCTTTGAGGCCTTCTTCGAAACCCTTGGCGCGATCATTCTCCGGGGTGGTGCCGAGCTGGCCCTGCAGGATCGCGATGCGGCCCTTGCCGTCGGTGATCTTGCCCACGTATTCGGCCAGGGTCTTGGCGCCGGCCACGCTGTCGCTGGCGATGAAGGTATCGCCGGGTGCGTCGGGGGCGTTGCGGTCCACGGCGATCACCGGAATGCCGGCGTTCTTGGCGGCTTTGACCGGCACACCCGCCGCGGTGGCACCGGCCGGGATGTAGATCAGCACATCGATCTGGCGGGTGATCAGGTCTTCAATCTGGCTGACCTGGGTGGAGGAGTTGCCCTGGGCGTCCACGGTGATCACCTTGATCCCCTTGGCCTTGCCCTCGGCCTCCACCGATTGCTTGATCTGGTTGAAGAAGTCGGCCTGAAGGTTGGCCACGGCCAGGCCGATGGTCAGGTCCTTGGCCCAGGTGGTGCCGGTGGCGGTGAGGGTCGCGGCCGCCAGAGCAGTGGCGATAAGCAGTTTCTTGGGGCTGAACATGTCGGTGACTCCTGGTTTTATTGTTGGAGGGTGTCAACTGTCGAACAGGGTTAACGGGCAGTGCTGGAACGGCGTCGCAGGGTGTCGATGGTCACGGCGAGGGCGATGACCACGCCGATCACCACTTGCTGGATAAACGGGGAAACGCCGAGCAGGTTGAGGCCATTGCGCAACACGCCAATGATCAGCACACCCACCAGGGTGCCGCCGATGCTACCGACGCCGCCGCTGAGGCTGGCGCCACCAATCACCACGGCGGCGATGGCGTCCAGTTCCAGGCTCAGGCCGGCACTGGGTTGCGAGGAGTCCAGGCGCGCCGCCAGGGTCACGGCGGCGATCCCGGCGAGGGCGCCGCTGATGGCGTACACCCACAAGGTAATCGCCCGTACCTTGATGCCGGACAGCCGCGCCACTTCCGGGCTGCCGCCCATGGCATAGAGGTTGCGGCCACCGGCACGAAAGCGCAGGAACACCCAGGCCACCAGCAGCATCACCAGGAACAACCCGACGGTGGCCGAGAGAAAACCGAAATGCCGCACCGTGGCCAGGCTGGTGAACCACTCCGGGTAACCGACGATCTGCCGGCCTTCGGTGAGGATATTCGCCAGGCCACGCGCCACCGACATCATGGTCAGCGTGGCGATAAACGGCGGCAACTTGGCGTAGGTAATCAAGCCCCCGGACACCAGCCCGGCGAGCATGCCGGTGGCGATCGAGATCGGAATCGCAAAGCCCAGCGGCACGGCCTGATCCTGATAAAGCCAGCCGAGCATCATCATCGAGAAGGCCAGTACCGAGCCTACCGACAGGTCGATGCCGCCGATGACGATCACCGCCGTCATGCCAATCGCCAGGATGCCCAGCACCGTGACCTGATCAAGGATGTTCAGGCCATTGCGCAACGAGAAGAAGAATTCGGAACTGAAGGAGAAGACCAGCACCAGCAGCACAAGGCCGATCAGCGGGCCGCCGATATTGCTGGGGAGCAGTTTCACCAAGCGTGGGCGGGGTGGCGGCTTGAGTTCGGCCGGGTGCTGGACAATAGCTTTGGCGTCCACAGTGTTCTCCTGATTTATTTTTTTTGGAGTGCTTTCAGGCGCCGTGAATATTTATGCGTGCCTGACTGTTAATTCAGATTCCAATGACACCGTATCAAAGTCAAGCGCTTAATTTTTCGGATATGCCTCTAATCCGGTGCTTTTATCCCGGCCAAAGCCACGGGATAGACCCGCCGGTGTGGGATTTTGCCCGTTTGTCCGAGGGATGTTTCTTCGATTTATTTGATTTTTCCGTGGATCGCTCACTTGACCGCGCGGACGATCAGCGTCTAAATAGAAATATATTGTCACTGCTGAATAAATATTCAAAACAGCTTTGGACGCTTTTACCTCACGTGGTCAGCCCCACAGGAGCCGCTGCATGAATGCCTTCCAGTACGACGCCCACCAGATCAAGGAACAGGCCCGCCTGATCCGCCGTCATGTGATCCGCCTCAACGCCGACTCACCGGCCGGCGGCCACACTGGGGCGGACCTTTCGGAAACCGACATCCTCGCCACCCTGTACTTCCGCATCCTCAATACCGGCCCGGAACGCACCGAAGACCCTGAGCGCGATATCTATATCCAGAGCAAGGGCCATGGTGTGGGCGGTTTGTACTGCTGCCTGGCGCAGGCGGGCTATATCCCCACCGAATGGTTGCCCACCTACCAGCACTTCAACTCCCACTTGCCGGGCCATCCGGTGCGCCAGAAAACCCCCGGTATCGAACTCAACACCGGCGCCCTCGGCCACGGCTTGCCGGTGGCGGTGGGGCTGGCGTTGGCGGCGAAGATGTCCGGCAGTAAAAAGCGCATCTATGTCCTGACCGGCGATGGCGAACTCGCCGAAGGCTCCAATTGGGAAGCCGCCATGGCCGCCGCCAAGTACGGGCTGGATAACCTGTTTGTGATCGTCGACAAGAACAAACTGCAACTGGCCGGCCTGACCGTCGAGATCATGCCGCTCGACCCGCTGGATGTGAAATGGGCCGCCTTCGGCTTCACCGTCAGCGAGTGCGATGGCAATGACGTGGGCCAGTTGATCGACACCCTGGAACGCATGCAGACCCAAACCGGCGCGCCCCAGGTGCTGATCGCCCACACCATCAAAGGCAAGGGCGTGTCCTTTATCGAAGCCCGCCCTGAATGGCACCACCGCGTGCCCAAGGGCGATGAAATCAATGCGGCACTGGAGGAGTTGAACCATGGCGAGTGAACATTTGGCGAGCGTCATGGTGCAGGCCTTTATTGACGCAGTCGACGCCGGGCTGGATGTGGTGCCAGTGGTCAGCGACTCCACGTCCACGGCCAAGATCGGCCCGTTTGTGCAGCGCTTCCCGGAGCGCTTGATCAACGTCGGGATTGCCGAGCAGTCCTTGGTCAGCGTCGCGGCGGGGTTGGCCCTGGGTGGCAAGATTGCGGCCACCTGCAACGCGGCACCGTTTTTGATTTCCCGCGCCAATGAGCAGATCAAGGTGGACGTCTGCTACAACCAGGCCAATGTGAAAATGTTCGGCCTGAACGCCGGTACCAGCTACGGCCCGTTGGCCAGCACCCACCACAGCCTCGACGATATTTCGGTGATGCGCGGCTTTGGCAATGTGCAGATCTTCGCGCCGGCCGATGCCATCGAGTGTCGGCAGATTGTCGATTACGCGCTGCGTTACCACGGCCCGGTGTATATCCGTCTTGACGGTAAAGCCTTGCCGGACGTACACGCTGGCGACTACCACTTCCAACCCGGTCAGGTGGATATCCTGCGCCAGGGCGCGGATGTGAGCATCGTCGCGTTGGGCTCGGTGGTGCATGAAGCCGTGGACGCCGCCGCCTTGCTGGCGGAGCAGGGCATCCAGGCGCAGGTGATCAACCTGTCATCGATCCGGCCGTTGCAGCGTGATGTACTGCTCAGCGCCTTGAGCGCCACCCGCGCGGTGATCAGCGTGGAAGAACACAATATCAACGGTGGCGTCGGCAGCCTGGTCGCCGAAGTGCTGGCCGAAGCCGGGCTGGGCATTGCCCTGATCCGCCTGGGCATCGGCGATGGCGAATACGCCGCTGCCGGCGCCCGTGAACCGACCCGCGCCTTGCATAACATCGACGCGGCTGGGATTGTGGCGGCTGCCACTCGGTTGCGGTGAACCCATGACTAACAACACTCCGCTGATCCTGGCGATAGACGAAGGCACCAGCAACGCCAAGGCGGTGCTGGTCAATGAACTGGGGCAGGTGATTGCTCGCGGTTCGCGGCCACTGAGCGTCAGCCATCCCCAGGCCGGGTTCTCCGAACAGGACCCGCTGTTTATCTGGCACAGCACCCTGGCCGCGATGGAAGAATGCCTGGCCCAGGTGGATCGGCCCATCACGGCCTTGGCGATCAGCAACCAGCGTGAATCCGTGGTGGCCTGGGACCGGCAAACCGGCGAGCCGTTGTCACCGTGCATCAGTTGGCAATGCCGCCGCTCCATGGCGTTGTGTACCCAATTACATGAGCAGGGGCATGAGGCGCTCATCCTCGAAAAAACCGGCTTGGCCCTCGACCCGATGTTTTCGGCGGGCAAATTCCGCTGGATTCTCGACAATCTGGACAACGGCCACGCCCGCGCCGCAGCGGGTGAGATTTGCCTGGGCACCGTCGACAGTTGGCTGCTGTGGAAACTCAGTGGCGGCCGGGTGTTTGCCACCGACTATTCCAACGCGGCGCGCACGCAGCTGTTCAACCTGCACACCTGCGCCTGGGATCCCGAGTTGCTGGACCTGTTTGCCATTCCGTTGGCGGCGCTGGCACCGATCCAGCCCAGCGCCGGTTTCTTCGCCGAAACCGTCGCGTTGGGCGGCTTGCCTGCGGGCATCCCGGTGATGTCGATGATCGGCGACTCCCACGCCGCGCTGTACGGGCAGGGCGGTTTTGCACCGGGGCTGGTCAAGGCCACCCTCGGCACCGGCTCATCCTTGATGACGCCCATGAGCGGCCCGATTGCGTCCAACCATGGACTGTCGACCACCCTGGCCTGGCATGACGGCGGCAGGCCGACCTTCGGCATGGAAGGCAATATCGTCCACACCGGCGCCGCCGTGCAGTGGGCCTCGCGGCTGGTGGCCGGCGAATCCCTGGATGCCCTGACCGAACAAGCGGCGCAACTGCCTGACAATGGCGGCGTGTACTTCGTGCCGGCCCTGTCGGGTCTGGGCGCACCGCATTGGAAAGCCGATGCACGTGGATTGATCTGCGGGCTGACGGAAGCCACCTCGGGCGCGCATATCCTGCGGGCGTCGCTGGAGTCCATCGGTTATCAGATTCGTGATGTGTTTGAAGCGATGCAGCAGGACATCGGCAGCCCCTTGAAGGAACTGTGGGTGGACGGCGGCGCGACGCGCAACCGTTGGCTGATGCAGTTCCTGGCCAACCTGCTGCAACGCCCGGTGGTGCGCAGCCTGTCGCCGGAAGTGTCGGCGTTGGGCGCAGCGCATCTGGCGGGCAGGGCGTTGGGGATTTGGGCGAGTGATCAAGCGTTGGGGCAGTTGGAGCGCCAGCGCGAGCGGTTCGAGCCGCAGGATGATCCGGCGATGGCAGCCCGTTACGCAGACTGGAAAAAGGCCTTGGCCCGCACCCTTCTCTAAAGACCCGTGGAGATCAACTGTTGGAGGGGCGGTGCGACGATTCGACTTGCCCCCGATAGCGGTTTATCAGTCAGCTCATCGGTAACTGTCACCCACCGTCACCGGTTGCACCTGATAGCTGCGGCGCGCGTTTGCCGCTTCAACCGTGGCCACATCCAGGTTACCCCACAGCGGTCCCAGCACTTTCGCCGCGTCCTGCGGATGGTTTTTCACCCATTGTCCGGCGCTTCGAGCAGCGGCAGGCCGCTGGGGAATTCGTGCCAGCTCATCGCGGCCCGATCCGCCAGATAGCGAGCCGGCGGCTGGCCTACGGTCTTGCGGAACATGGTGATAAAGCCGCTGGCGTTTTCATAACCCAGGTCCAGAGCCACCCGCTGCACACTGTCGCCCGTGGCCAGACGTTGCAACGACAGGATCACATGCAACTGCCGACGCCAGCGGCCGAAACTCAGGCCCAATTCCTCCAGCAACAGGCGCGTCATGCTGCGTTCACTCATGCCGATACGCATGGCCCATTGGCCGAGGGTGGCTTTGTCGGCCGGGTCGGCCAGCAGGCTATTGGCCAGGCGGCGTAAGCGTGAGTCCTGGGGCATCGGCAGGTGCAGAGCTTCCAGTGGGGCTTGGGCGAGTTCATCCAACAGCGTGTTGATCAACCGTCCCTGGGCGCCGTCGACCTCGTAAAGCTGTGGGAAGCTGATCGCCTTGCTGATCAACTCATGCAACAGACCCGACACGCCCAACGTGCAGCATTGCGTGGGCAGGGCGCCTGCGGCATCGGGGTCGATCAGCAGGCAATACACTTGGGCTTCGCCATTGCCCCGCGCCGAATGCGACACGCCACCGGGAATCCATAGCGCGCATTGCGGCGGCACGATCCAGATCCCGGCCTCGATTTCACAGTGGATCACCCCGCGCAGGGTGTACATCAACTGGCCCTTGCGATGGGTGTGCGGGGTGTGCTCCCAGGTGTCCGACGCGCTGCTGGCGCCCACGGCCACCACGGCGCGCTGAACCACATCGGCATCCTTGGCCAGCAGCGGGTCGTGCAGATCAAGGCGCAGGTGTTTCATGGCAGGTCTCGAAAGTTGGCCGAATTGCGAAATAGTCTGGCTATTCTGTGCAATGCCGTCCAGCGCGGGCTTTCTTATAGTGAGATCAACTCTCATTAAGGAGCTTTGCCATGCGACTCGACAGTACAACGTTCCCTGTAGTCAAAATCGTCTTCGATGCCCCGAACCAAGGCGGGCCGGAGGACGCCTTCCGGGTCTTTGAAGACCTGTTGGCACGGCAGCAATCCTTCCTGCTGCTGCACGAAAAAGCCGTGGACGAAAACGACTACGAACACTCCCATGAACAGCGCAAGCAAGCCTCGATCTGGATGAAGAAACACCGACAGGCGCTGCACACGTTCGTCAAAGGCATGATCCAGGTAGAACCCAGCGCCGCCAAACGCCTGGCGCTCAAACCGTTTGCGCTGATGTTCGGCAAGGCCTGGGGCTATCCTTTGCTGGTGGTGGAGTCCAAGGACCAGGCCTGGGCGCTGGCGCGGGATGTGCTGGATGAGCGAGTGTCGGATGTGGCGCATTTTTGAAGGCGCGCAACACCTATCTGTGGCGAGGAGGCAGGCTTTCTCGCCGGTCGGCGAGCGGTGCAGGGTCAATTGAACTACTTTGACTGACGAGCGATCCCTACCCGGTACTGATCCATGCGCACGTTGTTGAAAAGATATATGGCCCTGTTGGACAACGACCTGAGTACGCAGATTTTCGACAATGTGAAAAACCTGCTGGTCTGCGCACTGTTGTTTGCGGCGGGCACCAACGCGCTTCTCGGTCAGCAGGCCCTTTTTATCGGCGTGTTTGCGTCAAACGTGGCGGGCTGGGGGTTGATCATCCTGTCCACGGTGTTGATGTTCCTGAACGTCAGCGATGGCATTCGCAGGCTGGCCAAGCTGCGTTATCACCTGGCCTTGCAGCTGTTGCTGGTCCTGGTTTATCTGGTGGTGGCCGAGCGGGTGGTAGAGATTGTGTGGGGCTTCCGCGCGCCTTGAAAATCGAGGTATTAACGCGTTCACGCTAGAATCGCCGCACGCGGACCCAGGATGCGCACCATGCCCACGCTTTATTGTTACGTCGATGGTTCTGACAACCAAGCAGTCGAATCGGTATTGGTCGACGCCTTTCGCGCGTTTGTCAGCGATTGGGCGCAATATTGCGCCGTGTTTGTGAATCACCAGCACGAGCGTACACCCGACATGGCGCCTGATGACCTGAATGATTGGTTTATCGGGCTCAACCTTCCTTTGCCTCCCGTTAGCCAATCTCAAATTGACCAATTGGTCCTGTTTGCAAAATCCTTGGCGGGCGCAGCAGGACGAGATTTTGTGGTGGGTATTTCGTTGCCGTCCGGGCTTTGCGAGGATCTGGTGTTTCTCGATGCAAACGCTGACGAGACTGAGGGGTTACGCCTGTACACACAGTTGGAGGCTGCGCTCCATGGGGCTTGATATTCATCTTGAGGCTGATAAGCGAATGTCCCTGGCACATCTGGCTGACGCTGTGAACGCGGTGGGTGGTGCTGAACTGGAACAGCATGAACAGTCGGTGGAGGCGCATTTTTATTCAGGTCTTTTTCTGAGCGGCTGCTATGAAGTGGATGATCCTGATATTCGGGCGCAAGACACGAATGATCTGGCATTTACGGTGGCCATTCGTTGTTATCTGCGCATCAAAGGGCCTGCGCCGGAGGGCGCTGATCCATTGGCTGACGTCAGGGAACTGGCGCAGCAACTGGCTACGAGGTGTGACGCCTGTTTCTTGATGTCGTTTCAGTACGAGTCCCTCATGTATTACCGGGACGAGGCGGGGTTTCACGTTCTGTAGTAGCTCACCTGACCTGCGTGTTTCAGGTATCCTCCGCGCCCCGCTTATCACTGATTCAAACCACGATGACAGGACAAGACATGCAGGCGCTGCTGGAGTCGATCCTCGACGAAGTGCGCCCACTGATCGGCCTCGGCAAAGTCGCCGACTACATTCCCGCGCTGGCCGATGTACCGGCCAACCAACTGGGCATCGCCGTATACGGCAACGACGGCTCGGCCTACCGCGCCGGTGATGCCGATACGCTGTTCTCGGTGCAGAGCATTTCCAAGGTGTTCAGCCTGGTGCAGGCCATCGACCACGGCGGCGAAAGCATCTGGGAGCGCCTGGGCCATGAGCCTTCGGGGCAACCGTTCAACTCCCTGGTACAACTGGAGTTCGAGCGCGGCCGGCCACGCAATCCCTTCATCAACGCCGGCGCATTGGTGATCTGCGACATCAACCAGTCACGCTTCGCCGTGCCGATTCTGTCGATGCGTGACTTTGTGCGGCGCCTGTCGGGTAACCCGCAGATCCTGGTCAACAAAGTTGTCGCCGACTCCGAAGCCCAGCACGGCGCACGCAACGCGGCCATGGCCTACCTGATGAAGTCCTTCGGCAACTTCCATAACGACGTGGACGCGGTGCTGCACAGCTACTTCAACTACTGCGCCTTGCAGATGAGCTGCCTGGACCTGGCCAAGGCCTTCAGCTTCCTCGCCAACGAAGGCACCAGCGCCCACAGCGGCGAGCAGATCCTCACGGCGCGCCAGACCAAGCAAGTCAACTCGATCATGGCCACCAGCGGGCTGTATGACGAGGCGGGCAATTTTGCCTATCGCGTGGGGTTGCCCGGTAAGAGCGGGGTAGGTGGGGGGATTGTTGCGGTGGTGCCGGGGCAGTTTACGGTGTGCGTGTGGTCGCCGGAGTTGAACGCGGCGGGTAACTCGCTGGCGGGGATCAAGGCGTTGGAATTGTTGAGTGAGCGGATTGGGTGGTCGGTGTTTTGATGTGATTCAGCTGGGGCTAGGGCGCTGTAAACGCTGGCTGAGAGGACATGGGGACATATTGAGGTAAGTCGCCCCTGCGATCGACGCCTGATGTGATCTATGCTAATTGTCATTGATCCTCCCTTGTCCTAAGCCGGAGACCAGCATGTCACGTAAGAAAATTAAACCGCAAATCACTGAAGCGCAGATTCTTGCTCAAGAATCGAGTATCCCTTCTATTGCTGCCAAGGCATTCAGGGGTGCTTATGAAGTTGCGATTTCCAAAGGTGAGTCTGTGCTCGTGGTCCATGCTGGCCAACTGATGAAAGTTTCAAATACAGAGACGCTGGTCATCCGCCCAGTTGAAACATACGGAACTATTAAGGCCGGTACCCGTTTGAAAACCAAAAAGTCTCTTTTGGATCGTCGGTCTGCCCAAGCGCAGATTCAGGCTTGAGCACGACGCCTCGAGTTCGCATGTTCGCCGGACTGAACGGGAGTGGGAAGAGCACGTTCAAGACGCTGCCTGGACCGCTGTGCGCTGCGCTCTCGATGAAGAATTTGAACTCTTGCAAAAGCACCCGGCACACTGTGTCGGGTACTGGAAAAGCCTTAGGTGAGGCTAAACTCAAGCCGGACTTTATGTTGTGCCATCTGCCAGGCGTTTATAACTTTCAAAACGATCTTTATTGTCTGCTTTTAAAAGCTCAGGAGAGTTAAGTTCAAAAACTATTTTGTAAGGGCTGGTTGAATTAAATTTTTTCAAATCTTCTAAAGTCAGCATGTTGAACTCTTTTAGATCATCGGAATTCAAGGCGGTATCGTCATTGTTCGAAAGTGCAATGTGAATTACGCTTTGAAGATTCATCAGTTTGAAGAGTCTTTTTATTCGTTCATTATTCTTTCTCATGTTCAGATCTTCGAGGGTCAAGCTAGAAAACTCTGAAATGAGATTCATGTCAATGACCTGTTCGGAGTCAGAGCCAGTGACGATGCATGTTCTGTGAGTCATGTCGTAGTGCTTTAATGTTCCCTCAGTATATAACTCCTTCATGTTGTCATCGGCGGAAACGTGAGTGACCTTGCATTTGTTGCCAATCCCAACTTTCTTAAACATCGCCTCTACCGTGGTGTCGCTAACGGTATCTTCCGTGGAACCTTTGGTGTTTTCTACGTTTGGCATGATTCATCTCCAAGAAATAAGGTGACTCTTAAGAACGCTTATGAGTTTTTTGGCACTGTTAACACCCTCTGACTTTAGGTATTAAGCAGCCTGCCCGTAACTGTCAGAAATGACAGTTGACAAGATTAAATCGAAATATAAACAATCACCGGCAATACGAATTTTTGATGTGATCGCTCCCTCGCTCTGCGTGGGAATGCCGCCTGGGAAGCTCTGCGTCCCTCCTGCGCAACGGTGACGCAGTGCGTCACGTGATTCATTCCCACGCAGCGTGGAACGATCTTTATCTCAAGCAGCGGGGTGAGACGTGTCCAGCACCTTGTCTACCAGCAATTGCACGCCTTCCAGCATTCGGCAGATTCCCAATGCCACATTGCGTTGGGTGCCGTCGATTTCAAAGGCGAGGTGGGTGGCGATGTCGGTGATTGAGGATAGATCCTGGGAGGCGTTGATTAGCAGGGTTTCCGTGCCCAGGTTGGGGCGTACGGTGAAGAGTTTTTCTGGGGGATTTGGGGTGTCTTTGATCATGGTGGAACTCCAAGGGGAATGGAGCTGCCAGGGTTCGCGGTCAAACGAATTAGGGTGGCTGCTATACGCGGGTTGACCGACCGGTCCCAAGGAGCCCGGCATACCCGAAGGTATCCCGCGTACAGCTGCCGCGACACGATACAGCAGGCGTCAAGAAAACGCCTGATTCGATGTGGCACAGATGCAGTTGGGAAACGGACGGTCAAATCCGGTCGCTGAATTGGCAGCGACGGCGCAGAGGTTAGTCAGCCGCGTTCCGAGCGACAACCTGAAACAGTCGTGGGAAAACTCTGAGAGTCTGGGGCGAAGTGCTATCCCTGTGGGAGGGGGCTTGCCCCCGATGGCAGTGTGTCAGCCAAAGATGCATCAACTGAAACGGCCTCATCGGGGGCAAGCCCCCTCCCACATTTGGATCTTCATCGGTCTTTGAATCGCTACCCACCCCAAACAAAAAATGCGCCCCTGAGGGCGCATTTTTTTGTTCGGTCAGCTATGCCTATCAGGCAATCGCATCCCAGGCCCGATCACCTTTCTCGTCCTTGATCCGAGTCGGCAAGCCCATCACGTCCAGCGCCTTGAGGAACGGCTCAGCCGGCAGTTCCTCGACGTTGGCCATGTGTTTCACATCCCACTCGCCACGGGCGACCAGCAGCGCGGCGGCTACCGGTGGGACGCCTGCGGTGTACGAGATGCCCTGGCTGTCGGTTTCGGCAAAGGATTCTTCGTGGCAGGCCACGTTGTAGATGAACAGCTCACGCGGCTGGCCGTCCTTGGTGCCTTTGACCAGGTCGCCGATGCAGGTCTTGCCGGTGTAGCCAGGGGCGAGCGAAGACGGGTCGGGCAGTACGGCCTTGACCACTTTCAACGGCACCACTTCCAGGCCTTCGGCAGTCTTGACCGGCTTCTCGGAGAGCAGGCCGAGGTTTTTCAGTACGGTGAACACGTTGATGTAGTGTTCGCCAAAGCTCATCCAGAACCGCACGTTGGGCACGTCGAGGTTTTTCGACAGCGAGTGCACTTCATCGTGGCCGGTGAGGTAGAGGTTCTGCGAACCCACGACCGGCAGGTCGTCGGTGCGTTTGACTTCGAACATGGTGTTGCTGGTCCACTGGCTGTTCTGCCAGCTCCACACCTGTCCGGTGAACTCGCGGAAGTTGATTTCCGGGTCGAAGTTGGTGGCAAAGTATTTGCCATGGCTGCCGGCATTGACGTCGAGAATGTCGATCGAATCAATGCGGTCGAAATGCTGTTGCTGCGCCAGCGCGGCATACGCGTTGACGACGCCTGGGTCGAAGCCCACGCCAAGAATGGCGGTGATGTTCTTGTCTTTGCACTCTTGCAGGTGGTTCCACTCGTAGTTGCCGTACCACGGCGGGGTCTCGCAGACCTTGCCCGGCTCTTCGTGGATAGCGGTGTCGAGGTACGCAACGCCCGTGTCGATGCAGGCACGCAGGACCGACATGTTCAGGAACGACGAACCGACGTTGATGACGATCTGCGATTCAGTCTCGCGGATCAGGGCCTTGGTCGCTTCCACGTCCATGGCGTTCAGCGCGAAGGCTTGGATATCGGCGGGAACCTTGAGGCTACCCTTGGCCTTGACGCTATCGATGATGGCCTGGCATTTGGAGATGTTGCGCGACGCGATAGCAATACGACCGAGTTCGTCGTTGTGCTGCGCGCACTTGTGGGCCACCACCTTGGCGACACCTCCTGCACCAATGATAAGAACGTTCTTTTTCAATTGCTTTCTTTCTCCTATATCCGCCAGCTTACGAAAGGCTGGACAGGTAGTCGTCGTAACCAAATTCACGAACCACTTCGACTGTACCGTCGAGTTGTTTCACTACGATGGACGGCATTTTCAGGCCGTTGAACCAATTTTTCTTGACCATGGTGTAGCCAGCAGTGTCGATGAACGACAGCCGATCGCCGATGGCCAGCGGACGATCAAATTGATACTCGCCGAAGATGTCCCCGGCCAGGCAGGATTTGCCGCACACCATGTAGGTATGTTCACCGTCGCTTGGCGCCAGCTTGGCGTTGAGGCGGTAGATCAGCAGGTCCAGCAGGTGAGCTTCGATGGAGCTGTCGACGACGGCGAGGTTTTTGCCGTTGTACAGGGTGTCGAGCACGGTGACTTCCAGGGAGGCGCTGTTGGTGATCGCCGCTTCGCCGGGTTCCAGGTAGACCTGCACGTCGTACTTCTGCGAGAACGCCTTGAGACGCTGGCAGAAGGCGTCGATGGCATAGCCTTCACCGGTGAAATGGATGCCGCCGCCGAGGCTGACCCAGTTGACCTTGTGCAGCAGCGCGCCGAAGCGTTCTTCGATGGTGCCGAGCATCTTGTCGAACAGGCTGAAATCGCCGTTCTCGCAGTTGTTGTGGAACATGAAGCCGGAGATCTGCTCGATCACGCCTTCGATTTCCACCGGGTCCCATTCACCCAGGCGGCTGAATGGGCGTGCCGGGTCGGCCAGCAGGTAGTCGGAGCTGCTTACCTGCGGGTTGACACGCAGGCCACGGGTCTTGCCCTCGGAACGCTCGGCAAAGCGCTGCAACTGGCTGATCGAGTTGAAGATGATCTTGTCGCAGTTATCCAGCATCTCTTCGATTTCATCGTCGGCCCAGGCCACGCTGTAGGCGTGCGCCTCGCCTTCGAACTTCTGGCGACCGAGCTTCAACTCATACAGCGACGACGAGGTGGTGCCGTCCATGTATTCCTGCATCAGGTCGAACACCGACCAGGTGGCAAAGCACTTGAGCGCCAGCAGGGCCTTGGCGCCGGACTGCTCGCGCACGTAAGCAATCTTCTGCATGTTGACCAGAAGCTTCTGTTTATCGATGAGGTAGTACGGCGTTTTGATCATTTTTGAGAGCCTGCGGCGGTGCCTGCCAAAAAAGGACACGCATTGTGCCCGCACTTGGTCAGGATCGAAAGGTTAGTGAGCGGATTTAGCTGCGCCGCGATTATTCTGCCCTGCCAAGATGACAACCCTGCCTTGTGATCAGCCTTTCACCACAACAGGCCCGCTCTCCACAAAGCTAGCTCCCGGGCCTCACGCCACCCGATTACGCCCGCCAGCCTTGGCCTCATACAACTGCTGATCCGCCCGATTCAGCAGCGCCCGTGTGTCGCGGTCCGACGGTGCGGCAATGCCCACGCCGATACTCACCGTGACAGGCCCCACCTGTTCAAACTGCGCGCCGGCAATCGCGGCACGGATCTTCTCGGCCACCACATCCGGGCTGTCCGGTGCTTCGACCTCTGGTAGCAGCACGGCAAACTCTTCGCCGCCGTAGCGGGCGACAAAGTCGGTGACGCGGGTGGTGCTTTGGATCAGTTGGGCAAGTTGGCGCAGCACGTCATCGCCGACAGCGTGGCCGTGGGTGTCATTGATGCGTTTGAAGTAGTCGGCGTCGATCAGCAGCAGGGCAAAAGTGCGGCCGGTGCGTTGGAACAGCAGGCTGTTTTCCGCGAGTTTTTCGTCGAAGCGGCGACGGTTGTAGACGCCGGTCAGTGCGTCGTGGGTCGCAAGGTTGAGCAGCTCGGTATTGGCCTGGGTGAGGTCGGCGGTGCGTTGGGCGACGGTGGCTTCCAGGGAGGCGTTGGCGTCCTGCAACTGGCGCTCCTTGGCCAGCAGGGATTGGGTCATGCCGGTCAGCGAGCGGCCCAGCTGGGCGATTTCCAGCACTGAGTGCGCCTGGGGAAACACCGCGCCGGGCTGATGCTCCTGGACTTGCTTGGCGGACTTGGCCAGCCGTTCGATAGGCCGGCTGAGGGAGGAGGCCAGGCAATACGCCGCGACCACAAACGCCACGGCGGCGAGTACGCCGAGTATCAGGAGTTTGTAGAGCAGCGTGCGTGCCGGTTGCAGGGCCACCTCCAAGGGCTGGCGCACCATGATGTACCAGTTCATTTTCGCGTTGGCGGGGCTTGGCACGGCGACCGAAGCGGTCACAAAACCGTTGGCTGTGCTCCAGCCGGAAGACGTGACCAGCCTGTCTTTGGGCATCTGCTCACCGGCCAACACTTCGGGATAAAGCACCTTGCCATCGAAGTCGACAATCAGTGCCTCGATGTCAGGGATCGCGTCCTTCTGCATCACCGCCGAATCGACGATTTGCGTGACCCAACGCCAGTGCGCATGGGCTCCGAGTACGCCGATGGTCTCGCCTTTGGCGTTACGGATCGGCGCGGCGAAATCGATAAACCGCAACGGCTCGCCATTCGCCGCGCCCGGCAGCAACTTGGCCAGCAGCACCGCTTCATGGGGATCGCCGGTGTACTCGCCGTGCAGGCCCGCCTGGAACCAAGGGCGCTGGCTGACGGATTGATTCACCAGCAGGCCATTCACCGCCTGGCGCACACGGCCATCGACATCGGCGACGCCCATCCAAGCGTATTCGGCGCGAGACTGGGTGCGCAGTTCCATCAGCGTGAGGATGTCCGGCTCGTTCAAGTCACCTTTGCGAAACAGCGGCGCTTTGCTGAGCAGGGAAACCTCCAGCTGGCGCTCGTGCAGTTGCACAGCCAGCAGCGCAGCCGTGGATCGTGCCGTGCTCAACAAGGCATTGCCGCTGGCCTGCTTCATTTGCCCCGTGGCGATGTGCCCCACATAAAAACCCACGCTCAGTAACGTGAGCAAGGACAAAGCAGCAAACCATAGGGTCAAGTGAGTGCGCAGGCTGGCTTTGATCATGGGTGCTCATTTGGATGTGTTGTTCGCGAGCATAGTACCCGCAATGAATGGGTGCCGTGTCTGCTAAAGGTAGGTCTTAACATGAGTAAAACTTGTGATGGTCTAAAATATAATGAGTTTGTCTCACTATGATCTAATCCCGACAATGACTGCCATACATAACGACATTGGAGTTGTAAGTCATGGCAGTCGCTCATTCCCTTGGATTTCCGCGCATTGGACGCGATCGTGAACTGAAAAAAGCGCAGGAAGCGTTCTGGAAGGGTGAGCTCGACGAAGCCGGCCTGCGCGCCGTTGGCCGTGACTTGCGCAAGACCCACTGGGATTTGCAAAAACAGGCCGGCATCGATTTGCTGCCCGCTGGGGATTTCGCCTGGTACGACCAGGTGCTGACCCATTCGCTGATGTTCGGCGTGATTCCCGAGCGCTTTCGCCCGGCGGATGGCAAGGCCACGCTGCACACCCTGTTCGGCATGGCGCGTGGTGTCAGCGACAGTTGCTGCGGCGGTGCTCACGCCCAGGAAATGACCAAGTGGTTCGATACGAACTACCACTACCTGGTGCCGGAATTCAGCGCCGACCAGCAGTTCCACCTGGGCTGGGACCAACTGTTCGAAGAAGTCCAGGAAGCCCGCGAGCTGGGCCACAACGTCAAGCCTGTCGTGATCGGTCCACTCACCTACCTGTGGCTGGGCAAGGCCAAGGGCGGTGACTTCGACAAACTCGACCTGCTGGACCGCCTGCTGCCGTTGTATGGCCAGATCTTCCAGCGCCTGGCGGAACTGGGCGTGGAATGGGTGCAGATCGACGAGCCGATCCTGGTGCTCGACCTGCCGCAGGAATGGAAGAACGCGTTTGAACGCGCCTACAACCTGATCCAGCGTGACCCGCTGAAAAAACTGGTCGCCACTTACTTTGGCGGTTTGGAGGAAAACCTGGGCCTGGCCGCCAACCTGCCGGTCGACGGCCTGCACATCGACCTGGTACGCGCACCGGAACAGTACCCGACCATCCTCGATCGCCTGCCGGCGTATAAGGTGCTGTCCCTGGGAGTGGTCAACGGCCGCAACGTCTGGCGCTGCGACCTGGAAAACGCCCTGGCGACCTTGCAGCATGCCCATGAAAAACTCGGTGATCGCCTGTGGGTGGCGCCGTCCTGCTCATTGCTGCACAGCCCGGTGGACCTGGGCCGTGAAGACCAGCTTGATGCCGAGTTGAAAAGCTGGCTGGCCTTTGCCGTGCAGAAGTGCGCCGAGGTGGCGGTGCTGGCCCAGGCAGTCAACCAGCCTGAAGCGCCCAATGTGCTCGCGGCCCTGACGCACAGCCGCGCCGTGCAGGCCGCCCGTGCTGCTTCGCCGCGTATCCACAAACCGGCGGTCCAGGCACGCGTTGCCGCCATTACCGCCAAGGACAGTCAGCGCCGCTCGCTGTTTGCCCAGCGTATCGCGCAGCAGCGTGCAGGCCTCAACCTGCCGCTGTTCCCGACCACCACCATCGGTTCGTTCCCGCAAACCGCCTCGATCCGCCTGGCGCGCCAGTCGTACAAGGCCGGCAAGTTGAGCGAAGCCGAATACGTCGAAGCAATGCACAGCGAGATCAAGCACGCCGTCGAAGTGCAGGAAAACCTCGGCCTGGATGTGCTGGTGCATGGCGAAGCCGAGCGTAACGACATGGTCGAATACTTCGCCGAGCAATTGGACGGCTACGTGTTCACGCGCTTTGGCTGGGTGCAGAGCTATGGTTCGCGCTGCGTGAAACCGGCGGTGATCTTCGGCGACCTGAGCCGCCCGAAGGCCATGACGGTGGAGTGGATCCGCTATGCCCAAGGCCTGACCCACAAGGTCATGAAAGGCATGCTGACCGGCCCGGTGACGATGCTGATGTGGTCGTTCCCCCGCGAAGACGTGAGCCGCGAAGTACAGGCCCGCCAATTGGCCCTGGCCATTCGTGATGAAGTGCTGGACCTGGAAGCGGCCGGCATCAAGATCGTGCAGATCGACGAAGCCGCCTTCCGCGAAGGCCTGCCATTGCGCCAGGCGCAGTGGCAGCCCTACCTGGACTGGGCCACCGAAGTGTTCCGCCTGTGCGCCTCCGGCGTACGGGACGACACCCAGATCCATACGCACATGTGCTACAGCGAATTCAATGACGTAATCGAGTCCATCGCGGCGATGGATGCCGATGTGATCACCATCGAAACGTCACGCTCGGACATGGAGTTGCTGGACGCGTTTGAAGCCTTCGCGTACCCGAATGACATCGGTCCGGGCGTCTACGATATCCACTCGCCACGGGTGCCGGAGGCGTCGGAAATGGCCAACCTGCTGCGCAAGGCGGCCAAGCGGATTCCGGCCGAGCGGCTGTGGGTGAACCCGGATTGCGGGTTGAAGACGCGGGGCTGGCCGGAGACTGAGGCGGCGTTGATTCATATGGTGACTGCGGCTCGCCAGCTTCGAGCTGAATTGGCATAGCACGGTCAAAAAGTGTGGGGGGCTTGCACCCTCCCACAATTGAATCTAAGTCAGCTCAGAGGTATTTGAGCCACGCCAGATCCCGTCGACGCGCCTTCAGCGCGGCAAACCAGCGCACTGGCAGGTACAGCGCCAGCGGTAGCAACAGCGCCGCCATCCAGACTGCGCCGATGCTGTCGAACCCGAAGTAGTTGCCCTGGTTAAGCCCGAACAGCGCCACACACGCCACATACAGCACTTTCAACACGTACAGGTGCAACAGGTAAAAAAACATCGGCGCGGCACCAAACACGGCCAATACCCCGATCCAACGCTTGCGCCCCGCGCGTTCAAACGCCAACAGCAGCAACAGCCCAATCCCCAGCGTCAACGCCAGGAACAACAACGAAGGTGGGTACTTGGTTACGTTGAAAAAGCTCATCAACGTCTGTACGCCACTCTCATAGGCCTGCCAAGGCTTCTCGCCATAGCCGTTGATTGCACGCAGCGCTACAAACCCTACCAACGATCCCATACCGGCCAGCAACAGATAGCGCTGGCGCACCGCAGGCAAGGTGGCATTGGCAAACCACGGACCGATGCCGTAGCCCAGGGCAATCACGCCGATCCACGGCAGTACCGGATACGTGGTGCGCAGGCGCAGGTCTGCGGAGACCTCGATCCAGCTGCGTTCATGCAGGATGGCCCACACGTTTTGCAGCGCCGAACCTGGAGTGAAGTGCACGCCATCGAGCAGGTTGTGCCCGCCGATGATCACCAGCGCGAGCGCGATCAGCAGCGGTCGCGGCAACCACACCAAGGCGGCGAGGGCGATCATGCTGAGGCCGATCGCCCAGATCACTTGCATGTAGATCACGCTGGGCGGCAGTTGAAAGGTCCAGGCGAAGTTGACCAGGGTGAACTCCAGCACCACCAGGAACAACCCGCGCTTGAACAGGAACGCCGACACATCGCGGCGGCCCTGGTATTTCTGGCCGTACAAAAACGCGGACAGCCCGGTGAGCAACACAAACACCGGAGCACACAGGTGGGCGAGGGTGCGGCTGATAAACAGCGCGGGTTCAGTGCTGTCGATGCTCATCGGGTCGCCGACCTGGCGGTGCAGCAGGAAGGTTTCCCGCACGTGGTCGAGCAGCATGAACAGGATCACCAGGCCGCGCAGGGCGTCGATGGAGAGCAGGCGTTGACGTAGGGGAGCAGCATCAGTCATGGGCGGGATCGCAGGGCAGGGTGGAAATTGGACGTTATCCTATAACATTAACGTGCCCGTTGCCCTCAATTGCTCTCTGATCGGGCTGACGGTTCTGATACCGTCATTGAAAGCGCTATCGGAGCCCCTCGCCATGATCACCCCACAATCCGTCATCGACTTCTGGCAACACGCCGGCCCCAAACGCTGGTTCGCCAAGGACGACGCCTTCGACGCACTGTTTCGCGACACCTTCTTCACCACCCACCTGCAAGCCGCCCGGCGCGAGCTGGAACACTGGTTGGACTCAGCCGAAGGCGCATTGGCCCTGATGATCCTCCTGGACCAATACCCGCGCAATGCCTTTCGCGGCAGCGCGCACATGTTCGCCACCGACCCGCTCGCGCGCCTGTACGCCCAGCGCATGGTGGACGCCGGGCTCGACCAGCAGGTTGAGCCGGCATTGCGTGCGTTCTGTTATTTGCCGTTCGAGCACTCGGAAGACCCAAAGGACCAGCAACGCTCCCTGACCCTCAACCAGCAGTTGGATGCCAACACCTACCGCTGGGCCAAGGAGCACGCCGAGATCATTCAGCGCTTCGGGCGTTTCCCGCATCGTAATGCGGTGCTGGCCAGGGTCACCACCGATGAAGAGCGCGTTTTTCTGGACAAGGGCGGGTTTGCCGGCTAACCCGGTATTCCTCCCAGGAATGCCCCCATAAAAACCCTGCATTGTCTTTATCCGCGCACATCTCGTAGCGTGAAGGCTCATTCAAGGAGATTGCCCATGAGCCAGAGCCCGTTGCGCCTTTACGTTGATTCGCTGTTCACCAGCCCGTACGCGATGTCGGTGTTCGTTACCCTGCGGGAAAAAGGCCTGCCCTTCGATCTGGTTACCCTGGATCTGGATGCGGCGCAAAACCAGACCGCCGATTTTGCCCGCTTATCTGTGACCCAGCGTGTACCGACCTTGGTAGAAGGAGACTTTGCGCTGTCCGAATCTTCGGCGATCACCGAGTACCTGGAAGACGCCTACCCTGACACAGCGGTGTACCCGGCAGATTTCAAGCTCCGGGCGAGGGCGCGTCAGGTGCAGGCGTGGTTGCGCAGTGATTTGCTGCCGATCCGTCAGGAGCGCTCCACGCTGGTGGTGTTCTACGGACAGCAGATGCCACCGTTATCACCCGTGGCCAAAGCGGCCGCCAGCCGGTTGATCACTGGGGCGCAGGCGTTGTTGGCGGGTAATCCGACGCACCTGTTCGGTGATTGGTCGATTGCCGATGTGGACCTGGCGATCATGCTCAACCGCCTGATCCTCAACGGTGACAGCGTGCCGGCCGAGCTGGTGGCTTATGCCCAGCGCCAGTGGCAACGGCCGTCGGTGCAGGGATGGGTCAATCAGTCACGTCCTGTGCTGTAGCGTTGGCCGTCATTTGTTGCACGCGCCGGTCCAGGTCTTCCCAATCCGCCATGCCCAGCACCCGCGTGGTGTTCAAGCCGCGCAGGTAGCCGCGCAATTGTTGGGCGCTGGCGCAGGCTTGGTCGGCGTCGGCGTTGATGTCCTGCAGCACGGTTTCATAGTCGACCAGGTAATCGGCAATCCGCTCGCGAAACTCCGGCAGGACGGCTTCACGGATACGGTCGAAGGTTTTCTGGTGGGGCTTCATGGCGGCTCCTTATCGGTTTTATCGTGACACTATCGCTTCAGATAATAGTCACCATCACGCATCGCAAGTTCTGTTTTTACCGGGAAAGCGCAAAATCCCTTCATCGAGACGCTGTTCAAGGAAATGCGCGATGAGGACGATGATTCAGCTGGGTTTAATGATTCTGATGCTGGCCACGGTGGCAGCGAACAACGCGGCCATTGCCGGTGAACTGCGTACAGGCCATTTGCTACCCATCGTCGGTAGCGTAAACTCCCTGCAGCACGCGCAGTCAGCGGGTGTGTTGTTGAGCGACAACACCCGCGACAACCTCAGCTACCTCGAACGCTACCACGACATGGCCTTGAATGGCGCCAAGGATGCCCTCGACGGGCGTATCCGCCAGGCGTTCGTCAATAGTTCCGACCCGGAACTGGCCATTGACTGGTTGATGAGTTCGCTGCAAGGCACTTTTTTGTCGGTCACCGTCTACGACAACCTGGATGCCCTGGTGCAGGCTCACCCCGATGTGGTGGTGATGCTCGACACCCATAACCAACTGCTGACCCAGCGTAACGATCAGGTCGAGGCGCGTTTTATTGCGCGGTTCTATGACGCCGACCTGCAATACATCGCCAAGGCTGAAGGCGCGGTGCACAGGCAGGTGCCGTCGGTGTGGGTCCGCAACAAGGCCGCGCCGGAAATTGCCGCGCAGATCGAACAGCAGCGCGATGTACAGCTCGATGCCTTGAAGCAGTTTGATGCGTCGCTCAAGGCGCTGGTGCGCGCCAGTTAACGTGAACTTTTACTTTTTACCGTCAGGATTCTTAATGCGCTCTTTTCTCTTACCGGTCGCAGCCTTGTTGCTGGCCGGCTGTGTATCCGCCCCCAACACGCCGACCTTGACCCTGCAAACCAGCAAAGGCCCCGAAGCCTATCTGCAATGCGTCCTGCCCAAGCTGGAAAAACACGGGATCACCTCGACCGTGACCCAGAACTCGCGCCACGCCCGCGCCGTGTTGACCAGCAAGATCGCCGCCGACGATGTGCTTGAAGCCTACAAGGCAGGAGAGGGCGGCAAGGTGTTCTTGTATGAGCGCAAGCCGCTGGCGTCGGCACTAACGCCGTCGCGGCTGGAATTGGCTGCCAAGGAATGCCAATAACTTCAGGCAACCTGTAGTGAGCAGGCTTGCGCTGGGCTGCGAAGCAGCCCTTCCTACCGGTTGATGTGTACTCGGCCTAGGCTTTGGCTTCGTTGCTGAAGCTGTTGACGGTCTTGACCAACCCTTGAGCCGCCAACGCCACCAACTCACCGCCTTTCTCCACCGTCGCCAGCGCCGGGTCTGAGCCCATGCGTCCATCCGGGAAGCGCGCACGAAAGTCCAGGGCTTCACGGATCGGGCCGGTGTTGGCGATCTGTGGCGCATAGTCTGCTGACTTGATCGAGCCCGGGTACGCCCATTGCGTCACCGCAATCTCCGACGGCGTGGCATGGCTGCCGTGGCCTACGGGGAATTGGCGGTGGGCCAGGTCGCTGACGCCTTCCAGGTCCCACCAGTTCACCAGCTTCAAGGCGAAGCCGGCTGGGCGGCGGGCGAAACTGGCTTCGGCGTACAACTCGGAAAACGCCGCTTCAATGGTCGCGATATTGCCGCCATGGCCATTGAGGAACAGGATCTTGTCGAAACCATGCCCGGCCAGCGAGCGCACCCAGTCGCCAATCGCGGCGATAAAGGTGGAAGGGCGCAGCGAAATGGTGCCGGGAAAACCCAGGTGATGCTGGGCCATGCCGATATTGAAGGTCGGGCCGATCAGGATGTCGGCGTTCTTTTGTGCCTCGACGGCGATGATTTCCGGGCACATCCAGTCGGTGCCCAACAGGCCGGTCGGGCCGTGTTGCTCGTTGGAGCCGATGGGGATCACCACCGTACGACTGCGCTCCAGAAACTGCCCGATCTCGATCCAGGTCGATTGATGTAGAAGCATGCGAAGCTCTCTTTTATCTGTGGGGACAGGCTAACCGCCACGGATTGTACGACTACTCGCCACCTGTTGGGGTTTGCAATTGAGGTACGTCGAGGACTTCAACCAGCGCTGGTCCGGGTACCACGAAAACATGAACTGCCCATCCTTGAGCTTGTCCACCACTTGGCGCGCCACCTGCGGGCGTACGGCCGGGCAACCCTGGCTGCGGCCGATACGGCCTTCGCGTTTGCTCCACAGCGGGCTCACATAGTCGGCGGCGTGAATCACGATGGCGCGATCACGGGCCTGGTCATTGAACCCCGGCTCCAGGCCGTCCATGCGCAGTGAATAACCGTGGGTGCCCAGGTAACTTTCCTGGGTGCGGAACAGGCCCAGGCTGGATTGATGGCTGCCTTCGGTATTGGAAAACTGGGTGGCGAAGTTTTCCCCGGACTTGGCGCCGTGGGCCACCAGGTCGCGCAGCACCAGGGTTTTCTTGCGCAGGTCGAAAATCCACAAGCGACGGGCGGTCGACGGTTGGGAATAGTCAATCACGGCCAGGCGCTCGGAGCGTTCCTCGCCATTGCTGACCGCGCATTGCATCGCGCTCAAGGCGCTTTTCAGTACAGTGGGGTTGAGTTCTGGAGCCGAGCGCGCCAGGCTGCTATACAAGGTAGGAGGGTTGCCGTTGGCGGCGAGCGCAGCATTGCTCAATACAGCCAGACTGACGGCGATCCCCAGGCGGTACATAAAAGTCAGCATCTACAGTACATCTCCCCCACTGTGGATTGGAGCCAAGTCATTGTTCAAAAAACACGCATGTTACTTGAGCATTTGCTTGCTCGTTGCACCATTGGTCGCCACGGCCGACGCGCTGCCGGTGGAGCCGTTGCCGGTCACGACTCCCGCGCCGGTGGACCTGGCCCCGGTGCAACAAGCCCTGGCGCAACTGCCCAGCGTCTGCCCCGGCCTGGCGACGCAGATCGACGCGCCCGCCCTGGCGCGCCTGCAAGCCTTTTATCAGCAACAAGGCGATGCCCCGTTATGGTCGGACGAGACGCGCCGCCAGGCGCTCCAGACCCAGCTGCTGATGCTCGCCGACGATGGCCTGGACCCCACTCACTATAGTCTGCCCGCGCCACACGCCACGCAGAACGTGCTGTGCAGCGATATCGACAGCAGCCAGCACTACCTGCAAGCCCTGCAGGATCTGCACTTCGGCCGCTTGCAGCAATCGCGTTTCGAACCGCTGTGGCATTCCCAGCCACCTGCCCGCGACCCCGACACCGAGGTGTTGGCCTTTGCCGCCACCGGCTTGCACGACATGGCGCAAGCGTTCGACCAGGCCCGTCCCAGCGCGGATTTGTACCGCAGCCTGCGCAACGCCTATTCCACCGTGCGCCAGCAGCCGTTGCCCCAATGGGATGCGGTTGGCAGCGGCCCGCTGTTGCGTCCTGGCATGGACGATCCACGTGTTCCGGAACTCGCGCGTCGGCTGCACAGCGGAGGCTACCTGCCGATCGAACCCACGGGTGCCAGCAAGCAATACCGCCCCGAACTGGTCGCGGCGGTCAAAGCCTTCCAGGTCAGCCACTCCCTGCAATCGGACGGTGTGATCGGCGCTGGCACCGTGGCGGAACTCAATATCAGCCCGGCCATGCGCCGCGAGCAACTGCGCATCAACCTCGAACGCTTCCGCTGGCTGGCCCAGGACCTGGAGCCCGAGGGCGTGCTGGTCAACGTCGCCGCCGCGCAATTGAGCGTGTACCAGAGCGGCATTCCCGTGTGGCAAACCCGCCTGCAAGTAGGCCGCGCCGAGCGCCAGACGCCGCTGCTCAAGTCACGCATCACCCGGCTGACGCTCAACCCCACCTGGACCATCCCGCCGACCATCATGCGCGAGGACAAACTCCCGGCCATCCGCCTCAACCCCGAATACCTGCGCCAGCAAAACCTGCAAGTGCTCGACGCCGAAGGCCATCCGCTGGCGCCCGAGCAGATCGATTGGGCGCGCCCCGGCAATATCCTGCTGCGCCAGGAAGCCGGGCCGCGCAACCCGCTGGGCAAGATCGTAATGCGCTTCCCCAACCCGTATTCGGTGTACCTGCACGACACCCCGAGCCAGCCGCTGTTCACCAAAGGCCCGCGTGCGTTCAGCTCGGGTTGCGTGCGGGTAGAGCAACCGTTGCTGCTGCGCGACCTGCTGGTGAGCCCGGCCGAGCGCGCGCGTACCGATGAACTGCTGGCCACCGGCGTGACCCATGAATTCAGGCTGGCCACGCCGGTGCCGGTGCTGCTCGGCTACTGGACGGTCGAGGTCGACCGCCAGGGTGGGCTGGTGTACGCGCCGGACATTTATGCACGGGACCTGGTGTTGATGAAGGCGATGGGGAGTGTGCTGTGAGCATCACTGGCGGGGAGTACCGATCACTCGCAGAGCGTATTGGTATGGCCATTTTCAATTATGTTCATACGGCTCCATTGGGATATTTTTGAGCATGGTGGATTTACCTGTCGTGCGGGTTTTGCTGGTTAGCGACGCAAGGCATTTACAAAGTCTATTTCGCTTTTCAATTCGTCGATGCTGATATTTCCGCCTCGATGCAGCATGGCGTGACAGTTGGGACATACCGGGCGTAAATCGGTTACGGGGTTCAGTTCGTATTCGCCGCCGATTTCACTCAGGGGTATGAGGTGGTGCACGTGGATGAAGCTTTTGCCACGCCCCCCATAAACGCGTTCAAAGTCAAAGTTGCACACCGAGCACTTTACGCCGTGCGCCTTGATACAAGCATCACGCGCTGCTGAGCTGCGCTCATAAGCATTGACCGTGATGCTCTTTCTTGCGCCTTCGATCACCGTATCCGGAATTTCTTCAGGCAGTGGGAAGATATCTGCGAGGGTTATGCCGCACCGTTCAAGTTCGGCCCCCCAGTTTATTTCACATGCGCGCCTGATCTGGTCTCGTTGCCAGATGTAATCGAGGTCCTCGCGGTCGTGAAACGTGAAGTAGGGCGGCGATGGCATTCCTCGGCGTTCCGGCTCGGGGGAGTCGAGTTTGTTAATGATGACCCCCGTTATCGCCGGTAGCCGGTTGTCAAATAGCCATTTTGCCAATCCCCCCATAGCATGAACGTTCAAGCTGTCCCCGAGCGTGCGTCCGTCATGCGGTAGACCCAGTTCAGCGTGAACCTGCGAGTAGGGAAGGTGCGTTCGCGGATCGTTTGCGTTGATTTTTCCTGCTCTGAAATGCGATATCAGATAACTCAGCAGCTTGATTTCATTCTCTGTCACGGGCGTTCTCGGTATGGGACGTTATCTAAGTGAATTGCCTCGACGTCGATTAACGATACGGCAAATACTTTTTGATTGATGGCTATCCGCCATTATTTAGTCGAGGGATAAGCAAACTGAGTCACGGGCCACTGGAAAAGAGTAGGTTGACGAGAGAAAGTCGGTGATCGCCAGCACCGCAGCAGTTGCAGACATTAATGACGTATCGATACTGAATGGCTTACTGCTCCACGCTTCATAGTCGTGTTTCAGCACCGACGGCCAAGAGGGTGGAGTCAGTCCTGAAATATCCCCCTCACGGGTTTCGACCCGGCGTTGGTGTTCCCGCGCATCAGAGCAAACTACCTGGATATTGGCCAAAGCCACGCCTGCCGTTGCGGCGGTTTCTTGCCACGCTACGCGGCTTTCCTGCACCGGGTTCACGCAGTCGGCAACGACCCTATGGCCCAACTGCAAGTTACTCAGCGCCAGGGCATTCGCCACGCCGTAGCCGCTGGCGCCCGGCGCCACGCCCGCATCGCGAAGGGTTTGCTCGATCACATCGATGCGCAGGTAAACCGCAGCGATCCGGCCTGCCAGTTCACGGGCAATCGTGGTTTTGCCGGTGCCGGGCAAGCCGCTGAAGACGATAAGCATGGTTCGGTCCTTCGATAGGTCAGTAGGGCGGGTTCAGGGTATCCTCCAGTTCCCCCACAGGTCGACCCCAGGACACTCCATGCCCTTGCAGTTCGTAAAAATGCACGCCCATGGCGACGACTTCATCATCGTCGACCGCCGTGGCCTGGATGACCCGATTACCGCGCAGGTCGCCCGGCGCCTGGGCAATCGCCACACCGGCATTGGCTTCAATCAACTGGCCGTGGTGCTGGATTGCGAAGACGCCGTGGCGCGTATCAAGTTCTGGAACCCCAACGGCACGCCGCTGCAAACCTGCGGCAGCGCCACCCGCGGCGTGGCCGACCGTTTGATGCATGAAACCGGCAGCGATTCGGTGGTGCTGCGCACGGACCGTGGGCTGCTGACCTGCGTGCGCGAGGCGGGGCGGCGGGTGTCGGTGAACTTGGGCGAGCCGTCGCTGGACTGGGCCTCTGTACCGCTGGCCGAGGCCATGGACACCTGCACCTTGCCGATCGAGGGGAGCCCGGCGGCGTGCAGCATGGGCAATCCCCATTGCACGTTTTTTATCGACGACATCAACGCCGTTGAAGTGGCCGCAGTGGGCCCTGCGCTGGAAATTCATCCGCTGTTCCCGGCCGGGACCAATGTGCATTTTGTGCAGGTGCTCGACCGTGGGCATATCCGCCTGCGCATCTGGGAGCGTGGCGGTGGCGTGCCGCTGGGGTCTGGTTCGTGCTGTTGCGGGGCGGTGGTCAATGGCATCCGGCGTGGCTTGCTGGATGCCACGGTGCAGGTGCAGTGCGATGGCGGCACGGTCACCGTGTACTGGACGGGCGAGGGCGGCCTGGTGTTGACCGGCAGCGTGGAGCCGGTGATGCAGGGCAGTGTCTATCTGTCTTGAAGGGCTACCGGTTCTGAAACTTCACCGTAAACGTGGTACCGCCCGTGGCGCAGGAACTCACCGCCACATCGCCGCCATGTACCTTGGCCAACTCGCGCACGATATACAGGCCCAGACCCACGCTGCGCACTTCGCTGCCCTGGTCGGTGCCACGGGTCATAGGCTCGAACAACACCGCCAGCAAGGCCTCGGGAATGACCGCGCCGTGGTTATGCACGGCCACTTCGCATGCGCCGTTATCCAATTGCGAGGTGATGGTGATCGGTCGTTGCAGGTCGCCATAGGCCACGCTGTTGGCCACCAGGTTGCCGATGATCTGCTGCACGCGGTCGGCGTCCAGGCAGGCGTCGCCAGTGCCTTTGGCGATATGTTCCAACGTCGCCTTGGGGAACGCCACACGCAGCTCGTCCACCGTGCGATGAATCACCTCATGCAGGTCCAGTGGCGCCGCCTTGATGGTGATGCCTTGGCCGACCCGGGCCTGGGTGAAGTCCAACAGGTCGGCGATCATGCGCTGGGCACGTTCGGATGATTGGCCGATATGCCCGAGCAGCTGGCGTTCCTTGGCGGTGCGCTCGCCACGGCGGAGAAAGTCCGACGCCATGCGGATCGCCGTGAGCGGGTTTTTCAGGTCATGGCTGACAATCGCGACCATCTGCTCGGCAAATAGCGCACGGCGCTGGGCAATCGCGTAGGCCTCGCTCAATTCAGCCTGGGCCCGTTGCAGCGCCAGTTCGGTGGCGCTCTTTTCCTGCAACAGCGCTTCGGCCAGGTTGCGTGCGTTGAGCAGCTCGCGTTCGTACTTGTCACGGTCGGTGGTGCCGAACAGCGCCAGGTCGTGCACTACCGCGCCGGCCTGTTCGCGTTTGTTGGCGTTGAGCAGCACGGTCACCTTGTGGCCGTCGTGGTGCAGCATGTCCAGCTTCACTTCGGTGACGCTGCCGTGCATGCGCAGCATCGGCGCCAGGTGGGTCTGGTGGAAGATCCGCCCGCCGATGGTCAGCAGGTCCTGGAAGCGTTGGCCGCACAGCTCGGCGTTGCTGAACCCCAGCCAATCACTGAAGCGCGCGTTGGCTTGCAGGATCGTGCCGTCTTGCGTGGTGACGGCCAGGGCGCAGGCGGCGCTGTCGAACAGCTCAGTGGGCACGGGCCACCGCCCACGGCGTGAGGAACGTGTCCATGGCCGCGGCGCAGGCTTGCGGCGCGCTCATGTGCGGGCAGTGGCCGACGTTGTCCACCAGGCAATAGGTGCTGTTGGGCAACACGCTGTGCAGGTATTCGCCCACGGCCACCGGGGCGATCAGGTCGTCGCTCGATTGCAGGATCAACACCGGGGTGGTCAGGCCAGTCACGTCCTGGCGGTTGTCGGACGTGAAAGTCACCCGCGCAAATTGCTTGGCGATGTCCGGCTCGGTGCGGCAGAAACTCTCGGCCAGCTCCTCACTCAGCGCAGGTTGCTCTGGCGTTCCCATGATCACCGGGGCCATGGCGCTGGACCAGCCGAGGTAGTTGCTGTCGAGGGTATCGAGCAGGTCGTCGATATCACTGCGCTTGAAACCGCCGACGTAGCCATCGGTATCGATATAGCGCGGTGAGGGGCCGATCATCACATGGGCGGCGATCCGTCCCGGCACCAGGCGATCGGCGAGGGTGCCGATCATGGCGCTGACCGAATGCCCCACCAGAATCACCGGCCCTTCGGCGTAGGCGTCGATGATTTCATTGAGATCGTGGGCGTAGCCTTCCAGCGTGTTGTATTTGGTCTTGTCGAAGGCGTCCAGGTCGGAGAGCCCGGCGCCTACCAAGTCATACATCACCACACGAAAGCGCTCTTTGAATTGCGGCGCGAGGTAGTTCCACATGGCCTGGTTGCAGCCGAACCCATGGGAAAACACCAGGGTCGAAGTCCCGCAGCCCATCACAGTGAGGTTGTTGCGGTGGCGTAGGTCCATGAGGGTCTCAAAGTTATGGCGTATTGCTATGTGTGCGGCAGTTTAAATAGTCACCGCTGTGAGGTCACGTGTTATAGCGCTGATAAGGTAAAGTCGGCGCCTTCAGGAAGAAACTTCAGGTAACAAACATGATGCGGTGGTTGCGGCACTCTCTCTCGGTTCTGCTGGTACTGATGCTCGCCAGCCTGTCAATCATCGCCCAGGCTGACACTTCGCCGATTGGCGTCGCCCTTGATCAGCGGGTCATCGACCTCACCAACACCCTCGACGCCAGCACCACCACTCGTCTGAAAGAGCAGCTTGCCGCCCTCGAACAGCGCAAGGGCGCCCAGGTGGCCGTGTTGCTGGTGCCCTCCATTGGCGCGGCAAGCATCGAGGATTACGCCAACCAACTGTTCCGCGCCTGGAAACTGGGGCGCAAGGACGTCGACGACGGCATCCTGTTGCTGGTGGCCAAGGATGATCGCAAGGTGCGCATCGAAGTGGGCTATGGCCTGGAAGGCACCGTCACCGACCTGTTGGCCCACCGCATCATCGAGGAGCACATCACGCCTGCGTTTCGTCAGGGCGATTACACGGCGGGTATCAGCCAGGGGGTGAATGATCTGGTCGTGCTGGTGGACGGCGGCGAGCTGCCCGCCGTGGCAGGGCCTGGCGTCAACCCCCAGGCGATGGCGGTGCTGCTGGCGTTTATCTTCGGTGCGATTGGCGGTGTGCTGGTCGCCTCCCGCCAACTGGGTTGGCGCCGAGCATTGATCGCTGCGCTGGCGGTCACCGTACTGCTGACGACTTTCAGCGGTGGCCGCGAATGGCCGATGTTCCTGTTCGTATTGCCGCTGACGATATTGATCGGCGGCGCCACCTTCGGTGCGTTGTGGCTGGCGCGCACGGCGTTCTACTGCGTGATGGCCGTGCTGGTTTATGTGGTCGGGGTCGTGGTGGCGGACCGGTTTGTAGCGGTCAGCTTTGTCCACTGGCTGCTGTGGCCGTTCGGCGGGACGTTGATCCTCGGGCTCTACGTGGGGTTGTTTTTTGTCATCAGGGAATCGTGGAAAACCCGTCCGCGTTTCTTCTTCGTGCGGGCGCTGGCGGCGGCGGCGATCTACGTGGCGGCGGGCGTGCTGCTGGGGCACGGTTATCAGGGCTGGATCATCGCGATCCCGGTGGCTTCTTTCGCAGCGTTTCTGCTGTTTGTGCAAAGTGTCTCGGGGGGCGGTTCGGGTGGTGGTTCAGGTTCAAGCTCCAGCAGCTCCAGCTCCAGTTCCAGCCGTAGTTCGTCGGGCGGCGGTGGGTCCAGTGGCGGCGGCGGGGCGTCGGGGAGCTGGTAAGGGCGAATGTTCTTGCCACTGGCGGGGGACTTTCTATTCGTGAAAGTTACAGCTGCTTAGTCAGAAATACGCGGCTGCTGCCTTCCGGCGCGCAGGGTATTTCCCCAAACCGCACCCACCCATTTTTCTCGTAAAAGCCTGGCGCCTGAAAGCTGATGGTGTACAGCACGGCATTCAGGCAACCCCGGCGCCGGGCTTCGTCTTCGAAGGCTCGCAGTAGCTGGCTGCCCAGGCCTGTGCTGCGTAGCGCGTCGGGTAAGTGGAACAGGTCGAGGAAGGCCATGCCAAAGGACGTTCTGCCGGTAATGCCTCCCAGAATTTCCTCGGTGTGTGGGTCTCTGACGAGTGCCGTCAGAGGCCGCCGGTCGTTGAAGCCCGTGATGTCCTTGTTGAATGCAGCAAGGCCGGCGCCGAGCAGGCGTTCGACATCGGGCTGGGGTAGATCGCTGATTTCAATGAGGGGGGTAGTCATCATGGCTTCTCGCGGTTTTTAGGCTCGCACCCATCCGCCTATGTTATCGGACTTGATCTCGAAATCTATTGCCTCGCGATAAGGATCGCCGAGAGGGGCGTATTGGCCATTCCCGGCTGCCTGGGTGGGCTGCCAGCTTTGGGTAGTGGGATCGAACATCTCTGCGTCATCCCCGGCCGTTTTATCCAGCGAGTTGTGCATGGGCTTATCGTTGTCGATTCTGCTCGCCATATTGCCTAGCAGTATTTGCGAGAGCGAGTAGAAACGCGAAGTGTCGAGTGGCTTGCCTTGCGGTCGCGGAGTGAAGTGTTCAACGTCATTTTTGTCGGGCTTGTCCAGCGGGTTGGGCCGAGGCGTGTCGTTATCGATCCTGCCCGTACCCGATGCCTGGAACATCGAAGAGAATGTACTGAAACCATTGATTGAAGACATGACTGAACCTCTCTGACGGTAAAAAAAAGGGCCCTTCGGACTCAGGTCTGACGGGTCGTTCCAGAGACTATCGAGCCCTGCCAGGCCGTTCAAGAGAGCTTATTTTCAGGTGTGTAACCGCTTAAAACCGCTTTGGACGCCGTTCGAAAAATAAGCGCTGTGGCTGTAGGTTCCGTCCTGGCGTTGGTGCGCAATCTCGGTTTTTCTTTAAATAGCGACGGTGCGAATAAAGATTCTGTCTGTGGCCGTGCCTTTTGCGCGGGTGCAAATTTTTATCGGTATATATCTCGATATAGTTGTGTCTTAGAGCGCCATCACCATTTCATGCCACGCCATCCCGCCATGATCCGAGGGCGAAGGTCGAACGTAGGTGTAGCCCATGCGCTCGTACAACGCTACATGCTGCTCCTTGCACATCAGGTGAATCGTCTGCTTGCCCAGCGCCTTCATGCGCCGCACAAACTCGTTCATCAATACCGTGGAATAGCCGTTGCCTTGATGCGCCGGATCGACCACGACGGACATGATCACCACATTCGGCGCCCCGGGCGCATGCCCCACCAACTCCTTGAATGCCTCGTCCGACATCACCACGTCATGGGCGCAGCCACAGTTGATAAACCCCACCACGTGGTCATCGGCTTCAAGGATCAAAAAGCCTTGCGGGTACTGTGCAATGCGGGTGGCGATCTTCTCCAGGGTCGCGGCTTCGTCGCCTTCGTAGGCAGTGATTTCGATTTCATAGCAACGTGCGGCGTCGGCGGGCAGGGCGTTGCGGAAGGTGAGGGCGGGCATGCGGGTTCCTGGGTATTGGGTGAAGGGCCACATGATAGATACAAACTCCCCGAGTGACACGGGCTCTTGTGGCGAGTGGGCGTGCCCCAGCATCCAGCCTCCGGATCGCGTTAATATAAACTCCCACGCGCTGCCCCAAGGCGCCGACCAGGCCGCGAGGTAACCCGCCCGCATAAAGGAAGGACCCAATGCTGGAAATAAAACGCGCCACCCGCGAAGACGCCAACGCCGCTTTTGACATCCGCCGCGAAGCCATCCGCAGCCAATGCATCGGCGCCTACACCGCAGAACAAATGGCACTCTGGACCCGCGGCAGTGCCGACGATGGTTACAACAGGTTAATGGACAAACCGTTTTACCTTGGCTGGGTAAACGATAAACCGGTCGCCACCGGCATGCTCGACCTCGACAACAATGAAGTGGGCGCACTGTTTGTACTGCCTCAGTTCACTGGGCGCGGGTACGGCAAGGCATTGCTGGATCATCTTGAGGCGCTGGCGCGGGAACTGGCGTTAGGCGAAGTAGTGCTGGATGCAACGTTGAATGCAGCGAGTTTCTATCGGGCGTGCGGGTATGAGGGCGAGCAGCAGGCAATCTACCATTCGCCGTCGGGGCTGGAGTTGGCGTGTATCCCGATGAAGAAGCGGATCTGCCCGCTCCGCCCGTCACCCTCGGGGCCTGAGCAATAGTTGCCGATGGTATAGTCCCGGCGCTTTTTTACGTTTTGATCGCGCCGGGAGGCTCCAGGAGAATTCGCATGAACCTCTATACCGCAGGCTATGAGGGCCTCACCATTGATGCGTTTATCGCCCGCCTGAAGCAGGCCGGTATCGACAAGGTACTCGATGTGCGTGAGTATCCACTCTCGCGTAAAAAGGGCTTCTCCAAAAAAGCCTTTGCCCAGTGCCTCGCTGCTGAAGGCATCGCCTATGAACACAGTCGGCCTTTGGGCTGCCCGAAACCCATACGCAAGCAGTACAAGGAAGACGGAGATTGGGTTGCGTACGCTCGCGGCTTCCGAGCTTACATCCGCACACAGGACAACGTGCTGAACGAGCTGGTGTCCAGCGCGGTTGAACAGCGCATCTGCATGGTCTGTTATGAAGCAGACGCCAATTTTTGCCATCGCAGCCTGATCGCGGAATCGGCCCAAGCGCTGCACAGCTCGCTGCAAACCCAGCATTTGCCGATCAAAACAGAGCGATTTGTTGACCGTCTTCTTTCTGTCGCTTAGGCGGATAAATCAGGCTGACAATCAGCCATTGCCCTGGGAATCGGTGGAGGGTTCCCATCAAGAGCATCAAATCCTTCGTGGGTAGTTCGGTCTCCAATTTGTGCCTGAACGGGTATTCCCATCCGAACGCGCCGTGCTTGCGGCGTACATTTCGATAGAGCTGGCTGGCCTCCCAGTCCACGATTTTATGGGTGTAGGACTTAACTTCGCCGTCCACCAGGCATTCGTAGATGTAATGAAAGTCAAAAGGCACCTTTTCCAGCCGCTTGATGCTGGCGCGCTCTTGGTCTTCAAACAGGCTGGGTTGGCGCTGCATGGCTTCCAGTTTTTCGATTTCTTCAGGCGTCCATGTTTCCGATGCTGACTTTTGAATGCGTAATGTGCGGATGCGTAGGGGCTTGATCAGACCAAGCGTCACGTTGCTATCAATTCTGGCTCTTTCCAGTGCTTCAAAGCTTCCATAGACCGGCAATTTATCCAGCCATACGCGCCGTTCGAGCCAGTCACCAGAGGGCAATACGTTTCCCGCGCAGATGCTGTCTACCGCAATTTTGTGGCTTTCTGGCCTGTGATCGCCTGGGTTTTTCTCAATCAGGGCATCAATCCATTGCCACTTTGCGAATTGCTGGTCCCCGTTGACCAAACGGAACGGGACGGGGTAAAGCCGTATCAGATTGCCTGCCTCGTCAATACCGGCAACACAGGAAGTCTCGGCGTATTTGGCACTGGGAGAAGGGTAGGTCTTACACAGAATCAGGATTCGAACCTTGCGTTTCATACGGGCCACATCCAAAGGTCTTTTCTGAACTGTATGCAGACATCGGAGAGCTGCCAGAAAGACTTGTAACCACGCATTGATGCATCAAGCCAAGTGTCGTTATCGAGCGGCGAACTTAGTGCGCAACAGCTTGATAACCCGTTCTACCGAATCCCCCTGAACCGCCGGAGGCCTCTGGCTCTCTCCAAATTCGCGCCACACAAACAGCGTCAGCTCGGCGCCGTCAGTCTGCGCCTGCGCAATGCCTGGCGCGGCGAAGTCTTGCAGCACGCGGTACCGCTCGTCCCGCCAGAACGCCTCTTCCACCCAGTCATACACCGGGATGAAATGAAAGTGCATCGGGAACCCTGGCATATGCCCATAACGGCTGATGTACAGCCACTTGGGTTTGAGTTGCGCTTCCATGACTCGCTGGGTCATGGCGAGCAGCCCGCCGAGTTCGGCCAGTGCGGCGTGCGACATGTCCGCCAGGGAATGGATAGGCGCTTTGGCGCCCAGCATCAGGTACCCCGGCAGTTTGGAAGCCAGGTGATGGTTGAGCCGCCAGTGCTCGGTTTCAAGCAGGAGGTAAGCAGGGTCGATCTGCATCAGCGCGCATCCATGAAGACAAGGCTGGCAGGATAACAAGCGCCGTCAGCTGTATCTCACAAAACCATGGGATCTGTGTCTATCGCCCACCTCTGTTGGCCGATAGCCTCGCACCACGACCACTCACGAACGGGCTTCCCATGCACCTTACTGCTGTCCCCTTTGGCACCACCGACTGGGCCACGCTCGAACCCGTCGTCTATCCCGGCGTTACCGGCAATGCGCTGTGGCGCACCTGCCATTTCGGCACCACCCGCGTGCGCATGGTGCAATACACCCCCGGCTACCTCGCCGATCACTGGTGCAAGCGCGGGCACGTGCTGTTGTGTTTGGACGGCGAGTTGCATACGGAGTTGGAAGACGGCCGTCAGTTCACGCTGACGGCCGGGATGAGTTACCAGGTGGGCAATGACATGGAAGCGCATCGCTCATCGACGAGCGTCGGGGCGAAGCTGTTTATTGTGGATTGAACGGGTGACCTTTGTGGCAAGCTCCCTCGCCACAGGCACAGGAACAATCGCACAAATTCAGTGCATCAATGCATCTTGCTATGGTCCATGCCATCCAGCCCACGGGCCTTGGCCTCGACCTCAACGGTGCGCTTCTCGCCCTTGGCGTCCTGCACCGTCAGGGTCAGCGGCACCTGGTCGCCTTCCTTTATCTGCCCGGTCAGGCCCATCAGCATCACGTGGTAACCGTTCGGATCGAGCTTGACGGCCACGCCTGCGGGCAAGGCTACGGCGTCCACCGGGCCCATGCGCATGACGTCGTCTTTCATGCTCATTTCATGGATCTGTACGTCCTTGGCCACCGGCGATGCGACGCGCAGCAACTTGCTGTCGGTGTCGGCGGTGATGGTCATGAACGCGCCGCTGGACGGCTGGCCCGGCACCGAGGCGCGCACCCAGGCGTCGGTTACTTGCACCTGGGCGCTGGCGTGGGCGGCGAAACCCAGCAGGGCGAGGCCGAAGGTGAAGCGCTTGAGGTGTTGAACGGCAGTCATTAGCAGACCTCCATGACGGTGAGCAGGTCTTCTGCGCACTCTTTTGCGGTAAGGGATGCCTGCAGGCCCAGGCGCAGGTTGCCGCGCGTGTCGAAGACAAAACTGGTGGCCGTGTGGGACAGGGTGTAGGTGTCGCCGGCGGGGATCTTTTCATAAAAGATCCCGAATTCCTTGGCGGCCACGGCGATTTCTTCCGGGGTGCCGTACAGCGCTTCGAAGCTCGGGTCGAAGGCCTTGACGTACTTGTCGAGAATCTCTGGCGTGTCGCGTTCCGGGTCGAGGGTGATAAAGATCACCTGCATGATCTCGCCGTCGCGGCCCATCAGCTTCTTGGCCTGGGCGGCACGGGCGAGGGTGGTCGGGCACACGGCCGGGCATTGGGTAAAGCCAAAGAACACCACTGGCATCAGGCCACGGTAGGAACTGAGGGTGACAGTGTCGCCCTCGGTGTTCTTGAGCTTGAAGGTGCGGCCCATGATCTTGTCGCTCAAGTCCTTGCCGTACTTGAAGTTCAACCTGGGGCTGTTGTCACAACCGGTCAGCAGGCCCAGACCCAACAGGCCCATGCCGGTCAGGACCTTGCGGCGGGTGAATAACGTACTCATCAACTGTGCATCCTGTGAAACGCCTGCATTGCTCTGGATCTACACATCAGGCTTTGAAAAGGAGTAAACGAGGAGGGCGCCAAGTCTACCAACCCTGGCGATGGCACGTAATCTGCGACGTTCTGCCACAGGGGCCGCGGTATTTCATCCCTTTGCGCCTTCGGTGTTAGAGTCGCCGCCATGAAATCGAGCCACTCCGACCGTTCGCTGATCGTCTGGACCCTGTACTTCTGCGTGCTGATGAACCTGTTCGCGTGCGGTTTGGGCCATGGCCAGATGATGGGCCAACAGCTCAACGGGATCGGCGGCGCGTTCTGTTCGTTGGACGGCAAGCAGGCGCCACTTTCCGACAAAGGGTTGGACAGCCCGGCTTCCAGCAACATCTCGAACTACTTTGCCTGCCCAGTGTGCGCCGCGTTGACCGTCGCCCTGGTGTTCCTGATCGGTCTGGCCTGGCTGCTGGGGCTCGGGCAACCGCCGCGCCCGGCCCACGAACGGCGCAACAAGGCGCCGCCGCGCCATGCCTGGCCCTCGGCCAACCCCCGCGCTTCCCCCGCATTCTGACGTGTGCCTTGGGCTTCCTGTGACCAGGAGGCGTTCGATCGTCACGACTGTGAGTGCGTTTCATGAACCATCAATTGCCTGCAGGCGCCAGTCGCCTGGTCAGCAAGGCGTCCCGTCGCCTGCGCGCGGAACCGGCGCGGGCTGAATACCCGAGTAACTCGCGCTGTTTCGTGCACCTGGATGCACGTCTGTTGCCCTACTGGCACACCCTGTTCGATATCTGCCCGGCGCTGCTCAAACTTGACCCGCCCGAGGGTCTGAACCTGTTCCGCAGCTTCATGACCTGGGCCTATCGCAACCAGCCCGCGCAGGATTGGACCTACCACCTGAATGTGTGTCGCTGGCTGCTGGGCTCGCCGTATCGCACGCAAATCGACGATGAGCCCATCGAAGCGTTCATGGCAGCGGCCGCAGCGTGTTGGGTCAACACTGACACCAGCCAGGCCCAGGGCGTGGTAGTGGCCTGGCACGCCATGACGGTGTTCGATTGCAAGCGCGCGGTGCCCTTCGAAGCTGTACAGCCAGCCTTGCCACCCGCGCCGTGGGATTTCGCCTGGTGCCCAATGACCACCGAAGCAGGCTTCAGCGCTTGGTTGCCCGTGCCTTGATCGGCATCAAGGCGCGGTCTCATCGCGCTGGCATCTAATCCGTCGCTGGCCCAACGTTTGCAAGCCAGCGCAGTGAGACGCTGCGCCGTGGGTGGCCAGCGTCCGCCACAGGATTTTTCAGATGCTGCCCATGGTGGGCAGGTGTTCATCAGGGACTCTCAGAATGAAGCAATTAACCACGGCACAACGCATTGTCATCGGGTTCGCGATTGCGCCGCTGGCCCTGGTCGGCTTGGTGTTTTACGCCCTGCATGATCTGGCAACGCTCAAGCAGCAATCCGAACAGATCGTGCAGGAGGATTGGCCGAAAATCGCGCCGATCATGGTGATCGCCACCGGCGTGCGGGATAACGGACGCAACACCCGCGACCTGCTGATCGACCAGGATAATCAGCAGGCCCAGGACGCCATTGGCAGCACCCGGCAACGCATCACCGAGGCGTTCGCCACTCTTGAACCGCTGCTCGATACGTCTGAAGGCAGAGCGGCATATGCCGCGTTGAAAACCCATCGAGAAGCCTATGTGGCCGCCTTTACCCAGGTGCAGGCGCTGATCAGGCAAGGCGCCCGCGACGAGGGCCTGGCGCAGCTCAAGCAACAGGTCATGCCGGCTGAACTTAACGTGTACAAGAGCCTGGATGCCTTGATGGCCATGCAGGGCCGCGTATTTGCCGACCGCCAGCACGCGGCGCAAACCCTGTACGACGACGCCCGACGCACCATGATCGGGCTGCTCCTGCTGTGCCTGGCGTTGGTCGTGGCCGCCGCAGTGATGGTGACCCGCAGCGTGATCCGCCCCCTGGGCGGCGAACCGGATGAGGCCGCACGAGTGCTGAGTCATATCGCCCAAGGCGACCTGACCATCGTGGTGCCCGTTGGCAACAGCGCTGAAGGCAGCGTGATGCGCAACCTGCACCAGATGCAGCAAAACCTGAACCAGATGGTGCGGCACATCGCAGCGTCGGTGGACGGGGTGGCCAGCTCTTCGGAGGAGTTGAGCGCGGTCAGCAGCCAGACCAGCAGCAGCCTGCAACTGCAGGGCCAGGAGATTGAGCAGGCGGCAACCGCCGTGAATCAAATGACCGCTGCCGTGGACGAAGTGGCGCGCAATGCGGTGAGTACCAGCGAGGCCTCGCGCCTGTCGGAACAGACCGCTCAGCGCGGCCAGGCCCAGGTGCAGGAAACCGTGGCGTCGATCAACACCCTGGCCACGGGCGTGGTTGAAACCTCGGAGCGTATTCAGCAACTGGCCGGGCGTGTGCAGGACATCAGCAGTGTGCTGGAGGTGATCCGCAGCATCGCCGACCAGACCAACTTGCTGGCGTTGAACGCGGCAATCGAAGCGGCCCGGGCCGGTGATGCCGGACGCGGGTTTGCCGTGGTCGCCGATGAGGTGCGCGCGCTGGCCCATCGTACGCAAGTCTCGACCCAAGAGATCGAGCAGATGATCGGCAACGTTCGCCAGGACACCGAGCACGCCGTCGCGGCCATGCACAACAGTAGCGAGCGGGTCCAGGCAACCTTGGGCGTGGCGCAGCGCTCGGGGCAGGCGCTGGAAGAAATCACGCGGTCTATCTCGCAGATCAATGAACGCAACATGATGATCGCCAGTGCCACCGAAGAACAGGCATTGGTCGCGCGTGAGGTGGATCGCAATCTGGTGGGGATTCGCACCTTGTCTCAGCAGGTGTTGCAGGGCGCGTTGCATACCGAGACGGCGGGTCACGATCTCGCGGGGATGGCGGGGGCGTTGCACCAGACAGTCGCACGCTTCAAGGTCTAGAGGCTGAGGGCCAGGGTGCCGGCCCTGCCTGAAATCCAGGCAGAAGCCGCACCATCCAGGGGCGTCATCGTGACGGGCGCGGGCTGAAACAGCGCACGCTCGCCGCGCTGCCGATTACTGATGAGCTATCAACTGCCGGTACGTGGTTTTTCCTGGCGACCTTTGTCTTTATCTTCCTCATCAGGCTTGGGGGTCTTGTCCGGTTGCTTGACGGCTTTGCCACTGTCGGCCGGGCTGCTCGGGTAAGTGCCGGGCGGCAGTGCAGACCCCGCAGCGCCGTCGTTTGCAACAGCCGTGGCGGCCGGTGTCGGGTTGTCGCCGAATGCGGCCGTTACGGGCTGGCCTGACAGGGCTGCCAGGCAGAGTGCAAGCACGATCCCTTGTCTATTCGTCATGATTCAATCCTCTTGATTCATCGAACACAGCCGTGGACGTGTCCACGGGCCGACCGGTGCATTACGCAGCCATTGGCTTGCCTGCCGTCGCCTTCTTGTGCGCGGCCTTCATGGCTTGCATTTGTGCACCCAGTTCTTCCAGCAGAGCCTTGCCCAGCAGTTTTTTCGCCTGAGGAAACATCTCGGTTTCCTCTTCTTCGATGTGATGTTCCAGCAGTTCCTTGACCACCTTCACCCGACCGGAAAACTCGGTGGTGGACGGCTCCGTCTGCTTCAAGTCAGGCAGCACCAGGGAGTCGACGGTGCGATGCTCTTCCTTGGCTTCGTGGTACATGATGTCCTGCTCCTTGCCGCCGGCTTTACGGAAGGCCGGGTACAGAATCTCTTCCTCAAGCCGGGTGTGCAGGCTGATTTCCATTTCGAGTTTAGCCAACAGCTCGGTACGTTTTTTAACCCCGCGCTCGGTGGACTCACTCAGTTGGGTCAACAGCGCTTTGACACGTTCATGGTCGGCTTTAAGCAGGTCGATGGCATTCATGATGAAACCTCACAGACAGGGTTCGGGCGCGTCGAAGTGCGCGCTTCGTCTGGTAGGAAATTGCATAACTCAGACCATCCTCGACGATAGGTCGAAAGTGATTTGAATCAATAGGTTGAGATCGACTTTGAAAAGCCTCTGTCGTGCAGCTTGCATGGTCGGCCGCTAATCGGATTGCATTAAACCCGCCTCCATCGCGCGCGACGGACAGATGCTGGCGACTCGGCATGTGCCGCAATTACTGGGCGAGAGCACACTGGCGTAATTCCGATGGAACCCTTGGCGCGAATGCTTGACCTAACCCATAGACCTCAGGAGGTGAATCATGGAAATGCATTATGTCTGGATCGGTTTGGCGGTGATTCTGCTGCTCTTGGAACTGTGGGCGATCAATGTCGTATTACGCAGCACCAGTGGCTGGGAGACCAAGGGGTTGTGGCTGGTCATTCTGATCTTTGTGCCGTTGTTGGGCCTGATTGCGTGGGCGATGTTCGGACCCAAGCGCGAGATGCCGGAACACCGCAAGAGCTGATGCTTTGAGCGATCAGCAAACAGGCGCCCCGCGGGGCGCCTGTTTACGTTCAGACGGCGATTATCAGCCGGCCAGCGCCGTGGCAATTGCTTCATTGAACGCCGGCAGATCGTCCGGGGTCCGGGAGGTGATCAAGGTCCAGCCATTGGCGTTGCATTGCTTGACCTCGGCGTCGACCCAACCGGCGGCGCCGGCGTTTTCCAGGTCGATGCGTACGCTTTTATAGGAGGTCAGGGTCTTGCCTGTGATCACGCCCGCGTCGATCAGCGTCCAGGGCCCGTGACAGATGGCCGCAATGGTCTTGCCGGCGTCGGCGAAGCTCTTGATCAAGCGCAGCGCCGCTGCGTCCTGGCGCAGGGTGTCGGCGTTGACGGTGCCGCCAGGGATCACCAGCGCATCAAAATCACTGCTCTGGACATCCGACAGTTGCACGTCGGATTCCACGCTCATGTCCTTTTCGGTATCGCCGACAAACGTCTGGGTGGTTCCACCTTTGCTGGATACATGGGTCACCGTCGCGCCAAAACCGCGCAGCGCATCCAGCGGCTTGAGCAACTCGTCGCGCTCGATGCCGGTGTTGGAGGTGATGATGAGGATTTTCTTGCCGTTGAGTTGCGCGCTCATGGTCGATTGTCTCCTGGGTAGAAGGGTTGTGGCCGGTGGATTCCTGGCCCTTTCAACGTTGCAGATACTTGACTGTTGAGGGCGCGCCTGGGCGAAAGGTTTAAATTTTTTTGCGTCGATTTCTGCGCGGCAATTTCCTTGAACTATCAAAACACCCAGGGCTCTGCTTCACAAAGGAGGCGACTTTTCGTACTCCATCCATTGCCTGGAGAGATACCGTGGCCGCTCGTAAAACTCTCGACCGTCTCAGTTCGCAAGATGTCCGCACATGCGCAGACCCAGCCGTCAAGGCTGAGCGCAAACCGGGTCAATAATCATGGCACGCGCCATTACCGCCTCTGAATTGGGGATCGAACTCAAGCCTGACGACGACAGCGGCTTGTTCAAGTGGTTTATCGCCAGTTTCCTGATGGGCAAGCGCATCCAGGCTCCCATCGCGGCACAGGCCTACAGGGAGATTGTGGAAGAGCAGGGGCGCGACACCGCGCGCAAGTTGCAGCACTGTACGTCGCGGGAGTTGGTGGCAATGCTGGGGCGTGCCCATTACGTTCGCTACGACGAATCCACTGCGCAGCGCCTGCTGGACCTCAGCGCGAAACTGAACGCCGAGTATGCCGGCAAGATCACCCACATCCGCCGCGCCAGCGCCGACCGTCAGGCGTTTGAAAAACGCTTGGCCGAGTTCGATGGCGTAGGCCCCAAGACTATCGAGATTTTCATGCGCGACGCGGCGGCGGTGCTGTTTTGACGGCATCGTTGTACCTCGGTTGTGCCGGTTGGAGCTTGCCGCGTGAGCACTGGCCGGCGTTCAGTGATGAGGGCACGCATCTGCAGCGTTACGCCTCACGCTTTGACGCGGTGGAGATCAACAGCTCGTTCTATCGCCCGCACCTGCCGAAAACCTATGCACGTTGGGGCGAGTCCGTGCCGCCTGGGTTTCGTTTTTCGCTGAAGATGCCCAAGCGCATTACCCACGAGTTGCGCCTGCGCCAGTGTGAAACGGCGCTTGAGGAATTTCTCGAACAATGCGCGCCATTGGGGGAGCGCCTCGGCTGCCTGCTGGTGCAACTGCCTCCCTCATTGAGCTATGAGCCCTCCAGTGCCAGCGCCTTTTTCATGGCTGTTCGCCGATGTTTTGCCGGCAATGTGGTGCTTGAACCGCGCCACGCCAGTTGGCTGGCGGCCGAGGCGATGTTGCAGGATTTGCACATTGGGCGAGTGGCCGTCGACCCACCTGTGATCGACGCCACGCCGACCTGCGCGGGCTGGCAAGGTGTGCGCTATTGGCGACTGCATGGATCACCGCGCATTTATCACAGTGCCTATGGCCCGCAGCGTTTACGCGAGTTCGCGCGACACCTTGACCGGTCGGTCGCGGACGGCATTCCAACCTGGTGCATTTTCGACAACACCGCCAGCGGTCATGCCGTCGCTGACGCCCTGTACCTACTCGACCTCAACCCGCAACACCTCCAGCCCTAACTGCTCATACGCCTCCATATTTGGCACGTGCCATTCGGTAATCAGCGTGTGAATCCGACTGCAGGGCGCCACTACGAACGGCTCCACCGCACCGAGTTTGTCCGCCATGGTCACGGCGACAACCTGGGAAGCGCTGTCGAGCAAGGCTTGCTTGACCACCACTTCATCAAAATGCACCGAACTGATGCCCACCTGTGGATGCAACGCGCATACGCCGGTGAACAACAGGTCGGCCTTGATGCTCTGGATCAAGCGCACGGCCTCGTGCCCACCGGTGGACAGCGTGGCCGGGTTGAGTTGGCCGCCGGCCAGAATCACTTTTACATGGGGATGATCGGCCAAGGCGATGGCGATCATCGGCGACGCCGTGACCACCGTCAGGTGGATCGCCCGCGGCAATGACTGGGCGATCTGTAGCGTGGTCGAGCCGGAGTCGAACAGCACAATCTGGCCGTCTTCCACTCGGCCAGCCGCCCATTGCGCGAGTTGGCGCTTGGCATCATTGGTCTCGCCGACCCGCGTGAAAAAATCTTTGCCTGTGTCTTTGGGCCGGGGCAGGGCGCCGCCGTGCACGCGCTGCAGCAGGCCGGCGGCGGCCAGTTCGCCGAGGTCGCGGCGGATGGTGTCCTGGGACACGGCAAAGTGCTCCACCAGTTCCGAGGCGGTGACTTTGCCGTCACGTTCCAGCAGCAACAGGATTTTCTGCTTGCGCAGGGAAGGCAAGTCGATAGGGTGATGGGCGTCGTGCATGTTTGTGCGCTTTTCTGCGGGTTTTTGCGAGATTAATCGCCCGCCCCTATAAACGCAATACCAAGGCACTTGACTCATTGCCCGTGAATTGGACGTGTCGACGGCGCTGTGTGGCTATAACGATATACGCGATGTGAACCGTGGGATTTTGCTGCCGGGGACCTTTCCAGAACTCATTGCCTGAGCAAATAAATCGTAAAAATACGAAAAGAGTTGTCCACGAAAACCGTGGGTATCTCTGTGGATAACTTTGCAAGACCCCAGCGGGTATGGCGATTTGGCCCACGGTCAATATTTGATCAACTTTCAGCGAGGCCCAGTATGGGCAGGGTTGGCGCTTGACAGCCAAGCGCCAACCCAGTGCCGAAAAGCGCTTTTATGAGTCGCCGTCGCGCCCTGTGGAGTGCGTGACAACCTGGGGTGGCATCCTGGCCTGCATCAGGTTGTCGAGTGCCTGGCGATAGCTGCGACCGGCCAGGCTCATGCTGTTGTTATGGCTGGCGCCCGGTACCAACAACAAACGCTTGGGCTCCTGGGCGGCTTCAAACAGTTGCTGGCTGAAGCGCGGCGGCACGTAGCGGTCGTCCAGGCCATGCACCACCAGCAATGGCATATGGATGTCGGCGATCTTGTCGATGGAATCAAATTTCTGCGACAGCAACCAGCGCACCGGCAATGACGTGTTGGCCACCGCCGTGGCGACGTCCGCGAGGGAAGTGAAGGTGGACTCGATCACCAGGCCGCGCACCGGCAGCGGCGTTTGCTTGCCCAGCTCGGCGGCCAGGTCGATGGCGACCGCGCCCCCGAGGGAATGCCCGTAGATCAGGCGCTTGCTCGGGTCAGGTTGCAGCAGCTGGAAGCGCTCCCAGGCGATGCGCGCATCTTCGTACACCGTGGTTTCCGACGGCAGCTCGCCGTGGCTTTGGCCAAAGCCGCGATAGTCGATGGCCAGCACTGAATAACCGAGTGCATGTAATTGCTCGATGCGAAACAACTGCCCGGTGAGGTTCCAGCGCACGCCGTGCAGGTAGAGGATCGCGGGCGCGTCCTGCTTGTCCGCCGGGTACCACCAGCCATGAATGTTTTGCCCGGACTTGAAGCTGGCAGGCTTGAGTTCGAATTCCTGCACCGCCTTGGGCAAGCCGCTGTACCAGCTGGCGGTACCCGGCTCGATGCGAAACACCAGCTCGCGCTCCTTGTGTTGCAGCACGCTGCAGCCCACCGGCAGGCCAATGATCAACAGCGCCATGCACAGCATGGGCAACCAGCGCAGGCTCAGGCGCGACATAAAACGAGAGGGCATGAAGGTTCCAGTGCAAAGGTGAAGCAGCGTTTTTAACAGATGGCCTGCACAAGCAGGCATTAATTCGACGGCCGCGCATAACGATTGCTTGCAAAGTGTTGCAGCGCTGACAATGGCTTCCTTCTTTGAGCCAAGGACCGACCATGGACAACAGCCCCGTGCGCATCACCGCCGAAGAGACTCTCTCGGACAACTGGTACCTGCTGAAAAAATACAGCTTCGACCTGCGCCGCCGGGACGGCAGTTGGCAAGCCCAGACCCGCGAGGTCTACGACCGTGGCAATGGCGCGACCATCCTGCTGTACAACCGCGTGCAACGTAGCGTGTTGCTGATTCGCCAATTCCGCATGCCCACCTTCGTCAATGACTACCACGGTTACCTGATCGAAGCGGCGGCGGGGCTGCTGGACAATGCCAGCCCCGAAGAGCGCATTCGCCTGGAAGCCGAGGAAGAGACCGGCTATCGCGTCGGGCAGGTGGAGAAGGTCTATGCGGCGTTCATGAGCCCTGGCTCGGTCACCGAGCGGATTCATTTTTTCATCGGCGAATACCAGCCAGGAGATCGTGTGAGTGGCGGCGGTGGCCTGGAAGAGGAGGGCGAGGACATCGAGGTGCTGGAACTGGGCTTCGAACGGGCCCTGGCAATGGTGCAGAGCGGCGAGATAGCCGACGGCAAGACCATCATGCTGTTGCAGCACCTGGAGTTGCGCATGTTGAAAGAAGGCTGGTGACCTAAACAGCACGTACATCCAATTTTCCGTCCCCTGTCCCCGGCACACTCCCCTCATCGCTGACATTTCAAGGCAGAGGGGCACACCATGGACCCAGCACCACAGACGGGGCCCGACGAAGTCGTCACCCTGGTCGTCAAACACCTGATCAAGCAAGGCCAGGAAGCCGATTACGAAGCCTGGTTGCGCCGCATCGTGCGCATCGCCGGCGAGCGCCCGGGGCACTTGGGTGTCGACGTGGTACGCAGCAAACAGAACAACCTGGCGCTGTTCACCTGCGTGTTGCGCTACCGCTCCACCGATGATCTGGAAACCTGGCTCGACTCCCCCGAGCGCAAGGCCCTGATCGCCGAAGCCGCGCCGATGCTGGCCGACGGCGACAAGACCGAGATCGGTGCGGTCAACGAATTCTGGTTCGCGCCCCTGGCCGACAGCGCCGCCAAGCCGCCGCGCTGGAAACAGGCAGTGGTCACCCTGTTTGTGATTCTGCCGCTGACCCTGCTGGTACCCATCGTGTGGGGGCCGATCCTGCGCCTGCACCCGTTCCTCTCCAACTATGTGGTCGCCACGTTCCTGGTCACGCTGACCATCGTGCTGCTGGTGGTGTACCTGCTGATGCCGGCGGCCACCCGCCTGTTCGCCCCCTGGCTTGAAGCCTCTGTAAAGGAAACCCTATGAACGCCGATCTGATTCTGTTCAATGGCCAGTTCCACACTGTGGACCGGGAAAACCCACGCGCAACCGCCGTCGCCATCCATCAGGGCCGTTTCGTCGCCGTCGGCACCGACGGTGAAGCCATGGCCCTGCGTGGCAGCGGTACCCAGGTCATTGACCTCAAGGGCCGCACCGTGATTCCCGGCCTTAACGACTCGCACCTGCACCTGATCCGTGGCGGGCTGAACTACAACCTCGAACTGCGCTGGGAAGGCGTGCCGTCCCTGGCCGATGCCCTGCGCATGCTCAAGGACCAGGCCGACCGCACGCCGACGCCGCAATGGGTGCGCGTGGTGGGTGGCTGGAACGAATTCCAGTTCGCCGAAAAACGCATGCCAACCCTGGAAGAGCTCAACCAGGCTGCGCCGGACACCCCGGTGTTTGTACTGCACCTGTACGACCGCGCCTTGCTTAACCGCGCCGCCCTGCGCGTGGCCGGCTACACCAAGGACACGCCGAACCCGCCGGGCGGCGAGATCGTACGCGACAGCCACGGCAACCCCACCGGCATGCTGGTGGCGCGGCCCAACGCGATGATTCTGTATTCGACCCTGGCCAAAGGCCCGAAACTGCCGTTGGAATACCAGGTCAACTCCACGCGCCAGTTCATGCGTGAACTCAATCGCCTCGGTCTCACCAGCGCGATCGACGCTGGCGGTGGCTTCCAGAACTATCCCGATGACTACGCGGTGATCGAGCAACTGGCCAAGGATGAACAGCTGACGGTGCGCATCGCCTACAACCTGTTCACCCAAAAGCCCAAGGAAGAACTCAGCGACTTCAAGCATTGGACCGGCAGCGTCACCCTGCACCAGGGCGACGACTACCTGCGCCACAACGGCGCGGGCGAGATGCTGGTGTTCTCGGCGGCGGATTTCGAAGACTTCCTGGAGCCGCGTCCGGACCTGCCGCTGACCATGGAGCAGGAGCTTGAGCCGGTGGTGCGCCACTTGGTGGAGCAGCGCTGGCCGTTCCGCCTGCATGCCACCTACGACGAGTCCATCTCGCGCATGCTCGACGTGTTCGAAAAGGTCAACCGCGACATCCCATTCAATGGCCTGCCGTGGTTCTTCGACCACGCCGAAACCATCACCCCGAAAAACATCGAGCGTGTGCGCGCCCTGGGCGGCGGCATTGCGATCCAGGACCGCATGGCGTTCCAGGGTGAGTATTTTGTCGAGCGCTACGGCGCCAAGGCCGCCGAAGCCACGCCACCGATCAAGCGCATGCTTGCCGAAGGCGTGCCGGTAGGCGCGGGCACTGACGCCACGCGGGTGTCCAGCTATAACCCGTGGACTTCGCTGTACTGGATGGTCAGCGGCCGCACCGTCGGTGGTCTGGAGCTGCACGCCGAAGGCCTGCCGCGTCTCACTGCCCTGGAACTGTTCACCCACGGCAGCGCCTGGTTCTCGTCCGAGCAGGGCAAGAAAGGCCAGATCAAGGTCGGCCAATTGGCGGACGTCGCCGCGCTGTCGGCGGATTTTTTCAGTGTCGATGAAGAAGCCATCAAGTGGATCGAGTCGGTGCTCACCGTAGTCGGCGGCAAGGTGGTGTACGGCGCCGGCGACTTCGAAGATTTCGCCCCGCCGCGTGTGCCGGTGCTGCCGGACTGGTCGCCGGTGGTCAAGGTGCCGGGTCACTGGCGTCCGACTTCACCGCTCCAGGCCCAGGTTCACCAATGCAGCGGCCCTTGCGGCGTGCATTCCCACAGCCATGAAAAAGCCCGTCTTTCCAGTGTGCCGGTCAGCGACTTCCAGGGTTTCTGGGGTGCGTTTGGCTGCTCGTGTTTTGCCTTTTAAAACCCCCGAAGGAGTTAACCCATGACTTACAAACGCTTGAACAAAGATGATGCCGTTGTCCTGTTGGTCGATCACCAGACGGGCCTGATCTCCCTGGTCCAGGATTTCTCCCCCAACGAATTCAAGAACAACGTGCTGGCCCTGGCCGACGTGGCCAAGTTCTTCAACCTGCCGACCATCCTCACCACCAGCTTTGAAAGCGGTCCCAACGGTCCGCTGGTGCCTGAGTTGAAAGAACTGTTCCCGGACGCGCCGTACATCCCGCGTCCAGGCCAGATCAACGCCTGGGACAACGAAGACTTCGTCAAAGCCGTCAAGGCCACCGGCCGCAAGCAGATCATCATTGCCGGTGTGGTGACGGACGTGTGCGTAGCTTTCCCGACCTTGTGCGCCCTTGATGAAGGCTTCGAGGTATTCGTGGTCACCGATGCTTCCGGCACCTTCAACGAAACCGTGCAACAGGCCGCCTGGGCACGCATGACTGCCGCCGGTGCGCAGCTGGTGAACTGGTTCTCCGTGGCCTGCGAGCTGCAAGTGGACTGGCGCAACGACATGGAAGGCCTGGCCAACCTGCTGTCGCCGCGTATCCCCAACTATCGCAACCTGATGAACAGCTACTCGGCATTCACTACCAAGTAACCTGCTCTCAAGCCTGTAGGTAATCCCTTGTGGGAGGGGGCTTGCCCCCGATTGCGGTGTGTCAGTCTGAATATTTTTGACTGATCCACTGCTATCGGGGGCAAGCCCCCTCCCACATTTGATTTGTGGTGTTGCGACCATCCAGTTATAAATCAGCCCATCGTCCACCGAGAAGCGACAATGAACCCCTTCGAAGACATGCGCCTGTTCTGTCAGGTCATGGAATCCGGCAGCTTCACCGCCGCCGCCGAACAGCTGGGCCTGTCCAAGCAGTTCGTCAGCCGCCGCCTCATCCAGCTGGAAGATCGCCTCGGCGTGCGTCTGCTCAACCGCTCCACGCGCCGGCTGGATGTCACGCCGCTCGGCCAGAGCTACTACGAATCCGCTTTGCGCCTGCTCGGTGAAGTCGAGCAAGTGGAGCAGGGCATCGCCGGCCAGAACAGCGAGCCGCGGGGCACCATTCGCCTCAGCGCGCCGTTGTCATTTGCCATGGCTCACCTGGGTTGCCTGTTGCCGTTGTTCTTGCAACGCCATCCCCAAGTGTCGGTGGAAGTCGACCTCAGCGACCGCCCCGTGGACCTGATCGGTGAAGGCTACGACCTGGTGCTGCGGATCGGCACCCTGGAAGATTCCACTCTGATCGCCCGCCGTATCGCCAGCATCCAGCGGGTGTATTGCGCCAGCCCCGACTACCTGGCCCTGCGCGGCACTCCCGTGCAACCCGACGACCTGGCTCAACACGACTGCCTGCCTTACGGCCACGGCCGCCAGGTGCAATGGCGTTTCAAGGGCAAAGTGCAGGCGCTGAACGTCAGCGGCCGCATGCGGGTCAACAACGGTGAACTGTTACGCGACACGGCCATTGCCGGCCTGGGCATCACCTACTTGCCGACTTTTATCGTCGGCGCCGCCTTGAAGGACGGTAGCCTGGTCACGATTCTCGACGACTTCGCCCCCGAAGCCCTGACCCTGTCGGCGGTGTATCCCCAGCATCGGCAAAGCTCACGGCCGGTGCAGGCGCTGGTGGAGTTCCTGCGCGAGCGCCTGGCTAGCGGCTGTTGAACAATTGGCGGATCAGGCTCGGCGTACTGCCGGTCCAGCGCTTGAATGAGCGCCGAAAGTTCGCCGCATCATTGAAGTTCAGGTACGCCGCCACTTCATCATTGCTGTAGCCCTTGACCTGGTACAGGTGCAGCGCCACCTGCTTGCGCACCCGGTCCACTTGCTGCTGAAAGCCAGTGTCGTGTTTGTGCAGCTTGCGCTTGAGCGTCGCCGGGCTCATGGCAAAGGCCTGGGCCGCCTGTTCCAGGCTCGGCGGCTGACGCACCTGCTCGCGCAGGTAGTCGTAGAGGCAATCGAGAAAACTGCCGGCAAATCCCAGTTGTTCGATCTGTTCCCGGGCCTGTCGGCGCGCAACCTGGCCGGCGGTGGCCGAAGCCCCCGGCCAGGCGCGTGTGAGGTGCTCGCGGGGGATGCACATCATGTCCAGTGGGCGCTCGAAGCGCGTGTCTTCGCCCAGGTGCACCCAATACTGTTCGACATACCGCGGTTCGGCATGGCTGAAACTGCACACCCACGGCAAGCGCTCGCCGCTGAGCCATTGGCTCATGGCAACCAGCGACGTCATGCTCGCCTCCAGCAAAAACCGCCACTGCTCGCCGGCCCCGCAACTGTCCAGCCAATACAGGTAGGCGTGGTGCTCATCCAGCTCCAGTTGCAGGGTGACCAAGGGGCTGAGCAGCACCTGTTGCTGGATCAGGATCTCCAGCGCCTGATGCAGATTCTGGGCATGGCCCAAGGCATGGCTGGCCGCACCGTAATAGCCGGGCAGCAAGCGTTGGCCGAACAGAAAGCTGCTGTCATCGGCATCCAGTAGCTTGCGACTGTTACCGATCAGTGCCAGGAATTGTTGCGGGCTCAAGCGCGCCGTGCCGGCGAGGATATCCTCGTGGAACAGACCGGTGCCGCGCAGCAATCGGTGGCTGTCGATGTCACGGGACAGGGCCAGGTCGATCAGCGTGGCGGGTTGGTTGTGTCCTGGGATGAAGCGGCTGTCGGCCTCATACCAGTTGGTTTTTACCGCCATCTCAGGCGCTTTTCGCGAGAGGCTGCTTGGCCCTGGCCAGCGCCAGGTTCAGGCGCTTGAGCAGGTCCTGGGGCGGCTCGTCGAGGGCCATCACCACCGCCGTCGTCGCGCACAATTGCAGGCGTTCGCCCTGTTGCCGGGTCTTGTGGGCGAGGCCACGCACGGCGTGCTGCAACTCCAGGGCAAGTTCCTTGGCCTGGCGTTCGCCGGTATTGGGCAGCAGCACCACAAAGCGGTCGCCGGCCAGTCGACACAGCAAATCCTGACGACGCAGGTTGAGCAACAACAGATGGCTGAGGGCCTGGAGCACCGCGTCGCCCTCGGCATGCCCATAGGCCTGGTTGATGGCGGCGAAGTGATCCAGGTCCAACGCCAGCAACGACAGCGGTTGCTGCTGTTCGCGGCTGTCCTGCAGGCTGTCGGCGAGTTGGCGCTTGAGGTAATCGGCGCCGGCCAGGGGCGTGAGCTTGTCGAACAGGCGATGTTCGCGGAACAGCCGTTCGCGTTTTTCCATCTGCGCGCTGATTGCCAGTTGTTCGCGGTGCCAATGGTAGATGCCGATGGTCAGCAGGATCATGCCCACCGGCATCGGCCCGGATTCGAGCCAGTGGTCCCAGGTGATGCTGTCGGGCAGGCGGATGAACTCGTCAAGGCTGTCGATCCACCACGAGAAAAAGATGCACGACAGCCCCAACGCCAGGTAATTGGTGACGCGCCCGGCGGGCCGGCTTTTGAGCACCAGGCCCAGCCACACCAGGGCGAGCAGGGCGGAACCGCCTTCGCCGATGATGTCCAGCCAAACCCACTCGCTGACGCTTTTCAATTCGCCACAGGCCAGGTGCAGGATCAGCCCGAGGTTGGCGGCGATCAGCAGCAAGGCGAGTTTCCAGCGGTGGGGTTTGAGCACGGAAAACATGGCCGCGAGTCCTTGGGGAAATAAGCGATGGGCGCCAGCACAGCAGATGGATGTGACGGTTGCGTGACGGTGGAGGAGGGTCGAATCAGCTCATCTCACCTGCGCCGCAAATTGAAAAATGTGGGAGGGGGCTTGCTGTGGTGAGGGGGCTTGCCCCCCGACGGGTTCACTGAGGATCCTCTGGGTCTGCTTCGCAGACCAGCGCGGGGCAAGCCCGCTCACCACAGCAAGCCCCCTCCCACATTTGAACTCCACAGGTCATTTCAGCTCATTCCAAGTCGAGAGCCCGGTGAAACCCCCGGTTTACGGGCCCCGCAGCCAACCCCTGTCACAGAACCGTCATCCCCCACCCCTAGCTTGCCCTCCCAGTTGCCGGGCCACTTGCCTGGCGCCAACGGATTCTTGGGGAGGATTTCATGTACAAGCGCACCGGGCTCGTCAGCTTCACGCTCACCGCCTTGGCCCTGGCGATTGCCAGCGAACGGTTGAGTGCCGCCGAGGCCACCACCACCGAGCACGTTGAAGTGGTCGGCCAGGCCGCCGCCATTGATCAGGCGCTCAAAGAGCAGCGCAGCTCTGACAGCATCAAGAGCGTGGTGCATGCCGATGGCGTGGCCCAGTTGCCGGATGAAAACGTCGCCGAAGCGGTACAGCGTTTGCCTGGTATCAGCGTCGAGCGCGACCAGGGCGAAGGCCGTTTTGTCAGCGTGCGTGGCCTTGGCCCGGACCTCAACAGCGTAACCATCAACGGCACCCTCGTGCCCGCCCCGGAAAGCGCACGCCGCGCCGTGGCCCTCGATGTATTGCCGTCGGAACTGGTGCAATCGCTGTCGGTGATCAAGACCCTCACCCCGGACATGGACGCCAACTCCCTCGGCGGCACCGTCGATGTGCAAAGCCTGTCGGCCTTCGACCATAAAGGCCTGTTCTACACCGGCAGCACCGAAGCCAGCTACGACAAGAATACGAGCCAGACCAGCCCCAAATTTTCCGGTGCCGCGAGCAATCGCTTCAGCCTCGGCGACGGCATCGACAACTTCGGCGTCGCTGCGGCCCTGAGCTGGCAGAAGCGCGACTTCGGCTCGGACAACGTCGAAACCGGCGGCGCCTGGGACTTCACCGACGGCGCCAAACTCAACGAGTTTGAACAGCGCGACTACGACATCAGCCGCGAACGCGCCGGCGGTGGCCTGAACTTCGACTACAAGCCCGATGATCTGAGTAGCTACTACCTGCGCACCCTCTACAGCCGCTACAAGGACACCGAGACCCGCAACTCCACCAGCCTCGAATTTGCCGACCCCCAGGCCGCCGGTGAACTGGGCGATGCCGAAGCCAAGCGCAAGCTCAAGAACCGGGAGGAAACCCAGGAAATCCAGTCCTACGTGTTTGGTGGCGAGCGCATGCTTGGCCTATGGACCCTCAGCGGCCAGGCCGGCTACAGCCAGTCCAGCGAAGACAGCCCGGCGCATATCGCCGGGGCCACGTTCGACGGCGGCGACTTTGCCAACAGCGGGTTCTACGACAAGGACAAGCCACGCCCGATCATCGGTGCCGGCTTCTATGACCCCAGCAACTTCACTCTCGACAAGGTCGACTGGGAAAAACAGAACACCAAGGACACCGAGAAAAACCTGCGCCTGGACCTGGCCCGCGACTACGACCTGAGCGGCTACGCCTCCCAGGTCAAATTCGGCGGCAAGGTCAGCCGCCGTAACAAGGACAACGATCTGGAGGCCTGGGTCTACAAGGACTTCGACACCCTCGGCTACACCGCCGACCAGCTCAACCTGACCCAGTTCCAGAAGGGCAGCGTCGACTATCGCCTCGGTAACTACGGCCCCGGCATCAGCGCCAGCAGCATCAAGCAGTTGATCGGCAGCCTCAACGCGGCGGACTTCTATGACGAGACCGAATCCAGGGTCAACGACTTCACCATTCGTGAAGACATCAACGCCGGCTACCTGATGAACACCATCGATATCGACGACTGGCGCTTTATCGCCGGGCTGCGCTACGAGGGCACCGAGTTCGAAGCCAAGGGCACCGGCGCCACCGATGGCGTGTTCACTGCCACCGAGACCAAGCGCCAATACCACCACTGGTTGCCGGGCCTACATGCGCGCTACCAGATCGACAAGAACACCCAGGTGCGTGCGGCGTGGACCAAATCCGTGGTGCGCCCGACCTTCGGCCAACTGGCGCCGGGCTTTGTGATCGACGATGACGAAGCCACCTTCGGCAACCCGGACCTCAAGCCCCTGGAGTCGAGCAACCTGGACCTGGGCATCGAGCACTTCATGGGCCGCGCCGGCACCGTGTCGGCGTTCGTGTTCTACAAAGACATCAAGAACTTCGTCTACAACACCGACGTGGCCGGCACCGGCGCCTGGGCCAACTTCTCCGAGGCCCACACCTATGCCAACGGCGACAGCGCCAAGCTCTACGGCCTGGAACTGGCCTATTCGCAGAAATTCGACTGGCTGCCCGCGCCGTGGAACGGTCTGCTGATCGGTGCCAACAGCACCTTCAGCCGTTCCAGTGCGGATATCGAAGGCTTCGACGCCGCCAGCGGCACGAATCGCAAACGCAACATCAGCCTGCCCAATCAGTCGGACACCGTCGGCAACCTGATGCTCGGCTGGGAAGACGACAAACTCAGCCTGCGCCTGTCGGCCAACTACAAGTCGGCCTACCTCTATGAGTTGGCCTCGATCAACGACAAAGCCCACGACCTGCATGTGGATGCGCAGACCTTCGTCGATTTCAGTGCGCGTTACTCGCTGACCAAGAACCTGCAAGTCAGCTTCGAGGCCCAGAACCTCACGGACGAGTCGTACTTCGTCTACACCGGCCACCGCAGCTACAACGGCCAGTACGAAGAGTACGGCCCGACCTACAAAGTGGGCCTGACCTTTACCCACTTTTGAATTCAACCACTTTCCAAATGTGGGAGGGGGCTTGCCCCCGATAGCGGTGGATCAGTGAAAGATTGATCAACTGACACACCCTCATCGGGGGCAAGCCCCCTCCCACATTGGATCTCCACTGTTTTCGAAGGATTTGCTTGTTCATGAGAATTTCCAAGCTGTACTTGCTGATCGCCCTGATCACCAGCGGCACTGCATTCGCCACCGATCTGGCCCTGAGCTCCTGGGCGCCGTCCTTGAACGCCGAAGCCGTGGCCTTCCTGCCCACTGGCGCCGAACGCCTGGCCGCCAGCACCCGCGACGGTCTGCAACTGCTCGACGCCAAAGGCGCTGAACTGACCCGCTTCACAGGCAACTTCAGCAGCCTCGATACCCGCGCTGGCGGTGCCCAAATCCTGGTCGCCAGTCTCGACAATGATCGGCAACAAGCGCTGTTGATCAACCTCGATCCCGCCAGCAAGACCTGGGGCAAGCCGCTGTACCTGCCGCCCCGCGATTACCCGGTGAACGGCCTGTGCCTGTACCGCGATTCGGCGGCCAACCTGTTTGTGTTTCTGGTCGGCGAAGAGGGCAAGGGCGAGCAATGGCTGGTGGGCAATGGCTCGACACTGCTGACCGAACCCCAGCGCGTGCGCGGGATCCCGTTGCCGCCGTCGGCGCAGTTCTGCCAGGTCGATGACGCTTCCAATCAGTTGGTGGTGAATGAAGAAAATGTCGGCTGGTGGGCCTACCCCGCGCACCCGGAAGCAGACGTGAAACGCACGCCGGTGGCCGTGTTCGACGATCCGAAGCGTGAAGCCGGCGCCATCGCACTGGTGCCGGGCGGCCTGGTTGCGTTGGACCCGAAAACCGCACAGCTGCATCTGTTCCAACAGACCGGCGAACGTTGGGTCGAGCAATCGAGCCTGCGCCTGCCAGGTTTGAAAGAACCGGAGCAATTGAGCGTCAACGGCCAGCAACTGCTGGTACGCGACGACGACAGCGGCAAGCTCTACCAGGGCAAACTCAACTGGCAGGCCAAACCGGTAGCAGCCGAGCCGGCGCTGCCGCAAGTCGCCGCCGTGCGTCAAACCGACCCGGTCGGCCGCCAGGGCGATGCGGCGGATGACCCGGCGATCTGGATTCACCCCGAGCAACCGTCGAAAAGCCGCGTGCTCGGCACCAACAAAAAACAGGGCCTGCTGGCTTACGACCTCGACGGCAAGCTGTTGCAGGAACTGGCAGTCGGGCGCCTGAACAACGTCGATGTGCGCCCCAACTTCAAGCTGGGCGCGCAGACCGTCGACCTCGCCGTCGCCAGCAATCGTGATCACAACAGCCTCAGCCTGTTCAGCATCGACCGCCAGAGCGGCGAGTTGCGCGAGGCCGGTGAAGTGCCCACGCCGCTCAAGGACATCTACGGCATCTGCCTGTACCAGCCCGCCAGCGGCGAGATCTATGCCATCGCCAACGGCAAGGACGGCACCTTCCTGCAATACCTTCTCAGCGCCCCGGACGGCCGCGTGCAGGGTGAGTTGGTGCGCCAGTTCAAGGTCGACAGCCAACCCGAAGGCTGTGTGGCCGACGATCAGCGCCAGCGCCTGTTTATTGGTGAGGAGGACGTGGGCGTCTGGGCGGTGGACGCCCGCGCTGATCAACCGGCCACGCTCACCAGCGTGATCAAGGTCGGCCCGCAACTGCATGCGGATGTCGAAGGCCTGGCGCTGTACCAGAGCGATAAACGCGACTACCTGGTGATCTCCAGCCAAGGCAACGACAGCTACCTGGTGGTGGATGCCGAGCCGCCATTCGCCATTCACGGCGGGTTTCGTGTCGGTCTGAATGCCGCCGCCGGTATTGACGGCGCCTCGGAAACCGATGGCCTTGAAGTCACCGCGACCAACCTTGGCGGGCCGTGGAGCCAAGGCATGCTGGTGGTGCAGGACGGGCGCAAGCGCATGCCCGAGCAAACCCAGAACTTCAAATTCGTGCCGTGGGCCGACGTGACCCGCGCGCTGAAGTTGCCGTGAACCGTCATCACCCGGTCATCACTTTTTAATCGAATAGGACATCACCATGCACGCGACGATGGAACATATGACGATCTGGGGCCTTATCAGTGACGCCAGCCTGTTGGTCAAGGCGGTCATGATCACTTTACTGCTGGCGTCGCTGCTCAGTTGGTACCTGATCATCCAGCGCGGCAGCGTCCTGCGCCGCCTGGAGCGCCAGTTGAACGGCTTTGTGCAGCGCTTTCGCGCGGCCCCCGACTTACAACCGCTGTACCGCGAAACCGTGCAGGCAGGCGAGGGCGGGATTGCGCCGATCTTTATCGCCGGCGTCCAGGAATACCAGCACCTGCACAGCCATGACCCGGCGGTGCTCGAAGGGGTTGAGCGTGCCTTGCAGGTGGCGATCACCGAGCAGGAAATCGAGTTGGAAAAGGGCCTGCAGTTTCTCGCGACCGTGGGTTCGGTCAGCCCGTATATCGGTTTGTTTGGCACCGTGTGGGGGATCATGAATTCCTTTATCGGCTTGTCCCAGGTGCAACAGGCCACGCTGTCGACGGTGGCGCCGGGTATTGCCGAAGCGCTGATCGCCACGGCCATCGGCCTGTTTGCAGCCATCCCGGCGGTGATCGCCTACAACCGCTTCGCCGCACGCGGCCAGACCTTGCTCACCCGCTACTACGCCTTCGGCAACGAGCTGCAAGTGCGCCTGCACCGTACCCTGCGCGGCGCCCCGATCAACCTGGCCGTAGCGGCCTGAACAGGAGCATCCCCATGTTAGTCAGGCCGCAACGCAAACACGGGCCCAAGGCCGAAATGAACGTGGTGCCGTACATCGACGTGATGCTGGTGCTGCTGGTGATCTTCATGGTGACCGCGCCGATGCTGACCCAGGGCGTGAAGATCGACCTGCCCAAGGTCGCCGCCGAGGCGCTGGCCACCGATACCCGCCAGCAGATCCTGACGCTGTCGGTAAAAGCCGACGGCGGCTACTACTGGAACCTCGGCGGCGAGCTCGACACCCGCCACCAGACCGACAGCGCCGTGAGCCTGGACGAAATGGGCGCCAAGGTCATGCAGGTGGTAGCGGCGCGCAGTGACACCCAGGTGTATATCCGCGCCGACGACAATGCCGGCTACGGCAGTGTGGTCGCTGCCATGGCGGTGTTGCAAAAAGGCGGTGTGAGCAACCTGGGGTTGGTGACCGAGGCCCCGCAATGACGGCGATGATCATGCACAGTCCACAGCTTGCGATGGAACCCAGGGATACGTCCGGCGTGTGGCGCAACAGCTTCGCCGCCAGCCTGGCGGTGGCGCTGCACGCGGGCGTGCTGGCGGCGTTGATGGTGGGTTGGTCGACGCAAAAGCCGCTGGTGGAGGCGCCTCGGGTGATGCACACCCAGTTGGTCATGCTGCCGCCTGCGCTTGCGCCGGTGCCAGAACCGGTGGCCGTTGCACCCGCGCCGCCGGAGCCGGTAGTGGTCCCGGCGCCGGTCAAGCCTGCGGTGGACCCACAAATCCAGGCAAAAAAGCTGGAGAAAGCCGCCTTGGCGCGTAAACGTGTCGAAGAAAAGAAGGTCGAGCAACAACAGGAACGCCTGGCGACCGAGCAACGCAACCGCGAGCTGGAACAGCAACGCGTGGCCCAGGAGCGCCAGGCCGCCGAAAAAGCCCGCGTCGCAACACCCACCCCAGCAGCGGCACCGGCTTTTGACAGCCGCCAATACCAGCCCCTGAGCAAGGAAGCACCGGACTACCCCGAGCGCGCCCTGGACAAGAACATCGAAGGCGATTGCACCCTGGAGTACAGCGTCAACACCCAGGGCCGCGTGGAAAATCCCAGGGTACTGGACGGCTGCCATCCGTTGTTCATGCGGCCGTCACTGACGGCGGCGAACACCTTCCGCTATCAGCCAAGGATCGTTGATGGCAAGGCTGTTGCGGTACCGGCGGTGCGCAACACATTCCACTACCGCATCAAATAACACCAACATTTTTAAACTGCGTCAGGCGTTAACGAGATTTGCCAGTTCGGTACCCGAAATGTAGCGCTCCAGATTCGCCAAAAACATATCGGCAATTTCATTGCGGCTGTTGGTCGAAATCGCCGACGTATGCGGCGACAACCTCACCCTTGGATGGCTGTACAACGGGTGACCATCCGGCAACGGTTCCGGCTCGGTCACGTCCAGCGATGCCAGGCCGATCTGCCCGTTGTCCAGTGCTTCCAGCAGCGCCGCCTGATCAAGCAGGCCACCCCGCGCAATGTTGATTAAATGCAGCCCCGGCTTGGCGCTGCCCAACACGTCGCGGTCGACGATGTTGCGCGTCGCATCGGTCAGCGGCGCCGCCAGCACCAGGTGGTCGGCGCGGGCGAACAGGTCGTGGATGTCCCTTGCCGCTTCAATCCCGTCGATCCCGAACGGCGTCGGGCTCTGGCGCAGCGCCACCACGTTGATCCCCAATGCGTGGGCCTTCTGCGCCAGGCCTTCACCAATCGCACCAAAGCCGAGGATGCCCAAAGTGGTGCCCTTGAGTGGACGCAGCGCGGTGAAATTCCACTGTGAGTCTTTCACCCAGATGTCCGGCAAGTGCTTGGACGCGGCAAAGATCGCCGCCAGGGCGAACTCGGCGAGGTTGTCGGCGGCGCTGCCACGGGAGGTCGTCACCGGCGGGCCATTGAACAGCCACTGCGGGTAGAAATCGATCCCCGACGACACCAGGTGCACCCATTTCGCGGCGTACGGCCAGCCTGGGGGCGGGGTGTCCGGGGCGGTGTAGCCGCGCACATTGATCGGGCGCAGCAGCAGAATGTTCGCGTGGGGCGGCAGGTCGCTGGGGACGCCGATGGGGACGTCGATCACCTGGGCCTCGGGGTGCAGCGGCGCCAGGCGTTCACGGATCACTTGATTGAAATCTTCGCCCAGTTGGCTGGCGATAATCACCTGAGTCATGTGCGTTCCTTCTGGCGTTGGGCGAACACGGCCTTGCCGACACCTTGCAGCACGGCGTCGTTCTGCGGGGTGTGGACGCGGCTGCACAGCACGTCGCGGTAGTGCCGTTGCAGGGGGCTGTTGCGTGACAGGCCGGGGTTGCCCGAGGCTTCGATGGCCAGCTCTACCGCACGGATGGCGTTGTTGGTGACCAGGTACTTCAACTGTGCGGCATTGGCCGCCGGGGTGTTGCCGTCGGCGGCGGCGTCGAGCAGGCTGCGGTTGGCAAACAGCAGGGTGTCGATATGCCCGACGGTTTCCTGGAAGCGCGGCAAGGTCGACAACGCCGCGCCGAGGTTGGAGGGCTGGCGCGCTTGCAGCCAATTCACCAGCCAGTCCCGCGCGGCCTGGGCCACGGCGTCGTACACCGAGGACAGCAACACCGCCATCCACAGGAATCCGTCGGCGTCCAGCTCCGGCTGCGGTGCGCTCCAGGGGCTGACACTGACGGCGTGGTCCAGCGGCACCAGCACGTTGTCGAGTACCACTTCGTGGCTGCAGGTGGCACGCATGCCCAGGTGATCCCAGGTGTCGATAATGGTCACGCCGGGGCTGGCCTTGGGCACCAGCCACGCGCCCACCAGCGGGTCGGCGTCATCACTGCGCGCCCACACGCTGAACCAGCTCAGGCCGTGGCTGCCGGTGGAGTAGAGCTTGCGCCCGCTGATGCGCCAGCCTTCGGCGGTGCGCACGGCGGTGGTCGCCGGCAGGCCGCCACGGGCCGGGGTACCGAGGTCGGGCTCGACGCGCAGGGCGTTGATCAGCGCGCCGTTGCGCACCGCGTCTTCGGCGACTTTCACACGCAGATGCGGGGGCCAGGTTTTGCTGTCTTGCAGGCGTGTGTGTTGCAGGTATTGCATCACCAGGATCAGCGCAGTGGACGGCTCGCCCTTGGCAATCGCACTAATCGCCTTGCGCGCCTGGGCCAGGCTGGCACCGCCGCCGCCCAGGGCCTTGGGCACGGTGAGGGCGACCAGGCCGTGTTCCTGCAATCGTTGGAAGTTGGCGTGGGGGAAGGCGCCGCTGTCGTCGTACTGCGGCGCAGTACTGGCCAGCTCGGTGGTGAGGCGTTCGAGCAGGGCTTCGAAGTTGGCGACTTCCACGGAGCGTAGGCGACCGTTGAGGGATTCGCTCATGCCAGCGCCTCTTGCGGTTCTTCCACCTCGACGCTGTAACGGTTGGCCGGCACGTCCAGGCTCAGGTTGTCGCGCAGGGTGTGGCCGCTGTACTCGGTGCGGAACAGCCCGCGCTGTTGCAGCACCGGTACCACCAGCTCGGTGAAGAACTGCAAGCCATCCGGCAGCACCGAGTTGACGATGAAGCCATCGCTGGCGCCGGTCTCGAACCAGGTCTGGATCGCATCGGCGACCTGCTCCGGGGTGCCGACAAAATCCCGCTTGGGCCGCGAGAAGCGCAGGGCCACTTCGCGCAGGGTCAAGCCCTCGTCGCGGGCCAGTTGCTTGATGCGGTCGGAGCCGCCTTTCTGGCTGTTGGACCCCAGGTCGCCGAGTTCCGGGAAGGGCTCGTCGAGCGGGTATTGACTGAAATCGTGGTCGTTGAACGGACGACCGAGGGCGACGATGGCGTCTTCCACGGTGACCAGGTCCACGGCTTGCTGGTAGCGGCTTTCCACTTCGGCGGCATCGCGCCCGACAATCGGGCGGATGCCCGGCAGGATCGAGAGGCTGTCGGCATCGCGGCCAAAGCCTTTGGCCCGGCGCTTGAGGTCCTGGGAGTAGGCCAGACCTTCTTCCATGCTTTCCACATGCACAAAGATCGCATCGGCATGTTCGGCGGCGAAGTTACGCCCGTCTTCCGAGGTGCCGGCCTGGAAAATCGCCGGCTGGCCCTGGCGTGAACGCGCAATGTTGAGCGGCCCCTTGACCGAGAAAAACTCGCCCTTGTGGTTCAGCGCATGCAGCTTGTCCGGGCTGAAAAACTCGCCGCTTTGCTTGTTGTAGGCAAAGGCATCGTCCTCCCAGGAGTCCCACAGGCCCTTGACCACGTTCAGGTGTTCCTTGGCGATGCGGTAGCGCACGGCATGCGGCGGATGCTCGGCCTTGCCGAAGTTGTCGGCGGTGCCGCTGAGCCACGAGGTGACCACGTTCCAGCCGGCGCGACCGCCGCTGATATGGTCCAGGGACGCAAACTGACGCGCCACTTGGTAGGGCTCGGTGTAGCTGACGGTCACCGTGGCGACCAGGCCGATATGGGTGGTCAGGGCCGCGAGGGCTGAAAGGATCGTCAGCGGCTCGAAACGGTTGAGGTAATGGGGGCTGGATTTGGCGTGGATATGCAGGCTGTCGGCGATGAACACGAAGTCGAATCTGGCGGCTTCGGCCAGTTCAGTCTGCTGCTTGTAGAAGCCGAAATCGGTACTGGCATTCGGTAGGGCCTGCGGGTGGCGCCATTCGCCCCAGCCGTGACCGACACCGTGGACCATTGCTCCCAATTTCAAATGACGTGGCTTGCTCATGTTCTGCTCCTTCAGCGCGAGGCTTGGTTGTTGGGGGCACGCTTGGCGTTAAAGCTCTTGTCGAAGCCCTGGGACACGTCGATGTGTTTGGTCAGCAGGCCTTCTTTTTGATAGGTGTCGGCGGTGGCTTGCAGGCCACTGATCACGCTGTCATCGATCAACACCGGGCTCAGGCGGGTTTCCTTGGCCACGGCCACATGCACCGCCAGTGGCAGGCCGGTGATTTTGGTCTGGGCGGCGGCGTATTCGTCGGGGTGCGTATTGGCCCAGGCGTAGGCGCGGTCGACACGGGCGACAAAGTCGTCGAGTTGTGTGCGTTTGTCGGCGATGGCCTGGCTGGTCGCCGCGAGATACAGGTGGTTGCTCAGCAGCGTGTTGCCGCTGGCGATGATTCGCGCCTGGCTTTGGGAGGTGACCACCGTGGTGTAGGGGTCCCAGGTCGCCCAGGCGTCAGCGGTGCCGTTGTCCAGCACCAGGCGCGATTCGGCAGGCAGCAGGAAGATGAACTGCACATCCTGGCTGGTCAGGCCGGCAGTCGCCAATGCCTTGATCGCCAGGTAATGCCCGATGGAACCGCGGCCGGTGACGATTTTCTTGCCCTTGAGGTCGGCTGCCGTCTTGATCGGCGAATCCTTGGGCACCAGCAGTGCGGTGGTATTGCGCCCTTCGGCGTGGATGATGCTGACCACTTTGAGCGACGCCCCGGCACCCAGCGCGAACACATAGGGCGCGTCGCCCAAGGCCCCGATATCCACCGCGCCGGCATTCAGGGCTTCGCCGAGGGGCGAGGCGGACGGGAACTCCGACCACTGGATGGTGTAGGGCACGTCTTTGGTTTCGCCGGAGGCTTCGAGCAGGGCCTTGATCGTCGATTTTTGATTGGCCACCCGCAGTGGTTGCAGGTCGGCGGCGTGGGCGGTGGCGGCGAGGCCAAGGGCCAGGGCGGTGCTCAGGAGCAGGTGTTTGAAAGGGTTGGTAAAGACCATGGGATGCTGGCTCCAGGCAGATCGTGAAAGGGTTCGGTTACCTCCGCCTGGAGAAGGGGTCGGTGAGGACTTCACGTTATTCCCATAAGAACCTGCTGTGAAAGTCTTTTTGGTTATATGTTAATTATTAAAATAATTGATTATGTATTGATTGATTATTCTCTAATTGCATTTGATTTCGGCCTCCCGGAATACGCCGCAGATTGCTCAAGGTAGATACGGTCCATGTGGGAGGGGGCTTGCCCCCGATAACGGTGTGTCAATATCAGATGGACTGACTGACACGCCGCAATCGGGGGCAAGCCCCCTCCCACAGAGACCTGTGCTGGACTTGGAAAAGTGATCAGATCACATAGAACCCATGCGTACCGTCGCGGGCCAGTTGGTCCACCAGCCCAAACTCCCAATCCAGATACGCCTGCATGGCTTCCTTGGGGTTGTCGGTGCCTTCATAGGGGCGGCGGTAGCGGTCGATGCGCGGGGAGGCCAGGTGGGTTTCGCCTTCTTCCAGGGGCAGTTGCGCGTTGATCCAGCCCGCGGTGCCGTCTTGCAGCAGGAACACTTGCCTGCCGGTAATGGCTTCGACTTCGGCCACCGCCAGGCGCGCCAGTTGGCTGCTGCCGCAGGTCAGCACATAGCGCTCGGCGGTCGGTACTTTTGCGAGGGCGTCGGGCAGTTGTGCACGCAGGGCCCACCAGGCGCCGGGGATGTGGTGTTTGACGTAGTTGGCGCTGGCGGTGAAGTCCAGCACCAGGGTGTCGCCGTGGGCCAGCCAGTCGGCGAGGGTGTGGGGGCTGATCAGTTCGGCCTGGGGCGGCGTGGGCACCGGGGCGACCCAGGCGCCTTTTTCGCTGAAGTGCGCCGTCTGCAGGTCGTCCAGTACGTGCACCTCCCAGCCCAGTTGGGCAAGCCAGGACGCGGACATATTGGCGCGCACGCCGTCGTCATCGGCCAGCACCAGCCGTGCGCCACGCACACTGGCCACGTGATCGGTTTCCTGGACCAATTGGCCGCCCGGCGTGGAGCGGGCGCCGGGCAGGTGGCCGGCGTCGAATTCTTCCGGGGTGCGCACATCGAACAGGTAGGTGGTGCGGCTCGGCTCCTGCTGCCAGCGTTGCAGGTCGCCGAGGGTGGCGCGGCCGACGCGGGCCTTGTCGGCGACGCGGCGGGCGTCCTGGGCAGCGATGTGGCGGTGTTCTTCCGACGTCGGCGCAAAGCGGCGCGACTGGTCATGGGCGAGCTTCTGACCGGCCAGGGTCCAGCCGATGGTGCCGTTGCGCAGCGCCGACACCGGGTTGGCCACGCCCGCGTTGATCAGCGACTGGGTGCCGATGATGCTGCGGGTGCGCCCGGCGCAGTTGACGATGATGCGCGTGGCCGGGTCCGGCGCCAGTTCACGGGCGCGCAGCACCAGTTCGGCACCGGGCACGCTGATGCTGGTGGGGATGCTCATGGTCTGGTATTCGTCGAAACGGCGGGCGTCGAGCACCACCACGTCGGCCTGGCTGTCGAGCAGGGCCTGCACTTCTTCGGCGGCCAGGGACGGCGTGTGCCGCTCACTCTCTACCAACTCGCCAAAGGCCTTGCTCGGCACGTTCACGTCGATAAACAACTCGCCGCCGGCGCTGCGCCAACCGTCGAGGCCGCCGTCGAGCAGGCTGACCTGGGTGTAGCCCAATGCAGCCAGGCGCTCGGCGGCGCGCACAGCCAGCCCTTCACCGTTGTCGTAGACGGTGACCTGGGTATCGCGCCGTGGGATGCGCGCAAACACCTCCAGTTCCAGTTTGGACAGCGGGATATTCGCGGCGAACAACGGGTGGGATTCAGCAAACGGCGCTTCTTCGCGCACGTCGATCAGGGCGACTTCTGCATGGTCCAACAGGGCCTGGCGAATCTGCGCGAAACTGCGGGTCGGTACGGTGCTCATAGGGCAGGGCTCTTTTCTTTGGACAAATCCCAGATGTTCGGGAGGTAGGCGTTGGAATAACCGGAGATAAACAGTTTCTCGCTGCCGTCAGGCTGGTACACCGCGCGGCGTACCGCGCCGATATTGGCGCCGTACACGTGAATGCTGATGGACACTTGGTCACTGTGGGCGTTGCTCACCTGATGGATATCGCCGACCTTGGGCGACACCGCCTCGACCTGGCCTGGCACCAGCTCAATGGGCTTGCCTTCGGCGACCAGGCTACCGTCGGGGGCGCGTTCAAAACCTTGGGAAAATTCCGCGCCGCGCAACATGCCGATCAGCCCCCATACCCGGTGGTCATGAATCGGCGTGGTTTGCCCCGGTCCCCATACAAAACTGACAATGCTGAAGCGCTGGCGCGAATCGGCATGCAGCAGGAACTGCTGGTAGCGCTCCGGGTTGGGTTGGGCGAATTCATCGGGGAGCCAGTCATCATGGCTGACCAGTTGCGCGAGCAGCTTGCCGCCACGGTGCAGCAGGTCACCTTCACGGGGATTGCCGTCGATCAGTTCCGCCAGGGCGCCAATAAAGGCTCTGAGTCTCTCGGGGTGTCGGGCCTGGGTCATGACAATTCCATCAGTCGGTGTTGATGGGTTTATCTAAGCATAATGTTTATAGTTAATATGCTATTTTTTAATGATTAGCTTATAGCTGAAGGTAATTTAGAACCGGTCTGAATAGCGTTAGACGTTATCGATCACAGCCTGGGCTATTCAGATAACGTTCCTGCAACTATGCTTCGCACACATCTTAATGACTGTTCTCTATGTGCGGCCCAAATGAAAATTGACGATATCGATGCCTTTGTCGAAGTGATTCGTTGCCAGTCCATCAGCCATGCCGCCGAGTCGTTGCAACTGACCCAGCCGGCCATTACCCGCCGCGTGCAGAACTTCGAGCAGGCGCTGGGGGTGGAGCTGTTCGACCGCAACACCAAACCCCTCAAGCCGACGCTGATCGGCACCCGCGTGTATGAACAATGCCGGTTGATCCTGCGCGAGATGGATGCGTTGCGTGAACTGGTCGCCACCGACGCTCCCCCCACTGGCGTACTGCGCCTGGGCGTACCGCAGACCATCGGCGATGTAGTGCTGCTGGACGCGCTGAAGCTGCTGCGCAGCGAGTACCCCGAGCTGCGCGCCCAGGTCGCGACCGGCTGGGGCAGCCAGTTGGTTGGCAAGATCGAACGCGGCGAGCTGGATGCGGCGGCGGCGTTGTTCCCGGCGGGCAAGATATTCCCGGACAACATCGTTGGCGAGTCCATCGGCAAGATGGAACTGGTGGTGGTGTGCGCCAAGGCGCAGTTGCCGAAGAAGCCGTGCAAGCTGGCGGATGTGTACCAGAATGGTTGGATCCTCAATCCGGACGGCTGCGGGTTCCGCGCTGGCCTGCAGCGCACCTTGTCTGACCAGGGCTTGGCGCTGCGGGTCAACCTGGAGACGTTCGGCACCGAGTTGCAATTGGGATTGGTCGCCGATGGGTTGGGCTTGGGCCTGGTGCCGCGCCCGCTGCTGGAACGCAGTGCGCACCGTGAGCAACTGGCGGTGATGCCGCTCAAGGACTTCAAGCCGGTGATGGATTTGTGGCTGATCTATCCGCACTTCCTGGGCAACCTGCAGGGGCCGGTGGATGCGTTTGGCAAGTGGGTGGCTGCGTCGTTGCACAAGATTCGAGACGCCGCTTGATATGAAAAAAAATAATAATTAGCTTAGATTAAAATGTGCTTTTTATTATTTTTGAGCATCCCCTAGGCTTGCCTGGAAGTCTTTAAGGCCATCCAGGAAGTTTTGCCATGAGCAGCGTCACCTCGATTTCCAGCGTTTCCAACAACGTTCGTCAACGCGTCACGCCAGAAGAGTGGGAAGTGCGTGTCAAACTGGCCGCCGCCTACCGCCTGGCGGCCTTGTACAAGTGGACTGACCATATCTACACCCACTTCTCCGCCCGTGTACCGGGCCCGGAGGAGCATTTCCTGATCAATGCCTTTGGCCTGTTGTTCGATGAAATCAACGCTTCCAACCTGGTCAAGGTCGACCTCGACGGCACCATCGTCGACGATCCCACCGGCCTCGGTATCAACTACGCCGGTTACGTGATCCACAGCGCCATCCACGGCGCACGCCATGATCTGCAAGCGGTGCTGCACACTCATACCCGCGACGGTATTGCGGTGTCGGCGCAGAAGGACGGCTTGTTGCCGATTTCCCAGCACTCCATCGCCTTTTCCGGGCGTGTGGCGTACCACGGCTACGAAGGCATCGCCCTCGACCTGGACGAGCGCGAGCGGCTGGTGGCGGATTTGGGCGACAAGAGTGTGATGATCCTGCGTAACCATGGGCTGTTGACGGCGGGCATCAGCGTCGAACATGCCTTCCAGCAACTGCAAGGGTTGGAGCGCGCGTGCAATATCCAGATTGCGGCGCAGGCGGCGGGGAATGCGGAGTTGGTCTTGCCGCCACAGGAGGTGGTGGCGAAGGTGGAAGAGCAGGCCAAGGCGCATAGCAGCGGTGAAGGGCCGGGCGTGGCGCGGCATTGGAATGCATTGATTCGGCAGTTGGAGCGTACGGATACCGACTACAAGAACTGATCCCGAGCCAAATGAAGAATGTGGGAGGGGGCAAGCCTCCTCCCACATTGGTTTTGTAGTGTTCCTGCTTACGCGACCTGTTTGGCCTGTTCGCGTTCAGCAATCAGTTGGCGGGTGAGGGGGATCAATTGCTTGCCGTACTCAATCGCATCATTGAGCGGATCAAACCCACGGATCAGGAACGTGGTGATACCCAGGTCGTAATAATCCACTAACGCTTCTGCCACCTGTTCGGCGGTGCCCACCAACGACGTGGAGTTACCCTGCGCGCCCAGCAACCCCGCAATGCCTGTCCACAAACGCTTATCCAACCTTGAGCCTTGCGCCGCTGCCGCGAGCAACCGGCGCGAGCCTTCATTCGGCGGTTCGCGGCGTACAAAACCGTTCTGTTCGGCCAGTGCCGTGGCTTGCTGCAAGATACTGTCAGCACGCGCCCACGCCAGTTCTTCGGTCTCGGCGAGGATCGGTCGCAGCGACAGGCTGAAGCGAATCGTGCGCCCATGCTTGGCCGCTTCGGCCCGAACCTGGGTCACGGTCTCGCGCACTTGCTCGTAGGTTTCGCCCCACAGTGCGTACACGTCGGCATGCTTGCCGGCCACTTCAATCGCGGCCTTGGAAGAACCCCCAAAGTACAGCGGAATATGCGGCTGCTGTGGCGACTTCACGCTGGAGTGCGCGCCTTCGACCTGATAGTAGGTGCCGGCGAAATCGAAGGGCTGTTCGCGGGTCCATTCCTGGCGCACCACGCTCAGGTACTCGTCGGTGCGTGCGTAGCGTTCGTCCTTGCCAATGTGGCTGCCATCGGCGCGCAGTTCGCGGTCGTCGCCACCGGTGATGATATGCACGGCGGTGCGCCCGCCGTTGAACACATCCAGGGTGGCGAACTGGCGCGCTGCGAGGGTGGGCTGGGCGAAACCGGGGCGGTGGGCGATCAGGAATTGCAGCTTTTCAGTGACGCTGGCCGCATGGGAGGCGATCAGCGTGCTGTCCGGGCTGTTGGAATGGAAGGCCACCAGAGCGCGGTCGAAACCGGCCTCTTCGTGGGCGCGGGCCACGGTTTCCACGTAGTCCGGTTGCAGTGTCGGACCGCTGCGTGGGTGGATTTCGGATGCATGGTGGCCGCCGATATAGCCGATGAATTCGATGCTCATGGTCTGTCCTTGTCGAGTAGGGAGTGTGTACCTCCGCCGGGCAGGGGGTCGGTCATGCTCGTCCAAGGTAGGGGGCGCGACAGCCGCTGTAAAATGCCGTTTAGTTCTATCCTAATTATTAAAATTCAGAATCATAGGGTTGTTATTTGATCAGTAAATTGCATTTTATGCTTGATGCTGACGGTAGATAACGTTGTGTTTTGCGTGGGGCTGAGGTCTGATGGGCGCCGAAAATGGCTCCTCCAGGGTTAGGCAATGATGCGGGCAGAACTGGCGCAATTTGGCGGCATTACCGTCATGATTCCGGCCGCAGTGGTGATTGCTGTCTGGCTGAGGTATTCCACCCCTTGGGCATTGCGGGCCTGGATAATAACGGTGGGTGTTACTTACTCCATAGTCGCGGCCAGCAAGTTGCTGTTTAAAGGCTGGGGATTGTCCGCGCAGCCTTTGGACATTGCCGTTATAAGTGGCCATGCGATGAACACGTGCCTGATGGTGACAGTGGCCACGAGTTTATGGGTGCGCCAATTAAATGTTGGATGGCGTTGGCCGGCGGCGTTAGTGGGGTTAACCCTGAGTCTGGGCTTTAGTGCTTATTGTGTAGCGCCTTACATACATCCTCTGAATGAGGCCCTTGCCGGCGCCATGCTGGGTTCAACAGCCGCCCTTGCGTTTCTTTGGCGCATTGACGCGGCGAACATCAAGCTTTCCCCAGGGCTTATGGGCGGTGGCCTGATGTTTTTATTGGCGTGCGCGCTGGTGCCCAAGTACAACGCCGAGTTGCTGCTCAACCGCGTCGCCGTGAGCCTGTCAGGTGCTGAGCAAGCCCATCAGGAACCGGCCTGGCGCCTGGGAGCGGCGCACACCAAGGCCGAGTAGCTCGCCAGGTCCAGGGCCAGGTTGCTGTCTACCATCAGTTCCAGCAATACGGTCTGCGCGTTGAAACACTGTGCATCGCCCCGACGCTTCGCGCCCTGCATTTGCTTGAACAGCGTGTGAGTAATTTGCAGGGGAGAGCTGCCTTGCAGCTGGTCCAGCCAGTGGCCAATCGCCCGGGTGTTCTGCTGGTACTGTGCGCCGGCTGGCGGCTCCACAAACCCCTGGAACATGCCGGTCAGTTTTCTCAGGGCATATCCACGGCGCAGCCCGCCCAACAGGCTCATGACCGCTCCTCGGTGCCGGAGATATTCGCCAGCAGCTCGGCGGTCTTGACCTGCATGAACTGGCTGTCGCCACGGCTTTCCACGCACAGGCACACCGATAGCGCATTGCTGACCTGCAACTTGAAGCGCCAGTCGGCGAAGACCATCGACAAGCCCGCGCCCGACTCATCGCTGGCCAGGGAATGGCTGGCATACAACACCTGCATGCGCTCGACGACACGGGTCGAGTTATTCACCTCGACGTGAATATTCCCCGAAGAAGGAAATAGGCCAATACGCTCTACCAATAACTTTGACGTGTTCATGGCCGCCCCTTGGTTGGTGCATTAAAACCGCACTTTATTATGCAAGGGTGAAAAAGTACTGGAATGTTATTTTTAGTCCGATAGTGCGTGTGTTGTTATTTTTTGTCCTGCGCGATAGATGGTCTCTAGTTGCAGCCTGTGGTCATAATTGGCCGGTCGTTAGTTGTTTGTTATTTAAATAAGGTCGTCCCTTTTGCCGATAAACAAATGTGCGGTGCGTGGGAGGTTGCCTTGTTCAAAAATATATTGATTGTGTGTATCGGCAACATCTGCCGCAGCCCGACGGCAGAACACTTGCTGGGCGCCGCGCTGAGCCCCTGCGGAATTCAGGTGCGTTCGGCCGGCCTGGCTGCGTTGCGTGACCATCCGCTGGAGCCTACCGCCGGGCAAGTGCTGCTGGAGCACGGGCATATTCCCCAAGCGCACAAGGCGCGGCAACTCAACGTCGAGGCCGTCAGCGAGGCCGACCTGATCCTGGTTATGGAACAGCGGCACATCGACGGGGTGCTCAATCTCGCTCCCGAGGCGCGGGGCAAAGTGTTCCTGCTGGGCAAGTGGCAGCAGAACCTTGAGATCACCGACCCCTATCGCCAGGGCAAGCCTGCCTTTGTTCAGGCCTATGCATTGATCGAACAGGCCGTGCAGGCCTGGGCCCGGCGCCTGGCGCGCTGACGCTCCCTCTTTAAAACGATTGCAAGGACGAAGACGCGATTTATGTATTCACCCCAGAACGCTTCCGCTGACAGCCCCCAACGTGACGAGATCGATGTACTCGGCATGCTCGGCACCCTGCTTGATCACAAATGGCTGATCGCCGGGATCACCGGCACTTGCATGGTGATCGGCGCGACCTACGCGATTCTGGCGGCGCCGGTGTACCAGGCGAATGCGTTGATCCAGGTGGAGCCAAAGAAGAACGACATGCTCGGTTTCTCCGACGTCAGCAGCCTGCTGGGCAAGGAATCGCCGGCGGTGACCGAGATCGAACTGATCAAGTCGCGCACCATCATCGGCAAGACTGTCGACACCCTGGCGCTGGACATCACCGTCACACCCCAGCGTTTCCCGCTGATCGGCGGTTTCCTTGCGCGACGGTATGCGCCGGAACACAAGGGTGATATTGCGCCGCCGCTGTTCGGCTTCAGTCGCTGGTCGGTGGGGGGCGAGCAACTGGCGCTGACCACGCTTAATCTGCCGGCCGCATTGCTCGGCACTTCTCTGCTGCTGGTGGCCGGTGAGGCCCAGCGCTACAGCCTGTTTGATGAGGATGACCGGGAGATCGCATCGGGCCGCGTCGGCGAGGCGTTTTCCGGCGGCGGCGTGGAGGTCCTGATCAAGGAACTGCGGGCCAACCCCGGTGCGCATTTCAAGATTGTGCGCAAACCGCGCCTGGATGCGGTGGCCGACTATCAGGACTTGCTCACCGTGATCGAACGCGGCAAGGAGTCGGGCATCATCAGCCTGTCCCTGGAGAGCACGCGCCCGGCCCTGGCGATTCGCACCCTCACTGAAATTTCCAACCTCTATGTGAAGCAGAACGTCGACCGTACCTCGGCCGAGGCGGCGCAGAGCCTGTCGTTCCTCAACGATCAGTTGCCCCAGGTACGCCGTGATCTGGAGAAGGCCGAAAACGCGCTGAACCGCTTCCAGACTCGCAGCAAGTCCATCGACATCAGCCTGGAAGCCAAGGCCGTGCTCGACCAAGTGGTGGCCCTGGACACCGGCATCTCCGAACTCAAGCTGCAACAGGCCGAGATGGACCGCAAGTTCACGCCGCAGCACCCGGCCTATCGAGCCTTGATCGCCAAGTTGGCTGAACTCAACGCCAAGCAGGCGCAGATGACCAAGCGGGTCGAAGGCCTGCCCAGCACCCAGCAGGAATTGCTCAGCCTGACCCGCGACGTGCAGGTCGGTACCGAGATCTACACGCAGTTGCTCAATCGCTCCCAGGAACTGGACGTGATGCGCGCCGGCACCGTGGGCAACGTGCGCTTGATTGACAGTGCCGATGCCAATATCAGCAAGCCGGTGGAACCGCGCAAAGTGATCGTGGTGCTGCTGGCGATGCTGCTCGGCGGCATGCTTTCCATAGGCCTGGTGCTGGTGCGCAGCCTGCTCAACCGGGGGCTCGAAAGCCCGGATGACATCGAGAAACTCGGCTTGCCGGTGTACGCGTCGATTCCCTTCAGCCTGCTGCAAAAGGCAGAGGAAGCCAATGCGGCCAAGCGCCATTCAGACGCGCCGTCGTTGCTGGCGGTCAACCATCCCCATGATCTGGTGATGGAGGCGATGCGCAGCCTGCGCACCAGCCTGCACTTCGCCATGCTTGAAGCGAAGAACAACCGCCTGATGATCACCGGCCCCAGCCCCGAAGTGGGCAAGACCTTTGTCTCGGCGAACCTGGCGGCCATCGTGGCGCAGTCGGGCCAGCGGGTGCTGTTGATCGATGCCGATATGCGCAAGGGCTACTTGCACAAGGTGCTCGGCCAGATGGTGGAAGCAGGATTGTCCGACCTGCTGGTCAAGCGTTGCGAGCTTCAGGATGCGATCCAGCCCACTGCCGTGGAGCGTTTCGACTTCATCGGCCGTGGGCAAATCCCGCCGAACCCGTCCGAGTTGCTGATGCACCCCAATTTTGCCGCGCTGTTGGCCGACGTCAGCGAGCGCTACGACCTGGTGATCATCGACACGCCGCCGCTGCTGGCGGTGACCGACGCCGCAATTATCGGGCGCCAGGCCGGGACCAGTCTGTTGGTGACGCGGTTCGGGGTGAACTCGGCGAAGGAAATCGAGCTGACCCTGCGCCGTTTCTATCAAAACGGCGTCGAGCTCAAGGGCGCTATTTTCAACGGCGTGGAAAAGCGTCGTTCCGCCAGCTACGGCTATGGCGACTACGGCTACTACAGCTACGCCTACCAGTCCGACAAGGCCTGATGCCGATGAACAAGGCGCTTGAAATGCCCCGTTCGCTGTCGCGCCGCTTTCGCCTAAACGTGCTCAGTTATGGCTACACCCAACTGGTGACGCTGGCGGCACAACTGGTGCTGGTGCCGTTCTTCCTGCACGCCTGGGGTACCGGGCGTTATGCCGACTGGCTCGTGCTCACGGGTATCCCGTCGATGCTCAGCCTGCTCGATTTCGGTGTCGCCCAGGCGTCCGCCACCAGTGCCACGTTGCGCGCCAGCCAGGGCGATGTGCCCGGTGCGCGGCGCAGTGTACAGACCGCGTTGGCATTTACCCTGGCGGTGGTGGGGCTGGTGCTGGTGTTCGCCCTGACCCTTGGCCAGTGGCTCGACTGGGTGACGCTGCTCAGGCTCAAGACCCTGGCGCCCGAGCAAGCGAGCCTGGTGGTGGTGTTCATGTCCGGCTACCTGTGCACGCGGCTGCTCGGAGGGCCGATTGACGCGTGGTTCCGTACCATCGACAGGACTGTCGGTGGCGTCTTTATCATGGCCAACCGCAGGACCCTGGACATTATGTTGTCGATCGGTGTGCTGTTGCTCGGCGGCTCGGAGCTGCAATTGGCCCAGGGCATGTTTTTCAGCCAGGTGCTGTTCCTGCTGCTGGTGACCCTGTTTGTACGGCGTATTTCACCCTGGCCGTTGCTGGGGCTGGGCTCGGCGTCGTGGGCCGAGTTTCGCGGTATCTGGAAACCCGCAGTGGGCAGTGCAGCTATTCCGCTGGCGCAAGCCATTACCCTGCAAGGCGGCCTGCAAGTGCTCAACCAGATCGCCGGCCCGGCAGTGGTGGTGGGCTACACCATGGCGCGCACCCTGATGCGGCTGATCATCCAGTTGGGCATCACCTGCAGCAATGCGCTCACTCCGGAGATATCACGCCTGGCCGGGCGCGGGCAATTCGACCAGGCGCGACGCTTTACCCAGCGCGCCAGTTCAATGGTCCTGGGCCTCTGCGTGCTGGTGTACGGCGCAGGCATCTGGGCCGGGCCGCAGATCATTACGCTGTGGAGCCATGGCCTGGTGCAGGTGGACCGCGTGTCATTGGCGCTGATCGGCGCCCATACGATTCTCAACGTGGCGTGGTTCATCCTCGCGGCGATGCTGATTTCCACCAACCGCCATACGCGCACCTCGGTGATCTACGCCTTGAGCAGCCTGGCCGCGTTGTTGCTGTGGCTGGCGGGCAGGGCACACATTGATCCACTGCTCGGCGCGTCTCTGTTGCTGGCAATGCCGGAGTTGGTGGTGCTGGTTTACCTGCGGGTGATTCGCGTCGGGGAGGTGGGCCCATGATGCTGTCCCAGGCGCGCCTGACCCTGTACTTGCCGCTGACGTTTTTTGCGTTGCCGCTGGCGTTGAGCAATAACCTGTCGCAGCCGTTGGCGTTGCTGCTGTTGCTGCCGTTCGTGGTGTATGGGTTGCGCGGTTTCAGCCGGGCGCTGCCGTTGCTGGCACTGGTGATTGCCGCCAGCGTGTTGCAGGTGCTGGTGAGCAGCGGGGCGAAGATTTCCCTGTATCAGTTCATGCGCTCGGGCATTCCGTTTTTCTATTTTGTGCTGCTGTTGGCGGGGTACCGCTATGTGCAGGCCAATGTGGAGAACATCGCCCGCGCCCACAGCCCTGGCTATCGACGGATTATCGAGCGGATCATTTACTTCTTCGCCCTCGGCCAGTTGTTGCAGGTCAGCCTGTACGGCGTGGGCATCGACCTGACCAATGCTGCCTCCAAATCCAGCGACGAAGTGGGGCGGATCATGTTGTTCCCCACCAGCTCGGCCGTGCTGCTGTTCTTCTACGCCTGCTGCCAACGCAAGATCGGCCTGATGCTGATCATCGCCGTCACACTGCTGGCGGCCGGCTCCAAGACCATCCTCGCGGCCATGGCCGTGATGATCCTGCTGTCGGCAATCACGCAGCGCAAGGTCAAGTCCCTGGCGGTATTGGTGGTGGCCATCGGTGCCCTGGGTACGTTGACGTTCTATGCCAGCCCCTTGGCAGTGTCGCGCTTTGCCACGTACTTGTTCGAGGAAAAGGGCGAAGACGTCACCCGCGCGTTCGAGATCGCCCACGCCAAGGAGTCGTTCCTCGACAACCCGGCCACGGTGTTCCTTGGCAATGGCCTGGCCAAGCAATTGACCCCCGGCGTGCCGACCAATGACGAGCGCTGGTTCGAAAATTCCAAGTTCGATATCGAGAACGGCTACTGGGGGGTGACCGCCAAGCTGGGCGTCGTCGGTGTGACGCTGTTCTGCCTGCTGTTCAGCGGCCTGCCACGCACCCCGGTGTCGCTGGCGGTGGTGGCGATTCTGCTGATTTTTTCGTTCAAGACCAGCTACCAGTTCTTCACCACCTTCGATGGCAGTTATTTGCTGGTGTGGTCGATGCTTATCGGCCTGCTCAACACGGCCGCGCCTGCCCGCCAGGCCGTTCGCCCGCCCGCGCGCCCAATCCATTCCTCACTCAGACAGGCTGGTTCATGAACGCATCTGTACGCCCCGTGAAGGCCGGGATACTGACCTACCATTTCAGCGAGAACTTCGGCGCCGTGCTGCAAGCCTATGCGTTGCAGCGCTGGCTGCAGCAGCAGGGCTTGCAGGTCAGCCTGATCAACTACCACCCGGCCTATGTGGAGGACGGCAGCGAGTTGCGTCAACTGTTCAGCCCACGCCAGCTCAAGGCCAACCTCAAGGCGCTGTACCTCAAGGCCCTGGCGTTGAAAACCCAGGTGCTGGGGCCCAATGTCCAGTCGCGCCAATTCCAGGCGTTCAAGGCGCGTTTCCTGAATATCCAGGCGCCGCGCTACGCCACCGCCGCGCAGCTCAAGCAGGCGGTTGCCGGCCAGCAGTTGCTGGTGGCGGGCAGTGACCAGATCTGGAACCCCTCGGGCCAGACCGGCCTGGACCCTGCGTACTTCCTGGCGTTCGACTGCGACAAGGCGACTCGACGCATTTCCTACGCCGCCAGTTTCGGCAAGGAATACCTGGAACCCGAGTACCACGCCGAAGCCGAAGGCCTGCTCAAGCAGCTGTCGGCGATCAGTGTGCGCGAAGAGAGCGGGGTGGCTATCGTGCAGCAGGTCGCCGGGTTGGCCGCCCATTGCGTGCCCGATCCGACGCTGCTGCACCGCGATTATTCAGCGCTGCTCGCCACCGCCAGCCAGACCCGCACTGGCCACGTGTTCTGCTATGCGCTGCGCACCGGCGTGGGCGTGCGTGAGGTGGCCCAGGCGTTGTCCCGCCATGTGGCCGGACCGATCGTCTCGCCGTACAACGCGCACCGGCGCTGGCGCCAGATCGGCGAGACTGTGCAGGTCGGCCCCCAGGACTGGCTCAAGCTGCTCAAGGACAGCGCCTACGTGGTGACCAACTCGTTCCATGCCACGGTGTTCGCGATCATTTTCGAGAAGCCGTTTATCGCCGTGGGCCTGCCGGGCACCAAGGCCTCGCTCAACGCGCGGGTGCGCAATCTGTTGGAGAAGCTTGAACTGTCCCAGCGGTTTTTGCCGGCGGACGACGCAGGCCAGGTGCAACGCTTGATTGCCGCGCCCATCGACTGGGTCGCCGTCAGCGCCCGGCGCCAGGCATTGCAGCAGGTGGGCGAACGCTACTTGCTGGAACAGCTGGCGGCGCTCCAGTCATGAGCGACTTCGCCCAACTCAAGTACGTGGACACCTTGCCCCACAGTGACAAGGCCCGACGCCTGTTGTGGGGCATCGTGTATCAACTGCTGTTTCGCCCCACGCCGCGCTGGATGTTGCATGGCTGGCGGCGCGGGCTGCTGCGCTGCTTTGGCGCCAGGATCGGCGAGGGGTGCCGGATTGCGCCCACCTGCAGCATCTGGGCCCCGTGGAACCTGGAGATCGGCGACTACACCGCCATCGCCGACGGGGTGGATGTGTACGCCATGGCGCGGATCACCCTGGGTTCCAAGGTCACCATCAGCCAGCGCAGTTTCCTCTGCACCGGCACCCATGACACCCGCAGCCTGCTGCGGCCGTTGGTGACCCGGGAGATCGTGATCAAGGACCACGTGTGGGTCGCTGCCGAAGCGTTTATCCATCCCGGCTGTGTGCTGGAAGAGGGCTGCGTGGTGGGCGCGCGGTCGGTGGTCACCGCCGACCTGCCGGCCTGGATGATTTGCGTCGGTGCGCCATGCCGCGCCCTCAAACCGAGAGACATCGCACTATGAAACAGGTGAAACGCATGATGGCCAAGGCATGGAAGTTGATGTTGTTCGTCAGCGAGTTTTTTCGCGACATGCTCACGTTTATGCGCCACAACGGCTATTCGCCGCTGGAGAGTCGCAACAAGAAGCTGTTCTACAAGATCCTTATCGAAACCCACACCGTGGAGAAAGGCCTGTCCCTCAAGGAGCCCAAGCCGCTGTTCGGCAAGGACAAGATCAACGGCATCATCCACATGCTCAACGAATATGACCGCACTTATTCGGCGTTGCCGCTGGAGATGGCCCTCGGCGCGTTCCAGGGCTATCTGGACCTGCATCGTACGCTCGGCATCAGCGACGATTTTGTGTTTTACCTGGACGCCTATGTCGAGCACCTCAAGCGCGACGGCACCGCCGGCACCGGCGGTATCAAGCGCGCCGCGCCATGGCTGGGCAATGGCGGGCTGGACGCCAAGGCGTTCCTGCAATCGCGCTCCAGTTGCCGGATGTTCAAGGCCGGCAAGATTGACAGTGGCTTGCTCACCTCGCTGGTGGAGCTGGCGCAGTCGTCGCCTTCGCAATGCAACCGCCAGTCGTCGCGGGTGCATGTGTACCAGGACCGCGCCGTGATCGCGCAGCTGCTTGAGTTGCAAGGCGGTTCGCGCGGCTTTGCACAGTCGGTGGACAACCTGTTTGTGGTCACTTCGGAAGTCACCGCCTGGGGCGGCGCCGGCCAGCGCAACCAGCTTTACGTCGACGGCGCGTTGTTCTCCATGGGGCTGTTGCTGGCCTGCCATGCCAACGGCCTGGGGGCGTGCCCGCTGAACCTGGCGATCCTCAACTCGGTGGAACGGAAAATCCGCAGTATCGGCGCTATAGCGGCCAGCGAGCGGCTGATCATGATGATCGCCGTGGGCTTGCCTCTGGAAAGCCATTTCCGGGCCGCGCGTTCACCGCGCCGGCTCACCACCGAAGTCCTGCAACTGCACGGTGGTTGAGATGAAGCGAGAAACCGTCAGTGTGATCATCCTTACCTACAACGAAAGCCTGCACATCGCCCGGGCCATCGAGTCGGTGCGTGCCTTCAGCGACGAAGTGCTGGTGGTCGATTCGTTCTCCAGCGACGACACCTGTGACATCGCCCGGCGCCACGGCGCGCTGGTGGTGCAGCACCCGTTCGTCAACCAGGCCAGACAGTTCCAGTGGGCGCTGGACCACCTACCGATCACCGGCAACTGGACGATGCGCCTGGACGCCGATGAAATCATCGAGGCTGACCTGGCCGCCGCGATCAATACGCGACTGCCTTTGTTGGCAAACGATGTCACCGGCATCAACTTCAAGCGCAAGCATATCTTCATGGGGCGCTGGGTGCGCCATGGCGGCCGCTACCCGCTGAAGATGCTGCGGCTGTGGCGCACCGGGAAGGGTCGTATCGAAGACCGCTGGATGGACGAGCACATCTCGGTGGCCGAAGGCCGCACCATCACCCTGGAAGGCGGGTTTGCCGACCACAATCTGCATGACCTGACCTTCTTCACCCACAAGCACAACCAGTACGCCACACGCGAAGCGATTGAAGTGCTGAACGCCCGGCTGGGCTTGTTTGTGATCCGCGACGACCTGCACGCAGGGCAGAGTTCGTTGCAGGCCAAGACCAAGCGGTTGGTCAAGCACCGCCTGTACAACCGGGTGCCGTTTACTGTGAGTTCCACCGCGTATTTCCTGTGGCGCTACATCATCCAGCTGGGGTTTCTCGATGGCCGCAGCGGCCTGGTCTATCACCTGCTCCAGGGCTATTGGTACCGCTTTCTGGTGGGCGCCAAAGTGTTGGAGCTGGAAACCGCGATTGCCCATTTAAACGATAAGGAAGCCATTGTCCGGGAACTCTCGAAGTTGACCGGCCATAACTTGAACCTGCCCACACCGAAGTAACCGAGCGTTTTCAACAAACACCCAAGTCTGGGTGTCGGCCCTCGCTCGCCTATAAATTGGGAGACAGACATGAACAAAGTTGCGCTTATCACCGGGATTACCGGTCAGGATGGGTCGTACCTGGCGGAGCTGCTGCTGGAAAAAGGCTATACCGTGCATGGCCTCAAGCGGCGTTCGTCGTCGTTCAATACCCAGCGTATCGATCACCTGTATCAGGACCCCCAGGCCCTGCACAAAAACCTGGTGCTGCACTATGGCGACCTGGCGGACTCGTCGAACCTGACGCGTATCATCCAACAGATCCAGCCCGACGAAATCTACAACCTCGGCGCCCAATCCCATGTGGCCGTGAGCTTTGACTCACCGGAGTACACCGCCGACGTGGATGCCCTGGGCACCTTGCGCATCCTCGAAGCCATCCGTCTGCTGGGCCTGGAAAAGAAGACCCGGTTCTACCAGGCCTCCACCTCCGAGCTGTACGGCCTGGTGCAGGAAACCCCGCAGAAGGAAACCACGCCGTTCTACCCGCGTTCGCCCTACGCGGTGGCCAAGCTGTACGCCTACTGGATCACCGTGAACTTTCGCGAAGCCTATGGGCTGTATGCGTGCAACGGCATCCTGTTCAACCACGAGTCGCCGCGTCGCGGTGAAACCTTTGTGACCCGCAAGATCACCCGCGCCCTCAGCAACATCGCCATGGGCCTGGAGCAATGCCTGTACATGGGCAACATGGACGCGCTGCGCGACTGGGGCCACGCCAAGGACTACGTGCGCATGCAGTGGATGATGCTGCAGCAGGACACGCCCGAGGACTTTGTGATCGCCACCGGTGTGCAGTATTCGGTGCGCGACTTCATTCGCTGGTCGGCGGCGGAACTGGGCCTGCATTTGAGTTTTGTCGGCAAAGGTGTGGAGGAGGTGGCAGTGGTGGAGCAGGTCAATGGCGACCTGGCCCCGGGCATTCTGGTAGGGGATGTGATTGTACGGGTGGACCCGCGCTACTTTCGCCCGGCGGAGGTCGAGACGCTGTTGGGCGACCCCGCCAAAGCCAAGCGCTTACTCGGTTGGGTGCCGGAAATCAGCGCCCAGGAGATGTGTGCAGAGATGGTGCGCGAGGACTTGAAGATCGCCCAGCGCCATGCACTGTTGCGCCTGCATGGCCACGACGCACCGATTGCCGTGGAGAACTGAGCATGGCTCGTGATCTTGATGCGCGGATCTTTGTCGCCGGCCATCGCGGCATGGTCGGTTCGGCCATCGTGCGGCGTTTGTGGGCCTTGGGGTACACCCGGATCCTCACGGCGGGCCGCGATGAGTTGGACCTGCTCGACTCAGCGGCGGTGCACGCGTATTTCGCCAAGCACCGCATGGATCAGGTGTACCTGGCCGCCGCCAAGGTCGGCGGGATTCACGCCAATGCCACGTACCCGGCGGACTTCATTTACCAGAACCTGATGATCCAGGCCAACGTGATCCACGCCGCCCACAGCCATGACGTGGAGAAGTTGTTGTTCCTCGGCTCGTCGTGTATTTACCCGGTGCATGCGCCGCAACCGATGATCGAAGCGGTGTTGCTCGACGGCGCCCTGGAACCCACCAACGAGCCATACGCCGTGGCCAAGATCGCCGGCATCAAACTGTGCGAAAGCTACAACCGCCAACACGGCCGTGACTACCGCAGCGTAATGCCGACCAACCTGTACGGCCCGGGCGATAACTACCACCCGCACAACAGCCATGTCATCGCGGGCTTGCTGCGGCGCTTCCACGAGGCGACGCAGCGCGGGGATGACGAGGTGCTGATCTGGGGCAGTGGCCAACCTCGACGTGAGTTCCTGCACGTGGATGACATGGCGGCGGCCAGTGTGCATGTGATGGAGCTGGGCCAGGCACGCTACCGCGAGCACACCCAGCCGATGTGTTCGCATTTGAACGTCGGCACCGGCATGGATTGCACCATCGCCGAGCTGGCCCAGGCGTTGGTGCGGGTCACAGGCTTCAGGGGGCGCTTGCGCTTCGACGCCAGCAAGCCCGATGGCGCGCCACGCAAATTGCTCGATGTGAGCCGTATCAACGCCCTGGGCTGGGAGGCCTACGTGCCGCTGGAGGAGGGCCTGCGCGATACCTATAACGCCTACCTTGCAGCGCTCGAACAGCCGCGGGGCCAGTGATGAAGATCCTTCTGTATGGCATCAATTACAGCCCGGAGCTGACGGGCATCGGCAAGTACAGCGGCGAGCAGGCGCGCTGGTTGGCGAGTCAGGGGCATGACGTGCGGGTCGTCACGGCGCCGCCGTATTACCCGCATTGGGCAGTGGGCGAGGGTTATTCGCCGTGGCGCTTCTGTACCGAGCAGGATGCCGGTGTGACCGTGATTCGCTGCCCGCTGTATGTGCCGCGCCAGCCCACGGCATTGACGCGCTTGCTGCACCTGATGAGCTTCTCCGCCAGCTCGTTTTTCGCGGTGCTGGGGCAACTGCGCTGGCGGCCGGATCTGGTGATCCTGGTGGTGCCCACGCTGTTCTGTGCACCCCAGGCGCTGCTGTTGGCCAAGCTCAGTGGCGCGCGTTCGGTGCTGCATATCCAGGACTATGAAGTGGACGCGATGTTCGGTCTGGGCATCGGCGGCGGCACGCTGTTGCGGCGGATGGCGTTTGCGCTTGAGCGCTGGCTGTTGCGCCGCTTTGACCGGGTCTCGACGATCTCCAGCGGCATGCTCGACAAGGCCCGTGGCAAAGGTGTACGCAGCCAGCGGCTGTTGTTCTTCCCCAACTGGTCGGAAACCACGCGCTTTCGCCAAGTGCCCCGCAACCGTGTGCTGCTGGAGCGCCTCGGTGTGCCGCCCGGCACGCGGGTGTTGCTGTACTCGGGCAACATTGGCGAGAAGCAAGGCGTGGAATTGATCCTCGACGCCGCCCAGGCCCATGCTCATCGCCCGGAGCTGGTGTTTCTGATCGTCGGCCAGGGCACCGGCAAGGCGCGCCTGTTGGAGCGTGTGCAGCGCGACGGCCTGCACAATGTGGTGTTTGCGCCGTTGCAGGCTTACGAGGACTTGCCGGCGCTGCTGGCCTCGGCCGACGCGCATCTGGTAGTCCAGAAGCGCGGGGTGGCGGACTCGGTGTTGCCCTCCAAGTTGACCAACATCCTGGCGGTGGGCGGCCACGCCATCATCACCGCCGACCCTGGCACCACCCTCGGCCGTTTGTGCGAGGAACATCCTGGTATTGCCGTGTTGATCGAACCCGAGTCCGTCGCGGCCCTGAACGCAGGCATTGAACGGGCGCTGGCATTGCCGGCACGCAATGAGGTGGCGTTGAACTATGCTAAGGAGTTCCTCGATAAGGAACGCATTCTGCAACGTTTTCTGGCACAGGTTTGATGGGTATGTGGCTTGATTTACCGACCTTCCATACGGTCGTCGCGTCGACGCCGCTGGTGGCCATCGACCTGGTGGTGAGAAACGGCCGTGGCGAGGCCTTGCTGGGCTTGCGTGTCAATCGGCCGGCCTACGGTTACTGGTTTGTGCCTGGCGGGCGGATCCAGAAAAACGAAAACTTCGACAGTGCATTCCGCCGCATCACCCGCGATGAACTGGGGTGCACATTCGAGCGTGCCGAAGCGCGGCTGCTGGGGGTGTTCGAGCACTTCTACGATGACAGTGTGTTTGCCAACGCCGGATCGGGGCCGGACACCCATTATGTGGTGCTCAGCTACTGCCTGGAGCTGGCCGAGGGCCAAGTCCTGCAGCCGCCGACGGCGCAACACCAGCAGTACCGATGGTGGTCCCAGGACGAACTGCGCATCAGCCCGCGGGTGCATGAACACACCCGCGCCTACTTCTGACTCTGTGTTTCCCGAGGATGTCCTGATGTTATTACCCGTGATCATGGCAGGCGGTTCGGGTTCGCGCCTGTGGCCGCTTTCTCGCCAGTTGAACCCCAAGCAGTTCCTGCGCCTGACCGATGCGCACCTGTCGATGCTGCAGCAGACCATCACCCGCCTGAGCGGGGCAAACGTGGCGTTGCCGCAGCTGATCTGCAATGAACAGCACCGTTTCCTGGTGGCCGAGCAATTGCGTCATCTAGGCATGGAGCAAGCCAGCATCCTGTTGGAACCGGTGGGGCGCAACACCGCGCCGGCCATTGCGTTGGCGGCATGCAAGGCGCTTGCCGAACAGCAGGACCCGATCCTGCTGGTGTTGGCGGCGGACCACCTGATCGACGACATCCCGGCCTTTCACGCCAGCCTGGAAGTGGCGCTGGCGTTCGCCCGGGACGGCAAGCTGGTGACGTTCGGCATCACCCCCACCAGCGCACACACCGGCTACGGCTACATCGAGCAGGGCGCGGCGGCGGGTGAGGGAGGTTACCGGGTCAAGCGCTTCGTCGAGAAGCCGGACGCCGCCACCGCTGCGGCGTATGTGGCCAGCGGTGCGCATTACTGGAACAGCGGTATGTTCATGTTCCGCGCCAGCCGTTACCTGCAAGAGCTGGAGCGTTTCCAGCCGGCGATTCTCGAAGCCTGCCGCGTGGCGCTGGAAGGCGGCAGCCAGGATCAGCCGTTTACCCGCGTGCACGCCGCAACATTTGCCGCGTGCCCGGATGACTCCATTGACTACGCCGTGATGGAAAAAACCGACGACGCGGTGATGGTGCCGCTGAAGGCCGGTTGGAGTGATATCGGCTCCTGGTCGGCGCTGTGGGAGGCCAGTGACAAGGACCCCAGCGGCAACGTGATACGCGGCGATGGGCTGGCCCTGGACACCCGCGACACCTACGTACACGCCGACAGTCGGCTGGTGGCTACGGTGGGCGTGCGAGACCTGATCATCGTCGAAACCAAGGACGCGGTGCTGGTGGCGCACAAGGACCAGGTGCAGCAGGTCAAGGCCATTGTCGACCAGCTCAAGCAGGCCGGGCGTCAGGAGCATCTCAACCACCGCGAAGTATATCGGCCGTGGGGCATGTACGACTCGGTGGACAATGGCCCGCGTTATCAGGTCAAGCGCATCACCGTGAAGCCGGGGGCCAAGCTGTCGGTGCAGATGCATCACCACCGCGCCGAACACTGGATCGTGGTCAGTGGCACGGCCAAGGTGACCAATGGCGAACAGACCTACCTGGTGGCGGAAAACCAGTCGACCTATATCCCCATCGGCCAAGTGCACGCGTTGGAAAATCCGGGGGTGATCCCGTTGGAGCTGATCGAGGTGCAGTCGGGTTCTTACTTGGGCGAGGACGATATTGTGCGGATTGAAGACAAGTACGGCAGGGTGTGAAGTTTTCTGACAATTAATAACGTTTTAAATAACTTCACGGGGCTCAATGCATTGAGCGCCGGGGGCTTCGTCGGGAAAACGTTATTTTCAACTAAGCGGGTTAAAAGTTATCAGTCTGGCGTGCTGTTTAGTTGGATGGCACTATCGGTTTGCCTGCTCACTGATGATAAGGAGTCTGAGATGAGAATATCACTGGCTATTATAGCGCTCAGTGTCTTGAGTACTTCGGCGATGGCCGCCGAGACGCCGTTGGGGCTGGATACCGCAGTGGTCGGGAGCGTGACGGTGGGGCAAACGCTGTTGGTTGGCGCTGCCCTCGTGGCGGGAGTTGCGGCCGCTTCAAACAGCGGCGGCAGCTCCAATGGTGGCACCACCACAGGTACCACCGGCACCACTGGCACTACGGGTACCAGCAACTAGTTACACACCTTCCGCTTTTAAGACCGCTTGGATTCCCCGCCCAAGTGGTCTTTTTTTCTTGTCGTTTATCGCGAGTGTTCCAACACTATGATGCGTATTTTTTCTATGGCTGTCGTGGCCGCCGCCGTGTTGCAAGGCTGCATGTTTGCACCGGGTCAATATATGGACACCGCCGCCCTGACTGAAGAGGGAGGGGCTGGAAACAGTCGCGTGGAGTTAATTCCAATTACCCCGAAGTTGTTGGCGATGGACGCCGCCACTCAAGTGCCTTACTCCATCCCGGCAGAACTCCTGAGTTATAAACCCGGCCCGTATTTGATCGGCGCCAACGATGCGCTGTATATCACGGTGTGGGATCACCCGGAGCTCACCGCGCCGTCCGGCCCGCAACAGCAGATCGATGCCAACGGCCGGCTGGTCAGCCCAGAGGGCAACCTGTTCTATCCCTATGTGGGTGAGGTGGTTGCCAAGGGCCGCAGCATTGAAGCGCTGCGCGGCGAGATCACCGACAAGCTGCGTCAGTACATTGACAGCCCTCAGGTGGATGTCAGCGTATTGCGTTTTGCCAGCCAGAAAGTGGTGATCAGCGGTGCGGTGGTCAAGGCCGGCCCGGTGCCGATCACTACCATCGCCATGAATGTCAGCGAAGCCCTGGGCCTGGCCGGTATCGATCCGATCAATGCCGACCTGTCGAACCTCACGCTTACCCGTGGCGGCAAGCGCTACAGCCTGGACCTGGACACGCTTAACCTCGACGCGTCGCGCTTGAGCGAGGTTTACCTCAAGGACGGTGACCAGTTGTACCTGGCCTACAACGACCGCAAGCGCATCTACGTGATGGGCGAAGTCATGCAACCCCGTGCGCTGAGTTTCAAGACCCGCAGCATGAACCTCTCCGACGTGCTGGGTTCGGTAGGCGGGGTCAACCAGAACACCTCCAATGCAGACGCCATCTACGTGATTCGCGGCGCACAGCACATCGATGTGGCGCCGGCCCAGGTGTTCCAGCTGGAAGCCGCATCGCCTGCGGCCATGGCCCTGGCCACGCGTTTTGACGTGCAGCCGCAGGATGTGGTGTTTGTCGGCCCCGCGAATATCACGCGCTGGAACCGTTTTATCAGCCAACTGGTGCCGTCCGCTTCAATCATCGGCATTGGTGCGTCCACCCAGAACAACCTGAGCGAAGCCAGCAGCCGATAGGGTGGAACCTGCGTGAACAGTCTGAAAATCGCTTCCTGTGTGGGCGTGGCATGGATGTTGGCTGGCTGTAATCCATTGATGAATGCCTCCCTCGATACCTTCAAGGCGGCTGTGGTCGGGCCGGCGCCGCTGGTGCTGACCCAGGCCCAGGTGGACGCGGTGCCGTTCCCCCAGATCAAGGTCGGCACGGTGTCCGGCGAAGGGGTGATGGCGCTGATTCGCCAGCGTGGCGACCTGCAATTCTGGGTCGCTTCCGGCAAGCAGGTGCTGCTGCTGCGCGACGGGCTGGTGGTGCGCACAGTGGGTCTGGGGGCTGACCTGGATGGCACGCGCTGGCAGGGCCGGTCGCCGTTCCAGCAGGGGCTGCACCGTGTACCGGATGGCTATCGCAGTACGCGGCAGACCGACGTGGTGGACGGCTATCGTCTCGGCGTCACGGTCCACAGCCGCATGACGCGCAAGGGCATGGAGACACTCGATATTCTCGATAAACCCTATGCCTTGCTGCGGGTGGACGAAGACATCGAGGCGGCCGATTTTCATGCGCGCAACCGCTATTGGGTCGATCCTGAAGACGGTTTTATCGTGCACAGCGAACAGCACCTCACACCCAGCCTGACCCTGACCATCACCCAGTTGCAACCTACCCGCAAGGATGCCCCATGACTGTTCGACGACTCAGCGCGCTGATGCTGTTGTGCTGCTGCGCGAGTGTCTGCCAGGCGGCGATCAAGGTCAGTGGCGAGGTCCGCAATCCGGGGCCAATCCCGTTCACGCCCGAGGCTCGCTTGCTGGATGTGATCACCGCGTCGCAACCGGATGCCCAGGGTTACTGGCTGGGCGCAGCCTGGTTGCGCCACCCTTTGCTGGAGCAACAGACACGGCTCAAGGCCGGGGTGTTGTTTGACCTGGACACCCTGCATCGGGCCGCACTGGCCGCCGGGCGCGAAGGGCGGGCACGTGCCGCGGCTCAGCTTTATCAACAGGTGCAGGCGTTACCGGTAACCGGCCGGCAGGTGGCGATGCTCGACCCGGTGGCGGTGGAGGTGGGTTTTGCGCCCAACCCGTTGGCCAGCGATGGCGACCGCCTGATCTACCCGCCCAGGCCCGATGACGTGCGTGTGCTCGGCGCCGTCGCGACGGCATGCCGCCTGGTGTTCCAGCCGATGCAGCCGGCACGCGATTACCTCCACGGTTGCCCGCCATCGGCGCAGGCCGACGCCGACTACCTGTGGCTGATCCAGCCCGATGGCCACGTCACGCGCTTGGGCATCGCCCCCTGGAACCGAGAGGAGGGCGCCCCACCCGCACCCGGCAGCACGCTGCTGGTGCCGATCCGCAGTGACGACCTGGACCCGCCCACCCCTGAACTCAATCAGCAATTGGCTGAGTTTCTTGCCACCCAACCCCTGGCTGAGGTCACGCCTTGAAATTATGTATTGCGGCCGTGCTGCTGGTGCCGTGTGGCGTCGTGCATGGCGATCCTCGTTACACCCAAAGCGATTTCGGCGGTGTCGGGCTGCTGCAGACACCCACCGCCCGCATGGCGCCCACCGGCGAGCTAAGCGTCAACGCCAACCGCACCGAACCCTACAGCCGCTACAGTTTTTCGGCGCAGCCGCTGGACTGGCTGGAGGGCACCTTTCGCTACACCGCGATCACCAATCGGCCCTATGGCGCCGAGTCGTTCAGCGGTGGCCAGAGCTACAAGGACAAGGCCGTCGACGCCAAAATGCGCCTGCATCAGGAAAGTCACTGGCTGCCTGAGGTGGCGCTGGGCTTCATGGACCTGGGCGGTACCGGGCTGTTTTCCAGCGAGTATCTGGTGGCCAACAAACGCTATGGTGATATGGATTTCAGTGCCGGCATCGCCTGGGGTTACCTGGGCAGTCGTGGCGACTTCGGCAACCCGCTGGGCGTGCTGGATGATCGCTTCAACGAACGGCCTGCCGCCGAAGGCTCCGGCAGTTTTTCCAACGGCTACTTTCGTGGGCGTCCCGCGCTGTTCGGCGGCATCGCCTACCAGACACCCTGGGCGCCGTTGAGCCTCAAGCTGGAGTATGACGGCAATGACTACCAGAGCGAGCCCCGTGACAACCCGCTGCGCCAGGACTCGCCGATCAACCTGGGCCTGGTCTACAAACTGGCCGACTCGGTCGATCTGAGTGCAGCCTGGGAGCGCGGCAACACCGCCATGTTCGGCATTACCCTGCACACCAATTTCGTCAGCCGCAAAGCGCCGGCGAAAACCTACGATCCGCCGGCGCCCAAGCTGCCAGCGCAGGCCCCGACCACGCCGATGGACCAGGTGGACTGGGCCGAGGTCTCCAGGCGCCTGCACGATAACGCCGGCTACACCGTGCAACGTATTGCCCAGCGCGGGCCGGAACTGTTGGTGTACGGCGAACAGCAGCGCTACTTCTACAGCGCCAAGGCGGTGGGCCGTGCCAGTCGGATCCTGGATAACAGTGTGAATGACCAGATCGATTGGTTCACCCTGGTCAGCGAGCGCTACGCACTGCCGATTGAAGAGACCAGCGTGCCACGCGAGACGTTTCGCGAGGTGGTTAACCACCGTGCGGACGTGCAGGACCTGCATCGCCAAGTGGAGGTCAATCGTGCCAGTCACCGCACACAGACGGTGCTCTATACCCAGCCGCCCACGCCCTTGACCTATGGCGTGGGCCTTGGCTACAAGCAGAACGTCGGTGGGCCGGACGGTTTGCTCTATCAGGTTTCCGCCGACCTCGACGCCGAGTACCGTTTCACCCGCAACACCTGGTGGAGCGGCCTGCTCAGCGTCAACCTGCTGAACAACTACGACGGGTTTACCTACGACGCACCCAGCGGCTTACCGCGCGTGCGTACTGACCTGCGCCAGTACATGACTGCGTCGGATGTGACCCTGCCGACCTTCCAGCTCAATCATGCGGTGCAACTGGACCAGGACCTGTACGGCATGGTCTATGGGGGGTTGCTTGAGTCGATGTATGCCGGTGTCGGCAGCGAAGTCCTGTATCGCCCGATGGGCCAACGCTGGGCGTTGGGTGCCGACCTGAATTACGTGCGCCAACGCGGTTTCGAGCAGGACTTCAGCTTGCGCGATTACCGGACCGTCACCGGGCATGTCACCGGCTATACCGCATTGCCATTCAACGTGCAGGGCGCCTTGAGCGTCGGCCGTTACCTGGCCAGGGACTGGGGCGCGACCCTGGACCTGTCGCGGGAATTCAACAACGGCGTGCGCATTGGCGCGTGGATCACCCGCACCACCGCATCCACCGAACAGTACGGCGAAGGCAGTTTCGACAAAGGCCTGTACCTGTCCATTCCGTTCGATGAGTTGATGAGCCTGTCGACCCTGCGTCGCGCCAATCTGGTGTGGGCGCCGCTGACCCGTGACGGTGGGGCGCGCTTGAATCGTGCCTATTCGCTGCATTCGATGACCGATGGGCGCGACAGTGATCTGCTCTACAAGAACATCGACAAGATCACCGAATAGGCCGTGGATCAACAATGTGGAGGGGGCTTGGGCCCCTTCCACAGTTGAACCGTGTTATCAGTAAATATCCTTGGACAGCAAGGTAAACGGCGTCTTCAGCAGGATTTTGATGTCCAGCCACAGCGACCAGGTGTTGATGTAACGCAGATCGATGTCGACGCGTTGTTGCATCTTCTCCAGGGTTTCGGTTTCGCCCCGGCAGCCGTTGACCTGCGCCAGCCCCGTGATACCAGGCTTGATCCGATGGCGGGCCATGTAGGCGCGGATTTTCCCCGTGTAGTAGTCGTTGTGCGCGATGGCGTGGGGGCGGGGGCCGACCAGTGCCATATGCCCTTGCAGCACATTGAACAACTGCGGCAGTTCATCGATGGAGGTGCGCCGGATAAACCGACCCACTGGCGTGATACGCGAATCGTTGCGGCTGGCCTGGCGCACCTCGTGATCGTCATGCACGCGCATCGAACGGAATTTCCAGACCTTGATCACCTCGCCATTCCAGCCGTGGCGGTCCTGCTTGAAGATCACCGGGCCTGGGGAGGTGAGCTTGATCAGCAGGGCGAACAGCAACAGCAACGGGCTCAGGAGGATGATCGCCAGCAGGGCCAGGCTCTTGTCCAGCAACGATTTGCTCAGGGCAGCGGTGGGGCGGCTGGTCAAAGGGCTTTCATTGAGGAAGATCGCCGGCAACCCATCCACTTCGGCCACACAGTGGTTGAGCAGCAGCATGTTGTTGAGGTCCGGCACCCAGATCACATCCACGCTGATGTCGAGCAGATTGAGGTACAGCGCCTCGATGTGGGTGGCCTCCTGCAGTGAATGGGTGATGTAGAGCCGGCGAATGCCGTGCTGGCGGATCAGTTGGGGCAGGAGCGGCAGTTCGCCGAGGATCTGCAGTTGTGCATCCTCGCTCGCCTCGGCGCGGCTGCCAACCAACCCCACCAGCGGCGAGCGCTTTTGCCGAGAGAGGGTCCTGGCCAGGTCGACGGCCAGTTTGCCTGTGCCCACAATCAATGACTTATGCCGTTCGTGAAGTTGGCGATGGTAATACCGGGACAGGCTGTGCAACGGGATATAACACAGTGCCAATAACGGATAACTGACCGCCGCCCACAGCAACAGCGTTTCCAGGGGGAACATCGCACTGGCGTTACAAGCCACACCGACAACCAACAGTATGCCCACGGTCAGCAGCCAGCCCATGAACAGTCTTCCCAGGCCTACGCCATACGCATCCTTTTTGCTGTAGACATCGCACACGCTATACGCGGGAAGAGAGGCAAGTATGGTAAAAGCGGCCAACACTCGATAGTTGTACTCAAGTTGTCCAGTCTTGAAAAACACCAACATAAATAACAGCGTAACGACCAGACCCGACGCCAGCGTCCACTGGCCCCAAAACGTCAAACCCTTGGGGGCCAGGTTGCGATGCATTCTAGTGTTATTCAGCATGGTTCTGCTCCCGGGGGTAACAACAGGTGGTGGCAGGGTTTAATCAAGTTGCGCACTCACCGCACTAAATTAACGGGCACGCGCGAGCACGTACCGGTCGATAGTAATAAACGGCAGAGGGCATTGGCTGACGACTTATAACAAGGTCAGGTGGGGGTATTAAAGTGGGTGTTATAAAAGGGCAGGTAGAAGAGTGTGGTAATAGGCAGGGTGATGCATAACGTCTGACGTTATTATTTTTTATCGACGCGAAGGGTGCTGTTCAAGCGGCTTTTTTATTTTTTGTGTAAGGCAATAACCACGGTTTCTGACCGCGCGAAACAGACGTTCACCGTCGTTGGCCCGCTTGAACTTTTCCTGCAAGCGGCTGAGGCACATCTCCAGGCCACGGTACTGTTCCGGCTCGCGCCCGATATTGCGGATCAACTCTTCTTTGCTGACCACGCGCTCTTCATGGTGCAGCATCTTTTTGATCAGGGCTGACTCAATGGTGGTCAGCGCGATGCGCAGGCCGCCTTTGACCAGTATCCGGTCGTGTTGGGTGAGCAGCCAGAAGTCCTGGGGGTACACCTGGGTTCGGTCGGCGCCACTCTGTTGATGCGGCGCGTTGTCGGGGGCTTTGGCAGCGAGTGTTCTTGATTCTGGCCGCGCCGCGTTGAAGGGTTGCGAAGGCAGGGTAAGGGTCTGCGTGGGTACAGCGTTTAAGTCATAGCGGAACGCCTCTGCATTGGGTGTGAAGTCTTGCAGCGCGATGGCCGGAAGCGTTGGGCTGAACGCGTATTTATTTAAAGAGTTCATAGTGTCCACCGAGATCAGGAAGATGCAGGATTTTATAAGCGGTCAGCAGGGGAGTAATAACCGCCCTGAAAATATTCGAACGGCAAGTTCTTTGCCATCATTGCGCTGTCGGCAAACTCGACATGGTCGGCAATGAAGCAGGCTTTGGTGGCGTTTATCAGCTCTAGCATGCGGTCGTAGAGCCGATCGAACAGGTCGGAGCGCGTGTTTAAACTCAGCCGGAGGGCGGCGTCCGGAAACGGCATCTTTATATAGTCGTAGAGTTTCAGGTCGATCAGCAGGTCGGCATGTTTTGTATCCAGTGTGTAGTTGTTGTAGGCCAGCTTGATACTGCGTTGGTCTTTGAGTCTATACAGTTGGCGGACCATTGCGCGGCGCTCTACGGGGCCGGGCAATGTGTCCAGTGGGTTGTCAATACTGAGCGTGAGGTATTGCGTGTGTTTTTCCAAGGCCAGGGCGACCTGAGTCAACTGCGTGAAGATGTCTTCATTCATCAAGGCCGATTGATCCAGGCGCAGGAATAGGTGGCCGGCGGCCTGCAGCGGAGGGTGACGTGGGGTGATGTGCTGTAGGGCCGCGCGGTAGGCGACTTCACGTGGTTCCCGATTGCCGGGGCACAGCACACTGACTTCACTGCCCCACAATGCATGGCTGCGCGAGACAATTGCCTGCCTGGCCAACTGCACAGTCGCCGCTTCTGCCGCTGGTCGTTTCTCGCTGTTCACGGCGCTACCTCTCCTTGGTGGGTTGGAAATGGCTGGCGCAAATAAGGCCGCGGCTGAGTTTGTAGCCGTAGCCGCGAATGTTTTGAATAATGTTTTCACCGTAGTGCGCTTTGATTTTACCGCGCAGGCGACTGATGGATTTTTCCAAGGCCCTGGAGTCGTAATACTTGGTATTAAGCCCCATGACGCCAGCGATCTCATTGTGACTAAGGAGTCGGCTGTGAATAAGGGCTTCCAGTACTTTCATTTCGACAAAGGATATTTCCAGTTTTTTCCCGTCACCGTAGATACACATGCGGTCTTGGTCGAGTACCAGCCCGCACTGGTTCAGCCGAGCGCTCTCGCTGAGAAATGCATCGAACAGGCTCAACTTTTTTTCCGGGGAAGTTTCTACCACCTTGATGCAGTAGTCTGCACCGGCCAGATAGTATTTTGTTTTGCTGAGGGTGGACGCAAAGGTCACCACCACAAATATGGTGCAGCCTGGGTTTTCGGTTCTGGTTTTTCTGATGATGTCCAGAATTTGATTGCTGGCGGAGGGTGTATCAATTTCTATAATGATGGCACGGTAGTGCGCGTGAATTTCCTGATTGTCGGTTAGTTGCCCGTAGCTGCGTGTATCGACTTTTAAATCATTCGGTACAGTGCGAACTATCAGTTCCCGAAAGTCCTCCGACTTCGATGGAGTCCGCGCAATAGCGAGGACATTGGAAAAATGCATTACCCTACTCCCTTTTGCGGCATGCAAGGCCGTCAGTTCAATCGCTGCTAGCATCTAGATACTAATCGAATTGATTACGGCCAAGCGTGACAAATTTTAACATTCGTCACGTTATTTTTGAGGTCGGGGCGGGGAAGTTAGGGACTTTTGCAAGGGGCTTTACGCGAACTTACACATAGGCTAGTGCATATTCTTAAAGCTCGGTAAGTATTTTAGCTCCAACGGTTTTTCGCTGGGCGGGGTTGAAAGTGCAGGCGAAAAAAAACCGGCTGATCAGGCCGGTTTGGGGTGCCCCTCGAACAGAGAGGGTTATACGTGGTTTTCCATCAGGCGATCCGAACCGCCTTCGGCCACACGGTTTTCCATCAGGCGATCCGAACCGCCTTCGGCCACACGGTTTTCCATCAGGCGATCCGAACCGCCTTCGGCCACACGGTTTTCCATCAGGCGATCCGAACCACCTTCAGCCACACGGTTTTCCATCAGGCGGTCCGAACCACCTTCAGCCACACGGTTTTCCATCAGGCGATCCGAACCGCCTTCGGCAACACGGCGTTCCAACAGACGGTCCGAACCGCCTTCGGCAACACGGCGTTCCAACAGACGGTCCGAACCGCCTTCAGCCACACGGTTTTCCATCAAGCGATCCGAACCGCCTTCAGCAACAACAGGGTGGGCAAATGCGTTTGCAGCGAGTACCGAGAAAGCGAGGCTAAGCAAGATTTGGCGTTTCATGAGGGTGTGCTCCGAGTGTTTAAGTTTGGGTGTTGCCTGGTATGGGTTTGATGTTACGCGTTGCATTTTTTTAGAGAACTTCATTGCGCTGATGGTGACTATCGATGCCAGCGATGGTCCGTTTCGAAGGGCCATCGCCAGGCCCGTCAAGGCATCTGCGGCAGTTCCTGGGGGCGCAAGTCGAATACCAGCACTTCGGCATCCTGGCCTTGGCTGACGTGAATATGCTGCTCGTCACGCACTCGGGCACCGTCGCCTTCCTGCAAGCGCTGGCCGTTGATCTCCACGCTGCCCCGGGCCACGTGGATGTACACGTAGCGATCCGGCGGCAGGTCGAGGGTTGCGGCTTCGGTACCGTTGAACAGACCTGCGTAAACCCTCGCGTCTTGGCGCACGGTCAGCGAACCGTCGCTGCCGTCCGGCGAGATGATCAACTGCAGGCGCCCGCGTTTCTGTGCCTCGCTGAAGTGCTCTTGTTGATAGCGCGGTTCGGCGCCGGCCACGGCGGGCACGATCCAGATTTGCAGGAAGTGCACACCACGGCTTTGGCTGTGGTTGAACTCGCTGTGGGCCACGCCGCTGCCGGCACTCATCAGTTGCACGTCGCCAGGGCGGATCACCGAGCCGGTGCCCAGGGTGTCCTTGTGTTCCAGGGCGCCTTCGAGCACATAAGAGAAAATTTCCATGTCGCGGTGTGGGTGCTGGCCGAAACCTTTGCCTGCGGCGACGCGGTCATCGTTGATCACCAACAGGTCGGAAAAACCCTGCTCGTTGGGGTTCCAGTAGTTGGCGAACGAGAAGGTGTGGAACGACTTCAACCAACCGTGATTGGCGGCGCCGCGTTCGGAAGCTTTGCGTAGGGTCAGCATGGTGATGTCCTCAAGTGGGCGCTGGCTGCGAGATGCAGGGCGCTTGCGTTGAGAAGAAGGTTACTGGTTACTGAAATATTCATTAAGAAGCTGAAATCTGAATAACTGTCTCTCTTAGATTGACAGTCAAAGGCATGCCATAATGCCTCCCGCTTTCTTCCCCTCGATGGATCCTTCTTGTATGAAAACCGTGGCCATGGCGCTGTTCCCGGACTTCCTCCTGCTCGACATGGCCGGGCCGCTCGAAGTGTTTTCCATCGCCAACCGCTACCTGCCGGCGGCGGCGCATTATCAGATCCTTACCATTGGCACCGAACCCGGCCCGTTGCGTGCATCCAATGGCGTGGTGGTGCAGACCGACCTGTTGCTGGAACACGCAAACGGCGCCTATGACCTCTTGCTGGTGCCCGGCGGCCCCGGTGCCTATAACGAATGCCATCCGGCGCTGCTGCCCTGGCTCAAGGCGGCGGCGCCCCGGGCACGGCGCTTCGGCTCGATCTGCACTGGCGCCTTTGTGCTGGGCCACGCCGGGTTGCTGGACGAGCACCGCGTGACCACCCACTGGCACTACACCGAGCGACTGATCAAAGCGTTCCCCAAGGCCATCGTCGAGACCGACCGCATCTACCTGCAGGACGGGCGGTTGATTACCTCGGGCGGGGTCACGGCCGGTATCGACCTGGCGCTGTCCATCGTTGCCCAGGACCATGGCAAGCAGGTGGCCGTGGAGGTGGCCAAGGTGCTGCTGGTGGTGATGAAACGCCAGGGCGGCCAGGCGCAGTTCAGCCCGATGACGGCCGCCGTGGCGCCTCAGGAAACTGCGATCACCCGCGTGCAGAACCACGTGCTTGCACACTTGGAGCAGCCATTCACCATCGAGTCCATGGCCGCGTTGGCCGGCATGAGTGCGCGCCACTTTGCCCGGCTGTTTGCCAAGGACGTGCAGATGACGCCCATGGCCTTCCTGCAAGGGGCGCGCATCGACCGTGCCCGGCAATTGCTGGAAACCACCGACCTGCCGCTCAAGACTGTGGCGTTTCACGCAGGCTTCGGCAGCGTGCGGCACATGCGCTTTTTATTCAGTGAAAAACTCGGCCTCAACCCTACCCAATACCGACAGCAGTTCAGTTAACGACAGGATGTCCGTCTCGCACACCCGATTGTCCGTATCGCTCCCTGTGCCAGCATTGTCCTGTCATGGGTAGCTGGCAAGAATAGCGTCGAGCCCACGGAAAAGGATGCGCGAACGCCCAAGACCGGGTGTTTCAGCGCGATTGCAGACATGAACGACCCTCAGGCGATGGACGCGGATAGCACGGTGCGCTTCGGTGCCTATGCCTTTCACCGGCAGCAGCGGCTGGTGAGCAAGGCGGGTTGGCCGGTGCCGTTGGGCGGGCGTGCGCTGGATATCCTCGCGGTGCTGCTGGAGGCGCCTGGGCAGTTTGTCAGCAAGGCCATTCTGATCGAGCGGGTCTGGCCGCACAGCGTGGTGGAAGAGAACAATCTGCGGGTACACATCGCCGCGCTGCGCCGTGCCCTCGACGGGCAACGCTTCATCCTCAATGACCCCCAGCGCGGCTATTGCTTTGCCGCGCCCGTGCAGGGTGTGGCTGCGGCGGTGCTGCCCCGGCATAACCTGGCTGCGCGGCTCAGCCCGGTGATGGGGCGGGATGAACTGCTGGGCGTGCTGGTGCGGCGTTTGTCCGGACAGCGCCTGATGACCCTCACCGGGTGCGCCGGCGTGGGCAAAAGTACCTTGGCCCTGGCCCTGGCCGAGCGTGTATTGCCGCGCTACCGCGACGGGGTGTGGTGGGTCGACCTGGCCACCGTCGAGTCGCCGTTGATGATGCTGCGCCACCTGGCCACGGCATTGCACCTGGAACCCAGCGGCAGCGCCACTGAGCTGTGCCGCCAACTGGTTTCCCGGCAATTGCTGCTGGTACTCGATGGCGCCGACCTGCTGCTTGGCGCCTGTCGACATCTGCTGCGTGTGCTGCACGAAAACGCGCCCCAGATCAGCGTGCTGGTCAGCAGTCGTGAAGTCTTGAAGGCCCCCGGCGAATGGGTGCAGAGTGTGCCCCAACTGGGTGTGCCGGCCCCGTCGGCACTGGGCAGTGTCGAGCAGGCAATGGCGTTTCCCGCTGTGCAACTGTTCGTCGCGCGGGCGTGCGCCGGTCAACAGGGCTTTGTATTGCGAGACCCTGACCTGGCTCCGTTGCGGGATATCTGCCGGCGCCTCGACGGTATTCCCCTGGCCCTAGAACTGGCCGCTGCCCAAGTGCATGCCCTAGGTGTGCGCGGTGTGCAGATGCAAGTGTGCCGGGGCTTGCAGGTCCTCACGCGGGGCCGTCGTACGGCGGTGGAGCGCCACCAATCCCTGAGCGCCGCGCTGGATTGGACCTACCAGCGCCTCTGCCTGCCGGAACGCTGGCTGTTTCTGCAAATGAGCCTGTTCAAGATGGCGGTGACCTTGCCCACCTTGAGTGAGCTGGTGGCCGGCACAGAACTGGAGCATGCCGACCTGACTTACTTGCTGACGCGGCTGGTCGACACCTCGCTGCTGAACCTTGAACCCGGCCCCGGATACCCGCGCTATCGCCTGCTCAACAGTGTGCGCAGTTATGCCTTGGCACTCCTGCGCGACCCGCAGCAGGTGGCGCGTTTGCAACAGGGTTATGGGCATTACCTGGGGCCGTTTTCAGGCCGGCCGTTTGTCTTGCAACTCGTCGAGCAGGCGGCGTACGCGGATTAGATCCTGGGTAGCGAAGCCTTCGGTAAACCGCGCATAGACGCCACCCAGCAGGTCGCGGGCGGCCTGCACACGGCCTTGGGTGCGCCACAGCCGCGCCAGGCTGTCCGCGCACCGCAATTCCCAAGCCAGCGCGCCTTGCTGGTGCGCCAGGCCCAGGGCTTCAAGCAGCAAGGTTTCGGCTGCCTGTGCATCGGCCATGTGTTGGGCGCGCACGCGCAGAATCTCCGGGGTGCACCAGCCGGCCGCACCGCTTCTGGCGCGCTCGAACAGGGTGTCATTCACCGCGATGGCATTGAAGGTCACCAGGATGTCCTCGACCAACCCCAGCCCCTGCACTTCGGCAATCTGCATCGTGCCCTCGTAGCACTGCGCCCAGGCGTGGAACAACGGCACCGAGTGTTTTTGCGCCTGCTGCAACAGCAGGTCCAGCTGATCGCGGGCCACAACGGTGTCGCCGTTGTACTGGGCGATCACCACGCCGGCCAGGGCCAGGGTGTAGCAGATCGACGTGCCGTGGTTGATCTGCAACGCCAGCGCCAGTGCCTGGCTTGCGGTGCGCCATGCCTGTTCGGGAAAACCACGCAGCCACAGGATACGCGCGAGGATGGTCAGCGACGCCACGCTCTGGTCGTACTGCACGCCAAAACCATGGGTAAACCGATTGAGATGGCCGCTCTGGGCCATGCGCTGGATCACCTGCTCGGCATTGTGCTGCGCCAGTGCCTGGTGGCCGGCGAAGTGCTGCGCCAGCACTCTCAGGCGCTGGGCGCTGAGGTCCAGCAGCGGTGCGGCGTGTGGCCCCAATTGATCGAAATGCAGGCTTTGCTTCAAGGCCTCGCGGTAATTGCCGCCGCACAGGCTGACCGCCATTTGCCCTGACACCGCACGCAATTGGCCAGTCAGGTTTTTGTCCGCTTCAGCCAGGCGCCGTGCACAGGCAAAGGCTTCGATCGTCTGCGACGTCCCCCCTTGGGCATGATAGGAAAAACTGCCGAAAGCCAGCTGCAACGCCATGTGCAAGCGCTGGCTCGGCGCACTCGATTGCGCCAGCCGCGCCAGGGCTTTGCCCACGTAAAGGCCATGCTCGCGCAGCAGCGACAGCTCCTGCCACAACGGCATGGCGCTGACCGTGAGACGAATGCCCAGCAAGTGCACGCCCTGGTCACCCAGGCCCCAATCGAGGGCGGCCCGGATGTCTTCGCGCAGCGGGGCATAGCGGTCGATCCACGACTGGGTCGCGATCAGCTCCCAATCGTCCTGCGCCAGGTCCATCAACGCCAGGCAGCGGTTGGCGTGGCGTTCACGGGTGGCGTCGAGCTCGTTGGCGACACTGAGTTTTTCCAGGGCGTAGGTGCGGGTGATATCCAGCAGACGGTAGACCATCTCTTCATCGCCGGGCTCTACATTGAGCAAGGATTTGGCGACCAGTTGAGTGATCGAACCGAGCACTTCGGCCGGTGCGATCTGCTCCCCGGCAATCACCGCCGCCGCGCTGGCCAGGCTGAAACCGCCCCGGAACACCGCGAGACGGCGCAGGCAGATTTGCTCGCACGCCGTGAGCAGGTCGAAGCTCCAATCCAGGGTCGCGCGCAAGGTTTGATGCCGGGGCAGGGCGCTGCGCCGGCCACGGGTGAGCAGGCGAAAATTGTCCTCCATCTGCACCAGCAACCCCGGCAGGCCGAAGCGCTCGATCTGCGCTGCCACTAATTCAATCGCCAGGGGAATGCCGTCCAGGCGCTGGCAGATATCAATCGCCAGAGGCAGTTCGGCTTCGCTGAGTGCGAAGCTGTCCTGATGGGACATGGCGCGCTCGATCAGCAATTGCAGGGCCGGATAGCCCAATGCCTGGGCGCGGTTGCCAGTGGCGGGCGGGCAGGCCAGGGGTTGCAGGCGTTGCACCGACTCGCCTTCGGCGCGCAAGGCTTCGCGGCTGGTGGCCAGGATGTGCAGTTTGGGCGCGTGGCGCAGCAGGGTTTCGCTGATCAGCGCGATGTCGTCCAGCAGGTGCTCGCAGTTGTCGATCACCAGCAGCACTTGGTGCTCTTGCAGGCGGCGCGCGAAGGTGGCCAACGGTTCGTGCTCGGTATGGGTCACGTCGAGCAGGGCGGCGAGGTTGGGCAGGATCATCGACGGCGCGCTGAGGGGCGCCAGGTCCAGCAGCCGGATACCGTCGCGGTAATGCCCGATCAACAATTCCGCCACGCGCAACGCCACGGTGGTCTTGCCGATGCCGCCAGCGCCGGTCAGGGTGATAAAGCGTTGCTCGGGCAAATGCTGCACCAACGTGTCGATCAGCGCCTGGCGGCCGAGCATGCGGGTGCGGCGCAGCGGCAGGTTGTGGCAGGGGCGTTGGGGCGCGCCTTCGGTGGGTAGGCTCATTGGCTCGATGCTCAGTGGCGCGACAAAACTGTAGCCTCGCTGGGCCACCGTGACGATATAGCGCTGCCCGGCCTGGCCATCACCCAGCGCCTTGCGCAACGCCGCCATATGCACCCGCAGGTTGCCGTCTTCCACCACGCTTTTGGGCCAGACCCGGGCAATCAGTTCCTGTTTGCTCACCACATTGCCGGCCTGCTCCAACAGGATCAGCAGGATATCCACGGCCCGCCGTCCCAGGCGCAACGGGCGACCGGCCTCCAGCACCAGGCGCTGGCGCGGGTTGATACGGTAGGGCCCGAAGTGCACGGCCTGATCGCGTGGGTCACTCATGGGTGGCCATGCTCTGGAGAAAGTAAGCGGCCAGCATATTCCAGGTGCGTGCAGACCACTAGGCAGCGATCTCTTGAGGCTTGTGACGCAGTTGGTGGTTTCGCCAGGTCATCGGGTTGACGCCTACGCTGCGAGTGAACATGTGGCAGAAATGCGCCTGGTCGCAGAACCCGCATTCCAGGCTGATCTGGGTCAGGCTCAGGGACGATTGCGTGATTAATTCCTTGGCCCGCTGGATGCGTTGCAGGCGTATCCATTCCTGGGGCGACAGCCCGGTGGTGCACTTGAATGCACGGGAAAAATGGCTGCGCGACAACGCGCAGGCCTGGGCCAGGTCGGCAATCGCCAGGCTTTCGCCGAGGTTGGCGAGGATCAATTGCTTGGCGATACGCTCGCGCCGGGGGCATAGGCCGCCGGTAGCGGATAAGCGAGGAGCGCAGTGCTCGGTTCGGGCCATGACGAATATCCGCAGTCGATGGGAGCGTTCCCGGTGAATGGGTGCAGTGTAGATGGCGTCAATCTTGTTGCCGGACCGTCTGGCTGACGAGTTAATCGTTGTTAATTTCGTCAGGTGCAGTCACGGAAAAGACAGCACAGGCATGCAATCAAGCCAGTGTTTTGCGTGCTTAGCTGGCAGCCTGCCAACCGTTTGGATATCGCCATGAACCGCAACGACCTGCGCCGCGTCGACATGAACCTGCTGGTGATTTTCGAGGCGCTGATGTTCGAGAAGAACCTGACCCGGGTCGCCGAAAAACTCTTCATGGGCCAACCGGCGGTGAGTGCGGCGTTGGGCCGGTTGCGCGACCTGTTCGACGACCCCTTGCTGCTGCGCAACGGACGAGGCATGGAACCCACGCCACGCGCCCTGGCGATCCTCAAGGAGCTGCAACCGGCTATGGACACCATCTCCGGCGCGGTCAGCCGCGCCAAGGATTTCGACCCTTCCACCAGCTGTGCGGTGTTCCGCATCGGTTTGTCCGACGACGCCGAATTTGGCCTGTTTCCGCCGTTGCTCAGCCAGCTCCGCGAAGAAGCCCCCGGCATCATCGTGGTGGTACGCCGTGCCAATTACCTGCTGATGTCTGCGTTGCTGGCCAGCGGCGAGATTTCCGTGGGAGTGAGCTACACCACCGAACTGCCGGCGAATGCCAAGCGCAAGAAACTGCGGGATATTCCGTGCAAGGTATTGCGTGGGGATGATGGGGTGGCACCGCTGACACTGGATGATTACTGCGAGCGGCCCCATGCGATGGTGTCGTTCTCCGGGGACCTGAGCGGCAACATCGACCTGGACCTGGCCCGCATCGGCCGCGCACGGCGGGTGGTGCTGGCGGTACCGCAATTCAGCGGGTTGCGCGCGTTGTTGGCGGGGACGCAGATCATTGCGACCGTGCCGGATTATGCGGCGTGTGCGTTGACCGAGGGCACCACGTTACGGGCGGAGGATCCGCCGTTTGCGATTGATGCGGCGGAATTGTCGATGGTGTGGAGTGGGGTGCATGACAATGATCCGGCGGAGCGGTGGTTGAGGATGAGGATTGCGGAGCATATGGCGGGGGTGGTTGGTTGACTGAGTACATATCCGTTGGTTAGGTAACGGCTGCCTATGGTTCCGCCCTTACGGCGGGTCACTTTTGGAAAGGCCCAAAAGTAACCAAAAGGCCTTCGCCCCACCACTCGGTGCCTCGCCTAGGCTCGGCATGCCCGTAATCCGACATTGATTTGGGGGGCCGCCGCCACGCGCCATCCATGGCGCAGGGCGGCTAAACCGGCATCCCTGCCGGTTTACCCCCCAAATCAATATCGGATTCCGGCCATCGTGGTTGACGGGGCGATTCCCGATCAAAAGCAAGAGCGCGGCGGCCTTAGAGCCGACCGGTGTTGTGTCAGATGTACTGGGTTAAAAATGTGGGAGAGGGCTTGCCCTCGATAGCTGTGGATCAGTCACAGCTGCACCAGCTGACACTCCCTCATCGGGGGCAAGCCCCCTCCCACATTTCGATCTCCATATATCAGATAGATCTCAGCCTGCTTTGGATCTGCTTTTGATCTGGCTCTTACATCCTTTTCGCTGACGAAGTCAGCGGTCTTTTGATCTGCGCTTTTGATCTTGATCTCAGGCGCCCCGTCAAACACGCTGGCCGAACGCAGGCTTGAGTCCGTGGGTAACCCGGCAGGACGCCGGGTTAGCCGCGCTGGGCCAAGGATGGCCCATCGCGGCGGCCCACGGATTCAAGCCGGAGTGAGGGCACACCGAGCCTAGGCGAGGTGCCGAGTGTTGGGGCAAGAGCCCTTTGGTTACTTTGGGGCTCTTTTCCAAAGTGACCCGCCGTAAGGGCGGAACCAATATCAGCCATTACCCAAATAACGGATATGTCCCCAACCCAACCCAACCCAACCCGACTACCGGCTCTTGTAAGAAATTTCCCACAAGAGTACAAATGTACTCCATGACAACCCTGACCCCCCGCCGCACCGCCATCCTGACCTTCATCCGCGACCGCATCGCGCAACAAGGCCAGCCCCCCAGCCTCGCCGAGATCGCCGAGGCGTTCGGCTTCGCCTCCCGCAGCGTCGCGCGTAAACACGTCGTGGCCCTGACCGAAGCCGGCTTCATCGAGGTCAACCCCAACCAGGCGCGCGGTATCCGCCTGCTCAACCAACCCGCGCGCCCAGAATGGCTGGACGTGCCCGTGCTCGGCCGAGTCGCCGCCGGCCTGCCCATCGGCGCCGATGCAGAAGTGCACAGCCGCCTGCAACTCGACCCCGGCACCTTCGCGAAAACCCCCGATTACCTGCTGCGCGTGCAGGGCGATTCGATGATCGAAGACGGTATCCTCGACGGCGACCTGGTCGGCGTACGCCGCAGTGCCGAGGCGTTGAACGGGCAGATCGTGGTGGCGCGCCTGGATGGCGAAGTCACCATCAAGCGTTTCGAACGCAGTGGCGACCGCGTGCGCCTGCTGCCGCGCAACCCCGCGTATCAACCCATCGTGGTGGGCCCTGACCAGGACCTGGCCATCGAAGGGGTGTTCTGCGGCCTGGTGAGGCAAGGCTGATGGGTGCCGTCGTTGCCCTGGATGCGCTGTTCAATGGCGGTCGCGTCTGGAAGGGCCGGCCGGTCGCGCCTGCGGCCAGTGTTCATCCCACCGGGCTGGCTGCGCTGGATGCGGTGCTGCCCAGCGGCGGCTGGCCGGAATCGGCCTTGAGTGAAATCCTTATGGCCAAGGAGGGCATCGGCGAACTGCAACTGGTGCTGCCGACCCTGGCACGCTTGTCAAAAGCGGGGGAGCGGATTGTGCTGGTGGCGCCGCCCTACACGCCGTATCCCCACGCGTGGCAGAACGCCGGCGTGGATGTGCGTCAGCTCTCGGTGATCCAGGCCGAGGAGCGCGATGCGCTGTGGGCCGTGGAGCAGTGCCTGCGCTCCGGCAGTTGCGGCGCGGTGCTGTGCTGGCCGCGCAAGGCCGATGACCGGGCGTTGCGGCGCTTGCAGGTGGCGGCGGAAACCGGCCAGACCCTGGCGTTTGCCTGGCGCGCCTTGAGTGAGGCGATCAACGCATCACCTGCGGCCCTGCGTCTGGCGGTCGAGGCAAAACCCGCGCAAGTGCGGGTGATCAAGTGCCGTGGCGGCTTGGCCCATCCGGCGCCGATTGCGCTGGCCGGGCATTGAGGTTGCCATGCGCTGGGTGTGTATTGTCTTCCCGCAATTGGCGCTGGACGGGGTGCAGCGTGTGCACCCCGAGCCCGACCAACCCCTCGCACTGCTGGCCGGTACGCCGCAGCGGCGCGTGCTGCAAACCGTCAACGAGGCTGCCCGCGCCTTGGGCCTGCGTCCGGGCCTTTCCCTGACGGCGGCCCATGCCCTGGCCAAGACCTTTGCCAGCGCCGAATACGACCCCGTGGAAATCGAACGCTGGCAGCAGTTCCTGGCAGCCTGGGCCTATCGCTTCAGCTCCCAGGTCAGTGTGCATTACCCGCGTGCGTTGCTGTTCGAGATCGAATCGAGCCTGGGCCTGTTCGGGCCCTGGCCGCAGTTTGAAGCGCGCTTGCGCAAGGAGTTGACCGAACTGGGCTTTCGTCACCGCATCGTCGCCGCGCCCAACCCGGCGGCGGCGCGGGTGCTGGCCAATATCTACGATGGCATGGCCATCGACGATGAGGCGTTGATGCAGGCCCTGGCACCGCTGCCCATCGACCGCGCCGGCCTTGAACCTCAGGCCGCTATCGCCTTGTCACGCATGGGCCTGCGTACCCTGGCCCAAGTGCAAGCCTTGCCCCGGCACACCCTGGCGCGACGGTTTGATGCCGGCCTGCTCAAACACCTGGATGCGTTGACGGGGCAACGCCCGCTGGCCCTGGGGTTTTACCAGCCGCCGGACCAGTTCGATGCGCGCATCGAATTGAATTTCGACGTGCAGTCCCACCAGGCGCTGCTGTTCCCGCTGCGACGCTTGACCGGTGATCTATCCGCCTTCCTCTGCGGACGCGACAGTGGTGTGCAGCGTTTCGACCTGCACCTGGAACACGCCCAGATCCCCGACAGCGTGATCAAGGTCGGCCTGCTCAGCGCCGAGCGCGAACCGGCGATGCTGTTCGAACTGGCCCGTGGGCGCCTGGAGCAGGTGCAAGTCAGCGCACCGGTGCGCGGCTTTCGCCTGGTGGCCCAGGACCTGCCGGTGTTTGTGCCGCAGCGCCAGGACCTTTTTGACGACCGCCCGCAACAGACCCTGCCCTGGGAGCAACTGCGCGAACGCCTGCGCGCACGCTTGGGGGATGAGGCCGTGCAAGGCCTGCGTTTTCATGCCGACCACCGCCCCGAGTGCGCCTGGCAAGCCACCGCTGACAGTCGCCCATGCCCGACCTTGAACAAGGCGCAACGCCCCGGCTGGCTGCTCAGCGCACCCACCTTGCTGGCCGAGCAGGGCGTGCAGATCCTGATGGGCCCGGAACGTATCGAGTCCGGCTGGTGGGACGGCGCCGATATCCGCCGCGACTATTACCTGATCCAGACCCGCGCCGGCCAGCGTGGCTGGGCCTATCGCAGCGTGGGGCAGGGCGATGGCTTGTGGCTGCAAGGCTGGTTTGCATGAGCTACGCCGAGCTGCATTGCCTGTCCAACTTCAGTTTTCAGCGCGGCGCGTCCAGTGCGCTGGAGTTGTTCGAGCGGGCCAAACGCCAGGGCTACAGCGCGTTGGCGATCACCGATGAATGCACCTTGTCGGGCATCGTGCGGGCCTGGCAGGCGGCGAAGGCGGTGGAGTTACCGCTGATTATCGGCAGCGAAGTGCGCATCGAAAACGGCCCGAAACTGGTGCTGCTGGTGGAAAACCTCAGCGGCTACCAGCAACTATGCCGCTTGATCACCCTGGCGCGACGGCGTGCCGAAAAAGGCCACTATCGCCTGCTGCACGAGGACTTCGATCAACCCCTCAATGGCCTGCTGGCGCTCTGGGTCGCCGACGACAGCGACACCCAGGCCTCGATCCAATGGCTGCGCCGCACCTTCGCCGAGCGCCTGTGGCTGGCGGTGCACCTGCATTGCGGCCAGGACGATGCGCGCTATCTGGAGCAGCGCCTGCGCCTGGCCGCCAGCCTGGATATCCCGGCAGTGGCCTGCGGCGATGTGCATATGCATGCGCGCGGCCGCCGTGCCCTGCAAGACACCATGACCGCCATCCGCCATCACGTCCCGGTGGCCGAAGCCGGCACGCGCCTGCACCCCAATGGCGAGCGGCATCTGCGCAGTCTTGAGGCCCTGAGTGCGCTGTACCCCCAAGCCTTGCTTGATGAAACCCTGGCCATCGCCCGCCGCTGCACCTTCGACCTCGGCCAGTTGCGTTATCACTACCCGCGAGAGCTGGTGCCCGCAGGGCATGACGCCAAATCCTGGCTGCGCGCCGTTACCGAAGAAGGCATCGCCCTGCGCTGGCCTCACGGTATCGACGCCAAGACCTTGCAGCAGATCAACAACGAACTGGAACTGATCAGCGAGCTGGGCTACGAAAGCTACTTCCTCACCGTGCATGACATTGTGCGTTTCGCCCGCAGCCGCTCGATCCTGTGCCAGGGCCGTGGCTCGGCGGCCAACTCGGCGGTGTGTTTTGCCTTGGGCATCACCGAGATCAACCCGAGCCTGACGAATATGTTGTTCGAGCGCTTCCTGTCCCGCGAACGCAACGAGCCGCCGGATATCGACGTGGACTTCGAACACGAACGCCGCGAAGAAGTGCTGCAGTACGTGTTCCAGCGCTATGGCCGCACCCGTGCGGCGCTGACGGCGGTGGTCAGCAGCTACCACGCCGCCGGCGCAGTGCGCGATGTGGCCAAGGCCCTCGGGTTGCCGCCGGACCAGATCAACGCGCTGGCCGACTGCTGCGGGCGCTGGAGTGACGATGCGCCGCCGCTGGAGCGCCTGCGTGAAGGCGGCTTCGACCCGGACAGCCCGATCCTGCGCCGGGTGCTCACGCTCACCCGGCAACTGATCGGCTTTCCCCGGCACCTGTCCCAGCACCCTGGCGGTTTCGTGATTTCCGAATACCCGCTGGACACCCTGGTGCCGGTGGAAAACGCGGCCATGGCCGAGCGCACCATCATTCAATGGGACAAGGACGATCTGGATGCCGTGGGCCTGCTCAAGGTGGATATCCTCGCCTTGGGCATGCTCAGTGCGCTCCGCCGCTGCTTCGATCTGCTGCGCCGCCATCGCAACCTCGACCTGGCGCTGGCAACGATCCCCAAGGAAGACCCGGCCACCTACGCGATGATCAGCAAGGCCGACACCATCGGCGTGTTCCAGATCGAGTCGCGGGCGCAGATGTCGATGTTGCCCCGGCTCAAGCCGCAGACTTTTTATGATCTGGTGATCGAGGTCGCTATCGTCCGGCCTGGGCCGATCCAGGGCGGCATGGTGCATCCGTATCTACGACGGCGTAACAAGGAAGAGCCCACCACTTATCCATCGCCGGAATTGAAAACGGTGCTGGAGCGCACCTTGGGCATTCCATTGTTCCAGGAGCAAGTGATGCAGATCGCCATGGTCGCCGCCGACTACGGTCCTGGCGAGGCCGATCAACTGCGCCGTTCCATGGCCGCGTGGAAACGTCACGGCGGCCTGGAGCCGCATCAGGCGCGCCTGCGCACCGGCATGCTGAAAAACGGCTACACCGAAGAGTTTGCCGCGCAGATTTTCGAGCAGATCAAGGGTTTTGGCAGCTATGGCTTTCCCGAGTCCCACGCGGCCAGTTTCGCCTTGCTGACCTACGCCAGTTGCTGGCTCAAATGCCACGAGCCCGCGGCATTTGCCTGTGCGCTGATCAACAGTTGGCCCATGGGGTTCTACAGCCCGGACCAGATCCTGCAGGACGCACGGCGCCATCGCTTGCAGATTCGCCCGGTGGATGTGCAGGCCAGCGACTGGGATTGCAGCCTGGAACCCATCGACGGCCAGCAACCGGCGATCCGCATGGGCTTGCGCATGATCGCGGGGTTTCGTGAGGAGGATGGGCGACGCATCGAGGCTGCGCGCCAACGCCAACAGTTCAGCGATATTGCCGACCTGGACGAGCGCGCCGGGTTGGATGCCCGCGCCCAGGCCTTGCTGGCCGACGCCGGCGCCTTGCGCGCCCTGGCCGGCAACCGGCACCAGGCGCGCTGGGACGTGGCGGGGGTGCACAAACAGTTGGGGCTGTTCGCCGGGCTGCCCAGCCCCGACGAAGCCGTGGTCGCGTTGCCCGCGCCGACGGTCGGCGAAGACGTGCAGGCCGATTACGCCACCGTCGGTACCACCCTCGGCCCACATCCGCTGGCGTTGTTGCGCGAGGAATTGCGCCAGCGGCGTTGTCGCAGTTCCCGCGAGCTGATGGCGGTGGAGCATGGGCGCAATGTGAGTGTCGCGGGGTTGGTCACGGGGCGGCAGCGCCCAGGTACCGCCAGCGGTGTGACCTTTGTGACCCTGGAGGACGAGTTCGGCAACCTCAATGTGGTGGTCTGGCGCGACCTGGCCGAACGTCAGCGCCAGGCGCTGGTGGGGTCACGGCTGCTCAAGGTGGACGGGCGCTGGGAAGCGGTCGGCGAAGTGCGGCACCTGATTGCCGGGCGTCTCACCGACCTCACGTCATTGCTGGACGGCATGCACGTGCGCAGCCGGGATTTTCACTGAGGTGCTCCCAAATTTATACCAGATGAAACCATCTGCGCCGTGTAAGCTCCAAAAATGGCGACTGTCCTCTCTTCTGCACTGAGCCGAACCATGCAATTTCTATCCAACCCCCATGGCTGTGACGGTTGGGCCGGTGAAATGGCCCAGCGTATTCGTACGTTCGATTGGTCGACCACCGACCTTGGCCCCATTGACCAGTGGTCCACCAGCCTGGCCTGCACCGTGCAGATGATGCTCGCGTCGCCGGTACCCATGGTGATGTTGTGGGGGCGGGCCGGTTACATGATCTACAACGACAGCTATTCGGCGTTTGCCGGTGGCCGGCACCCTTACCTGCTGGGCACGCCAGTGGAGCTGGGCTGGCCGGAAGTGGCCGACTTCAACCGCCACGTGGTGGACACCTGCCTGGCCGGCGGCACTCTGTCGTTCAATAACAAAGACCTGGTGCTGCTGCGCAATGGCCAGCCGGAAACGGTGTGGCTGGATTTGTATTACAGCCCCGTCGCCGGCGATAACCAGCAGCCGGCCGGGGTGCTGGCGATTGTGGTCGAGACCACCGAACTGGTGAAGTCTGAACAGGTGCGCCAGGAACTTACCCATAACCTCGAACAACGGGTGGCCGCTGAAGTGCAGGCCCGCTCCGCTGCCGAGGACCAGTTGCGCCAATCGCAAAAGCTCGAAGCCATCGGCGGCCTCACCGGCGGCGTGGCCCACGACTTCAATAACCTGCTGCAAGTGATCGCCGGCAACCTGCACTTGCTGGCCCGCCATGAGCCGGACAACGCCCAGGTGCAGCGCCGCGTCAGCGCGGCCATTGCGGCGGTGGAGCGCGGGGCCAAATTGTCGGCGCAGTTGCTGGCCTTTGCCCGGCGCCAGCCGTTGTCGCCGGCGGTGTACAACCCGCAACGCATCTATGCTGGCCTTGGCGAACTGTTGCAGCGTGCGCTGGGTGAAACCATTCATATCGATGTGCAATTGCCCCAGGATTCCTGGCACATCAACGTCGACCGCAACCAGTTGGAAAATGCGCTGCTCAACCTGGCGATCAATGCCCGCGATGCCATGAAAGGCGAGGGCGTGATCCGCATCAGTGGCGAAAACATCATCCTTAACCCTGGCGATTGCATCGGTAAAAGCATCAGCCCCGGCGAATATGTGCGCCTGGCGGTCACCGATACCGGCGTGGGCATGCCGCCGGCGATCCAGGCCAAGGTGTTCGAGCCGTTCTTCACCACCAAGCGCGACGGCCACGGCACCGGCCTGGGCTTGAGCATGGTGTTCGGCTTTGTGCGCCAAAGCGGTGGACATGTCGACGTCCGCAGCGAAGAAGGCCAGGGCACCGTGGTGCAGTTGTACTTCCCGCGCTGCCTGGGCGAGGAATGCCTTGAGGCGTCAGTCGAGCCGGTCGAATCGGTCGGCGGCCAGGAAACCATCCTGGTGGTCGAAGACAACGAAGGCGTGCGCCTGACCGTGGTGGATGTGCTCGAACAATCGGGCTATACGGTCATCACCGCCGAGGATGGCGACCAGGCCATGTTGAAGCTTAAAACCGGCCTGCAACCCGAGCTGATTTTTACCGACGTGGTCATGCCCGGTCGCGTTAAAAGCACCGACCTGGCCGCGTGGGCCCGCGCACAAACCCCTCCAGTGCCGGTGCTGTTCACCTCCGGCCACACCCGCGACATCCTCTCCAGCAACCATCTGCTGAGCCCCGACATTCATCTGCTGAGCAAGCCCTACAGCCCCGAAGCCCTGACGCTACGGGTGCGCAGCGTGCTCACCGCACGATAAGGTTGACCATGACTTCACAGCGCAACATCCCTGCGATCACTGCCCAGCGCCCAGGCTTTGTCAGGGTGCGCGGCGCCCGCGAGCACAACCTGCAAAACGTCGACGTGGACATTCCCCGGGATGCCCTGGTGGTGTTTACCGGCGTGTCCGGTTCGGGCAAGTCGTCCCTGGCATTTTCCACGGTGTATGCCGAGGCCCAGCGGCGCTACTTTGAGTCGGTGGCGCCCTATGCGCGGCGCCTGATCGACCAGGTCGGCGTGCCCGACGTAGACAGCATCGAAGGCCTGCCACCCGCCGTGGCCCTGCAACAGCAGCGCGGCACGCCGAGTGCGCGGTCTTCGGTGGGCAGCGTCACCACCTTGTCGAGCCTGATCCGCATGCTTTACTCCCGCGCCGGCAGCTACCCGGCGGGGCAAGCGATGCTGTATGCCGAGGATTTTTCGCCGAACCTGCCCCAGGGCGCGTGCCCGCAATGCCATGGCCTGGGCCGTGTCTACGAAGTGACCGAGGCGCTGATGGTGCCCGATCCTGCGTTGACCATCCGCCAGCGTGCGGTGGCGTCCTGGCCGCTGGCGTGGCAGGGCCAGAACCTGCGCGACATCCTGGTGACCCTGGGCTATGACGTGGATATCCCATGGCGCGACCTGCCGAAAAAACAGCGCGACTGGATCCTCTTCACTGAAGAAACCCCCACTGTGCCGGTGTATGCCGGGTTCACCCCGGAGCAAACCCGCGAGGCGCTTAAACGCAAGCTGGAGCCCAGTTACCAGGGCACGTTCAGTGGCGCACGGCGCTACATCCTGCACACCTTCAGCCACACCCAAAGCGCACTGATGAAAAAGCGCGTGTCGCAGTTCATGCAGGGCAGCGCCTGCCCTTTGTGTGAAGGCAAACGGCTGACCCAGGCGGCGCTGTCAGTGAAGTTTGCCGGGGTGGATATTGGCGAGTTATCCCAGTTGTCGTTGGCGCAGTTGGCCGACCTGCTGCGGCCGGTGGCGGCGGGGCAGGACACGATGAAGCTGTCGGTGGAGAAACGCCTGGCCGCCCAGCGTATCGCCCAGGACCTGCTGGAGCGGGTCAGCACCTTGATCGAACTGGGCTTGGGTTATCTGTCCCTGGAGCGCAGCACGCCGACCTTGTCGTCCGGGGAGTTGCAGCGTCTGCGCCTGGCCACCCAATTGGGCTCGCAGTTGTTTGGGGTGATCTATGTGCTGGATGAGCCCTCGGCGGGCTTGCATCCGGCGGATGGCGAGGCGTTGTTCAGCGCGCTTGAGCGCCTGAAGGCCGCAGGCAATTCACTGTTTGTGGTGGAACATGACCTGGAAACCATGCGCCGCGCCGACTGGCTGATCGACGTCGGCCCGGCTGCCGGTGAGCATGGCGGGCATGTGCTGTACAGCGGGCCGCCTGCGGGGTTGGCGGATGTGCAGGCGTCCCAGACCCGTGAGTATTTGTTTGTCGAGCGGCGCGCGGTAGATCCAGCTCGCCGCGAACCCAACGGCTGGTTGAAATTGGAAGGCGTGACGCGCAATAACCTCAACGACCTGAGCGTGGATTTTCCCTTGGGTTGCTTCACCTCGGTGACCGGTATTTCCGGATCGGGCAAGTCCAGCCTGGTCAGCCAGGCGCTCTTGGAATTGGTAGGCAGTGGCCTCGGGCGCGTGGTGGAAAACGACGAAGAACCGAGCCTGGAAGATGACACGCCGCACACCAGTGGCGGGCAGATCAGCGCCGGGCTGGAGCAGATCCGCCGCCTGGTGCAGGTGGATCAGAAACCCATTGGCCGTACGCCGCGCTCGAATCTCGCGACCTACACCGGGCTGTTCGACAACGTGCGCAAACTGTTCGCCGCCACGCCGGCAGCCAAGAAGCGCCAGTACGATGCGGGTCAGTTCTCCTTCAATGTTGCCAAAGGCCGTTGCCCGAACTGCGAGGGCGAAGGTTTTGTCAGCGTCGAGTTGCTGTTTATGCCCAGCGTGTACGCACCGTGCCCGACCTGCCACGGCGCACGCTACAACCCCGAGACCTTGGCGATCAAATGGCAAGGCCTGAGCATCGCTCAGGTACTGGGTTTGACCGTCGAGCAGGCCGTCGAGGTCTTTGCCGAGCAGCCAGGGGTGTTGCGCTCGTTGCAGGTGCTGCGGGATATCGGACTGGGTTACCTGAGGCTGGGCCAACCGGCCACCGAACTGTCCGGTGGTGAGGCGCAGCGCATCAAATTGGCCACCGAGCTGCAACGCAATGCCCGTGGCGCGACCTTGTATGTGTTGGATGAGCCAACGACCGGGCTGCATCCACGGGATGTGGATCGCCTGCTCAGCCAGCTCAATCATTTGGTGGATGCAGGGCACACCGTGGTGGTGGTCGAGCATGAAATGCGCGTGGTGGCCCAGAGTGACTGGGTAATCGATATCGGGCCTGGGGCAGGGGATTTGGGCGGGCAAGTCGTTGCCAGCGGCACGCCGCAAAAAGTTGCCAAGAGCAAGAAGAGCCGGACCGCGCCGTTCCTCGCCCGCGAGTTGACCTAACCGCTATCGGGGCATAGGTACCTACACAACTTCCCGTGGATGCTGAATCTATGGCAAATGGGCTGTTGTGGTGAGCGGGCTTGTCCCGCGCTGGGCTGCGAAGCAGCCCCATCAAAGCCACCGCGTTTTTTCAGAAAAACCAAGTTGCCTGGTTTTGGGGCTGCTGCGCAGTCCAGCGCGGGACAAGCCCGCTCACCACAGAGTTATGTATAAGCCTTTGAGAGTTGTGTAGATAGCTATGGCCATCGGGGGCAAGCCCCAATGCCAGTCAGTTAAGGACGAACACCGTACCTGTGGCGAGGGAGCTTGCTCCCGCTGGGCGTGAAGCGGCCCCAAGAATGGGACTGCTGCGCAGTCCAACGGGAGCAAGCTCTTATCAAAAATAAAATAACTTACTGATTTTAAAGAGTTAAAAATCACCTCTAAAACTGAGATTTTGTAGGCGCCCCCCAGTTTGTTGCGCGACAGCGCTACGTCGAAGAGGTAGTGCCCCCCCCACATTTTGAATGGTCACTGGCATGAAATACCGGTCGGCTCTAAGGCCGCCGCGTTCTTGCTTTTGATCTCGGGTCGCCCCGTTAACCACGCTCCAAAGCCTGCGTTCGGGCATGCCGAGCCTAGGCGAGGCACCGAGTGGTGGGGCGAGAGCCTTTTGCTGGACTTGTTCCCTCGCAGCGGACGCCAAGAAGCGATATTTTAATCGCAACCTTGGAGGCACCTATGTCACAGCAAACCCGCCGCAGTTACACCGACGACTTCAAAGCTCAGGCAGTGACACTCGCTGAAAGCATTGGTCGAGGAGAAGCAGCTCGACAGTTAGATATCTCGGTCAAAACCTTAGGTAATTGGCTGGACGCCGCACGCAACGGGCGTCCTCTCAGTTCTCCTGCCCGGCATCCGGTCTCTGACCTGGAAAGCGAGCTGGCCCGGCTTCGAGCTGAAAATGCCACGCTTAAAATGGAACGAGAAATCCTAAAAAAAGCGACGGCGTTCTTTGCCAGAGAGTCCAACTGAGATACGCCTTCGTCGCCCGTGAACGGACTCGCTTTCCAGTCAGGTTGTTATGTCGAGTGATGGAAGTCTCGGTGTCGGGCTTTCACGGCTATTTGAAACGCCGGGAACGTCCTGATCCAGACGCTGAAATTCGCCTGGAAATTCGTGCGATTCATCATGCCAGTCGCGGCACTTATGGGCGCCCGCGGATGGTCAAGGCACTTCATAACCGATCTTTTTCAGTTGGGCATAAGCGAGTGGCCCGGTTGATGCGAGAAGAAATGTTGCGAGGGAAAATCAAGGCTCGGTTCAAACACTCGATGGATAATCGGTATATCCAGCCAATTTCCGACAACGTGTTGAAACGACGTTTTTCTGTGACAAGCCCAACTCCCGCGTGGGTGGGCGATATCACCTATATTTCGACGCGTCAGGGGTGGCTATATTTGGCCGTGGTGCTGAGCATCCAAACACGCCAGGTACTCGGTTACAGCCTGTCGGAACGGATGCCTGAGGGTCTGGTGCAGCAGGCTTTTTTGAACGCCTGGACGAATACACCAGTTGATCAGGGTGTAATTTTTCACTCTGATAGAGGTCGGCAATACACGGGCAGCGGTTTTCGCAGCATGATCTTGGACAGGGGGTTTGTGCAAAGCATGAGCCGTAAGGGCAACTGCTGGGATAACGCTGTAGCAGAGAGCTTTTTTGCCACACTCAAGAAGGAAGAAGCTACCGGTGTGTATCCCAGCAAAGCACAGGCTCACGCATCTATCGCGAGCTACATCCATGGTTTTTACAACCCGACACGGCTGCACTCGGCGCTGGGATACAGCTCACCTAATGACTACGCAAAGCAACTGAAGCAAACTGCTTAACGCTCGCTTTATGGCGTACGTTTTGAGGGAGCAAGTCCATGCTTACTTTTGGGCTCTTCCAAAAGTGAGCCGCTGTAAGAGCGGAACCGTAGGTGGTCGTTACCTAAACAACGGATATGTACTCAGACCCATCGCCATCGGGGGCAAGCCCCCTCCCACAGGGTGATCAGTGGCCGGCCAGGTCGATTTGTTGCTTGGCCTGGTTCACCACATGCTCAACCGTAAACCCAAACTTCTCCTGCAACTTGGCCAACGGCGCCGACGCCCCGAAGCTGTTCATCACCACCTTGGCGCCGGTCTGGCCGACATAACGGTCCCACCCCAAAGGCCCGGCCTGTTCCACCACTACCCGCGCTTTCAGCGCTGGCGGCAACACGCTGTCGCGATAGGCCTGGTCCTGTTCTTCGAACAACTCCCAGCTCGGCATCGAGACCACCTGCGCGGCAATCCCGTCCTTCTTGAGTTGCTCATAAGCGGCTACTGCAAGGCTGACTTCACTGCCCGTGCCGATCAGGATCACCTGGGGTTCATCCGCCCCCGCCAGCACATAAGCGCCTTTGGCGGCTCCGCAGGCCGAGGCATAGTGCGTGCGATCCAGCGTCGGCAGCGGCTGGCGCGACAGCACCACACAGCTTGGCCGGTGGGTTTGCGCCAGGGCAACTTTCCATAGCTCCAGGGTTTCATTGGCATCGCCCGGTCGCAGGGTCAGCAACCCCGGCGTGGCCCGCAACTGCGTCAGGTGTTCGATGGGCTGGTGCGTCGGCCCATCCTCACCCACGCCGATGGAGTCGTGGGTAAACACAAACACCACCGGCAGTTCCATGATTGCCGCCAGGCGGATCGGCGGTTTCATGTAGTCGCTGAACACCAGGAAGGTCGAGGTGTACGGGCGCAGGTACGACAATGCCATGCCATTGGCGATGGCGCCCATGGCGTGTTCGCGAATACCGAAATGCAGGTTGCGCCCGCTGTAGTCATCGGCGCTGAAACGCCCGGCGCCGTCGAAGGTCAGGTTGGTCTTGGTCGACGGTGACAAGTCCGCCGAGCCACCGAGCAGCCAGGGGATTTGCTGGGCGAAGGCATTCAGCACTTCGCCGCCCGCCGCCCGGCTGGCGACGCCCTTGGCATCGGCGGAAAAACCCGGCAGGTCAGCCTGCCAGTGCTCGGGCATCTCCCCGGCGCGCATCCGCTGCAGTTCATCGGCCAGTTGCGGGTCGAGACGCGACAGGGTCTGGTTCCACTGCTGGAACAACGGTTCGGCGCGGGCGTGCAGCGCATCCCGCAACAGCGTGCGCGCCTCATCCGGCACCAGGAAACTGGAATCCTGCGGCCAGCCATACGCGGCCTTGGTCAGGCGGATTTCCTCGTCACCCAACGGCTCGCCATGGGCGGCGGCGGTGTTGTGCTTGTGGGGCGAGCCGTAGCCGATCACGCTGTCGACCACGATCAGGGTCGGCGCGCCAGTGTTCGCCTGGAAGGTCTCCAGGGCCGCGCTCAGTGCCTGCAAGTCATTGGCGTCGGTGACGTGCAAGGTGTGCCAGCCATAGGCCTGGAAGCGCTTGATCACGTCTTCGCTGAACGCCAGTTCGGTGTGGCCTTCAATGCTGATGGTGTTGTTGTCGTAGATCCAGCAAAGGTTATCCAGCTTCAAATGCCCGGCCATCGACGCCGCTTCGCTGCTGATGCCCTCCATCATGTCGCCGTCGCCGCACAGGGTGTAGACGTTGTAGTCGAACACCACCTGATCGTCGCGGTTGAAACGCTCAGCCAGCCAGCGTTCGGCCATGGCCATGCCCACACTGTTGGCGCACCCCTGGCCGAGGGGGCCGGTGGTGGTTTCCACGCCGGTGGTCATGCGGTATTCCGGATGGCCTGGGGTCTTGGAGTCGGCCTGACGGAACTGCTTGATATCGTCCAGGCTGATTGCCGGCTGCCCGGTGCGCTGGCCATGGGCATCAATCTCCACCACACCGGCCAGGTGCAGCAGCGAATACAACAGCATCGACGCATGCCCCACCGACAACACAAACCGGTCGCGGTTGGGCCAGTCGGGATGCTCGGGGTGATAGCGTAAAAACCGGCTCCACAGGGTGTATCCCACCGGCGCCAGGCCCATGGGCGTGCCTGGGTGGCCGGAGTTGGCCTTCTGCACGGCGTCCATCGCCAGGGTGCGCAGGGTGTTGATGCATAGGGTGTCGACAGTGGTTGCGGCATGAGTCATGAAACCGGTCTCCCTCAAGTGACGATCTACAGTGGAGGGCAGTGCGTGGCGAAGGTTTGATCCCATTGCCGTTGCCGCGACGAACGGGGATGTATTGAGCGCAAACATGACAAGACCTGCCGGAATGGGCTAGCGTCTGGTATGTAGGCCATTGATCAACTTGCGGAGGTACGTCATGCCAGTGAAACACGACCTGTATCAGGATCTGGGTTTGAGCAAGGAAGTCGTTCACGAACGCAGGGCGAGTGATAAACGTCTGGACTCGCTGCTCACGCAATATGCAGCTGCCGACGAGCATGTGCTGGAGGCGGAGTCGAGCAAGGCCGACGACAGGGAGGTGGAGCTGCTGAAGAAGAAACGTCTGTTGATCAAAGACGAGATTGTGCAGCGATTGGGTTAAGCCCAGACCGAGCGTCGTGGGGGAGCGAGCAAGCTCGCTCCCACCGTGGTTTACGCCAGCAATGCCTGGGTGCATGCATCCATCGACCGCTGCTGCGTCTCGCCGTACAACTGCAATTCATCAATAGTCCTGCGCCCCAAGGCCTCCTCGAATTGCGCCTGGTTTGATTGGGCTGCGTAGTGGCTCTGCGCGGCATCCCCCAGGTTCGATTGAAATATCCCCGCCGCACTCACCGGCAGAAAATCCTCATACACCAACGGCTCCACATCCACATGACCGGCGGCGATCAGCGCTTGCAGTGTGCGTGGTTGATCGGCGTGGCCGCGTGCTGCCAGGCCTTTTGGCGTGGCGAAGTAGCGGAAGTACGCCAGGCCTTGTTCGCGCATCTGGTCGTGGTTGTCCGGGAAGGCCTGGAAGTGCTGTTCCATCAATTGCATGTAGTGAGCGGCGTTGGATTCGTTGGGGAACGCGCCCAACTCGTCGCGGGCGGCGTTCAGCAACTGGTCGTAGAGGGCACGGCCCTTGGGCGTGAGGGCAACGCCGCGTTGTTCGATTTCACCGAAGCGCGCGCTGTGACTGCCTTGGGCGTCGGTAAAGGCGATGGCTTCGTCGAGGGCCTTGAAGCTGGTCTGGCGCAGCAGGATCGGGCACTGGCGGCGCGGTGGGCCTTCGATCACGGCCTTGGGGGTGATGCCCTTGCCGGGCATGGCGGCCTGCACCTGGTCGATGTCCAGGGTGCGTGGGGTGAGGTGGTTGATGTGCGGGCCCTTGAAAGCCACCACGTCGGCGATCAGGCGGTGCTGGTCGCTGAGTTGCTGGTATTGCGCGGCGGTGACGGTAGCGGTGTGGTGCCAGCGGAAGGTTTCCAGGGCCTGGCGGATAAATTCGTCGGCTTGGGCGGCGTTGAGGCCGCCTTGTGTTTGCGCCTGTTCGATCAACGCCAAGACGCCGGTGGTGAAGATCGAACGTTTGGCCAGTGCGCTTTCGGCGAAGGCGCGTAGCTCGGGGTTCTCAATCAGCTCCAGGCGCAGCAGTGAAGTGAACACGCGAAACGGGCTGGCTTGCAGCGCGTGTTCGTGCACCGCGCGAAACGCCGTGGAGTGCACCGGCACGCCGGCTGGCGTGAGGTCGTAGTAGCCCACCGGCTGCATGCCCATCACCGCAAACAGGCGGCTGATCGTGGCCAGTTCGGCCGCCGTGCCCAGGCGGATGGCGCCGTGGCGCTCCATGTCCAGGCGCTGGATTTCGCCGGTGCGTTGCAGCTGTTGCGCCAGGCCTGGCTGGCTGTCGAGCACGCGGCCGTTGGTCTCGGCCACCAGTTCCATCAGCGCCCCATACAAGGGGACTTCGTCCCGGTACATATCGGACATGGCCTTGGAAAAGCCCTTGCGGATCTCGTCGGGGCTGACATGTGCGGCACTGGGCATAGAAAATTTCCTGATGACGATGAAGAGGGCGATGGCCTTTTACTGGATTTTGTTGGGCTCCATGAGCGCTTGCAAACGAAGAATCCTCTGGACTTCATTCTGCAAATGAATGAATGGCAGGCTCTGCCAAGTCTTCATGTGCATCCGGGCGCCGATGGGTTCTACACTGCTCCTCACCTTGTAGGCGCTGGAGGACCCCATGACGGCCACGCCCGTTACCCAAACGATTGAAGGCCAACGCTTGGCCACCGAAGACGCCGAGCGCTGGCGCGAATGGGGCCCGTACCTGAGTGAACGCCAATGGGGCACGGTGCGTGAAGACTACAGTGCCGACGGCGATGCCTGGACCTACTTTCCCCATGAACACGCGCGCAGCCGCGCCTACCGTTGGGGCGAGGACGGCCTGGCCGGTTTCAGCGACAAGGCCCAACGCTGGTGCCTGGGCCTGGCGCTGTGGAACGAGCGCGACGCGATCCTCAAGGAGCGGCTGTTCGGCCTCAATAACGCCGAGGGCAACCATGGGGAGGACGTCAAGGAACTGTACTTTTTCGTTGATGGCGTACCGAGTCATGCCTACATGCGCATGCTCTACAAATACCCCCATGGCGCCTTTCCCTACACCGACCTGATTACCGAAAACGCCCGTCGCGGGCTGGATGATGCCGAGTATGAAATCCTCGATACCGGCGTGTTTGAGGACAACCGCTATTGCGATGTCAGCGTCGAGTACGCCAAGCAGCAGCCTGACGATATTTTCATGCGTGTCACCGTGCATAACCGCTCGGAGCAGCCGACACGCTTGCAGGTATTGCCTCAGGCGTGGGCGCGTAACGACTGGAGCTGGACCTTTGATGCGCCCAAGCCGCAGTTGTCGATCGACGGCGAGCGAGTGTTGGCCCGTCATCATGAATTGCCGGATCGTCATCTGACTGCCTGGGGCCAGGATGGCGTGGAGTGGTTGTTCTGCGAAAACGAAAGCAACGTCGTCAAACTGGACGGGCAAGTGGCGTCGGGGCCGTTCAAGGATGGCATCAATGACTACGTGGTGAGTGGCACTCAATCCACGATTCGCCGGGACACCGGCACCAAGGTCGCGGCGCGCTTCATCCTTGAGCTGGCGGGGGACGAAAGCAAAACCCTGTACCTGCGTTTTGCCCCGGTTGATGCGCCTGCGGTCAATGCGCGCAAGTTGTTTGAACAGCGTCGCCAGGAAGCCGATGACTTCTACGCGGCCCTGCAACACGGCATCGCCGATGCTGATGCGCGCAACGTGCAGCGTCAGGCCCTGGCCGGTTTGCTGTGGTCCAAGCAACTCTATTATTTCGACGTGAACCAATGGCTCGACGGCGACCCGGCGCAACCCGCGCCGCCGCCTGAGCGCCTGCATATCCGCAATACCCATTGGCGGCACCTGTCCAACTTCGACATCCTCTCCATGCCCGACACCTGGGAGTACCCGTGGTACGCCTCGTGGGACCAAGGCTTCCAGGCGGTGGCGATGGCGCTGATCGATCCGGGATACGCCAAGCAACAGCTATTGTTGCTGGTGAAGGACCGCTTCATGCACCCCAACGGCCAATTGCCAGCCTATGAATGGCGCTTCGACGACGCCAATCCGCCGGTGCATGCCTGGGCCAGTTGGCGGGTGTACCTGCAGGACAAGGCGTTGACCGGTGTAGGCGATATGGATTTTCTGGAGCGGATTTTCCATAAGCTGCTGTTGAATTTTTCCTGGTGGGTCAACCGCAAGGACGCCGAGGGCCGCAACCTGTTCCAGGGCGGTTTCCTGGGGCTGGATAACATTGCGCTGTTCGACCGCTCGGCGGCATTGCCGGCGGGGTATCAGTTGGACCAGGCCGACGGCACGGCGTGGGTGGCCGCGTATGCGCTGGACTTGATGCGCATCGGCCTGGAACTGGCCAAGCGCAATGCCGTGTACGTGGATATTGCGGTGAAGTTTTTCGAACATTTCCTGTATATCGCCGGCGCCATCAACCGGGTCGACGACAGCGCCGAAGGCCTGTGGGATGAGCAGGACCTGTTCTTCTACGACGTGCTGCACCGCCCCGACGGGCAGAGCGAACCGGTGCGCTTGCGCTCCATCGTCGGCCTGATGCCGTTGTTCGCCGTGTTGGTGCTGGAGCAGCGCGAACATGAAGCGCTGGAGGGGTTGCGCGAGCGATTGCTGGGTTTTATGAAACATCGACCGGATCTGGCCAGGTTGGTCTCACGCTGGAATGAGCCGGGGCAGGGCAATCGCCTGCTGCTGGCGTTGTTGCGCGGTGAACGTACCAAGGACTTGCTGCGGCGCATGCTTGATGACAAGGAGTTCCTCTCGGCCTTTGGCGTGCGCTCCCTGTCCAAGGCGTTCGCCGAGCAGCCGCTGGCGCTGAAGATGAATGGCGACACCCTGTGTGCCCGCTACCAGCCTGGCGAATCAGATTCACGCTTGTATGGCGGCAACTCGAATTGGCGGGGGCCCGTGTGGATGCCGGTCAACTACATGCTGATTGAATCGCTGCGTGAGTTTCATCGCTACTACGCGGATAACTTCTCGGTGGAGTACCCGTCTGGGAGCGGTTATCTGTCATCCCTGGAGGAAGTGGCTGACAGTCTCAGTCAGCGGCTGACCGGATTGTTTCTACGGGATGAAAATGGCTGTCGACCGTCGATGGCGGGGTATTCGCAGTTGGAAGCGGATCCCCTGAGCCGGGACCTGGTGCTGTTCCATGAGTATTTCCATGGCGAGACCGGGCGCGGGTTGGGCGCATCACACCAGACCGGCTGGAGTGCGTTGGTGGCGTTGTTGCTGCAGCCCAAAAACTGAATACCACCGCCGGCCCAATGTAGGAGGGGGCTTGCCCCCGATAGCGGTGGATCAGTCAACTCAGAATCGACTGAAAACCGCTATCGGGAGCAAGCCCCCTCTCACAGTGATTCAAGGTTGCCCGTGAATCAGGAAGGAAACAGTTCGCTCAGCTTCATGGCCAGCATCATGTCGCCTTCGGCGCGCAGCTTGCCGCCCATAAAGGCCTGCATGCCGTCAGTCGAGCCGTCGACGATGCCTTCCAGGGTTTCGCTGTCCATGACCAGGGTCACTTGTGCGTCTGGGTTTTCGCCTTCCTGCAGTTCGCAGGTCTTGTCTTTGACGATCAGGGAAAAGTTCTTGGTGTCGTCGATACGGAAACCGAACACCAGGTCCAGACCTTCGGCAGCGCCTGGGTTGAATTTGGCTTTCATTGCTTCTACAGCTTTGGCTACGTCAGTCATGGTTTCGATCCTTTAGGGTGGAGTCCAGTGACCTTGGGGTCACGGTTGGCCGCACTTCATCGAAAGGTGATGAGTTGCGGCGCCTTCAACAGTTGCAAGTGGGTATGCCCGTTGAAGGAAGCCAGTGCCACCTCGCGACCGCGGAATTTCAGCTGGTTGAGCGAGGTGTTAACAATTTGCCAGTTCAGTTCGAACGCCTGGGCGGCAGGCATTCGGGTAATCAGGTGGAGCAGGGCGGTGATGGTGCCGCCGGAGGTGAATACGGCGATTTTCTGTGTGTTATCCGCGGCTTCAAGAATGCGTTGCAAGCCCCCCTGGACGCGTTCGACAAACCCCAACCAGCTTTCGAGCCCCGGCGTGTCATAAGTGCCGGCCAGCCAGCGCTCGATGATCAGGGCGAAGATGCGCTGGAATTCGCTGCGGTTCTGCGCGGCGTTGCGCAGGATGTCCAGGGCGTCGGGTTCGGTGGTGAGCAGGTCGGGGAGCAGGGCGCGGATGATTGCGTCGGCATCGAATTCGTTAAAGGCGCTGTCGGTTTCCAGGACCGGAACCGGCAGGCCAAGGGCACGGTATTGATCGAAGGCAGCCGTGGCAGTGTGCTGCTGGCGGCGCAGGTCGCCCGCCACGCAGCGGTCGAACATCAGGCCCATGTCCGCCAGGTGGCGACCGAGCACTTGCGCCTGCTCCACGCCGACGGGCGACAGGACGTCATAGTCGTCTGCACCGAAGGAGGCCTGGCCATGTCGAATCAGATAGATGCTGCCCACGTCCGTTTTCCCGGTACGTTGAAGTCTGGCGAGGTTATGAGGATGCCAGGGAGCTGTCAATGAAAAAACATACGCTTGTTTTAAAAGCGCATTGGAGGCTGTGCTTGCTGGCGGTTTGATCACTGGCCCGGAGGCGGTGCCGCCGGTATGCTGGGGCAATCCGCGCCGCGCGCACTGCACTTGTAAGGAGCAACATGGATTTTTTGGCCGAATATGCCAGCTTCCTGGCGAAGACTGTCACCCTGGTGGTCGCTATTCTGGTGGTACTGATCAGCTTCGCCGCACTGCGCAGCAAAGGTCGTCGCAAATCCGCCGGCCAACTGCAGGTCAGCAAGCTCAACGATTTCTACAAAGGCCTGCGTGAGCGCCTGGAGTCGAGCCTGCTCGACAAGGACCAGCTCAAAGCCCTGCGCAAGTCCGAAAGCAAAACCGAAAAGAAGAACAGCAAGAAAAAAACCGAGGCCAAGCCACGGGTATTCGTGCTGGACTTTGACGGTGACATCAAGGCCTCGGCCACCGAGAGCCTGCGCCATGAAATTACCGCGCTGCTGAGCCTGGCCACGCCCAAGGACGAAGTGGTGCTGCGCCTGGAAAGCGGCGGCGGCATGGTGCACAGCTACGGCCTGGCCTCGTCGCAATTGGCGCGTATCCGCCAGGCGGGTGTGCCGTTGACCGTGTGCATCGACAAGGTCGCGGCCAGCGGCGGCTACATGATGGCGTGCATCGGCGAGAAGATCATCAGCGCGCCGTTTGCCATCCTGGGCTCCATCGGCGTGGTGGCGCAGTTGCCCAACGTCAACCGCCTGCTCAAAAAACACGACATCGACTTTGAAGTGCTGACCGCCGGCGAATACAAACGCACCCTCACAGTGTTTGGCGAAAACACCGAGAAGGGTCGCGAGAAGTTCCAGGAAGACCTGGATATCACCCATCAACTGTTCAAGAACTTCGTATCGCGTTATCGCCCGCAGTTGGCGATTGATGACGTGGCCACCGGGGAAGTGTGGCTCGGCGTTGCAGCTCTGGACAAACAACTGGTCGACGAACTGCAAACCAGCGACGAATACCTCGCTACCAAGGCTGCGACCGCCGAGGTGTTCCACCTGCATTATGCCGAGCGCAAAAGCCTGCAAGAGCGCGTGGGCCTGGCGGCCAGCGGTTCGGTGGACCGTGTGTTGCTGACGTGGTGGAGCCGCTTGACCCAGCAGCGGTTCTGGTAAGAGGCAGGTAATCCCCTGTAGGAGCGGGCTTGCTCGCGAAGGCGGTGTATCAGTCAAGCATGGACCGACTGGCACTCCACTTTCGCAAGCAAGCCCGCGCCCACATTGGTCCAGCGGAGACTGAGGGAATACAGATCTTGTAATAGTTTTGCGTTGTAGGAAAATTACCTTTCGGCTGTACGATTCAAGTCCTTTTGTCATCGTAGGATTTGCATGAACACCCTCTCGGAGCCCCCCAGTCGTCTTTCCCCAAGACACCTACTGCTGCCGTTCCCGCTGAAACATCCCGTATTCCGACTGCTAACCTTGTCCCGGTCTCCTGACCGCGTCTTGCCGTGTCCGGCATTCTGAAACCTAGATAGAGACTGATATTAATGGAATGGTTAGCGGATCCAACGGCCTGGCTCGGCCTGTTGACCTTGATTGTGCTGGAACTGGTGCTGGGTATCGACAACCTGGTGTTTATCGCGATCCTGGCAGACAAACTGCCGCCGGAGCAGCGTGACCGCGCGCGGTTGATCGGTTTGTCCCTGGCGTTGCTGATGCGCCTGGGCCTGCTGGCCAGTATTTCGTGGTTGGTAACCCTCACGCAGCCGCTGTTCGAAGTGTTCGACAAGAGCTTCTCCGGCCGTGACTTGATCATGCTGTTTGGTGGTGTGTTCCTGCTGTTCAAGGCCACCATGGAATTGCATGAGCGCCTTGAAGGGCACGTGGCCCAGCGTACGGGCAATGTGGCTTATGCGATGTTCTGGCCAATCGTGGCGCAGATCGTGGTGCTCGACGCGGTGTTCTCCCTGGATGCGGTGATTACCGCCGTGGGCATGGTCGATGAGCTGGCGGTGATGATGATCGCGGTGATCATTTCCATCGGCCTGATGATCGTGGCGAGCAAGCCGCTGACGCGCTTCGTCAACGCCCATCCGACCGTGATCATGCTGTGCCTGGGCTTTTTGATGATGATCGGTTTTGCCCTGACCGCCGAAGGCCTGGGCTTCCATATTCCGAAGGGTTACCTGTACGCGGCGATTGGTTTTTCGATCCTGATCGAGGTGTTCAACCAGATCGCCCGTGCTCGTCGCAAGAAATCGGCGCAGGGCGTGTTGCCGGTGCGTGAGCGTACCGCCCACGCGGTAATGCGCTTGCTCGGCGGTCGCAGCCTGGCAGTGGAAGAAGTGGGCGAAGAGGTGGCCGACTTGCTGGGTGAGCCGGATACCGCCCAAGGCCCGCTGTTCGACCGCCGCGAACGGGTAATGATCAGCGGCGTGCTGCAATTGGCCGAGCGGCCGATCCGCAGCCTGATGACGCCACGAGCCAAGGTCGACTTTATCGACCTGGCGGACGATGCCGAGACGATTCGCCTGAAGCTGATGCATTCGTCCTACTCACGCCTGCCTTTGATCCGTAATGGCGCGGTGGATGAACCCTTGGGCTTCGTGCACAAGAAGGAACTGCTCAAGGAATACCTGGCCGGTAACGAGCCGAACCTGGAGCACCTGGCGCGTCGGGCAATCAACCTGCTGGAGAGTTTTTCGATCCTCAATGCCCTGGAGCAGATGCGCCAGGAGTCGACCCATATTGCGTTCGTGATCAACGAATTCGGTGATTTTATGGGGGTGTTGAGCATGACCGACATCCTCGAATCCATCGCCGGTGAATTGCCGGATGCCAGTGAGATCGAAGGGCCGGACATTGTCGAGGAGGCTGACGGCTTTCGCGCCAATGGCGCCTTGAACCTCACCCAGGTTCGTCGGCGCACTGGCTTCAAGGCAAGCGCTACCGAGGATTACCAGACCCTGGCCGGCCTGGTGATGAGTCTGCTCGACCGTCTGCCGGTGGTGGGTGACAGCCTGGAGTATGAGGGCTGGCGGTTGACGGTCGCGGCGGTAGAGGAGCGGCGTGTGACTCAAGTTTGCCTGGTGCCGGTGCCTGCGCCGTAACCTTCTTTTCTGGTGTACTGCTCGAAAGCCTTTTTTAGCGCCTGCTCACCCAGGCCGGGAACGGTGTCGAGCAGAGCTTTATTGTGATAGATCAGTAGCATGGGAATGCGATCGACCTCGGGATGGCGAGGGGTTTCGGTACAGTCAAGGATCAGGATTTTAATCCCGCCCTTATACCTCTCGCTCATACGCGTGAAGCGCGGCATTGCGTCAGTGCAAGCCGGGCAAGCATGTGAAATAAATACGACGAAAACCGGCAGCGGCGTATCCAGCGCGCGCTCAAACGCCGCCTTGTCCTCGATCACAGCGTTGACATAGTTCATCGGGCAACCCCCTTCAGTACCTTGGGCTTACGCTAAGGCAGACGTTTGCGCCGGTCTACTGTCAACTTTCACAGGTAGCAGTGGCTTACGCGTCGTTGGCACGCTCTGCGCGTTCCCGGGCCTTACGGGCCTGGCTTGCACATTTTCTGTATTCCTCATTGTCCCTGGAAGCCTTCGCCTGCCGGTAGCCGTGGTGATTCTGGCTGCTGTAGTTGGTATTGAAGGCCTCCTTGAGCTTTTGCAGTTCCTCTTTACATTCGCGGCGGTCGTTACTTGCCGCGGCACTGCCTGCTGCCAGTAGAGCGAGCAAAACCAGGGGGAGACGAAGCTTCATTGGAACCAGTCCTTATTTTCGGGTCTGTGCCAAAGGCTAGCCCAGCTCAGGCGTTTTTCCACGGTGCGGGTGTGCGCGGTAACGGAGCGGTGACGCACCCCGATGGCGCTGTCACTGCTGTGTGAGTCCTTGAGTAGCAATCTGATTTCAGGGGCTGGGCAGACGCCGCCGCTCACGCGCCTATTTATGTAGCTGATTAACAAGGACTTTATCGAGTCCGTAGTTTTCGCCGAACACGTATGGCACACTTTCTGCTGTCTATTCCGTTGTTACATACTAAGTTCCGGTATAGCGGAATACACAACTCCTGGAGTGCTTGTCATGCATCACCGACCTTCCGTGTTCAACGCGTGTGTTTTTCTCTTCGCCGCATCGGCTTCCCTCGCAGGCATTGTGCAAGCGGCGGACAGCAAGCTCGATAACGTGCTCAAACGTGGGCATTTGATCGTGGGTACAGGCAGTACCAATGCGCCGTGGCACTTCCAGGGAGCGGATGGCAAGTTGCAGGGGTTTGATATCGACATTGGCCGCATCGTGGCCAAGGGGCTGTTCAATGATCCGACCAAGGTCGAGTTCGTGGTGCAGTCTTCCGATGCGCGGATTCCCAATCTGCTGACCGACAAGGTCGACATGAGCTGCCAGTTCATCACCGTCACCGCCAGCCGTGCGCAGCAGGTGGCGTTCACCTTGCCGTATTACCGCGAAGGCGTGGGCCTGCTGCTGCCGAACAACAGCAAGTACAAAGAGATTGAAGACCTGCAGGCGGCGGGTGATGGCGTCACCGTGGCCGTGCTGCAAAACGTCTACGCCGAAGAACTGGTGCACCAGGCGCTGCCCAAGGCCAAGGTCGACCAGTACGACAGTGTCGACCTGATGTACCAGGCCGTGAACTCCGGGCGCGCCGATGCTGCCGCCACCGACCAGTCCTCGGTCAAGTACCTGATGGTGCAGAACCCCGGCCGCTACCGCAGCCCGGCCTACGCCTGGAGCCCACAAACCTATGCGTGCGCGGTCAAGCGTGGCGACCAGGACTGGCTGAACTTCGTCAACACCGCCCTGCATGAAGCCATGACGGGTGTGGAATTCCCGACCTACAAGGCCTCGTTCAAGCAGTGGTTCGGCGTGGACCTGCCTGAGCCGGCAATTGGTTTCCCTGTTGAATTCAAGTGATCCGGAATAACCGGGGTGCCTGTCAAGGCGCCCCAACCAGGTACTGTTGACCATGAACTATCAGTTGAACTTTGCCGCCGTGTGGCGCGACTTCGACACCTTGCTGGCGGGGCTCGGCCTGGGCCTGCAACTGGCATTGCTGTCGATCGCCATTGGCTGCGTGATCGGCCTGCTGATGGCGTTTGCCATGCTGTCCAAACACCGTGCGTTGCGCATCTTCGCCTCGGTGTACGTGACGGTGATCCGCAACACGCCAATCCTGGTGCTGATCCTGTTGATCTACTTCGCCTTGCCGAGCCTGGGCATCCGGCTGGACAAGGTTCCCTCGTTCATCATCACGTTGTCGTTGTACGCCGGTGCCTACCTGACCGAAGTGTTCCGCGCCGGGCTGTTGAATATTCCCAAGGGGCTGCGTGAAGCCGGGCTTGCCATCGGCCTCGGCGAGTGGCGTATCCGTGCGTATATCACCGTGCCGGTGATGTTGCGCAACGTGCTGCCGGCGCTCTCGAACAACTTCATCTCACTGTTCAAGGACACCTCGCTGGCCGCTGCGATTGCAGTACCCGAGCTGACCTATTACGCCCGCAAGATCAACGTCGAAAGCTACCGGGTGATTGAAACCTGGATGGTCACGACCGCGCTCTACGTGGCTGCCTGTTACCTCATTGCCATGCTGCTCCGCTACCTGGAACAGCGTCTGGCGATCCGTCGTTAAGGAGGGTTTCCATGTACGAATCCCCCAGTTGGCTGCATGAATTGTGGATCGCCCGGGACACCCTGTGGGCCGGGTTCCAGACCAGTATCTATTGCTCGGCGCTGGCGATTATCTTCGGCACCCTGATCGGCATTTTCGCCGGGCTGGTGCTGACCTACGGCAAATTCTGGATGCGGGCGCCGTTTCGCCTGTATGTGGATCTGATCCGCGGCACGCCAGTGTTTGTGTTGGTGCTCGCGTGTTTCTACATGCTGCCGGCGCTCGGTTGGCAGATCAGCGCGTTCCAGGCCGGTGCCGTCGGGCTCACCTTGTTCTGCGGCTCCCATGTGTCGGAAATCGTGCGTGGTGCCCTGCAAGCCATTCCCCGTGGACAGTTGGAAGCAGGCAAGGCGATTGGCCTGACGTTTTATCAGTCCCTGGCCTACGTGCTGCTGCCCCAGGCACTGCGGCAGATCCTGCCGACCTGGGTCAATTCCTCCACGGAAATCGTCAAGGCCTCGACCTTGCTGTCGGTGATCGGCGTGGCCGAGTTGCTGCTCAGTACCCAGCAAGTCATCGCACGCACCTTCCTGACCCTGGAGTTCTACCTGTTCGCCGGGTTTATGTTCTTTGTCATCAACTACGCCATCGAGTTATTCGGGCGCTACATTGAAAAGCGGGTGGCGTTGCCATGAACCAACCTCAAACAACCGAGCCACTGCTGAACATCCGCGGCCTGCGCAAGCAATACGGCGAGGTGGAAGTGCTCAAGGGCGTCGACCTGTCCATGCAGCGCGGCAACGTCGTGACCTTGATCGGCTCCAGCGGCTCAGGCAAGACCACGCTGTTGCGCTGCGTCAACCTGCTGGAAGAGTTCCAGGGCGGCCAGATCACCCTGGACGGCGAGTCCATCGGCTACAGCGACGTCGGCGGCAAGCGTGTGCGCCACCCCGAACGGGTGATCGCCCAGCACCGGGCGATGACCGGCATGGCCTTCCAGCAGTTCAACTTGTTTCCCCATTTGAGCGCGTTGCAGAACGTGACCCTGGGTTTGTTGAAAGTTAAGAAAATGCCTAAGGACGAGGCCGTTGCACTCGCGGAAAAATGGCTCGACCGCGTAGGACTTCTGGAGCGCCGCAATCACTTCCCCGGCCAGCTGTCCGGCGGCCAGCAACAGCGTGTGGCGATTGCCCGTGCGATTGCGATGAACCCCAGCCTGATGTTGTTCGACGAAGTCACCTCGGCCCTCGACCCGGAGCTGGTGGGCGAAGTGCTCAGCGTGATCAAGGGCCTGGCGGAAGAGGGCATGACCATGTTGCTGGTCACCCATGAAATGCGCTTTGCCTATGAAGTCTCGGACAAGATCGTATTTATGAACCAGGGGCGGATCGAGGAGCAGGGCTCGGCCAAAGATTTTTCGAGCGCCCGCAGTCACCGCGCCTGGCGGAATTTTTGAAGAACATTCGTTTTTAATCAGGAGCACAGGTATGAGCATTACTCGTTACGGCGCCGGCAGCACCGCCGGTGGCGGCCAACCCCGTCCTTTTGCACGCGCCGTAGAAGCGGACGGCTGGCTCTACGTCTCGGGCCAGGTGCCGGCGGTGGACGGTGAAATCATCACCGGCGGCATCATCGAGCAGACCCGGCAGACCATGCGCAACGTGGTGGCGATCCTCGAAGAAGCCGGCTACGAACTCAAGGACGTGGTGCGGGTCGGCGTGTGGCTGGAAGACCCGCGGGATTTCTGGAGTTTCAACAAGGTCTTCGGCGAATACTTCACCGCGGAACACGCCCCGGCGCGGGCCTGTGTGCAGGCCAATATGATGGTGGATTGCAAGGTCGAGATTGATTGCGTGGCCTACAAGAAAAAGGGCTAAATTGCCCCGTTCTTGAACCCACAGCAAATCCCCTGTGGGAGGGGGCTTGCCCCTGATGGCGGAGTGCCAGTCAACACATCTGTTGCTGACACACCGCTATCGGGGGCAAGCCCCCTCCCACAGGGATCTCTGCCAGACCCTAGCATTTTGACGGGACCTACCACCGCCATGACCGAAGACACCATCAAACGCCGCGCCAAAGGCCTGGACCGTGCATTCGATATCCTCGATTTCCTCAAGGAAGTCGGCCAGCCCCTGCGCCCGAATGATATCGCCAGCGGTATCGGCAGCCCCAAGTCCACCGTCTACGAATTGGTCGCGTCCCTGCTGGAACGGCGCATTCTTGAAACTGTGGGCAAGGACGGTCACGTCTACCTCGGTCGCCAGTTGTACTTCCTCGGCCAGGCGCACCTGCGCCACTTCGACCTGACCCGCGAGGCCGATCACGCCTTGCAGGAGATCGTCAGCCAGACCCACGAAACTGCACAGATGTGCCTGCTCAATGGGCGCAAGTACACGGTAGCGCTGATGCGCGAAGGCGAGCGGCATTTCCGGATTTCTTCGGACATCGGCGAAAACGCGCCAATCCCCTGGACCGCCTCCGGGCGCCTGTTGCTGGGGCACCTGAGCGACCAGCAGATCGTCGACCTGATCGACCATGACGATTTCATCCTGCCGGACGGTCAGCGCCTGCCGCTGGAAACGTTCCTTGCGCAGATCCGCCAGGCCACCCTTGATGGGTTCTTTTCCTTCGACAGTGTGGCCGACACCTTTACCCATTGCTTTGCCGCCCCGGTGCGGGACGCGCAGGGCATCAGCATTGCGACGCTGTGCATCGTCGCCCCACGGGCCGATGCGCAAAAAAACTACAACGACTATCGCCGGGTGTTGATCGACAGCGCCAACCACCTGGCCCGTCGCATCAACGAATAGGAGTTTTCATGTCTGCCATCAACGCCGTTGAAAAAGGCGCCGCCGCCGTCGGTGCCCACCTGGTCCGTGACGTCAGTTTGCCGGCCCTGGTCCTGCACCGCGACGCCCTGGAACACAACATCCGTTGGATGCAGGACTTTGTCAGAAAGAGCGGCGCCGAACTCGCGCCCCATGGCAAGACCAGCATGATGCCGGCGCTGTTTCAGCGTCAGATCGCCCAAGGCGCCTGGGGCATTACCCTGGCCAACGCCGTACAGACCCGCGCCGCGTATGCCGGCGGCGTGCGCCGCGTGTTGATGGCCAACCAATTGGTGGGCGCGCCGAACATGGCGTTGATCGCCGACCTGCTGGCCGACAAGGACTTTGACTTCCACTGCATGGTCGACCACCCGGACAACGTCGCCGACCTGGGCCTGTTCTTCGCCGCCCGTGGCCTGCGCTTGAATGTGATGATCGAATACGGCGTGGTCGGTGGCCGCTGCGGTTGCCGCAGCGAGCAGGAAGTGCGCGACCTGGCCAAGGCGATCAAGGCCCAACCAGCCCTGGCCCTCACCGGTATCGAAGGCTACGAAGGTGTTATCCACGGCGAGCACGCCATCAGTGGCATCCGCGACTTCGCTGCGAGCCTGGTGCGCCTGGCCGTGGACCTGCAAGACAGCGGGGCCTTCGACCTGCCCAAGCCTATTGTCACGGCGTCGGGGTCGGCCTGGTACGACCTGATCGCCGAGTCCTTCGAAACCCAAAACGCCGCCGGCCGCTTCCTCAGCGTGCTGCGCCCTGGCAGCTATGTAGCCCACGACCATGGCATCTACAAAGAGGCGCAGTGCTGCGTGCTCGACCGTCGTAGCGACCTCAATGAAGGCCTGCGTCCGGCGCTGGAAGTCTGGGCCCATGTGCAGTCGTTGCCTGAGCCGGGTTTTGCAGTCATGGCCCTGGGTAAGCGTGACGTGGCCTACGACGCTGGGTTGCCGGTACCGCTCAAGCGCTACAAGGCCGGCATCGTACCGGCGCAAGGCGATGATGTGAGCACCTGCAAGGTTACGGCAGTGATGGACCAGCATGCCTTCATGGTCGTGGCGCCCGGGGTTGAACTGCGCATTGGCGACATCATTTCCTTTGGTACGTCCCACCCATGCCTGACCTTCGACAAATGGCAGGTGGGTTGCCTGGTGGATGAGCAGTTGCAGGTGATCGAGTCCCTGCACACTTGCTTCTAGACAGCGTCGTTCCTATCGGGGCCCTCAGCCCCACCGAGAAAGTAGCCATGACCACCCAACCCCGCATCGCCCTGATCGGCGAGTGCATGATTGAACTGCAACACCGCGCCGACGGCAGCCTGCAACAAAGCTTCGGCGGCGACACCCTGAACACGGCGGTGTACCTGCGCCGCGAGCTGGGCGATATCGGCGCGGTGGACTATGTCACTGCCTTGGGCGACGACAGCTTCAGCGACGCCATGTGCCAACAATGGACCGACGAAGGCCTGGGGCTGGGCTTGGTCCAGCGTCTGCCGGGGCGATTGCCGGGCTTGTATTGCATCCAGACCGACGCCCACGGCGAGCGTAAATTCCTCTACTGGCGCAACGAAGCCGCCGTGCGCGACTGTTTCACCACGCCGGCAGCCGAGCCGGTCCTGGCGGCTTTGCCCAGCTATGACGTGGTGTATTTCAGCGGCATTACCCTGGCGGTACTGGGCGAGGTCGGGCGTGAGCGTTTGCTGCAAGCGCTGGTCGAAGCCCGCCGCCGTGGCGCCAAGGTGGTGTTCGACAACAACTACCGGCCGCGCTTGTGGGCCAGTATCGAGGCGGCGCGTGCGGCGTATCGAAAAGTGTTGGCCGAGGTGGATATCGCCTTGCTCACCGAAGATGACGAGCGCGCGTTATTTGGTTATGCCGACAGCGAGCAGGTGTTTGCGGCGTACCCGGCGATTGCGGAAGTGGTGCTCAAGCGAGGGGCGGATGCGTGTTTGATCCGCTGCTATGGCGAGCGCTTTGTCGTGCCGGCGTTGAAAGTCGAGAAAGTGGTGGATACGACGGCGGCGGGGGATTCGTTCAGTGCGGCGTACCTGGCCAGCCGGCTCAGGGGTGGGGCGCCGGAAGAGGCTGCGTTGGCTGGGCATCGGTTGGCGAGCCGGGTGATTCAGGTGCCGGGGGCGCTGATTTCAAGAGAGTGAGTGGATGGCCGCCTTTGGCGGATCGGGGGCAAGCCCCCTCCCACAGGAGCCCCCGATAGCGATCTGAAGCCAACCACTCAATCCCGATAAAACACCTGCACCAAGTGATACCCAAACTTGCTCTTGATCGGCCCGTGAACCACCTTCACCGGTTTCTTGAAAATCACCGCATCGATCGCCCCGACCATCTGCCCCGGCCGCACTTCACCCAGGTCACCGCCGCGCTTGCCCGATGGGCAAGTGGAGTACTTCTTGGCCAGCACATCAAAGGCTTCGCCCTTGGCGATGCGCTGCTTGAGTTGTTCGGCTTCTTCGCTGGTTTTCACCAGGATATGACGGGCTTGGGCTTTCATTGATCTCTACCAGGTGTGCGACGGCGCGCGATTATGCCTGAACTCATTCGACCACGCTGATCATGCTGCGGATTTTAGTCGCCAGCAGGTCGATGGAAAACGGCTTGGCCACCATGTCCATGCCGTCCTCCAGGAAGCCCTGGCGCTCGGCGGCTTTTTCGGCGTAACCGGTCATGAATAGCACCCGCAACCCTGGACGGTGCTGGCGCGCGATTTCCGCCAGTTGCCGACCATTCATGCCCGGCAGGCCGACGTCGGTCACCAGCAGGTCCACGCGCAGGTCCGATTCCAGCAGTGGCAACGCGGTGCGTGAATCCGCCGCCTGATGCGCGGTATAGCCCAATTCATCCAGCACATTCACCACCAGCATGCGCACCGCCGGGTCGTCCTCGACCACCACCACGGCTTCACCGGCCAGGGCCACCGGCGCTTCGCCGAGGCTGGTGGGCAGGTTGCTTTCCAGCGCAGTGCCGTGCAGGCGCGGCAGGTACAGGCGCACACAGGTGCCCTGGCCGGGTTCGCTCTGGATCGTGACGTGGCCGCCGGACTGCTGGGCAAACCCGTAGATCATCGACAACCCCAGGCCGGTGCCCTGGCCGATGGGTTTGGTGGTGAAGAACGGGTCGAACGCCTTGGCGAGGATTTTCGGCGCCATGCCAGTGCCGTTGTCGCACACGCCGAGCATCACGTAGTCGCCGGCCTTGACCGGTTCGAGGGTGGTGATGTCGGTGCCGTCCAGGTAGCTGTTGGCGGTTTCGATCAGCAATTCGCCGCCATCGGGCATGGCGTCGCGGGCGTTGATCACCAGGTTGAGCAGGGCGTTTTCCAGTTGGCTGGCGTCGGTGTTGACCGGCCAGATGTCGTGGCCCAGTTGCACCTTGAGCGCGATATGCGCGCCCTTGGTGCGCTGGAACAAGTCCTCCAGGGACGCCACCAATTGGTTGGGGTCGGTGGGGCGGCGGTCCAGTGACTGGCGTCGCGAAAACGCCAACAAGCGGTGGGTGAGGGCGGCAGCGCGATGGGCCGATGACACGGCGGCATCGGTAAAGCGCCCGATCTCCTCGCTGCGCCCGGCGGCGATGTAACGCTGCATCAGGTCCAGACTGCCGATGATCCCGGTGAGCATGTTGTTGAAGTCATGGGCAATGCCGCCAGTCAGTTGGCCCACCGCTTCCATTTTCTGCGCGTGGCGCAGCGCATCTTCGGCGCGCTCACGTTCGAACATCTCGTTTTGCAGGCGCTGGTTGGCCTCGGCCAGGGCCTGGGTGCGCTGGGCCACGCGCTCTTCGAGGTTGTCGTTGAGGTGGCGCAGGGCTTCTTCGGTGAGTTTGCGTTCGGTTTCGTCGATCACAAAGATGTAGAAACCGTTCACCGAGCCGTCATTGCTGAAACGCGGCAAGTACTTCATCAGTGCATGACGCGGGCGCCCGTCGCGGTGGGGCGTGATGGTCATGAAGCTGCAGGCCTTGCCCTTGAGCGCGGCGGCGATCTTGTCTTCGCGTCCTGCGTACACCTCGTCGCCGAGCACTTCGCGGATGGTCTTGCCGTACAGCTCCTGGGGCGTCATGCCGTACCACTCAAGGTAGGCGCTGTTGTTCAGGCGAAAGCGCTGCTCGTGGTCGACGTAGCCGATCAGCACCGGCATCGCGTTGATGATCAGCTGCAACTCGGTCTGGCTTTGGCGCAGGGCCTGCTCGGTGTGCTTGCGCTCGGTCAGGTCCAGTGCGGCGCCGAGGAAACGCGCCGGGCGGCCATTGTGATCCTTGTAACACCGGCCTCGGGCAAATACCCAGCGCACCTGGCCGTCGGCTTGTTGCAGGCGGTATTCCTCGGCGTATTCGGTGCCGTGGGTGATGCAGTGCTTGATGCTGCGCGCCACCGTGCCACGGTCTTCCGGATGCACGCCATGCAGGTATTCGCTGATGGGCAGCAGGCCAGCGTCGCTGGGGTCGACACCGTGCAGGTAGGCGAAGTGGGCGTCGGCGATAAAGTGGTCCTCGCCGATGTCCCAATCCCAGGTGCCTACGGCGTCGGTCGCAGCCAGTGCAAGCTGCAGGCGTTGCTCGGTGTTGTGCTGGGCTTTGCGGCGCTCATTGGTTTCGATGGCAGTGACGAGGATACCGGCCACATTGGCGCTTTCATCGCGGATCGGGCTGTAGGTCAGGTCCAGCCAGATTTCCGTGTCGCGATTGTTGCGTTGCAGGACGAAGCGCTGCTCGCTGAAAGTGCGCACCTGGCCACTGAGCACGGCGTCGTAGACCGGGCCGGTAAAGCCTTCCAGCTCTGGCCATGTCTGGTGCGCCGGTTGGCCCATGGCCTCGGGGTGTTTATTGCCGGCCAGCGCCGCGAAGCCGTCGTTGTAGAGTTGGGTGAGCTGGCTGCCCCACAGCAGGAGCATCGGCATCGGCGAATGGACGACGATATCGACCGCTGTGCGCAGGCTTTGCGGCCAGTCATTGGCCTCACCGAGCGGGCTTCGTGCCCAGTCCAGCCGCGCAATCAATGCAGCGGCTTCGCTACCGGTGGATGTTCCTTTCATATAAAGCCCTGAGCGTAACGCTTTGAAAAATGACAACACCCATTATCCCGTGAGTCGGGAATGGGTGACTACTCCCGAAAAATAGCACGCATTCGGGGTTTGTCTTCAAATGAGTGCCTCAGGGCTGAAACCTTTCATCTTTACGCCAGTTCCGGGCGGTCGCGAAACTCCTCCAGTGCCTGCGGGTTGGCCAGGGCGTCGGTGTTCTTTACCGGCTCGCCATGCACCACGTTGCGCACCGCCAATTCAACGATCTTGCCGCTGATGGTGCGAGGGATATCGGTAACAGCCAGGATTTTGGCCGGCACATGGCGCGGGGTAGTGTTGGCGCGGATCACCTGGCGGATCTGCTGCTGCAGAGCCTCATCCAACTCGACGCCCTCATCAAGGCGCACAAACAGCACCACGCGCACGTCGTCCTGCCAGCGTTGGCCGATGGCGAGGCTCTCCAGCACCTGCGGGATTTTTTCAACTTGGCGATAAATTTCCGCTGTGCCGATGCGCACGCCGCCGGGGTTGAGCACGGCGTCGGAGCGGCCATGGATCAGCAGGCTGCCATTCGGGCGTTGCTCGGCGTAGTCGCCTTGGGCCCACACGCCGGGGAACTGGCTGAAATACGACGCGCGCAGCTTCTTCTGGTCCGGGTCGTTCCACAAACCGATGGGCATGGCCGGGAAGTGCCGGGTGCACACCAACTCGCCTTTTTCGCCGATCAACGGCTGGCCCTGGTCGTCCCACACCTCGATGGCCATCGCCAGGCTCTTGCACTGCATTTCGCCACGGCGCACCGGCAGCACCGGGTTGCCGATCACAAAGCAGGACACGATATCAGTGCCGCCGGACATCGACGACAGGCACAACTCGCCCTTGATCTCGCGGTAAACGTAGTCGTAGCTCTGGGGCGACAGCGGCGAACCGGTCGAGATCAACCCCTTGAGGCTGCCCAGGTCATGGCTCAGGCGCGGTTGCAGGCCGGCCTTTTCGAGGGTGGCGAGGAACTTGGGGCTGGTACCGAATACGCTGATTTTTTCGGCATCAATCAGGTCGATCAAGCGCTCGGGCCCCGGATGAAAGGGCGAGCCGTCGTACAGCACCGCCGTCGCGCCGATGGCCAGCACCGAGACCAGCCAGTTCCACATCATCCAGCCGCAGGTGGTGTAGTAGAACAGGCAGTCCTCGCGGCACAGGTCGGCATGCAGGCCGTGTTCCTTGAGGTGCGTGAGCAACACGCCGCCGGTGCTGTGGATGATGCATTTGGGCACGCCGGTGGTGCCGCTGGAATAGAGGATGTACAGCGGATGGTCGAACGGCACCGCGACAAATTCGGGCTCGCCGCCGGGTTGGTAGAAGTCATTCCACAGCGCAACGTTTGCCGGGGTGCGGTAGTCCTCGACCTGCGCCTCGGGCCGCGCATACGGCACCACAATCAACTGCTCCAGGGACGGCAGCCGTTCGAGGATTTCATTGAGCTTGGCGCTCTGGTCGATGGTCTTGCCGGCGTACTGGTAACCGGCGCAGGTGATCAGCACCTTGGGCTCGATCTGCCCAAAGCGATCGATCACGCCTTGGGTGCCGAAGTCCGGTGAGGAGCACGACCAGATCGCGCCCAGGCTGGTGGTGGCGAGCATGCCCACCAGGGTTTGCCAGGTGTTGGGCATGCACGCGGCAACGCGGTCACCCTGGCGGATACCGGCAGCGCGCAGGCTTTTTTGCAGGCCGGCGACGTGTGCGGCCAGTTCGGCATAGGTGAGTTGTTCGCGCTGGCCGTCTTCGCTGATGGCGACGACCGCTGGATGAGCGTCGCGACGGCGCAGCAAGTGCTCGGCAAAGTTCAGCGTCGCGCCGGGGAACCACTGAGCGCTGGGCATCTCGGTGTTTTCGATCAGCGTGGTGCTGGGCGGCCTGCGAAACTGCACGTCGAAGAAGGCGACGATGGCCTGCCAGAAGTCCGGGCGCTGGTCGATGCTCCATTGGTGCAGCGCGGGGTAGTCGGCCAGTTGCAAGGCGTGGCGGTCGTTAATGAAACGGCGGAACCCGTCCATCCGCGTATGGCGGATGCGTTCGGGGGAGGGTTGCCAGAGGATCTCGGACATCAGCAAGGTCTCTTGTTCTTATAAATGTGTCTGGGGTTATTGGGCCAGCCAGCCGCCATCGATGTTCCAGGCGGCACCACGCACCTGCGCGCCCGCTTCGCTGCACAGGAACAGTACCAACTCACCCAACTGCGGCGGCGTCACGAATTCCAGCGAGGGTTGCTTCTCGGCGAGCAGATCATGCTGCGCCTGTTGCGGGTCCACGCCTTTGGCCACGCGATCATCAATCTGCTTTTGCACCAACGGCGTCAGCACCCAACCTGGGCAAATCGCATTGCAGGTCACGTTGCTGGTGGCCGTCTCCAGGCCCACCACTTTGGTCAAACCGATCACGCCGTGCTTGGCTGCCACATAGGCCGCCTTGCCCACCGACCCGACCTGGCCATGCACCGAGGCGATATTGACGATGCGTCCCCAGCCCTTGGCCTTCATGCCCGGCAGGCTCAGGCGCGTGCTGTGGAACACCGAGGACAGGTTGATGGCAATGATCGAGTCCCAGCGGTCAGCCGGGAAGTCTTCCACGGCTGCCACGTGCTGGATACCGGCGTTGTTGACCAGGATGTCCACGCCGCCGAATTCACGTTCGGCGTAGGCGAGCATGTCGGCGATCTGCGCCGGGTCGCTCACGTCCGCCGGGTGATGGCCGACCTTGCCGCCAAATGACTGGACCTGGGCGACCACCGCACTGGCGTCGCCGAAGCCGTTGAGAATCAGGTTGGCGCCCGCCTTGGCCAGGCTCAATGCGATCCCCAGGCCGATGCCGCTGGTAGAGCCGGTGACCAGGGCGGTCTTGCCATTCAAAGTCGTCATGAAAACCTCACACAATGCCGGTGGCGTAGAAAGTACCGATCACCACGAACACCGCGAGGGTCTTGATGATCGTAATGCCGAAAATGTCCTTGTAGGCTTCGCGGTGGGTCAGCCCGGTGACCGCCAGCAGCGTGATCACCGCGCCGTTGTGGGGCAGGGTGTCCATCCCGCCGCTGGCCATGGCTGCGACCCGGTGCAGCACTTCAAGGGGGATATTGGCCGCATGGGCCGCCGAAATGAAGCTTTCGGACATGGCCGCCAGGGCGATGCTCATACCGCCCGACGCGGAACCGGTGATACCGGCCAGCAGGGTCACGGTAATCGCTTCGTTGACCAGCGGGTTGGGGATGCCCTTGAGCCAGTCCGCCAGTACCAGGAAGCCTGGCAGCGAGGCAATCACCGCACCAAAACCATATTCCGACGCGGTGTTCATCGCCGCCAGCAATGCGCCGCTGACCGCACTTTTACTGCCCTCGGCCAGCTTGCTTTTGATTGCCGCCCAGCCAAACACCAGCACCATGATGATCCCGACCAGCAACGCCGCCTGCACCGCCCAGATCGCGGTGAGCTTGGCGATTTCAGTGGTCACCGGTGCGCTCATCCCTGGCAGGCTGAGGCTGTGGGTCTTGCCGTACCACTGTGGGATCCAGTGGGTGAACAGCAGGTTCATCACGCCCACCAGGATCAGCGGCGACAGCGCGATCCACGGGTTGGGCAGGGTCAGGTTCTCGGCGGTTTCCGGCTCGTTGCGCAACTCGGTGCCGTAGCCTTCACCGGCGCGCTGGGCCTTGTTGCGTTGGCGCGCCAGGTACAGCATGCCGGCGCAGAACACGAAGATGGTGCCAATCAAACCCAGCCACGGCGCGGCCCAGGCGGTGGTGTTGAAGAAGGTGCTGGGGATGATGTTCTGGATCTGCGGCGTGCCCGGCAGGGCGTCCATGGTGAACGAAAACGCGCCGAGGGCTATGGTCGCCGGGATCAGGCGCTTGGGGATATTGCTCTGGCGGAACATCTCCGCCGCGAACGGGTACACCGCAAATACCACCACAAACAGCGACACGCCGCCGTAGGTGAGCAGGGCGCAGACCAGCACGATCACCAGCATCGCCTGGCGCGTGCCGAGCAGACGGATCGCAGCCGCCACGATAGAGCGCGAGAAGCCCGACAGCTCAATCAGCTTGCCGAACACCGCACCCAACAGGAACACCGGGAAATACAGTTTGATAAAACCGACCATTTTCTCCATGAACACCCCGGTAAACGCAGGGGCGACGGCGGATGGGTCGGTGAGCAAGACAGCGCCGAGGGCGGCTATGGGGGCAAACAGGATAACGCTATAGCCACGGTAGGCAGCCAGCATCAGCAACGCGAGCGCTGCCAGGGCAATGATCACACTCATGGTGTGTCTCCATCGGATTGTTATTGTTGTGGGGTGGTGCTTTGGAAAGGGCTATAGCGAGATGCGTGCCAAACATTCAAGCTATTGAATGTTAAGGATATTTTTCGATTCTATAGGAGGGCTTGCGGATCAATTCTCAATATGGAGACTTGTAGAGATCAAATGTGGGAGGGGGCTTGCCCCCGATGACAGTGTGTCAGCCACTGCATCTGCCAACTGGTCCAATGCCATCGGGGGCAAGCCCCTCCCACAGGAGATTGTCTTGATAGGGAGAATGTTGTCTCTTTTTTGAGATCAGGCGATGCCCAGGGCGACCATTTTCTTGTACAGCGTCGACCTGCCCAGCCCCAAGCGCCTTGCCGCCTCGACCACATTCCCGTCACAGGCCTTGAGCGCTGCCCCTATTACCTGCCGATCGAACCGCTCCCGCGCCGCCGCGAACGTCTCACCCTCAACCGCCGCAACAGCGCCGCGCTCCACAGGGCTGAACGTGCCAATCGCCGCTCGAATCTCCTCGGCATTCAGCACCAGGTCATCACTCAACAAGGCCGCCCGTTCCAGCACATTGCGCAGCTCACGGATATTCCCCGGCCACGCGTGCTGTGCCAGCAGCGCCAAGGCGTCGCGGTCCAGTTCATGCTGGCTGCGCAGCTCTTCAAGGATCGCCTCGCTCAACGCCGGAATATCCTCCAGCCGATCACGCAGGGGCGGTACCTGGATCGGCAGCACATTCAGCCGGTAATACAAATCGGCGCGAAACTCGCCGCGCTTTATGGCCGCTTCCAGGTCCATGGACGTGGCGGCAATCACCCGCACATCGCTGTGCAGCATCTCATTGGAGCCGACCGGTTCGAATTCCTTTTCCTGCAACACCCTCAGCAATTTGCTTTGCAGCGGCAGCGGCATATCGCCGATTTCATCGAGGAACAGCGTGCCGCCCTGGGCAATCTGGAATTTGCCGGGACGGCCCTTGCGATCGGCACCGGTAAAGGCACCCGGCGCGGTGCCGAAGAATTCGGCCTCCAGCAAGTCATGGGGAATCGCCGCACTGTTGATGCTCACAAACGCCTTGTGCGCCCGTGGCGAGGCACCGTGGATGGCCTGGGCCAGCAACTCCTTGCCGGTGCCGGTTTCGCCGAGCAGCAACACCGGCGACTCGGCGCTCGCACTGCGCCGGGCACGCCGCTTGACTTCAAGGCTGGCGGCGCTGGTGCCGATAAAGTGCGCGAAGTTGTACTTGCTCTGGCGTGAGCGCAGCAGCGAGCGGGTGGAGGCCAATTCCTGCTGCATGCTCAGGTAGCGTTCGATCAGCGGCGAGAGGTTGCGCAGCTCATCAAACAGCGCAAAGCCAATCGCGCCGATCACCGCGCCGGCGTCGTTGTGGATCGGCAGGCGCATCACCACCAGCGGGCCTTTGGGCGTGTCCTGGATGTCCAGCAGGATCGGCTGGTCATTGCGCACCACCTGACGCAACAGGCTGTTGGAAATCACCTGCTCGCAAGGCTGGCCGATGGCTTCGTCAGCGCTTTTGAGGCCGAAGCGCTTGGCGTAGCGCTCGTTCATCCACACGATGTTGGCGTCGCGGTCGACAATCACCGTGCCTTCGCTGGACTGCTCGATGATCTCGAACAGCGACTGGATCGCCAGGCCGCGAACCTGTTGGTAGTCCTTGAGGCTGGTGCTCATGTCGACAGTCCGCACGCCGCCGCCAGCAACTCCCTGGTGTACGGATGTTGCGGCGATTCGAACACATCATGGCTGGCGCCGTGCTCCACCACCTTGCCGTCCTTGATCACGATCATGTCGTGGGCCATGGCGCGCACCACGGCCAGGTCGTGGCTGATAAACAGGTAGGTCAGGCCGTATTTGTCCTGCAGTTCGCGCAGCAGCGCCACCACTTGCTTCTGCACCGTGCGGTCCAGCGCCGAGGTGGGTTCGTCCAGCAGCATCAGGGCCGGCTTGAGCACCAGGGCGCGGGCGATGGCGATGCGTTGGCGCTGGCCACCGGAAAACTCATGGGGGTAACGATGGCGGCTGGCGGGGTCGAGGCCCACGTCCTTGAGCACCTGGATCACCTGCGCGTCGCGGTCGGCGAGGCTGCACGGTGCATGGACTTCCAGGCCCTCGCTGATGATCTGCTGCACCGACATGCGCGGGCTGAGGCTGCCGTAAGGGTCCTGGAACACCACCTGCATCTGTTTGCGCCATGGACGCATTTGCTGGTGGCTCAGCGGGTCGAGGGCTTCACCCTGGAATCGGATGCTGCCGCTGGAATCCAGCAGGCGCAGGATCGCCTGGCCCAGGGTGGATTTGCCCGAGCCGGACTCGCCGACGATCCCCAGGGTCTTGCCGCGCTGTACGCTGAGGCTGATGCCGTCCACGGCGCGCAGGTAGGTTTTGCGCCGAAACAGCCCACCGCTCAGGGGGAACTGTACGCTCAGGTCGTCGACTTCCAGCACCGTCTCGCGTGGATCGCTGCACAGCACATCGCCGGACGGCTCGGCGTCCAGCAGCAGGCGGCTGTAAGGATGTTGCGGCGCGGTGAACAAGGTCTCGCAGTCAGCCTGCTCGACAATCTCCCCGGCGCGCATCACACAGACCCGCTGGGCAATGCTGCGCACCAGGTTGAGGTCGTGGCTGATCAGCAGCAGCGACATGCCCAGGCGCTGTTGCAAGGACTTGAGCAGCAGCAGGATCTTGCGTTGTACGGTCACGTCCAGGGCGGTGGTGGGTTCGTCGGCAATCAGCAACTCCGGCTCGCAGGCCAGGGCCATGGCGATCATCACCCGTTGACGCTGGCCGCCGGACAGTTGGTGCGGATACGCCTTGAGGCGCTCCTCGGGTTTCTGGATGCCCACCAGTTCGAGCAGTTCGAGGATGCGCGCCTGCGCCGCCTTGCCGCCCAGGCCCTTGTGCAGCAGCAGGGTTTCGCCGATCTGCTTTTCGATGCTGTGCAGCGGGTTGAGGGAGGTCATCGGCTCCTGGAAGATCATTGCGATGCGGTTGCCGCGCAGCTTCTGCAAGGTTGCCGCCGACGCGCCGATCAGTTCCTGGCCGCGATACTGAATGGAGCCTGTGGTCTCAGTGCCGGCCTCGGGGAGCAGCTGCAGGATCGAATGGGCCGTGACCGACTTGCCCGAGCCCGACTCGCCCACCAGCGCCAGGCATTCGCCGGGGCGCACGTCCAGGCAGAGCTTGCTGACGACCGTCTGGCCGCTGAAGGCGACGCTGAGGTCGCGGATTTCGATCAGGTTCATTAGGGGCTTACTCATGAACGTGGGTCGAAGGCGTCACGCAACGCCTCGCCGATAAAGACCAGCAGCGACAGGATCAGCGCCAAGGTGAAAAACGCCGTCAGGCCCAGCCACGGCGCTTGCAGGTTCTGCTTGCCCTGGGCGATCAGTTCGCCCAGCGACGCGCTGCCCGCCGGCATGCCGAAGCCGAGGAAGTCCAGGGCGCTCAAGGTGGAAATCGCCCCGGTCAAAATAAACGGCAGGTAGCTCAAAGTGGCGGTCATCGCATTGGGCAGGATATGCCGGCTGATGATCTTGCCATCGCCCAGGCCCAGCGCCCGTGCGGCCTTGACGTACTCCAGGTTACGTCCGCGCAGGAACTCGGCGCGCACCACATCCACCAGGGCCAGCCAGGAAAACAGCGCCATGATCCCCAGCAGCCACCAGAAATTCGGTTCGACAAAGCCCGACAGGATGATCAGCAGGTACAGCACCGGCAAACCGGACCACACCTCAAGCACGCGCTGGCCGATCAAATCCACCCAGCCGCCGTAGTAACCCTGCAAGGCCCCGGCGGCAATGCCGATGGCCGCGCTGATGGCCGTGAGCGCCAAGGCAAACAGGATCGACACCCGCGCACCGAAGATCACCCGCGCCAGCACATCGCGGGACTGGTCGTCGGTGCCCAGCCAGTTCACCGCCGACGGCGGGCTGGGGGCAGGGCGGGTCAATTCGTAGTTGGGCGTGTCATCGCTGAACGGAATCGGCGGGAACAGCATCCAGCCGCCGTCCTGCTTGATCAGCTTTTGCACGTAGTCACTGCGGTAGTCGGCCTGGAACGGCAACTGGCCGCCGAACTGCTGTTCGGTGTAACGCTTGAACACCGGGAAATACAGCTCGTTCTTGTAGCTGAGCGCCAGGGGCTTGTCGTTGGCGATCAGCTCACCGCCGAGGGTCAGGATAAACAGGCCGATAAACAGCCACAGCGACCACCAGCCACGGCGGTTTTTCTTGAAACGCTCGAAGCGTCGGCGCGCCACGGGGGACAGATTAAGCATCAGGCGTTCCTCGCGGCGAAGTCGATACGCGGGTCCACCCAGGTGTAGCAGAGGTCACCGATGAGTTTTATCAGCAGGCCGAACAGGGTGAAGATAAACAGCGAGCCGAACACCACCGGGTAATCCCGTGAAACGGCCGCTTCATAGCTCATGCGACCGAGACCATCCAGGGAGAAAATCACCTCGATCAGCAACGAGCCGGCGAAAAACACGCTGATAAACGCCTGGGGAATCCCCGAGATCACCAGCAACATGGCATTGCGGAACACATGGCCGTACAGCACGCGTCGTTCGCTCAAGCCTTTGGCCCGTGCAGTCACCACGTATTGGCGGGTGATTTCATTAAGGAACGAATTTTTGGTGAGAATGGTCAGGGTGGCAAAGCCGCCGATCACCAAAGACGTCACCGGCAACACCAGGTGCCAGAAGTAGTCGGCAATCTTGCCCACAGTGCTCAGTTCTTCGAAGTTTTCCGAGACCAGTCCGCGCACCGGGAACCAGTTCAGTGAGGTGCCGCCGGCGAACACCACGATGAGGAACATCGCAAACAGAAACGCCGGCATCGCATAGCCGATCACGATGGCGGTGCTGCTCCACACATCAAAGCTGCTGCCATGGCGCACGGCCTTGCGAATCCCCAGGGGGATCGACACCAGGTAGGTGATCAGCGTTGCCCACAGACCCAGCGAGATCGTCACCGGCATCTTTTCCAGAATCAGGTCAATCACCGTCGAGCCGCGAAAGAAGCTATTGCCGAAGTCCAGCTGGGCATAGCTCTTGAGCATCAGCCACAGGCGCTCCGGTGCGGACTTGTCGAAGCCGTACTGTTTTTTGATGTCCTCGATCAGCTTCGGGTCCAGACCCCGGCTGGACCGCGAGCCGCTGCTGATGCCTTCGCCGGCTGAACCGCCGACGCCACCGCCGCCAATCCCCTGCAAATGGGCGATGGCCTGCTCAACCGGGCCGCCGGGCGCGGCCTGCACGATCACGAAATTCACCAGCAGGATGATCACCAGCGTCGGGATAATCAGCAGCAGGCGCCGCACGATATAGGCAAACATCAGCGCGCTCCTCCGCGTTTTTTCAGTTCGGCGTTCATCTGTTCAGTGGTCAGTGGCGTGGGGCTGATTTCCCACCAGGTTTCCAGGGCCTCGTCGTTCTTGGCCTCGATGGTCGGGCGACCGAAACGGTTCCACCACGCCGCGGACGTGCCGGGCGGGTAGTAATTGGGAATCCACAGGTAATTCCATTGCAGCACTCGGTCCAGGGCATGGGCGTAGGTGAGCATCTGCGCCTGGGTGTCGGCCTTGACCAGGCCCTTGATCAAGGCGTCGACTGCAGGGTCCTTGAGCACCATGTAGTTGTTCGCGCCCGAATCGAAAGCGGCGCTGGAACCAAAGTAGTTGTACAGCTCCATGCCCGGGGAGGTAGTGACGGGGAACCCGGTGACGATCATGTCGTAATCGCGCGACATCAGCCGGTTCACGTATTGCGATGAGTCGATGCGACGGATATTCAGGGTAATACCAATCTGCGCCAGGTTGCGCTTATACGGCAGCAACAGACGCTCCAGACCGGCTTGGGCATTGAGGAAGGTGAACTCCAGCGGGTCGCCTTCGGCGTTTACCAGCTTGTCGCCGGCGGGTTTCCAGCCGGCTTCCTCAAGCAGGGCCAGGGCTTGCAGCTGCTTGTCGCGGATCATGCCGCTGCCATCGGTGACCGGAGCCTTGAACACCTGGGTAAACACCTCATCAGGGATCTGCCCGCGCAGGGGTTCGAGAATCGCCAGTTCTTCCTGGGTCGGCAGTTGGGTCGCCGCCAACGGGCTGTTGGAGAAGAAGCTCTGCTGACGGATGTACAGGTTGCGCATCATCTGCCGGTTGGCCCATTCGAAATCCCACAGCATTGCCAGGGCCTTGCGCACACGGCGGTCCTTGAAGATCGGCTTCTGCACGTTGAAGACATAGCCTTGGGCCGGTTGCGGCATGTCCTTGGCCAGGTGGGCGCGTTGCAGACGGCCGTCATCCAGCGCGGGACCGTTGTAGCCGATGGAGTAGCCGGTCGCGGAAAATTCGCGATTGAAGTCATACGCGCCGCCACGCAGCACTTGGCGGGCCACTTCGGTGTCGCCGAAGTATTCCAGGCTCAAGTGATCGAAGTTGTACAGGCCACGGCTGACGGGCAAATCCTTGCCCCACCAATTCGGGTCGCGGGTAAAGGTGATGGTATTGCCGGAGTCGATTTTGCTGACCTTGTACGGGCCGCTGCCCAGCGGGGCTTCGTAGCCACCGCCGTTGGCGAAGTCGCGAGTCTTCCACCAATGCTCGGGGAACACCGGCAGGGTGGCGATATCCAGGGGCAAGGTGCGGTTTTCATTGCTGGAAAAGTCGAAGCGTACCTGACGCTCGCCTTCCACTTCGACGTGCTTGACGTCGGCGAACAGCGTGCGAAAGCGCAGGCTGCCCTGGGTCATCAATAAATCGAAGCTATAGCGTACGTCTTCGGCGGTGATGGGTTTGCCATCGGCAAAGCGCGCCTTGGGATTGAGGTAGAAGCGCAGGGACAGGCCGTCTTCGGCGCGCTCCATCTTTTCGGCGACCAGTCCGTAGACCGTATAGGGCTCGTCCAGGGAACGCAGGGCGAGGGGCGCGTAGAGCCAGCCGTCAACCTGTGACACGCCGATGCCTTTGTCGATATACGGCAACACGTGGTCGAAGCGTCCGATTTCAATGGCCGAGCGCCGCAGGCTGCCACCCTTGGGCGCGTTGGGGTTGGCGTAGTCGAAATGGGTAAAGCCGGCAGGGTACTTGGCCGGTTCGCCGTACACCGTCAGCGACGGTTGCGGCGCCGCGATCACGGCGGTGCTGGCCAGCAGCAGGGCGAGGGTGGAACGAAATAGAGTCGAAAAGGCCAATCGCATTATCAGTCTTGAGCGCCGGAAGAACAGGAATAGGGATTTGTACGCTAACGGCATCAGCGTCGCCAGTCATCACATGCACAACGGCCCACCAAAAGGCGGGCCGTTGTTTATTGCATCAGCGCGGACTGGATCAGTCCTGGCGGCTGGTGACTTCCAGCAGGTGGTAGCCGAACTGGGTTTTCACCGGGCCTTGCACGGTGTTGACCGGGGCGCTGAATACCACGGTGTCGAATTCTTTAACCATTTGGCCTGGACCGAACGAACCCAGGTCGCCGCCTTGGCGGCTGGACGGGCAGCTGGAGTTGGCTTTGGCGATTTCTGCGAAATCGGCGCCGCCTTCAATTTGGGCCTTGAGTTCGTTGCACTTGTCTTCAGTGGAAACGAGGATGTGACGGGCGGTGGCTTTGGCCATGGGGAGTAACTCCTTGAGTAAAAAGGGTGAGCCTACCGGATTCAGGCGGTTATTTCCTGGCAAAGTTCCCGGTATTTGATCGGTTGGGTTCAGGGCAGCACGATATAGTCGTTGCGCTGCAGGATTGCCCGGTGCGGCGCCTGGACGAGGTGCAGGTAGCGCCCATCCACCAGGTCGATGGGCAGGCAGTCGTCGATATCCAGCACACCATCGGTATGGGCCTGGGACCAATGGCCGCGCATCTGCTGCTTGCCCATGCCCATGGCTTGCTGTTTGTTGCGGGCGACCACCAGCAGGTAATGATGGGCTTCGCCAAAGGTGTTCGCTTCATAACCGCCCAGGTTGATGAAGTACAGGTGATGCGCGTCCGCCTGGGGTGCCAGATGGCTGAGTTCGACCTTCCAGCCGTCGACGCCATCCACGGCCATCCACGAGTCGATATGCACGCCCTTGGGGCTGCCAAACCAACCGTCGCGCAACTGCGGATAAGTGGCCTCCAGCGTGTCCGCAGCGGCGAACACCACATCGTGCACTTCAATTTTCGCCCTGGGGTGCTTGCCCCCGAGCATCACGACAAACAGCATTGCGGGTCTTTCCTCGCGACTTGGCAAAGGCCAACCATACTGCGATTGAACGCTTTTGTCCGACCAATGCCACACTGTTAATCCGCGAACTCATCAGGAGGTTGTCATGCGTACCATTGATCTGGCGGGTGTTCCCGTCCCTGTCATCGGCCAGGGCACCTGGCGCATGGGCGAAAACCCGCACCAGCACCGCGCCGAAGTCGCGGCGTTGCAACTGGGAATCGACGAGGGCATGACCCTGATCGACACTGCTGAAATGTATGGCGATGGCGGCGCCGAGGCGGTGGTCGGCGAAGCCATTCGCGGCAAACGTGACCAGGTGTTCCTCGTGAGCAAGGTGTACCCGCACAATGCCAGCCACAAGGGTGTGCCGCGTGCCTGCGAGGCCAGCCTCCAGCGGCTGGGTACGGACTACATTGATCTTTACCTGCTGCACTGGCGTGGCCAACACCCGCTTGAAGAAACCGTTGAAGCGTTTGAGCGTCTGCGCGAAGCCGGCAAGATCGGCCGTTGGGGCGTCTCCAATTTCGACGTGGCAGACCTGCAGGAGCTTGCGTCCCCTGCCTGCGCAACCAACCAGGTGCTCTATAACATCGAAGAGCGCGGCATCGAATTCGATCTCCTACCCTGGTGGCGGCAACATCACCTGCCGTTGATGGCGTACTGCCCAATAGCGCAGGGCGGTGAGTTGTTGTCCAGTACGACCCTCAAGCAGATCGCCCGTCGCCATGAGGTCACACCGGCCCAGGTCGCACTGGCCTGGGTGTTGCGCCAAGAGGGTGTGATCGCTATTCCCAAGGCTGTTTCGCCGGAGCACGTGCGACTGAACGCAGCCGCCGCCAACCTGCTGCTCGACGAGCATGACCTCGACGCCATCGACCGTGTGTTCGGCGCGCCCAAGCGCAAGCACTCGTTGGCGATGGTTTAGCCTACGCGCAGAAACGGCGCCGTCCGTGGCGGCCGTTTCTGCGCGAGCCCGAGTTAACCGGCTACCGGGCTGCGCCAGTCATCCGACCCAGACGTGCCGGACACTTCGTGTGTCCACACGATCTTGCGATAGGTGAAGTACACGTCCTCCAGATGTGTGAAGTGGGCATTGTCCGGGTCTTGGCAGTTGGGCATGCGCGACTGGATGTCTACAAGGGTGGCGCCCTCCAGCTCAATGGTGAAGTAGTGTTCCTGGGTGCCGGCCGAGGACGTGCGAAACCATTCCAGCCGGCACTTGACCTCTTCACCGCTGGTCAATGCGCTGAACAGCAGTGGTGAGGACTTATCGAACACCTTGCTGACCATCAGCGGCTTGTGCACCCGCTGGCCCGTTGGCTGACCCGACTGTGGGTCGCGGGGAATGATTACCTGATGGGAAAACGCCTGCACCAGAATCTGGTCCTCATGGCCTTCCTGAAAAATATTCCCTACCGAGTCCTGGGTAAATGTGCCTGCCGTGATCAAACCTTGTTTTACACCGGTGATAGAGAGATACGCGGGTGTTGGCATGACTGGTTTCCTTGCCTGATTAAAAAGTAATTCCAATCGGCAACTGCGCCGACTGGTCAAATGCCTATAACAAGAACTGTGCCGGAAAATGCGCAAGCTAATAAAAACAAAGGGCTGTGATCGCAGTTTGCTGGATGTTGGGAGTTGTGGGCAGATTTTAGTGGTTTTATAAGAATTTAGTTGCGCATAAGTGCGCATTTGTTTGCTCATGTCTCAATGCGCTGGATATTGAGTCTCTTGAGTAGGCTGGGCAGTTTATCCTGTTTTTACTGCGCAAAAACCTGCGCATGCCCTGTTTTAATTGGGTTGTAGGATGTTTCTTAAGTTTGGTTCCGATGCTTGATGAATGGGCTTTGCATGGCTAATGTTTTTGAACTTTGTAGCAGGTTTACAAAGTTTGGATGGCATTCTGATGCGACTGCTTAGTTCGCTTGGTCTGTCGATAATGTATCGATCAGTCGCATACGGTTTCAAATGGACTATTCAGAAAAGCGTTGCGCTTATTACCGTGAACTTGCCCAGTTACCCTGTTCTCCAACAAGTTTTGCGGGCAGCGATATGCGCTTTTCGGCTGAATACGAAGCGCTGGAAGCCGAACTGGGAAAGGGGCAGTCCTTACATGGCGCCGGCCAACCGGATTGGCAGACGATCCAGGAGACCAGCGAGTACCTGTTGCGCGAGCACTCCAAGGATCTGCGGGTGGCCGTCTGGCTGACCTGGGCGTTGCACCAGCGCGAATCCTTTACCGGGCTCCTGGCAGGCCTCGGTTTGCTGCGCCAGCTGTGTGAGCATCACTGGTCGGCGGTGTATCCGAAAAAACTGCGTACCCGTGGCGCTGCGTTCGGCTGGTTGGTCTTGCGCCTAGAAACACTGGCGGCGCAAAACCTCTCGCTTCAGGACCAGCAACCTGTATTCCGAGCTTTAATTGAGCAGTTGGCGCGCCTCGATGAGCTGTGGGCTGAGCATCTGACGGATGACGCGCCGTTGCTGCTGCCGATTCGCCGGCAATGGGACCAGCTGTTGGCTCGCGCCGCGCAAGGCCAAACGCCTGCCGTAGGGTTGGGCAGTGTGATTGCCCAAGTCAAACAGGCTGCGACTGAACGGCTTAAAGCCGAACCGACGGTAAACAACGAAAAAGACGCGCATAAATGTCTGCGCGCGTTACAGGAACAGGCCCGTCCATTGTGTACCTGGTGGTTACGCCAGAGCGCCACCGACCTGCGTGCCTTGCGCTTGAACCGGACACTGGCATGGCTGGCTCTCGTCAGCTATCCGGACGCCGACAGTGAGCGGCTCACTGCGCTGCGTGGCCCTGCGCCCGACAAACTCAAGCGTTATCACGAGCGCTTTGCCCAAGGCCATCATGCCGACTTGATCCTTGAACTTGAGGCCAGTTTCTCAAGCGCGATGTTCTGGTTCGACGGCGTGCGCATGCTCTGGCAATGCCTTGAAGCCCAGCAGGCTGGCCTGGCCATGACCGAGCTGGAAGTGAGCTTCGCCCTGTTGCTGCAACGCTTGCCCGATCTGCCGGAGTTTCGCTTTTTCGATGGCGCGCCCTTTGCCGACGCCATGACCCGCGACTGGATCGCCCTGCACGTTTCTCCTCACCTGCAATCCCCGGAGGCCTCCGGCGTGGTGGTTGACGGTGAGCCATGGGAGCTCGCCTTGCAGAACGTGGTGCCCCGGTTGCGCAAGGATGGGCTCAAGGCTGCGGTACAGGAACTCAAGCAGGGCTTGCATGCCGCCCGCGGAGACCGCGCCCGATTTCATTGGCGTCTGGCTCAGGCCCGGGTGTGCATACAGGCGGGCAAACATGAGCTGGCGAAGATTCAGCTGGAACACCTGGATCTCGAACTCCAGCGCACGGGCCTGGAGCGCTGGGAGCCGGAGCTGGCCCTTCAGGTGACCCAACTTTTGTACCGCTGTTGCGACCTGATGCCCCAAGACCACGCCGTGCGCGAGCGCAAGGAAGACACCCATCGCAGGCTGTGCCTCTTCGATCTCGAAGCGGTACTTGAATAGGCTTTCGAGCCATCCATAAAAGGAGAAATACCGTGGCCAAAGAAGGTTCGGTAGCACCCAAGGAACGCATCAATATCACCTTCAAACCCGCTATCGGTGGTGCGCAGGAAGAGGTCGAACTTCCATTGAAACTGTTGGTGCTGGGGGACTTCACCCAGCGTGAGGACGTGCGAAAGCTTGAAGATCGCAAGCCCATCGCCATCGACAAGAACACCCTTGACGAGGTGCTGGCCAAGCAGGCGCTGAGCCTGACCCTGAATGTGCCCAATCGCCTCCAGGCCGACCCCGACGTCGAAGAGTTGGCGATTCAGGTACGCATCAATTCGATGAAGGATTTCAACCCCGCGAGCCTGGTGGAACAGATCCCCGAGCTGCACAAGCTCATGGCGCTGCGTGAGGCGTTGATGGCACTCAAAGGGCCGCTGGGCAACACACCGAGCTTTCGCAAGGCCATCGAGCAGGCGCTGGCCGATGACGGGGCCCGCGCGCGGGTACTGGCTGAGCTGGGGTTGAGCGACCACACCGTCTGAGCATTTTCAGTAAAAGGACACTGACACCATGACCACACAGCAAAAAACGTTGCCTGTACACACCGCTGACGAGTCCAGCATTCTCGATCACATCATTGCTCAAACGTTGCTGAGTGCTGACGACGAGGCTTACGCCATTGCCAAACGTGGCGTCTCGGCATTTATCGAAGAGCTGATCAAGCCGCAGAACAGCGCAGAACCGGTCAAGAAGCGCCTGGTCGACCGGATGATTGCTGAAATTGACGAGAAACTCAGCCAGCAAATGGATGAAATTCTTCACCATCCGCAGTTCCAGGCCCTGGAGTCATCCTGGAAGGGCCTTCAGTTGTTGGTCGACCGCACCAACTTCCGGGAAAACATCAAGATCGAACTGCTCAACGTTTCGCGCCAGGACCTGCTGGATGACTTCGAAGACTCGCCTGAGGTGACCCAGTCCGGGCTCTACAAACATATCTACAGCGCTGAGTACGGTCAGTTCGGCGGCCAGCCTGTGGGCGCAATCATTGCCAACTATTTTCTGTCTCCCAGCGCCCCCGATGTGAAGCTGATGCAATACGCCTCCAGCGTGGCATGCATGGCCCATGCGCCTTTTATCGCGTCCGCCGGGCCAGGCTTCTTCGGCTTGGAAAGCTTCACCGGCCTGCCTGACCTGAAGGATCTCAAGGACCACTTCGAAGGCCCGCAGTTTGCCAAATGGCAGAGCTTGCGCCAGAGCGAAGATGCGCGCTATCTCGGGCTGACCGTGCCGCGTTTCCTGCTGCGCACGCCGTACGATCCCCTGGAGTGCCCGGTCAAGACGTTTGCGTATCGGGAAAACGTGGTGAACAGTCACGAGCACTACCTATGGGGCAATACCGCCTACGCCTTTGCCACGCGCCTGACCGACAGCTTCGCGCGGTTCCGCTGGTGCCCGAACATCATCGGCCCGCAAAGCGGTGGTGCAGTGGAAGACTTGCCCTTGCATCACTTTCACAGCATGGGCGAGATCGAAACCAAGATCCCCACCGAAGTACTGGTGTCCGACCGTCGTGAATACGAACTGGCGCAGGAAGGCTTCATTGCCCTGACGATGCGCAAGGGCAGCGACAATGCCGCGTTCTTCTCCGCCAGCTCCGTGCAGATGCCCAAGAGTTTCGGCATCAGCGCCGAGGGCAAGGAAGCCGAACTGAATTACCGCCTGGGCACGCAGCTGCCCTACATGATGGTGGTCAACCGTCTGGCCCATTACCTCAAGGTCCTGCAACGGGAGCAGTTGGGTTCGTGGAAGGAGCGTACCGATCTGGAACTGGAGCTCAACAAGTGGATTCGCCAATACGTTGCCGACCAGGAAAACCCCAGCGCAGAAGTGCGTGGGCGACGGCCATTACGCGCCGCGCGCATCGTGGTCAGTGACGTCGAGGGCGAGCCGGGTTGGTACCGCGTCAACCTGAGTGTGCGACCGCATTTCAAATACATGGGGGCTGACTTCACGCTGTCCCTGGTTGGCAAGCTCGATAAAGAATGAGCAGGGGCCAAGGGATGACCCGCAACAGAAGCCTTTTCGAGCGGCTTGAACAGCCTGCGGCTGACCCGGCAAACGGTGTGACATCCGTTGCGGCTCACTTGGGGAAAATGCTCAGCATCCGTGCCGGCAGCGTACAGACACTGCCGGATTACGGCATGCCGGACCTCAATGATATGCACCGCAGCCTGCATGAGTCGTTGAGCCAGTCGCGCGTGTTGATCGAGCGATTTATCCGGGCCTACGAGCCACGCTTGAAGCAGGTACGCGTGAGGGCACTGCCGCGTGGTCATGATCCTCTGGCCTTGGCATTCGCCATCGACGCCACGTTATGCATAGCCGGTGAGACGCAGCCTGTGGCGTTCACCGCGCACCTGCGTGACGCCGGGCAGGTAGAGGTGTTGCCTGATGTCCTTTAACCAGTATTACCAAAGTGAACTCAGTGCGTTGCGTCAGCTGGGCCGGCGCTTCTCTGAACGTAATCCTGCGCTTGCCCCGTTCCTTGGCGAGGCTGGTCAGGACCCCGATGTGGAGCGCCTGCTGGAAGGCTTTGCCTTTCTCACGGGTCGCCTGCGCCAGAAGCTGGATGACGAGTTACCTGAACTGACTCACTCTTTGATGCACCTGCTGTGGCCCAACTACATGCGGCCGACACCGGCGTTCAGCATCTTGCAGTTTGACCCGTTGAAGCAGGTTGGGCCGGGTGTGATGGTCCCACGGGACACCCCCGTGGAAAGCTTGGCGATCAACGGCGAGCGCTGCCGTTTTCGAACCTGCTACGCCACCCGGGTCCTGCCACTGCAACTGAGTGCACTGGATTACAGCCCCCAAGGCGAGCGGGCACTGTTGAGCCTGCGTCTGGAGATGAGTGCCGAGGGCAATTTCAGTGAGTGGTCGTTCGATCATGTGCGCCTGCATCTGGCGGGAGACCGTTATGTCAGTCAGGGGTTGTACCTGAGTCTGTTGCGCCACGTTGACGGGATCGAGTTGCAGCCATTCGGCTGCGATGGCCTGGCAATCAAGGGGGCGGATGGCCAGGCTTTGTGCCTGCGAGTTCGCGCCGATCAGGTGAAGCCGGTGGGGTTCTGCGAGCTGCAGGCGCTGATTCCCTACCCGCAGAACACCTTTCGCGGATACCGTCACCTGCAGGAATATTTCGCTTTCCCGGAAAAATACCTGTTCGTCGATGTGCAAGGGCTGGATGTGCTGCAGCAGTTGCCCCAGGACGTACTCAAGCAAATCCGCGGAGTGAAGCTGTGCTTCGGGTTACATACCCAGAGCCAGGCTACGCAGTGCCCTACGCTGGACAACGTGAAGCTGTACTGCACGCCCATCGTCAACCTGTTCCAGCATGATGCGGTGCCGATTCGCCTTGAGGGCAAGCAGGACGAATACCTGCTGATTCCCGGCGAGTATGCGCGCGCTAACGCCAGCGTGTTTTCCGTAGACAAGGTGACGGGCTGGCGCCCTGGCGGCTTGGGGTATGCGGCTTACGTACCGTTTGAATCCTTCGAGCATGACGGTGATACGGACGCATCGGCAGCGCCCAACAGCTACAGCATTCGCCAACGCGAGTCGACACAGCACGCGGGACTCGATACCTGGCTGGGCCTGGGCAACGGCCACGGGCATGCACAGGAAACACTGTCGATCGAGCTGACCTGTACCAATCACAACCTGCCTCGGCAACTGCTGGCCGGTGAGATCAACCAGCCCTGCGAGCAGACACCGGAGGGGTTGTCATTTCGCAATATCAGCGTGCCGACCGCGAGTTATGCGCCACCCCTGGACCAGGACTTTCTCTGGCGCCTTATCAGCAACATGTCACTCAACTATCTGTCACTGAGCGATATCAAGGCGCTGAAGGTGATCCTCGAAACCTATGACCTGCCGCGTTATCACGATCGACAGGCACGCAAGGTCAGCCAGATCAGGTTAGGTGCGTTGCAGTCCATCAGCCATACCGCCGTCGACCGCTTGCACCGTGGAATGCCCTATCGGGGATTGCGGATCGACCTGACCGTTGATCCACACGGTTTCCTGGGGCCGGGCGAAGTGTTTGTGTTCGCGTCGGTGCTCAACGAGTTCTTCGCGCTTTACGCCAGCCTCAATGCCTTCCATGAACTACGCGTCATCAGCACACAAGGAGATGTGTACCTATGGCCACCCAGGATGGGCCAGCAGCCCCTGCTTTGACCGAACTGTCCCGTGTCATTCGCGAGTATTCGCTGTATCAGGCGATTTTGCAGGTGATCAAACGTCTGCGTGATGCCCATCCGTTGCTGGATGACAACGCGCTGTATGACCGGTTGGAGTTTCAGGCCAACCCAGGTCTTGGTTTCCCCGGTCACGATATTGATCGGCTGGAGTTTTTTGTCGAGCGCGATCAGTTGCACGCGCGTCTTCGCCTGAACGTGCTGGGGTTATGCGGTGCGGGCTCTCCATTGCCCGCGTTCTATGGCGAGCAGGCATTTGCCGAAGGGGTGGGCGGTACGACTACGCGAGATTTCCTGGACCTTTTTCATCACCGCCTGCAACGACTGATGCTGCCGATCTGGCGTAAATACCGCTATCGAGCGCGGTTTCAGACGGGAGCCAGCGACGCCTTTTCCGAGCAGATGTTTGCCCTGGTGGGGTTGGGGAGCAGGCACATCCGTGATGCGACGCAGTTGGACTGCAAACGGTTGCTGCCTTACCTGGGGCTGCTGAGCCTGCGGGCTCATTCGGCGGCCCTGATCGAGACAGTCCTGCGTTACTACTTCAAGCACAGCAGCGTGTACATCGAGCAGTGGGTTGAGCGCACGGTTGGCATTGCTCTAGAGCAGCAAAACCGGCTGGGTGGTGCCAACAGTTTGCTGGGGTTGGACCAGGTATTGGGGTGCCGGGTCGCCGACCGCAGCAGCAAGTTCAGGGTGCATGTAAAGGGCCTGGACTGGCGGCGTTTTCATGGGTTTTTGCCCAATGGTCCGGAGTATCCCCAACTGTGCTCGTTGGTGCGATTGACCGCACGAGACCCACTGGAATATGACCTGCGCCTGGTGTTGGCCAGGGACGAGATCAGGCCACTGCACCTCGGCGAACACAACGTCTGTCGGCTGGGTTGGACCAGTTGGCTGGCACATGAGTGCGCTGACGGTGTGGTCATTGTGGCCAGCAATGCTCAATAGGGACTGATGATTATGATGAATGTAGACCTGCAACAACTTATCCGGACGCTGAGCCCCGGGGTTCGTCGAGACCTGGAACGCTCGGCCGAGCGTTGCGTTACCCGGGGCGGACGGGAGGTACTGGTAGAAGACTTGCTGCTGGCCCTGCTGGAGCATAGCGGTGGGCTTCTGGAGCGGGCATTGGCCGATGCCGGGGTTGAAGTCGGCGAGCTGGAAGCCGCCCTGCAACCCAAATGCGAGACGAGCGCGTCGCGTAATCCGGTGTTTGCCCTGGCGCTTGTGCAATGGCTGCAACAGGCGTTGCTGGTTGCGCATTTGGAACTGCGTCAGACCGAAGTGGACCATGGCGCCCTGTTACTGGCGCTGTTGCGCCACCCTCTGCAGCATGCGGGCAGTGGCTATCAGGCGTTGTTGAGCCGTTTGGACGCACAGCGCGTCCGCGATTTTGCGTTGAGCCAGGTACCCGAGATCAGGCCGGTGACCAGCGGCGAGTCATTGCTGGAACGTTTTACCCATGACCTGACGCGCCAGGCAGGTGAAGGGCGCATCGATCCGGTGTTGTGTCGCGATGCTGAGATTCGCCAGTTGATCGACATCCTTATGCGCCGGCGCAAGAACAATCCGATCCTTGTCGGTGAGGCAGGGGTGGGCAAGACCGCCGTGGTCGAAGGCCTCGCCTTGCGCATTGCCAACTCACAGGTGCCTGACCCGCTCAAGGATGTGCGGGTGCTGACCCTGGACATGGGCCTGTTGCAAGCAGGTGCCAGTATCAAAGGTGAATTCGAACGGCGCCTCAAGGGCGTGATCGATGAGGTCAACGCCTCTGCGAAGCCGGTGATTCTGTTTATCGACGAGGCACATACCCTGGTGGGTGCCGGTGCGCAGGCGGGTGCCGGCGATGCGGCCAACCTGCTCAAACCGGCGCTGGCGCGGGGCGAGTTGCGGACGATCGCGGCCACCACGTGGTCGGAATACAAGAAGTATTTCGAGAAGGACCCGGCGTTGGCCCGACGTTTCCAACCGGTGCTGGTTGGCGAGCCCAGTGTTGAGCAGGCGATCTCGATCCTGCGCGGGCTGGTTCCGGCGTATGAGACCAGTCACGGCGTGTACATCCGTGACGATGCTGTCGTCGCAGCCGCGCAGATGAGCGCCCGCTACCTCGCCGGTCGGCAACTGCCCGACAAGGCCGTGGATGTGCTGGATACCGCCTGCGCACGTGCACGAATCAGCCAGGTAACAGCGCCCGAGGCATTGGAGCGCCTGAGTACCCAACAGGCTGAAGGCTCGCGCCAGCGCGAGGCGCTGAGTCGAGACAGGGACGCCGGGCTCCCCGTGGATGAGCAGGCCATGCACGCATTGAGCCTTCGACTGGCGGCTATCGAGAGCGAGCGTCAGCCGTTGGAACAGCGCTGGCATGAACAGCGAACTCAGGCGGAACCGGTGCGTGTGTGCCCGCGGATGGTGGCGCAGGTCATCAGCGCCTGGACGGGTATACCGCTTGAACAGCTGTCCCTTGAACACAGTGCAGCGGTCCTCGGTTTTGCCGATGCGCTGCGTTCACGCATTCTCGGCCAGGAACCTGCTGTACAGGCGCTGGATCGCAACCTGCGCGCGGTGGCGGCAGGGCTGAACAAGGCCGATGCTCCGGTCGGCGTGTTTCTGCTGGTGGGCCCGAGTGGTGTGGGCAAGACCGAAACCGCCTTGGCTCTGGGGGATCTGCTGTATGGCGGCGAGCGTTTTGTTACCACGCTAAATATGTCGGAGTTTCAGGAAAAGCACGCCTTGTCACGGCTGATTGGCGCACCACCCGGCTATATCGGGTACGGCGAGGGCGGGGTGTTGACCGAGGCTGTGCGCCAGCGACCTTATTCGGTGGTGCTCCTCGACGAAGTCGAAAAGGCCGACCCGGAGGTGTTGAATCTGTTCTATCAGATCTTCGACAAGGGGCTGGCCAATGATGGTGAAGGACGGGAAATCGATTTTCGCAACACGCTGATCCTGATGACCTCCAACCTGGCCAGCGAGTGCATCGTCGACTTATGCGCAGGCGGCCAACGGCCTGACGCTCAAGTGCTGCAAGACGCAATCCGCCCCGTGCTGCGCGACTATTTCAAGCCAGCACTGCTCGCCCGGATGCGTGTCGTGCCTTATTACCCGGTCGCGGGTGATGTATTGCATGACCTGGCAAGGTTCAAGCTCGACCAGTTGGGGCGAAGATTGCAGTCGCGCAAGCTGGTGTTCAGCTACGCAACTGAACTGCTTGCTCATATGGCCGAGCGTTGCTCCCATAGCGACAGCGGGGCGCGGTATATCGACCAATGGATCGAGATCCACCTGTTGCCACAGATGGTCGATCGGCTGCTGGAGGCGATGACCATCGGTGAGTCTCTGTCGAGGGTTCATGCACGTCTGGATGGTGACGGGCAGCCGATATGCGAGTTCAGCCGATGATGAACAGTGCATTCGCCCAATTACCCCAGCCACTGGCCTATGCCGATGCGTTGCTGGCCTGGATCACCCGGATGGGGATCGACAGTGATGAGAGTACGTTGCCGGACCTGTGCGTCGCGGCGGCTGCGCAACTGAGTCAATGTGAACTCAGCCAGTTGTATTGGCGCGATGAGGCGACGGGTCGACTCGACCTGATTGCCCAGCATTTGCCTGGAGCACTATCCCCGTGTAATCAGGCTTGCGGACCTGACTTCCAGAAAGAGCAGTTGTTGGACTATGTCCTCAGCCAGTGCCGTCCACTGAGCCTGGAAGATCTGCCTGGTAGCGTGTACCAAAGCGGGTTTTTGCCGGCAGTGGCAATGCCCTGGCGGTCGTTGTGCTGCGTACCGTTGTTCGGTCGGCGCAAAACCGTTGCCGGCGTGTTGCTGTGCGCCAGCCAGCATCCGGTGTCCTTGCAGGAATATGCCTCTTCGTTGGGCCAGTTGGGCAGCTTCGCCTTGAGCCAGCTTGCCTTGTTGCGGCGTATGCGCCCCGCGCCCGGCGGCGCCCAGGTTTGCATGCCGATACCGCGTACGGTGTATGGGCTGATCGGCAAGAGCGCGGCCATGGATGAAACCTGCCGCTTGATCGGCAAGGTACTGAACACACCCTATACCGTGCTCCTGCGCGGCGAGACGGGCACCGGCAAGGAGGTGGTGGCGCGGGCCATCCATGGGGCCGGGCCGCGCAAAAACAAAGCCTTTGTGGTGCAAAACTGTGCCGCCTTTCCCGAAGGCCTGCTGGAAAGTGAGTTGTTCGGCTACCGCAAAGGCGCCTTCACTGGCGCTGAGCGCAACCACGCCGGGCTATTCGATACGGCGGACGGAGGCACGTTGCTCCTTGATGAAATCGGCGACATGCCGCTGTCGCTGCAGGCCAAGCTGCTGCGGGTTTTGCAGGAAGGAGAAATCCGTCCGTTGGGCGCCAGCGCTGCGCATAAGGTCGATGTGCGCATTATCGCGGCGACCCACCGTGACCTTGCGGCGATGGTGGCCGAAGGCAGTTTTCGCCAGGACCTGTATTACCGGTTGGCGCAATTCCCTATCGAGCTTCCGGCCTTGCGTGAACGGGAGGGCGACGTGTTGCTGTTGGCGCGACATTTCGCGCAAATCGCCTGTACCGCGCTGGGCCGTACTGCGGTGGAGTGGTCCAGCGCAGCCCTGGACCAACTGTCGAGTCACGCCTTCCCAGGCAATGTCCGCGAACTTAAATGCCTGGTGGAGCGCGCGGTATTGCTCTGTGACGACAGCGTGATCTTGCCGGTACATCTATCTCTCGCGCCAGTGCCTGAGGCTACGGCGGCGGATGCAACGTTGCGCCAGCGGCTGGAGCGAGTTGAACGGGTGTTCCTGATCGATTGCCTGCGCAAAAACCGTGGCAATCGAACCCGTACCGCCCACGAACTGGGGGTTGCACGTCGCACGCTGCTCTATCGCCTTGCACGCCTGAACATCCCCTGTGGCGCCGCCCAAGGAGAGTGCTGAATGCAGAATATGTGGGTTTTTTGCGCCGTCGCCGGCCTTACTTTTCGTGGAGATACCTGATGCCTGTTCGTCCATGGCAAGCCCTGGCGCTTGCACTGTGTTTACTGGGCGGCTGTAACGCCAATTACGTTTTTGATGATGCCGACTACCGTCCGCTGGGTGATCCCCATGCGCTCCGTCGCGGCCATTGAACTGGGGAACCCTGCCATGCAGTTAGTGTTAGAGGTGTGCAATACCACGGACGGTGAACCGCCTGCCGGCAAGGTTTTTGACGGCGTCGGTGGCGTGATCGGCCGTGGCTCGGGTTGTGACTGGGTCATCCCCGACCCCAGCCGTTTGCTCTCCAGTCAACATGGTTTGGTCAGTTACCGAGGCGGCCAGTACTTTCTCACCGATATCAGTAGCAACGGGATTGGTGTGTCGGGAAGTACCGAGCGTTTGCTGAAGGGCCAGGCTCGCCTGATCAGCGAAGGTGATGTCTATCAAGTCGGCTCGATGGATATTCGCGCACGCTTGACGGGGCAGGGCTCGACGCGGGACCGGCGAGCGTTTGCCAGCACTGACCCGATTCCTGACGATGCCTTCCTCGGGCTGGACCCGTTGCAGGTGTTGGAGCACGAACCCTCGGACAGCACGTCGTCCGACGAACCAGACACCTGGCGATCTGCGGCGCAGGCGCCGGGCGGCACGTTTTCTCACGGCGCGGTAGAGCGCGATCATATGATCGTGCCGAGATGGGCCGAGCCCGGCACACGCGAGGCCTGTACTCAACCCGCTGCGGTGGCTGCGCCAGCAACGGAAATCTTCTGGGCGCAATTCGGTGAAGCGTTGGGCATGGATATGGGTGCGCTCGACACGGCGGGTCGCGAGGCCATCGCCATCAAAGTGGCGGGGCTGTGCAGGCAATCTATCGAAGGCTTGCAGCAGAGCCTGCGAACCCGCGATGAACTCAACAGTGAATTGAATCTGGACTGGGCCACGTCGCCGCTCAAAGGCCCCAATCCCCTGAAGGATTGCCCCGATATACAGGCCACCTTGGCGTCGCTTTTGAGCAGCGCCGAGGTAGGCCAGCGTTCGGCCGAATTGGCGGTTGCCGAGGTATGCCGGGAGATCCAAATCCATCAACTCGCCTTGGTTGTGGCCTGCCGCGCCGCCATGCGGGGCGCGCTGGCAGCGTTTGCACCCGACCATCTGCTGCTGTGCTTCGAACGCCAAGGTAAGCCGCGCAGGTTCTCTACCGACGGTGCACATTGGCGGGCTTACCAACTTCATCATCGGCGGCTGAACGATGAGGCCGCCTCGGGCGAACATCTGTTGCGCAACGATTTTTCCAACGCCTACAAAGAACAGGTGCGCCTTGTCTCCACGTTGCTTACGACTTGCTCAGGATGATGGTCATGTATCGAATCCCTTTTGTATCAATGCTTGTCGTTCTGGGGCTGTTGGCCGGTTGCGCCGGCGTCTCACCCATTTCCACCTTGACCAAGCTGGATCTGACGTTGGCAGCCAGCGAATCCGTCAACCCGGACCTGCACGGTCGTCCGTCGCCAGTGGTTGTGCACCTGATTGAGCTACGGCATCCGGTGGCGTTCGAAAATGCTGATTTCTTCAGTCTCTATAGTCGCGCCGAGCAGTCATTACCCAAGGACTGGGTCAATGGCGAAGAGCTGGAGCTGCGCCCTGGTGAACAGCTGGCGCTCAAGCTCAGTGTCGAACCACACAGTCGTTATATCGGCGTTTTGGCTGCCTATCGAAATCTGCCCCACGTGCAGTGGCGGTTTGTGCTTCCCGTGACCCGGCAACGGCTGACACGGGCCGACCTGATTCTTGACGAGTCGGGTATCCGAACCAGCAGAAGGGAAGATTGAAATGGAAATTCATAAAGTCATCTGGCAGGAAGGCATGCTGCTGCGCCCCCAGCATTTGCAGCACAACGACCGCTATTACCATCAGCAGCTCAACCGTACCCGCTTGCTCGGCAGCGATGGCTGGGGATTCCTGAGTCTGGAGGTCGACGTGCAGTACCTCAACATGGGCAAGGTGGTCGTGAATCAAGCCAGTGGTGTCTTCCCTGACGGCAGCCTGTTCGAGCTGACCGCAGCGATGGCGCCGCTGGTATTGCAGGTGCCCGCCAACACAGCCGGGCAACCGGTGTTCCTGGCGTTGCCGTTGGTCATCGGTAATCAGATAGAAGTGCGCAGGCAAGAGCAAAGCGAAGTGCTGGCACGTTACGTCAGTTGTGAGTCGGAGATCGGTGACTCCAACGCCGGAGTCGAGTCCCGTTGTCGGATCAACTGCGCACGGCCGGACCTGCGATTGCTCTTGGGAGAGCAATCCAGTGACCCGCTCCATGTGAAGCTTCAGGTTGCCCAGGTGCTGGACTCGACCCCTGAGGGCGGCGTGCGGCTGGACACGGATTTTGTACCGACATTCATCTATCTGCAGCAGTCAGGTTACGTATCGTCATGCATCAAGGAAGTACTCAGCCTGCTCGCGACCCGAGGGGATGCGATTGCCGAACGCATCCAGGGCAATGGTGGAGCATCGGGCGCTCAAGTCGGCGATTTTCTGATGCTGCAATTGATCAATCGCACGGAGCTGGTATTGCGGCACTACCTGGGTCAGACGCAGGTACGTCCGGAAGCCTTGTATCGAGAGTTGCTGTCAGTTCTCGGCGAGTTGTCCACGTTTGCCACCGACAGCAAGCGTGCACAGTTGGAAGGGTATTACCGGCATTGTGACCAGGCCGCGAGCTTTCGCGGCCTGATGGCGGGCGTGCGCGGGGTGCTGTCGTCGGTGCTGGAGCAACATGCCATTGAGCTGGTGTTGCAACAGCGTCAGTACGGTGTGCTGGTGTGCCCGGTGAGTGACCTCAAATTGCTGGGCACGGCCACGTTCATTCTGGCGGCGACCGCTCAGTGTGATTCGGATGAATTGCGCCACCGCCTGCCTGCGCACCTCAAGATCGGACCGGTGGAGCGGATCCGCGAGCTGGTCAACCTGCACTTGGCCGGTATCAAGGTCAAGCCATTGCCGGTAGCGCCGCGACAGATCCCATTTCACGCCGGCAAGACCTATTTCATGCTCGAACTCGGCGCCCGTGACATCACGCAGTTGGAGCAATCCGGTGGTTTTGCCTTTCATGCCAGCGGCGAGTTTGCCGAACTTGAACTCAACTTCTGGGCCATCAGGAACTGAACGCCATGACTATGGACAGTGAATACCCGCAGGACGAAAAAACCGTGCTGCTTGACCGCGATGGCCGCGCCCCGGCGCACGTGGCGTTGACGGATTTCCCCACGCCCCCGCGCTTCGAACACCTGGAAGACCGGATGATCTATACCGCCGGCCAGCAAGGGGTACAAAGCTTCAATATAGGGCCCAACACTCTGGTGGCCGCCGCCTGGGAACTGCTGTCACAGGTGGTTCAGCTCAAAGGCGACGCCGGACGGGAAAGCCTGCAGAGCCTCAACGACCGGCTGTCCTCGGGAATTACCGCGTTTGAAACACGTGCCTTGTACCAGGGCGCAGAAAACAGTCAGGTCATGTCGGCGCGTTATGTGCTCTGCAGCGTGATTGACGAAGCCGTGGTGACGACCGCTTGGGGCAATCGCAGTGACTGGTCGAAGACCAGCCTGCTGAGCCGCTTTCACAATGAAACGTTCGGCGGGGAGAAATTCTTCCAACTGCTGGAGCGCCTGTCCCGTGATCCGGTCAAGCACCTGGCCATGCTGGAGCTGATGTACCTGTGCCTGTCATTGGGTTTTGAAGGTAAATACCGGGTCCTGGAACGTGGAGGGTCGCAGCTGGAAACCGTGCGCGATGGTTTGTACCGACAGATCAGGCACGTGCGTGGTGATCGCCCATCGATGACGGCGCCAACGGCGACTGTCCCAGCGGCAGGTGCACGCTTGCGCATTATTTCCGTTACCCGGGTCGTGATCTTCACATGGGTCTGTTTGCTGGCGATGTACTCAGGTTTTGCCTGGGTCCTGGGCACTGAACGCATGACGGTGCTGCAATCCTTTCAACCTTTGGCGCCGGATAAGACACGGTCGTCCTTGTAACGCTGGGAGCAATGAATGAACGCATTCTTCAAGGGCGTGGGCACAGTGCTGCGCAAGAGTTGGGTCTGGAGCCTGCTTATCGTGTTGGCCAGTGCGCTGCTGGTGTGGTTTTTCGGGCCGTTGCTGGCGCTGGACGACCACCGGTTCTGGCAAGGTGCTACGTCGCGCCTGCTGAGCATCTGTGGCCTGTTGCTGCTGTGGGGATTGGCGATGGTCGTGGTGGGCGCACGTCGTACCGCACGGATCAACCAACCTGAACAGCAGGCACGCGATCAACGCCAGGGGTTGATTGACGATGAGCGCAGGCATGTACGTGGCCGTTTCAAGGAGGCGTTGCACGCGCTGAAAATCTCCCACCGTTATGATGAGCGCAGTGAACGTTGGCGCAACGATTTACCCTGGTACCTGTTGATCGGCCAACAGGGCAGTGGCAAGTCCCAATTGCTGGCGGCCTGCGGCTCACCGTTCCCGCTGGATCGGGACGGGGCGATGGCGCCGGGCGCAACTCAGTATTTTGACTGGTATCTGGCTGACGCAGCCGTACTCGTCGAAAGTGCCGGGCGCTACCTGGCCCAGCCTGATAGCGCAGTCGATGGGGCCGGCTGGTCGACGTTCCTGGGCTTGCTCAAAGGGCGGTGCCGGGCGCGCCCGCTCAACGGCGTGGTGGTGACGCTGGCGGTAGAGACACTGCTAGGCAGCCACGAGCGCGACCTGGACCTGCATGCGCGCCACGTACACAGCCGCTTGCAGGATATTCAGCAGACGCTGCATGTGGACGTGCCGGTTTATCTGGTGCTGACCCAGGCAGACCGATTGCCGGGTTTCGCCGAGTTCTTCGATGCATCCCACGGCGACAGCGTCGACACCTTGCTGGGGGAGCGGCTGACTACCAGCGCCGCCGGTACCGAAATGACCCAGGTGCGCGAAGCGTTCGAGGCGCTGTTGCAACGCCTTGCAGCGGAGCTGATCCCGCGTTTGCACCAGGAACGCGATGCCGGGCGTCGTGGCCAGATGCTCGATTTTCCTCGGCAGGCTGCGCAGATCGGTGAGCGTTTGTGTCTGTTTGTGGAGTCTGCGTTCTCCGCGCACCGCTTTCAGCGTATCAACGGATTGCGCGGGTTTTACCTGACGTGCGCGCAGACTGACGACAGGCGCTCCCACTTCGTCCAGGGCCTGTTCAACCGCGTGATTTTTGCCGAGGCCAATCTCGCGGGATTGCAGACACCGGAGCGCCGACGCATCCGTCAACGCCAAGGGTTGCTGGCGTTGACCGCCGTACTGGTCATCACCGGGGCAGGAGGCCTGTGGGCACACAGTTATGGGGTCAACCACCAGCGTTTGATGCAGCTGGCGGAACTGATCAAGTCGCCGCCACCGGGTCCGTCCGCCGCAGACCAAACCCTGACGTTGCTGCCCTTGCTGGACGGTCTGTTGGCCGCGACCCGTGTATTTCCGTCGGTGGGAGAGGCTCGCTGGACGGAGAGGGCCGGCTTGTATCAAGGCGAGGTGAGCCGTGCACCGTTGATCAGTGCCTATGAAGAGGCGCTGCACCAGCAGTTTCTACCGCAGGTGACCTCGTTGCTCGAAGAACAGGTGCGGACCAGTCTTGATGATCGCGAGAGGCTGCTGGACATGCTGCGGGCCTACCTGATGCTTAACCTGCGGGAGCGGCGCGATACCACTTGGTTGGCACAGCACATGGCCGGTCACTGGTCCACCCGGTATGCCGGGGAGGCTTCGACGCGGAGCCGCTTGAACGAACACCTCTCGCGGATGCTTGAACAACCCTTCCAGGCGCCCCTGAACACCGAGCTGGTGGCTCAGGCCCGGCAGGCGTTACGAGGTGAGTCTCTGGCGGATGTGGTCTATCGGGTGCTGCGAGACCAGGCCAGGAACCTGGAGCCCCATCGTCTACCAGAAGGGCTGGGCCTCACCGCTGTCGACCAGCCGATACCGGGTTTCTACACCAAACGGTACGTGCACTATTTTGAAAAACACGGTCCCCGTCTGGTCAACGCAATCGCCCAGGATAACTGGGTGCTTGGGGAGGCCGGCGATCTGAGCGCCATGGATTTGCGCCAGTTGATGCTGGAGTTGGAACAACGCTATTTCAGCGAGTACGCGGATGCCTGGAGCCAGGCCCTGGGGCGGATCAGCCTGCAGCGCAGCGACAGCCTCCGGCAGCATGCCGATGGGCTTGCCGGATTGGCGTCAGTGCAATCACCGCTGGTGCAACTGTTGCAGCAGGTGCGAGAGAACACCCGCTTGTCGGCGGCCAGCGATCGTCTTCAGGCAATGGGGGAGGCAGTTCAAGAGGCGGCATCCAGTGTGCTGACCAGCCAGCTGTCGGTACCGGCGGCTTCTGATTCTGCGCGACGTGCTTTGCAGCGGCGATTCGAACCTTTGCATCAGTTGCTGGATGCCGAGCAGAACCCAGGCGCTGAACTGATGCAGGCGTTGCGACTGCTGGATGAATGGCAGCTGCAATTGGCGGCACTGAACCGCGAGGGCGCGCCGGAGCAGGCAGCGTTCAAGCTGGTCAAGCAACGCATGGAAGGGCAGCAGCCGCTGCTGGGCCGTGTGCGTGATGCTGCAGTGCGCCTGCCGCAACCTTTCAAGGGCTGGTTTGGCGACATTGCCGATGAGAGCTGGCGACTGCTGCTTGATGACGCCTATGTGCATGTCAATCAACGCTATCAAACTGAGGTGTACGGGTTTTACGCCAAGGCGATTCAGCGCCGCTACCCGTTCAGTGCCCACGCCGGCAGCGACGTTGCCTTGGGCGATTTCCAGGAGTTTTTCAAACCTCGTGGAGGCATGGCGCGCTTTTACGACAGCTACCTGCGGCCCTTTGTCGGTGCCGAGGGTGGCCGCTATCGCCTGCGCAACCTGGATGGCCGGAGCCTGCCGTTGTCGCGCTCGCTGTTGGAGCAACTGACAAAGGCCCAGATGATTCGACATGGTTTTTTTACTGAAGAACAGGGGGACTGGGCGGTCCGCTTCACGCTGGCGCCCTACAGTCTGGATCAGGCCGTCAGCCGCGCGATTCTGAGCATTGGTGACCAACACCTTGAATACCGTCATGGCCCGATCGTGCCGATGGCGTTTCATTGGCCAAATGACGCAGACAATGGCCGCAGCAGCCTGGTGCTGGAGCGGGGCGCGGAGCGGCCGCTGGGCATTGAAAAAAACACCGGCCCCTGGTCGTTATTCCGGTTTTTCGACCTGATGCAAAGCGAGCCTGCAAGCGGCCGGGATGCACACCTGCTCAAGGCCGATCTGGCTGGCCTGCGCGCCAACTTCCTGCTCACCAGCCAACGCCACCCAGGCCCGTTTCAGTTGGCGACGTGGCGCACGTTCCGTCTGCCGGAGCAATTGTGAGGCAGCTGCATATCCAGAGGGACAGCGCCGGACGAACGCTGCGGGGTAACGCGCGTTCGCGCAATGAGGATGCGTTCCTCGACTGCCCCCAGCACGGTTGCTGGGCGGTAGCCGACGGGATGGGTGGCCATCGGGCCGGGGATAGGGCGAGCCAGTGGGTCATCAACAGCCTGGCTTCATTACCCGGCCAGGGCTGTCTTGATGAACGTGTCGAGGCCGTGCGGCGTTGCCTGCGATGGCTCGATACTCAGATGGGACGGGCGTTGCAACAAACCGCCGAGGGCATCATGGGCAGCACCGTGGTTGCGCTGTTGCTCGATGGGAATCGCGCCGCCTGTATTTGGGTGGGGGATAGCCGTTGCTACCTGTGGCGCGGTCAACGCTTGTACCAGTTGTCGCGGGACCATTCCCGGTTGCAGCAGTTGATGGACACGCAGCAACTGAGCCTGGAACAGGCTCAGGCTCATCCGCACGCCCGGGCCTTGACCCGTGCCATTGGCGGCCGGCAGCCCTTGAGCCTGGAAGTGCTGGAACTCGGCACCCAGCCGGGGGACGTATTTTTGTTGTGCAGCGATGGTTTGTATCAGGGGCTCAGTCATGGCGAATTGGGCAACGCCCTGAGTCTGGGGACGCCCCGACAGGCGGTGGATCGGTTGTTTGCCCAAGTGTTGCGCGGCGCGGCGCGGGATGACCTGACCGCCGTGGTGGTCCAGCCATGAGCGCGACCTTCGGCCCGCCGAACCTGCTTGCCGGGCGTTATCACCTTGAACGGGTATTGGGCTCCGGCGGCATGGGGGTTGTCTACCGTGCCCGCGACCTGCTGCACGAGGCGTTTGGCGAACCCAGCGCCTGGGTGGCATTGAAGCTGTTGAGCGATACGCTTGCCGGATCTTGCGATGGTCATGTCTTGCTGTACAGCGAGTTCGCCCTGACTCGAAGCCTGCGCCACGATCACGTGGTCAGGACCTTTGCCTTCGAGGTCGACAGCCTGCGTCAGGTTGCGTTCTTCACCATGGAATTGCTGCACGGTATGACGTTGGATCGACGGCTCCAGGCGTATCCGGATGGATTGCCGTGGCCTGAGTTGCAACCCATCGCGATGCAACTACTGGAAGCACTGGCGTATACCCACCAGCAGGGCGTGCTGCATGGCGATGTGAAACCCGCCAATATCATGGTGGGCGAGCAGGGCGTGCGCTTGTTCGATTTTGGTTTGGGTCATGCGCAGGTGCAGCAGGCTGCGGGGCTGCCGGCCTTGAGCCGCAGCCGTTTGAACGCCTGGACACCCGCCTATGCGGCGCCGGAATTGGTGGCGGGTGGAAACCTCTCCGCCAGGGCCGACCTGTATGGCGCTGCCTGCGTGATCTATGAGTTGGCCCAGGGAAGCCGTCCCGATGGGGGGCAGTTGAAAAAGCCTGTGCCCAGGCCCCGACACTTGCCCAGGCATTGCTGGCCGGCGTTGCGTTCTGCGCTGGCGGCGGACCCTGAGCAGCGAACGATTTCGGTCGACGAACTGTGCGAAGCCATCAATGGGCGGCGGCGCTCGTGGTTTCTTTAGTGGGCGTATCAGCCAGCCAAGTCATGCAGTTGGCAGTATTCGACCCAGCTCAGGCCGGCCATCTGCGCCACTTCCTTGTGCACTTCCAGGCGCTGGGCCTCAAAGGCTTGCGGGGTGTCTGCGGTGAGTTTGAGCGTCAACTCCCAGGCAAACAAACCCTGGCGCTCCGCTTCCGCTTCGAAGGCTTCATGCAGCCGTTCGGCGCGGTACTGGGCTTGGGTTTCGCCTTTGGCCTGGGCTGCCAGCGGGTTCAACGTGTTCAGTTCTGCGGCTATGTCGGGGTGCTCGTTCAAGAAACGGTCCAGCGCGAGCTGGTGATTATCGCCAGGTGTTGACAAGGGCATGCTCCAAATCAGTTGGGATCAGGCTTCGTTTTTCTGGCCCGATGCGAGTTTTGTGCGAATTGAGCACAGAGATAACGGGTATTGAAGCAGATTCCGGGCGTGGCCCAGGCCGGAAAATCCAACAATTGAAAACAGTGCTGAAATTTCACGCCGAGACATGGCAAAAGGCTTTCGCTCCCGGTGCCAGGACGTGTAGCGTTAGCCCCGGTATTTCGGGTCCTGCCCTCCAGGGGCAGACGGCGATGGGCTGAGGGACGGGTCATGGCGCAAACGCTGTTCAAACTTTTCTTTACCCAGCGCCTGGCCGCTTTGGCCAGCACCGAGTCGTTGCGCGCAATCCGCGAAGGGCTGCTGTGGATCCTGCCGTGCCTGCTGGTGTCGGCGAGTTTTCTGATCCTGTCCGAATGTGCGCGGGTGCTGGGGTTCGATCCGCAGGTGGTGGCCTTCTTCGCAGGGCTGCACAATCAGATCAGTTCCGTGATTCCGCTGCTGGTAGCGGCCTCCATCGGTTACATGCTCGCGATCCAATACCGCCTGCCACAGCTACCGGTGGCGTTCCTGTGCCTGGCCCAAGTGGTGATTGCGACTTTTATCCTGCGTGAATACCCCCGCGCTTGCGCCACGTTCGTTCTCTTTATCGCCATTGCCTCACCGCTGCTGAATGTGCCGGCCATGGCCTGGCTGTGCCGCTATCGCTGGACCCGCCTGATCAATGAAGACCTGGTAGGGCACAACCTGCGGGGTACGATCAATATGGTCGTGCCGGGAGCGATCACCGCGCTGGCGCTGGTCGCGCTGCTCTCCCTATTGCTGCAGATTCCCTATGTGGCGCAGTTGCAGGGGCCGCAGGTGATTGAAGCCTTGGCGTCGCCCTACGGCAGCGGTTTGTTTGTCACCCTGATGAACTCGCTGTTGTGGTTTTTCGGGATTCACGGTGTGTACGCCATGCAGCCGCTGTTCGACGTCCTGGACCAGGCCGTGGTGCTCAACGGCACCGCGCTGGCCGCCGGTGAACCGATTAAATATGTGCTCAACAGCGGCCTGTTGGGCAGTTTTGCGTTTATCGGCGGCTCGGGCGGCGCGTTGTGTTTGCTGGTGGCCATCCTGCTGTTTTCCAAGAGCCAGTCCATGCGCCTGCTGGCTGTGGCGAGTCTGCCGCTCTCACTGTTCAACGTCAGTGAAGTCCTGCTGTTTGGCCTGCCGATCATCCTCAATCCACGTTTGTTCATTCCATTTCTGGTGGTGCCCGCGTTGAACGCAATGGTAGCGCTGACCGTGGTGGGGTGGGGGTGGGTATCCCCGGCGGTAGCCAGCGTGCCGTTCACCTCTCCGATATTGCTCAACGCCTACCTGAGTACCCACGGTGATCTGGCGGCAGTGGTGCTGCAAGTCGCGCTACTGGCCCTGGGCACCCTGGTGTACGCGCCTTACGTACGTGCAATCCATCGTCAGGCCGCCGAAGGGGGCACGGTTTACCTGAAATCCCTGGACATGACCTTCCGTGGCCTTGAAGAAAAAGGCCGGCTACGTGAATTGGACCCGGTGCTGGTGTCCCACAAGACCTTTGCGCGCCAGGCCAATGAGCTGAGCCATATCCAGCAGATCAGCGACTACGAGTTCTACCTCGAATTCCAGCCACAGGTCTCGACCCGCACCGGCCTGTGTACCGGATGCGAAGCGCTGATGCGCGCCCGCGACGCCCAGGGCACGGTGCATTCGCCGTGGGAGTTCCTGCAATGGTTGGCCCAGGCGCGCTTGATGCCGGACGTGGATGTGTGGGTGGCGTCCCAGGCGGTTCGTCAGTACCAGAAGTGGCAAAAAGTCGGCTTTGCCCTGCCGATGACCATCAATATCTCCAGCGCCACCCTGACCGATGCCGCCTATGGCGAGCGCCTGGTGGAAATCCTCGCCCAGGCTCACGGGCAGGTATCGGTGGAGATCACCGAAGATGCGCTGATCAGCGATATCCCGGCCACGCGCCAGAACATCCGTAAATTGCAGGCCATCGGCGCCAAGGTTTATATCGACGACTTTGGCACCGGGTTTTCAGCCTTGAGTTACCTGCACCAGTTTCCGGTGGACTTCATCAAGATCGACCGCAGCTTTGTGGTGGCCCAGCACGACCCCAAAGGCGCCCAGGTACTGACCGGCATGCTGCGTTTCTGTGAAGCGCTGAACCTGGGCGTGGTAGTGGAGGGCGTGGAGACCGCCGAGCAGTTGGCCTTCCTGAACACCGGCCCCGAGTTGATTATCCAGGGCTGGTATTTCAGCAAGGCGCTGCCGGGCGATCAGTTGGAAGGCTTTGTGCGCGAGCGTGAAACCTTGGCGCAGGTCTAGTAACCCCGCTGGGTCTGTTCGATGTCCTCGATCAACTCGTCGATACCCGCCAGGCGCGCGCGGTTATCGTGGTCCCATGGGTGAAAGCCGGGTTTGAAGTAGTGCAACCACGGCCGCAGCATGCGTGGGAAAACGCCTTTGGGGCCATACAGAAATTTCAGCATGCGCCAGAAGCCTTTGAGGTGCCCACCGGCCTTGCGGTCGGCGATCAACAGGCGCACGTGGAAATCCAGCACCACCAGCCAGAAGAACACCGTGGTGGTCAGCATGGCGCCGGTGCGCAGCAGATAGCGCTTGGGCCCTGGCTTGATCACGGTATTCCACACGTCAAACGCCACGGCCTTGTGTTCGGTTTCTTCCAGGGCGTGCCAGTACCACATCTGCTGGTAACCCTTGAGTGAATCGCCGAAGCGTGACGGGTCGCTGAGCAGGATTTCCGCCAGCATCGCTGTGTAGTGCTCAAGAGCTATGGTAATCGCCAGATTGAACGCCGGCGGGAAGTGTTTTTTCTGCAGGTCGAGGATGAATTTGAGGCGACCGTCCAGGGTGTGCGCCGGCAGCCCTGCCGCTTGCATCAGGTCGTTGTAGGCCACGTGTTCGCGGCTGTGCATGGCCTCCTGGCCGATAAACCCCTGGATCTCTTTTTTCAGCGCCGGGTCCTCTACGCGCTGGCGGTAGTGGCGCACGCTGTCCATGAAAAACAGCTCGCCCTGGGGAAACAGCAGCGACAGGGCATTGAAAAAATGCGTGATGAACGGGCCCTGTTCGTGCCAGTTGGTGATGCGCTCGGCGGGCAGGGCAAAACGGACGTCGCGGCGGATAGGCAACATAGTGCGTGCTCCTGTTCAGAGACGGGGTTCGTCGTTGGTTTCAAAGACCGGTCGGGGTTGCTTGGGCGCCATGCGCTTGCTGGCGAACACCACCAACGCTTGATAGGCCGCGGGCAGGCAACGGGCGAGCAGGTCGAGGAAGTACGCGTCGCGGCCGATCAGCACGCGGCGTTTGTTTTTGCGCACGCCTTGCAGGATGACTTTGGCGGCCTGGTCGGCATCGGTGATGAAGAGTTTTTCGAAATCGGCGCGGGCTTGCTGCTCGCTGTGGATCAGGAAGCCGGTCATGTTCGCGTCGATGCGGCTGCTGCGGCAGATGTCGGTGCGAATGCCGCCGGGGTGCACGCAGGTGGCGGACACGCCGCAGCGTTGCAGGTCCAGCTCCTGGCGCAGCGCTTCGGTGAAACCACGCACGGCGAATTTAGTGGCGTTGTAGCCGCTCATCCCCGGTTGGGCGAACAGGCCGAACACGCTGGAGGTGTTGATCACATGGCCATCGCCGCTGGCCTTCAGGTAAGGCAGGAATGCCTTGGTGCCGTGGATCACACCCCAGAAGTTGATGCCGACAATCCACTCCAGGTCGGCATAGTCCACACCTTCCACTGTGCTGGAGAGCGCCACTCCGGCATTGTTGAACACCAGGTTGACCCGGCCGTGCTCCGCCACGCAGCCAGCCGCCCATTGTTCCATGGCCTGGCGATCGGACACGTCCAGCACCTGGGTCGTGATCGTGATCGGGGACAGGGTGGAGGTCTTGATCAGCGTCAGGGTTTGCTCCAGGCCCGAGGCGTTTTTGTCCGCCAGTGCCAGGTGGCAACCTTCCCGTGCCAGCGCCAGGGCCAATGAACGGCCCATGCCGGATGCCGCGCCGGTGATGGCCGCCACGCGACCGTTGAATGACTTCATGACAGGCTGCCTTCTGCGGTGGAATGGGGCGCCGTTGCCGGATGGGCGGGCGTATGGAGCGGTAACCGATCGACTACATAGTCCTTGAGCGCAAACTGTCGTGTGACTTGCTTGAAGCGCCATGTCGAGCCGGGCCACAGGGTGGTGTTCTTGCCGGTACGCGGGTCGAGGTACCAGCTCTGGCAACCGCCGGTATTCCAGATGGTGCGCTTGAGCTGGTCTTGCAGTTGACGGTTGTAGGCCTGTTCCACCGCCGGCTTGACGTCCACCGTGGCGATGCGCTGGCGCTGCATCTGCCTGAGGGCGTCGAGGATGTAGGTCACCTGCGCCTCGATCATCAGGATCATCGAGTTGTGCCCCAGGCCGGTGTTGGGCCCGACGATCAAAAACAGGTTGGGATAACCCGGCACCGTAGTGCCCTTGTAGGCGTGGGCGCCGTCGTGCCAGGTGTCCATCAGGTCCAGCCCGTCGCGCCCGATGATGCAGTCCCGAGGCAGGGGATCGGTGGCCTGGAAGCCGGTGCCGAAGATCAGGCAATCGGCCGGGTGCTTGATGCCATCAGCGGTGATCACGCCGTCGGCTTCGACGCGCAGCACGGGCTCGGTGACCACCTCGACATTGCTGCGCGACAGCGCCGGGTAATAATCGTTGGAGATCAGCACGCGCTTGCAGCCGATGGTGTAGTCCGGCGTCAGGGTCTTGCGCAGGGAAGGACGGGCGACTTGTTTGTGCAGATGGCGCAGGGCGATTTTCTGCACCATTTTCATCAGCCGTGGGTGCAGGGCAAAGCCCACCACACGACCTTCCAGCGCCCAGTAAAAGGCGCTGCGCACCAGGCGCTGGGTGAAAGGAAGGTGCCTGAACAACCAGCGCTCGAAGGGCGATATCGTCCGGTCAGGCTTGGGCATGATCCACGGCGGCGTGCGTTGGAACAGGTCCAGGTGGGCCACCTGCGGCGCGATCTGCGGCACGAACTGGATGGCACTGGCGCCGGTGCCGATCACTGCCACGCGCTTGCCCTTCAAGGAATAGTCGTGGTCCCACTGCTGCGAGTGAAAGCTCTTGCCCTTGAAGCTGTCCAGGCCTGGAATCTGCGGTAACGCCGGGCGCGACAGGCCGCCCATGCCCGATACCAGCACCCGTGCACTCACGTGCCGGCCATTGCTGAAGCTCAATTGCCAGCGTTGCTGCTGTTCATCGAACACTGCGCGCTCAAGGCCGTTGTTGAAACGCAGGTAAGGCGCCAATTCGAAGCGCTTGGCGCATTGCTCCAGGTAGGCGCGGATTTCCGCCTGCGGCGCGAACTGCCGCGTCCAGTCCGGGTTGGGCGCAAAGGAAAACGAGTACACATGGGACTGCACGTCACAGGCGCAGCCTGGGTAGTGGTTGTCCCGCCAAGTGCCGCCGAGGGTGTCGGCCTGCTCGGCGATAAAGAAGTCGGTGAACCCGGCTTCCTTGAGTTTGATCGCCATACACAGGCCGGCGAAGCCCGAGCCAATGATGGCGATGTCGATGGATTCACTGTGGGCATTCATAGGCTGTCCTTGATGGGCATCGGATGTGCTCCTGTTTTTGTTTTGTCTTTTAGATAAAACACCATTGCAAAGGAAAATTGAATTAATTATTTTAAAAAAGATTTTAAATAATCTACCTGAAAATATCGCCTACGCTAGGACCATGTTTGGTATGCACCCCTTGTCCGACGGACGAGCACGGCATGCATGAGGTTCAGGTCCAGGGTGTGGACGGTGGCTGAGGCCTTGACCAATTCCGGTCGGGTCGCCAGCAGCAGGGATGCAGAGGACCGAGCTATGGCTGTGGAGTGGGTTGCCGCTGCGGCGGGCGCAAGTGCGGTGTTATGGGGCTTCAGCGCCTGGATGACACGGCGCATCGAAGCCGCTGTCCCCATCAACGGGCGCTTTGTGGAGGTCGATGGCGAGCGCTTTCATTATGTAGAAGAGGGCAAGGGCCCACCGCTGGTGATGATTCACGGCTTGATGGGCAGCAGTCGCAACCTGACCTATGCCTTGTCCGGCCAGTTGCGTGAGCATTTTCGGGTGATCACCCTGGACCGTCCGGGGTCGGGTTATTCCACCCGTCATAAAGGCACGGCAGCAGACCTGCCGGCCCAGGCGCGGCAAATCGCAGCGTTTATCAATGTGCTGGGTCTGGATAAACCTTTGGTATTGGGGCATTCCTTGGGCGGGGCGATCTCCTTGGCCCTGGCCCTGGATCATCCCTCTGCAGTCTCGGGCCTGGTGCTGGTGGCGCCGCTGACCCATCCCCAACCCACTTTGCCGCTGGTGTTCTGGTCGCTGGCGGTGCGACCGGCGTGGCTGCGACGCTGGGTCGCTCACACACTCACCGTGCCCATGGGCCTGTTGACCCGACGTTCGGTAGTCAAGGGTGTGTTCGCGCCGGACACCGCCCCCGAAGATTTCGCCACCCAGGGCGGCGGGCTGCTGGGCATGCGTCCGGACAACTTCTACGCCGCCTCCAGTGAAATTGCGCTGGTCAACGACTGCCTGCCGGACATGCTCAAGCGCTACCCGCAACTGACCCTGCCCATCGGCCTGATCTACGGTGCGCGGGACAAGGTGCTGGACTTTCGCAAGCACGGCCAGGCCCTTGCCGACAAAGTGCCAGGCCTCAAGCTGCAACTGGTGGAAGGATGCGGCCATATGCTGCCGATCACCGCCACGGCGCGGGTGGTTGAGGCGGTGTTGCAGGTGGCCAAGCGGGCGCGTCCGGCGCAAACGGCCACGGTCCTGCATCCGCCCTTTGCCCTGGCGAACAAATAATCGTGGCCCTGATTGCGGGTCTGGATGTCGCAAATGCCTGCCCTAGAGACCTGACCAAACAGCGGAAAAAGAGACTGTCCGGTCACGTCAAAAAGGCTTCGAAAAAGTAGTTGACGACCTAACGATTCCGCGTTATTTATTTAAAAAAATATTTCAATGATTGTTTTGAAATGATTTTTGAAATGCCTAAGAGCGAATAAAAATGAAAAAAACGTCTTTTATCGCATGGTTGATTTCCCGGAGCCTTCAGCGCTCCCTGAACCTGTTTTCCACCTCCCTGCCAAGGAGGCTGCCATGAACCAGACTCTGGCAGCGCCAAGTGTGTGGACCGATGGCAAGCGCCACCTCTGGTGGTTGGGCATCATGCCGTTGGCCACGCCGCTGTTGTCCGGCTCTCTCGCCATTCTTACCGGTGTCCAGCAATTGTGGTGGGTCGGTGTCCTGGTGATCTTCGGCCTGATCCCGCTGATCGACGGCCTGCTCGGCGAAGACGTGAGCAACCCGCCCGAGTCCGCCGTCAGTCATCTGGAAACCCAACGCTACTACCGCTGGATCGTCTACACCGGCGTGCTGTTCGTCATCTCGTCGGTGATCATTACCGGCTGGCTGGCCGCCGGCGGTATCGAGTGGATCATCCAGGGTGGCCTGCTGCACGCCACCGCCAACCTCGACCCCTCCAACTGGCTGGTCCACGCCGCCAGTTACATCACCGACCGCACGCAACTGCACGGCGCACCGAGTGGGTTTACCTACCTGGGCATGGCCATGTCGACTGGCGCCGCTACTGGCATCGCCATCAATACCGCCCATGAACTGGGGCACAAGCCCAACGCCCTGGAAGTGTTCCTGGCCAAGGTCACGTTGGCGCCGACCTTCTACGGGCACTTTTACACCGAACACAACCGTGGCCATCACGTGCGCGTCGCCACGCCGGAGGATCCGGCCAGCTCGCGCCTGGGCGAGAGCTTCTGGGCCTTTCTGCCGCGCTCGGTGTGGTTCAGTGCGCAGTCGGCGTGGAACCTGGAGCGCGAGCGCCTGCGCAAACTCGGCCTGCCGGCCTGGCACTGGAAGAACGGCGTACTCAGCGCCTGGATGTACAGCGTGGTGTTGTGGGGCGCGATGATTGCCTGGCTGGGAGTGGCGGTGATTCCGTTCCTGATTGTCCAGGGCATCTACGGGTTCTCGCTGCTGGAAGTGGTGAACTATGTCGAACACTACGGCCTTAAACGCCAGAAGTTGCCCAATGGTCGATATGAACGCTGTTCGCCGCGTCACTCCTGGAACAGCAATCGGATTGTCACCAATATCTTTTTGTTTCAGTTGCAACGGCATTCCGATCACCATGCCAACCCCACGCGCAGTTATCAGTCATTGCGTCATTTTGATGAGTCGCCGCAACTGCCTTATGGTTACGCGAGCATGATTGTCTGGGCGTACGTGCCTTACTTATGGCGCCGGCGCATGGATCATCGGGTGCTCAATCATTATGCCGGGGATATCACCCTGACCAATCTTCAGCCGTCACAACGCTTGAAGTATCTGGAGAAGTACAGCAACAGCGCCACGCCGTTCTGACATGCAGTAACTGTAAGTTGTGTACTCGGGGCCTTACATGCCGCGCAGGACGTTATCGCCCCGAGGAAGTGGTTTGACCCGAACAACAATAATTAAAGGGAAGGACGTACACCATGCAAACACCTGCCAAGTTCACTACCCATATTCTATTGGCTGCGCTGGGCCTGATCGCCTACCACCAGGCCCAGGCCGCCCGTATCGAACCGGCTGGCAGTGCCTTCACGGCCCAAGGCCCGATCAGCTTCTCCAAGGGTGCGCTGATCAGCGCCGATTGCACCATCAAGGTGGCCGGCAAGGTCGCGGCGGATGGTACTTCGGTGAATGTCGATAAAGTTGAATTCGACGGTGGCCTCAAGTGCAGCCGGGTCGAAGCCATCAACTTGCCGTGGGTATTGATCGCCAAGGACACTCGCAGCGGTTCCATGTCGAATATCAGCGTTGATGTTCACGCCTTCGGCCTCGGTGGCAAGTGCGGGCCTTCTACGGCGGATGGCACCTGGGACAACGCCACCGGCAAGTTGGAAGCCGCCAATGTACCGATTGGCGAAGACTGCAAGATCAAGACGGTGTTGATCAAGATGCCGCCGAACTTCAAAGTTGTTGAATAACGTGCAGCGGTAATTGAATTGAGATTTGGCTGGAAAGGGAAGTTCTGCAGTTTCACCGTGACCTCTCGTTCATGGCCATTACCCCCTGGCGAATGACTCGCCATTACATGTGAGGAAAAACAATGAAAAGCTTTAAAACTCTCGTGTCGTTGACTGCCCTGGCTGCTTGCATGGGTGCTGCTTCCATGGCGAACGCTTTCAGCATCTCTCCTGTGAGCACCAGCTTCACCGCGCCTGGCACGATCTCGGTGAAGTCGCCATCCTCCTTCCAGGCGGCGGTTAACTGCGGCGCGACCTTTACCGGGAACGTCGATGCCACTGGCGTTGCGAAAATCACTGGCGTGTCGATCACCGGTGGCGGCCTGTGCGCGCTGCCTAAGATCACCGGCTTGCCTTGGACCCTGACCGCCACGGCGGCAGCGGCTGGCAACGTCACGAATGTGGGTTACACCATCGCCAGCACCTTCCTGTATCCAGCCTCCAATTGCGGGCCGTCCACCATTGCCGTGGGGTACTCGGGTGGCGTATTGACCGCCACCAACCAGACCTTGAGTGGCAGCTGCACCGTCGTCAGCCTGAGCGTTACTCCGAGCCCTGCGCTGACCATCGTGCCTTGATCCGAGGCTGAGAACGAAGGGCTGATCACCCGCTGAAAAACGGGCGCCTGAACCGGGCGCCCGTTCATGAATTGCCAGGCTGCAAGACGAACCGGTCATGCCGGCTCGCAGAGAGAATAATAAGGAGTGCCGCATGAATAATAAGAAACAACACGTGCAGGTTTTGCTGGGGCTGGCATTGATAGGCGGGGTGATGGTGACCGTGCCTGTCCAGGCTGGCGGCTTTTCAACACCCACCTTCGGCGCACCAGGATGGGGGCGTGCATTTGCGGGGGGTTCGCTGTTCAAGAACGACCCCAGTTCGGCCTTCAACAACCCTGCGGCCATGGCGTTTGTCGAGCACAACGTGGCGCAATTCACGGTCGACTACGCACGCATCAAAATCAAATACAAAGGCGAGGCCAACGATTACCTGGGTAACCCTACCTCCAATACGCCGATTGGGGCTGATGGTTTCCCGGACCTCTCTGCAACCACGGTGAATAACAATGATGGCGGCCAAGGGGGGTTCACTGCCTGGTTACCGACGGGCTTCATGGTGATGCCGCTTGGGGATCGGTTTGCGTTCGGCTTGAGTCAAGTGGTGCCTCAAGGCATGCGTTCGACGTGGGACCAGGACTCCAAATTTCGCGATTTCGCCGTCGATACCAAGATTGAAACCGTGGGGTTGACCGGGTCGCTGTCCTTCAAGGTGAATGATCAGTTCTCTGTCGGTGGCGGCGTGATCGTTCAGCACACCAAGGGTTTCGTCAGCCAGAACATCGATCTGTTGGCGGCAGCGGCGGTTTCCCAGGATCCGATCCTCGGCAACCTCGACTTGCCGTCAGGCGTCGGTGATGCATTGATACGGGTCAAGGTCGACAATATTTCCACCGGCTGGTTTACCGGCCTGACGTGGAAGCCTACCGATAAAGACACGTTAGGCATCAACTATCACGCCAAGATCAAGAACAAGCTGACGGGCAAATACACCATTCGTGCAGACGCATTCTCGAATAACTTGATGACGGGCACGAATCCGTTCACTGGCAGCGGAACACTGGTTGGCTCCGCCTATCCAGGGCTGGAACTGTTTCCCGACGGCGCTCATGCCAGCGTCCAACTGGACATTCCCGCCACTATCGGCCTGGACTGGGTGCACCAGTTCAATGACCGGTTCACCATGGGCGTGAGTGCGGTCCAGACCAAGTGGTCGTCGTTTAAAAACCTGACGCTTGAGTCGCGGGGCTCGGAGATTGTCTCTATTCCCTATAAATATCGTGACGTCTGGATGCTTTCCATTGGCGGTGATTACCGCGTGACCGACGAGTTGACGTTGCGCGCCGGTGTAGCCCTGGACCAGACACCTACCCGTAACTCGACCCGTGACCCGCGGATTCCAGACGGTGATCGGACCTTCCTGTCGTTGGGCGCCGGTTACGAGGTGAAAGCTATCAAGGGCCTGAGTCTTGACGCTGCGTATTCCCACCAGTTCGTAGAGGAGGTCAAGCTGAAGACCCAGAACGTCGATCGCCTTGGGGGCGCAAGCCTCAATGGTAAAGCCGAGTCGTCAGGTGATGTGGTGAGCCTATCGGCGACCTACGCTTTCTGACGTTTCACGAAGGGCGATGGAAGAGGGCACCAAGCGCATCTTATTGCCTTCACCCAGTCGTTCGTCCTCAGTTGTTGATTGATCAGGCTGACCCGTTCAGCCGCTATTTTTTCGTCCAAGCATTAAATAAAAATTTCAAAACAAAATTTGAATTTGCTTTTCCAAGTTTGTAGTGTGGCTTTACGTGTCAGCCCATTCACGAGCTGGCGCGTCGTAGCCGTACCCTGAATCGAGTAGAGGTATCCCCATGGTTATCTGGTTATTGGTGGGTGTCGCAGCAGCGATTGCCCTGGCGTATCGACAAGCTGCCGCCGCGTTGTGGCTGGGTGTAGGCCTGGTCTGGCTGGCACTGGGTTATCTGCTCAATGTGGTGGCTGCGTTCGGCCTTACCGTCGCGGCGCTGCTGGTGATAGCACCTGCGCTGTTGATGACGATCAAACCCCTGCGCCGTACCCTGCTCACCAGCAAAGCCCTAGGCCTGTTTCGCACGATCATGCCGGCCATGTCCGACACCGAGCGTGCGGCTATCGAGTCCGGCACCGTGTGGTGGGACGCCGAGCTGTTCAGCGGCAAACCCGACTGGCAGCGCCTGCTGCAAGCCGCGCCGGCGAGCCTGAGCGCCGAGGAGCAAGCCTTCCTCGACAACGAAGTGGAAACCCTTTGTGACATCGCCAACGACTGGGAAACCACCCAGGTCTGGCAGGACATGTCCCCCGAAGGCTGGCAGTACACCAAGGACGCCGGTTTCCTCGGCATGATCATTCCCAAGCAGTACGGCGGCAAAGGCTTCTCCCACTATGCGCATTCGCAAGTGGTGATGAAGCTGTCGACGCGCTGCTCCGCGGCGGCGATTTCGGTGATGGTGCCCAACTCCCTTGGCCCAGCCGAACTCCTGCTGCATTACGGCACCGATGCCCAGCGCAATTACTACCTGCCGCGCCTGGCCCGTGGCGAAGACATCCCGTGTTTTGCGCTCACCAGCCCGTATGCCGGCTCGGATGCCGGGGCCATTCCCGATTTGGGCATCGTCTGCAAAGGCGTGCATGAGGGCGAGGAAGTGCTGGGCTTCAAAGTGACCTGGGACAAGCGCTACATCACTCTCGGTCCGATTGCCACGGTGCTGGGCCTGGCGTTTCGTGCCGAAGATCCGGACGGCTTGCTGGGCGCGAAAGGTTCGCTGGGCATCACCTGCGCGCTGATCCCGACGTCCCATCCCGGCGTGAACAGCGGTCGTCGTCACTGGCCGCTTAACGCCGTGTTCCAGAACGGCCCGACCACCGGCAAGGACGTATTCATCCCACTGGAATGGGTGATCGGCGGCCGCGAGCAAGTCGGCAATGGCTGGCGCATGCTGATGGAATGTCTGGCCGCTGGCCGCGCCATTTCGTTGCCGTCGGCCAACGTCGGCCTGGGCAAGGTTGCGGTGCGCGGTACCACGGCGTATGCCGCGATGCGCAAGCAGTTCGGCCTGCCCATCGGCAAGTTCGAAGGGGTGCAGGCACCGCTGGCGCGCATGGCTGGGCATTTGTATGCCTGCGATGCGGTGCGCAAGGTGTCGGTGGCCTCCCTGGATGCCGGCGAGAAACCGTCGGTGATTTCGGCCATCGCCAAATACCACGTCACCGAGCGCGCACGCATCATCGTCAATGACGGCATGGACATCGTCGCCGGCAAGGGCATCTGCATGGGGCCCAACAACTTCCTGGCCCGCGCCTATCAGCAAAGCCCCATCGCCATTACGGTGGAAGGCGCGAACATCATGACCCGCTGCCTGATCATCTTTGGCCAGGGCCTGATCCGTTGCCATCCCTATGTGTTCCGCGAAATGGAAGCAGCACGCAACCCGGACCGGCGCAAGGCGCTGGAAGACTTCGACACGGCGATGTTCGGCCACGTGAGTTTCGTGCTGGCCAACACCGTACGTGCGGTGGTGCATTCGCTGACTGGCGGGCGACTGATTTCCGCACCGGCCAAGACCGAGCCCGCGCTGGCGACCTACTACCGCCAGGCCAATCGTCTGTCGGTGGTGTTGGCGTTGATCTCGGACATTTCCATGGGCGTGCTGGGGGGCGCCCTCAAGCGCAAGGAAAGTATCACCGGGCGTCTGGGGGATATTCTGTCGCAGCTGTACATCTTGTCCTGCGTGCTCAAGCGCTTCGAGGATGATGGCCGACCCCAGGCAGACCTGCCGCTGGTGCATTGGTCGGCCCAGGACGCGCTGTTGCGTGCCCATGAAGCCCTCGCTGAAGTGCTGGCTAACTACCCTTCGAAAGCCGCCGCTGCAGTGGTGCGTGGCCTGACATTCCCGTTCGGCATCCCGCTGCGCAAGCCTTCGGATCGCCTGCTGGCCCAGGTGGCCGATGTGGTGCAGACACCGGGTGAAACCCGCGACCGGTTGCTGGCCAATTCCTACATTCCACGGCCGGAAATCGACAAGCTGGCGTACGGCGAGTTGGGCTTCCGTCTGCTGCCACAAGTGGAGCTGATCGAGGCCCGACTCAAGCCTGCGATCAAGCAGGGCGTACTCGAACCGATGCCGATCTCTGCCACAGCCTTCACCTCCTGGCGCGTCAAGGCCAGGGCGCTGGACTTGATCAGCGACGACGAAGACGCCTTGCTCGGCCGTTATGTGGAATACGCCGACCACGGTATCCAGGTGGATGACTTCCCTCAGGACTTCGGTTTGCTGGAGGCGTTGCAGCAGCGCAAGCAGGCGCTGGAGCCGGCCCCCAAACGTCGCACCAGCCAAGGCGAAAACGCCTCGGTCAACTAGAAAAATCGCGGTCTGCGTGGGCGGGGCAAGCTCCCTCCCACCGCGGTCCGTGTTGTGAGTGGATCTATCTATGAGTGACAGCTACCTATCGTTCGTCAATTCCCCTTGGGGCCGGCGCCTGGCCCAGGCGGTCGGCTTGCCGCAACCGCTGCCGCTTCAGCGCCATCGCAGCGGTCAACCAGGCTTGGCCAACCCGGTGATTATCGCCGGGGCAGGGCGCCTGACGGCTCAGGTGCAACGCTTCTTCAGCAGGACCGATACCGTCGCCGCCACCCCGGCGACGCTCAAGGCGCCCTCGACGGGCAAGGTGCAGGGCGCGGTGTTTGATGCCAGCGCTGTGGTCGACCTGAAACAGCTGGATGAGCTTTACGAATTTTTCCACGCCAATGCCAAACGCCTCGGCCAACACGGCCGCGTGGTGTTGCTCGGCACCGCGCCGGAACATTGCCAGGACTTGCCCCAGGCCATCGCCCAGCGTGCCCTCGAAGGCCTGGTGCGTTCGCTGGCCAAGGAGCTGCGCCGGGCGATCACCGTGCAACTGCTGTATGTGGCGCCGGGCGCCGAAGACGCGCTGGACAGCAGCCTGGGTTTCTTCCTGTCGCGCCGTTCGGCCTATGTGTCGGGGCAAGTGGTACGGCTGGACAAACCGGTGGACGGCAATCCTGGCGTCAATTGGGAGAAGCCCTTCGCCGGCCGACGTGCCCTGGTCACCGGCGCGTCCCGTGGCATAGGTCTGGCCATCGCCCAGGTGTTGGCCCGTGAGGGCGCCCATGTGGTGTGCGTGGACGTGCCCCAGGCTCAGCAGTCGTTGGAACAGGCCGCCGCCAGCGTCGGTGGTTCTGCGTTGCCGTTGGACATCACTGCGCCTGAGGCCGCCTCGTCTTTGCTGGCCCACGTCAGCCAGTACGGCGCGTTCGATGTGGTGGTGCACAACGCAGGCATTACTCGTGACAAGACCATCGCCAAGATGCCCGAAGCGGCGTGGCGCAGCGTGCTGGCGGTCAACCTCGACGCGCCGGTGCACCTGAGCAACGCCTTGCTGGACAACCAGGGCCTTAACCCCGGTGGTCGCATCGTGTGCGTGTCATCGATTTCCGGCATTGCCGGCAACCTCGGCCAAAGCAACTACGCAACCTCCAAGGCCGGCGTGATCGGCCTGGTGCAAGGCCTCGCGCCACGCGCGGCCAAGCAGCAGGTGACGGTGAATGCGGTGGCGCCGGGGTTTATCGAGACCCAGATGACCGCAAAGATCCCGTTGATGATTCGCGAAGCAGGGCGGCGCATGAATTCCATGAGCCAGGGCGGGCAGCCCATCGATGTGGCCGAAACCATCGCCTGGCTGGCGCACCCGGCTTCGGGCGGCGTCAACGGCCAAGTCGTACGCGTGTGCGGCCAAAGTCTGCTGGGAGCCTGAGCCATGGACTACCTGACCCAGATTGTCCACCCGCCGCCCTCGCGCACGCAGCTGCTGTTGGACGGCGTGCGTGCCCTGCGCAAGCCCAAGCTCGACGGCGAACCGCTACTGCCCAAGGAGCGCCTGGTGCGTTCGGCGGTGGAGTTGTCCGCCGTTGGCATCGCCGCCTATGGCCGCGCCTGCGGTTTTCGTCGCGAGCAGGGCGTGCCGCTGTCCTATCCCCACGTGCTGGCGTTCCCCTTGCACCTGATGCTGCTGACCCGACCAAGCTTCCCGTACCCGGCCAGCGGCATGGTGCACCTGGCCAATCGCATCCGTCAGCACCAACGCCTGCACGAAGGCCAGGCTTTGCGCCTGGAGGTGTATGCCGAGCGTTGGGTCGCCCACCCCAAGGGCCAGGCGCTGAGCATCGCCACCCGCGCCTACAGCGCCGGCACCCTGGCCTGGGAAAGCGACAGCCTGTACCTGCGCCGCGACGTCAAGGACCCGGTCGGCGAGCCGTGGGCCGACGCGTTGCCGTTGCAGGAGCACGGCCTGTTGCGCACCCAACGCTGGGTGTTGCCCGCCGACCTGGGCCGGCGCTTCGCCAAGGTCTCGGGGGACTTCAACCCGATTCACACCTCGGTGATCGGCGCGAAGCTCTTCGGCTTTCGCCGCGCCATTGCCCACGGCATGTGGACCTTGGGTCGCGCCCTGGCCGCCCAGCAACCGCCTGGTGGCCTGGTTCAGGCCGAAGCCCATTGCGACTTCAAATTGCCGATTTTCCTGCCCGGCCAGGTCGCCCTGTGGAACCACCCCGCAAGCGGCCCGCGCCGTGAGTTCGAAGTGCGTGATTTCGCCGGCGACAAACCCCATATGCGCGGGCTATTTGTCTGGAATGAGAGCCCTACATGAGTGACTACAGTTTCAATCCGGCCCCGACCCGCCGTGTGGCGATCATCGGCGGCAACCGCATCCCGTTTGCCCGTTCCAACACGGTGTACGCCCACGACAGCAACCAGGATCTGCTGGTCGCGGCGCTGCAAGGCCTGATCGACCGTTACAACCTGCACGGCCAGCGCCTGGGCGAGTTTGCTGCCGGGGCCGTGATCAAGCATTCGCGGGATTTCAACCTGGCGCGTGAATCGCTGCTGTCCACCACTTTGTCTCCAGACACGCCGGCCTACGATGTGCAACAAGCCTGTGGCACCGGCCTGGAAGCGGCCTTGCTGGTGGCGAATAAAATCGCCCTGGGCCAGATCGAAGTAGGCATTGCCGGTGGCGCCGATACCACCTCCGACGCGCCCATCGGCATCAACGAATCCCTGCGCCACACCTTGCTCGCGGCCAACCGCGCCAAGGGCCTGGGCGACAAGCTCAAGACACTGTTGAAAGTGCGACCGTCGATGTTCTTCAAACCGCTGCTGCCCCGCAACGGCGAGCCGCGTACCGGTTTGTCCATGGGCGAGCACTGCGAAGAAATGGCCAAGCGTTGGCAGATCAAGCGCCTGGCCCAGGATGAACTGACCCTCACCAGCCACCAGCGCCTGGACGCGGCCTACATACGTGGTTTCTTCGACGACCTGATCAGCCCCCATCGCGGCCTGGCCCGGGACAACAACCTGCGGGCCGACGCCAGCCTGGAAAAACTCGCCGGTCTGGCCCCCGCCTATGACCGCCAGAATGGCACCCTCACCGCGGGCAATTCCACGCCCCTGACCGATGGCGCCTCGGTGGTGCTGCTGGCCAGCGAGGAATGGGCGGCTGCCAACGGCTGGCCGGTGCTGGCCTACTTGCGCACCGGCGAAACGGCCGCGGTGAATTTTGTCGATGGCACCGAAGGCCTGCTGATGGCCCCGGCCTATGCGGTGCCGCGCATGCTCAAGCGCGAAGGCTTGAGCTTTGCCGACTTCGATTTCTTCGAAATCCACGAAGCCTTCGCTGCCCAGGTGCTGTGCACCCTCAAGGCCTGGGAAGACGCGGACTATTGCCGGGAACGGCTGGGGCTGGACGCGCCGTTGGGCCCCATCGACCGCGCGAAAATGAACGTCAACGGCGGCTCACTCGGCTGCGGCCATCCGTTTGCTGCCACTGGTGGCCGGCAATTGGCGGCGCTGGCCAAGGCCATCCATGAGCGCGGCGGCGGGCGTGGGTTGATCTCGATCTGTGCGGCGGGCGGGCTGGGCATTACCGCCATTGTGGAAAAGTAGCGCTACCCAAAATAACAACAAGGAGACTGCCATGAACGCTATCAGCCAGGAACACACCGAACGGGTGTGGTTGAACGCCTACCTGCCCGGCGTCCCGGCAGACATCGATGCCGCCATTGAGGATTACCCGTCGCTGCGGGAAGTCTTCCTGGAGCACCTGGAAAAATTCCGTGAGCGTGTAGCCTACGTCAGCATCGGTACCGAAATGACGTACGCCGACTGGAAGGTCCAAGGCGTTGCATTCGCCGCCTGGCTCCAGGACCAGGGCGTGCAGCCGGGGGACCGTGTGGCGCTGATGATGCCCAATTGCTTGCAGTACCCGATCTGCCTGCTGGGCACCCTCCTGGCCGGTGCGGTGGTGGTCAACGTCAACCCGCTGTACACCGCCCATGAGCTCAAGCACCTGCTCAAGGACAGCGGCGCCGAGACCGTGGTGATCTTCGAGAATTTCGCCCACACCCTGGAGAAAGTGGTGGCCGGCAGCAGCGTCAAGCGTGTGGTGATCGCGGCTATCGGCGATCTGCTCGGCACCTTCAAGGGCGCGGCGATGAACTTCATCCTGCGCCGTGTGCAAAAGCAGGTGCCGGCGTTCACGTTGCCGGGTGCGGTGCGCTTCAATCAAGTGTTGAAACAGGGGCGGGCGCTCAACCACTTCCCGGTGAGCATGGTCCTGGATGACCTGGCCTTCCTGCAATACACCGGCGGCACCACGGGCGACGCCAAGGGCGTGATGCTCAGCCACCGCAATATCATCGCCAACCTGTTGCAGGCCAAGGCGTGGGTCGGTGATCAACTGGACCAGGACAAGCAGGAAACCAACGTCACGTTGCTGCCGCTGTACCACATCTTTTCCCTGACGGTGAATTGCCTGATGTTCATGTGCCTGGGCGGGCGCAACATCCTTATCGCCAACCCGCGGGACGTGAAGCGGGTGCAGATGATCCTGCGCAAGGAACGCTTCAACGGCATTGCCGGGGTCAACACGCTGTTTAACGGTTTGTTGGAAAACAAGGAATTCTGCGCGCGGGATTTTTCTGACCTGCGCATGGTGATCGCTGGCGGCATGGCCACCCATACCGCAGTGGCCAAGCGCTGGAAGGAAGTCACCGGGCTGCCGATCATCGAGGGGTATGGCCTGACCGAATGTTCGCCGGTGGTGAGCATCAGCCCCATCGATATTGCCCGCATGCGCGAAATGGAATTCACCGGCAGCATCGGCGTGCCGTTGCCGTCGACCTGGGTGCGTTTCGTGCGTGAAGACGGCGAGCTGGCCGACATCGGCGAACAGGGCGAACTGCAGGTGCGCGGCCCGCAGGTGATGCAGGGCTACTGGAAACGCCCGGAGGCGACTGCTGAAGTGCTGGATGCGCAGGGCTGGTTGTCCACCGGCGACATCGGCGTGATGGACCCGCGTGGGTATATCCGCCTGGTGGACCGCAAGAAGGACATGATCCTGGTCTCGGGTTTCAACGTTTATCCCAATGAAATCGAAGACGTGGTCGCGATGCACCCTGGCGTGGGCGAAGTCGCGGCGATTGGGGTGGAGGATGGGGTGACGGGCGAGAAGGTGAAGATCATCGTGGTGCGCAAAGATCCGGATTTGACTCAGGAACAGATTCTCGCCCACTGCCGGGAGTACCTGACGGGGTACAAGGTGCCCAAGTATGTGGAGTTTCGCACCACTGAATTACCCAAGACCACGGTGGGCAAAGTGCTTCGAAGGGCCCTGCGCTGAGTTGAGGATTTAGGTGATCCAAGTGTGGGCGCTGGCTTGCCTGCGATAGCGGTGTATCAGTCACATCGCCATCGCAGGCAAGCCAGCTCCCACAGGGTTCGGTGGTGTGGTTTAGAGTGCGTTCACTGTTACCCAGCGTTCTTCGAGGGCCGCCACACGAATCGCCGTCGCCAGCCGCTCAACCTCCCATGCCGCTTCAAAGTCAGTGCCATCCGCACCCTCGCCAGCCACAGCCATGACCAACTCCTGCACTTCCAGGGTCTTCAATTCGTTGTACCCCAACTGGTGTCCCGCCGCCGGGCTGAACGCTGCATAACCGGGCAGGGCCGGGCCGGCCAGCAGACGCTGGAAGCCGTCCTGGCCGACGCGGCACAGGCGCAGTTCATTCAAACGTTCCTGGTCGAACGCCAAGGTGCCTTGGGTCCCGCTGATCTCGAAACTCAAGTGGTTCTTGTAGCCATGCTTGAGCCAACTGCTGCTCACCGTCCCGCGCGCGCCATTGGCGAAACGCAGCAGGGCGTGTACCTGGTCATCCACGGCGATAGGTTTGAGTGCGTTGCTGCCTTTGACCGCCGGGCGTTGCGCGTGGACGGTCTGGGTGTCGGCGCACACGCTGAGCACATCGCCGACCAGGTAGCGCGCCATCGACAGCAAGTGGCTGCCCAAGTCGGCGAGGGCGCCGCCGGCATGTTCCACTTCGCAGCGCCAGGACCATGGCGATGCTGGATCAGCCATGAAGTCTTCGCTGAACTCGCCCTGGAAACTGATGAGTTCACCCAACTCGCCGCTGGCAATCAGTTGCCGCGCCAGGGTGATCATCGGGTTGTGCTGGTAGTTGTAGCCCACCCGCGTGACCACCCCGGCGGCACTCGCGGCGCGGCGCATGGCGTCGGCCTGTTCCAGGCTGACCGCCAGGGGTTTTTCGCAGTACACCGCTTTGCCGGCAGCCATCGCGGCCATCGCCATGGGGTAGTGCAAATGGTTGGGCGTGGTGATGGCGACGACATCGACCTTGGGGTCGTTGATCAGCGCTTGCCAGTCGCCATGGGCCTGTGCAAATCCCCAGGCGGTGGCACAGCGCTGGGCGCGTTCGGTGTCGGCATCGGCCAGGGCGGCCAGCTTCAGGGTGACTGGCAGTTCGAATACCGCCCGGGCATTGTTGAACGCCAAGGCGTGGGCGCGGCCCATGAAGCCTGTGCCGATCAAGCCGATTCCGAGTTCACGCATCGTCGTGGTCCTTTGGATTATTGTTTTTCAGGAGGGCTATTAATGGAAAAAAAATTCGTAAAACTCAAGTCGTGGAAAAAATAATTCATTTTTGGCGATGATCGTTCCCCGTAACTGCCCGTGCAGGAAGGAGGACGCGAATCCTCCTTCGATTTTCCCCGGACACTAGTGACGCTCTGCATGGCAACGCCGCCAGGGACGCCCCGCGTCCCGCTGTTCAAACGCATGCCCACTGGCGAAACTGAAAACGGTGAGTAAGGGGACGCACTCATTTATTAGTTGATAACTGCGCTTCTTCTTTTCGACGTTTCTTCCGGCGCTGGCTTAGCCATGACTTGTATTGATCAGAGAGAAGCCCATACTGCAGACCCTATCGTCGTTACGATATTGAAACCCGAGAAGAATATTTGGGTAGCCGAAATTGCCCATACGATAAGTATCGCTGCCACCGTATCCCCGGGAGCGTAGAATTTTAATTGGCTCCTTCGACTCGAAAGGAGTCCCAAACATTGCTCGGACACCGATTCGGCTCATACTAGTTGTGAGCGGAGAAGGTAACTCGCCGGTGTAAAGGGCGGCGCCATCAAACATGCTAATCAGAGAAAAAAGAATTTTTGCGAGCACTTCAGTTTCTGTTTGAAACCATAACTCAACACCCTGCTCTGGTTTCTGTATCAGATACTCATTGTCACGACTTTCTATTGAGGGTGTTAAAGGTGTGTTCGTAATCGCACCCTCAGCGAAAAGTTTGGCATGAGTAGAGCCAAGCCCCGCCATCAAGCGGTTGATAGTCACGACATCCATTAATACCATCCTTGTTCTTGATTAATTTTATGCATTTTGACTCGGGCCTCTTCCAGGCTGCTTTCAGTGAAGCCGTCCTTAATCATATAAGGTCTAATTACATCAAAATTGCGGTCTACAGCCGCTCGAAGATTGTCGGCATCCAAGAATTGCTTAACTTTATTGTTGCGCCCGCCGTACGTCTCGCTGTATTTTTTATGGATATGGGCAGGAATAGCAACGCTGGCAACTTGCATTAGCAGTTCACTGATTTCGTAATCCATAAGCACTATAGAGGCGTCCTCTAGATATCGTCTGATAGCTGCCTGCGAAGGCATATGGTCAACATGCAATCCGTTGCGCGGTCTGCCACTGAATGCACCATAGACGTCTACTTCTAACGGCTTCACAGCCGGCTTGGCAAATACCAAATACAACGGCGGCAAACCCGAGTCCGCAGGAAACGAAATAATCGTATCCTGCCAGGTAACGTCCTCAGCTTCCCGACCTGGGTAGTGACTGATTACCGAATCTTGCCCCACTGCAACCGGATGAACGAATAAATTATCCAGGCGTTCCGGTGTACCCGGATACGGGCTCGGCGCACTGACCACCGGCCCATGGTTCGGCGTCCACATGATGCTGATGCCATCGAGCACCGCCACCATCGCACTGTTGTCCGCATTCCACCGGGCGTGCGCAACGGGCACACGATCAGCGCCACTCTCAGGCTTGGTATGTATGCCATAAACACGCAGTTCACCTGACTCATCCTGGCGAAACTGAAAACGCACTCGCGTACTGGCCAAGCGCAAATTCGCCAACTGCTCCGGGGTATACAGCGTTGAATCACCCATATCCCGTGGCCAAAAAGCCAGCAACACGACATTGAGTGCTGAACTGGCTCCGGCAAGCCCGCGTACGGCCCAGGCACCAAGGTCGCTGCCAAGTGTTCCAGCGACCCTGCCGACAGTGCCCGTTGTACCGGTCGAAGCCATGACGGCCGTGGTACCAAAGTTTTTAGCGTGTTCAGGGCTTGTTCCCACAGCCGTGGAACCGACCGGCACCGAAACGCATGACTTGGCGAACACACACGCGTCAGCGGCACGATTCGCCGCGCCGGGTGCGGAGAAGTTGGTAGCGGGCGGGTTAGGTGTGTTTTGCCCTGTCCAAGTGAAGGTGTCACGTTGAGGTTGTGTTTTGAACACTTGAGACTTGAAGCGCTGGCAGGCGATGAGCTCCGGTGGCGGATCGCATTTGCATATACACAAATCACCCTCAAGCGCAGCTTGTTTGCCGCCCCACTCTTCGTGCAGATGAGGGCCAGCGAGTGCAATGAAGCCTTCGGTGCCGCATGCCGGGCAAGCAACCCGGTCACCCTCCCTGGCGATCATTTGGCCGTTGAAGCTGGTTCGCTCCATGCCGCTGATCACTTCGCCGCCTACGGTTGTCTTCGCGCCCGTCATGATGTTGAGTCGTGCAAAGGGGGGGGCGCCGCAAAGGCGCCAGGCAGATGCTGCGTAATGATGGAAAACCAAGCAACTGACCGTTCGGTTAGGTATTGGTAAAAACAGAAACCTCCGACAAGGTTTTGAGGTTGTCCCTAGGACACTCAATCTCTAGTCTCCCTACACCGCTGCAAACGCAGCGGTCGGGCGTCGCGGCCCGGTTTACTACGGAGCAAAAGCACCATCTCCCCTTTCAGTAAGCGTTTTTTTATCGTCTACTGTGCGGCGCTATGGCGGCTGTGCGCGGGATACCTTCGGGTATGCCGGGTTGCTCCTAGACCGGTCCGCGAACCTGCGCACAGCTGCCACCTTCCATCGCGTCGCGGCGATCAGTGGCGGCTCCACTTTTAGGAGCTTCACAATGATTAAACCAAGCCCCAATCCCCCCATCCGTCTGTTCACCGTAGCCGACGGATTCAGTACCGAAGACCTGCTGGTCAACCTCAGCGAAACACTCGCCTCGGCCAATGCACTGAGTTGCGATTTGGCCTTTGACATGGAAGGTTCGAAACGTGAGGAGTTGCTCGGCGTTGCGCAGTTAATCGAACTGGCACAGTTATTGGCTGATCGAGTACTCACGGTGTCAGGACAGGTAAGCCCGTGAGCTGACGGCCCGTTCCCACGCAAAGTGAACGCGGAGGGTGGGAACGATCAAATTTGCCCGCTGACAATCACCCCGGCGAATGCAGCTATATTCACCACGTGGCCAAAAGCCGCCAGTTAACAAAAGATAACGTAGCGCCGATTGTCAGACGATTCCAAAGCCCGATAGGATGGCCCCTGCTTCCTTCAGGCGCTCTAGATTGCAGGTTTCAGAGCCCGGGAAGGCAAGACCTAACAATAATAAATGGGAGAAAGGTCTATGAGTGAGCCTGTCATGGGTTGGGTTGTTTGCCGCCCACGCGCCGCACGCAGGGTTGCGTTGCTGGCCACAGCGCTCTCGTTGCTGGCCGGTGTCGCGTTGACGACACCGGTGCTGGCAGCCGGCGATACCCCCGCAGCGCCTGCGTTTGCGATTGAGTCCCCCAAGGCCGCCAAAGGCCTGATGATCGACGTCGTCCATGCCGGCAAGCGCCTGGTGGCGGTCGGTGATCGCGGGCACATCCTCTATTCCGATGACCAGGGCAGCACCTGGACGCAAGGCAAGGTCCCCACCCGGCAATTGCTCACGGCGGTGTTTTTCGTCGACGACAAACAAGGCTGGGCAGTCGGCCATGATGCGCAAATCCTCGCCAGTTCCGACGGTGGCGCCACCTGGACCCAGCAATACCAGGACCTCAAACGCGAAGCGCCGCTGCTCGACGTGTGGTTCAACGACGCCAGCCACGGCCTGGCCGTTGGCGCCTACGGTGCGCTGATCGAAACCATTGACGGCGGCAAGACCTGGAGCGACGTCAGCGTCCGCCTCGACAACGAAGACCAATACCACCTCAACGCCATCGCCCACATCAAGGACGCCGGCCTGTTTATCGTCGGCGAGCAGGGCAGCATGTTCCGCTCCAGCGACGACGGCCAGACCTGGGAAAAACTCGAAGGCCCCTACGAGGGCTCGCTGTTTGGCGTGATCAGCACCGCCCAACCGAAAACCCTCTTGGCGTACGGCCTGCGCGGCAATCTCTACCGTTCCACCGACTTCGGCAGTACCTGGGAGCAGGTTGAGTTGAACGCCACCCGTGGCGCCCTGGAGTTCGGTTTGTCGGGCGCGACCTTGCTGGAGGACGGTTCAATCGTGGTGGTCGGCAACGGCGGCAGCGTGGTGGTCAGCCACGACGATGGCCAGACGTTCAGCGTGTTCAACCGCCCTGACCGCATTTCGTTGTCGGCCGTCACGGCGGCAGGCAATGGCAACTTGATTCTGGCCGGGCAGGGTGGCGTTCGTGTATCGACGCCGACTGGCGCTGAGCTCGTAAAACAATAAAAAGGCGGGGACAGAATGAGCAGTCATCACAACGATAAAGCGACCTTTCTTGAGCGCCTGATCTTCAACAACCGCCCGGCAGTGATCGTCATCTGCCTGTTGGTAAGCGTGTTCCTGTTCTGGCAGGCGACCCTGATTCGCCCGTCCACCAGCTTTGAAAAGATGATCCCCCTCAAGCATCCCTTCATCGAAAAGATGATGGAACACCGCAACGACCTGGCCAACCTGGGCAACACGGTGCGCATCTCGGTGGAGGCCAAGGACGGTGACATCTTCACGAAGGAGTACATGGAGACCCTGAGGCAGATCAACGACGAGGTGTTCTACATCTCCGGCGTTGACCGTTCTGGCCTCAAGTCGCTGTGGAGCCCCAGCGTACGCTGGACCGAAGTCACCGAAGAAGGCTTTGCCGGCGGTGAGGTGATCCCGCAAAGCTACAACGGCTCGGCGCAAAGCCTCGATCAACTGCGCAACAACGTGCTCAAGTCCGGCCAGGTCGGGCGCCTGGTGGCCAACGACTTCAAGTCGAGCATCGTCGACATCCCGCTGCTGGAGTCCTACCCGGACCCGCAGGACCAGGGCAAGTTGCTGGCCCTGGATTACCGCAAGTTCTCCCATGAACTCGAAGACAAGATCCGCGACAAGTTCGAAGCGCAGAACCCCAACGTCAAGATCCACATCGTCGGCTTTGCCAAGAAGGTCGGCGACCTGATCGACGGGCTGGTGATGGTGGTGCTGTTCTTCGGCGTTGCGTTCGTCATCACCCTGGTTCTATTGCTGTGGTTCACCAACTGCCTGCGCAGCACCATTGCGGTGTTGAGCACCACGCTGGTGGCAGTGGTCTGGCAACTCGGCCTGATGCACTTCTTCGGCTTCGGACTGGACCCGTATTCGATGCTGGTGCCGTTCCTGATCTTTGCCATCGGGATTTCCCATGGCGTGCAGAAGATCAACGGTATCGCCCTGCAATCCAGCGAGGCAGACAACGCGCTGACCGCCGCGCGGCGGACTTTCCGGCAACTGTTCCTGCCGGGGATGATCGCGATTCTCGCTGACGCCGTGGGCTTTATCACGTTGCTGATCATCGACATCGGCGTGATCCGCGAACTGGCCATCGGCGCATCCATCGGCGTGGCGGTGATCGTGTTCACCAACCTGATCCTGCTGCCGGTGGCGATTTCCTATGTCGGCATCAGCAAGCGCGCCATCGCCAAGAGCAAAAAGGACGCAAACCGCGAACATCCGTTCTGGCGCCTGCTGTCCAAATTCGCCAGTGCCAAAGTCGCGCCGGTCTCGGTGTTGCTGGCGTTGGTGGCCTTCGGTGGCGGCCTCTGGTACAGCCAGAACCTCAAGATCGGCGACCTGGACCAAGGTGCACCGGAATTGCGCCCGGACTCGCGCTACAACAAGGACAACAATTTCATCATCAGCAACTACTCCACCAGTTCCGACGTGCTGGTGGTGATGGTCAAGACCAAGGCCGAAGGCTGCTCGCGCTATGAGGCCATGGCGCCTATCGACCAGTTGATGTGGAAGATGCAGAACACCGAGGGCGTGCAGTCGGCGATCTCGCTGGTGACCGTGTCCAAACAGATGATCAAGGGCATGAACGAGGGCAACCTGAAATGGGAAACCCTGTCGCGCAACCCCGATGTGCTGAACAACTCCATCGCCCGCGCCGATGGCCTGTACAACAACAATTGCTCGCTGGCGCCGGTGCTGGTGTTCCTCAACGACCACAAGGCCGAAACCCTCGACCGCGCCGTGCATGCGGTGCAGGACTTCGCCAAGGACAACAACAAGGATGGCCTGGAATTCATCCTCGCCGCCGGTAACGCCGGGATCGAAGCAGCCACCAACGAGGTGATCAAAGAGTCGGAACTGACCATCCTGATCCTGGTGTACCTGTGCGTGGCGACCATGTGCATGATCACCTTCCGCTCGTGGGCGGCGACCCTGTGCATCGTGCTGCCGCTGGTGCTGACTTCGGTGCTGGGCAACGCGCTGATGGCGTTCATGGGCATCGGCGTCAAGGTCGCGACCTTGCCGGTGGTGGCTCTGGGCGTGGGGATCGGCGTGGACTACGGCATCTACATTTACAGCCGCCTGGAAAGCTTCCTGCGTGCCGGTTTGCCGTTGCAGGAAGCCTATTACCAGACACTCAAGTCCACCGGTAAAGCCGTGCTGTTCACGGGCCTGTGCCTGGCGATCGGCGTGTGCACCTGGATCTTCTCGGCCATCAAGTTCCAGGCCGACATGGGCTTGATGCTGACCTTCATGCTCTTGTGGAACATGTTCGGTGCACTGTGGCTGCTGCCAGCACTGGCGCGTTTTCTGATCAAACCCGAGAAACTGGCGGGGCAGAAAGGCAATTCGTTGTTTGCGCACTGATTCCGTCAGCTGCGCACAGACGCCCGATGTCAGCATTATCGGGCGTTGATGATCAGGTGGCTGAGGGCGCGATGGCTAAAAACAGTTGATCCTGAGGCGGCATGATCAACACATACAGGATTTTCTCGATAGGTTCGGCCCCAGGCGATTGTTGGCTGCGTAACCGTGCCTGAACATGCTCTTTGAGCAGGTCCTTTTGCGTGTATTTACGCTGGCTGGCGAGTTTCAGATGGGCCCGGGTGTAGCGGGCTGGCGGTGCATCGGCGGTGGCGTAGTGAAAGTGCGCGTACCAGAGCACCGTCGGCGGCCTTTGTGCTTTGTCATACACGGCGTATTCGGTGAAGAAATCGCCGCCCAGGGTGGGCCGCTGCGGATCTGCCCGGCTGGTGAGGTTGATATCGATTTGTTTTTGCCGCCATAGGTATTCGAGGCTTTCCAGGCTTGGCCACTGGCGTTTATAGGCCTCACTGCACACCCGCTGCGCCATGCGCTCTATATCCCTGGCGTGTGCCCGATAGGTGTCGATCAGGTCCTGCGCTGAAGGTTGGTTGCGGTGAGCGTGCGCGACTTCATCGGCGAGGTCCGTGAGCTTTTTCGCTTGCCCGGTGAGTAACTCGTCCCAGTCCCCGGGGTTGACGTCTTGCCGGGTGATGGCAGATTCCAGCTTCTGTTGTTGTGCGGTGATTACCCGTTCGATCTCTGTGCGTTGCCGGATCAGTTTCTCGCCCTGACTCTTGAGCGTTGCCAGGGGGCGCACACTTGCTGCGGGCGCTGGTGTGGCCAAGGGTTCCTGGACGGTTTCTACCCAGCTGTCAGCATCATAGGGCTCGAACGAGGCCACGGTTTCACCGGTAAAGGTGTTGGTGATGATGAGACGTTCCTGAGGGTGTTGGCTGTCAGCAGGCTTCAGGTCACCGACCAGGTAGTTTCTTTTACGGGTTTTGAAGATGCGTTTTGTCGGCGCTTTCGGCCTGCGCAAGCTTGACGACAACGCTTCGACCTCCAGTGCCTCCTGGCTGCGCGCCACGCTCTCCAGCTCGTTTTCGGCCAGCCTCCGGGCCTGCCTGAGCCCATTCATGAGGCGTTCGGCGACAGGGTGGAGGCGTTCCGGATTGATAAACGTGAGGGCCTCAATGGCGCGCTCGTAGCTGCGGTATGTACCGAGGAGCGTGTCATATAGCATGCGTTGTTGATCGAGAGGGTAGCCGGTGCTGCTGCGTAGTTCTGTGTGCGAAAGCAAGGCTTGGCTCAGGTTCGAATCGGCAAGATGTTTGATGTACAGGGCCTCCAGTGGCAGCGGCTCAACTGCTGATAATTTGACCACTGCCCACGACAGCGGGCCCAGCGCGTGGAGCTCCAGGTTCTCTGAAAAAAAGTTTTGGAGTGAGCCAATTTCTGAAAGCAACTCTTCACGTATCGCACGCCCTGCCACAGAGTCCTGTTCCAATAACTCAAGGGTGGTTTCCATTTCGCGGGAGCGAGCGGCCATACGCTGGATGACGTCTGCCAGTTCAATCGCTCGGGTCACGTATTCGTTGTACGTCCAAGGACGCCCACTCTGCATCTCAGGCAACATCCGTTGACTCATTTGGCTCATGGGCTCGCCACGATCGGTGAATAGAAAGGTTTCTGCCCATTTTTGCAGATGGATATGCAGGCGCAGTTGCTCCTCCCACAGTGTTTTCAGGGTCGCTGCGCGGTCCTGCACGTGGCCACGAGCGCCTGAGTACTTTTCCAGATCCTGTCCCGCCTTGAACAGTTCAATACGCTTGGGTAGTAACAGTGCGTACTGTTGTTCCACCTTTTCCAGAGCAATTTCATAGCGCGTGCGTACCTTTGAATAGCTTGATATCTCTTGCTCGTGTCGAGCTTCAAGGGCCGGTTTTTGCGTGTCGGTGGCTTTATCCAGAAGGTTCCACACCAGTTGCAACGTGCTGATGTGTTGAAGCAGGGTTTTGCGCTCGCTTTTCATCCCATCGAGCAATGCCCTGTACGCGGGCATCGAGTGGGTGAGCTCCACACTGAGCTCTTGAATGCGGCCCAGCAGTTGCTCCCTTTGGAGCCGATTGGCTTCACGTAAAGCCGCCACGCGCTTGGGGCCACCGCCGGTCAGTTTCAGCCCGCGGTCTAGGCTCCAGTGACCGGAACCATCGGTTCGCAGCTTTATCCCAGGGTGGTCGGGTTTATCGGGGTCAATAATGAACACCTCGTTAAAGCCCGGGACGATGCTGACGCGAAACAGCAGGCCACCCACCGACGCATGCCAGCGTTTGTCGAACTTGAACAGCCCGCGTAGAGGGCCGAGCGCGATGGGTTCCGGGGCCGGTTCAGGCCAGGGAATATTGAACCCCAACAGTTTTTTCAGCAGGCGCGCCGAAGCACTGTCGCCGGCCAGTGAGCGGTCAATGTCCAACAGCGTGCGGCCACCACCGGGGGGCTCGGAGGGCAAGCCGACGATGCCCCGCTTAACCACGGCAGAGGCCGGGGGCGCTTGAGTGGATGGGCGGCTCAATGGCCATTGTTCAAGGGCCGGTGGAGCCGGTTCAGCGACGGCGGCGGGCTTTTTTGCCGCCTGGATGGGCAAGCCGAAGTGGATCAACACCATGCTGGTATTGAGCAGCAGGTCGACCCAGGCAAGTTCCCTGGCAGTCGGGTCGTCGCTCTCCAGTGCCGGCACGTCTTGCTTGAGGCTTTGTGCCAGTTGCATGAACCAGCCCACGGCCGCCAACGGTCCGCGTACCAGCATCAACAGCGTATTGAAGCCCAGTTGCATGCCTTCGAGGATCAACGCCCAACGGCTTTCAGCGTTGGAGGTTGAATCGCGGTCGGCCTGGTCCAGCAACTGACGCGCTTCGCACTCAAACAGGTACTCCATCAGTTGGTTGCCATTGAGCGCTTGCAGAATCCGATCGTTGCTTTCATCTCCAGGCAGGGCAAGGGTGGCGGGAGGTGGAATCCTGGGCAAGGGATCGAACTCTGAACCGATCCCGCTGACACGCACGTAATGGGGCTCCTTGAACCCACCGTTGCTGTAGATAGACCGGGCGTCATCTTTCAACCAGGCCAGTACGCTGTCCTGGACCGCGCCAGGTTCGATGATGGCCGCCAGCAGGCTCTCCCGGTCGACGAACTCCAGCAGCGACTCGCGGTACGCGGGGCGATACAGCAGACGCGGTCCCGGCTGCCCGTTGCGCGGCTCGATGATGAACATGTTCTGTACCGTATCCGCCCTGGCGCCGGGCTTGCGCTGAAACGCCAGCACGCGCATCACGATTTCATCTGCACCCGCCCAACGCTCCGAACTGTGGGTGCCAAGCACTGCGTTGACATAGCGCAAACCGCCCGGCGTCAGCCCGGCTTCACCCTTTATCTTGTGCTCCAGGGCCAGGCTTTTCAGGTCGATGGGGCGTTGCTGGCAGAACAGGCGCTTGCGTTGTTGCGCCTCTGCTTCATCACTGAGCAGGCCCTGTTGGATGTAAGCCGGGTAATTGCGGCCGACATCAACGCGCTGCACCAGTTGGAGCAGGTATTGCGGGGTCAGCCAGGGTTCGATTGGCAGCCCTGCCGTGTGCTGCACTGTCATGCGCCCGGCGGGTGTACCGCTGAGGTTCTTCAGGGCCAGGTCGACCAGGCTCATCGGGACGTTCTCGATATAGCCACTTTGCAGCGTGCCCACGGGCACATGGAAGGTCAGGTGCAGGGTGTCGGCCGTGTAAGGCGAGTGGGCAATGTCCGTGCAGGTGCGCTCGCCATGCAGGGCGGTATTTCGATCCAGGCACAGTTGATGGTTCAGGTGCCGGGTGGCGTAGGTGCGGATATCGTCCAGCCCGTCGAGGTAGCCTTTGCCGTGTGTCAGGCGTTTGAGGTTGGCTTGTTCGAGCAGGCGTTGATGAAAGGCAAAGCGGTCGGCAGGCGAGGCGTCGCGTAGCCAGTCAGGAAGGGCGGCCTGGATCGGCAGCAGTGTTTGGCCGGGCATACGCGGCGCGTGGCTGAACAGCTCGGCCGGATCAGTCAGGGCGTCAAACTGCGTCTCCAGCCTATGGACGGTGCTGTCGGCGGGCAGGTGTATGCGAGCCAGCGCGTCCAGTTGTTGATTCAAGATGAGGGCGGCTTGCACCTCGAAAATATCGCCGTCGGGTTCGTACTGACGCCAGGTGATCGTATCGGCGATCCATTGCGCTTGCATGTGCTTACCCCAGGCTTCACCGAAAGCATCCAGGCTGGCATAGGACAGGATCTGGCCTGACAAGGCACACCAGAACACGCGGCTGCCACTGACCACCAGGATATCGCTGGCCTGCAGTGTCAGCGTGGTGTTCCCGCGCACCAGCTGGGTTTCCAGGGTGTACGCGTGAATCGCGTTATCGGGCCACAACCGTTCGGACCTGGCTTCTCGGCTGGGACAGTCGGCCAGGGTGCTGAGTATTTGCAGTTGCTGGGCATCATCAGCGGATTGGCGCACGGCCGAGGTGCTCAGCCGGCCTCGCAGCACACTTGCCAACCATTGCCAGCGGCTGCCGCCAGCATCGCTGTTCTGCTCCCAGTAGGTGGCCAGCGCCTCTTGCGCGCCGACAAACAGAATCAGGGGCAGCTCGCGTATCGCGTCTTCAAAGACATGCCGGTCATAGCTGCGCTCGCCATTGGCTTGGAAGGTGAGCCGGGTACCGGTTTTGTCGCTCACGTAAGCGTCCAGTCCGTAGCGAAACGACAGATCGGGAAAACTGCCGTCGGCAAGATGTTGGAGCGCCACGTCCAGTAGCGGACGCAGGCCTCGGCCGCCACCTTCGCGGGGTAGCGCCAGGCAAAGACCTGAGAGGGGAATGGATAACAGCGGCGGATATTTTTCTTCCAGGGTGCTGGCCAGCATTTGAGCGACGACTGAGCGCAGTGAGGGCCGCGTGGAAAATTGCGCGGCTACGACTTTTTTCAGCAGGTTTTCGGCCGGACTTGGCGGGATGACAGGCATGGACATCTTCCTTTACGTGGATAAGTGAATGCCTTCGTAAAGTAAGATCAACCGCACGCCCGATGTGGTAGCCCGATATGATCGGAAGGCTTTACGGCAACGCGCGCGAGGCTGATCAACCCCGCGCGCGTAGTAACGACCAGACACGCCAGTGCTTATGCGCGCGTGCTGTTAGTGGGATGTTCTGGCCTCAGGGTTCGAGCGACAAAAACCAGCGCTCGGCCAACGCCTTGCCGATCAGCCCACGGTGTACATCCACCACCGTCTGCGGGCTCTGAGCCTGGGCCAGTAACGAGTAGTAGCTCTGCGTTCGTTGCGCAGCGGTTTTCAAGTGGGCGGCGGTGTAGCCGGCCTTGGGTGTATTGGCGGCCGGGTAGTGAAAGTGCGCGAACCACAGCGGTTTGCCTTGCTGGTCATTCACCGCGTATTCCTGGATGAAGTCCCGACGCTCGCCTTTTAACTGAAACCGTACATTCCACCTGGACACGCTGACCTGTTTTTCGCCGATCAGGTATTCAAGGTTGCCGTGAGTCGGCGGCAGTTCCAGGCTCAATTGAATACGCAGGGCCTTGCCGCGAGCGCTCAGGCGTCGTCCGGCTTCACGCAGGTCGGCCACCAGCGTCTGGTCCGCGACGGTGCGGGCGCTTTCGGCCTGGGCCTGAATCAGCCGGTCCAGCTCGGTGGCCAGCTTGTCGTAGCGGACCGCTTCGTACTGCAGGATCTCCTCGACCTCTTGCGGATGCTTGCAGATTTTCGTGTAGTCGTCGCCCCGACGCAGGTGCTCTTCAACCATCGCCAGCAGCTTGCGCGCATTGCCTTTGACCAGGCCGAACTCGCGCGGGGCAGCGGGCGGCTGGGCAGGCGTTGCTTCGACGAACTCGACCCAGTCGTCACCGTCCTGCGAGTACATTCCCAGCAGTTGGTCGTTGGCTTCGTCTCGCACCTCGACGATTTCCACGTTACCAACGGGTTTTACCTCGCCGATAAGCGTGGCCTTTTTTCGGGTCCGAATGACCTTTTTTGCGGGTCTTCCCGTGACCGCGGCAGGGCGCCGGGGTGGCCGGCGGCTGGTTTGGGCAGGAGGTTTGACTTCGCTGGCCAAGCGTCGCGTGACGTCCTGGTAGAGCTCATCGAGCAAGGTGAACAGTTTGCTGTTGTAGGTCGGGTCCAGCACGCCGGCGTCAACGATGCCCAAGCCCTGCAACGAATCCAGGGCGCGACCATAATGCTCTACCAGGCTCTCCAGCACACTCAGGCGATCACTGGCCGACAGTTCCAGCCTGTTGAGTTCACTGTGGGTGCGCAAATGCTGTTGCAGCGGCTCGACAATGGTGTCAAACGCAATGAAAAGCGGATGCTGGATGTCTTTGACGACCAGCAGTTTCAGGCAGCGGATTTGCAGATCCTTGATGGCCAGGGCGCTGTTCTCGTTCGGTCGGTCCGGAGTCAAGCGTTTGAACGCGTCGGCACCGGAGGAGCCGAGATTGAATAACTGCTCCAGATGACGATCCTCGGACTCAAGCCCGCGCATACTGCGTTCATTGATGTCCAGCATTTGATGGAGGAACTGCCGATAAACCATCGGTTCGCTGAGCACCGCCCGGTACAGGGCGGCGCTATCACGGGTGAACGAAGGATGGGCGCGGTAGAGTGCTTGCCTGTCTGTTTCTGCGACCACCACATGTTTGCGGGCGTTATTGATGGTGTTCTCCAAAAGCGCCAGGGTGCTCTTGAGCGGCAGTGGAATGTTCAGATCGTTGCGTTCCTGGGCGCTGTTGAGGATCTTCAGGTAATCGCGGGTCTGGGTTCTGAGGGCGTCGTCGAAGTGCTTGCGCGCGTTGGCCCGCTGCACCTCGCTGAATCGGGCATTCTGTTCGGCGTTTTCCATCGCGGCCTGGGCCGCGTCCACTGTGCGTTGCCGTTCCTGTTGGTTTGCCAGCATCTGCTCATACTCACCTTGCAACTCACTGATACGCAGTGCCTTGCGCTGGCGTTCGGCGGCAATCCGTTTTGGCGGCATGCCCCCGTGTAGCCGCAACCGGGTATCGACGGACCAGACACCCTGTGCGTTGGTACGCAGGTAGGGGCCGCGCCGCTTGCTGTCGGCATGGTCGACGATCACCACGCTGCCATCGTCGTCCAGAACGACCCGGAACAGGTCCCCCTCAACCTGGGCGTGCCAGTGGTTTTCGATCAGGTACAAGCCTCTGCGTGGGCCGTTCAACACGGGCTGGGGCAAGGTGGGTGGCGTGGCGACTTTAAATGCCGCAAGGCGCATACGCTGGCTTGGTGTGAGGCGCTGGCTTGCCTGGGCGAAACTGAAATCCAGGGCCGTACGGTTGTCGCGCGGCAGTTTTCCGGCCAGGGCCACGGTGCCTTGGCGCCGCTGCGGGGAAGGCAGGGGCGGCCAGCGCGAGGCATCACGGCGAGGTACGGGTGCGTGCAAAGCCCGTTGCCGGATGGCCGGGGCCAACGGTGGTGGTCGTGTCTGCACCGATGGGAAGTCCAGCAACGCCATCGCGACGTTGAGCAACAAGTCGATGGCGCCCTGTTCGCGGTCGAGGGGGGGCTGGCTGCTGAGGGCCTGGATATCCCGGGTAACGCTGGCGAACAGGGTCAGTAACCATCCGGTAAGCATCGCCGGGCCACGCAGTACCGGCAACAGCAGGCTGCCGAACAGCAAGCTTGCGCCTTCCATCAACACTTGCCAGCGGCTTTCGTTGTTGGACACCGACGCGCGTTCGGCCTGATCCACCAGGGCCCGGGCGTGGTCGCTGAACAGGTAGCGCATCAATTGCCCGGTCACGAGGCATTGTTGCAGTTCATCGTTGAGGCCATTGCCGGCGAGGGTCGCCGGCGGCGGCGTGTGCAGTGGCGCGAATTCGTCGCCTTGGCCAAAGCGCACGTAATGGGGTTGGCGAAAGCCGCCCTGGTCGTAGATCGGCCGCACGTTGTCGGGCAGCCAGGTCAGCACGCTGGTTTGTAACGCTCCGGGCTCGGCGATGGCCTCGAACAGCGCAGCACGGTTGGCGAACTCGCGCAGCGGTTCGGCATACAGCGGTCGATACAGGAGGTGCGGGCCACTCTCAAGATTCTGGTACTCAATGAGGTACATGGCGCTGACCGTATCCGCTGGGGCGCCTGGGGCACGCGAGAATGCCAGGTGACGAATCGCCACGGGATGGTTGTTGACGTGCTGGTCTGCACTCTCGGGCTGCATCAACGCGTCGACCATGTTGACGCCTTGGGGCGTCACGCCGGCCGCGCCCTGGAGGCTCAGTTCCAAGGCCAGCAACGGCAACTGCACTCGCTGTTGATCGGTAAACAGGACTTCGCGTCGCTGTGCGTCAGGTGTGTCGCTCAGCAGGGCTTGTTTAAGCTGCAGGGGGTAGTGTTTGCCGATGTCGACTTGTTCGATCAAGCCATCACTGCCCGTGAGGTACTCCGCCGTCAACCAGTCCGGCAGTGGGGTGCCGTGGCGATGGGCAATCGACAGTTGGCCGCTGGGACGGGCGGACAGGTTATTGATGGCCAGTTCGGTGAGGCTCATGTTCACGTGTTCGACGATACCGGCGCCGCCGGGGTAACCGGCGGCCACCACGAACGTCAACATCACATCATCGGGGTGCAATGCAGCCTGGGGCGCGGGGGCTGCGGCCCTGGCGGCCTCGCGCTGCAACGCTTGCTGCAGGGCGCGGACCGTGTAGGTGTGGATGTCGTCAATGTCACTGAGGAAGGTGCGTCCTTGCGCCCGCTGCTTTGCGCTGGCCAGGGCCAGGCTGTATTGCCGGTAACGGGAACGATCGGCGGGGAGCGCATCGCGCAATGGGTCGGGCATGAGCGCCCGCACGGTCCTGAGGTGCGGCAGGCGGTCTGGCGGGGCATCGATAAAGTATCGCCCTGGGTCGGTGAATTCGCGGTACAACGCTTGCAGTGTCGCCGGGCTTTGATCCAGTGGCAGGTTCAGGTCGGCAAGGTTTTCCAGTTGCTGGTTGAGGATGATCGCTGCCTGGTGGTCGAAGATCGAGCCTTCGGGTTCGTAGCGATTGCAGGTGATTGTCTGGGCTTGATACTGCGCGCTGATGCGCTGTTCCCAGGCGGTGGTGAAGTCATCCAGGGACGTAAAGTGTTCAACCCGGCCACTGGGTGTACACAACAACACCGGCGCTTGGCCGTTGATGACGCGGGTCAGCAGCAGGTGCTCGGGAAGCAGGCGAGCACTGCGGCCCTTGTTATGAAGTGTGGTCTCGATACCGTAGGCCATCACGGCATGCTCACCGTAGCGTGCCATGCGTTGGGCGCGGTCTGGGGTGGTGGTGAGCTGGTCGAGGGTTTGGCGGGCTGTCTCATCCAGCGTCGGCTGGCCGAGAGCGGCGGCCTGCAAGGTGCTCCTGAGCATATCGCTGAGCCAGCGCCAGCGGCTGACACCGTTGTCCGCGTCCTCATTCCAGAAGCGGATCAACACGTCCTGCAGGGCAATCGGCAGGGTGGCGGGCAATTCCCGGATCACGTCTTCGATGACCTTCATGTCCAGCTTTTCTGTAGTGGTACCCGGCAGCTTCAGGGGCTTGGGCGGAGCGTCGGACAGGTAATAGGCGGTGTCATTGACGTCACTGAAGTCCAGTGGGCCATTGCTGCCCAGGTACTGGTAGACGACGTCTATCAAGGGTTGGAGTTTCCAGCCACCGGAGGGCTGTGGAATGGCCAGTCGGGTAAGGGACAGGTCGATCGCCAATGAGGGGTAGCGTTCATTGATGGCACCCAGGAGCAGAGGGCGGATGATTGTTTCCAGGGCTGCGAGGCCAGCAAATTGCTGGCTCACCACCTGGGCCGTCAGGTCTTCAGGGAGGGCAGGAGAGGGCATGGGCGTAAAAGTCCTTTTCTAGGGCGCGCCGCCTGGATCAGGCGAGGTCATTTCAGCCAAGCATGGTGTCTGTGGGCGGGCCGCAGGCGGTAGCCGGCTATGGCCGGGCAACGCGAAGGAAGAAAGGCGTGAAGGATTGGCCTATCATCAGTGTCTTTCTTGCTGATGAATGACCCTGATGACTGCTAAGACCTTGCTGGCTGAACTTGCCACCAGCGCCATGCTTGAAATCGATGGCCTGCATGCCTTTGAGTTTCACCTCGATGCCCAGAAACTGCTGATCACCGCCATGGACGGCCGTGCGGAAAAACGCTGGGAGTTCAGCACGGCTCAGGTGCAGGCGGCTACTTTCGACACCACCTTGCAAAGCTGGCTCCTTACCGGTGATTCGGGCGAGCACCGCCTGATCTGCATGAGCGGCTTCACCGGCAACAATAACGACGAGGATGAAGCCGATGATGATGCGTAAATTCTGGCCCCTGTTGATGGCCGGCAGTGTCGGTGCGATGTCGGTGCAAGCCGCCCCGGCCGACACCTATGAACTGTTGGTCGGCAGCTACACCGCCGGCAGCAGTGAGGGTATCTACCGCCTGCAATTCGACAGCCGTACCGGCCAGCTCCAGGGCCCGCCGGTGCTGGCGGCCAAGGCAGCCAACCCGTCATGGCTGACGGTCTCCAAAGACCAGAAGCACCTGTTTGTGGTCAACGAAAACGGCCCTGGCCAGACGGACGCGGTAGGTCGGGTCAGCAGCTACAGCATTGATCCGAAGAGTCATCAGCTCACCCTGATCAACCAGGTGCAGAGCCTGGGTAACGAGCCGACGCACTCCAGCGTCGCCGGGGACGGACGTTACCTGTTTGTCGCCAACTATTCCGTGCTGGAAGATCCGGGCGGCAGCCTGGCGATCCTGCCGGTGGACGCCACCGGCAAACTGTCGGCACCGGTGCAGTTGAGCGGGCACCCGGCCAGTCGGGTAAACCCCGAGCGCCAGGCGTCCAACCATGTGCACTCGGTGGTGTCGTCGCCAGATGGCAAGTATGTGTTCGTGCAGGACCTGGGGGCGGACAAGCTGTTTGCCTACCGCTACGATCCCAAGGCCAATCACGAATTGCCACTGACCCCGGCCAATCCGTCCTCGGTGCAATTACCGCCCGGCAGCGGTCCGCGTCACTTGCTGTTCAGCGCCGATGGCAAACACGCCTGGCTGACCACCGAGATGAGCGCGCAGGTCGCGGTGTTCGATTATCACGACGGTAAGCTCACGCAGACACAATTGGTGGAGTTCGCTGCCGGGCAACCGGTCTCCGACAAGGCGGGCGCCGCGCTGCACGCCTCCGGTGATGGCAAATTCCTGTATGTGAGCAACCGTGGCACCGCCAACCAGCTGCTGGTGTTCAGCATCGACCCGGCGACCGCGCACCTCAAGGAAGTCCAGCGCCGCTCCGTGGAAGGTGACCACCCGCGTGAGTTCAGCCTGGACCCGAGCGGCAAGTTCCTGCTGATCGCCAACCAGAAGAGCAATGAAATCGTGGTGGTCGAACGTGACCCCAAGACCGGCCTGCTGGGTAAAACCGTGCAGAAATTACCGATTGATGCCCCTAGCGACCTCAAGTTCCTGGTGCGTCAATAAGCCACAGGCCCCGCACTGCGGGGCCTGAGCCTTTCTATTAATTGTGTTGATAGCGGCTAGTGTTTCAAAGCATTTCTAAGGTTCAACCCTCGGGCGTAAGTTGGGTTCCAAGGCCTTCACCGGCCACCCAACCAAACGCACACAAGGGTTACCGACATGAACTTCAATCTCTTCTCGATCATCGCCGCCTCTGCTGTTTCCGCCACCGTGGCCTTGCCCGCGTCCGCCAGCGTGGACGTCAGTGGCAAACAATCGAGCACCAGCGCCTACACCCAGAAATACCTGCAACAAAGCGCCAACTTCTATGCGGCCCTGGATCACAAGACTCAGCACTGAACGCCAGGGTGTGCGGGGCTTAAGCTTTTGCCATCACCGTGAGAAACAGCGGCGAGTCCAGAAAACGTTGTAGCCAAACCGCTAGCCGCTGATACGGTGCCCCTGCAAACCACTCCCGATCCACATGGGCAAACTGGCGCACAAACGGCGCCAGTGCCACATCGGCCAGGCTCAAATGGTCGGCCAGCAAGTAGTCGGTCTCCGCCAGCAAGTCCTCAAGCTTCTGCAAAAATACGGCGCCCTCGGCCCGATAATGCTCCATTGGCTGCTCGGGGTAGCGTTCGGCATATTTGTATCGATTCAAATGATGTTTGAACGCTGAATCGTTCTCGGCAATCAACTCCAACACCCTGGCATCGCCCTGCAGCAACCAATCGTCAGGGTCGTTCTGCGCCAGCGCCCACTGCATGACCGCCAGGCTCTCGTCGATGACCTGACCGTCCACACTCAACACCGGCACCGTGCCCTTGGGCGACAGCGCCAGCATCTCTGCCGGCTTGGCTTTCAGGCTCACCTCGATGATCTGCACCGGCACGCCCGAATACCCCAAGGCCAGGCGTGCGCGCATGGCGTACGGGCACCGGCGAAACGAATACAGCAGCGCCTCACTCACTTGACCTCCAGGGTGCTCAGGCCATTGCCCTGGCGCTTGACCTGGATCTGCACGGGGATGCGCTCATGCATTTCCTGCACGTGGGAAATCACCGCGACTTTGCGGCCCTGGGCCTGCAAGCCGTCCAGGGCATCCATCGCCAATTGCAGGGACTCCGGGTCGAGGCTGCCGAAGCCTTCGTCGATAAACAGCGACTCGATCTTCAGCGTGCTGGACGCCATCGACGCCAGGCCCAAGGCCAGCGCCAGCGACACCAGGAACGTCTCGCCGCCGGACAAGGAATGCACCGAGCGCAGCTCATCACCCATTTCCGTGTCCATCACCAGTAACCCGAGCATGCTGCCACCGCGCTTGAGGCGGTAGCGGCGCACCAGTTGGCGCAGTTGCACGTTGGCGTGATGCACCAGCAGGTCAAGGTTGTAGGCCTGGGCGATCTTGCGAAACGTATCGCCAGTGGCCGAGCCGATCAACGCATTCAAGCGCGCCCAGCGTTGCCACTCTTCATAGGCCTGGGTGATGCGCTCGGCCAGCGCATCGTTGGCATCCTGGCGGCGTTGGTCCTCGGACTGACGCGCACGCAGTTCAGCCACCTGTTTTTCGCCTTCAGCCAATTGTTGATTGAGGCTGACCAGGGCGCTGTCCAATTGCTCGGCATCCAGGTTGCCATTGTGCGAAGCCTGATGTTCGGCGAGGCGTTGCTCGCGCTCTTGCAGCAGGACCTTGACTTGTTCGACGGCCTTTTCGCTGGCCTGCAGCTGTTGGCGCAGTGCGCTGACCTGGGCGTCGTCGAACGCCAGAAGCCGGGTCAGGCCAGTGTCATCCAACTCAGGGTGCAGGGCGCGCCACTGTGTGAGGCGTGTTTCGAGTTCCTGCCGTTCAGCGTCCAGGGTGTGCTGACGTTCCTGGCGGGATTTGAGGTCAGCGGCGAGTTGGATCAGCTCGTTGTGGATGACCTGCAACTGTTGGTTGGCGTCGGTTTCGCTCTGGCGCGACTGCACCACGGCCTGCTCCAGTTGTTGCTGCCACTGTTCAGCGCTCGCGTGCTCGCCCAGCAGTGTACGGAGTGTGTCCTGGGCCACCTGTTGCCGGGCCGCCAGCTCGGTGAATTGCTGGTTCAGCGCATCGAGTTGCTGCTGGCGATGCTGCTGGTGGGTGTGTTCTTTCTCGATGGCCTGCTGGCGCTCCTGTTGCTCGGCCAGTTCATCGTGCTGATGACCCAGTTGCTCAAGGCGCTGGCTCACCTGCTGGTCGAGCAACATAAAGGTCGCGGCCGGTTCGTTGCGCAAGCCTTCGAGGGTGTCGGCCGGCAGCAGGCTGGCGAAGGCCTGGAGTTCTTCATCAAGACGCTCGCGGTCGTTGGACAGCTCGCGCTGCTGGTCCAGCATCAATTGGCGGGCCTGCTGGCTCGCCTCCTGGGCCAGTTGCAGTTGCTGCTGCAGGCGCCCGGCGTTCTGTTGCAGGTTGAGCAGGGCGCCCTGGCGTTGTTCGTCCTGGGCAATGCTCTGCGTCAGTTGGCTTAGTTGCTGGGTCAACCAGTCGCTGCGTTTGGCCGCGTCCTGGTTGAGCAGCGAGGCGGACAACGGGTGAGCTTCAAGGCTCGGCGCAAGGCCCTGTTGCTGGATTGCCAACTGCTCTTGCTGTTGCAGGAATTCCTTTTGCTGGGCAATCAAGCCGCCCACTTCAGCGCGCAATTCGGTGAGTTTTTCCTTGAGCGCGTCGACGGCTTTCTGCGCCGTGGCCTCCTCGTTTTCATCGTGGCGGCCGAGGCTGTGCAGCAACGCTTCGGGTTGGTGATAGGGGTGCTCATGGCTGCCGCAGACTGGGCAGGGCTGATCATCTTGCAACTGTTCGCGCAGCTCTTCGACGCTGGCACTGCGCGCCAGGCGCTGGCGTTCCAGCAATTGCCGGGTGACCGTCAACGTCTGCTCGGCGACCGCCAGTTCGGCCTTGGTGTGCAGGCCGGCCTGGTTCAGTTGGTCCCGTTGCTGCGCGGCGTCGGCGAGCTTTTGCGTGAGGGCAGCGGCGTGCTGGTCCAGCTGCTGTTGGCTGTCCCACAGGCGCGTCAGGTCTTCGAAGGCGCGCTGTTGCTTGCGATTGTCTTGCAGCAGGCTGGCCAGCAGTTGCACCTGTTCGGCCACGGCGTGGGGTTCGGCGCCGGCTTCTTGATAGAGCAGGTCGAGGGCTTCGCGTTGCTGGGCAAACGTGTCGGCCGAGGTGGTGGCGCGTTCTTGCAGTTGAGGCAGTTCGGCCTGGCCTTTGTTCAGGCGGTTGCCGATCAGCATCAGCTGTTGCAGGCGGTCGCGGTAGGCGTTCCAGGCTTCGCTCAGGGGGGCGAGGCTGGCACTGCGCTCAAGCTCGGCAGACAAACGTTGCAGGCGCTCGGCAACCTGGGTGTGTTTGTCTTGCAGGCCCTTGAGCAGGGCGTGGCCCTCGGTGCAGGCGGTTTCCTGCTGCTGTTTTTCCTCCGTGCGCTTGGCCAAGTCACGGGTCAAGTGGGCGAGGGTGCTTTGCGCTTCGAAGGCCTGGCGCAATAGCGGCGCCGCGTCTGCTTGGTTGCTCAGCGCTTGAGCCAAGGCACTTTGTGCCGTCGCTTGTTGCAGCTGCGCGTGTTGCTGACGGGCGTGCAGGGCGTTTTGCTGCTCGATGTGCTGCTGAATCTGCGCTGCCAGCGGGGTCAGCAACGTGCCGAGTTCAGCCTGTCGTGCAAAGTGATGGCGTTGCGGCGCCAATTGTTCCAGCCGGCTCAGGTCCTGGCGTTGCGGGCCCTGGCTATCCCAGTCGCGTTGGGCGCGATGCAACTGTTCGGTGGCACTGAGTTGGCGTTCCTGCCATTCGTGCAGTTCCTTGAGCCAGGTGTGCTGCAATTCCAACTGCTTTAGCTGGGCCTGCTGAGACTTGAAGTGCTGCTGGGCGTCGGCCAGTTGCTGATCCAGCTCGGCGCGGGCTTCGGCGGCCAGGGGGACCACGCCAGTGGCCTGATCCTGCAGCTGCTTGTGCGTGTCCTTGGCGTCCTTGGCCTTGTCGAATGCGCGGCGCCCCAGTTGGGTATAGAGCGCGGTATCGGTGAGCTTTTCCAGCAGTTCGCTGCGCTCGTTGTCGTTGGCCTTGAGGAAGGCGCTGAACTCACTCTGGGCCAGCAGTACGGCGCGGGTGAATTGCTCGAAGTTCAGACCCAGGGCCAGTTCCAACTGGGTCTTGTATTCGGTCTTCTGGCTGGCCAGCAGTTGGTCGCTGTCCAGGTCCATCAGGCTTTGCCGGCTGTTCTGCAGCTTGCCGCTGGCTTTGTCGCGGGCGCGATTGGCTTCCCAGCGCGCACGGTAGCGGCGGCCACTGACGCCGACAAAATCCACCTCGGCATAGCCGCCGCCGGTGCCACGACGGATCAGGGTGCGTGGATCGCCGATGGAAATATCGGTGTCGGCATCGGGCATCTTGGCCTGGCCGGTATCGCCCAGGCGCGGCACGGCGCCAAACAGCGCCAGGCACAGTGCATCGAGCAACGTGCTTTTACCGGCGCCGGTCGGCCCGGTGATGGCGAACAGACCCGCACTGGCCAGGGGCTCGGCGGTAAAGTCGATTTCGAACGGGCCGGCCAGGGAGGCGAGGTTTTTCAGGCGGATGGCGAGGATCTTCATGGCTGTTCCTCCTGCTGTTGCACTTCCTGGAGCAGCACGGCGAAGTCCTTCAAGGTCTGTTCATCCACTTCGCTGCCGTAGCTGTCCTGCCAGGCGCGGCTGAACAGCTCTTGGGGCGTGAGTTGGTCGAGTTCGATCAAGCGCTCTTCGTCAGTGGCATCGCTGCCGCGTTTGCCGGCGTACTCGGCGGCGATGCGCACCAGGCGCACGGCCTTGCCTTGCAGGGCGGTTTCGATTTGCTGGCGCAGGTCCGGTTGCGGTTCGTCGAGGCGTACACGCACTTCCAGCCAAGGGTGGCGCTGGGTTTCGGCGAGCAGGTCGATATCGGGCAGCTCTGCCAACTGCTTGAGGATATCCGCCAGCGGCGCGGCTTCGAGGCGTTGCAGGTCGACCGAGCGGGGAATCAGCAGCGGTTCGACACTCACCAGGCATTGGCCCTGGAAGGTCACATCGAGAATCTGGTGCTTGTAGCCGATCTCGGAAAACGACAGCGGAATCGGTGAGCCGCTGTAGCGAATGCGCTCTTCGCCGTTGACCTTTTGCGGCTTGTGCAAATGACCGAGGGCAACGTAGGCGACACTTTTGTCGAACAGTTTGGCGGGCAGTGCCTCGGCATTGCCGATGATCAGGCTGCGCTCGGAGTCTTCCGACACCGAACCACCGGCCATGTGTGCATGGCTAATGGCAATCAGTGCCTGGCCTTTTTTGCGTTTGGCGTTGGCGGCGGCGATCAGCCATTCATGTACCTGGCCGATTCCACGCAGGTAATCGTCACCCAGCTGGGCGCCGGTGACTTCCGCTGGCCGCAGGAAGGGCAGGGCCAGGCACCAGGCGGCGATCTTGCCTTTGGCATCCGGCAGCGGGATCAGCAGGCGCTCGGCATCCAACTGCCCGTCATCCAGCCACAGCACGCGGCCCAGGGCATGGGTGCGCAGGCGGCGCATCAGAGGCGCGGGCAACTCGATGCGCGAGCCGGAATCGTGGTTGCCGGCGATCATCACGATGGTCAGGTTGGGGTTTTGTTCATGGGCGCTGATGATGAAGTCATACAGCCGCTCCTGGGCCTTGAGCGGCGGGTTGACCGTGTCGAAGATATCGCCGGCGATCAGCAGCGAATCGGGGCCGTGCAGTTTCAGTTGGCCCAGCAGCCATTCAAGGAAACAGGCGTGTTCGAAGTCGCGTTCCTGGCCGTGCAGGTTTTGGCCCAAGTGCCAGTCGGAGGTATGAAACAGACGCAAGGCGAACTCCGTGAGGAAGAGGAAAAGGAGGGGAGTTTACCTGTATTGCGAACACGCTGCTCCAGACGACGCCGATCCAATGTGGGAGGAGGCTTGCCTCCGATGGCGGTGGGTCAGCCTGCTCTTTTTTGACGGACCCACCGCCATCGGGGGCAAGCGCCCTCCCACAAGGGTTATGCGGTGTGCAGGCTGCCCAGCGCTCGCCACAAGGGGGTTACTTGGGATACAGCGGCGGCAAGCTGGTGGTGTCCGTCGCCGAGTCTTGCACGCGCTCGGTCATGGGGATGGCTTTTATCGCGCGCCACAGGTCTTCGCCCAGCCAGTACTGGCCGCTCTCGCTGTACAGCGCACCGTTCAACCCATCCAGCGCATCCGACAGCGGCACGAAGCGCGCCGCCATGTCCGCCAGGGTTTCCGGCTGCTGCCGCGCCCAGGCATCCAGCGCCTGGCGGGTGGCCTGGGGGTCGTTGGCCTGGGTGGCGCGTTTGAGGTCATCGAGCAGGGTGCGCGGGCTCGGGCCGGTTTGTGCGGCGCGCAGCACCGCCGGTTGCCAGCGCGCACGCCACCACAGGCCGAAGCCCAGCAGGGTGGTGCAGGCCAGGACCAGGGTGCTCAGTTGCCATAGCCACAGACGGCTGTCGTCCGGTGCGGTGATGATGGTTGGCGTGGCAGGCGTGTCCACCATCAGACTCGGGTTGGCCGCCACTTGCAGGGTGCGGGCGGGCACGCTGGTACGTTCAAGGTGATCCTCATGGGTGTTCCACCACACCACTTCAACAGGTGGCAGTTCCAGCGGGCCGACCCGATTGGGGACCAGGGCTTCGCGGTCTTCGCGGCTGCCGACCAGGCCACGGTCGCTGGTCTGGTTGCCAAGTACCGGTTGGTCCGGGTAGCGGCGCAAGCCATTGATTTCTGTGCTGGGGACGGCCGGCAGTTGGGCACTGGACAGGCCCTCGGCCTTGACCGTGAGGCTGCGGGTCAGGGAGTCGCCGACTTGCACATGTTCAGGCTCTGGATTCCAGGATTCCGTCAGGGTCAGGCTGCGCGCCGGCAACCAGGGCGTATCGGCGGGATACAACTCGGGCTTGGGTTTGACCTGCAACGCCAACGGCGCCGAACTCACGTGGATCAGCTTGCCCGGCTTGGTGCCTTGCAGGGTATTGTCCTGGGGCGGGCGCGATTCCACCAACGTGGCGCTGAAGGTCTGCGTTGGCAGTTCCAGGGCGCCGCTGTGTTGCGGGTAGATCGCGTAGCGGGTTTCGATTACTCCGTGGCGGATGCTGTTGATGACCTTTTCATAGGTGCGCGACTCGCCCAATTGCTCCACGCGAGCATCCGGGATCTGCAACGGGGTGAGGCTGCTGTCGTCATACAGCGACACCGAGTGGTACACGCGCACCGTCAACAGGGCCTGTGCCTGCACGTACACGCTGGATTGATCGAGGCTGGCTTCGACAAACACCGGCGCCAGCTCGGCGTTGCTGTTCTGGCTGGCGGTTTCCAGCACTTGCAGGCTGATCGGCTGGGTCGAGTACTCGCCCACTTGCAACGGCGGGATCACTACGGTGCCGTTTTCCTTGGGCAGCAGGGTGATGATCCAGCGCGTGGTGGCGTGGTTGTCGCCGCCCAGGGTGGTGAGCTGGTTGAGCTGGCGGGTGCCGCTGACTTCGAACTGTGCATCCAGTGGCGACAGGTCGGGTTTGCCGAACTGGGTGACGTCGCTGGACTCCACCGTCAGCTCCACCGTTTCCCCGGAATTGAGGCGGCTGCGGTCGACACTGGCCACCAGGTTCGCCGCCTGGGCGTGGCCTGCCGTCAACGCCAGCAGAAGCAGAAGGGGGGTGCGGCGGCTCATCGAGTCTTGTCCTGATGTTGTTGCTGTTCGTACCAGAATTTGCGTCGCAGCAGTTCGCCGGGGTTGTCCGGGATCTCCCGCAGCCATTGTTCCAGGGCTTGGCGGTGTTCATCGTCGAGGCTGGCGTCGGCGGGGCGCAGCGGCGGGGTAGTGGTTTGCTCGTCGCCCAGTTCGCTGCCCGGTACTTCGTTGCCGCCGGCTTGGGGTGTGGCGCCGGTCTGGGTGTCACCGCTGCCCGCTTCGCCCTGGCCTTGGGACGACTGCTCGCCGCCCGTGGCAGTTTGCCCACTGGCGCCCGGTTGCGCAGTTTGGCCGGGTTGGGTGGTTTCGTCATCCTCGTTTTTTGCCGGCTGTTCGGGCTCGGGCGCTGCCTGCTCCTGCATCAGGGCTTCCACCAGGGCCTTGTTTTTCAGGGCTGGTTGCAGGTCGGGCTGGGCTTCCAGGGCTTGCTCGTAGGCGTCGACAGCCGCTTCGAGTGCGCCGGATCTGGCCAAGGCATTACCGCGATTGTAGTGAGCGTAGGCGTCATTGCCTTCGGCAAAGCGCTTGATGGCTTCGGCATAGTTGCCGGCTTCGTACAAGGCAACGCCTTGCCATTGCACATCCTGGAAGTGTTCGGCGGCTTCGGCGGGGCGTTTTTTCTTGAGCAGGTATTGGCCTTGCTGGTCTGGGCGCAGCCACAAATCCTGGAGTTCGAAGGCGTAGCTGGGCTGGGGGGCGGCCATCAGCAGCAAGGGCAGGCAAAACAACCAGCCACGGCGCCCGGCGCAGGCGGCGAGCAGCAACAGCGGCAAGAGCAGCCAGTAACCCTGGTCGGCCCAGGTGTCGAGGTGCAGCAACTGGCCGTCGTTACGCAGGGCTTGCGGCGGGTCGAGTACGCCGAGCTGGCGCAGGTCTTTATCGTCCAGGCGCGCGGCACGGTAACGCCCGCCCATCTCGTTGGCGAAGGCTTTGAGCGTGGGGCTGTCGAGGCGTGGCACCAGAATCGCGCCTTGTTCGTCCTTGAGAAATTCACCGCTTTCCTGGGTGACGGGCGTGCCTTCGCGGCTGCCGATGCCGAGGATCGACAGGGGCGGCGACTGGTTGCTTTGCAGCAACAGGCGAATGCCCTGGCGCTCCTGCTTGGACAGCGATGAGCCAATCAGCAGCAGGCGTCCTTGGCCGAGGCCGCTGTGCTTGAGCAGGTCCAGGGCTTTGTGCACCGCCAGGTCAGCGCGGTGGCCGGTCTCGGGCATGATCGAGGGACGCAGCGCTTCGAGCAGGTTGCGGCTGGTGCCCAGGTCGTCCGACAGTGGCACCAGCGTGTGGGCGCTGCCGGCATACACCACGATGGCGGTTTGCGCATCGGTGCGCGCCTGCAACAAGTCATACAGCTTGCGGCGGGCTTGCTCCAGACGATTGGGCGGGCTGTCGGTGGCGAGCATTTCCGGGGTCAGCTCAAGCAGCACCACCAGCGGGTCGGAGGGCTTCTGGCTGGTTTGTTCGACCCGTTGCCAACTGGGGCCGAGCAAGGCCAGCACGGCCAATAGCCAGGCGATACCGAGCACCACCCACGGTGATTTGCTTTCGCGGCCGCTGCCACCGCTGAGCAGCACGGCATGAAAGGCCGGCGGCAGGATCATCTGCCAGCGCCCGGCGCGTTTTTGCCGGTGCCACAACTGCCATAGCAACCAGCCGAGCAGCGGCAACAGCAACAGCCACCAGGGGCGGAACCAGTGCGGCCAGAGGTCGATCATCGGCGCCTCCGCAAACGCAGGCGTTTAAGGCGTTGGCGCCACTCAGGACTTTGTTGCAGGAAGATCCCCTTGCTCGACACTTTGCTGAACCAGCGTTGCAGGGCGTTGTTCGGCCAGCGTTCCTGGATCACCAGCAACAGGCTCAGGATCAGCGCCAGGGCCAGGGGGCCGCTGTACAACGCCTGAGCCGGGCGGGCCTGGGTCGGTTGTTGCTCGACGGGTTCGAGTCGGTCGAGGGTTGCCTTGATGGTTTGCAGCTCTTCGCCATCGCGGGCGCGGAAGTATTGCCCGCCGGTTGCTTCGGCAATGGCCCTGAGAGCCGGTTCATAGAGGTCCAGGCTCGGGTTGACGCCGAGGATGCCCAGGGAACCGGTTTGCTCGGGGTCGGCGCCGATGCCGATCGGGTAGATTTTCACACCTTCTTCGGCGGCCAGGCGTGCGGCGGTCAGCGGGTCGATCTGCCCGGCGTTGTTGGCGCCGTCGGTGACCAGGATCAGTACGCGGCTTTGCGCCGGGCGCTGGCGCAGGCGTTTTAGGGCCAGGCCGATGGCATCGCCGATGGCAGTGTTTTTGCCGGCGATGCCGATGCGTGCTTCATCCAGCCAGGTGCGCACGGTGCGGCGGTCGAAGGTCAGCGGCGCTTGCAGGTACGCCTGGCTGCCGAACAGGATCAGGCCTACGCGGTCACCTTCGCGGTGTTCAAGGAAATCACCCAATAGGTTTTTGACCAGGGACAGGCGACTCACGTCCTCGTCCTGCCACTGCATATCGGGGAAATCCATGGAGCCGGACACGTCGACTGCCACCAGTAGATCGCGGCCGCTGGCGGCAATCGGCAGCGGTTCACCGAGCCATTCCGGGCGTGCGGCGGCGGTCAGCAGCAGCAGCCACAGCACCACGAAGGGGGCCTGCTGGCGCCAGCCCGGCAAGTTGACGCGGGCGCGGCGCCTGGCCAGGCCTTCGAGGTCACCGAGGTAGCTGACTTTAAGCGCGGGTTCGCCGCTGTCGGCCGCTGGCAGGATCAGCCGCATCAACCAGGGCAGCGGCAACAGGACGAAGATCCACGGCCAGGCGAACTCAAACATGTTTGCGAATCCAGGTGTCGACGGCTTGAGTCAGGCCGGCGATGGCTTTGTCGTCGAGTTTGCATTCGGGTTTGTAGGCGCCTTCCACCAGCACCATCCAGCGGGTGAGGCCGGCAGCCGGGCAGCGGTTGTCGAGGAATGCCAGCCATTTGCGCCCGTTGAGGGTGTGGCTCTGGCTGTAAGGGTAGTCGTTGCGGCACAGGCGCTTGAGCAAGCCATTGAGTTGTTGCAACCAGGCACCGGCGGGCGCGCCGTCGTAGGGTTTGGGCATCAGCGCCAATTCGGCCAGGGCGGCGATGCGCAACGGGTCCAAGGGTTGTTCGGCGCGTGCGACCGGGCGGCGCGCAGGCAGGAAGCGGCGCAGGGACCAAAGCCCCCACCCCAGCAACGGGATCACCAGCAGCACCAGCCACCAGCCCGGCGCAGGCGGCCAGAAGCCGATACTCGGCGGGGCGATCAGCGGTTGCAGTTGGTCGAGGCTGCTCATTGTTTTTTGGCCGGGCGTTGCGGGTTGAGGTATTCGCGCAGTTGCTCGACCATTTCGCTCTGGGTGCTCAAGGGCATCAGCAGGACCCGCAGTTTTTGCGCGAGACGTTCCCAGCGGGCGATGCGTGCTTCGGCCTGGGCCTTGTAGGCCTGGCGCAAGTCGTAGTTCAGCGTGTCGAGTTCCAGTTGCGCGCCTCGCTGCGCGAAACGCAGCAGCCCGGCGGCGGGCAGGGCGTGGTCCAGCGGATCGGAGATCGGCAACAGCAGCAGATCACAATGGCGTGACAGCAGGCTCAGTTGTTGCTCGGCGCCGTCGGTGAGGGCACGTTCATCGCAAATCACAATCACCAGGCTGCCAGGGCGCAGCACTTCGCGGCCACGGCGCAGGGCCATGCCCAGGGCGTCGGCTTCGGGACGGCTTTCGGTGTCCAGGCTCTGGTTGACGCGCACCAGGCGGTTAAGCAGTTGCAGCAGGCTTTGCTTGCTGCGCCGGGGTTTGATTTCGTAGTGCTCGTTGTCGCCGAACACCAGCCCGCCGACGCGATCGTTGTGCCCCAGGGCCGCCCAGCCGATCAGGCTCGCCGCCTGCGCCGCCAGCACCGACTTGAACATCTGCCCCGAGCCGAAAAACAGCCGGCAGCTTTGCTCGACCATGATGAAGATCGGCCGTTCGCGCTCTTCGTGGAACAGTTTGGTGTGCGGCTCCTGGGTGCGTGCGGTGACGCGCCAGTCGATGGTGCGCACGTCGTCTCCGGCCTGGTACACACGCACCTGGTCGAAGTCGACGCCGCGCCCGCGCAGCTTGGAGTGGTGCAGGCCGATCAGCGGGCTGCGCTGGCTCGGCGTGGAAAACAGCTGCACTTCGCGCACGCGGTGGCGCATCTCAATCAATTCGCTGAGCGTGACGCGGATCCCATCGCTGGCATTCATCGACTTCAAGCGACGGCAACGACGTCAAGAATGCGTTGCACCACGCGGTCCTGGTCAATCCCGGCCGCTTCGGCCTCGAACGACAGAATGATGCGGTGGCGCAGCACGTCGAACAGCACGGCCTGAATATCCTCTGGGCTCACAAAGTCGCGTCCGGCCAGCCAGGCGTGGGCACGGGCGCAGCGGTCGAGGGCGATGGAGCCACGTGGGCTGGCGCCGTAGGCGATCCACTCGGCCATCTCCGGGTCGAACTTGGCCGGGGTGCGCGTGGCCATGACCAGTTGCACCAGGTATTCCTCCACCGCATCGGCCATGTACAGGCCGAGGATTTCCTTGCGCGCGGCGAAGATTGCCTGCTGGCTGACGCGGCGCTCGGGCTTGGTTTCGCCGTTGAGGGCTTCACCACGGGCCTGTTGCAGGATACGGCGCTCGACGGCCGCATCGGGAAAGCCGATCTTGACGTGCATCAGGAACCGGTCGAGCTGGGCTTCGGGCAGCGGGTAGGTGCCTTCCTGTTCGATGGGGTTTTGCGTGGCCATCACCAAAAACAGCGGCGACAGCTCGTAGGTGCTGCGCCCGACGCTGACCTGGCGCTCGGCCATGGCCTCAAGCAGCGCCGACTGGACCTTGGCCGGGGCACGGTTGATTTCGTCCGCCAGCACCAGGTTGTGGAAGATCGGCCCTTGCTGGAACACGAAGCTGCCGGTTTCCGGGCGATAGATCTCGGTGCCGGTGATGTCGGCGGGCAACAGGTCGGGGGTGAACTGGATGCGATGGAACTGCGCCTCGATCCCTTCGGCCAACTCTTTGATGGCCTTGGTCTTGGCCAGTCCCGGTGCGCCTTCCACCAGCATATGGCCGTCGGCGAGCAGGGCGATCAGCAGGCGATCGATGAGTTTTTCCTGGCCGAGAATCTGCGTAGAAAGAAAGGTTCGCAGCGCAAGCAGCGCTTCACGATGTTCCATCGATGACGGTTCCTGGAGAGAGGGGCCTGTACGTCATGTAACAAACGACAGCCTGGGGCGCCTACTTTAATGCATGGCAGGGGCTGGCGACTAACGGCGTGCGGGGTATTTTCAGGAAAACCTGCAGGAATTTTGTGTAGAACACACAAAAGCGCGGGGGAGCGGACTGATCCGCTCCCCCGTGTGCTCAGGGGAAAGGCACGCCGAGGTGCCATTCCTTGCCGGCTTCAACCTTCGATGGAGCGGTGATCATCGCGACAACGTGGGCTCTCCACTGCAGGTGCCCAGGCGGAGCCAGGGTTTGGCTGCGCCGAATTCAACAAAGTTCAGGTCCGGGCGCGCGCCTTGGGACCAGTGTGCGACCTGGTAGTTGTAACCGCTGTAGGAGACCTTTTCGCTGATAGTGGAATACGCCTTGGTGGCGACCCACGCGACGACGCAGTCGCCGACCGGTGGCGTTTCGCTGGCTTTGACCATGAGGTTTTCGACCAGCGTGATGCTGCGGGTGCCATCGGACACCAGCACTGATATCGACATGCGGGTGTCGACGGGCAAGTTCGGCGCCACCAATGCAATGGTCGGCTCCTCACCGGTCGCCGGAGTGAAGCCCGTGGCAGTCCAGCGGTACGTCAGCGGTTTGTTGGTGGGTGACTCTGCGTAGACGTGCCCGGTGAATGCCGCGCCTGATTTCACTTCTTCGGGCAGGGCCAGGCGGCCGGTGGGCGGCTGACCGCTGCCTTCGGCCAGAAGCTTCTTGATTGCTGCGTCCAGGTCGGGCTGCACGCCGATCTCGGTGTGGTTGCCGTTGGCTTGCGGGTAGCCGGTTTCGACGAGGATCCGGCGCAGTTCCTTGGGCGGGATGTCCCCCAGTCGATTGGCCCGGGCGACTCCCTGCAGCGACGCCACCACCCCGGCGATGATTGGGTTGGCCGATGAAGTGCCACTGTAGGTATGGGTGTAGCCAGTGGTTGGGTTGGCCGCGCTCCAGGTGGTCGTGGTGACTGAACCGCCCCAACTGAACAGGTCGACGCGGCTGCCATATTGGGAGAAATACGCTCTTATGCCGGTCTTGGGCTCGACGGCACCGGCATAGGTGCTGCCGGTGTCAAACGTGTTGCGGTCGAAGTAGCCGGCGAAGTGGGGGTGATCCAGGTTGATATTGCCGTTCGCTGCGGCGATCACCACATGCAGGCCTTTTTCCTCGGTCATGTACGTGATGATGTCGCGTATTGTCCTGTTGTACTCAACGGGCATATAGCAGTTGCTGGTGCAGCCTACTGCTGCAAAAGGCGTGTAATTGGAATGGACACCGATTTGCACGACATCGCCTGCGCTTAATTGCTCGGCCGCCCGCAGCAGTCGGGTGTCGCCATACTGCGCGTACCCAAGTTGCACCTTCGGGGCGATGCCGGTGGTACCGAAGGCGTTTTCCCCGGAGGCAATTGTGCCGACGCTGGCTGTGTCGTGGAACCCGGTAGTGGCGCCGTCGTCGACTTCCATAAAAGGTTTGGGCAAGTCTGAATGGTTGTAGGACCAATGGTCGATTTCCGACGACACCACCCGAATGTTCTCGCCTTTGCCTCCGGGTACCGTCCAGGCCTGCACGGCATTCACGCCGCCGATCTTGTAGGGCGTCATGGCGTGTTGGTCAAACAGGTAGTTCTGGCGGCTGGTGTGGTCGGGGATCGCGTTGCGCGGGCTGTCCTCGACGGGCTCGGCCTTGTCCTCGTACATGCCTTCGGCCAGTGGCTCGAAGTCAACCTCTTCAATGGCCGGGTCCTGCTTGAGCTGCGCCGCCAGGGCGCGGGCCTGGTCCGCTGGCAGATGATCGGTTTCGATAATGTAATAGCGGTCCAGTCGATGCCGCTGCAGGGCCTGAAACCCCTCCAGCGTGCGCGCCTTGGAGGGCGGCACCAGCGGCTTGATGTTGGGGACATGGGTCTGGAAGGTGCTGGACGGGTCGTAGGTGCCGTGGAAGTTGCGCAACGTCGAGCCGTCGTCCTTGAGCAGCAGGACTAGGTGTGAATAGTCAACGTTGGCCGGCGCCGCCGACAACGTTGTGCATGCCGCGCCCACAAGGCCGATGGCGAGAAGCTTGCTGATGGATTTCATCGTGACACCCTGGCAGTCAGCGTGATTTCGATCAGCTAAGACGCAAAACCGAGGGCTGAATACTGTTAAAAATAACAGTGTCGACAAACGGTCAACGGCCTCGGTCGTGACTGCGCAAGAGGTTGCAGGGCGCCGTTTCAGGCGCGGATGTAGGTGCCGGTGCCCTTGAGGATGTTCTGCAGGGTTTGTTCCAGCTCGGCCATCTCCGACGCGGCGGTGGCGTGGGTGATCTGTAGTTGGTCCTTGCCGCCCAGCGCATCGGCATCGCCTGCCGCCAGCTCTACCAACAGGGTCGTGTCGCCCAACGTGACCTTCAGCCCGTCCAGGGTCGACGGCTCATAATCCCAGGTCAGCTCGACTTCGTCTTCATCCGGATAGCGGGTCAACATGAACATTTCGCCGGTCGTGCCGTGGCAGCAGAGCATGGCCATGTTGTCTTCTTCGTCGTCGCAGGGAGTGGCCACCAGGGCGTCGGTTTTCAGCTGCAGCATGGGGAATCCTGTCTGGGAGAGGGCGTTGCAAGGGGCGATTGTGCCATTGCGGCGAATTTTCTGCTGCATCCTGTGTCACACATGCGTTATGACCTGACGGGCAAAACCAGTCATTTTCGGCACTCGCAGCTTTGAAAGTTGCGTTTTTTAACGGGTGGGAATGTGGGGTTGCACTCGTCGCAACCCGAACCCTGCTTACTGATGACCGAATATGTCGCAGCATTGCAAGAGCAGTCCTCCTACACTCGTTAAGCTGCGCAACGGATGCGCATGTTCCAGGCGCCTGACCTGCCCGTCGTACCGTCACCCGGCAAGGTGTGCATCTTATGGAAGTTGTATGTGACCTGACTGTCTTGTCCAGCTTCACCCACCTGTCACTCTGAATTCGTTATGGTGTTTGAGTAATGACCTGCGAATCCAGGTGACGGTCTCCCCGCAAGGGGATAACACGCGACGCTTCCATCAATAACAAGCCCAAGCGGAGTACCACAGATGGCGTTCTTCACCGCAGCCAGCAAGGCCGACTTCCAGCATCAACTGCAAGCGGCACTGGCGCAGCACATCAGTGAACAGGCACTGCCACAAGTGGCGCTGTTCGCTGAACAATTCTTCGGCATCATTTCCCTGGACGAACTGACCCAGCGTCGCCTTTCCGACCTGGCCGGTTGCACCCTGTCTGCCTGGCGCCTGCTTGAGCGCTTTGATCACACCCAACCGCAAGTGCGGGTCTATAACCCCGATTACGAACGTCATGGCTGGCAGTCGACCCACACCGCGGTCGAAGTGCTGCACCATGACCTGCCGTTCCTGGTGGACTCGGTGCGTACCGAGCTGAACCGTCGCGGCTACAGCATCCACACCCTGCAAACGACCGTGCTCAGCGTGCGCCGTGGGAACAAAGGCGAGTTGCTGGAAATACTGCCAAAAGGCACCCAGGGCGAAGGCATCGAGCAAGAATCGCTGATGTACCTGGAAATCGACCGCTGCGCCAACGCCGCCGAACTGAGCGTGTTGAGCAAAGAGCTTGAGCAGGTGCTGGGCGAAGTGCGGGTGGCCGTAGCCGATTTCGAACCGATGAAAGCCAAGGTCCAGGACCTGCTGGCCGGCATCGACGCCAGCCAGTTCAGCATCGACGGCGAAGAAAAAGCCGAGATCAAGAACTTCCTGGAATGGCTGGTGGGCAACCACTTCACCTTCCTGGGCTACGAAGAATTCGTGGTACGTGACGAGGCGGATGGCGGGCATATCGAATATGACGCCAGCTCGTTCCTCGGTCTGACCAAGCTGCTGCGCGCCGGCCTCACCGCCGACGACCTGCGCATCGAAGACTACGCCGTGTCCTACCTGCGTGAACCGACCGTGCTGTCGTTCGCCAAGGCCGCGCACCCGAGCCGCGTACACCGACCGGCTTACCCGGACTACGTGTCGATCCGCGAGATCGATGCCGACGGCAAGGTGATCAAGGAACACCGCTTCATGGGCCTGTACACCTCTTCGGTGTATGGCGAAAGCGTGCGCGTCATCCCGTACATCCGTCGCAAAGTGGCCGAGATCGAACGCCGCTCGGGCTTCCAGGCCAAGGCGCACCTGGGCAAGGAACTGGCCCAGGTCGTTGAAGTACTGCCCCGTGACGACCTGTTCCAGACCCCGGTCGACGAACTCTTCAGCACCGTGATGTCCATCGTGCAGATCCAGGAACGCAATAAGATCCGCGTCTTCCTGCGCAAAGACCCGTACGGTCGTTTCTGCTACTGCCTGGCCTACGTGCCGCGTGACATCTATTCCACCGAAGTGCGCCAGAAGATCCAGCAAGTGCTGATGGATCGCCTGAAAGCCTCGGATTGCGAGTTCTGGACTTTCTTCTCCGAATCCGTGCTGGCGCGCGTGCAGCTGATTCTGCGGGTAGATCCAAAGAACCGCCTCGACATCGACCCGCTGCAACTGGAAAAAGAAGTGGTGCAGGCCTGCCGCAGCTGGCAGGACGACTACTCCAGCCTGGTGGTGGAAAGCTTCGGCGAAGCCCACGGCACCAACGTGCTGGCAGACTTCCCGAAAGGCTTCCCGGCCGGCTATCGCGAGCGTTTCGCGGCGCATTCGGCCGTGGTCGACATGCAGCACCTGCTCAGCCTGACCGAAGCCAACCCGCTGGTGATGAGCTTCTATCAGCCGCTGGGCCAGGTCTCCGGCCAACGCGAGCTGCATTGCAAGCTCTACCACGCCGACACCCCGCTGGCGCTGTCCGACGTGCTGCCGATCCTGGAAAACCTCGGCCTGCGCGTACTGGGTGAGTTCCCGTACCGCCTGCGTCACGCCAATGGCCGTGAGTTCTGGATCCATGACTTCGCGTTCATCGCCGCCGAAGGCGTGAACCTGGATATCCAGCAGCTCAACGACACCCTGCAGGACGCGTTCGTGCACATCGTCCACGGCGATGCAGAAAACGATGCGTTCAACCGCCTGGTCCTGACCGCCGGCCTGCCATGGCGCGACGTCGCGCTGCTGCGTGCCTATGCCCGTTACTTGAAGCAGATCCGCCTGGGCTTTGACCTGGGTTACATCGCCAGCACCCTGAACAACCACACCGACATCGCCCGCGAGTTGACCCGGTTGTTCAAGACGCGCTTCTACCTGGCACGCAAGCTCACCGCCGACGACCTGGAAGACAAGCAGCTGCGCCTGGAACAAGCGATCCTCAGCGCCCTGGACGATGTTCAGGTGCTCAACGAAGACCGCATCCTGCGTCGCTACCTGGACCTGATCAAGGCCACCCTGCGTACCAACTTCTACCAGACCGACGCCAACGGCCAGAACAAGTCGTACTTCAGCTTCAAGTTCGACCCGCGTGCGATCCCTGAGCTGCCCAAGCCGGTGCCGAAGTTTGAAATCTTCGTCTACTCGCCACGGGTTGAAGGCGTGCACCTGCGCTTTGGCAACGTTGCGCGTGGCGGCCTGCGCTGGTCCGACCGTGAAGAAGACTTCCGTACCGAAGTGCTCGGCCTGGTAAAAGCCCAGCAGGTGAAGAACTCGGTGATCGTGCCGGTGGGCGCCAAAGGCGGCTTCCTGCCGCGTCGCCTGCCACTGGGCGGCAGCCGTGACGAGATCGCGGCCGAGGGCATCGCCTGCTACCGCATCTTCATTTCGGGCCTGTTGGACATCACCGACAACCTCAAGGACGGCGCGCTGGTGCCGCCGTTGAATGTGGTACGTCATGACGACGATGACCCGTATCTGGTGGTGGCAGCGGACAAGGGCACTGCGACCTTCTCCGACATCGCCAACGGCATTGCCATCGACTACGGCTTCTGGCTGGGCGATGCGTTCGCTTCCGGTGGTTCCGCCGGTTACGACCACAAGAAAATGGGCATCACTGCCAAGGGCGCGTGGGTCGGCGTGCAGCGTCACTTCCGTGAGCGCGGCATCAATGTGCAGGAAGACAGCATCACTGTGGTTGGCGTCGGCGATATGGCCGGTGACGTGTTCGGTAACGGCCTGTTGATGTCCGACAAGCTGCAACTGGTCGCCGCCTTCAACCACCTGCACATCTTCATCGATCCAAACCCGAACCCGGCGACCAGCTTCGTCGAGCGTCAGCGCATGTTCGAGCTGCCGCGTTCGGCCTGGACCGACTACGACACCAGCATCATGTCCGAAGGCGGCGGCATCTTCTCGCGCAGCGCGAAGAGCATTGCCATCTCGCCACAGATGAAAGAACGCTTCGACATCTCGGCCGACAAGCTGACCCCGACCGAACTGCTGAACGCCTTGCTCAAGGCGCCGGTGGACCTGTTGTGGAACGGTGGTATCGGTACGTACGTCAAGGCCAGCACCGAAAGCCACGCCGATGTGGGCGACAAGGCCAACGACGCGCTGCGTGTCAACGGCAACGAACTGCGCTGCAAGGTGGTGGGCGAGGGCGGTAACCTCGGCATGACCCAACTGGGTCGTGTGGAATTCGGCCTCAATGGCGGCGGTTCCAACACCGACTTCATCGACAACGCCGGTGGCGTGGACTGCTCCGACCACGAAGTGAACATCAAGATCCTGCTCAACGAAGTGGTGCAGGCCGGTGACATGACCGACAAGCAACGCAATCAGTTGCTGGCGAGCATGACCGACGAAGTCGGCAGCCTGGTGTTGGGCAACAACTACAAGCAGACGCAGGCTCTGTCCCTGGCCGCCCGCAAGGCTTATGAGCGAGCAGCCGAGTACAAGCGCCTGATGAGCGACCTGGAAGGCCGTGGCAAGCTGGACCGCGCCATCGAGTACCTGCCGACCGAGGAGCAGCTCATCGAGCGCGCCGCCAACGGCAAGGGCCTGACCCGTCCGGAACTGTCGGTACTGATCTCGTACAGCAAGATCGACCTCAAGGAAGCGTTGCTCAAGTCCCAGGTGCCGGATGACGAGTACCTGACCCGTGACATGGAGACCGCGTTCCCTCCGAGCCTGGTGGCCAAGTTCGGCGAAGCCATGCGTCGCCATCGTCTCAAGCGTGAGATTGTCAGCACCCAGATCGCCAACGACCTGGTCAACCACATGGGCATCACTTTCGTTCAACGACTCAAAGAGTCGACCGGCATGAGCCCGGCGAACGTGGCCGGCGCCTACGTGATCGTGCGTGACATTTTCCACCTCCCGCACTGGTTCCGTCAGATCGAAGCCCTGGACCACCAGGTTAGCGCTGACGTGCAATTGCAGTTGATGGACGAGCTGATGCGCCTGGGCCGTCGCGCCACGCGTTGGTTCCTGCGCAGCCGTCGCAACGAACAGGACGCCGGGCGTGATACCGCGCACTTCGGTCCGCACCTGGCAGCGTTGGGCCTCAAGCTCGACGAACTGCTGGAAGGCCCGACCCGCGAAGGATGGCAGAACCGTTATCAGGCTTACACCGAAGCGGGTGTGCCGGAGTTGTTGGCGCGCATGGTTGCAGGTACGACTCACCTGTACACCTTGCTGCCAATCATCGAAGCCGCTGACGTGACCGGGCATGACGCCGCTGAAGTGGCCAAGGCCTACTTTGCCGTTGGCAGCGCCCTGGACTTGCCATGGTACCTGCAGCAGATCAGTGATCTGCCGGTTGCCAACAATTGGCAGGCCCAGGCCCGCGAAGCCTTCCGCGACGACGTGGACTGGCAGCAACGGGCGATCACCATTTCTGTCCTGCAAATGGCCGACGCGCCACAAGACATGGAAGCCCGTGTGGCCCTGTGGCTTGAGCAGCACAAGGACATGGCCGATCGCTGGGTCGCCATGATGGTGGAAATTCGTGCTGCGGTCGGCACGGACTACGCCATGTACGCGGTGGCCAACCGTGAGTTGCTGGACTTGGCGTTGAGCGGTCAGTCGGTGCTGCAACCGGCTTGATCACGCGGTAATGCAAAAGCCCCTGCATCGTGAGATGCAGGGGCTTTTTTGTTGGATCCAGATTTATCAAACAATAGAGGGCCAATGTGGGAGGGGGCTTGCCCCCGATAGCGGTGTGTCAGTCATGAATAAGTTGACTGATACACCGCTATCGGGGGCAAGCCCCCTCCCACATTTACACCTCGATTTGGCTGGAGGTCAGTGGTGTTTCAGCAACTTGGCTTCCAGGTGATCGAGGTGTTGGGTCATCAATGTCATTGCTGTTGCCGAATCCCGCTGTTCCACCGCATCCACAATCGCCACATGTTCCTGCCACGCGCAATACGTGCAGGCTTTCGCTTCAAATTGCGCAATGACCAACGACGTCAACGGCACCAGGCTGTTCAAAAACTGCGCCAGTGGCCCATTCGCCGCAATGGCCGCCAAGTGCAGGTGAAACTCCCCCGACAAGCGAATCGCCGGCCCACGCTGGTCGCGTTCTATGCACTCACGTTCACGGGCGATCAGCTCGCGCAGTTGGCGTATTTGCGAGGATGTCGCCTGGGCACAGGCCAGTTGCACCACGGTCATTTCGGTCATGCGCCGTGCTTCGAGGATCTGCCGGGTCTGCTGCGCATCCGGTGCCGCCACTTGGGCGCGCTGGTTGGGGCGCAGGATGATCACTTGCTGATGGGACAGCTTGGCCAACACCCGGCGAATCACACTGCGGCTTACGCCAAAGGTTTCACCCAGGCTTTCTTCGGTAAACCGGCTGGCCGGGGCGATGCGTTGTTCGAGGATCGCGTCGAACAGCCGTGGGTAGATGTCGTCCACCGAGGGCTTTTTACCGGCAACCAGGCGCAGGGCAGGGAGGAAGGGCTCGCGGTGCAGGGCGTGGGCGGTCATGGTCGTCTCCAAAAAGTCAGCTGCCCAGATGGTCGTCCGGGATGTTCAAGCGGATACCCATGCGCAAGCCTTCCTGGAGGATGTGCTTGCGCATTTCGGCGCTGGCCAGGGCGCTGTTTTTATTGCGGATGGCGCGTACCACGGCGTCGTTTTCCTGCAGGCGCTCGGCCAGGTGTTCCGGCGAATTGCGCAGCACCTGGGCGCTTTGCTTGAGGGCGTTGCTGGTCTGTTGCACCACGTTCTGGAAGATCGGGTTGGAGGTGAGGGCGAACAGCTCTTCGTGGAAGGCGATGTAGGCGTTCATCCCCGCTTCGGCGTCTCCGGCGTCGAGGGCTTCGCGCATGTCCATCAGCGTCAGGCGCAACTGGCCGACTTCCTTGCTGCTGATGGATTGGGCGACGAGACCGACGATGAAGGGTTCGAGGGTGTAGCGCAGTTGCAGGATGTCTTCGAGGCTGGCGTCGGCCACGGCGTCGCTGGATTGGGGCTCGCTGACGCTGGTTTCCAGCACCACTACACCTTTGCCGGGCATCGAGCGCACGAGGCCGAGGGTTTCCAGTACGATCACCGCCTCGCGCAGGCTGGGGCGGCTGATGCCCATCTGTTCAGCCAGTTCACGTTGGCCGGGCAGCATTTCGCCACGACGCCACTGGCCCCGCGCCAAGGCGGCGCGCAGTTTCTCTACGACTGAATTGACGACGGTTGAGGTGCTGATCACGTCGATACTTCCTTAATTTTGCTAATACAGCAGTAAATCTTGTGATGAACCAATGTGGGAGGGGGCAAGCCCTCTCCCACATTGATTTGTGTCGTGCTTGAAAGCGGATCAGAACTCTTGATGCGCCGGTAACACCGGCTTCTTGGCCTGGAAGGCATACCCTTGCTGGCCGTCCAACACCTTGTTGGCGCGTTGGATATCGATGTCTTTTTCCCAGCGGGCAATGGCCACGGTGGCGACGCAGTTGCCGATCAGGTTAGTCAATGCGCGACCAATGCCCATGAACCAGTCCACCGCCAGTACCAGCACCAGGCCCACCACCGGAATCGCCGGGATTGCTGTCAGCGTTGCCGCCAGAATCACCAGCGCCGAGCCGGGAATCCCGTGGGCGCCTTTGGAGGTGATCAACGACACCAGCAGGATGGTCAGTAAATCGGTCATCGACAGCGGTGTGCCGGTGGCGTTGGCGATAAACACGATGGCAAGGGTCAGGTAGATCGAGAAACCGTCGAGGTTGAACGAGTAACCCGTTGGAATCACCAGGCCGACGGTGGAGCTGCCGATTCCGAGGTGTTCGAGTTTGCGCATGACCTGGGGCAGCACGGCGTCCGAGGACGCGGTCCCCATCACGATCAGCAGTTCCTCGCGCAGGTACTTGAGCAGCGGCAGCATGCGCAGGCCCGACAGGCGCATCACCAGGCCGAGGATCAGCGCGACGAAGGCAAAGCAGGTCAGGTAGAACAGGCCAACCAGACTGCCCAGGTGTTGCAGCGAATCCAGGCCGTAGGTGCTGGTGGTGAAGGCGATTGCGCCGAACACGCCGATCGGCGCCAGGCGCACGATCATGCCCATGATGCGGAAGATCACGTGGCTCAGTTCGTTGATCAGCCGAGTGATGCCCGAGGCCGCTTCGCCCACCAGGTTCAGCGCGCTGCCGAACAGCACCGAGAACAGCAGTACTTGCAGCACGTTGTTGTCGGCAAATGCGCCGATCACCGAGTTGGGGATCAAGTCCATCAGGAACTGGCTGGTGCCTTTGATGTGCTGGCCCTTGTCGGCCAGTTCATTGAGGCCCGCAGAGGAGAGCTGTTCCAGGTGGATATTGGCGCCTTGGCCGATACCGGTGCTGAAGGCCATGATCAGGCCGATCACCAGAGCAATGGTGGTGAGGATTTCAAAGTAGATCACCGACTTGAGGCCGATGCGGCCGACTTTCTTCAAGTCGCCGGCGCCGGAAATGCCGCTGACCACCACGCAGAACACGATCAGGCCAATCAGCATTTTGATCAGCTTGATAAAGCCGTCGCCGAGGGGTTTGAGTTGCGAAGAGAATTCGGGAAGGGCCAGGCCGCAGATGATGCCTAACATCAGGCCAATCACGACTTGCAGGAAAATCGAACGCGAGCACCATCTGAGCATGGGAGGGATCTCTATTCGGTGCCCTGGTGGTTCCAGGGCTTAATTGTTGTGGTCATACCGGTAAGTCCAGTGCGAGGCCAGTCTACGCCGGGTTTTTTCGAAACCACAAGTCATTATTGGGTGATTGACAAGTCCCGGTCTGACCAGTTGGTCGCTGAGGGTGGTGCTTGAGCGGTTGGCGGGCCGGAAAAAATTTCGTCTATCATCCGCCGCTCGGTTTATGAGGTAAGGCATGGATACTCCAGGATTGACCACTGACGCAGCGGGCCACAGCCATTGCAGCTGGCGCACCTCGGCGCCGGAATACCCGCGTTACCACGACCACGAGTGGGGCGTGCCGGTGGCGGATGATGTCCAGCTGTACGAAAAGATTTGCCTGGAAGGCTTTCAGGCGGGAATGGCGTGGATCACCATTTTGCGCAAGCGCGACAGCTTCCGGCAGGCGTTCGACGGCTTTGATTTTCGTCGGGTGGCGCAGTATGGCGAGGCCGATATCGAACGCTTGATGCAGGACCCGGGCATTGTGCGTAATCGGGCGAAGATCGTGTTGACCATCAACAATGCGCGCCGGGCGTGTGAGCTGGTGGATGAAACCGGGTCGCTGGCGCGGTGGTTGTGGGCGTTCGAGCCCGGTCCTGAAGAGCGCCCCGCCGTGGTGGACCTGGCTTATTGGGCGGCTAATCCGACCTCATCGGCTTCGGTGCGACTGTCCAAGGCCTTGAAGAAACGCGGCTGGACGTTCGTGGGGCCCACTACGATGTATGCGCTGATGCAGGCGATGGGGATGGTCAATGATCACCTTGAAGGGTGCGTGTGCCGCCAGCAGATTGAAGACCTTCGACGCCAGTTCAAACGCCCCTGATAAATGTGGAAGTGATTCGAGACCTGTCCACCCTACGCCGCAGCGCTTTGCCGACCAATGACCAATGCACCGGAAAACCCCCTAGCCAATCTGCCGGAGAATGTCGCGTACTTTGTCCAGGGCCGGGTCGATGTCCAGGGTTTCGATGGCCCCGAATCCAATAATCAACCCAGGTCGCACCGGTGCGTCGTGAAAGAACACGTCCAGCGGATACACACCCACGTCGACCTGACGCGCCAAGGTCATCAGCAACGCAATATTCACCGGCACCTTGCACAGCGCCGCCATATGAAACCCCGCCACGGTGGGTACGGCTTCGAACCACGGCGACAAGTCCCCGGCCAGGCGTTGCAGGATGCGCTCGCGGCGCCCGGCGTATACGGTGTGGCAGCGGCGGATATGCTTGAGCAAATAGCCCTCGCTGATGAACTTGGCCAGCGCCCACTGCGGCAATGTGGAACTGTGCTGGTCGGTCAATTGCTTGGCCTTGACCACCGCGCCGTAAATCGCCGGCGGCAACACCAGATACCCCAGGCGCAGCTCGGGAAGCAGGGTTTTGGAGAAGGTGCCGACGTAAGTGACCACGCCACGGGTGTCCATGCTTTGCAGGGAGTCGGTAGGGCGGCCTTCGTAGCGGAACTCGCTGTCGTAGTCGTCTTCGATGATGATTGCGCCCAGCGCGAAAGCGCGGGCCAAGAGGGCTTCCCGACGTGGCAGGCTCATGGGCATGCCCAGGGGGAACTGGTGGGAGGGCGTGACGTAGATCAGCCGCGTGCCATCGGGGATCTGATCCACCTGAATGCCTTGGTCATCCACCGGCACACTGGCGACGCTGGCGCCCATCGCTTGGAACAACTGGCGTGCGGGGCTGTAACCGGGATCTTCCATGGCGACGATGCCGCCCGGTTCCAGCACCACCCGGGCCAGCAGGTCCAGCGCCTGCTGCGCGCCGTTGGTGACGACAATGTCATCGTCGCGGCAGTTGACGCCCCGGGAAAACGCGATATGCCCGGCAATCGCACTGCGCAGTGCCGGCAAGCCTTCGGGTTGGCTGTAAAAACCGCTGTTCTGCGCGATACGGCGCAGGGCGTCCTGGGTGCAGCGTCGCCATTCATCCTGGGGGAACTGGTTGCGGCTGGTGGCGCCGCCGAGAAACTCGTAGCGCAGGGTGTTGTCGCGGGTGGGGTGGCGCATGGGTGAGGGCAGCGCTTGCCATTTCGCCAGGTTGGCGGCACAGGCCAGGTCGGTGGCGGTTTGCAGGCGATCCGCAGGCGGCGCCCACGCGTTGACGAAGGTGCCTCGGCCGATCCTGCCCACCAGCAGACCTTCGTAGGTCAGCGTGGCGTAGGTGTCGGAGACGGTCTTGCGCGAGACGCCCAACTGCTCGGCCAGCAGGCGGCTGGGTGGCAGTTGCGCACCTGCCGCGAGACGCCCGGCGGCAATGGCTTCGCGCAGTTGCTGATATAACTGGGCCGCCAAGTCCTTGCGGCCCTTGATGACGATGTGCAGTTCCATGTTTCATCCCAAGGCGTGAATCTGCGCCAAGATTACTCGCAGGTGGGCGTGCACTCAAAACGGTCTCTGCGTAAACCGTCGCGTTGCCAGCAACCCCCGAATGCGTGATCAGCCCCGCGTTTGCGCTTTATGTATGCACCTCAGGTTCGCGACGCAACCCTTCAGTATTGATCCAGTGCGCAAGCGGTCTTCGCATTGATCAGGCGATTTTTTATCGTCGATGACTGGAGTTCCATTCTATGGACGAGTTGCAACAAGAGGCTGCATCGGCCTCACAGCAACGTCAAAAGGCTTTGACGGATCTGGATAAAAAACTGGGACTGATGAGTATTGGCGAAATATCGGCCAGCCGGGTGGCCCTGGATAAAATGGGCGCGCGTGTGGCAGGAGCGCCGCTTTCCGAACGGCGGTTTACGGTCAGTGAAGCGGATCAGGGCTTGATTGACCAAGTGACATTTTCTGCTTCACATCTTGAGACGTATCTGGCGGCCTGTTGCGATGACACGGGTAACCAGGCCACTGCGACGTTGTTTGAACTGGCATCACTGCGTTCGCAAGTGGCGCCTGCCTTATTGAGTGACACGCATGCTTCAGCTACGCAGGTCACCAAGTTGGAGCGACTTTTGAAGTCGGTACAAAACGTCAATCTTAACGACATGAATGCCGCAGACTCTCTGCCGGCCTGGGCCGACAAAGTCAGAAGCGGCAGCGTTCAAACCCTGGGTTCCGGCCTTCAGCTCTACGGTTTCTACAGTGCAATACAAGGTATAGGCGAAGCGATCAGAACGGGCGACACCGCTACGCTATTGTTTGAGGCGGGTGCGTTGACTGCGGAAGGGTTGTCCGTGGGGCTTGAGCTGGCGTTGGAGCGTATCGGCAAAAAAATGATGGGTGCCGCCCATGCGGCCTACAGCGGTTTTGGCGCATCGCGCGCCGGTTTGTTGTTGCGGCGCGGTGCTGGGTTGATTGCTTCGATATTGACCGTGCCTTTTGATCTTGCCCAGGCGGGCATCGCTCTTTCAAATGCGCTGAAGTCAAAAGGCAAGGAAGCTCAGGACTTGTACGTCGAAGCTGGTTTGAGTCTCGCCAGCGCAACGCTGAGTATTGGGCTTGGGGTGGCTGCGTTGGCAGGGTTCAGTGCAGCCGGACCGGTGGGTGTGCTCGCCTCGGCGCTGCTGATCATCGGCGCGCGCGCCTACGCGGCGGGTCGAGTGGTGGACGAGATAGATGACTACATCGAGCTGAGCACCCACGAGCGTCTGCGCAGCGGCTGGTTTTCGTTTGCAGGTATTGAACTCGATGAAAGCGTACTTGATCGCTACAAGATCAGTCGCACGCACAGCGTCTATTCAGCAAGCCTGAAGACCCAGGCCAGGACATTGCTTGACGGCGAGCTGAAAGACAGTGTGCAGGCCGTTGTCAATGGCAAGTTCGAGGTGCGCCTGCAGACGGTGCAGCATTGGAAGTATCAATGGGATGAGGAGGCGGGGGAGAGCCCCTACACGAAAGTTCGTGAGCCGGTCATTCAGGATGCGGATGACTACATCGACGCGGGTAAAGCGGGGGCCATTGATCAACTGCCCGATGCAACCTGGGGCACCAAGGGGCCTGAAAAAGGTGTGGTCTGGTTGCTCGGCGGGGGCAACGACTTTGTGGCGGGCATGCGTGACGGCCCGAACCACTTCCACTATGACGAGGGCAAAAAGCACCTGGTTGGCGGTAGCCAGAACGATGAATTCATGTTCAACGTGCCGCCGGGCACCTTTGCTGCCGTAGAGACGCCTGTGCCCATCTCGAATCTGGTCGGTAACGCAGGCATCGACACCTTGAACTTTGCCGGCGTGGCAGGGCGGGCGGATGCTGTCGGGTTCAATGTGAACCTTGATGCGGGGACTGTGCATCTGGTCACCGACAATGCGCGCAACGGTGAACAGATTATGCGGTTGTGGGGCATCGAAAATGTTTCGACCCTGGCGGGTGCCTCCAGCGTTGTTACCGGTACCGGTGAAGCCAATCGTATCGTGTTGAAGGGGCGCCAAGATAACGCCGATGCTAAAGCAGGGGATGATCAGTTACTGATCAATGGCGTGGCTGCCAGGGTGAACGGTGGGCCAGGCGCCGACTACTACGAAATCTCTGAGAGTGCGAGGGATGTCGTTATTGAAGAGGATGGCCAGCAGCAGAGCCTCATTCTGCTTAACTGGGCATTCAACCGTATTCAGCGTTGGTGGATAGCGGGTAATGATCTGAAGGTGACGTCCACCAAGGGGCAGGACGGCGAATGGCCAGGCCCCAGCGTCACTATCGAGAACGTCTACGTGGCACGCGACGGCAAGCGTTGTCTGGTCAATAAACTGTTCAGCTTTCTGACGCAGGACGGCTATCGAATCGTGCCGTTGCTGCTTGAGGAATTGGAGGCGGCAGGGGCGCCGCAGGTGAGCATGGAGGTCGTCGTACCCTCCGGCCCAACGGTATTCCCCGTTATTCTGGGGCCTGGTCAGTCGGTGACTCTGGCGCCAGGCAGTTGTAATTACTTTGTCGTCCGCGGTCATGCCATGACAACCGTTGAGACGGGTGTTATTGATGAACGCTCCCGCTGCTGCCTGTATGTGGACTATGACAGTAGTGAACTCGCCGGGGTGTATACGAGCTATGACGTGTCGTCGCGACGATGCGGTAATTTTGAATATTTGTATTATGAAAATGCGCAGATCGCATTTAAATTCGACGACGGTCGAATCCTTAGCTTTAACGACTATGCAGCGCAACGGGTCGCCACCTGGACAAGTGTCGGCGGGGCATTGCAGGCATCGGCATTCAAGTTGCGCGCTGAGTTTATAGTAGTTATGCGCAACGGCGTTTCATATCGGCTGTTGCCGCCCACACAGTCTTATATTCGCGATCATGCCAGCCCAGGTTATACGGTAGACGATGGTATGCGCTCGCTGGTGTTGAGGTACGGCCATTATCCATTCTTCAGGCCGCGACGGGCCAAAAACATAAACTTGACTGCCCGACCACAACGGGTGGAATTATGTGAGGCACCACACACGTCAAGTTATCTGTTGTCAGGACGAGGTGGGGTGTATGAGGTTTATCTAACGTCTTGGGCAAATATCGAACTGTCAACCCCAGGCGCTTTGCGTAAAACGTCTGATGCGTCGACATGGGATGTTTACTGTACCGGGCTGGTCGAGAGCGTTGATATCGACAGTATTGTTGTCAGTGCCGGCCACCTGAAAATCGGCAGTGTCTCGGTACAGGTGCCCGTGTATGACGATCCGGATGTGCCGCTGGAAAATATAAGAATTCACTCAAGGGAAGGGGCGCGTTATGACATCAGGTTGGATATCAAAAAAGCCTACCTCTCACAGGTGACCGCCACGCTTGGCAGCTCGGTTGCCGGGCTGCTCAAGTTATTACGTCAGAGCCGACAAAGAAGCACTGTGTTTGTACCTCTCATTCCGATAGTGGGTATCAACATGGCCGATGGGACGCTGGGAGGTATTTATTATGATGTTGCGGCTGATGACTGGAAGTTGAAGGTCGACGGCATGCGGCCTGTTTCGGCCGATCAACTCGTTATTTCAATTTGAGTTGACGTGCTCACGTTAATTTAATGCGGCTCTTTCAGTCGGTCATTACATAGTCTAAGGATATTCTATGAAGCAATTTACTTCCCCCCCGTTACAGTCGGCTCCAGGGCGCGCGACCAACCGCCCCAGCGGTGCCGCTCCCGAGGCCCGGGTTTCTTCGCCTGTCTTTGACTTCGCCGCCGGGTCCAGACCGCCTGTCGCCATACCCGTTCAAGGCGATCTCTCTCCTGACGTATCTGGCGCGACTTATCGGCGCATTATTGATTTGCCGTCATCCTCCGACGCCACTTCAGGCGCTGTGTTCGTTCCCCCTGGCGACCCCATACCGGCACCTGATCCCGTCACCGGGCTGCGGGAGTTTGGAGAGCGTACTTACTTAAACCTTAAAACCGGCCCCAACCTGAACGAGATAACAACGATTGTTGTCGAGCTCGATCCCAGCACCGGCGAATGGCGAGAACGGCCGCTCAGTTCGCGCCAGGTACGCGGCCCGGCACTTCACTGGGTGCAAGCGCCGAACACTTGGCGTGCCGGTACTTCAATCGACTCATCCTCTTCTTCCCCAAGCATAAGCGCCAGTTCATCCTCTTCCTCATTGAGTCACAGTACTTCATCGGCCTCGCTGGCCGCTGCAGCGAACACTATTAGTTTATCGAGCGTCGCACGTATTGACCCAGTCTGGAATATTGATCTTTATACATTGCCGGTAAATGTCCCGCTTACGAACGTGCCTGTATTTCAGGGAAAAAAACCCTTCATGATCGGGGCCGAACTGTATTTTATGGATGTCAACTATGGGAACTTGTCAGGCAATGTTCCTGTTGCAGTTCCCGATCTGTTTGCAGTGGGTAAGACAGGTGTACTGAAAAAGGTTGGATGGATCGGGGGGGAGGGTATTTATACAATCAATAACGTGCAGTATTTATCGATGAATTCCGGGTTTTGCAAAGTCTTGTTCGATAGCGCGCAGTTGCGCTCTAAAATGGTCGGGGCAGGCACTCAAGGCGTACCAGATATCTTCATTGAAATGGGCGGCGCCCCCGACTCGTGGGTGCCGGTACTCGCCATCGATAAAATACCGAATCTTATTCAGTCATCCCGAGCGATCTGCGGGTATCCGGGGCGCACGGGAGCGTTCGATTGGGTTAATAGCAGTATTGACCAGCGGGCATACAGTTATGTACGCAGTTATTTACGGCAAATAATAGGGTTTTGTGAACCGAACATCCGCCGTGCACCGGTAGCGGAAAAAGGCGCGTTGATAGACGCTTATATATGGCGGCAGGGTTACCCTTATGACTGTCTGGCGTCAATTCACAGTGCGCTGCCGCCGGGAATGCCGAAATTTGACGCGCTTCAAGGTTTGGCAACAATCAAATGCTCAAATAACGGTAACTTCAACATGCAGCGCATCGTCGGGCAAATGCAACTGTACTATCCTGAGAGAGAGCGATCGCCGTCCGAAAATGCGCTGCTGGAAAAGTGGAAAGCAGTACGTGATGCCCGCGACGACAAGGGCAAGGGTAAATTGAATGAAGAGATGTATGCGGCCCGATTGACCGAGGATGGGTATACGTTGCTGCGCGGCGGAACCTACGGCGAAGGGCAGAATGGCTTCGATTGCGTGTTTGAAGGGCCGACTGGAAGTATCTATCTTCTGGAAGCCAAGCATGTCAGCTCTAACTCTGCCGGCAAGCTTGGCAGCGTCAGTCTCGGATCGACAGTACGCTCACGGCAAATGACCAACACGTGGGTGCACAACGTATTGAAGTCATCCGATCCCAATTTGCCTGCAGCACAACGTGTTTTCGAGGCCATGAGTAATGGGCAATTATTCAAGTTACTAGGCGTCACTACTCCCGAAGGCAAGCTGTGCATTTTCAAAATAGACATGAGCCCCGTCGATTTCTAAGCGTATCGGCTGGTATCGGGAGCGAGCACGTTCGCTCCCTTGTTTGCTGGCGTCAGGACAGGAAACCACCATCCACATTCAGCGACACGCCGGTGGTATAGCTGGACGCATCACTGGCCAAAAACAGCACTGCACCGGCCATCTCGCTTGGGTCGGCCACGCGCTTGAGCGGGATCTGCGCCAGGGCCATTTTCAGGATCGCGTCGTTCTTCACCAGTGCCGAGGCGAACTTGGTGTCGGTCAGGCCGGGCAGCAGGGCATTGCAGCGGATGCCGAACTCGGCGCATTCCTTGGCGAACACCTTGGTCATGTTGATCACGGCGGCCTTGGTCACCGAGTAGATGCCCTGGAATACACCCGGCGAGATGCCGTTGATCGAAGCCACGTTGATGATGCTGCCGCCGCCGTTTTCGCGCATCAGCTTGCCGGCTTCCACCGACATGAAGAAGTAGCCGCGAATGTTCACGTCAACGGTCTTCTGGAATGCGCCCAGGTCGGTGTCCAGCACGTTGCAGAACTGCGGGTTGGTGGCGGCATTGTTGACCAGGATATCCAGGCGGCCGAACTGCTCGCGAATGCCGGCGAACACCTGGGTGATCTGCTCCATTTCACCGATGTGGCAGGCAACCGCCGTGGCCTTGCCGCCGTCTGCGATGATCGCGTCGGCCACGTGCTGGCAGCCTTCAAGCTTGCGGCTGGAGACGATTACATGCGCACCTTGCTGGGCCAGCAACCTGGCGATGGCCTCACCGATGCCACGGCTGGCGCCGGAGACAAACGCGATCTTGCCGTCGAGGTCGAACAGATGAGTCTTGGACATGGGGGTTCCTTGTTTTTTGTGCGATCAGAGGGCTGATTTAGCGATGACGCTCAGGCTCATCTGCTCCAGCAGCTTGTTCATGTGAATGAACTGCGCAAAGCGTTTGTCCTGGGTCTGGCCATGGAAGTAGCGGTAGTAGATCTGCTGCACGATGCCGGCCAGGCGGAACAGGCCGTAGGTGTAGTAGAAGTCGAAATTGTCGATCTGGATGCCTGAGCGTTCGGCGTAGTAATCCACGAACTCACGGCGGGTCAGCATGCCGGGCGCATTGCTCGGCTGGCGGCGCATCAGTTGCACCGGGGCCGGGTCCGCCGCTTCGATCCAATAGGCGAGGGTGTTGCCCAGGTCCATCAACGGATCGCCGAGGGTGGTCAGTTCCCAGTCCAGCACGCCGATGATCTGCATCGGGTTGTGCGGGTCCAGGATCACATTATCGAAGCGGTAGTCGTTGTGCACGATGCTGGATGTGGCGTGGTCGGCTGGCATCTTGTCATTGAGCCAGGCGCGTACCGCCTCCCATTTTGGCGCGTCGGGGGTCAGGGCTTTTTCGTAGCGGTCGCTCCAGCCACGGATCTGGCGCGCCACATAACCTTCAGGTTTGCCCAGGTCGGCCAGGCCGCAGGCGTTGTAGTCCACCTGATGCAGCTCGACGAACTTGTCGATGAAGCTCTTGCACAGGGCTTCGGTCCTGGTCGCGTCCAGGCCCAGTTCGGGTGGCAGGTCGGAGCGCAGGATGATGCCGTTGACGCGCTCCATCACGTAGAACTCGGCGCCGATCACCGATTCATCGGTGCAATGCACGTAGGCCTTGGGGCAATAAGGGAAGCCGTCTTTGAGCTGGTTGAGAATGCGGTATTCGCGGCCCATGTCGTGGGCGGACTTGGCCTTGTGACCAAACGGCGGGCGGCGCAGGACGAACTCCTGGTCGGGGTATTCCAGCAGGTAAGTCAGGTTTGACGCGCCGCCGGGAAATTGGCTGATCGCGGGCGTGCCGCTCAGGCCAGGGATATGGGCCTTGAGGTAGGGATCGATCAGGCTGGCATCAAGTTCTTCGCCTGGGCGAATCTGGGTCGATTGGTCATTCAGCGCCATGCTTATCCCTTCTGCTTATTCTAAAGGCCTTGGACTATTTCCTAATCTAATGCGCACAACCGCCCAGCGACAAGGTCGGGGCGGCTTAATAGGTTAGCGTGTTGGCGGGCGATCAGCGTGCCTGATCGGTCATTTTACGGGCGCGGGCAAGGCTACGGGGGTGAGCACCGCTCGGCCGGCGAAGTACTCCACCAGATTGTCGGCCACCCGTTGCACGGTGTCGTGGGCGGCTTCCGGCGACAGGCCCGCCACATGGGAGGTGAGCACGGCATTGCTCAGGTGCTTGAGAGCGTCGGGGACATTGGGTTCGTCGTCGAACACATCCAGCGCGGCACCACCAATGCGACGTTGTTCAAGGGCAGTGATCAGGTCGGCGGTGACGATCACGCTGCCACGGCCGATATTCACCAGGTAGCCATTGGGCCCCAAAGCATCCAGGGCGAGACGATCGATCAGGTGACGGGTGCTCGGGCCTCCAGGCGTGGCCAGGATCAGGAAGTCCGAGGTGCGCGCCAGTTCCACGGCCGTGGCGCAGTAGGTGTAGTCCACATCGTCACGGGGCTGGCGGTTGTGATAGCTCACCTCCATGCCAAATCCGAGGGCGGCGCGCCTGGCGATCTCCAGGCCCACGGCGCCCAGCCCGAGAATGCCCAACTGCTTGCCGCCGAGGGAAGGGCGCATCACTTTGGGCCATTCCCCACGTCGCACGGCGGCATCGGTCTGCGGGATGCCGCGCACCAGGGACAGCAACAGCGCCATGGCGTGGTCCGCCACCGACGGGGCGTTCACCCCGGCGCCGTTGGTGACCACGATCCCGCGGTTGCTGGCCGCCTGCAGGTCCACATGTTCATAGCCGGCGCCGATCACGCAGATAATTTCCAGCAACGGCAGGGCAGCGATTTCCTCGGCGTACAAACCCAGCGGGCCACGGGTCAGCACGGCCTGGATCTGGCCGCCGTGAACCTTGATGGCCTGGGCGCGCTCGGCGGGCGTCGGCGCCAGGATCACATGAAAGTCGTTGCTCTCGATAATGGGCAGGTAGTCGTTGATGGTTTCAACCAGGACCAGGACAGTGGTGGTCATCGGACGGCTCTTCCTTGGGGAGGCGGTATGGAAGAGAGAGTATGCGACATTTTATAGGGGGTTGATGCAAGGACTGCCGCAGCGGCACGGGACTACCATTCCTCAGCTAAGTCTTTGCTTATTCACAAGAATCCCGGACAATCCGGCCCCTTCTATGGTCGGGGCGCTGCCTGTCAGGTTTTTCTGACTCGTCCCGGCCGTGTAAATGCGGAGATCCGACCGGATGAATGATCAGGCCAATAGCGTCGACGAACGCTATGCAACGACACCTGCAACCCTCACAAGCTGGAGCCGCCAGGACACCACCTGGATGCTCGGTCTGTTCGGCACGGCCATCGGCGCCGGTACTTTGTTTCTGCCCATCAACGCCGGCCTGGGTGGCTTCTGGCCGCTGCTGATCCTGGCGGTGCTGGCGTTTCCGATGACGTTCTTTGCCCACCGTGGCCTGACCCGTTTCGTACTCTCCGGGCGTGAAGGTTCGGACATCACTGACGTGGTGGAAGAACATTTCGGTATCAAGGCGGGTGCACTGATCACCTTGCTGTACTTTTTCGCCATCTTTCCGATCCTGTTGATCTACAGCGTGGCGCTGACCAACACGGTCAGCAGCTTCATGGAACACCAACTGCACATCCTGCCGCCGCCACGGGCGATCCTGTCGTTTGTGTTGATCCTTGGCCTGCTGGCCGTGGTGCGTTGCGGTGAGCAGGTGATCGTCAAGGCCATGAGCCTGATGGTGTACCCGTTTATCGTCGCCTTGCTGTTCCTCGCGGTGTACCTGATCCCACACTGGAACGGCGGCATCCTCAGCACCGCCAGTGTGGTCCCGGCGCCGTCTGCGCTGCTCAATACCCTGTGGCTGGCGATTCCGGTGATGGTGTTCTCCTTCAACCATTCGCCGATCATCTCGGCCTTCGCGGTTGACCAGAAACGCCAGTACGGCGCCCACGCCGATGAGCGCAGCTCGCAGATCCTGTCCCGCGCGCACCTGTTGATGGTGGTAATGGTGCTGTTCTTCGTCTTCAGCTGCGTGCTGACCCTGTCGCCGGCGCAACTGGCTGAGGCGAAGGCGCAGAACCTGTCGATCCTGTCGTACCTGGCCAACCACTTCAACAACCCGACCATCGCGTTTGCCGCGCCATTGATCGCATTCGTGGCGATTGCCAAGTCGTTCCTGGGCCACTACATCGGTGCCAGTGAAGGCCTCAAGGGCTTGGTGCTCAAGAGTGGTCGTCGTCCGGCGGCCAAGACTCTGGACCGCATGACTGCTGCCTTTATGCTGGTGGTGTGCTGGATCGTTGCCACGCTGAACCCAAGCATCCTCGGCATGATCGAGACCCTCGGCGGGCCGATCATTGCGTCGATCCTGTTCCTGATGCCGATGTACGCAATCCGCAAGGTGCCGGCCATGGCCAAGTACCGTGGGCAGGCGTCCAACGTATTCGTGACGGCGGTTGGCCTGGTGGCGATTACGGCGTTGGTGTATTCGTTTATTGCTTGAGGTCTGACGCTGCTTTCAAGGGCAGCACAGGTCTAAATGTGGGAGGGGGCTTGCCCCCGATAGCGGTGTATCAGCCCCCCATGAGTTGGCTGACCCACTGCCATCGGGGGCAAGCCCCCTCCCACATTTGCCTTTCAGTGTTATGAAGATCGTATTCCAGGCATAAAAAAACGCCGCGTACCTTGCGATACGCGGCGTTTTTTCACATCAACACCTTAGGCTTGAATCACCGGTATGTTGGCGCTTGCTGCGATCTTGCGGAACTCAGCGATCTGGTCGAAGTTCAGGTAGCGGTAGACGTCACTGGCCATGGTGTCCAGTTTCGCCGCGTAGCCCATGTACTCTTCGACGGTCGGCAGGCGACCCAGGGTAGAGGCCACTGCCGCCAGCTCAGCCGAGGCCAGGTAGACGTTCGCGCCATCACCCAGACGGTTCGGGAAGTTACGGGTCGAGGTCGACACAACGGTCGAGTTCGGTTCTACACGTGCCTGGTTACCCATGCACAGCGAGCAGCCCGGCATTTCCATGCGCGCACCGGCCTTGCCGTAGATACCGTAGTAGCCTTCTTCGGTCAGTTGGTGAGCGTCCATCTTGGTCGGCGGCGACAGCCACAGACGGGTTGGCAGCTGCCCCTTGACCTGTTCCAGCAACTTGCCGGCAGCGCGGAAGTGACCGATGTTGGTCATGCATGAACCGATGAACACTTCGTCGATCTTCTCGCCGGCAACGCTGGACAACAGACGGGCGTCGTCCGGGTCGTTCGGTGCGCAGAGGATCGGCTCGTTGATTTCGGCCAGGTCGATCTCGATGATTTCGGCGTATTCCGCGTCGGCATCGGCTTCCATCAGCTCTGGGTTGGCAACCCAGGCTTCCATCGCTTGGGCACGACGTTCCAGGGTACGTGGATCACCGTAGCCTTCGCCGATCATCCAGCGCAGCAGGGTGATGTTGGAGTTCAGGTACTCGGTGACGGACTCTTTCGACAGCTTGATGGTGCAACCGGCAGCCGAACGTTCGGCCGAGGCGTCGGACAGCTCGAAAGCCTGTTCCAGCGTCAGGTCGTTCAGGCCTTCGATTTCCAGGATGCGGCCCGAGAAGGCGTTTTTCTTGCCTTTCTTCTCGACGGTCAGCAGACCGGACTGGATCGCGTAGTAAGGAATGGCATGAACCAGGTCACGCAGGGTGATGCCAGGTTTCATTTTGCCTTTGAAGCGCACCAGGATCGATTCCGGCATGTCCAGTGGCATTACGCCAGTGGCTGCGGCGAAGGCGACCAGACCGGAACCGGCCGGGAACGAGATGCCCATCGGGAAACGGGTGTGGGAGTCACCACCGGTACCGACGGTATCCGGCAGCAGCATGCGGTTCAGCCAGCTGTGGATGATGCCGTCGCCTGGGCGCAGCGATACACCGCCACGGGTCATGATGAAGTCAGGCAGGGTGTGGTGGGTGGTCACGTCGATCGGCTTTGGATAGGCCGCGGTGTGGCAGAAGGACTGCATCACCAGGTCGGTCGAGAAGCCCAGGCACGCCAGGTCTTTCAGTTCGTCACGGGTCATCGGACCGGTGGTGTCCTGGGAACCCACGGTGGTCATCTTCGGTTCGCAGTACGTACCTGGACGAACGCCTTTGCCTTCCGGCAGGCCGCAGGCCTTGCCGACCATTTTCTGCGCCAGGGTGAAACCCTTGCCGGTGTCGACAGGCGCTTCAGGCAGCTTGAACAGGTCGGTAGGGCCCAGGCCGAGTTCGGCGCGAGCCTTGTCGGTCAGGCCACGGCCGATGATCAGCGGGATACGGCCGCCGGCGCGGACTTCGTCCAACAATACCGGGGTCTTCATTTCGAAGGTGGTCAGGACTTCGTCGGTGCCGTGTTTGCAGACTTTGCCAGCATGGGGGTACAGGTCGATCACGTCGCCCATGTTCATGTTGGTAACGTCGAATTCGATCGGCAGTGCGCCGGCATCTTCCATGGTGTTGTAGAAGATCGGAGCGATCTTGCTGCCGAAGCAGAAGCCGCCGGCGCGCTTGTTCGGCACGTAAGGAACGTCGTCGCCGAAGAACCACAATACCGAGTTGGTCGCCGATTTACGCGACGAACCGGTACCGACCACGTCACCGACGTAGGCGATCGGGAAGCCTTGGCCACGCATCTCTTCGATCTGCTTCATCGGGCCAGTCTTGCCTTGCTCGTCCGGCACGATGCCTTCGCGAGCCATTTTCAGCATGGCCAGGGCGTGCAGCGGGATATCTGGACGGGACCAGGCATCAGGCGCAGGGGACAGGTCGTCGGTGTTGGTTTCGCCGGTGACCTTGAACACGCGCAGGCTGATCTTGTCGGCCAGGGTAGGGCGGTTGCGGAACCATTCGCCGTCAGCCCAGGACTGGATCACGCCTTTGGCGTGCTCGTTGCCGTTCTTGGCTTTTTCGGCCACGTCGTGGAACGCATCGAACATCAGCAGGGTGTGCTTGAGTTGGGCGGCAGCGACAGGCGCAAGCGTGGCGTCGTCCAGCAGCTCGACCAACGTCACGATGTTGTAGCCGCCTTGCATGGTGCCAAGCAGTTCAACAGCGCGTTTCTTGTCGATCAGGGGGGAAGTGGCTTCGCCCTTGGCCAGGGCAGACAGGAAACCGGCCTTGACGTAGGCAGCTTCGTCAACACCTGGTGGAATGCGGTTGGTGATCAGGTCAACGAGGAATTCTTCTTCGCCAGCCGGAGGATTTTTCAGCAGCTCGACCAGGCCTGCGGTTTGTTCGGCGTTAAGCGGCTGGGGAACAATACCCAGGGCTGCACGCTCTTCGATATGTTTGCGGTAGGCTTCAAGCACAGTTATTACCCTCATCAGTGGTCCCACGGGACGCTCATCCAGAAATGAACGGCACGCATGCGCTCGGGGGCTTTTTGGGCCGCAAAGCCAGCGCTGCCGGCATTCCTCACAGAAGCTGCTTTCAAAGTTTTACGCCTGCAGAACGGAGCTGATGAGGGTTGGCGCGGTTTTTGACCTACCGGGGTCAAACCCGCGCCAACACCGTTCTGAAGGAACGACTGTGCTCGTGACGCTTTGAAAACAGCTTCCAGCGGATTATTGGCGCCTTACAAGGCCGGATGATTCTACGGCAAAAAATTTCTAAAGGTAAGTTGCCATGGCAAGTTTGCTGGGTGATCAACCTTAGACAAAGGGCTAACATGGCGCACTGTTTCGCTGATTTGTGTGTTGTTGCCCATGCCCAACCAAACCATCAAGACCCCCTGCGTCGGCCTGTGCTCCACGGTTTACGGCGACCTGGTGTGCCGTGGCTGCAAGCGCTTCCACCACGAAGTGATCCTGTGGAATGGCTACAACGAAGAGCAAAAACGTGCGGTTTGGCTGCGTCTTGAGCAACTGCTGGTGCAGGTGATGGCCGGCAAACTGGAGATTTTCGACCCCAAGACCCTGCGCGGTCAGTTGGAACAGCGCAAGATCCGCTTCGTGCCGCACCAGTCCGAGTACTGCTGGGCTTATCAGTTGATTGCCCGTGGCGCGCGGGTCATCAATAACCTGGAGGCGTACGGCATGGTGCTGTTGCCGGAGTTTCGTGATTGGGCCTTGCCGGACCTGCGCGATGCGATTGACCGTGAATTCTTTATCCTTTCCGAGGCGCATTACCAGCGCTACATCGCGCCGGGTTTCCTCAGAGACGCGCTACCAGACTGATAACGCGGATCAAAATGTGGGAGCTTCAGCGTCTCAGGGTTTGGTGGCGAGTTCTTCCAGATGATCCATCAACGTCTGGGGCTTGAGTACCAGTACATCCCCCTCGACCTTATCCAGCACTACCTCTGCCGTATTGCCGATCAGTGCACCGGAAATGCCGGTGCGCGCCACGGTGCCGATGATGGTCACGGCCGCCTGCAGTGTGTGGGCAAAATGTGGAATCAATACGTCGGCCGGGCCTTCCTCGATATGCAGGTGTTTGTCATCGACATCGAACTCGGCCTGAAATGCCCGGCACTGCTCGCGGTAGCGCGCCTCGATGGTTTCCTTGAGCTGGAAGGTCGGGTCGGCTGCCGACAGCATCGGTGACGGATGGGCGCTGATCACATGCAGTTGCGCCTTGGCCAGGCTGGCGATATCAAAGCCATGGTCGATGATCGCGTTGTGCAACGAGCGATGCTCACCATCGTTATTTCCCACATCGATGGCCGCCAGAATCACCTTGCCGGCCCACGGTGCAGCGGTCTTCACCAGCAGCACCGGCGTCGGGCAGTACCGCAGCAGCTTCCAGTCCCCCGGCGTCAGCAGCGCCTTTTTCAGCGGGCTGTCGGGAAAGTGTTGCTTGACCACCAGGCCGCAGCCCTCGGCCTGCTGCACGTCGATAATGGTTTCATGCAGGCTGTTATTCCAGGCCTGTTCGGTGGTTACGCTGTAGCCATCCTCCTCCAAGCCCGCCTTGAGCAGACTCAGCAGCGCCGAATGCTCATGTTTCTTGTCGCAGACCAGCAAGTGCAGGTGCAGGTGCGCGCCGGTGACCCCGGCGATCAGCTTGGCGCGCTTGAGGGCCAGGCTCTCCGAATGCTCGGGCTCGATGACCACCAGGATGCTGCGGATGGCTTGCATGGTGGGGAACTCCAAAAGAGTGGGCGTGGGGTAACTATAGTTGCTGCCCGGCAGCCGTCATGTTGATGCACATCAAGGCCAGTGGCTGGTGGTCTGCGGCGTGGTCGGTATAATCGCCGGCCTTTTGTGATCCTTTTGCCCGTGAGCCCGATGAACCTGCCAGAAATCCACGAATTCCTCGGTTGCCGCACCCCTGACGCCTGGGTCCAGGCCGCATTGGCCGAGCAGGAAACCCTGCTGATCGACCACAAGAACTGCGAATTCAAAGCTGCGAGCACCGCCCTGAGCCTGATCGCCAAGTACCACGGCCATGTCGACCTGATCAACATGATGTCGCGCCTGGCCCGCGAAGAGCTGGTGCACCACGAGCAGGTCATGCGCCTGATGAAAAAGCGCAAGATCGAACTGCGCCAGTTGCACGCCAGCCGCTATGCCTCGGGTTTGCGCAAGGTTGTGCGCAGTCATGAGCCAGTTAAGCTGGTGGACACTCTGGTGGTCGGCGCTTTTATCGAAGCGCGCAGTTGCGAGCGATTCGAAGCGCTGGTGCCGCATTTGGACGAAGAACTCAGCAAGTTCTACTTCGGCCTGCTGAAAAGCGAGGCGCGGCATTTCCAGGGTTACTTGAAACTGGCTTATCAGTACGGCGACGCCAAGGATATTGCCCAGGTGATCGAGCGGGTCAGGGCGGCCGAGCAGGAATTGATCGAGTCACCTGACGTCGAGTTCCGCTTTCACAGTGGCGTGCCAGCCTGACGCCACGGCCACGCCGAGCAAGCTGGTGATCGCCGTCAGTAGCAGGATCACTGTTTGCGTGCCAAGTGGCGCTGCGAGTACGGCAATCATCAGCCCTGCCAAGGGTTGCGGCAGGTTATTGAGCAAGGTGATCACGCCCACCGTCTTACCGAAGTCCTGCGCCGGAATCACCCGCTGACGGGTGCTGCGCAGGTACACGTTGAACATCTTGTCGAAACCGGTGACCAGCAGGAAACCCAAGGTGTAGCCCCACAAGGTCGGGCTGACCGCCATGATCAACGCCCCTGCGGCAATCGTTGAATACGACAGCCCGCCCATGACCTTCAGCGCCAATGACGAGCGTGCCAGGTAAAACAGGATGACGATGGTGGCGACCGCGCCGGCAGCTTGCAGCAGGGCGTAGGTATCCTTGCTGGCTGCATATTGGCCCGTAACCATTGCCGCCGATGTGGCCAGTGTCACGCCAATCAACAGGTTCACGCCGACAGCGAGGGTAATGACCCGCTTCAGTTCCGCCAGGCTGCGGATATGCCCGAAGGCAATGCGCAGCGGCTGCAACCAGATGTCACGGTGCTGTGCATGGCTTTGCAGGCTCACCGTGGTAGTGCGTTGCCAGATCAGCATGGCCAGGTCTGCCAGTACAAACAGCCCGCCGACACCCAGCACCACCCAATGCCAAGGCCATATTTCGAGCATCAGCGCTGCCACAAGCGGGCCCAGCACCAGGCCGCTCTGGTCGGCGATTTGTGAATAGGACAAGGTCTTGGTGTAGGTGTAGTGCTTGAAGATATGCGGCATCAGCACCTCACGGGCCATGATGCCTTGGGTGGTCAGCACGCCGCACAATGCAGACAGCAGCACCAGCCAGTAGATACCGTCGAATATCCCGTACAGTGCCACCGCCAGCACACACGCCAACGCCCGGTAGGCCTGGCTGATGTGCAGGATGCGTACCGGCGAATACTTGTCGCACAGGGCGCCGGACACCGGGAAGGCCAGGAAGCGAGGCAGCGATTCGATAAAAAATGCCAGGCCTGCCCACGACACGCTTCGGGTCGTCTGGAATACGATCAGCGGCACGATAAACAGCAGGGTCTGGTCCGCCAGGCGCGACAGGAACAGCGAAACAAAGAACGCCAGGTAATCCTTGCGCATACAACTCCTTGTGAATGGCGTTAAAGAGTGCGGGCTATTTGTAAAAAACTCTTAATAACATGAAGCTTGCGTGGCAGCGTCCGGCTGAATGCTTCAGTTGCCCAGCTTGCCACCTATAATGCGCGCTCTTCAATCCGCGTGCGCACACAGAGAACGTATGGAAAACCTGGGTCAGGGTAAGGTTCTGCTCATTGAGGACGACGAAAAGCTGGCGGGGCTGATCGCGCATTTTCTATCACAGCATGGCTTCGAGCCCCGTGTGGTGCACCGAGGCGATGAAGCCCTGGCGGCGTTCCTGGCGTTCAAGCCGAAAATCGTCGTACTCGACCTGATGCTGCCGGGCCAGAGCGGCCTGCAGGTGTGCCGCGAAATTCGTAGCGTTTCCGACACCCCCATCGTCATCCTCACTGCCAAGGAGGATGACCTGGACCATATCCTCGGCCTGGAATCCGGCGCCGATGACTACGTGATCAAACCGATCAAGCCGCCGGTGCTGCTGGCGCGCCTGCGCGCGCTGCAACGTCGCCAGCTGCCGGAGCCGACCGTGCGCGGGGCGCTGGCATTCGGTCGATTGGCCATCGACCGCAGTTGCCGGATGGTCAGTCTGGGTGACGACAAGATCGACCTCACCACCATGGAATTCGAACTGCTGTGGTTGCTGGCCAGCAACGCCGGCACCATCCTTTCTCGCGATGACATTCTCAACCGCATGCGCGGCATTGCATTCGACGGCCTTAACCGCAGCGTCGACGTGTACATCAGCAAACTGCGCGGCAAGCTCAACGACAATCCCCGCGAACCGGTGTGCATCAAGACCATCTGGGGCAAGGGTTATCTGTTCAATCCGTTCGCGTGGGAGGTCTAGATGCTGCGCTTGTACATGCGCCTGTACATCATCCTGGCGCTCGGTTTGGCGGGGGCGATCTGGCTGGTCAACTACACCTTCGATGAGCTGCTGCCCGAAGCCAACGAAACCTATAACCGCGAAGCCATGCGCGGCCCGGCGTATGGCCTGGTGGAACAACTGCGCCTGCTGCCGACCGATGCTCGCCCGGCGCGGCTGGCCGAGCTGCAGCCCCATTACGGCTTGCTGCTCAAGCTGGTTCATCGTGATGAGTTGGCCCTGAGCCCCCGTGAACAACAATTGCTGGCAGACGGGCGCCTGGTGGTGCGCGGTGACTTCATGGAGTTCATTGCCCGTATCGACAGCAGCCCGCAACTGCTCGAAATCAAACTCCCCGAAGAGCCTAAATGGCTGTACCTGTGGGCCTACAGCCTGCTGGGCCTGTGCCTTGCGGTGGTGCTGTATTTCTGGGTGCGCCCGCACTGGCGTGATCTGGAGCACATCCGCCTGGCCGCGCAACGTTTTGGCGACAACGACCTCGGCTCGCGCATCCTGCTGCCGCGCCGTTCCACCGTGCGCGAACTGGCCGGGCACTTCAATCAAATGGCCGAGCGCATCGAGAGCCTGATCGCCAACCAGCGCGAACTGACCAACGCGGTGTCCCATGAGCTGCGCACGCCCATTGCGCGCTTGTCGTTCGAACTCGACCAGCTCAAGCAGCAGGCCGATCCGCGTCAACGCGGCGAGTTGATCGCCGATATGTACGCCGACCTGGGCGAACTGGAAGAAATGGTCTCCGAACTGCTGACCTACGCCAGCCTGGAGCGCGGTGCGACCCAGGTCACCCGCGAGCCCATCGAAGCCCACAGCTGGCTCGACAGCGTGATCGGCAGCGTCGCGCTGGAAGCTGAAGCGGCGGGCATCCAGTTGTCGCTGCGTGCCTGTGAGGTGGATGTGATCCAGATCGAACCGCGCTTCATGGCGCGGGCGGTGATCAACCTGCTGCGCAACGCCATCCGTTACGCCGAGCACCGCGTGGACGTGTCGCTGATCAAATTCGGCAACGGTTATGAGGTGCGGGTGTGCGACGACGGCCCCGGTGTGCCCGAGGACGGCCGAGCGAAAATCTTCCAGCCGTTTATGCGCCTGGACGCCAGCCGCGACCGCCGCACCGGCGGCTTCGGCCTGGGCCTGGCGCTGGTGCAGCGAGTATCCCAGTGGCACGGCGGGCAGGTGCACGTGGTGGATTCGCAATGGGGTGGGGCGTCGTTTCGGATGACCTGGGCGTATGCCGAGTAACGTCGTCGCCCCCCGTTCTTTTTGTGCCAGGCTTTAGTGATCCAGCGTACTCAAGATCGCATGGGCCACTTTCACCCGCTCCGCATTCGGGTAGTTCTTGTTCGCCAGGATCACCACCCCCAATCCCTTGCTCGGCACGTAGGCCACATAGGCACCAAACCCGTTGGTCGAGCCGGTCTTGTTCACCAGGGTGTTGGCATGGGGCGCCTGCGCCGGCGTTAGCCAGTTGACCTTGTGCGGTTCCATGGCCATGGGTGTGGAGTTGCCGTCAATCAACGCATCGAGCGTGATGGGGTAGGGGTACATTTCCCAGCCCAGGCCCTGGGTCATGCCGTCGACGGTGTAGTAGCCGGTATGAGTGATGGCGATTGCCTGTTGCACGGCGGTTTCCAGCTTCGCGGGGCGCATGTTGGCTTGCACATAACGCAGCAGGTCCGAGACGCTGGTCTTGATGCCGTACGCCTCGCTGTCCATGGCGCCGGGGCCGACGCGCACCGGCTTGCCATCCTTGCCGTAGCCTTGGGCGTACAGGTCCATCTGGCTTGTCGGCACTTTGACGAAGGTGTGCTTGAGCCCGAGTTTGGGCAGCAGGGTCTTTTCCATCGCCTGGTCGAACGGCTGCTTGAGGCTCTGCGCCGCCAGGTAACCGAACAGGCCCAGGCTCGGGTTGGAATACAACCGCTGGGTGCCAGGGGCGAAGTCGGGTTTCCACTGCTGGAAGTAGCTGATCATGTGCTGGTTGTTGTCGGCCTCCGGCGGAAATTGCAGGGGCAGGCCACCGGCGGTGTAGGTGCCCAGATTAAGCACGCTGATGTGGTCGAACTTGCCGCCGCCCAGTGCAGGCAGGTAGTCGCTGGCCGGGGCCGACAGCTTGAGTTTGCCGGTGGCTGCTGCATAACCGGCGAGGGTGGCGGTGAAGGTTTTGCTGACCGAACCGATTTCGAACAGGGTGTTTTCGTTGACGGGCTGCCGCGTCTCCCGGGATGCGACGCCATAGTTGAAATACTGCACGTTGCCGTCCTGAACCACGCCGACGACAAGGCCGGCAATGGCCTGTTGCTGCATCAGCGGCTTGACACTGGCGTCCACCACCGCTTGCAGGTCAGTGGCGGCCAGGCAGTTGCTGGCAGCGAGAAGGGCGGCTATCGCCGTGACAGTGCGCATGCCGGAGAGCATAGAGAGGGGCATGAGAGGGTTTCCATGAAAGTGATCGAAAAAAAAGACCCTGCGCGGGCGAGCCAAATATAGGCAGTTCGCCAGCGCTGGGCAAACGATGACGTCGCTTGCCTGGCTGTAGCGGAAAAGGCCAGCGTAACGACTATTTTAGAAACATAATGAAACATTCGCCGATGCGCGCCGCTCTACCGCTACACCTGTACAGAGTTATTCCATGAAAACACCGCGCCCCTCCGCTCGTATGCCTCACCTTACCCAACTGCGAAACCTGAAGATGGCGCGCTCGGCCCACGCCTATGTACGCGGCAGTACCGTGCAGTTCTACGACTGGCTGCACAGTTTGCCGGGGCGTCGTTTACCCAACGGGCCCGCGATCTGGATCTGCGGCGATTGCCATGCCGGAAACCTGGGCCCCACCGGCGACAACGAAGGCCGCATCGATATGCATATCCGCGACCTGGACCAGGCTGTGATCGGCAACCCGGCCCACGACCTGGTGCGCCTGGCCTTGTCCCTGGCGACCGCCGCGCGAGGCTCGGACCTTCCTGGTGTGACCACCGCACGCATGCTTGAAGAAATGATGCTGGGCTACGAACAGGCCTTCAAAGATAAACCCGACGAAGCACCGCCACGCCCGTCCCAGGTCAAGGCCGGCATGCGCAGCGCGGTGGCGCGCACCTGGAAGCACCTGGCGCGCGAACGCATCGAAAGCGCCCGGCCGACCATCCCGCTGGGCAAGCATTTCTGGGCGTTGTCGCGGGCTGAAAAAAGCGCGCTGGAAGGCGTCTGTGCGTCGGATGAGATCCACCAATTGGTCACCTCGCTCAAAGGTCGGCCCAAGGACGCCAAGGTCGAACTCCTGGATTGTGCTTACTGGGTCAAGGGCTGCAGCTCCCTGGGTCTGTTGCGTTACGCGGCCTTGCTCGGCGTGGGCGACAAGGATGATCAGGAATATTGCCTGATCGACATCAAGGAGGCGGTCGGCGCGGCTGCGCCCCGAGCCGCACGGGCGAAGATGCCCAGGGATAATGGCCGCCGGGTGGTTGAAGCTGCGCGGCAGCTGTCACCGGGCCTGGGCGGACGCATGGTCGCGGCGCGGTTTCTGGATCACGGGTTTTTTATTCGGGAACTGCTGCCACAGGACATGAAGTTGGAACTCGATGAGTTGAGCGAGACTGACGCTATGCACGCCGCGGGTTATCTGGCGCGGGTGGTTGGCGTTGCTCATGCGCGGCAGATGGACCGAGCGACCCGCAAGGGGTGGATGGCGACGTTGCAGGAGAACCGGTCGAGGGAATTGGATGCGCCCTCATGGTTGTGGACCAGTGTGGTGCAGTTGGTGGGGAGTCATGAACAGGGGTATTTGAACCATTGTCGGCGGTATGCTTTGGAGCACTGACCCAGGGCGCCAGGGTGAACAAGATACCCCGTAGATACCGCACACATTTCTCCCTTGCGCTTGCCCGGTGAGCGTCAAGACGGTATCTACGGCGGCGGGGCAACTAGGTGGAGATGCTCATGGCCGGCGCACCGCAACGCCGGTCATGCGAGGTATTTGCGAAACCAGCCCAGCGTTCTTTCCCACGCCAGGTTCGCCGCTGCTTCGTCATAACGCGGCGTCGAGTCGTTGTGGAAGCCGTGATTGGCACCCTTGTAGATGAACGCTTCATAGGTTGTGCCGGCCGCTTTCAAGGCTTTCTCGTACGGCGGCCAGCCTTCGTTGATGCGTGTATCCAGTTCGCCGAAGTGCAGCATGATCGGCGCCTTGATGCGCGGTACGTCCTTGGCTTCAGGTTGGCGGCCGTAGAAGGAGACCGCTGCGCCCAGTTCGGGGTAGGCCACCGCTGCCGCGTTGGTCACTCCGCCGCCGTAGCAGAAGCCGGTGATGCCGACTTTGCCGGTGCTGCTGTCGTGGTGCATCAGCCATTCGATGGCGGCGAAGAAGTCGTTCATCAGTTTGGTCGGATCGACGGTCTGTTGCAGTGCGACGCCTTTTTCATCATTGCCGGGGTAGCCGCCAACGGAGGTCAGGCCATCCGGGGCCAGGGCAATAAAGCCGGCTTTGGCCAGGCGTCGGGCGACGTCTTCGATATAGGGGTTCAGGCCACGGTTTTCGTGCACCACCACCACCGCCGGCAACTTGCCCGCTGCCTTGGCCGGGCGCACCAGGTAGCCGCGTACCGTGCCGTTGCCCTTGGGCGAGGGGTAGGTGATGTAGTCGGCGACGATGTCCGGGTCGGTGAATTTCACTTGCTCGGCCAGGGCGTAATTGGGGCTCAGGGCGGCGAGCAGTGCGCCAGCGCTCATGCCCGCGAAGGTGAACAACGCCGCACGGTCGAGAAATTCACGGCGGTTGATCTTGCCGTGGGCGTAGCCGTCGTAGAGTTCCAGCAGTTCGGGGGCAAAGTCTTTCGCGGTGAGACGAGTCATCGGTGCAATCCTCGATTGGCGGTGGCAATCAATGTAGACCAGGTTCAGCCTTCACGGCCACGGGCAGCTACGCTGTCCAGCAGAACATGCGTCTGTGGGGGTACGTCCATTTTTTTTGCGGAGAATTGAATGAAGCGTCGAATGTTAGCCGTAGCCCTTGGTTTTATCGCCAGCGCCCAGGCCGTTGAGTACAAGGACGTCAACCACACCGCCAGCCAGATCAGTTTTACCTACGAGCAACTGGGGCAGCGGATGTATGGCACGTTCAAGGAGTTCGAAGGCACCTTGACCTTCGATACGCAGGCGCCGGGGGCGGGGCATGCGTTGCTCAAGATCCAGCTCGCCAGCATCGACGCCGGCAGCGGCGATACCAATGACACCCTGCAACGCGCGTCCTGGTTTGATACCGCGACCTACCCGGTGGGCGTGTATGAGTCCACCGGGGTCAAGGCGCTGGGGGATAACCGCTTCCAGATCAGCGGCAACCTGACTATCAAGGGCATCACGCGCCCGGTTGATGTGCAGGTGCTGCTCAAGGAGCTGGATGGCATTGGCGTGTTCGACGGCGAATTCATCCTTGATCGCGGCAATTTCAAGATCGGCGAAGGTGAATGGGCCGGCAACAGCGTGGTGTCCAACGACATCCATATCAAATTCAAAATGGTCGCGCCGCAGCGCTAGCGGGCGACCTTTTTCGCGCCGGCCACGCAGCCGATGACCGCCACTGTCACCAGTACCATGCCCAGGCTCACCTGCTCATGCAGCAGGCCCGCCGCCAGTGCCAGGCCAAAGAACGGTTGCAGCAACTGCAACTGGCCGACGGCCGCGATCCCGCCCTGAGCCAGGCCGCGATACCAGAACACAAACCCGATCAGCATGCTGAACAGCGCCACATAGCCCAGGCTCAGCCAGGCCGGGAGGCTGATGCCGGTGAAACGCGGCGGGGCAAGGATCAGGCTCAGCGGCAGCACCACCGGCAGCGACACCACCAGCGCCCAGCAGATCACCTGCCAACCGCCCAGGCTGCGCGACAGCTTCGCGCCTTCGGCGTATCCCAATCCGCATACCAGCACCGCCAGCAGCATCAGCACATCGCCCGCTGGTGACGCGCTCAAGCCTTGGGCCAAGGCATAACCCATCACCAACGCACTCCCCAGGACCGAAAACACCCAGAACACCGGCCGCGGTCGCTCGCCGCCGCGCAGTACACCAAATACCGCCGTGGCCAGGGGCAGCAGGCCGATAAACACGATTGAGTGCGCAGAGGTCACGTATTGCAGGGCCAGCGCGGTGAGCAGGGGGAAGCCGATCACCACGCCCAGTGAGACGATCACCAGAGGCACCCATTGACCGCGTGCGGGGCGTTTCGCCTTGAGCTGCCACAACAGAAGCAGCCCCAATGCGGCGGCGATGGCGGCGCGGATCATCGTCAGAAACACCGGATCGAATTCCATGACCGCCAAGCGCGTGGCGGGCAGTGAACCGCTGAAAATCACCACGCCGATAAAGCCATTGATCCAACCCTGAGTGCTGCTGTCCAGGGCGCTGAGGGGAGACGTACGTTCCATGAGGGCTGTCCGGAAAAAGAAAAGTTGCGTGGCGCCCATCCTAGGATCGAAGATTAAGACAATCAAAAAATTGTCATGGATACACCGCCAATGCCCCGCGCCCGCTACAAGTCACTGGTCGACAGGTTTGCCGAAGACATCCGCAGCGGGAAAATGCCCCCCGGCATGCGTTTGCCCACCCATCGCCAATTGGCCGCCGACCACGGCCTGGCGCTGGTCACGGCGAGCCGCGTGTACACCGAGCTGGAAGCCATGGGCCTGGTCAGTGGGGAAACCGGGCGCGGCACCTTCGTGCGGGAGATCGCGTTACCGCCAGGGCAGGGCAGTGGGCAGATGGCCATCGCGACGGGCATGCTCGACCTCAATTTCAATTACCCCTCGCTGCCCGGTCAGGCCGACTTGCTGCGCACCGCGCTGCGCCAGTTGGCGCTGTCCGGCGACCTTGAAGCGCTGCTGCGTTATCAACCCCACGCCGGTCGCCTGCATGAGCGAGCCACCATTGCCCGTCACTTGCTGAGCCGAGGGCTGACGGTGGCGGCCGAGCAGGTGCTGGTGGTCAGTGGTGCCCAGCATGGGTTGGCGGTGGCGATGATGGCGTTGCTCAAGCCAGGGGATGTGATCGCGGTGGACGCATTGACCTATTCGGGGTTCAAGGTGCTGGCAGAGACCCTGCACCTTGAAATCGTCCCGATTCCCGTCACCGCCAGCGGCCCGGACCTGGCAGCTCTGCGCAACCTGTGTGGCAAGCGCCCGGTGCGTGCGGTGTACAGCATACCGACCCTGCACAATCCGCTGGGCTGGGTGATGGGCATTGAGCAGCGCGAGCAACTGGTAGCCATCGCCCGCCAGCACAACCTGATGATCATCGAAGATGCGGCCTACGCGTTTCTGGCCGAGGACGCACCGCCGCCCTTGGCCAGCCTGGCGCCGGAACGCACGGTGTATGTGGGCGGGTTGTCGAAGAGTGTCGCCACCGGGCTGCGGGTGGGGTTTGTCGCCGCGCCCGCTGCGTGGATGAAGGCGCTGGAACGCACCATCATGGCCACCACCTGGAACGTGCCCGGCGTGATGAGTGCGATCGCTGTGGCCTGGATCGAGGACGGCACCGTCGCCCAACTGGAAGCACAAAAGCGCCAGGATGCCCAGGCTCGGCAAGTCTTGGCGGCGCAGGTGCTGAGGGGGCTGGCCTACACCAGCCACCCGTCATCGTATTTTCTGTGGCTGCCTTTGGCGGAAGACGCCCGCGCTGACCAAGTCGCCATGACCTTGCAGCGCGAGGGCGTCTCCGTCTCCACCGCCGAGCCGTTTGCCGTTTCAGCCCACGTGCCCCATGCGTTGCGTCTGGCATTGGGTTCGGTGGACATGCCGGCGCTGCGCGAGGCGTTGCACAAGGTGCGCAGCGTAGTGGCGTGGTGAGCCTACGCTTGCCTTCAGAATTTAAACGCCTGGCGACCGATCAATAGCCAGTGGCCTTTCTGTTTCTGCCAGACTTGGAAGTTTTCGATGTCGGTGGGTACCTCCACGCCACTGTTCACCGCCTGGGCGTGAAAGTGGTTGCGCACCAGCGCCGTGTCGCCTTGCAGCGTGATGGTCTGTTTTTGCATTTCCAGGGTCTTGAAGCCGCTGCGACCGGTCTCGATATCGGCGATGAACTCCTGTTTGTTCTGGATCTTGCCGCTGGAGTGGCCGTAGGTGAGTTGCTCGGCGGTCAGGGCCTGAAGCTGCTTGATGTCTTTATGCAGCATGGCTTGGGTCAGGTGATCGACCGCTTGGGCGACGTCTTTGTCGGCAGGGGATGCGGCCACGTAGCCGCTGAACAGGCAAAGAAAACCGATCAGTAGTTTGACGTTTTGCATGGATGTTTCCTTATTGTTGTTGGGGATGTAGACGACAGCTGTAGTCGTCGTACAACCATGCAATATTTCCTGTGACGAGGGAAAGTGAAATTTCGAAATATCCTGAAATTATTGGGCATCTAAGATTGAATGCGCTTATACGATGTCCCAACACATTGAGTTCTTTGAGTTGCCTGGTTTTGGTGCTTCCTCGGAAACAGGCGCATCGCTATGCTAACGCCGACACCTCACCTGCCCGAGCGAAAAAATGGATTTTGACTGGCACAGCGACCCCATCACCCGCGCCACTCCCGTGACCGCGCACTACAAAAACACCCAGAACGTGCGCCGCTTCATGTGTGAGCACTGCGGGCCGAGCTTCAAATTCGACCGACCCTTCATGGCGTGGATTCGCAACGAGACCCCCAAGACCCTGGGTGACGTGGTGGATGAGTGGCAGCGCCGGAACACTGACAAGCATCCATAAGCACGGCAATGTGCTGCCGACCTTTTAAGACAAAGCCAAGCAACTGACACGCCGAAGATCAAAATGTGGGAGGGGGCTTGCCCCCGATGGCAGTGGTTCAGTTGGAGCAGCTTTGACTGACACTCCGCTATCGGGGGCAAGCCCCCTCCCACGGGGTGAGCCGTTAGTTGTCTGCCAGCGGCGGGGTACGCGGCGGAATCAGGCGCTTGCTGCCCGTTGCCTCATACGCGGCCGCAAGGTGCAACAACGCCGAGTCATCATAGGCGCGCCCGGCAAACGTCAGCCCCACCGGCATGCCGATGTCCGCCATCACGCCCATCGGCACGGTGACGGTAGGTACGCCCAGGTGGCGGATGGCGAGGTTGCCGTTGGCCACCCAGATGCCATTGCTCCAGGCGATGTCCGCGCTGGCTTCATTCACATCGGCATCGGCCGGGCCGACGTCGGCGACGGTGGGGAACAGCACCGCGTCGAGGCCGAGCTTGTCCATCCAGTCTTCCAGGTCGATGCGCCGGGTTTGCTCCAGGCCGCGCAGGCCGTCGGGCACGGTGCTGATTTCATTCCAGGGTGTGATGCCGCGCTGGGCCATGCGCACGTATTCGTCCATGCCGGCGGCGAGGTCGTCTTCACGGTTGGGCAGGGTGCCGGGGTCGTGTGGGAAGATTTTTGGGCCGTCCACATCCGCCAGGCGGTTGAGCGTTGGGTCGTCGTTGGCGCGCAGGAAGTCATCGAACGCCCAGGCGGACAGTTCCCACAACTCGTCGTGCAGGAATTCCTTGGACACCAGCCCACGGGTGAACACCGTCGGCGCGCCGGGGCGATCGCCTTCGCAGTTGGACACCAGCGGGAAATCCACCTCGATCACTTCGGCACCCGCTGCTTCCAGCGCCGTGCGGGCGTCTTTCCACAGATCGATCACGCTGTCACGGGTGTTGATCCGTTGCCCGGTCGGGCCGCCGATGCCGGGCTTTTCGCTGGTGCCGGCGTCGGGGTCGGCATTAATGTACATACGCGGTACGCCCAGGCGTTTGCCCGCGAGGGACTCTGCCGTCGCGGCCAGTTCAGCGTAAGACGCCGGGCGCACTTCGGCGACGCGGGGGATCGGCACCCAGGGTTGCAGGCGCCACAGGTCGCCACGGGTGTCGGGGTCTTCGGCGACCACCACATCGAGCACTTCCAGCAGGTCGGCCATGGTGCGCGCATAGGGCACCACCACATCCATGGTTGGCGTCAGCGGCCAGTTGCCGCGCACCGAAATCACCCCACGGGACGGGGTGTAGGCGCACAGGCCATTGTTGGACGCCGGGCCACGCCCGCTGGACCAGGTTTCTTCCGCCAGGCCGAATGCCGCGAAACTGGCGGCGGTGGCAGTGCCCGCGCCGTTGGACGAACCGGAGGCGAACGGCGCGGTGAGGTACTCAGCGTTATACGGGCTTTCGGCACGGCCATACACGCCACGCTGCATGCCGCCATTGGCCATCGGCGGCATATTGGTCTTGCCCAGGCAGATAGCGCCACCGGCGCGCAGGCGTTCGATGGTGAACGCATCGCGATGAGCGACGAGTTTGGCAAAGGCCGGGCTGCCCGAGGCCGCCGTCAGGCCCTTGACCAGGTAGCTGTCCTTGGCGGTATAGGGAATGCCATCCAGTGGCCCCAACGTTTCGCCCCTGGCCCGGCGTGCATCGGACGCCTCGGCTTCTTTAAGCGCTTCGGGGTTGCGCACCACCACGGCGTTCAACGCGGTAGCGGTCTGCGGGCCGTCGTAGGCCTCGATCCGTGCAAGGTAAGCCTGGACCAGTTCAACGGCAGTGGTCTGGCCGGATTCAAGCGCAGCGCGCAATTGGGCAATGGAGACTTCGGTAACTTGCATGACGTTTTCTTCGCCGCCTTAAGTTGAGGTATGGCCGCAGTCTACGTACAGATATTTCACAAAACCAGCGCCGAATAGTCCGCGAAGGCGGCGCGCATCACCCGCCAGGTCGCCTCGTCAGCGGGAATCAGATGCTCGATGCGCAGCGAGGTGAGGGTGATGTCCTGGGGCATGCCGAACGCGGTGAAGGTCGACAAAAAGGATTTTTCATGGCCCTCGCAATGACCTCCAAGGTCATTGCGAGGGCCAAACCTTATCGCTAAGGTGGGGCTCGATCACTTCAAGGAAGACATCATGCCAAGACCCTCGATTGCCCTGGCCGCTTTGCTCGGGTTTTCCCTCTACACCCTGTTCACTCTGTTGACTGCCGAGCAATCGTTATTGGCTTTTGGGCAGCAATTGCTCTCGCGGCCCGACACCGCGCAAGTGGTGATCGACCTGTACCTGATGGCGATATTGGCGTGCGTATGGATGTATCGGGATGCGCGTGGGCGAGGGCGCTCGGTGTTGTCGGTGGTGCCGTATTTTTTGCTGACGGCGGTGTTTGTGTCGGTGGGCCCGTTGCTTTACATCGTGCTGCGGGGGAGGAGGGAGCAATGACCGTCCAAAAAATTCCAGGCTGGTATGAACACTCTGCGGCGTTTCTCTGACTTCTGTGGTGAGCGAGCTTGCCTCGCGCGGCAAGCCCGCTCACCACAAAAGCCCCTTACTGACCCAAATCTATCAAGGGTTGAGGAACGCCTGGTAGTTGTCCTTGGTGATCTGCTGGTAAGGAATGGTCAGCTCAGCCTCGTAGGGCTGTTTTTTCACCATCTTCACCGCCAGGTCAATCGAACCCACCGCTTGCCCCTTGTTGTCCTGATACGCCGTCACCAGCAACTGGCCTTTTTTGACCGCATCCAGCCCGGCCGCGCCGCCATCGCTGCCGGCGACCAATATGTCCTTGCCCGGTTGCATGCCCGCCTGGCTGATCGCCATGGCCGCGCCTATCGCCATTTCATCGGCATTCGCCGCCACCGCATCGATTTTGCGGCCCGAGACAATCCAGTTGTTCATCAGGTCAATCGCCTTGCTGCGCTGCCATTCGGCGCTCTGCTCCTCGACGATCTTGATATCGGGGTAGTCCTTGAGCACGTTCTTCACGCCCAGCGTCCGGTTGTGCGTGGCGTTGTTCGACAGCAGCCCCAGCATGATCGCCAGGTTGCCCTTGCCGCCCATTTTCTGCGCCAGATAACGCATCTGGATTTCGCCGGCCTTGATCTCATCCGAGCCTACGTACCCCACGCCCGGCGGAACATCCTTGAACTCCGGACGACGGTTGACGTACACCAGCGGGATCTTCGCCTGCTGGGCATTCACCGTCATTTTCTGGGTGGCGGCGGTGTCCACCGCGTTGACGATGATCGCGTCCATGCCTTGTGCGGTGAAGTTCTGCACCTGGTTGAGCTGGCGCACCACATCGCCCTGGGCGTCTTCGAACTGAAGGGTTACACCGGGCAGTTCCTTGGCGTGGGCCGCCATGTAGTCACGCATTTGCGCGAGGAACACATCGTCGACCTGGGCGATGCTCACGCCGATCCGTATATCGGCCAGGGCCCAAGGGCTGACAGCCAGGGTAAACAGTGCGGCAAGGAGTTGCTTCTTCATGATGGTGCTCCGCTGTTTTTGTTGTTGTTAAAGCGATTCATGCCTGACGCTTGGCCCGCATCTGCGCCACGGCTGCGGCGAAGTCCGAATAGGGCCAGCGTTCGTTGAGCGCTTGTTGCATCAACTGTTGCCCGGTTTGCGGGGCCAGGCCCTGCAACGGTGGGTCGGTGTCGAGGTTGGTAGGGAAGGAATAGCCATCGGCCGTGCAGGCAATCACGGCCTGGGCATCCAACGTTGGGTTGGCCAGCAATGCCGGATAGACCGCCAGCATCATGCGGTCGCGGTCGAGGGCTTCCATCGGTTTGCCGAATGCCGAGGAGATTTGCAGCAGGTTGGCCATGCGATGGCGGTCCGTCGTGCGGTTGGTGCCGGCGGCATGGAACAGCGCCGGGTTGAAGAACAGCAGGTCGCCCTTGTTCAGGGGCAGTTGCACGGCGTGCTGCTGGAAGTAGTCGATAAAATCTGCGCGACGCCACGCCAAATAGCCCAAGGCGTACTGCTGGGAAAACGGCAGCAACTGGGTTGGTCCGCTTTCCAGCGGCATGTCGGTGTGGGCCACCGCGCCTTGCAACGTCAGGTATTGCGACAGCACGTGCAGCGGCAGAGGAAAGCGCTCCACCACGTCGTTGGTCTGGAAGCCCAGGTGGTAATCCCGGTGCGGCTGTTGCGCCTGCCCGCCGGGATGCACCACATTCACTTGGGCCGTGACTTGGTAACTCGGCCCCAGCCACGCTTCGGCAATCAGCCCCAGCAGCGGGTTGGCGTAATACTCGACAAAAGATTGCGGCGACGCTAACGCCGCTTTTTGCAGCGAGTTCCAGATACGCCCGTTGCTACCGGCCTTGGCAAAATGATCGGCGGCCACGCCTTGCGCCGCCTCAGTGGCGAAGATCGCCTCGAACAACTGGCTATGGCGGTCCACCACGTCCAGGTCCTCATAGGCCTGGCGCACCACCATCACCCCCGGTCCATCGCGGAACAGGCGGTGCAGTTCATCCATTACCGCGCGGCGGTCGCTGTTGCGCAGGGTGTGGGCCCGATAGATCGGCACATTGCCGACTACCTCGGCGCACAGCGGATAATCCTTGGCATGGGCCTGTTGCGAGCACAGCCGCTGGAAGTCTTCCAGGCGCACCGCTTCGGCGCTGACGAATGCCGACATCACACACCTCCCGACAGGCTCAGGGCCTGATGCGGTTGCGGGCTGCAGCCGTCGGTACAACCGACCACGCCTTGCTCCAGATCGATCACCGAACCGGTCATCATGCCGGACTCGCGGGACAGTAAAAACGCCACGCTCTGCGCCACTTCCCCGGGCTTGAGCAAGCGTCCGAACGGTTGCGCACTTTCGGCCTTGGCCAGCCAACCGTCCTGGGCACCGTGGTACTGGCGCTGGATATCATCCTCGTGGGGCGTATCCATCCAGCCGATATTCAAACCGTTCACCCGGATGCGGTTGCGCAGGGCGCTGAACGCCACGTTCTTGGTGAGGATCGCCAGGGCCCCCTTGGACGCCGCGTAGGCACTCAAAAACGACTGCCCGCCATGCCCGGTGACGCTCTGGATATTCACCACGGCGCCTTCCACGCCATTGCTGATCATCAGTTTGAGCGCTTCCTGCATCAGGAAAAACGGTGCCCGCACATTCACCGCAAACAGCCGCTCGAACAGCTCCGGCGAGGTGTCGAGGATGGTGCCGCGGTCCGACATCCCCGCGCAGTTCACCAGCCCATGCAAGGTGCCGAAGTGAGTGCGTGCCGCGTCGATGATCGCCCGGCAATCCTCGACTTTCTCCAGGTCCGCCTCGACAAAAATTGCCTGGCAATCCAGTTGCGCCAGTTGCCGCACTTGCTCTTCACCCTGGGCACGACGACGGCCACAGATGATCAGCCCGGCGGCGCCGCGTCGTGCCAGGGTGTGGGCCACCGCCGCGCCCAGGCCTTGGGTGCTGCCGGTGACGACAAAGTACTGGCCGCTGAACGAGGTGGCGAGATCGGTGTTGGGCATGAAGTTCTCCTGGATTTGTTGTTGTTTTCATCGCCCGGCTCGACGGCGGGCAAAACGGAGACTAGCATTGCAAAACCTCAGTAACGCCCAAATAAGACCTCAAAAACACCTCAGGCGAAACCCATGCTCGAACGTGCAAAACATTTCTCCATCAAGCAACTCGCGACGCAGGCCGGTGTGAGCAAAGCCACGGTCGACCGCGTGCTGCACCAGCGCGGCAGCGTGCATGCGCAGACCTCGCGGCGCATCGAGCAGGCGCTGGATGAGTTGGAGTCCCAGGAAAAAAACGGCCTGGCGGTGGGGCGCACCTTCCATGTCGACGTAATCATGCACACGCCCCAGCGCTTCAGCGCGGCGGTGCAGGCGGCGATCGTCGCGCAACTGGGCAGCCTGGCGCCGTTTCGTATTGCACCGCGCTTTCACCTGTTCGAAGAAATCGAGCCTCAGGCCATGCACGACCAGTTGCTGCGTTGCCTCGACACCGGCAGCCAGGGCGTGGTGCTCAAGGCCGCCGATGAGCCAGCGGTGAACCAGGCGGTCAAGCAACTGATCGCGGCGGGCATTCCCGTGGTGACCTTGGTGACGGACCTGCCGCAAAGCGAGCGCATCGGCTACGTGGGCATGGACAACCGCACCGCCGGCCAGACGGCCGCCTACCTGATGTCCCGCTGGCTGCCGGCGCAGCCCCAGGACGTGGCCGTGGTGATCGGCAGCGAACTGTTCCGTGGCGAAGAAGAGCGCGAGATGGGCTTTCGCGCCTGGTTGCGTGGCCGGGCGGCGCATTTGCGGGTGCTGGACATCAGCGGCGGCTACGGCGTTTACGACCGCACGTTCGACCGCGTGAGCCAGGCGCTAAAACAACATCCAGAACTCAAGGCGGTGTACAGCGTCGGCGGCGGCAACCGCGCAATCGTCGATGCCTTCGCCGCCCTGGAGCGCCCGCTGGAGGTGTTTATCGGCCACGACCTCGACGAAGAAAACCGCCAGTTGCTGCGCGAAGAAAAAGTTGCCGCGATCATCGACCACAACCTGCAGATCGATGCGCGCCATGTGTTCCTGCACATCCTGCAACACCATCGGCTATGGAAGGCCGGGCCGATTGCGCCGTCACAGGTGCAGATCGTCACACCGTTCAACCTGCCGGACTGAGTACTCCCTTTAAAAACAACATCAGGAGTTCAACCATGTTACGTATCGCTGTTCTAGGTGCCGGGCGCATCGCCAGGATCCACGCCGCCAACGTCGCCGCCCACCCCAACGCCACGCTGGTGCTGGTGGCCGACCCCTGGCGCGAAGGGGTCGATGCGCTCAGCACGCAACTGGGTTGCGAAGCGGCCTACGACTGCGCCGCCGTGCTCACCCGCAAAGACATCGACGCCGTCGTGATCGGCACCCCGACCGACACCCATATCGACCTGATGCTGGCGGCGGTGGCCGAAGGCAAAGCGGTACTCTGCGAAAAACCCATCGACCTCGACATCGCCAAGGCCCGCAGTGCCGCCCAGGCCGTGGAGCGCCAGGGTGGCAATGTCATGCTTGGCTTCAACCGTCGCTTCGACCCCGACATGCTGCGCCTGCGCCAAGCCCTCGACGCCGGCCAGATCGGCGCCGTGCGCCAAGTCATCATCACCAGCCGCGACCCCGGCCTGGCCCCGCGTGACTACCTGGCGCACTCCGGCGGCATCCTGCGCGACATGACCATCCACGACTTCGACACCGCCCGCCACCTGCTCGGCGAAGAACCCGTGGAAGTCAGCGCCATCGCCAGCCGCCTGGTCGACCCCACCCTGGAACAGATCGACGACTACGACAGCGTCATGGTCCTGCTGCGCACGGCCTCCGGCAAGCAATGCCACATCAACTGCTGCCGTCAGGCGGTGTACGGCTACGACCAACGCGTCGAAGTCTCCGGCGCCACCGGCGTCCTGCTCACCGACAACCACCGACCCAGCACCTTGCGCCACTGGGGGGCGGAGCACACTGAAGCGCTGGAACCGTTGCAGCACTTTTTCCTGGAGCGGTATGCGGATGCCTATCGCAATGAGCTGACCCAGTTCATCGACGCGCTCAACGACGGTCGCGAACTGCCCACCAGCGTGCGGGATGGGTTGTATGCGTTGCATTTGGCGGAGTGTGCGTTGGAGTCGGTGAGGACGGGGCGGAGTGTTGGGGTTAGTTACGATCTCTAGCGCTAGGTACTGACGCCGGTCCGATCCACCAACCGAATACTGTCCCGCCCACCCCGCTTGGACTCATACAACGTCGAATCACCTTGCTCGATCAACGCCGCCAGGCTTTCCGGCGGCTGATCGAACAGGTTGGCGCCGATGCTCAGGGTCACGGGCTGCGGGGTGCTGAAGCTCTGCGCGGCCAGTTGTTGGAACTGCCCGCGCAGGCTGCTGCCCAGTTCGACGATCTGCTCGGTCGACGCCGGGTTCAGCAGGATCACAAACTCATCGCCGCCCAGCCGCGCCGCCAATGCGCCTTGGGGCACGACGGCACGGATCATTTCGCTCAGGGCAATCAGCAGGCGGTCGCCAGCCGTGTGCCCGTGGAGGTCGTTGACGCCTTTGAAGTTGTCAATGTCGATCAGCAGCAGGGCGCCGGGTTGGGTTGGGGAGACCTGGGCCAGCAGGCGCGGGGCGCGCAGGTCAAGGGCGCGGCGGTTGTAGAGGGCGGTGAGTGGGTCGCGGGCCGCGAGGCGGGCGATGTGTTGTTCGCGGCGGTAGCGTTCGGAGCCGGTCATGGACAGGGCAATCAGCATGATTGCCATGGCGCCTTCGACCAGGGAGACCTGGATGATTTCGCCCTTGAAGGCGGCGAGGTCGATCAAAGTGCCGGGGATCACCACCGACAGTGCCTTGGCCACGTAAAAGATTCCGTGGAGCAGCAGCACGAAACGCAGCTGCACCGCGCCGACGCTCAGGGACCGGCCATGGGGCCGCAGCAGGAAACTGGCGCGCAGGGTGGGCAGGGCGACCAACAGCGATTGCACCGCCAGCATGGCCTTGGACCAGGACGGGTCGGCTGGCAAGGCGAGCATGGCGAACCAGATCACGGGCATCAGGACCCAGGCACGCGACACCCGCACTTGAGTAAACCGCGCTACGCCGAGCAGAAACAGGAAGTGTGCGGTCACCAGCAGACCGTTGGCGAACCAGATACCGATGACTAAAAAGCCATTGATGCGCAGCAGGGCCAAGGTGGAGCCAATGGTGATGGTGGCGAAACCGCTGCTCCACAACAGCAGCGAGGGCTCGCGCACGCTGCGCCATTCAACCAGCAGGTAAAGGGCGGCAGCGGCTGCCAGGGCAACGGTGAGTGCCAGAATCGTAGGAGGGTCGAGCGTCATGTCTTGCCGGGTCTGCCTGGTGTGCGTTCAAACCGGGATTGTAAGCGCACACGCAGGTTTTTCAGAGCTTTCTGGGTAATGGCACACAGCCAGCCGATGATCGGCCAGTCAGATCCCTTTGGTCGATGGCAACAGGACCGTCAGGATGCCCACCAGCGGCAGGAACGAGCACAGTTTGTAGACGTACTCGATGCCGTGGGTATCGGCGAGCAAACCGAGCAACGCCGCGCCAATCCCGCTGAAGCCGAACATCAGGCCGAAAAATATCCCGGCGATCATGCCGACGTTGCCAGGCACCAACTCCTGGGCAAACACCACGATGGCCGAGAACGCCGAGGCCAGGATAAAACCGATTACCACGCTGAGCACGGCCGTCCAGAACAGGTCGACATAGGGCAGGGCCAGGGTGAACGGCGCGGCGCCGAGGATGGAGAACCAGATGACTTTCTTGCGCCCGATCCTGTCGCCGATAGGTCCACCCGCGAAGGTGCCCACGGCCACCGCACCGAGGAACAGGAACAGGTACATCTGGGAACTCGATACCGACAGGTGGAATTTTTCAATCAGGTAAAACGTGAAGTAACTGGTCAGGCTGGTCATGTAGAAGTACTTGGAGAACACCAGCACTGCCAGCACCACCAGGGCAAACGTCACGCGGCCTTTGGACAAACCGTGGGTGGCTTTGCCGCCTTGCTTGAGCTTGAACAGGTTGAGGTGGCTGCGGTACCAGCGGCTCAAGCCGTACAGCACCAGGATCGCGAACACGGCAAACAGCCCGAACCAGGCGATATTGCCCTGGCCGTAGGGAATGATGATCGCCGCTGCCAGCAACGGGCCCAAGGCACTGCCAGTGTTGCCGCCGACCTGGAAGGTCGACTGCGCCAGGCCGTAGCGCCCGCCGGAGGCCAGGCGCGCCACGCGGGAGGTTTCCGGGTGGAAGGTCGACGAGCCCACGCCCACCAGCCCTGCCGCCAGCAGGATCGCCGGGAAGCTGCCGACAAATGCCAGCATCAGAATACCGATCAAGGTGCACACCATGCCGGCCGGCAGCAGCCAGGGCTTGGGATGACGGTCAGTGTGGTAGCCGATCCACGGTTGCAGCAGCGAGGCGGTCAGTTGGAAGGTCAGGGTGATCAGCCCCACCTGGGCAAACGTCAGCCCGTAGTTGGCCTTGAGCATCGGGTAGATCGACGGCAGCACGGCCTGGATCAGGTCATTGATCAAGTGCGCCAGCGCACAGGCGCCGAGGATGCGCATGACCAGGGGGCTTGCTTGGGGCGCAGGGGTGGCAGTGGCGGGTGACGCGGTGAGTGTCGACATGCAGGCATTCCATACAAGGCGGTGAACAGGGGCCGCCGATACGTGGTCGGCGGTCCATTTCAAATTGTTTCGGGGTTTATGCTAGATTCAGTAAAAATGTCTGTCTCACGAAATTCGGGCGGTAACTGTCGCAAAAAGGGCCAAATGATCAAATCACTGGATAAATTCCTGCAGGAGATCGACGAAGGCGAGTGGGCCGTGATCAGTTCGGCCACCGACTATCCGGAAAACTGGGTGATCCCCGATCACAGCCACGAGAAGCATCAACTGCTCTACGCGACCGAAGGGGTCATGGTAGTGCATTCGGCGCAGAACCATTGGACCGTGCCGCCCAATCGCGGCTTCTGGATGCCCTGCGGGCACGTGCATTCCCTGCGCTGTGTGGGCCCGCTGAAAATGCGCAGCGTGTTTGTGCGCCCCGACAGCTTCCCCAATCTGCCCACCGAAACCAAGGCGGTGAGCATCTCGCCGCTGCTGAGCGAGCTGATCAAAGCCTCGGTCAGTCTCAAGCCGCCGTATGCCGAAGATTCGCGGGATGCGCGGATCATGCACCTGATCCTCGACGAACTGGCTGACCTGCCCGCGTTGCCGTTATCCCTGCCGCAACCGGCCGACCCGCGGATCCAGCGGATTTGCCTGGCGCTGCAACAGGATCCGGGCGATGCCTCGACGGTAGCGGACTGGAGCGAGCGCCTGGGCCTGGATCAGAAGACCATTCAGCGTCTGTTCCGCAAGGAAACCGCCATGACCTTTGGCCAATGGCGTCAGCAGGCGCGGCTGCTTCTGGCCCTGGAACGCATGGCGATCGGGGAGAAGATCATCGACGTGGCGCTGGAGCTGGGCTACGACAGCCCGAGCGCCTTCACCAGCATGTTCAAGAAACAGTTCGGCAAGACGCCGAGCCTGTTCTTCAAGCAGGGCCCAGCAAGCGGTTGAACGCGTCGATATCCAGGGGGCGGCTGAGGAAGTAACCCTGGCCCTCGTCACAGGCCACGGCCTTGAGCATCGCCAGGTGTTCGGCGGTTTCGATGCCTTCGGCGGTGACCGTCAGCGCCAGGGCGCGGCCCAGTCCGACGATGGCGTGGATGATGGCTTGGTCGTCTTCGCTGTCTTCCAGCCGGGTCAGGAAGCTGCGGTCGATCTTCAAACCATCGAACGGGAACGCACGCAGGTAGCTCAGCGACGAATACCCGGTGCCGAAATCGTCCATGGCAATGCGGATGCCCAGTTGCTTGAGGGCGCGCATCACGTCCAGCGCACCGCCCGCGTCTTCGAGCATGACGCTTTCGGTGATTTCCAGCTCCATCCGCGCCGGGTCGATCCCCGAGACCTGCAAGGCGTGGCGCACGCGTTCCATCAGGTTGCCGCGCTTGAACTCGGTGGGCGACAGGTTCACCGACACGAACAACCCATCCGGCCACTGCGCGGCACAGGCGCACGCGGTTTCCAGCACCCAATCGCTCAGCGACAGGATCAAACCTGACTCTTCGGCAATCGGGATAAAGGTGTCTGGCGCGATCAGGCCGCGGTCCGGGTGTTGCCAACGCACCAGCGCCTCGGCGCCGACCATCTGGCCATCGGCAATGCGATAACGCGGCTGGAAGTGCAGGCGCAATTCCCCATGCGTGATGCCGTAGCGCAGATCACTCTCCAGGCGACGACGCTCGATGATCCGCGCATTCATCTCGCCGGAGTAAAAGCGCCAGGTATTGCGCCCAGCGGACTTGGCCTCGTACAGCGCGATGTCGGCGTAGCGCAGCAGTTCGGTGACGGCGCTGGCGTCATTGGGCGCCAGGGCAATGCCGATGCTGGCGCTGATAAACACTTCCTGCTCGTCGATGCGGATGGCCCGCTCGATGGAAGCGATCAAGCGGCGGCACAGGTTTTCGACTTCGTTCAGGGTGCCGGCCTCGCTGAGGATCAGCACAAACTCATCGCCGCCAACCCGCGCCACGAGGTCGCCGTGGCGCACGCAATCGGTCAGGCGGCTCGACACTTCGTTGAGCACACGGTCGCCGGCGGCATGTCCGAGCAAATCATTGACCGGCTTGAAGCGGTCCAGGTCCAGGCTGAGCATCACCACGGGTTGCTCAAGGGTCGGCAGTGCCTTGAGCTTGGCGTCGAGGAAGGCTTGCAGGCGCGTGCGATTGGGCAGCCCGGTCAGGGCGTCGTGCTGGGACAGGAACTCGATGCGTCTGCGCGCCTCGACCTCTTCGGTCACGTCGGTGGCCGTGCCGCGAAACCCGCCGCACGGCATTTCCCGCGCGGACAGTCGGGTGGTGCGCTCCAATCCTTTGGCATCCACATACAGGCATAGCACGCTAAGGTCCGGGCGCCTGCCGGGCGTGCACAACCACTGTGACAACAGCCCGTCTTCGGTGCCCAGCAGGTCATTCATGGCTGCGCCGATCCATGCGTCGCGGGCCAATCCGGTCACGCTTTCGAAACGCTCCGACAGGTAGGTGAAACGCCAGGCGGCATTGATCTCCCAGACCCAGTCGGAGCTGGCTTCCACTACATCGCGAAAGCGCGCTTCGCTGGTGGCCAAGGCATTCTGGCTGGTTTGCAATGAACTATGACTGGCATCCAGGGCCAGGGCAGCGGCGGTGCTGCGGCGCAAAATCATCCACGTCATCAGGCACACCAGCAACGCGGCCAGGCCCAGCAAGGGCAGGCCGACACCAATCAAGCGCCGTCCGGGCTGTTCCGGCTGCCAGTACAGGCTGCCGGCGCTGCCGTGGTCGCCGAGGGGCAGAAACACGCCCTTGGCGATGTCGTCAGGGCTGGCGATGTGCAGGTTGTCCACGCCAAAGTCATTGCCGATCCGGCCCAGTTTGGCGCTGTCGAGAATGTCGACGAAGATCAGCACCGAGGCTGGCCGGCCATCCGTAACCACAGTGGGGTCGGTGCCAGGAGTGATCGCGGCGGCGGCCACCAGCGCCGGGCTGCCGCGTACGTTGATGAACGTGCTCACGGGGGTTTCGTCGTCGGCACCGGCGCGGGCCTGTTCGAGAAGCTGGGTCAGGGGCTGGTCGAGCCATTCGCTGATTTCAAAGGCTTGCAGTTCGCCCTCGACCACCGCGTAGACGGTGCGGTTGGCGTCGTTGACCACAAACAGGCCTTGAAAGCCGAAATCATGGAACAGTGTCGAGCCGATATTGCCACGGGCGTAGGCCCACTCCTTGTCGACCTCGATATGCAGGTGCCTGTAGGCATCGCTCCAGAATGCGTAATCCTTGACCGTCACCCGCATGGCTTTTTCCATGGACTGCATGGCTTTGCGGGTATGGAACGCGCTTTCGGCCTGCTCGGTGTGGTCCAGCTCATGGGCAATGTAAAGCAGCGAGTAAGCCGCTGCCGCAAAGACAACGGCCAACAGGACCATGAAGTTGAATAGTGACGTGCGCGTCAGCGACAGGCTGGTACGGGTGGACAGCGAACGAACGATCGGAGCGAGAGAGTTGGGCATTATTTCGCGCAGGGCCTCGCTGCATGTCAGGGGTATGACAGCTTATCGGCGGCCCTGGAAAAAGGTTGAGCGCGTCAGGCGGTGCTCAAGCGCCCGGCGCGATAACTGACCCGGCGTGCCGCCCACGCCAGCAACGCGGCCACGCACAGCAGCGTCGCACTCAACTCAAACGTCGCCTGATAACCACTGATATCAAACACCACGCCTCCCACTGTGGCACCTGAAGCAATCGCCAACTGGATGATCGCGACCATCAAGCCGCCTCCAGCCTCGGCATTGTCGGGCAGGGTGTTTGCCAGCCAGGTCCACCAGCCCACGGGGGCGGCGGTGGCGACCAGGCCCCAGAGTCCCAGCAGCAGCGTAGTCATCAAGGTCGAGCTGCCGAAAGCGACCAAGGCCAGGGCGATCAACGCCATCAGCAATGGGATAGCAATCAGCGTGGGGTACAGGCTGCGCTTCAAAAACCGTTCGATCAGGAACGTGCCCGCCAGACCGGCCAGGCCGAGTACCAGCAGCATCAGCGATAACAGGGATACGCTGACTTGGGTGACGGTTTCCAGAAACGGTCGCAGGTAGGTGAACAACATGAACTGGCCCATGAAAAACACACTCACGGCGAGCATGCCGATGGCCACCGGCGGGTGTTTCATCAGGCGCAGCACATTGGTGGTCTTTGCGTCGCCGTGGGTTTTGATCGACGGCAGGCTGATCAGCAGCCACACCACGGCAATCACTGCTACCGGCACCACGCAGAAAAACGCGCCACGCCAGCCGATCATCCCGCCGAGAAAGCTGCCGAGCGGCGCGGCAATCACCGTTGCAAGGGCGTTGCCGCCGTTGACCATGGCCAAGGCACGCGGCACTTGGGCTTCGGGCACCAGGCGCATGGCGGTGGCAGCCGACAGGGACCAAAACCCGCCAATGGCCACGCCGATCAGCGCACGCCCCAGCATGAAGATCAGGTAATTCGGCGCAAGTGCTACCACCGTCCCGGACACGATCATCAGCAGGGTCAGTGCCACCAGCAGGCGCTTGCGATCCACCCGGGCCGCCACGGCGGCAATCACCAGGCTGGTGAGCAAGGCAAACAGCCCCGACACAGAGATGCCTTGACCGGCCTGTCCCTGAGTGATGTCGAGGTCAGCCGCCAGCGGTGTCAGCAGGCTCACCGGCATAAACTCCGAGGCGACCAATGTAAAGGCCGCCAGGGACATGGCGAGCACCGCGCCCCAGCGCGGTGCAGTCGAGTGACCGGGCTTCACTTGAGGTTGTTCTTGAAGAAGGCGGTGAGCTGGGCGAATGGAATCAGGTTGACCCGGTCGTACAGATCCACATGGCCCGCATTGGGGATGATGAGCAGTTCTTTCGGTTCGGCCGCACGCTGGTAGGCGTCCTCGCTGAACTCGCGGGAGTGGGCGTTGGCACCCGTAATCAACAGCAGTGGGCGCGGGGAAATCGTCTCGATGTCGTTGAACGGGTAGAAGTTCATGAACTTCACGTTGCTGGTCAGCGTCGGCATGGTGGTGGTCTGTGGCGATGCACCGGCAGGCGTGACTTGGCCGCGTGGGGTGCGGTAGAAATCGAAGAACTCGTCACCCACCGGGTCGCCCGTCAGCATGAGCGGCGAGCCGCTGGTGTAGAGGGTTTCGCCGCCCTGGAATTCCACGTAGCGCTGGTTCGCCGCCTGCAGCAGGATGTGCCGGCGCTGTTCCAGCGTGACGCCGTGCTTGAGCCCGTTGCGGTTGGCCGCGCCCATGTCGTACATACTGACGGTGGCGATGGCCTTGAGGCGTGGGTCGATTTTTGCGGCAGCAATGGCAAAGCTGCCGCTGCCGCAGATACCGATCACGCCGATGCGCTCACGGTCGACCATCGGCCGGGTGCCGAGGAAGTCCACGGCGGCGCTGAAGTCTTCGACGTAGAGGTCGGGCAGCACCGCATTGCGCGGTGCACCGGCGCTTTCGCCCCAGAACGACAGGTCCAGGGACAGTGTGACGAAGCCCTGTTCGGCCATTTTGGCGGCATACAGGTTGGCGCTCTGTTCTTTGACGGCGCCCATGGGGTGGCCGACGATGATTGCAGGGTTTTTTGCGCCAGCGGCGAGGTTTTTCGGCACGAACAGGTTGCCGGCAACCTGCAGGCCGTATTGGTTGTTGAAGGTGACCTTTTCGACTGTCACCTTGTCGCTTGTGTAGAAGTTGTCAGCACCGTTGGACATATCGGCTCCCAGAGCAGTTAACGACGTCACCAGCAAACCCAGGGCAAGCAAGAGGCGTTTCATGGGTGGATCCTTGAAGGGGTTGGTCCGTACATTTTCCCGGTGTGTCCGTAGGTTCTGTAGTGCGTTGCGCTGGATTACTTGCCTGATGCTCTGAGTCTGTGGGTTTGCCGGGGACGCCATGGGCTGTGCGGGGTACAGTTCGTGAACCAACGAAAAAGGGCGGGTTATGAAGAACAATCTGGACGCGCTGATTCACGCCATTGCTTCGCGCATCGGCGCACCTGGGGACAGCCCCATGCCAATCCCAGGCCTGGGGTTTTATCGGCGCGAGCAGCCGTGCACGCCGGTGGTGTGCATGGTCGAACCGAGCATCGTGCTGGTCGCCCAAGGTCAGAAGCAGTTATGGGTAGGCGGCGAAGGGTATCCGTATGACACGTCGCGCTTTCTGGTGACGTCGCTGGATATACCGGCCAATTCCGAAGTGCTGCAAGCGAGCCCTGCGCGGCCGTGCCTGGGGCTGACCTTCAAGCTGGACCTGCGCATATTGGCCGAGCTTATAGCCCAGAGTGAGTTGCCGCCCAAGCGCGAGCGCTCTGCGCTGAAGGGGGTCGGCATCGGTGTGGTCACCGAGGGCATGCTGGCGTCATTTGCGCGGCTGGTGGCGTTGCTCGATGAGCCCGAAGCGATCCCGGTCCTCGCGCCGTTGATCCAGCGCGAAATTCACTACCGGCTATTGCAGAGTGACCAGTCGGATCGACTGCGCCAGATCTGTTCGGTGGACGGGCAGGGGTATCGCATCGCCAAGGCGATTGACTGGCTCAAGCTCAATTACGACGCGGCACTGCGCGTTGAAGACCTGGCGGCGCGGGTGCAGATGAGCGCGGCGACTTTCCATCATCACTTTCGCCAACTCACGGCAATGAGCCCATTGCAGTATCAGAAGTGGCTGCGCTTGAACGAGGCGCGCCGGTTGATGCTCAACGAGCATCAGGATGTGTCCAGCGCGGCGTTCAAAGTGGGCTATGAAAGCCCGTCGCAGTTCAGCCGCGAATACAGCCGGCTGTTTGGAGTGCCGCCCAAGCGCGATATCGCCGGGTTGCGCGGCAAGCCTGGATTCAGCGATCGCTCTGCGTCAGGTTAGCGAAAAAAATGCAGCCGATCAGCCGCGCAAACAGGCTCAGGGTTTCTGGCAGGTTGGGGTCGTCAAACAGCATTGCCTGTGAATCCAAGGCACACAGCGCGCCGAACAGTCGGCCGTCGGGCAGGAAGATCGGCGCACCGGCGTAGCTTTCGATGGCGAACTGCTTGACCACCGGGCGGGCGGCGAAGCGGCCGTTTGCACTGACTTGCGGGATGAACAAGGTCTGGGGGTTGATGCAGAACTCGCTGCACAGGGTGGTTTCGAGGTCGAGCACGTCGTCCACATGGATCCCCATTGCCATGGGGTCGTGGACCGAGCAGACCACCCATTCCAGATCGGTGAACTTGGCGATGCCGGCAAAGCGCATGCCGGTCAGACGGGTGACCAATTGCAGGATGCTGGTGGTGGCTTCTATTTCGGCGATGGCGGCGCGTTCGTCTGCGCTGAGTAACGATTGTGCTGAGGTGACGCTGGGAAGCATGCTGAACACTCCAAAGGCGTGGTGGCCTGGGCCACCACGCACGGTCAGGGCTTAATTGATTCGCGGATGCTGTTGTACCAGATTCTGGCGCTTGGCTTCCAATGCAGCAATTTCGGCGTCGATGTCTTCGATCTTCTGCTCGATATTGTCGTGGTGTTCCTGCAGCAACTCCTTGGCTTCTTCCATGTCCGACGCCGCCGGTGCCGCGCCACGCAAGGGCTTGTTGGCGGTTTCCTTCATGGTCAGGCCGGTGATCAGGCCGACCACGGCAAACACCATCAGGTAATAGGCGGGCATGAACAGGTCATTGGTGCTTTCCACCAGCCAGGCCACAGCGGTCGGGGTCACACCGGCGATCAGCACTGAAACGTTGAACGCACTGGCCAACGCACTGTAGCGCAAGTGGGTGGGGAACATCGCCGGCAACGTCGAGGCCATCACACCGATGAAGAAGTTGAGGATCACCGCCAGGATCAGGAGACCGGCGAAGATCAGGCCGATCTTGCCGCTGGTGATCAGCATGAATGCCGGGATCGACAGGAACAACAAGCCAACGCTACCGGCGATGATGAAGGGCTTGCGGCCGATCTTGTCGCTGACAAAACCGATGAACGGCTGCACAAACAGCATGCCGACCATGATCGCGATGATGATCAGCACGCCGCTGTTTTCTTTGTAATGCAGGTTGTGGGACAGGTAGCTCGGCATGTACGTGAGCAGCATGTAGTACGTCACGTTGGTCGCCGCGACGATGCCGATGCAGGTCAGCAGGCTGCGCCAATGCTTGGTGGCGACTTCCTTGAACGAGACCTTGGGACCATGGGTCAGGCCTTCGCGGTCGCCTTGTTCGAGCTTGTCCATGTGCTGCTGGAACGCTGGGGTTTCTTCCAGCGCATGGCGCAGGTACAGGCCGATGATGCCCAGGGGCAGGGCGAGGAAGAACGGCAGGCGCCAGCCCCACGCTTCAAATTCGGCTTCGCCGAGCACGCTGGAGATCAGCACCACCACACCGGCACCCAGCACAAAACCGGCAATCGAGCCGAAGTCCAGCCAGCTGCCGAGGAAACCGCGCTTGCGGTCCGGGGCGTATTCGGCGACGAAAATCGACGCGCCGGTGTATTCACCCCCCACCGAGAAACCCTGGGCCATTTTGCACAGCAGCAACAGGATCGGCGCCCAGATGCCGATGGAGGCGTAGCCGGGAATCAAGCCGATGGCGAAGGTGCTCAGGGACATGATCACGATGGTGGCGGCGAGGACTTTCTGTCGCCCGTACTTATCGCCGAGCGCGCCGAAGAACAGGCCACCCAGCGGGCGAATCAGGAATGGCACGGAGAACGTACCCAGTGCGGCGATCATTTGTACGCTAGGGGAGGCGTCCGGAAAGAACACTTTACCGAGCACATAGGCGACAAACCCATAGACACCGAAGTCGAACCATTCCATGGCATTGCCCAGGGCGGCGGCGGTTATCGCCTTGCGCACCTTGGCATCGTCGACGATGGTGATGTCCTTCAACCCGATGGGTTTAACGCTTTTTTTACGTAATTTCATGCGAACCACTCTAAAACCGAACAGGGGTGGTGCTATCACCGCGATAGCACCGCTCTGTCAGTTCAGATACAAGCGGACACGAAATAATTCACCCGCAGGTGTATTTTTTCTCAACCAGGTGCAGAACCACCTGTGGGAAGCGCAATTTTCCAGCTCCACGAGCTCCCTGACAGTGAGCTGGCTTTTGTGATGGGCGGGCTTCTGTGGTGAGCGGGCTTGTTGTGCTGAGCGGGCTTGCCCCGCGCTGGGCTGCGAAGCAGCCCCAAAACCATACAGCTCGGTTTGTCTGGAAAAACGGGGGTGGTTCTGATGGGGCCGCTGCGCAGCCCAGCGCGGGGCAAGCCCGCTCACCACAACAAGCCCGCTCACCACAAAAAAGAGCGGCATCTTGAGAGAGGATCAACCCAATGGCCACCGAGCGCCGCATCAACCTCGGCTACCGTTTTGCCGTGGAGGCGTGGGGGCAGGGCTATGCCACCGAACTTGCCCGCGATGCGCTGGCGTTGGCCTTTGAAAACCTGAACGTGCCCCAAGTGTTCGGGCTGGTGCGACCCGATCACGCCGCCTCGATCCGCGTGTTGGAAAAGGTTGGCATGCAGCACTTCGGCCTTCTTGACGATGTGCCTGGCCAGGCGCCCAGCCTGGTCTTGCGTATTTGTCATCCTACAACTGAGTCTCCGTGAAACTTCTCGTAACCACTTGGTACCTAGACAAACGTTAATCTTTGAGATTGACACCGCTCAGGCGTCTCGCTATAAAAGTCGCAGTTGTACGACGACATATGACGTTACATATGTCCTGACTAACAAAAATAAAAAGTGATGCCATGAATCTGAACGAGCCCATCAGCGCCCACCGCGTGGGTCAGGCGGTAGGCAACTATCGCTGGACCATCTGTGCGATGTTGTTTTTCGCCACCACCGTCAACTACCTCGACCGTCAGGTGCTCAGCCTGTTGGCACCGCAGTTGTCCACGCAATTTGGCTGGAGCAACACGGATTACGCCAACATCGCGGCGGTGTTCCAGTTCGTGTATGCGATTTCCATGCTGTTTGCCGGGCGGTTTGTCGACAAGATCGGCACCAAGGCCGCCTATGTGGTCGCGATTGCCATCTGGTCCACCGGCGCCATCATGCATGCGTTCTCGGTGCAGATGGGTGAGGGCATCGCCGCCGTCAGCGGCGCGATTGGGTTGGCGGTGATTCCGGTATCGATTGCCGGCTTCATGCTCTCCCGTGCAGTGCTGGCGATTGGCGAGGCGGGTAATTTCCCGATTGCGATCAAGGCCACCGCCGAATATTTCCCCAAGAAGGAGCGGTCCTTCGCGACCGGTATCTTCAACTCCGGTGCCAATGTCGGCGCAATCCTGGCGCCGATCTGCGTGCCGCTGATTGCCGGTATGTGGGGCTGGGAGGCCGCCTTCATGGTGATCGGCATGCTCGGCTTCCTGTGGGTGGCGGTGTGGGCGGCGGTGTATGAAAAGCCCGAGCAGCAAAAACGCCTGTCGGTCGAAGAACTGGCCTATATCCGCAGTGACCAGACCGTACAGCCACACACCAAAGCCCCGGCTGGCACGTCCGAGAAGAAAGTTTCGTGGTTCAAGCTGCTGACCTACCGCCAGACCTGGGCCTTTGCCTTCGGCAAGTTCATGACCGACGGCGTGTGGTGGTTCTTCCTGTTCTGGCTACCGACTTACCTGTCGGCGCAATACGGCATGAAAGGCGCCGATATCGTCATGCCGCTGGCGGTGCTGTACAGCATGACCATGGTCGGCAGTATCGGCGGCGGCTGGTTCCCCAGCTACTTCATGGCCCGCGGCGATGCTCCGTACGACGGCCGCATGAAAGCCATGCTGGTGATCGCGCTGTTCCCGCTGGTGGTACTGCTGGCGCAGCCCCTGGGCTATATCAGCTTCTGGGTCCCGGTATTGCTGATCGGCGTGGGTGCGTCTGCGCACCAGGCGTGGTCGTGCAACATCTTCACCACCGTGTCGGACATGTTCCCGCAGAAAACCGTGGCCTCGGTGGTCGGCATTGGCGGCATGGCCGGTGGGATCGGCGGCGTGGTGATGACCAAGATCGGCGGTTGGGTGTTCGACTACTACAAGTCGATCAACGACATCCACACTGGCTACATGATCATGTTCGCCATCTGCGCGCTGGCTTACCTGGTGGCCTGGAGCGTGATGAAAGCTTTGGTACCGCGTCACAAGGAAATCACTGACCTGTAACGCGAACTCCCTGTACGGGGTTTTCTGTAGCAGAAAACCCCGCATCTGCTGCTATTGGTTACGCGTCACTCGCCACACCGTATTGGCCAAGTCATCGGCAATGATCAGTGCACCCTTGGGGTCCACCGTCACACCCACCGGGCGGCCACGGGTCTTGCCGTCGTCGCCACGGAAGCCGGTGGCGAAATCAATCGGCTCGCCCGCCGGTTTGCCATTGCTGAACGGCACAAAGATCACCTTGTAGCCCACCGGATTCTCACGGTTCCAACTGCCATGCTCGCCGACGAACACCCCATCGGCGAATTTCTCGCCCATGGCCGGGATGGAGAAGTCCACACCGAGCGCCGCCACATGGGAGCCCAGGCTGTAATCGGGCTTGATCGCGGCCGCGACTTTGGCCGGGTTCTGCGGTTGCGCACGCGGGTCGACGTTCTGGCCCCAGTAGCTGTAGGGCCAGCCGTAGAACGCGCCTTCACGCACCGACGTCAGGTAATCCGGCACCAGGTCGGGGCCGAGTTCGTCGCGTTCGTTGACTACTGTCCACAATTGCCCGGAGTCCGGTTGGATGGTCAGCGCCGTGGGGTTGCGCAGCCCGGTGGCATAGGGCTTGTGCGCGCCGGTGGCGGCGTCGATCTGCCAGACCATGGCGCGGTCGATTTCCACTTCCATGCCCCGTTCGGTCACGTTGCTGTTGGAGCCGATGCCCACGTAGAGCTGGCGCCCGTCTGCACTCACGGCCAGGGACTTGGTCCAGTGGTGGTTGATCTGTGCCGGCAGGTCGGTGACTTTGACCGGCGCGCCACTGGCCTTGGTCTGGCCGTCGGTGTAGTCGAACCGCACCAGCGCATCCTGGTTGGCCACGTAGAGCTTGCCGTCGGCAAATGCCAGGCCGTAGGGCGCGTTGAGGTTGTCGGCGAACACGGTTTTCAGCTCGTAGGTGCCGTCACCGTCGGCGTCGCGCAGCAGGGTCAGGCGGTTGCCGCCCTTGACCTTGGTGTTGCCCTCGGCCTTGATCAGGCTGGCGATCACATCCTTGGGCTTGAGCTTGGCCGCACTGCCGCCACGGCCTTCGGCGACGAGGATGTCACCGTTGGGCAGCACCAGGGTCTGGCGCGGAATCGCCAGGTCAGTGGCGATTGCGGTCACGCTGTAACCCTCGGGCACTTTGGGTTTCTGCTCGCCCCACGGCGCGGGCTCGGCGATCTTCATGCTCGGCAGCAGACTGCTTTGCTGCTCGGGCAACTTGGGATCGGGGCCACGGGCCTGGGTTTTATCGCCTTCGCCACCACAAGCGCTCAGCAGCAGGGCGGCACTCAACAGGGTCAATGTATTGGACGTTTTCATTTGGCACCTCCCGAACGCAGGCCAGTCCACGTGGCTGCCAGCGTCAGCAGCATCACGATTGCCGACAACACCAGGCCGGTCGGCATGGCGGCGTAGGCATCCTTGGCGTGTTGGAAGGCATTGACCAAGCCCAGGACCCAGGTGACCAACAGCAGCAGGACATACAGCGTGGGCTGCCCGGCCTTGCGCTCGGCGCGCAGCAGGTTGACCAGTGCAAACAGCAGCGCAAAACCACCGAATACCAAGGCACCGGCAATCAGCCAGGAGGCGAAGTTGGCCCATTGAATCTGGTAGGTCTGGGTGTAGGCAATGTCACTGAGCAGGGCGCCGAGAAACAGCGGCACGGTGCCCGCGAGCAAGGTCGCATGCAGCGGACCTGGCGTGCGGCGATAAGTGGAGAGGGTAGTCATGGTGATGGCGGCTCCTTGTCTGTTTCAACGTAGCTTTTTTTTCAACGTCGCGTTGTTTCAACGTAGCTATCCAACGCATCTGGGCGCGGCAGCGCATAGGAAGTGAGCGCGGCGCTTGTCAGAAAGTTCAGGGTGATCAGTGTCTAAATATTATGAACCCGCTGCCTGAGCCCACGCCTAACGCCGTATCATCCTGTCCTTTCCTTTCGTCGGGCGCCTCCATGACACACCCTCGCATTGGCTTTGCCTGCCAGTACAAGCATCCTGAACGCCTATTGTCGGCCAGCGCCCTCAAGCTGATCGAAGGCCCCTTCAACCCGCGCACCACCACCTTGCGCTGGATGGACGGAGTCACGCCGCAGGTCGCCCGCGACAAGCTGGTCGAAGTGGTCACCCATAACCTGGCGGCACAGTTACGCTTGCTGGCCTATGTCGCCGACCTGCCGCCGACCTTGCGCATGCTGCGCCTGAGCAGCGACCTGCTGCCGTTCTACAGCCATCCTAAAGTCGCCGACGTTTATAAAGACCCTGCCATCGAACGCCAATTGATCGAAGGTTTCGCCGCCATCGGCGAGCTGGCGCGCGCCTCGGATATTCGGCTGTCGTTCCACCCCGGCCAATACTGCGTGCTGGGTTCGGAAAACCCCGGCGTGGTGGAAAACAGCCTCGCCGAATTCGAATACCACGCCGACATGATCCGCATGATGGGCTACGGCCGGCGCTTCCAGGACCTCAAGTGCAACGTGCACATCGCCGGGCGCCTCGGCGTGGAAGGCACCCGCGCCGTGTGGTTGCGTTTGTCCGAGGTGGCGCGCAACTGCATCACCTTTGAAAACGATGAAAAGACTTATGGCCTCGACCACTGCCTGCAAGTCGCCGACCTCGCGCCGGTGGTGCTCGACATTCACCACTGCTGGATCAACGAAAACGAGTACATCGACCCCAACAGCGAACGTGTCGCTCGCGTGATCGACAGCTGGCGCGGCGTACGCCCGACGATGCATTACTCCCAACCCCAGGAAAGCCTGCAGGAGCTGGGTTTCGACGCCGAGCACAAGCTGGAAATGGACGCGCTGTTGCAGGTGGTGTCCAAGCGCGACCTGTACGGCCACAGTGCGCAAATGTGGAACCGCTGGACCAACGACTACGCGCTGCAGTTTCTGGAGCGCTTCGACATCATGCTGGAAGCCAAGGACAAGAACGTGGCGGCGCTGGCGTTTTATGAACACTGGAAGAAACAGTCATGAGCCTGTCGAACATCGACCTCAACGGTTACATCCTCAGCGTCACCGATAGCCCCGTGCAGCCTGAGTTTCAACCACTGCTTGAGGATGTCTGCGCGTCGCTGTCGCAGGATGATCTGGGGCTCGATGGGATCTATCTGTACGGCAGTGTCGCCAGGGCAGACGCCACGCCCGGGGTCTCTGACCTTGACCTCACGCTGGTGCTGCGCGAACCGCCGACTGCGCCGCTATTGGAACGCCTGGAGGCGATCCGCCAGGCGCTGGAGCAGCGCCACCCGGAGGTTATCAAGGTCGATTTCGATATTGGCAGTCGTGCGCAGGTCCTGGCGCCTGAAAACACGCACAGCTGGGGCTTCTGGCTCAAGCACCATTGCCGGTGCCTGTGGGGCAATGACCTGTCGCAGCAGTTCGAGCGGTTTCGTCCGTCACGCGAGATCGCCGTGGCGCTGAATGCTGACTTTGAACAGGTGTTGGCGGGCTATCTCACGCGTATCGCGCAGGCCGATGCCGAGCCGCAACGCCTGCGCTTGCAGCGTGAAGCGTCGCGCAAGGCGGTGCGGGCCACGCATGTGCTGCGCTCGGAAGAGGCGACGACGTGGCCGCAGACGCTTGAAGAACATGTCGCGCTGTTCGTGCGGTGTTATCCGACGATGATCACACAGGTGGCATTCTTTCTGTTTGAAGCGCGAAATCCCGAAGCGCAAGGCGATAACTTCACCACCCGGTTGCAAACCTTTATGGCGTGGATGGCCTTGCAACGTACCGCCGCAATCGCAGCACAGGTATCCACATAGCTCCTGAAAGCTGACACATAACGTTGTAGTGAGCGGGACAAGCCCGCTCATCACACGCCAGCGCCTACAGCTGCGCTTGCCGAAAGTCAGGACTTGAAGCGCCCCACCAACCCATTGAGCTCGCTCGACAACTCCGACAACCGCCCCGAGTCGTCCTGCGCCGAGTTGGCCAGGCTTTCCACCAGCCGCGCTTCGTCGTAGATCTGCTGGATATGCCGGTTGATCTCTTCGGCGACGCTGTGTTGTTCCTCGGCGGCGGCGGAGATTTGCAGGTTCTGGTCGCGGATCTCGTTGACCGACAACTGGATGCCTTCAAAGCTGTCCCGCGCGCTCTCGATGGACGACACACTGGCCCGTGACAGGTCCAGGCAACTGCCCATTTTTTGCGTGACTTCCTGGGTCTTGTTTTCCAGGGTGCCGAGCAGGTGTTCGATTTCGCCGGTGGAGTCCGAGGTGCGCTTGGCCAGTGCGCGCACTTCATCGGCCACCACCGCAAAACCGCGGCCCTGATCACCGGCGCGGGCCGCTTCGATGGCGGCGTTGAGCGCCAGCAGGTTGGTCTGTTCGGCAATGGCGCGGATGGTGCCGAGAATCTGGTTGATGCTGCGGCTGCCGGCTTCCAGTTCGACCATGGCCTGGGACGATTCGGTCAGGCGGCGGCCCAGGCGGTTGACGTTGTCGGTGGTCACTTCAATCTGCTGCTTGCCCTCGGCCACGCGGCGGTGGCCGTTCTCGGCGGACTCCGCCGCCCCGCTGCACGAGCGCGCCACTTCGTTGGCGGTGGCGACCATTTCGTTGAACGCGGTGGACACCAACTCCACCGCCTCACGCTGACGCCCGGCGGCTTCGTTCATGTTGTGCGCCACTTCGCTGTTGACCTTGGAGGCGTTCTGCAAATTGGCCGAGGCTGCGCCGATGTGCTGGATCAGTTGGCGGATGGCCGCCAGAAACTTGTTGAACCAGCCCGCCAACTCGGCGGTTTCGTCCTTGCCCTGCACCTGCAGCGCGTGGCGCAGGTCGCCTTCGCCCTCGGCGATGGATTGCAAGCCGCTGCTGACCTGGCCGATGGGCTTGACGATCACCTTGGAAAACGCTGCCGCGAGCAAGCCGAAGACCAGCACCAGCACGCCGACGATGGCGGCGGTGAGGTAGGTCATGCGTGTGGCTTCGGCCATCACTTCGTTGTGTTCGATCAGCCCGATGTAGCGCCAGCCCAGGCCGGGGGAGGTCCACACGTTGGCCATGTAGCGCACACCGCCGATCTCTACTTCGGTGGAGCCTTGAGGCGTTTGGGCAAGGTGGGCATAGGCGTCGCCCAAATCCTTGAGCGGCTTGAAGCTGTGGCCGGCGTCACGCGGGTCCACCAGCACCACACCGTCCTCGATCAGCATCACGTAGCCGCTTTCGCCGAGCTTGATGCTCTTGACCAACTCGGTGAGGTTCTTCAGCGACACGCTGACCACGAACACGCCTTTGGCTTTGCCCGCGTTGTCGAGCAATGCCCGCGCAGTGCCCACCAGGGCCACGTCGTCTTTGTCGTAATAGTAAGCCGGGGTGCGCACGGTCTTGCCGGGGCTGGCCATCGCCGCTTTGTACCAAGGGCGCGTGCGCGGGTCGTATTTGGCCAGTTGCGGGTCATCCGGCCATTTGACGTAGGTGCCGTCTTCCAGGCCGATGGACAGGATGGCCGCCGCCGGGTGGGTGGCGCCAAAGCGGGCGAAACGGTCGATCACGGTTTGCGCGGCCGCAGGCATCGGTTGGCTGGGCGCATCCGCGGGTTGGTAATTCTTCAAGGTGTTGATGGAGGTGTATACAGGATCCGTAGCCATTTGATCGACGTTCTGCAGCGTGCCGTCGAAGAACTGGCGGATATTGCCATCGATCTGGCGGATTTCCCGGGTGCTGCCATCAATGAACTGTTCAACCGCCTGGGTTCGCGTGTTCATGACAGAGATCACGGCCACCAGGCTGACGGGGATAAACGCGACAGAGACAAATGCCAGGACAAGCTTATTTTTTATTTTCATCGAGACGACCATCAGCGCAGAGGGTGGTCAAACCGCCGCACGCTGTAATAACAGTGCGGCGATTTGCTATCAATGCTGTTTCGGCCCGTACTCAGCAAATCTTTAGGGTTTTTTGTACACAATACAATTGACGATTGTTCTGTATCCAATCAGTAGACATCACGCAAGTAACGCTTCTGCTCGCTCAGTTGGCGCCAGTACTCCACGGCGTCCTCCACGCCCAGCCCACCGTGGGTGTGCGCCACTTGGCGCAACGCCTGGTCCACATCCTTGGCCATATGGCTGGCGTCGCCGCAGATGTACAGCCTGGCGCCGTCCTGCAACCAGCGCCACAGCTCGGCGCCCTGTTCGCGAATGCGGTCCTGCACGTAGATCTTCTGCGCCTGGTCACGGGAAAACGCCAGGCTCAGGTGAGTGAGCAGGCCATCGCGCTGCATGCCTTGCAGTTCGTCCTGGTAGTAGAAGTCGCTGGCGGCGTACTGCTCGCCAAAAAACAGCCAGTTACGGCCCTGATGCCCCATGGCCCGACGCTCCTGCAAGAACGCGCGAAACGGCGCCACCCCAGTGCCGGGACCGATCATGATCATTGGCACGTCGCCGTCCCTGGGCGTGCGGAAGTGTTTGGACGGCTGCACAAACACCGGCACTTCGCCGTCGCCGACACGGTCGGCGAGGAAGGTCGAGGACACACCTTTGCGTTTGCCGTATCGCACCGCCGCCACGGTGAGGTGGACTTCCTGGGGATGGGCCTTGGCGCTGGAGGCAATCGAATACAGCCGCGGTTGCAGGCGCTTGAGGGTACCGAGCAGTTCGTCCGCCGAGCAGTCGATGGGGTATTCCTGCAGCACATCCGTGAGCTGTCGGCCCCATAGCCAGTCTTTGAGTTCGGCCTTGTGCTCGGGTCGCAGCAGTTGCTCCAGGCCTGGATTGGCGCTGCGTTCGGCAATAAAGGCCAGGGTCTCGTTGCCGGGGCGGGCGATTTCGAAGTGCTGGGTCAGGGCTTGTTGCAGCGACACGTCACCGAACGTCTCGATGTTCACCGAAGCGCCTGCGCTCAGTTGGGTCAGCTCAAGCAGTTCGCTCACCAGGTCCGGGCAGTTGCGCGGCCGCACGCCGAGGGCATCACCGGCTTCGTAGGTCAGGCCGGAGCCCGTCAGGTCCAGGGCGAACTGGCGGGTTTCCTTGTGGGCGCTGTGGGGGTTCAGGTGCCGGTTGAGCAGCAGGCGTGACGGGTGCAGTTTGGTTTTGCCGGCCGGGGTGGCCGCCGCTGCGACGGGCTTGGCCGGGTTGAGGGTTTGCTGGAATCGGGTCAGCCAGGCATCGGCGGGTTCTTCGAATTCGGTGTCGCAGTCGACACGTTCCAGCAGGCGAGTGGCGCCCAGTTCCAGCAGGCGCTGGTCAAGCCTTTTGCCGTGCTTGCAGAACTGGTCGTAATTCGGATCGCCCAAGGCGAGCACCGCAAACCGCAGAGACTCAAGGCGCGTCTCGACGGTGCTGAGGCTGTGCCAGAACCCTTCGCCATTGTCCGGTGGATCGCCGTCGCCAAAGGTGCTGCTGATCAGGGCCAGGGTCTGGATGCTGGCCAGTTTGCTTGCGGGGAAGTCCGCCATGGCGCTCAGTTCTACGCTGATGCCCGCTTCGCGCAGGCGTTTGGCAAAGCGCTCGGCGAGGGCTTCGGCATTGCCGGTCTGCGACGCCCACAACAGCGTGACGTCCGGGGCGGCTGCTGGCGCAGAGTCTGCGCGGCTGAACAAACCGCCGAGCAAGCCGTCCAGCCATAGGCGGGCATCCTTGGCCAGCGGCGCGCTCGCCGGCATTACCGGTACGCCAGCGTCCTGGCGCGCCGCACTGGCGTGCAGGCCGCTGAGGAACCCGGCGAGGTAGGTGCGTTCACTGTCGCTCAGTAACGGCGCCGGTACGTTACGGATACCGGCGAGTTCGGCGAAGGCGTCGAGGCGCGACATGCTGAAGTCCTCTCGGAGATCTTGGGGAGCGGGTTGATCAAGGAACTGATGGTCGATCAGCTCGACTCGGGCCAGCGCGACAGCGCAGCACTTGAACTCGGGCTGCAGGGAAATCGGGTCGACGGCATCGTTGGTCACCGCGTTGATCGCCAGGTGCTCGCCAAACACATCGTTCCAGTGGAAGGGCGCAAAGCAGTTGCCGGGACGCACGCGGTCAGTGATCAGCGCTGGCAGCACGGCACGCCCGCGCAGGGAGCGCACCTCCACCGGATCCTTGGCCTTGAGGCCCAGGCGCCTGGCATCGTCGGGGTGGACTTCCACGAACGGGCCGGGGTTGAGTTTGTTCAGGGTGGCGACCTTGCCGGTCTTGGTCAGGGTGTGCCACTGGTGCTGCAGGCGGCCGGTGTTGAGCACGAACGGGAAGCGCTCGTCGGGCATTTCCGCAGGCGGCATATGGGGGCGCGGGAAGAACTGGCCTTTGCCGCTGTCAGTGGCGAATGTGAGCGTGCCGGCGGTGCGGTAGCGGATCGGGTTGCGGTCCGCGCCATCCGCCGAAGCGCAGGGCCATTGCAGCGGTTGTTCACGCAGGCGTGCGTGGCTGGCGCCGCGCAGGTCGTAGCCGGTCTTGGGGTTCCAGGCGCGTTTGATTTCTTCGAATACCTCGGCGGCGCTGGCATAGGTGAAGGCGTCGGCAAAGCCCATTTCACAGGCAACCCGAGCGATGATTTGCCAGTCGGGCAACGTGTCGCCGGGCGCCTCGACAGCTTTTTGCATCAGGGTCAGGTTGCGTTCGGAGTTGATCATCACCCCTTCAGCCTCGGCCCACAGCGCGCCGGGCAGCAGGATATCGGCGTAGCGGTTGGTCTCGGTGTCGAGGTAGGCGTCCTGGGTGATCACCAGTTCGGCGGTGCGCAAACCATCGATGGCGATCTGGCGATTGGGCACGCTGGCCACCGGGTTGGTGCAGATGATCCAACACGCCTTGATCTGCCCGGCAGCCATCTGCTCGAACATCGCCACGGTGCCGTTGCCGGCCTGGCGCGGCAGGTGGTCAGGCGGGATTTGCCAGAGGTCTTCGATAAATGCGCGGTCGGCTTCGACCAGCACCGAGCGTTGCCCCGGCAGACCTGGGCCCATGTAGCCCATTTCGCGGCCCCCCATGGCGTTGGGTTGGCCGGTGAGGGAAAACGGCCCGCTGCCGGGGCGGCAAATCGCGCCGGTGGCCAGGTGCAGGTTGCACAGGGCGTTGGTGTTCCAGGTGCCGTGGGTGCTTTGGTTGAGGCCCATGGTCCAGCAACTCATCCACTCGGCGGCCCGGCCGATCCAGTCGGCGGCTTGGCGGATATCCGCTTCGGCCAGGCCGGTGAGGACGGCGACGCGGTCGGGCGAATAGTCCTCAAGAAAGCCAGGCATGGCCTCCCAGCCTTCGGTGAATGCGGCGATGAAGGCTGGGTCGGTGTGGCCGTTTTTAACCAGCAGGTACAGCAGGCCATTGAGCAGGGCGAGGTCGGTGCCGGGCTTGATCGGCAGGTACAGGTCGGCCTTGTCGGCGGTGGCGCTGCGTCGGGGGTCGACCACGATCAGCTTCGCCCCGGCCTTGACCCGGTCCATCATGCGCAGGAACAGAATCGGGTGACAGTCGGCCATGTTGGCGCCGATCACGAAGAACAGGTCGGCGCGGTCAAAGTCTTCGTAGGACCCCGGAGGCCCATCCGAGCCCAGGGACAGCTTGTAGCCGCTGCCCGCGCTGGCCATGCACAGGCGCGAGTTGGATTCGATGTTCGGCGTGCGCACAAAGCCCTTGGCCAACTTGTTGACGAGGTACTGCGCCTCCAGGGACATTTGCCCGGACACGTAGAACGCCAGCGCATCGGGGCCATCGCGGTCGAGGATATGGCGCAGACGGCCGGCGGTTTCGCTGATGGCGGTGTCCATGGCGATGCGCACCGGGTCGTGATCGCGCTCTTCGCGCAAGTAGGCATTCTCCATGCGGCCTGACTCGGCGATGGCTTGGCCGCACGTAGTGCCTTTGGTGCACAGGCGACCGAAGTTGGTGGGGTGGGCCTTGTCGCCGATCACCTTGACCACTTTATTGTTTTCCACTTGCATCACGATGCCGCAGCCGACGCCACAATAAGGACACACGCTGCGTACGCTTTGGTTTGCCATCCGTCACCCTCGAAACTTTTTTACCCGCCAACAAAAAAGCGCCCTGCAACCCACCGTTTGGAAACGGGGGGTGCACGGCGCCTTTGTCGTGAATGGGCAATCAGCGTTGACTGCTTGATGCAGGTGTTCCTAGCAAGTCACGCGCCAGCTTTGCATTTCAAGTGGCTTACCCACTGTGGCGAGGGAACTTGCTCCCGCTGGGCTGCGAAGCGCCCCCAAAATCCTGGGAGCGCTGCGCACTCCAGCGGGAGCAAGCTCCCTCGCCACAGAGGCGGGTATGCGCACTTATATGATGCGGGGCGCACCAGTTGGAGGCGCAATCGTGGGCGTATTGCTGGGTTGAAGGGCTGGCGTAGCCGCGACTGCTGGGTTGCGGCCAATTGGCACGCCGCCTGCAAGCTCCCCCTCAACCCCACTCGGTCAACGACGATCGACAGGCCCTTCAAGGTCATGGGCATAAAGCGATGGATCCGGCGAAGTCGTCCGAACCGATCCCGCATAAGAACAGGCAAAGACGCCTGGAACCGCAAGGTTTCAGGCGTTTTTTTTTGCTTTTTAAACCGTGATGAATGTTGTCAGGTGCTGATATGAACAAACCGATGAAAACCCTGATCGTCGTTGGCAATGGCATGGTCGGTCACCATTGCGTGGAGCAACTGATCGAGCGCGGTGCGCTGGAGCACTTCCACCTGCATGTGTTCAGTGAGGAGCCGATGCGCGCCTATGACCGTGTGCACCTCTCCGAGTATTTCACCGGCCGCGATGCCGAGTCATTGGCCCTCTGCGAAGCGTCGCTGTACCAGACGCCGGGTGTGACCTTGCACCTGGGCGTGCCGGTGCTGGAAATCGACCGCGCCCGCCGGGAGGTGATCACGGCGCAAGGCTGCGTGGGCTACGACAGCTTGGTCCTGGCGACCGGTTCCTACCCGTTTGTGCCACCGATTGAAGGCGCCGAAGGCGATTCGCGGTTGGTGTATCGCACCTTGCAAGACCTTGATGCCATTCGTGCTGCGGCAGCCAATGCCCGGCGCGGGGTGGTGGTCGGCGGTGGCTTGCTGGGCCTGGAAGCGGCGAACGCCCTGAAAAGCCTCGGCCTGGAAGCCCATGTGGTGGAGTTCGCGCCGCGCTTGATGCCAGTGCAGTTGGATGATTTTGGCGGCCTGGCGCTCAAGGCCCAGATCGAACGGCTGGGCGTCGGTGTGCACCTGTCCCGTGCCACGCAGTCGATCAGCGCGGGCGAGCAGTACCGCTATCGCATGAACTTTGCCAACGACGAATTTCTGGAAACCGACCTTATCGTATTCTCAGCCGGTATCCGCGCCCAGGATGCACTGGCGCGCCAGGCTGGCCTGGAGATCGGCCCGCGCGGCGGCGTGGTGATCAACGATGAATGCAAAAGCTGCGACCCGCACATCTACGCGATTGGCGAGTGTGCCTCGTGGAATGGCAGCCTGTTCGGCCTGGTCGCGCCGGGCTACCAGATGGCCCGTGGGGTTGCCGCGCTGTTGTGCGCGCAGGCTGCCGAGCCGTTTGTCGGCGCCGACATGTCCACCAAGCTCAAACTGCTCGGCGTGGACGTCGGCTCCATCGGCGACGCCCACGCCCACACGCCGGGTGCGCGCAGCTACCAGTTTATCGACGAGGCCAGCGCCAGCTACCGGCGCCTGGTGGTGGACGCATCGGGCAAGCATGTGATCGGTGCGGTGCTGGTGGGTGACAACAGCTACTACGACACCTTGCTGCAATACATGCAGAACGCGATTGCGCTGCCGGCGGAACCGGCCAGCCTGATCCTGCCGTCCTCCGCCGGCGCACCGACCCTCGGCCCCGGCGCGTTGCCCGAATCGGCCACCGTGTGCTCCTGCCACAACGTCACCAAAGGTGCGATCTGCTCGGCCATCGACGGCGGTTGCAGCGACCTGGGCCTGCTCAAATCCCAGACCAAGGCTTGCACCGGTTGCGGCGGTTGCGCGGGCTTGCTCAAGCAGGTGTTTGAACACGAACTGATCGCCCGTGGTGTCAGCGTCGACAAGAGCCTGTGCGAACACTTCGCCTATACCCGCCAGGAACTGTATGCCCTGGTGCGGGTGGAAGGGGTGATCACCTTCGAAGAACTGCTGGCCAAGCACGGCCGTGGCCACACCGGGTGCGACGTGTGCAAACCGGCGGTGGGTTCGATCCTGGCTTCGTGCTGGAACCAGCCGATCATGGATGCCTCGCTGGTGCCATTGCAGGACACCAACGACACGTTCATGGCCAACATGCAGAAGAACGGCACCTACTCGGTGGTGCCACGGATTCCGGGCGGCGAGATTACCGCCGACAAGCTGATCGTGATTGGCGAGGTGGCGAAGAAATACGACCTCTACACCAAGATCACCGGCGGCCAGCGCATCGACCTGTTTGGCGCGCAACTGCATGAGCTGCCGGATATCTGGGCCGAGCTGATCGCGGCCGGCTTCGAGACCGGGCACGCGTATGGCAAATCCACGCGCACGGTCAAGTCCTGCGTGGGCAGCACCTGGTGCCGCTACGGCGTGCAGGACAGCGTGAAAATGGCGCTGCTGATCGAGGACCGCTACAAGGGCCTGCGTTCGCCGCACAAGCTCAAGTTCGCGGTGTCCGGCTGCACCCGTGAATGCGCTGAAGCCCAGAGCAAAGACGTGGGCGTGATTGCCACCGAAAAGGGCTGGAACCTCTACATTGCCGGTAACGGCGGCATGCGTCCGCGCCATGCCGAACTGTTTGCCACCGACCTCGATGACGCCACGCTGATCCAGTACATCGACCGTTTCCTGATGTTCTACATCCGCACCGCCGACAAACTGCAGCGCACCTCGGTGTGGCGCGAAAGCCTGGAAGGCGGCCTGGATTTCCTCAAGGACGTGATCCTGCACGACAGCCTGGGCCTGGGCGCCGAGCTGGAAGCGCAAATGCAACTGGTGGTCGATCGCTACGAATGCGAATGGGCCAACGCCCTTAAAGACCCGGAAAAACTCAAGCGCTTCCGCACCTTCGTCAACGACAAACGCCCGGATCCGGACATCCACTTTGTCCAGGAACGCGGCCAGCGCCGGCCGATCATGGCCGCTGAACTCAACCTGATTCCTGTCATCGAGGAGCTTGCCTGATGAGCCAGTCCACCTGGAAACGCGTGTGCAACGAGACTGACCTGGTGTGCCATTCCGGCGTGGTGGTGTGGCTGGACGGCGCGCAAGTGGCGCTGTTCTACCTGCCGGGCGCGCAGGAACAGACGCTGTTCGCCATCGACAACCATGACCCGGAGTCGGGAGCGAATGTGATTGGTCGCGGCTTGGTCGGCAGTATCAAGGGCGATCTGGTGGTGGCTGCGCCGATCTATAAGCAGCATTACCGCTTGCACGACGGCCAGTGCCTGGAGGCGCCGGATCAGCGCCTGCGGGTGTGGCCGGTGCGGTTGAATGCTGGAGTGGTGGAAGTAGGCGTGGGCTGACACACCTGGGTCTAAATGTGGGAAGGGGGCTTGCCCCCGATAGCCATAGGTATCTACACAACTTCCAGTGGATGCTGAATCTATGGCAAATGGGCTGTTGTGGTGAGCGGGCTTGTCCCGCGCTGGGCTGCGAAGCAGCCCCATCAAAGCCACCGCGTTTTTTCAGAAAAACCAAGTTGCCTGGTTTTGGGGCTGCTGCGCAGCCCAGCGCGGGACAAGCCCGCTCACCACAGAGTTATGTATAAGCCTTTGAGAGTTGTGTAGATAGCTATGCTGTGATGGGGGATGTGCAGTTTCTGCCGGGCTACTGCCTGCTGTTGCCTGATCCGGTGGTGGCGAGCTTGAACGACCTGGATACCGAAGCCCGCGCCGCCTACCTGCTGGACATGGCGCGACTCGGCGATGCCGTGCTGCAGGCCACTGACGCCTTGCGCATGAACTACGAGATCCTCGGCAATTCCGAGCCCGAGTTGCATTGCCATATCTTCCCGCGCTACGCCTCGGAGCCCGACGACAAGCGCAGGATGCCCGCGTGGTTTTATGACTGGAAGAGCGCGGTTCCCTATGCAGAAGAGCTTCACGGGGAGTTGCGCCAGGCCATTGCGCGCTTGCTTCAGGACGCGAGCACATCCCATGCGTGAACGACAGGCATCGCGACTGTTGGTGATCAGCCCCTCCCAAACCGTGCTGTTGTTCAGGTTCGTGCATAAGGATGGCGCGCTGGCCGGGAAAAACTACTGGGCTACCCCGGGCGGAGGGGTTGAGCAGGGGGAAACCTTTGAGGCCGCGGCCATCCGTGAGCTGCGCGAGGAGACTGGAATAACGGTCAGCAGCGTGGCGGGCTTAGTGGGCGAGCGCCGTGTCCCGATGATGCTCCCCACTGGCGAAACCGTGCTCGCCGTCGAACAGTATTTTGTGGTTCACGCACAAAGCGAAGCGCTTTCCAGCGCTGATTGGACCGTGGAGGAAACACAGGTCATGGCCGACCACCATTGGTGGTCGGCGCACGAACTGCGATCGACGCAAGAAACGGTATTCCCCGAGTCTCTGTTGGACATGCTGGTGAGCGCGGCATTGTTCTAAGCCGACGCCAGTATCTCATCGCTCCCGACCACCTTGGCGTAATCCATCGCCAGGTTGCTCAGTGACAGCGCATGCACATCCTCCGCTGGCCACAGGCGCCCCGACAAGTCGCTTTGGTCAAACGTGTAGCAGGCGTCGGCGGCCACGATGACATCAAAGCCCAGGTTGCCGCCTGAGCGCGCCGTGGCCTCGACGGAGTTGTTGGTGATGACCCCGACGATCACCAACTGCCTGATCGCTCGCGTGTGCAGCCAGCGTTCCAGGCCGGTGTTTGTGAACGCATCCGGTACGTTTTTCTCCAGCACATGCTCATGCGCCTGGGGCTGCAGTGCGGGCTGGAATTCACAACCCGGTTGCCCCGGCCAGAACACGGAGCCCGGTGAGCGGGAGATATGCCGCACATGCACGATGGGTCTACCGGCTTGCCGCCAGGCGCTGAGCAGACGGTGCATGTGCAACTCCGCATGCGGATTGTTACGTCGCCCGAGCGCGGGTTGGTTGATGCCTTGCTGCATGTCGATGATCACCAATGCGGCGTTGTTGCTTAACGAATCCATGGCACCTCCCTTCGCGCGTGAGGCCCGCAACATAGCAGCCTACGGGCACATCCAAACAGCGATTTATGCGCGGACAACCGCTACACTGCCGCCCCCGAATTTCAGCAAGGATGCTTTGCATGCGTTCGCTTGTCAGCGCTGTGCTCCTCTCCATGGCCGTGGCGGCTCCGGTCATGGCCGAACCCCGCTCGTTCTCGGTCAATGACCCCAGCGGCAAGTACCTGGTTGAAGTGCTGTTCCCCGAGGTGCCGCAGGACTTGCAGTACCTGGCGCGGGCACTGGTCACCCTCCGCGACGCAGCCACCCTCGAAATCCTCCAGCAATTGCAGACCCCGGACGCCCAGGTGCCGATGGACCAGAACGGTAAAACCGTCGACTGGCGTTTGATGGGGGAGAACGGCGTGGTGTACTTCGCCGACTTCAATCAGGACGGCCGCCAGGACTTGGCGATCCGCAACGGCACCGGCGCGGATAAAGATTTCCAGTCCAGTTACGACGTGTACCTGCAAGACCCGCAAAAGACGCAGTGGGTGCTGAACGGCCCCTTGACCGAGCTGGCCAACGAAACCTCCGGCGGCATGTTCTCGGTCAACCCCAAGGACGGCATTATCCATTCGCAGACCGACCGTGGCTGCTGCTGGACACGTGCGAGCCGCTGGCAAATGCGCAACGGCGAACTGGTGCGACTCAGCTCATATACCCAGCAAGAAGTGCCTGCGACAGACGATGACGCCAACACCAGCATGCCCAGCGGCTACATGCTGCGCACCACCGGCGAATGGAAGGACGGCCAATGGCTGGAAACCGCCAGGCTGGAAGGGCCGGTCAATGAAGATGCACAGCGGCTGGTGGGCACCCTGGATGGCAAAATCCCGGTAGAAATCTGGTACCAGCAACAGGGCGCGGTGATGATTGGCGAGCTGCGCTACACCCAAAGCGGCAGCGGGAAGCCGATCAAGTTGGTGGGGGATCGCGGCGAGTATGCTGACGAGTCCTTCCTTTACCTGCATGAATACACCGATGACGGCCATCAGACCGGCATTTGGCGCATCAAATCGGATTACACCGGTACCTGGGTCAGCAGCGCCAAGGGCGACCAGCGAGAGCTAGCGATCCAGTTGCACGACGAATACCGTGAGCCCGAGTACGAAAAGTTCGACGAAGTCGCCCGCGATCAGCGCGACGGTCACTACCAGATGCGCAATGACTTCCTCGACCGCGACGGCGACCTGGACCTGAAAATCCTCCCCGACCGCGATGCCCAGGGCCGGGAAGTGGCAGAGTTCACCTTGACGCTCAAGGAAACCGGCACCGACAAGGTGATCGTCAGCGCGCACCACTCGGTGGCGATGGAAACCGAAAACCTGATCATCGTGCGCGAGCCCTTGGCGACTCGTCGCGCCGGCCCGTATCACATTCAACTGGTGAAGAATTTCGCGGTGATCAACCACAACTCGGCGCCGGACTTTGCGGATTACTTCACGGGGATGTATCGCAAGCAGCCTCAGGGGAATCCGTAGATTGCGTCTTCACCCTCACCGGGCAAGCGCAAGCTGCTACGCAGGCCGTAGGCACCTTGTGACAGGGTGCCCGCTTGCCTTCACTCAGCGATTAAAGCGTTCTACCAACGCATATTGAGTGGCCGCCGTATTGGTCAGCTCCTTGCTCAGACCTGTGGATTGATGGGCTTGCATCGACGTCTGGTCGGCCAGTTCGGCGATGGTGGTGATGTTGCGGCTGATCTCCTCGGCGACCGCGCTTTGCTCCTCGGTGGCGGCGGCGATCTGGGTGGTCATGTCGGTGATGTGGGACACTGCTTCGCTGATACCGACCAATGCCTGGTCCGCTTCCAGTACCCACGCCACGCCTTCCTGGGCCTGGCGTTGACCGTTTTCCATGCTTTGCACGGCGTTGTTGGACGATGCCTGCAACTGAGTGATCAGGGCGTGGATCTGGGTGGTGGATTGGGAGGTGCGCTGGGCCAGTTGACGCACTTCATCGGCTACCACGGCAAAGCCACGGCCCTGCTCGCCAGCGCGGGCAGCTTCAATCGCGGCGTTGAGCGCCAGCAGGTTGGTTTGATCGGCGATGCCTTTGATCACGTCCACCACACTGCCGATTTCGTCACTGTCCTTGGCCAATTGCGCCACGGTGGTGCCGGTTTCGCCCACCACGGCAGACAACCGCTCAATGGCCAGGCGGGTATCACGCGCCACTTCACGGCCACGGCCGGTCAGCACATTGGCTTGTTGGGTGGCGTCGGCCGTGCGCTGCACATGGCTGGCGACTTCCTGGGTGGTCGCCGCCATCTGGTTAACGGCGGCGGAGACTTGTTCGGTCTCGACGCGCTGGCGATCCAGGCCTTTGGAGCTGGCGGTGGCCAGCTGATCCGATTGCCCGGCCAGGGCGCTGAGCTGTTCGGCACTGTCCTGCAAGCGGGTGAGGCAGGTTTTCAGGCGGGCGTTCTGGCTGAGGAACGCGGTTTCCAAGCGCGCCTGGGGGCCGCTCGCGTCGCTGTACATCTGGGCGATCAAGGCATCCGATGTCGAGGGTTCGACACCCGCCAGCAGGCGCAATGTGCTGCCTTGGCGTACGCGGGAGCAGAGCACGCCCACCGGCACGGCGACGGCAACGGCCACCGCAATGGCGACCGGGGCGCTGAGGAACAGCCCGGCCAGACTGCCGGCGATACCGGTGGCTGCGTAGGGGATGCAGCTCATCAGTGCCGGCACCCAGGCATTCATGGATGAAATACCCGTCTTGCCTTGGCCCAGACGTCGATACAACGCCTCGGCGCGGCGGATTTCATCGGCCGTGGGTTTGACCCGCACGGACTCGAAACCCACCACCCGGCTGCCTTCGAAGATCGGCGTGACGTAGGCGTTGACCCAATAATGGTCGCCGTTTTTCGAGCGGTTCTTGACGATGCCCATCCACGGCAGGCCTTGCTTGAGCGCAGCCCACATGTGTGCAAAGACCGCCGGCGGCACATCGGGGTGACGCACAATGTTCTGCGGCGCGCCGATCAGATCGGCGCGTTCAAAGCCGCTGATTTCGACAAAGGCGTCGTTGCAATAAGTGATGCCACCCTGAGTATCGGTGGCAGAGATCAGTTTTTGTGAAGGCGCGAGTGAAATCTCGCGTTGTGTTACGGGCTGGTTGTTGCGCATTCCGACTACTCCCTGGTTGCACACAGTCCATCGGCGCCAACGTGCAGAAGATTAATCCACATTGGCTATTTCGCCAGCCATTGGTCAAAAGCCTGAAATTAATCGACGAAAAACCCCATAATGGCGGCCATTTTTGTTTAGCCCGTTATTCTGGTGTGCCCCCATGGAAATCAAGGTCAACTTTCTCGACAACCTCCGGCTTGAAGCCAAGTTCGATGACTTCACGGTGATTGCCGACCAACCGATTCGCTATAAAGGCGACGGTTCGGCACCGGGGCCATTCGATTACTTCCTCGCATCGTCGGCGCTGTGCGCCGCGTACTTCGTGAAGCTGTACTGCCAGACCCGCAATATCCCCACGGACAATATTCGCCTGTCCCAGAACAACATCGTCGACCCGGAAAACCGCTATAACCAGATCTTCAAGATCCAGGTCGAATTGCCGGCGGATATCTCCGATAAGGACCGCCAGGGCATCCTGCGTTCCATCGACCGTTGCACCGTGAAAAAAGTGGTACAGGCCGGGCCCGAGTTTGTGATCGAAGAGGTGGAAAACCTCGACGCCGACGCCCAGGCCTTGTTGATGCCCAGCAGTCTGTCGGAGCAGGGCACCTACATCGCGGGCAAGGACCTGCCGCTGGAGCAGACCATCGCCAACATGTCCGGCATCCTTGCCGGCTTGGGCATGAAGATCGAGATTGCGTCGTGGCGCAATATCGTGCCCAACGTCTGGTCGCTGCATATCCGCGATGCGCATTCGCCGATGTGTTTCACCAACGGCAAGGGCGCGACCAAGGAGGGCGCGCTGGCGTCGGCATTGGGCGAATTCATCGAGCGGCTCAACTGCAACTTCTTCTACAACGATCAGTTCTGGGGAGAGGAGCTGGCCAACGCGCCGTTCGTGCATTACCCGGATGAGCGCTGGTTCCAGCCAGGCCCGAATGACGAGTTGCCAACCGAGATCCTCGACGCTTACTGCCGCAAGGTCTACGACCGCGAAGGCGAGTTGCGCGGTTCGCACCTGTTCGACACCAACTCCGGCAACGAAGCGCGTGGCATTGTTTCGCTGCCGTTCGTACGCCAGTCCGATGGCGAGGTGGTGTACTTCCCGTCCAACCTGATCGAAAACCTCTACCTCAGCAACGGGATGAGCGCGGGCAATACCCTGGCTGAAGCCCAGGTGCAGTGCCTGTCGGAGATTTTCGAACGTGCGGTCAAGCGTGAAATCATCGAAGGCGAATTTGCTTTGCCGGACGTGCCAGCTGACGTGCTCGCCAAGTACCCGAGCATTGTGGCGGGCATTGAAGGCCTGGAAGCCCAGGGCTTCCCGGTGCTGGTCAAGGATGCGTCCTTGGGCGGCGAGTTCCCGGTGATGTGCGTGACCTTGATGAACCCGCGTACCGGCGGTGTGTTCGCCTCGTTCGGCGCCCACCCGAGCCTGGAAGTGGCGCTGGAGCGCAGCCTTACCGAACTGCTGCAAGGCCGCAGCTTCGAAGGCTTGAACGACTTGCCGCAACCGACCTTCGAAGGCCAGGCAGTGACGGAGCCGAACAACTTCGTCGAGCACTTCATCGACTCCAGTGGCGTGGTGTCGTGGCGCTTCTTCAGCGCACAGTCGGACTACGAATTTGTCGAGTGGGACTTCAGTGGCGAAGGCGAAGACTCCAACGTCCAAGAGGCTGCGACTTTGTTCGGCATCCTGGAAGGCATGGGCAAAGAAGCCTACATGGCGGTGTACGAGCACCTCGGCGCCACCGCATGCCGCATCCTGGTGCCGGACTACTCGGAAATCTACCCGGTGGACGACCTGATCTGGGACAACACCAACAAGGCGCTGTTTTTCCGCGAGGACATCCTCAACCTGCATCGCCTGGACACAGAAGAATTGCAGGCGCTGGTCGAGCGCCTGATCGAAAGCGAACTGGACGACTACACCGACATCACCACGCTGATCGGCATTGAGTTTGACGACAACACTGTGTGGGGCCAACTGACCATCCTGGAGTTGAAGTTGCTGATCTTCCTGGCCTTGCAGCAGTACGAGGAGGCGAAGGAATGCGTGGAGATGTTCCTGCAGTACAACGACAACACCGCCGACCGTGGCCTGTTCTACCAGGCGCTGAACGGGGTGCTGGAGATGGAACTGGACGACGACCTGGACCTGGCGGACTACGAAGCCAACTTCCGCCGCATGTTTGGCAATGAGCGGATGGACGCAGTGATCGGCTCGGTCGATGGCAGTGTGCGGTTCCATGGGTTGACGCCGACCAGCATCAAGCTGGAAGGGCTGGACCGGCATCTGCGCTTGATCGAGAGCTACAAGAAGCTGCACAGCGCACGGGCGAACATCAAGTCGAACTGATCGCGTGCACAGGCGCACTGGCTTCTTGGGGTGAGCAGGCTTCTGTGCTAAGTGGGCTCCTTAGGGTGAGCAGGCTTCTGTGCTAAGTGGGCTCCTTAGGGTGGGCAGGCTTCTGTGCTAAGTGGGCTCCTTAGGGTGGGCAGGCTTCTGTGCTAAGTGGGCTTCTGTGGTGAGCGGGCTTGCCCCGCGCTGGGCTGCGAAGCAGCCCCAATAACAAACACCGCGTAGCATCAGCAAGGGCCCGGTCGCCTGGTTTTAGGGCGGCTTCGCCACCCAGCGCGGGGCAAGCCCGCTCACCACAGAAGCCCGCTCACCACAGAACCTCACTCACCAAGGAACCCTGCCAGCCATAAGAACCCTGCTCACCACAAGAAGCCCGCTCACCAAACAAACCCGGTGGCGCAGTTAGATGCGGGCCAACGCCTGCGCCAAATCCGCCCGCAGATCTTCCACATCCTCAACCCCCACCGACAGCCGCACCAGCCCGTCACCAATGCCCAACTGCGCCCGCGTTGCCGCCGGGATGCTGGCATGGGTCATGATCGCCGGATGTTCGATCAGGCTTTCCACGCCGCCCAGGCTTTCGGCCAGGGCGAAGATCTGCACGTTTTCCAGAAAGCGTGTGGCGCCAGCCAGGTCGCTGTTCAGGTCCACTGAAATCATCCCGCCGAACCCGCGCATCTGCTGGCGGGCCAAGGCGTGCTGTGGGTGAGAAGCAAGACCGGGGTAGTAGACCCGCGACACCTGCGGCTGCTGTTCCAGCCAGGTGGCCAGGTCCAGGGCGTTGCTGCAATGACGCTCCATGCGCAGGGCCAGGGTTTTCACGCCGCGCAGGGTCAGGAAGGCGTCGAAGGGGCCGGCGATGGCGCCCACTGAGTTCTGTAGAAAACCCAGGCGTTCAGCCAGTTCGGGGTTGTCGCCGACAACGGCAATGCCGCCGATCACATCGGAGTGGCCATTGAGGTATTTGGTGCTGGAGTGCACCACCACATCAACGCCCAACTCCAGCGGGCGCTGGATCCATGGGCTGGCGAAGGTGTTGTCGGCCACGCAGATGATCCCGCGGGCCCGGCAGATGCGTGCGATGGCGGCCAGGTCAGTGAGGCTCAACAGCGGGTTGCTCGGCGTTTCGACCCAGACCATGCGCGTATCGTCTTGCAGCGACGCTTCAAACGCCGGTACATCACTCAAATCCACAAAGCTGAAACGGTGCCCGGCGCTGCGTTGGCGCACCTTGTCGAACAGCCGAAAGGTGCCGCCATACAGGTCATTGCCGGAGACGATATGCGCGCCCGCGTCCAACAGTTCCAGCACCGTGGAAATCGCCGCCAGCCCAGATGCAAAGGCAAACGCCTGGCTGCCGCCCTCAAGGTCCGCCACGCAACGCTCCAGGGCGAATCGCGTGGGGTTGTGGGAGCGGCCGTAGTCGAAGCCTTTGTGCACGCCGGGGCTGTCTTGCAGGTAGGTCGAATTGGCGTAGATCGGCGGCATCAGTGCGCCGGTGGTGGGGTCGGGGGATTGCCCGGCGTGGATCACACGGGTGGCAAACGCGCTTTTATCGGGCTGGCTCATGCAAGGGATCTCCGCAGGTGGTTGAGCAGGTCGACGCGGGTGATCAGGCCGTAAAAGCCGTCTGCGTCGGCAATGATGGCGACCAGGCCGCGATCCAGTTCGGCTTGCAGTTCGATCAGGCTGGCGCTGGGGGCCAGGGTTTGCAGGTGGTCGGTCATGGCGCTGGCGACGATCATCGTGAAGTGCGCGGCGTCGTGGTGCAGGCCCAGCAGGATGTCGGACTCGTCGATCACCCCCACCAGTTCACGGCCGTTGACCAGCACCGGCAGTTGCGACACATCGGCCAGGCGCATGCGCTGGAAGGCGGTGAGCAAGGTGTCGTCGGGGCTCACGCTGATCACGCGGCCGTCTTCGAAACGGCGGGCGATCAGGTCGCGCAGGTCGCCGTAGTGGGTGTAGTGCAGCAGGCCTGCGTCGGTCATCCATTGGTCGTTGTAGACCTTCGACAGGTACCGTGTGCCGGTGTCGCACACAAAGCTGACCACGCGCTTGGGCGTGGTTTGTTCACGGCAATAGCGCAGCGCGGCGGCGAGCAGGGTGCCGGTGGAAGAACCGCCGAGAATACCCTCGGCCTTGAGCAGTTGGCGGGCGTGTTCGAAGCTGTCTTCATCACTGATGGAATAGGCGTGGCGCACGCTGGACAGGTCGGCAATCGACGGGATGAAGTCCTCGCCGATACCTTCCACGGCCCACGACCCAGGGGTGATCAACTGCCCGCTGCGGCTGTATTCGGCCATCACCGAGCCCACCGGATCGGCCAGTACCATCTCCAGTTCCGGTTGCACGCGCTGGAAGAAACGGGTCAGGCCGGTGAGCGTGCCTGCCGAGCCGACGCCGACCACGATTGCATCCACGTCGTGCTGGGTTTGCGCCCAGATCTCCGGCGCGGTGCTGCTTTCGTGGGCCTGGGGATTGGCCGGGTTGTTGAATTGGTCGGCGAAGAATGAACCGGGAATGTCCTGGGCCAGGCGTGCGGCGATGTCCTGGTAGTAATCGGGATGGCCCTTGCCTACATCGGAGCGGGTGATATGCACCTCGGCGCCCATGGCCTTGAGGTGCAGCACCTTTTCGGTGGACATCTTGTCCGGCACCACCAGTACCACGCGGTAACCCTTGGCCCGGCCCACCAGCGCCAGGCCCAGGCCGGTGTTGCCGGCCGTAGCCTCAATGATGGTGCCGCCGGGGCCCAGGCGGCCGTCGCGTTCGGCGGCGTCGATCATGGCCAGGCCAATGCGGTCCTTGATGGAACCGCCGGGGTTCTGGGACTCCAGCTTGAGGAACAGCGTGCAGGGGCCGGTATCGAAGCGACTGACGCGAACCAGTGGCGTGTTGCCGATCAGTTCGAGTACGGCGGGGCGTGAAGGTGTGGGCATGTCGTCACCTGGGTACGCAAGGCAGACATGAAACAGTAGGTCGGTATTGGTTGAGTCGCAACCGCGCGGTCGGCTTGCTGTCTTTTTTCGGCGCATGGGCGACGCTGTACCTGTGGCGAGGAGCTTCGCGACCAGCCACTGTTTTTCGACTACCTGAGCATTTACCCCGAGACGCCGCAGGATCAATGGCAAACCGATATTTATGTGCCGTAGCAGTAGCGCTGGATGTGAAGGCGGCAAGGATTCATGAGAGCTGATGCAGATGAATCTTGCCAGTGACACAAAGTGTCATTGGTATTCATTTGTGTCCTTGTCGGTGGTCCGTAAGGGCTTGGTTCTGATGGTCATGCGACGTTCGTTGAATCTGAGGGTGAAGAATTGAAAGTCCATTTTTTGGTGCATGAATCCTACGAAGCCCCCGGTGCATTTGAGGACTGGGTAAAAGCTCGCAGCTATCAAGCCACTTATTCCCGCGTGTACCTGCAGGATGCGCTGCCAGCCAGCGCAGCATCGTTCGACCTGTTGGTGGTGTTGGGTGGCCCACAAGATCCGGCAACGACGCAGGCGCAGTGTGCGCATTTCAATGCCGTTGCCGAGTGTGCGCTCATTAATGAAGCCATTTCGGCCCGACGTGCTGTGGTTGGAGTGTGCCTGGGGGCGCAATTGATCGGTGAAGCCCTGGGCGCGACGTTCAGCCACAGTCCCGAAAAGGAAATTGGCAAGTTCCCGATTTACCTGAGCCAGGACGGCTTGGCGAATCCGAAGTTCGCGCATTTTGGGGATACCTTGGACGTCGGCCATTGGCACAACGACATGCCAGGGCTCACGCCGGATGCAAAAATCATCGCGCGAAGTGAGGGTTGTCCGCGTCAGATCGTCGAATACACCCCTTTGGTCTATGGCTTCCAATGCCATATGGAACTCACACAAGATGTCGTGGAGCAGTTGATCCAGGCATCTGAAGTGCAATTGCGAACGCTGGTTGATCAGCGATTTGTTCAGCAACCCGCCGTGTTGCGGGCCAATGAATATGATGAAATGAACCAGAAACTGTTTTTGTTTTTGGACAAGTTGATGGCCGATTACCACGCACGATAAAGAGAGAGGCAGGCCACAGGCCTGCCTCTGTTTGGTTGAGCGTCAGCTTATTGTTGACGTCTCCACACCGCCAATTCGTTGAACTCGATATTGTCGATCTGTCGGTCTTGCCCACGCGTGCCCATGGTTGCCTCCTTGGCATAGGTATCTACACAACTCTTAAAGGTTGACACAGAACCCTGTGGTGAGTGGGCTTGCCCCGCGCTGGGCTGCGAAGCGGCCCCAATTCAGGCGCCGCGTTTTCTCAGTCATAACCCATTGGCCGGTTTTGGGGCCGCTTCGCAGCCCAGCGCGGGGCAAGCCCGCTCACCACAACAGCGCGTTTGACATAGATTCCGCCTTCACCGGAAGTTGTGTGGATACCTATGCTCCTTGGCGGATGATTGAGGTGCGAGTGTAGCGGTTCTCGCGCTGGACTGAGTTACCATGCCGCCGCGAAATTCCCGCCGACCGCTCTGGCCACCTATGTCCTCCAATGCGCTGTACACCGACCTGTCCATCTATTACGACCTGATGTGTGCCGACATCGACTACCGCGCACAAAGCCACAGCGTGCACCGCCTGCACCAACTGTTCGGCAATGGCGGACGCCGGCACCTGGACCTGGCCTGCGGTACCGGCCCTCACGTGCGCCATTTCCTCGACTTCGGCTACCGCAGCGCCGGCCTGGACATCAGCCAGCCGATGCTCGACCTCGCCCAACGGCGCTGCCCCGAGGCACTGTTCAGCTGCCAGGACATGGCGGGTTTTCAGGTGGACGACGCGCAAGATCTGATCACCTGCTTTCTCTACTCGACCCATTACAACGCCAGCCTGGCCCAACTGCGCACTTGCCTTGCCAGCGTGCACGCTGCGCTCGCTGAAAACGGCGTGTTTTGCTTCAACGCGGTGGACAAGCTGCACATCGACAACCGTTTGCTGGTGCGCCATAGCGTTGAGTGGGAAGGCAGCCACTTCACTTTCGGTTCCGGCTGGCACTACAGCGGGGCAGGTGAGCAGCAGGCGTTGCGCCTGAGTATCGAGAAGACCACGGCGGGCGTGACGCAGGCTTGGCAGGACGAGCACGCTATGGTCGCGCTGAGTTTCGTCGAGTTGCAGCAATTGCTGCAGGTGCATTTTGAAGTGCAGGTTTTTGAGCATGACTATGAGCGGATTACGCCTTGGGCTGGCACGACCGGGAACGCGTTGTTTGTGTGTGTGAAGCGCTGAGGATGCGCCTGCGCTCTGTTGTTATGGCTTGCCCGCCGCCGTCGCGGGCAAGCCTGTAGCGTTTTTTAGGCCTGACGCGAAAGCACCGTCGCCGCGCGTTTTTCTTCCGAACCCACATCATGCAGCGAGATCCTCGACGTCTCCGGTAACGCCAACCCGCCTGCCAGTGCCAACACGGCCACCGCAATCAGATAAAACGCCGGTGACAGGTTGCTGCCCGTGGTGCTGATCAACCACGTCGCCATCAGCGGCGCGGTGCCGCCGAAAATTGTATAGGCCATGTTGTAGGTGATCGCCGAGGCGGTATATCGCGTCCGAGTCGGAAAGGTTTCCGAGAGCAACGCCGCCGTGACCACTCCACACAACACCGCACCCACCGCAAGCAGCATCACCCCCACAATCGATGCTGCGAACGACCCGGAACTGGCCATCAGGAACGATGGATACACCACCACCATCAGCAACACGCAGGCCGTCATCACAGTGACCCGACGCCCGACCCGGTCCGAATACAGCCCCGCCAGCGGGCAGATAGCCGCGGCGAAAATCAGCGCGATCAGCGACACCAGCAACGCCACCGCCCGACTCAGTCCGCCTGCCACTTGCAGGTACGTCGCAAAGTAGGTGGTGAACATATAAAACGACAACGCCGTCAGCGACACAAACGCGCCCAGGCAGCAGATCGCCGCACCGTGGTTGCGCAAGGTTTCCTTGAGTGGAGAGTGGGCAACCGCGTGTTCCTGCTTCACGGCCTGGAAGGCCGGCGTCTCATCCAGTTTCCAACGCAGATACAGCCCCACCAAACCCAGTGGCGCGGCGATCAGGAACGGCAAGCGCCAGCCCCAGCTGCCCATCGCCTCGGCGGACAACGACGCTTCCAGGGCGTACGCCACCACCGCGGCGGCGGCGAACGCGGAGAACGTCGACACCGGCACGAAACTGCCATACCAGGCGCGTTTGTCGCTCGGCGCATGCTCCATCAGATAGGCGCAGGCCCCGGCGTATTCGCCCCCGGCAGAGAAACCCTGGGCGCAGCGGATCAACGACAACAGAATCGGCGCTGCGACGCCGATGGCGGCATAAGTGGGCAACAGGCCAATCAAGGTGGTCGCGCCGGCCATCAGCAAAATCGTCATCGCCAGGGTACGCTTGCGGCCGATGCGGTCGCCCAGCATGCCGAAGAAAATCCCGCCCAACGGCCGAAAGGCAAAGGCCACGGCAAACACGGCAAACGTCTTGAGCAGCGCCGCGCTGGCGTCCCCACTGGGGAAAAATTGTTGGGCGATGGTCGTGGCGAGGAAACCGTAGACGGCGAAATCAAACCACTCGACGAAGTTACCGATGCCGGCGGCGATGATGACTTTTCTCAGGGTTTGGGGGCTGACCTGTTCGGTGGATGAGCTCGTCATGGGTGAAGGCCTCGGAGTGCGCAGGGGGATGCCTGATTATCCGAGGTGATGGGCGGGCGGCGGGGTTCAAAAGAGGCCTGCGCGTAGTCAGCAGCGACTTCTTCGCGCCGGGACCGGCCCGCGTCAGGCCTTGGCGGAACGCTGGGCGGACTTGCGATACGTCAGCAGCACAATCCCCGTCACCACAATGACGCCGCCGGCCACCTGCCCGGCGCTGAGCATTTGATCGAGCACGAGCCAGCCCATCAGCAGCGTCGCCAGCGGCTCAATGTTCATGACCGGTGCATTGCGCGGCATATCCAGGCGCGGCACCGACATGAACAGCACGATAAAACCGGTGCCATACAGCACCACCAATGTCGCCAGCGCCAGCCAGCCGGTCGGCGACGCTGGCGGGTTAAGGCCGTTGGCAAGCGCGCCACTCCAGCCAGCAAGGTTCACGCTGCTGAACACAATGAAGATCGTCAGCAGGCTGCGCACCGAACCCCGTACCTGGGACAACTTGTGATCGGTGATCCACAGCGCGCAAGCGAACACGAAGGCGGCGCAGAGGGCGAGGGTAACGCCCAGCAGCCATTGCGGGCCGATGTCGGCGTCGGCCGAGAGCCGAGTCGGCACGTCCAGCACAAACACCAACCCCACCAAAATCAAACCCATCAGCAACGCGGTGCGCGCCGTCGGGCGTGGACCGCCTAATGCCCAAGTCAGCAGCGCCAGCAAAATCGGGAAAACGTTAGCCACCAGCAACGCCAGCGCGACTGGCACACGGGCCACGGCCGAGTAAAGGCAGAGGCTTTGGGCGGTAATGAGTAGCCCCAACAGCAACTGCCAACGCCATGCTCCCGAAGGCAGGCGCACACTCTGGCGTTGCCAGAGCACCAGCGCGCCGAGCACCAACAACGTGCCGCCAGAGCGCAGCAAAATGGCCAGGAGCACACCGGCGCCATCGTCGAAGGCGACGCGAGCGGCGATGTGGTTGCCGGCGAAGGCACAGCCCATGCAGAGCAGGATCATTACGGCGACGTGGCGGGGGAAAAGGGCGGGGGCAGGGGGTGTCATGGTAAGGGCTCGGACAAGGGGTGCCATCTTCGGGAATGGCGATTTATTTTTATGGTCATCGTACAACCGTGTTGTAGGTTTGTAGCGTGTTTCAAGCGAGGGGGCAAGCGACGATTTACGGAATGCCTCAGGATATGTGGCTTGTAGGGGGGCGCAGGATGTTTGGGTGATTTCGCGGCGGGGCGGGCGTATTCAATTTCTGGCAGGTTTGGCGGTAGTTGTATGATGTTTTAGGCAGAAGTTGGGGGCGCCGCCATTTTTTTAAATGGGGTCTGCCGATCAACGGTCTGATCCGTAAATGTTAGAATCAGTTGCAAGCCTGACCTAACCTGGGTGCAAACTGGCGTTATGGGACAACCTTGGATAACCAGATGGGCCGGAAGGTGCAGTAATGTTTCTAAGCCTTGAAGTTCGCAGCTATGAGAGGGAAAACCCTCACCCTCACCACCACCACGAGTATGCTCAATTGGTACTGCCGATTCGTGGCGAAATGGAAATCGACGTAAACGGTCGCGGCGGCTGCATTGATCAGTCATTGGCAGCGCTTGTGACACCTGGCTCGATCCACTCGCAGCAGACTAACCTCGATAGCCGGTTTCTAGTTTTGGACTGTGCGCCGATGACCCTGGAAACGCTCCAGATAGAGCGTCTTGCTCAGAAAATATATGTGCCCATTTCGCCCGCAACTCGTCGGCTTATAGAGTTCGCTGAGCTAATCGGCAACGCACAACTGTCCATCGCTGCTTCCCAATTGGGGCCTTTGCTTTTGTCGTCCCTAAATCCCGACATCTCTTGCTTTCCAGACCCCATGGAGCAGTTGATCGCTCGTCTTCGGGCGGATCCTGGAGCCAACTGGAGCAATGAGGCTATGGCTCAAGTAGCAAGAATGAGCATGAGTCAGCTGCACCAGCGATTCCGGCTATCGTTCGAGATGAGTCCGCAAGCCTGGTTGACCGATCTACGCCTGCAAGAAGCTCAACGATGGTTGCGTGGAACCTCATTAACCATATCCGAGATTGCCTTGCGTGCTGGCTTTTGCGATCAGGCATCGCTGACCCGTGCCATGCAGCGCGTGAGGGCCACGACCCCGGCGGTTTATCGTAAAACGCAAAAACAGTCTGGGTAAAAAATTCCGCAGTTACCGACAATACTCCCTGAATCAGTTGCTCCAGACTTCATCCATTACGCTTTGGAGCGCGGATGAAATGTTTGCTGATCGGTCACTGTTAAAGGGCATTGTCTACGGAGTTTGCACGGGCCTGTGTTGGGGAGTGATTTTCCTCGGCCCCCAGCTCACCCCGGGCCTGAGCGGCCTGCAATTCGCCGTTCTGAGATTTCTCTGCTACGGCGCGATTTCGGTGGCCTTGCTTATGCCTCGCTGGAGGCGCGTTTGCGCCAATCTCACTATGGCCGACTGGAAGTCACTCTTCTGGCTTAGCCTGATTGGGAACCTCATCTACTACACGCTGGTGGGCACCGGTGTGCAGTTGGTTGGCATTGCCACAACGTCTCTGATCGTCGGACTCATTCCGGTGTTCGTCACATTGGCAGGGCGTCATGACATCAACGCCGTTTCTTTGCGCAAGCTCACTCCCTCGCTGTGCTGCGCAGTGGGCGGGGTCACACTTATCAGCTGGCACGCACTGATCAACGGCGACAGGCCCGATACACTGACAAACATTGCCGGTATTCTATGCGCGGCGGGCGCGTTAATGACATGGAGCTGGTTCGCAGTGAGCAACGCTCGGCGGCTGGCTCAGGTAGCCAGCGTTTCCGCCCATGACTGGGCACTGCTGACAGGGGTCATGACTGGCGCTCAATCACTGCTTTTGGCGGTACCTGTCCTGGGTTGGCAGGTCGGAACGCATGGCAGCTCCGAATGGCTACACTTTGTCATGGTAGCCGGTGGCGTAGCGTTTTTATCTTCGGTTGTGGGTAATGCGTGCTGGAATCAGGCGAGCCGACTTCTGCCACTGGCACTAAGCGGACAAGTGCTCGTGATTGAGACGTTAGCGGCGCTGTTTTTAGGCTTTCTATGGGAGCATCGGCTGCCCGACTCATATGAAATTGCGGCGATTGCACTTCTGGTCACCGGTGTCATGTGGTGTCTGAATTGTCATCGTACTCCCCGTCACTCTCCGGCTGTTTAGCTCTTACAGAGCTGCTGAACGACATGAATGCTGACTGCACCTAGATGACTTAGCCGGACGCATACCTCTGAATAGATAATAAGGAACGTTTATGAATAATCTCGCGGACATAGCTTTGAACTATCTTTGGACGCTGAATTTTTCAAGCGATGATTTAGGGTTTGACGAAGATTGGGTAGTAAAAGAAATTGAGTCTATGTCTCATGAGATGGAACATAATTTCACTGACGCAGAGCGTCAAGCTCTCAAGGAGTCTGCAAGCCGAGCTTTGACGAGGTGGCTGAGGGAGCCTGATGAGCACGGCTATACGCCACGCAAACTTCTTAAACCAGAACAAAGAATTTTTCTAGAGTGTATTGCATCAGGAAAATTCAGCGGCCCAGAGCTCTGATTACTTCAAGCGGGCAACGCGGCCGGTTGAAAAAAGAAATAGCGTTATTCAGCCTCACCGTTCGACTCGTGATGGCGGGTCGTAAAGTCAGTCAACAGCTGGTTCTGGCCAAGTGTCGCTGATCGCGAAGGGCTGCAATGGGTCGATAGAGGCCTGTCGCGACTGACCGCTTCCGACCCATTGCAGCCCCTCGGCATCCGACTGGAATTGGTCAGGTATAGCAGAATTTAAGGTGGAACCATGGTCCAAGAAATAATTCAGTGCGAGCGCGCGGGCGTAAACCCGAAATGGCCTTCTTACAAAAGTGTGCTGGGGCGCATAGCTAAGGGGCCAGACGTCTCAGATGAATACGAGTTGAATGGCATCCGTGAATATGTTGAGCGCGGCGATGCATTTGCGAAGCCATCAATGCCTGTGCCGAATAGTGACAACGTTACGCGTAGCAGCTCCGAATGGATGGCCGTCACACGAGCCCACAAGGTATTGGCAACCGCACCAGATAACCCGCAATGGCTTCTGGAATTGGCCCATTGGCTGCGCTATTACCAAGTAGGAATTTGGCAGTTGTTCTTCTGGGCGGGCCAGTTCGACATTATTGCCAAAGCGGCAGGCAACAAACGACGCCGCCAAAACTACAGCATCCAAACCGCCACCAATATGATGGTCGCCATGGCTATCCTAGGCTGGAAGGATGCCGTCATCCATCAGGGCTATCTCACCCATGCGGCTCTCAACCGTGGGCATCAATTAGTGATTGAGTACGAAGAGCAACACCGCCGTGCCCAAGCCTTTATGCTGCGTGTGTTTGCCGATTGGGTGGGAGATGTCTCGCATCAATGGCCTGCTTATGCTTACGACGAACCCATCTACGAAGCCTTGTTGGCCAAGTGGCGCACTCCCAGCCCCGACGACCTGATGCCCTGTCTGTTGGCCGCGTGTGACCGCCACACTTGGCAAACAGGCAAAGAAAGCCAGAAGAATTCTTACGACTTCAATCAGGACTGGCACTTGGAGCGCGTGCCGGTGGAAATTCTCTATATTCTGCGCCTGCGCCAGTGGGAAGGTTTAGCCAATCCGCAGAAGATTGATCATCCGCTGTGGGCCGCGCCCTTTGATCAATTGCCGTCCGAACAGCCAGTGCCTGAGTTGGACGAGTTGGTGCAAGGTGTACTCAACCGTGCCAGAGAAGATTGGCCAAATTACGATGACGTGCTGTCTTTGCCAGCGCTGAAAGGTTGAATAGGGTGCAAAAGGTACCAAAAGCTCTGTAGGAAAAGCCTCTGAATCGAAGCCTACGGCTGGGGGGATAGGCGGGCATGCCCAGCTAAAGAGCGCACCATCACCAGATTGCCCGTGGCTTGGGTCAGATGACTGAAGCACGAATGCCGCAACCAATGCGTCGTGGCTTCACCCAAACTCCGCAAGCCGCTGAGCAAGAGTTTCAACGCTACCCTTCGCATGCTTGCCGAATCGGTCAGGCAAAAACTGCACACACTGCTTACGAAGGCAGGGCAGCAGCGTGTGTAATAGCGAAATGGCCTGTCGTGCTATCACACTCTGTGCTCCCCCGATTGCGGTCCAGGCTGTCCGCTATGGGTCGAAAGCGGTTGATCATGAACGTCTGCTTTTGGCCAAAAGCCGCTGGTCGCGAACGGCAGCTGTCGGCCCAGAGTGTGTAAAAACGCCTTCGCGAACCCTTGCTATGATTTCTTAGGATGTCATCGCAGGGATCGCCCATGAAGCGCTTTATCCAAGGTGAACATCGAGGCCAAGGCACCTTACTTCCCGAGAGCCTCGACGACTACGTCAGCGATACCAATCCGGTGCGCGTAGTCGACGTCTTTGTCGACGAACTTGACCTGGTCAATCTGGGTTTTGAAGGTGCCATTCCCGCCGATACTGGCCGGCCGGCTTACCACCCCGCGATCCTGCTGAAGATCTACATCTACGGCTATCTCAACCGCATCCAGTCAAGCCGCCGTTTGGAGCGAGAAGCTCAACGCAACGTCGAACTGATGTGGTTGACCGGACGTTTGATGCCGGATTTCAAGACCATCGCCAGCTTCCGAAAAGACAACAGCAAGGCCATCCGAGGCGTCTGTCGCCAGTTCGTTGTGCTGTGTCAGCAGTTGGGACTGTTTGGAGAAAATCTGGTCGCCATCGACGGCAGTAAATTCAAAGCAGTCAACAATCGCGACCGCAATTTCACCAGCGCCAAACTGAAACGGCGCATGGAAGAAATTGAATCGAGCATCAACCGTTACCTGGCGGCACTCGATGCTGCCGATCGGCAAGAACCCACAGCTTCAGAGCCCAGTGCCATGCGGCTGGAAGAGAAAATCGCCAAGCTCAAAACTCAAATGAAGGAGCTTCAGGCGATCGAAATCCAGCTCAATGAATCGCCGGATAAACAGGTCTCACTGACCGATCCAGACGCCCGCTCCATGATGACGCGCGGCACGGGAATCGTCGGCTACAACGTGCAGACAGCGGTCGATACGCAGCACCATTTGATCGTTGCACATGAGGTTTCCAACGTCGGTTCCGACCGCGATCAACTCAGCTCAATGGCCAAGCAGGCCCGCGAGACCATAGCGTCAGAAACGTTGTCGGTAGTGGCTGACCGAGGTTACTTCAAAAGCGAACAAATCCTGGCTTGTCACGATGCTGGCATCACCGCCTACGTGCCCAAGCCGATGACCTCTGGAGCCAAGGCTGACGGGCGTTTCAATAACGATGCGTTCATCTATGACGCGGCAAAAAACCAATACATTTGCCCGGCCGGAGAGGCGCTGATCTGGCGCTATTCCAACGTTGAAAAAGGCTTGAAGTTGCATCGCTACTGGAGTTCGAAATGCCAGGGCTGCGCGTTAAAAGCACAGTGCACACCAAGCACGGAGCGACGAGTTCGACGCTGGGAGCATGAAGCCGTATTGGAGGAAATGCAGCGTCGGCTGAGCAAAGCACCAGAGATGATGCGAGTCAGAAAACGGACGGTTGAGCATCCCTTCGGGACGCTCAAACAATGGATGGGTGCAACGCACTTCCTGACGCGAAAGCTAGCTGGGGTGAGCGCGGAGATGAGCTTGAATGTGCTCGCCTACAACTTGAAACGGGTTATGAAAATCATCGGTGCCAACGGTTTGATAAAAGCGCTGACGGCCTGAAAAAGGCTGATTTTGGCCCATCCCAGAGGTTGTAAAAACAGCGTTGACGTGTTCCAGGTCGCGACCGATGCGACCCGTAGCATTGACCGTGCGATCGCTCAGCCAACGAAGGTCGATGATCCAAAACGATGAGGTCAAAGCGTTTTTACACACTCTGGGCCAAAAGCGGACAGTGATAGAAAAATAAATCTGTCCCCCTCTTCGCTATCGTGGCCCCCGCTTTTATGCAGATGTTCGCGTAGCATTCATGTGCATAGGGTCACGTGGAAGTTAGCTAGCGTTTGGATTTTGCGCCCAGAGCCTATACAAGAAACGCAGAATGTGTAGGATGTATTTTGGGTGGGAAATGGCCATTCTTGGTAAGGAAAAACTTTTTAGGAGGAATTATGGCTATATATGTAGGACCAGGTTCTAGAATTGGGCGGGACGGTGGTTCATTCCAAGAGTGTGTTATGAATACAAATAACCATACCGTGACGTTGCGTTATGGTCGTTATTGTACTATTCGAGACAATGAGCAAGCACCTCCAACTAGCCAGGCAGGCCGGCACTGGATTCAAATCTATCGCACCCCTGATAATACCGAGTAATTAAAGCCACTGGGGTTTGTGTAGGCTGCTAGCTGGTGTTTTTATTCAGTTAGCAGCACCTGCTTTACGCCATATCTAGTATTATGCATATTTGAATAAGTTTTCGCTGATGTGAGAAGGCAGTTAAACGAAAGACTTTCAAATCTTTTGGCTGGAAGCTTTTCCTGTCTTGACGTGCGTGGAATTATAGATTTTTCGTAGTACTGCTCTCTAAGGAAGATATTGTTCGTACATTTGACCTTATAGAAACTCTTGTTTTCCGGATATCCATAACAAAAAGGTGGACAGATTTATTTCTATGTAAAAGATAAATCTGTCCCCTTCTCGAAAACTGCAGTTGGGGTTAGACATGGCGCCTGAAAATATTGAGATGATTCGGCAGTCGGCGCAGCGAGCGCTTGGAGTAATTAAGCCTGCCGATGGCAATACGATAGCTGATAAGCACTTTTTGTTCAATCGTAAACAAGTGCTTACGAAACGAAAGTTACCTCCATACTATCTGGTTTATTTCTTGTTAGTGGATTTACTGGGATTTAAAAATCTTGGCCGCTTTGAAAAAATAGACTGGTCCATTCCCATTGATTTTAATGGTAAAGCATTTTTGCTTGAGCATGGAAAGTTTGGGTTTGGTCTTTATGCTCATGATCCTGAAAGCGAAGGGCTTGCGGCAGAGGAAATTGCGAATCGCGTTCAGAAAGCTACAAAGGCAGCGACTCCATTTTTTGACCATCTTGCTCGTCAGGCGATAGAGCTTTCTAAAGTGAACGTAATTAATAATAGTATTCCGCTTTTTTGCCGATTTGAATTTATGAGGGAGGCCTACATATCTAAGTATTCTGATTCGGTTGCTGAGAGCGTGCTGCACGCCTTGAAGATTAAGCAGAAAAATTTGCCATTGGGTATTTGGGCCTTTGGAGGGGCGAATTCAAATCTAAAACAAGAGGCGAACTGGTTAGGAATTTCTGCTATTGAGTCATTTTTTAGCTGGACCGAGCATGTGCTTATACATGTAGCGATATTAACTGGAAGTATCACAACAGCACGTGAAGTGGCGGATTTGGCCGCAGCGGATTGGTCGCGAAAGTTTAAAGCTGTTTTTGATATAGCTGGGATAGAAGAGAAATCTTTATTTGATAGTGCGCTTTCTTTACGGCAGGAGCTCAGAAACCATATAGCTCATGGCGCTTTTGGAAAAGGTGGCGAAGCTTTCTCATTCCATTCTTCCGCGGGTGCCGTTCCGGTTTTGTTACCAGAAAAAATTGGAAGTAAAAAATTCTCCCTCGGCAGTAACCTAAGTTTCGATTATGAGTTGGCGTTTGGTGTGGTCGATATATTCATTTTGCTACTTTGGTCAGGAAGAAGAGCTCCGGCACAGTTATACATTCAAGGCAGCAGCTTGCCAGCAATTTTGACATTTTGCGCGGATGGGACCTACTCCCGTGCTATGGCCTCACTAGCGGAGATGGAAAGCTTGGTTGAGTATCTTTCCAACGTGGCTGATCAAGCGGCAAATATGGACTGGTAGTGTCTGCTTCTGGCCGATTTCTGCCTGTCGCTACTGGCTGAAGTCGGACCCAAAGCTGCCTGTGAATATCGGCAGAAGGGACGCACTGTTTTTGGGGCGAAAACTAAAGCTCAGAGCTTCGGCACGAACTGGACCTAGGCATACAATCACGAGCGCCCAAATATGCCCTCAGAGGAATCTCTCTTATATACAAATTCGCCCTAGTAGCCGGATCTTTATTTTTGGCGAGCATTAGGGTGGGTGGGATTACCAGTTAGCCTCTTATGCAGCAGGGATACCTCCTGCTGCATAAGAGAGTTTTTAACTTAAATTCATACTTTCAAGGAGCGCCTTATATTGCTCCGGGTCTTTATTGTTCATGGTGTCTAAAACAAAATTAGCTAGCTTTGTGACTTCAGGCACATCGAGCGGTCTCATGCTCCTGTCGAATATTTCTTCAAGGTGCGAAAGCTCATTATTAACCCGATTGGCCAGACTGGTAGCAATCTGGTTCCCACCAAAAAACAGCTTTAACTTCTCATCGTTTGTTAAGTTGTTTGGGAAGCGATAGAAGAGGTATGCTTCAAGGAATTTTCGTAGATTGTTGCCGAAGTTATAGAAAGAGTCATGCCCAATTTCATGAGCAGTGGAGTTGGCACAGGCATGTACTTGGCTAAATAGGTAGTTAAATTCAGTGACATAGTTTTTTAAGTATTTGGGCATTAATTTTATTTTGCTGTCGTCGTTACTTCTTTCTAGTATAAAGTATTCGCAGCTATTTTTTGGCTTTGAAAGCCGTTTTAAATATTTTAGGAAATCAAGGTTGTGAGTTGATATAAACAATTGGCTATATTTATGTGCGTTTTGTTGTCCGGCGACTTTTATCGGGCTGGCTAGAACATGCTCTATTAGGCTGTACACAAAGAAAATATGGTTGTTATCAAGGCTAGAGATTGGGTCGTCAATCCAGACAATTAACTCTTTGCCTTGTGTTTCAACTTCCTCTAATTTTGCTATGAAATAGCAAAACGCCACAAGACTGCATTCCCCTTCGCTAAGGTTTTCCGCAGATTCCGCACCTCTGAATATTTTAAAATTTATTTCCGTTGCCGCTTCATTATCCAATGCAGAAAGTCGCAGGCCAGTATGCCCAAAGTGATTTTCAAGGTAGTGATTTACTCGCTCAGCCCCTCTGCGCTCGTCCTTAAGTTTGTTTTTGAGCGACTGGATTTCCTTTTCGAGGTTGACTATCTCATTTTTCGTTGCGTTGACGATTTCCTGCTTTTTAATTGCGTCAATGTTTAACTCACTGATAGCCTTCAATTCTTTAGCGTAAGAAATGTTAGTAATGAATTTTGATACTTCATCAAGACGTAAGGCCGTCCTTGCAGCTGTTTTATCTCTATCTAGCGTCTCTGTTTTATTGTTGTGATTTTTTATCAGATCGTAAATATCAGAATAAATGTCGCTTATGCTTAATTTTTCTGGAGGAAGAAGTGGAGCTGTATAGCTATTAAAAATATCGCTAAGTCGAAGCTTTAGTTTGTCCTCAATCAATCCCAGGTCATCATCATATTGTTTTAGTGCTTTTAAAAAATTCTCGTTCAAAAATATAAATTTGGAGTGATGCACTACATAAAGGTCTGACTGTTTTAATGGAAGTTCTCTGGGTAAGTTTGCTCGCTCGGACTTAACCCTGCTAATTAGAGACTTAATATCGTCTCTTAGGGTGTCAGACTCTAAACTAAAATGCGCGTCTAATTTGCCCCATAACTCAGCAGGTAAAACTCCACCGCAAAATGCGCAGTTTGATCTTTTATTCTTATGGTTCGATATCCCGTCGCGAACCCAGTTTTGCAATAAAGCATCATTTATAAGATCTTGAATGATTTCTGTAGGTTTGACTTGTTTTTCAAGGAGTATTCGCGCGTCATTATATAATGTATTTCTCTTGCTGTTAAATGCACTATTAAAGGTTAGTTCTGGTTTTGCCTGCTCGCCAAGTAGAGTTATTAGCTCTACTTGGTCATCCGGTAAAAGGCTTGTCGGAGGTTTTTTTTCTAGGCTTGCGATATCTTGCTTTATGTTAGTTATTGTATATGTGACTGAAAGGTAATTTGGGTTGGTTTTAATTGAGCCATTAGCTTTGTCACGGAGCTTCCCATCTAAGGTGAACTGTGCCGTAGTAGAACTTTTGGATATCTTATCAAACTGCTCTTGCTCTAATTTGGCCCTGTTACGCAAGCTACCTATCGTTGTCTCAGACCCTAATTTCTTCTCCTTTTCTTCGATTTCTTTCTCTATCGTGATATTTTCATCACCCAGTACAGCGAATGGTTTAATACTTCCATCAGGATTAGATAACCATTTGAGATTGTCATCTACAAAATCTTTATTATAAACCCTTACGTTATACGGGCAGGTTTCTAGAGTTTTCTGATTAAGTGTTTCCGTACCTTCGTGAGAGAAAGTGTATTCCGCGCCTTGATATTTTTCGTGCGCCTTTTTGAGTTCAAGGCTTCGAACTATTCTGGATAGGCTAGTTTTGCCGGAGTAGTTCCTTCCATAAATTATATTCAGTTTCTGGAATTTACCTACGTTATTTCCGTCATCACGTACTGAAATATCCCAGTCAAAGTCTTTATATACAGCGAAATTCTTGATTTTATTAATTTTTGTAAACACTGCTCACTCCTTGTGCTTTTTTGTGGATGGCATTTTGCCGCCAGCCTGCACAATCTTACACAGAACGCATTGTTTTAGAAGGTGTCAGTGATGTTGTGTTTTTTTGTTTGTTAAACCGCTAATAAATCGCGCACTACACACATGACGGTCAACGGGGACAAGCCGTTGGCTATGTGGGCTTCTACGGTAACGCCTAGTGATGCAACACTAATTTGGGTACGGCTGAGAATAATAGCGAGAGGCATGGTCGCACCTGGATAGGCGCGTCCTGCAAGGTGAATATGGACAACTGACAAGGGGGACTGTGGCCCCGAGGTGTGGTCAGGGCGGTGGCGAGTATTGAACGACTGGGTGGGACATAAGTACCCATGTCAGCGTCTGCTCTTGGCCGATTCCTGCCCATCGCGACCGGCAAAAACCGACCCATAGCTGTCGCTCAGCAGAGGCAGAAACGCTACCTCACTGATGAAACCGCCGCCCCAACGCATCCAGCCGCACTGCAATCGGCGGCAGTTGTTCGCTGCTCCGGGCTAGCATCTCCACATCGTCTGCGGTGCTTTGGGCAATGCCCTGCACCGACTGCAACCGCCCGACAATTTCCAGGTTTGCTGAGCTCTGTTCCCGCGAGGTGGTGACGATTCGTCCGTTCAGCGCATCGATCTGGCTGATGTCATTGCCCACGGCCCTTAGCATGTCCACCGCGACCTGGCTGTCTTCCACGCAGCGCTCTACGCCTTGGCGGCTGTCGTGCATGGCTTCGACGGCTTCGCGGCTGCCTTGCTGCAAGCTGTCGATGATGGTTTTGATTTCCTGGGTGGAGACGGCTGTGCGTTGCGCCAGGCTGCGTACTTCGTCGGCGACGACGGCGAAGCCGCGGCCTTGTTCGCCGGCGCGGGCGGCTTCGATGGCGGCGTTGAGGGCGAGGAGGTTGGTCTGGTTGGCGATGCTGCTGATGACTTCGAGCACCGAGCCGATCTGTTCGGCCTGCACGGCCAGGCCTTGGACGGTCTGGTGGGTGCCGCTGAGGCGCGTGGCCAGTTGGGTGATTTCGTGTTGGGCGCGGCCGACGCTTTCCTGGCCGCGCAGGATTTGCTGGCTGGCGACGCCGGCGTGTTCTACGGCTTCCTCGACGTGCACCGTAATGTTGCCCATGGCGTGTTCCATGCGCTCCATGGAGTCGGTCATTTGCGCAATTTCGGCGAGTTGGTGGCGCGCGCCTTTTTCCAGGGTGCCGCTGGCGTGGGCCAGTTCCTGGCCGAGTTGGCCGAGGCCGTGGGAGTCGCGGGCGACCCCGTCGATGAGGCCGGTGATCTGGTGCAGGAAGTGGTCGAAGCGCTTGGCCAGGGAGACGTGCACCTTGCCTTCGCCCTGGGCGGTTTCGACGGTGAATTGGGTGGTGACGGCGAGCATCTTTTCGAGCATTTCCTGGCTCTCGACGGCTTCGGCGTGGCTGTGCACGGCGAGGTAGAGCAGGGCGACGGTTTCCATCACCACGTAGAAGGCGTGCACAAACACCATGGTCCAGCCGCCATGGTGTTCCATCACGAACACCGGGAAACCTTGATGCTGCAAGGCATGGAAGACTACGTGGTGCACGGCGATGGTGAGTGCGGCCACCAGGATCGGCAGCCAGTCGCGGTAGAACGTCAGCACCGCCAGCAGGGCGAAAATCCCGAAGTGGGATTCGATCACGCCCTGGGCCTGGTTGATGTGCAGCGCGGCCATGATCATCAGGCCCGCGCCGAGTGCGCAGCGCATTGCCCGGGTGCCGCCGATGGCGCGGTAGAGCGCGGTCAGCACCACACTGGTGCCGCCACCGACGACGATTGCCTGGATCAGGGTGTCGTGCCAGAACGCCAGGCCTACGGAGAACAGTGTCATCAGCCAGATCAGCGCCAGCATGATGCGGTCGGCCTTGCGGTAGTGCTCTAGGAAGCGCGCGTGGACAGGCATTCACTCTTACTCCATGTGGTCTGGCCAGGAACAAAGCATGCGGCGTGCCACGATGGCGCGCGGGTACAGAGCAAAGCAGGTATCAGGTTTTTTTCAGGATCGGGGTGCCAAAAGGCTTATCGGCATTTGTGGTGGGGACTTTAAGTGCCGCAACAAGAGGAAAGGCTGCCCGAGCGGGCAGCCTTGATGAGGGTCAGAAGCTGTACTTGGCCGTCAGCATCATGTTGCGCGGGTTGCCGTACGAGTCGCCGCCGTAACTCACGGAGTTGGCAATCGACGAATAGTAGCTGCGGTCGAAGATGTTGTTGGCGTTGAGCTGCAGGTCCAGATGGTCGTTGACCCTGTAGCCGGCCATCAGGTCGGTGACGGCGTAGGCGCCTTGTTGCAGGCGGTAGGTGCTGCCGTCAGCCAGTTTGATGTCGTTGTACATGCGGCTCTGCCAGGAGATGTTGCCGCCCACGCGGAATTTTTCCAGCGGACCCTGGAGGTTGTAGCGGGTGGTCAGTTTGAACAGATGCTCCGGGGTGTCGGTGTCGTACTGCTTGTTGACCTTCTCCGGGCTGGCTTCATCCTTGATGGTGTGGGTCCGTGCGTAGGTGTAGCCACCGCCGACCTGCCAGTTGTCGGTCAGGGCGCCTTGCAGTTCGAAGTCGATACCCTGGCTGCGGATCTCGCCGGAGGCTTCATAGCACTCCGTCTGCGGGCAGTTCTGCACGGTCACTTGGCTGGCACGGTTTTCCTGGTCGACACGGAACAGTGCGACGCTCGCATTCAGCGCGCCGCCCAGGTATTCGCCCTTGACGCCGACCTCGTAGTTCTTGCCGACGATTGGCTTGACCGGCGTGCCGGAAATGTCCTTGGCGCTCTGCGGCGTGAAGATGTCGCTGTAGCTGACGTAGACCGAGTGATGGTCGTCCAGCTCGTAGATCAAGCCCGCGTAGCGCGTCAGGTTGCGGGTGACTTTGTAGTCGCCGCTGTTGCTGCCGTGGGCATCGTAGTCGTACCAGTCCAGGCGCCCGCCGAGGATCAGCTTCAGCGGGTCCGCCAGGCTCAGGCGGGTGGTGACGTAGACACCGTCCTGGGTGGTGATTTCGCGGGTGTCGGAGGTGTGCACGAAGTCCGGTTTGCCGGCGTTGATCGGCCAATTGGTGTCGTACGGGCTGTAGTCGTGGCTGGTCATGTCGTAAATGCGGCGGCTGGCGCCCACCACCAGCTCATGGCTGCGCTCGAATGCCTGGAACGGGCCGCTGACGAACGCGTCGACGCCGGCCTGGTTCTCGTCGTAGGCGGCTTGGTAGACGGTTCGTCCCAACGACTTGTCCGCCGCCCAACGCGATTGGTAGGAGCCCGAGAACAAGGCTTTCTGCTCGGCGTAGTTGGCGTTGACTTGCAGCTTCCAGTCGTTGGCCAGGTTCTGGCGCAGTTCGGCGAAGACCGTGTTGATCTCCTGGTCCTTGTTTTCCCAGTCGGTGCCGGGGTTGTAGGAGCGGGGCAGGTCGAGGTGATGGCCGTCCTGGCCGATCATCGAGGAGCCCCAGAAATAGTTGGTCTTGTCCTTCTGGTTCGAATAACCGAGGGTCAGGGTGGTGTTTTCGCCCAGGTCGGCTTCGGTGACGGCATAGAACAGGCCGTGATATTCCTCGGCGTTGTCGATGAAGCTGTTGGCGTCGCGGTAGGAGGTGACGACGCGACCGCGCCAGGTGCCGCTGTCGTTGAGTGGGCTGGAGGCGTCGAGTTCGCCACGATAGTCGTCCCAGCTGCCAGCGGCGCCGGTGAGGGTGACTTTCTGTTCATCCAGTGGGCGTTTGCGGATCAGGTTGATGGCAGCCGATGGGTTGCCCGCGCCGGTCACCAGGCCGGTGGCGCCGCGTACCACTTCAACGCGGTCGAACATCGCCAGGTTTGGCTGCGCCCCCACTGAAGCGCCGTTATAGCCGCTCGGAATGCCGTCGTACATCAGGTTGTCGATGTCGAAACCGCGTGAGGTGTAGGACTGCCGACCTGGCCCGTTGGAGTAGTTCAGGAACAGCCCTGGCGTGGCGTTGACCACGTCGTTGATGCTGGTCATCGCTTGGTCATCCATGCGCTGGCGCGTAATCACGGTGACGGCTTGTGGCGTTTCACGCAAGGTGAGCGGCAGTTTGGTCGCGGTTTTCATTGCGCCGGTGGTGTAGGACTGCGTGCCCTCGGTGGTTTCGCCCAACTGCTGTTCGCCGGAGATTTGGGTGGCGCCCAGTTCCAGCGTGGTTGCCGCGGCTTCGGCGGCGAGGGCCGCGTGCGAGGTAGCCAGGCAGACCGCCAACGCAATCAAACTGGGTGTAAAACCTTTACCGCCGGATGGGTGCACAGACATGGAACGGACTCTCCCCTAGAGTGCCGTCCCTGGCGAATAATAAAAGTGTTGATAATTATTCGCATCAGTTTGCCAGATTGATTCTGTAGGAAAAAGCCTTTGGGAAGAATTAGTTAACGAATTTTTCACATGTACGCAGCAGGCGATTAGCCATCACCGGCCGCTGTTGAACGCTTTTGTACCGGGCTCAATCGCGCGTCCCAATCGCCACCCGGCTCGTCGCTTTTACCTCGCGCAGCGCCAGGCTCGACTGGATCGACGCAATCCCCAACTGCCGTCTCAACACGCTTTCGACAAACTCGCTGTAGCTGTCCAGATCTTGCGCCAACACCTGCAACAGGTAATCGGCATCCCCCGTGATCTTGTGACACGACAGCACCTCGGGCAGCTCTTTGATCACCGCTTCAAAGGCGTCCGGCGCGTGGTCGGTGTGGATGGCAAAGCGCACATGCACAAACGCCAGGATGTCCAGGCCGAGCAGCTTGCGATCCAGGTTGGCCTGATAGTCCTTGATCACGCCTTCTTCTTCCAGGCGCTTGCGGCGACGCCAGCAGGGCGTAAGGCTCAGTGAGAGGCGCTCGCTGAGTTGGGCATTGGAAATGCTCGCGTCTTCCTGCAGCAAGGCAAGGATGGCGAGATCGGTGTCATCAAGAACGACCTGCTTGGTTTTATTTTTCATATCTGCTCGGGCTTGGGGTAAAAACGCCCGATAAAGCTACCAGTGCCAGAAGTAAAAGCAAAGAAAGTCCCGAACTGCCAGAACAAAATAGAGCCTGACTTTCACTGGCGGATATCTACACATGTTGACTGTTTTCAGCGATGCCCACCGTTTGCACCACGGCACCGAATTGAAGGATGGTGTACTCAAGCCATCGTTCGAGCAACCGAGCCGCGCCGACACCGTACGTGACCGCGTCCAGTTCGTCGGGCTAGGCGATATCATCGTGCCGCGTACCTTCGACCGTGCCTGTTACGTCAATGCCCACAGCGAGCGCTACGTGGCGTTTCTCGAAAGCGCCTGGGCCGAATGGACGGCCATCGGCCGCAGCCATGACGCATTACCGCTGGTGTGGCCGGTGCGTGACCTGGCTAACCAGCAGGTGCCGGACTTCATCGACGGCAAGCTGGGCTTCTTTGCCATGGACGCCGGTTCGCCGATCACCGCCACCACCTGGAACGCGGTCAAGACCAGCGCAGACATCGCGCTCACCGGCCTGGCGCTGATCGACGAAGGCCACCACAGCGCCTTCGCCCTGTGCCGCCCACCCGGTCACCACGCGGCCCGCGAATACATGGGCGGTTATTGCTACCTCAACAACGCCGCGATTGCCGCGCAACAGGCCATCACCCAGGGCGCCAAGCGCGTCGCGGTACTGGATGTGGATTTCCATCACGGCAACGGCACGCAGAATATTTTCTACGACCGCCCGGACGTGTTGTTCATCTCCCTGCACGGTGAACCGGCGGTGTCCTATCCGTACTTTTCCGGCGCTGACAGCGAGCGCGGCGTCGGTGCCGGGGAGGGCTTCAACCTGAATTATCCGCTGCCGAAAAACACCACCTGGGATCGCTACAAAACCGCGCTGATCGATGCGTGCCAGCGGCTAAAACACTTCGCCCCTGACGTGCTGGTGATTTCCCTCGGCGTCGACACGTTCAAGGACGACCCCATCAGCCACTTCCTGCTCGACAGCGACGACTTCCTCGGCATGGGCGAGATCATCGCCAGCGTGGGCGTGCCGACGCTGTTCGTGATGGAAGGCGGCTACATGGTCGATGAGATCGGCATCAATGCCGTCAACGTGTTGCACGGTTTCGAAAGCCAGACCGCCTGATAACCACGATCGCTGCATTTTTCTTCTGCCAAAACTCAAAAACATAACAAGAGGTTTTGTGATGAAAACAACCACGCCCGGACTGTGTGAAAAGCCTGCGTTGCAACGCACCCTGAGCAACCGCCATATCCAGCTGATGGCCATGGGCGGAGCGATCGGCACCGGCCTGTTCATGGGCTCCGGCAAGATCATCGCGCTGTCCGGCACCTCGATCATCCTGATCTACATGATCATCGGGCTGTTCGTGTATTTCGTGATGCGCGCCATGGGTGAACTGCTGCTGTCCAACCTCAACTTCAAGAGTTTTGCCGACTTTGCCGGCGCGTACCTGGGGCCGCGCGCGGCGTTCTTTCTCGGCTGGTCGTACTGGCTGAGCTGGAGCGTGGCGGTGGTGGGGGACGCGGTGGTGGTCGGCGGCTTTTTCCAGTACTGGTTCCCGGACGTGCCGGCGTGGATACCGGCCGTGGGCATGCTGTTGACGCTGTTTGCGTTGAATGTGCTGACGGTCAGGCTGTTCGGCGAAGTGGAATTCTGGTTTGCGATCATCAAGATTATCGCCGTGGTCACCCTGATTGGCGTGAGCGCGGTGCTGATCGCCAGTTCGTTTGTTTCGCCCACCGGGGTTACCGCGTCGTTGAGTCACTTGCTGGATAAACAGGCGGCATTCCCCAATGGCCTGTTCGGTTTTTTTGCCGGGTTCCAGATGGCGATCTTTTCCTTTGCCGGTACCGAGCTGATCGGCACCGCAGCCGCCGAAACCCGCGCACCGGAGAAGACCTTGCCCAAGGCGATCAACTCGATTCCGCTGCGGATCATCCTGTTTTACGTGCTGGCATTGGCGTGCATCATTGCGGTGACGTCGTGGCACCAGGTGTCGCCGAGCAAAAGCCCGTTCGTTGAGTTGTTCCTGGTGGCGGGGTTTCCGGCAGCGGCGGGGATCGTCAATTTCGTGGTGCTGACCTCGGCGGCGTCCTCGGCCAACAGTGGGGTGTTTTCCGCCAGCCGGATGCTGTTCGGCTTGTCTGATCTAGGCGACGCACCGGGTATCTTCCGGCGATTGTCGAGCAGCAGCGTGCCATTTATGAGTCTGGCCTTTACCACGCTGTTGATGTTGCTCGGCCTGGTCCTGCTGTTTGTCGTGCCGGAGGTGATGACCGCCTTCACCATCGTGTCGACGGTCTCGGCGATCCTGGTGATTTTTACCTGGTCGACCATCCTTGCGTCCTATATTGCCTATCGCAAAAAACGCCCTGACCTGCATGCCGCCTCCACCTACAAAATGCCCGGCGGCGTGCCGATGGCGTGGTTCAGCCTCGGGTTTCTGGCATTCGTGCTGTGCCTGCTGGCGTTGCGGCCGGATACACGCCTGGCGCTGTGCGTGATGCCGGCCTGGTTTGTCTGGCTGGCGATTGTCTACCAGGTCAGAACTCCATTCTCAGGCCAACCGTCCCTTGGCGGCCGTTGAAGGTGTTGCTGTCCAGGTTGCGGTTGTAGCCCATCTCGCCGTAAACACTAATGCCCGTGGCCACCTTCAGCGTGGCCCCGACATTCACGTCCAGGGTGGTGGACTTCTGCTCGGTGTCGATGTCGGTGACATCGGCAAAGGTCACGGTGTTTTGCCCGGCGCTGTTGTGCCAGACGTTGGCCCTGACATAAGGCTGCAGCGGCATGCCACGCACTTGATAGTCGCCCCGCAGGCGGACCCCCAGGCGCGTGGTGAGGTTGGTGTCGGCGTCGTAGGACACATCGGAAATCCCGTCGTGCTGGCTATCGAGTTTGGTCTTGCTGGCGATCACCTGAGCCTGGGGTTCCGCGACCCAGTTGGTCGTGATCGGGATCGGCCAGCCGACTTCGGCTGAGGCCGTAACGTTGCGCCCACGGGTTTTCATTTTCACGCCCCGGTCAGACTCGTTGTTGCCATTGAAGCGCGTACCCATCAATACCAGGTCCAGGTAGGCCTGGTTCGCGCCAATCAGCGTCCAGTAGATTCCCAGGCTATCGCCGCGCAAGGTGGTCTTGCCCGCGGCCTTGTCCTCCCAGCCACCATTGAAACCTTTGACGTTGCCCTTGAGGCGGCTGTGGCCGACGAAGAACCCGGCGCGCTGCTGGCCGTTGCCCAGCGGGCTGGCGTACACATCGGTGCCCACCTGGAAGCCTGTCACCGAGCTGTCCAGCGTCGGGCTGACGGTGCCGGCGAAACTCTGGCGACTGCTGCTGCCATACACCCGGCCCCAGCCCGCGGCCAATGCGCCGGTTTGCTGTTGCTGGCTCTGGTCACCCATACGCTGATGAAACGTGCCGAGCATGCCTTGCACCAGTTGCTGTGCGGCGGGAAACAATGCGGCGTAGATTGGCACTTCCGGACGGTAGATCGGAATTGGGGTCACTCCGGGGTTGGTGGGCAGCGGTGGCTCACCGGGCACGGGCACCGGCAATGGGGCGATAATCACCGGGTCCGTCGGCGTTACCGGGATGGTCGAGCGCAGGTAGTAGTTGCCTCCGGTGTCGTCGGTGACGTCGCCCTTGAACAGGTAGTAATTGAACGCACCGGCAGACACCGGTGCGACGAGGGTAAAGGCGGTGCCGCTGCCGGCGGCACCGTTGACTGCCTGTACCACCAGGATACCGTCTTGCAGCGTCGCTGCACCGGCGCCGCCGAGGTTGGTCACGTGGATGTTCGTACTGCCCTGGATAGTGCCCTGGCTGATCACCAGTTTGTCGCTGGGCGAGCCGTCGCCGCCCAGCACACTTTGCAACGCGAGTTGGCCGCCGTTGCCGCTGTAGTTGCCATTGATCGTCAGGGTATCGGTCGCGGTGGAACTGCCGGTGGTCATATTGATGACCCCGCTGTTATTGACGTTGACCAACTCGCCAGAGGTAAACGAATCGATCACCCCCGTGCTCACCAGCAGTTCGCTGGTACCATCAATGCTCAGGGTGCCGGTGGCTGTCGCGCTGTCACCCAGTTTCAGCGTTCCGCCCAAGGTCAACTGCGAGGCGTTATCCAGTTGGATGGTTTCCCAGTTGGGAAACAGCCCCGGGTCACCCGCCTTGGTGTTGTCCAGGGTCAGCGTGTCGACACCCAGGCCGCCGTCTATCAGCTGCGCAGCGGCCAGTTGGCGATTGTCCAGGTTTTGCAGCAACGCGATATCGTCACCCTCGTCCATCTGCACGAAGGAATGCAGCTTCCCACCCGACCAGCCAAACTGGTCGTTGCCAAGACTGAGCAGTATCTGCCCGTTGACTTCGCCACCCGAGATGTTCACGACATCGTTGCCGCCACTGACACTGATATTGCCGCCTACGAAGGCCGTACCCGAGATCAGGATGGTGTCATTGCCGAAACCGGTCACCAGGTTGCGGATGATCCTGCCGCCAGACATATCAAACACGTTGTTATCGAGCCTCATATTGACCCGGCCGATGGTCCCGCCGCTCATCTTGGCGCGGTCGCCATCCTCGAAAGCGTCGCTGATAGTGCCGCCGCTCATGAAAAAATCATCCAGCCCATCTCCCTGAGCCAGGGACTCGACGACCCCGCCGCTCTGGGCGTAGCTGTCGACACCTGCGCCCTGGAAGACGGCGCCGACTTGCCCTCCGGTAATCTGTGCAATGTCACTCCCCGCGCCTTGGGTCACACTTCCCGTGATACTGCCCATGTTGATCCGGAAGATATTCGCGCCGTCACCCTGGTTGAGTGAGCCATCTATCCCGGCGCTCGGCCCGGTCACGTCCACCAGGTCGTTGCCGCCACCAAAGGTCACGTTACCGGTGATCCGGCCTGTCGCGGTGATATTAAGCGTGTTGTTGCCTGCCGTGTCGGTAAAGCCCGGCGCCGTGGCGCTGTCACAGTCTGAGGTGTCGTCGCCAGCCGTATTGTTGATGGTGCACGCCCCGTAGGAAGCGAGCGGCGACACCGCCAATGCGAGCAGATACAACCAGGAATATGTCCGTATACGCATGATCCGTCCTCGATAGAGGGGAATATTTCCCAGGCACCTGCAAAACCAGGCGCTGGTCAGACCATGACAACGTCACGCGCGATACGGAACAGGGACAACGGCTTACCTGAATCTGAAAACACCGCCCAATGCAAAGGGTTGGCATGGCTTTCTCGACTGCACCTGAACCTGTGCAGCGCTTTTTGCACCTTAGACGGACATCTCTGGTGGCGCTACTGTGAGAAATAACAGGTACAGACGAGTGAGCGGCTCACGCGAACACGATCTCGTAAGGCTCGCGCATGCGTTCCAACAGCACCTGCGCCAGCGTCGGCGCCAGCCCGATCAGCGGGTCACCCACTAGCTGGCTCGCATAGGCATGGGTCGCGTGGAGTTTGCGCGCCACGCTCCAGGTATCCAGGCGCACCTTGCGCGCCCGTTGCCAGGGGATGATCGCGCTGTCACGCGCGGGCCAGTGCCAGGCCCGGATCGGCAGCTCATACAGCTGCGCACCGACCAGATTGCACGCCTTGGCACTGGCGCGACCGACCGCGTCATGGTCGGGGTTGCCGTCGTTGCGCCAGGTGGTGAACACCACATCCCCGGCTTGCAGGTAACGGGCAATGAATTGGCTCAGTTGCGGTTCACGGGCCGCCAGGGCGTTGTCGCAGAAACCGCCGCGAATCCACTTCAGGCTGTGCATGGGCATACCCAGGCGACGCAGCGCTTCGGCACTTTCCTGGGGCCGCACCACGCTCAAGCGGCTGGCCGGCCACACATGCGAGCCGGGGTGGCTGGCGCTGCCGTCGGTGATGGAGATCAGTTGCAGCGGGTATTCAAGGGTGCTGAGCAGTTGGAGCATACCGCCGCAGGCCAGCACTTCATCGCCGGGATGGGGGGCGATGACCACCACGCGCGCGCCGGCGGGGACCAACGAGGTTGCCGAGATAGGGGCGATTTGCGCCAGCTGCGGTGCGCTGTTCCAGATTTGCGCGGGGCCGCGACGGCCTTCACTGAGGGAGGCAGGCTTCATGAGAATTACATCCTTGTCGATTGGTGCTGGGTCGTGCCCCGTTGACGGGACGACTCTATTTATTCACCACAGACTCCGCCGTGGTGGTGCGTGGTCATTCAACCCTGAATGACCAGCAAGGCGTTTTCAGCATAGACAAGGATTCGCCGCTTTTACATTTCGCAATGTGGAATTTTTCACGGCGCGTGCACCAGGCTCTTCAAATAATCGCCAAACCCACCCTGGGCGCGGGCGTCCAGGCGCGCACTGGTGATCACTTGGGGCGAGTGGCTCCAGGCAATCGAGGCACCGCAGCGTTCCAGGCTGCGCACCAGTTGCACATCTTCATCGCAGGCCAAGGGTTCGAAACCACCGGCGCGAATGTAAGCACCTGCGCTGACCCCGAGGTTGGCGCCGTGGATATGCCGATGCCCGTCCCGCGCCTCGTAGCCCTGGAGATAGCGGATCTGTGCGGCCGGGTCGAAGTCTTCGCTCCAGGCATCTACCGTCACCGTGCCGCATACCGCATCGGCGTTCAGCGCCAGCTGCGCCACCAGCCAGTCCGGCGCGACGCGGCTGTCGGCGTCGGTACAGGAGATCCAGCGGGCGCCCTGATTGAGCAAGTGCCGCGCACCGACGCCGCGCACATGCCCCACATTGCGCGCCCGTACTTCCAGGTGCTGCACCGGGTAGGCCCTCGCGATGGCGGCGCTACCATCGCTGCAGCTGTCGAGCACCAACAGGATCTGCACCGCTTCACCCTGCAGGCCGGGGTGGCAGGCCGCGATCAATGCAGCGTCCAGGCACTCGGCCAACAGGGTTTCTTCGTTATGTACCGGGATCAGAACGCCGATCATCGCAAGCCCTCATGGCGAGCGACCGAGGTGCCATCGCGGCACCACAGGTCGAGGAGAAAATCCTGTTCGTGGTAGCTGGCGAGGCGCGGCATGGCCAGTCGTTCGTGGAGCAGGGCATGTACCTGCTCGGCCGTCTGCGGGCAGCCTTCGATTGGCATGCGCCAGTGGCACGCCAGCAGTTGACCGTCGTCGGTCAGGCTGGCGAGCGCGTGGTCGATCACGCGGCCCAGATCGTCGGCGTCGAGGTAGTAACACAGCTCGCTGAGCACGATCAGCTCGAACCGTTCCGTCGGCCATTGTTCCGGCAGGCGGCGTTGCTGCACCTCGGCATGGGGGAACCCCAATAAACGGCTGCGCGCCAGACTGACTGCGGCTGCGGCGGTGTCACAGCACAGCAGGCGATCACAGCGCGGGGCCAATTCGAAACTCAATTCGCCATTGGCGCAGCCCGGCTCAAAGATGGCGGCGTAGCGCGGCCGCGTCAGTACGGCCAGGGTCAGCGCACGTTTGCGTCGCTCGTACCAGCGTTGACGAAACGCCCAGGGGTCGTCGTTTTCGGCGAACAGTTGGTCGAAATACGGCGTGGCCACACTCATACAAATACCACTTCAAAGGGCTGCAGCAGACGCTCCAGCACATAGGGAGCCAGCACGGGGGCCAGGCCGATCTGCGGGTCACCTTCCAATTGGCTGGCAAAGGCATGGATGGCGTGACGCTTGCGGGCCACGGTCTCGCAGCTCAGGGGGATTTTGCGCGCGCGATGCCACGGCACTTGGCGGTCTTCGGGGGTTGCCCAGTGCCAGGTCCACACCGGCAACTCATACAGCGTGGCGCCCGCTGCCTGGGCTGCCTTGGCACTGGCACGGCCGACGGCTTCGTGGTCGCAGTGGCCGTCTTCGCGCCAAGTGGTGAACACCACATCCGTGGGCTTGAGGTAGCGCTGGATAAACGCGCTCAATTCATCTTCCCGCGCTGCCACCTGGCTGTCGCTGAAGCCAGCGCGCAACCACTTCAGGCTGTGCAACGGCAACCCCAGCCGATGCAGGGCCTGCGCCGATTCCTGTGGCCGCACCACACTCAGACGCTCCACCGGCCAGCGCCGGGAGCCGGGGTGGCTGGCGCTGCCGTCGGTCACCGAGATCAGCTGTATGGGCCGGCTGAGCGCGGCCAGACCTTGCAGCAACCCGCCGCAACCCAACACTTCATCATCCGGATGGGGCGCGATGATCACTGCGCGATGGCCCTCAGGCACCAGTTGTTCGACGCTGATCTCTGGTAACTCGGCCATCCGTGGCGACGTCTGCCAGCGATGCAGCGGCGTGCCTTGGCCGACAATCGGGTTGGGTTTCATAATTGCCACCTGCCCGTAGGTTCGCCGGCGACCAGCTCACCGAGCCCGGCCAAGTCACGTTCGGCGTGACTCTGGCGCAGGTACACCGGCAAATCCGTCATCAGCTGTGCAAAGTGCGGGTCCTTGCAATAAGGCCCGGCACCGACCGCACGGCCCACGTGGTGCATCACTTGTGTGACCGTGTCCTCGATGCAGGACCGCGTCCGCTGGGCCAGCGCGTGGGCATCGGCCTTGGGCTCCCGGTCGATGTGCTCGGCGCTGGCGCGCAGTACGCAGGCGGCCGCGTTCAACGCACTGTCGACGGCGCCCAAGTGGGCGAGGGCATGGGGCTCCGGGCGCTTGGCGCATTGTTCACGCAACACTTCTGCCAGGCGTTGGGCGGCGCCATACCAGCACGCGGCAATCCCTATCCCGCCTTGCCAGAAACCCGGGCGGCTGAGGTAGTCACCCGGATGGCCGACCGCAATGGCGGCGGCCTCCGTGAACAGCACTTCGACACTGCCCGTAGCGGCCATGCCGACCGCATGCCAGCCTTCATCGGTCACCGTGACCCCCGGCGTGCGCATCTGCACCGCCACCAACTGCTGGCGGTCCTCCTCGTCCCACGCCGTCAGCAACCCATGGCTGACCACCGCCGCGCCGGAACACCAGGCTTTGCGACCGTCGACGATCAGACGATGGCCGTCGCGCCGCACGTGCACTTTTGCACTCGGCGGTTCGGCGGCCCACATGCCCCACGTGCTGCCCAGGGGCGGCAGGGGGCTGTCCAGCTCGGCGATGATCGCCAAGGCGTCGGTGTGGCCTTCGAATAACTTGCACAGGCGCAGGTCATGCCCGGCCACCTGGGCCAGGCGGCTGAAGCGTGCCAACGTCTGGCCGCTGCCGGGCAACGGCAGTTGGTCCAGGCCTTCCTCCTGAAGCGCCTTCAGGGCCTCGCCCAGGGCCTGCGTGTCCGCATAGCCCCGGTAGCCTTGAAGGAATCCTTGCAAAGCCATGTCATACCTCGTCTTCGCGCTGCAACTCGAACAACAACAGCGAGCGGCCGGTCACGGCGTATTCGTGTTCGAAATCAAAACGCTCCTGACCGCGCACGGCAATGTCATTGGTGTCGAGCATGCAGGTCCAGAACTCACCCTCGGGCACCGGCGGCAGGCGGAAATTGACCAGGTCGTGGTGCGCGTTGACCACCAGCAACAAGGTCGCATCGGCACCGGCGCGGCGAATCCCGGTTTCCTGGGCGCGGCCATCCATCAACATGCCCAGGCAGCGGCCATGGCTGTCCTCCCACTGTTCGGTGGTCATTTCATTGCCATCGGGGGCGAGCCAGGTCACGTCTTTCACGCCGATGTCTTCGTTGTAGTCGCCCACCAGGAAGCGCCCACGCCGCAGGATCGGGTACGCCAGGCGTAGTTTGATCAGGCGCTTGACGAACTTGAGCAGCGATTTGCCGTCATCGTCCAAGTCCCAGTTGACCCAGCCGATCTCGCTGTCCTGGCAATACGCGTTGTTATTGCCATGTTGCGTGCGGGCGAACTCATCACCGGCCACGATCATCGGCGTGCCTTGGGCCAGCAGCAGGGTGGCGAAGAAGTTGCGCATCTGGCGCAGGCGCAGCGCGTTGATTTCCGGGTCGTCGGTGGGGCCTTCGACGCCGTGGTTCCAGGACAGGTTGTTGTTGCTGCCGTCCTGGTTGTTCTCGTCGTTGTCTTCGTTGTGCTTGTCGTTGTACGACACCAGGTCGTGCAAGGTGAAGCCGTCATGGGCGGTGATGAAGTTCACCGAGCTGTAGGGGCGACGGCCACGATGGTTGAACATCTCACCGGAGGCTGTCATGCGCCCGGCGAAGTCCGCGAGCTGGCCGTCGTCGCCTTTCCAGAACGCACGCACGGTGTCGCGGAAACGGTCGTTCCATTCCACCCAGCCCGGTGGGAAATTGCCCACCTGATAGCCGCCGGGGCCGCAGTCCCACGGCTCGGCGATCAGTTTGAGCTGACGTAGTACCGGGTCCTGGCGGCAGGCCACGAGGAAGCTGTGGCGCTCGTCGAAACCGTCGCGGTAACGGCCAAGAATCGTCGCAAGGTCAAAGCGGAAGCCGTCGACGTGCATCTCGTTGGCCCAATAACGCAACGAGTCGGTGACCATTTGCAGCACGCACGGATGGCTCAGGTCCAGGGTATTGCCGGTGCCGGAATCATTGATATAGAAGCGCTTGTCGTCAGGCATCAGCCGGTAGTACGAGGCGTTGTCGATGCCGCGCATGGACAGGGTCGGGCCGCGCTCGTTGCCTTCGGCGGTGTGGTTGTAGACCACGTCGAGGATCACTTCCAGCTTCTGCTCGTGCAGGTGCGCGACCATCTCCTTGAACTCGGCGATCTTGCCGCTGGCCAGGTAGCGCGGGTCGGGGGCGAAGAACGCGATGCTGTTGTAGCCCCAATAGTTGGTCATGCCTTTTTCCAGCAGGTGCTGGTCGTTGACGAAGGCGTGCACCGGCAGCAGCTCTACCGACGAGATCCCCAACTGGCGAATGTGCTTGAGCACGTCGTCTTCCATCAGCCCGGCGCAGGTGCCGCGCACGGATTCGCCCACCGAAGGGTGACGCATGCTGATGCCGCGCAAGTGGGTTTCATAGATGATCGTGCGGTCCCACGGCACCCGCACCGGTTGGTCGTTGCCCCAGGTGTGCGCGGGGTCGATGACCTTGCACTTGGGCACGAACGGCGCGCTGTCGCGCTCGTCGAAACTGAGGTCGTCGTCAGGGTGGCCGATGGTGTAGCCAAACAGCGCTTCGGACCATTTGAGCTCGCCCACCAGTTGTTTGGCATAGGGGTCGATCAGCAATTTATTGTGGTTGAAGCGATGGCCGTTGGCCGGGTCGTATGCGCCGTAGACGCGATAGCCGTAAATCAGCCCTGGATGGGCGTCGGGCAAGTAACCGTGGAAAATTTCGTCGGTGTATTCCGGCAGCTCGATGCGCTCCAGTTCCACTTCGCCCGAATCATCGAACAGGCAGAGTTCGACCTTGGTGGCATTGGCCGAAAACAGCGCAAAGTTGACACCCAGGCCATCCCAGGTCGCGCCGAGTGGGAAGGGCAAACCTTCACGAATCCGCGACGGCTCATGTTCCGGCGTCGCTTGGCTTTTGTCGGGTTTGCTCATTGAAGTTGCTCCTGCAGGGTCTTTTTCGGGCCGAACGTCGCCGTGCTGACGAACATACAGCTGACAATCTGTGTGATGAAATGACCTCCCGCCGACACGTCGACGGGAGGTTGATGGAATTAAGGCTTGGGCTTTTTCGGCGCCGGTGGTTTTTTCGCCGTTGGTGGCGTCGGCTTGCCGGCAGCGGGTGCTGGCGGCTTGGCTTTGGCCGGCGGCTTGGGGGCGGCCTTGGGCTTGGCGCCCGCCTTGGGTTTGCTCGGCGTCAGCGCTTCAGATTCGGCCAGCTTGCGCGCCATCTCCCAGTGGCGTGCGTCTTCGCCATGGGGTTTACCTTCAGACTCCCAGATCTGATGCGCCAGCTCGCGTATGCGTTTGTCTTCAGTACTCATCACAATGCTCCTCACAGAAAATTTTCAGCTTTCTTGATCATCAGGATTGATAAAGACATTGACCGGGAAATCCCCCAGGGCAGCGCTGATCAACAGCTCCTTGTCTGGTGTGACTGCGCCTGTATGAAAAAGTCCCTTCCAGTATTGAGTTGGTGCGGCGAACGGTAATTTCAGTCGGGTATCGCCCCAAACCTGCGCATTGATCTGGGGATGCACACCGTTATCCAGCAGGTGATGAGGCCAGCGTGGCACCACCACCAGCAGGCGTTTGCCCTGGTGTTCGCGGCAGAATGCGACCACCCGCCCGGCGTGTTGGCCGACCACTTCCAGCGGCGTGTAAGTGCCGCTGCGAAACAGCTCAGGTTGAGCCTTGCGCAAGGCCAGCACCTGGGCAATCAAGGCCTGCTTGATGCGCCCGTCCCGCCAGTTGAACAGCAGTTCGCCGATGTCCGGCGGCGTATCCAGGGCCTGTTGCCGTGCACTGAAATCCACCGGGCGACGGTTGTCCGGATCCACCAGGCTGAAGTCCCAGAACTCAGCGCCCTGGTACAGGTCCGGCACACCCGGCACCGTGATGCGAAGCAAGGATTGCGCCAGCCCATTGAGCGCACCCGCCGGGGCAATCGCCTGGGCGGCCGTCGCAATCGCGGTGCGCAGCGGGCGGCCTTCGTCACTGAGCAGCAGGCGCGACAGAAACGCTTCGACGCCTTGTTCGTAGGCGTCGTTGGGCGCGCTCCAACTGCTGTTCAACTTGGCTTCGCGCAGGGCTTTCTGTTGCCACTGCCACAGGCGTTGTTGATAGCCGTCGAAGTCATCCCCCTGGTCCAGCGGCCAGCTGCCCAGCAGCACTTGGTAGAGGATCAGCTCGTCACCGGCCGATGGCGTGGCGGCATCAGTGCGCAATGGCGCGGCCAGGCTGCGCCATTGCTCAACCTGCTCAACGTACCAGGTGGCGCACTCGCTGAGCACTGCGAGCCGTGCACGGGTGTCTTCGCCGCGTTTGTGGTCGTGGGTGGCGGTGGTCAGCAGGTTATCCGGGAAGGCCTGCAAACGCTGTTGGTTGATCTGATGAAACTCAGCCAAAGGTGCGCTGAACTGCTCGGTGCTGAAACCCACATCATTGCGCGACAGCAGCACCGCCGAGCGATAGAACGCGGTGTCTTCCACGGCCTTGGCGGCGGCGGGCGAGGTCAGTTGCTGGAAGCGTACACAGGCGTGCTTGAGGATCTTGCGCTCCCGGCCCACCGGGCGTTGGCGCCAGGGCTGGCCGCCGAGCCATTTTTCGAGGTGATCGAGCACCGGCCAGTCGCCCTCGCTCAAGGTGGTGCGTGCACCGTCCATGGCCTGCTGGAACACCGCGTCGTCGGCGGCGCTGCGGCCGAGGACGCTGATGTAGGTGCGGTACACCGGGAAGTGCACGATCAGTTCCTGCAAGGCGCGGCGAATCGCGCCCAGGGTCAGGTCGCGGGTCATCACATCGTCGCGGGCCACTTGCAGCAGCGCTTGGGCGACGCTTTCAAAATCCCCGCCCAACGAGCCGTTGAGGATTTGTTGGCGGGCCAGGCGGGCTTCTTCGATAAACGCCGAGGGCCGCTCGGTATGGCGCGTCCACAGTTCGGCCAGCGGTGCAAAACCGTCCGGCTGGTGTTGCAGCAACGACAGTTGGTCCATGAATTCGTAGCCGGTGGTGCCGTCCACGCGCCAGTCTTCACGCAGGGTCTCGCCTTCGCCGAGGATTTTCTCGACAAAGATCGGCAAATGCCGACCTGGCACAAGAGCATCCACCCGGCGACGCAGCTTGCGGCAATATCCACGGGGGTCGGCCAGACCGTCGATATGGTCGATGCGCAACCCATCCACCAAGCCTTGGCTGATCAACTCGAAGATCTTGCCGTGGGTGGCTTCGAACACTGCTGTGCGTTCGACGCGCAGGCCGCCCAGCTCATTGACGTCGAAGAAGCGCCGCCAGTTGATATCGTCCGCCGCCGTGCGCCAGCTCGCCAGGCGGTAGGCCTGTTGCTCCAGCAACTGATGCAGGCGGTTGAAGCCTTCCGGTTGGCGCCCGTCGAACTGGCTCAAGCGCTCTTCAATGGCCGGCATGACTTCGGTGGCGCGCTCGGCGAATGCCTGCTTGAGCCACGCGGCTTCGGCGTAGGCGTCGTCCTGATAGGCGAGGGCGGCGAAACGGTCAGCCATAGGTTTGAGCGTTGCGTCGTTGCCCAGGATCAGTGCGTAATCCCGTGGGCAGATCGGGAAACGATGCTCGTAATGCTCGACATGAAACGCGCCGTGCTCGGCGTCGAAATGCAACGTCAGGGTGCCGGTCTGCAAGGCCTCGCCGTAGTCGCTTCCCAGAAACGGCATCAACAGCTGGCCCTTGAGCAGCGGGTCGGGCGAGTGCCACTGAATATCGAAGAATTCGCTGTACGGACTCAGGCGACCCCACTCCAGCAGGTCCAGCCACCACGGGTTATCGGCACCGCCGACGGCCATATGGTTGGAGACGATATCCAGGATCAATCCCATGTCGTGTTCACGCAGCGCCGCCACCAGGCGGCGCAAGGCCGGCTCGCCGCCGAGTTCCGGGTTGACGCGGGTCGGGTCGACCACGTCGTAGCCGTGCATGGAGCCGGCGCGGGCGCTGAGCAGCGGCGAGGCGTACAGATGGCTGATGCCTAGCTGGGCGAAATACGGCACCAAAGGCACCGCGTCGTCCAGGGTAAAGCCTTTATGAAATTGCAGGCGCTGGGTAGCGCGCAGGGGTAGGGTCTTCATCGGTCACGCTCATGGGCCTGGTTGCGCGCGATGGCCAGCAATTCGAGGCGTCGTGCAGCACCGGCGTTGTCCAGCAAACTTGAAGCTTCACCCGCCAAGCGTCGGCGCCAATTGGGATGGGTGTCGGTGGTGCCGGGCAGGTTGGCTTGTTCTTCGACGCCCAGGGCGTCCTCCAATGGCAACAGCACCAGCGGCGCACGGGTGTGGCCGAGGTAGCGCACGCTGGCGTCGATCATGTGATCGGTTTCGTTGCGAATCTCTTCGACGAAGTTCTGCGGGTCCTGGCTCAAGGCCTGGCGCAGCGCCTGGCGTTCGCGCAGACGGTGTTCGCTCCATTGATCCACGGTGGGCGCATCGATCAGGCCGAGCTGGATGTTCCAGTCGATATCGCGGCTGTGCCACCAGCCGTTGAGCGTGGGCAAATCGTGGGTGCTGGTGGTCGCCAGGGCGTTGTCCGGCCAGTCGAGGATCGGCTTGAACTGGCCGTCATGGCCTTGCTCGAACAGCAACACGCGCATGCCCAGGATGGAGCGGCCGCTGAGTTTTTCGCGCAGGCCTTCGGGCACGGTGCCGAGGTCTTCACCGAGGACGATGGCCTGGTGGCGGTGCGATTCCAGCGCCAACAGGCGTAACAGGTCGTCCACCGGGTAATACAGGTAAGCCCCTTCCCGTGGCGATGCGTCCATGGGGATCACCCACAGGCGCTGCAGGCCCATCACATGGTCGATGCGCAAGCCGCCGGCATGGGCGAAGTTGGCGCGCAACATCTCGATAAAGGCACGGAAACCGTTGCGCTTGAGGCCTTCGGGGGAGAACGCGGAAATGCCCCAGCCCTGGCCGGCGCGGTTAAGGATGTCTGGCGGCGCGCCCACGGTCAGGTCGGCCAGCAACTCGTCCTGGCGACTCCACGCCTGGCTGCCACCGCCGTCGGCGCCCACGGCCAGATCGGCGATCAGACCGATGCCCATGCCACTGCCCTTGGCGGCTTGTTGGGCACGCTCCAGGCACCGGGCGATCAGCCATTGGGTAAAGGCGAAGTAGCCGATCTCTTCACGGTTGTCCTCGGCGAACTGCGCCAGCGCCGGGCTTTGCGGCGTGCGCCACTCTTGCGGCCAGTGGCGCCAGTCGAGCTCTTCGCCGGCAGCTGCGCGGGCGGCTTGCACGGCTTCGAAGCGACAGTGGTTTTCCAGGGCTTCGCCGCCGGCCTGGCGGAAACTCAGGAAGTCCGCATGTTGCGGATGCTGGCCGTGGCGGAAGTCTTCATACAAGGCGCGCAGCAGGCGTTGCTTGGCCTTGGCGGCGGCGGGCCAGTCGATCAGGGCGTGTTGCTCCAGCGCGTGCAGCTCCTCCTCCAGGCCGAGCGCCTCGATGGCGATGCGCACTTCACGTTCGCCGAGGATGCAGCCGGGCGAGGCATACAAGCTGTTAAGGAACAACCGGCTCGACGGCGAATACGGGCTGTAGCGTCCGGTATCGGCGCTGAACATCGCGTGCATCGGGCTGATCGCCAGGGCATCCGCACCGCGTTCGGCGGCCGAACGGGCCAGGTGCTCCAGGGCCAGGGTGTCGCCGAAGCCACCATCGCCCAGGCGGCGCAGCGAGTACAACTGGGCACTCAGGCCCCAGGCGCGGGCGGGTTGGCTGTCGACGGCTTCGGCGACGCTGTAGCAGTGGGTGGGGGCGACGGCGAGGGTGAAGGTCTGGTCGTTGATGTACACGCGGTGATAGCCGAGGGCGATCACGCCGGGCAGCACCGCGTCGCCATCAAGGCGCAGCTCCAGGGTTTCGCCGTTTTCCAGGCTGACGCGGCACGGCGTGTCGGGTTCGAAGTAGCGCGCCAGATCAAGGCCGTGGCCGCTGTCGATGGTCAGCAGCGGCGGCAGGTGTTTGTCTTGCTGCTGTTGTTCCAGTTCCAACAGGCTGGCGTCGATCTCTGCATCGGTGTCGGCAGGGTGGCCCAGACCTTTGAGCACGGCGCGCAGGGCATCGGGTGTCACGCGTTGCGGACGGCCATTGGCGTCGATCCAATCGACGGCAAGGCCCGCGCGGCTGGCGAGGATTTCCAGGTTCGCTTCGCTCAAGGGTGTTCTCCAACAGGGGAAAGGCTGACGCGCGCGCTGTACGGCGGCAGTTGCGCGCCTTGCTCAGCGGGCGTGGCGAAAATAACGTGCTGCGGCGCCGGGTGATTCACGGGCGTGGCACTGAGGTTGAGGTCGATCTGCAACAGGCTGCCGTCGCCCAGGCGCCAGCGCGCGGTGACGGCGCCGTCTGCCAGTACCTGGGCGCCCAGCGCCACGCTGCCGGGCAGGTGCGGCACGAGGTGGCGACGGCGCAGGCTCAGCAGTTGGCGGTAGAGCTGCGCGTGTTCGCTGTCGGCAAACACCGGGGCCGATTGCTCGAAGGTCGGCAGGGCGTTGGGATCGGGTATACGTGCGCGTCGTTCGGGATCCTGGAACGCGGCGAAGTCGGCAAACTCGCTGCGCCGGCCTTCACGCACCGCTTCGGCCAATTCGCCGTGGTGGTCGGTGAAAAACAGAAAGGGTTGCTGGGCGTTGACTTCATCGCCCATGAACATCAGCGGGATCATCGGCGACATCAACAGCAACGTGGTCGCGGCCCTGAGTGCCTGGGGCGTGCAGAGTTGGTGCAGGCGCTCGCCCATGGCGCGGTTGCCGATCTGGTCATGGTTCTGCAAGAACAGCACAAAGGCACTCGGTGGAAGGTGCGCGCTGGGCTCGCCACGGCGATGGCCATGGCGGGTGGTGTCACCTTGGTAGATGAACCCTTCGCTCAGGCAGCGGGCCAGTTTGGCGGTGGTGTCCTGGGCGAAGTCGCTGTAGTAGGCGTCGGTTTCCCCGGTGAGCAGCACATGCAGCGCGTTATGGCCGTCGTCGTTCCACTGTGCATCGAAATCATGCTCCAGCAGGCTGGCCTGGTTGAATTCGTTTTCCAGCACCAGCCATACGTGGCGGCCGGTGTCGACCTGTTGGCGCACCCGTTGCGCCAGTTGTTGCAGGAAACCGGGATTGTCGATGGCGTGCACGGCGTCCAGGCGCAGGCCGTCGAAGCGGTACTCCATCAGCCACATCAGGGCGTTGTCGAGGAAGAAGTCGCGCACCTCGCGGCGCTCGAAATCGATCCCGGCACCCCAGGGCGTGTGCACGTCGTCGCGAAAGAAGCCTCGGGCGTATTGGCCCAAGTAGTTGCCGTCAGGGCCGAAGTGGTTGTAGACCACGTCGAGGATCACGGCCAGGCCGTGTTCGTGGGCGCTGTCGATCAGGTGCTTGAGCTGTTCAGGCGTGCCGTACGAGGAGTGGGGGGCGTAGGGGAGAACGCCATCGTAGCCCCAGTTGCGTTCGCCGGGGAACTGCGCCAACGGCATCAATTCAATCGCGGTCACGCCCAGCTCGGCCAGGCGCGGCAGGTGCTTTTCGACGCCGGCGTAGCCCCCCAGCGCGCCGACGTGCAGTTCGTAGATGACCGCCTCATGCCACGGGCGACCGGCCCATTGGCTGTGCCGCCATTCGTAGGCGAGGGGGTCGACCACCAGGCTCCAACCATGCACATCTGCAAGCTGGGCTCGGGAGGCGGGGTCAGGCACGTCCTTTTCCCCGTCGATGTTGTAGCGGTATCGCGTGCCCGCCGCGCATTTTATTTCTACTTCGAACCAGCCCGCTGCCTGCGGCAGCATGGCGACTGATTTACCGTCTTCCAATTCAACGCTGACATAAAACGCGTCTGGCGCCCACAAGGCAAAACGCGTGTGTTGCGCGTCCAGCATGATTGCGCCGTGGGGCCAGGTTTCCAGAGTCCGTAATGGCATCTATAGAGACCTCCCTTGATTACTTGACTGATTTCCCCAGGGCCTTGGCCACAAGTTGTTCGTAGAGTTCTGCGTAGGGTTCGACCGCCTGGCACCAGTTGAATGGTTGGGTCATGGCCCGGCAACGCATGGCGTTGAGCAGTCCCGGGAAGGCGAAGACCTTGAACGCACGGCTCAGCGCTTCTTCATAGCTTTCCACGGTGGATTCATTGAACAGGAACCCAGTGACGCCGTTCTCGATGGTGTCCGCCAGGCCGCCGGTATTGCGTGCCACCGGCAATGAGCCGAAGCGCTGGGCGTACATCTGGCTCAGGCCGCAGGGCTCATAGCGCGAGGGCATCAGCAGGAAATCACTGCCGGCGAACATGCGGCGGGCGTCGGTTTCGTTGAAGCCGATGCGTACGCCGACCTGGCCCGGAAAACGCAGGGCCAGTTCACGCATGGCCTGTTCTTCTTCCGGCTCGCCGCGTCCGATGATCGCGATCTGGCCGCCGTTCTCGACAATGAAACTGGCGACTGCTTCGGTCAGGTCCAGGCCTTTTTGATAGACCAGGCGCGAGACCACGGCGAACAGCGGGCCAGTGGAGTCGTGCAGGCCGAACAGTTCGCGCACATGGGCGGCGTTGATGGCCTTGCCTTCCCAGTCGCCGATATTGAAGTTGTGGGTCAGGTGTTCGTCGGTGGAGGTTTCCCAACTTTCATCGATACCGTTGGGGATACCACTGAGCAGGCCTTGCTGGGTCTTGGCGGCGAGAAAACCGTCGAGGCCGCAGCCAAATTCCGGGGTGGTGATTTCCTGGGCGTAGGTCGCGCTCACCGTGGTGATATGACTGGAATACGCCATGCCGGCCTTGAGGAACGACATCTTGCCGTAGAACTCCATGCCTTCCTGTTGCAGGGCGTGGGGCGGGATACCCAGCTCCGGTGTGGAGGCGAGGCTGACCACACCCTGGTAAGCCAGGTTATGGATGGTGAACAGGGTCGGCGTGCGTGACCCACGCCAGTGCATATACGCCGGGGCCAGGCCAGCGGGCCAGTCGTGGGCGTGCACCAGGTCCGGGCACCAGTGGATCTGTGCGAGGTTGGCGGCGATGTCGGCGGCGGCAAGGCCCAGGCGGGCGAAGCGGATATGGTTGTCCGGCCAGTCGCGGCCGTTGTTGGCGCCGTAGGGCGTGCCTTCACGCTCGTAGAGTTCGGGGCAGATCAATACGTAGATGACCAGGCCGTCCTTGAGATCCATGCGCCCGATCTTGCACGGCGGCAGCGCGGCGTGACCGCCCAGCTCACCGATGATATGGATCGGGTTGTCGCTTTCCATCACCTGCGGGTAACCGGGGATCAACACGCGCACATCATGCAGGTGGGCCATGGCGCGGGGCAGGGCAGCGGACACGTCGCCCAGACCGCCGGTTTTCACCAGGTCGGCAAACTCGGAGGTGACAAACAGGACTTTCTTTCGATTCGGGTTTTGACTCACGACTGGCCGCACAGTGTTGGGCAGGTCGGCCAATGATGTAGGCCCCCCTGCGGGCTGACTGAAACGCTCTCCCTGAGTATCTACTGCGGCACTGATCATAATGCACTCCCATTTTGTTGGTCGGCTAATGGCCCGCTGCCATTAGCTCCGATTGACCGCATCCTGCGGCCAGGCGCACAAGCACTGTACAAACTGGCAAGGCGTATGCCAGTTGCACGGGTTGTGAAAAAAGATTGGATGGACGGGCATTTGCCGTGAAGCCAACGCGCTCGCCTTACCTTAAAACTGGACCAATGGCAGAGTCTGAAAGTTTCGATTTTTTGCGGGGTTTTTGTTTTGGAACGGACCCATCGGTCATGAGTCTAGGACAGATCCCAGAGCCTGTAGGGTTTCTAGGCAGATTTTGTAGGACAAAATACTTGTAACCAGACATTCAACTGTTATTAACCGATTGGGTGCAGCTGTGTGGTGAGCAGGCTTGCCCTGCGCTGGGCTGTGAAGCGGCCCCATTGGGGCGGCCGCCCCTATGCATGGTGCAGTGAGGCGCCCCGTGTTGGTGCGTCAGCCGAGTACGCGCATGGGCGCCGTTTTGGCCCACGCCTGGATATCCTCAATCATCTGCTCGTAGAACTGCCGGTAATTCTGCGCGCTCACATAGCCCACATGGGGCGTGGCCAGCACATTCGGCAAGTGGCGAAACGGATGATCCAGCGGCAATGGCTCCTCGGCGTACACATCCAGTGCCGCCCCGGCCAGGCGGCCACCGCTTAACGCCTCGACCAGCGCCTGCTCATCCACAATCGGCCCGCGCGCGGTGTTCACCAGTCGCGCCGTGGGTTTCATCCAGCCCAGCGCTTGGGCATCCACCAGCCCACGGCTGCGGTCGCTGAGTACCAGGTGGATGGTAAGGATGTCGGCCTGCTCGAACAGCGCCTGCTTGCTGACCCAGGTGGCGCCAGCTGCGGCCGCACGTTCCGGCGTGAGGTTTTCGCTCCAGGCAATCACGCGCATGCCGAACACCTGGGCGAATTGCGCGACCTTCTGGCCGATGCTGCCCAGCCCGAGAATGCCCAGCGTCTTGCCGTACAGGTCACCGCCCAACCCGACCTGCCAGTCGCCAGCACGCAAGGAGTTGGCCTCGGCCAGCAGGTTGCGGGTGGAGGCCATGATCAACGCCCAGGTCAATTCCGGCGCGGCCTGTTTATAGCTGTCGGTGCCGCAGACCTGAATGCCCAGGGCCTTGGCCGCAGGAATGTCGATCGCGGCGTTGCGCATGCCGCCGGTGACCAGCAACTTGAGCCTGGGCAAGCCCTGTAACAGCGCCTGGTCGAAGGTGGTGCGTTCACGCATCACGCAAATCACTTCGAAGGCTTGCAGGCGCTCGATCATCACGGCGGTATCCGCCGGGTAATCGTGCAGGAAATGCACTTGGCCCACCGACTCCAGTACCGACCAATCCACCACGCCACTGGCCACGTGCTGCCAATCATCAATCACTGCGATCTGTACCGACATTCACGCGTGCCTCGAAAAAAGTTGGATTAAAGGGCGTTCAAGCCCTTCAACAGCGCCTGGTGAAACTTCGCCGCTTCTTCCATCTGCGGCGCGTGGCCCAGGCCGGGAAACTCCACCAGGGTTGCGTGGGGGATCAGCTTGGCCACGTTTTTGCCCAGCACCGCGTAGTTGCCCAGCGTGGCCTTGACCGCTGGCGGCGCGACATCCTTGCCGATGGCGGTGTTGTCGGCCGTGCCGATCAGCAACAGGGTGGGCATCTGCAGGTTCTTGAACTCGTAGTACACCGGCTGGGTGAAGATCATGTCGTAAATCAACGCCGAGTTCCATGCGACCCGCGTATGCCCAGGGCCGTTGCTCAGACCGGCGTACATGTCCACCCAGCGCTCGTACTCCGGCTTCCAGCGGCCGACGTAGTAAGTGTTGAGCTGATACTTGCGAATCCCCTCGGCGCTGACTTTCAGTTCACGGGCATACCACTGGTCGACGCTCAGCGCGGGCACGCCCAGGGCTTTCCAGTCTTCCAGGCCGATGGGGTTGACCAGCGCCAGTTGCTCGGTCTGCTCGGGGTACATCAGCGCGTACCGCGTGGCGAGCATGCCGCCGGTGGAGTGGCCGAGGAGGGTGGCCTTTTGAATACCGAGTTTTTCCAGCAGTTGATGGGTGTTGAGGGCCAACTGCTGGAAGCTGTACTGGTAGTGCTCGGGTTTGCTGGAGCTGCAAAAACCGATCTGGTCCGGGGCGATCACGCGGTAGCCGGCGTCGCTCAAGGCCTTGATCGAGCCTTCCCAGGTGGCACCGCAAAAGTTTTTGCCGTGCATCAACACCACGGCGCGACCATTGGCAGTGCCTTTTGCCGGCACGTCCATATAGCCCATTTGCAGGGATTCGCCTTGGGATTGGAAGTGAAAATGTTCCAGCGGATAGGGGTACTGGAAGCCTTGCAGCTCGGGGCCGTAGGTGGCCGCGAGCGCAGCGGTGGTGCTGGCCGTCAGCAGGCCGGCGACGCAAAAAGCACGGAATAGAGGCATGGGCGGGGCTCCACAAAGGTTGCCTGGATGCTCTTGGCGAGGGATTAAGTGGGGATTAACACCCAGTGCAAGGTCACGGCGGCCAACACTGCATAGCGCAGGCCTTTGGCGAGCGTCACCAGCAGCACAAACCGCCACAGCGGCTCACGCATCACCCCGGCCACCAACGTCAGCGGGTCGCCGATGATCGGCAGCCAACTGAGCAGAAGCGTCCAGTGCCCCCAGCGCTGGTAATGGCGGCGGGCTTTTTCCAGCTGCCGATCGCTGACCGGAAACCAGCGTCGCCCTTTGAAGTGTTCGACCCAGCGTCCCAACCACCAGTTGACCAGCGAGCCGAGCACATTGCCCAGGGTGGCGATGCCCAGCAGCCACCCGAGGCTGTAATGCCCGCTGAGCAACAGGCCCACCAGCACCGCTTCCGATTGCAAGGGCAGCAGGGTCGCCGCACCAAAGGCTGCGACGAACAGCCCGAAGTAACCCATCAGCACCGATCAGTGCGCCGGGTAGTCAGCCACCACCACATCCTTGCCGTCCCGGGTCAGGCCGATGACTTGATAGGCCTCGCCGCGCCCGTCCATTTCCATGCCGGGCGAACCCATCGGCATGCCCGGTGCGGCGATGCCCAGCAGGTCGTCGCGCTTGCGCAAGGCCAGCACTTGCTCGGCGGGCACATGGCCCTCGACAAATTTGCCGTCGATCACGGCGGTGTGGCAGGAACCAAGGCGCGGCGCCACGCCCAGCCGTTGCTTGACCGCGCTCATGTCCGCTTCGACATGGTCGTTGACCTTGAAGCCGTTGCTTTGCAGATGGCTGATCCACTTTTTGCAGCAACCGCAGTTGGCGTCACGGTGTACATCGATGGGGATCAAGTCAGCGGCCTGGGCCAGGGTCGTGGTGAACAGGGCTGAAAGCAGGGCCAATCGCAATGAGGTTTTCATCAGGTTTCCGTCCGATACCAGGCAGTAAGCCGGGCATTCTCCGCGCTTTTTTCGCGGGGACGCCGTGGTAATGTTTCAAAGTTATACAGAGTCGGGGTTTTCCAGCCGCTGCTTGAGCCGGTCCAGCGCCTTGGCCGAAAGCTCGATCATGCGCTCATGCAGGCTGGCCAACTGCAATTCGGTCTCATAGGTCAGGATGCGCTTGAACAGCGTGCCGTCGCGAAACGGCTGGAGGAAGTAGTGGAGGGAGCCATCGACGGCCAGCGAAGTGAACACGGCCTTGAACTCGCTTGGACGCTGGGCGATCTGCACGCGGTAGCTCATGGGTACGCGTACACCGAGCAGGTCGATCATTTCGTTAAAGCGTGCACCGGCGGGGAGTGAGCCGGTGGTACCGGTATCGGCACTGAGGGAGGTGGGGTGCCATTCGTGCCAGCGATCCGGTTGGGTCACATAGCCGTAGACGGCATCGATGGGGGCCTGGATAAAGCGTTCCTGACTGATCCGCTCCAAGCGGACCGACTGCTCGACAACGCGCATGGCACACCTCCTGTGTGGCGGGGCTGACACTTGGAGCTGTCAGAATAGTCCGACTCCCGCGCTTTGCACGGGAGCATTCAGAGAATTGATCAGCGCACTTTAAAGCGGCTCATCAAGGCTATCACCCGGCCATTGGCGTCCAGCAGGCTCTGGGTATTGGTTTCAGTGGCATGGCCACTTTGTACCAGCTCTTCGACCATATGTCGGATCTGCACCATGCTGCGGTTGATCTCTTCGGTCACCGCGCTTTGCTGCTCGGCGGCCGTGGCGATCTGGGTGCTGAGGTTGTTGATATGGCTGACGGAACCGGCCATTTCATCCAGCCCGGTGTTTACCCGCGCCGTGGCATCCGCCGCCGATTGGCAACTGGCCTGGGTGTTTTCCATGGCCGCGACCGACGAACTCACCCCGGCCGTCAGGCGTGCCAGCATCTCGTTGATCTGCGAGGTGCTGGCCTGGGTGCGCGCGGCCAGGGCGCGGACTTCGTCGGCTACCACGGCAAAGCCACGGCCTTGCTCGCCGGCCCGGGCCGCTTCAATCGCGGCGTTGAGAGCCAGCAGGTTGGTCTGGCCGGCAATGGCGCCGATCACGCCGAGGGTTTCGGTGATGCGTGCGGCGTCCTGGCGCATGTTTTCCACGGTGTGGGTGGCGCTGGCGACTTCGCCGATCAAGGCGCTGACGCTGGTGGACGCTTCCCCAACCACCACGCGGGAGCGGTCGGCATGTTCATTGGCGCGCTGGGTGAACGAGGCGGTTTCGGCGGCGTTTTGCGCCACGTTGTCGGCGGTGGAACTCATCTCGGTGATGGCGGTGACGGTCTGGTCGGTTTCCGAGGCGTGGCGCACCAGGATCTGGTTGGTGTGGGCCGAGGTCTGTTGCAGTTGCTCAAGGCCCGACGACATCGCGCCGGTGGCCTGGGTGACCTCGCCGATCATGTTTTGCAGGTAGACGATAAAGCGGTTCACCGAATGACCGATGGCACCCAACTCGTCTTCGGCGCGGATGGTGATGCGCCGCGTGAGGTCGGCATCGCCGGCGGACAGCGCGTCGATGTTGGCTTTCAGGGTCTTCATGCGCTGCACCAGCTGGCGGATCGCATACGCGGCCAGCAACACCAGCAACAACACCATCGGGATCTGCACCAGCGCCAGGCTGCCGAGCACGTCGTCGCGCTGGGCGGTAATCAGCGAAGTGGGCAGGGCGGTGGCGAGGAACCACGGCGTGCCTTCGATGGGGCGCATATAGAACGTGCTGGCGACGCCGCCGTTGTCGAACTCGCCGCGTTGCAGCGCCTGGTCGCGATGAGCCAGGGCTTTGCTGACCTGGGTGGCAAATGCCGAGGTCGCGGTCAGTTCGCTGATGTTCTTCAACACCACCGGGCTGCTCAGGCGCGAGCTGTTGCTGATGATCTTGCCGTCGCCTTCGACGATCAGCATTTGCCCGCCGATGTCTTTTTCCTTGCTGGCGACCAGGTCATTGAAGAAACCCAGGGTCACGTCGATAGTGGCCACGCCATACGCGGCGCCGTCACGCTGGATCGCCATGGCGCAGTTGGTGCGCGGCTCCTGGCTGGCGTCGTCCTTGTAGGCCGCGGCCCAGGCGCATTGCCCGCGTGGCGACGCGAGGCCGCCCTTGTACCAGCTCTGATCGTAATAGTTGGGCGCGGGGTCGCTGTTCCAGAAGGTGTTCACTGCCAGCTTGCCCGACGCATCGCGGTGCCAGAACGTGCTGTGTTTGTTGCGCCCCGGCGTGCGCTGGTTGGGCAGCGGCCAGATGCCGCCGCCGAATACTTTCAGCTCGCCATATTGGTCGACCAGCCCCGGCAGCACCTTGTCGATGGCATCGCTGTCGAGCAACGGGATGGTTTGGGTGATGGTGCGTTGCTGGGCCTGAACCTTGTTCAGTTCGCCCTGAATCTGTTCGGCCACCTCACTGATGCGATTGAGCACCACCTGTTCTTCGGTCTGTCGCAGCTTGGGCGCGACCAACTGGCCGATACCCACGACGGTCAACACGAACAACACCAGGACGAACAGCACCAGAAACAGGGTATAGCGGGCTTGGATAGAGCGCAGTGGGGGCATGGGGCCGTCCTTACGAAGCGTTTATTATCGACGCGGCTTTTTTGGAGCTTCGTAGGGCTATCGGCCTGACAATGCGCAGCTTTAGGTACGTCCGTGCAAGAAAATAGAGGCGCCGCCAGACGGCGCCCCCCTCGTCAGATATCCAGCATCGCCATGACCTCTGCGGGGTAGCGCAGGCCGGCAGTTGCATCGGCCGGAAAGATCGTCTCCAGCGCCGCCAACTCCTGCGCGGTGAGGGCGATTGAGACCGCCGCCACATTCTCTTCCAGGTATTTGCGCTGCTTGGTTCCGGGGATCGGCACGATGTATTCGCCTTGCGCCAATACCCAGGCCAGCGCCAGTTGGCCGGCGGTCACGCCTTTTTCAGCCGCAAGGTTCTGGACCTGCTTTACCAGTTCCAGATTTTTCGCGAAGTTCTCGCCCTGAAAGCGCGGATTGGTGCGGCGATAGTCATCGGCAGCGAAGTCTTCAGGGCGTTTCAGCGCGCCGGTGAGAAAACCACGCCCCAGCGGGCTGTAGGGCACAAACGCAATGCCCAGGCGTTGGCAGGCGGCGAGGCAGCCGTTGTGCTCCTGGTCGCGGCTCCACAGCGAGTATTCACTTTGCAGTGCGCTGATGGGGTGAACCTTGTGCGCCCGTTCCAAGGTAGCGGCCGAGGCTTCGCTCAGGCCCAGATAACGTACCTTGCCTTCCTTGACCAGATCAGCCATGGCGCCAACGGTTTCTTCGATGGCGACCTGCGGGTCGATGCGGTGCTGGTAGTACAGGTCCAGAGTATCTACGCCAAGGCGTTGCAGGGTGCCGTTGATCGAATCGCGGATGTATTGCGGGCGGCCGTTGACGCCGCGCAGGGCTGGGTTCGCCGGATCGCGGACGATCCCGAATTTGCTGGCCAGGAACACCTGGTCGCGCTTGCCGGCGATGGCCTTGCCGATCAGTTGCTCGTTGGTGTGCGGGCCGTACATGTCGGCGGTGTCGAGGAAGTTGACCCCCAGTTCCAGGGCGCGGTGCAGGGTGGCGGTGGCTTCGGTGGTGTCGCTGTCGGGTGCGTAAAAGTCAGTCATGCCCATGCAGCCGAGGCCGATGGCGGAGACGCGAGGGCCGTTTTTACCGAGTTGACGAGTGTGCATGGGTTGAGCTCCTGTTGATGAAGGCGTTCATTGTTACTCTCGACAAAATCGGGATAAACAGGCTAAAACCACTATCACTGTTCGTAATATCTAAACAATCCACACAGGACGTGCCCTTTGGACCGTTTCAACGCCATGCGCGTATTCACCCGGATCGTCGAGCTGGGCGGCTTCGCCAAGGCCGCCGACAGCCTGCAACTGCCTCGCGCCTCGGTGACCGTGCTGATCAAGCAACTGGAGGCGCACCTGGGCGTGCAATTGTTGCAGCGCACCACGCGCCAGGTCAGCCCGACCCTGGACGGCGCCGCGTATTACCAGCGGTGTGTGCAGTTGCTCACGGACCTGGAGGAAACCGAAGCGGTGTTCTCCACCCAGCGCCAAAACCCGCGCGGCACCTTGAGCATTGATATGCCGGCGGGTATCGGCCGCTACCTGGTGATCCCGGCCTTGCCGACATTTACCGCCCGGTATCCGCAGATCGACTTGGAAATCGGCCTGAACGATCGTCCGGTGGACCTGATTCGCGAAGGTGTGGACTGCGTGCTGCGTGGCGGGCTGGCACTGGACGAATCCCTGGTGGCGCGGCCGTTGGCAATGATGGATCAAATCACCCTGGCCAGCCCTGCGTACCTTGAACGCATGGGGGTGCCCGAAACCCTGGAAGACCTGGCTCGGCATCAGATGGTCGAGTACGTCTCCAGCGCCAGTGGCAAGCGCTTCGGCCTGGAGTTCGAGCTTGGCGCCGAACTGCGTCTGGTCAACCTGGCCAAGCGCGTCGCCGTCAACAGTTCCGACGCTTACTTCGCGGCGTGCGAGGCTGGGTTCGGTTTGATCCAGGCGCCGCATTATCACGCCATGCGCCAATTGGCCGAAGGCATACTGGTGCATGTGTTGCCCGGTATCCCGGTGCCGAAAATGGCGCTGACTGCCCTGTATCCGCCGCACCGTCAGCTGTCACAGCGGGTAAGGGTGTTTGTAGATTGGTTGGTTGAGCTCTGTGCGCAGCCCGGCACCGGCTTGCAGCGCCAGGCCTGCGGTAATCACCCATGTGGAGGCTAGGCGTAGATATGCAGGTCGCCAGGGCGGTCGGTTCCACTGAGGGGGTTTTGAGGGTTGGGGACGTTAACGGTATCCCTGAGTCCTACGGACACATGGGGAGGCTTGTTCTGGAACACACCGATGCCAATACTTCCCGTCATCTCGGCCAGCCCAGGTACACCTTCGGAGGTCTTCATATGGGAGTGGCCGACCAAGGCGACCCACTTTTCCGTGCCTGAGTTGGCCTGGATCACTTCAGAGGCATAGTAGTTGAATTCCTCAAGCCTGCGCGCCGATCCCGACCCGGCTTGGGTGAGGCCAAGTCTTGCGTCTTTGTGCCGTGTCAGATAGTAGTGATCCAGGGGCAGTACCTCGATGCCGTTCAACTCCAGTTTGGCTTTGAGCTCCTTGAACGTCGGGCCTGTACGCGGCGTGCTGGCCGCCCCGAGATTGCCAATACCATCGTCCACGACTCCCTTGCCGGGTAGCTCGATGACACCCTCGAAATAGACTTTTTTAACCCCTTGTTGTTTGAACGTATCAACGTTGTCGAACAGCGTTTTGAAGCTGGCCATCTCGCGATGAGATTCTCCAAACACGATGCCATCGGAGACCTTCAGCGCTTCTGTGATCAAGTCCTTGGCGGGCACGGGCTTGGGAATCGCTGGAATGCTCGGACGTGGTGGTAGGCCTCCGTGCTTTAACGCGTTATACGTCTGGTCCATTTCCCCGAGAAATTTTTTGAAGGTTTCATCCTTCCCGTTGCCGCGCAGAAAGTGCCCCGGCTCCAGCCTCCCTTTCATGCTTTCCACATAGCTGCCTACGGGGAGCGGCACTTGTTTGAGGGGGCGGCGGCGAGCGCTTCGATCCAACGGGTTGTGCCGAACGCCGTCGGTGCTTTTAGGGGGGGTGGCATGGGTCGGTGCGAGGGTGTCGCTGGGGTTGAACGTGTCAAGCGGCGGCCCATATGGCTGCCGTGAGTGGGTATCCGCCGCGTACCATTTGCCGTCGTGCAACACTGCACTGCCTTCCAGGCGTCTTCCCCCCTGCGTGAAGACGCCGATTGCCGCGTCGTCAAACCCGCGACTGGCCTCTATCAAGTCGCTGCCTCTGAGCATGCCTTTGAGTCGGTGAATACCCTCGCCGGCAGTGCTCGCGCTAACCAAGGCCAGTTTGCCTGCACCCACAGCGACGTCGCCCACACCGCTCAAGGGGTTAAAGGCGCTTAAGGCATTCACCCCGATTATTCTGGTGCCTCGCGCCACTTTGGCGAGGGTTGAGGCAACCGTGCTTGCACCTTTTGCCACTTTTGCCACCGTAGCAATGCCTGCGGTAATAAAGCCAAAGATGTCGAACGCGAGGTCCCCAGCGGCGTCCTTGTAGTGACCTGCACGAAAATTGACGATGGCGGATCTCAAGGGGACAAGGTCCAGCAAGAACTCCCCGACAGCGTCCAGCGTGTCACGGTTTTGTTCGGCAGATGTTCTGCCCGCGGCTTGACGCTTAACGGCGTCACTGTCTATGCCCTCGGCGTTGACCACTGCCTGGGCGATTTGTCTGATGCGCGAATTGGTAAAGGTGTTGGCCTTGGCATTGCCGCGTGTTTGTGCTGTTTCCAGTTCACTTAATGCTGCGCCGACGGGGAACGCTTCGATCTTGGTGACCTCACTCGGCCCAGGCTGGTCAGGGCCTATTCGGCTTCTGGCAACTTTCTTGATCGTCGACGTTGTGGTGTCGAATTCGTAAACATGCTTTTCCCCGTTGTAATCTGCTTGCATCAATATTTTGGGGCTGGTGTGGAACAAGGTGTCTTTGACGAACGGAAGCGCGGAGATTCGGTAGGAGTTCTCTTTGTAGAAACCCAGTTTTGCCTTGTTAAGAATATCTCGGTCTGCCAAAGGCAGAAGGGTGATGGCATTCATCAAGGCGTAATGCTTGATTTTTTTGTACTGGCTCGTCACCGCGGTGAACTTTTTATCGAACTCACTGGGTACGTTGAATGACGCGCTGTTAGTGAAGCGGACGACAGCTTGCAGGTTGATATCGTCACGCGCTGGAACGAACCTCCAGTCGTGAGCATTGATTTTGAGCCCCTGCATGACGATATCCACCAACGAGTAGTAGGTAGCGGTTCGTCCTACGAGCAAGAAATTTGGCATGAAGCAGAGGTTTTTTTCTTCAAACCACGGTTTATCCCCAAAGGTTTTTTTGAGTAATGCGAGCGCCATTTCTTTGCGGTTCGGCAGGGGCGCGTCGAGCAAACCGGATGCCTCTTTCAAGGCTTCATGTTGTGTGTTGAAGACACTGCGAGCTTCCTCAATATCTTCTGTGGAATAGAGCGCCTCATCTGCGCGCGGGAGCACTTGGTTGGCCACACTCCAGTCAATCAGCACGGCTTTTTTAGTTGCCTCGCTCGTCTCGCTTGTCTGGCCGGCTGCGAGCATGACTTCGCTGAAGCTCATGTGGACCGACTTACCCGGCGTGTCGGCTTCGATACCGGCGACTGCAAGACACAAATGGGCCCACGCCTGACTGCCGTAGACCACTGTCGCAGGGATGTCTTTGACCAGGAACTGCGGAGCAACGCGCGTCAACAGCAATCGGGCTGCCAAGGGGGCGGTGGCTGACGCTGTTCGACCGCTGCTGCTCAGGTGGTTCGCCAAGGCGTCGACGACGGCGGCGGGCGAATGGCCCCAGTGACGCTCGGCTGCCAGGTCAAAGCCTGCCACCTTATTCCGCTCGGGTTGCTCAAGCGCTTCGGAGTCAAGGCCCAGATGGATGGCGGCCAACACATAATCATTGACGCTGCTGTCTGTGGCGATGCCGCCAACGCTGGCTTGAATAGCTGCGCCCAGCGCCGCAGCACGGGGGGTGTCGAGAAGCTGTTCCAGTGCGGCGGCGGGGTCTTGCAGCGCGGTCGGGGAGAGTGTGACGGCATCGGTCAGGTAATCCAGCGCGCCGGCGCGGGCGCTGGTCAGCGGCAGGCCGGGCAGGTTTGCACTGTTACATGCAACGACGTCGTACACCGTGCGTTGATGCTCCACGCTCAACGGCAGCGCCCAGGACAGGGCGCCCCCGAAGTTGCCCAATGGATGTTGCAGGGTGTGATCGGACAGTGCCAGGGCGGTGTTTTTGAGTTCTTCCCAGGTTTTCGGCATGTAGGCGCACGTGGCGCGGATGAGTGACTCAAGATTGGCAGTGTGTGCACTTGCGCCGGCTGTATCCGGATCAAGCGGCAGGTGTGTGCTGCGCAAATAAGCGGCCAGTGCCTCGGGCGTCGCGTCTTCCCCGAGTTTTTCCACCGCGGTGTGCAGCGCCTGGGCCAAGGCGTGCACGTTACGCCTGTCGCCCAACCGGTCTTTCAGGGCTTGGCGCCCGTCCGGTTGTACCTGTTCAGTTTGCGCTGTGAGGTGCAACGAGGAGCTTTGTGTCGGGGCGAGCTCAAGGAGAAAGGGGAGGGGCTGCGGGAAAATACGAGGTGAAGTGCTGAGAAAATTCATCGTGATTGACCTTTATGGCGCGCAAATGTCGGCGCTACGAAAGCCAAATCACTGGTGGCCTGAGCGCATTAGTCTGTGCGCGTTTCAGGCGTTGCAGTTCCCGGGGTGGTCCTTACGTATGTAAGTGAACGAAACGATGAGGTGTTACTTTTCCTTTTGTCAGGGCAGGGGCGAGCTGAACCTCAATACCGGACAAGCCAAAGCTTTTCATCACCTGTAACATAAGGCCATGCCGACCTCAGTGGATTCCCGACGCGGGGCCATGCAGGGATTAAATTTTTCAGGTTCAGGAACCCGTCATGACGCAAAAGCAACGTTTGAAATATTCGCTTCTGATTGCCCTGGCTGTACTGGGGACGATGTTTGGTCTGTCCTACTTGCAGAACACCGGGGTCATCAGTGAGAAAACGTTCCAGACCATCGCCATTGCCGTCGCGGTGATCGTGGTGGTGATCAACGGCATCATGCGCCGCAAGGTCAAGCTCTGAACATGTAGGTCGGGGCGTGAAGCGCTGACTTCAGGCCCGCCCTTCGAGCACCTTGGCAGCCTCTTCATGGAGGCTGTAGCTCTTATCGGCATTGAGGGTGATCACGCCTTCGCTGCACAGGCGCTTGAGCACTTCGCGCACGCTGAGAAACGACAACGGGATGCCCAGCTCCAGCAAATGGCTGTGCACGCCGCGTACCCCAAGGGTGCGCTGGTTGTCGGCAGCGGTGAGCAGGGCGTCGATCACCTTCAGCCGAATCAGGCTGGTGCGCAAACCGAAACACTTGAGCAAATGGCGAATACGCTGGTTGCCTTGCTGTTCGGGCGTTTTGCCGAACGCTTGCGTGCCGCCGCCAAAATTGACGTCGGCAACCGATGAATGTCCGTCCGTGGGCACTTGCGGGTTGTACATGCAAAAACTCCTTATCAGAGCCTGATCAGGAAAATGATGGCGCTCTTATTTAATAAGACGAACGAGCGAGCAAAATCATGAAGTGTTGGATGTAGAAATTTCGTCAGTGTCGGTTTTGTCACAACCCACGTCCTTCAGATAAAGCTGCCACGCGGCTAAATTTCTCCCGGTTTTATGCGTTCTTACGGTGGGGTAACTGCCCCCGGTGAGGGTGTTCAATTTGACTGTGGAGTCTGCGTGATTATTTCCAACGGGTTGTCCAGGGTAGGTATCGCAGGGTTGCTGCTGGGGTTGAGCCTGGCCGCATCGGCGCGCGAGCAGGTGATGCAGGCGTCGGCAGATATTCGCCGTACCAGTTATGGGGTGCCGCATATCCTCGCCAGCGATGAGCGTGGCCTGGGCTTCGGCATCGGTTACGCCTATGCCCAGGACAATCTGTGCCTGCTGGCCAATGAGGTGGTCACGGTGAATGGCGAGCGGGCAAAGTTTTTCGGCCCCGATCAGTCGACCCTGGAAGAACGCAACAATTTGGCCAGCGATGTGTTCTTTACCTGGCTGAATACGCCAGAGACGGTGGCGGCCTTCTGGAAAGCCCAGACCCCTGAAATAAAAGACCGTATTCAAGGGTACGTCGCCGGCTATAACCGCTATCTGAAAGAGCAGGGCGCCCCTGCCCAGTGTCAGGCTGCGTGGGTAAGGCCGCTGGAGGCTGAAGATCTGGTGAAGTTGACCCGCAGGCTGCTGGTGGAGGGCGGTGTCGGCCAATTCGCCGAAGCGCTGGTGGGCGCAGCGCCGCCTCAAACCACGGCCAGCGTGCAGCCTACCGCCAAGGCGTTTGAACTGGCGGCCGCCAACCAGCAGCGCTTCACCCTGGATCGCGGCAGTAACGCCGTGGCGGTGGGCCGTGATCGTTCGTTCAATGGGCGCGGCATGTTGCTGGCCAACCCGCATTTTCCATGGGTCGGTGGCATGCGCTTCTATGAGATGCACCTGACCATTCCAGGCCAACTGGATGTGATGGGCCCCGCGCTGCCGGGCCTGCCGGTGGTCAATATCGGCTTTAACCAGCACGTGGCGTGGACCCATACGGTCGACACCTCCAAGCACTTCACCGTGTACCGCCTCACGCTGGATCCGAAGGATTCGACGCGCTATATGCTCGATGGCAAATCCATCCCCCTGGAAAAAACCTCGGTGACGGTGCAGGTCAAACAAGCGGACGGCAGCCTCAAACCCGTGGTTCATCCGGTGTACAGCTCGCAGTTCGGCCCCGTCGTGCAATGGCCCGGCAAACTGGACTGGGACAGCCACTACGCTTTCAGCCTGCGCGACGCCAACCTCGGCAACGACCGCGTCCTGCAACAGTGGTACGCGATGAACCGCGCCGGCAGCCTTAAAGCGCTGCAAACGTCAGTGCACACCCTGCAAGGCATTCCGTGGGTCAACACCCTGGCTGCCGATGACCAGGGCCAGAGCCTGTACATGAACCTGTCGGTGGTGCCCAACGTCAGCGCGGCCAAGCTCGCCCAATGCAGCGACCCGCGTGCCGGCCTGCAAATGATCATGCTCGACGGCGCCCACAGCGCCTGCGCCTGGGACGTCGACCCGCACGCAGCCCAGGCCGGTATCTTCCCGGCCGACCAACTGCCGCAACTGGAGCGCACCGACTACGTGCAGCACTCCAACGACTCAGCCTGGATGGTCAACCCCAAGGCGCCGCTGACGGGCTTTTCACCCGTGATCAGCCAGGACAATATCGGCCTGGGCCCGCGCGCCCGATTTGCCCTGCAACGCCTGCACTCCCTGGAAAAACAACCGATCAGCGTTGCCGATCTGCAAAACATGGTGATGGACAACGAGGTATACCTGGCCGGCCAAGTCATGCCGGATTTGCTGGCGTTCTGCGCCAAGCACCTGGGCACCGACGCGGCTGTGCTCAAACCACTGTGCACCAGCCTCAACGATTGGGACCGGCACGCCAACCTCGACAGCGGCCTGGGCCTGGTGCACTTCATCAACCTGGTGGACCAACTGGAGCAAATCCCTGATGCCTGGCGCGTGGCGTTCGACCCGGCCCAACCCCTGACCACACCGCGTGGCCTGGCCATCGACCGAGCGCCCGTCGCCAAGGCGTTGCGCGAAGCCATGCTGGCCTCCACCGCCGACGTCGCCAAGCTGGGCCTCAAGCCGGGTAGCAAATGGGGTGATGTCCAAGTCAGCGGCCAGACCCCGATCCACGGCGGCCCCCAGGAACTGGGGATCTACAACGCCATGCAAACCGTGCCCCGTGCCGATGGCAAGCGTGAAGTCGTCAGCGGCAGCAGCTACCTGCAAATCGTCACCTTCGACGACCATGGACCACAGGCCCAAGGCGTACTGACGTTCTCCCTGTCCAGCAACCCCGCATCGAAATACGCCAAGGACCAGACCCAAGCCTTCTCCGAGAAAAAACTGCGCCCACTGCCGTTCACCGACGCCCAGATCAAGGCCGACCCGCAGTACCAGACGCAGCGCATCAAGGAGTAGGGCAGGCACGCAACTCCTTGATGCCAATGCGAAATATTTTTGAAATCAAGGGGTTGCAGGCATTGGCAAATGAGTACATAATGGCGCCCATAGAAAGCAACGAAGCATTAAAAACTTCAATGTATTCAATGAGTTAGAGTAGAGGCATGGCTTTATAGCCCACTCAAGTTTTTATGCGGTGAATGTCAGCAACCAGGGCATTGATCGTTTGAGGCCGAGTAGCAAAATGGTTATGCAGTGGATTGCAAATCCACCTACGCCGGTTCGATTCCGACCTCGGCCTCCACTCTTAAAGCCCCGTAGATCAATGATCTACGGGGTTTTTTATTGCCTGCGATTTAAGAAGTGTTCCGCAACTTTTGGGATGTGTTCCGCAACACCGAGCTATTTTCTCATTACGGCCAGCGTCGTGGGGGTTACCCGTAGCACTGACCTTCGTACAAAAGGGTTAATGCTGAAGCTCAATCAGCGGTTCCAGGTGCGGATTTTGGCTACTAATTCTGTGATCTCTTTTTCCAGTTCGGGACGAAAAGTGAGATTGCCTTTTGTTAAGTGTTCTGCATATGCGAAGGCTTTACTGTGCTTGTTGGTGTAGTCTTTTGCGCGAGATATACCATTTGAGAGGAGATAATCCTGAATGGAATCATATTCCCCGATCTGTGGTAACCCAGTGCGTTCATGGACCGCCTCAAATGATTCCTTTGGGATGTAATTTTCAATTTCTTTACACCGAGTTACCCATACCATTGCACGAGTTCCCGCGACTTCATTGATCAACTGAGACACTCTTGGCTTCAGCGTGCCATTAGGGGCTCTACGATCACTATCACATACGAAGGCGAAATTACGGTTAATCTTGAAGGCGCTGATTGCTTCTCTTATTTCAGTGTCAGAGGGGCTGGCATTAATGTTTGCTAGGACACTTCCGCCGTAGAATACAAATTGAAAGTGGCGGCCCTCGTTTAGTTCGCCATTACTCCATAATTCGATCCATTTCTTTATAAATACTCTATCCGAGGGGCCTTCTACCCATATCAATCCGTTAGATTGCAATAGGTCACTGGCCCGCACGCCAAGATCATCAAGAACTCCATACCCACCCATATCTCCATCATAAATAGTACCTGTAACACCATCATCGCCACGCAATACGTGCAAGATTTGCGAATGCTCAGAGTCACCAAATATATCAATGGCAACATTTGAATGTGTGGTTAGGAATATATGGCACTCATTGGTGATCGCGAATTCCTCCAGGTACATGAATAAGTTTCTTTGTAGCGCAGGGTGAAGGTTGTTCTCTAGTTCTTCCAGTGAAAATATATACTTTTGAACTGGTTTTTTTTCAAAGTCAGGACGAACCAGTAGATTTAGAAGCGTTAATATTACGGTTTTAAGCCCGCTTCCAGAAGCTGATAAGGCGATTGGGCCCTTGCTTTTCTCCCCGAGAAATACTTCCCACTTTTCATTGTCGGAATGATAGCGAGTAGTTATTTCATTGAACTCTATATCTGGTGAAAATATTTTGTTAAGTGCGCTCAGTAGTTTTCCTTGGATAAAGGATCTATCAAATTCAACGTGCTGGAGGTATTTGTGGATTGTTTCTGTTGCGCCAGTGCCATTGCTCGATATTTGCATTGTAGATGTAATGGCTTCTGGTATTACATCGCGGTCAGCATCCAATCTTATATGTGTGTGTAAACGTAGTGCTGAGCTTGGATGGGTAGATGTTAACTGCTTGATTTCTTCGGCAGACGCCGGAACACTAACTCTGACAATCTCCATTTTATTTGTTGATATTTCTTTCCAGGTTAATGTGGCATCTACGAATTTTTTTCCGTGATCGTGCCAATAATTGCCTCCTAGTACTCCTCCGCTCGTGTTGGCGGGGAACAGGCTCATTAGACTTCGCTCGTCAAGATTTTCCGAGATTTCTATACAGTCATTAATGTTTGATTTGTTTGCATAGTTTGCGCACAGGTAGTCCAGGGCGTGCAATAATGCTGACTTTCCTATGTTGTTGCGTCCCACAATAACGTTTATTGATTTGATTTTGTTAAGGCCTGCGCCTGTCGAGCCGAAGCTTTTATACGTTCTGAGATGGAATCCTGTGTTTATTGTCATGCTTTGCCGCCCTGGCCGTTTGTGTGTGGTTTGAAGTTTAGCTATAGCGTACCCGTTATTCTCCATTTATTAAAGTTTAGGGTTGGTTCGGGGCTAGAGGGCGGCTCAAAGGGTTTTTAATTGGTGTTCTGTAGTCTCCTATTTAGTTGGGTTCACTATTTCACCAACACGTCGATAGACTCTCTTTGTCATTTCTTCGGTCGAGTGTCCAAGTAACCGGCTCGCGTGCTCCAGCTCGATTTCGCTGGCAGCTTTCGGGCGGATGTCTTTGAACTGGAGTTGGCGGATTAGCGTGGCCAAAGCGGAGTCGCCATCGGCTCCGGCTTTGATTGCGGCATTCTCCCTGGCTTCGTCCCATCGGTTACGAAGCATCTGCTGGCTCATCCGCAAGCCCGATGAATTGGTAATGAGCGTCGAAGTTTTGATGCCGCTGATGTTGCGGCGTTCCTGAAGGTCAGTGATAAAGGCGCTGAGAGATGAAACTACACCTTCGTCTTCAAGGCGTAGACGCAGCTTCTTCGAAGTTTTCCCCTGTTTCACCATCAAGAATCCGGCGTTCAAATCAGTGGCGGCCACTCTGAGCACGTCGGCTGGTCGCTGACCTGTTAGGTAGGCCAGGTCCATCGCGTCCTTCAGTTCCTGCGGTGCTTGCTCGTAGACTGCGTTCCAAACAATTTCTCCTACGTAGAAGTCACGCGGGGTTTCTTTGTTTCTTCGCAGACCGAAGCACGGGTTTGCCTTGTCCGTCAGACCCATTCTCGGGCGAAAGTGAACATGGTCGAGAGCAGCGCAATCTCTCGGTTGGCGCGAACTTTAGCCTTCCTTGCATTCCGATATTGAGCAATGACCTGCGGAGTCATGGCAGCAAGTGGGGCGCCTGTGAAAGCCTTTTTAAGCTGCCGCAGGCCTTTCTGATAGTCGTCCTGGGTGCCCTTCGTCAGCGTGGGTATGACCTTAGATTCATATTCCTCAAACAGTCGGTCCATTAAGCGCGCGGGAGAGGGTATCGCTTTGCGTTCAAGGCGTGCCCATTCGACCTTCGCGTCGTCAAGATCACTGCCCAGCGGGATCTCCTTGCGTTTGCCCTCGGCGTCCCTGCCATTGTAATAATACCCGATCCAGACTTTTCCGCTCTTGCGCGTATGGCTTCGGTGGATCATCCGTGGCGGTAGATCCAAGTTGGCTGCATTTTTCCGACGCATTGATCAGCTCACGTTCGCCAGGTCTAGCGTCCAAGTTTCAGCCGCTGGGTTGACGGCAGAGGGTGTTACCCCTGCCAGTTTCATACGGGCATACACTTTGCCCACGATAGGGCGCCGCGCACCAGTCAGAACAAACTTCCAATGGTTGTCGGGCACCTACGTTGAGAACCTGCCCTGGTTGGACTGCGCCGAGCGTTACGACCGTGCTCACACCTTTCACTACATGGATCCGCCTTACTGGCAGACGGCAGGTTATGGCGTGGATTTTCCTTTTGAGAATTACGAGCGAATGGCCGACTTCATGCGCCGATGCAAGGGCAAGGTAATGGTCAGCGTTAACGATCACCCAGACATTCGCCGAGCCTTCGACGGGTTCTATTTTGAAACAGTCGACATTCGCTTCAGCACCACAAACCAAAGGCAAGGCAAGGCTAAGATCAGCGGAGAGCTGGTGATTATGAACTGGGAGCCAGCCGCATTTTGTGGACTGTTCTGATAGCATTAAACATCCTTGGATGGCACCGGCAGCAGTAAATCAGCTCCCTGGTTTTTCACATTTCCCACTGCTTTGCCAATGGCATACCACTCAAAGTCCTCCACAGGCTGGCAACAGTCCTGTGTTATTTCCTCGGCCCGCGCTGGGGATTAAGGTTGGGGTCAATCCATTCCCTGGCGTGCTCAGGTGTCAGCACCAACGGCTTGCGGTCGTGGATGTCTACCATGCCCTGATCACTGGAGGCGGTGATGATCACGAATCCATCGCCGTCGTGCTGATCCAGGTCGCGATGAACTAGCGCGAGCGCGCCAAAGAATATGGGTTTCTGACTCTTCAGACGAATGAAGTAGGGCTGCTATCTCTTCGGACCGTCAGTATCTTTGACCCACTCATACCACCCCTCACTAGGCACTAGTGCTCGGCCATTCGGCCAAAGTTGCTTAAAGAACTTCCCTGTGGTGACCGTCGCTACACCGGCGTTAATCGCGGCGGGGCGCTTGCCCTTGGTCCAAAACGCTGCCCATCCCCAGTGCACAGCGTCGACGTGCAATCCATCCTGCTGCCCGTACAGAACTTGTATACCGATGATCTATTCGCGATATTCCAGCCAGCCCAGCTGAAGCAACCCGGGTTAAGACGGTTTTGGACCAGATCAACAGCCGGTGGGGGAAGGGCACACTTTAAGCGGCGAGGGTGCTAGCGAAACCTGACTGGATATGCGTCGCGAGATGATGAGTCAGAGCTATACAACTAGGTTTGATCAGCTATGGACGATCAGATGCAAATAGCTTTTGAGTACAGCATTTGGCGGGTCATTTGGAAAGGGCTACGCACCATAGAATCAGGAAAAAATATAAAAAGCATAAAAAAATGAAATTTTAGTATAGTGGAGATTGGATTAAATATAGTGATGCTCATGCAGGAGGCTAATAATGGTATTTGAATTCACCATCCCATCGCTCACGAAGGTCCTGACACCTATAGTAACTGTTATAGCGAGGGATTTAGTTGGCGCAGTGAAAGAAGGTGCGCATAAGCTTGAGGTTACACGCTCATCTTCCATGATTGCGAATCTGGTTATAAATATTAATACAGTAAAAACTATCTGGTCAAAGGATAAGGGATTATTGCTTGATGAGTTTTACTACGAGCCAACGTTATTTGGTAGGGAGTCTGGTCGGAATGTCATTGCGTCCGATCTTTTAAAACAAAATTCTATTGTTGAAGGTATTGTAGGTCAGGGAAAATCTATGTTAATGCGGAAGCTTTGTAATTCCGTTGTTGAGATTGGATGTATCCCGGTTTTTCTCGAATTGAGAATGCTTAGTAAAGAAAGAAGCCTAACTGATTTGATATTGGACTACCTTGATGCTTGCAGTATTAAAGGGGGTTTAGGAGTTTTCCAACATCTGGCAAATAGTGGGAAGCTTGTATTGGTGCTTGATGGTTTTGATGAGATTCATTCTGATATGGTCACCTCAACAGTCTATCAAATAGAACAGTTTAGGAAAAAATATCAAAAGCTAATCCAGGTTGTTTCTGCACGGCCCAATAATGCGATAGCGCATTTGACAGGGTTTGAGATGTTTTCAATAGTGCCGCTTTTGCAGGAGGATTATGAGCCTTTTTTAAATAAGCTGGTGAAAGATGTTGTGTTTAAGGCGAGTTTAAATATCGCTATTAGTGAAGCGCCCCAAAGCATTAAAGGGGTTATAACAACACCTCTAATGTTGACATTGCTATGTTTGGTTTATGAAAATGAAAGTGAAATTCCGTCATCCCTTCCGGACTTTTTCGAGCGTCTTTTTAATGCCGTATTTACAAGGCATGATAAATTTAAAGTAGGGTTTCATAGACAGCTTTTCAGTGGCTTGTCGGAATCAAAAATAAGAAATTTATTTGATTCATTCTGCTTTATGACCTTGCAAGCTGGGCACAGGCGGAGCTTGTCAAACTCTCAATTTGAGAGTGTTTTTCTTCGAGCAAGTAAGTTTGCCCCTGGCGTAGTTTGCGATGTTGACGGCTTCAGGAAAGACATAGTTAACGTTGCATGCTTGATGTTGGAAGACGGTTTTGATGAGTTGGTCTTTTTGCATAAGAGCATTCTTGAGTATCATGCAGCAGTATTTGTTAAGAAATCGCCGGACGAAATTTGTGAAAAGTTTTATGAAAAGGCACCTTATAGTATTCATAATTGGATAGAGGTTTTTGTTTTTTTAAGTTATATAGATTCATATAGATTTAGCAAGTATTTTATTTTGAAGTATTATGTTCCTGAGTTGGAGGTGCTTACTCATCTCCTATATGGTAAGAGTATTGAGTCGCTAATTGAGTACGTCTCAGCTAGAATTCCTAACTATGAAGTTTTAATGAGTAATTCGTCTCCTGTGTCTTTTTCAACACAAAACGATGGTTTTGATCTGCCTCTATATCAAAATTTATTTAGCTTGCTTATGGAGGTAGTAAGTATTTCAATTGTTAATTCTAGTGCAAAAAACCTGCAAAAAGCCATCCGACAAACTCCCGCGCAACATGTTGGGCAGGTATCTATAAGTTTTGAATCGTTGGCGAGAAACCTTGATATTTCGGATGTATGGATAGAACTTCGGAGCTTGGAGCGGGAACTGATAGAACGAGTCGGGGAAGCGAGGCGAATAATTGAATCTGAAAGCATAAAACATGAAATATTTGACTAGTGAATTTCAGAACCGTGCGAGAAATGAAAGCTGAAAGCATTCGACCAGGTTCAAGCTTTGGAGGGATCGTTCCATTAACGTCGCTTCCAGCGCGAGCTTAGCCTCACTACAGGCTAAAAAGCGTAGGAAATCCATTCCGCAACCGAAACGGAATACCCCGATTTAACAGGGCTTCAGCGCCGTTTAAATATTGATGATGCGGAATTGTATTGCATGTAACTGACTGATAAATAACGATACTTGTGTGGATTGCAGATCCACCTACGCCGGTTCGATTCCGACCTCGGCCTCCACTCTTGAAAACCCCGTAGATTAACGTCTACGGGGATTTTTTATGGGCGGGTGAAAAGTTGGAGCCGTTTGATCCGACACGCTGACTCAGTTGCCGCTCGGCTCGGACCTGTTGATGCGCAGCCCCTTAACTTCACGCGCATACACCGCTAGTTTTTCTTGTTGATTGGCCAGCAGCGCACAAATCTTCATCAGACCGGCTGCGGCGCTGGGCGTACTGCCATTCGCCGCGAGAGCGTTCAACTCCACCACTGACCACCCAATAACAGCCGCTGCATCTTCAAGGTCATAGAACAATTCCTGCTGGGCGGTTCTGGGCCCGTCGAGGCCCTGGATCAACTCTTCCATCTACCTCTCCGTTTGATGCTGATTCAGCTTGAGGCCCATCACAACCATTCCGACCTCTGCCAGATCCGTGTTGAATGGAATTTCACCGATTTGCAGGAACCCAAATGTTTCGTAGAACCGTCGGGCATTTGAATTGCTCTTGAGCACATCCAGCCACAGTAAGAGTTCTCCACGCTTTGCTGCCTGATCGCAAATGAGCTGCAAAAGTTGCTTGCCGTAGCCACGTCCGGCAGCGGATTTCAGGAAATAGATTTTTTGCAATTCTGCGCCCAACTCACCGGTGATAGGTGCTGGTGTCGACCAGTTGACCTTGGAAAACCCAATGGACGTGCCCTGTTCATCTGAGACGATCAGCCATGAGTGACGGTCGGGCAGGTCAAGTGATCGGCGGAGCGAATCGCGTGCGAAATCCTGCTTGAGGAAGTCGCTCATGCCAACAGGGGACCACAAGGTCGAGAAATGCTCTTGATAGGTCTCGCGGCCCAAGGCTCCCAGGCTGTCGAGATCGGCTTTTGTTGCTGCACGAATGTTGATCATCGGAATCGCCCCGGTTAGCTCAAACCCACTGCCCATACACGTATCCACTACAACACAAACCCTACCAAGACGTTACACGAAAGCCGTGACGGACTTCATTTGCAGCGGTCTTATTTTCCGTACACCCAACCTTGTAAAGCAGAGAGTGTTGTCATGAAGTTGAATTACCTAACCAAGGCAGCTGTGGTTGTCGCGCTGTTGTCGACCTTGTCTGGCTGCTGGATGTTTATGCCGCCGGGCGGTGGCGGCGGCGGTGGGCATGGCGGTGGGGGTCATGGTCAAGGCGGCGGCCCTGGTGGCCCTGGCGGCGGTCAGCGTTAACCATCAGTCAACCAGAGGCAGGTCATGAACAATGACCTGCCTCTTTTTTTGCCTGGGACAAATCCCGGACAAAGAAAAGCCCGCGATGGGGAGTGCGGGCTAAAAGGGATGTTCATTAGGAGCTGAGTCCACCCTAGCCCGGCGTCTGTGAAAGCTTTGTGAAAAGTGTACGCCTCATTCCGCGCCTGGCTGTATGGGGCAGGGGAGGCCATAACCCACTACTGTCCTGGCATACCACTCCTGCTTGGATGCTGCCTTATGTTCATCCCCACCAGCCTGCTCTCGGCCTTTGTGCTGTTCGCCTTCGTGTCCTCGATTACACCGGGGCCCAATAACACCATGTTGCTGGCCTCGGGGGTCAATTTCGGGTTTCGTCGCTCGATGCCTCATGCGCTGGGGATCAGTATCGGTTTCATGCTGCTGGTGATTTCGGTCGGCCTGGGGCTGGGCGAAGTGTTCAAGGTGTTTCCTTGGGCCTACACCGTGTTGCGCTATGTGGGCGCAACGTACCTGTTGTACCTGGCGTGGAAGATCGCGACGTCGGGCGGCATGTCCGACAGCAATGACGAACGCGGCAAGCCCATGACCTTCCTCGGCGCCGCTGCGTTTCAGTGGGTCAACCCCAAGGCATGGATTATGGCGCTGGGCGCCATTACCACCTACACGCCGGCCGAGGGCTATGTCGTCAATGTGCTGGTGATTGCGCTGGTGTTTGCCGTGGTAAACCTGCCCAGCGTGTGCGTCTGGGTCGGGTGTGGCAGCGGCCTGCGCAATGTGCTGCGTGAGCCGCGCTGGCTGCGACTGTTCAACTGGTCCATGGCCGGGTTGCTGGTGTTGTCGCTGTACCCGATGTTGTTTGCCAGCTAAGTGCTAGACCGGTGAGATGGTCGCCAGCAGGCCGATGCCGATGGTCAGCACTAAAAAACCGAACAGGAAAATCGCCATCTTGGTCATAAGGCCTCCGAAGGGAAGGGGAACAGGATTGGGGCTATTGTCCGCCCTGAGGGTATTTCAATACAGGCGCAGATAACAAAGAAAAAACCGTATCAGATGCGCTCTGCACTGTTCTGCTACGGGCTTCGGAGCCCTGTGCTTTTTTCAAGATCAGCGCCTGAGACAGCCACCGCATTTCCCCCTAAGATGGCGCCCACTGCATCAACAATAAGAGTGGGCCAACCCTCGATGGAAAGACGTCAATTCAGCGGTGGCATGAAAGGCAAGAACCTGCGCTACCTCAATGAAACCTCACAGCCGGCGTCGGTCACCCGCGTCGGCTTCCTGTTGCTTGAACATTTCTCCCTGCCTGCCTTCACCCAGACCCTCGACACTCTCGTCACCGCCAACCTGCTACGCCCCGATCTGTTCGCCTCACGTACGTTTGGCTGGGGCGATGGCGAAGTGACCAGCGACCTGGGCCTGGTTATCCGCCCCGATGCGGGCCTGGATACTGCTGCGCTGCATGATTTGCAGTTGTTGGTGATCTGCGGCGGATTTCGCACCGAACTCAAGGCCAGCGAGGAATTCATCCAACTGCTGCGCAACGCTGCCGAGCACGGCGTCCACCTCGCGGGTCTGTGGAACGGCGCTTGGTTCCTCGGCCGCGCCGGACTGTTGCAGGGCTACCGCTGCGCTATCCACCCGGAACATCGCCCGGCGCTGGCGGAAGTGTCCAAAGCCACCCACGTCACCAGCGAACCCTACGTGATCGACCGCGACCGTCTGACCGCCTCCAGTCCTTCAGGCGCCTTCCATATGGCCCTGGACTGGATCAAGAGCCTGCACGACAAGGCGTTGGTCGAGGGTATCGAAGACATCCTGGCCTTTGAGGAGTCCCGCTACCGGCGTATCAAGCCCACCGAAAACGTCAGCGTCAGCGCGCCGTTGCGTGAAGTGGTGAAGCTGATGGACGCGAACCTTGAAGAACCCTTGGAACTGGACCAGTTGGCGGTCTACGCCAGCCGCTCTCGTCGACAGTTGGAGCGACTGTTCAAGGAGCAATTGGGTACCACGCCACAGCGCTACTACATGGAATTGCGCGTGACCGAAGCGCGGCGGTTATTGCAGCACACCGAGTTGTCACAGGTAGAGGTGCTGGTGGCGTGTGGCTTTGTGTCGCCGAGTCATTTCAGCAAGTGCTACAGCTCGTACTTCGGCTATCGCCCCTCTAAAGAGAAGCGCCTGGTCAAATAGCCTGGGCCTAGCGTCAGCGAGGCTTTGTTGGCGCGGGCTCAGGTCAGGAAACAGTCGTGCGGTTGACCATCGCCAGAATGGTCGCCAGCAATTCGTGCTGGGCTTCTTCACGGCTGATTTCGCCGCTGGCGGCTGCATGGGACAAGGCTTCCGCCGCGCCGAGCATGGCCCGCAGGCCGGCTTGGGACACTGTGCCGCTGGGAGCGAAGGGCGCCAGGGCGTCGCGGCATTTGTCGAGAAAGATCGCCTCGTACTTGCGCTTGAGGGTTTCCAGCTCCGGTGAGCCGCTGAGTGCGGCGGTGACGCCGGGAATTTCCCGACCCTGCAATAACACGCAGTCCACATACGACGCGGCGATGACCCACGCGCGGTCGTCCAGGGTCGCGCTGCTGGCTTCGATGGCTTGGGCAAACACCTGATTCTGGCGTCCGTCGAAGTCTTCATACAGCGCAGCCAGCAATCCTGCCCGGGTGACGAAATGGTCGTAGACCACCGGCTTGGTCACGCCCGCCAGTTCCGCCAAGCGGCCCAGGGTCAGGGCGTCGGTGCCTTCTTCGCGCACCAGTTGCCAGGCCACTTCCAACAATTGATTCAGACGATCTTCACGGGACAGACGACGACGTGGGGCAGGGGACTCAGTGCTTGACATGCTTATATACCAAAAGTAACTTACTCGAATTAACTTACTAACAGTAACTAAGGCCAGCCTAAACCGAAAGGGAGTCAATGTCATGCACGCACTGATCGTTGTAGCTCATCACGACCCACAATCCCTCACCCACAGCATCGCCACGCAAGTCGCCGCAGGCCTCATCGCCTCTGGCCACACCTACGAAATCGCCGATCTCGCCGCCGAAGGTTTCGACCCGCGCTACACCGCCGCCGACCACCTTGTCCATCGCACCCGCGCCGCACCGCCGGCCGATGTGCTTGCCGAACAGGCGCGCCTCGACCGCGCCGACGCCCTGGTGCTCGCGTTTCCCATCTATTGGTGGTCGCTGCCGGGGCTGCTCAAGGGCTGGATCGACCGCGTGTTCGTCAATGGCTGGGCAATCGACTACGGCCCGGATACCCCGGTGTTGAAAAAACTGCGCCACTTACAGGTGCACCTGCTGGCCCTCGGCGCAGCCGATGACAGCGCGTTTGACCGCCACGGCTATGCCAAGGCGATGCGCACGCAGATCGACTACGGCATCTTTGATTACTGCGGGGCGAAGGTGCTGACGTCCGAGCTGTTGCTGGAGTCGGAGGGCGGCGCGGCCGAGGCGCATCTGAAAACGGCGAAGGCCGTGGGGCAGGGGTTATTCGAAACCGAGACCGTCGCCGGTTGATTCACCCCTCGCGAAACAGGTCGTGGGCGTCCAATAGGCGGTAGGCGATTTCCGGGCGTTTCTCCAGGCCTCGGCGAATCGCCGCCGGGATTGATTGCCGGGTCTTGCGGCACATGCCTGGCAGCTCGTCGATCACGATCTGGATCCCGCGCATGCTCTTGACCTCGGTGTGCCCTGGCGCGATGTGCACGCGGATGCCCAATTGCTGGTACATCAGCTGTTGCATGCGTTCCAGGTCCTGCAGGCTCTTGAGGTCTTCGAGGCGGTCGAGCAGGCGTTTTTCTTCCTGGCGCGTGAGGTTGAGGATGCGCAGGTCGGCGCCGGGGGCTTCAAGCAGTTGCTCGCGGTCGCAGACACAGGCGCCGGGTGGGCAGGGTTGGCGAATGGTCATGTGCTTGCCCTCCCCAAACCGACGCTACTGACTCAGTAGCTGAGCGCGACCCCAAGACTGCCCAAGGCCTTCCAGTACTCAGGATAGGTCTTGGCGACACAATCCGGGTCCTGAATGCGGATGCCCGACACTTTCAAGCCTGCCAGGGCAAAGCACATGGCGATGCGGTGGTCGGCGTGGGTGTCGATCAGCGCAGTGCAGGACGTACCGGCCAGCCCAGGATCAGCCGCGACCAGCAAGTCGTCACCTTCGATGGTCGCCAGGCCCGGACGGATCTCGTTGAGGCCGTCATGCAGCGCCTGCACGCGATCACATTCCTTGACTCGCAGGTTGGCCAGCTCGGTGAAACGCACCGGGGTGTTGTTGAACGCGGCCAGCACGGCCAGCGTCGGGATCGCGTCCTGCATCTGCGAGCCCACCACGGTGGCCTGCATGTTCGGGAACTGGGCGATTACGGCCTGGGCCTTGGCGTCGGGCTGGGTGAAATCCTGCGCGGCCACGCCGATGTCGATACGGCCTCCGGTCAACACTTCGGCGGCCCACAGGTAGGTGGCGGCGGACGCGTCGGGTTCGATCAGGTAGTCATGGGCGGTATAGCCGGTGGGGGCCACGCGCCAGGTGGTGTCGTTGACCTCGTCCACCTGCGCGCCAAAGGCACGCATGCAGTCCAGGGTCAGGTCCACATAGCCACGGGCGCCGATGTCCTTGCCGGTCAGCGCCACTTCGATCGGCGCCTCACCGCACGCGGCCAGCATCAATAGGGCCGAGACGTACTGGCTGGACAGCCCGCCGTCAATCTCGAAGCGCTTGGCCTGGACCTTGCCCACGCCGTGCACGGTCACCGGTGGGCAGCCGGTGGGGCTGTCGACCTGGATGCCGTTCTGGCCGAGGGTGGCCAGCAGCGGGCCGATCGGGCGCTTTTGCATATAGTCGTCGCCGTCCAGCACCACGGTGCCTTCGACGGTGGCGACGGCGGCCGTCAGAAAGCGCATCGCCGTGCCGGCATTGCCGAGGAACAACGGTTGCGCAGGCAATTGCAGCTTGCCGGAGCCGGTGACGACAAAGGTGGTGTCATCCGGCTCATCGATGGTCACGCCCATTTGGCGCAGGGCCACCGACATGTGGCGGGTGTCGTCGCTTTTCAGCGCGCCACTGAGGCGGCTGGTGCCCTTGGCCAGGGAGGCCAGCAGCAGGGCGCGGTTGGTAATGGATTTGGAGCCGGGCGGTGCGACCTTGCCGTTCAGGGGAAAGTTGGGCGGTGTAACGGTCACGGTTTTCTGCGAACTCAAGGTACAAGGCTCCTGATCAAGGCAAGGTGGGACGGAGTGGCCGACGGGCGGACCCGAATAATCGGCCAAAGGTGCGGTGCTTGTCGAGGTTTAGCGCTGGCTCAGCCAGTAATCATGCAGGGCACGCGCTGCCGGTTCGATCTCGCTGACGCGTTGCTGGTGGGCCTGCACATCCAGGTCGGCCGGCAATTCGAAGTTGTCCTGCTCGGCGCACCAGGAGATCTTCTCCAGCAGCGCGGCCTGTGCGGCGGGCAGTGCTGGCCAGTTGCCGATGGCGGCGCCACGGATATACCCAAAGCACCATTCTTCGGCGAGGGTCACGGTGTGGCCTTGATGGTCGGTGTCATCGAAGCGTGCCTTGAAACCTTGGGCGTCGGTCGCCAGTTGGGCAGCCAGCAGGTTGATATGACGCACGCACAGGTCCAGGAACTGCTGGGCCTCTTCGGCGCTTTCCCACTCCGGGTTCTGCCCACCCCAGATCGCCGGGAACCACTCTGCAATATCGACCTGCGCGGGGCTGGACACCAGTGCGGTGAAGTAGCCGTTGAGTTCCGCCAGGTTCAGCACCGAATGGTCATCGCCGTACTTGAGCAGGGTTTCTTCGATGAAGTCCAAATCGGTGGTGGCGAGGGGTTGGGCGTGCATGGCATTTCCTTAAAACGTCGAGCGCCGCGGGTAGGGCGGCTTAAAGCGCCAAGGATGGCGCCTGGCAGGGTTTTTTGCCAGTCCCGCTTTTGGCCGATGCGCCGTGGTGCACCCTTGTTATAGTTCGGGCCTTATCACTCGCCAGCCAGGGATCACTGCCATGTCCGAATACCAAGCGTTCGTCGTCGAAGTCACTGGCAACGTTGCCCATGTGCAGATCAACCGCCCGGAAAAAATCAACGCGATGAACGCGGTGTTCTGGACCGAGATCATCGACATCTTCCAATGGATCGAAGACACCGACGCCGTGCGGGCCGTGGTACTCAGCGGCGCCGGCAAGCATTTTTCGTCGGGCATCGACCTGATGATGCTGGCCTCGGTGGCCAATGCCTTCGGCAAGGACGTCGGCCGCAACGCACGCCTGCTGCGCCGCAAGATCCTGGAGCTGCAAGCCTCGTTCAACGCGGTCGACAACTGCCGCAAGCCAGTACTGGCGGCGATCCACGGTTATTGCATCGGCGGCGCCATCGACCTGATCAGCGCCTGCGACATGCGTTACGCCGCTGAAGATGCGCAGTTCTCCATCAAGGAAATCGACATCGGCATGGCCGCCGACGTCGGTACGCTGCAACGCCTGCCCCGCATCATCGGCGACGGCATGCTGCGTGAACTGGCCTACACCGGGCGCCAGTTCGGCGCCGAGGAAGCACGCAGCATTGGCCTGGTCAATCGCGTCTACGCCGATCATGAGCAACTGCTGGCCGGTGTCCTGGAAATCGCCCATCAGATCGCCGCCAAGTCACCGATTGCCGTGACCGGCACCAAGGCCATGATCAGCTACATGCGTGACCACACAGTCAATGATGGTCTGGAATACGTTGCCACCTGGAACGCGGCTATGTTGCAATCCAACGACCTGCGCGTGGCCATCGCGGCCCATATGAGTAAGCAGAAACCCGAATTCGTGGATTGACTGACATGACCCAAGGCTGGATTACCACAACGCTGCTGGACAACGACACCCCCGGCGGCTGGGCCGTCGCCCGCAGCCGCGACGGCTTTTTGCATGACCCCAACGGCCCGCTGTTCCCTCGCGAATGGCTCAAGCGCCAGGACTTGGTGGTGTTAGCCGAGCACGGCATCGGCCACCTCGACGGTGAGCCGGTGTATTTGCTGGAACTCGACGCCACCGCTGACGTGCCAGGTTGCAGCTGGCAAGGCCTGCGCGGCTTCATGCTGCAAGGTGATCACACACTCTACAAAGTGCTCGGATACGCCGCTCAGATCGGTACGTGGGCGCGGGAGCATCGGTTTTGCGGCAGTTGCGGCCAGGCCATGGTCCAGGTGCCACGGGAGCGGGCGATGTTCTGCCAGGCGTGCGACCTGCGCAGCTACCCCAGGATTTCGCCGAGCATGATCGTGCTGGTGACCCGTGGCGACGAGATCCTGCTGGCCCGTTCGCCGCGTTTTGTGACAGGCGTGTACAGCACGTTGGCGGGGTTTGCCGAGCCGGGGGAATCGGCCGAGGACTGCCTGATCCGCGAGGTGCGCGAAGAAGTGCAGGTGGAGGTCAAGAACATCCAGTACATGGGCAGCCAGTGCTGGCCGTTCCCCCATTCGATGATGCTGGGCTTTCACGCCGAGTACGCCGGTGGCGATATCGTGCCCCAGGCCGACGAGATCGAAGACGCGCAGTGGTTCAACATCCACGACCTGCCGCCGTTGCCGGCGTCACGCTCGATTGCGCGCTACCTGATCGACCTCTACCTGGCCCGTCGCCTAGGGCACGCTGAACCAGTGCTGCCAGGCTAGGCGCACCGTCAGGCCGAGGACCACGGTGATAAACACCGGCCGAATGAATTTGGCGCCGCCGCTGATCGCGCTGCGTGCGCCAAAGAACGCGCCACACATCACCGAGACGCCCATCGCCAGGCCGACGATCCAGTCCACCGAGCCGTTGAAGATAAACACCGACAGCGCCGCCGCGTTGCTGACGAAGTTCATGCTGCGCGCCACGCCGCTGGCCTTCACCAGGTCGATGGGGTGCAGCAGCATGGTGCTGACGGTCCAGAACGCGCCCGTACCGGGGCCGGCCACGCCGTCGTAAAAACCTAGGCCAAAGCCTTGGGTGGACTGCCACTTCTTCTTGATCGGCGCGTCGTTATCCAATGCTGCCTTGGGCGTACCGCCAAACAACAGGTACAGGCCACAGCCGAAGACGATCACCGGGAGCATCTTGTTCAGGGTTTCGGCGGGCAGGTAATGGGCGACCACTGCACCGGTCAACGCACCGATCAGCGTACCGACGATGGCGTGCACCCACTGGCGCGGGTGGAACAGCTTGCGGCGGTAGAAGGTAAAGCTGGCGGTGGCCGAGCCGAAGGTGGAACTGAGTTTGTTGGTGCCCAATACCAAGTGCGGTGGCATGCCGGCGGTGAGCAGGGCGGGCGTGGTGAGCAGGCCGCCGCCGCCGGCGATGGCGTCGATAAAACCGGCGACAAAGGCCACGACGGCGAGAATGGCGAGGGTGGTGAGGTCAACGCTGAGTTCGAAGGGCATGGGCAGGGCTTATTGTTGGCGGGACTGCTGAGGGTCGCCATCTTACCTTCCGAATGTAAGGAGATCCAAATGTGGGAGGGGGCTTGCCCCCGATAGCGGTGTATCAGTCAGCTTGTGTCTAACTGAACCACCGCCATCGGGGGCAAGCCCCCTCCCACATTGTTAACCGTGACCGCTGGGTTATTTGTGGGTACCCAGCCACTCCAGCGCCGTGCGCCAGATGCAAATCCCCAGGAAATACGCCGACATCACGGACCACAACCCAAACGTCCACGGGTTGGTGTTCGGGTAATCCACCACCATCAAGAAGCTGCACAGCAACCAGATGGTGGTCACGGCGATATTGATCGGCATGAAGCGCTTGACCCGGAACGGGTGCAGAAACTTCATCGGCGTCACGGTCAGCAGCGCCAGGCCGATCACGGTGAGCAGGGTCACCCAGGCGTCCGGCTGGATGATGTACACGCACAAGGCAACCACGTTCCAGGCGGCGGGGAAGCCGACGAAGTAGTTGTCCTTGCTCTTCATGTTGACGTTGCAGAAGCAGAACAGCGACGAGACCAGGATCACCGACACGGTAAACAGGTGGGTAAACTCCGGCAGGTCGATGTAGCGGTAGATAAACAGTGCCGGAATGAACACGTAGGTGAGGTAGTCGATCACCAGGTCCAGCACCGAGCCGTCAAAGCTGGGCAGTACCGTGCTGACATTGACCCGGCGCGCCAGGGAACCGTCGACGCCGTCCACCACCAGCGCCAGGCCCAGCCACAACAGGCAGGCCTTGGGTGAGTTCTCCAGCAGCGCCAGGGTGGCCAGGAAGGCCAGCACCACACCGGTGGCGGTGAAGCCGTGGGCGCCCCAGGCTTTGATTCTGGCTACATGCAGGGTCGATATCACGGGCGGTTCTCCAAAAGGTCAAACGGGGCAGCCGACAACGTGACGCCGTCGAGTCTGGCCGGGGAATGCAGGTATCGACCGGGAAGGGGGTCATAAGGTTCACCGCCCGGCGTATCACTTAGCGTAGCAAGCGTAGGACGTTTCGGCATCAGCCTTGACGGAACACCAAGGCCTTCAGGCCACTTTGCACGTCGATATCCGGAAATTCAGGTGGGTTTTGCAGGCGTTCCACAAAGCGCAGGCCCGGCGCCTCGCGGGTAACGCCGTCGATCAGGAAGTCTTCGCCAAAGGCCGGGTCGTTCATGCAAGCGAGCACCGTGCCCTGCGCCGTGAGTAAGTCCGGCAGGCGACGCAATACGCGCTGGTAGTCCTTGGTCAGCAGGAAGCTGCCTTTCTGGAAGGACGGCGGATCAATGATCACCAAGTCATAGGGGCCGCTGTTGGTGACCTTGGCCCAGGACTTGAACAGGTCGTGGCCCAGGAAGGTCACTTTGCTCAGGTCATGACCATTCAGGCGATGGTTGTCGCGGCCACGGCTGAGGGCGCCACGGGCCATGTCGAGGTTGACTACATGGTCGGCGCCGCCTTCGATGGCGGCTACCGAGAACCCGCAGGTGTAGGCAAACAGGTTGAGCACGCGCTGGCCCTCGGCCTGTTCGCGCACCCAGTTGCGGCCGTAGCGCATATCGAGGAACAGCCCGCTGTTCTGCTTTTTACCCAGGTCGATCAGGTAACGCAGGCCGCCTTCGGTGATGGTCAATTCGTCGATGGGCTCGCCCAGCAGCCATTCGGTGGTGCTTTGCGGCAGGTAGCGGTGTTGCAGGGCGACGGTGTGGGCGCCGAATCCGGCCCAGTCGATCTGCAACAGTTGCGCCTTCAGGGCGTCCAGGTGTTCGGTTTCCTTGAACAAGGCCACCAGCACCACGCCCTGCAGCCAGTCCACCGTCAGTTGCTCCAGACCCGGCCAGCAACGGCCACGGCCGTGGAACAGGCGCCGGGTTTCAGCAGGCACAGTGGCCAGGGCATTGAGCAGGTGGGCGTGCAGGGTGGCGAGTGCGTCTGGGGTCATCGTTGAGCGTCGGTCGTTGAGCGGGCGGCATTTTAACCACAATTGAAGGGTTAAAAGGCAGCGATCAACGGCGGGCCAAATGCCTCGCGGATAAACCCCGGCGCGATATACCGCTCGTAATGCGCCTCGGACAGCAGGAAAAACTCGCGGTCGATTGCATCGCGCAGATCCGCCAGGTGGCGCTCACGAAACTCCGGCAATAACGCCAGCCCATACGCGTCCAGCCTGGATATCACCCGCGCACCCCGTGCGATCAACTGGTAGGCCCAGCAGTAGGGGGATTGGTGCGGCATAAAGCGGATCTTGCGGTCTTCCAACTGCTGGCGCAGACGCAGTGGATCAAACACCTCCAGCTTGCTGGCCATCACCTGCACCAGCAATTGCTCAAGGCGCAGCCACACCGCCTGTTTTTCCTCGGCGTTGTAGCCATTCCACTGGATGACTTCATGGTGATAACGCTTGCAGCCGCGGCAGACCAGATCGCCGTAAACGGTGGAGCAGAGGCCGACGCAAGGGGTCTTGATGGTTTGGTTGGGCATAAGAGAGTGTTTGTAAGTCGATGGAGCACCGATAACCAATGTGGGAGGGGCTTGCCCCCTCCCACATTTTTGGTCAGTGTTGAATCAATCCCAGCTCAGAGCGCCGCCGGTCTGGTACTCAATCACGCGAGTCTCAAAGAAATTCTTCTCTTTCTTCAAGTCCATAATCTCGCTCATCCAAGGGAACGGATTCGTCGTCCCCGGATACTCTTCCTTCAACCCAATCTGCGACAGACGACGGTTCGCGATGAACTTGAGGTAGTCCTCCATCATCGCCGCGTTCATGCCCAACACACCGCGAGGCATGGTGTCGCGCGCGTATTCGATCTCCAACTGAGTCCCTTGCAGGATCATCTGGGTCGCTTCTTCCTTCATCTCGGCATCCCACAAGTGTGGGTTTTCGATTTTGATCTGGTTGATCACGTCGATACCGAAGTTCAGGTGCATCGACTCGTCACGCAGGATGTACTGGAACTGTTCCGCCACGCCGGTCATTTTGTTGCGGCGGCCCATGGACAGGATCTGGGTGAAGCCGCAATAGAAGAAGATGCCTTCCAGGACGCAGTAGTAGGCGACCAGGTTGCGCAGCAGCTCTTTGTCGGTCTCGACGGTGCCGGTTTCGAACTTCGGGTCGGAGATGGAGCGGGTGTACTTCAGGCCCCAGGCTGCCTTTTTGGCGACCGATGGGATCTCGTGGTACATGTTGAAGATCTCGCCTTCATCCATGGCCAGCGATTCGATGCAGTACTGGTAGGCGTGGGTGTGGATCGCTTCTTCGAAGGCCTGGCGCAGGATGTACTGGCGGCACTCCGGGTTGGTGATCAGGCGGTATACGGCCAGCACGAGGTTGTTGGCAACCAGGGAGTCGGCGGTGGAGAAGAAGCCCAGGTTGCGCATGACGATGCGACGCTCGTCGTCGGTCAGGCCTTCGGGGTTTTTCCACAGGGCGATGTCGGCGGTCATGTTGACCTCTTGCGGCATCCAGTGGTTGGCGCAGCCGTCGAGGTACTTCTGCCAGGCCCAGTCGTACTTGAAGGGTACGAGTTGGTTGAGGTCGGCGCGGCAGTTGATCATGCGCTTTTCGTCAACGGCGACGCGGGCGGCGGAGCCTTCGAGTTCGGCGAGGCCTTCGGCGACGTCGAGTTTGTCCAGGGCGGCCTTGGCGCGCACGATGGCGGCGGAGTCGTTGGCGGTCACGTGGCGTGCTTCCAGCGCGGCGGCAGCGCCGGCACCGTCGAGGCGGTCCATGTTGGCTTCGCTGGCATGGCCGGCGTTGGCGCCCTTGATCACCGCTGCACCGGTGTCCTCGTTGTCGACTTCATCCCAACTCAGCATTGAAATACTCCCTTCTGTTCTGGTTTGACGGCATGAGAACCCGTCCAAAAATATGCGATTTGCAGGCTGTCAGGCATTGAAATAGTGCGCATAGTGTGGTCGGTAAATACCGATACTGCACACTATGTAGTGGTCTGTTTTGTTTGTGGGCACACTATATGGGGTGTCACACGGTTGGTCAACGAACAAGAAGAGCGCAACTGTCGCAGAGACCCGCGCCTAAGCTAATTCTAAAAAGATATTTATTGGCGGTTTTTTAGATTGTTTAGCTTGGACGCTTCTAACAGATTCTGTTCAAGGAGCGAGCCGCCGATGTCCCACGTGCGATCCCTGGCCCATCGCCGCTAAGGCGCGCGCACCGCCTTGAGCAACAGCGCTTCAAACACCCGCTGCACCCGCGGCTCATCGGTATGGGCCACATTAAAACGCATCGAATCACGATGGGCCGGGTCGTAGCCGAACAGCGCGCCCGGCGCCAGCACCATGCTGCGTTTCAAAGCCTCCTGGGCCAACAGCTCGCCATTGACCCCCGCAGGCAGGCGCGCCCAGATAAACATCCCGCCGTCATACGCCATCGGCAACTCACAGCCGCAGCGCTTGAGCCATTGCTCGACGCGCCCACCGGCCTCCATCAAGCGCTGGACCATGCGCTTGCGGTGCTTGGCGTAGCTGCCTTCACTGAGCATGCGGTAGACGATCTGCTCGAACAGCTCCGAGGTCACGCCGCCGCTCATCAACTTCATATTGGTCAGGTTGGCCGCCAGTTGCGGCGCGGCCACCACAAAGCTGACGCGGGTGTTGGCGCTCAGAATCTTGGAAAAGCCCGACAGGTAGGTGACCTGATCCAGACCGGCCACGGCCGCCAGACGCGGTGGCGGGTTGGGATGAAGGTCACCGTAGAGGTCATCCTCGACGATATGGCAGTGGTACTGCTGGGTCAGTTGCAGCAGCCGAAACGCCTGGCTGGGGCTGAAGGAATGGCCGGTGGGGTTATGCAGCACGCTGGTGGTGAGATAGAGGCTGGGGCGGTGTTCGGCCAATAGCTGTTCGAGGGCGACGAAATCGAAGCCATCGGGACGGCGCTGGATGGTCACCACCTTGACGCCATGCAGCGCCAGGTTGGCGTGGAAGTTGAAGTAGCACGGCGCGTCAAGCAGCACCGTATCGCCGGGACGGGCGAGCAGGCGCATCAGCATGTCCAGGCCCTGCACGGTATTGGGGGTGGTGATGATCTGCTCCACCGGCACCGACAACCCTTCGCCGTGCAGCTTCTGTTGCAGGGCCTGGCGCAACGGCAGCAAGCCGGCCGGCGTGCCCAGCCCGGCGATGCGCAGCGACGGCGCACGCACCACGCTGCGCATGGCTTGGCGGATGGCGTCGGCGTCCAGCCATTCTTCCGGCAGGTGGCCGCCGCCGGGGCGCAGTTCGCCGCTGGCAGTGACCAGGGGCCGACGCAAGACGCTGAGCAGATCCTGGGGCAGCAGGTCGACCCACGCCACCGAGGCCGGGCGTGCGCTGTCCATCGCCACAAAGTAGCCACGGCCCTGGCTGGAGGTGAGCAGGTGGCGCCCGCGCAGGCGGTCCAGGGCTTCATTGAGGGTGAACTTGCTCACGCCCAGGGTCTGGGTCAATTCGCGCACCGACGGCAACTTGCTGCCAGGCGCCCATTCGCCGTTCTCGATGGCCTGGCTGAACGCCTCGACGATCTGTTGCACCTTCGGCGTGCCGTCCACAAAGGCGATGGCGGATACGAACATAAACCTTCCTTGTGTTTACTGGTGATTTTACCGGTGAAGTTAGGCCGGATTAGGCATTACTTCACCTGCCTTGTGCAATGCCGCTCCCCTAGACTGCGCGCCATCTCGCCTGGAATTGGCGAACTTTCCTACCAGCGAGCCATGGATTTCGCATTCTCATGAAGACTTATATGTGTGCGCCCTGCGGATTTATGTACGTAGAAGAATTGGGCATTCCTGAAGACGGAATCCCGGCCGGCACCCCTTGGGAAGAGGTGCCGGAAGACTGGACATGCCCGGATTGCGGCGTGACCAAGGCCGATTTCATGGCCATTGAACTGTAACCCTCCATCACGAAAGGAATCGCTTCATGGAAAGTAACCTGATCAACGCCGCCGTACCGTTCTGTACCGGTGTGGCCCACCAGAAATACCTCGCCGCCGAGAAGGGCCTGGACACCGCCATCGAAGGCGGCTGCACCCATTGGTATATCGACGGCAGCCTGTTCGGCGAAATGGTCGATGACTGGACCGATGAGCGCATCGCCAGCCTGCAGGCGCAGATCGCGGCCACCGGTGTGAAGCCCGTCTACCACGGCAACTTCAAGGCGCCGCTGGGCAGTGACGTCGAAGCCTTTCGCGTGGCCGCCGTGGCGTATGTGAAAAAGGAAGTCGACATTGCCAGCCGCCTGGGCGCGCCGTTGATCATCCACGGGGGCTGCATCGTCGAACCAAAAATGGTGCTGATGGCCAAGAAAGTCGCCCTGGAGCACTACCTCAAGTCGGTGCAGGAACTGGCGCGTTACGCCGAGGCCAAGGGCGTGGACATCTACCTGGAAAACCTGTCGAACTACGTCAACTACCGGCCGTTCCACTACATCTTCACCCATGAAGCGGAATACGCCTTTGTGTTCGAGCGTCTGCAGGCCCACAGCAACGTGTACTTCTTCCTCGACGCCGGCCACGCCAATATCGAAGACGGCCTGCCGGCCGAGGTGGTGCGCAAGTATCACCACCTGATCAAGGGCATTTCCTTCAGCAACAACAATGGCGTGCAGGACCAGCACTTCGGCATTCATGACGGCAACTGCGACTACGCCGACGTGATGCAGGCCATCGTCGAAACCAACTGGAAAGGCCTGGTGGCCTTCGAAACCCGCAACCAGACGGCCAAAGCGGCCCTCGGTGAGCTGGCGGTGATGTACCGCGAATCCCTGGCCACCGAGATCGCTGTCGCTTGATGGAAGCCGGGGCGGGCGCCGGTGTGCCCGTCCCACGGCTGTCGTTTCTACTTATTGAAGGCCCTGGCCCATGACCACTGCGTTAACCCTGTCTTCGTTTCTCTATTTCCTGCTGTTCTGCGCCACCATGACCTTCAGCCCCGGCCCCATGACCCTGCTGCTGCTGAGCCTGGGCTTGAAGGACGGTTTGCGCAGCTCGATCCCGGCGCAGATCGGCGCCAGCGTGTCGTACCTGATTTCGATCCTGATCTTCGCCGTGGGCTTCTCGGAGCTGATCAAGGGCAACCTCGCGATCACCCAGACTATCCAGTTTGTCGGCGTGGCCTACATTCTCTACCTGGCCTACAAACAGTGGACCAGCAGCGGCGTGGCCATCGGCAAGGCCGGCGCCGTGGAGGGCTCGCGCAGCCTGTTCGGCAAAGGGCTGCTGACCGGGTTTTCCAACCCCAAGACCATCATCATGTTCAGCGCCGTGTTCCCGCAGTTTGCCGGGGCAGGGGAGCACAGCTCGGCGGCGGATATCGCCATCCTCGGCGCGACGTTCCTGTTGCTGCAATTTGCCAGTGGCTGCCTGTATTGCTACTTCGGCCAGCGCATCAAGCACGTCCTGGAAAACCCCAAGCGCCGCGTGCTGTTGCAGCGGGTCACGGCAGTGCTGCTGTTGGGCGTAGCGTTGATGCTGGCCCGGGGTTTTTCCCACTGAGCGCTTTGGATCGGGCATTTGCGCGGGTGATGAGCTTATGAGTGGTAGTGGCGAATTGCTGGCGCCCTGATAGACTCCAGGCATTCATCCAGGATTACCCTCGACCATGCCAGCCGCCGGAGGAAAAGGACTTCCGCTCGCTATTCGTTTGTACAAATCCCGCACCCTGGGGCTGACGCTCGGTCTGGTGTGTGTGGTCTTTGGCATGTACCCGCTGCACCCGTCGCCCTGGGTGTGGGCGTGGATGCTGATCAACGCGTTTGTCTGGCCCCATCTGGCGTTCCAACTTTCCTTGCGAACCGCCAACACGCTGCGCACTGAGCGCGGCAACCTGTTGTTCGATTCGTTCTGCGGCGGTTTCTGGGTCGGTGCCATGCACTTCAATCCACTGCCCAGCGTCACCACACTGTCGATGATGACCATGAACAACGTGGCCCTCGGCGGCCCCCGCCTGATGCTGGCGGGGTGGTTGGCGCAGGCGCTGGGCATCGGCGCCTCGCTGCTGATCTTCGCGCCGGCCTTTGTCGCCACCACCACCCAGGGCCAACTCTACGCATGCCTGCCGATCCTGATGCTGTATCCCCTGGCGCTTGGCTGGATCTGCTACCGCCAGGCCCTGAACCTGGCCCGGCACAAACGTGAATTACTCGCCTTGAGCCGCACCGACAGCCTGACCGGCCTGCTCAACCATGGCGCCTGGAAAGATCACCTGGAGATTGAATTCCAACGCTGCCGCCGCGAGCAGCAGGGCGCTGCGATTGCGCTGATCGACATCGACCATTTCAAGACCATCAACGACACCTACGGCCACGTCACCGGCGATATCGTCCTGCGCCAACTCGGTAAAATACTGCGCCAGAACCTGCGCGCCACCGACCTGGCCGGACGCTACGGCGGCGACGAGTTCTGCGTGATCCTGCCGGGCATGCCGCTCAACCGGGCCACGGAAGTCATGGACGCACTGCGTGACCGCTTCAATGCCCTGGCATACGCCCAGGACCCGACGTTACGCGCCAGCTTAAGCATCGGCCTGGCGCCGTATCGACCCGAACATGCCGATTCCACCGGTTGGCTCAATGATGCCGACCTGGCGCTGTATGAAGCCAAGAGCAGCGGGCGCAACCGTGTCAGCGCGGTGCACGGGAGTTGGTTGCGGTCCGTTTAGTGGGGTAGGGTGTGGCGGCCCCCCCAACAAAAAACAAGGACCGGTTTATGCTCTTCACCTTCCCCCGTACGCTCCTGGCCGCCACGCTGGCCTTGTCCTTCGCACTCCCGGCCTACAGCGCCGAACTCCACCCGCAGATCCAGGCGGATGCCCAGCAGTACAAGGCCGAGGCCCTGAAACTGCTGGAGCGCCTGGTGAATATCGACTCCGGTTCCGGCTACGGGCCGGGCCTGAACCAGGTCAGCGACATCGCCGTGGATGAGTTGAAACAGTTGGGCTTCAGCATCGAACGCGTGCCGGACGCTGCCGCCAACAGCAACCATGTGATTGCCACCCTCAAGGGCACCGGCAAGGCCAAGATCCTGCTGATGGCCCACATGGACACCGTGTTCAAGGAAGGCTCGGCTGCAGAACGCCCGTTTCACATCAAGGACGGCCGCGCCTATGGCCCCGGCGTGATGGATGACAAGGGCGGCATCGTCGCAGGCATCTACGCACTCAAAGTCTTGAAAAACCAAGGCTTCAAGGACTACGCGCAAATCACCTTCCTGCTCGACGCCAGCGAAGAAACCGACTCCGACATCGCCTCCGAGCTGATCCGCACCACCGCCAAGGCCCACGACGTCACCCTCAACCTCGAACCCGGCCGCCCCGCCGACGGCCTGGTGGTATGGCGCAAAGGCAGCGCCACCGCCGTGGTCGAAGTCAAAGGCAAAGCCGCCCACGCGGGCGTCGCCCCGGAACTGGGCCGCAACGCCGCCATGGAAGCCGCGCACCAGATCCTGCAACTGGGCAAGCTGGGTGATGAAGAGAAGAAAACCACCATCAACTTCACGGTGATCAATGCCGGTGACCGCACCAACGTGATTCCAGACCAAGCCACCGCCAAGGCGGATGTCCGCGCAGCCTTGCCGGAAGAGTTTGATCGGATCGAGAAAGACCTGGTGCGGGTTTCAGCCAACAAGCTGATCCCGGAAACCGACGTGACCACCACCCTCAAACGCGGCCTGCCGCCAATGCCGCAGACGGCGGAGTCGGACAAATTGGTAGCGATTGCCCAAGGGATCTATGGGGAATTGGGCAAGAAGCTGACCATCGAAGGCAGCGGCGGCGCGGCGGATGCGAGTTTGTCGGCCGGAGTGGGGACGCCGACGTTGGATGGTTTCGGGATTGTGGGTGGGAATATTCACACGGCCGAGGAATATGCGGAGGTGGAGAGTGTGGTGCCTCGGGTTTATCTGTTGAGTCGGATGATTATGGAGTTGGCGAAGCGGTGAATTGACGGTACGCAGTGTGGCTTTGTGGTGAGCAGGACAAGCCTGCTCACCACTTGGTGGGTTAGCCATCAAGGATTGTCGGTGTAATGCTTCAGAGTATTAAGAAGGGTTTGCATGAATGCCCGCTGATCAGCTACATCTTCGCTGAAGTAGGTCGCCATTTTTTTAAAGACAGCGTCGAAGTTGTCGTTGATCGTTAAGAAGTATTCTATTGAGTCAATGAACCAGTCTTGTTCGGGCTTTGTGTGATTTAAAAATTCTGGTTTGGTCAGCTTGTTGAATAATTCAATAAGTTCTTTTTCATTATTTATGTTTTTTGAAGAGATTAAGGCTTCTCTCTCCAAGTCGTCCGTGTTTTCGATATCATAGGTAAATAGCAAGCCGCGAATTATTTCCAAGCTTGGTTTGTTTTGCATATTTATAAGCCGGTGCAAGCAGCTTTTGTATTTTTGAGTTTCATTTGCTGAGTGACCTTTGTGATGAGCAGCTCTAGCTATCTAAAGCTTCTAAATTAATTATCTATGATTTCGACGTTATATCTGCAAAGGCAGTCTAGAAGGATTTTCATAAACTGCCTTTTGTCAGTTATTTCATCATTAAAGTAAGTGTCAAAAAGATAAAAGACAGACTCAAATTTTTCGTCTGCGCTTAAGGAATTTTGAATGGTGTTGATGTGCCACTCTCTTTCCTCTCTTGTATATTTGATGAATTCAGGTTTGGTAAGTTCGTCAAATAGGTCGGCGAGTTCTTTGTCGTCATTTATATTTTTTGATGCGATAAAGATCTCTCTTTCGGGGTCGTCGAAATTTTCGATGCTGTAGGTGAATAGCAGGCTACGCAAGATCGAAAGTTTAGGGTGGTATTTCATTTCAATATTCCGTATAGGCGGTAATTGGGCTGCCGTCTGTATCACCCGTCCCGGCCGTCGCCCACATCAGCAGCAGGTTGATCAGCACTTCACCGGTGATCTCGCCCAGTAATTCATACATCTCCGGCGGTGGCAGCAGGCGTATCCAACTGACGATCGCCGAGACATAAATGAACAACAGCGGCTCATCGCTAAGCACCAACAAACCCTTGGCAATCGCGTCGCTGCCCAGCTTCAGCAGTTCATCAAGCTCAGCCTGAGAGAGGTACGCCAACAACTTCTGGCTGTTGGCCTTGAGATCCGCCAGCAGGTCGTACAGCTGGGAAATGTTGTCCCACAGGCTGTAGAGCGCCTTGGCCATCCCGGTGGAAAACGCCACGCCCTGCATCGCGCTGCGTTGCAAAGAGCTGGCGCTGGCAAAGTCCTTCCATTGGGGTTGGAAAGTCGCCGTCCACTCTTCCCGCAGCCGACCTTCTAGCCCCGCAATCACCGACTGATAAGACGCATACAGCGCCTTGATGTGATCCTGGGAAACAGTGGGGTAGAAGGTGATTTGGTACGGCTGATTGCGATCACACTCGGTGATTTCGAGGATGCCGCCGGGGCCGATGGTCCGATGCAGCGGCGCGCCCATCGGGCTGCCATCCGCCGCAACGGCTTGGAGCATCACTGGCGTATTGCCCATAGGTACAAAGCGGGTGCTTTCGAACATATGCACCAGGGTCAGCGAGCCCTGGGCACTGCACATGGCGACGGTTTTACTGGGTGTCTTGGACGAAACCGGCGTGACCAGCTCTACCTCGTCTCCCACCTTGAAGACCTGTTCCACCTCCAGTGCCGAACCGCTCCAGAAGCTTTCGGCCCAGGCATCAAAGGTGTTCAGGCAATCGCGAAAATCACCGAAGACGCGCTCACTATCCGGCGCCTTGGGATCCATGGGGGCCAGGACAAGGCTGGCGATAACGGGAATCAAGAGGCAGCCCCGTCAACCAGGGCCTTAACGAAAAAAACCATCTGCAATCCTTCGCACTGTGTGATCAGGCGAAGGACTTTGCAGAGGTTTTCAGGGGGAAGTTGTAGAGCTTATCCGGCGTTCACGTGGGAAGCTTCGACAGCTTTTGTCTTCTCGCGCCCCAGCACCAGACTGCACAGCGCCGGCAAGAACAACAGCGTCAACAGCGTGCCCACCAGCACTCCACCGATCAGCACATAGGCCAGGGACGACCAGAACACCGACAACGTCAGCGGAATAAACGCCAGCGCCGCTGCCAACGCGGTCAAGATCACCGGCCTGGCTCGCCGCACCGTGGCTTCGACGATGGCCTCGCGTATCGCCATGCCCTGTTCCTGGTTCTGGCGAATCTGGTCGGTGAAGATCAGTGTGTTGCGCATCAGAATGCCGCCGATGCCGATCAGCCCCAGTATCGCGTTGAACCCAAACGGCTGGTTGAACAGCAACAGCGTCGGCACCGCGCCGATCAAGCCCAAGGGCGCGGTGGCGAAAACCATGAACATCACGCCGAAGGAGCGCACCTGGAACATGATCACGCTGAGGGTCAGCAGGATCATGATCGGGAACAGCGCGGCCAGGGCGACGTTGGCCTTGGCGCTTTCTTCCACCGGGCCGCCGATGTCGAGCGTGTAGCCCGCCGGCAGCTTGGCGATCAGCGGTTGCAGGTCTTTGTACACGGCCATTTCCACGTCGGGCGGTTGCACGCCGTCGATGATGTCGGCGCGCACTTCCACGGTGGTCGCGCGGTTGCGGCGCTTGAGGATCGGCTCTTCCATCACCGCCTGGAAATGCCCGACCTGGGCCAGGGGCACTGAGGTGCCAGCGCTGTTGGTCAGGGTCATGTTGTTGAGGTTGCCGAGGTTCTCGCGTTGGTTGCCCTGGGCGCGGGCCACGACGGACACGGTGCGATTACCTTCACGCACCTCGGTGATCGGATTGCCGCTGAGCAGGGCGTTGAGCTGGGATTTGACTTCATTGGGGGTGAAACCCAGCAGGCGCAGGCGGTCTTGATCGAGCACCAGGCGATAACCGCTGGTGCGCTCGCCCCAATCAAGGAAGGCATCTTTGGTCAGTGGGTTGGCGGCGACGACGTTGCGTACGTCTTCGGACAGCCCGCGCAGCACGTCCAGATTCGGGCCGGACACGCGAAATACCACCGGGAAGGGCACCGGCGGACCGAACAGCAATTGCGTGACGCGCACCCGCGCCGCCGGGAATTCGCCTGCCGCGATACGTTCGCGCATGCGCAGTTTGAGGGCATCGCGGGCGTGGGAGTCCGGGGTCTGCACGATTAATTTGGCGAAAGCCGGGTCGGGCAGCTCAGGGTTCAACGACAGGAAAAACCGTGGCGCGCCGCCGCCCACGTAGGTGTCGACCATGCTTGTCTGCGGTTCTTGCAGCAGCGCCTTCTCCAGTTGCGCCGCCACCGCCTCAGTGCTTTTGAAGGCGCTGCCGGGCGGCATGTACACCTCCAGAATCAATTCGGACCGGTCGGAGTCGGGGAAGAACTGTTTCTTCACGACGCCCATGCCCAGCCCGCACAGCACAAACGCCGCCACCACCAGCCCGGTCACCAGCCAGCGCCTGCGCACGCAGAGTTCCACCAGGGCGCGCAGTTTCTGGTAGTAGCGCCCGGCGTAGATAGCGTCGTGGCCACCGGGCACCGGTTTGATGTTCGGCAGCAGCTTGACCCCCAGGTACGGGGTGAACACCACCGCCACCAGCCACGATGAAATCAGCGCGAAGCCGACAATCCAGAAGATATTGCCGGCGTACTCCCCGGCGCCCGAGCGCGCAAACCCCACCGGCAGGAAGCCGATGATGGTCACCAGGGTGCCGGTCAGCATTGGCGCGGCGGTCGAGCTCCAGGCGTAAGTGGCGGCGTGAATGCGGTCAAAGCCTTCTTCGAGTTTGACCACCATCATCTCGATGGCGATGATCGCGTCGTCCACCAGGAGGCCGAGGGAAATGATCAGCGCGCCAAGGGTGACGCGGTCGAACTCTCGCCCCGTCACCAGCATGATCACGAACACCACGGACAGCGTCAGCGGCACCGCAGCTGCCACCACCAGGCCGACGCGAAAGCCGAGGGCCAACAGGCTGATGATCATCACCACCGCCAGGGCAACGAAGAATTTCAGCATGAATTCATTCACCGCCAGGCTGATGTTTTTCGCCTGGTCGGAGACCTTGGCGAAGTTCACCCCCAGTGGCAGGTCTGCGTGGATCCGTGCCTCCTCGGCCTTGAGACGCTTGTCCAGCTCCAGGCCGTTCCAGTGTTTTTCCATGATCACGCCGAGCATCAGCGCCGGGTCGCCCTGATGGCGGATGCGGTAGCTCGGCGGGTCTTCATAACCGCGGCTGACGGTCGCCACATCGGCAATGCGCAGCAACCGGCCGTTGACTTCCAGCGGCACGTTTTCAATCAGCGCCAGGCTGTCGAAAGCCCCGTCGATACGGATATAGGCGCGGGCCCCTGCGGTTTCCACAAAGCCCGACGGCGCCACGGCGTTTTGCGCGGCGAGGGCGGCGAAGATCTGGTCGGGCTTGATGCCCAGAGTCGCCAGACGCTCGTAGGAAAACTCGACAAAAATGCGTTGTGCCTGTTCGCCCAGAATGTTGACCTTCTTCACCCCCGGCAGATTAAGAAAGCCCTGGCGCAGTTCCTCAGCCATCTGCACTTGCTGGCGATGGGGCAGGTGCTCGGCCTCCAGGGCGTACAGCGCAAAGTACACATCGGAATATTCATCGTTGAAGAACGGCCCGATCACCCCGTTGGGCAGCCGCGACGCTTCATCGCTGAGCTTTTTGCGGGTCTGGTAGAACAGGTCCTGGATCTCGCCGGGACGGGTGGATTCGAGGAACGTCATGCGCATCGACACAAAACCCGGCTGGGCGATGGTCTCGACGCGGTCGTAGTAGTCCAGCTCCTGCAGGCGTTTTTCCAGGCGGTCGGCGACTTGTTCCTGCATTTCCTGGGCCGTGGCGCCGGGCCAGGCGGCGGTGATGGTCATCACCTTGACGGTGAAGGACGGGTCTTCGGCGCGCCCCAGTTTGCCGAACGAGAAAATCCCGGCGGCCAGGATCGCGATGATCAGGAACAACGTGACGGCGCGGTGCTTGACCGCCAGTTCAGAGAGATTGATGCCGCGCATGTTCATTGGTCCTGTTTGCGGTTGAGGGCCAATGCCTGGGCGGGCAGCAGGCGTACCGCATCGCCGCTGTGCAGCAGGTGCGCGCCGAGGGCGACGATGACGGTGCCGGGGCTCACGCCGCTGTTGAGCAGGGCATCTTCCTGGCCGAGGCTGGCGACGCTGACCGGCGAGAAAGTGACTGTGTTATCCGCGCCGATCACCCATACCCCGGTGCCTTGCCCTGCATCGTGCAATGCGCCGATGGGGACGCGGGTCTGTTGTGCCTGGCCATTACCTTGCAGGCGCACCGTAATGGTCGAACCGAGGGCGAAGCGGTCGACGGCGCCGCGCAACACATAACGCGCGCGGTAGGTGCGGGTGGTGGGGTCGGCGCTGGCGGAGAGTTCGCGCAAGGTGGCCGCTACGGCTTGATCAGGCGCGCCGAACGGGAAGGCCAGGGCTTTTTGCGAGGCCTGTTCGCGCTGGTTTTCCGGCAGGTTGACGATGGCTTCGCGGGCACCATCACGGGCCAGGCGCGCAACGATCTGGCCTTCGACGACTACCTGGCCGGGGTCGACCCGTACGTCGGTGATGATGCCGTCGCCGTCGGCCTTGAGCACCGAGTAAGTGCGGCGGTTTTCGATCTGGCTGGCGTCGGATTGTGCCGCAGCCAACTCGGCTTCGGCGACGCGCAGGTTGGTCGCCGACTGGTCGAAGATCTGCCGCGACACGGCGCCGGTACTCGCCAGGCGCTGATAGCGGTTGGCGTCATCGCGGCGCTGGCGCAGTTGCGCCTGGGCGGCATTGACACGGTTCCTGGCCGAGCGCAGGGCCAGCTCGAAGTCGCCGATATCCAGGACCAACAGGGTGTCGCCACGGGAGACATGCTGGCCGGGATCGACCTTGCGCTCGATCACCTTGCCACCTACGCGAAAGCCCAGGTCGCTTTCCGTACGAGCCGCGACCACACCGGTGTAGGCGCTTTGTTGGGTGCCGGCGGCTTCGACCTTGGCGGCGAGTACCGGTCGTGGTTGGGGCGCCTGGGCGGCGGGGTCGGCCTGGCTGTTGCAGCCGCTGAGGATCATCAGCAAAGCCACGGGCGAGAGAAGGCGCAGCGGGAGAAGGTTCATGTCGGGCTCCAGGGGATGACCATCGGGCAAAAAATTATGGACATAATTTTTTACGCATATTATGGTTGAAATATAAATTAATCCAGCCCCCGGATAATCCTCATGTCGAATGCCCCGGTTCCGTCGCGAAGCCTGCTCTTGCTACTGGTTGCCCTTACGGCACTCGGCGAAGTCTCGACCCAATTGATCATCCCCGGCCTCGGCGCCATCGAGCAGGCGCTGGTCGCACCGCCGGGCTCGGCACTGATGGCGCTGTCGGCCTTCGTGGCGGCGTTTGGCCTGGGGCAATTGGTGTTTGGGCCCTTGTCGGACCGCATTGGTCGGCGTCCGGTGTTGATCGGCGGGTTGCTGCTGTTTGTGCTGGCGACCTTGTCGATGCTGCTGGTCAGCGACATGCATCAATTTATCGCCGCCCGCGTGCTGCAGGGGCTTGGCGCCTGCGCAGCGCTGGTGTTGGCGCGCACGGTGGTGCGCGATGTATGGAAAGCCGAAGCGGGGCCGGCTCTGGCGCTGACCATGATCGGCATGCTCTACGCCATTGTTGTTGCGCCGATGGTTGGCGGTCTGCTGATCAAATTGTTGGGCTGGCATGCGCCGATCTTGCTGGCACTGGTGATCGGCAGTGTGGTGTTGTTGCTGGCGCTGCGGTTCTTTCGTGAAAGCAACGCATACCTGGACCCGAAGGCCGGCCATTGGCGCACGCTGGGCGGCCAGTATCTGGATTTGCTCAAGGGCCGCCCATACCGTGCATTCGCCGTGGCGTTGGCATGCACCTATGGCGCGATGTTCGCGGTGATTGCCGGTTCATCGGCGGTGTTTATCAACTTGCTGGGCTTTAGCAGCCTGGAGTACGGCATCAATTTTGGCGTGATCGTGTCGATGCTGATCGTCGGTTCCACCTATACCCGGCGCAATATCCTGCGCCTGGGGCCGCAGCGGATTGTGTCGATGGGGGTGACGCTGGTAGCGCTCGGTGGGGTGTCGGCGGCGGTGATTTATGGCCTGTTTGGCTTGTCGGTGTTGGGGCTGGATATTCCGATTGCCCTGGCCACGCTCGGCGGCGGCTTGGTGTTGCCCGGCTCGGTCACGGGCGGGGTGATGCCCAACGCGCACCGCGCCGGGTTGGCGGCTGGGTTGATGGGCTTTGCGCAAATGTTCGGCGCCACGTGCAGTGGCGTGCTGCTGAGTCAACTGCGCGATGGCAGCGCTACACCGATGATCATGATCCAGGCGGGGTTTGCGGTGATGGCGTTTGTGGCTTTTCACGTATTGCGTGAGCGGCGTGTGGCGCCGGTGCTTGTGGGAGATGCCTAGTTTTGGCGAGGCTGAACGACCGCTATTGGGGCACGGGTATCTACACAACTTCCAGTGGATGCTGAATCTATGGCAAACACGCTTCTGTGGTGAGCGGGCTTCTGTGGTGAGCGGGCTTGCCCCGCGCTGGGTGGCGAAGCCGCCCCAATAAAAACACCGCGCAGTATCAGACAGAACCCGGTCGCATGGTTTGGGGCGGCTTCGCCACCCAGCGCGGGGCAAGCCCGCTCACCACAGAGTTATGTGTCAACTTTTAAGAGTTGTGTAGATACCTATAGCTATCGGGGGCAAGCCCTAATGCCGGTCAGTTAAGAGATAAAAGGGCAAAAAGTAACCTGTGGCGAGGGAGCTTGCTCCCGTTGGACTGCGCAGCAGTCCCATTTTTGGGGCCGCTTCGCGGCCCAGCGGGAGCAAGCTCCCTCGCCACAGGTACGGTGTTCGCCCTTAACTGACTGGCATTAGGGCAAGCCCCCTCCCACATAGGCGAAACGGAACTCCCTGAAATCCGCACCAGTTGTCACACTTTGTCCAAGTTATTCGGGGCTGGATGATTACGATTCTCTTTTGAGTCCAATCCTAAGGTCCACGCCCATGCTTGCTGCTTTTCGCTTTACGCCCCTGGTCATGCTGGTTGCCGGCAGTTTCAGCGCCCATGCCGACGAACCCGTTGCCCTGGAACTCAACGATGTGGTGGTGACGGCCGCCGGTTATGCCCAAAGCGTGGAAGACGCGCCGGCCTCGGTTACGGTGATCGACGGCGAGGCACTGCGCCGTAAGTCCTACCGCGACCTGGGCGATGCGGTGCGGGATGTGGAAGGCGTGACGGTCAACGGCGGGGCGAATGAAACCGACATCTCCATCCGTGGCATGCCCGCCGATTACACCCTGATCATGGTCGACGGCAAACGCCAGAGCGCGAGGGAGTCGCGGGTCAACGGCAACAGTGGCTACGAGCAGAGCTTCGTGCCGCCTGCCGCCGCCATCGAGCGGATCGAAGTGGTGCGCGGGCCGATGTCGTCGCTGTACGGCTCGGATGCGATCGGCGGGGTGATCAACGTGATCACGCGCAAGGTCTCGCCGACCTGGGGCGGCTCCATCGGCTACGACTACTCGGCCCGCCAGCACAGCGACCAGGGCAATGCGCGCCAGACCCAGTTCTACCTCAGCGGTCCGCTCAAGGAGGATTTCCTCGGCTTGCAGGTGTGGGGCCGTTACCTCGACCGCCAGGCCGACGATGACATCGAACAGACCAACGGCTTCAGCCAGGCCGACCACCGCGACCTCACCGCGCGCCTGGCCTTCACCCCGACCATTGATCACGACATCCTGCTGGAAGCTGGCGCCACGCGCCTGAAGAATGGCGACGGGATGAGCGCCAACTGGGCCACCCGCGAGCAGGAAAACAACCGCGATCATTGGTCCCTGTCTCACCAGGGCCGCTGGGGCTGGGCGACCTCGGACATTGCGCTGTCCCAGGAAACCTCGACCCGCGAAGGCAAGGCCACCCCGGCTCAAACCGATATCTACGGGCGTAAACCCGAGATCAAGAACACCGTGTTCGACGCTAAGCTGGTGGTGCCCACCGCCCATAATGTCAGCACCGTCGGCGTGCAATGGAATGAAAGCGAGCTGACGGACTGGAACCAGGGCCTGGGTGACCGCGTCGACTATAAATTCTCGGTGGTGCAAAAAGCCCTGTTCGCCGAAAACGAATGGTCAGTCACCGACCGCTTTGCCTTGACCACCGGCCTGCGCCTGGATGAACACGAAGAGTACGGCGCGCATCTAAGCCCGCGGGTCTACGGCGTGTGGCGCGCCACCGACCAGTGGACGCTCAAGGGCGGTATCGCCCGTGGCTTCAAGGCGCCGGAACTGCGCGCCGTGGTCGAGGATTACGCTTACTTGCGCCGCAACCGCTTCGTGATGTTCGGCAACCCCGATCTCAAGCCCGAAACCAGCACCAATTACGAAGTCTCCGCACTGTGGAGCAACCGCGATGACCTGTCGGGCGGCGTGACGCTGTTCTACAACGATTTCCAGGACAAGCTCTCCACCGTCACCACCGATCGGCGCTGGAACGGCTACACCATCATGGAACGGGTCAACGTCGACAAGGCGATCATCCAGGGCGTGGAACTCAACGGCCAATGGGATATCAGCCCGAGCGTGCTGCTCAAGGCCAACTACACCTACACCGATTCCGAGCAGAAAAGCGGCGCCAACAAAGGTGCGCCGCTGGCCCTCACACCGGAGCAAAAAGCCAATCTGCGCACCGAGTGGAGCATCAACGACCGCACCCAGGCGTGGGCGTCGCTGAGTTACTACGGCGAAGAAACCGGCAACACCATTACCGACGAACCGGCGCCGGGCTACACCACGGCTGACCTTGGCGGCTCCTACGATGTAAACGATGCGTTGACCCTGAACGCCTCCCTCAACAACCTCACCGACAAGCGGCTGGACGATGAAACCTACGGCACGGTGAACTATGGCCGCACCTTGTGGATGGGCGCCACGTACAACTTCTAAAGCGCTGCGGGCAATCGCACCACCGCGCACAGGCCTGCCGGTGGGCGATTCTGCAACACCAGTTCGCCGCCATGGGCCTGGATGCACGACCGAGCAATCGCCAGGCCCAACCCCACACCGCCGTCGCTGACGCCGCGTTGCACAAAGGGTTCGAAGACTTTATCCAGCCAGTCCTCGGGCAGGCCTTGGCCGTGGTCGAGAATCTCGATGCGCAGCCAGCCGTTGTCTTCCCGGATCAGGCTCAGGTGGGCATCGCCGGCATGGTGCAGGGCGTTGTCGATCAGGTTGGTCAAGGCGCGTTTGAGCGCCAGGGCGCGGCACGTCAGCATAAGGGGCGGCGCACCGGCCCAACTGACGGGTTGCCGCAGGCGCTGATAACGCTTGGCCAGGTCATCCAGCAGGCTGCTCAACGATAGCGTGGCGGTCGCTTCCTGCACTGCATCATCGCGCACGAAACTCAGGGTTTCTCGCACCATTGCACTCAGCTCCGCAAGGCTTTCGAGCATGTCATCCCGGACGTCGCCGGGCTCCAGCAATTCCACTTGCAGGCGCAGTTCGGTGATCGGCGTGTTCAGGTCGTGGCTGACCGCCGCAAGCATCCGCGTGCGGCCTTCGACATGCCGGGCAAGATTGGCCTGCATGGTGTTGAAGGCGGCTGTAAGGTCGCGGGCTTCCTGCGGGCCGCGTTCCGGCAGAGGCGCGATCCATTCACCCCGGCTGACGCGCTCCGTGGCCTGGGCCAACGTCTTGATCGGGCGCACCACGCGGGCGATGAAAAACATCACGATCAGCAGCACCGGCAGCGTCGTCACCGGCAGGCTGTAGGCCAGCACGCGGCCCCATTCATAGGCGCCGGCGGGGTACTGCACGGCATTGAGGTAGTTGCCATTGGGCAGCGGCACGCTGGTGCGCAGGCGCAACGGTGCCCAACCGGCGGGGCTGAATACGTGGGTGCGGGCGTCGGCGCCGCTGATGCGTTCCAACTGCATGCCGATGGTGGTCGTGTCGTCCAGTTGCAAGTGGCGGCGCAGTTCGTTGGCCAGCCGCTGTTCTTCCGGGCGCAGCTCAAATAGCGCCACTTCCGGCGTGGGGGCGATCCAGAAGCGCGTGTCGTCATGGCTCATTCCGGCCAGCAGGTGTTCGGTTTCCGTTGAGGTCAGGTCGATTGCCGTGTGGTGCGCAATTCCCAGGCGCTCCAGGCTGAAACTGCGTGACAGCGGGTGGATCAGGCTGCCGGTGCGCTGCAGAAACAACATCGCGATAGCGTTGGAGGCGAGCAATGCGAGCAATAACAACAGGCTCAATTGCCGCGCCAGGGTGCGCGGCCAGAGCCGGTTCAGGGCGTACATTCATTGACCTCGGCCGCCAACAGATAGCCGCCGCCCCAGATCGTGCGCAGCAGGTCCGGCGCGGCATCGCCCTGGGCCAGTTTGCGGCGCAGGCGGCTGACCTGGCGGTCGATGGCGCGGTCGCTCACGTCGCTGTCGGCAGCGGCGGTGAGGTCGATCAAGCGTTCGCGGGGCAGCAAGGTGTTGGGGTGGGTCAGGAACACCTGCAACAGGCGGCTTTCCGCTGTACTGAGCTGGATCGCCGGGCAGGCCTCGCGCTGCAAGGTGGCGTTGGCCACGCTGAACTGCCAGCCGGCAAACCGATAGGCGCGGGCGCCACTGCCGGGCGCGGCGGGCCCGGTGTTGCGGCCTTGGCGGCGCAGCACACTGTTGATGCGTGCCACCAGTTCGCGGGGTTCGAAGGGCTTGGTCACGTAGTCGTCGGCGCCCAGGTCCAGGCCTCGGACGCGGTCGGCGGCGGTGTCACGGGCGGTCAACAGAATCACGGGGGTATTGCTGCGCCGATGCAGTTGGTTGCACAGCTCGAAACCATCACCGTCGGGCAGCAGCACGTCGAGCACCACCACGTCGAACGCCTGGGTCTTGAGCAATTGCCACATGCCGGCCGCGTCCTCGGCGGTGCGCACGTCGAAGGTGTGTCGACGCAGATAAGTGGCCAAGGGTTCGCGGATTTTGCGGTGGTCATCCACCACCAGCACGCGCGGTGCGACAGGCGCAGGGGCAAACGGCATTGCAGCCCTCGGAAGGTTGAGCGGGAGAGGGCGGATATTACTACGAGTCATTATCATTAACGCTGTTTTTATGGCGAGTTGCGGGTATGCCGTTCTATCAGTAGGACGCTCTAGGGTGTTTTAGCCGCCTAGCGCTCAATTGCTATCGGTTTTAAGGTGTATGCACTTTGGAGGATCACCATGAAAAAACTCATCGGCATCTACACCAGCCCTCGCGCCCATTGGGTCGGCGACGGTTTCCCGGTGCGCACACTGTTTTCCTACGACAACCTGGGCAAACACATCAGCCCATTCCTGCTGCTGGACCACGCCGGCCCGGCCGAATTTACCCCTACCGAACAACGTCGCGGCGTAGGCCAACACCCTCATCGAGGGTTTGAAACCGTGACCATCGTCTACGACGGCGAAGTCGAGCACCGCGATTCCACCGGCGCCGGTGGCACCATCGGCCCAGGCGATGTGCAATGGATGACCGCCGCAAAAGGCATTCTCCACGAGGAGTTCCACTCCGAAGCGTTTGCCCGCAAAGGCGGCGCGCTGGAGATGGTGCAACTGTGGGTCAACTTGCCCGCCAAGGACAAAATGGCCGACGCCGGTTACCAGACCATCGTCGACGGCGACATCCCCGTGCTGCCGCTGGCCAATGACGCCGGGCACCTGCGCCTGATCGCCGGTGCATTCGCGGGCACTCAAGGCCCCGCACGGACCTTCACACCGATCGACGTATGGGACCTGCGCCTCAACGCCGGCCAACCAGTGACCCTGGACCTGCACGCCGGGCGCAACACCGCTCTGGTAATCCTGCGCGGCACCGTGCTGGTCAATGGCGAGGAGGTTGCGCGCCAAGGCCAATTGGCACTGTTCGAGCGCGATGGCACGCAACTGGTCCTGGAGGCCAATGACAACGCCATGGTGCTGCTGCTCAGCGGCGAGCCGATTGACGAGCCTATCGTCGGCCATGGTCCTTTTGTGATGAATACAGAGCAGGAAATTCACCAGGCGTTTGCGGATTTTCAGTCGGGTAAATTTGGGCGGATGCACGCCTGACGAAGTGTGGCATTGCCCACGGCGAGATTGTTTTTGCGGTGGGCTTTATGTATGGGGCTTCGTCTTCAGGGGGAAACCAACGCAATTGCTATCAGTGTGAGGGGGAGCAGGAATTGTAAAAATCCCGTTAGGGATAGAGGGATTTTGCCGGTGGAGTAGGAAAACATGAGCAAAGGTAAGATTGATATCGCACCTGCCAGCCAAATCAGATTGCTCGATAATGTACCCAATTCACTGAGTTGAGTGATGGGCAAGTCAAGTAAGAAAATAGCGGGTACCAAGCAGCTTGTTAGAAAAAGCGTTTCTATGAATAATCCGTTTGCCGCGTCCAAAGAGGTAGATTTCTTGAGGTACGTGTAGAGTCCCCATGTTAGTGCAATCAATATAGATGTCCCGTGATTAAAGTTGTCGATCAGCACCATGAGAAGGGCAACCAAGCCAAATACGAGAAAAGTAAACAGCGCTTTTCCCGTGCTTACTCGCTCGCGATAAATCATTGTTCCCAGCGTCACTGAAATGATAGGCGCCAGCAGGTAGCCGAGACCGCTCTCCAGAATGTATCCGTTAATGGATGACCAGATGAAAACGCCCCAGTTGATAGCGATAAGCAGCGACGCGATGCAGTGCAGCCGAATCAGCTTTAGCGTGTATCGTTCTATTTGATTGTATCGCCGAAAAGTGAAAATCAAAAAAGCGAGAATTAAAGTGGATAGCGAAACTCTGTAGGCAACCAACGTGAGGGACGAAACGTCGTTAAGCGCTCTCCAGTAAACAGACGACGCCCCTAATAGAACATTCGCCAGCGCAGATAAAATAATCGCTAACGCAGAAGTCTGGCGACTTTCTTGCTGTGTTTTCTGCATGTCAGTGCTACCTGTCGGTCATCCGTTGTCAGCTTCTTGCCGGATTGGGTCTACATCAAACCCCTCACTTCCCAAAAGTATGTAGTTCTTTTCCTGTGCTTTTTTGCAGAAAGGGGAAGGGAGTTTGGGGGGCTTGAGTTTTTTTTCGCGCCCTATACCCGCCACCCCCATTTCATGCGATCTTCCCGTCATTCGCCCTGGAGTCGCCTGGATGCCCTCATTTATCTCCGATCACCCGATGCTCTGCGCCCTGGCGCTGATCCTCATCGACATCGCCGTGTGGCGGCTTATCTCCGCCAACCTCGCCAATTGGAAACTCGCGGCGCGGTTGGTGATCTTCGCTGTCTTCAGTGCCGTGCTGTTCAACGACGGCATGAATCCCATGCTCGTCGCGCCCTATGCCGACAACACCGCGTTGCACATGGCTGCCACGGCGTTGCAGATTGGTTGGTGGTTGTTCGCTGCGCGTACGCTGACGGTGTTGCTCGGGGCGTTGATGATGCAGCGGGTCGGGCATACCGGGCGGTTGTTGCAGGATTTGATGGGCGCGGTGATTTTCCTGATTGCGATCATCGCGGCGCTGGCCTACGTGCTCGACTTGCCAGTCAAAGGCGTGCTTGCGACGTCCGGCGCGGTGGCGATCATTGTCGGCCTGGCGTTGCAAAGCACGTTGAGCGATGTGTTTTCCGGGATCGTGCTCAACACCACCAAGCCCTATCAACTGGATGACTGGATTTCCATCGACGGCACCGAAGGCCGGGTCACCGATATCGACTGGCGCGCCACGCGCCTGCAAACCTCCCAGGGCAGCATGGCGGTGATTCCCAACTCCCTGGCGGCGAAGGCCAAGATCATCAACTTCTCGCGCCCGGCGGACATGTTCGGCCTGGCAGTCAGCTTGCAGGTCAGCCCCCATGCGCGGCCGCAAACGGTGATCGAAGCGCTGGAGCGTGCCATGCAGGGGTGCCGGCCGTTGTTGGCCAAGCCCGCGCCGAGTGTGGCGTTCAAGACTTCCGTGAGCGGTGGCGTGGAGTATGAAATCAGCGGCTTCGTCCCGGCCATGCCCCTCAAGCGCGAAGTGCGCAACCAACTCTACGACCTGGCGTTCCGGCACCTGCAAGCGGCGGGTGTGAGCCTGCTGTCTGCTGGCGAAAGCGCGACCCCGGTGCCAACTTCCCGAGCACGGGCGTTGCTGGACAGTTCTTCGATTTTCTCGACCCTGCGCCAGGAGGAAAAAGACACCTTCAGCCAGAACATGACCCTGCACAGTTACCGGTCCGGCGAGATGATTTTGCCGGCGGGGGAGGTCAGCGATCATTTGTTTATCGTGGAGTCGGGTGTGGTGTCGGTGATGCTGATCAAAGGCGGTCATACCTTCGAGGCCGGGCGCATGGGCCCTGGAGAGGTCATCGGCGAAGCGGGGATTTTGACCGATCAGGCCGCGTTGGCGGACTTCACCGCCAAGACGTTCTGCACCCTGTACCGCATTGAAAAGGAATACCTGACGCCGTGCCTTGACGCACGACACGACATCGCCGACGCCATGAAAACCCTGCTGGACTTCCGCTTGCACGCGGCCCAGGCCCTGACCCAGGACGCGCCGGTGGTGCCGGTCAAGAAGGGCTTTTTACAGTGGCTGCGCAAGCGCGGTCTTTGACAGACCGCACAGGCACACAGAGATCCCCTGTGGGAAGGGACTGTGATGTTTGAGGGAGAGCGGGGGTTACTGCAGGTTCACATAGAGGCCGCCATCGACGAGCAACGAAGCGCCGGTGACGTAGCGCGCCATATCCGAAGCCAGGAACACAATCGGCCCAGCCACATCATCCGGCTCACCCAACCGCCCCAACGGCGTACGCGAGGTCATGTAGGCGAGTTTTTCCTCGTCGGCCAGATCGTCCTTGTTGATGTCGGTGGCGATGGTCCCCGGTAGTACCGAGTTGCAACGAATGCCATAGGGCCCGAGTGCAATGGCGCAGGACTGCATCAACGAATGCAGCCCGGCCTTGGTTGGCGTGTAGTGGGTTTGCATGCCGCCGCCGACCAGCGCGCTGATGGAGCTGACCGCGATGATCGCGCCGCCACGGCCCTGGTTTTTCATCTGGTTGGCCGCCGCCTGCACGGCGAAGTAGGCGCCGTTGAGGTTGGTGTTGACGGTTTTCAGGTAGACCTCGCGCGGCATGTCGAGGAACGAGTGGAACGGGCAGATCCCGGCGTTGTTGACGAACACGTCGACGCTGCCGAACGCCTTCACCGCGCCAGCCACCAGCTTGTCGCCGGTGTCCGGGTCGGCGGCATCGCCACCCACTTCGATGGCCGCACCGCCAAACGCCTTGATCTCTTCGATCAGCGAATACGCCGCCTCGCTACCCTGGTCGCTGCCACTGTGGCCGATCACCACGCGGGCGCCCTGGCGTGCACATTCACGGGCGGCGGCGCGGCCGATGCCACGGGAGGCGCCGGTGATGATCACGGTTTTGTCTGCAAGCAACATAAAAACACTCCTTCAAAAATAGGCGGCGTCAGCCGAGGTAATTACCGTAACCGACCATGGCGATGGCCCCGAGGATCACTGCGATACCGGCCACCAGCACGCCTTTGTTGGCGGCGCTGGTGCCGTGCCATTCGCGGAAATACAGGCCCCAGCAGTTGGACACGATGATGATGAATGACATGTGCAGCACCCACGAACTGGCGTCGTTCTGCAGGCGGCTTTCGCCCATGCCGTAGAAAAAGAATTGCAGAAACCACAGCGTGCCGGCGATGGCCACCAACAGGTAATTGCCCAGCAATGGCGTGCTGCGATCGAAATAGTTATGGAAGCTGCGGTTGCGCCAGTTCAGCCACAGGCACCAGATGCCGTTGGTGGTCAGCCCGCCCCACATGATCACCATAAAGGTCACGTTGTTCTGGAACAGGCTGTTGGCGCCGTGCTCCACAGCCGCAGCGGCCAGCGGGCGGCCGGCAGAAATGCCGTAGCTGAAACACGCACTGAGCACCCCGGAAATCACCGCCACCAGCATGCCCTTGCCCAGGGAAAACTCGCTGACACTGGCGAACTTCACCGCCTCGGACACTTCCCGTTCCTTGATCAGCCCAGCCTTGCCGCACACCGCAATACCCACCAGCGACACCGCCACGCCCCACAACACCCAGTGCCCGCCCTGAGAGGCCAGCATCGAAGTCAGGGTGCCTTCGGTGGCATCGGTGAACAGGTCGCGGTACAGCGCCGGCATCAGCGCGCCGAGGGCCGAGGTCAGGCCCATGATCAGCGACATGCCCAGGGACAGCCCGAGGTAGCGCATGGTCAAGCCGAAGGTCAGCCCGCCGATGCCCCACAACACGCCGAACAGATAGGTCCACAGCAGGGTGCTGGTGTCGGCGTTGCGCAGGATGTCTACCCAGCCCGGCACCGTCAGTTGCGCCGCGATCAACGGCACGATCAGCCAGGACACCAGGCCGCCAGTGATCCAATAACTTTCCCAGGCCCAGCCGCGGACCTTCTTGTAGGGGATGTAGAAACTGCCGGAGGCGAAGCCGCCGATAAAGTGCAGAATCACACCAAGGAGAATGATTTCCACGAAGTCGAATCCTTTTTATTGTTGTTGTGCATCGGTGGGTTCAGGGCCGGGACAGGTGGAACATGGGCAGCAAATCGACGCTGGCCGGCGAGGCGTCCGCATGGCTGGGCATGATGTCCTGCATGTAGCTCCACCAGCGTCGCATCAGTGCCGTGCCGGGCAGTTCGTCCAGGCCGTGGGCGTCTTCATGGGTCAGCACGGCGAACAGCGCGTTGGCCGGTTCGTCGAGGAAAATCCGATAGTCCACCACACCCGCGTCCAACAACGCCTGGGCCAGTTCGGGCCAGATCTCGTCGTGACGCCGGCGATATTCATCGGCCTGCCCGGGGTTGAGGTTCATGCGAAAGGCACGGGTCTGCATCACTGCGCTCCATGGGTCGGGGTGTAGATGCGCACTGCGTTGTGCAGGAAAAACTGCGCCTGCACGGCTTCGGGTTTGTGCGCCAAACAGCTTTTTACGAGCCCCAGCGTGGTGGCGAAATCCGCCAGGTGATCGCTGTTGGGCCAGTCGCTGCCGAAGAAACAGCGCTCGTCGCCAAACGCTTCCCACAACACCGACAACCGGTCGTTGTAGAACGCGGTGTCGACGATCAGGCCGTGCGGGCCGACCTGGGGGATTTCCGCGAGTTTGGCGAATACATTCGGCCGCTCCGCCAGGCGCAGCAGGTCGGCGTGATAAGCGGCCTCTTCACCGGCCGGCACTTGGGCATTGGGCAAATGGTCGACGATGATGCGCAGCTCGGGCAGTGCATCGCTGAGCTTCAACAATCCCTTGATCAAACGCGGGTTCGGGTTGGCACTGTCCAGGCTGCGCCCGCTGGCGGCCAGTTGGCGCAGGCCGTTGATAAAACCGGGGCGCGTCTGATCCAGCAGCAGGTCGCGGTCCCACAGGTTGCCGTAGCGCAGGCCGAGGAACAGTGGCTCTTGCACCAGTGCAGCGAGGTCGGCGGCGAAGTCGGCGTGCAGCGGGTCCAGGTTGCCGACAAACCCGAGCATGCGCGGGTCGCTGCGCAGGGTTTCGAGGATCCAGCGGTTGTCGTCGCGCCATGGGCTGGCTTCCACCGCGATGGCGCCGACCACATTGTGCGAGCTGGCGACGGTCCAGTAATCGAGGGGTAAATGCGCGGCATACAAGCGGTTGCCCGGCTCGGGCCACGGGATGCCCTGGGGGCGACGCGGATCGAACAGGTGCAGATGACTATCGATGATAGGGCCGGTATAGAGCGTCTGGGGCATTGCGCAATCCTTGTGGGACTCTGTCAGGAACGGCCAGCACGCTACCGCGCACCGGCCCATTTCACCACCTCAGCTCTGCAGGTACACCACATGGGTATGGGTGTATTCATAGAGGCCGTGCTTACCATCGGCTCCGCCGATCCCGGACTTACGCACGCCAGCATGGAAACCCTGCATGGCCTCGAAGTTTTCGCGGTTGACGTAGGTTTCGCCAAAGTCGATCTCGCGCACCGCGTGCATGGCCTTGCCCAGGTCGCGGGTGTAGATCGACGAGGTCAGGCCGTAGTCACAGTCATTGGCCAGGGCGATGGCTTCGTCGAGGTCGTCGACGATCTGGATCGGCAGCACCGGGCCGAAGATCTCTTCGCGCATGATCTCCATGTCGGCGCGGCAGCCGGCCAAAACCGTCGGCTGGAAGTGAAAGCCCGCGCCAAGGTCAGCGATCTGCCCGCCGCTGACCAGCGTGGCGCCCTGGCTCAACGCGGTGCGCACCTTGCGATTGACGTTGTCCAGGCCCTGGCGGTTGATCAGCGGGCCCATTTCCGCATCGGCCATGGCCAGCGGATCACCGTAGCGCGTGGCCGACATGGCCGCGCTGATGCGCTCGATAAACTGATCCGCAACCTTGCGCTCCACATACACCCGCTCGGCGCAGTTGCACACTTGCCCGGTGTTGATGATGCGCGAGTCGCGGATGGCTTTGACGGCCAGGTCCAGGTCGGCATCTGCCAGCACAATGGCCGGCGCCTTGCCGCCCAGCTCCAGGTTGAGCTTGGTAATGTTCGGCGCGGCGGCGGCCATGATGCGTGAGCCAGTGGCAACGCTACCGGTGAAGCTGATCATGTCCACGCCTTTGTGAGCGGTGAGTGCACCGCCGACCTGGCCATCACCGCAGACCACATTGAACACGCCGGCGGGCAGGTCGGTCTCGGCCACCAGTTTGGCGAATTCAAAGCAGTTGTTCGGGGTTTCTTCGCTGGGCTTGATCACGATGGTGTTGCCGGTGAGCAGCGCCGGGGGCATTTTGCGTGCGATCAAAAAGAACGGAAAATTCCACGGAAGGATGCCCGCCACTACGCCCAAGGGTTTGCGGAACAGGAAGATGTTTTCGTTGGGCCGGTCGCTGGTGATGATCTCGCCTTCGATGCGGCGCGCCCATTCGGCCATGTAGTCGAGGTAGTCGGCGGTGAAGTTCACTTCGACTTCGGCCAGCCCGCTGACCTTGCCCTGTTCCAGGGTGATGGTGCGGGCCAGGTGCGCGACGTTTTCTCGCAGCTTGGCGGCGATACGGCGCAGGTGCCCGGCGCGTTCGATGGCCGGTTTGCGCGCCCACTCTTTTTGCGCACCCCGTGCAGCGGCGAGGGCCTGGTCGACGTCAGCGCCGGTGGAGGCGGGCACCTTGGACAGCAAGGCGCCGGTGGCCGGGTTGAGCACATCGAGATGGGCTTCGCTGGAGACGAAGCGGCCATTGATGAAGTTCTGGTACACGGGAACGGATGACATGGGCAGCTCCTTAGTAAGTGCGCGACGGCGCTTTCGCGTCGGTAACCGGGCGATAGCGGGCGAGGGTGGCCAGGGCGCTCTGGCGCAGCAGGCTGATGTCGATGGCCACGGCGATAAAGCGGCAACCCCAGGCCTGGTAGCGGCGTGCGTCGTCTTCGTTGGGCGCCAGGATGCCGCAGACCTTGCCGGCGGCGAGGGTGGCGTCCACCGCGTGCCGGATGCGCTCCTGCACCTCGGGGTGGCCGGGGTTGCCGGCGTGGCCGAGGCCGATGGACAAGTCGGCGGGGCCGATAAATACCGCATCCACGCCTTCGACAGCGGCAATCGCCGCGACGTTTTCCACGCCCAGGCGCGACTCCACCTGCACGATCAGGCACAGCTCTTCGTGGGCGGTTTGCAGGTAGTTCGCCACACCATCCCAGCGGGTGGCGCGGGTCAAACCGCCGCCGACGCCGCGGATGCCGTGGGGCGGGTAACGCATGGCGCGCACCAGGGCCTGGGCCTGTTCGGCGGTTTCGACCATAGGGATCATCAGCGTCTGGGCGCCGACGTCGAGCAGTTGCTTGATCAGGCTGGCGTCGCCATTCACCGCACGCACCACCGGCGCGGTGGCGTAGGGCGCCACTGTCTGCAATTGGTTGAGTACGCTGGGCACGGTGTTGGGCGCGTGTTCGCCGTCGATCAGCATCCAGTCGTAACCCAGGCCTGCGACGATCTCGGCGGCGTAGCCGGTGGCGAAACCGGCCCAGATGCCGTACTGGGTGGCGTCGTGCGCCAGGGCGGCCTTGAAGCCATTGCGGGGCATGTTCATGGCAGGTTCCTTAGCGGTTATACGGACGGTGCAGTTGGCAATCCGGGTTCAGGTCAACGCCGAAGCCGGGCTTGTCGAGCACCGACAGGCGCATGCGGCCATTGATTGGCACCGGTTCGCCGAGCAGTTGCGGGTGGAACATCGGCACCACTTCATCGGCCTTCGGCGCCATCATCAGGAATTCGGCGAACGGGCTGTTTTGCCGCGTGGCGACAAAGTGGTAGCTGTACACCGACGAGCCGTGGGGCACGACCATCGCGTTGTGGGCGTCGGCCAGGGCCGAAATTTTCACCAATTCAGTGAGGCCACCGCACCAGCCAACATCCGGCTGGATAATGTCGCAGCAGCCCATTTCCAGCAGCATGCGGAAACCCCAGCGGGTGGCTTCGTGTTCGCCAGTGGTCACCAGCATGCCCTTGGGCACGTTGTTGCGCAGGGCCGCGTAGCCCCAGTAATCGTCCGGGCTCAGGGCTTCTTCGATCCACTTGAGCCCGTGTTCATGGGCGCCGATCGCCAGTTTGGTGGCGTAGTTGAGGTCCAGGCTCATCCAGCAGTCGAGCATCAGCCAGAAGTCCGGGCCGACCCGCTCGCGCATGTCGGCCAATTGTTCGAGGTTTTTGCGCAGGCCTTCTTCGCCTTCGCTGGGGCCGTGGTGCAGGGGCATCTTGCCGCCGATAAAGCCCATCTTCTGGGCCAGGTCCGGGCGGGCGCCGGTGGCGTAGAACTGCAATTCGTCACGTACCGCACCGCCGAGCAGTTGGTGCACTGGCTCCTGGCGGATCTTGCCGAGCAAGTCCCACAGCGCCAGGTCGACGCCGGAAATGGTGTTGATCACCAAGCCTTTGCGGCCGTAGTAGAGGGTGGACTGGTACATCTGGTCCCAGATCTTTTCGATATCGGTGACGCGGGCACCTTCGATAAAGCGCGCCAGGTGCTTTTCGACGATATACGCCGCCGGTTCGCCGCCGGTGGTCACAGCAAACCCGACGGTGCCGTCGCTGGCTTCGATCTCCACCACCAGCGTGCCGAGCACGTTGATGCCGAAACTGCGGCGGCTCTGGCGGTACTCGGGGTATTTGCTCATGGGTGTGCAGATGTGATCGTCGATCCAGTGGCCGTCGGCCTGATCGTGGTAATCGGCACCGCCGCCTCGCAATACAAAGGCGCGCACGTGTTTGATAGTGAGATGACCCATGGTAAGACTCCTGGCGTTAAACAGTGGCCGGCGTGTTCGATGCAGTGCGGCCGGGTGAATGGATGCCCAGTACCAGCAACGCAGCCAGTACCGTGGTAGCGGACAGCAGGTACAAACCGGCTGCCGGGGAATGGAAGGCGCCTTCGGCCCAGTGCTTGATGACCGGTGCGATAAAGCCGCCGAGGGCACCGAAGGAGTTGATCAGCGCAATGCCCGCTGCCGCAGCGCTGCCCGCCAGGTAGCTCGACGGAAAGGTCCAGAACACCGGCTGCACCGCGATAAAACCCGAGGCGGCAAAACACAGGGCGAGCATGCCCAGCAACGGGTTGGTGAAGGTCACCGAGCAAGCGATGCCGGCAGCGGCCATCAATAACGTCAGGCAAGCGGTGCGGCGACGCTCGCCGGTGCGGTCGGAATAACCGGGGATCCACCACGCGGCAAACAGTGCGCAGATCCACGGAATCGCCGAGACCAGCCCGACCATCAAGCCAACCTTGGTGCCGAGCAGGTCGCCCACTTGGGTCGGCAGGTAAAACACCACGCCGTAGACGCTGGCCTGGATCAGCAAATACACCAGGCACAGGTACAGCACCGATGGCTGGCACAGCACGTTCAGCAGGCTGCGGCCGTGGGAGGTTTTGTGTTGGTCTTCTGCATCCAGCAAGGTCTGGATTTGCTCGCGCTCATCCGCGCTCAGCCACTTGGCATCGGCGGGACGGTTGTCCAGGTACCAGTAGGCCCAGATGCCCACGGCGGTGGCCATCAGGCCTTCCACCGCGAACAGCCACTGCCAGCCATGGATGCCAGCGAAGCCGTCCATCTCCAGCAGCAAACCGGACAGCGGGCTGCCGAAGATAAATGCCAGGGGCGCGCCAAAGTAGAAGAAACCCATGGCCTTGCCGCGTACGGCCTGGGGGAACCAGTAGGTGAGGTAGAGGATCACGCCGGGGAAGAAGCCGGCTTCGGCCACACCGAGCAAGAAACGCAGCAGGTAAAAACTGGTTTCGTTGTGGGCAAACACCATCGCCGCTGAAATCAGGCCCCAACTGACCATGATGCGGCACATCCACAGGCGGGCGCCGACACGGTGCAGGATCAGGTTGCTCGGCACTTCCAGCAGCGCGTAGCCGACAAAGAACACCCCGGCGCCGAAGGCGAACGCGGCATCGCTCAAGCCGGTGTCGGCCTGGAAGGCTTGTTTGGCGAACCCGACATTGGCGCGGTCGAGAAACGCCATGATGTACATCAACAGTAGGAAGGGCAGCAGCCGCCAGGAAATCTTGGCGAGCAGGGGCGCGGGCAGGGTTTTCATGATGGAGTCCGTTGTTTTGTTCTTATGGGACGGACTGTACGGCGACCGAGCAATGCGCTACAAATCGAATCTAGCTTACAAGTGATACTCTCAGGGTATCGATAATGAGGAATTCATGAGTAGTCCCGTCATCTCCCGCAGCCTGTTCAATCGCCTGCGCTACAAGCATCTGCACATGCTGGTGGCGCTCAGTTCCAGCCAGAACCTGCACCGTGCCTCCCAGGCCCTGAACATGTCGCAACCGGCGGCCACACGTATGTTGCGCGAGATCGAGGACATGTTCGGTTGCGACCTGTTCGAACGCCTGCCACGGGGCATGCGGCCTACGGCGCTGGGCCAAGAGCTGATCCGCTTCGCCGAGTCGGCCCTCAGCGGCCTGGACCGTTGCGCCGAGGACTTGATGGCGCGCCAGCAGGGCGGCTACGGCTACTTGTCCATCGGCACCATCATGGGCGCCGCGCCGGACCTGGTGATGGACGCCATCGCGCAGATCAAAGCGCTCAACCCGCAACTGCGCATCCGCATCATGGGCGACACCAGCGACCAGGTGATTCAACTGCTCGAACAGGGCCGCATCGACCTGGCCATCACCCGGCGCAACGCCGCCACCGACAGCGAGCACTACAGTTTCGAGCCTCTGGGCAACGAGCGAATGCTGGTGGTCGTGCATGCCGGGCACCGGCTGGCGCAACGTAAACACCTGGACCTGGCGGAACTGGTGCGCGACTGGCCATGGATCCTGCAACCGCAAACCAGCCCAGCGCGCATCGGCTTCGACCAGGCGTTGCAGGACCTGGCACTGCCTAGCCCCGCGGACATTATCGAATGCAGCTCGGTGTACTCCATGCAGCAGTTGATCCAACTGACCGACGCAGTGATGGTGCTGTCGGAAAGTGCCCTGCGCGATTACCTGAAGATGGGCCTGGTGGTGGCGCTGCCGGTGGCCCTGGATGTGCGCCTGGCACCGTTCGGCATGTTGCTGCGCAAGGGCGAGGGGGTGAGCCGGGAATTGGGGCTGTTTATGGATTTGCTGCGGCAGAAAGCGGCGATGCTCTAAACGCAATGTTGAAAAGGGCATGGTGTCGCGGCAGGATATTAAATAGAATGAATCTCATTTGAGACTCACTCGCGCCGTGCAGGTTGCTTGCCATGAATGATGCTGTTGTCCCGACGCATGCCCCTGAACTGACGCTGTCAAGCTTGTACCGTGACCATCGCAGTTGGCTGGAAAGCTGGCTGCGCCGGCGCCTGGGCAATGCCTGGGATGCGGCGGACCTGAGCCAGGATACGTTCCTGCGCGTACTGGCCAGTGCCCAGCCGATTGCACAGATGCAGGAGCCGCGGGCGTATCTAGTGACGGTGGGTAAGCGCCTGTTGGTGAATTTTCATCAGCGTCGCAGCCTGGAACAGGCGTATATGAACGCCCTGGCCAGCTTGCCCGAAGCCTGTGTGCCGTCCCCCGAACAGCGCTGGCTGATGCTGGAAACCCTGCAAGCCCTGGATGAATTGCTCGACGGCTTGCCCGTGCTGGTGCGCCGCGCCTTTTTGTGGAGCCAACTGGAGGGCCTCGGGTACCGCGAGATTGCCGAACGACTGGACGTGTCCGAGCGCACGGTCAAGCGTTACATGGCCCAGGCCTACGAACATTGCCTGCTGGTGGAACTGTGAGCCGCGACGTCGCCCGTGCTGCCGCCCAGTGGTTGGCGCTGCTGGAGTCCGGCGCGGCCACCGAGCGTGATCACGCCGCACTGCAGCACTGGCGCGACAGCCATCCGCAACATGAACAGACCTGGCAGAAAGCCCAATCCCTGCGTCAACGCTTCAGCGGTTTGCCCCAGGCACTGGCGATGGCCAGCCTCGACCGCCCGCAACCGGGCCGCCGTGCGGTGCTCAAGCGCGCATTGGGCGTGGCGGCGCTGCTGCCGACGGTTTGGCTGATCAGCCGCCAGTTGCCCATCGACACTTGGCGGGCCGACCTGCATACCGCCACCGGCGAGCGAAAACGCCTGCCGTTGGCCGACGGTGCCAGCCTGCAGCTCAATACCGCCACGGCAGTAGACGTAGACCTGGCGCAGCGCCGCATCAGTCTGGTCGACGGTGAACTGGCGCTGACGGTGCCGGGCACGGCGGCGATGACCGTGCACACCCGCTACGGTGAACTCCGGCTCAGCCAGGCTGAACTTTGTGTTCGGCAACTGGCGTCCGGTTGTCTGGTGTCGGTGCTCAAGGGCATGGTGCAGGTGCGCGACCTGAACGGCCAGACGGCGACCTTGCAGGCAGGCCAGCAAGCGCCGCTCAAGGCCAGTGGACTTGGCGCCTGGGTGCCGTTTGATGTGTTGCAACTCGGTTGGCGCGACGGCGTACTGACCGCGCAGAACCAGGCGCTGGGGGATTTTCTGCGGGAATTGGAGCGCTATCGTCCGGGTGTGTTGCGCTGGGAGCCTCGGCTTGAAGCGTTGCGGGTGACCGGCAGTTTTCGCCTGGACGACACTGATCGCATCCTTAACCTGCTGGCCTCGACCCTGGGCTTTGAGGTGCAGGCGCGCACGCGGTATTGGGTCACACTCAGCTGAGAGCGAGCTTGCCCGCTCACCACAACAGCCTTTATATATCCATATCGAATAAATAAAGAGTTATATATTCCTTTTAATGTCTCTACCGATAGCGCACTTTGAGGGCCTGCGCATTCGTGCGGATTGACCCAGCAGCCAAAAGGAAAGCCGACATGACTATTAAAGCGATCAACGTGCGCAACCAGTTCAAGGGCGTGATCAAGGAAATCCTGCTGGGCGAAGTGGTGTCGGAGATCGACGTGCAAACCGCGTCCGGCATCGTGACGTCGGTGATCACCACCCGCTCGGTGCGTGACCTGGAATTGAAAGTAGGCAGCGAAGTGATTGCCTTTGTGAAGTCCACCGAAGTGTCTATCGCCAAGCTGTAGACCCTAGCCCCCGCCATTGCAGCGGGGGCCATTTTTTTGCGCGTTTCAGCGGTTGCGCAAACTGCGCTCCATACGCTGCAAGCCTTCCTCCAGCATGACCCGTGGGCAACCGAAGTTCAGGCGCACGAACTGCTGGCTGTCATCACCGAATTCGATCCCTGCGCTCAACCCGACCTTGGCCTGTTCGAGGAAAAATTGCTGTGGGTCATCCAGGCCCAGGGCGCTGCAATCGAGCCAGGCGAGGAAGGTGCCTTGGGGGGCATGCATCACCACACCCGGCAAGCGCGTTTGCACAGCGTCGAGCAGGTAATCCCGGTTGGCTTGCAGGTACTGTTTCAACGCTTCCAGCCATTCGCCGCACTGGCTGTAGGCGGCGCGGGTGGCTTCCAGGCCCAGGGGGCTGACGCTGTCGACCATGCCGCAACGGGCGTGGTTGAAACGCTCGCGAATCTCGGCGTTCTGGATCACCGCAAAACAGGTCTTCAAGCCTGCCACGTTATAGGCCTTGCTCGCCGACATCAGGGTGATGGTGCGCTGGGCAATCTCGGGGCTGAGGCTGGCGGTGGGGATGTGGCGGCGGCCGTCGAAGCACAGCTCTGCGTGGATTTCGTCGCTGATGATCAGCGCGCCGTTGTCCAGGCAGGCCGTGGCCACGGCCAGCAGTTCTTCACGGGGGAAGACCTTGCCCATCGGGTTGTGGGGGTTGCTCAACAGCAGGGCGCCGGCGCCGGTCAAGGCTTCGCGCATGGCGGCCATTGGCGTGATGTATTCACCGTCGATCAATTCGAATGGGACTTCGATGCGCGGCAGGTTCCAGTGCCCCGGCGCCAGGCGAATCGGCCGGTAGTTGGGCGTTTGCAGCACCACCGGCTGGCCCGGTTGTACAAAGGCGTGCAGCGCCATGTTGAAGCCGGGCTCGACGCCGGGCAGGAATAGCAATTCGTCAGGTTGCACGCGCCAGGCGTACTTGGCCCACAGGTCGGCGACGATGGCTTCGCGCACATCCGGGCCGGCCACGCTGTAACCGAGGATCTGCTGGTCCAGGCGTTCGTGCAGGGCTTGCAGAATGGCAGGCGGCGCGGCGATGTCCATGTCGGCGATCCACATTGGCAGCACATCGGCCGGGTAGCGGTTCCACTTGGTGCTGCCGGTGCCGAGGCGGGGGTGGATCGTGTCGAAATCAAAACTCATGGAGGGGCTCGCGGTTGAAAGGGCCTGTGACAGAGCGCCGATTCTAACCGCATGCCGGGTTTATCGCACCCGGCACGCCAGGTAATCCGGGGTCGTCACAGACCTCGGGTTGCGCCAATGGGCAGTAACGCGGCCCTTAGTCAATAAAGCCAAAAACATCCTCGGCCATCTGTTTGCTCAAGACGCCCTGGGTTCCGTCCTCCGTCACCAGTTGAAATGTCCCATCCGGGTTGACATCAATGGCGGTAGCGCTGGCCAGACTGGACGAAACCCCTGGTTTTTTTACGATGTCCAGCAGCGGTTGTCTGCCATCCACGGTCTGCCCCAGAACAGTGGCCATACCTACGACCGACTTGGAGTTGCTGCCGCCCACAAAGATGACTTTTGCGTCGCTACCCAATGACTGTTCCAGCTTCGCAAGCTCTCGCGATGCGCTCAGGCTGCCAAGACCGTTCTCGACATTACTGCCGAGCAGATGCATCAGGGTACGTTTTTGAAAAACACCGTTTCTAAGGTCGGTTAGAACGATGAGCGCTGAGCAGTCTGACAGTCCGCGTGTAGACAGTACGGCGTTGCCGCCCTCCAGGGTTTCGCTGGCGCCTGCGGGAACGTAAACGGTCGGCGGCTTGACGGGCGCATCAGGCCTGGGAACCCGTAGGGCAGGTGCGGGTAATTCGTAACTGTGCGGGTAAGCAGTTTTCGGTTTTTCGATCAGGGCATCCAGCCATTCTTGCTTGGTTGGGCTCCCCAGGCCTATAGCGCCACTGCCGTCCACGATCTTTATTCCCTGGGCCTCCCATTGGCGCATGACTTCGTCCAGTTTGCCGGTGTACTGACTGGCAGGGCATGCAATATCGGCCCAGGGGTCGACAATCCATGCGTCACCCCATTCGGGGCCGGAAAAGTCCACCGTCGCACCGGGCAGCTCTGCGGGGCCGCCCACCACGGTAAATGCATGCTCATTCCCAGCCCTCCATTCATAGGCTCTGCCGCCGCTGCTGTTGATCGTGTCTTTGGCCAACAGGCTCATCTCGCCGCAGTTTCCAACGCCGCTCTTGAGCGCCATCGTCGCACGCTCCGGCGCTCCGGATGGGTGGGTACGTCGCATCCATTGCAGGGTCTGATGTGCAGCCCTTGCTCGTGCCACGTCATCGGCGGAGCGCACCAGATTGCCTGGGCCAAGCCCCGTGGCCTTGAGCTGCTGGGTTACTGCCTCTTTTGCACGGGTCGCAAAAAATTCATTTTTTTGCGAAACCGACAGTGTGTTGAAGTTGCGGGGTTTGGTCAGCGGTCGAACCTTCGCGGTTTTCAGTGCGATGACCTGTTTCTCAATAGCTCCTCTTGCCTGTAGTTCGTACACGACCTCACGCTTCTGGCCGCTGCTCATTTTTGCCAGCTTGGTTTTCAGCTCATTGATCTGCGGGTCTGTGTGGCCTGACTTTTTCAAGTCGGCGAGAGCCTTATCGAGGGGGGGCAATGCGACAAAATCGGCGTCGATCGGCAGGGCGGCAGAGCCTTGGCGTGCGTAGAGTTCGGCGCGGTATTTCTTGCCCAGCTCAATATTGAAGTCGTTAAGGTCACATTTGATGAAGCGCACCTCCCCGGTCTGACCTGGGGTTATTTTTGCTGTATAGAATTGCGCAGTGTCTGCCTCGATCACCAGGTATTGAGCCGTGTCACCCGCTACTGGACTGGTGACGACGATGCCTCTGAGTTCGCGCGAGTCTTTACAGACGCTGCTGATATTTCCCAGCTTTACGACATAGGTATGGTCACGCAGGAATTCACTTTCGGTCCTGTCAACCATGCCGAATCGGGCATCCTTGGTGATAGTGCCGGTGACGATCGACTTGTATTCGATGAAGGGTTTGCCCTGAACTGGCACCAGTTTACTGCCCACCTTGGTCTCGACCACTTCATTCAAGCGTCTTTCGGCAACCACGAACCGCTTACTGTTAAACAGTGATTTTCGCGCGGCTGGGTACAGGCGTGTATGTTCCAGAGATTGCAGTTCTTTTGCTTTATCTCCGGTTAGGTTAGCCAAGGATTTGACGAAACACAGACTACTTGTGTCTCGTCGCATTCTTCCAGAGAAGGACATGGGGGCCGGACAGAATTCTTCGAAACGGTCCAGGCTGCCAGGGCGCGCCGTGGTAGCGAGATCGGTCAACCGATCCGGCTCGCTGGATTCGTAGCGATAGACTTTTTCACCCGCGACCAGATCGAACCCGTCGGAGCGAGCCACGGTGTACGCATCGGGCGGCATCGGTCGTTCAAGCACGAGGGCCGTGGTACCGTCGGAAAAACGCTCGCGTTGCACGGGCAGGTGAGCCTCGGTGATGATCTCCCTGGATACGCCGTTGTTCACCAGCACGCCGGTTGCTTCGCGGGCCGCGGGGCGTGCGAGCGGCCTGGAGGTCGGCCGCACAAAGGGATCTTCGGGGACTTCTGCGGCGTTGCAGGAGAACAGCGCGTTGAGCACACCATCCAGCATTTTGCTTGAGCCGTCGCTTCGTTCGGCTTCGGTATCGCCCGTGTCGGACTTTTCCGCCCCAATTACAGCCTCCGCGAGGCTGGTAACAACGGCAGCTGCGGCGACTGGAGCGGCAATCGGAGCCAGTTTGGCCAGTAACTCGGCGGCAACAGACAGATCGTTGAGCCAGGTATCGCGGGTGACTTCACTGTTGGATTTGATGGTGGTGTCCGCATCAGCACGCATGCGCTGGCTGGTGGCTTTCGTCACTGTGCTGAAAACGTCCTCGTGGATCACGAAGTTGCCCTGATCGATATGGTTACCTTCCAGGTTGTCTGCGGAGCCCGTTGAGAGCCTATCGAGCAAGGAGTCGATGCCTTCTTTCGAACGATCTTTAGGCGCAAGCAGCCCATACAACGGAAGAAACTGCTCCAGCATCGTTTTCAACACGGGAGTGGACGCTCTTTCCTGACGATCTGACAGGGTGAAATGGGACGCCAGGGCCTTGCGTTTGTCAGGGTTTTTGGCATGATCAGCGATCCAGTTATCCATGCTCTCTAAAGAGTCAAAGCGTAAAAAATCCGGGTTGTTTCCAGGTATATACAGTATCTGACGGCCGTCCCGGCGCCCTTTGAGGTAGCGGTATTGGCCATCATCCAGCTCGGTGAAACGCAGGATGTCGTTGGACATGAGGCCGTTGATGTCGAAGGCATGTACGCGTACGACATGTTTTACCGGGCTGAGGGTCCTTATCTGTTCAAGGGACAGTTGTTGATGTACATCCAATGGCACATTGGCGGCAGCTTTCATGACCAGTTCATAGTCCTGGCGAGTAAAGCGTTGTTCCGCCGGTAGCGCTGCCCGTTCGGCCGGTGTGGCTTGTTCAGCGGCCTTCAATTGCTCTCGCGCCTTGAAAATAAACTGGCCTTTGACCGCCGCCCGATAGTCATCAGCGTGCTCTGTCCAGAAATTGTCGAGTTTTTGGGAGATCTGGTTTTGAAAGTCGGTTTTCCAGCTTTCATGCATCAGTTGCGAAGGTGACAGCGCAAGTTCGTTATGAGTGCCATACCCGCCGTTTTTACTTTTGCCCGGGCCGTCTGTATACAGGCCGGCTTCGGAATCGAGGTTGCCGGGGACCCAGTCGTCCTCCGAGAAGTTGTGTAACAAAGCGTCAGGCAGGCGCAGCGAAGAAGTCGGCTCTTCGTTCATATGTTCCCAGCCGGTGACGGTGTTCGCACTCTGGGAACCCTGGAATCGGTTGAGGTAGATCGTATCGGCATCGACCGTTTTGCCGGTGAGTTTGAGAACCAGGGCCTCGGCCCATTTTTTTGCTTCTGCGCGCAAGTTCGGCAAGTCGCGTGCGACGGTTGTCATCAGGTTTTTGTAGTCGGTCTTGTCTCGTCTCGAGCGCGTGATGGCGCTGCTGTAAACGTGTGCCTGGCGGTGCAGATTGTCCAGCGCCTCCGCCGTTCTTGCCCTGGCGGGCCGCAGCGCGTCGTTTGGCGCAGGCGGATCAAAGCTGCCTTTGTGCCGCAACTGATTGACCCTGGTACGAATGTCGGCCGCTGTGGTAGGCGCCTGCTCCCCGTAAAAGTTGGCGACCACCTCAAGCGGCGTGGCGATGAAACCATTGCCCGGGGCGATGCGCAGGCTTTGATCGGGGACGGGGGCAATAACGTTGGCAACGCTCAAGAGGACAGGGGCAATCTCTTTCCAGTCGGAATCATCGTTCAATGAAAAGACCCTCACTGAACTGTCGTCGCGGACCAGTAACTCACCCGTAGACGGCGTGAGTTCGATGAGCGCTGGGTCGATTTTTTGCTCGCGCATCCAGTCTGCTACCAGCGGGTGGTCGAGGAGGCCGCGATACATTTCCAGCCATTTGCCCAGCGTCGAGCCCTCAGGCGCACGAACCCAGGCGGCATCGCTGCCATCCGCTGTCTTGAGAAGCTCTGTGGCGTAAGCCTCGACCAAGCGTTGCTCGTCGATGTTTTGTGCGGCAGGTGGTTGAGGCTCAGGGGTGAGCGATTTCAGGACGGATTGTTGCCTTTCACGCGCTCGACGATAGTCGCCGCGAGGGTCGGCTACGCCGTCCACAAAAGCGCTGAACGTATTATTGCGATTGATTCGGGCACATTGATTGAAAGTGGCCAATGTTGAGCCCACAACCGGGCTTTCGCCGTAGAAAGCCATTACGTCAAACAGGCAGGCCCGTTTGGGTTGCGGGTAACTCCAGTGTCTGTCCAGTCCGGCGGCCAACGTCCTGACGGCTTCCAGGACCTGGGGTGAAGCCAGCTTCCAGCCTGATGCGTCGTTTGATTTAAAAACCTTTTCATCCCCATTAATCGTGCAATGCAGATCGCCACTGATGGGATCAATCGAGATGCTATTCAGGTTGATGGACTGGTCTACCGCAAATCGCGCAAAAGGCTCGGTGTTCAACGTGTGTCTAAAATGCTCTTGGGCCTTTGAGAAGGTTGAGTCTTCAGGGATGTCATGAATCATCAAATAAAAAATTTTATATGGGTCGCTGTTAAGCCCATCGACGTTGTTGATCAGAGCCTGACTGCAAAGTCTTGCCAAGGCACTGTCGCCGCGTTTGAGTTGCTGCGAAACATCCGAGGGGCGCGACGCGGTAAGGGCGGTGATTTCCTCTGGGGTCATTGCTCCGACAGTGCGTATTGCCTCGGCCTGTTTTCTGTAGTTGAAACTATCTGGAACGCGGCCCGGAAGGAGCGAATGAAACGTCCGGTATTCATTCAGAAAGTTGATAAAGAAGCGTGGAGAGCTTGAGCTTTCGTCGAAGCCGGCGTGGTAGAAGCGGCTGATGAGTTCGAGAGAGGCTCTGTTAACGCCAGGAAAGTCTATCGTCGCGACTTTGAGTGGCGTCAGTTGTTTTGCCGCCGTCAGCACTCGCGGAGCAACTGCGTACCAGTCGGACCTGTCGGTCAACGTAAAGACCGCGGGCTTGCCATTGCTGAGGCAGTTCAATGTGCCCGATGGCAAGGAAATCCGTACGGTGGTGACGTCAATCCCTTTACTGGCTGCAAAGGTTTTGAAGGGTTCGCCGGTGAGCAATGCCGAAAGCTTCGACCATGCCAGGCCGAAGGTTGAGAAGGGTGGGATATTGGACACGGTTTCTGGCGCTGGGAGCGCGCGTTTTTCCTCGATGGCGATATAGCGTTCGAGCATTGCGTTGGCCGACAGCAAGGCCAGTTCACTGTCGCCTTGGGTCACTATTGTGCGGGGAGAGGAATTGGTCTCGGTGGACGTGGGTCGCGCTCGGTCTGGGGCTAGAGCGCGCCGGTTGCGTGACAACACGTGTGCGGCGTCATGCGCTACTGTCGCCGCGCCTTGCAGGCTGTCGCTGATCAGTTGGGCATAGGTTTTTCGTACATCTTGGTGGCTGGGCTGATCCAGTAAATGAGCGACTGCCTGGGCCATTCCTGCGTCCTCCAGGGGGCTGCTCGATGCATGCATCAGGTAGAGGATCTGATCGGCAAGGTTGGGCTGGTTCACCGACGGGCGTTGTTCCAAGACACTCAGGACACGTTGTTCGGCAGATGCCGCCGCGCTCGATTGAGGCGGGCTGAAATGAGCGCTTGTGCCGCCAAGATCGGCGTGCATTTTGACTGCCAGTGTTTTCAGCACGTTTGAAACTATCGGTTCAGTGGCAGGTAAGTTCAGGTGTGTTGCGCTGGTGAGTGGTGCAATCTTTGTGTTGAGTGTGTTGACGTTTTTCATGTCGGGCTTCTCGCGTTGACCAATACTGACTTCAGGCGGGTTTCGCTGAGTGGCGTGCGGAGTGTGTAAGTTCCTGTCAGTTGTTCGGCCTGTTGGGCGCGAAGTATCGCAGCGGCTTTTTCGGCTCCGTTCCATGACCGACAAGTTCTGTAATAAAAACGCCATCGCGCTGGGGATTAAATCTCCAGCGGGCTATTTTGGTGCATCTCAACAACTAGAGTAGCCATGGATGAAATACCAACCCTTCAGCCGTACCTTGATTGCCACTGCCCTGGTGTTGACGGTCAGTGGTGTACAGGCCGCTTCCCAGGCCCCGGTGGCCGGTGAAAATGGCATGGTGGTGACGGCCCAGCATTTGGCAACGCATGTCGGCGTGGATGTACTCAAGGCCGGCGGCAACGCAGTGGACGCGGCCGTGGCCGTGGGCTATGCGTTGGCGGTGGTGTATCCGGCGGCGGGTAACCTGGGCGGCGGCGGTTTCATGACCGTGCAACTGGCGGACGGGCGCAAGACCTTCCTCGACTTCCGCGAAAAAGCTCCGCTGGCAGCCACCGCCAACATGTACCTGGACAAGGACGGCAACGTCATCGAAGGCCTGAGCGCCAAGGGCCACTTGGCTGTCGGCGTGCCCGGCACCGTGTCCGGCATGGAGCTGGCGCTGAGCAAGTACGGCACCCTCAAGCGCGCCCAGGTGATTGCCCCGGCGATCAAGTTGGCAGAAAACGGCTTCGCCCTGGAACAAGGCGATATCGACCTGCTGCACACCGCCACCGGCGAGTTTGAAAAAGACAAGGACCTGCGCGGCATCTTCCTGCACAACGGCCAGCCGATGCAGGTCGGGCAGAAACTGGTGCAGAAAGACCTGGCCAAAACCCTCAAGGAAATCTCTGCCAAAGGCACAGATGGTTTCTATAAAGGCTGGGTCGCCAAGGCCCTGGTGGACTCCAGCCAGGCAGGGAAGGGCATCATCACCCAGGCTGATCTCGACAAGTACAAGACCCGCGAACTGGCGCCCATCGAGTGCGACTACCGTGGCTACCACGTCGTTTCCGCGCCGCCGCCGAGCTCGGGCGGTGTAGTGATCTGCCAGATCATGAATATCCTCGAAGGCTACCCGATGGCCGACCTGGGCTATCACTCGGCCCAGGGCCTGCACTACCAGATCGAAGCCATGCGCCACGCTTATGTGGACCGCAACAGCTACCTCGGCGACCCGGACTTCGTGAAGAACCCGATCGAGCATCTGCTGGATAAAAACTACGCCGCCAAACTGCGCGCAGCCATCGAACCGCAAAAGGCCGGGGATTCCCAGGCGATCAAACCGGGCGTTTCGCCCCATGAAGGCAACAACACGACCCATTACTCCATCGTCGACAAGTGGGGCAACGCGGTCTCCGTCACCTACACCCTCAATGACTGGTTCGGCGCGGGCGTGATGGCAAGCAAGACCGGTGTGATCCTCAACGATGAAATGGACGACTTCACCGTCAAGGTCGGCGTGCCGAATATGTACGGGCTGGTGCAGGGTGAAGCCAACGCCATCGCCCCAGGCAAAGCGCCGCTGTCGTCGATGAGCCCGACCATCGTGACCAAGGATGGCAAGGCCGTGATGGTGGTGGGTACGCCGGGTGGCAGCCGCATTATCACTGCGACCTTGCTGACCATCTTGAACGTGATCGACTACAAGATGAACATCCAGGAAGCCGTGGATGCGCCGCGTTTCCACCAGCAGTGGATGCCGGACACCACCAACCTTGAGACCTTCGCGGTCAGCCCGGACACCCAGAAGCTTCTGGAGAGCTGGGGTCACAAGTTTGCCGGGCCGCAGGATGCCAACCATTTGGCGGCGATCCTGGTGGGCGCGCCTGCATTGGGCGGCAAGCCGGTGGGGAATAATCGTTTCTACGGGGCGAATGACCCGCGTCGCAATACGGGCCTGTCCCTGGGCTACTGAAGCCTGACGCGGTTAAAAATGTGGGAGGGGGCAGTGTTAAGGTTCAAGCAGGTGTTCCACTGCCGCAAACGCCGCAGCGCGGCGCGCCTCCCAATCCCCTCGAATCACCACCACCGGCTGCTGATGCTGCTGCATCCAGTCCAGGCTTTGCTGGAAAAACGCGCGGCGATCTTCCAGCTCCGGCTGGCAGCGTTGGCCATCGGCTGTCCACTCCACATCTTCCGGCGAGAGCAGCAGGTGCAGGTCGTAATGACGGGCCAGCAGCTCATCGTCGAGCCACGCCGGGTAGTCGCCGAACAGGGTCTTGCTCCACAGCGTGTTGGTGAGCAGGTGGGTGTCGAGAATCAGCAGGTTGGGTTGCTGTTTGCGGGCGGCATCTTCCCAGGCCAGTTGGCCGTGGGCGATGGCCGGGATGTCCGCCAGGGTGGTATCGCGCTGATGGTGGTCGATGAAATGGCGTACATATTCACCGACCATCAACCCGCCGAAGTGTTTGTTCAACTCGGCAGCCAACCAGCTCTTACCGCTGGATTCGGGCCCCGCCAACACCACGACCTTCATGTGCGCAACGCCGGATCGGCGCGCCATTCGCGCCAGCCTTGTACAGCTATCACGGTGAATAGCGCATAGAGACCGGCGGTGAGGTACAGGCCTTTATAGAGGAACAGCCCGACGAAGATGACATCCACGGCAATCCACAGCGGCCAGCATTGCACGCGTTTCTGCGCCATCCACATTTGCGCCACCAGGCTGAAGCCGGTGAGGGCGGCGTCGAGCCAGGGTTGCGCGGCGTCGGTCCAGTGGGCCATGGCGGCACCGAGCAGCAGGCTGCCCACCGCGCCGATCGCCAGGCTGGTCATGATGGCCGGCACGCCCAGGCTCGTGACCTGGCGGCCCTGCTTGACCTCGCCGGCGCGGGTCCACTGCCACCAGCCATAGACTTGCAGCGCGGCGTAGACCACTTGCAGCAGCATGTCGGAATAGAGTTTCACGTCGTAGAACACCCAGGTGTACAGCAACACCATCACCAGGCCGATGGGCCAGCACCAGGGGTTTTGCTTGACCGTGAGCCAGACAGCGATCACCCCCAGGGCGGCGGCGAACAGTTCAAGCCCGGACATGGCGATTCCTTGGGGGAGTGGGAGAGGGCGGTGATTGTAACCACAGGCCAGCAATCTTCAAAACGCAGGAGGGCAAAGGTGGGAGGGGACAGGCCTCCTCCCACCTTTGGAGCAGTGTCAGACCTTGAACTGGCGCAGGAGGCCGTCGAGTTGCTCGCTCAAACCGCGCAAATGCACACTGGCCACGCTGGACTGCTCCGCCGCCAACGCCGTGCTATGGGACAACCCCGCCGCCTGGGTGACGTTCTGGTTGATGTCTTCCACCACATGGGCCTGTTGCAGGGTGGCACTGGCGATTGAGGCGTTCAGGCCGTTGAGGTTGTGCAGGGCCTGGCCGATGGCGGTCAGGCTGGCGCCGGCCTGGCCCGCTTGCTCGATGGTCAGTTGCGAAGCGCTGTGGCTGTCGCTGATCACCTTGACCGCCGCTTCCGAGTGCCCTTGCAGGCGCTCGATCATCGCCTGGATTTCGGCGGTGGACTTCTGCGTGCGTTGGGCGAGCAGGCGGACTTCGTCGGCTACCACCGCAAACCCCCGGCCTTGCTCCCCGGCGCGAGCGGCTTCGATAGCGGCGTTCAGGGCCAACAGGTTGGTCTGGTCGGCGATGGAGCGGATCACTTCCAGCACGCCACCGATCTGTGTGCTTTCGCTGGACAGCGTGCGGATCACTTCCACGGCCTGGCTGATGGTGCTGGAAAGCTGGTCGATCTGTTGCAGGCTACCGTCGATATTGACCTGGCCTTGTTGCGCTTGGGCCTGGGCGTCGCGCATTTCGCTGGCGGCGTGTTCAGCGTTCTTGGCCACGTCCTGCACGCCGTAGGTGACTTCGTTGATGGCGGTGGCCACCAGTTCCATCTGTTGCGACTGCTGCTGGCTGCGGTCATGGGCCTGGCTGGCGTTGTTGCCCAGCTCGGTAGAGGACTGGCCCAAGGCGTTGGCGCACACCTGCAACTGGCTCACCACCTGGCGCAGCTTGGCAGTGAAGCTGTTGAAGTGCTGGGACAGTTGGGTGACTTCGTCACGGCCGTGGGTGTCGAGGCTGCGGGTCAGGTCGCTTTCGCCGCTGGCGATATTGCCCATGGCATGCACCGCCGCCTGCAACGGCCGCACGATGCTGCGCGCAATCAGCGACACCAGCAGGCCCATCACCAGCGCAATGACCAGGCCGACCACTGAGGCTTTCCAGACCTGGGCGGTGAACTCGGCCTGGACGTCGTCTATATACACGCCGGAGCCGATAATCCAGCCCCAGGGTTCGAACAACTGGATATAGGAAGTCTTCGCCACGGGCGCCTGTGCGCCGGGCTTGGGCCAGCGATAGTTGACGATGCCGGCACCCTTGGCTTTTGCCAGGTTCACGAACTCGTTGAACACTGCAAACCCATCGGGATCGCGGATGGCCGAGAGGTTCTGGCCATCGAGCTTGGGGTTGGCCGGGTGCATGATCATCACGGGCGTGAGGTCGTTGATCCAGAAATAGTCGTCGTGGTTGTAACGCAACCCGCGCACCGCGCTCAGGGCTTGTTTCTGGGCCGCGTCGCGGGTCATGACGCCGGTGGTTTCCAGGCCGTGATAAAACGTCAGGATGCCACTGGCGGTCTCGACCACATGTTGGGTCTGTTCGCGCTTGGCTTGGTAAAGGTCGTCGTGGATCTGCTTGAGCATCAGTAAACCCAAGGTCAGCAGCATCAGCACGGCGACTATCAGGATCAGCCAGAGGCGTCGGCTAATCGACATATTGCGCAAACTGTTCATCGTCCTGGCACTCCGGGCTTTTTATAATTGTGGGCGTCGCATCGACTTTTACGCCTTGTCTGATAGGCTTTCGGCCTGTAATCGGAAAACCTGAGTACTGCCTGATTTTCACAGCATTTTTGCGGGCCGGTGTTGACCATCATCAACATTGGGCCTTCAGCGCGCGCGTCGTCAGTGAACCATTAAAAAAGACTAGTAAGGCATGCCACGGCGCATGACCTTTGGGGGAAGCATGGATTTTTGGACCGCCATTCAGGCATTGATTCTTGGTGTAGTGGAGGGGCTTACAGAGTTTCTGCCGATCTCCAGTACCGGCCACCAGATCATCGTCGCCGACTTGATTGGCTTCGGTGGTGAGCGCTTCGAAGCATTCAATATCATTATCCAGTTGGGTGCCATTCTGGCCGTCGTCTGGGAGTTTCGCCGCAAGATCCTGGACGTGGTCGTCGGTTTGCCGACTCAGCGCAATGCCCAGCGTTTCACCGTGAACCTGATCATCGCCGTGCTACCGGCCGTGGTGCTGGGGGTGATTTTCGCGAACGCGATCAAGCATTACCTGTTCAACCCGATCACGGTGGCTTCCGCCTTGGTGGTGGGTGGCGTGATCATGTTGTGGGCTGAGCGGCGCGAACATACCGTGCATGCTGAAACGGTCGATGACATCACCTGGAAAGATGCCCTCAAGGTCGGCTTTGCCCAGTGCCTGGCCATGATCCCCGGTACCTCGCGCTCCGGCGCCACCATCATCGGCGGCCTGCTGTTCGGCCTGTCACGCAAGACGGCCACCGAGTTCTCGTTTTTCCTGGCCATGCCGACCATGGTCGGCGCGGCGCTGTACTCGGGCTACAAGTACCGCGACCTGTTCCAGCCGGCGGACCTGCCGGTGTTTGCCATCGGGTTTATCACCTCGTTTATTTTCGCGATGATCGCGGTCAAGGGCCTGCTCAAGTTCATCGCCAGCCATAGCTACGCGGCGTTTGCCTGGTACCGCATCGGTTTTGGCCTGCTGATCCTGGCGACCTGGCAGTTCGGTTGGATCGACTGGGCGGCGGCCAAGGCATGAGCATCCAGCACCCACGCTTGAAGGCGGCGCTCTTTGTGCTCTTGTGCGCGGCGCCGCTGTTGGGGTCGGTGCTGGTGTGGCAACGCGGTGAAACCGTGGTCCCGCTGGCGGCCTATGGCGTGGTCAGCGTGATCGCGTTTTTCCTGTACTGGAGTGACAAACGCAAAGCGCAGACCGACAGCTGGCGCACCCCGGAAAACATCCTCCACGCCGTGGAGCTGGCGGGCGGTTGGCCGGGGGCGTTGATTGCCCAGCAGGTGTTCCGGCACAAGACACGCAAGGTGTCTTTCCAAGTGCTGTTCTGGGCGATTGTGCTGCTGCACCAGGTGTTCTGGTTGGACCAGCTGTTCCTCGGCGGCACGTTACTGTCAGTCCTCTAGCAACAAGCCGATCTGCGTGCGCTTGGGCAATTTGCTCACCACCAATTGGTGGGAACGCTGCAACAAGCCACGCAGTTCCTCGGCGCCCAGCGGGTAGGGTGTGTTCATGATGATCCACTGCGCACGCGCCAGATACGGCGCCGGGTGGATGCCGGGACGGTCGACGTGGCCCAGGAACAGCTCCTTGTCGACCTTGAACGCCAGCGAATCACCGCGCAGGTTTTGCAGGGCGAACATCTTGTTGCCGGCAATCGAGAACACCCGCACACCGCCCCATTTATAGTCTTCCCGCGCACCCGGCAGGCTCAGGCAGAAGGTGGCGACTTGTGCTTCGGTCATTTTCATAGCAGACGGTCTCCGCAGCTTTTAAAGCCTTCTTCCAGGTAATCGATCCAGGCACGAATGGCCGGCAGCACGCCGCGCCGGTGCGGGTACACGGCCTGTAACCAGCCGCCCGGCAGTGACCATTCCGGCAGCAGCTGCACCAACTGGCCGTTGGCCAATTCTTCCTCGCAATACATCATCGGCAGCACGGTGAAGCCCAGGCCCATGATGGCGCTGGCCTTGCGCACGTTGAAGTCATCAACGCCCAGGCGCGCCTCCATGATCAGGTCATGGGGCGTGCCCTGGGGATCGAGAATACGTTGGTGCACCATGCGGTCCGCCTCCAGCGCGCCGAGTATCGGCAACTGCTTGAGGTCATCGAGGGTGTTGATCTGGCGGCCGTGCAAGAAGTTCGGGCTGGCAACCAGAGCGGTCTGGGCCGGGCGCAGGCGTTTGGTGACGAGCAACGGGTCTTCATCGCCCAGCTCGCGCACGCGCAGCGCGACGTCGATGCCTTCGGCCACCAGATCGACGCGGCGGTTGACCAGGGTCATTTCCAGCTGAACCTGAGGGTGCGCTGCGAGAAATCCAGCGACTACATCCGGCATGATGTTGTTTGCCAACCCCACCGGGCACGTCACCCGCAACCGGCCACGGGGTTCGCTGGACATGCTGGCCACGGCCTCATCGGCCATCTCGGCTTCCAGCAGCATTGCCTGGCAGTGGCGCAGGTAGCGCTCGCCGACGGCGGTGAGGGTCAGCTGGCGCGTGGTGCGTTGCAGCAGGCGCGCGCCCAGGCGTTCCTCCAGCTCGGCAATCCGCCTCGACAAGCGTGATTTGGGAATGCCCAGCAGCCGACCAGCGGCAGCGAAACCGCCGGCTTCGACGACTTTGGCAAAATAGTAGAGATCGTTGAGGTCTTGCATGGCGCGCCTATTGTCCTGTCAGTGGGACAAACTATCGCATTGCAGGCGGCTTATCGAGTATTGGTTTCATGCGTAGCATCACCACCATCTGATCGCCCTAGTCGATCCCACCTCGGAGATCCATCATGAAACTGTTGCATATCGATTCCAGCATCCTCGGCGACAACTCCGCTTCCCGTCAGCTCAGCGCCGGCGTAGTGAAGGCCTGGCAAGCGGCTGAGCCGAGTGTGGAAGTGACTTACCGTGACCTGGCCAGCGACGCGATCAACCACTTCTCCGGCGCCACCCTGGGCGCGTTGGGCACCGCCGCTGATCTGCGTGACGCTGCGCAAAAGCACGAAGCTGAACTGAGCGCTTCGTCCCTGGCTGAATTCCTCGCTGCTGACGCCATTGTGGTCGGTGCGCCGATGTACAACTTCACCATCCCGACCCAACTGAAAGCCTGGATCGACCGTATCGCGGTCGCTGGCCAGACATTTCGTTACACCGAAGCGGGTCCGGAAGGCCTGTGCGGTAACAAGAAAGTGATCATCGTATCCACCGCTGGCGGCTTGCATGCCGGTCAAGCCTCGGGCGCGGCCCATGAAGGCTATCTGAAACTGCTGTTCGGCTTCCTCGGCATCACCAACATCGAAATCGTGCGGGCCGAAGGCCTGGCTTACGGTGATGAAGTTCGCAGCAAGTCCCTGAGTGACGCTAACGTACTGATCCAAGAGCAATTGTTCGCTGCCGCGTAAGGCTTGTGTAAATAAAGCCTTCTCTCGGTTTCAATCTGAAACCGAGCGCCTAAACTCTGTATTCTGTTCGCCTGAACGCGACCGGACTACGGAGTTTTTTCGTTTACCCGCTGTCTCCTTTGATGTGGCCCAGGTTGTGCAAGCATGGGTTCAATACCCTGGACTTTTCATTCGACATGTCGGTTCTCACGCAGCAAAGGTGGACATCCCCATGATGCGTCTTTGTGCTGTTCTGGTTCTTTCCCTGCTCGGCAGCCTGATTTCAGTGCATGCCGCGCCCGCGCCGCACCCCCATTGGAGTGTCGGCTTTCATCGCATGACGTTTCTTGATCCGCTCGACCTGCAGCCCATGAAAGCCGTGGCGTTCTACCCATCTACCGGTCTGGAGCACACTACGCAGTTGGGCGCCTATCACGTCGCCGCCACCGAAGATTCCAGGATTGCCATTGGCCGTTTCCCGATGCTGATGCTGTCCCATGGCAACACCGGCACGCCGCTGGCCCTGCATGACCTGGCCACGTCCCTGGCGCGTAAAGGCTTTGTGGTGGTGGCGGTGCTGCATCCCGGCGACAACTACAAGGACCACAGCCGTCTGGGCACGCTGAGCAATCTGTATGGGCGGCCGATCCAGATTTCCGAAGCGATCACCGCTACCCTGGCGGACCCGATGCTGTCGCCGTTTGTGGATATTGACCAGGTGGGCGTGATCGGCTACTCCGCCGGGGGTGAAACCGCGTTGATCCTCGCCGGCGCCAAGCCTGATTTCGACCGCCTGCGCCGCTATTGCCAGGAACGCCCGGAAGACCGCGACGCCTGCACTACCAAAGGCGAGTTGGTGGTGGACCGTGACGACTTGCAGCCGCAATCCGACCCGCGTATCCATGCGTTGATGCTGATGGCGCCATTGAGCCTGATGTTTGGCCGTCACACCTTGGCCGATGTGCATGTGCCGGTGCTGCTCTACAGCGGCGACGGTGACAAGCTGGTGGCCGTGGACAAGAACGCCGAAGCCCTCGCGCGCAAATTGCCTGAGCCGCCGAATTTCAAGCTGCTGGCCGGCGCAGGGCACTTCGTGTTCATGGCGCCGTGCGACAGCGATCAACTGGCCGCCATGCCGGCCATCTGCACCGACGCGGACGGTGTTGACCGCGAAGGCATCCACCGCGACTTGATCTCAGAGGCCGGGCGCTTTTTCGCTCACGCCCTCAGTGAGCCTTCTCGCGCTGGCTTACAGACCGCCGATCAGTAAGCCTTGCGCTTCAGCAGCAAGGTCACGCCCAGTGCCGTGACCGAAAGCAGCGCCGCGCAGAAGAAAATCCAGCCATATCCCAAGTTCAGCGCCACAAAGCCCATCAACGGCCCGGCAATCGCCAGCGCCAGGTCAAAGAACACCGCATACGCACTCAAGCCCGCGCCACGGCTGCTATTGGGCACTTGTTTGATGGCTTCTACACCCAACGCCGGATACACCAGCGACAGACCAAAACCCGTCAGTCCAGCGCCGATCAATGCGACGCCGGTGGACGGCGCCAGCCACAATAAGGTGAGGCCGAGGGTTTCGATAACCATGCACGCGATGGCGGCGTTGAACCCGCCAAAGCGGCTGATCGCCGAGATAAACACCAGGCGCGACAGGATAAAGCACACGCCAAACACCGAGAGGCAGTACGCCGCGCCTTCCCAGCCACGATTGAGGTAGTAGAGGGTAATAAAGGTGGTCAGCGTGCCGTAGCCAATCGAAGACAGGCACAAACTGGCCCCAAATGGCGCGATACGCCCAAACACTGCCCAGAATGGCAGGCGTTCGCCGCGCACCACCGGCACCGAGGGCTTGTTGCGGATCAGCATCAGACCAAGTGCCGCGAGCACGGTCAGGGCAATCCCGAGGCTGTTGTAGCCATACTCGGCCACCATCACCACGCCCAGCGGTGCACCGATGGCGATGGCGCCGTAGGACGCAATGCCGTTCCATGAAATCGACCGCGCCGTGTGCTCTGCGCCAACCTGGCCCATGCACCAACTGATGGTACCCACGCCGATCAGGCCTTGGGCCACGCCCAGCAACAGCCTTGCGACGATCAGAATGCCCAGGCTCAAGCTGTGCGTACTTTCCAGCAGCGTCGCGAAAAATGTCAGTACACCGCTGACCAAAATACCCGCCAGCCCCAGCACAATCGCACGTTTGGTGCCGACGTTGTCTGACATCCGCCCAGCCATGGGGCGGCTGAGCAGGGTCGCCAGATACTGCGAACCGATGGTGATCCCAGCCACCACGGCGCTGAAACCCAATTGTTCGTGCACGTAGCCGGGGATGACCGCAATCGGCAGGCCGATGCAGATAAAGGCGATAAAGGTGTAGAAGACGATGGAGACGATCTGCAAAGTGATCGACAGAGAGGAGGGGGCGGCGGTTGACATGGGCACTCGTTCGCGGGCGGGCGGTGAGGGCATCATGGCAAGGGAGTGGGGGAAAAGGAAGCAGCCTATCTATTAATTCCCATATTCCACCAGATGCAAAAAGCCCCATCACAGTGGATGGGGCTTTTACTCGCCGCTTGCAGCTAAACGCTAGTCACCGCTCTTAAAACACCACGCCTTGGCTGCGCAGGTAGTCATCATAGGTGCCGCTGAAGTCGATCACGCCGTCGGCGCTCAACTCGATGATGCGGGTAGCCAGGGACGATACGAACTCGCGGTCGTGGCTGACAAAGATCAGCGTGCCCGGGTAGTTTTCCAGCGCCAGGTTCAGCGCCTCGATGGATTCCATGTCCAAGTGGTTGGTCGGTTCGTCCATGATCAGCACGTTCGGCTTTTGCAGGATCAGCTTGCCGAACAGCATGCGACCTTGCTCACCACCGGAGATGACCTTGACCGACTTGAGGATCTCGTCGTTGGAGAACAGCATGCGGCCCAGCGTTCCGCGAATCATCTGCTCGCCCTGAGTCCACTGGCCCATCCAGTCGAACAGCGTCACGTCGTCTTCGAAGTCGTGCGCGTGATCCTGGGCGTAGTAGCCCAGTTCTGCCGCGTCGGTCCACTTGATGCTGCCTGCGTCCGGGGTCAACTCGTTGACCAGGGTGCGCAACAGGGTGGTCTTGCCGATACCGTTCGGGCCGATGATCGCCACGCGCTCGCCGGCTTCAACCTGGAAGCTGAAGTCCTTGAACAGCGGCTTGCCGTCGAAACCCTTGGCCATTTTTTCGACCATGACAGCCTGGCGGTGCAGTTTCTTGTTCTGATCGAAACGGATGAACGGGCTCACACGGCTCGAAGGCTTGACCTCGGCCAGCTGGATCTTGTCGATCGCCTTGGCACGGGAAGTCGCCTGCTTGGCTTTCGAGGCGTTGGCCGAGAAGCGGCTGACGAAGGATTGCAGCTCGGAGATCTGCGCCTTCTTCTTGGCGTTGTCCGACAGCAGCTGCTCGCGGGACTGGGTCGCCACGGTCATGTACTCGTCGTAGTTGCCCGGGAACAGGCGCAGCTCGCCGTAGTCCAGGTCAGCCATGTGGGTGCACACGCTGTTCAGGAAGTGACGGTCGTGAGAGATGATGATCATCAGGCTGTTACGCTGGGTCAGGATGTTTTCCAGCCAGCGGATGGTGTTGATGTCCAAGTGGTTGGTCGGTTCGTCGAGCAACAGCACTTCAGGATCGGAGAACAACGCCTGGGCCAGCAAAACGCGCAGCTTCCAGCCTGGGGACACTTCGCTCATCGGGCCGAAGTGCTGTTCCAGGGGAATGCCCAGGCCCAGCAGCAGCTCGCCGGCACGGGACTCGGCGGTGTAGCCGTCCATCTCGGCGAACTCGGTTTCCAGCTCGGCCACGGCCATGCCATCGTCTTCGCTCATTTCCGGCAGCGAGTAGATACGGTCGCGCTCGGCCTTGACCTTCCACAGCTCCTCGTGGCCCATGATCACGGTGTCGAGCACGGTGAATTCTTCGTAGGCGAACTGGTCCTGGCGCAGTTTACCCAGGCGTACATTCGGCTCCAGCATGACCTGGCCGCCCGACGGGTCGAGATCGCCGCCGAGGATTTTCATGAAGGTCGACTTGCCGCAACCGTTGGCACCGATCAAACCATACCGGTTGCCGGCGCCGAACTTGACCGAGACGTTCTCAAAGAGCGGCTTGGCGCCGAACTGCATGGTGATGTTAGCTGTGGAGATCAATTACTTTACCTATCAATGGGTTGCGAGCGTGGCAGCAGGCGCCGTCAGGCATGCATCAACAGCGACATCAAGGCGCGAAACCCGGTCGCTGAGCAAAAAATGGGGATGTGTGTTGGAATTTGGCGCGCATTGTCGCATATGTGAGGCGACAGTTGTATGGCAGAGAACGACGGCTGTTCAGAGCCTTGTAAAGTCGGGCTCCACTCCTCGTGCAGGTCGGATGCCTGGCGGTATTTTTCGCCATTCGTCTAATGCCCGGCACTTGCACCGGCCTGCCGCCTCACATCATTAAGCGCGGATACCCCGAGCCTAAGAACGGAGAGCCAGCATGGACATCAATGAGAACGCCCCAGGCAATCTTTCACAGCAGGCCGTAACGCGCGGCACAGATAATGAGACAGGGCACGACCCGAGAAATGATGAGGACCATATCCCGCTACCGCCGGACGATGATGCACCGCTGGATGAGGACATGTCCGATGTCGATGCTGCCGATTCGGTCGCCAGCGAGCATCCCGACAACTGAACATGTGTAGAGCAAGGAACCCGGCCAGGCGCCGGGTTTTATGTATCCATCATGCAGCCGATGCATGAGTCGCAAAGTGCGGCTTCGCCAACGTCTCCGGCATCGCCACCCACAACAGCGCCAACGCGACACCCGCAACGCCGGCCAGGGTCAGGAAGGCCGCGTTGTAACCCGCCTGTTGCACCACGAACCCCGCCAGGCTGTTGCTCAATGCCGCGCCCAAGCCAAACACCGTGGACAGCGCGCCCAGGCTCACGTTGAAACGGCCGGTGCCTTGGGTCAGGTCTTTGACGATCACCGGGAACAGCGCGCCGAAGATCCCCGCGCCGATGCCGTCGAGCATTTGCACGGCCACCAGCCAATAGGGGTCGCTGGACAGGGTGTAGAGCACGCCACGCAGCGGCAGAATCATGAAGCCGAACATCAGCAGCGGCTTGCGCCCCCACACGTCAGCCTTGACGCCTACCAGCCAGGCAATCGGCACCATCACCAGTTGTGCGGCGACGATGCAGGCTGAAGTCAGCGGGGTGGCCATCTGCAGGTTGATTTGGGACAGCTTCTGGCTGACCAGCGGCAACATGGCGGCGTTGGCCAGGTGGAAGAGGGCGCAGCAAATGGCGAACAGCAGCAGCGGGCGGTTGGCCAGCAATACTTTCACGCCCGAGGGATGTTCGTGGTCGGTGGCATGGGCCGGATCGAAACCGCGGGCGACCTCGTGGTCGATGGCCTTGGCGGACACGCAACTGACCGCGACGATACTGGCCACCGCCATAAACGCCATCAGGTAGAACACCACGACCGGTCCATACAGGTAAGCCAAGCCACCGGCCAGCAGTGCGGCCACGGCGTTGCCGGCGTGGTTGAAGGTTTCATTGCGCCCGGTGCGGCGGGTAAAGGCGCGCGGGCCGGTGATCCCCAGCGAAATCGCGGAGATTGCCGGGGCAAACACGGACGCAGCGACGGCGCTGGCGGCCTGGGTCAAGGCCACCAGGCTGAACGCGCTGACGAAGGGCAGCACCAGGCAACTGGCAGTCACCAGGATGGCGGCGAGGGCAACCACGGCGCGCTTGCTGCGTGTGCGGTCAATCAGTGCACCGGCCGGGCCCTGGGTCAGCAGCGCGGCGATACCTGCCAGGGTCATGACCACGCCGATGCTGGCCGGGTCCCACTTGTGCACGGCCAGCAGGTAGATAGCCAGGTACGGGCCGAGGCCGTCCCGCACATCCGCCAGGAAGAAGTTCAGGCTGTCCAAAGACAGGGCATTACGCAGGTCGGAGTGGTTGGCCACGATGAAGGCTTCGCTGAGGCGGTGTTCAAGGGCTGAACACGCACTGCGTTAGTGACCTGCGGGGCGTGCGTTAAGTTTCGCCGGTTGCCCGGGGTTTTAATCTGCGGGCATCTGCCGTATTTTTTTTGCCCCGCCGTATGACTTATCTGGAGACGCAATGGACATGCCCTCAGCTCAACAGGCAATTGCCTGTAACAAGGACGCTTGGGATCAATCTGCCAGCCTGCATAAAACCACCGACACCTGGCACGCGATGCTCAAGCGTGTCGGCAATGCGGGTTTTTCCTGCCTGGACCCCACCATTACCGGGGTGCTGCAAGACATCGGTGTCGCCGGCAAGGACGTGGTGCAACTGTGCTGCAACAACGGTCGTGAAAGCTTGTCGCTGTTCGCCCTGAACGCACGCTCGGTAGTGGGGGTGGACCAATCCGCGGCGTTTCTCCAGCAGGCGCGTGAGCTTGCCGAGGTGTCGCCCCATGCGCCTGAATTTATCGAAAGCGATATCCACCACTTGCCGCAGCGTTTGCATGAGCGCTTCGACATCGCGCTGGTCACCATCGGCGTGCTCGGCTGGATGCCGGATGTGGCGCTGTTCATGCGCCATGCCGCCAGCACGCTGAAGCCCGGCGGGACGCTGGTGATGTATGAAACCCATCCGTTTCTCGAAGTGTTCGACCCCAGGGCGCAAAACCCGTTGTTGCCGGCCAGCTCGTACTTTCAGCGCGAGCCCTTTGTGCTGCAAGAGTCGATTGTCTATGAAGGCCAGGGCGCGGTAGCCGGGCCGACGTCGTACTGGTACGTGCACACCTTGGGCGACCTGGTGAACGCCGCGATTGGCGCCGACTTGCAGATCAGTCACTTGCAGGAATATGCACACTCCAATCGCGAAGAACTCTACGACCAGTACGAGCACCAGCCGGCGCAATTGCCGCTGTGCTTTACCCTGACCGCCACCAAACGGCCAGCCTGACCCGGTGGTTTCCAGGCAAAAAAAAGCCCGCGAAGACAGGCGGGCCAAGGGATTCACTGGAGTAGGTAGGCCTCACCTTATTGCGTTGAAAGTGAAGGCGTGGTGAAAACGCTGTCGCAATTTCGGATGGCCTACGGTTCAGGCGCGCCGTATGAAGCTGCGCATGGTCTGGCCTGCACCCGTCTTGAATGAGACTGGCCTGGGCATGCCTTCATCCGCCGCGATGAACACAAATGTATCGCCTTCGAGGCGGTAGCTGGCCGGCAGGTGTTTGCCGGCGTCTTCTCCGATGGAGTCCACCCAGGTGATGCTTTTGGGGACGGTAGTGCCGTCGAGGAAAAACTGGCCCTCCAGCAACACCTCACCACAGAGGGTCTTTACTTCGAAACGGTCGCCGGTGATTAGGGTAATTGCCCCCGGAGCACTGTGCGCATCGGGGGGGTTGAGTACGCCATTGTCCTCCAGCGAGGTTTGTTCCCAGGCTCCTTGGAGCGCTTGAACATCTGGGTCTGAAATGGCTGACATACAAATTCCTTTTTGCTGAAGGGTTAATTGCCGGCTGGCATGGAGGATGCTGGGTTTTTTTCCTGTCTTATGCGAAGCGCATGTAGGAACAGTCCTACTGTCTTTAGACAGCTTTTCACAATTCTTGGTTAACTTTTAGTTACAGAATATGGCTAAATAACTGTCAGTGGCCATGGAACTGCTTGTCATCAAGCCGCTCCTGGTGCCTGTCTGTGAATTGTGATTTCAGTTGCTGCTATCCATCCTCGGCCGTAGTGGGCACGCAGGAGCAGCCTATTCTCTACTGACGTGTGACGAAATCCCTTGAAACTGATCATTGTTGTCCTCTATGTCGCCTCCATTGCGTATGTACACCTGCGTGGCCGGGTTCGACACAAACTGGGTCGCCAACTGAGTGATCATTCGACCTTCCTGGCACCCATCAACTGTTTTCTGTATCTGTGCTCCAAACTGCCCGGCCGACCGTATCTTTCGACCAGCGATTTCCCCGACCTGAGCCCGCTGCAAGCGCATTGGGAGGAGATTCGTGAAGAGGGCCAGAACCTGATGCGAGCAGGGGCGATCAAGCGTTCCGACCAGTACGATGACGTCGGCTTCAACTCGTTTTTCAAGTCGGGCTGGAAGCGGTTCTACCTCAAGTGGTATGGCGACAGTCACCCGTCGGCAATGAAACTGTGCCCGCGTACCACCGAGTTGGTGCAGAGCATCGGTTCGATCAAGGCCGCGATGTTCGCCGAGCTGCCGCCGGGCTCCAAACTGGTGCGCCATCGCGATCCCTACGCCGGGTCCTACCGTTATCACCTGGGCCTGGATACGCCGAACGATCCGGGCTGCTACATCAACGTGGACGGGGAAAACTATTACTGGCGCGACGGTGAGCCGGTGATGTTCGACGAGACCTTTATCCACTACGCCGAAAACGTTACGCAGCAGAACCGCCTCATCCTGTTCTGCGATGTCGAGCGCCCGATGAAGTACCGCTGGGCGGCGGCGTTCAATCGCTGGTTCAGCCGCACGGTGATGGCGGCGGCGGGTTCGCCCAACGACTCGGGCGACAAGACCGGCGGGCTTAACCGCGCGTTTACGCAGCTGTACAAGATCCGCCTGCGCGGCAAAGCGCTAAAAAAACGCAACCGCACGCGTTATTACCTGGAAAAATGGGCAATGTTCGCGGCCTTGGCGCTGATCTTCGTGCTTATCTAAAGCTCGCTCCGGGCGCCTTCACTGCGGTGGCTGGGCGCCCAATTTGTGCCACATTTTCTTGCTGATCTTCTGCCGATGGGCATAACCCGCCCACGGGTCTTCCTTCAGCCCCTGCAAGCGTTGGTGCAGATTAGCCACCGTCCACTGCTGCGCGCCGCGCAATTGCGGCAATTCCTTGCGACTGACCGGCACCGACACCGGCAGCCCTGGGCGTGCCCGTACCGAATACGCCGCAACGGTGCTCGCGCCCCGTGCGTTGCGCAGGTAGTCGATAAAGATCTTGCCGACACGGTTTTTCGGCCCGGACGTGGCGGTAAAGCGCTCGGGCAATTGCTGGGTCATGAATTGGGCGATGGCCTTGGCGAACGCTTTTACCGTTTCCCAACCGTCCCGACGCGCCAGCGGCACTATCAGGTGCAGACCTTTGCCGCCGCTGGTTTTGACGAATGCTTCAAGGCCCAGATCGTCCAGTACCGACAAGGTCAGTTGCGCCGCTTCCAGCATGCTTTTCCAGGGCAGCGCCGGGTCCGGGTCGAGGTCGAGTACAAACAGGTCAGGGGTCTCGATCTTGTCCGAGGTGGCGCCCCAGGTATGGAATTCGACGCTACCCATTTGCACGGCGCCGACCAGGGCCTGGGTGCTGTCGATCTCCATCAGCCGCGCATGGCCGGGGTCCAGCGCGGCGTCCAGTTGCTTGATATGGGGAATCGCCAGGCGCTCTGAGTGTTTCTGGAAGAACTGCTCACCCTCGATGCCTTCCGGAGCCCTCAGCAAGGACACCGGGCGAAGGCGCAGGAAGGGCAGGATCCATTCGCTGATACCTTCATAGAACTGCGCCAACTCCTGCTTTTGCGTGCCGCTGTGTGGGTCGATCACCCGCTCAGGATGGGTGATCTTCAATACGCTGCTGGCTTTGGGGGCTTTCAAGGATTTGGACTCCTGCGGCTGCTCGTGCACGATCTGCGCGGCCGGCTTATCGCTGCGCATGCCCATAAAGGCGGCATGGCGCACCACACCTTCACGGGTCCACTCGGCAAACTGCACTTCGCCGACCAGCGTCGGCTCCACCCACTGCACGCCTCGCGCCTGGGCACTGGTCAAGGCGTTGTGCAACGGGGAGGTTGTGCGGGCCCGCGCCTTGAGCTGCGCGTAGATAGTGTCGAGCGAGGCCTGATCAAAACCGGTGCCCACGCGCCCGGCGTACCTCAGCCCGCTGTCGTCATTCACCGCCAGCAACAAGGCGCCAAAACCGCTGCGCGAACCCTGGGGGCGGGTATGCCCGACAATCACGAATTCCTGTCGCAACCGGCATTTGAGCTTGATCCAGTCGGCACTGCGCGTGGACGTGTAGGGGCTGCCCATGCGTTTGCCGATCACGCCTTCCAGGGCCAGGTTGCAGGCACTCTGCAAGATGTCCTGATGATGGGCAGTGAAGGCTTCGGAAAACCGCAGCAGTTTACTTTTGCTACCGGCCAGCGCGGCCTTGAGTTCGGCCCGGCGATCTTCCACGGGCGCCTGGCGCTGATCGCGGCCCTCCAGAAACGGCGCATCGAACAAGTAATAGACAAGGTCCAGGCTGCGGCCGCTGTCAAAGGCATTTTGCAGGGCCTGGAAGTCCGGTAACCCTTCAGGGTTGAGGCTGACCACTTCGCCATCCAGCCAACTGTCCGTGAGCTTGAGAGCGTGAAGGGCCTTGACCTGGCGGGGCAGGCGCTCGGTCCAGTCATGGCCGTTGCGGGTAAACAGCCGGACCTCGCCGTCGCGGATACGCGCCAGCATGCGGTAGCCGTCAAACTTGATTTCGTACTGCCAGTCGCCGTCGGGTGCGCGGTCTACCAGGGTTGCCAATTGCGGGGTGAATTGCTCAGGCACAGCAGTGGCTTTTTTTTGCTTGGTTTTCGCATTGGCCTTGGGGGGCGCGATGGAGGCATCGCTGAGCACGCTTCCCGGCTCGGCCTGCACGATGTCGTAGTCGGCAGCGGGGCGGGCCTGTTGGTCGTTCTCTTTGATCAGCAGCCATTGTTCCTTGTCCCCGCTGCCTTTCAAGCGGGTGCGCACCAGTGCCCAATCTCCCGAGAGTTTTTCGCCCACCAGCGTGAACTTGAGTTTGCCGGCGGCGTAGGCCTTGTGTGGGTCGTCATGGGGTTGCCAGACTCCACGGTCCCAGACAATCACATCGCCAGCACCATATTGACCGGCCGGGATGCTGCCTTCGAAACTGCCGTAGCCCAGTGGGTGGTCTTCGACGTGCACTGCCAGACGTTTCTGGCTGGGGTCGAGGCTGGGGCCCTTGGGCACGGCCCAGCTTTTGAGCACGCCGTCGAGTTCCAGGCGAAAGTCATAGTGCAGGTTGCGCGCGTCGTGCTTCTGGATCACAAATGACAGCGCCGACACCTTGCGCTTGCCGGTGGGCGCTTTGCCCGAAGGTTCTGCGGTGATCTTGAAATCACGCTTGCGGTTGTATTCATTCAGGGGCTTTGTCATGGGGTTCTCCGCGTGCTGGCGGGCTCAAGAGGCCTTTTTCTTGGTGGTTTTCTTCGCCGCCGGCTTACCGGCCAGGCTGCGCTTGAGCAGTTCGGTCAGGTCGATCACGTCGGCCGACTTGCGCTCTTCGCTGCCTTCCTGGGATTCCACGTCTTCGATCTTGCCGGCCTTGGCCTTCTTCGCCACCAGCGCCATGATTTTTTCCTGAAAGCTGTCGCGGTAGTCCTCCGGCTGCCAGTCGGCGCTCATGTCTTCCACCAGCCGCTTGGCCATGTCCAGCTCACCCTTGGCCAGGGACGGCTTGGTCACGTCGCTGCCCAGTTCCAGTTCATCCAGGCTGCGCACCTCGGCGGGCCAGCGCAGCATCACCAGCACCAGAGCCGAGTCCAGCGGCATCAGCGCCGCGAGGTGCTGCTTGGTGTGCAGCACCACATTGGCCAGGGCGACCTTGCGGGTTTTCTTGAGGGTTTCCCGTAGCAATGCGTAGACCTTGCCACCGCGTTTGTCCGGCGCGAGGAAGTAAGGCGTGTCGATGTTCTGCAAGGGGATCTGGTCGCTGGCGACAAAGGCGATGATGTCGATGGTCTGGGTGGATTTGGGGTGGGCCGCGCGAATCTCTTCTTCGCTGAGCACCACATAGCGACCCTTCTCGAACGCTACGCCCTTGACGATGTGCTCTTTGGTGACTTCCTTGCCAGTGGTCTTGTTGATGCGCTTGTAGCCCACCGGGTCCATGCTGCGTTTGTCCAACCAGTCGAAATCCACGCCCTGGGCGGACGTGGCCGAGACCAGTGACACCGGGATATGAACCAAACCGAAGCTGATGGCGCCTTTCCAGATGGCCCGTGGCATATGAGCGATTCCTTGATCAGAGACTGTATTCGGGTGACTCGCAGGCGCTGGAAAAAGTTTCCCCGGACAGATGCGCGGACAGATCGTGTTACACCTGATGAGGAAGTATTTAGTTACCAAAGCCGAACCCCAGGCGTAGCGTGGTATCGAACGCAGGTACTCCTCGCCCCAGAGAGGCTTTGTCATGATCACCCGAGTGCATCAACTTGTAGCGCTGGCGTTGGGCCTGGCACTTGCAGCCACCGCCCAGGCGCAGAACTTGCCTGGCAGCAACAGCACTAACAACGGCCCCATCCACCGGGCCAACCCCAACAGCATGCAGGGCACCCAGCCCAATGCGCCGGCGATTCGCGGCACCCAGACCGTGCCGACCCCGCGCACGCCGACCCTGGAAAACGGCGGCATCGGCAACCGCTATCCCCAACGCGAGGCCGCGCCCAGTCGCCCGGCCACCGAGACCAAAGCCCCCACATTTGATGCCAACGGCAATCGCCGGTAAGGACTTGTCTTATGTTTATACGCAAAACCCTGTTAGCCGTTATGTGCGCGACGACCCTGACCTCGGTTTGCGCCGCCGATTCGCAGCAATTCCCCAGTGAGCAAGGCAGCCTCAGCGTCACGGCGGTCGCCAAAGGCCTGGACCACCCCTGGGCCGTGGCGTTTCTGCCGGACCAGCAAGGTTTCCTGGTGACCGAACGCCCAGGCCATCTGCGGGTTGTCAGCCCGGATGGCAAGCTCTCGGCACCTCTGAGCGGGGTGCCTGAGGTGTGGGCCAAGGGGCAGGGCGGTTTACTCGATGTGGTGCTCTCGCCTGATTTCAAAGAGGACCGCACGGTCTACCTGTCGTACGCCGAAGGCGGCGGCGAAGGTGGTACGGCCGGCACGGTGGTGGGCCGTGGACGGTTGGCAGCGGACCTCAGCGGCCTGAGCGATTTCAAAGTCATCCTGCGCCAGGAGCCGAAGCTGTCCACCGGCAATCACTTCGGCTCGCGCCTGGCCTTTGACCAGAATGGCTACTTGTTCGTGACCCTGGGCGAAAACAATGACCGGCCCACCGCCCAGGATCTGGACAAGCTGCAGGGCAAGGTTGTTCGGATCTACCCCGATGGCCGCGTGCCGGATGACAACCCCTTCGTCGGTCAGCCGGGCGTACGGCCCGAGATCTGGTCCTACGGCCAACGCAACCCGCAGGGCCTGGCGCTGAATCCCTGGAGCGGCACGATCTGGGAAAACGAGCACGGGCCACGAGGCGGTGACGAGATCAACATCATCGAGCGGGGCAAAAACTACGGATGGCCCCTGGCAACCCACGGCATCAACTACTCCCTGACACCGATTCCGGAGGCCAAGGGCAAGACGGCGCAAGGCACCGTGGCGCCTCACCATGTGTGGGAGAAGTCACCGGGCATCAGTGGCATGGCGTTTTATGACAGCGACCGCTTCAAGGCGTGGCAGCACAACGTGTTCATCGGCGCGCTGGCCAGCCAGGAACTGATCCGGTTGCAGTTCGACGGCGACAAGGTCATCCATGAGGAGCGTTTGCTGGGCGGTTTGAAGGCGCGCATCCGCGACGTGCGGCAGGGGCCGGATGGCTACCTGTATGTGCTGACGGATGAAGACCGCGGCGTTCTTTACCGTGTCGGCCTGAATCAGGACTGAAGGGTGGCGCCCAGCCCCCACAGCCCTGCGTCGTTGTCGGTATCAGGCGATTGTATGACGCAATGAGGCTATTTTTGCGGTGGGCATGCCGCGTACTGTGACCCGTCATTAAGAAATGATGATCGCCTGACCCTCCAGTCAGTACGTTTAATGTCGATCACAGAGAATAAAAACAACGATGAATAGCCCGATTTCCAAGGATTCAAACGGCCAACTGGCGCAAGGCTTCAAGCCGCGCCATGTGACCATGCTCTCGATTGCCGGGATTATCGGGGCGGGGCTGTTTGTCGGCTCCGGCCATGCGATTGCGGCAGCGGGCCCGGCGGTGATGCTGGCCTATCTGTTTTCCGGGCTACTGGTGGTGCTGGTCATGCGCATGCTGGGGGAAATGGCCGTGGCCAATCCGGACACCGGCTCCTTCTCGACCTACGCCGACCAAGCCATCGGCCGCTGGGCCGGGTTTACCATTGGCTGGCTGTATTGGTGGTTCTGGGTGCTGGTGATTCCCATCGAAGCCCTGGCCGCCGGGCATATCCTCAATCAGTGGTTCCCGCAGATCGACGCTTGGCTGTTTGCCTTGTTGTCGATCTTTTTGCTGGTGATCACCAATTTGTTCAGCGTCTCCAAATACGGCGAGTTCGAGTTCTGGTTTGCCATGGCCAAGGTCATCGCGATCATCGGGTTTATCGGCCTGGGCGGTGCGGTGTTGATGGGCTGGATTCCCGAGCGCGAAGCCAGCGGTTTGAGCCGTCTGATGGAAGATCATGGCGGTTTCGCGCCCAACGGGCTGTCTGCGGTCGTCGGCGCCTTTATCACCATCATGTTCAGTTTTATCGGCACTGAAGCCGTCACCATTGCCGCCGCCGAGTCCAGTAACCCGGCGCAGAACATTGCCCGGGCGACCCGTTCGGTGATGTGGCGCATCGGTGTGTTCTATGTGCTGTCGATCTTTGTGGTGATTTCCGTGGTGCCCTGGAATGACCCGCTGTTGGCATCGGTCGGCTCTTATCAGCGCGCGCTGGAGCTGATGAACATACCCCACGCCAAATTGCTGGTGGACGTGGTGGTATTGATCGCCGTGGCCAGTTGCATGAACTCCTCGATCTACATTGCTTCGCGCATGCTGTATTCACTGGGCAAGCGTGGAGATGCGCCAACGCTGATGAAAAAAACCTCAGCCGCCAGTGTGCCAAGGGCCGCCGTGATCGCCAGTACGGTGCTTGGGGCAGGCGTGACCTTGCTCAGTTACTTCATGCCGGCGGGCCTGTTCCAGTTTCTGCTGGCCAGCTCGGGGGCCATTGCGTTGCTGGTGTACCTGGTGATTGCCGTATCGCAACTGCGCATGCGCAAGATCCTGCAAAGCCGAAACATCGCACTGACGTTCAAGATGTGGTTGTTTCCGTGGCTGACCTGGGTGGTGATCGTGTTCATTTGCGCGGCCTTGGCGGTGATGCTGTTGAGCCCCGAACATCGCCTTGAAGTGTCGTCGACCATCTGCCTGGCGTTGCTGATTTCCCTGGCCGGCGTGATCACGGCGCGGCAACCCGAGCGGGTGCAGAAACCGATAGCGGTCGCCTCGCGCCCATGGACATGATGCTGCACCTGATCGGCCGTGAGCATGGGCACGAGCTGTCGGCGGCCATCTCCGACATGTTCGTGTACGAGCGTATGCGCAATCAGCAAGACCATCAGCGCGTGCCCCTCAAGCACATGCTGGGCACCCAGCAACCGAAGCTGCAGGAAATCGTCGCGTTGATGGAGGCCAACCTGGAAGAGCCGATCAACCTGGATCAGTTGGCGGCATATGTGGACCTTTCACGCCGCCAGCTGGAGCGAATGTTCCAGAAATACCTGCACTGCTCACCGTCGCGCTACTACCTCAGGTTGCGGCTGATCCGCGCGCGTCAGTTGCTCAAGCAAACCCCCATCTCCATCGTCGAACTGGCGGTGCTCTGTGGCTTTGTGTCCACCCCTCACTTCTCCAAATGCTACCGCGAGTATTTTGGCGTGCCGATGCCCATGCCGATGAGTGCGTTGGATCAGGCACGGGGCGAGGCGACATTTGCCAGTGTTAAAAACCTGAAGTCCTGAGCGTTGTCGAGCGCCAGCCTTGCGTTAAAGGCTGACACATGACTCTGTGCTGTGCTTTACCCTCAAGTTTCCCGCTGCCCGGCCGATGAAAGATTTAGCGTTGCGAGCTTTCTCCCTCGATGTACGCCCATGCTTCAGACAGCCTCACCCATAACAATTAAAGAGGGTAGCCATGACCATTTTACAAAGGGTGATCGGGGGCTTTGCCGTGCTTGTGCTGTTGCTGCTGACAATGGCCGGGATCAGCTATCAAAGCACGCATTCCATCAGCGAGCGCCTGGGCATTATTACGGGCCAATCGGCGCCGTTGAGTCGGGCCGCCAGTGAGTTGTACGTGCACATCCTGCGCGCGAACCAGGCGTTGCTGGCCATACTGATCAGCAACGATCTCAAACAGATCGACGCTGGCAAGCAACCGTTCACTGACAGCGTTGACCAGTTCAATCGTTTACTCGAAAGCACCGCGGTGTATGTCGTCGACCGGGACGAGTTGAAGGCCAGTCTCGCTCAACAGCGTCAGTTAGTGAATGCCTACACCGAACAGGCGCAAGCCCTGATGGCCTCGCATCGTGAGCATGTGCAGCAGCTCGCGCTGACGCGTGTGCTGCAAGGTTACAGCAGTGGCCAGGGTTCGCAGTTGACGGGTTTCTTGCGTGACGAGATTGCCCGTGCACGCGGTGCCGGCGACAACCAACAGGTCGCGGCAGCTGAAAAGCTGCTGTTGGAAGTCAATAAATCCTATGACGGACTGGCCGCCCATGCCGCGACGCCCGCCATCGAGAACCTGCAACGGGTGCTGAACCTGCAGGACGAGGTCATCAGCACACGCCTGCAGGCGTTATTGGCCGTCGACCCCAGAGGTGGACGGATTGCCGCCGTGATGGTCAATCGTCTGCTCACGGACCTGACCGGAGCCGACGGTGTATTCCATGCCTACCAGGCAGAGGCAAAACTGGGCGCCCAGGTCATGCAGCAACGCAATACGGTGGAAGCTGCACTGCAATCGACCCTTGGCAAGATTGGCGAGTTTGGCAGCCAATCCCTTGAGGTCGCCAATCAGGCCCGGGACGCTGCCAACGCCACCATCGGCACCAGCCGCAGCCTGTTGTTGATCGCTTGTGTACTGGCGGTGCTCGCCGCTGTGCTGATCGGGCTCTGGGTGGCTTTCAGCCTGCGCCGGCCGCTGGCCGCGTTTCGCGAGGTGCTCAAGCAACTGACGGCGGGTGATATGCGCGTCAGTTTCGACGTCTCGCGCAAGGATGAGTTTGGAGAGCTGGGCGGTTACCTGAACGAGCTGACCATTGCCCTGCGCAAAACCTTCCGCGAGTTGATCAGCTCCGCCGATGCCCTGGCGACCACGGCAGACAACAATGCCCTGAACAGTGAGCAGACCACCCGCGTGGTCGATGAACAAAAAGACCGGCTGCAATCGGCGGCCTCGGCCATGACTGAAATGGAAAGCACCGTGGAAGAGGTTGCACGGCGCGCCCAGGACACCCGCAAGGCGGTGGATGACACCAGTGACCTCACAGATGAGGTGCAGGAGCGTGTGGCCGAGACCATCGACAATATCCGGCGTCAGGCGGAGCAAGTAAACAAAGCCACGGAGGTCACCGACGAGTTGCAGAAGTACGGCCACACTATCGAGGGCATCGTGGTTGCCATCCGTACCATCGCCGAACAGACCAACCTGCTGGCGCTCAATGCCGCCATCGAAGCCGCGCGTGCGGGCGAGCAGGGCCGAGGTTTTGCCGTGGTTGCCGACGAGGTGCGCTCCCTGGCGAGTCGCACCCAGTCCTCAACCAGCGAAATCCAGGACATGATCGGCCGGATGCAGGAAACGATTCACTCCGTCGTCCAGGTGATGAACGAAAGCCAGGCGCAATCGAGCCAATGCGTGACCCTTGCCTCCGGTGCGGGGCAACTGCTGCACTCGATGAGCGCGGCGGTGGGCACGATTCGCGACATGAATATTCAGATCGCCGCCGCCACCGAGCAGCAGAGCGCCACCGTCGCGGAGACCAGTCGCATGGTTATCCAGATCAATGACTCAGCACAGCAGACCGCGCAAGGTGCCGAAGAATCGGCCAGCAGCAGCCAGCGCCTGTCGAGCATGGCCAAAGTGCAGCGTGAATTGCTTCATCAATTCAGCGTTTGATCCTCAGGAGCAAGAAAATGAACGCATGGTTGAAATGTTTCCTGGGGTCGGCGCTGTTAACGACGGGCCTGGCCCAGGCGGCCACACCGCTGGTGGGCGTGGCCATGGCCAAGTACGACGATAATTTCCAGGCGTTGCTGCGCAATGGCGTGCAGCAAAAGTCAGCGGCGATGGATATCGATATCTTTATGGAGAATGGGCAGGACAATGCTGAACTGCAGATGCGGCAATTCCGCAACCTGATCCACTCCAAAGTCGACGCGATCATCGTGGCGGTGGTCGATGGCAAGAGCACGCCACAGATGATGCGCCTGGCGAGCGAAGCGAATATTCCACTGGTGTTCGTCAACCGTAATCCATCGCCCGAAAAGCTCACCGCCCGTGCGGCGTTTGTCGGTTCCAACGAACTGGAGTCAGGCACGTTGCAGATGGAAGAGTTGGCGCGCCGTGCCGGCTACAAGGGCAACGTGGTGATTTTGGTCGGCGACCCCGCCAATGCGTCCTCGCTGATGCGCACGGAGGACGTCGAAAAAGTCGTCGCCAAGTACCCGGACATGAAAATCGTGCAGAAAAAAGTCGCCAACTGGGAGCGCAGCCAGGCCGCCACGGTGGTCATGGACTGGGTGAAGCAAGGCGTCGACTTTTCGATTGTCGCCGCCAACAACGATGAGATGGCGATCGGCGCGATCATGGGCCTGGAGAAGGCGGGCAAACAGGCCAAGGATTACTGGGTCGGCGGCATCGACGGCACGTCGGATGGGCTCAAGCTCATGGCGGAGGGAAAAATGGCAGTCAGTGTGTTCCAGGATGCCGTGGGGCAGGCCAATGGCGCGGTTGAGGCCGCTGTTCATCTGGCGCGTGGCGAAGGGTTGGAGGCGCCGATTATCTGGGTGCCGTTCCAGCTGATTACCCCGGAGAATCGCCAGCAGTTCGAGTGACAGGGTGGCGGAGCAGGCGGTCAATGCGCTGGGCTGGGCTTGTGGCGACACGGATATGTTTGTTGGGACATCACCGGAAATAAGCGTTGGCCTGGCAGCGATACGTTGAATGATGCATTGAAGAGAAGTCAGCATAAGGGCGGATCCGAATCCCGACCGACCCAAGTCAATACGGTAGCAAGGTATCCCCAGCCTGACCGACTTGTGACCTGACTGGAAATCGGTCACGAGTTGTCAACTGTGACTTGGATCCGTAAGCTACAGGCATGAACCAGCCATCCATTTTCTCGCCCGGCGTTCGGGGCCCAGCCGATCATGACATTCGAGATCAGATTGTCGCGGCGGCCAACGAACATTTCAGCCAGTACGGTTACAGCAAAACCACGGTTTCCGACCTGGCCAAGGCCATTGGATTTTCCAAGGCTTACATCTACAAGTTCTTCGATTCCAAACAAGCGATCGGCGAAGCCATCTGCTCAAATTGCCTGGCGGAAATCGTTGCGGCGGTTGAACAGGCCATCAGTGTCGATGATATTTCGTCGACGGAGCGCTTTCGACGCTTGGTCAGGACCTTGATCTCCACGGGTGCGAGCCTGTTCTTTAACGATCGAAAGCTCTATGACATTGCCGCTCTTGCGGCGTCAGAAAGCTGGCCGAGTACACAACATTACGACGCACAGATTAAACGTTTCGTTTTGCATATCGTGCGTGAAGGGCGGGAAAGCGGCGAATTTGAACGCAAGACTCCATTGGATGAGACGGTAGATTCCATCCATTTTGCGCTGCGACCTTTCGTCAACCCGTTGCTGCTGCAATACAATCTTGACTTCGTAGAGACAGCACCCACGCTCACCTCGAACCTGATATTGCGTAGCCTCATGCCGTGATTCCAGGCTGCGCAGCCTTCATGTGAACGTCGAAAAAATACCTTTTCAGTTTCAGCCATTGCATCGAGCAGCGGCGTACACGCTTTTGCCTGGATTGTGACCATTGACATAAATGGTCACATGACTAAACATGACTCCCCAGCTTTGGCGGCATCGCTATGATTCAGCGCCTCTCTGTTACTTGCGCGGCGACCGCCGGGTTCTTTCGGTGACCATGAAGAGTTCCAATAATGAAAAAAAACTTGCTCAAACGTCCACTTGGACTGGCTGTCGTGCTTGCTTCTTCTAACGTGCTGGCGAGCGGTTTTGCGCTCAACGAACAAAGCATCAGCGGGATGGGCTCCGGGTTTGCCGGTCGCTCTTCTTCGGCTGAAGATGCGAGCACGGTCTTCGGTAATCCGGCGGGTATGGCTCGCTTGAAAAGCGAGCAGGTCAGCGTGGGTGGCGCGATGCTTTTCGCGAAGTCGGATATAAGCCAGACGCGCAGTACATTCGGCGGTCAGGAAGACGGCGACATGGTGCCAGTGACCACGGTACCGATGGGGTACTACGTGAAGCCTATTGATGAGCATTGGGCATTCGGTGTGGGGTTCTATGTGCCGTTTGGTCTGATGACCGATTACGGCAGCGATTTTGCCGGCCGTTACTATGCCAACAAAAGTGAAGTCACGACCCTTACGTTTCAGCCCACCGTCAGCTATGCCTTTAACGATAAAGTATCGATCGGGTTTGGTCCTACCATCAACCGCATCAGCGGCGAGCTGTCCGGGATGGTGCCCAATCCGCTGAGCCCCGGCCGCAATGACGGCAAACTCAAAAGTACAGGGGATGACACGGCTCTGGGTTTCAACGTCGGTATCTTGGTGCAGGCTACAGACCGCACCCGTCTGGGGATGACTTACCATTCCAAGGTCAGCTACCGCCTGGATGCCAAGACCAAGGTCACTGACGGTCTCTTTAGCGTGCTGGGGGTGAGTGGTCGCAGCTATGACGCTTCGCTGGAAGTGGATACTCCAGAGTCCGTGGACATGTCGTTGACTCATCAACTGGATGATGACTGGACCCTATACGCTGGGAGTACCTGGACGCGGTGGAGTCGCTTCAAGGAATTGACCAGCGAGACCAAAGGCTTGCCTCCTTTGTTGAGTGCTCAACTGGGTTCCGTCACCGAAGAACAGAACTGGCATGATACGTGGGCTCACGCGATCGGCGCGGCGTACAAGTTAAATGATCAGTGGGTGCTTCGTTCCGGCTTCTCGGTCGATCAGTCGCCCACCAATAACACCGATCGAGGGCCGCGCATTCCTACGGGCGACCGGAAAGTGTTCAGCGTCGGCGCAGGCTGGACCCCCGCAAACAACTTCACAATTGATGTTGCCTACTCTTATCTGTGGGAAGAGAGTGTTCAGATCAATCACGTCTCTGCGACCAGGGGCGCATACAGTTCCAAGTATAAAAACAGCGCGAGCGGTCTTGGAGCCTCTGTCAGTTATCGGTTCTGATTGGCTGCTGTTCCACACGCGGCCCTGCCGTACGGCAGGGCCCGTAGTTTATCGAGTCGCCACACGCTGGGACTCAGGCGCTTGCCAGCCACCGCCGAGCGCTCTGAAGGCGGCGACCGCCGCCCGTGCCGATTCGGTTCGAGCTTGTGCGCGAGCATCGGACGAGCGCAGCAGGATCTCGTCGGCGTGCAGCACATCGATCAGGCTGACTGTGCCGTTTTGATAGGCTGTGAACGACGATTGGCGGGCCTGTGTCAGGGCGTCCTCGCCTGCGGTGAGAGTTGTGGCTTGAACTTCCCGATTCACCAGGGCGGAGAAGGCGTTTTCGACATCCTTAGTGGCGCGCAAGACAGACTGGCGGTAAGCGGCCAGTGCTTCGGCTTCCTGCCCCTTTGCCTGGTCAATCTGTGCGTTTATGCGACCGAAGTCGAAGAGCCTCCAGCGCAGGCCCAAGACGCCTGCCGACTGGCTGGCACCGCCGGTAAACAGGTTGCCGCCGGATACGGCCGTGGCACTGCCGAGCAATGCGCTCAGTGAAAACTTCGGGTAGTACTCAGCGGCGGCCGCACCGATGCGTGCATTGGAGGCCGCGAGGCGGCGCTCAGCCACAATCAGATCTGGCCGGCGGCGCAGCAAATCGGCGGGTGTTCCAGTGTCGTTCAGTTGTGGTGCCAGAGGAATCGTGCCCTGACTTGCCAATTGCGTTCGATGCGTGCCTGGAGGTGTGCCGAGGATCACATCGAGTGCGTTAATGGCGGCATCCAAGCCAGTTTGCAGAGCCGGTACTGTCGCCTGGACTTGCAACAGCGCGCCTTCCGTTTGGCGAACCTCATAGCTGGCGGCGAGGCCTTTACCATAGAGCAGTTGGACTTTTTCCAGCAATTGCTCCTGCGTTTTGACTTGTCGGTTTGCGATGTCCAGCCGGGCCTGCAATCCACGTACCGTGATGTAGATATCAGCCGTCTGCGCAGCGATGGCCAGGCGTGTGGCGGCAGCGCCAGCCTCGAAGGCCTGGTACTCGGCCAGTGCGGCCTCGCGCCCGCGTCGCAGGCCGCCAAACACATCCACCTCCCAGCTCGCATCAAGGTTGAGCTCGTAGGAACTTCCGTATCGATCAAAGCCAGGGGTTGAATTCAACACCTGGCCCAGTGGCGTCTCGATTGACTGATAGGAACGCGCAGCCTGACCACTGATGTTTCCCGAGGGCAGTAAAGCGGCATTGGCGGCGCCCAGTCCTGCGCGCGCTTGTGTGACTCGCGCCGCCGCTTGTGCCAGGTCCAGGTTCTGCGCAAGGGCTTTAGAGACGAAGTCGGCCAACTGTGGATCACCAAAGCCTTCCCACCACGCGGCAAGACTCGCCTGCGGCGCACCAGGCCGTTGTTCAACAGCGGCCTGGCCCATATATGCACCGGAAAGCGGCGCGTCAGGACGCTGATAGTCCGGACCGACCGCGCAACCTGCTATCAGGCTGGCGCTCACCAAAAGAGCGAGGGGGTGAAGGGAGGGCATTGAGATTCCTTGAATCGAATGTTGGATGTGACCATGTTACGTCATGGTCACTATCTGTCAATTGACACTATTGCTCAACGACCAGTTTGACCTATAAACGCGACTGCCAGGCTTTTAGATCGGTGCATGGCAATTGTGACCGTTGACAAATATAGTCACAGGTCTAAAAATATGATTTCCATCCTATTATTTAATCAAGGGAATCTATGCGCCGGCTTCGACCTGCCCCTATTGCCGCTTGCTTGTTGCCTCTCGTCCTGACGGCGTGTGGCGAGCCATCCACCGCTCAAGATCCGCGCACGCAAGCCCCGCTGGTGAGGTCGGCAGCGGTTCAGGCTTCCTCTGATATCTCGCGTTCTTTCACTGGGGTGGTCGCTGCCCGTACTCAGGGCGATTTGGGCTTTCGGGTGTCAGGCAAGATCCTAGAGCGCTTGGTTGACACCGGCCAGACCGTCAAGCGTGGCCAGCCGCTCATGCGACTCGACCCGATTGACTTGGGTTTGCAGGCGCGGGCACAGCAAGAGTCGGTCACAGCCGCTAGGGCCCGAGCCAAGCAGACTGCGGATGACGAAGCGCGTTACCGTGATCTGGTCGCTGCAGGTGCGGTCTCTGCATCGGCCTATGACCAGATCAAAGCGGCGGCGGATACCGCCAAGGCACAACTGGGCGCCGCGCAAGCGCAGGCTGATGTGGCAAGGAATGCTTCGGGTTATGCGGTGCTGGTGGCGGATACCGACGGCATCGTGGTGGAGACGCTCGCTGAGCCTGGGCAAGTCGTCAGCCCGGGGCAGCCGGTGGTTCGGCTCGCGAGAGCAGGGCAGCGCGAGGCTATCGTGCACCTGCCCGAGACCGTGCGCCCGGCAGTCGGGTCTTCCGCGCAAGCGACACTTTATGGCAACACCACCGGTGCGGTTACCGCAAGGCTCAGGCTGCTGTCGGACTCGGCGGACCGTATGACTCGCACCTTCGAGGCGCGATATGTGCTGGAGGGCGCACTGGCGAATGCGCCACTTGGTTCGACCGTCACACTCAGGATTGGCGAAGGCGCGGCGCAGGGGCCGGTGTTGCAAGTACCCATCGCGGCGGTTTATGACCCCGGCAAGGGGACGGGGGTGTGGGTCATCGCCGGTACACCGGCGAAAGTGAGTTGGCGGCCTGTGCAGGTCCTGGGTTTAAGCGACGATGCAGCACGCGTCGCAGGCGATCTCAAGGAAGGCGAGCCGGTTGTAGCCTTGGGTGCACACCTGCTGCGCGATGGCGAAGAGGTGCGGCTGGCTCAACAGGGTGACGTCAAGGTTGCGGGGACTCATCCATGAGCGAGGGTCGTTTCAACCTTTCGGCGCTCGCCGTACGCGAGCGCTCGATCACGGTATTTTTGATCTTCCTGATTGCTGTTGCGGGCATCCTGTCGTTCTTCCAGTTGGGGCGCGCGGAGGATCCTCCCTTTACGGTCAAGCAGTTGACGGTGGTCACCGCGTGGCCGGGGGCGACTGCCCAGGAGATGCAGGATCAGGTCGCAGAGCCGCTTGAAAAACGCCTGCAGGAACTGAAGTGGTACGACCGCTCGGAAACCTATACCCGCCCGGGCCTGGCGTTCACGATGCTGTCATTGCTCGATAGCACGCCGCCGTCGCAGGTGCAGGAGGAGTTCTATCAGGCGCGTAAAAAGCTCGATGATGAGGCGATAAAGCTGCCGGCCGGTGTCATTGGGCCGATGGTCAACGATGAATTCTCGGACGTGACATTCGCCCTGTTTGCCCTGAAAGCCAAAGGCGAGCCACAGCGCCTGTTGGTGCGCGATGCCGAGTCGTTGCGCCAGCGCCTGCTGCATGTGCCGGGTGTGAAGAAGGTCAATATTATCGGGGAGCAGCCCGAACGTATCTTTGTCTCGTTTTCCCATGATCGCCTGGCCACCTTGGGCGTATCGCCTCAGGACATTTTTGCCGCGCTGAATAATCAAAATGTGCTCACGCCTGCAGGTTCCATTGAAACCCAAGGACCTGAAGTCTTCCTGCGCCTGGATGGCGCCTTCGATAAGCTGCAGAAAATTCGCGACACACCTATTACGCTCCAGGGACGCACGCTCAAGCTCTCTGATGTGGCGACGATTGAACGTGGTTACGAAGATCCCAAAACCTTTCTCGTGCGTAACAACGGTGAAGATGCGTTGCTGCTGGGGATCGTGATGCGCGATGGCTGGAACGGGCTGGACCTCGGCAAGGCGCTGGATGCGGAGACCGTCAAGATCAACCAGGGCATGCCGCTGGGCATGGCGCTCACCAAAGTCACCGATCAAGCGGTGAATATCGATTCGGCCGTCGGCGAGTTCATGGTCAAGTTCTTCGTTGCACTGCTCGTGGTGATGCTGGTGTGCTTTCTCAGCATGGGCTGGCGTGTCGGCGTTGTGGTGGCGGCCGCTGTGCCGTTGACGCTGGCCGTAGTGTTTGTGGTGATGGAGGCCACGGGGAAGAACTTTGACCGGATTACCCTCGGCTCATTGATTCTGGCACTCGGCCTGCTGGTGGACGACGCCATCATTGCTATCGAAATGATGGTGGTGAAAATGGAAGAGGGCTACGACCGCATCAAGGCGTCCGCATACGCCTGGAGCCATACGGCGGCGCCGATGCTGTCCGGTACCCTGGTGACGGCGATCGGCTTTATGCCCAATGGCTTCGCGCAATCGACCGCCGGTGAGTACACCAGCAACATGTTCTGGATTGTCGGTATAGCCCTCATTGCCTCCTGGGTGGTGGCCGTTGTTTTCACCCCGTATCTGGGCGTGAAGATGCTACCGAACATTAAGACAGTCGATGGTGGCCACGCCGCCATCTACAACACCCGTCACTACAACCGCTTCCGCCGGCTGTTGACGCAGGTCATTGCGCGCAAATGGCTGGTGGCCGGCACCGTTATCGTTTTGTTTGTGGTGTCGATCCTCGGCATGGGCCTGGTCAAGAAGCAGTTCTTCCCGACCTCGGACCGTCCTGAGGTTCTGATTGAAGTGCAAATGCCCTATGGAACCTCCATTGAGCAGACCAGCGCCACCAGCGCCAAGATAGAAGCCTGGCTGCAACAGCAGGAGGAGGCAAAAATCGTCACGGCCTATATCGGGCAAGGCGCACCGCGTTTTTATCTGGCGATGGCACCGGAACTGCCGGATCCGTCATTCGCCAAAATCGTGGTGCTGACAGACAGCCAGGAGGCCCGTGAGACCCTCAAGTTGCGTCTGCGCGAGGCGGCTGCCGAAGGCCTTGCGCCGCAAGCGCGGGTCCGGGTCACGCAACTGGTGTTTGGCCCGTACTCGCCGTTCCCGGTCGCCTACCGGGTGATGGGGCCTGACCCGGTGAAACTTCGCGAAATTGCCGGTCAGGTGCAGGACGTGTTGCAGGCCAGTCCGATGATGAGAACCGTCAACACCGACTGGGGCCCGCTGACGCCGACCTTGCATTTCACGCTGGATCAGGATCGTTTGCAGGCCGTGGGGTTGACGTCAAGCGCGGTGGCACAGCAACTGCAGTTCCTGCTGGCGGGCGTACCGATCACGGCGGTGCGCGAGGACATTCGTTCGGTGCAGGTGGTCGGGCGTGCGGCAGGTGATATCCGCCTTGATCCCGCCAAAATCGAAGGCTTTACCCTGGTCGGCACGGCGGGTCAGCGGATTCCGTTGTCTCAGGTAGGGGAGGTCGATGTACGTATGGAGGATCCGATCCTTCGCCGTCGTGACCGTACACCGACCATCACCGTACGCGGCGATATTGCCGAGGATCTGCAGCCGCCGGATGTGTCGAGTGCGATTGTGAAGGAACTCCAGCCGATCATCGACAAACTGCCGGACGGCTATCGGATCGAGCAAGCGGGTGCAATCGAGGAGTCGGGCAAGGCCGGTACGGCGATGTTGCCGCTGTTCCCGATCATGATTGCCATGACGCTGCTGGTCATCATTCTGCAGGTTCGCTCCATCTCCGCGATGATCATGGTGTTCCTCACCTCACCGCTGGGGTTGATGGGTGTAGTGCCGACCTTGTTACTGTTTCAACAACCCTTCGGCATCAACGCGCTGGTCGGTCTGATCGCGCTCTCGGGCATCCTGATGCGCAATACGCTGATTCTGATCGGGCAAATCCACCACAACGAACAAGAAGGGCTGGACCCTTTTCATGCGGTGGTCGAAGCCACGGTACAGCGGGCTCGCCCGGTCTTGCTGACAGCGATGGCGGCAATCCTGGCGTTCATCCCGCTGACCCATTCCGTCTTCTGGGGGACGCTGGCCTACACCCTGATCGGAGGCACGTTTGTCGGAACCATTGTGACGCTGGTATTCCTGCCTGCGATGTATTCCATATGGTTCAAGATCCGTCCCGAGCCTGAGAGCGGTACGCATACAGCGAAACCCACCCAAGCACTTCCGACTGATAAATGAAGAGGGTTCAATGAATAATCTCAACGGACAAAAGCGAATCGTGGTCACGGGCGTCGGCATTGTCGGGCCGCTGGGATGCGGGGTTGAGGAGGTCTGGAAGCGCTTGTTGGCTGGACGTTCGGGCATCCGCCAGCTACCGGGCGAGGTTACCGAGGGGACCGGTGTTGCAGTCGGTGGTCAGGTGCCGTCACTGGCGGAAGATGCCATCGCGGGGTATGACCCTGAGCGCATCATTTCGGCCAAGGACCGCAAGAAGATGGATCGCTTCATTGAGTTTGCTCTTGTGGCGGCGCATGAGGCGCTTGAGCTGGCAGGCTGGCACCCGACTGAAAGCGCAGACCAGCAAAGGACCGCGACGATTATTGCATCTGGCGTGGGCGGGTTTGGTGTGATTGCCGATGCTGTGCGGACCACCGACACACGTGGCCCGCGCAGATTATCGCCATTCACCGCGCCGTCTTTTCTCGCCAACATGGCGGCGGGGCACGTTTCCATCCAGCACGGTTTCAAAGGGCCGCTCGGCGCCCCGGTCACGGCCTGCGCCGCCGGCGTACAGGCTATCGGCGATGCCGCCAGGATCATCAGAAGTGGTGAGGCGGATATCGCCCTGTGCGGCGGTACCGAAGCGGCGATCGACCGTGTGACCCTGGGGTGTTTTGCAGCGGCGCGTGCGCTATCCACCGGTTTTGCCGAGCACCCGCAGCAGGCTTCACGGCCTTTTGATCGGGATCGCGATGGCTTCGTGATGTCCGAAGGCGCGGGGTTGCTGGTGATCGAGTCACTGGAGCATGCCCTCGCGCGTGGCGCCAAGCCACTGGCCGAGCTGGTGGGTTATGGCACCAGTGCAGATGCCTATCACCTGACCGCAGGTCCCGAGGACGGTAGCGGCGCACGCCGCGCCATGGAGCAGGCACTGCGTCAGGCGGCTGTCAGCCCTCTGGATGTGCAGCACATCAACGCACACGCGACCTCCACCCAGGTCGGTGACAAGGGCGAGTTGGCCGCCATTCGCGCGGTATTCGGGATCGATTCTGGCGTGGCAATCAGCTCGACCAAGTCTGCCACCGGGCATCTTCTGGGTGCGGCCGGAGGCATTGAGGCGATCTTTACCGTACTGGCGCTTCGTGATCAGGTCGTGCCTCCCACGCTCAACCTGAATCATGCCGATGAGGCGGCCGCAGGGCTTGACTTGGTACGCCTCAAGTCCCGGGAGATGGCGATCACGAACGCACTCTCAAATGGGTTCGGTTTTGGCGGCGTTAACGCGAGTGTGCTGTTCCGCCGCTGGGTGCCTGAGTCTGAAGTGTGATGACAGGTTGTGCCCGGGAGACGGCAGATGAGTCGCTGTAGAGGCTGCAAGGCAGTAAGCGTGCGAACTGCACTGACCCGACTGATCGGGCGTACGGCGATGCGCTCCAGCACGCGTGTCAAATAGGCTTGCGGGTTCAGGTCGTTGAGCTTGGCCGACCCCAGCAGGCTGTAAATCGCAGCCGCTCTAAATCCTTTTCGTCGAAAATCGTTGGAATGTTCGGCTTCTATAGTGGTCGATCAAACAATACCCCGATGAGTTCAGCACATGCCCATCGCAGATGAGATCGTCCAATACTTGCGTGAGCACGCCTTGGTAGTGACCACGGCCGAGTCCTGCACCGCTGGCAAAATTGTCACGCTGTTGTCTGAAGTGGAGGGCAGCGGCGAATTTATCGAATGTGGTTATGTGGTCTATTCGCCACAGGCCAAGCAACGATTGCTCCATGTCAGCCCCCAGACTATCGAGACGTTCAACCTGACGAGCGTCGAAGTCGCTGAGGAAATGGCCAGAGGGGCGTTACGAGACAGCACTGCAAATGCCGCCATCGCGACTACGGGGATACTCGGCCCCGACGCTGTGGACGGCATTCCCGCGGGCACAGTTTGTTTTGCCTGGGCGTTTCAGTCCGATGACAAGTGCTATCTGTTCAGTCACGAACACCGGTTCTCCGGCGGGCGTTGTCAGGTTCAAAAGGAAGCCACCGAATACGCCTTGCGCCAGCTTCCTCATTTTCATCGCCGCGCGCAGCTCGGCGATACAGGTGAAGCCCGATGAGCGACGATACCGATCATCCAGATTTGAAAAGCCGAAACCGTCCCGTTCGTGAGGACATGGCCTATCAATTGAAGGTCTGGCGTTTCGAGCGGGTCGGCTGGTACGTGTTGGTTCTGATTTTGGTGATGGCGCTCGGGGGCGTGTTTTCCAGAGGACTGCTCAGTTCGAGAGATGTGCGTAGCGACGATGGGAAGGTCAGGGTCGAATACGAGATGTTTCATCGAAACGGCTCCACCAACTCGATGAAAATCACGCTGACAGAAAGGCCAAATTCACCCGTTGAACTGGAGCTGGCTGGGCAGTTGCTGGAGGGTTTCAGCATTGAAACCTTACAACCCGAACCGTTGCGCTCACGAAGTTCCTCACAGGGCATGAAACTCTGGATGCAAACTGACGCCAATGGACAGGCAACCCTGTACATCACCTTACGCGGCGACGCGGTCGGTCTCTTGCGCAGCAAAATCATCTCCGCCGGCACTTCAAGCGTAAGGCTTGTTCAATTCATTTTTCCTTAGGTGACCTATGGACTCTGTCTTGCGTGCAGGAGCAATGTATTTAGCCCTTGTGGTGCTCTTCAAGATTGCCGGGCGGCGCTCATTGGCAGAGCTGACGACCTTCGATTTCGTCTTGCTGATGATGATCGGCGAAGCCACTCAGCAAGCGCTGCTGGGCGATGATTTTTCCATCACCAACGGCGTGCTCGTCATCGTGACGCTGATCGCCATTGACGTTGGCCTATCGCTGCTTAAACAGCGTTCTGGCTGGGTATCAAGGCTGATCGATGGTGAGCCAACGATCATCGTCGAGAATGGCAAGCTCCTGCACAGACGCCTGCGTCACGCTCGATTAATCGAAGCTGATGTAATGGAGGCTGCGCGCTCCAGCCAAGGTATCGAGAGGCTGGAAGAGATCAAGTTCGCGATAATTGAGCGCAACGGAAAAATCTCCATCATTGCCAAAGAAAATTAAAACGCAGACCCGTACTAGCTGCAGCCCCGTGATTTTCTTGGAACGTCCGTATTCGCCCGGAGCCTAAGGGTTAACACCCTAAGGAGGGCTAAACCATGTCTGAAGCCACCAGCTATTTTGCGATTGCTGTCGCCGTGTTCATTCTGCTTGTCGATCTATTGGCCATTGTCAGCGTGTTTCGGAGCGACAAAACCGTAGGGATAAAATCAGCGTGGGCGCTTGGTCTGATCATATTCCCGGTAGTGGGTTTAGTCGTCTGGGGAGTCGCCGGACCACGGGGCGTCAAGGAGGGGCCTTCCTCGCCCGAGCACAGTAAAGGCTGACGCTTAAAGCTACGGAGGAAGAATGACGGAACCCTCTTCATCTTTTGGCGTGCACTTGCGCGGTTGGTTGGCACACGTTTCCCGCTCAGGGTGGGGAGGACTGTCCTTTTGGGCGTTGCTGTTGTGTGTCACTGTTTTCCTCTTGGTCAGCGGTTATGGATCGTTTGTCGGTGCCAACAAGGCGAATCTCCACTTTGCCTTTCTGGGTGGGCTATCCGGGTTCGCCGCGACAGGACTTGGAGCCATTGCAGCAGTCGCATTGCGTGACATAACCGCCCGTACGCAAGACATCATGCTTGGCTTTGCCGCCGGCATGATGTTGGCCGCCAGTTCCTTCTCGCTCATTCTCCCTGGTATCGAAGCAGCTCAGGCCCTTTGCGCAAACCAGTTGCTCGCAGCATGCGTTGTTGTTGCGGGATTGGGATTGGGCGTAGCGCTGATGGTTGGCCTTGATCGTTTCGTCCCTCACGAACACGAGAAAAGCGGACGCAGGGGGCCGGACGCGCAGCGTATCAATCGGGTCTGGTTGTTCGTCTTGGCAATCACGCTGCATAACCTGCCAGAAGGGATGGCTATTGGAGTGAGCTTCGCCAACGGCGATATGAAGGTGGGGCTGCCGCTGACAACCGCGATTGCCATACAGGACATTCCGGAAGGGTTGGCAGTCGCCCTGGCATTACGGGTGACAGGCATCTCTGCGCTTCGAGCCGCGCTGATTGCGGTTGGTTCGGGGCTGATGGAACCCTTGGGGGCAATTGTCGGTTTAGGGATTTCCAGTAGCTTTGCCTTGGGGTATCCCATCGCTCTCGGCTTAGCAGCTGGCGCCATGATTTTTGTAGTGTCCCATGAGGTCATTCCCGAGACACATCGCAATGGTCATGAGACACCCGCGACCTTAGGCCTGATGCTGGGTTTCGCAGTCATGATGTTTCTTGATACAGCCCTGGGTTAGTTCTGAACCTTTTATCCGTCGCCCTGAAAAATTTCCGGAACACCTCTCGAATTTGTAATCCAAGTAAAAGCCGTGATTTGAAACCAGGCGGCGCTGCAATGGCGCCGCTTGCCATTTACAAATGCCTGCGCGAGAGACCGAAAATGTCTGATGCACAACGTGAAGCGAATTCCAGAGCCTCAAACCCGCAAAACACACTTTCCGAGTTGTTGACTCAACTCCTGATGGCTCGCGGGCCAGGTGGGCAGGAAGATGAGGTTCGCGAAATATGCTTGCAAACCATTACTCCTCTCTGCGACGAAACATGGGTTGATGCCGCAGGTAACGTCATAGGACTTATCAAGGGTAAGCGGGAGGTTACCGAATCGCGCAGAGCCGTAAGGGTCATGGCGCACATGGATGAAATCGCGATGGTGGTTAAGAGCGTCAATGAAGACGGCACATTGAGAGTTACTGCGCTGGGAGGCGCGAACCCGGTGAATTTCGGTATGTGTCCGGTTGATATTCTGGGTGATAACGAAATTATCCCAGGCGTTTTATCTTTCGGCTCAATGCATGCAACGCAGAATGCACCCCAAGGCGCTGATGTGTTATCGGGAAACGTGCACTGGAATGACGTTCATGTGATTACGCGATCTTCACCGCCGGTCTTGCGCACTCAGGGCGTACGTCCAGGTACGCGGGTCGTGTTGAGTCGTCATTGGCGTGAACCGTTTCGGGTGGGTGACGCCATCGCTGCGCATTTTCTGGATGACCGTGCCCCCATGGCGGCCGTGATCGATTCCGCCCATCAATTGAGCCATCGTCGAGATGAGCTGGCATGCGACGTATATCTTGTATTTACGACGTCGGAAGAAGAATCCAATGCAGGGGCGATGTTCGCATCCGCATCTCTCCCAGGTGAAACCACTATCGCTGTAGAGGTCGGGCCAGTGATGGATGAGTATGGAACGAGGCTGAGTGTCGATCCAATCATCAATACCGGCGACGAAAAGGGCTATTACACACGCGACATCGTGACGTCCTTAGCTGCTGCAGCAGAGCGCTGTGGTTACAGCCCTCAATATGCGTTACTCGTCGATTTTGCTTCAGATGCGAGCGCCGTATTAAGCAATGGCTCGTCGGCCAGAGCGGGGTGCATAGCAATACCTACCGAAAACACTCATGGTTATGAGCTGATTGTGGACGGCGCAGTTCGGGCTTGTTCGGCGACGCTTTGCGAGTACCTGGCCACTTGCTAAAGGCTGAAAGCCTTCCAGCGAGTAGCTTGTTCAAACTGATGAGGCTACAGGCGCGGGAACGTGCATGCTCGCTTCAACATAAGTTTCGGCTCACCACATGACTTTGCGCTTCGCTTGCCAGTCGCGCCTTTCATCGCCTGAGCCGAACGAGGACGCCGGGAAGTGAGCCACAAGTGCTCTGCGTCGCGGTTTCGCTTGATGCGTAACCCCCGACCGCTGGTCGCACTGCAACGGTTTATTTTGAAATTTATGAACAGGGAAGCGCCTCACAAAAAGGTAGGCAGTGCTCCAGGCGGGCGCTGCCCCTTCTTAAGCCTGAGGAGATTTGTTCATGTTTCTACATAACAAGCGACTTCAATACACAGTCCGTGTCGCCGAACCTAATCCAGGTCTGGCCAACCTGCTGCTGGAACAGTTTGGCGGCGCTCAAGGGGAGCTCGCGGCAGCGTCCCGCTACTTCACCCAGGCCTTGGCTGAAGACGATCCGGGCCGCAAGGATCTGCTGATGGACATCGCCACCGAAGAGCTCAGCCATCTGGAGATCGTCGGGTCCATCATCGTGATGCTCAACAAGGGCGCCAAGGGGCGCCTGGCCGAAGGCGTGGAAGAGGAGGGCGAGTTGTATCGTTCCCTCAACGGTGCCGGCAATGACTCTCACATCACCAGCCTGCTGTACGGTGCCGGTGCGCCGTTGACCAACTCCGCCGGCGTGCCCTGGACAGCGGCCTATATCGACACCATCGGTGAGCCCACCGCGGACATGCGCTCCAATATCGCCGCCGAAGCCCGCGCCAAAATCGTCTACGAGCGGTTGATGAACGTCACGGATGATCCGGGCGTAAAAGAAGCGCTGGGCTTTTTGATGACGCGGGAAATCGCGCATCAACTGTCTTTTGAAAAGGCGCTGCATTCGATCCAGCCGAACTTCCCTCAAGGCAAGCTGCCGGGCATGCCGGAATTCACGCAGGTTTATTACAACATGTCCCAAGGCGCGCAAAGTGTGCGTGGCCCGTGGAACCAGGGCGAAGGGTGGGAGTTCGTGGAGAACCCGCAACCGGCGGTCGATGGTGGTGATGGCTTGGCCACTGTGCAACTGGATGCCGATGACGAAGCGACGTTGAGCGCGATGAAGATCCGCACGGCCTCGGACGCGACGAGCGATCCCGTTACCGGTGCTGACCTGGGCTCGGGAATGCAATCTAAACGCGAGATTTGACGTTGGGCGGCGCCCGACCGCCTGCGGCGGGCGTCAATTCAGTGCAGGGTGGCACTGTGCGACGTTTTCACGGTCCATGGAACACGCGCCACGTAACTGGAGGTGAACCTTGGCAAGCAAGAAAAAGCCCGTGGTCGACCGTGTCGACCCGGCTCGGCTCTCTTCCAGCCGCAAAGACCTGTTTTTCGCGGCCATGGAAACCAGCCAAAGCGCGATGATCGTTTGCGACCCCGCCCAACCCGACAACCCGATCATCTTCGCCAATCAGGCGTTCCTGAGGCTGACGGGGTATGAACAGGATGAAGTCATCGGACGCAATTGCAGGCTCCTGCAAGGACCTGAAACCGATAAACGTGCGCTGCGGCAAGTGCAGCAAGCGATGACATGCCGCCATGAGGTATGTGTGGAAGTACTCAACTACCGCAAGGACGGTTCGACGTTCTGGAATGAACTGTTCATTTCGCCGCTGTTCAACGAAAGCGGCCAATTGGTGTACTTTTTTGCCTCCCAATTGGACGTGAGCCGGCGCCACGACGCTGAACTGCGCGTGCGCCGCGTCCAGGACCTGGAGGCCCTGGGGCAACTGACCGGCGGCATCGCCCATGACTTCAATAACCTGCTGCAGGTGATGGTCGGTTATCTCGAACTGATCCAGCAGAGCGTCAAGCGCCCCGGCACCGACCCGCAGCGCATCTTCAACAGCGCCAGCCGCGCCAGGGCCGCCGCCGAAAAAGCTCAAACCCTGACCCAACAACTACTCGCGTTCTCGCGCAAGCAACGCCTCGACAGTCGCGTGATCAACCTGAACACCTTGCTGAGCCGCACCGATTTCCTGGCGCAGACACTGCAGGATGTCCAGCTGCATGTGGATCTGGCTGAAGACCTGTGGAACTGCCGTATTGACCCTGCGCAGGCGGAGCTGGCGGTGCAGCATTTGTTATCCAACGCCCAGGATGCGCTCGAAGGACATGCCGCGCCGACCGTGACGGTCAAGACGCGCAACGTTCAGGTTCCGGGCGATGCCAATGCGCAACGCGACGGGTTGGCTGAAGGCCGCTACGTGGGCCTCTCGATCAGCGATAACGGCAATGGCATCGATGAGAGCGTCCAAGAGAAAATCATGCAGCCGTTCTTCACCACCAAGGAAGAGGGCAAGGGCTCGGGGCTGGGGTTGTCGATGGTGTATGGCTTCGTCAAGCAATCGGGCGGTACTGCGCGCATCCATTCCTACCCAGGCGTTGGCACGACGGTATGCCTGTATTTTCCGGCGAACGACAGCCAACTCTGGGTCGAGCAAACGCCTGCGGCCACCTCGCTTCAAGGCGACGAGCGCATCTTGATCGTGGAGGACCGGCCCGAAGTGGCCGAGCTCGCGCAGGAGGTTCTGTCTGACTACGGTTATCGCACCGACATTGCGCACACTGCCGCCGAGGCGCTGGACCGGCTCGCCTTTACGACCTATGACCTGTTGTTCAGTGACTTGATCATGCCCGGCCAGATGAATGGCGCGGAGCTCGCGCGCGAGATAGCGCGCCTGTATCCGCACACCAGGGTGCTGCTTACGACGGGCTATGCGAAAGACTCGCTGGAGCGTGCGGATATACAGGTGCATGAGTTTGAGTTGATTGCCAAACCCTACCAGCCCGCTGATTTGCCCAGGAAGATTCGCAGCCTGCTCGACACAGCGTGGACAGCGCCAGCATCAGGTTGAGGGCCATCACCAACAGAATCGAGAAGCCGAAGATCGAGCGCGCCCAGCGCGCTGGATCGACACGGCGCATTCCGCTGTTGGCGAGCGCCAGCCAGTAACCGCCCAAGGCGCTGATCACGGCGAAATACGGTATGCCCATCTGGGCCACCACTCCCAGCAGCAGGGGGCCGACGCAGAAGGCCAGGGTGTACACCTCAGTGCGCCAGCATGTTGTGGTGAATACTATCCATGATCCATAGCGAGAGCCCTACCAGCAAAAGAATGATGACCGCCGAAAAAATCAGTGCAATCAGGTTCCAGCGTTGTTCCTCGGCCGTATCCAGATGCAGGAAGAACTTGAGGTGGACCACGATCTGGATCACCCCCAGCGCCACCACCAGCCAGGCGGTGATGGTGCGCGGCAGCGAAGGGAACATCACCAAGGCGAAAGGGATCAGGGTCAGCAGCACCGACAGCAGGAACCCGACCAAGTAGGAACGGCTACTGCCATGGCTGGTACCGGCGCTGCTGTGAATCGGACTTTGTTTGTACATGTCACACCACCCCCAACAAATAGACCACGGTAAAAACGCAGATCCACACCACATCCAGGAAGTGCCAGAACAGGCTCAGGCAACTGAGCCGGGTGGCGGTGGTGTTGGTCAGGCCTTTCTGGCGAATCTGCACCATCAGCACAGCCATCCAGATCAACCCCGTCAACACGTGCGCGCCGTGGGTGCCGACGAGGGTGAAAAACGCGGTCAGAAACGCGCTGCGGTCCGGTCCGTAGCCTTCTGCGATCAGATGGTGGAACTCGTTGATTTCCATGGCGATGAAGCCGGCGCCGAGCACGAACGTGAGTCCCAGCCAACGCAGCACCTGGCTTTGCTGGCCACGGTTCATCGCGAGCATCGCGTAGCCGTAGGTGATGCTGCTCAACAGCAGCAGCATGGTTTCAGCGAGCACATAGGGCAGTTCGAAAATATCCACGCTCGAAGGACCGCCGGCCACGCTGTCGCGCAACACTGCATAGCCGGCGAACAAGCTCGCGAACAGGATGCAGTCGGTCATCAGGTAGATCCAGAACCCGAAGACGCTCAGCGAACCCGCGTCTTCATGTCCGTGTTCCTGTATATGAGCGACGTCTTTTTCAATCACGATATTGGACATGGATCAAGCCTCTGCCAGGTCTTTGAGACGTGCCGTTTCGATGCGTGCCACCTCTTGCGCGGGCACGAAGTAATCGGTGTCTTCGTCGTAGCTGCGCACCACGAACGCGACCACCGAAGCCACCAGCCCGAACGCCGCCAGCCACCAGATGTGCCAGACCAGGGCGAAGCTGCAGATCAGCGCAAACAGGCTGATCACCATGCCCGAGGCGGTGTTGCGCGGCATGTGGATGCTTCGGTAATCGGTATGGCTGAGGGTGCTCACGCCGCGCTCCTTCATGCCCCAATAAGCGTCTAGGTCATTGACCTTGGGTTGCTCGGCGAAGTTGTACAGCGGTGGCGGAGAGGCGGTGGCCCATTCCAGGGTGCGCCCGTCCCACGGGTCGCCAGTGAGGTCGCGGTATTGGTGGCGGTTGCGGATGCTGACGAACAGTTGCAGTGCCTGGGCGGCCACGCCGCAGAGGATGATTGCCACGCCCAGCAGTTCCAGCAGCAGCCAAGGCCGCCATTCCGGATTATCGAAGTGGTTGAGTCGGCGGGTCATGCCCATGAAGCCCAGTACGTACGACGGCATGAACGCGAAATAAAAGCCGATCAGCCAGCACCAGAAGGCGATGCGGCCCAGCTTGTCGTTCAAGCGGAAGCCAAAGGCCTTGGGGAACCAGTAGGTCAGGCCGGCCATGTAGCCGAACACCGCGCCGCCGATGATCACGTTGTGAAAATGCGCGATCAGGAACAGGCTGTTGTGCAGCATAAAGTCGGCGCCCGGTACTGCCAGCAATACCCCGGTCATCCCGCCGATGCTGAAGGTCACGATAAAGCCCAGGGTCCACAGCATGGGGGTCTCGAAGCGCACCCGGCCACGGTACATGGTGAACAGCCAGGTGAAGATTTTCACCCCGGTCGGCACCGCGATAATCATGGTCATGATGCCGAAGAACGCGTTGACGTTACCCCCTGCGCCCATGGTGAAAAAGTGGTGCAGCCACACGATGAACGACAACACGGTAATCGCAATCGTCGCCCATACCAGCGACACGTAACCGAACAGCCGCTTACTGCTGAAGGTCGCGGCAATCTCGGAAAACACCCCGAACGCCGGCAGGATCAGGATGTACACCTCCGGATGCCCCCAGGCCCAGATCAAGTTGACGTACATCATCGGGTTGCCGCCGGCTTCGTTGGTGAAGAAATGCATGCCCAGGTAACGGTCCAGCGACAGCATCAGCAGGGTGGCAGTAAGAATTGGAAACGACGCCAGGATCAGCACCGAGGTGCACAGCGCATTCCAGGTGAACACCGGCATCTTGAACAATGTCATGCCTTCGGTACGCATCTTCAAGATCGTGACGAAGAAATTCAGCCCCGTCAGTAATGTGCCGATGCCGGATATCTGCAATGACCAGATGTAGTAGTCCACCCCGACCCCGGGGCTGTAGGCCAACCCGGATAACGGCGGATAGGCGACCCAACCGGTTCGCGCGAACTCACCGATCCCCAATGAGACGTTGACCAGCGCGGCACCGGCCACGAACAGCCAGAAGCTCAGCGCGTTGAGAAACGGGTAGGCCACGTCGCGTGCGCCGATCTGCAACGGCACCACAACGTTCATCAGGCCGACGACGAAGGGCATGGCCACGAAGAAAATCATGATCACGCCATGGGCGGTGAAGATCTGGTCGTAGTGTTCCGGCGGCAGATAACCCGGCCCGCCACTGGCGGCCATGGCTTGCTGGGTGCGCATCATGATCGCATCGGAAAAACCGCGGAGCAGCATCACCAGCGCGACGATGATGTACATACAGCCGATCTTTTTGTGGTCCACCGACGTGAACCACTCGCGCCACAAATAGCCCCATTTGCGCTTCCAGGTAATGGTGCCCACTATCGCCGCGCCGATCAGCCCGATGAAGGCCAGCGTATACATCACAATCGGTTCAGTGGTTGGAATCGCATCCCATGAGAGTTTTCCGAACATTGCTATTGCTCCTCGGCCAGTAAACGGGTGTGTTGATCGGCGCGCTCTCCAGTGCCGCTCAATGGCGCTCGCCTGGTTTTATTGGCCTTGTTCATGCCTTCGTATTTATCGACGATGTCCAGGAACAGCCGCTCCTGCACTGCCGAGTAATAGGTCACCGGGTGCTTGATGGTGGGCTTGGCCAGGTGCGCATAGCTCGTTTGGTCAAGGGTTGTGGAGGCGCCCTTGACCTTGTTCACCCAGGCCTGGAAGTCGGTGGGGCTTAATGACAGCGTGGTGAAATGCATGTCGGAAAAACCGGGGCCGTTGTAGTTGGCGGCAATCCCTTTGAACTCGCCGGTCTCGTTGGCGATCAGGTGCAACTTGGTCTGCATGCCTGCCATGGCGTAAATCTGACCACCCAGCGCCGGTATGAAGAACGACGTCATGGCCGCATCGGAAGTGATGGTGAAACTCACCGGCGTGTGCACCGGCAAGGCCAGTTCGTTGACGCTGGCGATGCCCAGGTCGGGGTAGATGAACAGCCACTTCCAGTCGGTGGCCACCACCTGGACGTTGATCGGTGGCGTGTCCGAGTCGAGCGGGCGATAGGGGTCGAGGGCGTGGGTGGTTTTCCACGTCACCCAGCCCAAGGCGATGATGATCAGCAGCGGCACGCCCCACACCACCGCTTCGATTTTGTGGGAACTGGCCCAGCGCGGTGAGTAACGGGCCTTTTTATTGGTGGCGCGGTAGCGGTAGGCGAATACGAACATCAGCACGATCACCGGCACCACAACCAACAGCATCAAGCCGGTGGCGAGGATAATCAGGTCGCGCTCATCGGTTGCAACCTGCCCCTTGGGGTTGAACACCACTAAGTTGCAGCCGCTTAACAAGAAGACGCTGGCGAGATATGCCAGGCAATAGCCAATCGCTCGTTTCATGCCTTGCTCCTGTATTGAAAACGTCCGTTGTGACGGTGCCGAAACTCCGGCGACAGTGTTCGTAAATGACTTAAGCGAAACGCTGGCGCTGCGTTTGTTAGTGCCTGGCGCAGTCAAGTGCCTGACGCCAGGCAATACAGCGCCATCAATGGATAAAACGCATCCACTGCCCGAATCTGTTGGCTTTCGCTGCTGCTCTACGGTGGGCGGTTTCACCGCGCTGCCGAATATTTTGAATAGACGTCACGGGGTTGGTTTAACAATTTGTTACTTCGCCTGACGAACGGCTTAACAAGCGAAACGGCAGTAGACATGATGCAGTTGGCCTTGGAAAAAAGACGGAATCCCTGCTAAAGCATTCAGGTCTTACTTGAGGGTCAACCCACTAACGGCCCGGGAGAATAGTTATGTTTATTCGTGGTAATACCTATAAAGCATGGGCAGAAAAGGCATTGGAAGAGGAATGCTTTACTCAGGAAGTGGAAAACGGTTGCCATATCGAAGTCAGGGCCCGGGAGCGCGAAGACGCCGATATCGAAGTGTTGGTCAGCGTCTATACAGCGACGGGGCAATGCGTGGTCGAACGCACCAGGCAGTTGCCGGGCGCCGAATGGACCGTGCACGACGCGCTCAAGCGCGGCATTGATCAGGCGGAACGGATCGCTGGCGGAGAATCGGGACGGCTGCCCTGTGCCGATGGACACATGCACGAGGACGATTAACGGAGCGCCGTGAAGTTCAAGTTACTCACCGCAGCGCATTCAGACGCAGCGAAATAAGCCGCCGTTGCGTATATAAGTTCGGCGCACTAGTCACCGGCTCGCCTAATAGCGTTACGGGCCTATGTACAGCTCGAAAAAAAGCCCGTACGGAGTACGGGCAAGACAGGAGTTTTTACCAGAGCCTGGAGGGAACAGGCTCAATAGTAAGAAGCGCTAAAGCGAAAACGGTTTTGTTTTTTTTCATGAGGTGCCGACGAATGGTCATATCCCGGCGGGGCCGTAAGTTGGCGCAACTAAAAATACACATCAAAGAGGAAAAATCTGAACCTTCGCGCTGCTCCAATAACAAAAATCAGAAGGAGGGCATATGAAAAATTCTTTATATATTATCGAGTACGAATACCATCATAAGCCGAGATCTTTCATTATAAGAGCGGAGGTTATGAATAATGCAGAAGCGTGGCATTGGGCATCTTGCGATGCTGGGATCGGTATAATTCCGCGGTCACGCCATGAAAAGATCAAGCGGGTCAGCAGACCCCTTGCAGAACGCTACGGCCTGGAGAATGTCAGGTGGCGTCCTTCTGGCAGTATTCCATTTATTGCACAGCCCTATGTACCGCCGCCCCCTGAATGAATGCAACTTTTAACAAATGAACTCATTTGAGTGTGGTGTTGGTTTGAGTCAAACCTTACTGTTTTTTCGACGTTCCTGCAGCATGCATAACTTGAGGGCGCTGCGTTGAAGGGCGTCCATCATCAAGTCCGCCAGATACTGTTGCCTGCATTGCGGGCAGAGCATCTCGGCGGCTGTGGACACCAGATAGGAGGGTTCGTCCGTCGTCGGCTCCAAGGGCTGTTTACATTGGGCGCACTGGCCGTTCGCGTGTAGACCAGACATGTTCGACTCCTCCCTGAATTAAAAGCTCACTCACAATCCATGATGAGTTGAACGATTTCAATAAAAAAAAGGAAGAGTTTCAAACAAGCGATTAATTGATGTTAAAACGCCAATATTGGGGTTTCAAGTTTAAAAGCGCTAGGAGTGAATGAAGCTGCTTACAAACTCTGCCTGGATGACCGGTAGTTCGATCCCATGGATCAAGCCGGCTGTCATGGCTTGTTGCGGGTCGAGAATGCGCGGCGCCGCGATCAGGTACTTTTCTGTTTCGAGTTTTTCCTTTGCATCCTGGGTACGCTCTTCGACGATGCGTGCATACAACTGCAAGTCGTAGTCAAGGCTCATGGCGTATTCGGACATACGCGAATGGTCGACGGCGCCTTGCACATGCCAGTGAAACGGATGAAACAGAAACTTGCTGTGCTTGCACGCCGTCCTGCGCTCACCGGCCAGAAAGATGATATTGCCCATCGACTCCACGGTGCCGAGGTTGTGGGTGTGCACCGCGATCGGCAGCGCCAGCAGGAAGTTGTACATGGTAAAACCGTAGCTGCATTCGCCGCCCATCGTGGCGATGTTCACTACCAGGCCCGAAGCCTCTTGCTGAACGGCCAACGAGGCTTTTTCGATGAGTTGGCTGCAGGTAGAGGCGGTGACCGGCCCGGTAAAGTTAATGACGTGTAAAGGCATGGTGTCTCCCGTCCATCAGGGCAGGGGAGCACGGCTCCCCTGCATCAAGCACATCAACTGTTGCGTCCGCCACCATGGCTGTTCTGGCCGCCTTTACGGCCAGCTTCCGAGGCTTTCTCACGGTCGTTGGCAAAGTTGCCGCCACTGTTCTGACCGCCTTTGCTACCGGCGTCGGCGGCGCGCTCGGGATCATTCTTGAAATTGCCGCCGCTGTTCTGGCCACCCTTGCTTCCGATCTCCTGATAGAACTCTTTGTCATGTGAAGCCGAAGTTGCCTCGCCACCTTTCTTGCCGGCTTCGTTGACGCTCATTTGATTTTGCTTGTCGTTAGTAGTCATCTCAGTCATCTCGTCGTTATGTTGGTAATATATCTTTCAACTCGATCTACAGGTAGTTAAATACTGATGGTCGCTCAGGTTATAAATGCCTTTCGCACAGCGGTAGTGCTTGCGACGCATCGACAGTTGCTTCAGCCAGTTCGACGACGCGCCGATGTTCGTAACACGGCAATGTGTTCGCGCGTAGGCTTGCCCTCGGTTCAGTTCGCACTTGTGTGCTCGGCTTGTGAGGTAAAATACTTCGCTGATAGTCTGCTGATGCCCCCATGCTTAGTTCTCCTCTGCTATTAAGAGAAGGGGCAGCATGGCTGCCCCCTTGTGACCGCTGTTACTACTTGCGGCCGCCGCCATGGCTATTCTGGCCACCTTTACGGCCAGCTTCCGAAGCCTTTTCACGGTCATTGGCAAAGTTGCCGCCAGATGCCTGGCCGCCTTTCTTTCCCGCCTCGGACGCTTTTTCGTGATCGTTGGCGAAGTTACCTGGGTTTTTATTACTGGTCGTCATAATGCTACTCCAACTGTAATTGAGGTTTCGCTTACGCCCGTTTATTGCAACGGACATAGTTTCCGATAAGGGCGGCCTTCGAAATGTTTCGGGATTTTTTAAAAAGGACGATGAACGGTCTTTGGCTGAAGAAAACTTGTACAGATGCGCGGTGTTCGCGCCGCTTCGTATAAGTTTTTACTCCAGGTGGGGTGGGAGTGATATTAAATTAATAGCAATGGCTGCCGCTTCGCTTAGTGTGCAAAAGTAGTTTTAATTGAAAGCTCTTGCACGGGTCGACTACCGAACCTACATCACGGAATGTTAGAGGCTGTATGCCAAATATACAGGTATGAAAGAGACTGAACGTGGGGCGGTGCTGGACAGGAAACAGCGGCTGGCTGCAGAGGAAGCCCCGCTCCTTGAGCGGAACGGGAAAATCCTCTTATCCCAACTGGGAAGGTCCCAACTAGCGACGTAAGCAACACAATTTTTCGATCAGAACAATCAACGATTCGTGGGCGACCGGTTTGCTCAAATGGGTGGTGAAGCCCGACTCAGCCGCTTTTTTCTGGTCACTGCCGGCCCCGTAACCGGTGAGGGCGATCGCGGGAACCTGGCGCAGATGACCTATCGCGCGCAGCTTGCGCATCAGCTCATGGCCATTCATTTTCGGCATGCCAATGTCCGAAATGATCAAGTCGTACTGTGCATCGCGGGCTGTTTCCAGCGCGGTCTGTGGGTCATTGAACGCGTTAACCTGAGCGCCCTCCATCTCCAGCAGCAGATTCAGCACTTCAAGCACCTCGCAAGAGTCATCCACCAGCAACACCTTGACGCCATGGAGGCGTTCAACCTCGTCCTGTTCAGCGTCAGAAAGTGGCAGATGATCCTGTTGTTCGCACAGCGGCAGCCATACCGAGAAGGTGCAGCCAAAACCCAGCCCCCTGGAATGAACACTGACCGAGCCTTCATGAGCCTCCACCAGTTGGCGTACCAAGGACAAGCCTATGCCAAGGCCCTCGCGTTGATGCGTCTGATGCTGGTTTTCTGCCTGCCCGAACAGATCAAAGATCTTCTCCAGGCTGTCATCTGCCAGGCCGATGCCACTGTCGATCACGTCCAACTGGGCGCGCCCCTCCGAGCGGCTCAGCACCAACTGCACCTGACCGCCCTCCGGAGTGAATTTCAGCGCGTTGTTGACCAGGTTCCAGATCACTTGCTCAATGCGCGTCGGGTCGACGTCGACAATCAGGGATCCATGATCCGAAGGCGTTTGCAGCGTCACCTGACGACGATGCCCGTCGGCGAGCACTACGCCATGGATCTCCCTCAGCGTGCGAATCAGATCAACCCGTTGTCTTTTCAGCTTGAGCTTGCCCGTACGCACCCGTGCGACATCCAGCAGGTCGTCAATGATCCGTGCCTGGCTGGACACGGCCTCGCAGATCGTATTCACGGCTTTGATCGCCGGGCCCGCCGCCTTGGTAGCGGGCAAGCGACGCAGTAACTCGGCGTTCAGTTGGATGAGGTTCAGTGGATGTTTGAGTTCGTGCGACATCACCGCGAAAAACTCGTCCTTGAGATGGCTCTTCGTCTGGGTTTCCATCAGGCGCTGGCTCTGCTCATCCTGAGTGCGTTTGTGGCCGGTCAGGTCGCGGGCGATCTTGACGTAGCCCTTCAAGCTGTCGCTCTTTAACTGCGTGACCTCACCGCTGCAGTAGAACCGACTGCCATCCTTGCGCACATGCCAGCGCTCATCTTCACCGCGACCATGTTCGCGGGCCGCGCGCAGCTCGCTCTCGGGTGCGCCGGCGGTGCGATCCTCGGGTGAAAAAATCAAGTCGTAATAGGCGCCCAGCACTTCGTCCTTGGTGTAGCCGAAGATCAGTTCTGCACCCGTGTTCCAGTCGGTGATGGCGCCGTGGTCATCAAGGATGATGATTGCAAAGTCATGGGTACTCTCGGCCACCAGACGCATACGCTCTTCGCCCAGGCGCAGTTCCTCTTCGGCCTGGCGCCGCTTGGTGATATCGATGAAGGTCAGCACCGTACCGTCGATATGATCCTCGCTGGAGCGATAGGGCAACAACCGCGCGATGTACCAGCGGTTGTCCTTACCGCTGATTTCCCGCTCGATCATGTTCAGCGACTCAAACACCGTCGTAGCGTCTTCGGTGATTTGCGGGTAATCCAGGCGGTGGGTGATGTCCATCAACGAGCGTCCAGTGTCCACCGGGAGCATGCTGAAAATATCGGTGGCGCGGGGTGTGAACCACCGGATGCGCATATTGCGGTCGACGAATACGGTGGCGATGTCGGTGGAGGCGATCAGGTTGGTCAGGTAGTCATTGACCTTGTCCGTCTCTTCTACCTTGGTTTTAAGTTCATAGTTGACGGTCAACAGCTCTTCATTGATCGACTGCAGCTCTTCCTTGCTGGTTTCCAGCTCTTCGGTGGCCGAGCGCAATTCTTCGTTGACCGCCTGCATTTCTTCGTTGGAGGCCTTGAGTTCTTCGCTTGAGACTTCCGACTGTTCGATGGTGTCCTGCAAGTGCAGCTTGGTGCGTTGCAGCTCCTGCTCCAGGTTGCCCATGATGGCGTTTTCAGCATGGCTGACGGCGGTGGAGTCGGCCTGTTGGAGGTCGATCGGGCTTTCCTGGAAGATCACCAGCACATAGTCGCTTTCGGTCGCGTCATCGCGATAGGGGCGGGCGGTAATGTCCACCATGAAGAGCGCCTGCTCGCGCTGAACGCGGATCTTGCGGGAGGTCACAGGCATGTTCGATTGCTGGACCTGAAAGAGTGTGGTGCGGATGTCGAGGCGCAGGTCGGGATGAACCAGTGCCAATAGGTTATGCGTTATCTCACCCGCCACATAACGCAGGAAGCTCCCGGCACCTTCGCTCATGTGCAGGATCTGCGCGTGGATGTCGACAATAACGCTTGGCGGTGCGGCTTTTTCCAGGGCCCGCAGATGAATATCCGCGAATGAAACTTTGTTGGGGGCCTTATTTTCAATCGCGATCGACGCGGTGCTTGGGCGCAAGTAGCCGCCTCGCGGCATGGTCGGGACGCGGCGCATAGGGGAGGAGCCGGCACGCACCCGAAAAATGCGGTTTCGTTTGTCGACCGGCACAAACAGGTCCAGGCAGCCGTCGGCCGACTCCGAGGAACCAAGGAACAAATAGCCACCGGGGCGCAGCGCAAAGTGGAACATCTGCAGGATGTCGCGCTGCACTTCACGGTCCAGGTAGATCAACAGATTGCGGCACACGATCAGGTCGATCTGGGAGAACGGCGGGTCGGCCAGCAGGCTGTGTTTAGCGAACAAAACCTTCTCGCGAATTTCTTTACGCACCCGATAGTGCTGGTTTTTCTCTTTAGCAAAATACTGGCGCAACCGCGGCGGCGGTACGTCGGTGATGATCGCCTCGGGATACACGCCGTTGCGGCCGTGGGTGATTGCGCGCTCGTCAATATCGGTGGCAAATACCTGCATCTTGGCGCCGCTGGCATCCAGCGCCAGTTGCTCGGCCACCAGCATCGCGAGGCTGTAGGCTTCTTCGCCGGTGGAACAGCCGGCCGACCAGATGCGCACCTCTTCACGGTGCGGCACGCTGTCTTCGAGTGACTTCACCAAGTTAGGTATCACGTCACGCTCAAGCGCTTCGAAGGCCTCGCGGTCGCGGAAGAAGTTGGTCACGCCGATCAGCATATCGCCGAGTAACGCCTTGGTTTCGTCTGGGTGCCCCTGGAGGAAGTTGTAATAGGCCGCCAGGTCCGGCTGGGCGGTTACTTGCAAGCGACGCTCAATACGGCGCAATACTGTGGCGCGCTTGTAATGCTTGAAGTCGTGCCCGGTACTGGCGCGTAGCTGAATCAGGATGTCCAGCAACAGCTGCTCGGCCACGGCTGCATCGCGTTCGGATGCGGGCGGGGTGGTTTTGATTTCGGGATCGTTGGCGGTGGGCAGGATGATCGATTGAGCATTGCGCCACAGCTCCAGCAACTTCTGGGGCATTTCCACCACGGGAAGCACGAGATCGACCATTTGCGTTTCGATGGCAGCCCGCGGCATACCATCGAACTCAGCATCTTCCGGGGCCTGTACCAGAGTGATCCCGCCTTGCTCCTTGATTCGAGAAAGGCCCACCGCGCCGTCCGCTCCGGTCCCTGAAAGGACCACGCAAAACGCCCGCTCTTTATGCGCATCTGCCAAGTCGCGAAAAAACAGGTCGATGGCTATGTGCGAGCCGCCCTCGCGGGTTGATGGGGTTACCGCTAAATAGCCATCATTCATCTTCAAATGGTGAGCCGGCGAGATGACATACACCTGATTCTTTTCGATGGGCGTCGTGTCGTTGACCTGTGATACCGGTAAGCGGGTCGACTCCTGGATGATCTTGTCCGCCACGCTTTGATGATCAGGAGACAGGTGCAGAATCACCACGAACGCCATGCCGCAATCTTTGGGCATATGCTCGAAAAACGTTTTTACTGCTTGCAGCCCGCCCGCAGACGCGCCAATCCCAACCACCGGAAAATCCAAGTCACTGGGGATCAGATCCTTGCGTTGCGGAACGTTAGGGGACCGCAGGGGGGCAGACTTCATAAATACCAACCTTGGTTAACTGCGCACGCGAAGCGCGTGGAGGGAAAATTAAGCGAGGGCGAGGGCTGAACCGAAAGTGAAATATAGCGGAAAACCTGCGTGCAAAAGAATGCCTCGAATCGCTGACCCTATAAACCTTACCTTGCGGTTGAGGCACGCCACCTTCAGAAGGTTTATTCAGACTGACCAATGGTTCTGCCGCGCCTGAAGGGTTATCCGGTTTTTTCAAAATCCATCTGAACTTACCCTTCCGGCCCACCCTCGCAAAAGTAACCACAGCGAGGGGCTGTGATACTTGGCCGGGCGTCGGCCCTGTTTTCGACAGGGCTGTCAGCTACTTTCGCTTGGCGCGGTGAATGCGCATCCACTCTTGGTAAGCGGCGGTGCGTTGCGCATCTGCGACTTTCTTCGCTTCGATGAAGCGCGCCCACGTCTGCGCATCGCCGCTGTAGCACTCAATGATTTTATACGCTTGCGCGTCCAGTCGATCGGCTTCGAAAAACATCTCGTTATTTCGCGCGACCTCATCTTCCCGTGCTTGTTTTTCCGTATAACCAAGTGCCTGGCTGTTCATCATGTAAGGCCCTCCGACCACTGAACCTGTGTCGCGCCGCTCCAACGTACATCGGTAATGCCGTATTTTTCCGCCATCGGTTTAGAGACTCGCTTGAGGGTGTGCTGGCCAAATCTGGGTACGACGGCAACACCTGCATCGCAGCTGGCCCAATGCCAAGCCTCGGCATTGTTCATTTGCGCTGCGCGCACGATGAAGGACTTCGGTTCACCGTGAAGCTGATACTCGATGGTAAATAGATTGTTCTGTTTCATGAGACCTCCCTATGCTCATGAATTACAGATATTTGACGTCAAATAAAATTCAAAAAATTGTCCGACAACTCGATGGATGAGCCTGGGCGCTCATTACGACCTCAGTCGTCTACTGTAAACGTGACCCACCCGGGCGCATTCGTGGGCCGCTCGATATCGACGATGACACCACTCACGGTGGAGCCATCGGGCAAATTGACCGCGACGAAGTTCGAATTACCCGGCCAATCCAGTGGCTTGTCGAAGTCCAAACGCGCAATCGTCGGCTTTCCGCTGCTACTCATTTGGATGTTTACGCCGTTGTTAAAGCGTTCATCCGAGGGTGTCCCCAAATGGAGCGAAGCAGTAATCACAGTGGCAATACCTTGGAACTCGTAAGACATGCTGATTTACCTCAGTTAGACGGAGCGGCTGCCCCCGATTCAGTTATGCGGCTTCAACTCGGCGCTCACCGCTGGCGGGCCTAAACAGGTTGCCCGACGAAGTCGCTGAATGGGAGGCCGTTGCAGGGCGGTGCGGGTGAGCCAGCCGGATGCCAGGACTCATTCCGGTTGCTGAATCAATCATCATGACATCCTCCTATCGCTGGTCTTGCGATAGAGAAGGGCCGGCAGATGATCGTTCAATCCAAATGGCTGAGTGGCGCGTTCAGTGCTGATGGGCCGTTACAGTCGGATCGGTGATCTGGATAACGGTACCCTGTTGCCATGCGTCCGCACCGGGTGCGATGGGTGGGGCAACTATATCGACGCGAGTCTTCTTCTTTTCGGTGCTGTCGATACCCATTCGCTGATCTCGCTCGGCGACCATCCGAGGGTCGGCCTGGCCATCGGTGGTAAACCCCATCATCAATTGCGGCGCACCCAGCGGCAGGCGTTTGTGGAGATCGGTATGCCAGGTATGCCAGGTCTTACCGTAGGTATGTACCAGTTTTTCCATCAAGGCGTGCTCGGCCACTTCGGGGATTCCCGGCGCGACCAATTGTCCTGATTTCACTTCGTGCACGTGGCTGTGCCAAAGCGCCTTTTCAGGGGCAGGCAGTGTGCTGAATAACTGCTCGCTGATGATGTATTCCACGCCCATCAACTTTGCATCCTTGCGATTGCCGTCGTAGATCACGCATTGAATCACTTCTTCGTTCAGAACCGCGCAGTAGTGATGCGCTTCCATCTGCACATCGGGATGGCCGTTATAGAAGTGAAAACCGTCCAGATAGGCGTTCAATGCATCAACAGGCGGACGAGATTGGAGCAGGGCTGCACCGGCTTCCAGGGTTCGGGTTGATGGCGTAGTCGGTTTACCGGGCGCCCCCACATTCGAGGGGGAATCATTGCCAGCGCAGGCGCTTAGCAGGGTAAAGGTTGCCGCCAAGGAAAACGATTTGGCCATTCTGGCTGTCGTGGTAGTCATTGTCGTGGGTTCCATCCTCTTGCCTTCTCTCAAGCTGATTGGGGAAAGAGCTTCAGTAGGATCCGGCGTATGAATTCCTGTTTATTACCCTACAGATGAACGCCTGGAAGACTGTCTCGACATGACCATTTCTTCCAGTATTTCCCGTATGAGCCTATTGATTCCCGATTCCCCGTGATAGTGGGCGCGATTGATATTTGCGATGGTGAACTGATCAGCGTCGTGCGCCGTTACGGTCACCGAAAGGCTGCCGTCGGGATTGAACGCACAGTTGACTGCGCAGTTAGGAAGGCGAGCGCAAAGGGCTGTTTCAATCTCAACTTTGGTAAGCGTGTCCATGGGTTCACCGGATTAAATGCGTAAACACGACAAGCCTAGATCAGAATGCCACGGCGTAAATGCTAGCAAGATAATGGCTTTGCGCGACGTCCCTTTCTGGAAGGTACCGCTCGTCAGACATGGCTCGAATTTCTTGAACATACGATTTGCTCTCTCGGCCAGATTAATCAAATAGGTTTAGCGCGGTGCGACGATCGGTTTTGAGATTTCGCGCCGTATTGACTCACTCGCCAATAGGTAAACGATCATGAAAAAGTTGAGTATGTGCTTGGGCTTTTGCAGTGTATTCATGCTTCATGGATGCTTTGACAGCGCCGATAATGCAACCAAAGACAACTCCAGCGGTACCAAGTCCTCTGTACAGATGCAGGAAGGAAAAGCCGACGAGCGTAGCCAATAATTGATGGCCCGGCCGTTGTGAACCGTTGGGCCAAAACCCTTTTAGGACAATAAAAATATTGGGTTTGGATGCTCCAAAAATGTACGCAATGTGCTCAGCAGATCGCCGCGCTGAATGAGGTGAGCTAAGGGCTTAACTGAAGTGACTACATGGCATGGGGGGAGGGGGGGGGCGACCAACGATTGACGTTGGCCCGCCTCGGTGACCCTGCCTGGGACTTCCGGTACCTACTGGTGCATCTCCGTCACAGACATAGTGAATACCAGCTTGGATCTGCCAGCGTTGGAATAGGAATGGGGGACGTCGGTTTTGGCGACTGCCGAACTCCCCGCAGGAATGACCAACTCTGTTTCCCCTACCACACATTTCAGCGTGCCTTTTTCCACATGAAACAGTTCAAGCGTGCCCTGAGGATGCCCCTGTGAAGCGAAAGACTCGCCTGGGTGCATTTCCCAACGCCACAGCTCGATCATATTCGGGCCGGAGGTTCCCGCAAGAAGGCGCGCTGTTCCTCCCTGATCCCCGGTCCAGAGCGTGGGGATGTCTTGACTGTCGATGATATGGGCGGATGGGGCTTCGGTCACATTGACGATGTCTGCAACGGACAGGCCCAACGCGGCGGCGATTTTGCAAAGGATGCCGATACTGGGGTTCGCCGTACATTTCTCTATTTCGACAACCATTCCTTTGCTCACGCCAGCGCGGCGGGAAAGCTCATCCAGCGTGATCTTCTGCGCTTTGCGCGCCTGTTTGAGAGTGCGCGCAACGGCCAGGCTGACGGCTTGAGCATCAGCGCCAGGGGTAGTCGACAGGCTGGTATTGGTGGTCATTGATGAGGGTCATGAGGAAAAAATGTGCTGGGATTCTCGGCCTTTATCAGCAGCTCCGTCAACCAGATCATCCGTTATAGTAGATGATATTGGTCATTATATTGACTTTGCTGGTCGTCAATGACTAGCATGAAATACATTCAGGTTCCTGGAGGTTTTTGATGCTGTCCGTACTGCCGTTAATCGATCCAGCCGTTGCCCAGTTGGTGCCGGAGTTCAGGGCTCTGAGCATCGTGGTGGAAGCTGCGCCACTGGCTCATCCTGAGGTGGCTCAGGTCGCGCTGGACCGTGCTTGCAAGGCCGTGCAGGAAGGTGGGCCAAGCTGGGGAGAAGCCCATTTGGCCGCATGGGCTGAGACATACCGAAAGTTTGGGGCCAAGCCGCAACGCACGCCTTGTTCAGCTGAAGCGCTGCGTAAACGAGTTTTACGTGACGGCAGCTTGCCTAGTCTGGATCCCATCGTCGATCTCTACAACGCAATCAGCATCGAGTACGCCATCCCGGTTGGAGGGGAAAACATTGAGGCCTATGTGGGCTCCCCACGGCTCGTAGTCGCAGATGGCACTGAGCCTTTTGACACGATGAAAGAGGGGGTTCCTGCTTTCGAGTATCCGGATGCCGGCGAGGTTGTCTGGCGCGATGACAAAGGCGTGACCTGCCGTCGCTGGAATTGGCGGCAAGGCGTCAGGACCCGTCTCGGTGCTGACGCGAAGAGCATGTGGTTCATTCTGGAGAGTCTGCCGGCGATGCCGCTTGAAGCCTTGACGGAAGCGGGTGACAAACTCATCGAAGGGTTGCAGCAAATGATGCCGGGCGTCCAGATCGAAAGCTCACTGATTGGTCCTGGGGCCGGATAGTCGATAGATCATTTTCTGACCATCCCTAGAGCGCTTTTGAGTCTTGGATTTTCAGTAATCGCCCTTTTTCACACCACGAATTTGTTAACCAAATGATTCAGGTTAACCGCCAGTTTGGACATTTCGCCACACGCACTGGCTGTCTGGCTGGCACCCGCAGCACTCTGAGTTGCCAGCTCGCGAATACTGACCAGATTGCGGTCAACCTCACGGGCAACATGCGACTGCTCTTCAGAGGCCGTGGCAATCAGGAGATTACGCTCGTTGATCTGAACAATGGCCGTGGCTATTTGATCCAGCGAGGTGCTGGCCTCTTGAGCAACGCCAAGTGATTCGGTCGCCAGGTCCTTGCTCGTGTTCATCGCCTTTACAGCCAGGTCAGAGTCGTTCTGGATGGCAGCGATCATCTGCTCGATTTCTTGAGTCGATATCTGGGTGCGATGGGCCAAAGCCCTTACTTCGTCAGCAACTACCGCAAACCCACGGCCTTGCTCGCCTGCGCGTGCTGCCTCGATAGCAGCGTTCAAAGCCAAAAGGTTGGTTTGTTCTGCAATCGCCCGAATCACCTCGACAACTTTAGTGATGCTCTGTGCACGATCTGACAAACCTTGAATTTGTTCGCTTGTGTTTTCAACGTTAACGTTCAGCTTTTGAATGGAGCTCAATGTCTGCGCCACTCGGGCCAAACCTACCTCGGTATAGCCTTGGGTGCGCTTTGACTCTTCTGAAGCTGACTCCGCGTTACGAGCGACTTCATCAACAGCAGCGCTCATTTCCGTGACAGCTGTGGCAGCCTGATTGACCTCGTCATTTTGGGCGACAAGACCCCGACTCGACTCCTCAGTTACGGCTGTCATCTCTTCTGACGCAGAGGCCAACTGGGTGGATGAATCGGATATCTGCATAATTGTAGTGCGCAGGTTTGTCTGCATCTGCGCGAGCGCCTTCAACAGTCGCCCGACCTCATCCGTCCCGCTGACCAAAACTTCCTTGGAGAGGTCACTGGCCGCGATACGCTCTGCCACAGACAGGGCATCGTTAATCGGAGAGGTGATACTTTTTGTCAGTAATAATGCCAATCCAACCGTCAAGATGACCACGCCCGTTATAAGGCCGACAACAAGCCAAAAGCCATTGTTATAGAAGTCGGTCGCGTTTTGCCCAGCCCTCGCCGCACCTTCATCGTTAAAGGTGGTCAACTCCTTGATCTGCTGCTCCATGGTATTCGTCAGGGGACGGATGTTGTTACTCACCTGACTGACCGCGGCCGCTATGTCCCCCTGTCTCATCAACGGTTCGAGAATATCCAGTTGTTTGGAATAGGCATCGGCGCTGTTTTTTACCGGTGTATAAAACGAACGCTCCTTATCACTCGCGATCAGAGGCTCATAATTCGCCACTGCATCGATGAACGCTTTGCGGTAGCCAGGGAAGCTTTCAATATTCTTTTGAAGAGACTGAGGGTCAGCAAGGCCTCGCTGTGTTTCGAGCCTCAGACGAAGTGTCGCTTTATCCATCAACGCCGTTTGTCGGATGCTAGCCATCCAGTTGAGTTCGACATCTTTTTCGGAGTCCCTCAGCTTGCCCATCTGCAGAACTGCAAATGCGCCGAGCACAAATACCAACGCAATAATTAGCGCGAAAAACAGAGCGGCGCGTGGTGCTACGTTGAGGTTTCTAAGGCGCATTCGGGATTCCTGTTTTCCAACTGTGGTTGATACGTTCGACAGGCTATCGACCCAAAGTTGGGAACCTTAAGGATATTGCCGCAAAGGCCATGTGGTTGCCGACACAGCGCCGGTTGAAAAAATTCAGTCTGGGTTAAGGCGTTGGCGATAACGCAAGGCCAACCGCTGCGCTTGATGGGGTGGCGAATCCCGTTCCGCTTTAGCACTTGCACCTGGCGGGTTTTCGTTTTTGCGCCTGTGAGTGTGCAAACCTCCTCGTGCGACAGAAAATGAATATCCATACCTACCTTCCGCCGCGCGCAGTGGGTCGCGCTGTCTTGATGATGTGGATGACTTTGAAGGGGAAGGTTATTGCGTGGTGACGCGAGTAATCGAAGTGCGGAGCGCGACGAGAAGGGCCCGTGATCCGTTTCCAGACTGTCCAGCAGTAGTGGTAACGTCTGCGCTGTCATCCCTGGAGACGGCCAAATGAATCATCAAAGTCCAGCTAACGCCACAGCAACAAATGCTGGCAAGGTAAGTACTGCCCACCCGCCTATTTGGTATTACGGCCCCGAAATACCAATTATCGGAAACAATGGTATGGGCGTTTTTGGCGTCTCCCTTGCGCTGCTTCTGCTTTTACCGGGCTACGGGCTTGCGACGTTCCTTTTCACAGGGCCGGACGTCATTCATGGTGTGCAGCCTAACCATGGTGAAGGCCTCACAGCGTCATCCTTCATTCTGTTAATGCTGGCCAGTGCAGTGCTCATTGGTGCGTTCTTTGCTTGGGTTGTCTCTGAGCCTCAAGTGCAGGCCTTCACGTTCGACGGAAATCAGCAACTGCTGACCCTCACCATAACCCGCCGTTGTCGAAGCCCCATCGAAGTACGCGTCCCGTTTAGCGAAATCATCTACATTTGCCCTTATGTGATGAATTCGTTTGCTCATGATGGACATTTTCACGTCGCGTATCGCGGAGCGAAGGGCAAGGTTTTTGGGTATCGTCTAGGGGACGGTACTTCTCTCGAAAATATTGAGTTTCATGGGGCGTGGTTGCGTGGAATGGTAGGAGAGCGAATGTGCGAGCTGACGGATCTCGACGACTGAAAGCAGCCTAAAGCCTGTCTGAGCTACCGCACTATTGGTCGGCCCATCAGGTGTTCATTAGTCATACGGCATTCCTTGCCGGGCCATGCCCGGGCGGCGGAGTGGGAAAACTCAAACGCTATATGCACATAGAGCAGTCGAGACGTGAAAGGTTTGGGAGTGGTGTTCGTCGGCAGGACGCCGGGGGTAGGGAATTGCGGAACAGAAAAGATAAGGGCCTGCCCAGGTTTCCCCGGCAAGCCCTTGATATCCTTGGTGCCCGAACCCGGAATCGAACCGGGACGCCCTTACGAGCGGGGGATTTTAAGTCCCATGCGTCTACCAGTTTCGCCATTCGGGCGGTAGCGCGATGCAGCAGGGTTGGGAATATATAGATCCAGGCGCGTATGCGCAAGGCCGCAAAGCAGCTTTGTTGTGCGCGGGCCAGGGTGAAAAAGCTCGAAAGATCAGTGATCTACGGAGGCTTTAAGAGAAAATCCAGAGGATTCCCACGGCTTGGGAACAAGACTCATACCAAACAGCCGTAGCGATATGCCACCTTGGCAGCCCGTCAATGCATCGGTTGACGCGCCGTATCCGCAAACGTTCGTGTATGGCGCCAACCTGTTCAAGCCCAAACCTGGACGCTACCCTGCCACTCCCCTAATCATAAAAAGGAATGAGTGATGAGTGTCCAGACTCTGCCCCAGGAAGGCAGTTGCCGCTGTAGTCGTGTGCGTTTCAGTGTGAGTGAGGCCCCGGTGATCACCATGGCCTGCCATTGCACGGGGTGTCAGAAAATGACCTCCAGCGCGTTCTCCCTCAGTGCGTTGATCCCGGCCAGCGCCTTCACCGTGACCCAGGGCTGCCCGGTGACCGGTGGCCTGCACGGGGCGGACCGTCATTATATGTGCCCACATTGCATGAGCTGGCTGTTTACTCGCCCCCATGGCATTGATGAGTTCGTCAATGTGCGTGCGACCTTGCTGGATAACGCCAGCGGGTATGTGCCGTTCATGGAAACCTGGACCAGCGAAAAACTGCCCTGGGCCACGACCCCTGCGGTCGAAAGCTTTGCGCAACTGCCTGAACCCCAGGACTTCCCGCGTTTGATGCAGGCCTACGCCGAGTTCAGTGCCCGTTGACGTCAATCGATCAATGCCAGCAGGTCCGTGTCGCCGACATCCACCCCGGCTTGAGTCAGCAGGGTCGTCGCCTGGCCCCGATGGTGGGTCTGATGGTTGAAGAAGTGCAGCAGCAGGCTGGCAAACGGCTTGTCGGCGGCAACGCCACGCATGTTGTGGTAGTGCAGGCGTAGGTCGAGGTCGGGCTCGCGCAACAGGTTGGCCCAGTCGATGATCAGTTGGTCCAGCCAGGTGCGGCGCGCCGCCAGTGCGCTCAGGTCGGCAAAGGCCAGGTGCTTGAGATCGACAGGCATGGCAATGGCCGCCAAGGGGGCCAGCGCGGTAGAGCCTGCAGGGTGTTGGGCGAAGCGCTTGAGCCAGACCGTATCACCCAGCACCAGGTGGTTGAGCGTGCCCAGGATCGAGCCGAAAAAAGCCTGGCGATCCGCGCGTAACTGCGCATCTGAAAGCTTGGCGGCGGCCTCATAGACCTTGCGGTTCATCCACTGGTTATAGGTCGCCATCAGTGCGATCTGCTCGATTCGGTTCACGGGTGTTCCCTGGTTGGCTGCGCGCCCGCTCGGCGGTCGGGGTGTTCCGGCAGTGGCGGGCGATGGTTGTTGAACGCCAATACTACGCCAACGCGTCCTTCCAGACAGTCGACCAGTTTGATGACCCCGAAGCCGAGGCCCACAGCCATGCAGTGTTGCGCGCCTTGATTGCCAGCTGCGTCTGGAGCAACAGGCCAAGGCCTAGAACCGCAACGTAGCGCCGGTCGTCAACCATTGTTCACGCTCGCCGATCAGGCTGCGCCCAACCACAACGTCCACATCGACGTATGTCCCGAGATGCACGCGTGGCCCGGCCTGCCATGCCTGGTCGCCGCCGGCCTGACCATAACGCTCGGCGATCAGCGTCAGCATGGGTACCGGCTGATACTCAAAACCGGTGCCCCAGGTCAGGCGGTGTTTTTCATCGCCGTCGTTATAGGAATGGGTCCAGCCGGCATTCAGATTCAGGCGCAACGGCGCCAGCGGCTGCCACGTCAGGGGGACGTTGAAATCCGCGCCGTCATACGCATGCCTGCGGTCCTGGGCAAAGTGCGCGCCGGCGGCAACCGCCAGCTGCAGCCCAAGATCATCCCGTGACAGCATCTGCGCCTTGAGTTGCGGGCTGAGCTGGCTTTCGCCGCTGGCACGTGACAGTGCTGCGCCCCATTGCACCGCAGGCATGGCACTTAACGTACAGGCCGGCGACAGTGTTTCGCTGTGGCTGCTGCCGTCGTGGCGATAAGCGCTGTACCAGGCGTCTACGTTGCATTCGCCTGGCGCGTTGATAGCACCGTCATCGACCACATAGGCGCCGCCAGCCGCATTGGCCTTGGATATCACGGCGATGAGCAAAATAAAGCCCAGCGTCAGGCCGATAAACATTAAGTTATGCCGCAATGCACGGCGTTTAGCCGGTGGCAACAGCAGCAGGCTGTGGCGCACATTACGGCCGTGACGCGCACGGTATTTGGCAAACCCGTCAGGGCGTTTTGGAGTGTGTGGGGTGTGCATGATGCACCTCGCTTGAGTTCAGCTTTCTACAGTCAGCACCGCAATGCCGCTGGCTTTGGCCTGGCAGACCAGCTCCGATGTGTCCTCACCACCCGGCAGGGCGATGACCACATCCGGGCGGCTGTCGGTCAGCATGAAGTGGTTGCGCTGGCGTTCGGCCTGCTTGCCATGGCGTTGCCAGTTGGGCGGGTAACGCACCACGTCGATCCCGATTTCCCGGGCCCATTCCTCGATGTCACTGCCGAGGAACTGGTTGCCGCCGTGGATCAATACCTGCACCGGGTGCAGGCGGTGGTAAGCGTCCAGCACGTGGCGGGACTTCTTGGTGTCGGCGTAATGACGACCTGCACAGATCAAGATGCGCATAGTCCGGTTCCTTGTGAGGCACGGCGGCGGCCCGGCGACCGCCGCCGTTTAAACGGCAGGGGTGATCAGTACCACTGCTTGAAGCGGCGGATGTAGATCGTTTTCATCAGTTGGGCCACGCAGCAGTAGCTGACCAAGGTGCCCACCAGCCATGGGAAGTACGCCAGCGGCAGCGGTTGCAAGCCCACCAGGGTACCCAGCGGCGAGAACGGCACGTAGATCCCCAGCACGATCACCACGCAGGTCATCATCAACACCGGCCAGGCGGCTGTGCTCTGGAAGAACGGGATCTTGCGGGTGCGCAACATATGCACCACGAGGGTTTGCGAAAGCAGGCCTTCGATAAACCAGCCGGACTGGAACAGAGTCTGCATCTCGACGCTGTTGGCGGCGAACACGTACCACATCAGCGCAAAGGTGGTGATGTCGAAGATCGACGAGGTCGGCCCGATCCACAGCATGAAACGACCGATGTTTTTCGCATCCCACTTGCGTGGCTGAGCCAGGTATTCCTTGTCCATCTTGTCCCACGGCAACGCCAACTGGGAGATGTCGTACATCAGGTTTTGCAGCAGCAAGTGGATTGCCAGCATCGGCATGAAGGGGATGAAGGCACTGGCCACCAGCACCGAGAACACATTGCCGAAGTTGGAGCTGGCGGTCATGTTCAGGTACTTCATGATATTGCCGAAGGTTTCGCGGCCCTTGAGCACGCCTTCTTCCAGCACCATCAGGCTCTTTTCCAGGAGGATGATGTCGGCCGATTCCTTGGCGATGTCGGTGCCGCTGTCCACCGAGATGCCGACGTCGGCATCGCGCAGGGCCGGGGCATCGTTGATGCCGTCACCGAGAAAACCCACGGTGTGGCCGTTTGCTTGCAGGGCCTTGAGCACACGGGACTTCTGCAGCGGCGTGAGCTTGGCGAACACCGTACGTTCTTCAACGTGACGTGCCAGGCTGGCGTCGTCCATCAATTCGATCTCCACCCCCAGCAGCGGCCGGCCGGGCTCAAGGCCGACCTGACGGCAGATCTTGCTGGTGACCACCGCGTTGTCGCCGGTCAGCACTTTGACCGCTACGCCGATCTGTTGCAGTGCAGCAATCGCAGGGCCGGCGGTTTCCTTGGGTGGATCGAGGAAGGTCAGGAACCCCTGGATCACCAGGTTGCGTTCATCGCCGGTGGTGTACTGCTGGCGTGCCAGCGCCTTGGGGATCGTGCGAGTCGCCACCACCAGCACCCGAAAGCCGTCTTCGTTGTAATCGTTGGCAATCGCCAGCAGTTCCTTGCGGCGGCGTTCATCCAATGGCACGGCGGCGCCGGCGTCCAGCACATGGGTGGCAATGCCGAGCATCTCTTCCACCGCGCCTTTGCACACCAGCAGATGGTCGTCGGCCGCGTCCTTGACCACGATGGACAGGCGACGGCGGACAAAGTCGAAGGGCAATTCATCGACCTTGCTGTAGGCAAACGGCACCTGGAATTTCGGGTTCTGTTCTGAAAACTGCACCACCGCCTGGTCCATCAGATTTTTCATGCCGCTCTGGTGATAGCTGTTGAGCCAGGCCAGGGACAGCACGGCATCATCGCGCTGGCCAAAGGCGTTGACGTGGTGTTCGAGGATGATTTTGTCCTGGGTCAGGGTGCCGGTCTTGTCGGTGCACAACACATCCATGGAGCCGAAGTTCTGGATCGCATTCAAGCGCTTGACCACCACTTTGCGCTTGGCCATGGCCGTGGCGCCCTTGGCCAGGTTGGCGCTGACGATCATCGGCAGCATTTCCGGGGTGAGGCCCACGGCCACCGCCAGGGCGAACAGGAAGGCGTCGCCCCAGTCACCTTTGGAGAAACCGTTGAGGAAGAACACGATCGGCACCATCACCAGCATGAACCGGATCAGCAGCCAGCTGACGCTGTTCACTCCACGGTCGAACGCGGTCTGCACCCGTGAGCCAACAATCGCCTTGGCCAGGGAGCCGAAATATGTACGCGCTCCGGTGGCCACCACCACGGCCCTGGCCCGGCCGCTGACCACGTTGGTGCCCATGAAACAAATGTTTGGCAGGTCCAGCAGGTTGCCTTGATCGGCGCTCACCGGGCCGGCGGATTTTTGCGTGACGTCGCCCAGGGTGTCGTACTTTTCCACCGGCAAGGCTTCGCCGGTGAGCACGGCCTGGCTGATAAACAGATCGCGGGATTCGATCAGGCGGATGTCGGCGGGGATCATGTCACCGGCCGAAAGCTGCACGATATCGCCGGCCACCAGGTCGCGCATCGGCACTTCGCGCAGGGTCGGTTGGCTGCCCACCTGCTCACGGCGCAGCACGGTAGCGGTGGTGCGGACCATGGCTTTCAAGGCCTCGGCGGATTTGGCCGAGCGGTGCTCCTGCCAGAAGCGCAGCAGGCTGCTGAGCAGGACCATGGTCATGATAATGATGACTTTGGTCGGGTCAGCGTCTTCACCTGCCTGCATCGGCAGCCAGCAATCGGTAAAGAAGCTGATGGCGCCCAGGGTCAGTAGTACGTAGATGAACGGGTTGTTCAGTGCGTGCAGGAACTGGATGAGTGCGTGGGGCGGCTTGTCGTGGGCAACTTCGTTATAGCCTTCCCGTTGCAGGCGCGCAGAGGCGTCCAGTTCGGTCAGTCCATCCTGGGTGGCACGAACGTTGGCGAGGGTGGCTTGCAGGCCGTTGTGGGCTTCGCGGGCGGCACGCATCGACAGTCTGGTGCCTTCGTCGGTGCCTTTTTTCTTGTTCAGTGGCGTATTTTTTACGGCGCTCATTGTTTGTACTCCTGTCGCCGGCTCTCGACAAAACATACCGGTACTTACCTGATTACAGGCGAGCAACAGCATGCCGGGCCGCACTTGGCGATCGGTTTAAATAAAGTATTCACATCATTTCTACAGCGCCCGCCAACAGCGTGTTAGTTAACTAACACGCAGCGGGCTACGACTGGATAAGTTCATAAAGAACTCCAGGGTATTAATAAGAAAGTTGCTGTTTCCAGCCAGCTCAGGCGGCGCGAGCGCTCACATACAGACCGAGCATCAAGCTGGCTTGCTCCAGGCTGGAAACCTTCGGTCTCTGCGGGTCTTGAGGGTCGGCGTGGTCCCACTGCTGCACCAATTGGCCGCTTTGCGGGCAGATACGCCAGTGCGCCAGCGGGCGCGCTGGATACACTTGAGGGGAGGGTGCAACAAAGGTCGGGCGGGCCGGGGCAAAGCCTGCGGGCGCCCGGCACAGCTTGGCGCGCAGGGCTGCGGCTAGCGTGCGTACATCAGGCAAAACAAGGAGTTGGAAGGTCATAACACACCTCGGGACCGGACGGGCATCCGGCGAGGCAGTTACGGTGGAGCATCAAGCTCTAGCGCAGCTTACCGGACCGGGGAGGCGAGTCCTGTCATATTCTGGGTTTGGCGCCCGACGCCCGCAAACGCGGTGCTCGGACAGCGACTAGATACTGTGTCCATTGGCTTCTTTTGTGAGGTTTAAAAAAGGCCCCAGTTGCGGGCAGGGGCAATCTACTCAGGCGCTTACAAAATGTCAACGCATGATTAATTAAATTACCCAGTGTTCAGAGTTTATTCAGGCGAGAGGCGCTGGAAGTTACGCGATATATAACTTCATATACCTCGTGCCGCGAGAATCGCCAGATAGATCAATACCAACCCGCAGGTGCCATAACTGATACGTTGCCACAGGGGCGAAGCATTCTTGCGCAACAGGTTCACCAGCGCTGCGATCAGAAAACAGGACAACACCGATGCCAGCATGAAGCCGGCAAAAAACATCAGGGTTTGCCCATGACTGGGCGTGGCGCCGACGATGCCGGACAACGCACTGCCCAGCGCGCCCCAGTAAACAATGTTTTTCGGATTAGCCAGGGAAATCGCCGCGCCCACCGCCAAGGCATTCTGTCCGGAACTGGCCGGTGCGTTGCCGGCTTCTGGTAACTGCCACGCATCGATCAGGCTGCGTACGCCGAGCCACGCCAGGTACAGCGCGCAGACAACGGTCAGCGGCACACGCACGGCGTCATGCTGGATAAGCAGGGCAATGCCGGTCAGGCCGATAACGGCCCAGACAGCATCACCGACCAGCGAGCCGATCTGCACCATCAGCGCAGGGGTAAAGCCGTGCAGCAGCCCTCGTCGCAAGGTCTCCGCCAACACGGCGCCAGGGGACAGGCAAAACACAAAACCGAATACCAGCGCGTAGAAAAAGATTGTCAGCATGCCCGCGATCCTTCAAATGAGGGGGGCAGTGTGAGGCGCGGGGCGAAGGCTGTCTTGAACCAGATTGCGCTGCTCAGCGTTTCACTGCGCTCTGGTAACGACCCGGAGTCATGCCGTACGCCGCGCGAAAATGCCGATTGAGGTGGCTCTGGTCGGCAAACCCCAGGTCCTGGGCGACGTCCGACGCGGCGGCGCCGTTACGCAATAACCCCTTCGCACGGCGGGTGCGCAGTTGCATGGCCCACTGGCGAGGGCTGAGTCCGGTCTCTTTTTGGAAGGCCCGTAGCAGGTGGAATTTGGACAGCCCCAACTCGTCGCCGAGGTGGTCCAAGGGCAGCGAGTGATGCAGGTGCTCGGCCAGCAACTCCTGTGCACGCAGGACCATGGCTTTACCTGTCGCCGTACTGCCGGGCAGGCGTACGCCGCTCATGGCAACCACCTCACCGAGCATCACGACCATGGCGTCTTCATTCAGGTCACGGACCAGCGAATCAGCGCACAACGCGCCTTTCACCACCGCTGCCAGGCGTTGCGCGAGCAGTGGTTGAACACATAACGAGCGATCAAACTCCAGATGCGCCAAGCCCAGGTCCGCTGCTAATTGATCCGCAGTGACATAAAGGCTGACGAACTGCCACGGTGCGCCATCCGCCGCACCACCGCCTTGAATCTGCCCAGGGTTGTACAGGGTAATGCTGCCCGGCCCGGCGTCGAACTCCCGGCGGTCCAGCCAGACTTTTTCCTCGCCGACCAGGTTTACGCCGATCACACATTCGTCATGGCTGTGGCGGGCGAAGGTCAGGCCGGTGCAGACGGTGCTGCTGACTTCGTAGTGGCCCAGCCAGGCGTGTTGCATCGTGCTCATTGCGCAAGCTCAGTCAGGAAGTGGGCATGAGCATACGCTGGCAGCACGGGCCAGATCGACTATTGATTGACCCGTGTGAGTCATTGCGTTCTCCCGCTACAACGCGGCGATACGGGATAACTCGACCTTTAGTCGGGCAGGATCGAGACAGGCAAACGGCAGGGCGAAAAACGCCTGGCAGCGACGTTCGATGATCGTGAGCGTGGCCTTGAACGCCGCGTCCACGCAAGCTTCATCGCCGTGCACATCCGACGGGTCCTCTAACCCCCAGTGCGCCTTGAGCGCCGGCCCGAAATACACCGGGCAGGCTTCGCCGGCGGCCTTGTCGCAGACGGTGATAACCAAATCCGGTGGGCTGCCTTCAAAGGCGTCGTTGCCCTTGCTGTACAACCCTTCGGTACTGATGCCCGCTGCCTGCAGGGTGCTCAGGCTGCGCGGCAGCACCTCGCCCTTGGGAAAACTGCCTGAGCTGATGGCCTCGAAACCTGGCGGTGCGAGGTGGTTGAACACTGCTTCGGACAAGATGCTGCGGCAGCTGTTGGCGGTGCACATGAACAGGACTTTCATTGCAGTCTCTCCGTCAGACACTCAGGCGCAACGCGAGGGCGGCGAGGGTGATCAGCAGCACCGGCAAGGTCAGCACAATCCCGACCTTGAAGTAGTAGCCCCAGGTGATGGTGATGCCTTTGCGTGCAAGGATATGCAGCCATAGCAGGGTGGCCAGGCTGCCGATGGGGGTGATTTTCGGGCCCAGGTCGCTGCCGATCACGTTGGCGTAGATCATCGCGTCCTTGACCACGCCCACGGCATGGCTGGACTCGATGGACAGCGCGCCGATCAAGACCGTCGGGAGGTTGTTCATCGCCGAGGACAGCAAGGCCGTCAGTACCCCGGTGCCCATGGCCGCGCCCCAGACACCGTAAGTGGCAAAGGTATCAAGCCAGGTCGCCAGGTAGGTGGTGAGGCCAGCGTTACGCAAGCCGTAGACCACCAGATACATGCCCAGGGAAAAGACCACGATCTGCCACGGAGCTTCCTTCAGCACTTTGCGCGTGGAGATCTTGTGGCCCTTGGCGGCGATCACCAGCAGGAGCACAGCGCATACCGCAGAAATCGCGCTGATCGGAATGCCCAGCGGTTCCAGTGCAAAGCAGCCGATCAACAGGATCCCCAGCACCCACCAGCCGGCACGGAAGGTGGCTCGGTCATGGATGGCGCTGGCGGGGTCTGCAAGGTCGGCGGGGTCGTAGGTGTGCGGGATGTCGCGGCGGAAGAACCACAGCAATATGGCGAGGGTGGCCGCGACGCTGACGAGGTTGACCGGCACCATCACTGCCGCGTATTCGTTGAAGCCGATCTTGAAGTAGTCCGCCGATACGATATTCACCAGGTTCGACACCACCAGCGGCAGGCTTGCCGTATCGGCGATAAACCCTGCGCCCATGACAAACGCCAGGGTGGCCGCCGGTGAAAAACGCAGGGCCAGCAGCATCGACATGACAATGGGGGTAAGGATCAGCGCCGCGCCGTCGTTGGCAAACAGCGCCGATACCAGCGCACCGAGCAGCACCATATAGGCAAACAACCGCCGACCACGCCCACGGCCCCAGCGCGCCACATGCAGGGCGGTCCAGGCAAAGAACCCGGCTTCATCCAGCAACAGGCTGATGATGATCAGCGCGACAAACGTACCGGTGGCGTTCCAGATGATGTGCCACACCACCGGGATATCGCCCAGGCTGACCGCGCCGCAGGCCAGGGCCAGAATCGCGCCGAGGGTTGCGCTCCAGCCAACGCCGAGGCCCTTGGGCTGCCAGATGACCAGGATGATGGTGACGATGAAAATGGCAACGGCGACAAGCATGAATTAACGCTCCGGCAGCTCAGCAGCGATGCTGGCCCGTAGTGGTCTGCAACCATGGGGAGTTGTATGGCGGTTAGGGAATATACGTATTTCCCCATATTTCAGCCAAACTTTGTTTCAAATTGACCTGGCTCAAACACCGGCAACTCAGCCACAAGTGATTGAAATTAAAATGAAACACGAATGTCCTAAAGTGCCCGCCCATTGCTGAAGAAGGAAGACCCCGCGTGCCCCGTGCCACTCGTAACCTGCGCAAGACCTTGGATTCCGTCGCGGAAAATAACGAAACCGCGGCGTTCGACCTGATGCGCGCCGTCGAGAAACTCGGCGATGAAGTGCTACGCCAGCGCCTGCTCAATACCATTCACCGGCTTAATCAGGATGCTTACGAGCTGCGTGAGGCGCGCGATTCGGTCGAATGGGTGTCGGTCAAACTGGCGTGATGGGGCAGTGCAGTCGTCCATATTCGGTTAACTATTCATAGGAACCAGTGCCGGTGAAATCGCCAATCGGATGAGGACATTCCTGAACCCGATAGGTGTTGACATGCTACCTCCCATCGCGTTTTCCCATCTGCCATCCACACCGACCGCGCAACAGGCTGGTTTATCGCCTGCTGTGATGCAGCCTTCAATGCCGACGCTATAGCCCCCCAACGGGCAGTCCCGCGTACAGCGGATGCGCGCAATATCGTTCAAGACAATCTTGATACCGGCAGGCATGCTTGGCGACCCCCAGCCGACGAGCCTGTTTCAGATGCCCAATGCCTTGCCTCTCCACGCGTTTTCCCGCGGCGCAATTGCAGTGATTCCCTTGTCGTTGGCCTGTGCACCCTGGGGGTTGTTGGCCGGTTCCATGGCCATCGATGCACAATTCACCCCGCTGCAGGCCCAAGGCCTCTCCGCCATTGTGTTTGCCGGTGCCGCACAACTGGTGGCCATTGGCATGGTCAAGAGCGGTGCCAGCCTGATTTCCATCGTACTGACCACGTTGCTGCTGACGTCCCAGCATTTGCTGTACGGCATGCATATGCGTCCAACGTTGTCGGCACTTGATAGCCGTTGGCGCATGAGCCTGGGGTTCCTGCTCACCGACGAGTTCTTCGCCCTGGTCAGCCACTATGACCGCCAGACCTTCAATCGCTGGTATGCCTTGGGCGTCGGCCTGACGTTTTATATCATCTGGAACCTGTTCACCCTGGCTGGCATTGTGCTGGGCAAAAGCATTCCCGGTCTCGATCAACTGGGCCTGGAGTTTTCCATTGCCGCGACTTTCATTGCCTTGATCACCCCCGTAGTGCGGGATGTGCCGACAGTGGTCTGCGTAGCGGTGTCATTGCTCTGTTCAGTGTGGCTGAGCTTCCTGCACTGGGAGTCAGCTGTGGTGGTGTCCGGCGTGTTGGGCATGAGCGCAGGCTTTATCTGCAAGCGACTGGGAGTAGGGCAGCCATGATTTACCTGATGATTGTGGCCATGGGCCTGGTGGTGTTTCTCAACCGCTACCTGTTTATCGAACCTCGCCTGCCGGTACGCCTCAACCGTGGCGCGCGGGAGTTTCTCGGGTTTGCGGTGCCGGGGATGCTGACAGCGATTTGCGGGCCGATTATTTTTCTTGCCGACCACCAGCTCAACCTCAGCCCGGCCAACCCGTATTTGCTGGCGGGTATCAGTGCGGTCGCGTTGATGTTCTGGACACGCAATGTGCTGCTCACGGTCGTGCTGAGCATGGCGCTGTTTTATCTGTTCCGTTGGTGGCTCTGACGCGCAGACGAAAAAAGCCCGCGGGAGGGCGGGCAGAAGGGAGTCTTCAAAAATGAGCCAGGCCACTATAGGTGGCGTTCGCCTGCGTCACCGTGAAACAAAATTCATCCAGGCGCCAGTCAGTTGCGCGGCAATGCTACAGTCGCGTTTTTTTTCAAGGAGGCGATGGCATGCACAAGGTGGTTATAGGCGCATTGGTCGTGGCAGCACTGGCCGGCTGCGCAGGTTCGAAGATGAACGAAGCGCGCTCGGGAGCGCCCTACAAGACCCTGGCATCGGACAAGGCCACGGTGGTGGTTGCCGAGTGCATTCAATTTGGCTGGCAGGATGAAAGCGTCTACGGCGTCGATGCCAGTGGCTTCAAGGAGCCGAATGGCGCCGGTGGTTTCACCGTCTATACCAGGGGCGGGGATTACTTCGCCGATGTGCAAAGTGCCGGTGCAGGATCGTCCATCAAGTACTACGCCGGCGAAGACACGATGCCCGCCAAACGTCGATTGGCAGCGCTGGCGACTTGTCTGTAATCCGTTGCCTTAGTGTTTTTAGGAAACGCCCGGCGGGACAGCCGCCGGACATTGGCTTATTATTCCCACCGCTTGCCCGGCGTGATGGCTCTTTACCGGTACACGGACGTCGAGGCCATACCGTCGGGCGAGCATCTTTAGCCCTTATCGCGGCATAAATCCCAAGTGCCAGCGACGCGGAATCTTCAGCGATACCAGCCCCAACACCCCAGCCAACCCACTGCTGACCAGCAACGCCTTCAGGCCCATGTGCTGCTCCAGCAACGCGCCAATGACTGCACCCACAAACATGCCGCTCCACGGGATCAACTGCACCCGCCAGCCGTTACGCCTTTCCCCCAGCATCCAGCGACCCAGGCCACGACCAAAGCGTGACAGCGCCCCGGTGACATAGGTAAGGCCCACGGGCAAACCGTTGACCTCTTCGACGGCCGCATTGAGCATGCCCATTGCGATGATCGCCGCCAGCAGCGCGGGCAAGGTATCGTCTGATGGCCACAGCGCACCCGCGCACAAAAAAGCCGCGATACATAACAGCAAAGGCAGCGTATGCCGCCGGCCAAAGCGACTGACCACCACGCCCAATGCGTTGCCAACCACGAAGGTGGCGACCAGCAATAACAAGCGCCCCGTCAGCCCCAGATCGCCTGCGCTGATCGCTACGGCCAGGCGCGTGGTGTTGCCGCTCATGAACGAAACAAAATCGCCGCTGGCCATAAAGCCGATGGCATCGGTCATACCGGCCAACACCGAAAGACTGGCCACCAGCATCAAGCCGACTCGGCCGCGCCAACGCTGTCGATGGGCGAGTGCAGCATTGGCGTAAGGCTTGCGGGACGAAGGCAGCATAGGGCCGGGTTCCTCGGTGAGATTATCCGGCCACTACGGTAGGACGCTTTGCGCCCACACGCAATGACCTCAGGCAGCGTCCAGTCGCCAGCCATCCGGCGTCAAGCGCAACCGGTGGGTCGGCCGGATCGCCTGCACAAACGCCGCATCATGGGACACCACCACCATCGCTCCGCCAAACCCTTGCAGCGCCTGCTCGAAAGCCGTCACTGATTCCAGGTCCAGGTGATTGCTGGGTTCGTCGAGCAGCAACAGTTGCGCCGGCACATGGCGCCACAGGGCGATTGCCATGGCGGCTTTCAGGCGTTCGCCGCCGCTGAGTTGCGCGACCGGTTGGATCACGCGCAGCGCGTCCAGTTGCAGCAAGGCCAAGCGCGTGCGCAGCTCGGCTTCGGTCAGCGGCGTACCCAACAGGTTGAGCTGCTCGATGATCGAGCGATGATTGTCCAGCAAGCCCAGATGCTGATCGATATAGGCACTGGGCACATGCACGCTGCATTCCCCTGCGACCGCTTGCCATTGGCCAGCCAAGACTTTGAGCAGCGTGGACTTACCGCAACCGTTCGGCCCATGCACGGCGACACGTACCGGGCCCGTGAGGTGGAGGTTGACGCAACTCGCGGGCAGCCATGGCAGTTGAGCATCGACTAAGGTCGCGACGGTGCGCCCGCTGGGCACGACCGACGCAGGTAACGTCAACAAAATCGTCGACTCATCCTGCACCTGCTCGTAGGCCTCGCGCACCTGGCTGTCCAGATGCTCCTTGCTGTGCTGGTGAGCGCTACGCACGGTGCTGACGATGTGGGTAGCGGCGCTTTTCCAGCGCGCCTTGGTGAAACGGTCGACGTTGGCGGCTTGCGCCTGTTTGCGAGAGTGGGCGGCATTGCGTTGCAGGCTGTCGTGGCCCTTTTGCAGGCGCTTGCGTTCGCGACTGCGCTCCAGGCGTGCGTGCTCCAATGCGGCGGCAGAGGCCTGCTGTTGGGCATCACGCTGCACGCGATAGGCGTCGTAATTGCCGCCATACACACGCACGCCAAGGGGCGACAGCTCAATGATGCGCCCCATGCGGTTGAGCAACTGTCGATCATGACTTACCACCACCAGGCTGCCAGGCCAATCAGCCAGAACCCGCAGCAGCCAGGTGCGGCCCGCGCTGTCGAGGTGGTTGCTAGGCTCATCAAGCACCAGCAACTGCGGCGCAGACAGCAGCGCACCGATGATCGCAACCCGGGCCAGTTGTCCGCCGCTGAGTTGCTCGGCAGGCGTGTCGACACTCAGCTGCGACAATCCCGCTGTATCCAAAGCGCTGCGCAAACGGTCCGCGAGGTCCCAGCGTTCATCGATCGTCGCCAGGTCATCCACACTGGCGGTGCCCCTGGCCATACGATCCAGTGCCGCCAAGGTGTCAGCGGTTCCTGTGAGGCTGGCGACCGTATCGCCCGGCTCGACCACCACGGCCTGAGGCACAAACGCCACGCTCGCCCGGCGATCCAGCGTGCCGCAGGAGGGTGACAACTCGCCGGCGATCAACCTCGCGAGGATACTTTTGCCACAGCCATTGCGCCCCACGATGCCGGTGGGCGTAGGGTCGATGGACAGGGTGAGGTCTTCCAGCAGGGTTTCGCCATTGGCGAACTGGAAGTACAGGTGTTGCAGGGAAACCAAAGCGGGCAGCCGGTTGACGTGAGTCATCAGCACCTCCAAAGCAATGTCGAACAGGCCAACAAGCACGCCAGGCGGCTCGTTGCAGGTACATTCTGGAAGGCTTAGTGGTTCACGTCGGCGGTCATCCCGTGGGGCAGAAAGGAGGTAAAGCCTAACTCGCCTCGGCGAGCTGTTCAAGGAACATGGCCAGCGCGACTTCCTCTGCCTTGAGCCCTTTGCGCACCCGCGGCTTGGGCAATCTGGACAGCTCGCCCAGGCTGAAATGCTCCAATACCGCCGGGTGTATGTAGCATTTTCGGCACACCGCTGGTGTATTCCCCAACTGCCGGGCAACGTCCTTGACCATCGCCACCACATGCCGTTTGGCGTCGGATTCCGGCTGCCATTCCAACTCGCGCAACACCGCCAGCGCCAGGGCGGTACCGGCCCAGGTGCGATAGTCCTTGGCGGTGAAATCGGCGCCGGTGAGGCTGTGCAAGTAGGCGTTTACATCATGGGAACTGACGGTGTGTCGTTCGCCGTCTGCGTCCAGGTACTGGAACAGGTCCTGCCCCGGCAATTCCATGCAGCGCTTGACCACGTTGGCCAGGCGCCGGTCCTTGACGCTGACCTGATGCTCCACGCCACTTTTGCCGCGAAACTGGAACTGTATCTCGCTGCCATTGATGTCCACATGGCGGTTGCGCAGGGTGGTCAAACCGTAGGATTTGTTGTCGCGGGCGTATTGGGTATTGCCGACGCGGATCAAGGTAGCGTCCAGCAGCATCACCACGGTGGCCAGGACTTTTTCGCGGGTAAAGCCAGGCTCGGCCAGTTGGGCCTCCAACTGCTTGCGCAACTTGGGCAGTGCGCGACCGAACGCTTGCAGGCGTGAGTATTTGTCGGTGTCACGGACTTCGCGCCAGCGCGGGTGGTAGCGATACTGCTTGCGTCCACGAGCGTCGCGCCCGGTGGCTTGCAGATGGCCACGCGGGTCGGCGCAGATCCACACATCGGTGTAGGCGGGCGGGACGGCGAGGGCGTTGATACGCTTGATTTCCTCGTCGTCGTCAAGGCGCTCACCCTTGGCATTGAAGTACTGGAACTTGCCGCGCACCCGCTTGCGGCGAATGCCGGGTTGGGTGTCGTCAACATAATGCAGGTCGCGGGGCAGGTCGGCGGGGATCGCGGAGTCGGGCATGGCGGGTTCCTTGGCAACAAATCAGGCCGGTATGTCTGATTGACCGCAGCGCTGTGCGGTCGTGCCAAATGCTTACGCCAGCACCGCGACTGCCTTGATCTGTGCCCACAGCGTCTGGCCCGGATGCAGTTGCAACTGGTCGCGGGAGAAGCGCGTGATGCGCGCCAGCAATGGCGTGCCCTCGGCTTCCAGGCGCACCAATACATGGGCGCTGTTGTCTGCGGGCGTTTCCTGGATCACCGTTACTGGCAAGCGGTTGAGGATGCTGCTCGGTTCCGACCCTTGCAGGCTGAGGCTCACGTCCCGTGCCTGCACCTTGACCCGCAGCGCATGGCCCACGGCCATCGGTGCATGGGCCACGCGCATGGACAAGGCGCTGCCCGGCAGATGCAGGGTCAGCAACTGGTAATGCGCGTCGTAGGCAGTGACCGTGCCGTTGATCACCACACCGGCATCGTCGCCCCGTGCCAGCGGCAAGTCGAGCCGCGCCAGGGTTTCGCCAATCGGTCCGCTGGCCAGGGCCTTGCCGTCACTGAGCAGGACGATATGGTCGGCTAGGCGTGCGACCTCATCCTGGGCGTGGCTGACGTACAGCACCGGAATATCCAGCTCATCGTGCAGGCGTTCCAGGTACGGCAGGATTTCGTTTTTGCGCTGGCTGTCGAGGGCGGCCAGCGGTTCATCCATCAACAGCAGTTTCGGGCTGGTGAGCAAGGCACGGGCGATGCCGATGCGCTGGCGTTCACCGCCGGACAAGTGCAGCGGGTTGCGCTCCAACAGGTGACCAATCCCCAATAGCGCCGTGGCCTGGGCCATATCCACCCGGCGCTGTAGGCGGGGAATGCGCTTGAGGCCGAACTCCAGGTTGGCTCGCACCGACAAATGCGCGAACAGGCTGGCCTCCTGGAAGACGTAACCCAGCGCGCGTTTATGGGGCGGTACGAACAACCCGCTGCGGCTGTCTTGCCACACGTAATCGTTGATCTGGATGAAACCATTTTCGGCGCGTTCAAGCCCGGCGATGCAGCGCAGGCAGGTAGTCTTGCCGGAGCCGGAATGCCCGTACAGCGCGGTCACGCCACGGCCTGGCAGATGCAGGTCCACGTCCAGCGCAAACCCGGAATAACGGAGTTGCAGGCGTACATCAATCATCGACATCAGCTCCAGCCCATCCTGGTTTTACGGCTGGAGTACAGCGCCAGCAACACGAGGAACGCAAATACCACCATGGCGCCGGCCAGCCAATGGGCCTGGGCGTATTCCATGGCTTCGACATGGTCGTAGATCTGCACCGAGACCACGCGGGTCTTGTCCGGGATATTGCCGCCGATCATCAGCACCACGCCGAACTCACCGACGGTGTGGGCAAATCCGAGGATCGAGGCCGTGATAAAGCCTGGTCGCGCCAGGGGCAGGATCACCGTAAAAAAAGTGTCCCAGGGATTGGCGCGCAGGGTCGCGGCCACTTCCAGTGGGCGAGTGCCGATGGCGGAAAACGCGTTTTGCAACGGCTGCACCACAAACGGCATGGAATAGATCACCGAACCAATCACCAGCCCGGCAAAGCTGAAGGTGAGGGTGCCCAGGCCCAGCCATTGGGTGAACTGGCCGAAGTAGCCATTTGGCCCCATGGTCAACAGCAGGTAGAAACCGATCACCGTCGGCGGCAACACCAACGGCAGGGCCACAATGGCGCCAATCGGGCCGCGCCACCACGATTGGGTGCGCGACAGCCACAACGCAATCGGCGTGCCGATGACCAGCAGGATCACGGTGGTCAGCGACGCGAGCTTGATGGTCAACCAGATAGCGGAAAAATCGGCACTCGATAGGGGCATTTACTTGGCCAGCTCGTAACCGTAGGACTTGATAACGGCAGCGGCTTTTGGTCCTTTGAGGTACTCGACCAGCGCTTTGGCAGCAGCGCTGTCTTTGCCTTTGTTCAGGATTACCGCGTCCTGTTTGATCGGATCGTGCATGGACGCCGGAACGATCCACGCCGAACCGCTGGTGACTTTGCCGTCTTTATAGATCTGCGACAAGGCGACAAAACCCAACTCGGCGTTGCCGGTGGATACAAACTGGAAGGCCTGGGTGATGTTCTGGCCTTCGACGAGCTTGTCCTTGACCTTCTCGCTCAGGCCTTCTTTCGCCAGTACCTGGGTGGCGGCCAGGCCGTAGGGCGCGGCTTTCGGGTTGGCGATGGACAGGTGCTTGAAATCGTTGCTCTTCAAGACGTCGCCTTTGGCGTCTACATAGCCTTCTTTGGCCGACCACAGCGCGAGGGTGCCCACGGCGTAGGTGAAGCGCGAGCCTTTGACGGTATCACCTTCGCTTTCGAGTTTTTGCGGAGTGGTGTCGTCGGCGCTCAGGAACACTTCGAACGGCGCGCCGTTCTTGATCTGGGTGTAGAACTGGCCCGTGGCGCCGTAGGCCGCGACCAGTTTGTGACCGGTGTCTTTTTCAAAATCGGCGGCAATCGCCTGGATCGGTGCGGTGAAGTTGGCAGCGACGGCCACCTGCACTTCATCGGCGTGGGCCGAACCGAAAGCGAACGCAGCGACCAACACGGCCAGGCGTGAGGCGTGAATCATCATGGAGCAGCTCCTTGGAGATGTACGGCGTGTTATAGGTAGAAGGGCTAACCGCTATGTATGGGAATATATAGCGGTTAGCCATCGCCGGTACAGCGCAAAGTTGCCACCGATGTCTGGACTATTTGAGTTTGGCCAGCGCGTGTTCCGCCAGCTCGCGGGTCAGGTCATAGGTGGTTGCGTCTTTGCCAAGGCGCAATGCCTGGCCCGACCAGAGATTGCTGAACCCGGCTTCGTCCCTGGCCTTGAGCGGCATCAATGCACCGCCAGCACGCGGAAACGCGGGAGCTGTCGGGTTGATTGCACCCAGTTCACGCATCACACGGTTGACGATGCCCCGCGCCGGGCGGCCGGTGAACAGGTTGGTCAGCGCGGTTTCGCTGGCCTGGGCATGGCGCAGTGCATGGTGATGGGACGCGCTGACCGTCGCTTCAGGGGTGAATAGATACGCGGTGCCAATCTGTACCGCGCTAGCGCCCAGGGCAAATGCCGCGACAATGCCCCGTGCATCGCCAATGCCTCCGGCGGCAATCACTGGCACGTTAACGGCGTCGACAACCTGGGGTAGCAGGGCGAACAGGCCGATCTGGGTGTTGAGGTCGTCGCTGAGGAACAAGCCCCGATGACCGCCAGCTTCACTGCCCATGGCGATGATCGCGTCGCAGCCGTGCTGTTCCAGCCAGACGGCCTCTTCCACGGTGGTGGCCGACGACAGCACCTTGGCGCCAGTGGCTTTTACCCGATCCAGCAAGGTTTTTTCCGGCAGGCCGAAGTGAAAGCTGACGACTTCGGGCCGGAATTCTTCCACCACCTGGCAGGCGGCGTCATTGAACGGAGCGCGGTCACTGACCGGGGTGGGCGCATCAAAGTCTGCGCCCAGCTCGTGGTAGTAAGGCTCCAGCAAAGCCTTCCAGCGGCGATCCCGTGCTACGTCCACTGCAGGCGGTTGGTGGCAGAAGAAGTTGACGTTGATGGGGCGCTTGCTGGCCTGGCGGATGGTCGCAAGGGCCTCGCGCAGTTGTTCGATGTTCAGTGTCGCAGCAGGCATCGAACCGAGTGCTCCAGCTTCGCAGGCCGCGATGACCATAGCGGCGGAAGTGGCGCCGGCCATAGGCGCTTGGATGATGGGCAGGTCGATGCCCAATAGGTCGAGAATGCGCGTGTCTGGCCAGGTGCTCATGGGATGCGTCTCCAGCGGTCGTCGGACTTTTCGCTTTTTTAGCAGGGCGTCCGCCATCCGGCCAGTCTGTTTTATTCACTGGACGACGCTGGGGTTTCGTGCGCGTTTAGTGGTCGCGTTCGCGGTCAAGCAATTGCCGCTTGCGCTCAACGCCCCAGCGATAGCCCGACAAATCACCATTGCTGCGCACCACACGGTGACAGGGAATCGCCACCGCCAGGCTGTTGGCGCCGCAGGCCTGGGCGACGGCCCGGAACGACTTGGGCGCGCCAATGCGCTCGGCAATCTGCCCATAGCTGGCGGTGTCGCCCACCGGAATGTCGCGCAAAGCCTGCCAGACCCTTTGCTGGAACGCAGTGCCGCGCAAGTCCAGCGGCAAATCCAGCCCCAGAGCGGGTGCCTCGATGAACCCCACGACATGGGCGACCAATTGCTCGAAGTCGTGATCGGCGCCCACCAGGTCAGCCTTGGGAAACTGATCCTGCAGGTCACGCACCAGTTGCTCCGGCTCATCCCCCAGCAGGATCGCGCACACGCCGCGCGTGCTCTGGGCCACCAGGATCGCCCCCAAAGAGCATTCGCCGACGGCAAACAGGATTGCGCTGTTGGTGCCACCGGCCTTGTAGTCAGTGGGTTTCATCCCCAGCAACTGGTTGGCCGACTCATAGAAACGGCTGTTGGAGTTGAAGCCGGCGTCGTACAGGGCATCCGTCACCGTCTGCGTACCCTTGAGCCCGGCGCGCATTTTTTGCGAGCGATGGGCGCTTGCGTACCCTTTGGGCGTCAGGCCGGTGACGGCTTTGAAGATCCGGTGGAAATGGAAAGGGCTCAGCCCGGCGAGTGTGGCGAGGGTGTTGAGGCTGGGCGGGGTAGCCGCCTGCTCAATATGTCGGCAGGCGTCAGCCACCCGTTGGGCGTCCTGCGCGGCGCGTTGTGTCTGGTCGCCGGCGGCACGTTTGCTGGGACGATAACCGGCGGCTTCGGCCTGCGCCGGCGTGTCGAAGAACTCGATATTTTCCGGGCGCGGCAAGCGCGAAGCGCTGCTGGGACGGCAATACACGCCGGTGGTTTTCACACCGTAAACGAACAGTGTGTCAGCTTTGGAATCGCGGGCGAGAATCGCCGCCCAGCGCGGATCTTGTTCAGTAGTCATGTTCGGCACTCTTGACGGATCCTGGTCAGATTAGCCGCGCCTCACCGGCCAGGCACTCCGAAGCTTGCGCTCGAATTAGCCGGCGGTACGAAATGTCAGGTTGATGCGTTGTGGCCCCATGATCGGGTGCACACCCTCCTTGATCGGCAACACCCCGTGGAAACGCAGGCGATCAACGCCGCCCCAGACAGCCACGTCGCCATGGAACAGCGAGACCTTTTGGGTTTTGTCACTGCGCTGGTGACCGCCGAACAGGAAAACCGCCGGCAACCCGAGCGAAACCGAGACCACGGGCGCGCTGTACTGCCGTTCATTCTTGTCTTGATGCAGAGACATTTTGGCGCCCGGTACATAGCGGTTGATCAGGCAGGCATCGGGGGCGAAGTCGATAAAGCCGGCATCGGCAGCGGCCAGCACGGCAAGTTGGCGCAACGCATCGGGCAGGGCTGGCCAGGGTTGCTGACTGCGCGGGTCCAGCGGGCTGTAGCGGTACCCACGGGTGTCGGTGGTCCAGCCCAGTGCGCCGCAACTGCTCAACGCCGCCGACATCGTGAAGCCGCCTGGGGTGACCATTTGCCGAAACGGGGATTGAGCCAGCACGCGCCGCAGTTCTGGCAGAAGCCGCTCAATCCAGGGCAGGGCGAAGCCCCTTAACACGTAGGACTGTTCACCAATTTGCTCACGCCGAGCAGGTCGTTGCAGGGCGTCATCGGCGAACAGGTCGACAGTGGGGCCGGGCATGAGCTTACAGCGCCTTGCTCACGTTGATGTCGGTGATCACATCATCGGCATCATGGATTTTGTCCAAGGCTTTGCGGGCCTCTTCCGCACTGTTGGTCGTCAACTGGGCGAACTCGAAGCGGCGTTCACCGTTTAGCTTGTATTTGATTACGTATTTGGTGGTGTTCACGGCGATTTCCTGTGGCGTGTTCGGATCAGCTCAGCTTGGTGCTGGTACGACGTACGATGCGAATCTTGTGGGACAACGCGGGTTTGCGCGTAACGCTGATGGCGCGGCGGGTCACTACATCCAGGGTGATATTCCAGAACCCGGTGCTGGGGGCAGTGATCTTGGCCGGAAACGTGTCAAACGCGCCACCATGGTAAGTGTGGCGGCCGCCATTTTTAAAGCTGCGAAAATTCGCATCGCTCATCAGGCGGATATTGCAAGTCTGCGAGCATTCGATGACGACGATATCTCCCTCATTGAGGTGCTCGCGCTGGTGAATGAATTTCATGAGGTGTCTCCAGAAGGGCTTTTTCTGAAAAATCAGAACGATACGTAGGTTAAGATGGAGTTTATCAGCCCCAGCGCGTTTATTATCGGCCCGTCTTCAACGGCGTCGACAATTTAAAACAGTTATTTACCGAGTTATCAGGGATAAATCCTACGTGGGCGGGAGAAAATTACCATCCCGACTGTCGTAGGATCTTTAAGTGGAGATTTTGTATGAAGTGGAGTGTGTTGGTTCTGGCCTTGGCGATAGGTGGGTGTGCTTCGGTTGCAGATATCAAGCAGACCCCACCGACGCTGGCGGTCATTTCTGGTAAAAAGCCCCAGGAATACGCGGCGTGTGTGGTGCATAAACTGTCGGCTACCCGCCGCCCGCCGCAGATCGAACCGCATAAGGACGGTGGTGTACAAGTGATTGTGCCGCAGAAGTTCTCGGCCGATCCTTCGGCGATTTTCGAAATTGATGAGCGCTCCAGCGGAAGCAGCATCAAGCTCTACGAGAGCATGTCCAACGTGCCGATCCGTCCGGGGGATGTCAAAAAGGCCGGGGAAGATTGCATTTCCGGCTGATGCCCTTGTGGAAAACCAGATATGAAGCGTGAACACGTCAAAGCCCGGCAGGCCGAGGGGCAAATCTCGGCGACTCATATCATCCAGAATCCTGCCGACCTGGGCGAGTGGATCGTTTTTTTCAAGAAAAGCGGCGGGCGCAGCTTTTTCCTGGTCGACGATCAGGACGAGGTTGAATCCTTCGCACGGCTGGATGAACTGACCGAGATCCTTCGGGAGCTAGGCATCAAGTTTGCCGAGATCCACTTGTAGTCTGCAGTTACTTGCAGACCACCACCACACTACGGTTTTTGAAATTGCCGACGTCCTGGCCCAAGGTCTTGTCGCTTTCTTTCAGCGATGGCGTGCCCTCTGTGCCAACGATGCGATAGCCGGTGCCGGCGCAGGAGGCATCGGCTTTTTCGTAGCAACTGGCCCAGGAGTTGGCTTCGCCTGAGCAGTCGATGGTCAAGCCCTGCTCGCCGTTCTTGAGGTAGACATCAGAAGTAGTGGTGCAGCCGGCAAGTGCCAGTACCGCAGTCAGTGCCAGAAGTTTGTTCATAGTGTTCGTCATCGAGGGTGTGGGAGGGGCGCTGACACTGTCGTGGGGCGTTTTCGGCAGATTATAGCGAACTGCCATCTAGGTACAGACAAACACAAAAAAGCCCCGTCAATCGGGGCTTTTTGCGCAGTGCCTGCAGGCTTACTTGGTCTTCGGCCGTTTGCTCGACGCGTGGCCCGCTTCATCCACAAACACTTCGGCTACGGCAATCGCCATGCTTTCGGTCTCGAAAACACCCGCGACGCTGTCCCCGTGGAAGTTGATCAAGTGCCAGCCGTCTGCTCGCTTGGTGATCAGGTAGCCGTTCACGCCTTTGGGTTCTGACATCTATTAACAATCTCGTGGTCTGGTTCAAGGGCACCATGATAGCGCCAAATGTCGCGGCCCCGCGCAAGTAATTCCAAGTGAGTGTGCCTGGCCGAAAAGCGTGCTAAAAGGGTTTCAGCCCTTTTAAACATAGGGGCAAGGTTGTTTTTTGTCGTGTCGGTGCACAGGTTCTTCGTAAGATAAGTGGAACTTACGCCGACATTTTTTCTCTATGTTGACATCGCAACGCCAGCAGGACCCATTGTAAGGTGACTGCGGCGTGATTAGACTGCGCCGAATTCCGTACGCACAGCCCTTTGTAAGGACTTATATGATCAAGAAATGCTTGTTCCCAGCAGCCGGTTACGGCACTCGCTTCTTGCCAGCGACCAAGGCCATGCCTAAAGAGATGCTGCCGGTGGTAAACAAGCCACTGATTCAGTACGGCGTCGAAGAGGCATTGGATGCCGGTCTGAACGAAATCTCCATCGTCACCGGTCGTGGTAAGCGCGCACTGGAAGACCACTTCGACATCAGCTACGAGCTGGAAAACCAAATCAAGGGCACCGACAAGGAAAAATACCTGGTCGGTATCCGCAAGCTGCTGGACGAGTGCTCCTTCTCCTACACCCGTCAGACCCAGATGAAAGGCCTCGGCCACGCCATCCTGACCGGCCGCCCACTGATCGGTGACGAACCGTTCGCCGTGGTCCTCGCGGACGACCTGTGTGTGAACCTGGAAGGCGACGGCGTATTGACCCAGATGGTCAAGCTGTACCAGAAATACCGTTGCACCATCGTTGCGGTTCAAGAAGTAGACCCTCAAGAAACCAACAAGTACGGCGTGATCGCCGGCGACGACATTGGTGATGGCCTGATCCGCGTACGCGACATGGTTGAAAAACCAGCGCCTGAAGATGCACCGTCGAACCTGGCGATCATCGGTCGTTACATCCTGACTCCGGATATCTTCAAGCTGATCGAAGAAACCGAGCCAGGCAAGGGTGGCGAAATCCAGATCACCGACGCCCTGCTGAAGCAGGCCAAAGACGGCTGCGTGATCGCGTACAAGTTCAAGGGTCGTCGTTTTGACTGCGGTGGCGCCGAAGGCTACATCGAAGCAACCAACTTCTGCTACGAGCACTTCTACAAGACTGGCAAGGCTTACTGATTCACGCTTGCCGCTGCTGAAAAGCCACCTTCGGGTGGCTTTTTCGTTTTTCGGTCCCATGTAAGTCGGTATGCTGATGTCCTGCCGAGGAGAGTGAAATGGCCTACGATTTTGATCTGTATGTAATTGGCGCCGGTTCCGGCGGTGTTCGTGCGGCGCGCTTTGCTGCGGGCTTTGGCGCCAAGGTGGCGGTGGCGGAAAGCCGCTACCTGGGCGGCACCTGCGTTAACGTGGGGTGCGTGCCGAAAAAGCTGTTGGTGTACGGCGCGCACTTTGCCGAAGATTTCGAGCAGGCCAGTGGCTTTGGCTGGTCCCTTGGGGAGGCGAATTTTGATTGGGTGACGCTGATCGCCAATAAAGATCGCGAGATCAATCGCCTCAATGGCATCTACCGTAACCTGCTGGTCAACAGCGGCGTGACCCTGCATGAGGGGCATGCGCGCCTGGTTGATCCGCATCAGGTGGAAATCAATGGCGAGCGTTTCACTGCCAAGCACATTCTGATCGCTACGGGCGGCTGGCCGCAGATTCCGGAGATTCCAGGGCGCGAACACGCTATTGGCTCCAATGAGGCCTTCTTCCTTAAAGAACTGCCCAAGCGTGTACTGGTGGTCGGTGGCGGTTATATCGCCGTCGAGTTCGCAGGTATTTTCCATGGCCTGGGCGCTCAAACGTCGCTGCTGTATCGCGGTGATCTGTTCCTGCGCGGTTTTGACGGTGCGGTGCGCAAGCACTTGCAGGAAGAACTGACCAAGCGCGGCCTGGACCTGCAATTCAACGCCGATATCGAACGTATTGAAAAACAAGCCGACGGCAGCCTCAAGGCCACCCTGAAAGACGGTCGTGTGCTGGAAACCGATTGTGTGTTCTATGCCACGGGCCGCCGTCCGATGCTGGATAACCTGGGGTTGGAAAACACCGGCGTCACGCTCGATGAGCGCGGTTTTGTGCAGGTCAATGACCTTTACGAAACCAGCGAAGCGTCGATCCTGGCCATTGGTGACGTGATCGGTCGCGTGCAGTTGACGCCCGTGGCGCTGGCCGAAGGCATGGCTGTGGCGCGTCGCCTGTTCAAGCCTGAGCAGTATCGCCCGGTGGATTACGCAATGATCCCGACAGCGGTATTCAGCTTGCCGAATATCGGCACTGTCGGCTTGACGGAAGAAGAGGCGAAGAAGGGCGGCCATAACGTGCAGATCTTCGAAAGCCGTTTCCGGCCGATGAAGTTGACCCTGACAGATTGCCAGGAGAAAACCCTGATGAAGTTGGTGGTTGATGCCGACACCGACAAGGTGCTGGGTTGCCATATGGTCGGCCCGGACGCGGGTGAAATCGTCCAAGGCCTCGCGATCGCGCTCAAGGCGGGCGCCACCAAGCGTCACTTCGATGAAACCATCGGTGTGCACCCTACGACGGCGGAAGAGTTCGTCACCATGCGCACGCCTGTGGCGGACTGATCAGTCCTCTGGCGTTGCCTCTGGCGCCGCTGCAACGGCGGCGGCCAGGCGCAATGCCTCGATATTGGCCTGGGCCTTGATCAGGTCCAGTTCCAGGGTTTTGTTGGTGTTCTGGTGTTCGGTCAACGCTTCCTGGCGTGATTGGCTCTCCAGCACCGCCACCCGCAGACGCTCCTGAAGCAGGGTGCGCTCGTTGTCGATTTGAATCAGTTGTTCGCTCAGCTTCAGTTGCTGGGCCTGGTCCTTGCGGTTTTGCTCCTGCAGCGCCGTCAATTCCTTCGCCGTCACCCGATGCTCGATCAGTAAACGCTCGTTGTCGCGATGCAGTTGAGTGATCTCATCCTGGCGCACCATGGCGCTTTGCTGAGCCTGGCGCAGTTCTGCCTGGACCTGCTGCAGTTGGCCCTCATGGCGACGCTGTTCCTGCTCGCGCTGCTCCTTGATCGCATTACGGTAATGCTCCAGCGCGTCGCGGGCGTGCAGGTGCTTTTCTTCCAGGGAGCGAATCTGTTCGTCCTTGTCGTTGATCCTCAGTTCGTAATCACTGCACGCCTGGCTTAGTCCGGCATTACGGGTCTGCTCGGTCTGCAAACTGGTGCTGGCCGTTTGCAGCGCGGCGCTTTCTTCTGCCAGCGCGGCCGCCTGGATAGCGAATTGCTGCGTGAGTCGGCCGTGGGCCTCTTCAAGGGCTTCGACCTGGGCGAGCAGGGCGGACTTCTGTTGTTCGAACCGCGCCTGGGCCAGATCAATCGGCTCTTGGGCCTTCTCTTTCAAGCGCTGCGCCAGTCGCGAAACCAGTTCAGCCAGCTCGTCGTCAATGGGCGCTTCGGTGATGGTGACGCGGGTTTCGCTGTCGTCCAGCTCCTTCAGATAGCGGTGGATCGTGGTTTTCGAGCCGGTATTGCCCATTTCGATGCGTACGGCGTCGATGCTGGGGTTTTCGCCTCGGGCAAGGATCGCCAGGCGTGCCGTTTGAACTACTGCTTTGTTAATGCCGCCGCGAGCCATGGGGTCTCCGCCGATTTAGTACTGTGGTACGTGGTATGTATTTACGTACTGTAACACGAATATAACCTTGTTAAAAATCACGATTCAACAGATGGGATATTGGCGTATTATCCCGTGTCAGGCGCATTTGACGCGCTGAAACACCCCTCAGCAGTACGAATAGGCACCCTATGAGCGATCTGGATCGTTATCTCAACGCCGCCACCCGCGATAACACGCGCCGCAGCTACCGCGCCGCGATCGAGCACTTCGAAGTCAGCTGGGGCGGGTTTCTGCCGGCCACCAGCGACAGCGTGGCGCGCTACCTGGTGGCCCATGCGGGCGTGCTTGCGTTCAACACCCTGAAACTGCGGCTCTCAGCGCTGGCGCAATGGCACACCAGCCAGGGCTTTCCCGACCCGACCAAGGCGCCGGTGGTGCGCAAAGTGCTCAAGGGGATTCGCGCCGTGCATCCGGCACAGGAGAAGCAGGCCGAACCGTTGCAGCTCAAGCATCTGGAGCAGGTGGTCGCTTCGCTCGAAGCTGAAGCTCAGGAGGCAACGCTCGCGTGCGATCAACCGCGCCTGCTGCGGGCCAAGCGCGACATCGCGTTAATCCTGCTCGGCTTCTGGCGTGGCTTTCGCAGCGATGAGTTGTGTCGACTGAGTATCGAACACGTTCAGGCCACGCCCGGAACCGGCATCAGTCTGTATCTTGCGCGCAGCAAAAGTGACCGCGACAACCTTGGCAAGACTTATCACACGCCGGCGCTGTTGCGCCTGTGTCCGGTGCAGGCCTACAGCGAGTGGCTCAGCGCATCGGCCCTGGTGCGCGGCCCGGTGTTCCGCAGCATTGACCGTTGGGGCAACCTGGGCGAGGAAGGCTTGCACCCCAACAGTGTGATCCCGTTATTGCGCCAGGCGCTGGAGCGGGCGGGCATCCCCGCCGAGCAGTACACCAGCCACTCCTTGCGTCGAGGCTTTGCTACCTGGGCCCATCGCAGTGGCTGGGATTTGAAGTCGTTGATGAGTTACGTCGGCTGGAGCGACATGAAATCCGCCATGCGCTATGTTGAAGCGACGCCCTTTCTTGGCATGACCTTGGCCACCCAACCGCTGCTTTAAGATTTCTTCTATTAATACAGCCACCTGATAGGGAAAACCAATCGTCAGCATCAGGTTTGCCAATGAGCCATCGCCAGAAAGAATGGGTAGGATTCATCTCATCAACTTCTTAACCCCTGACGGAGAGTCAACGATGCCTATCATCAACAGCCAAGTAAAACCGTTCAAAGCTACCGCATACAAAAACGGCAACTTCGTAGATGTGTCTGACGCTGACCTGAAAGGCAAGTGGTCCGTTGTGTTCTTCTACCCAGCCGACTTCACCTTCGTTTGCCCAACCGAACTGGAAGACCTGGCTGACAACTACGCCGAATTCCAGAAGCTGGGCGTCGAAATCTACAGCGTGTCCACCGACACCCACTTTGCCCACGCTGCCTGGCACAACACCTCGCCAGCTATCGGCAAGATCCAATACACCATGATCGGCGACCCAACCCTGACCATCTCCCGCAACTTCGACGTGCTGATCGAAGAAGCTGGCCTGGCGGATCGCGGTACTTTCGTGATCAACCCGGAAGGTCAGATCAAGATCGTTGAACTGAACGACGGCGGTGTTGGCCGTGACGCTTCCGAGCTGCTGCGCAAAATCAAGGCAGCCCAGTACGTCGCTGCCCACCCAGGCGAAGTGTGCCCAGCCAAGTGGAAAGAAGGCGAGGCTACCCTGGCTCCATCCCTGGACCTGGTCGGCAAGATCTAAGTCTGTGAAGCATCAAGGGCGGGATTCCGCACCTACCCAGTAAGCTGCAACCGCCCTCAAAAACGCCCGGGCGAGATTCGCTCGGGCGTTTTTTTATACCCAGAATTAAAGGAAATCGCCCGTATGTTGGACGCCAATCTTAAAGCTCAGTTGAAGTCATACCTGGAACGGGTCACCCAGCCGATCGAGATCGTCGCCTCCCTCGATGACGGCGCGAAATCCCAGGAAATGCTCGCCCTTTTGCAGGACGTTACCAGCCTCACCACGCTGATTACCCTGAAAAGCGATGGTGATGACGCGCGCAAGCCGTCGTTCTCCATCAACCGCCCGGGTGCCGATATCAGCCTGCGTTTCGCCGGTATCCCCATGGGCCATGAATTCACTTCGCTGGTGCTGGCCCTGCTGCAAGTCGGTGGCCACCCGTCGAAGGCCAGTGTCGAAGTGATTGAACAGATCCGCGCCCTTAAAGGCGAGTTCAGCTTCGAGACTTACTTCTCACTGTCATGCCAGAACTGCCCGGATGTGGTCCAGGCCCTGAACTTGATGGCTGTGCTCAACCCGAACATTCGTCACGTCGCCATCGACGGCGCGCTGTTCCAGGCTGAAGTCGATGAACGCCAGGTCATGGCGGTGCCGAGCGTCTACTTGAATGGCGTGAACTTCGGCCAGGGCCGCATGGGCCTGGAAGAAATCCTCGCCAAGCTCGACACCAGCGGCATTGAAAAGGCCGCCGAAAAAATCAGCGCCAAAGATGCCTTTGATGTACTCGTGGTCGGTGGTGGCCCTGCCGGATCCGCAGCCGCCATTTACGCAGCGCGTAAAGGCATTCGCACCGGTGTTGCCGCTGAGCGTTTTGGTGGTCAGGTGCTGGACACCATGTCCATCGAGAACTTCATCTCGGTACAGGAAACCGAAGGGCCGAAACTGGCCAGTGCGCTGGAAGCCCATGTGCGTCAGTACGACGTGGATATCATGAATTTGCAGCGCGCCAGCAGCCTGGTGCCGGCAAAGAACCCCGGTGATCTGCACGAAATTCGTTTTGAAAGCGGTGCGACGCTCAAGTCCAAGACCGTGATCCTGGCCACCGGCGCCCGCTGGCGTGAAATGGGTGTGCCGGGCGAGCAGGAATACAAGGCCAAGGGCGTGTGCTTCTGCCCGCACTGCGACGGTCCGCTGTTCAAGGGCAAGCGCGTGGCAGTGATCGGTGGCGGTAACTCCGGCGTGGAAGCGGCCATCGATCTGGCCGGTATCGTCAGTCACGTCACCTTGCTGGAATTCGACAGCAAACTGCGTGCTGATGCGGTGCTGCAACGCAAGCTGTACAGCCTGCCAAACGTTGACGTCATCACCAGTGCGTTGACCAGTGAAGTCAAAGGCGATGGCCAGAAAGTCACCGGCTTGGCATACAAGGATCGCGACAGCGGCGAGTTCAAGACCATCGACCTGGAAGGGATCTTTGTACAGATCGGTTTGCTGCCCAACACCGACTGGCTCAAAGGCACCGTCGAGTTGACCCCGCGTGGCGAAATCATCGTTGATGCCCGTGGTGAAACTTCACTGCCAGGCGTGTTTGCCGCCGGTGACGTGACCACCGTGCCGTACAAGCAGATCGTGATTGCGGTAGGCGAGGGCGCCAAGGCTTCCCTGAGTGCTTTTGATCACCTGATCCGCACCTCCGCACCCGCGTAAATAAGCAGGCGCACATGAAAAACCCCATGAGTGATCATGGGGTTTTTTTCGTTATAGCGGCGTTGGCTGGATAATCTCGACCCAGTACGCATCCGGGTCTTTGATGAAGGCCAGGCTTTTCATGCGGCCATCGGTCAGGCGCTTCTGGAAGTCGCAACCCAGCGCTTCGAAACGTTCGCACGCGGCGACGATATCCGGCACCGCGATGCAGATATGACCAAAGCCACGCGGGTCAGTGTTGCCGTTGTGGTAGGCAAAATCGGCATCGTTTTCGGTGCCGTGGTTGTGGGTCAGTTCCAGGATGCCTGGGATCGACTTCATCCACTGGGTGCGCGCAGCGGCGTCGGCCGGGATCTGGGATTTGTCCACCAGGGCCAGGAAATACAGGCTGAATTCGGCTTCGGGGAAGTCACGTTTTTCAACCAGCGAGAAACCCAGCACGCGGGTGTAGAAGTCCAGGGACTTGGTGATGTCCTTGACCCGCAGCATGGTGTGGTTGAACACAAAATTTGTGGTGGCGGTGTCTGGCTGGGCGGTGACGCCCGGGAAAGTGCTCAGTTCGTGCAGGCTCATGGGCCCTCCAGAAAAAAATGGGGCAAACGCGGCTCCCGTTGAGAGGAGCGTTCCCTTGGCTTGCGGCTGGCATCCGTGCAGCCGAGCCATGATACGCAAGGCCCGCCTGCGGCGCCAAATGAAAAAGGTCACGGGGGCCTTGCGACCGGCGGGCAGCGAGGCTCACACTTTGGCCCTTGAACCTTGGGTGTTTTTCGCATGATCGAATGTCGTAGACCGCTGTTGAGCGCTGTGTGGTTGCTGTTGGCCAGTCCTTTCGTCTTGGCGGCAGATCCGGAAATTCACTGGCCCAGCGGCTGGCAAGTCGAGGAGGTGGTGCCTGACGGTGAAACGCCACCAACGCCGCAGCCGGTTTCGCGTCAGCGTGCAATCAAGAACGATGAAAACGGCAACACACTGATGGTCATGGAGTTGACGGCCACGCCGACCGAGGCTGGCCATAACGTTAATCTTCAGGGCGTGTTGCTGGAAATGCGCAAGTCCATTCAGAAGGATTTTGCCCAGAGCGGCTACCAAAGTGTCTGCAGCAAAATGCACCCGACAACATTGAGCCGTCTTGACGCGGTGGAAACTACCTGTGTGATTACCGAGAATGGACGGCACCTGCTTTCACAAACATTGGTGGGGGCTGTTGATACCGATAAAGCCTATGTTTTTTCATACGCCGGTCAAGCCGATGCTTACGAAGCGAGCAAGGATGAAGTCCGTTCCGTACGTGATAGCCTCAAACTTTAAGTGCGTTTAGCACGTCGAATTTGAACAAAATGAAATGTTATTTAAGTTCGGTTTCGAACCCTGGAATAAAAAAGCCCCGCTGATGCGGGGCTCTTTGTTAGTGCGCTGTAATCAGCCGCGAAGCCAGGAATCTACAGTGGCGGCGCCATACTGTTCTTTCCAGGCCTTGAGGCCGCGGTGGTTGCCGCCCTTGGTTTCGATCAGTTCGCCGGTGTGCGGGTTGTGGTAAACCTTGACCACACGTGCACGGCGTTGTTTTGGTGCATTGGCTGCAGCAGCACTGGCCTTGCCCGGGTTTGGATCAAGGATCAGGATGATGTCGCGCAGGCCCTTGCCGTAGGTTTTCATCAGCCCTTGAAGTTTTTCTTCGAATTCGATTTCTTTCTTCAGGCCAGCATCGTTCTTCAGGGATTCCAGCTGGGCAAGCTGCTCTTGAAGGGCTTTTTCTGCTGCGCGAAATTCGGCGAGTCTGGACAAAATCTGTACTCCAATAGTGTAGTTGGCTGATATCAACTGAAGACAAAGCTACTAGCCAATAGCGTTAAGGCGACTCAAAGAGGACGTCGTCCTGCGAGTTCTGCACAGGCAAGAAAAATTGTAGTAGTTAATCTGCCGCGAGTAAATCATGTCTTTTGTCTTATTAACATATTTCAACGCCGCTAGTGCACGGCTATTCAATGGCTGGCCAGGTTTTTAATGAATTCATCGCTGGGTAATGGCTTGCCAAACAGATAGCCCTGTAGGAAATCTACGCCATGAGCGGCCAAGTACTCGCATTGTTCAGCCGTTTCCACGCCTTCTGCGACGATGCCCAGATCCAGTTTGCCGGACAATTCTATGATGCTGTCCAAGATATGCCTCGACAGTGCGTCTGCGCCAATCATGGCGACAAAACTCTGGTCGATTTTCAAGTAGTCCACATTGAAGTTGCGCAAGTAACCCAGGCTGGAGTGGCCGGTGCCGAAGTCATCGATGGCAATCATCACGCCCAGTTGGTGCAAGGCGTCGAACAGGCGGCGGGTGATATCGGTGGGCTCAATCAATTCGCGCTCGGTCAGCTCCAGCACCAAGGTTACCTGGCCCGGTGCGAAGGCGGCGAGAAACTCACGGCAGTCGTCCACCAGTGTGAGGTCGAGGCAATGGCGCGCCGTGATGTTCACGCCGATATGGAAACCCGGGCTTAACCGCGCCGCATGGGGTGCCAACTGGGCCGCTGTCTGGCGCAGCAGGGCGCGGGTCATCGGCACGATCAGGCCGGAATGTTCGGCCAGTGGGATAAACAGATCGGGGCGCACCAAACCTTCCTTGGGGTGCTGCCAGCGCATGAGCACTTCACAGCCGGCCCATTCGCGACTGTCGCCGCGTACCACCGGCTGAAAGTACGGGATGAACTCATTGGCGCCCAAGGCTCTTCGCAGTTCATGGGTCGGCGCCGAAGCGCGTTTTTGCAGCCAATGGGCGAGCACGCCTGCCAACACGCCAAAGAACACGACCAAGCTGAAAATCGCACGATACCGCACCTGCATGTACCGCCAGACCTCGCCGTCCGGCATGCCGGCGTCGACACTGTAGCCATAGCGCTGTGAGGCCAGGTGATGATGGGCCACGGCAAATGGCGGGACTGCAGAGGAATGAACCTTGCCCTCGGCATCCAGCCAGTTGGGCCCCACTTGCAGGACCAACTGCGCATAGCGGCTGATCAGGCGCAAAGCGTTAGTCAGGTGGTAGCCGTCAACCGACGCAAACGCACCTTGGTCGCCGTCGACCAGTCGGTACACCAGTAAAGCCGTATCCGGCGTCACCGGGTTGCCATTCATCAGCCAGAGTCGACCCTCCACATAGTCGTCCGGGTTCACGGGGGATTCGTAGTCGCCGCCGAACAGTGAGCTGCAATAGATGTTCTTCTGCCAGGACAACGTCGTGGCCCGCACAAATGGCCGCCGTGTGACCTGTTCACGCAGGGCCAATTGCGCGCCGTTGTCACAGGGCTGGCCGGCCAACGGCAGCAAGGCCTGGGCGGCGAGGGCAGTGTTGTCGAGCATCAGGTCGAATTGGCGCACGGCTTCTTCAGCCGTTTGCGCCGTGCTCTGCTCAAGGGTGCGTTCGGCTTGCCAATACAGGATGACCACGCCGAGCAGGATCGGCGCGAGCCCACACAAGGCGCTGATCGAGTAGCGGACGAATGGCTTTCGCGGGCCTTTGACGGTGAGAGGCATGAGTTCTGCAGCCTGTTGCGGAGTAGGAAATGCGCCGGCAGGCCGGTCAGTATTATTTCGATAATAGATGGCTCGGTGGACAATTGCTTGTCTTGCCAGCGCGTTGAGCAATCTCGATAAACGCCAGGGCGGCGGGTGACGACTGGCGACGGTCAAGCACCGCCAGGCCAATCTGGCGCGGTACTCGGGGGGATAACGGCCGTTTTACATAGCGCGGGTCGTCCCGTTGCGGCAACGATGCCTCGGCCACGATGCTCAGCCCGTCGCCGCGACTGACGGCTTCCAGGGTGCTCAGCAGTTGGGCGCAGCGATAGCGCACCCTGGGCCGTAATTGGGCCGCACCGAAGAGTCTGGAGACCAGCTCCGAGGAGCCTGCTTCGGTGAGAATGAACGGATCGTCGCACAGGTCCTGCAAGGTCAGGGTGTTGCGTGCGGCCAATGGATGCTCGGCGGGCAGCAACGCAACCATCTGATCCTCGAACAAGGCGAAGGTGTCAAAGCGTTCCTGCTCCAGCACCACAAAGCCCACATCGATCCGCCGCTCATCCAGCCACTGCAGCACCTGGCGGTCGGGGCCTTCGTCCACATGAACCTCAATCCCCGGATGGGCAGCACGAAACTGGCTGAGGATGCCGGGCAGCAGGCGAATCGACGCCGTGGGCCCGAACGAGCCGATGCGCAGGGTGCCGCGCTTCATGCCGCGGGCGTCGGCGGCTTCCTGTTGCAATGTATTGGCCAGACCCAGCATGGCGCGGGCGCGGCCGAGCAATTGCAGGCCGATTTCGCTCGGTTCCACCAGGCTTTGATGGCGCCGGAACAGCTCGACGCCCAGCTCTTGCTCCAAGGCCTTGATGGCGTGGGACACCGCCGACTGGCTGATGCCCAGCCGGTGTGCGGCGCTGGTGAAGCCTTGCAGCTCGGCTACCAGCGAAAAGATTTCAAGTTGGGTCAGGGTCATGAGCGAACACTCATTTTACGATGATTAATCATTAGCAGAAGAATACCCCAGATCGCCTGCCACTTGAGCCCACCCAATGAGCCCTACTTCGGATCGCCTGACCTATTGCAAACTCGCCGCCGTCACCATGATCTGGGGGGGCACCTTTGTCGCCGGGCGTTACCTGGCCGATCAGGTCAATCCGCTGCTGGCCGCCAGCCTGCGGTTTATCCTGGCGAGCCTGGCATTGCTGCTGTTCATGGCCTTCGCGCGCGTCCGCCTGGCTCGCCCGAGCCCACGGCAATTTGCGCAATTGACGGTGCTGGGCTTCTTCGGAATTTTTTTCTACAACCTGTGTTTCTTTTATGGGCTGCAGTACATCAATGCGTCACGGGCGTCGTTGATCGTGGCCTTGAATCCGGCGGTGATTGGCCTCGCGTCGTGGTTGCTGTTCAAAGAGCACCTGAGTTGCACCAAGGTTGCTGGGATCGCGTTGTGCCTGGCAGGCGCGGCCGCTGTGATTGTCAGTCGCAACCCTGGGCTGATGCAGGCAGGCGTCGACAGTTGGCGGGGTGACTTGCTGATCCTTGGATGTGTAGCGGCGTGGGGCATATATTCATTGGCTTCCCGTGGCCTGAACGCAAGCCTGGGGCCGCTGCAGACGGTTACCTGGTCGGTGTTGCTGGGAACGGTGATGTTGACCGCGACTACCGCGGTATCAGGAAGCTTCACGGTTCAAGCACTCACCAGCCTGGGGCTGTCACAGTTGTTGAGCCTGCTGTACCTGGGCGTGCTCGGCTCGGCGCTGGCCTATATCGGTTATTACGACGGCATCCGCCGGATCGGCCCGACGCGTTCCGGCGTATTTATCGCCCTCAACCCGCTGACAGCCGTGCTGTGCGGCGCCTTGTTGCTGGGTGAGCAGTTGACCTTGCCCATGCTGATCGGTGGCGCCGTGATTCTGTCCGGCATTTACCTGTGCAACAAACCCCTTGCACGGGTCGGGGCAATAGGGATTTGATGAAGACTACGGACAAACACTGTTACGCTGTGTAGAATCGATTTACGCATACAAGAATAAGGACTTGCGCTCACGCAAGCCTCAGCCGTCAGAGACTGATGTAACCATGAAGCGACTCGGCTCCCCCCTCATCTTTGGTGACTTCCTCGCCCGCAGCGTGCGAGGCCTTTCCTGTGCGCCACCTTGCTGCCTCATCCTTGCTGCTAATTGACCTTCGTTAATCACAAGAATGAGGCGCCGAACATGGCCGACCAATACGAAAACCCAATGGGCCTGATGGGCTTTGAATTTATCGAATTCGCATCGCCGACCCCAGGCACTCTGGAGCCGATCTTCGAGATCATGGGCTTCAGCAAAGTCGCGACCCACCGTTCCAAGAATGTGCACCTGTACCGCCAGGGCGAGATCAACCTGATCCTCAACAACGAACCCAACAGCATCGCCTCGTATTTCGCGGCGGAGCATGGCCCGTCGGTGTGCGGCATGGCGTTCCGGGTCAAGGATTCGCAACAAGCCTATACCCGCGCACTGGAGCTGGGCGCCCAACCAATCCACATTGAAACCGGGCCGATGGAGCTGAACCTGCCGGCAATCAAAGGCATTGGCGGCGCGCCGTTGTACCTGATCGACCGCTTTGGTGAAGGCAGCTCGATCTACGACATCGATTTTGTCTACCTGGAAGGTGTGGAACGCAATCCACAAGGCGCAGGCCTCAAGGTCATCGACCACCTGACCCATAACGTCTATCGCGGGCGCATGGCCTACTGGGCCAACTTCTACGAGAAGTTGTTCAACTTCCGCGAGGCGCGCTACTTCGATATCAAGGGCGAATACACCGGGCTGACTTCCAAGGCCATGAGCGCACCGGACGGTATGATCCGCATCCCGCTCAACGAGGAATCGTCCAAGGGTGCCGGTCAGATTGAAGAGTTCCTGATGCAGTTCAACGGCGAAGGCATCCAGCACGTGGCATTCCTTACCGACGACCTGGTCAAGACCTGGGACGCGTTGAAGAAGATCGGCATGCGCTTCATGACCGCGCCGCCGGACACCTACTACGAAATGCTCGAAGGTCGCCTGCCGAACCACGGCGAGCCGGTGGACCAGTTGCAAGCACGCGGCATCCTGCTCGACGGCTCATCCATCGAAGGTGACAAGCGCCTGCTGCTGCAGATCTTCTCGGAAACCCTGATGGGCCCGGTGTTCTTCGAATTCATCCAGCGCAAAGGTGATGATGGATTTGGCGAAGGTAATTTCAAGGCGCTGTTCGAGTCCATCGAGCGTGACCAGGTGCGTCGCGGTGTATTGACCACCGATTAAGCGTAAAAAAGCCCGGCCGAGGTTTCCCCGGCCGGGCTTTTTATCGCCTGTGAATCAGGCGCGGCGCTGACGCACCAGATGTTTGAAGCCTTCGAACACCAGCACCATCACTGCAATCCAGATCGGAATGTAGGTCAGCCATTCACCCGGCTTGATCCCTTCACCCAACAGCAGTGCCACCACCAGCAACAGCACCGGCTCGACATAACTGAGCAGCCCGAACAGGCTGAACGCCAGCAAGCGGCTGGCGATGATGTAGCTCACCAATGCCGACGCGCTGATCAGGCCCAGTATGGGAATCAATGCGTACAGTTTCGGGTGCACATCCATCACCGCAAACCCCTGCTCGCCGCTTTGCACGAACCACCAGGCCACCGGCAGCATCAGCGCCATATCCAGCCAGAGCCCGCCCAGGTTATCGGTCTTGAGGTACTTGCGTACGATGAAGTACAGCGGGTAACCAATGATCACCACCAGCGTCGCCCAGGAAAAACCACCGGCCTGGTATAGCTCGTTGAGCACCCCGAGGCCGGCAAAAAACACCGCGATTTTTTGCAGGTAGGAGAGCTGCTCACCCCAGACCAGGCGCCCGGTCAGCACCATGGTCAGTGGCAGCAGGAAGTAACCCACCGACACATCCAGGCTGCGCCCGTTCAGCGGTGCCCACATGAACAACCACAGCTGAACGCCCAGCAGTGCCGAAGACAGCACGACGCCCGCGATCAATCGTGGCTTGGCCGCCAGTAGCCGCAGCAATTCCAATACGCGCCGCCATTCGCCGCTGACGATCATGAACACCGTCATGCACGGCACGGTCAGCAGCATGCGCCAGCCGAAAATCTCCAGGCCGCTCAACGGTGTGAGCAATGATGTGAAGTAATACATCACGGCAAACAACACCGAGGCCGAGACCGATAACACAACACCTTTAGACACGCTGTCCTCGCGAAAGCCGATTTGTACAAGAGAGGCGTGCATTATGGTGCTTACGGCGTGAAACGGCTGCTCTGTTTTGGGGCAAATGTTGGGGAATTTTCTCACACCACGGAGTCGTCCTTGACTCCTGAGGCCATCCACCACCTACGATCGGGCAATGCGCCCCGAGACAAAGTGGCTCACATCGTTGAAGCCTGGCGTAGACGAGTGCCCCGGTGTCACCAACGAATCGATAAAAGCCTCATCCTCTGCGGTGATTTTCACGTCCAGTGCGCCGGTGTAGGCGTCCCACTGCGCCTCGGTACGTGGCCCGACAATCGCCGAACTCACCGCTGAGTTGTTCAGTACCCAGGCGATGGCAAACTCCACAATCCCCAGGCCACGCCCTTGGGTATATTGCTGAATCTGCTGGGCAATGCGCAGCGACTCCACGCGCCATTCGGTTTCCAGGATGCGCTTGTCCTGGCGTGCCGCCCGGCTGCCCGGTTCTGGCGTGACGTCCGGCGCATATTTACCGCTGAGCACGCCGCGTGCCAGCGGGCTGTACGGCACTACGCCCAGGCCGTAGGCGGCAGCGGCGGTGATCTGCTCGACCTCGGCCTGACGGTTGACGATGTTGTACAGCGGCTGGCTGATCACCGGTTTGTCGACGCCCAGACGTTCGGCCACGCGGATCACCTCGGCAATGCGCCAGCCGCGATAGTTGGATAAGCCCCAGTAGCGGACCTTGCCCTGGCGGATCAAGTCGCCGATCGCAGAGATCGTCACGTCCAACGGGGTGTCGTGGTCTTCGCGGTGCAAGTAGTAGATGTCGAGGTAATCGGTGTCGAGTCGGGTCAGGCTGGCGTCGAGCGCATTGAAGATGCGTTTGCGGCTCAAGCCACTGCGGTTGGGCAAGCCGTCCGGCGGGCCGAAACCGACTTTGGTCGCCACCACCCAATCCTGGCGATGCCGGGCAATGGCTTCGCCGACCAGTTCTTCGGAGCGTCCGCCGGTGTACACGTCCGCCGTGTCGATAAAATTGATGCCCTGGTCCCAGGCCTTGTCGATGATGCGCAGCGAGTCCTCGGTAGGGGTCTGCTCGCCAAACATCATGGTGCCCAGGGTCAACGCGCTGACCTTCAAACCGGACTGGCCCAATGTGCGGTAAATCATGCATAGCTCCTTGCGGCTGTGAGACGGTCTCCATGCAATACCAGACTCAGAGGCTCTGGAACAAGCCCTGGGCATGTTTCTTCATTCGCTCAGCAACGCCTGACAACGCACCTGGAGAAACCGATGCAGCACTTTCACCCGCTCCGACACTTGCAGACGGTGGGGGCACATCAAGTTGAACGGGGTGGGTTCGCCTTGCCAATCCGGCAACAGGTGCACCAGGCGACCTGCCTTGAGATCCCGGGCGATATCCAGGTTGGCTTTATAGGCGATGCCGTGGCCAGCCAAGGCCCAGCGCCGCACAATTTCACCGTCGTCGCTCAGGTAATCGCCGGTCACGTCGACTTCCTGCAGCTCGCTGCCCTGGCGAAAGAACCACGTACTGTTGGCGCGCCCCTGTCGCATGTACCGCAGCGTGCTGTGTTGCGCCAACTGCGTGGGTGTCGTGGGGGTGCCATGGCGCGCGAGATACGCGGGGCTGGCGCAGGCAATACGCTGGTGATCGGGCACCACCGGCAGCGCCACCAAGCTGGAATCGCGAGGTACGCCGAAGCGCAGGGCGATGTCGACGGTGTCGCGGAACAGGTCGGCATTGCTGTCGTTGAGCAGCAGTTGCAGGCGGATGTTCGGGTGCTCCACCTTGAATGCGTCCAGCCAGCCCAGCACCACATTGCGCCCGAAATCCGAGGGTGCGGCTAATTGCAGTAAACCCGTCAACCCTTGGCTGTGCTGCCTCAGCGCCTGTTCACCGTCGGCCAGTGCGGCCAACGCTTCGCGCACGCTGTCGAGGTAGCGCTTGCCTTCCTCGGTCAGGCGCATGCTGCGGGTGGAGCGCGCCAGCAGGCGAATGCCCAGCCGGGTTTCCAGGCGTTTGAGGGCGATGCTGGCCGCCGCTGGCGTCAAACCCAGGCCGCGTGCGGCAGCGGACAGGCTGCCCGTATCGGCGGTGCGCACAAAGACTTCAAGGTCGAGGATTGAGCTCATTTGTAAAAATCCTTTAAAGATCTTGTCGTTTTACCGGGATTTTTCGTCGATTGCCAAGCTGGGAAGATGAACGCTCACTTTCTCACCCAGGATATCTCCCCATGACTTCTCCCCTCAGCGGTAAAACCGTCATCGTGATCGGCGGCAGCAGCGGCATTGGCGCGGCGGTGGCCAAGGCGGCGGTTGCGCGGGGTGCCCACGTGGTGCTGGCGGGCCGGCGCTTGTCCGCCGGCAGCGACAACGGCGTGCGCAGCGAACCGGTCGACGTGACAGACGCGACATCCCTGCAACGTCTGTTCGAAGGCGTCGGGCGCTTTGACCATCTGGTCTACACCTCAGGCCCGTCGGTGCGCGCTAAGCTCTTGATCGACACCGATCTGGACGAGGCCCAGGATAATTTCAACGTGAAACTCTGGGGTGCGTTGCGCGCGATCCAACTGGCGCTGCCGTTTCTCGACGAGCGCGGCAGCATCAGCCTGACCTCGGGGCAACTGGGGCGTAAGTGGGTGCCGGGGCAATTTATCAAGGTCGGCATCAATGCCGCGACCGAGGCACTGGGCAAGCAATTGGCCAAAGAGTTGGCACCGCGTCGGGTCAACGTGGTCAGCCCTGGGGTGATTGATACACCGGCGTATGCGGGGTTGGCTGAAGAGCAGCGGTTGGCGATGTTCGCCAAGGCGGGCGGTGCGTTGCCGGTTGGGCGGGTAGGGCAGGCCGAGGAGGTGGCGGCGGGGTATGTACTGGCCATGGAAAATGGCTATATGACCGGCAGCGTGATCGACATCGACGGCGGCGGATTGCTGTAGACAAAACCGCGAGAACTCAGAGGACTCAATGTGGGAGGGGCTTGACCCCTCCCACAAGCGCCGCGTTATGCCTTCAAGGTGCGTGTCATCCGCAGAGCCAGAAAGCTACCCGCCACAATCACCGCCGCCAGCAGGTACAGCGCAATATCGGTCGAGCCTGTAGCGTCCTTCACAAAGCCAACGATATACGGGCTGAGAAACCCCGCCATCTGCCCCATGGAATTGATCAATGCCAGGCCACCCGCCGCCGCGCCCGCGCTGAGCATCGCCGTCGGCACTGGCCAGAACATCGGCAGGCCGGTGAGGGCGCCCATGGTGGCGATGGTCAAGCCAAGGATGGCAATCGCCGGGGTGGTTGCGAAATTCACAGCAATTACCAGCCCAATCGCGCCCATCAGCATCGGCACCACCAAGTGCCAGCGACGCTCCTTGCGCAAGTCCGCAGAGCGACCCACCAGCAGCATAAACACCGCCGCCAGCAAATACGGAATCGCACTGAGCCAGCCGATCACCAGGTTATCGCTGAACCCCAGGTTCTTGATGATCGACGGCAGCCAGAAGTTGATCGCGTACACACCGCTCTGGATACAGAAGTAGATCAGGCCGAACGCCCAGATCGCCGGGTTCTTGAACACTTCGGCGAGGGAGTCGGTGGTGGTCTTCGGCTTGTTGGCCAGGTCCGTCGCCTGATCGGCTTCCAGCACTGCGCGCTCGTGGGGCTTGAGCCACTTGGCGTGGGCAAACGTGTCACTGAGCAGGAAGAAGGCGAGGGCGCCGAGAATCACGGTGGGGATGCCTTGCAGCAGGAACATCCACTGCCAGCCCGCCAAGCCGCCTTGGCCGGCGGCGAAGTGGTTGAGGATCCAGCCAGAGAACGGGCTGCCGAGCAAGCCGGACACCGGGATCGCCGACATGAACAGCGCCATGATCCGGCCACGGCGGAAGGTCGGGAACCACTGCGACAGGTAAAGCACCACGCCAGGGAAGAAGCCGGCTTCGGCAGCGCCCGTGAACAGGCGCAGGGTGTAGAAATGCGTCGGCGTGGTGACAAACAACAGGCACGTGGACAAGGTGCCCCACACGATCATCATCAACGCAATCCAGCGCCGTGGACCGAACCTGGTCAGCGCCAGATTGCTCGGTACGCCGCACAGCACGTAGCCGATGAAGAAAATCCCGGCACCCAGGCCGTACACGGTTTCACTGAATTTCAGCGCATCAAGCATCTGCAACTTGGCAAAGCCAACGTTGACCCGGTCGAGGTAGTTGAACAGATAGCAGATGAAAATGAAGGGGATCAGGCGCAGGGTAATGCGCTTGTAGATGGCGTTTTTATCGTCATCGGTGGCCAGTGTGGCAGCGGCGCTCTGTGACATGGCGTTCTCTCTTTATTATGATTTTTCGCGATGCGAGGGTAACGTTGATCGCCCAACGAGTCTCGGCCACGGAGCGGGGTGCTGTCTTTGTGCTCGCGCACAGTGACGGATACTTTGCGCTGTGCCGATGAACAATCATGTTTTTTCAGGAATTTAGACTCATGTTCGAGTTGGATCATGACTTGGCGCAGGACATTGTTGATCGGACCATGGCGATTTTGCCCTACAACGTCAATGTCATGGACAGCCAGGGCCTGATTCTGGGCAGTGGCGAGTCCGAGCGGATCAACACTCGCCACGAAGGCGCGCAACTGGTGCTGGCTAACGGTCGCGTGGTGGAAATCGACGGCCAGACCGCCAAGCACCTCAAGGGCGTGCAACCCGGTATCAACCTGCCGCTGCTGCACGATCAGCGCTTGATCGGTGTGCTGGGCATCACCGGCGAACCTGAGCTGCTGCGCACCTACGCCGAACTGGTACGCATGACCGCTGAAATGCTGGTCAGCCACCGTCATCAGCAAGCCGAGCAGCAATGGCGACGCCAGCGTTGCGATGATCTGTTGGCCTTACTTCTGGCCGAAACCGGAGACTCGCCGCGCCTGGTCGATGAAGCTCAACAGTTGGGACTCAAGCCCCAACTGGCGCGCACGCCGTACCTGTTCGAACTGGGTGACGGCCAGTCGGCGGAGGCGTTGAGTGCCTGGCTGACGTCGCGCTATCCGGACAGTTGGTGCGTCAGCTCGGCGCAGTTCTCGCTGTTATGGTGCCGGCCTGCGGCGGTGCAGGTGGATAATCCACGGTTGCTCGAAAAACTCGCAGGCCAAGGCTGGAATGTCCTGCGGGTGGCCGTCGGTGGGCAGGCAGAGGGGCTGGCCGGGTTGCGCCGTTGCTACCGGCGCGTCGGTGACTTGCTGGCCTACGGCCGCGATGTTCTGCCGCATTCGCGGTTGCTGACCCTCAACCGTTATCGCTTGCCGGTGATGCTCTGGCGCCATCGCAACGACGACGCGCTCGACGAACTGCTCAACCCCCTGCGCAGGGTGCTGGCCAAGGACAACAACGGCCAACTGCTGGCCACCCTGCGCAGTTGGTGCGACCACGATGGGCAAAGCCAGGCCTGCGCCGATGCGTTGGGCATCCACCGCAACAGTCTGCGCTACCGCATGGAGCGCATCGCCGAACTCAGCGGCGTCGACCCACTGACCCTGGACGGCATGCTTGCCCTGTACCTGGGCGTACAGCTGTTGCCCCAGCCTTTGTCGGAATGAACAACAAACCCCACCCGCACTTGTGCATCGGACCGGCGTCATTCCCGGTGCCAACTGGCAGCATGGGCGTCATAAAAACCGGAGAAAGCCCATGAAAATCATCATCGCCCCCGACTCGTTCAAGGACAGCCTGAGTGCCGAAGGCGTCGCCCAGGCCATTGCCCAAGGCTTGGCGCAGGTCTGGCCGGATGCGCAGTTGATCCAGTGCCCGATGGCGGACGGCGGTGAAGGAACGGTGGATTCGGTACTCGCGGCCTGCAATGGCGAGTTGCGCCGCCAAGCCGTACGCGGGCCGTTGGGCGCCACGGTTGATGCGCGCTGGGGCTGGTTGGCCGACAGCCACACGGCGATCATTGAAATGGCCGAAGCCAGCGGCCTGCAATTGGTCCCGCCAGGGCAGCGCGATGCCTGCATCAGCAGCACCTACGGCACTGGCGAACTGATCCGCGCCGCGTTGGATGCTGGCGCACAGCGCATCATCCTGGCGATTGGCGGCAGTGCCACCAATGATGGCGGGGCCGGGGCGATGCAGGCGCTGGGCGTGCAACTGTCTGACGCCCAATCCCAGGTGCTGGCGCCGGGCGGCCTGGCCTTATCCCAGCTGGCCCATATCAGCCTGGAGCGGCTTGATCCGCGCCTGTCCGAGGTGCGCTTCGAAATCGCCGCCGACGTCAACAATCCCCTGTGCGGTGCCCACGGCGCTTCAGCGATTTTTGGCCCGCAGAAAGGCGCAAATCCCGAGCAAGTCCAGAAGCTGGACGCCGCCCTCAGCCACTTCGCCGATCACTGCGCCAAGGTGCTGCCCAAGGACGTGCGCGATGAACCCGGCAGCGGCGCCGCCGGCGGCCTGGGCTTCGCCGCCAAAGCCTTTCTCGGCGCACAGTTTCGAGCCGGTGTAGACGTCGTCGCCGAACTGGTTGGCCTGGACGCGGTCGTACGCGGCGCCGACCTGGTCATCACCGGCGAAGGCCGCTTCGACGCCCAGACCCTGCGCGGTAAAACCCCCTTCGGCGTCGCCCGCATCGCCCAACAGCACGGCGTACCCGTGATCGTCATCGCCGGCACCCTGGGCGACGGTTATGAACAGATGTACGCCCACGGCGTCGACGCTGCCTTCGCCCTGCCTTGCGGCCCCATGAGCCTGGAGCAGGCGTGCGGTGAGGCACCGCGTTTGCTGCGTGAGCGGGCGGCGGATATTGCGCGGTTGTGGCGGGTGGCGGCGCGGGGCCGATAGACGCAGCCGTCAGCGCCGTGACAGATCTGTCGATAATTACTATGATCCGTGCTTACTTTGAAGACTGGCCGACCTGGCCGGGCACGTTGGAAGGCGATCATGCAGATCAAGCGTTTTACCCTCGTCAATTTCCGCGGCATCGAGAAGATGGAACTCGATTTCGAGGGCAAGAGGACTGTCGCCTTGGTGGGCGTCAATGGGGTGGGCAAGTCTTCGATTCTGGATGCGTTGGCGATTACGCTTTCGAATTTGACGGCGCGCATTGTGGATCAGGCAGCTAAGTCCAGAACGCTTTCTAAAGATGACATTAAAGTAGGATCTGATTACTCAAGATTAGCGGTTGTGGCCTCGCTTGGTGATCAGGAGGTCGACTGGGCTGTTGCGCTGAACCGACGTGCCGGTAAACACCCGAAAGAACAAAGTAGTGATTTCGCTCGGTTGAACAAGGCCGTCGGTCCAGTGGAAAACAGTGCATTCAACTACGAGCTGATAGGAGGGATGCCTGTCGAGCTTCCGTTAGCTGTCTATTACGATGTCCATAGGTCTGTTTTGGACGTGCCGCTACGTGTTCGAGAGCGTTTAATCAACGCTATCGCGGAAGGGTACGACGAGGCGCTTGGCCATGGAGGAGCAGACTTTAAGCGGTTTTTCATATGGTTCCGTAACCAAGAAGATTTGGAGAACGAAAGCAGCCGCGATTCCCCGGGTTATCGTGATCCAGAGCTTTCGGCAGTTCGTGAGGCGATTGAGACTTTCACCGGATTTAAGGACGTTCGCATTCGCCGTAAACCAACGCTGAGAATGACGGTTCTTAAAGGAAACCTTGAATTCAACGTTTTGCAGCTTTCTGATGGAGAAAAGTGTCTTTTAGCAATGGTCGGTGATCTGGCTCGTAGACTTACATTACTCAACCGTGAAGTGCCGCGACCGTTGGAAGGAAAGGGCGTCGTTCTAATCGATGAGCTAGACCTTCATCTCCACCCCGGCTGGCAACGCACCGTCGTCGCCAACCTTGAAAAAACCTTCCCCAACTGCCAGTTCATCATCACTACCCATTCCCCGCAAATACTGGGTGAACTGCCGGCAGAATCCGTAATGCTGCTTCAAGACGGCCAGTATCTCGGGCATCCAGAACGCTCACTGGGTCTTCGCAGCGGAGAGGTGATTGAAGAACTGATGGGAGGATTTGCCCAGAACCAAAACGTCAGTCAGCAACTGCGTAGAATTTACCGTGATCTTGACGACGACAATTTTGAGTCCGCCCAAGCCAACCTTGCCCAGTTACGCGAACAGGTCGGAAAAATCCCCGATGTCCTCGAAGCCCAAGCCAGCATTGACTCTTTGAGTTCGCTAGAAGAGGGCGAGGCGTGAGATCTATTAAAAAGGGCGCCGAACCGTGGGCCTTGATTGAATGGAAAAGGGAAAACCGAGATACACCCCATAATCTTTACTATGGAAAAGGCAGCAGTTTTCCGAGCGAAGCCGTGCGCCAGGCGCTCTTGAAGGAGCAGTTTCATTTGTGCGCCTACACCTTGCGGCGGCTGCCGACAGCGGTGCAATGCAAGGTGAAGGGTCAAGGCACGCAATTCAGTTGCCATATCGAACATGTTCTCTCACAAAAGCACCATAAGGCTCAAAGCGTTGCCTACAACAACCTGGTGGCGTGCTATCCCTCCAGCCAGACCAAAGTTGCCTGCGGTTATGGTGCAGTAGAAAAAGATGACTATGACTCGGCCCGCGAGCCTTTTGTCTCGCCGCTGACAGCGAACGTCGAGCGCCATTTCAGATACAGCAGTGACGGCTATGTAGAAGGCCTGAGCCCTGAGGCCGCCCAGACCATCAAGGTTCTCAAGCTCAATCATCCAACTTTGGTCAACGACAGAGCCGCCGTCATCAAGGGCCGATTGAAACCTCGTGGTACTCCAGTTTCAGCAGCCACCGCCCGGCGTATGGCTGATGAAGTCGACACTCCGGACGCCCAGCATTGCCTTCCTGAATATTGTGAGGCACTGAAGCAACAGGCAGAACGTCACGCACGGCAACTCGAAAAGCGTGCGGCTCGCGTACGCGGCCAGGCACGCCCCTGAAGCCTACCCCCGACAACGCCGAACATGGGACAATCCGCGCCTTTTTTGACACGGAGAGTCCCCATGCTGCGCCCCGCATTCCTGGCCCTGCTGTTGACCGGCACTGCCACTTTCGCTCAAGCCAACACCGAAACCGTCCCCTTGCTCCGGGAAATCAAGAACTGGGTCACAGGTTGCGACAACCTGCGCAATTGCCATGCCCTCAGCGCACCCAGTGGCGTTGACGAAGAGGACTACAGCTCGCTGACCTTGCACATCTGGCATCAGGCCGGGCCTGAAGGGTTCCTGCGTTTGCGGTTCGACCATCGAGGCGAGGCGCTGGACCTGTCGACTCTGCTGTTGGACGGCCAGCCGCTGGAGCTGGAGCTGACCCGGGACCTGCACATAGAACTCGACGATCAGGGCGGTGATCCCGAGGTGCAATCCTACGGCGTAATCGAGGACGCTGCAGCGCGGCGGTGGCTACAGCGTTTGCGCAATGGCCAGCGTGTGCAATTGCCGGGGGATGAGCAAGCCCATGTGTCGCTGAGTGGGTTGAGTGCTTCGCTGTTGTTGATGGATTCCGTGCAGGGCCGGGTGGATAACGTCAGCGCCCTGGCCCGGCCGGGTAAAGGCGCGGCCAGCGGCGTGCCCGCGCGCTTGCAGGCACCAGTGTTGCGCAGATTCCCAGGAGCGCCGGGGTTGACTGCGCAGGAGCAAGCTGGCCTCGTCGCGGCTGCGTTGCATACCATCACGCCCGAGGATAACGGCACCGGCAGCGCGCCCGAGGCCAACGCTGGCGCCCTGACCGCACAGCAGGCGATGACGGTGGTGCGTTATGACTGCGCAGCCTACAACTGTGAATACGATGTGGTCAGCCGCCAGCGCCAGGCGCCGTACGCACAAACCCCGATGCACCTTGAGCCCTTGCCATTGGGGATCGAGCCGCTGCAAGGCACGGTGGGGTACGACCCGGCCAGCGGCACCTTGAGTTATTTCTACAAGCTGCGCGGGCTCGGCGATTGTGGCGAGGGCGCCGTCTGGGTGTTTGATGGCCAGGGGTTCCAGCTCAGCGAGCTGCACGCCATGCCGCGCTGCACCGGGGTCGGTTACGGCGATTGGCCGGCGTTGTGGTCGACAGCGCCGGCACCCTAGCCATCGGACGGGCAGGGCCTCTACACTGGCTGGCCACGTGTCTTTCAAAGGATGAAACACCATGCACACGCCTGAACCCCATATCGTGATCCAGCGCTTTACCGAGGCCCATCTTGAGGGCGTCGCAGCGCTCTACAACGAACCGGCCGTGTGTCGACAGGTGCTGCAAATGCCTTTTCAATCCGTGGAGGCCTGGCGCAACAGACTGGTGCTGGACAACGAACGCCGGCTACAACTGGTGGCGGTGCACGGGGGCGAGGTGATCGGCCAGCTCGGCCTGGAACAGTACCTGCGCGTGCGCCGGGCCCATGTGGGTTCGTTCGGCATGGGCGTCGCACCGGCCTGGCAGGGCAAGGGCGTGGGTTCGCGCCTGCTGACGGCCGCGCTGGACGTGGCCGACAACTGGATGAACCTGCACCGCGTGGAACTCACGGTGTACGCCGACAACGAAGCCGCGCAACACCTGTACCGTAAATTCGGTTTCGAGGTGGAAGGGGTGTTGCGCGATTACGCCCTGCGTGACGGTGTGTTTGTCGACACCTTGAGCATGGCGCGCCTGCGCCGGTCGGCTTAATCCTGCAAGGCAAACGCCACCGCAGCCTGCGCATGCAGCTCGGTGGTGTCCAGCAGTGGCAGGTCGCTGTGTTCCGGCTTGATCAGCATCCCGATTTCCGTACAACCGAGGATGATTGCCTGGGCGCCACGGGCGGCCAGGGATTCGATCACCCGTTGGTAGATCTGGCGTGACGTGTCGCTGATCACGCCCACGCACAACTCTTCATAGATGATGCGGTGCATGTCCCGGCGCTCATTCGCGTCCGGCACCAATACCGTCAGGCCATGCTCGGCCAGGCGCGACGTGAGAAAGTCCTGCTCCATGGTAAAGGCAGTCCCCAACAGACCGACCGTCAGCGTGCCGGCTTCCACAGCGGCCAAACCGGCGGCATCGGCGATGTGCAGGAAGGAATCGACACCGCCTCCTCAATACGTGATGCCATCTTGTGCATGGTGTTGGTACACAGCACCACACACTCGGCGCCGCCCGCTTGCAGGCGACGCGCAGCCTCTTCCAGGATCAACGCGGCGTCATCCCAGCGCCCTGCATGCTGGGCCTGCTGCACAGGGCCGAAATCCACGCTGTACATCAACAGTTGCGCCGAGCGCAGCGGCCCGAGTTGGTCGCGTACGCGCTGGTTGATGATCCGGTAATACTCGGCGCTGGACTCCCAGCTCATGCCGCCGATAAGGCCGATGGTGCGCATGTGATACTCCTGACAAGGGATGTGGCTTCACCTTACCCACTGGCCAGCCAATAGTCATACGCAGTTGCCAGCCAAATGACCGGTGCAGTTTTAAGCCGTACGCCGTACCGCCGCATCTGCCATGATCAGCCCTCGCAACCTGGCTCACCCAAGGAATCTGGCAATGGACGATGTACAGCAACTGGGCGAGATGCTTCGTCATTACGCCGACAGCGAAGCGCACAAGAAGCAGCAATTCGACGTGCAATCAGCCCGCTGGGCACAAAAACTCGGTGAGTTGTTCGGGCAGATCGAACAGTGGCTGGAGCCGGTGAAAACCGTCGGGCTGCTGGAGGTCCATCGTCAAGCCTATGTGGCCAGTGGGCCCAGCGTGCCGGTGGAGACGTCCACCTTCAAGACCGAGAAGCTCATTGTGCAGATCACCGGCAAAACCGTGGAGTTCGTGCCGGATGTGATGGGCGCGGGCGGTTCGATTTCCGTTGCAGTGATGGGCTTGACCGCGGCGCGCCACGGCAGCGTTTCGCTGGTGCTGGCGGCCGATAAAAACGACTGGCTGTGGAAGAAAACCAATGGCCTGAAAGACCCGGATACCTTCGGTTTCGACGCCAACTTCCTGGCCTCGCAGTTGCAAAGCCTGATCCCTCGCGAGCGCAGCTGAGTCGTCTTGTCGCCACACCCGCTGGTCTGCCAAATGCCTGGGGCTAAATAAGGTGTATTCCCCAGGATTGGCTATACCTACAGCTCATTGTTTCGATGAAAACCGCCAGGGAGTTCGATGATGAAGCTAAGGCTAATGATCAGCACGCTATGCATTGCCACGATGGGGATGACGGGCTGCGCCAGTAAGGTGACGCAACCGGATGAGTATTCGGGCTTTCTGTCCGACTACAGCCACCTCAAGCAGGCCCAGTCACCGTCGGGCGCCGAGGTGATGCGCTGGGTCGATCCCAAGCTGGACCTGAGCCGCTACAACGCGGCCTACATCGAACCCACGCAGTTTTACCCCAAGCCCCACGGCACCGCGAAAATCCCCGACAGCACCCTCAACGGCATCAACGCCTACTACAACCAGGCGCTCAAGCGTGAGTTGGCCAAGTCACTGCCCCTGGCCAACGCGCCCGGCCCAGGTGTGATCGTGGTGCGTGCGGCAATCACTGCTGTCAGCAGCAAGACCGAAGGCCTGAAACCCTATGAGTTCATCCCGGTGGCCCTGGTGGTGGCGGCGGTGAGTACCGGCACCGGCATCCGTGACCAGGAAACCACCTTGGGCACCGAGGCGCAGTTTCTGGACGGCGCCAGCGGCAAGGTCATCGCCCAAGTGGTGCGCAAAGGCACCGGCAAACCACTGGCAAACGATTCACAGGTGATGAAGGCCGATGACGTGAAAGGCGTGATCGACGGATGGGCGTCCGACCTGCATCAGTCCTACATGAAACTTAGAAAACCCTAAAACGCATTCCTGGCCAGCCGGTTGTAGTAGCTGAGCAGGGCGTCGTAGCGGCGGGTGACGAGGTCATAGTCGTCACTCAACTGCTGCGGCGCGGCGTGGTCCTGCCAGTGCTGGTGCAGGGTAACCAAGGCCTGGAGGTATTCATCGGCAGGCGCCTTGATGTTGTACCAGAGGTGAATCGCCTCATCGTCGAGCCTTCTGCTGGGCATGGCGTTCAGAAAGATTCGGCCGTCTTCGGCAGTCTGGCGCAGCGCTTCGGTCAAGTCGGCCACCTGCTGCGGGGTCAGGTTGGCGTCGCGCACGCCTTGCTCGATCTGGTTGACCGCCTGGCGCGCCGTGATCATGTAGTTGAGCAGATGCCACTGCATGTCCCGGCCAAAGCGCGCCTCCAGCAGCGCCAGTTGCGCGGGACGCACGCGTAGATCTTCATCCTCCAGCTGTTGGCGCAGAGAAGTGGACGCCGTCAGGTAGGTTTCGACGACCTGGTCGTAGGCCAGCATCAATTGCTTGTGTTTGGCCTCTGCGGCTATTTCCTGGCCCGTAGGCGCCAGACTGCGCGCCTGCACGCGAGCGCTCCCATCCGCCAGGGCCGTGAGGTCGTACAGCGATTGCGCGTAGGCTCCGGCGGCCGCGAGCAAATCGCTGGCGGGTGCCTGGCGCTCCAGTTTCACCGTGTACTGCTGCGAACACACCGACCGCTGGATAAGGTACGGCGCCGGCTCGTTGCGGTCGCCATAGTTGTCGAGGGTCGGCTTGTCGGGCTCGGGGTAATAAGTTAGGCGCGTATCCCGGTCGACGCGGTTCACGCAATCAATGATCGGCGCCAGGGCACTCGCCCTGGCGGTGTGGGGACTGTCGCGCTGGTCCAGCCACAGTTGCACCTTTTGCAAAGGCCTGCTGGCACCGGCCACGCCGAGCAGGCCCAGGCCCAATGCCAGACTGATGGGTAACAACCATTTTGGATTCATGGCTTGGCCTCCTGACCGTACCACTGCGCCTGCGTGGCGGGCGCCTGGCACTCAACCACGCTGCGCGGCATGCGGCTGCACAGGCGTTCGGTCCACTGTTGCAGGCCTTGGTTGCGGGTGACCCGATGCTGGTTGTCGAGCACCTTCAAGCCAGCGTAGAGCGCGACCGCAGTGACGAGGCAAAGCGCCGTGCCGAGGACGGCCCAGCGCGGATGGCGGGCGGTCCACGGTGTGTGGTGATTCATGAAAGGCCGCTTGATCAGCCCCACCAGCGCCAGCGCGACCACCAGGGTCAAGCTGGCGAACGGGCTGAACACATAACCCAACGCCGCCGCCAGAACGAGGCCGGGGACCAGGTCGCGTATAGGCAACAGCGGCAAGTGGGCCGGGCTGAGCCAGCGGGGCAAGCGTTGGCTCAGCTGTTCATCCAGCACGCGGTATTGATGAGCCAACGGACGCCAGGCCTGCCAGGCGATGCCCGCACCGACCACAGCACCGATCGACCACAAAATCCCCTGGCCCAAGGTCGGTACCACGTTGCCGGCCAGGGCGTCGGCCTTTACCAGCACGCCCACCAGGCAACTGAGCACCAGCGCCACGAGCCACGGCCAGGTGTCCATCGCCGACTCCCAGCCCTGCCAGAAATACACCGTGCCACCGGGCATGCCTTCGGCAACGCTGACGTGATCGGCATAAATATCGGCGCTCAGGGTCTTGCAGGCCTTCCAGTCATCTTCGTCGAAGCGTTGGGCGAAGGCACGGCGCTGGCCCAGGCTCATCGGTGCCAGCAGTAAACGTGCGGCGCGCTGTTGCGGGCTGTGGGGCGGTTCTGCGGCCAACGCACGTTGGCGCGCCATAAAGGCTGGCCCTTGCTGGCGCTTCAACAACAGCGCCCAGTCGCCGGCCGGGCAGCCATGGTCTGCGCCGCCGTGCCAGTTTTGTCCGGCGCACACTGCATCGAACACCGTGCTCGACCAGTAAGGATGGTTGGCAAGCAGCCTGGCCAACCATTCGTTGAACCACTCGGCGTGGGGATGATTGTTGACCCAGGCATGCGCGCCGGGTGTAGCGGCGTAGGCGGCCAGGAACGCAGCGTCGTCTTGCTGGCCAAGGGCTTGGTGCAAGGGTTGCTGCAACCGGGTCCGGTGCTGGAACTCCAGGGTGCTGATCAATTCGCTGGGCAATTCCAACCGCTGCCAGGCGGTCAGCCAGTTGAAGGTCTCGAAGGCCCATCGCGTGTCTTCGGCATTGAGGTCGCCGTCGATACAGCGCTGCAACAGGTGGACTTCGAGCAACAGCGCGGTGCCATCGGCCATGGCCGCTTGGTAATGCTGGGCGAGGCTGAGGTCGGAGGTCTCGGTAAGCACGTCATCCGCGACCTGCTCGCCTGGGTTCCACGCCAGTGCCGCCTCGTAGGCTTCACGCAGACGCTGATAGCGCTCAGGGTCATCGTCCGGCCGGGTCTTTTTCAACAAGGCGGCGTATTGACGCTTGATCGTGCGGCTATCGGCACCTGGCGTCAGGCCGAGGACATTCCAGCAAGTCATGTGCGGTGCAACTCCCTAAACAATCGCGCCCGGCCTGGCCCTGTTGCGACCGGGCGCGTGGTGTTACTTGAGCGGTGTCAGTGGCGGCAGCTTCCATTGACCGCTACCCACCTCAGGCTTGGGCAGGTAAATCCGCAGTACAGCGAAAAACGGGCCGGGCGGCGCCGGCAACCAGTTGCTCTGTTCGGCTTTCGGTGGCTCATGGTGCTGCAACGCCAGGGTCACACCGCCGTCGGCGTCGCGCTTGAGGTCACCCAGCATGCGCGAGTTGATCAGGTAGCGTTTCTTGTGATTGGGCACCAGCAGCTTGGTCTTGGCGTCGTACAGGGTCAGGGACCAGAACGCATCGGCCGGAGGCAACTGGTCCTTGGCAAAATGCACGGTGTAACTGTGACGCGCACCATTGGCCGGTTTGCCTTCGCTGTCGACGAAATAACTGAGGTACGCGGCCTCGTCGCTGGAGTTGCCGAAGATGCCCATGTCCGCACCGGCGTAGCGGTACAGGTAGTTATTTTGCAGGTGGTCGCGGCTGCCGAACAGCTCACCGCTGGGCACTTGGTGGGTGTCGAGCTTGTCCTTCTTGAACGTTGCAAACTCGGCGCGGGCATCGCTGATGCCATCTTCCAGGGCCTTGCGCTGCTCGGTCGTCAACTGGTTGAACTTGAAGGGCGCACCGGGGGCGATGCCGATTGTGGCAAAGCGCGCCAGCAGGTCTTTTTCACTGTCCTGGGGCGCGGCGAAGGCCAACATGAAGTTCAGGTAGCGAAACAGTTGCGGGCCTTCGGCCATGGTCGCGGTGGGCTTGGGCCACTCGACCTTCGGCGCCTTGGCCGGCGCGGCTTGTTTCACGTAGCTGCTCAGCGTCTGCACTTTGTAGCCGTTCTGGATCTGCTTGACCTTGTTCAGGTCTTTTTCATCGAACAGCTGCGTGCGGTAAAGGGCGTAGGCGATGTTGCTTTCGCTGTACACCACGCGGTCCACGTCGACCGGTTGCTGACCTTTCCAGTCCGGGCCGGCAATCATGTAGTGGCCGCCATTGTTGCCGGTGCTGCGGGTGCCCAGGTAGGCGATGTTCTGCGTATAGAGGTCGATCAACTGCACCGAGTAGTAACGGTTATCTTCGATCTTCGGCAACGTGAGCACCAACGGCTCGCTGCGCAGGTCCATCCATACAAAGGAGTAGGGCGTGTCGGCGTTCGGGGTCAAGATCGCCGTGTCCTTGGGCGTAAACACCTGGGCGGTGTTGCCGATCCGGTTGAACGGTGCCTTGAAGTTGGCGCCGCCTTTATCAACGGCCTGGGTGTAGAGCGTCTTGTACATCTGCACCACCGGGTAGCCATACAGGTAGGCTTCCTTGGCGATGGCCCGCGCTTCGCTCGGGGTCGCGGTGAAATCGGCCCAGGCGCCGGTACTCATGAGTATCGAGAGGCTCGCCAACAGCAGGCGCGTCGGTTTTCCAATCATGTTGTTGCGTCCTTACAGGGGGCTTTGAGTGACGGGGAGTGAAGGCTGCGAGTTTCCGGTTTTATTTCCCGAACGTCACGTTAATCCCTGCAAAAATGACGCAGGTCACGTTATCCCGCTGGCGACGGAATCAGGCGTCGGGCAGCATTGATTTGACTTTGTCGCGCAGTTGGTCAATCGAGAACGGTTTGGCAATCACCTGCATGCCTGCGGGCACGTCAATGTTTTCTGCGTAGCCGCTGGCAAACAGGATCGGCAGAGAGGGGAGTAGCTCACGGACTATCGTTGCCAGTTGCTTGCCGTCCATGTCCGGCAGGCCAACGTCGGTCATCATCAGGTCAATCACCTTGTCGCCGTCTTGAACCGTGTTGAGCGCCTCTTCGGCATCGGCCGCTTCAAGCACCGTGAACTCCAGCTCCTCAAGCACATCGACGATCAGCATGCGCACGATGGCATCGTCTTCGACGACAAGGATTGTGGAGGCTGTAGCGGACATAATCAAAATTCCCGAGAAATGGACAGGCAGGTCTTTGGCGGTTGAAAGACCATTCTCTAATGAGTCGCGTCAATCTCGGCAAGTTCCGTTGGCCGAGGCATTGTGACGGGAATGGAGAAAAATGTCCCGTTACGCATAACTTGGAAAATAGGCCAAGGGCGGTGCCTCCAAACGCCCTTGGCGTGCCGTCAGGCGGGCAACGGCTCGGATACCAATACTGAAACAGCAAAACTGTCAACTCTGTCCGTGACGATGTCATTGGGGTGGAACGGACTCACGTGAAACTCACGCAGGCCTTGCTGGGTAATTCTCGGGTTTAACGTTTGGGCGACTGACCCGCTGTTCAGCACCTTCTCCAGGCCCGCCTGCATGGACTGCAGGTTGTCAAACTTGACCAGCCCGCCATTGGGCTCGAAGAAAAACCACTCTTTTTTACCCGCGTTGATTCTGACCCCTGCCAGCAGGGCGTGATCGCGCGTGCTGATTCTCAAATATTTTGAGCTATTGGCTCGGCTCAATTCGTCGATAATACGGGGGGGGCTCATTAGCGAGGGGGCGGTGCCGATATGGAACGTGTCCTTCTGGTTTACCGACGCCTGCAGGGTCTTTAAATGCTGATTGAATGTATTGTGCTGCGCGGTGGGCAATGGCGTAGTGGAGGCCCTGCGCATGTTTTCGAGGAATACTGTCTCGTCTCCCCTGTGAAGGGCGAGCGCCATCGCATTCACCATCCCCGCACAGTCGCCCTTTGACGTCAAATCAACACGGGCGAGGTAAGAAGATTGGGAAAAACGGTCTATGGAAACGCCAGGCCCACCGACGTCGCTCGCCAGAAGGGCTGTGAAGTAGGTGCCGTGCTCGATTCTTTTCTCCTTGATCACTCTGCTCAGCACCCCCATTTCTTTCGGGGTCCGCTCAGGTTTCGCCGCCAGTGCGACCAATTTCTCAAATTCGTTTTCGCCAGCGTAATCCGACAACTCATCAAGTGATCCCGTTTGGTAACCCTGATTGAATTCCACAAGCTTGTTGGGGGTTCGTGCCTTAACGATATTCGTGTGTACGCTCTCAAGGTTGGCGTCCACGACATTGTCGAACAGGCCGCCACGCAGGGGCGTGAAATCTTCAAGGGGCGAGCCGTAGGGGGTGTTTCGGATGGGATCGAAGCTGTACCAGTTATCGTTTTTCAAGACGGCAACGCCTTCGGTACTGTTCCCTGCGACTTTAAACGAACCTACCAACGTTGGACCGTATTCCTTGCTGGCGGCTTTTAACAGGTCATAGCTTCCCGATGCGCCGCGTACCTTGTTGATCAGCCATTGACCCGAGTTGCCGACCAGTCTGGCGCCTTGTGTGGCCAGTTTGACCGAGCCTGTCGCTAGGCCCTTGGCGCCGCTCAAAGGGTTGAGCGCGCTGATGACTCCGCCACCGATGATTTTTGCTGTCTTGAGTGCTTTGACGGCGGCAGAAGCGCTGGTTGAAGCAACTTTGGCGACCTTTGCGCCGGTGGCGGCTCCAGCCGTCAGAAGGCCGAGGGCATCGAGCCCGAGGTCCATAAGCCCTGCCTCATAGTCACCGTCGCGAAAATTGACTATGGCCGATCTCAAGGGGATCAGATTGAGAAAAAACTGCCTGACCTGCTCTTTGCGCTCTTTTTGTTCATCTAAGGTAGTGGTTCCGCTGGCCTGCCTCCATTTAGCTTGACTGTCGATATCCAGATGCTCGGAGAAAGCATCGGCGAGGAACTGTGTGCGGGACGAGGTAAAGCTTGAGGGGACAAGCGAGCTGCCTGCAGGTTTCTTTTCCATGCCTTCGGCATCATGGTTTTTAGGCGTGAACGGTTCAATCTTTGTCTCGATATTGGCGTTAACCCACCCCCCTCGCGTGATAAGTGACTCACTGGGTTGCTTGACGATGCGCTTATTTCTGATGTCGATCTTATACACGCAAACCTCAGGCTTTCCGTCCACCTCCCGTTCAGTTCTGACCAGGAGTTCGTTCAAGTTGGACTGGAACGTAGGAGGGTTTATAAACCCCATGCCAATTTTGTATTGCTTGAACTGATAGAAATCGATTTTGCCGAATTCGAGATTTTTTCGATCCTCCAGCGGGAGTTCGCAAACCAGATGTTTAACGTGGGTATCGATCCCTTTTTTCAGCGATTCGACTGCCTGTTCGTACTGTTTTAAAAACACGCCGTTTACATTGAGCCTTGGCTGTTGGTTAATCGCATCGATGGGAATTCGATCATCGTAGCTCTTCCAATTGACGTTCATCCCCATCATGGCCATATCCAGCATCGAGTGCTTCCCATCCAATTGAAGCGCCTCATTCTGGGTGACGGTTGAAAGGCATTTCACTTCAAACGGCACATCACTGCCAAAATGTTCCTTGAGCTTTTCCAGGGCAATGGCTTTTTTACTTGGAATCTGGGCATCAAGGCTCTGAGACGCGGCGATTTTCGCGTTCATTTGCTGGTTGAACGCGATGCGGATGCGATCCACTTCCTCCGGACCATAGAGCGCATCATCTTTCTTCACCACAATGCCGTTGGCCACGCCCCAGTCCAACATTATTGCCTTTGTGGCGTTTTCCGGGGCGCCATTCAACGCCTGTGCAGCACTCATGACCTGACCGTAACTCATCTGAGCAACCGTGCCGGGCGCATGGGCCTCGACTTTAGCCGCTGCAATGCAAAAAACGGCCCAGGCTTGACTGCCTACTACCACGCTGGCGGGGATCTCCTTGACCAGAAATTGAGGCGCCGTCCGCGTCAGCAGTATGTGCGTTGCCAGTTTGGCCGTGACGTCTGTGGCACGGCCAAGACTGACCAGGTGACGACTCAGGCTGCTGACCACATCCGACGGCGGCATGCCCCAATGCTTTTCCTGTGCCAAATCAAATTTGGCGAGTGTATTCCTGACGGGTTGCTGGACGGTTTCGCGATCCAGGCTGATTTGAAGAGCCGCCAACAGGTAGTCGCTGCGGCTGGTATGCGTGTCGATACCACCGAGTAAGCTTTGCAGATACAGCCCCAATGCCTGGGCTTTGGGCGAACTGAGCAGGATGTCGAGCGCCTTGGCTGGTTCTTGCAGTTGTGTATCCGACAGGCTGCTGGCTTTGATCAGCACCCCCAGCGTCCCTTTGGACAGCTCCAGCCGTACCGAGTCTGGGTCTGCTAGCCGATGACTGCGCAAAATGCTGGCTTCGACGATACTCCTGATTTTGATTTGTTGTTCTCGGGACAGGGGCAGAGGCCAGTCTAACGCGCCTCCCAATGCGCCCATCGGCGACTCCAGTGCTCGCGCTTGTGCCGCGTCCATCAGGTGAATTACATCGGATCGGGTTTGAGGGATTGGCAAACCATGATGGTTGATAAAATCTTCCAGGCTGACGGACACGCTATCCGGCATGCCGGCGGCGCGTGGATCAATGGCGGTATGGGCGTTTTTCAAGTGTGCCAGCACCGCTTGGGGTGTCGCGTTTTCGCTCAGGTTTTGAGCGGCATTCATGAGCTGCTGTGCCAGATTTTTCCAGTTTTTAGCATTCCCCTGCATCCGGGCTTCTGGTGCGTAGGGTGTGCCGTTATCCGTGCCACCCAGCGGCGCCGCTGCGCTGCGCTGACTGTCTGCCGGCTTGGCAGTGCCGACACTTTCTACCTGGACGGGCTTTGCAGGATTGGCATGACGGATGGTTTGCGTGGGATTTGGGTTCAGTGCGCCAAGCATAGAGATTACCTTTGATAATTAAGGGCAACTGCTGTCCTTGAGGTACCTCCTTGAACCCAAGGCATTCGTGAATTGAGTGCCGGGGCCAAACCGAAACGTTCCGGGTGAACCTGATCCGAATATGTCGAGAATCTTATTCAGGGCATGGTTCTGTGGGCTGAGACAGGGAAGACTGATCAGAAACGTAGCCGCCTGACGCGATTTTGGGGCAAACTCCCGGTTTTTCCGTACTTGGCCAAGGCATGCCCATGACTCCCGCGTCGTCAGTCGATGAAAAGAGCTTTCGTACCCTCCTGAGCCGAAACGTGGCATTACCCCTGGGTGTGGGTGTGCTCAGCGCCGTGTTTTTTGTGTGCCTGATCACTTATTTGCTGACGGTGATCAAGTGGGTGGAGCACACCGATCGGGTGATCAATAACCTTAACGAGTCCTCCAAGCTCACCGTTGACCTGGAAACCGGCATGCGCGGGTTCCTGATCACCGGTGACGAGCATTTCCTCGACCCGTACGAAGTGGCCAAGCCGCGCATCATTGCCGATCTGCGTAACTTGCAGGAGTTGGTGGCGGATAACCCGCAGCAGGTCGACCGCCTCAAGCGCTTGGAGGCCATGCAGGGTGAGTGGAACAATTACGCCCAGTCGATGATTGATATGCAGCGCCAGAGCGGTGATTACCGCAGCGCTGTGAAGGCTGGCCGAGGCAAGCGCCTGACCGATGAGATCCGCAAGGAATACGACGACGCGGTGGCGATGGAGCAACAGTTCCGTCTTTCCCGCAATGAGGATGTCACACGTACCACGATAATCAGTGTCACCCTGTACCTGGCGTTCGTACTCGGCTTGAGTGGTTTTCTGGCGTATATCGGCAGGAAAAATCTGCTTTCTCTGTCAGAGAGCTACGCCACAACCCTCGCGTCACAACAGAAGATTGCACGCCGCCTCGAACAGCAGGCCTGGCTGCGCAACGGGCAGACTGAACTGGCCGAACAAGTGCTGGGCCAACTGACCTTGAACATGCTCGGGCGCAATATCCTGCAGTTTTTTGCCCAATACATGGGCTCGGCCGTTGCGGCGCTGTATGTGCGCGAGGAACACGGCGGCCTGAAACGGGTGGCCACTTATGGCTTCTCCCGCGAGCAGGAGCAGCTGGAGCAATCAATCTACAGCGACGAAGGTATCGTTGGGCAGGCCGCGCAACTGGAGCGTCTGATCCGCCTGGATGATGTGCCGGTGGATTACTTCAAAGTCAGCTCCGGCCTCGGCGAAGGCCCTACACGCAGCGTGCTGGTGATGCCGACCAGCGATGACGACCGCGTCAACGGCGTGATCGAACTCGGCTTCCTGCGCCCGCTGGATGACCGCGACATTGAATTGCTGGAGCTGATCGCCGGCAACATCGGCACCTCCATCGAGGCCGCGCGTTATCGCCAGCGCCTGCAAGAAGTACTGGCCGAGACCCAGCAGCTCAACGAAGAGCTGCAAGTGCAGCAGGAAGAACTCAAGACCGCCAACGAAGAGCTGGAGGAGCAGTCACGCATCCTCAAGGAATCCCAGGCCCACCTGGAGACCCAACAGGCAGAGCTGGAACAGACCAACGAACAATTGGCCGAGCAGACCCAGACCCTGGCCGACCAGCGCGACGCGATGGACCGCAAGAACATCGAACTCAATCAGGCCCAGGTGGAACTGGAAGATCGCGCCGAAGAGTTGCAGCGTTCCAGCAAGTACAAGTCCGAATTCCTCGCCAACATGTCCCACGAACTGCGCACGCCGCTCAACAGCTCGTTGATCCTGGCCAAGTTGCTGGCGGAAAACCCCCAGGACAACCTCAGTGCCGAACAGGTCAAGTTTGCCGAGTCGATCTATTCGGCCGGCAATGACCTGCTTAACCTGATCAACGACATCCTGGATATTTCCAAGGTCGAAGCCGGCAAGCTGGAAGTGCGCCCGGAAAACTCCAGCGTGGCGCGTCTGGTCGACGGTCTGCGCGGGATGTTCGAACCCCTGGCTGCGGACCGCAAACTGGGCTTCCAGGTGGAGGTCCAGGCCGACGCGCCGGCGATGCTGTTTACCGACCGCCAGCGCCTGGAGCAGATCCTCAAGAACCTGCTGTCCAACGCGATCAAGTTCACCGAACAGGGTCAGGTCAGCCTGTCGGTGTCCCGCGCATCGGAGGAGGGCATTGCCTTTACCGTGCGCGATTCCGGGATCGGTATTGCGCCGGACCAGCAGGAAAGCATCTTCGAAGCCTTCCGCCAGGCCGACGGCACCACCAACCGCCGTTACGGCGGCACCGGCCTGGGCCTGTCGATTTCCCGCGACCTGGCAACCTTGCTCGGTGGCTACATCAGCGTGACCAGCGAACCGGGCAAGGGCAGCGTGTTCACCCTGATATTGCCGGAGCAGTACCTGGAGCGTGCCGACGACGCGCCGCCGATCGAGCAACCGCGCCACGCCGTGGTAGTGCCTGCCCCGACACCGATCAAGGTGTCGCCGCTACCGGTCGCCGAGGCTGACTTGATCCCGCGCTTTGCCGATGACCGCGACAAGGCACCGTTCACCACCCGCTGCATCCTGGTGGTGGAAGACGAGCCCAACTTCGCCCGGATCCTGTTCGACCTGGCCCACGAACTGGGCTACCACTGCCTGGTTGCCCACGGGGCAGATGAAGGCTACAGCCTGGCCGAGGAGTACATCCCCGACGCGATCCTGCTGGACATGCGCCTGCCGGACCATTCCGGGCTGACCGTGCTGCAACGCCTCAAGGAGCACGCGAGTACCCGTCATATCCCAGTGCATGTGATCTCCGTGGAAGACCGCGTCGAAGCCGCCATGCACATGGGCGCCATCGGCTATGCGGTAAAACCCACCACCCGCGAAGAGCTCAAGGACGTGTTTGCACGTCTGGAGGCCAAGCTGACCCAGAAGGTCAAGCGCGTCCTCCTGGTGGAAGACGACGACCTGCAACGCGACAGCATTGCCCGCCTGATCGGCGACGATGACATCGAGATCACCGATGTCGGCTTTGCCCAGGCCGCGTTGGACCTGCTGCGCACCAACGTCTACGACTGCATGATCATCGACCTCAAGCTGCCGGACATGCTCGGCAATGAGCTGCTCAAGCGCATGGCCACCGAGGACATCTGCTCGTTCCCGCCGGTAATCGTCTACACCGGGCGTAACCTCACCCGCGATGAAGAGGCCGAGCTGCGCAAGTACTCGCGCTCGATCATCATCAAGGGCGCACGCTCGCCGGAGCGCCTGCTGGACGAAGTCACACTCTTTCTGCACAAAGTCGAATCCCAGCTGTCCCATGACCGTCAGAAGATGCTCAAGACCGCCCGCAGCCGCGACAAGGTGTTCGAGGGGCGCAAAATCCTATTGGTGGACGACGATGTGCGCAACATTTTCGCCCTCACCAGTGCGCTTGAGCACAAAGGCGCTGTGGTGGTGATCGGGCGTAACGGCCGCGAAGCCATCGACAAACTCAATGAAGTCGACGATATCGACCTGGTGCTGATGGACGTGATGATGCCGGAGATGGACGGATACGAGGCCACCGCCTTGATCCGCCAGGACCCGCGCTGGAAGAAGCTGCCGATCATCGCGGTGACGGCCAAGGCCATGAAGGACGACCAGGAGCGTTGCCTCGCGGCGGGCTCCAACGATTACCTGGCCAAGCCGATCGATCTGGACCGTCTGTTCTCACTGATTCGCGTATGGCTACCGAAGATGGAACGCATTTAAGTGGAGCACGTTTTTTTGGACAAGAGCAGCGACATCGAGCTGCGCCTGCTGATTGAGGCGATCTACCTCAAGTACAGCTATGACTTTCGCGACTACTCCGGTGCGTCGGTCAAACGCCGCGTGGCGCACGCACTGCGCCAGTTCGACTGCGCAACCATCTCGGCCTTGCAGGAGCGTGTGCTGCACGATCCGGCGGCGTTCATGCAACTGCTGCAGTTCCTGACGATTCCGGTGAGCGAGATGTTTCGCGACCCGTCGCACTTTCTGGCCATCCGCCAGGAAGTGGTGCCGCTGCTCAAGACGTATCCGTCGATCAAGATCTGGATCGCCGGTTGCAGCACGGGGGAGGAGGTCTACTCCATGGCGATCCTGCTGCGCGAAGAGGGCCTGCTGGAACGCACGATCATCTACGCCACGGACATCAACCCGGCCTCGCTCGATAAAGCCAAGCAAGGCATCTTCTCCCTGGAGAACGTGCGCGCCTACACCGCCAATTATCAGCAGGCCGGTGGGCAACGTTCATTTGCCGACTACTACACGGCGGCTTACGATTACGCCATCTTCGACAAGACGCTACGCGAGAACGTGACCTTTGCCGATCACAGCTTGGCGACCGATAGTGTATTCTCAGAAACTCAATTAATTTCGTGCCGTAACGTACTGATTTATTTCAATAAAAAGTTGCAAGACAGGGCGTTTGGATTGTTTCACGAGTCGCTGTGCCATCGCGGCTTTCTGGTGCTGGGCAGCAAGGAAACCCTGGATTTTTCGGCCTACAGCAAGCAATTCGAACCCTTGGTCAGGCAGGAACGGATCTACCGCAAATCATGAACGAAGCGCCAGCCAGCCCGATTCGCGGGATTGAAGCCATTGTCGTCGGCGCGTCTGCCGGCGGTGTGGAGGCATTGCTGAGTATTTTTGGCGAGCTGCCTGAGGGCTTTGGCTTGCCCATCATTGCGGTGCTGCACCTGCCGGATGAGCGTCGCAGCCAGTTGGCCGAAGTGTTTGCCCGACGCCTGCGTATCCCGGTGCATGAGGCGCGTGACAAAGAGCAGATCAAGGCAGGCGCTCTCTATTTCGCTGGCCCTGGTTATCACCTCTCGGTGGAGCTTGATTACAGCCTGTCCCTGAGCCAGGAGGACCGCGTGCATCATTCCCGACCCGCCATCGATTACCTGTTCGCGTCGGCCGCCGATGCCTACGGCAAAAATCTGCTGGCGATTCTGCTGACCGGCGCCAACCAGGACGGCGCGCGTGGTCTGGCCCACGTCAAGCGCTCCGGTGGCATCACCGTCGTGCAAGACCCGGCCGAGGCGCGCATCTCCGTAATGCCCCGTGCGGCGCTGGCCCTGCATACCCCCGACCATATTCTTACGCTGAGCCAAATCGGCTCGTTACTGGCTTCGCTGGAATCTTCCCCATGTTAAGTACTGTCCAGGCCAAACTGCTGATCGTTGACGATCTGCCGGAGAACCTGCTGGCCCTCGAAGCGCTGATCAAGCGTGAGGATCGCCAGGTCTTCAAGGCATTGAGCGCCGATGAAGCCTTGTCCCTGTTGCTGGAGCACGAATTCGCCATGGCGATTCTCGACGTGCAGATGCCCGGCATGAACGGTTTCGAACTGGCCGAGCTGATGCGCGGCACCGAAAAAACCAAGAACATCCCGATTGTGTTCGTCAGCGCTGCTGGCCGCGAACTCAACTACGCCTTCAAGGGCTACGAAAGCGGCGCCGTGGATTTCCTGCACAAACCGTTGGATATCCACGCGGTGAAGAGCAAGGTCAATGTGTTTGTCGACCTCTATCGCCAGAGCAAGGCCATGAAGCAACAGGTCGAAGCCCTGGAGCGCAGCCGCCGCGAGCAGGAGTTGCTGCTGAACCGCCTGCAGGCCACCCAAGCCGAGCTGGAGCAGGCCGTGCGCATGCGTGACGACTTCATGTCAATCGTCGCTCACGAAGTGCGTACGCCCCTCAACGGGCTGATCCTGGAAACCCAACTGCGCAAGATGCACCTGGCCCGGGACAACGCCGCCGCCTTCACCCTGGACAAGATGCACGCGATGGTCGACCGCGATGAGCGACAGATCAAAAGCCTGATTCGCTTGATCGAAGACATGCTCGACGTGTCGCGTATCCGTACCGGCAAGTTATCGATACGCCCGGCGCGGTTTGACCTCGCACAACTGGTCAGCAACCTGGTGGAAAACTTTGCGCCGCAAGTGGCGGCCGCCGATTCGTCGATGCAATTGGTTGCAGACGAGCCCGTCGAAGGCAGCTGGGACGAGTTCCGCATCGAACAGGTGGTCACCAACCTGCTGACCAACGCCCTGCGCTACGGGGCCAAGAGCCCGGTTGAAGTGCGGGTGTACAGTGAGCACGGCGAAGCGCGGGTCGAGGTGCGCGATCACGGCATCGGCATCAGCGAAGAGAACCAGAAGCGTATTTTCCAGCAATTCGAGCGCGTGTCCGCCAGCCAGGTGGCAGCAGGCCTGGGCCTTGGGCTGTTTATTTCCGAACAGATCGTTGCGGCCCATGGCGGCACCATCGAGGTCGAAAGCCAGATAGGCGAGGGCGCGCTGTTTCGGGTGTGCCTGCCCCTCGATACGTCGGCGTGAAATCAATCGTCACTTCGACGCAACCTTCTGCGTGACCCTATGGTCGTACATGCAGCAACTGACCGGACAAAGGCTTCCCATGAGTGAAGATGCACAAGATGTCGTACTGATTGTCGAAGACGACGAATCCATTATGTTTGTGCTGGGCGAATACCTGGCAGGCCTCGGTTATCGGGTGTTGAAGGCGATCAACGGCAAGGAAGCGTTTGAGATTCTGGCGACCAAACCGCACCTGGACCTGATGGTCACCGACTATCGGCTGCCGGGTGGAATATCCGGTGTGCAGATTGCGGAACCTGCGATCCAGTTGCGGCCGGAATTGAAGGTCATCTTTATCAGCGGTTACCCTCAGGAAATCCTCGATTGCAACAGCCCGATCACGCGCAATGCACCGATCCTGGCCAAGCCGTTTGATCTGGATACGCTGCAGGAACATATCCAACGCCTGCTGGCCTGAAACGAAAGGGCCGGCGCAGAGATATCTCTGGCCGGCAAGACCAGCTTCAGTCGATCAAATCAAATACCTCACGCTTCTCGTCTGCAGTAAATTGCTTCACCGGATGGTTGCCCTCAATCAGCTTGAATGTCCCGTCAGGGTGCACATCAATGCCACTGGCAGTAGTGATGGAGATCGAGTCCGGATGCCGGGTCGCAAGGTCCCGCAGCAACGTTTGGCCCTCGTGCTCCTGACTGAGTACCGATGAGAGCCCATAGGCGCTTCTGGTGTTGTCGCCGCCAACGAGGATGAGTTTGGCGCCGCCGTCCCCAAACGCAGTTTGTGCGTCTTTCAATGCGTTGGCTTGCAGATCGTTCAGCGCGCTGCCGCGCAGGTGCATCAGGGTCCGTTTCTGGTAGATGCCTTCCTTGAGATCCGAAAGGATCACGATCGCCGAACAGTCACTGATACCGCGGGTGTTGAGCAGCGTACTGGTGTCTCGAACCGTTGCCGAATCGAACTCGGGGACGAACATGGATTCGGGTTTGCTGGCTGTCGGTGCCGCGACGGGGGCCGCAGGCTGAACGTTAGGGCGCGGCTTGGGTGTGGGAAATAGAGAGTCTGCGTACAAGTCGGTCACCGACTGCTTGTTGACGCTTGCTTTGGTAGCCCATGAAGGGTCTTGCACCGACACCTTGAATTCGAGTTTGTTCGGGTTGGTGCTATGGGTGGCGTATTGAACCGGCAGTTTTTTATCGGTGAATATTTTGGTCAAACCACGCTTCATCGTATCGGCATCTGGGAAGGGCACCAGACCGTAGTTGGCATCAAACAGAAAAAATTCTTTCTTGGCGCCAGTGACCCGTACGCCGGCCGTAATTGCGTGATCGGGTGTGCTTAGCATCAGGAATTTGGTTTTGGTCGCGTCGGTCAACTCTGGAACAATATCCAAATAAGAGATTGTTCGAGGATTAGCCGTTCCGTGAAACAAGGTCTGACTCGTGACTTGCTTTTGGGTATCGTTCAATGCATCCGCAAATTTGCGTGATGCCGGCGTCGCCGGATTGGCAGCTGCCTCGAACAGGTTGCCGATCAGCTTCATTTCCTTGCCATCCTTGATGGCTTCAGCCATGGCATGTGAAAGCGCTGCGCACTGGCCTTGGCTAAGGGGACTGACCTGGCTGAGGTACACCACCTGCGGACAGGGAATCAGCGTCGCGCCGACGGAACTGACGTTTTCGGAAAACCGGCTGGCGCTGTTCAAGCCATGTTGGACAGCCAGCCGTTCGCTCTGTCGAGCAAGTGTGCCCAGCTCTTGTGGCGTCAGCGTGGTTTTGTTGATAGCCAGCGATATGACCTGATCGGACATCATTTTCGACGAATAGCCCGCAATATCGGAAGGGCTGCCGGTGTTGTACCCGTTTTCAAAAGCCGCCTTGTCCGGCCCACTTTTTGTATCCTCAAGCAACTGATGCCATTTTCTCTTGTTGGCTATGGATTCCGCTGACTGCGGAGCAGACAGGGTCTTCCATTTCTCCAACCCTAGGGGATTGGCGCTGACGGCAGGGAGAAAATCGTTCAGAGGCGCTCCATAGGGTTGCCGTGCAATGGAGTCATAGCGATACCATTGCCCGTTTTGCGTAACGGCGGCCGATTCCAAGATTTCCCCACTTGACTTGAAGGTGCCTGACGAGGCCTCACCAAAACGCGCGCTGGCTGATGTAAGGTCATAACTGGCTGCGCCCCCCCTGAGCCGTCTTACGCCTTTGGTCACTTTGTTGATGCCTGTGCCCGCCAGCTTTGCCCCGCCTTTGACCAGGTCGCCAATGCCATCCAAAGGGTTGAGCATGCTCACGGCTGCCCGCCCTACAATTTTAACCAGGGACAGGGCCCTGGCAGCGATTGCTCTCTTTGCAACGTTTGCTGCAACGTTTACTGCAACTTTTGCTGCAACTTTTGCTGCAACGGAGGCGCCTGCGGTTACGAACCCTAGAATATCCAGGGTTAGATCACCAATACCGGATGCAAAGTCGCCCTTTGAAAAACTCACAATTGCTGAGCGCAAAGGGATTAAATTCAGCAGGAACTCACGGTATAGGACATATTCTGGAACTTCGCTCTCGAATGTCGTAGCACCTTTTGAGTAAGCCCTGAGTTTCTCTGAAACACCGGAATACACGTTAGCCGTTACAGCGTTGGCGATGGCGCGAGTGCGTGCGCAATTATAGGTATCATGAGCATTTTGACCGGGAGAAGGGGGGAAGTTAGCTACTTTTGTCGTATATCTAAGATTGCTTGACAGCCTGCAATAACGGGCCACCTCAATAGGGTCTGCGTCGTCGCCTAAAACAACATCTTTTCTTTGGGAATAATGCCCCACTAAAAAATTATTTTCCAGATCGTTTCGCCTCTCTATATAGCCTTTCTGCGGATTTATTTCATAGAACCTCACCTCTGATCCGATTTTACAGCGTGCGACCAACGGTTTGTTGTTGACTGGCTGGAGTCGAGACAAATACCTGCCTCCCGGGTTCAGGTCGTAGATGAGTTCCTCACGGTAAAAGTCAATTTCTCCTCGATCAATAAACTTTAAGTCATCTGCCGGAAGGCGAGAAATAAGGTATTTTACGGCTGTTCTAGTGCCGGCCTTTAAGTTCTCGATGTGCGATTCTATTTTATTTGAATATTCTGTCGAAATGTCAGCAAAACCAGCAGACTTGGAGAAAATGTCCGTGAACTTCAGGGCGCGCGCACTTGAGTACCATTCGTTCGTATCGGTTTGTTGCACCATCCCCCCGTGCCTCACAACGCGCGTCACAGAGGGTGCGTTGAACAATCGCTTTGAAATATGTAAATCCAATAGCGAGTACGGCCCCGGAAAATCTTTATGGGGGTTGACAAGCTTTATGAATTTGGTATTGATGAAATCATAAAAATCAGCCTTATCTCCATGCTCCTTGCGATATTGCTCCGTGCTTGCCCCGGGAATTCCAAGCTTGCCCATAAGTTCCTCAAAATAGGGCCGATTCTCGCTAAAACCAAGCGCCTCAAAGAGCTGCTCTGCTCCGACGTCCTTGCGCATAGGCAGGGGGGATTGTGTTGCCTCCAGCGCCTGAAGGAGCTCCTTCATTTGTTTCTGAAACGCCTCCAGCACCAACGTCCTTTGACCCGCGCTGTAATCATCTGAAGGGCTTAACGTGATGAGGCTATTGGCAACCCCCCAGTCCATGAGTGCCTTAAACTTAGTCGTCTGCTCTATCTGTCGTTGCTCAGCGGTAAGGGGGACAACATCGCCCCGATGCAAGATATCCGCGTAGCTCATCATAGAAGTGGCGCCAGGCGTTTCAGCCTCTATGCGCCCCACGGCAGTGCTTAACGTCAGCCACGCCTGTGAGCCGTACGTTACGCTATCGGGAATGTCCTTGATCAAAAACTCCGGCGCCCGCTTTGACAGAAGCAGGTACGCAGCGACCGGGGCCATTTCGCGCGTGACTCTCGAATGGCCGGTGCCACTGGTTGCCCCGAGCAAATGGTCCGCAAGTCGTTTAACGATAGCCGAGGCCGTAAGGCCCGAGTTGCCTGGTTGGGCTAGCTCAAACCCCGACACTGACGTTCTTGAGGGTACAAGTTTTACTTCAAAGGCTGCATGGATAGCAGCCAACAGGTAATCGTTGGCACTGGTAGGCGTCGATGCTCCCCAACAGGTTATCTGTAACCCTTCGCCCAGTTCTTTCGCTTTAGAGGAACCGAGTATCTGCCCAATGATGAATCGTGGATTACGCAATTGACTGGGCTCCCAGCGTTGATTGCCGCTCAAATAACCCAACAGCCCACCGGGCCCTGGCTTTACGCGGCCTAGCACAACGATGTAGGGATCGCGCGCTGTATGCCTGTCTAGAGGCGTCGGCCAGCTCAAGGCACCGCCAAAATCGCCGTGCGAGGGTGAACTTGGCTTAGGAGTCGACAGCGCGATCAACAGGTCTTCCAGCTCTTCAGCAGTGCTGGGTAATTGCCAGTTCTGATCGCTGATGTAGTGTTTAAGGCTCACAGTCCTCGCTGAGCTCGTTGATTCGACCTGACCATGCTCCGATGCTGAATGTCTGCTGAAAGTTGTCGTTTCCAGAAAGTCGCCCAGTGCTTGCGAGCCGTCTTTCGGGAATGTGTTCAAGAGCCGAGTCACTTCCTGTTTATTATTCAGGTCGGCGAGTTGATTCAGGTTTAACTTAAGTTCGGCGTCAGAACGTGAGCCACTTTGACTGAAGCCGCTGAAGGCAGTGCCGTCCTCCAAGTTGGCCGCCTGCGTCCGAACTCTGTCTTTAAGGGTGTTGGTCTCGTCCTGTTGAGGCACCGTGATGCCATAAAATTTCGCGATATCGCTCAAAGACGCGGATTTTGGATTGTAGGTGGTTTCGGACGTGGGACTTAAGGCTTCAGCGACCTTCAGGAGAAGCGGGAAGGCTTGAAAGTTGGCAAAAGGGAAGTGAACCGCCTTCCCTGAGACCATGGCGACAATGCATTTATCTTCTGGAGAAATGGTTATCTTGTTCGAGAGGTCGACTTTGTTTTTTGCGGCCCACTGGATGACATCAGGAGTATTTAATATTTTTCCTATTAAAGAACGCCACTTGCCGAATGCTGAATGTTCCGGGATATCGCGAATCACCTCGTTAAAGGGTTCAATGCCGGACTCACTATTTGCGTAGCGCAATAAAACTGTACGATAAAGCTGGGCCAGCCGTTTGTCAGCCTCTTCAGTGCTGTTAGTGCTCACCCAATTTAAGACATGGGTCGAGCCGTCACCGTCCGTGCTCGCCATTACATTGCGTCTGGAAATGGTTTCACCCGTATGCTTCGGGCGCGGTGTGGGCAAGGACGTGCTTTGAATAATCGGCAGGGTTGTCATGAAAGCTCTCTACGAATGTAAGTGAGTCGTCTGATTAGATAGACGGCAACTTGTTCTGTGGCGAGAGATGTAGTTAAGGTCCCTATACGTATGTTTGAATTGTTACAAAGCATTAGAAGAGCCACTAACAAGTTACCCTGCATAACTTGCTCCCCCCCCCATTATGTTGGGAGGGGTTATGCTCGAATCATCTCCCTGACCTTCGCCGTCAATAGATCGAACGTGAACGGCTTGGTGATCAACTGCATGCCAGGGTCCAGGAACCCGCCGCGTACCGCCGCATGTTCAGCATACCCCGTGATGAACAACACCTTGAGATCCGGTCGAAGCTGCCGGCCGATTTCGGCCATCTGCCGGCCATTCATACCCGGCAGGCCGACGTCACTGATCAGAAGATCGATGCGTTGGTCCGACTCAATGATCGGTAATGCCGTATTGGCATCCCCGGCCTCAACAAAGCCATAACCCAACTCCTTGAGTACTGCGCAGACCAGCACGCGTACGGCGGGGTCGTCTTCGACGATCAGCACGGTCTCCCCCGAATTGGCCAATGGCAGCAGCGCAGGGTTGAGCGGGGCCGCCAGCACGGTCTCACCCAGAAAACGCGGCAGGAACAAGCTGACGGTCGTCCCCAGGCCCACTTCGCTGTGCAGGGTCACGTGGCCGCGGGACTGACGGGCGAACCCGTAGATCATCGACAAACCAAGGCCCGTGCCCTGGCCGATCGGCTTGGTGGTAAAGAACGGGTCGAACACACGGCCAATCACGCTTTCGGGAATGCCGCAGCCGTTGTCGCTGATGCTCAACTCAACGTAGTCGCCTGGGGGCAGGGTGCCAAAGGCGGCGGTAAACACGCTGTCCAGGTGTCGGTTGGTGGTTTCCACCACCAATTTGCCGCCATTGGGCATGGCATCGCGGGCGTTGAGTACCAGGTTGAGCAGGGCGCTTTCCAGTTGATTGGGGTCGGCTTCGGCCGTCCACAGCTGGTCCGTGAGGTGCATCTCAAGGGTGATGCTTTCATTGATGCTGCGTTGCAGCAGTTCGCCCATTGAGCTCACCAGCTCGTTGATATTGACCGGCTTGGAATCCAGCGACTGGCGGCGGGAAAACGCCAGCAACCGGTGGGTCAACCCGGCTGCGCGGTTGGCCGAGGTGACGCCCAGGTCGATCAGGCTGTCGAGGTCGTCCAATTTGCCACGGGACACGCGCCTTCGCAGCAGCTCCAGGCTGCCGATGATCCCGGTGAGCATATTGTTGAAGTCATGGGCGATGCCGCCGGTCAATTGGCCGACGGCTTCCATTTTCTGTGATTGGCGCAGGGCCTCTTCGTTGTGACGCAGTTGGGCCGTGCGCTCCTCGACTTGCTGTTCGAGGGTTTCCAGGGTGCGTTGCAGGCGCAGCTCGCTTTTGCTCAAGTCGATCAGGCGGTCACGCGCCTCATACTGCCGGCGACGGCCGCGCAGGGCAGTGCTGACCAGGCTGATCAGCGTCACGGGGTGGAAGGGCCGCTCCAGGAAGGTGACGTTGCCGAGCAAGCCGCTGAACTGGGAGGAGCCATTCTGCTCGCTGCTGCCATGGTGGGTCATCAGCACGATGGGCATGTCCGACCAGGCCGGCTGCTGGTGCAAGTACTCCAGCAGGGGCTCAAGGTCGACACCGCGCAATGCTTCAGCGGCGATGATCAGCAGGCCTGCACCCTGTTCCAGCGCGTCGCACAGCATTGGCAGGTGGGTCGCGACGATGCCGGTGTAACCGGCCTCGTTGAGCATCATCAGCGCCAGCGAGCTATCGCGTCCTACGGGCGCCAGGATAATCGCGCGCTCGGAGACGCCAGGTAGAGTGGGCACTATCCCTCATCCTTGAGCAGAGGGGAGCCGGCACCCATGTAGGTCGGGATGCCGCGCAGTACGCCCTGGAAGTTGTCCAGAGGCTCGCCAACGGTAAGGCCACGGCTGCCGATGCGGTATTCACGAATGGTCGATTCGTGGGCGCCGGTACGCTTCTTGATGATCGAAATTGCGCGGCGGACTTTGCCCAGGGCTTCGAAGTAACGCAGCAGAATCACCGTGTCGGCCAGGTAGGTGATGTCGACCGGCGCTTGCATATCGCCGACCAGCCCGTGTTGGGCGACGGTCATGAAGGTGGCCGCGCCTCTACGGTTGAGGTACAGCAGCAGTTCGTGCATGTGCAGGATCAGCGCGTTTTCCTCCGGCATTGCTGCCTGGTACCCGTTGATGCTGTCGATCACCACGGTCTTGATGCCCGCTTCGTCGACGGCGCGGCGCACCCGGTGAGAGAACTCGCCGGGGGACAGCTCGGCAGCGTCCACTTGTTCGATCATCAGGTTGCCGGTGGCCTGCAGCGCTTCGAGGTCGATGCCCATGTTTTTCATGCGCTCGAACAGCAGCCCCAGCTCTTCGTCGAATATAAACAGCGCAGCCTTCTCACCCCGTGACACGGCGGCGGCGGCGAAGATCATCGAGATCAGCGATTTGCCGGTACCGGCTGGGCCGAGGATCAGGCTGCTGGAGCCGGTTTCGATGCCACCACCCAACAATGAGTCCATCTCGCTGATGCCACTGGTGAGCGTCTGGCGGTTGTAGCCACCGCGGTGTTCGGCCGCCACCAGGCGAGGGAACACGTGCACGCCGTCCTGCATGATGGTGAAGTCGTGGAACCCGCCGCGATACTTCTGACCACGGTATTTCACTACCCGCACGCGGCGGCGTTCGGCGCCGTAGTTTGGCGTCAATTCTTCCAGGCGGATCACGCCGTGGGCCACGCTGTGCACGGTTTTATCCAGGGATTCGGTGGTCAGGTCGTCCAGCAGCAATACGGTGGCGTCGTAACGTACGAAGTAGTGCTTGATCGCGAGGATCTGCCGGCGATAACGCAAAGAGCTCTGCGCCAGCAGGCGGATCTCGGAGAGGCTGTCGACGACCACACGGGTGGGCTTGACCCGTTCCACCACCTCGAAAATCTGCCGAGTGGCTTCGCCCAGTTCAAGGTCAGAGGAATACAGCAGGCTCTGCTGGTGCTCTGCATTGAGCAGGCTTTCCGGTGGGGTCAGCTCGAAGATATGGATGTTGTCGTCCAAGTCCCAGCCGTGGGACTTGGCGCCCTGGCGCAGTTCGTGCTCCGTCTCCGACAAGGTGATGTACAAGGATCGCTCGCCGTTTTTCGCCCCGGCCTGGAGGAAATGCAGCGCCACGGTAGTTTTACCAGTGCCGGGTTCGCCTTCCAGCAGGAACAAGTGGCTGCGCGATAGACCTCCGGAAAGAATGTCATCAAGACCTTCGATGCCGATAGCCGCCTTTTCACTGAACAGCTCTTTGGATGTAGACAAGAAGTGCCCTCGGGTCACGTACAAGTAGAAGGGCATGTCCGTTGCGACACGCCATGTTTACTTGACCGTGGCACTTTGCAACCGTTCCACATTTGCTTCAATTTGTAAGCGCAGGACGGCTCTACAGACCTTGTTGCAACGCTGGATCGTCCGGGTTTTGTTGCTCAAGCTGAGCCAACAGCACCTGGACATTCTGCAACTGCCCGCTCTCTTTCCAGTAGTTGACCAGCAACACTCGCGCCTTGCGATTGGAAGGGTGACGCTGGACGATTTCCTCCAATTGGCGTTGCGCTGCTTCCAGTTCCTGCTGGTCGTGCAGGGTGGTGGCCAGATCGTAGCGGTAATCCTGATTGTCCGGCTCCAGTTCCACTGCCTTGGACAGGCCGAGCAGCGCATAAGGCCGCTCGCCGTGGTGCAGCAGCCACATGCCGAGGGCGTGTTGCAGGTAGGCGGATTCGGGGTGCGCCGCCAACTGTCGGGCCAGTAATTGGCGGGATTCGTCAGTCTTGCCTTGTTTATCCAGCAGCTCGATCTGCGCAACCACTGCTTGCAGGTTGTCCGGCTGCAAACGCATCGCCTGCTCCAGGGCATGTTGCGCCTCAGGCAGCAGGGCGCTGTGGATGTACAGGCGTGCCAGCTGAATCCAGCCCTCGGCGGTTTCGGGCTGGGTCTTGAGGTGCTTTACGAATTCATCCAGTACCTGTTGCAACGGCCCGAAGTACAGGCCAAGGGTGTCCGGCGACAGGCCGAGCAAGGCATTGGCGGCGGCAAAGCGCACGCTCTGTTCGGGGTCATCCAGTGCCGGGCCGAGCAACAGGGTGCGCTGGCCTGTGGGAACCAGGCCGACAATGCTGTGGATCGCCGCTTCGCGGACCACGGGCGAGTCATTGCCCAGGTCCTTATCCGCCAGCTTCAGGGCCTGGGGGCTCGGGTAGTTGTGCAGTTCGGCATGCAGCGCAGCGCGGCGCTCATCAGTCAGGTCCGGGCGGCCCAATTGCTGATACAGCACGCGGGCGGCGCCCGGTTCGCCGTTACGCGCCTGCTTCAGGGCCTTGGAATAACCATGGGCAATGGCAGGCGCCACCGCCATTGGGGCGGAGCGCGAGAAATACCAAGTGATCAGCACAATGAACAACAGGGCGCACAGGCCGACGATGGCGTAACGGCGTGACTTTGACATGCAGGCGTCCGAAAGCTTGAGCAGCTATTACAAAGGCCGTCAGCTTCGGTCAGACCAGGGCAGGTGTCAAACCGGCTTCAGGTCAGTTGGGTGGCGCAGGCCATCAAGTTAGAAGCTGGCGGGGAGGGCGTCCAATCGCTTGGGCCAACGGGCTGAATGGTGCGGTCTATGATCAATGCACTCTTGGCCAAACCAGTCAGCCATGTTGAAGGCTTTGACCATTGCCGCTGTGCAGCGCGCAAGGGATTATCTGGCCAATACGCTCGTTACCCGGTCCATCGTTCAAGGAAACAATGATGCAGATTGAAAACAAGGTTTTTCTGGTCAGCGGCGGCGCCTCAGGCCTTGGCGCGGCCACCGCTGAGATGCTCGTCGCCGCTGGCGCCAAGGTGATGCTGGTGGACCTGAACGCCGAGGCTGTGGCGGCCAAGGCCCTGCAGTTGGGTGATAACGCTCGCAGCAGCGTGGCCGATATCAGCCAGGAAGCGGCTGCCGAAGCTGCCGTGCAGGCCACCGTCGCGGCGTTTGGCGGTTTGCACGGGCTGGTTAACTGCGCCGGTGTGGTGCGCGGCGAAAAAATCCTCGGCAAGAACGGCCCTCACGGTCTGGCGAGCTTCGCCCAGGTGATCAACGTCAACCTGATCGGCAGCTTCAACCTGTTGCGCCTGGCCGCCGCCGCCATTGCCGAGAGCGAAGCGAATGCCGACGGTGAACGCGGCGTCATCATCAACACCGCTTCGGTCGCTGCGTTTGACGGGCAAATCGGTCAAGCCGCGTATGCGGCGTCCAAGGGCGCAATCGCCAGCCTCACACTGCCCGCCGCACGTGAGTTGGCGCGTTTCGGCATTCGCGTAATGACCATCGCCCCCGGCATCTTCGAAACCCCGATGATGGCCGGCATGCCCCCCGAAGTACGCGACTCCCTCGCCGCCGGCGTGCCATTCCCGCCACGCCTGGGCAAGCCTGCCGAATACGCCGCACTGGTGCGGCACATCATTGAAAACAGCATGCTCAATGGCGAGGTGATCCGCCTCGACGGTGCCTTGCGCATGGCTGCCAAGTAAGGAGTGCTTCATGACTGATCCCATCGTGATTGTCAGCGCCGTACGCACGCCCATGGGCGGGTTCCAGGGCGACCTCAAGGGCTTGACCGCACCTCAGCTCGGCGCGGCCGCGATTCGTGCGGCGGTCGAGCGTGCCGGTATCGCCACCGACGCCGTGGATGAAGTGCTGTTTGGCTGCGTACTCCCCGCTGGCCTGGGCCAGGCGCCGGCACGGCAAGCGGCGTTGGGCGCCGGGTTGGATAAGTCCACCCGCTGCACCACCCTTAACAAGATGTGCGGCTCGGGCATGGAAGCGACGATCCTGGCCCATGATTCACTGCTGGCCGGCAGCGTCGATGTGGTGATTGCCGGCGGTATGGAGAGCATGTCGAACGCGCCGTATCTGCTCGACCGCGCCCGCAGCGGCTACCGCATGGGCCACGGCCGCGTCCTGGACCATATGTTTCTCGATGGCCTGGAAGACGCCTACGACAAGGGCCGCCTGATGGGCACCTTCGCCGAAGATTGCGCGCTGCATAACGGCTTTACCCGCGAAGCGCAGGACGCTTTCGCCATTGCGTCCCTGGCCCGCGCCCAGGAAGCGATCACCCACGGCAACTTCGCGGCCGAGATCGTGCCGGTGCAGGTCACTGTCGGCAAAGAACAAAAAACCATCCTGCACGACGAACAACCGCCCAAGGCCAGGCTGGACAAGATCGCCAGCCTCAAACCCGCCTTCCGTGAAGGCGGCACGGTGACAGCGGCGAACTCCAGCTCGATTTCCGACGGCGCCGCGGCGCTGTTACTGATGCGCGAGTCCCAAGCGCACCAGCGTGGGCTCAAGCCGTTGGCGGTCATCCACGGGCATGCCGCCTTCGCCGATGAGCCGGGGCTGTTTCCGGTAGCGCCGGTGGGCGCGATTCGCAAGCTGATGAGCAAGACCGGCTGGAGCCTGGATGAGGTGGATCTGTTCGAGATCAACGAAGCCTTCGCGGTGGTGAGCCTGGTGACCATGAGCAAGCTGCAAATCCCCCACGCCAAGGTCAATATCCACGGTGGCGCGTGCGCGCTGGGCCATCCGATCGGCGCCTCCGGCGCGCGCATCCTGGTGACCTTGCTCTCGGCCCTGCGCCAAAAGGGCCTCAAGCGAGGCGTTGCCGCAATCTGCATCGGCGGTGGTGAAGCCACGGCCATGGCCGTTGAATGCCTGTATTAAGGACTGCCCCCATGCTGCCCAATGACGAACAACTGCAAATCAGCGACGCGGCCCGGCAATTTGCCCAGGAACGCCTCAAACCCTTCGCCGCCGAGTGGGACCGCGAGCACCGTTTTCCCAAGGAGGCCATCGGCGAAATGGCCGAACTGGGCTTTTTCGGCATGCTGGTGCCGGAACAGTGGGGCGGTTGCGACACTGGCTACCTGGCCTACGCCATGGCGCTGGAAGAAATCGCCGCCGGTGACGGTGCCTGTTCCACCATCATGAGCGTGCATAACTCGGTGGGTTGCGTGCCGATCCTCAAGTTCGGCAACGACCAGCAAAAAGCCCAGTTCCTCACGCCCCTGGCCAGCGGCGCCATGCTGGGAGCCTTTGCCCTGACCGAACCCCAGGCCGGCTCTGATGCCAGCAGCCTGAAAACCCGCGCCCGCCTGAACGGCGACCACTACGTGTTGAATGGCTGTAAACAGTTCATCACCTCCGGGCAAAACGCCGGGGTGGTGATTGTGTTTGCCGTCACTGACCCCGCAGCGGGCAAACGCGGGATCAGCGCGTTCATCGTGCCCACCGATTCTCCGGGCTACAGCGTGGCGCGGGTCGAGGACAAGCTGGGGCAGCATGCGTCGGACACCTGCCAGATCCTGTTTGAAGACCTGAAGGTTCCGGTGGCCAACCGTTTGGGCGAGGAGGGCGAAGGCTACAAGATCGCCCTGGCCAACCTTGAAGGCGGCCGCGTGGGCATCGCCTCGCAATCGGTGGGCATGGCCCGCGCCGCATTTGAAGCGGCCCGGGACTACGCCCGCGAGCGCGAAAGTTTCGGCAAGCCACTGATCGAACACCAGGCCGTTGCCTTCCGCCTGGCCGACATGGCCACGCAAATTGCCGTGGCCCGGCAAATGGTGCATTACGCCGCCGCCCTGCGCGACAGCGGCAAGCCAGCGCTGGTGGAAGCGTCCATGGCCAAGCTGTTCGCCTCGGAAATGGCCGAGAAAGTCTGTTCGGCTGCCTTGCAAACCCTGGGCGGTTACGGTTACCTGAGCGACTTTCCCCTGGAGCGGATCTACCGCGATGTGCGGGTCTGCCAGATTTACGAAGGCACCAGCGATATCCAACGCATGGTCATCTCACGCAATCTCTAAGGAGCCGATACATGAGTTACGAAACCATTTTGCTCGACGTCCAGGGCCGCGTCGGACTGATTACCCTGAACCGTCCGCAAGCCCTTAACGCGCTGAATGCGCAACTGGTCAGTGAGTTGAACCAGGCGCTGGATGGCCTGGAAGCCGATCCGCAAATCGGCTGCATCGTGCTGACTGGTTCCAAGAAAGCCTTTGCGGCCGGCGCCGACATCAAGGAAATGGCCGAGCTGACCTACCCGCAGATCTACCTCGATGACCTGTTCAGCGACAGCGACCGCGTGGCCAACCGCCGCAAACCGATCATTGCCGCCGTGAACGGCTTTGCCTTGGGCGGCGGTTGCGAACTGGCGCTGATGTGTGACTTCATCCTGGCGGGCGACGGCGCCAAGTTCGGTCAGCCGGAAATCAACCTCGGCGTCCTGCCGGGCATGGGCGGCACCCAACGCCTGACCCGGGCCGTGGGCAAGGCCAAGGCCATGGAAATGTGCCTGACCGGGCGCTTTATCGATGCGGTGGAAGCAGAACGTTGCGGCATTGTTGCACGCATCGTGCCGGCCGATGAGCTGTTGGATGAAGCCCTGAAAGTCGCCACCCTGATCGCCGGCAAGTCAGTGCCGATCAGCATGATGGTCAAGGAAAGCGTCAACCGTGCGTTTGAAGTGAGCCTGTCCGAAGGCGTGCGCTTTGAGCGCCGGGTGTTCCATGCGGCCTTCGCGACGCTGGATCAGAAGGAAGGCATGGCGGCGTTTGTGGCCAAGCGTGCGCCGGAGTTCAAAGACAAATAAGCGTGTGGGGGCGGACGTATTGACACCCTGCGATCTGCGGGGCGCCAACGCAGCCTCGCTTGCGCTCGACAGCTACGGCTTGCCCGGTGAGAGCAGAGGACTCTCAAAGGCTTATACATAACTCTGTGGTGAGCGGGCTTGTCCCGCTCACCACAACAGCCCAGTTGCCATAGATTCAGCATCCACGGGAAGTTATGTAGATACCTATGCCGGTGAGGGTGCGTGAGTCGGTCAGAGCTGGTAGTGCTTGAGCTCCCTGGCAATCACCATCCGCTGAATCTCGCTGGTCCCTTCGTAAATCTGCGTGATCCGCGCATCCCGGTAGTAACGCTCCACAGGGTAATCCTCCAGGTAACCGTACCCGCCATGTATCTGCATGGCTGACGAGCAGACCTTCTCCGCCATTTCCGAGGCAAACAGCTTGGCTTGTGACGCTTCCGACAGGCACGGTTTGCCAGCACTGCGCAGGCGGGCGGCGTGCAGGATCAGCAGGCGGGCGGCGTTGAGGCGGGTTTGCATGTCCGCCAGCAGGTTGGCCACGCTCTGATGTTCAATGATCGGCTTGTCGAACTGCACCCGGTCACGGGCGTAGGCCAGCGCCGCTTCAAACGCCGCGCGGGCGATACCCAGGGCCTGGGCGGCGATGCCGATGCGTCCACCTTCCAGATTCGACAGCGCTATCGCCAGGCCTTTACCGCGTTCGCCCAGCAGGTTGGCTTCCGGGACCGTGCACTGGTTGAGGGTCACCGCGCAGGTGTCAGACGCACGAATACCCATCTTGTGTTCGGTACGGTCCACCACAAAACCCTGGGTGTCGGTGGGCACCAGGAAGGCGGAGATGCCTTTCTTGCCCAGGCTCGGGTCGGTCACGGCAAAGACGATGGCCAGCTTGGCGCGTTTGCCGTTGCTGACGAATTGCTTGGCGCCGTTGATCACCCACTGGCCGTCACGCAGCTCAGCGCGGGTGCGCAGGTTATGGGCTTCGGAACCGGCCTGGGGTTCGGTCAGGCAGAAACAACCAATCGCCTGGCCACTGGCAAGCTGGGCCAGCCAGGTTTCCTTCTGCGCGGTTGTGCCGTAGTTGAGGATCGGCCCGCAACCCACTGAATTGTGGATACTCATCAGCGCGCCGGTGGCGCCATCGCCGGCGGAAATCTCTTCGACTGCCAAGGCATAGGCCACGTAGTCGACGTAGGTGCCGCCCCATTCTTCCGGGACCACCATGCCCAACAGGCCCAGTTCGCCCATCTTGGCGACCAGGTTGTCGTCGATCCAACCGGCTTTTTCCCAGGCTTGGGCATACGGGGCGATTTCACCCCGCGCAAAGTCGCGCGCCATGTCGCGAATCATCACTTGTTCTTCTGTGTATTCAATGTCTTGCATGATTTATCTCGCAACCTGCTCGAACTGTTGGAAGAAGCTTTCGACATGGGCCGCCGCCAACCCATGCAGGGTGGGCGGGTTCCAGCGTGGGGTCTTGTCCTTGTCGATGATCAGGGCACGCACGCCTTCGATCAGGTCTCCGCGCTCGAACCATTGACGGTCCAGGTGCAGCTCAAGGGCAAAACATTGTTCCAGCGTCAGCCGGCGGCCCTTGCGCAGCATTTGCAAGGTGACGGCCATGGCCAGGGGGGAACGGGTCTGCATCAGGTGGGCGGTGTTGAGCGCCCACGCATGGCTGTCGGCAACAGTGACGGCTTGTAATTGCTCGACCATGCTGGGTACATCCGGCAAGCCGAAGAAATGGTCTATCGCCGGGCGCAAGGCCGCCAGCGGCGCATCGGGCAGTTGCTGCACCGCAAGCTTTGCCAGCAGGCCTTGCAAGTCTTTGAGGGGGGAGTCGTGCCAGCGCAGGTGGTCGAGTTTCTGGTCCAGTTCGTCGAGCTTCGCGCTGTCGAGGTACCAGTCGGCCAACCCGCAATACAGCGCATCGGCAGCACGGATCTGCACGCCGGTAACGCCGAGGTAGATCCCCAACTCGCCCGGAATGCGCGGCAGAAAATAGCTGCCGCCCACGTCGGGAAAATAACCGATGGCCACTTCCGGCATGCCCAGCCGGCTGCGCTCGGTGACCACACGCAAATCCGCACCTTGCACCAGGCCCATGCCGCCGCCCAGGACAAAGCCGTCCATCAGGGCGAGTACGGGCTTGCGGTAATGGTGGATCGCGAGGTCGAGGGCGTATTCCTCGACGAAGAACTCTTCGTGCAGGGTGTCGCCGTTCTTGAAGCTGTCGTACAGCGAGCGAATATCGCCACCCGCACAGAAGGCCTTGTCGCCAGCGCCGCGCAGGACCACGGCGTACACCGAAGGGTCATCTGACCAGGCCTGCAGTTGCCGGGTCAGGCTGCGAACCATGTCCAGGGTTATGGCGTTTAAACCGGCGGGGCGGTTGAGGGTGAGGTGGCCGATATGGTTGCGGACGTCGGCGAGTACCTCTTCCTGAGGTGTATCGGCACGGCTTGCTTCGGATGAAACCTGAGCAGTCATCTCTAACTCCCTGCTTTTATTGTTCTTTATCAAGATGTTCGCGGACGAACCTTCTCGCGATCCTACCAGCGCAAATTTGCGCAGTACAACCCGGAATCATGCAGGTGGTTGTTGCATTTATGCAGGGTGGCTGTGGCCTCGGTCAGGGCGTGCGATTGGCCAGCACTTCGCCGATGCTGCGACGGCGCGCGTGGGTTTCGGCCGCGTGAATCAGTTGCTCAAGCTCTGCAGGTGCCACATCGTAGAACTGTTCCATTTCGGCGAGGGCCAGCTTCAAGTCGACGGCGGTCACGGCAGGGTCCGGAGCCGCATTGGCGTTATTCAAAACGATTGACGGTGACTCGACAGCGCCCTTGGGATAGCGCGTGCGCGTGGCATTGTTATAGGCCAGGGCACAGGCCAACAGCGCGCCGGCGCCGAGCAGCACGGCGCCCAACTCATGCCAGCCCAGCGCCGCAGAGGCCGGGTCGGCCAGCACCAGCGTCATGGCCAGGCCACCGGCGGGTGGGTGCAGGCAACGCAGCCAGCACATCAATACCACCGACATGCCCGCCGCCAGGCAAGCGCCGCCCAATGTGCGCCCGAGCACGCGCGCAACCAGCAATGCCACAACGGCGGCGCACAGGTAGCTGCCGATGATCGACCAGGGCTGCGCCAGCGCACCGGACGAGACGGCAAACAACAGGACTGCCGAGGCCCCCAGCGGGCCAAGCAGGTGCAACGCGACCTCCATGCCAAACACCTGGGCACAGAGCCAGACACTGAACAGTGTGCCCAGGGCCATGCCAATGGCAGCACGGCTCCATTCGGAGGGACGGGTATTGATTGCAGCGGGGAACCAGCGAGCGAGCATTGAACAGGAATCCATAAACGGCGGGCAAAAAAAAGGCTTGTCTGGTTGCCCGGAAAAGCCCTCTGAAAGTTCCTGCATTTGGGGGAGGAACCTGCGCAGTGTGCCGTGCCCTATAGCGCAGCGCCAATGCATATTAGTGAGGTTTTAATACAAAAATAATGAACTAGACGCGAATGCACTGGGTATTGGGCTTGCCCAGAACGCGGTTATCGGTGTCTTCATTGAACAGCTGCTTCTGCAGGTTTTCCTGCATGCCAGGTTCACCGGCCAGGGGGCCTTTTAGCGCGACGAGGGCATTGCGCAGCGCCATCAGTCGATCCAGCGGCGGAATCGGCAGGTAGCCGATATGCACTTCATCGCGGACCAATGAGGCAGGGGTATTCAGTAAATGATGATTTGGCACGGCATTGTCCTCTCACGAAGCGAGCCGCAGCAGGCGCTGCGCCTTCTAGCGTCCTTGTAGTTATTCATGGCCAGTGGCGGTAGATACTTAACGCACCTGGCGATCGAGTTTAACGTTGGGGTTCGGACGTAGGAAAGTGATATGACACCAGCCTTTACGTATAGGTGCGTAGGAGGTTTCCGCGTGGCAACTCAAGGCTGCGTGGGTTTGACCAGGTGCAGCAGCACATAGGGATTGCGGTCGAACTCACCGGTCAAGGTCGGCGTGAGAGTGGCAAAGCGCGGATCTTTGAGACCTTCAAAGTCCACCTGACTCATCACCAGCCAGGCCGGGCCTTGCAGGGGCGTCAGGTCGGCCGCCTGTTGGGTGAACAACGGCACCTGGTCGCAGTCAAGGTTGACCATGTATTTAATGGCCTTGGCGTCTTTGCCCAAGCCGTGCAAGACCACGGGGGCGCGCTGTTGCATCACCTGTTGGTGAACCCGCAAGGTAAATGTGCGAGTGTCATAGACACTGCGCTCCAGCGGTTCGACCACCAGAATGTACGTGGACCACACTGCCAACACCGCCGCAATGGCCGGACCCACCGGTCGCAGGCGAGGCACGCACCACGCCGACAGTGCCACTGCCTGCAGGACGCCCAGCACACCTAACATCAGCCCCAGCTGGCTCAGCTGTTCCGGGTAGCGTGGGCGGGCGAACAGCAGGCCGGCGATCAACAGCGCGGGCAATAGCGTCCATATAACCAGCATCAGCCCGCGCAACCAGGCAAACAGCCGCCCGTGCGCGGTAGAGAAGGGATACGCCGCAATAATCGCTGCCATGGGCAGCATCGGCAGTACATAGCGCGCCTTCTTCGCCTGGGGAATCGACAGGCCAAGCAACACCAGCAAGCCCGCTGCGGCGCAGTACAGCACCAACTGCACGGCCGGGTCAGGTGTGCGCCGCCCGCTGATTGCTACAGCCAGCAGCACCAATAATGCCAACGGGTAGGCCAACGCGTAATTGCCCAAAGAGCTGGTGAAGTAATACAGCACGCCGCTGGAACCTTCGCTGCCATCCATGCGCCCGAGGAACTGCATGCGGATCACGTCCTGCATGAAGCCCTCACCGCCACTGAGCTTGGCCATCAGCAACAGCAGGCCGACACACGCCACCAACAGCGCCAGGGCCACCAGGCCGAAGCTCACCAGTTGGCGCCATTGCCGATTGATCAGGTAATAGCTGCACAGCACGCCGGTAGGCACCACCAGGCCAATCGGGCCGCGTATCGCAAACCCCACGATCAAGAGCAGGAACAGCCAGTGCAGGCGCTTGTCGGCAGCGAAGTGGTCGTGGGCGTAACCGAGGTAGAACACCGTCAAGGTGATGGCGGCGAGCATCTGGTCCAGGGAAACGGCGCGGGTTTCGCTGATAAACGTGGTGCTCAACAGCAACACCGCAATGCTCAACAGGCCCCAGCGCTGGGAGTAGGGCGCCGTCAGGCGATACACCAGAATGACGATCACTGCCGAGGCCAGCGAAGTCGGCAGCCAGGCGGTGAGGCTGGTGACCTGGCCCAAGGGCAGCGACAACAGCCAGGTCATCAGCGTCGAGGTGGCCAGATAATCGGCATACGGCTGGCCGTAAGTGGTGGGGAAAAAGCCTGGCCCATGGCGCAGCATTTCCTGGGCGAACAGCACGAAGCGTGAGTCGAACCCGATAATCGCCTGGTGCCAACTGCCGGCGATAAACAGCAATAACGCCAGCAATCCCAAACCGAGGGATTGGCGGCGGATCGTGGTACTCAGCAAAGGCAGTTGGGCTGTGTTCACGTATCAGGCTTCCACGACCTGCGGCACCCACTGCTGCTGCGGAATCGGCAACTGGCACGAGTCGCCCCGGCCAATCGGGAAATACTGGAAGCCCTTGCGCGACAGGCGTTCGCCGTCGTACAGGTTGCGGCCGTCGAAGATCACCGGGGTTTTCAGGCGCTGGTGGATCAGGTCGAAATCAGGGGCCTTGAACTGCTGCCATTCGGTGCACACGATCAACGCATCGGCGCCCACCAGGGTGGACTCCGGCGTACCCATCAGCATCAGCCGCTCTTCGTCGCCGTAGAGGCGCTGGGTTTCCTGCATGGCTTCCGGGTCGAAGGCGCGTACGTTGGCGCCCGCCGCCCACAGCGCTTCCATCAGCACGCGGCTGGGGGCATCGCGCATGTCGTCGGTGTTGGGCTTGAAGGCCAGGCCCCACAGGGCGAAGGTCTTGCCGCGCAGGTTGCCCTGGAAGAACGCATTGATGCGCTCGAACAGCTTGCTCTTCTGGCGTTGGTTGATGGCTTCCACGGCTTCCAGCAGGTCGCTGGAGCAGTTGGCCTGTTTGGCGCTGTGGATCAAGGCGCGCATGTCCTTGGGGAAGCACGAACCGCCGTAGCCGCAACCGGGGTAGATAAAGTGATAGCCGATGCGCGAGTCGGCACCAATGCCCAGGCGCACGGCTTCGATGTCCGCCCCCAGGTGCTCGGCCAGCTCGGCGATCTGGTTGATAAAGCTGATCTTGGTGGCCAGCATGCAGTTGGCGGCGTACTTGGTGAGTTCGGCGCTGCGCAGGTCCATAAAGATGATGCGGTCATGGTTGCGGTTGAACGGCGCGTACAGATCGCGCATGACCTCGCGGACTTCTTCGCGCTCGCAGCCGATGATGATGCGGTCCGGGCGGCGGCAGTCAGCAACCGCCGAGCCTTCCTTGAGGAATTCCGGGTTGGAGACGATATCGAACTCCAAGTGGCGACCCGCGACGTGCAGGGCTTTTTCGATGTGGGCGCGCAAGGTGTCGCCGGTGCCCACGGGGACGGTGGATTTTTCCACCAGAATGACCGGGGCCACCCGATGACGAGCCACGGCATCCCCCACCGACAGCACGTATTTCAAGTCGGCCGAGCCGTCTTCATCCGACGGCGTGCCGACGGCGATAAACAGCACTTCACCGTGTTCGACGGCGAGCTTTTCATCAAAGGTGAAATGCAGGCGCCCGCTTTCCAGGTTCTCCTTGACCATCGCGGCCAGCCCCGGCTCGAAGATGCTCACATGGCCTTGCTGCAGCAGCTTGACCTTGTTTTGATCGACGTCCATGCAGATCACATCATGACCGACTTCGGCTAATACGGTGGCCTGTACCAGACCGACGTAACCACTACCAAATACACTGATTTTCATGGGGCATTCCTGGGGCTTGTAGCACTGGCACGACGAGAGTTGATGATCAGCACACCGAGGATGACAAGCGCCACCCCCAGGGTTTTTGAAACGGAAAAATGTTCGTTGAACACCGGCAGGCTGGCCGCCAGCAGGTACACCAGCGCGTAGCTGATGCTCAGCAGCGAATAGGCGCGACCCAGTGGCAGGTGCTTGAGTGCGCCGAGCCAGCAGAGCATCGACAACGCATAGGCGCAGATCGCCAGGCTCACCACGCCAAGGGCGCCCGGATCAATGCGGGCCGTGAGCCATTCGTTGGGCAGCGGCAAGCGCGTCATGCTCCAGCGCATGCCCAACTGTGCGGCGCTGACCAGGCCGACGCTGCCCAGGGCCAGGGCGAAGCCTTGAGCCCGGCTCATACCTGGCGCCCCAGCAGCACGACGCCGGCAATCACCAGCAGCACACCCAGCCAGTGACGACGGTCGATGGTTTCATGGAACACAAACCGCGCCACCAGGGTGACCAGCACGAAATTCAGGCTGAGCATGGGGTAGGCGATGCCGACTTCCAGGCGCTGCAACACCAGCAGCCACACCAGCAGCCCCAGGCCCAGGCACACTAGCGCCGCCCACAGCCACGGTGAGCGCAGTTTCAGTGCCCAGCCGTCGGGCTGGTCGCGCCAGCCTTCTACAGCAAATTTCTGTGAAACCTGGCCCATACAGGTGAGCAGGCAGGCCACCAGTAACAACAGCAGGGTGATCACGGCGCCACCTGCGGGAAGATCAGAATCATCAGATTGCCTTGCTCATAGCGCTGACCGTCAGTGGGCAGCAATGCAACTTCGGCAATTTCATCGTCACCTTTAACGCGCATCACCACACCCACCGCACCTTTTTTGCGGGCGTCGCTCATCCACTGCTGGACTTGCCGGGTATCCACCTTGTGATGGGCTGCATCCGGATAAGCGAGGCCGTACTTCACTTCGCCGATTGTGTTGTAGAGCGTCACGTCCGGCCGCTGCAAGCGCCACGACAGCGCCGAGGCCGCACCCAGGTCATTGCTCAGCAACGCGGTGGCCGGCTGTAGCTCCTGCAGGTGATCGATGATGAATTGATCCGGCGTCTTGTTGTAGACCACGGAGTGCGGCAGTGCGGCCGGCAGCAGGGCAACCATCAGCCAACTGCCCAGCGCCGGTGCCGCCCACAGGTGCAGCGGCCGTGCGGCCTGCAACAGGTTGACGATGATCCAGCTGAACAGAAAGGCAAACACCAGCACCAGGCTGAGGGTTTCCTCGCCGTGTGCGTACACCGGCTTTTTCAGTTGAACCCACGTCAGCGCCAGTAATACCGCGACGCCAATCAGCAGGTTCAGCCAACCGTTGATCCGCAGCACACGGCCACGGCCGGCAGCGAGTTTGTCCGCCAGGGTCGAGCCCATCAGCAGGGCCAGGGGCAGCAGGCACGGCATGATGTAGGACGGCAGCTTGCCTTTGGCCAGGCTGAAGAACGCCAAAGGCATCAGCAGCCACAGCAGCACGAAGCCGATTTTTGCACTGCGCTTGTCCTGCCACGCCTGTTTGAGCGTTGACGGCAGCAGGGCCACCCAAGGCAGGCAAAACGCGACCAGCAGCGGCAGGTAATACCAGAACGGCTCGGCGTGCTGGGCATCGTCGCCGGCAAAGCGCTGGATATGCTCGTGCCAGAAGAAGAAATTCCAGTAGTCCGGCTCTTGCAGGTGCACAGCCAGCGCCCAAGGCAGGCTGACCACAATCGCCACCACCACGGCAACCACGCCGAACTTGAGTAACTCGCCAAAGCGTTTCTGCCAGATCGCGTAGGGCAGGGCGATCAACACCGGCAGCAGCCACGCCAGGAAACCCTTGGTCATAAAGCCCATGCCACAGGCAAAGCCCAGCAACGCCCAGGCGCCCAGGCGGCCATTACGGGTGGTGCTGTCGAAGCAGAACCACAAGGCCACGCCGGTCAGGTTGACCCAGAAGGTGAACTGCGGGTCGAGGTTGGCATAGCCGCCCAACGCCGCGATGCTGACAAAACTCATGTACAGCACGCTGCTGACCAGGCTCTTGTGCGGGTCATTCCACAGCCGACGCGACACCAGGTACACCAGCAGGATGCTCAGGCCGGTACTCAGGGCCGAGGCGAAGCGAACGCCAAACAGGTTCTGCCCGAAGATCGCCTGGCCCAGCGCGATCATCCAATACCCCGCGGCGGGTTTTTCGAAGTAACGAATGCCCATGAAGTGCGGCGACGCCCACTTGCCGGTCAGCAGCATTTCCTGGCTGATCTGCGCGTAGCGGGTTTCATCCGGAATCCACAAGCCATGGGTGGCCAGCGGCAGCAGGTAAAACACGCCGAATGCCAACAGGAGCAGGGGCAAGGCCCAGCGGCGGATCATGCCTGCTGTACTCCCAGCCAACCCTCGCGGCCGCTCAAGGCGCCGCGTACCAACTGTTGCTGGGGCAGGGTGGTCACGTCCGCAGGCAACAAATCGCCCAGGGGGGTGAAGTGGATGCCGCGCTGCCCAGCCTGGGCAAGCAACTGGCGAAAGTCATGGGCCATCAGAATCCCTTCTACTTCTGCGTGGATTGTGTAGACGTTGAGCTTCGACTCGGCAAACCGGTCGAGGATAAACCCGTTGAAATCTTTGGCAGCCACCACCGGCCCGACGACTTCGTCGAAGGTCGGCAGGTCCACCGGAATTTGTGGGGTGCCCGCGCTGCCATCGGCCAAGGTCGGTCGAAACAGGCTGGTACCCCGGCAATCACTGTTATAGCGAAAGTTGAAACCTTGCTTGGCTTGCACCACGCGCTCATCGGCACGCCAACCGGCGGCCGCCGAGCAATCGACGCGTTCACCCAGGATGTCGCTCAGGGTGTCGACGCCACGCCGGACCTGCTCGACCAACTGTGCCTCGCTCCAACGCCCGGTATTGGCCTGCCAGCCGTGGTGATCCCAGGCGTGCAGGCCGACTTCATGCCCGGCGGCCTTGGCCTGGCGCATCAGGTGCCCCAGGTCATGGCCAATCGGCTTGCCTGGCCAGGCGGTGCCGGCCAGCAGAATATCCAGGCCATACAGGCCAACGGCGTTGGAACGCAGCATCTTCCACAGGAATTGCGGGCGGATCAGGCGCCACAAATGGCGCCCCATGTTGTCCGGCCCGACACTGAAGAAGAACGTCGCCTTGACCCCGGCTTCATCCAGGGTTTCGAGCAGCTGCGGCACACCTTCACGGGTGCCACGGTAGGTGTCGACGTCAATGCGCAAGCCAGCCTTCATTACTTTTTGTCCGCGATTTCGAGCATGGCTTCACGCAGGAAGAAATCCAGGGTGTTGCCGATGGTTTCGCTCATTTCCACGGTCGGCTCCCAGTTCAGCAGGCGCTTGGCGTTTTCGATGCTTGGCTTGCGGTGTGCCACGTCCTGGTAACCGGTGCCGTAGAACGCCTTGCTCTCGACGTCGCGGAAACCGGCGAACGGCGGGAAGTTGCCGCGCAGCGGGTGAGCTTCGAACTGACGCAGCAGCTCTTCGCCCAACTGGCGGATGCTGGCTTCGTTTTCCGGGTTGCCGATGTTGATGATCTGGCCGTTGCACGCATCGTTGTCGTTATCAATGATGCGGGCCAGGGCTTCGATGCCGTCGGCGATGTCAGTGAAGCAGCGCTTCTGCTCGCCGCCGTCGAACAGGCGGATCGGCGTGCCTTCCACCAGGTTCAGGATCAGTTGGGTGATTGCACGGGAACTGCCGATACGCGCCGAATCCAGGCGGTCGAGGCGCGGGCCCATCCAGTTGAACGGACGGAACAGCGTGAAGTTCAGGCCCTTGGCGCCGTAGGCCCAGATCACGCGGTCCAGCAGTTGCTTGGAGACCGAGTAGATCCAGCGTTGTTTGTTGACCGGGCCGACCACCAGGTTGGAGGTGTCTTCATCAAAGTACTGGTCCTGGCACATGCCATAGACTTCTGAGGTCGACGGGAAGATCACGCGCTTGTTGTACTTGACGCAGTAGCGCACCAGCTTGAGGTTTTCTTCGAAGTCCAGTTCGAACACGCGCAGCGGGTTGCGGGTGTATTCGATCGGCGTGGCGATGGCCACCAGCGGCAGGACCACGTCGCACTTCTTGATGTGGTACTCGATCCACTCGGTGTGGATGCTGATGTCGCCTTCCACGTAGTGGAAGTTGGGGTGGCTGCGCAGGCGCTCGATGGCGTCGGAGCCGATGTCCAGGCCGTAGACTTCGTAACGGTCGTCACGCAGCAGGCGCTCGGACAGGTGGTTACCGATAAAGCCGTTGACGCCCAGGATCAGTACGCGGGTGCGGCGCGGCGTGCGGCCGGACTCGGCGCCGCGCAGCACGGAACCGTCCACCAGGCCCAGTTCATTGGCCAGGGAAGGACCGGCCAGGTACAGGCCGTTGTCGTTGCGCTGGCCGAACTTGACCACCAGGGAGTCTTCACCGCAAGCGATGCGCAGCGGGTTGACACTGATCACACGGCCCGGCGCCAGGCCTTCGTTGCCCTTGACCACCTCGGCTTGCCACACGATCAGCTTGTGCTCGCCCACAGCGCAGAAGGCGCCCGGATACGGTTGGGTCACGGCGCGAACCAGGTTGAACAGGGTTTCGGCCGGTTGTTTCCAATCCAGCTTGCCGTCTGCCGCGGTGCGGCGACCGAAGCAAGTGGCTTGGCTTTCATCCTGTGCGGTTTCGCTCAGCTTGCCTTGGGCCAGTTGCGGCAAAGCATCGCGCAGCAGGTTGCTGGCCGCTTCACGCAGCTTGGCGTGCAGAGTGAGGCCGGTGTCGCTGCGGTCAATGGTGACTTTCTGTTGGGCGAGGATCGCGCCGGCATCGGCACGCTTGACCATGCGGTGCAGGGTCACGCCGGTTTCGGTCTCGCCGTTGACCAGTACCCAGTTGGCCGGCGCGCGACCACGGTATTTGGGCAGCAGCGAGCCGTGCAGGTTGAACGCGCCTTTGCTGGCGGTGGCAAGCAAAGGCTCGCTCAGCAGGTTGCGGTAGTAGAAGGAGAAGATGTAGTCCGGGTTCAGCTTGGCGATGCGCTCAATCCACAAGGGATGGTTGGCGTCTTCCGGGGCATGTACCGGGATGCCATTGCGTGCGCAGAGTTGGGCGACGGAGCCGTAGAAGTTGTTTTCCTTGGGGTCGTCGGCATGGGTAAACACGGCAGCAATTTCGTAGCCGGTATGGAGCAGCGCTTCAATGCCTGCACACCCAATATCGTGGTACGCGAATACAACAGCTTTTGAACTCATGACTGGACCTGATCGGCAGAAGTGGAAGTATGGGAAGACGCCAGGCCGTCAACGACGACCATCGGAGCCGGTGCTGCCGGTTGGTTGCGCAGCACTTTTTCGATAAAGAAACGCGGGCGGGCGCGCACATCGCTGTACATGCGGCCCAGGTATTCACCCAAGAGGCCCATGCCAATGAACTGGCCGCCAGTGAACACGAACAGCACTGCGAACAGCACGAACAGGCCGTCGCCCGCCCAGTCGGCACCGAAGGCCAGGCGCAGGACGATCAGCGCGAAGGCGAACAGCATGCCCAGGGCCGCCAGGCTGAAGCCGACAATGGACAGCAGGCGCAAAGGGGTGGTGGTCATGCAGGTCAGCAGGTCGAACATCAGGCTGATCAGGCGCATGGCGCTGTATTTGGACTCGCCGTGTTCACGCTCGGCGTGGTGCACCAGGATTTCGGTGGTGTGGCGCGCGAAACCGTTGGCCAGGATCGGGATAAACGTACTGCGCTCGCGGCAGGCGAGCATGGCATCGACGATGGTGCGGCGGTAGGCGCGCAGCATGCAGCCGTAGTCCGTCATGGCCACGCCGGTGGAGCGCTGCACGGCAAGGTTGATCAGGCGTGACGGCCAGCGGCGAAAGGCCGAGTCCTGGCGATTGTTGCGCACGGTGGCCACCACGTCGTAGCCGAGGGCGGCTTGTTCCACCAGGCGCGGGATTTCTTCGGGCGGGTTCTGCAGGTCGGCGTCGAGGGTAATCACCACTTCGCCCCGGCACTGTTCGAAACCAGCCATGATCGCCGCATGCTGGCCGTAGTTGCGGTTGAGGATCACGGCCACTACGTGGCTGCCGTCTTCAGCTGCAGCGTCTTCGAGCAGTTGGGCAGAATTGTCACGGCTACCGTCATCCACCAGGATGATTTCGTATTCGTAGGCCAGTTGCTTGCAGGCTGCGGTGGTGCGACGCAGCAATTCGGGCAGGCTTTCTTCTTCGTTGTAGACCGGGATAACGATCGACACGCAATGAATAGGGTAGGGTTTCAAAGAATCATGACCTCGGGTTAGAGCAACTTGGCGCGTGAAAACAGCAGCAATCATTGGGCGAACGGGTGGCTCGCAGATTAAAAAGCGGCGCTAAAGGTGAAGCATAATCAATAGGTTAGTCGCTAAAGCGCGGAACGCTATGAAGTACTGGGTTTAAGATTAAGCGTAAAAATGTGGAACAGATATGAAAGGCAGATGAAAAACTCGTTTATTTGACAGGCAGACAGCTAGGGTTCAGCTAGTCAACTAAGGCGGGCTGGGGCGATATAGGAACTGTCTGTAAGGCGTTTGGTTCCGGTGTGACACGCCCATCCCGGCGTGGCGTTTTATTCAACAATCTTCTCTGCAATACCCGCCAAGTGCCGGTAAAGTAAGCGCTCTCTTGCCAGGGTGATCGGATGAATAGCGTGCAGCTTTTACGCGGCCAGTTGCGGCCGGTATTGATGGGGTTGTTGATGAGCGTGGCGTGTGTCGCGAGCGTACGCGCCGATGAAGACGTAGCGCTGACCAGCATCAATCAGGTGCCGGATGGCGTGGAAGTGCGTGGCAAGCAGATCGCCGCCTATACCTGGGACGACCGCCAGGGCAAGAACCTGCTGGTGCTGGCTGAACAGGTCAGCGAGCGGGATGACGACGGCACCCAGTCGGCCTTTGTGTATGCCGCCCAGTACCTGATTGACGGCAACCGCCCCAAGCGCGTGTGGATGCTCTACGACGATGTACAGCATTGTGAGTTCGACGCCTCCCTGCGCTTCGATCAGGGCGCAACCAAGGTCACCGACCTGGCCGGCGATGGCATCACCCAGGCCACTGTGGGCTATTCGCGCACCTGCACCAGCGACGTCAGCCCCAATGAGTTCAAGCTGATCATGCACGTGGGCAAATCGCAGAAGTACCGTTTGCGCGGTGTCGACCGCTACGGCGCCGCGTGGTGGGATGAAGAGGCCGGGGCACTGCGCGGTATGCCGCTGCCCAAGGATTGCAGCATCGCCGGGCAACAAGCGCTGGTCAGCCAGTACAAGGAGCAGGGCACCGAATTGCCATTGCCGGGTTGCTATGGCGATGAGAAGGATTTCGCCAAGGCCCCCGAGGCGTATCTCACGTTCATGCGCCAGCATTGGTTCGCACTGATGCAGAAGCAGGACGCCGAGTGGAGCCAGGCCCAGACCCAGCCCCAGGAACCCACCGAGGATGAAGAAAGCGCCCCGTGATTTGGTAAGAGGGGCCGCCCTGCGCTAGACTCGACCCTCGCCAATTCACTAAATACCTCGATTAAACAATGGCTTGTTCGAGGTATTTAATCCAAAGGCTGATCTATTTTGTCTGAGTCTATCCGCAACCCGCTGACCCTCTACCTCACCCGTTTGGCACCTTCCAGCCAACTGACCATGCGCTATGTGCTGCAGGACGCTGCCGACCGCCTGGGCTTCGAGGACATCAACCTTGAAGACATCGACTGGCACCTGCTGCAACCTGAACATGTCATCGCCCTGGTGGCGGCCTTGCGCGAAGACGGCTACGCGCCGAATACCTCATCGTTGTACGTCAACGCGGTGCGCGGGGTGATGAATGAAGCCTGGCGCATGAGCCTGATCAGCCAGGAACATTTGTTGAAAATGCGCACGGTCAAACCCGCGCCCGGTACACGGCTGGGCCAAGGCCGCAACCTGCGGCGCACGCTGATCCGCGAAATGATGGAAGTCTGCGCCGCTGACCCTCGACCACAGGGGCTGCGTGATGCAGCGGTGATCGGCATTCTCTACGGCTCTGGGATGCGCAAGTCGGAATCGGTCAACCTTGACCTGTCACAGATCAATTTCGACGAACGCAGTTTGCGGGTAATCGGCAAAGGCAACAAAGAACTGATCAAGTACGCGCCGGACTGGGCTTTTGCCAAGCTGCAGGCGTGGTTGGCGTTTCGGCGTGAACAACTGAAGGAGGGTGAGCAGGACGACAGTTTCCTGTTCAATCGCATCCGTCGGGGCAGCCATATCACTCGGGAACGCATCACCAAACATGCGATTTACTACATTGCCCGGCAACGCGGGGAGCAGGTGGGGGTCAAGATCATGCCCCACGATTTTCGCCGTTCGTTCATCACGCGGGTGATCGAGGAACATGACCTGTCGATTGCGCAGAAACTGGCGCATCACACCAATATCCAGACCACCGCCAGCTACGACGTGCGTGACGACAACGAACGCCGTCGAGCCGTAGACCGGTTCGACCTGTAGTGAGCGGGCTTGCCCCGCGCCGGGCCGCGAAGCGGCCCCAAAACCTACCGACGCGGTTCCACTGAACAATCTCGGCAGCTTTAGTGGGGCTGCTTCGCAGCCCGGCGCGGGGCAAGCCCGCTCACCACAGCAAGCCCGCTCACCACAGCAAGCTCTCCCTCACCACAAGGATCATGGTCGGCCTTAGAGGATGGGTTTGCCCCCAGTCACCGCATAGCGTGAACCGGAGATGTAGCTGGCTTCATCCGAAGCAAGCAGCACATATATCGGCGCCACTTCCACCGGTTGGCCCGGACGGCCCAGCGGGGTTTCCTCGCCGAAGTGCTTCACATCGTCATCGGTCATGGTCGCCACGATCAACGGCGTCCAGATTGGCCCTGGCGCGACGCTGTTGACACGAATGCCGTTGCTGCCCAGAAGCTGAGCCAGGCCACCCGTGAAGTTGGCAATCGCGCCCTTGGTGGCGGCGTAGGCCAGCAGCGTCGGTTTGGGCATGTCGGAGTTGACCGAGCTGGTGTTGATGATCGAACTGCCAGCCTTCATATGGGGCAGGGCGGCCTTGCAGATGCGAAACATCGCCGTGATGTTGATATCGAAGGTCTTCACCCATTCCTCGTCCTCTATCTCTTCGAGGGTTTCGTGGGTCATCTGGAACGCGGCGTTATTGACCAGCACATCGATGCGGCCGAACTGTTTGACGGTGTTGTCGACCACGGCCTGGCACTGGGTTTTCTGCGCAAGGTCGCCGGGCAGCAACAGGCACTGTCGACCGGCTTCTTCCACCCAGCGGGCCGTTTCCTTGGCGTCTTCGTGTTCATCCAGATAGGCGATGGCAACATCGGCACCTTCGCGGGCAAACGCAATGGCAACTGCGCGACCGATGCCGCTGTCGGCCCCCGTAATCAGCGCGATCTTGTTGGCCAGACGGCCGGAGCCTTTATAGCTTTGCTCACCACAGTCGGGGTACGGGTCCATTTTCTTCTGAGCGCCGGGGACCGATTGGGCTTGGGGGGCGAAGGGCGGACGTGGATAGTCAGTCATTTCAATCTCCATAGGTTCCAAGGGTGCTATGGAGTTAGTAATTCCGTGGCCGGCGATAGTTGTGCCGGATCCCGCCCAAGCCCGACGAATGGTTAGCGCCGAGCCCTGCCGCAGGCCATCAGAGGGAGGGTGGGGCGCTCGCCAGGTGGGCGGGCAAACGGCGCAATGTCCAGATAACCGTGAGCATCGCCGCGACCGCGCAGAGCGCAATGCCGATGATCATTGGCGCCGGCGTGTGGTCGGCAAAGACACCGACCAGTGTCATGGACACAGCGCCCGTGATCATCTGAATCGCGCCCAGCAAGGCAGAGGCCGAACCCGCCACCGCGCCGTGATCTTCCAGCGCCAGAACGCCGGCCGCCGGCAACAGCAAGCCAAGGAAGCCGAAGCCGATAAACAACAGGGTCATCATCAGGGCCAGGCTATCCACCCACAACGTGGTGAGCGCCAGCAGGAGCATGACCGCCGCCACCGCGGTGACCGACCCGCGAATCAACGGCACCAGGCCGAAGCGGGCACTCAGGCGCGCGGTCAGTTGGCTCATGGCGAAAAATGACGCTGCATTCAGGGCAAAACACAGGCTGAATTGCGTGGGCGTCAGGCCGAAATACTCGATGTACACAAAGGGTGCGCTGCCGATAAACACAAAGAAGGTAGCCAACCCGAAGCCGCTGACCACCGACAAACCGATAAACACTGGATCGCGCAGCAGTGTCCCGTAACTGCTGAAGGCGTTGCCCAGGGTCTTGCCCAGGCGACGCTCGGGCGGGTGGGTTTCGGGCAATTGCACCGCCGTCATGACCATGCACAACAAGGACACCACCGCCAGCACGGCAAACACTTCGCGCCAACTCCAGAGCGCAATCACCACGCTGCCGGCCAGCGGCGCGAGGATTGGCGAGACACTCATCACCAGCATCAGCAACGACATGAGGCGCGCTGCTTCATGACCGGTGTACAGGTCGCGCACGATGGCCCGTGGGATCACCATGCCGGCGCAGGCACCAAACGCTTGCAGCGCCCGAAAACCAATCAGCACTTCGATGGTCGGCGCCAGGGCGCAACCGATACTGCCAATGGCAAAAATCAGCAGGCCGGCATATATCGGTGGTTTACGGCCGAAGACATCGCTGATCGGCCCGTAAAACAGTTGGCACACACCTACAATCACGAAGAACACAGTGAGGCTCATCTGCACGGCGGCGGGCGAAGCGTGCAGGCTGGCACCCAGGGTTGGCAACGCGGGCAGGTAGATGTCGATGGCGAACGGGCCGACGGCGGTGATCAGGCCCAGCAGCAGGGCCAAATGGGCAATACTTCGAGACATGGGCAGTTCCGGGCGGAGCAAGGGACGGCCAGCTTAAGGGATCCGTGCAGATCCGCAAACTTAGGCTTCACTAACCAGCAACTGTTGCCGATAACGTTCATAGCGGTTGGGCTCCCAACCGGCGGTCCAGGTATGGGGATACCCGCATGACGATCAAATTACGCTTGATGCTGTTGATAGCGACCGGAATGCTCACTGCCCTGGTCATGAGCCTGGCCAGTTACCTGGGCAACGCGCGCATGGGCGAGGCGGTGCAGGCCAACGAAGTGAGCATGACGGTGCTGCGCAACCATATGGAAGCCGACATGATGCACGACGCCCTGCGCGCCGACGTGCTGTCGGCCATGCTGGTGGGCTTGGGGAAAAGCACCAGCACCAAGGCCGAGGTCACCAGTTCGCTCAAGGAGCATGCCGAGCACTTTCGCCAGGTACTGGGCGACAACCTCAAGCTGCCGTTGGATGAAGCTCTCAAAGCCAGCCTGGAAAAAATCAAACCCAGCCTGGATACCTACGTCAGTGCCGGTGAGCGCATCGTCGCGCTGGCCTTGGAAAATCCCGAAGCCGCTCGCGCAGAACTGGACAGTTTCAACACCGCGTTCAGCCACTTGGAAGACCAAATGGCGGCCCTGAGTGAACTGATCGAAACCGAGACCCAGCAGACCGGCGAGGGCACGCGTCAAACCATCAGCACTGCCAACTTCACCCTGGGCACGGTGTTGATTGCCAGCCTGTTGCTGTTGTTGGCTCAAGGCCGCTGGGTCATCCTGAGCATCATGGGGCCGCTGCAAACGGCTAGTCGCATCGCGGCGAGTATCGCCAGGGGCAACTTGAGCGAACCGATTGTCGAACCCAAGCGCAAGGATGAAGCCGGCACGCTGATTCTGAGCCTCGCCACTATGCAGCGAGACTTGCGCGGCATGATCGAAGTGGTGCGCAGCAACGCCCACGGCGTCAATGGCATGAGCGAACAATTGAGCCACGGCTGCCATGAAGTCGCCGGCAGCAGCCAGCAACAAAGCGCGGCCGCCAGCACCATGGCGGCAGCAGCCAGTGAAATGACGGCGAGCATCGAAGAAATCACCCGCCACGCCGGCCGCGCCCTGGACATGGCCAACCAGGCTGAAGCCTTGGCCAAGGATGGTGGCCGAGTCATTCACCAGGTGGTCAAGGACATGGATGGCATTGCCCGTTCGGCGCAGCAATCGGCCCAAGTGATCCGTACGCTGGACAAGGAGTCCGAGGCGATTTTCAGCATTATCCAAGTCATCAAAGGCATCGCCGACCAGACCAACCTGTTGGCCCTCAACGCCGCGATTGAAGCGGCGCGTGCAGGTGAACAAGGCCGGGGTTTTGCCGTGGTCGCCGATGAAGTGCGCAGCCTGGCGGGCCGCACCAGTGCCTCGACCCAGGAAATTGCCAGCATGGTCGCACGTATCCAGCAAAACACCCGGGAGGCGGTGACCAGCATGGAGGAGGGCGTCACACAAGTGGACAAAGGCATGGCAGTGACGGCGGAAGTCGAACGGGCAATCCGCGAGATTCTGCAGGCCACGTTGAACACCACAGAGTTGGTGAATGACATTTCGCGCACTATTGGCGAGCAGAGCCTGGCCAGTAATGAGATTTCGCATCAGGTGGAAATGATCGCCGGCATGTCGGAAAACAACAGCCGCGTGATTGGGCAAACGGCGTCGACCACGGATGAACTGTCCAGTCTGGCGGGTAAATTGTCGCAATCGGTAGACCGTTTTCAGCTTTGACGTGGGCAGGGCCGGAACGCTGTTTATATAACTCAACTAAATAGATATTTAGTTGAGTTATATCATTATTGAATAACTGAGGCGGCGTCCGGCTAGGGGGCTTTCTGGGCGGCCTCACCAAAAACAACGCGCATATGGACGAAATAACCGACGATTCCCAGTGTTTTTCGTCGTCACGCACGATCACTTTCTCTTGGACGGTGGTCGTGGCAAACGTCGAGGCGAACTCGATCACTGCGTCATTTTCGGCGGGTGCGCCCGGCATCTGATCGATAAAGCCGATGGCGTTGCTGTTGCAGCGTGCCGGGATCGTTTGCAGTGACCTTGGGCGTATTGTTGTTGAAGCTGATATCGCAGCCACTGAGCAAGCAATGCGAGCGAGAACACCAAGACTGCAAGCAGCTTCATGCAAAATCTCCAAGGCACTGATCGACATCCGTTGCGACGAGCAAAGATGACACTTGAAGGAATGCCATCAGGCCGGTGAAAAAGGCTGGCGTGGTGCGTGAATTCTTCAGCCCTACGCCTGGCAGTCAGACACATATAGTTACGCATAATGTATATTATGTTAAATTATGTTTCTATATTGCGTGCTCCACTGATAGCCGCCTCCACCAACCAATAGTCACGTTTTCAGAAACCCAGAGCTTCAACCCTATCAGAGCATTAGCTCCCAATCCTCATCCTAGATATCAAGCCTGGTTTCGCAAAGCCCGAGCTTACCATCGTCATGCTTGTTCACGTCGTGTAAGCGAACCTCCTCGCACATCTCCCAGCTGCCAGCATTTGAATCATCCGCAGAATGGGCTAAACCTTGGTGACGGCCTCACACGCCTAGCCACTCACTTTAGCTTATCGAGGGTTGCATGGCTGAACCGGCTGTCCCATGCCCAATCTTTCCGCCATACCATCTCTGGGATCCGTATACGGAGTGTTTCCCTGAAAGCCGTTACGCCTTGGCTTATCTGAAAGGTTTCGGCGCCGACTGCGAGCCTTTCTCTATGATTCGCCTTGGCTCCTGGTATTTACGCGCCATCGCGCCTTCCTGGAATAATCCCCAGAAGGACTTCAATGTTGCGACTCATCATCTTGAGTCCATGCTCAACTGGAGCTTCCTCCAGGGCATATCTTTGCGTGATTGGACTGACGAGCAGTTTATCGAGTATCTCCGCTTCAGACTCCATCCGCCGGCGAACTGGATCGGTGCAAAGGCCTGTCCACGCTTTGTCGAAAATTCGTTATTGCCCTTCAGCGAATGGGAGCCAAATCAGAGATGGCGGCCGTACCAGCTCAAGCTGGACAGCATCAAGGGCGTCACTCAGGCCAGTGTCCTGCATATAATTCGGCGAAATTATAATTGGGCAGCTGGCTTCTTCCATTTTTGCAATGCTCACTCATGGACGTGCGCGCCAAAGGGCAAAAGTTTCACTGTAGTGGAAGTCGCCGCCTCGATAACGTCGGTCTTGGGTAAAGACGCCCTCAGCGATCATGAAATGCAGTGGGTTTTTAACCGTGTGTCTGAAGCTGGGCTCAAGGGGCTAAACCCACGGGAAGTCCTGATGTACATGGCTTTCGCGAGGTATACGAAGATTTCAATTGATGAGGTAACTGAGACTCCTCAAGCGCCTGGTTGTCTTGCTTACTTTGTCAAGAATGGGCTTGGCCGCTGGGAATGGCGTAGGCCTGGCTCTTCATCCCCGAGCGTGGAGCTTTGCCCGAAATTTGGCCATTATTTTGAGGATTATCTGCTTTATCTAGGCATTGACGCTTCTGAACCGCTACCTCAGCATCCTTTATTTCCGCAGCGAAGAAGACGCTCCGCTGGATTGTCCGCCTTAAGTTTGGCCAAGCATCTCGCTGGGTTCAGGACGTTCCTCGGGGATGCAGCAAACCAGAGTCCTGACCCTCTGATTTCGAGGAACGAACCCAAATTCAGGAGAATTAATTTGACTATGATCAGGCGTAATTCCACTCTTTAACTGAATATTGATCTTCGTATGGACAGGACGTTTGCCCTCGGATGGACGCAGTTGTCACCCGATTTTGATCGGGTTTTGATCGCTACCCGCGTCACCTGAACATTAATCCCTCCACCCTCTCCAGGCAAGAAAGTGAGCCTTTAACCTCCAATACGACAGGGATCGGCTGTTCGATACCACCGATCTGGCACGTATCTGAACGAGCCATGGCATCATTACACCTTTAGGAAAAGAGGCCTCCCCGTAACCGTCCGAGCAACACATCTTCCTGATGCCATCGGTTAAGGCGATGGTGTCCACCTAAATTTAAGTGGACACCATTTTTAGCCTTTTTAAGCGGACGCCCATGCCACAAGAACGCCGTTCCTATTCCAAGTCCTTCAAGGCCCAGGTCATTACTGAGTGCGCCCATCCTGACACTTCAATTGCCAATGTCGCCTTGACCCACAACCTCAATGCAAACCTCGTCCATAAATGGATTCGGGTGCATGCGCAGAAAAACCTGGCACTGCAAACTGCCTTCATCCCGGTCAAGACTTCGCCGCCGGTGCCGATGCATCAGGCCCTTCCTGCCACGATCCGAATCGAAGTGCCGCATCCAAAAGGTGTAGTCGTGGTGAGTTGGCCAGCAGAAAATGCAGCGGCGTGTTCTGCTTTCCTACGAGACCTGCTGCGATGATCCGCGTCGATTCCATCTGGCTCGCCACCGAGCCCATGGACATGCGCGCCGGCACTGAAACCGCGCTCGCACGAGTCGTGGCGGTGTTCGGTGCGGCGAAGCCGCACTGTGCCTATCTGTTCGCCAACCGCCGCGCCAATCGAATGAAAGTGCTGGTGCATGACGGCGTGGGGATTTGGCTTGCCGCCCGGCGTTTGAATCAAGGACGCTTCTTCTGGCCGGGTGTGCGACACGGCTCCGAAGTTGAGTTGGATGCCGAGCAACTTCAGGCCCTGGTGCTCGGTTTACCTTGGCAGCGCGTCGGTGCAGGCGGAATCATCTCGATGCTTTAACATCTGCCATGGCGTGCTTGCCAGCGCAATTGGCCCATCAGTCTATCGTCGCCATCAGCCCTCTCTGGCAAAATCGGCGGCATGACTTTGCATCCAAATCTCGATCAATTAAACCCTGAACAACTGCGTGCCCTGGCGGCGCAGTTGATCCAGCGCGTCGAGACAATGGACAAGCAAATCACTCATCACAAGTCGGTCAACGAGAAACTGGCCCACGAGATCGCGCTGCTCAAACGCTTCAAGTTTGCCAAGCGCAGCGAGCAGTTGAGCCCGGATCAAGCCAGCCTGCTCGACGACTTGATCGATACGGATATCGCCGCTATCGAAGCCGAACTTGAGGCGCTGCAACCGGCACCTGTCGAAGCCAAAGTGCGCCAGCAACCCAAGCGCGCACCGCTGCCACCGCAGTTTCCTCGCACACTGATCCATCACGAACCGGACAACAGCCACTGCCAGTGCGGCTGCGCCCTCAAGCGCATCGGCGAAGACGCCAGCGAAAAGCTCGACTACACGCCCGGCGTATTCACCGTCGAGCGTCACATCCGTGGAAAGTGGGCCTGCGAGCAGTGTGAAACGCTAATCCAGGCGCCGGTACCGGCGCACGTCATCGACAAAGGCGTCCCGACCGCAGGCCTGCTGGCCCACATCATGGTGGCCAAGTTCGCCGACCATCTGCCGCTGTATCGCCAAGAGAAAATCTTCGGCCGCGCCGGGCTGCCCATCGCCCGTTCGACACTGGCGCAGTGGGTGGGTCAAACCGGCGTACAACTGCAACCGCTCGTGGAAGCACTGCGCGAGGCAGTGCTGGCCCAGCGAGTCGTCCATGCCGATGAAACACCCGTGCAGATGCTGGCACCGGGTGAAAAGAAAACGCACCGAGCGTATGTCTGGGCCTACTGCACGACACCATTCTCGGCACTGAAGGCGGTAGTCTACGACTTCAGCCCGAGCCGTGCTGGCGAACATGCGCGCAACTTCCTGGGCACTTGGAACGGCAAGCTGGTCTGCGATGGCTTCGCAGGCTACAAGGCCGGCTTCGAAGGGGGCATCACCGAAATCGGCTGCATGGCCCATGCTCGCCGCAAGTTCTTCGACCTGCATGTGGCGAACAAAAGCCAACTGGCCGAACAGGCGCTGCACTCGATCGGCGGCCTATACGAGGTTGAACGAAAGGCCAAAGAGATGAGCGATGAAGATCGCTGGCGATTACGTCAAGAAATGGCGATTCCTATCGCGGAGAAGTTGCATGAGTGGATGCTGGCTCAGCGCGAACTTGTGCCCGAGGGCTCGGCCACAGCCAAGGCTCTGGATTACAGCCTGAAACGCTGGGTAGCGCTGACGCGCTACCTCAATGATGGTGCTGTGCCCATCGACAACAATCGGGTCGAAAATACGATCCGGCCTTGGGCCCTTGGCCGTTCGAATTGGCTCTTCGCCGGATCACTGCGCAGCGGTAAACGAGCGGCGGCAATTATGAGCTTGATTCAATCGGCACGCATGAATGGGCATGATCCGTTCGCGTATCTCAAGGATGTACTGACGCGGTTGCCGACACAGAGGGCCAGTGCAATTGACCAATTACTACCGCATCAATGGGCACAGGGCTCCTAACACGCTATGAGCTACATTCAGTCCGACGCGTCTGAATCTAATGGTGTCGATGGAGGTATTTGCCATGCGGGTTTTTTGTCATCCTGACTGTCGAAAATACGCCGCGCCTTGCGGAAATCCTCAACGTTCTCGACAACCCAAGTCCAGATAGGTGACATGCGGATCAACAGTCCCATACCCAGCGGCGTCAGCTCATACTCGACACGTGGCGGAATCTCACCGAACTCCCGCCGAACCACTAGCCCATCCCGCTCCATGGAGCGTAGCGTCTTGGTTAACATCCGCTGAGTCACCCCAGTCATCTGCCTTTTTATTTCGGCATGGCGCATCGTGCCGTAAACCCCCAGGGCATGCAGAATACCTAACGACCAGCGGCTACCTGCGTGAGCAAGCACTTCTCGTCTGACGCCATCATCGTCTTCTCTAAGCGTTCGGCAAATTGTTTCTGCCTGGCTGAGAGCCTCCTGATCGGTCATTTCATTCTCTGGTATCACAGGTGTGCCTTCTTACGAACGTTGCCTAATCGTGCAAGCATTTGTTCATCTTACAGGCAACAGGTCTCAGGAGAAATCATGACCGAAGTGACCCAGCTTTCCCCCCAATCCATTCTCGTTCTAGGCGCCGGTGAGCTTGGGCTGCCGGTTCTGCGCAATCTTGCGCGAGTAGCAAAGCGCGCGCCCGGCTCCACAATCAGCGTCCTGCTCAGGGATTCGACCATCAACACTCAGGTGCCCGAGAAAAAGGTCGAAATCGATGAGCTTCGAGATCTTGGCATCCAGATGGTGGCCGCAGATCTCGTGAATAATTCAATCGATCAGTTGGCTGAAGTGTTCGCACGGTTCGATACCGTAATAGGCTGCGCAGGCATGGTTGCAGGCCGGGAAACCCCGATGAAGCTGGCTACAGCAGCTCTCAAGTCCGGTGTGAAGCGCTACTTTCCTTGGCAGTTTGGTGTCGACTTCGAGGTAATCGGTCGGGGCAGTCCTCAAGATCTGTTCGATGCTCAGCTTGATGTACGCGAATTGCTTCGCGCCCAGGATAAAACTGAATGGGTAATCATCTCGACGGGTATGTTCACCAGCTTTCTATTCGAGCCAGTATTCGAGGTGGTTGACTTCGAAAACGATACCGTGAACGCGCTAGGCAGTCTTGAGACCAGCGTGACGCTCACGACTCCAGAAGACATTGGTGCGTTGACAGCGGAAATTGTTTTCTTCGAACCTCGCTTCCGCGATCAGATTGTGTACCTCTCGGGAGATACAGTGACGTACGGAGAGGTTGCGAGCCTCCTCGAACGTGTACTGGGTCGCCCGTTCAAACGTAACGTGTGGACTGTTCCGTACTTGCTCCAAGAATTGGAGAGAGACCCAACGCATCACATCAAGAAGTACCGCGCTGTGTTCGCCCAGGGCAGAGGCGTGGCCTGGCCTAAAGCAGGCACTTTCAACGCGCAGCAGTCGACTCAAGTCACGACCGCTGAGGAGTGGGCCCGTGCAAATCTGGCAACCTCATCAGCATAAGGGCAGTAGCTGAACGAACGTTCTCGCGCTCGGAGTTGACCTGCTAAAAAGCTCCTCAGTCTGATAATGGGCGCTGATAACCGAAGCTAAGGCGCGGAGAATGGGTCTGGTAATCCAAGACGACCGAATCTTTATCTTATCCGCACCATCTGCCGAGGTCTGAGGCGTCCCACTTCACTATCTATTGAGTTTTCTAAGCGCGAATTCCGAACCACGGTGACTTAACCAAGCGCTTACTAAAGCCTTGCAAATGAGCGTGGTTTTGAGGAGCACGGGGGAGAATGGTGTGGTCAAGGTGTGTCTGCCGGACGCTTACGCCTCCCCTCCCCCATCACCGCTTATCGTTGATGACGTAAGTCACTGGTAGGGCTGGCTCCTGCAATACCTCGGAGAGTTCCTAGCGCGATAACGCAGGTCGTACTACCGCTTGGATGGTATCCCCTCCCTACCCAGTCAAAGCACTACCAATTTGCCTCGCCCAAACAGAGCTCCTCCACCCGACGGGGCTAAGGCCTTGCCTAAGATAGTGATTTCGCAGCACGACGAAATGTTCGGTACAATTTCGCCTCCACATGAGAGAGACTGAAAGGAATCATGGCTGAGTCGCTATCAGATGTTTGGGTCGATGCTGATTCGTTCGAGGCACGCTGGGATATTCAGGGCGACCACGTTGGTAAGGGCGGGCAAGGCATTGGGTTCCGTGCCATTAGGCGTTCCGACCGAAGAGAGGCATTCATAAAGGTTTTCGACAGTAATCACGGTGAGCGACGCGCCAGGAGCTTTGTTGAAGCCAGTGCGTATGAAGCGCTTACAGGGGCGGACGTCCCCCAGCTCATCGAGTCAAACGCGCACATGCACGAAGACAAGGATGTCCGACTCTACATCGCCACCGAATTCATTGAAGGCCCTACCCTTAGACGATGGCGGGACAAGGTCAGGAAAGTCAGCCTTACCGACGCTGTAGACATCACACTTCATCTGCTCGAAACCGTGGTTAGGATCCACGATAAGGGTATCCTGCATCGTGACATAAAGCCCGACAACATCATGATGAGTCAGGGCATGCGCCCAGTCTTAGTTGACTTCGGAATTGCATTCAATCGAATGCAGATATTAAAAAAGGTCTTGACCAGCGATGGCAATCGGCTCGGGAACCAGTTTCTATCGTTACCGGAGCTATTTGGCGCTAGCCGGAACAAACGGAATATAGTTTCTGACCTAACGACTGTCTCAGGGATCTTTCTCTACCTGCTTACTGGAGCTAACCCAATACAGCTCAGAGATGGAGAAGGTTATCTTCCCCACCAGCGAGAGAATATTCGCTCAAAACTAAAAAAAGCGGGATTGGATAAGGTGTACCCTTTTTTTGACCGAGCCTTCCAGGCAGACACCCCTGCTCGATTTCAGACAGCCGGTGAGGTCAGACTCCAGCTGTTGAAAATTCGGAATCAAATTTCGGAGCCGGAGGCGATCGGTGACCTGAGTGAACTGCAGAGCATTTTGGAGAATCCACTATTTCAGATTAAGGGCCAAACTTCGTCGCGGCTGCGAATGGCGTTGAATTGGGCAATGGGATGTTATCAGACAGCGCATACCCACACCTATGGCAATCTCAAAGCGCAGCAAGTCGATATTAGCGATAGAGGCAGCCCCGGGTATATCCGTATTCGCTGGGATCTTCACGGAGACTACCGCGCTTGCACCCATTTATGGGTAGAGATTGTCGGCAGTGAGATTATCTGGCACAACGTAACAGGAGAGGTGTTTCGGGCACCTATCAATAGTGAGCTAGATCAGTCTGCCCAAGACCAATTCACTAGTAATGCAGTCCTGCCTGACATAGTACGCATAGTAAAAACAGATCCAAAGGAGCTGCCGGAGGAGTTTCCCGGACGATTCGTCTTGCGCAACCGGTTGGCGTTTTCGCTTGATGAGGCCTGCGAAAAATCAGAGAGTTATGGCGTGCCTGTCTTGGTGATCGCCTATCACGACTCCAAAACAGAGAGCGATCGCAGTCACCTACTGCATCGCATCCTCGATGACAGCCATATTCAAGAGATCATTCTTAAAAGCTTCGTGGTGCTCATCGTAAGGCGCTCTGAGATCACTTTAAGGACAGAGATCCCTGAGAGCGTCGACCTCCATGCGGTTCTCAACAAGGGCCACTGGACACATATACGCCACCTTGCTGCCAATAGAGAAGCGGCGAAAATGGATCTCACCGCCCTGCAAAAGGAATTCAGCTAGCGATCCTGATTCGCATGCTTCTATTTTGATAGCATCAGGGCCGCACGGGCCGTGCGTAGACAGGAATGACAGTGCCCGATCCTTTAGGAAACCAGATCCTATGACGGAACACCAAGACCAACCAAAGCTCTTTTTGTCATACAGTTGGAGCACTCCAGAGCACGAAGCATGGGTGGTGGAGTTGGCTGAAGAACTCGCCGCGGCAGGCATCCATGTGATTCTGGATAAATGGGATTTGAGAGAGGGCCAGGAAGCTTCGGCGTTCATGGAGCAGATGCTGTCCGATCCCTCCGTGACGAAAGTAGCGCTGCTTTGTGATCGGGTCTATGCCGAGAAAGCAAACGGGCGCGTCGGCGGCGTTGGCACCGAAGCCCAGATCATTTCAGCTGGTATTTATAATAACGCGAGCAACACCAAATTTGTAGCGGTGGTTCGTGAAAGGGATGAGCACGGTCACGCCTATCTGCCAACCTACTACACTTCACGCATCTACATTGATCTGTCCGAGTCAGCTCGGTACGCCAGTGAATTTGACAGGCTCATCCGTTGGGCTCATGACCAGCCATTGCACGTACGACCGCCTACAGGCAAAAAGCCAGCCTACCTCGAACGGGAGAATCGGGCAATCACGCTAGTAACTAGTGCAGAACTACGCCGTGCTATTGATGCTATAAAAACCGATCGTTCGTTTGCCGAACCTGCCCTCAATGACTACCTCACTGTACTCTCGGAGGGTATTGAACAATTTCGTATTAAGCCCCAGTCTGATATTCCTTTTGATGACCAGGTTGCGAGCAGCATCGAGGATTTTTTGCCCTACCGCAATGAAGCTATAGAGCTATTTTCTACGGTCGCCAGGTACCGCGATACCGCTGAAGCACGCAGGCACATCCATCGCTTCTTCGAGAAGCTGTTGCCTTACCAGGAACGCCCTCATCATATCACGCAATACCAAGATACAGACTTCGATAACTTTCGCTTCATCGTGCATGAGCTGTTCCTTTACGCGGTAGCGACGCTGTTGAAAGAGGAGAAGTTCGAATTTGCCAACGAGCTAATAGGAAGCCCTTTCTACCTACCGGGTCGATCCGAGTACGGACGAGATGTTACAGTGACGTTCGGTGCTTTCCGGACTTATGCAGAAATATTTGAACGTCGCAATAACCGTTTGAAACTCGGACGATCATCCTTGAGGGCATTTCTGCTGGAGCAACGGAGCCATTCAAGCGGATACAATATGCGGGAGCTGATGCAGGCTGATTTTGTATTATTCTTGAGGGATCGCGTGCAGCGGCCTAGTGAGTCGTTCCCTTGGTATCCAGAGACGCTCGTTTGCGCTGGACGGCACTCGGGGCCATTCGAGCTGTTCGCCAGATCCAAATCCAAGCGCTATTTTAAACACTTGAAACTCGTCCTTGGGATCGACAATAAAGCCGCACTCGGTGAGCTGCTCAGCGGAATGGAGTCGGGTAACGCAAGCCTGCCCCGTTGGGATTACCAGACATTGAGCCCGCGCCCCTTATCTGGATTTGAACAGCTCGATACCACGGCTTAGACCGAGCCTGTTCCTCACAGACTCAAAAGCCCCGATCTAGGGCATCGGGGCACCGATCGTTTGGAAAGCTGGCTACGCGATGCTTTACCATCCTGGGAAAGGTGGGCCTTGAACCCTAGCACAGTGTAGAACTCTCCCCTTCGACATCCCTGAAATGGCGGTCAAGTACGGCATCCTCGACTGCCGTACCACACCGTCATGGCTCAGGTGATAAGATGGCCAGCATCTCATTTGCGCGAACCAGGTATGGCACGGCCTCCACGGACTAAGGCAGCAAAAGCTCCCGCTTCTAAATCGAAAAGCCCGCAGAAACAGGTCGCAAGCCCTATTTCTACGGGTGCGCGAGGCGTTGCGTTCGAACATCGTGTCCAGGCAGTGCGCCTACTTGCTATGTGCCTTGGCGATCACTGTGCAGGGTTGCGTGAGGGCTTTGTCATCGAGAGCCTGATGTTCCAAGGCAGGACGTTCGGCCATAACACCGACGACCTTGTGATCCAGGCTGTATCTCCTAGCTCCGGCCAGAAAGCAACCATCAGAATGCAGATGAAGCGGTCGCCTCGGGCGATCGCCAGTAACGAAGCTTTCAAAGAGTCCGTGGGTCTTGCCTGGCTCGACTTCATAGCTTCGGCATTCCAACGAGGCGTCGACGACAACCTGATCGTTTATCACGTAGCAAGCTCGTCGCACATGGAAAGCGCTGTCGAGGTTGTGAGGCTTGCGCTTGGCTCGCTGTCACACGACACCTGGTACACCCGCGTTCATGCCGAAGGAAGTAATGAACGAAACAGGGCTGCGTACGCGGCTATTAGAGCTGCTGCAGAGCACTACAACGAAGCGCCTGTCGCGGACGAAGATTTGCGGCAGTTTGCGCTCCACCTCAAGTTTTTCCCCCATGATCTGGATTCAGATCGTAGCCACGACGTTGGATTGCAGAAGCAACTGATCCAGCACACGTTGCCCCATAAGGACAGTGGCGCTGTGTGGGCGAGGCTGGTCGGTGTTTGTGCTGAGCTGAATGGCAGTGGCGCAGAAGTCGACCTGACCTCACTCCACTTGCACTTGGAAGGACTAGCTCAAGATTTTCACAGGGCGCGGCTCATGCGTGAAGCCATCAAAGACCTGAGCTTGGGCACTGTAGTTGTTAGCCAAGAGCGGCACACTCAGCTTGCCCCTCTAGCGGAATACCTAGCGCCTCTTCTTTTAGGCAGCCGCCCTGCCACGAGCAGCTTTCTCGCGGATGAGCTTCCGCCAGCGAACCCGACATCAGATAACACCCTCGCCTCTCGCCAGCTCGATCGCATCAGTCAACTGCATAACGACCACCGTTACCGCGATGCGCTGGCTCAGCTGGAGGTGCTCGAAGACGGTCTTGACACATACGATGCGCACCAACAGGCCCGATGGTATTTCCTCCGTGGGATGTGTTCCTGGCATTTGGCTGATGACGTTAAAGCCGCGGCAGACCTCGAAATGGCTGCCAGCCTTTACCAGGACGATGAGCGTATTGCGGCAGGCTTTGTCCGGGCGTGGATGCTCAAGAATGACGTACAGACTGCGATCCAGGTTGGACAGGAGGCCATCGCGCGCTTCCCGGATTCGTACTCAGTCTGGGTGGCGCTGACCAATGCGAGGCTCTTAAACAGAGAGCAACTGACGGCAGAAGAAATACCTGAGGCATTCCGTGACAAGTCGGGAGCTTGGCAGCTGCTGGCCAGCTCAATGGCTGGGGCCGGGGATGATGAGGGCGCGGTGGGTGCCATCCGGACGGCAATGGAGCAGTCAGACAGCTCAATTTTCATACTGGAAAATTATCTCCGGTTTGTCCTTCGATTGGCCACTGCCAACCCCTTTCACGTGAACACGCGATCGCAGCCACAAGATCGGCGTGCGCTGATCCTCGACGCCATGTCGAAGTTCGATGACCGCGAGGGTGTGTTATGGGCTGAGCAGAGTCCTAGGACAAAAACCGAAATTGTCTTTCACCTGGCTTACGCGCATCTTTTGTTGAGTGAGCCAGCTGAAGCGTTGAGCATGATCGAAGCTGGCAGGCAGCGTGGCGTTCCCGAGGACGAATTAACGGTTAGGGTGGAGTTGGAGGCGCTCTGCGATCTCCAGCGTCACAGCGATGCTGTTGCCTGCTGCGCTGATCGAATCGAACAGCTCTCTGATGAAGCGCGTGTGATTTTTGGGCAGGCGTGCCTGATTGCCAACAATCCGGAAATGCTTGCCGCGGCTTACAGCGCTCAGCTCAGTCAGCCTGATACGGATGTCTCTCTGCGAGCGACTCGTATGCTGAGGCATATGCACTGGGAGCTGCTGTTACGCGAAGGTCAGTACGAGGCCGTGCGGAATGAGCTCGCCCAACTGGGTATCACGCCGCAAAACAGCAGTATTTGTGATGGTGTGTTTGCTGCCCGGGCGTATGTGGGCAACGAGGAGATGCGTCAGGCCTTCGGAGATCGGGTTGCTGAGCTCGCACCGCAGAGCATTGACCTACTGGATCTATCCATGGCATCGCAATGGATGCTTCATGTGCGGCGTTACGGTGACGCCATTGCGATGCTTGAACGCCTCCTGCCAAGAGACTCGTTCAGTCCCCTGCATGTTGATTTACTGCACTGCTACGCGCTCAGTGGCCAAAGATCCAAAGTTCGAGACCTATTGGAATCACTTCCGGGGGAATGGCGACACTCAGCAGACGCCCGCCAAGTGGCACTGGCTGTTTACGGCGAGGCCTGTGACTGGCCAAGAATGCGTGAGATGGCTGAGTTGCTCGTCGCTGAAAGTCCTGGTGAGGCCGCAGGCTGGTTACTGCTCATTCAAGTTCTGGCGAACGAAAGCCATGGTCGAATGGATGAAGCTCTTGTCAGGTTACCTGCCCAGCTGAACGGCTCCGCTCAAGAACAGTTAAAGCTGGCCAACGCAGAGCTCAGTAGAGGTCTGCAGGAACGTGGCCTTGACCGTATCTACCGTGCCATGCGGTTGAATGGCGAGGACGTTGAAGCAGCAGCTGGCCACATCTCTCTCATGTTCCTAGCATCGAAGGAAATTGAGGGCGTTCATGCCCTTCCCTCTGCGGTGGAGGAAGGCACCTCTGTCGAGCTTGAAGACAGCACCGGCAGGACTGGATATGTCTCAATCGATTTCGCCGCTGAGCCGCCACTGGCACCTGCAGGTGAATTCGTTGCCGCGGACTCGTCACGGGCCGCCCGGCTGCTCGGTTTGAAAGTGGGTGATACCACAACCGTCAACAGTGTGGTCGGTGAACAGACGCTCACGGTGAAACGTATCATCACCCTCCATCGACGCCTGATCGACCTTTCCTACGAGCGCGTTTCCAATTCGGTCGTCCCGAGCAAGACAGTCGTGGCGATGAGTATTCCAACCCGGGATGACGGCGAGATCGATACGACTTTCTTCGTCGATCAGCTAGAGCAAAAGAAATCTCAGAGCCTCAATACCATCAGCCTGTACGGTCAGCATCACGCCACCATAGGCCTGCTCGCGCGCCTGCTGGGTACGGACGTCATTGAACTGGTGAGGGGGTGGCCTGATGAAGGGGCGCTTCTCCAAGTTTCGACGGGGTTAGGCCCCCACGATGTCTTTCCGACTGACACATCCCACGATCAGGCATGGCTCATTGACCTGTCTATGCTGGTGGAGCTTGCAACCCTGGGGTTGCTCGATGTCCTGGAGCTTTTCCCTCGTTTGTACGTGACAGCTGCCACCAAGCAGCTGTTGGACGTAAAGTTAGAGAAATCGGCCCACTATCGAAAGAGCGGTACGCTCTTTTCCCACGATGGCCAACTTGGCATGCAGGAGCTTACTGAAGCCGCTTGGCGCAAGGATCGGGAGTATCTCGAATCGATCGAGACGGCTATCGAAGCGTTCTGTCAGGTGGTGCCGGCATACGGGCCGCCCGAGGCTTGCGAGCAACTGCAGATGCTTGAGGGCATCCTGAGCGATGAAGACCATGCAGTCCTGCTCGCTTGCCAAGAGTATGGTGCAGGTCTTTTGTCGATTGATGCGCGGTTACGCGATCTTGCCGGCATGCTGGGGATCGTTGGCGCGTCCACTCAAGTGTTGCTGAGGGAAGCCCAACGGGCAGATGGGTTATCGCAGGAGGAGTATTCCCGAGCCGTAATTCGACTCGTCATGGCCAGGCGTAGCTTTGTTTCGGTTCGGGCGGTGGATCTCATCGTCATGATGAATCAGGGTGAGACGTTTGCGAATTTTGGCATCAACCGCCTGCGTAGCTACTTGGCTGAAGAGCACCTTGCATTCGACACTGCTGTACCCGTACTCATAGATTTTGTGTGCGGGATGTACATGCAAAAACGCTGCAACCTAGGTGTGATGCTCCAATTGATGGAGTTCTGCTTTGAGCCGTTGTTCAGGCACCCTCACTGCCCAGATGGCTTCTGCCAGTTGGCCCTTGAGCATGTCTTCCTAAAATTCCACGGATATAGAATCAGCCCCGCAGCTCGTCGGGCCATTGAGCAAAGTTTACAATCGGCTGAACAGCGAGCCGAGCGTCCCTGCAAGCTGGTGACGCTGAGGGCGGAGATCACTTACTCCTTCGCAGTGCCATTCTGGTCAGTAGCAGCCCCGTCCATGTTGACTGCTACCCAGGCAGAGGCCGGAAGTGAAGTGCCTGCATTGGGCTCGGGCGAACAGAAAACTGGAGAGCGTGGTGCATGATCTGCTCCCGGGGTTATTGCCGTAGACCTCAGTTGTTGCTGAGTTTCACCCAAAAAAGCCGTTCCATATTGACGCTTCAGCCGGGAACGGTTCTGCAGGGTTGGATAAGGTCATGTGGTGAGTAACGGAGTACTTGGTTGTCAGTTTTTGACACTAAGCTTAGTAGCCTACGAGGTCGGTTAACGCTGGCTGCCAGGCAGGTGCGCCCTACTCCAATATTTCCTCAATAGCGGTACAACGAGAACGTCTGATGAAAAGCGAGCGAAGCACGAATGGGGCTCCACCGGCTTGCAGCGAGCTGAAACTCCAGGATTTGGCCGGCCGCGAATGCAGTGACCGACCATGCTCAAACCAAAACATACTCTACTGATGCCGTTCGATGTCCCAAGGCGCTGTCGCGTTTTCGCTTGAGACGGAATATTCACATACGACTGTCTGGAAGTTTTCTGGAATAGGAACCGAGCGCAGGTAAGGCACTATTCTCCACTCGAAACCTGCAAACTCGTCTAGGATCGGGGCAATTAGAGCCAAGCGCTTGTCGGCATCCAAAAACACCATGTCTGTCTTGGAACTGTCTATATTTGCACAGGGAGAGTGTGCATTGAAATCTACGGAGTGAGCGACTCTGTAAATTATTTGATGTCTCACACCCTCTTTGTCAATCTTGTAATGCGAAAACCAAGCAATGATCATAAATGCCAGCCCTGTCACGACTTGGCAGGCTATGAGCATAGCCCTTTTATCAAGATGAAGTCCTTCCATGGACGAACAACCAGCCAGGAGAAAGCACACCACTCCTGAGATAAAGAAAAACCAAAACAGGGAGTTGATCATGTGCAACAAGGTGGCTGCTATCAAGGTCATCGGAAAAGCGTTGGCTTCCATGTGAAATATGGTGTTGATGTCCACTGATGCCTTTGTCCTAGCGACGTAGCCTAGGCATGCCACAAAGAAGGCCCACAACAACAAGCTTGATTTTAGATTCATGATGCGATGCATCAAGGTGACTTCCACCAAACCCAAGAACACATAAATTGAGCCAAGCAAGGCACCACACATAAATATGGCAAATTTTTCGGGCTCAGGATCATCGCCGCTAGTATATGAAGTCGCGATGACAAACATAATGATAACTACCAGGCTCGCGCCGAATAGAGCCTGAATGGCGGAATCTTTAGCTTGTTTTTCATCAAGAAACTTGGCGTGGGAAATGCTCAATGTTATCTAGCCTTACTCAAATCGTGGAGGATAATAGTTACGATAGTAGGATCGGCGGATCCTGGAAGTAGCGAATTCAGTCTAGCCCGGTTTCCAAGGTAAGATTGGGTTAGCCTAGTCGGTTGCATTTAGAAGAATTGTTTTCCGAACAGTGTCATTCCTGACCACATAGCCATGAACCATCAGGACGTTAAGGCAGCGTCGCGGTACATCTTGATGTCACAGGAGCACTGCGCTGCGCCAAGCGATCGTCATTCCGGTGTGAAAATGGGTGTAACAATGGGGCGCGGCCCTTGCTATTAAGTCTTGATCCGCTTACTCACCGAAGCCAACCTGCGCTTAACGCCAATTTTTGGATTCAAAGTCAGCGCTTCCTCATAGACCTGGACTGCTTCGGGGTTCTGGCCCAGGAGCTCGTGGGCAAGCCCCTGGATTTTGAGCGCTGTGGGTTTCCAGGCAGGGTTTTCATCGGCGCCGAGCGAGCGGGCATGCTGCACCGCGGTCAGGACTTCCTGGATGCGCTCGTCTGTCAGGTCGACCTCCCCCAAGATCTTTTCCGCGGCGAGGATGATGCGGTCGTAATAGGAGGAATTGAGGTTGGCATCGCCAAGCTGATCAGCATCCATGAATTCGCCATGAACGTTGTACCGGAAGCTCCCTATGTCCTTGAACAGCGCCATGAGTTCCCCGGTACCCTCGTCCACTTCGTAGCTGTCAGGCCATCCGGCCTTAGGCGTGACGCTGTACATTTCGATCCGATTGACCAGGTCAAACAAGAACACCTTGTTGCCATGATCGGTTGGGCTGTTGGCGGTTGCGAAGAATGCGTATTTCCCGTGCCTGGAAATACCACTGGTGAAAATATTTGCCGTCAGCTCTTTAGCTAAGATCACAGAACCGCTGGGATCGAAAACGCTGAACGTCCCAGACAGGGTGCTACCAAAATGCCAATCTTCCAGGCAAAACACGCCGGTGTCACACACGTGGCCATTGTTTGGCCTAGGCATACTCCCATGACAGGCAACGGTACCGCTGCTCGCATCTGCAAGCACGTAGGCCCCTAAACCGGATTCTCTGTGACCTCCCCGACCCGCTGACGGATCGGAGTCTCTCCAGGCGATCGCCCACTTCTTGGACTTAGACAGTTGATAGACGCCTGAGAAACTGAGCGAATCGACTCTGAGGAAATGCTTGTCACGTTGGATCTGAGGGATAGCTTGGAGATCTGGCTGAGCGACCTGGGATTGAGCCTGAGCGGGCTGGTGCTTTGCTGCGGTATTGGATTTGACGGCCTTGGGCCTGTTGAACAGCCAGCTGAAAATGCCCATCTCCTACTCCTTTGGAAATTTGAGCGTGCTGGGATGCGGACGCACATTCCGAATAGTGTACCCGATGCTCAGCGGCTAGCCACACACGACCACTGCGGGAGCTTAGGGCCTAGAGCCATAAGGCTCGCTCACTCTCCAGACGTCTCACTCAGCGCCTGCTGCAATTGCTCAGCAAGCAGAGGCTGAAAAAGCTCAGACTCCGCTATTTGCCACCAAACGTTTGTACCCTCCTCCTCGGTGACAGCCAGCAGGTCGTGGGCCAGAAAAACCTCAAATCCCGCCCGGGCGACCTTGTTCTCGGCGCTGAGTTTATAAATCCCCGCTTGAGCGAGCAGCTTCTTGACGATTAGGGGCAGCAACCAGGCGGAAAAAATGAGGTGATTATGGCGGGGCCAGATACTCCCTTTTTCACCATTTGCGGGGCCATGAGCTGCGGCGTTACGAGCGGCACAGAAATCGTGAACCCAAGCGTCGACTGGGCGATTGACGTGTTTGTCCCAGTGCTCGCGCCACCGCGATTCGTCTAGGCTCCCTTTATGCCAAATGGGCGGGTTCGGTAGCTCATCGAAGTGTTCGTTAATAGCCCTGCGGAAGGCGGCTTTGTCATGTGGGACGTTGAGTAACGTGTCTATGGCAATCCTCATCAGGATCAGCTCAGATCGCTCATCCATGGATGTGGCATCGGTGTTTGCTCTGAGGAAGGAAACCACCGCCTCGTCGATGCGTTCCTTAAGCTCCCCATTAGGTAGCTTGAGTAATGCTTCGAGCAGTGGCGTGTCGAGCGAGATCTGCGTGCGATTGTCGACGTGGTAAGGCCGAATGAACTTGAGCCCCCCACTCCCCGCCAACATGTTTTGTGTTCCACCGTCACGCCGGCGCGTGGTCATACAGGAATGACCCGGTGAGGCGACATCGAACCGCTGCGCCACGACTTGGAGAGTGTCGGCGTTGTAGTACCCGAACATTGAACATAGCGAGCGGGCTGCCATGGCAGAGAATGCGAGGTAGGAGCTCTCTAGCAATCGCTGTTGGATCTGAGCGTCTGAAACCTCCAGTCCAGGTGTGTCATCATCCCAGATGATGAGTGCCGCCTGATGTATCGGTTGAGAGGGGTGAGATCCGAATCCCCGGTCGCCGTAATTGCCAAGGACACCGTCGAAAGCTATTTGCGGGATGCCCAAGACCTCACCAGGCAAACGGCCCCTTTCGTACGGGATCAGGCGCATATCTGCGATCCCCAGCTCTTCGGCAGCAGCCACCCAGGGTAGAAAGAACACTACTGCCATAGTTGCGCCTCTTAATTTTTCACACGTTGAATGATCTTAGCCCGCCGATCGGTGCTCAACGGGGCTGGTAACTGTGGAAGCAGTGAGCGCCTCAGGATCAATGTTGCGGGTCGTCCTGCTCGATGAGCGATGCTCGTGCATGAGCCATCCAATTAATGCTGACATGGCAACCTTTTGACTACGCGGTTGTAGGCGCTGAATGTTTTCAAGGCAGCTAAGATAGTCAGCTTCTCATCGCGGTGATTACCCATGGACGATTTCGCCCGTCGTTTTGCTGAGCAGGGTTATGAACCCCATGCAGACGACCGCTCTCACCTTCTGAAGGCATTGAATGAACAGCTTCGCAACCCAGGCGACTCTCCTCGTCTTCTACGCTTCTATGACTCATTGATCGATGCTGCAGATGACGGCGCCGATGAAGGTATCTTGCGGCGTGCGACGGAGCTAGTGGAATTAGTGGCTTCGCGCATGGAGCCGGAGAACGGATGCCTCGTTTTCTACTCATGTTCCAATGCATGGGCCGCGCTGAGGAAGCTGGAGGTGCAGTCATGGGAGGACGATACCCTTGACCACCCTGCTCTGCTCAAACAGCTTTATTTCTTGCGCGCATCTATACAGCACACAGGTTTTAAAGAGCTGTCACCAATCCTTCGCTCCAGAATCCACTGCAACTTAGGCAATGCGCTCAAGGTGTGTGGACGATGGATCGAGGCGCTTGGGGAATGGCGCAAGGCCTTGGAGGATAATCCGATCCTGGGTATGGCCCTGGGCAACCTTGGCCTTGGCTTGGCTCAATATGGCAAGGCGCTATACGACCCTGGTCATACGTATTGGCTCCTTGTACATGCACGGCGCAATCTGGGGTTAGCCATCGCGGGTGGAGTGGGCCGTGATGGCGCTACCTATCCTGAAGCGATAGAGTTTTTCAAATGGCATCACGCCAGGCTAGCCGAATCCGTCGACGACGATGATGATGCAGAGCTGTTAGAGCACAGCCTCGGTTCCTCGAAGGAGGAGCGGCATTACCGGCGATGGTGCCTTGAGGAAGAGTTATTCCTCAATCCCATGAACGACCTGGGAGCGTTTCCCGCCGCCGCTCAAGACGTACTGACGTTACCCGATCATGACGCCGACGCTGGAATCACGTACCTAGGCTTTTACAACCAGCTGAAGCAGGAGTACGGGTTCGCCCGTCATTGTCTTTACCTAGGAGAACACGCCAAACCCGGTCATGTAGCAGACAGGGGCATGGCACTTGCCTTCAATTGCGACTACGCGCTCTATGGCATGGGTCTGGAGCAGATCAAGACTGCCTATCGCAGCGCCTATTCGTTGCTGGATAAGGTTGCCTACTTTATCAATGCCTATTGGAAGCTGGGCATACCCGAAAAGGCGGTAGGCTTTCGGACTGTATGGTTCAAATCGGACAAAAATGGTCGTCTACTCCAGCCGCGGGTTGTGCGTGATGAATTCATGTTCACCCGGAATCTTCCGCTTCGCGCGCTCTATTGGGTATCCCAAGACATCTACTCCAAGGAGCTGAAGGATGTAGCTCGACCTGATGCTCAGGCGCTTGATGAATTGAGAAACCACCTTGAGCACAAGTACGCCAAAATCGTGGATTCTTGCCATTGGATTGGCGAGTCCTCAGAACTCTGGACTGATCACTTGGCATTTGTGCTCGACAGGGATGACCTCGCCGCGAAGAGCCTGTTGATGCTGAAGCTGTCCAGGGCTGCGCTGATCTATCTGTGCCTGGCAATGCACTTTGAGGAATCGCAGCATAAGCCTGACGGCCCGGTTGGCCATTTACCAGTTGAAGACTACCCGGACGACCTCAAAACCTGAGACCGGCGCCCATACGATGAAGAACCGTCTTGAGCCGCTCGCGGCCACACCAGAAAACCTAGCGAGCGGCACACCAGCTGAAGGGTTCAGCAAGCCTACAATGAGCTTTACCGCAGCCCAAAGCCCATCCGCGCCAGCTCACCCAGAAGCTCCTCACGCCTATGCAGACTCGAAACATTCCGCAGTCTGCTGACCACTTGTTCCGACCAGCCCGAGGCCTTCATGCCTTCACGCTGATAGAACGCACCCAGGCGCGCATCGTATTCCGAGAGGACGCCCTCCTCGCCGGCGATCGCATAGGTTTCATGATGCAGTACGGCTTGCTGCGGCAGCCGCGGCTTTACCTTTGCAGGACGGTCAGGTGATGGATAGCCGACGCACAGGCCGAAGACGGGATAGACCTGTGGCGGCAGCCCCAACTCTTTGGCGACACCTTCGATGTCATTACGGATGCCGCCGATGTATACGCTGCCAAGCCCCAACGACTCCAGAGCAACCACAGCGTTCTGAGCTGCCAAAGCTGCGTCGATCGTGCCGAGCAGCAAGCTTTCCAGGTACGGCAGCGCCTCCAGCTCTACCCCTGCCTGCTCCGCGATGCGCGAGACCCGAGACAGGTCTGCAAGCCATACTAGGAACAGTGGGGCTTGATGGATATAGGCCTGATTGCCGGCCAGGTCTGACAGTCGCTTCTTACGATCGACATCTTGAACGGCGACGACACTCCAGACCTGGAGATTGGAAGATGTCGATGCGGACTGGGCGGCTGCGACCAGTGTCTCGATCGTGCCTTCGGGCAGAGGTTGATCAGTGAATGCCCGGACGCTCCGGTGATCCAGCAGTTGCTCAATGACCTCATTCCATTGCGTTACCGGCGGAATGTCAGGGGCGCCGTACCGGGCGTTGAGCTTGGACTGGGCATTGGCTGTCATGAGTAGGCTCCAAAGGGCCGAAGGCTACCAAATTGATGTCCGCGCAACACGCTCAACACGCAAGGTTTCATTTACCATTCGGTCAGCCCAGGTCGGACACGGATAGACCGACAACACCCAGATACAGGTACCGCTCTTTTGGAAGCAAAACCACTGACAGCCCGCGAGGCTTATCAGATCCTGCGGGACATCGCTCTCGGGGTTCGTAGCATGAGACGACTAGGTCAGCAGTCGTGGGCTGAAATCTACTGCGGTTTGATGACAGTCGAGGCCGATGGCTGGGTGCTCACGTTCTATAACGACTGCGACACGCTTGACTATTGCGACAGCTGTTACAGCCCAGAGGGGCGAGCCTACGTTTTCGACTCGATGCAGTCGTACAGCACTGATCCTGTAGAGCTGCTGAGCACCTGGGAACATGCGCAGCTGGAAAAGCTGTTGGGCGTCGCGTAGTCGGCCATGGGAGACCGGCTGAGGCTGCGCTAGCGGGTGTTGTAGCAGCGCCGACCTGATTTTGAACATCGGTGTTTGCCCTTCGCCGGCACGAGCCGTGCAAGATCGCTTCTTTCTGGCTGTATCTCAGCTCGTGGCATGAGGTTGTGCCTAGCATTGATTGTCGTCGACTGCTTTGCGACCAGATGCTGCGGATTGCGATGAGTCGGTACTGGAGCTCTTTCGCAGATAGGCGATGCTAGCCGGCCAGCCAAGCCACCCGTGAACCGAAGCCAATCGTAGACCTGTAAACCTGCTTTCTATACTGTTAACCAGCTTGGTTTACAGTGTGAAAAAGTGGTTTACAGTCAATCTGACTTGCCATTCCGACAATCATCCTAACCAGGCGCGGAGCAAGCTCGGCCGCCTGAGGGCGCCACCTATGAGCGCTCTTTCAAAAGAGCAGCGGCCCTCTGGGTTGCTCAGTCAAGCGAGGTGGTGGCGTCTTTGCCCAGAGGGTCGAGTACATCGACGTGCTCCCTCGCCCACTCCACCCACGCCTTCACATGACGCCCCTCCTCCTCGCTGACCTCGCCAATGCCAGCTGCTACGGCATCAATGAACCTTCTCAGGCGTACCGCTTGCTCCCACTTCTCCATGTTCTCCACTAAACGCAGCTGCAGCGCTCGCTGGTGCTCTGCTTTCATGATGGCTTGGCGTCGAATGGCTTCTTCACTCTCACGCTGACGGCGCCACTCCTCCATGCTCGCCCGATACGCCCTCATCCGCTCTATTACTTTGGCGAGACCTGTGCAGAACTGATGAAGTTTGTCTTCCAGGTGGCCCGTCTTACTGTCTGTCCAGCTCCTCTGCGACCCTACGTCTGGCTTTTCTTGAGCAATCAGCGTCAATTCTCCAGTCGAGCTATAGACGTAGATTTCCCGTCGCCCCAACCACATCACCGGCTCACGCATCCGGCGCCGCTTGGGCTGGGGCTCTGGGGGTGGCGGAGGTTTCACTGCTTTTGCAATACGCTCTCGCAGGGTCACGTAAACCATCTCCCCGTCGAACGTTACCGTGGTTCGGTTGTGATCATCCACCGCCCAAATGCATCCGCGTTTTGAGCTGTCTTTTATCAAGGCGTCCAGAAGCAATGCAGCGCGATCGACCATGTCACGCGAAATACGGGTATACAACACCCGCTCGCGCCGTAGCTCCACCCGTCCTTCAACATCCTTCGCAGCCCTGACCGCCTGGAGCCATTTACGCACCAGCGGGTGGGGGTCTATTAACTTGTCCGGCACACTGAGTTTCTCTAGCTTGGGAGTGCTGGGTGGTTTGGGCGGCGCTGGAGGTAGCATCGTCCTGTCCAATACGCGAAGCGTAATCAGCTCGGTAGAGTTCGGCGGAGCGGGCTTGCTGGGGCGGTTCTCGGCGGGCTTGGCCCAATGTCCACGAGCCGGCAGTGAAATGCCAGCCTTCCTGCATGCCTTGCTCAGCGCGACATCTGAAACACCAATCTCCCGCGCCAGCCTCAGAACCGGTGTAGACCAGGCTCAATCGAATAGCTCGCGAGCCGTAAAACTCACGTTCTTATACATGCGGTCTCCTTGAGCGACCTGACGAGAAGGAGAATTTCTAAGCTGGACTCGCACCAAGGTACATTGGTACCTGGCTCCTATATCGGCTATCGGATCGGTGTTCACCAAGCTCATCACCAGGAGCTGGTGTACTACTTCACGCCCTACTCCGAAACCTTCAGTAGATTGCGCTCTCACGGCTACCACACGCGCTATGACGTCACTTGGTCGCAGTTCAAGGATTCGCGGCAGCAGTAGGTTGAGGGAGTGATGATCCAGGAAGGAAGTTTGCGAACAAGGGTCAGCGGGCACTGCAAGCTGGGTACTCAAGAATACAGTGGGACGGTATTCTGCGGCTTCCCTCCCCGCTTCAAACGTCACGGCTGATCGCTAAGGATCACCCTGTGGCTGAAAAGCGAAGGAAAGGACGCTGTTTAATGGGGAATCCAGGTATTCCCCCTACATGAAGACACCACCCTGTGCTTATTTCGCGAAGACGGCAGAGGTGGCGCCGCTTGACGTCTGCCTGCTCGGCCCCTGGATCAACCACCACGTCGCATCGTGGTGATCAATCACTACGGGAGCAAGGTGCTTAGTCCCTCAATGTGAAGAAACCATATCGACCGTTGTTCCGATTTTTCGTGAAATGCTGGTAATTGAGCATCGGGATCACAGACGGATCCGGCTCTTTGTTCTCGAAGATGATGATCTGCGAGTCCCTAAAGCTATCTGCAATGTCTCGATAGAATCCATAAATCAGGTCGCCGGTGATGGCATCGGCCTCATCTTCAGGCTGGTCATCCCCTTCCTTGTAGGTAGTCAGCGGCGAGTCCAACACGACGAAACCAGGATGGCGTCCTGAAAGCTTTAGCAGGTTCATCAAGCCCAGCACGAATGCAGAGAAGGCGACGGCGCGATAGCCCTTCCCGAAATTACCACGGGCGCTGCCACCGATAGTGATGTCTCTTGCCTTGAAATCGAAGTCGACTGGGAGGTAGCCAGGGAAACCCCAGCGCTCCAAGATAGACTGAATTTCCGCCACCAAAGGTGTCACAGCCTCTTCAAAGCTTTCTGCTGTGTAGCCTGCTTGCTCTTCGAGCAGTAAAGCCCCTAGCCGTTTCAGTTCGTCGCTGAGCTTGGCTTTATCAGCGACTCGTTGATCGATGGTGGATAGGTCGAATCTGATACTCGATGAGAGCTCTTTAAGGTCGCTGACTGCCTGCACCGACTCTTCAAGCTCTGCGGCGATCTGCTTCTCCAACACTGCAATGGCTGCCTTGATCGCCAGCGCACTGGAAGTATTTTTCTCTATGGCGGCTGATAAGGCGCCTTGGGCTTCCCCAAGCTCCTGGATGTTCTGGGAAATACGGTTCAGCTCAAAGGTAACGCCCTTCTTGATGTCTTCAACATTGGCCGTGCAAGACTCAGAGTCGAAGTGATTGCCACAGGTTGGGCAAAGCATTGAGTCGGATGCATCCAGAAGAACCGCTGCCTGTTCGATTCCGAGAAGGCGTTGGCGGTCAGATTCATACTTTTTGCCAAGCATGTCGAATCGACCAAGAAGGGCTTTGTCTTCAGCTATCTTAACGTCGACGAGCTCCAGTTCTGAGGTATGGAGGGCCTTTTGTTGGAACAGGCCTTTACTTGACTGGAACGCGCTTTTCAGGTCTGCCTCTGCCTGCTCCAATCGGCCGGCGACCTGATGGTTAAACGAATTCAACTTCTGGAGCTGAAGAAGTTGGGAGGCATCCTCGCCTGGGTAAAACTTGCTGATGATTTCTTCGACAGCCGTGACCTTGTGCTTCAGGGCCCCTTTTGACTCCAAGTCTTTTTTGGCTGACTTAACTGCTGAATCATCCCGACCTGTTAGCAGCAGCTTCAAAATCGAATTTTCTTTGGTCTTTTCCATGACCTGGCCAGTACCCAGTGGAGAGTATTCGGCGACAATCCTCGACTCATCAATCAGGAAAACTTTCTCAAGGTCACGAAGAGAGAAAGCGCCGCTTCTCAGCGATTCAGAGCCCAGAAGCAACAGCTTCCCATCCAGTCCTAGCTTGTCCAGGAAATGGCTAGAGAGCGTCGATTTGTTATTGGCACTGTGCTTGGTGCCCAGGACTGAAACACTGCCCTGTTCGTCAATCAGTGTTGCCTTAGAGTTTTCTGCAAGCGGTCTTTCGATGGTGAACGTGCTTGCGTCGTCGTTCTCGAATTTCACCCTAACGGTGGTGTAGCCTTTTGAGACCTCTATCGGTTTTGGGGGCTTCGACGACCCGAGCGCAAACTTAATACATTGAACGATGTAGGACTTTCCGGTGTCAGAACCGCCCTGTACAACGTTGGCGCCCTTGGTAAAGTAAACTGCAGCGTCTGGAAGATCAGGGCCGCTAACGACAACACTCTCAATAAACATTAGATTGCCCTGTCAACTTTGTAGATGGTGCGGCGTTGGGTGGTGAGATAGTCGATGTTGTTACTTACCCATGACACACGCCGCCGAAAATCTGTATGGTAATCAGTAGATAGCATTTCGGCGAAATCGCGTCCCGCTGGTGTAATACGATAGCGAACCCCCTGCTCATTCACATTGGAGGTGATCATCCCTTTTGACGTGAAAAGCTTCATAGCGCCGGGAAACACCTCGCGCCTGCGGACAAGCTCGGCAAGACGATTCATGAGCATTGGGTGCAAGCTTGGGCCGCCCTGGAAGTCATCGCTATAAATCGCCGCGTAATCCAGAAATATAAGTTCGTCTAAATCGATCTCGCGATTAAGTCCAGCAAGCAGAATAACGATCCTTGCACCATTTTCTACGGGACTATTAAACAAATCCTTTGAATTCATAATCTATCTCTTGATCCACTTAAACTTCTGATCATTCACTAGCTGGTGACACAGGCCTTTTCGGTCGGAAGCCTGAATGTAGTGGAACAATGGATGAGCGCTGTAGGGAAGACTGGCGGCCTGTGAACTCACAGCGAGGAACCTATCATAACCGTGATCGTGCTTTTGACGGATAACACTGTGAATGCCTTCGTAGCATTCATCTTTGAGATCTTCATAGCACCCGGTAGGAAATGCGTCGCGCGAGAATATTTGCAGAGACTCAGCGCTGAAAAAGTTTATTCTTGCTCGATCTAGGTCTTCTTTGTATTCAACCCCCTTAATGTTTGCTAGTGTGTATTTGGTGCCCGTCACATCAGAAAATGCGTGTAAAAGAGCTTCAATGTAGACTCTTTCATTGTCGCCGACCGCTTCCGGGGCGGACTTTTTAACCAGAGGGCGCTTTAAATGGTAAGTACCAAAGCGCATCGAGTGATAAGGTGTTTTGGAGTGCCTCTCCACGAGGTCAAGTGAGGACATTTCATCAACAAACGAGAAGTCAATTCCGTTGATGTAATCCAGCAGCTCCCCCTCTAGAGGGATTGACTGAGTCTTGGTAATTTTGTCTCGGCAGGCTTTATCCCATCGACTGATGAGCTCTATTTTGATGCGAGATTTGTTGGCAAACATGTCAATGCAGTCAGAGCTGCACCCCTTCGGCGTTACGAAGCGATACTCACGTGGAAGCATGTAATCGCCTTTCCAGCTGTAATATACCAACTTGCCAAGTTCAGCCACAACATCGGCGACGTTTAGTTTGTCGCCATAATGCTTGCACTGGTAGTTATCCCAGCCAGTCGAAAATCGACCGATGATGTCACGGCCTTTGTCCCCCGCGCCAGCGCAGCGTGTAACAACCTCATAGTCTTTACCTAGGTGATAGACCAGCTCTAAGGTAAAAACCTCCCACTCGTCTGCTGACATAATCAGTAGACGATCTAAGGGTTGAATTGGTTCTCCCTTCTGAGCGTCGAGAGCTGTTAGCATGAACTCCGGTTCCGGTGGAAGCTCGATGGAGTTTTCACCTATAGACATTGGCTACATTCCTCCGCAAATAATCTAGAACCCACGAAATAGGTAAGGAAATTCATAATCCGAGTTCGCGTTCAAATTGAACACCCTTTATACGATTCGACATACCGCTGACAACCTTTTTTGGGTTATTCCTTAAGGCGTCAGAAAGTTGCTTCAGGAGGCGCTGATTAAACTCCATGTTGTCTGAGAGTTCACCGATTATAACGTCTGGATAAACATCGGTTTCCTCCAGCACCATGGTCAATGCAGCGCGTGCTGCACCGATAGGCTTATCCTTCACATATTCGACTAAATCAGCGGGGTGAAAGGCGTATTCCTGTTGACGCTCACTCATGCGATGTTCCTAAGAGGTTCAGAAGAAATTTTTCTCATAAAATTTCAGGCGCAACGAAGCCACCCCTAGCATCTCACTCAGGATGAACCCATTGGTTAGCTGTATCGAAAATTGGTGGTTCCGCTGATCCATGCTGAGGCTCCAGTCGTGCCCTGCTTTCGAGAGGATAAATCCTCGTCGCGTCCTTGTTTGATGGCGTAATAATATCGCCTTCCTCGGATTTGGGGAACCTGGATCATTATCAGCCAGTGCTGGCGATGGGGTACATAAGTACTCCTAACCAGTTCAGTCTATTCCTTCATCGAACCATCCCAGGTGGCTAGGTAGTCATAAGTTGAATTGGAAGGACTGGTACGCCCCGACCATGGAAACGGTCTAGCTCAAATCAGTTGAAGTGGCCGGCAACTTCCGGAGCTTCATGGCCACAAGCATGGCGAGCAATAGGAACCCCCCTATGTACAGGACTACCCCATTCCATCCACCCGCGTGGTAAGCAAAACCGCCCAGGGTGCCGACTACGCTGGATCCGGCGTAGTAAGAGAAGAAGTAGAGGGATGAGGCCTGACCATTCGCGCGTACCGTCCGACGTCCAATCCAACTGCTCGCAACCGAGTGGGAGCCGAAGAACCCAAACGTGACAGCACCATTCCAGGCAGAATGATCGCGACTGGCGGCGCCATGGTCAGCAGTAGCCCTTCTGCCATGACGAGAATCGAGACGACGAAAGTGGGGCGGCGGCCGTATTTGTCAGCGAGAGCACCAACCTGGGGGGAGCTGTAGATACCTGCCAGATAAACTGCGGATTCCACGTCATCCGGACACTCGTTCCACGCTCATTCGGACAGGCAGTCGGAGCGCAGCGACGCAGGTTTGCATTGTTAGTCTGAAGTCCCTTCCGCCGTCAATTTCGTCACACGCCTGCGCATCGATTCGCCCTTCAGTTCGATCCTATATGGATGAGTTCGTACAAAGGACTGCGTCGCGTTGAGCCCCCGGGCCGGGCGTTAGCACTCAGCCCTGCTCCCGTTCAAAACACATCTGGGACTGGTTTGGGCCCCGCAGGTACAAGGTGCTCAGCGAGCAGTTGCAGCTTGCCCAGCAGCTCATCGAATGTCACCACTTCCACATCCTTACAAGCATTGCGGAACAGCTCAAAGCTGTGACGGCGACTTTCCTCAGTGGGTTTGGTGCCAGCAATCACGACGCACCTGGCGGTGTTTGGATGCAGATCGCGCATGGCCCTATCTTGAAGGTGTGAGAGCCAATTCGAGCGCATGAGGCCCTGTTGGTGCAGCACTTGGGTGATAGCGCCGCTGAGCTGCAGATGCGGCCCGTAAACGTCCTGGTTGCGGTATGGCCTGCTTTGCATGAGCGGCGTTGACGGCTTTTTGATTTCCACAATCGCCAGTTCACGGCCTTGCGCTAATAGCAGGTCACCAATGTGAGCGCCAGCACCGTGAATCATGGATCCGCGGGCATGAAATTGCGTGTGCAAAAGCGAAACAGGGCGTGCGAACACCATACTCAGGATGAACATGTTGTCTTCGAAGAAACGCTGCCAGTGGCTCTCTGGCAATTCTTGCCCAAGCATTTGCTGATACCGCTCGATCATCTTGGCCAGGGTTACCCGCTCAATCTCGGCATGCAGCTCATACAGCTCCCGAGGCGCCTCTTGCGCCAGCAATCCTACGCTGTTCTTGACCTGGTTGAGCTGGCTACGACGCTCCTGCCTTGCAGCGTACGTCACAGCGCTTTTAACCGCCCCGGCTCCTTTGCTCGGTGATTCGATACGCTGGCCGGTGAAGATCAGATTAGGGACAAGGCCAGCGAAGACCTCCTGCATGACCCAGTGCAGCTGAGCCGAGGTTTCACTTCTGCGCTTGGCCCTGGAGATCCTCATGCACGCCCTTCGGCACTGATCGACCTCGGTCTCCCGCACAAATACGGCCCCCCCTTCCTCAGATGTGTCCCCATCACTGCAAATAACAAGGGTGTGGGCGCGGGGAATCAACCTCAAGCCCCGCCACAATGGAGCTAGTTGCTTTACTAGTCCTAAGCCTTCATCACATGAGTTGAACAGCTTGCCAGGGAGGTTAAGATCGATATGAAGTAGGGCATCATCAATATTATCTGGGACATTATGAGCATGACTGGCCTCATAGATGATGCAGTGTACGTTGCCGTGCCTGGGGCTTCGGTAGCGCTGAGTATGCGGATTCGTGTAAATCGGGTACATGGTGATCCAGCCAGGATCAATGGAGGCCAACAGATGCCATTGATCCTCCGGCAGGGATCGCCATGACCCTGTTTCCACCTGCTCGAAGATTTGGAGATAGAGGTTGGCCGAGAAACCATTCTCGTTGGGGCGTCGAGCGAGATAGAAGGAGGGAGTCAGGACATCATCATCAGTCATACTCGTATCATGCTGCTGCTCACCGTCCGCCATTGTTACCACCTCATATTGGTGCCTGGAGGGATCATGCCGTCTGGTGTGATCCCTTGCTTCGAGACGCTAGAGCACATTTGTACCCCTCCTATTGTCTGGACTAAGCTTGCGACCCCCTTCCTTCCTAAGCGGCAGTTGCTCCAGCTACGGGAGTTCAAACCCCAGTTTTGTCAGCACGTCTCGTTCCTTGGGTTTTAGTTGTTTCACAGCCCAGAACAATCTGTGCTGTGGCCGCGAACTGGCAACGTAGGCAAACCGCGCGGCCTCCGTACTCCGATCGCGTAACCAGTCACGCCAATGGGATAGATGAACACCTGGCTGCTGTGATGAAACGAGAACCGTGACATCGTGAGTTTCGCCTTTCACCTGGTGTATGGTCTCATAACGTAGGCTATCCTGGCGGTACTCCTGGCAGTCGTGACTCATAAGGCGAACAGATACCTGGTTTTTACCCTCCCCGGCCCGGGCACTTATGTTCAGCTCACGTAGACCTTCCAGATCCTCGCGAATCTCTGCGGGTACGAATGCCTGATCAGGTAACTGGCGCATCGCAAGCTTGGCATTCCGTGCCCAGGCAGACCACGTCATGGTGGGGTCTGCTGCTCGATTGGCAGCCATGAACTTAAGGCATTCATAGATGAATTGCCGCCACGCCAGCTTGGACTCCATTGCGACCGGGCAATAAGGCCCTGCCCGGCTTACCTGCATCTCCAGCTTTCCGGTCAGCCATTTGGCGAACGTCCGAAGGCTCTCCTTAATGTCCTTGAGTGAGCCGGTGCTGGCACTAATAAACGCGACTGCGAGTACCTCGACACCTTCGAAGGCATTGCCACTGCGTAAACGCTGTAGGGTGGTATGCCCCCGGGCAACCAGCACGACTCTCTGGTACTCCCGGGTTAGGTCGCGAATGGTGGGCAACAGCTCCGACGGACATTGCTGGTATTCGAGAATTTGCGGGGGTACTGAGGCTATCTTAGGGTTGCCTTTGATTCGGCCGATCCCAAGTAGGTTGCTGCATAAGTCAACGATCGCCTGCCCGCTTCGCCAATTCGCCGTCAACTCGTACGGCTTGAAGTCGAGCTTGGCCATCAGCTTTTCGACCCTTTCCGGGTTCGATCTCCGAAAGCCATAAATCGACTGATTGAGATCCCCGACAAAATGAAAATGTACCCCTCGATCATGGAGCTTTTCGACGATCCTGAGCTGCTCCTCTGAGAGATCCTGGCACTCATCCACTATTACCAGCGGGAACCGGCGGGCCACCCGGGTGAAGTAGGCGTCGTACTTGGCTTCCCTCAGCGCCATCAGGGCGAGCATGTCGATATCACTGTAGGTAGCGAAGCCGGCCTCCCATAGCCTTCTCTTGGTAGCTATGAGGTCTTGCCGGGTAGCTTCGTCGATGATGGCGTCGTTGAGCTGCTGATCTAACGACCGCTCCCCGGTTGAGAAAACAAACCGAGCTGAGTCCAGATCATAGTTGTACCGGCACGCAGGGATTCGCCGACCGCAGATGGGATTACGCGTGGGGAAAATTTTCGCTGATTTTTCAAGTATACGGATCCGGTAATCCCCATCCTTCCCTTTGTAGCCAGTGAGGTCTCGTGCGATCTTCCCTACGAGCCGGGTGAAGACAAAGCTATCAAAGGTGGAAATGCTATGCGGGTAGCCAATGGGCTCGCGTAGATGCTTGTGTATCCTAGCCTTGAGCTCGTCCGTTGCACTGTTCGAAAAGGTCAGCACCGCGATACCCGAGGGGAAGTGAGACCATTCGCTCACGACCTTGGACACCATGGCAGCAACCACCTCGGTCTTACCGCTTCCGGGACACGCCTTCAGGTACGCGTGTCGATCTAGAGGGGCATCAAGGTAATCCAGTTGCTCGCGCGTAAAATTCAACTCATCAGCAACCGCGGACTGTCCCCCGTCATCGATCACAGTCATTACTCCGCCCTTTCCTGCAGGCCGCAAACCCAGAGAACAGCCTGGCGAATGTAATCGGGAACTACGAACTCGCCTTCGAGGGTTTCAAGCTTGTCGGCAAAGGCTTGCGCGTACACCCCCTTGCCGATTTCATCCGTGTCAATCCTATCCAGTAGCGCGTGCGCGTACGGCGCCTTCGCTTCTGGCTTCATCGATTCGAAATCAAGCTCGGCGTCACTGTTCAGCTTCCTGACCACAGGGCCGTCCGGTACCGGCCACAGGTTGGCTGCAACTGGCATCATTGATTGGAGGTTGTTGCCCTCCAGGGCAATGTCGTACTCAAACGTTTTGTATTTGCCAGCAAACAGACGAGCGAATTTGGACTGGTTGATGACGGCTTGAAGCCCCAGCGCAGGATTCTCGCCGAGCTGGTAATCGTCAGCATGAGGCTGGTAGGGCACATCCCTTTTCCCACCTTTGCCATCATCAATGGACACAATCGATTTGGGCGGATCATTGTCTGTTAACCCGGCGCACCTGATAGGCACGTTTTCGCCAGGCTGCTCACCTGTGACGTCACAGAAGAGCTGCATGAAATGCTTAAAATAGATGCCGCCGAGGTTAATTACTGAGACACCGTAATCGTCCAGCGAGTCCTTGCCGTTGCCGTACTGACGCAGAACGAAGCGTGCGAGCTCTGGCACAACAATCGCCTCGGCAATGCCCTCAACCAGAATCGCGCCCTTGGAGAACAGAAGATTCGACTTGGTTGCATCCAGCCACCGATCGACAAAACGCCGGCTGGGATCGGGCAGTCCACAGCCCAGCAGCGACACTGCCAGAGGTCTACCCTCGTTGGAAATGTGGAGTATGTGATTGATGGAGACGGCAGCCGAAATCACAGTCGAATGCGTGGTGATGATGACCTGGATGCCGCGTCCCTCCGCGACGGTTTTGAGATGTCGAAGCAGACGCAGTTGGAGCTGCGGATGCAAGTGCGCCTCTGGCTCCTCGATCAGTAGCAGCCGCAGGTAGGTCTTTTCGCCCTGCCCCTCGTCTTCTTCTAGAATCAGCTCTGCCAGAATCGACGCGATGTACAGGAGGTTATTGTAACCGAGGCTATTTTCCTCAAGCGAGCGGAACTGCGCAGGATCCACCTGAGTGAGATCCGGGAAATAGAGCAGCCGCAATCCTTCCACGATCCGCGAGAAGCTCACCTCCGAGAACTGTATTACCGTACCCTGGGACAGGTGCAGGCCGAGGGCAGCCTTCAGGCTTTCTCCGATGCGCTGGTTGGCAAGCTTAATGGTAAATTCGTCGCTGTCAGCAAGCTCACGGTTGAACTCCCCTACTCGCTTTTCCAAGGGGTGAAGCTCTTGCGATTTGCGCGCAGCGTCCAGATCCTTGCGACAAAGGGCTTTGAGAAGCCGGGCCAATCTGGACTGTCTGCCCTCTCTCAGCTTGGTTTCTGCGTCACGCAGCGGCGGCAGGTAGATACAGTGTATGAGATCGAGGGTCTCGGTTTGTAATGGGTTGGTGTATTCATGACCACCATACGAGTGATGCTTGAAACGCCCCCTGGATTCCTGGTTACGTGCTTCGAACGTCAGCTTTGCTTCGTCATGGTGTCCACACCAATCCTCGAACGCCACCGCATCAATCGCGTCCAGATCGCTAAAGGTGGCCTGGATGTGGATCTGCTCAGATGCAACCGCACCGGCCTCGAAACCGCGATGGAAGTCACGCTCACTGATCATCCGCTTGCCAGACTCAGAGTCGTTGAACAGCTGCCTTACGGCGCTGATAACGCCTGTCTTCCCTGCGCCGTTTTCGCCAACTAGGACGTTTAACCCGTCGTTGAATTCGATGGTGAACGGTTCACCGAAACACTTAAAACCGCTGACGTCTAGCCTACGCAGGTACATGTGAGTCCTTTCAGAATGGGTGGTCGTAGGGCGGTAGATTGTTGAAATGACAAAGATATACGGTAGGCAATGTAGCCTACGTTCATCAGTTCGGGGAATGCATTCGTGCCCCCACCAGGCTAGCGGATAATGGGGTTCTAATACTTTGGTCGCAGGGCGATTATCACCGCAACTGGTGGTCTGGCCGCCAACCCGCGAAGCACATGGCTTTCCTCTGTGCTTAGTTGCATGTTTCAGCCTACTCAAGTGCTGACCTAGCCACTACGCATGCTTGAGGCAACTTCAGAAAGATGGCATTTTGCTGGCCAATTGCAAGGGAAGCCTTATGCCGATTCGCCAGTCAGATTTGCGCAATACAAGTTTTAGTCGCTCTGCCCAAGCCTACTCCAGTCGGCGTCCTGGGCAACCTACTGCATTCCTGAGCCACAGCCATCAGGACGCACAGCTTGCCTTGGGACTACAGGAAATGCTCAAGAAAGCGGGATGGGACGTTTACATCGATTGGCAGGACAACACGATGCCTGCGATCCCGGACGGTGAAACCGCGTTTAACATCAAGGTCGCAATCGTTCGAGCTGACTGGTTTCTCTTCCTGGCGACCCAGAACTCCATGGCGTCGAGATGGTGCCCTTGGGAAATCGGTTTCGCTGACGGGAAAAAGGCCCATGACCGCATCGCTATCATTCCTACCTCGGACAATCAGGGCCACTTTCATGGCAACGAGTACCTGAGCCTTTACAACAAAATTGATTTCGACAAACACGGCTATAGCCTTGCGCTCTTTGATACCAGAGGCAATGGCACGTGGGTACGGAACCTCTAGCTCAATGTCCGGTAGCGCAAGAGGAAAAGGTGATAGCAGTCGATAAAGAGACGAGGTATGAACACGGCAAGAAATTCACCCCACTGCTGCAGGAACTGGGCGCGGCAGGTACCAACCTGACGCAGGCGCACGTCGTCATCCCAAACCTGCTGCCACTCATCTAAAGGAAGATCGTCATGGCAAGAAAGGTATTTTTCAGCTTTCAGTACGAGGACGTGCATCGCGCGATGAACGTGCGTAACAGCAACGTCATCGCCTCGGATCAAAAGGTGGGTTTCATCGACAAGGCTGACTTCGAGGAGGTCGAACGTAAGGGTGAGGCCGCTATCAAGAAATGGATTGATGATCAGCTTCACGGCACGAGCGTTACTGTTGTTCTCGTCGGGGCAACCACGAACGAGAGCAAGTATGTGAAGTACGAGATCGATCAGAGCATCGCGCGTGGCAATGGCATCCTGACCATCGACATCAGCCAAATTTCCGATCTCAACGGGAAGACGACGACGTGCTGCAGCCTGCGTGTTCCTGGTATAACTCATTACCTTTGGTACAAAGATAACGGGCGTGAAAATCTAGGCACGTGGGTCGAAACTGCTGCGAAGGCGGCAGGCAAGGCGTAACACCGGCGAGGCGCCGAATGGCGCCTCTGTTTTCAGAATAGGGATTCTCTGATGTACCTAGGTTTCGAAGTCGAACAGTACCAACCGGTCAGCTATTTCCTTGATTTCTATGCGCACTTGTATCTTCGCGACGCTGAGAAGCGGATCGATGATCTCGCAGGTTTCATCGTGGGAACCTACAATAGCTCTAGCGTTCTGGACGCTGAGGCGCTGGCTTCTACCATCTTCCCTGAAGCGCACTACGACGTTTTTCTCTCCCACTCGCACGCCGATCAGCGTAACGCTGTCGATCTAGCGCTGGCGCTTGAAAAGCACGGGCTGAAAGTCTTCGTAGACTCGACTGTCTGGGGCTTCTACGGTCAATTGGTGCGAAAAATCATCTCCCAGACACGTCCGTTGGATGAAGAAACAACGGAAGAACACGTCAGTCGCGTCCATGCGGATGTTCATATGATGCTGGCGGGAGCCCTTCACCGCACCATTGCACAAGCCGAAATGTTCGTGTTCGTCCGATCGGAAAAATCTGTTCCCTTGAGTTTCGGTGGCAAGGCCAGAACCTTGTCTCCTTGGTTGTTCTCGGAGCTGCAATTCAGCTTTCAGGTTCAGCATGCCACTCCGAAACGAATTCGAGATAGGCTACAGGGCGCTACGTTGGACAACGTCAAAGGGTTCAACAACATGAGCCTTGAGAGCATGCAGCACCTTATGGCCTTCAGGGCGTTTAACGAGCACTTGCCTCCCGTTCCGGGCGATCGTCTGCACGGTTGGATCACTAGCCTGCCTACGAAAGTACAAGGTGAAGCTGCACTGGACTCGCTCTATAGCCAGTTCAACTTAGCGAGTGAATACCGGCGGCGACGTGAGTCTCTAGGTATTTTCGCTTCCTCATGATCAGCCCCGTATGGATGGCTCATAGTGATCCATTGCCGGATAATCGACCCCAGGCATAATCAGCACCGCCACCATGGTGCTGACCTCGCCGTTGGGGAGGTGAGCCAGGTGCTGCGCGGATCCGCAGCTCCGCTTGCAAGCGAGGTTGCCCAGCGCACACTTGATTACCTCTTCGAAACAGTTTGTGACCCACCCCAGATGGCCAAGATGTAATTAGCTGTTTATTAATCCCTGTGAGCGCGAGAGCTATGAAATCCTTTCTCGATCGAAATCCAAAAGAAAAGGCCGTAGAGGAGTCATTTGCAGCCCTGGCGCGCAATAGCTATGAGAGCGAGCGTCCGGATCCAGCAGACAACGTCTTCTCGGCCGCCGAGCGATTAAGGCGCCAGCAGAATCAAACCGAATCATCACCCTCTCTGCCCGACTCACCTTGAGGTCGCTCGGGACGTGTGGCCACGTTAGCCTGCTGACTGCGGTAAGTCTCCAGTGCCTTATTAGCCTCAGACAATTCCTCGCCAAGTATCACAGCATTGGCTCGAAGCTCGGTGACCTCGGTTGACAGCATTTCGTTGCTACGTCTCACGGCCGTGAACTGCTCCTGGAGCATTTCCTTCGCACCCTCAGCCCTGGCTGTAGCCATATTCGCCAGCCCCAGATCCCCTTCCAGCTGCTTGATCGCATCTTGGCTTTGCAGCGCCAGCTTGCTTTGCTGGCGCGCCTCGCCAAGAAGACGCTCATTGTTACGATTAAGCCGAGTGAGCTCGTCTTGGCGAACCATCAGGGTCTGCTGGAGTTGCAGGGTCTCATGCTGCAATTGCTGTAGCTGGGTTTCATGACGGCGCTGATCCTGTTCGCGCTGCTCCTTGATCGCAGAGCGGTAATGCTCCATCGCATCACGGGCATGTGCGTGCTTTTCCTCCAGTGACCGTATCTGCTCATGCTTCTCTTGTATCCGCAGCTCCAGATCGGCGCAGCTTTGACTGATACGAGCGTTTCGTGTGATTTCCGCTTGGAGTGAAGACTGGGACGTTTTTAATTCTTCAGCCTGGGCCGCCAATGCCACGTCTCGGCTAGCTACGACCTGCCTGGTTTTCTTGAGCTCAGCTTCCAACTCGCTAACACGCTGATCTCTGGCGGCGATGCTCTGCTCATGAATCTGCCTCTCCTGCGCCAGGGCCACATTGCCCTCCTCCAGCACGCGTTTTAGGAGCTGGCTGACCATTGCAGATAGCTCGTCACTCAGACGGTCTGGATGAGACTGGGGACGCACATCTGTGGACTCCAGCTCCTGCATATACCGCGAAATAGTGGTTTTCGACCCTGTATTGCCAAGTTCGACGCGCACTGCGTCGATGCTCGGATTTACCCCGCGGGCAAGCAGCGCAGCGCGCGCCTTCTGCACTAGAGCCTTGTTAATGCCGCCGCGGGCCATGGTCTCTCCTACGATTTCGTAATGTGTTACATAACACGTTTATACATGACATCTTAGCTCGTTTTATGACCACCAGCAACCTAGAATCCAAGAGTAAATAATGGAGAGTTATGTACTCTTAGTCACCGAAATACCTCAAAATGGCTTCTGAACGAGGTACAAATGGCAGGTTGAGCAGATGGACAAGGCACAGCGGTATCTGACAGCGGGCACGCGTGACAACACGCGCAAAAGCTACAGAGCAGCCGTGGAGCACTACGAATCGACGTGGGGCGGTTTTCTACCGGCGACATCCGAGGGGATCGTTCGTTATCTGGCGGAGTATGCGGAGACGCTCGCGCTCAGCACGTTGCGGCAGCGGCTTGCTGCTCTGGCTCAATGGCACATCACACAGGGCTTCCCCGATCCAACTAAGTCGCCTCAGGTTCGGCAGATGCTCAAAGGTATTCGCGTCGTTCATCCTGCACAGCAGAAGCAAGCAACTCCCCTGCAACTGCGACATCTGCACAAAGCGGTCGACTGGTTGGATAAGCAAGCCGGCCTGGCAATTGAGGCAGGTGATTACCGCAGCCTGATGAGGTTTCGTCGCGATACCGCATTACTGCTTATTGGTTTTTGGCGGGGCTTTCGTAGCGATGAGCTGGCACGGCTGCGAGTCGAGACGACCCAGGCAGAAGCCGGCGTCGGGATCACCTTCTACCTGCCCTATTCCAAGACCGATCGTGAACATCATGGCAGCACCTTCCATACGCCGGCGCTGAAGCAGCTCTGCCCAGTTGAGGCCTATATCAACTGGATCACCGTTGCAGGCATTGCGGATGGGCCTGTGTTCCGCAAGCTTGATCGCTGGGGAAACCTTTCTGATATAGGCTTCAGGGCCAGTAGCATGAACCCTCTACTGCGACGAATTCTGGAAGCTGCGGGCATCCCCGCCTCGACCTACAGCAGCCACTCGATGCGCAGGGGTTTTGCAACCTGGGCATCGGCGAACGGCTGGGACATCAAAGGCCTAATGAGCTATGTAGGATGGCGAGATATGAAATCCGCGTTGAGGTATGTGGACGCTAGTAACTCGTTCGGCAGCTTGGCAGCACAACCCCAAATGATCGATACCCTTGAAAAAACGTAAGCGGTTACCGTCATCTCTATCATGAGGCGGGCAAGATGCCATTTGGGTGAAAAAGCCCATGGTAGACTACCAAACGGTAGTAAGAACCTTCACGATAAAGCTCCCGTGCAAAGATGCAGGAGCCACTTCACAGCAAGGAGACAATTCATCGCCCACGGCGTTTGATTTTTTTAGGCCTGGTAGCTCAGATGAGCTTCGCGAGTCGCAAAATTGAGGCAGCTTCGCATTATGGACAACCCTTCTTCCAAGCATCACTTTATCCCCGAGTTTTACCAGAAAGGCTTTTACTCTGACGATGGAAAATTATTCACTTACAAGAAAGACTATCACACGATAAAGTCGCGTACGCCGGCTCAAATTCTATACGAGCTAGACCTGCACACAATAGCCTTAGGCAAGGAAAAGACATTAGCTATTGAAAATTTCTACTCTCAATTGGAAGGGAAATTTACAGAGTACCGCGACTTAATTAAAGAGCACTCTCAAGATGTCGGCCTGATATCGGAGCTTATATCAGATCCAAACTTCATGAAAATAGCTAAATACATGATTGCTACCCAATTTTGGAGAACGCCCTGCAAGAGAGACCTTGCAGTAGAATTCACACCAAGACTGATGGATCTATACGACCAGGCCACCAATGAAATGAAGGCTGTTTTAAGATATGATCGGACGCTCATAAAATACCTAACAAAGCGAGCGCACAAAGATCACGCTGTAAAATTCATACAGTTTATTTTGTTGCCACTAATTACGTTCGACCTTTCCGAAAAGTCAGACACAATTTATCTATTTCGAGCTCCGACAAATCAAGCATTTGTTTCATCAGACAGGCCCGTATCCTTCGATAGCCACGAAAAACTGTTCAGCTTTAAATCATTCTGCTTCCCCTTCAGCAAGGAGCTTTTACTATTTGGCTCCGAAAATGACAAGGCATTTAAGCTGAGAATGGAAAAAATAAATAAATTGATCGCAAAAAGAGCTGACAAAATTGTAATCGCAGCATCTAAAAATCAGCTAGAAGAGATCAGGGCCGCTATAACCCAAACTACAAATAAACCAGGTCAAATGACCTAAGTACTTTACTCTGCGAAAATGTTGTGAATGCCGCATGCAATCTGCATGAGGCATTCATAGGAGCTTTTACGTATTTAGATTCGCGAGCGAGATGATTCGACTTGCTCGCGCCAACACTGGCGCACCAATCATGCGACCATCCATCCTGAACGCGCCCGGTTGAGAGTGGAAATCTGAGTACGGCGCAGAGACCGCAGAGACCGTTGAGTCCTGGGTGCCCTGATTTCTATCACTGCGAGCTTCTCTGGCTGCAGCTCGGAGGGCAGCATGGTCTGCCCCCCCCCTTCGAACTGGTGCTACGCCCAGCGTCAACCTCGGCCCTCAGCGCCCTGCTTGGCTCTATCCAAAATCTGCTTCCTTAACAGACCTGCTGCCTTGCTCTGCAAGGCCACCCATTTCACCTGCGCGAATGGCTCAGTAACGAACCGCCTTAGCGATGCGACCACCACATTCCAGGGACTTCTCTTCACTTAATTTTCACGGTGCGCGAGTGAACCTAAAGTCATCCCTACGTGTGATAGACCTTGCCCGCCTAAAAGTGGGCTTTCTTTTGCCCTCAAACTCTTGCTGGCCGAGGTGTTCACGGACTGCACTGCCCAGGTCAGTTGACCGAGGTTTCATGTAAGCGAGTAGTGACTGGAATTGGCGTGCCGGCACCTTGAAAGCGCCGGCACCCAGTTCACAGGATTGCGCGGGACATAGCTCCTGCATTCAGCGGGGAAACGTCCAAGCCGCTCCTGCCCAATCGAGGTTTTCAGGTATCAGGAACTGATTGCTTAGCTCGGCCAGCCGTTTGTTGGCTACCTCATCGGCTGCATTAAAAAGAGCTTTCGATAAGGGTGCTGATGTCGTTTGTGCACTAAAACGCGCGGGCGTCATCAGCCAATTACTGGCCTCTGGAGAGTTGACCTTGATTCCCCCCTGCCCGGCCAAAATAGTCACAAACTCCTGGCGCACACGATTCCCCTGCGGGCCTTGCCAGCGAAGCATCGCTCCTAGCACTGCGCCTTCTTCCCTCCCTAGATTGGGTGAGCAAACAGATCCTGCTAGGCCGTCAAAGTCATACAAACATGCTTTGGCAAGCAGGTATTGCATCAATTGCGAGGTCAAATCCAACATCTGGATTTCTGGGCGACGAGCAGCGAGCTCCCTGTCAACGGTGACATCCATACGCGACGAAGTTTTTCTGCTGCGTCCCAGCTCTTGCATGACCAGGTCAGGCAAGCGAATTCGCAAGAGCCGCGGCTCGTTGCTAGGAACAGAAATTTCAACACCGAGCTGGCCGAACATGCCTGTGACGAAGCTTTGGAGATGATCGATGGTAATTGCCACTTGATCCCCCAATTCATTGATGTCATTTGTCGCGGCGTGGGCGAAGATTTCCCTCTGCTTCTCAGCAGCCCGCTTGGCTTCCTCCAGGGCAGCGTCAATGCGTTCGCTGGTACGCTCGATACCTAGCTTCGTTGCTTGCTGAAGGATGTCATCCACATCGATTAGATCCACCAATTCGCCGAGTATTTCGTCCTTCAGACCTTCGTTGAATTCATGATGCTGAACCTCGGCCAAGTCATCAACAACGCTATCGATCCGCTGGTACATCAGGTCAACGATCTCCTGATCAAGGCTATCGGACTGCTGGATGTTGAACACAACGACCTTCATCTTCTGCCCGTAGCGATACAACCTACCAATCCGCTGGACAAGGCGCATGGGGTTCCAGGGCAGGTCATAGTTCACCATCATGTGGCACTGTCTCTGTAGGTTGATACCCTCACCACCCGCCTCGGTGGAAATAAGGAACCGACCCTGCGTCTCAAATTGAGCGATCGCTTCTCGACGCTCCACGTGCTGCATGGAGCCATTGATGAGCGCGACTTTGTCCTCACCAAACCGGGCCGCCAGTGCATCCCTGAGATAGCGCTGTGTGGTTCGGTACTCGGTGAAGATCAATACCTTCTCTTCAAGATTCTTCGCATTGATTGCCCCGATGACCTTGTCGAGAAACTCCGTGAGTTTCAAATCATTCGCCATGAGCAGCGCAGCGTCATCGATGAGCTGCTTGAGGAGCTGAATCTCCCCTGCGAAGAACTCTTCTGCCTCACCACTGACCTGCTCTTCCCACTCACCCACATAGCGCTGATCAGCCGGTGCACTGGATATTCTGTCTTCACCAAAGTTGTCCAGCAGTCGCTGAAGTCGATTCCGAAGAGCCTGGTGGATCGCAGCTGCACTAGACACGGCGAGTTTGCGGTACACCGTCATCACAAAGCCAATAGCGTTCCCAGTCTGACCTAAAGCCTCGCCTGCGGCATACCCTTTGCGCAGGTAGTGCTGCAGGGTATGGTCGAAGTCAATCGATTCCTGGCTGCTGGATACCTGCAGCGCAGAGGTAATTTTTCCTTCAAAAATGAAGCGTCCCTCAGCATCGGTAACGTCTGCCTTGTGATTGCGGTAAACCATGTCACGCAGAATTTCGGGCTTGAGCCTGAGCATTTGAAGCTCTTCTCGCCTTTCCGGACGCAGCAACTCAAGCAACGCTACGAACTTGTCCTGCATACCCTGGTGAGGAGTCGCACTGAGAAGCAGCATGTGCTCTGTGCGACTCCGAAGCGCTTTGGCGAGATCGTAGCGCTCAGAACTTTCGTACTTCAGGCCGTACTGGCGACGACTGAGACGGTGACCTTCATCGAAGATGACCAAATCCCAAGGCTCTGCTTGCAGCAGACTTTCGAGGTGATCAGGCTGCTTGAGGCGATCCAACGACCCAATTACGCAGTCGTGCATCTTCCACTGGCGCGGCTCATTGACGAAGAAATCCTCATGATAGATTTCAAAGTCTTCGAGCTTGAATTTGTAGTACAGCTCATCTTGCCATTGCTTGGTTAACCCCGCGGGCGTGATCAGGAGAATGCGCTTCACACGCTTTCGCTGGATCAGCGCGTGGAGCAACATGCCCGTTTCAATCGTTTTGCCCAGACCAACATCATCGGCGATCAACCAGCTCAGATTGTTCGACGCGAGGATGTGATGCACCAAGTTGATTTGATGCGGCAGCGGGTCAATTTCCAGGTGAGACAGGGATCCCGTATTCTCATTCCATACTTTGATGGCGTGAGCGAGCAACCGCAGTCGCACACGCTCAGCGTCCGGCTCGCCCCCCATCTGAGCGGTCACAAACCGATGCCTGACGCCCTTAACCTGACGTAGGTATTGGTACGGCAACCAGTGTCGCTCTCCCTTTTCAGGGAAATCCACGAGCGCCTGCTCGCTCCCAGCCAAGTCTCTGAGCTGCATGATCGCGCCTAGGCCTAGCGAGCGAACACCTGTCCCGGGCATCGCGTCCAGAACGTCTTGGCCATTCACAAATCCCGATTTCAGGGCATCAGAATCAACGATGCTCGCACTACCCGCTCGAATCCAGTGAACTTGAGTCTTTCCAGTCTCAGGGATTGCCATCTTGACGACACCAATCTCCTCTTGGCCACCGGGGCTTAAGCGCTTAACCCAACAACCCGGTACGTGAGTAAGTTTAAGCGGCTTCATGCGGTACTCCCTGTGAGTCCAATTTACGAGTGGTCGGGCAGGACAAGCCTGTATCGTCTGTTTGCGTAGCGCAGCTGACCATTGCTGTCTTGGTCATCCGCGATTGTCTTCCCCGGCCAGCTCCGAGGTAGGAGTGTCTACCTGGGCATCGGAGCGAACCTCGCCGCCATTCAGTTCAGCTGGCTGATCGTTTTGCTGTTTAGTCGACGCGACGTCCTCACCTTCTTCCGTACCAACGGGGAGATCGCTGAAATAGCAGCTCGGTTCTTGCGGGTCTTTGATCTGCGGTACGCCATATGCCTGAAGCTCCCGAAGAATTGCTGTCTCAAGATCATTCGGAATACCAAGGTCGCTGTACTCTTCTCCAGGGCGCTGATAGGGCGAGTCAAAATCGCCCATCTGACGTGCGGGAAGGGCACCGTCGATATCACCAAACCGGTACCACAGGTACCTCGCGAAGGCTTTGAATACACGCCTCAGCGTGGCGTTTTCGTACCAGTACTCAAAAAGCTGCTCCAAGAGCACATCGATCTCCTCCACCTGTGGTATCGACTCAAATGAACGGACAATCATCAGCGCCGTGCGCCAAGACAACGCGTGGTAGGACAGGCGCGTGCTGCCAGTACTGTCGAATGCGATCCAATACAAGTCATTGTCAGCCCAGATGACCTTGATGTGCGCGGCGAGCACGAGCTCCTCGGGTGTCAGCCCTTCATCGATCGCTCGTTCCAATGCCACCCGGGTCGCGCCCCAGCCGCTCATGACGTAAATCTGTTGAATCAGGGGAAGCGTTCCATGCGGCCAATCGTACCTGTACACGAGTTCAACGGCCTTTTGCTTCGCACGCTCCTCACGCGTTATCCGATCCTCTGAATCGCCCCCAGCAGTCTCGACCTGATACTTGTCATTGTCGAACACGGTGTCTGGATCGAATGCATAAAAAGCGAACTCGTCATCAGCGTCCTTCAGGTAATCACTATCCCTTTCGGATTTGTCTTCACGCGCTTTCGTGGTGCCGTACAGTTCTAGGTCGGCCAATTCCGCTGCGAGGTTTGGGTCGAAGTCGGCATCCTCCGAGTACGGCATGCCCCCCATTCCTATGGAGTCATCCTCCCCATCAATCTGGTCGAGGCAGAACGCATCAAGGTCGCGGGAATCAGGCAGCGCACCAAACACAGCTTCGTCGGCCAAGAACCGACTCAATGGTTCTGCGGAGATGTCTACCTCGACCTCCTGGGCTGGTTCCACAGGGAGCTCTATATCTGTTTTTTGGGTGCTGTCGACTGGTGAAGTCGACCACGGGGAAGGATCCGGCATGCCGAGTGTGTGAGCTTGTTCACTGCAATCATTACCGGGCGTATTAACCGTCGAGTCCACCCGGACGCCCGCGTTGTCGGTTTGTGTACTGCCATCGCTTTTAGGCGAGTTAACCCTCGCTGGGTTTAAGCTGAGCCGGCGCTTGGGTTCCTTCGTACCATTCGCTCGATGCGGCTGTTCTCCGCTGCTGACGCCATCCATAACACGAACATTCGGTCTAGCGATCGGCTCCACCCGGACACTCGCGTTGGCACTCTGAAGATGCACGAGCTCAAAGGTCTCGTCTTCCAGAGGTGCGAATTGGCGCGCATTGTCCTGTATGAAATCCAAATCGGCTGCGCTTGGGTTGTGATCGTCTGGCCTCACGGTGCGATCAAGGACGAACGCACCTTGCTGACGCCGAATTGCATCAGCTGACTGTATGGCCCTAGCCCCTTCTACGGGACGATGCTGGAGTGTGTAGACCCGTCCCAGCAAGGTCAAATAATCCGGGTCTTGGCCCTCTTCCAGCGCAGTCAGGAGCAGGTGCTCCGCGGACTGCAGGTCAGCAGCGGCGACAAGGGTTGTGAGTTCTCTCAAAACCGAGCCCTTGTTCTTGCCTGGTCTCGTTGATGGCACCTTGTTTACTTGTCGCTCATTGCGCAGCTTCCGGAGGCGCTCCTGAAGCCGATTGAATGCGCCCTGTCGTGCAGAGATTTTTGTGATCACCGACTTGAAGGCCGTATCGTCAGACAATCGAAGGCGTGCCGCGAGCCCCGCTATCTCTTTGTCTCTGACAAGCCCATCGAACAGCGACTGGATTGCGGCCTCATGAGAGCCTTGCTCAGAAGCTATGTAGTTCCGGAGGTCGTCTACCAGTTGATCGCGATCCATTGCTCAATTACCACTCCATCGCAGCACAAAACTGTGACGCACGACTCACTTTAGCCGATCCTGGCGGATCAAGTTAAGCGAATATTGCACTCGGACACTCTATGGATCCGGCTAGCCCTCAGGCCATGCTTCACGGCTAATCTATTAATGTAGACTCGGCCGCCCTTTCGGAAAACGCTTCCTCAAGCTCGTATTGGTAATAGAGTGAGTCAAGATAAAAGCCTCCCCGATAACGCGTACGCAAGAAATGCGTCCTTAACTCGTCACCTGTGATCGTGGGGAGATGATCGGAGTCTGCGTCGAACCCGAAGACAGCAGATCTTGCAAGATGAAATATATCCTGCATGCAACCTTCTCTAACACTAAACTTACTGGGCTTCAGCAATCGTTTTCTAGAAGGCTTTCTCGTGCGCACCCGCGCGCTGAAAGACAGTTCCGAATAGATCCAAGGAGACAGTGTTAGCATTCTGCCATTCTCCTGCCCTTGCTGCCTTATCGGAACAGATTGCTTCGTATTCAAAAACACGAAACATTCGGTGTCATCGATCATTCTATTAAGCTCAGTCGTCAGCAGCATATGCACAGCTGCTGACGCCAAGTCACACTTTCTGTGCGAGAAATATTTCTGATCGCCAACGACTTCGGAGTCAGAGTATTTCTCATTCACAACGTCTAAAATATCGTCCACAGATCCCCACACGCATGAGTCAATGAAGACCTTCACGTCTCGCTTTTCCATCACGATAGCGAACTTTATCGCGTTGTCTTCATCCCTATGGGAGTGAGAGAGAAAAATGTGAGCCTGCATCGACGGAAATAGTATGTCCGCGAGTCCCTTGGCATCGAGAACATCATGGCCTTGTAGTCGAGTCACTACGAACTCTGCCAGATCCTGGATATTGAGGTTGCGTGCGCGCGCTTTGTATTCATCTACCTCCTTCTGCGACACGCGTTCCAGTGGCTTGTAGTCTTCGAGCTCAAATCCGAGGTACATGATATTCCTTGACCATATATACATCCAAATTTTAGCTATTTCAGATGACAAGCGGGCGTAGATGCCCGATCCTGCCATATTCCATAGGCTTATTGATTACACGCTTTGGCCCAGTCGCGATTTTCGGAGGTCAACCCTCTCCCCGCTTCGATTAAACTGGCAAATAACGATTGAAGAGTGTGGCAAAATCTATGTCATCTAGCTCCGGCCCATCAAAGTAGCCCTTGTCGCGAGCGAGATTAAGCGCTGCACCGCCTGGCGCGGCAACTGGGAGAACGAAAGCCTCAGGATTGAACCGCTTGAAGATCTCGTATTCGACCTCAACACCATCCATACCACCAATGAATACAGCCCCAATCAAATCCTCACGGGAGAGCATCTCCTCCCGCATCAATTGCAAGCTAGCTTGAATATCGCCGGGCACAGGATCGGTATAAACTACGTTATCAAACCGCTGGTTCTCATCCGGATAGCGGCCTTCAAAAAAGCGGCTTTGATACAGAACAACCGACTCTGTGTATTCAACCCCTAGGTCTTCGCAGATGCTCCAAATCATTGGGGTAATGGCAGGATGGCCACCCCATACAATCTTGTGCCGGCGAACGGTAGCGATGGCCATCTCGCGAACGGCGCACTGGATCAGAAACGGGTCAGCGGTCTCGTAGTACTGTCCTCGTCCGACTACAGGGATACTTGCTGAGAGGAAAATCGCTCCCATTTCTATACACTCCAGTCTGCAAATTGCCAGCCCGATTCACTAGCCTTAACCCAGCGCGTCGCCCGAATGTGCTGGCCCAGCCAGTCCAGATGAGTCATCCACTGGGGATGTAGGCCTACATGGTCATAGAGTATGGCCACGGATTCGTCAGGTGAGTTCAAGGAAGCTTCGTGCATAGTCGTGGAGGTCGGCACTCCGACCGTTGGATAAACCACCACCATTCGGTCATCAGGTAGGCGTACCCGAATCCCGCGGCCGGCGCCCATGCCAATCACCTCTCCCCCAATGGTCTCAATACCGTTCCGCAGATTGCTGACTAGGTTAACGGTTCGAACCGCATGACTTTTGCTGCGAACCTCTTCAAGCTGAAGACAGATCCGGTCAATCGCGTGATCACTAATCCGTCCTGAGGCAACATCTAACTCGCTCGCGTCAAGCTCAGCCAAGCTTGCGGTGCCCAGTCGAGTAGAGCGCTGGGCTTCAGGCCACCCTACACGAAGAACACTGATACCTTTGGCAAGCGCCCTGCCGAATTCGGCAGCCGTCCATCGACTGTTGAAGTAGTCCGGCGTGTCGAGCATTAAGAGCACGTCAGAGTCGCAAAGCCGATGCCACAGTATGGTCTGGAAATCTTCAGCTGGAGCGATGCTGTGGGTATCTAGGAAAACATCGAAATGCCTGGCAGACAACGCGTCGAACATCTGCAGGGCAGCCTGCCGAGCCTCGTCGCGTCGATAGCTGACAAAGACTCGACGTTGCTTCGGAAGCAGACCTGCGCACTCCAAAAGCGCGGCTGCTACCCGCTTCGCCCCACCATTGCGGTACGCCAAGCAATTCAATGGGCGTAGAATTTTCGGGACCTCCGTCGCGACTCGACCAAAGTCAGACGCGACGGGGACAACAGGCACGCCGCCACGCAGCAGGCTTGGCAGGCTGGGATGGTCAGCGTCCGCACCACCGAAAAATACGACGGCGGCCGATCGTTGCTGATGAGGAGTGAAAGCAGCAGGAGCTACTTCCCAGCCAACTTCATGGCCCAACCTCAAGCCAAACATTGAAACCGCATCGGCTACTGTGGCTTCAAGCTCAGAGACTTGCTCGGCCGATGGCGCTCCCAAAACAGCAAGCTGATAAATGAATGACATGACCGCCTCGCAATCTGGGTCGATTAAACGTCAGTAACCAAACGGGCGCCGGGAGACTATCTCCCAAGCGCCCATGCCGTCTTAGAACCGCTCCCACGGATCAACATGCTGGCCGTCAAAGAATCTGGAGCGCACCTCGGCGAAGTGCTCCATGGCCGCTTCGTTTCCGCGTTGCGCCATCTCCTGGATAGCCTCGGCGTCATCCATCTTGATTTCGTCAGGAGTCTGCTGGTTGACACGCACGTGACGTGTCGGGCCAAGGAAGCTCTGTGCAAGTACCAAAGCGCCATGTTCTTGGGCGGCAAAAAAGAGATCTACGCTGTGAGGTACCCAACCTGCCTTCCCTTTTCCGAGCTGGTCGGTGAAGTCGCTTTCGCTGCTGAGTGTGCCAATGCTCAACACATCGATCCTATCCAGAGGGATCTTCAAGTATCGAACCGCTTCCGCCAGCGCCGGGAGGATGGGGTTATTTGCCCAAACGCCACCATCGAGGAATGTCTCCAACGCGACAGGCCCATTGAAGGTAACTTCGTCAAAATAGGTAGGCGCAGCGGAGGACGCCAGTGCAGCGTCAACGGCTGAGATATCTCGGTAAGCGGTGCGATCTGGGCTATGCGGGGTGACGATTGCCTCTGCCTGACCTTGCTTGGCCCTGACCGTCGGAATCACCAAGCGGCAGCGGGAATCTGCAGCCAGCGTTTTGTCGCCGTACACTTCAGTCAGCAGACTGCGGAGCGTGGCTGAGTCATGCTTGGATTTGAGCCAGTGCCGCAGCTTGCGATCCTTCGGAAAAATCTGAGGGCCCTTTTTCTCGTAAAAATCAAGGATTTCACGCGGCTTCAAGCCCATGGCTAGCCCTATGGCCAGAATCGCGCCCGTGGATGTGCCAGCCACCAGGTCGAAGTGCGAAACGAGGTCGTTGTCACCGCCTGCTTTCAGCATATCGTCCCACTTGGCCAAGACTGCTGCGGTGAAGGTGCCTCTTAGCCCTCCTCCGTCGAGCGCCAAGATGCGAAAATTTCGGCCGCGAGAAACGTTACGGCGAGTAAGCGGTAAATTCATCAACTGGTCGACAATCAGCTTTACGATCTGGCCAGCTGACGTGCTCTTGGCAATGGTCTGGTTCACATCCTCAGCCAACCCATTTCGCAGGCGGGACAACAGCGAAGGATCGTCTTCAAGGTAGCCGGCGATCGCCCCGCCAAAGCCTGCGACGACAAACCCTGGCTTGCCGAGCTCAAGCATCGTATCTAGCTCATTGGGGACGCCCGCCTTTGCCTTGTTGACGTCCCACCAGGCACCACCCACGCATACGACGACGTCAGAACGATCGGCCATCCACTCACGCATCGGCGTCAGGCCGTCTACGCCTAGGCCATCGCTATTATCGGCAGGCACGATCTCTACAGAAGCAAATGCCCTCTGCTCTTCGATTTCAGCCGTGTACTGCTCGGTGGAGTAGCTCTTAGCCCTCACGAGGGTCAACGCGCCCTTGCTACCACCTGCCTGGATAAAGTTTTCTGCAGCTTTGCGCAGCGGCTCGGTAAATGAAGGGTGACTTCCATGGACAATAGAGCCTCCCTCACTGAAGACCTTCGCTGCAAATTTCTGTACGAACTCGGCGATGTCGGCTTGCAGTTCTTTGTTGGAGCCGGACAGGTGAATTCTTACGCCGGCCAGGCGCTGCGTGGCTGCCATGTGAAATTCCTAAATGACATGAGAATCGGCTGGTGCGACTAGTAAGCTTCAGGCCGAGCGATTAACGACCGGCTAGGCCAGCTGCGGTTTCTATCCAGCCAGCGATGTTTTCACGGCCGTTTTGAGCCGCAAAGTCATACCTCATGCAGTGTTTGGACAGCTTGATAACCGAATTGCTGGTAGGAGCGTCAAACCAAAGATCAGAGGCAGGAATGGCGGAGACGTAGTCCGAGTACTTCACCCACTTATCGTCCTTTCGCTCTGCGAAGTAAATCTTGTCGTTGGCGAGGTAGACACCCACTTCATCAAGTGGGTTTGTGCCTTTCACGCCAAGCTCCTGTGCTTTATTCCTCAAACCATGGATGTCAACCGTGACCAACCCATTGCCCTTCAAGACGCTGCGCACGATCTCGTAACGTACCCACCGCCTGCCAGCGGTGTACCGGCCGGCAAGCACACACGTCACAGATGTGTTCTTCAGGCCGTTGCGAAGGAAGGCTTTTAGCGCATCATCGCTTTCCTTTTTGGAAGCTTCGAACACACTGGCGTCAAAGAATCCATCCGCCTCACGATCCTTACCGATGGCCCAGCAGTTCCTCACATTCCAGACTCGCCACACGTCTTCCTGGTAGTGGAAGGAAAAAAACGTTTTTCGTGCCATTCCTTGCTCCCGTTCGCTGCCTCCCCCTGACCTCATCCTCTTCCTCACTGCGAGGATCGGAACGCGGGGCTGCTGCGGTCGGGGGGGGGGCACCAAGGCCATCAGCAACGGGGGATTAGAAAGGCGGGGAGATTACCACCAAGCGTCATGGATAACATCAATATGATGGCAAAAGCGTTCCCATGGGGGATATCAGCTACAAAGCAGGCGGTGGCTGGACGATCCAGCCCCTAACCCAGACAGGCGAGCGAGGCTTGCGTGGATCAGGCCTAGGCAAGGATGCCGTGGTCAAGACGCATGAGTAGCTCACGGATGTCGGCATACCCTGATGGAGTGCACAGCAGGCTGCAGGGGGTTCGATAGCCTAGTCCACGCACAGTCCTCTTCAACCAGTCTTCCGCGATCTTAGAATTTCCGAATACCTGCAGTGCAATCATCGCAACTTGGTCGTATCGGCTCCTAAAGCAGCGATGCTTACCACTCCATCCAGATGTTGACGAGTGAACACAGGGGGCGATGATTTCAAGCTGACTCATCCGGCATCCTCGATAGACCTTTAATCATCACGATTGAGATTTTACGATACCGCTCAGGTAACTTTGATCCCCCATCGCGGCGAACATAAGCCTATACCTGGCGGCTGGCGACAGGTACAGGCAGGTAGCTGCCGACTGCTAACGAACGACAATGCCGTGAGTGGCCAGGTCGTCTACCAGCGTCTTACGACGAAGCATTTTGGGGATTTTGAACAGGCTTCTATAGCTGTAGAAAAAGCAGACAGGGATGAACAAGAGCCCGACCCCGTACGTGGCGGTCGCGATGATCAGGCCCGCGGGGATCGCCGCAAGCCCAAACACAATACCCTTCAGAACGCTTGATCTAGCGACTAGCCGCATATGGTCTAGGTCATATTCGACCTTTCCGTTACCCTTTTCAAAAGCCACGAGAACAATTGATTTTTTATTCAAATGTTTGTAATACCAACTTCGTGGACTGTCAGTCACAATGGCGCCATGTCGCTTTAAGTAATCCAACATCGCAACTTCTTTGAAGTGAAAAGTTTTACCCTCACTATCTTCGCAACGTACCTGATCGTAGAGTGCGTCGATATCACTGCTCGCCTTGAGATTGTAGTTCTTGACCGTGAGGGTCAGCTTTTTGAGGTCGGACATACCTTTCCTTAAGTAGTGGATGCACTGAGGGGCCTGGTTAGTAGGCGTGTGTGCTCACCAGGCGGAGATAATTGGCACAGCCGTTAGGTGCTGCCTGTCATGGCTGGACTCTTCAGGCACCAGGATCAGGAGCCTCCGAGGGGTACCCAGCCGAGCTCTCACTCAACCACACGTGTGTTGGGGCGATGACGTGTCGCGCACCACCTACAGAGCGTTCCAACAGCTCAGATACAATCACATAATGGTCGCGGCCAGTTACGCTTTGCACTAAGGTGTAATCACCCTTCTGCCTCACAATACGAAGTTCCGGGGTCGCAACGGTCATGCCATCGCTAATAACGCCCGACAAATCGCAATAGACCCTTGCCGTTACGCGATCGCCCACGCGTGCCGCTTCCATGAGGTACGCGTCAACCGTGACTCCCCAATCGATGCCGGCTGCCTGCCCAACTAGCGGTGGAAGTTCGATCAATTCACAAGCACTCACGCTACTCACCATCCCTCAATTGATATCAATTAGTTTGTACGGATCAAATCCGCAGTCTTCACCTGGGTAACCACGCTGGTTTGACAGCAAACGGCATCCACCCAGGACAGTGTCGATGCAGAAATGGGTATGGCCGAACGCCCAAAAGTCGGCCCGCTCCACCAAGGAGTGCCATCTGTTGTAGTACGCTGCGCTGACATGCCCATCGTGCTCATCGCCCGCCACCTCAGCCAATGGGGCATGGTGAGTGACAACGAATGTTTTCCCCGCGAATGGCCGACTCAACTCCTGGCTCAGAAACTCCCGCGTGGCGTGGTTTTTGGCAATAAGGTCGGCCGGCCGCAGGCGCCGATAATTGGAGTCGGCCCTGATCGTTTTGAAGTCATTCATGGCCCGGCTGCACATCATGGATGCGGCGGCCGTGTCGCCAGTGGCCGAAAAATCCGTCCATGCAGTCCCCACCAGGAACTTCACGTTCCCCAAGGTCAAGGACTCGTTCTCCATCACATGGACGTGGGGGGCCGCCGCCGCTCGCATCTTCTCGATTGTTCGATCGATATGGCCTTTGTAGCACTCATGGTTCCCAGCGCAGTAAACGACTGGAGCTTTGAAGGTGTCATTTGCCCACAATACGCCTCTTGCTTGTAGATCAATGTCGCCAGCGAGCACCACCAAATCCGCCGGCACATCTGGTGGGATGAACCGGTCAAATTCGTTATGCAGATCTGAGTAGATGAGGACTTTCATGGGAATTGTGGTTTTGGCCTTGCTGCATGGGTGTGGCTTGCAGAGTCAACCCCGATTCACCGCATGTCCGAGCGGAAATTCGGTTTATGCGTATATTGGGAGCGCCTACTTGGATGGGCGCGCGCTGGCAAGCAGCGCACACCACGTCAACAAATGTGACTATAGGCATTTGCGTATGACAAAGCAAATTCAGCATATCGTTCCGTTTACACGGAAACGCCTATGTCGCTCCGAACCGCTTACGCCTCTGCCCTGAAATTCTTACGCACCCGACGAGAGGCTTCTCAGCAGGCGTTGGGCCAGGCTGCCGATCGCTCCTACATCAGCCGGCTGGAGGCGGGTACACGCTCGGTGACGCTCGACGTCAGTCATTCCCTTGCCGAGGCGCTGGAGGTAGATCCTCTTACTCTCCTGCTCCTGGCTTACGCTGCAGAGCGAGGTCAGACGCCGCAACAGGTGCTTGACCACCTTGCGGGCGATTTGGGAGCTAATGGTTTGCTTACCAGCGAGATTCCTTCCCAGCCCGTTGAGACCTCCCATCCAGTCACTGCTGCAGCAGAAGCACTGCGTGTCCGGATCAGGGAGCTCATGGATCAGGGGCTGAGTCAGGCTGAGGTAGCCAGGTGCTTGGGTGTTGCTCGTCAGACTGTCAGTAACCACTTGAAGAAAATGGATTGATCCAGGCTCTTATCGACACCTACGGTCTTCAAGACAAAAATCAGTAGGTAAGATGTGTTAATTCCTAGCCAAACGGCGAGCAAGCAACAACACCAGCAACTAAAAGACTTATTCTCGGATGGCTATCAGTGTAGGCGCCCGGCTTTCGTAGGGCTGCTCGGAGCCGGTTTCGGTGGGTGCCAGTACATATCTGGCTTCTTGTGAATGACATCCGTATGAGGTACAGAGCGCCTGATACGTTATCGAAGGCTTTGCAGTACACGCCCGATTGAGTCACTCCGGAAGTATATCCAACCAGGCCATGTGCACTAAAAGTCACTGTGCCCAGCTACTAACCTCCTCAGCGCCATATTCCAACTTCCAACTTTTCAATACAGAGTGGTTGGCACCACGCGTCTCAATTCGTTGCCCGGTATGAGGATTGGTATAAATTTTGAGCGGTCGAACTGATTTAGGTTTAGCCGACTCTTCGAAACATCTGCCGTCAGGGGCGGATTGAAGTTTCTCAGCCTGTGATGGATCAAGCAGCAGAATAATATCCTTAATTGAGAACTGATATTTTGCCGCTATAACTTCCAAGCACCTGAGAAACTCCAAAGATTTTGCAACCTCAGGATCTTGGAGGTCTTCAATTAACGGATTGAGCACTTCATAGTCGGGTGCAACATTCGCGCTGGCCGAGAGTACGCCTGTTACTTTCGCTATAGCTTGATTGGCTGCCATTATAGTTACCCGATTGTGTCCTTGCTGCAAAGTCTGCAATTAGGTTTTCACACAGTACTGGTGGCTTCTTGCTCAAATAGGGTTTCCTCGCTTGCTGCGACCACATGACGTCCATTGCCCTGATTGCCAGCCAGCATGGTTAGGAACTCCATACTGGCCTGGCCCGCATGATCACGAGCAAGCAACAGCTGCACTACGTCGTCTTTATGCAAGTCAAAGCTTTGCATCAAAGCAGTCAGCTCCGCATGGAATTGAAGATCTAGCTGGTAATCAGCTTGCCCCTGCACGGCTTTCAATGCCCTCAACGCCATTGTAAGACGGTGTTCGACTTGTCGATACTCGACCAGTGTGTGGCGTCGGTTCATAGGCCAACTCCTTACTTAGCTGATAGATACCCTGTGAAGAGTGTAGCCGAAGGCGGCCTTGGAGGTAACCCTGGCCGAGTTTGCAATGCGGGCTTGGTGAGGGCCTGCCAGAGTGATCACACTTACACACACTCTCGCGTACATGTGCCACAGCACTCTTTCGTATGTCATACTAATCATATACTTACGAGCACATGGTGAGTTCGCTTGGTTGATTTTGGCAGTTAGATTCCCTACCCGAAATCGTGGGAGCTGTCCTTGATGACGTGCCCTGCAGCCCTTGAGCCGACGCATGAAAATTTTTCAGGTTAAAAATTCCTGCGGTATCAGCCCTGGGATTTCGCTGCCTATGATGATAGGCATAGGCTATTACTGGGCTATGTCTAGATGGTAGAAACTACAATATATCGGAAAACTCGCCGCACCTTCGCTCTGGATTTGTTGACGACGCATCCGTAAAGTCCGGCTTAGCTAACGAAACAATCTATTTCTTCTTGTTTATGCCTGTCATTCAAACACTTAAATAAATCCATATTTCGTACTTAACATTGGTACGGGCTCGTATCAATAGCCTGTGCATCGCTAAAAATCGGCGGAGACTGAGGTGGGTCACCGTGCAGATGTTGAAGGTGGGTAGGACTCTGACGGCCCCCAGCCCCATCACTAGCCAGACTGGTCTGCGTAAGCGAGCTCAATACACCGCTAGGGAATTTCAGTGTACCAGGCGCCCCCCCCTACCCGTGCCATGTACATAGGGAGGGTTGGTAAAAACAGATTTGATCAGCCTGCTATGATTCCATACTCAATTTGTTTAATGGCTAAGTTTTGTTAGTCTTTAAAATTCCAGGCCAACCACCGGGGAAGCCCTAACCAAGCAATTTGAACACGGCCGTTGCCAGCTAAACTTTTACGAAGGGCTTTGAGCACAGGCCGCAAAGATTCGGACGATAGCCCACTGCGACTATATGCAGCCAGTTCGTGCCTATCAACAGGAAACAGCATTGAGTTACTGTATAGAGCCCTCCGTATAAATTTCGCCTCTTCTAAGGTGATTACGTCGTACGACACACCTAGAAGCCAATAACCAACAGCTAGTGCGCGCGGATTCGCAGTGTATATTGTGCTTAACGGACTTTTGGCAGAGGTACGTGCAACAAGATGCCCACCCCTACTATTGAATGCCAAGTTTATTGCCACCCCGCATCCGTCACTTCCTGAGCCTAAGTAATGCATCCATAGGACAAGTAGAAAATTGGCAGCCTCAGGGGACAGCTCTTCCACATCTCGCTTTAGCACCGATCCGACATACCAATTTTCAACACGCTTGAGCAACACGTTGAGCTTGCGGTCAACGGTGCCAATCAGCTCTTTTGTAAAATAGGTAAGGACATAGCTGGTTTTAAGTCGAGGCGCGGGGCTTTCGACATATTCACTGAACGCAGCCCACGGTTTTTTTGCGATGTCGTACTTCGCTGAATTCAATCGGCTCAGCAAAACAGGCCGCGGATGCGCATGGCAGAGTGCACGCCCTTTCAGTCGCCAAGCTCGACGCCAGGACGGCGCCCTTCCAGCAGCTATGTCGCCCTGCAGGCACACGTGGCAATAGGCATGGCTCGCGGCGTACGGCACATGGAGCTCCTGAGATATGTGGAAATAACTCTGGATGACGCTCTGAACCCCTGGAGGCATCTCTGCCATTAGGCGCTCATGCAAATAGAGCTGGTCAGGATCGTCAAATTCAGGGTTTGGAGCGGTGATCATGTCCAGAGCGGTGACAACCCAAGGAGGCAAGACAGATTCGCTCAAGGCAACCCTTACCAGCCATGAGGAAAGGGTCTCGTCGTACACGGGTTTGATGAGACCATGAAATTGGAAAGGCTCACCCCCCACATTGGTATCACGCTGGGCTCTCCGGCCTCTCATACGCAGCCTTCCCGTAGTAACCGGACAACGCTTCCCATTTTGCCACCCGTCAGCTCATGCACATCTGAGTATCGACCGCCGTAGGGCTTAGAGGCATCCCCAACTCGGGCACAGATGGCATCAACGAAGCTCTCAAAGCTTTCATCAAGATCGAATGTAGATAGCTCAAGCACCTCAACCCTTATGTCAGCGGACAGTAGATAATCGGAGTACTGCCCGATAGCGATCGGGTCGGCCGTCAAAAAAACAATCTTGAAGTGCCCCATGCGCAGGAGGTAGGCCAGCGCTCCAAGATTAGACCGGACGACCGACTTCGTCCCATGCAAGAGATCCTGAGCGTCCTCAACGATGAGGGCATGATAGCGTCTCAACCTGAGAGCTTCTTCGTAGGTCAGGGGCAAGTGCAGTACCGGCTCAACGACCGTACTGAGTGACAAACGCATTGAATAGATGATCTTGCCTAGCAGGTACTGACTACCAGTCATCAGAGGCTGATCGAGTATTAGTGTGTGATGTGACCTACGCAGCCTTACCCCGAGCTGCCGTCCAACACCCGACAATCCAGATCCCGTCATACCAGCGATACACACCACCAAGGGAATCTCAACCTCGGTCAGGCTGGCTACAGCGGCATGGGACAGACACCGCTCAAAAATTAATTTAGATAGGGGGGTGTTGACCCAAAACTCCCCAGCCATGTAGGAAACAGTTGCGGAGTCCATACTGATCAACTCAAGCCGGATTGCGCCGTGAGTAGTGCTCGATGTATTCGTCAGCGTCGAAATTGCCAAGCATTCGCTCCTTCGTGCGCAGGAGGCTTTTGGCGTCTATCCGCTCCTCGCCCGACAAAATGGCCTGCATGCAGGACTCTGTGACAAGATCCATTACTGAACGCAACGGGCACACGTCTCGCCTGACTGTTTCGGAGTATTTTGTGGATGCGAGTTGCTGCAACGTGCTGAGGAACTCGTGGCTCTCTACATCGGACTGGCCCCTCAACGGCATGTAACACATGACTCCCAGGAGCATGGCTTGAAAGATCTCTGACGTTAGATCTATCGACCCATCCGATTGGATCCCATAGCTCCAATCGGGCAGTTCCATTTTCCTAAGCGCGTACCGGGTGCCTAGCTGATCATCCCCATCCAGCATTTCTGACAAGAGGGATACGCCCACCACGACCACATTCAACTGCCAATTCCTGCCTGAAAAGCCTTTCAATGCTGAAAGGCACTTTTTAACACTGGTTTTGGTTAGCCTTTCTTGTAGATCCCGGATCTCATCAAAAACCACCACTCGAATATTGAGGGCTTTCACGGCCCGGATAGCCGAAAGATAGTCCTGATGGCTAGAGCTGAACGGTTGCCCTCTGTAAAGCATGCCAATAACTTGAAGCATTCTTATTTCTACGTCAGATGATAATTTTGATGTTTCTTCACTCATATCGATGTAGAGCACCCTGCCTTGCCACCCAGACCCGTGCTTGAAGCTCTCCTTCTCCCAACGCTGGGCCAGATAGCTTTTGCCAACGCCTGGACTTCCAATCAACGCCAGGCCTGGGTTCGATGCGCGCCTAGGAAGAGAGGCAAGATGCTTCACCATATTTGTGGCGACGCCTGCGGCAGGATAGTTAACCCAGATGTCACGAGCACACTTCAACGCACGCTCAGCGGGTGGAAGGTCAAGAAGCTTGCGTGTGCCTGGGCTTAGCTGGATCATAAGTCGTCATCTCCAGTGAAAGCTCTCACGACGCGCCTGGAGGATGGAGAAGCGGTTGTCGAGGTTTTGGAAGATGAAGTAACACCCTCTTGTGAGCCAGTAGGTGCCCTATCTCCATCCATATCCTTGAAAGGGCCAATCCATTCGGCCTGCGCAGCACTCTCCTGAGCCCTTAAAACCGAGCGGGTAGTCTCCTTATCTCGGCCTGTTGCCTTGTTGAACTCTCTGTGGAGAGCCATTCCTTCCTGCGTAAGCTGCCCACGCTGGAGGCCCTGCTTTTGTTGGATCTTGTATTCCAAGAGTGTTCTTGGCGTTTTAGAAGGCCTGAGGGTACGCAAAGGCTTCCACTTCCCATCATGCTTAACCCATATCCTATGCAAATTATTGATGTCAATTTTTATCGACACCATACTTCCGATCTTGTTAAAGTAAGGCCCATGCTCATAAGGAATGTATCTAGTTACAATTCCGGCAGGCCGAACCGTAACCCTACTTGAAGGTAGCATCTCAATCATAAATCCAAGGGGGTCATTCATGACCGGTGGTAACTTTAGAACGCCGTCATGAATACCGTATACCTTGTCCCACCTCATATTAGCGGTTAGTCCACCCTCACCGCCAGTGTTGTGGTTTTTGCAAATGTCGATGGCAACTATCTTAGTAATTTCTTTGATTGAATACCGCGCTGCAGTTTCAGGGTCGAAATCTGGACTTTTAAGGGGCGCAGAGCCCGTACTGCCAGCCAATGTTTGGAGGCAAAAGCGATTGATAACTCCCTGATCATTCTCCACCGCACCACCTGACTGAGGTCTCATCCGCCGTTCATGGTGTATACCGTAAAGATCAAAAGCCTTGCGAACGGTTTTTGCATTGAGGTCTGAGCCGCCATCAACGATGTAACCTTCTCCAGTGCCGTGCATAGGCCAACTATAATTAGAAAGCCCGAGCTCAGTCATGAACCTGGCCTTGGGCATCATTGCATGGTGGATAGCCGCTGCAACACTCGCTCGATTTGGAGCATTATAGCTTATGGAAAAACCCATTACTGCGTTAAAGAATGGGTTACTGACAACCGTCAACCATGCTCTGCCTAGGGGTTCTCTTGTATCCTCATGCACCAAGACTATATCTGTCGGCGTATGATCGACATGAAGCCATTTCATCGGATTTATGTGATCGATAGCTGGGAAAGCCCTAAATCGTTTATTTGCTATATCCGGGCCCAGTTGTTCCTTTACTTTTATTTTTTCTGATATCGCGCTGAGCCTGCGCCACATAGTAGTCTGGGATGGTGATTTCAAGCCTCTTCCATCACAACGTGTCACGACTTCGTCGTACACAAGCTGGTAGTTTGCGCCGTAGCCAGTATAATGGGAGTCAAACGCTTCTGCTATTATGATTTCGATTTCAGGCCTTATAGTCCCCTCGCCTAAACGCCGCCCAGACTTTCGGGGTAACTGGGACTGCCACCGGGGATCCTCGTTGTAGAGCTTCCGTCGTTTCTTGAAAGTGCTAAATGCCATTCCCGCCTCAGCCAAAGCAGTTTCCAAGTCGATCTTCTTGGCTTGAAATTTAACTATTATTGAAGTTATTTTTTGAGCTTCGCTAACTTCATCGCTATCATATTCGTTTGCAATGCGGGTTTCGTCCTCGCTGTTGAGGATATCCTGCTGTTTACGCAGTTGCAGAGATGCTTCAAAAAGCGACGTTGCGATTCCGGAGTCAAAAGGTACTATCTCGCTAACAGGTACGCTGTGCGTTTCAGCCAAATCAAGTGACTGGACGGAAACTAGATTAGTGGTAGCATCATAGCCCCTGATGCTGAAGACTTTGCCAGGTACGCTTTCAATGAAAACCGGAGTGCTCTGGTCAAGCTCCATAGTCAAGCCCCCAAGATAAGCTTACGACTATTGACCACTTAGAGCTATTGAGCGCTTAAGATTTACAAAGCGACAATATAGAAGTGATTTGCTTGGGCAACTCATATCAATATATCCAAAAATATTTTGAATCTTACTGACCATAATTATCCTGCTCGTCATAGGCATACCTAACTCATAATGCCAAACACTTGATATAATGAACTCTTGTAGAAAACAACATTCATGCTTGCGTGATGGGTCGCTCCTAACGATTTCAAAATAGTGTTTTATGAGTTTAATGGTCGACGCTGGAACGGGCTTTTCTGCTCCGGCGGTCTTCGATTCCAAACTATGTGATGTCGATACCATCTCCAGCATGTGATTGTTGAACTGGACGAGGAATTGCCGAGGCTGCAGGAGCAAGATGTCTTCAGCCTTGGCCGTCCTCACAGCGCCGGTCGCCAGGCGTACTAACCGTACCCTGCCATCCTGGCATGTCAGACTGCTTATAAGGCACATGCCCCCATCGCTGCGCTGTATTCCCATTGCCCCTGCGTAGAACATGTTGTGCTCCAATACCAGACCTTGCATCAAGGTTTAGCAGCAATGTTTCAAATTTCAAACATTCTTTGAAGGCTGAGCTATACTGTTGATTATGAAGAATAAAATAAAGCTACCATTTCATGAAGCGAGAGCTTTCGTTGCACGAAAGCTACCAGTTATTGAAAACTGCGCTCGTGCTCTTGCTGCATCAATGGATTAGGGATGAGCTATGGGTTACTGGTGGCGGCTAACTGATTGACTCACACCACTCTCTGAATCTCAGCCACCACCTGCATCGTTGCCTCTTCGATCGTTCCTTCATTACGGCACAACACCCAGCCATGTTCGGCAGCCGCCTGCTCAAACGCCTGGGTGCTGGCAACATGTTCTTCCAGCGCATGCATGACCGTACTGCTTAACCCGCGCCGTCGTGCTGCCGCTCGCGCCCATGAGATCTCAGGCGCGGTGACGACGCCGACGTGCAGGTCTGGCACTCGCACGTTTCGATCAAGGTTCAACTGAAGAATCTCTGCGAACGGCACGGTCCGGCGAAACGCTGCGTCCGATGGGTACCAACGATCAATCAATATGATGCTGTCCCGTGGCTGTTTGGGCAGCACGTGCTGAGTGATCCACGCCCGACTCTCAGCAAAACGCTCGCAAACCCTCAATTCCAATTCCCGACTTGGATGTCTGACGAGTTCGTTGACGAGGGCCATCGTTTGCGCTCGATGTGGGTCACTTTTGCTTTCGCAAAGCCGGATCACCTTCAGGTTGTCTGCCCTCAGTACGGTCGTGACGGCCTCCAAAAGCGTAGTTTTGCCAACGCCCTTGGGCCCATCCAGGGTAATAAACAGCTGAGAACTCATTCTTCATACATCAGTTGAAAACCGATGCGCACTCTAGCATCACTCGCGCACGAACCTTGGAATCACAAGGCCCAGGCTTTCGCGCAACGTCGTGCCTTCATACGCCGTGCGATACACACCTCGCGCCTGTAACAAAGGGATCACTTCCTGGGTAAACCGCGTGAACTGCTGCGGATGCCCTATATAGATGTTGAACCCATCCACAGCCCGTGCTTCGAACCATTCGGCCATTTTCCGTGCGACGGTTTCAGCCGATCCCACAAACGCGCCCGGACGCAACTGCCGGCCAAACTCCACGGTCTGACGCAACGTGAAGCCTTTTTCCCGTGCATGATCTGCAATGCGTTTGGCGGCAGTAAAGAAGCTGCTGCGTGCCGCTTCCAGACTTTGCTGTGGAAACGGCGCATCGAGGTCGTACTGGCTGAAATCATGCCAGCCGAAATTGCGCCCAAACTCCTTCAGTGCGAGCTCAAAGCTATGGTCGGCCTGATGATAGTGCTGCTCGATTTCCCGCGCGTGTGCATCGGTGTCGCCGACATAAATCTCGGCGCCCGGCATCACCAGCAATTGCTCCGGGTCGCGCCCCTGTTGCACCGCCCTGCCCTTTATATCCTGATAGAAAGCCTAGCCCTGCTCGATACTCGCAGCATGGGTGAAGATCACATCCGCCGTCGCAGCACCCAGCTCGCGGCCCTGCTGCGAATCACCGGCCTGGAAGATCACCGGTTGGCCTTGCGCTGAACGTTGGATATTCAACGGGCCGACCACCGAAAAGTGTTCGCCCTGGTGGTTCAGGCTATGCAGCTTGCTGGGATCCAAAAACTGCCCGGTCGCCCGGTCGCGCACGAATGCTTCCTCCTCGTAGGAGTTCCACAACCCCTGCACCACCTGGACATGTTCGACCGCGCGGCCGTAGCGTGTGTCGTAGTCGTAGTGTTCATCCCGGCTGTAATTGCCCGCAGTACCGGCATCGCCGCTGGTCACCACGTTCCAACCTGCACGACCTTTGCTGATCAGGTCCAATGAAGCCAGGCGCCGCGCCACGTTGTACGGCGAGTTGTAAGACGTGGTCAGCGTGCCGACGAGGCCGATATGGCGGGTGCTCACGGCGAGCGCCGATAACAGGGTCAGTGGTTCCAGGCGATTGAGGTAATGGGACGGCGAGCCCGGCGTGATGAACTGGCTGTCGACGATGAATATCAGGTCGAACAGCGCCGCTTCGGCCTGACGCGCAATGTCGATGTACCAGTCGATGTTGACGCTGGCATCTGCTGGCAGCTGCGGGTCAAGCCACAAGTTGTGGCGACCCGGCCCGCCGCTGCCCATGGTCAGGGCGCCCAGTTTGAGTTGTCGTTTGGTCATTGCAGAGGCTTCCTGTTCACGGCTGTTTATTGGCAACGGCAGGCTGCAAGGACGCCGCGAACGAGTCATCGAACAGGCTGGCGGCCGAGTAAGACTTGACCAAGCCCTGGCCGGTAAAAAAGTCCACGGTCTTTTGCGCTTCAACGGAAGATTGGGCGGTCACGGGCTCTACGGTGGTGCGCGCACGGGCAAACCAGGTTCGAGCGATATCCGCGTCCGCCCGGGTACGTTTGGCCCACGCATCGGCGTAGGCATCGGTGTTGGCCGGCGCTTGGCGAGCCCAGTCACGCGCCTTTTTCAGGCGCTGCAGAAAATCGTTGATGGGCGCCCGTTTGGCGTCCACGGCACTGGCGTTGGCGGCAATGAAACTCTGTGCTGGAATCAAGCCTTCAGCCGTGGCGAGCACCCGCGCACCTTGGCGTTCCTGTTGCGTCACGTAAGGTTCCCAGGTCGCGATGACGTCAACCGAGCCGCCTTCCAGCGCATGGGAGGCGTCCAGCGCGCTGAGGTAGCGCAGCTCCAGCGAGTCGCGGGCCACGCCGGCTTTATCCAGCGCCGTCAGCAGCAGTTGCTGGCTCCAGGAGCCTTTCCATATCGCCGCACGCTTGCCCTTGAGATCGGCAAGGCTCTTGATGGGCGAATCCTTGCTGACCAGGATGGCCACGCCGTCGAGGCTTTGCCGGCTGACCGCAATCACTTTGATCGGCGCGCCCAATGCGCCCAGAAACAGCACCGGCGCATCCCCCAGCAGGCCTATATCCAGGCTGCCGACATTGAGCGCCTCAGCAACCGGCGACCCGGCGGTAAATTGCTTCCATTCCAGGGTATAGGGCAAATCATCAAGCACCCCCGCCGCTTCCATCACGGCCTGGGCGTTGTAGCTTTAGTCACCAACCACCAGCGTTTGCGCCGTCGCGGTCAGGCTCAGCAAGGCGGCGGCCAACCCGGCCGCCAGTGTTGTCAGGTAACGCACGTTCGTCTCCAGATGCCTTGTCAGGCAGTTCAAGTCGATCCGTGCGTACGGTCTCGGTCGTGTTAACAGGAATAATCTGCGCCATACGATGAGGCGCGCCACGGCCACTGTAAAATACTGATAACGCATAACGTAATTCTATAATAATGCCTTACGTGCATTTTTAGCTGGGCGTGCTACATCTGTTTCGCGCATACCCCATGCTCAAACGTCATAATCCCCGGACCGCCTGCATGGTAATCTCGCGCGACCACGAATAGACATAAGTCGTCATATGACGATCAGAGCCAGGATAGAACATGCCCAAAAAATCTCACTCAGCGCTGCGCCGTAACTTCCGCGAATTGCTTGCCAAGCCGAGCTGCGTTGAAACCGCTTCCGTATTCGACCCCATGTCCGCGCGCATCGCGGCAGACCTGGGGTTTGAAGTGGGTATCCTGGGAGGGTCAGTCGCGTCGTTGCAGGTATTGGCGGCGCCCGATTTTGCGTTGATTACCTTGAGTGAGTTCGTTGAGCAGGCCACGCGCATCGGGCGTGTGGCCCAACTGCCGTTTATTGCAGATGCCGACCACGGCTACGGCAACGCCCTCAACGTGATGCGCACCGTCGAAGAACTAGAGCGCGCCGGCGTGGCCGCATTGACGATTGAAGACACCTTGCTGCCGGCGCAATTCGGGCGTAAATCCACTGACCTGATTTCCATCGAGGAAGGCATCGGCAAAGTCCGCGCCGCCCTGGAAGCCCGTGTCGACCCTGAGCTGTCGATCATTGCCCGGACCAATGCGGGTGTATTGCCCACCGAAGCGGTGATCGAACGCACGCTGGCCTATCAAAAAGCCGGTGCGGATGGGATCTGCATGGTGGGTGTGAGCGACTTCGAACACCTGGAAAAGATCGCAGAAAAGCTCACCGTTCCCTTGATGCTGGTGACTTACGGCAATCCCAAGCTCAACGACGCCCAGCGTCTGGCCAGCCTGGGCGTGCGCGTGGTGGTTGCCGGGCATGGCGCCTATTTCGCGGCAATCAAAGCCACTTACGACAGCTTGCGTGCCCAACGCCAGTTAACCCACAGCACCTCCAACCTCAGCGCGACCGAACTGACGCACACCTACACGCTGCCCGAAAGCTACGTGGCGTGGGCTGAAGAGTTCATGGACGTCAAAGAGTAGGTAGCAGTCCCAACGCGGGCTGTGCGACGGTTCGACAAGCCCGCTCACCACAAAAGCTGATCTGCTCCCCGCTATCAGCCAACCCAACCTACGGCAGCCTTGGGAATCACCTCCGACTCATCCAGCTTCGACGCAAACATACTCACCGCCTGCACCGCATCGCTGGTGCTGGTGCGAATCTGCAAGATCACCGAACCTGCCTGGTCCGCCAGTTGAACGCCACGTTGCGCGCCTTCTTGGGTGGCATTCATGCTGGTCACCGCGTCGCGGGTTTCGGAGAGGATCATGCCGATCATCTCGGCGATTTCCGCCGTGGAGCGGCTGGTTCGGCCAGCCAGTTGCCGGACTTCGTCGGCCACTACCGCGAAGCCCCGGCCTTGGTCGCCGGCCCGTGCGGCTTCGATGGCGGCGTTGAGTGCCAGCAGGTTGGTCTGGTCGGCAATGCCACGAATAGTGTTGACGATCGCGGTGATTTGCTCCGAACGATCGCCCAGTTGCCCGACCAGGCGCGCCGAGGAGCCGATGTTTTCAGCAATCCGGCGCATCTCCGTGGCAGTTTCCTGAATGACCTGAGTGCCGTGCTCGGCAAACCGTTCGGTTTCGGACGAGATGTGGTAAGCCCGCGAGGCGCCACGGGAGTCTTCTTCGAACTTCTCCACGCGTTCGGTGATGTCACTCGCGAACTTGACGATCTTGAGCAGCTTGCCGTCGCCGTCGTAGACCGGGTTGTAACTCGCTTCCAGCCACACGACGCGGCCATGTTTGCCGAGGCGTTTGAATTGCCCGGTGAAGAATTCGCCGTTGTTCAAGCGGCGCCAGAAGTCGGCGTACTCGTGGCTGTTGATCAAGGTGGGTTCGCAAAACAGGCGGTGATGTTTGCCTTTGAGCTCAGCCAGCGAATACCCCATGACGTTCAGGAAGTTGGCGTTGGCATCCAATACCTGGCCGTTCAAGTCGAATTCGATGACAGCCATTGCCCGGTCCAGCGCCGCCAGTTTGCTGCGGGTAGCCGCTTCCTGTTCGACGCTGGTGGTGATGTCCAGCGCGTACTTGACCACTTTCAATACCCGGCCACCCTCATCCAGGACCGGGTTGTAGCTGGCCTCAAGCCAGATGGTCTTGCCTTGGGCGTCCACCCGCCTGAACTTGCCCGACACAAACTTGCCGGCCTTGAGGTCCGCCCAGAACTGGCCGTAGGCCGGGCTGCTGGTGAGCGCCGGCAAGCAAAAATCACGATGGGATTTACCGGCCAGCTGCTCGCGGCTGTAACCCAGCGTCCGCAGAAAGTTGTCGTTAGCGCTTAACACCTTGCCATTGAGGTCAAATTCGACCACGGCCATGGAGCGTTCGAGTGCTGCAATCAGTCCCTTGTATTCGGTGACTTCGGCCGTCCTGGCTGCCAGTTCTGTTTTAAGCGTTGTATTGAACATGACGTGAACCTCAACCGTGTGCAGAAGCTATCTCTAACTCGCTATCGGCGGCTGAATACGCGACTTTACGCGGCGTTGATATTTATTTTCTGGCGTCAAAAAGCTGCTCCCGCGGGTTTGCCCAAGCGGCTGATTTCGGGGACCATGGGCGCCTTTACGAACCGTCCAACGAGAGGCACCCATGGCCAACCACGACCTGTCCTACACCCCCGATCCTGATGCCGATTCCATCTCCTCCGACGTGATCGGTTTCAACGGTATCCTGGTCTCCACCCAGATCCCGACCCGCGCTGACGGCAGCCTGGAGCTGGGCGATATCACCTTGCAATGCGAATGCACCCTGCAAGCCCTGAAAGTCGCGCTGGAAAAGGCCGGCAGCTCCATGGACCGGGTGATGCACCTGACCATCTATCTGACGGATATGGCCGATCGCGCCGCGTTCAACGAGGTCTACAAACGCTTCTTCGCCAAGCCGTGGCCCGTGCGTGCGGCGGTTGGCGTGGCTGCGTTGGCGGTAGAAGGCATGCGCGTGGAAGTGACCGCGATGGCCGCCAAGGCCTGAGTGCGTGCCGGTCAGGCATTTCACAGCTACAATGCGCGCCTCAACCGTGACAAGCCTGACTAAAAAAACTATGTCCATGCCCAAGCATCACCTGGAATTGCTCAGCCCTGCCCGCGATGTCGCCATCGCGCGCGAGGCGATCCTGCATGGCGCTGACGCCATTTACATCGGCGGCCCCAGTTTCGGCGCTCGCCATAACGCCTGTAACGACGTGAGCGATATCGCTCAGTTGGTAGAATTCGCCCACCGTTACCATGCGCGCGTCTTCACCACCATCAACACCATCTTGCATGACAACGAACTGGAACCCGCACGCAAGCTGATCCATCAGCTCTACGATGCCGGTGTCGACGCGTTGATCGTGCAGGACCTGGGCGTAATGGAGCTGGATATTCCGCCCATCGAGCTGCACGCCAGCACCCAGACCGATATCCGCACCCTGGCCCGCGCAAAGTTTCTCGACCAGGCCGGTTTCTCGCAGTTGGTGTTGGCCCGTGAGCTGAACCTGCAAGAAATCCGCGCCATTGCCGACGAGACCGATGCCGCCATCGAGTTCTTTATCCACGGCGCCCTGTGCGTGGCGTTCTCCGGGCAGTGCAACATCTCCCACGCGCAAAATGGCCGCAGCGCCAACCGTGGCGATTGCTCCCAGGCCTGCCGCCTGCCGTACACCTTGAAAGACGATCAGGGCCGCGTCGTGGCCTTTGAAAAGCACTTGCTGTCGATGAAAGACAACAACCAGAGCGCCAACATCCGCGCCCTGGTCGAAGCCGGTGTGCGTTCGTTCAAGATCGAAGGTCGCTACAAGGACATGGGTTATGTGAAGAACATCACCGCCTATTACCGCCAGCGCCTCGACGATGTGCTCGAAGACCGCACGGACCTCGCCCGCGCATCCAGCGGCCGTACCGTGCACTTCTTCCTGCCTGACCCGGAAAAAACCTTTCACCGTGGCAGCACCGACTATTTCGTCAGCGACCGCAAGATCGACATCGGCGCCTTCGATACCCCGACCTTCACCGGCCTGCCGGTAGGGACCGTGGAAAAAGCCGGCAAGCGCGACCTGCAAGTGGTCACCCATGAGCCGTTGTCCAACGGTGATGGCCTGAACGTGCTGGTCAAACGTGAAGTGGTGGGGTTCCGCGCCAACATCGCCGAGCCCAAGGGCGAGTTCGAGGAAGACGGCCAGAAGCGCTACCGCTACCGCGTCGAGCCGAACGAAATGCCCGCCGGCCTGCACCAGTTGCGCCCGCACCATCCGCTGAACCGCAACCTGGACCATAACTGGCAACAGGCACTGCTCAAGACCTCAGCCGAGCGCCGTATCGGCCTGTCGTGGGTGGCGCGCCTGCGTGAAGAGCAACTGGAAATCACCGCGACCAGCGAAGAAGGCATCAGTGCTGGCGTTACCCTGCCCGGCCCGTTCGGCGTGGCCAATAAGCCTGAGCAAGCGCTGGATACCCTGCGCGACCTGCTTGGCCAACTGGGCACCACCGAGTACCACGCAACGGATATCAAGCTGGACGCGCCCCAGGCGTTCTTCATCCCCAACTCTCAGCTCAAGGCATTGCGCCGTGAAGTGATCGAAGCACTGACGGCTGCCCGTGTCGCCGCCCACCCCCGTGGTGGACGCAAGGCCGAAACCACCCCGCCGCCGGTGTACCCGGAAGCGCATTTGTCGTTCCTGGCCAACGTTTACAACCAGAAGGCCCGCGACTTCTACCACCGTCACGGCGTCCAGATGATCGACGCGGCGTTTGAAGCCCATGAAGAAACCGGCGAAGTGCCGGTGATGATCACCAAGCACTGCCTGCGTTTCTCGTTCAACCTGTGCCCTAAACAGGCCAAGGGTGTGACGGGCGTGAAAACCAAGGTCGCGCCGATGCAATTGATCCATGGCGACGAAGTGCTGACACTGAAGTTCGACTGCAAACCGTGCGAGATGCACGTGGTGGGCAAGATCAAGGGGCATATCCTTGGCCTGCCGCAGCCGGGCAGCGTGGTTGAGCATTTCAACCCGGACAAAATCATCTTCCAGGGCACGCACTGACACTGCGGGAGCGGGGCCACCACCAGCCCCGCTGCAACCCGGCAGCCGCCAGCAGAATCGTTGCCACTCCCAGCCATTGCAGCCAACCCAGTTGGTGTCCGAATGCAATCCAGTCGACACCTATCGCCGCTATCGGGTAGATAAACGATAGCGCGCCGGTCATGGCCGTCGGCAGTTTCTGGATCGCGCCGTACAGCAACACATACATCAACCCGGTGTGGACCACACCGAGGGTGACCAACGCCGGCCAGGCATAGCTCGTCTGCGGCAAGCTGTTCCAAGGCACCAGCGGGGCCAACAGCAACGTGCCGGTGATCACCTGGATCAATGCCAGCAAATGCGGCGGCACGCCCTTCAAGCGCTTGATGATCAACGCCGCGACCGCATACAAAAACGCCGCACCCAACGCCAGCGCGACGCCCGCCATATAATCCCCGCCACTGCCTTGTTGATCGCCATGGGCCGTGACGATTGCCAGCATCCCCAGGAACGCCACGCTCAGCCAGGCCAGCTTCTGCACGGTGATCCGTTCGCCAAGAAACAGCGCCGCCAGCATGACCAATATGAACGGCTGCACGTTGTACACCGCCGTACTGATGGCGATGGACGCACGGGAATAGGATTCAAACAGCAGCAGCCAATTACCGACGATGGCCACGCCGCTGAGCATCGCCAACCCCAGCTTGGCCCAACTGAGCAGGTCCAGGCGCAGGTAACCCAGCAGCGCACAGACCAGCAGTAACGTCAGCCCGCCGATCACGCAGCGCCAGAACACCACTTCGATCACCGACACGCCCGATACCAGCACAAACCAGCCAATGGTGCCGGAGATCAGCATGGCGGCGACCATTTCCCACAAACCGCGACGGATGGATGTGTCCATGATTGAAGCTCCTCAAGTGAGGCTCAATTATGGCAATCTGCTGGGTGGCGGCTCCAGCGACTAAATCAGGCCAGATGCCCGGATCACCTTTACTTATTAGGCGAATACCATGATTGACACTATCGACCAGCAACTGATCACGGCGCTGATGGACGACTCGCGATTGTCGCTCAAGATGCTGGCGGGCATTACCGGGCTGTCCTCGCCCAGCGTCAGTGAACGCCTGCGTCGCCTGGAAGAGCGCGGCGTGTTGACCCACTACACCGTAGACGTGGACCCCAAGCACTTCGGCTATCTACTGCAAGCCATCGTGCGCATCCGCCCCCTGCCCGGCCAATTGCAGGAAGTGGAACGCCAGATCCAGGCGATCCCCGAGTTCACCGAGTGCGACAAGGTGACAGGCGAAGACTGCTTTATCGCCCGCCTGCATGTGCGCACCATGGACCACCTCGACAGCTTGCTCGACCGCCTCAACGTCTACGCCGAAACCAACACCGCCATCGTCAAGAAAACCCCGGTGAAGCGGCGTTTGCCGCCGTTGGCGGACTAGATGCCAAGTACTCACTTCGTCGCGTAGCTGTCGAGCGCAAGCGAGGCTGCGTCAGCGCAGTGTCAGGCACACCGCACACTCAGCCCCGCCAAAGCTCGGGGGATATTGATTGCTTCAACTACGCAGCGCCTGCGCAGCCCTCAGTAAGGCTCGAAATTGGACATACCGCGCCTCCAGCACTGGCTGTTGTGACTCGTCGGGCAGGTAGCGCGCCTTGACCGGCATGCCCTTGGCCAGCAACTCCTCGCCCTGCCCCACCGCCAGCAACCCCAGCTTCGCCGCCCCGATACACGCGCTCAACTCGCTGCCGTGCAGGGTATGAATTTCCCGCTGAAGGATATTGGCCAACAACTGCGCCCAATACTCGCTACGTGCACCACCGCCCACCAGCGCACAGGCGCCCACGCTGGCACCAGCCGATTGCACGGCGCGCAACGCATCCAGCAAGCCAAAGCAAACGCCTTCCATCACCGCATACCCGAGCATGGCCGGTGTGCAGTCGTGCCCCAGGTTCATGAAACCGCCACGCAACAAGGGATCGTTATGGGGCGTGCGCTCCCCGGCCAGGTACGGCAAAAACAACGGCGTGTTCAGCGGCACCGCCTGGGTGATCGGCAATTGCGCCTGGACCTGATCAAGCAACGTTTGCTCATCCGCCGTTCCGGTCAGTCGCGTGACCCAACGCAGGCAACTGGCGCCCGCGAGCATGGCGCCCATGGTGTACCAGCGCTCGGGCAACGCATGGCAGAAGCTATGGACCGCGCTGGTCGGGTTGCCAGCCGCATGATCGGTAATAGCCACAATCGCCGCGCTGGTGCCGAGGGTGATGAAACCGTCACCGGCGTTGATTGCACCGATCCCCACAGCGGCCACCGGGTTATCACCGCCACCACCGGCAATCACAACGTCGGCTGAAAAACCGAGGCCACTCGCGGTCACACGCGTACTCGGCGCACCGCCTTCCACCAGCCTGGGCATCTGCGCAGGCGTGAGGCCTGTTGCGTGCAGCATCGGGGCGAACCACTCGCGGCGCGCCACATCCAGCCACAGCGTACCGGCGGCATCCGACATCTCGCTGATGCGCTCACCACTCAGGCGCAGACGCAGGTAGTCCTTGGGCGACAGCACGCAGTCAATCGCCTTGAACACGTCAGGCTCATGCCGCTGCAACCACAACAGTTTGGGTGCGGTCAGCCCGGCCATGGGCAAACTGCCGGTGACGTCGGCAAACGCCGACCCCAGTTGCTCGGCTTCGGCCACAGCGCGGGAGTCGTCCCACAGGATCGCCGGGTACAGCACGCGGTCGTCATCACCGAGTAAAACCGCACCGTGCATCTGCCCGGACAACCCGATACAGGCCACACGGGCAAACGCCTCATGCCGACGCAATTGGTCCAAGGCCTGTAGACAGGCCTGCCACCAGTCTTCAGGGGCTTGTTCGGACCAGCCGCTGTGGCGCCGCGACACACTCAAGCGCACGCCGGCATGGGCCAGCACGGCACCGTCGGTGTCCATGAGGATGGCCTTGAGTTCAGAAGTGCCGAGATCAATACCGAGGGAAACAGGACCGTTCATACGTGGGTTATTCCAATCAATCACAGCCGCAGGAGTTACGTATTTGCAGGGTCGGCGCCAGTCGTACGCTCTGCGGCGGCGAGCTGGGCGAAGCCATGCGTTGCAGCAATAAGTCCACCGCACGTGCGCCGAGGGCCTGGACCGGCTGCGCGATCAGGCTCAAGCGCGGCACGAAGAAATCCGCCCAATCGAAATCATCGAAGCCCACCAGGGCCATCTGCCCCGGCACCTCGATCTGCGCCTCCCGCAATGCCTGCATGGCACCGAGGGTCATCAGGTTATTGCCGGCCATAATTGCCGTAGGCGGCGCAGCCAGGCGCAGCAACTGCACGGTGGCCTGGCGTGCCGGCTCAGTGTTGGAGCCGCCGTTGACCAACAATTGCGCATCAAACACCAGCCCCGCCGCCTGCAACGCCGCTTTGTACCCGGCCACACGCTCATCCGTGGTGCTGAACCCGGCACGCCCGGCAATGAAAGCGATACGGCGATGCCCATGGGCAACCAGGTGTTCAATAAGGGCCTGGGTCGGCTGCGCATTCTCCACCCCGACCTGGTCGAACTGCTCACTCATCATGCGATCCACGAGCACCGCCGGAATCTCGTTGGCCTGCAAGTACTCCAGGGCCATCGAGCCGTTGGACGGCGCCAGCACAATCCCGTCGACGCGCCGGTGATGCAGCGCCGTGACCACCCGCAACTCCTGCTCCGAGTCGTCATGGGTATCGACAAACAGCATCATGTAGCCGTGTTTGGCGCACTCGGTTTCAATCGCGTGCACGGTTTCGCTGAAGTAATGGTTGGACAACGCCGAGATCGCCACGCCAATGGTGTTGGTACTGGAACGGGCCAGCGAGCGCGCCAGGGTATTGGGGATATACCCCAACGCCTGGATCGCCCGCTGCACCGCCTGCACCGTGGCCGGGCTGACTTTGCGGGTGCCGTTCAACACATGGGACACGGTCGAGGTCGACACCCCCGCCCGGCTTGCCACGTCATCCATGGTGACCACGGCGCGGTTCCTTTCAATAGATCAATGTTTACTCGACCAGCCGCTATACGTACCGACGTTGTCGCGCGTGATGAGTTTGGGGGTGAGCAGGGTAACCGCTTCGGCCGGGGCTTTGTCATTGAGAATGTCATTGCCCACATTCACCGCGGTCTTGGCCATGGCCCAAGGGTCCTGGCTGGCGGAGGCCTGGATCTGGGTGTCGGTCTTCAGGGCGTTCTCGATATCCGGCGCGCCGTCCACCGAGGTAATGATGATGCCGCTGCGCTTGAGCTGCTTGGCCGCCAGGTCGCTGCCGATAGCCTGCGGGTCGTTGATCGCGAACAGCCCGTCGATTTTGGCGAAGCGCGTGAGGTAACCCTGCATCACATTCAAGCCGCCTTCGCGCGAGCCCTTGCCGTCCTGGTCGTCGGACAGCACCTTGATCTCCGGCGCCCCGGCCAGCGCCGCCTTGCAGCCTTTGACGCGGTCGGTCACGGCGGTGACTTGCGGGCCGTTCTGGATGATCACATTGCCTTTGCCCGAGAGCTTGTCCACCAGGTACTGGCAGGCGAGCTTGCCGGCTTCGACGTTGTCGGTCTGCACGGTAGCGTTCACGCCTTTTGCGTCGACGTCCACCGCGACCACGACGATCCCGGCATCGCGGGCCTTCTTGATCGCCGATGCCATGGCGGAGGGGTCCACGGCGTTGATCAGAATCAGATCGACCTTGGACGAGATGAAGTTATCGATCTGTGAGAACTGCTTGCTCAGGTCATAGTCGGCCGACACCGAGGTGACCTTGACGCTGGGGTTCAGCTCCTTGGCGCGGGCGGTTGCGCCGTCGGCCAGGGTCACGAAGTACGGGTTGCCCAACGAGCCCATGCTGATGCCCAGGGCTTTGAGTTCACGGGCCTCCACGGCTTGGGACATCAGGGCAGCCAACGCAACGACGGGGAACAGGTGTTTAAGCTTCATGGTGATCTCTCTTGTGATTGTTGTATGAGTGAAATCAGGTCCGCGCACCGGACTGGCGATAACGATCCAGCGCCACCGCGCCAATGATCACGATGCCCTTGATGATGTACTGCCAGATATCCGAGACGCCCAGCAGCACCAGGCCATTGGTCAGCACCGCGATAATCAGCGCACCGATCAAGGTGCCGCCAATGGTGCCCACGCCGCCGGTAAAGCTGGTGCCGCCGAGGATCACCGCCGCAATCGCATCCAGCTCATAGGATTGCCCGAGTTGCAGGCCATTGGCCGCGAACAGCCGCGAGGCGCTCATCACCGCACCGAGCCCGGCCAACGCACCGGACATGGCATAGACAAACAGCAGCACCTTCCACACCTTGATCCCGGACAGCCGCGCCGCCTCTGGATTGCCGCCCACCGAATAAATCTGCACGCCCATCACCGTGCGGCGCAGGATGAACCACGACAGCGCCACCACCGCCACGGCGATCACCACCAGCCACGGCACACCCAGGATCGAGTCGTTGCCGATAAATGCAAACGGCAAGTCGGGGTTGAACACCGTCTTGTCGTCCGCCAGCAACCGCGCCAACCCACGCATGGCGGTGAGTGCACCGAGGGTGACGATAAACGGCGGCAGGCGCATAAAGGCGATCAACCCGCCGTTGACCAGCCCCAGCAGCAGGCCAAAGCCAATCCCGGCGGCAATCCCGAACATGCCGAACTGCGGCGACATCGACGCCTGCAACGCCACCACAGCGGATGCCGCCAGAATCGCGCCCACCGACAGGTCGATGCCCGCCGTGAGGATCACAAAGGTCATGCCCGCCGCCAGCACCACGTTGACCGAGGCCTGCTGGGTGATGATCGACAGGTTCTGCACCGTCAGGAAGTTCTCGCTGGCCAAGGCAAAGCCCACCAGCAGCAGGATCAGCACCGGCAACATGCCGACCGTGCGCATCAGTTCGCGGGCGCGCTCTGCCTCGCCTGTTGTTGCAATCATTGAATCAGCCATGGGCAACCACCTGATCGCCACCGGTGGCGAGGTCAATAATACGTTCCTGGGATATAGCGTGGCCCGAGGCCCCGCCGACTTCGGCCACCAACTGGCCTTCGCGCATGATCAGCACCCGGTCGCAGGTGCCGATGATTTCCGGCAGCTCGCTGGAAATCACCACGATGCCCACGCCGGCCTGGGCCAGTTGGTTGATGATGCGGTAAATCTCGGACTTGGAACCGATGTCCACGCCCCGGGTAGGTTCGTCGAGGATCAGCACGTGGGGCTTGACCTCCAGCAGCCGGGCCAGCAACACCTTCTGCTGGTTGCCGCCGGACAGCGCGCCCACGTTGACCTTGCCCGACGCCACGCGAATCGACAGTGACTTGATGGCAGCATTCGCGCGCTGCGCCGCATGCCCGCGATCGAGTACGCCACCTGCGTGGGCATCGGGCACGCAAGCGCAGACGTTGATGTTGTCGGCCACGCTCATGTCCAGGAACAGGCCCTGGGCCTTGCGGTCTTCGGTGAGGTACACCACGCCGGCGCGAATCGCGTCCGCCGGGGTGCGCAGTTGGGTGACGGTCTTGCCCACCACTTCCAGGGTGCCGCTGGTGCGTGGGTCGGCGGCAAAGATCAAGCGCGCCAGCTCCGTGCGCCCTGCCCCGACCAGCCCGGCGATGCCCAGCACTTCACCGGCGTGCACGTCGAAACTGCAGTTGCGCACGCGCTTGCCATCGGCCATGTCGCGCACACGCATCACCACGTTGCCGGGGTTGTAGGCGGCGTGTTCCTTTTTATAGAAGCCGGAGAGGTCGCGGCCCACCATCATCTTTACCAACACCTCGGCCGACAGCGCGTCGCGGGTCAGTTCGCCGATGTACTGGCCGTCGCGCAGCACCGAGACGCGGTCGGACAACTCATAGATCTCGGCCATGCGGTGGCTGATATAGATGATCGCCAACCCCTGGCTGCGCAGTTGCTTGATCAGCGCGAACAGGCGGTCGGTCTCGCGGGACGACAGCGGCGTGGTGGGTTCGTCCATCACCAGAATCCTGGCGTGGGCGTGCAAGGCGCGGGCGATTTCCACCAGTTGGCGCTCGGCTATCGACAGGCTGCTGACCTGGGTGGTCGGCGTGAACTCCGCGCCCAGGCGTTGCAGCACTTCGATGCAGCCAGCCTGCATGGCCTTGCGGTCGATGGTCCAGCCTCGGCGCAGTTCGCGGCCCAGGTAGATGTTCTCGGCCACGCTCAGGTTCGGGCACAAGCTCAATTCCTGATAGATCACGGCGATGCCGAGGGCTTTGGCGGTGGCGGGGTTGTAGGTGGCGATGGCCTGGCCGGCAATGCGGATTTCGCCGCCGGGATCGGCCTGGTAGGCGCCGGAGAGGATTTTCATCAGCGTCGATTTGCCGGCGCCGTTCTCCCCCATCAAGGCGTGGATTTCGCCGGGGTAGACCTTCAGGCCGACACTTTTGAGCACGCGCAAACCGTTGAAGGTTTTGCTGATGCCCTGCATCTCAAGCAAGGGTTCAAGGCTCATCAATGAGCTCCTGGTTTTATTATTTTTGTGGTCGAGCGAGGACGACTCTAATTCAGATACATTTGCTTACGCAAGCGCTTGCCTACGCCATTTATCGATTAGTGAAACGTTTCATCAGCGCACAAAACTAAAAACACCCCAATGCAGACGTATCACACCAAACGGATACGGTTAGCCATCAAAGCGCCATAATCTCTGCTATTGTCCAAGCACCTCATCTCCTCCTCGTCGCGTCATTGCGATCTTCTGTGAGCATGCTCTGCGCCCTCGCCTGCTGACGAAGGCGGGCCTGAAGTTCACGGAACGCGCTAACGATGGAAACACCTGGAATCACGCCGCCGCAGTCACGCGCGGAAAAAATCGTCGAATTCAAACGTCAGAAAACCCTGCTCAAGACCGGTGCCCTGCAAGACGCCATCTTCAACAGTGCTTACTTCTCCAGCATCGCTACCGACGAAAAAGGCGTGATCCAGATCTTCAACGTCGGTGCCGAACGCATGCTCGGTTACGCCGCAGCCGATGTAGTCAACCGCATCACCCCCGCCGATATATCCGACCCTGCTGAGCTGATCACCCGCGCCGCCGCCCTCAGTCAAGAACTCGACACGCCCATCACGCCTGGCTTCGAGGCGCTGGTGTTCAAAGCCTCGCGGGGCATTGAGGACATCTACGAGCTGACCTACATCCGCCAGGACGGCAGTCGCCTGTCCGCCATGGTGTCGGTGACGGCGTTGCGCAATCGCAATGACACCATCATCGGCTACCTGCTGATCGGCACCGACAACACTGCACGCAAACAGGAAGAAGCCGAGCGCAAAGGCTTTGAGCGCGCCCTGGAAGAAAAGAACCTGGAGTTGGAACACGCCAACCTCATGAAGTCCGAGTTCCTCGCGACCATGTCCCACGAACTACGTACGCCGCTGAATGCGGTGATCGGTTTTTCCGAGGCGTTGAAGGACGGCCTGGTGGGCGACATGAGCGAGATCCAGCGTGAATACATCGGCGATATTTTCACCAGCGGCCAGCACTTGCTGTCGCTGATCAACGACATCCTCGATTTGTCCAAGGTCGAGGCCGGGATGATGGACCTGGAACTGGAGCCGGTGGAACTGGCCGGCCTGTTGGCCAACAGCCTGCTGATCGTGCGCGAAAAGGCCGCCCTGCAGCGTATCCAACTCAAACTCGACAGCCAGGACGACCTGGGCACGCTGGTGCTGGACCTGCGCAAGACCAAGCAGATCGTCTACAACCTGCTGGCCAATGCGGTGAAGTTCAGCGCACACGGCAGCGACGTGACCCTGGCGGTGCGGGAGGTCGGCCGCGCGCAAGTCGGCGAGGTCCCCGGCGATTGGCCGGTACACGGCTTTGCCCTGCAACCCAGCGTGCACCAGCGATTCCTTGAGCTGAGCGTAAGCGATAGCGGTATCGGCATCGCCCCGGATGACATGGGCAAGCTGTTCAAGGCCTTCAGCCAGATCGACAGCAGCCTGGCGCGCAAATTCGAAGGTACCGGGCTGGGCCTGGCGATGGTCAAGCAACTCACCGACCTTCAGGGTGGCAGCGTTGCCGTGGCCAGCCGCGAAGGCCTGGGTGCGCGTTTTGTGGTGTGGCTGCCGCTGCATCGTGCGATCGACACGGCGGAGGCCACATGCCCGAAATCCTGATTGTCGAAGACAACGAAGCCAACATGCGCCTGGCGCGCTTGTTGCTGGTCAACGCCGGCCACAGCGTGTTGTGGGCCGCCGATGCCGAGAGCGGCCTGACCATGGCCCGCGAACACCAGCCGGCGCTGATCCTGATGGATATTCAATTGCCAGGCATGGACGGCCTGGCAGCAACCCGATTGCTCAAGCAAGACCCTCATACCGCGCACATCCCGGTGATCGCCCTTACCGCCATGGCCATGAAGGAAGACCGGGAAAAAGCCCGGTTGGCCGGGTGCGACGCGTATGTCAGCAAACCCCTGCGCTACAAGGAGCTGTACCAGGAGATCGACACCCTGCTGAACCCGACCCTCACTCCTCCTGTATGAGTCCTCTCCATGGCCAGCTCACCCGCAACGCTATTGATCGTTGACGACGAACCCCAGGTTCGCAAGTTGTTGGAAACCCTGCTGCATCACGAGGGCTACGTGACCCAGAGTGCCTGCTGCGGTGAAGAGGCCTTGCGCCTGGTGGCGCAGCAGCCGCCGGACCTGATCCTGCTGGACATCATGATGCCGGGCATGGACGGCTACGAGGTCGCCAGCCAGCTCAAGGGCAACCCGGCCACGGCGAACATCCCGATCATCATGCTTTCGGCGTTGAGCGACGCCAGTGCGCGGGTCAGCGGGTTGGAGACGGGCGCTGAAGAGTTCATCAGCAAACCGATTGAACGGGTCGAGTTGTGGCTGCGCGTGCGTAATTTGCTGCGGCTCAAGGCCCATGGCGACGAGCTGAAAAAACACAGCATCATGCTTGAGCAGCAACTGCACGCCGATGACACCACCCTGTTTACGGTGCACGACCTCGCACGCCAAGACATGGAAAAAGCCCTGCGCGGAGCGGTTGAACGCAATGAGTTCACGCTGCATTACCAGCCCAAGGTCGAGGTAGCCAGCGGAACAGTCTGCGCCTTGGAAGCCCTGCTGCGCTGGGACCGGCCCGGCTATGGTGCGGTCTCGCCCGCGGTGTTTGTGCCGATCCTGGAGAGCCTGGGCCTGATCGTACCCGTTGGGCGCTGGGTCATTGAGCGGGCTTGCGAACAGATCGCCAGGTGGCAGCGCAGCGATATCGGTGCACGGGAGGTCTCGGTGAATGTCTCCGGCCTGCAGTTGATCAACGGCGACCTGATTGCCGACATTGCGCGAATCCTCGCCAAAACCGGGGTTGAAGCGCACTGGCTGGAGGTTGAATTGACCGAAGGCTCACTGATGGAAAACACCCAGCGCACCATCGCCAGCCTCCAACGTTTGCGCGCCATGGGCGTGAAGATCTCCATTGACGATTTTGGTACCGGCTATTCAAGCCTGGCCTACCTGCGCCGCTTTCCCCTGGATACATTGAAGATCGACATCGCCTTTATCCGTGAAGTCACCACTAACCCGCAGGACGCGGCTATCACCCGCACGATTATCGAACTGGCCCACGGACTGGGCTTGCTGGTCGTCGCCGAAGGCGTAGAAACCGCTGCACAACTGGCGTTCCTGAAGGAGGCCGGGTGTGATCAGATTCAAGGTTATCTCTACAGTCGGCCGCTGCCAGTGGAAGCGCTGGAGCAACTGTTGCTCGCGTAGGGCACGCATGACACATCGAAAAAAACTGAATTTCGCACCGTACCGCAGCTTCTAACTGTCAGGACCAGCAGCGCGAGAAATGCGATGAAAAAGATAGGCCAGCGGTTGTATGAAGAGCGCCAACGCCTGGGGTATTCCCAGCAATACCTGGCTCAGGCCGGCGGCGTAACGGCGCGGGAACAGCGGCAGTATGAGCAGGGGGAAGATATGCCGCGCGCCGATTACCTCGCGGCGTTGGCCGCTGAAGGTGTGGATGTGGTGTACGTGATTACTGGCAAGCCCAGCACTGTTATCTCCATCAGCCGTGCGCAGGCGCAAACACTGATCGACAACCGCGTGCTGGGTCAGGAATTGCCGCCGGACGGGCAGGATGAAGGCGACATCTACTTCATCCTGGACCCGTCGTCACGGGACACATCGGATCAATCCTGATCCTCGGTATTGCCCACGTCCGCCGCTTCATCCAGATCATTCAGCGGCACTTCGGCATCATCCATCAATGAACCTGGGTCTTCATTGCCCGGGTCGTTGAGTTCTTCGTCGAGTTCTTTTGACATGACCCTCTCCACTATCCGCCTTGTGTGTCGATGTCCGCATCGGTTTCAGGCTTGTGCTCAGGCTCAGGCTCGAAATCGGGGCTATAAGCGTTCTCCTCGGCTTTGGGATCACGCCCGGCATTCGGGTCTTTTGGCGCATCCGCAGCCGTCGACGGTGCTGGCTCGCCGCCATCAATCGCCGGGTCGTTACGGTTGCTGGTTTGCGGGTCGTCAGTTGTACTCATGGTACTCACCTCTACTTGGCCTACATGATGTTAAGGCGCCGCGAGGCCGCTTGAAGTTCCGTTCGATTGCTTAGCGGATGGGATTGTCGATCTGGATGTAGAACGCATACATCCCCAGCAACAGCCAGAACGCCATGAACAACCACGGTGCGCGCATCGAAAACAACAGCGACTTGCGATAGCCCTTGTGGGACGACTCCACTTCCGAGAACAGCGGCGACTCGTCATAGGCCAGGCCCATCACTGGCTCGCTGCGCAGCAGCTCGCTTTGCTTGTAATGCCAGTGATCAATGATGTCGTAGGCCGCACGAATGCCCGGCCAGGCGTTGAGCGAGCTGAGGATGCCCAGCACCGCCAGAAAGACCGGCACCACCAGGGTAAACAGCTTGCCCCACTCCGGATTGAGATTGCCCATGCCCGATACAAAGGCGATGACCAGAAACGACTGCGCCGTGAGGTAGGCATCGGTGCGGTTGGCGAGGATGCTGGTTTCGTACTGGATCTCGCGGCGGTAGAAGTCCAGGCGGTCCTTGGGTGAACCAAAGATCTTGGCGCTGTGTTCGCTGTGATCGGTCAGCGCCGCTTCCGGTGTGTGCGGAGAGATGATTCTGGGCACGATCGTGCTCCATTAGGCTTCGAGTCCTGTTAGAAAAACCTGGCGCGGATGAAGTTCAAGTTTGTTGCGCACCAAACAAGGGCGCCCATTGCCTCTTTGTGGGGATTGGGCCTGCTCGTCGCTGGAGTGCGCAGCGATGCGATTCTTTTTGGGGGCTGCTGCGCAGCCCGGCGCGGGGCAAGCCCGCTCACTACAAGGTCATTGAGCACGCGGGCATGGGTTTCGGCACACGCATTGCTTAACCCATTCATCTGCCCGTAAACAGGAGCAATCGTTACCCCCCGACCCAGAGCCGACCTCATAAGAAAGTAAGGACCAGGCCTGCTGGCACTCTGCGCCACAGGCTCATAAAAACATGCGTTTTTTAAAGCGGCAGTGCCACCCCCCACGCAACCCTGGGCACTGACAAGGTACTGGAATGGCTCGATCTTTCTTTGATGAAATGAATGACGCAAATGGCGTATGCCGTGCGCACTATCAGGATTTCTCCCGCTGGCTGGCCAACACGCCGCCGGAACTGCTGGCCCAGCGCCGCCGCGAGGCCGACCTGCTGTTCCACCGCGCCGGGATCACCTTCACCCTCTATGGTGACGAGCAAGACACCGAGCGCCTGATCCCCTTCGACATCATCCCCCGCAGCATCCCCGCCAGTGAGTGGAGCGTGATCGAACGCGGCTGTATTCAGCGGGTCAACGCGCTGAACATGTTCCTCGCCGATATCTACCACGACCAGCGCATCATCAAGGCCGGGATCATTCCGGCGGATCAGGTGCTGGGCAATGAGGGTTATCAAAAGGCGATGGTCGGGCTGGACCTGCACCGCGATATCTACTCGCATATATCCGGCGTCGACCTGGTGCGCGACGGCGACGGCACGTACTACGTGCTCGAAGACAACCTGCGCACTCCCAGCGGCGTGAGCTACATGCTCGAAGACCGCAAAATGATGATGCGCCTGTTCCCGGAAGTGTTCGCCAAGCAGCGCATCGCACCCGTGGACCACTACCCCAACCTGCTGCTCAAGACCCTGAAAAGCGCCAGCCGCCTGGATAACCCCAACGTGGTGGTGCTGACCCCTGGCCGCTTCAACAGCGCATTCTTCGAACATGCGTTCCTGGCGCGGGAAATGGGCGTGGAGCTGGTGGAAGGCGCCGACCTGTTCGTGCACGACCTCAAGGTCTTCATGCGCACCACCGACGGTCCCAAGGCGGTGGATGTGATCTACCGGCGCATCGACGATGCCTTCCTTGACCCCCAGGCATTCAACCCGGACTCGATGCTCGGCGTGCCTGGCCTGGTCGCGGCCTATTGCGCCGGCAACGTGGTGCTGGCCAACGCAATAGGCACTGGCGTGGCGGACGACAAGTCGATCTACCCCTACGTGCCGGCGATGATCAAGTTTTACCTGGATGAAGAGCCGATCCTGCAAAACGTGCCGACCTTCCAGTGCCGCAAGCCGGATGAACTGTCCCATGTGCTGGCCAACCTGGGTGAATTGGTGGTCAAGGAAACCCAAGGCTCCGGCGGCTACGGCATGCTGGTCGGCCCCGCCTCCACCGCCGCCGAGATCGAGGACTTCCGCCAACGCATCAAGGCCCGTCCTCACGCCTATATCGCCCAACCGACCCTGAGCCTGTCCACCTGCCCGACCTTTGTCGAAAACGGCATTGCCCCGCGGCATATCGACCTGCGGCCCTTCGTGCTTTCGGGCAAGGAGACCCGCCTGGTGCCCGGTGGCCTGACGCGGGTGGCGCTGCGTGAGGGCTCGTTGATCGTCAACTCGTCGCAAGGCGGCGGAACCAAGGACACCTGGGTGGTGGAGGGCTGAATCATGTTGAGTAGAACCGCCGCAGATCTGTACTGGATGTCCCGCTACCTGGAGCGCGCCGAGAACCTGGCGCGCATGCTCGAAGTCAGTTACTCGCTGTCATTGATGCCGCAAGCCGGGCACACCGATGGCCTCGACGAACTGGCCATGTCGTTGCTCAGCAGCGGCACCCTGGACAGCTACCTCGAACGCCATGAAACCCTGGACGCCGAGCGCATGCTGCACTTCTTCGCCCTCGACGAAGAAAACCCCGCCAGCATCTACAACTGCCTGCGCGCCGCCCGTGGCAATGCTCACGCCGTGCGCGGGCGCATCACCGCCGATATGTGGGAAAACCTCAACGCCACCTGGCTGGAAATGCGCAGCATCGCCGCCGGCGGCCTGGCGCGACACGGCATCAGCCACTTCTGTGACTGGGTCAAGCAGCGCTCGCACCTGTTTCGTGGGGCGACGTCCGGCACCATCATGCGTAACGACGCTTATCGGTTTATCCGCCTGGGCACCTTCGTTGAGCGTGCGGACAACACCTTGCGGTTGCTGGATGCACGCTACGAGATGTTTGGCGAAGAGTCGGAAGAAGTCAGCGACCTCTCGGCACGCGGGTATTACCAGTGGAGCGCCCTGCTCCGTGCGCTTTCGTCCTTCGAGGCGTATACCGAGCTGTACCCCAATGCGCTGAATGCGCGCTCGGTGTCCGAATTGCTGTTGTTACGCAGTGATGTACCGCGTTCGTTGCATGCGTGCATCGAGGAGTTGAGCCATATCCTGGCGGACCTGCCCGGCAGCTATGGCCGTGCGGCGCAGCGCCTGGCGGCGGAGTTCGAGGCACGGCTGCGCTATACCGGAATTGATGAAATTCTTGAAGACGGCCTGCACAGCCGTCTCACGGACTTTATCGACACCGTGCGGGAATTGGCGCGGGCGATCCATAGTTCTTATCTGGAAGTGGTCTAGCGCTGGCGTAAAAAATCCAGCAGCAGCCGGTTGACCTGCGCAGCCTGCTCGTTCTGGATCCAGTGCCCGCAGTTGGCAAGAACATGCTGTTCCAACTGCGGGGCGGGCCCTGCTCGGGGCCGGCGACGCGTTGCTCGGTGGATTGGCTCATGAGGCATAGGAATCTACACAACTCTTAAAGGTTGACACCGAACCCTGTGGTGAGCGGGCTTTTTGTGGTGAGCGGGCTTGCCCCGCGCTGGGTGGCGAAGCCGCCCCAAAACCGGCCAATGGGTTATGACTGAAAAAACGCGGTGCCTGGATTGGGGCCGCTTCGCAGCCCAGCGCGGGGCAAGCCCGCTCACCACAACAGCGCGTTTGACATAGATTCCGCATTCACTGGAAGTTTGGCCCTTGTTCTAGTCAGGTGAGACTGCGCGATGGGTGCTCTCCAAGCCATCATCATTGATGGCGGGAATATCAGTCGACCGTCCACCAGCGCGGCAACAACTGACGGACCCGTGCCTCGCCGAAGCGGTCATCGATCAGCATCACCACACCCTCATCCTGCTGACTGCGGATCACCCTGCCCGCGGCCTGCACCACTTTCTGCACGCCGGGATACAGGTAGGTGTAGTCGTAACCGGCACCGAAGATCGCTCCCATACGCAGCTTCATCTGTTCGTTGACCGGGTTCAGTTGCGGCAAGCCGAGCGTCGCGATAAACGCGCCAATCAACCGTGCGCCGGGCAAGTCGATACCTTCGCCGAAGGCACCACCAAGCACCGCAAAGCCGATGCCCTGGCTGTGTTCGGTGAACTGATCGAGAAAGGCTTGGCGTTCGGCCTCCGCCATGCCCCGGGACTGCTGCCACAGCGCGATCCGTGGGTGTCGCTCGGCGAGCAACTGCGCCACTTGTTGCAGGTAGTCAAAGCTTGAGAAAAACGCCAGGTAGTTGCCCGGCTGCTGCGCGAACTGGCGGGCAATAAGCTCGACGATGGGTGCCAAGGAGGCTTGGCGATGCACAAAACGGGTGGAGATTTCATCAACAATGCGCACACGCAGTTGCTCAGCCTTGAACGGCGACTCCACATCGATCCACGCGGTATCCGTCGGCAGCCCAAGCAGGTCGGCGTAATAGTGGCGTGGGCTCAAGGTTGCAGAAAACAGCACGCTGCTGCGGGCAGCCGTCAGCCGGGGGCGGATGAATTCGGCGGGCACCACATTGCGCAGGCACAGGGTTGAACTGCTGCGCTTGCCGTTGAGTTGGCGTTTGCTGATGTCGAAGATGAAGTGCTCGTTGAACAGCTCGGCGACCTTGGCAAATTGCAGGGCTTCGAAGTAGAAGGCTTGCAGCTCACCGTTGAGGGCTTCGGGGTGGTCGTTGAAGTAATCACCCAGGGCGCTGGCGCACAGGCTCAAGGCCTGGAGCAGTTTTTCCGGGCGGACGGCGTAGGCCTGGTACGGCGCGAGCTGGTCCTTGTGCAGGGCATTCCATTCGCGGTTCAGGCGCTGCAGGGGTTTCTTCAGCGGCTCGGGGGCGCAGTCGCGCAGGGTCTTGAGGCTGTATTGATCGAGGCTGGCGCTGTACATCGAGCGACCACGCTCTACCAGGTTGTGGGCTTCGTCCACCAGCACAGCGGCGCGCCATTGGTTGAGTTGGGCGAGCCCGAACAGCATGGCGCCAAAGTCGAAATAGTAGTTGTAGTCGGCGACCACCAGGTCGGCCCAGCGCGCCATTTCCTGGCTGAGGTAATAGGGGCAGACGTCATGGGCCAGGGCAACCTCGCGCAGATTGTGCTGGTTGAGCAGGCTTACCTTGGACGCAGCACTGCGCGCAGCGGGCAGACGGTCGTAGAAACCCTTGGCCAACGGGCATGAATCGCCGTCGCAGGCTTTGTCCAGGTGTTCGCAGGCTTTGTCCCGCGCTACCAGTTCGAGCACGCGCAGCTCCAGGCCGGGGCTGCTGGTGAACAGCACCTGTGACGCATCGAGGGCGAGCTTGCGACCGGGTGTCTTGGCGGTGAGGAAAAACACCTTGTCCAGTTGCTGCGGCGCCAGGGCCTTGAGCAGCGGGAAGATTGTGCCAATGGTCTTGCCGATGCCGGTGGGCGCCTGGGCCATCAGACAACGGCCGGTGCTGACGGCCTTGTACACCGACTCGGCCAATGTGCGTTGGCCGGAACGAAAGTCGGCATGGGGGAAACTCAAGGCCTGCGCGGCTGCGTTGCGCGCTTCGCGGTGCTGCATTTCCTGTTGGGCCCAGCCGAGGAAGAGCGCGCATTGCTGGTTGAAGAACGTCTGCAGATCGGCCGCCTGGAAGCGTTGATTGAGCAGGGTCTCGCCCTCACCGACGATATCGAAGTACACCAGCGCCAGGTCGATTTCGCCCAACCCCAACTTCTGGCACATCAGCCAGCCGTACACCTTGACCTGGGCCCAATGCAGTAGCCGATGGTTGGCCGGCTGGGCATCAAGGTCGCCACGATAGGTTTTGACTTCTTCCAGGCGGTTGGCATCGGGGTCGTAGCCGTCTGCCCTGCCCCTTACTGTGAGTTGTTGGTACTCACCCTCCAGTGCCACTTCGTTCTGGTAGTGCGCACTGCGGCGCGAGGCAACCGTGCGGTGGCCGACAATCCCTTCCTGGGCGCTGGGCGACGGGGTAAAGCGCAGGTCAAGATCGCCGACCTTGGCCGTGAACTCACACAGTGCACGCACGGCCACGCTGTAACTCAAGCCGGTTGCTCCGCCCAGCGCACGTAGCAGACGGTGACCGGCATCTGGTGCTCGCCACAAAACTCCAGCCAGCGCAGTTGATTGTCTTGCAGGCGGTCGCCAGGGCCTTTGACTTCGATCATGCGGTAGGTTTTTTGCGCTGGCCAGAACTGGATCAGGTCCGGCATGCCGGCGCGGTTGGCGCGGATATCCAGCAGCAGGCGCTCGAACCAGTAGCGCAGGTGGGCGGCGGGCAGGCATTCGAGGGCCTGCTCCAACAGGTCTTCACTGAGCAGGTTCCAGAACACGAAGGGCGACTGAATGCCCCACTTATCGGCGTAGCGCTGGCGAATAAGGTGTTTGTACTGCTCATCCTGCAATTGCTCGAAACAGGCGGCGAACAGCGGCGCACGGCGTTGGTGGAAATCTTCGCTGTGCAGGTCCGCAGGGCCACGCTGGAACGGGTGGAAAAACGCCCCCGGCAGCGGTGCGAAGATCGCGTCCCAGCACAGCAAGCCGAACAGCGAATTGATCAAGCCGTTTTCCACGTAATGCACCGGTGCATCGGGCTCGCTCAAATGTGCCTGGACGCAGTACTCCACCGACATCACTGGTTCCGGCAGTGCCAGTTCCAGGTCCAGGCGCGAAAGGTCCCGTGGTTTCAGCTTGGGCATCCTGGGTTCACCGAGTTTGCGGCGCAGGCGAGGCATAACGCGCAGCAGGTGTTGCTGCTCGGCCGCACTTTCCGGTGCCTGTTGCGCGGCACTCGCCAGGGCCATGGCCTGGGCATAGTCCTCCTGGCGCTCCAGCACGCGGATCAGTCGCGCACGTGCGCCGGGATAGGCGCAGGTGCGGTAGATCTGCTCGGCCAACGCCAACTCCGCGCTGCGCTCGCAATACTGCCCCACCTGGAACAACAGCTTGGCCCGGCGTTTTTCCAGCCAGGGGTTGTCGGTGGTCAGCGTGGCCACCTGCGCCAGCACGTCGTGCAGCGCTGCGCCGGTTTCAAAGGCGTGCTGGCATTGGTGCAGGAACAGCACGCCGTGCACGTCATCCCGGCTGCGCAAGCCACGGGATTCCGCGCAGAACGCCACTTTTTCGTAGGTGTAGATGCCCAGGTCCGCCAGCACGAACTCCGACCAATCCTGGTGCAGATTGCCGAAGAACATCAGGCGCAGGCGGTCACACAGGTCCATCACGGTGAGGCTGTACAGCGGTTCGGCCAGCGCCGGGCACCATTGGGCAAAGCTGCGGGTTTCGCTGAACTGCGCCGTCAGGCCCTCAAGCCAGTCGGCCTTGTTGCCCTTGGGGTGGTCGATCCAGGGCTTGAACGTGCTGAGGATTTCGCCTTTTTGCAGCAAGGCGAACACTTCTTCAAAGGCCAGCAGGCATTGATCGTCCACCCAGCCCAATGCCCGCAATGGCATCGCAGCGGCGTGGGTACAGCCGACCTCCTGGTAGCTGAGTTTGCCAGCACGAAAATGCACACCCTTGCGCATCACCATGCGCACCAACAACGCCTGGGACGGTTGCGCCAAGCTGTCGAATTGCTGAATGAAATGCTCTTCGTCAGGCTCCAGCAAGTCGGCATAGCGCTGCCCCAGCCAATGCAGGACCTGGCGGAAGTTATGCAGGTAATAGAGCGGATCGTCGAGGGGATTGGCCATGGCGCAAGCGAGTCAAATACTGGTTATGCATACAGAGTGCCGCCCCTGCTGCTCTGTTGCAATCGGTAATAGATAAATGGCTCACGCAACTTTTTGTATAAAAGTGATCAGATGGGGGAGTCGATCGCGTAACATTTATGGCCCGCAGCCTCTGGCGCGGGACTTTTCAGGGTTAACGGTAAGGGTTATGAACATGAAGAATTTGGGTCTGCCACTGGTTGCACTCACTTTTCTGGTATTGGCCGGTTGCGCGACGCAAACCGTAGTGACGCTGCAAAATGGCACACAGTACTTGACCCAGGACACGCCAAACGCCAAGACCGCCGACGGTTTTTACGAGTTCACCGACATCGCCGGCAAGCGCGTCCGTGTCAAAGCCGATGATGTGGCGACGGTGCGCAAGGAAAAATGATTGCCAGCCGCCGACACTGAGCAACTGTGGGAGGGGTGGGTCTTCAGCCGATATCTTTATTGACTGACCCACTGCTATCGGGGGCAAGCCCCCTCCCACAGGTTTTACCCCATTCCCGTTCAAGCGATAGTGATCCCCTCCCCCGATAAGCCGACCACGCCCACCAGCGTCACCGAATCCCCGCCAAAACTGATGACCGTATCCCCGCCCACCACCTTGGCGTGATCCCGATAATCGCCAGCGCTCTGCACATCCGTGAACACCAACTTGTCCGTCGGCTGATAGCCAATCACCCGGTCCTGGCCAAACTGCCCGCTGAATAAAAACGTGTTGTGCCCGCTGCTGTCGCGGATCGTGTCATTGCCGTTGCCTCCTTCGATAAAGTCCGCGCCCTTGCCGCCCTGGATCAGGTCGTTGCCATTGCTGCCGATGATGAAGGTGTTGCCCTTGTGCGTTTCGGCGTTGCGGTTGAGGTCCTGCACCCAGGTGGTGGCCCGCGCGGGGTCGGACAGGTTGGCGACGATAACCGTCGAGTCGCGGGTCATCTGTTCATAGAACCCGGAATCGAGGATACGCGTCATGCCGTCGCCATACCCGGTGGGCAAATGGGCGATCCAGGTCGGCAGGTTGGTGATGGAGAACGGCAGTACATTCCACAGCGTCGAGGCGTAATGGTCGTTGAAGCTGACGATATTGTCGGTGGTCGATTCATGGGGCTTGTCATGTACGCCCAACGACGACCAGTTGAAGGATGAACCGTCCAGCGCACGGAAAACCGGGTCGTTTTCATAGCCGATATTAAGCACCTTGTCCCCGCTGCTCTGGGTTGGCGAGGCGTAGGCCACGTAGTTGGCGTCCTGGTAGAAGCCCGCCCATTTGCCGGTGCTCAAATCGGCCATGCTGTTGACCGCCAAACCGCCGAGGCTGTGCCCGCTGACCACCACATCGTGGCCGCTGAGCCCGTGGGCACTGGCATAGTCGGCGACGTTCTTGAGTAAGCCGCCGAACGCTTCGCCCGCGTAGTTTTTGGCATAGTCCTTGGGGCCCAGGGCGGCGAGCACGTCACTGACCAGGTCGCCGATGGAGTCGCTGATCAGGCTTTCCCGTGGGCCGGATGTACCGCGAAAACCGATGCCGATTTCCAGCAGCTTGCCGGCGGCGTCGTACTTGCCCAGCACTTCGACCTGGGCCGTGGTGTAGCCGGCTTTTTCGCCGAAGAACGTGCCCCTGGCGTCGACCTTGCCGGTGTAGCCCAAGGTGCTCGCACTGATCGGCGTCCAGCCGGCTTTTTGCACCGCCTCCAGGGCGGCTTTTTCTGAGTCCGGGTTCCAGGGAATGCCGGGAATCACGCCCTGGGAATCGCTGCTGCCGAGCAATGCGCCGACCAGGGTGGCCGGCAAACCGAACCCCAGCCCGTTGTGCTGATAGCCCACGGCAAAGCCGTTATCCAGGTTGTGGTAGGAATACAGCGTGATCGCCATGGCATCGGCGAACAGTGCTTTGGAGCCCTCGGTGCCGAGGTTTTTGTAGTCAAAGACACCCATGGTATTGCCTCTCTTGTTGTTGGAATTAGCGAGAAAACCCATTAATGCGCTGCCGGGCCGAACGCCTCGTCCACCTTTGCCAGGTCGGTGTCGCGCAGGTTACCGGCGTAGTAATGCAACTTGGTCCAGGCCATCAGGTAGTCGTAACGCGCCTGGGCCAGGTCGCGGCGGGTGCTGTAGAGCTGCTGCTCGGCATTCAACGCATCCAGGTTGACCCGCTCACCACCGAGGATGCTCTGCTGGGTCGACACCACCAGTGCTTCGGCAGAGGACAGCGCTTTCTGATAAGCACGCAACTTGCTCACGCCGGACAGGCACGCACTGAACTGGCGACGCAATTCGATCAAGGTTTCACGTGTCTTGCCCTCCAACTCGTACTCGGCCTGCTCCATGGCGCGGCTGGCCTGGCGCGTGGATGCCGAGACACCGCCACCGGCATACAACGGCACGCTGACTTCCACGCCGATGGTGTTGGTGTCATAGCGCTGGTTGTAGGTGTTGCCGCTGTCGGATTCCTGCTGGCGTGAGCTGGCGTACGCCGTGACCTTGGGCAGATGCCCGGCGCGGTTGCGCTCCACTTCATAACGCGCCACTTCCAGGGCCTGGCGCTGGGAGGCGAGCGTGGGGTTATTGCTGATCGCCAATGCGTGCCACGTGTCGTAGTTGGCCGGGCTCAAGGTGAATGCGGCGAACCCCTGGTTCAGCGGCGCCAGGTCGTGGATGTTGACGCTCTGCACGCCGATCAAGGCGCCCAGCTCCCGCAATGATGCGTCCTGTTCGTCCAGCGCTTCGATCTCTTCGGCGGTGGCCAGCTCGTAGCGCGACTCGGCTTCAAGAATATCGGTACGGGTGCCCTCGCCTTGCTGGAACAGGTGCCGGTTCTGCTGGAACTGCTGCTCGAAGGCCTTCTTCTTGGCGCGGGCGATGTCGATCTGGTCCTGGGCGAACAGCGCCTGGGTGTAATAGGTCAACACGCGCACCAGCAACGCCTGGCTCTTGTCGCGAAAACTTTCGTCGGCAAACAACGCCTGGGCCACGCCTTTGCGGTAATTGGCATAGGCCTCGTAGTCGAACAGCGGCTGTTGCAGGCTGAAGGTGGAGCCGTAGCTGTTGTAGTTGCGGTCGTCGTGATAATTGCCGCCGCGCCCGTCAGGCAACGTGGCCTGGGAATTGTTGCGCCCCTTGTTGTAGTTGTAGGACAGCTTTGGCAGCAGCCCGGCGCGGCCGATGGTGCGGTTTTCCAGGCCGGCGTCACGTTCCTTGATCGCGCCGAGGAACACCGGATCGTTGCGCAAGGCTTGCTCGTACACATCGAACGGGCCCATGGCGGCGTGGGCGCTGGTGCAACTCAACAGCACAGCGAAGAACACAGGTTTCATGTTCATTCCTCAGTCAACGCGGAGCCGGCGCGATCCAGCAACGGCTTGAACAGGTAGTTGAGCAACGAACGTTCACCGGTGCGCACGAACATCTCGGCAGGCATGCCGGGCTTGATCACCAGGCCGTGGAGTTTTCCCAGCGCGGCCTCGCTCACCGTCGTGCGCAACACGTAATAGGGCGCGCCGGTTTTCTCATCGAGCATCTGGTCGGCCGAGATCAGGCTGACCTCCCCCGGCACACGCGGTGTGCGGCTCTGGTTGAAGGCGGTGAACAGAATATCCACCGGCAAGTGCGTGCCGACCTTGTCCACCAGATGCACCGGCAGGTGCCCTTCCACTTCCAGGCGCGTGCCTTGGGGCACGATCTCCAGCAGGGTTTCACCGGCACGCACCACGGCGCCTTCGGTGTGCACGCCAAGGTTGACCGCGATGCCGTCGGCCGGTGCGTTGATTTCGCTGTGTTGCAGGTCGAACCCGGCGGAAGTCAGTTGTTGTTCCAGGGTCAGGCTGCGCAGTTGCGCGTCGGCCAACTGGCTGCGCACTTCCTTCTGATATTCCTCGCTGTGCTGCTGCAATTTGAGGCGTGACTCGACGATGCCCTGCTCCACCCGACCGCTTTCGCCGGTGTTCTGCGCCAGGTCCTGTTGCACTTGGGACAATTGGCGCTGGTACTCCATCAGCCGGTTGCGCGGGATGTAGCCGTTGTCGGCCAAGGGTTGCAGGTTGCTCAGTTGATCACGCAGGGATTGCGCCTGGGCGGTCAGGTCGCTGCGGGCACGGCGCATGCCGCCGAGTTGCGCGGTGGCGCCGTCGATATTCGCGCGAATGCCGGCCTGCTCGCGGGCGAAGGCCTCGCGACGGCTGCTGAACAACTGACGCTGGCCTTCCAGCACCAACGCCAAGGCGGGATCGGGATGGCTGCTCAGTTCGGCAGGAAAGGTGATGCTGGCGTGGTTATCGCGCTCGCTCTGCCAGCGCGCCACACTGGCCCAGGCCATGCGGTATTGGGCTTGCAGCGAATGCACGTCGGCCTGGTTCTGGGTCTGGTCAAGCCGGAACAGCGGCTGGCCTTGTTTCACCCGCTCGCCTTCACGCACCAGGATACGGCTGACCACACCGGGGCTGAGGGTTTGCACGGCCTTGCGCTTGCCGGACACCACCACCGTGCCCTGCACCGGAATGCCCTGATCCAGGGGCGCGAGGCTGGCCCACAGGAAGAAACCACCGGCGCCTACCACCGTCAGCAGCCAGCCCAGACGGGCAAAAAAACCGGCGTCGCGCTCTTTGACAGGTTGTTCGAAAGTGATACTGCTCATGCGCCTGGATTCCTTCCCGCTTGGTACTGACGACTGAAACTGACGCCGGGTTTGTCTTTCGGCGCTTCCTGCTGGCCGGACAAGGCACGCAGCACCTCTTGGCTCGGTCCGTATGCCTGCAAACGGCCGTCGTTGAGCACCAGCAACTTGTCGGCCTGGGCCAATGCCGACGACCGATGGGTCACCAGCACCACGCTGCTGCCTTGAGCCTTCATCTGCACGATGGCGCTGGCCAAGGCGGCTTCGCCCACGGTGTCGAGGTTGGAGTTGGGTTCATCCAGCACAATCAAGCGTGGCTCGCCATACAGCGCACGGGCCAGGGCCACGCGCTGTTTCTGCCCGCCGGACAGGCCCCCGCCGTTGTCGCCGAGTACCGTGTCGTAGCCTTGGGGCAGGCGCAGGATCAGCTCGTGCACACCGGCTTGTTGCGCCGCCTTGACCACACGCTCGGGGTCAGCCTCGCGAAAGCGGGCGATGTTGTCGGCGATGCTGCCGCTGAACAGCTCAATGTCCTGGGGCAAGTAACCGATATGCGGGCCCAGGTCGTCGCGGTCCCAGCGATGGATGTCTGCGCCATCCAGCCGCACCGTGCCGGCCAGGGTTGGCCAGACACCCACCAGCACACGGGCCAGGGTCGACTTGCCCGAGCCCGAAGCCCCCAACACACCGAGCACCTCGCCCGCGCCCAGGTTGAAACTGACGTGATGCAGCATCGCCACGCGCTTGCCCGGCGGGCCCGCGCTGACCTGCTCGAAACTGACCTGGCCCTTGGGCGCCGGCAAGGCCATCTGCTCGACCTCCGGTGGAAACTCGCGCAGCAACTCATCCAGGCGCTGATAGGCCAGCTTGGCCGAACTCCATTGCTTCCACACGGCAATCAACTGGTCGATGGGGCTGAGCACACGGCCCATCAGGATCGAACCGGCAATCATCATCCCTGCCGTCATATCGCCGCGGATCACCAGGAGTGCGCCCAGGCCCAGCACCAGGGACTGCAAACACAGGCGCAGGGATTTACTCAGGGCGGTGATGACTGAACCGGTGTCACTGGCCTTGTTCTGCAAGTTAAGGAACTGCGCGTGCACGGCAAACCAGCGCTTGCGCAGCGCGCCGAGCATGCCCATGGCCTGGATGGTTTCGGCGTTATGCAAATGGCTGGTGGCCAGTTGGGTCGATTGCTGGGAGAAACCGCTGGCCTCGCCCAAGGGTTTCTTGGTCAGGTATTCATTCAGGCACGCCAGGCCGATCAGCAACACCGCGCCGGCGCTGGCCAGCACCCCAAGCCAGACGTTGAACAGGAAAATCACAAACAGGTAGATCGGAAACCACGGCGCGTCAAAAAACGCGAACAGCGCCGGCCCGGTGATGAATTGGCGGATATGGGTCAGGTCGCCCAGGGATTGCCCGGCATGCCCCTGGCCGCGTTGCAGGTTGCGCTCGAACGCGGCTTTGTACACACGCAAGTTGAAACGCCGTTCCAACTGGCTGCCGATACGGATCACGATAAAACTGCGGATCACTTCCAGCGTGCCAATAAAGGCGAAGAAGCCCACGACCATCAGCGTCAACATCACCAGAGTGGTTTCGTTCTGGGAGGACAGCACGCGGTCGTACACTTGCAGCATGTAAATCGACGGCACCAGCATCAACAGGTTAATCAATGCCGTGAAGCAGCCAATACTGATCAAGATGCTCTTGTATTCACCCAGCGCCTTGAATAAGGGCGCAACCGCAGAGGGCTTGGCCATATGTTCTGATCTTCCTTGAGCCAAATTGCGCGCATAAGTTGCCCGAGCCCCGAATCAAGGCCGGCCAACTAATAAAATCGAGTTATAAACTTATAGCGATAACTAAGGCATACGTTTTAATTCAACCACGGCGCCGGATTTAGTGCGCGCTTGATAGTCGCCGTCTTTCTGGCGATTCAAATGGGTGATGCCGCTGCCTTCGGCGTTGAACAGCCAGATGCCGTCCGGTGTGGGCGACCAGGTCAACGGCGTGTCCCCCAGCCATTGCGCGGCACAGGCTACATCACCGCTCAAGCCATTGGCCTGTTCGAGCAGGTCGAGGGCACAGACCTGATCCTGCTGGTGCAATTGCCAATGCCCGGCCAATTGGGCGCTGGAGGGTAAAACAAGACTGCTCGCCATTGCGTGGGCTCCTGCCGACACGAACATCACCTGCAACACGCAGGCGATCAAGTTGAAAAAACGCTGCATCTTCACGCTCCATCCTGGAGGCGCGACGCCGAAACGCCGCGCCTTTGTATCACGCCACGATGTCGCTGACGGCTGCCTGGCCTACGGTGGTGACGAGGAAATCCGCCACGCCGTGCCCGGAGAAGTCGACGGCCAGCGTACCCAGGTTGGTGCCGGATGCGTAGGTCAATACCGCGTCGCCGGCATGCCCGGTGAACGCATTGACGAAGGTCAGGCCCGCGCCTTTGGTGATGCCGCTGAGGTCGATCTTGTCCGAACCCGAGGTGAAGTCAAAGATCTTGTCTGCCGCCCCTGGCTTGGAGTCGGAACTGGCGCCGAACACAAAGGTGTCGTTGCCGGCGCCGCCCCACAGTTGGTCCGCACCGCCAGCGCCGTAGATCAGGTCGTTGCCGGCCCCACCCTTGATGACGTTGGCGGCGTTGTTGCCGATGATCAGGTCGTTGCCTGCACCGCCGAAGGCGTTTTCGATGGTCACGCCCTTGGCGATGGACACGTTGCCCACCAGGCCACCCACGTCGGAGAACGAGGCTTCATTGAGGTTGATCTTCTGGTTCTGGGTGAAACCGGAGAAGTCCAGGGTGTCGTTGCCACCGCCGTCCCACACCGAGAACACCAGCTTGTCGGCGTTGGAGGTGGCGCTGAGGAAATCACGCCCGGTGTTGGAGTTGAAGCCGTAGGTGGTGTCGCCGGCGCGGGTGTTGTAGTTGGCGCCGTAGAGCTTCTGGATCGCGGCAATGTCGTCGATCAGCGGGCCGGAAGCGTAGGCCTCGACGCCGCCTTTGCTGAAGTTCTGGTTGGTGTTGCTCTCGCTCCAGTAACTCATGAGGCTGTAGCCGCGCGTGTCCTGTCCATAGGTCGCGTCGTTGTAGGTCGGCGCGCCTTCGCCGGCGTTGTAGTCGCCAGGGTGAGCCAGGCCGAGGGTATGCCCGATTTCGTGGGTCAGGGTCTGCCGGCCGTAGTTGTTCAGGTCCGGGGTCTTGTTTGGCGTGTAGCTGTTGTTGGTCAGGTACCACGAGGTGCCGTCGTAGCCTGCACCGGTGCCGGGCAGGTAGGCGAACGCAGCCGCGCCATCCTGGCCACTGCTGTAGTTGCCAAAGGTCATGTGGCCGTCACCGCCGGTGGCTTTCTCGGTGAACGTGACGTTGGCCACATCCGCCCAGGATTGCATGGCCAGTGCGGCCTGTGCTTTCTGCTGGGTGTTGAACTGGCTGAAGCCCGAGATGCCATGTTTGTTCATGGTGCTCGACGACGCCGAGGTCAGGAAGGTGTAGGTCAGGTCGATCTTGCCATTGCCGTCAAAGTCCCGGTAAGCGGCGCCGTCGCGCAGCAGCTGGGTGGCGGCCTGGTCGACGGTGTAGGACGGTTTGCCATTGATCGTGAGGTTGCCGCCACGGTCATACAGATGGCTGAAGCTATCGATTTGCGAGTAAGCGGTGCTGGCTTGCGCCGCCGACACGATAGCCTTGTCTTTTACTTTGGACATAAACGTACTTCCTTGTTTGCAAGTGCATCAGTCTTTGATCGATAGGAACCCCGCGGGCGAGATCGTCCTATCACTCGCCTCTTTTGAAGGCGTAAGAAAACTGACACAACTTGAAATCTTTCGTCTACATCTATTTCCAACGTGAAAAAGTCGCAGCCTGGTAACTAATTGAAGTTTTGTGCCGCGTTTATTGGGCCAACTTGATTTTGTCCGACAAAAAACAACGAACCCCTATTTAAATATTAAATAGCGCTAACGCCGCTCAAGTTGAGCGGCGCGCTTATTAAATGGATCCAATATATTGCCATGGTGTCATTGGCAACATTAAACGGCCAGTATTTAAACTAATAACAGAGGTTGTCCCCCATTACCGGGACATACTCCAGCCGGTGTCATGCAATGCCTGTAACAGCGACTCGCCGGTCAAACCCGGCACTTGCACGCCGTCATCGGTGCTCATGGTCTCACCCGCGAGGATGGCATTGATGATTGCCTCTTCTACGGCCTCGGCCGCCGCACTGAACAGCGGCGAGATGTGGTCGTTATTGACCATTTGCAAGGCACTGCTGAACGGCAGGCCCTTGCGCCCGTAATCCGCCGCCGGCAGGTCCTGGTTGCCGGTGGCGAAGGCCAGGAACAGGTCGCCACTGGAGTCTTCGGTGCCGCCGCCGGTGCGGGCGATGCCGATGGACGCACGTTGCGCCAGGCGCTGGCATTGGTGGGGCAGCAACGGCGCATCCGTGGCGAGGATCACTACGATGGAACCCATGCCCGGCGTGCCGCGCTCGGCGAAGGGCGATGGAATGTCCATCAACCGGCGCCCCACCGGGTAGCCGTCGACGCGCAGCTCCTGGCGCTTGCCATGATTGGCCTGCACCAACACGCCGACGGTCCAGCCGCCCTGCTCCGCCGGCAAGCGCCGCGACGCCGTGCCGATGCCGCCCTTGAACTCGTGGCAGATCATCCCGGTGCCACCGCCCACCGCGCCCTCCTTTACCGGACCGGTTTCGGCATTGCTGAGGGCCTCGCGCACATGCTCGGGCTTCACATGTTGGCCCCAGATATCGTTGAGCAGCCCGTCGTAGGTCTCCATCACCACCGGCATGCACCAATACACGGCCGGGTCTGCCAGGCGCTCGCGCTCCAGGGCAATCAGGGTGTCGCGCACAATGCCGATGCTGTGGGTGTTGGTGATGGCCAGCGGCGTGGTCAACAGCCCCGCTTCGCTGATCCATTCCAGCCCTGTGGCATCGCCGTTGCCATTGAGCACGTGGTAGCCGGCAAAGCACGGTTGCTGGCGCGCTTCCCCGGCGCGTGGCTGGACCACCGTCACGCCGGTGCGCACGTGCTTGCCATCGATACGGGTGTTGAGGGTGCTGTGGCCCACCCGCACGCCCGGTACATCGGTGATGGCATTCAACTCACCCGGTGTACCCAGCCCCAACGTGATGCCCAATTGACGTGCGCGCATAACCACTCCTTACAATTTCTGAAAGACCGGACTCGACCGGCCACTGATGCAATAGAAAATCACCGACAGGGCCAGCAAGCCGAGGATGATCATGATGTCGCGCACCGATGCCGCGTAGATCAAGGTCGCCAGCAGGTAACCTGCACCGATCACCGCCAACACTGCCGGCAACGGCCACAGCGGCATGCGATACGGGTGCTCGCGATCGCGCAGCAACACCCGGCTCATCAACGCGCTCAACGCCACCACCAGGTACACCAGGATAATCAGCAACACGCTGAACGAGGTGAGGTCGGCCAGGTTGGAACTGAAGCTGAGCAACGCCGACGGGATCGCCAGGAACAGCGTAGCCAGCCACGGCGAATCCCAGCGGGGGTGAATGCGGGTGAACAGTTTGTTGATGGTCGGCGTCCACAGCGCATCGCGCCCGCTGCTGAATACCACGCGGCCGATCTGGATCACGATGGCCACAATCGCGTTGAACACTGAGAGGAAGATCCCGGCGCTGACCAGGCGCGACAGGGTTTCATTGCCATGGCTGGTGAGCAGGTAGCCGATGGGGTCGGGGCTGCTGATCATTTCGCTCAGGGACGGCGCGCCGATCAACAGCGCGGTGATCGGCACCAGCTCAATCACCACCACCAGGCCCAGGGACCACAGCACCGCCTTGTGCACGCCCTTGCCGCCGCACTTCATGTCTTCGGCCAGCAACACCGCCGGGCCGTAGCCGTTGTAGGAAAACAGACCGATGCCCACCGCGCCGATCACCAAGGCCCAGGGCGCGAGGTGCAGCACGCCGTTTTCGACAATCTGCGGCTGGAACAACACACTCGCGGGCTGCACCGGGTTGCCAAAACCGATCACTACGATCACCAGCAAGGCCGCCACTTCCAGCAGCAAACAGGTGCCGGTGATCCACGCATTGAGCTTGATATTGAGGATGCCCAGGGCGTAACTGCACACGACGATCACCAGGGCGACGGTTTGCGAATCAAACTTCGTGCCCAAGGCGTTGTTGAGATACGTCGCAGCCCCGGTGGCCAACACCGGCGGGATAAACAGCAACATCACCAGCACGGTAAGGAAGGTCGCATAGCCGGCCATGCCGCCAAACACGCGCTTGGCGTACACATATTCGCCACCGGCGCTGTTGTGGGCGCGGCCCAGTTCGGCGTAGCAAAACGCGAACATCAGCGCGAGCAGGCCCGCCATCACGAATGCCAGGAACACGCCACTGCCCGCCTGCTGGATGGCAAACGGCGCAATCACAAAGACGGAACTGGCCGGCGTCACTGCGGAAACGGTGATGGCCACTACATCGAAGACGCTCAGGGTAGGTTTCAACACGCCGTCGGGCGTGGGGGAAGTGCTCATATCGTTATCCTCTGTCGTTGTTCTTGGTGTGAGGCAGAAACGAAAAATGATGTATGTGTCGGGATATTTTTCCCGTTGAATGATGAAGACGTTATCCGCAGGTGGCTTGTCAGCCAATTCCCCTATTGGCGTACTCCCCTTGACGGCATCCGGCAAAAGCCGAACCCTTGGACGATCTCTTGCTGGCGGGAGCCTGTGATATGAGCCTGTTTCGTGAGGTCGGCATGCACGCTGGCCTGGGCCGCACCGTCGCGCACATTGGTACCGAGCGTTTCTGGAAACAGTTGGTGCTGTTGCTGCACCAGTGCCTGCCCTTCGATAACGCCCTGGCGATTTTCTACCCGCAGGAGGGTGCGCCCCAGGCCTTGGAAGAATACGACGCCCAGCCCAGCAGCAAACCGGCGTCGATGCTGACGTACCTCAATGGCCTGTACTTGCTCGATCCGTTTTTCCAGGCGTGCCGCGAAGGTTATGCCAGCGGTGTTTATCGCCTGGAGGAAGTGGCACCGGACCATTTCCGTCAGAGTGAGTACTTCCTCAACTACTTCCACGACAACGTGCTGGAAGATGAGGTGCAATTCATCCTGCAACTGCCCGGTGCGGGGACGTTGTCGCTGTCGCTGGGCATGCAGCGGCGGTTCAGTGCCGATGAGACCGGGCTGATGACGATGATGGCGGCCTGGGTACTGCCGTTGATGCAGCAGCATTGGCAGCAAAGCACCCAGCGCGCACCGGCCATGGACAGCCAGATCAGGGATGCCTTGAGCCAGTTCGGTTGCGGCGTGCTTTCGGACCGCGAGCTGGAAATAGCCCGCCTGGTATTGCGCGGTTTTTCCTCCAAGGCCATGGCTGAACGCCTGAACATCTCGCCAGACACAGTGAAAGTGCACCGTCGGCATTTGTACGCCAAGCTCGATATCTCGTCACAGCCGGAGCTGTTTTCGTTATTTATCCAGTCGCTGGGACATGATCTGGAGAACCCGTAGATGCTCAATGAGATCGGCGGCGGCGTAGATACCGTCTTATCCAGCACCACAAAAACCCTCGTAGCAGCTGCCGAGCGCAAGCGAGGCTGCGTGGCGGACGTATTGACACCCCGCGATCTGCGGGCCCCTCAACGCAGCCTCGCTTGCGCTCGGCAGCTGCTACGACCCAAACCTTGGGGGTTGCCCGGTGAGCGTCAAGACGGTATCTACGGCCTTGGCGAGGCTGCGTGACGGATCTACAACCACCAAACATCCCAAAGCGGATAATCGTGAATACGCTTTACCAACCCCGCGCGCAGGGGGTTCAACACCACGTAACGCGCGAAGTCTTTCAAATCCTCCTCTCGCCGCACGCCACGATCATGATAGCCCTTCTGCCATAGCCGCCCTTTTCGACCCAGAGCCCGGTTGACCGCCAGGCTGCTGCGCGATTTAAGCCGGCACATCACTTCTGCCAAGGTCTTGTCCCGCAGTTGAACCAACCAATGCAGGTGGTCTGGCATCACGACGAATGCCAGGGAATCAACCCACTCATCTTCATGCGCGTCGCGAAACTGCCTGACAACCAGCCGTCCAAGCCGCCAATCATCAAAGATCGGTTCTCGTCGATTGACCACAGCGGTGAGCAAATACACCCCGCCCACCTGTGAAACCCGCCCTGTACGCAACCGTCCTGACTTGTTTGATATGAGCATTCCTTGCCCCGCTTTATTGAAAGGAGGCAAGAAAGCTACAGACAACAACGTCTAAACAGAGCGCCCATTGGGCGACGAAATGTTACCGATTAGCGGCCCATACGAATGGTGTTCCAGACCCGCGTGCGAATCCGGTCGATATTCAGCGGCATCGCTTCCAGTGCGAACAACTTGCCCATCATGGCCTCGCTTGGATAGATCTTGGTGTCGCCCTTGATCTCTGGATCCACCAGGCTGTCCGCCGCGCTGTTGCCGTTGGCGTAATGCACCGAGTTGGTAATGTCCGCCATCACCTGGGGTTCCAGCAGGTAGTTCATGAACGCGTAGCCGGCCTTTTCATCCGGGGCATCGGCAGGCATGGCCACCATGTCGAACCAGATCGCGGCGCCTTCCTTGGGGATCTGATACCCGATCTTCACGCCGTTCTTGGCTTCCTTGGCGCGGCTTTCGGCCTGCAGCACATCGCCGGAGAAGCCGACGGCCACGCAGATATCGCCATTGGCCAGGTCGCCGGTGTATTTCGAGGAGTGGAAGTACGCCACGTAAGGCCGCACTTTCATCAGCAAGGCTTCCGCCTTTTTGTAGTCCTCCGGGTTCTTGCTGTGAGGCGCCAGCCCCAGGTAATTGAGGGCGATGGGCAACAGTTCCGGGCCATTATCGAGGATGGCCACCCCGCACTTGCTGAGTTTTTCCATGTACTCGGGCTTGAAGATCAAGTCCCAGGAGTCCACCGGAGCGTTATCCCCCAGCACGGCCTTGACCTTGTCGATGTTGTAGCCGATGCCGGTGCTGCCCCACAGATACGGGAAGCCATGGGCATTGCCCGGATCGTTGTTCTCCAATGCCTTGAGCAGCACCGGGTTGAGGTTTTTCCAGTTGGGCAACTGGCTCTTGTCGAGCTTCTTCAAGGCGCCGCCCTGGATCTGCCGGGCCATGAAGTGGTTGGACGGAAACACCACGTCATAACCGGAGTTGCCAGTCATCAGCTTGCCGTCGAGGGTTTCGTTGCTGTCGTACACGTCGTAGCTGAAACCGATCCCGGTCTGCTTCTGGAAGTTCTTCGTGGTGTCTGGCGCAATGTAGCTCGACCAGTTGTAGATCTTCACCGTCTCGGCGGCCTGGCTGATAGAGGCCACCAACATCAAGGGCAACAGGGCAATGGCTTTCATGGTTCGATTTCCTGGCGGTTTTAGGGCTGTTTTTATGGCAGGCGATCAAGGATCAAAGCGTTACAGAATCAGTACGTAGGTCTTGCGCACGCTTTCCTGGATATCCCAGATTCCGGTGCTGTTGGCCGGCAACATCAGTGCGTCGCCGGCTTGTATGTGGACGGTTTCACCGTTGTCGGGGGTGAAGGTGCAGCGGCCCTGGATAAAGTGGCAAAACTCCTGGGATTTGATCTGCCGACGCCAGCGGCCTGGGGTGCAGGCCCAGATGCCGGTTTCGACGCCATCGCTGCGCTCTACGCTCAAGGTGGAGGCCACCGCAATCGGCTCGCCCAAGGGCACGGCCACGGGTGATGAGTCCGGCAGGTGGGCATTCAGCGTGTCTTTGAATTGCGTGATGCTCATGGGGTTTTCCCGTGTAAGTGAAACGACTCAGTGCATGAACCCTTCCATGAACCCGGCCACGCCGGTCGCCAGCTTGCGGCGCCAAGGGGCGGTGTTGGGGTTGGCCAACACCTGGTCTTCATGGACAAAACTACGAATGATCGCGTTGTAACCCAGCCAGCGGCACGGTTCGGGTTCCCAGGCCTTGAGCGCGTCAAGACCGCGCTCGCGGATCACCCAGGGTTGATGGGTCAGGGGCGTGTCGCGCCCGAGGATCAAATCCGCCAGCGTGCGCCCCCCCAAATTGGTGGCACCCACGCCCTCCCCGCCGTACCCGCCGGACAGCGCGATGCCGGTGTTGTGGTCACAGAGCATGTGCGGTCGGAAATTACGCGACATACCAAGGTTGCCGCCCCAGGAATGGGTAATCCGCACGTTCTTGAGCTGTGGGAAGAGTTCGCCGAACAGGTAGCGACGCAGCTCCACTTCGCTGTCAGTCAGATCGAAGTTGTGGCGCAACTTGCCAGCGAACTGGTAACCGCCGCGGGCACCGAACACCAGTCGGTTATCCGCCGTGCGCTGGCCATAGGTGACCTGGCGGCTGCTTTCGCCAAAGGCCTGGCCGTGGCGCAGGCCAATTTCGTCCCAGGTGCTGGCAAGCAGTGGCTCAGTGGCGACGATCAAACTCTGCACCGGCAACTGGTAGCGGCCCAAGGGCGGCAAGGTGTTCGCGTAACCCTCGACGGCGGGCACTACCCAGCCGGCGCGCACACTGGCCGTCGCGGTGCGCAGGCTGCCGGACTGCCACTGGGTGACCGGACTTCGTTCGTAAATCGTCACGCCCAGGCGCTCCAGGGCTCGCGCCAGCCCGCGTACCAGCTTGGCCGGGTGGATCGTCGCGACGTGGGGTGCATAGATACCGCCATAGGGTTTGGCGATGCGGATCTGCTCCGCCAACTGCTGCGGGCTCAGCCAGCGGTAATCGGCTTCGCTGAGGCCTTGGGCGTAGAGCTTGTCCAGGTAGGCCCGCAGGCTGGCCTCCTGCTCGGGGTAGCGTGCCGCGCAGTAAAGGGCGCCGCCCTTGCGGTAGTCGCAGTCGATGCCTTCGCGGGCCAGGACCTGGGCCACTTCATCGGGAATGCCGTGCAGCAGGTCGAAGGAGGCGCGGCGTTGTTCAGGTGCCAGGCCGGCCAGCAGGCGGTCTTCGCCCAACAGGTTGCCCATCAGCCAGCCACCGTTGCGGCCCGATGCACCGAAGCCGGCGGTTTGCGCCTCGATGATCGCGATTTTCAGCTCAGGGGCATGGCGTTTCAGGTAGTAGGCGGTCCACAGCCCGGTGTAGCCGGCGCCGATAATGGCCACATCGACGTCCAGGTCGTGTTCCAGGGACGGCCGCGCCACCAGCGGGTCGTCCAGTTGGTCCATCCATAAACTGATGTTGCGCCATGCCGGCATGCCAAGCTCCCCACCCACGTTTCGATGGGGTGATCCTAGAGCCGGCGGTTATTCGCTGTCTTGCGCGCGTGCACGCAGGGAAATTTGTTTGACGTAGGCCTTGGGCGATTGGCCGGTGTGCTGGCGGAAGGCGCTGTAGAACGCCGACAGCGAATTGAAACCGGCGGCAAAGGCCAGGTCGTCGACCTTGATCGGCGGCTGCGCCTTGTCCAGCGCGGCGAGCAAATGCTGCAGCCGCGCCTGGTTGACGTAGCGGTAGAAGCTTTGCCCGAGTACTTGATTGAGCAGGTAAGAAATCTGATTACGGCTGTATCCGCACTCCTTGGCGACCCGCTGCAGGTCCAGGTCCGGGTCCAGATACGCTTGCTTGCGTTCGAAATACTGCTGCAAGTCATTGGCCATATGCCCCAGTTGCTGGGGGGACAGGCCCAGGCGGCTGACGCTGGGGCGCTGGGCCTGGGACGGTTGTTCGTGCACCAATGAGGCGTATTCATTGACGCGCCAGATCAGCCCGTCGCGCACGGTGATGGCCTCGCTGGTACGGAATGACACCAGCCCCTGGCCGCCACGCAGGGTGATGCGGTACTGGATAAAGGCGGTATCACCGTCGGCGCGAATGCGGTCGGTGTGTTCAATCGCTTCGTCAGCCTGGCGGGGCATGCTGGCTTGCAGGTAGTCGCGCAGCTCGGCGTAACCGACTACGCGGTTCTGAAAAAAGTCGTGGTATTGGATATCCGGGTGGTAGTAGGACATCACCCCGTCCAAGTCACGATGGCGCCAGCACAGGTGATGACGTAACACTAGGTCACCCGTGGCTTGGGTGTGCAGGCAATCATCGTCAGGGGCGATGTCAGGCATGTTCGGCTCTGCGGCGGGGTAGACCGTGGAGATTGCCGAAATTCGCTGGTGCGTTCAATGGCCAGGCGCACTTTTGACTAATGGCTATTTGCCCAGGTTTCAGTAGGACCTGACCCACGTCAACCTTTAGGAAAACAACCGCCGAACGGGGCGAAAAAAGTCACCTCCGGTTGAGAACGAATGCTATTTTTGAAACCAACCCTGCCAAGACCAGTGACGGTCATGGCCCCCTGCCGCGAGCTAAAGGAAGCGCTCAATGATCAAGGTGGGCAACATGAATAAAGTGACGTTCCCCAACGCCTGCCAGCTGATGCGCTGGCATTTTCATCCGATGGGCTTCGAGGGCAGCATGGACGCGCCCGGCAGCATGATCGTGCGCCTCTTCGACCGTGCCAGCGGCGAAACGCTGATTGCCATCGCCGGCATTCCCTGTGCCACGGTAATGAATGCCGCCGACGTGGAGCGGATTATCGAGGCGGTGGAAGATGAGTTGGCGTCGTTTGTGCCGCCTTTATCCCTTCGGGCGTGATCGATCAGCCTTTAGCTGCGCTGATCGTCAAAAAACGCCTTCTTCCCGTCTACACGCTCCGAGGCTTTAGGCATATTCACTGCCTGGCCTTCGGGCTTTTCCACATACCAGTAGCAATGGCTGACGGCCCGGGTGATGCCCACGTACGCCAGGCGCAGCACTTCGTCCTTTTGCGCCGAGTCATAGGGTTCGCTGTCGCCAGATTTACCCAGGCCAGCCATGCGATAGACCTGGTTCTTATAGGGCGAACTGGTCAGGTGCTGGCAATCTCCCAGCAGAAACACGGCGTCCGCCTGCAAGCCTTTAGCACTGTGATAGGTCAGCTGTTTCAACCTGCGTGACTGAGCCGGCAAGCTAGAATCCACATTAACTACTGACTGAATATGCTCTTTAATCAGTAGCTTATCGCTACTTTTTCGATACAGCATTAATATCGAATCGCCCTTTTGATAGTGCTCCAGCAACTGGCGACCCAGCGCCGCATCGTCACGCACCAGTACCTTGACTGGCTCCAACGCCTTGAGCGTGCCACTGGCCTTGGCTTTCTTGCCGGGGATGGCCGGCGCGGCGCGTACGATGTGCTCGGCAGCGTCGATGATGTGTTGGTGGCTGCGGTAATTCTCGCCCAGCATCACGCGGGTGGTGCTGGGTGACGGGAATTCCTGATCGAACTCCATGAAATACTTGGGCGAACTGCCCCGCCAGCCGTAAATCGATTGCCAATCATCGCCCACGCACAACAACGAAGAATACTGGGCACCGCGCCCCACATGCATGGCCGGGCCACGGCTGCGGATTTCCCGCAGGGTGGCGCGGATCCACGAGACGATCTGCGGCGACACATCCTGGAACTCGTCAATCATCAGGTGCGACAACGGCCGTAGCAGTGGGTCGCTGAGCAACTTGAGGTTTTCCGGGGTGTTTTCGCCGAACAGCGAGAACATGCGGTTGTAGGTCATGATCGGCGGCGACTGATCGAGTAGATGATCTTCCAGGGCTTTCCAGAAAATGCTCAAGGCCTCGAAGAAGAAACGGTCAGGATCGTCCTTGGCGAAGGTCATCTTGCCCACGGCCGTCGGCACGTCCAACCCAAGGTTTTCGATAAAGCCGGCGGCCATGACAAAACTGTCCAGCAACGGCGCGGACGCCAGTTCGCCTTTGACCTTGTAATCAAACCCAGGGCCCGCGCAGGCATCCCCCGCCAAACTGCTTAAAAGGCGCTTGGACGATTCGTAGCTATCAAGCCAAATCAATGGCTTACGGCAGAAAGCTTGAAACAGGGTGCGCTTAACCGCCCATTCCGCACGCACTGACAGCTTGGCATTGGGCCGGCTGAGCTGGGCGTTTTCCCGGGAATCGAATCCCAGCACCACACACGCGTCCAGTTCGGGGATGTAGCCATGGCAATGGAACTGCGCACCATTGATCTCGATAGTCTGGCGATTGGATTCAATGCCCTTGATCGGCCACGCACCAGCGCGAAACCACAGGTCTTCGATCACGTCGCAGAGCTCTTCATCGCGTTTGGCCGCCAGTTCGGTCACTGCCATGCGCTTTTGCACATCCGGGTGATCACGTTCCAGCTCCTTGAGCTGCAGGCCATGTCGGGCCAATGGCGCGATCAGCTCTCGAAAGCGCGGGTGCTGGCCGTGCAGCCGGTGGTAGCAGGCATTCATCTGCTGACGCTGGGCGTCGTTGATGCGCAGGTCGAACGGGTTACCGTCAGCATCCTCGACACCCGCGTTCAGGTTCTCGAACGCTTGCAGACGCTCAAACCCCGGCAGGCTGCGGACCATCGGGAGGATGCGCGAGTGAAAAGTGCGCACCACCGCCTGAGCCTCTTTCAGGTCAAGGGGTTGCCCCCACAGTCCAAGAATCTCCATGAGCTTGTTGATGAAGTCTTTGCGCGATTCGCGGGTGAAGGTCACCACGGTCATCGAGCTCAATTCAAAGCCCAGATAATGGGTGAGCAGCAGGATGCGCAGGACCAGCGAGGTGGACTTGCCTGCACCGGCGCCGGCGATCACGGAGGTGGACGGCGTGTCGCTGAAAATCATCTTCCATTGCGCCACACTGGGCTGGGCATGGGCCGGCAGCAAGCGGGCGACGTCGGCCTTGATGCGTTTCTTCACGTGCGCCGTCAGGGGCAGGCGCCAATCATCGAACAGACTGTCATCAATACCGGGCGCACGGTGCTCATCGGGGCGAAAGTCGCGGATCAGCAGTACTTGGCGGCCCTCCTCGATGCCATCGGCCTTGCCTTCGCGATAACCATATTCCACACCCGCTTCGTGACCACTGCGAAAACCGTCAGCCTGCCCGTGCAACCAGGAAAACCGGTGCTGTGCGCGCAATCGGGTCAGCCCATGGCCGAACAGGCGCGCGGCCAAGCGCTTGAGCAAGGGCATTTGCGCCAACGGGCGCAGTTCGGGAGGCAGATCAGGCTTGTGTTGCGGCACGCGGACTCCTGCGGTGAGCTAGGTGGTGACAAGGGCGCCATGGTCGCCGGAATCGGCGCTCAGTTCCAGCCAATTGCTTTGTTGTCATGCAGTTAGGCGATGAAATGAAAGTTAAAACGCCACTAACCAATCGGTTCCACTGATAGGAATCAGGCATTTTTTACGCTTTTTATCGATCATGGCCTGCTGGATCATAGGCGCCATCAACAGGAGACGATCATGCTGGAACTTCGACCTTTCAACTCCCTGGGCGGCGCCCACCATGGCTGGCTTGACGCCCATCACCATTTTTCGTTCGCCGAGTACCACGACCCCAAGCGTATGCACTGGGGCAATCTTCGCGTGTGGAACGACGACATCATCGCGCCAGGCACGGGCTTTCCACAGCATCCGCACCGTGACATGGAAATCATCACCTATGTGCGCGAAGGCGCCATCAGCCATGCCGACAACCTGGGCAACAAGGGCCGGACTGAAGCCGGTGACGTGCAGGTCATGAGTGCAGGCACCGGGATCGCCCACAGCGAATACAACCTGGAAGCGACGCCGACCCGGATTTTCCAGATCTGGATTATCCCGAATGAAGCCGGTTTGCCGCCGTCCTGGGGCGCCAAGCCGTTCCCGAAAGGTGAGCGTGAGGGGTTTGTGACCCTGGCCAGCGGCAAAAGCGGAGACAGCGAAAGCCTGCGCATCCGCGCTGATGCCCGCCTGGTGGCAGCCAACCTGAAAGCCGGGGAAACGGCAGAGTACCGCCTGGACACTGGACGCCGTGCCTATCTGGTGCCGGCCAAGGGTGTGATTGAAGTCAATGGCTTGCGAGCGCAAGCGCGAGACGGTGTTGCGGTTGAGGACGAGCAGGTGCTGCGGGTAACGGCGGTTGAAGACAGCGAGATCGTGTTGGTTGACCTCGCCTGATGTCGGAGTAGCCCACGTAGATGGGCAATCGCAAGTTTCGGGTCGCAGCTGTCGAGTCTTGGCGAGGCTGCGTGGCGGACGTATTGACACCCCGCGATCTGCGGGGCGCCCAACGCAGCCTCGCTTGCGCTCGGCAGCTGCTACGGGGGCTTGCGGGGTTACTGCGAAATGGCGCCGTCCACCAGGACCTGGGCCTCTTCAACCAGTTGCTTGAGGTGATCTTCGCCAATAAAGCTCTCGGCGTAGATCTTGTAGATGTCTTCGGTGCCCGATGGCCGTGCGGCGAACCAGCCGTTTTCGGTCATCACCTTCAGGCCGCCAATGGCCTGATTGTTACCCGGCGCATGGCTGAGGATCTGCTGGATGCTTTCCCCAGCCAGTTGGGTAGAGGTCACCTGCTCCGGCGACAGTTTGCCCAACAACGCCTTCTGCGCCGGGGTGGCTTTGGCATCCACACGGATAGCGAACGGCTCACCCAGCGCATCAGTCAGGCCACGGTAGATCTGGCTCGGGTCCTGGCCTTTGCGCGAGGTCATTTCTGCGGCGAGCAGCGCCGGGATCAGACCGTCTTTGTCGGTGCTCCATACGGTACCGTCTTTGCGCAGGAATGACGCACCCGCGCTTTCTTCACCGCCAAAACCCAGCGAACCCTCGAACAAACCATCGGCAAACCACTTGAAGCCTACTGGCACTTCGTACAGGCGGCGGCCAATGCGCGCCGCAACGCGATCAATCAACCCGCTGCTGACCACGGTCTTGCCCACGGCCGCATCGGCGCGCCAGTCGGGACGGTTCTGGAACAGGTAGTCGATGGACACCGCCAGGTAGTTGTTCGGCGCCAACAGGCCACCAGATGGCGTAACGATACCGTGACGGTCGTGGTCCGGATCGCAGGCGAAGGCCACGTCGAAACGCTCCTTGAGCCCGATCAAGCCCTGCATGGCGTAGCTGGAAGACGGGTCCATGCGGATCTGTCCATCCCAGTCGACGCTCATGAAGCGGAAGGTGGAATCGACTTCAGTGTTCACCACGTCCAGATTCAACCGGTAGTGCTCGGCAATCGCCGACCAGTAGCGCACCCCTGCTCCACCCAATGGGTCAACGCCCAGGCGCAGATCAGCGCTGCGGATGGCGTCCATGTCGATCACGTTGATCAGGTCGGCCACGTAGCTGTTGAGGTAGTCGTGGCGATGGGTGGTGTCGGCCTTGAGTGCCTGGGCGTGGGTGATGCGTTTGACCCCGGCCAGTTTATTGGCGAGCAACTCATTGGCTTTGGCTTCGATCCACTTGGTCACGTGGGTATCGGCCGGGCCGCCGTTGGGTGGGTTGTACTTGTAGCCGCCACTTTGCGGCGGGTTGTGGGACGGCGTGATGACAATGCCGTCAGCCAGGCCGCTGGTACGGCCGCGGTTGTAGCAGATGATGGCGTGGGAGATCGCCGGGGTCGGCGTGTATTCGTCGCCTTCAGCCAGCATCACGTGAACGCCGTTGGCCGCCAACACTTCCAGGGCGCTGGCGCCGGCTGGGGTCGACAGGGCGTGGGTGTCCAGGCCGACAAACAGTGGGCCGTTGATGCCCTGGGCTTCCCGGTACAGGCAGATGGCCTGGCTGATGGCGAGGACATGCCATTCGTTGAAGCTCAGCTCGAAGGAGCTGCCACGGTGGCCGGAAGTACCAAAGGCCACGCGCTGGGTGGAGATCGCTGCATCAGGCTGGCCGGTGTAATAGGCCGTCACCAGTCGCGGGATATCCACCAGCAACTGGGCCGGCGCCGGTTTGCCCGCAAAAGGACTGATTGTCATGCATGAACCTCGGAAAGAAGGATATGGAAAAATCGCAGTTTACTAAGTGTTGGACTACGGTGCGACGGTATAGATCCTACAACCGCCAGAGAAACTTCACGCAGTCTGCGCCTGCCGCAGCGCTTCACTCAACGCTGCCAGGGCAACATCCAGGCTGGCTTGCCCACGAAAAGCATGGCTCAAGCGCAAGTTCTGATGATGCAACCCGCTGACACTGAACAGCTCGCCGGGTGCAATGACCACTTGCTGCGCCAGCAAACGCTGGAACACCTGGCGCATGTCCACTGCGCGGGTGGACTGCAGCCAGCAGGCGGCGCCTGCGTTCGGCATGCGGCAGGTCACCTGGTCGCCCAAGTAATGCAGCAGGCGCTGACTCATCTGCGCGGCTTGCTCGCTCAGCTGTTGGCGCAATGTGCCCAGATGCTGATCAATCCGTCCGTTTTGGTACAGGCGCGCAATCGCACGCTGGCGGATCGACGACAAGCGGAATGAGCGCAGCAGGAACTGGCGCTGCAATTCATTGCTCATGCGTCGGGACAGTAGATAACCGTAAGACGCTTCCGAGCCAAGTGTGTTCTCGAATGAAGAAAACACGATCAGTCGCTCAGGGTTCACTTCTTCACGCAGTGCCGGCTGCGGCGCGCCGAAACCCAGCTCACCAAACGTATCGTTTTCCAGCAACCAGCACCCGTACTGGCCCAGCAACCGGGCCGCGTCCAGGCGATCGTCGACCGACATCGCCACGCCAGAAGGCAGGCTGACCGTGGAGGAAAACAACACCAGATGCACCGCCTCTTCACGCAGCAGCCTTTCCAGTGCGGCGCGATCCAGGCCGCCCTCCGGCGTCCAGGGAAGTTCGATGATGTGCACCCCGGCGTCCTGCAACAGGCGCAGGATCAGCCAGTCGCAGGGCGATTCCACAATCACGGTGGTGCCGCGCAGACCCAGCACTTCGATCAGAATGTCGAGCACGCCGCGCAGGTCGGCACCGATATACACGTCGTCAGCATGCCAGCAGTGTGTTGGCGACGAGGTATACCGGGCCGCCAGCGCCGCCCGCAATTCCCACACACCGCAAGGCTGGGACCACGGCTGCAGATGCGATGGATGCTGGCGCACGAGCTCACGCTCCAGCCTCAGCAATGTTTCATCCAGGGAGCCAAGCAACGCCGGCTCGTCGCTACTGAGCACCACCATGCCGGGGCGCCGGGCTGCCGCGTAGAGGCGGTCGAGCAGGTCCCCGCCGCTCCACGCCAAAGGGTTTATCGACTTTGGCCAAGCGTAGTACCCCGACTTGGCCACTGAATAGACCCTGCCCTCCTTCTCCAGCAGCGCGTAGGCGTACTGGATCGTCGAAATCGACACGTTCAGGCGCACGGCCAACTGCCGCAATGACGGCAATTTTACCCGGGTGTCGGTACTGGCTTCGTTGATCAGGCTGATCATGTAGCGATAGACCGCCTGATACGCGAAGTCCGCCTGACGCTCCGTGCGCAGCGTCATCGCTCGGACAATTGCACAGTCTGGGCGGCGCCATGGGTCCTTGCGACTGGACGCCTGCGTTTAACACTGAGCCGCGGCCGCTTGCCGTACAGGTGCTGCAACAAGCACAGGGGCAAGCCGCTGGTGTCCGTTACCCACTGTTGCAGCATCTCGGCGCAGGGTTTGCCCTGAAGGACTTTGTGCAACTCGGGCAGCGCCACCAGCATGCCCGGATGGCATTGGCGCAAATAACCTTCCAGTCGCTCGCCGTGATGAAGAAACGGCGAGAACAACAGGCAGGTCAGTTGGGTTTCATCCAGGCCAAAGAACTGTTGTGCGTAAGTAGCCGACAGAATGCGGCCTTCACGGGTCCCGACCTCCGCGAGCACATCGTCGGGCATGCGCAGACGGCGCAGGTAAGAAGCGGCTTGCTGCACAAAGTCTTGCACCCCTTCTTCATACTCCAGCTCACGTAGGCTCTCGGCCTGCAGTCCGCGCAGATGAGCCATCAGCAACGGATTGGAATAAGCCGGATGGCTAAAGTGAAAGCCCAGCGGGTCCGGCGTATAGGCCATGAACTCGGTCAACAAGGTTGTCGACATGAGGTCGACATCTTCCAGTAGATCGGCGATGCCGATGTAGGCCAAGTGACGATGCCCCGCCTTGCTCGGGTTATCGCTCGCCACATAATGCTCACCGAACAGATCCCGGTAATAGCCATCGCTCCACTCGTCCATGCACGCGAACAACGCGTTGAGCGAGGATGGATAGCCATTTGGCACGGCGAGGCCCGCGTTCTGGGCGGTTTTCTTGAGCCAGGCAAAAAACTGACGTTGTTTGCGCGGGGAGTCGCCACTGACCAGTGCATGGACGCCGCCATTGCAGGTGGTGACCCGCTGGTAGAAATCACCCATAGCCAGGTAAGTGTCGTTACACAGTGTGGCGCGGCAGTCGCCCGCGCTCAGGTGGCCCACCATCAACATATTGCGTTGGCTGGCCTCACGCCCGGCCGCCGAGGCGGGGCGGTGGTGATTGAAGGGCTGTACTTCCCGGTTTTCCACCACCAGCAACTCGACGCGCGGATCGTCATGCAGAAACAAGCGACCATAGCCGCGATTGATCGTGTCCAGGTGCCCCTCAGTCATGCCCGCGTGCCGCAACGTCGCGACTCTCAGTTCAAAGGTGCGCGGCGCCCGGCCGGCAATGGTCAATTGGGCCGCGCGCAGTAACGCCAGGGTATAGCTGCTGACTTCGCCCCCGCTGTGGGCGACCAGCACCTTGAAATTCCCCACCTGCTCCATGCCCCCTGCCGCCACAACGATCCGTTGGACCAGTAATTGAAGAGCCGTGCGGCTCGCGCGATTAAGATGCCCAATCAAACGCTGCAGAACTTGCTGATAAACATGATTCATAGCTTGTTCGTGAATAGTGCTCATAGTTCTACTACCCGAGTTGAAATATCAGTTTCGAGCAACTACTGACCGTATCTGCCCGACCTATTGTGCGTGTAGGAAAATCGCGCATCGCGTTGTGCGTCGATGGATAAACACTAGCACCGCGCAACAAAACGACATGGATCTCCGTGGGTGCTCACCTCAACACTGAGACCATGCAACCCAATGAATTTAAAGGGGTTATCTTGATAAAAGCGCACCCTTAGGACTCTTCCGACAAGCTCCTACGCATTTTTAACCAACCTTTTAAAGAAGTGTCCGACAAACCAGACTCAAGCAACTTTCTTTTTGTGCAAGCCGGCAGCTTGTATGAAAGTACCTGCCTTGCGGAGTTCGCGTGTTCGCCGCACTCATCGTTCAAATAACTACTTGATTCAATCATTGCTCAATCCTTGAGATGAAAGTGAAGGCGCAATTATCAGCGTTGTAATAATGATTAATAGATACAGAAGCTGGCCGAAAACCAGTGCAGATGAGCGACCGTTGGCACGTAAATGTCGCGCACACAAAGACGCCGCGCTGGGATTCAGGGCGGCGTCAGGGAGGAACAGCAGGATTTAGGGGCTAACGTGCCAGGTCTGCACCTTTCGGGGCGGGCGGGTTAAGCCCTGTCAAATGGCGCATTTGCCCCCTTCACTCAGACACGGGAGCATTCATTTACGAATACTCCTACAGCTCAAACAGCCGCAACCTGCAACGCAACACGCTCGCGGCACGGGCATTCGTCCATATAACGGTGGGCTTCCACGAACTGATTGAACGGGAACACCGTGGTTTTCAACGGCACCAGCACGCGGTCGGCGGTCAATTGGTTGATATCACGCAACGCACGCTGTAACGCCACCTGATCCTGGATGATGCCCAGCTCCGGTTTGCCGGTGAAGTTACCGATGCAGTGTACGAAGAACTGAATATTCTTCTGGAACGCCGCGCACGCTGGGAACGGCGTCTGGTTTCCGCCCTGCAAGCCATAAAGCACCAGGCTACCTCGGGGTGCCAGCACGTCGCCGAGCAAGGACATCTGCGGGCCGCCCAAACCATCGAAGACCACGTCGACGCCGCGGTTGTCGGTGAACTTGTTGATTTGCATCAGCAGGTCCTGCTCTTCGGTGGCGATCACCTTCTCTGCCCCGAGGGACAACAGGTAGTCACGCTCGGTGCTGTCCTTGGTCGCGGCAATCACCCGCACACCCAAGGCCTTGCCCAGCTGTACAAAGGACGGACCGGCGCAGTGACTGGCGTCGGTGACCAGCGCAAATTGTCCCGGTTTGACCCGGGCCAGATCCATATAGGCAAAGTAAGCAATCAACAGCGGCGTGTAGTGCACGCTGGCTTCGATAGGGCTCAAGACGTCCGGGTAGCGGGTCAGGGCCGAACGGGGCAAGACGATCTGCTCGCCATACACCGGATAATCATTGGGACTCTCGGCCGGAAAACTGGCCACTTTATCGCCCACTGCCAAGTCATCTACGCCTTCGCCAAGGGCGACAACCACACCGGCCATCTCATGGCCCAGGCCTGATGGAAGACGGGCATGGGACGATGCCAGGTTCTGGCGCCACAAAATGTCATACCAACTGATGCCAATCGCCTCGACACGCACCTGCACTTCGCCCGGTGCGGGCTGCGCGGCTGCATGCTCTTCGCATTTGAGCACCTCGGCCGGACCAAACTTGTGAAAACGGATCGTGCGGGACATCGCAAACCTCGTCAAAGTAACCTCTATTGCCATGAACTTTATCTGGGCTTTGCGGGTAAGACCACAGGTCGCCATTAATAGTCGACATGCCTGTCATTGATTCCACGTATAAGGAATAGACCTCAACCATCGTAGGAAAAGTCAATTATCCTGTGCAGAGTACCAGCCTTTCCCCGTAAGATTAATGCTGGTCATCGTTTGTATGTGGCCGCTCTCGTCAAGTCAGCTGACTCTTCCAGGACACAAGATGAACCGTAACGACCTGCGTCGTGTCGACCTTAACCTCTTGATCGTATTCGAAACCTTGATGCACGAGCGCAGTGTGACCCGCGCCGCCGAGAAGCTATTCCTCGGCCAGCCGGCCATCAGTGCGGCATTGTCACGCCTGCGCGGGCTGTTTGACGACCCGCTGTTTGTGCGCACCGGCCGCAGCATGGAGCCCTCGGCCCGTGCGGTGGAAATCTTCGCCCTGCTCTCCCCGGCCCTGGACTCGATTTCCACCGCCGTCAGCCGCGCCGCCGAGTTCGACCCGGCAACCAGCACCGCCGTGTTCCGTATCGGTCTGTCCGACGATGTTGAATTCGCCCTGCTGCCCCAACTGCTCAAACGCCTGCGCGCCGAAGCCCCAGGCATCGTACTGGTGGTGCGTCGCGTGAATTACATCCTGATGCCAGGCCTGCTGGCTTCCGGCGAAATCTCCATCGGCGTCAGCTACACCGCCGACCTGCCGGCCAACGCCAAGCGCAAAGTATTGCGCCGCAGCCTGCCCAAACTGCTGCGTGCCGACAGCGTCCCCGGCGCCCTGAGCCTGGACGACTTCTGCGCCCGCCCCCATGCCCTGGTGTCATTTGCCGGGGACTTGAGCGGGTTTATCGATGAAGAGTTGGAAAAGCTCGATCGCAAACGCCACGTGGTCCTGGCCGTGCCGCAGTTCAACGGCCTGGGTACCTTGCTGGCGGGCACCGATATCCTCGCCACCGTGCCGGATTACGCCGCCGAAGCGCTGACATCGGCCGGCGGCTTGCGCTCCGAAGATCCACCGTTGCCGGTGCGTTCATTTGAACTGCACATGGCGTGGCGCGGCTCGCAGGATAATGATCCGGGGGAGCGGTGGCTTAGGTCGCGGATTCAGATGTTTTTTGGCTTGCCTGAGAGTCTCTAACCCTCTCTGGACGGTCGAATTGGTTGTTTGATCACTTCGAAGCAATAAACGGGCGCAGCGATTCGACGTGCATCGCGGTTTCATTGCGCAGCCCCTGCATTTCGAACTCCAGTAATGGTGCAGCGTCAGGCCTTTTTCAACGTTGGTATAACGCCAAATCAGTGCTTCTGCGTCCGGGTAAATATATTCTTTTTTTGCCGCGTCATAGATGAAGGCATCGTTATTGAAACACCCATCCGCTTTGGCTCCAGAGGTCATCTGGATTGGGCACATAGGCATTGATGCCTGCATCGTGACAAGCAAGAATCTCCTCGCTTTTCAAGTAACCTCGATCAGCCACTACCGACAGAAATTTTTCTGAAGCTACAACCTCGCGGGCCTGCATGGCCATCGAGCTGAGTAGATCGCAGTCGGGACCGACGTTAGTGACCTCATGTGCAACGATCAAATGGTGTTGGGTATCGACGGCTGTCTGGATCGGTCAGTGAAACCTGTGTGACCGGAGAGTCGTTGAGCTGGACTTCGTGCGCCCGAAGCTCCTTAATTTGAGTTTCGAGCTTGCCGATTTTCTCTTCCAGCCGCACGGCACTTGGCTCAGGGGCTGTCGATTCTTGCAGATCAGCATACCTTCATCTGTTGCGCCTCAAGTGCTCGCGTAGCTAGCAGGTGGGCTGCTGCCGGATGGGATGTTTTCTAAAAGCAAAGACTTAGAGTCTTAGCTCCCTTGGAAGCTGGGAGCGCGGTAGCAAATCAATAAGCAGTCGCACCGCGAATCAACCAGACGCCTCAGCTACATTCATGTAGGCCTGTACTTCAGAAAACATACATGAGCATGAGAGTTGATACAGCCGCTCTTCCAACGTGCCGCTCGCAACCTCTTTCATAAAACAAACAATAAACCGTTTATTCGATTGCGTTGATAGTGAAAATCACCACAGAACCGTTGAAAACCTACCAACTGGATGGTAGCTTTGTTTAGTGTTTTAAATCACTACAAACAACGCCATCCCTGTGAGAATCCCATGCAAGATTGGAAGCAAACCCGCAAAGACATCAATACTCGTTTGGTAGAGCTCAACGGCCTGTCGCCGGAAACGATGAAAGGCATGGCCGCACTCGGCGCCGCCGGTGGGAAAACCAACCATCTAGACGCCAAGACTCGCGAGCTCATCTCCCTTGCAGTGGCCGTGACGACCCGCTGCGATGGTTGTATTGCCTTCCATGCTGCTGAAGCCAAGAAGCTCGGTATAACCAGTGAAGAGGTAGCTGAAGCTTTGGGTGTGGCCATCAACATGAACGCCGGGGCTGCAATGGTCTATAGCACCCACGTACTCGACGCGTTCGACAAGTCCTAATCAAACGCCGAATCCCCCCTTCAACGACGTCGAGATAAATCATGAATAAGCTGTTCACTCCTTACGATCTAGCCGGTACTCCTTTGAAAAACCGCGTTGTCATGGCCCCTATGACTCGCACCCGAACCTTGAACAACATTCCGAATGAATCCAACGCGCTTTACTACGCACAACGAGCTTCTGCCGGCTTGCTGATCACCGAAGGCCTGCCTATTTCCGATGAGGCTCGCGGCTATCTGTACACCCCTGGCATTTACGAAGATGTGCACTTACCAGGCTGGCGCAAAGTGACTGACGCGGTGCACGCCAAGGGCGGGAAGATTTTTGCGCAGCTCTGGCACGTAGGCCGTATGTCCCACACCTCGGTACACGGCATGGCGCCAGTCTCCTCGGGCACGGTGCCTGCGGTAGATACCACGGTGTATGCCTGGATCGAGCCCGGCAAATCTGGCCCTGTACAGCCAAGCTCTCCACGTGCACTGGAAACTGAAGAAGTGAAACGCGTCATCGCTGACTTCGTGAAGTCTGCACGAATGGCCATGGACGCCGGCTTTGACGGTATCGAAATCATGGCAGCCAACGGCTTTCTGTTCGACCAATTCCTGAGCAGCGCCCTGAACACTCGTACTGATCAGTACGGTGGCTCCATTGCCAACCGTCAGCGCTTCCTTCTGGAAACCATTGATGCGATTGCTGCTGAAATCGGCGGATCGAAGATCGGTGTGCGCTTCTCTCCTTTTGGTCGCCTCTACGACTTCGGTGTGTACGAAGGCGAAGAAGAAACCTGGATGAGCATGGCAGCTGCCCTCAACGAAAGAGAGCTGGCATTTGTTCACCTGAACTACCAACCGACCATCCTCGCCGCGCAAACGCCACCAGGTTTCGGCGCTGCATTCCGTGAAGCGTACAAGGGCACCTTGATGGCTGCGGGCGGCTTCACCAAAGAGATCGCAGAGTCTGAGCTGGTTAAAGGCGAGCTAGATCTGATTGCTTTTGGCACAGCCTACATTGCCAACCCTGATCTGGTAGAGCGTATGCAGAACGATTGGCCATTGGCCGAAGGTGATCGCGCGACCTACTACGGCGTAAGCGGTTCGATTGATAAGGGCTACACCGACTATCCGGAATACGCAGCCGCCAAAGCCTGATATTCCTTCACAAACATTTAGGAGAACACCATGCCACTCGTAACTATCAAAGGGATTGAAGGCGTTTTTTCCGACGAACAAAAGGCTGAAGTGATTCGCAAAGTGACTGACGCTATGGTGTCGGTTGAAGGCGAAAACATGCGCGCCCTCACGTGGGTCATCTTCGAAGAGGTGAAAAGTGGAGACTGGGGTATTGGTGGCAAACCTGTGACCGCGCAGGAAGTATTGAAGCTGCAAGCCGGTCAGTAAGGCTTCTCCTTCAGGTCATTAGCTCCCTGTTCGTTGAGTGCGGTTATGCTCAACGAACAGGGAGCTTTTTCCGTTCTTAAAGAACGCCAGGTTTGTGGGAACTACTCCGTGATTCTGATCATCTACGCCCATCCTTACCCTGATAAATCTAACGTCAACATGTTGATGCTCAAGCTGGCAGCCAACAATCCCGATGTCGCAATCCGTTCGCTGTACGACATGTACCCCGATTTCAATATCGACGTTGAAGCTGAGCAGAGGGCGGTGGAACAGGCAGATCTCCTCGTTCTGCAACACCCTCTGTACTGGTATAGCTACCCACCTCTCTTGAAGCTGTGGATCGATAAGGTTTTCACACAGGGCTGGGCCTACGGCGCGGGCGCTACTGCCTTGAAAAACAAAAAAATGCTGTGGGCCGTGACTACTGGCGGTGAGCATGATCATTTTGAAGGCGGCGACCACCCAGGTTTTGCGGTGCTGTCCCAGCCCATTCAGGCGACGGCGAATTACTGCGGGATGCGTTGGTTGAGTCCAGTCGCAGTCCATGGTGCTTACAGAGCAGATCAAACCGCATTGCTTAAACAGATCCAGAATTATGGCGAGCGCCTGACGTCATGGAGGGAAGATTGAATGGACACTCACAGTTTGATTGAAATGCTTATCTACCTGGGCTCCGCTGCCTTGATAGTCCCAATTGCCGTCCGGTTAGGGCTTGGCCCGGTTTTAGGCTACCTGACAGCCGGCTGCCTGATCGGCCCATGGGGTTTGAAGATTGTGACCGACGTGGAGTCCATCCTGCACTTTGCTGAAATTGGCGTGGTGTTGATGCTGTTCATCATTGGTCTCGAACTCGATCCCAAGCGCCTTTGGGCAATGCGCCGCATGGTCTTCGGCGGCGGCGCGTTGCAGATGCTGGCATGCGGCGCGGCCATCGCAATTTTCTGCGCTGTACTTGGCTTGAATTGGACGGCTGCGTTGTTGGTAGGGCTGACGTTGAGCCTGTCCTCGACGGCTATCGCCATGCAGGCCATGAGCGAGCGAAACATGAACTCCACCGCCGTGGGTCGCAGTAGCTTCGCCGTGTTGCTTTTCCAAGACATCGCGGCGATTCCCCTAGTTGCCATGATCCCACTGCTGGCCGCAAACGGTGGTACGCCCTCAGGTGCAGAGCTGGCCCTGTCCATTGCCAAAATCGTGGGTGCAATTGTCGCAGTGATTCTCTTGGGTCAGTACGTCTCTCGGCCAGTCCTTCGCTTTGTAGCGCGCTCAGGCCTGAGAGAAATCTTTAGTGCCGTCGCACTGTTCCTGGTGTTTGGGTTCGGCCTCTTGTTGGAAGAGGCCGGCTTATCCATGGCCATGGGCGCGTTCTTAGCCGGCGTTCTCTTGGCCAGCTCGGAGTATCGCCATGCTCTGGAAAGCGATATAGAACCCTTCAAAGGCCTGTTGTTGGGTCTGTTCTTTATCGGTGTAGGGATGTCGATTGACTTCGGCACGCTGATCGATTCGCCGCTGAAAGTCATCACACTGACCTTGGGCTTCATCCTGATCAAGCTGCTCGTGATCAAGCTCTTGGGGCGCTTCCTGAATGTCCCAAGTGACCAGCGTTCATGGCAGGCGGTATTCCTTGGACAAGGCAGTGAGTTTGCCTTCGTAGTATTTGGCGCAGCGACCGTCGCCGGCATCCTGGTCGACCCTTGGGGTAAGAGCCTGACGCTAGCGGTGGCGTTGTCCATGTGCGTGACGCCTTTGTTGATCCTTTTACTCAATCACCTGGAGTCGTCGAGCAAACAGGGCAGTAATGAAGCTGACACCATTGATCAGAGCAATCCTCGGGTCATCATTGCTGGCTTCGGTCGATTCGGTCAGATCGCTGGGCGTCTGTTGATGTCCTGTGGTTTTGAGGTAGTGGTCTTGGATCATGATCCAGACCATATCGAGACGCTGCGTAAGTTCGGGGTCAAGGTGTTCTATGGGGATGCCACCCGCCTCGATTTACTGCACGCTGCGGGTGCTGCCCAAGCCGTGGTGCTGATCAACGCCATCGATAATCAAGACGATAACCTGGCACTGACCAAGTTGGCCCAGGAGCATTTTCCATCCCTAAAACTGGTGGTGCGCGCTCGAGATATGGGGCACATCATTACCCTACGTCAGATGGGTGTGGAAGAAGTCGAGCGAGAGACATTTGAAAGCGCATTGTCCCTGGGGCGCAGGGCTTTGGAGCAACTCGGGATAGGACGCTACGAAGCTCGTGAGCGTGCGGATCGATTCCGTCGCCTTAACTTGGAAATGCTAGAAGAGATGGCCGCTCAGCCCGAGGACGATACCGAATTCAAGTACGACGCTTACAAACGAGCCAACGCTTTACTAACGGAAATATTCAATGAAGATCGCGCTCATCCAATTGACGCAGGCCCAGGAAAGGTGAGCCTTCCACGCAGCGAGTCAGATAGCTGACTGACTTACCGGTCGAGGAGGATGCTTGTTTAGCTAGCGTCCTCCAGCTCAGTGACGATTGCTTTTTTCAAGGCTGAAACTGATTTAGACCCGGCGAAGACTTTCAACAATCGGCCTTCGTGGAACACTGCCAAGGACGGCACAGTACGAATGCCATACATCTGCGCAATCGTCGGTGATACCGCAATATCAATTTTTCCAAACACTGCCAGAGCATGGAGCTTTGCTTCCAAGTCCACGAAGACTGGCTTCATCTCTTTACAAGGTTTGCACCAAGATGCTGAGAACAGTACGACACTGCTGCCTTTGGCAACAAAGCGGGCAAATTGGGGAGCGCTTAACTCAACGATACGGCTCATTTGGGTCTCACGTGTTGTGTTAAGGAAAAGGGGGCACCTTGTGAGTGCCACGTTCCGTTGCCGATCAAACTTTGCAGCCATCGACGCCGCAGACTTGGCCTATCAATGAGCTATCGTCGACTTTCGCGCTTTCTACCATTTGATTGAGCGCGTCAAGAAAAGCAGCTTCAGGTTGTGCACCGGAAACAGAGAATTCTTCGTTGAAGACAAAGAGAGGCACGCCAGAACCCAACTGGGCGGCGAAATGCTCATCCGCTTCCATCTCTACGCGCAGTTCTACAGATGACCACGCCAATTGAATTGCCGCATCCGACACACCTGCATCTTTCGCAATCACCGCCAAGCTGGCGCGATCAAAAAGTGACTTACCGTGGCTGGTGCTTTTTTCGTACAGCGCTTCCACAAGGCGCTTTTTCACTGCCCCGTCTTCAACCGCTTTCACCAAGACATGAGCATCAGCAGTATCGCCGAACATCATAGTGTCGAAGCGGTAATCCAGCCCGTCGGCCTGGCCATATTTACTCACAGTGTTCATCATCGCTGCTGCGGAATCTGGGTTGCCGAGCTTACGTTTCAGTGCTGCGACCATCGGTTCAGGGGCGTGATTTGCAGCCAGTCGATAGGCCCGAACGTTGACCTGTACATCGTCTTTCTGCGGGAAGTTTTCGAGCGCTTTTTCAAAACGACGCTTGGCAATCCAGCACCAAGGACACACATAATCAGACCAGATATCGACTACATATTTTTTCGAAGGGGTTTGCATAATTTATCCTGCACGGAGAAGTGAAGATTGCATTGCGGCTATTTCAAGCAGATGGTTAAAGCCAGCCAACGGGTCGGCTGAGCGACCCAGTGTCCAATCAATGAGGCTTGCTCCCTCCAGCATGCTCAGCAGCATGAAAGCGAAGTGCTCAACAGATGTTCCCAGCAACCAGCTGTGCTGCCGGACTGCGTCATTGAGGGTGCTTTGGAGCCAGGTGAGCTGCGAATTGAAGAAGTCCCTTGTGAGGCCTTGGAGCGACAAAGGCAACGCAGCCATTTCTGCCGCCAAGGCGCCGCATAACGGCAGCAGCCCCTCATTCGCGCTTATCACGAAAAGTCGGGAAAAAGCCTGTAAGCGCTGCTGTGGCTCGGGATGCATGATCTCGATTGACACCAACGTCTCGTTGAACCGAGCGATGTAGTCGTTGATAAGCTCCGCGCCTAAGCACTCCTTGGTAGGAAAGTGATGGTGAATACTGGCTTTTCTAATACCGACTTTCGCTGCGAGATCCGCGTAACTGAACGCTGAGTAACCCTTTGAGCGCATCTGGGTTTCCGCGTAGCTCAGCAGCGCGGCTTTTGTCGTGATAGACATTTGAAACTCCTACAGCCAGCACCCTTGTCACCGAAGCAACTGCTGGAACGCGCCCCAATGAGAGGCGCTTCACGCAGCGCTTGCCTCGGTGTTTAGGCACGTACCGCCATCACCCCTGCATCAACATCCCAGATAGCACCGGTCACCCAGGAGGTTTTATCGGATAGTAAGAAGAGGATGGTATTGGCGACGTCTTCAGGAACACCGACTCGACCCAGTGGGTGGAAATCGTTTAGCGACTTCATCGCATCCGGGATCGCTTCCTTGTCCATGAAGCCTTCATAGATCGAGGTGTGAACGATGCCAGGCGAAACGGCATTGACTCGGATACCTGAGTGAGCCAATTCAATTGCCAGGTTTCGAGTGACTGCGTGCAGGCCCGCCTTGGCCATCGAATAAGCAGTTGCTGGAGAGCCGGCCAGCGCAGCTTGCGCGCCAATCGAACCGACGTTGACAATGGAGCCTTCGCGCTTGGCAGCAAGCATATTTTTGACCACTGCCTGCGTGATAAAGAATGTGGCGCGGTTCAGATCCAGGTACATGTCGTAGTCAGCCTCATCGTGCTCGATGAAAGGCTTCGGAATGAATATGCCTGCAGAGTTCACCATAAAGCCGATGTCACTGTGGTTGGCATTGATTTCGCTGCGTACATGATTCATCCCTTCCTCGGTCATGAGGTTGGCAACGATCACTGATACGTTCCCCAGCGGACTCAGCTCGGCGCGCACAGCATCGGCTTTATCCTGTTTACTGCCGGTGAGAACCACGCTGCCACCCGCCTTTAAAAACTGGCGCGCTGTTTCCAGACCCATGCCGCTCGTGCCGCCGACGACCAACAGTTTTTTGCCTTTAAAAAAATCGTCCATTACAGACTCCGGTATCAGATAAGTGAGAGGTGGTCAGCGGCCAGGTGCCGTGCTGACCTGTGACCAGGACAGTTAGCCTTCGATGACTTCGAGCTTAGGGAGCATGCGGATGGCTTTAGAGAAGTTGGCGTAGTTGACCGAAGTCTTGAGCACCACGTTGTGCAGCTCCTCAACACGCTCACGCGAAGCATCTGTGTGCAGGCGAATCACGACACTCACCTCGTCGTAGCCTGGGTTAACGCTTTCGTCGATCCCCAGGAAGCCACGCAGGTCGAGAGTGCCGTCGGTCTCAATTTCCAGGCTGTGAATCTTGATGCCCATCATTGCGGCATTGGCGGCATAGCCGACCGACATGCAGGCGTTTAGAGCAGCCATCAGCAGCTCCTGAGGGTTGGGCGCGGTGTTCTCGCCCAGCAATTCATTCGGCTCATCGGCTGCAATTTCAAAATCGCGGGAATAGGTCTCACCGGCCAAGCTGTAACGGCTGACTTTGGCTACAGAACGGGTCTGACCCTTCCAAGCGGTTTTAACGTTGAAGCTTGCGTGGCGCTTGGTCGCATCACCAGCAACGCCTTCGGCGAAATTCTGGAGTGCGGCGACATCGATACCATTCAGGTTGCTGCTCATGTGGACGTTCCTCTTCAGATAAGCCGGACGATTAGACCGGAAGAGAAACAAGCCTACCAAGTAGTAGGTTGGTTTACAAGAGAGGTGACGATACCAATAGTTTTGAAAAGCTAGGCTGCATAGAGGAATTGGGAATATTGATGACAACACAGTGAGTGTCGTGACCAACAGAGTCACTTCGAAAGCGACGCCATGAAACGATCTTTCACACCTCTATGCATCGGGTGAAATTTGTGTGATCGTACGAATTGATGGCATAAGGCCGTCACCACATGGATAAAAATCAGGGAGGTTTTATGGCTGCTTATGCACCAGGGCACGTGTTGGGGCGAGATGGAGGTTCGTTTCAAGAAGTCACTTTGAACGCAGCCAAGAGCGCGGTCGTCGCTAAGCATGGACGGTACTGTACAATTCGCGATCACGAAAAAGCGCCGCCTACAAGCAAGCCTTCGCGTCATTGGCTGCAAATCTACCGCACACCAGATAATACCGAGTGATCTATTCGGTGGATTTTAGTCTGCACTAATTGATACAAGCGTAGATCGGCACGCGGCCCTGAATCAAATAACTCAGGGCCGCCTGCTCTTGGCAGGCGACCAAATCGAGAAGCTTTTGAAAGATGTACTAAAGATACAGCGATGAAAGATGCCCCCTGGAAAGGGAATGCAGCGATAGAGTCGATAAGTGTGCTTGCTAGAGTTTTCAGTGACGAAGGGTAGATAAAATCAAATCAAATCCCGAAGATTTCTCGTAATCATCGCTCATCGCCCAAGAAACAAAGCTCGCACCTTCCAAAGTATTCAATATGAACCTTGAAACTCTGATTACATCCAGGTCGGCTTTAAGCTCTCCTCGATCTTGACCCTGCTTAATGTTTGCTTGGAGCCAAGTGAGATGGATCTCAAAGAAATCCTTTGTCATTTCTTTGAGGCTTTCAGGCAGGGCCAGAAGCTCTGCGGCGAGGGCTCCACAGAGTGGGAGCATCCCGTTTAGACTGCTGTGTGCGAACATCAAGGCGAACGCATTCAGCCGGTCGACAACACTGACGTGTTCATCATTGATAGCGTCCAGCTGCTTTTTAAACCGGAACAGGTAGCTCTCGACGATGGCAATTGCCAAGCCTTCCTTGGTCGGGAAGTGATGGTGAATACTCGCTTTTTTAATGCCGATGTCGTCCGCAAGGTCGGCATAGCTGAAGGCCGCATAGCCTTTCGTGCGCAGCAGAACCTCGGCGCTGGTCAAAAGGTCTGAACGTGTACTCATGATCGTGTATCCAAATTTATCATCTAGACATCATAAATTAGTCACACCTCATAAGACAGCGTTCGCCTTGCAAAGTACTGAGCTGCCTATACTTTGTGCCTCCTGCGGAATGCTTCTTCCATCTTGAGGCCTGTACGGAAACGCGGCATAGGACAAACGTCCGCGGCGCGTTCAAACGATCGGTGAGAACGCCGGACACATCAAGCAGGGCTTGTCCAGGCTGAGGCCTCAAGGCCCACACGAATCAAACGGCCCTCAACGCCCCGCCTGCTACATCCTTTGAACTCTGTGCGCATGCAGTCCGGAGCCAGCACGCGCTGTTCGGCGCGAAGGATGACCCCGCACGACACAGTTCGTCAGATACAAGTCCCAAACTATGTGCTGGCAGGTAAAATGGCATAATATGCCAATAGTCGAAAGGACCTGTATGTCCAGAGCTGGAGCTAATCATGGCGACGCGAAACGTTGTACTCACCCCTCACCAGGAACAGGTTATCCATGACCTGGTGCAGTCCGGCCGTTATCAGAATGCCAGCGAAGTGATGCGAGAAGGTTTGCGGCTATTGGAACAGCGCGTCGCCGAAGACACCGCCAAAATTGAGGCCCTGCGTCAGGCGACCTCTATCGGCATCATGGACCTTGAGCAAGGGCGCTTTACTAAGTTGAACGAAGGGGATCTGGAGCACTACCTCGAGGGCTTGAGCCTGGAGGCAACCCTACCCGCGCGCGAGAAACACTGAGCATGTCGCAGTATCGGATTTCCAACGCGGCGCGCGCCGACATTGTCGACATCCTCAGGCTCTCCCAGACGCAGTTCGGCGATCAAGCACGCCAGCGGTATCAGGCGCTAATCCTCGCCGCGCTGCAAGCGATTGCCGACACGCCTTATCGCATTGGCAGCTACGAACGCGGTGAGCTGGCACCGGGCCTTCGCAGCTATCACCTCATCTATTCACGCCAGCAGGCCAAACAGCCCCATGGGGCGGTCAAAAGCCCACGCCATATCGTGTTTTATCGTGTAGCAAGCGACGACGTGATCGAGGTCGTCCGACTCCTTCATGACGCCATGGAAGTGCAATTGCACTTGCCTAATGACTGATCCTGGCCCAAAGGCTTAGCTGTCCATGAACAGCGAAGGTAAGGCGCCCGCCTCAACATGCAACCTGAGCGCCTTCGCTGCCCGCCGACTCAGTGGCCAATTGAAGCGGGAAGTTATGGGCCCGACCGGATTATCGAGACCCACCACCAGAAGCACGATGCGCAACGTTGCCTACCACTTTCAATACCGAACAACCGCTTCTTAAGCGCTTTCCGTGGCCAGGCGCCTGGCATTACGCTCCGGTTGTCGATGGACACGCGGATCGATCTCTCTGGCGACCGGCGCCATTGCAACATCTCGCAGAGCATGAGCATTTCACGCTGCCAATTTCAGGACAGGTGCTGAAAGGCGGCCCGGACAACTCCGATTAAGGATATCGACTCATCTAACGACCAAAAATTTTCCAGATTCGGGTTGGTCATCCAGTACACAAAGGCGCACTGAATGCCAGTCACGGCCACCCCGCTCCGGGTCAGAAATAGCCATTCGCGATCGCTCGCCCACCCTGTGCAATTGGGGGCAAAACTGGGGGCAAAATTTGTTTTTTTCAGGCTGTAAATACCGATCTAGAGCCTAGTCAAAATGTTTTTTGGGGATGGCTCATAAAAACACGAAGAAATGCCATTGTATTTTCGGCCATGAAACCGCGCGAGCCCATGCACGCCGAACCGTGTATGCGCAGGCTTCTATGCCCGATAGTCTGTCGCGTTAAAGAAACCTTGAACGTAATGCGTGGCTACCGCTCACAAGTTTATGGGCGCTATTGCTCATTAGACATGAAGAGGAAATCGATATGCCAAACGCACTAAGAACTTGCGCACTTACCTTGCTCGTCAGCCTGGCGGCCCAAGGGGCTTTCGCAGCACAAGACGACGATTTTGTTGAGGACGCTTCCGCCAAGGGAGTAGCCGAAGTCGAAGCTGGCAAGCTCGCCCAAGAAAAAGGCAGTGCCGCCGATGTTAAGGCCTTTGCAGACATGATGATCAAGGATCACACCGCGGCGAACGCAAAGCTTAAAACAATTGCAGACGCCAAAAATCTGAAAGTTTCCGACAGTGCGGAGCTCATGGACAAGGCCAAAGCGATGATTCTGGAACTTCGCGGCGCAAAATCCTTCGATCAAGCTTATGCCAACAATCAGGTTAAGGCGCATGAGGCCACGATTGAAATCTTTGAAAAGGAGATTTCTGAAGGCAAGGACGCTGAGGTTAAAGCGTTTGCCACCGAGACATTGCCCAAATTGAAATCGCATCTGGAGCATGCCAAAACGCTGTCAGAGGCTCACGCCGGTGACGCGAAGTGACAACCACAGGAGCCTTTAGCGAGGCTCCTGCCGTCCCTCACTGCGGCGCGGGTGGCTCAAGTAGAATCTTTCCCCCAAAAAATCAGCGTGCAAAGCGAAAAGGAGCTTCGATGCAACGGGTGATGATTGTTGGTCAACCTGGCTCAGGCAAAAGCACGTTGGCGCGTAAGCTTGGTCTGCGCACGGGCTGGCCGGTCGTTCATATAACTGCGCCTTCAACGTGCCGCGTGGTTTGTCTGAGGTCTAATCGGGATACCGAGATTTTTCTCCGCGCGCAAAAGCCACTCGACTGAGTGGCTTTTGGTTTCTTGGGACGGGACACGCACAGGCGTGATAACGGGCAGGCTTTACCGGCGCAACACCCTCAATCCAGCACGATATCCCGCATCGGCGGGATATAACCGTAGTCATATGCCTCCCGTACAAACGAGCGATCGCCCTGCAGCAGGATCCTGACCGTGGGTGCTTCAGTGCCGCCGATGCGGAAATCGCCGTCGCGGGTGGGTACGCTGTCGATGAACGAAGTCACCAAACCATTTGGCATCACACAATGTGAATAGGTCTGGAAGGGCTGCTCGGGTGGGTTTCCCAATACCAGGCCAGAGGCATTCATTGGCCGGTAAGGGCCGAACAGGTGTTCGCTGACAAACCCGTAAACGCCATCGGGGCCGGTCACACCGTCGGCATAGGTGAACTTATGGCTGATGGTGAACAGGTAGTACTTGTTGTCCTGGAAGACGTAATGCGGGCGCTCGGTCTGATCATTAACGCCAACGGCCGTCACCAACGGCGGTAATATTTCCCATTCATCGCCTCTCAAGTCTTTGGCCACGGCAAGGCCAATACACCCCACCTGATAGCGAGCGCCACCCACCTCTTCGTGGCCTGGCGGGACCAGGCCGATCTCGTCGGGACCGACCACATGGGTGCCGCGTTCACCCGCGACATTGCCTTCAAACACCATATATAACTTGCCATCTTTCGGATCAATAAAAGGACTTGGATCGCGAAAGTTCCACGTCGCATTTTGCGACTCGGTCTGATAATAAACCCCGTCCGCCTCAAATAATGCGTGCACCTTATTGAAGTTGACGAGTTCAACGCCCTCCTCGGTTGTCACTATCTGGCCTTTGACTTTGGAAATAGTCGCGCCGGGTGTAACGCAGGTGTAATACAAGTCGATGTCACCGTTATTGTTGACCAGGATCGGCGTTCCTGCCCATTCCCGCGTGGTGGGCGACACGCCTGGGGCCATGACACGACCGCCGAAAATCCAGTCCTTGCCGGTGCGTGAGTACCAAAAGCAGATACGCGCATGGCCGTGTCGATCCTCCCAATCGCGCTTGATGTCATAACGCCCGTTGGCATCAATAAACTGCGGATCATGGGGGCGCCGGTCGGCGGTCAACGTGAAAATTACCGACCAGCCATTAACGGAAACCACCGCCCCGTCGAGGTCGCGCAGGGGCATGGTGTCCCAGATGAATACCGTGTCACTCATCACGGGAAAATCAGCCGGCACTAACGGTTGCGTGGTAGTGGGGTCACTTTCATTGACTTTCAGCGCATCAGCCCGAGTCCAGCGAGTAGGTGTGTGATTCGCATGTTTCATGTTGATGTCCTTTTACTAACGCTTATATGACAAGCCGATTTTAAAGTGCACAGCACACTTCGATCTCGACCAGCTCCATAGTGCGAAACAAGGTTTAACATGGAACTCTAAATGCACAGGATGAAAAATTATTTAAGTAGTTATATGCCACTACTCAACATATAACCCTCACCACCCAAGTTCATGGCACGTTGCAATCATTCATTAAATGAGAGCATTTGAGCTTTTAATAAGCGCGCTCGACACAGCCAATCCGGCACAAAGGCAACCACAGCACATCCCGCCCGATTTAGTTACAATCCCATAGGTTTTTTCCACGGTACTGCAGCATGGACATCTCATTATTTCGCGGGCGCTTCACGCGCTTGAACAAGCGCCTGCGCCAAGAGGCGCAGAATCATCCCGAGACCTGGTCGCAGATGCTGGTGCTGAGCGCCATCGACCAAATGGACGGCATGGCAACGCCTTCAAAAATCGCCGAAGCGGAAAACATCCGCTCATCCAACCTTGCCTCGCTGTTGAAGGACTTGGAAGCACGAGACCTGATTACCCGCACGCCAGATACGCAAGACCGCAGACGCACCTGGATCGGGCTGTCGGAACAAGGCCAGAGCGTCCTGCAAGCAAGCCGTCAGCGCCGTGATGAGTGGCTGGCTGAGGCGGCAGACGCCTGCCTCACCGCCAGTGAACGCAAGCAACTGGAAGCGGCCGGGCTGCTGATGGACAAGCTCAGCCAGTATGGCCGCGACAAGGAACGCTGAAGCCATTTTCAGAGACAACGCCCGCCATTGCGTGCGTGCGTTCGAACTGCAAAGGCGTCGCGGTGATGTGCCCCGCAAGATTTTCCGCCGTTTCGGTCCCTGGCTCATCTGCGCCCTGATGCCGCTCCAACTGAAGCCAATGGTATTCCAGGCCGCGCGGGTCATTTTCCGAGCGTACGGAGACCCTCTCCAAGCGCCCACTGCCTTGGCGCGTTATCTTCAGAGGCAGCACGGCACCGGGGGCACAACTCGGAAAATTGACGTTCAGGCACACATCATGCGGCCAATCCATCGCCATGAGTTGCTCAATAACCCGTGCCCCGTGGTCAAGTGCGTTTCCCCAAGGCACTGCGGTACGGTCGGTAAACGCCTGGCTCAACGCAATGGATGGGATACCGAACAGCAACCCTGTCATCGCGGCGCCGACGGTGCCCGAAAACACCGTTTCCGTTCCCAGATTCGCCCCGCGATTCACGCCGGATAAAATCAGGTCCGGCTTGTCGTGACTCAGCAGATGCCCGAGCGCCACTGCGATGCAATCGCCTGGCGTACCCGTGACTGCAAACCGGCGTGTGCCTTGGTAGCTCATGCGCAGGGGGGCATGCAGGCTCAAGGAATGGGAGGTGCCGCTCTGGTCAAGCAGCGGTGCGACGACCCAGACCTCACTCGCCAATTGGCAAGCGATGCGCTCCAGTACCTTGAGCCCTGGGGCATCGATGCCATCGTCATTGGTAAGCAGAATTCGTTTGAACCGATGTTGTCCGTTCGCCATGGCCGTGCCCCGTCAATACTGCGCCAGGCGCTCGAATTAACGCCGTCGGGGCGATTATTACCTATATATTAATAGCTATCCAGACATAGATATTAACGCAACCACTACAACGGAAATTCCGCCCTGATCAGAGTGCCGCCCTGGCTACGATTGCTGGCGGTAATGGCGCCGCCATGGGCCTGGCAAATCGCCCGGGCGATGGACAGGCCTAACCCGCTGCCGCCCGAGTAACGCGCCCTGGAACGCTCTGCACGCCAGAAGCGGTCAAAGACACTGTCCAGGTGTTGCGCCTCGATACCAGGGCCAAGGTCTCCGATCTCAATCACCACCCGCCCTTCGACCTGCCGCGCCATGATGCTCAATTCACCGCCCCCTGCCGCATAGCGCAGCAGGTTGTCGATCAGGATATTCAGCACCTGGCCCAGGCGATCGCGATCGGCATTGATACGAAAACCGTCGGTGATAGTGATGTACGTCTGCACACCGACGTCATCCAATTGCGGCTGGAACCAGGCCAGCCGTTCGCTCACCAGGGCCGCCAGGGAAAAGTCGCTGCGCTCCAGCACCAGTCGACCCGCCCTGGCCATCGACAAGAGGTGCAAGTCATCCACCAGTTTCCTGAGCTGATCGAGCTGACGCTTGACCATGCCCAACTGTGCGGCATCGCTGGGGAACACCTCATCGAGCATGCCCTGCACGCGCCCCATGGCGGCATTCAGTGGCGTGCGCAATTCGTGGGCGATGACCGCGCTGGACTCGCGCACATCCCGCTCGTAACGCTCCAGTTGCGTGGTCATGCTGTTGAAGTCGCTGATCAGGCGTTGCAGCTCGTCGGGGGTGTGCCGGTGAATGGGCAGGCGCGTGAAGAAATCTCCGCCGGCAACTCGCCGTGCCCCTTGGGCTATTGCCGAGAACTGGCTGGACAAGGGGCGTGAAAACCACAAGCCACAGATGATGATGATCGGGATGGCAGCCAGCACCAGGCAGGCCAGGATCAGCCAGTCGCGATTGGCGATATCCGGTTGGAAGAATTCCACCGGGTAGTATTCGGCAACCAGTTGGCGCAAGCGTGTTTCATTGAGTTGCGGCTCGGCGCGCAGGTGCAGCAACTCCTCACGCGCTTGCGGCGGCAGGCGCTGCAAGAAATACCAGTCCGACAGTTTGAAGTTGACCCACATGCACAGGGCAATCACCACAACGGCGCCGATCGCCAACAGGCTCATGCGCATACCGACCCAGCGCCACAGCGGTTTGTCGTTGACCCGAGATTTCTTGAACATGCGGCTTACCTGAACCGATAGCCGATGGAGCGTACGGTCACCAATACCCCGGCGATGCCATGGGTTTCCAGTTTGCGTCGCAGGTTGTGTACGTGGGCATCAACGACCCGTGCCAGGGCTTCGCTTTCCGGCAGGCAGATTTCCAGCAACTCATCACGGGTGAACGCCTTGGATGGTGTCTTGAGCAACGTCACCAGCAGCTTGAACTCCGTCGGCGTCAGGTCGAGCACCTGCGGCGGCGCATCGCGGTGCTCAAGGCTGGCCGTGAAGGCGGTGAGATCAACACGCAGGTTTTCATGGCGCAGCAGCTGTTCAACCGGTTGGCTGCCCAGGGTACGTCGCAACACCGCATGCACCCGCGCCACCACCTCACGCGGGCTGTAGGGCTTGACCACATAGTCATCCGCGCCATAACGCAAGGCGCCGAGTTTTTCCGGCTCATCGCCCATGGCCGTGACCATGATCACCGGCGTGTCGCTGCTGCGGCGCACGGCGGACAACACTTCCGTGCCGCTCAAGCGGGGCAGCATCACGTCCAGCAGGATCAGGTCGGGCTGCCAGCTTTTGTGCAGGTCCAGGCCACGCTGACCGTCTTCGGCCAAGGCCACCTCAAAGCCGTCCCGGCGCAGATAGGCTTCGAGAATATTGGCGCTGTCGGCGTCGTCTTCGACAATGAGGATACGTTTTCCTGACACAAAGAAGCCTCTTGATGAAACCTTGATAATTCACGAACGGTTTATTGAAAGTCCGCTGCCAGTATTGGCCTACGCCCGACTTTCGCGAACCGATCCTATGCCGACCACTGCACCGCTGTCCAAGCCTATCAAGCTGCCTGAACGCCTCGGCGCGGTTGTGCTGCTGGTGGGCATGCTGAACGGCTGCTCACTGGCGCCGATGTACCAGACGCCCGCGTTGCCAGTGCCGGACACCCTGCAAGGCACAAGGTTAACGGGCGCGCCCTCCTCCACGATCAACAGCGTGGAAGCGCTGTCCGACGAGGAAAAACACCTGTTGGCCGGCCTGGACTCATCGGCACAGTTGCCAGCTCTGGTTGAACAAGCGTTGGACTACAACCGTGACCTGCGCCTGGCGTTGCTGCGAGTCGAGCAAGCCCGCGCCGAGTACGGCATTTCTCGCGCCGATCGCTTACCCACCTTGGCCCTGGGGCTGCAACGCAACCGCCAGCACTTGCACGACAAGGCCGCCGACGAACGTTACGGGCAGGACATCGCGGTCGCGTCCGTGGGTGTATCGGACTTCGAGCTGGATTTTTTCGGCCGGGTGCGCAGCCTGTCCGAAGCGGCGCAACATGACTACCTCGCCACACGCTACGGGGCTTTGGCGGCGCGCAAGGCGCTGATCGTCGAAGTGGCGCGCCTGTATTTGCAGGAGCGCTTGCAGGCGGGCGTGCAGGCCGACACGCGGTCCATTCTCGACGACCAGAAACGACTGCTGAGCGTACTCGACGGTCAGCAAAAGGAAGGCCTGGTAGCCCCGGACACGGTCGACACCCAGCGCATGGAGGTGCGTCGCGCCACTCTGCAATTGCAGGATGCAAGCGCCGACTACTCGCGTGCACAACAGGCGCTGGCGTGGGTCACCGGCTATCAGGCTGCCCTTTCCACAGCGGCGGCAGACAGCGCCGTCATCGACCTCAGTCCCCCGCCATGGCTGGTCGAGATGCCGTCACAGCGCCTGCTGCAGCGCTTCGATGTGCGCCAATGTGAAGAAGCCCTGCGCGCGGCGAATGCCAACATCGGTGCCGCCCGTGCAGCGTTTTTCCCCTCGATCACCTTGAGCACCGGTGTCGGCATCGCCAGCCCGCGCTTGAGCAACTTGTTTTCGTCCGGCAGTGGCGCCTGGCTGTTCACCCCACAACTGAACCTGCCGCTGTTCGACGGTGGCCGCAACCAGGCCAACCTGGACCTGGCCACCGCTCGCCAACAGTCGGCAGTCGCCCAATACGAAAAAACCGTGCAGGACGCCTTCCGCGAAATCGCCGACCTGTTGACTCAGCGCCAGCAAGCATTGGCCAACGCCACCACACAAATTGATCTGGCGGCGTTGACCGCCTTGAAGGCCAAGCGTCTTGATCAACAAATCGCCGTGGGTGCGGCTGCCCGTTCAGAGCACACCGGCGCTTCAATTCGCCTGGCTGAAGCCGCCATCGAATTACGCAAGGCCACCTACCAGTTGTTGTTCAACCGCCTGGCGCTGTATCGCGCGCTGTCTGGCGCACCGTTATTTTCCTCCGCAGAAAGGGTTCCATCATGAGTTTGATCACGCCTCCTACCCGTGCCGCGCTTTGGGGCGCCGCCGCGTTGATGTCTTGCACGCTGGCGCCACAGGCACAGGCGGCCGACACCACCACTGCCACCCTGGGCCTCGGCATGGGCGTCACACCGCGCTTCATGGGCGCAGACCGCTACCGTGCGCTCGTGCTGCCGATGTTCAGCATCCAGCGCGGTGTGTTGTTTGCCGACAGCACCCGTGGCCTGGGTGTGCAGTTTCAATCCGACAGCGGCTTTGCTGCGAGCGCGGCGATCAACTACGACCTGGGCCGCAAGGAAAAGGACAGCACCAGCCGCCCCGGCGGCCGCGAGCTGAACGGCATGGGCGATGTCAACGGCGCCACCGTCGCCGACTTCACCCTCAGCCAGCAACTGCTTGACTGGCTGTCGGTCAGCGGCGAAGCCGAACTGCGCATGGCCGGCGAGCACCGGGGCAACCGCTACCGCTTTGGCCTCGAAGGCATTCTGTTTCATACCGACAGCGACACCCTGGCCCTGGACCTCGATGCGCACGCCGGCGATGGCCGCTACAACCAGACCTACTTCGGCGTCACCCAGGCGCAGAGCCAGCGTTCGCTCTATGGAAAATACAGCGCCGATGCAGGCATCTATGCCTACTCCGCCGCCTTGAACTGGCAGCACAGCCTGGATGCACACTGGTCGACGCTGGTCAGCCTGACGCTGACCCAGTACGCCGACCAGGCCCGCAACAGCCCGCTGGTCCTGCGTGAAAGCGCCGGCCTTGGCCTGTTCGCCATCAACTACACCTTCTGATAACGAGGCCCCAGGCATGTATGGTTTTCCTCAGCTGTTTCGTCCCTGGGCCCGTCTCCTGATCCTCGGCCTCGCCTGCCTGACAACGGCGGCCTGTTCGCGCGAGTCACCCGTGCCGGAGCCCGCCGTAAGGTCCGTAAAAGTCACCGCAGTGCGCGCCGCGCAGGTGGACGCTGCGCCGTTGACCGGCGTCGTGCGCCAACGCCAACGTGCAACGCTGGCCTTCGAGGGCGCAGGTCGTCTGGTCGCCTTGAACGTTGATGTAGGCGATTCGGTTAAACAAGGTCAGGTACTGGCGAGTCTGGACGCGGCCGCAGTCCGGCTGTGCCTGAAACAGGCCCAGGCCACCTTGTTTGCCAGCGTGGCGCAGACAAGCGAGCGCAAGCGCAACAAAGTCCGCCAGCAACAGCTGTTTACCCAGGGTAGCGTCCCGACCAGCGCTGTGGAGCAAGCCGAAGCGGCGTGGCAAGCGGCCGTCGCGCAGCAGACAGCCGATGAAGCGGCGCTGGACCTGGTGCGCCGCGATCAGCGCCAAGGGCAACTGATTGCACCTTTCAACGGCCGCGTCGTGGCTCGGCCTGCGCAGCTGTACAGCGAGCTATCGCCCGGCCAGGTCGTGATGGAGCTGGAGGCCTCGGGCGCTTTGCAGGTGCTGGTGCAAATCCCGGTGGAACAGGCCGCCGGCCTCAAGCCTGGGGACCACGCCGTAGCCGCCGACCCGACCGCGCTGGGTTCTAGCCTGCCGCTGGTGTTGGAAGGCCTGTCGATGCGCGCACAGAACGGTATGTTGCAAAGCGCGCGCTTTCGCCTGAGCGCCAACGACCTCGCGCTGCCCAGCGGCGTGAATCTCAATGTGAGGCTCGCGCCCCCTGCTCCGCTCCCGCTGTCCATTCCAACCCAGGCCCTGCGCATCGGGGGTGACGCCAGCCAGGTGCAAGTGTTTGTCTATGACCCCACCGCGGGCAAGGTCGCCCAGCGTGACATCAAGATCGGCCTGATCGACCAGGGCCGCGTCACTGTCGACAACGGCCTCAAGGATGGCGAGCAAGTGGTCGTCACGGGCGTCGCGTTTCTCAGTGACGGCCAGCCCGTCAACCTGCTTGCGCCCTCCAGCCGCTTGAGCACAACCGAATGATCAACCTGACCCGACACGCCTTGGGCGCAAGCCGCCTGACGCTCTTCACCGCGCTGTTGATCCTGATCGCAGGTGTGGCGACGTTTCTTAGCTTCCCCACCCAGGAAGAGCCCTCGGTGACCATCCGCGATGCGCTGGTGAGCATCCAGTTCCCCGGACTGCCCAGCGAACGCGCCGAAGAATTGCTGGCGCGGCCCACCGAAGAAAAACTGCGCGAACTGTCGCAAATCAAAAATATCGTGACCACGATTCATCCCGGCAGCGTGGTTATCCAAGTGACGGCCCGTGATGAAACCAAGGACCTCGGCGTGCTGTGGCAGCAGGTGCGCAATAAGGTCGCCGAAGCCGGCGCGGGCTTTCCACCCGGCACCCAAGGGCCGTTTGTCGACGATAATTTCGGGCGCGTCGCCGTGGCCTCCATCGCCGTTACCGCACCCGGCTACAGCATGAGCGAGATGCGCGGGCCGTTGAAGCGCCTGCGCGACCAGTTGGGCGGGTTGCCCGGCATCGGCCAGGTCACCTTGCATGGTTTGCAGGATCAACAGCTTTCAATTGATTTCAACCCGCAACGCCTGGCCGGGCTGGGTTTGTCCCCGCAGCAATTGTTCCAGCAACTGCAGCAACAGAATGTGCTGGCGCCTGGCGGTATCGCCGACATTGGCGGGCAGATCACCACCCTCACCGTGACCGGCGAATTGCTCGGTGTGGAACAGCTGCGCCAGGTGCCGATTCAACTGCCCGGCGCCGACGGCAGTGTGCAATCGGTGCCGTTGAGCGCCCTTGCGCAGATTGCCGTGATGGCTGCCGACCCGCCCCAGACCGCCGCGGTGTACCAGGGCCAGGACGCCGTGGTGCTGGCCGTGTCCATGGCGCCAGGGCAAAACATTAATCAATTCGGCGCAGCCCTGCGCGAACGACTGGCGCAGTTGGAGCAGCAACTCCCGCTGGGCTTTACCGCCCATGTGGTGACGTTCCAGGCCGATGTAGTCGATCAGCAGATGTCCAAGATGAAGCATGTGATGATCGAAACCGTGGTCATCGTCATGGCGGTGGTGATGCTGTTCCTTGGCTGGCGCACCGGCCTGGTGGTCGGCGCCATTGTGCCGCTGACGATCCTCGGCACGTTGATCGCCATGCGCATGCTGGGGGTCGAGCTGCAGACCGTATCGATTGCCGCGATTATCCTCGCGCTAGGCTTGCTGGTGGACAACGGCATTGTCATCGCCGAGGACATCGAGCGCCGGCTGCATGCCGGTGAGGAACGCCGCCAGGCCTGCGAGGATGCGGGGCGTACGCTGGCGATTCCGCTATTGACCTCCTCCCTGGTGATTGTGCTGGCCTTCTCGCCGTTCTTCCTCGGCCAGACCAGCACCAATGAATACCTGCGGTCATTGGCCATTGTTCTTGCCCTGACCCTGCTCGGCTCGTGGCTGTTGAGCATCACCGTCACGCCGCTGCTGTGCCTGTATTTTGCCAAGCCCCCACGTCATAAGGCGTCAGAGGACAGCTACAACAGCCGCTTTTACCAAGGCTATCGGGCCGTCATCTGCCGCGTGCTGCAGCACAAGGTGCTGTTTCTGATGGCCATGTTGGTGTTGCTGGCCGCCGCCATTTTTGAACTGATGCGCGTGCCCTATGACTTTTTACCCCAGTCGGACCGGTTGCAGTTTCAGGTGCCCATCACCCTGGAGCCCGGCAGCGGTTCGCGCAAGACCTTGCAAAGCGTGCGCGAGATCAGCCTGTGGTTAGGCAAGGAACCCCAGGTAGTCGACAGCATCGGCTACGTGGGCGATGGCGGACCGCGCATCGTGCTGGGCCTCAACCCGCCGCAGCCAGCACCGGAAACCGCTTACTTCACCGTCAGCGTCATGGCGGGCACGGATATCGATGCGGTCATTGCCAATATGCGTCGCTATCTGCTCAAACAACACCCCGAGCTGCGCGCCGAGCCCAAACGGTTTTCCCTGGGCACCACAGAAGCCGGGGTCGCGATCTATCGCGTGATTGGCCCGGACGAGAACGTATTACGCCTATTGGCCGGCCAGATCGAGAACGCTTTGCGCAACATGCCGGGCACACTCGATGTGCGCAATGACTGGAGCACGCGCCTGGCGCGCTATACCGTCGAGGTCGACCAGCACAGTGCACGCCGCGCCGGGGTCGACACCCAGGCCATAGCCCAGGCCTTGCAATTACACTTCGGCGGCCTCCAGGTTTCGTCCCTGCAGGACAATCAGACCCGCGTACCGCTGGTGGTACGCGAACCTGCGACGACAAACACCGTATCGCCCGACCTGCGCGGTATCCAGGTCTACCCGGCCGACGGCTCGACGCCCGTGCCGCTGTCGGCCATTGCCCGCATTGTCGCCTCCAGCGAACCGTCCACGCTGATGCGCCGCAATCAGGAACGCGCCATCACCGTAGTGGGCCACAACCCGTCGCTGACGGCGACGTCCATCGTCGAGCAACTGGCGCCGCAGGTCGCGGCACTGCGCTTGCCGCCGGGCTACCGGATTGAACTGGGCGGTGAAATCGAAGACTCGGCAGATGCCAACCAGGCGCTGCTGCAATACCTGCCCCACGCGCTGATCGCCATGCTGTTGTTGTTTGTGTGGCAGTTCAATTCGTTTCGCAAGGTGCTGATTGTGGTTTGCGCAATTCCCTTTGTACTGATCGGCGTTTCAGTCGCGTTGCTGGTCACCGGTTACCCGTTTGGCTTCATGGCCACGTTCGGTCTGCTGTCACTGGCAGGGATCATCGTCAATAACGCGGTGCTGTTGCTGGAGCGTATTGAAGCGGAGCTCCACGACGGCCTGCCCGTGTACGAGGCCGTCGTGAATGCCGCCGTCAAACGCCTGCGCCCGATCGTCATGACCAAACTGACCTGCATCCTCGGGCTGATCCCGTTGATGCTGTTTGCCGGGCCACTGTGGAAAGGCATGGCAATCAGCATGATGGGCGGTCTTGCACTGGGAACGTTGGTAACGCTGGGGTTGATCCCGGTGCTGTATGTATTGCTGTTTACGCAGCGTAAAACTCCACACATCACGGTGAACACACCATGACTTTTTTGCTCAAGGCGACGCGCACCGTCAAACGCCTATCCAAAGGGGCCATGCTGCTCAGCGCACTGTCGATCAGTATTGCCAGTCACGCCGCAACCCCACATCCCGACGCATTCGTCCATCCAGGCCTGTTGCAGACCGAACAGGACTTGCTGCGCATCCGCGAAAAACTGGCCAACCATAACCAGCCGTGGCTGGCCGGGTGGCAGAAGCTGATCGCCAACCGGCACGCTTCACTGGCCTGGAACCCGAGCCCGGTCGCAGTGGTGTATCGGGGCGCGGATGGCCAACATCCGGAAAACTACGCCCGCTTATTCAATGACGCTGCAGCAGCGTACGCACTGGCCCTGCGCTGGCAGCTTTCGGGTGATCCCGCGTATGCCGACAAAGCCGTAGCGATGTTGAACCAGTGGTCCAGCACCCTTACATCGATTGCAGGCACCTCGGACCGCTTCCTGGCATCCGGCTTGTACGGTTATCAACTGGCCAACGCCGCAGAGTTACTGCGCGGTTATTCAAAGTGGAAGGCGGCGGACTTTCATCAGTTCCAAAGCATGATGCTCACGGTCTTCTACCCGATGAATCATGATTTTCTGGTGCATCACAATAACGCGCCGGTCGACCACTATTGGGCGAACTGGGACTTGTCCAACATGAACGCGATGCTGGCCATCGGCGTGCTGACCGACCGCCGCGACATCTACGATGAAGCGGTCAACTACTTCAAGCACGGCGCCGGCAACGGTGCCATTGAACACGTGGTGTGGAAGCTCTACGGCAATGGTCTCGGCCAGGTCCAGGAAAGCGGGCGCGACCAGGCGCACACCCTGCTCGACATCGCCTTGCTCGGCAGCTTCTGCCAAATGGCCTGGAGCCAGGGCGACGACCTGTTCGGTTACCAGAACAACCGGGTGCTGCAAGGCGCCGAGTATGTGGCCAAGTACAACCTGGGCAATGACGTGCCGTTCACGACCTTCATCAACAGCGCGTTCAAGCAGACCGTCATCTCGCCCGATCACCGTGGCGACATCCGCCCGATCTGGGAACTGCTCTACAACCATTACGTCGTGCTCAAAGGCCTCAGCGCACCGAACGTGAAAGCCTTCGCGCACAAAGTCGAGGTGGAAGGCGGTGGCGGGGATTATGGCCCCAACAGCGGCGGCTACGACCAACTGGGGTATGGAACCTTGCTCTATTCGTTGGGGGAATACGGCCTGTCCAAAAATGAACTGGTGCCGTGAAGGTCCATCCCTGAACTTTCAAGGCAGCCGTGCTTCAGAACGGTAGTCGGCCGGTCAGCATGTCCCACCACATTTTCCAGTCGACCCGAAAGCGGCCCAGGGGATGCCGGAAAGTGGGTGGCCGGTTGAGTTCAAAAAAGAAATGTGCGCTGTGCGAAACCGCTGCGACGCCTTGGAGAAATGGCTATCGCAACTACATTGACTTGACCGAGACCACTTCCACAAAACGAAACTTCTTCCTGGCTGCCTTGGTAGCTTCTTGCTCGGCTACAAGTGTGCTGAGCGTGTCAGCCTCATGAATGATCTCGTGCATCTGCCCTTCGAACTCATTGCCCACGCGCAGTGTGACCCTGAGCCTCGGGGTAAAGCCTTTTGAGGTTTTCTGTTGCTTTTTGGGCGTTGCCTTTGGCGGTATCACGACTGCCGGAACGGGTTCTGGCTGAGGGTCAGCTTCCGTCGACACTGCGGGCACAGATACGCCGAATAGCGCCTGTCGCATCTCTTCTTCCGTCAATTCGGTGTTCATACTGTTTCTCAGGGGGGGATTCAGGGAAGGCTTGGCCGCGATTGAAGCCAGTATTCGTGGCGATGGGTCATATATTAACTGAGCGCAAACATCTGCGTTCTGTTGTCTTTTTTCGCGGGTGGCTACATGGCGCAAGCGGATTGCTCTCGTTGAGCGTGGCGGCCGGCACCAGCGCAAAACATCATAAAAATAGATGATCTTAATAAATCACATAATAACAATATCTAATAATTAGCTTATTCCAAAAAAGACTTTCCCTCGGGTTTTTTATAGGAATATCTTCACTTCACAGACCGACCCCATACCTGGCGGAGGACGTACCCCCGACCACCAGGAGCCTGTAAAAGGCTAAATGGACCGATCTCGACATGCCAGACCTCGCCGCCCCGCTGCCCCTCAAGCACTTCCACCTGTCACTGCTGACCAGTTCGCTGCTGCTCGCTGCGGCGCCCTCCTTCGCCGAAACCGCTACGCAAGACGCCAGGCTCGGTACCGTCACCGTGATTTCCACCGGCCTGCGTGGTCAGGCGCGCACCGTGGCCGACAGCCCGGCGCCGATTGATGTGATCAACAGCGAGCAACTGCTCAAGACCGGCCGCGCCGAGCTGTCCGAAGCGATTGCCAAATTGCTGCCGTCCTTCAACTTCGGCACCAACATCGCCGGCTACAACTCGGTGACCCGCCCGCTGAGCAACCGCAGCCTCGGCCCCGCCTACACGCTGGTGCTGGTCAACGGCAAACGCCGCCACAACGGCGCCACAGGCCAGCGCGGGTCCATCGACAACAGCGGTGCGAATGCAGTGGACATCGACTTAATCCCGGTCAGCTCGGTGGACCATATCGAAGTGCTCAAAGACAGCGCAGCGGCCCAGTACGGGTCCGATGCGGTGGCGGGTGTGATCAACATCATCCTCAAGACCGGCAGCAGCGGCGGTCACCTGGAAACCAGTTACGGCCAGTTGTTCTCCGGCCAGGGCGAGACCATCAAGGTGGCCGGCGACCAGGGCTTCACACTGGGCGATGGCGGCTTTTTCCACCTGTCGGCGGATGCACGCAAACGTGGCGAAGCGTCGTGGAACGACAAGGCCGACGGCAGCGTCAGGGCCTTCAACGATCCGGCCAGGGAAGCCGCCTGGGACCGCGTAGCGATCAAGAACGGCGACCCCGACCTCAAGGCCTTCAACCTGGCCTATAACGCCGAACTGCCCCTGGAAGACCTGACCCTGTACTCATTCTCCACCTACGGCGAGCGAGACGCCGAGGCCGCCAACTACTTCCGCCTGCCGACCGGCCGGGCCGCCGTGCCCGAGGTGTTCCCCGACGGTTACTACCCGTTGAACAACATCAAGGACCGCGATTATCAACTGCTGTTCGGCGGCAAGGGCCAGGCAGCCGAATGGAACTGGGACCTGAGCACTACCTACGGGCGCAACAATGTGCACCACTCCAGCGACCTCAACATCAACCCGTCCCTGGGCACCGCGTCACCGACCAAATTCGACAACCTGGCGACCTTCCGCTTCGAGCAGTGGGTCAACAACCTGGATTTCACCCGCCGCTACGACAGCCTGTTCAACCTGACTTCGCCGGTGCAGGTGTCGGCCGGACTGGAACATCGCTGGGAGCACTTCAGCACCTTCGCCGGCGACCCCGAGGCCTATATCACCGGTTCGTACCCGGCGGCATCGGGTGCCCAGGCGGCGGTGACGATTCGTCCGGAAGACGAAGTCAGCCTGATCCGCAACAACTACGCCGGCTACCTGGACCTGGGCTTCGACCTGACCGAACGCTGGTTTCTCGACGTCGCCGGGCGGGTCGAACATTACGACGACGACTCCGGCAACACTGTCGGCCTGAAAGTGAACTCGCGCTACGAACTCACCGACAGCGTGGCCGTGCGCGGCACTGTCGGCAGCGGTTTCCGTGCGCCGTCACTGACCCAGATCGGCTACACCGTGGCCGACAACCGCGTGTCCACCGACGTGAACGGCAATGTGGTACCCGCCGTCACCCGCCTGACGCCGTCGGGCAGCAACCTGGCCAAGGCGTTGGGCGGTGATGACCTCAAGCCGGAAAAATCGCGCAACCTCGGGCTGGGCCTCACCTGGCAACCGGCACCGCGCACCAGCATCACCGCCGATGCCTACCTGATCGACATCGACGACCGCATCGCCCTGACCAGCAATATCTACGACCAGGGCAACGGCGTGATCAACGGCATCCTCACCGGCCAAGGCGTGCCCTCGGGCACCTGGGTCAACTATTACACCAACGCCTTCGATACCCGCACCCGTGGCCTGGACGTGGTCGCCGACCACACCACACCGCTGGATACCTGGGGCGAAGTGCGCTGGAGCCTGGGTTTCAACTGGAACAAGACCACCATCGAAGGCACCCGCGACACACCGAATGCGCTGGCCAATTCCGGCGTGACCCTGGTGGGCCGCGACCGCGAAGGCGACCTGACCGAAGCGTCGCCCACGACCAAATGGATCCTGGGCGCCAACTGGAAGGTCGAGGACCTCGCAGTCAACCTGCAAACCAGCCGCTACGGCGCGGTCAAGACGCTGGCGGTCAACCCCACGGGCGACCGCAGCTTCGGCGCCAAATGGATCACCGACCTGGACGTCAGCTACACCTTCGTCGACCAGATCACCGTGAGCATCGGCGGCACCAACATCTTCGACGTGCGCCCCGACCGGCACGCCGTCTACAGCAACCTGGGCCTGGCGCCCTACGGCAACCCGCCGTTCTACCCCGGCGGCGGCTACTGGTACACCAAGCTGGCCTACGACTTCTAAGCCAATCGCCATACGAGGGCATCCCATTGAACACCTCCAACTTGATGAGCCGTCTATTGGCCCCTTGCGCCCTGGCATTGAGCCTGGCCGCCTGCTCGCCTTCGGGCAGTGACAGCCAGGTCGGCAAGACCCTGAATATCGCCTTCTTTGGCGACAACACCACGCTGGTCAGCGTCGACCCATTCCAGGTCTATTGGCTGGAACACCGGGTGTTGCTGCGCAATGTCGCCGAGTCGCTGACCGACCAGGACCCGCAAACCGGCAAGATCATTCCCTGGCTGGCCAAACGCTGGGAAGTCAGTGACGACGCGCTCACCTATACCTTTCACCTGCGCGATAACGTCACCTTCAGCAATGGCGAGCGCTTCAATGCCGTGGCGGTCAAAACCGCCTTCGACAGCAACAAGGCGCTGGCCGCCGAGTTGCCAGCCACCTTCGGCGCCACCTATCTGGCGGGGTTCGACCATGCCGAAGTGGTGGATGACCTGACCGTCAAACTGGTGCTGGCCAAACCCAACGCCGGGTTCCTGCAAGCCACGTCCACCACCAACCTGTCGATCCTGGCGCCCGCCTCTTATGCGCTCAGCGCCAAGGAACGCTCGCTGGGCAAGATCATCGGCACCGGCCCGTTCGTGCTGGCCAGCTACACCCCGGAAGTCGGCGCGCACCTGACCAAGCGCAAGGGTTACGCCTGGGCCTCGGCGAATATGAAAAACCAGGGCGAAGCGCACCTGGATGCGGTGGACGTCACCTACATCCCCGAAGAAAGCGTGCGCAACGGTCTGTTCCTGCAAGGCAAGGCCGACATCCTGTGGCCGCGCAACCCGTTCTCCGAGGTCGACCTGAAGCTGTTCCAGTCCAAGGGCGCGACCATCCAGAGCCGTTCGCTGCCGGGGCCGGCGTTGAACCTGTATCCCAACACCCGTGACGGCCGCGCCCTGGGCGACAAACAGGTACGCCTGGCCCTGCAAAAAGCCATCGACCGCAAGAGCTACGCCAGCACCGTGTACAACGCTGAATTCCCGGTGGTGGACGGCATCTATGACGTGACCACGCCTTACTTCAAGAGCCAGGGGGCCAAGCTGGTGTATGACGCGGCGGGCGCGGAGCGCCTGTTGGATCAGGCAGGCTGGGCCAAGGGCGCCGACGGTTACCGCAGCAAAAACGGCAAGCGCCTGAGCCTGAGCTACAACATCAGCCCGGCTGAAACCGCAGGCGACGTGCTGATCCAGGATCAACTGCGCAAGGTCGGCATCGAGTTGAAGCTCAGCGTGGTCACCCGCGCCGAGTGGGTCGCCAACAACTCCGCCGGTAACTATGACCTGACCATCAACTACATGACGCGCGCCGACCCGATCATCCTGCAGACCATCCTCGATCCGCGCACCGCCAACAGCTCAACCCTGGCCACCAACCTCTACGAACCGGCGGTACTGGACACCGCCAAGGGCCTGTTCGACGCCGGCATCACCGCCACCCAAAGCCAGCAACGTGCAGCCGCCTACGGCGCCCTGCAAGACCTGTTGGTGGATGAAGGCTCGGCGTTCCCGGTCTACGAGCGCGTGTGGCAGGCGGCGACCTCGTCCAAAGTGAAAAACTTCCGCTGGACCGCCGAAGGCTTTGCGCTGTTGGGTGATATCGAGGTCGATGCACCATGAGCCGCTACCTGATCGGCCGGGTCGGCCAGGCGCTGCTGGTGCTTTGGGGTGCCTACAGCATCACTTACTTCATCCTCTACCTGCTGCCGGGCGACACTTTGTCGATCATGCTCAGTGCGTCCGGCATGGAAGCCGACGCGCTGTCGGTGGAAGACCTGGCCAAGGCGCGGGCCTATTACGGGCTGGATAAAGGCCTGTTCGAGCAATATATCGACCTGCTGCTGGGCGCGTTGCACGGTGACTTCGGCCTGTCACTGTCGCTCAACCGCCCGGTGGCCGAGTTGCTCGCCGAACGCCTGCCCCAGACGCTGTCCCTGGCGGGGCTGGCGATTGTGCTGTCGCTGCTGGGCGGCATCGGCCTGGCGTACCTCACCGCGTATATCCGCTGGCAACCGTTGAAAAAAGCCCTGGCGCGCTTGCCGTCCCTGGGCTTTTCGGTGCCGGTGTTCTGGATGGGTTTGCTGCTGATCCAGGTGTTTGCGTTTGGCCTGGGTTGGTTTCCCGCCACCGGCAGCCGGGGCTTCGAAAGCCTGGTATTGCCAGCGATCACCCTGGCGATCCCCAGTGCGGCGGTGTACGCCCAGGTGCTGCAACGCAGTTTTCAGGGCGTGTGGAAAGAAGCCTATATCGTCACCGCCTACGCCAAAGGCCTGAGCCGAGGCCAGGTGCAGGCCCGCCATGGGTTCAGGAATGCCGCGCTGCCCATCCTTACGCTGATCGGTTTGCAGGTGGGCAATACCGTGTCCGGCGCCGTGCTGGTGGAAACCATCTTCGCCCGCTCCGGCATCGGCCGCCTGGCCCAGGAAGCCGTGCTGCGCCAGGACATTCCAGTGGTGCTGGCCATCGTTGCCGTGTCGGCGGCGGCCTTTGTCCTGGTGAACCTGCTGGTGGACCTGCTTTACCCGTGGCTCGACCCGCGCATCTCCCACACGCCCAAGGTGTCCTAGACCATGACGACGCTTACCCACAAACGCGTGCGCAGTGAAACCCTCTGGCGCCGCCGCAGCCCCTGGCAACGCGCCACGGCGACCCTGCTGCCCTTGTTGCGCCGGCCGGGGTTCAGCCTGGCGGTGCTGGTGGTGCTGTTCTCGCTGGTCGCCGCCGTGGCACCGCACCTGCTGAGCAGCTTCGACCCATACGCCACCGCCCCCGCCGCCAAGCTCACTGCGCCTAACCTGAACCACTGGTTCGGCACCGATGAACTGGGCCGCGACCTGTTTACCCGCGTGGTCTACGGCGCGAGCCTGTCGGTGCTGGCAGCCTCGCTGGCGGTGGGGATCGCACTGGTGGGCGGACTCGGGCTGGGCATCTTGTCCGGGTTTGCCGGTGGCCGTCTCGATGCGGTGATCATGCGCGTGGTCGATGTGCTGCTCGCCCTGCCTGGCCTGCTGCTGGCCCTGGCGATCGTCACGGCCATCGGTTTTGGCACCGTGCCGGTGGCCATCGCGGTGGGCATCGGCATTATTCCGGGCTTTGCCCGCACCACCCGCGCCGAAGTACTGCGGGTGAAAACCCTGCCCTATGTAGAAGCAGCACGCCTGGGCGGTGCCAGTTGGGGCCGCACCTTGCTGCGACACATCCTGCCGAATGCCTGGGGCCCGGTGGCGGTACTGGCTACCCTGGATTTCGGCGCGGCAATCCTCGCCACCGCAGGCTTGAGTTTCCTCGGTTTCGGCGCCGCGCCACCGGCGGCGGAATGGGGCACCCTGATCGCCAACGGCCGGCACTTCCTGATCACCGCACCGTGGGTGTCCTTGCTGCCCGGCCTGTTCCTGGTGGCGGTGGTGTTCAGCCTCAACCATATCGCCCGCACCTTTGAGGAGATCCAGCGATGAGCGCGCTTTTGATCGATGTACGCCAACTCAGTGTCGATTACCGCGCCAGCGGCCAGGTCAATCCGGCGGTGCGTTCGCTGTCGTTTTCCCTGGCGCAGGGCGAAACCGTGGCGATTGTCGGCGAGTCCGGCTCGGGCAAATCCACCCTGGCCAACACCATTCTGGGCCTGCTGCCGGACAACGCGCAGATCAGCGCCGGGCAACTGTGGGTCGACGGCCAGAACCTGACCCACGCCAGCGAACGCCAGAAACGCAGCCTGCGCGGCCGCACCATCGGCCTGGTGCCCCAGGACCCGATGGTCAGCCTCAACCCCACCCTGCGCGTCGGCCAGCAGATTGCCGAGGCGTTGATCCTGGCCAAGGGCAAGCGCTACCCCGGCGTCGATGCGGATATTGTCGAGTTGCTGCAACAGGTGGGGATCGACAAACCGGTACTGCGTGCGCGTCAGTATCCCCATGAACTCTCCGGCGGCATGCGCCAGCGCGTGCTGATCGCCATCGCCCTGGCCGGTAACCCGCGCCTGATCATCGCCGACGAACCCACCAGCGCCCTCGACGTGACCGTGCAGCGCAAGATCCTCGATCACCTGCAACGACTGGTCAGCGAGCGCGGCATTTCGCTGCTGATCATCACCCACGACCTCGGCGTAGCCACTGACCGCGCCGACCGCATCCTGGTGATGCAGCACGGCGAGCTGGTGGAACAAGGCCCGCCAAAGCAGATCCTGGCCCAGCCCAGCCACGACTACACCCGCGCCCTGATCGCCGCCGCGCCCGCCTTCGCCAGGCGTCGCGAACCCTTGCTCAACCTCGACCTGGGGCGCCAGCCGATCCTGAGCCTGCACAACGTCGGCAAGACGTTCGCCCTGCCCAAGGTCAAGGGCGAGGCGTCGACCTTCCTGGCCCTGGAGGGTCTCAACCTGGAGGTCTACCCCGGCCAGACCCTGGCTATCGTCGGCGAGTCCGGCTCGGGCAAGAGCACCGCGCTGCGCATCGCCCTCGGCCTGGAGAAGCCAAGCCAGGGCCGGGTGAGGTTCGAACAGCAAGACGTCACTGACCTCAGTTGGCGCGACTTCCGCCCATTGCGCCAGCGCCTGCAATTGGTGCAGCAAAACCCCTTCGCCGCCCTCGACCCGCGTTTTACGGTGTTCGACAGCATTGTCGAACCGCTGGTGTCGTTCGGTTTGCTCAAGGGCGCGGCGCTGGAGCAGGCGGCGCGGGCGTTGATCAGCCGCGTGCACTTGCCGGTGAGTTTCCTCGACCGCTTGCCCCGCGAGCTGTCCGGCGGGCAGTGCCAACGTGTGGCCATCGCCCGCGCCCTGGCGTTGAAACCCGACCTGCTGCTGCTGGACGAACCGGTCAGCGCACTGGATGTGTCGGTGCAGGCACACATTCTCGACCTGCTGAAAGAACTGCAACGGGACATGGGCATTGCCTATGTGCTGGTGTCCCATGACTTGTCGGTGGTCGCCAACTTCGCCCATGAGGTGCTGGTGCTGCGTAATGGCCGCGTGGTGGAACAGGGTTCGGTGGAGCAGATTTTCAACCGCCCGGCCACCGCGTACACCCGCGAACTGATTGCGGCCATCCCTGGCCAACTGCTCAGCGCAACGGCGGCGTAATCAACGCCTCACTGCTTGGCGTGCTTGACCTGCACCTCAGGCATCGCCGAAGAGTGATGATTCAGAATCTTCCACTGCCCACCCACCTGCTCATAAACGAAGGTGTACCGCGCCTGCACCTGGCTGACCTTACCCTTCGCGTCAGTCAGGGTGAAGGTGTAGACCCCGCTGTCCATGGCCACGTTAGTGCCCAGTTGGCGGATTTCACGGTAGTTGATCTGGCCGACCGGCTTGAGCGCCAGGAAGTGATCGAAGTAGTCCTTGATCTGGTCCGGCGTGGTGCGCACCTGGTTGGACACGGTCGGCTGCAACACCGCGCCCGGCGCATAGAGGTCGACCACCGACGTGACGTTGCCGGTCTGCAGGGCGCTGTTCCAGCGGTCGAACAAACCGGCAATCTCCCGGTCCTTCACATTGGCGGGCGCCTGGGCCACCTCGCGGTAGACATAGGGTGACGTTTCAGCGGCCTGAACAAACGGAACGCTCAAGGCAAACATCAGGGCGATTGCTGCGGGCTTGAATTGCATGGGGAGACTCCAGTGGTGTTCGTTGAGCCCACTTTGCCAAACCGAGCATGGCGCGCCATCGGCCAATCGGAGTCATTTACCTATGCCATTTGGCAGATAGCCGCCAAGGCGTTTAACCATGTTTAATAGACGCCCCGCCCTCCCTGCATCGCTGGAGCATCACCCATGCATAACCTGCCCCATGACCCCGGCAGCGCCTTGGCCATGCGCGCGCATTTGCGCCAATCGCAAAGCCGCACGGCGCGGCTGCGGCTGTTGGTGGATACCGGACAGGAACTGAGCCAACTGGCCCCCGACGCCATGCGCGAACGCGTGCTCGTGCGCGCCTGCGCGTTTCTTGCGATGGACCACGGCCTGCTGCAGGAATGGGACGCCGAAGGGGCCGTCCACACCACGGCAAGCCATGGCAGCCCGGCGCGCCTGAACGGCCTGGCGGCCCTCGCCGACCGCGACCTGCGCGCACCACGCTGGCAGGAACAGCCGCACAGCGTGCTGCAAGTGCCATTGTGTGGCAGTGACGGCCAGGCTTTTGGCCTGCTGGTGCTGGGCAACAGCGTCAGCCTGCGGGCGCCGGAGCACGAAGACAGCGAATCCCTGCAACTGCTCGCCACCCTGCTGGCTGCGCACCTGGAAAACGATCGGCTGTTGACCACCCTCAAAACCCGCGACAAGACCCTGTCCGACCTGGTCAACCGCCTGTTCCGCGCCCAGGAGGACGAGCGCAAACGCGTGGCCTACGACCTGCACGATGGACTGGCACAGACGCTCGCGGGTTTGCACCAGCGACTGCAAGGCTTTGCCGGCCGCTGCCCCGCACTGCCTGACGCACTCGCCGCCGATTTGCAGGCGATCCTCACCCTGGCGCAGCACTGCGTCGGTGAAGGCCGGCAATTGATCGCCGGCCTGCGCCCCACGGTGCTGGATGATTTCGGCCTGTTCAAAGCCCTCGACAAGGAAGCCGACCGCCTGCGCGACGCGGGCATCAGCGTGGTGTGGCAGGCGCAGTGTGAAACGCGCCTGGCCAGCCAGGTGGAGATCGCGCTGTTCCGGATCGGCCAGGAAGCCATCAACAATGTCCTCAAGCATGCCCACGCCAGCCGGGTGCACTTGACCCTGGCGTTGCACGACAGCCAGGCATCCCTGCGCGTGGACGACAATGGCAAAGGCTTCACTTGCGCGCCATTGCGCGATGACGCCCAGCACCTGGGCCTCGCGACCATGCAGGAGCGCGCCAGCCTGCTGGGCGGTAGTTTCACCTGCGTCAGCGCAGCCCACAGCGGTACCCAACTGCACGCCCGCGTGCCGGCCCATTTGCCTGGAACCCCTCAATGACCCACGTCCTGCGTCTCGTGCTGGCAGACGATCATGAAGTCACGCGCACCGGTTTTGTCTCGCTGCTGGCCGGCCTTGCGCAGTTCGAGGTGGTCGGTCAAGCCAGCGATGGGCTGCAAGCGGTCGAGCTGTGCGAACAGCTGCTGCCGGACATCGTCATCCTCGACATCCGCATGCCCGGGCTCAACGGCTTGGGCGCCGCGCGTTTGCTGCAAGAGCGCCTGCCGGCGGTGAAGGTGGTGATGTTCACCATGGACGACAGCCCCGAATACCTGGAAGCGGCGATGAATGCCGGCGCCGTCGGCTACTTGCTCAAGGACGCCAGCCGGGCCGAGGTGATCGACGCCCTGCAACAGGTGGGCGCCGGCGGCGAAGCGCTCAACACGGCGGTCAGCGCGCGGCTGTTGCGCCGCATGACCGAACGCCAGGCCAGCGGCGCAGCCCCCAGCGAAAACCTCACCCCCCGCGAGCGCCAGGTACTGGGCCTGGTGGCCAACGGCATGAGCAACCGCGCCATCGGCGAACAGTTGGGGATCACCACCGGCACCGCCAAGGCCCATGTGGAACGCGTGATCGGCAAGCTCGGCGCGGCTGATCGGACCCAGGCTGCCGTGCGCGGCATCGCCCTGGGCCTGGTGACGTCACCATGAAGCGGCGTTGGGCTGACCTGCCGCTGCGGGGCAAGGCGCTGGTGGTGATCTCGCTGCCGCTGGTGGTGCTGTTGCTGTCCCTGGTGCTGATCTACACCACCGAACGCCAGACCGCCCGCGCCGAAGAAGACGTGCGCCGCGTGTTGCGCGTGCAAGGCGATATCCAGGCCGTGCACACCCTGCTCGCAGAAGCCGCCGCCAGTGTGCGCGGCTACCTGCTCACGCACCGTGAAGACTTCCTGCCCAGCTACCTCAACGCCGGGCCACAGATCGAGTCCGCCCTGCGCCGGCTCGACCGCAACGTGCGTGATCCACGGGTGCGTGAGCAACTGAGCGCCATCAAGCCGCTGATCGAAGGCAAGGTCGACGGCCTGGAAGAGATGCTCAAGGACCGCGACGCCACACCGCAATCGATCAGTACCATCCTGATCAGCAACAAACACATCCTCGATGCCTTGCGCCAACACATCAGCACCATGCTCACCCTGGAGGAATCGTTGCTGGCCGAGCGCAGCGCTGCGGCGGCCGAAACCCGTCAACGGTTGCTGCTGTCCACCTGGCTGGCGGCGATCTGCGGGCTGTTTGGGGCGATTGTTGCGGTGCTGTTCCTGTCCAAGGGCATTGTGGCGCGAGTGCAGAATGTACAGCGCAATGCCCAGCGCCTGGCGTTGGGCTCGCCCCTGCTGCCGCAACCGCCGGAACACGATGAAATCGGCCAGTTGGGCACCAGCCTGGTGGAAGCCGGGTTGCTGCTGGCCGAACGCGAGCGCGCCTTGCGTGACAACGAAGAACGCCTGCGGCTGATCATTGACGGGGTCAAGGACTACGGGATCTTCGCCCTCGACACGGCGGGCCATGTCACCAGTTGGAACAACGGCGCCGAGCGGATCAAGGGCTATACCGAGCAGGAAATCATCGGCCAGCATTTCTCGGTGTTCTACTTGCCCGAGGAATGCCCGCAGCACCCGGACATGGCGCTGCGCGAAGCCACCCTCAATGGCGATTACACCGAAGAAGGCTGGCGCTGCCGCCAGGACGGCACGCGGTTCTGGGCCAGCGTGGTGATCACCGCCCAGTACGACGGCACCGGCGCCTTGCGCGGCTTTTCGAAGATCACCCGCGACATCACTGACCGCCGCGCTGCGGAAATCGCCCTGCGCAAGGCCCGTGAGGAAGCCGAGCGCGCCAGCCGCGCCAAAAGCGAGTTTCTGTCGCGCATGAGCCACGAACTGCGCACCCCACTCAACTCGATCCTAGGCTTCGCGCAGTTGCTGGACATGGACGCGCCCAAGGCGCAAAAGGCCGACGTCGGGCATATCCTGCGCGCCGGCCAGCATCTGCTGACGCTGATCAACGAAGTGCTGGACATCGCCAAGATCGAGTCAGGAAGCCTGGCGTTGAATATCGCGCCGATCCCGCTGGCGGAGGTCTTGCAAGAGGCGCTGTCGCTGGTCTCGCCGATGGCTGCCGACGCCGGCATTCGATTGCAGCCATTACCGGACTTGGCAGCGGACGTGGGCATCGTGGCCGACCGCCAACGCCTCACACAGGTGCTGCTGAACCTGCTGTCCAATGCAATCAAATACAACGCGCGCGATGGCGAGGTCAGCATCGAAGTCGTCGTTGATGGCCCGCGTATCGGCGTGTCGGTGTGTGATACCGGCCACGGCATTGCGGCGGACCATATGGGGCAACTGTTCAAACCGTTCGAGCGCCTGGGCGCCGACCCGAATGTGGAAGGCAGCGGCCTGGGCCTGGCCCTGAGCAAAAGCCTGCTGGAAAACATGGACGGCCACCTCAACGTGCAGAGCCAGGCCGGCATTGGCTCACGCTTCACCTTGGAACTGCCGTTCACGCGCGTGGCGCCATTGCAGCGCATCGCCACGCCCGTTATCGACACGCAGGCGCCGCGCCCTGCCCCCACGGCCTGCGCGCACCTGGGCAAGGTCTTGTGCATCGAAGACAACCTCTCCAGCCTGGCGCTGATCGAAACCCTGCTGCAACGCCGACCGGGGATAAAACTGCTGTCGAGCATGCAAGGCCAACTGGGCCTGGACCTGGCCGCGCAGCACGCGCCGCAGTTGATTCTGCTGGATGTGTGCTTGCCGGACCTCGACGGCGTGAAGGTGCTGCAACGCTTGCGTCAATCGCCGATCACCCGTGACACCCCGGTGCTGATGATCACCGCCGACGCCAGCGACCTTACCCGCCAGGCCTTGCAGGCGGCAGGCGCAACCGCCGTGTTGAACAAGCCGATCAACGTGCCCGCGTTTCTCGCCCACCTCGACCAGTCTTTTATGGAGCCCATGTGAACCTCGACCTGCGCATTCTGATCATCGACGACCAACGCCCGAACCTGGACCTGGTAGAGCAACTGCTCGCCCGCGAAGGGCTGACCAACGTGCTGAGCAGCACCCAGCCGCTGCGCACCCTGGAGCTGTTCAACAGCTTCGAACCGGACCTGGTGATTCTTGACCTGCACATGCCGCAATTCGACGGCTTCGCGGTGCTGGAACAACTCAACCGGCGCATCCCCCAGGGTGAATACCTGCCGATCCTGGTCCTGACCGCCGACGCCACCCGCGATACGCGCCTGCGCGCCCTGGCCCTGGGCGCCCGGGACTTCATCAGCAAACCGCTGGACGCGCTGGAAACCATGCTGCGGGTGTGGAACCTGCTGGAAACCCGAGTGCTCTACAAGACCCTGCGCACCCTGGTGCCCGCCGAGCACATCGAGTTGTTGCAAAGGCGCCAGGCAACGGGCACTCTGCCCGCCGCCGGGGACAACCCGGCTTGACTTCCCCTCGGTTCATGCACTTCAAGGACGATCCGCACATGGCGGCTTCAAACAAATGGCTGATGTCGTCAGTCGCGTATTACCTGGATTTTTTCACCGTCCCCCTGTTTGTCGGCCTGGCGCTCTGCCTGGCGCCGCTTGAGCCGCTGCAACTGCTCGCGGGCCTGCTGGCCTGGACACTGGTGGAGTATTCGGCGCATCGCTTTCTGTTCCATTCGCTGTATCGCCACGAGCACTGGACCCACCATGTGGATGTGCTGGCCTATATCGGTGTATCGAGCTGGAAAACCAGTTCCACCTTTGCGGCGTTGCTGCTGCTGGCCTGGTACACCGGCCTGACCTCGGCGTTTGTCGGAGCGGTCACGGGCTACTTCTATTACATCTCGGTGCACTACGTGATGCACCGGCCAGCGCATTGGGCCTATGGGTTTATTCCAGGGTTGGTGGCCAATCACGATCTGCATCATCGCAAAGGCATCGAGAAGAACTTCGGCGTGTCTTCGCCGCTGTGGGACCATGTGTTTCGCACGTATATTCGCGCAGACCGTGCCTGAACCGCCGCTGAGCTATTGTTTTTATCACGAATAAATCTAGCGCTGCGTACACCTGCGTTCTCAACCTTATCTACGCTCTAGCCCGTGCCAGGAGGCGCATTGAAGAGTCCATGACGGACCCACTGTCTCCTGGCGCCTGATGCCTAGGAGATAACGATGAGAATGGAAACCCATCGCCCCCGGCCTGGGTTCGGCTGTGCGCTGTTTGGCGCGTTGCTGAGCCCTCTGGTCGTCGCGGCCCCCACGCTGTCTACGCAAATACCCTTCGATGTCACGGCGACGCCGCCGTTTTCCCTCACCAGCCTGCAAGCCAACTTCGACGAGATGTCATGGCAGACGTTTATTGCGCTGAACTGGCCGGTGCTGGCCGATGGCAAGCCCAATACCGGTGTGCAGATCGGCCAGCAGGACGCGGCCACGGTGTGGGAGAGCTACAAAGAGAGCTATCAGATTTTCCTGCCCCAAGGGCAGAAACCGGCGGCCTGGCAGGCGCCCGCCAACGTTCCGGCAGCCTGCGAGGGCAAAGGCTCGGGACGCTTGTTGCAGCAAATGGGCAAGGTGCCGGATGTGCTGGACGAGTTTATCCAGCCGTTTCAAAGTGGCCCGCTGGTGGACCAGAGCGGCGTGTACACACGCAATGAAATCGTGGTCAACCAATCGATGTTCGACGGCATCGTCAACAATGGCCTGTACAGCATCCAGGGCCAGCAGGCGTTTTTTGCCGCCAGCCCGACCAATGCGGTGGCGTTCAGTTGTGGCAACCCGGCCACCAGTGACGTGGGTTCGCTGATGGTCAAGGCGTCGTGGAAGGTGCTGGACGGCAACGACCAGCCTGGCAGTTTCCATACCGTCGATGCCCTGGTGTATACGCCGGGCAACAGCGACCCGAGCAAGGGGCCGGTGGTGGCCGAGTCCTGCGTTGCCGAGCCAGTGGGGCTGGTGGGATTGCATATCGTGCACAAGACCACCAGCGCGCCGCAGTGGGTGTGGTCGACCTTCGAGCACGTCGACAATGTGCCGGAGAAAACCACGCCGCCCGCCGAGCGCAAAGGCCCGTATTTGTTCTACAACGCCAGCAGCCATGCCGAGGTCAACCAGCCGCCGCCCCGGCCGTGGAACCCGGCGGTAAAGGCCACGCCATCGCAGATCGTGCGTGAAATCCCTTTGACCGACGAAACCAAGGCCCTCAACACCACCTACCAGAACCTGCTGCGCACGGTTAATCCCAATAGCGTATGGGCCAATTACCAGTTGATCAGCACCCAGTGGCCGACCCTCAGCGGCCAGCCCCCGTGCCAGATCTCGGCCACCAAACCGTTGGGCAACCCGGCGCCGTCATTCCTCGCCAATGCCACGCTGGAGACCTATATCCAGGGCACCGTGCCCCAGGCGTCGTCGAGCTGCATCGCCTGTCACGGCAATGCGGCCACCCACGTGACGCAATCACCGCGCACCAGTTTCGCCGACTTCACCTACCTGCTCGAACGCGCCCAATCCACCGGTGTGACAAGGAGTCAGCCATGAGTACCGACCTGGACAATTTCACCGGCCTGAGCGTGGTGCTCACCGGCATCAATCAGGAGCTGTTGGCGCCGTCGGTCGACCCCATCGGCCTGCCCAGCACCTTTCTCGATTTCATCGGCCCACGCCTGGGGCAAACCGTGCTCAGCGCCCTGCTCGCCCAATACGCCGCGCTGGTGAGTGAGCAACAGACGCCGCAGCAAATCGGCACGGCCATCCTGATGCAGAACGGCCAACCCGCCGCGACACAAACCGCCCAGGCAGCGCGGGCAATCATGAAGTTGTGGATGCTCGGCGTTTGGTATCAGCCGTATACCCAAGGCGCGTTCCCGGTGAACGAGCAAACCGTGGTCAGTGATGAGGCCTACACCCAGAGCTGGGCGTGGAGCATCGCTCAGGCTCACCCGATGGGCTACAGCGAGTTTTTCTTCGGCTACTGGAACAGCCCGCCACCGAGCCTGGAAGACTTCACCGGGGTCACCGCCAGCCCACAGCCAGGAGCATCGTCATGAGCAGCGAACAAGCAGATGTCGTGATCGTCGGTGCGGGCCTCGCGGGCAGCATCATTGCCTACCAACTCGGCCTGGCGGGGGTGAAGGTGCTGGTGCTGGAGTCCGGCCCGGAAGTCCCGGCCAACCGTAACCAGTACCTGCAGCGGTTCTACACCGCCACGCTGAAGACCCCCGAATCGCCCTACCCGCCGGTCAGCACGCTGAGCCCGGCACGCAACCCGGCCGAACAGAACGCGCCACGGGCGACGATTGCCGACCTGATCCTGGGCTGGGACAACCCCGAGGTCAGTTACCTGGTGCAGAAAGGCCCGCTGCCATTTACCAGCACGTATGAACGGGTCGGCGGCGGCACCACCTGGCATTGGGTCGCCACATGCCTGCGCATGTTGCCCAATGATTTCCGGATGAAGTCGCTGTACGGCGTGGGCGTGGACTGGCCCATCGGCTATAACGACCTGCAAAGCGCCTATTGCCGCGCCGAAGCGGAAATCGGCGTGGCGGCCAACGTCGCCGACCAGGCTTACCTGGGCATCACCTTCCCGACGAACTATGAATACCCGATGACCAGCATTCCGTTGTCACTGGTCGATGGCAGCTTCGTCAGCGCGGTGCAGGGCCAGTCATTCCAGGGCTTGCCGCTGGTGGTCAGCCCGACGCCGGCCGGGCGCAACTCGCAGCCGTATGCCGGGCGCCGGGTGTGCGCGGGCAATACCAACTGCACGCCGATCTGCCCGATCCAGGCCAAGTACGACGCCACGGTGACCCTGAACAATGCGCTCAACACCGGCAATGTACGGGTGCTGTACAAAACCGTGGCGAGCAAGGTCACGGTGGCAGCGGACAAGACGGTCAGTGGCATCGAGTTTATCCAGTACCAGCTGGGTGATGGACCGGCCACTGGCACGGGCGTCGCGGTCGGCCAGCGTTATGTGATCGCCGCCCATGCCATCGAGACGCCCAAACTGCTGCTCAACTCCACCAGCAGCGCCTGGCCCAAGGGCGTGGCCAACAGCAGCGGCCAGGTCGGTCGCAGCTTGGCAGACCACCCGATCTACCTGGCGTGGGGCTTGATGCCCGAAGGCAAGACGGTGTTCCCGTACCGTGGCCCGGTGGCCACCTCCGGCATCGAAAGCCTGCGCGACGGTGCCTTTCGCAGCCAGCGCGCAGCGTGGCGGATCGAGATCGGCAACGAGGGTTTCAACTGGCCGATCGGCGACCCCTACACCACCGTCGCCGACCTGATCGACGGCACCAACGTCAGCCGCACCAACCCGTTGCCAAACGCCACGGGCGCGCCCCAGGTGCTGTTCGGCACGGCGCTGGTGCAGCAGTTGAACAACTTGCTCACCCGGCAATTTCGCGTGGGCTTTTTGGTGGAACAAGTCGAGGACGATCCGAACAACGCCAACTGCTACATCGTGCCGTCCAGCCAGTACCAGGACCGCCTGGGCATCCCGCGCCCGGAAATCCACTACGACCTGTCGGACTACACCAAGGAAGGCTTCAAGCAGGCGCGGATTCTCGCCAGCCATGTCATCACCGAACTGCTCGGCGCCACCGAACTGACGGCCGACATCAAGCCGGGGCTGTTTGACTACCAGGGCGAGTCGTACTCGTTCCAGGGCGCCGGCCACTTGATGGGCACCTACCGCATGGGCGCGGACCCGGCCACCTCGGTGGTCGACAAGTACCAGCGCAGTTGGGACCACAACAACCTGTTCCTGGTGGGCGACGGCGTGTTCCCCACCACCGGCACCTCCAACCCGAGCCTAACCATCGCCGCGCTGTCGATCCAGGCCGGCGACACGCTGTGCAACGACCTCAAGGCCGTCACCGTGCAGGTGCAAGCGAACCAACCATGGCAAGGCACTGGCGTGCAGATCAACGGCCCAAGCCCGCGCCTGGTGCGCTATGTCAGCGGCCAATGGCTGGCCAGCCCGGTCGGCGGCATGGTCGATGGCAATGGCAGTCCGGGGTTGATCGCCAAGGCGGGCTACACCCTGCCCGGTGCCAATGAAGGGGCGCTGATTGGGCGTGTGGGCAACAGTGGCACGCCGTTTCTGGTTGGGGATCTGGCCGAGATTCCGCCGGGGCAGACCGGGGAATTGCAGCTGTGCATCAACGATGACCTGGAGGGGCGGTATGGGATTGGGCTGGGGGATAATCAAGGTGCGCTGACGGTGCGGGTCGAGTTCGGTACCGCGTAAAAAACCGGGGCTGCGAGCGTGGTCAGCTCGCAGCCCTGGTGCCCTCAGGCACTCGGCATGCAGGTCCTTGACGCTTCACATTCTGTAGCTATGGTCATGTTCATCCCCGTCCAGCTGTTTCTTTTCTTGCTTGGTCAGCGGCTCTTGCAGGTCTACATAGCGCTCGCGCACACGCTGCGCCATCTCAAGCACATAGGGTTCATCCTCGATAGCGACCACGAACAGCCGAAGGGGCAGCGCGCCGGTCTCGCCACTGCCCAGGATCCGCAGCGCGTCATCAATGGTGTCGAACGGCTCACCGATCTGCGAATTGGCGTCACACAGGCCAAAACTGATAAAGCTCGCCCAATCCCAACCCGTCTCGCGCACGTCGACGGGCAGGTAGGTGCCATCCGGTTTTTTGCCCGCCGTGAGCAACAGCTGCTCCAACGCTTGAGCAGAGCTGACCGTTGGAACCGCAGTGGCCAATTGCAGGTTCGCAGACTCATGGTAGAACAGGTAGTAACCGCCCCGCGGCAACTTGGACAGCTTGGGTAGCTGGCCTTTTTTGCTGCCCACATCGGCGACCCAGTCCTTGGCCCGCTTGGCCTGCAAAAGCACGGCTTTGCGACAGATCAGGCCACCGATATTCAACGAGATAATGACACCAAGGTCGGCCCCTAAACGGCTTTCTTCCGGCTTGCCCGCCAGTTGCAGCGTGCCAAGGAAAGACTGGGACATGGGGTAGCCGAATTTTGGAACCTGTTTGGACGCCCAGTTCCCAAACCAGTGTTCGACGTAGGCACTGAACCGGCCGTTCAACAGGTCCTCAATGGCCGCTGCGCTGTTCAGAAACCTGGCCATTTCCTGTTGGCACTGAAACATCGCCCAGTAGATCGCCCAGAGCACATCGATGGACAGGTGGGTGGGTGAAGTCGCCAATTGGCTCAGCAGTTGCCACTGATCGGCAGTGTGACCACATTGCAACAACTGACGGGCGGGGTCGCGTTGCATGTTTGCCGCAGCCAGCCTGGCGCTGGCCGCGACAATATTGGGAAAGCCGCCCGTCACCGCGACGCCGAAGTGATCCCGATTGGCGCGTTCGCGAATGCCTTCGGCGCGCTTGCGCCACTTGGCATAGGCTGCCACGTCCGGCGTTTTCTGAAAGACCAACTGCCCCAGGCAGTCGTGGGCTTGTGGCATTTTCATCTCGCGTACCAGGTCCATCACCCGAGCCAAGGTTACGGCGAAATCAGGCGCCAGCCATCCGTTGCCTTTCGCAGCTGCCAACGCCTCTGTCGCGGCCAACTCGAAGTCCTTCAACTGGCGCTGGGATCTGAGAAGCTTCGCCAATAGTTCCTTGAGTTTGAGCCGTTCCTCGTGCTGGCCAGCGACGTACCGGTTGTGCTCGTCAATGTCGCGGTTGCGTTGTGCCGTGATGGCCGGCTCATCGAAAGCCAGGATCGCTTGCTCATGCTGGAGCCGGGCGGCCTTGAGCTCAACGGACGCCTGATGCGTATCCAACGGGCTGAGCAGCCAACCGAAGCCGTGCCCTTCACCTTTCTGCCGATCAAACTGCTGTTGGCACTTGTGCACGCACGCCTGGCTCGGAGCCAAGGCTTCGGTGCGCTCCCTTTCGGCGCTGCGTAAACTCAGGCGGTCGATAGCGGCAATGCTGGCTTGAGCCTGGAGGATTCGCTCGGACAACACCGTCAGGGTCTGGCTGAGCGCAAGGGAAAAGGTGTTGCTCTGGACCCTGACATCTTTGCGGGGCGACGGTTGGAGCATGGTCATGAATGACTTCCTGGTCGAACGATCTGCATGCGCAATAGTAACCATACGGATGCCGAAGTCGACATTGCTTGCACACCCGCAACAGTCCTTTGTCATCATCGCCATTGATAGCCCCCTAACGAAACCCCTATGCTAGAGGGCTGATATCGCGCTTATATCATTCGCAATGATAGTTACCTTCGCTTCATTCGATTCGTGACATACCCCCTCGCCGCGCATGATCCGCCCATCTCAAATACATTGGCGGATGCACCTCATGGAACAGTCACTCAAACATTTGCGCTTGCCCCTGGCGATTCTGGCCGTGGCGGTGATGAGCGCGTGCGGCAAGACCCCGGACCAAGCGGCCGCCATGCCTGCGGCAAAAGTCAGCGTGGCCAAGGTGCTGGAACAACCGGTCAACGAGTGGGATGAGTTCACCGGCCGTCTGGAAGCGCCGGAAACGGTGCAGATCCGTCCTCGGGTTTCTGGCCAGATTGACCAAGTCGCTTTCACCGAAGGCGCTTTGGTCAAGAAAGGCGACCTGCTGTTCCAGATCGACCCGCGTCCGTTCCAGGCTGAAGTGCGCCGCCTTGAAGCCCAGTTGCAACAGACCCGCGCCGCTGCCACTCGCAGCGACAACGAAGCCCAACGCGGCGAGCGCCTGCGCCAGAGCAATGCAATCTCCGCCGAACTGGCCGACTCGCGCACCACCGCCGCCCAGGAAGCCCGCGCCGCTGTCGCCGGCATCCAGGCGCAGTTGGACCTGGCCAAGCTGAACCTGAGTTTTACCCGCGTGACCTCGCCGATCAGCGGCCGCGTCAGCCGTGCCGAGATCACCGCCGGCAACCTGGTGACCGCCGATGCCACCGCGCTGACCAGCGTGGTGTCCACCGACAAGGTCTACGCCTACTTCGACGCCGATGAGCGCGTGTACCTCAAGTACACCGAACTGGCGCGCCAGGGCCGCCGTGGCGCAACCACCCCGGTGTACCTGGGCCTGTCGAATGAAACCGGCAACCCGCACCTGGGCCAGATGAACTTCGTCGACAACCAGGTCAACCCGGCCACCGGCACCATCCGTGGTCGCGCCGTGTTCGACAACAGCAAGGGCGAATACACCCCGGGCCTCTACGCACGCCTGAAGCTGGTGGGCAGCGGCACCTACTCCGCCGTGCTGATCAACGATGAAGCCGTGGGCACCGACCTGGGCAAGAAGTTCGTGCTGGTCATGGACGGCGACAAACCGGCCTACCGCGCCGTGGAACTGGGGCCGAAGATCGAAGGCTTGCGCATTGTGCGCAGCGGCCTGAACAAGGACGACACGATTATCGTCAAGGGCTTGCAGCGCGTGCGTCCAGGCTCGCCAGTCGCGCCGGAAACCATTCCGATGGCCAGCCAGGAAACCCTCGCCGCCTTGGCCCAACAACGACAAGCGCTTGAAGCCAGCAACCTGGAACAAGTGGCGCCGGATAAAGCCGCGCCCAAACTGGCCAGCGTCGCGACTCCACGCGGTTAAGGGATACGACTCAAGATGAATTTTTCCAAGTTCTTCATTTCGCGGCCGATCTTCGCAGCAGTGCTGTCGCTGTTGATCCTGATCGCCGGCGCGATTTCGCTGTTCCAACTGCCGATCAGCGAATACCCGGAAGTGGTGCCGCCGACTGTGGTGGTGCGCGCCAACTTCCCCGGCGCCAACCCCAAGGTCATCGGCGAAACCGTGGCCGCGCCGCTGGAGCAGGCCATCACTGGCGTCGAGAACATGCTGTACATGTCCTCGCAATCCACCGCTGACGGCAAACTGACCCTGACCATCACCTTCGCCCTGGGCACCGACCTGGACAACGCGCAGGTGCAGGTGCAAAACCGTGTGACGCGGACTCAGCCAAAACTGCCCGAGGAAGTGACACGGATCGGTATCACCGTGGACAAGGCCTCTCCCGACCTGACCATGGTGGTGCACTTGACCTCCCCGGATCAGCGCTACGACATGCTGTACCTGTCCAACTACGCCATCCTCAACATCAAGGATGAGCTGGCCCGCTTGGGCGGCGTGGGCGACGTGCAACTGTTCGGCATGGGCGATTACTCCCTGCGCGTCTGGCTCGACCCGAACAAGACCGCCTCACGCAACCTGACCGCCACCGACGTGGTGACCGCGATCCGTGAGCAGAACCGCCAAGTGGCGGCCGGTGCCCTGGGCGCGCAGCCTGCGCCGAGCGACACCAGCTTCCAGTTGTCGGTCAATACCCAAGGCCGTCTGGTGACCGAGGAAGAGTTCGAGAACATTGTGATTCGCGCCGGCGCCAACGGTGAAATCACGCGCCTCAAGGACATCGCCCGGGTTGAACTGGGGTCCAGCCAATACGCGCTGCGCTCGCTGATCGATAACCAGCCTGCCGTGGCGATTCCGATCTTCCAGCGCCCCGGCTCCAATGCCATCGACATCTCCAACGATGTGCGCGCCAAGATGGCCGAGCTGAAAAAGAGCTTCCCGGCGGGCATGGACTACCGCATCGCCTATGACCCGACGATCTTTGTACGTGGTTCCATCGAAGCGGTCGTGCATACCCTGTTCGAAGCGCTGATCCTCGTGGTGCTGGTGGTGATCCTGTTCCTGCAGACCTGGCGCGCCTCGATCATTCCGTTGGTGGCGGTGCCGGTATCGTTGATCGGTACCTTTGCGGTGATGCACCTGTTCGGGTTCTCGCTCAACGCGCTGTCGTTGTTCGGCTTGGTCTTGGCCATCGGCATCGTGGTGGATGACGCCATCGTGGTGGTAGAGAACGTCGAACGTAATATCGAGCTGGGCCTGGAGCCGTTCCCTGCGACTGAAAAAGCCATGAGTGAAGTGACCGGCCCGATCATCGCTACAGCGTTGGTGCTGTGTGCCGTGTTCATTCCCGCCGCGTTCATCAGTGGCTTGACTGGGCAGTTCTACAAACAGTTCGCCTTGACCATTGCAATCTCGACGGTGATCTCGGCGTTCAACTCGCTGACCCTGTCCCCAGCCCTGGCCGCCGTGTTGCTGCGCGGTCACGACGCACCGAAGGATCGCTTCTCGAAGTTCCTCGACAAGCTGTTCGGCGGCTGGTTGTTCCGTCCGTTCAACCGCTTCTTCGAAAAGGCCAGCCATGGCTATGTGGGTACCGTACGCCGGGTTATTCGCGGCAGTGGAATCGCGCTGTTCGTGTACGCCGGCCTGATGGTGCTGACCTTCTTCGGGTTTGCCCACACGCCAACCGGTTTCGTGCCGGCTCAGGACAAGCAATACTTGGTGGCCTTCGCCCAACTGCCAGACGCCGCGAGCCTGGACCGTACCGAAAACGTGATGAAGCGCATGTCGGAGATCGCCCTGAAACAGCCTGGCGTGGAAGCTGCGATTGCTTTCCCTGGCCTGTCCATCAACGGCTTCACCAACAGCCCGAACAGCGGCATCGTGTTCGTGACCTTGAAACCGTTCGATGAGCGCAAAGACCCGAGCATGTCCGCCGGAGCGATTGCCGGCGCGCTGAATGGCCAGTACGCCAACATCGAAGAAGCCTACATGGCGATCTTCCCACCGCCGCCGGTACAGGGCCTGGGCACGATCGGCGGGTTCCGCCTGCAGATCGAAGACCGGGGCAACCTGGGCTATGACGAGCTGTACAAAGAAGTGCAGAACGTGATCACCAAGAGCCACGGCGTGCCGGAGCTGTTTGGCCTGTTCACCAGCTACACCGTCAATGTGCCGCAAGTCGATGCCGCCATCGACCGCGAAAAGGCCAAGACCCACGGCGTGGCGATCAGCGACATCTTCGACACCCTGCAGGTCTACCTGGGCTCGTTGTATGCCAACGACTTCAACCGCTTCGGGCGCACCTATCAGGTCAACGTGCAGGCTGAGCAACAGTTCCGCCAGGACTCCGACCAGATCGGCCAGCTGAAAGTGCGTAACAACAAGGGCGAGATGATCCCGCTGGCGACCTTTATCAAGGTCAGCGACACCTCGGGCCCGGACCGCGTGATGCACTACAACGGTTTTATCACCGCTGAAATCAACGGCAACGCCGCACCGGGCTACAGCTCCGGCCAGGCCCAGGCCGCGATTGAAAAACTGTTGAAGGATGAACTGCCCAACGGCATGACCTACGAGTGGACCGACCTGACCTATCAGCAGATCCTCTCGGGCAACACCGCACTGTTCGTGTTCCCGCTGTGCGTGCTGCTGGCGTTCCTGGTACTGGCTGCTCAATACGAGAGCTGGAGCCTGCCACTGGCGGTGATCCTGATCGTACCGATGACGCTGCTGTCGGCCATTACCGGGGTGATCATCTCGGGCGGCGACAACAATATCTTCACCCAGATCGGCCTGATCGTACTGGTGGGCCTGGCGTGCAAGAACGCGATTCTGATCGTCGAGTTCGCCAAGGATAAACAACAGGAAGGCCTCGACCCGCTCGCTGCCGTACTGGAAGCCTGCCGCCTGCGTCTGCGGCCGATCCTGATGACCTCGTTCGCCTTCATCATGGGTGTGGTGCCGCTGGTGTTGTCCAGCGGTGCCGGTGCCGAGATGCGTCATGCCATGGGCGTGGCGGTGTTCTCGGGGATGATCGGGGTGACCTTCTTCGGTCTGTTGCTGACGCCAGTGTTCTACGTACTGATCCGTCGCTATGTGGAACGCAGCGAAGCGCGCAAAGCGGCCAAGGCCTTGAAGCTGGAGACACAGCAATGAGTGTGAAAGTATTCCTGCCGAGCTTGCTGGTACTGGCGCTGAGCGCCTGTGCCGTCGGCCCGGACTATAAAACCCAGACCCCGGAGGCGGCGAACATCACCGCCGCCGCGGACGCCAAGCAGTATGACCATGCCAAGTTCGAAGGCATCTGGTGGCAGCAGTTCGAGGACCCGACGCTTAACCAGTTGGTCACGCAGTCGCTGCAAGGCAACCGTGATCTGCGCGTCGCCTTTGCCCGCCTGCGTGCGGCTCGGGCGATCCGCGATGACGCCAGCAATGACGCCATGCCGACCATCACCAGCCGCGTCAGCAGTGACCAGGGCAAGGGCCAGATCCCCGGCCAGACCACTCGCCGCGTCAAGACCGAGCGTTACGACCTCGGCCTGGACATGGCCTGGGAACTGGACCTGTTCGGCCGCATCCAGCGCAACCTGGAAGCGACCGACGCCGACCAGCAGGCCGCCGAAGCCGACCTGTACCAACTGCAAGTCAGCATGATTGCCGAACTGGTGGACGCCTACGGTCAACTGCGCGGCGCGCAACTGCGTGAAAAGATCGCCCTGGACAACCTGAAGAACCAGCAGGAATCGCGCACCATCACCGTCAGCCTGCGGGATGCCGGTGTGGGTGACCAACTCGACGTGGAACGTGCCGACGCACGCCTCGCCGCCGTTGAAGCCAGCGTGCCGCAACTGCAGGCCGAACAAGTGCGCGAGCGTAACCGCATCGCCACCCTCCTCGGCCAGCGTCCGGACAAACTCAGCGTGGACCTGAGCCCCAAAGACTTGCCGGCGATTGCCAAGGCACTGCCCATCGGCGACCCAGGCGAACTGCTGCAACGTCGCCCAGACATCCTCAGCGCCGAACGCAAACTGGCCGCCGCCACCGCGCGCATCGGCGTGGCCAAGGCCGACCTGTTCCCACGGGTCAGCCTCAGCGGCTTCCTCGGCTTTACCGCCGGGCGCGGTTCGCAGATCGGCTCCTCGGCAGCGAATGCCTGGGCCCTTGGCCCGAGCATCACCTGGGCCGCGTTCGACCTGGGCAGCGTGCGCGCTCGACTGCGTGGCGCCGACGCCGAAGCCGATGGCGCCCTGGCGACCTACGAACAGCAAGTGTTGCTCGCTCTGGAAGAATCCGAGAACGCCTTCAGTGACTACGGCAAGCGCCAACAACGCCTGATCTCGCTGATCCGTCAAAGCGAATCCAGCCGCGCCGCCGCCGACCTCGCCGCCATCCGCTACCGCGAAGGCACCGTGGACTTCCTCGTCCTGCTGGACGCCCAACGCGAACGCCTCGCCGCCGAAGACTCCCAGGCCCAGGCCGAAGTGGACCTGTATCGCGGAATCGTGGCGATCTACAAGGCGCTGGGGGGTGGCTGGAAGCCGGACACCGTTGTAGCAACGGCGAAGTGATGTAAAGAGCTCCTTTGGTTGGTCGCATCCAGCCAATTTTTAGCCCTGTGGCCTGTTTGGTCATGGGGCTTTTTTTGATTAATGTCCCAGCCATCTATATAGGGTGTCGGCTAACGGAATATTGATAGTTCGGAGACGCGAAAACACATTCAGGAAGCGCCTGTCTCGTAAAGTCGAATTTTCCGACATTAATCACAGATAACAAATCTTTACTCTCCGGGCTTTCGCGTCCAGGAGTGAAAGGGATGACTTCCAGCTTATTACCGAGCGCTTTTTTCGATCACAGCCGCCACACCCTGAAGGTTCGCAACGTCAACGCCCACCTCGACGTCCTGGCCTTCAAAAGCCAGGAACGCCTAAGCGAACCGTTCGCCTACCACATCGAATTCACCAGCACCGAGCGCGACCTCGCCGCCGAAACCCTGCTCGGCCAGCACGCCCGCTTCAGCCTGCATGCCCCGGCGCAAAAACTGCCCTTGCTGGGGCTGACGCCGCCCCCCATCAAGTCCCTGCGTACCCTGCGCGGCGTGGTCACCGGCTTCAGGCGCCAGTGCGGCTCCAACGACCAGGCCAGCTATGAAATCACCCTGCAGCCACGCCTGGCCCTGCTCGCGCGCGGTCGGCAGTTTCGCATCTACCAGCACCAATCGGTGCCGCAGATCGTCGACAGTCTCCTGCGCAGCCGCCACGACTTTGAAGGCCAGGACTTTCTGTTCAGCCTCAAACGCGACTACCCCAAGCGCGAACAGGTCATGCAATACGGCGAAAGCGACCTGGCGTTCATCACCCGCCTGCTGGCCGAAGTGGGCATCTGGTACCGCTTCAGCAGCGACGAGCGCCTGGGCATCGATGTGGTCGAGTTCTGCGACGACCAACGCTTGTACCAGTTCAACGTCGAGCTCCCATACCGCCCGCAATCGGGCCTCGGCAGCACTGCCCAGGACGGCGTGTGGAACCTGCAATCGAACCACCAGGTGGTCGAGCAACAGGTGCATGTTCGCGCCTACCACCACCGCGAAGCCCACGCGCACCTGAGCGGCGAGATTGACCAGACTCGCGGCGCCAAAACCACCTACGGCGAGGCCTACCACTACGCCGAACCCTACACAGCGCTCGGTGACCGGCTGGATCAGGACGAAGACCTGCTCAGCGAAAGCGGCCACTTCTACGCACGCCTGCGCCACGAGCGCTACCTCAACGATCAGACCCACCTCGCCGGCATCACCAGCAGCGCCACCCTGGCCCCAGGCCAGGTGCTCAACGTTACCGACGGCGCCCCACAGGCCTTCAAACCTGGGGCAGTCATCACCGGCCTGACCACCGTCGCCGCCCGTGACAGCAGCTTCATCGCCACCTTCGAGGCCATCCCTTATTCGCAAAGCGTGTGCTTTCGCCCAGAACTCAAGAACAAACCCCTGATCGCCGGCACTATCCCCGCGCGCGTAACCAGCAACCAGGCCAACGATGCCTACGCCCATATCGACCTGGAGGGGCGCTACCGAGTGAACTTCCTGTTTGACCGCGACACCTGGACGCTCGGTCAGGAAAGCCTCTGGCTGCGCCTGGCCCGGCCCTACGCGGGAGACACCCACGGCCTGCACCTGCCGCTGATCGCCGGCACCGAAGTGGCGGTGGCCTTCGAACAAGGCGACCCCGACCGCCCCTACATCGCCCACGCCTTGCACGACAGCCAGCACGTCGACCACGTGACCTTGCGCAACTACAAACGCAACGTCCTGCGCACCCCAACCAATAACAAACTGCGCCTGGACGACACGCGGGGGCAGGAGCACGTCAAGCTGAGTACTGAGCACAGTGGCAAGAGCCAGTTGAATCTTGGGCATTTGGTGGATGGTCAGCGCAAAGCCCGAGGCCAGGGCGCCGAATTGCGTACGGATGGCCATGCCGCCATCCGTGCAGGCAGCGGGATCTTCATCAGTGCGGACGCACAGCCCAAAGCGCAGGGCCAGATGCTTGAAATGAGCGCAGCACTGGGCCGGCTACAGCAGGCGGGAGAACAGTTGGACGGGTTGTCGGCAGACGCCCAGGCAGCCCAGGCAGACCCTGCCGATGTAGAGGCCCAGTTGAAGTTGCTCAAGCAAGACCTGGAGCAACTCAAGTCGTCCGTGCTGATGTTCAGCGCGCCTGCTGGTGTAGCCATGACCAGCGGCCAGCACTTGCAGTTGGCGGCTCAACACAACCTGATGATCAACGCCGGGGCCGAGGCAGATATCAGCGTGGTCAAGCGGTTGTTTATCGGCGTGGGTCAAGGGATGAGCCTGTTTGTGCGCAAGCTGGGGATCAAGCTGATCGCCAATCAAGGGGCGGTAAAGATCCAGGCACAAAACGACAAGCTGGAGTTACTCGCGCGTCACGGCTTGGAGATCACCAGTACCGAGGACGAGATCCATATCACGGCGAAAAAGAAAATCACCCTCAACGCAGGGGGCAGTTACATCACCCTTGATCAAAGCAGCATCGAGTCCGGGACGTTGGGCGACTACCTCATCAAGTCGGAGCACTACGCGTTCTCCGGCCCCGCCAGCCTGAAAGCCGCACATCCCGAATATCCGCAAAACCTTTTCAAACAACCGCTGCGGCTCAGCATGCCGCAAACCCCCAATGCCTCTGATCAAGGCTGGGCAGGCATGCCGTACACGCTGTACGCCGACGGTATCGTGCTCAAGCAAGGCGTATTGGACAAGTCCGGGCACGTGTTAATCGACCACGCGGTCGTCACCCAGCAATACCGAATCGCGTTGGCCAACGGCGTGAGCTGCCAGATCCCGGTCCCCACCGACTACCGAAACGCCGAACAAGGCCATCTTGCCAATGGCGGCATGCATAACCACCGCTCGCAAGCCGACGCCGAGGTAAGCCAGCCCACCTCGCACACCGACCATCGTGCCCTGTACGCCGCAGCGATCAGCGCAATCAGTGACCAGGAAGGGAAAACCTCATGATTGAACCCGACATCATCAGCCCCGTCGCCCTGCAACACGCCCAGCAGGTCACTTGCACCCCGCCCTGGTACGTGCAGAGCACCGAATACCCGCCCGCGCTGGCGACCTATCAACCTCTGATTAACGGTGAAGAAGCCTTCAAGGCCGTGCACCTGGCGATCGCCCAGGCAACCAAAACGGTCGACATCATCTGCTGGGGCTTCCAGCCGTCGATGTTCTTCATCCGTGATGGCCGTGCGCCGTGCATCGGTGAACTGCTGATGGCCAAAGCGCGGGAAGGGATTGAGGTGCGGGTGCTGGGCTGGGAAGCACCGTTTAATAGTGCTGGCTTAGGGGGTGAGGCCAACCTGCCCGGCAAAGGCCCGCTGCGTATCGCGGATCGGGCGCTGCAAAACGCCACGCAGGATCAGTACGCCTATGACCGCTATTGGTTTGCCCGCTGTGCGACGGCCGATTACATCGCGGCAGGGCTTAGGGCGGCGCGCAGTATTCCGGTATTTGTCGGCCGTGGTTTCAGCGTCTATGAGCGGGCTGAAATCGCCTATCAGGCCAAATACAAAAGCCTCGACCCGCAGCTCAGTCACAGCACGTTGGGCGCCCTGGCCGTCGCCGCGACTCACCATCAGAAAACAGTGCTGGTCGACTACGAACTGCCGGACAGCGCCGTTGGTTTTGTCATGGGCCACAATATGCTCGATGAGTACTGGGACACCGACCGGCACTCGGCGCTCAATCGCACCGAGGGCAGCAAACCTGCACCTGATTGCGGCCCCCGTGGCGATACCCCTCGTCAGGATATTTCCAGCCAGGTCAGCGGGCCGATTCTGGAGCACCTGCACCATAACTTCGCCAGCGCCTGGCGCAAGGAAACCGGCGAGGACCTGCTCGCATCGCGCAAGGCGATGGTGCTGGGACCACAACTGCAATGCACTCCCGGCATCACCCGGCAAGTGGCGCAGATCCTGCGCACCCAGGCACAAGACGGCAAGCGCGATATCGAAAAGGTCTACCTGAAGGCGGTCAACAACGCGACGCAGTTCATCTACATCGAGAACCAGTACTTTCGCTGGCCACCGCTGGCCGAGGCCATCAAAAAAGCGGCGGCTGACCAGACCCGTGCAGGGCGCGATCCGGGCCTGCATGGCAACCTGCACCTGTTTGTGATCACCAATGCCAGCACTGACGGCGTAGGCCCTGGAAGCTTGAACACCCAGCGCATGCTCGAAAGCCTCGGGCGCGGTGAGACCATTCCTGAAATCACCAAGTTGCAGCGCATTGAAAGGGTCAAAGCCCAAGCCGAAGCGCAGACGCCGACCTTGGCGGAACTCCTCGAACGACAGGCCTTGCTCACCTTGACCAGCCTCACCGACGCACTCGGTGGTGGCGAGATGAGCGACAAAGCCCGAGAAGCCCAACGCGTGGCCGCCAGAAACAATGCCATTCGACAGATGGATCTCAGAGCAGAGATTGCAGCAATCGAGGACAGCACGGTTAAACCAGAATCGCGCCCCGGCCTGAAAGTGCACGTGTGCTCACTGGTCGCACCGGATTCGCCTGCCGGCAAGCCGTGGATGCCGGTGTACATCCATTCCAAACTGATGATCGTCAATGACGTGTTCACCACCCACGGCTCAGCCAACATCAACACCCGCAGCATGCAGGTGGATAGCGAGCTGAATATTGCCCATGAGTGGATGAGTGTGACGCGGGGGTTGAGACGACGGTTGTGGAACCTGCATACGGATGGGAGGGGGGCGCAGGATGATGCCAAGGGTGCGTTCAAAGCTTGGGGCAGCATCATTACGGAAAACAAAGAACGCCAATCGAAGAACTTGGCACCCGACGCTCCGCTCGTTGAGTTTTATTACGGCGAAAAGACCGTGAAGGACCTTGACTGATGCGCAGATTCCTATTGCTGACAAGCCTGCTGCTGGCCGCCTGCGATAACGGCAGCGCTCCTACTCACCTGACCCAGGACACTTCCATGAACCCGCTGACCGAGATCAAAGCCCGGCTGACCTTTACCTGTATACACGAGCAAATTCCTGCACCGTCCGCCGAGGCCGACGAGCTATTCCAGTACGCTCGCTGGCTACAGAAAAATAACCTGCTCAAACAGGACAAAAGCGTCGACGTCGAGATCGAGCGCTTGTACCGGATTGCTGCCGAAAATGGCCATTACAAGGCCAATATCAACCTGCAAAACGGCACCATGCGCGGTCAGTTCAAGCTCCGTGGCGCGGATCGCCTGCGTCTGAGCCAGCAACTGATCGAGGCAAACGTGGCGACGGGATACTACTTTACCGGCGTTTTCCTGAAGAACGGTTCAGCAGGACTGAAGCAGGATGCTGCTATGTCGCTGCGCTACATTCGAAAGGCGGCCGACGAAGGCAGTGCGCAAGCGCAATACGATGTGGGCGACATGCTCGCGCCGATTGACATCGCGCCTGATGTTGCCCGGCAGATGCGCCGTTGCGCGGCTGAACAGGGCAATGGCAATGCAGCTGTCGCTTTGGGTGTCGATCTTAAAATCGAGGGTCGGTACCAAGAAGCGCTTGAGGTCTTCCAGATGGGCGTTGTAGCAGGTCACGAAAGCGCTGCCGGTTGGTTGGAGGAAGCCTTTCGCGGTCATCCCCCATCTGATGAATTGTACTACCTTGGCCAACAGCAAGACCTTGAACGCGCAGAACGCTATAACGCAATCTGGAGTCTGCTAGCGGACTACTCCTACGCCGATCCCAAAGTCCCCGAAATCAACGAAATCCTCCCCCTCCCCCCCGCCAAACTCCCCGCCTGGAACGGCAAGCTGCAATGGCTGGAAGCGCGCCTGGCCAATATCCCCCCGCCAAAACCCAGCGAAGCACTGATCCAGCAGCTAGCCAAGGCCAAACTCCTGGAACCGGCAACCGGCAGAGCCACCCCCGACTCTCCCGCGTTCATCAAGGCCAGCCACCTCGAACCGACCTGCTCCAGCGGCCAGGCCTGCCCGCAGACTGGCTACTGGCAGGCATTGAGCCTGAGTCGCAATGTTTACTTGCGGTTCAACGATGGCACCGTTCGCCGTTTCGAAGAGAACGAGATCATGCCCACGCTGAAAGTTCAGAGCCACAAATCCCGCTTTTTGCTGCCCGACATCATCACGGTCAGTGAAGAAAATATTGAATGGCAGCTGCTGGGGTAAGGTATGAAAAACAGGTTCCTCCTGCTGGCAAGTCTGCTGCTCGCTGCCTGTGATACCGGCAGTGCCCCTGCTTACCGGCCCCAGTCCACTCCCATGAACCCACTGACCGAGATCAAAACCCAGCTGGCCTTTGACTGTGTACACGAGCAAATCCCTACGCCGTCCGCCGAAACCGATGAGCTGTTCCAGTACGCACGCTGGCTACAGAAAAACAACCTGCTCAAGCAGGACAAAAGCGTCGACGCCGAGATCGAGCGCTTGTACCGGATTGCTGCCGAAAATGGCCATTTCAAGGCCAACATCAACCTGCAAAACGGCGCCATGCGCGGTCAGTTCAAGCTCCGTGGCGCGGATCGCCTGCGTCTGAGCCAGCAACTGATCGAGGCAAATGTGGCGACGGGATACTTCTTTATCGGCGTTTTCCTGAAGAACGGTTCAGCAGGACTGAAGCAGGATGCTGCTATGTCGCTGCGCTACATTCGAAAGGCGGCCGACGAAGGCAGTGCGCAAGCGCAATACGATGTGGGCGACATACTTGCGCCGATTGACATCGCGCCTGATGTTGCCCGACAGATGCGCCGCTGTGCGGCCGAACAAGGTCATGGCAAGGCAGCTGTCGCTTTGGGGGTCGATCTTAAAATCGAGGGTCGGTACAAAGAAGCGCTTGAGGTCTTCCAGATGGGCGTTGTGGCAGGTCGCGAGAGCGCTGCTAGTAGGTTGGATAAGGCCTTTCGCGGTCACCCCTCATCCGATGGGTTGTACTACCTCGGCCAACAGGAAGACTTTGAACGCGCTGATCGCTATAAAACAATCTGGCGCGTGCTTGCGGGGTACTCCTACGCCGATCCCAAAGTCCCAGAAATCAACGAAATCCTCCCCCTCCCCCCGCCAAACTCCCCGCCTGGGACGGCAAGCTGCAATGGCTGCAAGCGCGCCTGGCCAATATCCCCCCGCCAAAACCCAGCGAAGCACTGATCCAGCAGCTAGCCAAGGCCAAACTCCTGGAACCGGCAACCGGCAGACCCTAACGATAAGGCTGGGCGCATCCCGCCATTCCCAGTCGCCCGGCAAAGCTGATCTGCGGCTCAGCCAAGCCGTTTTTCCCAGTGCATTCGAACACGCGCTTCAGTGCCACTTGAACACCTCCTGCACAACCTCACTGACAGGCCGTGAAGCATGAGGCCCGTGCCCCCCTGGCCGTGGAAGCCGCTCCAGCACCTGGACGATGTTGCCCGTCTGATCGTGGCGCACCAGTACAAAGCGCGGCAAAGGTGTGCTGCGTACTGCACGCTTGCGAATAATTCTGACGGGCAAGTGTTCGGCGATCACGCCGCCATTGTCTTTGGCCTTTTCCAGCGCCTGTTGAATCGCTTTCACGTTTTCCTCGTACAACGCCCGGTTGTTTTTAGCCTGGTCCAGCAACGCAATGCCAAACAGGGTCGAGTCGGCGTTATGCGCTTGGGGCGCCTTGGCGAACAAGCTCAAGGTCGCCTCCTGCACCTCGTCACCCAAGTGGCGAAAATGGTTGGGGTCCGTTGTTTTCCCCAGGTTGAGCAGGTCTGCGATGTCCTCGCGTCCCCCCTTGATCGCGCCGGAATACACGTAATCCTCATCACCCGGAAATCCATGGGCCTGTTCATGGATCAGGGTGTTGGCCATAGCCTCATCGCTACGCCCCATGTAGCGGTAATAGTGCGTGGCGCCGTCCACATTCACTTCAATATATTTTTCCTGAAGGTTGCCTGCCTTGTAGCGGCTGTAGGACGACGGCAGGAGTTGGGCCTGCCACTCGGGACCCTCGTTTTCAAGGAAGTTGATGTTGGAAAGATCCAGTCTATCCAAGTCCGCTTTCATGGTGCGCTGCTTGCGCGTAAAGGCAGCTACTGCATCATCGGAGTCCGAACCGAAGAACGTTTTGCACACAAATTTGAGATCTTTCTCCAACTCAGGATCGGACAGCGCACGCAGGGCGCCATTGAGCCGCTCCCGGGCGATGGGCAGTGCCCGTTCAATGGCTTGACGGCTTTGTTCAAGCGGGGTTGTTGCGGTGGACGCTTCGGCGGTCGCCAGGGTCGGCAGTTGAGCGGGATCCTGTGAACGCAGATGCTCACCGTCAACAGACGGCCTGCGCATTTTCCGAGGACGCTCGATGGTAAAGGGCCGGGGGCCCAGTTGCTCTTTCAGCGCGGTATTCCAGGTTGTACGAAGCTCACCCAAGGGCTTGCCCAGACGAAAGAAACTGCGCTTGCTCAACCATTCGTAGCCTTGCTGTAACGGTTGCTCCAAGCCCGCAACAGGATTGAACAGGCTATGGGTCAGCTTGCCAAACGCCCTGGTAGCCGCCGACACCTTGGACAATGCGGTTTCTGCCCGACTGACAGCCTGTGCCCCTTCCACAGCCTCGCCCGCAACCACTGAACCGATCATCAAGGCGTCGAGCGCACAGCCGGTGAGCGCGCCAAGGTCGGTCTTTACGCGACCGGAGGAGATGTCGTCATAGCAGCCCTTAAAGGGAATAAGCAGGTTTTCAATCGTCTGTACCGCTTCTTGCGTGCGTGCCTCGAAACGCTCACGCGCCGTTGAGCCCATGGCGGAGCCCAGGAGTTCCTGTCGATTGAGCACCAGATCATGGCGCCGCACATAGGCGGCAAAATCCCTGCTCTTCGGCGAAAAATATCCGCCGTCTGCCATTAATCCACGCCCGCCACCGGCCGGCAGGGTTTCGCGCAAGGCTCGTATCTGTACTTCGGACTCCGCAGCCCCTTGGCCGTCCACATGGGATTGCAGTTTTGTCACCCACAGACGGGGCACGACAGCTTCGCCTCGGGCCAGTGTCTTCAGGAACGCCGGACGCTCGAAGTACTCGCCCCTCAAGGGCCAGAACTCAAAACACTTTGCCTCTTCACCCTGTCCCGCCTGGACGATAAAACCATAACGCCCCTTTACGCGTTCCTTTTGTTCATCCGCACTGCTGATGGACTTTCCCTCGGCAGTGATGGACTCGGCCTCCACCCTGTAAAACGTCAGTTCTTCTCGCTCCAGCAACTGTCGGTCCTGGAAAGGCATTTTGCTGAATAAGTCCTTGATACGTGTAGTGATGGCCGAACTGAACGTGTCGACACCCAACTTTACAGACTGCTCGAGTCGGTCTTTGGTAAAGCGAAGCCGATCAAAACCCGATTGCAGATCGGCGAGATCCCCGGCCACGTCCACCGTAATGCCGCCAAACGGGCCGTTGGCCACGTGTTGCGCATACTCGCCACTCTTCAACGCGCCCATCATATGCAGGTCGATCAAGCTCAATTCATACTCGGGGTCGGCCATGAAAAAAGGCATCGGATAGGTGTCTTTTTGCACGGGTTTTTCCAGGTCCCGCTTTGGGAACGCCACCTTGAGGTCCGCTTTTGCCAATTCTCTGCGTGTCAGGGGAGCCGTCTGCAGGGCGGCGGTGGCTTTATGCGTGGTCTCGATATAGTCGTTGTATTTCTGAGCGCTCTTGCGCAGATCTTCGACGGTGTAATGGTCATCCGCGCGGCCCACGATCACACCATTGAGCACGCCCCAATCCAGCAACGGATCGGCCTCGGCCGCCAGGAAAAACGGCATCAGCGCGGGTATTGGCGGCTGGAGAGCCGCACGCTCCAGCACTTGAGCATACGTCAGGGTCCGACTCGACCCTGGCGCGTGCGCTTCAAGCAGGGCAACGGTTTTTCTCAACACCAGCCAGGCGGGAGAACCTATGTGCAGAGTGTCCGGGGTATCACGCACCAGAAACTCTGGCGCGACGGTCGCCAGAAATAGATGGCTTACAGCGTCCACGGCGTCCGGATGCACGCCTTTGTTGTGCACAAGGTGCGTTTGCAGGTCGTTGCGAACATCGGCCATCTTGAGCCCGGTATTTTGTACCGAGTACACGTCATAACCCGCCACGTGATTTCTCCGCTGTCCCAGGTGCGGATCAATACGTAAAAGGTGCGCGGTGATCAGCAACTGATTGAGCTGTGTTTCGCGTAAACCAGCGCGGGGAAGCTTCAACCCCTCCAGCAAACGATGCTGGCGATACACATTGAGATTTTTCTGACGGCGTAATAGCCCAAGGATGTGCGCATCGACATTACCGGAAAGAGACTGGAGTTGGTCCAGCCACTGTGGGCCGACGAAGCGTTCAAAAGACTCCACCAGCGTTTGGCGGTCTTCCAGGCTCAGTTTCAGCGGCGCGTCCAGCGCCAGCCATGGGCCGGTGTAGTTGCCCATCGGCGGGCTGGCCGGAAACGGATGGCGCTGCCAGCCAATCAGATTGCGAATGGCCCCGGCCGAGCGGAGTACGTCCTGCCCGTCTGCTTTGGGTAGCATCACACGCAGTACCTGCAACGCGTCGACTTCGCCCGTGGAGTGCAGAACATGTCCGGTGGTTTGCGCCATTTTCAGCAGTCTGTCGAAGAGCTTCTTCAAGCCGGGTCGGGCCGATACATCGTCGCTCATATCGATCCAGCGACCTGCACTGCCCGACGCCTGCAAACGGCCATCGCAGATGCGTAGACGGGCGGTCTGGCCGTCGATTCCATGGTTGCGCCAGAGCACCTGCATGCCTGGACGATTCGCCAGGGCTAACAGAACCTTGCGCCCACGTTGAACGTCAGTGGCCAGCGTGGACCCCGTGACGCTTGAAAAACGGATGTCCGCGAGGTCGATACGGTCCTGATCAGCCTTGCCTTGCACGCCTTGCTCCAAGGCAACGAGCCAGCGTTCCTTGTTTCTGGCATCCAGTACAGCCGTGTCGAGCATGGCTTGTGAAAAATCGCTGATGCCCTGCAATTGGCCTGGGATGTGATGAAGCAGCGTCGAAGGGCGTAGCAACGGTTCTGGACGGTTGATCTCAGCGGAACGCTCTGGCTGAGTGCGGGTGGCGGTAAACAGCGAGCCTACGACAACAGGCTCAGGGGTAGCAGCGACCTTGGGCATTTGGGGAGCACGCTTTCACGATTGAAGAGTGCCTACCCTGCCGCAGGGAATCGTATGGATGGGATAGGAAAAGTCTTGGCCGCCAGCAGTCCTGTGCGCTGTTTAACGGGGCTCGCCCAAAATCAAACTCCGATAGTGCCCAGGATTGGACCCCGCCCACTTGCGAAACGCCTTATAAAACGAACTGGTGTCGGCGAACCCCAACCGCGCGGCAATCTCGGCAAAGCTGATCTGCGGTTCTGCCAGCCACACAATCGCCAATTCCTTGCGCACACTGTCCTTGAGGCCCTGATAGCTCTGCCCTTCTTCCGCCAGACGTCGGCGCAGGGTTGAGGCGGAGATGCACAAGGTGGCCGCAAGGCCTTCGGTTTCCGGCCAGGTGTCGGCGGGCATCTGGCGCAGGTCGTGCTTGATTCGGTTGGCCAGGCTGTCGGGGTCGCGGTATTTGACCAGGATGTTGGCCGGCGCATGGGCCAGGAAGCGCTTGAGTTCTTCCGGGCTGCGCTTGATCGGCAAATCGAGGCAGTCGGCGGAAAAGATCATGCGGGTGCGCGGTCGGTCGAAGCGCAGGTTGTCGGAAAACATCACCTGATAGTCATCGCAAAAATCCGGCGGCGGGCAGCGCAGTTCAATGGCCAGGATCGGAATGCGCCGCCCCGCCAGCCAGCAGGCCACGCCGTGCACGATCATCCAGTAGGTGAAATAGGTGAAAGCGCGACTGGGCTCATCTTCAGGCTCCAGCAACACGATTTCCGCGAGGCTCTGTTGGCGCACCAGTTGGGCGGGCATGCGTTCCAGCATCAGCGAGAGAAACCCCAATCCGGTCTCCAGGCTGGCGGCAAGCGTGGGTTGCGCCACGCAGGCGCGACAGAGGAACGCCAGGCTGCCGGACTTGAGCTTGCGCGGGTCCATGCCGAAGAACTCATCGTCCGTGCGCCGGGCCAGCAGGCGCCATAACCGTGCATAGGCCGTAGCCGGAATGCGCGCAGCCGGCTGTTCCAGCAACCCAGGATCTATCCCGACCTTGCGCAACACCTCCACGGTGGCCGCACCGGTTGCGCAGCTCTGCAACAAGGCCTCGCGCACGAGGTGGAGGGAGATGGTGTCTTTTTCCGACATGGGTGCAGTCCGTGCCCTGTGTGACCTGAAGTGCGGCCATCTTAGGCAGTCACGCGGCAAAAGAGTAGGCACCGGGGGGCCGGTCTCGGGTATTCTGCGCCGGGATTTTTACCGACAGGGAGTTGAATCGATGAGTTGCTGGGAAGTACTTGGGCTGCCGTCCGACGCCGATACCCGCAGTATCAAGCGCCAATACGCGGTGTTGCTCAAACAGCATCGCCCGGACGAAGACCCTGTCGGCTTCCAGCGCCTGCGCGAGGCCTATGAGCACGCGTTGCAGTGGAGCCGTTATGAGGCGCCCGTCGAAGTGCCGCAAGCCCTGCCGGTCGACACCGTACAGCCAGCCGCCGCCGAGCCGGACACGCGCTACGACCAGGCGCAAGCCCTGGTGGCCAATGCCACGCCGGCCAATCTCGCGTTTCTCTATCAACAAGCCCAGGACAATGAATGCGCCGAGGCATTTGAAGCCTTGCTGCTGCAACGCTGCCTGAGTGGCACGGAACCCGCGATTGCGGACTGGGCCGTGACTCACCTGCACTGGCTCAGCCCCTGGCAGCGGGAAACGCCGGCGCGGCTGCCTGACTACCGCCTGGCCGCGCTGCTGGAGCAGATGTTTGCCCAGGTCGAGCACCAACTGACCGAATTGCTTGATCAACAACAGGTCGAGGCCTTCACCGCCGCCTTGATCGACTTGCATAACACCGAATGGCTCAAGCCCCTGGCGCGCCATGCACGGCTCAATGACGCGCTGGCCCGCACGCTGCTGGCCAGCAGATTCTGGTCCGAGGCGCTGTTCGACACCCTGTGCACTGAGCAGGCCTGGTCCGATCAGTACCTGGAAAACCGCTGCCCAGAGCCCGAGTGGTCGGCGTTAAAGGAGCGCAACGCCCTGGAGCGTTTCAAAGCGCAGGCCTACCACCAGGCCAGCCTGAACAGCCGTGACCCGCAGGCGCGCGCGGCCAGGTTGCTGTTCGGCGAGCTGACGCTGGAACAACGCCAACGCTATGCCCGGCGCTTTGGCGAGTCCGATTGGAACGCCTGCCGCACCCTCAGCGAAACCCTGCTCAATCAATACCCGGCGCTGTGCGCGCAAATGCCCGATGAGGATCCTTACTTCTGGCGCGACTGGGAGCGCATCAGCCGCCCTTGGCCAATGTTTGTGGCGCTGCTGGGCATGGCCGCAGGCTGGGCGATCCACGACCAGCAACTGACCGACCACACCTTGATGGAATCCCTCGGCATGGCCCCGACCTGGGCCTTCCTGATCGCCATACCGGCGCTGCTCATCCTGGCCATCTGGCGTCCGGCTACTGACGGTTACGGTGAAATCGACGAGAAGCTCGCCGCGCACCTGTCGCCCTGGCTGAGCTTTCGCCGGCCGCCGCCGTTGGTGATCCGCGAGATTCTGCCGTGCTGGGTGCTTGGCCTGCTGATCTGGATCATCCTGGGCAATTACGCGTTCGCCGGCTATGTGCTGACGCTGCAGGGCCTGGGGTTGGCGCAGCGCGTACTCGGGCGACGGTCGATACGTGCAGCGCTGACGTGGCGCTGGCCTGCGCAACCGTCGACACGCCAATGGGCCATCGGCCTGGGCCTCGGCGCCCTGCTGCTGAGCGCCGCGCTGATGTACGCAAACAGTCAACGTATCCACCGTGACGAGGGCTTGCAACCGTACCTGATGAGCCCTTGCAGTGGGCTCAAAGCGGGCGCGCCGGGGTGTACACCATGAACCGCATCACCATTGCCGCCCTGTGCACCCTCGTGCCCCTGACGCTGAGCGCCGTGGGCCTGCTGACGAATACCGATCTGCTCGCCCCACTGAAAACCTGGGCCAACCGCCAGGCCGCGCTTGAACACCAGCAAGCCCAGGCGCTGCGCCCGGTGATCGATTGCCTTAACCGAGTCGACAGCAATTGGCGGTTGGCGTACTTCAACTACCGCAATCGCAGCGCCCGCGCCAACGATCCCAGCCTGGATTTCATCGAGCGTTTTCCCGAGCTGTACCAGCGCACGCAAGGCCCTCAATTAAGCCTGCTGGACTACGACGCCAAGCGCCCGGACCTGTGCCTGCTGACGTCCTCGCAAAGAAGCGCGCTGCGCAAATACCTGCCGAAGGTCGCCGCGCTTCGCGATGACTATATGGACCACCTGCTGCAGGTCTATTCATCGGCGAAGGAGTTCGACTTCTACCCCAACGCAACCACTCCTGGCCTCGCCCCTGCGCAGCGAGCGATCAGCGATGCGCGGTTCTTCCCCGTGGCGGAAAAATTCCTCGCAGTCTCATCCGAACTGCGCGTCGCCGTGGACAAAGCCGACCGCCAGATACGCTTGCAACAACTGCAGCACTTGCAGGTCCGTGACAAACACCAGATGGCGCTTATCTCCGGCCTGATCCTGCAAACCCGCGACACGATGCACAGCCTTGACCCGCGATCCCCCAAGCAATTGACGGATGCGTTGAGCGACTTACAGCAAACCTGGGATTACGCCCAGCGGTACCTGCGCCCCAATCAACCGACCTCCGAGGCCGAGGCCCAACGGCTGTGGCAGCAGATTAAACAACCCGGTTACGCCTACCTCGGCGCGCTGCAAACACTTGCCCGGCATTCAAGCGAAAACCCCGACCCAGAGCGGCTGGACGCTGATTACTTTGAAACTCAACGGCGCTTTGACTTGCTGGTGGATACCTATAACCAGGCCGTCGGGCAGGACTACTGAACGGCCTTCTCAGGGCCGTTCAGCCCCTGTTCAGCAAACGTCAAGATTGGCTGTTTAGTAATGAGTATCATTATGTTACAACTTAGGCTCCTATCTAGTTACGTTCTGGTGCCGAATGCTTGTCCCCTTTCTCATCATGCTGCGCGAAGGCATTGAAGCAGCATTGATCGTTGGCATCATCGCCAGTTACCTGCAACAGACCGGCCGTGGCCAGTGGATGCCGGCGGTGTGGATCGGGGTATTTCTCGCCGCTGCGCTGGCGTTGTTGGTGGGCGGTGGCCTGGAGTTGGTCAGCGCCGAGTTCCCGCAAAAACAACAGGAACTGTTCGAAGGTATTGTCGGCCTGGTGGCCGTGGGCATTCTCAGTTCCATGGTGTTCTGGATGCGCAAAGTGGCGCGCTCCATCAAGCATTCGCTGCACGCCTCTCTTGATCAGGCGTTGACCGGCTCTAAACACCAGGTCACGGCATTGATCCTCATGGTGTTTTTCGCCGTGGCCCGTGAAGGTCTGGAAACCGTGTTTTTCCTGCTCGCCGTGTTCCAGCAAAGCGAAGGGCCGGGTGCGCCGATTGGCGCCCTGCTCGGCCTGGTTTTGGCAATCATCGTGGGTTTCCTGATCTACACCGGCAGCATGCGCCTGAACCTCGGCGCGTTTTTCCGCTGGACCGGGCTGTTTATTCTGGTGGTCGCCGCCGGCATCCTGGCCAATTCGGTACAGGCCCTGCACGAAGCCGGCGTGTGGAACCACCTGCAAACCGTGCTGTTCGACTTCAGCGCCGCGTTGCCGATGGACAGCCCGCTGGGTTCGGTGCTCGCCGGCATGTTCGGCTATCAGGAAGCGCCAACCGTCAGCACCCTGGGCGCCTACCTGATTTATCTGGTGGTGGCGCTGGTGATGTTCTTCCTGCCTGCCGCACCGGCCAAACCCGCCCACACGCCCTCTTCCGTTTCCAGCCAGTAAGGACCGTCTCTTGTCCAGCCCAACGCCTCAACCCGCCTTGCCTCCCCGCGCCTTGCGCTGGGCGGTGGCCGGCTCGGTGGTCGTGATGATCGCCGCCGGTGGCCTGTTTTATTACGCCTCGCAATTGGCCGCCGCCAAGCGCCAGACCAACAGCAATGAAATCGCTGTGACTATTCATGGCCACGCCTGCGAGCCCAATGCACTGACGGTGCCGGCCGGGCGTGCGAGCTTTCGCATCATCAACCGCTCCGACCGCGCTGTGGAATGGGAAATCCTCGACGGCGTGCTGGTAGTCGAAGAACGGGAAAACATCGCCCCCGGCCTGAGCCAGGTGATCAACGCCAACCTGCTGCCCGGCGACTATGCGATCACCTGCGGCCTGCTGAGCAACCCCCGTGGCACCCTGCATGTGACGCCGACGGCCGCCTCCGATGCCCAGGCCAAGGCCAAGCCATCGATGGTGGCGTTTATCGGCCCGCTGTCGGAGTTCCGCGTGTACTTGAGCAGCCAGGGCAGCGCGCTGGTCAAGGCTGCGACCGCCTTGCAGCACGCCATTGACGCCGGTGACCTGACCCAGGCCCAGGCGCTGTATGTGCCGGCCCGTGAGGCTTACCAACGACTGGCACCGGCCTCCCAGCGCCTGGCCGAGTTGGACAACGCAATCAACGCGCGTGCCGACTATTTTGAAAAACGTGAGCAAGACCCGGCCTTCAGCGGTTTCCATCGCCTCGAATACAGCCTGTTCCAGCAACGCAGCCTTGATGGCCTGGCCCCCGTGGCGCAGCGCCTGGTAACGGATGTCAGCACCCTCAAACAGCAATTGCTGGCCCAGTCCCTGCCGCCGGAGCAGTTGGTCAGCATCGTGGTGCGCAACCTCAACAGCCTGGCCGATATGCGTGCCGTCAGCGGTGAGGAAGAACGCTACAGCCATGTCGACCTGAATGGTTTTGCCGCCAATCTGGAGGCTGCGCACAAGGTGGTCGAGTTGATGCGCCCACTGTTGACCAAGTCCGCCGCCGACCTGTTGCCGCATATCGACAGCGCCCTCGCCGCTTTCGATGCCGAACTCCAGGGTTTCAAGGTCGACAACGGCTACGCCACGTATGACAGCGTCACCGCCGATCAGCGCAAGCAGATCGCCGACAAGGCCAAGGCTCTGGCCGTTGCACTCGATGGAATCGACCCCGCCCTTGGCCTTTCCGGCCTGCAGTGAAGACGACCGCACACATGAGTGATTCAACACCGTTTGATCTACAACGCCGCCGTGTCCTGCTGGGCATGGCCGCCACTGGCGCCGCGATTGCCGGCAGCAGCCTGAGCTGCCCGGCCATGGCCGCCACCGCCCAGGAACAAGTCACCACCGCGCCGCGCAGTGACAAGACCCAGGACCACCACGACTTTTTCGGCCAGCACCAAAGCGGCATCGTTACCCCGCGCCCGGCGTGCGGCATGCTCGTGGCCTTCGACGTGTTGGCCAGCGACCGCGAAGACCTGGAGCGCCTGTTCCGTACCTTGAACGAACGCATCAGTTTCCTGATGACCGGCGGCACCGTCGCCCAGATCGACCCGAAGCTGCCGCCTACCGATTCAGGGATTCTTGGCCCGGTGGTCACGCCGGACAACCTGACCATCACGGTGTCCGTCGGCGAGTCGCTGTTCGATGAGCGCTTCGGCCTGGGCGTCGCCAAACCCAAGCGCCTGAGCCGCATGGTCGGTTTCCCCAACGACGCGCTGGAACCGGCGCAGTGCCACGGCGACCTGAGCCTGCAATTTTGTTCCAACACCCCGGACACCAATATCCACGCCCTGCGCGACATCGTGAAGAACCTCCCCGACCTGTTGCTGGTGCGCTGGAAACAGGAAGGCAGCGTGCCGCCCCAGGCCCCGGCCAAACCCGGCGAGCCGGCGCAGAGCGCACGCAACTTCCTGGGTTTTCGTGACGGTTCGGCTAACCCGAACTCCAACGACGCCAAGGCCATGGACCAGATCGTCTGGGTGCAAACCGGCAGCGACGAACCGGCCTGGGCCGCCCATGGCAGCTATCAGGCGGTGCGCATCATCCGCAACTTCGTCGAACGTTGGGACCGCACGCCCCTGCAAGAACAAGAGAGCATCATCGGCCGCGTCAAGACCACCGGCGCGCCGATGGATGGCCGCCAGGAAAGCCAGGTGCCTGACTACAGCAAAGACCCGGAAGGCAAGTTGACCAAGCTCGATGCGCACATCCGCCTGGCCAACCCGCGCACCCCGCAGACTCAGGCCAACTTGATCCTGCGCCGGCCGTTCAACTACTCCAACGGCGTCAATAAAAACGGTCAGCTGGACATGGGGCTGTTGTTCATCTGCTACCAGGCTGACCTGGAGAAAGGCTTTATCAGCGTGCAGACCCGGCTCAACGGCGAACCCCTGGAGGAATACCTCAAGCCAGTCGGCGGCGGGTACTTCTTCACCTTGCCGGGCGTCACCGGCGCCAAGGACTTCATTGGCCGCACGCTGCTCGCCGCCACGCATCCCCAAACCACTGCCAACACCTGAAACCAAACCCCCACAGCGGAAACCGCCCCATGAAGAAGTCGACTCTCGCGTTGTCGTTGTTAATGACCCTCTCGCCCCTGGCCGCCTTCGCTGCCACCACGGCGCCGCTGGACCTGGTAGGGCCGGTGTCGGACTACAAGATCTACGTCACCGAGGAAATCGGCGAGCTGGTGACCCAGACCCAGGCGTTCACCGATGCCATCAACCAAGGCGACCTGGCCACCGCCAAGAAACTCTACGCGCCGACCCGTGTGCACTATGAGTCCATCGAGCCGATCGCCGAGCTGTTCAGCGACCTGGATGCGTCCATCGACTCCCGCGTCGATGACCATGAAAAAGGCGTGACCGCCGAAGACTTCACCGGCTTTCACCGCATCGAATACGCACTGTTCTCGCAGAATTCGACCAAGGGCCTGGAAACGCTGACCGCCAAGCTCAACACCGACGTCAACGACCTCAAGACCCGCGTCGAAGGCCTGACCTTCCCGCCGGAAAAAGTCGTAGGTGGCGCCGCAGCCCTGCTTGAAGAAGTCGCTGCAACCAAGATCTCCGGCGAAGAAGACCGCTACAGCCATACCGACCTGTATGACTTCCAGGGCAACATCGACGGCGCGAAGAAAATCGTCGACCTGTTCCGTGGCCAGATCGAGAAACAAGACAAGGCCTTCCTGACCAAGGTCGACAAGAACTTTGCCGCCGTGGACAAGATCCTGGCCAAGTACAAGACCCAGGGCGGCGGCTTCGAGACCTACGACAAAGTGAAGGAAAACGACCGCAAGGCGCTCGTGGGTCCGGTCAACACCCTGGCTGAAGACCTATCGACGCTGCGCGGTAAGCTGGGGCTGAACTGATCAACACCTGACTCGACGTCCTGCGTTCCGGCGCGGGATGTCACCGCATTGGGCGCTTGGGCGCAGCTCTCCTGCCCCGCTGAAACCATCAGGTAGCTACGCAGTTTTTCTTCCGCCGTGATCAGATGCGGCGCCGCCTTGCCCCATTTCACCCCGCCCTCGGCCAGCAACATCGGCAGCTTCAGCAGCCCCTTGGTTGCGGCCCGGATCAGTTGCGGGTAACCGTCCAACGGGTTTAACACTGCATTGGCAAACAACCCGGAATGCTTGATGAAGTCGAACGCACGCTCGCCGAACGTGGCCACCGGCTTGGTGGCGGCCAGCGCAGCGGCGGGCGGTCTGAACCGTACGACGAGGCGCTGCACCGGGTTAGGCAGCAAGGCCTTGGCCGACCGCAGCAGCCCACGCGCCTGCCCCCCGGCGCCGATGACCACACCGACCATATCCAGGGCCAGATTGCCCAGGCCCTGGGCGATATCGCCGCGTTTGAACGCCTGATATGCCCCCAGAAACGGCACGAATCCCAACAGAAATTCATGCTCGCCGGCTCGGGCTTCGCGACGTTTCTCCAGCGGCAACGGCTCGCGCGCACGTTGCATCAGGGCCTCGGCGGGCTCATGGAAGTTGTCACGGGCAATCCTGTTGGCAATTGCAGCGATCTTTCGCGAGCCATAGGTGTTGGGAACATAGCTTTGCAGTGTGTGGTTGGCCGGCAACTTGCGTGATGCAATCGCCCCTCCCAGCGGTTCGACGATAACCGATGACGTCATTACCCCTGGCCTTGGCGCTGAGCCGGTCGTGTAGGCAGCAAAGTCGAAAGGCATCTGGGTGCCACGTGTTACCAGCACATTCGACGAACCACGGCGCGTGCCAATAGGTTTCTTGCCGGTCACTCCGCCAAGCTCAAGGGCGTCGGGCAGGTCCGTGCGTTTGATCAGCTTGCCGCTGGCAAAGACCTCGTAATAGACCACTGCCTGATCATGCTCCACGCGCATCAGGGTTGCCTGGCGACCGCGCTGTGCATCTCTGTGGGCCTGGGTCTCCTCGACCTGAATGACGTCGGTCTCGCCACGCAGAGTAAACAATTGGACCTTGCCCAGCTCGATCATCGTGCGCTCGGCCAGCGGCAACTGGGCAAGCATCAACTTGAGTTTCACTGCATAGGCGCCCTGGAGCTGTTGGAGGTGATTGCCGACAGCGCTTTCAAGCAGCGCATCCAGCTCGGGCAGATGACGAATACGTCGGTCCAGTGCTTCCTGGTCGCCCTGCGCAATCTGCGGCGCACGGCCTGACTGATAGGGTGTTTTCGCCGGCGCTGGCGGGGCAAGCGGATCTTCGCTGTGCACCCATTTTCCCGGTGTGAGGTCGCCGGTCATGTAGGTTTCCACCAGCGAACGGCGGCGCGGCTCCGTAACCGGTGCGTTGCGGCGATCCGCGGCGCTCGCCAATTCCAGGCACATGCCCTCAAGCTCAGCCGCAGTGCTGTCCGGAAATGCCCGCAGCAACTCCCTGATGGCCAGCGCTTTGCGGGTCGGCAGCTCCGCGCTGGCGCAGGCGAAGGCCTCGACCGTCTCTTTCTGCTGCTTGAACAACGCCCGCGAAGCGTCCTCGATGTCGTGTTGAGAATACTCGCCGTCACTGCGCAGCCTGACGGCACCGTTCAATACGCCCCAGTCGGCGAGGATTTTCAGTGCATTGAGTTGCATCAACTGGGCTTGTGCCTCTGAGGTGGGCGCCAGGAGGGTCAGCTCGCGGACCTGGTGCTCACTCATCATCCGTGACGTGCCCGGTGCGGCATGATCGGCGAGCGCGCAGCCGAGGCGTAATTCCATCCAGGCCGGAGTGCCGATGCGCACCGCGTCCGGCACCTCCATGACCAGCATTTCCGGGGCTGCTTGCGCCAGGTATACCGAGGCCAACCGCGCTGCCAGGGCCGGTGTCAGCTTGTTTTGTTGCTGCAGGTGGCGCTCGATATCGCGACGCACCTCGCTGAACGTGCGGCCCATGTTCGCCGGCTGATAGATCGAATACCCGGCGATATGGCCAGGTTTGACGCCGCCCAGATTGATTCGCGCGACCTTGGTCAATGTGGCCTTGTCAGCGGCGCTCAACGTGTCGGGCGCAAACGGCCCGGTGTAGTCGCCCACCGGGGGCGCCGGCGGCAACGACAGCCGTAACCAGCGGATGACATTGCGTGTCTCGGCCACGGTGCGTGGCGACCCAAGGCCCTTGAGTTCCAGGAGCTGGCGCACATCAAAGCGTGGCGTCGAGTACACCGCATTGCCCAGTGGTCCGGTCAGCGGGGTCAATGCCGCCAGTTCATCGCGCAACGTCTCCACTGCGTTGACGTAACGGGTCAAGTCCACCCAGCCGCCCACCGGGGTCAAGCGTTCAAGACGGCCTTCAGACACACGGAAGGGCTTGCCGTCCCAGTCGAATCGTTCACGTTGCAACAGGCTGAGCATTTCCGGGCGAGACACAAGTGCCTGCAGACGCGCCATCGCGGCTTGGCTGAGCGCGGGCAGCGCCGATGTGGGGGGGAGATCACAGGCCTCTGAAGACCAGTCGGTGATTTCGCCGTCGAGGAGATCGCCAAGCCCTGCTTCAAGGCGCTCGGCCAGCGCCTCGCGTTCCACCCGCTCAGCCGTCAGGCGCGGCGTATGTTCCAGGCCGGCCCGTTGGCGCGGCGCCTGAATCGCGGGGCTGGTGCTGTGTTCGGCGACGATGGGGGCCTGTGGAACGGGCGAGCCGGTGTTCGATAGTGACGTCAACATGTGAAAGCCTCTCTGCACGTTGTCTGGAGAGGCTATCTAAGAACCGTTGAAGCATGCTGACTGTAAGCCGAGTCCGGCCGCCCCACGTATTCCGTTGCGCCGGATTACAGGATCCGGTACAGCAACCGCTCGATCCGCACCCGGCTGACCCGGCGCAGGAACTTGCCGACGGCTTCCGGGTAGTCCACCAGGGTTTGCAATTGCTGGTAACGCTCGATCCGCGTGGTGTGCTGGAAAATCTGTGCCAGCTCGGTACGACGCGGCTCCAGCCACTCGGCCCTGGGGTCGTCGATCAACAAGGCGTTTTCCAGGTCGAGCCGGAACGCCCTAGGGTTGAGGTTGTTGCCGGTGAGCAAGGTATAGCGTTCGTCGACCCACATGCCCTTGAGGTGGTAGGTGTTGTCGCCGTCGCGCCACAGATGCAGGTTCAGTTGCCCGCTGTCGATCATCGGCTGATGGCGCTTGGCAAAGCGGCGCAGGCTGATTTCATACAGGTAAGGCAGCGCCGCGATGACCTTGAACGGTTCGCTGGGCGGGATATAGAAGTCGTTGGCGGTCTTGTCGCCGACGATGATGTCGATCTTCACGCCACGCGCCAGGGCACGGTTGATCTCGCGGGTCACCGGCAGCGGCAGGTTGAAATACGGCGTGCAGATGGTCAGTTGCTGCTGGGCGCTGGCGATCAGCTCCAGGATCACCCGGCTCAGCGGGTTGTTCTTGCCGACGCCGAGCAACGGGCTGACCGACAGGTGGCCATTGGGCAACTGCCCGGCCGTGGTGTCGTACACCGCGTGCTTGAGGCGGCTGCGCAGGTCGCCGATATCGTTGCGCAGGCTGCGGGTGGTGGGCGGGTTCGGCAGGTCGAGGCGGTGCACCGCCTTGGAGGCGACCAGGCCGTGTTCCACCAGGTGCTGCATCGAATCGGCCAGGGGTTTGCTGTGAATCAGGTGGTAACGGTCAAACCGGTACTTGTCGAACTTGTGCAGGTACACGTTGTTCAGGCTGGCACCGCTGTACAGCACGCTGTCATCGATAACAAAACCCTTGAGGTGCAGCACGCCAAACAGCTCGCGGGTTTGCACCGGTACGCCGTACACCGGCACTTCACTGGCATGGCTGTGTGTCATGGCCTGGTACCAGGCGCTGTTGCCCGGCTGTTTGCCCGCGCCGATCAACCCGCGCTGGGCACGCAGCCAGTCGACCACCACCACGATGTCCAATTCCGGCCGTGCAACCTTGGCGGCGTGCAGGGCATCGTAGATCTCCTGCCCCGCTTCGTCCTGTTGCAGGTACAGCGCCACGATGTAGATACGCCGAGTGGCCTGGGAGATTTTTTCCAGCAGGCAGCGGCGATACGCATCGGCACCGGACAACACGTCGAGCGCGTCGGGAGTGAGGGGGAAACCACGCAGCTTGGGCAACAGGGAGCGTTTGAAGAACGACGGCATAGGGCTCGCAATGGGTCGAATCCGAAGAGGCCCCGAGCTTACACCATGGGGTTGCTCAGGTCTCGTCGCCTGGCATGGAAAAAGTTAATTGACCATGAAGAACGATCGTTCTACTGTCTCTCGCATGAACGACATGACTGGCAATGAAACCCGCGACATTATCCTCGACGTCACCGAGAAACTGATCTATCGCCACGGCATCGCCGCCACCGGCATGGACTTCCTGGTGAAAACCGCCGGTGTCTCGCGCAAGAGTATTTACCGCTACTTCGCCAATAAGGACGAGTTGGTCATCGCTGCGCTGCAACGCCGCGACGAGCGCTGGATGCACTGGTTGCGGGGCGAAGTGGAACGCATCGACGGCAGCGGCGAACGCCTGCTCGCGCTGTTCGACGCACTCAGAACTTGGTTTGGCTCGGCGGATTTTCGCGGCTGCGCCTTCATTAACACCAGCGGCGAAACCGGCGACCCGCACAACCCCGTGCGCCAGCTGGCCAAAGCGCATAAGCAGAAACTGTTCGAGTACGCACTCGAACTGTGCCAAGCCCACGGCACCCCCGACCCCGAACGGCAGGCCGCACAACTGCTGATCCTGATCGATGGTGCCATTACCGTTGCCCTGGTCATGGGCGATTCAACCGCTGCGGATAATGCGCAAGGCATGGCGCGAACATTATTGGCGCTTTGAATGCACTGGCCGAGCAACTTTATCTGAAACAGGAGCGCTGAAATGTCATCCACCCCAGAAACACGCCCGCCGCTGCCGCCATTCACCCGCGAATCGGCCATCGAAAAAGTCCGCCTGGCCGAAGACGGCTGGAACTCCCGCGACCCACAACGGGTGTCCCTGGCCTACACCCTGGACACCCAGTGGCGTAATCGCGCCGAATTCGTCCATAACCGCGAAGAAGCCAAAGGTTTTCTCACCCGCAAATGGGCCAAGGAACTGGATTACCGCCTGATCAAGGAACTGTGGGCCTTCACCGACAACCGCATCGCCGTACGCTACGCCTATGAATGGCATGACGACTCCGGCAACTGGTACCGCTCATACGGCAACGAGAATTGGGAATTCGACGAAAACGGCCTGATGACCAACCGTTTTGCCTGCATCAACGACAAGCCGATCCAGCAAAGCGAACGCCTGTTCCACTGGCCGCAGGGCCGACGCCCGGATGACCATCCGGGGTTGTCTGAACTGGGTTTGTAGCACGCTGTGGCTTTGGATCTGGCCACCGTTATATCGGTGAGCTGCTCACGACCCGCAGTGCCAACCCTTCATAAGCATCCAGGGTAATGGTGAATTCACCCTCCGCTGTCAGGTCGCCCTCAACCCGTTCATTGATGATGTCCACCACCATCCCCGCGGCGATATCCGGCAGGTGCAGGGTTTCCGTGATCGGCGTAGGGCCGAAGTTCAGCGCAGTGATTTGCGTGCCCTTCCCGGCCGGCAAGTCGTGAACCATGATCAGCAGCGCGGGGTTTTCCACGTCCGGCACCAGGATCTGGCGGCTGGCGGCGATGTCGTAGGCGCGGCGCACGGCCAGGATTTTTTGCAGTTGCGAGGCAAATGACTCGGGGTCCAGCAGTTGGCTGTTCAGGCTGCCATACAGGCTTTTCGAGCGCGGCATCTGGCCGGCGGAGAGTTCGGCATCGGGGTTCAGGTCCACCAGATCGTAAGCCCCGCGATGAATCCAGCGGGTGTCGCCGTCCTGCATCAAGTGCGCAACGTCGTCAGCCGCCAACGGCAGCGCCCCCACCAGGTCCCAGCCGGACAAGGCAAATACTCCAGGCTGCATGGCGTTGTACATCACCAGCAGCAAATGGATCTGGCGGATCTGTTGGATATCCGCCGGCGTGATCGCCTCCAGGTCACGGATACCCAGCGCCGCCGTGATAATGCTGGCCGTGGTGCAGGACACGCCATTGGTGACGAACTTGAGGTTATACGGCGCATGCTCGCCCGTCAGGCGCTCGTACATCTGTTCACGGATGTGCTCGCGCAGGATGTTGCCGGGAAAGGTCTGGCCCTGGTAGAGGAAGCTGTCGTGGGCATGCAGGGTCCAGAAGTGCACCAGTTCCAGCGTCAACTCGTCGTGATTTTGCAAGGCATGGATCAACGAGCCGGGGTCGATGCCCTGGCGGTGCATCTCGCGCAGCATCAGGCGCAGAAACTCCGCATCGCCCATCAGCAGCGCATGCTGGTACGCAGGCCGGGTGATGAAGTCATAGGAGAGGTCGGCGCCGCCGTGGGACATGGAAGCAATATCGTCGACGGTGAGGTTCAGTTCCTGAAAGCTGAACCCGCCCGCCTTGCGAATCGCCCCGCCGAGCAGTTGGTTGCCGGTGATTGACAGCGGATGGCTTTCGGACCAGGCCGTACCATCGAGCTTGCGCTCCACACCGAGGAAGCCGTTGGCGTCCAGGCGCAGGATCTTGGCGCCCATCACGTCGATGGCGTGCAGGGCGTCGCCAATGATCATTTGCTGAGCGGCGAAGGTCGGGTCCAGCCAGTTGAGCGACGGCTGGCCTTCCTTGAAGTAGTGCAAGTACACCCAACGGCGCGGCTTGCCATCCACGCCGATGACTTCGGCGGTGGTGCTCCAGTCGGTTTCCTTGACGCCAGGTTCGAAGAAGATCACCCGCTGCAACTGACCGACGATGTAGTGCTTGTCGCGCAGGGCGTCCACCTGCAAGGGGCTGAGGTTCTGCGCATCACGGCCCTCGGCCACGTCGGGCAGCAACGGCCAGTCTTCCTCACGAATTTCCACCATGTGATAGAGGCCGGGGTAATCCTCGTAGGCCATCTCGGCCAGGCGGAAATCCGCACCCTTGCCGGTGTGGGACGGGATCACATCGTCAATGATCACTGCGTTGTGCGCCGCTGCCATGCGCGTCAACGCCTGCAACTGGGCCTCGGTGCCCAACTGCGGGTCGATCTCGAAGCTGATGCGGTCGAAGTTGCCATCGATGGTCGGCGTGTGCCGCGTGCCGCTAAGGCCGCCGGACTTTTTCAGCGGGCCGTTGTGAATGCCCTGGATGCCGATCTTCGACAAGGTATGCCACAGGGTTTCATCCCCCAGCGCCTCCAGCACCGTACCGCCCTCGCGGGTCACGATCGACGCGGGGTACGCGGTGAACCACACCGACGAAAGGGCCGTGGCATCGCGCGGTCGTGTCTGTGCAAAGGGCTGTTGCCACAACCGGCCTTGCCCGGAATAGAGCTTGGCGCGCTGGCGGGCGGCATGCAGCATCGATTGTTCTACCAGCCAGTTCACATGGTTGTTTTCAGCCGCGGTCATAAGCTCGGTACCTGTCGTCGTAAAACGTTACTCGTAGACATATGAGGGGGACGCAGCCCATTCGTTGCATTGCGATGGCCGTCGTTACGCCATTCCCTCCGTGGCTTGACGATACTGGCGTGGCGTAAACCCGGTCGAAGCCTTGAACTGCCGGGTAAACGCACTGTGATCGGTATAACCACACTGCAAGGCCACTTCGGTGATCGGCAGGTCGCCGTGCAAGAGGCGATGGGCATGTTCCAGCCGCACCTTTTGGATCATCTGCCGGGGTGTGAGGTGGAACACGCGCTTGCAGTAGCGCTCCAGCTGCGCCACGGAGATTCCAGCGATGCGTGTCAGTTCGCTGAGGCTGACGCGGCGGTTGAAGTGCATGCGGATGTGCTCGTCCACAGCGGCCAGGCGCTGGTAGGCCGGGTGAGTCTGGCTGGCCGATTGCAGGTCCACCGAGATGCCGGCCAGGCCGATGATGCGGTCTTCATGGTTGTACAACGGCCATTTGTGGGTCAGGCACCAACCGGGTTCACGGCTGCCGTAGAGGTGCAGTTCGAGTTGGTCCTCAAGCACAAACCCCTGCTCCAGCACACGCCGATCCTGCTCGGTGTAGCCCGGCCCCAATGGTGCCGGGAAGACTTCGGCGCTGGTCTTGCCCAGCAACGGTTGCAGATGCTTGAGGCCGCAGCGCTGCACCAACGTGCGGTTGGCAAGCACGTAACGGGCGTCCAGGTCCTTGATGAAGAGGGCCGCATTGGGGATCACATCCAGCATCGGCAGCAACTGCGCTACGCCGGCCACCAACTGCTCGATGTCATGGGGGCGATTCGCACCGCCGCCTTGGCAAAGGGTCGCAAACGCGCTGTGCATCATGACGGTATTCCCCCTGCTGATCCCTCGACGCATAGCAGATTGCCCGATGCCCCGAGTGCTGTCGAGGGAGGAAAACTGTGCTGAATTCGTCATCGATGTCGGCAAAAAACATCAATCGCCGCGCCACCTGCGCGTTCACGATAACGCCACTGCCTGCCGATCCAATCACCCACCAGAAGGCAACGCGATGAAGCGACTGCATGTGATCGACTCCCACACCGGCGGCGAACCGACGCGCCTGGTGATGACCGGTTTTCCCGCGCTCAAGGGTGCGAGCATTGCCGACCAGTTGCACAACCTGCGCAGCGAACACGACCCATGGCGCCGCGCTTGCCTGCTGGAACCCCGTGGCAACGATGTGCTGGTCGGTGCGCTGTACTGCGAACCGGTCACGCCAGGGGCTACCTGCGGGGTGATCTTCTTCAACAACGCCGGTTACCTGGGCATGTGTGGCCACGGCACGCTCGGGCTGGTCGCGTCCTTGCACCACCTGGGGCGTATCCAGCCGGGCGTGCACCGCATCGACACGCCGGTGGGCCCGGTAACCGCCACCTTGCATGACGACGGCGCCGTGACCCTGCGCAACGTGCCCGCCTATCGCTATCGCCAGCACGTGGCAGTGGCGGTGCCAGGGCATGGCGTGGTGCACGGCGATATCGCCTGGGGCGGCAACTGGTTCTTCCTGGTGTCCGAGCACGGCATGGCGCTGGAGATGCACAACGTCGACGCGCTCACCGATTACACCTGGGCAATGCTCAAGGCCTTGGAGGACCAGGGCATCGGCGGTGCAGACGGCGAACTGATCGACCATATCGAACTGTTTGCCGACGACGCCCACGCCGACAGCCGCAACTTCGTGATGTGCCCCGGCAAGGCCTACGACCGCTCCCCGTGCGGCACCGGCACCAGCGCCAAACTGGCGTGCCTGGCCGCCGACGGCAAGCTCGCCGCCGGGGCAACCTGGGTACAGGCCAGCATCACCGGCAGCCAATTCGAAGGCCGTTATGAATGGGACGGCGAACGTGTCATCCCTTTCATCACCGGCCGCGCCTACATGACCGCCGACAGCACGTTGCTGATCGACGAGCAGGACCCTTTCGCCTGGGGCATCGGAGCCCCCTCTATTTGAATGAACGGAGTGAGCACCATGAGCGACAACATTTTCACCGGTTGCATCCCGGCGCTGATGACCCCGTGCACGGCCGCGCGCACGCCGGACTTCGACGCACTGGTCGCCAAAGGCCGCGAGTTGATCGGGGCCGGCATGAGCGCGGTGGTGTATTGCGGTTCCATGGGCGACTGGCCGCTGCTCAGCGAGGCCGAACGCCAGGAAGGCGTGGCGCGCCTGGTGGCGGCCGGCGTGCCGACCATTGTCGGCACTGGCGCGGTGAACAGCCGTGAAGCGGTGGCCCATGCCGCCCATGCGGCCAAGGTCGGCGCCCATGGCTTGATGGTGATTCCCCGCGTACTGTCCCGTGGCGCGTCTGCCACTGCGCAAAAGGCTCACTTCTCGGCGATTCTCAAGGCCGCGCCGGACCTGCCGGCAGTGATCTACAACAGCCCGTACTACGGCTTCGCCACCCGCGCCGAGCTGTTTTTTGAACTGCGCCGCGAGCACCCGAACCTGATCGGCTTCAAGGAATTCGGCGGCGGCGCCGACCTGCGCTACGCCGCCGAACACATCACGTCCCAGGACGACAGCGTGACGTTGATGGTCGGCGTCGACACCCAGGTGGTGCACGGTTTCGTCAACTGCAACGCCACGGGCGCCATCACCGGTATCGGCAATGCCTTGCCACGGGAAGTGCTGCAACTGGTGGCCCTGAGCACACAGGCGGCCAAGGGCGATGCCAAGGCGCGGCGCCTGGCCCGTGAGTTGGAGGCCGCATTGGCGGTGCTGTCATCCTTCGATGAAGGCTGCGACCTGGTGCTGTATTACAAGCACCTGATGGTGCTCAACGGCGACAAGGGCTACGCCCTGCACTTCAACGAAACCGACGTGCTCAGTGACGCCCAGCGCCGCTACGCGGAAAATCAGTACGCGCTGTTCCGCCAGTGGTACGCCAATTGGTCGGCAGAACAGAACGTCGCCTGATGTTTGCGCGCCGCAGGGCTGTTCACGGCGGCCTACTCGATGGCCAGAGAGAGGCATAAGCCATGGCTGAAGATTTCGTGGTGGTCGGCGCCGGCATTATCGGCGTCACCTGTGCCCTGCAACTGGCGCGCCAAGGGCGGCGCGTGGTGGTGCTCGACGGCCAGGAACCTGGCATGGGTGCGTCTTATGGCAACGCCGGGCACCTGGCGACCGAACAGGTGTTCCCCATCGCCGATCTGTCGATCCTCAAGCGCTTGCCTGGGATGCTGATGGATCCCATGGGGCCGCTGCGCCTGGACTGGAAATACCTGCCCCGCGCCCTGCCCTGGTTTGTCCGGCTGTTGCTGAACCTGCGACCCACCCGTCATCAGAGAACCGTGGCCGGCATTCGTGCATTGAATGAGCGCAGCCTGGGCGCCTGGCAGCGTTTGCTGGCCAGCATCGATCGGCCTGGGCTGTTGCGCGAGGATGGCTCGCTGCTGGTGTATGAGCGGGCGCAATCGCGTGAGGCGCTCGATCGCCTGCACCGGCGCATGCAGCAGCAACACGTGCCGGTGGCGTTCTGGTCGGCGGAGGCCATCCGCAAGGCTGCCCCGCAATTGAGCGAGCAGGTCCAGGGCGGGTTGTTTTTTCCGGGTACCGGGCACTTTCTCGACCCGTACGAGGTTCTTTGTGAATTGGTGGATGCCGCCAGGGCCAGCGGGGTGCAGTTCCTCAAGCGCCAGATGCTGGATGCGCGGGTTGTCGACGATGGCGTCGAGCTGGTCACCGATCAAGGCGCGTTCTGCGCGGGCCAGGTCCTGATTGCCTGCGGTGCCCATTCAGCCGCGCTCACCACCGCGCTGACCGGCAAAAAAGTCCCATTGGATACCGAGCGTGGTTATCACCTGATGCTGCCTCACGAGCAGCAACGCCTGCCGTTCGCCGTGACCTCGCTGGAACGCAAATTCATCATGACGCCCATGGCAGGCGGCCTGCGCCTGGCCGGCACCGTGGAATTCGCCGGGCTCGAACGCCCGGCCAACATGCAACGCGCCTGGCAACTGCATCGGTTGAGCAAGGGGTTGTTCCGCGATGAGCTGAATGCACAGGACGCCACGCCATGGATGGGGTTTCGACCGTCACTGCCGGATTCACTGCCGATCATTGACCGAGTGTGCGACGGCAAAGTGCTGCTCGCGTTCGGGCACCAGCATCTGGGTTTGACCCAGGCGGCGGTGACAGCGCAGATGGTCGGTCAACGGGTGTCGCAAACGCCCGAGCAAACAGGTTTACCGGCGCCTGGGCTGTATCGACTGGATCGCTTCTGATCGCCGGGGGCTGATGGGCGTTTCAGTCACGCGCTTGCACGAACAACCGGGCTTTGCGCGTCAATTGGTCCAGATGCCGATCCCGCTGCTTCTCCGCGTCGACCATTGCGCGCTTGCCGTGTTTTTGCAGCAAATACGTGTGGATCTGCCGCACTTCCAGGGAGTTGTAGATCGCGGCCACATCCAGCACGCCCATCAAGCCATCGGTGCCGTAGTCCCGCGTGTTCATCAGCACCTGGGTGCCGCGTGCGCCGCGCACCTGCAAGCCCAGGGCCTCGAACACCGGCACCTTTTCCACCGCACACCCCAGCTCCGCATGGGGATAGCGTGTCAGCACATCCTGCATCATGCCCCGCGCCACACCCTGGCGGCGCATGCCGGCTTGCACCGCCATAAAGGCAACACCACAGGCGTCGGGATCATCCTTCACCGGCAGGCACAGTAAAAAGCCGATGACCTTCTGCGCGTCCTGGGCATCGGTGGCGACGATCAGTTCGACGGCAATGCCCTTCTCGCCATTCAGCGCCTCCAGGTACAGGTGCACCTCAAAGCCAATCGCGTACTGGTAGATGTTGTACAGCAGGTTGCTCGGCGGCAGCGCAATGCTGCTGATGTCGGTGAGGTTGTCCACCACCATCTGCAGGATCTGGCCATTGATGGGCTCGGGGCATGGCGAGGTGTAACGGGTAAGGCTGAACATGCAAATTCCTGGGGTTTCGCGTCTAGGCAGCGGCGATTGTACCTGTTGCGCACGGTTTATTGCCCGCACACCTCGCGTAGACACCCGCGCAGCCAGCGGTGAGCCAGGTCGGCGTCCAGCCGTGGGTGCCAGAGCATCGCCACGGTAAAGGTCGGCAACCTCAGCGGCAGGGCAAAACAGAACACGTCGCGACGGTTGGCGACGTAGCGCTGCGGCACGCTGGCGATCAGGTCAGTGTCGCGCGCCAGGGCAATGGCCGTGGAGAACCCGGCGACGATGCTGGTGATCTGCCGCGTAAAGCCCAGGCTTTCAAGCGCATCGTCGATCTGCCCCCGCGCTTGCCCGCGCCGCGAGACGTAGACGTGCTCGCCCTCGGCAAACCGCGCAGCGCTGATATCGCCCTGGCTCAAGGGATGACCGCTGCGCACCACGCCAACCAGGCGGTCGCGGAACAGCGCCTGGGTCAGCACCTCGGGGCTGGCGGTGGGGTCGACCACGCCGGTTTCCAGATCGACGCTACCGTCGCGCAGCAGCGTGCTGTCTTTGTCGGTCTTGTTGACGAAACGCAGGCGCACGCCGGGGGCCTCTCGGGCGATACGCGCCAGGAGCGCCGGACCAAAGCTTTCGACGAATTCTTCGCTGGTGCGCAAGGTGAACGTGCGCGCCACCACGGCCATGTCCACAGCCTGCGCGGGGCGCAGCACCGTCTGGGCGTCCTGCACCAGGCGGCTGACCTGTTCGCGCAACGCCACGGCGCGGGGCGTGGGCACCAGGCCGCGACCGGCGCGCACCAGCAGCGGGTCGCCAGTGGTTTCACGCAGGCGTGCCAAGGCGCGACTCATGGCCGAAGGGCTCAGCCCCAGGCGCTTGGCCGCGCCCGCAACGCTGCCTTCGGCGAGCAGCACATCCAGGGTGACCAGCAGATTCAGATCAGGCATCAGCGCTCCTCATCAGGCGTTGGGTGCAGGCATTTGCTGCATACCCTGCGTCTTCCGCCATATTAGGCGACGCCGTAGAGTTGTGACAGTTGCTTTCACTCAAGGAATTGCCCATGTCCCCTTCCCCACGCGGCAGCCTCATCAGCCTGTCGCTGTCCATGCTGCTGGCGTCACTGGGCACCAGCATCGCCAATGTCGGCCTGCCCAGCCTGGCGCAGGCGTTCGACGCGTCGTTTCACGCCGTGCAGTGGGTGGTGCTGGCGTATCTGCTGGCGATCACGGCGGTGATTGTCAGCGCCGGCCGCCTGGGTGATCGCCTGGGACGGCGTCGGCTGCTGCTCGGCGGCTTGCTGCTGTTCAGCCTGGCCTGCGGGCTGTGCGGCGCGGCGGCCACTCTTGACATGCTGATTGCTGCACGCATCCTGCAAGGGCTTGGCGCGGCGGTCATGATGGCCATGGCCCTGGGCATGGTCGGCGATACCGTGACCAAGGAACGCACCGGCCGGGTGATGGGTTTGCTCGGCACGATGTCGGCCGTGGGCACCGCCATGGGCCCCAGCGTCGGCGGAGTGCTGCTAAGCCTGTTGGGCTGGCGGGCATTGTTTCTGGTGGGCGTCCCGCTCGGACTGCTGGCGGCTGCCCTTGCCTGGCGCTTTCTGCCGGTGGATCGACACCCTGCGCCAGCCTCCAGCGGCCACCGGTTCTGGGCGCTATTAAAGGATCCGCCATTGCGCACAGGCCTGGCGATGAGTGCGCTGGTGGCGGCGGTCATCATGGCCACTTTCGTCGTCGGGCCGTTTTACCTGTCTCGTGGCTTGGGGCTTGACCCCGCCTGGATGGGCCTGACCATGGCCGTCGGGCCATGCGTCGCGGCTGTCACCGGCATACCGGCGGGACGCCTGACCGACCGCCTGGGCAGCCAACGCATGACCTGCGGCGGGCTCGGCATTCTGCTGTGCGGCGCGCTGTGGCTGACGGTGGCTTCAGGGTTGCTCAGCTACCTGGGCGCGCTGATTGTGTTGACTGCGGGCTACAGCCTGTTCCAGGCGGCGAACACGACTGCGGTGATGCGCGATGTCGAGGCGACGCGGCGCGGTACTGTCTCGGGCCTGTTGAACCTGTCGCGCAACCTCGGCCTGATTGTCGGTGCTTCGGCACTCGGCGCGGTGTTCGCGTGGGCAACCCCGGATGTGACCCACGCCACCGCGCAGTCCGTGGCAAATGGCCTGCACGCTACCTTCGGCGCAGCGTCCGGTCTGATCCTTCTTGCCGCCGTGATGGCATGGGGCCGCAACCGCGCCGTGAATGGCCTTCATAACCTCCGTTGAGGCAAAAAAACAAAAAAGGCGTTGCGCCAGACCGGGTTACATCGCGCATCATGGGCGCTTTCAAGCTCAAGGGTAACGTCCATGCGCGTTCTGTCATTGATGATGGGTCTTACGACGCTGGCCGCCAGTTCGGTGTTCTGCGCCAGCGCGATGGCGAATGAAGAAAGTCAGCTGGTGCAACAGATCAACGAGTACCGCAGCCAGGTCCAGCGCTGCGGCGACCAGGGTTCTCAGGAACTGCCACCGCTGGCCAGCGACACCCGGCTGGTGCTGCCGGCCACTAACGTCGGCGACCTGCAGCAGGCGCTGGCCCGGGCCGCGTACCCGATGGTGAATGTGCAGGCCATCAGCCTGTCCGGTCCCAAGGATGCCCAGGCTGCCATGAAGGCGGTGCGCGAGAGTTTCTGCCGGGTGGTCCTGGACCCGCAATTTATCGACATCGGCGTGAGCAACAGCGGCCAGGACTGGCGCATCGTGCTGGCCCGCCCCTTGCTGTCCAGCGGCCTGGGGGATTGGCAGACCGAAGGCCGCAAACTGCTCGACCTGATCAACGCCGCCCGTACTCAGCCGCGCCAATGCGGCACCCAGGCGTTTACCGCGACCACCCCGCTGTCGTGGAATGACACCCTCGCCAGCGCCGCCAACAGCCACACACGTAACATGGCCAACGGCAATTTCTTCGACCATCTGGACCACGACGGCCGCACGCCGGGCGATCGCGCCGAACTGGCCGGGTACATCGCGAAGAACATCGGCGAAAACATCGCCGCCGGCCTCGATACCCCGCGCAAGGTGGTCGACGGCTGGCTCGCCAGCCCCGGCCATTGTGCCAACCTGATGAACCCGCAATTTCGCGAACTGGGCGCGGCCTACGCCATGGACCCGAAGAGTGATGCGGGCATCTACTGGACCGGTTTGTTCGGCACGCAATAAGGGGTGGGCAATTGCCCAACCCCAGCGGCTCAACTCTACTCAAATGAATAGAGCATCAAATTGCCATCTATTGGATAATTATGCTGAACTGGCAGCGTCCAAGCGGGTCTGTAGCTTTGCGCCACACACTGAAAGGCGCGCTGAAGACTCTGGATTACAAGGTGTTTCCCCAATGATGAATTGGCTGCAAAGCAGCAGCGACATGGCTGAACGGGTACGTCAGCATGATTGGGCCAACACGCCGCTCGGTCCCTTGGAGCAATGGCCGGACGTTTTGAAAACCACCGTTGCGCTGTGTTTCGCGTCGAGCTTTCCCCAGGCCATTGTCTGGGGCCCGCATCTCATCACGATCTACAACGACGCGTTCGTTCCGATCCTGGGCAATAAGCCCTATGCCTTGGGCCGCCCGTTCAGTGACATCTGGCGCGAGGCGTGGTCCGACATCAGCCCCATCGCCGACGCGGCGTTCCAGGGGCACGCGACTTATATTGAAAATTTCCCGTTGGTGATCGAACGCGGCCAGGCGCGCGAACAGGCGTATTTCACCTTCTGCTACAGCCCGATCCGCGACTCCCAGGGCCGCGTGGTCGGCCTGCTCGACACCGTGACCGAAACCACGCCCACGGTATTTCTCGCCCGGCGCCTGGCGGTGCTGGATGCCATCGGCCATGCGGTGGTCAATGCGACTGATGCCCAAGCCATCCTGACCCACACCACACAGTTGCTCGCCGAACACCTGCAAGTGAGCAATTGCGCCTACGCCGACATGGACGCCGATGAAGACGGCTTTACCATCCGCGACAATTGGACCGCGCCCGGCTCGCCGAGCATCATCGGCCGCTACAGCCTGGCGGGGTTCGGCGAGAAGGCCGTCAACTGCCTGCGGGGCGGCGAGCCCCTGGTGATCTACGACAACCTGCGCGAGCTGCCGCCAGAAGAATCTGCCGCCTTCCAGGCGCTGGGGGTAACCGCCACCATCTGCATGCCGCTGATCAAGAACGGCCGCCTGACTGCCTTGATGGCCGTCCACGATAAATCCGCACGGGCCTGGTCACCCTACGACCTGGCCTTGCTGCGCGAAGTCACCGAACGTTCCTGGGCGCACATCGAGCGCGTGCGCGCTGATGCCGATGTGCGTGAAGGCCTGGCAGCGTATGCAGAGTTGAACACCTACCTGGAACAACGGGTGGAAGAACGCACCCAGGCGCTGGCCCAGGCCGAAGCTGCGCTGCGCCAATCCCAGAAACTCGAAGCCATCGGCCAATTGACCGGCGGCGTCGCCCATGACTTCAACAACCTGCTGACGATCATTCGCTCGTCGGTGGATTTCCTGCGGCAGCCAGGCCTGTCGGAAGAACGGCGCCAGCGCTACATGGGCGCGGTGTCGGATACCGTGGAGCGCGCCAGCAAGCTGACCAGCCAGTTGCTCGCCTTTGCCCGCCGCCAACCGCTCAACCCGGAAGTCTTCGACGTGGGCCAGCGGGTCCAGAACATTGGCGAGATGCTCGAAAGCGTCACCGGCGCACGCATTCAGGTGCAGGTCGAGTTGCCGCCCTTGGCCTGTTTCGCACGTATCGACGCCAGCCAATTCGAAACCTCCCTGATCAACATCGCCCTCAATGCACGGGACGCCATGGGCGGCCAGGGCACGCTGAGCCTGCGGGTCGCCGGCCGACAGGCGCTGCCACGCATCCGTGGCGACGCGGGATCACGCCAGCCCTACATCGCCATCGCCATCGCCGATACCGGGCCGGGTATCGAGGCCGACGCCGTGGAGCGGATTTTCGAACCGTTCTTCACCACCAAGGCAGTCGGCAAGGGCACTGGCCTGGGCCTGTCCCAGGTCTTCGGGTTTGCCAAGCAGTCGGGGGGCAATATCGATGTGTCCAGCACGCCCGGCCAAGGCAGCGTATTCACCCTGTACCTGCCCCAGGTCGAAGCCCAGGCATCGCAACCGCCCAGCCCTCAGGAAACGCTCGCCGCGCCCCACGACACCACCGAGTGCCGGGTGCTGATCGTGGAGGACAACCTGGAAGTCGGGCGCTTTGCCAGCCAGATCCTTCAAGACCTGGGCTACCAGACCACCTGGGCGACCGATGCCGAGCAAGCCCTGACCTTGGCCGGCCAGGATGCAATGGCCTTCGATGTGATTTTCTCCGACGTGGTCATGCCCGGTATCACGGGCGTCGTCATGGCCAAATTGCTGCGCCAGCGCCGGGCAGACCTGCCAGTGGTGTTGACCTCGGGCTACAGCGACGAGTTGGCAGACTGCGGCTACGAAGGCTTCGAATTCCTGCCCAAGCCTTACTCGGCCGAGCAGGTGTCGCGGGTGCTGGTCAAGGCGATGCTCAAGGACTGAACGCCACCCTACTGCGCCACGGCCACCTGATTGCGGCCCAGCGCCTTGGCCCGGTACAGCGCTTTGTCGGCGGTGTTCATCAGGCCATGCAGGTCCTCATCCTGGGCTTGGGTCGACGCCACGCCCAGGCTTGCCGAAAGCCCCTTGACCGGCTCGACCGCCAGCCCGGAAATCGACTCGACCAACTGCTCGGCAATGGCCTGCGCGGCTTCCAGCGAGGTATTGGGCAGCAACACCGCGAACTCCTCGCCGCCCAGGCGGCCATACACATCAGATTTACGGAATGAGGCACTGATCACGCCGCCAATCTGGCGCAACACCTGATCGCCGGCCTGGTGGCCGTAGGTGTCATTGATGTGCTTGAAGTGGTCCATGTCCATCATCAGCGCGCACAGCGGCTGCTGGTTGTGTCGGCACTGCGCGTAGAGCAGGTGGGCATGTTCGAAAAACGCACGGCGGTTCATCAGCCCGGTCAGTTCGTCGGTTTGTGCGGCGCGGGCGGAAATGCTGTGGGCGCGTTCCATTTGCCGGGTCAGGCGAAACGCCTTCTCCAGCGCATCGGACAATTTACGCGTGGCGCTGGCGACAAAGGTGGCGAACACCAGCACCGCGATGGCGACCCCCACCTGCATGGACGACGGCTGGAACAGCAGCCACACAGTGCAAGGCAGCAACACCAGGCCGATGGACACCAGCGTCATGTAGCGATAGGCCGAATAACACGACACCGCGCTGACCGACATGCCCACGGTGAACAACATGACCAGTGCCTGGGACAGCCGGTCATCCGGCGGCATCACCGCCAACGCACCGATGCCCCAGACGCCGGCGGACAGCATCAACGTAACCCAGTAGCGGCGCTCCCAACGATCCGGCGTGCGCTCACTGTTGGGGCAGCGAAACCAGTCCATGAACATCTTGACCCGCAGCAGCGACGACACCGAAAGCACCGCCAGCCACACCAGCATGACATCGCGATCGAAGCGTTCCCAACACAGCCAGCAGAGCATGACCGCCGCCAGGTAACTGCCGAAGATGGCGGCAAATGACTGCCGGAACAGCTGGTGCAGACGGTCGGTCCGCACCTGCTGCTCTATAAAGCAATCCTGGTCCTGCTCACGCCCAAGGCCATTCATGAAATTCGCCTGATTCGACTGCCGCGACAAAGGCGCCATTGTGGCACCCTGCCAGCACCGCGGACAACTGAATCCCGCACAGCAGAGCGGTCAAGCCCCTTCAGGCCGCAGAATCAGCACGCCCAACGGCGGTAAATTCAGCGACAGTGACACCGGTTGACCATGGCGCGGCTCATCCTGAGTAAAGACTTCGCCGCCGTTGCCGAAATTGGAACCGGCATACATGTCCGCATCACTGTTGATCACTTCGCTCCAGCGTCCGGCAAACGGCACGCCGACGGCATAGGCCTTGCGGGGCACCGGGGTGAAGTTAGCCACCACCAGGACGGGCTTACCGTCCTTGCTCCAGCGCAGCCAGGCGTAGACGCTGTTGATCGCGTCATCGCCAATCAGCCATTGGAAGCCTTGTGGCGCATCGTCCTGTTCGTGCAGGGCTGGCTCTTCGCGGTACAGACGGTTCAAGTCACCGACCAGCTTCTGCACGCCTTTGTGCTCTGCGTACTGCAAGAGGTACCAGTCCAGTTGCTGGTCGTGGTTCCACTCGCGCCACTGGCCGAACTCGCAGCCCATGAACAACAGTTTCTTGCCGGGATGCATCCACATGAACGCCAGGTAGGCACGCAGGTTGGCAAACTTCTGCCAGCGGTCGCCGGGCATCTTGTCGATCAACGAATGCTTGCCGTGTACCACTTCATCATGGGAAATCGGCAGGATGAAACGCTCGGACCAGGCATACACCAGGCCGAAGCTCAGCTCGTTGTGGTGATGGGCGCGGTAGACCGGGTCTTGCTGGATGTAATGCAGCGAGTCGTGCATCCAGCCCATGTTCCATTTGTAGTTGAACCCCAGGCCGCCCTGTTGGGTGGGCTGGCTTACGCCGGGCCAGGCGGTGGATTCCTCGGCGATCACCAGGGCGCCGGGGGCTTCCAGGGCCACCACGTCATTGAGGTGACGCAGGAAGTCGATGGCTTCCAGGTTCTCGCGGCCGCCGTGGCGGTTGGGCACCCATTCGCCGGCCTTGCGCGAATAGTCGCGGTACAGCATCGACGCCACCGCATCCACACGCAGGCCGTCGATATGGAAATGCTTGAGCCAGTGCAGGGCCGAGGCCAGCATAAAGCCGTGCACCTCGGTGCGGCCCAGGTTGTAGATCAGCGTGTCCCAGTCCTGGTGGAAGCCTTCCAGCGGGTTGGCATATTCATACAGCGCGGTGCCGTCGAACTGGGCGAGGCCGTGGGTATCGGTGGGGAAATGCGCCGGTACCCAGTCCAGAATCACGCCGATATCGGCCTGGTGCAAGGCGTTGACGAAATAGGCGAAATCTTCCGGCGAACCAAAGCGCGCAGTTGGGGCGAACTGCGACAAGGCCTGATAACCCCAGGAGCCGCCAAACGGGTGCTCCATGATTGGCATCAATTCGATATGGGTGAAACCCAATTGCTGCACGTACGGGACCAGGCGTTCCGCCAGTTCACGCCAGCCATATTGGCGGGCGACTTCGCCGGCTTCGTCCAGCTCGCATTGCCAGGAACCGACGTGCAGCTCGTAGATCGACAGCGGCGCGGTGGGTTTCTGCTTCTCGCTGCGCGACTGCATCCACGCATGGTCTTGCCAGTCCACCTGCAACGGCGGCGCAACTTTCGACGCCGTGTCCGGCGGCAGTTGGGTGGCCAGTGCCATGGGGTCGGCTTTGAGCGGCAAGATTCCGTTGGCGCCGAGGATCTCGTACTTGTAGGCAGCGCCCGGTTGCAGACGTGGGATAAACAACTCCCACACGCCCGAAGGATGGCGCAGGCGCATCGGATGACGGCGCCCGTCCCAGATATTGAAGTCGCCCACCACCGACACCCGCCGCGCATTCGGCGCCCATACGGCAAAACGCACGCCCTGCACGCCGTCGACGCTGGTCACCTGGGCGCCCAGGCAGCTGCTGAGGTCACGGTGGTTGCCTTCGGCAAACAGGTACAGGTCCATTTCCCCCAGCAATAATTGGCTGAAACTGTAAGGGTCTTCGGTGATCTGTTCACCGCCGGCCCACTGGATTTTCAGCAGGTAGCGCTGGCGTGTGATGAAGTGCCCGACAAACAGGCCCGGCACCTGGGTCGCGTCCAGGCTGCCGATGGGCTCGCCGCTGCCTTGCGCCAACACCTGGACGCTCAGGGCTTCGGGCAGGAATGCGCGGATAAATTGCCCGCCCTGCTCGTCATCGTGCGGCCCGAGGATCGAGAACGGGTCGTGGTGCTCGGCGCGCACCAGCGCATCGACGTCCTTGGACGCCGGCATGGCAGTCAATTTGGGCTGCAGCGGTTCTTTATGCGTGTAATTCATGACGTCTCCCCACCGCGTGCAGTGTCAGATAGAGGTATTAGCCCGCTGAGCAGACCGTGCAGCCCTTGCAGGGGCACCGGTAGCCAGGTCGGGCGGTTTTCCGCTTCGTAAGCCACTTCGTACGCGGCCTTTTCCAGGCTGAACAATGTCAGCGCGGCGTCCTGGCCTTTGGCATCCTGCCAGTCATGCGCCAGTGTAGACGTAGCTGCCTGATAAGCCTGGATAAATGCCTCGCGTGCTTCATTCAGGTAGCGATCGGTCACACGCCGGCGCGCCTGATCGGCTTGTGGCGAGTGATCCACCCCTTGCACATTCAGGGCCATGGCCGCTGCGTAATCAAACGAGCGCAGCACACCGCTCACATCTTTATACGGGCTGTGCTTGCCACGCCGCTCATGCAGCGGCCTGGCTGGCTCGCCTTCAAAGTCGATCAGGTAGGCATCGCCCTTCACCACCAGCACCTGGCCCAGGTGCAAATCACCGTGGACCCGAATGCGCAGACCGCCCAATGTGGCTTTCGCCAACGCCTGGACCTGGGCGCCGATAGCTTTTTTCTGCGCCAGCAAGTCACTGACCAACGCCTGATCCGCAGGGTTCAATTGGGTTTGATGCAGCTTGAGCAACTGCAACGCACGTTCGATCTGCGCGCCGATGTCCTTGGCCCAGGCCTGGGTGTCCTTGGCGGTAGTGACCTCGGGCTTGAAGTCCTTGTTGGTGGTCTTCGCGCCCAGCACCAAGTGCATTTCCCCCAGGCGCTGGCCGAGTAGCCCGGCAAAGTCCGCCAATTCGCCCAAGGCGTTGTAGTGCTGGTCCTGTTCGGAGATGGCCTGCGCCAGTTCGTCGCGAATGGCGCGTTCCAGGTTGTTCTGGGTCCAGCTCCAGGCGTCGCCCTGATTGCTCAGGTAACCCTGGGCGATCATCAGCAGATTGTCCTGGCCGTCGGCGTCGCGGCGAATCATCGAGCCCAACAGCGGCGAGATGTTCGGGTAATCGGCGGCGGTCAGGTAGGCGCTCATTTCCAGCTCCGGGTGCACACCGGCGCTGACTTTGCGGATCAGCTTGAGCACCAGGCACTCGCCCACCACCACCGAACTGTTGGACTGCTCGGCCGACAAATAGCGCACCTGGGCGTCATCGGTCAGTTGCAACGGCGCCAGATGGGGCGTGGCTTCAAAGCGCAGGTCGCCTTCGCTGGAGCTCAGCACCGTACCGGCCTGCAGGCCCTGGATCACGGCGCGGATAAAGTGCTCCAGGCTGAAGGCATCCGTGACCAACCCTACCTGCCGCGTGCGCCGCACACGGGCCAGGGCCAATTGCTGCGGCAAGGCACTGGTGAACTGGTCTTCGCTCAGGAAACCGAACGGCAGTTGATAGCGACTGACCTGGCCGCCGCTGGTAACGTCAATCTCACTGAGCAACACCGGATGCTCCGGGTCGCCAAACCGCACGCCGTAAGCGATGTGCACGTTGTCGATAGCGGTGTCCTTGCCCGCGAACCAGCGCCGCTTGGGCAGCCAGGCCGGCAAGGAGGTCTGCTCCAGGGTGGTGCGGCAAGGGTCTTCGAGCAATTCTTCCATGCGTTTTTTAAGTACCAGGGTGGTGAAGTCGGGGATGCTTTGAGCCGGTTCCACATGCCAGCTAGGCATCTGGTTCTGCGCCGCCAATCCAAACCAATAGAAGCCATAGGGCGCCAGGGTCAGCAGGAAATTCAACTGGCCGATGGGCGGGAACGCGTTGCCACCGAGCATCTCCACCGGCACCATCCCGGCGAAGGCCGACAGGTCCAGTTCGGCGGCCTGGGCACTGCGCGACACGTTGGCCACGCACAGGATGATTTCGGTGCGACCGTCTTCCCCGGTGTATTCACGGGTGTAGGCCAGGATTCTGCGATTGCTCGGCGAGAGCATTTTCAGACTGCCCCGTCCAAACGCCTTGGATTGCTTGCGCACCGCCAACATGCGTCGGTTCCAGTTGAGCAGTGAGTGCGGGTCTTGGGTCTGGGTTTCGACGTTGACCGACTGGTAGCCGTACAGCGGGTCCATGATCGGCGGCAGCACCAGGCTGGCCGGGTCGGCGCGGGAGAAGCCGCCGTTGCGGTCGATGGACCACTGCATCGGCGTGCGCACACCGTCGCGGTCGCCGAGGTAGATGTTATCGCCCATGCCGATTTCGTCGCCGTAATACAGGGTCGGCGTGCCGGGCATCGACAGCAGCAGGCTGTTGAGCAGTTCCACGCGGCGGCGATCGCGTTCCAGCAGCGGTGCCAGGCGTCGGCGAATGCCCAGGTTGATGCGCGCGCGACGGTCAGCGGCGTAGTAGTTCCACAGGTAGTCGCGCTCTTTGTCGGTGACCATTTCCAGGGTCAGTTCATCGTGATTGCGCAAGAAGATCGCCCACTGGCAGTTGGCGGGGATTTCCGGGGTCTGGCGCAAGATATCGGTGATCGGAAAGCGGTCTTCCTGGGCCAGCGCCATGTACATGCGCGGCATCAGCGGGAAGTGGAAAGCCATGTGGCATTCGTCGCCGTCGTCGCCCTTCTTGTCACCAAAGTACAGCTGGGTGTCTTCGGGCCACTGGTTGGCTTCGGCCAGCAACATGCGGTCCGGGTAATGGGCGTCGATTTCGGCGCGGATCTGCTTGAGCACATCGTGGGTTTCGGCAAGGTTCTCGTTATTGGTGCCGTCGCGCTCGATCAGGTACGGGATGGCGTCCAGGCGCAGGCCGTCAATGCCCATGTCCAGCCAGTAACGCATCACCGACAGCACGGCCTTCATCACTTGCGGGTTGTCGAAGTTGAGGTCCGGCTGGTGGGAGTAGAAACGGTGCCAGAAGTACTGGCCGGCGACCGGGTCCCAGGTCCAGTTGGACTTCTCGGTGTCGAGGAAGATGATGCGCGTGCCGTCGTATTTCTGGTCGTCATCGGACCACACATAAAAATCTCGCGCCGCCGAACCGGGCTTGGCCTTGCGGGCGCGCTGGAACCACGGGTGCTGGTCGGACGTGTGGTTGATCACCAGCTCGGTGATCACCCGCAACCCACGTTTGTGGGCCTCGGCGATAAAGCGCCTGGCGTCGGCCAGGGTGCCGTAGTCGCTGTGCACGCCACGGTACTCGGCGATGTCGTAGCCGTCATCGCGGCGTGGCGAGGGGTAGAACGGCAGCAGCCAGATGGTGTTCACGCCGAGGTCGGCAATGTAGTCGAGCTTGGCGATCAGCCCGGGAAAGTCACCGATGCCGTCATTGTTGGAGTCGAAGAAGGACTTGACGTGAACCTGGTAGATCACCGCGTCCTTGTACCAGAGCGGGTCCTTGATGAAGCTGGCAGCCTTGGGTTTCTTCGCCATTGGAAACTCCTGGAATACTCAAATTCTTTCAAACTGAACTCGGTCAATGTGGGAGGGGGCTTGCCCCCTTCCACATGTTGATCTTCACCAGGCTCAGGAGGTGGTGATGCGCCAGATCCCGAACGGCATCTGCGGCTCAAGGCGCGTCCACTGGGTCTTGCCGTACCAGGTCCAGCGATGGCCGTTCATCAAGTCCTCACCTTGGGTCTGCGCGTCATCGGGCAGGCCCAGCTCCCACAACGGCAATTCGAAATGCGCTTCCTGGGCATTGAACGGGTCGAGGTTGATGGCGACCAGGATGAAGTTGTCGCCCTCCTCACTGCGTTTGCCGAAGTACAGGATGTTGTCGTTCCATGCGGTGTAGAGCTTCAACCCCAGGTGTGTCTGCAACGCCGGGTTTTGCCGGCGGATGCGGTTGAGCTGGGCGATCTCGGCGATGATGTTGCCGGGGGCGGTGAAGTCGCGGACACGGATCTCGTACTTCTCGGAGTCCAGGTATTCCTCTTTGCCCGGCACCGGCGCGGCTTCGCACAGTTCAAAGCCCGAGTACATGCCCCACAGGCCCGAGCCCATGGTCGCCAGCGCGGCGCGGATCAGAAAGCCAGCGCGGCCGGACTCATGCAGGAAGCCTGGGTTGATGTCCGGGGTGTTGACGAAGAAGTTCGGCCGGTAGCACTCGCGCCATGGCGACTGGTTCAACTGGGTGAAGTACTCGCTCAACTCGGCCTTGGTATTGCGCCAGGTGAAATAGGTGTAGCTCTGGGAATAACCGACCTTGCCCAGCCGCGCCATCATCGCCGGCGTGGTGAAGGCCTCGGCGAGAAAAATCACCTCGGGGTGCTTTGAGCGCACATCGCTGATCAGCCATTGCCAGAACGGCAGCGGCTTGGTGTGGGGGTTGTCGACGCGAAAGGTCTTCACGCCCTCTTCCACCCAGCCCACCACGATGTCGCGCAACTCGGTCCAGAGACCCGGAATCGCATCCGCCGCATAGAAGTCGACGTTGACAATGTCCTGGTACTTTTTCGGCGGGTTTTCAGCGTATTTGATCGTCCCGTCGGGGCGCCAGTTGAACCAGCCCGGATGCTGCTTGAGCCACGGGTGGTCCTGGGAGCACTGGATGGCAAAGTCCAGGGCGATTTCCAGCCCGTGGTCGGCGGCCGCCTGGACCAGGCGGCGAAAGTCGTCGCGACTGCCCAGTTGCGGGTGAATGGCCTCGTGACCGCCCTCCTCGCTGCCAATGGCGTACGGGCTGCCCGGATCATCGGGGCCGGCGGTCAGCGAGTTGTTCTTGCCCTTGCGGTGGCTGCGGCCGATGGGGTGGATCGGCGGGAAGTACAGCACGTCGAACCCCATGTCATGGATCATCGGCAGCCGTGCGTGCACATCGTTGAAGGTCCCGTGACGCGCTGGATCGTCGGTGATCGAGCGCGGAAACAGTTCGTACCAACTGGCGAACTGCGCCGCCTCACGCTCCACGTCGATCGGGTAAACGGTGCTGATGCTCAAATAGGCGCGGTGATCAGCCTGGGTCATCAGGTGTGCACTGTCTTCGTGCAGGAACAGCGCGACCTGTTCGGTTTCCAGCAGGCCGGAGAGTTCGTGGTGCAGCAACATCAGGCGGTCGCGCAGTTCGTTGTCACTGCGTTCGGCGGCCTGCAGCACCAGGCTGCGGCCTTCCTGCAACTCCAGGCTGACCGGCACGCCGGCTTCGTGCTTCTTGCGCAGCTCGTAGCAGAAACTGGCAAAGGTATCGATCCAGGCTTCAATGCAGTATTCGTGAGGGCCTTGGGTGGTGACGGTAAACGCGCCTTCCCAGCCATTGTTACCCACGTCGGTCATCACCACGCTGTGCCAGCTTTCGTCCTGCAACGGCCGCCAGCGGATCAGGACAGCGAGCTTGTCGTGGCCGTCGGCGAATACCTTGCTGGTCACGTTGACCCGCTGGCCCACGACGGCCTTGACGGCGAATTCACCGCCATCAATTACCGGCATGGTGCTTTCGATCGCGATCCTGGGCAGCAACAGCGCCTGGGACAGCGGCAGTGAGCAATTATCTGGAACCTGAGTGTCAGCAGTCATCGAGCATCTTCCCCTTACGCCCTGTGGACGCTCTTTGCTTGATCCGAATTCTGAAACGGCAGTGATCTCCCTGAGCAAGGCCGTCATAGGTCCGAGCCTGAGCCTTGGCCAAAAGTTCAGGTGGATGTGCCGCCATTGAGCGGGGAATCAAATCCCCCAGGCGGTTGTCCACCGGTAGAGCAAAGCACAAAGGAGGCCACACCGATGAATATCCCGATCCCGGCTGAAACCCCTGACCCGAATATCGACAACCCGACCCTGCCGCCCACTGAACCGGAACCGATTCCCGAAAAAGAGCCCCCGGAAAATCTGCCACCCCCCGTGGAAGAGCCGCCGACAACCATGCCCCCGGTGATCGTCAGTCCTTCTCGAAACGCTTGACGATTTTTGGCATGACGCGGAACACCGCCAACGCCAACAACGTACTCAGGACCGCTGTCGATTCCCGGCCCAACCCGGTCGAGACCCCAATCGCAGCGGTCATCCACAGGCCGGCGGCGGTGGTCAGGCCTTTGACATGCCCCTCTTCATCATCCTTGCCTTTAATGATGGTGCCGGCGCCGAGAAAGCCGATCCCTGCGATCACGCCTTGCACCACGCGGCTCATGGCGTCCGCCTGATTGCCCGACATCTGCGGCACCATCACAAACAGCGCGGCGCCCAAGGCCACCAGCATATGGGTGCGTATCCCGGCCGCCTTGCCCTTGCTCTCGCGTTCAAAGCCCAAGATGCCGCCCAGCAAGGCGGCGATCAGCAGGCGCACGGTGACCTGGGTCAGTTGCCTGGCATCGCCGATATCGGCGAATTCGGCCTGCAGGGTTTGCCACACTTCATGCCACCAAGCGTCCATGAAAGCTGTCCTTCAAAGAAGTCGATAATTCATGGACAGCGCCTACCGCCAGTCAGTTGCCTTGAACCCTGCCTCGCCACCCTCCCCTAAGGTGCATAGCCGATGAAAAAGGAGTCCAACATGACGCTGCGTATTGAAAACCACCTGTGCTATTTCAAGCTCGACGCCAGTGGCCAGGAGCAAAGCGTGCCTGCCACCCGCGTGAAGATAGTGACGGACGATGACAAGTCCATGTCCTACGTAGAACTCGCGGGCGAGCGCATCTACATCACCGAAGCCGAAGCAGACGCCCTGACGGTCGAAGGCGCGACGGACGGGCGTAACCATGTGAAGGCCACCGAACCTGGTTCGCTGATTTGATTGATCCGTGTCATCACCACTGAAATCAACCTGCACCCCAGGCGCGCTGGGGTGCAGCAGATTGTCGCAGGGCCCGGCCCGCAGGCCATCTGATCCGCTTTTTATCGCTTTAGCTGAGTCTGTTATGCAAACAGCCGCCGGCCCATAGTTCATCCGCCTGATGGAGGCTGATGAGCGAATGACCATGAGCGAACGCATCCCAACCGTGGAAACCTTTGAACCCATTCACCCCAAGAAGGTGAAGGCCAAATCCAGCGACACCCTGATTCATACCCGCAGCTTCACCGGCCTGTTCCGCACCTTGCGCGTGGCGGGTGCGGGCTTTCTGTTCCTCGCGTTTTTCGGCACCGTATGGCTGAACTGGGGCGGGCGCCAGGCCGTGCTGTGGGATCTGGCGGAGAGCAAATTCCATATTTTTGGCGCGACCTTCTGGCCCCAGGATTTCATCCTGCTGTCAGCGCTGCTGATCATCTGCGCCTTCGGCCTGTTTGCGGTCACGGTGTTCGCCGGCCGTGTGTGGTGTGGCTACACCTGCCCGCAAAGCTCGTTCACCTGGTTGTTCATGTGGTGCGAAAAGGTCATCGAGGGCGAACGCAACCAACGCATCAAGCTGCAAGCGGCGCCCTGGAGCCTGAACAAACTGGCGCGGCGTTCGGCCAAGCACACCTTGTGGCTGGGCATCAGCGTGCTGACCGGGCTGACCTTTGTCGGCTACTTCACGCCTGTCCGCCCGTTGGCCGAGGAACTGCTGACCCTGGAAATAGGCGGCGTGAGCCTATTCTGGGTGCTGTTTTTCACCGCTGCCACCTACCTCAATGCCGGCTGGCTGCGCGAGGCGGTGTGCATGCACATGTGTCCGTACGCGCGATTCCAGAGCGTGATGTTCGATAAAGACACTCTGACCATTTCCTACGACAGCGCCCGTGGCGAAAGCCGCGGCCCGCGCAAACGCGAGGTCAGGCCGGCCGATGTCGGCCTGGGTGATTGCATTGACTGCCACCTGTGCGTGCAGGTCTGCCCCACCGGCATCGACATCCGCGACGGCCTGCAAATGGAGTGCATCGGCTGTGCGGCGTGCATCGATGCCTGCGATTCGATCATGGACAAGATGGGTTATGCCCGTGGCCTGGTCAGCTACACCAGCGAACATCAACTGCAAGGCGGCAAGACCCATCTGCTCCGGCCCCGCCTGATCGGCTACAGTGCGGTGCTGCTGGTGATGATTGCCGCGCTGGTGGTAGCCCTGGTGGAACGGCCGATGGTGTCGTTGGACGTGACCAAGGACCGTGGCCTGTTCCGCGAGAACGCCGTGGGCCAGATCGAAAACATCTACAGCCTCAAGGTCATCAACAAGACCCAGCAGCGCCAGGATTACCGGGTGGAACTGATCGACGCCGACGGTTTCCAGCTGCACGGCAAGACCGAGGTCAGCCTGGCGCCGGGGGAAATCATTGATGTGCCGGTGTCGGTGGCGTTGCTCGCGGATAAACCGGCGAGCAGTTCGCAGACGTTGCGCTTCAAGGTGATGGATGTGAATGAACCGGGCATTTACAGCGTGGCCGACAGCCGGTTTGTGGCGCCGCTCAACCGCTGATACCTCGGTATCAAAAAAAACACTTGTTTAAGGCCAACATGAAACGCTACGAAAAATTCGCCGAAGACATTGCCGAACTGATCCGCTCCGGCGTCCTCGGGCCCGGCCAGCGCGTGCCGTCGGTGCGCTACGCCAGCCAGACCTACGGCGTCAGCCCGTCCACGGTGTTCCAGGCCTATTACCTGCTGGAGCGCCGTGGCCTGATCCGCGCGCGGCCGCGTTCCGGGTACTTCGTCAACACCCATGCGCCGAGCCCGTTCTCCGAGCCGGTGGTGAGCGAACAGGTGCACGAGTCCACCGAGGTGGATGTCAGCGAGTTGGTGTTCTCGGTACTCGACTCGATCAAAGACCCCAACACCGTGCCCTTCGGCTCGGCGTTCCCCAGCCCGATGCTGTTCCCGCTGCCGCGCCTGGCCCGCTCCCTGGCCAGCGCCAGCCGTGAGATGGACCCGCGCCTGGTCGTCACGGACATGTCGCCGGGCAACCCCCAACTGCGTCGGCAAATCGCCCTGCGCTACATGGTCGGCGGGCTGATGCTGCCGATGGAAGAACTGCTGATCACCAACGGCGCCCTGGAAGCGCTGAACCTGTGCCTGCAAGCCGTCACCGAACCCGGCGATCTGGTAGCCATTGAAGCCCCGGCGTTCTATGCCTGCCTGCAAGTGCTCGAACGCCTGAAGCTCAAGGCGGTGGAGATCCCCGTGCACCCGCGCGACGGCATCGACCTCAACGCCCTGGCGCAAGCCCTGGAGCGCTACCCGATCAAGGCCTGCTGGACCATGACCAGTTTCCAGAACCCCATGGGCGCAACCCTGCCGGAAGCCAAGAAACAGGCGCTGGTGGAGTTGTTGCGCAGCCATCAGGTGCCGCTGATCGAAGACGATGTCTACGCCGAACTGTATTACGGCCAACAGGCCCCCAAGCCGGCCAAAGCCTTCGACACCGAGGGCCTGGTGATGCACTGCGGTTCCTTCGCCAAGAGCCTGGCGCCCGGCTATCGCGTGGGCTGGGTGGCCGCTGGGCGCTATGCGCAGAAAGTCGAACGCCTGAAGCTGATGACCTCGCTGTGCCCGTCAATGCCGGCCCAGGCGGCGATTGCCGATTACCTGCAACATGGCGGCTACGACCGGCACCTGCGCAAATTGCGCTATGCCCTGGAAGAGCAGCAAAGCGCCATGCTCGCCGCCATTGCCCGGTATTTCCCCGCACAGACCCGCGTCAGCCAGCCGGCCGGGGGGTATTTCCTGTGGTTGGAATTGCCGGAACAGACGGATTCACTGAAGTTGTTCCAGATGGCCTTGGCCCAAGGCATCAGCATTGCACCGGGGCCGATCTTCTCGGCGACCCAGCGCTTTCGCAATTGCATTCGGCTGAACTACGGCAGCCCGTGGACCGAGGCGTCGGAGAAGGCGATGGAGACGTTGGGGCGGATTGTGCGGTCGTTTTGAGGGCTGGGTGGTGTTCTTTCTGACGTCATCGGGGGCAAGCCCCCTCCCACACTGAGGGTATTCACACATCTGAATGTGGGAGGGGGCTTGCCCCCGATGGCGCCCGAACAGACGCTACCGACTCACCGCCCGCCGCCCAGATCCACAAACGTCCCGGTGGCATACGAGGCCTTATCCGACAACAACCAGATAATCGCTTCCGCCACTTCATCCGGTCGGCCGCCACGCGCCATGGGAATGCCGGACTCCAGCTTGCTGACCCGGTCCGGGTCGCCGCTCAGGGCATGGAAGTCGGTGAAGATATAGCCGGGGCGCACGGCGTTGACGCGTATCCCCTCGCCCGCCACCTCTTTGGACAGGCCGATGGTGAAGGTATCGAGCGCGCCCTTGGAGGCGGCGTAGTCCACGTACTCATTCGGCGAGCCCAAGCGCGCGGCCACTGACGAAACGTTGACGATGCTGCCGCCCTGCCCGCCGTGTTTGGGCGACATGCGCAGCACCGCATGCTTGGCGCACAGGATCGGCCCCAGCACGTTGGTTTTCATGATGTTGAGGATACGGAATTCGGACATTTCATCGACCCGTGACTTATGTGCCACGGTGCCCGCGTTGTTGACCAGGGCGGTCACGCGGCCCAATTCGGCGTCGACGCGGTGGAACAAGGCGATCACTTCATCTTCGATGCTGACATCCGCCCGCACAGCAATCGCCTGGGCACCCAGGCCACGCACCTGTTCCAGAACGCCGAGGGCGGCTGCTTCGTCGCAGCGGTAGTTGATGCAAACGCGATAGCCTTCACGCGCTGCCAGCAATGCCGTTTCGGCGCCTATGCCACGACTGCCCCCGGTGATGATGACAACTTTGTCCATGCGTGCGGTCTCCTGGTCCAACCTGGTGATAGGGTTGGATCCAATACTAACCGTCACGCACGGTTTTTGTCAGGCGCCAATACGTCCTCGGCCCGTTGGATATTCGCCATGAAACCATCGGCCGGCAGCGGATGCCCCAGCAGGTAACCTTGCAGGGAGTTGCAACCCAGCCGCGTCAGGAAGTTCTGCTGCGCATCGGTTTCCACACCTTCGGCGACAATGCGCAATCCCAAGGCTTGGCCGAGGGCAACGATGGCCGAAACAATGGCCGCGTCGTCGCTGTCGTGCTCCAGGTCGCGCACAAAACCGCGGTCGATCTTCAACTCGTTGGCTGGCAGGCGCTTGAGGTACATCAGGCTGGAATAACCGGTGCCGAAGTCATCGATGGACAGGTCGACGCCCATGTCCGAGAGCTGCTGCAACACCGTCATGCTCGCGTCGGCATCGCTCATGGCGGTGGTCTCGGTGATTTCCAGAGTCAGGCTGTTGGCCGGCAACTGATGCCGATCCAGGGCGTTGGCCACGCTCTTGACCAGCCCCGCATGGCAGAACTGCAGCGCCGACAGGTTCACGGCGATGCGCCAATCCTCATAACCCTGGGCATACCACACGCTCATCTGGCGACAGGCTTCATTGAGCACCCATTCGCCGATGGGAATGATCAAGCCGGTCTTTTCCGCCAGTTCGATAAAGGTCACCGGCAACAACAGGCCCTGCTGCGGATGTTCCCAACGCACCAGCGCTTCGGCGCCCACCGGGATGCCACTGACCGCATCGAACTTGGGCTGGTAGTACAGGCGAAACTGCTCTTGCTCAAGGGCATTGCGCAGGTCCTGCAACAACTGCAATTGCTTGCGCGCATTGGTGTTCATCGACACATCGAAAAAACTGTAGCCGTTCTTGCCCATGCCCTTGGCGTGGTACATCGCGGCGTCAGCGTTCATCAACAGTTCCTGGGGGTTGCCACCGTTGCCGGGGAACAATGCGATACCGACACTGGCCGAGATTTTCAGCTCGTGCTCGGCCACATGGAATGCGCGGTTGATCAGCCCGACCTGGCGCTCGGCCAAGCGCAGGGCATCGTCCGGCTGGCTCAATTGCACCAGCAGCACAAACTCATCACCACCGATGCGCGCCAGGGTGTCATGGCTGCGCAAGTCCTCGCGCAGGCGCAGGCCGACTTCGCGCAACAATTGGTCGCCCATGTGATGGCCAAAGGCATCGTTGACCGGTTTGAAGCCATCCAGGTCGATAAACATCAAGGCGAAGCAACCGCCCTGCTCTTTGACCGCCTGCATGGCTTGTTGAATCCGGTCGGCCAGCAAGGTGCGATTGGGCAGGCCGGTGAGCATGTCATGCAGGGCCAGGTGAGTCAGTTCCTGGTTGGCCAGGCTGAGGGAATCGGCGAGCACTGCGGTGCGGGCTTCCAGGCGTGCGTCGAGCAGCGACGTCAGCAACGCAATGGCGAGCACCGCCAGGGTGGTGACCAGCACCAGGTTATCCAGGCCGTTGCCGGTCAAGCCGTCCAACGCAGCGGCGCAGTAGCTTTCATCGGCAAAGCGTGCAGCCGCCATGCCGGTGTAATGCATACCGACGATGGCAAAGCCCATCACCACCGCTGCGCCGCCACGCGCCAGACGCACGTACGGCGTGTTACGGCGCAGGTTGAACGCAATCAACAACGCCGCACCGGACGCCACCACGGCGATCAGCAGCGACAGGCCAAACAACGTGGGGTCGTAGTCGATGCCTGGGGTCATGCGCATCGCCGCCATGCCGGTGTAGTGCATGCTGGCAATGCCGGTGCCCATCACCAACGCACCCAACACCAGCTGCCACGCCGGTAAACGCGCCTGGCTGACCAGCCACAACGCAAAGCCACAGGACAGCATCGCGATCAGCAACGACAGCGCGGTAATGCCGATGTCAAAACCCAGCGCAAACGGCAGCCGCAGGGCCAACATGCCGATGAAGTGCATGGACCACACGCCCACGCCCATCGCCAACGCACCGCCGGCCATCCACAAATAAACGCCACGGCCCCTGGCGGTCGCGATGCGGCCGGTCAGGTCCAGCGCGGTGTAGGACGCCAGGATCGCGACGAACAGGGAGATCACGACGAGGGGGGTGGAATAACTACCGATGAGCATGGGATTTCTCGCGGGCAACGGTCTTGAAACGTCCGTACCAAGTGGCAAAGCGCGCGATTGTAGCGAGAATAAATCTTGAACAGGTGATTAATTAGCAGAGGGCCATCACCTTTAATTTGGCGTCAAAGGACTGGCTTTTAAACGGCTAAAAACGGGCGGGTTGGCAGGGGTGGGCTGGATCAAAAGCAACCTGAGACGTATCTGATCTGTGGAGATCAAAATGTGCGAGGGGGCTTGCCCCCGATGAGCATAGGTATCTACACAACTGCTTGCTCTTACGCTGTTGCTGTTGCTGTTGCTGTTGATCTCAGGCGCCCCGTCAAACACGCTGGCCGAACGCAGGCTTGAATCCGTGGGTAACCCGGCAGGACGCCGGGTTAGCCGCGCTGGGCCAAGGATGGCCCATCGCGGCGGCCCACGGATTCAAGCCTTCGTTCGGGCACACCGAGCCTAAGCGAGGTGCCGAGTGTTGGGGCGAAGGCCTTTTGGTTACTTTTGTGCCTTTACAAAAGTGACACGCCGTAGGGGCGTAACCCTAAGTAGCCGTTACCGCAGAAACGGATATGTACTCGGTCAGATCCAACATCCTGGTCGGCTGTCAAGCCGCCATCGGGGGCAAGCCCCCTCCCACATTTAAATCGCGGGGCATCAATTAGATACGCGTCGGCTATCAGGTTGTCACGGGAGCAAGCCCCCTCCCACATTTGGGGCACGATGCTAGTCCTTGGCATCAATCGCGGTCTGACCGTCCCAGCCACCGCCCAACGCCGCGATCAACTGCACACTGGCCACCAGCCGCGTTTGCAGCAAGGTCAACACGGTACGCTCGTTACTCAGGGCAGTCGCTTGTACGGTGACCACATCCAGATAGGCAATCAGCCCCGCCTTGTACTGGTTCTGCGTCAGGCGCAGCGACTCGCGTGCCGCGTCCAGCGCTTCATTGCTGACCACCGCCTCGTCTTCCAGCACTTTGAGCTGGACCATGTAGTTTTCCACTTCGCGGAAGCCATCCAGCACCGTCTGGCGGTACTTGGCCACGGTTTCGTCGTAGCTGGCCACAGTACGGTCGACCTCAGCCGAGCGCTGGCCGCCATCGAACAACGTCATCGCCAGTTTCGGCCCCACCGACCAGAAGCGGTTCGGCAGGCTGATCCAGTCGGCGTAGGTGCTGCTGGAGTAGCCGCCGGCCAGGCTCAGGCTCAGGTCCGGGTAGTACGCCGCCTTGGCCACGCCGATATTGGCGTTGGCGGCGATCACCGAGCGTTCGGCCGAGGCGATGTCCGGGCGGCGCTCCAACAGTTGCGACGGCAGGCTCACGGGAATCTGCGGCAATGCTGGAATGTCCTTGCTCACGGCGAGGTTGAAGTTGGCCGGGGCTTCGCCGATCAATACGGCGATGGCGTTTTCCAGTTGCGCACGCTGCCAGATCAGGTCGATCAGGCTGGCCTGGGTGCTCTTGAGCTGGGTTTGCGCCTGGGCCACCGCGTCCTTGCCGGAGACACCGGCGCGGTACTGGTTTTCGGTCATTTGCAGGGAACGCTGGTAGGTGTCCAGCGTGGCTTGCAGCAGCCGGGTCTGCTCGTCCATGACCCGCAGTTGCAGGTAGCTTTGCACCAGTTCGGACTGTTGGCTCAGGCGCATCGCCGCCAAGTCTGCCGAGCTGGCTTCGGCGCTGGCCTCGTTGGCCTCCAGGCCTCGGCGCAATTTGCCCCAGATGTCGGCTTCCCAGCTCACCCCGAGTTGGGCATTGAGGGTGTCGCGGATACCGCTGCTGGAACTGCTGAGGCTGGCACTGCTGCTGCCGGTGCCCTGGCTGGCGCGGGTTTTACCGGCGCTCAGGTCGACCGTCGGGTAAAACGCCCCGCGTGAGCTGCGCACCAACGCCTGGGCCTGGCGAAAACGTGCCTCGGCCTGGGCCACGGTCTGGTTGGCGTTGTTCAGGCGCACCACCAGGTCATTGAGCTGACGGTCGCCGTACAACTCCCACCAGGCGCCACGGGCCAGGGAATCACTCGGCGTGGCCTGACGCCAGCCCTGGGCTTCCTTGAATTGCACCGGTTCGATGACATCCGGGCGTTTGTAATCCGGGCCGATGGCACAGGCGCTGAGCAATGCACCGCAAAGCACCAGGCTCGCGACGCGGAAACCGCGGGTCATGGCCAATTTGGCAAAGGTTGAATCGGTCATAGCGCAGTGTCCAGGGCAGCATCGGTACGCACGCCGCGCCATTTGTTGAAACGATGGCGCGCGCGGTCGAGATAAAGGTAAACCACCGGAGTGGTGTAAAGGGTCAGGATCTGGCTGAAGACCAGGCCACCAATGATGGTCAGGCCCAGAGGCCGGCGCATTTCCGCGCCGTCGCCCATGCCGAGCAGCAAGGGCAAGGCACCGAGAATCGCCGCCAACGTAGTCATCAGGATCGGCCGCAACCGCAGCAGGCAGGCGCTGCGAATTGATTCAAGGGGGCCCATCCCATTATTGCGCTCCAGTTGCAGTGCCAGGTCGATCATCAAGATCGCATTCTTCTTCACCACGCCGATCAACAGGAACAGGCCCAGCAATGAGATCAGGCTGAACTCGCCCCCCGTCAGGTAGATGGCGAGCAACGCGCCGACACCGGCCGAAGGCAGTGTCGAGAGGATTGTCAGCGGGTGAATGTAGCTTTCGTACAGAATGCCCAACACCAGGTACACCGCCACCAGCGCGCCGAGGATCATGAACGGCTGGCCCTTCTGCGTCGCCGCAAAGGCATCGGCGGTACCGGCCATCTTGGCGATCACATCTTCGGGCAAACCGACCTTGGCAATCGCCCGTTCGATAGCCGCTGTGCCCTGCTCCACCGTCACCCCTTCGGCCATGTCGAAGGCGATGTTTTCCGAGGCGAACTGGCCTTCGTGACTCACACGGTCATCCGCCAGGCTGTTCTCGTAATGGGCAATGGTCGACAACGGCACGCGCGCGCCATCGGCGGTGATGACCTGCATCTGGTTCAGGGTGATCGGGTCCTGGGCGTATTTGGGGTTGACCTCCATCACCACCTGATACTGGTTGAGGCTGTCGTAGATCGTGGAAATCTGCCGCTGGCTGTAGGCGTTGTTCAACACCCCGGTGACCATGTCCATGTCGATGCCCAGGCGCTTGGCCTGGTCACGGTCGACAATCAGCGTGACCTGGGCCGCGCCGCGACCTTCACGGGCGTCGATGGCGGTGAGTTCCGGCAGCCCGCGCAACGCGGTGACGACTTTCGGGTACCACAGGCGCAGTGCGGCCAGATCACCGCTTTGCAGGATGTAGGAATACTGCGCACTGGTCTGGTCGCGACCGCCGCCAAATTGCAGGTCCTGGTCGGCCATCAGGAACAGACGCCCACCCGGCACCAGCGGCACGTCCTTGCGCAGGCGCTCGATCACCGCCTGGGCGGACACTTTACGCTCGCTGATAGGCTTGAGGCGTACCAGCATCACCGCGTTGTTGGTGCCGTTGTTGCCGCCAATAAAGCCGGCCACGCTGAGCACCGCCGGATCCTTGAGCACGGCCTGGCGGAAGATCTCCATCTTCGGCTGCATCACACTGAACGACAGGCCATCATCGCCGCGCACAAAGCCGATCAACTGGCCGGTGTCCTGCTGGGGCATGAAAGTTTTCGGCACGACCACGTACAGCGCAATGTTCACGCCCACGGTGATCAACAGGCTGAGCAAGGTCAGGCGCCGATGGCGCAGCACCCAGTCCAGGCTCGTGGCGTAGCCGGCGACCATGCGGTCGTTGATCTTCTGGCTCCAGCGCTGCAAGCCGGTCATCCGGCCTTTGACATGGGGCTTGAGCCAGCGGGCGCAGAGCATCGGGGTCAGGCTCAGGGACACCACCAGCGAGACAATGATCGCCGCAGACAAGGTGATGGAAAACTCACGGAACAGGCTGGTAACGATCCCGCCCATGAACAGGATGGAGAGAAACACCGCCACCAGCGACACGTTCATCGACAGCAAGGTAAAGCCGACTTCCTCGGCGCCCAGGTACGCCGCCTTCATGGGCGGCACGCCATCGTCGATATGCCGGGAAATGTTCTCCAGCACCACGATGGCGTCGTCTACCACCAGGCCGGTGGCCAGGATCAACGCCATCAGCGAGAAGTTGTTCAGCGAAAACCCGTACAGGTACATCACCGCAAAGGTGCCCACCAGCGACACCGGCACCGCCAGGGTCGGGATCAGCGAGGCGCGGAAGTTACCGAGGAACAGGTACACCACCAGAATCACCAGCCCGACGGCAATCAGCAGGGTCATCTCGGCTTCGTGCAAGGTGGCGGTGATCACCGGCGAGCGGTCCATGGCCAGGCTGAGCTTGACGCTGGACGGCAGCACGGCCTGCAACGCCGGCAGTTGCGCCTTGATCTGGCGGACGGTCTCGATGATGTTCGCGCCGGACTGGCGGTTGATCACCAACAGCACCGCCGGCTCATTGTTGAAGAAGCCGCTGTTGTAGCGGTCTTCAACGCCGTCGGTGATTTTCGCCACATCCGACAGGCGCAGGGCCGCGCCGTTCTGGTAGCGAATCAGCAGCGGTTCGTAGTCCTTGGCTTTTTCCAGTTGGTCGTTGGCCTGGATCTGCCAGTTGCGCTCGCTGTCTTCCAGGGAACCCTTGGGCCGGCGCTGGTTGGCGTTGGCGATGGTATTGCGCACATCGTCCAGGGCCACGCCGTACTGGTCGAGGGCCTTGGGTTCCAGCTCGATGCGCACCGCCGGCAGTGAACTGCCGCCGATCTGCACTTCGCCCACGCCCGGCACCTGGGACAGGCTTTGGGACAGGATGGTCGAGGCCAGGTCGTAGAGCTGGCCCTTTTGCAACACGTCCGAGGTCAGCGACAGCACCATGATCGGCGCCTGGGACGGGTTGATCTTCTTGTAGGTGGGCATGCTGCGCATGCCGCTGGGCAAGAGGTTGCGCGAGGCGTTGATCGCCGCCTGCACTTCCCGCGCCGCGCCGTTGATATCACGGTCGGAGTCGAACGCCAGGATCACCCGGGTTGAGCCCTGGCTCGACGAACTGCTCATGGTGGTGATGCCGGCAATCGCACCAAAGGAGCGCTCCAACGGTGTGGCCACGGTCGAGGCCATCACCTCAGGGCTGGCCCCCGGCAGGCTTGCCGAAACCACGATCACCGGGAAGTCGATCTGCGGCAGCGGCGACACCGGCAACAGGTTGAAACTCACCCCGCCCAGCAACATGATCGCCAGGCTCAGCAGCAGGGTCGCTACCGGCCGGCGGATGAAAGGTCCGGACAGGTTCATGGCTCAACCGGCTCCAGGCGTTGCGGCTCTTTGCGCCAGCGGCGCCCCAGGCGATCGAAGTACAAGTAGATCACCGGCGTGGTGAACAGCGTCAACACCTGGCTCACCAGCAGGCCGCCGACCATTACCAGGCCCAGCGGCTGGCGCAATTCCGCGCCGGAGCCGGTGGCCAGCATCAGCGGCACCGCACCGAACAACGCCGCGAGGGTGGTCATCAGGATCGGCCGGAAACGCAACAGCGCGGCCTGGTAAATCGCGGTCTGCGGGTCAAGGCCCTGGTTGCGTTCGGCGTCGAGGGCGAAGTCGATCATCATGATCGCGTTCTTCTTGACGATACCGATCAGCAAGATGATGCCGATGATCGCGATCATGCCCAGGTCATTGCCACTGAGCAGCAAGGCCAGCAAGGCGCCCACCGCGGCCGACGGCAAGGTCGACAGGATGGTGATCGGGTGGATATAGCTCTCGTAGAGCACGCCGAGCACGATATACATGGTCACCACCGCCGCCAGGATCAGCAGCAAGGTACTCGACAGCGAGGCTTCGAACGCCTGGGCCGCGCCCTGGAACTGGGTCTGCACGCCCACCGGCATGCCGATGTCCTCCTGGGTCTGGTTGATCAGCTCCACGCCCTTGCCCAGCGCCACGCCGGGGGCCAGGTTGAACGACATCATTACCGCCGGGAACTGGCCGATGTGGGCGATGGCTAACTGCGCCTGACGCTGCTCGACACGGGCCAGGCTCGACAGTCGCACCTGGCCGCCATCGGTGGTTTTCACATGGATCTGGTTCAGCGCATCCGGGCCGAGGGTTTCGCCGGCCTGGGCCTGCAATACCACGCGGTACTGGCTGGCCTGGGTGTAGATCGTGGAAATCTGGCGCTGGCCGAAGGCGTCGTACAGCGCGTCGGTGATGGTCGACACACTGACGCCCAGGCGCGAGGCCGCATCACGGTCGATCACCAGGTACACCTGCAAGCCCTTGTCCTGCAGGTCGCTGGCAACGTCGGTGAGTTCCGGCAACTGGCCAAGGGCGTGCACCAGCTTGTCACTCCACAGCGCCAGCAGCTCGGAATCCGGCGAGGACATGCTGAACTGGTACTGGGTGCGGCTCACGCGGTCTTCGATGGTCAGGTCCTGCACCGGCTGCATAAACAGGCGGATACCCACCAACTTGTCGATTTCCGGTTGCAGCCGGGCGATGACCTGGGCTGCGCTCAAGTCGCGCTGGCCGTGGGCCTTGAGGTTGATCAGCAGGCGGCCGCTGTTGAGGGTGGCGTTATCGCCATCCACACCGATGTAGGACGACAGGCTTTCCACCGCCGGATCCGCCAGGATGATCTTGGCCAGTGCCTGCTGGCGCTGGCTCATCGCTGCAAAGGAAATCGACTGCGGCGCCTCGGAAATGCCCTGGATCACCCCGGTGTCCTGTACCGGAAAGAAGCCTTTGGGCACGACCAGGTACAGCACCACGGTGAGGCCCAGGGTGGCGATGGCCACCAGCAGGGTCAACGGCTGGTGCTTGAGGACCCACTGCAACTTGCGGCCATAGGCTTCGATCATCCAGTCGATCCAGGCGCCGCTGGCCTTGTAGAAACGGCCCTGCTCTGCTTCCTTGGGCTCACGCTTGAGCAACCGCGCGCACATCATCGGCGTGAGGGTCAGCGACACCACCAGGGAAATCAGGATCGCCACTGCCAGGGTGATGGCAAATTCACGGAACAGGCGCCCCACCACGTCGGCCATGAACAGCAACGGGATCAGCACCGCGATCAGCGACAGGGTCAGGGAAATCAGGGTGAAGCCAATCTGTTTGGCGCCCTTGAGGGCGGCGGCCATTGGGGTCTCACCTTCCTCGATGTAACGGGAGATGTTCTCCAGCATCACGATGGCATCGTCCACCACAAAGCCGGTGGCGATGGTCAAGGCCATCAGCGTCAGGTTATTGATCGAGAACCCGGCCAGGTACATCACGCCGAAGGTGCCCACCAGGGACAACGGCACGGCGATGGACGGAATAATTGTCGCGCTGACCCGGCGCAGGAACAGGAAGGTCACCATCACCACCAGGGCGATGGCGATCAGCAATTCGTGCTGTACGTCCTTGACCGAGGCGCGGATGGTCTGGGTGCGGTCGGTGAGTACGGTGACGTCGAGGCCGGCCGGCAGGTTGTCGGTGATGCTCGGCAGCAGCGCCTTGATGCGGTCTACCACCTCGATGACGTTGGCGCCCGGCTGGCGCTGGATGTTCAGCAGCACCGCCTGGTTTTCATTGGCCCAGGCGGCCAGACGCTCGTTTTCGGCGCCATCGACGATTTGCGCGACGTCTTTAAGGCGCAACGGCGCGCCATTGTTGTAGGCCAGGATCAGTTCGGCGTATTGCTGGGGCGAGACCAACTGATCATTGGCATCCAGCATCGACACCCGCGTCGGCCCGTCGAAGTTACCCTTGGGCTGGTTGACGTTGGACGCGGCGATCAAGGTGCGCACATCCGACAGGTTCAAGCCGTTGGCCGCCAGGGCCTCGGGGTTGACCTTGATGCGCACGGCCTGGCGCTGGCCGCCGGCGATGCTGACCATACCGACGCCGCTGATCTGCGCGATTTTCTGCGCCATGCGCGTGTCGACCAGGTCATTGAGCTTGGGCAGCAGCATGGTCTTGGAACTGATGGCCAGGGTCAGCACCGGGGTATCTGCCGGGTTGACCTTGTTGTACACCGGCGGTGCCGGCAAATCCTTGGGCAGCAGGTTGGTGGCGGCGTTGATCGCGGCCTGCACCTGTTGCTCGGCGACATCCATATTGATGTCGAGGTTGAAACGCAGGGTCAGTACCGACGCGCCGCCAGAGCTGGTGGACGCCATCTGGGTCAGGCCGGGCATCTGCCCGAACTGGCGCTCAAGGGGCGCAGTCACCGCGCTGGTCATCACGTCGGGGCTGGCGCCGGGGTACAGGGTCATCACCCGGATGGTCGGGTAATCCACCTGGGGCAAGGCCGAAACCGGCAGCAAGCGGTACGCGATGATGCCGGCCAGGACGATGGCCAGCATGCTCAGCGTGGTGGCGACCGGGCGAAGGATAAACAGCCGCGACAGGTTCATGCGCCGACCTTTTGCGCCTTGCCGGCGTCAGCGCCGGTCTCCCCTTTCGCCGCGGGTTTGCCTTGCAGGTGTTCAGTTGGCGTGGTCGGGACTTCGGTGCTGTCGTTGACCACTTCGATTTCGCTGCCTTCCTTGAGGCGGTCGGTGCCTTCGAGCACCACACGGTCACCGGCGACCAGGCCTTCCTTGATCACGGTGTTTTCACCGTCGGTATCGCCGACTACCAGGGGCTGAACCTTGACCTTCTTATCGCCATCGAGCTTGTAGACGAAGGTGCCGCTGTTGCCGAACTGGATCGCCGCAGACGGCGCCAGCACCACGTTGTGCAGGGTGTCGGCCAGCAGGTGTACGTTGACGAACTGGTTGGGGAACAGCGCCTTGTCCTTGTTATCGAAACGCGCCTTGAATTTCAGGGTGCCGGTGGTGACGTCGATCTGGTTGTCCAGGCTCTGCAACACGCCGATGGCCTGCTGTTTGACGTCGCCACGGTCCCAGGCTTCCACCGGTAGCTTGTTGCCGGCGTGGTAACGGGCGAGCACGGTGTCCAGGGTATTTTCCGGCAGGGTGAAGGCCACGCTGATCGGCTGGGTCTGGGTGATCACGGCCAGGGCGGTGGTGTCGTTGGCGGCCACCAGGTTGCCAACGTCGAGCTGGCGCAAGCCGACGCGACCGGCGATCGGGGCACGGATCCTGGTGAATTCAAGGTTGAGCTTGGCGTCGTCGACCGCGCCCTGGTTGGTCTTGACCGTGCCCTGGTATTGCAAAACCAGCGCTTCGGCGGTGTCCAGAGTCTGCTTGGCGATACTGTCCTGGGCGTACAGGCCACGATAACGCTCCACATCGACCTGGGCGTTTTTCAGCTGGGCCTGGTTCTGCATCAGCGTGCCCTGGGCCTGGAGCAAGGCGTTTTGATAGCTGCGCGGGTCAATCTCGGCCAGCAGATCACCGGCCTTGACCATCTGCCCTTCTTCAAAGGCAATCTTCACCAGCTCTCCGCCCACCCGGCTGCGTACATTAATGGTGTTGAGCGCGGTGACCGTGCCCAACGCCTTGTAGTACACCGGGAACTCTCCCAGCACCGCCGGCGCCACACGCACTGGCACCGGGCCAGTGGAACCGCCGAAGCCGGGGCGCGCCATGCCGGTTTTGCCGGTGTGCCCGGCCGGTGCGTCTTTTTGGGCCGCGCCGCCGGGCCAGAATTTCCAGCACAGACCGGCGATAACCAGCAGCACGAGCAGGCCGAACAGCCAACGACGGGAGTTGCGGGGGGAGGATTGCATGGAGTGATCAACCATTGGGCGCGAGAGCTTCTTCTTTGGGAGGCTGAAAGATAAGCACTGGGGCGCATTAAGAAAAGCGCCTTTACCGGCTATTTACCTTGGGCTTACAACTTTTAACGTCTGGGCTTAGTCCGTCGGCTATTTCCCTAAACGTCTGAAGCACAAATGAAAACGGCCTGGACTAGGCCAGGCCGCAATCATGTATCACGGGTGTTACTGCAAAACGACAGACATGCGTAGAAACAGTTACTTCAGAACAGCCAATGCTGCTTCGTAGTTCGGTTCTTCAGCGATTTCCTTGACCAACTCGCTGTGCAGCACATTGTCGTTTTCGTCCAGCACCACGACGGCGCGGGCAGTCAGGCCGCGCAGCGGGCCATCAGCGATTGCCACGCCAAAGTCCTGAGCAAACGCAGGATCACGGAAGTCCGACAGGTTCTTCACGTTTTCCAGGCCTTCGGAGCCGCAGAAGCGTGCCTGGGCGAATGGCAGGTCGGTGGAAATGCACAGCACCACGGTGTTTTCTACATCATTGGCCTGGGCATTGAATTTGCGCACCGACGTCGCGCAGGTCGGGGTATCGACGCTTGGGAAGATGTTCAGCACTTTGCGCTTGCCGGCAAACGTAGCCAGGGTTGCGTCCGACAGGTCGCCGGCGGTCAGAGTGAAGTCTGCAGCTTTGGCGCCGACTTTCGGCAATTCGCCTTCAACCTGGACCGGGTTGCCTTTGAGGGTGACTTGAGCCATGAACGGAATCCTTATGCGGGTTTTGGTTAAACGAATTCAAGAGGCGGAAGTTAACCACAAAGTGCCGTGGCGACCTACCGCCAGACACAAATTGTCATGCGTGCCGGTTGTGGTTTAATTGCGCGCTTTTCGCCCGCCCTTTAAGGAAGCTGTTGTTGATGAAACCGCCTGCCACCAAAGTTCTGGTCATTGGTTATGTCTGGCCGGAGCCGCGTTCCTCGGCCGCAGGCGGGCACATGATGCAGATTCTGGAAACTTTTCTTACGCAAGGTTGGGAGGTTACCTTCAGCAGCCCTGCCGCACTCGGCGAACACAAGGCCGACCTGCTCGCCCTGGGCATCGCCGAATGCGCCATCGAGCTCAACAACAGCAGTTTCGATGATTTTATCTGCCAACTCGCCCCGGATATCGTGTTGTTCGACCGTTTCATGATGGAAGAGCAGTTCGGCTGGCGCGTGGAAAAATACTGCCCCGACGCCTTGCGCGTGCTGGAGACCTGCGACCTGCATAGCCTGCGCGACGCACGCCAGCAACGGCTCAAGAACCACCTCAAGACCTATCCCGACAGCGACGACTTCAGCGCCCTGTTTGCGCCCGCGCTGGAGGAAGAATTCCAGCTGATGGCCGACACCGATGTGGCCAAGCGCGAAATCGCAGCGATTTACCGCTGCGACATCAACCTGATGATCTCCGATGTGGAAATACGCCTGCTGACCGAGCAGTTCAAGGTGCCTGCCGCCCTGCTCCACTGGTGCCCGCTGATGCTGGAGCCCGCCACCGAAGCCTTCGTTCCCTTTGAGGACCGCGCGCACTTCCTCAGCATCGGCAACTTCCGCCACGCGCCCAATTGGGACGCCGTGCTATGGATGAAGAACAGCCTGTGGCCGCTGATTCGACAACAGTTACCCGGCGCGCAATTGCATATCTACGGCGCCTACACCCCGCCCAAGGCCACCGCCCTGCACAACCCGGCCCAGGGTTTTCATGTGATGAACTGGGCCGAAGATGCGCTGCAAGTGATGCGCGCCGCACGCATTTGCCTTGCCCCCCTGCGCTTTGGCGCGGGCATCAAGGGCAAGCTGGCGGACGCGATGCTGTGCGGCACGCCGAACATCACCACGCCCATCGGCGCCGAGGCCATGGGTGATGAGCAGCCATGGCCGGGCATGATCGAACCCAGCGCGCCGGCCCTGGCCGCCGCCGCGGTGGCCTTGTACCAGGACCGCGAGCGCTGGACCCAGGCCCAGGAAGACGGGCGCCAGTTGATTGCCCGCCGCTACGACCAGAACGTCCACGGCCCCGCGCTGGTGGAGTGCCTGGAGCATTGCCGCCGCCACCTCGCCGCTCATCGCCGCGACAACTTCACCGGCAGCATGCTGCGCCATCACGCCCACAAAAGTACCCAGTACATGTCCCAGTGGATCGAGGCGAAAAACCGCACGTTCTAAACGCCGACGCTGGCAGGGTCGCGCACAAGGGGGCATTATTCGGGTCGCAACCAACAATAAAGCGACGCCAGCATGACCCGAGCAGCGCGCATCACCGATCCTTCCTATGAACTGATGGACGACCACAACGGTCTGTCCATCATCTATCGCCAGCACGGCTTCCCCTGCCCGCTGGTGCGCTGGCACTTCCACAAGGAATACGAACTGCACCTGATCGTCGCCAGCTCCGGCAAGGTGTTTATCGGCGACTACATCGGCAACTTCTACCCTGAAAGTCTGTTCCTCACCGGCCCCAACCTGCCCCATAACTGGATCAGCCAGGTGGAGGAAGACGAAGTGGTGCCCAAGCGCGACATGCTGGTGAACTTCACCGATGACTTGCTGGAGAACGGCAGCCATATCTTCACCGAGTTGAAGACCCTTGCCCCGCTGCTGGAACGGGCGCAGTACGGCATCGAGTTCCGCTGCAAAAAGACCATCGCCCAGGCCGTGACCCTGATGCAACGCATCGAAGACGCCCAGGGCATGGCACGCCTGGGCCACTTCTTTATCCTGCTGGAAGTGCTCAGCGCGTGTGAGGACTATCAGCTTCTGTCCGGCGTGACCACGCCACAGCTGGCTGACGAGCACAGCATCGACCGCACCAACCGCGCCGTGGACTACATCTTCGCCCACTACGCCCGCGAGTTGCCGCTGGAGGAAGTCGCTGAGTACCTGGGCATGAAGCCGACGTACTTTTCGCGGGTGTTCAAACAGGCCACCGGGCGCACGTTTATCGAGTTCGTCAATCGGCTGCGCATCAGCAAGTCCTGCGAATTGCTGGCAGATGGCGATAAGGCCGTCACCGATGTGTGCTTTGAGTCGGGGTTCAACAATATTTCCAACTTCAACCGGCGCTTTCAGCAGCTTAAAGGCATGACCCCTTCCCACTACCGGCGCCTGGCGGTACAGCGGCTGACCGAGCAGAACCTGGCTTGAATATTGATTGTCGCGTACCGGGAGGACGCATCTGAGAGTGCTGGAACCGTTACAAAGCCTTTGCCACTCAGCTACGGCATGTCTGCTCGCTCATTGGAGCGACTGACGCCTTCCTGATAACCCGGCAATAGGTTTTTTGGCATGATCAGTACTCACACTTCACTCCCGCCTGTCACTTCACTGCGCCCCATTGGACAGGCCCCAACCACAACGCCTGCCGTCTCGGCGGTAGCCAGGGTTATCGATTTTTTTCATTCACCCCACAACAGCCAACACACTGACGCTCCTGCCTGGCAGCGTATCGAGTACCTGCTCCGGCAGACGCAAACAAAAGACCAGCCAAGCCTGGCCGAGCAGATTGATCAACGCGTAAAGAACTGCGCCGATCCGTTGACGGACCCGATACTGCGCAACGAAGTGGCGCAACTTTTGAATCAGCCAAGTGCCCTCAATTCGCAAAAGACCTACGCCGAGCTGGTTCAGGACATTCTCGATAACCCTTTACCCCGCACGCAGCGCCCGCGCGAGGTGCCATCACGATCACGCCGGGACCTGCAGAACCCAGGTTCTTCTCCAGACCCGCGCTCGGCCTCGATTGGCCGATTCGCCGATGCGCTGGTTGACCATGCGGACCGGCAGTTGGCGATTAATGTCGGCAACGCACTGATCCGCTCGCGACTCTCGTACCAGGACCCTGATATTCGCCGGGGTGACGATGACGAGAAGGTCGCCATCACGCCAGACTCCACGTTCAGCCAGGCCTGGGCTGAACTGGCAGATGCACTGCACGCTGAACCGTTCAAATCTTTTGCCGAAGCCAAGAAGATTGATATTTCCCAAGTGTCCGTTGATCCCAGTGGCAGGCTGACCGAATATAGAAATGGACGGGCGTTTTCCTACCTTCAGCGAGACGCCGACTGGGCGGCGGCCTCAGCGACCGTATTGGCCGCCGCCAGGAAGCTGACAGGAACCGACGGGGGCCAGATCAGGTTCTTTGGCCGTGAACATGCATCGGCTTACGACGTCGCTGCCTTCTATGGTGTTGCACTGGGTCGCGTCGGCAGTGACGACACACTCTTCATGGCCCGACAACTGCTCAGCAAAGAGACATTCCCTGCGCTCGTCAGCGACGACCCCCTTTACGCCACTCAATACGCACCGATCAAGCAGCGTCAAAGGGCGGCCAAACAACAGCTCGCACAGTTACCCCCACACGCACTAAACCAACGTATTGAACGGTTCGCCTCTGGGACCGCAGCGGCAAAAGTCCGGGAGGCCGACCGTGAGCTCGCCCGCCAGTGCAGCGCGGCACTGATTCAGGGCTTCTGGCCTGACCTGCACGCAATCCCGGAATATTCGACATTCGGCCAAGCCCGCAAAAATCTGGCGGCTGCGCTGAACGGCGCTGCGGTTACAACGTTTGTGCAAGACAACAACGTTGACCGGTCCAGCATGCGCATCGACCCTGTGACAGGTACCTTGATCGCCAAAGTCAATGGTGTGGACACCACCTTCCTGCGCAACGACCTCTCAGGCTGGGATGACGCATGGGTTGAGGTCCAGCATGCAGTGCTACAGTGGGCGGGGGGCTCCAACAGCCTGGTTGATTTCCCTTCCACCGCACCTGAATCGCTTCACTCGGTCATGCGGTTTTACAACGAATACCTCCCGCTCTCGCCCCCGGAAGCTGACCGACAGCGCAAACAACACCTTGCTTGCTTGCGCAGCAGCACAGAGATAGCCCGCAACGACGGATTCAAGGCCCTGACCCGCCCGCAGGCGGACGATGCCCACTCCACAAGCGTGAAGAAAACCCAGCAAGCCATCATCTTGCAGCTTGCTGAACAGCCCCTCACCTTATCCCCTCTCGAAACGCTGGCGAACGCGGCGGGCGAGTCTATGAATGACGCAGAACCGTTCGAAGACCGCCAGGCAAACATCGAGGCGAGTGCCGAAAGCGCACTGGCCGCCGCTACGCTGCGCGCGATGCGCGAACTGAAATCCAACCCCACCCAAGAGCCGCCACAGAGGGTCGGGCCGATCCCGGCTGACAGCCTGTTCGGCCAATGGCGCAGTATCCTGAGCAAAGCCATCAACGGGACAGGTTTCACTGAATGGGCCAAAACCCATCAGGTGGATGTGTCTTCACTGCGCTATGACCCAATAAGCGATGCGCTGACAGGCAAAGTCCGTGGCGTCGATCAACGCTTTACGGCCGCCGACTTTGCAGCAAAATACCCCGACTATTTCGACGTCCTCAAACCGGTGTTGACCGCCGCCAGGATATTCGCCAACGACAGGCCAATCACCCTGGCTCAGACCACCAGCAGCAGCGCACCGCTGGAATGGGTGTGCAATTTCTACAGCATCAGTGCGCAATCAGGCACCCAGGCATTCGAAAGCAGCATGTCACTGCTGGAGCGCACCAAGAGATTCCCCGATAGCCCCAGGCACCCGGAGCGCATCGAGAGCTCGCTCAGCCAGCAAAAAACCGCATTGGGCAATAGCAATGATCGGTATGCACTCATCAACCAGCTCAAGAACGGCAATATCGATAACGACGACGACACCCGTTTCATTGTCGATCAAGATTCATCCCACCGCCCCAAAGGCGTGACGACCGTACAGAAGTTTCTCGCGGATCAGGGTTGGTACGAGGCGAAGTCAGCCGCGCAGACCGATAACCTGTTACAGGCCTTGCAAACGCCGCTGCCGCAGGCGCCGGCCCTGGGTAACCGCTGGGGGTTTCTCTCCACCGACCTGCCCCTGAGCCCTGCCCAACGCGACAAAATGAACGCGGCCGTTAAAAACACGATAGGTCCCAACACCCATCTCCTCGACTACCTGAGCACTCAAGTCCCCAACCTCGATAGCAGCAGCCCGTCCCGAGCACTGGACCGGCTTCTCTCCAGCAATGGCGCCCTTGAGCTCGCCACCAACCTGCAAACCGAGATGAAAGGCGTCGCAACCGTCACCAGCCTTAAACAATGGCTATTGTCCGCCCTGGTGCTGGACCTTGACCCAGCAGCCGGCACCTCCCGCAATCGCCTTGCGGGCTTTGACTTGATGCAGTCGGATAACTGGGGGTTGGGCACGGATAAGATTCGTGAACAGTTCACCCAACACTTGACCGATAAACAAAAAATCCCGGCAAACCTTGCGCCAGTCGCCGCGCGCCTGTTGATGAGCGGGGCGGCGCCCTATCTGCTGGTTAACGATGTGCCATCGACCGTAACAATGGGCTCGCCCGAATGGGTCAGCTTTACCACCGCCGTCAATCGGATCGAACTGAGCGCTCCCGGGGCGGCTGCGGACATGACCTTCCAGCAGGTCATGAAACTTCATCGGATCGCCCCCATCAACGAACGTGAAGCCCAACTGCAGTCCTTCGCCCAGATGAACCCGGTCATGGATTGGGCCATCGTCAACAACCATGTCGTGAGGAATGACAAAGACGAATACAGCCTGGAACAGCTCGCGAACAGCCAGCAAAAGCTCAAAAGCCACATCAAGGACGTCTCTGAAGCCAAACACTATCTGACCTTTGAATCGCCAAACAGAAGGAAAATGGCCCTTAAAGCACTGAGGGAAAAATGGGGGACCGACATCAATTATGAACGCCCGTACCTCACCGAAAAGCTTGGGCCCGAGGGCATATTTTCCGGCATCCGAGCGAGCATTGTCGATGTTTACGAAGCAGGTCGACTGGGTGAAAGTTGGCGCTGGGAGGAATCTCGTGGCCCCAACTTCGATACCTTGAGCGCTCAGGCTTCCGAGCTGCCTGACATCAATGAGCAATTTGACAAAGCGTTCGAAGACGACTTCTCCCTGCGCAGAACACACACTATCTCTCTGTTCAAGAACATGTTGAGCCAACTGCCGTTGGAGGATCGCAAAAGCATCAACAACGGAAGCGTGAGGATTTTTCAAGTCAAAGGCGCCCACGATGGCATCGCGTTAATTGTCAACAACTATCCGCAACAAAGAGCGTTTGTGATTGATCCGGGAGAGGGAAAAATAGTCCGTGCCCCTGATCTTGAACGGGCAGTGATTAATGGCCAGACCAAGACGCTGACCATCGAAACATCCTCGCAGCCGGGAATCAAATCCGAGGCTACTTTAACGCGCATTGATCAAGACGCTCTCGTAGATCCAGCCAATCGAGATCACGGTAGGAGGCGCTTATATGAAGAGAGCGGAGCCCATACGCCGCTCAACTACGACAGCGTAAGAACACAACATCTGGCTGAGGTGCTGGTTGACTCGATATACCTGAATAAAGCGTCTTTCAAAGCTTCACAACGTGGGTTGAGCAACGCCGTTGAACATGGATTGGAGCCCAGTGATTACTTCCAGAAAGGTTTACGGTTCTTGCCGGGCGGTTCCAGTATCGTGGACATCTACCATGGCCAATATGCCGAAGCAGTAAAAGACCTGGCCATTGACATTGTGATTTACGCCGCCACACAGGGCGCCGGCAAACTCTGGAACGTGGCCAAAACCGGATTGGCCTGGACGGCCGCCAAGGCCTCGGCAAAGTTCATCGAGAAGTTTGGTATCGAGGAAGGCGCAGACATTGCGCTCAAGGATGTGACAACCGCCACCACCCTGAAGTCGCTCAGCGCTGTCAGCCGTATGCAGAGCAGCCCGCTTGGGGAACAGTTGGGCGATGAGCTTGTCGTGGGGGCCGACAAAGCCAATGGCGTTGTGATTCGCTCGGGCAGTACGCCACAGATCAAACTCACGGCGGTGCATCAGGACGGCAGTTGGTACGCCTACGACGCCAAAACGCAAGCGGCTTACGGCCCGGCACTGGAGGGTTTCATCTCTGATACCTCATCTGCCGTGAGGCAAGAAACGTTTTCGGACGGCACTCAAGCGTTGGTAACACAACGACCCTTGGCTGCCGACGCCTACACCCTGCCGCGCACCCATGGCTTTGATCTGGTCAATGAGGGCAAGGTGTATCGTTATGACGCGCGCAACCCTGGCGTGCTGACTGACCTGGAGTCTGCCGACCACTTCAAGCCGCTCGAAGGGTTTGAGGCCGTCTGCCCAGCGCCTGCCACTGGGGCAGCAAGGGTCCGGCGCGCGGCGAATGACACGTGCTTTTCCAAAGTCATCACGGAGGTTTCCGGGGAGTTGGCCCAGGAACTCCAAGCGCTTGAACATCAGCGTCTGTTTCCCTCGGAACCGGGCTTGCTGACAAAGGATCAGTTTGTCATTTTCGAACGTCGTCGATACAAGATGGTTGACGGTGAAATGGGCCCGCAACTGATCCCCACGCCTCAAAACGACCCCATCATTTACAAATCAGAGATCAGCGGCAGTCTCAAACATGATCCGGAATTTGGCTTTTTCCGCACAGAAGCCGGCGACGAGTTGGCAGACGAGTTGGCAAAGGAAACCCGCGTGGTCAAACTGGACGCGATCAGTGATGCCTGCGAAGACAAACGTGAAGTTCGGGGGGTAATCGTCAAAGACGGCGCCGACAATGTCCTGGTAATAGAGGCTGATACCGCCGAGTTCTACTACGCCAAACTGGGTTCCCCCACGCCCAACGAACTGACCTTCAATAAATGTACGTTTAGCGAGCTGCCACTGGTCGACAAGTACCTGAACAAACTCAGACTGCGCCAACGTGTCACCAAAGTGCCGTTTGACGCCAATTTCATTGCCTTGCCCAAACTCAACACTGCGTTTGACGAACTGGAGCGCCTGGAATACCCAAAACACGAAGTCGATGAATTAAGGGAATGGTGTAAAAACATCACCCCTGAACAACAACGTGAGGTCGTTTATCAGTTGCAGCAAGCCAAGGTGATCAAGGTAAATATTGCATTGAGGCCAAATCAAGTGACCGCATTGCCCAAACCCGACGGGTTTTCCACGTGGGCACCTGCCAAGCAAAACGAATTCTATGCCCGCCAGGCAAAAGACAGCGTGAATCGCTCCATGAAGGCCACCGGGCTGGGGCCCAGCAATCAAATACGCTCAAAAGCCGACGAGGCACGCGCAGAAGCAGCAGCAAAGACCCTTGGATGGATTCGCGAAACAGTGAAGCATGGTGCACCGAACCATCCCGACCTGATCTTGAAAACGGGCGCCGGCAACTGCGGCGAAATGGCCTTGCTGTCCAAGGACATTATTGAAAAAAGCGGTGGCCGCGCGTACCGATGGAGGGCATCAGTGGATCACGCTTTTACAGTAGTCGGCGGCCCTGGTGTAAAGCCGCCTAGAACTATCAACTTCTCGGGCGCTGAGTGGGCCGACGCATGGATTGTCGACCCGTGGGCAGACATCGCTTGCCCTGCGCGCGAGTACACGCAGAAATTCGTAGAAGTCATGCGCCAATGGGAACTCGACAATATGCAAATAATGATGAGGACTGGCCCCATAAGTCCAATGGATAGTGACTGGGTGAATGGGTTTACCACAAAACCGAAGAGCCTCTTATAAGATAGGCAACTGAGATAACGAGCAAAAGCGACTGCTGCTGAGGGCAGCGCTTTTGCCCAGACTTGCAGTGAACAGACTTACGTTACAGTGCAAAAAAGTATCAGTCCAAGTGCTCCCAAGGATTTGTCACAACCCCATTTGAAGGCTGTAATCAACGCACACTCTTCCTGACTCCCCGTAGGAAGACACAACAACAATAACTGTCCTTCTGTAGCCCCCTGGGCGCGGAAATGGAGTGCGCGATGAAGTTCACAGCAAAAACTCTGCTTGCCTGTTCTTGCATGACTACCTGCATGACCCTCAGCGCCGTCAGCTTTGGCGCGCAGACCCTGACCATTGCCACCGTCAACAACAGCGACATGATCCGCATGCAAAAGCTCTCGAAGACCTTCGAGGCCGAGCATCCCGAGATCAAGCTGAACTGGGTGGTGCTCGAAGAAAACGTGCTGCGCCAACGCCTGACCACTGACATCGCCACCCAAGGCGGACAGTTCGACGTGCTGACCATCGGCATGTACGAAGCTGCACTCTGGGGCGCCAAGGGTTGGCTGGAGCCGATGAAGGATCTGCCGGCGTCCTACGACCTCGACGACGTGTTCCCTTCGGTGCGTGACGGTTTGTCCGTCAAAGGCTCGCTGTACGCCTTGCCGTTCTACGCTGAAAGCTCGATCACCTATTACCGCACCGACCTGTTCAAGGACGCCGGGCTGAGCATGCCCGAGCACCCGACCTGGACCCAGATCGGCGAATTCGCAGCCAAACTCACGGATAAAACCAAAGAGCAATACGGCCTGTGCCTACGTGGCAAAGCCGGTTGGGGTGAGAACATGGCGCTGATCACCACCCTGGCCAACGGCTATGGCGCGCGCTGGTTCGATGAGAAGTGGCAGCCTGAATTCAACGGCCCCGAGTGGAAGGACGCGCTGAACTTCTACGTCGACAACATGAAGAAATCCGGCCCGCCGGGGGCGTCCAGTAACGGTTTCAACGAAAACCTGGCGCTGTTCAACAGCGGCAAGTGCGCGATCTGGGTCGACGCCAGCGTGGCCGGCTCGTTTGTCACCGACAAGTCCCAGAGCAAGGTGGCCGATAACGTTGGCTTCACCTTCGCCCCACATGAAAAAACCGACAAAGGCACTTCTTGGCTGTACTCCTGGTCACTGGCGATCCCGACCAGCTCCAAGGCCAAGGACGCCGCCAAAGTGTTCACCAGTTGGGCAACCTCCAAGGAATATAGCGCACTGGTCGCCAAGACCGACGGCGTGGCCAACGTACCGCCAGGTACGCGCAAGTCGACCTACAGCGACGCGTACATGAAAGCCGCGCCGTTCGCCAAGGTGACCCTGGAATCGCTGAAAGTCGCGGACCCGACCAAACCGACGCTCAAGCCGGTGCCGTATATCGGTATCCAGTTGGTGACCATTCCCGAATTCCAGGCGATTGGCACGCAGGTCGGCAAGTTCTTCTCCGGTGCGTTGACCGGCCAGCAAACGGTGGATGCGGCGTTGACTGCGGCGCAGACCACCACCGAGCGTGAAATGAAGCGCGCCGGTTACCCCAAGTAACCTGAGCCTCACCACAGTCAAATGTGGGAGGGGGCTTGCCCTTCCCACACTGACCGCGTTTGCATGTACCTGACTGGTCTTGATCCCCATGAATACAACCGCCAAAAACCGCCTGGCCAACCCTGGCTGGTTTCTCGTCAGCCCCTCGGTGGCCTTGCTGCTGCTGTGGATGATCGTGCCTCTGGGCATGACCCTGTACTTTTCGCTGATCCGCTACAACCTGCTCTACCCCGGCGAAAACCAATTCGTGGGCCTGGAGAACTTCACCTACTTCATTACGGACTCGGGCTTCCTGCCCGGCGCCACCAATACCCTGTTGCTGGTGGGCAGCGTGCTGTTGATCAGCGTGGTGTTCGGCGTGTTGATCAGTGCCTTGCTGGAGGCCAGTGAGTTCTTCGGTCGCGGCCTGGTGCGGGTGCTGCTGATTTCGCCGTTCTTCATCATGCCCACCGTCGGTGCGCTGATCTGGAAGAACCTGATTTTCCACCCGGTGTCGGGGGTGCTTGCCGCCGTATGGAAGCTGTTCGGCGCCGAGCCGGTGGACTGGCTGGCGCACTATCCGTTGCTGTCGATCATCATCATTGTGTCGTGGCAATGGCTGCCGTTCGCGATCCTGTTGCTGATGACCGCCATGCAATCCCTCGACCAGGAACAAAAGGAAGCCGCACGCCTGGACGGTGCCGGCGCCATCGCGATCTTCTGGCACCTGACCCTGCCCCACCTGGCCCGCCCGATTGCCGTGGTGGTGATGATCGAAACGATCTTTTGCTCTCGGTGTTCGCCGAAATCTTCACCACCACCAACGGCGGCCCCGGCTACGCCTCGACCAACCTCGCCTATCTGATCTACAACCAGGCGCTGGTGCAGTTCGACGTGGGCATGGCGTCGGCCGGCGGCTTGATTGCCGTGGTCATCGCCAATATCGCGGCGATCATCCTGGTGCGGATGATCGGCAAAAACCTGACTGACAAGCCTTGAGGGCCGCGCCATGACGCTTCAACAATCCCGCCGCCTGCAGAGCCTGTTGCTCGGCACATTGGCCTGGGCCATCGCGATCCTGATCTTCTTCCCGATCTTCTGGATGGTGCTGACCAGCTTCAAGACCGAAATCGACGCGTTCGCCACGCCGCCGCAGTTCATCTTCACGCCGACGCTGGAGAACTACCTGCACATCAACGAGCGCAGCAACTACTTCAGCTATGCCTGGAACTCCGTGCTGATTTCCTTCAGCGCCACCGCTCTTTGCCTACTGATCTCGGTGCCGGCTGCCTACTCCATGGCGTTCTACGAAACCCAGCGCACCAAGGGCACGCTGCTGTGGATGCTGTCCACCAAAATGCTGCCGCCGGTGGGCGTGCTGATGCCGATCTACCTGCTGGCCAAGAGTTTTGGCCTGCTGGATACGCGCATCGCGCTGATCATCATCTACACCCTGATCAACCTGCCGATTGTGGTGTGGATGGTCTACACCTACTTCAAAGACATCCCCAAGGACATCCTCGAAGCCGCCCGCCTGGACGGCGCCACCCTGTGGCAGGAAATGGTCCGCGTGCTGCTGCCGATTGCCAAGGGCGGCCTGGCCTCCACGGTGTTGCTGTCGCTGATCCTGTGCTGGAACGAGGCGTTCTGGTCGCTGAACCTGACCTCATCGAACGCCGCGCCGTTGACTGCGCTGATCGCCTCCTACTCCAGCCCCGAAGGCTTGTTCTGGGCCAAATTGTCCGCCGTCTCGACCCTCGCCTGTGCGCCGATCCTGATCTTTGGCTGGATCAGCCAGAAACAGCTGGTACGCGGTTTGTCCTTCGGCGCCGTTAAATAATAATTTCTAGCGGAGGGCCCATCATGGCCAACCTGAAAATCAAGAATCTGCAAAAAGGCTTCGAAGGTTTCTCGATCATCAAAGGCATCGACCTGGAAGTGAACGACAAGGAGTTCGTGGTCTTCGTCGGCCCGTCGGGCTGCGGTAAGTCCACCCTGCTGCGCCTGATCGCCGGCCTGGAAGAAGTCAGCGCAGGCACCATCGAACTCGACGGTCGCGACATCACTGAAGTGACCCCGGCCAAGCGCGACCTGGCGATGGTGTTCCAGACGTACGCGCTGTACCCGCATATGAGCGTGCGCAAGAATATGTCGTTTGCCCTGGACCTGGCCGGCGTTGACAAGAAGCTGGTCGAAAGCAAAGTCAGCGAGGCGGCGCGCATCCTGGAACTGGGCCCGCTGCTGGAGCGCAAGCCCAAGCAACTGTCGGGCGGCCAGCGCCAGCGCGTGGCGATTGGCCGCGCGATTGTGCGCAACCCGAAGATTTTCCTGTTCGATGAACCGCTGTCCAACCTCGACGCCGCCCTGCGCGTGCAGATGCGCCTGGAACTGGCGCGCCTGCACAAAGAACTGCAGGCGACCATGATCTACGTGACCCACGACCAGGTCGAGGCCATGACGCTGGCCGACAAAGTGGTGGTGCTGAACAGCGGCCGTATCGAGCAGGTCGGCTCGCCGCTGGAGCTGTATCACCAGCCGGCCAACCTGTTTGTGGCGGGCTTTCTCGGCACGCCGAAGATGGGCTTTCTCAAGGGCAAGGTCACCCGCGTCGAGTCCCAGACCTGCGAAGTGCAACTGGACGCCGGCACCTTGATCACCCTGCCGCTCAGTGGCCCGACCTTGAACGTCGGCAGCGCGATCACCCTGGGCATTCGTCCGGAACACCTGGAAATCGCAGCGCCTGGCCAAACCACCCTGACCGTCACCGCCGATGTGGGCGAGCGCCTGGGCAGCGACACGTTCTGCCACGTCAACACCGCCAACGGCGAGCCGTTGACCCTGCGCATCCGCGGCGACATGGCCAGCCAGTATGGCGAAACCCTGCACCTGCACCTGGACCCGGCGCACTGCCACCTGTTCGACACCGACGGCGTGGCCGTGGCCCGCCCACTGCGCGCTGCCGCCTGATTTCGCGAGTATTACGTTATGAAACTGAATAAACAGAACCTCACGCAACTGGCTGGGCAGGTGAAAATCCCGGCCTACGCCATTGCCGACACCCGCCAGGGCATCGCCCATATCGGCGTCGGCGGTTTCCACCGGGCGCATCAGGCGTATTACACCAATGCGCTGATGAACTCAGGCGAAGGTCTGGACTGGAGCATCTGCGGCGTCGGCCTGCGGGCCGAAGACCGCAAGGCCCGCGACGACCTGGCGGGTCAGGATTTTCTCTTCACCCTGTATGAACTGGGCGACACCGACGACACCGAAGTGCGTGTGATCGGTGCCATCAGCGACATGCTGCTGGCCGAAGACGGCGCCCAGGCGCTGATCGACAAACTGGCCAACCCGGCCATTCGTATCGTCTCCCTGACCATCACCGAAGGCGGCTACTGCATCGACGACAGCAACGGCGAGTTCATGGCTCATCTGCCGCAGATCCAGCATGATTTGGCCCACCCGAACGCACCCAAAACCGTCTTCGGCTTTATCTGCGCCGCCCTCACCCAGCGCCGCGCCGCCGGTATTCCGGCGTTCACTGTAATGTCCTGCGATAACCTGCCCCACAACGGCGCCGTCACACGCAAGGCGCTGCTGGCTTTCGCCGCCCTGCACAACGCCGAATTGCACGACTGGATCAAGGCCAACGTAAGCTTCCCGAACGCCATGGTCGACCGCATCACGCCGATGACCAGCACCGCCCACCGCCTGCAATTGCACGACGAGCACGGCATCGACGATGCCTGGCCGGTGGTGTGCGAACCCTTTGTGCAGTGGGTGCTGGAAGACAAATTCGTCAACGGCCGCCCGGCCTGGGAAAAGGTCGGCGTGCAGTTCACCGATGACGTCACGCCCTATGAAGAAATGAAAATCGGCCTGCTCAATGGCAGTCATTTGGCCCTGACTTACCTGGGGTTTCTCAAAGGTTATCGGTTTGTGCACGAGACCATGAACGACCCGGTGTTTGTGGCCTATATGCGCGCCTATATGGACCTGGACGTCACGCCGAACCTCGCGCCGGTGCCGGGAATTGACCTGACCGAATACAAACAGACCTTGGTCGACCGTTTTTCCAACCAAGCGATTGCCGACCAGTTGGAGCGCGTGTGCTCGGATGGTTCGTCGAAATTTCCCAAGTTCACCGTGCCGACCATCAATCGTCTGATCGCGGACGGCCGCGAGACTGAACGCGCTGCACTGGTGGTCGCCGCCTGGGCCTTGTATTTGAAGGGCGTGGATGAGAACGGCGTGAGCTACAAGATCCCGGATCCACGTGCCGAGTTTTGCCAGGATCTGGTGAGCGATGACGCGCTGATCAGCAAGCGCTTGCTGGGCGTTGAAGAGATTTTCGGCACGGCTATTCCCAACTCGCCTGAGTTTGTGGCAGCGTTCGAGCGGTGTTTTGTGAGCTTGCGTGACAACGGCGTCACGGCAACCCTACAGAACCTCCTGAAGAAACCGGCTTAACAATGTGGGAGGGGGCTTGCCCCCGATGAGGGTGTATCAGTTAATAAATCTGTCACTGACACACTGCTATCGGGGGCAAGCCCCCTCCCACATTTACACTCCAACAAGACTGGTGAGCACACCATCATGACCCAGCAAAACCTGTTCCTCGGCATCGACTGCGGCACCCAGGGCACCAAGGCCATCGTCCTCGACGCTTCCAGCGGCAAGGTGCTGGGCCTCGGCGCCGCCGCGCACACGCTGATCAGCGGCGCCAACGGCCGCCGCGAGCAGCACACCCAGGAATGGCTGGACGCCTTTACCGAAGCCACTCACCGCGCCCTGCAACAGGCCGGTGTGGACGGCCAGGACATCCTCGGCATCGGCGTTTCCGGCCAGCAACATGGCCTGGTCTTGCTGGATGCCGAGGGCCAGGTATTGCGCCCGGCCAAGTTGTGGTGCGACACCGAAACCGCCGCCGAAAACGAGCGCCTGTTGCAGCACCTGGGCGGCGAAAGCGGCTCGCTGGAGCGCCTGGGCGTGGCCATCGCGCCGGGCTACACCGTGTCCAAACTGCTCTGGACCCGCGAACAGCACCCGGACATCTTCAAGCAAATCGCCCATGTCCTGCTGCCCCACGACTACCTCAATTACTGGCTGACCGGCCGTGCCGTCGCGGAATACGGCGATGCCTCGGGCACCGGCTACTTCAACGTGCGCAGTCGCGAGTGGGAAGTGGCGCTGCTCAAGCACATCGACCCGAGCGGACGCCTTGAAAAGGCACTGCCGCAATTGGTTGAAGCCAATCAAAGCGTCGGCACGATTCTGCCGGCCATTGCCGAACGCCTGGGCATCAACCCCAATGCGATTGTCGCCAGCGGCGGCGGCGACAACATGATGGGCGCCATCGGCACCGGTAATATCGCGCCGGGCGTGATCACCATGAGCCTGGGTTCATCGGGAACCGTCTACGCATTTTCGGACCAGCCCAACGTGAGCCCACAGGCCTCGGTGGCGACCTTCTGCTCATCCAGCGGCGGCTGGCTGCCGCTGATCTGCACCATGAACCTGACCAACGCCACCGGGGTGATGCGCGAGCTGTTCGAGCTGGACCTGAACACCTTCAACGCCCTGGTCGAGCAAGCACCGATCGGCGCCGACGGCGTGAGCATGCTGCCGTTCCTCAACGGCGAGCGCGTGCCTGCCCTGCCCCACGCCACCGGCAGCCTGCACGGGCTGACCATGACCAACCTGACCCGCGCCAACCTGTGCCGCGCCGTGGTCGAAGGCACCACCTTCGGCCTGCGTTACGGCCTCGACCTGCTGCGTCAGACCGGCCTGCAAAGCCAGAGTATCCGCCTGATCGGCGGCGGCTCGAAAAGCCCGGTGTGGCGGCAGATGGTCGCCGATATCATGAACACCGAAGTGATCTGCACCGAACAAAGCGAAGCCGCCGCCCTGGGCGCGGCGATCCAGGCGGCGTGGAGCCAGTCCGGCGAATCCCTGGCCAGCCTGTGCGACAAATGCGTGAGCGTCGATCCGGCCAGCCGTACGCTGCCGGTCGTGGCCAATGTCCGCGCCTATCAACAGGCGTACGAGCGTTATCAACAGCTAGTGGCAACCCTTTAAGAGCGAACGACTATGTATCTGGTGTGTGGTGAAGCGCTGTTTGATTTCTTCAGCGAAGAGGATGCCAGCGGGCTGGCGTCGAAGGTCAACTACAAGTCGATTGCCGGCGGTTCGCCGTTCAATGTCGCCGTCGGCTTGCGCCGCCTGGGCATTGAGGCGGGGCTGTTCGGCGGCGTGTCCACTGACTTCCTCGGTCGTCGCTTGGTGCAGGTGCTCCAGGATGAAGGCGTGAGTCAGCAATTTCTGGTGGAATTCGCCGCGCCGACGACCTTGGCAATGGTCGCCGTGGGCGCCAATGGCTCGCCGCAGTACAGTTTTCGCGGCGAAGGCTGCGCCGACCGGCAGCTGCAAGTCGCGCACCTGCCCGTGCTGGGTGATGACGTGCGTGGGCTGCATATCGGCTCGTTCTCCCTGGTGGTGCAGCCGATTGGCGACACCCTGCTGGCCCTGGTCCGGCGCGAAAGCGGCCGGCGCCTGATCAGCCTCGACCCCAACGTGCGCCTCAACCCGCAACCGGATATCCAGTTATGGCGCGACCGCGTCGCGGAGTTGGCCAAACATGCCGACCTGATCAAGGTCAGCGACGAAGACTTGCACCTGCTGTACCCCGACCAATCCCCCGAAAGCGTGCTGCAAGGCTGGTTGCAGCACCGGTGCCAGTTGGTGTTTCTCACCCGTGGCGGCGACGGCGCCACGGTGTTCAGCCGCCAGCACGGCACGTGGTCGCAACCGGCGGTCAAGGTGGTGATGGCCGACACCGTGGGCGCCGGCGATACCTTCCAGGCGGCGTTGATTGCCTGGCTGACCGAGCAGCAGTTGGATTCGGTCGACGGCCTGCAACAGCTCACCCGGGCGCAGATCGACGCCATGCTTGGCTTCGCGATTCGCGCAGCCGCCCTGACCTGCACCAAGACCGGCCCGGACTTGCCGTATCGCCAGCAGTTGGGCTGAACGCCCGGTTTGATGATCAAGTTCGTGGACAAGGCCGGGAAAATCGAGGATGTGGGCTATCGCAAGCTGTCCGATGCGTGCAGCTTCCAGAATTGAGCCTTGCACGGTCACACAACAAGCCCGCGTAGATAGGCGTATTCTGGCGGGCTTGTCCCAAGGCCGAAAGGAATCGCCATGCCGTTGAGTTTTCGTACCCTCGCCACCGCAACCGCCCTGCTGTGCTTCGCCCTCGCGCTTATCTGGGGGCTGCGCCCCGAGCTGCTGCTCGGCATGTGGGGCGTGACGTCGTCCGACGCCACCGGCCTGGTGGCCCGCCGCAGCGCCGCGCTGTTCCTGGCCATCGGCATCATGTTTTACCGCGCCCGCCATGCGCCACCCTCGGACACACGTCGCGCCATAACCAGTGGCTTTGCCATCGGTTGCCTGGTGTTGGCTGTGCTGGGCGTGTGTGAGTGGTTCAGCGGCAATGCCGGGCCGGGGATTTTCCTGGCCGTGGCAACGGAAACCGTACTGGGCCTGGCATTTGTCCAGGCCCATAGGTCTTCGGTGGTTCATTCTCAGGCGTCTGCCTAGTAATAGGCTCGACCTCCCGCTCTCTTGAGGGCGGGTGCATGGGTATGTTTGAGGTCTTCACGCAACCCGGTGATCAGGTTGCAAATCGCTCGACTGCTGTCGAGTTTGTCTGCGTTGATGCCTTTGACTTCCAAATCCACCCGGTCACGGTCGCGGTCGTCGTAGACCTTGATCGTCAGCGAAGCATCTTCGGCTTTGGTGCATTCGCACCGTTTGGGCAGGAAACTTCCTTCAATAATGCTGCGTAGCTCTAGTTCCGAAAGCATGGCTAACCTCTCCTTTTTTGAGACTGCCAACAGAGTGTTTTGTTATGTGTCATGCAGGCGCTTGCCAGCCTTGGAAGACGCCTTCATCCACTCAGCGTACTCAACAAAATGCGCGCGTGTAGTAACAATTCCTCATAAGAACGGTACAAGTTTATATAACTTAAACAGGGCCTCGCCCGAAGCGTTTATATCATCGGCGAACAGCCACGATTAAACGTTTAACCCTGCAGTTCGTGTGCGTACGCTGTGACCCTTTCAGCAACATGTCGCAAACTATCAAAGTTGATATTCGCCCCGGAATTCACCGCCACCAGGGTCTGGGCACGCACACCATGCTCCAGGACGTACTTGCGAATGCCCGCGACCGCCAGTGCGCCGGAGGGTTCGGTGATGGAGCGGGTATCGTCGTAGATCAGCTTGATCGCGCTGCATAGCTGGTCGTTGCTCACAGTGATGACCTCGTCCACCCAATCGCGGCAGATTTCAAACCCGTAGGCGCCGATCTGCGCCACTGCGGTGCCGTCGGCAAACCCGTCCACGCTGGGCAGCACCACGCGTTCGCCGGCGCGCAAGGCGGCCAGCAGGCAGCTGGAGCCTTCCGGTTCGACCCCGATGACGCGCACCTCCGGCCGCAGGTATTTGACGTAGGCGGCGATGCCGGCGATCAGGCCGCCACCGCCCACCGGCACGAAGATCGCGTCCAGCGGGCCCTGTTGCTGGCGCAGGAGTTCCATGGCCACGGTGCCCTGGCCGGCGATCACGTCTGGGTCATCGAACGGCGAAACGAAAGTACAGCCCGAGGTCTCGGCCAGTTGCAGCGCATGGGCCAGGGCGAACGGGAAACTCTCGCCGTGCAGCACCGCTTCGGCGCCTCGGGAGCGCACACCCAAGACCTTCAACTCCGGCGTGCTGCAGGGCATGACGATACGCGCCTTGATCCCCAGCTCCCGCGCCGCCAGCGCCACGCCCTGGGCGTGATTGCCTGCCGAGGCCGTCACTACGCCACGCGCCTTTTGCTCGTCGGAGAGCTGCACCAACTTGTTGTAGGCACCGCGGATCTTGAAGGAAAAGGTCGGCTGCAAGTCTTCGCGCTTGAGCAGCACCGTGTTGCCGAGCAACGCCGATAACGCCAGCGCCGCCTGCAACGGCGTGCGCACCGCCAGGTCGTAGACGGGCGCGGCGAGGATCTTTTTCACGTAGTGCTCAAGCAGTGCGGTGTCTTGGCTAGCCCTTGGGGTTGATGCGCTCATCGGTGTCTCCTGGCTTTTTTTGGATGGCCCTGGAGACGGAAAAACAAAACCCGCCTCTAAGGCGGGTTTGGGTGCAGCCGTGTGCTATCCCGCCAAATGAGGAATGGCGGTAATAATGCTTGGCTGGCTGCGGAAGGCTTGAAATGTCATGTCACGAAATTAACCGGGCGTTGCCGTGCAAGTCAATGACCCAGCGCCATTTAGCCCGTGGGGTTTACGCCGGACATACGAAACGTATACGCTTTGTATATCCAACTTAAACAGTGAACCCCATGGGCATCGTCAAGATCACCGACCAACTGCACGAACAACTGCGCCTGGCCAGCGCGACGATGGACCGTTCCATCAACGCTCAGGCCGAGTTCTGGATCAAGATCGGCCTGCTCGCCGAACTCAACCCCAGCCTGCCCTACAACGAGCTGATTAACAGATTGTTGCTCGACAAACCCGACCTGATCCGGGTGCGCAGCTGATGATCAAGACCACCGCCCAACTGGCCGTGATGCGCGAAGCCGGGCGCCTGCTGGCCCAGGTGTTCAGCATGCTCGACGGTTTTGTCGCCGCCGGCCGCTCCACCCTGGAGCTGGACGCCGCCGTCGAAGCCTTCATCCGTAACGACCTCAAAGCCCGCCCCGCCAGCCTGGGGCAATACGATTACCCGTTCTCGATCAACACCTCGATCAACGAGGTGGTGTGCCATGGCATGCCCAGCGCCAAGGAGATCCTCAAGGACGGCGACATCATCAATATCGACATCACCCTGGAAAAAGGCGGCTACATCGCCGATTCCAGCAAGATGTACATGATCGGCACCGTTGCCCCCAAGGCCCGGCGCCTGGTGGAGATGACCTTCGAAGCGATGTGGGCCGGCATCCGCCAGGTCAAGCCCGGCGCCCGCCTGGGTGATATTGGCCACGCGATCCAGAGCCACGCCCAGGCCAACGGCTACAGCGTGGTGCGTGAATACTGTGGTCATGGCATCGGCAAGCAGATGCATGAGGAACCGCAGATCCTGCACTTCGGCCGCCCCGGCACCGGTCTGGAGCTGCGCGAAGGCATGGTGTTTACCATCGAGCCGATGCTCAACCAGGGCGGCGCCAAGACACGCAGCCTCAAGGATGGCTGGACGGTGGTTACCAAGGACAACAGCCTGTCGGCGCAGTGGGAACACACCGTGGCGGTGACGGCGGACGGGTTCGAGGTGTTGACCTTGCAGCCAGGCGCCTGAGCCTGGCCTGGGCTCAGGCCACTTCCCTGATCCCCTGCTTGGCTTCCAGTTCACGCACCAGCGGCAACACGCGCTTGCCGAAGTACTCCACTTCTTCCTGGAAGTGCAGGAACCCCGCCAGCACCAGATCCACCCCCACGGCCTTGAGTGCAATGATGCGCTCGGCGATCTGCTGCGGGGTGCCGATCAGGTTGGTCTTGAAGCCGTCGTTGTACTGCACCAGGTCTTCAAAGCTGGACTTGGCCCAGTTGCCCTCACCTTCCGGTGAAGCCTTGCCCGCCTGCCTGGCCGCATCGCCAAACGCATTGACCGCTTCCGGGTCCGCCTTGTTGATAATCTCGGCGAGCACAGCGCGGGCTTCTTCTTCGGTGTCGCGGGCGATCACAAATGCGTTGACGCCGACCTTGACCGAATGGTTATTCGCCGCCGCCTTGGCGCGAATGTCATCGACCTGGGCCTTGATCCCTTCCGGGGTGTTGCCGTTGGTGAAGTACCAGTCGGAGACTCGTGCCGCCATGTCCCGCGCCGCCCGTGAACTGCCGCCCTGGAACACTTCCGGCTGGCCCAGTGGCTTGGGCTTGAGGGTGTAGTTATTGAAGCGGTAGAAATCGCCCTTGAAGGTGAAGTCGTCCTGGGTCCAGATGCCTTTGAGGGCGCGGATAAATTCTTCGGAGCGGCGATAGCGCTCGTCGTGCTCCAGCCAGTGTTCGCCGATGGCCTGGAATTCCCCCTTGAACCAGCCGCTGACGATATTCACCGCGATGCGGCCATTGGTAAGTTGGTCGATGGTCGCCAGTTGCTTGGCCGCCAGCGCCGGCTGCCACGGGCCAGGCAGGATCGCCGCGATGACCTTGAGCGTGGTGGTGGCCGCCAGCAACGCATGGCTGAACGCCACGGATTCATGCTGGTTCTCGGCGCCGTAGCCGGCGGTGAAACGGATCTGGGTCAGGCCATACTCAAAGCCGGCAGCTTCGGCCAGTTGCGCCAGTTTGCGGTTGTAGTCGATGCCCCAGTCGGTGCGTTGTTCAATCTTGCTGACCACCAGCCCACCGCTGACGTTGGGCACCCAATAGGCAAATTTCACGGCTTGCTGACTCATCGAACGGTACCTCGTGCAAAAGGGATGTAACAGGGCTTGAGCAGCAAGCGTGCCAGCCAGACGCAAACGCCCACGCCATCAGGGTTGCGGCCAAAAATCAGGCCATGGTGGGCGCGCAGGCAAATGTCAGGGATTGCGCCGGTTTGTCGGATTGCTGTTGCTGGCGCAACAGTGACCCAGGCAAATCCCCCGTAAACATTGGGCCACGCACCCGGCACGGAGTGTGCAATCCCCCCTGCATTGACCACTGCCCCGGAGCCTTGCCCATGACTGAACATCACGTCATCAACCCGCTGTCCATCGGCGTCGATTACCCCACCCTGGCCGCGCGTTTTCGGCCGATCTTCCAGCGCATTGCCGACGGTGCGGTGCAGCGCGAACTCAGCCGCACCCTGCCCCATGAGCCGATCCAATGGCTCAAGGAGGCCGGCTTTGGCGCGGTGCGCGTCCCGCTGGAATACGGCGGCGGCGGTGCGTCCCTGCCCCAGTTGTTTGAACTGTTGATCGAACTGGCCGAAGCCGACTCCAACGTGCCGCAGGCGCTGCGCGGGCATTTCGCCTTTGCCGAAGACCGCCTGAATGCGCCGCCGAGCGCCGGGCGTGACCTGTGGTTCAAGCGGTTTGTCGACGGCGACATCGTCGGCTGCGCCTGGACCGAAATCGGCAACGTGGCCATCGGGGAGGTGGTCACCCAGGTCAGCCCCGACGGCGACAAGTGGAAACTCAACGGTGAAAAGTTCTACAGCACCGGCAGCATCTTCTCTGACTGGATCGACGTGTACGCCCAGCGCAGCGACACCGGCGCCGACGTGATCGCCGCCACCCGCGCACGCCAGCCGGGCGTGGTGCACAGCGACGATTGGGACGGCTTCGGCCAGCGCACCACTGGCAGCGGCACTTCGCGCTTTACCGACGCCGAGGTCGAGGCCGACAACGTCATCGACTTCGCCACCCGCTTCAAATACCAGACCGCGTTCTACCAGTTGGTGCTGCTGGCCAGCCTGGCCGGTATCGGACGTGCGGCCCTGCGCGACGTGGCCCATCAAGTGCGTAGCCGAAAGCGCATCTACAGCCATGGCAATGCGCCCCATGTGAGCCAGGACGCACAGATTCAACAGGTAGTCGGCGAAGTGGCGGCGCTGGTGTATGCCGCGCAAGCCAGTGCCTTGAGGGCGACGTTACCGGCACAACAGGCCTACGTGGCACGGTTTGGCGGTGATGATGCGGTGGAGCGCGAAGCCAATGTGGCGGCCGAGATTGAATCGGCGACGGCGCAGGTGGTGGTGTCGCAGTTGATCCAGCGCGCGACCAGCGAGCTGTTCAATGCGCTGGGGGCGTCGGATGTGCGCCAGGGCAAGGCCCTTGATCGGCACTGGCGCAATGCGCGGACGGTGTCGTCACACAACCCGGTGATCTACAAGGCGCGGATTGTGGGGGACTGGGTGATCAATGGAACCGAGCCGCCGTTCGTATGGCAGATCGGCAACGGCCCGGCAAAGCACTGAGGCCTCCCACACTTGGAGTGCCTATAGCCTAGAAGGCCAGTTTGTACCCGACCGCCATCAACATGATCGCCAGGCACGGGCGCAGCACGCCGTCCGGGATCTTGCCGGTCATGTGGCTGCCCACATAAATGCCCGGCAGTGAGCCCATCAGCAGAAAACCCAGCAGGTGCCAGTCCATATTGCCCATGCCCGCATGGCCCAGGCCCGCCACCAGGGTCAGGGGCACGGCGTGGGCGATTTCGGTGCCGACCAGACGGCGGGTGGCCAGGAACGGGTACAGGATAAACAACGCCACGGTACCGAGTGCGCCGGCGCCGATGGAGGTCAGGGCGACCATGGTGCCGAGGATGGCGCCGGTAAGCACCGTCAGCGCGTTGAGGTTGCGCGGGTTCATGTGATAGCTGTCGCCCGCATGGCGCTGGGCAAAGGCCAACAGGGTTTTCTTGAACAGGATCGCCAGGGCCGTCAGCAGCAGCACCACGCCGAGGGCTTGCTTGATCACCGCGTTCATCGCCGTCGGGTCGGTGTGCAAGCTGGCGAGGAACCACAGGGTCAGCAGCACCGCAGGCACGCTGCCCAGGGTCAGCCAGCCGGTGATGGTCCAGTCGATGTTCTTGTTCTTGCTGTGGACCAGCACGCCACCGGACTTGGTGATGGCGGCGTACAGCAGGTCAGTACCCACGGCCGTGGCCGGGTTGATGCCGAACCACAACAGGATCGGGGTCATCAACGAGCCCCCGCCGACACCGGTCATGCCCACGATAAAACCCACGATCAGGCCGGCAATTACGAAACCAAAGTTACCCACTTCCATTACAGCTACCCGCGGCCTTATAAATTTCTGGCGGCAGGATAGCGATTTTTCTTATAACGACTTATACCAATATGATCTGACTTTAGATCTTTTTCGCCTGATGCAGTTTTTTTTGCCGAGCCCTGCATCCAGTTGGCGTGCCCATGGGTAGTCCTTGCAGCAACCCTGCTGTTTCATCTAATGGAGAAACACCCATGAACGCTAAAGCCCTGCTCTGCCTCACCGGTTTGCTCGTGGCCAGCCCTGCCGCCTTTGCCCAGGCCGGCCTGCCCGACAGCATCAAGGTGCCGGACGGCCATAAAGTGGCGATGGAAACCACCGGCGTCGGCGAAATCACCTACGAGTGCCGTGATAAAGCCAACGCTGCGGGCCAGACCGAATGGACCTTCGTCGGCCCCAAGGCCGTGCTCAATGATCGCAGCGGCAAGCCAGTCGGCACTTACTTCGGCCCACCTGCCACCTGGCAAGCAAAGGACGGTTCGAAAATCACCGGTACACAACTGGCCGTGGCGCCATCGAGTCCGGGCAACCTGCCGTATCAACTGGTCAAGGCCAACCCGGCCGAAGGCAAAGGCGCGATGAGTGGCGTGAGTTACATCCAGCGTGTCGCCCTGAAAGGCGGCGTGGCGCCGAGCAGCGAATGCACAGCCGCCAACAAGGGCAAGCAGGAAGTGGTGAAGTACCAGGCCGACTACATCTTCTGGGCGGCCAACTGAGCAAACTGCGCTACGCTGCCTGTGGCGGGCACGCTCGCCACAGGGGTTCAGCCATTTGAGGGATGCGCGTGTTTGATTACGAAGCCTGTCTGCTGGCCTGTGCCCGTGGCGACCAACGCGCCCTGCGCCGACTGTACGAGCAGGACAGCAGCCATTTGCTCGGCGTAGCCCTGCGTATCGTGCGTGATCGGGCGCTGGCCGAGGATATCGTGCATGACGCGTTTATCAGGATCTGGCGCGGCGCTGGCAGTTTCGACCCCAGCCGTGGTTCGGCGCGGGGTTGGGTATTCAGCGTGACCCGTCACCTGGCCCTGAATCTGGTGCGCAATCATTACCGTGAGGTGCCGCTGGGCGACGAACACGAACAGGTCGCAGCGCCCACTGACACGTTTGAATTTTCCGCGCGTTCCGGGCAGATCCACACCTGCCTGGAGCAGCTCGACCCGGCCCGTCGCACCTGCATCCTGCATGCGTATGTCGACGGCTATTCCCACAGCGAAATCGCATCGAGGCTGGATACCCCGCTGGGGACCGTCAAAGCCTGGATCAAACGTAGCCTCGCCGCGCTGCGGGAGTGCATGGCATGAACAACCCCTTGGACGAATTGGCCAGCGAATACGTGCTGGGCACCCTGCCCGCCGAACAACGGGCCGAGGTGGAGCAACGCCTGCCCCACGATGCCGAGTTGCGTGCGGCGGTGGATGCCTGGGAACAGCGCCTGCTGCCCCTGACTGCGTTGGCCGAACCGGTGTTGCCTTCAGCACAGTTATGGCGGCGTATCGAACGCCACACCGCCAGCCCGGACGCCCGCGTCCCCTGGTGGAACCTGCTGGCGTTGTGGCGTGGCCTGGCCGCTGCCGGCTTGGCGGCGAGTGTGGTGCTGGCGACGTTATTGCTGACCCGCCCGCCCATCGCGGATCCGGCCTTTGTGGTGGTGCTGGTGGCACCGCAAAGCCAGGCACCGGGTTGGGTGATCCAGGCCAGCAATGACCAGAACATCCAGCTGATTCCATTGGGTGTGATGGAGGTCCCGGCGGACAAGGCGCTGCAGTTCTGGACCAAGGGCGATGGCTGGCAAGGTCCGGTATCACTGGGGCTGGTCAAGCCGGGTCAAACGCTGTCGGTGCCGCTGGACCGGCTCCCGCCGCTGTCGCCCAACCAATTGTTCGAGCTGACCCTGGAAGACCCGCGCGGCTCGCCGACCGGCAAACCCACCGGGCCGATCCAGGCCATCGGCCGTGCGGTCAAGGTGCTCTGATCAACCGACGCACGGCAGCCACACGCGAAACCGTGCGCCGCCCAACGGCGATGCCTGGGCCGTCAAGGTACCGCCCTGGGCTTCCAGGGCGCGGCGGCTGATTGCCAGGCCCAGGCCGAAGCCGCCGGTGCTGCGGTCACGGCTGCGGTCGAGGCGGTAGAACGGTTCGAAGATGCGCTCGCGCTGGTCCAACGGGATGCCGATGCCATCGTCATCCACCCAGATTTCACACCCCTTGGGACACACCTTGACCCCGACCTGGATGCGTTTGTCACAGTAGCGCGTGGCGTTGCGCAGCAGGTTTTGCAAGGCGCGGGCCGTCAGGCGTGGATCGAGGCAGAAGCGCTCGACGGCGCAGTCGAGCACCACGTCGATGACGATCTCGGGGTTTTCCAACTCGTCGTCGACGCTGCCCAGCACGCTGTCGATAAATTCATCAAGCACCACGTCCACCCGCTCCGGCAGTTGCGCCGGGTTTTGCAGGCGGCTGTAGGAGAGCAACTCCAGCACCAGCTCATCCAGCTCACGGATATGCGCCACCAGGCCGTGCAGGCGCTCGCGGCTGGCCTCGGGCAAGTCTTCGGACAGCGCCAGCGCCAGGCCGAAATCAAGGCGCGTCAACGGCGTGCGCAGTTCGTGGGAGACGGCGTTGAGCAAATCCCGCTGCTGGTTGAGCAGGTGTTCGATGTCGTCGGCCATGGTATCGAACACCGCCGCCAGGCTGCCGATGTTGGAGCTGGGCGGGATACGGGTGCGCTCGGCCAGGTTGCCCTTGCCCAATTGGGCGGCGGTGCTTTTCAGGCGTTCCAGATCGCGCCAGTGCGGGCGCAGCCAGAACAGCAGGCACGCGAGCAACGCAGCACCGATCAGCACATTCATCGACCAGTACAGCAGGTTCATGTCCAGCGGGTCTGGCGGGACGGTCAGCTTGACCACGAACTGCTGGTTGAGCGGCGAGCTGATTTCTTCCATCCAGCCCCACTCCCCCAGGCGAATCACCGGTTTGCCCTGCTCCAGCAGCGCTGCTTCCTGCGGGGTGTAGCTGGCGTCCTGGCGCAGCAGCAGTTGCACTTTGAGCGGTGCAAAGTCGCGGCCCAGTTGCTCGGTCACCTGGGACCAACGCTCCACCGGCGCCCGTTGGTACTGCCTGACGATCAGGGTTTGCTGGCCACGGGACTGCTCGACGTTGTAATCCAGGTAACGGTGTTCGAACAGCTGGATGACCAATTTGGGAATCAGGTACATCGCCGCACTGTAGGTGACGATGGTGATCAGGTAGAGGCGCAGCAGCACACGAAACATGGCTCAGCATTCCCACTCGGAACGGCTGAACAGATAACCCTTGCCCCACACGGTCTTGATCTTGCGCGCCTCGCCGGCGTGATCGTCGAACTTGCGGCGCAGCTTGGAGATGGCCACGTCCACCGAGCGGTCGGTGCCATTGAACTCGATGCCGCGCAGGCGTTGCAGGATCTGGTCGCGGCTGAGCACTTCACCGGCATGCCGGGCCAGCACCACCAGCAGGTTGTATTCCCCGCTGGACAGCTCCACCGGCTGCTCGCGCCACACCACCGTACGCTCCGACAGATCAATGCACAGGTTGCCCATGAGGATCTGGTCGTTGGCCACCTGGGGCTCGGACAAACTGCTGCGGCGCAACAAGGTACGCACGCGAGCCAGCAGCACACGTGGCTCGCAGGGTTTGGTCACGTAGTCGTCGGCACCCATTTCCAGGCCCAGCACCTGGTCATGGCTGTCGTCGCGGGCGGTGAGCATCAGGATCGGCAGGCCGGCCGAATCGGCACGTAGCAGGCGGCACACTTGCAGGCCATCGAGGCCCGGCAGCATCAGGTCAAGGATCACCAGGTCCGGCGGGTTGAGGCGTGCGCGCTCCCGAACGAGGTCGCCACGGCTGAGCACGCTGACGTGATAGCCATTTCGCTCCAGGTAGCTGGCAATCAGCTCGGAGAGTGCGGCGTCGTCTTCCACCAGGAGGATGTTGGGCATGAAGGTGTTTCCAGAAAATACAGTGATGTGTCGTACACAAATCCAATGTGGGAGGAGGCTTGCCTCCGATGGCGGTGCTTCAGATGCAGAGTTGTTGACTGATTCACCGCTATCGGGGGCAAGCCCCCTCCCACATTTGATCTTCAGTGTTTACAGGATTGTGCAAGGATATACGCCCTCGACGCCGCGCGCGCCGCACCTTACATTTCTTCACACACCACCTACACAGCTTCACAGCACCACGGCGCAGGTGACCTTAGGATGCGCCAGTCACTATTGGGATAAGAGCATGTCGAAGAATCTGTTGGCGCCGTTTTGCCTGTTGGCCCTCACCCTGGCGCTGGGCGCATGTGGCAACTCCGCCGCCGAGGCGCCAGAAATGCCCCTGGCCAAGGTGCGTATCGAAACCCTGCAAGCCAAGCCCCTGTCCATCACCAGCGAACTGAGCGGACGCATCGCCGCGCCGCGGATTGCCGAAGTGCGTGCGCGGGTAGCCGGTGTGGTGATGCAACGGGTGTTCAAGGAAGGCCACGACGTCAAACAGGGCGACGTGCTGTTTCGCATCGACCCAGCGCCCTTCAAGGCCGATCTCGACAGCGCCCAGGCCAACCTGAGCAAGGCGCAAGCCAATGCGTTCCAGGCGCGCCTGCAAGAGCAGCGCTACAGCCAGTTGGTGGAAGGCAACGCCATCAGCGGCCAGGACTACGACAATGCCCGCGCGGCGGTGCGCCAGACCAACGCCGAAGTCGCCGCCAACAACGCCGCCGTCGAGCGCGCCAAACTGAACCTGGGCTACGCCACTGTGACCGCGCCGATTTCCGGGCGCATCGGCCGCGCCCTGGTGACCGAAGGCGCGCTGGTCGGCCAGAACGAAGCCACGCCCCTGGCGATCATCCAGCAACTGGACCCGATCCACGCCGACCTGACCCAATCGACCCGCGAGTTGAATGACCTGCGCCGCGCCTTTCGCGCCGGCAGCTTGAAGCAGGTCGGCCAGGACCAGGCCAAGGCCACGCTGATCCAGGACGACGGCAGCCTCTACCCGCTGCCGGGCAAATTGCTGTTCTCCGACATCAGCGTCGACCCCGGCACCGGGCAGATCATCCTGCGCAGCGAGTTCCCCAACCCGGACCTCGACCTGTTGCCCGGCAGCTTTGTGCGGGTGCGCCTGGAACAAGCGGTCGATAAGCAAGGCATCAGCGTGCCGCAACGCGCCATCACCCGCGACAGTGCCGGTATCCCGATGGTGTTGCTGTTGGATGCCGAGCAGACCGTCAGCCAGCAACCGGTGGAACTGGGTGCGGTGATCGACGACCGCTGGATCGTCAGCAGCGGCCTCAAACCCGGTGATCGCATCGTCGTCGAAGGTGTGCAACACGCGCGACCCGGTGAAAAAGTCCAGGTAGACGACAGCCCGACGACACCTGCCCAGGCTTTGGGCCAATAAGGATTATTCGACCATGCCGCAGTTCTTTATTGACCGCCCGATTTTCGCCTGGGTGGTCGCCCTGTTTATCCTGCTGGCCGGCGTGCTGGCCATCCCGCAACTGCCGGTGGCCCAGTACCCTAATGTCGCGCCGCCGAAAGTCGAGATCTACGCGGTGTACCCCGGCGCCTCGGCCCAGACACTGGATGAAAGCGTGGTCAGCCTGATCGAGCAGGAGCTCAACGGCGCCGATCACTTGCTGTATTTCGAATCCCAGAGCAGCCTTGGTTCGGCCACCATCACCGCGACGTTCCAGCCGGGCACCGACCCGGAAATGGCCCAGGTCGATGTGCAGAACCGGCTCAAGGCCGTGGAACCCCGACTGCCCCAGGCGGTGACACAGCAAGGCTTGCAGGTGGAGAAAGTCTCCGCCGGCTTCCTGCTGCTGGTGACCCTGACCTCAAGTGACGGCAAGCTCGATGACGTGGCGCTCAGCGATTACCTGGCGCGCAACGTGATGAACGAACTCAAGCGCCTGGACGGCGTGGGCAAGGCGCAGCTCTACGGCGCCGAACGGGCCATGCGCATCTGGATCGACCCGCAGAAGCTGATCGGCTTCAACCTGACGCCGGCTGACGTGAACACTGCCATCAGCGCGCAGAACGCCCAGGTTTCCGCCGGTAGCATTGGTGATCTGCCGGGCACCAAGACCCAGGAAATCACCGCCGCGATCCTGGTCAAGGGCCAGCTTTCAACCCCGGCGGAATTCGCCGACATCGTGCTCAAGGCCAATCCGGACGGCTCCACTGTGCGCGTCGGCGACGTGGCGCGGGTGGAAATCGGCAGCCAGGAATACCAGTTCTCCACGCGCCTGAACGGCAAGCCCTCCACCGCCGTCAGCGTGCAACTGGCACCCGGCGCCAACGCGCTGAACACCGCGACCCTGGTGCGGGCGAAGATGGATGAGCTGTCGCGCTACTTCCCGGCCAATGTGGAATACAAGATCCCGTACGACACCTCGCCCTTCGTCAAAGTCTCGATCACCAAGGTGGTGTACACCTTGCTGGAGGCCATGGCGCTGGTGTTTGCGGTGATGTTCCTGTTCCTGCAGAACGTGCGCTACACGCTGATCCCCACCCTGGTGGTGCCGATTGCGCTGATGGGCACGTTTGCCACCATGCTGTTGCTGGGTTTCTCGATCAACGTGCTGACCATGTTCGGCATGGTGCTGGCCATCGGCATCCTGGTGGACGATGCGATTGTGGTGGTAGAGAACGTCGAGCGGATCATGGTCACCGAGGGCCTGTCGCCCAAGGACGCAACCAAGAAAGCCATGGGCCAGATCACCGGCGCCATCGTCGGGATTACCCTGGTGCTGGTGGCGGTGTTCCTGCCGATGGCGTTCATGGCGGGCTCGGTGGGGGTGATCTACCAGCAGTTCTCGCTGTCGATGGCCACCTCGATCCTGTTCTCGGCCTTCCTTGCCCTGACCTTGACCCCGGCCTTGTGCGCCACCCTACTCAAGCCGATTGCCAAGGGCGAGCACCATGCCAAGGGCGGCTTTTTCGGCTGGTTCAATAAGCGCTTCGAGCAGCTCACCGACCGCTATGAAGGTTGGGTGGCCTACGCCCTCAAGCGCAGCGGCCGTTACCTGCTGATCTATCTGGTGCTGCTGGTGGGCCTGGGGCTGATGTTCATGCGCCTGCCCGCCTCGTTCCTGCCGGTGGAAGACCAGGGCTACACCATCACCGATATCCAGTTGCCACCGGGCGCGAGTAAAAACCGCACGGTGCAGGTGGCGGAGCAGATCGAAGCGCATAACGCCGGCGAACCGGGCGTGGGCGATACCACCATGATCATGGGTTTCAGCTTCTCCGGTTCGGGGCAGAACGCGGCGTTGGCGTTTACCACCTTGAAGGATTGGTCCGAACGCAGCAATGAAGACTCCGCCGCGTCCATCGCCGACCGCGCCAACATGGCGTTCAGCGAGCTGAAAGACGCGATTGCCTACGCCGTGCTGCCACCGCCGGTGGATGGCCTGGGCACGTCCAGTGGTTTTGAGTTTCGTTTGCAGGACCGTGGTGGCGTCGGCCATGCCGCGTTGATGGCGGCGCGCACCGAGTTGCTGGCGGCCGCCGGAAAAAGCCCGATCCTGGCCAACGTGCGTGAAAGCGCCCTGGCCGAAGCGCCGCAAGTGCAGTTGGAAGTGGACCGCAAGCAAGCCAACGCCCTGGGCGTGTCGTTTGCGGATGTGGGCAATGTGCTGTCGTCGGCGATTGGCTCTGCCTACGTCAACGACTTCCCCAACCAGGGCCGCATGCAGCGCGTGGTGGTGCAGGCCGAAGGCGACCAGCGCAGCCAGGTGGCGGACTTGATGAAAATCAACGTACGTAACAACGCCGGGAAAATGGTGCCGCTGTCGGCCTTTGTCGAGGCCAAATGGACCCAGGGCCCGGCGCAGCTGACGCGCTATAACGGCTACCCGGCGATTGCCATCAGCGGTGAAGCGGCGCCGGGGCACAGCACCGGCGAGGCGATGGAAGAAATCCAGCGCCTGGTCAGTCAACTGCCGGCGGGCCTGGGTCAGGAATGGACCGGGTTGTCGTTGCAGGAACGCTTGTCCGGCGCTCAGGCGCCGATCCTGCTGGGCCTGTCGCTGCTGATCGTGTTCCTGTGCCTGGCGGCGCTGTACGAAAGCTGGTCGATCCCGACCTCGGTGTTGCTGGTGGTCCCGCTCGGCGTGCTCGGCGCAGTCTTGGCCGTGACCTTGCGTGGCATGCCCAACGATGTGTTCTTCAAAGTCGGCTTGATTACCATCATTGGCCTGTCGGCGAAGAACGCGATTCTGATCATCGAATTCGCCAAGGACTTGTATGACCAAGGTGAAGATCTGATCGACGCGACCCTGAAAGCCGCGCGGCTCAGGTTGCGCCCGATCATCATGACCTCACTGGCGTTCATCCTCGGCGTGGTGCCGTTGGCGATTGCCACCGGGGCCAGTTCCGCGAGCCAGCAGGCGATTGGTACCGGGGTGATTGGCGGGATGATCACCGCGACACTGGCGGTGGTGTTTGTGCCGGTGTTTTTTGTGGTGGTCATGAAGCTGGTGAAAAAATCTTCCGGTAACCCGGGTTAAAACATGTGGAGGGGGGCTTGCCCCCGATGGCGGTGTATCAGTTGAAATACCTTTCACTGACCTACTGCTATCGGGGCAAGCCCCCTCCCACATGATGAGGTACAGTCAGTTGACCCACTGTCAGCTGTGAGCTCCCATGCCCTTCCTCGCCCGCACCCACCCTCGCCTCTCCAGCGCCGCCGTGCTCGGCCTTGCCGTGGGCATTCTGGTACCTGCCGAAACAATCGCCAGCAAAATCCTCATCGGCTGGAACGCCGGGGTCTGGACCTACCTGGTGCTGATGCTCTGGCTGACCATCCGCGCCAAGGCGCCAGACGTCAAACGCATTGCCGAGATCGAAGACGAAAACGCCGGCCTGGTGTTGTTCATGGTCTGCATCGCCGCCATCGCCAGCCTGGCCACCATCACCTTTGAACTGGTCGGCAGCAAGGACCTGGCGACCGGCGAACGCCTGCTGCACTACGGTTTCACCGGGCTGACGGTGATCGGTTCGTGGTTGCTGATCGGGGTGATTTTCAGCGTGCACTACGCCCGGCTGTATTACACCTGGGACGGCAAGGAGCCGGCGTTGCGTTTTGCCGAAGGGTTGCTGACCCCCAATTATTGGGACTTCCTGTACTTCTCATTCACCATCGGCGTCGCGGTGCAGACCTCGGATGTGGGTGTGGCCACCCGTGGCCTGCGCAAGGTGGTGCTAGGGCAATCGCTGATCGGGTTCCTGTTCAATACCGCGATATTGGGTTTCTCGATCAATATCGCGGCCGGGCTGTTCAGCTAGGCTGCACAAACCTTCTAGACCGTCATGAAGCGGCACGCATTAATAAGCTCACCTATTACGTTCGGTGTTGTATGAGCGCGCACAATTGGATCGACCTGTCCCAGGATGCCGACACCGGCATCGAGACCCTGCGCGCGCATTTTGAAGGCCACGCCTACGACCCGCACTGGCACGACAGCTACCTGATCGGCGTGACCGAACAGGGCGTGCAGCAATTCAACTGCCGCCGCGCCCGCCATCACAGCGTGCCGGGCCAGGTATTCCTCGTAGAACCCGGCGAACTGCATGACGGCGATGCCCCCACGCCGGACGGCTTCACCTACCACATGCTGTACCTCGACCCGCAGTGGCTGGCGCGGGAAGTGAGCGCGGTGTTCGAAGAAGCGCCGCTCAACAGCCAGCTGAGCTTCACTCGAACATTGACCGATGACCCGCGCCTGGCGTTGGCTACCAGCCAGGCCTTTCGCACCCTGCACAGCGGCGAGTTGCGCATCGTGCGGCAACGGGCCATGGACCAATTGCTGGAACGCCTGACCGACCAACTGTACTGGCGCACCCGCTACCGCGACGATCCGCGCCTGCCGCTGGTGGCCCATAAAGCCCGGGAATACCTGCATGCCTATCTGCATCAGGATACAGGCATGGACGAACTGGCCGTGGCCTGCGGCGTCGACCGCTTCCGCTTGACCCGTGCGTTCAAGAACGCCTTCGGTTTGCCGCCCCATGCCTATCTGGTGCAACTGCGCCTGGCCCGCGCCCGGCATTTGTTGGCCAAGGGCGAGCAACCGGCCGACGTGGCGATTGCCTTGGGCTTTGCCGATCAAAGCCACATGGGCCGCTGGTTTGTGCGCGCCTATGGCCTGACTCCGGCGGCGTACCGCAAGCGCTGCACAAACCTTCCAGACAGCGAACGCCCCGGCTTGTGAAGATCGACTCCATCGATTGGTTTACCGGAGTCACGCCGCCATGCTGCCGTTTATGTTGTTTGCCTTTGTTGCGTCCATTACCCCCGGCCCGACCAATCTCCTGGTGCTGAGCAACAGTGCCCGTTACGGTTTCAAAGCCGCCCTGCCGATCATCTTCGGCGCCTGCGCGGGTGCGGCCGGAATCGTCTGGCTGGTGGGGTCCGGCGTGGGCCAATCGCTGGTGCAACTGCCCAAGGTACAGGCCGCCATGCAATGGGTCGGCGTTGCCTGGCTGACCTACCTGGCCTGGCAGATTTTCAGCGCGCCCCCCCAGGCCGTCGAGACGGAATCGGTACAAAAGCCGCTGGGCTTGTTCGGGGCTGCCAGCCTGCAATTGATCAACCCCAAGACCTGGATGATGGCGCTGGCGGTGGTCAGTGTCTTTGCCGTTAACGGCACACAGGTGGCGGCGCTGTCCCTGGTGTTTTTCTTGATCGCGCTGCCGTGCCTGGGCGCTTGGGCACTGCTGGGCGCCGGGTCTGCGCGAGTGCTTCGTTCGGCCAAGGCCATGCAGCGTTTCAACCGTGCAATGGCTTTGCTGCTGTTGGGTGCAACTTGGCTGGGTGTGGTGGTTTGACGCACCAGTCATCCGACTTTGTCCTACAACTCCTTGACGACTTTCCTACTTTGATGGTTTCCTGAAACCGGTTTCAGTCATTCCAATAAAAAAGAAGGTCGATGACCGTGAACAATTTTTCTGCCGCCCAGCGCAGCCGCGTCACCATGCTTGATGTGGCCGAACGTGCGGGCGTGTCCAAGGCCAGCGTGTCGCGCTTCATCGGCGATGACCGCGCCCTGCTCTCCGACGCCATCGCCCTGCGCATCGAACAGGCCATCGAGCAACTCGGCTACCGCCCCAACCAGATGGCCCGTGGTTTGAAACGTGGGCGCACGCGCTTGATCGGCATGCTGGTGGCCGATATCCGCAACCCCTATTCCATTGCCGTGATGCACGGCGTCGAAACCGCCTGCCGCCAGCACGGCTACAGCCTGGTGGTGTGCAACACCGACCGCGACGACGAGCAGGAGCGCCAGCACCTGGCCGCACTGCGCTCGTACAACATCGAAGGGCTGATCGTGAACACCCTCGGCCATCACCTTGAACAACTGCTGGAACTGCAACGGGAAATGCCGCTGGTGCTGGTGGACCGCAAGGTCGAGCCGCTGCACAGCGACTTGGTCGGGCTGGACAACCCGGCAGCGGTGCGCATGGCGGTGGAGCATCTGGAACAACAGGGTTATCGCCAGCTATTGCTGGTGAGCGAATCCGCCGACGGCACCAGCTCACGGGTAGAACGCCTGGACAGCTTCAAGGCCGAGATTGCCCGGCGCCCATCGCTGACTGGCGTGGTGCTGGAACTGGATGGCAACCTTGAAACCGGCCTGCAGGCCTTTCTCACTAAAACCGGTCCCAAGGCGGTGTTCTGTGCCAACGGCGTCGCCACACTGGCCTGCACCCGCGCGCTCAAGGCGTTGGGCTGCAACCTGTTCGACGACGTGGGCCTGATCGCCCTGGATGACCTGGATTGGTATCCGTTAGTGGGCAACGGCATCACCGCCCTCGCCCAGCCGACCGAGGCGATTGGCGCCAGCGCGTTCGACTGCCTGCTCAAGCGTTTGCGCGGTGACGATGCGCCAACACGCACCCTGGATTTTCTGCCACAACTGATCATCAGAGACTCAACCCTGTGCCCCTCCCCGTAGATACCGTCTTCACTCTCACCGGGCTCCCCGTAGCAGCTGTCGAGCCTTGGCGAGGCTGCGTGGCGGACGCATTGACACGCCGCGATCTGCGGGGCGGCCAACGCAGCCTCGCTTGCGCTCGGCAGCTGCTACGGGCCGAAACGGGCGGTTGCCCGGTGAGAGTCAACGCGGTATCTACGGGTCGAAACTTGCGGTTGCCCGGTGCGAGTCAAGACGGTATCTACGGGGCGAAACCCGCGGACGCGTCAAGGTTGATTGAATTTTTATCACGTCGAAAAATGAAACCGGTTTCAGAGGTACACAACAATGCATAAATACCCCGTCTCCATCAGCCTTTCCAGCTACGGCGCGGACTTGGTCCGCCAGCAGGGCCAGCTGAGTTTTGTCGACCTGCTGGCAGCCGCCGGTGCCCGGCGCATCGAATGGCGCGAAGAGCTGCTGACCGCCGAGCAGCCCACCGAACTGGCCGAAGCCGCTGCCGCCCAAGGCCTGGAAGCGGTGTTCTCATCGCCCCTGGAATTATGGGTTGCCGGCCGCGCCCAGCCCAACGCAGAACTGAGCGCAACCCTGGACCGCGCCCAGGCTTTCGGCGCGCGCTGGCTGAAAGTCTCCCTCGGTTACTTCACCGACACCAACGACATGGAAAGCCTGCACGCCCTGCTCAATCGCCACCCGGTCCAGCTGTTGGTGGAAAACGACCAGACCCTGCACGGCGGGCGCATCGAGCCGATGCAACGGTTCTTTACCGAAGTCGAGCGCCTGGGCCTGCCGGTGAAGATGACCTTCGATATCGGCAACTGGCAGTGGCAGGATCAATCTGCCCTGACCGCCGCACGCCTGTTGGGCCGGCATGTGGACTACCTGCACTGCAAGGCCGTGGCCCGCCGCCCGGACGGCAAGCTGGTGGCGCTGCCGCCCGGCGCCACCGACCTGCATCTGTGGGAACAACTGCTCAAGCATATGACTCAAGGCATTACACGGGCGGTGGAATTTCCACTGCAAGGCGATGACCTGATCGATGTGACCGCGCAGCAGGTCGCCGCCCTCGCCGTCCTAGGCCAACCCACTGCGGAGCATGCCCATGTCTGAGATCGATATCCTCTCGTTTGGTGAAACCATGGCGATGCTGGTCGCCGAGCAGCCTGGCGATCTGGCCCAGGTCAGCCAGTTTCACAAGCGTATTGCCGGGGCCGACAGCAATGTCGCCATTGGCCTGTCGCGGCTGGGCTTTAATGTGGCGTGGCTGAGTCGGGTGGGCAGCGATTCGCTCGGCCGCTTTGTGGTCGACACCCTGCAAAAGGAAGGTCTGGATTGCCAGCACGTGGCCGTCGACCCGCTGCACCCCACCGGTTTTCAGTTCAAGTCCCGTGAAGAAGCCGGCGCCGATCCGCAGGTGGAGTACTTCCGCAAAGGCTCCGCCGCCAGCCATTTGTCCATCGCGGCCATCAGCCCGGCGCTGCTGCAGGCCCGCCATCTGCACGCCACCGGGATTCCTCCCGCGCTGTCCGAGGCCACTCGCGAACTGTCGGTCGAGTTGATGACCCAGATGCGCAAGGCCGGGCGCAGTGTGTCGTTCGACCCGAACCTGCGGCCGTCGCTGTGGGCCAGCCAAGCGCAGATGATCCGCCAGGTCAACGCCCTCGCCGGCCTGGCCGATTGGGTATTGCCGGGTTTGAGTGAAGGCCGCCTGCTGACCGGTTTCGACGACCCGGCCGATATCGCCGCGTTCTACCTGGACCAGGGCGCCGAAGCCGTGGCCATCAAGCTCGGCCCGGACGGCGCCTACTTCCGTACCCATCTGGACCAAGGCTTTGTCGCCGCCGTGCGCGTGGACAAGGTGGTGGACACCGTCGGTGCCGGCGACGGCTTTGCCGTGGGCATGATCAGCGCCCTGCTGGAAAACCTCAGCTTCCCCGAGGCGGTGCAACGCGGCAACTGGATCGGCAGCCGCGCCGTGCAAAGCCGTGGCGATATGGAAGGCCTGCCGACCCGCGCTGAACTACCCGTCCGATCCGTTGCGTGACCCACACCCTGTTGCCACAACTACAACAAGCTCAGGAGCAACCCCATGGAAACCGTGAAACTCGCCACCCGCCGTTGGTGGTACATCATGCCCATCGTTTTTATCACCTACAGCCTGGCCTACCTGGACCGCGCCAACTATGGCTTTGCCGCCGCCTCCGGGATGGCCGAAGACCTGATGATCACCCCCGGCATGTCGTCATTGCTGGGCGCACTGTTTTTCCTCGGTTACTTTTTCTTCCAGGTGCCGGGGGCGATCTACGCGCAGAAGCGCAGCGTCAAAAAGCTGATTTTCGTCAGCCTGATCCTGTGGGGCGGCCTGGCCACCCTGACCGGCGTGGTGTCCAACGCCTACATGCTGATCGTCATTCGCTTCATGCTCGGCGTGGTCGAAGCCGCGGTGATGCCGGCGATGCTGGTGTACCTGTGCCACTGGTTCACGCGTGCGGAACGCTCGCGGGCCAACACCTTCCTGATCCTCGGCAACCCGGTGACCATGCTGTGGATGTCGGTGGTATCGGGCTACCTGGTGCAGCATTTCAGCTGGCGCTGGATGTTTATCATCGAAGGCCTGCCAGCCGTGTTGTGGGCGTTTATCTGGTGGAAGCTGGCCGATGAGCGGCCCAAGGATGCCAAGTGGCTGAGCGACAGCGAAAAGCACAGCCTGGAAACCGCCCTCGCCGCCGAACAGGTCGGCATCAAGGCCGTGAAGAATTACGCCGAAGCGTTCCGCTCGCCCAAGGTGATCATCCTGGCGTTGCAGTTCTTCTGCTGGAGCATCGGTGTGTATGGCTTTGTGCTGTGGCTGCCGTCGATCCTCAAAGCCGGTTTGCAGATGGACATGGTCGAGGCCGGCTGGCTGTCGGCGCTGCCCTACCTGGCGGCGGTGATCGGCATGCTGGTGGTGAGTTGGGGCTCGGACAAACTGCAAAAACGTAAACGCTTTGTGTGGCCGCCGCTGTTGATCGCGTCCATCGCGTTCTACGCCTCCTACGTGCTCGGCGCTGAACACTTCTGGTGGTCCTACACCCTGCTGGTGATTGCCGGGGCCTGCATGTATGCGCCTTACGGACCGTTTTTCGCCATCGTCCCGGAAATCCTGCCGGCCAACGTCGCCGGTGGCGCCATGGCACTGATCAACAGCATGGGCGCGCTCGGTTCGTTCGGCGGCTCGTACCTGGTGGGTTATCTCAATAGCAGCACCGGTTCGCCCGGCGCTTCGTACCTGCTGATGAGCGGTGCGTTGATGCTCTCGGTGGTGCTGACGATTTTCCTCAAGCCCGGTGCCAGCGACCGCTCGCCGGCACCCACTCTGGAGTTGAAGGTAAAGACCTCATGAAAAAGTCTGTCGTGTTGTACAAGAAACTCTCCGCGCCGCTGATGGCCCGCCTGCATGAACACGCCGAGGTCACGCTGATCGAAGCCCTGGATGACACCGGCCTGGCCAAGTTGCGCGACGCCCTGCCGGCCGCCCATGGCCTGCTGGGCGCCAGCCTGCGCCTGGACGCCGGATTGCTGGACCTCGCGCCGCACCTGGAGGCCGTGGCCAGCGTGTCGGTCGGAGTCGACAACTACGACATCGACTACCTGACCCAGCGCGGCATCCTGCTCAGCAACACCCCGGACGTGCTCACCGAAACCACCGCCGACACCGGCTTCGCGCTGATCCTCGCCACCGCCCGGCGCGTGGTGGAACTGGCCGATATGGTGCGCGCCGGCCAATGGAACAAGAACATCGGCCCTGCGCACTTTGGCAGCGATGTGCACGGCAAGACCCTGGGCATCATCGGCATGGGCCGCATCGGCGAAGCCCTGGCCCAGCGCGGGCATTTTGGCTTTGGCATGCCGGTGATCTACCACAGCCATTCGCCCAAGCCGCAGGTGGAACAGCGCTTTGGCGCGCAGTACCGCAGCTTGCAGGCGTTGCTCAAAGAAGCCAATTTCGTCTGCCTGACGTTGCCGCTCACGGCAGAAACCGAAAAACTGATTGGCGCAGAGGAATTTGCACTGATGGGCCCCGAGACGATTTTTATCAATATCTCGCGGGGCAAGGTGGTGGATGAGGCGGCGCTGGTCGAGGCGTTGCAGCAACGCACGATTCGGGCAGCTGGATTGGATGTGTTTGAGAAGGAGCCGCTGAATCACGCCTCACCGTTGCTGCGCTTGAACAATGTGGTGGCAACGCCGCATATCGGCTCGGCGACTCATGAGACAAGGGAGGCGATGGCCAAGTGTGCGGTGGATAATCTGCTGGCGGCGCTGGCAGGGGAAAAGCCGAAAAACCTGGTGAATCCAGGGTCCTGGAAGCAATAACCCCTGACACGACACAAAACCAAATGTGGGAGGGAGCTTGCCCCTCCCACAGTTGGATTGCATTGCAAAGTGAATCAAATTACAAACCTGGCCACCATCCCATTCAAATCCACCGCCAGGCGCGACAGCTCATGGCTGGCCGCGCTGGTCTGGTTGGCACCCGCCGCCGACTGGGTAGCCAGGTCGCGGATATTCACCAGGTTGCGGTCAACCTCGCGGGACACCTGGGCCTGTTCTTCCGAGGCGCTGGCGATGACCAGGTTGCGCTCGTTGATCAGGCTGATGGACTGGGTGATCTGCTCCAGCGCCACACCGGCGGCGCGCGCCATTTCCAGGGTGTTCTGGGTGCGCTGATTGCTTTGCTGCATGGATTGCACGGCTTCGCCGGTGCCGTTCTGGATGCCGGCGACCATTTTTTCGATCTCCTGGGTCGACTGTGCGGTGCGATGGGCCAGGGCGCGCACCTCATCCGCCACCACCGCGAAACCGCGCCCCGCTTCACCGGCACGGGCCGCTTCAATGGCGGCGTTGAGCGCCAGCAGGTTGGTCTGCTCAGCGATCGCACGGATCACGTCAAGCACCTTGCCGATATCGCGGCCCTGGGTGGCCAGGCCTTCGATCATCGCGGCGGTGTTCTGCACGTCCTGGGTCATGGTCTGGATCGCACCAACGGTTTCCACCACCCGGTCGCGACCTTCGCGTGCGGCCTGGTTGGACTGGCTGGACGCCTCGGAAGTGGACACGGCGTTGCGCGCCACTTCTTCCACCGCTGCGGTCATCTCGTTGACGGCGGTGGCGGCCTGATCGATTTCATTGTTCTGTTGCTGCAAGCCTTTGGAGGCTTCTTCGGTGACCGCACTGAGTTCCTCGGCGGCGGACGCCAGTTGCGTGGCCGAGCCGGCGATGTGCTGGATGGTCTGACGCAGGTTGGCCTGCATGGCGGCCAGGGCGCCGATCAAACGGGCCGGTTCGTCGTTGCCGTCGTCTGCGATGGCGGTGCTGAGGTTGCCGGCGGCGATGGTTTCGGCCACGGCCACGGCTTTGCGCAACGGCGTGACGATGCTGCGGGTCAGCAGCCAGGCCAGCAACACCGTGAGCAAGGCGGCGGCGACCGAGACTACGATTACGCCGGTGATCGCGCTGTCGTAGCCGTGCCCGGCTTCAGCGTCGGCAGCCTTGGCATCGGCGGCATTGATAGCGATCAATTTGTTCAGTTGCTCGCCCATCTGGTCGGTGCCGTCCTTGATGCGGCTGTTGATCAGCGCACGCATCTCATCGACTTTGCCTTGCCTGGACAGGGTAAGCATGTCGGCCTGGGCCTTTAAGTAGTTGTCCAACGTGGCGCCAAACGTCTTGTACAACGCCGCCTCTTCCGGCCCGGCAGGCAACGTGGCGTAACCGGCCTGGGCTGTCTTGACCTTGTCGGTCAGCACGCCGATGCGGGTTTCAGCTTCCTGCAACGCGGCAGGATCGCGATTGACCAGTACGCGAAACGACAGGATGCGCATGCGCAGCACGTTTTCCGTGATCGTGCCCAAGTACGTCACGCTGGGTAGCTGGTTGGCGCTCATGGCCACCGACGCCTCGCGGATCAGCGTCATGCGGTTGACCGCAAACACGCCAAGAACAACCACTAACAACGCGATAAACGCGAAACCGAGAGAAGCACGAGGGGCGATATTCAGGTGACGGAGGGACATAGACGAGACTCTCTGGAGTAGTGTTTGCGCGCATCCTTGCCGCGAAACGATCCGCCGGCGTCAACGCACCGCTCAGACCTCGGCCCACTGTTGTTATTGATCGGTGGGCCTATACACGTTATCGGCTGAGTGCAGGGTTTTACGCAGAGCACTCATAAATATTTTTTTACACTTCTGACGATCGACCGTTTCTGGCATCCTGCGCCTCCATTTTCTGACCCGAGCCCGCATTTTGTCTGACGCTCAAGCCCCCCGCCCGCGCTATAAATCCGACCTGATCTACGGCCTGGAAGATCGCCCGCACTTCACTGCGGCGATCTTTGCCGCGTTGCAGCATGTCTTGGCGAGTTTTGTCGGCATCATCACCCCGACCCTGATCGTCGGGGGTGTGCTCGGGCTGGAAAGCGAAGTGCCGTACCTGGTGAGCATGGCACTGTTTGTGTCGGGGCTCGGCACCTTCGTACAGGCGCGTAAGTTCGGCCCGATAGGTTCGGGGCTGCTGTGCCTGCAAGGCACCAGTTTTTCGTTTATCAGCGTGATCCTCAGTGCGGGCTTCATGGTCAAGGCCCGTGGCGGCGGCACCGATGAAATCCTCTCGACGATCTTTGGCATCTGCTTTTTCGCGGCGTTTATCGAGGTGGTGCTCAGCCAGTTCATCGGCAAGCTGCGCAAGCTGATCACCCCGGTGGTGACCGGCACCATCATTACCTTGATGGGCTTGTCGCTGATCAAGGTGGCGGTCACCGACATGGCGGGCGGCTTTGGCGCCAGCGACCTGGGGGCCGCAAGCAATATGGGCCTGGCGGCACTGGTGCTGGTGACCATCGTGGTGCTCAACCGCTTCAACAACCCGTTCCTGCGCCTGGGTTCGATCGTGATCGGCCTGACCCTGGGTTTTGTGGTGGCGTGGTGGATGGGCCGCGTCGACCTGGCCGCCCTGCCCCACGTGCCTTTGATCAGCGTGCCGGTGCCGTTCAAGTACGGTTTCTCGTTCGACTGGGTGGCGTTTATCCCTGTAGCGGTGATCTTCCTGATTTCGCCGTTGGAAGCGGCCGGTGACCTGACCGCCAATTCGATGATTTCCCAGCAGCCGGTCAAAGGCCCGCTGTATATCAAGCGCATCAAGTCCGGCCTGCTGGCCGACGGCCTCAACTCGGCGATGGCCGCCACGTTCAACAGCCTGCCGATGGTGACCTTCGCCCAGAACAACGGCGTGATCCAGCTGACCGGCGTGGCCAGCCGCTACGTGGCGTACTTCATCGCGGGTTTGCTGGTGCTGCTGGGGCTGTTCCCGATGATCGGCGCAGTGCTGCAACTGATGCCCAAGCCGGTGCTGGGCGGCGCGACCCTGATCATGTTCGGCACGGTGGCCGTGGCCGGCATCAAGATCCTCGCCGAAGCCGGGCTGCACCGGCGCAATGTGCTGATCGTGGCCATCTCCCTCGGCATGGGCCTGGGCGTCGCCGCCGTGCCGGAAGTGCTGCGTGACCTGCCCAAGGCCCTGCACAACATCTTCGAGTCGCCGATTACCGTGGGCGCGTTCTGTGCCATCCTGCTGAACATTTTCCTGCCGGAAGAGTTCATAGCACTGCAAGAAGATGAATTTGATCCGGAGTCCTCTACCCTCAAAGTGATGCAGGACCCGGACGTCACGAAATAGGAGCACCTTTGTATGCGCAAGCTCATGGTTCTATCACTGTTGCTGCTGACCTTGAGCGCCTGCACGCTGTTCCCCAACCGCGACCCGGTCAACATCACGGTGGTGGGCATCGAGCCCCTGCAAAGCCAGGAACTGGAAGTGCGCTTCGTGGTGAAACTGCGGGTGCAAAACCCAATGAAGCAGCGATCGACTACAACGGCGTGGCCCTGGACCTGGAGGTCAATGGCCGACCGTTAGCCTCCGGCGTGAGCGATCAGGCCGGCAGCATTCCACGCTTTTCGGAGACGGTGCTGAGGGTACCGGTCAGCGTTTCGGCGTTCTCTGTGTTGCGCCAAACCCTGGGCTTGAGCCAAACCCAGAGCTTGAACAATTTGCCTTATGTACTGCGCGGCAAACTCGCGGGCGGGTTGTTTGGCACGATGCGGTTTGTGGATCGCGGTACCCTGGACCTGCCTAACACTGCCACTTGGTAAACATGGAGTTCCTGCAACATGGATGCGCTGCCCACCCTTTATACCGAACGCCTGATCCTGCGCCCGCTGACGCTGGACGATGCCGACGCGGTCCAACAGCACTTTCCCCACTGGGAGGTGGTGCGTTACCTCAACGCCCTCGTGCCCTGGCCCTACCCAGTCGACGGCGCCCTCTCCTATCTGCAAAACGTGGCTTTGCCTGCAATGGTTCGGGGCGAGGAATGGCATTGGTCAATCCGCCTCAAAACCGCGCCTGAGCAACTGATCGGCAATGTCAGCCTGATGGATGAAGTGGATAACAACCGTGGTTTCTGGCTGGCGCTACCGTGGCAGGGCCAGGGGCTGATGACCGAAGCCAGTGCGGCGGTGACCGACTATTGGTTCACCGTGCTGCAGCGCCCGCTGATGCGTGTGCCCAAGGCCGCACCCAACCTGGGGTCGCGGCGGATTTCCGAGCGTACGGGGATGCGGCTGATCAGGACGGATGAGGGGCAGTTTGTCGAAGGCACCTTCCTACGGGATATCTGGGAGATGACCCGCGAGGAGTGGTTGGAATCCCAAGCCCACAAACGCTGAGGGCGCCCTCTTACACTCAAACCGTGTGAAGCCGGCTTATCAAGCCGGCCTCCAGCATGTCGACCCGGTTTCAATCGGTGATATAGCGCACGCCTGGCTTGGCGCGTTCATCTACCGTCAGCTCAAACACATCCGGGCGGGCATAGTGCCCCACCACGTCATAGTCATACCGCGCCTTCGCCAGGTCATCGGTATCGATCTGCGCCGTCAACAGCCCCGCGCCACCCAGCAATGGCCCGGCGAGAATATCGCCCATGGGGCCGACAATCACACTGCCGCCCGCAATCAACGGGCGGTCTGCTGGCCAGTTGGCAACCTCCAGCCCCAGCGTGTGGGGCGATGCCTGCACCTGGCACGCGCTCACCACAAAACAGCGTCCTTCGTGGGCCACGTGGCGCATGCTCACTTGCCACATGTCGCGTTCGTCCACCGTTGGCGCGCACCACACCTCCACGCCCTTGGCGTACATCGCCGTGCGCAGCAGCGGCATCATGTTTTCCCAGCACACGGCGCCGCCGATCCGCCCGACTGCCGTGTCGATCACCGGCAAGGTCGAGCCATCACCCTTGCCCCAGATCAGGCGCTCAGTGCCGGTGGGCATCAGTTTGCGGTGCTTGGCCACCAGGCCGCCCGTTGGCTCGATGTACAACACGGTGCAGTACAACGTGCTGCCACTGCGCTCGATCACGCCAAGCACCAAGCTGGCCCCGGTGCGCGCCGACAGGCCGGCCAGCGCCTCGGTCTCGACGCCAGGCACATCAATGGCGTTGGCAAAGTAACGGGCAAAGGCTTCGCGCCCCTCGGGCAGGCGGTAGCCCAGTTGCGTGCCGAAGCCTTCGCCTTTGGGATAACCGCCGAGCAGCGCCTCGGGCATGACCACCAGTTGCGCGCCGCTGCGGGTGATCTCGTCCTCGTAGCCGAGGATTTGCTCAAGGGTTTGGGCCTTGCCGCCCGGCAATGAGCCAATTTGCAAAGCCGCTACAGTGGAAATAGGCATCACGATCACTCCGAAGAAGGGGGGTTGCCCATTCTCCGGCCAGCCGTGATCATGAATAAAGCCCACCTCAGCACTGAATGATATGAGCCAAATGAATATCGCCCAGGTCGACTTGAACCTGCTGAAAACCTTCGAAGCCCTGCATGACGAATCCAGCGCGAGCCGCGCAGCGTTGCGCCTGGGTGTTACGCAATCGGCCATCAGCGCGGGCTTGCGCCGTTTGCGCGAGGTCTACGGCGACCCGTTGTTCGTGCGCACTGGCCGAGGCCTGGCGCCGACGCTGCGGGCCAACCAATTGAAGCCGGTGATCAGTGAGGCGCTGGAGCGCTGCCGGCAAAGCCTGGCCATGGTCAACCCGGACAATCCGCATTATCAGGGGCGCTCCGTGGTACTGGGGCTGTCCGACGACTTTGAAATTGCCTACGGCCGCCGCTTGATGCAGGAGATCGCCCGACGTTTACCGAAACTGCGTGTGATTTTTCGTCAGACCCACAGCCAGATCGTCGCTGACGCCCTGCTCGACCGCACACTCGACCTGGCAGTTACCGCCGGCGGGTTTGCGCAGAACCGCTTGAGTCGGCAGGTGTTGGCAGAAGGTGATTACCGCTGTCTGGTGGACCCCAACAGTCTCGCGCCGCAACAGGTGAGCATCAGCCTGGACGAGTTCGTCGCCCGTGAGCATGTGCTGGTGTCGTCCGGCGGGTTTATCGGCATCACCGACGAGGGGTTGGCAGCGCAAGGGCTGAGTCGCCAAGTGTGTGCGTCGACCAGCCATTTTGCCGCGCTGCCGTTTTTGCTCAAGGGCGGCCACGCGGTGGCAACCATTCCGGGGCATGCGGCACAGGCGATTGCCGAGATGACCGGCTTGCGCGTATTGCCCTGCCCGCTGGCACTGCCGCGTTACCCGGTGGAACTGGGCTGGCGCACCCAGGCCCAGTTGGATCCGATGCTGCTCAAAGTACGCGAAGCGATTGCCGCCAGCTTTACTTCGCCGCCGCCATCAACTTGTTGACTTCGCTGCGCACCATGCCGGAAAACTCCGGCGGCGACATGCCATCAAGCTCTGCGCGAACCCACTCGGCCCACTTGCCCTTGCGCTTGGCACGCTCGCCAAACAACCGCGCCGCTTCGCCCTTGGCCTTGCCCAGGTTGGTTTGCCACAGGTCGTAGAGGCGGGACTTTTCATCTTCCAGCTCGGCGCGTTCGGCGAGGGTCTTGTTGGCGAGATTGAAGCTCATGTTGAATTACCTGCTGCACAAATAGGCGACATCTTACACTGTAGGTCGAAATTTCCTGATTCGGATTTTGCTCAAGAGCACGCCACGGCAAAAAAACTGCAACTTTTGCCATCACGCGACACTCCATTGTTCACTGCCACATTCACTCGCAAGGAGTCACCCAATGGCCCGCAAAACTGCTGCCCAAGCCGTCGAAGACCAAATCAAGGATCAAGCCTTCAGCGAACTCACCGCGCTGATCGAAGAGTCGGACAAATTGCTCAAAAGCAGCGCTGCCCTGGTGGGCGAAGAAGGCGAAACCCTGCGCGAGCAAGTTGCAATCAAACTCAAGCAAGCCTTGGACTCGGTGTCCAGCGTGCGCGAGCGCAGCAAGCCGGTGGTGGATGCCACGGAGACCTACATCGGTGGCCACCCGTGGCAGACCGTGGCGATTTCCGCAGGCTTTGGCCTGGTAGTGGGCCTGTTGCTGGGTCGTCGTAACTGATCGAGCCGGATGCGCATCAGGTTCGAGTAGCAGCTGTCGAGCCTTGGCGAGGCTGCGTGGCGGACGTATTGACACCCCGCAATCTGCGGGGCCGCCAACGCAGCCTGACAGCCTCTGCTCAGTCCATCACCAACGTTTGCAATTGCGCCAAGTCCTGAGCCTGTAGCTCAATTCCCGCCTCCAACGACCTCGCCCGTGTGCGATGCCGTCGATCACCGGGCAACCGTCGCAACCCCGCCGCATGCATCTGCCGCACCAGTTCCTGGCTGCGCTCGGCAAAATTCTGCCCCGCGGTTTTGCTCGGGTCGATCACGATCAGCAACTGCCCGGTCCACGGCGTACGCGCCCCCGGATGATCAGCCCAATTGAATTCAAAGGAGAAGTTGCCGCCAGTCAACGCCGCCGCCAGCAGCTCGACCATCATCGACAATGCCGAGCCTTTGTGGCCGCCAAACGGTAGCAACGCGCCGCCTTCAAGCACGGCTTTAGGGTCAGTGGTGGGTTGGCCGAGGCTGTCGACGCCCATGCCCGGCGGTAAGCGCTCGCCTTTGCGCGCGGCGATCTGCACGTCGCCGTGGGCAATGGCGCTGGTGGCCAGGTCGAACACAATCGGGGCACCGTCGGCACGCGGCGCGGCAAAGGCGATGGGGTTGGTGCCGAACAACGGCCGGTCGGCGCCATGGGGCACCACGCAGGTCATGCTGTTGACCACACTCAGCGCCACCAAGCCCTCTTCGGCGAAGGGTTCGACGTCTGGCCACAGGGCCGCGAAGTGGTGGGAGTTATGGATCGCCATCAATGCGATGCCGGCACTGCGCGCCTTCTCGACCAGCAGCCCTCGCGCCGCCGCCAGGGCTGGCTGGGCAAACCCATTGCACGCATCGACGCGCACAAAGCCGGACGCCACGTCAGTGACCACAGGCACAGCCTTGCCGTTGACCCAACCGCTGGCCAGGGTGCTGAGGTAACCAGGGATGCGGAAGACCCCGTGGCTATGGGCGCCGTCGCGCTCGGCGCTGGCGCAATTGTGCGCCAGGATCGCTGCAACCTCGGGTGAGGTGCCGTGCTTGATAAACACCGCGTGCAACAACCCCACCAGGTCGTTGAACTCAATCAAGGCCGTGGCATGTTCAACTATCGGGGACTGGGCAGACATCTGTAGCTCCGATTTTATAATTGGAAGAGACAACAACAATCCAGACCGTCGATTAAACAACGCCTGCCGTGCCTGCTGTCAACGGCTGCTTGCGAACCCACCCAGTTATGTACCGCCAAGCACTCTGTGGCAGCCCCTACCTTGAGGGCTTACTACCCGCCACGTTGGAGACGCGTACCATGGCGCACATCACCCCGCCGTACTTTCTCGATGAATTCCTGCGTCCGGTAAGGCGCAAAACCCCCACGCAGCGTGAGCGCGCGCTGGGGCTTACCGTCAAGGACCTCGATTGGCTGTTCACGCTGTACGGCGCCAACGACGCTGCACGCCAGAACCCGGCCATGCACAGCTACCCGATGCGGGTGGAACGCTTGTTGCTCAACCCCACGGGGCAATCCGCCATTGCTCTGGCCGGCGCATTTATGATGAGCCCGACCCCTGACGATAACAAAGCCGTGCTCTACACCCCTTATGGCGGCCTGGAGCTGTTCGAGAGCCGCGCCTTCCTGCTCAGTGAATTGCAGGAGCGCCTCACGCAACCCGAGCAGCGCGTCGATTTGCTGCGGTTTCTGGCGATCAGCGAGCGTGATCTACTGCCGGTGACGGCACGCCCTGCCGTGACCGCTGAAGTCATCCTGGGCGCGGTGATGCACGACCAGGAGCAGGCCATCCTGGCCGCGCAACAGAAAAACGTCGCGTGGATGCTCGACGAGTTGCGCAAACTGCCCAACCTGCACAGCATGCTCGACACCTTGCTCGGCATCATGGCGCGGTCCTATTTTCCAGGCCTGAACCAGGCGGATACCCGGGTAAACTTCTTCAGCCTCGCCTCGGCCGGGGAGAACAGCCGCTGGGTCGCCTCAGACCCTCTGCGCGACGTGCTGTTGCGGTTCTATGTCAATCAAGCCTGGCCAACGGATCAAACCCACACGTTTTTCAACTCCAAGCATGACACCCGCGCTTTTACCCAGGAGCAACTGATCCAGGACCAGCGACGCTGGGACAGCGTGGTCGAACAAACCAGCGGTATTCTCGCGAAGTTACTCGGCAGCCTGCTGCAAACCTATTGGAACGAAGATATCAACGCGGGCAATTCACGCCTGAAGCTGTTTGCCGAGGTGATGAGTGAAAAATTTCGCGCCGACCTGCTGTTCAAGCACCAGGACGAGATCCTGTCCACTGAGGAAAGCCAATCGCTGCGAGCCGTGCTCCTTCAGAACCAGACCGCCAGGACCGAATCTGCCCGCCACCTGCGCGTAGAAAAGGTGCAGGTTCACGCGCCCTATCACCACTATGTCGAGCTGGCCAGTACGCTGATGATCAGCAACTCTCACGCGTATCTCTATACCCAAACCCGCGGCCTGCAGGTCCTCAAGGACCTCGATGATCTCAACGCCGCGCTGCTGGCCATGCTCAAGGCCGCGGGGCATGAGGACGAACTGCTCAACTTCCTGTCGCTGGACGAACGCAGTCTGTTTATTGGCATGAACCAGATCCAGGTCACCGGACAGCCTATCGCCGGTAACGTATTCCAGGACATGCTCGACGGCATCGTCGCCAAGCAGCTAAGTAACCTGGAACATGCGCTGGGGCTCTATCGACGCAGCGCCAGCGACATTGACCTGGCGGCGCTGCTCGACCATGCACTGGATGTGCGCACCATGCTCGACAGTCGCTTGCTGGAGCAGGATGCCGGTGGGCGCTGGACGGTGCACCCCGTCAACCTGGGCAATGGCCGCCCCACCACCGTGCGGGCGGAGCAGGCCAAACGCAAACTGCAGACCTTGCTGTCCATCGAGGACGCAATGGCCTTGAAGCGCAAGCAGTACATAACACTGAGCGAGCTTGCGGCCCACGCGCTGGGGGTCGTGTTGACCAAAAAGCATTTGGACCTCAAACCCGCCGAGGTCTTCATCAACACCTACGCCACAGCGGCCCAGGAGCGTGAGTTACGATTGCCGCAGACCTCTACCAGTATGGTCGCGCACTTCATCAAACGCGTGGCCCACAAAGCCTCCGCCCTTAAGATTTCCCCCCACACCTGGTTCTACGGCCCCCGCCGCGAAGGCCGCGCCAACAAACTGAACAACCTGACGGTCGATAGCTTCAATGCTGTGATTGATCAGGCCATGAAGACGTTCACCCAGCACGACCTTCGCCAATTGCCGCACCAGTTGCTGGAAAACAACCAGGCGCACCTTAGCTACGCGATGTTACAGGGCTTGAGCGGCGAGGCTGAACTGAGCCGGCTGTACAAGAGCTTGTCACCGGGCAATCTTGCCCTGCTGGCCAGCGTGCTCAACCCTGACAGTCTGCGCAGCCGCCAGCACCGCCATGGGCTGAACGGTTTTCTGCCGGATGCCTTTGGCCTGACCCTGAACCTGGGGGCCACTCTCCAGCCCCAAACCCTGGCCAATTGTTTTGTACTGACCGAACGTGGCGGCCTGGACCCCGTTCATTCCGGGGCCGCATTGCTGTGGACGCCGCGTTGCGGTTTTGAGGCCTTTGCGTCGATCAGGGCCTTGCGCGAAGCGCTGGAACAACGTTTGCAGGATCCTCTGAACCGTTTGTACCTGATAGAGAACCTGGCGGTGTCCAGGCGGCTACCCCATCAAACCTATCGGCTCGGGCCGCTGCAACGTATTGATGATCATGTGCTGAACAATCGCCAACAGACCTACAGTGATCTGGTACGGGACGAAATTGACCATCTGCTTTTGATGAATCTGGGCGCAAAACGCTTTCAGGAGTGTATGGACGCGCTGATCCGCCGAGCACCGCCGTCCAACCTCCCCAGGGCGATCAGCATGGCGCGCGCTATGATCCGCCAGCAGGAATTGCCGGTCTGGCTGGGCCTCGCCCGGCCCGACGAGCAAATTCTGCAGGCCGAACTGCTCGAACAGTACCGCCTCGCCGCGCTGGACGAGCGCGACTACCTTCACAGCATCACGCCTATGCGCGAACACGCGGTGAGCAGCCTCTCGACTCTGCTGGCTAAGCGGTTCCCAGGGCAATTGGTCAACCCTGACAACATACTGATCGCCGGCCGTATCGGCCTTGACGGCAACGCGCTGAGCCTGACGGACTTCGCCCTAAAGCACTTGCCTGAACTGCGCGCCGACGAAATCCGGCTACGATCGCGCACCGCAATGCCACTGCCCGACACACTCGATGGCAACGCCATAGAGCAATTGGTTCGACAGCTCGACCTGAAAAGCCATTTTCAACAACAGCTGACCACTCACCTCAAAGGCCAGAGCGAGGACACCCGCAAACGCAGGCACTTGTTCTGCCGGCAGCTGCCGTGGCAACTCCTGCAATACGCCCACCAACTGAAACTGGACGAGCGACTGTCCGCATCGGCCTGGGGCTTCATCGCGCAAGTCTTTGATATGCCCGATGGCGTGGCACGCGCCGCCGTGAGGGGTGTGACGGCAATCATTCGCCCCCTGGAATTGATCGCCACCGCTGGCGCAGCAAAGGCCAAGGCGCTGGGCTGCTACCTGATCGGTCCTGAGGCCGGTGCTTCAGGTCCGTCGGTCCTGTATGCGCCTTGCAGCACCACACATTTATTGAAGGAGTACGCCAATGAAGCCGCGCTCCTCAATGAGTTCACCAGCCCTGGAGCCCTGCAGGAGTGGGTCGTCGGCCAGTTGCAGGCGCCGCATCAAGCCACGTATCGCAATTTGCTGCGCCAACGCTGGGGCCGCAAGCCTTCGGACATCCATCTGGGCGCGTCCCCGATCAAGGGCAACCTGCTTGAGCAACTGTTCAAAGACAACATCGAGCAGCTGTTGCAGATGCTGGATCGCCAGTTCACCCGGTCGGGCAAGACCCAGTGGGATGCGGTCACCAGCCTGCTGACCAAAGGGATCCACAACAGCCTGCAATTTCTGCCGGGTAAACTGGCCTACCCAATGGTGGTGTGGCGCAGCTACAAACTGTTCCTCGCCTCCGCAGAAAACCTGCAGCAGCACCGCTGGCAAAACGCGCTCAGAACCTTTGCCGGCGGGGTGGCCGAGTTGGCCTCGTTGCGCAAGGGGCTGGATGCGCTCTTCCCGCCGGCCTCGCCTGCCCAGGAAAGCACCACCCTGGAGCAACGCCCCCCGGCGGCGGCCAGCCTGGCCGAGCTGGGTCTGACGGCGCCGGGGCGTACACAACTGAACGCGTTTGAAGCGCGTGACGTAGCGCTGGTTGACCTGGAAAAAAGCGCGCAGACCCACGTTTACACGGACAAAACCAACACCCGCCACTTCGTGCCGTTGGCGGGAAAAGTCTATCCGGTGAAAAAAGCCGGTGAGCACTGGTGCCTGAGCCAGGCCGAGCAACAGGGTCACTACGTACAGTCCAATGCGCAGGGTGAGTGGACGCTGGACCTCGACCGCCACCACCCGCGCTACGGCAAAACCCTGAGTCGCTACTCATACAACTTTTTCAACCGCATGGCGGTACGAGAGGCCATCAATATTGAAGCAGTGGGCATACGGGCGATCGCTGCGTTATCCAGTTGGAAAGCGCAGTGCATTAATGAGGCGCTCAATGTCGCGACGTATTATGCCGTCACCGCCAAACGCAATCTCCTCCACTTCGCGACGCTGCGCGCTCCCGGCAGCCGGCTCGGGCGTTTTTTCAGTGAGTTGTTCGGCATTGTCACGCTGACGTCCGAACAGTTGCAGAGAGTCGAGCGGCGGGTCGACGAGGTACTTGATGAGTTGACTAACCACACGCTCATCGGCCCCGACTCCATGCGGTTTGTCAGCGGCACCCATCGCCTCGACCGCCATACCAACTTTGCCTTTGTACTGCCCGATGACGCGGACCACAAAATCTACCTGCTGGACCGTTTCTTCGACCCGCCCATGGACATCTACCAGAACCGCTTGACCACGCCGTTCAACCTCTCGGCCCATGCACGGGCAACCACGCTGATTCACGAAATAACCCACATCAAGTCCTTGACCGAAGACTTGGCTTACCTGGACAGCATGCGACCGTTCCCGGACCTGATAAACGTCAACATCAGCGGGTCCAGCGCCATGAAGACCGACTTGACCGACTTGCGTGAAAACGCGCTGTCCCTTTCGACCCCCATCTCGATGCTCTTTCGGACCTGGGACGCCTTTACCCAGGAGTGGCAGGACTTCAGCAGCGACAACAAGAAAAAAGTGCTGAGCAGCACCGGATGCAGAACCCTTGAAGATGCCCGCACAGTCTTCATGAGCAACAGCGACAAGCGCATAGACACCATCCTGGCCAACGCCGATTCCGTGACCTGCATGATCACTGAACTGGGGCGTGTACTGGATGAAGGCGCCTGAGCGGCGCGGGGGTCATACGAACATTTTCGGGCACGCCCAAACGAGAATGGCTTCCAATTGATGTGCAATCGCCATGATGGCTGTTCTCGCGGTCCACCCTGGGGGTTAGAATGTGGGAAATCAGGATGAGTTAATGAGCGAAAAGTCCCTTTCAGAAGCCGAATATGACGCCATCACCGAGGCCGCCGCGCATTGGTGCATGCGCCTGCACGCGTGTGATTGCACCCCGGCGGAGCGTCAGGCTTTTTCGCACTGGCACGATAGCCACCCGCTGCACGCGTTTGAATACGCGGCGATGCTGGAAATCTGGGACGTCGCCGACCACCTGCCCCGCACCGAACCTATCGCCTGCGTGGTGCCGTTCAAACCTCGCAGTCGACTGCGTACTTACGCCGTAGCCGCTGCGATCTGCCTGGGCGCACTGCCCCTGGCCGCGTTCACCGGTTGGGAAGCGGGTTGGCTGCCCAGCGCCTACGAACGTTTCGAAGCCAGCAATGGTTTACGCCAGGTGACGCTGGGAGACGGCAGCCAGGTGGAGTTGAACCTGGGCACCGAGCTGGTCTACAGCAATTACAAAGACCAGCGTCGGGTCACGCTGAAAAAAGGCGAGGCATTTTTCAAGGTCACCCATGACAGCGCCCATCCGTTTATCGTGCGTGCTGGCGAAGGCCAGGTGCAGGTGACGGGCACCCAGTTCAACGTCTGGAAGTATGGCGATCAGGTGCGCGTGATGCTGCTCGAAGGCTCGGTACAGATTGCCAGCGACCAGCAGCACGGCAGCGTTCCCCTGACGCCGGGCATGCAGGCCAGCTATCAACACGGCGATGCCACGCCCCGGGTAACGACGATCAATCCAAACGACACCGCCCTGGCCTGGCGCCAGGGCAAGCTGATCCTCGACAACCTGGCCCTGGCCGATGCGTTGCCATTGATCAACCGCTACCTGAACAAACCGGTGATGCTGGCGGACGCCAGCACCGGGGCAATTCGTATCGGCGGCATCTACAACATCAATGAGGTTCACAACCTCATCCCGTCCCTGCCCAAGGTTTTGCCGGTCTACCTGACCCAGAACCAGGATGGCAACCCCGTGCTCAACTCCATCCCGCGTCAATCCCCCAAAGGCTGAGCCTTAGCCACGCACCTGGGCTTTTTCGCGCCTGCTGTGTCCATTTTTGAAACACACGCCTGCTCTGCATCGCCCGTACTGGGCGGATTCATCGATTTGTCATGTGCAGTGTTTCACCGCTGATACAGCTGGGTGAATCGTTTGTGGTACGGCCGCGCGCGCGTGCCCTGGCCGTGGGTGTATCAGCCCTGAAACAGCACTGACATCACTTTGCCCTCGAATAACGTCAACCCATTGAAAAACAAAGCAATATAAAAAGCGGCACGGCTTCTGCTCTATCCCTTACAGCGCTGTTTAGGGTCAGCGCGAAGAATAAGGAATGCCGCCGTGATCACACTCACTCAAGGTTCGATGAACGTACTGCTGATCAGCTGTGTACTCAGCGTCGGCATCAGTGTTCCCAGCTTTGCAGGTGACGGCGTGATCGTGACAGGGCGCAACGTGCAGGCTCATATGTACGGCCGCGCCGCCTTCGGTAAAGACCCCTACCCCACCACCGCCAACGCCAATCCCAGCCGCGACATCATCAATGCCACGGGTGAACTCAGTGATATGGATATCGGCGGGATCAGCAGCGGCTCCAGCATCGTTGGCGCTATCCCGACGAACAACACGCTGACTGGCCTGCATGCCACGCAAAACAGCATGTCCACCCTGGGGGCTGGCTCTGCCGCCGGCCACGGTGCGGGCAGCAGCATGGGTGGGCAGATCAGTGATTCGATCCAGCGCGGCATGGCTCCGCTGAACAACATCGGCAGCATGATGGGGGGCAAATAATGAACCGTTCCCTGCTCGTGCTCGCCCTGCTGACCAGCGCCCCGGCCTTCGCCGACAACACCGCGGTGATCAACAACAGCGGCCAACACTACGAAGGCGTGGTGTCGATCAACCAGGCGGCGGGTAATCAGCAACAAATGTCCAACAGCCGCGCCATTGCGCTCGGTGGCCAGGCCACCAACGTCAACCTCCAGCGCCTGGACGGCAGCGTCGACCGATCCCTGAATGCCAAAGCGGCGATCCAGGGCACCTCTTTCACCAGCGGCAACGGTGTACTGGGCATCAACCAGTCGGCCGGGGCCAATAACCAATCAATCAACGCCGTGCGGATCAGCATCAACCCTGGCCCGCAAAGCATCGATGACAGCGTCCTGTTGCAACAGAACACGACGCAGTTGACCGACTCAGGGCTCACCCCCACCACTGGCAGCCGCCAAGTCGCCACCAGCGACCAGGCCTTCACAGGCAGCCGAGGAGTGATTCAGGTGAACCAGAGTGCCGGGGTGGGGAACCGAGTGGCTAACACCCTAGGCATCACTATCAAGTAACTGCTTGGTAGCACTAGTCAGACCGTACCAACACTTAACCAACTAATTAGAAGCAAGGAGAAACACCATGAAACCTCAAATGGCTCTGAAACCAATGGTTTTCGCTCTCGCCGCACTCATGGCTGCTGCTGCTCAAGCAGGTGGTGGCTGGCACCCTGCGCCTCAACCAACCGGCGTGGTTGCGTCTGTCGTGACCGACGTGCAAAACAGCGCGGGCAACCGGTTTGACGACACCAACACCGAAAACAACGCTTCTGCCGATGGCTCGGTAAACAGCAACAGCGGTAATACCGGTGTTAACGTCCAGTCGGGCAGTGGTAACCAGGCAGACAACTCCGGCGCGATCTCCAGTGCCAAAGGCGACTTTGCAACCGTATTCGCGGTCGTCGATGTGAATCAAAACAGCTTGCTGAACACCTACAGCAACAAAGGCACCCAAAACAACGCCTCCCTGGACAACTCGGTTAACGGTAACTCCGGCAACGTGGGTTACAACGGTCAGGCCGGTCAAGGCAACCAGGGTAAAAACAACCTGGCAATCACCACTGCTGACGGCAAAAACATCGCTGCAGCCGCCAACACCGAGCAAAACTCGCTCGGCAACAGCTACCTCAACACCGCTGCAACCAGCCACGGCTATGGCCATGGCGGCAAGGCCCAATACGTGTCCAACAACTCCAGCCTCGACAACTCGGTTAACCGCAACTCCGGCAACGTGGGTGTGAACCTGCAATCCGGTGCCGGCAACCAAGGCAGCAACAGCCTGTCGATCGGTCAAGGTTGCACTGTCTGCGCCAGCGGCGTGCGCTTCTGATCCAACGGGGCCTTGGCAACAAGGCCCCTTTTTTTATTCCAGTGTCCAACAGGTCAGTCGATCATGCGCCTCGCGACCCTCACCCTCCTGATGTTACTCACCGGCCCTGCGTGGGCGGGCACCATGGCCATCTCAGCCATGCCTGGCGGTGCAGTGATCTTCAAGAAGGTCGAGAGTATCCGCGAACGCCGCTTCGCCAACCTGGTGGAACAGAAAACCGATTTCAGCTGCGGTGCTGCGGCACTCGCCACCATCCTGCGCCAGGCCTATTGGCTGGACGTCGACGAAGATCACATCATCAAAGGCATGCTGGTCACTGCTGACCAGGACCTGGTGCGTACCCAGGGCTTTTCCATGCTGGACATGAAGCGCTACCTCGAAAGCATCGGCATGCGTGCCCGGGGCTACAAGATTGGGGCCGACACCTTGGTCACCGTCAAAATCCCTGTGGTGGTGCTGCTGGAAATTCGCGGCTACAAGCACTTCGTGGTGATGCAGCGCGCCGACAAGAACTGGGTCTACATAGGCGACCCGGTACTGGGCCACAAACGCTACTCGCACGACGATTTCGTCAAGGGCTGGAATGGCATCGTGTTTGCCGTGCTGGGCGAGGGTTACGACAAGGCCAATGTCTTGCTCGACCCGCCTACCCCGCTGACCGCCAAGAACCAGTTGAATGAGTTCAGGCCCGTAGGCGATGCCGAGCTGATGGATTTCGGTTTTATCCAGAGCGACTTCTTCTAAGAAGCGCAATAAGGGGCAGGATGCTCCAGGAGCAGAAGATGAACACTTCCCGTTGGCTGACGGTCATGTGTCTGGCAGCCTCAATGCCCGCTTATGCTTCATCGGGGTTCAAACCCATCGAACTCAAGGATTCGGAAATGGCCGACCTGCGCGGCCGTTACGTGATGCCGGGGCGAATCATCAGCTTCGGCATTGTCATGAGCAGCACCTGGACCAACGCCGTGGGTGACACCATCACCGGCAAGGCCAACATGCAGGTCGACTCGTCGACCATCACCCCACAATTCTACGTACAGACCACCGGCTCGACCGGCAACGGTACCAACCCGAACACCGGTACCGGCACGGTCACAGGCGGCGCCGGCCTGGGCAGTGGCCAAGGCGTCACCCAGAGCGTGCGCACCGCGGGCGATGGCAACACCGCCTACAACAACGTGGGCATCACCGTCGAGAATGGCTTTGCACCTTCCAACATCGTGCAATCGGGGCAAGTGTTGGTTGCCGGTGGCACGGTGACCGGGGACAGCGCAGCAGGCCGGGTCAGTGTGTCGGCCAACAACGGCGGCCTGCAGATGGCGATCCAGGCCAACCATAACCAGGGTAACAGTGTGCAGCAGATCGGCAGCGGCACGGTGCTGCAAGGCACGGTTTTGACCGGCAACACCAACTTCGTCAACAACATGACCCAGCTCAATGTGGTGATGAACAACAACGGTTTGAACAACGGCGCGCTGAACTGCAATCTGGACCAACTCAAAGGCCTACGTACCCTCGGTTATTGAACTACGCTGACCCTCGTCACTTACGCATTGGAAAAGGACGGCTTACTTCATGCATCGATCGTTATCGCTCCGCGCGGTAGTCTGTTTAAGTACGCTCTTGCCTGCATCCGTTCTGTATGCCGCGCCAGATGCCGATATCGAAACGCTCAAACAGGAGCTTCTGGAACTCAAGCAGCGGTATGACGTTCAGCAAAAAGCCTTGGCGGTCCTGGAACAACGGGTACGCCAGGTCGAAGATCAGCCGGCGGCACCGGCGCCCAAACGCCTGGCCAAATCCCCGGCAGACTTTCAGAAAGCCAGCGGCGCCACCGTCGCAGGTACGGGCGCCGCAGCAGCGTCCGGCGGCGCGGGCGGCGGCGGCGGCAGCTCCTATGGCCAGTCCCTCAAGGACGACTCGGCACCTGCGCAAAGTGTGAGCAACCTCTATAACGAAGCCAGCGGCTTTTTTGGCAATGGCAAGTTCAGCTTTGAAACCGGCATTACTTATGCCCGATATGACGCTCGCCAATTGACCCTTAACGGCTTCCTGGCGTTGGACTCGATTTTCCTCGGTAACATCAACCTGGACCGGATCAAGTCCGACAACTGGACCCTGGACCTGACCGGGCGCTACAACCTCGATAACCGCTGGCAGTTCGACGTGAACGTGCCCGTGGTGTACCGCGACTCCACCTACCAGTCAGCCGGCGCCGGCAACAACGGCACCGCGACCTCGGAAGCCTCGGTTACGCGCGACCCGACCATCGGCGACGTCAACTTCGGTGTGGCGTACAAATTCCTCGACGAAACCCCCAACCTGCCAGACGCCGTGGTGTCGGTGCGGGTCAAGGCGCCTACGGGTAAAGAGCCGTTTGGTATCAAGCTGGTCAATACACCCGGCAACGACAACCTGTTCGTGCCGGAAAGCCTGCCTACGGGCAACGGCGTCTGGTCGGTCACGCCGGGGATCTCGCTGGTCAAGACCTTCGACCCGGCGGTGTTGTTCGGCTCGCTGTCCTACACCCACAACTTCGAAGATTCGTTTGATGACATCAGCAGTGACGTCAACCAGAAGGTCGGCGGCAAGGTCAGCCTGGGCGACAGCTTCCAATTTGGCGTCGGCGTGGCCTTTGCCCTCAACGAGAAGATGAGTATGTCGTTCTCGGTGTCGGACCTGGTGCAGCGCAAGAGTCGGCTCAAGCCCAATGGCGGGGACTGGCAGTCGGTGGTATCCAGTGATGCGAACGCAGGGTACTTCAACGTGGGGATGACAATTGCGGCGTCGGATAATTTGACCATCGTGCCGAACCTGGCGATTGGGATGACGGATGATGCGCCGGACTTTACGTTTAGCCTGAAGTTTCCGTATTACTTCTAGGACGCTTGGGAGATTTGGTGAGCCGCTCTTGATCTTGCTTTAGATCTTGATCTTGATCTTGATCTTGATCTTGATCTTGATCTTGATCTTGATCTTAAGCGCCCCGTTAACCACGCTGGCCGGAATCCGATATTGATTTGGGGGGTAAACCGGCAGGGATGCCGGTTTAGCCGCCCTGCGCCATGGATGGCGCGTGGCGGCGGCCCCCCAAATCAATGTCGGATTACGGGCACACCGAGCCTGGGCGAGGTGCCGAGTGGTGGGGCAAGAGCCCTTTGGTTACTTTGGGGCTTTTCCAAAGTGACCCGCTGTAAGAGCGGAACCAATAGCGGACGTTACCGCAGCAACGGATATGTACTCCGACAAACCGCTCTGAGTACATATCCATTGCTGCGGTAACGGCGACCTGGGGTTCCGCCCTTACGGCGGGTCACTTTTGGAAAAGAGCCCCAAAAGTAACCAAAAGGGCTCTTGCCCCAACACTCGGCACCTCGCCTAGGCTCGGTGTTCCCTCACTCCGGCTTGAATCCGTGGGCCGCCGCAATGGGCCATCCATGGCCCAGTGCGGCTAACCCGGCGTCCTGCCGGGTTACCCACGGATTCAAGCCTGCGTTCGGCCAGCGTGTTTGACGGGGCGCCTGAGATCAAGATCAAGAGCCAAATCAAGAGCCAAATCAAGAGCAAAGGCCTCAGCCAGAGCAGCGCCAGCGCAGCAGCGCAACAAAAAGGAAAAGCCCCGCAACGATAAGGGTCGTTACGGGGCTTTTCGGTTTACCCGCCCTAGCGGATCTGGTGTTTGTGCAGCAACCGGTAGAACGTTGGCCGGGAAATTCCCAGGACGCGGGCCGCGACGCTCAGGTTGTCGCTGTGCCGGTTGAGCACATCGCACAGCGCCTGGCGTTCGGCGCGGTGCTTGTAGTCTTCCAGTGTAGACAGGGGTGGCGAAATTGCCTGTTCGCTGATCAATCCCAGATCAACGGCTTCGATCTGCCGCCCTTCGGCGAGTACCAGGCCACGGCGCACGCGGTTGGCCAATTCACGCACGTTGCCAGGCCACGGGTGCTTGCCCATGGCGACCAGCGCGTCTTCGCTGAAACTGCGTGGGCGACGGCCGGTTTCCTGGCTGTAAAAGCGCGCGAAGTGGTTGGCGAGCATCGCGACGTCGCCATGGCGCTCGCGCAGCGGCGCGGTGATGACTTGCAACACGTTGAGTCGGTAGTACAAGTCTTCACGGAAGCGGCCCTGGGCCACGGCGGCCTCAAGGTCGACGTGGGTCGCGGCCAACACCCGCACGTCCACGGGGATGGGTTGGCTGCCGCCGACGCGCTCGACCTGTTTTTCCTGGAGAAACCGCAGCAGGTTGGCTTGCAGTTCCATGGGTAGATCGCCGATTTCATCAAGGAACAAGGTGCCGCCGTTCGCCGCTTCGATGCGACCGACCTTGCGCTGATGGGCGCCGGTGAACGCGCCTTTTTCATGGCCGAACAATTCGGATTGGATCAGGTGTTCCGGGATCGCGCCGCAGTTGATCGCGACAAAGGGCTTGGCATGGCGCTGGGACTGGCGATGCAGGGTCTTGGCCACCAGTTCCTTGCCGGTGCCACTGTCGCCCCGGATCAATACCGGGGATTCGGTGGGCGCCAGTTTGGACAGGAGTTTGCGCAACTCACGAATCGGTCGGCTGTCACCGAGCAGTTCATGCCCCTCATCCACCGGGGTGTTGCCCTTGCCGCGCAAGCGCGCCATGCCGAATGCACGCCCCAAGGTGACCTGGACCCGAGACACGTCAAACGGCAAGGTATGAAAGTCAAAAAACCATTCGCAGACAAAATCACCGACATTCTGCAAGCGCAGGACGTCCTGGCTAAGCACTGCGATCCACTCGGTGCCGCTGCGGCTAATCAGCTCCTTGACCGCTTCCGGACGTTCCAGGTGATAGGGCTGCAAGCGCAGCAAACCCACGTCACAAGACCGGTCGCCTACCGCCTCCAACGCACAGCTGTCCACCTCCCAACCGGCGGTGCGCAAACCAGGCAATAGCCCATGGCAGTCATCACACGGGTCGACCACGAGCAAGCGGCGTTGCGCAGGTGTAACAACCATGACTATTCCTTGGCGTCAAAATTGTTGGTTAGTGGCGACAAAGTTATTTATAAACAATAGCTTGTGACGTCCAGCGCTAACACTAGCAAAATCTTGACACAGGCCTTGTACCGTTTCGCTATAAGTGCGAGCAAAAAGCCAGCATCTGCGGGTTCCGGCAAAAAAGTTATGCCACGCTAAAACCTTCATTCAGCTTTCAAAACAGCTGCTTACATGACGTTAATCAGGAAAGGTTGAAATTTGTTGCTCTAACATGTGACCCGTACCCCGTCATCGTGCATCAGTACAAGTAACCCGCCGCACGGTCAGCCCAACCGCCGGTACTCACTTGAATGGGCATTTAGAGAGAGACCCACATGAACGCCCCGCTCCGCATCAACGAAGCTCTTTTGATCGCAGACCGTGCTTTCCAGCCCTTTCAGTGCGTGGCCTGGCACGATGGCAATGGCGCCCTGAGCCTGAGCGTCGTCGACCGTACCAATACCCGTATCGGCAGCAAACAATTGTCGTCGAACACCTACAGCGACCCGGCGCAATTGGAAGACTTGCTGTTGCAGGCCCGCGCCGAACTCGACAAAGATGGCTACCAGTTGCAGTCGTGGGCCATGCCGAAGTAAGTCGCTACGCCAACTTCCGATCACTGCAAAACACTGATCGGAAGTTGGCTGATTTAAGTTAAGACACTTTTATTGCGCAGCGAGAATAAACCGCTCGATTGCCTCTGCAGCACCGTCATCGATATTACTACCGGTGACCACATTGGCCTGGCGCTTGACGGTTTCTTCCGCCTGCCCCATGGCAATCGATAGTCCGGCCACATGAAACATCGCCGGGTCATTACCCCCATCACCGATGGCCGCCGTCTGCTCCAGCGGCACCCCAAGGTGCGCCGCCAGGGTCTTCAAGGCCTCACCTTTATTGGCCAGCATGGCCGTCACATCCAGATAAATCGGTTGCGAACGCGATACTTGCGCCAGGCCTTGCACCTTGGGCTGTAAACGCGCTTCCAGTTCCACCAGTAACTGTGTGTTGTTACTCGCGGCGACGATCTTGTCGATCCGATCCAAATAAGGCTCGAAACTCTCCACCACCACCGGCCCATACCCCAGGCCATGGGTTTCTCGCGGTTCCACCGGTCCCGGCGGGCCGCGCCGCAGCCAGTCACCGTCGGCAAATACCCACGCTTCCACGTCCGGCTCGGCCGAGAACATCGCCAAGGTCACCAGCGCCGCCTCGGCCGGCAGGTGGTGGGCAACCAGAATGCTGCCATCCGGGTTGATCAAGGTGCCGCCATTAAAACCGGCCACCGGCACATCGATCCCGAAGGTCTCGATCAGGTGCAGCATGGCTTTGGGTGGTCGACCGCTGGCCAGGCTGAAAAACACCCCGGCCTCGCGCAACGCACTGACCGCATCAATCGTGCGCTGGCTAAGACTGTGGTCCGGGTGCAGCAACGTGCCGTCCACGTCGCTGAGGATAAAACGGATGGGATGAATCGCGGCATCACTCATCCGAGGCTATGCCACGTGCGACCATCGCGGGCCAGCAACGCATCTGCCGCCGCAGGACCATCCTCACCGGCCTTGTAAGCCTGGATCCCATCATCTTCCTTCCACGCATCGAGGAATGGCTGTACCGCACGCCAGCCGTTCTCGATATTGTCGGCCCGCTGGAACAAGGTCTGATCACCCGTCATGCAGTCGTAGATCAGGGTTTCGTACCCGGTCGACGGCTGCATCGCGAAGAAGTCCTTGTAGGCAAAACCCAATTGGATATTGGCCATATCCAAGGTCGGCCCAGGCTTTTTCGCCAGCAGGTCGAACCACATGCCTTCATTGGGCTGGATCTGGATTTTCAGGTAGGTCGGCTTGAGTTCATCGACCTCGGTGTCGCGAAACTGCGCATACGGCGCCGGTTTGAAGCAGATCACGATTTCGGTGTCACGCACGCTCATGCGCTTGCCGGTTCGCAGATAGAACGGCACGCCGACCCAGCGCCAGTTGTCGATCATCACTTTGAGCGCAACGAACGTCTCGGTGCTGCTGTCGGGCGCGACGTTGGCTTCTTCGCGGTAGCCCGGCATCTGCTTGCCGCCGATTTCGCCCGCTGTGTACTGCCCGCGCACCGAGTTGGCCCGTGCATCTTCCAGGGACCACGGCCGTACCGCACCGATCACCTTGGCCTTTTCACCGCGCACCGCGTCGGCGCCAAAGGCCGCTGGCGGCTCCATGGCCACCATCGCCAGCAGCTGGAACAGGTGGTTGGGCACCATGTCGCGCAGGGTGCCGGTTTTTTCGAAGAAGTTGCCTCGGGTTTCCACGCCAACGGTTTCGGCGGCGGTGATTTGCACATGATCAATGTAATGGTTGTTCCAGAACGCCTCGAACAGCACATTGGAAAAACGGCTGATCAAGATGTTCTGTACGGTTTCCTTACCCAGGTAATGGTCGATGCGGTAGATCTGCTTCTCGCTCATCACCTTGAGCAGGCTGGCGTTCAGTGCTTCGGCGGTGGCGAGGTCGGAGCCAAACGGCTTTTCGATCACCACACGTCGGAAGCTGTCGTCAGTCTCCGTCAACAATCCGGCACTGCCCAGGCGCTGCACCACTTCACTGAAGAAGCGCGGCGCGGTGGCCAGGTAGAACACCGCATTGCCGGTGCCGCTGTCGGCGATTTTCTTGCCGATGTCGGCGTAGGTGCTGTCGTCGAGGAAATCACCCTCGACGTAGCTGATACCTTTGGCCAACTGCGCCCACAAGTCCGGGTCCAACGCATTGTCCGCATTGCCCTTGACCTTGCTTGCGGCCTCGGTGCGAATGAAATCCTCCAGCTTCTTGGCGAAGTCGGCATCGCTGATAGCGTTGTGATCAACGCCCACGATGCGCAAGCCATCGCCCAGCAGGCCATCACGACTGAGGTTGTACAGCGCCGGCATGAGCAGGCGCTTGACCAGGTCGCCATGGGCGCCAAACAGAAACAAGGTGGTCGGTGGAGCGGGTTCGGCCTTGGGTTTCTTGCCGTTAGCGGTCATTTTTTGGAAGTCTCCACGTGACCACCAAAGCCGAAGCGCATGGCAGACAGCATCTTGTCACCGTAAGTGCTCTGCTGGCGCGAACGGAACCGCGCAAACAACGAGGTGGACAGCACCGGTACCGGCACGGCTTGTTCCATGGCGGCTTCGATGGTCCATCGGCCTTCGCCGCTGTCGGCAACGGAACCGGAGTAGCCGTCGAGTTTCGGGTCGGTGGCCAGGGCGTCGGCGGTCAGGTCGAGCAGCCAGGACGAGACCACACTGCCACGGCGCCAGACTTCGGCGATATCGGCCACGTTGAGGTCGAAACGCTGGTCTTCGGGCAGGTTGTCCGAGTTTTTGGTCTTGAGGATGTCAAAACCTTCGGCGAAGGCCTGCATCATCCCGTACTCGATGCCGTTGTGGATCATCTTGACGAAATGCCCGGAACCCGCCGGGCCGGCGTGGATGTAGCCCTGCTCGGCGCGTTTGTCAGCGGTTGCCGAACGATCCTTGGTGCGTGGGATGCTGCCCAGGCCTGGCGCCAGGGCGGCGAAGATCGGGTCGAGGCGCTGTACGGTTTCGGTGTCGCCACCGATCATCATGCAGTAGCCGCGCTCCAGGCCCCAGACGCCGCCGGAGGTGCCGACGTCAACGTAGTGCAGGCCCTTTTGCGCCAGTGCCTTGCCGCGACGAACGTCATCCTTATAGTTGGTGTTGCCGCCATCGATGATCACGTCACCGTCTTCGAGCAGCTCACTGAGTTCATTGATGGTGTTTTCAGTGGGGTCGCCTGCCGGCAACATCACCCACACGGCGCGAGGCTTTTGCAGCCCGGCAACCAGGGCTTTCAAGTCGGCGACGCCCGTGGCGCCCTCCTCGCTCAAGCCTTTGACAAATGCTTCGTTACGGTCGAAAACAACGGTGGAATGCCCATTGAGCATCAGGCGCCGTGCAATATTCCCGCCCATGCGGCCTAGTCCGATAATCCCCAGTTGCATGTGCTGATGCTCCTAACTACTAAATAAATGTGTGACATAGTTTATAGCGCAATGAGGCTAATGAGGGTTAGTCAGGGGCAGATCCATGTAGTTTCATGAGAAAATGTTGCCATCGTTTCACCATCACGCCAGCAAAAGTCACACGACCGCCAAAAATAAAAAAGTTCCATTGCGCTGAAAAAGAATTCAGAATTGCTTCCGACTGATGCCGAGAACCTCGACTCAAGCGTTCTGGCACACCGCGACACACCGGCTATTTGCGAGGTAAGCAATGAGCACTGCACAGATGACCCGTCCTCCCCAGACCCTCTACGTCACGCTCCGTCGCGATGAACTGCGCCAGTTGAAAGACGAACGCGACCAGTTGCAGCACGAGGTCATGCGCCTGCGTGCTCATATCATTCAAGCCCAACTGGACCAGCCTTCCGGCGCGCAACCTGCGCTCTGCTGAGCCCCGTCATCACTTTGTAAGATAACGGCTACAAAAATCTCACAAAGTTTTCACACGCACCTCCCGATACTCCCGCCCCCAAGGGCCATCCCATGCAAGGGTGGCCTCCGTTGCGCGCAGCCCTGCGCGCGACTGAAAAATTACCGGGTTGGAGCGCTGGATGGCACTGTTCGAACGCAGCACTAAGTCTGCGAAAGGCTTTGATTGGGCCGGTCTTGGCTGGTTATTCCTGTTTTTCTGGTACTTCTCCGGTATCACCCAGCTGCTGATTCAACTCAGCGGCACGTCCGGCTTCAGTGGTTTTCGCCAAGCGTTCTTCATGAGCGCACTGTGGCTTGCCCCCCTGCTCGTTTTCCCGCGCCGTACGCGCTTGCTTGCCGCCCTGATCGGTGTGGTGCTGTGGGCCTGCTCCATGGCCAGCCTGGGCTATTTCTTCATTTACCAGCAGGAATTCTCCCAAAGCGTCATCTTCATCATGTTCGAATCGAACATCTCTGAAGCGGGCGAGTACGCCACCCAGTACTTCGCCTGGTGGATCGTGCTGGCCTTTATTGCCCATACCGCCGTGGCGATTTTCCTGTGGACCCGAGTGCGCCCCGTGTACCTGCCACGCGGCCAGGCCCTGGTGGCGGCAACTGCGATCCTGGTGGCCATTATCGGTTACCCGCTGGTCAAACAGATCGCCCGCAGCGACACGATGGACGACGCCATCGACCGCTTCGAATCGCGCATCGAGCCTGCCGTGCCCTGGCAGATGATCGTTGCCTATCGGCGCTACACCGAACAACTCGACAACATGCAAGGCATGCTCGACAGCGCCAGCCAGATCCCGCCCCTGACCAATCTCAAGGACACCATGGCCGGCCAGCCCTCGACCCTGGTGCTGGTCATCGGCGAGTCCACCAACCGCCAGCGCATGAGCCTTTATGGCTACCCGCGCAACACCACGCCGGAACTGGACAAGCTGCGCGACCAATTGGCCGTGTTCGACAACGTCATCACCCCGCGCCCCTATACCATCGAAGCGCTGCAACAGGTGCTGACGTTTGCCGACGAGGAGAACCCGGACCTGTACCTGAAAACGCCGTCGATTGTCAGCGTGATGAAACAGGCCGGCTACAAGACCTACTGGATCACCAACCAGCAGACCATGACCAAGCGCAACACCATGCTCACGACCTTTTCCGAGCAGGCCGACGAACAGGTCTACCTGAACAACAACCGTAACCAGAACGCCCGCCAGTACGACGGCGACGTCCTTGCGCCCTTCTCCAAGGCCCTGGCCGATCCGGCCGAACGCAAGTTCATCGTGGTGCACCTGCTTGGCACCCACATGAGCTACCAGTACCGCTACCCGCCGACCTTCGACACGTTCACTGATCGCCAAGGCGTACCGGCGGGTATCAGCGATGATCAATTGCCCACCTACAACAGCTACGACAATGCGGTGCTGTACAACGACTTCGTGGTGTCGAGCCTGATCAAGGATTACGCCAAGACCGATCCAAACGGTTTCCTGCTGTACCTGTCGGACCACGGCGAAGACGTATTCGACTCCGCGGGCCACGCCACGCTGGGACGTAACGAAGGCAAACCGACTGCGCCGATGTACACCATTCCCTTCATGGCCTACGCCTCGCCAAAATGGCGCGAAACCCACGACTGGAGTTTCGCAAGCGACCTGCAACGCCCGTACACCAGCTCACAGTTGATTCACACCTGGGCCGACCTGGCCGGGCTGAGCTTCAATGAACTGGACCGCAGCAAAAGCCTGGTGAGCGACAGCTTCAAACCGCGCCCACAGCTGATCGGCAATCCGTATATGCGCCAGCAGAAAGCCTTGATCGACTTCAGCCTGATCAAGCCGAAGAAGGTTGACCCGACCGATGTGGTGCTTCAGGAAGCGCCGGGCTTGTAACAGAAAGATAACAATCATTCTCGTTTAAGCCTAAAGTTCCTCCCCTCCTTTCGTCTTTGAGCCAAGGCCTTCCCTTTCCGGGTGGCCGCAAAGACGACAAGGAGTCTTCCGCGATGTTCGCGCCCTTTACCCGTTCCCTGACCTTCACGCTTGGCCTGTGCAGCGCCGCATTGAGTACGGAGCTGCTGGCTGAAACAGCCCCCGAACAGACCCCGCTCGAACTCGGCGCCACCCGGGTCACTGCCGATGGCCTCGGCGCCACCACCGAACACACCGGGGCCTACACCACCGGCTCGATGAGCACCGCCACCCGCCTCAACCTGTCCGTCAAGGAAACCCCGCAATCGATCTCGGTGATCACGCGCCAGCAGATGGATGATTTCAATCTCAATACCTTGACCGACGTGCTGCGCCAGACCACCGGTATCAACGTGCAGCACAATGACTCCGACCGTGTGTCCTATTCGGCCCGGGGTTATGGCATCACCAATTATCAGGTTGACGGGATGCTCAACACCTTCGGTTACATGAAGTCTGACGCCGACACCATCATCTACGACCATATCGAGGTCGTGCGCGGCGCTACTGGGTTGACCACAGGTGCCGGCGACCCTTCGGCCACCATCAATATGGTGCGCAAACGCCCCACCGCCCAATGGCAGGCGAAAACCGGCATCAGCGCAGGCAGCCATGACAACTACTACAGCTACGTGGACGTGGGCGGCCCGCTGGCGTTCGACGGCAAGTTGCGCGGGCGCACGGTGCTGGCTTACCGCGACAGCCAATCCTTCCGTGACAACTATGGGCTGCAGCGGGCGGTCGGCTACGGCATTCTCGAAGGCGATCTGTCAGACGACACCGTGCTGGCTGTAGGTTTCGATTACCAGAACAAACAAGTCCAGGGCACTTCCTGGGGCACCGTGCCCTATTGGAACAGCCAGGGCGGCAAGGCCGGGCTGTCGCGCTCTACCAATATGGCGGCGCACTGGAGTTCCTGGCCGCTGACGGACAAGACTACCTTCGCCACCCTTGACCATCGCCTGGGCGGCGATTGGCATATCAAGGCCGCCTACACCCATCGTCAGAGCGACACAGATGGCAAGGTCTACTACGGCGGCTCAGGCTTCCCCAACGACGACCGCAGCGGCATGGCCGCCTGGGCGAGCCACATGCGCGGCACTTCGCGCATGGAGGCCATCGACCTCAACCTGGCCGGCAGCTATCAATTACTGGGCCGCGAACACGCGCTGATGATGGGCTATGGCGAGGCCGCGCAACGCGATAGTTCGCCGTTTATGCGCGACAACATCCCCGCTGGTTACTACAGCATTGAAGACTGGAAATACATGGGTGCGATCGCCAAGTTCGGCGACACCGTCACCGACCTCAAAGGCGAACACAGCAGCAAGCAACAGAAGGCTGGCTACCTGGCCACGCGACTGAGCCTCACCGACCGCCTGCATGCGGTGCTGGGCAGCCGCTATGGTAGTTGGGAACTGAAAAGCGCCGCTCCTGATTACGATGACAACGACCAACTGACCGCCGCCGGCAAAACCAGCCAGACCCACAATGACATGTGGACTCCCTACGCCGGGCTGCTGTACGACATCTCGCCGGAGTACACCGTCTACGCCAGCTATACCGATATTTTCAAACCCCAAAGCCTCAAGGATGCCAACAAGAAATACCTTGAGCCGGTGGTGGGCAGCAACTACGAGGTCGGCATCAAGGGCAGCGTGCTGCAAGAGCGCCTGAACCTGGCGGCAGCGTATTTCTGGAGCACCCAGGACAACGTTGCCGAGCGCGACTATACCGTACCACGCAACCCAGCGACCGGCGAGGAGTACTACAAGTCAGGCGGCAAAGGCAACAAGGTGAACGGCTTCGAACTGGAAGCGTCCGGGGAAGTCATGCCCGACTGGAACCTCACGGCCGGCTACACCTACACCCATTCAGTGAATGGCTCTGGCAAACGCAACAACACCGGGCAACCGCTGAACCTGCTGAAGGTGTCCAGCGCTTACCGGATGCCGGGCGCATGGCGCAACCTGACCGTGGGCGGCGCAGTGAACTGGCAGAGCGATATCTACGACTTCAGCAATCGACCGACCGGTGAGCGCGACAGTGACGGCGACATGATCACCACCCGGGCAAAAATTACGCAGCAGGCCTACACCGTGGTCAACCTGATGTCCCGCTATCAGTTCGACGAACACGTTTCAGCGTCGCTTAACGTCAACAATTTGTTTGATAAAAAATATTACGAGCGTGTCGGCTTCTATAACGGCGTGTACTGGGGTGATCCACGCTCCATTACCCTCGCGCTGGACTGGAAACTTTAAAGCCCCCCATCCGAAGTTAACCAAATCGTTAACTTCGGATATTGCTCGGGTTAATTCCCACTTAATAAGATCACTCCACAATCGCCCCAAGAATCTGCTCAAGGACAGAACGGATAAAACGATCACACTTAATGAGAATACCCCGATGAAACTCTCGACCTTGATGCTTGCCAGCCTGATGACCCTGGCCTCCGCCGCCGCGTTTGCAGAGGATGGCTCCGAGCGGATGAAGGAGTACTACAACAACTTCACCTTCACCCAGCAGAGCGTTCACGGCACAAATGAACAGACCGCTTCCGCCGACGGCAAGACGTCAAAGACCAGCACCACCGATCAGGAACAACCGAAGAGTTAATTAATGTTTAGTTAATCCGCAACACCCATGGCCATTCCGCTCCATTGGCCAATGGTTTATTGGGCGCCATTTAATGGCGCCCTTTTTTTGCCTGTTATTTATTGAAGCGGTTTGTTCCAGAACAACATGCGGCCATGGGCTGGATCAAACTTCGAATCATCAAAACCGAACTTTCGATACGCCGACTGGGCGACAGCATTACCCTCAAGCACCTCAAGCGTGATTTTGCAGCAGCCACGCTGGCGGGCAATTTCCTCGACCTTCTGCAGCATTTTCTGACTCAGGCCCAGGCCGCGAAAATCATTCATCACCGCCACGTCATGAATATTGACCAGTGGCCGGCAGGCAAAGGTGGAGAACCCCTCAAAACAATTCACCAGCCCTGCCGGCACACCGCCGACAAACGCGAGAACACTGAAGGCGTGCGGGCGTTTTGCCAGTTCTGCCGGCAGTTGCTCCAACAGGTCAGCGGGCAGGCTATGGCCACCGCCCATCGGGTCTTCGGCGTAGTGGTTCAGCACGTGGCCTATGGCTTCAGCGTGCACGGGGTTGGTGTAGCTGGCTTGCAGCACCAGGATATCTGGGGTTTCCATTGCCTTCCTCGATCACGACAACAAGGGAACCGGCTCCCTTTGAGGGGCACGATTGTAAGCGCGGAGTCGGCGGTAGATGAAGGAGATTAACTACAAATATCTGCCTGAAGTGCGCACGGTATGCGCGGGAAACAGCGCCAGGCAAGCCTTGCCGGGTCTTACAACGCCGCGCCGAAACGTTCCAGCTGCATTTCCTGCAGGCGACTGAGGGTACGGCGGAAGGGAAACGCCAGGTAGCCCTCGGTATAGAGGCGCTCCAGCGGCACGCGTGCCTCAATGAACAGGGGCACCTTGCGGTCGTAGCACTCGTCCACTAGGGCGATAAACCGGCGTACGCTGTCATCATGCACGGACAACTGCGGCAATTCGCGATCACCCGCCACTACCCGCTCGGCGCCGTCTTCGGTGCCTCGGGCGATCCGGCCAGGGCGCTGCTGCGCACTCAGGTCAGGCACGTCGCCGAGCAAGATTGCCTTGAAGCGATCACACAGCAGCATGAAGTCCATCGCGGCCAAGGGTTGCTCGCACAGGTCGGCATAACGACACCACAGCACGCTGTCACTGGAGCGCACCGTCACGATGCTGCGGTGGCCGACCACGACCGGCTCGTGGCTCACCCTCTGCCCCTGCGCCAATTGCCCGAACACATTCGCCAGCGCCTCGGGTTGATTGACCCAATAGCGCTGCAGGCCGACACCCGGATGCAGGCGGTGGTCCTCAACGCCGTCGACCGCTACGACCCGCATATGTTGCTTGATGGCTGCGATACCCGGCAAAAACCGGTCGCGGTTGAAACCCTCGGCATACAGGAGGTCGGGCGGCTGGTTGGAGGTGCAGACCATCACCACACCCTCCTCGAACATCACCTGGAACAACCGACCCAGGATGATCGCGTCGCCAATGTCATTGACGAACAACTCGTCAAAGCACAGCACACGCACTGCCTGGCTCAGTTCCCGCGCCAGGGCCTGCAAAGGATCGGCGGTGCCCGTCAGCTGGAATGAGCGCTGGTGCACCCAACCCATGAAGTGATGAAAGTGCTGCCGCCGCGCCGGCACCCGCAGGCTCTGGTAGAACTGATCCATCAGCCAGGTCTTGCCGCGCCCGACGGGCCCCCACAGGTACACGCCGTTGATCGGCGAGCAGCCTTGGTGCAGGGCGTCATGACAGGCTTGCAGGGCATCCACCGCCCGGCGCTGGGCGTCGTCGGCGACGAAGCCTTGTTGGGCGATGGCGTGTTGATAGGCAGCGAGGGGCGAGTCGAAAGTCATGCCCGCGATTATGACCTACAGCGAGATATCCAACCGTGAAATCTTGCCCTGCTCGTTAAGGCGGAAGGTGTAGCGCAACTCCAGCGGGCTGCCGGGGAAATTGCCGGAGACCACGTTGCTCACCAGCACTTTACCGGTGCGGTGTTGCACATTCAGCACCTCGACCCGCGGCTGGTAACGTCGTGCAGTGTCCTCCATCCAGCGCGCAATCGCGGCGGGGCCGACCTGGTGCTCGCCCTCATCGAACACATTCGCATCGTCGGCGAACCACTGGGCAACCGCTGAGGTGTCGCGGGTATTGGTCGCCGCAATATAGGCCTGAATGGCCGGGGCCAACTGAGACTGGGGCATGACACAGCTCCTTTTTTGGTGATTTATGGCGCCATGCTAAGCCAGGGCTGTGTCAGCTTTTGTCAGGAGTGAACGGTGCAGACTCATTCTGCTCCATCAGCGTGCGCCAGGCCCTCAGCCAATCACTGCGCCGCCCCGGATACCTTTCACCTTGGGCTTGAGCGCTCGCCACACGGTCGGTACGAAAGGTGCGGTAAGCGCCGCGCAATTCACACCAAGCCACAATCACGCGTGCTTCATTGAGAAAACCCAGGGCCAGCGGCCAGACCAGCCGCTGGCTCTGGGTCTGGCTGGCATCGGCGTAGTCGATATGCAGCTTGGCCTGGTTGCGGATAGCCTCACGAAACACGTTCAGGGGCACGCGGTTTTCCGGGTAGCCGAAGCCTGGCGGTCCAGGCAGCAGCGTCGGGTTGCGCAAGGCTTCCTGGGCGGCGGGGTCGAGCACATCGGCAATCTTGGCCAGCGCATTGGCTGCCGCCCGACTCAACACCTCATCCCCACGCTGATCCACATAACGCAAGCCCAGCACCACTGCCTCCGTCTCCTCGGCGTTGAGCATCAAGGGCGGTAGAAACAGCCCGCTGCGCAGCACATACCCGACACCGGCCTCACCGAAAATGGGGGCGCCAAGGGCGGTCAACTCGGCGATATCGCGGTACAACGTGCGCTCGGACACTTCCAACTGCGCCGCCAGCACAGCAGCGGTCACCGGACGTTTCTTGCCCCGCAGGGCCTGCAACAAGGTCAGTAGACGAGTGGTACGCGACACATTGATCCCGCCGAAAAAGGAAAAGTGCCGCAGCTTAGCAGAGCCTACTGTCAGTAATTGTCAGCAGCAGGCACACCCAGCCACGGCACCGCCTTCAACTATCAGGCGACGATATCCTGCTTCAAGACTTTGCCCGAAACATTGACCTTGAAGCCGGCCATCCCCTTCCCATCAAGATCGATCTCAAGGCTGCTCAATCTTTTCTTAGGGTTGTAGTGGAGCCTGGCCTCTCCTGCCTGCCCGCTGAACTCATCGACATAGCTCAAGCCGGGTTTTCCGGTCGCCGCACGAATACTGGAGACATCAATGGTGTCTTGCCCCCGGCGAAAGTCCATGATTTTGTCAGGCGCCGCAGCGGTGGAATGGCTGGCGTCGGAAAACACAAAGGTATCCTTGCCCCGCCCGCCCCAGAGCCTGTCCTGCCCTGGGCCGCCGTCGATCACATCATCACCGGCCCCGCCAACAAGGTTGTTGGGCGCTTGGTTACCCAGGATCAAGTCGTGGCCGGACCCACCGAGCGCATCTTCGATGACCACGTTCGGGGCGATGGAGAGGTTGCCCTTCATGCCTCCCACATCGGAAAACGTGCCTGCATTCAGATTGATTTTCTGGTCATCGCGATAACCGGAAAGGTCCAACGTATCATGCCCCCCACCATCCCATATCGACGCCACCAAGGGATCATCATTGGATTTGACGCTGTAGTGATCCCGCTCGGAATTGGAGTTAAACCCATAGACCGTATCACCGGAGCGTGTCTCATGGTTGGCACCGTAACGCTTTTGGATTGAAGTGATGTCATCCATCATCAATCCTTTGGGGTAGTGTCGAACACCATCTTTGGTAAAGTCATGGCCACTATGGGTTTCGGGCCAATAACTCATGACCGTGTAAGCATTCGTGTCTTGCTGATAGGTTTTGGCCTTCTCAAATCCTAGCCTGTGGTTGTTATTGTAGAACCCCGGATGCCCCTGCCCTAACTGGTGCCCCAGTTCATGCAGTTTCAAGAACCTGCCGGGCGCGTCCGGCGCGGGAAACGTAGCAGTGCCTGGCATGGGTTTATTGCGGTAGAAGCTGTCCCAGCCCTCGCGCTCAGCGCTCACTAACGTTACGCCGCGCATGCCTGCCTGGGGATTGGCCGTGCCCCCAAAATTGCCAAAGCCGACATGCCCTTCCCCACCATTGGCAGACCCCTTGGGGGAGTCTTTGGTGAACGTGATGCCCGCCACGTCCCCATAGTTCTGCATGGCCTTGAGCGCATCATTTTTTTGCTCTCGGTTAAATGCTGAAAAACCTGTCAGCCCCGCGTCATCAAAGTTAATCGTAGGGCGCTTGAAAAACGTGTAAGTAAGCTCCGTCTTCCCATTACCATTCTTGTCGGTCCAGGGATCCGGCCCGCTGGCCGCTATATGATCGGATGCTTGATCACCGGTATAGGAAGGCTTTTGATTAGCCGGTTGGCTTTTGCCGCGCTCATCCCGTTCACGAAATTCCTGCATCCGCTTGAAGTTATTGCTGGGCGCTGGGCTCAGAGGCAGATTATTTATCATCACGAATCATCCTTCTCGGTGGTATGGCGTTCACCGAGAAGGATGATTGCTTTGGAGAACGCCAGCCTATCAACAACGTCCGGGCTGGAAGGGAGACTTATCAACCCGTTGAGTAAGAGGATTCGTAGCCCCGCCCCAGCTGCACGCCTCGTACCGAGCTATCACGCCAAACTTTTGCTGACCACCTCAAACACGTCGCTCGACAGCTCGCCCGAGCCACGAATGCGCTCCAGCTCGGCCTTCATCAGCGCCTGCCGCGCGCTGTCGTATTTGCGCCAGCGGGTCAACGGCGCCAATTGGCGCGATGCGATCTGCGGGTTGAAGCCATTCAGCTGGATCACCAGGTCCGCCAGGAAGCGGTAGCCGGAGCCATCCGCCGCATGGAAGTTGATCAGGTTCTGCCCGGCGAAGGCGCCGATCAGGGCACGCACCTTGTTGGGGTTCTTGAGCGTAAACGCTGGATGCTCCATCAACGCCTGCACCCGCGCCAGCCCGCCCGGCAGGGTGCTGCCGGCCTGCACGCTGAACCACTGATCCATGACCAACGGGTTGTCCTTGAAGTTCTCGGCAAACACCGCCAACGCCTGGGCTTTTTCCGCCTCGAACGGCGAGTTCACCAGCACTGCCAGCGCGGTCAGGCGCTCGGTCATGTTGTCGCTGCTGTCGAACTGCTCCAGGGTCGCCGCCAACACCTCAGGCTTGCCGCTGAGCATCAGGTACGACAACGCGATGTTCTGCAAGGCGCGCCGGGCAAAGTGCTCGGCCGCGGCCACATAAGGGGTTTGCTTGGACAGCTCGCGATTGGCCTGATAACGCAACCACAGCCCTTCGAACAGGTGGTCGGCCAGTTGCTTGCGCGCAAATTCGCGGGCGGCGTGGATTGCATCCACATCGGCCACTTCGCTGATTTCCGTCAGGTAGGCTTCGCCCGGCAACGAGAGCATCTCCGCGACCATGGCCTGGTCCAGGCTTTCGTCGCTCAGTACCGTGCGCAGCGCGTCGATCAGGCGCTGATCCATCTTCAGCGCCTGGCCCGCCTGATGCTGGCCAATCAGTTCCTGCAACACCTGCACCGACAGTTGCTGGCCGGCATCCCAGCGGTTGAAGCCGTCGCTGTCGTGCTGCATCAGGAACATCAGTTGATCGCGGTTGTACGGGAAGCTCAGTTTCACCGGCGCCGAGAAGCCGCGCAGCAGCGATGGCAGCGGCTGTTCTGCGATGTCGACAAAGGTGAAGGTCTGCTCGGCTTCTGTTACCGAAATCACGCGGGATGTGGCACCCGCCGCCGCCTCACCGGCGAGGCGCAAGGCGATGCCGGCGCCCTGCCCGTCCAGCAAGCCCAGCTCGACCGGAATCACGAACGGCAGTTTCTCGACCTTGTCCGGGGTGGCCGGGCAGCTCTGGCGGAAGGTCAGGCTGTAGGTCTTGGCCGCCGCGTCGTAGGACTCGCTTACCGCCAGACGTGGCGTACCGGCCTGGCTGTACCAGCGTTTGAACTGGCTCAGGTCAGCGCCGTTGGCGTCTTCCATGGCCTTGATGAAATCGTCGCAGGTCACGGCCTGGCCGTCGTGACGCTGAAAATACAGGTCGCTGCCTTTACGGAAGCCTTCGGCACCGAGCAAGGTGTGGATCATGCCGACCACTTCCGAGCCCTTTTCGTACACGGTCAGGGTGTAGAAGTTGGAGATCTCGATAAAGCTGTCCGGGCGCACCGCGTGGGCCATCGGGCCGGCGTCTTCGGCGAACTGGTGGGTCCGCAGGTACGCCACGTCCTGGATGCGCTTGACCGTGGCCGAGTTCATGTCGGCCGAGAAGCCCGAATCGCGGAACACGGTAAAGCCTTCCTTGAGCGACAGCTGGAACCAGTCGCGGCAGGTCACGCGGTTGCCCGACCAGTTGTGGAAGTATTCGTGGGCGACGATGGCCTCGACACGCTGGTGCGCGGCGTCGGTGGCGGTTTCGGCACGGGCCAGCACGGCGCTGGAGTTGAAGATATTAAGGCCCTTGTTCTCCATGGCGCCCATGTTGAAGTCGTTCACCGCGACGATCATGAAGATATCGAGGTCGTACTCGCGGCCGTAGGTTTCTTCGTCCCAGCGCATGGATTTTTTCAGGCTGGTCATGGCGTGCTGGCACTTGTCGATGTTTTCTGGCTCGACATAGATGCGCAGCGCCACTTCGCGCTGGGTCATGGTGGTGAAGCTGTCTTCGACGCACCACAATTCCCCGGCCACCAGGGCAAACAGATAGGCCGGCTTCTTGAACGGGTCTTCCCAGGTCGCCCAGTGGCGGCCGTCTTCACCGGGGCCGCTGGCAATCGGGTTGCCGTTGGACAGCAGCACCGGGTAGCTGTGCTGCTCGGCGATCACCGTGGTGGTGAACGTGCTCATCACGTCCGGGCGGTCGAGGTAATAGGTGATCTTGCGGAAACCTTCGGCCTCGCACTGGGTGCAGAACATGCCGCTGGATTTGTACAGGCCTTCCAGGGCGGTGTTGGTTTCCGGGTGGATCTTGACCGTGGTGTCGAGGGTGAACGTGTCGCTCTTGGGGTGCACGGTCAGGTGGCTGTCAGTCAACTGGTAGTCAGCGCCAGTCAACTCCTGGTCGGCCAGGTTAACGCTCAACAGCTCCAACTGTTGGCCATCGAGTACCAACGGCGGCAAGCCAGCGCCATGCTCGGGGTTACGGCGCATCACCAGTTGCGCGTGGACCAGGCTGTGGTCCTCGAACAACTCGAAGGTCAGGTGCGTCTCGTCGATCAGGTAGTCCGGCGCCTGATAGTCCTTCAGGTAAATCATCTTCGGTTGTTCGGTGCGCATGGGTGGCATCCTTCTACTGATGCACGGCGAGCTGATAGGCCGTGTATTTGCGAATATTGATAACGCCGGTGTCGAAGATCAGGTATTGGCCCTTGATCCCCAGCAGCGTGCCTTCGGCAATCGGGTTCTTGTCCAGGTTGAAGCTGACGATCTTGGCCGGATACTGCTCCACCGGGTAGCGAATCTCAATCGGCTCGATGTCGGTCACTGGTTGGATGGCTTGCAGGCCAAAGCGTTCCTGCAAGTTTTCCAGGCCCTCGGCGCAGGAGGCGAACAGCTCATCGCGCACGTGCTTGAGGTCCACCTTCGCCGCGTCACCCTTGAGCAACGCACGCCAGTTGGTCTTGTCGGCCACCTGGCCGCGCAGCACGTCCTCGACGAAGCCGGACTGCTGGCGCGTGGCCACACGCATGATCGGCAACGCCTGGCTCGCACCCTGGTCCAGCCAGCGCGTGGGCAGTTGGGTCGCGCGGGTGATACCGACCTTGATGCCCGACGAGTTGGCCAGGTAGACCACATGATCAGTCATGCAAAACTGCTCGCCCCAGCCTGGATCACGGCAGGTGCCGGCGTCGTAATGGCAACGCTCGGGGCTCATGATGCACAGGTCGCACTGGGCCAGCTTGGTCATGCACGGGTAGCAATACCCCTGGCTGAAGCTGGTCTTGGTCTTGCGGCCGCAATGGCTGCAATGGATGGCACCGAGGTACTCCAGGCGAATATGAGTACCGATCAATGGATTGACCGGCACCTCTGTGTCGCCCAGGCGAAACGCATATTGAACGGTCGGCTCACCGAGTTGCGCCGACATTTTGCTGACTGCACCGCGACCAATTTCAATCAATGGATCGCATCCGACTTGAACAGAATGTTCGCCACCGGCTCGGATTTGGACGCACATTCCTGCGGGCCCATGTAGCCGGTGCGCTGTTCTTCCGGCAGGTTCTGGAGTTCCCAGGCGATCATCGCTTGCAGGGACAGCTCGCGCTGCTCGGCGGTGAGCTTGCGGCCATCGGACCACTTGCCGATTTCTACGGCGAGTTTGAGGCTCTCGTAGATGTCCGGGGTGATGTTTTCGATCATTTCAACAAAAGACGACATGTAGACAACCTCTGGTAACGGTCGCTGGTTCAGCGAGTGCATGGGCGACGGGGCCTGGCCCGTCAAAAATCCTTGGAGAGCTTGACCTGGACAAGCTCCTTGTCGAGCAAGCGCCGGAAAATCTGCGGCGCGGCAAAGGTATACGCGGCAAAGGCCAGCCACAGCCAATTGATCATCTCGGCCGCCTGCGGATAGCCCTGGGCCGTGAGGGTAATGACCACTACACGGTAGACCACAAACATCAGCAGCAGCAGAACAATGGCGCCGGTGGCGCTGCGCTCGTTCATCCAGCTGTTGAAGCGCCACCACGTGCCGAGAAACACATTGCTGCGCGCCTTGACGGCCGTGAGCAAATGCAGCGCGGAGATGTTGCTGGGGTTTTCCTGCAGGGCCCAGATCGCATGCTCGCGGGCGCCGTTGAGGTCGCCTTCACGCAGCAACAGGTGGCCGAGCACCACCACGGCGGCGGCGTTCGATGGATCGGCCTGCAACGCCTGGCGGGCAAACTGATAGGCCTGGTCCCAATGGGCGCTGGCGCGATGGAACTGCGCCATGGCCACCAGGTTCGCCGGATCGTCCGGGCCGAGTTCCAGGGCCTTTTCCAACGGCTCGCGGCTCTGCGCCAGGCGGCCGGTGAGTTGATACAGGTCGGCCAGGCAGCGGTAGTTGACCGGGTTGAGCGGCTCCATGTCCAACAGCTGGTTCACATGCTCCTGGGCCAGCTTGAATTTGCGCTGGGCAATCGCCACTTGGGCGGCGGCATAGTGGGCCAACGGCAATTGCGCGTCGCAAACCAGCGCCAACTGCACTTCGCGCTTGGCGGCATGCACCCGGCGCATGTTCATCAAGCAGATCGCCAGCAAGGCATGGGCCTCGGCCGAATGCGGATCGCTGGCGAGCAATTGGCGCAGGGCATCAATGGCGCCGTCGTTGTGGTCGGCTTGCAGGCGTTGGTAAGCCAGTTGCAGCAGATAGTCGGTATTCATCAGCTCACCACCAGATACCACAGGGTGTACGGCAGCCATTTGACGACCATGCCTTTAAGCACGAAGCCACCAATTAACGCCAAGGGCAGACCAAAGCGGTTCAACTCGCCGCCGTAATACTGGTAAATCTCGATGGTCGCGTTTTGCTGCATGTACAGCAGGTAGCCGATGGTGAGTTTCCACACCACCAGCACCAGCAAGGCGTACTGAATCTCGGCCGGGGTCTGGATATAACCGGCGCCCACCAGTTGCAGCAATGCAAAACCGATCACGACACTGCCCACCAGCGCCACGCCGGCAAGTATCCACTCGCGCACCCGCGTCGGGCTGCCGACCGCAATCGAGTTGAACACGAACCACGGCAAGCCCAGCCAGGCGCCGCCCAGCATCAGGCCCAGCAGCGGCCAGAAGGGCGAAACCGCAAACTTGGCCAAGGCCCCCGGACGCGGTTCATCTTCGATGCGATAACCACCGTACTGCGCCATCAGCGGCCCTTCCCGTGTTTGTCGAGGAACGCCAGCACTTCGTCGTACTGGTTGCCTTCGTTGGCGTAGCGCGCGTAGTTGCGCGCGGTGGTCAGCCATTCCAGGGTGGTGGCGCGCACGTCTTTCAAGGCTGCCTTGAAATGCCGGTCGCAGATGGACTGCTCGGCGCCACTCTCGATGGACGCTTCAATCGCCTCATCGGCGGCGGTTTCCACCAGTTCACTGAGGTCGGCGCCGGAGAAGCCCGAGGTATTCTTGGCGAGAAAGGCGAAGTCGATATCGTCGGCCATCGGTCGGCCTTTCATCATCGACTTGAGCATGCTTTCCCGCGCGGGGCGATCCGGTGGCGGCACAAACAGCACGCGGTCAAAACGACCGGGGCGACGGAACGCCGAATCCACCGACCACGGTACGTTGGTCGCGGCCAGGATCAGCACGCCGTGGTTGTCGTTGGTAAAGCCGTCCATCTCGGAGAGGAACTGACTGACCAGCTTGGACGACGTGGACTCGCGGGTGTTGGAGCGTTTACCGCCCAGGGCTTCCACCTCGTCGAAAAACATCACCGCCGGCGCCTGGGCCCGCGCTTGTTCGAACAGCGCGTGCAACTTGCGCTCGGACTCGCCGATGTACATGTCCAGCACGTCGGAAATCGCCACGTTGAAAAACGTCGCCTTGCACTCCCCGGCCGTGGCGCGGGCGAGCATGGTCTTGCCGCAACCCGGCGGGCCGTACAGCAGCACGCCGCCGCCGACTTTCTTGCGAAAGCGCTGGAACAATCCCGGCTTCTGGTACGGCAGGATGATCTTCTTGTGGATGGTCTTTTTCAGCTCATCCAGGCCGCCAATGTCGTCGAAGGTCAGGGTTTCGTTTTCCGGCACCAGCAGGCGCACCACTTCGCTCTGGTCGGTGTCGTCATTGGAGATCACCCGCAAGCGCGGGCGGCCTTCGGCGCCCGGAAAATCCACCACCGACACATTCAAGCGGCGCCACAGCGCCATGTCTTCCAGGGCCGGGTTGGCGTCCACCGCTGCGCGGTATTCCACCTGGGCTTCCTTGAGGCGCTCCAAAGCCGCCAGCACGCGCGCCTTGAGCAGACGCGCTGCGGGATCGTCACCTTCAATCAGGGGCAGGGCTCTTTGCGCCTGGCCGTCAGCCAGCAACAACTGGGCCGCCGCCAGTTTCAAGGCTGAGGCGTCTTGCAAGTGTTCCAGATCAGCAGGCAACAGCTTGAGCCCGCGCTCGTGCTCGCCACGCTCAAGGCTGGCGCCGAGCAGCAGGGTCAGCAGCGCGACGTTACCGGGGGCAGCGGACAGCGCGGCCTCCAGTTGGTCGAACGTCGAATCATCCATGGAGGTTCCTCAAAAGTGCATGTGCGTCGCGCAGGGGCTCATTTCAGCACCTGCGGCCGCTCGACATCGACCCACACGAACTTGCGCGGGTCGAGGCGGGTTTCCTGGTCCAGGCGATACGCCACCAGCTTGCCGTACAGCACCGCGCTGTAGTCCAGGCAGGCGAGGTTGTCGCGGATCGGCGCTGGTTTGCCGCTGCGCCAGTAGTGGCCGACGAACAGCAACGGTTCGTCGACGCCATAACGCAGCAGTGAATTTTTTTCGGTGGAGGACAGCGGCGTGCGCGCCACCGGCTCGGGCAGTGCGTCGGGCTGGAACACGATGTCGCCGTAGGTCTTCGGGTCGTCTTCCCAGAACTTGGTGCGGAAGAACGAGCGCGTCAGGCCGTCGCCACCGGTCAGCGTCAGGCCATCGGGCAGGCGCATGTCGGTGCCGCGCAGCAGGCGGTCGAAGGCGTTGCAGGCAAAACTGCCGGGCACGGCGGCGGCCTGCAGGAAATGCTGGTCGATGCAGCCGTCCGGAAAGGTCGCACGCAGCGGCGCGATAAAACCGTCGTCCCAGCACGCATGCACCACGCGGAAACGCCCAGCGTCGACGAACAGCGGCATGTCGTAGAACCAGCCGAGGAAGTCGTGCCAATCGGCCGGGTGGTGTTCGAACTGGGTCAGGGTCTCGTGGATCAACCGCGCATGCCGTGGGTTGTGCTCACGCACGAACTGCTTGCCACTGCCCGGGGGCGCCGGTGTGGTCCAGCCCAGGGCGTTGAACTCGTGGTTGCCCATGATGCACAGCGCCTGGCCGGCCTCGGCCATGTCGTGGACGATATGCAGCGCCTCGCGGATGCGGGGGCCACGGTCGATGATATCGCCGAGGAACACCGCCATGCGCGACGGATGACGCCAGGTGCCGCCCTGCTTGTGGTAACCCATCTGGTCGAGCAAGTGCTCAAGGGTATGAGCGCAACCGTGCACGTCACCAATCAGGTCGTAGCTACGCGCGGGATCGAGCATCAGTCGCCTCCACCCCCCAAGCGGCTGCCCCAGCCCAGCTTGGTGCGGCACACTTCGTAATAGTTGTGGTCCAGCGGGTGGATCAACCGCAGCTTCTGCGCCTTTTTGCTCACGGTGATGGTGTCACCGGGGGCGCAGGTGAAGTGGTTCTGCCCGTCACAGGACACCTGCGGGTAGATTTGCATGTCTTTGGACACCACGATTTTCAGCTCACTGTTGCCATCGACCACAATCGGCCGGCTCGACAACATATGGGGATACATCGGCACGATCACAATGGCATCCAGCTTGGGATGCATGATCGGCCCGCCGGCCGACAGCGCGTAGGCCGTGGAACCGGTGGGCGTGGCGACGATCAGGCCGTCGGCCTTCTGGCTGCACACGAACTGGCCGTCGATGTACAGCTCGAACTCGATCATCCGCGTGGACTTGCCGGGGTGCAGCACCACATCGTTGAGGGCATCGCCCTGGCCGATGGCTTCGCCGTGGCGACGCACTTCGGCTTGCAGCAGGAAGCGGTTTTCCACCAGGTAATGGCCGTCGAGCACCTTGGCCACTTCGACTTCCAGCTCATCCGGGCGGATATCGGTGAGAAACCCCAGGCTGCCCCGGTTGATCCCCAGCACTGGCACGTTATGCCGCGCCAGTGCACGGGCGGCGCCGAGCAGGCTGCCGTCGCCGCCGACCACGATGACCATGTCGCACACTTCGCCGAGCATCTTGCGCGAGGAGGTCTGCAGGCCGTGGCCGGGGAGGATCTCGGCGATGGTGTCTTCGAGGATCACGTGCAGGTGGCGATCCAGCAGGAATTTTTTCAGCCGGCGGACGGTGTCCAACACCTGGGTACTGCCCAGGCGACCGATAATGCCGATATTGCGAAAGTGCTCCATGGGGCTCCTGCGGGATGTGGGGTGTGGCAAAAAAGAAACGATTATGGGCGAAAGGCCGCCACAGACAAAATCCTTTGTCACCGCTACGCCTTGATGACAATGGTTCTCACACGCCCACCCCTGGCTTAAAAGGCTATGCTCGGACCATGACTGTATTCCCCGACCTGCATACCCTGCCCCGCCAATTGCGTCACCCTGAGGTGCGCGACCTGGCGTGGGTGGTGCTCGCCCCGCCGATGCTCGCGCAGACGCCCTGGCCGCAGCGCCATCCGTTGGCCGGCAGCGACTGGGTGCAGGCGCCCGACCGCCTGGAACATTGGTTGCGGCAACTGGATCAGGACAGCCGGGCTTTGCAGCAGTGGCTGAGCCTGGCCCGCACTCGCCGCCTGGGCCTGTACTACGAGCGACTGTGGCAATTTGCCGTGCAGCACGCGCCGGGGGTTGAACTGCTGGCCGCCAACCTGCCGATCCGCCGCGCGGGGCATACCTTGGGTGAGCTGGACATGCTGCTGCGCGATCGTGATGGCGTGCACCACCTGGAACTGGCGATCAAGCTGTATCTGGGGCCGCAGAACGGAAATGGCCAGGACACGGCGCAGTGGCTGGGGCCGGGTTGCCATGACCGGCTGGACCGCAAGTTGGCACATCTGGCCCAGCATCAGTTGCCGATTTCGGCGCGGCCGGAAAGCCGCGAAGTCTTGGCGGCGCTGGATATCCAGCAGTTCGACGCGCATTTGTGGCTCGGCGGGTATTTGCTCTATCCCTGGCCCGGCCTGGCCGAACCACCGGACGGCGCCCACGCGCAGCATTTGCGTGGACGCTGGTTGCATCAACGGGATTGGCAGGCGTTTGCCAGCGCCAGCGCACCCGGGCGCTGGCAACCCCTGCCCCGGCATGCCTGGCTGGCGCCGGCGCACTACCTGGCGGATGACGTGTGGAGCGAGGAGCGGATGCAGCATTGGCTGACCGCACTTGATCCAATGGCGCCGGCGCAGTTGTTGGTGCGGATGGTGCAGAACGGTGAGGACTGGGAGGAAGCGGAGCGGTTGTTCCTGGTGGCGGATCTTTGGCCGAATGTGCCGGGGGCTGGCGGATAGATCTGAGGTGTAGGTGATGGCCTCATCGGGGCATGAGTATCTACACAACTCTTAAAGGCTGACACAGAATCCTGTGGTGAGCGGGCTTGCCCCGCGCTGGGCTGCGAAGCAGCCCCAATAAGGTCACCGCAGAGTGCCAGAACCAATCGAGGTGAAGGTTTTGGGGCTGCTGCGCAGCCCAGCGCGGGACAAGCCCGGAGAGTGTCAGATTTTTTGTGTTCGGGCCGGTTACGGCCTGCCGTCAGGCAGGCCATCTTTACCAGGTCGGCCTGATAAATCGATCTCCGTACAGAATCGCAAATTGATTCATTGCGTTCTTCCAATCATGAGCTGCACTGCCCCAGTTCGCGGTGATATTTCGTAATGCCAGCCAGATTAGTTTTGTCGCGGCCTCATCCGTTGGGAAGTGGCCTCGCGTCTTGATGACCTTGCGCAACTGGGCATTGATACTCTCGATGGCATTGGTTGTGTAGATCACTTTGCGTATCGCCGGGGGAAACACGAAGAACGGGATAACTCGATCCCAAGCACGTTTCCAAGCTGATACGACTGTCGGATATTGCTTACCCCAAGGCCCGGCTTCGAAAGCCAGTAGCGCTTGTTCTGCGGCGTCAGCATTGAGTGCTTGATAGATCGGTTTCAGTGCCTTGGCCAGCTCACGGCGCTTATCCCACGGGGCGTAATCGAGGCTGTTACGGATCAGGTGGACGATGCAGGTCTGCAACGTCGTCTCAGGAAACACAGCACTCAGCGCTTCGGGCATGCCTTTGAGACCGTCAGTTACGGCGATCAAGACGTCTTCGACGCCTCGGGTTTTCAGGTCGTTAAAGACCTTCATCCAAAATTTGGCGCCTTCGGTTGTTTCAATCCAAATGCCCAGAATATCTCGCGTTCCGTCCGGCAATACTCCCAGTGCCAAGTAGATCGCTTTGTTGCGAACCAAGCCTTCGTCGCGAATTTTGACTCGCAATGCATCGAAGAAAATTACCGGGTACATCGGTTCAAGCGGTCGCTGTTGCCAGGCGGTAACCTCCTCCAACACTGCGTCAGTGACGGAGCTGATGAAATCGTGAGAGACGTCTGTTCCGTACTGTTCAGAGAGAAACGCCCGGATTTCGCGAACCGTCATGCCTCGGGCATACATCGCGATAATCTTGTCATCGAAGCCGGTAAAACGCCGTTCGTGTTTGGGGATCAGAATCGGAGCAAAGCTTCCATCACGGTCTCTGGGAATGTCCAAACGCAGCGGACCGTCATCGGTTAGCACCGTTTTTCCGCTCTTGCCGTTGCGCTGGTTACTCGACTCCTCAGGGCGCTCCGCGCCCTGAGGATAGCCAAGGTGGTGGCCCAACTCGGCACCAAGAGCTCGCTCGATCAGCGCCTTTTTGAACGCCATCGAGGCATCCTGAATGGCTTCGGCACTCATCGGGCCGCTGACGAACTGGTCGATCAGCTCTTGGGGAATGGATGGAAGGTCTCGCGGGGCCTCACGGGCCGGTTTCTTTTTGGTCGGCATACATGCACCTCTATCAACATGTTATGCCCGAACACAAAATTTATGACAGTCCCCAAGCCCGCTCACCACAACAGCCCATTTGCCATAGATTGAGCATCCTCCGGAAGTTGTGTAGATGCCCCCGATGGCGGCGCCACCGGCACTACACCCTATCGATATGCCGATAATCCAACTGCAACCCAGCCGCCAGCGCCTGAGCCCTACCCAATCGGATCGGCCCACGTTCGATATCCACCAGCAACCCTGAACATTCCAACAAAGGCAGCCCGGCGATGTCCTTGAGCCGGCCATCGGTAATCACCAGCAGTTTCTGCTGTTCAGCCGGATAACGCCTGCGCCGCGCCTGCAACCAGTGCCCGGCCTCGGTCAGTGCCGCCAGCAACGGCGTACCGCCACCCGCGCCAAGTCGCTCCAGCCAACCCGCCATACTCTTCGCCGCCTTCAAGCCCTGCACCTGCCATTTGGGCGATTGCCCGCTGGCCGTCAACAACGCCATGCGTGCCCGTTGCCGGTAGGCGTCATCAAACAGCTGGGCCAGCAAGCCCTTGGCATCGCTCAACGCGTGGTGGCGCCGAGTGGAGGCCGATGCATCGACAATCACCAGCCACAGCTCCTGGGCCGAACGGCTGCGCAGGTGAAACAGCAGATCCTCACGGGATTGCGGCCGACCACCGAGCAAGGTGCCCGGCCAGTTGATCGCGCCCTGTTGCGCGCTGCGTGCCTTGCCTTGCCTGCCCCTGTCCAGTCGCCCCGCCTTGGGCCGGGCATCCGCCCCCGCGTCAGGTCGGGGACGAATGCCTAAGGCTTTTTTGGCCAGGTGGGCACTTCGCGACGCGCACCGGTGGGCAGCGGCGGCGCGGGCATATCGCCCCACTGGCCTTGGCCGGCGGAGGTCTCGCTGGAGCTGGGCGACTGGTCTTCAGGCGGCGGACTGGCCGGCGGAGACTGTGCCTGGCGCCGATGACGCAAGGCAAACTCGGCCACCGCGTCGATATCTTCTTCGGCAATCGCCTGGGCACCGCGCCACGCCGCATGCGCCCGGGCACCGCGCAGCCAGACCAGGTCGGCGCGCAAGCCATCCACGCCAGCGGCAAAACAACGCTCGGTGATCTGCGCCAGGGCCCGATCATCCAGCGCAATGCTGTCGAGCCGCGCCCGCGCCTGGGTGCAGCGCTCGCGCAAGGCCGCCTGGGGTTCGGCCCACTGGGCGCAGAACGCAACAGGGTCACTGTCGAAATCCAGGCGACGGCGGATGATCTGGCCACGTTCGGCCGGCAATGTCTGCCCGCTCAAGGCCACGTTAAAACCGAAACGGTCGAGCAACTGCGGACGCAACTCACCCTCCTCCGGGTTCATCGTGCCGATCAGCACAAAGCGCGCCGAATGCCGATGGGAGATGCCGTCACGCTCGATCAAGTTGGTGCCGCTGGCGGCCACGTCCAACAGCAGGTCGACCAAGTGGTCGGCCAGCAAGTTGACTTCATCGACATACAGCACGCCGCCGTCGGCCTTGGCCAATACGCCGGCGGAAAACTGCGCACGGCCCTCGCCCAGCGCAGCGTCCAGGTCCAGGGTGCCGACCAGGCGCTCCTCGGTCGCACCCAGCGGCAACGTGACAAACTGGCCGCTGGCGAGCAGGTCCGCCAGGCCACGGGCCAAAGTGGACTTGGCCATGCCACGCGGGCCTTCGATCAGCACGCCACCGATCTTCGGGTCGATGGCAGTCAGGCACAGCGCCAGTTTCAACGCGTCGGCGCCGACCACGGCGGACAGCGGGAAATGGGGGGTATCAGTCATCAGCTGTCTTCTTCTATATCCAGCAACAGGTTTTCCAACGCCTCGCGGTACGCCCCCGGTTCTTGCCACAGGCCACGCTGCTGGGCTTCCAGCATGCGCTCGGTCATATCGCGCAGCGCTGCGGGGTTGTGCTGCTGCACAAAGTCCCGAGTGTCGGGGTCGAGCAGGTAGGCGTCGGCGAGCAAGGCGTATTGATGGTCGTCGATCAGCGACGTGGTGGCGTCGAAAGCGAACAGATTGTCCACCGTCGCGGCCATTTCAAACGCACCTTTATAGCCGTGACGCTTCACGCCGTCGATCCACTTGGGGTTGGCGGCGCGAGAACGGATCACTCGGTTCAGCTCCTCTTTCAAGGTGCGGATCTTCGGCAAGTCCGGTTGGCTGTGATCGCCGTGATAGCTGGCAGTCTTGTCGCCGCTCAGGGTTTCCACGGCGGCGAGCATGCCGCCTTGGAATTGGTAGTAATCGTTGGAGTCGAGCAGGTCGTGCTCACGGTTGTCCTGGTTTTGCAGCACGGCCTGCACCTGGCTCAGGCGCTGGGCGAACTGCTCGCGGGCAGCGGTGCCTTCGTCGGCGCCGCCATAGGCGTAGCCGCCCCAGTTGAGGTAAACCTCGGCAAGGTCCTCGCGGCTTTGCCACAGGCGACCATCAATCGCGCCCTGCACGCCCGCGCCGTAGGCACCGGGCTTGGCGCCGAAGATCCGCCAGCCGGCTTGCCTGGCGGCGGTTTCTGCGTCCAGGCCAGACGCCAGCAACGCGGCGCGCTCACTGCGCACCTTGGCCGCCAGCGGGTTCATGTCGTCGGGCTCGTCGAGGGCCGCGACCGCTTGAACCGCCGCATCGAACAGGCGGATCAGGTTGGCAAACGCATCGCGGAAGAACCCGGACACCCGCAGTGTTACATCCACACGCGGGCGGTCCAAGAGGCTGACCGGCAGGATCTCGAAGTCGTCCACCCGCTGGCTGCCCGTGGCCCACACTGGGCGCACGCCCATCAGCGCCATGGCCTGGGCGATATCATCACCGCCGGTGCGCATGGTGGCGGTGCCCCATACCGAGAGACCCAACTGGCGCAAATGATCGCCGTGGTCCTGCAGATGCCGCTCCAGTATCAGGCTGGCCGACTGGAAGCCGATGCGCCACGCCGTGGTGGTGGGCAGGTTGCGCACATCGACGGTGAAGAAGTTGCGCCCGGTGGGCAGTACATCCAGGCGACCCCGACTCGGCGCGCCACTCGGCCCCGCCGGTACGAAGCGGCCGCTGAGGGCATCCAGCAAACCGCGCATTTCCGCCGGACCGCAGGCATCCAGGCGTGGCGCTACGACAATACGCAGGCTTTCGATAACCGCTTTCACGTCTTCCCAACCGGGTTCTTCCAACTGCTCAAGCGGGCCTTCCAGCGCCTGATCGATCAGGCGCGCCGCGTAGAGTTCCAGGCGCTCGCGGGTGTCACCGGCGGTGCGCCATAGCTGCGTGTCGATGCTCTGCAACACCGCCGGGCGGCGTCCAGTCCACGGTTCGGCCAGGGCACAGTCCAGTGGGTCGAAACCCAGCTCAAACGCCTTGGCCAGCACGCGCAACAGGCTCGATTGCGGGCCACGGCCATCACCACGGGGGATGCGCAGCAACGCCAGCAAGGTGTCGATGCGCAAGCGGCCTTGGGGCGACTCGCCGAAGATATGCAGGCCGTCGCGAATCTGCGATTCCTTCAAGTCACACAGGTAGGTGTCCAGGCGTGGCAACCAGACCGCCGCATCGGCGTCGCCATCCAGTTCAAGTTCCTGGTCGATGCAGGCTTCACGCACCAGCTTGAGAATGTCTTTTTGCAGCTCGCGGGCGCGGCGTGGATCGAGCAGTTGGGCTTCGTAATATTCGTCCGCCAACAACTCCAGGTTACGTAGCGGGCCGTAGGTTTCGGCGCGGGTCAGCGGTGGCATCAGGTGATCGATGATCACCGCCTGGGTACGGCGTTTGGCTTGTGCGCCTTCACCGGGGTCGTTGACGATAAACGGGTAGATATTCGGCAGCGGCCCCAGCAACGCATCAGGCCAGCAATTTTCCGACAGGCCCACGCCCTTGCCCGGCAGCCATTCCAGGTTGCCGTGCTTGCCCACATGGATCACGCCATGGGCGCCATAGGTGTGGCGCAACCAGAAATAGAACGCCAGGTAGCCGTGGGGCGGCACCAGGTCCGGGTCGTGGTACACCGCACTCGCGTCCACCTGGTAACCCCGTGCCGGCTGGATGCCGACGAACGTCAGGCCCAGGCGTAGACCGGCGACCATCAGACGACCGTCACGGAACATCGGATCGTTGTGGGGCGTGCCCCAGCGCTCCAGCACGGCCTGTTGATTGGCAGCAGGCAGGCGCTTGAACATCGCCTCGTAGTCATCCAGGCCGAGGCTTTGATGGCACGGGCGCAGGTCGAGGCTGTCCAGGTCGTTAGTGACGCCGCCCAGCAACTCGTGGATCAAGGCGGTGCCGCTTTCCGGCAGGGCCGTCGGCACCGGGTAACCTTCAGCCTGCAACGCAAGCAGGATATTCAGCGCCGCCGCAGGGGTATCCAGCCCGACGCCATTGCCGATACGGCCGTCGCGGGTCGGGTAGTTGGCCAGGATCAGCGCGATGCGTTTATCCCCATTCGGCACTCGCGCCAGTTCGACCCAGCGCCGCGCCAACTCAGCGACAAAATCCATGCGCTCGGGTGCTGCGCGGTAGCACACCACGTCCGACTGGCTGCGTTCGCTGCGCCAGGCCAGGTCCTTGAAGCTGATCGGCCGGCTGATAATGCGACCGTCCAGCTCCGGCAAGGCAATGTGCATCGCCAGATCACGCGGGCCAAGGCCTTGTTCGCTGGCCTCCCAGCCCGGCTGGTTGTCCTGGGCGCAAATCGCCTGGATCACCGGAATATTGCGGCGAAACGGGCGCAAATGCGGGGCTTCGGGGCTGGATTGGGCAAAACCGGTGGTATTCAGAATCACCGAGGCCTGCGCTTCATCCAGCCAGTCCTCGACCGCCGCGAGGCAGCCGGGCTCTTTCAGGCTGGCCACCGCCATCGGCAACGGATTGAGGCCCGCCGCCTGCAAGCGCTGGCAGAACACGTCGATAAAACCGGTATTGGCCGCCTGCAAGTGCGAGCGGTAGAACAGCACGGCCGCCACAGCTTGCTCGGCGTGCCAATCCGCCTGCCAGTCGTCGAGCCGGGCATTGGCTTTATGGGGGTGATAGATCGCCGTGCGCGCCAGGGTTTGCGGTTCGGCCCACGGGTAATCGCGGTCCAGATAGCCACTGGCCAGGCAGCGATAGAAATCCAGCGCATTGGCCAGCCCGCCCTGACGCAGAAACTGCCACAGGCGATCCCGAACCTCGACGCCGACGGTACTGAGGCCGCTGAGCTCCGGATCCGGGCGATCATCTCCCGGCACCAGAATCAACTGCACGCCGCGCTCCGCCAACTCCACCAAGCGTTCGATGCCGTAGCGCCAATAACCGATGCCCCCGTGCAGGGAAATCAGGATGACCTTGGCGTGGCGCAGCACCTCATCGACATACAGGTCGACCGAGGCATGGTTCTGCACTTGCATCGGGTTGGCCAGGCGCAGGCTGGGGTAGTCGTCGGGTAACTGCTGGGCCGCTTCGGCCAACAATGCCAGGCTGGAATCACCGCTGCACAGGATCACCAGCTCGGCGGGCGTTTGGCCAAGGTCGGCAATATTGTCGTCCGCGACGAAACCACCGGGCTGAGTCCTGAGCAGGTGCATGGGTTAAACGCTGAGCGCGGCGCGCAATTGCGCTTCGAGGCCGGCCGCGTCGAGGTCCTGGCCGATCAGCACCAGGCGCGTGATGCGGGCTTCATCGGCCGTCCAGGCGCGGTCGAAGTGTTTGTCGAAACGGGTGCCCACGCCCTGGATCAGCAGGCGCATCGGTTTGTTCGGGATCGCGGCGAAGCCTTTGACGCGCAGGATGCCGTGCTGCACCACCAGCTGGGTCAAGGCGTCGAGCAGCAGCGCTTCATCGGCTTGAGGCAGGTCGATGGAGATGGAGTCAAACGCATCGTGATCGTGGTCGTCTTCACCTTCGTGGTGGTGATCGTGATGGCTGTGACGACCGTCGATGTGCTCTTCGGACCCAGCACCCAGGCCAATCAGCACGTCCAGGGGTACGCGACCGCTGCTGGCTTCGATAATCTTCACGGCTGGCGGCAGCTCTTCGGCGACTTCCAGGCGGACACGGGCCAGGTCTTGCGGGCTGATCAGATCGGACTTGTTGAGGATCACCAGGTCGGCGCTGGCCAGTTGGTCGGCGAACAGCTCGTGCAGCGGCGACTCGTGGTCCAGGTTCGGGTCGAGCTTGCGCTGGGCGTCCACTTGATCGGGGAACGCAGCGAAGGTGCCAGCGGCCACGGCCGGGCTGTCGACCACGGTAATCACCGCGTCTACCGTGCAGGCGCTGCGGATTTCCGGCCACTGGAAGGCTTGTACCAGTGGTTTTGGCAGGGCCAGGCCCGAGGTTTCGATAAGGATATGGTCAAGGTCGCCGCGACGGGCGACCAACTCGCGCATCACCGGGAAGAATTCTTCCTGCACGGTGCAGCACAGGCAGCCGTTGGCCAGTTCGTAGACACGGCCGTTGGCTTCTTCTTCGGTGCAACCAATGGAGCACTGCTTGAGGATTTCACCATCAATGCCCAGCTCGCCGAACTCATTGACGATCACGGCGATGCGACGGCCCTGGGCGTTGTCGAGCATATGGCGCAGCAAGGTGGTTTTGCCCGAGCCGAGGAAGCCGGTAACGATGGTGACGGGAAGTTTGGCCAGTGTTTTCATCGGATGCCCTTGGGGGCGGGCATACGGGACGATAGGCCCTGCGGCATGGCGCAGAAGCGGATTTCGTCACCGGATCACCCCGCCCGGTTGAATTGGAAAATCGGTTGCGAGGCAGGTCTCCTGGCTTGGGGCTTGCGGGTCGCGAGACCGGCGCCGACTGCGCCTTCCCGCCGTTGATGGCAGTGGCGTGGCAGTCGGATGAACCCTTCACAGTTGCGGGGGCAGCCGCGGCTTGAACCGCGTTCCCTTCTTAGCTTCGGCCTGGGCCGAAGAACCTCGAAGGTGCAAGGCTACAGGGGCTTGCCGCATTTGACTACCGTCCCCCGCCCATGCTCTCCTACACATCTTGTTTCGGGTGCCCCTCACGGGGTGAAACGGGAAACCGGTAAATCATGCACGCCATGACCAGTCCGGTGCTGCCCCCGCAACGGTAAGCGAGTGAAGCGTCAGATCCACTGTGCCAGTACGGCATGGGAAGGCGATGCTTTATAGACCCAGTGTCCCTCGCAAGCCCGGAGACCGGCCCGAAAAATCAGATAACAAACCCGCGGTGGGCGGGCGCTGTTCGGAACCCTGCGTGCCTGGCTCGCGGGGTTTTCATGCGCTCGTTTCACCCAGACACCTGAAAGGGACGCGCCATGTCGATCATCAGCAGCACTTCGCCCTCCGCCAGCAGCACTTCTACCCTGAGCCAACGCCTGACCGCCGCCATCGGTGCGTCGATTCTCGGCGCGTGCCTGGTGTATTTCGCCGGTTTCTCGCATATCGAGGCGGTGCACAACGCTGCCCACGATACTCGCCACAGCGCCGCGTTCCCGTGCCACTGAGACCTGCCGACATGATCAAGCGTATTGCGCAAACCGCAGGGTTCACCGGCTTGCTGGCCGCCCTGCTGCTGACCCTGCTGCAAAGCTTTTGGGTCGCCCCGCTGATATTGCAGGCGGAAACCTTTGAAAAAGCCCCTGCAGCCACCGAAGTGGTGCACGAACACGCCGCCAGCGCTGCTGCCCACACCCACGATGCCGAAGCCTGGGAGCCGGAAGACGGCTGGCAGCGCGTGCTGTCCACTACGGGTGGCAACCTGGTGGTAGCGGTCGGTTTCGCGCTGATGCTGGCCGGCCTCTACACCTTGCGTGCGCCCACCCGCACGGCACAAGGCCTGCTGTGGGGTTTGGCCGGTTACGCGACCTTTGTGCTGGCACCGACGATGGGCCTGCCGCCCGAGTTGCCGGGCACGGCAGCCGCTGATCTGGCGCTGCGCCAGACGTGGTGGATCGGCACTGCGGCCTCCACCGCTGCCGGGATTGCGCTCATCGTGTTCGGCCGCAACTGGCTGCTCAAAGTGCTCGGCGCTGCCATCCTTGCGGTACCGCACGTGATCGGCGCGCCGCAACCGGAAGTGCATGCGATGCTCGCGCCGCAAGCCCTGGAAGCGCAGTTCAAAATCGCCTCGCAACTGACCAACGTGGCGTTCTGGCTGGCCCTGGGCCTGATCAGCGCCTGGCTGTTCCGCCGCAACCGCGACGATCAATACTCGGCATGACCTACGTGGTCGGCCTGGGTTGCCAGCGCGGTTGTGCGGCTCACGCCCTGCTGGCGCTGTTGGATACCGCCCTCGCCGAGGGCGGGATTGATCGCCACAGCATCACCGCACTGGCCAGCATCGACCGCAAACAGGACGAGCCAGGCTTGCTGGCGCTGGCGCGGCAGTTGAATCTGCCTTTGCAGTGCTTCAGCGCCGAGCAACTGGCCGCTTATGCAGACCGACTCAGCCACAAGTCCGCCGTCGCGTTCGCCCATACGGGCTGTTACGGCATCGCCGAAAGCGCCGCCCTGGCCCTTGCGGAACAGCTCTGCGGCGCTCCTGCCCGGTTGCTCATCACCCGCAAAAAAACCGCCCAAGCCACCTTTGCGTTGGCCTGCGCCGGTTAAACCCCCGATAATCGCCCTCCCCGATCATGAGCAATCTTCATGCTCGCCCGTTTTTGACAGGAACTCCCCAATGACCGTCTACTTCATCGGCGCAGGCCCCGGCGACCCGGAATTGATCACCGTCAAAGGCCAGCGGCTGATCCGTAGTTGCCCGGTGATCATTTACGCCGGTTCGCTGGTGCCCGCTGCGGTCCTGGAGGGGCATCAGGCAGAACAGGTGGTGAACAGCGCCGAACTGCACCTGGAGCAGATCATCGACCTGATCAAGACTGCCCACGGCAAAGGCCAGGACGTCGCGCGCGTGCACTCCGGTGATCCGAGCCTCTACGGCGCAATCGGCGAGCAAATCCGTCATTTGCGTGAACTGGGCATCCCATTCCAGATCATCCCTGGCGTCACCGCCGTAGCGGCCTGCGCCGCGCTGCTGGAGACCGAACTGACTCTGCCGGACATCGCCCAAAGCGTGATCCTGACCCGCTATGCCGATAAAACCAGCATGCCGGCCGGCGAGGACTTCGACAGTCTGGCGCGGCATGGGACAACCATGGCGATTCATCTGGGGGTCAACCATCTGGAGAAAATCGTCGCCGAACTGCTGCCGCACTATGGCGCTGATTGCCCGATTGCGGTGGTGCACCGGGCCACGTGGCCGGATCAGGATTGGGTGGTGGGCACGCTCAGTGACATTGCCGGAAAGGTCGAGGCCAAGGGTTTTCGGCGTACGGCGCTGATTGTGGTGGGACGGGTGTTGGAGAGTGACAGTTTCAGTGAATCGTCGCTGTATCGGGCGGGGCATGCGCACCTTTATCGGCCGTGAGTTTTTACCTCACAAATGGCGGCGTACCAGCTTGCTTAGGTGGCGGCTGATATGACCCTATCGGGGGCAAGCCCCTTCCCACAGTTGATCTTCTTTGTTAGATGTATTGCGTAAAGCAATGAATTTTAAGCAAAAAAAACGGCGCTCACGGGGCGCCGTTTTTTTGTTCGCAGTGAACGCCTTACTCAGTAGTAGGCGTTTTCTTTCTGCGTGTGGTCGGTCACGTCACGTACGCCCTTGAGCTCCGGGACGCGCTCCAGCAGGGTACGCTCGATGCCTTCACGCAGGGTCACGTCCGCCTGGCCGCAGCCTTGGCAACCGCCGCCGAACTTCAGCACCGCGATACCGTCATCAACGACGTCGATCAGGCTGACCTGACCGCCGTGGCTGGCGAGCCCTGGGTTGATCTCGGTTTGCAGGTAGTAGTTGATGCGCTCGTTGACCGGGCTGTCGGCGTTGACGCTCGGCACCTTGGCGTTGGGCGCCTTGATGGTCAACTGGCCGCCCATACGGTCGGTGGCATAGTCGACTACGGCATCGTCCAGGAAAGCTTCGCTGAAGTGGTCGATGTACGCGGTGAAGCTTTTGAGCCCCAGGGCGGTGTCTTCAGGTTTCTCTTCACCAGGCTTGCAATAGGCAATGCAGGTCTCGGCGTACTGGGTGCCGGGCTGGGTGATAAAGACGCGGATGCCGATACCTGGGGTGTTCTGCTTGGACAGCAGGTCAGCCAGGTAATCGTGGGCGGCGTCGGTAATGGTTATGGCAGTCATGGAAACTCCTCACAGGCTTGCCCGGAGTTTACGCCAAATTATTACGGAGGTACAAAGTCCCAGTGTTTTTGTCGGGTTAGGGGTTGGCGGGGGGTGGGGTGACACCTACCTGATATATGGAGATCAACATGTGGGAGGGGGCTCGACTTAACAACCCGGTCTGCTCTAAGGCCGCCGCGCGCTTGCTTTTGATCTGAGAGCGCTCCCCCAACCCACCACTCACAAATTCTCATACCGATTCATATCCAGGACCCCCGCCTCAACCGGCGTAGTCTCCCGAACATACTCCGACAAATCGTGGAAATACTGCCAGAACAGCGGATGGCTCCGGCGTACCCCCCAACGATCAACGATCCTCTCAAACTGCTGGGCGTCCTTGGCCTGCTCCATCTGCGCCACAAACGCCGGCACGTCCCCTGCCGGAATATTGAAGATGAAATTCGGATAACTACTGAGCACCCCCGGATAAAGGGTCAAGGTATCCAGCCCCGGCTGATAGCGATACGCCTCGCCCAGCAAAAACGCCACATTACTGTGGGCACGGTTGCGCAGCAGGCTATAGACCACACGCTGCCCGCTGGCAGTCTCAACCCGCAGCATCGTCGCCTCAGGCAACTGATCAATCACCTTGAGCCCCGCCGCCGGACGCGACGTCAACCGGCTAAGCGCCTGCTCAGCATCCTGCAAGGCCGGGTCAATCCCGTCACGCGAACAATACGCGCCAGAACACCGATTAATCGGGTCCGGGCTCGCATTCAGATCACCGTAACGGGCAATCAACTGGTTGGCGAAGTCCCGCTTGGGGTCCTGTTCATTCAAGTGCAAGCCTGTCGGTTTATCGTCATCAATCGCTTCGTAATCCAGCCACAGCTTGATCTTGCCGCTGTTCTGATACCAATCATCCATAAAGCCTTCACGAGCGTCCGCCGGCATCAAGCGCAGGAAGTTCTGCTCTGCACCGTTACGGATCAAATCGAAGTACAACCGAGTCTGGGCCTGGTGCGAGACGTTGCCGAACACATCGAAATTCACCGCCAACTGATAATAGGTGCGCTCCAATAACGGATAGTCGAACAGCCACATCGTCTGCGGCACTTCGCCAATCAGGCCTTTGTTGACCGATGCACTGTCGAAGTGGCGAAAGATGCTCAGCAACGCGTTGTCATTGCCCGCCCACAGGCTCGACCAACTCGGCGGCGGTAAATCGGCATAACTGTCCCGACGCAACGCCTCGTACCTGTTGCGCTTGTCGCGATAGGCCAACCACAGGCTCAGCACACTGCCCACATCGTCGTTCTGCCCCGGCATGGCCAGCAACGGCGTGGCCTGGCCGCGGTACCGCGCATCGGTGATGTACAGGTCGTGGTCCGGGTCCTGGAACAGCGTCCAGAAGTTGTCGCGGATCACGTCCGTGGCGATCTGCCCACGGCACACCGGCCCGCGAATAAAGGTGCGTACAAAGTACTCGGCGTTATCCAGCATGAACTGATAGCGCGCCTTGGCCGGGATCGCCTCGAAGGTGTCGAACGGATTGGCGCGGCGGCCCGGGCCATAACCCGGCAAGGCGTTGACCTGCCAGTTGCCGCTGTAGAACAGGTCTTTGATACGCGCCATTTTCGCAGCGCTGAACGGATAGGTGATGTGAGTCTTGTGCACAATCACGCCCTGCACCGGCCACAGGCGGTAGTAGACCCGCGTGCCTGGGTCGTCATTGGGGCGACGGGTGTTGATCAGGTCGATGGGCTGCCCACTCGGCGTACGCGAGCGCACCCACTGGAAGTAATGCCCTGGCTCGCCGTTCTCGAAATAAATATGGGCCAGGAACAAGTGTTCGAACAACCAGCGGGCCACCAGGCTTTCACGGGCGCCGGGCTGGTTGAGCAGGTTTTCCCACTGTAGAAGCTGCAAGGCTTCGTTGGCACTCGGCGCCAGGCCCTGCTGATCAATCGGCGCGCCGGACGCGAGCCAGCGTTGCAGCGTCTGGTATTGCTGGTCGGTGAGGCCCGTGACCGCCAGGGGCATGCCTTCTCTGGGATGGGCGCCGGCATAGGCATTGAACTCGCCGGGGGTGGCGCACATGTTTTCGCGGTTCAGGCCTAACACAATGTCATCGGGCAACTTGGCATTGGGCTGCAAAGGCGCGTTATGCCCCAGTTCCAGCATGCGCGCCATCAGCGCGGCCTGGCTGCCTTGGGCGTCCAGCACCGAATAGAAGCCCTTCTGCTGCCAGGCCTGCTTGCCAAATGCGTCGTAAAACAAACGGGTGGTCGGCGCGGCCTGGCTGCGTTCGCCGTCATACACCGGCATCTTGCTCGCGCCCCGCGCCGCGCCCTCGGCGCTGCCCAGGTTGAGCTGGCAGGCGGAGTCGTAGCAGGCATGGCAGGCCACGCACTTCTCGGTGAAAATCGGTTGAATGTCGCGGGTGTAGGAAATCGCCGGAGCGGGACCTGCTGCCTGCGCAGTACTGGCGATCAAGGCCAGGACGGCGCTGACGATAAGACGAAGTGACATGTATCCGGTCCCGATTCAATGCATGCGCTGAAAATTGCGATGATTCTACCGGGCCATCGCCCCTCACAACATGAGCGATATTCATGCAAAAGCCTGACATGCCGCAAATCCGCACAGGTTTGCTATGATCCATGCCCTCCGTAATGCCTGACCAGAGTAGTCCCATGTCCGATCGTAGCGCTCGTCTGCACGCCCTTCACCACGCCCTCAAGGAACGTATCCTGATCCTCGACGGCGGCATGGGCACGATGATCCAGAGCTATAAGCTGGAAGAGCACGATTACCGTGGCAAACGCTTCGCTGACTGGCCAAGCGACGTCAAGGGTAACAATGACCTGTTGGTGATTACCCGCCCTGACGTGATCGGCGGGATCGAGAAGGCCTACCTGGATGCCGGCGCCGATATCCTCGAAACCAACACCTTCAACGCCACGCGCATTTCCATGGCCGACTACGGCATGGAAGAGCTGGCCTACGAGCTGAACGTCGAAGGCGCACGCCTGGCGCGCAGGATCGCCGATGCCAAGACCGCCGAGAACCCGGACAAGCCACGCTTCGTTGCCGGCGTCCTGGGCCCGACCAGCCGCACCTGCTCGCTGTCGCCCGATGTGAACAACCCCGGCTACCGCAACGTCACCTTCGATGAACTGGTGGAAAACTACACCGAGGCCACCAAAGGCCTGATCGAAGGCGGCGCCGACCTGATCCTGATCGAGACCATCTTCGACACCCTCAACGCCAAGGCCGCGATCTTCGCCGTGCAGGGCGTGTTTGAAGCGCTGGATATCGAATTGCCGATCATGATCTCCGGCACCATCACCGACGCTTCTGGCCGTACCCTCTCGGGCCAGACCACCGAAGCGTTCTGGAACTCGGTCGCCCATGCCAAGCCGATTTCCGTGGGCCTCAATTGCGCCCTCGGCGCCAGCGAGCTGCGCCCGTACCTGGAAGAGTTGTCCAACAAGGCCAACACCCATGTGTCGGCGCACCCCAACGCCGGCCTGCCCAACGAATTCGGCGAGTACGACGAGCTGCCATCGGAAACCGCCAAGGTCATCGAAGAGTTCGCTCAGAGCGGCTTTCTCAACATCGTCGGCGGTTGCTGCGGCACCACACCGGGCCATATCGAAGCCATCGCCAAGGCCGTGGCCGGTTACGCGCCGCGCCCGATCCCGGACATTCCCAAGGCCTGTCGCCTGTCGGGTCTGGAGCCGTTCACGATTGATCGCAGCTCGCTGTTCGTCAACGTCGGCGAGCGTACCAACATCACCGGTTCCGCGCGTTTTGCCCGTCTGATCCGCGAAGACAACTACACCGAAGCCCTGGAAGTCGCCCTGCAACAGGTGGAAGCCGGTGCCCAGGTGATCGACATCAACATGGACGAGGGCATGCTCGATTCGAAGAAGGCCATGGTGACCTTCCTCAATCTGATTGCCGGCGAGCCGGACATCTCCCGCGTACCGATCATGATCGACTCCTCCAAGTGGGAAGTGATCGAAGCCGGCCTCAAGTGCATCCAGGGCAAGGGCATCGTCAATTCCATCAGCATGAAGGAAGGCGTCGAGCAGTTCATTCATCACGCCAAGCTGTGCAAGCGCTACGGTGCCGCCGTGGTGGTAATGGCGTTCGACGAAGCCGGCCAGGCCGACACCGAGGCGCGCAAAAAGGAAATCTGCAAGCGCTCCTACGACATCCTGGTCAATGAAGTCGGCTTCCCGCCGGAAGACATCATCTTCGACCCGAACATCTTCGCGGTCGCCACCGGTATCGAAGAGCACAACAACTACGCCGTCGACTTTATCAACGCCTGCGCCTACATCCGCGACGAGCTGCCGTACGCGCTGACTTCCGGCGGCGTGTCCAACGTGTCGTTCTCGTTCCGTGGCAACAACCCGGTGCGCGAGGCGATCCACTCGGTGTTCCTGCTGTATGCAATTCGCAACGGCCTGACCATGGGCATCGTCAACGCCGGCCAGCTGGAGATCTACGACCAGATCCCGGCCGAGCTGCGTGACGCCGTGGAAGACGTGGTGCTCAACCGCACCCCGGAAGGCACCGACGCCCTCCTCGCCATCGCCGACAAGTACAAGGGCGACGGCAGCGTCAAAGAAGCCGAGACCGAGGAATGGCGCGGCTGGCCGGTGAACAAGCGCCTGGAACATGCGCTGGTCAAGGGCATCACCACGCACATTGTTGAAGATACGGAAGAATCCCGACAGTCGTTCGCACGCCCGATCGAAGTGATCGAAGGCCCGCTGATGTCTGGCATGAACATCGTCGGCGACCTGTTCGGCGCGGGCAAAATGTTCCTGCCCCAGGTGGTCAAATCCGCCCGCGTGATGAAGCAGGCCGTGGCCCACTTGATTCCGTTCATCGAGCTGGAAAAAGGCGACAAGCCCGAAGCCAAGGGCAAGATCCTGATGGCCACGGTCAAGGGCGACGTGCATGACATCGGCAAGAACATTGTCGGCGTGGTGCTCGGCTGCAACGGCTATGACATCGTCGACCTCGGCGTGATGGTGCCGGCCGAGAAAATCCTGCAGGTGGCCAAGGAACAGAAGTGCGACATCATCGGGCTGTCCGGCCTGATCACCCCGTCCCTGGACGAGATGGTGCACGTGGCGCGCGAGATGCAGCGCCAGGACTTCCACCTGCCGCTGATGATCGGCGGTGCGACGACGTCCAAGGCGCACACAGCGGTGAAGATCGAGCCCAAGTACAGCAACGACGCGGTGATCTACGTCACCGACGCCTCCCGTGCGGTGGGCGTGGCTACGCAGTTGCTGTCCAAGGAATTGAAGGCCGGCTTCGTCGAGAAGACTCGCCTGGAATACATCGATGTACGTGAGCGTACCTCCAACCGCAGTGCGCGCACCGAGCGTCTGAGCTACCCGGTGGCAATCGCCAAGAAGCCGCAGTTCGACTGGAGCAGCTACACGCCGGTCAAGCCGACGTTTACCGGCTCCAAGGTGCTGGACAATATCGACCTCAACGTGTTGGCCGAGTACATCGACTGGACCCCGTTCTTTATCTCCTGGGACCTGGCCGGCAAGTTCCCGCGCATCCTTACCGATGAAGTGGTGGGTGAAGCCGCCACCGCGCTGTACGCCGATGCCCAGGAAATGCTCAAGAAGCTGATCGACGAAAAACTCATCAGCGCCCGTGCAGTATTCGGTTTCTGGCCGACCAACCAGGTGCAGGACGATGACCTCGAAGTCTACGGCGAAGATGGCCAGCCGATTGCCAAACTGCACCACCTGCGCCAGCAGATCATCAAGACCGACGGCAAGCCGAACTTCTCCCTGGCCGACTTCGTCGCGCCCAAGGACAGCGGCGTGACCGACTACATCGGCGGCTTTATTACCACCGCCGGCATCGGCGCCGAAGAGGTGGCCAAGGCCTATCAGGACGCGGGCGACGACTACAACTCGATCATGGTCAAGGCCCTGGCCGACCGCCTGGCCGAGGCCTGTGCCGAGTGGCTGCACCAGCAGGTGCGTAAAGAACACTGGGGTTACGCCAAGGACGAACAGCTGGATAACGAAGCGCTGATCAAGGAGCAGTACAGCGGTATCCGCCCTGCCCCGGGCTACCCGGCGTGCCCGGACCACACCGAGAAAGCCCAGTTGTTCCAACTGCTGGACCCTGAAGCCCGCGAGATGCAGGCCGGGCGCAGCGGCGTGTTCCTCACCGAGCACTACGCGATGTTCCCGGCGGCGGCGGTCAGCGGCTGGTACTTCGCCCACCCGCAGGCGCAGTACTTTGCCGTGGGCAAGGTCGACAAGGACCAGGTGACCAGCTACACCGCACGCAAGGGCCAGGACCTGGCCGTGACCGAACGCTGGCTGGCGCCGAACCTGGGTTACGACAACTAAGGCCCGCAGCCGGTGCAGGCGTTATCGAACGCCTGCATCGGCCCGCCCCTAACGCTGGAGTCGCTCTCGCTCCTGCCGCGTCAGCCGGATAGCCAGCGCGGTTTGTTGCTCGCTGCGCCTGGCACCCAGTTCTGCGTACTCCTTCAAATACGCGGGGCCTACCTCCGGAAAACGCTCCTCAAGTGCATCAATCTGCTTATCGAGCGCGTGGGCCAGCGCCGAGAACTCGTCGGCGTATTTGTTTTTCAAGTAATTAAGCCAATATTCACGGGTGATCAGTTTTTCATCGAAATCTGGTTCGCGTTCACGCGCCAGGACTTCAACGTAGGCATCGTCGATATCGGCCTGGCTGACCTGTGCCAGGTCGGCATACAACATGCCCGAGGGTTGCGTGGGCAACTGTAGACGCTCGGCAAGGCCGATACGGTAAGCCAGCCGTACTTCGGCGGGATCGATATGGGGGCTGCGCTCGATAGCGGCCCGGGCAATGTCCTCCACCGCCTCCAGACGGATCATGCTCCTGGCCAGTGCCAACAGCGCAGCGCCGTCTTGCGCCAGCTCAGACTCTCTAAGCGCATCGAACTCCAGGACGCTCGTTTCAAGCTCGTTGAAAATCAGGATTCGACCGTCACCGCACGTAGCACCCGGTATAAGGGCCGTCGCCCTGGCGAATATGTACCGCCTCAGTTGCAGACTATCGCCCATCGCGTCCAGCACCGCCCATACTCGCCGCCTCAACTCGGCAGGAAACTGAAGAAAGTCTACGGTGTCCGCCAACCGGGAAAGCACAAAGAAAAAGTCCGCGCTGCCCTCTTCAGCCACGAGTACATCCCACGCGGCATGCCTGGGGGAGTCAGCCTCCAGCGTGGCAAACCAACGGTTTTTCTGGACGTGCACAGGCTCAATGTCCGGGTGATTTTGAAAGACGTGCTCCGCCCCGGAAAACTCGGCTTCACTGGTCGAGCGAGAGGGGTTGATAAGGCCTTCCAGCTCCTGGGCGGAATACCCCAGGCCATTGCCGGTCTGGAGCAGATAGGTGCGTAAATCTTCAAGCTCATGCAGCCCAAGCTCATTTCCCGAGAGCGTGGTGCCGGCCATCAATTGTTGATGCCGCGGCTCCAGGGCGGCGGCAGGGATAGTCTCGATCCAGTTGTTGCCCAGGTCCATCTGACGCAGCCGTGGCAGCTCAAGCACAGCGCTCGGCCAATCCTCCAGGAGGTTGTGCTGCAGGTTCAGTGTTTCAAGCCTGTTCAAGCCCGTGGCATCCACCCGTCTAAGGATATTGCCGCTCAGGTCCAACCATGCCAGTTCAGGCATATTGCCCAGGAGCGGCTGTAATACGATCGAGTTACGCAGTCGGTTACCGCTGAAGTCCAGCCGGCTTAACGAATGAAATTCGTTGAGCACGTTCGGCAAGACGGGCAGCGCGTTATGACTGAGCGTCAAGTTTTTTACATGGGCGAAACTGCGCAGAAACCCGCTGGAGCCCTCTGCCGTCAGGGCGACGCCGCTCAGGTCAAGCTCGTTTACATGCGCGAAATATGCCGGCACGGCAGGTAGATCCCCCAACGTCAGGCCCGACAAGTTCAATTGTTGAGCGCTCTCTGGCACAAACGCCGAGGGTTCTGCCCGCAATGTGAAACGCCAACCCTGCAGCAATCGATCCGCCGCCCTGCGCCGATCCAGCGCACTGATCCCGCTTTCACTCTGATAATCCTCAGCACCGATCCACTGATTCAACAGCGATACCCACTCGTCGTATTGCCTCTCCCACTCGACCAATTTGGCCTCGACCTTAAACGCGTCGTGACCGCTGACACCCAACTCATCCATCCATGCCTGCGCCTGGGCGTCGTCCAGCGAAGGGTTCAGACGTTGCAGCCGCTCCGCTGGGGTTGGCCTGACACGCGCGGGGTCTGAGATACCGGGCAGCGCAGTGAGCCACTCGGGACGCTGGTGAAGGTCATCCGGGAAATACTCAGGGTCGCCTCCGGTCAATCCCTGAAACAGCAGGTCGTGGGGTATGCCCAATGGGTTTTCCAACGTGTCCATTGAGTGATCCTGGGTGTAGCGTCGCGCAAACAACCGCGCTTGCGCACGTGCTTGAGTGGTAAGGCGGCAGCCCCGCAGGCTGGTGCCGAGCAGCAAGGGATCATGCCCCTGCAAGGCCGCCTCGGGGATAGCGGTCACCGCACTGTGGCTCAGGTCCAGACGTTCCAGGTGTTGCCAGCCTTGCGGCCAGGCGTTAATTGCACTGTGACTCAGGTCCAGGCTACGCAGTTGTTCGAGACTGCGCGCATCCAGACTGCCGATTGGGTTGTACTGCAATTGCAAGGATGAAAGCTGCGCGAACGTGTTCAACCGGGCTTGTGTGGGCGCAGTAATGACCAACCTGTTGCGCGAAAGGTCCAACTGCCTGAGGGTTTCAAATCGAGTGAGTGTCGACGGCAGTTCCGTCAGGTTATTCCCTGCAAGGCTGACGGCCTGGAGCCCGGTAAAATGGTCGAGCCACGGGTTGATGGCTTCGATGGGGACACCTGCACCGCTCAAGTTCAGGTCGCGAACATGGGCAAAACCGGCCGTCGGCAACGGCGGCAAACCACCCAGCCGATCTCCTGACAGATCGAGCCGCGAGCCTGCCGGCGCATCGCCCTCGAAATGGCCGGGCTGACCAGGGGTGATAAAACGCTGCGCTAAACCCGCACGCCAACACTCCAGCAGCTTTTCGGCGGCCATATCCCGGGACGCATCTTGCTGCCGCCATTGTTCAAGCTCTGCGGCCAGTCGCTGATATTCTTCACGGACCGTGTTCACACGCGCCACACGCATCGGCGGCGACAACCCCTGCTCGCTGAATTCGGCCATGGCACTCGAAACAAAAACCGGATCACCGTTCCAGAGGCCTCTCAGCACCCCCTCGCAATAGTCCCGCACCAGCCGGGCCTCATCCATCAGATGGGCGGGGTTGCCCTGCAAGTGATCAAACACCGCCTTGAAGTCCTGGGATTCAAACCCTGCCCAATTCATCTGCAAACCGCGCCACACGCGCTCATGCCCGCTGAACATCTCAGGCGGCACCGAATGCAATCGGGTACCCGAGAGATCGAGGGACTCAAGGTGCTCAAGCGCAGTGACGCCACGCGGCCAAGCCCCCAGGGCCCCCGACACGGTCAAGCGACGCAATGATGTCAACTCGCTGACGTCCAGCGTTTGAAGAGCCCCCCCGAGAACCAGCTGCTCCAGCCCCGCCATTCGGTTGATAGCCTGCAACGCCTCACTGGAATACGCGAGTGAAGGCCCTTGAATCAACAGTTCGGTAATACCGGGCAGGCTTGGCAACCGAGCGGCCACCGCGTCCAGGTCCATGGGGTTAACGTAGAGTTCAAGACGCTGTAAACGGGGTAACAACCGGTGCAAGGCCTCGCTCCCCTCGGCAAGCAATCTGGCGCCTGATAACGACACTGTACGCACATGGGAAAAGTCTGCCTCCAGCGTCGGCAGCGGCTGCGCCCCGCGAATGTTCAGAACCGCACTGGGCGCGCGATCCCGGTCCAGGCCCTGGCGCCAACAGCCGATCACATCGTTGGCAACACGTGAGCGATAACCATCCTGCCCGGCCCATTGCGCGAGCCTGAGCTGTAATGCCGCCAGTTCGCGTTGACGCGAGGAAAGCATCTGCGAAACCTGCGCATCGCTTTCACCGTCGCGCCTTCGAGACCACAAAAATGCCTCAGCCTCCTCTTCAGGGATATTCGGATAGACACTGCGTAACTGACGAATCAACTGTTCACTCAGGAAAAAAGCCTTGCTCCTGCCCGACAACTCATAGCCCAAACGCCCGCTCGGCAGACGCCATGAGGGCTTTGACCTCGGGATGCGCAGCTTGAACACTTGATTGGCCACAACGTCTCGGTGCGATCTGGCATACGCGGCCAACGCCTGTTGTAAATCGGCGCCCTGGCTGGTCGACGGCAGCGCCAGCGCTTGACGGGTTTCGTCCGGCAAGGCATGCATGATTGACGCATAGAAGTTACGACCATGGGGGGGCAATTCATTCAGCGCATTGCCGGCCGCGTCAACGGCTTGAAAACGCTCGTCGATCTTGATCAGGTATCTGCGCATTGCCGCGCTTTCTTCGCCTATGCCGGCCTTCAATGGTCCGTTGATATGGCCTTCGCGTATTTCCAGGCGCAGCCCCTCCGGCCACCCTGGCAGGCGCGCAAGGGTATGCAGGGCCAGCCAGTCGCTGTCGACGCCGGCTAGCCTGTCCCGATGCAGCCCGCTGAGTGCCCGTCCAAGGCGCCCCTGTTGCACAGCGATACGCGCGGCGAGATCAAGGCGCTCTGCGGCGTTGCCGGTATCCAGGTCGAGCAGTTGCGCGTGCGCTCGTCTTGACAACGTGGGGAACCGCCGGTGCAGCGAACCGGGGGCGGCGTGGTGCGGGTTTCTTGCGCGCAACAGAGCGCTGAACAAGGCCTGCTGTCTTTGCAGCGCCACGTCTGCAAGCCTCTCATTGAAGACCTGCGTTCTGGTGGCCCCACCCCAGGTTGACTCGCTGCCCAACAGCTGGGCGGTTTCGTCTTCGCTCAGGCCAGACAAGACAGTCGATGCGAGCTTGCCTTGGAATACATCGTCAATACTGATTTTGAGAGTGGCCTGGTTAGCGCCCGGAGCAAGAGCCCGACCATGGCGCACGGAGCGCCCGCTGAAAATCGTCGTTTCCTGGACCTGAAGTGGCTCTTTCAAGGGGGCACCAGACCACTCATCGATCAGCGGGGTAACCGGTTCGAAACGGCTGCCCAATTGGCCCAACGCGCAGTTAGCCGCGTCCTCGCCTAGCGGGCCAGTGCTACCCACCAGTTGCTCGATGGGCGTCTTGCCGACATCGACACGCGGGTGCCCCACGGGTTCAGAACCTGCAAACACCTCCAATACCTTTGCCTGCGGCCAGCCTGGCATTTCGACCACGAGACCCAACGCGTACTCATAGCCAGCGTCCCTCGGTGTTCCTCGACGAATCTGGCCGATCAGCTCATCAACCTGCTGGTCGACCTTGAAATCCTCCAGGGTATCGGCCAGCACCGCCGGCACAGGCAAGCCGTCCATGTGCACTTTTCGCAACTGGTCGTCGCTGACACCGCTTATTTCACCCACGGCGCTCAGGGTTTCATCAGAAAAACCCTCCGCGCAATGCCCCAGGCGACGCAGCAGCTTCAGGCGCTCCCACGACAGCGGATACTCATGAATATGTCGCCAGGCACCTTCGCCGTTATGCTCAAGGATTGGCTGGTAAGCCATGTCGTCGTGCGGATGTCTGATTCGCCATTTGCGCAGATCGGCGTCAAAGCTTGTTTCGTAGAATGATCCATCAATACGGATGTAAGTCTTGCCTCCACGCATGTACTGACCCGTCGCATCAGGCCGGACTGCTGAATCAAACACCACGTCGCTCCTGTAGGGTGCCAGGTCAGGCTTCCACAGACGCGCCTTACCGTCAGGCAGGCTGACCCTTACCGTGCCTTCAATGACCGGTTCGACCCTTGGTCTGCTCAGGGCTTTACCCACGCCGGCGGTCACCCCGATCAAGGCGAGGTTTTCTGCCAGGTCGATCAGGTGCACCTTGGCCGCTTTGCGATCGCCTTCACTCCACTCTGACACCGCCTCAAATGTCTCGTACAACAGCTGTGCGACCATGACCCCCAGCATGATTGCACCCAACACAGGCACGAACCCGGCAACGAAACCCAGTACGAACACCCCCACATTGAGAAACATCGCCAGTTTTCGCTGACGCACCCTGGCATCGACGTCCGCGGTGGGGACGGCATAACTGGCGGCGTCCGACACAACCTTGTCTCGGTTTTGATTGTAGAGATACGTCCAAAGATCAATGGCGTCAGCGCCCGCCGGACTGTCCTTGAACACCAGGGCTGCGGGCGCCAGATAGGGCGCCGGGTTTGGCACCTGGGGAGATCGAGGCAAGGGTGGGAAATTTTTGAGTCGAAAAGGCGTCATGCGACTGACCAACTCATACATATCGCCTATGCCGGGAAACGTGGAACCGATTTTCTCGCGAAAAGTCGCGTCTGCGGCATCCTGCGTGAACTCACTGAAGTAACGCGGCCAATCGGCATGGCTCACGAACTGACTGAAAAAACGCTGGTAAGCCGTGGGGCCTGTCACCCGCTGTGTGGGGGCGCCTGGCGTGATAAACCGGTCGCTCAACGTCGCGAGCATGTGGCCGTAATCGCGATAGCGCTTCAGCGGGTGGTACGGGTCATGGGGTATGTAGAGAATGGGGTAATCAACCTTCTCACCCGCCATGACCTGAAACATCACGCAGCCGGTGATTCGCAGATTCATCAGGCCAACGTCGCGAACCAGCACGGTTTGCGCCCCGATACGGGGTGAGCGCTCGCCTTCAATGACGCGAAGCAGCATGGCGTAGACATCGTCGTCGATATCCTGCTGCAACAAAGCCAATTCGGCGGCGGCCCGCATCGCGGCCTTTTGGCTGAGGGCGAATTGCAACCTTAAGGTGGCCTCGACAGAAGCCTCGGCGGGGTGAAAAAACCGCTTGAGATAGGCCTGATACTGCCCGCCAATATTCAACTGCCGGCACAGTGTCAGAAATTGATGGACTTTCAGCCCCCCCAGGCGCACCGGTAACAGCGGCTCAGAAAGCGATCCTGTTTGCCATCTGAAGCCGGAGGACGAATGAAAAAAACCCTCTTCACACTCGCTCGCCTCGAAGTTGTGGAGCGCGACCTGAAACAGCTCAAGCTTCAAATAATCATAGGTACGCGCTTCTATATTCAGATAGCTCACTTGCAGCGACTTTCTGAGACTTATCCAGGTGGACAGCCCGCCGGCAAGCTCAACGCCGTACTGATCCTTGAGTGCCTTTACCAGTAACGGTCGGCCGAACGTCTCGATGTCCTGCAAGGCTGACATCGTCTTATCCAGCACCGTTTGTTCGGTGAAGCTCTCAAGTACGCAATCGTGCACTCGCTGACGCCGCTGTGGGGTTGCGCGCCAATACGCCTGCGCCAGCGTTGTATCGGCTTTACTGAGTGCCTCACGACGCTGCGGTGTGGCATCGATCAGCCACGGTGGGACAGCCGCTATCAATGACTTGGCATGAATGCTCGCGGATGCGCCTGCCGCCCGTGCAGGCACGTTTGTCTGGGGAACTACCGACATACTGACTCTCCTGATAATGAAGAGACCAGTTGATCACCGCGCGCGGGCGCATCCGAAGTACTTAGCTATGACGTTTCCTGAACTATCCTGTGGGTGGCACCGCGCCGATACCACCCGACCTGCGGAGGCTTCATGGACACCCCGGACAATAAACCGCCGACCTTATGGCAGATGCTGCAGAGCGTCATGGCTGCGGCCATTGGCGTGCAAAGCGGCAAGAACCGCGCGCGCGACTTCACCCACGGCAAACCCAGCCACTTCGTGGTCCTGGGGATTGTGTTCACAGCCGTGTTTGCGCTGACCTTGTTTGGCATCGTCAAGCTGGTGCTGCACCTGGCCGGTGCCTAGCGCAGCAGCAACTGCAGGCTGAACGGGTAAAGGTAGGATGCTGGCTTGCCCTGGGCGGACAGCGCACGAAAATTCACCGGTGCCGTGTGCCCCAACAAGCGCCGCGCCTGGGGAATGTCGATCAACTGGAACAACGCCAACTGGCGGTCGCGCCCACCGTGGGCGCTGATATCCACGCCCTTGGCATCATCATTGATCAGCACCATGGCCCACCCGCCTACGGTGAAATGCCCGGCGACCAGGCTCGACAAGCGACCGTCCAGGCGCGCCTGCAGGATCTCGGGTGAACTGTTGACCGCGCTGAACAGCACGTCCTTACCCGGTAACCGCCCACTGGCCTGCAACGCCTGCATGGCGCCCAGGGCCATCTGATCGTTGGCCGACCACACCAGCGCCGTCTGCGGGTAGCGCTTGAACAGTTGCGTCGCTTGCTCGAAGGCGCGCTCGCGGTTCCACTCGCCGTAGACCAACTGGCGCAGGCGCGCCTCGGGATGCTCGGCCAGTGCTCGACGCAGGCCCCGCTCGCGCAACTGCGCTCCCGGGGTGGTCTTGGCGCCGGAAAAGGCCAACAGGTCGAGGGATTGGCCCGGCGCAACCGGCCCGTGCTGGCGCAACAGATCACGCAGCATCAGGTAGCCCGCCTCTTCATCGTCAGCGACCAGGCTGCCGATCAAACGGATACCACTGCGGGTGCCCAACAGTTGCTCTTGATCGACGGTCAGTGCGCTGTTCACCATCAGCAGCTTGACGCCACTGCCCTCGGCCATGCGCAGGATCTGCGGGGCGACGTACTGCTCATTGACCAGCACCAGGTAATCCGGACGCTGGCTGCCTTGCAGCACCTCACGCGCCTGGAGCAGCGTGTTGGCGACATCGCGCTCGCCATAACGCACACGCAAATCCAGGCCGAGGTCCTTGGCGGCGGCCTGCATGAATTGCGTGTAGCTGACCCAGAAGGTTTCGGTCGACATGCCCGGATTGAGAAACACCACCGACGTGGCATGGGCCATCGCCCCGTACGTCGATCCCAGCAACCAGACACACGTAATCAACACCTTCAACATGGACGCTTGAGCCTCGAAATTAGGCCGCCATGATAGTGGCAATGCCTAAACCAATCGAGGCTCAATCAACGTCCTTTATTGGTGGCTGACCCAGAAAACGGCGGTTCCCACCACCAGAATGATCAAGAACAGAATGGCCCAGGCATCCACGGTACTGTCGGGTTTACGGGCTTTTGTCGGATTGCTCATCGCATCGCCTCTTGTCGGTTTTATAGGTGATTGCACTAAGACTCGCTCACAGTAAAGTCGACGATTGCCCGCATGACAAATGTGGATATCCCGATAACCGTTCTCATTAGTCATTTTGGTTATTTCCATATACCCAAACATCACTTTTGCGCATAAACGCAAACTGGTATCGTGCGCCGGCTCCGTTGGGAGTGCGCGGCCGTGCGCGCAGATTTGCCGAGAACAGGACCTATATGTACGTATACGACGAATACGATCAGCGCATCATCGAGGACCGCGTCAAGCAGTTCCGTGATCAGACCCGACGCTACTTAGCAGGTGAACTGAGCGAAGAAGAGTTCCGCCCTCTGCGCCTGCAAAATGGCCTTTATGTTCAGCGCTTTGCGCCGATGCTGCGGGTGGCCGTGCCCTACGGCCAACTGACTTCGCGCCAGATGCGCATGATGGCCAGGATTGCCCGCGACTTCGACAAAGGCTATGCCCACATCAGTACCCGCCAGAACGTGCAGTTCAACTGGCCGGCCCTGGAAGATGTGCCGGACATCCTGGCTGAACTGGCCACCGTGCAGATGCACGCCATTCAGACCAGCGGTAACTGCCTGCGCAACGTGACCACCGACCAATTCGCCGGCGTTGCTGCCGACGAACTGATCGACCCTCGCCCATGGTGTGAAATCATCCGTCAATGGACCACCTTCCACCCGGAATTCGCCTACCTGCCGCGCAAGTTCAAGATCGCCGTCAACGGCTCGACCTCGGACCGCGCAGCCATCGAAGTCCACGACATCGGCCTGGAGCCGGTGTACAACGCCGCTGGCGAGTTGGGCTTCCGTGTGCTGGTCGGTGGCGGCCTGGGCCGTACGCCGGTGGTGGGCGCATTCATCAACGAGTTCCTGCCGTGGCAGGATCTGTTGAGCTACCTCGACGCCATCCTGCGGGTCTACAACCGCTACGGCCGTCGTGACAACAAGTACAAGGCCCGGATCAAGATCCTGGTCAAGGCGCTGACCCCCGAGGTGTTCGCCCAGAAAGTCGACGCCGAGATGGAACACCTGCGCGGCGGCCAGACCACCCTGACCGAAGCCGAAGTGCATCGCGTTGCCAAGCATTTCGTCGATCCCGAGTACAAGGCCCTGGCCAACCAGGACGCCGAAATCGCCGAGCTGGAACGCCAGCATCCAGGCTTTGCCCGCTGGCGTGGCCGCAACACCCTGGCGCACAAAAAGCCGGGCTATGTGGCGGTGACCCTGTCGCTGAAACCGACCGGTGTTGCACCGGGCGACATCACCGACAAGCAGCTGGACGCCGTCGCCGACCTGGCTGACCGCTACAGCTTCGGCCAACTGCGTACCTCTCACGAGCAGAACATCATCCTTGCGGACGTTGAGCAGAGCCAACTGTTCACCCTGTGGGGCGAGCTGCGCGAAGGCGGTTTCGCCACGCCGAACATCGGCCTTTTGACCGACATCATCTGCTGCCCGGGTGGCGACTTCTGCTCCCTGGCCAACGCCAAGTCGATCCCGATTGCCGAATCGATCCAGCGCCGTTTCGACGACCTGGACTACCTGTTCGACATCGGCGAGCTGGACCTGAACATTTCCGGTTGCATGAACGCCTGTGGTCACCACCACGTCGGCCACATCGGCATCCTGGGCGTGGACAAGAAAGGCGAAGAATTCTACCAAGTGTCCCTGGGTGGCAGCGCCAGCCGCGATGCGAGCCTGGGCAAGATCCTCGGCCCGTCCTTCGCCCAGGAAGCCATGCCCGAGGTGATCGGCAAACTGATCGATGTGTACATCGAACAGCGCACCGAAGATGAGCGTTTCATCGACACCTACCAGCGCATCGGCATTGACCTGTTCAAGGAGCGCGTCTATGCAGCGAATCATTAAGAACAACGAAGTCCTCGACGAAACCTGGCACCTGCTGCCCAAGGACGCGAGCTTCGACGGCATCTCCAACTGCGACGACCTGATCGTACCGTTGGCGCTGTGGCGCGAACACGGCCACGCCCTCAAGGCCCGCGACGGCGGCCTGGGTGTGTGGCTGGACGCCGATGAAGAAGCCGAAGAGATCGGCGCCGACGTGGAACACTTCCAGGTCATCGCGCTGAATTTCCCGGCCTTCACCGACGGTCGCAACTACTCCAACGCCCGCCTGCTGCGCGACCGCTACGGTTACAAGGGCGAACTGCGGGCGATTGGCGACGTGCTGCGCGACCAGTTGTTCTACCTGCGCCGTTGCGGGTTCGATGCCTTCGCCCTGCGCGCAGACAAAGACCCGTACGAAGCGCTGGAAAGCCTCAAGGACTTCTCGGTGACGTACCAGGCTGCAACGGATGAGCCGCTGCCGCTGTTTCGTCGCCGGTAAGTTTGCGGACATGAAAAAGCCCTGGCATGCCAGGGCTTTTTCATGGCTGGAGTTTGATCGACGCCAGCACCTGTTTCTGTCCCATGGAGCATGGGACGCCTTCCGGCTGCGCACGTACGGCCTCAATCACTCCCAGCAACTGGGCTTTGCTGTGGACCAGTTGCGCCTGCATCACTTCGATCTGCGCCACCTTGCTCTCTAAGGCCAGGATGAGTTCGTCGCGCTTGTGCTCCCCCGGCGCGGGCATCAACGCCTTGAGTTCCTGCAAGGTAAACCCGGCCTGTTGCGCGCTCTGGATCAACTGCAAGGTTTGCAACGCGTCTTCTGAATAGCGCCGATAGCCATTGGCTTGGCGTCCCACCTGACTGATCAAGCCTTCACTCTCGTAAAAGCGGATGCGCGAAGCCGCCAGGCCGCTCTGTTTTGCCAGCTCACCAATATTCATCACAACGCCTGCTTGACATTAAAGTTAACTTTAAGCTTAGCCTGAGGCCTCCCCCACTCAGGAGTCAACGCATGTCACCTTTTGAAGCCTTGCAACTGCCCAACGGCCAAATCATCGCCAACCGCATCGCCAAGGCGGCGATGGAAGAAAACATGGCCGATATCAACCAGGCGCCGTCCCGCGAATTGAAGCAGTTGTACAAGGCCTGGGCAGACGGCGAACCCGGCCTGCTGTTGACCGGCAATGTGATGATCGACCGCCACGCCATGACCGGCCCCGGCGGCGTGGCCCTGGAAAACGAGCAACACCTGGACAGCTTTCGCGAATGGGCCGATGTGGCGCGCAACAAGGGCGTGCACTTCTGGGTGCAGCTCAGCCATCCAGGGCGCCAGACCATGGCCAATCTCGGCCAGCAAGCGTTGGCGCCGTCCGCCATTGCCCTCGACCTGGGCAGTTTTTCCAAGATGTTCGCCAAGCCCAAAGCCATGAGCGAAGACGAAATCCAGGACGTGATCCAGCGCTTCGCCACCAGCGCACGCCTGGCCGAGAAAGCCGGCTTTACCGGCGTGCAGATCCACGGCGCCCACGGCTATTTGCTGAGTCAGTTTCTCTCGCCCTTGAGCAACCACCGCACTGACCGCTGGGGCGGCTCGCTGGAAAACCGTGCGCGCCTGCTGCTGGAAGTGATTCACGCGGTGCGCGCCAGCGTCAGCCCGTCGTTTTGCGTGGCGGTCAAACTCAATTCGGCGGATTTCCAGCGCGGCGGCTTTGACGAAACCGATGCGCGGGCAGTGGTGGAAATGCTCAACCCATTGCCCATCGACCTGCTGGAACTGTCCGGCGGCAGCTATGAAGCGCCCGCCATGCAAGGCGAAGCACGGGACGGTCGCACGCTCGCCCGTGAAGCGTACTTCCTTGAATTTGCCGCCCAAATGGCCAGCGTCGCCAGCATGCCCGTGATGGTCACCGGGGGCATTCGCCGCCTGCCTATCGTGCAGCAAGTGCTGGACAGCGGCATCGCCATGGCCGGTATCGCCACCGCCCTGACGCTGGAACCGCAACTGATCAAACACTGGCGCGAAGGTCGCGACCTCAACCCGCAACTCAAGCCGATCGACTGGAAGCGCAAGCCCCTGGCCTCGCTCGCCACGCTCGCCGTGGTGCGCAACCAGATGCGCCGCCTCAGCCGTGGTCGGCGGCCCAACCCCAAGGTGATGCCCTGGTTGGCACTGGCGTGTGACCAATGGTTTATCGCCCGCCGCACACGGCAATACCGTGCGGCCATGACGCAATCTTCACATTAAAGAAGGAGCATTCGCCGTGATCGAACTGTCCCCTATTGATCAGCAGCTTTTAACCTCACTGACGATTGGAGTGCTTCATGGCGAAAATCAACCTGGCCCAGCAACTGGCGACCACACTTGAACAGGCGGGCATCAAGCGCATCTGGGGCCTGACCGGCGACAGCCTCAACGGTCTCACCGATGCGCTGCGCACCATGGACAGTATCGAGTGGATGCACGTGCGCCACGAAGAAGTCGCGGCCTTTGCCGCCGGTGCAGAGGCCGCCGCCACCGGCGAGTTGACGGTGTGCGCCGGCAGTTGCGGGCCGGGTAATCTGCACTTGATCAATGGTCTGTTCGACTGCCATCGCAACCATGTGCCGGTGCTGGCGATTGCCGCACAGATTCCATCCTCGGAAATCGGCCTGAACTACTTCCAGGAGACCCATCCCCAGGAACTGTTCAAGGAGTGCAGCCACTTCATCGAGCTGGTCACCAACCCCGCGCAGATGCCCCAGGTGCTGCACCGCGCCATGCGCTCGGCGATCCTCAATCGCGGCGTGGCGGTGGTGGTGATTCCGGGGGATGTGTCGCTGCTGGAAGTCGAAGACACCCTCAAGCCGTGGCCGGCCCTGCACGCGCCACGCACCTTGCCGGCAGAGGCCGATCTGCTGCAATTGAGCGAGATCCTCTCGCGCAGTGAAAAGGTCACGCTGCTGTGTGGCAGCGGCTGTGCCGGCGCCCATGCGCAAGTGGTGGCCCTGGCGGACATGCTGGGCGCGCCGGTGGTACACGCCTTGCGCGGCAAGGAACATGTGGAATGGGATAACCCCTTTGATGTGGGCATGACCGGCCTGATCGGTTTCAGCTCCGGTTACCACGCCATGCTCGACTGCGACACGCTGATCATGCTCGGCACCGACTTCCCGTATCGCCAGTTCTACCCCACCGACGCAAAAATCATCCAGGTCGACCGCAATCCGCAGGCACTGGGCCGTCGCGCCACCTTGGACCTGGGTATCGCCGCGGATGTCAGCGAAACCATCGATGCCCTGCTGCCGCGCTTGACCCGCAAGACGGATCGCAGCTTCCTTGAAACCTCGTTGAAGCATTACGTAAAAGCCCGTCAGGGGCTGGACGACCTTGCGCAACCGTCCAAGGCCAATCGACCGATCCACCCGCAATACGTTGCGCGACTGCTCAGTGAGTTGGCCGACGATGACGCGATCTTTACCGCCGATGTCGGCTCGCCCACGGTCTGGGCGGCGCGCTACCTGAAGATGAACGGCAAGCGCCGCCTGATCGGCTCGTTCAACCATGGCTCCATGGCCAACGCGATGCCCCAGGCGATTGGCGCGCAGGCCGCATTTGCGGGTCGGCAAGTGATTTCCATGTCCGGCGACGGCGGTTTCGCCATGCTGATGGGGGATTTCATCTCGCTGGCGCAGCTGAAGTTGCCGGTCAAAGTCATCGTATTTGATAACTCGTCACTGGGATTTGTCGCCATGGAGATGAAGGCCGCGGGTTATCTGGACACGGGCACCGAGCTGAAGAATCCGGATTTCGCGGCGATGTCCAACGCCATGGGAATCCTCGGCATTCGCGTGGAGCAATCCGCAGATCTGGAACCCGCCCTGCGCCGCGCCCTGGCCCACGATGGCCCGGTGCTGGTGGATGTGGTAACCGCCACTCAGGAACTGGTGATGCCGCCGAGCATCAAGCTGGAACAGGCCAAGGGGTTCAGCCTGTATATGCTCAAGGCGGTGATGAGTGGGCGTGGCGATGAGGTGATCGAATTAGCGCGGACCAACTGGCTGCGCTGATCTGAACAGGTGAAGAGGGGCTTGCCTGGCGAGGCTGCGTGGCGGACGTATTGACACCCCGCGATCTGCGGGGCGCCCAACGCAGCCTCGCTTGCGCTCGGCAGCTGCTACGGGTGACGGGGATACTTGGCAGCCGCTTCGCATTATCCTGTAGAACTTGTGTAGATACCTATGCGGTCTGTTTTTCTACCCATTGTGCGTAGGCATCAATGAAGGTCTGCAAAAACGGCTTGGTCTTTTCTGACACCTTGCCCGACTCATCAAACACACTGCCCGCCCCACCCAGGTAGGCTTCCGGCTGCTGCATGCACCACACATCCAGGAACACCAGGGACTGGCGCAGATGGTGGTTGGCGCCAAAGCCGCCAATGGCGCCCGGCGACACGCTGATGATCGCTCCCGGTTTGCCGCTCCAGGCGCTTTGTCCATAAGGGCGGGAACCCACGTCAATCGCATTCTTCAATGGGGCCGGCACCGAGCGGTTGTATTCCGGTGTCACGAACAGCACCGCGTCGGATGAACTCACCTGTTTGCGGAAAGTACTGTAGGCTGCCGGCGGTGAATCAGCGTCGATGTCTTCGTTGTAGAGCGGCAGATCGCCGATTTCGACAATGCTCAACTTCAGATTGGCCGGAGCCAGTTCGGCCAATGCCAACGCGACCTTGCGGTTGATCGACTGTTTTCTCAAGCTGCCAACCAGGACGGCAATCGTGTAGACCTTGCTCATGGAGGTTTTCCCGATGTCTGACTAATGGAGCTTGTAGTTATAGAGACTTCACGACGGGTTCACCAGAAGGTTTTGAGATTCCTCCAGGCGTTTGCGTCGCACGCTGCTGCGTAGGAAGTGTCTGAAAATCTCAATGAATAGTATTTTTTTTGTGTAGGCAAACTACCTCTCTTTATGGCGGTCTACAGAACCGTAAATCGAGTGTTTATCTCCAGAGGTTCTAAACAGATGGCAGCAGTACTTGTCGGACAGTTCCATGCCAGAGACGCGGAAGGCCGCGTGTATTCCGTGCATGAGTTCCAGGAATCCAACCCGGCGCAAGCCGACTTGGCTGGCTCGACGCCCACCACGACCTACAAGCTGGCCATTGGCGACCGTGTAGAAAAACTGGAAGGCGATGAGTTCAAACTGATCCAGTCGGGCATCATTATTGTCCGCGAATCGCAAACCACCCTCGCGTCATAAGATCTCGCCTTGATGACCTGCTCAGTCCTGGCCATTGATGGCATCGACTGGGCCGGGGTGATCAAGGGCTGCGGATTTCCGTGACCTCAAGACCCTGCTCGCTCTGCTTGAGCGTCACCAGCAAGTGCCCCCGCTCCCCTTCAACGGCGTACACCGTGCGCGTGTAGCCTGACGTGTTGTAGGCGGGATATGCCTCCACCTGCCTGACCAGAGTAACCCCCAACACCGCCCCCACCTGCTCGCCCACCTGTTCCTGGGCACGGATAAACGCTTCGAGCGCGAGGCTCTGCGGTGTGTCGTCGTGATTGCTGAAGAGATAAGCCGCCGCGCACCCTACGGTCACCAGGACCAGGAGTTGCTTGGCCGTTACCCCGAAGAACGTCGAGGGAATAGGCATTTGAGACCAGACCTGTTTTTGTTGTAAGTGCCGGTATCCGGCTTTGGTCGTTGATGATCAGACAAGCCATTCTAGTGAGGTCGTGATTGAACGCCAGTGGCACAGGCGACCTGCACCGTCTTTTTTACGCACGACCACTTGTACCATTGAAACCCCACGGCACTGCACATAGACTCCGGCCATGCGTTTACGTCATCTCGAAGTGATTCAGGCCATCTTGCAGACCGGACACCTCGGCACGGCCGCCGAATGGTTGCAGCTCCCCGTGGGCGATGTGGAGGCGTCGCTCAAGGAAGCCGAGCAGCAACTGGGTTTTATGCTGTTCGCCAGCGTACGCGGGCGCTTGCAGGCAACGCGGGAAACCCTGGCGTTGCAGCCAGAAATCGCCCATGTGTACGAAGCGTTGGAGCCGGTGCAACGGCTGGCCAGCCGCCTGAAACACCATCACGCCCCACCCCTGCGAGCGCTCTGCACCCCGCCCCTGGCCAATCAACTGTTGCCGCACAGCATCGCGGTGCTGCGCCGACGTTTCCAGGACACCCCCTGCAACCTGTCGAGCCAGCCCACACGAGAAATCGTCAGGAGCCTGTTGCTGCACGAGGCCGACGTCGGCCTGAGCCTGCATGACCCGGAACACCCGCAAATCCTCAGCACCGTGCTCGCCCAGGGCAAACTGCAGCTACTCGCACCCCACGGTTGGCTCAAGCCCAAGCAAAAGTACATTGCGCTGCAGGACCTGGCCGGGCAGTCGATGATCGGGCTGGAGGGGCAAGACCCACTCAGCCGCCTGCTGGACGCCAAGCTGCAAGCCCTTCGGCCACTGCCGGTGGTGCAAACCCGCGTGCAGACCTACCAGATGATGCGCAGCATGGTGGAAGCGGGAGAAGGCCTGGCGATTGTCGACCCGTTCACCGCGTTCGGCGCACGGGAGGCCGGGCTGGATGCATGCCCGGTGTCGCCGCCGATCACGATCCATCTGTACGCGCTGACCCTCAAGGATGGGATGGCTTCTGCAGCCTTGAATGCATTGCTGGAGATTGTCACGCAGAAGGCTGAAAGCCTGCTGTTGGGTTAAGTCTTGTCGACTTCGGACTTGAACAACCGATACCAGAAAATCGCCACTTCGCGCGTTTGCGGGTCGATGCCGCGATAACGCAGGTGGTCGATCCCCCCATCACATAACCGCAGCGCTCATAAAGACGGCACGCGCCGAGGTTGTTGTTTTGGGTTTCGAGCATCATGCCCGGCAGGTTTTTCTTGCGGCTCCAGAACTGCGCCACATCCAGCAACGCCTTGGCCACGCCGTGCCGCCGTGCCGGCAGGACCACCGCCAGTTCATCCACATGGGCAAAACCATTCCAGTTGGTACTGACCACGATATGCCCCACCGCTCGATCGTCCAGGTAGGCCATGAAAATCGCGCTGTCTGGCGCATCGCGGAAACTGGCGAACTCCTCAGGATCAATCCCATAACATTTGCGGTACGGCAGGATGCGCTCCAGCGGCCACTGATCGACGCGCTTGCCCATCTCCGGCACGCTATAGGCGCTGACCTCGAAACTGAAGTCATTGCCCCACACGTAGGCATCGAAGCCTTCGTCGGCGACTCGCACACTGAGCCCTGGGTACTTCGGGTTCATTACGGCTTGCATAAACATCCTTAACCCTTGATGCAATCTACGGTGTAACAACGACCACTGCCGTCATCTTCGTGTTGTAACCCGTGAACATCGGCAACAAAACCGGGGAAACTGCTATCGAACGTCCGGGCAAATGCCAGGTAGTCGATGATCGAGCGGGTTGACTCGGTAAAGCGCTCGCCGGGCATGATCAACGGAATGCCGGGCGGATAAGGCACCAGCATCACGGCTGCGACGCGTCCTGGCAAGGCATCAATCGACACGGCCTCCACTTCTCCTCTTACCAATTGGTCGTAGGCGTCCGCCGGTTTCATCGCGACGTCCGGTAATACGGTGTACATGCGCTTGAGGTGTTTGGCGGTGGCGTTGCTGCGGTAGCAACTGTGCAGTTGGTCGCACAGGTCGCGCAAACCCAGGCCCTGATAACGCGCCGGGCCCTGGGCAAATACTGACGGCAAACAACTGGCCAGGCTGGTATTCGCGTCATAACTGCGCTTGAACTCCAGCAACTCCGTGAGCAACGTACTCCATTTGCCTTTGGTGATGCCCATGGAAAACAGCACCAGGAAGGAATATAGCCCGGTCTTTTCTACCACCAGCCCGCGCTCCCAGAGGAATTTACTGACCACCGCCGCGGGAATCCCGCAATCGCTCAAGGCACCGCCTGCATTGAGGCCGGGCATCACCAGCGTGACTTTGATCGGGTCCAGCAACACATAGTCTTCGGCCACATCACCAAAGCCATGCCACTCATCCTGCGGCTGCAACAGCCAATCCGCCGTGGCGACGCGGTCGATGCCGGCCACCGACGGCGGTTGCCAGATGGAGAACCACCAGTCCTCGGCGGCGATATGCTGGCGCAGATTAGCCAGGGCGCGGCGAAAACTCAGGGCTTCGTCGAACATTTCCTGGAGCAACGAACGCCCGGCCGGACCTTCCATCATCGCCGACGCTACGTCCAGCGAGGCGATGATGCTGTATTGCGGCGATGTGGAGATGTGCATCATGAACGCTTCGTTGAAACGGTCGCGGTCCAGCTGCCGCGCACCGCCGTCCTGGACATGGATCATCGAGGCCTGGCTGAAGGCCGCCAGCAGTTTGTGGGTGGAATGGGTGGTAAACACCAGCGGGCTGTCCGGGGTACGCGAGGTGCCCATGCCATAGCGCCCGGCGAAAAACTCATGGAACGCTGCGTAGGCATACCAGGCTTCGTCAAAGTGCAGCACCTCGACGCTGTTGCCCAGTTGCTGCTTGATCAGCTCGGCGTTGTAGCACAGGCCGTCATAGGTGGAGTTGGTGACCACGGCCATCTTCACTTTCGCGGGCCGCCCACGGGTCAGGGGGCTGGCGTCGATCTTGGCGCGGATCGACTCGGGGCTGAATTCGCTCAGGGGAATGGGGCCGATGATCCCCAGTTCATTGCGTTCCGGGCACAGGTACAGCGGGATCGCGCCGGTCATGATGATCGAGTGCAGGACGGATTTGTGGCAGTTGCGGTCCACCAGCACCAGGTCATCGCGGCCGACCATGGAATGCCAGACGATCTTGTTGGCGGTGGATGTGCCATTGATCACAAAGAAGGTGTGGTCGGCGCCGAAGTTGCGCGCAGCACGAGCCTCGGCTTCGGCCAGCGGGCCGGTGTGGTCCAGCAGCGAGCCCAGTTCGGGCACTGAAACCGACAAATCCGAACGCAGGGTGTTTTCCCCGAAGAACTGATGAAACGCCTGCCCCACTGGGCTTTTGCGATACGCCACGCCTCCGCCATGACCGGGGGTGTGCCAGGAATAATTGGAGTCGGCGGTGTGTTGTACCAACGCCTTGAAGAATGGCGGCAACAGGCCATCTAGATAGGTGCGTGCGGCGCGGGCCACTTGCCGGGCCAGGAATGGCACGGTGTCTTCGAACAGATAAAGAATACCGCGCAGCTGGTTGAGTTCGCTCATGGCATCGGCCGGGGCGTTTTCCAGGGTGACTTGCTCGCCCAGGGCAAAGATCGGCAGGTTGGGTGCCCGCACCCGCGCCAGGCGAATCAGCTCGACCATGTTTTGCAGCAGGTGGGTATTTTCGCCAGCGCCCTCGGCGGCGATCAACATGCAGGCCAGGCCGTGATGGGTAGACGCCACCAGCCGACCTTCAGCGTAGTCCACGGCGGAAAAAACACTGAAGCCCTCCTGTTCCAGCTCCCGGGCAATGCCGCGGACCCGGTCGCCAGCAACGGTGTCGGCCTTGATGTCGCGGTGCACGATAAGAACAGGGAACTTCAGGTCTTTGTACATGAGGGCGTAGAGTCCTGAGGGCTATGCACTCAGGGTAGAAGCTAGGCTGCGATGACGCGAATGAAGATTTTGAGAGCTATGGAGATCAACTGTAGGGGGGCAAGCCCCCTCCGACGTTTTGATGGCTATTGTTGTGTCAGCTGAGTCCACAACGCAGGAGCACCGGCCGACTTGGCAATTGCTTCCAGGCGTTGTGCATGCTCGACCATGTCCTGTTCGCTGGCGCGAAGAATCGTGGTCGGCTTGCGATCTGCCGGCAGGCGGCGGATTTCCGAAGGACGGTTGCCCGAGCCTTCTGCCGAGCCACTACCATCGGACGCATTCCCCGCCAACGAAAGGCTGGTCTGCCCGCCGGTCATGGTCAGGTAGACGTCGGCGAGAATCTCGGAGTCGAGCAGAGCGCCGTGGAGTTCGCGGCCGGAGTTGTCGACACCATACCGCTTGCACAACGCATCGAGGCTGTTGCGCTGGCCGGGGTGACGTTCACGGGCCATCATCAAGGTATCGAGGATCGAGCAGTGCTGGGAAATGTCTGCACGATCAGTCTGCCCCATCAGGGCAAATTCGTTATTGATGAAACCGACGTCGAACGCCGCGTTATGGATGATCAGCTGGGCGCCCTTGATGAATTCGAAGAACTCATCGGCCACTTCAGCGAAGCGTGGCTTGCCCTTGAGGAACTCGTCGGTGATACCGTGGACGCCGATGGCGCCTTCGTCACTGTCGCGGTCCGGTTGCAGGTAGACGTGGAAGTGACGCCCGGTGAGACGCCGACCCATGAGTTCGACACAGCCGATTTCAATGATCCGGTGGCCGTCAGTCACCGGCATGCCGGTGGTTTCGGTATCGAGTACAACAGATCGGATGGCCATCAGGGTTCAGCTCTCAACGGTGGTGTGCACTGTGGTGTGCGTCAAAGGGCGCGATGTTAGCACGTCAGCTCTGCTTGTAGCCTCGCACCTCGTCTACACCACGGTTGGCGAGCTGGTCTGCCCGCTCGTTGCCGGGGTGGCCGATGTGCCCGCGAACCCACTTCCAAGTGATGTCATGGCGATTGCATTGCTCGTCGAGCAATTGCCACAGGTCGGCATTTTTTACCGGTTCCTTGGCGGCGGTCTTCCAGCCGCGCTTCTTCCAATTGACCATCCATTCGTTGATGCCCTTCATCACGTACTGCGAGTCGGTGACCAGCAGCACGTTGCAGCGACGCTTGAGTTCTTCCAGGCCGCGAATCGCGCCCATCAGTTCCATGCGGTTGTTGGTGGTGTTGGCTTCGCCGCCCCACAGTTCCTTCTCGACGCCCTTGCACACCAGCAAGGCGCCCCAGCCGCCAGGGCCTGGGTTGCCCTTGCAGGCGCCATCGGTGAAGAGTTCTACGCTGTCAGTCATCAGTTACTCGGTCTTAAATCAAAAAGGGGTTTTACGTTTCACTTTGCTTGCGGTTGACCTTGGCCATCGGCATCGGCACCAGTTTGCCGATGGGCTGGCGCGCTACCTGGCGCACCGGCCGTAGCCCGACCACAATCTTGCGCGCCACTAATAGATAGAAGCCGCCGCCCGACAGTTGCCAGATACCCGCCCGGCGTTCCCAGCCGCTGAGGCGCGCCTGCCACCTGGTCGAGGCAAGCGGCGGACGATAGCACCCGAAGCGGCGTTTCTCCAGCGCGAAGCCCAGCAGGTTCAGCCAGTCCGCCACCCGCGACGGCGCGATGCAGCGCGCCTGGCGCAGGCCATCATGGGCGAACACATGGCGCAGCCCCCAACTGCTCCAAGGGTTGATGCCGACAATCAGCAAATGGCCACCAGGGCGCACGCTGCTCGCCGCCTCGCGCAGCAAACCGTGGGGCGACAGGCAGAAATCCAGGCCATGCTGCAACACCACCACATCGGCGGCGTGCTCGCTCAACGGCCAGGCCTGTTCCTCGCAAACGATCTCGACGCCCGGCAAAGGTGCGCCCAGGCGCACATTGCGTTGCACCTGCGGCGCAGACGGCGGCGTCTGTGCGGAGGGACCGTAATGCACCAGATAGCCACCAAAGAAGCGGCCCAGCTCGTCTTCGAGCATGCGCCGTTCTTCATCCAGCAGAAATTGCCCGATGGGCCCGGACAGCCATTCACGGGCCGCGCCGATCAGGGCCAGCCACTCAGGATCGGCCTGGGCGAACGCTTTATCAGTCATTGCATTCTCCAACTCGCCTAGACGTTCTAAGATGCACCAATGTGTTCAGCTTGGCGAATCGAAGAATGATACAGATCAGTGCCCTGCCCGCCTTCACCGATAACTACATCTGGTTGTTACAGAACCCGCCTAAAAAGCGCTGCGCGGTGGTCGACCCCGGCGATGCCGCGCCGGTACTGGCCTGGCTCACGCAAAATCCCGAGTGGACCTTGAGCGATATCCTGATCACCCACCATCACCATGACCACGTGGGTGGCGTCGAACAACTCAAGCACGCGACCAACGCCAAGGTCTACGGCCCGGCCAACGAACAGATCCCGGCGCGGGACGTGGCGTTAAATGATAACGACCGCATCACGGTGCTCGGCTGGGACTTCGACATTTATGCCGTGCCCGGCCACACCCTAGGCCATATCGCTTTTTATCACCCGGGCGTGCTGTTGTGTGGCGACACCCTGTTCGCCGCCGGTTGCGGGCGCCTGTTCGAGGGCACGCCTGAACAGATGCACACTTCGCTGGAGCGTTTGGCTGTCCTGCCCGCCGACACCTTGGTGTACTGCACCCACGAATACACACAAAGTAACCTCAAGTTTGCCCAAGCGGTGGAACCAGACAACGCCGATATCGCCGAACGGGTGGAAAGCGTCCGCCAACTGCGGGCCCGTGGCGAGATAACACTGCCCTCCAACCTGGCCCTGGAAAAACGCACCAACCCTTTTTTGCGCACCTCTGAAACATCCGTTAAACAAAAAGCGGACGAACGGAACGGCCGCGACAACCGCTCTGGGGCCGAGGTTTTTGCTAGCTTGAGGGCGTGGAAAGATAAGTTCTAAGACGATGCAATCTGATACGTAATTTCTGAATGGTTGACCGGAACCAAAGCGCTTTCTAGAATCGCCCGACATTTTTGCCCGGAACTTACTTCCAGCCAATGTCGTCATCTATTCGTAAATCCAACCATTCAGACGCATTGACCCGCCTGGCTCAAGCTGTGGCGGTGGCTGTCTCCGCAACTCTGGCGGGCTGCCAATCGACAAATTACGCTGCACAAACCACCGTGCAACCCAAACCCAATCTTGCTGCCAAGATCAAGCAAAAACCTATCTGGCTCACAGAGAAGCCCAGCCCCGAAGTACCCCAGGACGTCTGGGAACGCATGCGCCGGGGCTTTCAATTGCAGGACAACGTTGGCGTCAACCCGCGCATCGAGCAACAGCGCCTGTGGTTCGCGAGCAACCCGTCCTTCCTGGAGAACGCCGGCGAACGCGGCAGTCTCTACATTCATTACATCGTCGAACGCCTTGAAGAACGCAACATGCCCCTGGAGCTGGCGCTACTGCCGGTGATCGAAAGTGCCTACAACCCGATGGCCTATTCACGCAGCGATGCGGTGGGCCTGTGGCAGTTCATCCCCTCCACCGGGCGCTACTTCAACCTGCGCCAGACCCGCGCCTACGACGGCCGACGCGACATCACCGCCTCCACCACCGCCGCCCTCGACTACCTGACACGCCTGCATGACATGTTCAACGGCGACTGGCTGTTGGCGCTGGCCGCCTACAATGCCGGCGAAGGCACCGTGAGCCGCGCCATCGAGCGCAACGAAAAGCTCGGCCTGCCGACCGACTACTGGAACCTGCCCCTGCCCCAGGAAACCAAGGACTACGTGCCCAAGTTCCTGGCGCTCTCCCAAGTGGTGCTGGCCCCCGAGGCCTACGGCGTCAACCTGAACCCGATTGCCAACACGCCGTACTTCGAAGTGGTTGAAGTCAAGCAAAGCATGGACCTGTCACGGGTCGCCGCGCTGGCTGAAATCGACGAAGACGAGCTGTTCCAACTCAACCCGGCCCTGAAACAACGCACCACCCTGGACGGCCCGCAACATCTGTTGGTACCGAGCTCCAAGGCGCAGTTGCTGACCAGCACCCTTTCGACGATGAAGCCGGAAGAATTGCTGGCGATGCGCCCGAAAAAACAGGTGTTCGACGAAGTCGAGACCGCACGCGTGGCCGGCCGCAGCCGCAGCTACAAGGTGCGCAGCGGCGACAACCTCACGCTGATCGCCAAGGCCAACAAGGTCGATGTGCACGACCTGCAGCGCTGGAACCAGCTTAATGGCCAGGCACTGAAGGTCGGTCAGACATTGGTGATGCAGGACACCCGCCGCGCGGTGGCCAGCAGCAAGAAGCCGGTGCAGTACAAGGTCAAGAAAGGCGACTCGCTGTACATCGTTGCCAAGCGATTCAACGTCGAGATGCAACATCTCAAGCGTTGGAACCCGCGTACTGGCCAGGCATTGAAGCCGGGGCAGATGCTGGTGGTTTCCGGGCCGCGCTGATAACTCGGGAACACTACGGATCTAATTGTGGGAGGGGGCTTACCCCCGATAGCGGTGTGTCAACCAGTGAATCTGGTAGCTGACAGCCTGCTATCGGGGGCAAGCCCCCTCCCACATTGGTTCTCCAGTGTCTGGGACTGGCTTTTTCCAACCGGAACAAGCTGTTACTGTACCGACCATAAAGCCCAAGCCGCCTGGATCGGATCTCTGACTTGAAGCGTCCCCTCCTTCTACTAATAAGTCTGGCCTTGAGCTTTGGTGCGAACGCGACGATTACCGAGAGCCACGGTTATACGCAGTTCGGCAGGCTCAAGTACCCGGCCAAATTCACCCACTTCGACTGGGTCAACCCTGCAGCGCCGAAAGGCGGGACTTTGCGGGTCATGGCATTTGGCACCTTCGATACGCTCAACCCCTATACCTTCAAGGGCTCCAGCCCGGTTTCCACCCCCAATTTCCTGCAATACGGCGTCAACGAGCTCAATGAGCCGTTGATGGCCGGCACCGGCCAGTACGCGCCGTCCGGTGATGAGCCCACCTCTAGCTACGGATTGATTGCCCAATCGGTCGAGTACAGCGAGGACCGCAGCTGGGTGGTGTTCAATTTGCGCCCGGAAGCGCGCTTTCATGATGGCAAGCCGATCACCGCCGATGACGTGGCCTTTTCCTATCGCACCCTGCTGACCGAGGGCCATCCGCAATACCGCACCAACCTGCAGGAAGTGGCGCGGGTAGACGTCCTCAATCCTCACCGCATCCGGTTTGTGTTCAAGCGCGCTGGCAACCCGCTGCTGATTCTGCGCCTGGGCGAGCTGCCGGTATTGCCCCAGCACTATTGGAAAAACCGCGACTTCAAGGCCACCACCTTCGAACCGCCGCTGGGCAGCGGACCGTACCGTATCAGCAAGGTCACCCCGGGACGCCAGCTGGTGTTTGAGCGGGTCAAGGATTACTGGGGCAAGGACCTGCCGGTCAACCGGGGTTTCTACAATTACGACAAGGTCGAAGTGGAGTTCTACCGCGACAGCGACGTGGCCTTCGAGGCCTTCAAGGCCGGCGAATTCGACATCTACATCGAGCACCAAGCCAAGAACTGGGCCAATGGCTACAACTTCCCTGCGGTGAACCGGGGTGAGGTGATCAAGGCGCAGATCGCCCACCAGATCCCCACCCAAAGCCAGGGCCTGTTCATGAACACCCGCCGACCGACCTTCAGCCAGGCCAAGGTGCGTGAAGCCCTGGGGCTGATGTTCGACTTCGAGTGGACCAACCGCACCCTGTTCAGCAACGCCTACAAACGCACCTTGAGCTACTACCCCAACAGCGAGTTCGCCGCCAGCGGCGTACCCGTGGGCCACGAATGGCTGATGCTCTCGCCGTACCGCGAGCAATTGCCGGCGAACCTGTTTACCCAAGCCTTCAGCCTGCCGCAGACCGACGGGCGCGGCATCCCCCGCGAGAACATGCGCCGCGCCCTGGCACTGCTGGGCGAGGCTGGCTGGAAACTCTCGGGCCAGCGCTTGCTCAACAAAGATGGGCAGCCGCTGCGCTTTGAGATGCTGCTGGTCAACCCGAACCTGGAGCGCATCCTGCAACCCTATGTGGAGAACCTGATCAGCATCGGCATCGACGCGCGCCTGCGCACCGTCGACCGCGCGCAGTACAAGCAGCGCCTGGATCAATTCGACTTCGACATGATCCTGATCACCCTCAACCAGACCCTGAGCCCCGGCCTTGAGCAGTGGCAGTACTTCCACTCCAGCCAGGCCGCGATCAAGGGCAGCAAGAACTACGCAGGCATCGCCAACCCGATCGTCGATCACCTGCTGGAACAACTGCTGGCCGCCCAGACTCGCGAAGAACAACTGGCCGCCGGCCGCGCCCTCGACCGGGTGCTGCTGTGGCAGCACTACAGCATTCCAAACTGGTACCTCAACTATCATCGCCTGGCGTACCGCAACCGGTTCGCCTTTGTCGCCACGCCGCCCTACAGCCTGGGCCTGAGCGCGTGGTGGCTCAAAGCGTCGGAGAAAGCCCAATGATGTCTTTGCGTTCTTCACTGTTTGCCGGCTTGTTGCTGAGCTGCGCGGCCCACGCGGCGCCGCAGCATGCGCTGACGCTGTACAACGAGCCGCCGAAATACCCGGCCGACTTCAAGCACTTCGACTATGTGAACCCGGATGCCCCCAAGGGCGGCACGTTCCGCGAGTCGGCCATGGGCGGCTTCGACAGCCTCAACCCCTACATTGCCAAAGGCGTGCCGGCGGACAACCTTGGCCTGATCTACGACACCCTGGCCATGCAAAGCCTGGATGAACCCATCACCGAATACGGCCTGGTCGCCGGCAAGATCGAAAAAGCCCCGGACAACAGTTGGGTGCGTTTCTACCTGCGCCCCGAAGCGCGCTTCCATGATGGCCACCCGATCCGTGCCGAAGACGTGGTGTTTACCTTCCAGGAACTGATCAAGGAAGGCTCGCCGATCTACCGCACCTATTACGCCGACGTCGACGAAGTCATTGCCGAAGATCCGCTGAAAGTGCTGTTCAAGTTCAAGCGCACCAACAACCGCGAATTACCGCTGATCCTCGGGCAACTGCCGGTGTTGCCCAAGCATTGGTGGGCGACCCGCGACTTCGCCAAGGGCAACCTTGAAGTGCCGTTGGGCAGCGGGCCGTACAAGGTCGCCGAGGTCAAGGCCGGGCGCATGATCCGCTACGAGCGGGTCAAGGACTACTGGGCCAAGGACCTGCCGGTCACCAAGGGTTTCTACAATTTCGATAACCGCATCACCGACTACTATCGCGACAGCACCGTCTCCCTGGAAGCCTTGAAGGCTGGGCAGTTCGACTATTGGCTGGAATTCAGCGCCAAGAACTGGGCCAACGCCTACAACATCCCGGCCGTGACCGAAGGCCGCTTGATCAAGGAAGAGATTCCCAACGGTAACCCCACCGGGATGCAAGGTTTTGTGTTCAACATGCGCAAACCCATGTTCGAAGACGTGCGCGTGCGCAAGGCCATCAGCCTGTTGCTGGATTTCGAATGGAGCAACAAGCAGCTGTTCAACGGCGCCTACACCCGTACCCGCAGCTACTTCGAAAACTCGGAGATGGCGGCCACTGGCCTGCCCGGCCCTGATGAGCTGAAAATCCTCGAACCGCTGCGCGACAAGATCCCTCCCGAAGTCTTCACCCAGGCTTTCGAACCGGCCAAGACCGACGGCAGCGGCATGATCCGCACCCAGCAACGCGAAGCCTACCAACTGCTGCAGGAAGCCGGTTGGCGTATCGTCGATGACAAGATGGTCGACCCCACCGGCAAACCGGTGAAGATCGAATTCCTGCTGGCCCAGACTGAATTCGAACGCATCCTGCTGCCCTTCAAGCGTAACCTGGCCGACCTGGGTATCGACCTGGTGATCCGCCGCGTCGACGTCTCGCAGTTCGTCAATCGTATCCGCTCGCGGGACTTCGACATGCTGGTGGGCAGCTTCCCGCAGTCCACCTCGCCCGGTAACGAACAGCGCGAATTCTGGAAATCCTCCAGCGCCGATAAACCCGGCAGCCGCAACTACATGGGCCTCAAGGACCCGGCGGTTGACCAATTGGTAGAGGAACTGATCGACTCCGATTCGCGCAAAAGCCTGGTGGCCCATGCCAAAGCCCTGGATCGCGTGTTGCAGTTTGGCTACTACGTGATTCCCAACTGGCACATCAAGACGTTCCGCGTGGCGTATTGGGATCACCTGGGCCACCCTAAGGTACCGCCGCGCTACGACGTGGGCACCGCCACCTGGTGGAGCAAACCCAATGTCAAACCTGCCGTCCCCCTGAACACAGACACGACCGCCGATCCGGCGAGCGGAGGCGATTGAATGCTGGCCTATATTGTTCGCCGCCTGTTACTCATCATCCCCACATTGTTCGGGATCCTGCTGATCAACTTCATCATCATCCAGGCCGCCCCCGGTGGCCCGGTGGAACAGATGATCGCCAAGCTTGAGGGCTTTGAAGGCGCCACCAGCCGCATTGCCGGCGGCGGCGCCGAAGTCTCGGTGGCCGGCTCCAGCAGCTATCGCGGCGCCCAGGGCCTGGACCCGGCGCTGATCAAGGAAATCGAAAAGATGTACGGCTTCGACAAGTCGGCGCCGGAACGCTTGTGGATCATGGTCAAGAACTACGCCCAGCTGGATTTTGGCGACAGCTTCTTCCGTGACGCCAAGGTCATCGACCTGATCAAGGAAAAGATGCCGGTGTCCATCTCCCTCGGGTTATGGAGCACGCTGATCATGTACCTGGTGTCGATCCCCCTGGGGATCGCCAAGGCTACGCGCCATGGCAGCCATTTCGACGTGTGGACCAGTTCGGCGATCATCGTCGGCTATGCGATCCCGGCGTTCCTGTTCGCGATCCTGTTGATCGTGGTATTCGCCGGCGGCAGTTACTTGGACTGGTTCCCGTTGCGCGGGCTCACCTCCAACAACTTTGACGAGCTGAGCTGGGGCGGCAAGATCCTCGACTACTTCTGGCACTTGGCGTTGCCGATCACCGCGCTGGTCATCGGCAACTTCGCGACCATGACGCTGCTCACCAAAAACAGCTTTCTCGACGAGATCAACAAGCAGTACGTGGTCACCGCCAAGGCCAAGGGCCTGACCAACCACCGCGTGCTTTACGGCCATGTGTTCCGTAACGCGATGCTACTGGTGATCGCCGGTTTCCCCTCGGCGTTTATCGGCATCTTCTTCACTGGCTCATTGCTGGTGGAAGTGATCTTCTCCCTCGACGGCCTGGGCCTGATGAGCTTTGAAGCGGCGATCAACCGTGACTACCCGGTGGTGTTCGGCACGCTGTTTATCTTCACCCTGCTGGGGCTGATCGTGAAACTGATCGGTGACCTCACCTACACCCTGGTCGATCCGCGTATCGACTTCGCCAGCCGGGAGCATTGAGATGAATCTGTCCCCCCTCAATCGTCGCCGGTTCGAGCGTTTCAAAGCCAACAAACGTGGCTGGTGGTCGCTGTGGCTGTTCCTGATCCTGTTCGGGCTGAGCCTGGGCGCGGAGCTGATCGCCAACGACAAACCGCTGGCCGTGCACTACGACGGCGACTGGTATTTCCCGGCGCTCAAGCGCTACCCGGAGACCACCTTCGGCGGCGAGTTCCCGCTGGAAGCCAACTACAAGAGCCCGTATATCCAGGAGCTGCTCAAGGCCAAGGACGCCTGGACCTTGTGGGCGCCGATCCCGTTCAGCTACCAGAGCATCAACTACGACCTCAAAGTGCCAGCCCCGGCGCCGCCGTCATCCGTGAACTTGCTGGGCACCGATGACCAGGGCCGCGATGTACTGGCGCGGGTGATCTACGGTTTTCGGGTGTCGGTGCTGTTTGCCCTGACCCTGACCATCCTCAGCTCGATCATTGGCGTGATCGCCGGGGCCTTGCAGGGATTCTACGGCGGCTGGGTCGACCTGGCCGGGCAGCGTTTCCTGGAAATCTGGTCCGGGCTGCCGGTGTTGTATCTGTTGATCATCCTCGCGAGTTTTGTGCAGCCCAACTTCTGGTGGCTGCTGGGCATCATGTTGCTGTTTTCGTGGATGAGCCTGGTGGACGTGGTGCGCGCCGAGTTCCTGCGCGGGCGCAACCTTGAATACGTGCGTGCAGCCCGCGCCTTGGGCATGCAGAACGGCGCGATCATGTTCCGCCATATCCTGCCCAACGCCATGGTCTCGACCATGACCTTCATGCCGTTCATCCTCACCGGCGCCATCGGCACCCTTACCGCCCTGGACTTCCTCGGCTTTGGTTTACCCGCCGGCTCGCCGTCCCTGGGCGAACTGGTGGCCCAGGGCAAATCCAACCTGCAAGCGCCGTGGCTGGGCATGAGTGCGTTCGCCGTGCTCGCGATCATGTTGAGCCTGCTGGTGTTTATCGGCGAGTCCGCTCGCGATGCCTTCGACCCGAGGAAATGAGATGAATCAGGACAATCTGATCGAAATCCGCGACCTCAGCGTCGAGTTCGTCACTGGCGAGCATCACCACCGCGTGGTCAACAACGTCAGCTTCGACATCAAGCGTGGCGAAACCATCGCACTGGTCGGCGAAAGCGGCTCCGGCAAATCGGTGACCGCCCATTCGATCCTGCGCCTGCTGCCCTACCCGCTGGCGCGGCATCCGAGCGGCACCATCGAGTACGCCGGGCAAGACCTGCTGACCCTCAAGGAAAAGACCCTGCGGCACATTCGCGGCAACCGGATCGCGATGATCTTCCAGGAGCCGATGACCTCGTTGAACCCGCTGCACAATATCGAGAAACAGATCAACGAAGTGCTCGGCCTGCATAAGGGGCTGACCGGCAAGGTTGCCACCCAGCGCACCCTGGAATTGCTGGAACTGGTCGGCATTCCCGAACCGCACAAACGCCTCAAGGCCCTGCCCCATGAATTGTCCGGCGGCCAGCGCCAGCGGGTGATGATTGCCATGGCATTGGCCAACGAGCCGGAGTTGTTGATCGCCGACGAGCCGACCACGGCGCTCGACGTGACGGTGCAGTTGAAGATTCTCGAACTGCTCAAGGAATTGCAGGCGCGCTTGGGCATGGCCTTGCTGCTGATCAGCCACGACCTGAACCTGGTGCGGCGCATTGCCCATCGTGTGTGCGTGATGCAGAAAGGTTGCATCGTCGAGCAGGCCGAGTGCGAGACGCTGTTCCAGTCGCCGCAACACCCTTACACCCAAGAACTGCTGGCGGCCGAGCCCAGCGGAGGTCCGGCCAATAACGTAGTGGGGCCGCCGCTGCTGGTGGTCGATGATCTCAAGGTGTGGTTCCCGATCAAGAAAGGCTTTTTGCGCAACACCGTCGATTACGTCAAAGCGGTGGATGGCATCAACTTCAGCCTGCCCCAAGGGCAAACCCTGGGCATCGTTGGCGAAAGCGGCTCGGGCAAATCCACCCTCGGTTTGGCGATCCTGCGCTTGATCGGCAGCAAGGGCGGCATCTGCTTCGAAGGCCAACAGCTTGACCGCCTGACGCAGCAACAGGTACGCCCGCTGCGCCGGGAAATGCAGGTGGTGTTCCAGGACCCGTTCGGCAGCCTGAGCCCGCGCATGTGCGTCAGTGAGATCGTTGGCGAAGGTTTGCGCATTCACAAAATGGGTACACCGGCCGAGCAGGAAGCAGCGATTATCGCCGCGCTCAAGGAAGTGGGCCTGGACCCGGAATCCCGGCATCGCTACCCCCATGAGTTCTCCGGCGGCCAACGTCAGCGCATCGCCATTGCCCGTGCACTGGTGCTCAAGCCGCGCCTGATTTTACTCGACGAACCCACTTCGGCCCTGGACCGCACGGTGCAACGCCAGGTGGTCGAACTGCTGCGCAGCCTGCAGGCCAAGTACAACCTGACTTACTTGTTTATCAGCCATGACTTGGCGGTGGTGAAAGCACTGAGTCATCAACTGATGGTGGTCAAGCATGGGCAGGTAGTGGAACAGGGCGATGCACGGGCGATTTTTGCCGACCCGCAGCATGCGTATACCCGGCAGTTGCTTGAGGCTGCGTTCCTCGTACCGGCCTGAATGCATGCTGGCCACCCGCTGGGACTTCTGACCGCAGGCCAATGGCCTGCCGCCGTGATCGACACACGCCACGGCATTCCAGGAAGCGCCTGCTACTGCGCCAGCGCCATGGGCGTCGATGATCCGGGTTCCCCTTAACTCGGACATACGTTCATGGAAGACTCCACTAGCTTCGGCCTGATGTGGGACACGTTGCCGCACAATACCGCAGAGTCAATCACCCCCGGCCCGATGCACGCGTCTTTGAGTGAGCCCCAGGCGTTGCACGCCGTGGGCGACAACGCCTTGATCAGGCAATTGATCGGCCTGTTCTCCGACGGGGCAGAGGCGCCGTTGCCAACGCCCGCGCAGCCTGTGCGGGTTGCCGCATCTTCATTGTTGGGACAGTGGACCGGGCTGTTCAGCAAGGCGATCCATGCCAGCCACTTCAAGGCCTGGGCCGCCGATCGGAACGTTGACCTCAAGACCCTGAGCGTGTGTACCAGCACACTCCGCGTCAGCGCTCGCGGACAGCCCAAGGTCTACACCCTGGGCGATACGTCAGCGTGGTGGTCAGTGGCCAACCCCATTATTGCCATCAGCCATATGGTCGACCCCTCGGACCTGGGCGTTCACTACCTCGCCCCCCTCGCCGATGACGATGCATTCACGTTGCCGCTGAACCTGGTTCTGGCCTTCCATGGTTATCCGCTGCCAGCCAATCGCTTTACCGCGTGGAGCATGGTCGAGGAGCTGCAAGCCCTGCGAGGGTTCCCGGTATTCGACGACAACGGACGCAGCACGTCTATCATCGAGGCGGAACTGACTCACCAACAGCGCGACTTCCAACAGTTGGCCGAGGCCCTGGAATCGCTGATCAGCGGTGGAAGGTTGCTGTTTACACGGGACATCTACCTCACCAGCCTGCAACTGAACTCAGACTCCAAATTGGCCAGAAGCCTGCGCGAAGCAGCCATGCTGTTGCAGGCAGTTATCAACGAGAACGATCTCGCCGGTCCGGCCGATGCGCCAACCCGTGCGCATTTCGACGCGCAGCGCAATCGCATCTGCGTGCTGGCCCACGGCAGTGAGCAGGAGCAAAGCACCTGGGCCCACGAGTCACCTGATACGCGCTGGGAGCGCCTGACTTTGCTGGGTACGCAACTGCGCACACACCTTTATCCCGGCCACAGCGTGAGCCTCGCGGCCGTGTTGAAGGCTTACGGCTTTGAGCGCCCATCGGGGCGGGCAGAGATCCGTGCCCTGATTCAACGCCTGCGCGATTGGGAAGTCCCCGCTGCACCGTCGATCCTGCACACGAAGCACTCGTACAAGCAGTTGCTGCGCTATCGGCGCCTGGTCGGTCAGTTGAATGATCGCTACACGCTTTGCACCGTGCTCTCAGAGGTGATCGCCGACGGCAAGCTGCATGGACCTGAAGGCCTTGACCGCATCATCGCCGTCGACCCGGACGGCCTGCAGCCGTTCGTCAACAAGGCCTATGTTCACCTGCGCCAGTTGACCGACGACCCGGCCTTCGTGAGCCTGCGCACACGCGAAGGGATTGACCCGGCCAGCCACGTGTTGCTGTCGGTTTCCGGTGAGATCGGTGCGTACGCCATGGATGGCAGCTGGAAATCCCTGGAGCGCGCCGTCACTGCCAACGACCACCTGTTTGCGCTGAAACTGGCGTTGATGAAACTGGCCGCCAAAACCGGTGGACAGTTGCGCACCAACGGTGCGGTGAGCCTTGCACAAGGGTTGCGGCTTTATCAGTTTGGCTTGCCGGAAACGCTGGCCCAGGTACGCACGCTGGTGCAGCGCCTGGAAACTCCACTGCCCTTGCCCGCCAGCCATGGCTCTTACTGGCGCGCACTGACGCCCGTCGGCACGCAACCATCGGCCGGGGTCCTGACGCCGCGGCAACGCCAACAGATCGTGGAATTGAGTGACGCTTTCATCGCAGGCCGCAGCGACGCACTGTTCACCTGCCTGTGCCAACCCTGGCTGGCCGGCAAGTCGACGGCCGAGGTGCGCGCAGAGGCCGATTACCTGCTGGTGCGCGTGCTCGATTCGCCGCTGGCCCAGGCGTTGGGCGAAACATTGTCGGACACCCTGCACTGGCACGACAGCCATGCCCGCGACAGCTCGGAGCGTGGCAGCCGGACAGCGCTGATAGCAGCAGCCTTGATCCTGAGCATCGACCCACACTTCGACGCGCACCCCACGCGCCTCGTCTACCTCGACTGGCAGGATGACTATTTTTGGGGGGAACCCATCACGTTCGTGCGGGACTACCTCGAAAGCGTCCTGCCCAGTTTGGACAAGCCGGTTGCTGCACTGGCGGCACACTTGATTCTCAGTGGGAAAGGTCCACATATGCTGGTGCGCGAGATTCACGACGCCGCCGCACACCTGAGTTCCCATACGTGGGTGTTGTTTCGCCAATACGTGATGTACCTCGAACGGCTGCTGCCGGGTGCCTCGCGCCAACTGACCTACGCCCAGATCATGTCTCTTGCCAATCTGCCACCAGAGGGTGCCTGGAAAACTTTCCTCGCAAGCGCCCACGCGGCCGTGCCGATCATCGACTGGGCAGTGGTCAATGGCATTCTGCAGCCCCAGTCACGCTACGGCACGTTTGCGGTGAATACGGCAGTAGACGCCCTCAACACGCAATGCGCGCGCTTGCGTTCCACCCTCGAAGCATTCGCCGAACCCGTGGTGAGCCTGCGCGAGACTGCGCGCAATGATCTGCGCAGGGTCTACCCGGACAATCCCTGGCTCGACGCGCGGATTCTGATGTGGCTGCCGGAAAACTCCCCGTTCTCCGAAAGCGGTCGCTTCGAGAATGTGTATAACGGCCCCAAATACTCGTTCATCGACCTGCACATGGCCGACCGCCTCGACGTCACCGAAACCAAATGGCACTCGTCACAAGCCGAGATCAAATACCAGCAGATGACCAGGCGTTTTCATCTGCTGGGACGCATTTTCAACGTATTTTCCCAGGCGTTCGACCAGAAACTCCAGCAGCTCAAGGCCGCTTACCGGGAGTCCATTTGCTATTGGCTGTCGCAACTCACGCTGCCTCAGCGTGAGGCCCTGGAAAATGGCCGAGTGCGGTTCTTCCGTCTGGTTCGGCCAGCCACCGCGCAAGGCACGCCACTCAGCGTCGGTCGCTTTGGTGTTCTAATGCGTGTCGCCTATCTGAGCCAGCTGGATTTTTATGAGTGCTTCCCCTGTCAGCTAGTGATAATGACGCGTCGCGACATTGACGACGAGCAACTCAGGCGTGCCGTCGATACGGCCACACGGCAGCCGTGGATGCGTTTTGACTGGACGGCCTATGCAAAGGGTAGTTGGCCGGTGGAACCTGCCCTGCTGCCGGAGAACACCGAGGTGGTCATCCAGGCGCTGGGGAACGAGCTACCCGAACCGGATGAGATTGCGCCACCGGACATGCTGGGCCGCCGTGTGCCGCGCACCCTTGATTCAGCGCGCTCCCACGCCGTGGCAGACGCGATCCTCGCCCATCAGTTGGAAGACAGTCAGGCTTTGAGCGAAAAGGCCAGGCTGCCGATCACGCTGGAAGCGGCCGTGAGCGAGCACGATCCCTGGGCTGACTTCCTGCGCAGCATGGCGCTGAAGTCCGGCTGAAGCTTGAACAATCGCCGCGTTTGTATAAGGCTGCAGGCTTGCTCATTCGTTCACGTCAGGGAGTTGCCTCCATGCCCGCCTCTACCGCTCCGCTGTTCTGGCGTGATCCGGCGCTCGCGTTTCTCGAAGCGCGCAGCATCGCCGACGGGCGCAAGGTCACTTACACGCGGCATGCCCACGAACATTTCTCCATCGGTGCGGTCACGGCAGGCCGCAGTTATTACCACTACGGCGCGCAGACTTTCGAAATCAGCGCCGGCACGCTGGTGCTGATGAACCCCGGCGATGTCCACGCCTGCAATCCGATCGAAAACGAGCCGTGGTCGTACCAGATGCTGTACATCGACACGCCTTGGCTGACCGATCTGCAGCACCAGTTGGGCTTCAGCGCCGATCAGGGTTTTCGCCCGTTCAGTACGCCGTACAGCCGTGATCCGGTGCTCTACGAGGGTTTGCTGGAGCTGTACCGCATCGTCGTCGATGAACAGGCCGAGCACCTGCACAAGCAAAGCGCGCTGGTCAGTTACTTCAGCGATGTACAGCAACGCCTGAACCCGTCCGATACGCCTTTGCGCGAGGTCAACTACAAGCTGGAGCGCGCTGCCGAGTACATCCGAGCGCACTGCACGCTGGCATTGAAACTGGAAGACATCTGCCTGGCGGCCGAGTTGTCGCCGTCGTACCTGATCCGAGCATTCAAGCAGTATTACGGGCTGACGCCCCATGCGTTTTTGGTCAACCAGCGTATCCAGTTTGCCCGCAGCCAACTGCGTGAGGGCGGTCTGATCGCTGATGTAGCGCTTGCCGCAGGCTTTGCCGACCAGGCGCATTTTCAGCGTGCCTTCAAACTGCATTTTGCCGCCACCCCGGGGCAGTACCGCGACCGTCTCAAGCCATCAGCAAATAACCCACACTGGCCACCAGCAACGCGGCCATTGAGCGGTTGAACACACGCACGCCTTGAGGGTTGCTCAGGTAGCGGCGCAGAAAGGTGCCCGCGTAAGCCCAGCACGCCACCGACAGATAGCAGATCACCAGGTAGAGGCTCGCAAACAGCCACACTTGCCCGGCGTCGCCATCGGCCACAAACAGCCCCATCCCCGCCACGCAGGCCAACCAGGCCTTGGGGTTGAGCCATTGCATGATCGCGCCGTAGAGCATCGACGGTGCAGTGGCCGTGCCAACGGCGTCCAGGCGACCATCATCGACGGCCAGTTTCCAGGCCATGTACAGCAAAAAGGCCACGCCGCCCCATTGGATCAACTGGGTCAGGACCGGCCAGCGCAGCAGCACTTCATGCAAGCCCAGACCGATCAGCACCAGCAGCAAAGTGAAGCCGACGGCAGCGCCAAACACGTGTTTCTGACTGGCGACAAAGCCGAAGCGCGCACCAGAACTCAGCGCCACGACATTGACCGGTCCCGGTGTGATGGAAGTGGCCAGGGCGAAGGCGGCCATGGAAATAATCAAGCTCATTGCGGTTCCCTTTTTATGGTGATGCATAAAGAGGGTTCCACGGTATAAGGCCGCGCCGAAACGGTATTGAACAAAATCACCCTGGCAACGCACGGGACTGCTTCACAAACAGCTCACGCTCCCTGGCCTTCACATGATCAAGGAAAAATGCGCACCCACGCCAGCACGTACGCCCTCGCCCACCGCCAGCGCTACCGAACCGGCGGCAAGGGACGTATCACCACAGGCAAACACACCGGGCACCGAGGTTTGGCGGGTTTCGTTGGTGTGCACATAAGGGCCCGTGGGGCCGTCGGCCAACTCACAGCCCAGGTGTTCCACCAGCGGACTGATCTGTGTGCGAGACATCGTGAACACGCCATCCAACGCAATGACGCGACCGTCAACCAACTCCAGGTCTGCACGTTCACCGCTGATAGCGCTGACGGCGGTGCTTTCCACACGGACTGCGCGCCGATCCAGCTGGAGCTTTTGCTCGGCATCCGGCGTGAATACGCCATTGGTGAACAAGGTGGTGGTGCCCCAATCGGGCAACATCAGCGCATGGTGCATCGCCAAGGGCGAAGTCGCCAGGACGCCGATGCGGCCCTGCTCAAGCTCGTAGCCATGGCAGTACGGGCAATGGAACACCCGTTTGCCCCAGCGTTCTTTCAAGCCCGGGATCGCTGGCAACTCATCGACCACGCCGGTAGCCAGGATCAGGCGCCTGGCCTTGAACGCTCCGTTGCATGGGGTGCGCACGCTGAATCCGTCCAAGTGCCCGCTGGCCTGAACCACACTGTCCTGCACCCATGTGACCGTCGGGTACTCCATCAACTGGCTGCGCCCTTCGGCGGCGATGACCTGCGGCGGTTGGCCGTCCTGGCCAAGAAAGCCATGGGAGGTGGCTGCAAACCGGTTACGCCGTTGCCCCGCATCAATCACCAGCACCTTGCGCCGCGCCCGCGCCAGTTGCAGGCCCGCAGACAGGCCGGAATAGCTGCCGCCTATGATAATGACGTCATGCATCATGGAAGGTGACCTCATGTGATACGCACGCGGTTATCCGCGCGCTTTCACGACACACCATAAGTTACGTAAAAATACGCCGTCAAGTGTCTCGCAACTTATCGGGTTACGAACGATACTTTGCGCCGGCTCAACCTGAGGTTTATCGATGAGAAATGACACCCGGCTTTCGCGCATGCTGCACGTGTTGATCCACATGGGGCGCCACGAGGAACGCGCCACGTCGCAGACGATTGCGCAAATGCTCGGCACCAACCCGGTGGTGGTGCGGCGCACCCTCGGCCGGCTCAAGGAGAAAGGCTATGTGCGCTCGGAAAAGGGCCACCAGGGCGGCTGGAGCTTGGGTAAACCCCTGAGTGAGATTACCCTGCTGGATATTCACAGCGCGCTGGGCACGCCATCGATCTTCGCGATCGGCCTCTCGACCGATCACCCGGAGTGCCTGGTGGAACAAGCAGTGAATGCTGCCCTTACCGACGCTTTCGAACAGGCCCAGGCGCTGCTCTTGAAGCGTCTGGGCAAGGTGACACTGGCACAATTGGCCGAAGACTTTGACGAGCGTTATCGACTGGCAATGCTGCCCTAGCGCTGCGCAGGAATGCGGATATCGCCCTCGCGGCATTGGGTTTTCACACTGCGCGGGCAGCCGGCGAACGCCAGGTCCTTGGTCAGGCACACGCGCACTTCCGACAGCACCTTGCCTTTGCAAATCACGGCCACCCCATGATTGCCCATGCGCGGGTTGCTCTCGCGAAACAACGCCTCGATCTCAGAGGCAGGCAACGATGGCGGTGTATTGAACGGCTGCAGTTGCGTTGGGATGGCAACAACGCCCAGTGCCGCGTCGGTTTTCTCCAGGTAGGCCAGCGGTTCAAGCCCGCTGCAAGTGCCGTGCTTGGCCCACTCGTGCTTGAGCAGCGAACGGGTGGGGAACAATGCGGCGCCCTTGTCCAGCTCTTCGCGGGACAAGGACGACTGCGGGTTACAGGACGCCGGCCACCCGCCCTTGGCGTATTGCGGCCACAGGCCGTGCAGCACAAATCCGTAGCCTTTGCCCGAACACTGCTCATTGTCCGGGTGCGTCAGGCAAAACGTCGGCGACCATGACAGCGACAACACATAAAAATCAAACTCTCCAGGCGTCCCCTGACTCCGTGGGGCCGCCATAGCACCTGTAGCGAACACGAGGCACAACGTTATCCAGTATTTCATCCGTCTATTTCCTTGAAAAAGCAGGTATATCGCGCCTAGCCGGGATGATGGGGGTTGCGTTGTAGCACCTTGTCCAGGATCCGGTCGGTCTTCAACGCCTCGATGGCCAGCGACGGATGCTCGGCTTCACCACGTATATGCGCGTTCATGGCCAACACGTGGTGCCACTGGATATGCGTGTGGCACGGCACGTCCAGCACTTGGTTGATCTCACCTTCGAGATGCAGCGGTTGGTCTTCGAAGACCGCAAACGTGATGCGGCCCCTGCTGCCGATCAGCTCGACCTTGTCTTCCCGGCGGTCGGCAACAAAGTTCCAGCACCCCATGCCCAATGCGCCCGAGCTGAAGGTCCAGCAGGCGGTAACCGCGTCCTCGGCCACATAGCGCCCGGCCTGACGTGCGCTAAAGCCCGACACCTCGACGATATCGCCGGCCAGGTACTGGAACAGGTCAAACCCATGGCTGGCCAGGTCGGCAAAGTAACCGCCACCAGCGACCAGCGGGTCGGTACGCCAATTGGCGGCGCTGGCGTCCTCGGCAGCCGGTGGTTTGCACAGGGTCCAGGTGAGCTGGCGCAGTTCGCCGATGCGACCGTCGCGCAACCAGTCGCGTACTTGCACAAAGCGCGGCAGCGAACGGCGGTAGTAGGAGACAAACAGATGCAGCCCGGCGCGCTCGAAGGTGCGTTGCATCAACGCACTTTGCTCGGCATTCAGTGCCATAGGTTTTTCGACGCAACAGTGCTTGCCGGCCGCAGCCACCATCAGGCTGTATTCGAGGTGGCTGTCGGGCGGAGTGGCGATGTACACCGCGTCCACTTCGGGGTCGTTGATCAGCGCCTGGGCGTCGGTATAAAAACGGGCAATCCCATGGCGTGTCGCATAATCGCGCACGGCGGCTTCGCGGCGCCCCATCACGGCCACCAGGGCCGAACCTGGCGCTTTGTAGAAAGCGGGTCCACTCTTCAATTCAGTGACACTGCCACAACCGATCATGCCCCAACGTACGGTGCTCATCTCTTTCCCTCGTGCGTTTTGTTCAGTCGGGCAGTATCCACATAGCTGCGCCGACACGCCATAAACAGTTAGCATGACAATTGCATTACACTTTTATGACAATCATCCCGGGGCGGGGGCACAGACGATGAAAATCAGGGCAACGGTCATTTGCGAACACGAGGGGCATATCCTCTTCGTGCGCAAGGCCAGATCAAAATGGGCCTTGCCCGGCGGCAAGGTCGAGCGTGACGAACGCCCGGTGGGCGCCGCCGAACGCGAGTTGGAAGAAGAAACCGGGTTGAACGTGGATGGCCTGCTGTACCTGCAGGAACTGAAGGCCCGCGACACGCTGCATCACGTGTTCGAAGCGTCAGTGGTGAATATTGCGCAGGCGCGGCCGTGCAACGAGATCGCCGATTGCCAGTGGTACGCCTTTGGCGCACTGGACCAGTTGGACACCACCGATGCCACCAGACACATCGTCAAATCCTTTCTGCGTCGCCTGTAACCCCCGGTGGTTGGCCGACATCTTGGCGCCAAAAAGCGCCTGTCACGACCTCTCGTCTGCTGCCCCTGCTTACGCTTGACTCAAGGTGTCAATCAAAAGAGGCTCTTGGCTATTCGCCATCATCCCCGAGCACGCCCATGAGCATCGATCCCCCGAGCCAGCCCGACAGTGACGTGTACCGAACGCTGCTGGAGTCGACCAAAGCCATCCCCTGGCGCATCGACTGGCAGACCATGACCTTCAGCTATATCGGCCCGCAGATCGAGACATTGCTGGGCTGGACCCCGCAAAGCTGGGTCAGCGTGGACGACTGGGTCGAGCGCATGCACCCGGATGACCGGGAATACGTGGTGAATTTCTGTGTGTCGCAGTCCCGCGCCGGCGTGGACCACGAGGCGGATTACCGAGCGCTCACGGTCAACGGCGACTACGTGTGGATTCGTGATGTGGTGCACGTGGTGCGCAAGGATGGCGAGGTCGAAGCCCTGATCGGCTTTATGTTCGATATCAGCGAACGCAAGAAAACCGAAGAGCACTTGATACGCCTGCAAAAACAACTTGAGGAATATTCCTATCAGGACGGTCTCACCGGCATCGCCAACCGGCGCATGTTCGACACCGTGCTTGAGCGCGAATGGGCCAGCGCCCTGCGCAGCCAGTTGCCGCTATCGTTGCTCATCCTGGATATCGATTTCTTCAAGCAGTACAACGATCACTACGGCCATATCAAGGGTGATGAATGCCTGCGCCAGGTCGCACGCACGCTGTCCCAGGCGGCCAATCGACCCAGGGATTTCATTGCGCGTATAGGCGGTGAAGAGTTTGTATGGCTGCTACCGGAGACCGACGCGGCATCAGCCAAACAGGTGGCGCGGCGTTGCCTGCACCTGATCTGCCAGCAGCAGATCGAGCATGGTTTTTCGGCAGTGTCGAACCTGCTGACCCTGAGCCTGGGCGTCGGTACACGTATCGTCACACCCGACAGCCCGATGCTGGGTTTTGTCGAGGATGTCGACAAATTGCTTTATCAAGCCAAACGCAATGGACGGATGCGCGCGGAGTTTGCAGAGGGTGAAGTTTGACGCTGGCGGTCAAATTCCAGGCAAAAAAAATCCCAAGTAGCTGATGGAAACTTGGGATTTAAAAATGCATAAACCGTGGGAGGTGAACGCCCGGCTATAGTAACGATTGTAAAAACGTGTAACAAGACTATTTCAATCCATTCGTCGGATTAAAAAGTTGCGTAAGTCCTTCAATAACCACATGTTTTTTAAGGTGGTGAGAAATTCCAGTGCCACTTTTTGGTGCAACTACCGGGCATATTTCCACTTATAAAAAGGGGTTATTGACTACCACAACGCTGCACGCTTTGAAGTTCGTTCATCAGGCACTTGGTTCAATAGACGATACAACGGCAGGCACGCGGCCTGGATCAATAGCATGCGGATCACTTGCATCGCCGTCACCAACGTGACCGCCAGCCCCAGCGCCTCGGCAGTCAGGCTCATTTCCGGGGCGCTGCCCGGCATCATGCCTAGGGCCAGCGACAGCCACGACAGGCCCAGCCACGTCCCCAGCCCCCAAGCGGCCAACCCGGTGGCAATCACCGAACCTGCAATCAACACCACTACCTTCAGTAGAAAGCCCGGCGCACGACGGAAAAAACCTCTGTCAAACGCAGCGCCCAGAGCGCAGCCAATCAAGAGCTGACCCGCGCCGCTCAGCCATCCCGGCATGCTCATCGACAAGTTATTGCAGCCCACCCCCACCGCACAGATCACGAACGGCCCGAATGTCCACGGGTTAGGCACGTTGCAGTGTTTGAAACCCAGCGCCGCCAACCAGCCCATGGCCAGGATGAAAACCAGCCAGGGCCAAATCACCGGCAAAGGGGCCTGTGCAACCCCAGGCGATAGGCCAAAGGTCGCGATAGCTGGCACGGCCAGCAGGATCAGCAACAAGCGGACACTGTGGGCAGCCGCGATAAAACCGGGGTCCGCCTGGCGTTGACGGCCCAAGTGGACCATCTCGCTGGAATTGGCCGGCATCAGTGCGAAGAACGCCGTGCCGAACGGCGCACCCCAGCGATTAAGGATCAACACCGAACACAGTGCCAACACCAGGGTCAGCAACACCGCCGTGACGATCAATCCAAGATGGGCCGCCACTTGCTGCATCACCGGCAAGGTGAAATGGCAGCCGATGGCGACCGCCACGATCAATTGCCCGGCTTGGCGGCCGTGGGGGATTTCAGGGGCTGGGCCGCCGGTGCAACGGGTTATCAGCACCGCAAGCAGCGAGCCAATGACCCATGGCAACGGCCATCCCGCCCAACTGGCGAGGCTGGCGCCCAAGGCTCCAATGATCAGAGTGATAAGCCAATACGGGCGAAGAGTGAGGAACATGATAAATCCGGCATGGAGAAGAGTGCCGACAGGTTATAGACTCGACCTCATCACAGAAAATATCCATTTGTTAAGCAACTCATCACTCTTTGTTATGCGAGCTTTTATGAACTTGAAAGCCTTGGAATATTGCGTCGAAATCGCCCGTCAAGGCAGCTTCACCAAAGCTGCTCAGGCCCTGCATGTGGCGCAACCGGCGTTGAGCATGGCGGTGGGTCGGCTGGAGGATGAGTTGGGGGTGGCCCTGTTCAACCGGGCCACGCGACAGATCAGTGTCACGGCAGAAGGCCAGTTGTTTCTGGCGCGTGCTGAAGCCTGCCTGCAGGGGTTGCAAGGCGCGCGGCGCGAACTGCAAGACTTGACCCAATTGCACAGCGGCGAGATCCGCGTCGGCGTGCCGCCCATGTATGGCATCCGCCATATTCCCGAGTTGCTGATGCAGTTCCGTGCCCGCTACCCCGGCATCGCGATGCATGTCGTGGAAGGCAGCGCCGATGACATCAGCGAGCGCCTGGCCACACGGGACATTGATGTCGCGCTGCTGGAGTCGCGGCGCGTCGATCCGGGCTGGGAGTCGGTGTTGCTTGGCAGCGATGAAATGGTGTTGTGCATGGCTGAGCAGCACCGGCTGGCGCGAGCGGCGTCGATTTCGGCGCCCCAGTTGCAGGACGAAGCAATGCTGGTGTTCGACAACACCTTCCTGCAACGCCACCTGCTGGACACCTTTTGCAGCAATGCCCGCGTGCGTTTCAATATCGCCCTGGAGAGTAACTTCGTGCCGCTGGTGATTGCCGCTACCCGCAGCGGAATGGGCGTCTCCACCCTGCTGCGTTCGGTCCAGGAGCAAGAACCGGGAATCGCCGGCGTGTCTTTCAAGCCCGCCCAGTTCATGCACTTCAACCTGTGCTGGCGCGCCAGTGAGTACCTGTCCCAGGCCAATCGACGGTTTATTGAAACGGCCAAGTTGTTCTTTCAGGAAGATGCCGGCTCGCCGCTGTCGCGATGATCACTTGCGTGCGACTTTGTAGCGAACACAGTCCTGATAGAAGCTTTGGCGGATCGCCTCGGGCTTGAGGCGTGAACGGCTGTCGTAGGTCTGCTCGGTGATGCCCATGGCCATCATGCGCATCCACGACTTGTTGAACTTGATCGTCTGGATCTTCTGCCGCGCAGCGTACAGCGATACCCCTGAAAGCTTGAGTTCCTGGGCCCTGGCGGCGGTGCCGGCGCCCCAACTGCACATGTACTTGTCACCCTCGCGCAGTTCCCGAGCCTGCACGGCAGCCGCGCCGCCGGCCAGGGAGCAGGCGATCAGCATGATTCCAACATTGCGCATTTGCATCCCCACCTAACCGCCTGAAAATAAAAGCGATTCTGGCGAGGATTTTGTTACAAAGGGGCCATTAAATTGCCTTATCGACAAAACTTTATGGCCACAATTAAGCCCCTCACCCAGGAAGTTCAGGCGTTTACCACTGATAAGTCGCACTCGCCTGCACCGTACGCTGCGAGCCATACCAGCACCACGAGTACGAATAGCACGACGCGACATACTCTTTATTCGCCAGGTTAGTGGCGTTCAGCGCCAGGCGCAGGTTGTCCTTGAGGTTGACGATGTTCTTGATGTCGTAGTGCACCGCCGCATCGAACAAGGTGTAGCCCGGTACTTTCAGAGTGTTAGCCGTATCGCCCCACGAGGAACCGACATAACGCGCCCCTGCCCCTGCCCCAAACCCCTTGAGGTTGCCGTCATGGAAGGTGTAATCCGCCCACGCCGAGGCCGTATGGCGCGGAACCGCGTAGGTGGTGGTGCCCTCGGCATTGATCGCCGGGCCTACGCCGATGTCGCTGATGGGCGCATAACGCACGGTGTTGTTGGACTTGCTGATGCGATTGTCCAGGTACGCGTAGGCCGCAGTGATGTCCAGGTTGTCATTGAGGCTGGCCTTGCCTTCCAGTTCAAACCCACGGGATTGCACTTCGCCATCCTGGCTCTGGCAGCGTCCGGTGCCGCACAGGTGCGTAGGGTCCGGATCGGTTGTCAGGACGTTGCTCTGGCGCAGGTCAAAGATTGCCGCGGTGATAAAGCTATTGCTGCCCGGCGGCTGGTACTTGATGCCGATTTCATACTGCTTGCCTTCGGTCGGCTTGAACACCGAGCCACCATACCCAGTGCCTGATTGGGGGTTGAACGACTCCGAGTAACTGGCATACGGCGCCAGGCCATTATCGAACAGATAAACCAGACCGACGCGCCCGGTGAAGGCTTTGCTGTCCAGCGAGGACTGGCTCTTGGTCGCCGTACGCAGGGTCTTCGTGGTGCTGTCAGTGCTGGCCCAGTCATAGCGACCGCCCAGCAGCAACACCCACTTGTCCCACTTCATCTGTTCTTGCAGGTAGACGCCGGTCTGTTCGCTGCGCGACGTGCCGTCGGTGGTGTACGCCGGTACCGCAACGGCGGCGCCGTAGACCGGGTTGAAAATATCCAGGGTCGGCCCGGCAGTGTAGATGCCTGAACCGGACAGGGTATCGGTGCTGGTGTTCTGATAGTCGAGCCCCATCAGCAAGGTGTGCTGCACCGGGCCGGTGTCGAATCTGGCTTGTACCTGGTTGTCGAGGGTATACGCATCCATGTCCACATCGGTGGCGATGGTCGAACGGCGGATGGTCCGATAATCCGTCATCAGGTAGTTGCTGTAGAGGCTGCGGTACTGGCCTTCGCTGCGCAGGTAACGCGCGTTCTGGCGCACGGTCCACACATCATCGAAGTGATGTTCGAAGGCGTAGCCGATGGAATAGTACTCGCGGTCGCTCTTCTCGAAACTCTTTTCCCCATCATAGAAATCCACATCGATGCTGCGCCCGGTCGGGCTGTGCAACACCGAGCCCCAGGCCGGCACCGAGCCGTAGGACGCGCCTTTAGGGTCCTTCTGGAAATGCCCAAGCAGGGTCAGCGACGTGGCGTCGTCCGGGCGCCAGGTGAACGCGCTGGACAGCGACTGGCGACGGGTCTCGGTGTGTTCGACCTGGCCGTCGGCGTCGTCGAACAGTCCGGCGACGCGGTAGGAATACACGCCCTGATCGTCAATCGGCCCGCTCAAATCGAAGGTGGTGCGCTTCTTGTTGAAGGTGCCGTATTCCACGCCCACTTCATGAAACGGCGTGTCCAGCGGGCGCTTGGTGACCATGTTGATCACCCCGCTCGGCGTGCCCTGGCCGTACAGCACCGACGCCGGGCCGCGCAGCACTTCAACGCGCTCCAGGTCGAAGGCGTCTTTTTGCGGCAAGGCGTCACGGCTCGACGGCATGCGCAGGCCATCAAGATAAGTGGCCGGAGCGAAGCCGCGGATGGTCAGTTGGTCCAGGCGCGAAGCGGTAGCGCCACGGGTTTCCGGGACCACGGCGGCGCTGTAGCGCAGGATCTGGTTAAGGCTCTCGGCGTTCTGCGCACGCATCTGGTCCTTGGTGACGATGGAGATCGACTGCGGCGTTTCGATCAGCGCGGTGTCGGTCTTGGTCCCGGACAGGCTGCGCGTGGCCACATAACCGGACACCGGCCCGGTGGGACTTTCGGCCTGGTAGGCGCCGCTGATCGTGGTGGCCTGCAACTCCATGGCGCCGCCGTTATCCGGGATGGCTTCCAAGCGGTAACGGTCGGCGGAAATATTCAGGGCTTGCAAGCCGCTGCCGGCCAGCAGCTGGCTCAGTGCCACATCTGTGTCGTATTGCCCGCTCAAGCCATTGCTGACCTTGCCTCGGGTCAAGCTTGCATCAAACGCCAGCACCAACCCCGCCTGCTCGGCCAGGCTATTGAGGGCCTGGCTCAAGTCACCGGCCCGGATCTGGAAGCTGCGCACGGTGCTGCTGCTTGCTTGGGCATAGGCGGATTGGACATTCAGCAACGGCACGGCGGCAAAAGCCACCGCCGCTGACAGGGCCAGTGGATGCAGGGGACGAGCGAGGCGCGACATGGGAAATCCTGGGTCATGGAGGTTCTATTAACCATGACGGCCATGTCCGCAAATCGGGCAAGGATGAGAGCGGTTTTTATTTGAGATAGTTTATCCGGGCCTTGCTGCAATCAGTCGGCTCGCTTTTTTGTGTAGCCCTTTGAGGTGGGTTTACGCGGTTTTTCTCCAGCATTTGTCAGCCCATTCTGATTTTCCAAACCGTTCATCCAGCCGCTTTTTCCTGCGGCAGACTCCGACGCCTTGCCCTCTGCCGAGACGTCACGGATGACCCACGCTGCCCACATTGCCGCTATCGAACATGAGCTGGATGGCTTTCATCAGAGCCTGGCGGTGTATCGCCAGCAGATGGGGGCCTGGTATTCGCGGGCGCTGGACTCAGTGAGCCATGCGGCGGATATGCCGTCGTTGCTGGGGATGGATCGGGTGGTGCGGATGGGTGATTCGCACGCCACAGCGAGCATGGCCGACCCGGATTTCATGGGCAGCGTTGCCATCTGCCAGTTGGGTGGCGAGCTGAAGATCGAGAGCAAGTTCGAGTCGGCGTATGACGTGCCGATTGGTGGCATCCCGGTCGAGGTGATCGGGCTGGATGACGGTAGCTCCACGGTAGTCATGCTTGATGAGCACGGCAGAGGTTCCCACTACTGCACTGCCGGTGGACGCTATCAGGTGCGGGTGCAGGGCGGTGTTTCGGAACAGCAGGTGGAGGCGCTGTTTGCCTCCTACGCAGGGCTGACGGCGGACCTGGAGCAGTGGCTTAGGTCGCAATGGACCGGTTTTAAACCCCATTGGGAGGTGTCCACCGCCAGTGCGATTGGCAATGGCCTGTTGGCGGGCAGTTGGGCCGCAATCATGGACGTGTGGGACAGCATCAAGCTGGTTCAGGCGATCCTTGAAGACCCGCTGAAATATGCTGAACAGCTGGGAGCAGAAGCCGCCAAATTGGCGCAAATCGCTACCGATGCGCCCAAGGTCATGGAACAGGCGATGTTGCTCGCCAGTGACGAAGCGGCACTGTTTCTGTTGGTGCGCACGGCGATGCTGTGGCTGGACGCCTTACCGCCCGGCCAGATCGCACAGGTGGGCGCAGGTTTTGTAGTGGCGTTGTTGATTGACCTGGTGATTGGCGCAGTGCTGACCATCGCCCTGCCCGCAGCGGGTGTGGCGTATTTGAGTGTCCGGCTAGTCAAGTACGGCGCGCAGATGCTGAAGGCGGCGCTGGGTTTTGTTGAGGCTCTGCTGAAGATTCTGACCCGGTTTATGCAGGCCGTGGATCGCTATAAGGCGGTGGCGGTTCGCGGGGTGGTGGGCGGGCTTAAGCAGGGCACGATGCAGATGCGCTGGCGGGCGCGGCAGAACGCGGTGTTGAAGCAAAAAGAGTCTGTGGACGATGCGCCTGTTTCGGGGAAAAACCCGAACAGGGATGTGGCGGCTTCTTCGGATAAGACCGTGACCAACGGCTGCCCGGTGTCGATGGTCACCGGCGAAGAATTACTTACGCTGACTGACGGTGTTTTAGACGGAATTCTGCCGTTTGAGTGGACACGTTTGTATCGCACCAGTGCGGTGGAAATGGATGTCGGGCTGGGGTTTGGGTGGAGTCATTCGCTGGCGCATCGGCTTGTTGTGTCAGGTAATTCGGTGGTGTGGACGGATCATGAGAACCGCTCGACTGAGTTTCCACTGCCGACAGTTGCTCGACCTGCAATCACCAATAGCCTGGCTGAAGCGGCGATTTATCTGGGGGATTTTCCGGATGAGTTGGTGTTGGTACAGGCGTCGCGGTTTTATCACTTTCGCGATGGGGTGCTGGTTTCAATCAGTGATGCGTATGACAACCGGTTGAGGATTTCCCGGGACGTTTTAGGGCGCATTGAGCGGCTGGATAACGGTGCCGGTTGTGCGCTGTTTTTACGCTATGAGTCGGGCCGCATTGTGGCGGTGGACTATCAGGTTCAGCGGGCCAAGGGACATGCGCCTTACGCTTGGATCACAGAGCACAGCGTTGTTTCCTACGTCTACGACAACATGGGCCGACTGGCCTCAGCAACCAATGCCGTCGGCGAAAGCGAGGTTTATCGCTACGACGAGCAACACGTGATTCTTGAACGTGGGTTGGCCGGTGGGGCGAGTTTCTTTTGGGCGTGGGAACGGTCTGGCAAAGCGGCGCGATGTGTCCGGCATTGGGCCAGTTTTTCGCAGATGGATACGCGGTATGTGTGGGGGGATGACGGCAGCGTTGTGGTGCACAACGCCGATGGCAGCCAGGAAGTGTATGTCCACGATGACCGCGCACGGCTGGTGCAGCGCATTGATCCGGACGGTGCCGAGCATTTTAGATCCTACGACGATAAAGGCCGGCTGACGGTCGAGCAGGAACCACTCGGGGCAGTGACAGCGTATCAGTACGACGAGGCCGGACGCTTGGTGGCGTTGTTTCCGGGGGACGATGAGCCGACATCCTACGAGCATGACAACGGTTTCGTACGGGTTGTAAGGCGGGGCTTAGCGGTTTGGAAGTACGAGCGCAACGATCAGGGCGACGTGACGCGTAGGACCGATCCAGACGGTCACATCACCGACTACAGCTACAACAAATACGGGCAACTGATTGGGGTGTGGTACCCCGATCACAGTTGCCAGCGGCTGGTGTGGAATGAACGCGGCCAGTTGGTTGAAGAGCAACTGCCCAACGGGGGCATCAAGCGCTATCGCTACGACGACCTGGGCCGCCAGATTGCCCGTGAGGATGAACAAGGCGCGCTGACCCAATACCAGTGGGATGCAGCCGGTCGGCTGACTCGCCTCGTACTGCCCGGCGGCGCAACGCGGGAATATAGCTACAACCCCTACGGGAAAATCACCGCCGAACGCGATGAACGGGGCCACGTCACCCGCTACGAATACGCCGACGGCCTGCACCTGATCAGCCGTCGCATCAATGCCGACGGCAGCCAGGTCAAGTACCGCTACGACAACGTGCGGTTGCTGCTGACCGAGATTGAAAACGAAGTCGGCGAAACCTATCGGCTGGCTTACCACGCCAACGGCCTGATCCAGCAGGAAGTTGGTTTTGATGGGCAACGCACCGCCTACGCCTATGACCTCAACGGCAACCTGCAGGAAAAAACTGAACACGGCGATGACGGCAGTCAGTTGGTTACCCGCTATGAGCGCGACCATGCCGGTCGTCTCGTACGAAAAATCCTGCCAGACGGCAACCAGGTCGATTACGCCTACGACCGCCAAGGCAATCTCCTCAGCGTCGACGACGGCCACTGGGCGCTGGCCTACGAGTATGACGTCCAGAACCGCCTCACCGCCGAACACCAAGGCTGGGGCACCTTGCGTTACGGTTATGACGCCTGTGGCCAGCTTCAACACCTGCGCCTGCCGGACAACAACCGGCTGGTTTTTAATCATGCGAAAGGCGGCCACCTCGCCACGGTTGAGTTAAACGGCACGCTGCTGACCTCGCACCAGTTCAAGGCCGGTCAAGAATACCAGCGCCAACAAGGCCAACTACTCAGCCACTACCACTATGACGACCAGCAGCGCCTGCACTCCCACGCGATCACTCAACAACACGACCACTTCTACCAGCGCCATTACGACTACGACAGATCCGGCAACCTCACCCGCCTCAACGACACCCGCAAAGGCGAACACCACTACCACTACGACCCGCTCAACCGCCTGACCCGAGCCGACCACTCCCAAGACCTGCCAGAACGCTTCGACCACAACCCGGCGGGCAATTTGCTCATGCAAGACCGCCCCGGCCCCGACATCGTCGCCGGCAACCGCCTGATGATCCAGGGCGACCGGCACTACGACTACGACGCCTTCGGCAACCTGATCGGTGAACGCAGAGGCAAAGGTCACCAACTGGTCACCGAATACCGCTACGACTGCCAGCACCGGTTGATCGGCATTACACAACCCAACGGGCAAACCGCCAGCTACCGCTACGACCCGTTTGGACGGCGTATCAGTAAAACCGTAGACGGCATCACCACGGAGTTTTTCTGGCAAGGCGACAAGCTGATTGCCGAGCACCATGCAGATCGCCACCGCAGCTACCTTTACGAACCCGACAGCTTTCGACCCTTGGCGCTGCTGGACGGCTTCGGCCCAACCGACACCCAGCCCTACCACTACCAACTCGACCACCTCGGCACGCCACAGGAACTCACCGACCCAGACGGCGAAATCGTCTGGTCCGCGCACTACCGCGCCTACGGCCAGATCAGCCGTCTCGACAAAAACAAAATCGACAACCCGCTGCGCTTTCAGGGTCAGTACTTTGATCAGGAAAGCGGGCTGCACTACAACCGTCATCGCTACTACAATCCGAATGTTGGTCGCTACCTGACGCCGGACCCGGTGAAGTTGGCGGGTGGGATCAATGCCTACCAGTACGTGCCCAATCCTACGGGGTGGGTGGATCCACTAGGCTTGAATGCCTGCCCCGGAGAGGACAGCTGCAAACCACAAACACGTCCTGATGACCTCACCCACAAAGTGCGAGTGGATGACGGGTCCCCACCAATTCCTCTGGTTCACGGCGTTAACGCTGAAACACTGAATCGGACACATAGCATCGAGGGAAAACGCTCAACCAAACGCGTTGAAGAGATCTCCCTTAGTATGCGAACCAATGGATACGACAAAAAATACCCCATCGACGTGCTTGAACATAACGAGCAGCGTTATATTGTTGATGGACACCATAGAGCTTCGGCAGCAAGGCGCACACGCACGCCAGTCACCATAAGATTGATCAAAGATTTAGATAGCCACAGAAGCTCATTTAACAGCACCAAAGATGTGGTAGATGCTTCAAACGCAGTCGGGCTCGATAGATTGGAAAGGCCAAGAAGATGAAAACTCAAACCCTGGAAAACTTGATAACCGAATATTTATCACAGGTAAAAAAAGCAACAGACCTACTTGAGTGCACGTTCGGAACCAAAAATATTCTGGGGCTATGGCGCGCCAAAAAGATTCCGCAATGCGGGCTCCTTACCGAAGACATTACCTACGAGCTGCATGGTGTTGGTTGCAGTGTTTATCTATCTAACATTTGTGTCGATTTCGATTATGGCCCTGATGAGAGGATCGACGGCTTCGACCCTTGGCGGCTGTATATGTACGCATGTGAGGTGCCGAACAAATACAAGAAATACACAAACAAAGCGTCTCTGGAGAATGACTTCAACGAATATCTTAAGTTGGGAAAAGCCAAGAGAATTTCCGGCTCTATGTCGAACTTGTACTTCATTCAACCATGACCCAGGAAGCTAAAAAAACGATCGGGCCTCACCCCCACGCCACCACCAACAACCCCACCCCCAACCCCAAACACAACGGCGAATAAACCCACGTATCCATCCTCGCAAACCGCGACCCGCCGACCTTCTTGAAAAACCCCACCAACTCCGAGTCCCCAATCGCCCTGGCAAACATCACCAACGCTATCGCACTGATCCCCCACTGCAATGCTCCGTGGGATACCGGCGAGAAATACAGCCCGGCTCGCAGGCAGACGAGCAGTGCAATCGCGACCAGCCCCATTGCCACCAGAAATGTGCCCAAAGCCGATGGTTTGAACGCAGGACGAGGCCCGCTGGCGAATTCGCCCGGGAGCTGCGGGATGGCCGCCAGGCTGCCGAGTTTGCCGCCCGCCGCCCAGTACAGGTGGACCATGCTGATGCAGGTAAAAATGCCGACGATCCACCGTGCGATGACAAAGCTCATGGCTGGCTCTCCTCAAAGGTGCGAAACAGGATAGTCGCCCAGGGATTTTTTGCAGGCATTTCGTCGGCGGCTGATGGTAAAGTGCCGCCCCATGAAACTTGCCCGTGCCGACCGCTCACTCATTGCCTGGATGCTGTATTGCTGCGTCCTGTTCAATGTGTTCGTCTGCAGTATTGGGCATGGGCAGATGGTCGGGATGCAGCTCAATGGCATCGGCGGTCAGTTCTGTACCGTGGACCCGCGTACCCAGGCGCCCAAGCCGTCCAACTCCACCGATGAAAACCTGCCCACGCTGTCCAAGGCATTTGGTTGCCCACTGTGTTCCACCGGGGGTATGGGGCCGGCGCTCAGCTCCAGCCTGAATGTGGCGGTGTTGCCACAACCTCACGCACCACCGCCAGCAATCGTCACCCGCGCTGACACCCCCGCCCGCGTCACCTGGCCCACGGCTAATCCGCGTGCCCCGCCTGCCTTCACCTGATCTCTTCGCTTTCCGATCTGCACCGGCCACCGTTTCCCCAAGGAAATACGCAAGGCTGTGCGTTGCTTTCAAGCCAAGTTTTTCAGGATTCAACCATGAAACATTTACCCCTGTTGGCGGGCCTGTTCGGCTGCCTGCCTGTCTGCACCTGGGCCATCGAGCTGGCCCCGACCACCATTGATGGCGAGTCAACAACCGAACCCGGCCTGAGCCTGGAGCAATCCAGCGGCGTGGCTTCGCGCTTGGGATTGAGCGTGCGGGAAACCCCGGCGTCAGTAGCCATTGCCAATCGCAACGATATTGAACGCCACGGCGCCAAGACCTTCCGTGATGCCGCCAACACCCTGCCTGGCGTCAATGCCAGCGCTCCGCCGGGATTTGGAGGTTTTGTGTCTTATCGTGGATTTACCAGCAGCCAGATCACCCAGATGTTCAATGGGATCAACGTTGCCACCGGCCTGGCGCGGCCGGTGGATGCGTGGATCTATGATCGGGTGGAACTGGTCGGCGGCCCTTCCTCCCTGATCAACGGGGCCGGCTCCGTGGGCGGCTCGCTGAACTACGTGACCAAGTTGGCGACCCGTGAGGAACACGCTGCCGAAGGCCAACTGACCTATGGCAGCTACGACACGGCCGGCATGGCCTTCGGCGTGAACCATGCCCTGACCGAACCGGGCGCCGAGGTGCAGCACTATGCGCGCCTGGACGTCAGCCGCAACACCAATCACAGCTACATCGACCGCGCTCAACGCGATGCCTGGAGCCTGGCGTTTTCCCTGCTCAGCGACCTCACCCCCAACCTGTCCCACACCCTGGCCCTGGAATATCAGGATGAGCATGAAGACAGCCCGTATTGGGGCACGCCCGTGCTCAACCCCAAGGCCGGCGAGTTGAAAATCGACACACATAACCGTTTCAACAACTACAACGTTGCAGACGGTCGTTATGAGCAGCGCACGCTGTGGGCACGCTCGATCATCGACTACCGGATCAACGACAGCACCACCCTGAAAAACACCCTCTATCATCTCGACAGCCAACGCGACTACCGGAACCTGGAGACCTACCAGTACAACGCCAATAACAGCGCGGTGAACCGCTCCACCGCCTACCAGGTGCGCCATCAAGGTGAACAGAACGGCAACCAGTTCGAGCTGCGCCATGACGCCCGTGTCTTTGGCCTGTCGACCACGTGGTCCGGCGGCTTTGAGTACAAGGTCAACAGCACCACTAACACGCCCTGGAATGTGCCGGGCAACAGCACGGCGGATCCGAACGCCTTCAACCCCGGCCACTTCTACGACCTACCGCGAACCCAGGAGAAGTTCGGTAAGGACAAGACCAATGAAGTCACCACCAAAGCGCTGTTCGTGGAGAACCGACTGGGCCTCACCGACAAGCTCTCGTTGCTGACCGGCATGCGTTATGACGCCATCGACCTGGATGTGACCAACCACCGCGCAGTCACGGCCACCAACCCGCAGCACTTCAAGCGCCGTTGGGAGCCGGTGACCGGCCGGGTGGGCCTGACCTATCAGTTTGTCCCATCAGCAAATGTTTACGTGCAGTACAGCACCGCCGCCGAGCAACCGAACACCACCACGCAGGTGTTCGATGTATCGACTGGCAAGCAGTGGGAAGTGGGCAGCAAGTTCGACTACCTGGACGGGCGTGGCTCAGCCACCGTGGCCGCGTACCGGATCGAGCGCAAGGATTTTGCCGTCACCGACCCGCAGGACCCGACCAGCAGTATCCCGGTCGGCGCGCAGTCGTCCAGGGGCATCGAGCTGGCCAGTTCGCTGCGCCTCACACCGAGGTTACTGGCAGAGGGCAACTTCGCCTGGGTGGATGCGGAGTACGACGAGTTCAACGAGAAGATCGCCAGCGGTGCGGTGGTTTCGCGCAAGGGCAATACACCGACCAACGTGCCCAAGCGCGTAGGTAACCTGTGGTTGACTTATGATTTCGCCGAGGACTGGCAAGGGGGCGTGGACGCACGTTATGTCGCCGAGGTGTATGCGGATAACGCCAATACGATGACCGTGCCCGCCTACACCCTGTTTGGCACGTTCCTGCGCTACAAGGTGGATGCTCACACTTCGGTCACTGGCCGGGTGCGTAACTTGACCAATGAGGTGTATGCCGAGTTTGCCCATGTGTCGCCGGCTTATTACCTGGGCTCGCCGAGAACCTTCGAGGTCGCGCTGCAAACCCGTTTCTAAACCTGGAATGCAATCAACTGTGGGAGCGGACTTGCTCGCTCCCACAGTTTGACCTTCAGCAGCTAGCAAGACTTACTTCAAGCTTGCCTCCACCTTCCCCGCCACATCCTCCGGTAACCAGGCCTTCCACACTTCAGGGTGCTCTTTCATGAACACCTGAGCCACCTCCCGTGGCGGTGTGTGCTTCTCGCTCATGCTCGCCAAGGCTTTATTCAGCGGCTCTATCGGAAATTCGACCTTCTCGAAAACTGCCGCAATCTGCGGATGTTCCTTCTGGAACGGGGTAGACACACCAATGCTCAATTTGGACGCCAGGGAGCGCGTAGGCTTTGGATCGGGATTATCCGCATCCGTCAGCGTTTTCCAGGCTTCGGCATCGAACGGCGGCTCTTCCAACTGGATCAACTTATAGCGGCCCATCAAGGGCGTCGGCGACCAGTAGTAAAACAACACCGGCTTGCCCCGGCGGATCGACGAGGCAATTTCGGCATCCAGCGCCGCCCCCGAACCACTGCGGAAGTTCACGTAGCTGTCGTCAAGGCCATAAGCCTTGAGCTTCTGCTTGTTGACCACTTCCGAGGTCCAGCCGATGGGGCTGTTGAGAAAGCGCCCCTTGCCTGGGGATTCCGGGTCCTTGAACACATCCTTGTAACGGGCCAGGTCCGTCACGCTCTTGAGGTCCGGCGCCAGGGGCTTGATGCCTTTGGCGGGATCGCCCTTGACCACGTATTCCGGCACCCACCAACCCTCGGTGGCACCTTTGACCGTATCGCCCAAGCCCGCAACCTTACCCTCGGCTTCGGCCTTGACCCACACCGGGCTGCGTCCCGCCCACTCCTCACCGATGACCTGGATGTCGTCCTTGGCCAGAGCGGTTTCCAGCGTAATGGTGGTGCCGGGCAAGGTGTCGGTGGGCAGGTCATAACCCTTCTCGACAATCACCCGCAGTATTTCGGTGATCAGGCTGCCGCTTTCCCAGTTCAGGTCGGCAAAGTGTACCGGCGCCTGTGCGGCCGACACTGACAGGCTCATGGCCGTCAACGACGCCGCCAACAGCGTTCTCAATCCTTTCATGCCCTTGCACCTCGCGATATCACAGCAAACAGCGGACGGCTTTGCTGACTAAGCGCGAAGCCTCTGAATAGTTAAGTCAACTCAACTGTAGTAGAGGTTCCGGGAGATAGGAGATGTTCGCTGTATTTGCTGGTTATTCGCTGGCCTTGAATGTCACCAGCTCACCCTTGCGCCATTTGGCGGCCTTGCCGGTCACGGCCTTGAGGGTTTTGGTCAGGCCTTCCTGCAGTTGTTCGTTGGCCGCAAATACCAGCATCACGCTGTGGCCTTCCTTGAAGACGATGCCGTAGCCATCGGCCGTCGACACAAAGGCGTAGTCGCCCAGGCCATACACCGTCAACTTGATATCGCGGAACTTGAGTTCAAACTTCCCACCTTCGCGACTGGGCAGTACCGCAGCACGAAAATGGTCACCCACCTTGAGCTCCAGGCGCGGTTTGTCATCCACGACCATCGCTGCCTCGGTGTCGATTTCGGCAACGTAGATGCCTTCTGGCGTCTGCTCAGTGATGTAAACGAAACGGGATTGAAACTGCTTGACCAACTTTGCGCGCAAATCACCCAGCACGAACAACGCGTGCATATCCAGATTACTGACTGCCAAGGAAACGCCCCCACATCGAAAAGAGCGCTGTCCGCCAGAGCGGGCAGCACAAAAAAACGGCCATCTCGGCACGATCACACAACACATTCATAGAAAAACTGAAGAAGATCTCGCGGCTGCGTCCGAAGACTAGTACCGACGTACACAATGAGCCTTGTGCAAGGTCATCAGCCATCACAGGAGATCACAGGTTCAATAACCAGAGAATACCGGTCGACCCGCTTCAGAGAATAACGCCCTTAAAAAACGTAGTTTCCGACAATTCAAACAAGCCAGGACAGCCTGGCATGGAACCAACGGCCGGCTGCCGACGACAATACTAAAACAGCAACGCGGGTTAAAACCACCTGTAACGCTGCTGCTGGGTCAACAAAGATCGATCGACAGGAGCCGACCATGCACCGACGCCCAAACGACGCTACGTCTTCCCGAATTCGCTCATCGTTTCAGGACGAACACCAATACTACTGCTTGCACAGTCCCAACGGGTACCCCAATTCTATTCTTTACCAGGTAGTACCGGCCGGAAGAAACTTCTTTCATATCCGCGAAGTCACCAGCGGCAGGGTCAAAGGCTTTCGCAGCGACCATGTCCAGGCCTGCGAACTGGCCAAGCGGCTGGAGGCCTCCCTGCACGACGGGATCGTTTCGTCACCCGGATGACTTTACTGCGCCGTCGCCCCTCAACAACTGCCATACTGGCCCGTCCATTGAAATTGGCCCCGCTTGGGTCAGGTTTCATCAGTGCAGTTGGTTACCTCGAAGGGAAGGCTATACGTGACGGAATTTGATATTGGCGAATTTTTCATCCACGGCGACGCAAGGGAAGTAGACGGTGAGTTTCAAGCAGTGATCGTGATGCGCGCCAAGCCACCGTTGACCACCGTCACCACGCACCAGGTGGAAAAGGACCGTTGGTTCAAGACACTGGATACCGCTGCCATCGCTGGCAAGGAATCCGCCCTGGCGCTCAAGACCGCAGTGGATTCAGGGGCGCTGACCTCCTGACAATCCGATCGAACTCTACCGCGCCACAAGCCTCCCATGCGTAACGATCCTAAAACCCGCAGGGAGACTGATATGGACGCGCCACTACCTACACTCGAAACGTTATTTGAACAACTGGGCCTGGACTCGTCGCCGCAAGCCATCGACGCTTTCATTGCCGCGCACCCGCTGCGTGACGACGTCAAATTGATCGACGCCCCGTTCTGGACGCCGCAACAGGCTCAGTTTCTCAAGGAAGAACTGCGTGAAGACGCCGAATGGGCCATCTGCGTGGATGAGCTCAACCAGCGCCTGCATCAACCTCGGTAACCCCGTCGCCGCAAACCGCCTGCAGCTCGCAGGCGCTTGCACAAGCGCCTAACGCAGAGCCTTCGCGCCCTCAGGCTTGTACCCCAGACGCAAGCCACCCCAATGCCGCCCCAGAACCATGATCGGCACCGACAGGTCGTGCATCAGCTCGCCGGTATCACGGGTATAGGTCTGTAACAGCACCGCTTGCTGATGGCTGCCACAACGAATCCCGGTGCGGTCCTCGAACTTGCGCTTGGTGCGATTCTGCACCGCATCCACCTGGGCATCTCCGGTCAGCGCCTGGGAAAACGCCTTGTTGTGGGTCGGCACATAGCCTTGGGGCGTGCAGGCAATCGCAAACACCAGCCCTTCGTGACGCGGCAGCAGCGCCTCCTGAATCGCCGGCAACACCTGGTCGGTGTAACCGTCGAAGCGCGTGTGATACTTGCTCGGGCTGGTTTTGGGGATTGGCGTGTAGCTGCGGTCGAACAAGTCGTCCAGGCTGATGCGGCTTTGCTGCACGTCTGCCTCGAACTGCGCGGCAATGCGGCTGGCCCCTTCGCGCGCCAGGTCGTAGACACGCTGGTGATAGTCATCCAGCCCGACCTCCGCCAGGCGTTCGCTGATGGTTTCTGCCTGCCCCTCCATTTGCACGGCGGCGTCGGCCAGTTGGCGGGTTTGCTGGTCACTCACGTCCAGGTCGCTGCGCATCTGCTCAACGGCGTGGAACAAGCTATCGAGTTGGGCGCGGTTGGTGTCGGTACCCTGGGCGATCTCACTGACCTGCCCTTCCACATCCGCCGCCAGGCTGGCGATGCTGTGCAGTTGCTCGCCGGCTTGCTCCACTTGCTCGACGCCGGTGTGCAGATCCGCCGACAACTGGCGAATCTGCTCCACCACCTGAGCCGTGCGTTGTTGGATGTCCGCCACCATCACCCCGACTTCATCGGTGGCCGTGGCGGTACGACCGGCCAGCCCGCGCACTTCGTCCGCCACCACGGCAAACCCGCGCCCATGCTCACCGGCCCGCGCCGCTTCAATCGCGGCGTTAAGCGCCAGCAAGTTGGTCTGGCTGGCGATGGACTGGATCACCAGGGTGACGCGCTGGATTTCTTCGCTGCGCTGACTCAAGGCTTCGATCAGCTCGCGGCTGGCGTTGGCGCGCTGGCTGAGCTGGTGCATGCGGATGATCGACTGGGCCAGCACTTCACGACCTTCAGTGCTGCGCTGATGGGCCTGGCTGGCGGCCGCCAAGGCCTCACGGCTGAGTTGGGAGGTGATCTTCTCGGTGCCGATCATCACTTCGGCATTGTTGACAATCTGCTTGGCCGCGCTCAATTGCGACTGCACACGCGCAGCCAGTTGCTTGACCGAATAGGCCACGCCGGCGGCGGACAATGCGTTATGGCTGGTGGTATAGGACAGATCGCGGGTCAGCTCGCCCATCGCATCGGCGGCATCAGACTGCGCAATCACAGGCTTGGGACTTTTGAGGCGGGGCAACCAGATGACCAGCAAGGTCAATGGCAGGCAGAGATACAGCGGCAGGCTGGCCAACGCAAGGCCCAGCAGGACCAGCACCAGGGCGGTGCTCTGCAAGAGCGGCATCAACCAGCCGGGCAACCCGCGCACCACCGCATCGGGTGGCACTGCTGCGCCCATCAGAGTTCCGTCTCCAGCCATCTTCGTTACCCCGCTGCTTGTCGTTATTGTGCCTGCATTAAACGCCACTATCGGGCCATTATCCATGGGCCTTTAGTGGGGTGGCTTGCAGCAGATCAATAGACGGGGTGTAACGGGTTTTTCTCTGGGGAGCCGCCTACACGGCCCCCAGCTTCACCGCATCAGGCTTGACGCTGGTGCTTGTCGATCTGCTCGTGGCGCTCTTGCGCTTCGATGCAGTACTTGGTGGTCGGGCTGATCAGCAGGCGCTTGAGGCCGATAGGCTCGCCGCTGTCATCGCACCAGCCAAAGGAATCTTCCTTGATGCGTTCCAGTGCACGCTCAAGTTGCGGCAGCATGCGCTGGTCGCGGTCGATGGCGTTTACCAACCAGGTGCGCTCTTCTTCCACGGAAGCAGCGTCGGCCGGGTCAGCCGGGGTGTCCAGGCTTTCAATGGCGATACGGTTCTGTTCAATGCGCTCGTGGTGCTCCACTTTCATGTCTTGCAGCAACTGCTCAAAAAAAGCGTGCTGTTCGGCATTCATGTAGTCATCCGCCGGCATGGCCAGCAACTTTTCCTTTGTCATTGATTTCTCTATAAAAAATACGTGCATTAAGGCGAATAAGGGAGCGTTCCGGCCGACCTCTGCAGGTCTCGGAAGGGCGCCATCCATTCCAAGCGCCACCCGGCACTCAATTTACGAGGGGCGGCAGTCTAAGGCCGACTTGAGGGCGCAGCAACTGAAAAGACAGGCATTTTTACCGATACAACCCCAAAAGGCACCAGAACGGGCTTGGCGAACGGTTATCGGAGTGCGTTTATAGCAAGAAATTCAAGTTTGTGGAGCTATATAGAAGACAAACGGTTAGATCTGCCTGGTGATTTTCAAATGTGGTAGGGGCTTGCTCCCGATAGCGGTGGGTCAGTAAATAAATCTGCTGGCCGACACTCCGCTATCGGGGGCAAGCCCCCCTCCCACATTTTGTACTGCGTCAGCGCTTGAGTTTGCGCTTGTTGCGGTATTGGTCGATGACCACCGCCACCACAATGATCAAGCCCTTGATGATGTCCTGGATATACGCATCCACCCCCACAAACGTAAACCCGCTGGCCATCACTCCGAGGATCAGCGCGCCGATCACCGTGCCGGTGATGCGCCCTACCCCGCCCGCCAGGCTGGTGCCGCCGATGACCGCCGCAGCAATCGCGTCCAGCTCATAGGACATGCCCATGCCCGCCTGCCCGGTGGCAGCGCGTGCCGAGGCCACCACACCGGCCAGGCCAGCCAGCAGGCCCGCGATGCTGTAGACGATGATCAGGTGGCGCTTGACGTTGATCCCCGAGGTCCGCGCCGCCTGCATGTTGCCGCCGATGGCGTAGGTGTACTTGCCGTACTTGGTGTAGCGCAGGGCGATATGGAAGATCACCGCCACCACCAGGAAGATGATCACCGGCATCGCGCCATGACCGATGGCCGTGTACGAGTCCGAAAGCATGCTCACCGGCTGGCCTTCAGTGTAGTAACGCGCCAGGCCACGGGCCGACACCATCATGCCCAGTGTGGCGATAAACGGCGGGATACCGGTGACAGCAATGATGCTGCCGTTGATCGCCCCCGCCAGCAGTCCCACACCCAGCCCCATCGCTACCGGGATCCACACCGGCAAATCGGTCAGGCTTGGGAACACGGCTCGGGAAAAGTCGGAGGTCTGCGCCAAACTGGCGGCGATCATCGCCGACAGCGCCAAAACCGACCCGGACGACAAATCAATCCCCGTGGTAATGATTACCTGGGTCACCCCGATGGCCAGCAGGCCGATGATCGACACCTGCAGGATCATCAGCACCAGGCGCTGGGAGTTCATCAAAAAGCTCTGGTCCCGGACGATCCAGCCGAACAACTCAAACACCAGGCCGATGCCGATCAGCACCAGGAAGATGCTCAGCTCGGTGGGCAGTCGACGCCGGTGCTTGACCGGTGCCGTGGCAGGCTTGTTGTCTGTTATTGCGTTCATAGCCAATCACCTTCTTATTCTGTGCAATTCTTCAGTGGACCACGGACATACCGGAGGCCAACTGCATGACTTTTTCCTGGGTCGCATCCGCACGGTCCAGGGTGCCCATCAGTTCACCTTCGTGCATCACCATCACCCGGTCGCTCATGCCCAGCACTTCAGGCAGCTCCGAGGAAATCATGATCACCGCCATGCCTTCGCTGGCCAGGAACGAGATCAAGCGATAGATCTCGGCCTTGGCGCCGACGTCGATACCGCGAGTCGGCTCATCCAGGATCAGCAAGCGTGGATTGGTCATCAGCCAACGGGCGAGCAAGGCTTTCTGCTGGTTGCCGCCGGACAAGGTGTCGATGCACTGCTCAAGCGAAGGGGTCTTCACCCGCAGCTTCTTGCACATCTCCTCACACAAGGCGCGCAGGGCTTTCTGCTGGATAAAACCGTTGCCCGAATAATGCGGCAGAACGGCCATCTCCATGTTTTCCAGCACCGACAGGCACGGGAACAGCCCACTGAGCTTGCGGTCCTCGGTCAGCAGCGCGAAGCCTTTCTCGATGGCCATGTGCGGGTCGGTAATGCGTACCGGTGCGCCGTCCAGGGTGATCTGGCCGCTGCTGCTGGGGGTGATGCCAAAGATGGTTTCCGCCACGTTGGTGCGGCCAGAGCCCATCAGCCCGGCAATACCGAGGATCTCGCCGGCATGCAGATCGAAGGAGACGTCCTTGAACACGCCGTCCAGGGTCAGGTCGCGCACCGACATCAGCAGCTCGCCGATAGGCGTTTCGCGTACCGGGAACAACTGGCTCAGCTCACGCCCGACCATCATCGAGATCAGGCTGTCGCTGTTCATGCTGTCGGCACGTTGCAGGCCGATGTAATGGCCGTCACGGAACACCGCCACTTCATCGGCGATCGCAAACACTTCGTTCATTTTATGGGTGATGTAGACGATGCCTTTGCCCTGTGACTTGAGGTCGGCAATGATCGAAAACAGGTGGGCCACTTCCTTCTCGGTAATGGCCGACGTCGGTTCGTCCATGATCAGGATGTCGGAGTCGTAAGACACCGCCTTGGCAATCTCGACCATCTGCCGCTCGGCGATGCTCAGGTTGCCGACGTGTTCTTCCGGGTCGAGGTTGATGCGCAGGCGCGCCAGCAACTCGGCGGTGCAGCGGTGCATTTCGCGGTGGTTGACCATGTGCAGGCTGTTGAGCTGCTCGCGGCCGATCCAGATGTTCTCGGCGATGCTCATGTGCGGCATCAGGTTGAGTTCCTGGTGGATCATCGCGATCCCGGCCTTCTGGGCCGCCAGGGGCGTTTCAAATACGATGGGCTTGCCGCGCAGGCGGATTTCACCGGCGTCGGGCTGATAGATGCCGGCGATGATTTTCATCAAGGTCGACTTACCTGCACCGTTCTCGCCCATCAGCGCCAGTACGGTGCCAGGGCGTACACGCAGTTGCACGTCGGCCAGGGCCACGACGCCGGGAAAGCCTTTGCTGATGTTGACGATTTCCAGCAGGTAGGGTTCTTCCAGCGCCAGCGGCTGGAGACCGGGGGGCTGCGAGACAGCGGCTTGAGCGAGCATAGGGAGGTACTCCATCAGCAGGGCGGGCACGACCGCCCTGCCGGTTTATTGTTGTTATGTCAGGGCTACTTGAAGTCTTTGACGTTGTCCGGGGTGATCAACTGGAACGGGATCACCACGTTCTGCTCGATGGGTTCGTTCTTGGCCATCTTGCGCGCCGTCTCCACCGATTTGTCCGCCTGGCCCTTGGCATCCTGGAAGGCCGACACGGTCATGTCGCCCTTGGTGATCGCGTTGAGGCCGTCCGGCGTGCCGTCGACACCTGCGATCAGCACGCCTTTCTTGCCTGCCGATTTCAGCGCCATGGACGCGCCAATCGCCATTTCATCGTTGTTGGCCAGCACCGCGTCGAAATCGCGGCCTTGAGTCAACCAGTCGTTGACCAGGGTCATGCCCCTGTCACGCAACCAGATGCCGGTCTGTTCCTGCTCGATCTTGATGCCTGGGTACTTGGTCAGGACTTCCTTCACGCCCTTGGTGCGGTTGGTGGTGGAGTTGTTCGCCAGGTCACCCAACAGGATCACGACGTTGCCCTTGCCGCCGAGTTTTTCGGCGATGTATTGCATTTGCAGTTTGCCGGCCTCGACGTCATCGGACACCACTGCCGCGACGCCTGGCGCCAACGTTGGGCTGTCGGGGCGGCGGTTGACGAACACCAGCGGAATTTTTGCGGTGGTAGCGGCCTTGATGATGTTCGCCGTAGAGGCAGTGTCCACCGGGTTGACGATGATGGCGTCGACCTTCTGGCTGATAAAGTTCTCGACCTGGCTCAGTTGCTTCACCACGTCGGCGCGGGCGTCTTCGAACTGCAGCTGCACGCCATCACCTTTAGGGTAGGACTTGGCTTGCTTGTCCATGTCTTCGCGCAGGTAGGTGAGGAAGGTGTCATCGAAGGCGGACATGCTCACGCCTATCTTCAGATCAGCAGCCGAGGCAACACCGCTGGCGAGCAGCATGGACAGGGCCAGCGCGGTAAAACGGATCGGGGTCTTCATGAACGGTCTGTCTCCACTTTCTTGTTGGTTTTTTGGACGTTGCGTTTATCAGAGCTCGGCGGGCAGTCGTACGACCGGTGCGCCAGGAATGCAGCAGACCAGCGCGCCTTTGTTTTCGACGCACAGCACATTAAGGAAGGAGAAGTAGAACGGCCGGGCGCGGGGCAGACCGCGTGGCGTGTGAGCAGGGCGTAAAACTCGCAGTACAGCGTTGAAGATTTTCATCTGACGGTACCTGGTTGTTTTTGATCTTGTTTTTGTTGAGTCGCCGGGGTCGAGCCCAAGACGTACTTTATGCAACCTGGAAAAGACTTTATTGGAAAATAATTTCCATATCAACCTGTTTTAGAATTTTATTCTATTTTTGTTGAAACCACCTGCTGGCGCTCGGCGCTCAGGCGTGCGGCGTCCAATATACGGGTGGTTTCCAGCGCCTCATAGGCGTCTACCGGTAAAGGTCCCTGCCCTTGCACGGCGGCTTGCAATTGACGATAGAACTGCGTCCAGCAGCCCTTTTCCGATGGCACCCGTTCACGCTCATCCCCTTGCTCGAACCAACCCCAGCGTCGGTGCTCCTCGGCGCCCCAGTGCTCGCCTTCGGTTTTCGGCGATTTGCCGGCCATCAGCGCTTCTTCCTGGCCATCGAGGCCGTCCACCGTGTAACAACCCAAACTGCCACTGACGCGAAAACGCGGGGCCTGGCTGTTTTGCAGGGCGTTGCCCCAGAGGTGGGAAATCACCCCGTTGGCGTGGGTCAGGGAGACAAAAAAACCGTGGTCGACGCTGGGGTGTTCGGCGGTGTAGTGCAATTGCGCAAACACCCGCTCCACCGGGCCGAACAGTTGCAGCGCCTGGTCCACCAAATGGCTGCCCAAATCACGCAGCCAACCGCCGCCACTGGCATTGCCCACCGCTTGGGGGCTGTAGCGTTCCACGCGGGATTCGAAACGGGTGATGGTGCCAAGGGCGCCGGCGTCGATCAGTTTGCGCAAGGTCAGGTAGTCCGAGTCCCAGCGGCGGTTCTGGTAAACGCTCAGCAGCACCTCATGGCGCTCGGCGGCCGTGATCAGCGCCTGGGCCTGTTCGGCGTTGGCGGCAAAGGGTTTGTCGCTGACCACCGCGACGCCGTGTTCAATGGCCTCCAGCACCAGGGCCGGGCGGCCTTTGAGGGTGGTGGAGATGACCAGCGCGTCGACACCGGCTTCGACAATCTGGCCGATGGAGTTGAAAGCCTGGACGCCTGGGTGGTCGGTATTCAACTGTAGGCGCCGCTCAGGAGAACGGGTGACGACGCCAACGAACGTGGCGCCGGGCAATGTGGCAATCAGCGGCGCATGAAAAAAGCGCCCTCCATGGCCGTAGCCGACTAGTCCGATTCGCATGATTCACTCCTTCTTTAAAGTGCAAACCCAATCAAATGTGGGAGGGGGCTTGCCCCCGATGAGCATAGGTATCTACACAACTTCGAGTGGATGTTGAATCTATGGCAATGGGCTGTTGTGGTGAGCGGGCAAGCCCGCTCACCACAGTGTTATGTGTAAGCCTTTGAGAATTGTGTAGATACCCATGCCCCCTCCAACCTCGACCGAGTGTCAGCCGTAGAAGTGCGGACGATCCGGCAAGCTCACCTTGACGATCTGCTCGCTGCTCTGCGCCTGGATGCACGCATCTGCCGCTACTGCCGCTGCAAACCCATCCCACGCCGACGGCCCGCCGACTTGCCCGGCGCGCACGCTGTCGATAAAGGCCTGCAACTCAACGTCATAGGCGCCGATAAACCGATCCTTCCAGTCCATCAGAATCGCGTTCGACAGCTTGGCGCCGCTGCGCATCTGCACTTGTGAAGGCTCCGGCAGTTTGGCGATGCCGGTCTCCCCTACCACTTCGCACTGGATGTCATAGCCGTACTGGCAGTTCACAAACACTTCCACGTCGATGCGCGTGCCCTTGGCGGTTTCCAGCAGCACGATCTGCGGGTCACGCAGATGGGCCAGGGCCTTGCTGGTTTTGCGCGGGAACACCACTTGCACGGAAACGTAGTCGTCATTGAGCAACCAGCGCAGCACGTCCAGCTCGTGGATCAGCGTGTCGGTGATCGCCATGTCGGTCTTGTAGTTCTCGCCCACCGTCGGGTTGCGGTGCGCGCAGTGCAGCATCAACGGCTCGCCGATCTGGCCGCTGTCGATCACTGCCTTGAGGGCGCGATAGCCTTCGTCGTACGGGCGCATGAAACCCACTTGCACCAGGCGCTTGCCGTGGGCGACTTCGGCCTCGACGATCTTGCGGCAGCCTTCGGCAGTCACCGCCAGGGGCTTTTCACAGAACACCGGCTTGCCGGCGGCAATGGCGGCGAGCACGAATTCTTCGTGGCTCGGGCCCCAGGAAGTCACGAGAACGGCCTCGACCTGCGGCGAGTTGATCAGCGCATGGCCGTCCGGATACACCTCGGCGTCCAGCTTCAAATCGGCAACCACCTTGGCGGCTTGCTCAAGGTTGATATCGGTGACCGCCACCACCTGGCTGTTAAGCAGGGTCTGGCTGCAACGACGAATATGGTCACGGCCGATGGCACCGGTACCGATCACTCCAAGCTTCAACGACATACAAACACTCCTCTTGTTATTAGTACTGCCGGGCCTTCGCCAGGTGTTCATTGAGTTTTTTCGCTGCGGCATTCGTGCGTTCGCTGGTGGACACCTGCGCCACCCCCACCCGCCACCACGACAGATAGCCGTGGATCATGGTCTTGGGCAGCACTTTGATGTCGATCAGGGTCGACACGGTTTGCGTACGCGCATCGGCCAGGGCCGCTTCAAGCTGTTCCACGGTGCTGACCTTGTAGGTCTTGCAGCCATAGGCCGCCGCACTCATGGCGAAATCCACCGGCACCAACCCGCCGTCGAGCTTGCCGCTCTCGGGGTTGCGGTAGCGGAACTCGGTGCCGAAACTGTCCATGCCATTGCCAATCTGCAAGTTGTTGATGCAACCGAAGGCCATGTTGTCCAGCAGCACCACGTTGATCTTGCGCCGCTCCTGGATCGAGGTGGCCAGCTCCGAATGCAGCATCATGTAGGAGCCATCGCCGACCAGCGCGTAGACCTCTTTGGTCGGCTCGGCCAGCTTCACGCCGAGGGCCGCGTTGATCTCGTAGCCCATGCACGAGTAGCCGTATTCGACGTGGTAGGTATTCACGCCCTTGCTGCGCCAGGCGCGTTGCAAATCGCCCGGCAGGCTGCCGGCGGCGGCAACGATGATCGCGTCGTCGGCCAGGGTTTCGTTGAGCACGCCAAGCACGCGGCTTTGGGTCAGGCAGGAGCCGGTCAACTCGATAAATTCACGCAGTACGGCGCGGTCCAGGTGGTCGTCGACCTCGGGGACGAAGCCGTCACCTTCGTATTCCACTTGGTGCACACGGTCCACTTCGGCGTCCAACTGCGCCTTGGCCTCGGCAACCTGCCCGCCCCAGCCAGAGCGGTAATCGCCGAGGGCATCGGCCAGCGCTTCCAGGGCCAGCTTGGCATCGGCCAACACCTGCACGCCGTCCAGCTTCAAGGCGTCGGCGGGGCTGATATTGAGGTTGAGGAACCTCACCTCGCCATGCTTGAACAGCGATTTCGACGAGGTGGTGAAGTCGGTGTAACGGGTGCCGATACCAATGATCAGGTCCGCCTCGGGCGCCAGCAGGTTGGCCGCCAGGCAGCCGGTTTCGCCGATGCCGCCGACATTCAGCGGATGGCTGGAGACCACCGCGCTCTTGCCCGCCTGGGTTTCCGCGAACGGAATATCAAAACGCTCGGCAAACGCCTGCAACGCCGCATTCGCGCCGGAGTACTTCACGCCGCCGCCGCAGATGATCAACGGTTTGCGCTTGTCCCGGAAAGCGGCCAATGCATCGCCGATCATCGCGGCAGTGGCCGGACGACGGTCGAGTCGGTGCACACGTTTTTGCAGGAAATAGTCGGGATAGTCCCAGGCTTCGGCCTGCACGTCCTGAGGCAGCGCCAGGGTCACGGCGCCGGTTTCCGCAGGGTCGGTGAGCACGCGCATCGCATGGATCGCAGCGGTCATCAGTTGCTCGGGACGGTTGATACGGTCCCAGTATTTGCTCACCGAACGGAATGCATCGTTGGTGCTGATGCTCAGGTCATGGAACTGCTCGATCTGTTGCAGCACCGGGTCCGGCTGACGGCTGGCGTACACGTCGCCGGGCAGCAGCAGCAACGGAATACGGTTGGCCGTGGCGGTCGCCGCTGCGGTCAACATATTGGCGGCGCCGGGCCCGACGGAGGCGGTGCACGCATAGATCTTGCGGCGCAGATGCTGCTTGGCAAACCCGATGGCGGCGTGGGCCATGCCCTGCTCGTTGCGGCCCTGATGCACCACCAGGTCGCCGCTGTCCTGCTCCAGCGCCTGGCCCAGGCCCAGCACATTGCCGTGACCGAAAATGGTGAAAACGCCGGCGACAAATTTGCTCTGCACGCCATCGACTTCGATGTATTGGTTATCCAGGAACTTCACCAGGGCCTGGGCCATGGTCAGTCGGGTGGTGGTCATGTCGCGCCCCTTAACGATTTTGCAGGTGGGCAATGCTTGCCCCCAACGCGTGCTGGATATCCGCCAACTCATGCACGCTGGTCGCAAACGGCTCGAACGACAGGTAGCCGCTGTAACCGGTGCTGAGCAAGGTGTCGATCTGCGCGGCATTGCCGAGGATGTCGCCCTCACCCACCAGCACACGGTGGCCGTCGCGAATCGAGTTGAGCGGCGCGTCGGCATCTTCCACACCGGAGATATGCACCAGGCCGGTCAGCTCCGGGAAGAACTCGTGCTCATTGGCCAGGTGATGGTGGAAGGTGTCGTGCACCACACGGAACACATCCAGGCCGCCGATGGACTTGATCGCATCCACCGCCACACGCTTGCGGCGCAGGGCGGATTCTTCGAAGCCCAGGGGTTCGACGAAACCGAGAATCCCGTACTCGCGCAGGATCGGCGCCAACTCGCTCAACGCGGTGCGCAAACCGGCGGCGCGCTGGGCATCGTTGCGCGTGTCGCCGGGCTCATTGAGCGGGCACATCACCAGCCCTTGGGCGCCGCATTCACGGGCGTAGGTGGCGAGTTTGATCGCCTGGGCGCGGCGCTCGTCGTTCCACACATCAAAGGGGTACAGCGCGTTGATCGACAGCACGGTAATGCCCTGCACCGCGCACAACTCACGCACGCGGCTGGCCGGGGTGCCGTACTCGATTTCACGGTTTTTCAGGTCATTGCGAATTTCGATGGCATCGCACTTGAGCGCGGCCGCCAACTGGATGAAATCCGGCAGGGACAGGTTGGGTGCGACCATGCGGTTCAGGGCAAAGCGTAGAGGCGACTTCATTGTTGTTCTCCGTCCAAAACCGCTTAAAGGTCCAGCAGCCAACTGTGCTGCGGGTCGTTGTGGAAATGCCAGGCGCGCTTGGGCCCCGCCATCACGTTCAGGTAATAAGATTCGTAGCCGTACGGCACGCTGACCGGGTGATAGCCCTTGGGCACCACCACCAGGTCGCTGTTTTCCACGGCCATGGCCTGGTCAATGCTGCGGTCGTCGGTATAGACCCGCTGGAACACAAAACCCTGGGGCGGGTTGATCTGGTGGTAGTAGGTTTCTTCCAGGAAGCTCTGGTGCGGCAGGTCGTCGGTGTCGTGCTTGTGCGGCGGGTAACTCGACGAATGCCCCGACGGCGTGCGCACTTCCACCACCAGCAGCGAATGAGCCGGCGAAGTGTCGGGCAGGATGTCGCACACATAGCGCGTGTTGGCACCTTTGCCACGCACGCTGCGCTTGCAGTCTTCGGGGCGGATCAGGCGTGGTTCGTAACCGCCGGCACCTGGGGCGGCGCAGACGGCAATCTGCACGTCGCTCAAGGCGGTCACCTGGGCGTCGGCGCCCGGCGGCAGGTAGGCGGCGAACGGGGACTTGTCCTCGAACACCGACTGGCGATCGCCGAGGTTCTGCCAGTTGAAGCCCTCGCCTTCGATGTTCACCCGACCGCTGAGCAGCACCAGGCACAGCTCTTTATCACCAGCGCTGACCGGCAGGGTTTCGCCCAGGCTCAGGCGGTAGGCTTTGAACCCGACGTATTCCAGTCGGCCCTCTTCCAGGGCAACCATGGTTTGCCCGCGTTTGCTGCTTTTGACCAACAGGCTCATCACTGGGCCCTCTCTGTGAGCAGAGCGCGCAGGGTGTCATAACCCTTTTTCGCGTAGATATAGCTGGGCGCCACTGCCGGATCCTGCTCGGCTTCCACCACCAGCCAACCCTCGTATTTCGCCGCGAGCAGCACATCGAGCAACTCGGCAAAGTCGATATCGCCATCGCCGGGCACGGTAAACGTGCCGTTGACGATGCAGTCCGGGAAGCTCCACATCTGGTTGCGCGCCAGTTGCACCACCGGTTTGCGCACGTCCTTGAAATGCACGTGGCAGACGCGGTCGATGTGCTTGCGCAGCACCTCCAGCGGTTCGCCGCCGCCCATATAGCAGTGACCCGAATCAAACAGCAGGCCGACTTCCGGGCCGGTTCTTTTCATCAACTGGTCGATGTCTTCCGGGGATTCGACGTAGGCGCCCATATGATGGTGATAGGCAAGACGTACGCCTTGGGACAGGGTGAAGCGCGCCAACTCGGTGAGCTTGTCGGCGTACGCCTGCCAGGCCTGCTCGCTATGGAAACGCGGGCGTTCGATCAGGCGAATGCGCGAGCCCTGGATCGAATCGGCCACCTCACCGTAAACCAGCACGTTGGCGCCATTCTGTTTCAGTAATTCGACGTGAGCGGTGATGGCTTCGATTTCTTCGGCCACCGAGCGGCGGGCCAGGCGGCTGGAATACCAGCCGGAGACCAGCGCCAGGTCATAAGGGCGCAGTACATCGCCGACGCCCTTGGCGTCCTTGGGGAATTTACCGTTGAGTTCGAAACCTTCGTAGCCGATTTCCTTGCCCTCGCTCAAGGCGGTGCTCAGCGGCGTTTCACCGCCCAGGGCTGGCAGGTCGTCGTTGCTCCAGGAGATCGGGTTGATGCCAATTCGGATTGCGGGCATGGCTGCACCTTTATTATTTTCAGGTATCACTGAGATCTGCTTTATGTGGGAAGGGGCTTGCCCCTCCCACATTGGATTGCCTTTCAAATTAGAACTGGGTTCAGGTTCGGGCACTGCGCCAGGCATTGATCAGTTGCTCGAACGTCGCCTGTACCTGCTGGATCAGGGTTTCATCATCAATCTCCCCCGCCATCCACGCCTTGCTCGGCTCCTGGAAAATTGTGCGACCCACGGCAAACCCACGGCAGGTGGTGCTCAGGCGTGCTTGCTGGAAGCCGTCTGCGAGAAACTGTGCCGAGGCATTCAGGCCCAGCAACACCACGCCACGGCAGTACGGGTCGCGCTCCTGGATCAGCGCATCGAGCTTTTTCCAGTCCTCGGCCGACTGCGCTTCGATCTTCCACCACGCCGGGTAGATGCCCAGGTTGTACAGGCGCTTGAGGCTGCGATAGAGCGCGTCCGGGTAGGTGGACGGGTGATCCTTGGGCGGGATGACTTCCAGCAGCAGTTCATGGCCGCTGACCAGGGACGCGTCATACACGGCCTTGAGTTGGGCTTCCTGTTCCAGGCGCAACAAGGGTTCGTCATCCGGGTGGAATTGCACCAGGCACTTGATGATCTGTTCCTGGGGCCAGGCGATCAGGTTGCTGCCAATCGAACGCCCATGTTCGAAGGCCAGGGGCCGCGAGTTCTGCACTTCCACCGGGCGCGCGATCCACCAGCCGCGACCGCTGGCGGCGTTGAGCGCGTCCTGGCCGAAGCGCTGGTCGGCCAACAGGCCCACATCGGCGGCAACGCCCTGCTCGGCGAGCTTTTTTTCCACCCGTTCGATGGCCTGGATAAACAGTTGCTTGATGTCGCTGATACGCGCCGGATCCTGGCCGCCGCGCTGCGCCAGGTCGACCAATTGCCAGCGGTGGTCGAAGGCAAAGATGAACAATTGCTTCCATTGCTTGCGCGGCACGCTGACGCGGTGCAGGCGTTGCAGGGTCACGTCCTGGTCCGGCCGGGTGATCGGCACCGGGCTGTTGAACAGGTAATCCAACTCGGCCGGCGTCGGCATGGCCGGGGCGCAGGCGTGGCGCGAGACCACCAGGCCGCCACAGGCATTGGCCAGTTGGCTGCAACGTTCATCGCTGGCGTCGTTGATCCAGCCGCTGAGAAAGCCCGACATAAACGCATCGCCGGCGCCCAGCACATTGAGCACTTCGACGCGCACGCCGGGGTAGATCGCGCCGTCTTCCAGGCGCGCAGGAATCGCACCGTGAATCACCGTGCAACCCTGCGGGCCGAGCTTGACCACCAAGGTGGCGGGCGTGAGTTCGCGCACGGTGCGCAGTGCGGTGAGCAGGTCTTCACTGCCACCGGCGATCAGGAATTCTTCCTCGGTGCCGACGATCAGGTCGAAACGCGGCAGGATTTTCTGCACATGCTGGCTGACATTCTGGTCGGCGACAAACCGCGTCTCGCCATCCGCCTTGCCCGCCAGGCCCCACAGCACCGGGCGGTAGTCGATATCCAGCACGCGCTTGACGTTGTGCTTGGCCGCGTAGTCCAGCGCCTGGATGCTGGCCTTGTACACGCCATCGGTGGAGAAATGCGTGCCGGTGATCAGCAGCGCCTTGCTGGAGGCAATAAAGGCTTCGCTGATGTCTTCGGCGCGCAGGGCCATGTCGGCGCAGTTTTCGCGGTAGAACACCAACGGGAAGGTTTCGCGGTCCTTGAGGCCCAGCAGCACCAGGGCGGTGAGCCGTTCCGGGTCGACCTTGATGCCGCTGACATCACAGCCTTCGCGGGCCAGGGATTCCACCAGGAAGCGACCCATATGGTCGTCCCCCACGCGGCTCAGCATCGCCGACTTGAGGCCCAGCCGGGCAGTGCCGAAGGCGATGTTGGCGGAGGAACCGCCGAGGTACTTGGCGAAGCTGGACACGTCCTCAAGCCGCGCACCTACTTGCTGTGCGTAGAGGTCGACGCCCAGGCGCCCGAGGCAAATCAGATCCAATTGACGCCCACTGGCAAAACGAGTCTGGCCCATGCTGGCTCCTGTTATTTTTATCAGCCTGCGTGGTGCCGCCGTGGTGACGGCACACGCTCTTGGTGAGAGCAGACTAGAACGTCCGGCGGCCGCAATCAATATTTATTCCAAAATTATTTTTAGTGGAATAATTTTTCCAATAAGCCAGCATAATGGCACCCCAGCCCGCGTGCATCGTTTCAGCAGCCCACGGGCGCCGTGATGCCGGGGTATTTTTTTGCGCCTACCCTGTAGACTTGCGCCACCCATCAGCGCATCAGACGAACACGCCAGAAGGATTGCCCATGTCCCGCACCGATCCCGAGATCACCCTGGAAGCCCCACTCGCCAGCACTCCGGTCAATGCCGAACGCCTGTTGCAGCTGATCACCGACGAATACGAAAGCCTGCCGCGCCAGCTCAAGCGCATCGCCAGCTACATGAGCCAGCAGAGCGACCGGATCATGGTCGACCGCATCAGCGACATTGCCCGTGAATGCGAAGTGCATCCGTCGGCCATTGTGCGGTTCTCCCAGCGTTTCGGCTTCAGTGGTTTCAGTGAGATGCAGGCGCTGTTTCGCGAGGCCTACACCCACAAGACCACGCCGGTACAGAACTACCAGCAGCGCATTCGCAGCATGATTGCCAACAAGTCGCAGAAGGCCAGCGGCGGCGACCTGGCGCGCGAATGCGTGAACGCCACGCTATCGGGCATCGAGCGTCTGGGGCTGGAACTGGATGACGTTGCGTTCGACAAGGCCGTGGACCTGGTGGTCAACGCCGACAATATCTACGTGGTGGGTGTGCGCCGTTCGTTCGCGGTGGCCGACTACCTGGTCTACAACCTGCAGCACACCAACAAGCGCATCCATTTGATTTCCGGCCTGGGCGGCAGCTACCGCGAGCAGATGCGCAGCGTACGCGCCAATGACCTGGTGATCGCCATCAGCTTCACGCCGTATGGCAAGGAGACCCAACACTGCCTGCGCATCGCCCAGCACCATCAGGCCAAGACCCTGATCATCACCGACAGCAACCTGTCGCCCCTGGCCAAGCGGGCGAACGCGGTGTTGTTGGTGAATGAAGGTTCGTCGTTTGCTTTCCGCTCGCTGAGCGCCACCTTGTGCCTGTGCCAGGCGCTGTTTATCGCGGTGGCGTATCGGTTGGAATTAAAGGTGGATGAGATTCACGAGCAGGTCGGGTTCGACGACTGACTTCCTGACACTGCAGACCAAATGTGGGAGGGGGCTTGCCCCCTCCCACACTGGACCGGCATCAGTGCATGAAAATTGCGATCAGGATGATCACCGGAATTGGCACGCCGAGGAACCACAGAAGTAATGAGCGCATGGTGTTCTCCTTGAATTAACGAACGTAGTTTTCGGTTTCGACGTACACCACCGCATCGCGACGACGACCACCAAAGGTCGCAGCGAAGCTGGCAAAGAACGCACCGATCAACAGGGCAACAAACGTCCACAGCGACGTGTAGGCAGCCACTTTGGCGGCCGTGTCAGCGGCCTGCCTGGCTTTGAGCTTGGCGTCTTCGACAGCTTTACGGGCATCGCCATAGACCTTGTCGATGCGCGCTTCGGCCTCGGCCTGGCTGAGGTTGGTGCGCTGGCTGATCAACTGCGCCAGGTAGGCACGGTCTTCAGCGGCCAGTTGGCCATCGTTGCTCAGGGTGCGAGTGAAGATGCGCGCTACCACGCCGTGGGCCGCGTCATCGCTGACGGCAACCGGGCGGTCGTCACGGAACAGGCTGTCGACGTAATAGTCGAAGTCGCCGCCGTTGACGCCTTTGGCCGCACTGCCCGCTGCTTGGGTGATTCCGCTGGCGGCGCCCGCTGCGACACTGGCGCCGGCTTTCACACCACCGCTCACGACACTGCTGACCGAGCCGACCACCAGCACTGCGGTAATCAACGTCGCGACCGCCCAGGCCAGGAAGCCATGGGCCGTGTCACGAAAGTACACCTCGTCGCCATGCATTCCGGACCACTTCACTCGCAAGCGTCCGGCGATATAACCGCCCAACCCGGATGCGACGATCTGGGTAAACGCCAGCCAGACAATAGTGGAAATGCCAAGCCCCTTGGCGCTGATACCGCTATCGGCCCACGGCGACACCGCCGAAAAACCCAGGCCGAAACCCAGCAGTACCAGGATCAACGACAGTGCAGCCGCCGCAGCGGCCCCGGCAAAGATCGCTCCCCAGGAAACCCCGGAGTGCGTGCTCGACGCTTGCAGCGTGGATGATGATGTGATCATTGTTGTTGTGCTCCCGGCAGGAAAAATAGTGTTACAAGTCTCAAAAGGGACAGTGCAGGCACCATGCCAGTCGGCATAAAAATAAATACCTATATATTTCAATAATTTAAATAAGTTGAACTTACTCAAGCCATGCAAGTTGCAAGAGCGGCGGCAGGAAGGCGTGCGTTATGCATTCCCCTGGAAAAGTATCGGTTTTGCCAACATGAAGTTTTATTTAGGAAGCGTTCAGCCATTTCTTGGCAAAATGCCCCCACTTCTAGTGTGAATCGCTCACCAGGTAATCCTATGACCCGCATTTTGACCATCGAGGATGACGCCGTAACGGCCCGCGAGATCGTCGCCGAGCTGAGTAGCCATGGACTGGACGTAGACTGGGTGGACAACGGCCGCGAAGGCCTGGTCCGCGCCGTGAGTGGTGATTACGATCTGATCACCCTCGACCGCATGCTGCCCGAACTGGATGGGCTGGCCATCGTCACCACCTTGCGCACCATCGGGGTGTCGACGCCGATCCTGATGATCAGCGCCCTCTCCGACGTGGACGAGCGCGTGCGCGGCCTGCGCGCCGGCGGTGATGACTACCTGACCAAGCCATTCGCCTCCGATGAAATGGCCGCCCGCGTCGAAGTGCTGCTGCGGCGCAAAAGCACGGTCAAGGAATTCGAAACCGCCCTGCGCGTGGCCGACCTCGAACTCAACCTGATCAGCCGCGAAGCCAGCCGCGCCGATCAGCCTCTGAGCCTGTTGCCCACCGAGTACAAACTGCTGGAGTTCCTGATGCGCAACACCGGGCAGATCCTGTCGCGGATGATGATCTTCGAGGAAGTCTGGGGCTATCACTTCGACCCGGGCACCAACCTGATCGACGTGCACATCGGTCGCCTGCGCAAGAAAATCGATCCACCGGGCCTCACGCCGTTGATCCGCACGGTACGAGGTTCGGGTTATGTCATTGCTGAACCCCTCTAAAGGCTGGCGTTCTTCCAGCAGCCGTTTGCTGGCGCTGTACAGCTCGCTGTTCGTAGCCTGGAGCTGCATCCTCATGGGGGTGCTGTATTACGAAGTGTCCGGTTACCTGAGCGACCTGTCGCGCCATTCGCTGATGCAGCGCCAGCATCTGTTCCAGCGCTTTGACGGCGAAGAGCTGGTGGAAGCGTTGACCACCAGCATGACCTTCGACATGAAGGGCGTGGACGCCTACGGCTTGTTCGACGAGCAATTTCGCCCTTTGAGCGGGCCGATCCGTGCGATCCCGCCGGACCTGCCGCTGGACGGCAAGATCCACGCCCTGTCCAACTGCGTCGACTCCGACGACCCCAAACTGCCCAAGGACAGCTGCGACGCCGTGGCCACCCACACCGACGACGGCCGCTGGCTGGTGCTGGTGCGCGCCAATGGCTCGTTGTTTGGTGTGACGCGGATCATCTGGCATGCCTTGCTGTGGGCGCTGTCACTGACGATCATCCCCGGCGCTGCTGGCTGGCATTTACTGCGCCGACGTCCGCTGCGGCGGATTCGCGGGATCCAGGCCAGTGCCGAAGCGATCGTCGCCGGCGACCTCACCCATCGCTTGCCGCTGTCCAACCGGCGTGACGAGCTCGACATGCTCGCGGCCATCGTCAACGCCATGCTCGACCGCATCGAGAAGCTGATGAACGAGGTCAAGGGCGTGTGCGACAACATCGCCCACGACCTGCGCACCCCGCTCACCCGTCTGCGGGCGCAGTTGTACCGCATCAAGCAGCAGGCCGAAGCCGAGTCGGCCCATGCGCTGCAACTGGACGACGCCATTGCTGAAACCGACACCCTGATGGCGCGTTTTCGCGGGCTGTTGCGTATCTCGGAACTGGAAGATCACCAACGTCGCTCAGGCTTTCTGGTGATGGACCCGCTGCCATTGCTGCGCGAGTTGCACGACTTCTACCTGCCCCTGGCCGAAGAAGGCGAGTTGCAGCTTTTACTGCAAGTGCCAGACTCCCTGCCGTGGATCACCGGCGACCGCGCGTTGCTGTTTGAAGCCCTGGCCAACCTGCTGAGCAACTCGATCAAGTTCTCCCCGGCGGGCGGCGAAGTGATTTTGCGCGGGGTCAACGACGGCGGCAGCACACGCATCGAAGTCCATGACTCCGGGCCAGGCATACCGGCGGCGGAACGCAAAGCGGTGTTCCAGCGGTTTTATCGCGTGGATGAGAGCGACCAGCAAGGTGGGTTCGGCTTGGGCTTGTCGATTGTGGCGGCGATTATCAATTTGCACGGGTTCAAGTTGGACGTCGGCACCAGCGAGCAAGGCGGTGCGAGGCTGGTGCTGGAGTGCCGCCAGCAACTGATGCCCGAAGCCTAAGGCGACTGGGTTCCAAATGTGGGAGGGGGCTTGCCCCCGATAGCAGTGTGTCAGTCACCTGATCAATAACTGAAAAACTGCCATCGGGGGCAAGCCCCCTCCCACATTGGCCCTGCGGTGCCTAATAGACCTGTTCAGCTCAGAAATTCGCCCGCAGCGCCTCAACCCCTCCCTTGTACAACCCAGCGAACAGCTCTTCCACCGCTGCATCCGTAGTGCCGGCCGACGGCGTAAACACACCGGACCATGTCACCTTCGCCGACGATTCGCTCAACGCCTCAACCTGCAACGTCGCCAGGTAGGCCTTCACCGGAAATGGCGATGCCCCCTCAATGGTGTAGCTGTAGGTGCGCGCCACGTTATCAAAGGTCTGCAAACGCTCGACGATCGAACCACCGTCGGCGGTGGTCAGGTGGCGCAAGCGGCCGCCTTCGCCCGGTTCGCTCTTGGCGATCAGCGGCAACCAGTCCGGCAGGCTGTTGAAGCCGCCTACCCATTGCCAGACCGTGTCGGCCGATACCGGGATTTCAATCACTGCAGATGCTGTTGGCACGGTAAATCTCCAAAAGTCGTAGGAAAACGTCGTTCAGCCTGCCACGCAAAGCCGGTCAATGCATCAATTCCCGCAGTCGATACCACAACATCCCCAACGCCAGCAGCGGCGAACGCAGCGCCTTGCCGCCGGGAAAGGTCATATGCGGCACCTGGCTGAAAACATCCAGACCCTGACTGTGACCCGCATGAATCGCCTCGGCCAGCAGTCGCGCGCACCAGTGGGTCACATTCAGCCCGTGGCCGGAATAGCCTTGGGCGTAGAACACATTCGGGTACTGCTGCAACCGCCCGACCTGAGGGAAACGGTTGGCGGTGATGCCGATCTTGCCGCCCCACTGAAACGCGACGGCGGTGTCAGCCAGTTGCGGGAACACCTTGAGCAGCTTGGGCTGCATATACGCGGCAATGTCCGCCGGGTCGCGCCCGGAATAATGGCAGGCACCGCCGAACAGCAGGCGACGGTCGGCCGACATCCGGTAGTAATCCAGGCCGACTTTCTGGTCGCACAGCGCCAGGTTCTGCGGGATGAGTTGGTTGGCCAGCGCCTGCGACAGCGGCTCGGTGGCGATGATATAGCTGCCCGCCGGCAACACCTTCCCGCTCAAGCGCGGTTCCAGCTCTTCGAGGTGCGCATTGCAGGCCAGCACCAGGCTGGCGGCGCGCACCGTGCCAGCGGCGCAGCGCACGTGCACGGTGTCGCCGTGGATCAGCTCCAGCACTTCGGTGTGCTCGAAGATTTTCACGCCGAGGGACTCGGCCATCTGCGCTTCACCCAGCACCAGGTTCAATGGGTGCAAATGCCCGGAGCCCATGTCCACCAGGCCGCCGGCATACACGGTCGAGCCCACTACCTGCGGCATATCCTGCGGCCCAACCAGGCGGGTTTCATGGGTATAACCCAATCGCCCAAGGCCCTCCTGCTCCGCCTTGAACGCCGCGAACTGCGCCGGGGTGTTGGCCAGCTCGCAGAAACCCCAGCGCAGATCACAGTCGATGCCATGCTCACGAATGCGCTCGCCCACCAGCGCCACCGAGTCGATGCCCGCGCGCTGCAGGTAATGCACACCCTCCTCCCCCACGTATTTGGCGAACCCCGACACATCGTGGCCGATCCCGCGGATCAACTGCCCGCCATTGCGCCCGCTGGCGCCCCAACCGACGCGCCGGGCCTCCAGCACAATCACCGAGAGCCCGCGCTGAGCCAGTTCGATGGCGGTGTTGATGCCAGTAAAACCGGCGCCGATTACGCACACATCGGCACTCAGGTCGGCGTCCAGGCTCGGCCGCTCAGGCATGGCATTGGCTGTGGCCCGGTAATAGGAGCGGGCGTGGTCGTTGGACTGGATCATTTATGGGCCTTCACTTTGCTCCAGGCGCGGTCATCAGGCGCATGGTCGCCGGGGTCGGTGGAATCGCCAGCAGCTCGAACCACAGGTTGGAGCCTTCCTTGGGAATCGAATAGGCGATATTCAAGGGCCAGCGGGAGAAGCTTGTTCACAAGACGCATTGAGGTCTATCTTGGGCCAGCCTTCGAACGGCATCTATCCACTTTGCACGCAGCACAACGCACCAATAGAGTGCGCACGGATTCTTCATGACACTGGCAACCGCTTCGCGCGTACAGGCCTTCGCCACTGGTGATGTGGCCGCCCAATGCAATGCAACACCTGGCTGGGTGCAGCAGTACCAGCAGATGTCCCCCGGGCACTTTGCCGGGCGCATCCGCTACCTCGATCTGCAGGGCGTGCAGGTGTACGAAGAGTGCATGAATACGCGCGTCGAGCAGCATTTCAATGCCCCCCCGGGCTCGCTGGCGTTCTGTTTCGATGGCAGTGACAACGCGCTGTACCTGCTCAATGGCGAAAGCCGCAATACCTGGATCACCCCGGAAAACTACCGCGAAGTGGCGGTGGTGTTCGGCCCGCAATTCGTGCAGCGCCATGGCTTGGATGTGACGAAGCTGGAAGGCCTGTTCATGGCCCCGCTGACCTCCCAGCAGAACGCGCTGTTCAGCCGCTGGCTCAGTGGCACGCTGACGCGCTTGTCCACAGTCGCCGACCCGGTCTCCCTCACCCGGCAACTGCTTGACGACTGCCTGTTCATCCTCGACAACGCCTGTGTCTGCCTGGATCGCAGCTCATTGCGAAGACGCAGTGAAGAACGCCAGTTGATGGCGCGCATCGGTGAGTGGGCGGCGGATGCGCCGGATGCAACCGTCAACCTGCTGGAACTGGCACAGATCGCCGGCGTGTCCTTGCGCCAGCTGCAGCAAGGCTTCAAGACCTACACCGGGATGAGCCCGGCGCAGTGGATGAGGCTGCGCCGCTTGAATGGCGCACGGCGGGAGTTGCTGACCGCAGTCGACCGCACCGTGGCTGAAGTGGCGATGAACTGGTCGTTCTGGCATTTGGGGCGGTTCTCGCACAGCTACCGTGCGCTGTTCAACGAGCTGCCAAGCGAGACCCTCAAGCGCTCCTGAGGACATCAGGTTTTTATGGTGAGCGGACTTCTGTGATGTCTGTGCGGCCATTCTCAATAACTTGTAAAACCGCGCCGTTATGCCTAGCTTATGCGCCCCCCGCCCTGCGCTTTAAGGCCTTGCCCCCATGGTTTTGCGTTTTCGTCCCGTCGTCACTTCCCGTTTCGCCCTCGGCCTGCTGCTCAGCGGCGGTATCGGCAACAGCCTCGCGGCAGAGATCGAACTGCCGGCGGTGAAGGTCCAGGGCCAGGATGAGGCCGGTTATCGCGCCGATACCGCCTCGGTCGGTGGCTTCAGCGAAACACCGCTGCTGGACACCCCAGCCTCGATCACCGTGCTCAACGCCGCCCTGATCAAGGACCAGCAAGCGCGCCTGCTCAGTGAAGTGCTGCGCAACGACGCCTCGGTGGGCGACAGCTATGCGCCGATTGGCTACTACGAAAACTTTGTGGTGCGCGGCTTTTCGCTGAACGCGGCCAGCAGCTACAAGATCAACGGGCGCACCATCACCGGCGAGCAAAACGTCGCCCTGGAAAACAAGCAGCAGGTCGAAGTGCTCAAGGGCCTGGCGGGCCTGCAAAGCGGGATTTCCGAACCCAGCGGCGTGATCAACTACGTGACCAAGCGCCCGGAGGATGTGCGTTCGGTCACGGTCTCCACCGATGATCGTGGCAGCGGCTATATCGCAACCGATGTCGGCGGTTGGTTTGGCACTGAGCAGCAATTCGGCCTGCGCGCGAACGTGGCCCACGAAGACCTCAACTCCTATGTCGAGCACGCCAATGGCCAGCGCGACTTTGTGTCCCTGGCCTTCGACTGGAACATCAGCCCCGACGCCGTGCTGCAACTCGACGCCGAGTACCAGAACAAGCAACAACGTTCGGTACCGGGTTATCAATTGCTCGGCGGCACCGAACTGCCCCACGACGCCTCGCCGAAAAAACTGCTCGGCCATCAGAGCGGTTCCAGGCAGGTCGGCATCGACTCGCTGAACCTCAACGGCAAGTTTGAATACCGCTTCAGCGACCAGTGGCAAGGCAGCGTCAGCGCGGCGCGCAGCAAGGTGGTGATCGACGACTACAGTTCGTTTGCCTGGGGCTGCTACGGCTCGACCAGTTGCACGGCCAAGGTGCCAAACACCTTCAGCCCCGAGGGCAGCTACGACGTCTACGACTACCGCAGCCCCGACGACACCCGCCGCGACGATGAAGTCCAGGCGGCCATGACCGGGCTGTTCGACACCGCAGGTATCGGCCATGAGCTGACCGTCGGCACCAGTGCGTTCCGCCGGGTGGTCGACAAGCGCAAGCCGGTCAACGAGTACATTGGCACCAGCAACATCGACGAAGACACGCCGACATTCACCCCCACCGACAAACCGCTGAATGACAGCCACCGCAACCTCGACAGCCGCCAATACGGCGTGTTCGTCACCGACCGCATCCGCTTCAACGAGCAATGGCAAACCATCCTCGGTGGTCGTGAGGTGCGCCTGGATGAAAAGGCCTTCGACGGCGAAACTGGCAACCAGACCCGCCATACCCAGCAATACGTGTTCCTGCCCCAGGCGTCGCTGATCTACAAACCGATTGAAAACGTCTCGCTCTACACCAGCTACAGCAAGGGCCTGTCCCTGGGCGGCACGGCGCCGTGGTTCGCCACCAACGCCGATGAAACCCTCGCCCCCACCACCTCCCGCCAAATCGAAGCCGGCGTGAAATACGACTGGCGCCGCATCAGCTTCGCCGCCGCCGTGTTCCAGACCCGCCAGGCCTATCAGTACGCCAAGCCCGACGCTGCCGGCGACTTCACCTATGTGCAGCAGGGCGAGCAGAAAAACACCGGCGTGGAACTCTCGGCCAACGGCTGGGCCACTGAGCGCCTGCAAATCTCCAGCAGCGTGGCAGCCATTCGCGCGCGGGTGACCGGCAGCGGCACGCCGGAATACGAAGCGCATCAGGCGATCAACGTGCCGAAGCTGCGCGCCAGTGTCTACGCCGACTATGCGTTGCCGTGGGTGAATGGGTTGGCGGTGCTGGGCGGTGTGCAATACAGCGCCAAGAAATACGCCAACCGCAACGGCAATGTAGAGGTGGGGGATTACGCGGTGGTCAACGTCGGCAGCCGCTACACCACCAAGGTGGACGGCTATGAAACGGTGTTTCGCCTGAGCGTCGACAACCTGTTCGACAAGCGCTACTGGCGCGACGCGGGCGAGTACATGGGCGATGACTATCTGTTCCAGGGCGCGCCTCTGACGGCGCGGCTGAGTGCGTCGGTCAACTTCTGAGGCTTACTTGGGCATCTTGCGAAAACCCACCGCCAACCGGTTCCAGCTGTTGATGGTGGCAATCGCGACGCTCAGGTCGATCTGTTCCTGGGCGCTGAACTCGGCCGCCAGTGCATTGAAATCTTCATCCGGGGCGTGGGTCTGGCTGATCAGCGTCAGGCTTTCGGCCCAGGCCAGCGCCGCACGTTCGCGCGGGGTGAAGAACGGCGTTTCACGCCAGGCCGACAGGGTGTACAGGCGCCGCTCGGTCTCGCCGCCCTTGCGGGCATCGGCGGTATGCATGTCGAGGCAGAAGGCACAGCCGTTGATCTGCGACACGCGCAGGCGGATCAGCTCCAGCAACGGCAACTCGATGGAGAGTTTGCCGACCGCCGCTTCCAGGGCAAGCATGGCTTTCATGGCGTCTGGGGATGCGGTGTAGAAATCGGTACGGGCTTGCATGGTGGAACTCCAGGACGGTGGGATTGGTGGCTAGGTTAGTCACCGTCGCAGCCGCGAGAAATATCCAATTGTGGAGAAGATCAGGTAGCCAATGCGTCAGCCCGGCAATGGAATCACCCGCAACGGCCGCACCGACTTATAGGAAAAACTCGAATAGATCTCCTTGACGCACGGCAGCGTCTGCAACACCTCCCGCGCAAACTCGCCAAACGACTCCAGGTCCTTGGCCACTACTTCGAGCAAAAAGTCATAGCGCCCGGACACGTTGTGACACGCCACGATTTCCGGAATCTCCAACAAGCGCTGCTCGAACGCCCGGGCGATGTCCTGGGTGTGGCTCTCCATCATGATGCTGACAAACGCCGTCACCCCATACCCCAGCGCCTTGGGCGAAAGAATCGCCTGGTAACCGCTGATCACCCCGCTCTCTTCCAAGTTACGTACGCGACGCCAGCACGGTGAGGTGGTCAGGGACACGCGGTCGGCCAGTTCGGCCACGGTGAGACGGGCATTGCCTTGCAGGGCGTTTAACAACGCCTTGTCGGTGCGGTCCAGAGTGACGGGCATGATGTGCCTCTGTTTGTTGTTTTTAGGGGTTTTTCATCCCTTAACGCGGGATTTGTCGGCAAAGTTTGCAAAATCCATCTGTGGTTATGAGCATAGCATTGTAGGAAATAAGGAGCGCCCGACATGAACAATAAACACCATGCATTCGGCTTTTCCACCCGCGCCATCCACCACGGCTACGACCCCAAGGACCACCATGGCGCGCTCGTGCCACCGGTCTACCTCTCGGCCACGTTTGCCTTCCCGACTGCCGAATACGGCGCCGCGTGTTTTGCCGGCGAAGCCAGCGGCCACTTCTACACACGCATTTCCAACCCGACCCTGGCGCTGCTGGAGTCGCGCATGGCCACCCTGGAAAACGGCGAGGCGGCGGTGGCGTTCAGCTCCGGCATGGGCGCGATTGCCGCGACATTCTGGACCTTGCTGCGGCCAGGCGATGAAGTGATCGTCAGCCAGACCCTCTACGGCTGCACCTTCGCCCTGTTGCACCACGGCATCGGCGAGTTCGGCATCAAGGTGCGCCATGTGGACCTCACCGACCTGGCCGCCCTGCAAGCGGCGCTCAGCCCCGCCACCCGCATGATCTACTGTGAAACCCCGGCCAACCCCACCCTGCAATTGGTGGACATCGCCGCCGTGGCCGCCCTCGCCCATCAACAGCCGAATGTCACGGTCGTGATCGACAACACCTACTGCACGCCGTACCTGCAACGCCCGCTGGAACTGGGCGCGGATGTGGTGGTGCACTCGGCCACCAAATACCTCAGCGGCCACGGCGATATCACCGCCGGCATCGCCGTGAGCAACCTGGCCACGGCCCAGCGCATTCGCTTGCAAGGCCTCAAGGATCTGACCGGCGCGGTGATGTCGCCCCAGGACGCCGCGCTGCTGGTGCGCGGCCTCAAGACCCTGGCCCTGCGCATGGACCGCCATTGCAGCAACGCCCAGGCGGTGGCCGAAGCCTTGCAGGCGCACCCGGCGGTGGAGTGGGTCACGTATCCGGGGCTGCGCGCTTTCGCGCAGTACGAGCTGGCAGCGCGGCAAATGAGCCAGGCGGGCGGCATGATTGCGTTCGAACTCAAGGGGGGGATCGACAGCGGTCGACGCTTTATGAACGCCCTCAAGCTGTTCACCCGTGCGGTCAGCCTCGGGGACGCCGAATCCCTGGCCCAGCACCCGGCGAGCATGACCCACTCCACCTACACCCCCGAAGAGCGTGCGCACCATGGCATCAGCGAGGGGTTGGTGCGTTTATCGGTCGGGCTGGAGGATGTGGCCGACCTGCTGGCGGATGTGCAACAAGCGCTGGCCAAATGTGCTCGCGCCGTGCCACGCCAAACGCTGATGGCGGCGCATGCCGTGAGATAAGTGCCGTGCTCCCCTCGCGGCGGTCGGACAGTTCCGGCCGCCGTTGGCCGTGGTTAATCTGGTTTTTTTGGCAATTGGATCCCCATGCCGCCGCCAGGCTGTACTAGCATACGTCCTGCACTCGACATTCATGGACGAACTGATGAACTCACACCTGTTCCCACATATAGGCAAGGTCATCGCCAGCACCGGCAGTCGCCATTTCCCACGCATGCTGCATGACCTGATCCTCACCCAACTGGCAGTGGACGCCACCCATATCACCCAATTGCACGTGAGCCCCGACGGGCACACCCGCCGCAAGATCAGCCCGGTCTATACCGACTCGGTGGCGGCCCTGGGCGAAGCACAGCCCGCCGCACAACTGCACCTCACGCGCCGCAAAGACGACGTGCGGTATGTGCTGTCGGTGTACCGCTCGCACCAGTCCGAAAGCTTTTCGCCCCAGGAACGCAGCATGCTGCAGGACTTCTCCACCCTGCTGCTGCCCATGGTGGAAAAACACATCACCGCGATCCAACCCTGCTGCCAGGACAGCGACCCGAAGGCGCCGCAAAACCAGGGCATCGACACCCTGCGCCGGCGCATTGAAGAGCGCCTGGTGCAATCGGGCCTGACCCTGTCCAACCGCGAGCTGGAAGTGTGCGTGGGCCTGCTGGCCGGGCGCACCGCGCCAGAGTTGGCGGAGCAACTGGCGTTGAAGGTCAACACGATTGAAAGCTACCTCAAGCGAGCGGCGATCAAGTTGGGGATCAGCGGGCGGCATTCGCTGTTGCGGTGGATGTACGCCACGGACGACATCGCCAGCTAAGCCTCCCGTCGCCCCGTAGCAGCTGTCGAGCGCAAGCGAGGCTGCGTTGGCGCCCCGCAGATCGCGGGGTGTCAATACGTCCGCTACGCAGCCTCGCCAAGGCTCGGCAGCTGCTACGACCCGAAGCTTGCACTTGCCCGTGAGCGTCAATCCCTCGCCAGTGCCTCGATCGGGTCCAGCCGCGCGGCGTTCCGCGCCGGCACAAAGCCAAACACAATGCCGATCAGCGTCGAACAGGCAAAGGCCGTGACGATTGAGCCGACCGAAAACACCATCTCCCATTCCTTCACAAACAGCGAAAACAGAAACCCCAGCGCGTAGGACAGTGAGATACCAATCAAACCGCCGATCAGGCACACCATCACCGCTTCCACCAGAAACTGCTGGCGAATGTCCGACTGCCGCGCGCCCACCGCCATGCGGATGCCAATCTCGCGGGTACGCTCGGTGACCGACACCAGCATGATATTCATCACGCCAATGCCGCCGACCAACAATGAAATCACGGCAATCAACGACAACAGCAACGCCAGGGAGCGGCTGGTTTTCTGCACCGTCTGCATGATGCTGTCGAGGTTGTTGGTGAAAAAATCCTTGGTGCCGTGGCGTTGCAGCATGAGTTTGTTGACGTTGTCTTCGACCACCTTGCTCGGCTGGCCGTCCTTGATGCGCACGGTGATGCTGTCCAGATGACGCTGGCCCAACAGGCGCCCCGCCGCTGTTTCGTAAGGCACCCACACGTTGAGCGCCTTACTGGCGGCGAACATGTTTTTGTTGTCGGCCGTCACGCCGATCACCGTGCACGGCAGGTTGCCCACCAGGATCACCTGGCCCAGCGGGTCCACGTTCGGGCCGAACAGGCGGTGGCGGGTGTTGTGGTCGATCACCACCACCTGGGCCTGGCGCCGGGCATCGCTTTCGCTGAAGGCAATACCGGCTTCGAGCTTCAGGCCCTTGACCTTGAAATAGCGGTCGCTGACACCGTTGACCTGGGCGTCCAGGTCGATATTGCCGTAGCGCAGCAACAGACTGCGGCCCACCACCGGCGTGGCGCTGTCCACGTAGTACAGCTGGTTCAGCGCGTCCACATCCGATGGCATCAGGGTTTCGATGGCCGAGGCGCGGCTGTCGCCGAAACTGGTGCCGGAAAAGATATCGATGGTGTTGCTGCCGATCGCCTGGATGTCCTTGAGCACATAGCGCTTGGCGCCTTCGCCAATCGCCGAGATCGACACCACCGAGGTGATGCCGATGACGATGCCGAGCATGGTCAGCAAGGTGCGCATGCGATGGGACACCAGCGCGACCCAGGCCATGTTGAACGCTTCCTTGAACAGCCCCAGGCTCGCCACCAGGCGCCGTGCGCCGCTGCGCCGCGGCTCTATCGGCGTCTCGGCCGGCACGTCCAGGCCACTGCTGGCGTTGGCCTTGTCACTGATGATCTCGCCGTCGCACACCTCGACAATGCGCTGGGCATTCGCCGCCACTTTCGGGTCGTGGGTGACGATGATCACCGTGTGCCCCGCCGCGTGCAGTTCAGCGAGGATGCGCATCACCTCCTTGCCGCTGTGGGTGTCGAGAGCGCCGGTGGGTTCGTCGGCGAGGATCACTTCACCGCCGTTCATCAAGGCCCGGGCGATACTCACCCGTTGCTGCTGCCCGCCCGACAACTGGCTGGGTCGGTGGGTGGTGTGGCTGGCCAGGCCCAGGCGTTCGAGCAATTCCCGTGCGCGACTGTGGCGTTGGGTCTCCGGCGTGCCGGCATAAATCGCCGGCATTTCCACGTTGTGCAAGGCACTGAGGTGCGCCAGCAAGTGGTAGCGCTGGAAGATGAACCCGAAGTAATCGCGGCGCAGCTCCGCCAGTTGCTCATCGCCCAACGAGCGGGTTTCGATGCCATTGATTTTGTAACTGCCGGCGGTGGCGTAATCCAGGCCGCCGAGGATGTTCATCAAGGTGGATTTGCCGGACCCGGACGCGCCGATGATCGCGACCATTTCCCCGGCCTGAATCGTCAGGTCGATACCCTTGAGCGCAATGAATTCACGCTCGCCGGCCATGAAACTGCGGGTGATGCCCTTGAGTTCCAACAGTGGCTGGCTCATCCGTCAGTTCCCCGCCACGGCAGGCGACGCATCACCGATCACCACTTTATCGCCCTCGGCCAGGCCGTCCAGGATCTGCACCTTGACGTTGTTGTTGATGCCGGTCTTCACATCCCGCGACACCGCCCTGCCCTTGGTATCCAGCACCCGCAGCGTGTAACTGCCGTCCTGGTTGCGAGCCCCGAGTGCGGCCACCGGCACCATCAACGCGGCCTCGGCGGTGTCGAGCACGATGCGCACCTGGGCGGTCATGGCGATGCGCAGGCGGTGGTCGGGGTTGGGCACATCGAACAACGCGTTGTAGAACACCGCCGTGTTCTGCTTGGGCGTGCCGGCGGTCTGGGTTTCGAGGAAGTTCTGCGGCGCCGGCTCGGTACCGCGCAGCTTGGCGTAGTAGCGTTTGTCGGCCTCACCGAGGATGGTGAAATACACCTGCTGGCCGGGGCTGATATGAATCACATCCGCCTCCGACACCTGGGCCTTGACCGTCATTGTGTCGAGGTCCGCCAACTTGAGCAGTACCGGTGCCAACTGGCTGGCGATCACCGTCTGGCCTTCCTGGGTGACGATGCCCACCACATCGCCGTCGATAGGCGCATTGATGCGGGTGTAGTCCAGGTTGATCTTGGCGGTGTCGATCTGGATATGCGCGCTTTTGATCTGCGCATCCAGGGCCAACAGGTTGGCCTGCTGTACCTGATAGCTCGATTCGGCGTCTTCGAAATCCTGGCGTGAGACCGACTCGTCATTCTGCAAGCCTTTGTAGCGCTCATACACCGACTTGGCCTGCCTGAGCTGCGCCGCCGTGGCCCGGCGCTGGGCCTGGAGGTTTTCCTCATCCACCTGGGCCTTGCGCAGGGTGTTCTGCAGGATCAGCGGGTCGATTTCCGCAAGCCACTGGCCCTTTTTGACCTTGTCGCCGACCTTGACCTTGAGCGACTTCAACTGCCCAGAGACCTGGGCGCCGACGTCGACCTGCTTGATGCCTTCGAGCAGGCCGGTGGCCAGGACGGCGTTTTCGATATCGCCGCGTTCGGCGGTGGCGGTGAGGTACAGCGGGGCGTCGGCTGGGGCCTGGACGGTGTAGATGATCAGGCCGATGGCGACGGCCAGTACGGTGAATATGCCGATTTTGCGGAATTTAGAGTTTTGCATAAATGACCATAGAAATTGGTTTGGCCCGGCCTATTGGGTTGGGCTTTTTTGGATCGGGTGTATATCCGTTTCTGGGGTAACGGCGGCTATTGGTTCCGCCCTTACGGCGGGTCACTTTGGAAAAGCCCCAAAGTAACCAAAGGGCTCTTGCCCCAACACTCGGCACCTCGCCTAGGCTCGGTGTGCCCTCACTCCGGCTTGAATCCGTGGGCCGCCGCGATGGGCCATCCATGGCCCAGCGCGGCTAACCCGGCGTCCTGCCGGGTTACCCACGGATTCAAGCCTGCGTTCGGCCAGCGTGTTTGACGGGGCGCTTGAGATCAAAATCAAAATCAAAAGCAGAGCCAGAGCCAGAGCCAACCTGAGGCCCACCTGATGTATGGAGATCAAAATGTGGGAGGGGGCTTGCCCCCGATAACGGTGGCTCAGTCAAAGTTGCATCAACTGACACCCCCTCATCGGGAGCAAGCTCCCTCGCCCCAACAAGCCTTCCCGTCACGACACCACCTCCGCCGCAACGCCTTCCAACCACCACACAGCCAACCCCTGAATATTCGGAGCCTTGAGCAAAGTGAAATGATTCCCCCCGCCATACCAAACCTCCAAGCCACTGCCCTGGCGCTTCCAGCCCTCCACCATCCCCCCCTGCTCGCGCTGGTTCCCCACTGCATCCAACGCCGGATCCTCGGCCAACACCAACCGCACCACCCCGCGATAGCGCTGTGCCGGGCGATACACTGTGCGCAATGCGACCGCGTAAGTGCGCGCCGGCCCCGCCATCGCGTCAACACTGGCACGGGCCGGCAACAACCCCACCCCCACCATCCCGGCATGCAGGCTCTGGCGCTGCGCCACTTCATCGCCAGCCGCGAAGTCCTCACGGTCAATTCCGAGGGGTTTACCCGCCGCCAGCTGCATCGCTTCGATCAACCGCAACAACGCCGCCGTCGTCGTATAAGCCCGACCCGCACCCCCCGGCGCCTCGCTGTCGATCACCGTCAACGACGCCACTTCCCGCCCCGCCGCCTGCAACCGCAGCGCCATCTCCAGGGCGACCCAACCGCCAAACGAATGCCCCACCAGATGCACCGGCCCATGCGGACACTCATGCTCCAGCGCGAGCAGATAACAACGCGCCGCCGCTTCCACCTGGCTATGGGGCACCGCCTCGCCGTCCAGCCCGCGCGGCTGCAAGCCGAACAACGGCCAGTCTCGCCCTAGCGCTTCGCCAAGGCCGACAAACCCGGTGACGCTGTCCCCTGCCCCCGGCACGCAGAACACCGGCGCATAGCCGGCCCGTCCGCCCTGGATCCGCAGCAACGGTTGATGCGCGGTTTCCAGCACCGCTGAACACCCCGCCAAGGCCTCTGTCATCGCCGCGCCCAATGCACGGATGTGCGGCGCCTGCATCATGCTCTGGTGATCACCCGGCACGTCCACCTGGCGCAATTGCCCAGGCGCCAGGGCGTCCTCCCAACCGAGCGATACACTGCGCCGCGACAACTCGGTCGGCCGCTCCACAGCGCTGAACAGATGCACCGGTATCGGCAACGGGAACAGGCTGTAATGCGCCAGCGCATGCCCGTGGCCGACTTCGCGCTCGATAAAGCTCAAGAGGTCCGCATCCGCAGCCGCCGCCATTTGCGCGTATAGCAAACCTTGATCGCGACAGCGTTGCAGCAGACCTGCAAAGTCCAGCTGTCCAATCTGCGCGTCCAGCTGTTCAATCCTCGCCAGCTCATCCACACCTCCCTGTGCGTTCCAATAGGCGCGGCACTGCAACAGCAAATGCCGCTTGAGCGCATCCGGCCCGCTCCAGCGCGCCTTGCCCTGGTCGGTCAGGCGCGGCACGTAGCTGTCGATCAGGCCGAGGAACGCCACCGGTTCATCCAGCCCCAGCAATTGCATCGCCACTTCATAGGCCAGCACCCCGCCAAATGACCACCCCGCGATGCGATACGGCCCATGGGGTTGCAGGCCGCGAATCAGGCCGACCATGCGTGCCGCCAGGCCTTCCAGGGTGTTGAGGTGCGACTCGCCGAGCGCCAGCCCCGGCAGGCCATAGATCGGGTAGTCACCCGGCAGATGCTGGCCCAGCGCCGGGAAGTACACGTCCATGCCGCTGAATTCATGCACCAGGAACAATGGCGCTTGCTTGCCGCTGCTGCGCACCGTGATCACCGAAGCGTCGCGTACCGGCTCGTCGGTGCGCTGGCGCAGCATGACGGCCACCGAGGCGACGCTGGCGTGTTGGAACAACTCGGCCAGGCTCACCGCCAACCCTGCGGTTTCCATCAGGTTGACCAGGCGAATCGCCAACAGCGAATGCCCGCCCAGCTCAAAGAAACTGTCATGCCGGCCAACCTGTTCCAGCTTCAGCACCTCGGCCCATAACTGCGCCAGGGTCTGTTCCAGAGCATCGATCGGTGCTTCGAACTCGCGACTGACCTGCGCGTCCAGGGCCGGCACCGGCAGGGCTTTGCGGTCAACCTTGCCATTGGCAGTCAACGGCAGCTGGTCCAGCGGCACATAGGCCGAAGGCAGCATGTAGTCCGGCAGTTGCCCTTGCAGATGGGCGCGGATGCCGTCGATACCAACGGGCTGCGCCGCCCAGGTGAAATACGCCACCAGACGCTTATCCCCCGGCGCGTCTTCACGGGCCAACACCACCGCGTCCTGAATGCCCACGCAAGTCATCAGGCGCGCTTCGATCTCGCCCAACTCGATGCGGAAACCCCGGATTTTCACCTGATCGTCATTGCGTCCGATGCATTCGAGCAGGCCATCCACGGTCCAGCGGCCGAGGTCGCCGGTGCGGTACATCAAGGCCTGCGGATTGAAGGGATCCTGCACAAACTTTTCAGCGGTGAGCTCCGGTCGATTCAAATAACCCAGGGCCACGCCGTCACCTCCGATGCAGATTTCACCGGTCACGCCCTGGGGCACCGGCTGCAAGTACGCATCCAGCACATGCACCTGGGTGTTAGAGATCGGTCGCCCCACCGGCACGCTGTCGGCGTCGTCGGCAATCGCGCGCACTTCATAGGTGGTGGCGTAGGTGGTGGTTTCCGTCGGGCCATAGCAATGCACCAGGCGCAACGCCGGCGCCTGGGCCAACAGGCTGCGAAACGCCGCAGGATCGGCACGCTCGCCGCCGCACAGCAGGATGCGCAAACCGGCCAATGCGTCGGGAATCAGCTGCACGTACTGGTTGAACAACGCCGTGGTGACAAACAGCACCGTCGCGCCACGCAGCGCCGCGCCGAATGCCGCAGGGTCAAGCAAGGTGGCGTGATCGATGACCTGCACCTGCCCACCGTTGAGCAACGGCCCCCAGACATCCATGGTGCTGGCGTCGAACGCCGGGTTGGAGGCGAAGGCCACGCGGTCGCTGGAGTTGAAGTCCGCGTAGCCGTTGTTGAGCACCAACCGCGTGATGCCGCGATGGGGCACCCGCACGCCCTTGGGAATGCCGGTGGAGCCGGAGGTGTACATGATGTACGCCACGCTGTCCGAGGCTTGCGACAGGTCCGGGTTATGGCTCGGCTGTGGATCGAGGACCAGGGTGTCCAGGTCAAGGCGCTGCGCCGCGTAGTCGATCAGCGCATCACTGCGGGTCAACAACCAGCGCGCATCGCTGTCCTGCACCATGAACGCCTGGCGTTCGGCGGGTGCGTTGATGTCCAGCGGCACATAGGCGGCCGCGCACTTCAACACGGCCAGTTGACCGACCAGCAGCGCGACAGAACGCGGCAGCAGGATCGCCACGTTGTCGCCCGGTTTTACGCCCAGGCCCGCCAGGTGATGGGCCAGGCGGTTGGCGCTGGCATTCAGCTCGCCGTAGCTCACGCGCTGCTCGCCCTGCACCACGGCCACTGCGTCGGGACGTGCCTGGGCCTGGGCTTGGAACAGGCGCTGCACCGTGTGCTCACGGGGGAAGTCGCGGGTGCTGGCGTTGAACGCCAGCCGCAGTTGGTGCTGTTCGGCGACGGGCAGGATCGGCAAGCGGCTGATGGCGGTATCGCTGCCCTGTTCCAGCGCCTGCACCAACTGCTCCAGGGCCACACTCAGGTAATCACACAGCCGCCGGGCGCCCTGCCCCGAGGCTTTGAAGGTGAAGCCATCGCCCAGGTCATCCACGCTCATCGACAGGCCGTAGTTGCTGTGTTCCTCGGCCTTGAGCAACTCAATGCCCTGCCACGCCTCAGCCACTCCACCGACCTGCCGCGCGCTGTGCCGATAGTTGAACAGCACGCTGAACAGCGGCGTGGTCACCGGCACCCCACTGCAACGCTGGGCCACTGTCAGCGGTGCGTGTTCATGGCTGAGCAGTTGGCTCAGCCGCGCATGGGTGGCGCGAGCGGCGCTGCGTACCGAGTGCTCGCCGAGGTCGACCCGCAACGGCAAGGTGTTGATGAACACACCCATGGCCCGCTCGGCGCCTTCGCCGCCTTGCATGCGGCCGAGCATCACGGTGCCGAACACCACCTGCTCACGGCCCGACACCTTGCCCAGCACCTGGGCCCACCCCAGGTGCATCAGGCTGGCGGCGCTGACGCCGCACTGGCGCGCCTGAGTGCGCAGGCGCTGGCTTAATTGAGGAGCAATCGCCAGGCGTACCTGTTCATCGATGCCCAGGTTGGCCACCTCCGTGGGCTCGTCGATCTGACCAAGCATGTCGCGGAAAAACTCTTCGTGATCGTCCACGCGCGTCTGCGTCACCGTCTGTGCCACCGTCTGTGCCACATAGTTGCGATACGGCACAGGCGTGCCCAAGGTGTGTTGCGTGCCCAGCAGGAACGCCTGCAGCTCGTGTTGCAGGATCTCCAGGGCGATGTGGTCCATGACCAGGTGATGGAACAGCAAGGTGGCGACCACACGCGGGGTTTCTTCGCTGCACACCAGGCGCATCAATGGCGCCTCGGACAGGTCCAGGCGCGGGGGCAACGGACCGCTTTCAACCCGCAGCGACGCCTTGCGCCAGACCACCTGCACCGGTTCTTCCAGGCCGTCCCAGTGGAACGACGAGCGCAGGATGTCATGGCGCTCGATCACCGCCTGCAACGCCAGGGCAAACGCATCCAGGCGCTGGCGGCTGTCAAAGGCAAACTGCGCCTGCAGCACATAGGCATCGCCGGCCTGCACGGCGCGATGGTGATAAAGCATGCCGGCCTGCAACGGCGCCAGCGGGTAGATGTCCTGCACATTCGCCGCGCCACCGGGGATACACGCGACGAGGCGGTCGATGGCGGCCTGCTCCAGCGCGATCAGCGGCAACATCGCTGGGGTGATCGAGGTGCAGCCGTCGACGATGCCATTGGCCGGCACCACCACTTCGCGGCCACCGCCCAACGCCGCCGCCAAGGCCGACAGGGTGGGCTGACCGAACAGCACTTTCACGTCCGCCGACAAACCCAGGCCGCGCATGCGCCCCATCAGGCTCACCGCCAGCAACGAATGCCCGCCCAGTTCAAAGAAGTTGTCGTGACGCCCCACACGCTCCACCTTGAGCAACTCGACCCACAGGCTGGCCAGGGCGATTTCCGTGTCGCCCTCGGGCGCTTCGTATTCGCGCACCACCATCGACTCCAGGCCCGGCGCGGGCAGCGCCTTGCGGTCGAGCTTGCCGTTGGGGCTCAAGGGCAACGCGTCGAGGTGGACGAAGACCGCCGGCACCATGAACTCAGGCAGGTGATGCAGCAGTTGACTGCGCAGCACATCGATGTCGGTAAAGGCGCCGGTGTAGTACGCCACCAGGCGGTCTTCACGGGCGATCACGGCGGCCTCGTTGACCGCCGGGCACTCGGTCAGGCGCGCCTGGATCTCGCCCAGTTCGATGCGCAAGCCACGGATTTTCACCTGGTCGTCGTTGCGGCCCAGGTATTCAATATTCCCATCGGGCAGGTAGCGTCCGACGTCGCCGGTGCGGTACATCCGCCCATGGGTAAAGGGATCCTGGAGGAAGCGTTCGGCGGTCAGTTCCGGGCGGTTCAGGTAACCCCGCGCCACTTGCACGCCGCCGATAAACAGCTCGCCGACCACGCCCAGCGGCACCGGCTGCAATTGCCCGTCCAGCAGGTACATGCGGGTGTTGGCGATGGGCTTGCCGATGGGGGTGTTGTCCGGCGTCACCGGGCCTGCGCAGTTCCACGCCGTCACGTCGACAGCAGCTTCGGTCGGGCCATACAGGTTATGCAGCCCGCTGCCTGGCAACTGCTGCTTGAAACGCCGCACCAGGCTGCCCGGCAAGGCTTCGCCGCTGCACATTACGCGCACCAGCCCGGCGGCCTGGCTGACATCGCCATGGGCCAGGAACACTTCGAGCATCGACGGCACAAAGTGCAACGTGGTGATGTGTTCGGCCTCGATCACCTCGCACAGGTACGCCGGGTCTTTATGCCCGCCGGGACGCGCCATCACCAGGCAAGCGCCGGTGAACAACGGCCAGAAGAATTCCCAGACCGACACGTCGAAGCTGAACGGGGTTTTCTGCAAGACCCGGTCCTGGGCCGTGAGCCCATATTCGTCCTGCATCCACAGCAGGCGATTGACCACGCCGCCATGGTCATTGATCACGCCCTTGGGCTGGCCGGTGGAGCCGGAGGTGTAGATCACGTAGGCACTCACGCCGGCTAAACCGGGGTTCTCCACGGATTGCCGGTGCCAGCTCGGCTGGTCCAGATCAACCACCGGCACCGCGCCCACCAGCGCACGGGTAGCGTCCTGGATCAGCACCACGGCGGGCGCGCTGTCCTCCAGCATGTAGGCGATGCGCTCCAGCGGGTATGCCGGGTCCAGCGGCACATAGGCGGCGCCGGCCTTGAGGATCGCGTACAGGCCGATGACCATGTCCAGGCCACGTTCCACGCAGATCGCCACCCGCGAATCGGGCTGTACGCCCCGTTCCAGCAGGTGATGGGCCAGTTGGTTGGCCCGTGTATTCAGTTCGGCATACGTGAGTTGCTGTTCCCCGGCTTTAAGCGCAATCGCGTCGGGCGTGCGTGCCACCTGAGCCTCGAAGATTCCGTGCAAGGTCTGGTCGAGGTTGTAATCCAGCTGTGTCGCATTGAAGTCGAACAGCAGGTGCTGGCGCTCGCGCTCGTCCAGCAGCGGCGCGTGCTCCAGCACCGCCTGGTCGTTATCGACCATGGCCTGCAACACGCGGGTGAAGTAGCCGACGTAACGCTGCACCGTCGCTTCATCAAACAGCGCCACGGCGTATTCCAGCGCGCCGAGAATCGTGCCCTGTACTTCGCCCAGGTTCAGCGACAGGTCGAACTTGGCAAAGTGGCTGTTCTCGACGATGCCCTCCAGAGCCAGGTCGCCCAGGGCCAGGGTCGGCGCGCTGCTGTCCTGCCAGGCCAGCAGCGTCTGGAACAACGGGCTGTGGGCCAGGCTGCGCACCGGTCGGGTGAGTTCCACCACTTGCTCGAAGGGCAGGTCCTGATGGGCCTGGGCCGCCAGGGTCAGCGCCTTGACCCGCGCCAGCAGCGCTTCGGTACTCAGCCCACCCGAGGTGTCGATGCGCACGGCCAGGGTGTTGACGAACAGGCCGATCAGGCCTTCGACTTCACTGCGCGTACGGTTGGCCACCGGCGAGCCGATCACCACATCCGCCTGCCCCGAAAGCCGTGCGAGCAAGGAGGCCCAGGCGCTCATCACGGTCATGTACAGCGTGCTGCCATGGCGCTGGCTCAAGGCCTTGAGCCCGGCGGTAAGGCGCTCGTCGAGGCGGATGTCCACGCTGCTGCCGGCGTAGTCCTGCTGCGCCGGGCGCGGGCGGTCGGTGGGCAGGCTGAGCAACGCCGGCGCCCCGGCCAGGGCCTGTTGCCAATAGCTGCTCTGGCGCTGCAGGACGTCGCCGCTGAGCCACAAGCGTTGCCACACGGCGAAGTCGCCGTACTGGATCGGCAATGGCGGCAACGGGTCGGGCTGGCCCTGGCTGAAGGCCTGGTACAGCGCCATCAGCTCGCGGGTGAGCACGCCCATGGACCAGCCGTCGGAGACGATGTGGTGCAGGGTCAGCAACAGCACATGGTGTTCGTGCCCCATCACCACCAGGCGCCCGCGCAGCAGCGGGCCGCGCTCCAGGTCGAACGGCGCCGAGGCTTCGCCGTGGATCAACGCATCCAGCGCCTGTTGCGGTTGCGGGTGGCGGCGCAAGTCCTGCACCTGCAGCGGCAGCACGTCGTCGGCCGCGACGATCAGCACCTGGGCGTCGTCGCCGTGCTGGGCGAAGCGGCTGCGCAGGGTTTCATGCCGCGCCACGATCCGCGCCAGCGCCCGTTGCAAGGCCTGCACATGCAACTGCCCACGCAAGCGCAAGCCGATGGGAATGTTGTAGGCGGTGTTGGCGCCTTCCATCAATGCCAGAAACCACAGGCGCTGCTGGGCAAACGACAGCGGCACCGGCTCATCGCGGTTGGCCGGCAGGATCGCCGGCAAGGTGCTGCGACCGGCCTGGGCCAGCACCTCGGCGACGGCGGCCAGTTCGGCGTTGGCAAACAGGTCGCCGAGCAACAGTTCCACACCCAGGCGCTGACGCACTTGGGACACCATGCGCATGGCGAGCAGCGAGTGCCCACCCAGCTCAAAGAAGTGATCGTGACGGCCGACGCGCTCCACCTGCAACACATCGGCCCAGATCTGCGCCAGGCTGTTTTCGATCTCGCCCTCGGGCGCGGCGTATTCGCGGGTAAACAGCGCGGCCATATCCGGCGCCGGCAAGGCCTTGCGGTCGAGTTTGCCGTTGGCGGTCAAGGGCAACGTGTCGAGCTTCATGAAGGCCACCGGCACCATGTAGTCCGGCAGGTGTGCCACCAGATGGGCGCGGATATCGCCCACCGCCAGCGCGTCGAGTTGCGGATTTTCGGTGTAATACGCCACCAGGCGCTCTTCGCGCACCAGCACCACAGCCTCCTGAACGCTTGGCAGGTGGTTGAGCTGGGTTTCGATTTCCCCCAGTTCGATGCGCACGCCACGGATTTTTACCTGATCGTCATTGCGGCCCAGGTAGTCGAGATTGCCATCGGGCAACCAGCGCGCCAGGTCGCCGGTGCGGTACATGCGACCGGCGTTGAACGGGTCTTGCAGGAAACGCTCGGCCGTCAGTTCCGCACGGTTCAGGTAACCCCGCGCCACGCCCTTGCCGCCGACATACACCTCACCCGCAACGCCCAGCGGCACCGGGCGTTGTTGCTCGTCCAGCAGGTATACCGTGGCATTGGCGATGGGCTTGCCGATATGCAACGGCTGCCCGGCCTCGACCTTGCCGGAGGTGGCGACCACCGTAGCCTCGGTGGGGCCATAGTTGTTGATCAGTTCAAAACGCTGCGCCCGCCCGAACTGCCGCAGGCGGTCGCCGCCGATCAGCAAGGTGCGCAGGGTCGGGTGCTCGATGTGCTGGCTGAAGGCGTACTCGGCCACGGGCGTGGGCAGGAAACACACATCCAGCGGCTGCGCGCACCACCAGGCCAGCAGTGCGTCGATGTCTTCGGGGCCGTCATGGGCCGGTGGCAGGTGCAGGGTCGCGCCGACACACAACGCCGGCCACACTTCCCAGGCCATGGCATCAAAGCCGAACCCGGCGACGCTGGCGGTGTGGCGCCCGGCGCACAGGTCGAAGGCGCGGCAATGCCAGTCCACCAGGTTGGTCACGGTGTGGTGCTCCACCATCACGCCCTTGGGCAGGCCGGTGGAGCCGGAGGTGTAGATCACATAGGCGAGGTTCGCCGGGGTTACGGCGACGCTGGGATTGCTCGCCGCGTGGTGGTGCCAAGTGTAGCGGTCCAGGTTGATCACCGGCACGTCCAGCTCGGGCAGGCGTTCGAGCAAGGCGTGCTGGGTCAGCACCGCCACCGGGGCGCTGTCGCTGAGCAGGTAGGCCAGGCGCTCGGCCGGGTGGGATGGGTCCACCGGCACGTAACAGGCGCCGGCTTTAAGGATCGCCAGCAACCCGGCCAGGGTGTCCAGGCCACGACGGGCGACGATAGCCACGCGGTCGTCAGGTTTGACGCCCAGCGCCAGCAGGTGATGGGCCAGCAGGTTGGCTTGCCCGTTGAGTTCGGCGTAGGTCAGTGAGTGCCCCAGTTGCACCGCCGCAATGGCATGCGGCGTAAGCGCGGCCTGGGCTTCGATGCGCCCGTGCACGGTGCTGCCCTGGGGGAAATCGGCCTGGGTGGCGTTGAACTGTTCCAGCAGCAACCGCTGCTCGACGGCGGGCACCACCGGCACGTGATTGAGCGCAGTGTCGGGCGCCTGCTCCAGGGCCGTCACCAGGTTTTCCAGGGCGGTGTGCAGGTAGGCGCAGACCCGCTGCGGGTCCACCTGGGTGCTGGCCAGCAGGCTCAGGCCAAAGCCGTCGCCGAGGTCATCGATGCTCAGGGTCAGCGGGTAGTTGGTGCGCTCTTCGGCACTGAGGGCGGCGATGCCCTGCCACGCCGAGACGGCTTCGGCGCTGGCGGCAGGCGCGCTGTGGCGATAGTTGAGCAGCGCACTGAACAACGGGGTCGGCGCAATCACGCCACTGCAGCGCTGGGCCAGGGCCAACGGCGCGTGCTCGTGGCGCAGCAACGTGGTGAGTCGGGCATGGGTGGCCTTGACCCCGGCGCGCACGTCCTGGCTATCGACGTCCACGCGAAACGGCAAGGTGTTGATAAAGATGCCCAAGGCGCGATCCGTGGCATGGCTGCCTTGCATGCGGCCCATCAACACCGTGCCGAACACCACCTGTTGCTTGCCCGCCAAGACCCCCAGCACCTGCGCCCAGCCCAGGTGAAACAGGCTCGCCGCGCTCACCCCCAACTGCCGCGCCTGGGTGCGCAAGCGCAAGCTCAACGGCGCCGCCAACGGCAGGCTGAGTTCGCTGATGCCGCGCGCATCGCCCTGCACATCCTGCAAGCCAAACGGCAAGGTCGGCTCGCTGATATCGCCGAGCATCTGGCGAAAGAAACTTTCGTGCTCCTGTTCACTGATGCCCAACCGCGCCTGGGCCACGTAGTTGCGAAACGGCACCGCCTGACCCAACGCCGCGCCCTGCCCCAGCAGGCACGCCTGCATTTCATGGCATACCACTTCCAGGGCGCTGTGGTCCAGGGCCATGTGGTGGAACAACAACGTGGCGACGATGCGCCCATTGGCCGGGTCGTCGGCACGCACCAGGCGCAGCAGCGGCGCCTGGGTCACGTCGAGGCGATAGTGGCGGGCATCGAACAGGGCGTGCAGTTGGGCGGCGATCTCGCCATCCGCCGGATCGAGTTGCAGGGCCTGCACCGGCAGGCGCGCAGTGCGCCACACCACTTGCGACGGCTCCTGCAGGCCATCCCAGACCACGCCGGTGCGCAGGATGTCATGGCGGTCCATCACCGTTTGCAGTGCTTGGGCAAATGCGTCGAAACGCGCCAGGCTGTCGAACGCGAACTGCGACTGCATCACGTACGGGTCGCCCTGCTCGGCGCTGACATGGTGGAACAGGATGCCTTCCTGCAACGGCGCCAGCGGGTAGATGTCCTGGATATTCGCCACGCCGCCGTCGACCGTGGCGACGACGCGATCAATCTCGTCCTGGCTCAGGCTTGAAAGGGTCAGCATGGCCGGTGTGATGCGCTCGGCGCCAGGCGGGATGCCATTGGCCGGCACCTCGACTTCACCGGCCTTGGTCGCGCAATACTCGCCGGCCTTGATCAACTCGATCAGCCCCGGTTTGTGCTCGCGCAAGGCGGCCAGGATTACAGGGTCGCTCAAGGCCTGCTTGTTGCCTTGCACCGACAACTGCTCGCCCTTGAGCGCCAGTTGGATGTCCTTGGTTTTCAGGGTTGCCAGCAGCTCAAAGAGGCTCACAGGACGATCTCCATTCGTTCGGTCATTGCGGCGTAGCCGGCCAGGGTCGGCTGTTCGAACAGCCCCCGGACGTCGGCTTCCATACCTTCCTGGCGCAAGCGCCCAATCAAGCTCACGGCAAGCAGCGAGTGCCCGCCCAGTTCAAAGAAATTGTCCTGGCGCCCGACCCGCTCGACGTTGAGCAACTCGGCCCACAAGCGCGCCAGCAGGATTTCGGTATAGCCTTGCGGTGCCTCGTATTCACGCAGGTTCAGGGCTTGCAGGCCGGGCGCCGGCAAGGCCTTGCGGTCGAGTTTGCCGTTGGGGCTCAGGGGCAGCGCGTCGAGGTGCACAAACAGCGCCGGCACCATGAAATCCGGCAGGTGGTGCAGCAGGTGGGCGCGCAGGTGTTCGATATCGGTGTGCGTACCGGTGTAGTAGGCGACAAGGCGATCTTCACGGGCGACCACCGCCGCTTCGCTGACCTGGGGATGCTCAAGCAGCCGCGCCTGGATCTCTCCCAACTCGATACGCAGGCCACGGATCTTGACCTGGTCGTCATTGCGGCCCAGGTATTCAATGTTGCCGTCGGGCAGGTAGCGGCCAAGGTCGCCGGTGCGGTACATCCGTGCGGCGCGGAACGGGTCCTCAAGGAAACGCTCGGCGGTCAGTTCAGGACGGTTGAGGTAACCCCGCGCCACTTGCACGCCGCCGATAAACAATTCGCCGACCACGCCCAGCGGCACCGGCTGCAACTGCGCGTCCAGCACGTACATGCGCGTATTGGCGATGGGCTTGCCGATGGGCGTGTTGTCCGGCACATCGGGGCGTGCGCAATTCCAGGCCGTCACGTCCACCGCCGCTTCGGTGGGGCCGTACAGGTTGTACAGGCCGATCCCCGGCAACTGCGTCTTGAAGCGGCGCACCAGACTGCCCGGCAGTGCTTCACCGCTGCACATCACCCGCAGCAGCCCCGCCGCCTGGCTCACGTCGCCATGGGCCAGGAACACATCCAGCATCGACGGTACAAAGTGCAGCGTGGTGATCTGTTCCGCTTCGATGACCTCGCACAGGTAGGCCGGGTCTTTATGCCCGCCGGGGCGCGCCATTACCAGGCGTGCGCCGGTGAACAGCGGCCAGAAGAATTCCCACACCGACACGTCGAAGCTGAACGGGGTTTTCTGCAACACCGCATCCTCGGCCGTGAGGCCATAGGCGTCCTGCATCCACAACAGCCGGTTGACCACCCCGGCGTGCTCGTTGATCACGCCTTTGGGCTGGCCGGTGGAGCCGGAGGTGTAAATCACGTAGGCCTGGTGCCGGGCGGTCAGGCCCGCGACCTCGGGGTCGCTCGGCGGCTGATGCTGCCAGGTGACCTGGTCCAGATTGAGCAGCGGCACGTCGCCCAGCAAGGCCACGGTGGCGTCCTGGGCCAGCACCACCACGGGGGCGCTGTCTTGCAGCATGTAGGCGATCCGCTCCAGCGGGTACGCCGGGTCCAGCGGCACATAACCGCCGCCGGCCTTGAGGATGGCGAACAGGCCGATGACCATGTCCAGGCCACGTTCCAGGCAAATCCCCACCCGCGCATCGGGTTGCACACCCAGCCCGCGCAGATGATGGGCCAGGCGGTTGGCCCGCTCGTTGAGGTGCTGGTAGGTAAGGTGCTGCTCGCCCGCCTTCACCGCGATGGCGTGGGGCGTGCGCTGGACTTGGGCTTCGAACATCCCGTGCAGGGTCTGGTCGAGGTTGTAGTTCACCTCGGTGGCGTTGAACGCCACCAGCAATTGCTGACGCTCCTCGGCGCTGAGGATGGGCAGGCGATTGAGCGCCTGGTTCGGTGCCTGTTCCAGGGCCTCGACCAAGCCGGCCAGGGCCACATGCATGTACCCGCAGACGCGTTGCGCATCGACCTGGGCCAACGCGGTCACATCGTAGCCATCGCCCAGGTCGTCCACGTTCAGGGTCAGCGGGTAGTTGGTGCGCCCGTCGTTGACCAGGGTCTGCATGCCTTCCCAGGCGTGTTGCGCCTCCTGGGAACGGGTGGCGGCGCCGCGATGGCGATAATTGAGCATCGCGCTGAACAATGGCGCCGGTGCGGCCACACCGCTGCAACGCTGGGCCAGCGCCAGGGAGGCGTGTTCATGGCCGAGCAACGCGGTGAGTCGGGCATGGGTGGCGCGCACCGCCGAGCGGGCGCCCTGAGCGTCGATATCCAGGCGCAGCGGCAAGGTATTGATGAATACACCCAGCGCCCGGTCGGCACCTTCGCCGCCTTGCAGACGGCCCACCAGCACGGTGCCGAACACCACGCTGTGGCGCCCGGAGGTGGCCGCCAGCACTTGGCCCCAGGCCAGGTGGAACAGGCTCGCGGTGCTCACGCCAAGCAAGCGGGCCTGGGCACGCAGGCGGCGGTTGAGGTCACTGTCCAGGTGCAGGCGGTGCTCCTGGATCGCGGTGCCGTCGCCGCGTACGTCTTGCAGACCGAATGGCAGGGTCGGTTCGTCGACATCACCGAGCATTTCGCGGAAGAACACCTCGTGCTCCTGCTCGCTGATACCCAAGCGCGCCTGGGCCACGTAGTTGCGGTACGGCATCGGCGCAGCCGTCGGCGCCGGATGACCCAGCAGGTAACCCTGCATTTCCCGCAGCACCACGTCGAAGGCGGTGTGGTCGAGGGCGATATGGTGATAGAGCAGCACCACGACCACGCGCTGGTTGGCCGGATCTTCGGCATAGGCCAGGCGAATCAACGGCGCCTGACTGATGTCCAGGCGGTAGCGCCGCGCATCAAAACGTTGATGCAGGCCGGCGAGTACATCGCCTTCAAGGTGCAACTGTTCGAGGGGCAACCGGGCCTTGCGCCACACCACTTGCAGTGGTTGCACCAACCCTTGCCACACCACGCCGGTGCGCAGGATATCGTGGCGATCGATCACCTGTTGCAGCGCCTGGGCAAAGGCGCGCAGGCGCTCGATGCTGTCGAACGCCAGGTGCGATTGCAGCAAATACGGGTCGCCCTGCTCGGCGGTGAGGTAGTGGTAGAGAATGCCTTCCTGCAACGGCGCCAACGGGTAGATGTCCTGCACATTGGCCGCACCGCCGGGCACTTGAGCAACCACTTGATCCAGGGTGGATTGGTCGAGTTGCACCAGTGACAACAGGTCCGGGGTCAGGCGCTGGCAGTCGACCGGGATGCGGTTGACGGGCACCTGCACTTCACGGCCACTGCCCACCGCTGCCGCCAGGGCGGCCAGGGTCGGCTGGCTGAACAGCACGCGCACATCGGCACTGAGGCCGACCTGGCGCATGCGTTCGATCAGGCTGACCGCCAGCAACGAATGGCCGCCCAGTTCGAAGAAATGGTCGTGACGCCCCACCTGCTCCACCTGCAACACCTCGGCCCAGATGCCGGCCAGGGTGGTTTCCACTTCACCCTGTGGCGCTTCGTAGTCACGGGTCAGCAGCGCGGCCTGATCCGGTGCCGGCAAGGCCCGGCGGTCGAGCTTGCCGTTGGCGGTCAGAGGCAATGCGTCGAGCTTCACGTAGGCCACCGGCACCAAGGCCTCCGGCAAGTGCGCCTGCAACTGCTCGCGCAGGCTTTCGATCAGCAAGGGCTGTTGTTCGGTGAACCACGCGATCAGGCGGCCCTCGCGCACCAATACCACCGCTTCGCCGACGCCGTGCAACGCCGCCAGCCGGCTTTCGATTTCGCCCAGTTCGACGCGCACGCCACGGATTTTCACCTGGTCATCGTTACGCCCCAGGTACTCGATATTGCCCTCGGGCAACCAGCGCACCCGGTCGCCAGTGCGGTACATGCGCCCTGCATTGAACGGGTCTTGCAGGAAGCGTTCGGCAGTCAAGTCCGGGCGCTTGAGGTAACCCCGCGCCACGCCGCTGCCGCCCACATACAGCTCACCGGCCACGCCCACCGGCACTGGGCGCAACTGCGCGTCCAGCACGTAGACGCTGGCATTGGCGACAGGCCGGCCGATATGCAGCGCCTGCCCGACACGCACGCGGCCCGAGCTGGCGACCACCGTGGCTTCGGTGGGGCCGTAGTTGTTGATCACCGCAAAGCGCCGCTCCTGGCTGAACTGGCGCAGGCGGTCGCCGCCGATCAGCAGCATGCGCAAGGTGGGGTGCTGCAACTCCTGACTGAATGCGTATTCGGCCACCGGCGTGGGCAGGAAGCTCACGTCCAGGGGCTGCGCCAGCCACCAGGCGAGCAATGCGTCAATGTTGTCGTTGCCCACATCGACAGGCGGCAGGTGCAGGGTGGCGCCCACGCACAGCGCCGGCCAGACCTCCCAGGCCATGGCATCAAAACCGAAACCGGCGACGCTGCTGGTGTGGCTGACGGCGCTCAGGCCAAAGGCTTCGCAATGCCAATGCACCAGGTTTTCCACGCTGCGGTGTTCCACCATCACGCCCTTGGGCTGGCCGGTGGAGCCGGAGGTGTAGATCACGTAGGCCAGGTGGGCCGGGGTCAGGGCGGCGAGTTGTGGATTGCTGACGGGGTGGCGCCAGGTGGCGTGCACATCGATGCTGGTGACGGCGCCCAGCAGGTCGCGGGTGCTCGCTTCGGCCAGCACCGCCACTGGCGCGCTGTCTTGCAACAAGTAGGCAATGCGCTCGGCGGGATACGCCGGGTCAATCGGCACGTAGCCGGCGCCGGCCTTGAGAATCCCCAGCATCCCCACCAGCATCTGCGGGCCACGGCGGCAGCACAGGGCGACGCGGTCGTCTGGCTGCACACCCTGTGCAATCAGTTGATGGGCCAATTGGTTGGCGCGTTGGTTGAGTTGCTGATAAGTCAGTGATTCGCCGTCCTGCACCAGCGCAATGGCGTGGGGCTGGCGGTCGGCGCGGATCTCGAAAGCGCCGTGAAGCGTGTGACCGCTGGGGAAATCCGCGACGGTGGCGTTGAACTCGCGCAGCAGGGTTTCACGTTCGCCGGCCGGGAGAATGTCGAGCTGATTGAGCGCGGTGTGCACGCTGTGTTCCAGGCTATCGACCAACCGTTCGATGGCATTTGCCATGTACGCACACAAGCGCTGGGCGCCGATGCGAGGCAGGGCCAGCACCGTCAGGCCGAAACCATCGCCCAGGTCATCCACGCTCAGGGTCAGCGGGTAGTTGCTGCGTTCTTCACCGCCCAGCAGCTGCACGCCTTCCCAAATGCCGTGGCCGTCACGGGCCAGGGTTTCGGGGCTGCTGTGGCGATAGTTGAGCAGCGCGCTGAACAGTGGCGTCGAGGCCGCCACGCCACTGCAACGCTGGGCCAGGGCCAGGGACGCGTGTTCATGGCCGAGCAAGGCGCTCAGGCGTGCATGGGTGGCCTTGACGGCGGCGACCGCGCTGACGGCGGTATCCACCCGCAGCGGCAAGGTATTGATGAACATGCCCAAGGCCCGGTCCGCGCCGTCACCGGCCTGCATACGGCCCATCAGTACGGTGCCGAACACCACCTCGTCACGCCCGCTGACCAGCCCCAGCACCTGGGCCCAGGCTAGGTGCATCAGGCTCGCCGCGCTCACGCCCAGGCGCCGTGCCTGTTCACGTACGCGCTGGGCGAGCAGCGTGTCCAGGGCCTGCTCGGCCTCTTCGATCTCGCGGCCGTCGCCCTGCACGTCCTGTACGCCGAAGGGCAAGGTGGGCTCATCGATATCGGCCAGCATCCCGCGGAAGAACCGCTCGTGCTCGTCGACGCTCACCCCCAGGCGCGCCTGGGCCACGTAGTTGCGAAATGGCGCGGCCGCCGGCAAGTCATGAGCCTGGCCGAACAGAAATGCGCCCATCTCCCGGCCGACCACGTCCATGGCGGTGTGGTCCAGTGCCAAATGGTGGAACAGCAGGATCGCCGCCACCTGCCCATTCACGGGGTCCTGGGCGTAGACCATGCGCAGCAGCGGCGCCTGGGTGATGTCCAGGCGGTAATGGCGCGCATCGAACCGGGCGTGCAGTTGCCCGATGAGGTCACCGTCGGCCGGATCAAGGGTCACCGCCTGCACCACCAGTTGCGCCTCGCGCCAGACCACCTGCACCGGGCTGTCCAGGCCTTCCCAGACCACACCGGTGCGCAGGATGTCATGACGGGCGGCGACCTGTTGCAGCGCGCCCATAAAACCGTGCAACCGCTCCAGGCTGTCGAAGGCCATGCGCGATTGCAGCAGGTACGGGTCACCCTGCTCGGCACTGATGTGGTGGTACAGAATGCCCTCCTGCAACGGCGCCAGCGGGTAGATGTCCTGCACATTCGCCGCGCCGCCGGGGACGTTGGCGACGATGCGGTCGATGGCGCTTTGGTCAAGGTCCACCAGCGTCAGCATCGGCGGCACAATCCGCGTGCAGCCCGATGGAATGCCATTGGCCGGCACCACAACCTCCCGGCCACTGCCCACCGCCGCCGCCAACGCCGCCAGGCTTGGCTGGTTGAACAGCACCCGCACATCCGCGCTCAAGCCCGCCTGGCGCATGCGTTCGATCAAACTGACCGCCAGCAACGAATGCCCGCCCAACTCAAAGAAATGGTCATGCCGGCCCACGCGGTCGAGCTTGAGCAGGTCCTGCCAGATCTGCGCCAACTGGCGTTCCACTTCACCTTCCGGCGCTTCATAACCGCGGCTGAGCAGCGCGCCTGCATCCGGCACCGGCAGGCCTTTGCGGTCCAGCTTGCCGTTGGCGGTGAGCGGCAGCAGCGCCAGCCAGACATAGGCCGACGGCACCATGTAATCGGGCAACTGGCCTTGCAGATGGGCACGCAGCGCGTCGATCGGCAGCGGCGCGGCGGCGGTGTAGTACGCCACCAGGCGCTTGTCGCCGGGTTCGTCTTCGCGCACCAGCACCACGGCGTCGTTCACGCCGGCGAAGGCGGCCAGGCAGGCTTCGATTTCACCCGGCTCGATGCGGAACCCGCGAATTTTCACTTGCAGGTCATTGCGTCCCTGGTAGAGCAAAGTGCCGTCGGCCTGCCAGCACGCCAGGTCGCCCGTGCGGTACAGCACGCCTTCGCCAAACGGGTTCGGGATAAATTTTTCGGCGGTCAGTTGCGGCTGGTTCAAATACCCCGTGGCCACGCCCGCGCCACCGATATACAGCTCGCCGACTGCGCCCAATGGCAACAGTTGCTGGCGCACATCCAACACATAGACCTGGGCATTCGCGATTGGCCGGCCAATCGGGATACCGCCCTCGCCCACCTGGGTGATTTCATGGGTGGTGGAGAAGGTCGTGGCTTCGGTTGGTCCGTAACCATTGAGCAGGTGCTGGGGCTTGCCATGCTTGAGCACACGGCCGATCACCTGCGGGTCGAGCACATCGCCGCCGACAATCAGGTAACGCAACTGCGCGAACACCGGCAGCAGCGCATCGGCGTACTGGTGGAACAGCCCGGCGGTCATCCACAACACGCTGACGGATTGCTCCTGCAACAGTGCGGCAAACGCGGCCTGGGACAAAAGCACAGCATGCTCGACCACCACCACACAGCCGCCATTGAGCAACGGCGCCCACACGTCGAGGGTGCTGGCGTCGAACGCCGGGTTGGAGGCGAAGGCCACGCGGTCCTGCGGGTTGAACTCGGCATAGCCGTTGTTGAGCACCAGGCGCGAGATCGCACGGTGCGGCACTTGCACGCCCTTGGGCGCGCCCGTGGAGCCGGAGGTGTAGAGGATGTACGCCACGCTTTGCGACGAAAGCTCCACGTCAGGGTTGCGCGGGGACAGCGCGTCCAGGTTCAGGTCGGCCAGGCTGTTGAGCACCCGCTGCGCGCCACTGTCCTGCACGATAAACGCCTGACGCTCCACCGGCGCATTGATGTCCAGCGGCACATACACGGCGCCGCATTTGAGAATCGCCAGTTGGCAGATCAGCAGGTCGAGGCTGCGCGGCAACGCAATCGCCACGCTTTCCCCCGGCTGCACGCCCTGGTTGATCAGGTGATGGGCCAGGCGGTTGGCGCGGCGGTTGAGGTCGCGGTAGCTCAAGGACAGTTGGCCGTGCACGGCCGCCACGGCTTCGGGACGCGCCAGGGCCTGGGCCTCGAATAACTGGTGCACGGTCAGGTGCGATGGGTAATCGCGGGCAGTCGCGTTGAAATCCACCAGCAATTGGTTGCGCTCGGCAGGCGGCACAATCGACACGCCGTGCACCGGCGTGGTCGGTGCCTGTTGCAGCGCAGTCACGAGGTGGCGCAAGGCGGTGAGCATGTAGTCGCCGACGCGCAGCACGTCCAGCGACGCCACACCTTGCACGGTCAGCGCGAAGCCTGAGCCCAGGTCATCGACATTGAGCACCAGCGGGTAATTGCTGCGCTCTTCGGAACTCAGGATCCGGATGCCGGACGCCGCAAACGGGCTGTCGCCCGGCGCTTCATCCGGCGCGCTGTGGCGATAGTTGAGCAGCGTACTGAACAACGGCAACGAACCCGGTACCCCGCTGCAACGCTGGGCCAGGGACAGCGATGCGTGTTCATGCCCAAGCAACTGCGCCAGGCGCGCATGGGTGGCGCGTACGGCGGCCTGTACGCCGACCGCGCCAACGCTGACCCGCAGCGGCAAGGTATTGATAAACATGCCGAGGGCGCGGTCGGCGCCCTCGCCGCCCTGCATGCGGCCCAGCAGCACGGTGCCGAACACCACGTCCTGTTGACCGGAGACTTGCCCCAGCACCTGGGCCCAGGCCAGGTGCACCAGGCTTGCGGTGCTCACGCCCAGTTGCCGCGCCTGTTCGCGCAGGCCCTGGCTCAGGGCCGGTTCCAGCGGCAGGTGCGCCTCGACAATGCCGCTGCCGTCGCCATGCACGTCCTGCAACCCGAAGGCCAGGGTCGGCTCGTCGATATCGCCCAGCATCTCGCTGAAGAACGCTTCATGCTGCGCCTGGCTCACGCCAAGGCGCGCCTGGGCCACGTAGTTGCGGTACTGCACCGCGTCGGGCAACTGCGCGCCGCGCCCGGACAGGCTGGCGCTCATCTCCTGCACCAGCACGTGCAGGGCGGTGTGGTCGAGCAGGATATGGTGCAGCAACAAGATGCCGACGAAGCCGCCCGGCGCTTCGGCGTAAGCCAGGCGCATCAGCGAGGCACGGGACAAGTCGAGGCGGTAGTGGCGTGGGTCGAAGCGGTGTTGCAGGTCGGCCATGGGCAGGTCGATGCGCTCGACCACCAGCGGCGCCTCGCGCAGTACGACTTGCACCGGTTCGTCCAGGCCTTCCCAGAGGATCGCGGTGCGCAGGATGTCATTGCGCTCGATCACGCTGTGCAGCGCCTGGATAAAGGCGTCCACCGCTGCTTGATCATCAAAGCCCAACTGCACTTGCAACACATAGGGATCGCCCTCGACGGTTGCCAGGTGGTGATACAGGATGCCTGCCTGCAACGGCGCGAGGCCGTAGATGTCCTGCACATTGCCAATGCCGCCGGGCACCTGTTGCAGGATATGGTCGATGGCGGCCTGATCGAGCTCAATCAGCGCCAGCATGTCCGGCGTGATGACGGCGCTGTCTGCGTGGATCCGGTTGACCGGCACCTGCACTTCCCGCTGCCCGCCCACTGCGGCGGCGAGCGCGGCCAGGGTGGGTTGGCCGAACAACACGCGCACATCGGCGCTGAGGTCGGCCTGGCGCATGCGCTCGATCAGCTTGACCGCCAACAGGGAATGGCCGCCCAGTTCGAAGAAGTTGTCGTCGCGGCCAATGCGGTCGAGTTTGAGCAGGTCTTGCCAGATCGTCGCGATGGTTGTTTCGACGGGGCCGTGTGGCGCCTCGTAGCCACGCCGGGCCAGCGCGTCGGCATCCGGCGCGGGCAAGGCCTTGCGGTCGAGTTTGCCGTTGGCGGTCAGCGGGAAGGCGTCCAGCACTACGAAGGCGCTGGGCACCATGTGGTCGGCCAGGCTAAGGCGCAAGTGATCGCGCAGCACCGCGACGCTGATGTCGCCCTCGGCGATCACATAGGCCACCAGGCGCTGGTCACCCGGCGCGTCTTCACGGGCGATGACCACCGCGTCGCGCACACCTTGAGCGGTGGCGAGGCGCGCCTGGATTTCGCCGAGTTCGATACGAAACCCACGGATTTTTACCTGGTCGTCGTTGCGTCCCAGGTAGTCCACACTGCCATCGGCCAACAGGCGGCCGAGGTCGCCGGTCTTGTACAGGCGCTGGCCGGTGGTTGGGTCGGTCAGGAAGCGCTCGGCAGTCAGTTCGGCGCGGTTCAGATACCCTCGCGCCACCCCGGCGCCGCCGACGTACAACTCGCCGACCACACCCAATGGCAGCGGCTCGCGGTGCGCGTCCAGCACATACAGTTGCAGGTCGGGAATGCGCACGCCAATCGGGCTCACGCCCACCAACTGCGCATCCGCCGCTTCCAACGGGCGATAAGTCACATGCACGGTGGTTTCGGTGATGCCATACATGTTCACCAGTTGCGTACCGGCATTGATCGCACGGGCGTACCACGGTTTGAGCATGCCCGGTTCCAGGGCTTCGCCGCCGAAAATCACCTGGCGCAGCGAGTGGGCCTGGGGGCTGTTGCCCTGGGCCGCAATCAACTGGCGGAAGGCGCTGGGCGTCTGGTTGAGGATGCTCACACCGGCTTCGCACAGCAACGTGTAGCACTCGTCCGGCGAGCGGCTGACCAGTTGCGGCACGATCAGCAACTGACCGCCGTGCATCAATGCCCCCCAGATTTCCCACACCGAGAAGTCGAACGCAAAGGAATGAAACAGTGCCCACACATCCGTGTGATTGAAGCCGAACCACTGCTCGGTGGCGCTGAACAGTCGCGCCACCTGGCGATGCTCGATCATCACACCCTTGGGCTGGCCGGTAGAGCCGGAGGTGTAGATCACATAGGCCAGGTGCTGCGGGCTGACCACGACACGCGGATTGACCAGGGACTCGCCGCGCAGGCCATTGAGGTCGACCTGCGCCAGTTCGCCCACCAAGTGACGGGTGTTGGCTTGCACCAGTACCGCCAGCGGTTGGCTGTCGTGCAGGGTGTAGGCGATGCGCTCCAGCGGATACGCCGGGTCGATCGGCACATACCCCGCGCCGGCCTTGAGGATGCCCAGCAGGCCGATGATCATCTCCGGGCCGCGCTCCACGCAGATCGCCACGCGGTCATCGGGGCGCACGCCCTGGGCCAGCAGGCGATGGGCGACCTGGTTGGCGCGTTCGTTGAGTTGGCGATAGGTGAGGCGTTGTTGCTCATAGCGCAGGGCGATGGCTTCGGGGTGGACGGCGGCGTGGGCTTCGACTTGCTGGTGGATCAGCGCGGTGTCGGCGTAGGTATGCGGGGTGTGGTTGAGGCTGTGCAGCAGGTGATGACGCTCGGTCTCAGGCAGGATATTCAGGCCGCTCAGCGGCATCTCCGGTCGCTGCTCAAGGGCGTCGGCCAGGCTGTGGAGCGCCGTGTGCAGGTAGTTCGCCACGCGCGCTGCGCCGATGGAGGCGTCGACCATCACCGTCAGCGCGAAGCCTTCGCCCAGGTCATCCACATTCACCGTCAGCGGGTAGTTGGTGCGCTCCTCGGCGCCCAGCACCTGGATGCCTTCGGCGACCTCGATCACCTCGGCCATATCCGTGGCGGCACTGTGGCGATAGTTGAGCATTGCGCTGAACAGCGGCGTCGGCGCGGCAACCCCGCTGCACCGCTGGGCCAGCGCCAGGGAGGCATGCTCATGGTTGAGCAACGTGGTGAGCCGCGCGTGGGTGGCCTTGACCCCGGCGCGCACGCCCTGCTCGCCCACGTCCACGCGCAACGGCAAGGTGTTGATGAACATCCCGAGCGCCCGCTCACCGCCCTCGCCCGCGCCCATGCGGCCGAGCATCACCGTGCCGAACACCACCGCCTCACGGCCCGAGACCACGCCCAATACCCGAGCCAGCGCCAGGTGCATCATGCTTGCCACGCTCACCCCCAATGGCCGCGCCAGGCTGCGCAGGCGGCGGCTCAGCTCAGCGTCGACCGGCAGGCGCGCCTCGTCGATCCCCTGGCCATCGCCCTGCACATCCTGCAAGCCAAATGGCAGGGTCGGCTCATCGATATCCGCGAGCATCTCGCGGAAAAACCCTTCATGAACCTGCTCGCTGACGCCATGGCGCACCTGGGCGATATAGCTGCGAAACGCCACCGGCTCAGCGGCCTGGGCTTGCTGGCCGGCCAGGTACAGCTGGATCTCATGACGCACCACATCCAGGGCGGTGTGGTCGAGGATGGTGTGGTGGAACAACAGCATGGCCACGACACGCTGGTTGGCGCGATCGTCGGCAAACACCAGGCGCAACAGCGGCGCCTGGCCGAGGTCCATGCGATAGCTGCGGGCGTCGTAGCGTTGTTGCAGCTGTGCAAGTACGTCGCCACCGTCAAAGTGCGCTTCCTCACAGGCCAGGCTTGCCTTGCGCCACACCACTTGCAGTGGCTCGTCCAAGCGCTCCCAGACCATGGACGTGCGCAGAATATCGTGACGGTCGATCACCCATTGCAGCGCCTCGGCAAAGGCATGCAGGCGCACACGGCTGTCGAACGCAAACTGCGCATGCAGCACGTAAGGATCGCCCTGCCCGGCCGAGAGGTGGTGATACAGCATGCCCTCCTGCAACGGCGCCAACGGGTAGATGTCCTGCACATTCGCCGCACCACCGGGGATGGCCGCGACGATACGGTCGATGGCCGCCTGGTCGAGGCTCACCAACGGCAACATCTCAGGCGTGATGCGGTAGGCCGGGCTGAGCCAGTCACCGCCATGCTCCGCCACCAGTGCCAGCAGTCGGGGCTTGTGGGCGATCAACTGATCCCACAGCCGATCATCCAATGCCTCGTCGTCACCGAGGATGATCAGGTCGCCCTCCTCCAGTTGCAGACGGATCGCATGGGTGGAAATCGCTGCCAATAATTCGCTGAACTGCATGGGGGTAACCTGCCTGGTAAGTCACGGTGAAGGAGAAAAGTCCGTTTTCAGCTGCCGTTTGCATCGGATGCGCTGGGCGCCTCGCCTTGAAAAAAGCGGGCACAGCCGGGGGCCTGGAGAGGCTTCCGGTAGGGGTGGGAAATTAAGGGATTTGGCGGGTGGGGGGTGACATGGGAAGCGGGGACAAGGGGAATCGACGAGGGTTCAGTTTATTCCAGCGCCAACGTGACATCTTTACAGGCCCCCCTCTGCGGCACCAGATGAATATCGACACGCCGGTTGGCAGCACGCCCGACCTCGGTGCCGTTGCTGGCGATTGGCTGACTGGCCCCAACACCCTGCACGGCAAAGCAGCTGTCGGCAATGCTCCCCATGCGTTGCATCCAGTCACGCACAGCGGATGCGCGCGCCTGGGACAGGGCCTGGTTCTGCTCGACAGAACCGGTTGCATCGGTGTGCCCGGCAATCACGATCAGCCAGCCCGGCCGGGCTTTGATGCCGACCAAGGCGTTGATCAACACGTTGGTGGAATCCGGTTTCAGCGTTGCACTGCCGGCATCGAACAGCGCCAGGCTGTCCAGTCGCACCGGTTCGGGCAGGTGGGTTTCAGGCTCAGGCACCACCAGCCACGTCCGCCAGGCGAACATCGAAAACAAGGCAAGGATAAGCCCCGATACCAACAGCCAGGGCACTAGTGAGTGGCGCCGCAGCGGCGCTTCAGGAGGCGGCAGGATCACGACAGGTGTCATCAATGCCGGACTTATCACCCTCAATGGCACCGGTAGCGCTTCACTGGATGAGCCGAGCTGTTCCAAGCGCTGGCCGACCTGTTGACGCAGCGCCTGGAGCGACGGCAACGTGCCGTGGGGCGAAAAGCGTGGCTGCAACCGGCCCAGCTCGGCGTGCAGGTGGGCCAGGACAGGCACGCTGTACGGCGTAATTGTCGCGCGGCGCAGCAGCACGTGCAGTTGATCGAACAGCCACCCCAACAGGTCGAGCCGGGAGGACTCCATTGGCGGCCATACATGTGGCCACTCGCTGACCAACGCCTGGATAATTGCAATGCCGTGGGCCATCCCCTCCATACCCTGACGCTGGGCGCACGCCAGGGTGTAGTTGCACGCGGTTTGCAGGTCTGCGCCGTTGCGCTCGAACAGCCTCATGCACCACCGCTCGATCTTCACCCAATCCACATCCGGACAGGCGGGATGGCCGAGCTTGGCCAGCTCATCGCGCACGTCCGTGAATTCGCTGAAACTGCGCGGATCACCGCCCACTTGAATACCCATCCCAAACACTGTCGTCATCGAGTTACCCTTGCGTTATCGCTTCAAGACCTGGACAGGTACTGCTCGCGCTTCAAGTGACGCACCAGCACTTTGCCCTCGGGGCCCAGGGTGGTGCCGAAGCTCACGCGGTGCCCGTCTTTCAATTGCAGGTCCAGGGCATATTCAAGATGCCCCGGCAACGTCTGGGGCAGCAGTTCGACCGCCACCGCCGCCAGACGCGGTTCGTACTTCAGCAAAGTGGCGGTCATGGTGTTGATCAATCCATGGGCGGTGGCGGGCAACCCTTGCAGGATCAGGCCCATGTCCGGCAACCCGTAATCCGGCAGATGGCTGAGCGCACCCGCGCGGCTGTTTAGGATGCGTTGCACGTTATCCAGTACGGACAGGGTGTGCTGGTCCTGCTCGCTCACGCGATGCAGTTCGAGCTCACCCTCGAAATTTTGCAGCAGCAGTTCGTAAAGCGAAGGGTTGGGCTCGGTCATGGCTCAGTCCTTCCCCAGGGGCCGCAGCGTCAGGCGGTTGTCTCCCAGCTCGATCACCCGCGCCCGATCCGGGTCCAGGTCGTCGCGCGCCAAGGTCAGGCGCCACGTGTTGAGCCGGGTATCGGGGTCTCGGAACAAGGCCACTACCGTGACGAACCGTGTGTCCGCATCCATAGGCACATTCAGTTGCGTCCCCTCCTCCGGTCTCAGCACTACCGAGCGTTTGTCCAGCAACGCGCTCGCCAGAAGTTGATCATCATCGGCCAGCAAACCTTCGTAGGTGGCCAGCTCCACCGCCTTGTTGTCGCGCAGTTGGTAAACCCGTATCAGAGTCGGCACCGACAACCCACTCATGTCGCGGGTCTGGGTGTTCAACGCGGTGCGCGCGCTGAAATCCAGGTGCAGGGTTTTGACCTGCTTGTAGAAGATCGCCCTGGCAGTCGACGCCGTGCCGTCCGACACCGTCTGCGCCAGGCCACACCCCGCGAGCGCCAGCGCAGTCGCCGTCAGCATCAATGACTTAGAAACGGTACGCGACATGCTGCGTCTCCCTATTGCACGGGTTAATCGAAAGGCCCTGGTAGCGGCCAAGGTTGATCGAAAGGCTGTCATCAACCGGCGCCTGCCAGGCATCGCCGCGCCACCCGAGCACACCGTTCATGCCTAGCCGGATCGGCGCGTGCCCCAGCACCGGTAAAGGCAGGCTGCGCACCGGCAGTGACAACTGCAATTTCACCGTGCATCGCCAACCCAGGTAGACACGTAGCAGTACCAGCAAATCGCGATACAACTCGCCATCCGGCAACCAACCACGGGCTTGCAGGTGGTCGTCGGTATAGAGCGCCAGGCGCAGCTGGCTGTTGGCGTCCTGGCCGACGCTGCCCAGCGGCATACCCTGGGACAAGCTCACCGGACGTTGTCGGGAAAGGCTGGCCGGGTGCGCCAACGTAATGCGTTGCGCCCAGTGCGCAGTCACCTGCGCCTGGGTGTCGGGGGCCAGCAACTTGACCAATGCCATGATGCCTTCGGCATTGCGCGTGGGCAGGCGCATCACACTGAGCAATGCCAGGAAACGCGAGACCGGCGTAGCGATCTGTCGCGCAGTGCCGGGAATGCCCAGGCCGATCAGGCCCAACAGGCATTGCGAAGTTGCATCGGTGCCGCCGGCTTCGAACGTTGCCGGGTAGGAATACTTGCGCCAGATCCGGTAGAGCTGGGTGAACAGCCGGTGATTGAACATGTCCAGGAACGCTTGCAGCGCAGCATGACCTTCCCGGCGTTGCGCGATGTCATCCAGAAATGCCGTCGGCATCGGCGAGTCGACCCCGTACAAACCGAGCAAGCGTGTGCGTACCGTCGCTGGCCGCTCAGGGCATACGTCATCGATTTCGATCGCCTTCAACTCGCTGGCCGGAAATCCCATGCCCGGATCAGGCCGAAAGCGCACGGCATCGTCGGCGGGATGCGCGGTGCTGCCCAAAGGTGGTTGCCCCGGTAACGCCTGCTCCAACAACTGGCAAAACCGATACAGATTGGCCTCGGCCACTCGCGGTTGCAGGGCGTCCAGCAAACCGACGGCTTTCAGCCGGGAATACGCTGACTGTGGTTCTCGTTCCATCGCAGGCACTTTCCAGTAGGTTGCAGGATCAGCGTGAGCTGGGTGAACACATGAATATCGGCATACAGAGCAAAGAAACGGTTGAGCATTTCGCCGAACAGGCTGATGTCGCCCTCCCCCGAAAAGCCATGGGCGTCCAGGGTGATTTCGATATCAACCCCGCGCAGCAAAAAGCCTTTCTCGAACCGCTGCACCAGGTGATGCCTGACCTCGACAATCGCGGCCAGGCGACGCCGATTCAGCTCACTGCCAGTCCAGTCATAAAGCGCGAGCGTGCCCCTCAGTACCTCGGCATCGCCCAGCATCGGCAGGAAGTTCGACCCCAGGTGGCTCAGCACCCGCCAGTGAAAGCGGTCACGATTCGGCGGATAGCACGGCAAGGTCGGCGCACACAGGTTGCGCACGCGTAAAGCAGTTTGAGTGGACTGCACTGCGGTATCGAGCAGCGTGCTTTGCAGGGCCTTGCGCGGTAACTGACCGTGAGTCCCGGTCAGGCGCAACGAGAGATTTTCCTGCTCAAGCAGGCGGTCTTTGTCGAAGCCTTCGCCACCCAGGACCAACCAGGTGTCGTGCAGGCCATTCGCCGCGCGCTTGAGACGCGTATGGAAGTAGCGCTCCGGCGCTTCATCGCGCAGCATGCCGCCCTTGTGCCGAAAACTGGTGAATGGCACATAGTCCTGGCGCTCGCCGTTTCTCGACGCGGTCACGCGGTCCACTGAATAAATCTCCATATGGCCATCCTGCAAGCGCATGGGGCGCAGCAGGTAGTCGGTTTGCAACGGCGCCAGGGTCAGCGGGTCGGCCTCCAGCGGGAACAGGTTGATCACCGGCACGGCGTGCAGGCGGATGTGCTCGCGGGTCAGCTCGAAGGTCGAGGGCCAGGGTTCACGCAGCACCACCTCAAGCTCGAACCACTCGGTGTCGGGGGCAAGCTGCAAGTGCTCCAGACCACACAGGGTCACGAACATGAACTTTTCGCGGAAGCTGAAATACTCCAGCAATAACTGATAGCCGCTGAAGGCGCTGTCACCCTTGGGCCACAGCCGGTCCTCTTCAGCAAAGCCCTTGGGCGCAAAATGCGCGGTGACGGGCTGGCGCTCGGTGTGGCCGGCCCAGCGCACATACATCGCCTGGGTGTTGAGGGTGAGCGCCTGATGCAACGCACTGGCCAGGGGCGCATCGGCGTTGAGGTACAGAGGCAGTCGGCTGAGGTCGATCTGGCTCCAGTCGGTCAACGCTCCGCAGGAAAAACGTAGGCGCAACACTGAGCGGCCGTCCGGCTCAAAGCCCCGCCCAACCGCGACCAGAGCCAGTGGCCGCAGGGTCAGGTCCTGGGTGGTGGTGTAGCGGCAGCGTGTACGGTGTGGCCCGATGGGTTGTGACAGCACTTCGAAACCCTGGGCGATCAACTCGCTGCCTTTCATCTGCGCCAGTTCCGGCACCAACTCGACCACCGACAGCGACGCAATGGTGCGCAGGTAATGCGGCCACAGCAGGCTGACCAACCCTTCGGTCAGCTCCGGCAGGTCATCGTCGAGTTTCTCCCGCAGGCGGCCCATGAGGAACGCAAAACCTTCGAACAGGCGTTCCACGTAAGGGTCCTGCGCGCCTGGTTTGTCGAGGTTGAGCTGTGCGGCCCGATCCGGGAACGCCTCTGCGAACTCCTTGCCGGCCTCGCGCAGGTAGCGCATTTCGGCGTCGAAGTAGTGCAGCGTCAGATTGTCCATGCTCACAGAAAAACTCCTGGTGTATGAGGGTCAGCCGCAGAGCACTGCGGCGCGTACCGGGTCGATGGCCACGAGCGCCGCCAGCAATGTTTCCATGCGCCGCGCCAGGGTGGGTTTGTCGGCGTCGTTGCGCTGGGCTTTCACGCGCAAGAGCTTGAGCAGGCGCGCCTTGACCTCGAAATTCAGCTCGGGCTCCCACTCGCCCAACGCCTGGCGTTGCGCGGTGGCGTCCAACTCCCCGAGCAGGTGGACGGCCAAGTCGCTCTTGCCATACTGTTCGGCCACCCGCGCCATCAGCAGGCGCAGCAGCCAGCGCTGGCGACCGGTGTGGATACCAGGGCGCGCGGCCAGCCAGGCGAGCGCATGGTCCACGCCGTCACTGTCAGCCTGGGCGATGGCCTCGCCTTCCAGCGACAGGACGTCGCCGTTGTCTGCCGCCGCAGCCACCGAGGTAACGGGCAGCCACGGCTGGGGTCGGTTGCCGCTGACATGCTGGACGATCCATTCGCGGGTGGTTTCGTCCGCGAAGGGACTCCCGTCGCTCCAGCACAACACCTCCAGCCCCGGCAGGCGTTCGAGAAACATGCCCAGGTCGCGCTTGGTGATATCGCCCCAACCGTTCTGGGGCGCAGGTTGTTTGCTCAAGGCCTGGTACAGGTACCACTGCAGATCGAGCCAGAAATGGTTCACACCTTCGGCATAAATCCGCTCGACCTGATCAATCAACTCGGCCCAGTTCTGTTGCAGGTACAAGCGCTTGAGCTGTGCCCGATAGTCCCCTCTCGGCGGTGCCAGCCGCGTGTGGTTGTTCTCCTCTTGAGGCGGCGCCTGATGCACCGTGTCCCAGCGCAGGCTCTTCATCAGGCGATGAGCCGCCAGCCATCCCAAGGGTTGCTCGCGCAGGTAAACAGCCAGGGCCCGACCGCTGTCGAGCAGGTCGCGTCCGGATTTGATCGACGTGACGGGCAAGGCATTGGCTTGCGCCGAGGACTCGTGGCTGGCGGTGTTCTGCGGCACCAGCGCCTCCGTCCCGCCGGACTGTGCCAACCGCGCGGACAAGGCGGTATACAGCGGTTCCAGGTTTGGCCTTTGCCCCTGCGGCCATGTACTCAAACCACGCTCAAGCCAGGCAAGCGCCGCCGCGGTACGCTCGGCTTCGGCCTTGACCACCTCCGGGTACAGCAGCAGTGTGTCCAGCACCTTGCTGCTGGCCAACCATTCCAGGGCCATCCTGCGGCTTTGGGGCCGGGCTGGCAGCACCGTTTCGGCAAAGCGCTCAATCAACGCGGCCAACAGGCTGAGGCCGTCGGCCAATCCGGCTTCGCCCTCCTTGTGCAAGCGCGCCCATAGGTAGTAAGTGGCGACACGCAGATCTTTGCAGCTCTGGTGCAGCAGCTTTTGCGCCAGTTGGGCGACCTGCCCGGCATCGGCACCGGAGAGCTTGCTGACTTCGTCGCGCATGCGCTGGAAGTCATCGTCGTAGCCAGGGTCTTTGCCGACGGGAAACTCGGCGCTGATGGGTTGCAGCCAGGGTTGCCAGTGGTCGGCCTGTTCGTGGGCGACGCAGAGGGCATCGCGGGTGCCCAGGCAGCGGGTGATCAAGGTGCGAAGGCTCATGGGAAACTCCCGTTTTGTGCGTAGGCTGCCTGGCTGTCGGGCTCGCTGAGAAATATCTGCGCGGGCAACGTGAAGCCTCTCAACGTGAGCAACGCCAACGGCCCTGCGTCAAATTCGGTGCGCAGGTGCCAGGTCAGGCTTACGCCATCGGGCGCCGTGAGCAGCAGGCGATAACGACTGTCAGCGTCGTCCAGCGGCGTGACCTGGGCGTTTTCCAGCCAGCGGATCAGGCCCCAGGTGCCGGGGTAATCGCCGAACAGGCGCTCGCCGGCATGCACGCTGGTCCAGCTCAGGCTTACGCCGGGATAGTCGCTGTGGCCGGGCCATTGAAAACGCTGCCAGCTTTCCTTCTGGTTGAAGTACTGATGCCGGTCGCCGTTAAGGATGAACGTGGTCTGCACCACATCGCGCACGGCTTTGCCTTGCAGCTCGAAGCTCAGCCCCATGCCGCCGTCGGTGTAGAGCAAATCGGCGAGGTTGCTGAGGTGGTTGATGGCGCCGAGAAACTGCGGATTGAAACGCAGCCCCTGACTGTGGCGTGGATCGGCGACCCACTGGCTGCCCTCCTTGCGCAATACACCGCTCAGTTGCCGCTGTAGAAACTGCTCGATGCGCCCCGAATCCGCGCGGATCATCTGCCCCAGCATCGGCAACGAGGCATCGCTGGCCGTGGCCGCAAACGGGTAGCGACTGGCGAAGGCCGCGTTCCACGGATTGACGATGGAGCGCTGCCATTGGCTGTTCAGGCCGGCGGCCGACGGTTGCAAGACCCGCTGCCAGGCCTGCTCCAGCGGCTGCACGAACAGCGTCTGCGCCGCCCCGCTCCACTGCGCGCCCAGGCTGGCGGCGAGCAGGCTGCCGTAGGCCTGGGTGTCGGTCAGGTCTACACGGCGGCCTTGAAACACGGTTTGCGCCAGCGCCTGCGTCATTTCCAACGGGTCGGGCGCGGTGCTGACTTGCTGGAGTTTCAAGCGCACCCGCGTCACCTGGGTCAGGAACGCCTGGAGGCTCAGGCCGTCCGTGTTGTTCTTGTCCAGCAGCGCCAACAACGGGCCGAAGGTCGCCGACAGCGGGTCCTTGATTTCGCGCACAGGGACCTTGTCCTGGCCAATCAGCCTGTGTGCGGATGCCGCCAGCGAATCGACCAAGGCCTCGGTGCGAGTGCCAGCCTGCGCGTGATAGGCCACGGTATTCATCAGCGCAATCAGCGGTGACTGGCGCACATCGCTCATCAGCGTCAACTGGTCGATGGACTCGTCAAGGCTCGCCGCCGGTTGCCAGCGCAGGCTGTTGAGCAGGTCCAGCCAGGCGCTGGCATAGTCCTGGAAGTAGCGCTCGGCAAGGCGCTCGCGTAATTGGTCGGGGCGTAATCGGGTGTCGACGTCGGCGGGTTTGTCGCTGAGTACCCAGTCGATTTCCTCACGACGGGCGTCGGCGATGTCATCGATGGCTTGGCGCACCTGCCCCTCCCACGCTTGCCGGGTAAAGACGCCGGGCACGCTGGCGTCGCTGGAAAACAGCGCAAAGGCATCGGTGTCGCCGACCAGTTGGTGCAGGTCAAGGGCCGGATAGTGAGTGGCGGCGTCATCGAGCAGTTGCTGGTACAGGTTGGCCTCGGCATTACGCTGGCCCAGTTGGCCCAGCAGGATCTGTCGTACGTGCGCGATCAGCCGCGCGTCAGGTTCGATGCGCCAGGTCGGGTTGGCGGCCAGGTGCTCGGCATAGAATCGCCAAAGCGCGGGCGACAAGGTTTGCAAAAGACCTGGCGTAACTCCTGGGCGGGAGGGCTCAACGCTGCCCAGGGTTTTGACCAACAAGTCGGCATCAGCTTTGTCCGGACGCGCCATCATCAGGTAGGCCTTGAGCGGGTCATAGGCCTCGCGGGCGCGCTCGGCACGCTCTGGGTTATCCGCTTGCAGCCGGACCAGCGCGCTGAGTTGCTGACGAAGGCTTGCGGCGGCCGGGTCGCGGATCAGGCGGTTGTTGGCCTCGACGTAGCGCGGCCACACCGTTTCCAGCAGCGCCGGGTTTTGATTCAGGCCGAAGCGCTGGTACCACGGTGCACCGTGTTGAACGCGATCATCCAAGCGCGCCAATTCGCGGACCAGTTCGTTGAGGGCCTGGAGCTGTTCGTCAGCCTGGGAAGCGTGCTGCAAGGCCTCAACCGAGGCTCGAACCTGCTGGATCTGGGCGCGATTGCTGATAAAGGCCAACAGCAGCCCTGCGCTCCACAGCATGGCCACGCCGAGGGCCAGCACATACCCGATTCGCGGCACACTCCAGCCGAATCGACGATGATTGAGGGGCTTGTCATCGAGCACACCCTGCCAGGCGCCATCCACCGGCCAGAAATGTTCGGGCATGTTGTTGATCGGCAACACCGGCAGACTGAACCACACCCCACGCAACGGCACACCGGGGGCCAACTCGCCAGCCAGGGGCGCCAGGGTGTGACACCAACGCGCAATGCCCTCGTCCTGCAGATCCCGCGACAGGCGCAGCAGGAAGTCATGGTTCATGACCGCGTTCATCTGCGCCAGGCCCTCGCGGCGCAAGGGTTCCACCAGACGTGTCAACGCATTTTCCAACACCGCCGGCGTAAAGCGAGCAGGCAAATGACAGCCGACCGGTTGCGCCATGCGCCCGGCCTGACGCCATTGGCTGTCGCAGACCTGCCACAAGTACAGCGGCAACTGCCAGCCAACGCGTTTGGCCAGGCGTTGCGACTGCCGCACACCCGCGCCCATTGCCGCATCGTCGGCGGCCTGGTTTTTATCCAGCGCCCAGACCACCCCATCCAGCGCCCGCCCGCGGCTCAGGCCTTTCCAGCGCTCGGAGAATGATTGATCCAACGCCGCCTGGGCGCTGCCGCCCCAGAGCAGAACGGTACGTTGGCCTTCCAGCCAGAAGTGCTTGGTCAGGGTTGGGGCGAGGGCTTCGATTTCAGCGGGCTCGCCGATGACCAGTAGCAGGCGGGTTTTTTGGCGCCAGAAGAGGCCGTATTGAGTGCGCAGGCGGGCGCGCAACTCTGAAAAATGAAGATTCTTTTGGCGAGGCGCCATCATCGGTGCATCTGACGGGGCATAGACATTGTTCGCTTGCCCATATCGCCGGCGATTCTGACGTTCTAAAAATGCCACTAGCCTTGGTAGGTTATAACCCGCCAGCGCGAGGAGGATGATCAATAAAAAAGCCAATACCTTGTGCGCATGTTCAATCAACCCGACCCGCTCACCGAACGTCCAGATCAGCCAGCCCAGCAGTAGCAAAAACGCGGTGCCCCATATTGCTGCGCCCACGTATCGCCACGAGTGACTCCAAGCGTTCATGCCAACTCTCCCGTAGTAACGGTACTAACCCAGTGCCCTGATTGTTCCCGGGCCAATACCAACAAAGGCGCGCGCTGATGCTGGGCCACCTCCACCGCAAGCGCGCTCACCAGCCAGTGACCGAGCGGCCCCGGCAGCCCGCTTAAATCCTCCTGAATCCATTGCTGCTCGACGCTCAGCGAAGCGCCATGGGCGCCAGCGACAGCAAGTATTTCACCAGTCAATGGTTGCCAGGCCGCGCTGTCGGCCAGCAGACCGGTTGCCTTGCAGGCAGTTGCCTGGGTTTGCAGCAACAGCGGTAGCTCGCTGTCCAGCGCACCGATATCCAATGGCATAGGCCTTGACAGACCCGCCGTGATGGGAAGTTCAAGAGCGATTGCCAGCCTGTCCGGACATAGGAGCAAGGCTGCGAGCCCGTCGGAGTAAGCACCTTTGCCATGCACCTGTAGCACCAGAATGAGCTCGATGACCGTGCTGCCGGTCTTTAGGGTTTCGTCGATCCAGCTGTACGACAATTCATCAGCCGTGCAGATCATCGCGGGAGGCGTTCGGTTTATCGCGTCACTCCAGACCCGCCGTAACCTATCGCTCAGGCCATCGTAATAACCGGGATCGACATCGCTGAGCAGTGTCACCCGCAACTTCTGCCCTGAAGGCAGCGCTTTAATTGCCGACGCCACAGCGTGGATCAGCATCTGTAACCCGGCCTGGGCTCGCTCCGTTTCCACAGGCAAGACAGCAATACGCCGTGCTTGCCCGGTACGGGAAGGCAAGCCGGAAGGAGCTTGAGTCAATACACGCGCAGACACCTGATCCGGCAGCAGTACACAACTGGCGCAAATCGCCATGTGACGCCGGGCCCAGCCTTGCCAGGATTGCTGCGCTTCGTGTGCGCTTTCCTCAAGAAGCTGGTGATGGCTTAGCGCTCTGCCATAGACATGGGCACGGGCACCGAACGCCAAGAGCCACACCAACAACGGCATACCGGACAGTACCCGGACATCGAGCGCATGCAGCAACGACACACGTTCGGAGGAGTGCAAAAAAAACAACAGCACACACGCCAGCAACGCGACGACGGCCGCCCATAACCAACGCCCCAACAAGGGTGGCTTCGGCACATCCGCCAACGCGGATGGCTGACGATTCCAGCCCATGACTAACCCACCCCGCAATCGGGAGCGCTGGAAATCAGTTGGCAACCGCACTCACAACGACAGCCATTGACCACCATCGCCCGCCCCCCCTCAGACCAATCCGGGCTGCCGTCAACAATCCGGTTGACGCCATGCCCCGGCAGCGGGCAGCGCACCTCATCGCCTACCAATGCAACCCGTTTGCCATTAACGATGGTCGTGGATGAGGCCGATATGACCTCACCACCATGGGTGGTTTGATCACCTAATAAAACAAAGCCTTGGGACATCAACATTTCGCTCCATGGGTCATGTGTTCAAGTGCCCCATGCACTCAAACTTTCTTCAACGCTTGACTCGGTGAACGTCGCCACCAATTAAAAAGCAATGGGCCAACTTCTTATAACGAAGCAAACACAACTTGAATGCGTAATCGTCGACACCGAAAGCGCGTGAAAAAGATCACGGCTTCCATACAGGGAACTCAACTTCGCGCAAGGGATGAACGCTGCTCGGCAAGGGTTGCGTGAGCCCCTTATTCGTTGTTCTTTCACGGGAAATTCGCCCGTCAGCGCCGACCAGTCGATAGTCATATATCGGCAGCGCATTACCCCACTCATCCACAATAAGGTACTGCCCGAAACCAGGCTTTTCAGGGGACGGAATCCACTCGGGTAATAACCGTGGGCGACGGTCTGGACATCTTTCGTATTGCCAAACCGATAAACATTCACGGGCGCGTCCTGTGCGCAGGCTTTGTAGTTTCCAGAAGTCTGGTTGCGACTGACGTTCCTCCACTACGCTCCCGTCGGGATAGGTGAATTGGGTGTGGTTACCCTCTTTTTTCTCTTTTGGCTCAGTGGAGTAAACAGCAAAGCCCGAATGCAGAACGGGTTCAAAATGGACACGCCGAGCTTGTAACGCTTGATACTTGAGATATATATGTCCCTCACCAGCCAAGCTGATGTATTTCTTATAGCCACCAAGAAAAGACTCACTTATCCACGGGTAGTAATCCTTCTTGATCGTCAGATCACCATCAACCTTGAAATCAGCTCCTCCCCGTGGTGAGTCGTTGTAGTCAAATATCACGACCACACCGCCACCTCCTCCAGCGCTCACGTTCTCGCCAAAACGCGTTGGATCGGCATACTCCACACCAAAGGTCACATTCGCCAAATGCCAGCGACACGCCCCTCCACCATCCTTTGGCAGCTCCACCTGGTAAAGATCGCTCTCTCCTTGACGCTCCAGTTCCTTGTAAACCGACTGATGCCCATCCCGTTCCATGCGTTGGCCGCTGGGGCCGCGTCTGATGCTCTTACAGATGGGCGAGCGATACATCACCCACATGGTTTCGGTTTTCAGTTCCTTGGGCAGTTTCACCGTGACGGTTATTGTTTCGCTGTTGGCCGGCGGTGCCAGGCTGTAGTCCTGGCGGCAGCCGCTGACGCTGAAAAACATCACGCACAAAACCATTAACCGGCGCTGCAATATGGGCCTGCGCTTGGCGGCATCCACGGACTCGACAATCGAACTTGGCATGGTCGACCTCATCACTTCCATACAACAGGGAAAACAACTTCGCGCAAGGGATGAACGCTGCTCGGCAAGGGTTGCGTGAGCCCCTTATTCGTTGTCCTTTCACGGGAAATCCGCCCGTCAGCGCCGACCAGTCGATAGTCATATATCGGCAGCGCATTACCCCACTCATCCACAATGAGGTACTGCCCGAAACCAGGCTTTTCAGGGGACGGAATCCACTCGGGTAATAACCGTGGGCGACGGTCTGGACATCTTTCGTATTGCCAAACCGATAAACATTCACGGGCGCGCCCTGTGCGCAGGCTTTGTAGTTTCCAGAAGTCTGGTTGCGACTGACGTTCCTCCACTACGCTCCCGTCGGGATAGGTGAATTGGGTGTGGTTACCCTCTTTTTTCTCTTTTGGTTCAGTGGAGTAAACAGCAAAGTCCGAATGCAGAACGGGTTCAAAATGGACACGCCGAGCTTGTAAGGCTTGATACGTGAGATAGATATCGCCCTCACCTACAAGACTAATTCGCTTCTTATATCCACCCAAAAAGGCTTCTTTTATCCAAGGGTAATACTCTTTCTTGATCGTCAGATCACCATCAACCTTGAAATCAGCTCCTCCCCGTGGTGAGTCGTTGTAATCAAATATCACGACCACACCGCCACCTCCTCCAGCGCTCACGTTCTCGCCAAAACGCGTTGGATCGGCATACTCCACACCAAAGGTCACATTCGCCAAATGCCAGCGACACGCCCCTCCACCATCTTTTGGCAGCTCCACCTGGTAAAGATCGCTCTCTCCTTGACGCTCCAGTTCCTTGTAAACCGACTGATGCCCATCCCGTTCCATGCGTTGGCCGCTGGGGCCGCGTCTGATGCTCTTACAGATGGGCGAGCGATACATCACCCACATGGTTTCGGTTTTCAGTTCCTTGGGCAGTTTCACCGTGACGGTTATTGTTTCGCTGTTGGCCGGCGGCGCCAGGCTATAGTCCTGGCGGCAGCCGCTGACGCTGAAAAACATCGCGCACAAAACCATTAACCGGCGCTGCAATATGGGCCTGCGCTTGGCGGCATCCACGGACTCGACAATCGAACTTGGCATGGTCGACCTCATCACTTCCATACAACAGGGAAAACAACTTCGCGCAAGGGATGAACGCTGCTCGGCAAGGGTTGCGTGAGCCCCTTATTCGTTGTTCTTTCGCGGGAAATCCGCCCGTCAGCGCCGACCAGTCGATAGTCATATATCGGCAGCGCATTACCCCACTCATCCACAATGAGGTACTGCCCGAAACCAGGCTTTTCAGGGGACGGAATCCACTCGGGTAATAACCGTGGGCGACGGTCTGGACATCTTTCGTATTGCCAAACCGATAAACATTCACGGGCGCGCCCTGTGCGCAGGCTTTGTAGTTTCCAGAAGTCTGGCTTCGATTGGCCGTCGGCTACGACGCTGCCGTCGGGATAGGTGAAAACGGTGTAGTTTCCCTCTTTTTTTTCCTTTGGCCCCGCCGAATAGACGACGAAATCCGGGTGTATGACCGGTTCGAAATATACTTGCCGCGCCTGTAAAGCCCGATAACTAAGGTAGATGCTGCCCTCGCCGGTCAAGCCCACAGTTTTTTTATAAGGTCCCAAAAACTCTTCATCGACCCAAGGGTAGTAATCCTTCTTGATCGTCAGATCACCATCAACCTTGAAATCAGCTCCTCCCCGTGGTGAGTCGTTGTAGTCAAATATCACGACCACACCGCCACCACCTCCAGCGCTCACGTTCTCGCCAAAACGCGTTGGATCGGCATACTCCACACCGAAGGTCACATTCGCCAAATGCCAGCGACACGCCCCTCCACCATCTTTTGGCAGCTCCACCTGGTAAAGATCGCTCTCTCCTTGACGCTCCAGTTCCTTGTAAACCGACTGATGCCCATCCCGTTCCATGCGTTGGCCGCTGGGGCCGCGTCTGATGCTCTTACAGATGGGCGAGCGATACATCACCCACATGGTTTCGGTTTTCAGTTCCTTGGGCAGTTTCACCGTGACGGTTATTGTTTCGCTGTTGGCCGGCGGTGCCAGGCTGTAGTCCTGGCGGCAGCCGCTGACGCTGAAAAACATCACGCACAAAACCATTAACCGGCGCTGCAATATGGGCCTGCGCTTGGCGGCACCCACGGACTCGACAATCGAACTTGGCATGGTCGACCTCATCACTTCCATACAACAGGGAAAACAACTTCGCGCAAGGGATGAACGCTGCTCGGCAAGGGTTGCGTGAGCCCCTTATTCGTTGTCCTTTCACGGGAAATCCGCCCGTCAGCACCGACCAGTCGATAGTCATATATCGGCAGCGCATTACCCCACTCATCCACAATGAGGTACTGCCCGAAACCAGGCTTTTCAGGGGACGGAATCCACTCGGGTAATAACCGTGGGCGACGGTCTGGACATCTTTCGTATTGCCAAACCGATAAACATTCACGGGCGCGTCCTGTGCGCAGGCTTTGTAGTTTCCAGAAGTCTGGCTTCGATTGGCCGTCGGCTACGACACTGCCGTCGGGGTAGGTGAATTTAATGAAATTTCCAAGTTTATGTACCTTTGCCCCCTCTGAGCTCACCACAAAATTCGAATACAGTGTGGGTTCGAAATACACATAGCGAGCTTGTAACGCCTGATACATGAGATAAGTACTGCCCTCACCTGCCAAACTAATACGTTTACTGTAGCCACTTAAAAAATTCTCATGTAACCAAGGGTAATACTCCTTCTTGATTGTCAAATCCCCTTCGGCCTTGATATCAGCTCCTCCCTGTGGAGAGTCGTTGTAGTCAAATATCACGACCACACCGCCGCCGCCTCCAGCGGTCACGTTCTCGCCAAAACGCGTTGGATCGGCATACTCCACACCGAAGGTCACATTCGCCAAATGCCAGCGACACGCCCCTCCACCATCTTTTGGCAGCTCAACCTGGTAAAGATCGCTCTCTCCCTGACGCTCCAGCTCCTTGTAAACCGACTGATGCCCATCCCGTTCCATGCGTTGGCCGCTGGGGCCGCGTCTGATGCTCTTACAGATGGGCGAGCGATACATCACCCACATGGTTTCGGTTTTCAGTTCCTTGGGCAGTTTCACGGTGACGGTTATTGTTTCGCTGTTGGCCGGCGGTGCCAGGCTGTAGTCCTGGCGACAGCCGCTGAGGCTGAAAAACATCACGCACGCGAAACTGAGCAGTCGGGTAAACCCGGTTTCGACCTTTAGCGAACTGATAGGCTTAACCATAAATTTTCTCGTAATACGCTTTGGGGTCGGCAATGGCATTAAAGCGTTGCAGCGCTTCCGCTCCGCCCTCCATTTGCTGGGTGACATGCAGGGCCTGGTCTACCAGGGCCTGCAAGTCGAGAAAAATGCGACTGCGGGCCAATTCGTCTTCATGAATGCTCCCGTAGTAGTCCTTTATCTGCTGTTCGAACTTGTGCCTCTCTATCTGCCGCTCCAGTAACGGATCGCGCTCGGCGTCAATCGATTCCAGTAATTGGTTGTGGATATAGGGTTGGTATTGCGACATGTAATGATCGCCAATACGCGGCATTCGCCACGTCGTCGGGAGGCTGTAGCGCGGGAAGAACCGGGCCCGGCTTTCTGCAGTCAGGGAGGTATTGAGGCGCTGCGTGGCCTGCTCAGCCTGCTGATCACTGTCCTCGCTCAAGCTTGGCACCAAATACAACTTGGCTTTTATCGGCAGTTCATAAGTGAGCGTGCTGCGATAAGGCGAGCCGTCAGGTCTGCGGTAAGCGGGGTATGGGGTGAATTCTTGTTGCTGGTGTTGTTCGGTACGGAGAAACAGGGCGATCTCACCGTGATGGCTGTATGGGTCTTCATGCTTGAACAGGGCGCTGGTAACAGCTTGACGTAGCGACCAACTAAACCCGGCCAGCAGGCCCATAGGGCCGTAGATGTCATACAGGTAGTTGTCCAGCGCGGCCTCGGGGGGCACGCGAGGAATGGCGTCCATGTCGTTGACATGGCGAAAGTGCCAGAGGTCGCCCAGGAATTGCACGGCGTGGAGAGTGAAAGTGCGGGGCATGCCGTAGGTGTAGAGCAGAGGATTGTAGTCTCTCAGCGAAGCAGCATGGATGAGGCCTAGAGCACCGCCGAGACTATGGCCACAGATGAATAATTTTTTAGCACGAGCGCCTCCAGGAATCGTCTTGCCCAAATCCGTATCAAAAACTCTTCTCGCCACCTCAAAGGCATCACGAAACCCAAGATGCACACTGCCCACAGAAGTAAGGTTAGGACAAGGAACCTTCGGCTCGCAAACCGCAGCGATTTCAGGCTTCACGGGACGAAAGGTCGCATCAGTAATTAAATCTGCGACCCCTTCCATTTCAGTACCGCGCCAAGCCACCAAAACCTGAGAAGCACTGATAGCGTAAAACAGCTGAGTGTGACCTTCCGGTGGATCTGCCTTACCAGTATCCAAGGGTTCAACCGTGACATAACAATCACTAAAAGGCACATCCGTCACGACACAGGGCCAAGCCTGGCCGTTATCCCAGACCCGAGGTGTACGAGACAGATCCAGGCATTGCTGCTCGAAGAACTGATTCACGGACCCCAGTTCGTGCTCATCCCGATTGCTATACGACAAAATACTCATCAACCCCAAGTTGTAGGCATTGACCAGGCTGTACTCAGGCTGGTGATGCAACACCAGAGACCAGGCGCGAAAAGGGCAGACTTCCAGCACATGGCGACGGTCCAGTTCCTCATCGCTGACGGTGAAGCCGCGCCAGCCTGGATCAGGAAAGTGAAAGGCCGGGGGCCGCTCGGGATCTGGCACAGGCGGGTCAAGAGTCGGCAACTTGTCGCAGAGTTGGCCGATACGCAAATAGTGATAGCCATGCCCGGCAGCGAGCGCCTGCTGCTCGACGGGCGAGAAGCCCGAGCGTTGCGGGCCGTACATCGGTGTGCAGTCTCCAACACCCGGCCGGGGGGGCTCGGCACGTTCGGCACGCAAGCGACGGTTCTTCAGTTGCTCGGCCAGCGGGTTGGCCTGCATCAGAAGCGTAATGGCCAGCGGATGCAGGCCTTCAATGCGAATCACGCCCTCGGCATCGCTGTAGCCAACAAACTCGGGTACAAAACCCTCGCGAGTGGCTTCATTCCTCGCGTAATAGGGCAGGTTTGCCAAGGGCTCGCCCTGCTCGTCCAGCAACTGGAACTCAATCCAATGCTTTATCTGTTCACCGCCAATGAAATCCTTGTACGGATTAAGGGTATCTGTACGGTGCATTGGATCGTTCATGTCATGCCTCAATAAAAAATTATATTTTCAGGTCATTATCAGATTGATCGAGTTGAACCGGCTCTAGCCGTGTCTCTTGGCCGACTCAATTTCAGCCTTTAGTTCAGACCAGACGCTGGCGCTGACAAGTCGTATCAAGCGGCCGGCCATGGCGGATAAACATTTACCCGCCAACCCCTGCCTGGCTCTCTTCTTGATCAGGCATTCAATATCCGCGACTAACTGCTCTTCATCGAAGTACCACCACACCGGTGGTACGGGCGCCAACATGTTACTGATACATACCGGCGCCACTCTCTCAAACAGAGCAAACTCCACGTCGCTGATGGAGTAGTTTTTTGCAACCCTCGCAACGTACTCATAGTCAACCTCACTGCCTACAAACAAACTAGAGAGCGCCGACCAGAGCTGGTGTTGTTCTAGTTGATTTGCCACTGGGTAAATTCCTCAATCTCATCATCCAGAGAGTCTGCAAGTTTCGATGCAACCCAGCCCGAAGCAGCCCCGCCCGCGAGCATTAAGCCGATTGCACAAAACGGTGCGCCCGGCCCGCAGACGGCAGAGACGGCCAGGCTGGCCAGCGCAGTACCGGCGACCCCGCCGCTTATCGTAATGCCCTGCTTGATAGCCTCTTTCTTCTTATTCTCAGCATTGGCGATTTCGTAAGTTGCATAAACGATCGTTACCACGATCAACACCTTGCCTGACACCTTGAGCACTTTGTTTAACGTATTGAATCCGGCATTAGGCCTGGCCGAAGACTCTACAATCTCGTAATACATGGCATTCTTTTGTTCAGGATTTAGCGCAACGAAGGTCTTGCCGAACTTCCTGGCGGCTTTTTCATCCAGCAGTTTTTCCAAACCGGGAGAAACAATCTTTCTTTTTTCGGCAATCGCCCGTCCGGGCACCGAGGTTTTCTTCCGAGTTTCCGCCATGATTTTATTGCGTGCTTCATAGCAAAACTCAGCGGCCTCCTTTACTGAGATATTCCCCGCAGTTACTTGCGACAGCACCTGGGCTTTTACCCGCTTGACATTACTGTTGTAGTTATCACGCAGCCTCGCATCACTTATAAAGTCCGAAGAGAATTTGAGCGCCGCCCCCTCAAAACTCTCAAGAGCACGCTCCAACGTATCATCATCAATCTGATGGCTTTGTCGGGCCAGGTAGTTCCGATAAAAAGCATCCATACCGGTTACTCCGTCAATTCGCTTAATAGTTGTTCTGCGCCGCTGGGTAATTCTTCCTGAAGTTCCAGGTTCTGCACGTTGAACCCGACACAGGAGTTACCCGTAAAAGCATAAAAACTGACTTTGCTTTCGCGATCGAACTCACCCTGCAAGACCTCGCCATCGTCCATCGTCGCGGTGCATTTCATGCCTTGGTAATTTGATCCCGGAGGGGCACAGAAGCTGATCCACTTCTCGGTCTGCTGCAGTTCGATTTTCAAGCTACCCGGCATCCAGGTATGGACGCTCATGGTCTTGCCGTCCTTGTCAGTCACACCGCTGAATACCTCTCCCTGCTGAGTGGTTATTCGGTAGCGAGTGAATCGGAGCGCCGCCTGGGTGGCGTCTTTCAAGGTATAGCCACCGGCGTATCCGGTGGGCAACACTGATGCCGGCGTCTGAAGACTGGCGCTGCCAAGTTTTTGCACGTGGGCGGCCTTGAGGTAAATATTGCCGGGCGCACCCAGCTCGATATCGCCGCCCTTGAGGCGGATATAGGCCCCACCGCAATTGATCACTACCTCCCGTGGCGCACTGATTTCCACACGTCCTTCAACGCTTTCGATTTTGAGGTCGGACTTTGCCAGGGCGTGAAGGCTATTGCCCCGAGCATGCAGTTCGACCTTGCCTTTATCTGCTTTGAGTTGCAGCTCACCACGTTGAGCGAACACGCTCACGCTGGCCTCGGCGACTGCGGTTATGTCGTGACCAGCGGTGATATCGGTGTTGCGTGCCGCCATAATGCCCACGCTCTCGCCGCCGGAAGACAGGCACAGGGCCTTCGGGGTGAGCACGCCAATACCTGCCGGCGCATGGAGCAGGACACAGGGCTGTACGAGTCCTTTAAGCCGCTGCTGCAGACCCAACTGGCTATCGATGTCTGCGGGGTTCACTTCGGCGCTGCTGGCTGCCTGTGCCATGGAGCGCGCAAGCGACAACGCCCCCTCCAGTTGTGTAATGGCTGCCGCCATATCCAACTGATTACCTTGAGCTTGTCTCTGTTCATCAGCACTGATAAACACCCCCTTGCCCCCCCGAATCGCGCCCCAACCATCGGTGCGCAACTCAAACCCCTCCCCGCGCTTTTTCTTCTTGCCATCCACCAAATGCCCAAGATTCAACTGGCTCTTGCCACTGTGCTCAGTACTCAGCTTGACGTGCTCCTGCCCCCGCGTGTCGTCCAGGCGCAGTTTGTTATTGGTTGGGGTGCGCAGGACGTTGCGTTTGTAGTTGCGCAAGGTCACGTGGTCGACGTGCTGGCTGTCGTGCAAGGCGTGGGCGATGTAGGGGCGGTCGGGGTCGCCTTGTTCGAAGGCCACCGCCACTTCGGTGCCGGCGATCAGCGGCAGGTGCAGGCCGTGGGTATCGCCCGCGTAGGGCCGGGCCAGGCGCAGCCAGAGGCTTTCCTGACCGAGCGTCCAGGTGTCGCGGTCAAACAGGAAGTTCACTCGGTAGCGCCCCTCCAGGTCGATATGGGCGTAGGCATCGTTGGCCTGGTTGCTGGTTACGCGCGCGGGGATAGTGCCGGCGATCAGGGGTTTGTTCTTGAGTTCTGGGCGAAAGCACACGCTTTGCGAATAAGGGATGGCCTCGAAGGTGGCGATGAAGCTGCTGTCACGGGCGGCGACGGTGGTCAGGCCGGTGATGACTGCCCCAGGTTTGAAGGCCTGTGGGGCGCCGTCGGTAACGTTGAGCACCTGGCCTGGGGCCAGGGTGGCGCTGCTGGTGATGCCGGCGAGGTGGGTCTGCTCGTTGAGGTAGCGCTCGTGGCGCAGGCGTGCGTAGAAGTGGCCGCTTTCGCTGAGCAGGTCTTCGTCCTGATCCAGCCGGTCGCCGAGCGCTGTGTAGGGTTCGGCGTAGTGGTAGGCCTCGCCGTAGGTGGTTTTGGCGCCGCGAGTCTGGTCAATCTCGCCGCTCAGGTGCGCGTGGGCTTCGCGGTGGTGGTAGGCGCGAACATGCACCTGTTGCTCGACCACCTGGTGGTTCGATTGCAGGTTCCACACGCCGTCCTGGGCAGTGCTGCCGAGGCCCGACTGCGGGCGGTATGGGAGCTCAACGTTGAACTGGTACAAGCGTTGGTCGTCGCAGAACTCGACCACATCGATGCCCAGGCGCTCGTCGCTGCTGAAGCGGTACCAGATGCCCACTTCGGCCAACAGGCGGGTGATGAACGCCAGGTCGCTTTCGCCGTATTGCATGACCTGTTCGCGCTTGGGGTAGTCGCGTTTGAGGCTGAACAGAAAGTCCTGGCCTTCAAAGTCGTGGCGGCTGCGCAGGAGACTGTCGACGATCTGCGGCACCGATTGGTGCTGGTAGATGCGAAACTGCCGACCGCGCGCGAGCAGGGCCAGGCGTGGCTGCAGGGTGATTTCATAGCTGGCCTGGTCGTTGGAGCCGCACTGGCGCCTGAAGCCGGTGACCACGCCGCGCAGGGTACGCAGGGGCTTGATGGGGGGCGGCGTCAGCCCCAGCAAGGGCAGTTTTTGCGCCGGGGCGTGCAGGCTGAAGCGGGCGTGCTGGCCGAGCAGGGTTTCGGCGGCGAGGTCACGTTCGGTGCTGGTGAATTCGATGTGGTAGGCGAAGGGTTCGCTTAGCCGTTCCTGGCTGTTGAAGGCCAGGACGTCGAGGTGGGCGTTGACGTTGCGAACGCTCAGGGTGTGGCGGCTGTGGTCAAAGAAAGTCAGCATGTTCACACCTGCGAGGCGACGGCCTGAACCGTGCCTGGAAGATCGTCGAAGTGCAGGCTGATACCGTCTTCGGCGCTATAACCGAAGCGCACACCCTGGGTGCGTTGCTGTGCTGCTCGACGCTCCAACAGTTGCTGGCTGAGTACCGGCAGGATTTGCTCGTTGAGCAGGCTGTCGATATTGCGTGCACCCGAATCAGGCAGCAGGCAGGCGGCAACCAGCGCGTCGCTCAGGGCGTCGTCGCTCCGGCACTCCAGGCCGTAATGGCGTTGCAGGCGTTTGGCAACCTGGGCCAGCTTGATGGCGACGATGCGCTTGAGCGCATCGGCTTGGAGCGGGCGATAGATGAGGGTCTGGAAGCGCGCCAGCAGCGCCGGCTGGAAGTGGTCGCTCAGGATCGGCCGCAGTCGTTCGTACAGCATGCTGTCCGGTGCGTCGGGTTGCGCCTGCACACAGCGGTGCAACAGCTCGCTGCCGAGGTTGGAGGTCATGAGAATGACGGTGTTGCGAAAGTCGATCTCACGGCCTTCGCCATCGCGCATGAAGCCGCGATCAAAGACCTGATAAAACAGATTGAGCACGTCGCGATGAGCCTTTTCCACTTCGTCGAGCAGCACGACGCTGTAGGGCCTTTGCCGCACCGCTTCGGTTAAAACCCCGCCTTGGCCATAACCGACGTAGCCGGGTGGCGAACCTTTGAGCTGGCTGACGGTGTGGGCTTCCTGGTACTCGGAAAAGTTGAGGGTGATCAGCGATTTTTCGCCACCGAACAGGCTATCGGCCAAGGCCAGGGCCGTTTCGGTCTTGCCCACGCCGCTGGTGCCGACCAGCAGGAACACACCCAGCGGCGCCTTGTCATCGGTGAGCCCGGTTTTGGCCGCCCGCAGGCGCTGCGCCATGGCGTTCAGTGCCGAAGCCTGCCCGATCACACGTTCTGCCAGTCGCTGTTCCAGCATCAGCAGGTTGGCCTGTTCGTCCTTGAGCAGAATGCCCAGCGGCACGCCAGTCCAATCGGCAATCACGTGCGCAACGCTGCGCGCGTCCACATCCAGCGACAGCAGCGGTTGGTTGCCCTGGATCTCGCTCAACTGCTGCTGTAGTTGCTCGCAGGTCTCACGCTGCGGTGGCTGGGCCTGACGTGCATCAATCAGCTGTTGGGTGACGTCGAGTTCCTGTCGGTATTGCTGCTCCAGATCGAGGTACTGGCGTTGCAGCTCGGCGTGTTGTGCGGCGATCACTGCCAGGCGCGCATCAGCCTCCTGGCCGCCCATGCGCTGATCCTGCTCCAGCGCTTGCCGCTCCAGTTCCAGGGCCACTTGCCGGGAGACCAGGTGGGCCAGCGCCTGCGGCTCGCAGTCCAGGCTCATGCGCACGCGGGCACTGGCGGTGTCCAGCAGGTCGACCGCTTTGTCGGGCAGTTGCCGGCCGGTCAGGTAGCGTCGCGACAGGCTGACAGCCGCCTGCACCGCCGTATCCTGGATGTGCACACCGTGATGGTTGGCGTAACTCGCCTTCAGGCCTCGCAGCATCAGGCAAGCATTCGCGTCATCCGGCTCCTCAACCTTGACCCTTTGGAAGCGCCGTTCCAGGGCGGCGTCGCGCTCAAAATACTGTTTGTACTCGCTCCAGGTGGTCGCGGCGATGGTGCGCAATTCGCCACGGGCCAAAGCCGGCTTGAGCAGGTTGGCTGCGTCGGCCCCGCCGGCCTGGTTGCCGGCGCCGATCAGGGTATGGGCCTCGTCGATAAACAACAGCACAGGTCTTTCGGATTGCTGTACGGCGTCGATCACGTTTTTCAGGCGCTGTTCGAATTCGCCCTTGACCCCGGCCCCAGCTTGCAACAAGCCCAGGTCAAGGGTGCGCACACTGATCGACTTGAGGCTGTCCGGCACCCTGCCTTGGGCGATGCTCAAGGCCAGGCCTTCAACCAGTGCTGTTTTGCCGACACCAGGCTCGCCCACCAGAATAGGATTGTTCTTGCGCCGACGACTTAGGATGTCGATGACCTGCCGAATTTCGTCGTCGCGGCCAAATACCGGGTCGATCTTGCCTTGCGCCGCCTGGGCAGTGAGGTCGTGGGTGAATCTGTCCAGCACTGCCTGCAATGAACCCTCCTGGCTGACACGGGGTGGAGCTGTGGCGAGCTCGCCGCAGATGTCGGCGGCACTCCCCGACTGGGCAGGTGCCTGCAGTTGCGGACACTCCTCGGACGTGTGATCCAACAGTCCCGAGAGACGCTGCAACTGGACGTGGCTGAGGCTGAGCAAAGGCCAGGCGGACTCACACGCCAACAGGCCTGGTGTTTCCATCAGCGCGCTCAGAAGATGCACTGAGCGAAGGTTGTCGTTGTTGTCGTCCAGCGAGGCCAGCACCCAGGCATCACGGATCAGTTGCTGCAATGGCTGAGACAACTGCGGTTTGCTCTGCACACTACGCGGCAGCTGATCAATATGTTCGAGCAACCCGTACCACAGCGCCTCCAGATTCCACTCGTAGCGACGGGCGATCACCGTCAGGTCACCTTCGCCCTGCCCCAGCAACTTGAGCAACCAGTGCTCAATGCTGATCTGCGCATGTGCCCGGTTCTGGCACAACGAAGCCGCTGCACTCAATGCCTGGGCGCAGTAGGGGTTGAGACGGCGAAGCAAGCGGGTGGAGTTGGGGGCCATACGGTTGCGTCCTTGTGCAAAGATTCATTAAGAAATGGCGTCTGGAATCGATGTGATTGGCTGAGCGTCCGCGAGCAGGCGCTCAACCCAGCACACCGGGGCCAGCAGGCGAAAGCGCGCCTGCTGCTCCATACGTATCAAGCGCTTTGGCGTTCATTCCAGGAGTCGGAGTGGATGATGTTGCCGTCCTTGTAGGTCCAGGTGACCTTCTCGTAGCGCAACTCAATTTGTTCCAGATGGTTGTGTTTCTCTTTGCTCGGGTCTTTGACGTCGTGCATTTTCGGCGCGACTTTCACCACCTTGACGTTCTCCAGCTTGGTGATGAAGTACTCGACTTCCTGCCCGGCATCGTCGATGCGGTACCACTTGAACTCGGCACTCTTGAGGGTTTGCCCGGTGGTCACGGCCTTGTAGAGGTAGGGGCTGGACGCATCGATCTCCTTGGAGAACAGAAAGGGGGTATGAACCCGCGCGCCGGTCAGCTTTCCGGTGTTGTTGTCGGTGGGGATGTACAGGCTGTGATCCTGGGCGACCACCTCGATACTGCCCACACGCTTATCGACATTCACCGAGCCTTTGATTTCGGCACCACCATCGTCTTGCAGCCAGAGGTAAACGGGAATTGCCATGTGAAGCTCCTTTTCTCAGGAAGTTAAACGTCGCGGGATGCGACAGGGGGTTGTCTGTTCGGACCAGGGGTCGCGAGCTCGCAGGCCCCCGCCTCTGGTACCAGGCGGATATCGACGCGGCGATTGGCGGCACGCCCCGCCTCGGTGTCATTACTCGCTATCGGATAAGTGGCGCCGAAGCCCTGCACCGCAAAGCAATTGGCAGGAATACGCCCCATGCGCTGCATCCAGGCGTGCACGGCGGCGGCACGGGCGTGGGAAAGCCGAAGGTTTTTTTCGGAATCGCCGGTGGCATCGGTGTGTCCCGCGATAACGATCAGCCAACCTGGCTGAGCCTTGATATCGACCAGCGCTTTGATCAGGACGTGGGTCGAGCCGGCTTTGAGCTGGGCGCTGCCGGGAGCGAACAATGACAGGCTGTCCAGCCGTACTGAACTGGCGCTCCGCTCGGGTTTTGTAGCCGGTGGCGGCTCACTGTGGGCCGCCAACACCGCCTGGAGCGGTGCGCGCAACTGCTCGCCGCGATACAGGCCCAAGCCAAAGGCCAAGGGCACGCCGTGCCGGTAGTAAGCGTCCAGGCGCTGGGCGTGCTGCCGGAGTACGCCCAGCGCATTTTCACGCCAAAGAAACTCACGCTGATTACGCTGGGTCGGCACAGGTATAGCCGAATAGCGCCGCAGGTCATCACTGATCTGGCGCGCCAACAGGGTGTTCTGCCATGCCGAGCTAGCCAGAGCGATGACGAGCGCGCCGGTGAACAACCAGAGCGCAACGACGCTTGCGCGTTGCAGTGGGGTGCGTAGCGGTCGCAGCGCAAGGAGGTTGAGCAACGGATCGGGAAATGGCAACAGCACATCCGTCATGACCTGCCGGTTATCCGCCAGCGCCACCCTACTGTGCAACCATTGCTGCCAAAGGTTTTCGGGTACCGCCTGAGGCAGCGACGGCACCAGTTTGATCACCCACGTCGTTGCCAGGCAATTGCGCGAGTTTCGAGCGACGAGGTGTGGCCGCACCGCTTCATGCAACCAGGTCACAATGCTGTTGAGCTGTACGCTCGCGTGCATCCGCGCAGCCTGTAGGAACCTGTCGGAGGTCTGCCGCTGCCATTCATCCGAACTGACACATGCACCGGCGTCATGGACGCGGACTTCGGCATGGCCGTTGTCCCAACAGAACCATGGTTCCTCGCCCTGCAAGGTTTGCAGGTAGCTCGCGAGCAATAGTGGCAGTGCGCTCCCACGCTTGCGAGCCAGGGCAAGCTGATCGCTGAAACCGCGCACCTTACCCGCGAGGATTGCACCGTCGCTGTGAACGCCTGGATTGACGATATACATCACACCCAGTTGCCCTGCCCACTCTGGACGCAGCGCCAACAGTGCGTCGGTGACAGCCGGCAGTTGCTCCACGTTCGGTACACGCACATAGCAACCCAAGGCCGTAACACGCAGGGCCAAGTGCTCGGCCGGGATCTCACCGAACAGATTGTTCAGACTGTCTCCGCAGACCAGTACCACTGGGTGACGAAACGACGTCACAGGCAATGCCACGTTATCCGCCAACCTAAACGCCCCTGACAGGCGCTCGGCTCGGCGGTTCTGCGACACCCAGACCCAGGCGACACAACACACCGCGATCAACACCCCGAGCGCTCGCACCCACAGTTCAAGCGGAATGATGACCAGTAAAGCCAAGGCCAATAAGCCCGCCCACAGGTAAAGAATTCGATGCAGGTTGAAGGTCATCGTCCGCTCACCCCTGACCAGGCATAAGCAAAGCCATCGCATCGCTCAACAACTGATCCAAACCCCATCCCGTAGCCGCAAGCAACAAGCCCATCGCCAGGATCTGGATCAGCGGTGAGTGCAGCCAGGACAGGCACGCAGGCACGCCTGCGCGGGCCGCTTGCGTAACGAGGGTTTGCCTGACCTTGCGCGGAGTGACCTGCGCGTCAAGGGCAACCCGCAATTGCTCACGTTCAGGATCGTCCAGGTCACGGTAGCGCCCGCGAAAACCCAGCATCAATACCCGCTGGAATGCGGTCAGCACATGCCGATCAGGTGCCGGCCCGCGCAGCACTTCGCGTATGTCTTCATAAAGAAACTCACCCGCCTGGTGACGGTTGAAAAACTTGGCCTGCAGCGGTTCGCTGGCCCACGACGCCCGCGCATCATCGCTGGCGCAGGTCAGCACCGTCTCGTCGAGCAACGCACATTGCGCATGGCTGATGTGATCAATGCTGCGTTGACCAAGGCCCGCCAGCTTGAGCTGCTGGCGCACCTGCTCCACTTGCGCCGTGCAAAGCTGCTCCAACTCCCGACTGTTCTGCACCGAGGCTCCCTGGCGCAACTCAACCACCAACAGATAGGTGTCCTGCAGCAGCGCATCGATATCCACCGCAGCCGAATTGCGCTCTTCCAAAGACGTCACTTTCATGAGCGCAGCACCGCGAACAGTTCAAGCTTGACGTCGGCCAATGTGCTGGGGACGTAGAACGCGCAAACGCCTTCGTCCAGCATTGCCTGCCCACTGGGATGGCCGAGGTCCAGGGCGAAATATTGATTTTCCAGGCGTAATGGAATCGCCGCCGGCACATGGCTGAGCGACTGCAACGGCACCCCATCAAGCGCCGCATTGACCAGGTAGTTGACAGCGTCGGGCGTGCCGATCTTGCACAAGCGCGGGAACTGATCCTGCAACTGCGCCGCCGGTAGCCGACAACGCACTGACAAATAGAAGTCGGCACCGTTGCGTTCACGCAGGCGCGGGTCATTGAGCGTGACTTGCCAGCGATTGGCCCCACGCGCCTCCAGTAGCAAGGCAACGACCCGCGACGGCAGGCTGGCCTCCAGCAGCAGGGAAATGCTGTGCATCAAGGGTGGGAATACGGCCTCCAGATGCGCGTGTCGATAAGCCGGGATTTCATCGACATCGTGCTCCAGTGAAAACGTCAGCAGGCCGCCCGCCAGTTTGATCAGCACTTGATAGACATGCTCTGGATGACGCGCCGCAAATGCACGCAGATCCGCCAGCACCGGCTGATAGGTGTTCAGCGCATTAAGCAGCCAGAACAGCGAGACATCGGCCACCGCAAAGTCGGCCATGCGCTGATTGCTTTCGCGCCGCATGCCCATGAGCCGTTGCCGCTTGGCAGCTAACTGGGTCAACAGGTTGTCCAGTTGATTCACCAGCCCAGGATGCGCGGCGAAGCTGAGCAATGGCGGCACGAAACCGAGGTCGAGGCTCCAGGCCCCTTTCCCGTCTCGCACCAGACGTGCGACCGGACACGTTACGTAATCCGGGTTATCGTCACTGTGAAGGCGCAGGCTCAGCGCGTGTTCCAGCACACCAATCGACTGGGCCTCGTCTGCGTAGATATCCTGAACCTGACGCCAGTCCTGACGATAACGAGTGGGCCGATCAACTCTGCTGCCTTCAAACACGCAGTTGTTGCCGTTGGCTTGCTCCAATGGCAGCGCCAGTAGCACGGTCACTTCCTGAACCTCGTCGGTGAGCAGCGCCGCCAGTTCCAACGCGGGAGGCAGCCGATCCATGCATTCGGTGTCGACCCATGTGCCATCCGGCATTCGCACTTGCAACAGAGCGGCCTTGAGCTTGCCCAGTCGCAACGCATCCAGGTCGAACTCCACAGCCTGGACGCCCCAGGGATGTACCCAGGTCAGTAGAGCGAGCTGGTTATTGGTCCAAGCCTCGTAGCGTGTCTGCTGCTGAAATTGCTGCGGCGACAGCAATGCTCCGGCGGCCCATAAAGGGCGATCGATCTTCATGGCATCGTTTCCCTACGATTGAATCAGGCCTTGGCCTTGGGCATCTGCGAAACCAGCGACAGGTTCACGTCCATGCCCTCGACCTGGAAGTGCGGCACGGCGTACAACTTGACGCGGAAGAAGCCCGGATTGTCATCAATGTCTTCGACCGTCACCTTGGCATCGCGCAGTGGATGCGAGGCCTGCAGGTCATCGCCGGGGTCTGTCATTTCGGTCACCAGCCCGCCAATCCATTTGTTCAGCTCAAGCTCCAGCAGACGTCGGTCCTTGGTAGTACCGATGTTTTCGCGCTGGATCAGCTTCAGGTAATGGGCGATGCGTGAGAGCAGAAAGATGTAAGGCAAGCGTGCGTTGATTCGACTGTTGGCGGTGGCGTCGGCCGTGTCGTACAGCGCCGGTTTCTGCGCGGAATTGGCCGAAAAGAAACATGCATAGTCGCGGTTCTTGTAGTACGAGAGCGGAACGAAGCCGAGGTTAGCGAATTCGAACTCACGGGTTTCCGGGATCATGACTTCGGAAGGAATCTTGACCTGATTACCGGTGCCCAGGTCGTACAGATGGATCGGCAGTTCCGTCACCGCGCCGCCCGATTGCGGCCCACGAATCTGCACGCACCAGCCATTGGTGATGAAGCTTTTGACCATGTTGGCCGCAAAGGCAAATGAGGCATTGGTCCACAGGTATTTACCGTGATCCGGACCCTTGACGCTTTCGATGTAATTGAAATTGCGTACTGGAATGGTGTCGGGGCCATAGGGCAAGCGCCCGAGGACGCGTGGCATGGTCAGACCGATGTAACGTGCATCGTCACTGTCGCGGAACGCCTTCCACTTGATGTATTCAGCGCGGTCAAAGTAGTTGCCGATGTCCTTGATCGCGGCAACTTCTTCCATGGACTCTTTGCCGAAGAAGGCTGGGCCGACCGCGCCCACAAATGGCATGTGCGCGGCGGCGGACACTTTCGAAATGTTGCGCAGCAGGGCGATATCCTGAGGGCTTCGGTCGAACTCGTAGTTGGAGATAGCTGCTGCAATCGGCTCACCGCCGGGAGTGTCGTACTCCTGGGTATAGGTGTGCAGATACAAGCCGCTCTGGGCGATTTCCGGCGCATCCTCGAAGTCCTGCACGAGGTGATCCTTACTGATATCCAACAGTTCGATGCGCACGTTCTGACGGAAATCCGTCTGATCAATCAGCGACTTCACGCCACGCCAAGTCGACTCGACACGTTGGAAATCCGGATGATGCATGACTGCGTCGAGTTGACGGCTGATCTGCATGTCCAGGGAGGCGATGTGTTCGTCCAGCAGGACTCTATCCAGACGCTCTACTTTCTGCGGTGATTGTTTAAGCAACTTTAAAAACACGCTGACCGCTGCGGTCACCCGCTCATCGGCTGATACCTCAGACAGCGCGTCGGCGTTTTGAAACGCTTCTATACCACCCATCGTTACTATCGGGTTTAGATTGATCTTGCTAAACAGCGCACCGTAAATACCACCGCACGCTTCAGTTAACACAGTAGCGCTGCGCGATTGTTCGCTGGAACCTTCTACAGTCATAACGGCACTTCCCTTTAAAAAGCATGAATTAAATCAACGATCTTCCACAGGCGCCAAGGCAGCCAGCTCCGTCCTTAGTTCATCACTGAGCGCGTCATCTTTGAGAATACGCTCTAACTCGTGGCGAAAGGTCACGTTATCCAGCAAGTTCGATTTGAGATCGCGCAACAGGTTGCGCATAGCCAACAAGGCCCGTAGTTGCGGAATCTGCCTCGCTACTTGCTCGGGCTCAAAGTCCTTCATACAGTGAAAGTTCAGTTCGACAGACGTATCAGATGCCTCGTCGCTCAACGTATCGGGAACGGCGAGCTTCAGGCTGGGCGAGAAGTCCGCCAAGACGCTGTCGAGGTTGTTTTTATTGATGTTGACCTTGCCTCGCTCTGACAGCGGACGTTGCTCCTGGCCGTTGCTGTAGTCACCCATCAGCATCAGTTTAAGTGGCAGTTCAATCTTCTTCTGCGCACCACCGGTATGCAGGTCAAGCTTGATATTGATCCTGGCTTTGGGTACTTCATTTTGAAAGCTGCTTAAAGTCATAACTCCATCCGTAAGTCGCCTTTTCAACAGCGCAGTTAGCCATTGAAAAAATAAAGACCGAAATCCATAGAGAGAAAATGGATTCCTTACTGGAAAAGCCAACGCACTACCCGGCCGCTGGCAAACTCCTTCTATTTAGAATGAAGTATTGCCTTTTATATTTACCACCCCCAAATCACGGGCAAGAGCTTTCCGAGGCGCTTTGCGGAAACTTCCCACAAATTGCCCAGATCGGCCCTCTCGCAATCAACGTTTAATATTTAACTACGAACACAAGAAAGATCCGTCAGAGCTTCAAACTATTTGTAGGCAATCACTGTAGGAAGTTTTATTAAAATAACAAAAAGCGGACACTCTCTTACAGTTATAGGCGCTGTGTTTATAACGTAAGAGGCAATCAAGGAGGAACAGTTAAACCGCCCAATCAGGAGGAAACACTTCCGTACCGTCAAGCAGACACCGAAGCGGAAGCGGCGGCAGGTGCAGAGTACTGCCCGCCACCGCTGGTCAATATCGTAAAAATTGAAATTTACGCGTGCGCAGTCACACCTCCCGCGCCTTCACCTTCAAATGCCGCGCATACCAAGGCCGCTTCGGCACCCGCTTGAACAAGCCTTTGAGCGCATCGTCATCAGCGCCAAACGTAATCCTCAACGCGAGCTTCATGGTCTCCGGGTCCATTTCCATCGACTTGCCCATCTGCAAGCCCGGTGTGGTGCTGCAGCCATGGGTGTCCGGGCCGAGCCACGGATCGCCGACTTCGACCCAGCGGCCGGGTGCGAACCAAGCCACGCCGTTGACCTCCAGCCGGCTGACTTCGCCTGGATTGAAGCGCTCGTGGGCGCGGAACCAGTCTTCGATGCGGTCGTCGATCCAGCCGTGGAAGTGCCAGAACACCGGGTTTACGTGGGAGGAAAACGGGTCGCCAAGGAAGTCGTTTTCAGCGGCATACCAGCGTGCGGCAAAGTCTGCTGGGTCACGGGCAAAGGGTACTGGCGCGCCATTGGAGGGGTCGCGGGGCACCGAGGCCCAGCGCATGTGCAGCCAGTCGTGCAGGCCCAGTTCCATTTGCGAGCCCAACTGCCCAAGCGTGAATTTGGCCAGGTAACGTGGGTCGCGGTATTGGGACTCCCAGACCTGGAAGTTGCTGTGGTAGGTCTCTTCGGACTTGATGTCGCTGACCCACTGGGTGTATTCGCTGTCGTCCGGGGCTGACCAGGTGGGCGGCAGCGCGAAGCCATCGTGGTTGTCGAAGTAGCGCACAAAGCCCAGGCGATCACGTTCCAGCGCCGGTTGCGGCTCGGGGAAGGCGGGCCACGAGGGCAAGTCCTGCATGGCACGGGCGGTGCCGAGCATGTGCCGGTGCATGAAGAAGAAGTCGATACCCGAGCCGTTGCGGTCTTTGCGTTTGCCACGGGCATCGCGCTCCTGGCCACGGGGCCCGGGTTGCCAGCCGATGCCGCGCAGGGCGTCGCGCTTTTCTTCGGAGAGTTTGTGCCATTGGTCGCGCGTAGCGTGCCACAACTGGTGGAACAGGCGGTGTTCGGGGGCAATCAGCCACGCGAGCAGCGTCGGGTTATGGCCAATGCGCTGGCGGGCTTCGGGAAACAGTTGTTTGTGGGCGATAAAACGGTTGTCGCGCTCAGTCAGCGCCAAGGGGCGATCAAGGTCGAGGATCTGCCCGCTGAGGGTGCCGCTGCCGGCGTTGCCGAAGTCGGCCCAGACTTCATCGAGGGTCATCTTGAATTCATAGGCGGGCCGGCCATCGGCCGCGTCGCGGTCGATCAGGCGCCAGTAGAGCAAGGCGCCCTCGCCCGTCAGCAAATCGCCCAATACGCGATAACGTGGTTCGCCTTCGGCACGCAGGTTCGCAGCAGTGTCCAGGTAGCCGCGCAGGCCTCGGCCACGGGGTGCGATGTCGAGCAGCAGCTCCAGACCTTGCAGCGGCAGGCCCTTGAGGCCCGCATCGCGGCCTTCCAGGCGCAGGCTCCAGACACCGCGCAAGGTATTGGCCAAGTGTTGGCCGGCAGTGTCAGCCAGATCCACCGTGGCTTCGCCGGGGGTGATGGGGAATTCTTCACGCGTCCACTCGCGATGGGCATAGAAGGCGGCCGGCACAGCGGCGCCGGTGAGCGCGAGGCCTGCGATGAACCCACGTCGAGAGATGGTCATTGTTTACCTTAGGAAACGGCTTGATCAGAGCTAGAACGTTTGCTGACAGGGGAAATTTACCGCTGCCGCCTCGCCCGCCTAAATTTCCCCGCGCATTGCTCGTTCCTCCCTGATAGCGAAGGCCTCAACTGACTGAGATGGCAATGACAAAATCACGTTCGAAAAAGGCGCTGTACATCGGCCTGCCCCTGGCCCTGGCGGTCGGCGCTGGCTTGCTGGCCTGGGATCATTGGTTCAGGGGCAATGCCGGCTACCCGCTGGAGGTGATCAAGCAGGCCAATGAAATGCAGGACCGCCTGCTGTCATTCGACAGCCATATCACCGTGCCGGTGGATTTCGGCACCGCCGGCAAGGAAGCGGACAAGGACGGCAGTGATCAATTCGACCTGGTCAAGGCCAGTCGTGGCCGCTTGTCCGGCGCCGCGTTGACCATCTTCGGCTGGCCAGAGATCTGGAACGGCCCCAACGCACCACACAAGCCCACCGAAGGGTTCGTAGAAGCGGCACGCCATGAACAGGAAGTGCGCTACAAGATCATCAGCGCCATGGTGCGCGACTTCCCCAACCAGGTTGCCATTGCCTACACCCCGGATGACTTCCGGCGCCTGCATGGCGAGGGCAAGTTTGCGATCTTTATGAGCATGCTCAACGCCTACCCTCTGGGCAACGACCTGAACCAACTGGACCTGTGGGCCGCGCGCGGCATGCGCATGTTCGGCTTCAGTTATGTGGGCAATAACGCCTGGTCGGACTCCTCGCGCCCGCTGCCGTTTTTCAATGACAGCCCGGATGCCCTGGACGGCCTGTCGGACATTGGCAAGCAAGCTGTGCATCGCCTCAACGACCTGGGTGTGATCATTGATGTGTCGCAGATGTCCACCAAGGCCCTGGAGCAGGTGGCACAGCTGAGCCGTACGCCGATGGTGGCTTCTCACTCGGCACCGCGAGCATCGGTGGATATTCCGCGCAACCTCAGCGACAAGGAGTTGCAGCTGATCAAGCACAGCGGCGGCGTGGTGCAGATCGTGGCCTTCTCCGCCTACCTGCGCCCGCTGAGCCAGCCGACCCAGGACAAGCTCAACGCTCTGCGCGCCCGCTTCGACCTGCCGCCCCTGCCGAACCTGGCCATGGCACTGATGCCCGGCGACCCCATCATCGCGGCTTGGCCCGAGCAGCGGTTCGGCGAGTACGCCAGCGCGCTGTACGGCATCCTCGAAGAAGAACCCAAGGCCACCCTCAAGGACCTCGGCAACGCGATCGACTACACCGTGCGCAAGATCGGTATCGACCATGTCGGCCTGTCTTCGGACTTCAACGACGGCGGCGGCATCGACGGCTGGAACAACGTGGGCGAAATCCGCAACGTCACCGCCGAGCTGATCCAGCGCGGCTACTCCGAAGCCGATATCGCCAAGCTGTGGGGAGGCAACTTCCTGCGGGTGTGGGACCAGGTACAAAAATCCGCCAAGCCATTGGCCAACCGCTAACCACCTGGAAGCCTGTCCATGACCGACCGCCGTACGTTTCTCAAGCAGGCCGGGGTATTTGCCGCCAGCCTGCCGCTTGGCGCTGCCATCCTGCCTCACGCACAGGCAGCCCCCACGCAAGACCCATGGACGGGATTCAAGCAACTGTTCAACCAGGACCCGGATTACCTGCATTTCTCCAATTTCCTGGTGGCCTCGCACCCCAAGCCGGTACGCGAGGCCATCGAGCGCTACCGTGCGCAGATCGACCGCAACCCAGGGCTGGCCATGGACTGGGACCTGCAGGAAACCTGGAAGCGCGAAGGCCAGGTGCGCGAATGGGCCGGTCACTACCTGAAGGCCACACCCCCGCAGATCGCCCTGACTGGCAGCACCTCCGAAGGGCTGGCGATGATTTATGGCGGGATCAAGGTGCGGCCCGACCAGGAAATCCTGACCACCGTTCACGAGCATTACGCTACCCAGAACGTGCTGGATTATCGCGTCCTCAAGCAAGGCACCCAGGTCCGTCGGATCACGCTGTTCGACAATGCCAACCAAGTGTCCGCCGACGAAGTGCTGGGCAATATCCAGCGCGCCATCCGGCCCAACACCCGCGTGCTGGGGATGACCTGGGTGCAGTCCGGCAGCGGCGTGAAGCTGCCCATCGGCGAAATCGGCAAGTGGGTGGACGAGCACAACCGCGACCGCGACGAGCAGGACCGCCTCCTCTATGTGGTGGACGGCGTGCACGGCTTCGGCGTGGAAAACCTCGATTTTCCCGACATGCACTGCGACTTCTTCATCGCCGGCACCCATAAATGGATGTTCGGCCCACGCGGCACCGGCCTGGTGTGCGCCCGCGACCCCGAGAACAAATACGTGACACCCATGGTGCCGACCTTCTCCGAGGACAAGGATTTCGCCACCAGCATGACGCCGGGCGGTTACCACGCCTTCGAGCATCGCTGGGCGGCGGACGAGGCCTTCAAGCTGCACTTGCAGTTGGGCAAGGCGCACGTGCAGGCGCGCATCCATGCGCTGAATACCGAATTGAAAGACCAGTTGCTGGCACAACCCCAAGTCGAACTGGTCACCCCGCGCAGCACCGAGCTGTCCGCTGGCTTCACCTTCTTCCGGGTCAAGGGCCAGGACAGCGACGCGGTGGTGGCCCATATGATGAAACACCGCGTGGTGATCGATGCAGTGGAGCGTGATGTCGGCCCCGTGATCCGCACCTCGCCCGGTCTGCTTAACAACGCCGACGAAATCCAGCGGTTCATGACCCTGCTGCGCCAGCGGGTGTGACGCTTACTTTTCCCTTTGAACGAGATGCCCACATGATTCCATTCCGACCCAAACCCTTGAGCGCCCTGGCGCTGATGGCCCTGTGCAGCGCAATGCTGCCGGGCCTGGCCCAGGCCGCCGCGCCACAACCGGGCAAGGTGTTCAAGGACTGCAAGGACTGCCCGGAAATGGTCGTACTGCCCGCCGGCACCTTCGCCATGGGAACGCCTGAAGATGAAGTCGGACGCGAGCCGGATGAAGGCCCGATGCATGACGTGACCTTCGCCAAACCGTTCGCCATGAGCCGCTTCCACGTCACCGCCGGTGAATGGGACAGCTATGTGCGCCAGAGCGGTGTGAAGATCGCCAACGGCGACGAACGCCCGGGCCGCGAATGCATCGCCAGCAAGCCGCGTTACCCGCAAGGCCCGCGCCAGCCGGCGGTGTGCATGGACATGGACGACATCAAAGCCTACGTCGCCTGGCTGTCGAAAAAGACCGGCCAGAAGTACCACATGGTCAGCGAAGCCCAACGTGAATACGCTGCCCGCGCCGGCTCCACCGGGCCGTTCCCGTTCCCCTTCGATGAAGGCAAGGGCTACAGCATCGCCCAGCACGCCAATACCTATGGACCGGCAGACGGCTACAGTTACTCCTCGCCCGTGGGCAGCTATCCGCCGAACGCGTTCGGCATGTACGACATGCACGGCAACGTCTACGAGCGCGTCGCGGACTGCGAACACACCAACTACATCGGTGCCCCGACTGACGGTAGCGCCTGGGTGGAGCCGAACTGCGAGTCCTATCAGATTCGCGGCAATGACTGGGGCGAAGCACCCGTGTTTTCGCGCTCGGGCAACCGCAACACCATCTACCCGCAGACGCGGGGGGACTGGATCGGTTTCAGGGTGGTGCGTGATCTCTGATAACGCACGCTGAAATCGGCATAAAAAAAACCGCCTGGCATGTGCCAGGCGGTTTTTTTATGTCTGGAGGAAGCTGGCGCGAGCGCCCGCTTCCGGTGGGTCAGTGAATCAGAAGGCGTACTTGGCGTTGATCATTGCGTTGCGCGGTTCGCCGTAAGAGCCCGACGCGAATGTGCCAATACCGTCGTAATATTTCTTATCGAACAGGTTGTTTACATTCAGACCAACGGTCAAGTGCTCATCCACTTTGTAGTTCGCCAACAGGCCCACCACTGCAAACGGATCCTGCGTCGCCTTGTAGGTAGGGCCGGTATATTGTGGAATTTGCCCCTCGGCGTACATCTTGCTCTGCCAGGTCACATTGCCGCCGATGGTCAAACGCTCCAGGTCACCCTGCAAGCGGTAGGTAGTGCCGAGTTTGAGGAGATTGGAAGGCTGGTTGGTCTGGACACGCTCACCGTTCTTGTCGTGCGACTCACGATAGGTGTAGCCACCAAATACGTTCCAACCAGTGGTCAACTCGCCCGAGATCTCGGTCTCAACACCGCGCGTACTGGTACCGCTGATCGCTTTATAGGCCGCCTTGTTGGAGTTCGGATTGGCGACTTCCTCAGGGCTGTTCTTCTGTTCTACGTCAAACACCGCAATGCTGGCGTTCAACGCACCGTTGAAGAACTCACCCTTGAGTCCAATCTCATAGTTATCGCCCTGCAACGGCTCAAGAGACTTGTTATCAACCGTCTTATAGAACGTCTGCGGCAAGAAGATGTTGGTATAGCTGGCATATGCCGAGTACGTGTCATTCAGCTCGTAGACAATCCCTGCATAGGGAGTGACAACCCCGGTTTTTCGAGTTTTGTCAGTGGCTTTGGTCTGATTCGAAATGCTCGTTACGCGATCTTCCTGATCCCACCAGCTAACACGGGTGCCAAGAATCACGGTCAATGGATCGAATGGCTTTAGACGTACCGCACTGTAAATCCCGGATTGCTGCAGGGTCGTAACCGTTCCACCATTTTCTGCGAACTTCGGCCTGGCGAATTGGCGACCATCCCAGGCGAAAATATTATCCACCGCTGCGAAGTCCCCATCGGCTCCGGTGCTGACGTAGTCAGGGAAGTTCAGGTGCGTGCGCGAGGTGCTGGCACCGACTACCAACTCATGCTCACGCCCGCCCAAAGTGAACGGCCCGGTGGCAAAGGTATCCAGGGTGTCTTGCGTCTGATAGCTATCCAGGCGGCTGATGTAGGCGTTCGCGCCGACGCCTGTCACTGGGTCGGGCGCGCCATTACTGGCAGAAGCACCTTCCCCTTTGCGATAACTGTATTGGTGGCTGTAGGCGGTTTTCCAACTCCAGTCATTACCCAGCTTGTGATCCAGCATGGTGCTGAAGTTGTAACTGGTGTTGTCCTGGAATGCCCAACGGCTGGCAGGGTTGAACGAACGAGAGAAGTTAGTCTGCTTACCCGTGTTGTAGAACAACGGGATATGCCCGTATGTCGTGCCATCAGCGTTGTTGTTCTGGTAATCGAGGCTGGTGCGTAACGTGGTGTCGTCGCTCAAGTCGATGTCCAACGCCCCGTACATCACGCGTTTTTCTTGCTTGTACCAATCAATGAACGAGTTCTGCTTCTGATAAGCCGCGACAAACCGCCCGCGTACGTTGCCGGTTTCCGTCAACGGGCCGGACACGTCCACCTCGGAGCGGTAACGGTCCCACGCACCCGCTTCACCGGAAACGTAGCCTTGGAAGTCTTTGGTCGGACGCTTGCGCACCAGGTTGATGGTGGCAGACGGAGTGCCTGCACCGCTCATCAGGCCGGTCGCGCCGCGCACCACTTCAACGCGGTCATAAATCGCCATGTCAGACAGTGGGCCGGTGTACTGCTGGGACTCGTTGGCCACTTGCGACGGAATGCCGTCGTACTGGAAGTTCTGGATTGAGAAGCCACGGGAATAGAAAGAATAACGCTCGCTGTCGCGATGGTTGATGCTGATGCCCGGCGTGAAGGCCAGGACTTCGTTGAGCGTCGAAAGATGCTGATCATCCATCAACTGGCGGGTAATCACGCTGACCGACTGAGGCGTTTCACGCAACGACAAAGGGAGCTTGGTTGCCGTGCTGGTGGCCCCTGTAGTGTACGAACCGGTATTTTCGGTCGTCGCCCCAAGCCCCTCGGCACTGATGGTGGTTGCCCCAAGGTTCAGCGCAGAACCGCTGGTGGGCGTCATCACGATGTAGTTGCCGTTCGCTTCGCGACTGGCCTGCAAGCCACTGCCCGACAACAGTCGAGACAGGCCTTCATCCACGCCGAACTGCCCTCTCAGCCCTGGGGTGGAGCGCTGGCTGGCGAGCGCCGGATCGTAGGAAATCGATACGCCGGCAGACGAGCCGAATGCCATCAGCGCATCCGACAATTTACCGGCCGGGATCGCGAAGGCAACCTTGCCCGCTTCACTCTGGGCAAATGCAGCGCTCGGCATCAATGTGGCAGCAGCTGGCACAGCCAGCGCGGCACCCAGCATCATCAGACGCACGGTCTGCGGCAATTTCTTCAGCGCGTAATGCTTGGGCGTAGACAACCAAAGGAAATAAGGCATCGACAGCAATCCTTGAACAGTGAGGCGTGTGATTGGCAGAAATAGTGGCGTCTTTGAGCGCCTCTGGTTAATAAGACGGTTCAGGTAATGAAAACCAGACTCATTTACCTGCTTATTTTTCACCGCGCCTCCAAACGCACTCGACCAACAACCGCGAGGACTATTAATGCTCGGGCGCGCCAGCTCATCGAAATGAAAGCGTCCACGGGAGAGGAACGGCGTACCGGCCTACGGGTGCCGACCGAAGAACGCGGCCGCATCAAGCTATAACGTGGGACGGCAGGACAAATTTAGGCCCCGCGCTCAACGCAATAAGGCTAAATCGCGCCGCAGTCGAAACGTCTCCTACAAAAGCCCGCGAGCGATCAAATGGATCGCCGGGCCTCCACTCGCCCTTAGCACGTAGCCACGTCGCGACCGAGGTAGTTTCATGACTGCAAAACCGCGTAGCGCCCTCAGTGAACTCTTGAGCCTGCTCAAGCCGTATCGCTACACCGTCATCCTGTCGATTCTGTTCGGCATCCTCGGAGGCGTGAGCGTCACGGCCCTGCTTGCCACGGTCAACCAGGGCCTGCACAGCGAGTCCGGCCTCACCACCGCCGTGGTCCTGGCCTTCGCCGGCCTGTGCCTGCTCGCCCTGCTCAGCAGCATTGCCGCCGACATCGGCAGCAACTTCGTCGGGCAAAAAGTCATTGCCAGGCTGCGCAAGGACCTCGGCGCCAAGGTACTGTCAGCACCGATCGAACAGATCGAACGCTACCGCAGCCATCGCCTTATTCCGGTACTGACCCACGACGTCGACACCATCAGCGACTTCGCCTTCGCCTTTGCCCCGCTGGCCATTTCCATCACCGTTATCCTCGGCTGCCTGGGCTACCTGGCGAGCCTCTCGCTGCCGATCTTCATCATGACCCTGCTGGCCATCGGCATTGGCTCAGCCATCCAGTTCATCGCGCAAAGCAAAGGCATCAAAGGCTTCTACGCGGCGCGGGAAGCGGAAGACAACCTGCAAAAACACTACTCGGCCATCGCCGAGGGCGCCAAGGAACTGCGGATCCACCGCAAGCGCCGCCACGCCATGCTGACCCGCAACATCCAGGCCACCGCCGACCACATCTGCGACACCCACGTGCGCTCGATCAATATTTTCGTGATCGCCAAAAGCCTGGGTTCGATGCTGTTCTTCGTGGTCATCGGCCTGGCGCTGACCCTGCAATCGTTCTGGCCCAGCAACAACCCGGCGATGATGAGCGGCTTTGTCCTGGTACTGCTCTACATGAAAGGCCCGCTGGAGAACCTGATCGCCAACCTGCCGATTATCAGCCGCGCACAGATCGCCTTCCGCCGCATTGCCGACCTGTCCGAACGCTTCTCGTCGCCGGAACCACACTTGCTGCTCGACGCCGATGAGAGCCGCACGCCACCCATGAAGCATCTGGAGTTGCGCGACGTGCAGTACGCGTTCCCGCCCGTGGAAGGCAGCGCGCCCTTCAAGCTGGGCCCGGTGAACCTGACCATCGAGCCTGGGGAAATCCTGTTTATCGTCGGTGAAAACGGCTGCGGCAAGACCACCCTGATCAAGTTGCTGCTGGGCCTGTATACCCCGCAGCAAGGTGAGATCCGCCTCAACGGCACAACGGTGGATGCCCACGGCCTGGACGATTACCGGCAGATGTTCACCACCATTTTTGCCGACTACTACCTGTTCGACGAACTGGTGCAAAGCGACAAGGCCCTGCCGGACGACGCCAACCAGTACCTGGAGCGCATGGAAATCGCGCACAAGGTCAGCATTCGCGATGGGGCGTTCACCACCACCGACCTCTCCACCGGGCAGCGCAAGCGCCTGGCGCTGATCAACGCCTGGCTCGACGAGCGTCCAGTGCTGGTCTTCGACGAATGGGCCGCCGACCAGGACCCGACCTTCCGCCGCGTGTTCTACACAGAGCTGCTGCCGGACCTCAAGCGCCTGGGCAAGACCATCATCGTGATCTCCCACGATGATCGTTATTTCGATATCGCCGACCAATTGGTGCGCATGGAAGCCGGGCGCGTCATCACCGAAAAAGCTTTCGCCTGACCTCACCCTCCGGCGAGCGCCCTGCCGCTCGCCGCTTGCCCGCCAAGTCCCACGTCACACCTAAATCTCGTCGGCCACGCTTCGTCTTTCTGACAACGCATATTTACGCAGCCGATGGCGACGAGACCAAACATGAACCCACTGAATCAACTCCCCGACGACGACTTGCTGGCTTTGTTGATGGCCGACGACGTCGGTTCAGAGCATTCCATCAAGGCTTCCCCCCATCGCGGCCCCACTCCCCTGTCCTTCGCCCAACAACGCCTGTGGTTCCTGCAACAGCTCTCGCCCGACAGCAGCGCCTACAACCTGCCCAACGCACTGCACCTGCGCGGCCCGCTGGATACACCGGCGCTCGGCGCAGCCTTGCAACAGGTCATCGACCGGCACGACGTGCTGAAAACCGCATTCCACACCGTTGATGATGAACCCCGGCAAGTGCTCGACCCGCAAGCCCGCATCCACTTGCGCGAAGAGGACCTGTCCGGCCTGGCACCACACGCGCGTACCGCCGCCGTCACGGAGCGCCTGGCCGCCGAGGCCGGTGCACCGTTTGACCTGGCGCGTGCGCCGCTGATTCGCGCCACCCTGATCAAACTTGAGCGCGATGACCACATCCTGCTGTTGAACATGCACCACATCGCCTCGGACGCCTGGTCCAACCCGATCCTGATGCACGACCTGATCCAGGCTTACCAACGCGCCTGCCAGGGCGACACGACGCCGTTGGCGCGACCTGCCATCCAGTACGCCGACTACGCCCGCTGGCAGCGCGAGGATTACCCGAACACGCCTGAACAACAGCGCGCCGCCGAGTATTGGACGGATTACCTGGGACGCGAGATTCCCACGCTGGACCTGCCTACCGAGTTCCCCCGCAATGCCGGCCAACAGCACCGCGCCGGCAATCTCCAGCTGTCAGTGCCCTCAGCCCTGAGCCAACAGTTGCAAGGCTTCTGCCAGCAACAGGAGGTGACGCCGTTTATCGTGCTGCTGGGCACTTGGCAACTGCTGCTCAGCCGCTACAGCGGCCAGCAGGACTTCACTGTCGGCGTGCCAAATGCAGGCCGCAATCAGAGCGAGACCCAGGACCTGGTGGGGTTCTTCGTCAGCAGCCAGATCTACCGCACGCAACTCACCGACGACCTGACCACAGGCGAGTTTCTCCAAGCGTTGCGCCAGCAATCGCGGGCGGCCATGGAACATGCCGACTACCCGATTGAACTGATCATTGAGCACCTGCAACTGCAACGCAGCACACAGGCCAATCCGCTGTTCCAGACCCTGTTCAACTGGCGTGTGAGCCAGGAACAAACCGGCGCGCTGAAGCTGGGTGAGTTGAGCCTGGCGTTCCTGCCGGTGGCGCAACATGAGGCCAAGTTCGACCTGTCGATGGACGTGGACTACGCGCCACAGCACATCACCGCGAGCATCGAGTACAGCACCGCATTGTTTGGCGCGGCGACGATTGAACGCCTGGGACGCCACTGGCTGCGCTTGCTGCACAGCCTCATTGCCGACCCACAACAGCGGGTTGCCGACCTGCCGATGCTGGACCACGCCGAGCAGCAGCAGATCGTCAGAGCATGGAACGCCACCACCACCCACTACCCGCTCGACCACAGCGTCCAGCAATTGATCGAAGCCCAAGTGGCCGCCACGCCCGATGCGCCGGCATTGGTGTTCGGCGACCATCAACTGAGCTATCGCCAGCTCAACCAGCGCGCCAACCAACTTGCCCACAAGCTGATGGAACTGGGCGTCGGCCCAGATGCACTGGTGGGCATTGCCACCGAGCGCAGCCTGGAGATGGTCATCGGCCTGCTCGCCGTGCTCAAGGCCGGCGGCGCCTATGTGCCGCTGGACCCCGAATACCCGCAAGACCGCCTGAGCTACATGATCGAAGACAGCGGTATTGGCCTGCTGCTGACCCAGCAACACCTGCTCACGCAGTTGCCGATCCCGGCCGCACTGCCGGTGCTGGCCCTCGATCAACTGGACGTCAGCGGCTATGCCGACACCAACCCGCAAGTCGCCGTTGACGGCGAAAACCTCGCCTACGTCATCTACACCTCAGGTTCCACCGGCAAGCCCAAAGGCGCCGGCAACCGGCATGCGGCCCTGACCAACCGGCTGTGCTGGATGCAGCAGGCCTATGCCTTGACCGCCGACGACACCGTGCTGCAAAAGACCCCGTTCAGCTTCGACGTGTCGGTGTGGGAGTTCTTCTGGCCGCTGATGACCGGCGCCCGTTTGGCCGTTGCCGGGCCTGGCGACCATCGCGATCCGGCGATCCTGGTCAGCCTGATTCAGCGTTACCAGGTCACGACCCTGCACTTCGTGCCGTCGATGCTGCAGGTGTTCCTGCTGGACGAGAACGTCGCCCAGTGCACCCGCCTGACACGCATCGTGTGCAGCGGCGAAGCCTTGCCCGTGGACGCCCAGCAACAGGTGTTCGCCAAGTTGCCGAACGCCGGGTTGTTCAACCTTTACGGCCCTACCGAAGCCGCCATCGACGTGACCCACTGGACCTGCCGCGAAGAAGGCAAGGCCAGCGTGCCGATTGGCCAGCCGATCGCCAACCTCACCACCTACATCCTCGATGCCGAGCTGCAACCGGTGCCGGCCGGTGTCATCGGCGAGCTGTACCTGGGCGGCGAAGGCCTGGCCCGGGGTTACCACCGCCGCCCTGCCCTTACCGCCGAGCGCTTCATGACCAGCCCGTTCGGTGACGGCCAACGCCTGTATCGCACCGGTGACCTGGCCAGCTACCGTCCCGACGGCGTCATCGAATACCGGGGCCGTATCGACCACCAGGTAAAAATCCGTGGCCTGCGCATTGAGCTGGGCGAGATCGAAACCCGCCTGATGGAACTGGACTGCGTACGCGAAGCCGTGGTGATTGCGGCCGACGGCCAGTTAGTCGCCTACGCCGTGCCCAGCGAAGCCGGTGACGCAGATGAACTGCGCAGCCACATCAAGCAACGCCTGGGCGAACACCTGCCCGACTACATGGTGCCTGCCCAGTTGATCTTCCTCGATCAACTGCCCCTGAGCCCCAACGGCAAACTGGACCGCAAGGCCCTGCCGAAACCCGATGCGAACCTGCTGCAAAAAACCTACGTGGCCCCACACAGCCCGCTGGAACAGCAGATCGCCGCGATCTGGCAAGACGTGCTCAAGCGTGAAACCGTCGGCCTGCACGATGACTTCTTTGAGCTGGGCGGTCATTCACTGCTGGCCACCCAGGTCGTCTCCCGAGTGCGGCATGCCCTGAACACCGATGTGCCCCTGCGCAACCTGTTCGAGTGCAGCACCTTGCAGGCGTTCGTGGCCACCCTGGAGCAAGAACCGGCCCGCCATGAGCCGCCCTTGGTACGGGTCGCACGCGATCAGCCACTGCGCCTGTCGTATGCCCAGGAACGCCAGTGGTTCCTCTGGCAACTGGACCCTCAAAGCACCGCGTACCACATCCCGGCGGCCCTGCGCCTGCAAGGCCATCTGGACACCCAGGCACTGCAGCGCAGCTTTGACCACCTGATCGAGCGCCATGAAAGCCTGCGCACTTCGTTCGCCCAGGACGGCGAGCGTACCGTGCAACGGATCGCCGCCCACGCCCCGCTGGCAATCACCGTCGAGTCACGGCCGGGCGCAGACGAGCAAGTGATCCAGGCGTGTGTGGAACACGAAATCCAGCAGCTGTTCGACTTGCAGCACGGCCCGCTGCTCAGGGTAAAACTGCTGAAACTGGCGGATGACGATCACGTCCTGATCCTCACCCAGCACCATATTGTCTCCGATGGCTGGTCGATCAACGTGATGATCCAGGAGCTGATTGCCCTGTACGCAGGTTTCAGCCAGCAGCAACCCGCCAGCCTGCCCGACCTGCCTGTGCAGTACGCCGACTATGGCGTGTGGCAGCGTCAGTGGATGGAAGCTGGAGAGCGCGAGCGCCAACTGGCCTACTGGACCGAACAGTTGGGTGGCGAGCAGACGGTATTGGAACTGCCCGCCGACCATACCCGGCCGTCCGAGCAGAGCTACCGCGGCGCCCAACTGGAACTGGCGCTGGGCCACCCGTTGAATCAGTCGCTCAAGCAATTGGCCCAGCAGCAAGGCGTGACGTTGTTCATGCTTTTGCTGGCCTCGTTCCAAACCCTGTTGCATCGCTACAGCGGGCAAACCGACATCCGTGTCGGTGTGCCGATTGCCAACCGCAACCGCGTGGAAACCGAAGGGCTGATCGGGTTTTTCGTCAACACCCAGGTATTGCGTACAGAACTCGACGGCCAGGCGCGGTTTGTCGACGTGCTGCAACAGGTCAAACACCATGCCTTGCAGGCCCAGGCTCACCAGGACCTGCCCTTCGAGCAACTGGTGGAAGCCCTGCAACCGGAGCGCAGCCTCAGCCATAGCCCGCTGTTCCAGGTGATGTACAACCATGCCAGCGTGCAGCCCCAACACAGCGTCAGCTTGCCCGGCCTGAGCCTTGAAGTCTTGGAAGGCACGTTGCCCAGCACCCAGTTCGACCTCTCGCTGGATACCACCGAGTCCGCCGACGATCTGCTGGCCACCCTCACCTATGCCATCGACCTGTTTGAAGCCCCAACCGTCCAGCGTCTGGCAGGGCATTGGCAAAACCTGTTGCAGGCCATCGTCCGTAACCCGCAGCAACGCCTGGGTGAACTGGACATGCTTGGGCGTGAAGAACGGCACCTGATGCTCCATGACTGGAGCAGTGCCACCCTCGAATACCCAAGTGAACAACGGGTCCATCAGTTGTTTGAAGCCCAGGTGGCGAAGCAACCATCAGCCCCGGCCTTGCTCTTCGAAGACCGCCAGCTGAGTTACGCCGAACTCAACGCCCAGGCCAATCGCCTGGCCCGCCATCTGGTGAGCCTGGGCGTCGGGCCCGACGTGCTGGTGGGGATTGCCGTGGAGCGCGGCCTGGACATGATCATCGGCTTGCTGGCGGTGCTCAAGGCCGGCGGCGCCTACGTGCCCCTGGACCCGGAATACCCGCAGGATCGGTTGCTGTGCATGATCGAAGACAGCGGCACGCAACTGATGCTGACCCAGGGCCACTTGCGCGAACGCCTGAAGATTCCTGCCGATGTGGCGCACCTGTGCCTGGACCAGAACCAAGCCTGGGCCGATCTGGACGATAGCAACCTGGCCAATCGCGCCCATGCCGATAACCTTGCGTATGTGATGTTCACCTCCGGTTCCACGGGCCGGCCAAAAGGCGTGGGCATCAACCAGTCCTCGCTGACTCGCCATGCCTATGTGTCGCTGGGGTTTTTCAATCTCAATGGCGGCGACCGCATCCTGCAGTTTTCCACCTTCAACTTCGACGGTTTCGTCGAGCAGTTGTACCCGGCACTGATCTGCGGCGCGTCGGTGGTGCTGCGCGGCACTGAAATCTGGGACACCGAGACGTTCTACCGCGCACTGCTCAAGCACCAGATCAGTGTGGTCGACCTGACCACGGCCTACTGGAACCTGCTGGCCAAGGATTTTGCCGCGGCGGGTCCACGGGATTACGGGCGACTCAAGCAAGTGCACGCCGGTGGTGAAGCCATGCCGCCGGAAGGCCTCGCCGCGTGGAGCCAGGCCGGCCTTGGCCACGTCAAATTGCTCAACACCTATGGCCCTACTGAAGCCACGGTCACGGTTACTGCCCTCGATTGCACCGACTACGTAACCGGCGCCCGCCCGACGCCACTGACCATGCCCATCGGCAAGGTTCTGGCCGGGCGCAGCATTTACCTGCTGGACGACAGCGGTGCCCCGGCGCCGATTGGCGTGGTGGGCGAACTGATGATCGGCGGCGAGTTGCTGGCACGCGGTTATTTCAATCGCCCGGACCTGACGGCCGAGCGCTTCATGCCCGACCCGTTCAGCCAAGGCGGCGGCCGCTTGTACCGCACCGGCGACCTTGCGCGCTACACCCCCGAGGGGGTGATCGAATATGTCGGCCGGATCGACCATCAGGTGAAGATTCGCGGTTTCCGTATCGAGTTGGGCGAAATCGAGGCCCGACTGCTGGAGCAAGACGTGGTGCGAGACGCCATCGTCCTCGCCCAACCGGCAGCCAGCGGCTTGCAGTTGGTGGGTTATGTGGTGCCCCATGCCACGGCCTTGCAGCACGCAGAGCTGCGTCAGTCGATCAAGGCCGCGTTGGCCGCCGTGCTGCCTGACTACATGGTGCCGGGCTTCCTGATGTTCCTTGATGTGCTGCCCCTGAGCCCGAACGGCAAGCTGGACCGTAAAGCGCTGCCCAAGCCGGATGCCAGCCAACAGCAAAACCACTATGTGGCGCCGCGAACGGCCCTGGAAACCCAGGTCGCCGGAATCTGGCAAAGCGTGCTCAACCTTGAGCAGGTGGGCCTCACGGATGACTTCTTCGCACTCGGCGGCCATTCGTTGCTGGCGACGCAGATCATTTCCAGGGTGCGTCAGGCCCTGGGGCTGGATGTCGCCCTGCGCAGCCTGTTCGAACGCAGCGTGCTCGGGGATTTCGTCGCCGGCCTGGACGGTCGCGCACGGCAGCATGAGCTGCCACTGGTGCCCGTCGAACGCACTCAATCGCTGCCCCTGTCCTACGCGCAGGAGCGCCAGTGGTTCCTCTGGCAATTGGACCCGCATAGCGCCGCGTACCACTTGCCGGCCGCACTGCGCCTCAAAGGCGCGCTGGATGTCGCGGCGCTGGAGCAAGCGTTCAATCAACTGATCGCCCGTCACGAGGCACTGCGCACCACCTTCGTGGTGGAAAACGAACAACCGCGCCAAATCATCGCCGACCATGCGCCGCTGGCGCTGGTGGTCGAGACGCTGAGCGGCACACCGGACGACGCCACGATCAAGACGTTTGTGGAGCACGAAACCCGGCAACTGTTCGACCTGCAAAACGGCCCGCTGCTGCGAGTCAGGCTGCTGCGCCTGGCGGACGATGAACATGTACTGGTACTTACCCAGCACCACATCGTTTCCGATGGCTGGTCGGTGCAGTTGATGGTGGAGGAACTGATCAGCCTGTATGGCGCCGCCCAGGCTGGGCAGCCTCACTCGCTGGCGCCGTTGCCCATCCAGTACGCCGATTATGCCGCCTGGCAACGGCAATGGATGCAAGCCGGCGAGCGCGAACGTCAACTGGCCTACTGGACCGCCCAGTTGGCCGGCGAAAACAGCGTATTGGAGTTGCCGACAGATCGCCCGCGCCCGGCTGAACAAAGCTACCGGGGTGCCCACCTGTCACTTACCCTCACGCCTGGCCTGGGCGATGCAGTGCACGCCTTTGCCCATCGCCTGGGTGTGACGCCGTTCATGCTGTTGCTGGCGTCTTTCCAGACGCTGTTGCACCGCTACAGCGGCCAGAACGATATTCGCGTCGGTGTGCCGATTGCCAACCGCAACCGGGTCGAAACCGAGGGGCTGATCGGCTTCTTCGTGAACACCCAAGTCATGAAAGCCGAGTTCAGCTCGCACCTGCGGGTCGAGGCTCTGCTGCAACAGGTCAAGCAACATGCACTGGATGCCCAGGCGCATCAGGACCTGCCGTTCGAGCAACTGGTGGAGGCCTTGCAACCGGAGCGCAGCCTCAGCCATAACCCGCTGTTCCAGGTGATGTTCAACCACCAGAGTGCCGACAAACCCAGCGCCACCGAACGCCCGTCACTGCCTTTGGCGTTGCAGGTCGAGGGATTGGACTGGGAAGGCAGCACCTCGCAATTTGACCTGACCCTCAGCACCAGCGAATCGGCCGAGGGCTTGAGCGCAACACTCACCTACGCCACCGACCTGTTCAACGCCACCACCATCGAGCGCCTTGGGCGGCATTGGCTGCACTTGCTGCAAAGCCTCATTGCCGACCCACAACAGCGGGTTGCCGACCTGCCGATGCTGGACCACGCCGAGCAGCAGCAGATCGTCAGAGCATGGAACGCCACCACCACCCACTACCCGCTCGACCACAGCGTCCAGCAATTGATCGAAGCCCAAGTGGCCGCCACGCCCGATGCGCCGGCATTGGTGTTCGGCGACCATCAACTGAGCTATCGCCAGCTCAACCAGCGCGCCAACCAACTTGCCCACAAGCTGATGGAACTGGGCGTCGGCCCAGATGCACTGGTGGGCATTGCCACCGAGCGCAGCCTGGAGATGGTCATCGGCCTGCTCGCCGTGCTCAAGGCCGGCGGCGCCTATGTGCCGCTGGACCCCGAATACCCGCAAGACCGCCTGAGCTACATGATCGAAGACAGCGGTATTGGCCTGCTGCTGACCCAGCAACACCTGCTCACGCAGTTGCCGATCCCGGCCGCACTGCCGGTGCTGGCCCTCGATCAACTGGACGTCAGCGGCTATGCCGACACCAACCCGCAAGTCGCCGTTGACGGCGAAAACCTCGCCTACGTCATCTACACCTCAGGTTCCACCGGCAAGCCCAAAGGCGCCGGCAACCGGCATGCGGCCCTGACCAACCGGCTGTGCTGGATGCAGCAGGCCTATGCCTTGACCGCCGACGACACCGTGCTGCAAAAGACCCCGTTCAGCTTCGACGTGTCGGTGTGGGAGTTCTTCTGGCCGCTGATGACCGGCGCCCGTTTGGCCGTTGCCGGGCCTGGCGACCATCGCGATCCGGCGATCCTGGTCAGCCTGATTCAGCGTTACCAGGTCACGACCCTGCACTTCGTGCCGTCGATGCTGCAGGTGTTCCTGCTGGACGAGAACGTCGCCCAGTGCACCCGCCTGACACGCATCGTGTGCAGCGGCGAAGCCTTGCCCGTGGACGCCCAGCAACAGGTGTTCGCCAAGTTGCCGAACGCCGGGTTGTTCAACCTTTACGGCCCTACCGAAGCCGCCATCGACGTGACCCACTGGACCTGCCGCGAAGAAGGCAAGGCCAGCGTGCCGATTGGCCAGCCGATCGCCAACCTCACCACCTACATCCTCGATGCCGAGCTGCAACCGGTGCCGGCCGGTGTCATCGGCGAGCTGTACCTGGGCGGCGAAGGCCTGGCCCGGGGTTACCACCGCCGCCCTGCCCTTACCGCCGAGCGCTTCATGACCAGCCCGTTCGGTGACGGCCAACGCCTGTATCGCACCGGTGACCTGGCCAGCTACCGTCCCGACGGCGTCATCGAATACCGGGGCCGTATCGACCACCAGGTAAAAATCCGTGGCCTGCGCATTGAGCTGGGCGAGATCGAAACCCGCCTGATGGAACTGGACTGCGTACGCGAAGCCGTGGTGATTGCGGCCGACGGCCAGTTAGTCGCCTACGCCGTGCCCAGCGAAGCCGGTGACGCAGATGAACTGCGCAGCCACATCAAGCAACGCCTGGGCGAACACCTGCCCGACTACATGGTGCCTGCCCAGTTGATCTTCCTCGATCAACTGCCCCTGAGCCCCAACGGCAAACTGGACCGCAAGGCCCTGCCGAAACCCGATGCGAACCTGCTGCAAAAAACCTACGTGGCCCCACACAGCCCGCTGGAACAGCAGATCGCCGCGATCTGGCAAGACGTGCTGAAACTGGAACGCGTTGGCCTGAACGACAATTTCTTCGAACTGGGCGGTGATTCCATCATTTCCATCCAGGTGGTCAGCCGCGCCCGCCAGCAGGGCATCGGCTTTACACCCAAGGAACTGTTCCAGCACCAGACCGTGCAAGGCCTGGCCAGCGTGGCCCGTATGGGCGCAAGTGCCCACGTAATCGACCAGGGCCCAGCCACGGGCCCGCTCACGTTGCTGCCGATTCACCAGGCATTTTTTGAAACGGCGATCCCAGAGCGCCATCACTGGAACCAGTCGGTACTGCTCCAACCTGCCCAGCCGCTGGTGGCCGAGGCACTGCAACAGGCGTTGCTCGCAGTGATTGAGCACCACGACGCCCTGCGTTTGAGCTTTGAGCAACACGCTGGCGACTGGAGCGCCCAGTACCGGCCAATGGCCGACTGGCAGTTGCAACAGGTAGACGCCAGCGTCGAGCAACTGCCGGACCTGTGCGATCAAGCCCAGGCCAGCCTCGACCTGCAACATGGCCCGCTGATCCGCGCCGTATTGATCCACGTGGCCGACGGCAGCCAGCGCCTGCTGTTGGTGATTCACCACCTGGCAGTGGATGGCGTGTCCTGGCGGATTCTCTTTGAAGACCTGCAAAACGCCTATCAACAGGTCAGCAACCAGCAATCGGTGCAATTGCCGGCCCGCACCAGTTCGGTCAAGGCCTGGGCCGAGCGCCTGCAACACCGTGCGCAACACCCGACCGCCCAGGACGAATTGCACTACTGGCTGGCGCAACTCGATACCGACACGCCCGATCTGCCCTGCGAACGCCCCCATGGCAGCCTGGACAATCGCTACAGCCACACCCTGCATACCCACCTCGACGCCCGGCAGACCAGACAGTTGCTGCAACAGGCGCCCAAGGCCTATCGCACGCAGATCAACGACCTGCTGCTGACGGCCCTGGCGCGTGTCATCAGCCGCTGGACCGGCGCCGCGCATTGCCTGGTGGAGCTGGAAGGCCATGGCCGCGAAGACCTGTTCGATGACATCGACCTGACTCGCACGGTGGGTTGGTTCACCAGCCTGTTCCCGGTCAAGCTGGTACCGGCCGGCACCCTTGGCGACTCCATCAAGCAGATCAAGGAACAGTTGCGGGCAATTCCCGACAAAGGCTTGGGCTATGGCGCCCTGCGCTACCTCGGCACGCCGCAGGCACGGGCCAGCCTCGGCGCCTTGCCGGCGCCACGCATCACCTTCAACTACCTGGGCCAGTTCGATGGCAGCTTCGATGCCAAACAGGGCTCGTTGCTGGCCCCCGCCGTCGAAGGCAGCGGCCGTGAGCAGGCGCCGGATGCGCCACTGGGCAACTGGCTGAGCCTCAATGGCCAGGTATACGGCGATGAACTGACCCTGGGCTGGCAATTCAGCCGTGAGATGTTCGACGAGGCGACCATTGCGCACCTGGCCGATGACCTCAAGCGCGAGTTGCTGGCCCTGATCGAGCACTGCTGCGACACCGCCAACATGGGGGTCACGCCGTCCGACTTTGCGCTGGCGCGTATCAGCCAGGCGCAACTGGACCGCCTGCCGGTGCCGTTGCCACAGCTCGAAGACCTCTACCCGTTGTCGGCGATGCAACAGGGCATGCTGTTCCACACACTGGAAGCACCGGAAAGCGCACTGTACGTGAACCAGATGGCCGTCTCGGTCACCGGGCTGGACGTTGCGCGGTTCACCGCCGCCTGGAACGCCGTGATTGAGCGCCATGAAATCCTGCGTACCGGGTTCTGGGCTGACAACCAACTGACCGAACCGCTGCAAGTGGTCTACCGCGCGGCGAAGATGCCGGTCGACGTCCTCGACTGGCAGCAACGGGACGTCAGCGCCCAGGACCTGGAAGTACTCGCGAGCCAGGATTGCGCCCGTGGCTTCGAACTTCTGCGTGCACCGCTCGCACGCCTGACCCTGGTACAGCTCGACGCGCAGACGCACTACCTGATCTGGACCAGCCACCACATCCTCATGGACGGCTGGTCCAACTCGCGGCTGTTGGGTGAAGTCTTCGCGATCTACAACGGCCAGGCCGCACCGCCCAAACGCGGGCATTACCGCGATTACATCCGCTGGCTGCAAGATCAATCCCAAGCGGTACTGGAGCAGTTCTGGAAAACCAAGCTCCAGGACTTGAACGGCACCTCGTCCCTCGCCAACAGCCTGTCGCCCAAGCCGGCCATGGAGTTGGAAGGCCACGCGGCGCTGTATCTGAATTGGGATACGCGGCAAACCGCACACTTGCGTGAGCAGGCCCAACGCCTGCGCGTCACGCCGAACACGCTGATCCAGGCCACTTGGTTACTGCTGTTGCAGCGCTATACCGGCCAGGACACCGTGTGCTTCGGCGCGACGGTCGCGGGTCGTCCGGCCAGCCTGCCAGGCTCAGAGGACATGCTCGGGCTGTTTATCAACACGTTGCCCATTATCCAGACCCCGCAACCGCATATGCCCGTCGCCCTATGGCTGCAAGCGTTGCAGGCCTATAACCTGGAAGTGCGCGACCACGAGCATGCGTCCCTGGCGGATGTACAACGCTGGTCGGGCCAAGGTGGCCAGCCGCTGTTTGACAGCATTCTGGTGTTTGAAAACTATCCGGTGGACGAGCGTCTGCAGGAAGCCGGGCAGGAACACCTGAGCTTCGGCGACGTCAGCAGCCGCGATGTGACCAACTTTGCCATGGACCTAGCGATCAACCTCGGCGACACCCTGAAGATCGAGTTCCTGTACCTGCGCAACCGCTTTACCGAGGCCGCCACCGCACAAATCCTGCGCAGCTTTGAAACCCTGCTGCTGGAACTGCTGAACAACGCCCAGGCCAACGTCGGCAGCCTCAACATGCTGGCAGGCCCCGAACAGCAATTGTTGCTGCAACGCAACCACCTGAACCCAGCCAAGGCGCCACGCGCGCACCTGGCACAGGTGATCCGGCAACACGCACTGGAGCGGCCAGACGCAGTGGCGATCGTGTGCGACGGTATCGCGTTGAGCTACGGCGAACTGGATGCGCGGGCCAACCGCCTGGCCCACTGCCTCATGGCCCAGGGCATTGGCCCGGAGATGTTCGTCGGCGTCGCTCTGGAGCGCTCGGTGGACGTCATTGTCGCGTTCTATGGCGTCATGAAAACCGGCGCCGCCTACGTGCCGCTGGACATCGACTACCCACAGGACCGCGTGCAGTGGATCGTCGAAGACTCTGCCATGAGCGTACTGATCAGCCAGCACTCGCTGCGGTCGCGCTTCGACGGCCTGGGCGAGGCGACCCTTATCGAGCTGGATCGCCTGCCGCTGTCGGACTGGCCGGCGACGTGCCCGGCAACCCAGGTGCACGACCATAACCTGGCCTATCTGATTTACACCTCGGGCTCCACCGGCAAGCCCAAGGGGGTGGCCGTGGCCCACGGGCAAATCCGCATGCATTGCCAGGCCATCGCCGAGCGTTACGAGATGGACAGCAGCACCCGTGAATTGCTGTTCATGTCGTTCGCCTTCGACGGTGCCCAAGAGCGTTGGCTATCGACGCTGCAAAGCGGCGGATGCCTGGTCGTCAGGGGTAACCAGCTGTGGACACCGGAAGAAACCTGGCAGGCGCTGCACGCGCACAGCATCAGCATCGCGTGCTTCCCTCCGGCGTATCTGCAACAGCTGGCCGAGTACGGCGACAGCCAAACCGATGCACCACCGCCCGTGCGCATTTACTGCTTCGGCGGCGACGCGGTGGCAGAGGCCAACTTCGAGTTGGTCAAGCGCGTGCTCAAGCCGCAGTACCTGACCAACGGGTACGGCCCCACCGAAACCGTGGTGACCCCGCTGCTGTGGAAAGTGAGTGTCGATGAACGCTGCGACGCGGTGTACGCGCCGATCGGCACCCGCATCGGTGAACGTACCCTGTATGTGCTGGACGAACACCTCAACCCCCTGCCCGATGGTGTGGCGGGCGAGCTGTACATCGGCGGCGAAGGCGTCGCCCGTGGGTATCACCAGCGGCCCGGCCTGAGCGCCGAACGGTTTGTGGTTGACCCGTTCGCTGCCGACGGCACACGCCTGTATCGCACCGGGGATCTGGTGCGCCAGCGCACCGACGGCGTGATCGACTACCTTGGCCGCCTGGACAACCAGGTGAAGATCCGCGGTTTCCGGATCGAGCTGGGAGAAATTGAGTCACGCCTGCGCGAGATCCCCGATGTGCAAGACGCCGTGGTGGTCGCCCGCGATACCGCCGGCGGCAAGCAACTGATCGGTTACGTGGTAGCCGACGCTTCGGCCGGGCTGGGCGAACGCCTGCGAGCGGCTTTGCAGGTGGAACTGCCCGACTACATGGTGCCGGCGCAAATCCTCGCGCTCCCAGCTTTCCCACTCAACCCCAACGGCAAGCTGGACCGCCTGGCCCTGCCTGACCCGGATTTCAAGGGCCGCGTCTTCGTTGCACCGCGCAATTCGTTGGAGGCACAACTGGCGGCGATCTGGCAGGAGGTGCTGGAACTGGAGAGCGTGGGCGTCACCGACAACTTCTTCGAATTGGGCGGCGACTCGCTGCGCATTCTCAAGGTGCTGTCGAAGGTGCGCAGCCAACCGGATATCGGCATCGAGCTGAAACTGCGGGACATGATCGGCAAGCCCACCATCGCCGAGTTGTCCGGGTTTGCCGAAGACGATGCGAGCCTTAATCCGCTGGTGCTGCTCAACAGTGAAACAACGCTCAGCGCGCCGCTGTTCTGCCTGCATGCCGGTTTTGGCACTGTGTTCGACTACGAGCCCCTGGCCCGTCGCCTGGATGGACAGCGCAGCGTCTACGGCCTGCAATGTCGCATGCTGCTGGACCGTCAGTGGAACGATGATTCGCTGGCGTCCATGGCCATCGATTACAGCCAGTACATCCGCCAGCAGCAAGCCAGCGGCCCTTACCACCTGATGGGCTGGTCGCTGGGTGGCACCCTTGCGGTGCTGGTGGCCCAGGAGCTGGAAAGCCAGGGCCAACGCGTGGAGTTTCTCGGCCTGGTGGACAGTTTTGTACCCACTGGCGAGGACGTCTTGAGTGACGACTGGAGCGAGGACCTGCGCGGGTTCCTCGCGGTACTGTTCGGCCTCTCGGCCGAGGAGTTGCCAACCTTTGAGATCGGGGCGACGACGGACAGCGCGGCGCTGGAGCAGCTGATCGCGCAGGTCCAGGCAGGTGCTGCCGCCCGTTCGGCGTACGCCGCAATCAGCACCGAGGAGCTGGCTCACACCTTCCAGGTAGCGATGAAACTCAAGGCGTTGTCCACGCGCCTGGACGGCTTGCCGCCCACCCGGGCGCAGGCCCATTGCTGGTGGGCCAAGGCGATTGCCGGCCAGCCTGCATCGAACATGGCCAGCGCCCGGAGCAACGAACAGATCGCCGCCGGCCACTACGACATTCTCAACCACCCGACCCTGCTTCAGGGTCTGTTGCAGCACCTGGCGCTGCAACCCGTAGCCAGTTGAAACCGTCGCCGCCCCTGATGGTCAGGGGCGGCGCTTCAGCCTATTTCACAAGGAACATGCAATGCCCCTGGACCCTGATCTCGAAGGTTTTCTGGAATTGGCACAGATGGGTCGCCTGACCGGTAAAAGCCAACCCATGCACGCACTGAGTGTTGAACAGGCACGGCGGGAGTTCGAACAGACTTCGGCCATTCTCGACCCCAGCCCGCCAGGGTCGGTGGTGGTCAGCCAACTGACGTTCACCGCCCGCGATGGCCATGCCTTGCCCGCCCGCCTATACCGGGCGCCGGGCACCGCGCAATTGCCGGTGATTGCGTATTTCCACGGCGGCGGTTATGTGGTGGGCAGCCTGGACTCCCACGACTCCATCTGCCGCAGGCTCGCGGCCAGCGGCGAGTACGCGGTGTTCGCGCCCGCTTACCGTCTGGCGCCACAGGCGAGCTTCCCGACCGCTGTCAACGACAGCCTTGACGCCGCCAATTGGCTGGCCGAACAGGCTGGCAACCTGCAACTGGACAACACCCGGATTACCCTGGCAGGTGACAGTGTGGGGGCAACGCTGGCGACCGTCCTGGCGATCACCGCAGTGAAAGCGCCGCTGCAACTGGCGTTCAAACCCTGGGCCCAGTTGCTGTTTTACCCCGTCACCGATACCTCGCGGCAGCGTGATTCCCATCGCCAGTATGCCGAGGATTACCTGCTGGAAACGGCCACGCTGCAATGGTTCTACCACCACTATTGCCCGGATGCCCAACAGCGCCTCGACTGGCGGGTCTCGCCACTGCTGGCGCAGGGGCTGACAGCATTGGCCCCGGCCTATATCAGCCTGGCCCAATACGATCCGCTGTATGACGAAGGACAGGCTTACGCCCAGATGCTGGCGGCGAGCGGCACAGCGGTGAGCCTGCACGTAGAGTCGGGGTTGACCCATGACTTTCTGCGCATGAACGGTATTACCGGTGCGGTTGCGGGTATCTATGAAGGGGTGTTGAGCTGGTTGGGGGAACAGCGCTAAGCGCCACTTGAGCATTCCCGCCATTAACCAACGGGGCTGATTGCCAGCCCCGTTTCATATGCCTATCCCTGCTCCTTGCTCGCTTGCAACTGCTTGGCCTTCTCCACAAGCGCCGCTTTCTCTTCAGGGGTCATTGCATCCAGGCGCAAACGCGCCTGGGCGATTTTCTCCAACTGCCCCGCGACACTCTCACGCTCGCGCAGCACCCGCGCCAGTGCCGCCACGCTGGGGTGATCAAACACCACACCCGGATGAATCTCGCATTGCAGCAGTTTGCGGATACCTGCCACGAGCTTGATCACCAACAAGGAATGCCCGCCTGCGGCGAAAAAGTCCTCCTCGATGCTCAGCCGTTCCAAACCGACCAATTGGGCCATGCGCGTGGACAACAGCGTTTCAAGCGCATCCCGTGGCGCGACGTACAGCGTCTGGGAAACCACGGGTTGAGCGTGCTGCAGCGCCTTGCGGTCAACCTTGCCGTTTGGCAGGCGCGGCATGCGTTCAAGGCTCACAATCTGGCGTGGCACCATGGCCGCCGGGAGGTGCTGAGCCAGTTGGTTTTTCAATTGAGGCCCTGCGTCCTCTGCCGTCGCCGCACGCATGACCACGAACGCTTGCGGCTCCTCCTGCACCAGCACCACCACGGCCTCACTGACCTCGGGCAACCGCAGCAACTGCGCCTCTATCTCCGCCAGCTCAATGCGGAAACCCCGCACCTTGACCTGATGATCACGGCGGCCATACAACTGCACGCCACCCTCCACACGGTAACGGGCCAGGTCTCCCGTGCGGTAAAGGCGCTCGCCGCCCACCAGTGGGCTATGGATAAACGCATCTGCGTCAGCCTCGCCCTGCAAGTAGCCTCGGCACAGCTGTCGGCCACCGATGAACAACTCACCGAGTTCCCCCGTCGCCAGCAGTTGTGCGTCCGCACCGAGTACGAACACCTGGTTGCCGGCGAGCACCTGTGTCAGCGGCACGCCATGGGTCACGTCCTCAGCGGGGAGTAACGGATGCACCATCACCCCCACCGTCGCTTCGGTGGGGCCGTAATGGTTGAATACACGGCAGTCGGGCCGCAGCTGGCGAATGCGCTGCACCAGGCTTGCGCCGATGGCTTCACCGCCCAGCACCAGCGTGCCAGGCAATACGGCGGCATCAGCCTCAAGCAAGGCGGCCAGGTGTGAAGGCACGATTTTCAGGCAATCGATGCGGTTTTCCCGCAGGAACCCGGCGAAGCGCTGGGGATCTTGCAGGGTGACGTCATCCGCGACGTGCAGCGTAGCGCCGTTGTACAGCGCGCCGAACAAGGTGGTGTTGCCCAGGTCCGCCGCTACCGTGGAACTGAAGGCAAAATCGCGGCAGGCGGACAGGCCCAATTGCTGACTGCTGCTCGCGACATAGCTGAGCAACGCGCCATGCTCGATCACCACGCCTTTGGGCTGGCCGGTGGAGCCGGAGGTGAAGAGCACATACGCGACATCATGGGCCTGCACGGATACCGCCGGGGCCGCCGGCACATCCAGGGTCGCGTCGCCCAGGTTGAGCAGCTTGAACGAGGTCAGCGGATCGTCCTGGCTCGGCGCGTGTGCCACCAGAATCAGGCTCGCGGCGGCGTGCCGTGCGATTTCAGCCTGGCGCGCCACTGGCCATTGCGGGTCCAGCGGCAGATAGGCTGCGCCCGCACGCCAGGTGGCGAGAATAGCGACGACCAGTTCCACCGAGCGCGGCAGCGCCAGGCCCACAATCGACCCAGCGCTCACACCCTGGCTTAGTAATTCGGCACTCAATTGCGCGGTGCGGGCGTCCAGTTCGGCGTAGCTGAGGGTCTGGCCCGCCGCGACCAACGCCACGGCATCCGGCGTCTGCCCAGCCCAAGCGGCAATACGTTGGGGCAACAGCTGCAGCGCCTGCATCCCCTGAACCGGCGGGTTCAGCGCCAGCAACCGGCTCTTTTCCTCGTTATCCAGCAGGTTCAGACGCGCAAGGGTTTCATCCGGTTTATCGGCAATGCTGTGGAGCAACTGGCGCAGCTGGCCCAACAGCGTCTCGACGGCGTGCGCCGAATAGCGTGCGGGAGTGAAGTCCAGTGATAAACCTTGAGGTTCGCCCGACACGGCGATTTCCAGCTGCAGTGCCAACTCGAACTCAGGCAGACGGGCCGGCAGGTCGCTGCCCGCCCAGACCGTCCCGGCGACTTCAAGCGGTGCCGACACCAACCGATTGCCAAAACCGACCGCAGGCGCGGCCTGTTGGGGGAATGACAACGGTGCCCAGTATTCCTGCCAGGTGCGGTGCTGATCCAACTGTGCGGCAAGGGTGGTCACCAGCTCACGGAAAGTGCTGGCCGGATCAATACGAATCGCCAACGGCAGGGTTTTCTCGAACAGGCCCAGGCTGTGGCTGAAAAACTCATAGTCCTGGCGCGCATCATGCCGCCAGCCCGCCAGGAAAGAGTCGCGACCACTGATGCGTGCCAGCAGCACCCACCAGGCGGCGTGTATCAGCACGTCCAGCGGCAGCCCCACCGTGCGCAGGCGGGCCAACAACGATTGATCCAGTGGCACGCTCAAGCGTTCTGCCGGCAGGACTTCTGCGCAGGTCAGGCGATAGGGCAAGTCTGGCCCGTTGACCAGATTCTCGTGCCCTTGCAGGTACTGCTGCCAGTAAGCCTTGGCGGTGTCTGCGTCTTCGTCGAAGATCACCTCGCTGCGCCATTCCAGGTACTGGGAAAACTGCCCCGGTTCGTCCTCTTCAAACCCTTGCTGCCCATAAGCGGCCACCAACTCCTGCTGGATCAGGGCCAGGGTCCCGGCATCCGCGGCATAACGCGCCACGCCTATCAGCAGTTGCCAGTGGTCCGTTTCCAGGCGCTGTAACAACGCGCCGATCAGCGGCTGTTGCTGCCGCCACCACTGCTGTTGGCGTGCAACCACCTGTTGGGGCGACGCCACGTCGAGCCACTGGGTCAAGCTCACCGCTTCAGCCGGCGCGACCCGCTGGCGCAATCCGTGATAACCACTGACGGGCGCAAATTGCGCACTCAATGCTTCGTGGCGCACCGCCAGGCTGTCGAGCGCGTGTTGCAGGCGCACCGGGTCCAGTTCGCCGCGAATATCCAGTTTCACGCAGTGGCTCAGATCGCCCCAGTTCGTCCCCTGTTGCCGGGCGTCCAGATGCTGTTGCTGTTCGACCAGCAACGCCAGTCCCGCGTCCACGGTGCCCTGTTGTGCAGTACTCATGCTCCGGCCTCTTCCTTTTCGGTCTCGCTGTGCGCCACGTTCAGCGCGCTGCGTTCAATCATTTCGCCCATTGCCACGACAATCTTGCGCGGGCCTTCGAAAGGATCCCGCGCGTGAGCAGCCAGCATGTTGTCCAGCAGGATGACATCGCCCTTGTGCCAGTCGAACCGCACTGCGCAGGCTTCGTACAGCTCGCCCACCAGGGCCATGACCTCGTCTTCAATCGGCGAGCCATCGCCGTAGTACACGTGCCGGGGCATACGCTGCTCGCCGAACAGCGCCAGCAAGTCTTCGCGCACGTCCGGGTCCAGGCAGAAGATGTGATGCAACTGAACCTGGTTGAAGAAGGTTTTTTCCCCCGTCACCGGGTGCCGGATGATCGCCGGGCACGGGGTGCGGATTTGCAGTTCATCGTTATCCAGCCAGGTCCAGGCGATGCCCGCCGCCCGGCAACGCGCTTCGACGTCGGCACGCACGTCGGTCTTGAAGAAGTGCTGCCAGGAGACGTCCAGCTTGTCGGCAAAGGTGCGCACGTACAGCAACCCCTTGTCCTCGAAACGCTCGCGGATCGTCGCCGGCAACTTGAGGTACATCTGCCGGCAGTCCACCACCGGCGTGGCACCGCCGATTGGCGATGGCTGCTCGCAGAAGAACAGCTGCTTGCGCGGCCAGCGGTCCTGATGGGAGCTTTCGTTATGGAACAGGATCATTTTCTTTTCGGGGTACGGCGTGGACCGGTAGGTGTTCTTACCGCCCTCTTTTTTCGGCAAGTCGCCGTATTGGCCATAGAGGCCCGGCTGTACGGCTTCAGCAAACGCTTCGAAGTCATGAATATCGCGCAGGGCAAATCCACGGAACAGAACCCCCGCGTGGCGGGCCAGCTTCTCTTCCACCAGGGCGCGGTTGTCCTTGATCCAAGCCACCAGGTCCAGGCCCGGATCGGTGGGTTCCATCAGCAATGGAAAATCCTGTCCGGGGACCAACAGCGATTCACGCATCAGCGCGCCGGCAGGCTTGTCGGTGCGGCTTTGGGATTTTTTCAGGAACTTGCCCAGCTTGTCGGCCTTGATGGCTGGCGGTACGGGCGTCGTGGCGTGTTCAACAGTGTTGCTAGGCATGGTGATATCCCCTAATTGAATGTTCGGATCACACACAATTTGTTCAAGAATTCCCGTCCAGGCGTTGACGAAGGACTCGATGCGTTGTTGTTCAAACAGGTCGCTGGCGTACTGCCAGGTACCGTGCACGCCGCCTGCGTCCTCATCGATGAACAGGGCCATATCGAACTTGGAGTAACCGCCACGAGTCGGCAGCACTTCAACCTCGATCCCGTCCATCCGGCCACCCTGTACCGGCAGGTTGTTCATGACGAACAGCACCTGTACCAGCGGGTTGAAACCCCGTTGGCGCGGGCGTGGCGAGGCCTCCACAATCATGTCGAAGGGCAGGTCCTGGTGATCGAAAGCGTCCAGCGCGGTGCCTTGGGTGGTGGCCAGGAAAGCGCTGAACGGTTGCAGCGGCGCAAAGGTCGAGCGCAGCGGCAGAATGTTCACGAAGAAACCGATCAGCCCTTCCAGCTCAGGCTGCTGGCGCCCGGCAACGTCGGCGCCGACCAGCACGTCATCGCTGCCGCTGAGGCGATGCAGCAGGATCTGGAACGCGGCCAGCATCGTGCTGTACAGCGTGACACCGGCACGCGCCGACAGCGCCTTGAGCCCTTCGTGCAACGCCACGGGCAGCGTGAAGCCTAGGTCGCGACCTTCATGGGTCGGCGCCTGGGGGCGCGGCTGGTCGGTGGGCAATTGCAATACGCCGCTGTGCCCGGCCAGTGCCTGCTCCCAGTAACGCGCCTGCGCGGCCAGCACGCCGGTGTGTTGCAGTTGGTGTTGCCAGAGGGCGTAATCGGAGTACTGGACCGGCAGCGCAGGCAGCGGCTCAACCACCCCCGCCTTCGCCCGGCCGTAGAAGCCCACCAGTTCATTGACCAGCACCGCCATCGACCAGCCATCGGAGATGATGTGGTGCATCGAATACAGCAGCACATGTTCGGTGGGGCCCAGCTTGAGCACCTGTCCACGCAACAAGGGCGCCTGCAACAGGCTGATGGATTGGCGGGTGTTGGCTTCAACGGCGGTGGCGACCCGGCGCTGCTGCTCGGCCGGATCCAGGGACGACAAGTCCAATACCGGCAAGTCGACCTCTACGTGCGCGGCGATGACCGCCAGCGGATCACCCTCCTCGTCGGTGATGTAGGCCGTGCGCAGGGTTTCGTGGCGGGCAATCACCTGTGCCAGGCTGCTGATCAGCAGCGGCACCGACAACTCGCCGCGCAAGCGCACGGCCAGCGGCATGCCATAGGCGCCACTGGCCTGCGACAGCTGTTCCACTACCCATAGCCGGCGCTGCACCAGAGAAAGCATCGCGCTGGTTTTTTCGCCGTGGGCCACTAACGGGCTGCGCGCCGGTGCCGCGTCCTGCCCGGTGCGCGTGGCCACTGCCGCGATAAAGTCTGCCAATCGCGGCGCACCAAACAGGTCGCGCAGGGTCAGGTCGCAGGCCAGCAGCGTCTTCAGGCGTGCAACCACTTGGGTGGCCAGCAGCGAATGCCCACCCAACTCAAAGAAGTGATCGTCCAGCCCAACCTGTTCCAGCCCCAGCACGTTTTGCCAAACCTGCGCGACCTGGGTTTCCAGGGCCGTTCGGGGTGCCACATAGTGTTTTTGCCGTTGGCTGACATCCGGTTTTGGCAGGGCTTTTCGGTCGAGCTTGCCGTTGGGGCTCAGAGGCAACAGGTCGATCAGCATCAGGAAACTCGGCACCATGTAGTCCGGCAAGGACTGACGCAAAGCCGCCGTCAAGGCTTGCGCCTCCAAGGCATTCGACTGGGGCACGACATAGGCGACCAACTGCGCACCGGTTGGCCCGTCCAACGCAATCACAGCCGCCTCGCGCACCTGGGGCATGGCTTGCAGACAGGCTTCGATTTCCCCCATCTCGATCCGGAACCCACGGATTTTCACTTGATGGTCAATGCGGCCCACGTACTCCAGGGCCGCGTTGTCGTTGTAGCGAGCCAGGTCGCCGCTGCGGTAGAGCCGCGATCCCGGCACGCCGGAGAACGGGTCCGGCAGGAAGCGTTCGGCGGTCAGCGCCGGACGATCGAAGTAGCCCTGGGCCAAGCCCGCCGCAGCACCGATGCACAGCTCGCCGACGCCGCAGGTGGGCAGCAATTCAAATCCGCTGTCCAGTACGTACAGCGAGCGCCCGTCGATAGCCCGCCCGATCGGCATGCCGAAGGCGTCATTGGCATCTGCAAGCTGGCATTCATGCACGCTGGAGACCACGGTGGCCTCGGTCGGGCCATAAGTGTTCACCAAACGAACATTGCCCAACCCGGCCTCGTGCCAGGCACGTACGCCCTCCACGGCCATGGCTTCGCCGCCGACATGCAGCTGGCGCAGGTTGCCCAGGGTGCGACCATCGACAGCGCATTCCTTGGCCAGCAAGTACCAATAGGCCGCGGGCAGGTCGGCCAGGGTCACGCCCTGCTCGACGATTTCCCGCGCCAGCAACCCGGCGTCCCACAGCTCATCGCCGCGCATGATCAGCGCCGCGCCGACACACAGCGGCGGATAGCATTGCTCGACAAACCCGTCGAAGCTGAACGTCGCAAATTGCAGCACGCGGTCGGCCGGCGTCAGCGCACTGTAATCCGCCGCTGTGTCGCAGAACTGATCGAGTGCAGCATGATCGATGGCCACACCCTTGGGTTGGCCGGTGGAGCCGGAGGTGTAGATCACATAGGCGAGGTCGGCGGCGGTGGCGTGGTTGGCTGGGTTGGTCGACGGGTAACCCGCCAGCTCTTGACCCTGAGCGCTGAAATCCACACGTTTGAGCCCATGGGGCAATGGCAGCTCTGCCAGCAACCCGGTCTCGCTGAGCAATAGGTTCAGACGGCTGTCTGCCAGCATGTAGCTGAGGCGCTCGGCGGGGTAATTGGGGTCCAGCGGCACGTAGGCCGCGCCGCTTTTTAGCACCGCCAGCAGGCTGACGATCAACTGCGGGCCACGGCGGGAAACCAGGCCTACGCGCTGGCCCGGGCCCACGCCCTGCTCCAGCAGGCGGTGAGCCAGGCGGTTGGCCCGCTGATTGAGCTGGGCATAGCTCAAGCGTTCACTGCCTGCCTGCACCGCCAGCGCATCCGGGGTGGCCTGGGCCTGGGCGGCGATGCGTTCATGCACGCGCACCTGGCGCCGGGGCGTGCCAGGGGATTGGCTGATGGCGAGCAGCGAAGCCTGCGTGCTGCTGTCCAGCAATTGCAGGTTGCCCAGTGGCACCTCGGTATCCGCCACCAGTTGCACCAGCAGGTGCTGCAGATTGGCGCTCAATTGCGCGACCTGTTGCTCGGTGAACCGCGCCCGGTCGTAGCTGAACTCCAGGCGCAAGCCGGTCCCCAGCTCGATGCCCAGGGTCAGCGGGTAGTGGGTGCGCTCATGGTTATGCATCTTGCCAAAGGTCAGGCCTGCCGGCGCGCCTTGCTTGAGCGCTTGCGCCACCGGGAAGTTTTCAAACACCAGCAAGGTGTCGAACAGTGCGCCACCGGGTTGACCGGCCCAGCCCTGGATGTCGTAAAGCGGTACGTGTTCATGGTCGCGCAGGCTGAGATTCAGCGCTTGCAGCTCAGCGAGCCAAGTGGCGGCGGACTGGGCCGGCGAGGCCGCGCTGATGATCGGCAGTGTGTTGATAAACAGGCCCAGTTGCTGCTCGATACCCGGCAACGGCGCCGAACGTCCGGCAACAGTGGCACCGAAGGCCACGCAATCCTGACCGGTGTAGCGTTGCAGCAAGAGGCTCCAGGCGCCTTGCAGGAGGGTGTTGAGGGTGACTTTGTGCTGGCGTGCGCAATCGCCGAGTGCACGGGTGAACTGGCTATCCAGGGTGGTGTGATGGTCAGCCATGCCCGCCCCTTCGACCGGCACGCGCAGTGCTTCAGCCAGCAGGGTTGGGGCTTGCAACGGCGCCAGGGCTTCCCTCCAGAACATTTCACCCGAGGCTTGCTGCTGCAGCCAATCCAGGTAATCGCGGAACTGTCCCAACGGCACGGGCAAAACGTGGCCTGCGTAGTCGGCAATGACTTCGCCAAGCAACTGGGCATTGCTCCAGCCATCCATCAGGATGTGATGGCTGGTGAAAATCATGTGCCAGCCCGTACCGGCACCGCGCACCAACATCAGGCGAAACAGGGGCGCCGTGTTCAACTCAAAACCGCGCTGACGCTCGGCATCGGCCAAGGCGTCGAGGTCAGGATGCGCGGCTTCGATCACTTGCAACTGCAAATCGACCTGGCGCTGGATCACTTGATGGGCGCTGTCCAGGCCGAGCCAGTGAAAGCTGCTGCGCAAAATGTCATGCCGGTCCAACGCTGCCTGCCAGGCACGACCGAAGCTCAGCAGATCAAGGCCTTCAATATCCAGGCGCAACTGGTTGATATAGGCCTGGACCTCAGGCTCGTACAGGGTGTGGAACAGCATGCCTTGCTGCATGGGCGACAGCGGGTAGATATCGGCGATGGCCGGGCCGGCCACGGGCAAATAATCCAATTGCTGCTGGGTCAGGGTTGCCAGCGCAAAGTCCGATGGCGTCACCTGCCCGGCGGGCGTTTCGCAGCAGTGCTGGATCAAGGCGGTGAGTTCGGCGGCGTAATCATCCGCCAGGCGCTGGATGCTCGACGCCTGGAACATCTCGCGGCTGAACCCCCATTGCAGCGCCAGTTCGCCGCCATAGACCTGCCCTTCCACCGTCAACCAGTTGGCCAACGGCGCTTCGGGGTCCTGGGCCTGGCCGCTGCCCTGAGTGGCGGGCACGAACAACGCGGACTCATTGAACTGGCGATCGAACTGACCGAGGTAGTTGAACGTGATACGCGGCGCGGCCAGGCCCGAAAGGGCTTCACGCACGTGAGGCGCAGCCAGATAGCGCAGCAGGCCGTAGCCCAGCCCCTTGTCGGGCACGGCACGCAGTTGCTCCTTGACCGACTTGATTGCGCTCGACAGCTCGCCGTCCGCCTGCAGACGCACAGGGAACAGGCTGGTAAACCAACCCACCGTGCGGGTCAGGTCGACGGCGTCGAACAGATCTTCACGCCCATGGCCTTCCAGCTGGATCAGCGCCCCAGCCTGCCCGCTCCAACGGCTGACTACCCGCGCCAACGCCGTCAGCAACAGGTCGTTGACCTGAGTGCGATAAGCCGCCGGCGCGTCTTGCAGCAAATGACGGGTTTGCTCGGCGCTGAGGCGGGTTTCAATCTTGCAGCCCAAGCGGTTTTGCAGCCCGCCACGGGGGTTGTCGCACGGCAACTCGGCGTCGATGGACTGCGCCTGCCAGTAAGGCAGTTGTTCGCCGAGGGTTTGCGCGCGGGTGTGCAGTTGGTGCGCCCAGGTTTGATAGGCGCTGGTCTTGGCCGGCAACGTTGCCTGGCGGTAAGCCTGTTGCAGGTCTTCCAGCAGGATGCGCCATGAAACCCCATCCACCACCAGGTGATGCACCACCAGCAGCAAGCGCTGGGTGCCATCGGCCATGGCGACGAGGGCGGCGCGCAGCAGCGGGCCTTGCGTCAGGTCGAGGCTGCGCTGGGCTTCGTCGCATAGCGCTGCCAGTTGCGTATCGTCGGCGGCATGAGAGTGCCACAGCGCAGGCTCGGCGACGGGCGCAGCGTGGGTTTGCTGCCAGCCATCGGGACGTTGCACAAAGCGCAGGCGCAGGGCGTCATGGTGGTTAATCAGCTGCGTCAGCGCCGCTTCAAGGCGCACCGAGTCCAGGGCCTCGCGTGGGGTCAGCAACAAGGATTGGTTCCAATGGTGGCGCGCCGGGATCGCCTCGGCGAAAAAGCCGTGCTGTACCGGCGTCAGGATGACCTCGCCGCTGACCGGCCCTTGGTCGATAACGCTGGCCTGTTCAAAGGTGGCGACCAGCGCCAGGCTGCGCACGCTCTGGTACTGGAACAGGTCGCGCGGGCTGAGGCGAATCCCCGCCTGGCGCGCACGGCTGACCACCTGGATAGAGATGATCGAATCGCCGCCCAGCTCGAAAAAGTTGTCGTCCAGACCGACCTGCTCCGCGCCAAGCACATCGACCCAGATTGCTGACAGGGCTTTTTGCAGGGCGTTTTCCGGGGCGCTGTACGCCTGCTGCGGCGCCACGTCCGGCAGCGGCAGCGCTTTACGGTCGAGCTTGCCATTGGCGGTCACCGGCAGCTTGGCCAGGTGCATCATGTGGGTAGGCACCATGTATTCCGGCAGGCTGCTGAGCAGCCAGGCCTTGAGGTCGGTCGGCGCTTCGCCTTCCAGCACCAGGTAGGCCACCAACTGCTTGCCGCCCTGCACCAGCACTACTGCCTCACGCACGCCTGGGTGTTGCATCAGGCGCGTCTCGATTTCTCCCAACTCGATGCGCAGGCCGCGCAGCTTGACCTGATGGTCGAGGCGACCGAGGTAGTCAATCACACCATCGTCACGCTGGCGCACGCGGTCGCCGGTACGGTACAGACGCGCACCATCACCGAAAGGGCTGGGCACAAAACGCTCGGCGGTCAGCGCCGGACGGCAGTGGTAACTGCGGGCCAGGCCGGTGCCGCCCAGGTACAGCTCGCCGGACACGCCGGCGGGCACCGGGTTGAGCTGCGCATCGAGCACATAGGTGCCGAGGTTGGCGATTGGGCGGCCAATAGGTACGGCGTCACGGCCTTCGTCGACGCAGGTCCAGTGGGTCACGTCGATGGCCGCTTCGGTCGGGCCATAGAGGTTGAACAACCCTGCCAGGGGCAGTTTGGCGAAGACTTGCAGTTGCGCATCCAGTGGCAAGGCTTCGCCGCTGCACACGATGCGCTTGAGGCTGTTGCAGCCCTGTACGCCCGGCTCATGGATAAACGCCTGGAGCATGGAGGGGACAAAGTGCAAGGTGGTGATGCCGTGCTGACCGATGGTCTCGATCAGACGCGCCGGCTCGCGATGTTCGCCAGGGGCCGCGACCACCAGGCGCGCACCGGTCATCAGCGGCCAGAAGAACTCCCAGACCGAGACGTCAAAGCTGAACGGGGTTTTCTGCAGTACCGCATCGCTGGCGTCGAGGCCATAGGCTTGCTGCATCCAGCACAGACGGTTGACCAGCGCACGGTGGCTGTTACCGGCGCCCTTGGGCTTGCCGGTGGAACCGGAGGTGTAGATCACATAGGCCAGGTTCAGCCCGTGGATGGCGACTGCGGGCGAGGCGCTGCTGTAGCCGTCAAGCCAGCCGGGGGCGTGGTCCAGGGCGATCACCTGAATGCCGTCAGTGGGCAGCGACGGCAACAGGCTGTGCTGGCTGAGCAGCAGTTGGATGCCGCTGTCTTCGATCATGTAGGCCAGGCGTTCCTGGGGGTATTCGGGGTCAAGCGGCACATAGGCGCCGCCGGCCTTGAGAATGGCCAGCAGACCAATGACCATTTCCACGGAACGCTCGACGCAGATTCCCACCAACACATCGGGGCCAACCCCCTGTTCGCGCAAGGCATGGGCCAATTGGTTGGCGCGGGCGTCAAGCTCGCCGTAGGTCAAGGAGACAGCGCCGAAGGCCAGCGCCGGAGCATCGGGCGTGGCCTGGACCTGATCTTCGATCAGTTGATGAATACCGCGCTCGGTCGGGTACGCCTGCGCGGTCTGGTTCCAGGCCTGCACCATGACCTGCTGCTCTTCGGCAGCCAGCATCGGCAACTCGCCGATGCGCTGCTCGCCATCGGCAACCATGGCCTGCAACAGGCTGATCCAGTGCCGGGACATACGCGCGATGGACGGCGCGTCGAACAGGTCGTTGGCGTAGGTCAATGCGGCGTGCAGCGTGCCGGATTTCTCATAAGTATCGAGAGTCAGGTCGAACTGGGTGGTGCGACCTTGCCACTCCACCAACGCGAGTTCCAGGCCGGAGGCGGTACTGACGGAGGCAATGTCGGCCACCACCGGCTGGTGGTTGTACATCACTTGGAACAGCGGCGTATGGCTGAGGCTGCGCTCGACTTTGAGGGCTTCCACCAGGCGCTCGAACGGCAGCTCCTGATGGGCCTGGGCGCCGAGGGCGTGCTCCTTGATGCCTTGCAGCAACTCGGCAACGCGGGTTTGCCCGGTCAGTTCGGTACGCAGGACCTGGGTATTGACGAAAAAACCGATCAGCCCTTCGACTTCACCACGGTTACGGTTGGCAATCGGCACGCCGACGCGAATATCGCCCTGGCCGGTGTAACGATGCAGCAGCACATTGAAGGCACCGAGCAACAGCATGAACAGCGTGACGTTGTGCTTTTGCGCGCAGGCACGCAATTGGGCGGCCAGTGCCGGCTCAATCGCGAAGTTATGGCGGGTGCCCTGGTAACTGGGCATGGCCGGGCGCGGGTGGTCCGTCGGCAGTTCCAGCACCGGGTGCTCATCGCCCAGGCGCGCCTCCCAGTACGCCAATTGACGGGCCTGCTCCCCCGCTTCCAGCCAGCGGCGTTGCCACAGGGCGTAATCGCTGTATTGAATCGGCAGTGCCGGCAATTGTGGAGTTTCGTTGCGCTCATGGGCGTCGTAGCAGCGGATGAACTCTTCGATCAGCACGTTCATCGACCAACCGTCGGAGACGATGTGATGCAGTGTCAGCAGCAGCACGTGCTCCTGCGCGTCCAACTTGAGCAATTGCACACGCAGCAGCGGGCCATGCTCCAGATCGAAAGGCAGCACCGATTGACGGGTCGCTGCGTCATTGACTGCCTGCTCACGTGCGTGCGGTGCCAAGTCACTGAAATCCACGACGTCAACCGCCAGCATCGGCTCCGCTGCCACTTGCAACAGACGCTCATCCGCTTGGCGCTGGAACACTGTACGCAGGGTTTCATGCCGCGCCACCAGGCTGGCGAACGCCTGCTCCAGCGCTTTCAGGTTCAGTGCGCCCTTGAGGCGCACCGCACCGGGCAGGTTGTAGGCACCGCTGGCAGGGTCCAACTGCCAGAGAAACCACATGCGCTGCTGCGCATAGGACAACGCCTGGCGATCCTCGGCATCCACTCCTGCCGGTATCGGAAACCGGGAGAAATCCACCCCTTCTTTCTGCAGTGCCTGCAGGAACAGCTGGCGTTTTTCCAGGGGCAACCCGATAAACCGGCGAGCAAGTTTCAAGGAGTCTTCAGCATTCATTTGTTGGAGTCCGGAGCAATAGGCAGGAAGCACAAAGGCACGTCGTCCCTATAAAACGAACCGCGGAGGGAAAAATTAGCTGCGGGTGGAGGGGCTGGAGCGCGGTGTCATCAAGGGTTACATCAATCCCGGGAAAGCCATGCAAAGGCGAGCTAGCATTGACATACACCAATTTTTGCAACTACATTTAGTTACACGCAGGGATCGCCGTGTCAAAAAATGAAAAGCTGCTCGCCAAATTGCTCAACGAGCAAACGATATTCACCTGGCCCGAACTCGTCACACTGTTACACCGGCTGGGCTACACACAGATTGAAGGAGCCGGAAGCCGCGTCAAATTCGACATCGGCGATCCCAGTGCAATGATCACCTTGCACAGGCCCCACCCCGGCAACGAACTGAAACACTACATTCGGCGCCAGATCATCGAACAATTGCGATCAGGAGAACTGATTCCGTGAACAACCAACTCAATTACAAAGGCTACATCGGCTCCATCGAAGCCAGCCTCGAAGACAACTGCCTGTTCGGCAAGATCCTGTTCATCAAGGCGCTGGTCAGCTATGAAGGTAAAACCGTCGCAGAATTGGATGCGGCATTTCATGAGGCAGTGGACGACTACCTGGCTACATGCCAGTCCCTCGGGCAAACACCCGAAAAACCGTGCAAGGGCTCGTTCAATGTACGGGTCGGCCATGACCTGCACCTGGCGGCCGCCCTGGCAGCGATGCGCAAAAAAGTGACGCTCAATGATTTGACGCGCCAGGCGCTGAATGAATTCCTGCAACATCATTGCGCAGAAACATTCCCCGCGATTGGCTGAATGAGCGGGTTGATTCCAGATAGCGCCGAATGGACGAGTTGTGTTTGGCGCCAGACCTTCTAGATTTACAGATCAGTCATCTCCTATCTTTTCTGCTTCTTGGTCCGCAGTAACGTCCAATGGCACCGACACTTCGGAGTCTTGCTATGAACGACATCCACTGCCCACCGCCCGACGCCCCTGCCCGCCTGCAAATACCGGAGCTGGAATACCCCGTACCGGTGCGGATGGATGAAGCGCTGGGCAATCACGTCAACGACTTGTTGCTGTCCTGGGTCAGGCGAGTGGGCATTTTCGAGGGGCAATGGGACCAGGTGAGGGCCTCGAATTTCGGCCGATTTGCCATGCTGTGCCACCCCGGCACCGATAACCCGGACCGCCTGTTGCTCTCGGCTAAATGCATCGCTGCGCTGTTCGCAGTGGACGATCACTACTGTGATGATGAGCGAAGTGGCGCCAACCCCAGGTTACTGGGCCCACGCCTGTCGTTGGCACTCGCCGCGCTGGACAGAGCGCACCTGAACCCGCCGCATGACCTGGCACTGGAGCAGGCGCTGAAACGTGATCCGGTGTTGCGGGGATTAAAGGGGTATATGAACCATCTGTCTCGCTTCGGCACAGCATCCCAGATGGCTCGCGTGCGGCTGGAGACCGTTGCCATGTTCGTGACCATGAATGCCGAAGCCACATGGCGCATCGAACACAGCCTGCCGTGTATCTGGGAGTACCTGGCACACCGACAGGTCAACAGTTTTCTACCCTGCATGGCCTTGATTGATGTGGTCGACGGCTATGAACTCGACGCCGAGACGTATTTCGCGGCCCAGGTACGAGAAGTCGTTACCCTCGCCGCCAGCGCGACCATCATTGCCAATGACGTGTACTCTGCCCACAAAGAGAGCCTGCCTGAAATAGGCGACTTCAACCTGCCTATATTACTGGCCCGTGAACACCACTGCTCGTTGCAGCAAGGCGTGTGGCTGACCGCCCAGATGCACGACGATATCGTGCATCGCTATGAAGCCAAGGAACGCCGCTTGCTCAAACAGGCGCAACCGTCACTCAAGCGTTTTTTGGGAGGCGTGAAAGCCTGGCTCGCAGGCAATAACGAGTGGCACCGACACAGTGGACGATACCAAGTGTAAACCTCAGCCCAACCGCCGATACCCCAGCACCGCCGAACCCATTACCACCGCGCCCGCCGCCAACGCCACCCAGAACCCACTGGCAGCCCCCATGTGGTCAATCATCCAACCGGAGCTGGCGGCGCCGATGGCCACACCGATGCTGAGGCCGGTGATCAGCCAGGTCATGCCTTCGGTCAGGCGGCTAGCGGGGACAATCCGCTCCACCAGCGCCATCGACACGATCAGGGTCGGGGCAAAGAACAGCCCGGAGATAAAGATCGCCACCGCCAGGCCAGGGATGTTCGTGACCAGCAGCAACGGCAACGTGGTCAAGGCCGTGGCTACGCCACAGAACAGGAACTGCCGGGGCAGCGGCGCCTTGAGCTTGAGCGTGCCAAAAGCCAGCCCCGCCAGGCACGAACCGATGGCGTACACCGACAGCACGATACTCGCCGCCGCCGGCTGACCCTGCTGCTGGGCAAAGGCGACACTGACCACGTCCACCACACCGACGATCACGCCCATGGCCAGCAGCAGGATCATCAGGATCAGTACCGAAGGTGACGAAATCAGCCAACCGGCATGCTGATCGTGATGCTCGTGCACCGGTGGCTCAGTCGCCCGTTGCAGCACGAACGTGGTCACGCCCACCGCCAGCAACAGCGCGGCCACCAGTGGCCCGGCTTCGGGAAACAGCACCACGCTCAGGCCGACCGAAAGCGGCGGGCCGACAATAAAACACACTTCATCCAGCACCGACTCCAGGGCAAACGCGGTTTGCAGCTTGGGCTGGCCCCGGTACAACTCGGTCCAGCGCGCCCGCACCATTGCGGACATGTTCGGTATACAACCGGCCAGGGCGGCGCACAGGAACAGCGTCCAGGTCGGTGCCTGCAACCGCGTGCACAGCAACAGCATCAACAACGCCCCGCCACCGATCAACGCGGCAATCGGCAGCACCCGCCCCTGGCTGTAGCGGTCCACCAGCCGTGATACCTGGGGTGCGCAAATCGCGGTAGCCAAGGCGAATATCGCCGCCACCGAACCTGCCAGGCCGTAGCCGCCATGTACCTGGGAGAGCATGGTGATAATGCCGATGCCGGTCATCGACACCGGCATGCGCGCCAGCATGCCTGCCAATACAAAAGCCCGGGCGCCAGGGACCTGGAATAATTCGGCGTAGGGGTTTGCCATGTTCATACCAACCGTTTGATCTGTTTATGCCGCCACACCAACCGGTAGTAAGCGGTCTGCAACCCCAGCATCGCCAGGTACGTCACCGGAAATGCCATCCACACGCCTTCCAGGCCGAAGTGGGCATTGAGCAGGTACGCTATCGGCAGCTCCACGCACAGCACGCAGAAGATCGAGATCGCCACCGGCATCAGCACCACGCCGCTGGCGCGCATGATCCCGCCGATCACCGCCTGGAAGCCAAACACCAGGATGCTCCAGAGCATGATGTGCAGCAGGTGTTCTGCCTTGACCCGCGCAGCGTCGTCGGTGATGAACAGCCCCAGCAGCCAGTGGGACAGCACGTAGCCCAGCACAATCAGGCCACCGGTGAGGCAGGTGTTGATCAGCAATCCGGTACGCAGGATCGGCCCGATGCGTTCCAGGCGCCCGGCGCCGATAGCCTGGGCCCCCAGGATCGAGGCAGTGATGGCAATCGACAGCGCCGGAAATTGCACGTAGTTGACGATCTGCGTCACCGCCCCATAGGCCGCCGTGGCCTGGGAACCGTGGCCGTTGACCAGCGCCAGGATGACCAGTTCCGACAGCGACAACACCACCATCTGCAAGCCGGTGGGCAGGCCGATGCGCAGGACTTTGCCAAGGATCACGCGGTCCAGGCGCAAGGCCGCGAGCAGTTCGCGATCCGGCGCCATCACGTGGTGTTTATGGCGCAGGCGCAAAATCAAAAACAGCATCGCCAGGGCGTTACCCACCAGGCCGGCGTACACCGCGCTCTGGATGCCCAAGGGCGGCAGGCCGACCCAGCCACGAATCAGCGCCGGAGTCAGCAGCAGGCCGACCAGGGTCGAGACCACCAGCGCAAGCAGCGGCGAAATCGTGTCGCTGACGCCCCGCAGCAGTTGGGTATAGAGGATGAACACCAGCAACAACGGCATGATCAGCATCATTACCTGGGCATAGCCGACCGCGTCGTCGAGCACATCCACCGGCGTGCCCAATGCCTGCAATGCCGGGCGTGCGAACAGACTGCCCAGCACCGCAGCGATCAAGCCCACCAGCGCGCCGAGGGTCAGCGTCGCACCGGTAATCGACTTGACCATTGCGGTTTCCTGGGCACCCCAGGCCTGGCCGATCAACACCGACGCGCCCGCCCCCAGGCCGATCACCAGTGCGATAAAGAAAAACACGATGGGAAACATCCCCGACACCGCTGCCAACGCCTGGGTGCCGAGCATTTGCCCAACGTAGATGCCGTTGAGCGTGCCAGAAAAACTTTGCAGGAAGTTCGACAGCACCATCGGTGCCAGAAAGATCAGGTAGACCTGCCACAGCGGACGTTGCAAAGGGCTTTGCATGAAAAACGGGGCCTCGGAGAACTAAAGCGTCCGAGGGTTATACCGCAAGTGGATCCAATGTTCCTGCGCTTTGACGTACCGAATACTGCAAACCCTGACCACAGGACATTATATCCATGTAAATCCAAAGGGCTTCAGGGCTGTCGACGTCAGCGGCAGCCCCGTTGGTTCACTCAATCATGTTTCGGCGCCCGCTTTGCTTTTTTTCTTGATCATATGGTTCACGTTGTCCATATCAAACCGGCCGTCTTTGTACCCAGGCCCTCCTTTGGCATCAACGCCAACGTCCGTCTCGTCTCGAAGTTCTTTGTCCTGAAGGAATTTGGTCGCTGTTATGCGCTGTTCCGGGGTGAAGGTTTTCTCCGATGGCACTAAGCCTGCCGCTTCTTTCATCTCATTCAGATTCACATAGTCATCACCATCACCGTAGGCGGAGAAGTGTTTTTTAACGTTCTGGAGAATTTCCAACTGGCTCATTTCAACAGCGTTCTCCGAAACATAGCCCAAGTGGTCCCTGGTGAAACTACCATCCAGTTTCCCGGTTTTTCCTTGATCGAGTTCCTTGAACAAACCACCACGCGACAACAGTTCCTTGGCGATATCCATCTCGTCCTGAGTAGCGGGTTGACCGTCTAGTCGACGGCCCGCGGCGACGGCGTTAAGAGACCTGTCGGTGATCGCTCCAGGCTGATTTGGATCTTCCAGGGGGCTGAAATGGGAAAGAATTTTGTTGCTGAAGTCTTCCTTACCCTCACCGGCATAGGGATTGCTGCCTGGGCCCCCGTCCTGGGTGCTGTACACGCCCGCAAAACATAGCTGCGGCTGCACGTAGTCCTGATCGTCATACTTGGGCGACTGGGCCGAATGCGCAAGGAAAAACAGCTGATTCACGCGTTGCTGCTGCATAGCCCCCTGAGAGCGCCAAGATGCGCCACCTCCTCGCGGCGGGTTACTGAGGGCGGCCTCTTGAGCGTCAAAATGTTGAATAACGGCCGATACATCACCTTGGCTGATAAGCCCGTCGTTATCACCACAATGATTGATCGCATCGAGTTGGTGTTCCATGTCGGGATTATTGCGAATCGCCCTGGCTATCAATGTCATCGGGTCGTGATATCTGTCGCCGATCAATGGCCGGTCAGCCATGCAACCAAGTGTCTCGCGTGACACAAATGGCGTTCCTGGGGTTCGGAAGTAATCAAAGTTGGCTGAAAAGTCTCGTGCTACTGCGGATGCAGGCATATTGCCGCCATTGCTGTATCCGGTATTACCCATTTGGTTGAGTCGGCTGATATTGACTAAACAAAGCCCCGTGCTGGCCGCGGGTTGAAAATGGGGTTGTTGACGAAAACAAAGGTCCATAACAGGAATACCTCAGGTCAGGGATTTTATAATGGTCAACCCAAGTAAAAAGAGCTCCGGGTCAACCCTTGATCTGTGGCCGGTAAAAACAGGATAGTTCCAAGTCATATCAGTAAAATAGACAGGCACGCGCAGGAGTAACTTCCCGAGAGCGCAGTATTCGTACACACAACGAGATGAAAAAATCAGTTCGAAAGCAGGACCGTTCCTAAATCAAACCGGAACAATCGGCAGCGCCCGCTTGTGCGCGGTCTTTGTGTAGGCCCCCTCGACAATCGCCGTCACCCGCTCACTCACCGGTTCGCCCATCAGGTACGCATCAATCTCTTCGTATGAGCAACCATAGGCCTGCTCATCCAGCTTGCCCGGCGCCAGCTCTTCAAGGTCTGCGGTGGGGTGTTTGTGCACCAGCTCTGCCGGGGCGCCGAGGGCGCTGGCGAGCAGGCGCACCTGGGTTTTGGTCAGGCCGGACAGTGGCGCCAGGTCGCAGGCGCCGTCGCCAAACTTGGTAAAGAACCCCATCAGCGCTTCGGCGCCATGGTCGGTGCCGACCACCAGGCCATTGTGCAGGTTGGCCACGGCGTACTGCGCGATCATCCGAGTGCGGGCCTTGACGTTGCCTTTGATGAAGTCGACATGGCTGGCGCTGGCCTCATTGGCGACCAGGCTGGTCATCAGGCCGTCGACGCTGGCGGCGATATTGAGGGTCTCGACGTGGTCCGGGGTGATGAAGTCCAGGGAGGCCTGGGCATCGCTTTCATCCGCCTGGATGTTGTAAGGCAGGCGCATGGCGATAAAGCGTGCGGCGTAGTGTTCGCTACGCAGTTGCTCCACCGCCAATTGGCACAGACGGCCGGCAGTGAGGGAATCCACGCCACCGCTGATACCCAGCACCAAGGCCTTGCAGCCCGAGTGACGCAACGTGGTCTTGATGAAGTCGATGCGTCGCTGGATTTCCTTGGCCTCACCGCCCTGCCCCAACTGCCGGTCGATATTCAGTTCCTGCGCGATACGGTCTTGCATGTCACACCTCCACAGTGCCGACGTTGAATACCTGGGCTGCATACTGCAAAAACGAGGCGTCTTCGCAGACGTTCTTGATCGGGTCATCGGAAAACTTCACCACCGGTTCGCCGTGCACCCGCACCAGTTTCATCACGATACTCAGCGGCTCCACGCCCTCCACATCGCAGGCCAGGCTGGTGCCCATGCCGAAACCGAACTTGGCCTTGCCACGCACGTGGCGCAGGATCGGCAGGCATTTTTCGAAGTTCAGGCCATCGGAGAACATCAGGTCCTTGGTCATCGGATCGATGCCCAGCTGTTTGTAGCGGGCCAGCACTTTGTCGGCCCAGGCGATGGGATCACCGGAGTCCTGGCGCAGCCCGTCGTAGAGCTTGGCGAAGTACAGGTCGAAGTCCTTGAGGAAGAAGTCGGTGCTGATGCAGTCGGTCAGGGCGATACCGAGACGGCCACGGTATTCATGCACCCAGTTCTCCAGGGCGGCGTTCTGGCTTTCGCGCAGACGACCCAATTGCTGGTGCACCATCAGCCATTGGTGGGCCATGGTGCCGATCAGCGGCAAATCGAATTCGTAGGCCAGGTGCGCATTACTGGTGCCGACGAACTGGCCGGGGAAGTCGCGACGCATGATATCCACCACTTCGCGCTGGGCCTTGAAGGACAGCCGCCGACGGGTCGAGAAGTCGGAGACGCGCAGGTCGGCCAGTTCATCGCGGCTGAGGTTTTTCTCCAGCCAGTCAAACTTCTGGTAGAGCTTGCGAGTGACGTCTTCCAGGGTCACCTGCGGGTATTTGTCGCGGTTGCGCAGTTCGCTGACCAACGCGAGCACCGGCTGCTCGAACATGATGCAGTGCAGCATCGGGCCGACCACGCGGATGTTCAGTTGGCCGTCAACTTCGCTGACGTGGATATAGCGCAGGTTGAAGCGAAACAGGCCGAGGAAACGCTCGTAGTCCGGGGTGAGGTACTCGCGAAAACGTGGGTTGAACAGAAAACGCAGCTCGCCTTCACGCATCTGCAAACTGGCAAGTTTGTCCAACTCGGCGCGCAACTGCGGGATCAAGTGGCCGAGTCTTTCCTTGGAGCGGACGATGAAGTTGTATTCCACATCGACGTTGGGGTACTGGTGCAACACCGCCTGCATCATGGTGAAGGTGTAGTAGTCGGTGTCGAGCAGGCCCTGGATGACCGGGGCTTCGTAGTCGTAGGCACTTTCCATGGTCAGTCTCCTTAACGCGCGGCCATCGCGGCCAGTTCTTCGCGGGTGCGGCTGATGCTGGCACCGGCCTTGAGCAACTCATTGACGGCCTGCACGCCGCCCTCCTCGCTGATTCCTCGGCACGCCGGCAGGTGCAGCACGACTTCGAGGCCGGCCTTGAGCAATTGCAGGGCGGTGGTCTTGACGCAGTAGTCCAGGGCCAGGCCGCCGACGATTACGCGAGTGACGCCTTGGGCCTTGAGGTACTCGATCACTCCGGTGGACAGCTTGTCGTGCAGGTCGTGGTAGCAGGCACCGTAGGGGTGCAGGTCGGGCTCGACGCCTTTCCAGATGAAGTAGTCGTAGTCATAAGGCGTGGGCAACTCGTCCAGCAAGGTGAAGCCTTCGGTGCCCGGTACGCAGTGACTGACCCACGTAAGGTCGGCGTGGACCAGGCCGGTGGGTTGCAGCATCTCGCTGGGCTGCGCGACCACCCAGGGTGCTTGGGGGGTATGGGCATCCTTGCTGCCGACTCGATGGCCGGCGAGGCTGGCCATGTAATTGAGTTCGGCGCCGATCAGGTCACCACCGGCCACAGGCAACTCGTTGGGGCACAGCGGCGTGAAGCTCTTCTGGGCGTCGACATCAAAGGATGCAATAGCAGTTTTCGAGAGGGTCATGGCGGTTCTCCTGTGGCCTGGCAACAAAAGTACATGTCATGTACTTTCATTGCAAGAAACATTTGCTTATCTATTCTCTATCGAGAACATGACATATCTTTTCGATCCGTTAGACTGAGCCCTCTTCGCCGTTCAGAAGGATGTTCACATGCCCCTTAGCGCCTACCTCCATACCGTCGACCTCTGCGTGCTGTTTTATTGCCGCGCGGCCGGTGAACTGAAACTGCTGCTGAACAAGCGCGACGCCGAGCCCTTCGCCGGGCATTGGGCGCTGCCGGGTGTGGTGGTGAATGGCGGTGTGCAGGACCTGAGCCTCAAGGATGCCGTGGAGCGGTTGCGCGCCAGTGACAAGGTCGGACTAAAACTGGCCTGGAGCGAGCAAGTGGGCACGGTGGGCGATGCGTTTCGCGACCCGCGCTGCTGGTCCTCGTCCACGTACTACCTGGCGATCCTGGCGGATGAGGTGGTCTTGGCTGACCATCAGGCGTGGTTTTCGTTGAGCGCAGTGGCTGACGGGAGCATCAAGCTGCCGTTCGATCACAACCTGATCGTGGCAGCGGTGCAGGAGCGGCTGGTATCCAAATCGCTGTACAGCAGTTTGCCACTGATGTTCCTGGGCGATGAATTCAGCGCGCCGCAAGCGACGACGATCTTTTCCCTGGTGCTGGAACGCCCGGTGCTGAAGACCAGTATCCGCCAGCGGTTATTGAAGCTGACCGAGGCGGGGTATCTGCGGGAGACGGGGCGCAAGAAGCAGGGTGAAGGGGGCAGGCCCCAGGCGACGCTAGAGAACCTCAAGCCTGGAGCGGTGTATTTTTTTGATCGCAGTTTTGCCGAGTGAACCCGCTATAAACAGGCGAACACTTGTGGCGAGCAGGCTCGCCACAATGATCACATTCCAGATCCGCGGTTTTAATTCATCCAGTTGCCGCCATCGACGTTGTAGGTCTGCGCCACCACGTAGTCGGCATCCTTGGACGCCAGGAAGATCACCATTCCGGTCAGGTCCTCTGCGGTGCCCATCCGCCCGAACGGCACCTCGTCCCCTACCCGCTTCTTCTTCTCGCCGGGCGCCAGGCCTTCATGCCTGGCAAACAGCGCATCCACCCCATCCCAATGCTCACCGTCCACCACACCCGGTGCGATGGCGTTGACGTTGATGCCCTGCTTGATCAGGTTCAACCCCGCCGACTGCGTAAGACTGATCACCGCCGCCTTGGTCGCGCAGTACACCGCGACTAACGGCTCACCCCGCCGCCCGGCCTGGCTGGCCATGTTGATGATTTTGCCGCCATGGCCCTGGCTGATCATCTGCCGGGCGGCGGCCTGCAGGGTGAACAGCGTGCCGGCGACGTTGATCGCGAACAGCCGCTCGAAGCTGTCGCGGGTGATGTCGACGATGGGCGCCAAGTCGAACAGCGCCGCGTTGTTGACCAGAATATCCAACTTGCCTGCATGGGCCACCACGGCGGCAATTGCGCCATCAATGGAGGCCTGGTCGGTGACATCCATCGCTACCGCATAGGCCTGCGGGCCCAGTTCGGCGGCGGTTTGCCCGGCGCGTTGCAAGTTGATGTCGGCGATGGCAACCGTCGCGCCTTCATTGATATAGGCCTGGGCAAACGCGCGGCCAATCCCCCGCGCCGATCCAGTGATCAGCGCGCTTTTACCTTCCAGTCGTTTCATGGGTGGTGTCCGTCAAGGTTACTTGGGATAGCCGGCGCGTTTCATTTCGCGCTCGGTGGTGGACTGCGCCTGCACCAAGGCCTGGTCAACCGTCATGCCGCCGGTGAGCGCTGCTGAAAACAGCTTGCCGACCGAGGTGCCGATGGCCTGGAACTCGGGGATGGTCACGTACTGAATGCCCACGTACGGCACCGGTTTGGCTGAAGGATGGGCGGGATCGGCGTGTTTCATCATCTCCAGGGTCACCTGGGCAAACGGCGCGGCCTTGAGATATGCCTCGTTGTAGGTGGACTGGCGCGTGCCCGGCGGTACGTTGGTGATGCCCTCTTTGTCGGCGACCAGTTGGATGTAATCCTTGGAGGTGGCCCAGGTGATAAAGGCCTTGGCGGCGTCCTTGTGCTTGGAGGTGGCCGGGATCGCCAGGGACCAGGCGTAGAGCCAGGACGACCCTTTGTCGGTCACTTCGGTAGGCGCTGCGGCGAAACCGACACTGTCGGCGACCTTGCTCTGGCTGGCATCTGTGGTGAAAGAGCCGGCGACGCTGGCGTCGACCCAGATCGCGCACTTGCCGCTGTTGAACAGCGCCAGGGTTTCGTTGAAGCCGTTGCTGGACACACCGGGCGGGCCGTATTGCTTGAGGGTGTTGACGTAGAAGTTGGCGGCGGCCTTCCATTCGGGGCTGGTCAGCTCGGGCCTCCATTGTTCGTCGAACCAGCGTGCGCCAAAGGCGTTGGCCATGGTACTCAGCAACGCGATGTTCTCCCCCCAGCCAGCCTTGCCCCGCAGGCACATGCCGTACTGACCTTGGTCCTTGGCGGTGAGCTTGGCGGCGAACTCGCCGAGTTGGCTCCAGGTGGGGTGCGCAGGCATGCTCAGTCCGGCACGCTTGAACAGGTCGGTGCGGTAGTAGGTGACGGTGCTTTCGCCATAGAACGGCAAGGCGTAGAGGGTGTTATTCACCGACAGGCCCTGGCGTACAGAGGGGAAAATATCGTCGACGTCGTAATCGGCCGGCAGTTCGCTCAGCGGTTCCAGCCAGCGTTTGGCGCCCCACAACGGGGTTTCGTAGGTGCCGATGGTCAGCACATCGAACTGCCCGCCCTGGGTGGCGATGTCGGTGGTGAGGCGTTGGCGCAGAACGTTTTCTTCGAGCACCACCCAATTGAGTTTGATGTCCGGGTGCTGCTGTTCAAACACCTTGGACAGGCGCTGCATGCGGATCATGTCGCTATTGTTGACCGTGGCAATCGTCACGGTATCAGCGGCGTGGCCAGGCAGAGCCAAAGCCAGGCCGGACAGCAGGAACAGTGCTTTGGGAAGCGTTGACATGGCGGTTTCCACCTGTTGTTTTTGTTGTTGAGCACCGATTACAGCAGCTCGGCCAAGCCCCCACAAACGCTTGACGAATGCCTGACTGATACTTTTTTAACCGCAACTCCAGGATCAAAAAAGCATCAGTGCCGGGTAAAGGCAGGGGTAGCACGCTCCCTGCAAACCCGCGTATTTTGGCGTGACCCAATGCACAAGAGGCAGCACCATGCCCGTCAGCCGCGCCACACTGTTCGAGCACCGCCCCGCCGAACTGGAAGTGATCCTGCCCGAGCCGGACCACTGCTTCCGCTGGTTCGAACACGACTATCCCTTTGACCTGGCGCGCTGGAACCACCACCCCGAATTTGAAATCCACCTGATCCGCCAAGGCAGCGGCAAGCTGGTGGCGGGCGACTATATCGGCGCCTTCAACGCCGGCCATGTCGCGTTGATCGGCCCTGACCTGCCCCACGACTGGATCGGCGAGCTGGCCCCCGGCGAACACCTGAGCGGGCGCGACGTGGTGCTGCAATTCGACGGCGCCGCCCTGCTCGCCCTGCGCAGCACCCTGCCGGAACTCGGTGACTTGCAACCGCTGTTCGAACAGGCCCGGCGCGGCCTGGAGTTCAGCGGCGACTGCGCCGTACAGGCGGCGCAGCTGATGGAGGCCATCGGCAGCGCCCATGGCCTGCAACGGCTGATCCTGTTCCTGCAACTGCTAGACACCCTGAAAAACGCGCTGCCCGCCCAGGTCAAGTCGCTGGCCAGCCCCTGCTATGCGCCCACCCTGGACGCCCGCAGTGCTGAACGCATCAACAAGGCATTCGATTACCTGATGCGCGAACTCACCGGCGACGTGCGCCTGTCGGTCATTGCCCAGCAACTGGAGATGAGCGAACCGGGATTCTCGCGGTTTTTCAAACGCAACACCGGCCACGGGTTTATCGACCTGATGCGCAAATTTCGCGTACAGCGCGCTTGCCGGCTGTTGCTGCACACCGAGCGGTCGGTGGCAGATATCTGCTTTGAAGTGGGCTACGCCAACCTGTCCAATTTCAACCGACACTTTCGGATCGAGATGAACCAGACGCCGAGCGAATATCGCCGCGAAACCGCGCTGCACCTGTTCAATCCGATCGCAAAAATGACACCCAGTCATTTCTGATCAAAAGGTCGACTAATTTGTCTTTTTCCTAGGGCATTCAAGCCATTGAGCAAAGTTGGTACAGCCTGTGCAAACGTTTGCGGTACGAACTTGTCCGCCAAGTTCACCATGACCTGAGGAATCGGGTTCCAACCGCGTACGAATAGGGATTTTCAATGCACCTAACCTCAAGGCCGCGTGCCTGCTTTGGTGTTTCCTTGCTACTGGCCGCCGTTACGGGAGTACTCAGCGCACCCATTTTGGCGCAGGAAACACCCGCCGATGACTCAGCACAGGGCGAAACCTTCAGCCCTGAAGCCACCCAATCGAACAAAGGCCCGTATCTGTCGGAGTGGTTTAACCAGGACCTGACGCTGATCGGCAGCAAAGACATCAGCTTCGGCCCCAAGCCGTCCGATGACATTTATCTTGAATACGAGTACTTCGGTCGCAAGGGCCCTTTCGAGCTGTATGGCTACATCGACGTGCCAAAGATCCTCGGCATCGGTAACAGCAATGACAAAGGCGTCTGGGACCACGGCTCGCCAGTGTTCATGGAGCATGAACCGCGTATTTCCATCGACTACCTGGCCGGTCGCAGCCTGGCCATCGGCCCGTTCAAGGAATGGTACGTGGCGTTTGACTGGATCTACGACCACGGCAGCAACAAGGAAAACCGCGCCAACACCCTGTACAGCGGCCTGGGCACCGACATCGACACCCATTCGCGGGTCAACCTGTCGGCCAACTTCTATGGGCGCTACCAGTGGGAAAACTACGGTGCGAGCAATGAATACTCATGGGACGGCTACCGCGCCCAGATGAAGTACATCGTGCCCATCGGCAAGTTCGACAACGGCGCTTCGCTGACTTACATCGGCTTCACCAACTACGATTTCGGCTCCGACCTGCACAAGGACAACCCGGCGCGCACCGCCAATTCCCTCGTGGCAACCAACGTGCTGCTGTACTCGTTCACCCACCTGCGCTTCACCCTGGTGGGCCGCTACTTCCATAACGGCGGCAACTGGGAGGATGGCAGCGAATTGAATTTCGGCGAAGGCAACTTCCGCGCCCGCTCTGACGGCTGGGGCTACTACGCCGGTGTCGGTTACCAATTCTGATCAAGGAGCATGAGATGAACACGTTTACCCGTCTATCGATGGCCGTCGGCCTGGCCCTGATGCCGCATCTGGTGCTGGCAGATACCCCGGCACCGATCAAACCCAAAGTGATGCTGATCACCATGTTCGCCCCCGAGGCGCAAACCTGGATCGACCGCCTGCAACTCAAGCAGGAAGTGCGCGTGCCGGGCCTGTCCGCTGAATACCCGGTGATCCGCTGCAACACCCAGGACGTGTGCCTGCTGGTCACCGGCATGGGCCAGACCAACGCTGCCGCCTCCACCCTTGCCCTGGCGCTGTCGCCCAAGTTCGACCTGCGCCAGAGTTACTTCCTGATCGCCGGGATCGCCGGCATCAGCCCCAAGCACGGCACCATCGGCACTGCCGCCTGGGCGCATTATCTGGTGGAGTTTGGAACGCAGTGGGAGCTGGACTCACGAGATGCGCCCAAGGATTGGCCGACCGGCTATCTGGGCATCAACACCAAAGGCCCCAACGAAAAACCGCCGCTGGACTACAAGACCGAAGTGTTTGAGCTCAACCCCAAGCTGCAGGCCAAGGCGTTTGCCTTGTCGCAAAAAGTCGAGCTGACGGAAAGCAAAGAATCGGCCGCCTGGCGCAAGCATTATCCTGCCGCCCCGGCCAACCAGCCGCCGCAAGTCACCCGCTGCGACACGCTGGCGGGCAACACCTGGTTCTCCGGCACGCGCCTGAGCGAACGTGCCGAGGTCTGGACCAAGCTGCTCACGGACAACAAAGGCGAATACTGCACCACCCAGCAGGAAGACAACTCCACCTACGAGGCCCTGCTGCGGGCCAGTCGTGAAGGGTTGGTGGATATTCAGCGCTTGGCCGTGGTGCGGGCAGGTTCCGATTTCGACCGGCCTTATCCTGGCTACAGCGAGGTGGATAACCTGCTCAAGTATGCCGACCAGGGCGGTTTCGCGCCGGCGTTGGAAAACCTGTTCCGCACGGGCAATCCGTTGGTACAGGCAATCCTCAACAACTGGTCGGCCTGGGAAAAAGCTGTTCCCGACGCATGATCAGTGCAATCAAGGCAGCAGGATGATCTTGTCCGGGCTGCCTTGATTCACGCCTTGGAGGTTCACGTCAATCCAGGATGACCCGCCATGGTAATGACCACCGCTCGGCAATCCGAGTGAATTTTTAGCGCTGGGGGCGATCACTTGCTTACACCTCCAGGGTTGATGGACCAATGAATAACGCGAAACTGTTTGTGATCGACTACACCCTCCATGGCGAAGCCAAGTCATTCATTATCCGCCTGGAAAAACTCGATGCCGCCGAAGCCTGGCATTGGGCCAGCTGTGATGCCGGCGTGGGTCGTATTGGCCGTTTCGCCCGCGAACAGGTCAAGAAAACCAGCCAGGCCCAGGCCGAGAAATTTGGCATTACCCATGTGCAATGGCGCCGCTCGGACGCGCGCGCCCAGGCTTGAACAAGGAGAAATACCCATGGATTCACGCCCTCAAGTCAATGGCAAGGCTCGAATTGATTACACCCAGGACACCCTGTTTGGGCCACTGGCCAGGCATGCTGAATGCCAGGTGAGCGTGCAGCACAAACCGGACAGGCTGGTGCTGAAGGTTTTCCAGCCGCTTCCGGATGATCTGCATGCTGCGAAAACGGTGGTGTTTGCGTTGGAGGGGCGGCGAACCAGCGGGGTAGTCAGAGGTCGGCAGCGCCTGTCGGACCATAGCCTCAGGCTGGAACTGGAAACCCAATAGCCGCTTCCAGACAGATCAAATGCGGGAGCGGTTTAACCGCTCCCAGCGCGTTCAGCCGTGGGCCGACTTGGCGCACTCGCAACCAGTCGCAGCAGCACACGGCTCACCATGGGCATGATGCTCCGCGCAGCCCTGGCAGCAATAGCCTTTACCGTCTTTCATCACAGCATCGACACCCAGTACACACTTGCAGTGTGGGCAGGCACAGGTTTGATCTGGCATGGTCAGACTCCTTCTTCATGGTCGTCTCGGTACGGCGAGCGCCGGCACCTTTAGCAATGACTGCCGGCTCACGCAGATCGTTCAAACCATCAGTCAGTGCGCGTATTACTGCGATACATGAATACCAGCGCCAGCGCGAGACACACCATCGCCAGCAGGCGACCGCCCGACAATTCGATGGCCGGGTTGCCCAGCCAGCCAAAGTTGTCGATCAGCATGCCCATGCCCAACTGCCCCGTGATCACCGCCACGGTCGCCACCGCCGTGCCGACCACCGGCACCGCACCGACCATCACCATCATGTACACCACACCGAACAACGCGCCGGTCAGTTGCCATTTAGGCACATCCAGCAGGCTCACGGCCTGTGCCGGTTCAAAGAAGAAAATCAACAGCGCGGTAGTGAGCGCGCCTACCGCGAAGGTCAGCAAACTGCTGCGCAATACACCGACTGTCTGGCCCAGACGGCCATTGATCGCCGCCTGCACACTCAATACCGCACCGGCCGCGATGACCACTACCAACAACAGAATCAGATTCATCGTCTTAACCTCGTGCAATCAGAACAAGTGCCACCACAATCAGCGCCAATGCGATCCAGCGCTCACCATTGACCCGCTTGCGCGCTGCGCCAAACCAGCCGAAGTGGTCGATCAACACGCTTTTGCCCACCTGACCGGACAGTATCGCGATCATGGTCATCGCAATGCCGACGTGCGGCGTGGCCAGGGTCAGCACCACTACGTACATCGGCCCCAGGAAGCCACCGATCAACTGCCAGCGCGGCAAGTCAGTGAGCGCCGGGCCTTTTTGCGGGCCGCTGAACAGCAGCAGCAGGAACAGAATCGCCGAACCCACGCCAAAGATGCTCAAGGTCGCCCACAGATGCCCCACCTGCACACCCAACGGGCCGAGCAAACCGGCCTCCACCGACAAGCCCATACCGGCAAGGATCACCAGCGGCAACAACAGCAACCGCAGAAGGTTTTTTTTCGGCGTGGCGTTCGCCGCACCCTCGATAGAACTGGCCTGCATACATCACCTGTGCATCAACAAATGGATTAATGGCGCGCATTATCCAGTGGCCGTCCTGTGCGATAAATGGGAGCATGCCAACAACACCTTTGCGTAAAACGCACAGCCTGGAGCCAAGATGCAGGGTTTGAATGAATTGAGTTTCAAGGCGCTCCGCCTGTTCGTCGCGGTACTGGACCACGGCAGCTTCTCTGAAGTGGCGCGCCGCGAAGGCCTGGCGCCCTCCTCGATCTCCCGCCAGATCCAGCTGATGGAACAGGCCCTGGGGCAACAGTTGTTGTATCGGCACACCCGTGCTGTCAGCCCCACCGAGGCTGGGCGTCTGCTCGGGCGGCACGCGCGCCTGATGCTCGAACAGCTGGAGTCCGCCGGCCAGGCCCTGCAGGAACAGGAAAGTGAGCCCAGCGGCCTGGTGCGGATCAATGCACCGATGGTATTCGGCCAGCGTCACCTCTCCCCCTGGCTGGGTGAGTTGTGCCGCCGCTACCCCAAGCTGCAACTGGACATCCAGCAAACCGACACCTACGTCGACCCGCTGCAAGATGGCACCGACCTGCTGTTTCGCATCGGCGTGCTCAACGACTCCGGCATGCAGGCCCGCATCTTCGCGCCCCAGCGCTTTCGCATCGCGGCCAGCCCGGCTTACCTGGCAAAGCACGGCACGCCCGTGCACCCCGACGAACTGATCAACCACCAATGCCTGGCCTACAAGGGCGTCACCGGCCAACAACGCTGGTTCTTCCGTCGTGACCAGGGCGACTGGACGCCCTACAGCGTCAAAGGCCCGATCACCGGCAACCACGCCGATACCCTCACCCACGCTGCCGAACAAGGCTTGGGGCTGGTGGTGTTTCCGTCCTGGCTGATCGGCGAAAGCCTGCGCGCTGGCACCTTGCAGGCAGTGCTGACGGAGTACGAGGTAGCGACCACGCTGGAGCCGCAGCAGATTGCGGCGTTGTGGCCGGGGAGTCGGCGCTTGTCGCTGAAGGTGAGGACGGTGATTGATTACTTTGTGGAGTGCTTCGGCGCCGTGCCTTATTGGGATCGTTGAGGATTTTTCCTATTTAACGAGGTGGGGTGTTTCTGATTTTACGGGCCATTATTTTATTCTGCTGTGGGCACTGGCGGATGACCCCAGGCTATCCAGCAAAGCCCGGAAACTGATTGAGAATGCAGCAGAGATTTACGTCAGCGCCCTCGCCCAGTAAACGCCCCTGGCGATTCAGGTGTAAGCCACCAAAGCCGCTCGTACGGTCAATTCAAAACACCCACTGCCCAATCAACCATGCGTTCGCACCACTGATCACCGCAAACAGAAACCACACCAGCACCCGTGTCGGCAGGCTGTTCACAAACGGCCCCATCAGTTGCTTGTCGCCGGTCATGCGAATCAGCGGATACAGCGCAAACGGCAATTGCAGGCTCAGCACCACCTGGCTCAGGATCAGCAATTTGCCGATGGCATCGTCGCCCATCAGCCAGACCCCGAGGAACGCCGGGATCAGCGCCAGCCCACGGGTAATCAGCCGCCGCTGCCAGCAGGGAATGCGCAGGTTCAGGTAGCCTTCCATGATCACTTGCCCGGCGATGGTGCCGGTAAAGGTCGAGCTTTGCCCGGACGCGAGCAAGGCAACCCCGAACAGGATACTGGCGAACGCGCCACCTACCAGCGGGTCCAGCAGGTGGTAGGCATCCTGGATTTCCACCACATCGGTATGGCCGGTCTTGTGGAACGCGGCGGCGGCGAGTACCAGAATCGCAGCATTGACCAGCAAGGCCAGGGCCAGGGAGCCGATGGTGTCGATGCGCGCCAGCTTGACCGCGTCCTGTTTGCTGGCCAGGTCTTTGCCGATCAACCGGGTCTGCACGATTGAGCTGTGCAGGTAGAGGTTATGGGGCATCACCGTGGCGCCCAGGATGCCGATGGCCAGGTACAGCGGCGCGGCATCGCTGATGGCCGACAGCGACGGTGTGAAGCCACTGAATACGTCCGGCCAATACGGTTTGATCAGTACCAGCTCGATAAAGAAACACACGCCGATGGTCGCCACCAGCGCCAGCATGATCGCTTCGAGACGGCGGAAGCCCCGGTTTTGCAGGGCAAGGATCAGGAGCGTATCAAAGGCCGTGATCACAATACCGGTGGTCAGGGAAACGCCCAGCAACAGGTGGAACGCCAGGGCACAGCCGAGCACTTCGGCCAGGTCGGTGGCGATGATGGAGATTTCCGCCAGCGCCCATTGGGTGCGGGCGGAACGTTTGCTGTAGCGCTCACGGCACAGTTGCGCCAGGTCCTTGCCAGTGGCGATGCCCAGTCGCGAGCACAGGCACTGCACCGCCATTCCCGCCAGGCTGGCCAGCAACACCACAAACAACAGGCTGTAGCCATAGCGCGAACCGGCCTCGATGGCCGTTGCCCAGTTGCCGGGATCCATGTAGCCGATGGAGATCAGCAGGCCGGGGCCGGCAAACATGAGGGCGCGTTTGAAAAACGAAGCCTTGGGGTCAACGGCGACGGAGCCGGCCACTTCTGGCGGGCAGAACGGGGCGGTAGCAATTTTCGGCAGGCTGAATTTCACGCGGTATCCCAGGCAAACACACTCGACAGCGCGCAGCTTATCAGTCGGACGCGACCGTGCGCATCACCGTGTCCCGTGGCAGGTCAAACGCCTCCACCACCTGCACCACCAGGTCCATCTCCTGGTTCAGCGCCTCTCGTTCCATGCGCTGACGAATCACACCGATCACCAGCACCGCCAGGGTGGTTATCGAATACGCTGGCCCGGAAAACGCCCGCACCCCACTCACCAGCAGCATCGCTGCCGCCAGTGCCTGCCCCACTACCGGAATCGCCGTGGCCGCACCACGACGCAAGATAAACCCGGTCAGGCCCGCCAGCGCTGTACCGCTCAAGGCCGTGGTGGCCGAGCGCCCCACATCGAAACGCTTGAACAGCCCCTGTTCTTTCTGCGCGGCTGCCTTGAGCTCGGCGTCGAACACCTGCCGGTCGGCGTTACTGAGCTTGTCCTTGTACTGCTCGATCAACTTTTGCGCGACCTGGGTTTCGATGTCTGCCAGCACCACGGATTCGAGCGGCTCGTCAAACTTGATCCCGAGGCGTTGCGCCACATCTTCGGCGATCTGGCGATAACTCACGCCATGCCCACGGGCCAGGTTCATAAAGCTATCGCCGCCCATGCACTGCAACTCGATAGCCAGCTTGAGCGGCTCGCGCACCGAAGCATCAATCGATGCACTGCGCTTTTGCGCCATCAATTCGGCGAGGAACTTCAACTCCTCCGGTCGCGCCTGCAGCAGCACCGGGAACAGCTCCGCATCTTCCTCGGCAAAGCGCGCCTCGCTGCTGCGCTGGTCGGAGCGGATCATGCCGCGCCGTTCGTGCAACAGATCGGTGTACTGCACCACCGTCTGCAACTGCGGCCAATAAGCGGCGTGGTCGAATGTTGCGAGGTGCACATTGGTGACCTTGGCCTTGAGCGCCGGCGTGACCGCAATCGCGTAACGACCAATGCAGCGCTCCGTATCCGGCTTCATGGCCAGCGCCCAATCCTTGCTGGAATGGCAGTTGATCAGGCGTCCCTTGAGCGGCGCCGACACCTCACCCCACGGGCTCGACGTGCAGATCGCGCCGCCCATCAACAGCAGATTGTCCAACGGCAGTTCCCGCGCAGTTTCAGGGCTGGCCAGCAGGCTCTTGACCAGAATCCGCGCGCCCAGGGAATGGCCGATCAGGTTGATACGCCGCACGTCCAGCGACTCAGCGTGCAGGTAGGCCGCCAGCTCCGGCAGCAAACTCTTGGCCACTTCGTCTACCCGCGCCTCGACACTTTTGTAGTGATCGAGGAAATAGGCAATCGCCTTGCCGACGCCAACAGTCGCCGCACCGACGCTGCCGCCGCCGAGCACCGCGCCGATCACGTCCTTGACGGGCGCGAACAGGTTTTCCAGGAAGTGCCCCGCCGGCCAGAACAGCATCAGGTTGGTAGAGCCTTCGATACCCGCCAGCTGCGCCTTGAAATTGCCCAGTTGTTGCCGATTGAAGAACGCCGAATACCCGTGAACATAGAGATTGAGCACATCCCCCTGAGGCTCGCCGCACATTACGAACGTGGGCTTGCGGGTGCGGTGCATTTCATCCCACTGGTGTTGCATGGGGCGGTGACTCCTGGTGACAAGGGTGGGCGATAGTAACAAAACGAGGGCCGCAGGGAGGTGAATCCTGACCGACGTGGCAACAGCAAAGGCCTGAGCAAGGGCGACACATCAAATACCTGACAGCGCGCCTGATGCTTGCCGGGTGTCGTGCCGTGATGCCGGCAGAAAAATAATTGACTCAACATTGCCTCCGAATTCATCCGTGTATTCAATGTCCCAGCCCATGAAATATTCCACCCAAGACGCCAGCAGGCAGCTCATTGCCCGGTAAGGAGCCGCGAGACACCGACGACATTCACCGCAAAAACACAATTTTCAAAATGTAAAAAGCGCTCTAATACCCGCCTGTTGACTGGTTTTGAATATCCTGGAGTTCGCAATGCCCCATGAAGGCAACCTGTTACAAGCAGCCGTGGTGTTCCTGCTCGCGGCGGTGCTGACCGTGCCCCTGGCCAAGCGCCTGCAGTTGGGCGCGGTGTTGGGCTATCTGTTTGCCGGTGTGATCATCGGCCCGTCGGTGCTGGGCCTGATAGGCAACCCGCAGAGCGTGGCGCAGTTTTCGGAGTTGGGGGTGGTGTTGCTGCTGTTCATCATCGGCCTGGAACTGTCGCCCAAGCGCTTATGGGTGATGCGCAAATCGGTATTTGGCGTTGGCCTGGCCCAGGTGCTGCTGACCGGAATGGTGATGGGCGCGGTAGCGCTCTGGGTATTTGGGCAGGCCTGGAACAGCGCCATCGTGCTGGGCCTGGGCCTGGCGCTGTCGTCCACCGCGTTTGGCCTGCAAAGCCTGGCCGAGCGTAAGGAGCTGAACCAACCCCACGGGCGCCTGGCGTTTGCCATCCTGCTGTTCCAGGACATCGCGGCCATCCCGCTGATTGCCATGGTGCCGTTGCTGGCCGGCAGTGATCACCCGACCACCGAAGCCCAGGGCCTGCAGCACGTTTTGCAGATCCTCGGCAGCATCGCCGTGGTGATCATCGGCGGGCGCTACCTGCTGCGGCCGGTATTTCGCATCGTTGCCAAGACCGGCCTGCGCGAAGTGTCCACCGCCACCGCGTTGCTGGTGGTGATCGGTACGGCCTGGCTGATGGAGCTGGTGGGCGTGTCCATGGCTCTCGGCGCCTTCCTCGCCGGTCTGCTGCTGGCGGACTCCGAATACCGCCACGAACTGGAATCCCAGATCGAACCGTTCAAGGGCCTGCTGCTGGGGCTGTTCTTTATCAGCGTGGGCATGGGCGCCAACCTCAGCCTGTTGGTCAGTTCGCCCCTGGTGGTGATTGGCCTGACCCTGCTGCTGATCGGCCTCAAGCTGCCGCTGCTCTACGCCGTGGCCCGGCTGGTGGGCGACCTCAATCGCGAAAGCGCCCTGCGCCTGGGCGTAGTACTGGCCGCCGGCGGCGAATTCGCCTTCGTGGTGTTCAAGATCGGCCGCGACCAGGGCCTGTTCGAACCTCACCTGTACGACATCCTGGTGCTGACCATCACCCTGTCCATGGCGGTAACTCCGCTGTTGTTGCTGGTGTGCCCGAAGCTGTTCAAGCCCAAGGTCAAGCCGGTGGAAGTGCCCGAGGAATACCGCGCCATCGAAAGCGATGCGCCGCGCGTAGTGATCGCCGGCATGGGCCGTATGGGCCAGATCGTGGCGCGGATCCTGCGCGCCCAGAACATCTCGTTCATCGCCCTCGACACCTCGGTGGAAACCATCGAACTGACCCGCAGCTTCGGCGGCATGCCGGTGTTCTATGGCGACCCGCAACGCCCCGAGATCCTGCACGCGGCCAAGGTCGACCAGGCGGAGTTCTTTGTGATCGCCATGGATGACCCGGAGATCAACATCAAAACCGCCGAGCTGGTGCGCAGCCTCTACCCGCACATGAAAATCATCGCCCGCGCACGTAACCGCCAGCACGTACATCGCCTGGTGGACCTGGACGCCTCGCCGGTTCGCGAAACCTTCTATTCCAGCCTGGAAATGAGCCGCCGCACCCTGGTCGGCCTGGGCCTGAGCCAGGCCCAGGCCGATGCGCGCATCACCCGGTTCAAGAACCACGACCTGCAAGTCCTCGCCGCCCAGCACGCGGTATACGACGACGCCGCCAAAGTGATGCAAACCGCCCAGGAAGCCCGTACAGAGTTGGCGCGGCTGTTTGAGATGGACAGACTTGAGGAAGAGTCCGACAAGGCGTGAAGATGGGGATGAACGATATTGAGAATTTTCTGACAGAATGTTCCGCAATTTCGTTCATCCCTGGAGCGTTTCATGGCCACTTTCACCAAGACCGCCGCCCTGCTGGCCCTTGCGCTTACCGCCGGCAGCGTATTCGCCGCTGCCAAGCCGACCACGCAGACCATCTCCACCCTGGGCGGCAAGTTCACCTTCAGCCTGCCCAAGGCCTACACCGCCGACACCCTGCCGGCGGGCAAGGCCGAGGATGGCACTGCCGACACCCAGGGCACGATGTACGCCAACCAGACCACGAAAAGTGTGGTGATCGTCGCCGAAACCGTGCGTAACGACGGCGTAACCATCAAAGACAACGACCCGCAGTTCCTCGACGGCGCAGTGGCTGGCTTCGTCAAGGACCAGAGCACCGCCCTCCCCGACTTCAAAAAGCAAAGTGAGAAGAAACTGACCTTCAAGGGCATCGGCCTGCGCCAGGTGGACAGCACCGCCACCCAGGGCGGCGGCAAGACCTTGAACTCCACGTTCCTGGGCGGTTCGGGCAATCACCTGCTGGTGATCCAGGCGATTTCGCGGGCGGATGATGCAGAAGGACATGCTGAACTGGTGAAGCAGATCACTGGCGGCAAGTAACCCATAGTCCTGATAACACCAATCCAGGTGGGAGGGGGCTTGCCCCCGATAGCCTATGTACACCGACAAACCGCCATCGGAGGCAAGCCTCCTCCCACATTTGAACTGAGTACACCCAACGAGGCTTGGTCATCTACCAGACCGCGACGGGAGCAAGCCGCCTCCCACCTTTATTCAGCGCGCTCACTTCGAATTCGTTTCCAGCCAGGCCTTCAAGTCCTGCACTTCCGCCTCGCTGACCGTGTGGTTCATCCCCGCATAACCATGAAACTCCGGCTTCAACCCCAGCCCCACCAATACCTCGTTCGCCCGCGTCGCCGACGCATAGGGCAGTGCCTGGTCCAGGGTACCGTGGCCAATAAAAATCGCCAGCCCGCCCAATCGCTCATCCGGCTTCAGTTCTGCCTTGAGCACGGGCAGCAGGCTACCGCTCAACGCCGCAATACCACGCACCAACGTGGGATCACGTAACGCCACCTCGTAGGACATGATCGCGCCCTGGCTGAAACCCACCAGGAACACCCGATCAGGTCGGGTGTGGTACTTGGCGGTGGCCTTGGCCACAAAGTCGTTGATCAGCGCAGCGCTGCTCTGCAAATCGGCCGTCACACCATCGTAATCACCGTTACCCGGTGTCTTGGTAAACCAGCGAAAGCCGCTGGGCTGCACCGGCATCGGCGCCCGCACCGACAGGTAGGTCCAGGTGGACGGCAACGCGTCCTTGATGCCAAACAGGTCTTGCTCGTTACTGCCAAACCCGTGCAAAAAGATCACCAGGGGCTGGTTGCGTGCATCGCCCTGGGTCTGCTCCAGGTACGACAGCGGCAAATCGGTGTGCAGTTCCGCATCGGCCTGAGCAACACTGGCCACCAGGGCAAGCACGAGGGCGAACAGTTTAAGCATGGGACGTTACCTCAAGGTTTGCGCAGTAAATACGTGTCCATGATCCAGCCATTGGCCAGGCGCGCGGCCTTGCGCACCCGTTCGATCTCTTCAGCCACGTCGCTGACTTTGCCGCTGATCAGGATTTCATCGGGCGTGCCCAGGTAGGCGCCCCAGTAAATATCCAGATCCTGATCTGCCACCGAGCGGTAGGAATCTTCGGCATCCAGCATGACCACCAAGGTGTCGGCATCGCTGGCCTGCCCCGCCGCCAACCGGCGTCCCGTGGTGATTTCAACGGACTTGCCGATGCGATTCAACGCCACCTTATGCTGGGCCGCCAGGGCCTGCACGCTGGTGATGCCGGGGATCACTTCGAATTCGAACGCGCAACGGCCGCTGGCCAGAATCGCCTGCAGGATACGAATGGTGCTGTCGTACAACGCCGGGTCGCCCCAGGCCAGGAACGCGCCGACTTCGCCGTCAGCCATTTCCTCATTGATCATGCGCTCGAAGGTGGCCTGCTTGTCACGGTTGAGGTCCTGCACCGCTGTGGTGTAGTCGATTTCACCGCGTACACGCTCGGGGCAGTCGGCCTCGACAAAGCGGTAGCCGGGCTCGGTGATATAGGTCTCGCAGATTTCGCGGCGCAGGTCGATCAGCTTGTCTTTGCTCTGGCCCTTGTCCATCAGGAAAAACACGTCGGTGCGGTTCAGCGCCTTCACGGCCTGCATCGTGATGTAGTCAGGGTTGCCGGCGCCAATGCCGATGATCAGGATGCGTTTCATGGGTTGCTCTCATTGCGGGGCGTGGATTTTGCCATGATCCCGCGCCTGGGCGTGAGTTTCCAGGCGCAGGCGCCACACCGTGTTGAAGCGCAGCTCGGTGGCCGACAGCGGTTCGACGTCGATCTGGTAGAACATCGACACCGGACATTGCATGACCTGCAACAGCGCGGCGCGGATCACAAACGGGTGAGTGACGGCCACGACATGACCCGGCTGGCTTTCGAGGGATTGCATCCACCGTGCCACCCGCGTGCAGAGCTGATCGACCGATTCGCCGCCGTGGGGCGCGCAGGTGCTGTCGGTGAGCCATGCACCCAGTTCATCGGGCTTCACTTGCGTGATGTCCAGGCCTTTCCAACGACCCAAATCAGCATCACGCAGGGCCGCTTCGACCACCGGATCAGCGCCTAACAACCCCGCCGTCTGCACGGCTCGGGCTTCGGGCCCGCACAGCAGGCGTGGGCTTTTCCTGTAAAGACTGGCCAGGGACAACGCCGCGCCTTGCCAGTCCATGGCCACCGGCTCGTCATCGGCAAAACGCGCGTGTTTTTGATACGCAGTGGCTGCATGGCAGATGAGGGTCAAACGGGTGGCCTGCACGCAGATCGCTCCAACGAGGTAAGGCCAGCAAGCCTGGCCCAGTTATCGCTGCGGCGCAACGCTAATCAAACCACTCCCGCCGCCCCTCGAACGTGCTGACGATCAACGCCACAATCATCTGCACCGCCTCGGGGTTGCTCACCTGGGCATTCACCGCCAGCCACACCTGGCGCTGCATGCTTTCGGCCAACAAACCCGGTAACGCCACCAGCCCGCGGTCGAAGCTGCTCATGTAGTGCGGCAGCAAACCGATACACGCACCGCAGCGGATCATCTCCAGCATCAATGAATAGGCATGCACCTGCACCACGGCGGCCAGGCGCTGCTCCACCACCTGGTTCCATGGCTGCAAGACGTCGACCTGGGCGTCGGGTTGCCATTGCACCAGCATGTAGTCAGCCAGGTCTTCCACGCTGTCCGGGCGTGTGGTCAGCCGCGAGTAGCGCTTGGCGATGTGCGGCAAATAGTGCAGGCGCGCCAGGGCCCTTGGCGGTTCGGTGACAAAGCCCGGGCCGGGCACCGGGCTGTCGCTGTCCGCCAGCCACACCACCACATCCACGTCCACCGCTTGCAGGGACAATTGGCTGTCGATGGAGATGATTTCCAGGCGCACGCTGGCGTTGCGGCGCAGCAAGGCGATCAGGTCGCGGCCGAGGATGTCATGCAGGATCGGCTCGGCCACCGCCACGCGGATCAGCGGCTGTTCCACCACCGGCAGGCGCCGCTCATGGGCCAGGGCGATCAGTTGCGCTTGTAATTGCTGGCCGTCGCGACTGAGCACCAAGCCGTTGCCCTGATAGCTGAACAACGAATGGCACAGGTGTGCTTCCAGCTGCGCCAGGCGCTTGCGCAGCAGCGTCGCCTTGATATTCAGGCTGCGCGCGGCCTGCATGAAGCAGCCGCAGCGCGCACTTACCAGAAAGTAGCGCGCCACCTGCGGGTCGATTTCATGGGCCAGGGCCAGCCAATGGCTGCGCGGCTCGGCCACTGCGCGATAGGCGGCAGGGCCCTGAAGGTTGGACGGTTCCAGTAATGCCATAGGAGACTCCCTGTCTTGTTGGTCTATGCATCCAATGCGGGTTGACGCGCGTTACTCCAACACTTTGTTCAGCTCGGTACCGTCGATGCTCAAGGTCGCGGTGTTGAGCATGCCCTCCAGGTAGGCCTTGGCGATCTGCTCCTGACGCTGGGCACGCAAGGCCTGGGTCAAGCGTTCACGCAGTTCATCAAGGGTTGCCGTACGCGCCGGTTGTTGGCCGATCAACTTGAGCACATGGAACCCCGCCGGGCTCTGCACCACGTCCGACACCGCACCGACCTTGAGTCGCGACACCGCCTCGCGCACTTGCGGCACCAGTTGCTGCAACGGTTGCATCCCCGAATCACCACCGCGCGCGGCGCTGTCCGGGTCCTGGGAAAACTGCGTGGCCAAGGCTGCGAAATCTCCCGGTGCGGCCTGGGCCTTGCGGCTCAACTCCTGGGCCTGACGGCGCACGGCGTCGAGGGCTTGCGGCTCGTTTACCGCGAGGAAAATCTGGCTCACCCGGTACAACGGCGGCGTCACCCATTGCGCCTTGCCGCTGTCGTAGGCCTGTTGCAACTCGGCAGCGCTGGGGTAATCGGCCGGGACTTGGCTGACCGACAGCATGTAGTCGCGAAACACGATTTGCTCGGTGGCGGCGCGGGTCTGTTGCTCCACCTCCGGGCGCTGGCGCCAGCCCTGGGCGTCGGCCTGTTCGAGCACGGCTTTTTGCGCCAGGCGCGAGCGGATCCAGGTTTCCAGGGCGCCGCGATTGCCGCGCAATTGCTCACGGGATTCGGCCGGCAGGCTGGCGAGCACGTTTTTCAGTTCCGCCAGGTCGATCTGCTGGTTACCCAGGCGCGCCACCGCCGGCCCGGTTGACGCCGGGTTGATCACCGGCGCCGGTTGTTGCGCCGCCACCGGGTCGCTACCGGGTCGCAGGCTCAACGCCACAGCCACCACCAGCACGGCCAGCGCACCCGCGCCGACCATCAGTGTCGGCTTTTTCACAGGACAGGCGCCTCTTCCCCAACCGCTGCGGCCTGCAACTGCGCCGCGTGCTGGCTGTACTCACGCAGATAAACAATGAATTCCTGCAACAGACGGTCCCACAGTTCCAACTGACTGCGCAGGTGCGTGGCGCCGACGCCGGCCACCACCACGTCCATTTCCATCAACAGGAATTCACCCTGCACCGACAACCGTGCAAAGCGGCGCGAGGCGTTCCACACCTGGGCCAGGCCTTCAGGCAACTCGCCCTGGACCCGCAACGCGCAGCTGTACGTGAAGTCCACATAGCTGCCCTGTTCGGCCGTCGGGTTGCCGAAGCGCACGGCAAAACCGATGCCCTGGCTGGCGCTGAGCAACTGCACGATGCCATTTTGCTCGCTCTGGTTGACCCGGTAACCGGCTTCCTGCAACAGCTCGGTGAGGCTCTGGACGCTAACGCTGGTGATCAATTCGCTCATGGTCTGTTCTTCCTTGTCGATCAGTGGGTGACGCCCGCCTGGGGCGCATCAAAACGGCTCTTGTACAAATCGTCGCCAAAACCCTGGGCCAGTTCTTCGAACTTGACCCGCGTGCTGCTGGCGAAGGGCTGGCGGATACTCATCACCTGGGCCACATCGATTTTTTCGTAGGCGGTGAGCAACTGCTGGGCCACGCCGTACATCTGTTGATTCTTGACTGAACATTGCTGCACTTGTGTGTCACGCTCGCCCAATTGCGCCTGCAAACGGGCGCGCTCGGCCTCCTTGCCCTTGGCCAGCACCAGCAACTCGTCATAGGCCTTCTTGAACTTGCCGATCTGCTCGTTGCTCGCATCCACCTGGGCTTGCGCCTGGCTGTGCAGGTTTTGTTGCTGGCCGGCCAGTTGCTCGGCCACGCCACGGGCCTTTTCCAGCTCGGCGGTCAATTGCTTGATCTGTGCCTGGGCCTGCCTGGCCTGGGTTTCAGCAGCGATGCGTGCGGCACTGGCCTGGGCCTGCTCGCTTTGCAACGCCTGCAATTGCTGGGTGGTGCTGCGCAGTTGGGTACGCAGGCGCTCCTCCATGCCTTCGGCGCAAGCGCCGCTGGCGACAAACAACAACAGCAGCCCGCAGATTCGCGTGTTCATGTGGCATCTCCGTGCGCATCAAAAGCGCGTGTTGAGTTCCAGTTGCATCACATCCACTTCAAACGGCTGGCCATACACTTCGGACGCGCTCAACCAACGTGCGCTGGCGTAGATGTTCTTTTCGATGCCGTAGTTGGCGCCAATGAAGTAACCCTTGGCGTTGGTGCCGCCCAGGTGAAACGAGGAGTCATTGAAGCCGTCAGGCAAGGCGTCAGGCTGGATGTACTTGTAGCCGGCCAGCACGTTCCAGTCGCCACGCTTGCGCATCTCCAGCGCGCTGCCCAGGGTGAACGAGACCATCAAGGCATTGCCGCCACTTTCAAACTGGCCGTCGCTGTTGAGGTTGTTGACGATCTGGCCTTCGCTGCGCTTGAGCATTTCGCCCTTGTCGTAGGCCAGGTTGTGGATGAAGTTGCCCTGGCTGCGCAGCTTCAAGTCACTGGGCAACTCGCTGTCCCAGACGGCGTTGAGGTCCAGCACGTTGAATTTGGAGGCCAGGCCGACGTATTGCGGCTCCGGCGTGAGGCCTGGGGTGGCCGGGTTGGGCGTAATGTTGCGCAGGTTGAACACGCTGTTGCCCTTTTGCATGAAGGCCACGCGCGAGCCGTCTGTGTCGCAGCCGGGCTGACCTTGCCACGGTTCGCAAGGGCTGGAACGCTCGCCTTCGATGTCCTGGAACTGGTAGTAGGCAGCGGCAAGCTTGAGTGTGTTGCTGCGGTTGATCTTCCAGTCCGCACCAATCTGCCCGCCAAACAACCATTTGGTGTCGCTGTCTTGCTTGTCCACACCGTTGCTGCTGGCAGTGTCGGAGGTGTACTCGACCGGGAACGCGCCAAGGGTGCCGAACAGGCCCCACTCGCTGTTGAGGCTGTGATTGAAAATCGCCGCCACGCCATCGAAGTTGAGGTCGTTGGAATACATCATGTCGGTGGAATAAAAAGGGTTGCCGATGCGCCCGCCGGTCAGTGTCACCGCGTCAGAGGCTTTCCAGCTCAGGTAACCCTGGTCGAGCCAGATGTCTTTCTTGCCGAACCCACCGCCCAGGGTCTGGGTGGTGGACACCGGGTTATTGTCCGAACCGGTACCCAGGCGAATACCGGCGGTCCATTCCGGCGAAATCACCGCTTTCATGCCCAGGCGGGCGCGCAGGCGGAACAGGTTTTCGCGGTCCTCGCGGGTGTTGAGCAACGGCGGGAACCGCGTATTGGTGCCGGGGTTGACGTCATACGGGCCCGAATCGTTGAGCTTGGCGTAGTCGGTGATGGTGTCGTCGTTCTTGCCCGAAAAGTACCGCGACTCGTCGCGCAGACGGATATCGCCATCAAAACTCACCCGTGACACCCAGTCCGGGAAGGTGTTGGGTTGCGCCCAGTTTTCCTGCTTGGCGGTGGCCATGACTTCAGCCTTCACCTGGTCGCGGATCTGGTCACGTACCGCTTGCGGTACGTACTGCACGCGCACATCGCCCGGCGCTGCAGCCGGGCCGCTGGCAACCACCGGCGCCGCATTGGCCTGGCGTGCCTGCAAGGCTTCCTTTTCGGCCTGGGCAATCAAGCCGTTGGCGGTGTCCTGGGTCAGCACGCCCTGCTGCACCAGCAGGCGGATCAGGTTGATGGTGACGTTTTCCGAAGGGGCAACCGGGGCTGCCGCCGCCTGGCCGACCAGGGTCGCGATGACCATGCCAACCGCCAGGGTCAGTCGATTCACGGGGGAAATCATGTGTACGCAACTCCTGTAAAAAACCGTTGAAAAAGAATTCGTTCAATCCGGGCGTCGGCCCTTGAGGGACAGGCGTACCGGCATCGTCACCGAGGCCGGCACCCGTTGTGTGGCATGGGGCGCACGCAAGGCGGCCAGGACCTGAGCGTCGGTGTCCGCATCGCCGCTGGACTTGGCCAACTGCGCACGGGTGACCTCGCCTTCGGCGTTCAGCCACAAGTCCGCCTGCACCGTGTAAGCCTTTTTGCGTAACTCCGGGTCTTCGCGCAGCAAGCGTTGAAACACCCCGGCCAGGTACTGCTTGTAGGTACCCGCGCCAAGGCCACCGCCGCCGGAACCGGCCATGCCGCCGCCCTTGCCTGCACCGATGTTGAAACCGTCGTTGCCCGACTGGGCATCGCCATCGATCTGCATCGGGTTGGCCAAATCATCGGCCGGTGACGGTGGTGCCTCTTCGGCTGGCTTGACCTCTTCCGGCTCGGGAGTGGGCACCGGTTCCGGTACTTTCTCTTCCACCTGAGGCTCGGGTTCCTTGGGCTTTTCCGGGGGCGGTGGCGGCGGTGGCGGCAACGGAATAATCGTCGGCACCTTCGGCGCTTCACGGCGTACGCCACTCATGTCATTGGCCCACTGCCATAAAAACCAGGCCGCCACGGCCGCCAGCAGCAGGCCAGCGCCCCACTTCAGCGGGCGCAGCGGTGGCGTTTTCTTGACCGGCAACGACGAGATCGGGATCTGTGCGGTCATGACTCAGCCCTGGCTCGGTTTGCCGGTGACCAGCCCGACCTGGGACAGCTCCAGCCGGCGCAGCAAGTCGAGCACCTCGATCACCTTCTGGTACTGCACCATGGCGTCGCCGCGCACGATCACCGGGAAATCCGGGTTCAGCGCTTTCTCGATGCGCAGGCGTTCTTCCAATTCGCCGAGGGTCACCGGGTAGGCATCAAGGAACACCTGGCCGCCGTCGTTGACGGAGATGGCCTTGGTCTTGGCCTCCGACAACGACACCGACGCACTGGCCTTGGGCAGATGGATCTGGATGCCCGAGACCTGGGCCGTAGCGGTGAGGATGAACATCACCAGCACCACCATCAGCACGTCCACCAGCGGCGTGATGTTGATACTGTCGACGGCCGCATCATCGTCATCGTCGTGGGAGGTATTTACGGAAGCCATGGCAATTCTCCTCAGGCCGGAACCGACGCGTGATGCTCGCGGCGGTGCGCGGTTTCACTGTGTTGGCTCTCGCCGTGCATCTCCGCCAGGCGGGTGATGAACTCGTCGACAAACACGCGCATGTCGGCGCTGACTTCCTTGTTGCGCGTGATCAGGCGGTTGTAGCCAAACAGCGCCGGGATCGCGACGAACAGGCCCATGGCCGTGGCCAGCAAGGCGGCCGCCATGCCGGGGGCAATCGCGTTGATGTTGACGTCACCGGCCATGGCCGTGCCGAGGAACACCACCATGATCCCCAGCACCGTGCCGAGCAGGCCGATGTACGGGCCGCCGGCAATGGCGTTGGAGAGGGTCGAGAGTTTGGAACTGAGTGCCTGGTTCTCGCGGGTGCGCACGCCATCCATGGAGCAGCGGATCGCTTCGATGGTCGCCGCCGACACCGACGAGGTATCGGCGCCCTGGGCGCGGCGCGTGCGGATCTCCTTGACCGCCACCAAGTACAGGCGCCACAGCGAGGAATGGGTCAGGCGCTCACCCAGTGGCGCGTCGTCGGCGTACATCTCCAAGCGTGTGCCGATCTGCGCGAAGTGCTCGCGAAACACCTCGTTGGCACTGCTCACGCGGCTGACCTGGCGGTTCTTGCGCAGCATGATGACCCACGACTGGAACATCATCGCCACCAGCACCAGGATGATCACCCAGGCATCCACCGGCACGGCGTTGAGCAAAAAGCCCAGGCTGCCGAAGCCCATGCCGGACTGTTCTTCATCCACCCCGTAAGCCACCAGTTTCGACTCGGCGCCCTGGGCACTGGCATCGGCCAGCAACAGCGCAGCCGGGCGCGCCACTTTGGACAGGCGCAGCTCATCCATGGCACCGGCGAACGGCAAGTGCGTGCTGCCCGCTTCCGGCAGGTCGGCGCCCACCGCCAACGACGTGTTGAATGCCGGCATGGCCACGGCAAGGCTGGCGGTTTCGCGGCCGTTCACATACAGCGCGACTTTTTCACCCTCGGCGGTGAACGCCAGGTGCTGCCATTGGCCGGGGTTCAGCGGCTGGGTCGAGACGGCGCGCTGGCCGTCGATGTCCACAAACGGCATACCCTGATTCAAGCCCAACAACAGGCTGTGGGCGCCGTCGCGGCGGGCCAGGACGATTTGCTCGCCACTGGCCTGATCCAGGCGCAACCAGGCACTGAAGGTGAACGCACCACCTGCGGCATGTTGCAGCGATGGGCTGGCCGGCAACATCAGCGGCTGGCCGCCGAACTGCAAGGCGCGACCGATCACGCCGTCGATGCTCGCACCGGTGGCGTTCAACGCGGTGTTGGCGTAGGCGGTGGTGTCCCGTGGCGGCGTCGCATTGGCGCCGTCAAAGTGATAGAGCGCGGTGTAATTGGGGTCAAATGCCAGCTGGCCGTTAGCAGTGGCCGGCGCCTTCTGGTTGCCGTAGTACATCCACAAATCCTGGCGTTGGCCACCTTCGACCTTGGGCACATCGACCCAGATCAGCGCCATGCCCATCAACGGATCAAAGCTCTCGATCTGGTGATTGAACACGGTCTTGTCATCGGCACTCACAAAGCGCAGGTCGCTGCCGTCGTCCTTGACCCCGTCAAAGGTGAAATTGCCGGTGTGCAGGCGCACCAGCAGCGCGGTGCGACCCAAGGCCTGGTTGATCGCGGCGCCTTGGGCGGTGGTGTCTACCGAGATCTGTTTGCGGTAGTGCCAATCGTCCTGCCACCAGGCGTGGGCGGTGGCCGGGAGCGCGAAGCCCAGGCAGATCAACAGGCTCAGAAATAGGCGTTGCATGGGTGAAGTCTCCGGAAGAAAAAGTCAGAACGTCGCCTGCACACTGAAGTGCAGTCGCGAATCCTGTTTCTGGGTGTTCGGTCCATCGAGCAGCGGGTAGCCCCAATCCAGGCTGCCGGACAACCATTTGCTCAAACTGGCGCGGGTGCCCAGGCCGACACTGGCCAGGCTGTATTCGTCTTCTTGCTCGGGCAGCGGGTCGTGCAGGCGCAGGCGCGCACCTTCGGCGAACGCATAGAAGCGCCACTCCTGCACATAACTGCCGAGGAACTTGGCCAGGGACGGCGTGCGCAGCTCCTGGGACAGCAGCAAGCCCTCGTCCCCGGTGCGCTCCGCCGCCAGGTAGCCGCGCACCGAAGTGGCGCCGCCGGCCGAGTACTGCTCGTTGGATACCAGCGGCCCCGAGGCCAATTGGAAACCGGCCTTGGACGCCGACTGCCAATCGTTGGCGAAGGTGTAGCTGTAATTCAGGTCGCCCTTGAGCACGGCGAAACTGGCGCTGGCCTTGTAGCGTTTGTAGTCGAATTCTTCGGCGTCGCTGCCGTAGCCAAAGAAGGCGCGGGTGCCCACCACCAGGTTCAAGCCCAGGCCCAACTGGGATTGCTCGGTGTAGCGATAGCCGTTGTAGCCCAGGGTGAACGGCGCGTACTTGAGCGGCACCTGGTCGCTGCTGGAACCGAATTTCATCTGCTCGTCGAAGTCTTTGAAGTCGATACCAAACGAGAAGGAATTGGCCCAATTGCCGGCGGCTGGCAGGTTGTAGATCGCCGACACCCCATAGGAATGGCCCTTGCCAAGCACGTTGCTGCCACCGATCGTGGCGATGTTGCTGTCGGACTGGTAACCGGAGAACTGCAAGGTCCAGCGCTCATCCAGCGGCGCGCTGTAGGAGCCCGACCAGACCTTGGCGTTGTCGGTGTCCTGGGGCGCGGTGAAGTACGTCAGGGAAATGCTGTGGCCCAGTTGCCACAGGTTGTCATAGCCCAGGGTCGCGACCGAGCGCAGCTTCTCGGTGTCGGCGCTGTAGTCGTTGTTCAGGCCGATACTGGCGTGCCAGGGGTTCTGGTCTTCCACCTGCAAATCCACATCCATGGTGCCGGGGCGCTGGCCTTCGCGCACCAGCGGCGTAACCTGGCGCCCGGCACTGCGGTTGAGCCCGGCCAACTGGGTTTGCACGCTGGCAAAGTCCGGCACCGCGCCCTCCTCCAGGCCCGGCACTTGCTCGCGGATTTCCACCGGCGAGTAGTGCTTGGCACCCACCACCCGCACCCGGCCGACCTTGGTTTCGCTGACTTGCAGGTAGACGATGCCGTCATCGACCTTCTGCTCCGGCAGTTCCACAAACACCGACTGGTAACCGCGTGCCTGGTAGATCTTCTGCAGCGCCTCACGGGCGCCTTCGATATCGTCGAGGGTCTTTTGCGGGCCCAGAAACGGGTACACCGCCTCCTCGATGGTGGCCGCATCGAGCACGGTATTGCCGCGCACGAAGTACTCGTTGACGTCCACTTTGCGTGCCGGTGCCGCGTCCTCCGCCAACGCGGGGTGGACCATGGCCCCCAGCGTCAAGCAGTACAGCACCAGCGTTGATTTGAACAGATGCTCCACACCGCCCCCTGACGTTCTAATGGTTATCGCCGCTGCCACCGGCACGGCGCCCGGCCGGCTCAATTGCTGGCGATCGAAGTGTTGCCGTGCCGGGCCAGCCAGGTGTGCAGCAAGGCGAAGTTCAGCGAGAACTCCGGCATGTGCAGCAAGGCGCCACAAAACACGTCACCGATGATTTTCTGGATGAGCTGCACCGCCCGCGGGTTGTTGAGCAGCGTGGCGATGTCGCGGGTGAGCACATGGATGCTCCAGACCTTCTGGTTCAGGTCCAGGCCGACGAACCAGCGGAACAGCAGGTTGTAGTTCAGCTGTTCATGCAGTTGCTGCTCGCTGGGTACCGAGTACAGCAGTTGCAGCAGCAGGATCTGCAGTACGGTCTGCGGCGCGATCAACATCGAAGGCTCGGCCACCAGCCAGTCGCGGTGCTGGTCGAGGACGTCGTCGATCTGCGGACGCAGCAACACCAGGGAATGGCCGGCGGGGATGTAGCTGGAGACTTCCTTCAACGCGCCCTGCCAATCGTCCTGGGAGACGATCCACACCCAGGGTGCGCCGTAGCGATAGACCGACACCGGCTTCTTGCGCGCGGCTTCGACGATCTTTGACAGGCGCTGGTCGAGCTCCTGCATGCCGACTTTTGAATAACGTTCCATAGATCCCATTGCCCCACTCCTGGCGTCCTGCTGGCGGCTTTGAAAACACCTGCGCGGTGTTCTTGAGCGCGTTACACAGGAGAGACGGGGATGGGCTTGGACTACCGAACTTTTGTCATGAAAGCTTCATTTTTCTGATGTTTGGAGACCCAATGTGGGAGGGGGCTTGCCCCCGATGAGCATGGGTATCTACACAACTCTCAAAGGCTCACCACAACAGCCCATTTGCCATAGATTCAGCATCCACTGGAAGTTGTGTCGATACCTATGCCCCGATGAGGGAGTGCCAGCGAATACATCTTTGCCTGACCCACTGCCATCGGGGGCAAGCCCCCTCCCACATTTGAACATCAAAAAAAAACGGGGCGATCAAAGATCGCCCCAAAGTCCAACGAGAGGTCCTTGATCTACAAACTAATCTGCTTGCGCTCCTCATCCGTCAACCGCGCCCGCGCCTGTTCACTCAGCGGCCCGGCACCCAACACCTGCACCGGGCTGTTGGGGTTATACCCCGACGTTTTCTGCCCGTCTTCAGGCCCCCGCTGCACAGGCTCCGAACCAAAACTCAGCACCTCCACCGTCACAATCGAAGCCCTGCCCTGCTTCGCCGCCGCCTGCTGACTGCGCGCCGCGTCTTCTGCCGCCTGGGACGCCGCCGCACCCGCAGCACTGGCCGAGCTCATGGCCCCGGTGTTGACCGAGGCCGTCACCGGCACCCCGGACGACTTGCCCTGGGTCTGGATATTCGCCGCGTTCACTACCCGCAACGCGGCGATGTTGACGTTACCCGACACCCGTATCCCCGCCTCGCCCGCGTCGATGGTGCCCAACGGCGCGATCAGGTCGATGTCCCCTGCCGGCACTTCCGGGATCGGGTTCAGCGTGGCGATCCCCGCGCCGGTACTCGGCACCGACGGTGAGAGGCCCACGTTGCCCCAGTTGTCGTAGACGCGCTTGGGTGGCGTATACACCACGGTGGTCTTGGAGCCACGACCGGCGTTGATGTCACCCTCGGCGGTCCAGCCCATGATCGAGCCACCAAAGGTGGTCATGATGCGGCTCTGCCCCAGCAGGATGCTGCCCATGGAATACAGCTGAATGTCACCGGCACCCTGGGTGATCACACCCGCCGTGGCCGGTGGCGCCGCGCCTTCGATGCCGAAGGTCTGGCCGCCGCCGGGGGTGAGCATCTGGATCGAGCCGCCGGCATTGGTGTGCACGCCCGAGCCGTTGAACAGGGTGATGTCGCCCTGGTAAGTGATCGGGTTGCCGGCCACGTCCTTGGCCGGGAACAACGCCGCAATCGCCGCACGGCCACGCAGGTAACTACCCTCGCGCACGCCGCCGTCCTGGTTGTACTCACGGCCGGCGGCCTTGAGTTCGGCAAAATACACGTCACGGGCAAACACCCGTTGTTGCTCGGCGGGCAATGCGGCGTAGTAAGCACGGGCCTGCGCGCTGTCGCCGGCAAAGCCGAAGCGCTCGGCCAGCCAGGTGGCCAGTTCGTCCTCGTAGGTCTTGGCCACCTTGCCGCCCAGCAAGGACTCGCCCGCTTGTGCCTGGTTGAGCGGGTTCAGGTAGTTCTCTACGAACCGCTGGTAATCCGGCCCGTTGGCGCCGACACCCGCCTGCATGACGATGCTCGCGCCAGGGCGGTTGTCGCCCGGCAGCACTGCACCGAGGCTGGTCACACTGTGCTCGCCGCCCGTGCCTGTCAGCAGGATATTGCGCCCGGCCGACACTTCCAGCAGGCCAGGGCCGGCCACTTGGAAGTTGCTGTAGAGAATGTCGCGACCCGCAGACACGATGGAGATGTCGTTGGTGTTTTGGTGAATGAACAGATTGTCACTTGGCGCCGCCACAGCAAAACCATCGGTGCCAAAGGTACGGCCACTGCTGACGATATCCCGTCCGGCCATCATCCGTACCGCGCCATTGCCTTCATACCAGGTCTCACCTTCATGCACTGCCCCGGCGCTCTTCTGGAAGGTGATGATCCGACCGCTGCTCACCCCGATCAGGTCGCCGTCCATCGCGTAAAACCGTGCGGGTTCAGCACTGCCTGAGGATGAAGCCGCCGTGGTGCCGGCGCCGAATGCGAACAACGCCAGGTTGCTCGCGTTACCCGTGATCGACAGGTTGCTGGCGACCACCGCGTTGCCAACCCGGCCTTGATACGCGGGATTCCACGGCGTCGCCATCGCGCTGTTCGCCGTGCCGGACTGGCTGACGGGCATGCCGCCGGCGTAGATCGAGTCCTGGGCGAGGAACTGCAACTGGCCGTTCTCGCCAGGCGCCAGCAGCAAGGGGTAGCTGTAGGTGTTGTCACCGTTGGTCTGCGCCTGCGCGGCTTTACCGTAATACAGGCTGCCGCCCGCTGCGGTCGCCCTGAGGATGGACGGGTAGACCACCGCCAGGTCGGCCGTCGCCTCGGAGCGGCTGAACGGTGTGAGGTTGCCGCCCAGTGAAAACAGATCAATCGCCGTGTCTTGGGTCCACAGCGTAAACCAGCTTGAACCGCTGCCGGGGTTCGCGCCTTGCGCAAAGGGTGATACATGCGAGAGCTGTACCCGGCCCGGGTCTTCGACGTTCTGCACCACCAGGTCTCCCAGGGTCTGCAGGTTGAAGGTGGCATCACCGGGCACCAGGGTCATGCCGCCACGGGCAACGCTTCGCGTGGCAACCTGAGGGTCGAACGCGCGGGTTTCGCCAGGGCTTTGGGTGGGGGCGATGCTGCCGTACAGCAAGTCGACGCTGCCCACGCTGGCGCTGCGCAACTGCACATCACCGCGCAGGTTGACCAGCACACCATCACGATGATCCGCCGTCGCGGCCACGCTGGCCGGGTTCAGTGCGCCACCGATGCGTACGCGCAAATCGCCGCCGCCGGTCAACTGCTGGCTGCCATCGCTGGCAATCCGGCCCGTGCTGCCGACGGCCAGGACCAGGCCCTGGCTATGGGGGTTGGCTCCGGAGCCATTGAGGTCGTAACCCAAGGTATCCAGCACCCCGGCGTTGCCGCCCACGTTCACGTCCAGATTGCCGCCGCCGAGGGTGCCGAAGCCAGTGAAACCGAGCATTTTGTCTGCCGCAGTGGTCGCGGTGTAGCTGCCAAAATTGATCCACCACGCGGTAGGTTGAGCCTGCCCGCCCGTAGCGACATCACCACTGCCCTGGCGCCACAGCCAGTTGCCGACCGCCGCCGAGTCCACCCCGGCATCCTTAGGGTTGGGGCGCGTCAGGCTCGCGGTGGTGCTGGTGATATTGCCAGTCAGGTCACCGCCGACATTCAGGGTCACATTGCCCCCCGCTTGCGGGTACCAGGCCCGGTAGAGACTGGTGGGTGAGCCGTTGACGAACTGTTCGAAGTAGCTGCCTGGGTCATTCAGCACGCTGCCGGACGGCTGCGCCTTGGGCAGGTTGTAAGGGTCGCCGGCGAACGTGCCAGTCGATGACGTGCCCGCGGTGTACACACCGTACAGCGAATCCATGCTCAAGCTGCCCGCGCTCAACAGTTCCAGGTCGCCGCTGCCGGTGCGGATCACACTGAAGCGGGTACTCGAAGGCGTCGCCGCATATTCGGTCTTGCTCTGGGCCGCACAATATTCGGGAGCAATGGCGCACACCTCCTCCACCGTCGGCAATTGCAGGCTGGCGAGGAACTCATTGGTGATCACCGCCCCCACGGGAATGATCACGCCGGACTGGTTCAACAGATCATCGGCCGCTTGCTGCGTCCACACGTAGGTGACTTTGATCGCGCAATACTCCGGCGCACCGGCACAGAAATCTTCAATCGACCCCAGGCTCAAGTCATTGAGCAATTGCTGGTCGATAGGGTCGCCCTCTTTGATGTCCAACCCTTCCGCAGTCAGCACCGCCACCGCTGCGGCGGTCCAGGTCTGGACGCCCTTGCTCGGCAATTCCTTGGCATACATGCCGTAGTGATTGTCCGCCAGGTGAATATCACCGCTGCGCGGGTGGGCTTGCAGCAAACGGCTGTCCGCCGCCTCGGTGTCGGCACCGGCCACCAGGCGCAACGACCACGACTGGGTGCCTTCGGCCAGCATCGGCGAGATGGCCCACACCTGGCCGGCGTCGCCGGACACGCCGACCCGCAACTGCACCGAGGCCGCCCCGTTGGGCAACTTCACATCGGTGCCGGCGGGGATCAGCGCGCCCTTCGGCAAGTCCTTGATGCCACTCAGTAGCACAGTGTTGTTGGCCAGGTTCGCACCGTGCACCGTCGGCAGCGGCACGCCTTTGGGCCAGATCATGTTTTGCAGGCGGGTGCCTTGGGTCAACAGTGTCCCGGCGCCCAGCTGGGTGCCCGCCACCAGGGTCTGCGCCTCACCGAGCAACGTACCGGCGGCGAACAACAGATTGCCCCCGGCATCGCGTATGTCGGCCGCCAATACACTGCCCGCCGGCAGCACCACGTCCTGGCCCAATGTCGCGGCCACCGGCAAACGGGTGCCGGCGGCGACCGTCAGGCCCTTGATCGGCAGGTCGTAGTTCAGCGTACTGCCCGCCGGGAAGGCCGTGCCGTCCGCCAGGGTCACACCATTGCCCGGCACCACGATGGTGCCGCCGCTGAAGTCCACACCGGGCAGCAGCACCCAGCCCTTGTCGTCCTCGGACAGCGGCGGTTTGGCGAAGCCATCGTTGATGCTGCCGTAGATATTCAGGTCACCGCCGGCGCGCAGGGTCAGGGCGCCGGACTCACCGGAGCCGTAGACATTGTCGTCTTGCTGGCTATTGGGATTGAGGCTGGCATAGCGATAACCGGACAAGTCCAGGTCGCCCTGCACCACCAGGTCGCCGTCAGGGGTCTTGCTGACGATTTCCACGCCGGGGCGCAGGTGGAAGGCGTCGGCGTAGGTGGCGTTGTTCAGGCCGGCGAGCTTGTTCTGCGTCAGCTGTGTGTTGAGCAAGGCGGCATCGATGAAATCAACGGCCAGCTTGTGCTTCTTATCCAGATAATCCTGAGTAATCTCCTGATACGGCCTGCCACTGGCGGTCGGATCGTTTTTCTGCGGCGCATCGTCGTAGGTCGCCATGCCGTTGAGGGTGATCGAGCGCGCGCCCTGAATGGTCAAGCGTCCGCTGGCGTCGATTGCCACGTCATTGCCCCCCAACCGGGGTGCGTTCAGTTCCAGAGTGCCGCGATTGCGTCCGTCATTGCCGACAGCCGCGCCGGTGCCGTGGCGCAGGTCGATGCGCACGCCATCGGCGAGGGTCAGTTGGCCGCTGCCGGAGCCCAGCACCACCATGGCGCGGTTCGGCGAGTCGATGATCTTGCCGTAGCTGTCCACCCGCAGCTTGCTGCCGTGGGCGTCGAGCACTGCGGTGCTGTCCAGGGTCAGGCCGTTTTTGCCGGCTAGGTTGATGCTGCCGACGCGCTCACCGCTAGCGTCCACCAGCCCGGTCACGCGCAGGCTGCCGTTGTCCACGGACACGCTGACAGTGCCGGCCTTGAGCCCGTTGCCGATGGTCAGGTCGCCCTGCTTGAGCTGGAAGCTGCGCGCGCCGAACACCTCGCCCTGATTCAGGCGCTGGTTGAGGTCGGCAAACTGCTGGTCCAGGGCGCCGCTGCTGCCCAGGCGCTGGGCCTGGATCTCCACGGTACCGGCCGGCTGCGGCAACGAGGTGCCACCGGCGTTGTAATAACCACTGCTGCTGCCGAGGATCTTGCCTTGCAAATCGACGATGCCGCCTGCCGCATCCGTCGCCACCGCACGCAACTTGCCGGCCTGGTTGTGCTTGGCGGACAGGTCGATGGTCGAGCCCGCCGCCTGCAGGATATTGCCGCTGCGGCTGTCGAGCAGCACGTCGCCGCCCCAACCGTATTGGGTCACGTCGTTGAAGGTGATCCCACGACCGGCCACATCGATCAGCGCGTCATCGGTCAACAGCACATCGCCCCGCGCACTGAGGCTGACTTTGCCGCTGGGCAACACCACCGCAGTGGCCACACGGATGCTGTCGCCTTGCAGGGACAGCGTCGCGCCCTGGCCGCTGGCGCTGCCACGGGGGCCTGCCGAAGCGCCGATATCGATCGCACCGCCGGCCTTGATCGTGTTCACCGAACCGGCCTCACCGGTCATCAGCGGGGTGCGGATGGTCAGGTTGCCGCCGCTGTACTGGAAGCCGCTGACCGGGTCATAGGCGCCCTGGCGCTGGTACACCGACAGGCTGCCCTTGTGGTTGGCGGTGATGCGCTCGCTGGCATTGAGGTTGACGTTGGCAAAGCCCAGGGCCAGGCGGTCGAAGCTTTTCACGTTGCTCGGTTGGCCAAAGTCGCCGTAGCCGAACTCGATGCGTTCGGCATTGATATCCAGGCGCCCGCTGCCGGTGCCTGCGCCGCCCGTCACCACCGCGCCGGGGGCGTTGGTCGCGCCCAGCCAGATCAGGTTGGCGGTGTGAATGGTCGCCACATCGCTGGCACCGCCGGCGCCGTACATGGCCGGGGTGGACAGCATCAGGTTGCTCAGCAGCGACTTGCCGGTCAGCGGGTCATAGGTGTCGAGGCTGGCGCTGCCGTAGAAGTTAAAACCGTCACGCGCCGACAGCTGCAAGGTCTCCAGGGCCGGTGCGCCCAGTTGCGTATCGCCGCGCAGCAGGCGGTCGAGCAGCGTCTGGTTGAGAGTCAGGCCGGCTGGCAAGCGGTTCGCGGCGGCTGCGGCGGCGAGGGCTTCGACGCTGCCCAGGTTGATGGTGCTCACGCCCAGGTTGAGGTGACGGGTGCCATAGCGCACCTGGTCGCCGAGTTGGAAGCTGCTGTCGGTCAGGGCCACGATGCTGCCATCGGAATACAACCCGGTCTGGCCCAGGCATGCGCTACTGCCGCAGGCGCCCACGTTGATCCCCCCGCTGATCACGCCAGCGGGCTGGACGGCACCGACCACGTTGAGCAACCCGTTGGACACCGCGAGCATATTGGCAACCTGGTAGATAAAACCGTCGCGCGCATCGTAGCTGGCGGCGCCCTGCCCCAGGGTATTGATCGAAGCACCCTGCTCGACCACGATGGCGCCGGTGTTGCTCACCAGGAACACCTCGGGCGCAGCCAGCGTGGCGCCCGCACGCAGGGTCACGTTGCTATTGGCGGCATTCACACCCGATGCCAGGCCGATGAAGTTACCCGACTGGCCATACTCCACCGCAGTCAAGCCACCCACCATCAGCCTTGAGGCACCGATGGCATTGAGGGTGTCGGCTTTAAGGGTAATGCCGGAAAAACCGGCGGTCGCCGAGGCGTCGGCGGCGACCACTTCGATACCCAGGCGACTCGGGTCCACCACCGCGACCGTGCCGCCATATCCGCCCGTCGCGGCATCAAAACGTCCGATACCGTCGAAGGCGAATGCATCGGCGCCCTGGCCGGGGCGCAATGCCAGTTTCAGGGTCTTGGCGTCGACTTCCAGCAGTGGGCGCGGCACGCCCAGCCTGGCCGCGTCGGCTTTGGCGAACTGGGCGTAACTGGTTTCGTTGTATTGGGAATAACGGCGCAGGGTGTCCGCCGAGGTCAGGATCAACTGGCTGGCGATGCTGTTGCGGATCCCGGTGTGGGCAATCGACAGCTGCCCGGCCGTCGACCACGAGCCATTGCGCATCAACGTGGTCGCGGCGTCGCTGCCGAGCCCGGCCAGGCCATTGATCTCCACGCGAAAGGCGCCAGGCATCAAGGCATACGTCGAGGGCATCAAGGTGTAGGTGCCCGCCGGCAACCCCGGCACACCCGCGCCAATGGTCACCTGCTGGCCCACCAGCGGCGCCACGGCACCGCCCTCGGCGGCCACCGGCGCCGCGCCGGGTTGCACGCCCGGCACAATCGCGTAGATCGGGTTGGTGGACAGCCCCGGCAGCACAAACCCGCCGTTGGCGCCAAATTGCACCAGCGGGTTGTAACGCGCATCCGTGGAACCGCCGCGCCCGGAAACAAAACCGGCGCCGAGCAGCTCGCCACCGCCCGACAGGTCCAGGATGGCATCCGGCTGCACCGCAACCGACTGGCCGCCCAGAATGACGCCGACGCTCAAGTCGCTGTTGGTATTGGCCAGCCCGCCCTGGCCGAGGAATGTCACGGTCTTGCCGTTGTAGGTGTAGACCTGCCCGTCCAGCGTGCCGCCATATGGCAATACCAGCCCCTTGCCGCTCACCGAGGTGACGCTGCCCGGCAGCAATTGCACCAGGCTGCTGCCCATGCTGCCGATATCGATCAAGCCCAGGGGCGCGCGCACCACGCCGCCTTGCTTGACGGTGGCCGCACCCAGTTGCAGACGCCCGAATGCCGAATACGGCAGGGGCGCGTCCGTGCTGCCGACGCGGCCAATCGTCAATGTGCGCAACGGATCAAAGTCCAGGCCCAGATTCAGCGTGGTTGATTCGCCAAGGTAGCCAGCGATCACTCGGGCACTGACGTCCGAGCTTGGGTACACCTGCGCCGCCCGCAAGGTCATGTCGCCCTGGGTCAGCAACTGGGTACTGACCCCGGTGATGATGTCGTTTGCGGAGGCGCCGGCCAGAAAGCGCAGATCGCCCTGGCTGGTCAGGTTGACGTGGTCAAAGCCACGGCGCTCAAGGCTCGCCAGGCTATTGTCGGCGTTATACAAACTGCTGCGGTTACCGAAGATCACGTTGCCGCGCACTTCCACCAGGTCGCCGTCGGCATTGAACTGCGCCTCGGTTGCGCGCTGGGACGGCGCCGGCAGCACCGGCACCGGACGCACATACAGATCCTTGCCGGTTTCGGGCGGCGCGAGGTAGCCCGCCAGCAACAGGTGCGGCGCCTTGAGGTTGATACGGGAGTTGCCTGCCGCGTTTTCACTGAGCCCATAACCCCGGCTGTAAAGGCGCAGGCTCTGGCCCATGTCCAGGCTCACATCGCCGTCAAAGCTCAGCAGGCCATTGCTCAGCAGCGCGAGGTTATCGAAGCCGCCAGCAGTGACTTGATCCACGCCCAGGCGGCCATGCCCGTACTCCAGGCTGTCGCCCAGCGCAGTCGGTTGATGCACTTGGCTCACGACCAGGTCACGGACCTTGAGCACCCGGTCGGTGAGCCCGGCTTTCTGGTAATACGGGCTCTCCAGCACCAGGTTGAGACTACCGCCTGCCGCGCCAACACCACCGGCTTTGGCGACCAGGCTGCCGTCCAGGTACAGGCCGTTGTTCGAGGCCAGGCTGATGCTGCCGCCGTTGCTGGCGACCGCCACCGCGCCCTGCCCTGGAACATTCAGCAAGGCCTGGGTGCCGGACGCGTCCAGGCGCGCACCCTCACGTACCACCACGAACAAGTCGCTGGCCGTGGTCAGGCCGGTGTTCAGGTCAAGGGTGCCGCCAATGTTGATCGTGCCGCCGTCGCGTACCACGCCGTAGGTGCGCCCCCGGAAGTCCACTGCCGTGGCCGCCCGCGCCGCCACGTCGATCAATGCCTGTTCGCCAATCCAGATCGAGCGGTCATGGCCGCTGGCGTTCACTGCCTCCGAGGCGCCAGTGGTCAAGCCACCCAAGGTGACGCTGCCGCCCCAGGCATTGAGCGTGCCGTCCAGGGTCAATTGCCCGATGCTGCGCAGCTGGATGGCTTGGCCGGGGTCGACGTTGATCACCGCGCCGTGGCCCACCGTCAGGGCTGTGCTCGCCATCTGCGCAGCGCCGGCGAAGACCGTGCCGGCGGTGAGGCTCAAGCCGGCGCCTCGGCGCTGGGTCAGCACGCCCTTGGTGGCGTCCTCCTGGTACAGCGGCGGCGTCCATTGCTCCAGGGCCGTGGCGGCATCGCTGCCGGTCGGCACTGTGGACGCTTGCGTACCCAAGCGATAGGTCGGCACGCTGACATCCACTTGGGTGCCGTCGGTGACGATCAGCCCTTCGTTGCCCGTGATGTCGTAGGCCGAGAACCCCTTATTGAAAAAATCGCCGGCCAGTCGCAGCGTGTCGCTGTCCACCGCACCCGCGCTGTCGCCGATCTGCACCTTGCGAGCCTGCAACGCCAGGGTGCCGCCGCCGTTCACGCCGTAGCCGCGCACGTCGCCATCCAGGCCCAGGGCACCGAGCGCGCCCAGCGTCACGCTGCCGCCCTTGCCGCCGATGAGCTTGCCGTCTACGCCAAGGGTCGCGCCGGAAGACACGTCCACCTCACTGCCCGCCGCCAGGTTGACGTTGTTCGAGCTGCGCAACGAGACCTTGCCGCCATTGACATACGCCACACCGGTGCTGTTGGCCGGGTCAAGCAACAGGTTGTTCCAGCGACCACGGGCATCGAGCTTGACGCCGGCCGCGACATTCACACTCGAACCCCCGGCCAGGGTCGTGTCTTCGACCGCGCCGGCCTTGAGTGGGTTGACCTGGCTGAGGATGTTGCCGGCATTGATGCTGCCACCCAGGGCCGTCAGATTCGCGTTGATATCAACCCTCGGCCCGAACAGGGTGATGTCGCCCCCATCCGCCACGCTGAGCGCGCCATTGACCGTCACCTGCTGCCGGGCCGCGACCTTGATCGCGCCCAACGGGTTGCCACTGAGCTGCCCGCTGTCGAGCAGGATCTTGCCCTGGCGCTCCTGGGGCAACGCGGTGGCGAGGTCCAGGCCATCGGCGATGTTTGCCAGGTTGCCGTCGAGCGACACCTCGTCGGCGTTCGCCCCCAAGGCATAGCGCAAGGTGCCGGTGGTCTTGTTGTAGATCGGCGTGTATTGGCCAATGATCAACTGCGCAAGCTGGGCCATGGCCTTCTGGGATTGCTGGTAACCGTCGAGGTTGATGTTTGGCGCCTGGGTCTGGCGATCCCCCTGGAACACCGCGCTGATCATCTGGCCTTCCAGCACCGCGCTGGCGGTGCTCACCACCAGCTTGCCGGCGTCACGCCCCACGGTATAACCGGCCTCGTTACGGCCTTGCGGAGCAATCATCGGGTTGTAGTAGTACTCGGTCTGGCCCCAGCGAACGCTGGTGTCTTCATAGCCCTTGTAGATACCCGAATAAAGGATGTCACCCGGCGCCCTGGACAACTCGTACAAGCGTCGATCCGGGCCCTTGAGCCAGGTTTGCCGGATATAGCCGCCTTGCACATCCACGGTGCCGCCCGACAGGTTGATCTGCGCGCCCTGCTGGGTCACCACATCCTTGCCGGTAAACGTCACGGTACCGCCCTGGGCCATCCATTCACCCACCGAATGGCCCTGGGTGCCAAGGTAGCCGCCGACTTCCAGCAGACCGCCAGCGGTGTACCAACGGTCGGTGGCATAGCCATTGGTACCGGCCGGGACAAACACCAGGTCGCGCAAGTCCACCCACACGTCGTTGTTGATCAGTTGCCCATTGTCGCGGTTGACCGGCGCATCCCGCTGCTCGTTGCCCTGCACATTGATCTTGATGTTATTGGCTTCCATCGACACCTTGACGCCCACGGCGCCTGACACGTCGATCATCGCGTCATCGCGCACCAGGCTGCGCTGGCCCGCGCTGACCGCCACCTGGCCGCCGGTGGCGAGGGTGATCGAGCCTTTCTGGAAGTCCACGGTGCCGCCGCTGACGATCTCGATCCGCGACTGGTCAGTGCGGTCGGCCACGGCGCTGAGGTGGTTGAACTGCCCACCGATCAGGTTGGCGGGCGTACCGTCGAGCTTGATCAGGCCGTTGTCTTTCTGGCTGTTGAGGGCGGTGCTGCCGCTGGCGTCCAGCAGGATCGCAGTGGTGCTGCCCTCGCCCAGGGTGATGCTGCCCGTGGTGTCGCTGGCCGAATTGAGCAAGTGAATGGAGCCACGGGTGTCCACCGAGGTGCTGGCCAGGGCCACGCCGTTTTGCTGCACATTGTGCCCGGTCAGGGTGACGTCGCCAGTGGCGGCCATGATCAGGCCGTTGTTGATCACCGTTCCCGCCGTGCTGCCGGTTTTCAGGCTGGCGGCGACTTCGTTGCCACGGGTGGTGGAACGCTCGTTACCCGCCGTGCCCACGCCTTTGCGGATGTAGAAACTGTCGCCGGCGGCCAGGGTGGTCTGGCCCTTGGCGGTGATGATCGTGCCGGCGTTTTCCACTTCGCTGCCGAGCAGCAAGGCATAGCCGCCCGCGTCGGTGGAGGTGGCGGCGTTGTGGGTCTGGATCAACGCACCGCGCTGTACCTCGACCTTGCCCGCCGCATCGGTGAACGTCGGTTGTGTGCCATTGGTGTCGACATAGAGGCCGCGCTGGGTGAACTGGTCATCGGTGATCGTCGCGGCCGCCGCCACCAGGTTGCGCACATTGACCTGGCTGGTGCCGCTGAAGACCACGCCGTTACGGTTCATGATCATCACCGTGCCGGCGCCCTTGATCTGGCCCTGGATCTCGCTGGGCCGTGAATCAGGATCATTGACGCGGTTGAGCACCGCCCAGGTCGACTGCTGCTGGAAATCCACGGTGGTGTTGCGCCCGACGTTGAAGGTCTCCCAATTGAGGATCGCCTTGTCGGCGGTCTGCTCAATGCTCACCGTGGTCTTGCCGCCCGCCTGGGTCTGGGTCGGTGCCTTGGCGTTGGTCCAGCCCTGGGTCAGGCTGTTATCCACCTGCAGGCCGCCCTTGCCGAGGCCATCGGGAATCGTCGAAACCTGACCGAACGCCGCCTGCCGACCCGCCGCCTGCGCCGCCTGTTGCGCCGCAATAGCCGCGACCGTGGTGTTGAGCGTGCTGATGGAGCGCGCCAACTGCTGGTTGACCCGTGCCTGCTGGTTCAGCGTCGGTACCGACGGCATCTGCCCCGCATTGATCCGCGCCGCCGTCGTCGCCTGGGTCGCCCCCTTGGCCGCGAACCAGGCCGGGCTGAACGCCGTCGCCGCATGGGCATTGCCCGCCACCACCAACAAGGCAATGACCTGGGCCAGAGGCTTGAGGCGCAACACAGTCTGGGCGTGCGAGCCCTGGGCATTCAGCTTGAGCGTGGGTGTGCAGCGGACCATCGGGAATCTTCCTTCTTTGTAATCGCCAGGCGCAAGACAGGCTCACGTATGAGGGTTAGGCGGTTGGCGAGGGGCGGGACTGAACTTCTGTCATGCAAAGTTCATAAAGGGCTGCTAACGCAAAAAAATCAGCAACGGCACGGGCCGTTGCTGATCGGTGTTGCGGGTCGTTGAAAGCCTGGGTTACAGCGGACGACCGATGGCGTTGCAGACGCTGGTGTTACCGATGCCTTGAGCGCTGGAAGCGGTGGCGAAGGTGTCACGCACGGCTTTTTTCCAGTTGGCTGGCAACGGCACGAAGCGGTTGTTGTTGATGGCGGTGTCGTTGTTGATCAGGTTGCCGTAGTGGCGGTTGAAGAACGCACGGACCTGGGTGGTCTGGGTGGCGTCGGCGTAGCACTGGCTGAAGATCACGTTAGTGAAGCCCAGGATCGGGTAGCCGCTGGACGGGTAAGCGAAAGTCGCCGGGCCGCTGGCGGTAGCCGCGAAGACCGGTACCCAGTTGTCCTGGTTGGTCGCGTCGATGAACGAACCATCAGCACGGGCTTCGGTTGGCGCAGGGATCTGGCTGATGGCGGTGGAAACGTTGGCAGGCGCAGGCGAAACACCGCCCACTTTGGCAACTTTGGTGGCGTCATCCAGACCGGCCAGGGTGGTCGCCGCGTAGTCCGGGCTCATGTAGGTGATCGCGCCATCTTGCGCGTTCAGCGCGGTCATTACGCCTTGGCTGCCGGTGGCTGCCACTGCGCCAGCAGGCAAGCCTGCACCGTAGCTGGACGAAAAGGTGGTGGTCACGGCGAACGGCTGCGTCTCAGCGCACTTGGCGTTGAGGAAGCGGGTGAACAGCTCGGTGGTACCGCTGGACTCGCTGCGGTAGATCACTTTGATCGCGCCGGTGCGACCCGAACCCGTGATCTGGCTCCAGTCGGTCAAGCGGCCCGAAAACACGCCGCACAGCTGGTTCACGCTCAGATCAACCGCGTTGGCACCGGCCTTGTTGAACGGAATGGCAACCGAAGTGGCCACCGAAGGCGCCTGGATCAATTTGCCCCAGGTCGGTTGCTTGTTGGTTTTGTAAGCCAACAGTTCGGCCGCGGTCAGCTTGGAATCGCTGCCTGCCCAGTGCACGTTCTTGTTGGTCACGCCAGCCACGAACTTGGTGTAGTCGTTGTTCAGGAACGCCGACTTGCCGTTGCCGCTGCCCACGCCGATGTAGGCGGCGAAGCCAGTGGTGAGGACGCCGGAGGTCTGGTAAAGCGGCTGTGGCAGGGTTGCGCCGCCGCCGTTGATGTCAGCCATTGCAGCCTGGGCCGAGCACAGTGCAGCGAGGGTCATGGATACCGCGAGAACGTTGCGCTTAAACATGAAGAATCTCCTTTCGTCGTGTTTGTACGTTTGGGGTAGATGGCTCTTGCATGACGCCATGGCTTCGGTCCCAAGGCCGTGATGCGGGGGTGGCCGGGGGGTGAAAACCATGGAGAGAAAGTCGCAGTTTCCGATGACAGATGTAGGAAAAAACCTCGGGAGGAAGCACTTGATTTTAAAAAGATTCTCGGGTGTTTTGGTCATGGTTTTGAGCGGTTTGGCGGCAGATGACAGCGAGGTTTCAGCGTGGGTTTCGTCAAGGCGGCGCGGGCTGTGACAAGGGGCGTGGATATGACGGAATGAGGAACCCGAGGTTGGGGTCTGGCGATATTGGCCCGGCCCAAAAATCAACTGAACAGAAAAGGTCCAATGTGGGAGGGGGCTTCTGTGGTGAGCGGGCTTGCCCCGCTCACCACAAGAGCCTCGTTTGCTAAGGTTATGTTTTCACCAAAGCCCCCCTCCCACATTTTTTACAGCGTGTCGTCAGGTGACGAGTTGGTTGATCTCGATGATCGGCAACAGCACCGCCATCACAATCACCAGCACCACGGCGCCCATGACCACGATCATCAGCGGCTCCAGCAACGCGGTCATGCCCATGGCGCGCCGTTCGATATCCCGCGACAGGGTTTGCGCCGCACGCTCCAGCATCGGCGGCAGCGAGCCGGTTTTTTCGCCGCTGGCGATCAGGTGGATCAGCACCGGCGGAAAGACTTTCTCCACAGCCAGCGCCGGCGCCAGGTTGACGCCTTCACGCACCTTGGCGGTGGCATCGTTGACGCACTGGCTCAGGCGCTCGTTGGACAAGGTCTGCCGCGCCGCCTCCAGCGCCCGCAACAACGGCACGCCGGCACCGCCGAGGATTGCCAGGGTCGAGGCAAACCGTGCCGTGTTCAGGCCCAGCACAAAGCGCCCGATCAGCGGCAGGCGCAGCACGCGGCTGTGCCAATTCAAGCGCGCCACCGGGTTGCGCAGGTACAGGCGCCAGCTCCAGAAACCGCCGACGATCCCGGCAAAACACAGCCAGCCCCAGGCGCGGATAAAGTCGCTGGCGTTGAGCATCGCCAGGGTCAGGCCCGGCAGGTCCTGGCGCGCCTGGGAAAACGCGCTGACCACCTGGGGCACCACGTAACTCAGCAAAAAAATCACAATGCCGATGGACACCAGCCCCACCACACCGGGGTAGATAAATGCAGTGAGGATCTTGCCGCGCAGGTTGTTGCGTTCCTCGATGTAGTCGGCCAGGCGCTCCATCACCTGGGCGAGGTCACCGGATTCCTCCCCCGCCGCGATCAAGGCGCGGTAGATCGACGGGAAATCCCGTGGCCGCGCCGCCAGCGCATCCGCCAGGCGCATGCCGCCGCGCACGTCGCCACGCACGGCCGCCAACGTCTGGGCGATGTGCTTTTTCTCGGCCTGCTCCACCGTGGCACTCAGCGCCGCCTCCAGCGGCAGGCTGGCGCCGAGCAGGCTCGCCAGTTGCCGCGTGGCCCAGGCCAGGTCGTTGTCCGACAGCTTGGCGGCGAACAGGCTGCTGCCGGCGGTGGTTTGCTGATGGCCTTCGACCTGCACCAACAGCGCGGTCAGGCCACGGCTGCGCAGTACGGCAAACGCCCCGCTCTGGCTGTCGGCCTCCAGGTGCCCGGCCTCGACGTTGCCGTTGGCGTCGGCGGCTTCATAGCGATAGCGATTCATCAGGCGTCCCGTGTCACGCGCAGGATTTCTTCGGGGGCGGTGGCGCCGCTGCGTACCCAGCGCTCACCGTCCTCACGCATGCTGAACATCCCGGCCCGGCGCGCGGCGAGGCGCAAATCCTGCTCGCCGGCGCCCTGGTGGATCAGGCTGCGCACATCGTCGTCTACGCAAAACAACTCATGGATACCGGTGCGGCCGCTGTAACCGACCTGGTTGCAATGTGAACATCCCACCGGACGCCAGGTGCCCGGCGAGGCCGGGTCTTCCTGCTTGCAATGGGGGCACAGGCGCCGCACCAACCGTTGGGCCAATACTCCCAGCAATGACGATGCCAACAGAAACGGCTCGACCCCCATATCGATCAAGCGATTGACCGCCGACACCGCGTCATTGGTGTGCAAGGTGGCCAGCACCAAGTGCCCGGTGAGCGAGGCCTGCACGGCGATCTGCGCGGTTTCCAGGTCGCGGATTTCACCGATCATGATGATGTCCGGGTCCTGGCGCAGGATCGCCCGCAATGCCAGCGCGAAGGTCATGTCGATCTTGGCGTTGACCTGGATCTGGCTGATGCCCGGCAAGTCATATTCCACCGGGTCTTCAACGGTGAGGATATTGCTGGTGCTCGCATCCAGCCGCGCCAACGCCGCGTAGAGGCTGGTGGTCTTGCCACTGCCAGTGGGCCCGGTGACCAGCACGATGCCGTGGGGCTGGCGGATCAACGTATCGAGGCGCGCCAGCAACTGCGCTTCCATGCCCAGGGTTTCCAACTGCAAACGCCCGGCCTGCTTGTCGAGCAGGCGCATCACCACCCGCTCGCCATGCCCGGTGGGCACCGTCGACACCCGAATATCAATCGGCCGCCCGGCCACCCGCAAGGCGATACGCCCATCCTGGGGCAGGCGTTTTTCGGCGATATCGAGCTGGGCCATGATCTTGATCCGCGACACCAACGCACCGTGCAGCGCTTTGCGCGGCGACACCACATCGCGCAGCGTGCCGTCGACGCGATAGCGCACCACGGAATGGGTTTCGTAGGGTTCGATGTGGATATCACTGGCCTCATCGCGGGCGGCCTGGGTGAGCAAGGCGTTGATCATGCGGATCACCGGCGCACCGTCCTGGGTGTCGAGCAGATCGGTGATTTCGGGCATGTCCTGCATCAGACGGTCGAGGTCCACCTCGTTCTCGGCAGCACCGACCACAGCGGCGGCGCTGCCCGTGTCGGCATAAGCGCTGGCGAGCAGGCCGTCGAGTTCGTCGTCGCGTACCTGCTCAATCGGCGACTCGCCAAACTGGCGCTGGACTTCACTGATGGACCAGCCGGGGGTTGAAGGGCAGACGGTGAGCAGCATGCCTTCGTCGCCGGGGCGCAACAGGATGCGCTGGGATTTGGCCCAGGCGTAGGGCAGCAGGCTCATACCAGCCTCCCCCAGTAAAATGCGGTCAAAATGTGGGAGGGGGCTTGCCCCCGATGAGGGAGTGTCAGTTGGCAAATTTTTAACTGACCCACCGCCATCGGGGGCAAGCCCCCTCCCACATTTAGTTCTGTGTACAGCAGGCTCATGGCCGTGTCCCTGCCGGAATCGCCTTCTCCACCGAAGGCAACTGCGGCGCCTGCACATCCGGCATCGCCCAACTATGCTCCGGCTGCAAGCCACCTTGAGCCCGGCGCATATAGTCATAGCGATTCAACGTAATCGCCCGCCCCGCCCCACTGTCACGGATGATGTAAGGCCGCAAGAACACCATCAGGTTGGTCTTGCTCACACTGCGCTTCTCATTGCGAAACAACGCCCCCAGCCCCGGAATGCTCGACAGCCACGGCACTGCGTCATTGCTCTGGCTATAACCATCCTGCAGCAAGCCACCCAGCACCATGATCTGCCCGTCATCCAACAGAATGCTGGTATCAATCGCCCGCTTGTTAGTCACCGTCCCCGCGGCCACCGACGCCCGGGAATCCACGCTGCTGACTTCCTGATAGATATCCAGCTTCACCGTGCCGCCCTCGGAAATCTGCGGGCGCACGTTCAACTTGAGCCCCACTTCTTCACGCTGCACGGTCTGGAACGGGTTGTTGCTGGTGCCCCCGCCGCCGGTGACATAGCTGCCGGTGACAAACGGAATCGTCTGCCCCACAAAAATGCTCGCCGCTTCGTTGTCCAGGGTCAGCAGGTTGGGCGTGGACAGCACGTTGGTGCCGCCCTTGCTCTTCAAGGCGCGGGCCAGCACCTTGAGGTCGAGCACCTTGCCGATCCCTGGAATATCCACGGTGCCGTTGACCAGGCCGATGTTCAGGCCCTTGGGCAATACATCAATGCTGGTGGGACTGGCGGGTGTGCCGTTCAAGCCGCTGCCGCCGAGGTTGACCCCACCAAACCCGCCGCTGCCTGCCAGGTTGCCGGCCTGCCATTGCACGCCGAACTCGGTAGCGTCGTCCTCACCCACTTCCACGATCAGGCTTTCGATCACCACCTGGGCGCGGCGCTGGTCGAGCATGTCGATCACTTCGCGCAGGTTGCGGTACAGCGGGTCCGGCGCGGAGATCAACAAGGTGTTAGTGGTGGCGTCGGCCTGGATGGTCACGCCGCCGGCGCTGAACGCGGTGTCCTGGTCCTTGGACGGGCTGCCGGTAGCTTGGGGGTCCTGGCCATAGCTCGATTGCACGCCGCTACCGGTGGGCGTGCCGCTGCTGTTCTGCGCGTTGCTGGCCGGGGTGGTGGTCTGGCCGTTGCCGCCCATGGCACTGAGTTTGCCGCGCGCCTCGTCGCTGACGCCGGAATCGCTCTCGCCGGTCAATAACCCGCGCAGCGACTGGGCCAGCTTGCCCGCCTGGGCGTTGCGCAAGTACACCACGTGCATATTGCTGGGGTTACTCTGGGCGTTGTCGAGCTTGTAGATCAGGTTGCGCGCCAGCTCGGTGCGCTCGGGGCTGCCGGAGCGAATGATGATCGAGTTGGAACGCGGATCGCCGATCACATTGATCTTCTGGGTCTGGTCGGCGCCCTGGGTTTCGAGCAGTTCGGCGACCATGGCGGCGATGTCGACAGCAATGCCGTTCTGGATCTGCACCACGTCGGTGTCGATGGCGCTGGGGGTGTCGATGCCACTGATGATCTGTGCAACCCGCGCCAGGTTTTCCGCATAGTCGGTGATGACGATGCTGTTGTTGCCGGGGTAAGCGTTGATCGGGTTGTTCGGCGACACAATGGGGCGCAGCACCGGGATCAGGTTCACCGCGTTTTCGTATTGCAGGCGGAAGGTGCGGGTCTGCATGCCACTGCTGCCAGCGCTGTAGATCGGCCCGCCGAGCAACTTGGCATCGGCCTCCGGCACCACCTGGGCCACGCCGCCTACATCCACCACGCTAAAGCCCTGCATGCGCAACGCGGCCAGCAGCATGTCGTAGGCCTGATGCGCGGGGACCTGGCCTTCGCTGACCAGGGTCAGGTTGCCCTTCACACGCGGGTCCACCAGAAATTGCTGGCCGGTGGCACGGGACAGTGCGCGCACCACCGCCTGGATATCGGCGTCGACGAAGTTGAGTTGCACCGGTTGGTCGCCCAACGGGTTACGCGCCTTGACCGTCGCCGGGGCCTGGCCACGGGCGCTGTTGGTCACCCGATGCTGCACGGCGGGCTTGGGGACAAGTTCGCGCTGGCGATCCAGCACGCTATCGCCGCTGCGGCGCGTGTCGGCCAACGGCTGGCCGAGTTCGCTGTCCACCAGCAACGGCTTGGCTGCCTCCTGGCTGCTGCATGCACTGAGCGCCAGCAACAGCAGTGGCGCGGCCATACGAAAAGGGGGGACTGACCACTTCATGAAGCTTCCTTAGCGCCAAGCGCCTGATCCATGCGAACGGTCCCGGACACAGTGCCGGCCGAGGTGTCGACGGCGTCCGGGGCACGTTGCAAACGCGCCTCGGACACTTCCAGAGAAAATGAACGGGGATTGCCCAGCAACCAGCCCACCACGGCGTCGGCCGGAGCGTTGTCGAAGGTCAGGCGCCAACCGCCGGCGTCCAGCGCCTGCAACTGGTAATGGCCTTGCAGACCGGCGCTGTCCAGGGCCTGGCGCAGCGCCGCCTCGTCGGCGGGCCGAGGCGCGGTGACATCCTGCAACAGCACCTGCAAGGCGGCGGCCTGGGCGCGCAGCTTGGGGGTTTCGGCTTGCCAATAGTCGATCTTCTTCAACGCGGGCTGGACCAGCACCAGCCAGGTCAACAGGCTCGCCAGCACCAGGCCGACGCCCACCAGCATGCGTTTTTCACGCAGGGCCAGGCCGTTCCAGAACACCTGGGTCTGGCCGCGCATGCGGCGCCATTTATTCATCGCCGGCTCCCGGTTTTTCTGCGACCTGCGCAGGGGCAATGCTCCAGCCATGGTCGTCCCGCGTGGCGGCAAACCCTGCCTGCGCCAAGGCCGCCTGCCACTCGCCCTCGGCGGCCGGGCTACGGCTGTCGGCCAGCAACGCCAGTTGCAAGCGTCCGTGTTCGAAGGTCAGGGTGTCGACGCTGCCCACCATGAACGGCAACTGGCTGCCCACCAGTTGCAGCAGGCTGGGAAAGCGTTGGCCGGGATCGGCGGCGGCGCCGGTCTGGCGTGCCGTCAGTTGCTGGCGGGCCTGCTGCAACGGATTGAGCACCACCGGCAACTCGGGAAACGCCTGGCGTACCTGCTGACTCATCAACGCTTTGAGCCGCAAGCCTTCGTCCGCCTGACGGGCGGCATACAGATTGAGGCCAACCGTCCAGACCAGCGCAGCCAGCGCGACACAGGCCAGCGCCCGGCCCCAGCCACCCTTGGAGCCTTCGCGCAGGCGTGCGTGCAAACCCCAGGCGGGCACGGCACCGGCCCAACGTTGCGCAGCGTCCACCAGCGGCATATCGAGGGCCTGCAACCCCAGCGGGTGCACCGCCGCTTGTTGCAGGCTGTCGCGAGTCAACAAACAGCCTTCGTCCAGCGCCGCTGCGCCCACGGGCAAAGCGTAGGGCGCCGGGTACAGCCCGCGCAGTTTGAGTTGCGCCAGCGCCAGGACCTGACCGAGCCGCTCCAGCCCGGCCTTGGGCACCCAGCCAACCTGCACACGGCCGTCGCTTTCCCGGGGGCCGTGGGCCACGTGCATCTGCTCCACCGGGCCGAGGATCAACGCCTGGGCCGCGCAGGCCACGGCGGCCTGGGTTTTGGCGGCGGGCAATGGCGGCAATTCAAGGCTCGTCAGCAGGCTGTCGCGGGGGTGCAGAAAACAGTCCACCGCGTGGCGGCCCTTGCCCAATTGCGCCAGGCTTTCATGACCTTCGCGGACCACCGCGCCACCCTCCAGCCAGGCCCATTTCACCCGACTGTCGACCCTCAATTCAGCCAGCGGCGGCAAGGCAATGCGCAAGCGTTTCATACGCCCACCCGCGACCAGATCACCTGGGGCCGGCGACTCTCCGGACGGTGCAGCAGCGCATCAAGGGTCACCCGCCGTTGCGCCTGCCGCGCCTGGCCCTGCAGGCGAAACCACTCGCTGGTGATGCCCACCTGCACCGTGTCCACCGCCACCTGCGGCAAGTGCAGACGGTTGACGAAATCCCCCCGGTTGATAAACCAGTGCCCGCCGTCACGTTCAGCCACCAGCGCCTGGGCCTGGGACAGGCTCAGTTGCGGCACCACGGCGCTGAGCACTTCGGCGCGGGCGGTGTTGCCGTTGACCCAGGTGACGTCGGGCAGCACGCTGATATAGGTCTGCAGGCGCTGCACGACCTCGGGGTCGAGGCCTTCGATACCACTCAAGTCATCCAGGCTGCGCAGCATCGGGTATCTGGCGGGCGTGTCGAGTTGCTCATAGGACGCGATCACGCGCTGGCTGATGCGCCGGCTCACGGCCGGGTCAACGCCGATCAGGCGGCACAGGCGTTCGAAGCTCTGCACTTGCTCGACATCCACCCGCTGACGATTGACCAGGTTGCGCAGGTTGAACTTGCCCTGCTCGTCTTCAACCCGGCCTTCGAACGCACCGCCCTGGGCACTGGCCCACGGCTGGTCCAGGCGGGTCAGCACGTCTTTCTGGCGCGCTTCCCACAGCATCTGCCGGCTGCGCTCAAGGCCGCCTTGCAACAGCCACTGGCCCTGGATGCGCATCTGCTCGGCTTCCAGGCTGCGGGTAAACACGCTCTGGCGCGTGAGCATGGCTCCGGCGATCACCGCCACCACGGCGGCGATCAGCAGCGCGCTGATAATCGCCATGCCGCGCTGCTTCACCACTGGGGGCGAATACCGTTTCATGGCGCGCCTTACAACTGCCAGGAGCCAATATCGGCATTCACACCATCGCCATCCGGCTGGCCATCGGCGCCGAGGGAAAACACATCGACTTCGCCGTTGGCGCCCGGATTGAGGTAGTGGTACGGGTGGCCCCACGGGTCATTCGGCAAACGGTCGAGGTAGGCGCGCCAGCTGGTGTTCTTGGCATCCGCCGGGCGCTCCACCAGCACTTTCAGGCCCTGGTTCATGTTCGGGTAGGTGCCGTGGTCGAGGCGGTAGAGTTTCAGCGCCTGCATCAAGCCGCCGATGTCTTGCCTGGCCGCCGTGGCCCGCGCCTGGTCCGGCCGGTCAAGCACCTTGGGCACCACCATCGCCGCCAGGATCCCGAGGATGACCACCACCACCATGATCTCGATCAAGGTAAAGCCACGCTGGCCGCGAGGGCCTGGCAATGGGGACGTTAGGCGCGCGATATCCATCTCGACATTCCTTGGGTGAGTGCATTTCGTGGCGCAGTGTTGCAAGAACACATGTCAGTCGTATTGAAAATCCTCGGGAGGTTCGGTCGCCAATCGGTCAACTCGCGGCGCTAGTCTGCGGGCCTGTTTCCAGGCTTTGAGAGCGCCATGTACGGCCATCGCAACGAGCGAGGATTTACCCTGATTGAAGTGCTGGTGGCGCTGGCGATCATTGCCGTGGCCATGGCCGCCGCTGTGCGTGTGGCCGGGTTGATGACCCAGAGCAACGGGCTGTTGCGGGACAAGTCGATGGCGCTGCTGGCGGCGCAAAGTCGCCTGGCGGAAGCCCGGTTGGAGGGCAGTCTGCGCAGCGGCAAGCAGACCATCGAGTGCGACCAGGGCCGCCTGAAACTGCGCTGCGAGCAGACCGTCAGCGCCGATGGCCCGCTGTTTAAGATCACCGTCCTGGTGCTCGACGCCAGTCGCGAAGCGCCGCCCCTGGCGCGCCTTGCCACTCAGGTCATGGCCGAGTGAGGCGCGGCAATGCGGGAGCGTCCGGCAGCTTGTCGAGGTTGACGCGCAGTTTCTCGCCGCCCCGTTCAATCTCCACACCATCGCCTTCGATGGCCGTCAGCCGCACGCCGGGGCTCAGGCGCTCACCCAATAGAAAGCTGCGCGGCGGGCCGTCGTTGAGGCTGAGGATCGCCACCGCACCGCGCGCGCCGGCGAGCACGCCAGTGACCTTGACCTGCAACGCCGTCGGCGTATTGGAAAACCATTGCAGCGCCGGGTTATCACTGCGCGCAGCCAGGGCCTGCGGGGTGGCCTGGGGCGTATGGGATTGCGCGGAGGTGAGTAACAGTGGCGTCCACACTACCCCGCCGGCCAAGGCCGCCAGCAGCGCGCCGATCTGCACGCCCTGGGCGGGGGAAAATCGCAGGGAAAAAGCCATGGGTGGGACCTCCTGTTTGTCCGAGTCTCCAGCGTACAGGCCAATTCGCACGTTTTTATTTCACAACCTCGCCAGTTCAGCAGGTGCCCCGCGATGAAACAACACGGCTTCACCCTGATCGAGCTGATGGTCGTGCTGGTGATCATCGGCATTGCCAGTGCCGCCATCAGCCTGAGCATCAAGCCCGACCCGCTGCACCTGCTGCGCAAAGACGCCGAGCGCCTGAGCCAGCTGTTGCAAGTGGCCCAGGCCGAAGCCCGCGCCGACGGCCGCCCGATTACCTGGCGCGCCGATGCCAAGGGGTTTCGCTTCAATCGTCGCAGTGAGGACGGAATGGGCATGGAGGCGTTCAAGGGCGATGCCCAATTGCGCCCACGTCTATGGGAGAGCCCGTCGATGCAGATCAACATCGAACCCAGGCAGACCCTGGTACTCGATGCCGAGTGGATCACCCCTCCCGTGCGCGTGGTGCTGTCCGACGGGCAACACAGCCTCAGCCTGCAACGGGATGCCGCCGGTTTGATGCGTGTGGTGAGCCTGCCATGAAGCGCGCTGAACAAGGTTTTACGCTGATCGAAGTGATGGTCGCGATCATGCTCATGGCGGTAGTCAGCCTGATCGCCTGGCGCGGGTTGGACAGCGTGACCCGTGCCGATCATCACCTGCAGGCGAGCACGGAACAGACTGAGGCCATGTTGCGCGTACTGAACCAACTGCAACGGGACATCAGCCTCAGGGCCAGTGTGGAACTGACTATGCCGAAAGACGGCGCCGATGGGTTGGCTGGCGTTTCCGTTCGCAGCTCCGACAGCAAAGGGTTTCAGTTGGACGTGATCCGCAGTGCCCCCGTGGCAGGCGATGGCTTGCAGCGGGTGCGCTGGTGGCTCAAGGGCGACAGCCTGTATCGCGCCGCCGCGCCGGCGCGGGATCGGTTTCCGTTACCGGCGGCCAAGGATGGGGTCGTGGTGTTGACCGGGGTCAGCGATTTGCAGGTGCGGGTGTGGGAGGCGGACAAAGGCTGGCGCCAGTTGAGTGGGAATCGGCGGGCGGATCCGCTGGGGTTGGAGATTCGGTTGGTCAGGCAGACGGCGCAGGGGGTGGAGCGGTATCGGCAGGTGCTGGGGCCTTTGCGGGTGGGGGGCGACTGAGATCAAAAGCCAGCGCCGATGCTGGCTGACATCTGTCTGATGTATGGAGATCCAAATGTGGGAGGGGCGGTGCGACGATTCCCCTTGTCCCGATGAGCATGGGTATCTACACAACTCTGTGGTGAGCGGGCTTGTCCCGCGCTGGGCTGCGCAGCAGCCCTAAAAGGTCACCGCAGCGTGCCAGAATCAATCGAGGTGAAAGTTTGGGGCCGCTTCGCAGCCCAGCGCGGGACAAGCCCGCTCACCACAACAGCCTATTTGCCATAGATTCACCATCCATTGAAAGATGTGTAGATACGCATGCCTCGATGAGGGAGTGTCAGTTGAGGGACTGTCATAAATTTTGTGTTCGGGCATAACATGTTGATAGAGGTGCATGTATGCCGACCAAAAAGAAACCGGCCCGTGAGGCCCCGCGAGACCTTCCATCCATTCCCCAAGAGCTGATCGACCAGTTCGTCAGCGGCCCGATGAGTGCCGAAGCCATTCAGGATGCCTCGATGGCGTTCAAAAAGGCGCTGATCGAGCGAGCTCTTGGTGCCGAGTTGGGCCACCACCTTGGCTATCCTCAGGGCGCGGAGCGCCCTGAGGAGTCGAGTAACCAGCGCAACGGCAAGAGCGGAAAAACGGTGCTAACCGATGACGGTCCGCTGCGTTTGGACATTCCCAGAGACCGTGATGGAAGCTTTGCTCCGATTCTGATCCCCAAACACGAACGGCGTTTTACCGGCTTCGATGACAAGATTATCGCGATGTATGCCCGAGGCATGACGGTTCGCGAAATCCGGGCGTTTCTCTCTGAACAGTACGGAACAGACGTCTCTCACGATTTCATCAGCTCCGTCACTGACGCAGTGTTGGAGGAGGTTACCGCCTGGCAACAGCGACCGCTTGAACCGATGTACCCGGTAATTTTCTTCGATGCATTGCGAGTCAAAATTCGCGACGAAGGCTTGGTTCGCAACAAAGCGATCTACTTGGCACTGGGAGTATTGCCGGACGGAACGCGAGATATTCTGGGCATTTGGATTGAAACAACCGAAGGCGCCAAATTTTGGATGAAGGTCTTTAACGACCTGAAAACCCGAGGCGTCGAAGACGTCTTGATCGCCGTAACTGACGGTCTCAAAGGCATGCCCGAAGCGCTGAGTGCTGTGTTTCCTGAGACGACGTTGCAGACCTGCATCGTCCACCTGATCCGTAACAGCCTCGATTACGCCCCGTGGGATAAGCGCCGTGAGCTGGCCAAGGCACTGAAACCGATCTATCAAGCACTCAATGCTGACGCCGCAGAACAAGCGCTACTGGCTTTCGAAGCCGGGCCTTGGGGTAAGCAATATCCGACAGTCGTATCAGCTTGGAAACGTGCTTGGGATCGAGTTATCCCGTTCTTCGTGTTTCCCCCGGCGATACGCAAAGTGATCTACACAACCAATGCCATCGAGAGTATCAATGCCCAGTTGCGCAAGGTCATCAAGACGCGAGGCCACTTCCCAACGGATGAGGCCGCGACAAAACTAATCTGGCTGGCATTACGAAATATCACCGCGAACTGGGGCAGTGCAGCTCATGATTGGAAGAACGCAATGAATCAATTTGCGATTCTGTACGGAGATCGATTTATCAGGCCGACCTGGTAAAGATGGCCTGCCTGACGGCAGGCCGTAACCGGCCCGAACACAAAAAATCTGACACTCTCCAGTTGATGCAACTTTGACTGACCCACTGCTATCGTCGCACCGCCCCTCCCACATTTGGGCTGGGCTCAACTGCAGAGACCTGGCCTAACTCAACAACACAACGCCCCCAGGCAACTCCGTACACTTGGCCCCATACGCATCCCGAATCAACAGCGCCACACCCGCCAACTGCTGCAGACTGAACCGCGCCTGCACCCGCCGTCGTCCCAGTTCTTTATTGAGCAGCACCAGCATCCCCGGCCGATAGCGGTTGATTTCATCCACCACCGTCGCCAGCGTCGCGTTATCGAATACCAACACCTGCTCACGCCAGGCCACCACCGCCTGCGTGTCCACCGTCGTCACGGCACTGACCCCGGCAGCGTCATAGCTTATTTGCCGACCACTGCCCAAACTCAGACTGTTGCCGCCAACGTCCACCGACAGCGATCCTTCGATGCAGGTGACGCACACCCGGTGATCGGTATGCCGCACATTGAACCGCGCCTGCGCCGCACTCACCCAGCCTTCCCCGGCCTGGACCTTGAGCGGTTGCGCAATATGGGCGACGACCTCGACCTCGCCTTCGAGCAGTTCAATCCCCTGCCCCACCCGGCTGATGCGTGTCTGCGTGTTGAGTTCCAGGCTCACGCCGTCGCTCAACAACACTTGGCGCTGCTCGCCGACCTCGGTGCGATAGTCCGCCGTGAGCCCGGAAAAACCGCCTGGCACACCGACGCGCACCATTACCACCGCCGCCGACGCGGCAATCGCAGCACCGAGGAATGCGCGACGCCCGAACTGACGCGGCGCAGACGTTTGCTCCAGCGCCGGTGCCAATTGCTGCCACAACCCTTTGGCCTGTTCAAACGCCTGGGCATGCTCAGTGCTCTGGTCGCACCAGGCTTTGAGGGCCTTGGCATCGGCCACGGTGGCGCGGCCCGAGGTCAGCAGGAGCAGCCAATCGCGAGCTTCATCGTGCAAGGGGCTGGCGGCGGACGGCCGGGCGAGGGAGAGGCTAAAAATGTTCAAGCGCGCACATACTCACGGTTTTATCAGGGACTCAACACTAAGACGGTTTTCCGGCGCCGGGACCGAACCGCTGGATCACTTTTCTTTCCAGACGCTTGGCGCAATGCCCCAGGGCGGCCTTGATTTCTTTCTCCACCATGCGCGTGGAGATGCCGAAGCGCTGGGAGATTTCCAGGTGCGGCGCTTCTTCCAGGCGGGCGGCGATCAGGATCTTGCGGCGGCGCGCGGGCAGTTCATACAGGGCTTTGACCAGGGACTGGATTTCTCGCTGGCCACCCACCACCCGCGACGGGTCCTGGGCTTCGTCGGCGCTTTGCAGCAATTCTTCCACCTCGCTGCCGGTGAGCAAGCGGGCGTCGGCCTGGCGGCGGTCGGCGGCGATGTTCAGGGCCATGCGGTACAGGTAGGCATTGGGTTGCGCCAGGTTCGGCGGCACTTCCATGCGGTCGACCCGCAGGTAGGTTTCGTGCAGGACGTCGTTGGCCAGGTCTTCCGAGCCCAAGCGCTTGCGCAAGCGCACCTTGAAGTCTTCGTAGGACGCCAGGAACAAGCTGACCATCGTACTGTGCCCGGTATTTTTCATCCGCCCGAGGCTCCTTTTACGGCTGTGCATTCCATGCGTGTTCCTGTGGTGTCGGGCATCAAGAGCAAAGTCAGTGGTTGGCGCAGTGAACTCGGCGCCGGGCGTTCCACCCGCGCAGCGCCGAGGCCGCGAACCAGTGCTTCATCGCGTTGTTCATCGCCGGTGGAGCTGACCAGCCGGCTGTGTTCGATCCTGCCGTCGCGGTTGACCCACACCTGCACCAGCGCACGAAAACTGCCGGGCCGGGTCAAGGGCGAACGGCACAGGCTGGTCTCGATGGCCTGCTGCAAGGCCGTCGCGTAGCTGTTATTGATCCGCGCAGCGCTGCGGGCCGCCGCACCACGAGCCGGGGGCGGTTGGCTGACCTCGGGCAACTGCAAGGTAAACGCATCGCTGCGTGCATAACGTGCCATCAGGCCGCTCCCCGTCAGCAACATCGCCAGAGCCTCCTGCGCCGTGAAACGACCGCGCACTCCAAAGGAGCGACGGCCCCGCGTCAATTCGCGGTCCACCAGCACCGCCATCCCGGTGGCGCGGCTGTAGGCTTGCAAGGCATGTTCAAGGTCTTGCGCGGGCAGGTTCAGTAACAACGGCGGCGACTGTGCCCGCGCAGCGCTGCCGCCGGCCAGCAGCAACAGCAAGACCAGGGCGCATACGGCGCGCCTCCAGGCCCCCTGTTCACCCCCTGCGTTGCATCGCTGCACGGCCGACGCGCCCTAGAAAACCGTCATCCTGAGGCCCGTTTATGAACCTGATGTTACGGTGATAGCAAAAAAAACATCACGGTGACGAGAAGCCGGCTGCACTAGACTCCAAAGCCTTACCGGCCCACTCCCTCGGGCCTGCCAGGAGGCCATGATGAAGCTGCTCCCGACGCTCGCCAGCCTGTTGCTGTGCGCCGCCCTGCCCTTGCTCGCCCACGCCGACAACGCGCCCGGCGGTTGCACCGAAGTCACGGTGGATGGCTACAAGGCGCCCGACTATGGCTGCCTGGGCCAACACATGGGCAATGACACGAATGCAGCCAAGGCCGCGAAAAAAAACCGTGAGGCGCAAAACCTGTCCGTGGAAAAACGCCCGCCAAACGCCGTGGGCTTATCCACCCCGGCGGCAACCAGCGTGCGCATGGGCAATACCTTTGGTACATCGGTCAAGCCGCAACGGCCGTGAGCCTGGGGGGGCAAGCCCCCTCCCAAAAGGGTTATTCGGTAGATTGGAGAGCGAGGCTCAGGCCGCGTGGCTTTCCTTCTTCAAACTCTCCATATCGATCACGAACCGGTACTTCACATCGCCCTTGAGCATCCGCTCATACGCCTCGTTGATACCCTGGATATCGATCATCTCCACATCCGAGACAATCCCGTGTTTGGCGCAGAAGTCCAGCATGTCCTGGGTTTCCTGGATGCCGCCGATCAACGAGCCGGCCAGGCTGCGGCGCTTGAAGATCAGGCCGAATACCGCTGGCGACGGGTGCGGGCTGTCCGGGGCGCCGACCAACGTCATGGTGCCGTCACGCTTGAGCAGGTTGAGAAACACGTCGAGGTTGTGCGGTGCGGCGACGGTGTTGAGGATGAAGTCCAGGCTGTTGGCGACCTTGGCCATTTCATCCGGGTTCTTCGACACCACCACCTGGTCCGCACCCAGGCGCAGGCCGTCTTCGCGTTTGTTGGGGGAAGTGGTGAACAGCGTGACGTGCGCGCCCATGGCATGGGCGATCTTCACCGCCATGTGGCCCAGCCCACCGAGGCCGACCACGCCGACCTTCTTGCCGGGACCGACCTTCCAGTGATGCAGCGGCGAATAGGTGGTGATGCCCGCGCACAGCAACGGCGCCACCGCAGCCAGGTTGGAATCGTCGTGGGAGATGCGCAGCACGAACTTTTCCTTGACCACGATGCTGTCGGAGTAACCGCCGAAGGTGTTTTCACCGCCGAATACCGGGCCGTTGTAGGTGCCGGTAAAGCCGTTCTCGCAGTACTGCTCCTCGCCTTCGGCACAGGATGGACAGTGCTGGCAGCTGTCGACCATGCAGCCGACACCGGCCAGGTCGCCCACCTTGAATTTTTTCACGTTGGCGCCCACCGCCGTTACGCGGCCGACGATTTCATGGCCGGGTACCGAGGGGTACAGGGTGTTGTTCCACTCGTTGCGCGCGGTGTGCAGGTCGGAGTGGCACACGCCGCAATAGAGGATGTCGATCTGTACATCGTCCCCCCCTGGCGCACGGCGCTCGAAGGTGAAGGGCTTGAGCGAATCCTTGGAATCCCGGGCGGCGTAGCTGTAGGTCTTGGCCATTTCGTTCACCTGCGTGATCAGACTGTGGAGGTCAGTGGACCAGCATAGACGCTGAACCGTTCAACCGAGCACACCCGTACAAGCCCTTCGTCAGGTTTACGGCAATAGTGCGCCAGCGTCTTCTCGCCCCCCTCAACCAGGAGTTTTCCATGAGCACATTCGTTGCCAAAGACGGTACCCAGATCTATTTCAAGGACTGGGGCAGCGGTAAACCCGTGCTGTTCAGCCACGGCTGGCCGCTGGATGCCGACATGTGGGAATACCAGATGGAATACCTCAGCAGCCGTGGCTACCGCACCATCGCGTTCGACCGCCGTGGCTTTGGCCGCTCGGACCAGCCGTGGACCGGCAACGACTACAACACCTTCGCCGACGATATCGCGCAACTGATCGAACACCTGGACCTCAAGGACGTGACCCTGGTGGGCTTCTCCATGGGCGGCGGCGACGTGGCGCGCTACATCGCCCGTCACGGCAGCGCGCGGGTTGCCGGGCTGGTGCTGTTGGGTGCAGTCACGCCGATCTTCGGCCAGCAGCCGGATTACGCGCAGGGTGTACCGCTGGACGTGTTCACCGGCATCAAGGCCGGCCTGCTCAAGGACCGTGCGCAGTTCATCGCGGACTTCAACACGCCGTTCTTCGGTCTCAACAAGGGGCAGACGGTCTCCGAAGGCATCCTGAGGCAGACCCTGCAAATCGCCATGCTGGCGTCCCTCAAGTCGACCGTGGATTGCGTCACCGCTTTCTCCGAAACCGACTTCCGTCCGGACATGGCCAAGATCGACGTGCCGACCCTGGTGATCCACGGCGATGGAGACCAGATCGTGCCGTTCGAAACCACCGGTAAAGTGGCCGCCGAGATGATCAAGGGCGCCGAGTTGAAGGTCTACAAGGACGCGCCCCACGGGTTTGCCGTGACCCACGCCCAGGCATTGAACGAAGACTTGCTGGCGTTCCTCAATCGCTGAAACCGCTCTCCTTATTCGGCCGGGTTTACCCGGCCTTTTTTTATTCAGGCAAAACGCTGGCCGAGCACAAAGCGCCCCGGCCCGGCAATCAGCACGCTGGTGAAGATGATCAACAGCAGCCAGCCGAACTGCCCTTCAAACACCGTCCACTGCGGATGCACCACCACCATGGCGATCAACAGCACCGCCAGGATCGGCAGGCACGCCAGGCGCACCCACACGCCGGCAACGATCAGCACCGGGCACAGCACTTCGGCAAAGATCGCCAGCAGCAGCGTGACGTGGGCGCCGAGGTGAAACGGGTCTTCGATCAGTTGCAGTTGTTCGTTGTAGTTGAGCACCTTGGGCACACCATGCACCCATAGCAGGAACAGCGCCCCGCTCGCCCGTAGAAACAACAGCCCCAGATCCTGATGTCTTGATTCGCTCATAGGTGCTCCCTGTTGGTTGAACGGTGGATTGTGTCCACTGAGCAGCGCGCAAGATTGCAAGCCTGTGCTGTTGTTCATGATCGCCGCCGGGGCGATAGTGGTCCCCCTGGCACTGGAACTGGGCATGCTTTGGCTGAACCGCCGGCCGCCCGATGCGGTCCCACTCCATACGCTCATCGCTGCAGGTAATTTCAAATGACACTCCCTAACCACATGACCCTGATCGAAATCACCAGCCCCGGTGGCCCGGAGGTGCTGCAACCGCGCCAGGCGCCAACACCTGTGGCCGGTCCCGGCGAGATCCTGATCCGCGTGCACGCCGCCGGGGTCAATCGCCCCGACGCCCTGCAACGCGCAGGCAAGTACCCGATGAAACCCGGCATGAGCCCGATTCCTGGTCTGGAAGTGGCCGGTGAAGTGGTGGCGCTGGGCGACGGCGTGACCGAGTTCGGCCTCGGCGACAAGGTATGCGCCCTGACCAATGGCGGCGGTTATGCGCAGTTTTGCAGGGTGCCCGCCGGCCAGGCCTTACCGATCCCCGAAGGCATGGACTGGATTCAAGCCGCCGCCGTGCCGGAGACCTTCTTCACCGTGTGGGCCAACCTGTTCGGCCTCGGCGATGCGCATACCGGCCAACGGGTGCTGATCCATGGCGGCACCAGCGGCATCGGCACCACCGCACTGATGTTGTGCCGAGAGTTCGGCATCCAGGCCTTCGCCACCGCCGGCAGCGCCGACAAGTGCGCGGCCATCGGGAAGCTGGGCGCCGAGCCGATCAATTACCGCGAGCAGGCATTTGCCGAGGTCATCGCCCAACAGACCGACGGCCAGGGTGTGGACGTGATCCTCGACATCATGGGTGGCTCGTACCTCAACAACAACCTCAAGGCCCTGGCCATGGACGGGCACCTGGTGATGCTCGGCTTTCTCGGCGGCGCCAAGGCCAATGACGTCGACCTGCTGACCATCCTCGGCAAACGCGCGGTGATCACCGGCTCGCTGCTGCGCGCACGCACCAAGGACGAAAAAGCCGCGATTGCCGAACAGCTGCGCGAGTACATCTGGCCGGTGCTGGAGGCCGGGCGCTGCTTGCCGATCATCGACCAGGTGTTTGACTACACCGACGCCGCCAAGGCCCATGCACGGATGGAAGGTGGGGATCATATTGGGAAGATTGTGTTGCGGGTCGCGTAACCAGCAGGCGCTAGACATCAAATGTGGGAGGGGGCAAGCCCCTCCCACATTGATTGCATGACTACCCGAGGTACGTGGGATAGTCGATATACCCCTCCTCACCGCCACCATACATCCCTGCCTCGCGCAGCGGATTCAATGGCCAGCCATTAAAAATCCGCTGCGGCAGGTCCGGGTTGGCAATGAACGGCCGCCCGAATGCGATCAAATCCGCCAGCCCGGCTTCGACCAGTTTCGCGCCGCGTTCAGCGGTGTAGCGACCGGCATAGATGATGCGACCGCTGAAGGTGCTGCGCACGGCTTCACGGAAGCTGTCAGGCAGGATCGGCGCGTTGTCCCAGTCGGCCTCGGCGATGGACACATAGGCAATGCCCGACGCCTCCAACACCTTGATCGCTTCGATATAGGTGTGGTGCGGGTCCTCTTCCACCAGGCCGATGTACACACGGTCTTCGTCAGTGCCGCTGAACAACGGCGAGAACCGCACGCCAAGGCGTTCCGGGCCGACGACGGCGCTGACCGCTTCGACAATCTCACGCAGAAAACGCAGGCGGTTTTCCAGCGAGCCGCCGTATTCATCATCGCGGGTGTTGGAATGGGCCGAGATGAACTGATTGACCAGGTAACCATTGGCCGAATGGATTTCCACCCCGTCGAACCCGGCATCCACGGCGTTGCGCGCCGCCTGGGCGTAATGCCCCACCAGTTGCTTGACTTCAGCGGTGCTCAACGCGCGCGGCACCGGGGGTTGCACCAGTTCGCCGGCGCCAGGGCCGGTGGCGATGAAGGCTTTGGCTTGCAAGGCCGCCAGCGCAGAAGGCGCCACCGGTGCTGCACCGCCTGGCTGCAAGGCGTTATGGGAGACGCGCCCCACATGCCACAGTTGGGCGAAGATCACCCCGCCGTCGGCATGCACCGCGTCGGTGACTTTGCGCCAGCCGTCGATCTGCGCCGGGGTGTAGATGCCCGGTGTCCACGCATAACCCTGGCCACGGGGTTCGATCTGCGTGCCTTCGCTGACCATGAACCCGGCGCTGGCACGCTGGCGGTAATACTCGGCCATCAGGTCGGTGGCGATATCGCCGGGCTGGGCGCTGCGCTGGCGGGTCAGCGGGGGCAGCACGACACGGTTGGTCAGCGTGTGATGGCCCAGTTTTACCGGGGTACTTAAAACGGTGTCAGTCATGGTTTTTTCCAAATTCGGGGCGCACGAAAGCATTGGCGACTCCAAAGAGTCGCCAACGAATCGAGTGGTTGATTAAGTTAAGCGGTGAGTTTCAGCAGGGCCTTGGCCACATCGCTGGAGCTGCCGGGGTTCTGCCCGGTGACCAGCAGGCCATCGACGAGCACGAAGGATGCCCAGTCGGCGCCCTTCTCGTACTTGCCGCCCAGCTTCTTGAATTCATCTTCAATCAGGAATGGCACCACGCTGGTCAGGCCTACGGCTTCTTCTTCAGAGTTGGAGAAGCCAGTCACGCGGCGACCCTTGATCAACGGCTCACCATTGACCGCCTTGACGTGACGCAGCGCGCCCGGCGCATGGCAGACAAAACCGATGGGCTTGCCGGCACGCTCAAACGCTTCGATCAGTGCGATGGACACCGGCGACTCCGCCAGGTCCCACAACGGGCCGTGACCGCCTGGGTAGAACACCGTGTCAAAGGCATCCACGTTGACCGTGTCCAGCTTGACGGTGTTGGCCAATGCCCGCTGCGCGGCCGGGTCGGCGGCGAAGCGGCGGGTCTGCTCGGTTTGCGCATCCGGCTTGTCGCTGACCGGGTCCAACGGCGGCTGGCCACCGGCTGGGGAGGCCAGCACCACGTCGGCGCCGGCGTCCTTGAATGCGTAATACGGCGCGGCAAACTCTTCGAGCCAGAAGCCGGTCTTGCGCCCGGTATCGCCAAGCTGGTCGTGAGAGGTCAGTACCATTAATACTTTTTTCATTTTCCAGTGCCTCGATCAGTGAATATCAGTGTGTTCAGGGCGACCCAACAGCTGTCGGGTCAGCAACAACGCCTCATCAAACGGCGCGGATGTCAGGGTGATCTTGCTCATGACGCTGCTCCCCAGCCACAGCGCGTACAGCTGCTGGGCCAAGTCCTGCGGGCGGTGCTGAAGCCGCAATGAGCCGTCTTCAATGCCGCGCTGCAGCGCCACGGCGAGTAATGCAATGGTGCGCGAAGTGCCGCGTTGCAGGGCCAGACGCATCGGCTCTGAAAGGTCAGACACCTCGGCACCCAGTTTGACGGCAAGGCATTTGCCCGCCTCGGTGCAGCCGGTCTGATTGTCGATCCAGGCGTCCCAATAGCGCATCAACTTGGCGTGCTGGGTTAAACCGGGTTGGTCGAACAGCTGCTGCATGCCGTGTACGTAGTGGTCGAAGTAGGTGTTGAGCAACACCACACCGAAGCCGTCCTTGGAGGTGAAGTAGTGATAGAACGACCCCTTGGGCACGTCGGCGGCTTGAAGGATTTCATTCAGGCCCACCGCAGAAAATCCCTTGCGGCCGACAATCACTTGCGCCGTGTCCAGAATGGTCTGTCGTGCATTTTTGGTTTCGCTGTTCATGCTTGATCCCGTCCGATTAGACCAGTCGTCTAGTTCGTTGATGGAATGTTAGGGGCCACGCCGCACCCTCACAATGTCAGATACGCAAGGATTCCGGACATGAGCCGGCGCGGGTTGCCGTTTGCCCGGCACGCGCCGACAATCCACCCTCCCGCGCCCCTTGGAGAATGACGATGCACAGCGTTGCGCTGATGGTTTACCCGAACTTTCAATCCCTGAGCCTCAGCCTGGGCTCGGTGTTCGAGTGCGCGAACCTGCTGCGCGGGGAGCCGGCCTATGAGTTTCACCTGGTCTCTGAAAGCGGCGGCGCGGTGATGACCTCCCAGGGTTTTTCGGTGAACACCTCGCCGATTCGGCCCGAGGGCTATGACACGCTGATCGTCAGCGGTTATTTGGAATTCCGCCTGCCGGAGGCCAACCTGCTGGACTTGGTCAAGGCGGCCTCGGCGCAATCACGCCGCGTGGCCTCGTTGTGCATGGGCATCTTTGTGCTGGCCGACGCCGGGTTGCTGGAAGGCAAGCGCACCACCACCCACTGGATTCACGCCCCGGCGTTTCGCAAGCGCTACCCGGCTATCCAACTGGAAGAAGACAAACTGTTTGTGGTGGACGGCCAGGTATGGACCGGCGCCGGCATGAGCGCCGGTGTGGACATGGCGCTGGCGATGGTGGAGAACGATTTGGGCAGCGACCTTGCCCGGCGCATTGCACGCAAACTGGTGATCGCCCAGCGCCGGGGCAGCGAGCAGTCGCAATTGTCGGCCCTGCTGGAGCTGGACCCCAAGTCCGACCGCGTGCAACTGGCCCTGGCCTACGCCCGCGAGAACCTCACCCATGACCTGTCCGTCGAAGCCCTGGCCGACGTCGCCCGTTTGAGCCCGCGCCAGTTCAGCCGGGTGTTCCGCGAAGAAACCGGGCAAACCCCGGCCAAGGCCATCGAAGCCCTGCGCGTGGAAGCTGCGCGGGCAATGATGGAAACCAGCCGTCACCCGGTGGAAGTGGTGGCCCGCGAAACCGGCTTCGGTGATCGCGAGCGCATGCGCCAAGCGTTTCTACGGGCATTCGGGCAGCCACCCCAGGCGATGCAGCAGGCGTTTAATGCAGCGCCGCTCGCGTGATCAAGTAGCTCACCAACTGCGGCTCGTCGTCCAGTTCGAGGGTCTGCACCGGGCGCGGCAGGTTGTCCAGCACCGTGCGCCAGAACGCCTGGGACACTTCATCCTGGTCATAAAAGCGCACCAGCCAATTGGCCTCGCCGCTGGACAGCACCTGGGTGGCAATGGCGCGGCCGATGCCTTTGCGGCGGTAGCGCTTGAGGATGAACAGGTCGGCCAGTTCCAGGGCGTCGATGCCTGATACCTCACTGTCCTCGATCAACAGGAACCCCGCGATATAGCCATCGACCAGCAGCAGGTTGGCGCTCCAGCGCGGGTCTTGCCAGTAGCGGTTCAGGTGCTCGTCATGGATGTAGAAGCGGCCGTCGGCCTCGACATCTTCCTGCTCCCAGTCCGACGACTCATAGGCGTAATACTGGTAGAGGTTGCGGATCAACTCGGCTTCTTCGGGGCCGGTCTGGATCAGTTCCACGGTGGTTTCGGGCATGGGGCTCTCGGTCAAAAAACGCAGGGCGCCATTGTTCACAAAACCTCGGAACAGTCCAATAGCGTCGCGAACCTTTCTAATTGCTGAACCGATTGCAAATAGCCTTCGGCCCTGCCGAAGCGCTGAAACATTTCGAATAAACTTCGCAGATATCTCCCTTTTCTCAAGGACACGTATTTTGACGAACGTCTGTTCCGCCGGCCTGGATGTGGGCTTTGCGTCCCTGGATTACCTGCAGATCTTCATCCTCGGTGTTATCCAGGGCATTACTGAATTGTTGCCGGTGTCGTCCACCGCTCACATGCGCGTGGTGCCCGCCCTGCTCGGCTGGCAGGATCCCGGTTCGGCGTTTTCGGCGGCCATGCAGTTGGCGGCACTGGCGGCGGTGGTCAGTTATTTCTGGCGCGATGTGCAGCAGGTGACGACTGGCAGCATTGGTGCAGTGCGCCGTGGCGACTACAACGACCGGTGGTTCAAGCTCGCGGTAGCGATTGTGCTGGCGACGATTCCGATCTGTATCGCTGGCCTGGCACTGTCGTCGACCCTCAACAGCTGCAACTCGCCAATGCGTGGTTTGAGGGTGATTGGTATTTCCTGCCTGGTGATGGCGGTGTTGCTCGCGGCAGCCGAGCTACGTGCACGGCACACCCGCGACGTGAGCCAGATGCGCCTGCGCGATGCGCTGATCGTGGGTGTGGCGCAGATTGGCGCGTTGATTCCAGGGGTGTCGCGTTCGGGTTCGACGCTTACCGCCGCGTTGTTCCTCAACTTCAAGCGTGAAGAAGCCGCACGGTTTTCTTTCCTGCTGGGCCTGCCTGCTATCGCCCTCGCCGGTTTGAAAGAACTGTGGGTGTTGCTGCACGCCGATCTGCCAGCCCATGCCTGGCCGCACCTGTTGTTTGGCCTGGTGGTGGCCAGCGTCTCGGCGTTTTTTGCGATCTGGGGCCTGATGAAGTTTCTGGAGCGGTTCTCCACCTGGCCGTTCGTGATCTACCGGGCGTTGTTGGGGGTGTTCCTGATTGTGGCGGTGAGCACCGGGATGTTGGCCGGGTAAGGTAGCGTGCTCTTTTGGGGTGAGCGGGCCTCTGTGGTGGCATGGCTTCTGTAGTGGTCTGGCTTCTGTGGTGAGCGGGCTTGCCCCGCGCTGGGCTGCGAAGCGGCCCCAAAACCTGACACTGGGATTTACCTGAAAAAACGCGGCGTTCTTAATGGGGCTGCTTCGCAGCCCAGCGCGGGGCAAGCCCGCTCACCACAGAAGCCTGCTCACCATAGAGGCCCGCTCACCACAAAAGCATGCTCACCACAAAAGCCAGGTCACCATACAGAATATGCCCACTCTCGTAAGGCCGCCTTCAGACCAGGGTTTGGCAGTCGTTCCAAACCTGGCGAATCAACCCCTGCATCTTCAACGCCTCAGCCCAGCGATCACTGATTTCACGCCCATCGGCACCGGTGATCGCATACGGCGGCGGGCCCAGTTCGCAGGTGAACGACAGGCTCTGCCCTGTGTCGGAGCGCGCCAACCAGTCTTCGATGCCGTAGCGCCACCAGCCAATAAACCGCTCGACCCAGGCCTGATACTGGGGGAATGCCATTGAGACCTGCACCTGCTCGCTGCTGGCCACGCGGCCATGAAACCCCCAGCTGTGGCGCAGGATCGTGCGGATCTGTTCGTCGTCTTCCACCGCGCCCGGCTCGGGCAACTCGCGCCCCACCACGTAGTGGGACAGGTCGGCCAGCAACTTCAAGTCGGGCATTTGCGCCAGCAGGTCGAGGGTGAACAGCAGGTCGTTGGTCAGGCGATACCGGTGGGTTTCCAGCAGCACCGGAAAATCCACCTGCTCGGCCAGGCGCTGCCAACCTTCGATCAGCCGCGCCGCGTCGGCCTGGGTGCGCGGGCGCACGTCGGCTTGCAGGGTGAGGTGGTGGCAGCCGTAGCGGCTGATTACATCCAGCGCGGCGGCGAGGTCATCCACCGATTGCGGAAACAGCTGGCCTTCGATCTGCAAGCCCCGCGCCGTCGCGGCGGCGTGCAGGCGTGTCACATCAGCGGGTTTCCAGTAATGGTCGGTGATGCCGTCGAAGCCGGCTGCGGCGATTCGATCCAGCTGCGCTTCGAGCGGGCCGGGCTCGGTCTGCATGGCCCACAGGGATTGGAATACCAGGAATGGGCGCATATCAGCTCCGCAGCAAGTGTTTGAGGGACAGCTCGGGGTCTGCCAGGCTGGACGGGTTGAGCACCGCGCGCGCCGTGATCAGGCGTTCGCACAGCTTGATATCCTTGGCCACGCTGTTGCCGGGCGCCCAGCCGCAGGCGCCTTGCAAATGCCCGTCGGCATTGAGGTAGAACAGCAGCAGGCCGCCGGCCGGCAAGGCACGACTGATCAGGTGCGGGGTCATCGCGCCCACTGTCTGTAAGCCCCAGTCGTATTGATCAGACCAGAAACCGGGAATCGCTTCGAAAGGCACTTCACGCCCCAGCATATTCAGCGCCGCATGCCGCCCCTGGGCCTCGGCGTTGCGCCAGGTTTCCTGGCGTTGGTACAGGCCATCGAGGCGAAACTCACAGACATCGCCGGCCGCATAGATGTCCGGCGCGCTGGTGCGCAGGTGTGCATCTACGCGGATGCCCTGCCCTACCTCCAGCCCCGCATTGGCGGCCAGTTCCAGATTGGGTTGCATGCCGATGCCGACCACCACCAGATCGCAGGGCAGCAACTGCCCGTCGACCAGTTGCACGGCGTCGTCATGGACGGATTCCAGTGCCACATTCAAGCGCACGTCCACGCCTTGCTGGCGGTGCAGATCCAGCAGCGCCTGGCTGATCACCGGCGGCAGCACCCGCCCCGCCAGGCGCGGCCCGGCTTCCAGCACCGTGACCTCACACCCCAGGCCCCGGGCAGTGGCGGCCACTTCCAGGCCGATGAACCCGCCGCCGACAATCACCAGCCGTGTACCCGGACGCAAGGCACTGCGCAGGGCCAGGGCCTCGTCGTGGGTGCGCAGGTAAAGCACATTGGCCTGCGCCTGGGGCAAACGTCGCGCCCGCCCGCCGGTGGCCAGCAGCAAACCGGCATAGGCCAGCCACTGGCCGTCGGCGAGTTGCAGGCGATGGTGCTGCGGCTCCAACTGCGTCACCGGGTTGGCGGCGATATGCTCGATGCCCAGTTCGGCCAGGCGCGAGCTGTCGCACAGGCTGCACGCCGCCAGGTCCGCCGTGCCCTGCAAGAGGCCTTTGGACAGCGGCGGTCGCTCGTAGGGCAGGTGCGGCTCATCGCCGATCAGGACCAGGCGCCCGGTATAACCTTCTTCGCGCAGGGTCAGCGCCGCACGGCCACCGGCATGGCCGGCGCCGACGATGATCAGGGGTGCGTTCATCATCACACCGTGACAGCGAGCAGTACCCGCCCCGCTTCGACCCGCACCGGGTAGGTCTTGAGGTTGACGCACACCGGCGCGCCCATGGCCTTGCCGGTGCGGTAATCAAACCGCCCGTTGTGCTTGGGGCACTCGATGACGTGGTCCATCACCAGGCCATCGGCGAGGTGGATTTTCTCGTGGGTGCACAGGCCGGCGGTGGCGAAAAACTCATTATCGGCCGAGCGATACACCGCATAGGTGTGGGGCCCGTGGTCGAAGCGCAGCACGTCTTCTTCGTCTATCTCGCCCACGGCGCAGACGTCGATCCATTGATCGTTCATGGCGGTTTCTCTTGTTATAGATGGGGTTCAGCTGACTGCGGCTTCGGCACTCATCGGGGCATTGGCAGCCGGCTCCGCGCTCGGGCGAATCGGCCGCTGGATGAAATACGTCGGATCGCTGCGCTGCTTCCAGACGGTCGGCAGGATTTCCCGGTAGGCCTCGAAAATATTCGCATACGGCGGCGGGCAGTCGTTGCGGATCTCTTCGTGCAACTGCGCGAGGGCGTGGTACGGCACCATCGGGTACATGTGGTGTTCGAGGTGGTAGTTCATGTCCATGTAGATAAAGCGCAGCACGCGGTTCATGTAGATGGTGCGGCAGTTGCTGCGGTGGTCGAGCACGTCTTCGGCCAGGCCCACATGCTGGGTAAGGCCGAACAGGTAGCCGAGCCAGGCGCCGTAGATGCTCGGCAACCCCACCAGCATCAGCGGCAACCAGCTGTGCAGGTACAGCGCAGTGCCAATGACCAGCGCATAAATGCCAACCCAGATCCGCGCGGCGCGGAACACCTTGGGCCACTCGGATTCGGGGATAAAGTCCGCTTCCTGGGCACTCATCTGGCCCACCGCATGACGCGCCACGCCGCTGAAGGTTTTCCACGCCAAAGGCAGGTTGAACAGGCTGAGGAACATCATCAAGAAGCTCGGCGGACGCGGTTCGACGATTTCCGGGTCGCGGCCAACCACGATGGTATCGGTGTGGTGCCGGGCATGGCTCCAGCGCCAGACATGGGGCTCGAAGATGCACATGAAGCTGGCGACCTGGTACAGCACGTCGTTCATCCAACGGGTCTTGAACGCGGTGCCGTGGCCGGTTTCGTGCCAGCGCGGGTTGGACGCCGTGCCGTAGAGCACGCCATAGGCGAGGAAGAACGGCACGCAGGCCCAGGAGCCCCAGAACCAGTAGCCGCCGAAACCGGTGGCGAACAGCGCGCTCACCCAGATCGCGGTGTCGCGCAAGGCCGGGCCGTCGCGGCGCTGCATCAGTTCTTTCATGCGTTTACGGGAAATCGGCGATTGGTACCAACTGGCCGAGACCAGGCCTTTTTCCGCCGCGCGGGCGGCTTCCGGGCCGGTCAGGCTGTAGTCGCGCCGGGCGGTGTGAGCGGTGTGTTCAGGCATTGTTATTGTTCTCCGCAAGCGGGTGGTTTCTGGTGCTTTGCGAAACCAACGATAGAGTGCGGCTAAATCACCCTCAAGGCCTTGAATCCATTCCCTATCAAGCTATCATCCAGGCCCAGCGGGGCTTGATAGTTTTCTATCAAGACGTTCAAGAGGGCTGTCATGAACAACAATAAACGCCCAACCATTGCCACCGTCGCCGCCCATGCGGGCCTGAGTGTGGCGACTGTTGATCGGGTGCTGAATGCGCGTGCTCCGGTGAATCCGGAAACGGCCGAGCAAGTATTCCAGGCCGCCGAAGCCGTGGGCTATTTTGCGGCGCGGCTGATTGGCCAACGCATCCGCGAACGCCGGCCCACCTATCGCTTCGGCATTCTGCTGCTGGGCACCGCCCAGGCGTTCTATGCGCACCTGGCGCAGTCGATCAGCGACGCCGCGCAGCATCACGCCACGGCCAACCTGACCTGTCAGTTCGAATACATCAACGACCGCACGCCCAGCGCCATCGTCGCGCAGATCGAGCAACTGGCCGTGCAGTGTGATGCCCTGGCGGTGGTCAGCTTTGCCCACCCGCTGATCAATGCCTGCCTGGCGCAGATCCGCGAGGCCGGCGTGCCGGTGGTCGCCCTGCTCTCGGATATCCATGAACAGGCCCTGGAACCGTATGTCGGCCAGGACAACCATGTGGTCGGGCGCACCATGGGCTGGCTGCTCGCCCGCACCTGTGGCGCGCGCAAAGGCAGCGTCGGGATTCTATTGGGCGGTCACCGGTTCCTGGGGCATCAGGCACGGGTCGAAGGCCTGCACAGCTATTTGGCCGAACACGCGCCGGGGCTCAAGCCGCTGGAGCCGCTGATCAACCTGGACAACTGCGACATCACCGAAGAAGCCACCCTCGACCTGCTCACCCGCCACAGCGACCTGCGCGGCCTGTGCGTGGTGGGCGGCGGCGGCGACGGCATCATCAGCGCCCTGGCGCAGCTGCCCAAGCGCCCGGCGCTGTGTTGCATCCTGCAGGAGTCCACCGAGCTGTCTCGCCAGGCGCTGAGCCAGGGCTTGATTGATGTGGTGATGGACTCACAGCCACGGCAGACAGCGGTGGCGCTGGTGGAGCTGTTGGTGGAGTTGCAGAGTGCCGAAGGGTTTGATGCGATGCGGCATCGGGTGCATATCGCGCCGCAGATTGTGACGTCCGAAAATATGTGTGACTGAAGCGACGTCATGCGCTGTTGTGGTGACCTGGTTTCTGTGGTGAGGGGCTTCTGTGGCCATATTTTGAATTTACGCGCCGCGAAAATCCCCGGCATTCAGCCCGAATCGGCTCATTTTGTTGTACAGCCCACCCCGCGATACGTTCAGTTGTTGGGCGGCCAGGCGGATGTTGCCGCGGGTGCTTTTGAGCGCGGCGATGATGGCGTGCATCTCGTGGCTGCTCAGGTCTTGGGCGGGCTGGGGCTCGGAATGGCGCAGCGTGGCTCGCGGCCTGGTTTCCAGGGGTAAGTCGGCCGATTGGATGAGTTCCCCCGTCGCCAGGTTGGTCGCCCGTTCGATGGCGTTTTCCAGCTCCCGCACATTGCCCGGCCAGCCGTGGGCCGAGAGCAAGGCCAAGGCCTCCGGCGAAAAACCCTGCACCGATTTTCGCAACGAGCGCGCGCAACGCGTGAGGAAGTGCCGCGCCAGCAGCGGGATGTCTTCACGGCGCATGCGCAACGGCGGCACGGTCAGGTTCAGCACGTTGAGGCGGTAGTAGAGGTCTTCGCGGAACGCGCCTTCGGCCACGGCCTGGCTGAGGTTGCGGTGGGTGGCGGCGATGATGCGTACGTCCACCTGGCGTGCGCTTTTTGCGCCGACCCGCGCAATTTCACCCTCCTGCAACACCCGCAGCAGGCTGACCTGGGCGTCGAAGGACATGTCACCGATCTCGTCCAGGAAAATGGTGCCGCCATCCGCCAGTTCGAACTTGCCCGCCGAGCCGCCCCGCGCCGAGCCGGTGAACGCGCCTTCGACATGGCCGAACAGTTCACTCTGCACCAGGTCCCGTGGAATCGCGCCGCAGTTGACCGCCACGAACGGGCCGTTGCAGCGCTCGCTGGCGTTATGGATCGCCTGGGCGAACAACTCCTTGCCGGTGCCGCTTTCACCCAGGATCAGGGTGGTGGCGTCACTGCGACTGGCGATGCGCGCCAGGTGCAGCGCGTCCTGGATCGCCCGCGAGGTGCCCTGCAGGGTCTCGAAGGTATACCGCGCCTGGGTGCCGACAAGGCGCCGGGTGATTTCGCGGATGCGCCGGTTCTCGCGCAGCGACACGATCACCCCACCCTGTTCCAGCGGGCACACTGAGACCAGGCAGGCGAGTTGGCTGCGGTCGTGCAGGTGGAAGGTGCAATCGAGGTCACGCACCGGCTCACCCAGCGCATCGCTCAGTTCGCTGCGGCCCAGGCGCTGGAAGGGGCTGCCCACCAACTCCGGCCCGACCTGGAACAACTGCCGGGCATAGCGGTTGAGCGCCTTGATGCAGCCGCGTTCATCCAATACCACCAGGCCTTCGTTAAGCACTTCGAGCACGGTTTGCTGTTCTTCAAGCAGCGCTTGCAGGGCCATCTGGCGTGATACGGCTTCGGCGGCAGCTTGCACGGTGCCCAAGGTGTGGAAGTGGAACCAACCGGGCTCGGCGGTGAGGGTGAGCATGGCCAAGGTCTGGCCCTGGGCATTCTTGATTGGCGCGGCGGCGCAGTGCATGCGGCGCTGGCGCAGGCCAACGGCGAAATTTTCCTCGGCCAGCACATACACCAGGCGGTCTTCGGCCAGGGCCAGGCCGGTGCAGTTGGTGCCTTGTACCGACTCCGACAGGCGGCTGCCCACGGGGGTAATGTCCAGCCCGCAGAAATACAGGGTGGTGCCGTCGGCATCGGTAAGGTTGATATGCCCGCGAGGGTTGTAGGCCAGCAGGCCATGCATGACTTGGGCTGCGGCCGCGATCAGCACGCGGTGGCTGGCCAGGGTGGCAGCCAGGATGTGAGGGTCGACAAAACGGTATTGGCTGTCGGCAGGATCGATACCCGCCTCGACGCTGCGCCGCCATGAATCCCAGATCACCTGGCGCACATCGGCCGGGCGTTCGACCAAATGTTCCTGGCAACCCTGCCACGCTTGCTCCAAGGCATTGATTGGGCCGTCGTTCAGCGCAGCAGGCCCGAGGGCTGTCAGGTAGTCGAGGTCTTGTACGCTGAAGGCCATGCTCATCACGGTTATCCATGTTCATATTTTTGACATGTCAGTATAGACATGTCATCCAAATGAACACATTTTGTTTATTGAATTTCTATAAATCTATAAATATCAGCAACTTACGAATTGGCACAGGCTTTGCTCCTACCCCTTTGCCCATCAGGACCGTCCTGAGGCCAACAATAAGAAGGGGTCACCACATGAGTACACAGAACATCCGCCTGGGCTTGATCGGTGCTGGTCGCATGGGCAGCTTCCACGGCTTGACTGCTGCGCGGCATATCCCCGGCGCCAGCCTGGCCGCCATCGCCGATCCGACCCCGGGTCAAGCCGCTCGCCTGGCAGCAGAGTTGGGCGTGGACAAGGTCTACACCGACCCGCAACAGTTGCTCGACGACCCGGATATCGACGGCGTACTGATCGCCGCTCCTGCCCGCAGCCATGCCGAACTGGTGATCAGCGCCGCCCGCGCCGGCAAAGGGATCTTCTGCGAAAAACCCATGGCCATCACCCTCGATGAGGCCGACCGCGCCATCGCTGCCGCCGCCGATGCCCGCGTGCCGTTGCAGGTCGGCTTCAACCGGCGCTTCGCCAAGAGCTTTCGCACCGCGCACCTTGACGTGCTGGCCGGCCGTATCGGCACCCCACAGCTGCTGCGCTCGCTGACCCGCGACCCGGCGCTGAACAACCCGGCCAACTCGCCGCAATGGGTGATCTTCCTCGAAACCCTGATTCACGACTTCGACACCCTGCGCTACCTCAACCCCGGTGCCGAAGCCGTAGAAGTCCACGTAATGGCCGACGCGCTGATCGCCCCGCAATTCAAAAGCAAAGGCTTCCTCGACACCGCCTTGGTCACGATCCGCTTCGATAACGGTGCGATTGCCACCGCCGAGGCCAACTTCCAGGCGGTGTATGGCTACGATGTGCGCGGCGAAGTCTTCGGCAGCGCCGGCATGCTGACCATGGGTGGCGTACAGGAATCCGACCTGACGCGCTACCTGGCCCAAGGTATCCAGGCCGACACCCAGCGCCTGGACACCGACCTGCTGCGCGACGCCTACGTCGCCGAGCTCAACCACTTTGTCGACTGCCTGCGCACCGGTGCCAAGCCCCTGGCCAGCGGCGAAGACGCGCGTGCGGCCCTGGCGATTGCCCGCGCCTGCATCACCTCGTTCGAACAGGGCAAGGCGGTGGCCGTATGATCCCGTTCAAGCTGGCGATCAGTGCCGAGATGGTGTTCCTCGACCTGCCCTTCGTCGAGCGCGTCAAACGCATTCACGCCCTGGGCTTCAGCGCCGAAATCTGGGATTGGACCCACAAGGACATCGACGCGCTGGTCGCCACGGGCGCCGATTTCACCTCGATGACCGGCTACATCAGCGGCACCCTCACCGATCCCGATGGCATCCGCCAATTGCTCGACAGCGCCCGGGAATCTTTAGGCATCGCCGAACGCCTGAATTGCCCCAGCCTCAACCTGCACGGTACTGGCCTGGGTGAAGGCGGCCTGCCGGTGCAGCCCGTGAGCCAGGCCACCGGGCGCATGTGGCTGAGCGCCTGCAAGACCCTGGAAAAAATCGCCCGCCTGGGTGAAGACGCGGGCCGTGTGTTCCTGCTGGAAAACCTCAACACCGAAGTCGATCACCCCGGCGTTCCGTTCGCCCGCGCCGAGGACACATTGGCGCTGATCGAAGCCGTGGGCAGCCCCCACGTGAAGATGAACCTGGACCTGTACCATGCACAGATCGGCGAAGGAAACCTGATCGAACTGATCCAGCGCGCAGGCCCCGCCATCGGTGAGATCCAGGTGGCCGACGTGCCCGGACGCAAAGAACCCGGCACCGGCGAAATCCACTACCCGGCCATCGCCAGGGCCTTGCATGGCATCGGCTACAGCGGCGTGGTTGGCCTGGAAGGCTGGGCCAGCGGCGACAGCGAGCTGGCCCTGGAGCGTTTCCGTCAAGCGTTCACCCTATAACAATAAAAGGAACACCCTCATGCATCGCTATTCATTGATCGTTGCCACGCTGTTACTGCTGTTCAGCCCATGGTCCTTCGCCGATTACCGAATCGGCGTGAGCATTGCCAGGGTCGACGATAACTTCATGACCTACGTGCGCAACGGCCTGGACAGCGCCGCCAAGCAGCACGGCGTGCAGATCCAGTTCGAAGACGCCCAGGGCGACGTGGTGCGCCAGCTCAACCAGGTCGAAGGCTTCCTTAACCAGAAGGTCGACGCGGTGATCGTACTGCCGGTGGACACCTCCGCCACCGCCAACATGACCCGCGCCGCCGTGGCCGCCAAGACGCCGTTGGTGTACGTCAACCGCCACCCGGATGAACGCACCCTGCCCAAGGGCGTGGTTACGGTCGCCTCCAACGACATTGAGGCCGGGCAATTGCAGATGCGCTTCCTGGCGGAAAAACTCGGTGGCAAGGGCAATGTGGCGATCATCATGGGCGACCTTGCGCAGAACGCCACCCACGACCGCACCGAGGGCGCCAAGCAGGTGCTCAAGGACTTTCCGGGGATCAAGGTGGTGGAGCAACAAAGCGCGGAATGGCAACGTAGCAAAGGCATGGACCTGACCAGCAACTGGTTGCTGGCGGGCACCCAGTTCGATGCCATTGTTGCCAACAACGATGAAATGGCGATTGGCGCGGCCATGGCGTTGCAGCAATCGGGCAAGGCCAAGGGCGAAGTGGCGATTGTCGGTATCGACGGTTTGCCGGACGGTCTGGCGGCGGTCAAGCGCGGGATGCTGGCGGCGTCGGTGTTCCAGGACCCCAAGGCCCAGGCGACAAAGGCGGTGGAGTCGGCGATCAAGATGATCAAGGGCGAGCCGATCGAGTCGGAGGTGTGGGTGCCGTTTGAACTGATCAAGCCTGAGCAGGTGGCGGTGTTCGAACAGCGCTATAAATAAATCAAAGACAAGGAGATCCAGATGTGGGAGGGGCTTGCCCCCTCCCACACTGGGACCTCAATCAGTCGAGGTCGCTTGCGTCATGGCGTTCGGGCAACTGTTCCTCGCCCGACACCCGGTTCACCCGCCGCCCCCGCTGCACCGCCGGCCGCGCATCAATCGCGTCCGCCCAGCGCTGCACATGCGTGTATTCGTGTACCGACAGAAATTGCGCCGCGCCATACAAACGGCCTTTGACCAACCCGCCATACCAAGGCCAGATCGCGATGTCGGCAATGGTGTATTCGTCTCCGGCAATGTATTCGCTGACCGCCAGGCGTTTATCCAGCACGTCCAACTGACGCTTGGCCTCCATGGCGAAGCGGTTGATCGGGTATTCCATCTTGCTCGGCGCATACGCATAGAAATGCCCGAAGCCACCGCCCAGGTAAGGCGCGCTGCCCATCTGCCAGAACAGCCACGACAAACACTCCGCACGGGCCGCCGGATCGGTGGGGAAGAACGCGCCGAATTTCTCGGCCAGGTACTGCAGGATCGCGCCAGACTCGAATACACGAATCGGCGTGGCGCCGCTGTGGTCCATCAAGGCCGGGATCTTGGAGTTCGGGTTGACCCCGACAAAGCCGCTGCCGAACTGGTCGCCGTCGCCGATCTTGATCAGCCAGGCGTCGTATTCCGCACCGCGGTGCCCCAGGGCCAGCAGCTCTTCGAGCAGGATCGTGACCTTCTGCCCATTGGGCGTGGCCAGGGAATACAGCTGCAACGGGTGCTTGCCGATGGGCAATTGTTTGTCGTGGGTAGCACCGGCGATGGGCCGGTTGATGCTGGCGAAGGTGCCGCCGCTTTCGGTGTCCCAGGTCCAGACTTTCGGGGGTACATACTCGGTCATGCTTACGACTCCAGAAGCGTTTGCGATCAACGAAGCGTTTCAGACTAAACCAAAGACGGGTGGTGCGTCACACTCCCCGCCGCAGCGTGCCGGGGCACCTGCACTCGCAGGGCGATCAACAATGCCGCCAACAGCATCAAGCAACCCGCGCCTATAAACACCCCATCGATGCCGGTGGCACTGAACATCGCGCCACCGCCCGCCGCACCCGCCGCGATTGCCGACTGCACCGAAGCGACCACCATGCCACCGGCACTTTCGGCCTGATCCGGCACCGCACGGGCCACCCAGTTGGACCACGCCACCGGCACACCGCCGAAGGCCATGCCCCACAGCGCCAGGAGCAATGCCTGACCCGGCAGTGACGCGGGCAGCATCACCAGGGCCAACGCAGCGACGCCCACCAGGACCGGCATCAACACCAGGGTTCCCCGGGGGTTGCGCACCAGCAACCATCCGGCCAACAGTGTGCCGACAAAATTCGCCGCGCCAAACCCCAGCAGCATCAACGCCAGCCCTTGTGTGCCGACCCCGGTGGTGCTTTCCAGAAACGGGCGAATGTAGGTAAACAGCGCGAAGTGCCCGGTGTGCACCAACACGCAGCCGAACATACCGATGGCAATGCCGGGGCGCAGCAGTACATCCAGCACGGTGCGCAGGCGTGCGGTGCCGCTGGGTGCCAGGCGCGGCAGGGTGAACAGCTGGAACGCCAGGGTCACCGCGCCGACGGCGGCCGCAGCCACAAATGCACTGCGCCAGCCGTACAGGTCACCCAGGTAGCTGCCCAACGGCACCGCGACGACGGTACCCACCGCAATGCCGCTGAAGATGATCGACAGCGCACGGGGAAGCAACGCCGCCGGTACCAGGCGCATCGCCACGGCCGCCGCCATGCTCCAGAAACCGCCGAGGGCAATGCCCAGCAGGATGCGCATCAACAACAGCACCAGGAGGCTGGACGAGAACGCCACCAGCAGGTTGGAGGCAATCATCAGCGTGGAGAACCCCAACAGCACCAGGCGCCGGTCGATGCCGCGCGTCAGGCCAGGCACCAGCAAACCGGCGAACAACGCCACCACCGCCGTGACCGTGACCGCCTGCCCGGCCGACGCTTGCGACACACCCAGGTCCAAGGCCATCGGCGTCAGCAGGCTGGCCGGCAGGTACTCCGCTGTGAGCAGGCCGAACACGCCCATCGCCAGGGAAAACACCGCCATCCACGCGGGTGTGGTCGGTTCGACCCGGTCATCAACAGGGGCATGGGACACACAATCATTCATCACAAGACATCCTCAGGCATTAACGTGACGGCCAGTCTAGGTTCCGCCTTCAGGATGATCTATGATTCAAACCCTTGAGTTCTTGACCGAAACCCCGAATATGCCAGCCGACAATGCGTTCACCCTGTCCTCCGAGCTGATCAACGAACTGCTGCGCAGCATGCGCCTGCGCGGCGTGCAGTACCGGCGCATCCAGGCCGGGCCGGTGTTCGGCATCAGCTTTGCGGCCAAGCCGGGCCATGCGTATTTCCATTTTCTGGCCGCCGGCTGCGCGACCCTGCGCCTGCACGACGGCAGCCTCTTTGAGTTGTCGGCCGGCAATGCGGTGTTTATCGCCCACGGTGGCGCCCACGCGCTGTTATCCAAACCGGATGACCCCGTGCAGGACATCGCCAGCTTCGACGCCGCACCGCTGGGCGATACCGTGTGCGCGGTGAATGCGTCGCCCGACGCTGCCTCCAGCACCCTGCTGTTCAGTGCCTGCATGGAGTTCGAACTCGACAGCATCCAGGGCCTCGGCAACTTGATGCCGGCCTTGATGCTGATCGATGCCGCAGGCCAGCGTTACCCTGGCCTGATGCCGATCCTGGCGGTGATGGAACGCGAAGTCTCCAGCGCCCGCGTCGGTTACGCCGGCATCCTTGCGCGCCTGGCCGATGTGGTGGCGGCGATGATCGTACGGGGCTGGGTCGAGTGCGCCTGCGCCAATGCGTCGGGGCTCGCGGCCGCCTTGCGCGACACCCGCCTGGCCGGTGCCCTGCTCGCCCTGCACCAGCAGCCGGGGCGCGACTGGAGCGTGGCCGAGCTCGCGGCGCACTGTCATACCTCGCGCTCGGTGTTCGCGGATCGTTTCCAGGCGACCCTGGGGGTTCCGCCGTTGCGTTACGTGACCGAACTGCGCATGCGCCTCGCCAGCCAGTGGCTGACCCTGGAGCGACTGCCCATCGAAGAAGTGGCGCACCGCCTCGGCTACACCTCCCAGGCGGCCTTCAGTCGCGCCTACAAACGCATTACCGGGCAACCGCCGGGCGCCAGCCGCCAGGGTTTCAGGAGCGCGGTATGAGCGCAGGGCTTGAAGACATCCTCGTTGCGCCGGGCGGCCGAGTGCCCTTAATCTCTTGAGCTCGTCACCCTGATAGCAATGGAGGCTTCATGAAACTGGTCGGCATGCTGGATTCGCCTTACGTAAGGCGCGTAGCCATTTCCCTGGAGTTGTATGGGATTGAGTTTGTGCACGAGCCATTGTCGGTGTTCAGCACCTACGCGGAATTTGCCGAGATCAACCCGGTGGTCAAGGCCCCGACCCTGGTGCTGGACGATGGCACGGTGTTGATGGATTCGAGCCTGATCCTGGAGTACCTCGAAGCCCTGGCCCCGGCGGACAGCAAACTGCTGCCCCAGCAACCGGTGGCACTTGCCAAGGACTTGCACGTTCTAGGGCTGGCGCTGGCAGCCTGTGAGAAGAGCGTGCAGATCGTCTATGAGCACAACCTGCGCCCGGCGGAGAAACAGCACGCGCCGTGGCTTGAGCGCGTAACCGGCCAGTTGCTCGCGGCCTATGGGTTGCTGGACAAGCAGCTGGGTGACAGCCAATTGCTGACCCAGGCGTCGATTACGGCGGCAGTCGCGTGGTCGTTCAGCCAGTTCACCGTGGCGTCGGTGGTCAAGGCCGATGCGTTCCCGAACCTGCGACGGCATGCCGAGCGTCTGGAGCAGCATCCGGCGTTCAAGCGTTACCCCATCGCCTAAGCACCGCAGTTCACATATGGGAGGGGGCAAGCCTCCTCCCACACTGGCCTGGGTTGCATGAAGGACTGAGTCAGGCTCAGACCCAACCGCCATCCACAATAAAGTTTTGTGCCGAGCACATCGCCGAGGCATCCGAGGCGAGGAACAACGCCATGTTGGCGATGTGTTCCGGCATCACGCTGCCGGGCAGGCACTGGCTGCGGGCGATCAGTTCCTTGGCCGCGTCGTCCACCCACATCGCCAATTGCTTCTCGGTCATGACCCACCCCGGCACCAGCGTGTTGACGCGAATGCGGTGAGGCCCCAGCTCGCGCGCCAAGCCTCGGGTCATGCCGTGGGCGGCCGCCTTGCTGGCGGCGTAGACCGGGTAGCCGGCGGAGGCCATCATCCAGCCGACCGAGCCCAGGTTGATGATCGCGCCGCCACCGGCCGCTTTCATCATCGGCACCACCGCCTTGGCCGCAAAGAAGGCGTGCTTGAGGTTGACCGAGATCAGCTTGTCGAAGGTGTCCGAGTCCACTTCTTCCAGGGTGTGGCGCACGTCATTGGCGGCGTTGTTCACCAGCACGGTGATCGGCCCCAATGAATGCTCGAAACGCTCGATGGCGGCCTTGTAGGCAATCTCATCGGTGATGTCGCAGCACACGAACTCCACGGTATGCCCCGCTGAACTCAGCAACGCCGCCAGGCGTTCGCCCTGGCTTTGTGCACGGTCCACAAAGCCGACCTTGGCACCCTGCGCGGCAAAGGCCCGCACCATGAACTCGCCGATGCCCGAGGCACCGCCAGACACCAGCACGGTTTTGCCTTCAAGGTCGGGATAAACAGCCTGTGCAGTACTCATATAACGGTTGCCTCGATCAATTAGTCTTATTTTATTTTACGAAATCGGCGTTAAAGGCTATAAATTCGCTGTCACACCGACAAAATATCGCTATTAGTAGAACTATTCCACTCAAAACAACAAAAGGAAGTTCGACCATGAAGCACCCTCGATACCTGCTCTCGGGCCTCGCCCTGTCCCTGCTGGTTGCCAGTGGCGGCGCCCAGGCGGCAGGGCTGTCCAGCGAGCACAAAGCCTTCGGCAAGACCAACGACGGTACACCCGTCGAACAGTACATCCTGCGCAACAGCCATGGCATGCAAGCCACGGTCATCACCTACGGCGGCGTGTTGCAGTCGCTCAAAGTGCCGGATAAAAACGGCAAGGTCGACGACGTCGTGCTCGGCTTCGACGACGTGCAGGGCTACCAGGCCGGCACGGCGTTTTTTGGCGCGACCATCGGGCGCTTCGGCAACCGCCTGGCGGGCGGCGCCTTTGAACTCGACGGCAAGCGCTACCAGGTACCGCTCAACGATGGCCCCAACTCGCTGCACGGCGGCGCCCAGGGTTTTGACAAGCAGGTGTGGAAGGCCGAGTCGGTCAAGGACAAGGGCTCGGTCGGCGTGAAGCTGAGCTACCTGTCCAAGGACGGTGAAATGGGTTTCCCCGGCAACCTGAAGACCGAAGTCACCTACCGACTCAACGACAACAACGAACTGCTCATCGACTACACCGCCACCACTGACAAACCCACGGTGCTCAACCTGACCAACCACAGCTACTTCAACCTGGCCGGCGCGGGCAACGGCGACATCCTCAAGCAAGTCGCTACCTTGCATGCCAGCCATTACACGCCGGTGAATGCCACGTTGATCCCGACGGGCGAGCTGGCGCCGGTCAAAGGCACCCCGATGGACTTCCTGAAACCGACGCCGATCGGCCAGCACATCAAAGCCGATCATCCGCAGCTCAAGTTTGCCGAGCCCAAGCAAGGCGGGTTTGACTTCAACTGGGCGCTCGATACCCAGGGCGACGTCAAAAAGCTTGCCGCCGAGGTGCATGACCCTGAGTCGGGCCGGCGTTTGCAGCTGTACACCAGCGAGCCTGGGGTGCAGTTCTATACCAGCAACTTCCTGGATGGCTCGGTGAAGGGTAAAGGCGGCAAGACTTACCTGCACTGGAGCGGGTTTACCTTGGAGACGCAGCATTATCCGGATGCGCCTAACCAGCCGAAGTTTGCTTCAACTCGCCTGAATCCAGGGCAAACCTATACCCAAAACACCGTGTTCAAATTCTCCGCCGATTAAAACTGTGGGAGGGGGCTTGCCCCCGATAGCGGTGGGTCAGTCACTGATTTATCAACTGACCCACCCTCATCGGGGGCAAGCCCCCTCCCACATTAGCCTTCACATGGCGAGGAATCAGCGTTGTTTCATGCGGTCGATGACGACGGCCAGCAGCAGGATCGAGCCGCGAATTACGTACTGGTAAAACGTGTCGATGTTCTTCAGGTTCATCGCGTTTTCGATGATCGCCAAAATCAGCACCCCCGCAATCACATGCCGGATCATGCCGATCCCGCCGCTCAACGACACCCCGCCCAGTACGCATGCCGAGATCACCGTCAGTTCAAAACCCTGGCCGATCATGGGCTGGCCCGAGGTCATGCGCGAGGCGAGGATTACCCCGGCCAGTGCGCCGATCAAGCCGTGGACGGCGAAGATCAGGATCTTGGTGCGGTCAACGTTCACCCCGGCCAATAGCGCCGCTTCCGGGTTGCCGCCGATGGCCATGGTGTTGCGCCCGTAGGTGGTGTAGTTGAGCAGCCAACCGAAAAACACGAAGCACACGATGGTGATCAGGATCGGCACCGGCACGCCGAACAACTGGCCGTTGCCGAACACGAAGAACTGCTCCTGGGACACGCCGACCGCCTTGCCGTCGGCAAAGATGTAGGCCAGGCCGCGCACGATCTGCATGGTCGCCAAGGTGGTGATCAGCGCGTTGACCCGCAGCTTGGCGATGACGATGCCGTTGATCAGCCCGACGATCAGGCCCATCAGCAATGCGGCGCCGATGCCGAGCATCACGCTCTCGGTGTCGCGCATGACGATAGCTGCGACCACACCGGCGCAGGCAATCACCGAGCCCACCGACAAGTCAAAGTGCCCCGACGCCAGGCAGAACAGCATGGTGCAGGCGGCGATGCCGACGGTGGAAATCGCCAGGCCCAGGCCGCGCATGTTCAGCGGCGAGAGGAAGTTGTCGATCAGCAAGGCGCACAGCACAAAGATGCCCACCGCCGCCAACAGCATCGCCCAGTTGTCGAGCAGTGCGCGCATATCGAGGGGTTTGCGTGCGGTTGGCAACGCGTTGTTTTGAGTGGTCATGGTCGTCTCTCAGTTCGTCACGCGGCGCGGCAGGGCCAGCTGCAGCAGGTTGGATTCGGTGGCGTGTTCACGGGTTTGTTCACCGCGCAGGGCGCCTTCGCACAGCACCAGGATGCGATCGGAAATCCCCATCACTTCCATCAGGTCGCTGGACACCACAATCACCGCAATGCCGCTGGCCGCGAGGTTGTGGATGATCTGGTAAATCTCCGACTTGGCGCCAATGTCGATGCCCCGCGTCGGTTCATCCAGCAGCAGCACCTTCATCGGCATCGACAGCCAGCGGCCCAGAATGGCCTTCTGCTGATTGCCGCCGGACAGGTACATGATTTTCTGTTGCGCGTCCGGCGTCTTGACTTTCATCGCCTTGATTTGCTGGTCGGCGTTGCCCTTTTCCCAGGTCTCGCGCAGCAACCAGCCAAACGAGGAATGGGCGCCACGGGCGCTGATGTTGATGTTCTCGGCGACGCTGGAAAGCGGAATGATGCCCTCCTTCTTGCGGTCCTCGGGACACAGCAGAACACCGGCGGCGATGGCGTCGCGCGGGGAGCGCAATTGCAACGCCTCCCCACACAATTCAAGGCTGCCGGCACTTGAACGCTCCAGGCCGCTGAGCAAGCGGAACAGCTCCGTGCGCCCTGCCCCGACCAAGCCGAACAGGCCGAGAATTTCGCCTTTGCGCACGTCAAAACTGATCGGTTCACGCAGGCCGGGGCCGAGCAAACCATCGACCTTGAGCGCGACCTCGCCCTGCTCACGCGGGCGGTAGTCGTAGATGTCCTGAATGTCGCGGCCGACCATGCAGGTCACCAACTGGTCGTGAGTCAACGCGCTCATGTCGTCAAAGGTGCGCACGTAACGGCCGTCCTTGAACACCGTCACCGCGTTGCAAATGCGGAACACTTCTTCCATGCGGTGCGACACGTAGAGCACCACTTTGCCCTCATCGCGCAGGCGCGTGATGATCGCCATCAAGCGGTCGATCTCCCGCGCCGACAGGCTGCTGGTGGGTTCATCGAAGGCAATCACATGGGCGCCACGGGACAACGCCTTGGCGATTTCCACCAGTTGGCGTTGGCCCAGGGACAGCCGCCCGAGCTTTTCTTCAGGATCGATTTCATCCGCCAGGCCTTTGAGGCAAGCCAGGGCCTGCTTGCGCAGCAGGCCCCGATTGACCACGCCGAAGCGCGACGGCAGATGGCCGAGGAACAGGTTCTCGGCGACGCTCATTTCCGGCACCAGGTGCAGCTCCTGATGGATCACCGCGACACCGCTGGCGATGCTGTCCGCCGCGCATTTGAACGCCATGGTCTGCTCGCCGATTTGCACGGTGCCGGTGCTTGGGATGTAAGCGCCGCCGAGAATTTTCAGCAGCGTCGACTTACCCGCGCCGTTCTCGCCCATCAACGCATGCACCTGCCCCGGCTGGGCGCTGAAGCTGATGCCGTCCAGCGCCTTGACCCCGGGAAAGGTCTTGCCGATCCCCTCGAACCGCAGGGCCGCCGTACTCATTTCCACAGCCCGATCTTGGTCAGTTCTTCCTGGAAGTTGGCGCGGGTGATCAGGGTCACTTCATCCATCGCGGTGTACTTCGGTGGCTCGGTACCTTTGGTGACCCACTCGTACATCATCCGCGCGGTGTTGTAGCCCTCGATATGCGGGCTTGGCAGCATCGAGCCGAAGAAGCCGCTGTCGGCCTTTTTCAGTTCGCCGATGGCGTCGGTGCCATTGATGCCGATGCCGATCACGTTGGCCGCCTTGAAGCCGGCGCTTTCCGTGGCGCGCACGCCGCCGAGCACGGTGTTGTCGTTCATGCCGCCGATGATCAGGTTTTTCGCGCCGCTGGGCAGCTTGACCAGCGCCGAGTTGGTGGCGTCCATGCTGCCGGGCACGTCGAGGGTTTTCAGCGCGGCGGTGAGGATACGGTCTTTCGGGATGCCGGCTTCTTCGAGGGATTTGATCGAGCCGTCGGTGCGTTTTTTGCCGGTGTCGAGTTCATTGAAGGTGTTGATCACCGCGTAGGTGTCTTTCCAGTCCCAGCCACGTTTTTTCGCTTCGGCGGCCATGGCGGCGCCCTGTTTCTGGCCCACTTCAAACGCGGCCATGCCCAGGTACGGCACGTCCTCCATGAAATTGCCCTTGGCGTCGACAAAGCGGTCATCCACGGCCATGACTTTCAAGCCATTGAGCTTGGCCTTGGCCACGATGGCCGGGCCAAGCGACACGTCCGGCGGGCAGATCACAAAGCCCTTGGCGCCGTTGGCGGCCAGGCTGTCGATGGCAGAGAGGGTTTTTTCGCCATCGGGCACGGCGATCTTGATCACGGTAAAACCGTGGTCCTTACCGGCTTTTTCGGCGAAGGCCCATTCGGTCTGGAACCAGGGTTCTTCGGCTTGTTTGACCAGGAAGCCGATCTTTACTTCTTCGGCTGAGGCGATGCTGCTGAGGCTGCTTAACGCAACGGCGGCGGCAAGGACGCGTAGGACTTTTTTCATGAACGACACCTCTTGTTGTTGTTTTTGAGTCTTGGGGTTTAACCGGCAAAGCGATGGCAAGGTTTGCCAGGAATATCCACTTCAATAGCCAGCACCGCACCGTCCAGGGGGTGATCCAATGGACTGGCGGCACTGGTGATGTACAGCGTGGTGAGATCGGGCCCACCGAATACGCAACTGGTGGGCCGGCTGACGGGCAGTTCGATGATGCGATCCACCTCGCCATCGGGCGTCAGACGCAACAGACAACTGCCGTCCCAACGGGCATTCCAGACATAGCCTTCGGCATCCATCGCCGAGCCATCCGGACCGCCCCGTGTGTGCGGGCCGAACCAGACCTGTGCCGGTTCGAGTTGGCCGTCGGGCTGGATCGCATAGTGGTACAACGTTCCATCCATGCTGTCGCCAAAGTGCACCCGGCTGCCCTCCTCGTTCCAGAGCAAGGTGTTGGGAATGCCCAGGCCGCTCAGCAACGGCGTGACCTGCCCATCGGCGTCGATGCGATACAGGCCACCGGAACGCCGTGTGATCGGCAGGTCTTCGCCGTGTTCGCCGATGTTGTTCTGCATGGTGCCCAGCCACAGCCGCCCCTGGGCATCGCAGCGCGCTTCATTGCCACGGTTGCCCGGTTGCGGGTCGGCCACGCACAGCAGGGTCAGGGCTTCGGTGACCAGGTCCAGGCGGTAGACGCCGCTGCTCAAGGTCACCAGGGCGTCGCCGCTTTCACACGGGATAAAGGCCGAGACGTGCTCGGGCAATTGCCAGACCTGCAACCGCCCGTCCATCAGGCGCAACGCCTGTTTGCCGGCGATATTGACCCAATACAGCGCCTGGGTGGGCGCGTCCCAGAACGGGCCTTCGCCCAATTGCGCACGGTGTGCAGTGACGGCCTTACACGACATGAAACCTCCGGGTTCCTTACAGCGAATCGCGCGATGGCGTGCCATCCACCAGGCGCTGGATACGCAACGGGTTAGCGTTTTTCAACGCATCGGGCAGCAGGCTATCAGGGTAGTTCTGGAAGCACACCGGACGCAGGAAACGATCGATGGCCAAGGTGCCGACCGAGGTGCCACGGGCATCGGACGTGGCCGGGTACGGGCCGCCATGCACCATCGAATCGCAGACTTCCACGCCGGTCGGGTAGCCGTTGAGCAGGATGCGCCCGACTTTCTGTTCCAGCAGCGGCGTGAGTTCGGCGAACTGCTGAAAGTCCGCCGGCTCGCCAATGATCGTGGCGGTGAGTTGACCATGCAGGCCATGCAGCGCGGCGCTGAGTTGGGCCTGGTCCGCCACTTCGATAAACACCGTGGTGGGGCCGAAAACTTCTTCTTGCAGCACGTCATCGCCATCGAGCAACAGGCGCACATCGGCCTTGAACAGCTGCGGTTGCGCCTGATTGCCCGCCTGGGTGCTGCCTGCCAGATGTTGAATGCCAGGGTGCGAGAGGAGTTTTTCCAGGCCCTTGCCGTAGCTGCTCAAGGTACCGGCGTTGAGCATGGTTTGCGCCGGTTGCTCGCCGATCAAGTGCGCCACCTGCTGGGTGAACGCAGTGAATGCCGGCGAGGCAATGCCGATCACCAGGCCAGGGTTGGTGCAGAACTGGCCACAGCCCTGCACCACCGACGCGGTGAGGTCACGGGCAACGGTCTCGGCCCGCGCCTGCAAGGCCTGGGGCAACACGATCACCGGGTTGATGCTCGACATCTCGGCAAACACCGGGATCGGTTGCGGGCGCGCCGCCGCCATATCGCAGAGGGCGCGGCCACCTTTGAGGGAACCGGTGAACCCCACGGCCTGGATCGCCGGGTGCTTGACCAGCGCTTCGCCGACGCCGCCGCCAAAGATCATGTTGAACACACCGGCCGGCATCTCGGTCGCTTCAGCGGCGCGGATGATTGCATTGGCGACCTGTTCAGCCGTCGCCATATGCCCGCTGTGCGCCTTGAACACCACCGGGCAACCGGCGGCCAGCGCGGCGGCGGTATCGCCGCCTGCCGTGGAGAATGCCAGAGGGAAATTGCTCGCGCCAAACACCGCCACCGGGCCGAGGCCGATGCGGTATTGACGCAGGTCCGGACGCGGCAGTGGTTGGCGATCCGGCAGGGCTTTGTCGATGCGCGCACCGTAGAAGTCGCCGCGACGCAACACGGTTGCGAACAGGCGCATCTGGCCGCTGGTACGTCCGCGCTCGCCCTTGATGCGGGCCGCTGGCAAGGCGGTTTCACGGCAGACCAGCTCAACGAAGTTATCGCTCAGCGCATCCAGCTCGTCAGCGATCGCATCCAGAAATTGTGCACGACGTGCGGCGCTCAATGCACGGTACGCCGGGTAAGCCTGCGCGGCGGCCTGAGCGGCGGCGTCGACTTCCTGCGCGGTGGCCTGGTAGAACGCCTGGGGCAAGGCTTCGCCGGTGCTGGCGTCGACGCTTTGCAGCGTAACGCTGCCGTTGGCGCTACGCTGGCCGCCGATGAAGTTGTGGCCGAGAAACTGGGTCATGTTGCGCTCCTTAAAGGGTGATGACATTGCCGGGTTCGAACACCGCATCGACGCTGCCGACACTGTTGATCAACGGCGCGCCGAACTCAGCCTGGCTGATCTCGAACACATCCCCCGGTTGGGTACGTATACCGTCGGCGAATGACAAGGTGGCGGTGCCGAAGAAGTGAATGTGCACGTCGCCCGGCTTGAGGAACTGGCTGTACTTGAAGTGGTGGTATTCGAGGTTTTCCAGGCTGTGGCACATATTGGCCTCGCCACTGAGGAATTCGTTCCGCCAGATTTCCTCACCGTTACGCAGGATGCGGCTGGTGCCGGCCAGGTGCTGGGGCAGTTCGCCGACGCGCAGCTCCGGACCGTAGCTGCAACTGCGCAGTTTGGAATGGGCCAGATACAGGTAGTTCTTGCGCTCCATTACGTGGTCGGAGAACTCATTGCCCACCGCGAAGCCCAGGCGATAGGGCTTGCCGTCGTGGCCGATCACGTAGAGGCCGCCGATTTCCGGCTCCTCACCGGCATCTTCGGCAAATGGCGGCACCGGGAAGGCCTGGCCTGGGCGCACCACGATGCTACCGTCGCCTTTGTAGAACCATTCAGGCTGCACACCCGCCTGGCCGGCGGCGGGTTTGCCGCCCTCCACGCCCCATTTGAAGATGCGCATGGTGTCGGTCAAGGCGCTGTCGTCACCGCCCTGGTGCATTTTGTCCCGCGCCGCGGCGCTGCCCAGGTGGGTCAGGCCGGTGCCACTGATCAGCATGTGGGCCGGATCGGGGTGGTCCAGGGGCGGCAGGATTTTTTGTTCGGCCAGCAAGGCTGCGTAGTCGTGGCTGTCGCCCAGGCCGAGGCTGTCGACCTGCTGCTGCAGCTTGACGCCCGCTTCGATGGCGGCCAGCGCCAGTTCGCGCACGCTGTGGGCGCTGCGCACTTCACGCAGTTGCTTGCCTTCCACCACGCCAACGCGGCGCTCGCCATTATTGAGTTCGAACTGCACTAAACGCATGAAGGTTCTCCTAGATTAAGTACGTGTGGCGCCACGGGCGCTGGCGGCGAACTGGTCGGCGGGCAGCACATGCTTGCGCTCCAGCAGGCGATAGACCACGCCGGTCAGCAGCAGCCCGAACAGCATCACCCCGGACAGGAAGTACAAGCCCGAGGCCAGGTTGCCGGTGTATTCCTTGAGTGCGCCGATCACGAACGGGCCGATATAGCCGCCGAGGTTGCCCACCGAGTTGATCAACGCGATGCCAGCCGCCGCACTGGCGCCGGCGAAGAAGCGCCCCGGCAAGGTCCAGAACACCGCCGTGCACGAGAACATCGCAAATGCCGCCAGGCACAGCGCCGCCATTTGCAGCACCGGCACACTCAGCCAGGCGCTGCAGAACAGGCCGATGGCGCCCAGCACATACAGCACGGCGAGGTGGCCGTAACGGTCATTCAAGCGGTCGGAACTGCGCGGGATGATCAGCAGGCCAATGATGCCGAAGATGTACGGCACGGCCGAGATGAAGCCGGTGGTGAGGTCGCTGCCGCCGAACTGTTTGATCAGCGTCGGCAGCCACAGGCCCAGGCCGTAGATGCTCAGGGTCACCGGCAGGTAGAACAGCGCCAGCAGCAACACGCGTTTGTCCTTGAGCGCATGCAAGGGGTTGCCATGGCGGGTCTGGCCGTAGGCTTGCCGGTCTTTGTTGAGTTCGTCGGTCAACCAGGTTTTTTCGGCGTCGGTCATCCACTTGACCTGCCTGGGACCATCCGGCAGGTAACGCAGCACCGGCCAGGTCAGCAGGATCGCCGGGGTGCCGATCACGATAAACAGCCACTGCCAGCCGTGCAGGCCGAGGATGCCGTCCATGCCCAGCAAGCCGCCGGACACCGGGCCGGTGATCATCATCGCGATGGGTTGGGACAGGATGAACAGCCCGAGGATCTTGCCGCGATGGCGCACCGGGAACCACTGGGTGATGTAGTACAGCACGCCTGGGAAGAACCCGGCTTCGGCCGCACCGAGCAGAAAGCGCATCACATAGAAGCTGTGCGGCCCCTGCACGAACGCCATGCCAATGGTGATGGCGCCCCAGGTGATCATGATCCGCGCGAACCAGCGCCGGGCGCCGAAGCGGTCGAGCATCAGGTTGCTGGGGATCTCGAACAGGAAGTAGCCGATGAAGAACAACCCCGCGCCCAGGCCATAGGCTGCATCACCGATACCGACGTCGGCGCCCATGTGCAACTTGGCAAAGCCCACGGCGGAGCGGTCCACGTAGGCAATCAGGTAGAGCAGGATCAGGAAGGGAATCAGTTTCAGCGTGATGCGCCGGATAAGCCGCAATTCCTCGCTCATGGGGTCGATCTCCGATTGTTGTTCTTATAGGAATCGGGGATGCCTCTCGCGGAACATCCGCCAGGGTCATACCTCAGTTAAGCCAGACTATATAGTAGGACTATTTGCAAAACAACTCTTCCAAAGCGAACATTTTGCGCTTATGTTTAGCCGCAGAGAGAACATATAGTCATACAATAAGAGAATCGATCATGTCTGATAAAAAGCCCGGCCTACGCTCCGCCCAGTGGTTTGGTACCGCCGACAAGAACGGCTTCATGTACCGCAGCTGGATGAAGAACCAGGGCATTGCCGACCATCAGTTCCATGGCAAGCCGATCATCGGTATCTGCAACACCTGGTCGGAGCTGACCCCGTGCAACGCGCACTTTCGCCAGATCGCCGAGCACGTCAAACGCGGCGTGATCGAGGCCGGCGGCTTCCCGGTGGAGTTCCCGGTGTTCTCCAACGGCGAATCCAACCTGCGCCCCACTGCCATGCTGACGCGCAACCTGGCGAGCATGGACGTGGAGGAAGCCATTCGCGGCAACCCCATCGACGGCGTGGTGCTGCTGACCGGCTGCGACAAGACCACCCCCGCCCTGCTGATGGGCGCCGCCAGTTGCGACGTGCCGGCCATCGTGGTCACCGGCGGGCCGATGCTCAATGGCAAGCACAAGGGCCAGGACATAGGCTCGGGCACCGTGGTGTGGCAGCTCAGTGAACAAGTGAAGGCCGGCACCATTACCCTGGATGATTTCCTTGCGGCCGAGGGCGGCATGTCGCGTTCGGCGGGCACCTGCAACACCATGGGCACCGCGTCGACCATGGCCTGCATGGCCGAGGCATTGGGTACCTCGCTACCGCACAACGCGGCGATTCCGGCGGTGGATGCGCGGCGTTATGTGCTGGCGCATATGTCCGGCATGCGCGCCGTAGAGATGGTGCGCGAAGACTTGAAGCTGTCGAAGATCCTCACTAAAGAAGCCTTTGAAAACGCGATCCGCGTGAACGCCGCCATCGGCGGCTCGACCAACGCCGTGATCCACCTCAAAGCCATCGCCGGGCGCATCGGCGTCGAGCTCGATCTGGACGACTGGACCCGCATCGGCCGTGGCATGCCGACCATCGTCGACCTGCAGCCGTCGGGCCGCTTCCTGATGGAAGAGTTCTACTATGCCGGTGGCCTGCCCGCCGTACTGCGTCGCCTGGGCGAAGCCAACCTGATCCCGCACCCGAACGCGTTGACCGTCAACGGCAAGTCGCTCGGCGAAAACACCAAGGACTCGCCGATCTACGGCCAGGACGAAGTGATCCGCACACTGGACAACCCGATCCGCGCCGACGGCGGCATCTGCGTGCTGCGCGGCAACCTGGCGCCATTGGGGGCGGTACTCAAGCCATCGGCCGCCAGCCCGGAGCTGATGCAGCATCGCGGCCGTGCGGTGGTGTTCGAGAACTTCGACATGTACAAGGCGCGCATCAACGACCCCGAGCTGGATGTGGACGCCAACTCGATCCTGGTCATGAAAAACTGCGGTCCCAAGGGTTATCCGGGCATGGCCGAAGTCGGCAACATGGGCTTGCCGGCCAAGCTGCTGGCCCAGGGTGTGACCGATATGGTGCGTATTTCCGATGCGCGCATGAGCGGCACGGCGTATGGCACGGTGGTGTTGCACGTCGCGCCGGAAGCGGCCGCGGGCGGGCCGTTGGCCACGGTGAAGGAAGGTGACTGGATCGAACTGGACTGCGCCAACGGCCGTTTGCACCTGGACATCCCCGACGCAGAGCTGGCGGCGCGCATGGCCGACCTCAAGCCACCGCAAAACCTGATCGTCGGCGGCTACCGCCAGCTGTACATCGACCATGTGTTGCAGGCGGACCAGGGCTGCGACTTTGACTTTCTGGTGGGTTGCCGTGGGGCGGAAGTCCCCCGTCATTCCCACTAATTGGGATGCTATGATGCCGCGTCTTTAAGCCAGAGCCTTCCCGTCGTTATGGATCACCAGCCGCCCAAGCCGCGCAAGAGCATGCATGCCCAGATCGTTCAGGACTTGGGCATGCACATCGTTTCCGGCCGCTTCAAGCCCGAAGAAAGACTGCCCATGGAGGCCACGCTCTGCGAGGAGTACAAGGTCAGCCGCTCGGTGCTGCGCGAGGCAACCCGGGTGCTCAGCGCCAAGGGCCTGGTGTATTCCAAGCCACGGGTGGGCGCGGTGGTGAGGCCTCGGCTGAAGTGGCACCTGCTGGACCCGGATGTGTTGTCATGGTTGATGCAGTCCACGCCCCACAGTGAATTCTTCAATACCCTGGCCGGGGTGCGGCGCATCCTCGAACCGGAAATCGCCGCCATGGCCGCCACGACGGCGACCGATGAAGACATCGCCACTATCGAAAAAGCCTACACCGGCATGGAAACCGCGAAGACCCACGAGGACCTGTTGCAGGCCGACCTGGACTTCCACCGCGCCATTGCCGACGCCACGCGCAACGACCTGCTGGCGTATATGTGCAACATGCTGTCGTTGCCGTTGCGCGAGTCGATCAATATCACCAACCGCCGCCCGGACATCCAGGGCCTGAGCCTGCCCCGGCACAAGGCGATCCTCACCGCGATCCAGAACCGTGACGCGCTGGGCGCACGGCATGCGTCGCTGGTGCAGCTGGATGACACGCGGGTGGCGTTGGATACGGTGATGAATGTGCTCACGCCGCTCTAGAGCCTGGTGAAAGCAAATGTGGGAGGGGGCTTGCCCCCGATGGCAATAGATCAGTCAATATTGCTTTGACTGATCCACCGCTATCGGGGGCAAGCCCCCTCCCACATTGGAGCTGTACAGGCCGTTAGAGGGTGTAGGCGATGCCGACCTGGACTGTACGCGGAGCGCCTGGGTAGGCGTAGAAATTACCGAATGCGCCTTCTTCAAAGTCACGGTTGAACAGGTTCTTCACGTCCAGGTTGAGCCGGACTTTCTCGTTGACCTTGTAGTAGCCGAGCAGGTCGACCACGGTGTAGGCGTCCATCGTGAACGGCGTGTTGGAGGTCTGGCCGACGCGCTCATCCACGTATTTCGCACCTGCTCCCAGTCCCAGCCCCTTGAGGCTGCCATCTTGGAATTCATACACGTTTAGCAGGCTGAAGCTGTTGCGCGGGATGTTGGCGAGGTGGGTGCCGGCGCGCAGGGTGTTGTCCTTGGTGACTTCGGCGTCCACGTAGGCGTAGCCGCCAATTACGCGCCACTCGGGGGTGAGATTGCCGGCGACGTTCAAGTCAAAACCGCGACTGCGGACCTGGCCGGCGGCGACCCTGGAGTTGGTATCCAGCGGATCGGTAGTCAGGACATTCTTTTTATCGATCTGGTAAACCGCAGCGTCGATGCTCAACTGGCGATCCAGCGCTTCCCACTTGATGCCCATTTCATAAGACTTGCCCTTCTCCGGCTCAAAGCCTTCACCGGTCCGAGTGGCGCCCGTATTCGGCTTGAATGAACGCGCGGCATCCGCGTACACGGCGAGGGAGTCAGTGAGGTCGTAGATCAAGCCGACACGTGGCGTCACTGCGTTATCGCTGGCCTCCCAGCTCTTGGTATTGGCGACGTACGTCTCGTACTTGTGCTCAAACCGCTCGAAACGGGCGCCCGCCAGCACCTTCAAGCGCTCGGTCAGGGCGACCTGGTCCTGGACGAAGGCGGCGTAGGTCTTGAGGTTTTCTTTATCGTTCGTCGGCGTGTTGACCAAGGCAGGACGCGGCTTGCCGTAGACCGGGTTGAAGATATCGCTGGTGTAGGCGGCGGCGGAACGCTGGATGATCGACTTGTAGTCGTAGTCCTCGAATTCCACGCCGGTCAGCAAGGTGTGCTCGAAACCACCCGTGGAGAAATGACCGGTAAGGTTGAGCTGGGTGTCCTTGTCGGTCCACTCCAACTTGCGGTAGTTGAAGTTGCGGTTGAGGGTATGGCCGTCGGCGGCCAGGCTGTTGGCCTCGATGGCGTTGCCTTGAAGCGTGCCGTCCAACCACTGAAAACCACCGCCCAGGGTCCAGTCTTCGTTGAGGATGTGCTCGAAACGCAGCTGGGCCATGTTGTTGTCGTTGTGCAACTTGCCGACGTCTTTATCACCCCAGAAGGTATCGCGGGACGCGGTGCCTTTCTGCGTGGAAAAACGCGTCAAACCACGATCCAACGGATGATTGTTACGCATGAAGTCACCTTCAAAGATCACCTTCGTCTCATCGGTAGCTTGCCAGGTGATCACCGGCGTCACGCCGTAGCGTTCGGTTTCCACATGGTCACGGAAGGTGTCGCCGCCCTCGCCCACCACGTTCAGGCGATAGGCCAGGCGACCTTCTTCATCCAGCGGGCCGGAGGCGTCCAGGGTGCCGCGTTTCATGCCTTGGTCATTCAACTGGCTGCCGAGGGTCACGGTACGCTCGGGCAGCGGTTGCTTGGACACCACGTTGAAGGTTCCGCCTGGGTCGCCACGGCCGTAGAGCATGGTCGCTGGGCCGCGCAGTACTTCGAGGCGTTCGATGGTGTTGGCGTCCGGCATGTTCGGGTAGCCACGGTTGATCGGGAAACCGTTGCGGTAGAACTCGCCGGTGGTGAAGCCGCGCACGGTGAAGGTGGTCAGGCCCTGGCCGCCAAAATTGTTGGCACGGCCGACGCCGCCGGCATAGTCGAGGGCGTCTTGCAGGCGGGTAGCGCCGATATCCTCGACTACATCCTTGGACACTACGCTGATGGACTGCGGCGTTTCATGAATCGAGGTATCCGTGCGCGTTGCACTGGCTGAGCGTGTGGCGTGGTAGCCCTTGACCGGTCCCTGAGCGGTTTCATAGTCGGCCGTACCGGTCACATTGGTCGCTTGCAACTCCAGGCTGGTTTGCTCGGTAGGCGCGACATCCGCCCAGGTGAAGGGGGAAAACGCCTGCAACACGCAGATTGAAATCAGGGTACGACGCATGGGTGTTGGACCTAGTGAATGAGCCAGATGGGACGGCAAACCTGCCAAGAATTCGCGGGGCATGCTATACCATCGCATTCTCGTTTGACATCTATTCTCATTCGTTATTTTTTGCGTATCAGCTTTGTATCAAAATCAAGATAAAGAAAAGCCACTCGATTGAGTGGCTCCCTGCACTGCGTGGCTCGCCTCAGCGATACCGCTCCAACCAATGCGCGTAAGGCGCCGGCAAGGTCCAGGAGGACTTGTCCACGCCCAGCTCCTTGGCCGCAAAGTACGCCCAATGCGGGTCGGCCAGGTGCGCACGACCCACCGAGACCAAGTCCAGATGCCCCGCCTGCAACGCGCCTTCTGCCAGTTGCGGCGTACCAAACCCCCACGCCGACGTCACCGGAATACCGGCTTCACGCCGTACGCGTTCGGCAATCGGGCCCATAAAGGCCGGGCCCCACGGGATGTTGGTGTCGGGGATGGTGAAACCGACGCTGACGCTCAGCAGGTCCAGGCCACCGGCCTTGAAGTTACGTGCCAGTTCGATGGATTCGGTGAGGGTCTGCTCGTCACGGCCGTCGTATTCGATCACGCCGAAACGCGCGGTCAATGGCAGGTTTTCCGGCCAGACTTCGCGTACGGCGGCCAGGGTTTCCAGGAGGAAGCGGCTGCGGTTGTCGAAGCTGCCACCGTAGGCGTCAGTGCGCTGGTTGGAATGCTCGGAGAAGAAGCTCTGGGCCAGGTAACCGTGGGCGAAGTGCAGTTCGATCCACTCGAAACCGGCGTCACGGGCACGGCGGGCGGCGTCGACGAAGTCCTGTTTAACCCGAGCGATGTCTTCCAGGGTCATGGCACGCGGTACGTTGGGCAGGTTCGCACCAAAAGCGATGGCCGAGGGCGCAATGGTTTCCCAGCTGCGGTCGTCGGCGGACGAAATATGGTCATCCCCTTCCCACGGACGGTTGGCGCTGGCTTTACGACCGGCATGGGCAATTTGGATGCCGGGCACCGAACCTGCGGCCTTGATGGCCTGGACCATCGGCACGAACGCCTGGGCGTGGGCATCGCTCCAGATACCGGCGCAGCCTGGTGTGATTCGGCCTTCCGGCGCAACGGCAGTGGCCTCGACCACCAGCAAACCGGCGCCGCCACGGGCCATGCCGGCCAGATGCACGTGATGCCAATCGTTGACGATGCCGTCGTCGGCCATGTATTGGCACATCGGTGGGATGGCGATGCGGTTACGCAGGGTCACGTCTTTGAGTTTGAACGGTTCGAACAGAGCGGACATGGAAAACTCCAGCAGCAAGTGAGTGATTCGATAGTTCGATGGTAATCGAACAATGGTATTCAGCGATACCCCCCTGTTATCATCCGTCCCCATGCGAGCCTTCAAACACCCTACCCTTCAAGACCTGACCTTAGAGCGTCTGCTGTACGCCTTGAGTGATCCGGTGCGCCTGGAAATTGTCCGCTACCTGGCGGGCGTGCCAGAGGCAACCTGTGGCGAACTGGACGGTGGGCGCCCCAAGTCGAGCATGTCCCACCACTTCCGGGTACTGCGCGATGCCGGCCTGGTGCACACCCGCAGCGTGGGCACGACCCATCTGAACTCGTTGCGCGCTGAAGAGCTGGAAAGCCGGTTTCCAGGATTGCTGGCCAGCGTTCTCAGCCAGCGCTGAGGCTGATTGCCTCACCGTCCAGGTACACGCGGTCTTTGCCGTTGTGCTTGGAGGCATACAGGTTGCGGTCGGCACATTTAAGTACCGCCGACATATCGGCCCCCGCCGAAAAGCGCGCCATGCCCGCGCTGCAGGTGTAGTGGTGAGGCGGGGCCACACTGCAGCGGATCGACTGCAACAGGCGTAGCGCGAAATCACTGGCGACTGAAGGGTCATCGCCCACCAATAGCACGCCGAACTCCTCGCCGCCGATCCTGCCGAAGCTATGACTGCCTGGCGTCGATTTGAGGCAACCGGCCATGGCGCAGAGGATGGTGTCGCCGACATCGTGACCGAACTGGTCGTTCTTCAACTTGAAACTGTCAATGTCCAACATCATGAAATAGCCGCTCTCGCCTGCCGCAAGCAACGCGGCGAAGCTCTCCATAAAGGCGCGTCGATTCAGGATGGAGGTCAGGTAGTCTGTTTCAGCCAGTACCCGAAACTCACTCTCGACCAGCAACACCGAACGCAGGTTTTTCAGGTAGGACACATTAAGAACGCAGCCAATCGAAACGGACGCCGCGCAAAAGATAAACAAGTAAATATCGACGCCTTGGTAAATACCTACCGGAATATGGGGCCAGGCCATTAACCACACCACGATCGCACACACCAGAAAGTCCTGGACCGCGATAAACAGAATTGCACTGCACGCCACCAAGATCACTGCCAGCGGCAAGGCAAACACCTGCAACTGCAGGTCGGTGCGAACAACGTAGGTAAACCCGGCCGTCAACAGCGCCATGTAGACCACCCCCAGCGCCCGCCACAAATAATAGTGAGTGACGCGTCGGTGAAGCCGATACACAACGATCAGACAGAGGGTGACAATGACGGCCTGCACGCCCAGCAGCTTAGCGTGATCAGCCATCAGCACTCCAACCCACGCAATAATCCCGATAAGCTCGGCCTGTGCGATCGCGGGTGACAATAGCCTTTGCATCCGTGGCCTGAGTTTCAAAATAGCTGGCACCCCTTCACTCCTTGCGAATAAGCAGCCTACTGACTGTCGGCCTGACTCGCTTGCAGACTCAACAAACAAGTTGCAAACGAATACGCCATAAAGCGTCTTACCAGATAAATAAACGGTGGCAGTACCTCAAGCATGGTCTTGGAATGGATTTTGAAATACCCCCGGTCAGCACCTTCTTGAACCAGACGAATAACGTGGGTTTTAGACACCGACAACTGCTCGGCGATTGAAAGATAAGACGACGACCTGAAACTTGCGCCCTGGTTATCAAGCGAACACGCGTCGTTATAAATTGCGAGCATCAACATATGTCCTGCATCGCGGTTTACCAGCCAATAACAGTCAGGCAGTAACAGATCAATCGTCAAATTTTCATTGAGCAACGTCGAATAACCTTTGAAATAACGGGAGAGATACGCACGATCATCCAACGCGCTCAAGTCCCGCAAAACAGCTGCGTCGGCGCACATCATCTCCAACGGCTCCACCACGGACGCCAGCATCAACCGGATTTCCCCACACGCCTGGGAAGATGGCCTGAACACGCGCAAGCGGCTGTCATCCGGATGCCCGGCCACCTTCATGAACCCCAGCGCCCTGAACAGCAGGAATATGGATTCCAGGCTGTTTTTCGAACAGAACCTGCGCGCCACGCAGAATTCTTTTACTTCCGACAGTAATGGCACGGGTTTGGAGAAATAGGTGCTCAATAATGTGTAGGACACCATCAAACGGTTGAACTTAAGTGCTGTCTTGTAGAAAAACGCTCTTTTTGAATAGGGCTCCAGCAACATCTTGTAATGATTACGCACGCACGCTTCAAATTCCACATGGCGCTCCAATGCTTGCGCCGTATGTTCCATCGCCAACTTCAACGAACTGCCACACATGAGAAAGAGCCCTGATCAAACAACTTGGATTATGATCTCAATGCAGTACCGGTAATGGCGTTTTGCCTTGAACGCAATCTATCGCGATTAAGTAAAAGGACATCGTCGCTACCAAAATTGTTCCAACATCCCGAAGTGGCTTAAGCGTTTCAGTTGCCCAGCGAACCTTCCCCCAACCCGGCGTCCGAGCTAAGGCACTGTTGCTTACCGCTCACCGCGAGGTTGTCGTTTGAAAGCCGCCATCATCAAAAAGTACCGCCTGATCATCAAGACCATGGGTTACGTAGGCTGGTCGCTGTTCTGGCTGTTGCTGTGGGATATCGCCGTCACGGTGGATTTCATGCTGTTTCTCAATGCCAAGATCAACCTGCCGCTGATGCCCCTTACCCTGCTGGGTTCGGCGCTGATTGTGCTGATCAGCTTTCGCAACAGCAGCGCCTACAACCGCTGGTGGGAGGCCCGCACGCTGTGGGGCGCGATGGTCAATAACTCGCGCAGCTTTGCGCGCCAGGTGCTGACCCTGCTGGACGACCCCGGCAGCGAAGTGAACCCGGTCAAATCCACCCTGCTGCGCCGCCATGTGGCCTACGTCAATTGCCTGGCCGCGCACCTCAAAGGCGAGCCGTGCCCGGATGAAGTCCGGGCGTTCATCCCCACCGAGGAATTTGCCCGCAACGGCGCCACCAATAACTTTGCCAACGATATCCTCACCGGCTCGGCGGCCATCCTGGCCCGGGAATACAAGGCCGGGCACCTGGACAGCATTCGCCTGGCCCGGCTGGAGTCGACCCTGGTGGACCTGTCCAACGCCCAAGGCGGCATGGAGCGTATCGCCAACACGCCACTGCCCTACCCTTACGTGTATTTTCCACGGCTGTTTATCTCGTTGTTCTGCCTGATCGTACCGGTGGGCCTGGTTGAATCCCTGGGCTGGTTCACCCCGCTGGCGTCTACGGTGGTGGGCTTTATGCTGCTGGCCATCGAACGCATCGGCACCGATTTGCAAAGCCCGTTCCGCTCCAGCGAACACCAGATCCAGATGGAAGCCATCTGCGAAACCATCGAAAAGAACCTGCAATCGATGCGACGCGACGCCCTGGCCGACGACCAAATCGGCTGATCACCACTGCGGCCCTAAAGTGCGTGACTTCGCGGTCGATAAACCGGAGGTACGCATGGGCCACACCCCCTCATAACAACACATGCGACGTTCAGCGCTACCCACTGCCTTGCCAAAACTATAAATACTCCGCAGGTGAAGTCATGAATATCAAGCAGAAGCTGACCTGGGCGTTCGCGGCTATCGCGTGCGTCCCCGTCATCCTGGTCGCCGTGTTGGTAGTGTTGAACCTGCGCGAGGGGGCCCAGGCCAATTTCCTCGACAGCAGCGGGCGCGAGATCCGCCAGATCGACAATGGCATGAAGCAGTTTTTCGACGGCATCAGCCAGAACGTCGACTTTGTGGCCAAGGACCCGCGTGTTATCGCGGCCAAGGACCTCAAGAGCTACGCCGGCGCCGACGCCGCGCAAATCCCCCTCACACCCACGAATAAAGCACTGCTGGATATCTTCGACCAGTTCGCCAAAAGCCATCCGAGCACCGCTTACCTGTCCCTGGGACTGAGCGACGGCGGCTACGCCAGCTGGCCGGACGACACCAAACTGAACAACTACGACCCCCGCGTGCGCCCTTGGTACAAAGCGGCCATCGCCGCGCCTGGCGCTACCGTGCGCACCGGCGCCTACTACTGGGCACCGGATGACGTAGTGCTGATCGGCACCGTGCACACCGTCGCTGACGCCACCGGCAACATCCTCGGTGTGGTCGGCCTCGACGTGTCGCTCAAGCAGCTCACCGAACTGGTGCGCAACATCAAGCTGGGCGACAGCGGCTACCTGATGCTGGTGGAAGCCAACGGCAACGTGCTGGTGGACCCCAGCGATGCCAAGCACAACTTCAAGCCCCTGGCGGACCTCGGCCCCAACTACGCGGAACTGTCCAAGCGCGGCGACGGCGTGACCCAGATCGACATCGACGGCGTGGCCTACATGGCCAACGTGGTCAGTTCCAAAGACCTGGGCTGGCGCTTTATCGGCCTGATCAAGCGCGACGAAGTGATGGCCGGCGCCACCAGCCTGACTTGGCTGATCGCCGCAATTGCCGCCGCGCTGGCGGTGGTCTTTGCGATTGTCGGCGCCAGTTTCGCCAGCGTCATCGTGCGTCCGATCCGTGGCGTGGCCGACGGCCTGCAAGAAATCGCCGAAGGCGAAGGCGATCTCACGCGCCAACTCAAGGTGCAGGGCAAGGACGAAACCGCCAGCCTGGCGGGCTGGTTCAACCAGTTCCTGAGCATGATTGCGCAACTGGTGCAGCGCATCGGTAACGCGTCATCCGACTTGCAAACCGCCGCCGCCGACACCAGTGAAGTGGCCAACAACATGAACCAGGCCGCCGGTCGCCAGCGTGAAGCGGTGGAACTGGTGAGCACTGCGTTCAACGAAATGGTCGCCACCGCCAACGAAGTGGCACGCTCTTGCAGCGCCGCAGCCACCAGTGCCGACGAAGGCTACCGCGATGTGTACACCGGCCAGCAACACATCGGCGAAGCCACCGGCAGCGTGCTCAAGCTCAGCGAAGACCTGCAGAAGTCGACCCAGACCATGCAGTTGCTGGAGCAGGACAGCCAGAACATCAACACCATCCTCGACACCATCCGCTCGATTGCCGAGCAGACCAACCTGCTGGCACTCAACGCCGCGATTGAAGCCGCACGTGCCGGTGACCAGGGCCGTGGCTTCGCCGTGGTTGCCGACGAAGTCCGCGCCCTGGCGCGTCGCACGGCTGACTCCACCGGCGAAATCGACAGCCTGCTGGGCAACCTCGCCCGCCGCACCCAGGAAGTCACGCAGCAGATGCAAGGCAGCCTGCTGGTGTCCCACACCAGCGTGGAACGCATCCAGCAAGCCCGCGACAGCTTCGACAAGATCCGTGGCTCGGTGGACTCGATCCGCGACCAGAACACCCAGATCGCCACGGCCGCCGAAGAACAGCACCAGGTGGCCGAAGAGATCAACCGACACATCGCGCAGATCCATGCCGATGCGCAGTTGGTTGAAGGCTTCGCCCATTCGGCGCAGACCGGGTCAGGTCGTTTGACGGATATTTCCGGTCAGCTCAAAGGCCTTGTGGGGCGCTTCAAGTTTTAAGCTTTCTCAGCCCGGGGTCGCTTGGGTGGGCGTGTATTGGCTACTATAGCCACGTATTACCCGCCCTTTGCCCAGCCACTCCGGAGCCTCAATGCCCACCCCCAAGGACACTGCCCCCGACAGCAGCCCACCGATGATTCCCGAGCAGCGCCGCGAGCAAATCCTGCGGCAATTGCGCAAGCATCAGGTGATGAGCGTGCACCAGTTGATGGAAATGTTCGACTGCTCGCACATGACCGTGCGCCGTGACATCGCGCTGTTGGAGCAGGAAGGTCGGGCGTATTCCGTTACCGGCGGGGTCAGGATCGCCAGCCAGTTGCACAGCGAACCAAGCCATCAATCCAAAGCCGTGGTGGAATTACCGCAAAAGCAGGCGATGGCAAGGTTGGCCGCGCGGTTGCTGCACGCGGACATGACCGTGTACCTGGACGCCGGCACCAGCACCCTGGAAATCGTGCCGTATATCAAGGCGCTGTCGGGCATGACGGTGGTGACCAACGACTTCGGAATCGTGCAGGCGCTGATGGATGCGACACAGGTGACCGTGATCCACACTGGCGGCCAACTGGATCACGATAACCACTCCTCCGTCGGTGGGCTGGCCGTGGCGACGTTGCGCCAGGTGGTGACGGATATCGCGTTTGTGTCCACCAGTTCGTGGGACCTGCACCGAGGCATCACCACCCCCTCGGCGCTGAAGGTCGAGGTCAAGCAAGTGGCAATGCAGTCAGCGGCTCAGGTAGTGCTGGTGGCGAGCAGTTCCAAGTACGGCACGTTCAGCATGTACCGCATCGCCGGGCTGGAACCGTTCGACGTGATCATCAGCGACGACGACCTGGCCCCGGCTGCGGCAGACGGCATCCGCAAGCGTGGGATTGAACTGATGCTGCCGGGTGATCCGTTGCCGGAGTGATGCCCTAGCCCCCTCCCACATTTGAGCGCTGTTGGCAGGCAGAACGGCTCGTCGACTATTGAGCAGTTTTCCAGTCCCGCAACCATTGCAAGCCTGCCGAGGTGTCGCCCTTTGGCCGGTATTCGCAACCGACCCAGCCGTCGTAGCCCAACTGGTCCATCAGGTCGAACAAGTACGGGTAGTTCAGCTCGCCCAGGTCCGGCTCGTGGCGGTCCGGCACGCCGGCAATCTGGATATGGCCAATGCCGGCGAAGTCGCGGCGCAGTTTGGTGGCTATATCACCTTCGACGATCTGGCAGTGGTAGCAGTCGAACTGCACCTTGAGGTTGCTCGCACCGACTTCCCGGCAGATGGCGTGGGCCTGGTCCTGGCGGTTGAGGAAGAACCCCGGCATGTCGCGGGTGTTGATCGGCTCCAGCAATACCGTTACGCCAACCTGCGCCGCCGCGGCGCTGGCGTAGGCAAGGTTTTCCAGGTACACGGCGTGATGGCGCTGGCGCAGGTTTTCCGACGGCAGCAACCCCGCCATGACATGCACGCGGCTGTTACCGAGCACGGCGGCGTACGCAAGGGCGCGGTCGAAGCCGCTGCGAAACTCGGCCTCGCGCCCCGGCAGGCTGGCGATGCCCCGCTCCCCTGCGGCCCAGTCGCCCGGTGGCGCGTTGAACAAGGCCTGTTCCAGTCCGTTATCGCTCAGGCGCTGCCTGAGCACCTGCGCGTCGTAGTCGTAGGGGAACAGGTATTCCACCGCATCAAAACCATCGGCCTTGGCCGCGGCGAAGCGCTCAAGAAAGTCGTGTTGCGGATACAGCATGCTCAGGTTGGCAGCAAAACGAGGCATAAAAACTCCCAGGAGTCAGACAAAAGGCCAGATCAGCAGGGTAATCAGGAAACCCAAGGTGCCGAGCAACGTCGTGATCACCGTCCATGTGCGCAACCCGTCGGCCACATTAAGCCCGGCAAGCTTGGTGAAGATCCAGTAGCCGGCATCGTTGATATGGGACATGGCCAGCCCGCCACCACCCATCGCCAGGCACAGCAGCGCCAGGTGGTTGGGCGTGAGGTTGAGGGTGGCGATCAGCGGGCTGATGATACCGGCCGTGGTCACCAGGGCAACGGTGGTGGAACCTTGCACCGCCCGCAGCAGCATGGTCAGCAAAAAGCCCAGGGCCAGCACCGGCAGGCCGGTGGTGCGCAGCATGTCGGAGACCACGGCGCCGATCCCGGTGTCCACCAGCACTTTGCCGAACACCCCGCCGGCACCGGCGATCAGGATCACCATGGCCACGCCCGGCAGCGCCGAGCCGATCACGTCCGAGACCTGGGTGCGGCTCCAGCCCCGACGTGAGCCCAGCAGCCAGGCGCACAGCAAGGTATCAATCAACAGCGCCACCAACGGCGCACCAAGCACGGTCATCACCCCACGCAGCACCGATTCAACCGGCAGCAGCGAGGTGGCCAGGGTGCCCAACAGGATCAGGACGATCGGCAGCAGAATCAGGCTCACAATCAGGCCGAAACCCGGCGCCGGGGCCGCTGGCAACTTGGCGACGATGGCGCTGGTGGACTCTTCCAGGCCCATGTGGGACTCGGCAACGCCAGCCTGCTGCACCGCTTTGTCGTTGCCGTGGGTCCAGGCCTTCAAATCGTCATTGGTGACGTGGGGGCCATAGACTTCGGCACGAATATCGTCGGTCATCGGGTAAAAGCGGCGGGTCATGCGCCCCGCCACGCGATAGCCGACGTAGCAGAGCAATGCAGTGATCGGCAGGCCGAACATCAGCACCCGACCCAAATCCGCCCCCAACTGACTGGCCGCCGCCACGGCGCCTGGATGGGGCGGCAGGAATGCATGCACCGTCAGCAGCGCCGCACACATCGGCAAGGCGAACATCAGCAGCGGTTTGCGCGCCCGGCGCGCCACGCCGTAGGCCAGCGGCATCAGGATAATCACCCCGACCTCAAAGAACACCGGCACGCCGATGATGAACCCGGCGATGGTCAGCGCCAATGGCGTGCGGCTGTTGCCGAATCGCTCGATCAGCGACTTGGCCAGGGCCTCGGCGCCACCGGAAAGCTCGATGATCCGCCCGATCATCGCGCCCAGGGCGATGATGATCGCGATATGACCGAGGGTCTTGCCCATGCCGCCTTCGATGGTCGCCACCAGGTCGGCCGGTTTCACCCCGGCCACCAGCGCCACCACGATACTCACCAGCATCAGCGCGACAAACGGCTGGAATTTGTACTTGAGGACCAGGAATAGCAGCAGCGCAATACCCGCGCCGGCAGTCAACATCAAAATCAGTGGGCTCATTCGAAAATGTCCTGTTGTTATTGTTTTTTGGCGCAAGCCGGCCCCGTCGAAATCCGCAGGCGGGTCTCGCTGGAGGCTTGCAGTGTCGGTCTACGGGTTACCAGTGCGCGCCGAACGTCTCGCGCAGTTCATCCAATGCCGCTTGATCCATCGGCGCGGGCCGAGGGTTGCTCATCAACCAGAGCCTGGCGGTTTCTTCCAACTCTTCCAGGGCATAGCTGGCCCTGGCCACTGAGCTTTCCCAGACCACCGGTCCGAGGCGTTCGAGCATCACTCCGCGCACACTGTTGGCCAGTTGCGCCACTTGCTCGGCGACCTTGGGCGAGCCAGGGCGTTGATAGCCGATCAATGGAATGTGCCCGACCTTCATCACTTGGTAGGGCGTGAGCGGCGGCAGGATATCGTCGTCGCGCCAGACACCGGCGAGGGTCAGCGCCACCAGATGGGTGGAATGGGTATGCACCACGCCGCCCACCGAAGGATTGCGGTCATACACCTGCCGATGCAGGGCCAGGGTCTTCGAAGGTTTATCCCCGGACACCCACTCGCCTTGCAGGTTGACCTTGGCAATTGCCGCCGGCTCAAGACGGCCGAGGCAGACGTCGGTAGGGGTAATCAGCCAACCATCGTCGAGGCGCGCGCTGATATTGCCGGCGCTGCCGACGGTGTAGCCGCGCTGATAAAGGCTGCGGCCGACGTCGCAGATTTCTTCGCGCTGGGCCTGCTCGTCGATGCCGCTCATTGGGCATCTCCGGCCAGGTGCGCGAGGGCTTTGGCAAAGAAGTCGCGGCCACCGAAGTTGCCCGACTTCAGCGCCAGCGCCAGCGGTTCGGCGGAGCTGCTGAGCGTGGCCGGCACGCCGGGGTCGATCTGCGCACCGATCTGCAACAGGTTGACGCCAAGCGCCTGGACCACGGCGCCGGAGGTCTCGCCGCCCGCCACCACGAAGCGCCGCACACCTTGCTCGCGCAGGCCGGCAGCAATCTCGCCCAACGCCTCCTCTACCAGCGCCCCGGCGCGTTCGACGCCGAGTTGTTGCTGCACCGCCTTGACCTCGGAAGGGGTGCTGGTGGCGTAGATCAACACCGTTTGTGAACTGTCACGGGCAAAGGCCAGCGCCTGTGCGACCACAGGCTCACCCGCGGCCAGGGCGACGGGGTCAATGCGCAACGCCGGGCGACCGGCTTCGCACCACGCGGCCACCTGGCCGAGGGTCGCTACCGACGCACTGCCTGCCAGCACCACTTCGCCGCCGCCGACCGTGGGCAATGCGCTGACATCCAAATCACGCAGTTTACCGGCGCGTCGAAAATTGCCCGGCAGGCCCAACGCCAGGCCCGAGCCGCCCGTCAGCAACGGCAAGTCGGCGCAGGCACTGCCCAATGTGTAGAGATCCTGGTCCGACAGCGCGTCAGCGATGGCGATGCCCACCCCCTGCTCGCGCAGCTCGGCAATCTTCTGGCGTGTAGCGTCGACACCCGCGGCGACCGCGTCGTAGCGCAGCAACCCCACCGGTAATTGCGTCTGCTGTTGCAGCACCCGCACCAGGTTCGCGTCGCCCATGGGCGTCAACGGGTGGTGCTGCATGCCCGATTCGCTGAGCAACTGGTCCTGCACAAACAAGTGGCCACGAAAAATTGTCCGGCCGTTTTCCGGGAAGGCCGGGCAGGCCAGCGTGAAGTCACTGCCCAGCGCCTTGAGCAACGCCTCGCTGACATGGCCGATATTGCCGGCGGCGGTGGAATCAAAGGTGGAGCAGTACTTGAAGAAAATCTGCTCACAACCCTGCCCGCGCAGCCACTCCAACGCGGCCAGTGATTCTTCGACGGCCTCGACAGCAGGCGTGGTGCGCGACTTGAGCGCGATGACGATGGCATCGGCATCCAGCCCATCGGCGACTTCGCGGCTGGGAATGCCAATGCTCTGCACCGTACGCATACCGCCGCGCACCAGCATGTTGGCAAGGTCGGTGGCGCCGGTGAAATCGTCGGCGATGCAGCCCAGCAACGGGCGTGCGGTGGGGTTAGTCATGGAGCGGTCCTCACACAGATTCGGGCTTGGCGGTCGGCAGATCGATGCCAGGGAAAATCTTGATCACCGCCGAATCGTCCTCGCGGCCGAAACCGGCGCTGGAGGCCTGCATGAACATCTGGTGCGCCGTGGCCGACAGCGGCAGTGGAAACTTGCTCGCACGGGCGGTATCCAGCACCAGGCCCAGGTCCTTGACGAAAATGTCCACGGCCGACAGAGGCGTGTAGTCGGCCTTGAGAATGTGCGGCACGCGGTTCTCGAACATCCACGAATTGCCGGCGCTGTGAGTGATCACCTCATACAAGGCATCGGCGTCGACCCCTTCGCGCAGGCCCAGGGCCATGGCTTCGGCGGATGCGGCGATGTGCACCCCGGCGAGCAATTGGTTGATGATCTTGACCTTGGAGCCCAGCCCGTGGACATCGCCCAGGCGATAGACCTTGCCGGCCATGCCCGCGAGTACCGCTTCGGCCTTGGCATAGGCGGCCTGCGGGCCGGACGTCATCATGGTCATTTCGCCGGCGGCGGCTTTGGCCGCTCCGCCGGAAATCGGCGCATCCAGGTACAGCAGGCCGTGTTCGCCCAGGCGCTGGCCCAGTTCTACGGCGTAGGTCGGCGCCACGGTGGCACAGCCGATCAACAGGCTGTCTGGCCGCAACGCCGCCACGGCACCGCCTTCACCAAACAACACGGTCTCGGTCTGTTCGGCGTTGACCACCACCGTGATGATCACATCGCACGTGTCCGCCATGTGTGCGGGCGATGTGCACGCCACTCCGCCTTCGCCGGCGAACTGTTGGGTGACTGCCTCACGCACATCACAGGCATGCACATTGAACCCGGCGCGCAGCAGCGAGCGGGCAATGCCCAGCCCCATCGCGCCCAAACCGATCACACCGACATTCTTATTATTCATGGGTACTCCAGGGGAAAACGGCGGCTGACACCACACCGGCGAGCCGCGTTGGAATTGTGATCGATCATCCACCAATGAACGGATTATGTGAAGTATTTTTTCCATCTAACATTTTTTAACATCGACTCGATTAAATCTCACACCCGCCCTTTGTCGCCTCACCTCATTTTCGCCACTTGTGCTTTGCGTATTATGGTATACCATCATACGAAATCCTCCCCCACACCTGATGGAGCCGCTCATGAGTTTCGAAATCCGCAAGATCGTCAGCTATGTAGAAGAGACCTTTATCGAAGGCGGCAAAGCCTCCGACACTCCGGTAAAAATGGTCGGCCTTGCCGTCGTACTGAAAAACCCCTGGCTCGGTCGCGGTTTCGTGGAAGACCTCAAGCCTGAGATCCGCGCCAACTGCTCCGACCTCGGTGCCCAGATGGTCGAGCGTCTGGTGAGCATCATCGGCGGCGCTGAAAAGATCGAAGCCTATGGCAAGGCCGCCGTGGTCGGTGCCGACGGCGAGATCGAACACGCCAGCGCGATCATCCACACCCTGCGCTTTGGCAACCACTACCGTGAAGCGGTCAAGGCCAAGAGCTACCTGAGCTTCACCAACAAGCGCGGCGGCCCAGGCACCTCGATCCAGGTGCCAATGATGCACAAGGACGACGAAGGCCTGCGTTCGCACTACATCACCCTGGAAATGCAGATCGAAGACTCACCGCGTGCCGACGAAATCGTCGTGGTCCTGGGTTGTGCCGACGGCGGCCGCCTGCACCCGCGCATCGGCAATCGCTACATCGACCTGGAAGAACTGGCGGCGGAAAACGCCCAGTAAGCACGGCCGGCCACCACAACAAAAAGCATGCAGGAGCGCTCCATGATTCGGCTCACCGCTGAACACACACCGGCTGGCACCAGTTACCTGGCGACCGGCCAAGGCCAGCCTGTGGTTTTGATCCACGGCGTGGGCCTGAATAAAGAAATGTGGGGCGGCCAGGTGGTTGGCCTGGCCACGAATTACCGCGTGATCAGCTACGACATGCTCGGCCACGGCGCCAGCCCGCGCCCGGCCGCCGGCACGCCGCTGCTCGGTTACGCCGACCAGTTGCTGGAACTGCTCGACCACCTGCAACTGCCCAAGGCCACGGTGATCGGCTTTTCCATGGGCGGCCTGGTAGCGCGTGCCTTTGCGCTGCATTACCCGCAACGCCTGCAAGGCCTGGTGGTGCTCAACAGTGTGTTCAACCGCAGCCCCGAACAGCGCGAAGGCGTGATCGCCCGCACCGCTCAGGCCGCCGAACACGGCCCGGATGCGAATGCCGAAGCGGCGCTGTCGCGCTGGTTCAGCCGCGAATACCAGGCGGCCAACCCGGCGCAGATTGCTGCGCTGCGCGAAACCCTGGCGGGCAACGATCCCCAGGGCTACCTCACCACCTATGAACTGTTTGCGACCCAGGACATGTACCGCGCCGACGACCTGGGCAGCATCCAGGCGCCGACCCTGGTCGCCACCGGTGAGCTGGACCCCGGCTCCACGCCGCAGATGGCCCGGCAACTGGCCGAGCGCATTCCCGGCGCGACCGTTGCGGTACTGCCCGAGCAACGGCATATGATGCCGGTAGAATCGCCGCGCCTGGTCAACCAGCTGCTGCTGGGGTTTCTTGAAACGGCACACTCCCAACAACACCCGATAAAGGGGATCGTGGCATGACGCTTGAACGCTTCCAGATGTGCATCGGCGGTGAATGGGTCGATGCCCTGTCCGGCAAGACCTTTGACAGCCTCAACCCGGCGCTGGCCGAGCCTTGGGCGCAATTGCCCGACGCCGACGAAGCGGATGTGGAGCGCGCCGTACAGGCCGCCCAAACCGCTTTCGACAGCCCGGCCTGGCGCGGCCTCACCGCCACCGCACGGGGCAAACTGCTGCGTCGCCTGGGTGACCTGATCGCCGCAAACACAGAGCGACTGGCCCAGCTGGAAAGCCGCGACAACGGCAAGCTGATCCGCGAGACCCGTGGCCAGGTCAGCTACCTGCCAGAGTTTTTCCACTACACCGCAGGCCTGGCCGACAAGCTTGAAGGCGGCACCCTGCCGCTGGATAAACCCGACCTGTTCGCCTACACCGTGCACGAAGCCATGGGCGTGGTTGCCGCGATCATTCCGTGGAACAGCCCGCTGTACCTCACCGCGATCAAGCTCGCACCGGCCCTGGCGGCGGGCAACACCATTGTGATCAAACCGTCGGAACACGCCTCGGCGACCATTCTCGAACTGGCACGCCTGGCGCTGGAAGCCGGGATCCCACCGGGTGTGGTCAACGTGGTCACCGGTTACGGCCCGAGCACCGGCGCCGCCCTCACCCGCCATCCGCTGGTGCGCAAGATCGCCTTTACCGGCGGCGCGGCCACGGCGCGGCATGTGGTGCGCAGCAGCGCCGAGAACTTCGCCAAGCTGTCCCTGGAATTGGGCGGCAAGTCGCCGAACATCATCTTTGCCGATGCTGATCTGGACAGCGCCATCAATGGCGCGATTGCCGGCATCTACGCGGCGTCCGGGCAAAGCTGCGTGTCCGGCTCGCGCCTGCTGGTGCAAGCTGAAATCTACGACGAATTCGTCGACCGCCTGGTGGCACGCGCCCAGCGCATCCGCATTGGCAACCCCCAGGACGACGCCAGCGAAATGGGCCCCATGGCCACCGCGCAGCAACTGGCCGTGGTCGAAGGCCTGGTCGCCGATGCCATCGCCGAAGGCGCGCGCCTGCGCACCGGCGGCAAGCGCCCACAGAACCTCGGCGAAGGTTGGTTCTATGAGCCAACGCTGTTCGAGTGCGACCGCAATTCGATGAAAATCATGCAGGAAGAAGTGTTCGGCCCAGTGGCCTCAGTCATCCGTTTCAAGGATGAAGCCGAAGCTCTGGCCATCGCCAACGACTCGCAGTTCGGCCTCGCCGCCGGTATCTGGACCCGTGACCTGGGCCGCGCCCATCGCCTGGCGCGGGACGTGCGTTCGGGGATCATCTGGGTCAACACCTACCGTGCGGTGTCGGCGATGGCGCCCATCGGCGGTTTCAAGAACAGCGGCTACGGGCGCGAAAGCGGCATTGATTCGGTACTGGCCTACACCGAGCTGAAGACGGTGTGGATCAACCTCTCCCAGGCGCCCATGCCTGATCCTTTTGTGATGCGTTAAGAGTCCACGACCATGATCGAACCCGGCATTTATAAAGACGTGATGAGCTCCTTCCCCTCCGGCGTCACGGTGGTCACCACCCTCGACCCGGACGGCGGTATCGTCGGCATTACCGCCAGCGCGTTCAGCGCGCTGTCGATTGACCCGGCGCTGGTGCTGTTCTGCCCCAACTATGCGTCGGACACCTACCCGATCCTGCGCGACAGCAAGCGGTTTGCGATCCACCTTTTGTCTGCCGACCAGACCGCCGAAGCCTACGCCTTTGCCAGCAAGGGCAAGGAAAAGGCCAAGGGCATCGAGTGGCACCTGAGCGAACTGGGCAACCCGCTGCTGGCCAAGGCCACGGCGATCATCGAGTGCGAGTTGTGGCGCGAATACGATGGCGGTGACCACGCGATCATCGTCGGCGCGGTGAAGAACCTGATCCTGCCCGCCGAACCGGTCACGCCGATGATCTACCACAAGGGCAAGCTGGGCCCATTGCCGACGCTGGCGTGAGGCGCCCAGGGGGCCGTGAGGGTTTGTCGCTTAAAGAACGCAGCATGATAAACTTGGGCACGATTTTCGGCCCTCAATCGGCCCCCGGCCGGCCGAGGCCTCCAGTCAACCGCCACATTCAGAGCTAACCCCATGAAACGCGCGCCCCTCGACGACAGCTTCAAGGTCAATCACAACCCGGTCACCCTGCGCGAAATCGTGTTGGAAAAACTGCGCAGCGCCATCATGAACTTCCAGTTGCTGCCCGGTGACCGCCTGGTGGAGCGCGACCTGTGCGACCGCCTCGGCGTCAGCCGTACCTCGGTACGCGAAGCCTTGCGTCACCTGGAGTCCGAAGGCCTGGTGGAGTTCGCCGATGCCAAGGGCCCGCAAGTGGCAATCATCACCCTGGCCGACGCCGTCGACATCTATGAACTGCGTTGCGTGCTCGAAGGCTTGATCGTGCAGCTGTTCACCCTGCGCGCCAAGGCCAAGGACATCAAGGCCCTGGAAAAAGCCCTGGAAGAAAACCGCAAGGCCCTCAAGGACGGTGAACTGCAACAGGTCATCGACTCGGTCCAGGGCTTCTATGACGTGCTGCTCGAAGGCTCCGGCAACCACGTGGCCGCTACCCAATTGCGCCAGTTGCAGGCCCGCATCAGCTACCTGCGTGCCACCTCCGTGTCCCAGGAAAACCGTCGCGGCACCAGCAACCAGGAAATGGAACGCATGGTCCAGGCGATCAAGAGCGGCGACCCGCTCGCGGCCCACCAAGCGTGTGTCGATCACGTGCGCGCCGCCGCCGCCGTGGCTCTGGATTACCTCAAGCGCAAACAGGAAGAGACCGGCAAGACGCCGGAAATCACCCTGCCGATCGCGCTCAAAGAACCGCGCATAGGCCGCTGACCGTGCCCAGCCCGCGCTTTTGCCCGACCTGCGGCGGCAGTGACCTCGGTCACCAACTGCCACCGGGCGATACCCATGAGCGCCTGATGTGCCGGGGCTGCGGCTATATCCATTACATCAATCCCAAGATCATCGCCGGCTGCATCATCGAGCAGGACGGCAAGTACCTGCTGTGCCAACGGGCTATTCCCCCGCGCCCCGGCACCTGGACCTTGCCCGCAGGCTTCATGGAAGGTGGCGAAACCACCGAGCAGGCGGCATTGCGCGAGGTGTGGGAAGAAAGCGGCGTACGCGCCGAGATCGTCTCGCCCTACTCCATCTTCAGCGTGCCGAAGATCAGCGAGGTGTACATCATCTTCCGTGCGATTGCGCTGGAGATCACCGGGCAGTTCGGGCCAGAGACGCTGGACTATAAATTCTTCGCACCCGAGGACATTCCCTGGGACAGCATCTACTACCCGGCGATCCGGCAGATCCTCGAGCGGTATATCGAGGAGCGGCAGGCTGGGGTGTATGGCATTTATATCGGCAACGACGACAGCGGCAAGATTCACTTCATTCGCTGACCTCAAGGCCAAACACGAATCAAAATGTGCGAGGGGGCTTGCCCCCGATGGCGGTGGTTCAGCCACCTTATTCATTGGCTGACACACTGCTATCGGGGGCAAGCCCCCTCCCACATTTGGACCACTATTTGGCTTGATAACTAGGGTGCCAAGCCTTCCACAATAATGATCTGCGCCACCCCCGCGCCCTCACGGTGCGCCTTGGCTTGCTGATACTCGGCAGACTCATAACACGCCACCGCCTGCTCGTAGCTATCAAACTCGATCACCACATTACGCTGCCGTGCCGGCGCGCCTTCCAGCGCCTCACTGCGCCCGCCCCTGGCCAGAAACCGCCCGCCGAACTTCGCAAACGCCGCCGGCGCGCGCTGGGTGTATTGCGTGTACTGCTCTGCATCAGACACATCCACATGGGCGATCCAATAGGCCTTCATCGTGACATCCTCTTGTTTAGAATTTGTGGTATACCATAATACATACAACCAACAAGTCGAGCATTTCACATGGCCTTCAACAGCATTGCAGACATCATCGAAGACTACCGCCAAGGCAAGATGGTGCTTCTGGTGGACGACGAAGACCGGGAAAACGAGGGTGACCTGTTGCTGTCCGCCGCCTGCTGCACCGCCGAGACTATCAGCTTCATGGCCCGTGAAGCCCGCGGCCTGATCTGCCTGACACTCACCGACGAGCACTGTCAGCGCCTGGGCCTTGAGCAAATGGTGCCGAGCAATGGCAGCGTGTTCAGCACCGCGTTTACCGTGTCCATCGAAGCCGCCACGGGCGTGACCACCGGCATCTCCGCCGCCGACCGCGCACGCACTGTGGCAGCGGCCGTGGACATCAATGCCGGACCGACCGACATCGTGCAGCCGGGGCATATCTTCCCGTTGCGCGCCAAGGATGGCGGCGTGCTGACTCGCGCCGGGCATACCGAAGCCGGTTGCGACCTGGCGCGCCTGGCTGGGCACGCGCCGGCCTCGGTGATCGTCGAAGTAATGAACGACGACGGCACCATGGCCCGCCGTCCGGAGCTGGAAGTCTTCGCACGCAAACATGGCATCAAGATCGGCACCATCGCCGACCTGATCCACTACCGCCTCAGCACCGAACGCACCGTGGTGCGCATCGGTGAGCGCGACCTGCCCACGGTGCACGGCACCTTCCGCCTGATCACCTTTGAAGACCGTATCGACGGCGGCGTGCACATGGCGATGGTCATGGGCCAGTTGCACCGCGATACACCTGCACTGGTGCGCGTGCATGTGATCGACCCGCTGCGCGACCTGGTCGGTGCCGACTACAGCGGACCGTCAAACTGGACGCTGTGGGCTGCCTTGCAACGCGTGGCGGCCGAAGGCAGCGGCGTGGTGGTGGTGCTGGCCAATCATGAGTCGTCCCAGGCCCTGTTGGAACGCGTACCGCAACTGACCCAGGCGCCGCGCCAGTTCAGCCGGTCGCAGTCGCGCATTTACTCGGAAGTCGGCACCGGAGCGCAAATTTTGCAGGACCTCGGGGTGGGCAAGTTGCGCCACCTGGGCCCACCTTTGAAATACGCAGGCTTGACCGGTTACGACCTCGAAGTAGTGGAAAGTATTCCCTTCGTTTCATGACCCGGCCAGATAGCCGGTATGGCAAAGTGCTTGCGCAAAGTTTGGAATACCATAATATGATATTCCATAGGTTGGATGACCTTTATAACGTCATCCACACCGACTGCTCCCGATAGGCGGGCATCCAAAGCCCCGCTCATAAACACAACAATGAGGGCGTAAAAATGGTGTTGAACAAAGGTGCAACCGCAGCGCTGTTTGCGGGACTACTGAGCGTGACCAGCCACGTCGCGCTGGCGGCCGAAAGCGTCAATTTCGTGAGCTGGGGCGGTAGCACCCAGGATGCGCAGAAGCAGGCGTGGGCTGACCCGTTCAGCAAGGCCAGCGGTATCACCGTCGTGCAGGATGGCCCCACCGACTACGGCAAACTCAAAGCCATGGTCGAGAGCGGCAACGTGCAGTGGGACGTGGTGGATGTGGAGGCCGACTTCGCCTTGCGCGCCGCCGCCGAAGGCCTGCTCGAACCGCTGGACTTCTCGGTGATCCAGCGCGACAAGATCGACCCGCGCTTCGTCTCCGACCACGGCGTCGGTTCGTTCTTCTTCTCCTTCGTGCTTGGCTACAACGAAGGCAAGCTCGGCGCGGGCAAACCCCAGGATTGGACCGCGCTGTTCGACACCAAGACCTACCCCGGCAAACGCGCCCTCTACAAATGGCCAAGCCCTGGCGTGCTCGAACTGGCGCTGCTGGCCGACGGTGTACCCGCCGACAAGCTCTACCCTCTGGACCTGGACCGAGCCTTCAAGAAACTCGACACCATCAAGAAAGACATCGTCTGGTGGGGCGGCGGCGCGCAGTCGCAACAACTGCTGGCCTCCGGCGAAGTCAGCATGGGGCAGTTCTGGAACGGCCGTATCCACGCCCTGCAGGAAGACGGTGCACCGGTCGGCGTGAGCTGGAAGCAAAACCTGGTGATGGCCGACATTCTCGTTGTGCCTAAAGGTTCGAAAAAAAAAGCGGCAGCGATGAAATTCCTGGCCAATGCCAGCAGCGCCAAGGGCCAGGCGGATTTTTCCAACCTGACCGCCTATGCGCCGGTGAACATCGACAGCGTGCAGCGCCTGGATTCAGTCCTCGCACCCAACCTGCCGACGGCGTATGCCAAGGACCAGATCACCCTCGATTTCGCCTACTGGGCCAAGAACGGCCCGGCCATTGCGACACGGTGGAATGAATGGCTAGTCAAATGAAAATGACGGCAACCACACCGACCGGGAGCGCCCTCGGCGCTGCCGGTGCGGTACCGGCCAAGACACCCTCGCCGTCCCTGGCACAGCGCTGGCGCGGATCGAGCAACCTGATCCCGGCCCTGCTGTTTCTCGGCCTGTTCTTCCTCGCGCCGCTGATCGGCCTGCTGCTGCGCGGCGTGCTGGAGCCGGTGCCGGGCCTGGGCAACTATGAACAGCTGTTCGCCAACTCGGCCTATGCCCGGGTGTTGCTCAATACCTTTTCGGTGGCGGGACTGGTGACCTTGTTCAGCCTGCTACTGGGCTTTCCGCTGGCCTGGGCAATCACACTGGTGCCGCGTGGTTGGGGGCGCTGGATGCTGAGCATTGTGCTGCTGTCGATGTGGACCAGCCTGTTGGCCCGCACCTATTCCTGGCTGGTGTTGCTGCAAGCCTCCGGGGTAATCAACAAGGCGTTGATGGCCATGGGCATCATCGATCAGCCATTGGAGATGGTGCATAACCTCACCGGCGTGGTGATCGGCATGAGCTACATCATGATCCCGTTCATCGTGCTGCCGTTGCAGGCGACCATGCAGGCCATCGACCCGATGATCCTGCAGGCCGGCTCGATCTGCGGCGCGAGCCCGTGGACCAACTTCTTCCGTGTCTTCCTGCCGCTGTGCCGGCCGGGGTTGTTCTCCGGCGGGCTGATGGTGTTCGTGATGTCTCTCGGTTACTACGTCACCCCGGCGCTGCTCGGCGGTGCGCAGAACATGATGCTGCCCGAGTTCATCATTCAGCAGGTGCAGTCGTTCCTCAATTGGGGCCTGGCCAGTGCCGGCGCCGCGTTGCTGATCTTCATCACGCTGGTGTTGTTCTACTTCTACCTGAAGCTTCAACCGGAATCCCCGGTTGGCGCCAGCAACGCGAGGTAAGCTGTCATGCTCCTGACCCCCAACGCCATGAGCCGCAGGATGCGCTTGGGCCTCTACACCACCACCGGGTTGATCGGCCTGTTCCTGCTGCTGCCGATCGTGTTTATCGTGCTGCTGTCGTTCGGCTCATCGCAATGGCTGGTGTTCCCGCCGCCCGGCTGGACGCTCAAATGGTACGGCCAATTCTTTTCCAACCCCGATTGGATGAACGCCGCCATGGCCAGCCTCAAGGTCGCGGTGTTGACCACGGTGTTCGCCGTCGCCCTGGGCCTGCCCACCGCATTTGCCCTGGTGCGCGGGCGCTTCCCCGGCCGCGAGTTGCTTTACGGCCTGTTCACCCTGCCGATGATCGTGCCGCTGGTGATCATCGCCGTGGCGGTGTATGCGCTGTTCCTCAAGCTGGGCTACACCGGCACGATGTTCGCCTTTGTGGTCAGCCATGTGATCGTTGCGCTGCCGTTTACCATCATCTCGATCATCAACTCGCTGAAGCTGTTCGACCAGTCGATTGAAGACGCGGCGGTGATCTGCGGCGCCTCGCGCTTGCAGGCCGTGTTCAAGGTGACGTTCCCGGCAATTCGCCCTGGGATGGTCGCCGGTGCACTGTTCGCGTTCCTGGTCTCATGGGACGAAGTGGTGCTCAGCGTGATGATGGCCAGCCCGACCCTGCAAACCCTTCCCGTAAAAATGTGGACCACCCTGCGCCAGGACCTGACGCCTGTGATCGCCGTCGCCTCGACGCTGCTGATCGGCCTCTCGGTGCTGGTCATGGTGATTGCCGCCGCCGTCCGCCGGCGCACCGAAACCCGCGCTTGAGCGCCGAGGATTAAGACATGAGTGCAGTGATCAAAGACCCCGTACAAACACTTGGCCAAAGCCTGGTGAGCCTGCGCAACCTGAACAAGTTCTACGGCGAATTTGCTGCCGTGGACAACATCTCGCTGGACATCCAGGACGGCGAATTCCTCACCTTCCTCGGCTCCAGCGGCTCTGGCAAAAGCACCACCCTGTCGATGCTCGCCGGTTTCGAAACGCCGAGCAGCGGCGAGATCCTGGTCAGCGGCCAATCGCTGGTCAACGTGCCGCCGCACAAGCGCGACATCGGCATGGTGTTCCAGCGCTACTCGCTGTTCCCGCATTTGTCGGTGCGCGACAACATCGCCTTCCCCCTGGCGATCCGCAAACTGGCCAGCGCCGAGCGCGAAAAGCGTGTCGACGCCATGCTCAAGCTGGTGCAGCTTGAGCAGTTCGCACATCGCCGCCCTTCGCAACTGTCCGGTGGCCAACAGCAACGAGTCGCCATCGCCCGCGCGCTGGTGTACGAACCGCGCATCCTGCTGATGGACGAACCCCTCGGCGCCCTCGACAAAAAGCTGCGTGAAGACCTGCAGGACGAACTGCGCCAGCTGCACCGGCGCCTGGGCATCACCATCGTCTACGTGACCCACGACCAGGAAGAAGCCATGCGCCTGTCCCAGCGCATCGCGATTTTCAGCCACGGCAAGATCGTCGGCCTGGGCAGCGGCTTCGACCTGTACCAGAACCCGCCGAACGCGTTCGTGGCGTCGTTCCTCGGCAACTCCAACTTCCTCAAGCTCAAGGCCCAGGGCAACGCAGTGGCGTCGTTCGAAGGCCAATCCCTGTCGATCCGCCTGACCACCGGGTTGCGCACCGAACAGGACGTGCTGCTGATGGTACGCCCGGAAAAAGCCCTGGCGCTGAGTGTCGAACAGGCCGCCGAGCAACCGCTGGCGGCGGGCTGGAATGAAGTGTCGGCCATCGTCGGGGAAGTGTTGTTTCTCGGCGAAAGCCAGACCTGCACCGTGCGCACCCTGGGCGGCACGTCGATGACGGTCAAGGCGCTATCGGCTGCGGGTATGCCGCTCAAGGCCGGCGACCCGGTGCGTGTGCGCTGGGCGACGGCGGATGCGTGTGTGTATACCGAGTGGGCCGAAAGCGACCTGAACAAGGCCGCTGGCGCGCATTGAGTCACGGTTGTGGGGCCAATGACGATTGCCTATCTGCTCAAAAACAACGCAAATCAAATGTGGGAGGGGGCAAGCCCCCTCCCACATCCAGACGAGAATCCCGGCGCTGGCGCCCCTCGCCACAGGGTTATGACAGTCGGTAGACCGCCTTGGCCTTGCGGGTGTGTTGACGTGTCGCCAGGCAGTAAAACAACGGACACGTCACCACCAAACCCACCAGCCACGACAGGTCCGCGCCTTCCACCAGGTTGGCCCACGGCCCCACGTACAGCGACGTATTGGCAAACGGCAACTGCACGATGATGCCGATGAAGTACGCCACGATCGCATGCAGGTTAAAGCGCCCATACACGCCGCCATCAGCCTGGAAGATCGAAGCGATGTCATAGACGCCGCGCTTGATGACGTAGAAGTCGATCAGGTTGATCGACGCCCACGGCACCAGTACCAGCAACAGCGCGAGGATCAGGCCGATGAACTGCGAGATGAAATCCGCCGACGCGCCCAACGCCACCACGCAACAGCCGGCGAGGATCACGCCCGACAGCACCACGCGCACTTTGATACTGGGAGTCCAGTGGCTGGCGAAGGTCTGGATCGAAGTGACGATCGACAGCACCGCGCCGTACAGATTCAAGGCGTTGTGGCTGATGATATTGAGCAAAAACAGCACCATCAGGATCGGCCCCAGCCAACCGGTGGCCTGCTTGACCGCTACCATGGCTTCGGTGCCCTCGGGCGTGGCGAGTGCGGCAACCAGGCCAAAGGCGAAGGACAGGATCGTGCCGAGGGTGGCGCCCAGGTAGGTCGCAATGAAAGGCCGGGTAATTCCGATGTCCGCCGGCAGGTAACGCGAGTAGTCGCTGGTATAGGGCGAAAAGCTGATCTGCCAGATCACCCCCAGCGACACGGTGGCCAACCAGCCAGCCGCGTTGAAGCCGCCACGGCTCAGGAAATCCGCCGGTAGGTCATGGGCAAAGATGTAGGCAAACCCGGCGAGCAATGCGCTGCCCATCACCCAGGTGCCGATACGGTTCAAGGTGTGGATAAAGCGGTAGCCGATCACGCCGATGGCGGTGGCGCTGAGGGCGCCGATCAGGATGCTCGCCGGCACCGGCACCGACGGCACGATGCCGACGATGGATTTGCCAGCCAGCACGATGTTGGAAATAAAGAAGCCGATGTAGATCAGTGCAGCGAAGAACACAATCAGCAAGGCGCCGTAGCGGCCGAACTGGCCACGGCTCTGCACCATCTGCGGAATGCCCATGCGCGGGCCCTGTGCCGAGGCAAGGGCTATCACGACACCGCCGAGCAGGTGCCCGAGGGCAATTGCCAGCAGTCCCCAGGCCAGATTGAGGTGGAATACCTGGGCGACCATGGCGCCGGTGACGATGGGCAGCGGCGCGATGTTGGTGCTGAACCATAAAGTGAACAGGTCGCGGGCCTTTCCGTGGCGCTCTGCGAGAGGGACGTAATCGACCGTGTGATGCTCGATCAGGGGGTCTTGCCGGGACATCTGGGGCATGGAAATGAACTCGCGTTTGTCTGATCTTATAGTTGTTTGACGCCATACCGGGGGGAGCTCTTCGGCCCTCTCGGATGAACACCATATTATGGTATTCCAACATTTCCACAAGACTGATCCGCTGTTTGTACCTGCAACTGATCCGGTTCCCTGTCGCCTTGAATCCCTTAAATTTCAGCCTGAACCCCAGCATTCATTGGATATTTCGCCAGAACAAGACGTTTATCGGGGGTTTAAAAAAGCGCTTGCAAGCTGTGTATTACGGTATACCATCATACCTAGAAATTAATAAAAACCGCTCCACCGCCAGAGGACCGTCACATGATCGATGCCGCCATCTACAAACAAGTGATGGGTTCATTTCCGTCCGGGGTCACCGTGATTACCACGCTTGATGACGACGGCCAGATCGTCGGCCTCACCGCCAGCGCCTTCAGTTCCTTGTCCATGGACCCGGCCCTGGTGCTGTTCTGCCCCAATTACAGCTCCGACTCCTACCCCATTCTGATCAAGAACAAGCGCTTTGCCATCCACGTCCTGTCGGGCGGCCAGCAAAGCGAAGCCTATGCGTTTGCGCGCAAGGGCAAAGACAAGGCCCAAGGCATCGAATGGACGCTCAGCGCGCTGGGCAACCCGATCCTGGCGAATGCCACGGCGGTGATCGAGTGCGAGCTGTGGCGTGAATATGAAGGCGGCGACCACGCGATCATGGTCGGCTCGGTGAAGAACCTGATCGTGCCGGAACAGGCCAACGGGCCCTTGGTCTATTGCCACGGCAAAATGGGCGCCCTGCCCGTGCCTGCCTGACCTCCCAGCAAACCCGGTATTTGCGCAAAACAACAACAGATTAGAGGTAAGCACCATGAAGTTTTCGCTGTTCGTACACATGGAACGTTGGGACGAAAGTGTCAGCCATCGTCAGTTGTTCGAAGACTTGACCGAACTGACCCTGATGGCCGAGGCCGGCGGTTTCAGCACCGTGTGGATTGGCGAACACCACGCCATGGAATACACCATTTCGCCAAGCCCGATGCCGCTGCTGGCTTACCTCGCGGCCAAGACCACCACGATTCATCTGGGCGCCGGCACCATCATCGCGCCGTTCTGGCACCCGCTGCGGGTGGCGGGCGAATGCGCCTTGCTCGACGTGATCAGCAACGGGCGCATGGAAGTCGGCCTGGCTCGCGGCGCGTACCAGGTGGAGTTTGACCGCATGGCCGGCGGCATGCCCGCCTCCAGCGGCGGCCAGGCCCTGCGTGAAATGGTGCCGGTGGTGCGTGCACTGTGGAAAGGCGACTACGCCCACGACGGCGAGATCTGGAAATTCCCCACCTCCACCAGCGTGCCCAAGCCGATCCAGCAGCCCAACCCGCCGATGTGGATCGCCGCCCGCGACCCGGACTCACACAACTTCGCGGTGGCCAACGGCTGCAATGTGATGGTGACGCCGCTGATGAAGGGCGACGAAGAAGTCCTCGACCTGAAAAACAAATTCCAGGCGGCCCTCGACAACAACCCCGACGTACCGCGCCCGCAATTGATGGTACTGCGCCACACCCATGTGCACGCGGCCGATGATCCGGAAGGTTGGAAAGTCGGGGCCAAGGCAATCTCGAAGTTCTATCGCACCTTCGATGCCTGGTTCGGCAATAAAGAAGTCCCGGTGAATGGCTTCCTGGCGCCAAGCCCGGAAGAAAAATTCGCCGCCCGCCCTGAGTTCGAACTGGAAAGCCTGCACAAGACCGCGATGATCGGCACCGCCGCCGAGATCATCCCGCGCATCCAGTACTACCAGGAACTGGGCGTGGATGAGTTCAGCTTCTGGTGCGATAACAGCTTGTCTCATGCAGAGAAGAAGAAGTCGCTGGCGCTGTTTATCGAGCAGGTGGTGCCGGTGTTTCGTTGACTGCTTGCAGGCTTCGCATCAAGCAGATGCGGAGCCTGCACGTCCGGCAATCAGCTGAACAGTTCGACACCCAACTGGAACGCAACCCACAGCGCCAGCCCCGTGGCAAAGAGCAGCGCGATATTTTCGAACAGGTTGTTGCGGTATTCCTTGCTCAACAGCGACTTCTGGTTGGACATGATCAGCAAGCCGAGGGAAATCACCGGCAAACCAATGATGTTCAACGCGCTGACGCCGATGGTCAGCGTGACAAAGTCCGGCATGCCCGGCAGCGACCAGATCAATGGGGTCACCAGGATGAACAACATGAACCACTTGTGCAGCGGGTCATGGTGGAATTCTTTGCCGTAACGCTCGCGGCGTCCGGGCCGCACATGCTGGAAGGCATCGGTGATCAGCATGGGAAATGCCGTGGTTTTACCGGAGATGCTGGCAAACAACGTTGCGAACACGCCAATAAAGAAGATGTACCAGCCAATAGGGCCGAAGAAGATTTCGAGTGCCTTACCCAGGTCGCCCAGGGTCTTCACTTCAATGCCGTTGGGCCGCAGGATCTCGGCGCCTACAATCCAGATCGCCAGGTTGATCACAATGCCGACGAACACGGCAAATAGCAGGTCGTTGCGTTGGATACGCTTGTGCTGTGGGCCAACCCAGCCTTTTTGACGCATGACATAGGGGTGCACGAAGTTGGCAATCGAGCCCGCCACCGCGCCGATCACCGAGACCGCCACCAGCAATGCCCCGTGTACGCCCTCATCCGGCGGAATGCTGAAACCAATCGTCCCTTTGACAATGCCCGCCATATCCGGCCCGGACATCACCGCCAGCGCAATGAATGCGAGGGTCATGATTGCCAGCAGGCCTTTCATCACACCTTCGATCATCGAATAGATATTGCGCCCGACCAGCAACCATACGGCCAATACCACCGCCACCGAACACAGTAATGCATAGTCGGTCTTGAACAGCATGGCCAGGGCTTCCCCCGCGCCCTTGATCATGTAGGCATTCATCAAATGCCCCATCAGCAGCGCATACACCAGCAGGAACCAGGCGAAAAACGGGTTCAACTGAGCGTAACCCTGGAGGATCGTCATGCCTTGGTTATTGCACAGCTGAAACCGCGCAATGATGTTGACGATCAGGTACCTGAGCAGCAGGGACACTGCCAGCACCCACATCATCGCATAACCATAGTTGGCGCCGGCCACGGAGGACGTAATCAAATCGCCTGCGCCCAGCCAGGACAGTACCGCAATGACGCCGGGGCCAAGCAACTTGAGAAGTCGTACAACATGGCCGGGCGCAGAGGCCACAGCCTTGCCTTCGACAGAAGGAAAACCGGTCATAGGAGAGTCTCCGTTATTTTTTTTGTGAGAGCCTGAGTAGTCGAACACAATTGATATGACGTCGTACAACCATGATAGTGAGTTAAGTATTAATAAATGTTTCGTGCTAACCAGGGCGTCCGCTATGGCCTAAGACGCGTTGCAAAATGTACTATCTGGTTACTTATCTTGCTAAAATCGCGTCTTTGCCCTCTCACATTCGAGTCCTTTCGACATGAAACGAGCATCGCGCGCCACCGGCGTCTCTAGATTCCTACTCCTGGGCCTGGGCGTTGTCATCGCCCTGCTCGGCCTTGCCCTCGCCGTCGGCGGCGCCAAACTGGTCAGTCTGGGTGGCTCCTGGTACTTCCTGATCGGCGGCGTGGCCATGGCGATTGCCGGCCTGTTGATTGCCCGGCGTAACCCGGCGGGCGCGTGGTTGTTCGCCGCATTCCTGGTCGGCACAGCCATCTGGGCCGTGGCGGATGTGGGCCTGGTGTTCTGGCCGCTGTTCTCGCGCGTGTTCATGTTCGCCGCCATCGGCATGGTCGTGGCGCTGGTGTATCCGCTGCTGGTCGGCAAGCCTGCACGCGGTGCCTATGGCGTCGCTGCCGTGTTGGCAGTGGGCGTAGCGGTTGCGGCGGGTAATATGTTTGTCGCCCACCCAAGTGTCGCCCCCACCGGTGCCGGCCCAGGCGTCACGCCCGTGGCCCCGGCCGATGCGCAGAAAGATTGGGCGCACTACGGCAACACCGAAGGCGGCAGCCGTTTTGCCGCGCTGGACCAGATCAACCGCGACAACGTCAACAAGCTCAAAGTCGCCTGGACCTACCACACCGGCGACGTAGCGATCAGCGACGGCAACGGTGCCGAAGACCAACTGACCCCGCTGCAGATCGGCAACAAAGTCTTCATCTGCACCCCGCACAACAACCTGATCGCCCTCGACGCCGACACCGGCAAAGAGCTGTGGAAGAACGAAGTCAACGCCAAGTCGGCGGTGTGGCAGCGTTGCCGTGGCATGGCGTATTTCGACGCCACCGCGCCGATTGCCCAGCCGACCCAGCCCAACAGCTCGCCGATCATCGCCGCCACGGTTGCGCCCGGCGCGCAGTGCCAGCGCCGTTTGCTGACCAACACCATCGACGCACGCCTGATCGCGGTCGATGCCGACACCGGCAAATTCTGCGAAGACTTCGGCACCCACGGCCAAGTGGATTTGAAAGCCGGCCTGGGCAACGTCCCGGACAGCTACTACCAGCTCTCCTCTGCCCCACTGATCGCCGGCACCACCGTTGTGGTGGGCGGCCGCGTGGCGGATAACGTGCAGACCGACATGCCAGGCGGCGTGATCCGTGGTTTTGATGTAATCAGCGGCCAGATGCGCTGGGCCTTCGACCCCGGCAACCCAGAAGACAAACAAGCCCCGACCGGCGACAGCACCTACGTGCGCAGCACGCCAAACAGCTGGGCGCCGATGTCCTACGACCCGCTGATGAACACGATTTTCCTGCCGATGGGCAGTTCGTCCACCGATATCTACGGCGTTGAGCGCACCCAGCTCAACCATAAATACGGCGCTTCGGTGCTGGCCCTGGATGCCTCCAGCGGTGCGGAAAAATGGGTGTACCAGACCGTCCACAACGACCTGTGGGACTTCGACCTGCCGATGCAGCCGAGCCTGATCGACTTCACCCCGCCTGGCAGCGACAAAGCTGTACCGGCGGTGGTGATTGGCACCAAGGCCGGGCAGATCTACGTGCTGGATCGCGCCACCGGCAAGCCGCTGACCGAGGTCAAAGACGTACCGGTCAAGGCCGCCAACATCCCCAATGAGCCCTACTCTCCAACCCAGCCTAAATCGGTGGGCATGCCGCAGATCGGCGCGCAAACCCTGACTGAATCGGACATGTGGGGCGCCACGCCGTACGACCAGTTGCTGTGCCGCATCGACTTCAAAGGCATGCGCTACGACGGTCTGTACACCGCGCCAGGCACCGATAAATCCCTGAGCTTTCCCGGCTCCCTGGGCGGCATGAACTGGGGCAGTATTTCCACCGACCCGGTGCACGGTTTTATCTTCGTCAACGACATGCGCCTGGGCCTGTGGATCCAGATGGTGCCGGCGCAGAAAAACGCCCAAACCTCCTCCGGTGGCGAAGCGCTGAACACCGGCATGGGCGCCGTCCCGCTCAAGGGCACGCCGTATGCCGTGAACAAAAACCGCTTCCTGTCGGTGGCCGGCATTCCGTGCCAGGCGCCGCCGTTCGGCACCCTGACCGCTATCGACATGAAGACCCAGAAGGTCGCGTGGCAAGTACCGGTCGGCACTGTTGAAGACACCGGCCCGCTGGGCATCCGCATGCACCTGCCAATCAAGATCGGCCTGCCGACCCTCGGCGGCACGCTGTCGACCCAGGGCGGCCTGATCTTTATTGCCGGCACCCAGGACTTCTACCTGCGCGCCTTCAACAGCGGCAATGGTGATGAAGTCTGGAAGGCCCGCCTGCCCGTCGGCAGCCAAGGCGGCCCGATGACCTACGTGTCGCCGAAAACCGGCAAGCAGTACGTAGTCATCACCGCTGGCGGTGCACGCCAATCCACTGACCGTGGCGACTACGTGATCGCCTACGCCCTGCCATAACCCCTCTGTCCGCGCGGTGCCCTTGCACCGCGCGCTCCGGCATCGGCAACAAGCCCCTTCTACATCGCCTGCATTTCAATAGGTGAGCGGTATCGTTAGTGGCATTTGGTCATGGTTTGTAAAGGGCCAGCAAGTCGGGTCGCTTTTAATTGCAGGACGTTTCCTAGACAATTCCTGCCGCCTTGTGCCTGTTGGAATCGCTGGCTAGTCTGCGGTCCGTCACTGCCAAATCAGTGATCGGGTTTAGTCGCCTGATCTTCCAACGCGTGCATGGTCCTTCATCAGTTTTATGGTGGCTGTGCGCAGGGCACCTTCGGGTGCGCCGGTATTTTCGCGTTGGAGCCGGTCGACTAACCTGCGTACAGCCGCCACCCTCGTTTAGTCGCGAAGGGTGTCGGCCCCTCATCCAACGCGAAGGTACACCATGAATAAAGTCATCCCCGATCCACCCTTTGATCCCGCCAAAGACCGCGCCGCCTTCAACCGCGCCATCGACCACTACCTGCCCACTCAAGGCCTCCACTCGGTCAACGAAGACCTGAGTTTCGAAGATGCCCTGCTTTACACCGCCAGCTTGCTCGACAGCGCTTCCGCCACGGCGCTGGATTGCGGTGACCTGCTACCAAACCCCGAACGGGCGAAGATTCTGGCCGTGTGGCATTTGCTGGAAATTGCAAAGACCACCGTGGATCGCTCCATCGAATGCCTGAAGCCCGCTAAAGCAACTGCCTGAACACGTTAAAAAGGTGGGAGGGGGCTTGCCCCCGATGGCGGTGTCAGTCAATGAATTGATTGACTGATCCACCGCATTCGGGGCCAAGTCGAAGCGTCGCACCGCCCCTCCCACATTGGGTCCAGCAGTGTATGTAAGGCGTTACTCAGGCACGGGCAACTCAAACTCCGCACCCTGCTGGTACTCCCGCGGCGTACAACCCAATTCACGACGAAACACCGTATGCAGGTACTGCGCCGACTTGAAGCCGCACTTGGCCGCAATATCGGCAATCGCCAGTTCGTGGCTTTCCAGGCCCTTGGCGGCGGCGGCGAGTTTGAAGCGCAGGATCTCGTCATGCACGCTGCAGCCGCGCACCTTGCGAAAGTGCGCTTCCAGGGATGAGCGCGACACGCCGACATAGGCCGCCACCTGCGCGGTCTTGATGCCCTGGCAGGCGTACTGGCGGATAAACAGCAGCGCCTGCATCACGTACGGATTACCCAAGGGTTGATGCAAGCTGGAGGCCTGCACATTGATCGCCTCCGGCGGTACCAGGACCCGCGTGCCCACGCAAGGCTTGCCATGCAGCATCTGGTGTAACAGCGCAGCGGCAGTACGGCCCATGGTTTCGGTGCCCTGGATCACCGAACTCAGCGGCACCCGCGTGAGGGTGCGGGTCAGCGGGTCGTTGTCGATGCCGATCAGCGCGACTTGCTCCGGCACGGCGATGCCGGCGGTGAGGCAGGCTTGCAGCAATTGCCGGGCACGGGCATCGGTGACGGCGATGATGCCGATAGGTTTGGGCAAACTTTCCAGCCAGGCGATCTGTTGCTCCACGGCGCTGTCCCACAACGGCGCGCTGGTGCCCAGGCCGCGATACACCTCAACGTGCAAACCATCGCGCAGCATCAGGCGGCGAAAGACTTTTTCGCGCTCCTGGGCCCAGCGATTGGCCTGGGCTTCAGGCAGGCTGAAACAGGCAAAGCGCGTCAGCCCGGCCTCGATCAGGTGCTCGTAGGCCAGCTTCATCAAGGCGTAATTGTCGGTGGCGACATAGGGAATGCCTTGGGGATAGGCGCGCGTATCCTCATAGGAACCGCCCACCGCCACCACCGGCAACTGGCTGCCGGCCAACGCCTCGCCGATCAGCGGGTCGTCGAAGTCGGCAATGATCCCATCGCCTTGAAAGCGCTCGATGCCTTTGAGGCGGCACAGAAAGTCTTCTTCCAGGAACAAGTCCCAGGAAACCCGCGTACTGCTCAGGTAATTGCCGATGCCGGCGATGATGCCGCGGTCGTAGATTTTGCTGCCGTTGAACAACAGCGCAATGCGGTGCACGGGCGGTAGGGTTTTCATTGTTTTTGTCCTGGGGCCTGTTTCGACAGACTAGCCCTCACTGCACAAAATCGCACTACGCCTTGGTGATTTTCATAATCAACCGCCCCACCGCCGTTGCTAGTATCCAGACACCGCCAAGAACAATAAGGAAAACGCCATGCCGTACTTCCCCGGTGTCGAGAAGGTTCGCTTCGAAGGCCCCAGCAGCGACTCCCCCCTCGCCTTTCGCCACTACGACGCCAACAAGTTGATCCTCGGTAAACCCATGCGTGAACACCTGCGCATGGCGGCTTGTTATTGGCACACGTTCGTCTGGCCCGGTGCGGATATGTTCGGCGTGGGCACTTTCAAGCGCCCGTGGCAGCGCAGTGGCGATCCGATGGAACTGGCCATGGGCAAGGCGGATGCGGCCTTTGAGTTTTTCTCCAAGCTGGGCATCGACTACTACAGTTTTCACGACACCGACGTGGCGCCCGAAGGCAGTTCGCTCAAGGAATATCGCCAGCACTTCGCGCAGATGGTCGACCACCTGGAGCGCCACCAGGAACAGACCGGTATCAAACTGCTGTGGGGCACCGCCAACTGCTTCAGCAACCCGCGCTTTGCCGCCGGCGCGGCCAGTAACCCGGACCCGGAAGTGTTCGCCTATGCCGCCGCCCAGGTGTACAGCGCGATGAACGCCACCCTGCGCCTCAAGGGTTCCAACTATGTGCTGTGGGGCGGCCGTGAAGGCTATGAAACCCTGCTCAATACCGACCTCAAGCGTGAGCGCGAACAGCTCGGTCGCTTTATGCGCATGGTGGTGGAACACAAGCACAAGATTGGCTTCAAGGGCGACCTGCTGATCGAGCCCAAGCCTCAGGAGCCGACCAAGCACCAATACGATTACGACAGCGCCACGGTGTTCGGCTTTTTGCATGAGTACGGCCTGGAACATGAGATCAAGGTGAATATCGAGGCCAACCACGCGACCCTGGCCGGGCACAGTTTCCATCACGAGATTGCCACGGCCGTGTCCCTCGGCATCTTCGGCAGCATCGACGCCAACCGTGGCGACCCGCAGAACGGCTGGGACACCGACCAGTTCCCCAACAGCGTCGAGGAAATGACCCTGGCCACTTATGAAATCCTCAAGGCTGGCGGGTTCAAGAACGGCGGCTATAACTTTGATTCCAAGGTGCGGCGCCAGAGCCTGGATGACGTGGATCTGTTCCACGGCCACGTCGCGGCCATGGACACGTTGGCGCTGGCCCTGGAACGTGCGGCAGCCATGGTGCAGAACGACCGGTTGCAACAGTTCAAGGACCAGCGCTATGCCGGCTGGCAACAGCCGTTGGGCCAGGCGGTGCTGGCGGGTGAGTTCAGCCTGCAATCGCTGGCCGAGCATGCATTTGCCCAGGAGCTGAACCCGCAGGCGGTGAGCGGGCGACAGGAGATGCTTGAAGGGGTTGTGAACCGGTTTATCTACACCTGAGTGATCCTGTGCACTTTTGCCTGTGGCTGCAGTTGGGGTTGTGGTTATGGTTGGGATTGTGGCTGGGATTGGGATTGTGGTGAGCGGGCTTGCCCCGCGCTGGGCTGCGAAGCAGCCCCAAACCAGACGACACAATTTTACCTGAAACACCGAGGTGCCTGACTTCAGGGCTGCTTCGCAGCCCAGCGCGGGGCAAGCCCGCTCACCACAACAGCAACAGCAACAGCAACAGCAACAGCAACAGCAACAGCAACAGCAACAGCGGTGTTCGACTAGAGTCTTCCAACAACAATAAAAGGACGCACCACCATGAAGTCATTCAAACGCACCCTGCTCGCCACGGCCCTGGCCTTGCTCGCCCTGCCGGTCATGGCCGACCCTGCCCACCCGAAAATCGGCTTTTCCATCGACGACCTGCGCCTTGAACGCTGGTCCCGCGACCGTGACTACTTCGTCGCCGCTGCCGAAAAACTCGACGCGAAAGTCTTTGTGCAATCGGCAGATGCCAACGAGCAGAAGCAGATCTCCCAAATTGAAAACCTGATCGCCCGGGGCGTCGACGTCATCGTGATCGTGCCGTTCAACGCCACGGTGCTGACTAACGCGGTGGCCGAAGCCAAGAAAGCCGGGATCAAGGTGGTGTCCTATGACCGCCTGATTCTCAACGCGGACATCGACGCCTACATCTCCTTCGATAACGAAAAAGTCGGCGAAATGCAGGCCGCCGGCGTGCTGCAAGCCGCGCCCAAGGGAAACTACTTCCTGCTCGGCGGCGCGCCCACCGACAACAACGCCAAAGTGCTGCGCGAAGGCCAGATGAAGGTGCTGCAACCGGCCATCGACAAGGGCGATATCAAGGTGGTCGGCCAACAATGGGTCAAGGAGTGGAACCCCACCGAAGCCCTGAGCATCGTCGAAAACGCCCTGACGCGGAACAACAACAAGATCGACGCCATCGTCGCCTCCAACGACGCCACCGCCGGCGGTGCGATCCAGGCCCTGGCCGCGCAGAAACTCGCGGGCAAGGTGCCGATCTCCGGCCAGGACGCCGACCTCGCCGCAATCAAGCGCGTGATCGACGGCACCCAGACCATGACCGTGTACAAGCCGCTCAAGCTGATCGCCACCGAAGCCGCCAAGCTCTCGGTTCAACTGGCACGCAACGAAAAACCCACCTACAGCTCGCAGTACGACAACGGCAGCAAACAGGTGGACACCATCCTGCTCACCCCGACCCCGCTGACCAAGGCCAATATTGATCTGTTGGAGAAGGATGGGTTCTACACCAAAGAGCAGATTGCCGGGCAGTGACCGCCATGGCCGACTACCTGCTGCAAATGACCGGCATCGTCAAAACCTTTGGCGGTGTCAACGCCCTGAACGGCATCGACATCAGCGTGCGGCCGGGAGAGTGTGTCGGCCTGTGCGGTGAGAATGGCGCGGGCAAATCAACCTTGATGAAGGTGCTGTCGGCGGTCTACCCGTACGGCACCTGGGACGGCGAGATCCTCTGGGATGGGCAGCCGCTCAGGGCCCAGTCCATCAGCGAAACCGAGGCCGCGGGCATCGTGATCATCCACCAGGAGCTGACCCTGGTGCCCGACCTCTCGGTGGCCGAAAACATCTTTATGGGCCACGAGCTGACGTTGCCCGGTGGACGCATGAACTACCCGGCGATGCTCCACCGCGCCGAAGCGCTGATGCGTGAACTCAAGGTGCCGGATATGAACGTCGCCTTGCCGGTGTCGCAATACGGCGGCGGCTACCAGCAACTGGTGGAAATCGCCAAGGCGCTGAATAAAAAAGCGCGCCTGCTGATCCTCGACGAGCCTTCGTCGGCCCTGACCCGTTCGGAAATCGAGGTGCTGCTCGACATCATCCGAGACCTCAAGGCCAAGGGCGTGGCCTGCGTGTACATCTCCCACAAGCTCGATGAAGTGGCGGCGGTGTGCGACACCATTGCGGTGATCCGCGACGGCAAGCACATCGCGACCACGGCCATGGCCGACATGGACATCCCGCAAATCATCACGCAGATGGTCGGGCGGGAAATGAGCAACCTCTACCCCACCGAACCCCATGACATCGGCGAGGTGATTTTCGAAGCGCGCAACGTCACCTGCTATGACGTGGACAACCCCAGGCGCAAGCGTGTCGATGATATTTCCTTCGTGCTCAAGCGCGGCGAAATCCTCGGCATCGCCGGACTGGTCGGCGCCGGGCGCACGGAACTGGTGTCGGCGCTGTTCGGCGCCTACCCCGGCCGCTACAGCGCCGAAGTGTGGTTGGACGGCCAGGTGATCGACACACGCACGCCGCTCAAATCGATCCGCGCCGGGCTGTGCATGGTGCCGGAAGACCGCAAGCGCCAAGGCATCGTTCCCGACCTGGGCGTGGGCCAGAACATCACCCTGGCGATCCTCGACACCTATGCCCATATGACCCGCATCGATGCCGAAGCCGAACTGGGCAGCATCGACCAGCAGATCGCACGCATGCACCTCAAGACCTCCAGCCCGTTCTTGCCGATCACCAGCCTCTCTGGCGGCAATCAGCAAAAGGCCGTGCTGGCAAAAATGCTGATGGCCAAGCCCAAGGTGCTGATCCTCGACGAGCCCACACGTGGGGTGGACGTGGGCGCCAAGTATGAGATCTACAAACTGATGGGCGCGCTGGCGGCCGAAGGCGTGTCGATCATCATGGTGTCTTCGGAACTGGCCGAAGTGCTCGGCGTGTCCAACCGCGTGCTGGTGATCGGCGACGGCCAACTGCGCGGCGACTTCATCAACGAGGGGCTCACCCAGGAACAAGTGCTCGCCGCCGCGCTCAGCCATAACAACAATAATGATCGGAAGACCGCGTAGATGAATCAGGTCAAACAGCTGTTTACCCGCTACAAAATGCTCGCCCTGGTGATCGCCGTGGCGGTGATCTGGCTGTTTTTCAGCTGGCAGACCGAGGGCGGTTTCCTGACACCGCGCAACCTGTCGAACCTGCTGCGCCAGATGGCGATCACCGGGATCCTGGCGTGCGGCATGGTGCTGGTGATTATCAGCGGCGAGATTGATCTGTCGGTGGGTTCGTTGCTGGGGTTGTTGGGCGGGTTGGCGGCGATCCTGGATGTGGTCTATCACATCCCGTTGCTGGCCAATCTCAGCCTGGTGGCGCTGTGCGGGCTGATGATCGGGTTGGCCAACGGCTACATGACGGCTTATCTGCGCATCCCTTCGTTTATCGTCGGATTGGGCGGCATGCTGGCGTTTCGCGGGATTCTGCTGGGGATCACCGGCGGCACCACCATTGCGCCGGTATCGCCGTCGCTGGTGTACGTGGGCCAGGGGTATTTGCCGCACACCGTGGGCGTCGGCCTCGGGATTTTGTTGTTTGCGCTGACGCTGTTCTTGACCTGGAAACAGCGGCGCAACCGTGCGCTGCACGGGCTGGCCGCGCATTCGCTGGTGCGTGATGTGGTGCGCGTCGGGGTGATCGGCGCGGTGCTCGCCGGGTTCGTCACCACCCTCAACAGCTACGACGGCATCCCCGTGCCGGTGCTGCTGTTGCTGGTGCTGCTCGGCGTGTTCAGCTACGTCACCAGCCAGACCGTGTTCGGTCGCCGCGTCTACGCGGTGGGCAGCAACATGGAGGCCACACGCCTGTCGGGCATCAACGTGCAGGCGGTGAAACTGTGGATCTTCGGCATCATGGGGGTGATGTGCGCACTGGCCGGCCTGGTCAACACCGCACGTCTCGCGGCGGGTTCGCCGTCGGCGGGCAACATGGGCGAACTGGATGCGATTGCGGCGTGCTTTATCGGCGGCACGTCGATGCGCGGTGGCTCGGGCACGGTGTATGGCGCGCTGCTCGGGGCGTTGGTGATTACCAGCCTGGATAACGGCATGTCGATGCTGGATGTGGACAGTTACTGGCAGATGATCGTCAAGGGCAGCATCCTGGTGCTGGCGGTGTGGGTGGATGTGAGTACGCGGGCGGGGCGCAGGTGAGTGATCCCAAGCACACCGCAGGCTAAATGTGGGAGGGGGCTTGCCCTCGAAGACGGTGGGTCAGCCACACATCCATTGACTGACACTCCGCTTTCGCGAGCAAGCCCGCTCCCACAATGACTATCCGGCGTTAACTACCGAACACCAACGCCACCGCCTGAGCCCCCGCATTTTTCTGTGTGAAGTCCTTGGCCTGGGCGGCTGTCTTCAAGGTGTAGCCATAGTTGGAACTGGCCGTCCATTGGGCCTTGGGCGACTTCTGGTTGGTGATCGCCGGCACGCTGTTGGTGTCGGTGAATGTTCCGGTGCCCTTGTCATCCAACATGCCTTTGTTCTGGCTGCCCTCTCCAAAATAGTTGCTCTCAGAAAGGATGTTGGCGTTCTGCGCCAGGGTGAAACCCAGGTGGAAGTTGTTGATGTAGTTGTTGTAGACGTGGAAGTACCCGTAGCGCATCAAGCCCGGCGCGCGGACTTCCATGTTGTCGAAGCGGTTGTGACACAACGTGAGGCGCGGGTAACCATTGAACTCGGCTTTGTTGTCATCGGCCGGGTGACCGAAGATCAGGCCATATTTGTGGTTACCGAAGAAGCAGTTGCTGATGGTGGCGTAGTCAGCCTTTTCACCGATGTACACCAATTTGTCTTCGCTGCCATCCGTGGTTGACCAGGTGTGGCCAACAAAGGAGCAATGATCGATCCAGTACTTGCTGCCGTAGTTCAGGTACACCTGAATATCGTCATTGGCCTTAATGCTGGCCGAATGCTTGAAGATAATATTTTGCAGAATGATGTTCTGCGACTGCGCGGTTGCACGCAGGTGAATATTCTCCAAGGTACGGTTCTGGAACGAGCCGATCAGGGTCTTGTTGGCGCCCATGTTGACCTTGGTCAGGCTCGACGCCGCGATGTTGCTGTTGATCACCAGGACCCGTGGGGTGGTGTCGCCAATGTTGGCTTTGAGTTGATCCAGCGTGGTGATACTGACCACCTGGCCAGACCAGCCGCCGGTAACTTTGGCGGCGAGTGCAAAACCGGTCAGGCCGGTGAGTTTGCTTTCTGGATACGACATGAGTTCCCTCTCTCTATAAAAACGGCTCGGTTTGACGAGCCTGTGCATTGAGTTAATCCGTTAACTTGCACACAGTGTTTGGCGTAGCTGATGGTGCCGTCCTGGTTGATCAGCGCTTAAACACTGTGTTTATGTACAGTATTATTCAATCGCCTGACCGTCAACCCTCGCGCAAAAAAATGTGGGAGAGGCAAGCCCCTCCCACACTGGATTTCTACAACCCTGGATTACTTGGACACCGGCATCGCAAACTCCGCGCCCTGCTCGATGCTCTCCGACCAGCGCTGCATGATCGATTTTTGCTTGGTGTAGAAACGCACACCCTCGGTGCCATAGGCGTGCATGTCGCCAAACAGGCTCTTCTTCCAGCCACCAAACCCGTGCCAGGCCATCGGCACCGGGATCGGCACGTTGATGCCGACCATGCCCACCTGGATACGCCGCGCAAATTCGCGGGCAATGTTGCCGTCGCGGGTGAAGCAGCTGACGCCGTTGCCGAACTCGTGATCGTTGACCAGCTTGATCGCCTCGCCAAAATCGTTGACCCGCACACAGGCCAGGACCGGGCCGAAGATTTCTTCGCGGTAGATGCTCATTTCCTGGGTCACATGGTCGAACAGGGTCGCGCCGAGCCAGAAGCCGTTTTCCAGACCCGCTTCGGTGGGCACGTAGTCACGCCCGTCCAGCAGCAATTGCGCGCCGGACTGTACGCCCTGTTCGATGTAGCCGCTGATGCGTTCCAGCGCGGCGCGGGACACAATCGGGCCCATCTCGGCCTTGAGGTCGCGACCGTCAGTGATGCGCAGCTGCTTGGCGCGTTCGGTCAAGGCAGCAATGACTTTGTCACCGACATCGCCGACCAGCACGGCGACGGAGATTGCCATGCAGCGCTCGCCAGCACTGCCATAAGCAGCGCCCATCAGCGCGTCGACGGTTTTTTCGATGTCGGCGTCGGGCATCACCACCATATGGTTTTTCGCGCCGCCCAGGCCCTGTACACGCTTGCCGTTGCGCGCGCCGGTTTCGTAGATGTATTGGGCAATCGGTGTGGAGCCGACGAAGCTCACGGCCTTGACGTCCGGGTGTTCGATCAGTGCATCCACCGATTCCTTGTCGCCCTGCACCACGTTGAACACGCCTTTGGGCAGGCCGGCTTCACGCAGCAGCTCAGCCATGAACAGCGAGGCGCTTGGATCAGTCGGGCTTGGCTTGAGGATGAAGGTGTTGCCCGCCGCGATGGCGATCGGGTACATCCACATCGGCACCATCACCGGGAAGTTGAACGGCGTGACGCCGGCCACGACGCCCAGCGGTTGGCGCATTGTCCAGTTGTCCATGCCTCGGGAGACCTGGTCGGAGTGCTCGCCCTTGAGCAGGTTGGGGATGCCGCAGGCGAATTCCAGAATATCGATGCCACGGTCCACTTCGCCTTGGGCGTCGGTGAAGACCTTGCCGTGCTCGGCGACGATGATGCGCGCCAGGTCGTCCTTGCGCTCACGCAGCAGGTGCAGGTACTGGAACAGCACACGGGCGCGGCGGATGGGCGGGGTGTCGGCCCAGCCGTCGAAGGCGGCTTGGGCGGCGGCAACGGCTTCGGACACGGTCTGGCGGCTGGCCAGCGCAACGCGAGCGGTTTTTTCGCCGGTGGCCGGGTTGAAGACGTCCTGGTAGCGATCATCGCGAGACACGCGCTGGTCGTTGATGTAGTGCTCGATTGTAGTGGTCATGGCAGTCGATCCCGGTGGGTAGCGTTGGGACACACGATAGGCTTTCGCTTTGTTCCAAACCAGAGCAGAATCCTGAACTTATTGTCCACATACGCGAACAATACACCCATGGAAAAATCTGAGATCGAAGGGCTGTGGACCCATATCCACTGGCTTTCCATATTGGAAGAGCAAGGCACTTACACCGCAGCCGCCGCACGCCTGGGGGTGAGCAAGTCGGCGGTCAGCCAGCGGATTGCCGATCTGGAAAAGGCCACCGGCACCCAGTTGGTCACCCGCACCACGCGCAGTGTGCGGCTGACCGATGCGGGGCTGTCGCTGACCCGTGAAGTGCGTAGCGCCTATGCGCAAATCGCCCGCAGTTTCTCGTCGGTGCGTGACTCGGTGGGGGAGATTCGCGGGCTGGTGCGCCTTACCGCGCCAGTGGCATTTGCCCGACAGCAACTGGTGCCGCATCTGTCGGAATTCCTGCAACGATACCCGCAAGTACGTATCCAGCTGGATGTGTCCGATGCGCTCAGTTCCCTGGCCGCCGAAGGCTACGACCTGGCCGTGCGCCACGGTTTCCAGGTGCCGGAAACCCACGTCGCCTGGAAACTCTGCGACACCGGCTCGGTGCTGGTGGCCACCCACGAATACCTGCAACACCACGGCGAACCTCGCGAACCCGGCGACCTCTCGACCCACAACTGCCTGTTCTACCCTCGGGGTACCGACCAGCCTGCCTGGACCTTCGAGCGCGGCAGTAAAAACGTCGAACGCCTCACCGTGCCCATCGCCGGCAGCTTTGCCACCAATAACAGTGAGGCGCTGCGCGACTCGGCCCTCAACCACTTGGGCATTGCCCTGCTGCCGGACTTCAGCGCCCATGCCGCGCTGGCCAGCGGCAAGCTGGTGCAGGTGCTCAAGGACTGGACGCTCAAGGGCGCGTTTGCCAATGAGATCTACCTGATTCGGCCGTATTCGCCCCATGTGCCGAAGTCGGTGAGTGCGTTGGTCAGCTATTTGAAGGAGAAGCTGGCGGATGGGTTTCGCTTCGCGGGTTGAGGTTTATCGCTTGATCAATAGGACTAAAAGTCCATAATGGACAAAATAGTTTAGCTGCGGAGATTTTCATGTCCAGCACGCCTCAAGTGATTAACCAGCTCCAGGCTCGCGAATTACTCGCGCAGGTCGATGTAACGCAGATCCTGCGCAAGCTGTTTCGAGACCTGGCCGCCGGGCAAGCGGTGCAGCCGGCGCAACAGTGGGTCGAGTTCCCCCAGGGTGCCGGCGACTTTATCAACTACCTGGGCGTGCTGGCGGAGGAAGGCGTCTATGGGGTGAAAACCTCGCCGTACATCGTGCGTGAGCAAGGGCCGCTGGTCACCGCGTGGACGCTGTTGATGTCGATGCAGACCGGCCAGCCGCTGCTGTTGTGTGATGCCGCTGAGTTGACCACCGCGCGCACGGCCGCGACCACGGCATTGGCGGTGGGTGCACTGGCGCCACAGTCGGCGCAACGGCTGGCGATTATCGGCAGCGGCAAGGTGGCCCAGGCTCACCTGCATTACGTGAAAACCCTGCGGAACTGGCAAAGCATCAGGGTTTTTTCGCCCAGCCTGGCCGGTAAAAGCTCCGCGTTTGAACGCCTGGACCCACGCGCAAGCATCGCCCCCACCTGCGATGCGGCCCTGGAAGATGCCGACGTGATCCTGCTGTGCACTTCATCGGCAGGCCCGGTGATCGACCCTTCGCGCTTGAACAAGCCTGCACTGATCACCTCCATCAGCACCAACGCCCCGCGTGCCCACGAAGTACCGCCGCAATGCCTCAATGATATGGACGTGTTCTGCGACTATCGTCAGACCACCCCAGGTTCGGCCGGCGAGATGCTGATCGCCGCCGAACGGCACGGCTGGAACCCGAGTGCAGTCATGGGCGACCTGGCCGAACTGCTCAGTGACCAGGTACAGCCCCCGTCCTACGACCGCCATGTATTTTTCCGCTCCATCGGCCTGGGCCTGGAAGACATCGCACTGGCCAACGCCCTCTGGAGACGCCTATGAACCACGCAGATTTCATCATCATCGGCGGCGGTATTGCCGGCGCATCCACGGGTTTCTGGTTGTCGCAACACGGCAAGGTGCTGGTGCTGGAGCGAGAATCCCACCCGGCCTATCACTCCACGGGGCGTTCGGCAGCGCTCTACACCGCCGCCTACGGCACCCCGCAGGTGCGGGCGTTGACCCTCGCCAGCCGTGAGTTTTTCGACCAGCCGCCAACAGGGTTCTGCGAGCATCCTTTGCTGACGCCACGCGGCGAGATGACGGTGGACTTCACCGGCGACCCGGCCGAGTTGAACGCGCAATACCTCAGCGCCAAAGCCACTGTGCCGCAGGTCATACAGCTGAGTGCCGACGAGGCCTGTGCGAAGTTGCCGATCCTGCGTCGGGAAAAGGTCCACGGGGCAATCTATGACCCGACCGCCAGCGACATCGACACGGATGCCCTGCACCAAGGGTATTTGCGCGGGATCCGGCGCAACGGCGGTGACGTGCGTACCGACCGCCACGTGCTGGGCTTGAGCCGTGACAGTGCCGGTCTCTGGCACGTCAACACCCAGCACGACACCTTCACCGCCCCGATTATCATCAATGCCGCCGGCGCCTGGGCCGACCACATCGGGGGGCTGGCCGGTGCCGCCTCCATCGGCCTGCAACCCAAGCGCCGCTCCGCGTTTATCTTCGCCGGCCCTGAAGGCGTGGACAGCCACGGGTGGCCAATGCTGGTGGCCCTCGACGAAGCGTTCTACATGAAGCCCGACGCCGGCATGTTCCTTGGCTCACCGGCCAACGCCGACGCGGTCGAGCCCCAGGATATCCAGCCCGAAGAGCTGGACATCGCCATGGGCATCTACCAGATCGAAGAGGCCACCACCCTGACCATCCGCCGCCCGACCCGTACCTGGGCCGGCCTGCGCAGTTTTGTGCACGACGGGGATTTGCTCTCGGGCTTCGATCCTCAGGTGCCGGGGCTGTTCTGGGTGGCAGCGCAAGGCGGTTATGGCATCCAGACTTCACCGGCCATGGGCCAGGCCAGCGCGGCACTGGTGCGCGGTGCGCCGCTGCCGGAGGCATTGACGCGGTTCGGGCTGGACGCTGGTATGCTCTCCCCCGCCCGCCTGGAGCCCCATTGATGAACAGCGTCGAACCCGACAACGCCTTGCAGAACTTTCGTGCGATTGCCGATGCAATCGCCACCCTGTTTTTCCCCCACGCCGAAGTGGTGCTGCATGACCTGCGCTCGCAAAAGGTCGATTACATCGCCAATAACCTGTCGAAACGAGCGATTGGCGACGACTCGGCGCTGGAGGACATGCTCAGCGATGACGTCAGCGAAGTGAATATCGGCCCGTACGAAAAGCTTAACTGGGACGGCCAGAAAATTCGCAGCCTGAGCACCGTGCTGCGCGACACCAGCGGTCGGCCCCTGGCGGTGCTATGCATCAACCTGAATATTTCACTGTTCGAAAACGCCAAGGCGGCGCTGGACCTGTTCCTGTCGCCCAGCAAGTTGATCCCACAGCCGGATGCGCTGTTTCGCGATGACTGGCAGGAACGTATCAACACCTTCCTGCATGCCTGGATGCGCGAGCGCCAGTTGAGCCTGAACCTGCTGACCCGCGACCACAAACGCGAACTGGTGCTGGCGCTGCATGCCGAAGGCGCGTTCAAGGGCAAGAGCGCTTCGAACTACGTGGCGAACGTGCTGGGCATGGGGCGGGCGACGGTCTACAAGCATCTGAAGGAATTGAAGGGCTGAACCTTCAGCCCTGTTTTTGGGTTTGGTGGTGAGCGGGCCCGTGCATCAATCGCCGTAGATATCGGCCTTGAAGTATTGCTGCGAAATCTTCTGGTATTCGCCACTGGCGCGAATGCCATCAATCGCCGTATTCAACTCGCTGACCAGCGCCTCGTTGCCCTTGCGCACCGCAATCCCCGCGCCTTCACCCACATATTTCGGGTCCTTGAGTTCCGGCCCGACAAAGGCATAGCCCTTGCCCCGTGGCATTTGCAGGAAGTCATTCAAGGGGATGGTGTCGGCAAAGATCGCATCCAGGCGCCCTGACGCCAGGTCCATGTAGATCTCTTCGTTATTGCTGTAACGCTTGACGATGATGCCCTTGGGCTCGAACACCTCGGTGGCGTAGCGGTCAGTGGTGGTCGCACGCTGCACGCCGACGGTCTTGCCCTTGAGACTGGCGTACTGGTCATCGACGACGGCGCCGTCCTTCATCACCAGGCGTGACGAGGTGAAATAGTACTTGTGGGTGAAGTCCACCGACTTCTTGCGGTCTTCGTTGATGGTCATGGACGACAGCGCCATGTCGATTTTCTTCACCTTGAGGGAAGGAATCAGTCCATCGAACTCACCTTCAACCCACACGCACTTGACCTTCATCTGCGCGCACAGCGCATTGCCAATGTCGTAGTCGAAGCCGACGATCGTGCCTTCCTGGGTCTTGGAGGCAAACGGCGGATAGGCCGCCTCGATGCCGATGCGCAGGGTTTTCTCGGCGGCCAGTACGTGGCTGGAAGCGATCAAGGCCAGCGCGGTGATAAGCAAGCGTTTCTTCATGGGTGATCTCGCAGGTTGTTGTTGGTTTGGCAAGAGAGAAGAAAAATGCAGCAGAAATATTTGTACTTATAATTCCATCCTGGACTTTTATGTATTAATCGTCAATCCAGCCTGCATACACATGACTTTTTTGCACAACGCACCGGTGTTTTTGAGCGTTCATCTCCGGATTTATGCATGCCTATACTCGGTCCAGCCTGCCGGTTTAGCCGCAGGCCGTCCCTACAACAATAATCAAGGACACCGACCATGACGCATCCCTTCCTGGCCGCCCGGGATTTCCTGCTCGCCCATCGCACCGACTACGCCACCGCCGCCCGCGACTTCCGCTGGCCGCAGTTGGATGCGTTCAACTGGGCCCTGGACTATTTCGATGTGATGGCCGAGGGCAATTTGGCCAACGCGCTGTGGATCGTAGAAGAAGACGGCAGCGAGCAGCGCTACAGCTTCCAGCAGTTGGCTGCGCGCTCCAACCAGGTGGCCAACCATCTGCGCGCCGTGGGCGTGCGGCGTGGCGATCGGGTGCTGTTGATGCTCGGCAACGACGTGGCGCTGTGGGAAACCATGCTCGCTGCCTTCAAGCTCGGCGCGGTGGTCATCCCCGCCACCGCCCTGCTCAACCCGGATGATCTGCGCGACCGCATCGAGCGCGGCCAGGTGCGCCATCTGGTGGTCGGTGAGGCGCATGTGGGCAAATTCGACGGCCTGGGCGATGGCTGCAGTCGCATCTGTGTGGGCACGGCACCCGCTGGCTGGGTTGCGCACAACGCTGCGTTTGAATACCCCGAGCAGTTCGACGCCGAGGGCCGCACGTTGGCAATCGACCCGATGCTGCTGTATTTCACCTCCGGCACCACCTCCAAACCGAAGATGGTGCTGCACAGCCACCAGAGCTACCCGGTGGGTCACCTGTCGACGATGTACTGGATCGGCCTGCAACCGGGCGACCTGCACCTGAATATCTCGTCTCCAGGCTGGGCCAAGCACGCCTGGAGCTGCCTGTTCGCGCCGTGGAACGCCGGCGCGTGCATCTTTATCCATAACGTCGCACGGTTCAGCGCGCCGGCCTTGCTGACGGCGCTGGAACAATATCGCGTGACCAGCCTGTGCGCGCCGCCCACGGTGTGGCGCATGCTGATCCAGGAAGACCTGGCCAGTCACAAGACGCGCCTGAACCTGCGTGAATTGGTCGGCGCGGGCGAACCGCTGAACCCGGAGATCATCGAGCAGATCCAGCAGGCCTGGGGTTTGCCGCTGCGCGATGGCTTCGGCCAATCGGAAACCACCGCACTGGTCGGTAACACGCCCGGCCAGTTGCTCAAGCCGGGCTCCATGGGCCGCCCGTTGCCGGGTTACCGCGTTGCGCTGCTCGACCCCGACGGCGTGCCTGCCACCGAGGGCGAAGTCGCCCTGCCCCTGGATGTGCGCCCTCTCGGTTTGATGATGGGCTACGAAGACAGCCCGGAAAAAACCGCTGAAGTGATGCGCGACGGTTACTACCGCACCGGTGACACCGCGCAGATCGACAGCGACGGCTACATCACTTTCGTCGGCCGCGCCGATGATGTATTCAAAGCCTCCGACTACCGCATCAGCCCGTTCGAGCTGGAAAGCGCGCTGATCGAACACCCGGCCGTGATGGAAGTCGCCGTAGTCCCCAGCCCCGACCCGCTGCGCCTGGCCGTGCCCAAAGCCTTCCTGATCCTGGCCCATGACGCCCCCGGCAGTGCCGAGCTGGCCAGGCATATCCTGGCCTTCGCCCGCGAACACCTGGCGCCGTACAAGCGCGTGCGGCGCATCGAGTTTGTCAGTGAACTGCCCAAGACCATTTCCGGCAAGATTCGCCGGGTGGAATTACGGCAGATGGAAGTGCTGCGTCGCCAAGGGGCGACACGGGGTGAACAGGAGCATTTCGAGGAGGATTTTTCCTGAGCCGATACCCGGGATTGAGCGGGCTGTCAGCGGTACCAGACGTTCCAGATAATTAAGCTGGTAAACCATATGAAGCCGAAATTGATCGGCCACAACGCCCAGCGCTTGAGGGATAAGGGGATGGCGGCCAGTTCGGCTTCGGTCACGTCCCCTCGCTTGATATGGGTCTTGGGCATTGCCAACAATTGACTGATCAAGATCATGCGATGAACCCTGTCGAGATGCGTATTTCGGCCCCAAAAACGTTTGTTATCGCAGACCACTTTGTTCTCGCTGAAGTAGCTTTCCAACGCTTCGAGCTTTGTGTATTCGACGTAGAAAGACAGTCCTGAACCAATCAGCGCCCCTGCAAATATAAAGATCGTAAAGACGAGATAAAAATCCATGATTAGGCGCCTTCTGGTTGAAAGATCAAATCACCGTCGATCTCTAGGATTTGGCCGCCAAGAAACGAACCGCGAGCGCCAACTACATCGCCCCCTACATACCCTCCCGCAGCACCGCCAATAACAGCACAAGCCAGCTCACCGTTTCCTTTAGCGGCAACGCCCAAAAAGAGCGTACAGGCGCGACGGGCTAATTTTGCACCGAGCGGCCCGCCCCAATAAGAGCCCGCCACACCGCCCACCAACTTCCCCGACTCCACATATTTCGCCCGCCGACACTGCATCTCCCGTCCGTCCACACACGCCTCCTTGATCTCCAAACCTGCCACGCCCACATCCAGCGCCAACCCCACATACGTCCCCTTCCCCAACCACTTCGACGTCTGCGCAATCGCCCGCATCCGCTGCGCATACCCGGCGATCTCGCCCTTGCGCAAATAGCTTTTGGTTGAAATCCCGAGCACCGTCTTCAACGCCTGATTGCCCCGCAACCCCGTGCCAAATCGTGCAGCGCCCTGCAACTGCGTTTCCAGCAGCCCAAACAGCACCTGGCGCTGGCGAAAAAACGCTTGCCGGTCCAGGCCGCCGTCCCGCAAACGCTGATGCAATCGCTCGATCTCCTCCAGGGTATGCACCACCTCGTTCAGATGCCGCGACCACGCCGATGTGGCGCTGCCTATCCCCAACGAGCTGTAGCCCAGAAGGCTCTGCAGCAAGTCATAGTCATTGACCACCCGGGTTCCGGCAGCACTCTCCAGTTCTCGGCGAATCGTCTCAGCCTGACGCACCAACCAGGCTTCCTCCAGCGAACAGGTGACGCTGTAAGCATCGGGAATGACGATCAACTGCCCAGGCGTCACCAGCCCATGGCGCAGATGATGATTCAACACATCGAAATGGGCCGAACGTTCCCGGCTTATGCCGCCGCCCATCAAGCGGGATTTCAGGCTGTGATAGTCCGTGGTGCGGTCGTTGATATAGCCCTGCGCCATGCTTTACATCCCTGGATGCAATGAAGATGGCGTCGAAATATAAGCAAGCGAATGCTCCCCGGACACAAGCCCAGAGGGTCTGAATTACATTTGGGAAGTTGCCTACATCGCAGGAACGAGTCACCTACGGAAATGCCGCACTTGGGGCTTAGCGGACAACTGCCCGATCATTCGGGCAGTGCCGCCAAGCTACTTTGCGACTGCGCGAAACCGGTCACGCGCAAGCAGTGAACACGGTGCCGCCTACAGGTCGTAACGCAGCGCCATACCGAAGGTGCGCGGCGCGCCGGCGTCGATGATTTCGTCATCGCGGTTGTTGGTGACGTAGCGCTTGTCGAAGGCGTTTTTCACGAAGCCCGACACGGCTACGTTCTTGGTGACTTTGAATTCGCTGCTGAAGTTCGCCAGCACGTAGTTGTCGCTCCTGCGCTCGCCGTTGACCTTGCCCGCTGCATCGAATTCGTAGGCGGAAGGTGCACTGCTCTGGTACGTCACATCAGTGTTGAAGGTCAGGCGGTCGTTGAGGCGATAGATGCCGCCCACCGAGGCCTTGTACTTGGGCGAGTAGTAGAACGCCTCGCCGCTGCGGTCCTGGCCATTGCCGACGACAAAATCCTTGTACTTGCCATCGGTGATGGCGCCGCCGACGGTCAGCGTCAGTTGCTCGCTGAGGTCTTTCTCGATGAACACTTCCAGGCCCTTGATATCACTGCGACCGGCGTTGTACACGTTGATAATGTTGCTGCCGGCTTGGCGCACGCTGACCTGCTGGTCTTTCCAGTCGGTGTAATACAGGTTGGCGCGGGCGCGCAGGGTATCTTCGAGGAATGAACCGCGGTACGACAGCTCATAGTTGGTGGTGTATTCCGGGTCATACGCCTCGTGACCGCTGCCGGAGCGCACGTTCACGCCGCCGCCGCGATAACCTTTCTGCACCATGAAGCCCAAGTACTGGCCGGTGGCGAGTTCGTAGTTGATGCCCAGTTTTGGCAGTACGGCCGCGAACGATTTCTTGACCTTGGCGGCCTCTGACAGGTCGTCCTGCTTGATGTCGGTGTCGTTGGTTTCGTGGTCGTAGCGCAGGCCGGTGACCAGGGTCCAGCGCGGGGCGAAGGTCCAGTCGACCTCACCGAACAGCGCCTTGTTTTCGATGACCGTGTCGCCTTTGACCGTGACCGCCAGCACGTTATCGAACAGCAGTCGGTCGTGGAAGTTGTTGGAGTTGTGGCCGTAATAGGCGCCGACGAAACTCTTCACCGTGTCCGAGTTGTAGTTCAGGCGCAACTCCTGGCCGAACAGGTTGCCATCCTGCTGGCGTCGGATGACTTCATTGGCGTCGGCGGTCTGGTCGAAGTCCAGGCGGTTGGTATAGTCGGACCGGGTGTTGGTGGTCAGGCTGGTCAGCGACCATTGGTCATCGAGGCGGTAGTCAACCTTGGCGCTGACGGTGTCCTGGTTGAGGTTGTCGAACGCCTGGGTATCGGAGGAAACCTTGTAGTAGCGGACCTTGTCCGGGGTGCGGGTGACCGAGTTGTCACCCTGGCGGTGCTCGTTGTGGGCGTAGGTGAGCAGGACGTCGACATCGTCGCTGGGCAGGATCAACAGCTTTCCGCGAGCATTGCTGGTGCGGTGCGGGTTGGCGTCTTTACCGAGGGCGATGTTGTCGATGTAGCCATCGCCGTCCTGATAATCCAAGGCGATACGCCCGGCGATCTTGTCATCGACGATGCTGCCACCGCCGGCCACCGCTGCGCCTTTTTCACCGTAGTTGCCCACGTTGGTTTGCGCCGAGAAGGTCGGCTGGAACGTCGGGTTGCGCGTTTGGATCACCACGGCGCCAGCCAGGGAGTTACGCCCCTGGGTGGTGGATTGCGGGCCGAGGAAGACTTCGACCTGTTCCACATCCCACAAGCCGGTCGGGCTCAAGGTCAGGGTACGGTTGGGCTGCACCGCGCCATCGACATACACCGAAACGGCACCGTTGAGGGTGGCCGGGCCCTGGTCGTCGAAACCGGATACCGGTACACCGCGAATACCCCAGTTTTCGTTGCCGGCCTGGCTGTACACACCCGGCGTGCGCGCAAACACGTCGACCAGGCTGTGGTCGGCCTTGTCCCGCAGTTGTTGCTCGGTCACCACCACGACGCTGGATTGGGTCTGTTCAAGGGAGCGGTTGATTTTCTCGCCGCTCACTGTGATCGGGGCGATTTCCATTGTGTTCGGCTCAGCCGCCCAGGCACCGCCAGCCAAGCACACCGACCCGACCGCCAACGCAATTGTGTTCTGTTTGAAATTCACACCCTGCTCCCCTGCCATCCATCGTTATTGTTTTTTGCGGCGGGCTGAAGGCAGCCAAACGCCAGCGGGGCGGATTCTAAGGGATAAGAATTCCAAAGTGAACATAATTGATAAGTGATCTCATTTGAGATAACTACGCATTCACGTATCAGCTTGAATACATTAGCGTAACGCTGACCGCCCGCTGAAAGGCGGCCCCGACACGCCCTTTACGCCGCCCTAGAAATCCACCGTGGCCGACACCTGCAACGTACGCGGATAACCCGGCGAAAACGCGCCATACGACGCCACGCCAGACCAATACTCACGGTCGAACACGTTCTGCACCGTGGCGCGGAACGTGGTCGGCCGCCCTTCTATCTTCGTCGCATAGCGCGCGCCGGCATCAATGCGCGTCCAGGAATCCAGCGCCTGGGTGTTGGCCTGGTTGACGTATTGGCTGTCGGTGTAGATCGCCCCGCCGGTGAGGGTAAAGCCTTCCAGCCACGGCGTGTCGTACTCGGCCCACAGGTTGGCCTGGATCTGCGGCACGCCGACCGGTTTGTTGCCCTGGTTGGCCGCCGTGGCGGATTTTGTCAGCTCGCCATCGAGAAAGGTCACGCCGCCCATCAGACGGGTACCCGGCGCCACTTCACCGTAAACACTCAGCTCGACGCCACGGTTGCGCTGTTCGGCCTGCACTGAATACACACCGTTGGCCCCCAATTCACCGCTGGGCTTTTCGATCTGGAACAACGCCACGCTGGTCATGAAGGTGCCGTGTTCGTACTTCACGCCCAGCTCGTGTTGCCTGGATTCATACGGCGCAAAGGTTTCACCCGCGTTGCTCGCCGTGCCGGGCGCGATATCGCCCTTGCTCAGGCCTTCGACGTAGTTGTAGTAGAGCGACACGTCGTCCCAAGGCTTGACCACCACACCCACCAAGGGCGTGGTGGCGTTGTCCTTGTAGCGGGAACTGACCGCGCCTGCGGCGTTGTAGTTGCGCGACTCAATGGCCTGGCGACGCAGGCCCAGTGTCAGTTGGACACGGTCATCCAGAACGCCCAGGGTATCGGTCAGCGCTACGCCAGACAGCTCGGATTCGGAAATGCGCAGCACCTTGGGCGTATTGATGGTTTGCTCGGGCCTGTCCACCGGATGGTAGATGTTCGAGCGAATGATCGTGCCGTTGTTGATGCCCCTGGACAGCTCGTCCTGGTAACGGGTCGCCATCAACGTGGTGGTGTGGGTCACCGGGCCGGTGGCGAACAGCGCGCGCAGGCCGACGTCGGCGGTGGAGCGGTCGACGTTGAATTTGTAATAGCCCGGAATGTTTTCGGTGTCACCGGCGTCGTTGAGGATACGCGGCACCTGGTCGGACATGCGCTTCACATCCGAGCGGCCACCACCGGCATGGGCGAACACGGTGAGCGAGTCATTCAGGTCATATTCGCCGCCGAGCAACACCGACTGCTCCTTGGTGTCTGACCAACCCCACTTCTGCGGCAGGCTGGTGCGACCGTTCGGCGCAGAGGGCACGTCCACGCCGGGCGCGATGGTGAACGGCCGCGAGGCGCCCTCCCAGCTTTCTTTCTGGCTGATGTAGTCAAGGTTCAGGCGCAGCCGTTCGCCGCGATAATCCAGGGCGATGGCGCCGATGCCGACGTCGCGGTGCTGGTCGTCGACGGCGGTGTCGCCGCCCTGGAGGCTGCCGTTGAAGCGCAGGCCAAACTGGTTTTCCTCACCGAAACGCCGGCTGATATCGAGATGGCCGCCCACTTGGGTATCGGAGGCGTAGCTGCCGGTGAAGCGCGTCAGGTCTTGATCCAGCGGGCGCTTGGGCACAATGTTGATCACCCCGCCGACGCCGCTGTTGGGCGAGATGCCGTACATCAGCGCACCCGGCCCCTTGAGCACTTCGACGCGTTCGGCGTACTCGGTAAACGCCCGATAGTTGGGCGCCACGCCATACACGCCGTCATAGGCCAGCTCGCCCAGATTGCCCTCACCAATGGCAAAGCCGCGCACGAAGAACGAGTCGACAATCCCGCCGGTTTGCCCGGTCGAGCGCACCGACGGATCGCGTTCCAGGGCGTCGGCCACGGTCACGGTCTGCAGGTCGGCGAGGGTCTTGGCGGTGTAGCTGGTGACGCTGAATGGCGTGTCCATCACATCCTTGTTGCCCAGCATGCCCAGGCGTGCGCCACGGGCCACCTGGCCACCGGCGAGCACCTCAGGCAAGTCGGTGGGGCCGCTGTAGCGGGCGTTGACGTTGGTCGCGTCAAGGGTCAGGCTCTGCGCGCTGTCGTCAGTCGAGCCGGCGGTGGCGGCCCAGGCGTTGCCGCTGGCAGCGGCGACAATCAGGGCGGTACGAATGGCGAGGGTTAACCGGCTGGCAACAAGCATGGCGTCGGGGTCCTTTGATCGAGAGAAAATGAGAATTACTCCTGATGCCAGCCGACGCGCGAAAAAGTATCAGCCCCTGCGCATTTTTTTGAACACTGAGAGTGATGCATGCCACCGACCCGCGTCCTGATAGCCCTGCTGTTCGCGATCCAGCTTGTGTCCATGGGCGCCATGGAAATGAGCGGGCCGTTCTGGCCCGTGCACCTGCGCGGGTTGACTACCTCCGACAGCCTGTTCAGCTTCGCCAGCGTCGCGGTGTACGTGGGCCCGATGCTTGGCATCCTGCTGACCAGCGCATTCTGGGGTCGCATCGGCGATCGTTATGGCCACAAGCTGATGATGATCCGCGCGCTGGCTGGACTGACCCTGACCCAGTTGGGCCTCGCGCTGTTCAGCGACCTGTGGGCAATCCTGATCCTGCGCTTTTTGCAGGGTGCGTTTGCCGGGTATATCGCCCCGGCCCAAGCCTACGGAGTGAGCATCGAGGTGCCTGCGCGGCGGGCGCGGCTGTTCGCGATCCTGCAGATTTCCACTAACGTCGGCTCACTATTGGGCGCGGTGGTCGGTGGCTTGATCCTCGATCACGCGACGTTCTTCTGGATCAACCTCAGCGCCGCAGCGCTCTGCGCGGTATGCACGCTGATCGCAGCGGTGACCTTGCCGGATGTGCCGCCGGTGAAAAAATCCGCGCCCGCGCCAAAGAGCGATGCCTGGCAGGCATCTGCCCTGCTGCCGTTGCTGACGGTGATGGGCATTCTGCTCTTGGCGCGGATGCTGCCGCAGACCTCATTCGCGCTGTACGTGAGCACAACGTTCACGCTCAGCAACGCCCTGGTCGGGCTGTGCTACGGCTTGCTGGCACTGGGGTTCATCCTGTCGGCGACGGCGTGGGCGCGCCACTTCGAAGGCCGGACTCAGGCCGACACCTTGCGGCGCCTCACCTGGGTCGTAATCGGTTGCATTGTGCTGACTGCAGCGGCCGGCCTCACCCGCAACCCGCTGGTGTTTGTCATCGGCTACTTCCTGTGGGGCGTGCTGCTGGGCGCCACCACGCCGGTGCTGATGGCCTTGATTTCAAAGACTGCCGACAGCGCACAACAGGGCCACGTACTGGGAATCGCCCAAGGCACCGCGCAGTTCGCCTCGATTGCCGGAATAGCGGCCGGCGGCCTGCTCAGCCAGGCCTATGGCTTGGCGTACACCTACCTGTATGTGTGCCTGGCCTACGCCGCGGCGTTGATTGCGATTCTCGCGTTGCGCTCACGGCAGGTTTCCCCTTAGCATTGGGAATACTTCTCAATTGCACGGTTGCGCGCCATGAGCGAAAGCCTTCCCGCCGATAACAACAATCACCTGCGCGCAATCGAAGCCCTGTACAGCGGGCATCACGGCTGGCTGTATGCCACGCTCAAACGCAAACTCGGCAACGCCATGGACGCGGCGGATCTGGCCCAGGACACCTTCACCCGCATCCTGGCCTCCCAGGTCACGGTCATCGACCAGCCACGGGCCTACCTGACCTGCGTGGCCAAGGGCATCCTGGTCAATTGGTACCAGCGCAAGGCCCTCGAACGCGCCTATCTGGAGGCGCTCGCCCTCGTACCGCAGCAGGAAGCGCCCTCGCCGCAAGCCCATTTCATGGTCATGGAGACCCTGCACGAAATCGACGCAATGCTCGACTCGCTGCCACCGCTGGTGAAGCGGGCGTTCCTGCTGTCACAACTCAACGGCCTCAAGTACGACACCATCGCCGAGCAACTGGGCGTGTCGCTGATTACCGTCAAGCGCTACATGAAGCAGGCGTTCGTGCAATGCCTGATGCTGGTGGAATGAATGCTCAGCCTGCGCAAAGAGCCACCGCTGCCCACGGAAGTCCTTGAAGAAGCCGCCGAATGGCTGATGCGCCTGAGCGAAAACAACCTCAGCGACAGCGAACGCGCCGAGTGGCAACGCTGGAAGGTCAGCACCCCCGAGCGTGATCGCGCCTGGGCGCGGGCGCAATTGCTGCAAAGCAAGCTCGGTGGCCTGCCGCCGTCCCTGGCGATGTCGGCATTGGATCGCCCAAGCCACCCGGAACGCCGCGCCGCCCTGGGCAAACTCGCGCTGTTGCTGGCGTTGATGCCGGTGGGCTGGGGCAGCTGGAAACTCGCCCAATCCCAGCAATGGACCGCCGACTACCGCACCCGCGTCGGCGAGCGCCGCGAGCTGACCCTGGCCGATGGCTCACATATCACCCTCAACACCGCTACCGCTATCGATGTGCGGTTCGACAGCCAGCAGCGCCGGGTGCACCTGCGCGAAGGTGAAATCCTGGTGCAGACGGCACAGGACGCGTCCCGCCCGTTTCTGGTCAGCACCCGCCAAGGCCGCATGCAGGCGCTGGGCACGCGGTTTACCGTGCGCGAACTGAGCGCGCGCACGCACCTGGCCGTGCTCGAAGGTGCCGTCCAGGTCGTGCTGGCCGACAACCGCCAGACCGCTCCGATGATCGTCAACGCCGGGCAACGCACGGAGTTTTCCGCGCAACAGTTCGGCGCGCTCACCGCCACCGACCGCAATGTCGGCGCCTGGACCCAAGGCATGCTGATGGCCGACAACATGCGCCTGGCGGACTTCGTCGCGGAACTGACGCGCTATCGCCACGGTTTCGTGCGCTACGACCCGGCGATTGCCGACCTGCGCATCTCCGGCGCGTTCCCCATCAGCGACACCCAGCGCACCTTGAACATGTTGGTGCAGACCTATCCGGTGCTCGCCAACGGTCATTTGAACGGGTATTGGGTCACCCTTTCGCCGGCCTGAGCAGCCGCGAAAAATAAAACCCGCGGCGGCTGATACTTTTTCCGATCTCGGCTGGCAAACACACAGACCCCTTTTACCTCCCGTCCATAGGGCCGCCCTCCATGCTTGTAATTCGCAGCGCGCTGCTCAGCCTGGCCCTGGCCAGCACCGCCCTCGCGGCCGTGCCAGTGCAGCTGGATACGGTGGCGGTGCGCGCCTACCACATTGCCCCGGGCCCACTTGGCGCCACGCTGTCGAGTTTTGCCGTGGACGCCGGCATTGCCCTGTCGTTCCTCCCGGCGCTCACCGAAGGCCTGACCAGCCCTGGCCTGTCTGGCACCTACTCTACCCAGCAAGCCGCTACACGGCTGTTGGCCGGGAGCGGCCTGGAAATGGCGCTGCGCAGCGATGGCAGCTACACCCTGGTGCTGCGCCGGATCACGCTGTCGGACACCACGGTCAGTGCCGCCGAACAACGCGCCAGCAGCCTGCCGCCCCTGTACTCCGGCGGCCAGGTGGCCACGGGCGGACGCCTGGGCATGCTGGGCAATACCGACGTGATGGATGCGCCGTTCAGCGTCAGCACCTACAGCGCAGCGCTGATCAAGGACCAACAGGCAACCACCGTGGGCGATGTGCTGGAGCGTGACTCCTCGGTGCGCTCAACCGGGCAGACCGGCGGGATTGTCGACTCGTTTTTTATCCGTGGTTTCCCGGTGGGCGAAGGCAATCTCGGCGAGCTGGCGTTCGACGGCGTCTACGGTGTGGCGTCCAACTACCGCGTCTTCACCGAATACGCCGAGCGTATCGAAGTGGTCAAGGGCCCCGGCGCGCTGCTGTACGGCATGTCGCCCAACAGTGCCGTGGGCGGCGTGATCAACGTGGTGCCCAAGCGCTCTCTGGACGAAGACCTGACCCGCTACACCGCCAGTTATGCCCAGGATGCCCAGTTCGGTAATCACTTGGATATCAGCCGACGCTTCGGTGAAGAGCGCCGCTTTGGTGTGCGCCTCAATGGCAGCGTGCAGCGCGGCGACACGGTGATCGACGAGCAATCGCGCGAAGTCGGCCTGGGCGCCCTGTCCCTGGACTATCAGGGCGAACACCTGCGCACCAGCCTGGACCTGATCTCCCAGGAAGAAGCATTTGACGCTGCGTCGCGGCCGTTCCTGATCGAACCCGGCGTGGCCATCCCCTCTGCCGCGAATGGCCGTACCAACGTGAGCCAGGATTGGGGCTGGTCAAGAACCCGCGATAAGTCCGCCTTGCTCAGCGCTGAATACGACCTCAACGACAACCTGAGCGTATTCGCCCACGCCGGTGGCGGTCAGTCGGCGGTCGCGCGCATGTCCGACCAGACACCGAAAATCGTCAATACCGCCGGGGACACCTCGTCAACCCCCGGCTACTACCGCTTCGAAGTGCAACGCTACACCGTCGACATAGGCGCACGCCTGCACTTCGACACAGGCCCCATCAGCCACAACGGCACCGTGCAGACCAGCCGTTACCGCGATCAACTGTCACGCGGGATTATTTCCGGGCCACCGGTGCTGTCGAATATCTACCACCCGACCGACCGTCCCGAACCCTCGATCGCCAAGCCCGATGCGCCCAAAGTCTCTGCCAGCGAATTGTCCGGCGTGGCCATCGCCGACACCCTGTCGGTGCTCGATGAGCGCGTCCAGGTCACCGTGGGCCTGCGCCAACAGCGCATCCAATCCAACAACTACAACAGCGCCGGCGCCGTGACGACGGCCTATGACGACGGCAAGACCACCCCGCTGTTCGGCGCGGTGCTCAAGCCGTGGGAGCATGTGGCGTTCTACTACAACTACCTCGAAGGCCTGAGCAAGGGTGACGTGGCACCGTCCAACGCGGCGAATGCCGGCGAAGTCTTTGCACCCTATGTTTCAAAACAGCATGAGATCGGGGTCAAGCTCGACTACGGCACCTTCATGTCGACCCTTGCCCTGTTCCAGATCCAGAAGCCCAGCGGCGAACTGGCCTCGGGGACGTTCTCCGTGCAGGGCGAGCAGCGCAACCGTGGCCTGGAGCTGAGTGTGTTCGGTGAGGTCGCCCCAGGCACACGCCTGCTCGGTGGCGTGACCCTGCTGGATGCGCAGTTGATCAAGACCAGCGTCGCCGCCCACCAGGGCAATACCCCGGTGGGCGTGCCCGAGGTGCAAGCCAACCTCTGGGCCGAATGGGACACCCCGTGGCTCGAAGGCCTGACGCTGACCAGCGGCGCGATCTACACCGCCAGCCAGTACGTCAACCAGGCCAACACCCAGCAGCTCGATCCCTGGACGCGCTTTGATTTCGGCGCGCGCTACAGCACGCGCATCGCCGAGCGGCCGACCACGTTCCGCGCCACGGTGCAGAATCTGTTCGACCGCGAGTACTGGTCGGGGGTCGCCTCCTACGGTGCGTTTTCCCAAGGCTCGCCGCGCACACTCCTCCTCTCGGCCACGGTCGATTTCTGACACCTGCAAGGGCTTAATTCATGGTTTCCATTGTTCGACGCTGCCAGGTTTTTGCGGCGCTGCTCTTTATCGGCATGCTGGGGTTGGCCAGCGCCACAATGGCGGCGCCGACCACCGTCACCGATCTGCTGGGACGCAAGGTCCAGGTAAACCTGCCGGTGCAGCGGGTGATTCTCGGCGAAGGCCGCCAGCTGTACCTGCTGGCCGCACTGGACACGCAAAACCCCATCGAACGCATCGTCGGCTGGCGCAAGGACCTGATCCAGTCCGACCCGGACACCTACAACGCCTACCTGCGTAAATTTCCCGGGATCGCCAACATTCCCACCTTCGGCGGCTTTGAGGACGGCACCTTCGACATTGAGCAAGCCATTTCACAGCGCCCCGATGTGATCATCCTCAATATCGAGGCGCAACATGCCACTGAAGATGCGCGCTATATCGAGAAGCTCGGCGCCCTGGGCATCCCGGTGGTGTACGTGGATTTTCGCAACCAGCCGATGACCAACACCGAACCGACCATGCGCCTGTTCGGCCAATTGTTCGGCAAGGAGCAGCGGGCCGAGGATTTTATTGCGTTTCGCAACCAGCAGATCCGCCGCGTCACCGACGTGATTGCGGCGCAACAACCGGCGCGGCCGACGGTGTTCATCGAGCGGATCGGCGGCTACACCGACGATTGCTGCCTGAGTTTCGGCAATGAAAACTTCGGTCTATTCGTAGAGATGGCCGGCGGCAACAACATCGCCAAAGGCATCATCCCAAGCACCTTCGGCCAATTGAACCCCGAGCAGGTGATCGTGGCCAACCCCGACCAGGTGGTGGTCACCAGCGCCAACTGGGAGGCTTTCGCCCCAGGCGGGCATTGGGTCGGCGTAGGCCCCGGCGCGGACATGGCCCAGGCGCGACGCAAACTTTCGTGGTACACCCAACGCCCGGCGTATGCCGGCATCAAGGCCCAGCAAACCCAGGCCTTCCACGCCATCTGGCATCAGTTCTACAACAGCCCTTACCAGTTCGTGGCGATTCAGCAATTGGCCAAGTGGTTTCACCCGGACCTGTTCGCCGACCTGGACCCCGAGGCGTCGTTTCGTGAACTGCACGAACGTTTCTTGCCGGTGCCTTACGCACCCGGTTATGCCGTGAGCCTCAAGCCATGAGCGCCGTGACCTACCGCAGCCTGGTGCTGCGCAAACGCCTGATCCTCGCTGCGTTGTTCGTATTATTGCTGTGCAGCGTGCTGCTCGACCTGGCGTCGGGGCCGGCGCGCTATAGCCTCAGTGAAGTGATGGGCGCCCTGCTCTCACCCGACAGCGCGGCGCCGCAAGTGCGCGTGGTGATGTGGGATATCCGCCTGCCCGTCGCGTTGATGGCCGTCGCGGTGGGCGCGGCATTATCCCTGGCCGGGGCGCAGATGCAGACCATCCTCAACAACCCGCTGGCCAGCCCCTTCACCCTGGGCCTGTCCGCCGCCGCCAGTTTTGGCGCGGCCATGGGCCTGGCGTTCGGCGTGGCGCTGTTTCCGTTGGCGGCGCAGTACATGGTGCCGGTCAATGCGTTCATCATGGCGATGCTCTGCGCCTTGCTGATTCATTTCCTCAGCCTGCGCCGCGGGGTCAGCGCCGAGACCCTCGTGCTGCTGGGCATTGCGCTGGTGTTCACCTTCAACGCGCTGCTGGCGCTGGTGCAGTTTTTTGCCACCGAGCAAGCCGTGGCCGCCGTGGTGTTCTGGACCATGGGCAGCCTGACCAAAGCCACCTGGCCCAAGCTTGGAGTGATCTGCCTGATCATCCTGCTCACCGCGCCCGTGTTCGCCCGGCGCGCCTGGGCCATGACCGCCCTGCGCCTGGGCGATGAAAAGGCCGCCAGCTTCGGCATTAACGTGCGCAGCCTGCGCTTTCAGACGCTGATCATGGTCAGCCTGCTCGCCGCGTTCCCGGTGGCGTTTGTCGGCACCATCGGCTTTATCGGCCTGGTGGGCCCGCACATCGCGCGGATGTTGATTGGTGAAGACCAGCGCTTTTTCCTGCCGGCCTCGCTGCTCACCGGCGCGTTGATTTTGTCGGCCAGTTCGGTGGTCAGTAAAACCCTGATTCCGGGCGCGATCTTTCCCATCGGCGTGGTGACTTCGCTGATCGGCGTACCGTTCTTCATTTCCCTGATCCTGAGCGGGAAGAAACATTCATGGTAACCCTGCAACTGGAACATCTGGGCGCCCGCTACGGCCAGCGCAACATCATCAGCGGCGTGACCACGGCCGCCTTTACCGGCGGCCAGGTGGTGGCGGTGGTCGGCCCCAACGCTGCGGGCAAATCCACGCTGTTCAAGCGCATCGCCGGGCTGATCGACGGGCCGGGCCGGGTGATTTTGCAGGGCTCGCAACAAGGCGCCCAGGCCATCAGCTACATGCCCCAGGGCCTGAATGGCAACGCCCGGTTGACGGTTTACGAATCGGTGCTGCTGGCGCGCAAACAACTGTCGCCAGGCTGGGTGGTACAAGACGCAGAGCTGCACCTGGTCGACGAGATGCTCGACGCCCTCGGCATCACCGACCTGGCCTTTCGTAACCTGGGCGAACTCAGCGGCGGGCAACAACAGCTGGTGTCCATCGCCCAGACCCTGGTGCGCGAACCCGAGGTGCTGCTGATGGACGAACCCACCAGCGCCCTCGATATGCACCGCCAGGTGCAGGTGCTGAGCTTCATGCGCGCCCTGGCACGCCAGCGCGAGGTCATCGTGTTTATCGCCCTGCACGACCTCAACCAGGCCCTGCGCTTTGCCGACCAGGTGCTGGTGATTGCCGACGGCACTGCCCAAGGTAGCGGGCCGAGCCATGAAGTGATCAACGAAGGAATGCTGCGGGCGGTGTACAAGGTCGAGGCGCGCATCGAGCGTTGCAGCCGTGGTCAGCTGCATATTTTGATCGATGACATCGTGTGAATAAAAAAGCCCGGTGGCGCAGCACCGGGCAAAACGAAGCGACCCGCTTCAGTAACGTGGTTTGACGGTTTTCCAATCCGGTTGATAGCGCTGCATCTGTTTCACGTCGTCGCGCTGGCGAATGCCACACGTCAGGTATTGATCATGCAGCTTGCCCAATTGGTCATGGTCCAATTCCAGGCCCAGGCCCGGCGCGCGGGTGATCGTTACGCAGCCGTCGACAATCGGCAGTTTGCCGCCCTTGATCACCTCTTCGTCCGGCTCTTGCCACGGGTAATGGGTGTCGCAGGCATAGTCGAGGTTGGGCACCGATGCGGCCACGTGGGCCATGGCCATCAAGCTGATGCCCAGGTGCGAGTTGGAATGCATCGACACGCCCAGGCCAAAGGTCTGGCACATTTTCGCCAGTGCCTGGGTGTCGCGCAGGCCGCCCCAATAGTGGTGGTCGGCGAGCACGATCTGCACGCTGTCGAGCGCCACGCTGCGACGAAATTCGTCGAAGTCGGTGACCACCATATTGGTCGCCAGGGGCAGGCCGGTGCGTTTGTGCAACGCGGCCATGCCGTCCAGGCCGGGGGTCGGGTCTTCGTAATATTGCAGGTCGTCGCCGAGCAGTTCGGCCATGCGAATCGAGGTTTCCAGGGACCAGTTGCCGTTCGGGTCAATGCGCAGCGGCACGCCGGGGAAGGCCTTTTTCAGGGCCTTGATGCAGGACACTTCATGTTCGGGTTGCAGTGCACCGGCCTTGAGCTTGATGCTTTTGAAGCCGTAGGTGTCGATCATGCGCCGCGCCTGGGCGACGATCTGTTGCTCATCCAGCGCTTCGCCCCAGCTGTCGGGTTTGTAGGGTGAATCGATGTGCCGCGCATATTTGAAAAACAGGTAGGCGCTGAACGGGATCCGATCGCGGATCGCGCCGCCGAGCAGGTCCACCAACGGCACATTCAGCGAGTGCGCCTGCAGGTCGAGAAACGCCACCTCGAACGCCGAATACGCATTGCTCACCGCCTTGCTCGCATGGGAGCCCGGTGCCAGTTCGGCACCGGCCAGGCTCGCCGGTTTATGCGCGGCGACGGTGGCCTGCACAATGGCGCGCAATTGGTTGAGGTTGAACGGGTCAAGGCCGATCAGCTGTGACTGCACCTGCTGCTGGATCGCCAACGCCGGGGCATCGCCGTAGCTTTCCCCCAGGCCGATGTAGCCCGTGTCGCTCTCGATCTCGATGATCGAGCGCAGCGCGAAGGGTTCATGAATACCGCTGGCGTTGAGCAGTGGCGGGTCACGGAAGGCAATCGGGGTGACGGTAACGCGGACAATTTTCAAGAGGCGGCTCCCTGTGGACCGGAACGCAAGGCGTGAGGATGAGTGGAAGATTTGGACGCAGGCGGCACCGTGCCCCGAGGCGCGGTGCGGGCAAAAAACACCACCACCGCCGCCACCAGCGAAGTGGCCGCCAAGCCATACAGGCCGCCCTCGATGGAGCCGGTGGTCTGCTCCAGCAAACCGAAGGTGGTGGGCGCGACAAAGCCGCCCAGGTTGCCCACCGAATTGATCAAGGCAATCACCGCCGCGGCGATGCGTGCATCCAGGTAACCCTGGGGAATCGGCCAGAACAACGCCGAGGCGGCCTTGAAACCAATCGCCGCAAAACAGATGGCGACAAAGGCAAACACCGGCCCTCCGGTGGTGGACATGAACATGCCAAACGCGGCGATCACCAGCATCAGCGACACCCACGCCTGTTGGTACTTCCACTTGCTGGCCAGGGACGCAAAACCGTACATGGCGACGATGGAAATCAACCAGGGAATGGAGTTGAACAGCCCTACCTGAAAGTCCCCCAGGTTGCCCATTTTCTTGATCATGCTCGGCAGCCAGAACGTGGCGCCGTAGATGGTCAGGGCGATGGAGAAGTAGATGAAGCAGAACAGCGCAATCTGTTTGTCGGCGAGCAACTTGAACATCGACGGCCGCACGCTCTGGCTCGCCTCACGGGCCTGCTGCTCCAGCGCAATGGCGGCGACCAATACGTGCTTTTCCTCGTCGCTGAGCCACTTGGCCTGATGGGGATGGGACTGCAACCAGAACCACACGAACCCGCAGAGCACGATGGAGGCAAAGCCCTCGATCAGGAACATCCACTGCCAGCCATGCAGGCTCAGGCCACTGACATTGAGCAACGCCCCTGACACCGGCCCGGATATCACCGAGGCGATGGCCGAGCCACTGAGGAAAATCGCCATCGCCTTGCCGCGTTCGGCGGCCGGCAACCATTGGGTGAAGTAATAAATGATCCCCGGGAAAAACCCGGCTTCGGCGGCACCGAGGATAAAGCGCAGGATGTAGAAGCTGGTTTCGCCCTGCACAAACGCCATGGCCATCGCCGCCGCGCCCCAGGTGAACATGATGCGCGTCAACCAGGCCCGTGCGCCGTAACGTTGCAGCAGCAGGTTGGACGGCACTTCGAAGATCGCGTAACCAATGAAAAACAACCCGGCGCCCAAGCCATAGGCGGCCGCGCCAATGCCCAGGTCAGTCTCCATGTGGCTGCGCACAAAGCCGATATTGACCCGGTCGATGTAATTGACGATGAACATCACCACGAACAGCGGCAGGACATGACGCTTGACCTTGGCGGCCGCGCGGGCAAGCACGGTCGGGTCTGGCGGATTCTGGAGGGTATCCACGGGCAACTCCCATTCATTGTTTTTTTAAGGGACGCAGGGATCATGGACGCCGGGGATTCTTCCCGTCTAATTTAACTTGGCATTCGATTGATACCGGGATTAGATCAATGTTCGAGCTGACGCAACTGCGCTGCTTCACCACCGTGGCCACCGAGCTGAATTTCCGTCGTGCTGCCGAGCGGCTGAACATGACCCAGCCGCCACTGAGCCGGCAGATCCAATTGCTGGAGCACCACCTGGGGGTGGAGCTTTTTACCCGCACCACCCGCAGCGTCGCCCTCACCGCAGCGGGCCGTGCGTTTTTCATCGAAGCGCAGAACCTGCTGGAGCTGGCCCAGCAAGCGGCCGTCACTGCGCGACGCTTTGCCGAGGGCGATATCGGCACGGTCACTATCAGCTTCGTCGGCAGCGCGGTATATGAGTTCCTGCCCAAGGTGATCGCCGAAGCGCGGCTCAAGCAGCCCCACGTCAAGATCGACCTGGCCGAGATGAACACCTACCAGCAGTACGAAGCCCTGCGCGCCCGGCGCATCGACCTTGGCATCGTGCGCGCGCCCCTGCTGGAACCGGGCTACGCCACCGAATGCCTGGTGCGCGAGCCCTTCGTGCTGGCGGTGCCGAGCAGCCATCGGCTGGCCAAGGCGCAGACGGTCAGCGTGCACGACCTCGACGCCCAACCCTTCCTGATGTACGCCCACGCCGCCTACCCGCCGTTCAACGAACTGCTCACCGGCCTGCTGCGCTCGGCCCGTGTCGCGCCGGACTATGTGCAATGGCTGGGCTCCTCCCTGACCATCCTCGCGCTGGTCAACGCCGGCATGGGCCTGGCCCTGGTGCCCCGTTGCGCCAGCAGCGTGGTGTTCAGGAACGTGGTGTTTCGCGATATCGACCTGGGCGAAGGCGCGCAGAGCGAACTGCACCTGATCTGGCGCGAAAACAACGACAACCCGGCGTTTGCGATGCTGCTGGAAGGGATTCGCAGTGCAGTGCGCGAGGGGTGGGCCTGAAGAGCGGCGAACATCGGCTGTTGTTGCTCTTGCTCTGGCTTTGGCTCTGGCTCTGGCTCTGGCTCTGGCTCTGGCTTTGGCTTTGGCTCTTGTGGTGAGCGGGCTTGCCCCGCGCTGGGCTGCGCAGCAGCCCCAAAACCTGCCCCCGAGATTTACCGGAAGAAATGCGGTGTTCTTGATGGGGCTGCTGCGCAGCCCAGCGCGGGGCAAGCCCGCTCACCACAGAAAGCCCGCTCACCACAGAAAGCCCGCTCACCACAGAAAGCCTGTTGACCATAGAAAGCCTGTTGACCACAGACAATCGGTTCACCACAGAAAGCCTGTCGACCACAGACAATCGGTTCACCACAGAAAAGCCGGCCTCCACCCCCCTCAGCCACCCAATCCTGTTGAATCCTTGCCTGATCCTCTGAACATCACGGCTATGGCATAGATCCGCCCCGCGCAGTGGTCTAGAGTTCGACGATGGGCGACTTGCAGTCGCACCACTCCTATAAGAAATCAGCACCACCAACCGATGATCAGCAGGTGAGCCAGCCATGGAATTACGTATCAACCAAAAGGCCTATCAGGTCGATGCCGAAGCCGACACGCCCCTGCTGTGGGTGATCCGCGACAATCTGGGCATGACCGGCACCAAATACGGCTGCGGCCTGGCCCAGTGCGGCGCCTGTTCGGTGCTGGTGGACGGCAACGTGGTGCGTTCGTGCGTCACCCCGGTGGCCGGGGTCGTTGGCCGCGAGATCACTACCATCGAGGCCATCGAAGCCGATGACGTGGGCAAGCGCGTGGTCAGCGCATGGGTCGAGCACCAGGTCGCGCAATGCGGTTATTGCCAGTCCGGGCAAGTGATGGCCGCCACCGCGCTGCTCAAGCACACGCCCGCACCCACCAAGGAGCAGATCGACGCGGCGATGGTCAACCTGTGCCGGTGCGGCACCTACAACGCCATCCATGCGGCCATGGATCACTTGGCCACCGGGAAGGAGACTGCCTGATGAATACGCCAGCATTCATCCCGGGTGAGCCTGTCAACCTGTCGCGTCGGCGCTTCCTGGCGAGTACCGCCGTGGGTGCGTTGGTCATCGGTTTCGGCCTGCCACTCGGCTCGGGCCGGGTGCAGGCGGCCACCGGCGCCGCAGCCGAACGCGGTACGCAGGTGCCGGCATTCCTGGAGATTCGCCCGGACGGCACTGTGCGTTTGCTCAGCCCCTTTATGGAAGGCGGTCAAGGCACCCACACCGCCATGGCGCAGATTGTCGGCGAAGAACTCGACGCCGACCCGGCTACCTTCATCGTCGAAGCCGCGCCACCCGGCGAAGCCTATGTGGTGATGGACAACGGCATGCGCATCACCGGCGGCAGCATGTCGGTGCGCATGAGCTACCCGACCATGCGCCGCCTCGGTGCCCTCGCCCGCGCCATGTTGCTGCAGGCCGGTGCCGAGCAACTCGGTGTGCCCGTGGGTGAGCTGACCACCCAACCCGGCCGCGTGATTCACGCTGCATCCGGCCGTTCCCTGGGCTACGGCGAGTTGGCCAGCCGCGCCCTGGACATGCCAGTGCCTGACGCCGCGAGCATCACCCTGCGCGATCCGAGCCAATTCCGCTGGATCGGTAAACCGGTCAAGCGTGTAGACGCCTACGACAAATCCACCGGCAAAGCGCTGTACAGCATCGACCTGAAAGTCGACGACATGCTCCACGCCGCCGTGCAGCACGCGCCGCGCCTGGGCATGACCGCGGGCAGCCTGCGCAACCAGGCGCAGGTCGAAGCCATGCCCGGCGTGCACTCGGTGCATCAACTGCCCGGCGCCGTGGCAGTCGTCGCCGAACGCTGGTGGCATGCCAAGCGTGCGGTGGAAGCCATCCAGGTCGACTGGCTGGAACCAACTGCCGACTCCAAAGTCCGCGCCATGCCCGCTGACTTTTCCAGCGATGGTTTTCGCGACTTCCTCGCGGCCCAGCAAGGCCCGGCCCGTGACGACGAAAACGAAGGCGATGTGGCCGGCGCACTGAAAAACGCCAAGACCCAGGTCGAGGCCACCTACCACAACCAGTACGTCAACCACGCCCAGTTGGAGCCGCCTTCAGCCCTGGCGCGTTTCAACCCCGACGGCACCCTGGACATCTGGCTGCCTAACCAGGCGCCGGACATGTTCCGTGCCGACATCGCCAAGCGCACCGGCCTGGCGCCCGAGCAGATCAACCTGCATTCGCCGCTGCTGGGCGGTTTTTTCGGTCGGCACTTCCTGTATGACTCGGCCAGCCCTTACCCGCAGGCCATTGCCCTGGCCAAGGCGGTGGGCCGTCCGGTCAAGCTGATCTGGAGCCGTGAAGAAGAGTTCCTGCGCGATGTGCTGCGCCCGGTTGCGGTGGTCAAGTTCCGCGCCGCGCTGGATGCCGACGGCCTGCCCGTCGCCATCGAAGCGGTCAGCGCCACCGAAGGCCCCAGCGAAGCCATCGCCGGCAAACAGGGCGAAAAACTCGACCCCACCGCCCTCGAAGGTTTGTCGGGCAAGAGCTACGCCATCCCCAACAAACGCATCGCGCAGATTTACGTCAAAGGCCCGGCCATGCTCGGCTACTGGCGCTCGGTGGGTAACTCGCTGAATGACTTCTTCTACGAAGCGTTCCTCGATGAACTGGCGGACCAGGGCAAGCGCGACCCCTATGAGTTGCGCCTGCATCTGCTGCGTGACAACCCCCGGCTGACCACCTTGCTCAAGGCCGTGGGCGAGTTGTCCGGCGGCTGGAAACGCGGCCCCTACACCGCCGAAGACGGCACACGACGGGCGCGTGGCGTGGCCATGGCCTCGCCGTTCGGCTCCCACGCTGCGGTGATTGCCGAGGTGTCGATTGAACACGGCCAGGTAAAAGTGCACCACATCTGGGAAGCCATCGACCCTGGCAGCATCGTCAACCCGGCCATTGTCCAGGCGCAGGTCAACGGCGCGGTGGCCCTGGGCCTGTCGCAAACCTTACTGGAGGAAGCGGTGTACGTGGACGGCAAGCCACGGGCGCGCAATTACGACCTTTACCCGATCCTGCCGCCGTCCCGCATGGCGCAGGTGCATGTAAAGATCATCGAGAGTGGTGAAAAGATGGGCGGCATCGGTGAGCCTCCGCTCCCCGCTGTGGCGCCGGCCGTGGTCAACGCGGTGGCGCAATTGACCGGCCAGCGCGTGCGCAGCCTGCCATTAAGCCGACACACCTTCAGCTAACCGAGCGAGACCGCCCATGAACAACCGTCGATTCGCAAGAACCGTAGGCTGGCTCGCGCTGCCCTGCGTCGTCGCCGCCGGCCTGCTGGCCTGGTATGTCAGCCGCCAACCCGCTACACCGTTTGAAGCGCCACAGGCAGCCAGTGCCGACCCGGCCCTGGTCAGTCGTGGCGAGTACGTCGCCCGCGTCAGCGACTGCGTGGCCTGCCACAGCCTGGCCGGCAAGGCACCGTTCGCCGGTGGCCTGGAAATGGCCACGCCGTTGGGAGCGATTCACGCCACCAACATCACCCCGGACCGCACCCACGGGATCGGCACTTACAGCCTGGCCGATTTTGATCGCGCAGTGCGTCACGGCGTGGCACCGGGCGGCCGCCGGCTGTACCCGGCCATGCCCTATCCGTCGTATGCCAAGCTCAGCGACGACGATATCCAGGCGCTGTACGCGTTTTTCATGAAAGGCGTGCAACCGGCCAACCAGCCGAATATCCCCAGCGATATTCCCTGGCCGCTGAACATGCGCTGGCCCATCGCCCTGTGGAACGGCGTGTTTGCACCGACCGCCACCTACACCGCCAACCCCAACCAGGACGCGCTGTGGAATCGCGGCGCCTATATCGTCCAAGGCCCAGGCCACTGCGGCAGTTGCCACACACCGCGTGGCCTGGCGTTCAACGAAAAGGCTTTGGATGAATCCGGCAAGCCGTTCCTCGCCGGCGCCCTGCTCGATGGCTGGTACGCACCCAGCCTGCGCCAGGACCCCAACAGCGGTTTGGGTCGCTGGAGCGAGCCGCAGATCGTGCAGTTCCTCAAGACCGGCCGCAACCAGCACGCGGTGGTCTATGGCTCGATGACCGAAGCGTTCAACAACTCCACGCAGTTCATGGCCGACGACGACCTGGCCGCCATCGCCCGCTACCTCAAGTCGCTGCCCGGCGACCCGCAGCGCGACGGCACGCCTTGGCAGTACGTAACCGCCGCCGTGCGCCAGGACGTCCCCGGCGCCCACACCTACGCCACCCGCTGCGCCTCGTGCCATGGCGCAGACGGCAAAGGCCAGCCCGAGTGGATGCCACCTCTCGCGGGCGCCACTTCGGCCTTGGTCAAGGAGACGGCGTCAGCGATCAATATCACCCTCAATGGCGCACAACGCGTGGTCGCCGCTGGCGTGCCGGATGCCTACCGCATGCCGGCGTTTCGCGAGCAATTGTCCGACCAGGAAATCGCCGAGGTGCTGACGTTTGTGCGCGGCACGTGGGGCAACCAGGGCGGCGCGGTGGACGCCAAGGCGGTGGGCAAACTACGCGGGCATACAGACCCGGCAAGCAGCAGCCCGATTATTTTGCATATGCGTTGAAGGTCGCTCTTGCGACCCTTTCCACGGCGTGGTCATTAACCTGAGCATGCCGCGGAATAAAGGGCAATGTGCACAAACTTGGTATTGACCCGGCCCCGTGCACGCTGACCTATCTGACTACTCGCCGGTTCAAGTTCGCCTATTCTGACAATCAAAAAAGAATCCTTCTACGTAACGGATTGGCCATTACGCGCGCAAATATGTTGGCAATTTCAGCAAGATCGAGACCCAACTGACCGAGCGGAACATGGCAAATTCACACTACCGCTATTTATAGCTGGCCATCTTCCTGACTGACGGTTTCTTCAACTGCTTTTTAATACATATAAAGTATGCATAACGAAGAGATTCAGGATTCAATACGATGAGGCAAAAAACATCGCAAATCAGCAAAAGCACAAGGGCATAACCCTGGCCGACGCAGAACCGGTGTTCAACGATGAGATGGCCCTGACCATACAAGACCCCGATCACGATGAAGAGCGCTGGGTGACCATGGGCAGCGACGCGAGGGGACGAATTCTGGTAGTGACGTACACTTATCGCGATCCAAATTTCGTACGCGTTATCAGCGCCAGGCTCGCATCAAGAAATGAACGGCGTCGTTATCTGGAGGCTTGAACAATGAAAGACGAATACGATTTCACCCACGGCAAACGTGGTGCTGTCGCCAGCAACAAGGGCAAGACCCGCATCACCATCATGCTTGATGACGCGGTAATCGAAGCCGCCCGTGAACGCGCCGAAAGCGCCGGTACGGGCTATCAGACCGTGATCAACAATCTGTTGCGTCAGGCGTTGATTTCGCAACAAGCACACAATCTGGCTCCCGCCCCCAGGAAGCGGGCTAAAACCCTGCACGTTATCAACAATGGCATCAGCCTCTCTGAGGTTGAAGCGCTTGAACAGCAGCTCATCGCTGTCGCTGGCGAGCTGAATCGAGTGCTGGGAACATCCAGATCGGTCGATTGACCAAGGCTTATACCGAGGTCGACCAGGGCATACCTGGCGGTCAAAGCGCCTCAGGCAGAAAAAGCCCGCGTGCGCTCCGCGGGGTTGGTGTGTGCCGGTGCGGTTGCTGACGGGCTAGCTGTGCCTGAAGCTGTGCGACGGCATCCAATACCCGCTGCGCCCACTGCTCATCCTGGGGGTCCACCACGACTACGCGAAAACCGTGGTCCTGGCCTTCACTGTGCACGCCTTCGGAGTCATCCACGTGCAGGTCGATGTCGAAGGCCGGTGGGAATTTCGACGGTGCGTTCGACAGCCCGTGCGCCGTCAGCGCCTGGTTGTGCAGCACGCTGTTGACCACGCCGTCGACGCGGATGCCGTACAGCATCAGCCAGCGCCGGATATAGGACGGCGTACGCCCGGACGAGGTGTAGACCCAGACGCTGCAACCCTGGCGGCGCAGTTCGCGGGCCAGGGAGCGTGTGCCGATGCGCAGCGGCTCACCCAGCCAGCGGTGCACGCAGGCTGGCAGCCGGCTCGGCTCGACGTCGCAGTGGTGGAGCTGGCAGGCCAGGGTGTCGTCTATGTCGAATGAAATACGGATGCGCGGGCGCTTGAGCAACTGCGTCGGGAGGAGGCGCTGCATGGCCTGCCCTGCCCTGGCGAACAGGCGAGAACCGCTCATCAATGGCCCCCTTGATAGGCGGGCAAGGGCGTGTCCTGGAGAAAAAACCTCATTGGATCCGGTGCCTGTTCTTCCAGGAAGGCGGCGTATTTTTTCTTGATCTTGGGCAATTCGTACAACGCCTTGACTCCATGTTTGGCTGAGTTGCGGATGACCGACGACGGGTTGAAGTAACCCTCGGCGTTCTCCAGCGACAGCACGAACGGCGGCAAACCCGCACGCATCAGCAGATAGCTGACGATCAGCGAGCCGCTGCGGTGGTTGCCTTCAATAAACAACTGCGGCTTGCTGAGGATGCGCACATACACCCCGGCTGCGCGCTTCCACACCGATTCACTGCGATACGCGCAGTACCAGTTGTACAAGTCCTTGATGCCGCCCTCGACGTTGTTGAAGAAGTGTTCTTCGGTCGCCGCCAGGTGCTGGGCGTATTCCAGGCGACGGCTCGGGTCGCTGCCACAGAGTACGGTGGCGTTGATCTCCAGCATCAGGTTCAGTTGCTGAAGGTCAAACAGGTCGACGCCCCGCGCCACATAATCGTCAATCAGCGCATAGCCTTCAAGCACGTTGTGCAGCACTTCGTCCGTCAGTGGGTCGCGTGGCTCGGTGAAGTCCTGGCTGAGCGCGGCAAAGCGCTGCTGCACCTCACGCAGTGCGCGTTCAATCGCAGGCAGATCAAGGCGTCGCGTTGCAGGCATCAGCTGAACTTACCCGTGATGTAGTCCCCGGTCATTTGCTCGCGCGGGTTCTCGAAAATCTGCGCCGTTGGGCCCATCTCAACCAGATAGCCGGTGCGCGTGCCCTGGGAAATATCCACCGAGAAAAACGCCGTGGTGTCGGCCACACGGATGGCCTGCTGCATGTTGTGGGTCACCAGGGCGATGGTGTAGTCCTTTTTCAGCTCGACCATCAACTCTTCGACCCGGCGCGTGGCAATCGGGTCAAGCGCCGAGCAGGGTTCGTCGAGCAACAGCACTTCCGGCTCGGTGGCGATGGCGCGGGCAATGCACAAGCGCTGCTGCTGGCCACCGGACAGCGACAGGCCGCTGACCTTGAGCTTGTCCTTGACCTCATCCCACAGCGCGGCGCCTTGCAGGGCGTGCTTGACGCGGTCGCCCAGGTCGCCTTTGTAGCGGTTCAGGCGCAGGCCAAAGGCCACGTTATCGAAGATGCTCATGGAGAACGGGTTCGGCTGCTGGAACACCATGCCGATATAGCGGCGCACCACCACCGGGTCCACGCCCTTGCCGTAGACGTCCTGCCCGAGGAAGTGCACATGGCCCTCGAAGCGGAAGCCTTTGACCAGGTCGTTCATGCGGTTGAGGCTGCGCAGCACGGTACTTTTACCGCAGCCGGACGGCCCGATGAAGCCGGTGATCTTGTTCTTTTCGATCGGCACATGGCTGTCACGCACGGCCATGAAGTTGCCGTAGAAGATCTTGTCCAGCTTGCAGTCCATGACCACAGGCGCCTGGGTGACAAACGGAGCGGCTATTTGCGCAGTTGATACGTTCAAGATTCAGGTGCTCCCGTTTTCAATACTTTGGCTTGCCGAAAATACGGCTCACGATGTTCACGACCAGCACGATCATTACCAGTACCAGCGACGCCGCCCAGGCGAGTTCAAGCTGGTTGTCGAAGGGCATGCCGGAGAAGTTGTAGATCAGCACGGCCAGCGAAGCCGTCGGGTTCATCACCGCCAGGCTGCCGTCGTGGTAGATCCAGTAGTTGCTGAACAGCGCGGTAAACAACAGCGGCGCGGTTTCGCCTGCGGCGCGGGCCACGGCGAGCATCACGCCGGTGAGGATGGCCGGCAGGCCGGTGGGCAAGACGATTTTCCAGATCACCTGGGAGCGGGTGCAGCCCATGCCGTAGGCGGCGTCCTTCATGATCTTGGGCACCATGCGCATCGACTCTTCAGCGGTCAGCACCACGATGGGCAGCATCAGCACCGCCAGCGCCACGCCACCGGCCGGAGCCGAGTAGGTGCCGGTGGTCATCACCACCAAGGCGTAGGCAAACACACCGGCCAGGATCGAAGGCAGGCCGGTGAGCATCTTCGCGGCAAAGCGCGCGGCGTTCGCCAGTTTGCTCTCCGGGCCCAGTTCGGCGAGGAAGATCGCCGCCATGATGCCAACCGGCACCGCAATGGCTGCGGCGATGCCAACCATCACGAAGGTACCGGCCATGGCGTTGCCGAAACCGCCGCCGGTCTCGAAACCGGTGGGCGGCAGTTCGGTGAATACTTCAAGGCTCAGGCGCGCCCCGCCGCGCATGATCAGCATGTAGAGCACGGAAATCAGCGGCACGCTGGCCAGCAGCGCGCCGGTCCACACCAGGGTCGTCAACACCAGGCTGCGCAGGGCACGGCCTTCGAACCGGCGTTGCAGGCTGGGCAGCGCACCGGCGGGAGACGTCAGGTCGGTTGCGGCAGAAAGATCAGTCATCACTTATTACCCCGTTGGGCGTACATCATGATCATGGAGCCGAAGATGTTGACGATCAGCGTGATCAACATCAGCACCAGTGCGGCGTACATCAGCACCTCGATCTCGTTCGGCCCGGCTTCGGGGAAGTTCAGCGCCAGCAACGCCGCCAGGGTGTTGGCCGGCGCGAACAGCGAAAGCGAGATGTTGTTGGCGTTGCCCACCAGCATGGCCAGCGCCATGGTTTCACCGAGGGCGCGGCCCAGGCCCAACACCAGGGAACCGAAGATGCCGGTAGCGGCGGACGGCACCATCACCTTGAGAATCGCTTCCCAGTGGGTGGTGCCCATGCCGTAGGCGGCCTGCTTGGTTTTCATGGGGACGGCGGTGAGGGCGTCCTGGGACACGGCCGCGATGGTCGGCAGAATCATGATCGCCAGCACCAGCGCGGCTGGGAGCAGCCCCGGCCCGCTCAACGAGGTGCCGAAAAAAGGGATCCAGCCCAGTTCGCTGTTCAACCATGCGGTCAGCGGCCGAATCGCCGGGATGACCACGTAAATGCCCCACAGGCCGTAAACAACGCTGGGGATGGCCGCGAGCAGTTCGACGATGGTACGAAACACCGCCGCCAGCTTCGCCGGCAAGAAATCCTGAGTGAGAAAAATCGCCATGCTGACGCCAAAAACACCGGCGATCAGTAACGCGATAAAGGCACTGTAGAGCGTGCCCCAGATGGCCGGCAGAATGCCGTACTTGCCTTGATTGACATCCCAGACGCTGCCGAACAGCACGTCAAAGCCGTGCTTCTCCATGCCTGGGAGGGCCTTGCGCCCCACTTCAAACACCAGCGCAAACACCAGCGCCAGCACCAGCACCACGCCTATCCGCGCAAGCGCACGGAAGGTGCGATCAACCAGGAAATCCTTCGTCGAAGGTGGCTGGCAGGCAGAGTCCGGGTTACCCGGTACGACAAACGGTGTGTTCATTGGCTGATTCCGGAACAAGGGGGTAACTCTCCCGGCGGGGCTCACAGCGCCCGCCAAGAGAGGCCACACGAGCGTTACTGAATGTTGGCGGACGCTTTGCGAACCTGATCAACCACCGATTGCGGCAGCGGGATATAGCCCATCGAGTCGGCGATTTTCTGCCCTTCGGTCAGGCTGTATTCGACCATGTCACGCATGGCTTTGGCCTTGGCCGGGTTGCCGTTGTCCTTGCGGAAGATCATCCAGGTGTAGGACGTGATCGGGTAGGACTTGGCACCGTCCGGATCCGGCAGCCAGGCCACCAGGCTTTCCGGCATCTTCACTGCGGCCAGCGCTTCGGCACCGCTTTCGGCGTTAGGGACCACGTACTTGCCGGCCTTGTTCTGCAGCTGGGCAAAGTTAACCTTGGCCAGTTTGGCGAAGCCGTATTCGATGTAGCCAATCGCGCCCGGAGTCTGGCGTACGGTGGCGGTCACACCGTCGTTCTTCGGCGATTTGATGAATTTGTCGCTGGCGGGCCAGTTAACGGTGTTGCCTTCACCCAGGTCCTTCTGGAACTGCGGATTGATGGCCGCCAAGTGCTTGGTGAATACCGCAGTGGTGCCGCTGGAGTCTGCACGCACGACCACGGTGATCGGCATATCCGGCAGCTTCAGGTCAGGGTTGGCGGCGACGATCTGCGGATCGTTCCACTTGGTGATCTTGCCCAGGAAGATGTTGGAGTACACATCGCGGGGCAACTTCAGCTCTTTGGGATTGCCTGGCAGGTTGAACGCCAGCACGATCTCGCCCGCAGTCATCGGCAGAAGCTGCACGCCTTCGGCGACCTTGGCGATGTCTTCATCTTTCATGGCCGAGTCACTGGCGGCGAAGTCCACGGTTTTGTTCAGGAAGTCCTGGACACCCGCCCCGCTCCCCTTGGATTGGTAGTCAACCGTGACACCAGCGGTCTTCTTGCTGAAATCCTTGAACCAGGTGAGGTAGATCGGCGCAGGGAAGCTGGCGCCAGAACCTGTCAGACGGACGTTTTCGGCAGCAAATACCGAGGTGGCACTGAGAGAAACCGCAACGGCGAGTGCAGCAGACTTCATCAGACGTTTCATTCAGGGAAATCCTTGTGATTACGGGCTCCCGGAACTTTGCAGCAGCATTGTTACGCTTTTATGAAAATTGAATGGCAAACCGCTATTTCGTCCCTCATTTCCGCCACAGCCAACTATTTAGTTAGAGGTCAGTGGCGCCGATAACTTTTCTGTCCGGAGGGCATGAGGCAGAACACCCCGCCCCGTGGCCCGGTGCAGTAAGTACCGCTACCGCAGCTGCAGCTCTCTGAACGACCTTGCAGCGGTTGCACAGCGGGGCGTGCCAAGCGGTTGCCGGTATAGGCGGTGCAACTTCTTTTCGAGGCGCTGATGGAGCCGTCGTTGCAGAGGAAGACATCGCCATCACACCCGGCAATGCCCCCCTTGCGACCGGAGCAAGGGGTATTGGCCGCCAGGGCGGACAGGCTCGACAGCATCAACACGAGGCCCAGGACAAGTACGCGGATATGGCCAGGAAGCATAAGGAATACTCGAGATAAGTGGCCCAATGCTATCAATCTTTATACGTAACTGCTGGCTAATGTCACACAACCCTGTAGTGAGCGGGCTTGCCCCGCGCTGGGCTGCGCAGCAGCCCCAACAAGGCCACCGCAGAGTGCCAGAATTAAGCGAGGTGAAGGTTTTGGGGCTGCTACGCAGCCCAGCGCGGGGCAAGCCCGCTCACCACAAAAGCCGCTCACCACAAGAATATGGTGGTTCAGGGCGTCGGTTGCACGTCCTTGAAGACCAGCCCTTGGCTACCGCTCACTTGCCACGGATTGGCGCCGCCGGTCTGGCTGAACACCACGCGCTCGAAGCGTGAGTCTTTCAACCCATCGATACGCGCCTTGGCCGCGCCGCTGAAACGTACGCGCTCAAACACCAAGCCCTCATGGTAGGCGTTGTGCGCAGCATCGCCCTTGACTTCGATCGCCGCGCCTTGGGCGTTTTCCACGCTGACATCGCTCACGCGGATGTCCTTGAACTGCCCGGCAATTGTTGAGCGCTCGTAGTCGAGTTTGGCGTTGGGGTCGTTGTAGTCGAGGGTGAAGATGAAGGCCTGCTTGACCGTGTTGCGAATCGCCGAATCACGGAAGGTGACGTTGCGCGCACCGCCGCCCATGAAGTTGGTGCTTTTCATGCGCAGCCCGGCGTCGGTGCCGTCGGAGACGTTGTCTTCAGCCAGGATGTTCTGGATCCATGCGCCTGTATGACTGCCAGCCACCACCATGCCGTGGCCCTTGCGGAAGTAGTTGTTGAAAATCCACGCATCTTCCTGAGGCGGCTGGTGCACGGCATTCGCACCGGTGCCGGCGGCGAAGTTGACGCAGTCGTCGCCGGTGTCGAAGAAGTTGTTGAAGACCATCGCGCCCTTGCTGTTGGCGAATTCGATGCCGTCGCCATTGTTGGCGTCGTAGGTCTTGTGGGTGGTGTTGGCCAGCACCACGTTCTCAGTCTCCAGGTTCATGATGCCGTGGAACGCCGGGTTGAGTACGGTGAAGCCGCCGTAGAACACGTTCTTGACGTTGCGCAGGGTGATCAACGAGGAACGCATCTGCCCATAGGCGTCCTTGACGTTCATGCCCCGTGCCACGGCTTGCTCGACCTGGGCCTTGGCGAGGATGCCGTCCTGGGCATAGCGGGTGTTGTCGCTGGGCAGGTAGAACGGCAGCGCCTGGCCGCGCTCGTCGATGACGTCGGCGTTGCGCTTCCAGCCATTGCCGTCGAGGGTGCCCTTGCCGACGATGCGGATGTTTTCGAACGTTTGATGCTGGCGCGGATCGCGGGGCAACGCGTTGATCAGCGAGGCTGGGCGCACGGTGGTGGAATACGGGTACTGGATATAACCGGCCAACGGGTAATCTTCAGCGCGTTCGGAACCGAGCAGGGTCGCGCCTTCGGCGATCTCCAGGGTCATGTTGCTCTTGAGGTAGAGCGCGCCGCTTTTATAGGTACCTTTGGGCAGCAGGACTTTGCAGCCTGGGGTGCAGGCATCGATGGCGTTCTGGATCGCCAGGGTATCAAGGTGGCTGCCGTCGCCTTTGGCGCCGTATTTCTTCACGTCAAACAGCGCCGCAACCTGGGTGGTACGTTGCTGTACGGGGGCGCTGTCTGCCGACTCCTTGCCGTTTGCGTCCACCGAACGCACGGTGAAACGGTAGGCCGTGTCGGGCTTCAAGCCTTGGGCGGTGTAGCTGTGAATGCCGATGCGATGGTGGAAGTTGGCCGTGTCCTGGCGGTAGAACTGGTCGATATAGGGCTTGGCCGGTGACACCTGATCGTTGTTGGCGTTGGCACTGCCCAACAACACGCCGTTGGCGTACACGTGGTAATCCTGGATGCCACCATGATCGGCAGGCTTCTCCCAGACCAGGATGATCTGCTGATCATCATAGGCCAGGGTGGGTACTTGCAGTTTTGACGGTGCTTGCAGCGCCCAGGACAGCGGGCTGCAACCGAGGGCGATAAGGGCAAGCGCGCAATGCGCTGAGGGTTTATACGGCATGTTGTTCTCCTTGTTTTTGCCGGTATTCACGTAGAAGGGCTGCATCTGTTGCGTGAAAGCTTCGAGGTATTGGCTGCGATTGAGGAAGGTTGAATCTATTCCCCCAGCAATCCCCGTAGGAGCTGTCGAGCTTTAGCGAGGCTGCGATGCAGGCGACTCGGTTTTACCGACACACCGCAGCGATCCCATCGCAGCCTCGCTGGGGCTCGACAGCTCCTACATTGGAGGTTCGTACGCGCCTTATTGGGCGCCGAGGGCCTCGATCAGCACCGCCAGTTGCTCCACTTCATCGGGCAGCAAGTCGGTCAGCGGCGCACGTACCGGGCCGGCGTCATGGCCAACCAAACGCGCACCGGCCTTGACGATGCTCACGCCATAACCTTCACAGCGGTTGCGAATCGCCAGGTACGGCAGGAAAAAATCATCAATCAAACGGCCCACGGTCGCGTGGTCGTCGGCAGCCACGGCACGGTAGAAGTCCATCGCGGTTTTCGGGATGAAGTTGAACACCGCCGAGGAATAGACCGGCACGCCGAGGGCTTTGTAGGCAGCGGCGTAGACTTCGGCAGTCGGCAGGCCGCCGAGGTAGGTCAGGCGGTCGCCCAGGCGACGGCGGATGCTGACCATGGATTCGACCTCACCAATGCCATCCTTGAAGCCGATCAGGTTCGGGCAGCGCTCGGCCAGCTGTTCCAGGCTGTCGGCGTTGAGGCGGCACAGGTTGCGGTTGTACACCACCACGCCGAAATCCACCGAGTTGCACACTTGCTCAACGTGCGCCACCAAGCCCTTCTGGCTGGCTTCGGTGAGGTAATGGGGCATCAGCAAAATACCCGCGGCGCCCAGGCGCTCGGCTTCCTGGGCGTAAGCGATGGCTTGGCGCGTCGGGCCACCGGCACCGGCGAGGATCGGCACCTGACCTTTGCAGGTGTCCACGGCAGTCTTGATGATCTGCGTGTATTCCTTGGACTCCAGGGAGAAGAATTCCCCGGTGCCCCCTGCCGCGAACAACGCACTGGCGCCATAAGGCGCCAGCCATTCCAGGCGGCGAGCGTAGGTGTCGGCGCGGAAGTCGCCGGCGGCATCAAAGTCGGTGACCGGGAACGAGAGCAAGCCGGAAGACAGGACTGTTTTTAGTTCTTGTGGCGTCATGTTCGCAAACCTTTATTCGGAATTTGAATGGAATACCTTAAGAGGTACGTCATCGTACAACTACAAAAATAGTAATGCCACCCTCTAAACGCCTTTCATGGTTAAAATGCGATTAACCCCAATGAAATAAGCGTTTATTCACATCAATAAATAAATCAACCAAAGCAAAGTCATACGATGACTAGTGTTTTTAGCCTACACGTCGCCGCTCGGACTCCTGACTGAAGTCACGGCTGGCCTGCACCAGCATGCGCGTGTAATCGTGCTCCGCCTGGTCCTGGCTCAGGGCCTGACAGTCGAGCAGTTCGACGATCTTGCCGTGCTGCATCACCGCCACCCGGTCGCACAAGTGAGTCACCACGCCCAGGTCATGGGTCACCAGCAAGTAGGTGAGTTTCTCGCGCTGACGCAGGTCCGCCAGCAGGTTGAGAATCTCGGCCTGGACCGACACATCCAGCGCCGAGGTCGGTTCATCCAGCAACAGCACCCGTGGCTCCAGGATCAAGGCCCGCGCAATTGCCACGCGCTGGCGCTGCCCGCCGGACAGTTGGTGCGGGTAGCGAAAGCGGAAACTGTCGTTCAGGCCAACCTTGAGCAGGATCTCGTTGATGCGGTCGTCCTTGTCCCCTACCCCGTGGATAATCAGCGGCTCGCGCAATGCGGTGTCGATGGTGTGTCGAGGGTGCAAGGAGCCGTAAGGATCCTGGAAGACCATTTGCACCTTGCGAAAGTGCTCCTTGGTAATTTTGTGATGCAACGGCGCGCCGGCAATGCTCAGCTCGCCGTTCCAGTGCCGGTATTGCCCGGCCAGGCAGCGCAGCACGGTGGTCTTGCCCGAGCCGGACTCCCCCACCAGGCCGAACGATTCTCCGTCGGCGACACTCAGGCTCACATCGTGCAGCACTTGGTTGATGGCAGCGCCTGTGCCGAAGCTCAGGTTCAAGGCGTGCGCTTGGATCATGGGCATGGTCGGGTTCCTTATTGGGTCAGCCAGAGAGGATCGCGCTTGAGCACCGGCAGGTGCGCACGGCGGTTATCCATGCTCGGCAGCGCGGCCAGCAGGCCACGGGTGTAGGGGTGCTCGGCGTAGTGCAGGTCGCAGGCGGCCAGGGATTCGACGACGCGCCCGGCATACATCACCAGCACGCGGTCGCAGTAGTTGCGCACCAGGTTGAGGTCGTGGCTGACGAAGATCAGCCCCATCTGCTGCTGGTCCACCAACTCTTCCAGCACGTTGAGCACTTGTTGGCGCACCGAGACATCCAGCGCCGAGGTGGGCTCGTCGGCGATGATCACTTCCGGACGGGTGATCACCATCATCGCGATCATGATGCGCTGCCCCATGCCGCCGGAGACTTCGTGGGGGTACAGGTTATAGACGCGCTGCGGGTCGCGGATGTGCACCTGCTCCAGCATCTGCAGCACGCGCTCGCGGGCATCGCTGCGGCTGGCCTTGTGGTGGGCCAGGTAGGCTTCGGCGATCTGGTCGCCGACCTTGACCACTGGGTTCAGTGAATACTTGGGGTCCTGCATGATCATCGAGATGCGCTGGCCGCGAATCTTCTGCATGGCTTTTTCACTGGCCGACAGCAGGTCGACCTCGCCAAACGCCATGGCCTTGGCGGTGATCCTGGCGCTGGGCGGATGCAGCTTGAGCAAGCTGCGGCCCACGGTGGATTTACCGGAGCCGGACTCACCGACAATCGCCAGTTTTTCACGACCCAAGGTGAAGGACACATCGCGCACGGCGTGGGTTTCTTTCTGGCCACTGACGAAGCGCACGTTAAGCCCTTCGACATTCAGTTTGATGGCGGACATCAGGTGTTCCTCCGATTATTCGCTGCGCGGATCAAGGATGTCCCGCAGGCCATCGCCCAACAGGTTGAAAGCCAGGCTGACCAGCATGATCGCCGCCCCTGGCACCGCCACCAGCCACCAGCATTCGAGCATGTAGCGGCGGCCAGTGGAGATCATTGCGCCCCACTCCGGCAGCGGCGCCTGGGCGCCCAGGCCGAGAAAGCCCAGTGCCGCAGCGGTGAGGATGATCCCCGCCATGTTCATGGTCAGGCGGATGATCACCGAGGACAGGCACATCGGCACGATATGGCGCAGGATAATCCGCGCCGGCGAGGCGCCTTGCAGCTCCACCGCGACGACGAAATCAGCGTTACGCAAGGACAGGGTTTCAGCCCGCGCCAGCCGCGCAATCGGCGGCCAGGAGGTCAAGGCTATCGCCACCACCGCATGTTCCAGGCCAGGGCCGAGCGCCGCGATAAAGGCCAGGGCCAGGACCAGGCTGGGGAAGGAGATGAAGATGTCGGTCAGGCGCATGAACACGGTGTCGACCGCGCCACCGAAGTAGCCCGATACGGTGCCGATAAACAACCCGATCGGCCCCACAATCACCGTCACCAGACCAATGATGTACAGCGTGATCCGCGAGCCGTAGACCAGCCGGCTGAAGATGTCCCGGCCATATTCATCGGTGCCGAACCAATGCGCCGAGCCCGGTGCCTGCAAGGCATTGGCAAGATTCTGCGCCACCGGATCGTGGGTGGCGATCCACGGCGCAAAGGCCGCGACGACCACCAACAGCAGCGCCACCAGCAGGCCTGCCAGGGTCATGGGGTTGCGCAACAGGTGACGCAACACCCGCAGGCCACTCTTGCAAAAAGCATCGAAGCTGGAGCCTGGCGAGCGATCCACCGGGCGCTTCGTCGCCGATTCGATGGAAGACAGATTGGCATTCATAAGCATCTTCTCTGTGTGAATTCTGGAAGCACTCAACGCTGCTTGTAGACACCCAGGTAACGGGTGGCCTCGGCATCGTCACCGGTGAAGCCCTTGACGTCGGCAGCGCTGACCACGGTGTCGGTCATCTGCGAAATCATCAGGATCGGCCCCACTTGCTGGTCGTAGAGGTTCTGCGCCTGGTGGTACAGGCTGACCCGCTGCGCCGAATCACGCGTCACGCCGGCCTGGTCGATCAGGCTGTTGATCTGCGGATTGAAAAACGAAGCGCGCCAGCCCTGGAAGTTCGGCAGGCCGGCGTCATCGCTGTTGTTGGGGTTGTAGGCAAAGGTGCGCAGGCTGAAATACGGGTGCGGGTAACGCTCGGCGCCACGGGCCACGATGATCTCGAAATTGCGCGCGCGCATCGCGCCGTACACCTGGTTGCCGGTACCGGTGACGATACTGGCCTTGATCCCGCCTTCGGCCAGCGTGGCTTGCAAGCGCGCAGCGATATCAATGAACGGCGGCTCCGACAGCGTGCGAATGGTGGTGTTGAAGCCCTCGGGGTAACCGGCCTCTGCCAGCAGGGCTTTCGCCTTGGCCACGTCCATGTGATAGCCGGGATCCGGCAGCCGCGCTTCCAGGCCCAACTGCATCGGCTGCTGGTTGAGCTTGCCGTAATACGGCATCACTTGTTGGTCCAGGCCTTTGTAGTCGATCAGGTTGCGCACCGCTTCGCGCACCTTGGGCTTGGCGAATTCCGGCTGCTTCATGCTCATGGCGACGTAGTACATGGTGCCGCGTGGCAGCGACTGCACCTGGATCTTGTCCGAGCCGTCGATGGCGCGAATGTCCGGTGCGGCCATGCCGTAGGCCAGGTCCAGATCGCCGCGTTCGAGCATCAGGCGCAGGGACTGGGATTCGGTCATGTGCCGCACCACCACGCGCTTGAGCTTGGCCGCGCCGCCCCAGTAGCCATCGAAACGGGTCAGCAGCAGCGAGTCGTTGGCGCTCCACTTGGTCAGCACGAAGGGGCCGCTGCCCGCCTCGTTCGTCACCAGCCAACCGGCGCCGAGGTCACCGTTTTTTTCATGGGCCAGGGCGGTCTTGCGGTCCACGATCACGGCGCTGGGCGAGATCGCCAGGGAGTCCACCAACAACAAGGGGTCCATGGTCTGCGGCAGGTCGACCACCAGGGTGTGGGCATCCGTGGCGCGGATCAGCGCCTGAATGTTGTCGACGCTGTAGCCGTAGGCTTTCCAGGTGGTCGCCAGGCCGAAGTTGAGCTTCATCACGCGGTACAGCGACCACGCCACATCTTCGGCGGTCAGCGGGTTGCCCGAATGGAATTTCACGTCCTGGCGCAGATGAAACGTCACCTGCTTGCCGTCCTCGCTGATGTCCCAGCGTTCGGCCAGTTGCGGCAGGTGTTTTTCCGGGCTGCCCTGGTCACGCTTGATCAGCGTGTCGTAAAGGTTGGCATTGACGCCGGACGCATCCAGGCCGGGCGCGTTGGCCGGGTCGATGGAGAACAGGTTGACCATGCTCATGCCGACGATCAGTTGATCGGCCGGGGTCTTGGCGCTGGCCAGGGTCATCGGGCCGAGGGCGAGGATGGCGGTCAGCAGGCCGAGGTGCAGTTTCGAAAATACAGTCGTCATTAAAGAATCCTTCTTTTTATAGTTTTTTTGCGTAGCGCCTTAACGAGTGCGCGGATCGAACACCTTGTACAAGGCATCGCTGATCAGGTTGAGCGCGACGAAAATCAGGCCGATCACTAGCACGCAGCCCATCACCGCGTTCATGTCACCGAGCATCAGGCTGCTGGTGAGGTATTGGCCGAACCCCGGCCAGGCGAACACGGTTTCGATCAGCACCGCACCTTCGAGCAGCGAGCCGTAGGCCAGCGCAACCACGGTGAGCAACTGCACGAGGATGTTGCGAAACGCATGCCCCCACACCACTTGGCGCCGGGACAAACCCTTGACCCGTGCGGTGATGATGTACTCCTGGGACAACTGCTCCAGCATGAAACTGCGGGTCATGCGGCTGATGTACGCCACCGAGTTCAGGCCCAGGATCAGCGCCGGCAACACGATATGCCGCAGAGCGCTGGCGAAGGCATCCCAGTCGCGGGCGAGTGAGGTGTCGATCAGCAACAGGCCGGTAACCTCGGGCACCATGCCGTCGTAGGCCAGGTCGATGCGCCCCGCGCCGCCGGCCCAGCCGAGCCAGGCGTAGAAGACCAGCAGGCCCATCATGCCCAGCCAGAAAATCGGTGTGGAATAACCGAACAGGGTGATCACCCGCGCCACGTGGTCGCCGAGCCGACCTTGATTGCTCGCCGCACACACGCCCAGCGGCAAGCCGATCAGCACGCCGAACAGGATCGCCAACGTCGCCAGTTCGATGGTCGCCGGGAACACGCGCAGGATGTCATCCAGCACTGGGTGGCCGGTGAGCAGCGCATTGCCGAAATCACCGTGGAGCAGGTCATTGAGGTAAAGGCCGAACTGGGTCCAGATCGGCTTGTCGAGGCCCATCGACCGGTACACCTGGTCGTAGGTGGAGCTGTCGGCGTCCGGCCCGACTACCGCCAGCACGGGGTCAAGCGGCATGACCCGGCCGATGATAAAGGTCAGCGCCAACAGGCCGAGCAACGTCACCAGCACGGTGCTGGCGCGCCGCAGGGTATTGGAAGCGCGAGCGCCCATGACAGAGGCAGTCATAACAAACATAGTGAGCTCCTGGTAAATCGATCAGCGCTTTTTGTAGACGTCTTTGTAGCGCGTGGTCGCAGCGGTATGGCCCTGGAAGTCGGCCACGTCGGTGTACACCACCACGGTGTCGGTCATCTGCGAGACCGGCAAAATGGCCCCGACCTGCTGATCGACCTGCGCCTGGATATCGCGGTACTGCGTCAGTTGTTTGTCGGCATCCGGTTCGACTTCTGCATGCTCAATCAACTGGTTCAGTTCAGGGCTGTAGAACGAGGTGCGCCAGCCCTGGAAGTTGGTCAGCTTGGCTTCATCGCGGTTATCCGGGTTGTACACCAGGGTGCGCAGGCTGGAATGGGGATGACGCTCCGCCCCGCCACCGCCGCGACCGACGATGATGTCGAAGGTGCGCTCGCGCATCGCGCCGTAGATCTGGTTACCGGTGCCGGTAATGATGCTGGCTTCGATACCGGCCTGGGCCAGGGTCGATTGCAGGTTGGAGGCAATGTTGATGAAGGGCGGTTCGGCCAGCACGCGAATGGTGGTCTTGAAGCCGTTCGGGTAACCGGCCTCAGCCAGCCAGGCCTTGGCCTGCTCGACGTTGAGTTTGTAGCCGGGATCCGGCAGGCGCGCCGCCAGACCCAACGGCATCGGCCGCTGGTTGATCACGCCGTAATGAGGCATGACCGTCTGGTTGATGCCCTGGTAATCGATCAGCGAACGCACGGCCTTGCGCACACGCGCATCGGCGAACATCGGCTGCTTCACACTCAGGGCCACGTAATACAGGGTGCCGCGTTGCAGGGTCTGGGTGCGCACCTTGTCACTTTTTTGCAGGGCTTCGATGTCCGGCGCCGACATACCTTTGGCAATGTCCAGATCGCCGCGCTCGATCATCAGGCGCAACGACTGCGACTCGGTCATGTTGCGCATCACGATGCGCTTGAGCTTGGCCGGGCCGCCCCAGTAACCGTCGAAGCGGGTCATCAGGATGACGTCGTTGGCGCGCCAGTCATTGAGCACAAATGCACCGCTGCCGGCGGCGTGGGTCACCAGCCAGGCGGCGCCCATGTCACTGCCTTTCTGGTGTTCGAGGACTTTTTTGCGGTCGAGGATGAACGCACTCGGCGAGGTCGCCAGGGTGTTGAGCACCAGCAGCGGATCGGTCGGCCGTGGCAGTTCGATCACGAACGTATTGGCATCCGTGGCGCGCATGTAGCGCTCGACGTTTTCGGCGGTGAACCCGTAGGCCTTCCAGGTGGAGGCCAGCGCGAGGTTGAGCTTGAGCACCCGGTGCAGCGACCAGGCGACGTCTTCGGCGCTCAAGTCATTGCCGGACTGGAACTTCACCCCACTGCGCAGGTTGAAGGTCAGGGTCTTGCGGTCTTCACTGACCTGCCAGCGCTCGGCCAGCGCCGGTACCAGGCGATCTGGCTGGGCGACGTCCTGCACCAGCAACATGTCGTACAGGTTGGCGTTGATTTCCGACACGTCCAGGCCGGTGGCGGCCGCCGGGTCGAGGGACAGCAGATTGATCATGCTCATGCCGACGATCAGTTGATCGGCCGGGGTTTTGGCAAAGCTTGCAGGTACGGCGGTAACGGCCAGGGCGGCAACGAATACCCGCGCCCACAGCGAAGGGAATATGTTCATAGCGAGAGTGCCTTTTTTATATTTATAGGGCTCTCGGCCAGCTCAACCTATGCCGAACTGACCGTTTACACGTCAGAAGCTCTTGAGCGTATTGGTCTCGATGTAGTTGAAATTGATGTCTTCGCCCAGGCCCGGCGCGTCGGACAGGTGCACAAACCCATCGTTGTCCATCGGATCCACCAGGCGATTGAGGTAGGCCGGTACTTCGTCGTAGTCCAGGTACGGGTGCAACAGGCCACGCTCATACCAGGTGCAGTTCTTGATCGCGCCGACCACCGCCAGGTTGGCAGCGCCGTTGCCGTGGATTTCGCAGTCCATGCCAAACGATTCGGCCAGGTGCGCGACCTTCAGGCACGGCGCAATGCCGCCGACGCCCGCAACACCGGCACGCAAGATATCGCACACATCGTGCTTGACCCAACTGGCGCGGGCGAGGTGTTTGCCGGACAGGGTTTCCGGGCCAAGCACCGGAATATCCAGCTGCCCTGCGAGCCAGGCATAGGACTCGGCGGACTCTTCCATCATCGGTTCTTCGAACCAGGCGAAGTCGAGTTTCTCCAGCTCGCGACCGATGTACAGCGCCTCGGTGCGGCTGTACCAGTGGTAACCGTCGAGCATCAGCGCGATGTCCGGGCCAACCGCTTCACGCACGGCCGCGCAGGCTTTGACGTCGATGCGCGGGCTCGGCGCGAAGGACACCGGCGGCATCCAGGTGTGCAGCTTGATGGCCTTGTAGCCGCGCTGCACCAGGGTCTCGGCGAAGCGCCCGTAATCTTCGGGGGTAGCGAGGCCGCCCGGCAGCTCGTCGCCACACATGGTCGAGCCGTAGGCCGGCACCTTGTCGCGGAAACCACCAATCAACTTGTGCACCGGCACGCCGAGTTTGCGCCCCGCCCAATCCCACAGCGCCTGCTCAACCAGAGCCAAGGCGCGGTCGGTCAGTTGGCTGGCACTGCCACGCTGCCAATGGGCGAGGTCCTGCCAGATCTTTTCGCGATCAAAGGCGTTCTGCCCCACCAGCACTTTGCGCACGAACCCATCCAGCACGTACGGGCGGATCAATTCAGGGGCGCCGAACGCAAAACCTTCCTGGCCGTCTTCAGTCTGGATGCGCAGCAAAGCCATCTGCGCCTGGGTGACATCACCGGGGTGGGCATGGCCGGCGCTGTCGACTGCGCGGCGGGTCGGGTAGGAAAACACCTGGACGTTGACTGCTGTGATTCTCATGGACGTCTTAAGCCTTCTTATTGGATTTGAGACAGGAATGTCGTCTGTTGCGACCGATCATAGGTCATCGTACAACACTTGAAAAGACCCAATAACCTGCCCCGCCTTAACGTGATTTTCCCGCAAAACACCGTAAAACCCCTATTTTTAAAGACAACCAAGGAATAACAGCGGTTGCTGTAAAGCCCTATTCATAGGGGACATATGTTTCAAAGTGTTTCAAATAGACCGATAACCGCTAGACGAGTCGTCTTGTCGTACGATAACGTATATCGGCACCTTAGATGAGAGCCACACGCAACAACGCACCGCCGTAGCAACCGTCAAACGACCCTAACAAAAACAAAAAAAGAAGACCGTATGAACACCACCCTACGCACGCTCGTTACTGCCCTGGCCCTCGGCCTGCCGCTGTATGTCAGCGCTGACTCTGCCAGCATCAACTACCGCCACCAGTTCACTGAGGAAGACAGCGCCCACGCTGACCGAATCAAGCTCAACTACCGCCTGGACAGTGGCCTGGGTTTTGAAGCGGAAATGAAATACCGCACGGCCGGGGACCGTGAAGATGTGGCCTACGACAACATGGTCAACAACGGGCATGAGTTCACTGTGAGCTACAACTACAAGCTCAGCCCGCAATCGACGTTGACCCCGGCGTTCCAGATGGACAGCTCGAAGGACTCGACCACCTACAAGCTGGGTCTCAAGTACAACTACAAGATCAACGATGCCTTCTACGCCGCCACGCGCTATCGCCTGGACACCAAGAAACTGGACCGCGACCAGGTCAATGAAGACCTGCCTGACCACATCAAGGATGACCAGACCACCCATCGTTTCGAAGGCTGGTTGGGCTACACGCCGGCCAGTAAGTGGGCGTACGAATATCAGTTCATCTACTTCAAGACTGACTACATCCGCTACGACAACAAGAAGAGCGACTACGAACAGAACCTGATCGTCAAATACAAGCTCACCAAGGAATGGGCCCCGTTCATGGAGATTGGTGATGTGAAGGTCAACTCCACCACTGAGGACCGCCAGGCGCGGTGGCGCCTGGGCATCCAATACAACTTCATGTAACGCCCCCTCCCCGCGACTTGCCTGGCGAACGCGCATCGCTCGCCAGGCAACGCCTATGCCTTCAGCGCTCAAAGGAAGACCTGACCATGACCACACAACCCAAACCCTTCACCCGCATTCTGCTCACCGGCGCCGCCGGCGGCCTGGGGCAGATCCTGCGCGAAACCCTGCAGGCCCACGCCCACATCGTGCGCGCCTCGGACATCAGCGCCATGGCGCCCAGCGCGGGCGCACACGACGAAGTGATCCAGTGCAACCTGGCCGACAAGGCTGCCGTGGCGGCGCTGGTCGATGGCGTTGACGCGATCGTGCACCTGGGCGGGATTTCAGTGGAGCGGCCGTTCGAGGAGATTCTCGACGCCAATATTCGCGGCACCTTCCATATTTACGAGGCGGCGCGGCAACAGGGGGTCAAGCGGATTGTGTTCGCCAGCTCCAACCACGTCACCGGTTTTTACCCCCAGGACGTGGAACTGGATGTGCACGCACAGCGCCGCCCGGATGGCTACTACGCGCTCTCCAAGGCTTACGGCGAAGACCTGGCGGCGTTCTATTTCCATCGCTACGGGATTGAAACCGTGAGCTTGCGCATCGGCTCGTCGTTCCCCGAACCGCGTAACCGACGGATGCTGCACACCTGGCTGAGCTATGCGGACCTCGATCATCTGGTAGCGCGCGCCCTGCTGGCCAAGGACGTAGGGCACAGTGTGGTGTATGGCGTTTCAGCCAATAAGGAGCGCTGGTGGAGCAATCGGCATGCCGAGCACCTGGGCTTTGCGCCGCAGGACAGCTCGGAGCAGTTTCGCGCCAAGGTCGAGCAGCAACCGCAACCGGCGGCGGATGAACCCGGCGCCGGGCTTCAAGGCGGCGCGTTCACCGCAGCGGGGCCGTTCGACAATTCGGCGGCCGCCGCTTCATAGGCCCGGCGCATACGTTCGCGACTGTTGGACAGATGCAGGCGCATAGCGGCGCGAGCGGCGTCTGCGTCGCGGCGCAAAATGGCTTTGTAGATGTCCTCGTGCTCGCGGCTCAGACGCTCCAGGTAGGGCTCTTTATTGGCGTTGGCCAAGCGCTTTGAGTGCAAGCGTGTACGCGGCAGGATGTTGACCCCGAGGTGCAACATGATGTCGGTGAAATAGCGATTGCCGGTGGCCAACGCGATCTGCTGGTGAAACTGGAAGTCTGCCGTCACCGCGTAATCGGCACTCACCGCCCGCGAATTCAGCGCATCCAGTGAGTCGCGCATCACCTGCAATTGCTGGTCGGTGCGGCCCACACAGGCCAGGCCGGCCGCCTCCACTTCCAGGCAGATGCGCAGCTCCAGCACCGCCAGCACGTCCTGCAGGGTGACGATGGTGTCCGGGTCGATCCGAAACCCGCTGGGGCTGGGAATATCCTTCACAAACGTGCCGACGCCGTGCCGGGTTTCCACCAGGCCAGAAGCTTGCAGACGCGAGATGGCCTCACGCACCACGGTGCGACTCACGCCGTGTTCGGCCATCACTTCGGATTCGGTAGGCAGTTTGGTTGCGCGCGCAAGTTCCCCGGTGCAGATGCGCCGGGAAAGCTCGGTGACCAGTTCTTCAGCCAGGCTGCGGTGCCGGCGGCGAACGGTGGGCTGGACGTTCGGGTTGTCCATCAAGAACGGGTATCTCGGTTGGCGAATGAATGCCCATCATAGCGCATTCAGTTGTACGACAACCTTCCCTTTAGCCCGCCCCGTCTCCACATAGGCCAACGCCTCTGCTGTCGACTCAAACGCGAAGGTGCGGTCCACCACCGGCTTGATCGCACCCGACTCCACCAGTGCGGTGATCTCACGCAGTTGCTCGCCATTGGCCCGCATGAACACGAATGAGTAGCTGACCCCGCATTGACGCGCTTTGCGTCGAATGCCGTAGCTCAATAGACCCATGACGCGCTTCAAGACCCAGGACAAGCCTTGCTCCTGGGCAAACTGCGGTGTCGGCGGGCCAGCGATGGAAATGAGCCGTCCGCCGGGCTTGAGGACTTTGAGCGATTTCGCCAGTACGTCTGCGCCCAGGCTGTTGAGGACCACGTCATAGCCTTGCAGGACACTATCGAATGCCTGCTTCTGGTAATCGATGACCAGGTCCGCCCCCAAAGCCTTGACCCATTCGACATTGCGCGTACTGGTGGTCGTCGCCACAAACGCGCCCAAGTGCTTGGCCAGTTGAATCGCGATCGTGCCCACACCACCCGAGCCTGCGTGAATCAGCACCTTCTGGCCTTTTTTGAGCTGGGCGGTTTCCACCAGCACCTGCCACGCCGTCAAGCTGACCAGCGGCAGCGCTGCCGCCTGCGTCATGTCGAGGTTGCCGGGCTTGAATGCCAACGCATCTTCCCTCACGCAGACCCGCTCGGCGAAGGTGCCGATGCGCTCGTCATGAGGCCGCGCATAGACCTCGTCGCCCGGCTTGAAGCGCTTGACCTTGGCCCCTGTCCGCACGACAACACCCGCCAAGTCATTGCCCAGCACCAGCGGGAACCGATACGGCAGGATCAGCTTGAACTCGCCCTTTCTGATCTTGGCATCCAACAGGTTGATGCTGGCGGCATGCACCTGCACCAGCACCTCGTTATCCCGCACTTCAGGCTCGGGCAACTGGCCGATCCGACCAGGGTCTTTGTAGCGTTCGATGAAAAATGCCTTCATGGGATCAGCTCTGTACGGAGTAAGTCGGCGGTACGCGATTGCACATTATTATTGAGGACGATAGCGCTCGGCGGCGTGGGCCTGACGCAGTTCCGACAGCAGCCCCTGACGCGCAGACTGGAGGCTGTCCCAGCGCGCCGCGTCATGCAGCGGCGGTATGGTCACGAGTTCGCGGCGGTCGAAGCCGATCAGTGCGGCATCCACCAGCTCGCCCACCTCCATGACCTCCGGCAGCGTGTTGATGTCGATGCCCGAGCGTTCCCAGATTTCCGTGCGAGTGGCTGCCGGCAGTACTGCCTGTACATAAACACCCTTGCCGGAAAGTTCCAGACTCATGCCCTGGGACAGGAATTGCACGAACGCCTTGGTCGCGCCATACAGCGTCATTCCCAACTCCGGTGCCAGGCCGACCACCGAGCCGATATTCACGATGGCGCCTTCGCCGGCCTCTGCCAATCTCGGGGCAATTGCCCGGGCGAGCCGCGTCAGCGAGGTGACGTTCAGCGCGATCAGTTGCTCGATGCTTTCGCCTGTCTGTGCCATGAAATCTCCCGTTTGGGCGGCGCCTGCGTTGTTGATCAGCACGCCGATGCGCGTGTCATCGCGCAGGCGTGCTTCAACAACAGCCAGGTCCGCTTGCTGAGTGAGATCGGCCTGCAGCACATCCACCGCCACGCCATGTTCCTGACGCAAGCGCGCAGCCAGGGTGTCCAGCCGCGCCTTGTCGCGGGCAACCAGCACCAGGTCGTGGCCGCGCTGGGCAAAGCGCTCGGCGTAGGTGGCGCCAATACCGCTGGACGCGCCGGTGATCAGGATAGAAGAAGCGTTCGTCATGGCTGTGCTCTCTAGGTTAACAACGATTAGGTGGGACGGCCTTTATGATGTCGATCATAATCTTATTCGTCAATGGTTTTGATGCTGATCGACATCAATGTATAGTAAGGCGCAGAAAACAGTGGTCAGCAGCGAGGGTCAGGGTATGAGGGTCAGCAAGGCACAAGTGCAGTTAAACCGGGCGCACATCGTCGAAACGGCCTCCCGGTTGTTCCGCGAGCGCGGTTATGACGGCGTCGGCGTGGCCGACCTGATGGCCGAAGCCGGATTCACCCATGGCGGGTTCTACAAGCACTTCGGGTCAAAGGCCGACTTGATGGCTGAAGCTGCCGCCAGCGGGCTGTGCCAATCGCTGACCGACAGCGCGGGGCTTGGCGCCGATGAGTTCTTCAATCGTTACGTGTCCAGGGAGCACCGGGATGCGCCCGGCCAGGGTTGCACGATGTCGGCCCTGTGCGGGGATGCCGCGCGCCAGTCAGAAACGGTCAAGGCGACGTTCGCCGAAGGCATCGACAACGCGCTGGCCGCCCTTCAACAGGACGCTGGCGGGCAGGATGAGGACGTTCGGGCACAGATGATCAACCGGTTCGCCCATGCCATCGGCGCTATTGTGTTATCCCGCGCCTGCCCTGACGACTCGCCATTGGCGGATGAAATCCTGGAGGTTTGCCGCAGGGCGTTGCTCGCTGACGAATCAGCCCTCAAGGCTTGATATTTTTCAGCTCATTGAGCAAACCCAGCAATTGCTCCATTTTCTCCGCGCCAAACTGCGCCTCGATTTTCTGGTAGTTGCTTTCCATGCCCGCACTCATGGAGACGAAGCACTGCTGGCCGCGTTCGGTCAGGTCGACAAACACACGGCGCTGATCCTGGCTGGACTTCTGCCGACGCACCAGGCCATCACGTTCCAGGCGGCTGAGCACGCCGGTCATGCTCGGCTTGAGAATGCACGCCTGCTGGGCCAGTTGATGGCTTTCGAGTTCACCCTGCTGGTGCAGTATGCGAATGACGCGCCACTGTTGTTCGGTCAGTTCGTGCTGGTTCAGCGCTGGTCGGAAAAAAGCCATTGCGGCTTCACGCGCTTGCAGCAGGGTCAGGGTCAGCGACGGTCGGGGGTTGGCCATATCGGCACCAGTTGGAGGGGCGAGTCGGCAGCTTAGTGTCGCGGGCCAGCAGGTGCAAGCCTGTGAAAAGTGCAATCGGTTCCGTGTAAAAGCCATTCTGTCGCACCGCTGAGCTGGTCATGCTGATCCGTACAAGATCAACAAGACCAAGGCGCACTCCCCCATGCCTGGCTCAACGCAAACCCAATTGCCGCTGGCGGTACTCCCCCGGAGTGAGCTGTGCGTAGCGCTGGAAAAACCGACTGAAATAGGCCGGGTCCTTGAAGCCGAGCTGGTAGCAGATTTCATTGGCGGAGCTGCCCGTGAACATCAGCAGCCGCTTGGCCTCCTGCATGAGCCGCTCCAGGATCAGGCGCTTGGACGGCAGGTCGGCGATACGCCGGCACACATCGTTGAGCCGTGCCTCGGTCACCCCGATGCCTTGCGCATACCGCGACAACGGCCAGTGCTGCTGGTAGTGCCCTTCAATCAACTCGTTGAAACGGTGGAAAATCCTCAAGTCTTCATGCCGCGCCGGCGTGGCTTTGAGCGAGTGGGAGCACAGCCGCAACAGGCTGATCATGATCAAGCGCGTCAGGCTGTCCAGGGCCGCACTGTGCCCTGGACGCGGGGCCTCGACCTCTTCGCTGAGTGCCTCGAACAAAAAATCCAGGCGGCGGATTTCACTCGTGTAGTGCGGCCCCAACTGCGCCAGCGCCACACACGCGGCCGGCAGTTGCGCGCCCGCTGGCGCGAGGCTGGGGTCGGCATCGATCAGTTGCCAGACCAGTTGCTGACGCACCGTCAACACATGCCCGTCGCTGTCGGCCTCAGTCACAAAGGCGTGCGGCACGGTAGGCGGCGTGAGAAAGAACATCGGCCCCGACTCGACGTACTGCTGGTCATCCAGATAGACGCGCACCGTGCCGCTTTTCACGTAGTGCACCTGGAAGAACCGGTCGTGGCGGTGGACCGGCATATTGCGCCCGAAAAACCCCGCCAGGTTGGCCAGCCGGTCGTAATGGACCTGCGCGTCGCTGTAGCGCTGGTCGTACACCTGGCCAATGTTGATGTTCGGGATGGGTTGCCGGTCGGTCATCGCACGCTACTCGTTTTTATTCTGATTGGCGGGGTGCTGCCACGCTCATCCTGCATCGATTCGGGCCGCACAACCACCGCATCGAGAGTGTGCCACGCTTGACGATAGTTAACATCTTAATTATAACTGTTAACACATTAACGAAATACAGGGCCCCATGGCTCTGCCAGGAGAACGCATGAGCCGCGCCTTGCATGACGTCGCGACGGGCACCCTTTTTGGGGTCGCGCTGAACTACCAGGGGTTGCTGAAACAGCACCTCGCCGAATTCGAACAACCGCCGTACCAGAAGCCTCCGGTCAAGCCGGTGCTGTTTATCAAGACGCCCAATACGCGCAACCAGCACGGCGCCAACGTTGTGCACCCAGGCCAGGGCGAACGCTTGCAACCCGGCCCGGCCTTGGGGGTGGTGATGGCCAAGAGTGCCAGCCGCGTCAGCCAGGCCGACGCGCTCGATTACGTCGCCGGATTCACCATCATCAATGAATTCAGCCTGCCGGAAGACAGCTACTACCGCCCCGCCGTCAAAGCCAAATGCCGGGATGGTTTCTGCGCCATCGGGCCAGAGTTGGTACCCACCGCCCAGGTCGCCGACCCGCACAGCCTGGCAATCACGCTGTACGTCAACGGCGAGATTCGCCAGCACAACACCACGGCCAACTTCGTGCGCAGCATTGCGTTGCTGATCGCCGAAATCAGCGAGTTCATGACCCTGTACGCCGGCGACGTGCTGATCACCGGCACACCGGAAGGTCGCGTCGATGTGCAGCCGGGTGACACCGTCGAAGTCGAAATCAGCGGTTTGGGCCGCCTCGTCAACCACGTCGTGGCCGAGTAAACAGGAGCTTCCATGAAACACGCCCGTATCCAGTTTGAAGACCAGATCCACCTCGCCCACGTCGAAGACCACAACGCCGTGCGCCTGGCCGATGGTCGCCTGCTGGCCGAAGATCAAGTGCAATGGCTGCCACCGGCCACCGGCAGCATGTTTGCCCTGGGCTTGAACTACGCCGATCACGCCGCCGAGTTGGCGTTCAAGCCACCGACCGAGCCGCTGGCTTTCATCAAGTCGCCAGGCACCTACACCGGCCACAACCAGGTGACCTGGCGCCCGGACAACGTCGCCTACATGCACTACGAGTGCGAACTGGTGGCCGTCATCGGCAAGCCGGCACGCAACGTCAAACGCGCGGACGCGCTGGACTACGTGGCGGGCTACACGGTGTGCAACGACTACGCGATCCGCGACTACCTGGAAAACTACTACCGCCCCAACCTGCGCGTGAAAAACCGCGACGCCACCACGCCGGTCGGTCCGTGGATCGTCGACGTGGCCGACGTGCCAGACCCGAGCAACCTGACCCTGCGCACCTGGATCAACGGTGAACTGCGCCAGGAAGGCAGCACCAAGGACATGATTTTCGACATCCCCTACCTGATCGAATACCTGTCCAGCTTCATGACCTTGCAGCCCGGCGACATGATCGCCACCGGCACGCCGGAAGGCCTGGCAGACGTGGTGCCCGGTGATGAAGTGGTGGTGGAAGTCGAAGGCGTCGGCCGCCTGGTCAATCGAATTGTCAGCGAAGCGGCGTTCTTCAGCGCCCGTAAAGAGGCTTGAGCAGCATGATCAAACACTGGATCAACGGCCGTGAGGTCGAAAGCAAAGACGTGTTCGTCAACTACAACCCGGCCACCGGCGACGCCATCGGTGAAGTCGCCAGCGGCGGCGCCGAAGAAGTGGCCCAGGCCGTAGCCGCCGCCAAGGAAGCCTTTCCGAAGTGGGCAGGCACGCCGGCCAAAGAACGTGCGCGCCTGATGCGCAAGCTGGGTGAACTGATCGAACAGAACGTGCCGCACCTGGCCGAGCTGGAAACCCTCGACACCGGCCTCCCAATCCACCAGACCAAAAACGTGTTGATCCCCCGCGCTTCGCACAACTTCGATTTCTTCGCCGAAGTCTGCACGCGCATGGACGGCCACAGCTACCCGGTCGACGACCAGATGCTCAACTACACCCTGTACCAACCGGTGGGTGTCTGCGCGCTGGTGTCGCCGTGGAACGTGCCGTTCATGACGGCCACCTGGAAGACCGCGCCATGCCTGGCGCTGGGCAATACCGCCGTGCTGAAGATGTCCGAACTGTCGCCATTGACCGCCAACGAACTGGGGCGCCTGGCCGTGGAAGCCGGCATTCCCAACGGCGTGTTGAACGTGATCCAGGGCTACGGCGCCACGGCCGGTGATGCGTTGGTGCGTCACCCGGATGTACGTGCGATTTCCTTCACCGGCGGCACCGCCACCGGCAAGAAGATCATGCAGACCGCCGGCCTGAAAAAGTACTCCATGGAACTGGGCGGCAAGTCGCCGGTGCTGATCTTTGAAGACGCCGACCTGGAACGCGCACTCGACGCGGCACTGTTCACGATCTTCTCGCTCAATGGCGAACGCTGCACCGCCGGCAGCCGGATCTTTATCCAGGAAAGCGTGTACCCGCAGTTCGTCGCCGAGTTTGCCGCCCGCGCCAAACGCTTGATCGTCGGCGACCCGCAAGACCCGAAAACCCAAGTCGGCTCGATGATCACCCAAGCCCACTACGACAAGGTCACCGGCTACATCAAGATCGGCCTTGAAGAAGGCGCCACCCTCCTCGCCGGCGGCCTGGAACGCCCGGCCAACTTGCCGGCGCACTTGAGCAAAGGCCAGTTTATCCAGCCGACGGTGTTCGCTGACGTGAGCAACAGCATGCGCATTGCCCAGGAAGAAATCTTCGGCCCGGTGGTGTGCCTGATTCCCTTCAAGGACGAAGCCGAAGCCCTCAAGCTGGCCAACGAAACCGAGTATGGCCTGGCGTCGTATATCTGGACCCAGGACATCGGCAAGGCGCATCGTCTGGCGTATGGCATCGAAGCCGGCATGGTGTTCATCAACAGCCAGAACGTACGCGACCTGCGCCAGCCGTTCGGTGGCGTGAAAGGCTCCGGCACCGGCCGTGAAGGCGGCCAATACAGCTTCGAGGTGTTCGCCGAGATCAAGAACGTGTGCATCTCGATGGGCAGCCATCACATTCCACGCTGGGGCGTCTGATTTAGACCGGCGAGGGAGCTTGCTCCCTCATCACCCGAAGCCCCCAAGACAAGAATAATTATTCAGGAGAATCATCATGGGCGAAGTCGTCCTGGCTGCGAAAATCTGCCATGTACCCTCGATGTATTTGTCGGAGCTGCCCGGCAAGCACCACGGCTGCCGTGAAGCGGCGATTGCCGGCCACAAGGAAATCGGGCGCCGCGCCCGCGAACTGGGCGCCGATACCGCCGTGGTGTTCGATGTGCACTGGCTGGTCAATAGCGCCTATCACGTCAACAGCGGCGAGCACTTCAAGGGCACCTACACCAGCAACGAGCTGCCGCACTTCATCAAAAACATGGACTACGAATACCCAGGCTGCCCGGAGCTGGGCGAACTGATCGCCGCTGAAGCCAACGCCGCCGACGTGCGCACCCTGGCCCACAACATCCCCAGCCTGGAGCTGGAATACGGCACGCTGGTGCCGATGCGCTACATGCACATGGGCGTGCCTGAAGATCAGAAATTCAATGTCGTGTCGATCGCCGCCTGGTGCGCCTGGCATCGCCTGCAAGACAGCTTCACCTTTGGCGCCGCCGTGCGCCGGGCCATCGAAAAGAGCGACCGCAAAGTCGTGGTGCTGGCCTCGGGTTCGCTGTCGCACCGGTTCTCCGACGACCGCAATGCCGAAGCCAATATCCATAACTGGACGCGGGAATTCGACAAACAGGTCGACCTGCATGTGGTGGAACTCTGGCGCCAGGGCCGCTGGAAAGAGTTCTGCGCCATGCTGCCGGACTATGCCGAACACTGCTTTGGCGAAGGCAAGATGCACGACACCGCAATGCTCCTCGGGCTGCTTGGCGGGCCGGATTATGACAAGCCTGCCGAGATCATCACCGCGCCGTTTGGCAGCTCGGGCACCGGGCAGATCAACGCTGTTTTCCCTGTTTGACCGTATGGCCGCACGGTGTCGCCGTGTGGCCTGAAGGAGCCATTCATGCCCCATTTCATCGCTGAATACACCGACAACATCGAACAGCAGGCGGACTTGCCCGGCCTGTTTGAAAAAGTCCACGCCACCCTGGGCAACAGCGGCGTATTCCCGCTGGGCGGCATCCGCAGCCGTGGCGTGCGTCTGGACACCTGGCGCATGGCCGATGGCAAGCACGACTACGCCTTCGTGCACATGACCCTCAAGGTCGGCCACGGTCGCGACCTGGCAACCCGGCAGAAGGTCGCCGAACAGCTCTTCGAGGTGATCACCGGGCACTTTGCCGCGCTTCAGGCCCAACGCCTGCTGGCCTTGTCGTTTGAAATGATCGAACTGCACGAGCAGCTCAACTTCAAGCAGAACAACGTGCACGCCTTCCTCAAGGCGCAGGTGGGCTAGCAAGCCCCGCCTGCTCACGCCATCGGCCTTCTCAGACAAAAAGTATAAAACCATGAGCACAGCCAATACCGCCGACAGCCTCGGCAGCGTCGCCCGCGACCGCACCCACGGCACCATCACCTGGCGGCTGATGCCGCTGTTGCTGATCTGCTACCTCTTCGCCCACCTCGACCGCATCAATATCGGCTTTGCCAAGATGCAAATGAGCGCCGACCTGAATTTCAGCGACACGGTCTACGGCTTCGGCGCCGGTCTGTTTTTCGTCGCCTACGCGCTGTTCGGCGTGCCGAGCAACATGGCCCTGGACCGTGTCGGCCCGAGGCGCTGGATCGCCACACTGATGGTGGTGTGGGGCGCATTGTCGACCTGCATGTTCATGGTCGACAGCGCCACGGGCTTCTATGTGCTGCGCTTCTTGCTCGGGGTGGCCGAGGCGGGTTTCTTCCCTGGCATTCTGGTGTTCTTGAACCGCTGGTATCCCGCCGGTCGACGTGCGCAAGTCACCGCGCTGTTTGCGATTGCCGTGCCCATGGCCGGGGTGATTGGCGGGCCGCTGTCGGGCGGCATCCTTGAGCATTTTCATGACCTGGGCGGCCTGCGCGGCTGGCAGTGGATGTTTGTCATCGAGGGCGCGCCGGTCATCCTGCTCGGGCTGGTGGTACTCAAGTGCCTGCCGGACAGTTTCGAAACCGTCACCTGGCTGACGCCTGGGCAAAAACAACAATTGCGCGAGCAACTGCACACCGAGGAACAGCGCAAATCCATCACCTCGTTTTCCGCGATTCTGCGCAACCCGCAAGTGTGGCTGCTGGTGGCGGTGTATTTCGCGGTGATGCTGGCGGTCAACACCCTGGCGTTCTGGATGCCGACGCTGATCCACGGCGCTGGCGTCGGCAGCGACGGCAAGGTCGGGCTGCTCAGCGCGGTGCCCTACCTGGCGGGCTGCTTTTTCATGATCGGTTGCGGGCGTTCGTCGGATCGCCAGCGTGAACGCCGCTGGCACCTGTGCGTGCCCTTGCTGATGGCGGCCGCCGGCATTGCCATCGCCGGGCTCGCCCCCGCCAATCCGGTCCTGGTGCTGGGCGGACTGATCCTCGCCGGCATGGGCGCCAGCGCGGCGTTGCCGATGTTCTGGCAGTTGCCGCCGGCGTTCCTGTCCAACACCACCCAGGCCGCCGGCATTGCCTTGATCAGCTCCTTCGGCAGCATCGCGTCCTTTTTCGCGCCCTACCTGATCGGCTGGATGCGCGACACCACCCACAGCGCCAGCCTGGCCCTTTACGCCCTGGCGCTGCTGATTGCACTCGGTGGTTTGCTGGTGCTGCGCACCCAAGCCGCCATCGTCAACCCTCACTGAGAGACCCTTGTCATGCTTGATCAACAGCTTATCCAGCAAGCCGCCGCCCGCCTCGACCAGGCCGAACGGTCACGGGAACAGGTGCGCCAGTTTTCCCTGGAGCACCCGGCGATCACCATCGAAGACGCCTACGCGATCCAGCGCGCCTGGGTCGCCCAGAAGATCAAGGACGGGCGCAAGCTGGTCGGCCACAAGATCGGCCTGACTTCCCGCGCCATGCAGGTGTCATCCAACATCACCGAGCCGGATTACGGCGCGCTACTCGATGACATGTTCTTCGATGAGGGCACCGATATTCCCTTCGAGCGTTTTATCGTGCCGCGGGTCGAAGTGGAATTGGCGTTCATCCTGGGCAAACCGCTCAAAGGGCCGAACGTGACGGTGTTTGATGTACTGGACGCCACCGAGTGGGTGATCCCGGCGCTGGAAATCATCGACGCCCGCATCCAGCAGATCGACCCGCATACCAATGCCACGCGCAAGGTGTTCGACACCATCTCCGACAACGCTGCCAACGCTGGCGTGGTCATGGGCGGACGCGCCGTGCGCCCCACCGAAATCGACCTGCGCAAAGTGCCCGCAGTGCTCTACCGCAATGGCGTGATCGAAGAATCCGGCGTGTCGGCCGCTGTGCTCAATCACCCCGCCAAAGGCGTGGCCTGGCTCGCCAATAAACTCGCCGCCTATGACGTGACCCTGCAACCTGGGCAAATCATCCTCGGTGGCTCCTTCACCCGGCCGGTGGCGGCCAACCCTGGCGATACCTTCCATGTCGACTACGACATGCTGGGCTCGATCGCCTGCCGTTTCGTTTAACCGGAGATTGCTCGATGGATATGCCTATCAACACCTTCAAGCAACGCCTGCACAGCGGCGAACCGCAGATTGGCCTGTGGCTGGGATTGTCCGATGCCTACTGCGCGGAACTGGCCGCCAACGCTGGCTTCGACTGGCTGTTGATCGACGGCGAACACGCCCCCAACGACCTGCGCGGCATGCTCGGTCAGCTCCAGGCCGTGGCACCCTACCCCAGCCATCCGGTGATCCGCCCGGTCATCGGCGACACCGCGCTGATCAAGCAAGTGCTCGACATCGGCGTACAGACGTTGCTGGTGCCGATGGTGGAAAGCGCCACGCAGGCCCGGGAACTGGTCAAAGCGATCCACTACCCGCCCAACGGCGTGCGCGGCGTCGGCAGCGCGCTGGCACGGGCGTCGCGCTGGAACAGCATTGCCGGTTACCTCGACAAAGCCGACGAGCAGATGTGCCTGCTGGTGCAGATCGAAAGCCGCGAAGGCCTGGCCAACCTGGATGCGATTGCGGCGGTAGAGGGTGTGGATGGGGTGTTTATTGGCCCTGCTGACCTCAGCGCCTCAATGGGTTATCGCGGCAACCCCGGTCACCCTGAAGTGCAGGCGGCGATTGAAGACGCCATCGCCCGTATCCGCAAGGCAGGCAAGGCGGCCGGGATTCTGAGCGCTGATCAGGCATTGGCCCGGCGTTACATCGAACTGGGTGCGGCGTTCGTGGCGGTAGGCGTGGACACTACGGTGCTGATGCGTGGACTGCAAAGCCTGGCGGCGGCGTTCAAAGATGCACCGGCGCCCGCAAGCACCGCTGGTGCTATCTATTGACGATGCGAAGGTCACCGAGGCCTTAGAGCCGAATATCAGTCCAAATGTGGGAGGGGGCTTGCACCCTCCCACATAGGGAGATCGGTTATCAGCGCTTCAGGGTTTTGAGCTCATTGAGCAACGTCAGCAGCGTCTGCAACTTCTCCTCGCCGAACCCGGCCTGCAAACGCTGATAATTGGCCTCCATACATTGGCTCATCGAAGCGAAACAGGCCTGCCCCTTCTCGGCCAACCGCACCAGCACCCGCCGCTGATCCTGCTGCGCTTTGCGCCGCTCAACCATCCCTGCCGCCTCCATGCGCACCAGCACACCCGTCATGCTTGGTTTGAGGATGCACGCCAGCTCTGCCAGGCGATTGATCTCCAGCTCATCGTGCTGGCTCAGGATGCGAATGACCCGCCATTGCTGCTCGGTCAAACCGTGCTGGTTAAGGGACGGACGAAAAAAACCCATGGCGGCTTCACGCGCATGGAGCAAAGTAAGGGTCAAGGATTGGCGCGGTTTGGGCATGGGCACTGGCGTCGCAATTAGTTAACAGATTAACAACATTCTAGCATTGGCCATCAGTCGCCGTGTGCAGCTTTACCGCCGTGCGGGATCCATGGGTGACATTGGCAGCCACGGTCAAGACCGGCGGCACACAGAATCAAGACACCTACCGCTCGGAAGGCAGTTAATACACCCCAACAGGCACAGAGCTGTTTATCGGCTCTGCAGTGAGTTTCCCTTCACTTTTCCAGGCTGCGCCATGATCAATATCGAAACGCCGACCTACTACTCGGCAACCAAGAAATACAACCTCAGCTTCCCGACCCTTGAACAGGACGTGGAAGCCGACGTGGTAGTGATTGGTGGCGGTTTCTCCGGCATCAACACCGCCCTGGAACTTGCTGAAAAAGGCATCACCAACATTGTGGTGCTCGAAGCGCGCTACCTGGGCTTTGGCGGCACGGGCCGCAACGGCGGGCAGATCATGGCGGGGATCGGCCATGACCTGGAAAAGATCAAGCAACAAGTGGGCGACGAAGGCCTGCGCCAGATCTTTGAAATCAGCGAGCTGGGCGCCGGCATCATCAAGGACCGCATCGCCAAATACGCGATCAACGCCGACTTCTGCCACGGCTACGGCTACATGGGCTTCAACGCCCGCCAGGAAAAAACCCTGCGCGCCTGGGAGAAAGACTTCAAGTCGATCAATACCCAGGATGAAATCCGCTTTCTGGGCGGCTCCGAGGTCAAGCAGATCATTGGTTCCGACGCCTATACCAGCGCGTTGCTGCACATGGGCGGCGGGCATGTGCACTCGCTCAACCTGCTGCTGGGCGAAGCCAAGGCGCTGGCCAGCCATGGCGTGCGCATCTATGAGCACAGCCCGGCGCTGGAAGTGAGTTATGGCGAGCGCATCACCGTGCGCACCGGGCGCGGCTCGGTCAAGGCGTCCAAATTGCTGTGGGCCTGTGACAGTTTCCTCAACAAACTCGAACCCGAGCTGCACAAGACCACCGTCAACACCTACGCCTTCCAGTTGATGACCGAACCGCTGTCGGACGAGATGATCCAGCGCATCAGCCCTATACGCGGCGCCTACAGCGACATTCGCCCGGTGATCGACTACTACCGCGTCACCAACGAAAACCGCCTGCTGTTCGGCGCCGCCACGCCGTTTGTCGAGCACATCCCGCTGGACCTCAAGGCCTGGAACCGCAACCTGATGCTGAAGATTTTCCCGTACCTCAAGGACGTGAAGATCGACCTGGCCTGGGGCGGCCCGATGGCGACCGGGGCCAACCTGTTTCCGCAGATCGGCACCCTCAGCGGCCGCCCGAATGCCTTTTACGTGCAGGGTTACGCCGGCTTTGGCGTCACGCCCAGCCACATCATCTGCAAGGTCCTGGCCGAAGGCATGAGCGAAGGCTCATCGCGCTACGACCTGATCAGTTCGGTCAAGCATGCGCAGATCCTGGGCAAGGACCATATCCGCCCACTGCTGCTGACCGCCGGCAAAAGCCTTCATCAACTGTCGGGTTACTTCAACGGTCGTCGTTGATGCCCACCGTTTCATTCTCAGGAGAACTGCCATGCCCATTACCACGCTCAAGAAAGACATCCAATTATCCGACCTCGATGCCTGGGGCACTGTTGCCGACCTCGGTTCCGAAATCCTTGAAGGCGAAGTCAACGCTTTCGGCAAAATGACCTTTGGCGCACCGACCGACCCGGTCAGCAGTGCCTATTTCGGCACCACCCAAGGCAAGTTCCGCATGGTTTACCCATTCGCGGAACAGGCCACCGTGGTCACCGGCGAAGTGGTGTTGACCGATGAAAGCACCGGCCAGAGCACCCGCTACAAGGCCGGCGACAGCTGGTTCGTGACCAAGGGCACGGCGGTGCTGTGGGAGGTTGTGAGCGAGAGTTTTGTGAAGCATTATTTCGCAGTTGTCTGATGGTTCTGGCTGCCGGCTTCGGTCGGCAGCGTTTTCTCCGGCGCAGGTGACCGACCATGCACGCCATCCCCGCTCAGGAAGTCGCCGGCCATTGCCTGCAGGCGTTCACCCAGCTCGTGCCCGCCAGCCAGGCGGCGTTCTATTGTGTCGACCGCCAGCTTCAAGCCCGCGACTTCCGGCTGCACGGCATGAGTGGCGAGATGCACCGCGACTACCTGGACAACTACCGACAGTTCGACCCGTTGCAACCGCGCAATTGCCTGTCCACCGGGCTCGCCGTGGTCCCGCTGGGTCTGGCCATGGCCCGGCAACCCCTGCGTGACAGCCGCCGCTATCGGGACTTTCTGGCGCGTTACGGAGTGGTCGACGTGGTGGAAATTGTCGCCCATCGCGCCCACCAGCCTCAGGCCGCCATTTCGTTACTGCGCACCGCCGCACAAGGCGCCTTTACCCCCGACCAATTGGCGCAACTCAATGCCTTGCAGGCCTTGCTGCAAATGGCGGTGGCCAACATGCAGCCCTGTGACGATGCATTGGCTGCCTTCACCCCCAAAGAACGCCAGATCGCGTGGTTGTTGCGGCAAGGCGCAAGCAACAAGCAACTGGCGCTGGAGCTGGACATCGGCCTGCCCACCATCAAGACCCACCTGATCCATCTGTTCCGCAAGGCGGGCGTGAGCAACCGCACCGAACTGGTGACGGCACTGTTTCTGTAGCGGGCTCAACCATTCGGTTGATAGGCGGGCGCGCGGCTCCAGCCCATGCTCCGGGTTGTCCATCCAACCCACCGGAGCCATGCTATGACCACCCCATCCGACTGGATCACCGTAGGCGCGCTCGCCGACGGTTTCGCGCCTGACGCGTTCATCCTGCCCAACCTCGCCGACCTCAACGGCAAGACCTTCACCCTGCACTTCGCCAATGGCTGGCAGATCGAGCACCGCTTCGAGACCGAAGCGCTGCACTGGCATGCCGCCGATGGACATACCAGCGGTTCGGCGGCCTACCGCGCCACGTCGGTGCGGCCGGGGCTGTACCTGGTCGACTTCATCAAGCACGAAGCCGGCCAGGCGTGGTCGATCAGCCTGGTGCTGGACACGGCCACAGCGTCGTTCACCGCCGTGATCGGCCGCATGCCGCGCCGCGAGCAGACTGAAGAAGGCCTCTACAGCCGCGCCCTGGCCGGCAAGGCATTGACCTCGGTTGAGGTGGACTTCCTGCACGGCAGCCTGGATCAACCCTGGCAGCCCGGGATTTGCCCTCACGCGCCAACCCAGGAACTGACCGGTTTGCGCAATCTGTATCGCTACAGCCCCAGCGAAGTGTACGAGCACATCTACTTGAACGATCAGTTCTACGCCTGGCAATGCATCAAGGGCGTTGAGCAAGGCCTGTGCGATACCGACCGCTGCCACTACTACAAAATCGCCGAGGAGCTGTACCTGTTTGTCTGGCGCGAAAAAATCATCCCGACCCTGGGCCTGGTCTTGATCGACCTGCAACAGCACCGCAGCGACGGCAAGATCTTCGGTTATGCCGATGCGTCCTTCGCTGAGCTGTCGAACTTTCCGGTCAGTTCCTATTGCCAAGTGCTCAACCGCACGGAGTATCCCGATGCCTGACCCACGCACCGTCGTCATCACCGGCGCAGGTACCGGCATCGGCGCCGCCTGCGCCCGGTTGTACGCCGCCGAGGGGGCCAACCTGGTCCTGATCGGCCGGCGCCGCGAGCCGTTGGAACAGGTGGCCGGGGAAACCGGTGGCCTGGTCCTGGTCGGAGATGCGGCCTGCCCCGATACCTGGGAAGGGTTTATCGCGCACATTCGCACGCGCTATGGCCGACTCGACGTGCTGCTGGCGTGTGCCGGTGGGCACGGCGTCGGCAGCGCCAGCCAAACCAGCCCGTCCACCTGGGAAGCCGCCTTGCGCAGCAACCTGGACAGCGCGTTCTACAGCGCCCGCGCCTGCCTGCCGCTGCTGATCGAAAACGCCGGCAATATCGTGCTGCTCGGCTCCATCGCCGCCCTGGCCGCCGGGCCTGAAGTCTGCGGCTACACCACCGCCAAGCATGCGCTGCTCGGGCTTAACCGCTCGTTGGCACGGGACTATGGGCCGCGTGGAGTCAGGGTGAACGCAGTGTGCCCAGGCTGGGTGACCACGCCGATGGCCGATCAGGAGATGCAGCCGTTGATGGACTTCTACGGTGACACCTTGCCGCAAGCCTATGCCCGCGTCTGCGCCGACGTGCCGTTGCGCCGCCCCGCCAGCGCTGACGAAATCGCCAAGGTGTGCCGCTTCCTCGCCAGCCCCGATGCCTCGATCATCACCGGCGCAAGCGTGGTCGCGGACGGCGGTTCGAGCATCGTCGACGTACCGACGCTGGCCTATGCCCATCTGGAGACTGCCCATGGCTGAAGACTTGAATTTCAGCGGCAAAACCGTGCTGGTCACCGGCGGCGCCCAAGGCATCGGCCAGGCTATCGTCGAGGCGTTCGCCTGGCGCGGCGCGCGCGTGATGATCGCCGACCTGCGCCTGGCGCAAGCCCAGGCACTGGCCGAAGACTTGTGCGTGCGGGGCTGCCGGGTCGAAGCCATGGCACTTGATCTGGCGAATACCACCGCCGTGTTCGACGCCGTCAAGGCCATAGACCAGGACTGGGGCCGCCTGGATATCCTGGTGCACAACGCCGGCTACTTCCCCTTGACCCCCTTCGCCCAGATCACCCCCGCCGTGCTGGAACGCACACTCGCGGTCAACCTCTCGGCGCTGTTCTGGCTGACCCAGGCCGCCTTGCCGATGTTCCAGCGTCAAGGCGGCGGCTGCGTGCTGGTCACCTCATCGGTCACCGGGCCACGGGTGGCCTATCCGGGCCTCAGTCACTACGCGGCGTCAAAGGCTGGGGTCAACGGGTTTATCCGCAGCGCAGCGCTGGAACTGGCCGGCGATGGGGTACGAGTCAACGGCGTGGAACCTGGGATGATTGCCACACCGGCCATGGGCAACCTGGGCGATGGGCAAGTCAACGCCGACATCGCCAGCCGCGTGCCACTCGGAAGGCTCGGCGCGCCGGAGGATATTGCCGGGGCGATGCTGTTCCTGGCATCCGACCTGGCGGCTTACATCACCGGGCAGACTATTGTGGTAGATGGCGGGTCGACGTTGCCTGAGGTGAAATAGCCGCTGCCGGGTCAACTGCGGGAGGGGGCTTGCTCCCTCCTACATTTTGATCAGGGTGTGTTCGTGGAATAACGCCCGGCCCTTTCCAGCATCGACAGTGAATCACCGAACACCCGCGACAACGCCGCCAACCGCTTTACGTAACCCTGTGGCGTCGAATAGATCAACTCCACATGCAAGCTGTCGACGATGCCCAGGTAGGCATCGCAAAACACCTGCAGCGCCTCGGGCTCTACCCTGCTGTACCGACCTCGTGCTGCACGCTGGAAGTCTTCACGGATGCAGCCCAGATACCCCTCGAATCCTGCGGTAATCACACCGCGAATCTGCGCTGGCGGAAAGTACGCCGTGCGCAGCAGAAAGCGCAGGTGCGCCGAGCCTTCATAGCGGCCAATCAAGCGCTCAAGGTGCAAGTGCCCTGGCATCCCCGTGCCCCCGGACTCGTCCTGGAAGCACCCCGCGATGTAGTGATGTTCGTGGTCCAGGGCAATCTGAAAGACCGTCTGAAACAGCGCATCCTTGCTCACAAAATGCGCGTACAGCGACGCCTTGCGCATGCCCGCACCGGTCGCGATGTCGTTCAGCGACGAGGCGTCGTATCCATGATCGGCAAAGTGGTCGACCGCCACCGCACAAATCTTACTGGCCGACAGGCTGAGCGCTTTCATTGATCGACCGATAACCTATGCTGCGCCGACCGCTTGTTGCAGGTGGGTCGACCGAAAGTCCTTGGGCGACAGCTCGAATTGCTTCTTGAACGAGCGACTGAAGTGCGCCGAATCGGTGAAGCCCCACTTGTAGGCAATCGAGGTGATCGACTCGCTCTTGAGAAATGGGTTGGTCAGGTCGTCCGCGCTGCGCTTGAGCCGCGCCCGCTGGATGTAGCGGCAGACGCTGTCGTCCTGCTCTTCAAACAGGCGGTACAAGTGTCGCACCGAGATGTTCAGCCGATTGGCCAGGCCCACGGGGCTCAAGCCCGGTTGAGTCAAGGACTCATCGATGACTTTCTGCACATAGCTGCGCAGGTTGCTGCCTTGCAATGAAGCGGCGCTGTCACCCTGGGTGTTATCCACGTCAAACGCCGAACCCAGTAACGACACAAACGCCGCCTGCAGTGCCTGGGCCTCTTCCATCGAATCCTGCCCCTGCAGCCCTTCCCGGCACAGTTGGTCCATCAGCACATGGAGCATCCGCCCACAGGCCTTGCTCGATGAGATCTTGCCGAAGGTTTTCGAGGCGTTGCCCAGTTGCTTGCAGACTTCGTTGCGCGAGAGGGACAGCGACGCGTGTTCGATCAGGCCAAACGGGCTGATCTCGATTGAGCCGGTGGAATCCATCAGCAGCATGTCACCTGGCGCCAACTGGATAACCTCGTCGTTCTGGGTGATCTGGCAATAGCCGCTGCGCTGGCTGACGAGGAAGCAATGCTGGTCGTTGTCGTGATCGGGGTTGGCCCGTACGCGCTTGATCAGGCCGGCATTGGTACGCAGGGAAGCCAGTGACAGGCAGCCCCGTGAGAGCGTCGACACCTCGCCGATGAACAGCGAACGGTTGAAGGCCAGTTCAGTGTCGAAATGGCCGCAGGCCGCTCGCAAATCCTGAGTCCAGGTGTCCAATCCAGGGTGCGCAGATTGATAGGTGCTCATGGCAACTCCACAGTGGCTTCTTGTTTTTGTCGGCCAATAGTTAACATGTTATCTATATAGGCGCAACAACTACGTAATGCCGTGTGTAGAAGCAGTAATGATGCCAAGTAACCAAAAATCAGAACGCGCCCAGCGCCCGCTTCAATCCCGTCAGGACATCGAACAAAGCCTCTCGCTGCGCACCGCTCAAGGCGATATAGCGACGAAACGCGGGCATGCGGTTGACCACCTCGCTGCCTCCCATGTGTTCAAGCCGTACCTGCCACTGCAGGCCGTCCAGTTCGATGCGCAGGCGCTTGAAATCCAGCACCATCAACGCGTGATGCAGTGCCTGATCCTGCTTCAACGCAACTTCCAGCCTGGGCAGCAAAGTCGGCGCACCCGCCCGCTGCCGAAACCCCAGCCCCGTGCGCCGAATCGACCCGCGGTGGTGCAGCTCAAAGCGTGCATTGCCCTGCTCTGAGGCGGGCACCTTGATCACGAATTCAGTCATGACCAGGTGCATCAGCAACTGCGATTCAGTGCGCTCGCCAACTGCCACTTGCAGGCCGCTATCACCCAGGCCGAACACCGCGCCAGTGGGTCCCGTCGAGGTGAAACCCGCCAGGCCAAGGTTGCGGCGCAGGTACTCAAGCGTGACGCCGGGGCGGTAGCCGGCCGGGGCGCGTTGGGCACTGAACAGCTCAGACAGCTTTTGCAGCATGCTCGATATACCCGTGGTGAGGGTTGCCAGGCTCATGGGAAAACTCCTTGGCCAGCACGTCTTCTACCGACGCCGGCTTGAATGGATTGACCTTCTGCACCACCAATGTCCAGAACAGCGCATAGGTCGCGGTGATCCCGAGCATCACGCCAAACGGCACATAGATGTCGGCGGGATTCATGCCCGGTGGGGTGATGAACCACATGCCCAGCAAGATGCCGACGCTGGACAGGATCTGCGGCAACGGGAAGAACGGCGAACGATAGGCCCGTGGCAGATCAGGACGACGAATGCGCAGGATCACCACCGACAGCGTCACCAGCAGGTAAGAGAAACTCCACGCACACACCGCCGCCAGCACCAGGTGCATGATGTTGTCGGTATTGCCGCCCAGCCACAGCGCATACAGGCACGGGATCAGCATCGCCACCAGGATGCACACCAGCGGTGTCTTGAAGCGCGGGTGCAGGTAGGTGAACACCTTGGGCAATGCACCGTCCACGGCCATGCCGTAGAGAATCCGCGGTACACCGGCCATCAGCGTGTTGATAGTGGCAGCACCGGCAAACAGAAAACCGATCCCCAGCCACAGCGGCCCGACTTGCCCCATGACCTGCTCGGCAAATCGGGGGATCGCCATCGGCGTGTCGAGCAGGTGCACGCCCGAGGCGGCGTCCAGCAGCACGTTTTCGACTTGGCGCTTCATCGCCGCTCCGTAGATGAACATGCAGGTGGCCACGCTCAGCAAGCCCAGAATCATCGCCTTGGGCATGACCTTGGCCGAGTTGCGCAAGTCCGGGGCCAGCGGCGTGACAAACTCACAGCCGACAAACATGAACATCGCCATGCCCACCAGCGACAGAATGGTGATCAGGTCAGTGCCCACCAGCGACACGCCGAACCAGCCATCCAGTTGCACCGCCGGTGCCGCAATCAGGCCCATCACGCCAAACACCATCAGCGTGGTCCACATGCCGAAGGTCAGGATGATCTCGGCCCGGCCAAAGGCGCTGACACCGAAGGCATTGAGGATGCCGAACACCACGACGAACCCGACCCCCAGCAACCAGGAACCGCCGGCCGATTCCGCGAGGGTATTGAGGTGCTCGAAGTTCACCAGGGCCATGACGCCGGACAGAATGGTCTCGGCGGTGCCGGCGAACACATGCACGATCAAGTAGGCCGACAAGGTGCCGGTGATCGCAAAGAAACGCCCCATGCCGCAATTGATGTAGTCGTAGACCGAACCGGTGGTCGGCAGGATCGAGGCGGCTTCGGCAAAAGTGGTCGCCTGTGCCAGCATCATCACCACCGCGATCAACATCGCCACCGCAAAGGCGCTGCCGCCGATCCCGAACCCCATGGTCGCGGTAAGAATCACCGGGCTGGCCATGATCAGGCCAATGGTGCTGGCCAGCGCGGTCGGAAAGCCGACGCTGCCTCGTTTCAAATGCTGTGTGAGCCGGTCATTGATCGACATGGTGCGGATCCTCGAAAGCGGATTTCTTAGTGGATGCATCGAGCCGTACAAGGAGCCGGCGATAACGCCCTCCCCAGCCAGTCCCTGATCGAAACGGCATCGAGCCAAATCACTGTGCGCCCAGGACATACCGAGCGTCTTGCCCATGTCTGCCGCCGCTTTTGTTGCTGCCTGCCAACGCCTGCGGCTGGGCTGCCTCACGGTCGTGCCCGCTTTCTAGTGTTTGTGCTGATGCAACATCGTCTGAATCTGATGGGTCGCCTGGCGGGTGTTCTCCGCCAGCTTGCGCACCTCATCGGCCACCACTGAAAACCCACGGCCGACCTCACCCGCCCGCGCCGCTTCAATGGCAGCGTTCAAGGCCAACAGGTTGGTCTGGTCGGCGATGCCCTTGATCACACTCACCACGGTGGCGATCTGGCCGTAGGTTGCCTGATTGTGCTCCAGCAACTGCTGATGGGTGGTCTTGGCCGACTGTTCATCACTGATATCGCGCACCGCGCCGATTACCCGCGTCAACTGCCGCTGGGCATCACGCACTGCCCGCCCGCGCTCGCGACACCAGATGTAGCCACGGCTCTTGTGGCGCATCCGGTATTCGAATACATACTCGCCGCTGCCATGGGACGCGAGGATTTCCCGGTCGAAGATCGCCATGATCTTGGGTAAATCATCGGGATGGGTGACGCTCACCTGAGCATCCCAGCCATCGGGCAGCTCATGGGGAGCATAGCCCAGCAGCAGGCGAAACTGATTGAAAATCCGCATCTGGCTGCCGGGGTTCTGCACGTCGCCGTTGACCACCGTGATGTCCCAGCAGCCTTCAGTCATGGTGGAGAGCAGCAGCTCCCAGATCTGCGTTTCGTGTTGATGCTGATCGCAAAGCTGCCGGTATTGGTGCACCTCGGCGTCCAGTGCCCCCTCTCGCTGGCGCGCCTGCTCCAGTTGTTGTCGAAGGGTTTGAAACGCCTGTTCGCTGATTGCCTGCTGGGTAGCCTGGTCCCTGGCGGCGGCCTCGGCGAGAAGCCGTTGGTGGTCTGCCTGTGCAAGCTGTTGAGCGAGCTGTTGCCTGAGAGACTCCGCGACGTCCTGCATCGGCTTTTTTTTCTTGAAGAACATCGGTCTGTCCTTTGCGCATCGAGTCTAAACCCTGGATCTGATCGCAAACCGACCGTGATTGCTTGTACGAGCCTGCAAGGGACTTGCGCCTGGCTGCCACACACGATGTGGGAGGGGGCTTGCCCTCTCCCACATTTGACCCGCTGTGTCTGCAGGACCGGTGAACTGCTCACCCGCTCATCAGCACTGGCTGATCAACTGCTTGAGCACCGTCTTGAAGGTTTCGATCTGGTCCTGGCTGAACTCGGCAAACACTTTCTCCTGCTGCTCCCGCGCAATCGCCCACAAGTCTTCGGTCTGCTCGACGCCGGCTGCGGTGAGGCGTAGGCCGTGTTCATCGTCGTCCACCAGGCCCTTGCGCTTGAGATTCGCCACCGCATCCTCGATTTCCCGCACTGGCATCGCCACTTCCCGCAACAGCTCGCTGGGGCTTAGCCGGGCATCATTCTCCAGCACCATCAGCATCCGCGCCTCGTTGGTGCGCAGGCCGGTGGACAGTTGCCGGGGCTGGTAGCTGGATTGGTAGGCGCGTACCGCCTGGGTCATCAGGTAGTACAGGTTGTGGCGCAGTCGCCCTTGGAAATGGCTGCTCGGCGGTTGGCTTTCATCACGTTTGGTCATGCGCGTATGGGGCAGGACCATGGAGTACGCGCCCTGATGGTAGAGCAGCGGCGCGCGGCCGAAATCGTCGAAGGCCACCACCCTGCCGATCATGATCCAGTGGTCGCCGCCATCCACTTGCTGGTAGTTCTCGCAGTGAAACCGCGCCGAACAATCGGCGAACACCGGTGCACCGCCCGCCCCGGGTTCGTACGCGATCTCGGCGAAACGGTCGTCCTTGGGCCGCGCAAAATTGTTCGACAGGTCAATCTGGTCTGCCGCCAGCACGTTGACCGCAAAATGGCTGGCCTGCTCGAACACCTCATGGCTGTTGGAGCGTTTGTCGAGGCTCCACAGCACCAGCGGCGGGTCGAGAGACACCGAGTTGAAACTGTTGGCGGTAACACCCACCTGGCGCCCGGTAGAGTCGGCGGCGGTGACCACGGTGACGCCCGTGGCGAAGTTGCCCAGGGCGCGGCGAAAGGCCCGTGGGTCGAAGGTCGATTCAGACATGCAAGACTCCCGGGCTGCGTCAGGCGCAGCCCTGATTGTTGTTTTCAAAAGCAGCTTCAGATCATGCTTGGATCGGGCTCCAGGCCCATCAGCTCGCGGCCGAGGATCTGCGCGCAGACGTCGTAGTCGGTGTAGGCATGGGCGCCGGTCATGTGCGAATCGCGGAACAGGCGCTGCATCTCGTTGTGTTCGAACCAGGCATTGCCGCCGGCGGCTTCGAACAGGCGATCCACCGCCTGGATGCACATCTTGGTGGCATACGCCTGGTTGGTGCGCCAGAACGCCAGGGTTTCGCGATCGGGGTAGCGCTGCTGTTCACTGTGCTCGGCATGTTCGGCCCAGGTCTTTTCCAGAAACGCCCGCGCAGCGCCGACCTGGTGCGTCGACTCGGCCAGCCGCATTAACGCCGGAGTCGCCGCACCGACCGCAGCGCCGGTGTAGGCACGCACCCGCGTCCTGGTCTTTTCGCGGAACACCTCCAGCATCCGCTCGGCGACGCCCAGGCTCACCGTGGAAAAACCGCTGGCGAAATACGGACGGTAAGGCGAGTAAAACACCTTGCTGTCCGGGTACAAGCCGAAGCCTGCAGACTTGCCCTCCATCATGTCCTTGGCCTTCTGGATGCGATGCTCCGGTACGAAGGCCTTGTCGATGATCAGGGTCTTGGTGCCGCTGCCTTTCATGCCCGCCGCAAACCAGTCGTCGCGGATCTGATAGTCGCTGCGCGGCAGTACCGCAAAGCAGTAATCCTGAGTGCCCTCGGCAGTGGGCCGACGGAACCCGACAATCGCCCATTCCGCGTGGTCGCAGCCGCTGCTCCAGCCCATCTCACCGCTGAACAACACACCGCCCTCGACCGCCTCGGTGCGACCGAACGGCGCGATGCTGCTGCTGGCCGTGGCATTCGGGTCGTCGCCCCAGACTTCCTGCTGCAACTGGGCCGAAAACAGGGCCAATTGATGACTGTGGGTACACAGCAAGCTCATGGCCCAAGCCGTGCTGGCGCAGGCTCCGGCGAGCAACGCAATACAGTCGGCAAACTGTGGCAGCGACAACTCCATGCCACCGAACGCCTTGGGCTGGAATGCACGGTGCAGGCCGATGCCTTTGAGCAGCGCAATGTTCTCGGCAGGCACCTTGCGGTCCTGCTCGGCCTGGAAGGCATTGGCGGCGATGGTCGGCAATACGGACTTGAGGTCTTCGAGGAGCGGGTTTGGCTTTTTCATGGATGGCCCTGCTTATTATTGGATGTCCGGGCAACCCCATGAAGCGAGGCGTGGCGCCGGATGCAGGGCCAGTATGGAGCGCGGGTTGCTGGCCGAACATGCACCTTCCAGAGTCAAGATTGTACTTTTCATAGGGCTGGCAGCCACAGACATAGCGCTCGGCAGGCACAGTCAAGCCGGACACTCCCGTGAGGATTAACCTCGGGGCTTTCTTTGTTCGCGATCAGGAAAACCCCATGAGCGATATTTCACTGCTGCCTCAGGTCGACGCCTTCCTCGCTCGACACCACGCGCTGTTTATCGACGGTGGCTCTGTGCAAAGCCACTCCAGCCGCACGCTGGACGTGATCAACCCGGCCACCGGCCAGGTCATCGCCCAGGTCGCCGACGCCGACCCGGCCGATGTCGATGCGGCTGTAGATTCGGCACGGCGTGGCTTCAAGCAGTGGTCCCAGGTGGCACCGGCCGTGCGCGGCAATGTGCTGCTCAAACTGGCCGACCTGCTGGAGCAACACCGCGAAGAACTGGCGCAGATCGAAACCTGCCAATCGGGCAAGATCATCCAGATTTCCCGCGCATTCGAAGTCGATCAGGCCGCGCATTTTTTGCGTTACTACGCCGGCTGGGCCACCAAAATCAGCGGCCAGACCATCATCCCGTCGCTGCCCTCCTTCGCTGGCGAGCGCTACACCGCGTTCACCCTGCGTGAGCCGGTCGGGGTGGTGGTCGGCATCGTGCCGTGGAATTTTTCGACCATGATCGCCATCTGGAAGCTCGCCTCGGCGCTGGTGACCGGTTGCAGCATCATCATCAAGCCCAGCGAGTTCACGCCGCTGACCATCCTGCGCATTGCCGAACTGGCGATTGACGCCGGCCTGCCTGCCGGTGTGCTGAACGTATTGACCGGTGGCGGCCTGGTGGGCAAAGCCCTGATCGAACACCCTGGCACCAACAAAGTGTCATTCACCGGCTCCGTACCGACCGGAATCGCCGTGGGCCAGAGCGCCATGGGCGCCGGACTGACCCGCACCACCCTGGAACTGGGCGGCAAAAACTCGGCCGGATTCCTGCGCGATGTGGATCTGGACAAGGCCGTCAACGGCATCATAGAGGCGGGTTTCCTGCATTCCGGGCAGATCTGCGCCGCCGCCGAGCGCTTCTTTGTGCATCGTTCACAGATCGAAGCGGTCATGGACTCACTGGCCAAACGCCTGAGCAGCCTGAACATCGGTTCGCCCCTGGATGAGCGCACCGAATTCGGTCCGGTCACCAACCGCCAGCATCAACTCAAGCTCGGCGAGTTTTTCGCCAAGGCCCGCGCCGAAAACAACACCATCATTCACGGCGGCAACCTGATCGACCGTCCGGGCTGCTACGTCGAGCCGACGATCATCCTCGCCAACACCGTCAACGACACCTTGCTCAACGAGGAGACCTTCGGCCCTATCGCCACATTCTTCCCCTACGACACCGAAGAAGAGCTGCTGGCCTTGATGAACAACACGCCTTACGGCTTGAGCGCCAGCCTCTGGACCAATGACCTGGGCAAGGCCCTGCGCATGGTGCCCGCCATCGAAGCCGGCACGGTGTGGGTAAACATGCACACCATGCTGGACCCGGCGGTGCCGTTTGGCGGCAATAAATCCTCGGGGATAGGCCGGGAGTTCGGCAGCGCATTCATTGAGGATTACACCGAGCTGAAATCGGTGATGATTCGCTACTGAACCCAACCGCGAGATTTTTCGGTTTCCTTGTGACGGCCTTTACGGTTCTGGCTATCAAACAACGCGCGCCTGGAAAAAGCATACAAGGTGTCCCATGGGACAGAGTCAAGCATGTCCGGGCCTGACTCCACCTGCCTCGACCACTGCACCGGCCATCAAAAATGTGCAGAATTGCTCGCCGCGTCCCTCCATGATCGGGCTATGATCGGCCGATATGAACCGGACGCCCGATGCCCCATGCCCGTAGACCTGCAAGCGCTGTACCCCAAACTGATCCACCTGATGCTGGATACGGTGTTTGTCGTCGACAGTGATAACCAGATTGTCTTCGTAAGCGACGCCTGCGAAGCCCTGCTCGGCTACCGTGCCGAAGAGCTGACGGGCACGCTGATCACCCGGTACATGCACCCGGAAGACCTGGCACGTACGCGGGCCTCGATTGTCCGGGTCATGAATGGCAAACCCCATGTCGACTTTCGCAACCGCTATATCCGCAAGGATGGCAGTGTCGTGCACATCCTGTGGGCGGCGTTCTGGTCCCAGGAAGTCGGCGCGCGGATCGGGGTCGCAAGGGACGTGACGGCGCTTACCCAGGCCGAAGAAGAATTACGCTTCCTTGCCCATCATGATCCGCTGACGGCGCTGACCAACCGGTCGCTGTTCAATGATCGACTGGACGGCGCCCTGCTCGTTGCACGGTCTCACAACAGTTCCCTGGCACTGCTGTTTCTGGACATCAATGACTTCAAGGGCATCAATGACGTGTATGGCCATGCCATGGGCGACCGCGTGCTGTGTGTGATTGCCCGCCGGTTGGAACGCTGCGTGCGCGAGAGCGACCTGGTGGCCCGGATGGGCGGGGATGAATTCACCGTGCTGTTGGCGGATGCGCCGTCGCGGGAGGCGATTGGCGCAAAGGTGGCGCAGATCCTCGCGGTCATGGCCGAGCCGCTGGGCGCTGAGTTTGGTGGGGTAAAGATGCCGTCCTGCAGTATCGGCGTGGCGATCTATCCGGCGGACGGAGAAGACGCCGATACCCTGCTCAGCCATGCCGACAGTGATATGTACCGGATCAAAAGACACCGGTTTGCCGCTGAGTGACAAGGGGCATTGAGGCGGCTGGGCCTTGTAAACGACCCATCGCCAACCGCACCTCGCCATTTGCGAAAGAAAACACATCATTACGCAATCAGTGGTACGACAACATTCAAATCACATGATAGTATTTCTCATGCAGCGGACGTTCGATTCGCTGCACCAGTGGCAAGGACGTCCGCTCGAGAAACGCGCATGCCTGTGCGCGTTCAACTACTCAAGTTAATCAAGGATCTGATTACTCATGACAAAACCCTCAACTTTCACTGCCTGCAAACTGGCCAGCGCTGTTGTCGGCGCCCTGCTGTTTTCCAGCGTTCCAGCCCACGCAGCGGACATTTGGCTGGATTCGGCCACGACTGGCTGGGCCACTCAGAACGGCGGGACCAAGGGTGGTTCCCGTGCAGCAGCGAATAACATCTACACGGCAAAAAACGCCGCCGAACTGAAAACCGCACTGAAGGCTTCGGTCGGCGCCAACGGCCGCATCATCAAAATCACCGGCATCATCGACATCAGCGAAGGCAAAGCTTATACGACGACTGCCGATATGAAAGTACGTGGTCGCCTGGATATTCCCGGTAAAACCACCATCGTCGGCACCACCAGCAATGCCGAAATCCGCGAGGGTTTCTTCTATGCCAAGGAAAACGACGTCATCATCCGCAACATCACCATCGAAAACCCTTGGGACCCTGAGCCGATCTGGGACAAGGACGATGGCAGCGCGGGCAACTGGAACTCCGAGTACGACGGCCTGACCATCGAAGGCGCCAACAACGTGTGGGTCGATCACGTGACCTTCACCGACGGCCGCCGCACCGATGACCAGAATGGCAGCGCCAATGGCCGTCCGAAGCAGCATCACGACGGTGCGCTGGACGTCAAGAACGGCGCCAACTACGTGACCATTTCGTATTCGGCGTTCAAGTCCCACGAGAAGAACAACCTGATCGGTTCCAGCGATTCACGCACCACCGATGACGGCAAGCTCAAGGTCACCATCCACAACACGCTGTTCGAAAACATCTCGGCCCGTGCACCGCGCGTGCGTTTCGGCCAAGTGCATCTGTACAACAACTACCACGTGGGCAGCACCAGCCATAAGGTCTACCCGTTCTCGTACGCCCATGGCGTGGGCAAGAACTCGAAGATCTTCTCCGAGCGTAACGCCTTCGAGATCAGTGGTATCAGCGGTTGCGACAAGATCGCCGGCGATTACGGTGGCAGTGTCTACCGCGACAGCGGCTCGACCCTCAACGGCAGTGCCCTGAGCTGCTCATGGAGTTCGAGCATCGGCTGGACCCCGCCTTACAGCTACACCCCACTGGCTGCCGACAAGGTCGCCGCCGACGTCAAGGCCAAGGCCGGCGCCGGTAAGCTCTAAGTGACGGTGCAACATCAGTGAAAGGAAAGCCCTCGGTGACGAGGGCTTTTTTGTGCGCGCGCCTACTGCACCAATTGGTTGATCTCGATGATCGGCAACAACACCGCCAGCACGATCACCAGCACCACCGCGCCCATCACCACGATCATCAGGGGTTCAAGCAGTGCGGTCATGCCCATCGCCCGGCGCTCGATATCGCGAGACAGCGTTTGCGCTGCACGATCCAGCATCGGCGGCAGCGAGCCGGTTTTTTCGCCGCTGGCGATCAGGTGGATCAGCAGTGGCGGGAACACTTTCTCCACCGCCAGCGCCGTGGCCAGGCTGACGCCTTCACGCACTTTGGCAGTGGCCTCGTTGACACTTTGGCTCAGGCAATCGTTGGACAGGGTCTGGCGCGCAGCTTCCAACGCACGCAGCAACGGCACCCCGGCGCCGCCGAGAATCGCCAGGGTCGACGCAAACCGCGCGGTATTGAGCCCCAGCACAAAGCGCCCGATCAACGGCAGGCGCAATACCCGACGATGCCAGCGCAAACGCGCCACGGAGTTGCGCAGGTACACCCGCCAGCCCCATAACCCTGCCACCAACGCGCTGAAACACAGCCACCCCCACCCGCGAATGAAATCACTGGCGTTGAGCATGACCAAGGTCAATCCGGGCAAGTCTTGGCGCGCCTGGGAAAATGCGCTGACCACCTGCGGCACCACGTAGCTGAGCAGGAAGATCACGATAGCAATCGACACCAGCCCGACGACCCCCGGATAGATGAACGCGGTGAGGATTTTACTGCGCAGGTTGTTACGCTCTTCGATGTAATCGGCCAGCCGCTCCATGACCTGGGCGAGGTCACCGGACTCTTCCCCGGCCGCAATCAGCGCCCGGTAAATCTCTGGAAAGTCCCGTGGCCGTGCGGCCAAGGCATCGGCCAGGCGCATGCCACCGCGCACATCGGCACGCACCGCACTCAGGGCCTGGACGATGTGCTTGCGCTCGGCCTGTTCCACCGTGGCACTCAACGCTGCCTCCAACGGCAGGCTGGCGCTGAGCAGGCTGGCCAACTGTCGGGTGGCCCAGGCCAGGTCGTTGTCGGACAGCTTGGCGCTGAACATCCCCCCGCGCCCAGGCTCACTGTTCTCAAGCTGTACTTGCAAGGCGGTCAAACCGCGCCGGTGCAAAAGGCTGAATGCCTCGCGCTGGCTGTCGGCCTCCAGGTGCCCGGTCTCAACCTTGCCCGTGGCGTCGGCGGCCTCAAAACGGTAGCGGTTCATCAGGCGTCCCGTGTCACGCGAAGCACTTCTTCAGGCGCGGTCACGCCACTGCTGACCCAACGCTCGCCGTCTTCACGCATGCTGAACATGCCGGCGTTGCGCGCTGCGGCTTTAATTGCCTGTTCACCGGCGCCCTGATGGATCAGCGTGCGAATGTCATCGTCAATGCAGAACAACTCATGGATACCGGTGCGGCCGCTGTAACCGACCTGGTTGCAATGTGAACATCCCACCGGACGCCAGGTGCCCGGCGCGGCCGGGTCTTCCTGCTTGCAATGGGGGCACAGGCGCCGCACCAACCGCTGGGCCAACACTCCCAGCAATGACGACGCCAGCAAGAACGGCTCGACCCCCATATCGATCAAGCGATTGACCGCCGACACCGCGTCATTGGTGTGCAAGGTGGCCAGCACCAAGTGCCCGGTAAGCGAGGCCTGCACGGCGATCTGCGCGGTTTCCAGGTCGCGGATTTCACCGATCATGATGATATCCGGGTCCTGGCGCAGGATCGCCCGCAATGCCAGCGCGAAGGTCATGTTGATCTTGGCGTTGACCTGGATCTGGCTGATGCCCGGCAAGTCATATTCCACCGGGTCTTCCACGGTGAGGATATTGCTGGTGCTCGCATCCAACCGCGCCAACGCCGCGTAGAGGCTGGTGGTCTTGCCACTGCCAGTGGGCCCGGTGACCAGCACGATGCCGTGGGGCTGGCGGATCAACGTATCGAGGCGCGCCAGCAACTGCGCTTCCATGCCCAGGGTTTCCAACTGCAAACGCCCGGCCTGCTTGTCGAGCAGGCGCATCACCACCCGCTCGCCATGCCCGGTGGGCACCGTCGACACCCGAATATCAATCGGCCGCCCGGCCACCCGCAAGGCGATACGCCCATCCTGGGGCAGGCGTTTTTCGGCGATATCGAGCTGGGCCATGATCTTGATCCGCGACACCAACGCACCGTGCAGCGCTTTGCGCGGCGACACCACATCGCGCAGCGTGCCGTCGACGCGATAGCGCACCACGGAATGGGTTTCGTAGGGTTCGATGTGGATATCACTGGCCTCATCGCGGGCGGCCTGGGTGAGCAAGGCGTTGATCATGCGGATCACCGGCGCACCGTCCTGGGTGTCGAGCAGATCGGTGATTTCGGGCATGTCCTGCATCAGACGGTCGAGGTCCACCTCGTTCTCGGCAGCACCGACCACAGCGGCGGCGCTGCCCGTGTCGGCATAAGCGCTGGCGAGCAGGCCGTCGAGTTCGTCGTCGCGTACCTGCTCAATCGGCGACTCGCCAAACTGGCGCTGGACTTCACTGATGGACCAGCCGGGGGTTGAAGGGCAGACGGTGAGCAGCATGCCTTCGTCGCCGGGGCGCAGGAGGATACGCTGGGATTTGGCCCAGGCGTAGGGCAGCAGGCTCATACCCCTCTCCCACTGGAGTACACAGTCCAAATGTGGGAGGGGGCTTGCCCCCGATAGCGGTGGGTCAGTTGATTCATATGTGACTGACACACCCTAATCGGGGGCAAGCCCCCTCCCACATTTAATCCTGCGCACAGCAGGCTCATGGCCGTGTCCCTGCCGGAATCGCCTTCTCCACCGAAGGCAACTGCGGCGCCTGCACATCCGGCATCGCCCAACTATGCTCCGGCTGCAGCCCACCTTGAGCCCGGCGCATATAGTCATAGCGATTCAACGTAATCGCCCGCCCCGCCCCACTGTCACGGATGATGTAAGGCCGCAAGAACACCATCAGGTTGGTCTTGTTCACCGCCCGCCGCTCATTGCGAAACAACGCCCCCAGCCCCGGAATGCTCGACAGCCACGGCACCGCTTCATTGCTCTGGCTGTACCCATCCTGCAGCAAGCCACCCAGGACCATGATCTGCCCATCGTCGAGCAGAATACTGGTGTCGATAGCGCGCTTATTGGTGACGATACCCGCCGAGGCCGCGCTGCTGGAGGCGCGTTCATCGATGCTGCTGACTTCCTGGTAGATATCCAGCTTGACCGTGCCGCCCTCGGATATCTGCGGCCGCACATTCAGCTTCAAACCGACCTCTTCGCGGGTGACGGTCTGGAACGGGTTGTTGCTGGTACCGCCGCCGCCCGTCACGTAGCTGCCACTCACGAATGGAATGGTCTGGCCCACAAAAATACTCGCGGCCTCGTTATCCAGCGTCAGCAAGTTGGGCGTCGACAGCACGTTGGTGCCGCCTTTGCTTTTGAGCGCACGGGCCAACACCTTGAGGTCCATGACCTTGCCAATGCCGGGCACATCCACCGTGCCATTGATAAAGCCCAGGCTGAGCCCGCCGGGCAGCACGTCAACGCTGGTCTTGCCATTGAGGTTAAACCCCGTGCCGCCCAGGTTGGCGCCACCGATCACACCTTTGCCGGCCAGGTCGCCGCTTTGCCACTGCACGCCGAACTCATTGGCGTCGTCCTCACCCACTTCAACGATGAGGCTTTCGATCACCACCTGGGCGCGGCGCTGGTCGAGCATGTCGATCACTTCGCGCAGGTTGCGGTACAACGGTTCCGGGGCGGAAATCAGCAGGGTGTTGGTGGTCGAGTCAGCCTGGAGGGTGACGCCACCGGCACTGAACGCAACGTTTTGCTCGGGCTGTTGCGCACCGGCCTGACTGGTCGAGTTGCTGGTTGTCTGCGCCGATTCACCGGTGCTGGTGGTACTTTGGCTGCTGCTCTGCCCGGTCTGGCTGCCCGTGGTACTGGCGCCCATCGTGCTGAGGACCGACCGCGCATTATCACCACTGCCGCTGTCGCTCTCGCCGGTCAGCAAACCGCGCAGGGTCTGCGCCAGTTTTGCCGCCTGGGCATTGCGCAGGTACACCACATGAAAATTACTCGGGTTGGCCTGGGCGTTATCGAGCTTATAGATCAGATTGCGTGCCAGCTCGGTCCGCTCGGGGCTGCCGGCGCGGATCACGATGGCGTTGGAGCGGGGATCGCCCACCACCGTGATTTTCTGCGTCGGGTCGCCGCCGGCCTGCTCCAGCAGTTGCGCAACCATCTCGGCGATGTCCACGGCGATGCCGTTCTGAACCTGCACCACATCGGTATCGATAGCACTCGGCGTGTCGATGCCTTCGATCAACTGCGCCACCCGCGTGAGGTTCTCGGCGTAGTCGGTGACCACGATGGTGTTGTTGCCCGGATAGGCGTTGATCGGGTTGTTCGGCGACACAATCGGGCGCAGCACCGGGATCAGGTTCACCGCGTTTTCGTAGTGCAGGCGGAACGTGCGCGTGAGCATGCCATTGCCGCCAGGTTTGTCGGCACTGTAGATCGGCCCGCCCAGTAGCTTGGCATCAGCTTCGGGCACCACTTGCGCGACACCCCCCACGTCCACCACGCTGAACCCCTGCATGCGCAGCGCCGCCAGCAGCATGTCGTACGCCTGATGCGCCGGCACCTGCCCTTCGGAAACCAGCGTAAGGCTGCCCTTAACACGTGGATCCACCAGGAACTGCTGCCCGGTGGCGCGGGACAATGCCCGCACCACGGCCTGAATGTCGGCCTCGACGAAATTCAGGGTGACCGGCTGATCACCCAACGGTGTGCTCGATACCGTGCCGTTACGACCCGCGCCGCTGCTGCGCGCAGGGCTGGCGACCTTGTGCAGCGGCCGCACCTGCCGTTCGATTTGCACCTGCGCACGTTGCCTGTCCACGAGCGCGTCACCGCTGCGCGGGGTGACGGCCAGGGGCACGCCGAGTTCACTGTCCAACGGCGAATCAACGCTGGGATGCACGCTGCAGGCACCCAGCGCCAGCAACATAAACGGCGCCGCCGTCCTTACATAATGGGAACCTGACCACTTCATGAAGCTTCCTTAGCGACCTGCATCTGATCCATGCGGACGGTTCCTGAGAGAGTGCCTGCCGTGTTGTCGGGCGTGGCTTCGCCTGCACGCTGCAAATACGCCTCGACCACGTCCAGGGAAAATTGGTTTGGGTAACTCAATAACCAGCCGATCACCGCATCGGCGGGCGCAGCGTCCAGTGTCAGTTGCCAGCCCCCATCCTGGGCCTGCAAGCGGTAGTGCCCAGCCAATCCGCCGCTATCCAGGGATTGCGCCAAGGCGTGCGCAAGGTTCAGCCCGGCAGGCGGGGCGACCTCGCGCAGCAACAGTTCCAGCGCCTGACTCTGGGAACGCAGTTTCGGGGTTTCGACCTGCCAGTAGTCGAGCTGCCTGAGGGGGGGTTGGATCAATGAGGCCCAGACCAGCAGGCTGGCGAGAAACACCGTCGCGCCACTGAGCATGATTTTTTCGCGGGGGGCCAATGTGTTCCAACGCCCTCGCAACGCCACCAGCCTCTGGCTATTCATCGTTGTTTTCCTGGCTGGCATCAGGCTCAGCGGGCTCGGCCAGCGCGGTGAGCGTCCATACGCGTTCTTCGCGGCTGGCAGAGAGTCCCGCCTGGCTCAATGCGGCGTGCACCGTGCTGTCTGCGGCGGGAGGCGCCTCGGCCGTCATCTGCACCTGCAACTGGCGCTGGCCGAACGTCAACGCCTGGACGCTGCCGACCATGGACGGCAACGCACTGGCGGCGTGTTTTACCAGGTACGCAAAATCATGATGGGCCTGCGCTGCCCCGCCCCCTTGCCGGGCCGCCAATTGCTGACGGGCCTGTTGCAGGGGATTGAGGATCACCGGCAGCTCTGGAAATGCTTGCTTCATGCGCTGGTTCATCTGCTGTTTGAGCTGTTGCCCCTGGGCGATTTCACGGGCGGCGTAAAGGTTCAGCCCGACGACCCAGACGCCGACGGCCAGCGCACAACAAGCCGCTGCCCTGCCCCAGCCGGCTGCCGGTGCAGCGCCCTTGCCGATGCCTGCGTGCAAACTCCAACCCGGCGTGGCGCCGCTCCAGCACTGCTGATCCACGGGCCACAGCAGCGTTTCCCCCGCAGCCGCGAGCGCCTGCAGACGGTCCTCGGCCAACGGTTCCACCGCCGCGTGGGCTTGGGTGAAACGCAGCAGTAACTGGCCGTCCACCACGCACGTACTGACCTGCCCTGCCGGCGGCACAGGCAACCGGTAAGGTGCCGGGTACAGGCCGCGAAGCTTCAGTTGATGCAGGCCGAGCAACTGGCCGACCCGATCCAAGGCGGCCTTGGGCAGCCAGCCCAAATGCACCTGCCCCGCGCTGTCCCGAGTGCTGTGTGCCACATGCATCTGCTCGCTGCGCCCCAGAATCAGCGCCTGCGCAGCACAGGTGACAGCCGCAGCGGTGCGTGCCGCAGAAAGAGGTGGCAAGTCAATACGGGTGAGGATGCTGTCGGTGGGGTGAAGGAAACACTCGACGGTGTGAGCCTTGAAGGTTTGCCCCAAGCGTTCCAGGGTGCTGCTGGCGATGTGGCGGATGCTGCCGTTGCGGTCCAGTTGCGCGAACTCAAGCTCGCTGTGTGACGTCAAGCCATCCAATGGCGGTAAGGCAATGCGCAGGCGCGTCATACGCCGAGCCTCGACCAGATGACCCTGGGCATCGCGTCTTCCGGGCGATACAGCAGCGCGTCCAACTGAACACGGCGCTGGTTGCGACGGGCCTGCCCGTGGAGCAGGAACCACTCACTGGTGATCCCCACATCAAGTTCATCCACGTTGAGTTTGGGCAATTGCACGCGGTTGACGAAATCGCCGCGATTGATAAACCACTGGCCTCTGTCGCGCCCCGCCACCAACTGGCCGGCCTGGGCCAGCGACAACCCCGGCACGACGGCCGCGAGGACCTCGGCACTGGCCGTGTTGCTGTTGACCCAGGTAGTCACCGGAATAATGCTGACGTATTGCTCCAACCGGGCCAACAGCGGCTCGTCGAGGCCTTCGATACCGCGCAATTGGTCAAGGCTGCGCAGCATCGGCTGGGTGGCGGGTAACGCTGGCCCCGGCAGGCCTGATGCCGACGCAACCGGTTTGCGTGGATAGCCCGCGATGACACGTTGGCTGATGCGCTGGGCCAGACGCGCATCGACACCGATCATTGCGCATAGCCGCTCGAAACTGCGCATCTGCCCGAGATCCACCTGCTCGCGGACGACCAAATTGCGCAGATTGAACTTGCCTTGCAGGTCTTCAAGACGGCCTTCGAATTCGCCGTCCTGCGCGGTACGGATCGGGCGCGCCCAGGGCTGGTCGAGCCGGGTCAGCACATCCTGCGCACGGGCGTCCCGGAGCAATTGCCGGCTGACTTCCAGGCCACCGAGCAGCAAGGCGCTGCCCTGCACACGGGCCTGCTCGGCCTCAAGTGAACGGGTAAACACACTCTGGCGTGTGAGCATGCCAGCGGCGATCACCGCAACCACGGCCGTGATCAGCAAAGCGCTGATAATCGCCATGCCACGCTGTTTCGCCACGGTGGGCGACGGCGGTTTCATGGCGGCGCTTAGAGCTGCCAGGATCCGATATCGGCATTCACACCGTCGCCGTCAGGCTGGCCATCGGCGCCGAGGGAGAAGATATCGACTTCGCCGTTCGCGCCAGGATTCAGGTAATGGTAAGGACGGCCCCACGGGTCGTTGGGCAGGCGCTCCAGATAGGAACGCCAGTTGGTATTTTTGGCATCTGCGGGGCGCTCGACCAGCACCTTGAGGCCCTGGTTCATGCTGGGATAGGTGCCGTGGTCGAGGCGATACAGCTTGAGTGCCTGCATCAGGCCAGCGACATCTTGCTTCGCCGCAATCGCCCTGGCCTGGTCTGGGCGGTCAAGCACTTTAGGCACGACAATCGCGGCCAGAATGCCGAGGATGACCACCACCACCATGATCTCGATCAGGGTGAAACCTTGCTGGGCGCGGCGGGCGCGAGGCCCACCCTTGCTGCGTGCGAAATCCATATCCACCATCCTTGGCTTGATCCTAATTCGGCGCGCAGTGTAACAAAACTAACTATCTGGATAGCAAAAATAATTGGCCACTGCCGACGGCTCTGCGAGTGCTATTCTGCGGCGTGTTTTTACACCACGAGTGACCCATGGAGCTGTCGCGCAAGGAGCAAGGTTTTACGTTGATCGAGGTGCTCGTCGCCTTGGCGATCATTGCCGTGGCGATGGCGGCGGCGGTGCGCGTGGCGGGCTTGATGACCCAAAGCAATGGGTTGCTGCGCGACCGTTCGATGGCGCTGCTGTCGGCACAGAGCAGGCTCGCCGAACTGCGCCTGGAGGCGCGACTGCCCACCGGACGCAAGGCGTTCGAGTGTGACCAGGGAGCGTTGCAGTTGCGCTGCGAACAACGCATCACTCCCAGCGCCGAAGGACGCCTGATGCGCGTCACCGTGCTGGTGTCGCAGCGCAAGGGCGAGGCACCGCCGTTGGCGCGCCTGGAAACGCTGCTCAACCCACCATCAGGCACACACGAATGAGCCTGCTCAGGGTTGGGTCAATCGCGGCAGCACCACCGCGTCCGGCAACGTGCTGACCTTGATGCGCTGGGGCTGCGCACCACGCTCGATCACCACGGCATCGCCTTCGATCGCGGCCAGGCGCACACCTTGGGCCAACGACTCACCCACCAGAAAACTGCGCGGCGGGCCATCGTTCAGGCTCAGAATAGCGACCGCACCCCGCGCCCCGGCCATCAACCCGGAGACCTTGATATCCACCGCCGCCGGCTGGCTGGAAAACCACTGCAATGCCGACGTATCAGGGCGTGCGGCCAACACCTGTGGCGCGACCTGCGGCACCTGGGACTCGGCCGGTGTCAGCAACACCGAAGACCAGACCAGCACACCGGCGAGCGCCGTGACCAACGCCCCGGCCTGCAACAGGCGCGGCGCCGATAAAGCAAAGAAATTAACCAAGATACAACCTCCTTGTTGTCCAGCCGGGCAGTCTACAGGAGAGCGTCACAACGAAGGAGCGTTGCGTGATGAGCAAGCACAACCAACACGGCTTCACCCTGATCGAACTGATGGTGGTGCTGGTGATCGTCGGCATTGCCAGCGCGGCGATCAGCCTGAGCATCAAACCCGACCCGTTGCAGATGCTGCGCAAGGACGCCAACCGCCTGGTCCAGACCCTGCAAATCGCCCAGGCCGAAGCCCGCGCCGATGGCCGTCCCATCACCTGGCGCGCAGACGCCAAGGGCTTTCGTTTGAGCCGTCGTAACGACACCGGCCCAGGCCTGGATCACTTCATGAACGACCCGCAACTGCGTCCCCGCCCCTGGGAAACACCGTCCATGACGGTACGTGTCATGCCCAGACAACCGGTGGTGCTGAATGCCGAATGGTTCGCCACGCCCTTGCAGTTGCAACTCTCGGACGGCCAGCACCGCCTCACCGTGCAACGCACGGCCACCGGCCAACTACGGGTGGCGAGTGAACCATGAAAACCGACCAGCGCGGCTTCACCCTGATCGAAGTGATGGTGGCGATCATGCTGATGGCCATTGTCAGCCTGATTGCCTGGCGCGGCCTCGACAGCGTGAGCCGCGCCGACAGCCATCTGCAGGCCAGCACCGAACAGACCGAGGCGCTGTTACGCACCTTGAACCAGTTGGACCGCGACCTGGCCCTGCGCGCCAGCGTGGAACTGAGAACCCCAGCCCTGACCCCTGACGAGCAGCCCGAAGGCCCCGCCGCCATCAGCCTTCGCAGCGCCGACAATCAGGACTTCCAGTTGAACATCATCCGCAGCGCAGCGTCACCCGAGATCGGTTTGCAGCGCGTGCGCTGGTGGTTGGACGGTGACACGCTGTACCGCGCCACCTCCGTGACCAGGGATCGATACCCGTTGCCGGCGCCGAAAAAAGCGGTAGCGGTGCTGTCCTCCGTCAGCGACCTGCAAGTGCGTGTCTGGGAGCCGGGCCAAGGCTGGCGCCAGCTCGCCGGCAACCGCAAGGAAGATCCCATCGGCCTGGAGATCAACCTGACTCGCAGGACATTGCAGGGCGAGGAACGCTACCGGCTCGTCGTGGGGCCACTCCAGTAACCTCAGCTGCGTGTTGAGTACGCCGCCAAAGCAGGCACGCCGCAGGCATTGACCGGCGGTATCCGCCCGCGCCAGGGCTGGGCACGTTCCAACTGCGCGGCCAGGGCAAAGAGCGTGGCTTCCTCACCAAAACGCCCGGCGAAGTGGGCGCCCATCGGCAGGCCGGCGGCGCTCCAATACAACGGCACGGACATTGCCGGTTGCCCGCTGGCATTGAACAACGCGGTGAAGGGCGAGTAGCTGTGGAACCGCTCGATCAGTTCATCGAGGCTCAGGCGGTCGTCCTGCAGATCCAACTCACCAATCGGTGCCGGCGCGCGGGCCAGGGTCGGCGTGAGGATCACATCGTAATCCTGCATGAACACCGCCAACTGCCGTCCCAGCGCGTGTATCCACTCCACGGCACCGGCATATTCAGCACCGCTGACATCGCCCTTGCTGCGCAAGATGATCCGGGTGCGCGCTTCAAGCTCCTCGGGCTGCACCGCAACACCGCGCATCTGGCCCAGCACGTCGAGATAGTGACGTGTACTGGCGCCGATGATGGTGAAGACCTGATCGAGAAATTCCGGCAGTGCCACCGGTAATGTCACCGGCTCAACCCGATGGCCCAGGGATTGGCATAGCCTGGCAGCCTCCTGCACCGATGCCAGCGCTTCGCTGGAGGTCGGCCAAGGTCCGAGCTGCTCCACCAGCGCAATGCGCAGCGGTCGCGGGTCACGTTGCAACGCCAAGACATAGGGCTGCGCCTGCACCGGTGCCGCATAGGGCGCACCGAGGTCGATCCCGGCCGTTGCATCCAGCAAGGCGGCGCTGTCACGCACCGACAGGGTGATCCCATGGGGCGTGCCCATGCCGGCCCAGCCTTCGCCGACCATCGGCCCTGACGGCAATAATCCGCGACTCGGCTTGAGGCCGAACACCCCACAGCAGGACGCCGGTACACGCAAGGAACCGCCGCCATCGTTGCCGTGGGCGAACTGGACCACACGCGCCGCCACCAGCGCGGCCGCGCCACCGCTGGAACCGCCTGCGCTGTGGCCGGTGTTCCAGGGGTTGCGCGTGGCGCCGAAGCGGGTGGATTCGGTGGAGTACGACGTGCCGAATTCGGGCGAAGTACTGGTCCCGGCGATCACACAACCGGCCCGGCGCAAACGCGTCACGATTTCCCCTTCAAAGTCGGCGCGGAACCCGCCCAGCGCCACGGAACCATTGGTCATCGCCGCGCCGTTGACCGGCGAAAACAGGTCCTTGATCAAGGTCGGCACGCCAGCGAACACGCCTTGGCCGGGCTGCGCAGTGCGTGCAGCTTCCCGTGCAGAATCGTACAGACGCTCGGCCACCGCGTTGAGCTGCGGCTCCACCCGCTCAATACGATCAATCACGGCTTCAAGCAGCTCGCTGGGTTGCACCTCACCACGGCGGACCCACTCCGCCAGCCCGGTGGCGTCTTCGGTGTCCAACAAATTCTGGATGTGCATGTTCCTCTCCTCTTGATTACGAATGACTTGGCCCGATGGCACCGGGGACCGCTTTGCGTCGCGCATAAAAGCCTCCCAGTGCCCAGACCGATGCCGCGGCAAAACTGGCCAGTGCCAGCCACTGGATGGAGGCGCGCAGGTCGCCGGCGTAGACACTCAGCAGCGCCACCACCAACGGGCTGACAAATTGGCCGAAATACAGGCAAGACGTGAACCCGCCCAGGCCGCGTCCACGTGTCCGGGCGCTCAGGGCATTCATCACCGGCGCCATTACGTTGGGCACCAGCAGCCCGGCGCCCAGGCCGTGAATCAACACCGCCACCAGCACCGCGTTGTAGCTTTGCCCGCGCATCAGCAGCCACAGCCCTGACCCCAGCAAGGTCAGCAACAGCGCGTTGCAACCGGCGATCCCGATGCGTCGACGCAACAGTGGCCAGGCCAGCGAGCCGCCCAGGGTCGCCAGCAGGCCCAACCCCGCCGACAGCCCGATCAGCGTGCTCGACGTCACGCCCAGGCCGACCAGCAGAATCGGCGCCTGGATCGGCACGATAAAACTCAGGACCATACCGCTGAGAATCAACAGGTAACCGAGCACCAGGGGCACCACGGCAACCCTGCCCTCCTCCGGCGCGTCGAGAGACTGCTGGCGGGTTTGAGGCTCCCACAGCACCTTCATCATCAACGGCACCAGCAGCAATGGCAGCAGGTACAGCAGGAACGGCAGGCGCCAGGAATGCTCGCCCAGCGCGCCACCCAGCACAAAGAACAGCGAGCCCACCAGGCCGATGGTCACCACTTGCCGGTTGATGTAGCGCAGCCGTTCCTCACCGTGCCAATAGTCGGCAATCAAGGTGGCGCAACAGGTCATCACCGCCGCTTCGGCGCAGCCGAACAACAGGCGCACACCGACGATGGCCTGCAAGTTGTCCAGCAGTGCCGGCAAGGCGCCGAGCACGGCATACAACAAGGTCGCAATGACCAGCAATGCCTTGCGCCCGACCCGGTCGGCCAGCCACCCGGCCAACGGCGCGCACAGCGCAATCGCCAGCGCCGGGCCGGTGACCGCCAGCGGCACCAGCACGTCGGCGCGGGGTTCCAGCGGGCCAAACGTGGCCCCCAGCTTGGGCAGGATCGGCGCAACCATGACCGCGCCCATGACGGTCAGGCTGCTGCCGAGCATCAGCACCAGCCCTTCGCGGCGACCGCTGGCCTGCCGGGGTGCTGCACACTCAGAACGTGATGGATTCATGACCAGCCCCTTAGAAACTCTGAGAAATACGCAGCGCCACGGTGTAACCCTCGGCACGGTTGCGTGCGTCGGTTTCCTTGTAGGCATGCAGCCAGATCGGAGGCAGGCCCGGCGAGAAGTAACTCACCGCCGGCCCGACCGCCAGCACCCGCGCCCGGTTGCCCGATTGCAACCCTGGCGCATCGTCATCGCTGAACTGGCGGTAGTAGTAACCGCCCACCCCCACCGTCCACGGCCCGAGATGCTGGCCCACGGCAAACTCGTGGCGGTACTCGACACCGTTTTTGTAATCGGTTGCGGGGTTGCGCGTGTTGACGTCGACTTCAAAGCTTGAGGAAACCTCGAAGCCACTGTCGCTGAGGTAGGTGGCGTTGACGATCGGCGAGAACGTCCAGTGATTGAGACCGGGCGAAATCAGCCGGTTCTTGTCGTAGTCACCGGTCGGCGCCTGGATCTGCAATTGCGTGTTGATGAACAGATTCGGCGAGAGGTTCCATTGCAGGATCACCGGCAAGAATTGCACATCAGCCAAGCGAAACGGGTCGGCTTCCAGGCTCAAGGGCCCCATCGGCGTCGGCACCTTGACCGAAGCGTCCATCTTGAAAAACGGCACCACCACGCCAAACCCATAATTGGCACCCAGGATGGTGTGATCGGTCATGCGCATGTAGGCGACGCCAATCGACAAGACGTCCAGCGAGAAATGGTTGTCGACAGAACGGCCGTTGCGGTCTTTCTGCACATTGGCCGAGTAGAACGCCGTGCGCAGGCCCAGGGTGCCGAACGGCGTGGCGGGCGGCATCATCCCCGCGCCAAAGTCATACACCCCGACCGCCGTAGTCGGCGCGCCGTTCTCGGTGGCCTGCACGCCGGCGCAGCAGCCGAGCAGCCCCAGGGTGAACAGCATCTTGCCTGCGGTGCGTGCGTTATTGTTATTGCTCATCGAATGCCCCTCCCATCAAGTGGTGTGGGTCATCCTAGGCAGCAGCGCAGTGGGCGGGTTATCCGTTTTCAGCAGAGTTGCGTGCGACGCAGGGTCTGTGACGGGCTTTCGCCAAACATGGCGCGGTAATCACCGGAGAACCGGCTCAAATGCCAGAAACCCCAGCGTGCGGCCACGTCCTGTACGCCCTGGGATTGCGTGCTCATTCGCAGTTCGCGACGCACTGCATTGAGGCGCAGCGCACGCAAATACGCCACCGGATTGATCCCCAGGGTTTCCTGGAAACAGTATTGAAGTTTGCGCCGGCTGGCACCGATGTGGTTGCACAGGTCGAGGATCGACAACGGCTCGTCGAGGTGACTCAGGGCATATTCGCGAGCGCGATCAACCATCCGTTTACGGGCCGTGGGGGTGAGCGTCGGCGCCTCGTCCGGCGCAATCAATTCGAGCAAGTGCAGCATGACCGCATCGCGCAGGCCACGGCGGATCGAGTCGTGACCCAGCAACGCCTCACGCCGCTGGTCACTGCCCGACAGGTCGTCGAACCACGCCGCGAGTTCACCTTGCACAGACGACTGGCCCAAGCGGTAACACTTGGGAAGATCGGTAATTCGAAAATGGCTGCCCTGGCGTTGCAAGACATGCTCCAGCGCCTGCTCTTCAATCGCCACGCTGAGCAGATCCAGGTGCTGGGGCGTGTGCAGTTCAGGAAGATTATCGCCACGGGCAACCAACAGGCTGGACTCATAAATCGGATGCCCCGAGCAATACACCGGGCCGTGGGCACTCAAGGGAATGCTGAAGGTGATCGCACCGTTCCAGGCCGCACCGCTCTTGATCAAGGCCTGATTAGAGCGGTCGCGCACCAGTTGCATCCAGCCCGAGCGGAACTCGATCAGTTCGCCTTCAAAGGCTCCCGGCGAGACTTGGTCGTAGCTGACGTGCCAACCCCCCAGGTTGCGCGCATGTTCATCGATGTCACGGGTCAGGAAACGCTGGAGAGGTAATGCCGATCCGACACCCGGTACGGGCACAGGCATCTGCCCATTTTTATTATTCATTGACCCCACCTTTCTCGGTTGCACGGTTTACGGTCGGGAATCACGCAAGTTCCATTCCGCGTTCAAGCTGTGCGGCGTATTTGTGCCGAAAACGGATAGCCGGCGCTCGCGGCGCCTCGAACGTTGAACGCGAATTACTGGATCCACAAATAAAGAAAACGACCGATAATCGCCCAACAAAACAGCGGATACGCCTTGACTCTTCAACCAGCGAACAATTTAATGGATCCATTAAATAAAAATAACGCTCAGCCTGGAGAGTCACCATGTACCCCAAGAACACGTGGTATGTCGCCTGCACCCCCGATGAAATTGCGCACAAACCCCTGGGTCGACAGATCTGTGGCGAAAAGATGGTGTTTTATCGTGGTCAGGAAGGCGCCGTGGTCGCGGTCGAGGACTTCTGCCCCCACCGTGGCGCGCCGCTTTCGCTGGGCTATGTCGAAAACGGCAACCTGGTCTGCGGTTACCACGGGCTGGTGATGGGCGGCGACGGCAAGACCGTCGACATGCCCGGCCAGCGGGTGCGTGGCTTTCCCTGCAACAAGACCTTTGCCGTGGTGGAACGCTATGGGTTCATCTGGGTCTGGCCCGGCGATCAGGCCCAGGCCGACCCCGCACTGATCCATCATCTGGAATGGGCCGAGAGTGACCAGTGGGCCTACGGCGGCGGCTTGTTTGATATCCAGTGTGACTACCGCTTGATGATCGACAACCTGATGGACCTGACCCACGAAACCTACGTGCATGCTTCCAGCATCGGCCAGAAGGAAATCGACGAGGCGCCGCCCGTGACCACGGTGAACGGTGACGAAGTGGTGACCGCCCGGCACATGGAAAACATCATGGCCCCGCCGTTCTGGCGCATGGCCCTGCGCGGCAACAACCTGGCCGATGATGTGCCGGTGGACCGCTGGCAGATCTGCCGCTTTACCCCACCCAGCCACGTGCTGATCGAAGTCGGCGTGGCCCATGCCGGCAAGGGCGGCTACGACGCCGCGCCCGAGCACAAGGCCGCGAGCATCGTGGTGGACTTCATCACCCCGCAAACCGACACCTCGATCTGGTACTTCTGGGGCATGGCGCGCAACTTCAACCCCAAGGATGAGGCGCTGACCGCGAGCATCCGCGAAGGCCAGGGCAAGATTTTCAGCGAAGACCTGGAGATGCTCGAACGCCAGCAACAGAACCTGCTGGCCCACCCGACGCGCAACCTGCTCAAGCTGAATATCGACGCCGGCGGTGTGCAGTCGCGCAAGATCCTGGAGCGACTGATCGCTCGCGAACGCGCCGGAGAGCCAACATGATCGAGGTCGTGGTGACGTCCCGGCGCACTGAAGCCCAGGACATCTGCAGCTATGAGCTGGCCCGCGTCGACGGCGCGCCGCTGCCCCCTTTCAGTGCCGGCGCGCACATCGATGTGCACCTGCCGGATGGGTTGATCCGCCAATATTCCCTGTGCAATCACCCTGAGGAACGTCATCGCTACCTGATCGGCGTGCTCAACGATCCGGCTTCCCGGGGCGGTTCACTCAGCCTGCATCAACAGATCCACGAAGGCAGCCGCCTGACCATCAGCGAACCGCGCAACCTGTTCCCCCTGGCCCACGACGCCCGGCGCAGCCTGCTGTTTGCCGGTGGCATCGGCATCACCCCGATCCTGTGCATGGCCGAGCGGCTGGCCCATACAGGCGCCGATTTCGAACTGCATTACTGCGCCCGCGCCAGTGAGCGTGCGGCGTTTGTCCAGCGCCTCAAGGCGTCGCCGTTTGCCGAGCGGGTGTTCCTGCATTTTGATGAGCAGCCTGACACGGCGCTCGATGCCGCCCAGGTATTGGCGGCCCCCGAGGCCACTGTGCACCTGTACGTCTGCGGCCCCGGCGGCTTTATGCAGCATATCCTCGACAGTGCCCGCGCCCAGGGCTGGCAGGAAGACTGCCTGCACCGTGAATACTTCTCGGCGGCGCCAGTGGAAAGCAGCGCTGACGGGTGTTTTTCGGTGAAGGTCGCCAGCAGTGGCCAGGTCTTCGAGATACCCGCCGACAAAAGCGTGGTGCAGGTCCTGGAAAGCCACGGCATCGAGATTGCCGTGTCCTGCGAACAAGGGATTTGTGGCACCTGCCTGACCCGCGTGCTGGAAGGCATACCGGAGCACCGCGACCTGTTTCTCACCGAGCAGGAGCAAGCCCTGAATGACCAGTTCACGCCCTGCTGCTCGCGGGCGAAAACGCCGTTGCTGGTGCTGGATATCTGAACCGCGTCACGACGCGGGCAGGATCACCTTCATGCGCGCGTCGGCGGTGGCTGAGCTGAAAATCTCGGCGTAGCGCAGGGTCGCGTTGGCATGTTCGCGCATGATGGCTTCGGCTCGCGCACCCTGGCGGTTGACCAGCGCGTCGAAGACCGAATGGTGTTGCATATGGGCATAGTTGAAGCGCCGGTATTCGCGAACCATGTCTTCGCGGTCCACCGCCAGCGCGGTCACCGAGGCGAATGGCAGATGGTCATTGCGCGCCAGGGCGTCGGCAATGGCGGGGTTGTGGCTGCCTTCGACAATGACTTGGTGAAAACGCATGTTCAGGTCGTGATAGACCTCAAGATCGTCCTCGGTCACATAGCCTTTTTCGAACAGTTGATCGCCCTCGACCAGGCAGCGCTCCAGCGCGGCGCGTGCCTCGCTGGATAATCCCAGCTCGGCGGTTTGACGTGCAGCCAGGCCTTCGAGCACGCCGCGCACTTCAACCGCGCCGGCGATGTCGCTGGGGCTGACCGAGCGCACCTGATACCCGCGCCCGCCAAACGGCACCAGCAGCCCTTCCTGTTCAAGGGTGCGGAACGCCATGCGCACCGGCATGCGCGACACATCGAAACGTTGCGCCGTGGGGATCTCCATCAGGCGCTCGCCTGCCGCCAACTCCCCGCTGGCGATCATCTTGCGCAGTGCAACCAGCACCAATTGACCGGGCTTGCTCATCCAGGCAACTTCCAGAACTCGTGGGCCGCCATAGTACCGCAAGCGCCTGCCGCCGTCAGACGAACGCCAGCGCGGCTCGCGCGCCGTCGATCGCGCCCAGGTGCTGAGCCAGCCGCGATGGCAGGTAATCAAAAAAGAACCCGGCGCTTTGCAGCTTGGCGCCGCGCACCGGATCTCCTTCGGGCAATGCCCTGGACACCCGTGCGGCCCGCGCCCAGGCAAACGCCAGCAGCGCAACGCCACACAACTGGAGGAAGTCCGGCGCGGCGCGATAAGGGTATTCGCTGTCTTCCTGAGCATGCTCACGGATGGCACTCACCACCGCATCCAAAGCGTCGCTCAGGCTGCCCAGTGCCAGGCAGAACGCCGCGCATTCGACATGCTCGCCGCCCAGCGCGGCCTCGGCCCGCAACTCGTCCAGCAGCAGGCCGAACGAGCGACCTTCATCCCCCAGCACCTTGCGCAGCAACAGGTCATTGGCCTGGATCTCATTGCTGCCCTCGTAGATCATCGCGATACGGCTGTCGCGCAGGGTTTGCTCAATGCCGAACTCGGCGACGTAGCCGTAACCGCCGAAAACCTGCAAGGCATTGCTGGCCTGGCGAAAACCCTGCTCGGTGAAAAACGCCTTGATGACAGGGGTCAGCAACTGCGCCAATGGGTCGGCCTGATCCAGCAGGTGCGCCGCCCAATAGCCAATGGCGCGCATGCCCTCGCTGGTGGTGCGCAGCTCCAGCAACACGCGGCGCATGGCCGGGTGATAACGGATCGGGTCGGCCGCCTGGGCTGCCACTTCTTCTGGCCTGGACGGTGCGCGCATCTGCACGCGCTCAGTGGCGTACTGCCGGGCGTTCTGCCACGCCGCTTCGGCATGTCCCAGGCCTTGCAGACCCACGTGCAGGCGCGCCGAATTCATCATCACAAACATCGCCGCGAGGCCGCGGTTGGCATCACCGATCAGCCAGCCCTGCGCGCCCTCGAACACCAGGGAACAAGTGGCGCTGCCCTTGATGCCCATCTTGTGTTCAAGGCCGTCGCAACGCACGCCATTGGCCTGGCCATCGTCCAACCGCTTGGGCACCAGGAACAGTGATATCCCGCGACTGCCCGGCGGCGCATCCGGCAAGCGCGCCAACACCAGGTGCAGGATATCGGGCGTGAAGTCATGCTCGCCGCCAGAAATAAACAGCTTGCTGCCATTCAGGCGGTAACTGCCATCCGCCTGGGGTTCGGCGCGACAACGCAGCAAACCGACGTCGCTGCCGGCCTGGGGCTCGGTCAGGCACATGGTGGGCAAGGCCTGGCCGCTGACAATCCGCGGCAAGTAGCGCGCCTGCAACCAGGGTGCGGCGTGGGTCTTGAGGCACAGGTAGGCGCCGTGGGCGATACCGGTGTACATGGCCCAGGCGTGGTTGCTGGCATAGAGCATTTCTTGCAAGGCCGCGTCCAGCAGCTGCGGCAAGCCCTGCCCGCCTGCTGCCTCGGCGCACGCCAGCCCTGGCCAGCCACCGTCGACGTAAGCCTGATACGCCTCGGCAAACCCGTCCGGGGTGCTGACCTGGCCCGCGTGCCAGCGGCAGCCCTGACGATCACCGCTGCTGTTCAGCGGCGCCAGCACGCCCTGGCTGAAGCGGGCGGCCTCCTCCAGCACTTGCATCGCCAGGGGCAGGTCCAGGGCTGCCCACGCAGCGGGCGCCTGCAGCCAATGTTCGAGGACAAACTGCATATCGCGCAGGGGCGCCTCATAGCTCCACATCGGGACACCTCATCGAATTAAAGTCGTGTGTTCAAGCGCGCCAGGCGGGGTTCTCGATCAGCAGCGCCATGCCCTGCCCGCCGCCTACGCACGCGGCGGCAATGCCGTAGCGCAGGTTGTGCCGGCGCAGTTGCCGGGCCAGCGTCATGACCAGACGCAGACCGCTGGCAGCCAAGGGATGCCCCAGCGCAAGTGAGCCGCCCAGGACGTTGAGTCGGGCGCTGTCCAGCTCCAGCTCCTGGGCCACCGCGAGCACTTGGGCGGCCTGGGCTTCGTTGATCTCGACGCGGCCGATTTCGTCCAGGCGCAACCCGCTGCGGTGCAGCAACAGGCGGATCGCCGGGGCCGGGCCGATGCCCATGAACGCCGGGTCCACGCCGACCACTGCGCTGGCCACCAACCGGGCCAGGGCCGGGCGCGTGCAGTCCGAGGCGCGTCCCACCAACGCTGCCGCCGCGCCGTCGACCACCGCACAACTGTTGCCAGCGGTCTGCACGCCATCGGCATGCACGGCGCGCAAACGTGCGAGTGCGTCAAGGTCAGTGGGCCGTGGGTGGCTGTCCTCGGTCACCGCAGCGGCTCGATGGGCCAGGGTGAGGCGCCGGGGTTGGTAACCGTCAAGCTCGAACACCTGGTTATCGACGGGGACGATCTCTTCAGCCCAGGCCCCCTCACGCTGCGCCTGCAATGCGCGCTGATGGCTGTCACAGGCGTACCGATCAACCGTCTCGCGGCTCAGGCCATAACGGCGCGCGAGGTTATCGGCGGTGGCAATCATGTCCAGGCCGGGGGCCGGGTCGTAGAGTGCCTCCCACAGAAAATCCTTGAATTGCACCTCGCCCCCCAGGCGAAACCCGCCCCGGTGGGTGTAAGCCGCAATCGGATTGCGCGACATCGATTCAGCCGCCACGCACAAGGCCAGTTGCACCTCGTCGCGCAGTTGTTCAGCGGCCTGGCGCAGCAGCTCGAAACCGGTGGCGCAGATGCGCTGCACCCCCAGCGCCGGGACCGATTGCGCCACACCGCTGTACAACCCGATGTGCCGTGGCAGCAAGTAGGCATCGAAGCTGGCCTGGGCCATGGAACCCGCCAACACGCTGTCCACCGCCTGCGGATCGATACCGGCCCGGGCCAGCACTTCACGGCCGACCTTGATCCCCAGGTCGATGGGCGACACGTGGGACAGCGCGCCGCCGAGATCGACCCACGGCGTGCGCACTGCCTCGAAAATCGCCGCGTCGGCAAACGCCGAATACTGCCCGGCCCCGCTCAAGGCTTGGGTCCGGCGCGCAGGATCGTTGGATCTTCACCGCGATACAGCGCCTCGACCTTGGCCGCACGCCATTGCAGTACGGCACGCTGGTTGATCGAACCTTTGTCGGTGATTTCCCCCCGGTCGATGGACGCCGGCTCGTCGAGCACGGCGATCCATTCCAGGCGACTGGCATTGCCGGTGGCCTCGCGATTCAGGCGCTGCAACCAGTCGCCGAACCATTGGCGCACCGGCGCGCTGGCCAGCACCTCAGCGTCGCTGGCATCAGCGTTCAAACCCGCCAGACGGCGGCACTCGTAAGCTCTGGGGAACACCAGCGCGCCCAGGCATTCGCGGTCCGGCGCGGCAATCACCAGGTCCTGCACATAGGGCGAGCCTTCGAGCACCGCACGATTGCGCAACGGGCCGACGCTGACAAATACCCCGGACGACAGCTTGAAGTCTTCAGCAATGCGCCCGTCGAACATCAGCCCCAGTTGCGGCTGACGGGGATCGGCAAGCTTGATCGCATCACCGGAACAGTAGAAACCCTGCTCATCGAACACTTCGGCGGTTTGCTCCGGCGCCCGCCAGTAGCCCGGCATGATGTGCGGTCCGCGAAAGCGCCCTTCGAACTTGCCGTCCAGCGGCACCAAAGCCACCTCGCAGCCCGGCGCGGGCAAGCCGATGTAGCCGGCCATGGACAGCGGCCCGGTGGTGAAGGTGCAGGACGGCGCGGCTTCGGTCATGCCGAGCCCGGCCATCATGCGGATGCGCTCACCGCAGTGCAGCTCGGAAACCCGGTCGAGGCGGTCCCAGATACTTTGGGACAGGCCCGCTGCGGCGAAGAAGAACAGTTTCATCCGCGCAAAGAACCGTGTGCGCAACTCGGCGTCCTGCTCCAGGGCGCTGACCAGCTCTTCCCAACCCTTGGGCACGGTCAGGTAGGCGGTGGGCGAAATTTCCTTGAGGTTGCGCAAGGTCTCGGCAAACCCCTGGGCCGTCGGCTTGCCGTCGTCGAGGTAAAACGTGCCGCCGTTGTAGAGCACGATGCCGACGTTGTGGCTGCCGCCGAACGTGTGATTCCACGGCAGCCAGTCCACCAGCACCGGCGGTTCCTCGCCGAACACCGGAAAGGTCTGCAACAGCATTTGCTGGTTGGCGCAGAGCATGCGCTGGGTGGTGATCACCGCCTTGGGCAGTTTGGTCGAGCCCGAGGTGAAGAGAAACTTGGCGATGCTGTCCGGCCCGGTAGCGTCAAACGCCGCTTGCGCCTCGGCGCCAGCCGGTGTGTTCAGCAAGCTGTCGAAGCTGACCCGAGTGCGCCCGGGCACCTCACCGCGCACCGAGATCAACGGCGTCTCGGCCGGCAATACCGCCTCGATGGCGCGCTGGTAGGCAGCCGCATCACTGACAAACACCAGCCCCGGTTGCAGCAGGCCACACACATGCCGCAGCTTGGCGAAATCCTGGGACAGCAGCGAATACGCCGGCGATACCGGGCAATACGGAATACCGGCGTACATCGCGCCCAGCGCCATCTGCAAATGCTCGATGTCGTTACCCGACAACAAGGCCAGCGGCTTGTCCGCCGACAACCCGTAACTCAGCAAACCCTGGGCAATGGAGCGCACGCTGTCGAGCATCTCGCGGTAGCTGACGTGGCGCCACTCGCCACCGGCCTGGCGTGCGGCGATAAACGTCTGCTCGGGCCGCACTCGGGCCCACTGCACCAGGCGGTCGAGCAAGCGCGTGGGCAACTCGGCCAACGGCTCCAGGGAACGCATATGCAACACGCCCTGCTCTTCAGTGACCTGCACCGCTGCGTGGCCGATGGACACTTCGCGGTAGCGCGGCGCGGACGGGGGTTGCGGTCTGAATTCGGAACTCACAAGGGTGTCCTCCATCAAGGCGGATCAACGCCGCCTTGTTTTATTGTTATGTCGCGGTGCCGGCTCAGATCGGGTAGTGCCGTGGCCCGTTCTGCAAGGTCACCCAGCGCAACTGTGTGAAGTGCTCGATGGACGCCTTGCCGCCAAAACTGCCATAGCCGCTGGACTTGACCCCGCCGAAGGGCATCTGCGCTTCGTCATGCACGGTCGGGCCGTTGATATGGCAAATGCCCGATTCCACCCGCTGTGCCAGGGCCAGGGCGCGGCCGGTGTCACGGCTGAAAATCGCCGCCGACAGGCCGAACTCCGAGTCGTTGGCCAGGCGCAGCAACGCTTCGTCGCCGTCACCGCGCAGCAGCACCGCCACCGGGCCGAAGGACTCTTCGCGGTACAAACGCATGTCTTCGGTGACGCCATCGATCAGCGTCGGTTGCAGGATGCTGCCGTCCAATTGACCGCCCGCCACTAGCCGTGCGCCCTTGCCCAGCGCATCGTCGATCAGCGCTTTGATGCGTGTACCGGCGCTGGCATCGACCAGGGAACCCAGCACCGAATCCGTCGCCGCCGGATCACCGGCGCGAAGGGTCGCCACCTTGGCCGCCAGCTTGGCGACAAAAGCGTCGGCAACCTTGGCATCGACAATCAGGCGCTCGGTGGACATGCAGATCTGTCCTTGGTTGAAGTAGGCGCCAAAGGCGGCAGCCGCGACGGCGGCGTCGAGGTCGGCGTCATCCAGCACCAGCAACGGCGCCTTGCCGCCCAGCTCCAGCAACGCCGGCTTGAGATGGCGCGCCGAGAGTTCGCCGACGATCCGCCCGACATGGGTCGAGCCGGTGAAATTGACCCGCCGCACCGACGGGTTCGCGATCAGCCGTTCGACAATCGCCGCCGCATCCGCCGGGGCGTTGCTGATGACGTTGACCACGCCATCGCCCAGGCCGGCGTCCTGCAAGACCTGGCCGATCAGGCGGTGCACTGCCGGGCTCAGCTCCGAGGCCTTGAGCACCACGGTATTGCCGCAGGCGAGCGGCATGGCAATGGCGCGGGTGGCGAGGATCACCGGGGCATTCCACGGCGCAATGCCCAGCACCACGCCGCAGGGCTGACGCAGGGCCATGGCGAAGCTGCCGGGCACATCGGAAGGGATGACATCGCCGGTGATCTGGGTGGTCATCGACGCCGCTTCGCGCAGAATGTTGGCCGCCAGGCGCACGTTAAAGCCATACCAGTTGGCCATGGCGCCGGTCTCGCCGGCGGCCGCGATAAATTCGTCGCTGCGCGCCTGTAACTGCTCGGCTGCCTTGAGCAGCCGAGTGCGGCGTTCGTTGGGCGCCAGCGCTGCCCAGGCGGGGAACGCGGCCTGGGCAGCGGCCACGGCGGCGTCGGCATCTTCCAGGGTAGCGGCGGCGACCCGCGAGACCACTTCACCGGTCACCGGGTTGCGACGCTCGAAGGTTCGGCCGTCGCGTGCGGGGCACGACTGGCCGCCAATCAACAGGGGCACGTCCAGCATGGTGATTCCTCTTTATTGTCTTTATCGGGAATACGTTCAAGCAGGGTAAAACGGTGCGGCCCGCAGGCCGCGTCCTTCAGCGTTTATACGCCTGCAGGCCAGGCTTGATGCTCTTGTCGTCGAGGAATTGCTTCATGCCCTGTTCGCGACCGCCTTCGGTGTCGAGCAAGCGCGATTGGTCGAGCTTGGCGTACAGGTAATCCTCGTTCTGCTCCCAGGTCAGTTCGCGGCAGCGCTTGAAGCCATGCTTGGCGGCCCGCAACACCACCGGGTTTTTCTCCAGCAGGTTGCGCGCCAGCTCAATGGTGACTTCACGCAGTTGCGCCAGGGGTACGCTTTCGTTGACCAGGCCCATTTCAGCGGCTTTCTGCCCGCCGAAGGTCTTGCCGGTCATGATGTAGTAAAGCGACTGGCGATGGCCCACGGTGTCGGCCATGGCCTTGCTCACCAGGTTACCCGGCGGAATGCCCCAGTTGATTTCCGAGAGGCCGAAGGTGGCTTCGTCGGCGCAGATCGCCAGGTCGCACGCCACCAGCGGGCTGAAGCCGCCGCCGAAGCACCAGCCATTGACCATGGCGATGGTCGGCTTGGCGTACATGCGCAGCAGTTTCCATTGCCATTGCGAGGCTTCGCGGCGGATTTTTTCCTGGAGGATCTCCGGGCCGGCGTCCACTTCGCGGAAATATTCCTTGAGGTCCATGCCAGCCGTCCAGGCTTCACCGGCGCCGGTCAGCACCAGCACACCGGCGGCGGGATCCTGTTCCAGGGTTTCCAGCACGTCGATCATTTCCCGGTTGAGGGTCGGGCTCATGGCGTTGCGTTTTTCCGGGCGATTGAGAATGACCCAGGCGATGCCTTCCTCGATCTCAACCTTGACGGTGGTCCAACGGCCTTCGTAATTGCTCATGGCGGTGTGCTCTTGTTCTGGGTTTGAAGATGATTCGAAATTAAACCGCAAATATAGTTATGTCAATTAACTATTAATCAGCGTAACCAATATTTAACGGCAGTGAAAAAACCGGCATAGCCACAACGCGCCAACCCCGGCAAACTAGATAGCCTTCTTAACCGCTACTCTCTGAGGATTGCACTGCCAATGGCCAAGCCTTCCAACATCGCCGCCACCAGCCAGGCCCTGCCCGACAATGACGAGGTACAGCCGCCGCTGGATTCGGCCCTGGACGATCTGATCGGTTATGCCATGCGCCGCGCCCAGCTCAAGCTGTTCCAGAACCTGATAGGCCGACTGTCCGACCACGACCTGCGCCCCGCGCAGTTCTCGGCCCTGGCGATCATCGAGCAGAACCCCGGCCTGATGCAGGCCGACCTCGCCCGCGCCCTGGCCATCGAACCGCCCCAGGTGGTGCCATTGCTGAACAAGCTCGAAAGCCGTGCCCTCGCCGTGCGCGTGCGCTGCAAGCCGGACAAGCGCTCTTATGGAATCTTCCTGAGCAAACCGGGCGAAGCCCTGCTCAAGTCCCTCAAGGACATCGCCGCGCAGAGCGACCTCGACGCCACCGCAGCCCTGGACGTCGAGGAACGTGCAGAGCTGCTGCGCTTGCTCAAGAAGGTCTATCAGGACTGATCCCGCGACCTACCACAGCGCCACGGTGTAGAGCACCAGGAAGCGGGTCTGGTTCTCATCGCGAAACGCCGCGCCGCCAGGGAAGTCGTTGCGATAGATCGACTTGCGCGCCATCAGCCCGACGTTCTTCAGCGGGCCACTCTGGATCACGTAGCCCAACTCCATCTGGAACTCGCGCTCCTTGCGGTCCTCGGCATTGAACGCCGCCAGCTCGATGTTATCGCCGCGCACATAACGCAGGCGCCCCTTCAGCCCCGGCACCCCCGAGGCCACAAAGTCATAGTCGTAGATGGCCTGCCAGGTGCGCTCCTTGGCGTTGAGAAAATCCGAACTCATGGTCAGTTCGCTCATGCCCATCAGCTCGGTGCCGGAGATGTACGGTGTGGCCGTGTCCCCGCTGGAATGCATGTAGCCCAGGCTGACGCGATGCCCACCGAAGCGGTAGCCGAACAGTGCCGAGAGGTTGCGGTTATCTACATTGCCCGCCTTGGCGCTGCCGTCCTCGCGACTGAAAAAACTGCGCAGGTCACTGCTGAAGACGCCCTCGCCCAGCGGCAGGTTGTGCAGCAACGCCAGGGTGTCCTGTTGGTAGAGGTCCGCCACTTCGGCGTGATAGGCGCGCAGGCTGAGGTCTTTATTGACCTGATAGTCACCGCCCACGTAAGCCAGGTGTGAGGTGGTCGCTGTCGCGTTGAACCGCCGATTGGGCGAGGCGATGGTCATGGCCTGGTAATCGGTGGAGTCGCGCTTGTTGATGCGGTCGATATAGCCGGTATTGAGGGTCAGCCCGTCGATGTCCTTGGAGCTCAACGTGGCGCCACGAAAGGTCTGGGGCAGCAGGCGCGACGGGCTGGCGAAGGCGAATGGCAGGAAGATCGACACGTCGCCGGCCTTCACGGTGGTTTGGGCAAACCGCAATTTGGCCGTGGGCGCCAGGCGCGAGTATTCGTCGGCGGCGCGCTTGTCGCCGGCCGACACCGGCAACAGCTCGGTGCCGCTGCGGTCTGGCGACGAGTCGAGCTTGACCCCCATCAGCCCGCGCACATCCAGGCCAAACCCCACGGTGCCAGGCGTGTACCCGGACTCCAGGTTGAGGATGAACGCCTGGGCCCATTCCCGCGCGGCGGTCTTGGCGCCGTCGTCCTTGTAGTCACGGTCCAGGTAGTAGTTGCGCAGCGTCAGGGTGCCATGGCTGTCGTCGATGAACCCCGCCGCCCACAGCGGAGTGGGCAGCACACCGAGCATCAGCAGTGCACTGATCAGGCGTGGAGTGCGATTCGACACACAGCAGGGCGCCGCGACGGCGTCCGTGGGGAGGTTTGGCATGTTCGATGTCCATTTTTTGTTGTTGTTTTTGGGGTGGTACACACTTGGCCCAAAGGGCTTGGCGGACAGAGAATGGAAACAGCCGCAGCGCTTCGTCAACCGCCACTGACCGATAATCGAACGTTAATAAACCTACCTATTTTCCTATTGCATACTCGCACTCATCCCAAACCGCTGAGTTAGACGGCTTGCTCCATGATTTCGCGCAGGGGTTCGGCGCCGTTCTTTTTATAGTTATATTTGTTATCTTAATTGCCAGCAGCCGGTCAGGCTCGCCACCACAAAAAAAACAACAATGAGGTTTGCCCATGAACAGTCCATCGCGTCGTTCGACGCTGACGATCGCTTTGTGTTTTATCGTTGCGCTGATCGAGGGGTTCGATCTGCAGGCGGCCGGCACCACCGCTGCCGGGCTGCGCCACAGCTTTGCCCTGGATCCGAAAATGCTCGGCTGGGTGTTCAGCGTCGGGATCATTGGCCTGCTGCCGGGGGCATTTTTTGGCGGGTGGATCGCCGACCGCATCGGCCGCAAGAAGATCCTGGTGATCGCGGTGCTGCTGTTCGGGCTGTTCTCCTTGAGCACGGCATTTGTGCAGAGCTACTCAAGCCTGTTGCTGGTGCGCTTCCTGACCGGCCTGGGCTTGGGCGCGGCGCTGCCCAACCTGATTGCGCTGTGTGCCGAAGCGGTGAGCGAGCGCAATCGCGGCACCGCGATCAGTGTCATGTACTGCGGCGTGCCGCTGGGTGGCGCATTGGCCGCCGTGGTGGCGATGTTTTCCAGCGAGCACTGGCAGACCACGTTCATCATCGGCGGCCTTGCGCCTTTGCTGGCCGTGCCGCTGATGATCCTGCTGCTGCCCGAATCCACCGCCTTTCGCCAACAGGTCGACCACACCCAAGGCGCCCGCGCTTCCACGGGCCAGGCGCTGTTCGGCGAGGGTCGCGCCCGTACCACGTTGGCGTTATGGCTCAGTTATTTCTTTACCCTGACCGTGATGTACATGCTGCTTAACTGGCTGCCTTCGTTGTTGCTGGAGCAGGGTTTCAGCAAACCCCAGGCGGGCATGGTGCAGATGCTCTTCAACATTGGCGGCGCCCTCGGTTCACTGCTGGGCGGTGTGCTGCTGGACCGTTGCAATGCGCTCAAAGTGGTGCTGTTCGTGTACGCCGGGTTGCTCGCGGCGCTGGCCGGGGTCGGTTTGTCGGTGGGCATCGTGCCGATGGCCATCGCTGGCTTCGCCGCCGGATTGTTTGTGATGGCGGCGCAATTGGTGCTGTACGCCAGCGCCCCGCCCGCCTACCCCACGGCGGTGCGTGCCACCGGCGTGGGTGCGGCCGTAGCCATCGGCCGACTGGGCTCGGTGGCCGGGCCGCTGGCGGCCGGGCAACTGCTTGCGGCAGGTGCCGGCACCGCCGGCGTGCTGCTGGCGACCTCCCCCGGCGTGGTGATCGCCGCACTGACCATCATCAGCGTGATGGTGCGTGCGGCGCCCCGAAACCTGCCTAGAACTGGTGCAACCAGTTAAGCACCAGCTTGTTGCCCTGAGTGCGGTTCACCGCTTCCTGCTCAAAGTACGCATTCACCGACAGGACATTCTCCTTGTTGAATGCGTACACCAGGCCTGGGCCGATGGCCCAGACCTTTTCCCGCCGCCCGCTCACCCCATGCCCGTCCACCTGGGTGTCGGTGATCTGCTTCAACCAATAGCCATTCAAGCCCACGCTCAATTGCTGGTCGATTGCGTACTGCAGCGTCAGGTTGGCATGCAGAGCCTGCCCGGCCTGGGTGTCGGAAACATCGCCAAAGCTGGCCGACGGTTGGTCATTCTTGCCATTCCACAGGTACATGAACCGCCCGCTCGTCGACCACTTCGGGTTGAACCAGTACGTCGCCGCGTAGTACGGGTTGAAGGACCAGAAGTTGCTGCCGGGGTTGATCGAGCGCTTGCGATCATAGGCACCGACCGGAATCGCCACATCGACTTCGACCCGCTGGGTCAGCAGCGGGCTGCCATCGGCGCGGCTCAGGGACGGCAATTGCAGAAAGGGACCGACGACCACGTCGCCAAAGCCTGCCCGGGAACTCAGCGCCGCGTTATTCAAACCATCGTCCACATCCACGTGGGCCAGGGATGTGTTGATCACGGTGAATCCGGGCATCGCACCATTGGCCAGGGGTTGGCCGACGTAGATGATCTGCGTGGTAGGCGCCACCACTTCCACGTCCTGCCTGGGCAAGGCCAGCTTGTTGCCGTTGGCATCATTGAAGCGGCTGGCGCGCGAATACGTCAGGTATTCCTCCAGGTACCAACCGGGCCCGGCAGGCGCTGGCGAGCCATCGTAGAAACTGGTGCTGCCCAGGTTGAGTCCGGGCAGGTCGTAAGCGTGTGCAGCGGATGACAGTGCAATAAACGTGATGGCCGCAACCGGCCGCAAGATAGGCTTGAGCATCCTGGATGTCCTGTATTTTTGTTGTTGTTCAAGACCCCCGGCACGGTGGCTCCGCACCGGGGCATGGCGCTGAAGCGCGCCCTACACGTAGGTGGCCGCCAACCCGCCGTCCACCGGCAGGTTGACCCCATTGACCCAGCGCGCCGCGTCCGAACACAGGAACGTGATCACCGACGCCACCTCATCGGCCAGGGCCGGACGGGTCATGCGCTGGCTGTCCTGGGCCACCCGCTCCGGCCCGAGCATGCTGACGAAATCGCCGAGGATCGGCGTGAACACCGGCCCCGGCGCAACGCAGTTGATGCGCACCGAATGGTCGCGAAACCAACCCTGGGATTGCCGCAGGCTCCAGACAATCAGCGCCTCCTTGAAGTATTGATAACAAGTGGCCTGTTCGACCGGATTGGCCGCCAGCCATTGCTGCCCGGCGCTGAAGCTTTCGGTCGCCGCCAGCGCTTTGTGCAACGCCAACCGCTGCGGCCATTGCGCGCCGAGCACCGAGGCCACATTGACGATGCTGCCGCCCTTCGGCATGTGTGGCAGCAGCGCTTGAGTCAGATGGCGCAAGCCCAGGTAATTGACCTCGGCCACCGTTTGCACCGGCGCCGTGCCAGGCACGCCAGCAATATTGCACAGCGCATCGACCCGCTGCGGCAGACGCGCCACCAGTGCATCGATGCTGGTGGGATCGCTCAGATCAGCATGGAAAAAGCCATCGAGCGTCAACTGTGGTTCATGGCGATCGACGCCGATCACGGTGGCGCCCTGGAAGCGCGCCAAGCGCGCGACTTCCGCACCAATGCCCGAGGCCACGCCGGTCACGATCAGGGTTTTGCGGTACAGGTTCATGTTCAAGCCCTCTTATTGTTTTGTTGTCTAGGCAGGTGTGAGCCGAGGCTCAGAAGGGATAGCGGGGCGGCGAGTTTTTAACGGTGACCCATTGCCACTGGGTGTATTCATCCCAGTCAGCCGGCCCGCCCACGCTGCCGCCATTGCCCGAGGCGCCGCGCCCACCGAAGGGGTTGACGCATTCGTCGGCCACGGTCTGGTCATTGATGTGCAGCAGGCCGCAATCCAGCCGTTCGCCCATGGCCATGGCACGCCCTACCGAGGGCGAAATGATCGCGGCCGAGAGGCCGTACTCCGTGCGGTTGGCCAGTTCGATGGCCTCCTCGTCCGTGGCAAAACTGACCACCGTGGCCACCGGCCCGAACACTTCGTCCTCAAAGGCGCGCATGCCCGGCCGTACGCCACTGAGCACCGTGGGCTGGTAGAACAGCCGGTCATATTCGCCACCGGCCTCAAGCCGTGCGCCTGCCTGCAGGCTGTCGCTGACAATCTCGTGCACGCGCTGCAGTTGGCGCTGGTTGATCAATGGGCCGAGTGCGGCCTCGCCCCGGGCGGCGTTGCCCACGGTGAGTGCCCGGGCCTTGTCCACCAGCTTGCGGGTCAGGCTGGCGGCGATGGACTCATGGACCAGAATCAACCCGGTGGCCATGCAGATCTGCCCCTGATGCAGCCACGCGCCCCACGCGGTATTGCTGGCGGCCAGGTCGAGGTCGGCGTCTTCGAGAATGATCAACGGGTTCTTGCCGCCCAGTTCCAGCGCGACTTTTTTCAGGTGCCGCCCGGCTGTCTCGGCCACTTTGCGCCCTGCCGCCGTAGAGCCGGTGAAGGCGATCATGCGTACATTGGGGTCGCGGCACAGCGCCTCACCGGCCAGCGCGTCGCCGGGCAATACGTGCAGCAGGCCCTTGGGCAAGCCCGCTTCCTCGAAGAGTCGGGCGATGAGAAAACCACCGCTGACCGGCGTCTGCGGGTCGGGCTTGAGCACCACCGCATTGCCTGCCGCCAGGGCCGGCGCCACCGAGCGCAACGACAGGATCAGCGGGAAGTTGAACGGCGAAATCACCCCGACTACGCCGTGGGGCTGACGCCGCGCATAGGACAAGCGCCCCGCCTCGCTGGGCAGCACCAGCCCGTGAGGTTGGGACAACAGGCCCGCCGCCTGATGCAGCAACACGATCGCCTCGCGCACTTCGTGTTCGCCCTTGAACAACGCGCCCCCGGTTTCCCGCGCAACGTACAGCGCCAGCTCGGCGAAGGACTGCTGCGCCACGTCCGCCGCCTTGCGAAACACCTCGGCGCGCTCCCGCGGACCGAGGGCGGCCCAGGCTGGCTGGGCCAAGGCCGCGCTGCGACTGGCCACGGCAACATCGGCCGGGCTGGCCATGGCGCAGCGCATCAGCGGTTCGCCGGTGGCGGGTTCGATCACAGGGATCACGGCGCCCGAAGCGGGGATCCAATCGCCGTTGAACAGGCATTCGGACGCAAGGGCCCGCTGTAACAGGTGGGTGGTTTCAGACACTGACATGGCAACTCCCGGTTCTTGTAATTGTCATCGCCTGCACGAGTGCAAACGCCGCATCTGGGCTTGAGCAAAGGCTGTGCCGCTTGTGCACGGCGGCGCTGATATAAACCGTGGAGGGCTCTGGGCCGGGGCTTTTCGCACAAAGCTCATTCACCAGCCGCCGGTTGGCGGCAAAAACCGGGGTGCTGGCACTTGTTCAATTGATAAGGTTATGTTTAGTAACTATCTGAGCAGTTACTCATTTCGTTCAATCGCTTTGCAGGGGCATAACAATGACTAATCCCCACAGCACGCCAGCCGATGCGCCCTACCATCCACGGGGCGACAGCCGCCAACTCAGCGACAGCAGCTCGCCGACGCCTGCGGAACTGACCGACTGCCTGTTCTTCTCTCCCGAAGACGGGCGGATCTGGCTCAACGACCAACGCATGCTGCTGCTGCACAGTTCCTCGTTCGGCGCCCTGCGCAGGGAAGTCATCGAGCGCCTGGGCCTGGAGCAGGCGCGTGGCCTGTTCACCCGTACCGGCTACGCCTCCGGTGCGCGGGACGCCAGGCTGATCCGCGAGCGCTGGCCACACGCCGATGCGGCGGCCGTGTTCCGCGCCGGCACGCATCTGCATACCTTGGAGGGCATGACCAAGGTCGAGCCGCTGCACTTCAAGTTCGACGCCGACTCGGGCTTTTATGAAGGCGAGTTTCTCTGGCACCACTCCTGCGAGGCCGATGAGCACGTGGGCGCGTACGGCATCGGGCAGGACCCGGTGTGCTGGACAGAAACCGGCTATGCCATCGGTTTTGTCAGTGGCCTGTTCGGGCAACTGGTGATTTTTCGTGAAGTGGAATGCCGAGGCATGGGCCACAGCAGTTGCCGGGTGGTGGGCAAGACAGCCGAACAATGGGGTGACGTCGAGCAGGACCTGCGTTACCTCAACGTGTCCTCAGCCATCACCGCCGCCGCCCCCGCACGCCACAGCCCGGTCGACCGCGTTGCCGACTCCAGCCCGTCTCAACCCATGGTGGGCGCCAGCGCGGCGTTCAACGCTGCGATGCAGGCCCTGCAACGCGTTGCGCTGACGCCCGCCACCGTGCTGATCAGCGGTGAGTCCGGCGTGGGCAAGGAAATGTTCGCACGCCAGTTGCACCAGCTCAGCCGTCGCCACGATGGCCCGTTCGTGGCGCTCAATTGCGCGGCCATCCCGGACAACCTGATCGAAGCTGAACTCTTCGGCGTGGAACGCGGTGCGTACACCGGTGCCACCCACTCTCGCCCAGGGCGTTTTGAACGGGCGCAGGGTGGCACGCTGTTTCTGGATGAAATCACCTGTCTCAGCCTGGCCGGGCAAAGCAAACTGCTGCGGGCGTTACAGGAGCGCGAGATCGAACGGGTCGGCGGCGTGCACGGCATCAAGGTGGATGTGCGAGTGGTAGCGGCCACCAATATCGACCTGCGCAAAGCGGTGGCTGAAGGCACGTTTCGCGAAGATCTGTTCTATCGGCTGAATGTCTACCCCATCGCCCTGCCGCCCTTGCGTGAACGCCGCGATGATATCCCGCTGTTGATCAACGCATTCCTCACCCGCTTCTGCCAGGAATACGCCCGCACGCCCGTGGGCCTGACCATGCGCGCCCTGAAAGTGCTGCTGCGCTACGACTTCGCGGGCAATGTGCGCGAGCTGCAAAACCTGATCGAGCGCGGCCTGATCGCCAGCGACGAAGGCCAGGCCATTGATCTGGTACACCTGTTTCGCAATGAGCCGATGCCGGCGGACCCTTACGGCCTGGACGACCATGGCAGCCTGTCCAACACCGTGCCCTCGCAGCGCCCTGCACTGCTGGACACTCTCGGTCAGTTGGACCAGGGGTTTTCCATCGAAGGCCTTGAATCACGCCTGATCACCGAAGCGCTGCAACAGAACGCCGGCAACCTGGCGGCGGCGGCGAGGCTTGTGGGGCTTAGCCGCGCTCAATTTGCCTATCGGTTGAAGAAGCATCAGCGGCAAACCCTCTTGAACGGCAATTAGTGCTTTAAAAGCTTTACCCAATTAAGTATTTTGCAGGCATATAGAGCCCCCTTTGAATCGTGACCAGGAGCACCCGTGACCGGACTGCGTGAACGTCAGAAAGCCGAGCGCCGGCAAGCCATCAGCCAGGCGGCCATCGAACTGTTTGAGCGCCAGGGCTTCCAGAACACCACCATCGAGCAGATCGCCAGCCAGGCTGGCGTGTCGGCGCCCACGGTGTTCAAGTATTTCGGCAATAAGCAGGAGATCATCCTGGAAATCCTGCACCACGCCGACCAGCGCGCAATCACCGACACTCGCAGCCTGATCCATGACTTCGAGGATCCGGTCGATGCGCTGTGCCACCTGGAACGGCTGCTGACGGGCTACGCCCTGGAAGTCATGCACCCCAGCCTCTGGCGGGAATTGCTGCCGCTGATCCTGTTCGGCGGCACCAACGCATTACCCGCCGGCTACCGCGCCATGAACGATGCGCTCAGGGCCGAGATCAGCCAACTGCTGCGCGAACTGCAACTGGCCGGCAAGCTGCGCCCGCAACTCGATGTGGAACTGGCGGCGTTCCTGTTGAACGACTATTCACATTTGCAGCTGTTCAGGCTGGTGAATCAGGAGCAACCGGACATCGACGCGCACTCGCTGCAGGTCAGGCGTATTACTGAGCTGTTGTTCTATGGCATGCAGGCTTGAATCCATGGCCGACCTGGCAGCATGGCGGATTGACTGACACCCTGGGATCGGCTGTGTCGCCGACGCAGCCTCGCTTGCGCTCGACCGCTACGCCGGTGGTTACGCCACTTGGCTGGACGTTGAAAGCGGCTTCTACTCGATGGCGTGCTCAAGTTCGGTCATCGGTGAAATCGGTACCACGGTCGGTCGTAACATCAACAACTACTCTGCGGACGGATAGGCCACCTGGTTTTTAAGGGCACCATTGAAAAAAATGCCCCGCACAGCGAAGTGCGGCGCATTTTTTACTGGGCCCTGAAGCTTATGTACTGATGACAGTGACAAAGTTGCCACCATTGTTGGCGACATAGAGCGTGGAGCCGTCTGGGCTGATAGCGACCCCGAGCGGGCTATTGAGCCCTATCACTGTATCAATGACGGTTTCTTCATCGGTGTTTATGATTTTCAGGCTGTTATTATCGTAGTCCGCGACATAGGCCAATGGTTGTGTGGGGTGCATGACAATGCCGCAGGGAGCGCTGAAATCCGTAAGGGTTTTACGGATGACGTTAGTCCCCGTATTCATAATCTTAATGTTACTGGCACCTGTGTCCGCTACGTACAGTGTTGGCTTGGCACTTACGTTGTGAGGGCTGTAAGCCATGTCACGAATGACATTGAAACCCGCCAAGGATTCCACGGCGGTATTGCTTGGCTGGTCGACGGTGTATACGCGGGTGTCTGCCCCCACATAAATGCGAGAATTACTGGGGTTTAGCGTCACTGACTGAGCGTACAAGTACCCGAGTGTGTACAGGCGCGCACCGGAGGAGGTGTCGTGGGTATACAGCGCAGAGGAACGGTAGCAAGCAACATATAAGCGCGTTCCCAGCGTATTCAAAGCAAGTGCGTAAGGAGCAGCGAAACCCGTTATTGGGTTGATAAATGCATAGCTGGTAGTGTTGATAACGGTAACTTGTCCCGTGCCCAAGTTGCTTACATACAGGATGCCGCCGTTTGGACTGATAGCGATGGCGTGTGGGTAGCTCAGACCGGTAATGGTATGAATAACTCGACGGGTGGCCGTCGAAATCACTGACACCGAATGAGAAACCTGATTGGTAACGTAAACGCGACTGCCATCGGGGCTGACGACCAGTCTTGCCGGTATGCTCCCTACTTCGACATGGGTAATGATCCCCGCCTGTTTTTTAATCGAATAGGACGGTTTGCCCAATTGTACGGCGGTGTTCCTGTCACCGAAACCGTCCATTGAAACCAGTGTTTTAACCCGAATTTGGCTGCCATTGGGCCGCGAGCGCAGGTACGTGCCAGGGATGGTGTGCACGATTTTCTTCGCGCTCGACTCTGCGGGCGTTAGCGGGTCGCCATTACGCAGCACATAGTCTGGCGTACCATCGTCATGTTCGAAGATGATCCAAACGGGCTGCCCTGTCGTCATGAAGGTATAGGCCAGCACCTGCACGGTATTGTTGGCATTGGCATCGACTTGGCCCGCGTGGGCTTCGGGGATGGTCACCACATTTATCACGGAATCGGGAAGCGGTTCTACCTGTACAGTCAGGGGGTCTGAAGGGAGAATTGAATTGCCTCGTTTCACTTCATAGTCGATTGTAAACGTCTCGCCCAAATGCGCGGCGATGACCGTATTTCGTAAGTCGAAGTCCACATAACCTAATGCGGCATTTCCAAGCTTCGCAGGGATGGGTGGGCTACCCAGTCCCATTTTACCTTTGATATAGGGCTGAATTTGATCGGTATTCTGCATGTTATAGGTCACGCGAATCGTGCCGACGGGTGGGTTTACGAAGTGCAACGGGAATACACTGACACTGACGCCTGGCACAATGACCGTTGATTCGAGCACTCCGGGTGCGGACAGTTGGATGGCCGCACCAACGCGCATCTCTACAGCATGAGACAACCGGGTTCGTTCATTGGGTTTAGTGAGTGTGTAGTAAATCGTCGCTGAACGATCCAGGTTTTGCAGAACCACATGCCGGGCTACGTTAAAATACAGGTCAGTATTTTCCCACACCGGGGTAATTGGGTGAGGAATGGTCGTGCTGCCTCCTGCCGCTTTGCCCACAAAGTACAGGGTGACGGTACTGCCCAGGGTGAAGAGCGGGTTGGCTCTTACTATGATGGATGCACCAAACAAACTTTTACTGGGGTCAAAAATGTAGTCGGGTGCCGGTGCTTCTTCAATGTGCACCACGCGCAATGTCGCCACCAAATTACCGACATCAACTTTCGCATCTTGGGATTTGCGCGAGCCTTGGTCATTGACAACCGTATAATGAAATTGCAGGTCACCGCCCTCTAGCCCGGCAATCTCCCCTTCCGGGCCATTGATCACGTTAATGATAATGTTGCCGGTGCCCGGCCGCCTTGGCCCGATGCGACGATAATAAGCTGTGCCATTGGCATAGGTACCAATCAGGTGGAGGTACACGGCATCAAGCGAGTCTTGGCCGGGATAGGGAACGATTACGAATGTCGCTGCAACTACATCAGCGGGTAAATTGCCATCTGGCGCTTGAAGAATACTAGCGGGCGCAAGGCCTACCGGAGTGCCCTTACCTATAACCTCTAAAATGCATATGTCCGAAGGGCGGTCCGGTGTGACCCCCGTACGAACACGGTGGTAGGACAAACGCAACGTCCCTTTTACGAGCCCGACTAAATGTGCGTTTGGTAGCACAACTTGTGCATCTAAAAAAATGGAATTGACGTCGTACAGATATTCTGTGTTGGTAATAACCCCATCATGGGCAACACCCTGCATAGTGATAATAAGTTTGTCGCCAACCTTATAGTCTTTGTTTCTAATGTAGACGCCGATGGTAGCGTTTCGTCCTTCAAGCAGGTCTACATCCAATCTTCCATGATTATCAAGTTCATAAACAAACGGCGCATCCAGCGGCAGTGGTCCGCCGCCAACGAACGACATGAGCATTTGAATGGGCGACTGTGAGTTCATCACGTTGTTGGCTTCGTCGTAAACAGTGTACTCAGCAATGACGCCCCCGTCGCCGAGCTGGCTGAGAAAGCCTGCATAAAGCGTCATTACAATCGGCGCATCGCCGGCGGCCTCGTATTCCGTCACGATATGCCTTTGAATATGGCCGTTTAATCGAAGAATAATTTGGTCTCGGGCTTTACGCTTGTAATTCGGCGAAAGCCCCGAGCGATTCGGATAGTTGTTGATGGTGACTTTGACGCCTGTCACCAGATCGTCGGGGCGTATCCCGTTATCGAGAATATGTTGTTCGAAAATAGGTTTATCAACGTAGTCGTGGTAGGGCGTTGCGATCGAAGGGTTCGGACCTGCCGGTAATTCATTATCGATGAATACCTTGATTTTAGAACTTTCCTCATGTCCGCCACCGACGCGGGTTACCTTGAAAAACACATTGTCGACAGCACCATAATTCAACCATACGGGAGGGACGTACAGTGCGATTGCAAGTCCATTGGCGGCTTGAATATCACTGATTACCACTGAATCAACCGGGATGACCGGGTCTCGGAAAAATACCTCGACGAAGTCAAGCTCCTGCATACCCAAATAGGGGCGCAATACCACCAACAGGCCTTTTTCAGGCGTAACGTTCAGGGCAGCCCTATTCACCGCCCCGGCGTAACCCTGATAGGGGGTTGTGAGATTGGGAATATCCATTACCAATTGACTGAAGAATACCGGATCCAATGGTTCAGGCTGACTCAGGTCAATGTCATAGACATCTTCATTTTCGGACAGCGGTGCGTAAGGTGAGATGGGAACGATATCGAATGCCATGTTTGAAAACCCTCGGACAATTGAGTGAAAGCCTCGGCCCGAACTCAACATGATGGGAGGGGGCAGGACCTGAGTTCATTCAGCATCACGAGGAACTGTTCGGATACCTGTGAGAAATAACAGTGCCGACGAATGGTCAGTGGCCCAGGACGGGCCACTTGAAACAGAGGGGTCAGGGCTGACGGTTCCAATGCCGGAACAACGGCTCCGCCAAAAACAGCACCAACAGCCAAGGCCAACTTACGGGTGCCGGATGAAACTGCGGCGCGCCGCCCTCCAGCATACGACGGAGGGGCAGCTACGCGTGATCATAGTGAAGATAGTCGTCTGTCAGGCCGTCACGGGAGCAAGGGTCTCAGTAAAACCGATAACAACGAATCACTACTTGGTCGACACTGGGGTAATGCACCAGGCCGATAAAACTGGAACGCCCAAGCCAATCCAATCGTCCCTTGGGCACCTGGAACACCGGCGTGCAGGTGCAGCGGTATTCCGCCTCCGGAATCGGCCACTGCCCCTCACGTTCCAGTTGGCGCCCGTACTCAGTCATGTTCAGAACACCCCGGTTCCGCAGGTTGATCAACTCGCCCTGGTCGGTTTTGAGGCTGTAGCGCGCATCCAGCTGACCGACGCCATCCGGGCGCAAGACAAACAAGTCTTCGCCGCCCGCCAGGACTTGGCCTCTGACACCGACCCCGTCGAAATCACCGCCCACAATCGGGTAGTTGCAGCGCACGCCTTCAACGCTGTCACCCAGCATCACGCCAGGCCCTATCGCCACGCGCAACGTCAGCACGCGCTGCAGGTTGGGCGCGATATCCAGCAAGTCCAAATGTTCACTCATGGCACCCTCCAGGCCCGGCGCGCACACACCGGGCCACACTGATCAGCGGTTGGTCTTGATGTTGGTCCAGGTGCGAGTACGAATGCGCTCGATCGCGGCTGGAATCGGTTCAAGCGCGAACAGCGTCTTGCGCGCCTCCTCCGGCACGTACATGTTGGGGTTGTTGCGGATACTGGCGTCCACCAGTGCGGTAGCGTCCTTGTTCGGGTTGGGATAGCCGATCTTGTTGCTGATGCGGGCAATCACTTCCGGGCGCAGGATGTAATTGATGAACGCGTGGGCCTCAGCGACGTCGGGAGCATTGGCCGGAATCATCATCACGTCCGACCACATCGGCGCACCTTCCTTGGGCAGTGCCATCTCGACCTTGACGCTCTTGCCGGCGGCATCCGCCAACTGCTTGGCCAGCGCGACGCCGCCGGACCAGCCCACGCCCACACAGATATCACCGTTGGCCAGGTCCATGCCGTAGCGCGACGAGTTGAAGTAGGTGATGTAGGGACGGATTTTCATCATCACCGCCTGGGCCAGCGGATAGTCCTCGCGTTTCTGGCTGTTGGGGTCCAGGCCCTGATAGCGCAAGGCGATAGGCACGATCTCGTTGCCCGCGTCGAGAAAACCCACGCCACAACTGGCGAGTTTGGCGAGGTTCTCTTCCTTGAAGATGACGTCCCAGGTGTCCATTTTGACGTCGGGGCCAAGGGCTTTGCGCACCTTGTCGACGTTGTAGCCGATCAGCGTGGTACCCCACAGGTACGGCGCGGCGTAGCGATTGCCTGTGTCACCCACGGCTTCCAGGGACTGCATGAACTGCGGATCCAGGTGTTGCCAGTTCGGTAACTGCTTGCGGTCCAAGGGCTGGACGGCGCCAGCGGTGATCAGGTGCCCGAGATTCGCGGTGCCGGGGAACACCACGTCATACCCGGAGTTGCCCGTCAGCAGCTTGGACTCCATGGTTTCGGCACTGTCAAACACGTCATAAATCGGGCGAATGCCAGTGTCTTCCTGGAAGCTCTTGAGCACTTCCGGCGGCAGGTATTCGATCCAGTTGTAGATCCGTACGGTTCGTTCTTCAGCCACGCAAGCGCCACTGATCAGCAATGAGGCAACCGTACCCAGCAAGGTGTGACGCAAAAACCTGTTCATGATGAAACACTCCAGCGCGGCCACGATGGCTCGCGGCACTTAATAGCGATAGGTGAAATACATTTCCAGCGCACTGAATGTCTGGTCATCGCCAAAGACCTGCTTGGCAGCGGCCAGTGGCTTGACCCAGTTATAGGACAGCGACGTATAGAACGACGGCGTGGGCGTCCAGTCGACAAATACCACGCTCTCATCGGCAAAACGCCGCTCACTGACTGCGGCGCCCAGGTAGTTTTTCTCGTCCAGCCAGAACTGGTAGTGAATCGTGCCGAGGGTCACGGTATCGCTGAGGTGGGTCTTGAGCGAGAACTGCTGGACCTTTTCGTTGCTGTTGAACAGCAGGTAATTGCCGACCACGTCGCCGACGAGCCACGTGCCCCAGTCGAGAAAACCTTTGCTCAGTGGATCCCAGGCTTTCTGGCGGTTGTCGGTGAGGTTGTCATCCCCGGAAAAGCTCGCGTAGCGATAACCGATGATCGGTGTCAGCGGCAGCGTGCTGAAGGCGTAGTCGGCCTGGGCATACCAGGCGTTGGCAGCGTACTCGGCACCCTCGCCGCTGCCACGCTCCACGGCGTACTCGGCGTTGAGCGTCAGTGCTTGCACACCGGGCACCTTGGCGTTGAGCGCTCGCACGTTGTAGACCTGCATCCCGTCACGAAGACGCGGGAACGTGCTGCCTTTTGGCCCCAAGGCATGGACCTTCATGGCCATCGCCCCGAGGGTTACCTGGTCATCGAGGTTGTAATCGAGGTTGACGCCGGTCATGCGGAAGTCGCCCAAATCGTCGTCGGTGCGCAAGGTAAATGCCTGGGATTTGAATGCGCCATGGTTCCAGGCCAGGATCGCCGAATCCTTGAACGCGGTGCGAGGCCCCAGCCAGTAGGCGGCGTCCTTGTACTGGTCGAGGTTGCCGTCCATGACGATGAACCCCGTACCGATCATGTAGTTCTGGCGGCCTGCGGTGAGCGTCCATTCGCCGGTTCGAACACCCGCGTAGAGTTCTTCGACGGCGGCCTTGCCGTCGGAGCTGCGGGTGAAGCCGCCCGCGTCGCCGTCGCCGAAGGTGCTGGCCGCCACCAGGGAGCCGCCCGCCAGCAGGCTGAAGTCGGGTTGCAGCGCATAATCAAGCTTGACGCCGGGTTTGACGTAGAGCTCTTGCCAGTTGATGTTGGCGCCGCCATTTTTACCGCTGCGGGCATCAACCTGGCCACTGCCGAAGTTGACGCCACGGGTAAACAGCGTGCCACCGCCCGCCGTGAGATTGACTTCACCCTTGAGATTGCCGTCCTCAAAGGTGTAGCCCGCCAGCGCGACGTGGGTGGTCAAGGGTAAGCCGACCGCTAAGAGCGCCCGGGAAAAACGCTTGGTGAAAACCATAAGAAGCTCCTGTGGAATTATTGTTGTTACAGGGCAGTCAATGGCGACGCAGCGCGCCGCCAACACCTGGGCGGGCCAGGTGAATAGAACGCAAGACTCTTATTGTTTGGCGTGTGTCAGTGGTTCAGGTGGGCGGCAATGGCGCGCAGCATGCGCACGCTGTCGGCATCGAACGGGCCGACCGCCTCCGCCAGGGAGGATTGCTTGACGATCACCACGCCGGAGGGCTTGTCGATGAACAAGTACTGGCCGTGAATTCCGCCGGCCATCAGCGCTTGGCTGTGGTCGTTGAACACGTACCACTGGCTGCGATAGGACGCTCCCGGCGTCCAGCTGGAAAACTCGTCATTCTGCGCATAGATCGCCGGATCGGCCCCGGCAGCGATTCGGGCCACGGTGTCAGGCGACAGCAACTCAAGACCGTCGTGACGGCCATCGTTGGCCAGTAACCGACCGAAACGCGCCATGTCTCTCAAGGTGGCGCTGAAGCCCGCCCCCGCCACATTGCGTCCCCAGGCATCGGCCATGAAATAACCATCACGGTCGCACCCCAAGCGCTTCCAGATCGCCTCCAGCATCTGACTGCAGGCCTTGCCCGAGGCACGTTCCATGACCCAGGCGAGGGCTTCGGTGGTCGCGGTCACATAGTGGAAAAACCCACCGTGGCTGCCGCGCTTCTTGAGGGACGGCAAGTACTGATACAGGGATTCGAACTGTGCGTAAGTCGCAGGCGCCGGCTGAAAACCGCAGGCGTAACCGTACTGCGAACTCTCTGAGTTGGGATCGTCATAGACCTCGCTGTAGTCGATGCCTACCGCCATGTCGAACAACTGGCGCACGGTGGCATCGCCAAACGCGCTGCCCGCCAGTTCGGGGACGTAATACGCAGCGGGCAACTCGGGCCTGAGTACACCCTCGGTGACCAGTTGCTCGCCCAAGGTGCCGATCAGCGACTTGGTCACCGAGAACATGATGTGTCGATCACAGGCACGCTGCCCGTTGAAGTAACGCTCGAACAGCACCGTGTCGCCCTGCATCACCAAAAAGGCGTCGGTCTGGCTGGCGACAAGGTGATCGATAACGCTGATGCTCAGCCCACATTCACTGTCAAAGCACAGTGATTCCAGGGCTTTGGGCGCGTCCTTGAGCGTACCCACGGGACCTGGGCCTGCCGCGACATCAATGGAGGGCCGCAGCCGCGCCAGGTTACGGAACCCCCACTGGTTGAAGGGCGCACGCATCCAGTTGTGCCACGTGACCCGGTGTTTCAGTTCGGCAGGAAAGCCCTGCATCAGCAAGGGGGCAACGCCTGTTGCCAATGACGATTCGTTTGCCTCGACGTAAAGCGTCGCTAGCGAGGACGCGATTGTTTGACTCATCGGGATAACCCTGAAGATGACTCTGCATGACAGCAGATGCCCAGGAATAATTATCCGATAATTTATTTTAGTCAATAAAACTTTTTACAAAGTAATCTGAATTTCACAGGACATCGAGCTACCGCGCTATCACCAGCCAGAGCAGGCATGAACGATTAGCCAAGCCTCATAATTTTACCGACACGTGAGGTTTGAGATAGCCAGAGGACAAACAACGCCAGCCTGGGCTTCAGCGGTTTATCGCAGAAACGAAAAAAGACGCCGTAGCGTCTTTTTCAGTGTGCCCTCATCTGGCGTAAATCGCGCCCTGAAGAAATCATTGCCTGGCTTGGCGAATCACAAGCTGCGTCAGACGGCTCTTGACTCGGAAGCAGAACTCACGAATTTGAAATTGATAAGCCGGCATCACCATATCGTTAATATCCGGGCTTATGGAGTCTTTGATTTCCATGTATTTACCCGTCTTGCTGGCGATTGCCTGGTATTCCGCCTCGTATTTATTGTACGACGCCTTGTTGTAAACCTTCAAAACATCGAGCTCTTTGCGGCATTGCTCAGCGCTATAGATGTTTGAGCTCGCTTCTGGTTCTGGCTGAGTCGTATGGGGCGAGACAGCGACCGGGGCCGCAGCAGCGGCAGACTCATACCGCACCGAATAACCCTCAGATGGGTTTGCGGCTGCAGGGGTGGAGACTTCAGCTGGTGATTGCTGGACGACGACAGGTTCTGGAGTCACTCCAGGTTTTTCTGGAGTTTTCGTAGCGCATCCAGAGAGGGCGAGCCCTACCGATACAACGATGCCACAAATTTTATTCATCGGTTTCACCAAGGGGTAATTATGGTTGGCTGAGTCATTACGTTCGGGGTAAAGGTAAGAACTCATTCAATGATCGAGGGTAAAGTTTCTACCAGCCTCAAGGCACTCAGCCTCTCTTCCTTGAGTGCGCAGCTAACCGATAATAGTAAAAAAACAACGACATGACGAGTAAAAGCTTGTCAAAAACGCCACAAGTACAATGGGACAATTACTGGGGGTGCCGCGCATCTTGAGGCGAAACCATGAGCGACGCCTGAAACTCCAACTATCAAAATTGGCATCACCTGGTGTGCCTCATTGAGCGGCTGTGCCTTGAGGTGAGTCTTCCAGGAAAAGGTACTTGAACGTAGCGGATTACCCCGGATGCCAGCGGTTTTCCGCAGAAACGAAAAAGACGCGAAGCTTCTGTTTGGTGAATTTCAGGCAAAAAAAAGCCACTCGTTTGAGTGGCTTTTTCTTAATGCTTGGAGCGGGAAACGAGACTCGAACTCGCGACCCCGACCTTGGCAAGGTCGTGCTCTACCAACTGAGCTATTCCCGCTTGGTGATGCGCATTCTATAGAATCTTGAGCACCCGTCAACCTCTTGATTCAAAAAAGTTTTATTTCTTTTCAACCTCAGTGCGCAGATGCGGCCAGGCGGCGCGCAGATACTGGAGCATCGACCACAGGGTCAAGCCGGCGGCGATGAGCAGCAAGGCGTAGCCCAGCAGGACCCAGAAGGTGAAGTCCGACGGGTTTGCCAGCAGGATCACCAGCGCGAGCATTTGCGCGGCGGTTTTCCATTTGCCCATGTTGGACACGGCCACATGGGCGCGGGCGCCGATTTCGGCCATCCATTCGCGCAGCGCCGAGACGACGATCTCGCGGCCGATGATCACTGCGGCTGGCAGGGTCAGCCACAGGTTGCCATGCTCCTGCACCAGCAGGACCAGGGCGACGGCCACCATGAGTTTGTCGGCCACAGGGTCCAGGAAGGCGCCGAAAGGCGTGCTCTGTTCCAGGCGGCGGGCCAGGTAGCCGTCGAGCCAGTCGGTAGCGGCCGCAAAGGCGAACACTGAACTGGAGGCCAGGTAGCTCCATTCGTACGGCAAATAGAACAACAGTATAAAAATCGGAATGAGCAGGACGCGTAGAACGGTGATCAGATTAGGGATATTCATCGGCACAACTGGCTACGAGGTGGAAAGGCATTCTATTCGCTGTGCAGATTCGCATAAATCAGCTCAGCGAGCTTTTTACTGATACCGGGTGCTTTGGCTATCTCGTCAATGCTGGCACGGGACAGCTCCTGCAAGCCACCAAAATGTTTAAGCAAGTCGCGACGTCGCGTCGGGCCGACCCCTGCCACCCCTTCCAGGGTTGAGGTTCGCCGGGTTTTGCCACGGCGGGCGCGGTGGCCGGTAATGGCGAAACGGTGGGCTTCGTCGCGAATCTGTTGGATCAAATGCAGCGCGGGTGAATCGCCCTTCAAAGTGAACTCATGGGCGGCATCATTCAAGTACAACGTCTCGAAACCGGCCTTGCGCGTGGCGCCCTTGGCGACGCCCAGCAGGATCAGATCGGGTACCGCCAGCTCATTGAGCACGTCGCGGGCCATGGACAGCTGACCCTTGCCGCCGTCGACCAGGAGGATATCCGGCAACTTGCCCTCCCCGTCCTTCAACTTGCTGAAGCGGCGCGTGAGGGCCTGATGCATGGCGGCATAGTCGTCGCCGGGGGTCACGCCTTCGATGTTGTAGCGCCGGTAGTCGGACTTGATCGGCCCTTCCGGCCCGAACACAACGCAGGAGGCCACAGTGGCCTCGCCGCTGGAGTGACTGATGTCGTAGCACTCCAGGCGCTGTGGCGGCTCGTCCAGGTTGAGGACTTCGGCCAGAGCGTCGAAGCGTGCGGCCACATGCTGTCGATTGGCCAGGCGTGCGCTCAGGGCTTGCTCGGCGTTGGTCACCGCCAGTTGCTGCCAGCGCGCTCGGGTGCCGCGTACACGGTGGCTGATGTCCAGTTCCCGGCCGCGAAGTTCGTGGATCGCTTCGATCAAGGTGGGGAAGTCTTCGTGCACCACATTGACGATCAGCTCCGACGGCAGGTCGCGCTCAGGGCTGCTCACATAGTACTGGCCCAGGAAGGCGGCCATGACTTCGGCCACTTCCTCGTCGATGCCGGTCTGCGGGAAAAAATTCTTGCTGCCCAGCACTCGTCCGCCGCGCACGCTGATCAGGTGTACACAGGCGCCGCCTGGGTTGACGAAGGCCGCAATCACGTCCACATCGCCAGTGCCACCTTCCATGCTTTGCTGGTCTTGAACCCGGCGCAGCAAGGAGATCTGGTCGCGCAATTCTGCTGCCTGCTCGAAATCCAGGGTGCTGGCCGCCAGCTCCATGGCCGTGGAAAGCTCGTCGGTCAGCGCGTTGCTGCGTCCTTCGAGGAACATCACCGAATGGCGCACATCCTCGGCGTACTCCGCCGGCTCCACCAGCCCCACGCACGGCCCCTTGCAACGTTTGATCTGGTATTGCAGGCAAGGCCGCGTGCGGTTCTTGAAGAAGCTGTCTTCACACTGGCGCACAAAAAAGGTTTTTTGCAGCAGGCTCAGGCTTTCACGGATCGCCCCGGCGCTGGGATAAGGCCCGAAGTACTTGCCCTTCGCCTTCTTCGCCCCACGGTGAATGCTCAGGCGTGGGAAGTTACCGTCGGATAAAAACACGTAGGGGTAGGATTTATCGTCACGCAGCAGAATGTTATAGGGCGGTCGCCATTCCTTGATCAGCGTCTGTTCAAGTAGCAGCGCCTCGGTTTCATTGGCGGTGATGGTGGTTTCGACCTGGGCGATACGCGCCACCAGTGCGGCGGTTTTCGGCGCGAGACCGCTCTTGCGAAAGTAGCTCGCCAGACGGTTCTTCAGGTTCTTGGCTTTGCCGACGTAAAGCAGGCGTGCCTCGCCGTCGAACATGCGGTACACGCCGGGGCGGCCACTGCAGGTTGAGAGAAAGGCACTCGGATCAAACGGTGTGGTCATGTCAGGCGCTGGCGTCCACCATACCGTGGCGCACCGCGAGCAGGGTCAATTCAACATCACTGCTGATAGCGAGCTTCTCGAAAATGCGATAGCGGTAGGTGTTGACGGTCTTGGGTGACAGGCACAGTTTGTCGGAGATCGTCTGGACCTTCTGGCAACCGACGATCATCAAGGCGATCTGGATTTCCCGCTCTGACAACGTATCAAACGGCGAGTCGCTGACAGGCTGGAAGGACTTGATAGCCAATTGCTGGGCAATCTGCGGGCTGATATAGCGCTGGCCGGCAAACACCAGGCGAATGGCCTGGACCATTTCCGCCAGGCCAGCGCCTTTAGTGAGGTAACCCGCAGCGCCTGCCTGCAGCAGACGTGTCGGAAACGGATCTTCCTCGCACACGGTCACCACTACGACTTTGATGTCCGGATGGCTGCGCAGCAATTTGGTCGTCGCACCAAGACCGCCTATCCCAGGCATCTTGACGTCCATCAACACCACATCGGGTTTCAACTCCCGGGCCTTGATCAGGGATTCCTCCCCTGACTCTGCCTGGCCGACTACTTGCAGGCCATCGATGTCAGCCAGCATTCGTGTAATGCCTGTACGAACGAGATCATGGTCATCGACTACTAGCACCCTAATCAAGCAGACACCTCGCGAAATGGTCTTATAGGTTGCTGAACACCTTAGCAAAAAACCAAGGCGCAGACCTAGTTGCACACGTCATATATATGGAGTTTGGTTAAACGACAGCCACCCGCTGGCAGGCGGGTGGCTTGATTTGCTGGGCGAAGGGTCAGGAATCCTGGGGCTGCGGCTTGGCTTTTCCGTTCATCGCGGATGAATGCTCGGCGAGGGTCGAGGTCAGACGACGGATCGCAGCCTGGTCTTCCTTGAACATTGCGCGGTAGTCCCCAAGCACCTTCTCTTCAATCTGGCTCAGGTTTTCCAATTGAATCGGCGTGGCCACGCCGGTCAACACATACAGCACGTCCACGCCTCTTTCGGCGACCCGCGACAGGTAGTCCGCTTTAGGTGCCCGCCCTCCACTTTCGTATTTGCCTTGTGCGTTGGCCTCAACGCCTCCTATTTCACCAAATACTTTTTGCGACAAGCCAAGTCGCTCTCTTTCTTGCCTCAAACGCGAACCGATTCCACTCATTTGGATGTATGATCCTATTTGGCACACCCCAAGAGGTGACACACTCATCTCTTAGTTAAACAAATTTGAACGGTTTTGAACTATGCCCGGAATCCGTACTGCTGCACAAGCCAAGGCCTGGCTGGAACACCAAGGAAAATCAGTTCAAGCGTTCGCCCGAGAACATGGCGTCGATCCGGCAACCACCTATCAAGTGCTCGCTGGGCGCAAAAAGGGACGACGTGGAGAGGCCCATAAGGTAGCGGTCCTTCTGGGCATGAAAGAGGGGATCATCCTTTCTGAGGCCGATGGCCAAAACAACGATCAGGAAGTCGACTCCTGAGGCCAGTATGCGCTTATTAAGATTCAACGCATGGTTTAGCTGCAGACACGTTCCATGCGCCAGAAGCAGTCTTCTTCACCCACGATATTGAAGCCCATACGCAAATAGAGCGTTTGGGCCGGATTCGTTTTGAACACGGTCAGACGCAAGAGGCCAGGCCTCCGTGCCTTCAGCGCCATCTGCCCCAACACCCAGGTCCCGGCGCCGATCCGGCGACATTCTTCGAGCATATGCAACTCGCGAATGTAGAGCGCGCGGCTATCGCGACTCAGGCTCACAAACCCCAGCACCGCGTCGTCACGGCAGATCAGCCAGTTTTCCCGACCGGCCCAGGCGGTGTCGAAGCCATCGTTGGACCACCACAATCCGTACTGCACGTAATAGCGGGCCATCGCTTCGTGGGTCAGCGTTCGTGCGAAGGGCAGGTCCTGGTCCGTCGCCGCGCGTAGGTGAAAAACCATTTAGAGGGCCATCACTTGGCTAGTCCAACCTTCACCGTCGCGACGGGCGATCAGCAACGCATCGCCTACCCCAGGCACAGCCGCAAGCAAACCGCCATCGGCGGCCCAGATCGCACTGCGACCGGCGCAGGCCCAGCCACCCGAGGGGCCGCCATGGTTGGCCATCAACACCACCATGCCATGTTCAGCAGCGTAGCCTCGGAGCAGCGCACTGTCCGTTGCGTAACCGCCCTCACTGATCAACACACCGGCGGCATACACCGTGGCACCCGATTGGGCCGCAGCACGTGGATGGCCAGCATGGGAAAAGTCCGCACACACCGCCAGTGCAATCCGGTCATCCCCGAACTCAAGGACCGCACCGCCCTGCCCTGGGACAAACGCGACTTCTTCGCCATCATGCAGATGCTGCTTGGTGTAGACCGCCAGTGAGCCATCTGCGCCCAACACCAGCGCACCGATCAACACACCTGTCTGCGGCGCCAGTCGGATCGGCATACCCACTACCACCGTCAGTCGCAGCTCCCGTGCCATTTCACGCAGGGGCGCCAGCATCTGGTCCTCTGGCGCGATCGCCAACTCAGCCGCCGGCGACGGTTCATAGCCCGTCAACGACAACTCGGGGAACACCAGCAATTGCACACCCTGCTGCGCCGCAGCGCGCATAAATGCCAGGTGGCGTTCGATATTGGCCGGCACATCGCCCGCAATGGAAATGGATTGAGCAGCAGCAAGGGTGAAGGCAGTCATGGTCGCGTCCAAGCAATCAATATCTAAGTGTTACCAGCATATCGGCACTCACCCCATAGCCGTAAGTACCCCACCGCAATAGAAATTACTGATTGAATCCCCCTGCGTGCCTCTAGTAAGCTCCCCCCATCATTTGGAGACATACCATGTTGCAACTCACCCACACTCAGGTTTGCCCTACTGCCAGCGCCCAGCGCTCGGTGTCGGCTACCCGTGTGAACGGTTTGAGCGCACTGGTCAGCTCTTATTTTGGGTATTGGTTTAGCCACTGGCGCGCCTGATACCTGAAATCGGCGCCCACTACTCAAGGGGTCGCCTACCAGAGAAATCTAACCCCCGGTCGGCTCCCCGACCGGGGGTTTTGTTTTTCAGGTCCCCACACACTTTTCAGCTTGATCAAGAACACTTAAAGGAATCACGACATGAACTACGCCACTTATTACCGCTACGACACTTGCACTGCATGGCGATTTAGCAAGCTCCGCTCGGGACAGCCTGCCGCCTCCGATCGGTCACCAATGGGTGGCAAGCCAACACACGTAGCCGATACGGCCAATTGTCGAACACCCCAGTAGGCCAAGCGCGCGGGAGCAACCCGCCGCTTGCCCAGGAAGCCTTGAATATGAACTCCTCCGTCGCCGCTCTGCCTGTTTCAAACCTGACCAGCGCCAATGAAGCCCTGACTCAGCGCCTGCCCAGCTCGCTTGAGCTCAAGCACCAGCTCCCTCTCAGCCCGTTCCTCAACGAACAGATCCACGCCCATCGCCAAGCCGTGCGCGCCATCCTCAATGGCGAAGATTCACGCTTGCTGGTAATTGTCGGCCCGTGCTCGATCCACGATCCGGAATCGGCCATGGAATACGCGCGAAACCTGAAGAAACTGGCCCTTGAGGTCAGCGACCAGATGTTGCTGGTGATCCGCGCCTACGTCGAAAAACCGCGCACCACCATCGGCTGGAAAGGCCTGGCGTACGACCCGCACCTGGATGGCAGCGATGACATGGCGGCTGGCCTGACCCTGTCCCGCGAACTGATGCGCGAAATGCTGCGCCTGGGCCTGCCGGTCGCCACCGAGCTGTTGCAACCCATGGCCGCCGGCTACTTCGATGACCTGCTCAGTTGGGTGGCAATTGGCGCGCGCACCACGGAATCCCAGATCCACCGCGAAATGGCCAGCGGCCTGGGCATGCCCGTGGGCTTCAAGAACGGTACCGACGGCGGCGTCGCGATTGCCTGTGACGCCATGCGCTCGGCGTCCCACCCGCACCGCCACTTCGGCGTCGACAGCCAGGGCCACCCGGCCATCATCCAGACCCCAGGCAACCCTGATACCCATCTGGTGCTGCGCGGCGGCCATAGCGGGCCGAACTACGATGCCCAGAGCGTGGCAGCGGTGAAACACGATCTCGCCAAGTCCAAGGTGATGCCACGGATCATGGTCGATTGCAGCCACGCCAACAGCAGCAAGGACCCACTGCGCCAGCCAGCCGTGTTCAACGACGTGCTGGAACAGCGCTTGAAGGGTGACACCGCGCTGATCGGCATGATGCTCGAAAGCCATCTGTTCGAAGGCTGCCAGCCATTGAGCCCGTCGATGAAATACGGTGTGTCCGTGACCGACGGTTGCCTCGGCTGGGCCGCCACCGAGCAGTTGTTGCGCAAGGCTGCAGAGCGCCTGCGCGCTCAAGAGTGATCGATCAAGGCGCTGCTACAGCGGGTACAGCGCCTCAACACCCCGCCCCACAGACTTGCCATTCGTGATTTGCAGTCAAGAGTCCTTTTCGGATTCGGCTATTTTTGCGAAGGAACGACGCGGGATACTTGACTCCATTGCCTACCACGCCACCCCGGCACAAGTGACCCTGGCCTGGGCCATGCAGTTGGGTTATGCGGTCATCCCATCGTCGACCAAGCGCGCCAACCTGGAAAGCAACCTCAAGGCCGTGCAACTGACCTTGAGCGCTGCCGATATGGCGCAGATTGCCGGGTTGGAGCGCGGCCATCGCTTGACCAGCCCCAAGGGCATCGCGCCGAAGTGGGACTAAATCCCTGCTACCCGTGTGCGTGATAATTCACGCAGCCAGGGCAACACCCGCAGGCCGGCGCAGGCCTCGGGTGGGTCGATAATGTCCATGAAGTGTTCAAGATTGACGTTGTCCGGCACGCCGGGCAGCCGTACCAGCACCGCCGGTGTTACGCCGGGGGCTGCACCCAAATCCAGGTGATCGTAGACCAACACATGGCGCACCTGGGGTTGGGGCCCACAGGCATGAGTTGTCAGCCCCGCATTGATGATCAGCACGTCAAAGGGCTCGGCTGGGATGGCCGTCAGTATCTGGACCTCTTCGAAGGTTTGTACCGGCACGATCCGGTGGTACCCCAACTGATTGAGCATTTTCTCGATGTACAACCGTTGCAGGTGTTGTTCATCGGCAATCAGGATGGTCAGTGCTTTGTTCGGCATGGCAAACCCCTGGGCAGGCAGCGCTCGTCAGTGAGCGACGCCCATTTTCCAGACATATCCCGAAGACAAAATCAGGCATGTTCCCCCTTCGTGTAGGAGTTCTCCCAAATCCACCGAATGGCCATCCACCTCAGTCAAGCCTGATTGCGGTACCGACTCAGGCTGTGATGCAACTGTTCGATGGCCACGTCCAACGCCTCGACCGCAGCGCCCAACCCACTGCTGTCACGCCGCTCACACACGTCTTCCAACGTCTCGCAGCAAGTGATCAACACCTGGGCCTTGACCATGCGAGCGCCGCCTTTGACACGATGAGCCAAGTCATGAAGCTTGGCGATATCGCCTTGGCCGTTCAGCACCGACAAGCGCCTACGGTCCTCTGCGAGACTGTCGAGCAACGGCAACAGCAGCTCGTTGAGGGCAGCGTTATCACCCTGCGTCAGCATAAGCAGCGCGTTTAAATCAAACGCCGGCGAGGCTTCATCCGTTACGGTTTCGGCGGTACGTGACGCCAAGGCCAACCTCAAGTCGTCAAGCCCGGTAGGCTTGAACAGGCAACCGTCCATACCTGCTTGCCGGCAACGTTCGGTCTCCTGCGGCTGGGCATTGGCGGTAAACCCCAGTATCAGGCACGGTTTCAGCCCACGCTCGCGCTCATCGGCGCGAATGTCACGTGCCAGCGCATAACCGTCCTTCAAGGGCATATTGCAATCGGTGATCACGCCATCAAACTGCCCGGCCTGCCACAGTGCAAACCCTTGGATACCATCCTCGGCCGTGTTGATGCGATGCCCCAGAAAACTCAGTTGCCGCGCCAGCAGCAGGCGGTTGGCCGGATAGTCATCTACCACCAGGATGTTCAACGTGGCAGCCGGTGGAAGGTTCGCAGCCTCTGCGCTGGCCAATACCTGCGTGGTGGTCGTCAGTGCCACCGCCACGTCGACCCGAGTGCCCTTGCCCAGCACACTGGTCAGGTGCAGTTGACCGCCCATCATCTCGCACAGGTCCCGACTGATCACCAACCCCAGGCCCGAACCGCTGCGCGCCGACTGCCCGTTGTTGTGACCCTGGATAAAGGGGTTGAACAAACGCTGCTGATCTTCGGCGCTGATACCTATGCCCGAGTCTTCGACCCACAAGCGCAGGTTCAACAGGTCGCCAGCCACTGCCGGTGCACACTGGGCGCCCAGGCGCACTTGGCCGGCGTTGGTGAACTTGATCGCGTTCCCGAGCAGGTTGGACACCACTTGCTTAAAGCGCAGCGGGTCGACCAACACTACCCTGTCGATCAACGGGTCAAGCTCCACCTGCAGCATCAGGCCTTTGTCCCGCGCCAACCCTTCGAATACCCGCGCCACAGAGGCCAGCAGTTCATGCAGGTTGGCCGGCTCCAGGCTCAGGGACAGGTGACCGGATTCGATCCGCGCAATGTCGAGAATATCGCCGATCAACTCCAGCATGCTGCGGGATGCCACCGACGCAACCTCCAGCGCATCGCGGTCGGCCCTGCCATGCTCGGCGTTTTTCAGGGCCAACTCGATCATGCCGATCACCGCATTCATAGGCGTACGGATCTCGTGACTCATGGTCGCCAGGAAGGTGGTCTTGGCGCGATTGGCGGCGTCAGCCTCCTCCTTGGCCTCCTGCAGTTCGCCCAACAACCGCTGGCGCTCGCTGACATCCACCCAACCGGCAATCATGCCCACGACACTGCCATGGCTATCACGGTACGGCAGCATCCACTGGTAGATGGTCAGCACACCACCGGCAGGCAACTTGAGCACGCGGTCATGGATCTGCGGCTCGCCCTCTGCCATCAAGCGCAAGTAATCCGCATGGAACGACTGGGCCTGGGGCGGGTTACCGGTGTCGGTTTCCACCACGGTCTTACCGATGACGTCTTCCAATTTGAAGCCGAACACATCGAGATAGGCATTATTGCAGGCCATCAAGCGACCCTGGCGGTCGCGCACATAAATCGGGTGCGGCGTGCCATCGATCAGCACGCCCATAAACCGCATCTGGTCGCTCAAGGCGCGCTCGGCCTGAGCGCGCTTGCGAATCAGGTTGCGCAGATAGAACACCCAGCCCAGGGTCACCAACAACAGCAGGGCGGCCAGGCCGAACCCTTGGATAATTACATTGCGATGGCGTATCCAGTAGCTGTCTTCGAGGATGATTTCACTGCGCCAGTGATTGGTCAGTTCGTCCATCTCTTCCGGGGAAATACTCAACAACGCCTTGTCGAGGATCGAGTACAACTCTAATTGGCTGCGACTGACCCCAAGGGTAAAACGCGCAGGCTCCCTACCGACGGTACTGGTGATACGCAGGCGCTCACGGTAATGGCGCGCGATCATATAGCGCGCACTGATCAGCGAAACGGCCGTCGCCTCGACACTGCCCTTGGCCACCAATTCCATGGCCTGTTCAGGACTCTCGACATCAACATACTCAATACTGGGGTAATCCCGGGCGATCTGCGCAGCCAGGCTGGTATCGCGAATAATCGCCAGGCGCTTGCCGGGCATATCTTCCAGGGTTACCAGATGTTCGTCGTCGGCGCGTACTACCAACACATAGGGGTTGGACAGGTAAGGCCGGGTAAAGCGAATTTTCTCGGCTCCCTCCACGCTCGGGGTGACGACCGCCAGCATGTCTACGCGACCTGAACTTGCCTGCTCAATCAGCTTGGGCAGTGAACTGCCGCGCTCCACATCAAATTTCAAGCCCGTGCGCAAGCTGATACGCGTCAGCACCTCGGCGCTCAACCCTTCGAATTGCTCTTGCTCGTTGAAAAAAGACAACGGCACGAGTTTGTCGGGAACCGCTACTTTCACCCGTGGGTTTTTCTCCAGCCAGCGCCGCTCACTTTCGCTCAGGCGCAACTGATCGGCCTCCAGAAAACCGCTGCCGCCAGCACTCCAACGGCGCAGGACTTCCATCTGCTGGCTGGCCGGGACAGCAGCCAGCGCGACGTTGACGATGTTCAACAGGCGCCGGTTATCTTTGGCGAAGGCAAATCCGAAAGGATTGACTTCCAACGCCGAAAAATCCGCCATGCGCACGTTATTGAGGTGGTTCTTGTTGATCAGGTAGCGGGCACTGATGGCATCGCCCAGGTAGACATCCGCCTGGCCGAACGCGACGGCCCCGATGGCTTCGAAGGTCGAGGCGAACAAAAGCAATTGCGCTTTGGGATAGAACGCCTGGACAGCGTCGGGCGGCATGTAGTGGTAGAGCATCGCCACGCGCTTGCCCGCAAGGTCGGCCGTGAGCGTGTGGCTTTCCCCCGCGCGCGCTACCAGTGCGGGCTGGTCGTTGGCGTAAGAACGGGACAGCGCCAACTCAGGGTCGGCCGCCTCATACCCATTGGCCGACCCCACAAAATCCACGGCGCCGGTCTTGAGGGCCTCGATTACCTCATCGCGGGTGTCGTAACGCCGCACCTCAATGGTGATGTTCAACGCCTGGGCGATCAGCGCCGCATAATCGGCGGTGATGCCCTCCAGCTCATCGTTGTTATTACTCAGATCAAAGGGCGCGTAATCGGGCGCCGACACCCCCATCGACAATGTGCGCTGGGTGCGCAGCCAAGACCAATCGGCTTCGTCCAGCACCACCGGCGGCCCTTCAAGGGTGGAGTGGCCCAACAGCCGCAGTGTGTGCGGCTCATCCAGGGCCATCACACCAGAGGGCATCAGCCCCACCAGCAGTATGGCCACGTACCTCAACAGACGGGTGGCAATCATTTCAGATCAAGTGATTGCGCTGAGCGAACTTGGACAAGTGCACCACCGATGACATCCGCAGTTTCTCCTTGAGGCGCGTCTTGTAGGTACTGATAGTCTTGTGGCTCAACAGCATGTCCTCAGCGATCTCCTTGTTGCCCAGGCCAAGCGCCAGCTTCTGCAGCACGGCCAACTCACGGTCAGATAACGCCTCCACCAACTCCCGCTCAGTGGATTGCAAGTCGTCGCGCCGCACCGAGCTGGTAGGCAAGCTGGGGAAGCAGCTGTAGCCAGACCTGATCGCCCTTATCGCCTTTTGCAACTCGTCGAGCTCGCCGGTCTTGGAGACGAACCCCATCGCTCCAGCGCGCATACAACGGGTGGAAAAAAACACCGCCAGGTACGAGGTCAGCACCAGGATTTTGCAGTCCAAGTTAAGCGCCTTGACCCGACTGATCACCTCCAGCCCACCGAGTTTAGGCATCGCCAGGTCCAGAATGATCAGGTCCGGACGTTCTTCGCGCGCAATCTGCATGGCGTCGGCACCGTTACCCGCCTCGTAGATGCTATCGAAGCCTTCCTGCTTCAACAGGTACTTGACGGTGGCGCGTATAAAAGGGTGATCGTCCACAATTAAAGCTTTGTTGCTCATAAGAGTCCCCGGAGAACATCAGTACGCTGACATATCACGCGAGACCCAACTACCTGTGAAAAGTAACAGTTCCGACAAACGGTACTGACTACTCTGTACGACGCTTCAGGCAGAAAAGGCCCCTCCTTTGAAAAACACAGTAACTACGTGTAGTGCGACGCCTTGATTCCTGAGCAGACGCAAGCGCGCAACCTTATCAACCGTGTGCCGTTCAAAATGAAGGGATACTCTCGACTGCTTGTAGGACTTTTCCTCAATAACGCAAAACCAGGTATCCAGAACTACTCTGTCGTACTCGGGCTCCAGAAGGCCTGCACCACGAGGCTCGACCTGCAAATCCGTGCAACCAGGGCGTCCAGTTCGTCACCGTCCACAGAGGTCACCGCCAGCGTGGCTTCGATTTCCACCTCTTCGGTGCCAAACGGTCGCACATCGACATCGCTGGCCGGGTAATTGCACCGCGCCAATTCGGCTTCCAGCAACGCCAATACCGCGGTTTGCTGAGTGCGCCGGGCGATCACATAGAGGATGTTCGTGACCTCCGCAGACACCACATCAAGCGGCTGGCGGTTGATGTTATTGACGATGGGTCTCAGCAAGGTATTGGCCGCCAGCACAAACAGTGTGCCCAGCAACGCTTCAAGCACCAGGTCGGCGCCGGCACAGGCCCCTACCGCCGCCGACGCCCACAGCGTGGCGGCGGTGTTGAGCCCACGGACATTGCCTTCTTCGCGCATGATCACGCCGGCACCGAGAAAGCCAATGCCCGACACCACATACGCCACCACCCGCACCGCGCCTTCCGCGCCACCGAGGCGGCTGGCCATATCGACAAAAATCGCCGCCCCCACCGCCACCAGCACATTGGTGCGCAGGCCCGCCGTGCGCTGGCGGTACTGGCGCTCGAAACCGATCAGGCCGCCGAGGATAAACGCGGCGGTGAGGCTGACCAGGGTGTCGATCAGGGAATCGAGGTTGATGTTGTTGATTGCTTGCATCGGAAATCGTCCCTGCTCATTGCCAGCCAAACTTACGGATGTAGTAGCCCTTCACCGCCTGGGTCAGCGCCATGTACGCCAGCAGAATCACCGGCAAAAACACGAAATACAGCGACGGCAACGCCTGCAATTTGAAGTAGTGCGCCAGCGGCCCCATCGGCAGGAAAATTCCCACCGCCATGATCACGCCGGTCATCACCATCAACGGCATTGCTGCACGGCTTTGCAGGAACGGAATTTTCGGCGTGCGGATCATGTGCACGATCAGCGTCTGGGTCAGCAGCCCCACCACAAACCAGCCTGACTGGAACAGCGTCTGATGGTCTGGCGTGTTGGCATCAAACACGTACCACATGAGTGCAAACGTGGTGATGTCAAAGATTGAACTGATCGGCCCGAAAAACAGCATGAAGCGCCCCACATCCCCCGGCTGCCAGCGCTGTGGCTTGGCCAGCATCTCGTCATCGACGTTGTCGAACGGGATTGCGATCTGGGAAATGTCATACAGCAGGTTCTGCACCAACAGGTGCATCGGCAACATCGGCAGAAACGGGATAAATGCACTCGCCACCAACACGGAGAACACGTTGCCGAAGTTGGAACTGGCGGTCATCTTGATGTACTTGAGCATGTTGGCGAAGGTGCGGCGCCCTTCCAGAACGCCCTCTTCCAGGATCATCAGGCTCTTTTCCAGCAGGATGATGTCGGCCGCTTCCTTGGCAATGTCCACCGCGCTGTCCACCGAAATACCGATGTCCGCCGTGCGCAGCGCCGGCGCATCGTTGATGCCGTCGCCCATAAAACCCACCACATGCCCGTTGGCCTTGAGCAGGCGCACAATGCGTTCCTTGTGGCTGGGCGTCAGCTTGGCGAACACATTGGTGGTCTCCACGGCCTTGGCCAGCTCGGCATCGGTCATGTCTTCGATGTCGTTGCCCATCAGCAGGCCCTGTTGCTCCAGGCCCACTTCGCGGCAGATCTTTGCAGTCACCAGCTCGTTGTCACCGGTCAGCACTTTGACCGCGACGCCGTGGGCTTTCAGGGCTTTGAGAGCAGGCGCGGTGCTTTCCTTGGGCGGGTCGAGGAAGGCCACGTAGCCGATCAACGTCAGGTTGTTTTCATCCGCCAGGCTGTAGGTGTCGCGCCCCGGTGCCATCGGTTGCGCGGCCACGGCCACTACACGCAGGCCTTCTTCATTGAACGCGGCGGTCACTTGGCGAATGCGCGCCAGCAGTTCCTCGGTGAGCGCTTCGTTGGTGTCGCCGTGGCGCACGCTGTTGCACACCGAGAGGATCTCCTCCACGGCGCCCTTGCAGATCAGCAGGTGCGGCAAGCCCTGCTCGGCCACGACCACCGACATGCGGCGGCGATTGAAATCGAACGGGATCTCGTCGACCTTGTGGAACGCGGTGCCGACTTTCAGCTCGCGATGCACCTCCACATGCTCCAGCACCGCCACGTCCAGCAGGTTTTTCAGGCCAGTCTGGTAGTAGCTGTTGAGGTAGGCCATTTCCAATACGTCGTCGGACTCTTGGCCCCACACGTCCACATGGCGCGCCAGGAAAATCCGGTCCTGGGTCAGGGTGCCGGTCTTGTCGGTGCACAGCACGTCCATTGCGCCGAAGTTCTGGATCGCGTCCAGACGCTTGACGATGACCTTCTTGCGCGACAAAAACACCGCGCCCTTGGCCAGGGTGGATGTGACGATCATCGGCAGCATTTCCGGGGTCAGGCCCACGGCAATCGACAGCGCAAACAGCAGCGCCTCGGTCCAGTCGCCCTTGGTGAAGCCGTTGATGAACAGCACCAGCGGCGCCATCACAAACATGAAGCGGATCAGCAACCAGCTGACTTTATTCACGCCATGCTGGAACGAAGTGGTGGCACGGTCAGTGGCCGTCACACGTTGCGCCAACGCACCGAAATAGGTGCTGTTGCCGGTGGTCAGGATCACCGCCGTCGCTGCACCGGACACCACGTTGGTGCCCATGAACAGGATATTGTCCAGGTCCAGGGGGTTGCGGGTGTGGGCGTCCTGCTGCTGGGCGAATTTCTCCACCGGCATCGATTCGCCGGTCATCGCCGCCTGGCTCACGAATAAGTCCTTGGCACTGAGCACGCGGCAATCGGCGGGGATCATGTCGCCGGCCGACAGCACGATCAGGTCGCCAGGCACCAACTGTTTGATCGGCAACTCGATGCGCTTGGCCGCATCGCGGCGCAGTACCGTGGCGGTGTTGCTGACCATGGCTTTCAAGGCGTCGGCGGCCTTGTTCGACTTGGCCTCCTGCCAGAAACGCAGCAGCGTCGAGAGCACCACCATGGAGAAAATCACCGTGGCGGCCTTCATGTCTTCGGTCAGCCAGGAGATCACCGCCAGCAAAGTCAGCAGCAGGTTGAACGGGTTCTTGTAGCAGTGCCACAGGTGCACCCACCACGGCAGCGGCTGCTCGTGCTCGACTTCGTTGAGGCCATATTGCACGCGCAGGGCGTCAGCTTCCTGAGGGCTCAAGCCCTCGGCATGGCTGCCCAACGTGCCGAGCAATTGCACAGTGCTGCTGTTGGCCGCGACCACCAGGGTTTGCGCCAGGGTCGGCGGCACTTCGCGGCTGACGCTGGCGTCGGTGACGGTTTCGAGCATGGCCAGGCGACGGAAATGCCGGGCAATGTGCCGGGTCCGCAGGAAGCCGGCGAAGAACTCTTTCAACAGAGTGAGGTTCATGGTGTTACTCCTGCGCGAGGAAAAAACCGTCGTGCAGGTACTGCCCATCCGCACCGTGCCTGTCAGACAGGCACAGCCGGCTTGGCCCGCCCGCCGCAAAAGGCAGGCGCGTCCGTAGCATCCCAAGGTTACTCAGGTGCTGGTCAGCGTCGATGAAAGAGGATCGAAACAGAGCCAGGACTGGCCGCTGCCTTGATGCCGCTTCTCGCTTTGATGGCGAGACAACGGCATCGGATAAATGCGCGTTACCTTGCCAAGCCTGTGCCGGTTACCGAAACCGGCCGACTACTGTCACTCGAACAAGTACCCACTGAGGGTCTCCGCTATTGATGAAAACGCGCGAAGCTTACGCCCCGATTTCAGGAGAGTAAACCGTAGGAAAGTTTCCGCCTGGTGAATAAGAAGATTCTTCAGGATGGGTTCAGGAACCGGCTCTGCACACGCAGAAAATCAAATGCAGGAGCAGGCTTGTTGTGGTGAGCGGGCTTGCCGCGCTGGGGCGCGAAGCGGCCCCAATAAGGAAGGCCATCGCGTCTAGGGTGTGCCTGGTCGATCCCGCTCAACCAACGCCAGGTAGTCCTCAACCCTCCCACCCGCCAACGCCTTGATCTGAATCGACACCCTGTTCACCTGCCGCCCCATCGCAACCCCATCACGAGTGCGCACCGGTACATACCCAAGCCTGGGCCAGAAGCGCTCGGCGCGGGTATTGCCCAGCACCACCGTCAGCCGCAGCCACTGGGCGCCGTTCCCTATCGCCCAGCGCTCAAGGTCAGCATGCAGGTGCTGCGCAAGGCCGCTGCCATGCCAGCGCGAGTCGACCAGCAACAGGCCGATATGCCAGACGCCCTCAGCGAGCAAATCCGCCGCGATATTCACCACAGCGACCAGTTGCCCGTGCGCCCCGCGATACCCCAGCCAGTAGATTCGGCTGCAACACCAGCCCGGTGGAAGCTGGTTTTGCAACTCGTCGTGCGCTTCGGTTGGCGTGGCCGGCTCGCCATTGACCGCGATGAAGTAATCCGGCGCCTGCTCGAAAAAATGCTGTAGCTCGACATCGTCAGCCACGGTAAGCGCCACGACTCGAATATCGGGGAAGGTACTCAGAGGAAGATGAGTCATGCAATCCATAACGTGCTGTCCTTACAAGCCACTAATCCACAATCCTGAGCTTCACCTGTGCGCCGTCAGGCAAATTCTTGATCTCACGCGCCAGATCACCGCAGAACCGAAGCTGCTCGACATGATCAAGCCGACGCACATTGTCGCTGGCGTATTCGCCGCCCAACACCGGCGAAATAACGAAATGGTAAACCTCACCCTGCGCCAACGGTCCCAGCATCTCCTCGGCCTGATCCACCATCGGTTGCAGATACCAGTCGTGCAGAAAGACCTGATCTTTGGAAACTTCATCCAAGGCCGCGCGGGTCTCGGCGATCACTTCGCAGGAAAGCGCCTCGGGGCAGACTCGCCAGTAGTGGCCCTGTTCGTCCCTGACCATCAAATTGCCGAACGCCGTAGCGCCTACGACCTCAACAGGGTCAATGCCCGCCCAACCCCAGCTGTCGCGCAATACGTGAAGTATGTTCATGCAGCCTCCTTGCGTCGAAACGACTCAATCATCCCGCGTCAGTACTTCCAGCAACTCAATCTCAAAGCGCAGATTACTGTGGGGCGTGATATGCGCACCCATTGAGCGTTCGCCGTAGGCCAGGTGCGCCGGCACGTATAAGGTGCGCACCCCGCCGACCTGCATGCCCATCAGGCCCTGGTCCCAGCCTTTAATGACGCGCCCGGTGCCAATCACACACTGGAACGGCTTGCCCCGTTCCCAGGATGAATCGAACACCGTGCCATCTTCCAGGGTGCCGGTGTATTGAGTGGTGATCAGCGCGCCCTTCACCACGGCTTTGCCGGTGCCCTGGCGGATGTCGGTGATCTGGAGTTCGTCGTGATTCATCGGGTTCTCGTTGAAGGCGTAAAGGCTGGGGTTCTCCCAGAATCGGTGGGGTTTGGCAAGTGTAGGAAAAGTTGGAGCAGCGACATTTCCCTTTAACTTGCGGGACGTTTCCGAGAGAATCCCAACCGCTTGCGCCGCTCAAATCCGCTGGCTAGTCTTCGCCGGTCACTGCCAATTCAGTGATTCGGGGTTTGGTAGACCACGAGTGATTAGGCGCTAAGCGCCCCCTTCTGCAAGGCGCTTTTTTTCGGCCCTGCGTTATGGTGGCCGTGCGCAGGGCACCTTCGGGTGCACCGGGTCCTAATCACCGGTCTACCAATCTGCGTACGGTCACCACCCTAAAGTCGTTTGGTAGCGACGGTGGTGGCTTTCCAACTTAGATTAGGAGTTGAACCCATGGACAAACTTGTCCCCGCACCACCCGCTTCAGAACTGCATTTCTTCACCACCACCCCAGACGTCAGCTTCGAAGACGCCCTGGCCCACGCCAGCAGCGTACTGCGTTGCGCAGCCGTGGCCGCACAAACGGCGGGGGATCAATTGGACGGTACTTCACGCACGCTGGTGCTGTCGGTCATGCATCTGGTGGACATGGCAAGCGTGATGGTGGATCGCTCGCTGGAATGCGTGCAGCCGCGCTAACCCTGCGCGACCTTATGACGAGCAAGCTTGCCGTGGCGGAGCGAGCTTGCTTGCGCTGGGCTGCGCAGCAGCGGCAGCAGCGGCAGCAGCGGCAGCAGCGGCAGCAGCGGCAGCAGGACCTTCGCTTATTTCAGGAGCTACCTGACCCCCCAAGCAGAAGCGCCCGATATTCTCCGGCCTGCGCATCACCTCTTATGGACAGCCAACCCTATTCCCCAAAGAGGACACCCGTCATGAACCCATCCATAAGCCCTGTCCGTGTCGCTGTCGTGCAATTCGATCCCCAGGTGGGGATTGACCACCGCCGCGCAAACCTGCGCCTTAGCCTGGAGCTGGCGGCGCAGGCCGCCAACGGTGGCGCCAAATTGATCGTGTTGCCGGAGCTTTCAAACTGCGGCTATTTCTTTGCTGACCGCCAGGATGCCTTCGCCCACGCCGAAGCGGTCCCAGGGGGACCTAGCGTAAAAGCATGGGTCGACTTTGCCTGCAAGCATCAGGTTTACCTGGTGGCCGGTCTCAATGAAGTCGATGAACTGCAATTGTTCAACACTGCCGTGCTGCTAGGCCCGAACGGTATGATCGGAAAGTACCGCAAGGCTCATCTGTGGAACCTGGAGAAGTTATGGTTCACCCCCGGTAATACCGGTTTTCCAGTGTTCGACACGCCCATCGGCCGCATCGGGATGCTGATCTGCTGGGACATATGGTTTCCCGAAGTGCCGCGCATTCTCGGTCAGCAAGGTGCCGATATTATTTGCAGTTTGAACAACTGGGTCTGGACGCCTCCCCCACTGTTCGACGAAGCGGGCAAGTGCATGGCGTCTTACCTGACGATGACGGCGGCACACGTCAATAACGTATTTATCGCCGCCGCAAGCCGAATCGGCCAGGAACGTGATGCGCGTTATCTGGGATGCTCACTGGTTGCAGGCACCAACGGTTGGCCGATCGGCAAGGTGGCATCCGCCGATCAGCAAGAGGTGCTGTTTGCGGATGTCGACCTGAGCAGGGCACGCAGTGCGCCGATCTGGAACAACTTGAACGACTTGCAACGGGATCGACGTGCGGATCTGTACGATCAAATGTTGGGATACACCCGGCACCACGCGCTGCCTCGTTGAAACCAATATGCCTGCGGGGCTTGTTGTGGTTGTCGCTCGCGCTCGGCGCGGGCACAAAGGGCTAGCCCTGGCTCAAATGCACCCTCCAATCGCGTGCATTCATACCTCCCTCCGACCGCATTTTCTTTGCACTATCCGGCCCCCTGGCTGTCGGAGTTTGCATGCGCTTTCCCAGGGAGACACCATGAGCCAGGACGTCCTTGCCAAAGAAACCAACCGCCGCCAACTGCAGCAGATCATCTCCGGGCTCTCGGATGGGATCATCCTCGCGGAAGTCGACCAGACCATCCTGTGGGCCAACGAAGCCGCGCTGACCATGCACGGCGTGGATGACGTGCAGGCACTGGGCGCCAACACTCAAGCCTACGCCGAGCGTTTCGCCCTGCGGTACCGCAACAACCATCCCGTACAGCTGGATAACTACCCCTTGGCCCGCGCGGCGGCCGGTGATGAATTCAGCGATGTGGTGGTGGAAGTCACGCCCACCGCCGACCCGGACAAAACCTGGGTGCACCGCCTGCGCAGCCTGGTGATCAGTGACTCCCACGGCGAGCCGGAGCTGCTGGTGTTGATCCTCAGCGACGCCACCGAATGGGCCAGCGCCGAGCAGCGCTTCGAAAAAACCTTCAACGCCAACCCCGCGCCTGCGGTGATCTGCCGCTTGAGCGACTTGCGCTACATCAAGGTCAACCAGGGCTTTTTGGAGATGACCGGTTACAACCGTGACCAGGTCATCGGTAAATCAGTGTATGAATTGGACGTGCTGGAGCAGGCCGAGCGCAAAGACCTGGCTATCCAGCGCCTGGGCGAAGGCGCGACGATCCCGCAGATGCAGGCCGAACTCAAACTGCCCGACGGCGGCAGCAAATTGGTGATCGTCGCCGGCCAGCCGTTGGACATGAACGAGGAAGACTGCATGCTGTTTTCGTTCACCGACCTGGAGCCGCGACGCAAGGCCGAAGTGGCCCTGCGCCAGAGTGAAGAGCGTTTTGCCAAGTCGTTCCGCCTCACGCCGGTGCCCACGCTGGTGTGCAACGCCGCCAACCGCCAGGTGGTGGACGTCAACGAAGCGTTTATGAGCATCACCGGCTATATCAGCGAAGAGCTGATCGGCAAATCCATCGAAGACATCGACTTTATCGACAGCCCCCAGGCGGGCACGCAGTTGTTCACCACCCTGGAGAAAGCGGGCAACCTCGACGGCCAGGATCTCAAGGTGCGCAAAAAAGGCAACGAGGTGATCGACTGCGTGGTGTCCGCCGACACCGTGATCATCGAGGACGTGCCCTGCTACCTGCTGGTGCTGATGAACATCACCGAACGCAAGCGCTCGGAGCTGGAATTGGTGGCGGCCATTGAGGAAGTGATGCAGGACGCGTCCTGGTTCAGCCAGACCCTGATCGAGAAACTGGCCAACGCCAAGAGTGTCAACAGCCCCAACGCGCCGAATATCAGCTTCACCGACCTCACCGCCCGTGAGCGCGATGTGCTGGGGCTGATCTGCGAAGGTCTGGCTGACAAAGAAATCGCCTCACGCCTGAAACTGGCGCCCAACACCGTACGCAATCACGTGGCCACGGTGTACTCCAAGCTGGGGGTGCACAGCCGCAGCGCGGCCATCGTTTGGGCCCGTGAACGCGGGCTGTTTGCCGGCGAACTGCGCCTGAAAAACAAGTCCTGACAGTGCAAATGCACTAGAGCGGCTAGTGCGAATTCAACTTATGGCGCAGCGGTGCACGCAATAACCTTCAAGGCATCTAACCGGACGTCTTGAAGGAACACGCATGTTTACCCTCGCCCAACTGCGAAATTGCATCGAAGAAGGCCTGTCGCCACTGACCTGCGAATTCACCCTGTGCCGGGATGCGTCCTTGACCCTCAAGGTCTATGACGCCGATACCGGTCGGGTTGACCTGGTGGTCACCGGGATCAGCACCAACCGCCTGCAGACCCCGCAAGAAGTGGAAAAAATGGTGGAAGAGCTGCGCTACGAACTGCACAGCAACACCATGGGCAAACTTACGTTGGATGACTTTCCTTCAACGACGAACCAATGAAATAGAACACCCCGCCCGCCACAATGAACGCCCCCAGCATGTAGAACATGGTGTGCGCCGGCAGATTGGCCAGCACCAGCCCACACAACACCGGCCCCAGTGCAGCGCCGAGGTTGGACAGGTTCTGCGCACCGTAGTACATGCCCCGCAGGTGGTCCGGGGCGATTCGGTCGATAAACATGTACTCGGCCGGAAACACCACAATCTCCCCCACCGTGAACACTGCCATTGCCAGCACCCACCAAAGCACGCTGGTGGACAGCGCAAAGCCAATCAACCCCAGCATGAACATGCTCAAGCCGAAGATGAGCCATTGGCTCAAGTAACGGTGCGAGATGCGTCGGCCGATCACATATTGCAAGGCGATCACCATCACCGCGTTGGTGGTGAGCACGGCGCTGATCACGGTGTAGGTGTATTCAGCCGTGGTTGTGGTCACCAGGTACTGCGACAGGTAGGCCGTGAACTGGCCGAACACCACTGCGCTGAGCAAGCCGCCTATCGTGAAACACACCAGCCGACGGTCCTGCAGCAATACACGGCCAACGGCGAGAAACGACACCGGCTTCTGCGCCACGTCCACCGTGGTTAACCTGCGGTCGCCCCAGCGCCAATACAGCAGGAAAAACCCCGCCCCCAGCAGTGCTGACAACATGAACGGCAGGCTGATATCAAGCTTCGCCACCATCGCCCCGAAAAACGGCCCGACCGCGTAGCCGATATTGGTGAGGGTGTACTTGATGGAAAACACTTCACTGCGCGCATCTTCCGGCAGCAGGCTGGCAAAGCCGGCCTTCACCGCAATGTCGATGACAGCGTAGGCCAGGTTGATCAGGATCAGGCAGCTATAAAACGCCCAGATGTTCTGCGCCAATAGCGTGCCGACAAACCCCAGTACAAACAGCAGGCTCATCCAAAGCAATAACCGATAGCTGTTGATGCGATCGACGAGGAAACCGCCATACACACTCAGTAGCGAACCGACAATCAGCGAGCTGCCGATGACGAGGCCAACTTGAGTGATGTCGAGGGTGAAATGGTGGGTGAGGTAGATTACCAGGTACGGAAACGTGATGGCCTTGGCCAGCGTCAGCAGCAACGTGGCGCCCAGCAGCAGGTTCACGGTGCGGGGGTAGTTTCTTATTGTGGCAAGCATCCTGCTCTCATTCTCCGAAGGTAACGCGACCATTGCGGCCGGTTACCTTAACGCAAGAACAAGGCAAAAAGGAGGGTCACTTCTTGACGGGAGTGATCTCCAGAATAGTGCCGTTGGTGGTCTTGAGCAGCACGAACTTATCGCCTACCCGCGCCCATTGGCTGTCTTCCTCGGGTTGCTTGAGGCCGCGCTTTTTCCAGTCACTGACGGCCGACTCCTTGCGCATCAGGATATCCGGGGCGCGGTCGCCTTCTTTTAAATCACGGGCATTGATGTTGGAAGGTTGCACGGTTTCCTGGGGCGTATCACCGGCCTGGGCCACAAAGCTGACGGTGGACAGGCTGGCAGCGACTAAAACACAGGCTGCGAGAGTTTTGGACTTCATGGGTACTCCTTCAATGAATGGCGCGTACCCAGGTTCCGACCGCAGGCGCGCGCAATCATTCACCGTATGAAATCCGCCTGGTATCGCGCACTGTGCTTATGCCACTCGTTCCCCGCCACCGTTCACCTGCTAACCTTGCGCCAGCCCTATTCTCGAGTCTGACAATAATGAAAACCGCCCTGACCCGAACCAAACTTCTTGCCAGCGCCCTGGTGGTGGTCGCCGTCATCGGCGGCGCGGCCTATTACCTGTTTGACCGGCACGTCATCACGGGCTTGGTCAGCGGCACCGAATACAGCGATGAGCAGCTCAATGAAGGCGCGGTGGACGACCTTCACAGCCTGACACTGGCGCAAGCGAAAAAACGCCTGAACTACCTGGAAATGGACGCGCGCGACAGCATCAACCAGATCGCAATGATCGAAAGCATGCGCCTGGAAATTTCGCCGGTAGCCGACACTGCCGAGTCGCCCGGCGAGAAAAAACAGCTGCGCTATGACGATCCCTTCGTCCCCTTCCCCGCTGCCGAGCTGAAAACCGCGCTGGAAGATCTCGCACAGAAAAAGCCGACGTTCGAGCAGTTCTTTTTCGACAATCGCTCGGGGCTGAAACTGGACGTGGAGCCGATCCGCGAGTTGCTCAAGCGTGGCGCCCTGCCCGACCAGCGCGAAGAGGAACGTTACGCGGTACACACCCTGTACTTTCGCGACGGGACGCAGCAGGCGTTTGCCGACGTTAGGCCCAACATCAGCGAAGAACAGGACACCTCCACGGTCGAACTCAAGGTCAATAAGCCGGTAGAACGCGTCAGCGTCACCCTCACCTACCCAAGCTACCCTGGCTTCAAAAAGATCGTGCTGGACCCCAAGCATCCGAAAGTTACCGGCGACAACGGCGAGGTCTACCAATTGACCGCCCTGGCTGACGAGCGTGCGTCCCTGCTGCTGGCCACGCCAAAGGACAAGACCTACGTGATCGAGGGCTTGAGCGCCGACGGAAAGACACTCTACAGCGGCGGCAACAGCAGCAACTCTTCGCCTACCGCCGAGCAAAAGGCCAACCTGCGCGCTTACTACGACGAACTGCTGCGCATGCAGGACCAGTTCTCCCGCTATACCACCAGCGCCGAACTGCAGGAACACCTGGAGCAGTTCGTCAAAGGCCTGCCGGACAGCGACGGTGCCCTGACCAACGTGCAAGCCACCTACCAGTTCGAAGACACCCCGGCGAGCATCGTCATCTACCTGCTGGACCCCGCCCAACCGCAACCCCTGACGCTGGAGATGCACAACAGTGTGCCGGCCCAGGCTCGCTATATCGCTTACGACAATGCCACGAAAAAAAGCGGCTTTATCGACAGCAACGGCCAATGGGTGGTCAAGCCGCGCTTTGAGCGCATCGAGTACAGCCCCATGCCCGGTGTATTCAACATGCAGGTGGGCAGGACACCGCAGAAAGATGGCTGGAGCCAGTTGCAATTCAAGTACTTTGCGTTCGTGCCCGGCGGGCACACCTTGAAGGAGTTACCGTTCGAGATCATCGAAAAACCGCTCAATGATGAGCTGATGATCGTCGAACGCGAAACGAACGGGCCCTACGGCGTATACGACGTGAAGAAGCAGCAAGTGGTGGTGCCGATGAAGTACGTCAATGTTCAGGTAGTCGGCGACCTGTTCATTGCCCGGCCTGGGCTGAAGACCTACGGTGGCGACTCCTCCTACGGCGTGTGGAACCTGGCCGGCAAGGAACTACTGGCGCCGCGTTTCTCCAACATCGACGTCGTCGGTGACCACCTCTACACCACCTCGGCTGAGGGGGGGCAAATCGACATCTATACGCTGAAACTGCAAAAGCTCAATCCACCAGGCAGCACGGCCATTGGCGCGTTTATCCAGGGCCAGCCGCAACTGCTGCAAGACCGCAAAAACCGGAAATACCGCTTTATCGACGCCGAAGGCAAACCCTTGCCCATCAGCTTGCCCTATGACGAAGTCGAGCCGTTCTCCAATGGCATGGCCGTGGTCAAAAAAGGTGAACGCTACGGCGCGCTCGACCTGACCGGCAAACTGCGCGTGCCCCTGAAGTACACCCGTCTCAACCCCTTCCAGAAAAACCTCGCCTCGGCGGAAATGGACGGTTTCAGAGGCCTGGTGCTGATCGACAAAAACAACACCCTGGTGAAAAAACTCGGCTCGTACACCACCTACAGCCTGCCCACCAACAGCAACGACGCGACGTACAGCATCTGGGACGCGAAAGACGAAAACCGGGTGAATGTGTTCAATGCCGACGGCGTACAGGTGGACAGCTACCAACGCGAGTAACCGCCCCCGTGGCGAGGGCGCTTGCTCCCGCTGGGCTGCGCAGCAGCCCCAAAAGCCCCACCGCAGTCCGCCTGAGCGAACGCGGTGATCGGGTTGGGGCCGCTTCGCTGCCCAGCGGGAGCAAGCTCCCTCGCCACAAGTGCACCACCTTAAAGCCAGGCGGCATCCCAAAGCGGGTAGTCGCCAATATGCTCGACCAAGCCAGCACGCAACGGGTTGGCAATGATGTAGCGGGCGATACGGATCAAGTCTTCTTCGGCACGGACCGCACGGTCGTGGTAACCGCTTTGCCAAAAGGCGCCTCGGGTACGACAGGCTCGATTGATGGTCAACGTGCTGCATGACTTCACTTGCCTCATCACTTGAGACAAGGCCGCGTCTCGCAACTCAAACAGCCAATGGAAATGATCCGGCATGATGACCCACGCCAGCGAGTTGACCCGTTTCAGATCATGAACCTGCTTGAGTTCCGCAACCAATAACCGGCCGAGCTGAACGTTGGTGAATACTGGACGGCGCTGATAAACCACAGCAGTTACCAGATACGCACGGCCCGATTCCGAGTAACGGCCACGCCGTAATAAATGAGAGTTGGGTTTTTGACGCAATCCTTTGCTCACTCAAATCGATAAATGATTAATTCAAGCTAGCAGGCGCACAGGGTGACCCTGCCTGACTCAATTTCTCAATGTGTCACCCCCTGTGGCGAGGGAGCTTGCTCCCGCTGGGCTGCGCAGCAGCCCCAAAAAGCCGAACCGAAATCCCTCTGGAAAAACCCAGTGGCCGGAGGGGGGCTGCCTTTGAATCTCGGCCAACCATTGCCTGCGTGAAATTTATGCTGTAATTTTTCATGAAATTTCTCGACATAAATTTCATGAACCAACAAGAAGAACTCGACGCGCTGGCGAGCCTGGTCCACGACCTTCGCAAGCATAAGAAGCTGACCCTCGCCCAACTCGCGCAAAAGATCGAGCGTTCAGTAGGCTTCCTGTCCCAGGTAGAGCGCGGCCTGTCGCGCCCGACCGTGGCAGACCTGACGGCCATCAGCCACGCCCTCGACGTGCCCACCACTTATTTCTACAGCCAACCCAAGCCCAAAGCGGTGGACTGGATCACCCGTCCCAACGAGCGGCGCACGGTGTATTACGCCAATGGGATCACCGACATCCTGGTCTCCCCCAGCATGAAGGGTGCGTTTTCGATACTCGACAGCCTGCTGGCGCCCGGTGCCAACAGTGGTGAACAGACCATGAGCGACCGCGCCGAGCAGGCCGGTTTTGTGCTCGAAGGTGAATTGACACTGTGGGTCGAAGGCCAGGCCGACTCGGTCACCCTCGGCCCCGGCGACAGTTTCCACCTGGCCAGTTTCGCCCATTGCCGCTACGCCAACCTGACCGACCTGCCCGCCCGCGTGTTGTGGGTTTACAACTAGGAGCTGCACCCGTGAAAAGCCATGCCGCCACGTTACTGGCCGAAGTACGGACCTTTCGCCAGAACCACCCCGACGTGCGCTACGTCGACCTGATCGCCCTGGACCTTCCCGGGCATTTCTACGGCAAGCGCTACCCGATCGAGATGCTGGAAAAGGTCGCCGCCGGCAGCCCGTTGAAACTGCCGCAGAACGCCGTGCTGCTTGGCGCCCAAGGCGGGCTGTTCAAGATTGGTGACTACTGCTTCAACGACGGCGACCCAGACGCCAACCGCCGCCTGGTGCCGGGCACGCTCAAGCCGGTGAACTGGGAATCGCAGCCCCTGGGGCAGATGCTGATCACTTCCGACGGCACCGAAGCGCCCATCGAGTTCGAGCCGCGTGAAGTGCTGGCCAAGGTGCTGGAGCGCCTGCACCACAAGGGCATTCACCCGGTGGTGGCGTTTGAACTGGAGTTCTACCTGTTCGACAAGAAACTCGACAACGGCCTGCCGCAATTCGCCCGCGACCCGCTGAGTAATGACGCCGACGACCAGCCCAACCTGCATATCGAACGGCTGTCGCGTTTCAGCGAAGTACTCGACGATATGGCCCAGACCGCCAAGGACCAGGGCATCGACATCACGGTGATCACCGCCGAACTCGGCCCCGGCCAGTTCGAGATCAATTTCGGCCACCAGGGCGACGGCCTGTGCGCCGCCGACTGGGCTGCCCTGTTCTGCCGCAGCACCCGCGGCGTGGCACTCAAGCACGGCTACCGCGCCAGCTTCATGGCCAAGCCTTACCTGCAATTTCCCGGCAGCGGCATGCATGTGCATGTCAGCCTGTATGACGGCGCGGGCAATAACCTGCTGGCGGCGCATCAACAGCAGCCGCTGCGCCATGCCGTCGCCGGTTGCCTGGAACTGCTGCCACACTGCATGCCGATCTTCTCGCCCAACCACAACGCCTTTCGCCGCCTGGGCGGCACGGTCAACGCCGCCACCCGCGCCTGCTGGGGCTTTGAAGACCGCGACGCGTGCGTGCGCGTCCCCGAGTCCGACCCGCGCAACCTGCGCATCGAACATCGCCTGGCCAGCGCCGACGCCAACCCGTATCTGGTGCTGGCGGCGATCCTTGTCGGTCTGGAGCATGGCCTCGACGCCAAACAGGAGCCCATCCCACCGCTGAACGAGGACCGCGCCAGCGGCACCGACTTCCCCGTCGAAATGCTCGACGCTGTGCGTGCCATGCAGCATCAAGCGGTAGTGCGCGATAAGCTGGGCGCCGAATTTGTCGACGTGTACTGCGAGAACAAGCGCCAGGATCACCTGGCCTTCCAGCAAGAAATCCACGCGCGGGAATACCGCTGGTTTCTCTGACTCAACCGCCAAGGAATCACCGATGACCGACCCAAGCGCCCCGGCCCTCAAGGACATCTTCAACGTCGAACGCCTGCAACATATCGCCACGGAAATGACGGCGGTGTACCCGGCGTTCGACGCCAACGGCTTCCTCGCACACGCCAAGGCCGGCTTGGCCGAGCTGTCGGTGATGCAGCGCGTGGCACGGGTCAGCGAAAGCCTGCATGCGGTGATCCCGCTGGATTATCCGCAAAGCCTCAAACTGCTTTACGCCCTCGCGCCCCGCCTGAACAGCGGGTTTGTCAGCCTGTTTCTGCCGCACTACGTGGCGAGCTACGGCCTGGCGGACTTCAAGCGCTCCATGGCGGCACTCAAGTACTTCACTACCTTTGGCTCCGCCGAATTCGCCATTCGTCACTTCCTGCTTCAAGACTTCCCACGCACCTTGGCGGTGATGCAGCAGTGGTCGCTGGATGACAACGACCACGTGCGCCGCCTGGCAAGCGAAGGTTCGCGACCGCGTTTACCGTGGTCGTTTCGTCTGGCCGACGTGCAGGCCAACCCAGCGTTATGCGCCTCGATCCTCGACAACCTCAAGGCCGATCCGAGCCTCTACGTGCGCAAGTCCGTGGCCAACCACCTCAATGACGTCACCAAGGACCATCCCGAGTGGGTGCTTGGCCTGATCGAAGGCTGGAACCTCGATAACCCCCACACCGCCTGGATCGCCCGCCATGCGCTGCGCAGCCTGATCAAGCAAGGCAACACCCGCGCACTGACGATCATGGGCGCGGGGGCCAAGGCCGAGGTCAAGCTCCATCACCTGAGCGTGACGCCGGCGGTGATCAGGCTGGGGGAACGGATCAACCTGTCGTTCAGCCTGGAATCCACTGCGGTCACTGCGCAAAAACTGGTGGTGGATTACGCCATCGACTATGTGAAAAGCGCCGGGCACAGCGCGAGCAAGGTATTCAAGCTCAAGGCGTTTACCCTGGGGGCCGGAGAACAGCAGCGCATCAGTCGCGAGCAACACATCCGCGAACTGACCACACGCAAGCACTACCCCGGTCGGCATGTGGTGCATGTGATGGTCAATGGCGAAAGACTCGGCAGTGCTGCATTCGAATTGCGCGACTGAACCCACACCAGAGCACCCATGTGGGAGGGGCGGTTTCTTCAGTCAAGGTTCGCCGAGCAGCAACCCCTGCTCCCGCGCGCACAGTTCCACCACGTAATCCCACAACACCCGCAATCGTACTGACTTGTGCAGCTCCCGACGCGAGCTGATCCAGTAGCTGCGCTGGATCCCCTCCCCCGGCAACACAGCCACCAGATCCGGGTCGCCCGAGGCCATGAAGCACGGCAACACCGCAATGCCCAACCCGGAGCGCGCCGCCTGGTGCTGGGCGATGACGCTGGTGCTGTGAAACACCACTTTGGGATTGCGGCAGAAGCTGCTGAGGAGTTTCAGCTCCTGGCTGAACAGCAGGTCGTCGACGTAATCGATCCAGGCATGGGCGGCGAGGTCTTCGCGTTTTTCGATGGGTGGACTGCGGTCCAGGTAGGCGCGGCTGGCGTAGAGCGCCAGGCGGTAATCGGTGAGTTTGCGGGTGACCAGTTGATCGACGCTGGGGCGTTCGAGATGGATGCTGATTTCCGCTTCGCGGTTGAGGATGCTGACAAAGCGCGGCACCGCCACCAGTTCCACCTCCAATCCCGGATAACGGTCGAACAACCCGCCCATGCGACTGGCGAGGAACATCACCCCCAGCCCTTCAGCCACGCCAAGGCGAATCTTGCCCAGGGGCGCGGCGCAATGGGTGAGTTCGTCTTCGGCCAGCAGTGCGACGTTTTCCATGGCTTCGGCGTGTTTGAGCAGCGCTTCGCCGGAAGGCGTCAGCTCATAGCCTTGGGCATGCTGCACGAACAACGCGGTGCCGAGGCTCTTCTCGATAGCCTCGATATGCCGGGCCACGGTGGCGTGGGTGGTTTTCAGGCGCTGCGCAGCGGTGAGCAGGCGGCCGCTGCGCTGGAGCTCAAGAAAGAACCGCAGGTCATTCCAGTCGAACATATCGCCTCCATTCCATCAGCCAGGGCAGCGCTGTTTAAAAACGCACAGCAGCTGGGTAAAAACTAACATTTTTAAGACGAAAACTAACAACTAGGATGGAGTCAATAAGAAAAACAAGCGAGACCTCAGATGCCCATTGCAGCTGCTGAATACGATTACGTGGTAGTAGGCGCCGGCCCCGCAGGCTGCCTGCTGGCCAATCGACTGTCCGCCAACCCCGCCCACCGCGTGCTGCTGCTCGAAGCCGGTGGCCGCGACAATTACCCCTGGATCCATATCCCGGTCGGCTACCTCTTCTGCATCGGCAACCCGCGCACCGACTGGTGCTTCAAGACCGAAGCCCAGGAAGGCCTGCAAGGCCGTGCCCTGAGTTACCCGCGCGGCAAGGTGCTGGGCGGCTGCTCGTCCATCAACGGCATGATCTACATGCGCGGCCAGGCCCAGGACTACGACGGCTGGGCCGCTGAGGGCAACCTCGGCTGGGCCTGGAAAGACGTGCTGCCACTGTTCAAACAAAGCGAAAACCACTTTGCCGGTGGTTCCGAGTTCCACAGCGACGGCGGTGAATGGCGCGTCGAGCAGCAGCGCCTGTCGTGGCCGATCCTGGATGCGTTTCGCGAGGCGGCGGCGCAAAGTGGCATCGCCAATATCAATGACTTTAACGAAGGCGATAACGAAGGCTGCGGTTACTTCCAGGTCAACCAGAAGGCCGGCGTGCGCTGGAACGCCGCCAAGGCGTTTCTCAAGCCTATTCGCCAACGTCCCAATCTCACCGTGCTGACTGAAGTCGAAGTCGACCGCGTGGTCTTGGAAAACGGCCGCGCCTCGGCAGTGGTCGGGCGTCAAAACGGCCAGCAGATGAGCTGGAAGGCGCGCAAGGAGATCGTGCTGTGCGCCGGCTCCGTGGGCTCGCCGGGCATTCTGCAACGCTCCGGCATCGGCCCGTCCAGCGTGCTCAAGCCCTTGGGCATCGACGTGTTGCATGAACTGCCTGGCGTGGGCGGCAACCTGCAGGATCACCTGCAATTGCGGCTGATCTACAAGCTGGAAAACGCCCGCACCCTGAACCAGATCGCCGGCACCGTGTGGGGCAAGATGGGCATGGGCCTGCGCTACCTGTACGACCGCAGCGGCCCGCTGTCGATGGCACCCAGTCAGCTCGGCGCCTTTGCCCGCTCCGGCCCGGAACAGACTTCGGCCAACCTTGAATACCACGTGCAGCCGCTGTCCCTGGAGCGCTTCGGCGAACCGTTGCACGCGTTCCCGGCGTTCACCGCCTCGGTGTGCGACCTGCGCCCGCAAAGCCGTGGCCGTATCGATATTCGCTCGGCCAACCCGGCGGATGCGCCGCTGATCCGGCCCAACTACCTCAGCCATCCGCAAGACTTGCGCGTGGCCGCCGACGCGATTCGCCTGACTCGACGCATCGTCGCCGCCCCCGCCCTGAGCCAGTTCAAACCGGTGGAATACCTGCCCGGTGATTCGCTGCAAACCGAAGAGGAACTGCACGAAGCCGCCGCCCGTATCGGCACGACGATTTTCCACCCGGTGGGCACCTGCCGCATGGGCAGTGACAAAGACGCAGTGGTCGATGCGCAACTGCGGGTGCATGGCGTGCCCGGCCTGCGCATCGCTGATGCCTCGGTCATGCCGCGCATCACCTCCGGCAACACTTGTTCACCCACGCTGATGATCGCGGAGAAAGCCGCGCAGCTGATCCTTTCGCCGCCTACAAGGAGCCTCGCCCCGGAGAAAGAACTGGTTCATGCAATCTGAATAGCGGCGCCGCACCTGGCGCCGACAGTGGAACAACAATAAATAATCACTGTGAGGGCTACCCGATGTCAGAACATGCTCAACCCTTGGGCTCGACGGTCAACACCGCCAGCAGCACCAACGACTCAAAAAAGGTCATCTTCGCCTCGTCCCTGGGGACGGTGTTCGAGTGGTATGACTTTTTCCTCTACGGCGCCCTGGCGGCCGTGATCAGCAAGCAGTTCTTTGCCGGGGTCAACGACACCACGGCGTTTATCTTTGCCTTGATGGCCTTCGCGGCCGGCTTTGTGGTGCGCCCGTTTGGCGCGCTGGTATTCGGCCGGCTGGGCGACATGATCGGGCGCAAGTACACCTTCCTCGTCACCATCATCCTGATGGGCGTCGCCACCTTCTGCGTCGGGCTGCTGCCGACTTACGCCAGCATCGGCATCGCGGCGCCGATCATCCTGATCGTGCTGCGCATGCTGCAAGGCCTGGCGCTGGGCGGTGAATACGGCGGCGCGGCAACCTATGTGGCCGAGCATGCACCGGCCGGCAAACGTGGCCTCAATACCAGCTGGATTCAATCCACCGCGACCATCGGCCTGCTGTTGTCGCTGCTGGTAGTGCTGGCCTGCCGTTACTTCACCGGTGACCAGTTCGAAGTGTGGGGCTGGCGGATTCCGTTCCTGTTTTCCATCGTGCTGCTGGGCATTTCCACCTGGATCCGCATGAGCCTGCACGAGTCGCCAGCGTTCCTCAAAATGAAAGAGGAAGGCAAGGCCAGCAAGGCGCCGATCCGTGAGTCGTTCGGCAAATGGGAAAACCTCAAGGTTGTGCTGATTGCACTGTTCAGCATCAACGGCGGGCAAGCGGTGACCTTCTACGCGTCGCAGTTCTACGTGCTGTTTTTCCTCACGCAGTTCCTGAAGATGGACCCGGCGCTGGCCAACATGCTGCTGATTATCAGCGTGGTGATCGGCGCGCCGTTCTTTATCTTCTTTGGCTGGCTGTCGGACAAGGTCGGCCGCAAGCCGGTGCTGATGCTCGGCCTGCTGCTGGCCACCGTGCTGTACTTCCCGATCTTCAAGAGCCTGGCGCACTACACCAACCCGGCGATGGACCAGGCCAGCACTCAAGCCCCCATCACCGTACTCGCCGACCCGGCCACCTGCACCTTCCAGTTCGACCCGGTGGGCAAGGCGAAATTTGACAGCCCGTGCGACAAGGTCAAGACCTTCCTGGTCAAGCAAGGCCTGCCCTACAGCAGCGCCGCCGCACCCGCCGGCAGCCCGGTGCAGGTGAGCGTGGGCGAGGTGCGCATCGACGGTTTTGACGAAAAGGCCCTGCGCGGCGCCGTGACCCTGGCCGGTTATCCGACTTCGGCGGATGTGGCTCAGGTCAACAAGGTCATGGTGGTGGTGCTGATCGTCGCACTGATCCTGATCGCGGCAATGTGCTACGGCCCGCTGGCGGCGCTGATGGTGGAATTGTTCCCGACGCGCATCCGCTATACCTCGATGTCCTTGCCCTACCACATCGGTAATGGCTGGTTTGGCGGGTTCCTGCCGACCGTGTCGTTTGCGCTGGTGGTGTACACCGGGGATATCTTCTACGGGCTGTGGTACCCGGTGGTCGTGACCGGGGTAAGCCTGATCGTGGGGATGATCTGCCTCAAAGAAACGCGGCATGTGGATATCGATAAAAACTGATCCCGAAGATCCCCTGTGGGAGGGGGCTTGCCCCCGATAGCGATGGTGCAGTCAGCGTTGCAGTGACTGGTATGCCACTATCGGGAGCAAGCCCCCTTCCACATTCATTCCCCAGCGCCTACATAAATAGCTGTATATCCATACAGATAATAGTTGCTCAATTCCCTTCTTATGCCCATCCTGCTCTCCATTCAACTGTGAAACGAATGGGCTGACCATGCGGCTGTACCTCTGTGAAAAACCCTCCCAGGCCAAGGATATCGCGGCCGTGCTTGGCGCCAGTCGCCGGGGCGACGGGTGCTGGCTGGGCAATGGGGTCACAGTCACCTGGTGCATCGGCCATCTGCTGGAAACCGCTCCGCCCGACGCCTACGACGAAAAGTACAAGCGCTGGGTGCTGGCCGACCTGCCAATCGTCCCGGAAAAATGGAAGATGCGGGTCAAGCCCAAGACCGCCAGCCAGTTCAAGGCAGTCAAGCGCCTGCTCGGGGAAGCCCAGGAGCTGGTGATCGCCACCGACGCCGACCGCGAGGGCGAGATGATCGCCCGCGAGCTGGTGGAGCACTGTCGTTATCGCGGGCCGATCCAGCGTTTGTGGTTATCGGCGCTGGATGACGCTTCCATTCGCAAAGCCCTGGCAGCGCTCAAGCCGGGTGCCGAAACCTTCAGCCTGTATCACTCGGCCCTGGGCCGCTCCCGTGCCGACTGGCTGATCGGCATGAACATGAGTCGTCTGTTTACCCTACTGGGGCGTCAGTCCGGTTATCAAGGTGTGTTGCCGGTAGGCCGGGTGCAAACCCCGACCCTGCGCCTGGTGGTGGACCGCGACCGCAGCATCGCCGATTTCGTGCCGGTGGCTTATTGGGCCATTGATGTGGACCTGCGTCACGAGCGCATGACCTTCACCGCCCAGTGGCGTGCCGCCGAAGACGCCTGCGACGATCAAGGCCGCTGCCTCAATCCTCAACTTGCCCGTGAAGCCGCCGATGCGATGAGCAACGCCGCCAGCGCACGCCTGGTAAAACTGCGTACCGAACGTATGCGCGAAGTGGCGCCCCTGCCCTTCGATCTCGGCACGCTGCAGGAAATCTGTTCCAAGAAACTCGGTCTCGGCGCCCAGGAAACCCTGGACATCGCCCAATCCCTCTACGAAACCCACAAGGTCATCACCTACCCACGCAGTGACTGCGGCTACCTGCCCGTGAGCCAGCACAGCGATGCGCCGAAGATTCTTGCCGCTCTGGGCCGCGCCGACGCAGCGGTCAACGAGCTGATGCCCCATATCGATCCCCAACGCCGCTCGCGGGCCTGGAACGACGCCAAGGTCAGCGCCCACCACGGCATCATTCCAACGGGCGCCGGCAAGGACGTCGGGCAGCTCACAGGCAAACACAGAGCGGTGTACACGCTGATTCGTGCGCGCTACCTGGCGCAGTTTCTGCCCAACCATGAATACGATCGCACGCAGGCGGATTTCGACTGCGCGGGCTTTGCCTTGCGCGCAGTGGGCAAGGTGGTGATCGAAGCAGGCTGGAAACGCGCCTTGCCCGAAGCCCTGGCGCCGACCAAGGGCCGTGAAGCCCCCGCACCACAAGCCTTGCCGACGTTGGTACAGGGCCAGGACTATGCCGTGGCCAAGGTCAACCTCAAGGACTTGTGGACCCAGCCGCCCAAACCCTTTACCGAAGGCGACCTGATCAAGGCGATGAAAAACGTTGCCAAGCTGGTGGAAGACCCGCTGCTCAAGCAAAAACTCAAGGACACCACCGGTATCGGCACCGAAGCCACCAGAGCCGGGATTATCCAGGGCCTGCTCGACCGAGGTTACCTAGTGAAAAACGGCAAGGCGCTGTCGGCCACCCCGGCGGCGTTCAGCCTGATCGACGCTGTGCCTCGGGCCATTGCCGACCCTGGCACCACTGCCATCTGGGAGCAGGCACTGGACATGGTGCAAAGCGGTGAAATGAGCCTGGAAGAATTCGTCGCCAAGCAGGCGGCGTGGATGAGCAAGCAGGTGGCGCGCTGCAATGGGATGCGCATGACCATTACCGGGCCGGCGAGCCCCGCGGGTCGAGGCGCCACGCCGTGGAAAAAGAAGCGCAAGGCCGCCCCACGTAAGACCGCCGCCAGCCCCAAGCGAGCTAAAAAGCCAACAAATGCAGGCTAAATGCAGAAAAAATCCGGCGAATGACGTTTTTCGACGGGTTTAGCGCCGCTTTGGACCTTGCTCCCGCGTTGGACGTCTAGGATTCTGTAGGGACCTGCTGATTTCCTAACAACAACACCGGAGTGGCCGCCATGAAAACCGTTGCACAAGTGCTCAAAGCCAAGGACCAGAAGAACCAGGACGTCCACACCATCCAATGGGACCACACCGTGTTTGAAGCGCTGGTGCGGATGTCGGAGAAAAACGTCGGGGCCTTGCCGGTCGTCAAGGAAGACGTGGTGGTGGGGATCATCAGCGAACGTGATTACGCACGTAAAATCATGCTCAAGGGTCTATCGTCGGTCACTACCAAGGTCCACGAGGTGATGAGTTCCCCGGTGATCACCGTCGATACCCACAAAAGTGTCGACGAATGTATGAACATCATGACCGACAGCCACCTGCGTCACCTGCCCGTGGTTGAGGATGGCAAATTGCTCGGCTTGCTCTCCATCGGTGACCTGGTAAAAGAAGCCATTGCCGAACAGGCCGATCTGATCAAACAACTGGAGCAATACATCCGCGGCGAATAGGGAGCCCCCATGCTCGACAGCCTGCAACACCAGGAAGACCACCTCGACACCCTGCTCCGCGCCATGGCCGAACGGCGCTTTCTGGTGCTGACCGGTGCGGGGATCAGCACATCGTCGGGCATCCCCGATTACCGTGACAGCGAAGGCGTGCGCCGGGGCAAGGCGCCGATGATGTACCAGGAATTCCTCGCCACCCCACAAGCCCGCCGCCGTTACTGGGCGCGTGCGATGCTGGGGTGGCCGAGGGTGCGTATTGCCGAGCCGAACAAGGCGCACCTGGCACTGGCGACCCTGCAACAACGCCAGCAAATCAGCGGACTGATCACCCAAAACGTCGACACCCTGCATGATCAAGCAGGCAGTCACGATGTGATCGAACTGCATGGCAGCCTGCATCGGGTGCTGTGCCTGGATTGCCAGCAACGCAGCGAGCGCGATGTGATCCAGCAACTGATGGAAGGCCAGAATCCCTACCTGGCTGGCGTCGACGCGGTGCAGGCACCCGATGGCGATACCCTGCTTGATCCTGCGTTTGAAGAGCGCTTCCTGGTTCCGAGTTGCCCCCATTGCGGCGGCCAGCGGCTCAAGCCGAACGTGGTGTTTTTTGGCGAGAACGTCGCTCAGGACACCGCAGCCAAGGCGATGGCTGCCGTGGAGCACGCCGAGGGGTTGCTGGTGGTGGGTTCATCGCTGATGGCGTATTCGGCGTTCCGCCTATGCAAAGCCACGGTTGAACAAGGCAAACCGGTGATCGCCATCAACCTCGGCAAGACCCGTGGGGATGAGTTGTTGCAGGTAAAGATCCAAGCGTCGTGCGAGCGGTTGTTACCCCTGCTTGTCGATCGATTGACCTGACCTGCCGCAAGCCCGCTTGCCACAAAAGCGCCTTTACGGCTTGACCGTCAGCTCCAGAAAATGACGCCCAAGTCACGTTTTCCCGCATTTCCCCGTCCCCACGGCAATTTATGTAGTGACTAAAAATAATCACTACATAATCGTTGACGTAACCTTTTTGTCCTTGCATTATCGAGACGTCTCCCGGATCGGGAGCGTTGGTAACAAGCGTTTTGAAAGAGCTCGTCTGACCGCCGAGCTGTTTTTTCCGGATGTGCACTGCCCACAAGGCAGATTGATGAAGCTGACCCGTCTCGAAAGGGATAGGTACAAGGAGCTCAAACGCTGCTTGTCTTCGTTATGAAACCATTGCGTAGCAGTTCATCAGCAAGACTACATGCATCAGGTTCAAGACCCTGCCCGTATTCGGCAGACCGTCACTGACGCCCGGCTTTCAACGCCGGAGACAACTAAGCAGTTTTAACGGAATCAACTGATAGATCGCCAACTGGTCAAGGGGCTTACACATGAATCTGAACAACCAACCAACTATCGACGAATTGGCTGAGATGTTCGCAGCGCAGAAAGACACACTCGACGACCATATCCTGTGGATTGGCAAATCGGGCGAAGTGCAACTTGACTGCCTGGAGCCCAATACCGAAGAAGCCGAGTTTGACCGCAATAACCGTGAGCTGGCAGCGCGCCTGAAGGTGTATCGCCGTGGCCAAGGTTATGTCGGCAAGAAGGCCGCGGCTGATCGCAACTTTATCGAGCAGGTCTTTCATACATTGAATACCGAATGGCAGAACCTTAAAGGCCAGTCGCAAGTCAAGGTGATTGATAGATACTGCTGATCACTCAGCATTAAACATTCAAGCCCGCTCGTTAGTTCGAGCGGGCTTTTTAATTGCACTCTTACAACACTGCCGGAAATCGTCCTTTGCCGGCTTCGTCGCGAAAAATATCAAACAACACTTGTGCCGCCGCCGACAGCTCATGCCCCGGCTTGGTGAGCACACCAATCGGCCGCTCGATCACTGGACTGTTCAAGGTGATGCAATGGGCACCTGCCTCTTCCATCTGCCGTGCACACAATGCAGGCACGGCACTGACGCCCAGGCCACTGGCAACCATCTTGCCCACCGTTGCCAATTGATGGCTTTCCAACGCCACGGGCAGTTTCATCTGTAAGGCGCCCAAGTGTTCTTCCAGCATTACCCGCACCGTGGACGGCCGCTGCAAGGTGATGAACGGCTGCTCCAGCAAGGTCGCCCAATCGATCTCGGCACATTGCGCCAGAGGTGAATCACCCGGCACTACGGCAATGAAACGATCCAGGTACAACGGCGTGAACGCCAGTGACGAGCCTTCCGACGGCTCAAACGCTACGCCCAGTTCCACCTGGCGGTCGCGGACCATTTCCAGTACCTGTTCGTTGATCAAGTCGTGCACCGTCACATTCACCTGGGGGTAACGTGCGCGGAATATCTTCAGGATCGGCGGCAGCAAATTGCCCGCAAACGATGGCATCGCCGCCACAGTGACCCGTCCGCGTTGCAGGGTGAACCGTTGGCGCAATTCGTCCTCGGCATTGTCCCAGTCAGCAATCAGCCGGCGCGCCAGGGGCAACAGGGATTCACCTTCCGGCGTCAGCGCGACATTGCGGGTGTTACGGCTGAACAAGCGGCCCCCCAAGCCTTCCTCCAAACCTTTAATGGTCAGGCTCAACGCCGATTGAGAGAGGTGCAAGCGCTCGCACGCAGCGGCAAAACTCAGGCTTTGGGCCACGGCGAGAAACGCACGCATCTGCTTAACGGTCATGACGCTGCTCCGAACGGGAATGGACTATGCTGTTTTCTAAATCAATCAACCTTAAAAAACAACTTAACAAATCAATCCGTCGGCGCAACACTCGGTTCATTGGCTGGCCCACACACAATAACTAGAGGTGCATATGGCAGGTTTCGATAAACGCGTGGCGTCCTACGAGGAAGCGCTGGCAGGCCTGGAAGACGGCATGACCGTGCTCTCCGGCGGTTTTGGCCTGTGCGGTATTCCCGAGAACCTCATCAATGAGATCAAGCGCAAAGGCACCCGCGACCTCACCGTGGTTTCCAACAACTGCGGCGTCGACGGTTTCGGCCTGGGCGTGCTGCTGGAGCAAAAGCAGATCAGTAAAGTGATCGCCTCCTACGTAGGTGAAAACGCGCTGTTCGAGAAGCAACTGCTCAGCGGCGAGATCGAAGTGGTCCTCACCCCTCAAGGCACCCTCGCGGAGAAAATGCGCGCAGGCGGCGCCGGCATCCCGGCCTTCTTCACCGCCACCGGCGTCGGCACGCCAGTGGCCGAAGGCAAGGAGACCCGCGAATTCAACGGCCGTCCGTACCTGATGGAAGAGTCCATCACCGGCGACTTCGCCATCGTCAAGGGCTGGAAAGCCGACCACTTCGGCAACGTCATCTATCGCCACACTGCCCAGAACTTCAACCCGCTGGCCGCCACTGCCGGCAAGATCACCGTGGTTGAAGTCGAGGAAATCGTCGAACCGGGCGAGCTGGACCCGGCGCAGATCCACACCCCTGGCATCTACGTCGACCGGATCATCTGCGGCACGTTCGAGAAGCGCATCGAACAGCGCACCGTGCGCAAATAATCCGCCTGCGGCCCTAAGAATAAGAGGAACACAACCATGGCTCTGACCCGCGAACAAATGGCTCAACGCGTCGCCCGCGAAATGCAGGACGGTTTCTACGTAAACCTCGGCATTGGCATTCCGACCCTGGTGGCCAACTACATCCCCGAAGGCATGGAAGTGATGCTGCAATCGGAAAACGGCCTGCTTGGCATGGGCCCGTTTCCTACGGAAGAAACCATCGATGCCGACATGATCAACGCCGGCAAGCAGACCGTCACCGCACGCGTCGGCGCCTCGATCTTCTCCTCCGCCGAGTCCTTCGCGATGATTCGTGGCGGCCACGTCGACCTCACCGTGCTCGGTGCGTTTGAAGTCGACGTACTCGGCAACATCGCCTCGTGGATGATTCCTGGCAAGTTGGTCAAAGGCATGGGCGGCGCCATGGACCTGGTGGCCGGCGCGGAAAACATCATCGTGATCATGACCCATGCTTCCAAGGACGGTGAGTCCAAGTTGCTCAGCCAATGCAGCCTGCCGCTGACCGGCGCCAACTGCATCAAGCGTGTATTGACGGACCTGGCATACCTGGAGATCGAAAATGGCGCTTTTGTCCTCAAGGAACGCGCACCTGGCGTCAGCGTTGAAGAGATTGTGAGCAAGACCGCCGGTAAACTGATCGTCCCGGACCACGTTCCAGAAATGCACTTCCAGTGAGGACAGATTCCATGCAAGACGTCGTGATTGTTGCTGCCACCCGCACCGCCGTGGGCAGCTTTCAAGGTTCACTGGCCAACATCCCGGCACCGGAACTGGGCGCCGCCGTGATCCGCCGCCTGCTGGAGCAGACCGGCCTGGACCCGGCCCAGGTAGATGAAGTGATCCTCGGCCAGGTGCTTACCGCTGGCTCGGGCCAGAACCCCGCGCGCCAGGCCTCGGTCCTCGCCGGCCTGCCCCACGCTGTGCCAGCCATGACCCTGAACAAGGTCTGCGGCTCGGGCCTCAAGGCCTTGCACCTCGGCGCCCAGGCCATCCGATGCGGCGACGCAGACGTTATCATCGCCGGCGGCATGGAGAACATGAGCCTCGCCCCGTACGTATTGCCGGCCGCACGCACCGGTTTGCGCATGGGCCATGCCAAGATGATCGACAGCATGATCAGCGACGGGCTGTGGGATGCATTCAACGACTACCACATGGGCATCACCGCCGAGAACCTGGTGGACAAGTACGGCATCAGCCGTGAAGCCCAGGACGCCTTCGCTGCCGCCTCCCAGCAAAAAGCCAGCGCGGCCATCGAAACCGGGCGCTTCGCGGATGAAATCACGCCGATCCTGATCCCCCAGCGCAAGGGCGACCCAGTCGCCTTCGCCGTGGATGAACAACCGCGTGCCGGCACCAGCGCCGAATCCCTGGCCAAACTCAAACCCGCATTCAAGAAAGACGGCAGCGTCACCGCCGGCAACGCCTCCAGCCTCAATGACGGCGCCGCCGCCGTGCTGCTGATGAGTGCCGACAAGGCCAAGGCACTGGGCTTGCCGGTACTGGCACGTATTGCCAGCTACGCCAACGCCGGCGTCGACCCGGCGATCATGGGCATCGGCCCCGTCTCGGCCACCCGCCGTTGCCTGGACAAAGCCGGCTGGAAACTGAGTGACCTGGACCTCATCGAAGCCAACGAAGCCTTTGCTGCTCAAGCATTAGCCGTGGGCAAAGAGCTGGAATGGGACGCTGAAAAAGTCAACGTCAACGGCGGCGCCATCGCCATCGGCCACCCCATCGGCGCTTCAGGCTGCCGTGTGCTGGTGACCCTGCTGCATGAAATGATCAAACGCGACGCCAAGAAAGGCCTGGCAACGCTGTGCATCGGTGGCGGCCAGGGCGTAGCCCTCGCTCTCGAACGCAGCTGATATTGACGATCTGTGGTGAGCGGGCTTGCTGTGGTGAGCGGGCTTACACCCGCGCTGGGCTGCGAAGCAGCCCCAATAGGAGTATCTCTTTTATATCGGCATTTTCAGTCCGAGCGCGGCACCGCAAACACCGCATTCGCCCGCGCCACAACTTTGCCTCCCACCTGCAGACTCACCGTCCCAAACGCCATCTGCCGCCCACGCTTGTGATGCTCCAGCCGCACCACAATCCACTCCCCCACCTGCACCGCGCCCAGGTAATCCACGGTCATGCTCGCAGTGATCAGCGGCAACGGCGGCTCACTGGAAAACGCCATCGCATAGCCCATGCCGATATCCGCCAGCGTCGCCAACACCCCGCCATGCACCGTGCCGCGCCCATTGGCGTGGCGATTGTCGGCGCGCAGGCCGACTTCCAGTAGCAAGCCTTCACCCCGGCAATACGCCGGGCCAAGCAGGTCAAGCAATGGGCTGCTGCGAGGCAGTGGAACAAATCCTTCAGGCACGGCGTGAGCAATCATGGCAAGTCTTCCTTGGAGTCAGGCTTGACGTGTACGCCACGCTCCAAACGCTAGCCATCACCATCAGCCGCACAAATCTTGCGCGATGCTTTGCGTTAATCCGCCAGACCGGCTTTAATCGCCGCCCATTTCCCCGCACACCTCAAGGAACAGCAATGCGCCATCAGGACGGCAACCTTCACTCGCTTCGCGCGCCTCTGTTGATTTTGCTGGCCGGCATGGCCCTGGTCGGTTGCTCGCCCAAGGATCACTCCCGCGCCACGGTGGTCAATGGGGAGCAAGGCAAGGCCGGCGCCCAATTGGCCTATGAGCATGAGCTGACCCTGGCCCTGCCCGGCGCCCTACTCGCACCACGGATGCAGGCCACCCGTGAGGCCTGTGAAACGGCGCGGTTTGGCACGTGCAATATCCTGGGGATCACCGAAGACAGTAACGGTGGCGAGATGATCCTGCGTATCGCGCCAGCGGGTGTTGAGCCAATGGTCGCCATGGCGGCTGAAGGCGGCACGCTCGGCCAGCGCATCACCACCGCCGAAGACCTGGCCGATGCTGTCGACGATGTGAATCGCCGCCGAGACCGTCTGCAAGCCCAGCAAAACCGCCTTGATGAACTGGCCAAGCGCAAGGACATCACCGTCAGCGACCTGATCGTCTTGAGCAAGGAACAGGCCGGCATCGAAAACGACCTGCAGGCGCTGGCCCAGATTGCCGCCGGCCAGCAGCGCCGCCTGGATACCAACCGTGTCACCCTCAACTTCCGCTCTTCGGACGGCGCGAACCAACCGTCACGCTTCAGCCGGATGTTCAGCAACCTGGGCACGAATATGGTGGAAGGCACGGCTGACGCCCTGGAACGCGCCAGCTACGTCCTGCCCTTTGTGATCCTGGCGTTCCCGGTGGTCTGGTTGTGGGTGTGGCTGTGGCGCAGGTTTGTGCGCCGCCGCCCCTGATCAGCGCTTCATACAGCGCTGATAGCGCTCATCCACGCGCTTGGCGAACCAGGCCGTGGTGAGGTTACGGGTGATCTTCGGGCTCTTGAGCACAATGCCCGGCAATATCGCCCGGGGCAGCGGTTTACCGGCAGCCTTGTCCGCCAGGGCAAACACGCGCTTATAGAGCGTGGTGTCCTCAAAATCCAACTGTTCGCCCTGCTCCAACTGGCTACGGATGCTGGGGTTGCGCATATCCAGCTTGGCGCCCAGGGAGCGCACTGCCAGCTCAGTGGTGCCGGGCAGCAGTGAGCCATAGCGGATCAAATCCCCGTCCAGCGCCAGCTCAGTGCCGGAAGCCCGGCTGACCGCCGCCTGGAACGCCGCGTTGCGGCTCGCATACCAACCCGCATTGAAATCGGCAAAGCGGTACAGCGGCTGGTCGTAATTCACTGGATAACCGAGCAAATGGGCGATGCCAAAGTACATACCGCCACGGCGGGTGAAGACCTCCCGACGAATCGTGCCATCCACCGTGTAGGGATAACCCCGCGCCTGTTTCTGTGCAAAGTCGATGCTGACCTGCATGGGGCCAGCGGTGTGCACCGGGTTGAAGCCGCCAAACAGTGTATTGCCCAAGGGCACCATGCTGATGAAGTCATCGAAGATGCCGCTGAGGTCTTTCTCGGTGCGGGCAGCATTCAACCGATCGGCGTAGGACTTGCCGGTGGGCGACCTCAATTGCAGCGCGCTGCGCACCACGAAGGCCGGCACATGCACCTTGCCAGCGCGGCGCAGGATCTCGTCCTGGGCGATCTTGCCCATATTGGGCACGGGCGGGTCGACCTGATAGGTCGACTCCTGCTCCGTCACCGCCAGCACAGCGCAGATATTCTCGGTGCTGGGGTAGATTTTCTGGGTGTCGAAAGCCGTGTAGATATCCTGAGCCCAACCATTGCGATCCGCCACCTTGGCCGGGAGCAGACGCACAATCTGCGCCTTCACCTCGGCCTCGCTGCGCTCCGGTTGCTGCGGGCCGCGTGAGGTGGAGCAACCGGCCAGCACCAGCAAGGGGATGAGGCACAGGATCAGGCGGCGTGGGGACATGGGGCTTCCTTGAAGAACAATGGGCCGAGCGTTGCGGATATGGACAGGTAAGTCTAACGCGGGTTCGTCAACTCGCCCTCTCGCCAGCCCGAGCCGATCATGACAGGATCTTTCTTCGACCATTCGTACAAGGCGTTTGAATGCCATGCTGAGCCTGAACTTCCTCGTCACCCACCGCGACCGTCTGTCTTCGCAATGAATCACGTGTTTCACTGCTGCGTTTGCAGGGCTGGAATTAGGCCTTGCGTTTGCGCGTCACAAAAGGCTTTTTTCAAGCTGACAAAAGCTGTCGAAGCTTCCCACGTGGACGCCGGATAAGCTCTACAGCTTCCCCCTGAAAACCTCTGCAAAGTCCCTCGCCTGAATACACAGTGCGAGGGATTGCAGATGGTTCTTTTCGTTAAGGCCCTGGTTGACGGGGCTGTCTCATGATCAACGCCACCAGCCAAGCCATTGGGTATCTGGTGCTGGCGGCCATGGATTCGAAGACGCGTGACGTCGAGTCCGTGCTCAGTGATTTCCGCAGTTGCCTCAATCACTACGATGCCTGGGCCGAAAGCTTTTTCAGTTTTTCGGCGCTGGATATCGAGCAGGTGTTCAAGGTTGGGGATGAGGTGGCGCTGGTGGCGCCGATCAACCGCTCCCTCTTCCCCAGTGCGACCGTTGCACAGTGTCCAGCCAGTGGGACGTTGACGCTGGTGCATATGTTTCAAAGTTCACGCTTCGTGCCCATTGGCAATACGCCGGTGGTGCTGCAGCGCATCGACCCAAACGGCGGCCCATTGGGCGAGCCCATTCATAAAACCATTGGCCCCAGCGGCATTCTTGAAATCAAAGAATGTGATCGCAACCAGCAGTATCGGGTCAGCTTCTACCCCAACGTTTCCAAGGAACATTTCAAGGCGCTCTACGCATCTTATCGGTCGGTGATCACGCCACTGGAAGTGTGGTTGCGCACTGAATGGAGCGAAACGTTTGAACCATTGTGGAAGGGCTATTCCGAGGCGGACTTCCTCAAGCGCTATCTCTCATTGCATCAAGCCTATGCCCGTGGTTTTGGCGACGCGCTGTACACACTCTGGGACAACCTCCAGCAGCTTTGCCAATGGCTGAGCGACCCCTTGGCCAACGCCGAAAAGCTGCTGCAATACCTGACCCAGGATGAATTTGAACAGTTACTGGCGTTGAGCACAGAGACCATCGCCAAGGGCCTGCTGGTGCTCAGTGATGAGCCCTTGATGTTCATCCATCTGGCCGCGCTGGTCAGCTGGATGAGGATGTTGCCGCCTCCGTACATGAACGAAATGCTGGGGGAGATCGGTGCCGAGGTGCTGATCTATCTACTGCTGGGGCTTGCTACCGCGGGCATGGGCATGGCGGTGCGTATGAGCACGAAAGTGCTCGGCAGTATCAAGTCTCAACGTGTACGCAAGTGGCTGGAGCAAATAGCCAAACAGTTTGGCACCGCTCAACTGGATGGCCATGCCGAAGCGCTAAAGCCGGTGTTGTTCAAGAGTGAGGCTGTGCCAATCAAGGTGGTACCCGCTGCGCCGTTGAAGGCTGGGGAGAATCTGGTTTCGAACGCGGTGCCGGCGGTTCGCGGCAAGACACAGCGGACGCTGTTGGTTCGCCAGGAACATGTCGACGACGCGCCTGCCGTGGCGACGAATCCGAAGGGGGATGCTGCTGCGGCGTCGGATAAGACCGTCACCAATGGCTGTCCTGTATCGATGGTCACTGGGGAGGAATTGCTGACCCTCACTGATGGCACGTTGGTCGGAATTCTGCCGTTTGAGTGGACACGGTTGTATCGCACCAGTGCGGTGGACGTGGATCTCGGGCTGGGGTTTGGCTGGAGTCATTCGCTGGCGCATCGGCTTGTTGTGTCAGGCGATTCGGTGGTGTGGACGGATCATGAGAACCGCTCGACTGAGTTTCCACTGCCGACAGTTGCTCGACCTGCAATCACCAATAGCCTGGCCGAAGCTGCGATCTACTTGGGCTCGGAGCCGGATGAGTTGGTGCTGGCGCAGGCGTCGCGGTTTTATCACTTTCGCGATGGGGTGCTGGTCTCGATCAGTGATGCGTATGACAACCGGCTGCGGATTTCCCGGGACTATTTAGGGCGCATTGAGCGGCTGGATAACGGTGCCGGTTGTGCGCTGTTTTTACGCTATGAGTCGGGCCGCATTGTGGCGGTGGACTACCAGGTTCAGCGGGCCAAGGGACATGAGCCTTACGTCTGGATCACAGAGCACAGCGTTGTTTCCTACGCCTATGACGACATTGGCCGACTGATCTCAGCGACCAATGCCGTCGGCGAAAGCGAGGTTTATCGCTACGACGATCAGCACGTGATTCTTGAACGTGGGTTGGCCGGTGGGGCGAGTTTCTTTTGGGCGTGGGAACGGTCTGGCAAGGCGGCGCGATGTGTCCGGCATTGGGCCAGTTTTTCGCAGATGGATACGCGGTATGTGTGGGGGGATGACGGCAGCGTTGTGGTGCACAACGCCGATGGCAGCCAGGAAGTGTATGTCCACGATGACCGCGCACGGCTGGTGCAGCGCATTGATCCGGACGGTGCCGAGCATTTTAGATCCTACGACGATAAAGGCCGGCTGACGGTCGAGCAGGATCCACTCGGGGCAGTGACAGCGTATCAGTACGACGAGGCCGGACGCTTGGTGGCGTTGTTTCCGGGGGACGATGAGCCCACTTCCTACGAGCATGACAACGGCTTCGTACGGGTTGTAAGGCGAGGCTCAGCGGTTTGGAAGTACGAGCGCAACGATCAGGGCGACGTGACGCGTAGGACCGATCCCGACGGTCACATCACCGACTACAGCTACAACAAATACGGGCAACTGATTGGGGTGTGGTACCCCGATCACAGTTGCCAGCGGCTGGTATGGAATGAACGCGGCCAGTTGCTTGAAGAGCAACTGCCCAATGGTGGCATCCAGCGCTATCGCTACGACGACCTGGGCCGCCAGATTGCCCGTGAGGATGAACAAGGCGCGCTGACCCAATACCAGTGGGATGCAGCCGGTCGGCTGACTCGCCTCGTACTGCCCGGCGGTGCGTGCAGGGAATACAGCTACAACCCCTACGGAAAAATCACCGCCGAACGCGATGAACGGGGCCACGTCACCCGCTACGAATACGCGGACGGCCTGCACCTGATCAGCCGCCGCATCAATGCTGATGGCAGCCAGGTCAAGTACCGCTACGACAACGCGCGTCTGCTGCTGACCGAGATTGAAAACGAAGTTGGCGAGACCTACCGGCTGGCTTACCACCCCAACGGCCTGATCCAGCAGGAAGTTGGTTTTGATGGGCAACGCACGGCCTACGCGTATGACCTCAACGGCAACCTGCAGGAAAAAACTGAACACGGCGATGACGGCAGTCAGCTGATTACCCATTACCAGCGCGACCACGCCGGCCGACTTGTAAGAAAAACCCTACCCGATGGCAACAAGGTCGATTACGCCTACGACCGCCAAGGCAATCTCCTCAGCGTCGACGACGGCCACTGGGCGCTGGCCTACGAGTACGACGCCCAGAATCGCCTCACCGCCGAACACCAAGGCTGGGGCACCTTGCGTTACGGTTATGACGCCTGTGGCCAGCTTCAACACCTGCGCCTGCCGGACAACAACCGTGTGGCGTTCAACCATGCCAAAGGCGGGCATCTCGCCACCATCGAACTTAACGGTAAAACCCTTACCTCGCATCTATTCAAAGCAGGCCAGGAACACCAGCGCCAACAAGGCCAACTGCTCAGCCACTACCACTACGACGACCAACAGCGCCTGCACGCCCATGCCGTAACACAGCAAGAACACCACCTGCTCCAGCGCCATTACGACTACGACAGATCCGGCAACCTCACCCGCCTCAACGACACCCGCAAAGGCGAACACCACTACCACTACGACCCGCTCAAACGCCTGACCCGCGCCGACCACTCCCAAGACCTGCAAGAACGCTTCGGCCACAACCCGGCGGGCAACCTGCTCATGCAAGACCGCCCCGGCCCCGACATCGTCGCCGGCAACCGCCTGATGATCCAGGGCGACCGGCATTACGACTACGACGCCTTCGGCAACCTGATCGGTGAACGCAGAGGCAAAGGCCATCAACTCGTCACCGAATACCGCTACGACTGCCAGCACCGGTTGATCGGCGTTACACAACCCAACGGGCAAACCGCCAGCTACCGCTACGATCCGTTTGGACGGCGTATCAGCAAGACTGTCGACGGTTTAACCACGGAGTTCTTCTGGCAAGGCGACAAGCTGATTGCCGAGCACCATGCAGATCGCCACCGCAGCTACCTTTACGAACCCGACAGCTTTCGCCCGTTGGCACTACTGGAAGGCTTCGGCCCAAACGAAACCCAGCCCTACCACTACCAACTCGACCACCTCGGCACGCCACAGGAACTCACCGACCCAGACGGCGAAATCGTCTGGTCCGCGCACTACCGCGCCTACGGCCAGATCAGTCGCCTCGACAAAAGCAAAATCGACAACCCGCTGCGCTTCCAGGGTCAGTACTTTGATCAAGAAAGCGGGCTGCACTACAACCGTCATCGCTACTACAATCCAGATGTTGGTCGTTACCTGACACCTGACCCGGTGAAGTTGGCGGGCGGGATCAACGCGTACCAGTACGTGCCCAATCCTACCGGGTGGGTGGATCCACTGGGGCTGAGCTCTTGTCCGGCTGAGGACGGGTGTAAACGTAAACAATGGTCTAAAACTGATAGCCCAAACGAACAGGTCAAATTTGATACTCAGTCGCCATTACCTCCTGCGCCACATAAAAAACGTAGTTACCTGTATCGTGGAGATTTGAGAGAACCGGATGAGATATTTGAAAAAGGGTTTGAAAGCAGAGGAGAAAGCACCAATCTTTTCCTGCATTCTTTAAATAACGCCAGCCCGCCAAGTAACTTTGTTCCTACCTCAACATCTAGGAAACAAGCCTTGGTATTTGCGTCAGGCTTCGGATTTGAGGAAGGTTTTCTATACACACTCAGAAGAATCCAAGGAAGAGACGTGAATAAGGAGCTAGGCATACGATCAAAGCACAAGAATGAAGTAGAAATCGCTATACCTGGACGTATAGATTCTAAAGACATTTTAGGAGCCTCACCGGTCAACGAAGACGGCTCCTTCAAGGGATACACAATATTGAACCCCAAGAGAGAATACCCGTGAAGTCACGTGAAATAACCATTATCCATAACGGCATACGTGACAGCGCAGTAGTCGAATACGAAGCGGGAAAGCCAACACTTAGTCTGCTTTTTAATAATGGCGAACGAAAAACCTATACAGCACCAGACCTGTTCGAAAGCTTTGGCTTATTGAGAGCCGAGTTGAAAAATATTAGTTTTTTGTGCAAAGGATCAAAAATCAATGTTCACACATCTGGAATGTCCTCACATATGTCGAATGGCCTTATTGCCTACGAACTGACTATGGGCAACCCAGAAGGCGAATTCGTACATATTTTTGCTTACGAGGAGCGCAACCTCACCAACGACATTCAGCAACAACGTGATTTCTGCCAACGCTGGTCCGAATCAATTCAAGATTAATAACCCCAGCTCAACCTGCGTTGGGCTCCGAAGCAGCTCCCTCAGACAGATGCGAACCCGGTGAAGTTGGCGGGTGGGATCAACGCGTACTACCGTTTTCCCTAAGTGAGCACACAATGCTGAAATGTCCATTCATGAATACTCCTTACACCCCAAATATTTCTCACTTATTAGGAGCCCTATCGATATACGACCTTGAAAATACAGCTGGAAAAAAACTTCGGAAGTACAACCCCAACAATGAAAAGGATAGAGAAACCATCATAATTACCTTTATCCTAAAGGACCTTATGTATCTCTCATATAGGCATCGCTTCGCACTAATATCTGCACTCAGGGATACACTAAACAGATCCGATTTTGACTTTTCGAAAGAGTTCGAAAGCGATTACGACGAATACAGAACTATGGCTTGGAACGAAACTGAAATAGCCGACCCTCGAGGTTTCTTCGCCGACATTTACCGCCTAGCTAATGAGGTCTGGAAAGATGATCTCCAAAAAGCCAGCCTTGAAGACCAGTCAGCCTGGTGAGAACGGAATTAAATTTCATACTTATAAGCTCGTGTCCGGGTGGGGATGGATACAAACCAGGAATAACCGCGCCATCAAAACGCAAAGCGTTGATCACGGAGAACCGGCGTCACCGCAACTGACACGTGCGGAGCGACAGGCAAGGATTGACGAGATTGCAGAGTCAAATATCCACCGACGTCTATCAGATTTGGAAAAATTAATTCCGGACGCACACGTCTTGGAAAACACGGAGTTCGAACATCATTAGGATCTCAACTTGAACGAGTAAAAACAGCTAAGAACCCTACTAACGGCAACAGAGACGAAAAACCAATCACTGCGTACGCGGAGTTTGAATAGTGGGGAAAAAACCAAGCCTACCAATATTGCGAGGCCTGCTATTCACTTACTGCATAGAAAACACTAAAAACTTAGAGAGAGAGGAAATAATCTCCTCAAAAAATATTAATGATGAAAGCGAACTCTCTGAGCTTTTTCATACTTTAACCAAACCGGAATTTCTTTCATATCGAGAAGATGAACAGAAGTGGTTTATAGAAACAATTGAACACTACCTATCAACTGACGAAAGCTTTGAATCTGTTTTTCATCTTTTCGATACTTATTTTGAAGATGAAATCCTTGACAAAAGACGCTTCATAAAAGTTCTTTTAGACTGCCTCAAGCTCTATAGACTTGAGTTGAGCGACGCCAAAACCTAAGACCTTAAAATCTTACTCACTTTTTATTGAAGATGGAGAGTGCGCTATCCATAACAAAATCGACACCGAAGATATATTAGGCGCAACCCCAGTAAAATCTGATGGAACTTACGTCGGATACTCCATACCAAACCTCAACAGGAAATAAAATGAAAACTAAAAATATAAATGCAATAATCAACAAAGAACACAAGCAGGTCACCATCAAATATGACCCAACGAAGCTCACGATGACATTTTCAGAGGCCGAGAATTTTGAAAAGGTTTATGAAGGGCATGACCTATATATTTGCTTCGCGAAAATCCGGGCAGACTTCCCGCATATAACCTTTTTATGCAAAGGGGCAAAAATAAACGTTAAACCGTCAAGAATGGCTTCTCAGATGAGCGCAGGACTCGTCGCATACGAAATGACTTTAGGTCAGCAAGCTACCAACGACGACATAGTCCATTTGTTTGACTACGAAGAGGAGAATCTAACAAACGACCTACAGGAACAAATAGATTTCTTCAGGAAATGGTTGGCGTCATTAGGTGCTCAAGATTACGAAAAATTTAACTGATTCATGATTGCCCATCCCCTGTGATAAGCCAGTTCACCACAGGGGAGAAACGATGTCCTTAAATCCCCGCCAACGCCAAATCCATCGCAAAGTAAGTAAAAATCAAATCCGCCCCCGCTCGCTTGATCGACCCCAACGTCTCGCGCACCACTCGATCTTCATCAATCGCCCCCGCCTGGGCGCCAAACTTGATCATCGCGTATTCACCGCTCACCTGGTACGCCGCCACCGGCAGGCGTGAGGCTTCGCGGATGTCGCGGATGATGTCGAGGTAGGCACCGGCCGGTTTGACCATGAGTGCATCCGCGCCTTCCTGTTCGTCGAGCAGCGATTCACGCACGGCTTCGCGGCGGTTCATGGGGTTCATCTGGTAGCTTTTGCGGTCGCCTTTGAGGGCGCTGCCGCCGGCCTCGCGGAAGGGGCCGTAGAGGGCCGAGGCGAATTTGGTGGAGTAGGCCATGATCGGGATATGGGTGAAACCGGCGTCATCCAGGGCGCGGCGGATGGCTTGGACCTGGCCGTCCATGGCGGCCGACGGGGCGATCACGTCGGCGCCGGCGCGGGCAGCGGCCACGGCTTGTTTGCCTAGGTTGACCAGGGTCGCGTCGTTGTCGACGTGGGCGCCGTGCATCACGCCGCAGTGGCCGTGGTCGGTGTATTCGCAGAAGCAAGTGTCGGACATCACGATCATTTCCGGCACGGCGTCCTTGATGATCGAGGACATGCGCGAGACCAGGCCGCGTTCTTTCCAGGTGTCGCTACCGTTGGCATCCAAGTGATGAGACACGCCGAAGGTCATCACCGACTTGATACCGGCACGGGCATAACGCTCGATCTCGGCGGCGAGCTTCTTCTCGGGGATGCGTTGCACACCCGGCATGCTGGTGATCGGCACGAAGTCGTCGATTTCTTCTTCGACGAAGATCGGCAGCACCAGATCGTTGAGGGTGAACTCGGTTTCTTGGAACAAACCACGCAGCTCCGGAGAGCGGCGCAGGCGGCGTGGGCGGGCTTGGGGGAACTGGCTGGTCATGGTTTTCCTGACATAAAGACTCAAACTTTGGGGCGAAAGCTTATGCCCACCGGCCCCGGCAGCACAAATACCAAGGGGCCAACAGTGTATTGCGGCGCTCGCAATAATGTATTGATCTAGAGCTGTAGACGCCCGTCGATGCACACCGCTACGGCGCCGCCGATCCAGATTTCCTCGCCCTGGCGCTCGACGCTGATACGCCCCGCGCGCCCCATGGCCGTGCCTTGGCTGACCACATAGCGCTCAGGCGCCAGGCCTTCACGCAACAGCCATTGGGCGACGCCGGCATTGAGGCTGCCCGTGGCCGGATCTTCCGGCGCGCCGTCGCCTGCGACAAAACCACGCACTTCAAACTGCGTATCCACATCGTCCTGCGCAGGGTCACAGGGGGCTATCACGCCCACGGCCAGCCCCATAAGCTGTGAATAATCAGGCTGTAACGCCAGGACCTGATCACGGTCCGCCAACATCACCACCAGCCACCCTGCGCCATTGTCGACCCATTGACTGCGTACGATACGGTCCGGCTCCAGGCCCAGTCCCAGGCGCACACGCTCCAACACATCGTCCTCCACCGCGCCGGAACGCAACAACGGCGGTGCTATAAACGCCAGTTCATCGCCTTGACGACGGATACGCACCAGGCCGATTTCGCACTCCTGGACGATCTCCTCGCCTTTAGGCACCCCGCCCGCTGTCAGCCACGCATGGCAACTGCCCAGTGTCGGGTGCCCGGCGAATGGCAGCTCCTGCAAGGTGGTGAAAATTCTCACCCGGTAGTCAGCCCGAGGGTCGCGCGGCGTCAGTAAAAACGTGGTTTCACTGAGATTGGTCCACTTGGCGAAGTCCGCCATCTGCTGGTCGCTGAGGCTGTCGGCACCCAGAACCACTGCCAGCGGGTTGCCCTTGAGGGACACGCGGCTAAAGACATCCAGTTGTTTGAAATCGAAAGTCGGCATGCTTCAGCTCGGACTATTCAGTCCACGGATCACTGCCGGCCGGGCCACAAAGCTGTCCAGCACGCGCAGTACGTTAGGGAAATCGGCAATGCCGACGATATCGCCCGACTCATAAAAGCCAATCAGGTTGCGAATCCACGGGAAGGTAGCAATGTCGGCGATGCTGTAGTCATCACCCATGATCCAGGTGCGACCGAGCAGGCGTTTTTCCAGCACTTCGAGCAAGCGACGGGATTCGGCAGCGTAGCGGTCGCGAGGGCGCTTGTCTTCGTAGGCCTTGCCGGCGAATTTGTTGAAAAAACCCAACTGGCCAAACATCGGGCCGATGCCGCCCATCTGGAACATCAGCCATTGAATCGTTTCATAACGTGTCGCCGGATCTTCGGAGAGCAACTGGCTGGTTTTTTCCGCCAGGTAGATCAGGATCGCGCCGGACTCAAACAGCGCCAGAGGCTGGCCGGCTGGGCCCTCGGGGTCGATGATCGCGGGGATTTTGTTGTTCGGATTGAGGGACAGGAACTCAGGGGACAACTGGTCCTGGGTCTCGAAACTGACCTTGTGTGCCTCATACGGCAGGCCCAGCTCTTCAAGCATGATCGAGACTTTTACCCCGTTGGGTGTAGGCAACGAGTACAGTTGCAGGCGCTCGGGGTGCTGGGCGGGCCATTTGCTATTAATCGGGAACGCGGCGAGAGGGTTCATCGGTAAGTCCCTGGCTAGGCAGAAAGTCCCCATGATAGCCATCTACCCGGTGTCCTGCATGGGTCATCAATGCGCAACATCGGCGGGCTATTATCCCGCGTGGGCGAACCAATACGCCCGCGTGCACTCTTAAGTGCGCTAAAACGGTGAATGGAGGCACCTCGCTATACCGACAGGGAACACCGCAGGACGCCCCGGCGTCATTGGGGCCAGGCTTGTCCGCCTTAACGTGACGCACGAAGACTCGAACCTATAATGACGATCAAGCCTCTGCGCCTTGTGCAACGACTCAAACACTATTCATACATCATGCTGCCGCTGCTGCTGGTCAGCGGTGCCATGGTTGCTGCCCTCGACGCCCGTGAAAGCCGCGCCCAGCCTGTGGACGGTGTGCAAACCCTGGTGTTCCTGCGCCACGGCGAAAAACCTGCCGGCGGCCTCGGCCAGCTCAATTGCCAGGGCTTGAACCGCGCAATGAACCTGGCAACCCTGCTGCCGGAAAAGTTCGGCAAGGCCAACTTTGTATTTGCCGCCAACCCGACACGCAATGTCGAGGAAGGTGAGCTGGACAATTCCTACAGCTACATTCGCCCACTGATGACCATCAGCCCCAGCGCCATCAAATTGGGCCTGCCGGTAAACATTAAATTCTCCGCGAATGACACCAGCGACCTCGCCGATGAGCTGGTCGAGGACAAATACCACAACGCCACCATCTACACCGCCTGGTCCCACGGCTACCTGCCGGAGCTGATCAACAAGGTGGCGAGTGAAGCGTCCGGCGAAAAACACACGATTACCGACGACTGGTCCGGCAGTGACTACGACACGCTCTATGTGCTGACGCTGACCTGGCACAACGGCAAGGCCTCGCTGCTGAGCCGCAACTACAAGCAGGGCTTGAACGACGGCGATGAAACCTGCCCGGAACCGACACAGGTGAGTGCTGACAGCTGACAGCGTATGATGCGTCGCTATTGACTCATCGGCGGATCATCAGCATGTCCAACCTCTCCTCCACCCAGCCCGTCCGGGGCTGGTCGTTCTGGTGGAAACCAGCGCTGTTCCTCTTGGTGGCCTGCGTAGGCCTCTATTACGTTAAGTGGTCGCCCTACTACTTCAAGGCGTTTGTGGCGGCCGACAATCACAGCATCGGCGCCTCGATTCTCAACGATCAACAAAGTTCGCCACTGGCGGCAGCACTGGCCTATGCCCAGGTGTATTTCCTGGCGATCTGGAAAGCCGCGGTGCTGGCGGTGATCCTTGGCTCCCTGCTGCAAGTGCTGATCCCCCGTGACTGGTTGCTCCGCCTGTTCGGCCGCGCCGGCCTGGGCTCGACTGTGCGCGGCGGGCTGTTCGCCTTGCCAGGCATGATGTGCAGTTGCTGCGCCGCGCCGGTGGCGGCGGGCATGCGCCGCCAGCAGGTGTCGGTGGGCGCGGCGCTGGCCTTCTGGATCGCCAACCCGGTGCTGAATCCGGCCACCCTGGTGTTTATGGGCTTTGTGCTGGGCTGGGGTTTTACCGCGTTGCGGCTGGTGGCGGGCATTGTGTTGGTGGTGGGTGTGTCGCTGGTCGCGCAGCGTATTGCCCGGCCGGATCAGGTGCCGGAAGCGGCATTGGAGGCTGTAGCCGAAGTCAGCAGCACGGAGTCGCAACCATTCCTGAGCCGTTGGCTGCGCACGTTGTGGCAGTTGTTCTGGAACACGATCCCCATCTACATCCTGGCGGTGCTGGTCCTGGGCGCGGCGCGGGTATGGCTGTTCCCCCATGTCGACGGCGCCATGGCCAATAGCCTGGTGTGGTTGGTACCGCTGGCGATTGTCGGCACGCTGTTTGTAATTCCTACAGCGGCTGAAATCCCCATCGTACAAACCATGATGGCGCTGGGCATGGGCACCGGCCCGGCCGTGGCCTTGCTGATGACCCTGCCGAGCGTTAGCCTGCCGTCGCTGTTGATGCTGCGCAAGGATTTCGATGCGCGGGTGCTGGTGACGGTAGCCGGGTTGACCATGCTGGTGGGCGTGGTGTGTGGGTTGATCGGGGCGTTTATCCTCTGAGGGCTCGCTCGCGCAGATAGGCCGTGACGGCGCCCTGCTCTCCCGCGAACTCGATCCGTGCGCCTTTGCTTTCACGCTGGAAGGCGTACATCGGGTCGTAATATTCGCGCAACAGCCCTTCTATCCAGGCGCGATGCAGGTCCACGGCGCCGCTGCGCGCCTGCTCCGCCAGGGCGTCCTGCATGATCGCGTGCAAGCGCTGGAAGCGCTCACCCCCCAGCCGCTTGTGTATATTCGCCAGACTTTGGGTAAGACGTTCGGCGAACAATGCGTAGCCGTCTTCGCCAAACACCGTATCAAACTCAACACACAGGTCGACTACATAGTCGCGCAGGATGCGTTCGACACGCCCTTCGACGCTGTCTTCCAGCCACACCATTGAGTAGCCCTGCATGCCTTTGTGCAGTGGCAGCGGCAGCGCGCAGCTGCCGATCATGCGGCTTTCGTCCTCGACCACAAACTGCTCAATGCCGCCCGCGCGTTTTTTCAGCAGGTCCACCGCCAGACGGTTCTCGAAGTCGATGTTGGACGGCTGCGTGGTGGCGCGCTTGCCGAAGCTGGAGCCACGATGGTTGGCGTGGCCTTCAAGGTCCAGGGCATTGCGCAACTGGCCGAGCACTTCGGTCTTGCCGGTGCCGGTCATGCCGCCGAGCAACACGAAATCACACTGGACGGTGGCCTGTTCAATAGTGTTCACGAGGAACGTTCGCATGGCCTTGTAGCCACCGCCGACCCGTGGGTACTCGATGCCGGCGTCGGTTTTCAACCATTGCTGCACAATCTGCGAACGCAACCCGCCGCGAAAACAGTACAGGTAACCGTCGGGATGGGCTTGGGCGAATTGTGCCCACTGTGCAATGCGCTCGGCCTTGATGGCGCCGGACACCAACTCATGCCCCAACACAATCGCCGCCTGCTGCCCTTGCTGCTTGTAGCAGGTGCCGATGCGCTGGCGCTCGTCATCGTTCATCAACGGCAGGTTGACCACGCCGGGGAACGCGCCCTTGATGAATTCCACCGGCGCGCGGGTATCCATCATCGGCCGGTCGCTGAGGAAAATGTCGCGGTAATCGGTGATGTCAGTTGCCATCAAAACACCTCTACCGCGTTGGTCTGTCGCTCAACCAGAACGCCGATCGGCGCCAGGCTCAAGCCCAGTTCCGCCGCCACGGCGTGGAACTCGGCGTCACCTTCAGGTGTGACGGCGATCAGCAGCCCGCCGCTGGTCTGCGGGTCGCACAGCACGCGCTTGTGCAGCTCTTGCACGCGCCCGAGCTTGCTGGCGTAGCTGTCGAAGTTGCGTAACGTGCCACCGGGCACACAACCCTGATCCAGGTAGTACTCGACCCCAGGCAGCCGTGGGACTTTTTCATATTCGATGCGTGCGGTCAGGCCGCTGCCGTCAGCCATTTCCACCAGATGACCCAACAGGCCGAAACCGGTGACATCGGTCATGGCCGTTACCCCGGCCAGCTTGCCGAAGCGGCTGCCGGGTTTGTTGAGGGTGCACATCCAGTCGCGGGCCAGGCCGATGTCGGCCTCGCGCAGCTTGCCCTTCTTTTCGGCAGTGGTGAGGATGCCGATGCCCAGCGGCTTGGTCAGGTACAACTGGCAGCCGGCGGTAGCCGTGTCGTTGCGCTTCATATGGCGCTTTTGCACGATGCCGGTCACGGCCAGGCCGAAGATCGGCTCCGGCGCGTCGATAGAGTGGCCGCCTGCCAGGGGGATACCGGCGGCGTCGCACACCGAGCGGCCACCACGGATCACTTCCCGGGCAATCTCGGGCGCCAGCACGTTCACCGGCCAGCCGAGAATGGCGATGGCCATCAACGGGTCGCCGCCCATGGCGTAGATGTCGCTGATGGCATTGGTGGCGGCGATGCGGCCGAAGTCGAAGGGGTCATCGACAATCGGCATGAAAAAGTCAGTGGTGGAGACCACGCCGCGCTCGTCGTCGATGGCGTACACCGCCGCATCATCCCGCGAGGCATTGCCAACCCACAGGTTGGGGTCGAGGTTCTGGGCGCCGCTGCCGGCGAGAATCACTTCCAACACTTGGGGCGATATCTTGCAACCACACCCCGCGCCATGGCTGTATTGGGTAAGACGAATCGGCTCGTTCATGTAGGACCTCACGCTATCAAGTGTCGGGATTCTAACAGACAGCAAAAAGCCGGCTGGGCTCTTGTGAGCACAGCCGGCTTTCAGGTTTCGGCGGTTACTGGCGGGCAGCGAGCAAACGCTTGTGGCGGTTACGTCGTGCGATGTTCAAGCACTCGATGGCCGCCGAGAAGGCCATGGCCGCGTACACGTAGCCTTTAGGCACATGGGCGCCGAAGCCTTCGGCGATCAGCGTCATGCCGATCATAATCAGGAAGCCCAGGGCCAGCATCACCACGGTCGGGTTATCGTTGATGAACTTGGCCAGCGGTTCAGCCGCCACCAGCATCACGATCACCGACGTCACCACGGCAATGATCATAATCGGCAAGTGCTCGGTCATGCCCACGGCGGTAATGATGCTGTCGATGGAGAACACCAGGTCGAGCAACAGGATCTGCCCGATCGCTGCGGCGAAGCCGATGGCCACGGTGTTGCCAACCGATGCTTTCTCTTCCGGCTCCGGGTCCATGCTGTGATGGATCTCGGTGGTGGCCTTCCACACCAGGAACAAGCCGCCGGCGATCAGGATCATGTCCTTCCACGAAAACGCCTGGCCGAGCACTTCGAACACCGGCGCCGTCAACTGCACGATGAACGCGATGGTGCTCAACAGGCCCAGGCGCAATATCAGCGCCATGCTGATACCGATGCGCCGTGCCTTGGCCCGGTGCTGCTCAGGTAGTTTGTTGGTGAGGATCGAGATAAAGATCAGGTTATCGATGCCCAGCACGATTTCCATGACGATCAAGGTGGCCAGTGCAACCCAGGCGGTGGGGCTGGCGGCCAGTTGTAAAAGGTAATCCATAGGTCAGTCCTGAGGTTGTGCTGGGAAATTAAGCTTCTTTACTGTTCGAGTCAGACTCTTTTTCTTCCTGATCGTCCTTTTTCTGCGGGCTGATCAGGCCTTGTGTCGCTTCACTCAATGCCTGCTCGGCGGCCTTGTGGGTGTCATCAATGGCTTGCTTGGCCGACTCGGTGGCTTTGCCCAACACTTGCTGCGCGCTTTTCTCGACCTGATCGCAACCGCTGATCACTACCAATGAAAGCGCAAGCAGCGATGCCGCGCCCAGGGAATTGAGTTTCATGATGTATTCCTCGTTAGAACCATTGGGTCCAAATAGTGGCCCCGCGATAGCGAGGCATTCTATGCAGGCGAACACTTCAGGAAAATTCGTATTTTTCTCGCGTATACTTCGGTTTTTACGAAGTGACGGCCGCGATGCTCAATTACCGACAATTGCACTACTTCTGGGTTGTGGCCAAGACCGGCAGCATTGTGCGCGCCTGCGAGCAACTCAACCTTACCCCCCAGACCATCAGCGGGCAGATCAGCCTGCTGGAGCAAACCTTCGGTATCGCGCTGTTCCAACGGGTCGGCCGCCAGCTGGAGCTGACCGAAGCCGGACGCCAGGCCCTGCCCTATGCCGAGCAAATGTTCCAGACCGGTAATGAATTGGAAGCGATGCTGCGCGCACAACCCAATGAACAGCAGATTGTGTTCCGGGTCGGGGTGGCGGATGTGGTGCCCAAGTCCATCGTTTATCGCCTGATCGCGCCGACCATGGAGCTGAGCGAGCCGCTGCGCATCACCTGCCGCGAAGACAAACTCGAACGCCTATTGGCCGACCTGGCGATCCAGCGCCTGGATCTGGTGATTTCCGACAGCCCCATGCCGTCGCACCTGGACATTAAGGGCTACAGCCAGAAACTGGGGGAATGTGGCATCAGCTTCTTTGCTACCCAGGCCTTGGCTGACCAACATGGCGGCGATTTCCCACAGTGCCTGCATGGCGCGCCGCTGTTGATTCCGGGCGCGGAGACGGTGGTGCGCAGCCGCCTGCAACGCTGGTTTGCCGAGCAGCAGATCCAGCCGAAGATCATCGGCGAGTTCGACGACAGCGCCCTGATGCAGGCCTTTGGCCAATCCGGCAGCGGGATTTTTATCGCCCCCAGCGTGATCGCCGAAGAAGTCGTGCGCCAATACGGCGTGGCGCTGATTGGCCAGACTGACGCGGTCACCGAGTCGTTCTACGCGATCTCGGTGGAACGCAAGGTCAAGCACCCCGGCATCGTGGCGATTACCGAAGGGGCAAGGCGCGAGTTGTTTACCGCCCTGCCTTGACGGATCAGGCCCTGGAGGCGACCGGTTGTTTGGCGGTCATCAGCCATAGCGCCAGCAGGATTGACACCAGAATAAACCCGGACGCTGCAAACCCCAGGCTGCCCAGGCCCAAGGTGTCGATCACCTGCCCACCGACCAACGCGCCCAAGCCAATCCCCAGGTTGGCCCCGGCAATGTTCAGCGACGCGGCAAACGCTGGCGCATGGGGCGCGGCCTTCATCAGCCGCACATGGCTGACCAGGAACATCGCTGCCTGGGTCACGCCCCACACCGCCATCGCCGCAGCCAGGCCGACGGTGGAATGAATCGCCGGGACCAATGCCACCATGCCGGCGATCATAAAGCCGCAGAACACCATCGACGCGATCAACGGGTGGCGATCCACCGCACGGCCGCCCAAAGAGTTGCCGATCAATCCGACCGCGCCAAAGCCCATCAGGCACCAGCCCACCAACGTGCCATCAAACCCAGCCAGGCGTTCAAGGATGTCGGCCAAATAGGTGTAGGCCGTGAACATACCGCTGAACACCAGGATCGACAGCAGGATATGGCCCTGCATCAAGGGGTTGCGCAGGATCTTGAACTGCGAGCGCAGTGTCACCTCATCGTTCTTCGGCTTCGTCACCGGCAGGTAGATAAACAGCAGCAAAGCCTTGGCCAACGCCACCACCGCCAGGATAGCGAACGCGGTGCGCCAGCCGAACATATCGGAAATCAGCGTGCCCACCGGGATGCCGAACACGGTGGCGCAGACAATGCCGAAGCCGATTTTTTCGATGGCACGCCCGGCATATTCCGGGCCGACGATGTCGACCGCCGTTTCACTGGCCAAAGCCCAGAATACCGGCAGGCCGAGGGCCGGGATCAGCCGCGCCACGGCCATTACCCAGATATTCGGCGCCAACGCGGCCACGGTATTGGCCACCGCGAACATGATCAGGATGCTGATAAATAGGCGCTTGCGTGGGAAACGAGCGCAATACGCCGTCAGAAACGGCCCAAACGCTGCCACGGTGAACGCGAACAGCGTCACCAGCAGACCCGCCTGGGACACGCTGACGTTCAGGTCCCGGGCAATCGACGGCAACAGCCCGACGATGATGAATTCTGTGGTCAGCACGGTAAAGCCGGCGGCCGACAGCAGCAGGATGGGAAACAGCATGAAAACTCCAGAAACAACGACATCAACGACAGCCCGAAGGGCCCGCTGACGGAATAGGAAAAGTGAGAGGGATGAATCTTAACAGAGTGTGTCCGGGTTTGACCAAGACCCTACGGCGCGGGTGACGGAATGCCGCATCGAGCAGGACGTGTCCTACAGCATGGTAGACTTGGCGCCTGTTCCTACAGCGCTTTCGCCTGCAATGCTGCGTCCTACTAAAAAAACTAGAGACAACTGTTTATGACTGCTGCCCCCTCCCTGTTGCAACGACTTATGCGCGTCAGCCTGGTTACCCAAATCGTTATCGGCCTGATCGCCGGTATCCTGCTGGCCCTGCTGATGCCCGAGGCCGCCCAGGCCACCGGATTTATTGGCAAGGTGTTCGTCACCGCGCTCAAGGCCGTGGCGCCGATCCTGGTGTTCGTGTTGGTAATGTCGTCGATCGCCAACCATAAACACGGCCAGGAAACGCACATCAAGCCGATCCTGTTCCTCTACCTGCTCGGCACCTTTGCCGCCGCAGTGGTGGCGGTGGTTGCAAGCATGTGGTTTCCGTCGCCCCTGGTGCTCGCCACCCACGAGGTGACCGTTACCGCCCCCGGCGGCATCGCCGAAGTGCTGCAAAGCCTGCTGCTCAGCGTGGTGGACAACCCGGTCAGCGCGCTGATGAACGCCAACTTCATTGGCATCCTGGCCTGGGCCATCGGCATGGGCATCGCCATTCGCCATGCGGGCGAAACCACCCGCACCGTGCTGGATGATTTGTCCAACGGCGTGACCCTGATCGTGCGCGTGGTGATCCGCTTCGCCCCGCTGGGCATTTTCGGTCTGGTCGCCTCGACCCTGGCCACTTCCGGTTTCGGCGCCCTGCTCGGCTATGCACATCTGCTGATGGTGTTGATCGGCTGCATGTTGTTCGTGGCCCTGGTGGTCAACCCGGCCATCGTGTTCTGGAAACTGCGCCGCAACCCGTACCCCCTGGTGCTGATGTGCCTGCGCGAGAGCGGCATCACCGCGTTCTTCACCCGCAGTTCGGCGGCGAACATCCCGGTCAACCTGGCGTTGAGCAAGCGCCTGGGCCTGCATGAAGACACCTACTCGGTGTCGATCCCGCTGGGCGCCACCATCAACATGGCCGGTGCGGCGATTACCATCACCGTGCTGACCCTGGCGGCGGTGCATACCTTGGGCATCAACGTCGACCTGCCGACCGCCGTGCTGCTCAGCGTGGTGGCGGCCGTGTGTGCCTGTGGCGCTTCGGGTGTGGCCGGTGGCTCGCTGTTGCTGATTCCGCTGGCGTGCAGCCTGTTTGGCATCCCGAGTGAAATCGCCATGCAGGTGGTGGCTGTCGGCTTCATCATCGGCGTGCTGCAGGATTCGGCGGAAACCGCGCTCAACTCGTCCACCGACGTGCTGTTCACCGCCGCCGCATGCCTGGGCAAGGAAGAACAGTCGGCTTAAACGCCGCGCACAAAAAAGCCCGGTGTGGTTCCTGAGTGAACCACACCGGGCTTTTTTATGGCTGGAGGCTTAGAAAGCGCCCATGTAGTCACGCTTGCCCACTTCCACACCGTTGTGGCGCAGCAAGGCGTAAGCAGTGGTGACGTGGAAGAAGAATTGCGGCAGGCCGTAGGTCAGCAGGTAGGACTGGCCGCTGAAGCGCTTCTCTTTCGGGGTGCCCGGGCGGGTGATGATCTCGATACCTTCCTTGCCGTCGACTTGCTCAGGCTTGATGGTGTCGACAAACGCCAGGACCTTGGCGATCAGCGCTTGCAGGTCGGCGAAGGTCACTTCGCTGTCTTCGTATTTAGGCACTTCGATCTCGGCCAGGCGCGCAGAAACACCTTTGGCGAAGTCGACGGCGATTTGCACCTGGCGCACCAGCGCGAACATGTCCGGGAACAGACGCGCTTGCAGCAGGGCGTTGGGTTCGATGTTCTTGGCGGTGGCGTGGGCTTCAGCCTTGTTCAGCACATCGCTCAAGGCGTTGAGCATTTGCTTGAAGACTGGGATGGAGGCGGCGTACAGGGAAATAGTCATGACAGTCTCATCGGTAATGGCAGGGTTGGAACCAGCGGCGATTATAGCCATGCCTGCGGCTTGTCTTTTATTTTTTCAGGATTAGGCTAGTGGCCTTCACTGCATAGGGAAAGCGCGATGACCGCCGAGCACGACACCGACACCCCTGAGCCGCGCCTGAACAGCACGGAAATCCGCATTCTGGGCTGCCTGATCGAAAAACAGGCGACCAACCCGGAAACCTACCCCCTGACCCTCAACGCCCTGGTGCTGGCCTGCAACCAGAAAACCAGCCGTGAGCCGGTGACAAACCTCAGCCAGGGCCAGGTCGGGCAAAGCCTTCGCGCTCTGGAAGGCCAAGGCTTTGCCCGACTGGTGATGGGCAGCCGCGCCGACCGCTGGGAACATCGCGTAGACAAGGCGCTGGAGCTTGTGCCGGCCCAGGTGATCCTGATCGGCCTGCTGTTTCTACGTGGACCGCAGACCGTCAATGAGCTGCTGACCCGTAGCGGGCGCATGCATGACTTCGAAGATGCCGAGCAAGTGGTGCACCAGCTGGAACGCCTGATTGCTCGCGGATTGGCGCTGCTGGTGCCGCGTCAGGCGGGGCAGCGTGAAGATCGCTATACCCATGCGCTGGGGGATCCGGCGGACATCGAGGTGATCATCGCGGCGCGGGGGAATCCGGTGGAGCGTGGGGCTGGCGTGTCTGCGGAGCGCATAGAAGAGTTGGAAGCGCGAATTGCCGCGCTTGAAGAGCGCCTCGCACATCTGGAACAGGCGTAACGCAGTAAACAATGTGGGAGGGGGCTTGCCCCCGATGGCGGTGGTTCAGTTGGAACAGCTTTGACTGAGAGACTGCTATCGGGGGCAAGCCCCCTCCCACATTTGATTACCAGCAATCTTCAGCTTCGAGCGAAGGCCACGGCTTTTTCGAATTGATCCTGGGTTGGCCGCACCCCGGTATAAAGCACAAACTGCTCCAGCGCCTGGATTGCAATCACTTCCAGCCCGGTAATCACCCGCTTGCCTTGAGCCCGCCCACGCACGATCAACGGCGTTTCGGCGGGGATCGCCACCACATCGAACACAGTCTCGGCGTTATCAACCGCATCCGCTTCAAACGCCAGCGCATCGGCCTCGGCGCCGCCAGTCATGCCGATCGGTGTCACGTTGACCAGCATCTGCGGCCGCATGTCGCCCAGTTCTGCACGCCACTCATACCCCAGGCTCTGCGCCAGCGCCCTGCCCGCGGCTTCATTGCGCGCCACGATCACGCCCTTGGCATACCCCCCGTCACGCAAGGCGCTGCCTACGGCCTTGGCCATGCCGCCGCTGCCGCGCAAGGCGAAGGTGGAATCTTTCGGCACAGCGTGCTTTTTCAGCAGTTGCTCGACGGCGATGTAATCGGTGTTGTAGGCCTTCAGGCGCCCATCGGTATTGACGATGGTGTTGAGGGAGGCGATGGCTTGAACCGAATCGTCGAGTTCGTCCACTAATTCAATGGCGGCCTCTTTGAACGGCATCGAGACCCCGCAACCGCGAATGCCCAACGCCCGGATACCGCCGATCGCGCCGGGCAAATCCTGGCTGCTGAACGCCTTATAGTAGAAATTCAGACCCAACTGTTCGTACAGGTGGTTATGAAACCGCAGGCCAAAATTCCCGGGGCGGGCCGACAGTGACATGCACAGCTGGGTGTCCTTGTTGGGGTGCATCTGCATGGATAACTCCTTTGAGTAAGCAAATCGGTACAGACCTTACACAACCTTTACCTAGCGGCCGTGCTGTTTTTCAGAAATATGTTGTCTTAAAAGTATCCCCGCGACGTTACTTGAGTCTATTGATTGCAGACCACAAGCGCAGGGACCAACCGAGGAATGACCATGATTCGAAAAATCCCCAAGATCGCCTTGCTGGTAGGTGCACTCGCTATGGCCGGCCAAGCCTCCGCCCACGGTGGTGGATGGGGTGGCCCGGCCGTCTTGGGTGCACTGGTCGGCGCCGCCGTAGTGGGCTCCGTGGTTGCCAGCCAACCCCGTGAGGTCTATGTGCAGCAGCCGGTCTACGTGCAACCGCAGCCGGTATATGCCGCGCCACCGCCGGTCTACTACGCACCGCCCCCGCCGGTGTATGTGCAGCAAGAGGTGTATTACCGCCCGGCACCGGTCTATTACGGCCCACCCCGTGGTTATTACGGCCCTCCCCACGGCTACTACCGTCGCGGTTGGTAAGCCCTTATCGTGATGTCGGAAACAGGCCTCGCCCTACAAGCGGGGCCTTTTTTTGGGTACGACGTCCGGATTTATCGTGCCAAGGTCGTTCTGAGGATAATGGCCAAGCGGCAATCCCACACTATTAAGGTCGAAAGTCTACTTGCCCGACCGGGGCTTACGCTGTCATGTTTGTGTCACCCCACACTCCCACTATCGATCCAGTCCCCCAATAACAACCCAATAACAACAAGGACGACAGACCATGCCCACACAAAACCCGCACCGCACCGCTGGCCTCTGTACGTCCAGCAAGGTCTACAGCGCCCTCACGGAGCTCAAGCACCTGGAAGGCCACCGCACTGCAAAGTTCCTGGCGTTGTTGGCGGAAAACCTGGTGCGCAAAGGCCTGCTCAATGAGCAGGAAGTGGTGAGCATGCTCGATCAGGTAGTCGACTGACGCCTTTTGTTGATGTCGACTATTGACCCAGGTGATTTTTCCTAAATCGCCAGGCCCCGTAAGGTGACCCCCATAGCGATTGGAGGTCCTTATGCCCACTGTTCAAATCATGTCCGTCATCGGCAGCGCCGTCCCCGCCCCCCTTCGGGAGCTGGGCTTGCTCGCCTGCTGGTACCTGGTACGCGATGGCGAAACCATCAGCGGCCCGCTCACATCCCTGTCCGCCGCCGAAAAACAACGGCAACACGCCTCGAACTTCCGGCTCCACGCCTGAGGCTTATGGCAACGGCATCTTGACCCGCGGCTTGCTCTCCACAAACAGCGCCCAACTGGATATGAACAGCGCCGCCACCAGCGGCCCGATCACAAAGCCGTTGAGGCCAAACACCGACAGGCCGCCCAGGGTCGAGATCAGGATCAGGTAGTCCGGCATCTTGGTGTCCTTGCCCACCAGGATAGGGCGCAGTACGTTGTCCACCAGCCCGATCACAAACACGCCAAACAAGGCCAGCACCACGCCCTGCCAGATCGAACCGCTGAGCAGGAAGTAAGCGGCCACCGGCCCCCACACAATCCCCGCGCCCACCGCCGGCAGCAACGACAGGAACGCCATCAACACCGCCCAGAGCAACGCGCTGGGAATGTCCAGGAACCAGAAAATCAAACCACCCAATGCCCCTTGAGTCACGGCCACCAGCACGTTGCCCTTGACCGTAGCGCGCACCACCCGATTGAACTTGAGCTGCAACCGGCGCTTCTGCGGCTCGGCCAGCGGCACCGCCGTGCGCACTTTACGCACCAGTTCCGGGCCGTCGCGCAGCAGGAAAAACAGCAAATAGAGCATGATGAAAAAGCTCACCAGGAAATCAAACGTGCCCTGGCCGAAGCTGAACGCCTGGGTGGCGAAGAACTGGCTGCCCTGCATCGCGCTCTTGACGATTTTCTCGCGCAGGCCTTCAAGGTTGCCCATGCCAAAGCGGTCCAGCAAATGCTGGAAATACGGCGGCAGGAAGTTTTTGAACTGTTCGATATAACCGGCCACGTCAAGCTTGCCGCTTTCAACGTTTTTGTAGAGCGTTGCGCCCTCTTGCACCAGCAAGGCGCTGGTGATGATCACCGGCAGGATCGCGATCACCAGGCACACCAGCAAGGTGGCCAGTGACGTCAGGTTGCGGTTCCAGCCAAACCGCTGCTGCAGGCGGCGCTGCATGGGCGCAAAGATGATGCCGAGGATGACCGCCCAGAACACCGCCCCGTAGAACGGCAGCAATATCCAGATAAAGGCGACGGTCACCAGGACCAGCAGCAACAACAGGGTTTTGAATTGCAGGTTGGTTTGATTCATGTTCGGTCCATGTCAAAAAAGCAGGGCGCGCGTTTACGTCCCGGTGCTTAGTCCGCCGCAACTCCTGGGAGTGCCATCTTTGTTGCGCTAAGCGTAGACCCAGATCAATAAAGCCCTGCACCGCTTCAACTACCCTCGCGCTTTTTTGCGACCCAAGCCCATGCCTCCTGTCATCGCCCCCGAACTGCTCGCCCCCGCCGGCACCCTGAAAAACATGCGCTATGCCTTTGCCTACGGCGCCGATGCGGTCTACGCCGGCCAGCCGCGCTACAGCCTTCGCGTGCGCAACAATGAATTCGACCACGCCCACCTGGCCCTCGGCATTGACGAGGCTCATGCTCAGGGCAAGCGCTTCTACGTGGTGGTCAACATCGCGCCGCACAACGCCAAGCTCAAGACCTTCCTCAAAGACCTGGCCCCGGTCATTGCCATGGGCCCGGACGCGCTGATCATGTCCGATCCCGGCCTGATCATGCTGGTGCGCCGGCATTTCCCGATGATGCCGATTCACTTGTCGGTGCAGGCCAACACGGTGAACTGGGCCAGCGTGGAGTTCTGGCAGCAGCAAGGGATTTGCCGGGTGATCCTGTCGCGGGAGCTGTCACTGGAAGAGATCGAAGAAATCCGCCGGCAGGTGCCGGCCATGGAGCTGGAAGTGTTTGTGCACGGTGCCTTGTGCATGGCCTATTCCGGCCGCTGCCTGCTGTCGGGCTACATGAACAAACGCGACGCCAACCAAGGCAGTTGCACCAACGCGTGTCGCAGGAAATATCAGGCTACACCAGCGGTGGAGAACGCCACGGGGGATATCGTCCAGGAATATCAGCCAACCCTCGGGATCGGCGCGCCGACAGATCAGGTGTTCCTGTTGCAGGAAGCCAACCGTCCCGATGAGCAGATGCCCGCCTTCGAGGACGAGCACGGCACCTACATCATGAACGCCAAGGACCTGCGCGCCGTGCAGCACGTGGACCGCCTGACCCACATGGGCGTGCATTCGCTGAAGATCGAAGGGCGCACCAAGTCCCACTTCTATTGTGCACGCACCACCCAGGTGTATCGCCAGGCCATCGATGATGCAGTGGCCGGCCGGGCATTTGATCGCGACTTGATGACCCATCTGGAGTCCCTCGCCCAACGCGGCTACACCGAGGGGTTTCTCCGTCGGCACGTGCACGACGAATACCAGAACTACCAGAACGGCAGCTCCGTGTCCGAGCGCCAGCAGTTTGTGGGCGAGTTGACTGGCGAGCGCCGGGGCGAGTTGGCCGAGGTCAAAGTAAAGAACCGCTTTGCCGTGGGCAACCACCTGGAGCTGATGACCCCCGCCGGCAACTTCCACTTTGACCTGACCACGTTGCACAACGCCAAGGGCGAGGCCATCAAGGTGGCGCCGGGGGATGGGCACACCGTGTATGTACCGATCCCGACCGAGATGGACCTGCGCTTCGGCCTGTTGATGCGCGACGTTTAGATCCGGAACTGCCCGACCAACTGCCCCAGGCGCTGGCCCAAGTCCGCCAGGCTGCGAGAAGTCTGAGCGCCCAACTGGGTTTCATCGGCGACGCTGTCCACCGCCACCGCAATCTGGTGCACGCTGCGGTTGATCTCTTCGGCCACGGCGGTCTGCTCTTCGGCGGCGCTGGCAATCTGAGCGTTCATTGAGTTAATGGTGCCGATCAACTGGGCCATGGTGTCCAGGGACGCGCCGGCCTGGTTGGCCTGGGCCGAGGTGCCGTCACCGGCATCGCTGGAGCGGCGCATCGCGTCTACGGCGGCGACCGTGCCTTTTTGCAGGCGGTCGATCATGCCCTGGATTTCCTGGGTGCTGGTCTGGGTGCGGCTGGCCAAGGCGCGCACTTCGTCGGCGACCACCGCGAAACCACGACCAGCCTCCCCGGCCCGTGCGGCTTCAATCGCCGCGTTCAGGGCCAGCAGGTTGGTCTGCTCGGCAATCGAACGGATCACGCTCAATACGCTGACAATCGACGCCACATCCTGCTGCAAGCTGTCGAGGGACACCCCGCTGCTGCGGATGTCGCTCACCAGTGCATGGATCTGCGCGATGCTGCCGTCCACCACGCGCTTGGCGGCCTGGCCTTCAGCGTCGGTCTGTTGCGCCGCCACGGAGGCGCCTTGGGCACTGCGCGCCACTTCCTGCGCAGCCGAGGACATCTGGTTGATCGCGGTGGCCACCTGATCGGTCTCGTGGCGCTGGCGTTCCATGGCCTGCTCCGAGCGCTGGGCCTGGTCGGACACCTGGCTCACCAGCCCGGTCAGTTGCGCGGTCATTTCCGTGATCTGGCGCACCAGCCCGTGGATCTTGTCGACAAACCGGTTGAACGCACCGGCCAGGTCGCCCAACTCATCCTGGCTGGTGATGGCCAGGCGGCGGGTCAAGTCGCCTTCACCGGCAGCGATGTCATCGAGGTTGGCTTTCATCAAGTGCAGGGGACGCAGGATGGTATTGGCCAGCAACATGCCTACGGCGGCGATCACCAGCAGCACCACCACCGCCACGCCGAGGATACTCAGCAACACGCCTTCCATGCGTTTTTCGACCTTGGCCTCGACCACCGCCACCTGGGCTTCGATGCCGTCGAGGTTCACGGATGTACCGATGACCATGTCCCACTTGGGCAGGTATTCGGTGTAGCCGAGCTTGGGCACCAGTTCGGTCTGGCCGGGCTGGGTGGAGCTGTATTGCAGGTAGTGGCTGCCGTCCTTGCCGACCTTGACCAGGTCGCGGTTGACGTAGACGCCGTTGGGGTCGCGGTTGTCCTTGAAGCTCTTGCCCACGCCATCAGGGCTGTTGCCCTTGAACAGGCGGATGGTTTCTGAGTCGTAGCCGAAGAAGTAGCCGTCCTTGCCGTAGCTGGTGTTGGACAGCAGTCTGACCACCTCGGCCCGCGCCGCCGTGTCACCGGGGGCGGCTGCGTCGTAGAGCGGCTTGATGGTGCTCATGGCCACTTCCACATAACTTTGCAGGGTGGCCTTGGCGTTGTTGAGCAGACGCTGGCGGGTTTCATCCACCTCGTTGCGCGCCTGCCCCTGGAGGATCCACACAGTGGTCAGGCTGATCACCACGGCAAACAGCAACACCGGCACAACGGCGAGGGACAGGACTTTGGCCTTCAGGCTCAGACGCATGGCTTTTCTCTCTTATTAGGCGACTTGAGAGGTTATCGGCCAGCGGCGGTGAATCTGTAGATCAGAGTGTCATCGCCGCCAGCCAGCCAAATGCGAGCAATGGCAGGTTGTAGTGCAGGAAAGTCGGCACCACGGTGTCCCAGATATGGTGATGCTGGCCGTCGATGTTCAGGCCGGAGGTCGGGCCAAGGGTGGAGTCCGACGCCGGTGAGCCGGCATCGCCCAGCGCACCCGCCGTACCGACGATGCACACGATGGCCATCGGGCTGAAGCCCAGTTGCACACACAGCGGCACAAAAATCGCGGCAAGAATCGGCACCGTGGAAAACGACGAGCCGATGCCCATGGTCACCAGCAGGCCCACCAGCAACATCAACAATGCACCGACGCCACGGCTATGGCCGATAAACGCCGCCGAGGTTTCGACCAGCGCGCGCACGTCGCCGGTGGCCTTGAGCACTTCGGCAAAACCTGAGGCGGCGATCATGATGAAGCCGATCATGGCCATCATCTTCATGCCTTCGGTAAACAGGTCGTCGGTGTCGCGCCAGCGCACGATGCCCGACACCGAAAAGATCAGGAACCCGGCCAGGGCACCGATGATCATCGAGTCCAGCCACAGCTGAATGATGAACGCCGAGGCAATCGCCACACCAGCCACCAGCAGGGTCAGCGGGTTGTATTGCACCGCGACTTGCTCGACGCGCTCGATTTTTTCCAGGTCATACACGCGCTTCTTGCGGTAGCTGATAAACACCGCCACCAGCAGGCCAACCACCATGCCCAGGGCGGGCAGGCTCATGGCGTGGGTCACGTTGACCTGGCTGATGTCCACACCGCTCTTGGCCACATTGGCCAGCAGGATCTGATTGAGGAAGATATTGCCGAAGCCCACCGGCAGGAACATGTAGGGGGTGATCAGGCCGAAGGTCATCACGCAGGCAATCAGGCGTCGGTCCAGTTGCAGCTTGGTCAGCACGTACAACAGCGGCGGCACCAGTAGAGGAATGAACGCAATGTGGATCGGCAAGATGTTCTGCGACGCAATCGCCACCATCCACAGCAAGCCGATCAACAGCCATTTGACGTGGCTGCCGCCGCTGGCGTCCTGGCGGTCCACCAGTAACAGCGCCTTGTCCGCCAACGCATGGGCCAGGCCGGACTTGGCAATCGCCACTGCGAAAGCGCCGAGCAATGCGTAGGACAACGCCACGGTCGCACCGCCGCCCAAACCGCCGTTGAAGGCTTTGAGCGTGGCTTCGATGCCCAGGCCACCGGTCAAACCGCCCACCAGGGCGCCGACGATAATGGCGATGACCACATGCACGCGGGACAGGCTGAGCACCAGCATGGTGCCGACCGCGGCGATGACTGCGTTAATCATGGTTACCTCAAGCAAAAACATAAAAAACAGGCATACCCTCGCTCAGGTGGCCATTGGCTGGCGACCCGCATGCAGGCTTCAAGGAGGTCTTATTAGAGGGCGCGCACTTTGCAGGACGTGGGGCTGCATGTCAAAAAACCGTGGCGAGGGAGCTTGCTCCCGTTCGACAGCGCAGCTGGAGCCGGCTTTTACCCCCCCCTCTAAGGCCCCGCACAAGCAAGCTTGCTCACCAAAAAAGCAAATTTAAATTGATCGTTTGAATAAAGAACCCCCCAAAGCAGCCGACAACCTGACTCTATGTGCTTTCAGGTTAAGGATGTCCCGATGTCGCTCAGGCAGCTCTCCATTCAATGGAAAATCACCCTGCTCGCGGGCCTCTGCCTGCTGGGGATCGTGACCCTGCTGGTGGGTTTGTCGCTGTATCGCATGGCGCAGAGTTCGGAGCAGGTCCAGGCCTCCAGCATGCAGATGCTCAATACCTCCGCCCAGGCGCGCATCGAGGCTCAAGGCGAAGCCCAGGCGCTGGGTATCCGTCGTCAGTTCATGGATGCCTACCAGTACGGCCATGGCTTTTCCCGTCAGGTGCTGTTCCTGCGCGAGCAGGCCGAAAAGCGCTTCCTCGACGCCTTCGACACCCGCGAAGACCTGACCCGCCAGGTCAAGGCCGCCTTGCAGGCCAACCCGGACCTGCTGGGGTTGTCCCTGGTGTTCGAAGCCAATGCGCTGGACGGCAAGGACGAGTTGTTCGCCGATCAGGCAGAGTTGGGCAGCAACGACAAAGGCCGCTTCGCCCTGTACTGGTCGCAGCCGACGCCGGGCACGCTCACCTCAATGGCCCTGCCGGAAAGCGATATGGCCGACACAAGCATCGGCCCCAGCGGTGAACCGGCCAACGCCTGGTTCACTTGCCCGCGCACGACGCTCAAGCCCTGCGTGATCGAACCCTACTTTTATATGATCAACGGCCAGAACGTGCTGATGACCAGTATCGTGTTCCCGCTGACGGTCAATGGCAAAGTCATCGCGTCGCTGTCGGTGGACATCAACCTCAACAGCCTGCAGGCCGTGAGCCAACAGGCCAGCCAGAAACTGTACGACGGCCAGACTCAGGTGAGCATCCTCAGCGCTACCGGCTTGCTGGCCGGCTACAGCGCGGACGCCACCCAGTTGAGCAAACGCCTGGATCAGGTCGACACCGTCAGCGGCGCGCAAGTGCTCAGTGCACTGGCCAGCGGCCCACAGATCCGCAGCCTGCGCACCGACCATCAGCTCAAAGTGCTGGCGCCGTTCGCGCCGATTCCTGACGGCAAGCTGTGGGGCGTGTTGCTGGATGTACCGGAAAAAGTCCTGGTCGGCCCCGCCGAAGCGCTGAAGGCCGAACTGGATGCCGACAATGCACGTGGCACGCTGCTGGAATTGGGGCTGGGCCTGCTGGCGGCCGTGTTCGGTCTGATTCTGGTGTGGCTGATGGCCCGCAGCGTGACGCGGCCGATCCTCGGCGTGGCGCACATGCTCGAAGACATCGCCAGCGGCGAAGGCGACCTGACCCGGCGCCTGGCCTACGACAAGAAAGATGAACTCGGGCAGCTCGCGGGCTGGTTCAACCGTTTCCTCGACAAGCTGCAACCGATCATTGCCGAGGTGAAGCGCTCGGTGCAGGACGCCCGTGGCACTGCCGACCAATCCGCCGCGATTGCGACCCAGACCAGCGCCGGCATGGAGCAGCAATACCGCCAGGTCGACCAGGTGGCCACTGCCTCCCACGAGATGAGTGCTACCGCCCAGGATGTAGCCCGCAGCGCCGCCCAGGCCGCGCAAGCCGCACGCGATGCCGACCAGGCCACCCGCGACGGTTTGACCGTGATCGACCAGACCACCACCAACATCGGTCACCTGGCGGCGGACATGAGCACCGCCATGGGCCAGGTCGAAGGCCTGGCCGCCAATAGCGAGAAAATCGGTTCGGTGCTGGAAGTGATTCGCGGCATTGCCGAGCAGACCAACCTGTTGGCGCTCAACGCCGCCATCGAAGCCGCCCGCGCCGGTGAGGCCGGTCGTGGCTTTGCGGTGGTGGCGGATGAGGTGCGCAACCTTGCGCGGCGCACCCAGGAATCGGTGGAAGAAACCCGCCTGGTGATCGAGCAACTGCAAAGCGGCACCGAGGATGTGGTCGGCTCCATGGGCAACAGCTATCGCCAGGCCCAGGGCAGCGTCGAACAGGTCGGCCAGGCCGTCACCGCCCTGCGCCAGATCGGCGATGCAGTCACGGTCATCAGCGACATGAACCTGCAGATCGCCAGCGCCGCGGAAGAGCAAAGCGCAGTGGCCGAGGAGATCAACAGCAACGTGGCGACCATTCGCGATGTGACCGAGTCGCTGTCGGAACAGGCCAATGAGTCGGCGCGGGTGAGCCAGGCATTGAATAGCCTGGCAAATCAGCAGCAGGGATTGATGGATCAGTTTCGGGTCTGATCTGAATCAGCCGTAGCTACGTCTTGACGCTCACCGGGCAACCGCACGCTTCGGGTCGTAGCAGCTGTCGAGCGCAAGCGAGGCTGCGTTGGCGCCCGCAGATCGCGGGGTGTCAATGCGTCCGTCACGCAGCCTCGCCAAGGCTCGACAGCTGCTACGGATGCTCAGATCTGGCGGTGTGGTAATTCGATCAGCACCTTGAGACCGCCCAGCTCGCTTTCCTGCAATTGCAGTACCCCGCCCCACACCTCGACGATATCCCGCACGATCCCCAACCCCAAACCATGGCCGTCGATCTGCTCATCCAGGCGCGTGCCACGGCTGAACACCTGGTCGCGCTGGGTTTCGGGGATGCCAGGGCCGTCGTCTTCAACCGCCAGCAGGTAGCTGTGGGCGGTTTCACTGATCGTCAGCCGCACATCGGCATCCGCCCATTTGCAGGCGTTATCCAGCAGGTTGCCGAGCAGTTCCAGCAGGTCTTCCCGGTCCCAGGGCAATTGCAGGCCGGGGGCCGCGTGGTAGCTGAGGTCCAGGTGCTCGCCATGGACCATGTTCAGGGTGGCCAGCAAACCGGGCAGTTCTTTTTCACAGTCGAACAAGGCACCCGGCAGGGTTTCGCCGGCCAGGCGTGCGCGGTTGAGCTCACGATTAAGGCGTTGTTGCACCTGTTCCAGCTGGTTGCGCAGCAGTTTGCTCAGCTCGGGATGATCCTTGAGCGCCTCGCTCGACGCCGCGCTCAGCAACACGGCCAGTGGCGTTTTAAGGGCATGCCCGAGGTTGCCGAGGGCATTGCGTGAGCGCTTGAGGCTGTCTTCGGTGTGGGCCAGCAAGTGGTTGATCTGCGCCACCAGCGGCTCCAGTTCCAGCGGCACCTGGGTGTCGAGTTGCGAGCGCTGGCCCTGTTGCAACTGGGCGATCTGATTGCGCGCAGTTTCCAGCGGGCGCAAGGCACGGCGCACAGTGACCCGCTGCAGGACCAACACCAGCAGCAACGCCGCCAACCCAAGCACCAGGCCGATCTGACGCATCAACCGGAAGCTTTCCCGCACTGGCGTGTAGTCCTGGGCCACGCTGATTGAGATCGACTGGCCAAAGCGTTTGTAGTCCGAACGCAACACCAGCAATTGCTGGCCTTCCGGGCCCAGTTGCAGGTTGCCCTTGATCCCGGCTTCGGGCAGTTGGGGCAACTCCTGGTCCCACAGCGAACGGGAGCGCCAATGAGTGTCGGCGAAATCAATCCGGAAATAATGCCCGGAAAACGGCCGCTGATAGGCCGGCGACAGGCGCTGCTCATCCAACTGCACGCCGTTGGGCCCGCGCACCAGCGCCACCAACAGGTTTTCAGCGTCGTTGCGCAACCCTGCTTCCAGATAGCGCTGCAAGCCAGCTTCGAATAACCATAAGCTGGTTTGTGCCAGCACCAGGCCGACAATCACCATCACACTGATCAGGCCCAGGCTGAGGCGGCGCTGAATCGACTTCATGCAGGGCTGGCGCCAAAGCGGTAACCCTGGCCACGCCGGGTTTCGATCACGGCGCGGCCCAGTTTGCGGCGCAGGTGGTTGACGTGGACTTCCAGCACATTGGAGTCGCGCTCGGTCTCGCCGTCATACAAGTGCTCGGCCAGGTGGCTTTTGGACAGGATCTGTTCGGGATGCAGCATGAAGTAGCGCAACAGGCGGAACTCGGCGGCGGTCAGTTGGATCTCGTCACCGTCGCGCAGTACGCATTGACGGCCTTCGTCCAAGTGCAGGCCGGCGGCTTGCAAGGTGGGCTGGTTGGCCTGGCCGTGGGAACGGCGCAACAGCGCCTGGATGCGCAGGTGCAGCTCTTCAGGGTGAAAAGGTTTGCTCAGGTAGTCGTCGGCACCGGCCTTGAGCCCTTCGATCCGCTCGGCCCACGAGTCGCGGGCGGTAAGGACCAGCACCGGAGTGGCCAATGCGGCCGCACGCCATTGCGCCAACACCTCAAGGCCGGGCAGACCGGGCAGGCCAAGGTCGAGGATGATCAGGTCATAGGGTTCGCTGCGCCCCTGATACGCGGCGTCGCGCCCATCGGCCAGCCAGTCGACGGCATAGCCCTGGCGCTGCAGGCCGGCCAGCAGTTCATCGGCCAGGGGTACGTTGTCTTCCACCAGAAGCAGGCGCATCAGTCTTCCTCGTCTTTGATCAGTACACCGTTGGTGGCGTCGAGTTTAATCTCACGCACCACACCTTCGGTGGTCACCAGCTCCACTTCGTAGGCATATTGGCCGTGTTTTTTCTCAAGCTCCGCCTCCAGCAGACGGGAGCCGGGATACCGTGCCATGGCCTGCTGCAACAGTTGCTCCAGCGGCAGGATCACGCCCTGCTGGCGCAGCGCGAGGGCTTCATCCTGGTTGAGGTCGCGGGCCTGCAAGCCCGAGCAGAACACCACCAACACCAACGCCACGCGACTGCCGGTGCGTAAATTTACCTTCATTACGTATCCTGATGATTCTTGAGAACCTGCCCGGTGAGCGCGTCCAATTCAACGTCCCATTCAATACCGTTGCGATCTTCCAGTTCGACCTCGTAGACATACTTGCCGTACGCTTCGTCCAGATCGGTGTCCAGCAGCGTCGAACCGGGGTGCAGGGCCAGCGCAGTGGCTTCCAGTTGGTCAAAGGCGACAATTGTAACAGTGGCCGGCACGGTCAGTGGCTTGTCGGGGTCCACGGCTCCGGCCTGGGTCGCCGTGGAGGCGATGATAGCGGCGGCGACCAGAGCAGTGAGGCTTTTCATGATAAGTCTCCGTTACACGATGTTATTCCTACGCCGGCCACGGTATCTGCTGCAACTTAACTGAAACTGAATTGCCACCATGGCAATTGCGCGGACAGCGGTTTTCCCACAGCTTGCGAGATTTCCTATACTGCCCCCTCGCTTCAACAGAGACCGGTATGACAGCCATCCACATCAAGTTTCCCGCGCTGACCCTCAAGGCCGGCAAACGCGCCCTCACCCGCATCCGCGAACAAGGCCTTGAGCCTGTCGATGTCGGCATCCTTCCCGGTGCGGCCGGCGGCCCCAAGGCGTTGGGCATCCAGGGCCTGGACCTGGCGCTGTTCGGCGACTGGCTGCCTCGGGCACCACGGGAACGGGCGCTGATCGGTGCGTCCATCGGCTCCTGGCGCTTTGCCAGCGCTTGCCTGCCCGACCCGGTGCAAGGCCTGCTGGACCTCGGCCGCCTGTACAACGAACAACGCTTTGCCAAAGGCGTGACCATGGCCGAGGTCACCCAGAGCTGCCAGCGCATGCTCGACGACCTGCTGGCCGGCCGCGATGCGCGGGTGCTGGACAACCCCGACTATCGGCTGAACATCATGGTAGTCAAAAGCCACGGCCTGCTCGCCGATGACCATCGCGGACGCCTGGGCCTGGGCCTGTCGTCGGTAATTGCCGATAACCTGCGTGGCCGCGCACGGTTGTCGCGGCACTTCGAACGGTTGATCATCCATGACCCGCGCCAGTTGCCACCGGTGCATCCGCTGAAGGATTTTCCGTCGCGGTTTCTTGAGCTGGATGCTGGCAACCTGCGCCAGGCGTTGCTTGCCTCGGGTTCGATCCCCATGGTGATGCAAGGCGTGCGCGACCTGCCCGGCGCAGGCGCTGGCACCTACCGCGACGGTGGCCTGCTGGACTACCACCTCGACTTGCCCTACCACGGCGAGGACATCGTGCTGTACCCGCACTTCACCGATCGGGTGATCCCCGGCTGGTTCGACAAAGGCCTGCCATGGCGGCGCAGCAATCAACAGGGTTTGCGGGACGTGTTGCTGCTGGCGCCATCCAGGGACTACCTGGCCCGCCTGCCCCACGGCAAACTGCCGGACCGCAGCGACTTCAAGCGCTTTTTGGGCGACGACAAAAGCCGCAATAAATACTGGCAAACCGCGATGAGCGAAAGCCAGCGGCTGGGGGATGAGTTTCTGCAACTGGCGGATAACGGTGGCTTGGGCGAGCGCTTGCAGGCGCTTTGACCCAGCGGTATGCGCGGCGCGTGATCAAGCTGTTAAACTCGCCGCCTGCCAGATACCTGACCGAGCTGAAAATACTGTGGAAATCTTCAAAGAGTTTACCTTCGAGTCCGCCCACCGCCTGCCGCACGTGCCGGATGGCCACAAATGCGGGCGCCTGCATGGGCATTCGTTCAAGGTGGCGATCCACCTGAGCGGCGACCTGGATCCCCATACCGGCTGGATTCGCGACTTCTCGGAGATCAAGGCGATTTTCAAGCCGCTCTACGAACGCCTCGACCACAACTACCTCAATGACATCCCAGGCCTGGAAAACCCAACCAGCGAAGTGCTGGCCAAGTGGATCTGGACTGAACTGAAACCGCTTTTGCCGGAACTCAGCGCGATCCGCATCCATGAGACCTGCACCAGCGGCTGCATCTATCGCGGCGAGTAAGCCGGCGTTGTGAAAAAACCACCCTTGGCGGTGGTTTTTTTGTGGCTGCGCACCAACTGTGGTGGCGAATCCACTGATCCAATTTGTATCACCCCCGCACCGCTTTCGTGCCCGATTGGGCACCACGGACACTCCCTCCTGCGTTGGCTCCCTGTTTGGCTATAAAGATTGTGCACCGTACCGAACGCCGGTCACTGCGAATGATTTGGCACGCGCGGTGCAACAGGCCTCGTCACTCATTCAGGGAGCAAGGCACATGACGCAGCAAGAACCGGGCAACGATTACCCCTTAAGCGAAGTCCCCATGCATGCGCGCAAGGGCCTGGCATCGACCGCCATGGTGCTGCTGGGCTTTACGTTTTTTACCGCGACCATGTTTGCCGGCGGCAAGTTGGGGGTGGCGTTCAGTTTCACTGACATGCTCGGGGTAGTGGCGTTGGGTAACCTGCTGCTGGGTATTTACGCCGCAGCCCTGGGCTACATCGCTTTCAAGAGTGGTTTGAACTCGGTGCTGATGGGGCGCTTCTGCTTTGGCGAAGTGGGTAGCAAGCTCAGTGACTTGATCCTCGGCTTCACCCAAATCGGCTGGTACGCCTGGGGAACAGCCACGGCGGCCGTGGTGCTGGGTAAATATTTCGAGCTGAGCCAGGGCAGCGTGCTGGCCTTGATGGTGCTGTTCGGGCTGGTGTTCTGCGCCACGGCCTACGTGGGCTATCGCGGGCTGGAGATTTTGTCCTACATCGCAGTGCCGGCCATGGGCTTGTTGCTGTTTTTGTCGATGTGGGTCGCCACGATGAAAGTCGGCGGGCTGGATGGGTTGCTGGCGGTAGTGCCGAGCGCTGAACTGGACTTGTCCACGGCTATTACCCTGGTGTTCGGCACCTTTGTCAGCGGCGCAACCCAGGCTACCAACTGGACGCGGTTTTCCCGCTCGGCCAGGGTGGCGGTGCTGGCCAGCCTGATCGGTTTCTTTATCGGCAATGGCCTGATGGTGCTGATAGGAGCCTATGGCGCCATCGTCTATCAGCAACCTGATGTGGTGGAAGTCTTGTTGCTGCAAGGATTTGCCATGGCGGCGATGGCGATGCTGCTGCTCAATATCTGGAGCACCCAGGACAACACTATCTATAACTTCGCCGTGGCCGGCTGCAATCTCTTGCGCACCAAACGCCGCAAAACCGTCACCCTGGCCGGCGCGGTGATCGGCACTCTGCTGGCGCTGCTCGGCATGTACGACATGCTGGTGCCGTACCTGATCCTGCTGGGCACGGTGATCCCGCCGATTGGTGGCGTCATCATGGCGGACTTCTTCTACCGCTATCGCGGCCACTACCCTCGCCTGGCCGACGCACGCCTGCCGGCGTTCAACTGGCCGGGGCTGGTGGCGTATGCAGTGGGCACCGTGCTGGCATTCAACTCGCCATGGGTCGCGCCGTTGGTGGGGATCGCTGCGGCATCGCTCACCTACATCGCACTGACCGCCGTACTGCGCGTGCGGGTGCCGCTGGCTGACGCTGACCCTGGAACCCGGGTTTCACGAGAATGGTAACCTGATGACCGTCTGGACATCGGCATCGCCCTGATGATCTGGCGACTGTCTGCCTGATTGTTTTTAGCCAAGAGGAACTTGCCCATGCACATCATCAACGCCCGCCTGCGCGACCGTGAAGGCCTGCATGATCTGCACCTGGAAAACGGCCGGATCGCCAGCATCACCCCACAAGCGACGCCGCCCGTACTGACGGCCGGTGACCTGGATGCCGCTGCCAACCTGGTGATCCCCCCCTTCGTCGAACCCCATATCCACCTTGACGCCACCCTTACCGCCGGCGAACCCCGCTGGAACATGAGCGGCACGCTGTTCGAAGGCATCGAGTGCTGGGGCGAACGCAAGGCCACCATCACCGAGCAAGACACCAGGACCCGCGCCAAGAAAACCATCCAGGCCCTCGCCGCCCACGGCATCCAGCACGTACGCACCCATGTCGACGTCACCGACCCGGACCTCACGGCGCTCAAGGCCATGCTGCAAGTGCGCGAAGAAAGCACGCACCTGATCGACCTGCAAATCGTCGCCTTTCCCCAGGAGGGCATCGAGTCCTACCGCAACGGCCGCGAGCTGATGGAAGAAGCCATCCGCCTGGGCGCCGACGTGATCGGCGGCATTCCCCACTTTGAATACACCCGCGACCAAGGCGTGAGTTCGGTGAAGTTCCTGATGGACCTGGCCGAACGCACGGGTTGCCTGGTCGATGTGCATTGCGACGAAACCGACGACCCCCATTCGCGCTTTCTCGAAGTGCTGGCCGAAGAAGCCCGCAGCCGCGACATGGGGGCCCGCGTCACCGCCAGCCACACCACGGCCATGGGTTCCTACGACAATGCCTACTGCGCCAAGCTCTTTCGCCTGCTGGGGCACTCCGGTATCAGCTTCGTCTCATGCCCGACCGAAAGTATCCACCTGCAAGGCCGCTTCGACAGCTTCCCGAAACGCCGGGGCGTCACGCGGGTCAACGAACTGCTCGAAGCCGGCATGAACGTGTGCTTCGGCCAGGACTCCATCGTCGACCCCTGGTACCCGCTGGGCAACGGCAACATCCTGCGGGTGCTGGAAGCCGGTTTGCACATCTGCCACATGCTCGGCTACCGCAACCTGCAAAGCGCCCTCGATTTGGTGACCGACAACAGCGCCAAGGCCATGGCCCTGGGTGATCGCTACGGACTGGAGCCTGGACGCCCGGCCAACCTGTTGATCCTTTCAGCGGACAGCGACTACGAAGTGATTCGCAGCCAGGGCCTGCCGCTGTACTCGATTCGTAACGGCAAGGTGTTGATGAAGCGTCAGCCGGCACAGGTAGAGTTTGTGTAAGCGAGCGGGTCACTGGATTGAGTCGATATCCAGCGGTTGCGCCCTCCCCAACTCGCTCTGCGTGGCGGGAGGGATACTGGCGATCTGAGTCCGCGTCTGATTTTCACGATGGCGGAACCAGCGCTTGAGGCAAGGTTGCAACGTGACGGAATGGGCATGGCTCCCGTAGATATCGCGGGCCTCAAGACGCCGCCAGCGCAGGGTTTGCAGGCGTTCGCGACTGCTGTTCAGGCGGTCGATCTCGGCGTTCAAGGGCTCGTGATATGCATAGGTCCGGTCGTTGGCTGGGCGATGTCGAGTCAATTCACGCCGCTTGTCTTGCAGTTGTTTGCGCATGGACGCCAGGGCATGGTCGAGCAGGTCGAATTCGCGCTGGGTCAACAGAGGGCCGTCGCTCTCCACCGCTTGTTGCCAGCGCCGCAACGTCGCCCAGGCGGCAGGTATGTAGCTGGCGGTCATGAAGTGCTGCTTGTATTGCACCAACTGTCTGATCAAACCTTCGCGGTCGGGCATATCCCCCTGCACTTGCAACGCCCGATTGCGGCCTGCCTCTTCGATGGACTCACAGCCGGGTTTCCAGAGTACCGACGAGTGCGTGCCATCGGGGAGCATGATCGGCATGAAGTGTTGCTGCTCGCCGTGATGCTGGTAAGGGTTGCCGCCGATGCGTACCAGACCTGCGGCGAACAACAGGCCACCCGCCGTGGGCGCGCTGAATAGCGTAACGGCACCGGGAATCCAGAGTTTCGCGGTGGTGTTCATCCAGGGTGCCGGGACGCTGGGGACGGGGTCGTTGTGGTTGACGATGCGGTGGTGGACCAGTGTGGAAGCGCCAGCGGTGAACGCGGAGTCGGCGGCACGGGGCGCGCCATAGGTATAGAGGAGGATGTTGTAGTTTGCATCGGGAATTCGTCGTAAGCCTTCAGCCAGAAGCAACGCAATCGCGCCGCCCAGGCTGTGGCCACACATCACAATGCGCTGGCCGGTGTGAAACTGATCGAGGTAGCGCAACACGAACTTACGTACTGCTCGGTACGCCTGATAGAAACCATCGTGCGCTTTGCCAACCCCCTCCGCGAAATGCACCTGGTGGGCGTTGGCATCGCGCAATCCATCTGCGGCACTGGCAGTCCCACGCACCGCTATCAGGATGACCTCATCGTGGTGAGTGATGAACGCTTGGGTATCAGTGCCGTCTTTTTCGTCATCGAAGAAATGCGAGCGCGCGGGGTGTTCCTGTTGATCGCCCAGTTCCGGGCGATTCTGGGGGTACAATGCAGGGTCGAACGGCAGGATTTCGAAGCGCCGGGAGTACGGGACTTCCTCATAGAGTGGGTAGAAACGCTGTGTTTGCTCAGGATCAACTCGCCACGCTTCCTGATGCCCAGCGAGCTGTTCGGCAAACAGATTCCCGACACTGGGATCCAGCGGAAAACGCACTTCATCCTGGGGTTTCTCCGGCGGCACCTGACCGAAGCTGCAATAGCTCAGTGATGCAAATAACGCCAACTGGTATAGGTTCAAGGCGCAGAAATCATCCTGCGTTGACAACATCGGGCGCAGGGCTCGAAGCGGGCGGACTTCAAGAACGGTGTGGTTATTGGGGAATAGTACGACCCCGAACAAGGTCGGCTGGGGAGGACCGAAGCTTAGGTCTGCCATCATTTTCAGGGCGTGGCGTTGGGGGCGGTGAGGTGAAGGTGCCACGGGCGGAAGATGAGCAATGTGACGAACGAAGTCACTCACTTCAACCTGGTAAAACTGATCGCCATTCTGACGGGAGTGACTAAGCCCGGTTCGCTTGCCAGTGGGATCTGAAAATTGCGTTTGCTCAGCTCTGACTTGGAGTTCGGTGATAGGTAATGGATATTTTTCTCGCGCCTGCAATGTCGAATAAAAGGTGCCCTTCGTCTCGAATTCAGCATCGAAAACCAGCACTACAGGACCACGGCAGTGCCCGTCTACACGGGCGAAACCGTCACCGTTCAGATGTCCTTTGTACGGCTGCCCCGCACTGTCAAAAACTTCATATTTAAGCCCTCCATAGGCTTTCCCTTCGCCTGATTCATCTACCAGGCAAAAACTCAACATGCCATCACGCAACGCACAGGCAGGCATTTTTTCATTAAAAAAGGGTTGCTTCCATTGTTCCATCGTCATGTCTGGATATCCTTATTCAGTACAAGTCGGGTATATGTCGCATATGCGCCCATCGGGCATTTTGAAAGGTTTGAAATCCGTAGTGTTACCCATGCAGAACGCGTACTGGTCCTCCAGACTCGCCCCTCGGCAACGTTTCCAGCCTTTAGGAAAACGAACCCAGTTATCACCCATGTAAGGTCGTTCTTCGTTAGTCAGGCCCAGCTTTATCAATATACTTTTCCGTCTCAATTCATCTCGCGAAAAACCTCCGCCAGCGTGGGTTGTACGCGTTTGCCCACTAGCGCCCAACGAATTACAGCTCAGAACCTTCCTCAATGCATGTATCGGCCCCACGGTCCGAAACAACCACTGACATTGCCACAACAACTCCTGAATCCCAGACTCAGGCATCCTCGGTATTTCTCCCGCTAAGCTATCGCGAATGGAAATACCCCCAATATCCCCCCCAACATCCCCATCCCGTGTCCCCCATTTCGCATAAAAATCAAACTCCACGCCACGCAACACCAGCGGGCACCCGTCCACTGTTTCATTCAGCGGCAAGTGATAACTCACCCGACTGGCCGCTGCTTTGTAGTCTGTAAAAAAGACCTTGCGCTCCGGCCGCTTGCCTCGGCGCCTTGGCAACGTGCAGGCCTCACCCGTCGCGGGCCCGTAATTGGCAGCTGTTTTAAGTTCAAATTGCGGCGGCAAATCCACCTGCAGCGTAAAGCTATCGACCGGCTTTGCCGCGCACCCCCACAGCCCCGCCATTCCCAGCGCAAGCGACACCCCCATGATGTGTCTAGTCATCGGTTTTCTCCATCCGGCGCCACTGCTGCAACACCCGTTGGAAATGATCTTCGGGGGGTTCTCCAGCGGTTGGCTGCCAACGAATACCACTGTCGCGAGTGGCCTCTTCCAACCGTCGCACCACCAGAAACTCAAGTTGTTCAGGCCTGCGCCATTGCCAAGCGCGAGCTTGTTCCAGCACCTGGGTCAGCCAGACTCTGGGGTCTTGGAATTCGACCAGCGCCGCCAGGCTTTCACTATGCTCAGCCAGCAGATAACGCAAGATATTGGCGTGCAAAATGGCGTGGGCATTTGGGTTGGGTATGTTCAGCCAAGGCACTGGATCAGGCACCGGATAGTCACCGGGCACCGGGTTGTTCCCACAGTGCCAGCGGCCTTCATGCCAGTAGCACACACTGATCAGCGGGCCAAGGAATGCTGGCCACTGCTCACTGCTCAGGTGGTTCAGCGCCCGCGCCAGCGTACGATTGTCGTGAAAGCGGTACAGCGCCTGGTTACCTTGCGGCCCGACCAGCAGCCGGTCGCGCCAATGTTGCGTCACGCCCGTCAGGTCCACGGTTGGCAAACTGCCCAACCAGCCCCAATTCGTCTCGGGGTTTTGAAGAAGATCCAGCAGCGCAGGCTCGCCGACCTGATCCAGCAACAGGATCAAGGGGCCCGCCGTGGCGATTTCCGCCAGCGGGGTTTGTGCGTAGAGGCTGCAATACTCGGGTAACCCCCGCGCTGCCAACATCGGCTGGCGGGCTGCGTTCTCGCCTTCAAGTATCAAGCACAACCTGCGCCCTGCCTGCAGTTGTTGGCTCATCCATTGGCTTGGAAGAGTGTCCATCAGGCCGCCCTCTCACTGACATTGCACAGCCCTTCTCGGCTGCACTCGCACACCGCACAGAAGTCCGCGCCCAGTTCCCTGGCCAAGTGCATGATGGCGCCCTGGACAACGGAGACTTTCGGGCGCTCAACAACCGATGCAGACTTCGCCGAACGGATGGCGGACGGTGTGCCACCCAAGGTGATGGGCCGACTGGCGAAAATGCCGCCCGCCTGGATAACCAGATGCTCTCCTCCGGCTTTGAAGCTCAGGTGCGCACCTGCGTCGATCACCAGGCTGACACCGGCCTTGAGATGCACCTGTTGCCCCGCTTCAATCACGAGGGTTTGCCCGACATACGTCTGGCTATCAGCCTGCACATCCAAGTGATCGCTGGCTTTAAGTACCACCTTGCGATCACCCGTGACGTGACGACGCTCTTCGCTTTCCAGGTGAACCGTGCTTACCCCCCGAATGATTTCCCGCCGCTCACCCGCGACTTCCAGGTGAGCGTCATGCCCCACCTGCTGCTCAAGATTCCGTTGAGCGCGGACGTAAATAAGTTCCTCGCCACGACGGTCTTCAACGTGCAACTCGTTGGAACCGCCGCCGCCCAGGGTACTGCGGCTGCGCAAGACACTGCGGGTCTTGTGTTGCGGCAAGGGGTAGGTCGGCATGTGCAACGCGTTGGGCAGGCAACCGTGGACCAACGGCTGGTCCGGGTCTCCTTCCAGAAACGTCACCAGTACTTCCATGCCCACCCGTGGGAGCATCGTGGTGCCAAACCCGTCACCGGCCCAAGCCGACGCCACCCGCACCCAACCACTGCTTTTGTCGTCGGTCTTGTCCAGCCGGTCCCAGTGAAACCGCACTTTCACCCGGCCGTACGCATCGCAATGCACCTCCTCACCGGCAGGCCCGGTCACCGTTGCGGTCTGGGTGCCGTTGATGGTCGGCTTGGGGTGTTTGAGGGGCGGTCGGTGCGTCGCCCTCCACGGTGTCGCCGTGAAGCGGTTGCGATACCCCTGGAAGGTGCCGTCCTCACCTACTGCCTCCTCCAGCACCTGCGGCTGATAGCCCTCATGACGGACCGAGGTAATCAACCACAAATCGTTGCAAAGCGGATCTGGATGGTCACGCAACTCAAGAAAGTGCCCACTGCACAGCGCCGGTTGGTCGCTTTTGCCCGACGCACGATAACGGTCGCGCTGGTGGCGTTCCAAGCCTCTGCGAGCCAGGCGCAAACCCCGTTCATGGCCACTGAACCCGGCGGGATAGCGGTAGTCTTCAAGGGATTGTTCTGCTGTGGAACCCGCAGCGGCCTGCAGGCGCAGGGACGGATGCTCGAAATCATGATTACGCCGCACCGTTTGCCCACTGCGGGTACGAAGCCGCACATCGAAACGCTGGATGACCCGAGTGTCAGCCTTCGGTCCGCCTGCTGGGGAATAACGCTGCGCGGGCAAGCGGCGAAACACAGTCTGGTCATCGCCAAACACCAGCACATGCGCGTCTGCGCTGTGACGGAAGTGGTAATGAATGCCCTCCTCTTCGCACAGCCGCTGGACGAACTGCAGATCGGTTTCCGCGTATTGCACACAGAACGTGCGCGGCGGGTACACCACCGGGCCCAGCTCAAAGACATGGCTGTCGGCCAAAATGCCGTGTTGTTCAAGGACTGTGGCGATGATCTGGGGAACGCTGCGCTGCTGGAAAATCCGCTGGTCGCGCCGGTGGGCAAGGTAGGCAAGACGCGGTGCCAGCGTCAGGTGGTAGCAGGTGAGTCTTCGACCCGGATCCTGCCGGCCGATCGCGTAAACCTGCCCGTGCAGGCCTTCGTTGGCTTCACCGAAATCCAGGTAGGCGGGTTGATGAAGCAACGCCTCCAGGTCAAGGTCGGGGTCTTCACTGACGCCCTTTATCTGGATGAAATACGGTTGATCGAGAAACTCCTGGCCTTTGAATTCAAGTACCTGGAAGTCTGTATTCATACAGGGAAATATCAACTTGAAACGTGAAGAAACAAACGCGTCAACCATCCTTTGTTACCCGCCAATGTTATTGCCAATCTGAATTTTTATCCGGCTGAACACTGAATAAATGCCGATAAAAAGCGCCTGAACGCCGCAAAGCTTAGCGATCCCAGGAAAAAAATCGGCCCTGTTAAAGTAAAAAAGAATTTTCGTACGGCAAAGCTAGAAGTGTCTTTTAGGAAACAAAGAATCGAGGCCCTAGACCACTGAATTAAAAAAAAGAAATCCCCTACAACAACTTGCAGTTAAATAACTAATAGATAGCGAAACGGCTGACAACCACTCAGGGCTTCAGCCGTTCAAACAGGTTTATGCCTGAGGCGATGCAGTCCCAAAAAGACTGACGCTCAGTAGCGTTTCAGCCTGCGTCTGCAAACGCACTGGCGCAGTGCCACCCGGCATCACCACCGCCACTTCACCACCTTCGACCCAACCCGCTCGCCACGCCGCACATGCCACGGCACTGGCGCTGGTGCCGGAGGACGCCGTGGGGCCCTCTCCCCGTTCGAACACCCGGGCAATAATCCGATTGCCGGACTGCCGGGCCGCCCACTGCAAATTGACCCCCGCCAAACAGGGCTGACCACTGCCTGCCGGGGGCGCAAAGGCTATTGCCTGCAGTTGTTCGAACAGCGCGGGCTGCTGCATCAGCAGGTTGTCCGGCAAGGCCGACACGTGCTCGACCAACGTCACGCAATGGGGATTGCCCACGCGCACAAACTGGCTGTGGGTCCACTGCGAGTCAATCGCCGCCAACGCTGTTACGTGGCTCAGTTCAGTACCGCCGAGCAACGCCTGCTCGACGCCGTGCGCGCCCACCGCCGACGGCCCGAAACCGGGCAAACCCAATGCCAGCCAGAAGCCCTGGCGGTGCTCATGGACGGCTGGCTCGACCCGCGTTGCTACCGGCGACCCCGCATCAGGTTTGTCATGATGCACGCGCAATTCACAAGCTTGGGTCATCAGGCCCTGGTCCGTGAGTGCCTGGGCAAAAATCGTCAGCCCGTTGCCACTGCGTTCGGCCAACGAGCCGTCGGTGTTGACGATCAACAGGTCAAACGGCGGCTCGGCCTGGAAAGGGCCAACCAGCAAGCCATCACATCGGTGGGCTTTCGCATTGGCTGGACGCGGCGTCGAACCCCAGTCGCACTCCGACGTTATCGCCAGGGACGCCCAATGCTCGCGAGCACACGCGGCCTGCGCGGCGCTATCGGGCAGCTCGATACCCCGGCCGCGTAAAAACGCAGGGCTGACTACGCCATAAATATTGCCCCGTGCATCATAGAACCGGGTCATGGCGCCGCCTGCCTGAAAATCTTCATCGTTTAGTCCGTTCGATTGCCTACACACTGGAACAGCAGCGTATTACACAACAAAGCGTTTGTGGGAACCCGGCTCGATCCCCAAGGCCTGATGTGCAAGGATGTCGCGCCGGACATCGTTCGTTGAACGCAAAACCAAGGATTCTTCATGACTGCCATCCCCACCTCAGCGCCCGTGGTTCCCGGGCGACTGGAACAAATGTCGACCCGTATCGCATTTTTCATTGCCGGCTTCGGTATTGCAGCCTGGGCGCCGCTGGTGCCCTATGCCAAGGCGCGTGCGGCGTTGAGTGATGGCACGCTGGGTCTGCTGTTGTTATGCCTGGGGGTGGGGTCGATCATCGCGATGCCGGCTGCGGGGGCGTTGGCATCACGCTACGGTTGCCGACGTGTACTGAGCGCCGGCACGGTCATGATCTGCCTGGCCTTGCCGATACTCGCCACGGTCAGCTCGATTCCGTTGCTGATCGCCGGGTTGTTTCTGTTTGGCGCGGGACTGGGCACGGTGGACTCCACGGTGAACCTGCAAGCCGTCATTGTTGAGCGCGCCAGTGGCAAAACCATGATGTCGGGCTTTCATGGTCTGTTCAGCCTGGGCGGCATCGTTGGGGCTGCGGGGGTTGCCGGGTTATTGGGGTTGGGCCTGTCGCCTCTGCAAGCAACGCTGGTAGTGATCGTCATCATGGCGGTGGCGCTGCTCAAGGCCGCGCCGCACTTGCTGCCCTACGGCAGTGAAAGTTCGGGCCCGGCGTTTGCGATCCCCCACGGCGTGGTGCTGTTTATTGGCTGCCTGTGCTTTATCGTTTTTCTTGCCGAGGGGGCGGTACTCGACTGGAGCGCGGTGTTCCTCAGCGCCGAGCGCGGGTTGGATGAAGCCTACGCCGGCCTGGGTTACGCCGCCTTCGCCTTGACCATGACCGCGGGACGCCTGACTGGCGATGCCATCGTACGGCGCCTGGGCGCTACGCGGGTGATTATGGCGGGGGGTTCCCTGGCAGCCGCCGGGGTCTTTCTCGCCACATTGTCGCCCGCCTGGGAGATGGCGTTGCTGGGTTACGCGCTGGTGGGGGCCGGCTGTTCAAATATCGTCCCGGTGCTCTACACCGCCGTCGGCAAGCAGACCCTCATGCCGGAGCATATCGCTGTACCCGCCATTACCACGCTGGGGTATGCCGGTATTCTGGCCGGGCCCGCCATGATCGGCTTCATTGCTCACGGCAGCAGCCTGGCAAGCGCCTTCCTGTTGATCGGTGGATTGCTGGTGGCCGTGGCAATCAGCGGAAAAATACTGCGGGTATAAATGAAATAGCGCATGAGCTTCTTGAGTCGCTCAAGAAGCTCCCTCAGAACGCGCGTTCAGAGGCCTTTTTCTTTTTTCTCGTTTTCCATCCAGCGGTCAACGCTGTAGTTCTTGATCCAGCCGTCATGGTTATGGCTGCCAAAAATATTGGTGCCGTTCGCCTTGTTACTGTCCAACGAGTCGAGCAAGCCTCGCTCAACCAAATTCTTGGTGATATACACCTGGTTCTCGCTGTATTTTTTCTTCGGGAACCCGGTCGCCGGATCCCGCACGGTCTGACCATTTTTATCCGTTTCGTCAGGGTCCTTGCTCATCTCGATAATCGTGTCTTTTTTTACATAGCGGTGCTTCTCAAAAAAGAAACTGTAGTCTTCCGACCTATCGCGTATGTCATCAAACATGGCTCTGAATGCCTGGACCAGCTGCAGATCGGTTTTCGCATGGTACGGATCTGCGCTCTGGGTGTTGGGGTTGGTATTGCCAACCAATGAACCAGAGGCCTTGGACAGACTTTCAGCGGTGAGGTGTCGATCCTTTCCAAGCACCGCCTGGTTCAAACGCGGGCGGTTGACTGTCTCCCGAAACAGCATGATGACGCGCTCGGGGACCGCGCTGGTGCTCGGGTCCTCGCTCGCGATCTTGTGCATCGATTGCTGGGTCAGGTGCCCGTCTTCCTTGAATGCATCCAGTACTGGCAACTTCAGATTGTTACTCAAGTCGGTCGCCAGCAGGTGGTCGTCCGAACTGACGTAAGGATTCCCGACTTTCGACATGCCACCGTACATGTTCTGACCGTCAAAATGCCGGGCGGCACCGTTGGCGAATCGATCGGAATAAGGCTGTGCAACGGGGAGTGGCTTGCCCAGCGCACGCGAATCTACCGAAAATCGAGCATGCCCCCCGCCTCCCGGTAGCGCATCAGCGGCTTTCGGTACTGTACGTAATAAATCATTAACCCTGCTAATCATGGTTCTTCTCCACTAAATGTTGACTCCATCGCCTAAGCACTGACACAGGCTGAGTGGCGTTCATGCATCAGGGGTTCCTCCGAAAGGCCGAGCAAAATTCGACTAACTGTAACCATCTGCCCGCCCAGGGACCGACTCGCATCACCCCGGCATACTTAACGCCTGTGCAGCTTGAGCTTGCTCCAGATACTCGGGAAGAGTGAGCACAGCGAACTGGACGCCTGTTCTTCTGCCACCGTTCGAGCGCCCTTGTCGAAATCCTCGGCGGTAGGTGCCTTGAAGCTGCTCTTGGGCGACGACGTGAGATTGACCTGCGGGGGTGGCATGACCAGCGTCGCAGCGTTGTACTGGGCGTGGCGGGGTTCAAATGATGGCGAATTCATGGTCAAGACCTTATCCGATAGATAAAGGCACCCGCCGATAGCCAGTGGCGGAGGTCGTTTTCTAAGCCGTGGCGTTGCGTAGATGATGTGTTCATGATTGAACGTGCGGCTCATGCATGCGCATTTGACTGCCGGGTGCCCCGTGCTGCGCGGCACGAGGCAGTCGGGTGGTCTAACCCAGCAGGCTCAGCAGCTTCAACAGTTCGGATCGCGTAGCCTTTCCGTCACGCAACGGTCCAAAAATATTGTCCATCAATCCACCCAGGTTCGAGCGCGCCATGACCTCCTTGGACAATTGGATGAGATGATCCCTATGCCGATCACCGGTCAAAGGTTGCGACGCGAGTTTTTCGAACGTACTCAGCTCTATTGAACGGTTCCAGAACCCCCCCTTCAATGCATTAAAATGCCTGAGCACGTCCAAGACGATGTCTTTGTCGGTGGCGAGTTTCAAGGGGTTGTCGGAACGCAGATAGCTCTTGATGTCATTCCTGGACAAGCGGTTATCCAATTCACCTGTCCGACCGTTTCGATCCAAGGCCTGCATCAGTTCCGGACGGCGCACCAGCTCTCTTGCCAGGCGAATATTGCTGTCAATGTGCGGATTACCGGTCAATGGGCGAGCCGCCATATTGTGTACGCTTTGGGTCGTGACCTCTCGCGACGGCCATGGGCCCCGAAAGGCATCATAATTTTTCAATAACTGCTCGGCCAGTTGCTCTCCAGTTCGCTTGGAATAATGAGGATCCGGCAGCGAGGGATTCGGACGCGGTGGCGGGCCTGGATTTGGTCGCACGCCCTCAGGCAGCGGACGCGGCGGTGGGCCCGGATTTGGCCGCACCCCCTCCGGAAGCGGACGTAACGGTGGGCCCGGGCGCAAGTGGCCGTGGCACGGTGCCGGGTGCCTCGGTGCGCTATCAAACATCAGCCCGGATTGGCGGCTTTGAGTGTTGAAGGTCACGCCTACCGTCTGCTGGCGACTTACAGACGGATGAGGTTGCGCAGGACCGGACGGGGCACCTGCGTGTGCGTCGTGATTGGGGGACTGTGTAGCAGGTTGGTTGAGTACTGATACCGACATTGAGCTCTCCAGTTCGGTTTTTTCAGGCGCCTCACCTCGCGGACCCAGCCCTCGACGTCAACTAACCGTCAAAAAAACCAGCGCAAGCAGGCTCTTTCTGTGTGGCAGGACAGGGGAAGTCGGTTCCTGAAAGTGCTGAAGTTTTCCAATACCTCGTAGGAAGAGCCCATACAGGCGCGTGCCGTGCAACCTGTGCATGGCCGCCCCTGGTCGGGAGGGGCGGCAACATCTGGATGTCAGCGCAGAATCAAAACCCGACGCTCGCCTGCACAAAGAACGTACGCGGCTCGCCCAGGTACAGCCCGGCGTTGTTGTCGCTGGAGCGCGTGTAGTGCTGCTGGTCAAACAGGTTTTTCACGCCTACGCCCAGTTTCAGGTTCGACAGGTGCTCGCCGAAGTCATACCCGCTGCGCACGTTGACTGAAACATAACCGGGGATATCACCGTATTGGCCGTCTGCCGTGCCTTGGGTGACGTAGGTGCTGGTGGTGCCCGGTGCGCGCTGGCCGGACTGGGCGTAAACGTCCAGGTTATGGGTCCAGCGGTTGACGTCGTAGCGCAGGCCCAACGTGGCCACTTCCCGTGAATACAACGGCAGGTCACGGCCCTTGAAGGGTACGTCACCTTCGGAGGTGGCCTTGGTGTAGGTGAAACCGGCATTGGCGGTCAGGCCGTCCAGGCGTGGGTCCAGGTTCGACAGGTCATAGTGAGCCGACGCTTCGATGCCGGTGTGCTTGGTGGCGCCCAAGTTGGTCCAGCCCACGGCATTGCTGACGTATTGCAGTTCATCCGAGAAGTCGATGTAGAAGTACGTCAGTTCGCCGCCCCACACGCTGTCGTTGTAGCGAGTACCGACCTCGTAAGTCTTGGCCTTTTCCGGGTTCAGGCCGTTGGCGGTCTGGTCGCCGGTTCCGCCCTGGCCCAGTTGGAAGTACTGCAGGCTGCCGAAAGACGTTTCGTAGTTGGCGAACAACTTCCAGGCATCGGAGAGGTGGTACATCACGCTCAAGGCCGGCAGGGGTTCGTTGTTGTGGACCTCGCGGCGTTTTTCCGAGGTGCGGGTGCCGTTCAGTGCAACCACTGGGCGGTCGTGCCACTCGGTGCGGATATCTTCGAAGCGAATTCCAGGCGTCACCGTCCACTTGCCGATATCGATTTTGTTATCAATATAGAACGCGTTGGCTTCGGTACCGCCTGTGCGGTCTTGATACACGTGGCCGTCACTCTGCCCTCCCGGTGTCGGCACGTTGTTGATCAGGTTCAGGCTGGTGGCCTGCTCATGCATGCCTTCTTTGAGGTAGCGATAACCGACGCTGACTTCCTGGGTGCTGGGGCCCACATCGAACACATGGGACACCCGCGGCTCGATGCCGAACGTGTAGTAGGTGCGCGGGTAGGAACCCAGGATCGCGAGGTCGCGGTTGGCGATGTTGCTGCCACGGAAACTGTCGGAGTAGTAGGTCAGCACTTCGGCCTGGGTACGGTCGTCGATCTGCCGGATGTACTTGAAGGACACATCCTTGCGCCGCCCGCTGAAATTGTCCCAGTCGCGCACCGACTGGTACGGGTTGGCGTCGAACTGCTTCTGGGTGAGGCCGCCGGGCATGTCGGCGCTGGCGTCGTAGTAGTGGAAGTTCAGCGAGAAGTCGTCTTGATCGGTGGGTGCCCAGTGGGTCTTGAGGATTACGTCGTCGATGTCGTTGGAGTTGTTGCTGTTGCGATAACCGTTGCCATTGACCCCGGAGTACAGCAGCGCAACGCCGATGCCGTTGTCGGCCGTGCCGCCGATGAAGGCGTTCTCGATGTGCTTCCAACCGCCATGGGCGGAGGTTTGCAGGGTGGTGCCGACCTCGCCGGAAAATGTCTGCGGGATCGCACGGGTCACGAAGTTGATCACGCCGCCGACGTTCTGCGGCCCATAACGCACGGAGCCGGCGCCACGCACCACGTCGATGCTGTCCAGGTTACCGGCGGAAATCGGCGCCATCGACAGCTGTGGCTGGCCGTACGGCGCGAACGCCGCCGGCACGCCATCGATCAGCACCGTGGAGCGTGGCGACAGGCGTGACGTCAGGCCGCGCACGCCGACGTTGAGGGAAATATCGCTGCCGCCGGTGCCGTTGGATTCCTGCACCTGCACGCCAGGCACGCGACGCAGCACGTCACCGACGTTCATCGCGCCCTGCTCCACCATGGCTTCACGGCGAATCACCGTGCGGGCGCCAGGATGGTTTTGCACCACTTCGGCATTGGCATCGCCGAGCCAGTCGCCGACCACGCGGATGTCGGTGGCGCCCAATTCCACGGGAGAACCGGCCTCACCCGTGCCGACGCTCAGCGGGCGCAGGGTCACGGAACCGGCGTCGATCTGATAGTCCAGGCCACTGCCTTGCAGCAGTTGGCGCAGGGCTTGTTCGGGAGAGAGGTTGCCGTCGACAGCAGGTGACTGTTTGCCCGCGACCATGTCGGGGCTGAAAAACACCTGCAAGGACGTTTGCTGGCCCAACTGGCTCAGCGCCGCGCCCAGGGGCTGGGCCTGGATATGGATAGCGTCGGCCGCATAGGCCGCAGGCAGTGCGGCGCTGACGGCAAGTGCCAGGGCCAATGGCGCCCAACGGGAGATTTTATTGTTGTTAACGGCGAGTATTTTCACGTCTGACCCAGTCCTGTGATCGCAAGAGTATGCGGCTGTTAATGCAAACCAGTTGCAGCTGCAGGAGAAGACGATGAACGCGGAAAAAACCTGAATATCAGCGTGAAATAATTTCCTGGCTGCCATCCGGCAGGGTTCGCAGGGCTACCGGCAGGATGTGCGGCAATGCTTTGAGCAAGGCATCGGTGTCGTTGGCTTTGAACACGCTGGTCAGCCGCAGGTTACCGACGGCAGGCGAGCTGACGCGCAGCGGTTGCTCGCGGTAGCGCGACACTTCCCGTGCCACTTCCCCCAGCGTCGCGTCGTTGAACACCAGTTTGCCGCTGCGCCAGGCCGTCAGCTCATCGGTATTCACGGCGTAGGACGCCGCCACCAGCCCTTTGCGGTCCACATGCGTCCCCAGGCCCGCCGTCAGTGTCACCACCTCATCCGGTGAACGCCCTTGGACCTTCACGGTGCCGGCCTCAACCATCACCCGGGTCTGGTCGTCATCGCGGCGCACATCAAAGCGCGTGCCGGTGACCGTCACCTGCCCTGCCCCGGCCGCGACGACAAAGGGGCGGCTGGTGTCGTGCTCGACGCTGAACATGGCTTCGCCCTGTTTAAGCTCCACACCGCGCCGGCTTTTTTCGTAGTGCACCGCCACCACGCTGCGGCTGTTCAACTCCATCACCGAACCGTCCGGCAGTGCCACCTGGCGATGCTCACCCAGGCGCGTGCTGAACTCGGCACTGTAGGGCTTCGGATGATCAAGGCCACTGAACAGGCCCAGCCCCAGGGCAATCGCGACCACACTGGCCGCGACGGCATAACGCAGCACGGCCCGCCGCTTGGGAGGCGCCTCGCATAACGCCTGCAAACGGGCCTTGGGCAGCAGGTCGGTGGCACTCCACAGGCCTTGCAGCACATCGAATTCATACTGGTGTTCGGGGCTTTCAGCGCGCCACGCGTCGAAACGCTGGCGCTCGGTGGCGTCCAGCTCGGCGTCTTGCAGGCGTACAAACCATTGCGCGGCTTCATCGCGGACACGGCTATCCATCATGGAAGGTCCTGTTTCAGAGCGAGCTTGAGTCATGGGGCCAGCGCGTCCAGGCGGTCACGCAGATGCCGCAGGGTGCGGATCATATACTTTTCCACCATGTTCTTGGACAACCCCAGGCGTTCGGCGATTTCCTGCTGGGTGAGGCCCTCGATTTTCTGCCAGATAAAAATCTTGCGGCAGTTGAGCGGTAACTCGGCCAAGGCCCGCTCGATGGATTGCGCCAACTGGATCGCGTGCATGGCATGCTCCGGGTCGCCACTGTGGGGTGAGCGCTGATCAAAGTCTTCCAGGGCGATGGCGTCGCGGCGGTCCTCGCGGCGGTAGGCGTCCACCGCGATGTTGCGCGCCGTTTGATGCAAATAGGCGCGCGGTTGCGTGATGTCGGTGGAGGTGGACTCAAGCACCCGCACAAAGGTGTCGTGGGCCAGGTCTTCGGCCTGCTGACGGTTTCTCAGGCGGCGCGTCCAGGTTCCGATCAACTCTTCGTAGTGCTCGAAAAAGCCTGTTCTGCGGGGCGGCTGAGGGATCATCGCGGAAGCACTGGGGAGGCGGGGCGTGAATAGTAATGCTTCCTATTAAGTCGAGCAATTGCTACCTGTCGCCCGCCGGCTGCCCCGTGGATGAACTTACCTTGTGCGCCATCAGTCAGCTAACTGAACTCATCAATTAACAGGCTGGGTGGGCAATGCACATCTCGTTGGAGCAACAAGTGGCACTGGTGACGGGCGCCAGTTCCGGAATCGGCGCTGGCGCGGCCAAGGCCCTGGCGCAGGCCGGGGCTGCGGTGGTGCTGAACTACAACCGCCAGGCCGCCCCGGCGCAAGCACTGGCGGCGCAGATCAACGCCGACGGCGGCCGGGCGATTGCCCTTGGCGCCGACGTGTCCAAAGAGGCCGATGTAGAACGGCTGTTCGCCCAGACCCTCGATGCGTTCGGCCACTTGGATATCCTGGTGGCCAACTCCGGCATGCAGAAGGACGCCGCCGTGGTCGACATGACCCTCGACGACTGGAACAGCGTGATCGGCGTCAATCTCACCGGCCAGTTCCTCTGTGCCCGCGCCGCGCTGCGTATCTTCAACCGCCAGGGCATCCGTGAAGGTGTGTCGCGGGCGGCGGGAAAAATCATCCACATGAGTTCGGTGCACCAACTGATCCCCTGGGCCGGGCATGTGAATTACGCCGCGTCCAAAGGCGGCGTGGAGATGCTGATGCGCAGCCTCGCCCAGGAAGTCAGCGAACAGCGCATCCGCATCAACGGCATCGCGCCAGGGGCGATTCGCACGGCGATCAACCGCGCCGCCACCGAAGGCGCGGCGGAAAAAGAGCTGCTCAAGTTAATTCCATATGGCCGCGTCGGCGATGTGGAAGACGTGGCCAACGCCGTGGTCTGGCTGGCCAGCGACGCCTCCGACTATGTGGTCGGCAGCACCTTGTTCATTGATGGCGGCATGAGCCTGTATCCGGAGTTTCGTGGCAATGGTTGATTTGAAGAAGGTTGATTTAAAAAACGAAGCCCAGAGCGCCATCGATGCCCACGGCATCATCGGCGACATGCGCAGCGCCGCGCTGGTGAACGATAAAGGCAGCATCGACTTTTTCTGCTGGCCGGAATTCGACAGCCCGTCGATCTTTTGCGCGCTGCTCGACACCCCCGACGCCGGCATCTTCCAACTCACGCCTGACCTGCCCAACGCCCGCCGCGAACAGATCTACCTGCCGGACACCAATGTGCTGCAAACCCGCTGGCTCAGCGATGAAGCCGTGGTGGAAATCACCGACCTGCTCAGCATCAGCGAAGAAGTCGATGACCTGCCCCTGCTGATCCGCCGGATACGCGTGGTCAGCGGCCAGGCCAACATTCACCTGCGCTGCGCCGTGCGCCACGACTATGCACGCACGCCAACCAACGCCTCCCTCGATAACGGCACTGTGTGCTTCAACGCCGATGGCCAGCCCGGTATGCGTCTGTCGAGCAGCCATCCATTGCAACTCGAAGACAACGCGGCCGTGGCGAGCTTTACCCTGACTCAGGAAGAAGGCGCCGAATTTGTCCTCGGCGGCCAGGACGATGAACGTGTCGACAGTCGCTGTACCGACCTGGCGCTGGCTCACACCTTGAAGTTCTGGCGTGGCTGGATCGCCCAATCGAACTACCGCGGGCGCTGGCGCGAAATGGTCAACCGCTCGGCGTTGGCGCTCAAACTTCTGACCTCGCGCAAACACGGCGCAATCATTGCTGCCGCCACCTTCGGGCTGCCGGAATCACCCGGCGGCGAGCGCAACTGGGACTACCGCTACACCTGGATCCGCGATGCGTCGTTTACCGTCTACGCCTTTATGCGCCTGGGTTTTGTCGACGAGGCCAATGCCTACATGCGTTGGCTCAAGGGCCGGGTCAGCGACTGCTGCGGCCAGCCGACCAAAATCAACATCCTCTACGGCATTGACGGTCGCCAGGAGTTGCCTGAAACCCACCTGGATCACCTGAGTGGCCACGGTGGCGCCAGGCCGGTGCGCATCGGCAATGAAGCGGTCGACCAGATCCAGCTGGATATTTATGGGGAGTTGATGGACGCGGTGTACCTCGTCAACAAGTACGGCGAAGCCATCTCCCACGAGGGCTGGAAACACACGGTAGAAGTCGTCGATCAGGTCTGCGAAATCTGGGACCAGAAAGACGTGGGCATCTGGGAAATGCGCGGCGAGCAACACCACTTCCTGCATTCGCGACTGATGTGCTGGGTGGCCCTGGACCGCGCAATCCGCCTGGCTTCCAAACGCTCGTTGCCGGCGCCATTTGCGCGCTGGGACAAGACGCGCCAGGCGATCTACGCCGACATCTGGAGCAATTTCTGGAACGACGAACGCGGGCATTTTGTGCAGCACATCGGCAGCACGGCGCTGGACGGTTCGATGCTGCTGATGCCACTGGTGCGCTTCGTCGCGGCCACCGACCCGCGCTGGTTGAGCACCCTGGACGCGATCCAGAAAAGCCTGGTGCGTGACGGCATGGTCTACCGCTACCGCAACGACGACAGCCAGATCGACGGCCTGCAAGGCACCGAAGGCGCATTTACCGCGTGCTCGTTCTGGTACGTCGAATGCCTGGCCCGCGCCGGCCAGGTGGAGAAAGCCCACCTGGAATTCGAACAACTGCTGCGCTACGCCAACCCACTGGGGCTGTACGCCGAAGAGTTCGACAGCCAGGCACGACATTTGGGCAACACGCCACAAGCGTTGAGCCATTTGGCGCTGATCAGCGCGGCGACGTTCCTGGACCGCAAGTTGAGTGGGGAGAAAACGGTGTGGCAACCTTGAGAGCTGGTCGGTAAGGCGCCGATGCATCGCACTCCAAATGCGTGGCGCATTGACCGACACACACTCAAGGGCTGACACACGATTCTGTGGTGAGCGGGCACCCCGCGCTGGGCTGCGCAGCGGCCCCAATAAAGGCAACAAGGTTTTCCTATGAGAACTCAGCGCCTGGTTTGGGGGCTGCTGCGCAGCCCAGCGCGGGGCAAGCCCGCTCACCACAGAAGCCCGCTCATTACCACAGGGGGCTTGCGTCCCTTCAAATGTACTAACGCTGGCCAACGACGGAGCCCAACCATGACCCTGGCCGCCCCATTGCTCCACGTGCAAACCTCCGTGCTCGACATCCACTACGAGGCCCACGGTCCTGCCGATGGCGAGCCGGTGATCCTGCTGCATGGTTTCCCTTACGACCCGCGTGCTTATGACGCGATTGCGCCGGTGCTCGCCGAGCGCGGCTGCCGGGTGTTGGTGCCGTATCTGCGCGGTTATGGGCCAACGCGATTTATCAACGCGCAGGTCATGCGTTCCGGGCAACAGGCGGCGTTGGCCAGGGATCTGCTGGATTTCATGGATACTCTGTGCATCGCGCAGGCCACGCTGGCGGGTTATGACTGGGGCGGGCGCGCCGCGTGTATCGTTGCCGCGCTGTGGCCACAGCGGGTACGCGGGCTGGTGACCGGGGACGGCTACAACATCCAGGACATTGCCAAGTCGCCCACGCCTCGGGCGCCGGTGACGGAGCATCGGTTGTGGTACCAGTATTACTTTCATACCCAGCGCGGTGTGGACGGGTTAACCGCCAACCGCCGCGAACTCTGCGAGCTGCTGTGGTCGCTATGGTCACCGTCCTGGGCCGAGGGGCCGGCTCTGTATGGGCAGACCGCACCGTCCTTCGATAACCCGGACTTTGTCGAGGTGGTGATTCACTCCTACCGCCACCGCTTCATGTACGCGCCCGGCGATCCGGCGTTGGAAGCCATCGAGCAGGCGCTGGCGCTGCAACCGGCGATCTCGGTGCCGAGCATCTCGTTGTGCGGTGCCGATGACGGCGTAGGCCCGGCGCCGGAAGAGGACGACGACCTGGAGCACTTCAGCGGTTTTTACCGACGCCAGGTGTTGCCCGGCGTGGGCCACAATATTCCCCAGGAAGCACCGCAAGCCACCTTGGATGCCGTGCTGGAATTGCTCGCCTACGACACCGCGCAAAAGCGCTCGCGATAGGCCTGGGGCGTGACTGACAAGGCCCGCAAAAAGCTGCGGCGCAGGGTTTCTTCACAACCAAATCCGCACTGCACGGCGATGCGTTTGATTGACGCGTTGCTGTCCGCCAATTGCCGGCGGGCGGTTTCGACGCGGATCAGTTCGACGGCGCGCGCGGGAGTCTGCCCGGTTTCGGCGCGGTAGTGGCGCACGAAGCTGCGCTCGCTCATGCCGGCCTGGGCGGCCAGGGTCGCAATGTTCAACTCCAGGGTGAGGTTTTCGGCCATCCAGGCGTGCAATTCGGCGAAGCGGCCGTCGCCCTTTTGCAGCGACAGGGTCACGCTGAATTGCGATTGGCCGCCGGGGCGCTTGAGAAACACCACCAGGTGCCGCGCCACTTCCAGTGCGACTGCGCCACCGAGGTCTTCTTCCACCAAGGCCAGGCACAGGTCGATGCCGGCGGTCACACCGGCCGACGTCCACACCGCGCCCTGCTGGATGAAGATCGGGTTGGACTCCACCGTCAGTGAAGGAAACCTGCGCGCCAGTTCTTCGCAGCGCGTCCAGTGAGTCGCCACACGGCAGCCGTCGAGCATGCCGCTGGCGGCGAGCAAAAAGGCGCCCGTGCACACCGAGGTCATGCGCCGGGTGTGCCGGGCCTTTTCCCGCACCCAGTCCACCAGTGCGAGGTCTTCAGAAGCGCCGTACACACCCCAGCCGCCGGCGATCACCAAGGTGTCGCACGGCGCATCGACGGCGGGCAACGGCTCGGCCACCAGGGCCAGGCCCGCAGAGGTCATCACCGGTTCACGCTGGGCGGCGATCACCGAGACGGCGTAAGGCAACGGCAGGCCGCGCTGGCGGGCCAAGTCATTGGCGGAGGCGAACACCTGCAACGGCCCGGTCACGTCGAGCACCTGGGCGTTATCGAAAGCGAGGACGTGGACAATTCTGGGCATGATTGGCGTGATTCGTGGGGTCAATGGCGTATTCGCCAAAGCCTAGGCCTCTAGAGTGAAGCCGTCCACCCCTTATCGGAGCATTCTTGATGACCTTGCAGATCGGCTTTGTGTTGTTTCCCGGCATCCAGCAATTGGACCTGACCGGCCCTTATGACGTGCTGGGCTCGCTGCCGGATGTGAAGTTGCACCTGGTGTGGAAAGACCTGGCGCCGGTCACGTCCAGCACCGGGTTGGTGTTCACACCGACCACCACCTATGCCGACTGCCCCAACCTGGATGTGCTCTGCGTGCCCGGCGGTTCCGGCGTCGGCGCGCTGATGGAAGACCCGGCCACCCTGGACTTCCTCAAGGCCCAGGCCCAGACCGCGCGCTACGTGACCTCGGTGTGTACCGGCTCGCTGGTACTCGGCGCGGCGGGCCTGCTGCGCGGCCGCAAGGCCACCACCCACTGGGCCTACCACGACATGCTCGCGCCGCTCGGCGCCATCCCGGTGCAGGAGCGCGTGGTGCGTGACGGCAACCTGTTTACCGGGGGCGGGATCACGGCGGGGATCGACTTCGCGCTGGTCCTGGCGGCTGAGTTGTACAGCGAAGCGGCGGCGCAACTGGTGCAGTTGCAGATCGAATATGCACCGGCCCCGCCGTTCGAGTCGGGCAGCCCCCAGACGGCGCCCGCCCATGTGCTGGAAGAGGCGAAGAAGCGCACGGTGGAATCGCGCCGCGTGCGCGGCGAGATCACCGCACGGGCGGCGGCGCGGTTGGGCTGACGCTGTAGCGGGCAAGGCTTGCCCTGATGCCAGTCAGTTGGGGCGCGACATCACCGCCAGGCGCACGGCGAGCAGCATCAGTACCGTCGCCAGACCCCACTTCTGCAGCCAGGCGCTGTGTGTGCGCCTGGCAAAGAACCGGCTGAGCCCGCCACCAAAACACCCCAGCAGTGCGTGAAACACTCCGGCAATCACGGTTAGCACGCCGCCAAGCACCAGCAATTGCAGGGCGATAGGCCCGGCCTCGGGCTTTACGAACTGCGGCAGGAACACCAGAAAAAACAGCAATGCCTTGGGGTTGAGCAAGCTATTGAGCATCGCCTGCCAACCTACTCGGCCCAAGGGCACACGGTTGATGTGGGCCATGCCCAGACCAGGGCTTTTCTGCAAGGTCTTGAACACCAGCCACAACAGGTAGATCACCCCCGCATACCGGATCACATCAAAGGATGGCGGCCAACTGGCGACCAGCGCCGTCACCCCGCTGGCGGTCAATACCGTCAGCAGCAGGTCCGCCACAATGATGCCCAGCGCCGACGCTATTCCACCGCGCCAGCCGTGAGTCACGCCGTGGCTGACAACAAAGGCCATGTTCGGTCCCGGAGACAGCAGCAACAGCACCACTGCACCGGAAAATATCGCCAGGGTCGTCACGTCGATCATGCTCAGCCCTCCGTCGGGAAAGCACGCAGCCTAATCGGCCGGCCTTGGGCAAACAAAAAAATGTGCTGGATACAATGCCCCCCGGTGATTGCTCATTGCCACGGCCAACGTCTAGAATGCGAAACATTATCAATTAAGACTGCTGCGCCAGGATGCCCATGTCGAGCGATCACCCACTGGACCATGCCGCTATCGGCCAGCTGTACCATGCCCATCATTCCTGGCTGCGTAGCTGGTTGAGCCGGCGCACCGGTTGCCGCGAACATGCCGCCGACCTGGCCCAGGAAACCTTCGTGCGCCTGCTCAATGCGCGCAAGCAGCAGACGGTGCAGCAGCCCCGCGCGTACCTGAGCAGCATCGCGCGCAGCCTGATGATCGACCAGTACCGCCGCCGTGAACTGGAGCGCGCCTACCTGGAAAGCCTCGCGCATTTCCCGCAGGTGCAAGTGCCGTCGGAGGAAACCCGGCGGTTGATCCTCGACAGCCTGGAACGTATCGACCGCCTGCTCGACCAACTCAAGCCACGTGTGCGCGAGGCGTTCCTGCTGGCCCAACTCGACGGCCTGACCTGCGCACAGATCGCCCTGCGCCTGAACGTATCCAAGGCCACCGTGGAACGCGACCTGGCCAAGGCACTGCACGCCTGTTATCGGTTGCGATATGCCGAACGATGACCCGCGCCTGGTCGACCAGGCCATCCAGTGGATGATCACACTGCGCTTCAACCCCGCCGACGATGCCAGCACCGCCGCATTTGACCGTTGGCTGCACACCAGCGCCGAACACCAGCAGGTGTGGCAGCGGGTGGCGACCATGAATGACGATTTCAGCCAGTTACCGGCCCAGGTTGGGCGCCATGCCCTGCGCGGTGCGCGCCAACGCATCAGCCGCCGTGACGGCTTGAAACTGCTCGGGCTGGTGGCCGGCACGGCTGGTTTGACCTGGCTTGGCCGCGACTACACGCCGCTGCCCGCCATGCTGGCCGATTACCGCACCGTCACCGGGGAACGGCGCTGGGTGGCGCTGAACGATGGCAGCCACATCCAGCTCAACAGCGCCAGTGCCTTCGATACGGCGTTTGATCAGGAGCGGCGCCTGGTGCACTTGCGCCAGGGTGAAATCCTGGTCAATACCGGCGGCGACAGCCGACCCTTCTGGGTGCAGACCCGCGACGGTTACCTGCGCGCCCTCGGCACCCGTTTCCTGGTGCGTGAAGACGCCCAAGGCACGTTGCTCGCCGTACAACAGGGCACGGTGGCGCTGTTTGCAGGCCGCCATGACGCCAGCGCCCGGCAGTTGATCCAGCCGGGCGAACAGGTGCTGTTCGACCGCCATGGCATTCGCCCTCCCCGCGCCAATGGCCTGGACCCTTGGGCCTGGAGCGACGGCGTGATCAGCGCCCACAACATGCGCCTGGATGACTTCCTTGCCGAGCTGGGACGTTATCGCAACGGCCTGCTACGTTGCAGCGAAGCGGTCGCCGGGATGCGCGTGTCGGGCACCTATCAGTTGGACGATACCGATCAAGTGCTCAGCCTGGTGGCGCATTCGCTCAAGGTCGACGTCACCTACCGCAGCCGTTATTGGGTGACCGTCTCGCCCCGCGTATAACCCGTCAAAAATAAATGAGGTGAATTCGCATTGCCGCTCGACCTGTAAGGAAAGGCCGATCAACAGGCCGGTTCTGTTCACTTCCTTCAGGAGCATCCCGCGGTCATGCAAGCGATCCCCTTCCAACGTTCCCCCCTCAAGCGCACGGTGCAGGCCGCTTTGCTCGGCGCCTGCCTGAGCAGCGCCGCCGTGCCGCTGGCCGTGAGGGCTGAAACCCCAGCCGGCGATACCCAGACCCGCGACTGGCAGATCGCCGCCGGCTCCCTGGCCAACGCGCTGGACCAGTTCGCCCGTCAGGCCGGTGTCAGCCTGTCGTACGACGCCACCAGTGTCGCCGGCAAGGCCAGCCCAGGCCTCAGCGGCCGCTTCGACCCGCAACAGGCTCTTGGCCAGTTGCTGCGAGGCCAAGGCCTGGACGCCCAGCGCCAGGGCAACAACACGTGGTTGCTCCTGCCGCAAGTAGCCCAAACCGGTGCCCTGAACCTGGGCGCCACAATGGTCACCGGCGAACGCTTGGGTGCCCTTACCGATGGCACCGGTTCCTACACCACCGGCGCAGTGACCATCGGCAAAGGTGAACATAGCCTGCGGGAAACACCGCAGTCGGTCAGTGTGCTGACCCGCCAACTGATGGATGACCAGAACCTCACCACCATTGACGACGTGATGGAACGCACGCCGGGGATCACCACGTACGAGTCGCCCATGGGCGGCAAGTACTTCTATTCCCGTGGTTTCAAGATGCTCGGCCAGTACCAGTACGACGGCGTGCCACTGGACATGGGCAAGGACTACGTACAAGCCGACAGTTTCAGCGCCAACATGGCGATCTACGACCGGGTGGAAGTGCTCAAGGGCGCAGCCGGAATGCTCAAGGGCGCCGGCACCGCCAGCGGCGCGGTGAACTTCGTGCGCAAACGACCACAGGCCAAGCCCACCACCAGCCTGTCGTTGTCCGCCGGCACCTGGGACAACTACCGCGCCGACGTCGACACCGGTGGCCCGTTGAATGACAGCGGCACCGTGCGCGGCCGCGCAGCGATCAGCCAGCAGACTCGCGGTTCCTACATGGACATTCAGAAGCGCCAGGACCAGGCGTTCTATGGCGCATTGGACATCGACCTCAACCCCGACACCACCCTGGGCGTCGGCGCCAGCTACGAAGACGTCGACGCCAGCCCGTGCTGGGGCGGCCTGCCGCGCTACGCCGATGGCAAAAGCGCCAACCTCAGCCGCTCCACGTGTCTGGGCCAGTCCTGGAACGACTGGCAAAGCCGGCGCACCACGTTCTTCGCCGACCTGACCCATCAATTCAACGATGACTGGAAACTCAAGGTCTCGGCGGTGCACAGCCGCAACCTGCAAGACACCAAGTACGCCGCCAGCGAAGGCACCATCGCCTACGACAACCCGACGCCCACTGCCAACTCTTACGCGGCGCTGATGGACTACAACCATAAGGACTTCGGCCTCGACGCCTACGTCGACGGCAAGTTCGAAGCCTTTGGCCTGGAGCATGAGCTGATCCTCGGTGCCAACGGCAGCCGTGGTACCCAGGACGACGTGTACGCGATCCAGAACCTGCCCAGGCGCCAGAGCATCTACCAACCCGATCACCACTTCCCGGAACCGGCCAACAGCAGCTTCTGGCCGAACATGTACCGGGGTGGCACGGTCAAGGAGACCGCCACTCAATATGGCACCTATGCCACCTTGCGCCTGCGCCTGGCCGAGCCGCTGATGCTGATCGTCGGCAGCCGCGTCAGTTGGTACGAGAACCGTCGCCAATCCTACAACCTGGCCTGGGGCGAATGGGCCACGCAGGATGCACGCACCCGCGAAACCGGCGAAGTCACGCCGTTTGCCGCGCTGATCTACGACCTCAACGAGCACCTCTCGGTGTACGCCAGCTATGCGGATATTTTCCAGCCGCAAAGCTCTTACGCCACCGTCGACGGCGCGGCCCTCCAGCCGAAGGTCGGCGACAACTACGAGTTGGGCATCAAGGGCGAATGGTTCGACGGGCGCCTCAACAGCTCCCTGGCATTGTTCCGCGCGATTGAGAAAAACGGCGCCGAGTCCGACTACACCACCCAATGCGCGACCTCCGCCGACGGCTTTTGCTACACCGATAAAGGCAAGGTGCGCGCCCAGGGCGTGGAGGCCGAAATCAGCGGTGAAGTGCTCGAACGCCTGCAACTGTTCGGCGGCTATACCTACACCCAGACCCAATCCCTGAGCACCATCGACGTCGCGAAGCAGGGTGGCACGTCCAACACCTACGTGCCTCGTCACATGCTGCGCGTGTGGGGCGACTACCAGCTCGACGGCGCGCTGTCGAAATGGAGCGTCGGCACAGGGGTCAATGCCCAGAGCAGCAACTATCGCGTGCAGACCATCAAGCTCGAACAACCCGGTTACGCCACTTGGAACGCACGCCTGGCGTACCGCGTGGATGACACCTGGACAGTGGCGCTCAATGGCAACAACCTGTTTGATAAAACCTACTACAACACCGTGGGCACCGCCTCCTGGGGCAACTTTTATGGCGAACCGCGTAATTTTACAGTGAGTTTGAAAGGCAACTTCTAACCCCTCGAAAACCCCGCTGGCAGGGCACTTAGTGCGCCCTGCCTCCCCCCTTTGTCCCCCTTTCCTACCGCGTTTATAAAAAGGTTTTACCGTTAAGCAGGAAAAATCTCACATTTGTTCCTACACTCAAAAACACACCCCCCTTCACCGAGTGACTGGACAAGGAATGTCAATAAAATGCCGAAAAAGAGACTGATAAACCTGTCTAGCATGCCACCTCCGCACCATCGTCAATCCGTTGACTAGCATTGAAAAGGAAACACTCCTTTAGTCACGACACCCGCGAAAACCATTCAAATGAATATATATTTTTTGAATGAAAAGTTGCGTATTACCCAGCGTAGCCGTAGTTCGACGTGCCTCTAAAGCAGCCTGCTGCTTTATTGAATACAGCAACCGAACAGCTGCGCCTGGAGTGCAATGAGGGATGTTTTATGCGAGAAAAGTCGTCCGTCGACAGCCTGTTTTTAACGCGTGCCGGTTTTGTTGAGTTCTTTGTTGTTTTCGTCAAATTCATACATGGTCTGAGCGCCATTCTGCCCCCGTTGGTGCTGGTGGTTTTCATCGACCCGATGGACCCGGAGCTACGTAGTCATTTCCTCGGCCTGCTGGTATTTTTCGCGGTCCTGACGATCATTCTGTTCCAGGCTCTGGGCATCTATTCCGAAGAATTGTTCAGTAACCGGCTGCGCCTGAAAACCAAGGTCAAGGCGTGGTCAGCGGCGTTTTGCATCCTGCTGTTCATGTACCAGATCCTGCAGTTTTTCCCGCAGTTGACCCCGCGCAACCTGGCCGCGTGGTACGTCGCCAGCCTGTGCCTGTTCTGCCTGGAACGCCTGCTGATGCTGCGCCTCTACCGCAACCTGATGCGCAAGGGCAAATACCTGCAACGCACGGTGATCCTGGGTTTTACCGACACCGCCGTGCACGTCGCCGACCACCTGCAACGCAATGGCGATATCCGCTCCGGACTGGTTGGTTTTATCGACGATCGCACCGAACGCATCCCCAAGGAATTGAGCAAGCTGCCCTTGTTGGGCAACACCCGCGACCTGGAAAAACTGATACGCGCCGAACAGGTCAACCAAGTGATGATCTGCCTGCCGTGGGCCGCCGAGCAGCGCATCCACGGGTTGGTCAACCGCCTGCGGCAGATGTCGGTGAACGTGATGCTGGTGCCCGACATGGCGGCCCTGCGCTACGGCCACAGCAAAATCACCGACGTCGGCGGCATCCTGATGTTCAACACCTCGCAACTGCCGCTGCGTGGCTGGTCGCCGGTGATCAAGCGCCTGGAGGATTGCTTTCTCGCCAGCCTGGCGCTGGTGTGTCTGTCGCCGGTGATGGTGGCCACGGCGATTGCGATCAAGCTCGACTCCAAGGGGCCGGTGCTGTTCCGCCAGAACCGCTACGGTTACAACGACAACGAAATCCGCGTGTTCAAGTTCCGCTCGATGTACACCGACCAGAGCGATTTCACCGCCGAACGCCAGACCACCCGCCAGGACCCACGTATCACCCGCGTGGGCCGCATCATCCGCAAGACCAGCATCGACGAGCTGCCGCAGCTGTTCAACGTGCTGCTGGGCAACATGTCGATGGTCGGCCCGCGCCCCCATGCCACCGCGACCAAGGCCGCCGGTGTTCCGTTTGAAGTGGCAGTGAGTGAGTACAGCTCGCGCCACCGCGTGAAGCCCGGCATCACCGGTTGGGCGCAGATCAATGGCTACCGAGGTGAGACCGACACCCTGTTCAAAATCCAGAAACGTGTCGAGTACGACCTGGAGTACATCTCCAAGTGGTCGGTGTGGTTTGACCTGTACATCGTTTTCATGACGGTCCCGGCCGTCCTTTCCACCAAGGAAGTCTATTGATGAATACCCTCAACGGATTGATTCCCTGCATCGTTTCCGGTGGTTCGGGCACCCGGCTGTGGCCGGTGTCGCGGCAGAACATGCCCAAACCCTTCATGCGCATGCGTGACGGCCAGAGCCTGCTGCAAAAAACCTTCCAGCGCGCCGCCAAACTGCCTGGGGTGGAAAGCGTACTGACAGTCACCAACCGCGACCTGCTGTTTCGCACCCTCGATGACTACCGGTCGGTCAACAACGCCCGCCTGCCTCTGGACTTGCTGCTGGAACCGTTCGGCCGCAATACGGCGGCGGCCATCGCAGTGGCAGCGTTGCATGTGCAGGAACACTTCGGCGGCGATGCGCAATTGCTGGTGATGCCTGCCGACCATTTGATTCTCAATGAAGTCGCGTTCGCCGACGCCGTGACCCAGGCCCGGGACCTTGCCGAAGCCGGCTACCTAGTGACCTTCGGCATCCAGCCTGACCATCCGGAAACCGGTTTTGGCTACATCGAACAAGGTGAAAAACTGCGCCACGGCAACCGGGTCAAACGCTTCGTCGAGAAACCCGACCTGGCGACCGCCCAAGGCTACCTCGACGGCGGCAAGCACCTGTGGAATGCCGGCATGTTCTGCTTCAAGGCCAGCACCCTGGTGGACGAACTGGCCGCCCATGCCCCGGACGTGCTGGAAGCCGCACGCGCCGCGCTGGAACACAGCCAGAGCCTGCAAAACAACACCTCGCGCCAGCGTGAACTGGACGCCGACGCCTTCGGCAGCGCACCGGACATTTCCATCGACGTGGCGCTGATGGAAAAGTCCGACCAAGTGGCCGTGGTGCCCTGTGACATTGGCTGGAGCGATATCGGCTCGTGGGAAGCCCTGCGCCAGCTCACCCCCAGCGACGCCCATGGCAACCAGGTCAATGGCGAAGCGATTTTGCATGACGTGCACAACTGCTACATCGACTCACCCAAGCGCGTATTGGGCGCCGTGGGCGTGCGCGACCTGATCATCGTCGACACCCCCGACGCGCTACTGATCGCCGATGCCCAACGCAGCCAGGATGTGCGCTACATCGTCGCCGAGCTCAAGCGCCAGAACCATCCGGCGTACAGCCTGCACCGCACCGTCACCCGGCCGTGGGGCACCTACACCGTGCTGGAGGAAAGCAGCCGCTTCAAGATCAAGCGCATCGTGGTCAAGCCCCAGGCATCGCTGTCATTGCAGATGCACCACCACCGCAGCGAGCACTGGGTGGTGGTCAGCGGCGCGGCGCAGATCACCAACGGCGAACGGGAATTCCTGATCAACGCCAACGAGTCCACCTACATCCCGGCCGGGCACAAACACCGGCTGACCAACCCCGGCATCATCGACCTGGTGATGATCGAGGTGCAGAGCGGCGAGTACCTGGGCGAAGACGACATCGTGCGCTTCGACGACATTTACGGCCGTGCGCCCGCCGACGTGAAAAAATGATATGCGCACGTCCCTGATCATCCCGACCCGTAACGCCTCCAGCCACCTGGCACGCCTGCTGCCGGCGCTGAAAATGCAAACCCTGCAGCCGGACGAGATGCTGGTGGTGGACAGCGCCTCCAGCGATGACACCGTGGCGCGTTTTCGCGAGTTCGGCGCTCGGGTCGAAGTGATCGACGCCCGTGACTTCAACCACGGCGGCACCCGCCGCTGGGCCAGCGAGCAGGTGGGCGGCGATGCGTTGATCGTGATGACCCAGGACGCCATTCCCGCCACGCCCGAGACCTTCGCCAACCTGCTCGCCGAGTTGCAGCAGGACCCGCTCAACGGCGTCGCCTACGGACGCCAACTGCCCCACCCCGACGCGGGGGTGCTGGGCGCGCAATCGCGGCACTTCAACTACCCCGAGCACAGCCGCAGTAAAAGCCTGGCCGATGCACCCACGCTGGGGATCAAGACCTGCTTCAGCTCCGACTCGTTTTCCGTTTACCGGCGCAGTGCGTTGCACGCGGTGGGAGGTTTCCCCGTCGACGTGATCGGCAGCGAAGACGCCTACGTCGCTGCGCGCATGCTGCTCGACGGCTACAAGGTGCGCTACGCCGCCACGGCGCTGGTGCATCACTCACACGATTACAAACTCATGGACGAATTTCATCGCTACTTCGATATCGGCGTGTTCTATGGCCGCGAGCCGTGGATCAAACAGGCCTTTGGCGACGCGGGTAGCGAAGGCAAACGCTATGTACTGGCCGAACTCGCGGCCTTGCGCAAAGCCGGCGCCTTGCACCGCGTGCCGGAGGTGCTGGTACGCAGTGCGTTCAAGTTGCTCGGTTATCGCCTGGGCCATCTTGAGCGTCGCCTGCCTCTCGCCCTCAAGCGGCGCATCAGCATGTTTCCCGGTTATTGGAGGTGAGCATCATGACCCACAGGAAGTCCCCTTTGATGAAACGAACCCTGCTCGTCGTGGCCATGATGGCTCTGGCCGCCTGCAATACGCCGGCGCGCATCGTGCCGCCCGACAGCAAGACCGTCGAGGAAGGCAAGCGCGCCCTCGAACAACTGGCCCAACTGCCGCCGGCGGTGGAACGCATCCGTATCGGCGACCAGTTGCGCATCGTGCGCGATGCCGGCGAGATGCCGACGCTGTCGGCGTTCAACGTCAGCACGATCTACGAGTTGACGCTGTACACCGTGCAGACCGACGGCAAGATCAACTACCCATTCCTGGGCCCGATCCAGGTTGCCGGGCGCCAGCCCTCGGAGCTGGCGACAGAGCTGACCGGCAAGCTCGCGCAGACGTACCGCGAGCCACGTGTGACGGTGAACATCAACCAGGCGCCCGGCAACACGGTGATTGTCGGCGGCGCGGTGAATAACCCGACGGCGGTGCAGATCGCCACGGCCAACACCTTGGAACAGGCGATTGTCGGTGCCGGCGGGGTCAGCCCGGCGGGCAACGCCAGCATGGTTGCGCTGCTGCGCGAAGACGCCCAGGGCGCCTATCGCGCTTATTTCCTGGACTTCAGCCAACTGCTCAGGACCGGCCCCAACGGGCGCAAACCGGTGCACCTGCAACGCGGTGATGTGGTGTTCGTGCCCAAATCCAACGTGGGCGAGCGCATTCAGGGAGTCGATACCTACATGAACCAACTGATCCCGTTCACCAAGTCCATTGGGGTTGGCTACAACTACACGCGCACCAGCGGCGGCAACAACTAAAGGAGCGACATCCCATGATCGAGATCCGTTCTTTTCGTGATCTGCTACGCCTGTTCTTCATCTTCCGGCACGAGTTCAAGCTGGCCGCCATTGCCGCGTTGGTGATCATACTGCTGGGGGCTTTCCTGCTACCGGCCAAGTACGAATCCACCGCTCGACTGCTGGTGAAACCGGGGCGCGATTCGACCCTGCCCATTGAGATCAGTAACCGCCAGGCACTGGTAATGCCCAGCACCCAGCGCGACCCGATTGTCGATGAAGAGCGGCTGCTGACCGGGCGCCCCATCGTGAGGGCCGTGGCCGAGCACTACCTGGAAGCGATTGCCAATCAGCCGCCGCCCGAGGGCTTTTTGAAGCGCACCAAGTACTACGTCAAAAGTGCGGTCGACGGCGTCTTCGACGGCCTGCGCGTGGTCCTGGAAACGGTGGGCATCGTTGAAAAAACCACGCCGGTCGAACGCCTGGCAGCCAGCCTGGAGAAGAACTTCGACGTGAGCCATGCCGCGGGTTCCACGGTGATGGACATCAGCTTCACCTGGGGTGACCCGCAAATCGCCCAGGCGGTGGTCAAGGACTGGGTCGAGACCTACATTAACGAACGCACCCAGGCACTGGGGCGCAAGAGCCTGTATGTCTTCTATGAAGGCCAGGTGTCCACCAGCGCCACCGAGATCAAGAGCCTCAAGGAGCAGATTCTCAAGCACCTCAATGAGATCGGCGCAGCCAGCATCACTGATCGCCTGGAGGACTTGTCCGAGCGCATCAACGTGTTGCGCGGCGAGACGTTCAATACCTCGCGCCTGATCGCGTCTTCCGACAGCGCCATCGGGAGCACCCGCACCCAGCTCAAGACGCAGCCCAAAGAAGTGACCACGGTGCGCCAGATCGCACTCAACCCACAGCAACAGGACTTGCGTCGCCTGCTCAACCAGAAGCTGCTGGAAAAGGCCGACATGCTGCGCACCTACACGGATAACGCGCCGCCGGTCAAAGCTCTGGATGCGTCGATCCGCGCGATGCAGGCCCACGTCGCCAGCGAAAGCAACACTGTGCAGAGCTCGGAAAACCGTGCGCCCAACACCCTGGAAATCCACTTGCAGCGGGTGCTGCTGGATGAAACGAGCAACAACCTGGCACTGCGCACCCAACTGCTCCAGCAGCAAAAGCAACTGAGCAACCTGGAAGCCCAACGCAAGCAAGCCCTGGAGATTGAACCGGAGTTGACCCGCCTGGGCCGCGAGCTGAGCACCGCCGAACGCAACTACGCGCTGTACGTGGACAACCTGGAAAAGTCGCGCATCGACCGTGAACTGGATAACAGCCAGATCAGCAACATCGCGGTGATCGAAGAGGCCACCCTGAACCCCGGTCGCATCTTCCCGAAAACCCTGATGATGCTGCTGTTGGCGATTCCGTTTGCCATCGTCGTGGGCCTGTTGGTGATCTACCTGTGCTACCTGCTCGACCAGCGCATCCACGACGGCGGTTTGGTGGAACGCAAGTTCGGCCTGCCGCTGTGGACCACCCTGCCGGAGCTGGACACCAGCACCGCCCAAGGCACCAACGCGTTCAACGCGAGCATCTACCGCCTGTACGGCTTGCTGCAGTTGGAGCGGATTGCCGAGCAAGGCATGACGCTGGGGCTGACCTCGGCGCGCCATGGCGAAGGGGTGACATTTGTGGTGGAACACCTGCGTAGGTTGCTTGAGGAAAACGGCATCACCGTGCGTGTCGGCGGGGCTGAACCCGCCCAGCCGGGCGAAGTGGTGCTGCTGGACGCGTCCGCACTGCTGGATAACCGCGATGCGTTTATCAACCTGCGCCGCGCCGACCTGATCGCCCTGGTGGTGGAAGCGAATACCAGCACAGTGCCCGTGGTCGAGCACGCGCTGTCGATCCTCAATACGGCGTTCGGCAAGGTGGACGGCATCATCATCAACCGGCGTAAGTTCGAAGTGCCGGCCAAAGTGCTCAAGACCATCGCCAAGTACCAGAGGGTGTTCTGATGCGCATCGCCCTGCTCGCCCCATTGCCGCCGGAAAAAAACGGGATCGCCGACTACGCGAACCATTTCCGCACGGCTTTGGAACACCTGGGTGTGACGGTGCTGACGCCGTTGACCGGTGTGGCGGGCAACAGCGAGGCGATCAAGCAGGCCATCGCTGCGTTCGACTGGCAGAGCGTGGACTTGGTCCACGCCGAGTTGGGCGGCGGGCGCCTGGGGGAGTTTCTGGCCCTGCGTGAACTGCGCAAGGCCCACCCAGCCTTGCCCTTGACCGCCACCGTGCATGACCCGGAACGGATCGTGTGGCGGCGCGAGCAGTTGCCGTTTCCGTTGAACCTGCTGGAACGCTTGCCCAGCCCGCTGCCCCAGGCGGCGGTGGTGCTGGCCGACCCGCTGACCCTGCGTGAAGAGCGCCAGGTCGCAAAAGGCCTGACACGGCTGATCACCCTCACCCGGCTGGGCGCCGAATGCCTGAGCCAGCGCATGCAATTGCCGGCGGGCAAAGTGGCGGTGATCAACCACGCCAACCTGGCCATCCCCCCCGTGCCGCTGCCGCCGCTGGACACGTTGCACCTGCTGTACTTCGGTTTTATCTACCGGGGCAAAGGCATCGAGGACCTGTTGCAGGCCCTGGCTGCTGTGTTCAAACAAGCCCCCGAACGGCGTGACCGTGTGCGCCTGACCCTGGCCGGTGGTACCGCTGCCGAAATGGCGTTCGGCGCAGGCGGCAATTACCTGGAACAGTTGAACAGCCAGATCGCCGACCTCGGCCTGACGGATGCGATCGACTGGCGACTGAACCTGCCGGCCGACGAGATCGCCCAGACTATCCAGGCGCACCATGTGATGGTGCTGCCGTACCGTGAATCGAAAAAACTCGGCCTGCTCGGGCGCCAACGCGGCACCAGCGGCGCGTTGTCCTGGGCAGCGGCGTGCGGTCGTGGTGCGATTACCTCGGATGCCCGTGCGTTTGCCGAAGAAGTCGCCAGCGGCAACGGCGCCATCTACCCCGAAGGCGACGTGGCCGCACTCAGCGAGCAACTGCTGCGCCTGGCGCGCACACCGCTGCTGGCCCGGGACTGGGCCGAGCGCGCCGGCGAAATCGGCCGCGAGCGCTTGTGGCCGTTGACCGCGCTGAAATTCAAGACACTGTTTGAGCAGGCCATCGAGGGCACCCGCCATGGCACGTAAACACACCTACTTTGCCACCTTGGCCGTGGTCGCCGCCCTGGGCCTGACCGCGTTTTTGTGGGGGCGCCAGGCGGACGCCGAAAACCATGTGCTAAAGGGCAACAAAGAGGTGGTGTGGAAGGATTTTCTAGGGGTGAACGCGCAGTTCCTGTGGTTCAGCCCCGAGCGTTACCAGAAGCAGATCGATCGTCTCAAGGCGCTGGGCTTGGAGTGGGTGCGCCTGGACCTGCATTGGGATCAGTTGGAACCCGTCGAAGGCCAGTACCAAGTGGCAACCTTGGATCAACTGGTGGGCAAGCTGCAGGACAACCAACTCAAGTCGGTGTTCTACCTGGTCGGTTCGGCACCGTTCGCCACGACCGCACCGGTGGGTGCGCCGTATCAGGACCAGTACCCGCCGAAAGACCCGAACGTATTCGCCAACCGCATGGCATTGCTGGCTCAGCGCTACCCCAGCGTCGACGCCTGGCAAGTGTGGAATGAACCGAACCTGCTGGGCTTCTGGCGCCCGGTGGCCGATCCGGCCGGCTACGCCACGCTGCTGACCAGCACCGCCGCCGCGCTACGGACCGTGAGCCCGAGCAAACCGGTGGTCGCTGCCGGTATGGCGTTCTTCAGCGAAATGCCCAACGGCCAGACCATGTTGGACGCCCTCGGCGCACTCGGTGTGGCCAGCCTGAACACTGTTATCTCCTACCATCCCTACACCCAATTGCCCGAAGGCAACGACCCGGCCAACCTGGACTTTATCGCCAAGACCAGCGCGCTCAACCAGGCGCTGCGCAACGCCGGCGTGCAGACCCTGTGGAGCACCGAGTGGGGCTGGTCGACCTACACCGGTCCCAAGGACGCCCAGGACATCATCACCCCACAGGCCCAGGCCGATTACGTGGTGCGTCGCCTGGCACTGATGAGCGCGCTGGATTACGACAGGATCTTCCTGTTCACCTTGAGCGATCTGGACCAGCGCGCCAGCGTGCGTGATCAGTCCTACGGTTTGCTGGACATCGACGCCAACCCCAAGCCGGTCTACAGCGCGCTGAAAAACTTCCTCGACGTCAGCGGGCCAAAGCTCACCCCCGGCGATCCGCCCAGCGCCGACCAGTTGCCCGACGGCCTGTTCAGCATCGGCTGGACCCGCACCGACGGGCGCAAGTTGTGGTTTTTCTGGTCGGCCGAGGGCGGCAACGCCCACTTGCCCGGCTTGGCCAGCGCCACCCTGTATGACCCGCTGCGTGGCACGCAAACCCCGGTGAGCGGCACCCACGGGCTGACCGTCACGGTCAAGCCGAACCTGCAAATTCTGTTATGGGAGTGAGGCCTGCCATGCGCATTCTATGGATCCTGCCCTACTCGCCCTCGCCCGCCACCAGCGGCGGCAAGACGCGCCAGTTCCATCTGCTGCGCAGCCTGGCGGCGCGTGGGCACCGGATCACCTTGTTGCTGCATGACAAGCACCCGGTGTCGCTCACCGACCGCCAGGTGCTGGAAGCGTTTGTCGAACAGTTGATCATCCTGCCGCGCCGCCCGTTACGCAGCTTCACGACCCTGATAGCCGGGCTGTTGGCGCCCTACCCGCTGCTGGCCAGCGTGAATGGCTTGTCGGGCGAGTTGCAGGACACCTTCAATTGGTTGCTGGGTGAGCCGTGGGACGTGGTGCAGATCGAGCACAGCTACAGCTTCCAGCCTTACGAAGATGCCCTGGCGCGTAGATCCCAGCCGTTTGTGCTGACCGAACATAATGTTGAGTCTGCCCTCGGTGCGGCCACTTACGACCGTTTGCCGCGCTGGGCGCTGCCCTTCATTCGCTACGATCAATGGCGCTATGCGCGCTGGGAACGCCGAGTGATGCGCCAGGCCGCGCAGGTGGTGGCCGTCACCGACAGCGACGCGAAGACCCTGGAAAAAATAGCCGGCAAACCGGTGCCCGTGGTGGTCAATGGCGTGGACTGCGATCACTTCGCCGGCGCCCATCCCGACCCGTCGACCCGCCGTGTGCTGTTCCTTGGCAACTATGAATACGCGCCGAACGTGGACGCCATCGAGTGGGCCCTGGATGAAATCCTGCCCAAGGTCTGGGTGCGCTGCCCGGACGCGCGCATGAGCGTGTGCGGTTTTGGCATGCCGGACAGTTGGCGCGAGCGCTGGAAAGACCCGCGCATCGAATGGCAAGGCTTTGTGCCCAACCTGCTGAATCTGCAATCGAGCTGCTCGGTGTTTCTGGCACCGTTGCGCCACGGCGGCGGTTCGAAACTCAAGGTGCTCGAAGCCCTGGCCGCCGGCCTGCCACTGGCAAGCACCGAGCAAGGCGTCTCCGGGCTGGACCTGGTGGAAGGCCTGGACTACCTCGGCGGACAAAGCGCCACCGAGCTGGCCGATGCGGTGGTGCGCCTGCTGCAATTTCCCGGCGCCGCCACCCCCATGGGGGAATCGGGCCGCGCCTATGTGCGTCGCGCCCATGACTGGAGCGTCGCCGCCAGCCAGCTGGAGCAGGTCTACGCCACCCTCGTGCCGCAAAACCAAAAGGAGCCGGCATGCGTGTAGGCCTGGATTACCGCACCGTCGGCACCTCGCCGCAATCGGGCATCAGCCGCCAGGTGTATGCGCTGGAAAGTGCGCTGCACACCCTGCCGGGCACCGAGGTCGAGCGCTTTACCGTGGCGCCTTTGGGCGATGAAACCCGGTTGTGGGCCCATTGTCCGCCCTGGGGCTGCGCCAAGACGGCCATGCATCAGCCGCAGAATCGCCTGCGTTTCGAGGCGGGTTTCCTGCCGCGGGCCTTGCGCGAACAGCATATCGATCTGTACATCAGCACCTTCAATATGGGCTTGCCGCTGCCACCCAAACCGCCGGGGTTGCGCACCGTCGTGCTGTTGCATGATCTGTTTCAGATCACCCTGGACAACTACCACGCCAACCGGATGAAGGCGTTGATCTACAAGACCAGCGATCGCCTGTCGATTGCCTACGCGGTACACAGCGCCGACCGCGTATGGACGCCGTCGCAGTACAGCGCCGATGAAACCGCGCGGCTGTTTCCCAAGGCGGCGGGCAAGATTCGCGTACTGCCCAACCAGGTCGACGGGTTCTCCGCGCTGGCCGCCGACCTCAGCGCACGCCAGTTGCCAGCGCGTTACTGGTTGCTGGTGGGCACCCGCGAGTTGCGCAAGAACGTGCCGTTTCTGGTGGACGCCTGGCAGCAAGCACGCAGCCAATCATCCGCCGTGCCGGAGCTGGTCTTGGTAGGCAGCCTCGATCATTTGCCCGAAGCCCAACGCGCGCTGCCGGGCATTCGCGCCTTGAGCGGTGTGTCGGATGCAGAGTTGCACGCGCTGTACCGCCAGGCCTCGCGCCTGTGGCAACCCTCCTATGCCGAAGGGTTCGGCCTGCCGGTGATCGAAGCGCTGAGCGTCGGCACCCCCGTCGCGGTGGCCAGCGGTACGTCGCTGGATGAAATCACCCCGCCCTCGGCCCCGCGCTTTTCGCCCACCGATGGCCCGGCGCTGGTGCACTTGATGGTCGGCCTGGGTGAGCAGGCCGACGAAGAATCCCCCGAGCAACGGCGCCAATGGGCGCAGCGCTTCAACCACCAAGCCTACCGTCGGTGCCTGGCCGAACTGATCGAGGAACTGACGTGAGAGACAATCTGGCAAGCCTCGTCGCGATCCTCTTCGGCCTGCTGTTTGGCGCCCTGGCCCTGCTGCTGTCGCCGGCCAAGGCGTTTGTCGCCGTGGCCGGCCTGGCGGCGGCGGTGACCATCCTGCGCTTTCCGTTCTGGGGCCTGTTGCTGTTTGCCGCCGTGGCGACGTTCATGCCGTACTCGACGGTCAACCTGGGCATTCGTACCACGGTGAGCGAGGCGATTCTGGCCCTGACCTGGGGCGCGATCCTGTGGCACAGCTTCCTCTCGCGCCTGCCCCAGGCGCCCAGCCTGGTCCGACGCCCCACCGATCAGATGCTGCTGTGGTTGATGCTGTTCAGCGTGTTCCCCTTCATCGTCGGGCAGGTCATCACCCAGGCCGACAGCAGCAGTGGCCTGGCCAACTGGCTGCGCTGGTTGCTGAACCTGTCGGGGGTGTTCCTCGCCGCTAAATTGCTGGTGGACCAGAAGCGCCGCGAGTCCCTGGTGATCGCCCTGTTGCTCGGCACCCTGGCGATGCTGGTGCTGTCCATCGCGGTGTTCGTAAGTACGCGCTCAGGGGCCGGGATCGCGCCCATCCTGAGGCTGTTCAACTACGCCAACTTCGACACGCTCAAATTTGGTCTGGAGGCCATGTCTTCGCGCATGGGCTCGCCGTGGACTCACCCGAATGCCATCGGCGGGATCATGGCGTTGCTGCTGCCACTGGCCTTCTGTTTCGGCATGACCGAGCAAGGCTGGAAACGCGCACTGGGCCTGGGCGTGGCCTGCTTGGGAGCGGCCGCGCTGCTGTTGGCCAGTAGCCGTGGCGCGATGGTCAGCCTGGCGCTGGTGCTGATGTGGATGGCCACGCGGCGCGTGCCGTACACCGGTCGCCTGTTGATGATCGGCGCGGCGCTGACGGTGGCGCTGGTGATGGCTTATCCGCCGTTGCAGGATCGTCTGGCGACGATTTTTTCCTCGGACAACGCCAGTACCGAAGTGCGTTTTGACGAGTACCGCATGTTCCCTCAAGCCGTGGCGGCGTACCCGTTGGGCATCGGTTTCAAGGTCGACCCGCCGGTGCCGGGCACTCACCTGCTGGGCATCTCCAACCTGTGGCTGAACTACATCTACAAGATCGGCCTCGTCGGCATGCTGCTGTTTGTGGCAGTGACCGTGCGCTGGTGGCGTGAAGCCCGCCCGGAGAAAGGCCCGATCCGCCTGACCAAGGACAACGCCCTGTGGCTGGGCACCACGGCGGGGATTCTGGCGGCGCTGGTGAGCGGCTTGTTTGACCACTACTTCAGTTTTGCAGTGGTGATGGTGGCGCTGTTCTGGCTGATGGTGGGCATCAACGTACTGGAAGCGCGGCGACTGTTTCCGGCGCGCCTGCCGCAGGTCAAAACGGTGGTCTATCGCAAACCGCTGCTCAACGGCGCACAGCCCTGATGCTCGGCTCCGCCGCATGGCTGACCCTGGCGACGTTGTTGGGCCTGTGCCTGGGGTTTGCACGTGAATGGTTGCTGGTGGCGGCCTGGGGCGCGGGAGAGCGCAGCGATGCGTTCCTGATTGCGCTGTTTTTGCCCGAGGCGCTGCGCATGTCATTGGCCGGCGGCGTGCTCAGTGCGGCGGCGTTGCCGTTGTACCTGGCGCGCAAGGACGGCGAACGGCTGGACTGGCTGGCGGTGTTGTTTCCGGCCTTGATGCTGATCGCCCTGGTCACCAGCCTGCTGCTGACGTTGTCGGCGCCGTGGCTGGTGCAAGTGCTCGGACCGGGCCTGGCCGACACTGCGACGGCGATGGCCAGCAGCAACCTGCAGATCGTCGCCTGGTGCGTACCGGGCTTGATGCTGCATGCGTTGTTCAGCATTCCGTTGCAGGCCAGCGAACGTTTTGTGCTGGCCGGGCTGGGCTCGTTGTTGTTCAACCTGCCACCCGTGACGTACCTCGCCCTCGCGGGCACCGCGACCCAACCTCACTCACTGGCCCTGGCGTGCCTCGCCGGGAGCCTGCTGATGCCACTGGCGTTGCTGCCGTCGATGTGGCGCCAGGGCTGGCGGCCGTGGCGCTGGCAACTGACCTACGCGCCGCTGCGCGAGCTGGGCGAACGTATCGGTCCCTTGTTGATCAGCAACGGGGCCAGCCAGGGCCTGGCGCTGATCGAAAGACTCGTGGCCTCGCTGCTCGGCGAGGGCGCGGTGACGTGGGTCAACCTGGCCCGCAAGCTGATGAACCTGCCGCTGATTGCTCTGATGAGCCTCAATCAGGTGCTGCTGGGCATGATGAGCCGACGCCAGGGCGATGCGCGCCTGGCTCTGCTCAAGCGCGGCCTGGAAACCGCCAGCGTGCTGACCCTGCCCGCCGGCGTCGGGCTGGTCGCTGCGGCACCGAGCCTGGTGGCGCTGCTGTTGCCCCAACAATCGGCGGACTCGCCGTTGCCGCTGCTGCTGGCGTGGTTTGCCGTGCCGTTGGTGTTCGGCGCCTGGAACGCCTTGCTTGCGCGTTACGCCTACGCCGCCGGCGATACGCGCCAGCCGCTGCGTTGCGAATTGCTCGGCAGCCTGGTCAACGTGCTGCTGCTAGGCGTGTTGCCGTTTGTGTTCGGCCTGGCCGGGATTCCACTGGCTGCGCTGGCGGGCGTGATGTGCACCGGGCTGCTGCTGATGCAGCGCCAGGCACTGCTCGGCGCCCTGCCCTGGGCACGGCACTGGCTGCTCAATGCGCTGGCGCTGGGCGTGGCGGCACTGGTGTTGTTTCGTCTTGAAGGCCTGTGGCTGCAACTGGGGCTGAGCACATTGGCCGGCGCGGCGGTGTTGCTCGGGATGGGGCTATGGCTCAAGCCATGGCGCAAGGCATGAAGGATCGACTGGGGAGACACCCATGAAACATCGCTGGATCCAGATGGATATCGCCAAAGGCATCGGCATCCTGGTGATCGTGTATGCCCACAGCTGGTTTGTTGCGACGTCCCGGGAGCTGATGTATCCGATCCTCGCGTCGTTCGTGCTGCCGTTGTTCTTCTTTCTGTCCGGGGTGTTTTTCAAGCCAGAGCAGCCGTTTGTAGAAATGGCCGTGCGCAAGGCCGACGGCCTGCTCAAGCCTTTTTTCTTCACCATGCTGTTGTATGTGATCGTGCGCGATGTGTTGCGCGGCCAGCCGTTGCTGCCGGACATCGGTGGCGTGCTGTACGCCTCGGTGGACACCATCCCGTGGCAGGCGCTGTGGTTTTTGCCGCACTTCTGGGTGGCGATTCTGTTCAGTTGGCTGCTGTTGCGCCTGATCCAACGCCTGCCGCTCGCACTGAGTTGCCTGGTGATGCTGGTGCCGCTGCTGATTGGCATCTGGACGCTGCCGTGGTTCTGGCAATTGCCGGTAACCATCGGCGGCCACGCGTGGGTGTTGCCAGGGTTGCCGTTCAGCCTGGATATCACCCTGATCAGCAGCGCGTGTTTTGTCTACGGCTACTTGCTGCGCGACTGGCTGCGCACGCATGAGGGCTCCTTGCTGACCTTGCTGGTTTCCATCGGGTTGTTCGCTGCGGTGTTCCTCTATCGAGGCGATACCATGGACCTGGCGCAACGACGCTACGACCATTGGCTGTGGACCAGCCTGCTGGCGGTGATCGGCGTGTACCTGTGCTGGGCGTTGGCGCGGGTGCTGATGGTATCGGCACTGATCACCCGGGCTATGACCTATATCGGCCAGTCGACCCTGATCCTGTTGATCTTTCATGGCGAGATCCAACACAAGACCTTCGACCTGATGGAGCGTCTCGGGCTGCATGCATTTATCGCGGCCTGCATCGGTTTTGTCGTGGCCGTGGTGGTGCCGTTGTTGATCGGGGAAGTGATCAAGCGGGTAGCGTTCTTGCGGTTTTTCTACTTTCCGTTTCCGGTACGCAAAGCGCCTGGACAGCGCCGCTGAACCTATGTGGGAGCGAGCAGCGCCCACATAGGCCTGTGTTTCAATCGTCCAGTTGTTGCGGGGCGGGCTTGCTGCCCGGTTTGGCCGGTTTGGCGCCCTTGGCTGGCGCAGGTGGGGCCGGCTCGGGTTCTGCGGCGGCAGCGGCTTCTTTCTCCGCCATGGGCATCTGGTCGATGGTGCTGAAGAACTCCTTCAGGTCGAGGGTATCCGGTGGCACGGTTTTCTCGACTTTTTTCTCGCCGTCCTTGCCAATCAGGATCACCTTGGTGCCACTGCCCGCGCCCAGTTTGAGCGCACGGATCAGTGCGTTGGTTTCGGGCGGCGTGAGCTTTTTGTTGTCCTTGGGGTCTTTGGCGAACTTCTCGCCTTCGGCGCCGATACTGCCGAACTTCACGGTGTAGAACACCATGGCGCGCTCTTCAAAGGACTGCTTGGTGGCAGGTTCGTCCAGTTGTTTCTTGAGGGTCGCCAGCGTGGAGTTGCCTGAATCAAGCTCCACCACCACAAGCGGCCGGGCCTTGCCCAGATCCTGCTTGAGCGGGTTGATATCATCAGCAGCCAACAGCGGCCCCGTAAAAGCCATCAAGGTAGCCAGGGTCAGCGACCGGATGAGCATGCGCACCTCCTTTGAATTCCATGCAGGGTTCTTGAGTTTCATGTCTGCGACAGTCAAATTCAAGGATGATTCCTACACAGCTTTAAGAAAGCGTAGGTCAGGGAGCCCGCTAAGCAAGGGTTTGGCGCGAACATGCGTGATTGTTTCCGTTGATTGCGGACACATTACGAGACCTTCCAGTCCGGCCAATGCCGCGCAAACACAGGGGCCACGACAGGGTCGGCATCCACCTGCGCCAGCGTCTGGGCAAAGCCAGGTGCCAAGCGGCTCAATGCCTCACGCGCGTCGTCCCAGCGCGACACGGCTGCGGCCATGATTGCCAGTGCATTCGGCTCACCGTTCGGGGCAAACAGCTGGTGTTCGAACTGATCGGCGAACACCACCCAGGCCTGATGCAGGTAGCGACGAGTCCCGGTTACCAGCTGCGCTTGGGCCGCTTCATTGGCATTGCCCAGCCAGCGTTGCGGGTAGTCGATAATACCAATCGCCGAATAGCAATTGGCGGCGATGTACACCAGGCCCCTGATGACTTGCGCACGGTCGCCGCCCAGCAGCTGTGAGCCGGGAAACTCAAGGCCCAGGTGGATCAGGATCGCTGCACTTTCGGTCAGCACCTGGCCATCGGGCGTGACCAACGTAGGGATCTGCTTGAGCGGGTTGATGCGCGCCAGGGCATCGCTGCCCGCGCTCTCCTGCCACGAGCTGGCGTCCACCCGGTGCCACGGCACCGCGCAACGTTGCAAGGCAATCTCGATCATGCAGGAGCCGGATTCGTCAGTGCCGTAGAGCGTGTACATGGGCGTTGTCTCCTATCGCTGGGGATGAACCGTGGTTAAAGGTCAGAACAGCCCCATTTGTCCGCCGACCAAGGTGCTGAAATCGTCATTCACAAACGGCAGAATCGCGTCCGCCACCGGCTGCAACTGCCGGGTGACGTAGTGATCGTAGTCGATGGGGGCTTGGCGCACTTCCAGCGGCTCAGGGCCGTTGACACTGATCACATAGCTGATCCAACCGCCACGCTGGTACTGGCGCGGGCGCCCGAGGCGGTCGTTGTAGTCATCGGCCAGGCGCGCGGCGCGCACGTGGGGCGGCACATTGCGTTCGTAGTCATCCAACCGGCGGCGCAGGCGCTTGCGGTAGATCAGCAGTTCGTCGAATTCGCCGCTCAGGGTACGGCGCACGTAATCGCGGATGTAGTCTTGATGGGGCAGGCGGTGGAAGATGCGCTGGTAGAGTTCCTGCTGGAATTGCCGGGCCAGGGGCGACCAGTCGCTGCGCACGGTCTCCAGGCCTTTGTAGACCATGTCTTCGCGGCCATCGGCGCGGGTGACCAAGCCGGCATAGCGTTTTTTGCTGCCCTCCTCCGCACCGCGAATGGTCGGCATGAGAAAGCGCGTGAAGTGGGTTTCGTATTGCAGCTCCAGGGCACTTTGCAGGCCGAATGCACTGTGCAGATGCTCGCGCCACCACGCATTGACGTGCTGCACCAATGCCTGGCCGATCCGGCTGGCATCCTCCTGGGAATGGGCCTTGCCGAGCCAGACGAAGGTGGAGTCGGTGTCGCCGTAGATCACCTCATAGCCTTGAGCCTCAACCAGCTCGCGGGTCTGGCGCATGATCTGGTGGCCGCGCATCGTGATCGACGAGGCCAGCCGGGTATCGAAAAAGCGGCAACCACTGGAACCGAGCACGCCGTAGAACGCGTTCATGATGATTTTCAGGGCTTAGGACAGCGGCGCATTGTGTTCACGCTTGGCCACTTCGCGGCCCTCGGAGACACGGGCGACGATGGACGGCAGGCAATGACGCGTGCGGGAAAAACGCGCACCGCGAAAGCCTTCCACCGAGTCGCTGTCTTCCGGGTATTTGAGGCCTTCGATCAGGCCCACGGGGTCGATCAGAAAGCTGCGGATGATCGACGGGTAGAGGCTTTTGTAATCGAGTACCAGCACCGATTCGTAGAGGCCGGGACGCGAGTCCATGACAAAGCCGCCGGGGCTGGCCTGGGGCGGTTTGTCCCCCAGGTTGGGTGCGACGAAACCCTGGCGGTGCATCAGCGGCATGTACAGGTGGGTGAATGCGGCGACCGATCCGCCATTGCGGTCGGCCGGCAGCCCGGTGACGCTGGCCCGTTCGAGCAGGAACTTGAGCAGTTCGGTCTTCTCGAAAATCCGCGTGACCAGTTCGCAGTCCTTGAGGTTGTAGCGCGCCAGGGCAGGCTTGTCCTCGGCGAACATGCGGTTGATTTCGTCCATGCGCTGGTAGGGCGTGGAGATGTCCTTGCCTTCGCCCAGCAGGGTTTGCGCGACGTTTTCCAGGCTGAAGGATTCGAAGCTCCACGTGGCTGAGCGCAGGGCTTCGATCCCGTCGATGATCAGGCGCCCCGCCGCTGCGGCGAAGTAATGATTGCGGCTGCCGTGTTCGCGCCAGGCCATGGGTTCGTCGCCACGCCCGAGCATGAGCGGCACCTTGAGGCGTTGGGCATGCTCGTGGAGCACGCGCAGGTCGAACTGCACCACGTTCCAGCCAATGATCGCGTCTGGATCAAAGGTGGCGAGCCATTGGTTGAGGCGTTCGAGCAGTTGGGCGCGGGTGTCGCAGTAGTCGAGCTTGAAGTCGACTGAATCGGTTTTGTTCGGCGGGCCGAGCATGTAGACCTGGCGCTCACCGCAGCCTTCGAGGGCGATGGAATACAGGTCGCCCTGGGCGGTGGTCTCGATGTCCAGGGACACCAGTTTGAGCGGGGGGCGGTAATCGGGCGCGGGTTTCATCTGCGCGTCGCACAGCGCGCCCGTGGCGTCGGGCGTGCCGCCGAACCAGACGGGGGCGGTGATGAAGCGCTCCATCATATAGCGCTCAGGCGGGCGTACATCGGCTTCGTAGACATCGACGCCGGCCGCGCGCAGGCGTTTTTCCACATCCATCAGTTGGCGGTGCTGGCGGGTATACAGGCCCAGCACCGGACGGTGGTGGAAATCGCACAACTGCAGCGGGCGCAGTTCGATATCGCGCTCGCCCTTGAGCAGCCAATCAAGTGGCTTGCGGTGGGCTTCAGGGATAAACATCACCGAGGTCTGCACGGGTAGGCGGATAAACCTTGGCCCCTGGTCGGTGGCGAGCCAGAAACTCACCTCCGTGCCCGCCGGGGTATCGCGCCAATGCCGGGTCAGGACAAAACCCTGCTGTAAATCCACCGTACCGCACCTCAGGAATCGCTTTCAGGCGTTGATTCTACGCGGCATCGTGGCAAACGCCCCCATGAAAGCTGAAAGCGGCAAGCGCGGGCATCAGCAATGATGCCCGTTTGGTTCACGCCCGACGGGCTTTGTTCAGAAAGTCTTCGATATTACCCATTTGCTCGTCCCAGCCACGAGAGTTCATCTTGAAGGCCTTCTGGCGGCGGGCTTGGGGCACGTTGTAGAAGCCGGATTCGACCACCCGCAGCAGGATGCCCGGCGCGCGATCTTCAATGGTGAACTCCACCAGGGTGGGCGTTTCCTTGTCATAATCGACGCCCTTCTCCACCGCAAACGGATGCCACCAGAAGGAAAACAACGTCTGTGGCAGGATGCGTTCGATTTTGGCTTTCCAGACAACGTGCTCGTAACCTGGGTAGGTAATCTGGGCCTCGATGGTTTCTCCGGCCACAAAGACTTTGCCCTTAAGGGCGACGCGAAACCAATGACCGAATTGCTCGGCATTGGTCAGCGCTTCCCAGACCTGTTTGCGTGAAGCGTTGAGCAGGACCTTTCGCTCGATGCGATCTAATACGTGCATAAGTCACCTCCTCCATTGACAGTAGGCGACATCAAACAATGCGCAACCTGAGGTTGTAAGCAATGATGATGACTCCCTCCTTGAACCCGGCAATACGTTATGACTGAACCATTGAATGGAAGTTGCTTCTGCAAAGGTGTGCGCTATCAGGTGGACACATTGGATATGCCCATCAGCCACTGCCACTGTATAAGTTGCCGCAAAATACACGCGGCGGCGTTTGTCGCAACGGCCGGGGTGATGCGCGAGCATTTTCGCTGGACGCAGGGAGAGGAACTGCTCGTGGCCTTCCAATCGTCACCGGGTAAATTCAGACATTTCTGCAAGTGCTGCGGCTCACACCTGATGGCGGAACGCAGGCAGCAACCTCATGTCATTGTGCGAGTGGCGACGCTGGATGATGATCCGGGCGTCAGTCCTACCTCGCACATCTGGACGAGTCATGAAGTGCCCTGGCTTGCCTATGAGGACGTGGAGCACTGGGACGAGTGGCAGATATGACCTAGACGCGCGGATCGCCCGGTGCCTTGGCCGGCGTTGCATATTGCGGCTTCAGGTGACCTTCCTGGTCCAGCAACCAAGCATCCATGATCTGCCGCACCACTGGCCCCGCGACGCGACCACCCGCCTCGCCGTTTTCGATCATCACCGAAATCACGATTTTCGGATGTTCCGCAGGAGCAAAGCCGACAAACAAGGCGTTATCACGGTGGCGTTCCAGGGTTTTCTCGCGGTTGTAGCGTTCGCCCTGCTTGATCGCGACTACCTGGGCGGTGCCACTCTTGCCGGCGATGCGGTATTGCGCGCCTTGCGCAGCAGCCCGGGCGATACCGCGCGGATCGTGCATCACCAGTTGCATGCCGTGGTTGACCTGCTCCCAGTCACGCGGGTCTTTGAGCACAACGTTCGGCATGGGGTTTTCGTCAACGGGCGGTACGCCATTGATCGTCTTGGCCAGGTGCGGTCGGTTCCATACACCTTTGTTGGCGATCAGCGCAGTGGCCTGGGCCAGTTGCAGCGGCGTGACCTGCATGTAGCCCTGGCCGATGCCGAGGATCACGGTTTCGCCCGGAAACCAAGGCTGGCGGCGGGTTGCACGTTTCCAGGCCTGGGATGGCATCAGGCCGGCTGACTCTTCGAACATATCCAGGGAGACCTTCTGACCAAGGCCGAATTCCGCCAGATAGTCGTGCAGGCGGTCGATACCCAGCTTGTGGGCCAAATCGTAAAAGTAGGTGTCGTTGGAGCGCATGATGGCTGCGTCCATGTCCACCCAACCGTCGCCACTGTGGTTCCAGTTACGGTATTTATGGTCGAAGTCGGGCAGTTGGTAGTAACCGGGGTCGAACACCCGGGTTTGAGCGGTGACTACGCCGCTGTCCAGACCGGCGATGGCCACTTCTGGCTTGATGGTCGAGCCCGGTGCATACAGGCCTCTAAGGACGCGGTTGAACAGCGGTCGGTCGATGGAGTCGTGCAGTGCAGCGTATTCCTTGAAGCTGATGCCGGTGACGAACAGGTTCGGGTCGAAACTCGGTTTGCTGACCATGGCCAGTACTTCGCCTGTCTGCGGGTCAAGGGCAACCACCGAACCACGGCGATCGCCAAGCGCCTCCTCTGCCGCTTCCTGGAGTTTAACGTCAAGGCTCAGGACGATACTTTTTCCAGGGATCGGATCGGTGTGCTTGAGCACTCGCAGCACACGGCCCTGGGCGTTGGTCTCGACTTCTTCATAGCCGACATGACCGTGCAACTCGGACTCGTAGAATCGCTCAATACCGGTCTTGCCGATGGATTGCGTGCCGCGGTACTCCACCGAGTCCAGGGCCTTGGATTCTTTCTCGTTGATGCGTCCCACATAGCCAATGGAGTGAGCGAAGTGCGCGCCTAACGGATAGTGACGGACGAACTGCGGCTCTACGTCGACACCTGGCAGGCGAAACTCATTCACTGCCAGCAATGCGATCTGTTCTTCGGTCAACTCGTAAAACAATGTCACCGGGACAAAAGGATGACGTGCCTGCTTCAGGGCTTTGTCGAACAGTCCGCGGTCCTCGGCAGGCAGGTGCAGAAGGTTGACGATATCGTCCAATTCGCCCTTGAGGTCGGCGGTGCGCTCCCGGGTGATGGTCAGGTTGTAACTGGGGCGGTTGTCGGCGAGTACCACGCCGTTGCGGTCGTAGATTAGCCCACGCGTCGGCGTGATGGGCAGCACATGAACACGGTTGTTTTCAGAGATGGTGGAGTGATAGTCGAACTGCACGACCTGCAGGAAATACATACGCCCCACCAGGGCGCATGTAATGCCAATCACCAACAGCGCACAAGCGAGCAGGCGTTTATTGACCAGACGGTGCTCTTTTTCGTGATCTTTAATCGTTATAGGTTCAGGCATTGCTACCGCATCTCGTTGAAGAAGGTCGACGCCGCATCCTGCGATGAAAGATCAATCCTTGGGAAAATGTGCTGCACCATACCAAAAATGCAGAAACACTTTGCATTGAATTCCTCAACGGTACTTGGAGGAGGGTTTGCAGATTGATGGCTAGGGGGTCGTCCTGCCGCCCCGGCGGATATACGAGAAGCGCCCCGGAGCAATTGCGGCGCTTTCCGAGCGCCCAAAACAAAACCCCTGTTTGCGTTAGCAAACAGGGGTTCTGGAATTTAATCTTGACGATGACCTACTCTCACATGGGGAAACCCCACACTACCATCGGCGATGCATCGTTTCACTACTGAGTTCGGGATGGGATCAGGTGGTTCCAATGCTCTATGGTCGTCAAGAAATTCGGGTACTGAGTCGCGGCCTGTTGGCCTCGCTTCAGCAAATTGGGTATGTGATAGCTTTCGGTGTTTTGTGAGCGTCGAACTTTCGGTTCATCTCGTCTTCACACACCGCAATCTGGCCTTTCGACGCAAATTGCTTGGGTGTTATATGGTCAAGCCTCACGGGCAATTAGTATTGGTTAGCTCAACGCCTCACAGCGCTTACACACCCAACCTATCAACGTCGTAGTCTTCGACGGCCCTTCAGGGAACTCAAGGTTCCAGTGAGATCTCATCTTGAGGCTAGTTTCCCGCTTAGATGCTTTCAGCGGTTATCTATTCCGAACATAGCTACCCGGCAATGCCACTGGCGTGACAACCGGAACACCAGAGGTTCGTCCACTCCGGTCCTCTCGTACTAGGAGCAGCCCCTCTCAAATCTCAAACGTCCACGGCAGATAGGGACCGAACTGTCTCACGACGTTCTAAACCCAGCTCGCGTACCACTTTAAATGGCGAACAGCCATACCCTTGGGACCGGCTTCAGCCCCAGGATGTGATGAGCCGACATCGAGGTGCCAAACACCGCCGTCGATATGAACTCTTGGGCGGTATCAGCCTGTTATCCCCGGAGTACCTTTTATCCGTTGAGCGATGGCCCTTCCATACAGAACCACCGGATCACTAAGACCTACTTTCGTACCTGCTCGACGTGTCTGTCTCGCAGTCAAGCGCGCTTTTGCCTTTATACTCTACGACCGATTTCCGACCGGTCTGAGCGCACCTTCGTACTCCTCCGTTACTCTTTAGGAGGAGACCGCCCCAGTCAAACTACCCACCATACACTGTCCTCGATCCGGATAACGGACCTGAGTTAGAACCTCAAAGTTGCCAGGGTGGTATTTCAAGGTTGGCTCCACGCAGACTGGCGTCCACGCTTCAAAGCCTCCCACCTATCCTACACAAGCAAATTCAAAGTCCAGTGCAAAGCTATAGTAAAGGTTCACGGGGTCTTTCCGTCTAGCCGCGGATACACTGCATCTTCACAGCGATTTCAATTTCACTGAGTCTCGGGTGGAGACAGCGCCGCCATCGTTACGCCATTCGTGCAGGTCGGAACTTACCCGACAAGGAATTTCGCTACCTTAGGACCGTTATAGTTACGGCCGCCGTTTACCGGGGCTTCGATCAAGAGCTTCGCGTTAGCTAACCCCATCAATTAACCTTCCGGCACCGGGCAGGCGTCACACCCTATACGTCCACTTTCGTGTTTGCAGAGTGCTGTGTTTTTAATAAACAGTCGCAGCGGCCTGGTATCTTCGACCGGCATGGGCTTACGGAGCAAGTCCTTCACCCTCACCGGCGCACCTTCTCCCGAAGTTACGGTGCCATTTTGCCTAGTTCCTTCACCCGAGTTCTCTCAAGCGCCTTGGTATTCTCTACCCAACCACCTGTGTCGGTTTGGGGTACGGTTCCTGGTTACCTGAAGCTTAGAAGCTTTTCTTGGAAGCATGGCATCAACCACTTCGCTAACTAAAAGTTAGCTCGTCATCAGCTCTCGGCCTTAAGATCCCGGATTTACCTAAGATCTCAGCCTACCACCTTAAACTTGGACAACCAACGCCAAGCTGGCCTAGCCTTCTCCGTCCCTCCATCGCAATAACCAGAAGTACAGGAATATTAACCTGTTTTCCATCGACTACGCTTTTCAGCCTCGCCTTAGGGACCGACTAACCCTGCGTCGATTAACGTTGCGCAGGAAACCTTGGTCTTTCGGCGTGGGTGTTTTTCACACCCATTGTCGTTACTCATGTCAGCATTCGCACTTCTGATACCTCCAGCAAGCTTCTCAACTCACCTTCACAGGCTTACAGAACGCTCCTCTACCGCATCACTTACGTGATACCCGTAGCTTCGGTGTATGGTTTGAGCCCCGTTACATCTTCCGCGCAGGCCGACTCGACTAGTGAGCTATTACGCTTTCTTTAAAGGGTGGCTGCTTCTAAGCCAACCTCCTAGCTGTCTAAGCCTTCCCACATCGTTTCCCACTTAACCATAACTTTGGGACCTTAGCTGACGGTCTGGGTTGTTTCCCTTTTCACGACGGACGTTAGCACCCGCCGTGTGTCTCCCATGCTCGGCACTTGTAGGTATTCGGAGTTTGCATCGGTTTGGTAAGTCGGGATGACCCCCTAGCCGAAACAGTGCTCTACCCCCTACAGTGATACATGAGGCGCTACCTAAATAGCTTTCGAGGAGAACCAGCTATCTCCGAGCTTGATTAGCCTTTCACTCCGATCCACAGGTCATCCGCTAACTTTTCAACGGTAGTCGGTTCGGTCCTCCAGTTAGTGTTACCCAACCTTCAACCTGCCCATGGATAGATCGCCCGGTTTCGGGTCTATTCCCAGCGACTAGACGCCCTATTAAGACTCGCTTTCGCTACGCCTCCCCTATTCGGTTAAGCTCGCCACTGAAAATAAGTCGCTGACCCATTATACAAAAGGTACGCAGTCACCCAACAAAGTGGGCTCCCACTGCTTGTACGCATACGGTTTCAGGATCTATTTCACTCCCCTCTCCGGGGTTCTTTTCGCCTTTCCCTCACGGTACTAGTTCACTATCGGTCAGTCAGTAGTATTTAGCCTTGGAGGATGGTCCCCCCATATTCAGACAAAGTTTCTCGTGCTCCGTCCTACTCGATTTCATGACTAAGAGATTTTCGCGTACAGGGCTATCACCCACTATGGCCGCACTTTCCAGAGCGTTCCGCTAATCTCAAAGCCACTTAAGGGCTAGTCCCCGTTCGCTCGCCACTACTAAGGGAATCTCGGTTGATTTCTTTTCCTCAGGGTACTTAGATGTTTCAGTTCCCCTGGTTCGCCTCTTACGCCTATGTATTCAGCGTAAGATAACCATCTTATGATGGCTGGGTTCCCCCATTCAGACATCTCCGGATCAAAGTCTGTTTGCCGACTCCCCGAAGCTTTTCGCAGGCTACCACGTCTTTCATCGCCTCTGACTGCCAAGGCATCCACCGTATGCGCTTCTTCACTTGACCATATAACCCCAAGCAATCTGGTTATACTGTGAAGACAACATTCGCCGAAAATTCGAATTTCTCAATTAAGAGAACTCACAAATTTTACCTTAGCCTGATCCGTTACCAGTGAAAGTAACGTTCAGTCTATCTTTCTATCACATACCCAAATTTTTAAAGAACGATCTAATCAAAGACTAGAAATCAACATTCACCATCATCACAATGGAATGCTCATTTCTAAGCTTTCAACAAACAGAAGCAGTAGTGGTGGAGCCAAACGGGATCGAACCGTTGACCTCCTGCGTGCAAGGCAGGCGCTCTCCCAGCTGAGCTATGGCCCCGTATTTCTACAGGCGTTTCCCACACAAAATTGGTGGGTCTGGGCAGATTCGAACTGCCGACCTCACCCTTATCAGGGGTGCGCTCTAACCAACTGAGCTACAGACCCAATTTCGGGCTGCTTCTTTATCGTCTTCTTCAATGAATCAAGCAATTCGTGTGGGAACTTATGGAGCAGCTGATGTCGTCGATTAAGGAGGTGATCCAGCCGCAGGTTCCCCTACGGCTACCTTGTTACGACTTCACCCCAGTCATGAATCACACCGTGGTAACCGTCCTCCCGAAGGTTAGACTAGCTACTTCTGGTGCAACCCACTCCCATGGTGTGACGGGCGGTGTGTACAAGGCCCGGGAACGTATTCACCGCGACATTCTGATTCGCGATTACTAGCGATTCCGACTTCACGCAGTCGAGTTGCAGACTGCGATCCGGACTACGATCGGTTTTATGGGATTAGCTCCACCTCGCGGCTTGGCAACCCTCTGTACCGACCATTGTAGCACGTGTGTAGCCCAGGCCGTAAGGGCCATGATGACTTGACGTCATCCCCACCTTCCTCCGGTTTGTCACCGGCAGTCTCCTTAGAGTGCCCACCATTACGTGCTGGTAACTAAGGACAAGGGTTGCGCTCGTTACGGGACTTAACCCAACATCTCACGACACGAGCTGACGACAGCCATGCAGCACCTGTCTCAATGTTCCCGAAGGCACCAATCTATCTCTAGAAAGTTCATTGGATGTCAAGGCCTGGTAAGGTTCTTCGCGTTGCTTCGAATTAAACCACATGCTCCACCGCTTGTGCGGGCCCCCGTCAATTCATTTGAGTTTTAACCTTGCGGCCGTACTCCCCAGGCGGTCAACTTAATGCGTTAGCTGCGCCACTAAGAGCTCAAGGCTCCCAACGGCTAGTTGACATCGTTTACGGCGTGGACTACCAGGGTATCTAATCCTGTTTGCTCCCCACGCTTTCGCACCTCAGTGTCAGTATCAGTCCAGGTGGTCGCCTTCGCCACTGGTGTTCCTTCCTATATCTACGCATTTCACCGCTACACAGGAAATTCCACCACCCTCTACCATACTCTAGTCAGTCAGTTTTGAATGCAGTTCCCAGGTTGAGCCCGGGGATTTCACATCCAACTTAACAAACCACCTACGCGCGCTTTACGCCCAGTAATTCCGATTAACGCTTGCACCCTCTGTATTACCGCGGCTGCTGGCACAGAGTTAGCCGGTGCTTATTCTGTCGGTAACGTCAAAACAATCACGTATTAGGTAACTGCCCTTCCTCCCAACTTAAAGTGCTTTACAATCCGAAGACCTTCTTCACACACGCGGCATGGCTGGATCAGGCTTTCGCCCATTGTCCAATATTCCCCACTGCTGCCTCCCGTAGGAGTCTGGACCGTGTCTCAGTTCCAGTGTGACTGATCATCCTCTCAGACCAGTTACGGATCGTCGCCTTGGTGAGCCATTACCCCACCAACTAGCTAATCCGACCTAGGCTCATCTGATAGCGCAAGGCCCGAAGGTCCCCTGCTTTCTCCCGTAGGACGTATGCGGTATTAGCGTCCGTTTCCGAACGTTATCCCCCACTACCAGGCAGATTCCTAGGCATTACTCACCCGTCCGCCGCTCTCAAGAGAAGCAAGCTTCTCTCTACCGCTCGACTTGCATGTGTTAGGCCTGCCGCCAGCGTTCAATCTGAGCCATGATCAAACTCTTCAGTTCAAACATCTTTGGGTTTTTAAGAAACCCTAAACTTGGCTCAGCAATCGTTGGTTACATCTTTGATTTCTCGCGGAGTAACTTGTGATGCTGATAATCTTGTTGACTATCAGTCTGACTCCACAAGCACCCACACGAATTGCTTGATTCAGTTGTTAAAGAGCGGTTGGTTAAGATCTTCCGTCTCAACCGAGGCGCGCATTCTACAGCAGCCTCATTTGCTGTCAAGTGATTATTTTCAGAAGCTTTCGAAAGATTTCTTCAACAACTTCAACAACTTCAACCACTTGCGCTTCAGATCTCTCATCAGCGGGAGGCGAATTCTACAGCGTTACACGCTGCTGTCAACACCTCTTTTTCAACTTCCTTTTGGCTTCGATGAACTGAAGCAACCTGCTGCCGAAAACTGCGTAACTCATTGTTTACCAAGGAGTTTTCCGTTTCGACTGCGCCGGAAGTGGGGCGAATTATAGGCTTCCAGAATCTGGCGTCAACCTTTAATTTGGTTTTTCTATCAAACCGCCTATATACCCCCCTATCCCTCTATATATAGACAGCCAACCGCACAAAACTGAGCAATATATTGCTCAAAACCGTACTGTTAAGCATCATAGCGAACTCTGACTATCAAATATGACCTTGGACGCACACCGCCAATGACCACCTCCCCCCGCAGCCTGGCCTCTGCATTGTTTCCTGTCGGCCTACTGCTGATTGCCATGGCTTCCATCCAGTCCGGAGCCTCTTTGGCCAAGAGCATGTTCCCGATTGTCGGCGCACAAGGCACCACCACCCTGCGCCTGATCTTCGCCAGTGTGATCATGCTTCTTATATTAAGACCGTGGCGCGCCAAACTGACCGCCAAGTCCCTGCGCACCGTGCTCATCTACGGGATGGCCCTGGGCGGCATGAACTTCCTTTTCTATATGTCATTGCGCAGCGTACCTCTGGGCATCGCTGTAGCCCTTGAATTCACCGGGCCGCTTGCTGTCGCCATCTACGCGTCACGCAGAGCAGTAGATTTTCTGTGGATCGCCCTTGCGATCGTCGGGCTGCTTCTTTTGATTCCGATTGGGGAAGCCAGCAGCGGCATCGACTTGGTCGGCGCAGCGTATGCATTGGGGGCCGGCGTCTGCTGGGCACTCTACATACTGTTCGGACAGAAGGCCGGTAACGACAATGGCGTCCAGACCGCCGCATTGGGCGTGATGATCGCCGCCCTGTTTGTCGCGCCCATCGGCATCGTGCATGCCGGAAGCGCACTACTGACCCCTGCGCTGATTCCAATAGCCATCGGCGTCGCCATCCTGTCCACCGCCCTGCCCTACACCCTGGAGATGGTAGCGCTGACGCGCCTCCCCGCCCGAACCTTTGGCACCCTCATGAGCATCGAACCAGCATTCGGCGCGCTTTCAGGCCTGTTCTTCCTGCAAGAGCACTTGTCCCTGGCGCAATGGCTGGCCATCACCTGCATTATTCTGGCCTCGGTAGGCGCGACGCTGACGATGCGCAATGACTCGAAACCGTTGGTTCCGGCAGATTGAATCATCTTTGAATGTAGCTCTGGCATTTGCCACTCATTTAGGCCATGTTTAAGTGGTAAACGAATGTCATTAATGGAGTTTTTCGACAGGGACAGCGCGAACGCTACACTCGAGAGCGAGTAAAGCCGGCTTCAAGTATTGCGAAGTGGCTATTAAGGATGGGAATGAAACGAATTTTGATACTGTTAATGGTCGTGGCCATTGCTGGCTGTGCCGCGACTACCAAGACAGAAGTGAAACGTGGCAAAAAAGGGCTGCATATCAACTGCTCAGGCCTGTCCTCCTCCTGGGACCAGTGCTACACCAGTGCAACCAACTCGTGCGGCACCAAGGGTTATCGGGTTATCGCCAAGTCCGGTGACAACTCAGAGGAACCGGGGGACTACCCCTTCGGACTCAACCCTGCCGGCTACACCAGCCGCAGCATGATCGTCATCTGTAAGTAATCGCCTTCGAGCAGTCACCGACGACTGCTCAGTGCGTAATCAGCGCTCGATTAACACTCATCCTTGAACGCCGCTTGCAGCAGATCGCAAGCGGCGTTTGCATTAGATCAAATAGCCGCCGTACGCAGTTGTAACCACTCAAGCCCTGCGCCATCGAGCAAAGGGCTCAAGCGTTCACGCACCTGCGCGTGATACGCGTTGAACCACTCGCGCTCATCCGCCGTGAGCAGCGACGGCTCCAGGCAACGAGTGTCTATCGGGCACAAAGTCAGCGTTTCAAACGAGAGGAACTCACCAAACTCGGTCTTGCCCGCTTCTCGGTTCAATACCAGGTTCTCGATACGTACGCCCCAACGCCCCGGACGGTAAGTGCCCGGCTCAATGGATGTGATCATCCCAGGCTGCATTGCCGTTTGCGGCGCAGCGGCAGCCTGGTAGGCGATCACTTGGGGACCTTCATGCACATTAAGGAAATAGCCCACACCATGCCCAGTACCGTGACCGTAGTCCACGCCTTCAGCCCAGATCGGCGCACGGGCAATGGAATCCAGCAACGGCGACAGAATCCCCTTGGGGAAATGCGCACGGGACAGCGCAATAACACCCTTCAGCACTCGGGTGCAGTCTCGTTTCTGTTCCTCACTCGGCGTACCGATAGGCACCATTCTCGTGATGTCTGTCGTACCGCCCAAGTATTGGCCACCTGAGTCAATCAGCAGCAAGCCATCACCTTCGATCACCGCATGCTCTTCTTCAGTGGCATGGTAATGCGGCATTGCCCCATTGGCGTTGAACGCAGCAATGGTATTGAAACTCAGCGACACATAGTCGGGGCGACGCGTGCGCGCAGCAGTCAGGTGTTCATCGATGGTCAACTCCGTGATGCGCTCCCGGCCCAGCGCACTGTCCAGCCAGGCGAAGAATTCGCACAGCGCCGCGCCATCCTGCTCCATGGCCCGGCGGATATGTTCCGCATCTGCCAGACTCTTGCGGGATTTGGCCAATGTAGTCGGGTTAAGCCCTTCGATCAGCTTGACGCCAGCATCGAGGTTTTCCAGCAACCCGGCGGTTACGCGGGCGGGGTCAACCTGCAAACTGTCCCCCCCAGGAATTCCACGCAGGCCATCCGCTACCTCGCTGTAGTCGCGCAAGGTCACGCCATCCTGTTCGAGCACAGCACGCAGATCCGCGTCGATTTTGCTCAGCGCCACGAACAACGTGGCCTGCTGTTGATTGATCAACGCAAACGACACAAACACGGGGTTAAACGAAACATCACCGCCACGCAGATTGAACAGCCAGGCGATGTCATCCAGGGTCGCAATGAAGTGCCAATCGGCGCCCTTCTCTTTCAAACTGGCGCGCAGTGCAGCGAGCTTCTCGCCGCGGCTGACGGTCGCTTGCGGTGGCAGATGGGCATAAATCGGTTGGCTCGGCAGACTCGGCCGGTCTGTCCAAACCGCATCAAGCACGTCGATATCGGTACGCAAACGCGCCCCACGCTCCGCCAGCCTGGTGCCCAGGGTGCGCGCCGAAGCGACGGCCATTACCGCACCATCCACCGCCACCACACCGCCTTCCGGGGTTTGCTCGGCCAGCCACTCGAGCGGCCCCGGCTGACCTGGTTGCAGCTTGACCAACTCAATGCCACTGCCCTTGAGCTCCTTGGTCGCCTGTTCCCAGTAACGGCTATCCGCCCACACGCCAGCGAAATCCGCGGTGACAATCAGCGTCCCCACCGAGCCATGGAACCCTGACAACCATTGACGACCCTGCCAGTAACCCGGCAAGTATTCGGACAAATGCGGGTCCGCCGACGGTACCAGCAGGGCGTGGATGCCCTCGCGGCTCATCAGTTCGCGGGTGTGCGCCAGGCGCTGGGGAACCGTTCCATGGGTCAAAGGCTGCGTACTCATTGTGTCTCCTGCTAACCACTAATAATTGTTATATGAAAATCAGACGGCCCAGAACGCCGGCGCGCTGGCCAGTGCGGCCTTGATCAGTTGCACCGCCTGGTCAATGTCCTGTTCAGTGGTAAACCGACCCAGGCTCAAACGAATGGTGCGGCCGGCCGAGCGGGCGTCATGACCAAGGGCAAGTAGCACGTGGGACGGTGCATTACTCGCTGAATTGCAGGCCGACGTAGCGGAGAAAGCAATACCGGCGCTCAATGCCGCCGAATTGAATTCACCTTCGCCGAACGTAAGGCTCAGGGTATGGGGAATACGCTGCGTCGCGCTGCCATTGAGGCGCACACCGGCGACTGACGCCAACTGATCCAGCAGGCGTTGCCGCAACGCGACGATCACCGCTTTCTCCTCGGCGAACGACTGCGCTGCCAGGGCGAATGCAGCGCCCATCCCCGCAATCTGATGAGTCGCCAACGTGCCGGAGCGCAAGCCGCCCTCGTGACCGCCACCATGAATCTGCGCCAACACTTTCTGTTGCGCCCGAGGCCCGACGTACAGCGCGCCTATGCCCTTGGGGCCGTACAACTTGTGCGCAGAGAACGACATCAGATCCACCGGCCACTGCGCGAGATCAATCGCCACCTTGCCTGCACCCTGGGCAGCATCCACATGCAGCAGCGCCCCGTGTTCACGCACGCGCGCGCCGATGGCGGGGATGTCATTCAGGGTGCCAAGTTCGTTATTCACCAGCATCAGCGAAACCAGAAAGGTGTCTTCGCGCAACGCTTCACTGACTGCATCGGCGCTGATCAAACCGTCCGCGTCGGGCACCAGGTAGGTCACGGCCACCCCGGCTTCCTGCAACTGCCGTGCGGTGTCCAGCGTCGCCTTGTGCTCGATCTGACTGGTGATGATATGCCCACCCGTCACGCCCCGCGCCTGGGCCACGCCCTTGATGGCGAGGTTGTTGGATTCAGTGGCGCCGGAGGTCCACACGATCTGCTCAGGCTGCGCGCCCACCAACTCGGCCACCTGGCCACGGGCCTGTTCAACCGTTTGCCGGGCCGCCTGGCCGAACGCGTGGGAACTGGACGCGGGGTTACCGAAATTGGCGTTGAAGCCCAGACAATCGACCATCACCTGGATGACTCGCTCGTCCACCGGCGTGGTGGCGGCGTAGTCGAAATACAACGGACGTTTATTCATGACAGTTAAGACTCGCAGAGCAGGTTCCCGAGAGCAGCGTCTCAGGGGCATCGACCGGAACAGAGGTCGTCAGGTTTACCGGATTGGATGCCATTAAAGAAGGACGACTTTAAGTAAATGTGCGTAGGAACGCTCCTGAAATTCAGCTTAACAGGCTGAAGTCGCACCATGGCAAACAAAAAGCCCGAGGTTCCTTAAGGGGAGCCTCGGGCTTTTTGCTGCGCAGGACGCGATCAACTGGGACGACCATGAAGTACCACATTGCGCTCGGCATTCATTTCACCCTCGCGATCAAAGCCGAAGGGCTTCTGTGGCTGGCCGGTCAGCGCGGCACGCTGCTGTTGATATTCATCGAACGACAAGCCGCGACGACTCAGCGCTTCCAGGGCCAACTGCTTGGTCTCTTCAGCCGAGTAGGGGCGCAATTCTGGCGATGGATGGCTCGCACAGCCGGCGAGTACGGAGCTGACAATCAGTAAACAAACGGCGAGAAATCGGTTCATGGCGGCGGCTCTGCGAAGGTGGTTTCGAGTCAATGAACACAGGCTACTCCTCGCCTTGCGCAGCGAAAAATCATCGTCCGTGATAGTTGCTATCAACCGCTCAGGCACTCTCGATAGGCCCCTCATATTTCTTTATGATCTATAAATATGGAAATAGGTTAATTTACGGAATAACCATAACCTCCTATAAATAGCTCCACGCCTGCCGGGCACTGTTCGCCACGCAACTGTTGCCCAGGCAACAGCCATTCAACAAATCACCAGGCGGGCAACAGCAACACTTTTCAGCAGTAAAGCCGCAGCCCCCGCCAATCAAGGCCTTCAGCCGTTGGTACAGCTCTTGCTCAACACCTTGCACCTCACTTGCTATGAACCACTGTTGAAAAAGGAACTGTTCATGACCCGTCCCCTGAATGTCGTTGCCCTCTCCGGCGGAACCTGGCGCCCGTCGCGCACCCTGGTGTTGACCCAAGCCGTGCTGGCCGAACTGGCCACCTTGCTGCCGATCCAGACCACCCTGATCGAACTGGGCGACATTGCCCGTCCCCTGGGCGGCGCATTGTCGCGCGATGAATTGCCCGACGACGTCGAAGCCCAACTGTTGGCCATCGAACAGGCCGACCTGCTGATCGTCGCCGCACCGGTCTATCGCGGTTCCTACCCCGGCCTGCTCAAGCACCTGTTCGACCTGGTCGGCCTCAACGCCCTGGTCGACATCCCGGTGCTGCTCGCCGCCACCGGTGGCAGCGAGCGCCACGCGCTGGTCCTCGACCATCAACTGCGCCCGCTGTTTGCCTTCTTCCAGGCCCTGACCCTGCCGATCGGTGTGTACGCCACCGAAGCCGACTTCACCGACTACCAAATAACCAGTGAATTACTAAAAGCACGGATTCAACTGGCAGCAGAACGCGCGGCCCCCTTGTTTGCGGCGCACTCCCCTTCTCTGCTGAAAATCGCTTAAGGATTGGTCATGGATGTTTTCTGGTTTCTGCCGACACATGGCGACGGTCATTACCTGGGTACCACTCAAGGTGCCAGGCCCGTCACCCTCAATTATCTGAAGCAAGTCGCCCAGGCGGCCGACAGCCTGGGTTACTACGGCGTGTTGATTCCTACAGGCCGCTCGTGCGAAGACTCCTGGGTCATCGCCTCGGCGCTGGTACCGCTGACCGAGCGCCTGCGCTATCTGGTAGCGATTCGTCCCGGCATCATTTCGCCCACCGTCTCGGCACGCATGGCCGCCACGCTGGATCGTCTGTCCAATGGCCGCCTGCTGATCAATGTAGTGACCGGCGGCGATCCCGACGAAAACCGTGGCGACGGCAGCTTCCTTGACCACGCCGAGCGTTACGAAGTCTCCGACGAATTCCTGCGGATATGGCGCCGCGTGTTGCAGGGCGAATCGGTAGATTTCGAAGGCAAACACCTGCGTGTGCAGAACGCCAAGGCACTTTACCCACCGGTGCAGAAGCCCTATCCACCGTTGTACTTCGGCGGTTCCTCCGACGCCGCCCACGATCTCGCCGCCGAACAGGTGGACGTGTACCTGACCTGGGGCGAGCCACCCGCCGCCGTCGCGGAAAAACTCGCGGATGTACGTGAGCGCGCCGCGCGCCACGGGCGCACCGTGAAGTTCGGCATTCGCCTGCATGTAATCGTGCGCGAAACCGAAGAAGACGCCTGGAAAGCCGCCGATAAACTGATCGAACACATCAGCGACGACACCATCGCCGCCGCGCAAAAGTCCTTCTCGCGCTTTGATTCCGAAGGCCAACGCCGCATGGCCGCCCTTCACGACGGACGCCGCGACAACCTGGAGATCGCCCCTAACCTGTGGGCCGGTGTCGGCCTGGTGCGCGGCGGTGCCGGTACCGCGCTGGTGGGCAACCCGCAACAAGTGGCTGAACGCATCAAGGAATACGCCGACTTGGGCATCGAGAGCTTCATCTTCTCCGGCTATCCACATTTGGAAGAGGCCTATCGCTTCGCCGAGCTGGTGTTCCCGCTGCTGCCGGAACCCTATGCCAGCCTCGCCGGACGCGGCATCACCAACCTCACCGGCCCGTTCGGCGAAATGATTGCCAACGATGTCCTACCGGCCAAGGCCTGATCGGCGCAGCGGCGGCAACTGCGCTGGCCGCTGCTGCTTATAGAGAGGAAACCCCGTGACAGCCAAACCCCACAGCGTCCTGCCATCCCCCTTGCAGACCGCCAAACTGCTGGCCGCCGAATTCGCCCTCAGCGCGGTCGAACGCGACGAGCGCGGCGGCACGCCTAAAACCGAGCGTGACGCCTTGCGCCAAAGCGGCCTGCTGGCCCTGAGCATTCCCACCCAATACGGCGGCCTCGGCGCACGCTGGAGCGACACCCTGGGCATCGTGCGCGAATTCGCTAAGGTGGACAGTTCCATTGCTCACGTCTTCGGCTTCCATCACCTGATGCTGGCCACCGTGCGCCTGTTTTCGCGCCCGGATCAATGGCAGCCCTGGTTCGAACAGACCGCCCGCAAGAACTGGTTCTGGGGCAATGCCCTCAACCCGTTGGACACGCGCACCGTGGTCAAGGATTTCGGCGGCTGGCGCGAATTCTCTGGCAAGAAAAGCTTCTGCTCCGGCGCCAGCGACTCGCAGATGCTGATCGCCTCGGCCGTGGACGAAAATGCCGGCGGCAAGCTGCTGATCGCCGCCATTCCCAGCGGGCGCAGTGGCATTACGCTGCACAACGACTGGAACAATATCGGCCAACGCCAGACCGACAGCGGCAGCGCCAGCTTCGAGCGGGTGCGCGTCGAAGAGTCGGAATTGCTACTCGATCCAGGCCCGCTGAGCACCCCCTTCGCCTGCCTGCGCCCACTGATCGCCCAGTTGACCTTCACCCATATGTTTCTCGGCATTGCCGAGGGAGCCTTCGAAGAAGCGCGCACCTACACCCTCACCGAAACGCGTGCCTGGCACAAATCCTCAGCCGAAGACGTGCGCCAGGACCCTTACGTGCTGCACCACTATGGCGAATTCTGGGTGGCCCTCGAAGGCGTGCGTCTGTTAGTGGAACGCGCCGCCGAGCTACTGGACCAGGCCTGGGCCAAAGGACCGAACCTCAGCGAACACGAACGCGGCCAACTGGCGATTGCCATCGCAACGGCCAAGGTCGCTGCCACCCGCCAAGGCCTGGACCTGTGCAGCCGTCTGTTTGAAGTCACCGGGGCACGTTCCACCCACGCGTCCCTGCGCCTGGATCGTCACTGGCGCAACCTGCGTACGCAAACCCTGCACGACCCGGTGGACTACAAGCTCCACGAACTGGGGGACTGGGCGTTGAACCAATCCCTGCCGATTCCTACGTTCTACTCATAAAAAAGAGGTGCCCATGCAGCTTCTAACCCTACCGCCCTCGCCCGCCCTTGCGACCTCGATCCGCGCCACGGCCCAGGTCTTCGAAGACCCGAAATCCCAGGCGCTGCTCGACCACATCCAGCAAGTGGCACCCAGCGAAGCCAGCGTGCTGATCATCGGCGAAACCGGGACCGGTAAAGAGCTGGTGGCGCGCCACATTCATAATCTCAGTGCGCGGCGCAACCGGCCGTTCGTGGCTGTAAACTGCGGCGCGTTCTCTGAATCCCTGGTGGAGGCTGAACTGTTCGGCCATGAAAAAGGTGCCTTTACCGGCGCCCTCAGCGCCAAGGCCGGCTGGTTCGAAGAGGCCGATGGCGGCACGTTGTTCCTGGATGAAATCGGCGATTTGCCGATGGCCATCCAGGTCAAATTGCTACGCGTCCTACAGGAACGCGAAGTCGTGCGCTTGGGTTCGCGCAAGAGCATTCCCATTGATGTGCGCGTACTGGCTGCCACCAACGTGCAGTTGGAGAAAGCCATCAACGCCGGGCATTTTCGCGAAGACCTCTACTACCGGCTCGATGTGGTCAGCCTGGAACTCAGCCCGCTGCGCGAACGCCCCGGCGATATCCTGCCGCTGACCCGACACTTTATCGAGGCGTACAGCCGGCGCCTGGGCTACGGCCCGATCACCATCAGCCGCGAAGCCGAACAAAAGCTCAAGAGTTACAGTTGGCCGGGCAATATCCGCGAGCTGGAAAACGTCATCCACCACACCCTGCTGATTTGCCGTAACGGCGTGATCGAACGGGATGATCTACGCCTGTCGAACATGCGCATCGAGCGCCAGGACGACAGCCAGCACGGCACCGACAACAGTGCCGAAGCCCTGCTCGCGCGCGCCTTCCAGAAGCTCTTCGAAGAACAGGCCGGCGCCCTGCATGAGAAGGTCGAAGACGCCCTGCTGCGGGCCGCTTACCGTTTCAGCCACTACAACCAGGTGCACACCGCCAACCTGCTGGGCCTGAGCCGCAACGTCACGCGCACGCGCCTGATCAAGATCGGCGAATTGGCGGTCAACAAACGACGGCCGGGGGAAAACGTGCAAGGTGAGCGGATGCTGCATTTATCCATATAGTCGGCAGTGCAATGCATTGTCGTGACTGCGCTCAAAACTGCGCAGCACCTGGAACGAACCAAAGGTCACCGCCGTGGCCTGATGGGCGCGAAGCAGCGTCCAGAAATCTTCCTCGCCCTGCTCAAAACGCTTGAACGCGGCCTCGCCGTCCTCGCGGGACGCCCATTGCAGGTAATTGAGCACCCGCCGTCCGTCATCGCTGACCTGTACGCTCGCACTGAGGAAACCGTCATGGCCCTCGGCCAAACGCTCACTCTGGACGGACAGGGCCGCCACCAGGGCAACGTGTTGCTGGGGCTCGATATGGAACTCGATCAACTGAGTGAAGCTGCGATTTTTCTCTGATACCTGCATGAACACTCCCCTTTCTCTGTAGGCAGAATCTTGCGATTCAATGCCACGCAGGGTAAAACCTCCAGTTAAGTCAAGGTCAAGCGCTTAATCGGAGTTTTTCATGATTACCAAGGAACTCACCGTCGGCCAACTGGCCGCCCGCAGTGGGGTGGCCGTCACGGCCCTGCATTTCTATGAAACCAAGGGGCTGATCCACAGCAATCGTAACGCGGGCAATCAACGGCGTTATCCACGGGATGTATTGCGCCGCGTGGTGGTGATCAAAATCGCTCAGCGCCTGGGCATTCCGCTGGCGACGATTGGCGAAGCGTTACAGACGCTGCCAAATGGCCGCACACCCACCGCCAAGGACTGGGAGCGTTTGTCGGCACTCTGGCGCGAAGACCTGGATGAGCGCATCAACAAGATGATGCTGCTGCGCGACAAGCTCAACGGCTGCATCGGCTGCGGCTGCTTATCGTTGGAGGCATGCCCGCTGCGCAATCAGGATGACCTGCTCGGTGAGCGCGGCCCCGGCGCGCAGTTGCTCGAACCGACTTAAGGGCACGTGAAGCGCCGTGGGGCGAAGTAAAAACACATTCAATACGCACCCGAAACATTTTCTTTCATTTCCGGGTTAGGGATTTCTCATTCTCATCCGTCTTAACTTAGATACAGCCTGTCGCGTCAGCAAAAGCTACGACTGGCCATTTCCGGGCCTCCCTCGCCCCCCTCCGATCAAGACCCTCATTCACATGTCGAAGAAGTCACGCTCCAAACTCTGGTTTCTCGTACATAGCTGGCTGGCGTTGCCCATCTGGTTCTTTGTACTGATCGTCTGCGTCACCGGCACCCTGGCGGTGGTCAGCCAGGAAATCGTCTGGCTGGCCAACCCGGATATCCGGGCGAGCAAGCCGTCGTCTGATGCCGAAATGCTGAGCTACGATCAACTGCTCGGCGCGATCAAACACTCCGACCCCCAAGTGATCGTCAGCTCCATTACTCGACCGGATGAGTCCCACTTTGCCCTGACCGTCAACCTCAACTACCCCGACGGCCGTTCGGTAGAGGCCTACGTCAACCCGTACACCGGAGCGGTCCAGGGCATCAGCCCTTCCTTTGACTTCCCCCAATTCACCCGAGCCCTGCACGGCTGGTGGCTGGTGCCGTTTACCAACGGATTCAGCTGGGGCTGGTACCTCGTGTCGCTGCTGGGCCTGCCACTGCTGGCGTCGTTGATCACCGGGCTGGTGGTGTACAAGCGTTTCTGGAAAGGTTTTTTCAAGCCGACCCTGCGGATCCGCCACGGCGCTCGGATTTTCTGGGGCGACTTCCATCGCCTGAGCGGCATCTGGTCAATCTGGTTCATTGCCGTAATCTCCATCACCGGGACCTGGTTCCTGATCCAGGCGATCCTCTTCGATAACCAGATTTCGATTTCGAGCGAGCCGGTGGTGCCGGTGATTGCACGGGAGAAAGTGCCAATGTCCGCTCCCGGCGTGCCAGCGCCCATGATTGCCCTGGACGAAGCGATCGAAATCGCGACCCAACGCATCCCCGGTCTGGATGCCAGCTTCGTGCGACTGCCGCTCAATGCCTACAGCCACTTGCAAATCGGCGGACGCGGCTGGTACCCGCTGATGTACCAGACCGCCCAACTCAACCCCTATAACGGCGAAATCGCGGTCTCGCACCTCCTGTCCGACCGTACCGCGCTTGAGTTCGTCACCGAATCCATGCGCCCGCTGCACACCGGTGACTTTGGCGGGCTGTGGATCAAGCTGATCTGGGCGTTCTTCGGCCTGGTGCTGAGCATGATGGTCTTGAGCGGCTTGCTGATCTGGACCAAGCGCACAGCCCTGGCCACCCTCAATGCCCTCAAGCGCGAGGCCAAGACCCAGCGTAAGTCTGTTTCCACCCCGGCCTTGCAGGCTGAAACCTCGGAGAGCCACTGATGAGCAAGGTCGCAGCGACACCGCCGACACCCCTGCGGGCTTTCTGGCTGAAATGGCGTTTCCATATCAATGTGCTGCTGTTGCTGGTGCCCCTGGGCTTCATGCCCAAGTATTTTGCCGACGCCGCGCTGTTTCGCGGTGACACAGGTATCGGCGAGCGGGTGGCCGGCGAGGTGAAGGTCGGCCCCTGGAGCCTGACCCTTGCCGAATTCCGCAATGAAGGCCCCAGACCGGACCCGGCCGGCCCAATGAAATTCTTCAACGCTGCCCTGTGCGACACCTGCGCCGACCAGGTCAAGGCCACTTACCTGCGCATCGGCAAGCCACGCAGCCTGCGGGCGGCCGGGGTGATCTTTTTCGGCACACCGTACCGCATGGGCGCCGCCCTGCCTGTCCCGGAACGCACGCCAGCCGACGCCGAGCTGTGGGTCACCATGGAGGGCTGGGACGGCACGATGCACCAGGGTTCCATCCCGCTGAGCCAGGCCTCGCCTGCCACCATCGCCTGGCTGAACAAGCAAGGAGTCAAACCATGATGATCAAGCACCTGTCCCGCGCTGCGCTGTTGCTGTGCGCGGGTTTCAGTACCGTAGCGCTGGCCCACAACCCGATGTGCGAATGCAAGGAAATCCCCGGCGAGCAGATCCAGTGCAAGGGCGGTTTTTCCGACGGCAGCGGCGCCCCCGGCGTGACCCTGGATGTGATCGGCTACGACGAGACCATCCTGGTACCGGGCAAGCTCGGCCAGGACTCGACCCTGACCTTCAAAAAGCCATCCGCCGAGTTCTACGTGCTGTTTGACGCAGGCCCCGGCCATGTCGTCGAAATCGACCAAGCGGATATCCAGCCCCAATGAGTACGACACAGGTTGTACGCCCCGCCGGTGCTGGTCACGAAACCCTCTATGTTCTACTGCTGTGCCTGATCATCCTCGCGGTGGCCGGCACGGTGGTGGCGCTGCACGGCGAATCCCAGGAAGTCACCGCCGTACCCAGCCACCAACTGGACGCCCGCCGCGACCTGAACGCCGCCGAACAAGGCATCTACGCCGACCTGCGGGTGACCCTGGATGAAATCCACCTGCTGCAGCAGGAACAAAGCGCCCTGCCGACGCCTGAGCAATTGGCCGAAGAAGGCTTCGCGCCGTTCGCCCAGGATGCCAGTTCGGTCAGCCGTGGCGATCACCGCTGGCAGTTACTCGCGCCTGCGGCCTACTTCGGCTTGAGCCAGGCGCCGACCACCAGCGGTTCACTGCTGATGCGCGTTCAGGGCACCGAGCCGGACATCTGGCTCAATCGCCGCGTCGACCTGGCCACCCCCTCCGACCTCACTGACCAGGCGCTGATCGCAGCCGGCTGGCAGCAAGTGGTTGCGCAATTCGACGCCGGCGTTACCCGCCAGCACCGTCACTGAACGAGAAGACCGATTGCCCATGTCTATTTCATCCCCCCTGTTGCGCCTGTTGCTGGTCAGTCTGCTGAGCCTGATGCTCGCCCCGCTGGCCAATGCCGAGGCGGCTAAACGCCTGCGTATCGGCATCACCCTGCATCCTTATTACAGCTACGTGGCCAATATCGTCGGCGACAAGGCCGACGTGGTGCCGCTGATTCCCGCCGGTTTCAACCCCCATGCCTACGAGCCGCGTGCCGAAGACATCAAGCGCATTGGCACCCTGGACGTGATCGTGCTCAATGGCGTCGGTCATGATGACTTCGCCGACCGCATGATCGCCACCAGCGAGCGCCCGGACATTGCGGTGATCGAAGCCAACGCCAACGTGCCATTGCTGGCCGCCACCGGCAATGCCGCGCGCGGTGCGGGCAAGGTGGTCAACCCGCACACCTTCCTGTCGATCAGCGCCTCGATTGCCCAGGTCAACAACATCGCCCGTGAGCTGGGCAAGCTCGACCCGGACAACGCCAAGACCTACACCCAGAACGCCCGTGCCTATGGCAAACGCCTGCGCCAGATGCGCGCCGATGCCCTCGCCAAATTGACCAGCGCGCCCAACCCGGACCTGCGCGTTGCCACGGTGCATGCGGCCTACGACTACCTGCTGCGTGAATTTGGCCTGGAAGTCACCGCCGTGGTCGAGCCCGCCCACGGCATTGAGCCCAGCCCCAGCCAACTGAAGAAGACCATCGACGAACTGCGCGCCCTGGATGTGAAAGTGATCTTCTCGGAGATGGATTTCCCGTCCACCTACGTCGACACCATCCAGCGTGAATCCGGGGTCAAGCTCTACCCGCTTTCACACATTTCCTACGGCGAATACAGCGCCGATAAGTACGAAGTGGAGATGACCGGCAACCTCAACACCGTGGTCCGGGCGATTCAGGAGTCGGGCACATGACGGCGGCAGAACAGCTAAGGGTCGCCAACGTCGGCCCGACACTCGACTTCGACAACGTGTCACTGACCCTGGGCCGCACCGTGATCCTCGACGGCGTGAGTTTTCAGGTGCAACCGGGCAGCATCCACGCGCTGGTCGGCCCCAATGGCGGCGGCAAAAGCTCGCTGATCAAGACTCTCCTGGGGCAAACCCCGCACCAAGGGCGCTTGAGTCTGGCCTGGCCGACAACGCCAGGCACCATCGGCTATGTGCCTCAGGCGCTGGAATTCGACCGGGGCTTGCCGATGACCGTGGATGACTTCATGGCCGCCATGTGCCAGCGGCGCCCGGCGTTTCTGGGTTTGTCCAAACATTACGCCGCTGCGATTGGCGAGGCCCTGGAACGGGTTGGCATGCAGGACAAACGCAAGCGGCGCATGGGCGCACTGTCCGGCGGTGAACGCCAGCGCGTGCTGCTGGCCCAGGGCCTGATTCCGGCGCCGCAGTTGCTGGTACTGGATGAGCCGATGTCGGCGCTCGATGAAGCCGGTATCCAGGTGTTTGAGCGCCTGCTCAATGACTGGCGGCTGGCCGGGATCACCGTGCTGTGGATCGAGCACGACCTGGAAGCCGTTGGCCGCCTGGCCGACCGCGTCACCGGCCTGAACCGCCGCGTGCTGTTTGATGCCACCCCCAAAGAGGCACTGACCCCGGACCGCCTGCTGACCCTGTTTTCCACCCACCCTCGGAGCCCGGCGCAATGAGTTATGAAGCGTTTCGCCTGATGGTCCAGGGCTGGGCCTCATCCGGTTATCTACCCGAAGCATTGGCCTATGGTTTTGTGGTCAACGCCCTGCTCGCCGGTTTGCTGATCGGCCCGGTGCTCGGCGGCCTGGGCACGCTGGTGGTGGTCAAGCGCTTTGCGTTTTTCTCCGAAGCAGTTGGCCATGCCGCGTTGACCGGCGTTGCCGTGGGCATCCTGCTCGGCGAACCCTACACCGGTCCCTACGGCAGCCTGTTTGGTTACTGCCTGCTGTTCGGCATCCTGCTCAATTACCTGCGCAACCGCACCGGCCTGGCGCCGGACACCCTGATCGGCGTATTCCTGTCGGTGTCCCTGGCGTTGGGCGCGAGCCTGCTGCTGATCCTGGCGGGCAAGATCAACGTGCACATCCTGGAAAACGTGCTGTTTGGTTCGGTGTTGACGGTCAACGGTAACGACCTGCTGGTGCTGGCGATTGTCGGCTCGCTGGTGATGGCCCTGGCGTTGCCGCTGTACAACCGCATCATGCTCGCCAGTTTCAACCCGCAACTGGCGGCAGTGCGCGGGGTAGCGGTGAAGACCCTGGACTACCTGTTCGTGATCCTGGTAACGCTGATCACCGTCGCGGCAGTCAAAGTCATCGGCGCGATCCTGGTCGGCGCCCTGCTGGTGATTCCCGCCGCCGCCGCACGCCTGTTGAGCCAGTCACTCAAAGGCTTCTTCTGGATCTCGGTAGTGATCGCCACCGTCAGCACCCTGTGCGGGATCCTGTTGCCGATCATCTTCGACCTGCCGATCCCCTCCGGTGCCGCGATCATCCTGATGGCCGGTATCGCCTTCGCCCTTGCCGCCATCGCGCGCGGCACCGTGCCCAGCCTCAAAGGGAACCTTGGATAATGCGCTCTGTTCTTCAACCTCTGGCCTTGGCCATCGCCTGTTTAATCGCCCTGCCGCTGATGGCCGCCGAGGCAGTAAAACCGGCTGCCCATGCCGCCAGACCGGTCAAGGTGCTGGCCTCACTGCCCATCACTTACGGCCTGGCCGAGGTGCTGCTCAAGGGCACCGACGTGCAGCTTGAGCGCGCGGCCCCGGCCAACCTGCCAGGCTCGCGCCAGGTGTCGTACTTCACCGGCCGTGGCGCCCCCGCACTGAGCGCGCTGGCCCAGGACGCCGATGCCGCTATTGGCCTTCGCTCATTGTGGGCCGATGATCCGCTGTACCCCGTGGCACGGCGCAGCAACATCCGGATTGTCGAAGTCGATGCCGCACGCCCGGTGGACGGCGGCTTGCCGGGGATCGCCGTGCAACCTGGCGTAGCCGATGGGCTGAACAGCCAGCCCTGGCAATCGAGCAACAATCTGGGGCGCATGGCCGACGTGCTATCGACCGACCTGAGCCGTCTGGCACCGAGCGCCAAGGCCAGGATCGACGCCAACCTGGCCGCGCTCAAGCAACGCCTGCTCAAGCTCACCGCCGACAGCGAAGCCCGATTGGCCAAGGCGGACAACCTGAGTGTGGTCAGTTTGAGCGATCACTTTGGGTATCTGGTCAGTAGCCTGAACCTGGAACTGGTTAGCACCGATGCACGGCCGGATGCCGATTGGACGCCTGAGGCGTTACAGGCACTCAGTGCCCAATTGAAGGACAACGATGTGGCCGTGGTGCTGCACCATCGCCAGCCGAGTGAGGCGGTGAAAGCCGCCATCACGGCAGGTGGCTCGAAGCTGCTGGTGCTGAATGTCGACGGCGCCGACCCGGTGACTGAGTTGGAAACCAATGTGGATCAGGTGATCAAGACGCTGAGCTCATGACATCCACGCCCACATGAATCGCATCATGCCGCCAGAACTCCAGGTCGCAGTCGATCAACCGCTGGTGCTGGTCATAGTTGACCCGGGCAATCCTCAAGCCCGGGCTACCCACCGACACGCGCAATGCGGCGGCGGCTTCGATCGGCAGTGATGTCGGCACAATCTCGAAGCGCACCCGCCCGTAATGCAAGTCGTACTTGCGCGCATACAACTCGGTCATCGACTGATTCAGGTCACACTCAAGAATCCCCGGAAAATACTGCGGGTTCAGGTAGTGCTCCACGTACAACACCAAACGACCATCGATCCGCCGGTGTCGGCAGATCTGAATCACGCTGGACAAGGCCGGCAGTTGCAACCACGCACACACCGCCGCCGACGCCGGTTGCAGCCGCGCAGAAATCACTTCGGTGGAGGCCACGCGGCCCTGATCGTTGACCATTGCGTGAAAGTGGCTGCGCTGCATCAGGTTGTAGGCCAATCGCGGCGGGGACACGAACCAGCCACGGCGCTCCTCACGATAAATCTGCCCTTGGGCCTCCAGTTGTAACAAGGCTTCCCGCACGGTGATCCGGGTGGTACCAAACAACTCGCTGAGCTTACGCTCGGCGGGCAGTTTGCTGGCGGGCGGCAAAAGTCCATGATCGATCTGCTCTTGCAGCGCCAGGCCGATGGAGGTCACCGCCTTGATTGCCTCATCACGCATCAACGTTACCTTTCTGGACTAGACCAGCACCGTTCAGGTGCATAAAACACTGCGCAATCGGGCCCTTGCGACTGCGTGCCAGCGTAGGCATTGCAGATGACCGACAGATGACAGCTCGCCTGAAGTGCATGCCGCATGTCTTGCAATACATCGGCCAAGTCCCGAGCCTGCGGGCACTTGGGCATGGTCTACGCTCAGTCTGTGCTGAGCGACATCGACAGGTTAAAAACGACATCGACATGAAACTGTCATCCATCGAGCCTAGATTGGCTCAGGTATTGCTCTGACCTAGACCAACACCACCGCAAACGTTCATAAAAACGCAGCGTTGAAAACGCCCAAAGGAGCTTCGGATGAAACAGCTTTTCCTGGCATCACTGTTAGGCTCTTCCATTGCCATGTGCACCGCCGCCATGGCCGCTGATACCGATCTAAAAACTCTCGAAGCCGCCGCGAAAGCGGAAGGCGCCGTCAACAGCGTCGGCATGCCCGATGACTGGGCCAACTGGAAAGGCACCTGGGAAGACCTGGCCAAGACCTACGGCCTCAAGCACATCGACACCGATATGAGCTCGGCGCAGGAAATCGCCAAGTTCAAGGCCGAAAAAGACAATGCCAGCGCCGATATCGGCGACGTCGGCGCCGCGTTCGGCCCGATTGCGGTGAAGCAGGAAGTGACCCAGCCGTACAAACCGTCCACCTGGGCCTCGGTGCCGGATTGGGCAAAAGACAAGGACGGTCACTGGGCCCTGGCCTACACCGGCACCATCGCGTTTATCGTCAACAAGAAGCTGCTGCACGGTTCCGAAGTCCCCACCAGCTGGGCCGACCTGCAAACCGGCAAATACAAAGTCTCTGTGGGTGACGTCAGCACCGCGGCGCAGGCGTCCAACGCCGTGCTGGCTGCCGCCATTGCCAACAAAGGCGATGAAAAGAACATCGCGCCAGGCCTGCAGTTCTTCACCAAGATCGCCCAGCAAGGCCGACTCGGCCTGTCCAACCCGACCATCGCCACCATGGAAAAAGGCGAAGTCGAAGTGGGCATCGTCTGGGACTTCAACGGCCTGAGCTACAAAGCCAAGATGGCCAACCCGGATGATTACGTGGTGCTGATCCCCTCGGACGGCTCGGTGAAATCCGGCTACACCACCATCATCAACAAATACGCCAAGCACCCGAACGCCGCCAAGCTGACCCGCGAGTACATTTTCAGCGACGCCGGCCAACTCAACCTGGCCAAGGGCAATGCGCGGCCGATCCGTGCGGAAACCGACCTGAAACTGCCGGCCGAGATCGCCAAGAACCTGATCCCGGGCGAACAGTACACCAAGGCCAACCCGCAACCGATCAAGGATGCCGATGCCTGGGAAGCAACTTCCAAGAAGCTGCCGCAACTGTGGAACGAGCAGGTCATCGTAGAGATGAAGTAAGCCGATCACCCACATTAGAGACACTGTGGAGATCCAATGTGGGAGGGGGTTTGCCCCCTCCCACAGTTTTGACCTCGTTCCTCCAGGAAATGGAGTCAAGTCTATTGTTGCGGAGCGTCTCCCCCCATGAAGCACAAAGTCATCCTTGTCGTGCTCGATGGCCTCAACTTCGAGGTCGCGAGGCACGCCATGGGGCACTTGCAGGCCTATGTCGGCGCAGGACGCGCAGCCCTTTACACGCTGGAATGTGAACTGCCCTCGCTGTCCCGCCCACTGTATGAATGCATCCTCACCGGCGTGCCACCGATCCAGAGCGGCATCGTGCACAACCAGGTCGCGCGCCTGTCGAACCAGCGCAGCATTTTCCATTACGCCACCGACGCCGGCCTGACCACCGCGGCGGCGGCTTACCATTGGGTCAGCGAGTTGTATAACCGAACGCCCTTTCTCGCGGCCCGTGATCGTCACACCGACGACAAGGCGCTGGCGATCCAGCACGGACATTTCTACTGGAATGACCATTACCCCGATTCCCACCTGTTCGCCGACGCCGAAAGCCTGCGACTCAAGCATTCGCCGGACTTCCTGCTGGTGCACCCGATGAACATCGACGACGCCGGCCACAAGCACGGCCTCGACAGCGCGCAATACCGCAACAGTGCGCGCTCGGCCGACATCATCCTGGCTGATTACCTGCAAGGCTGGATCGACGCCGGCTACCAGGTACTGGTAACCGCCGACCACGGCATGAACAACGACCGCTCCCACAACGGCCTGCTGCCGGAAGAACGGCAAGTGCCGCTGTTCGTCCTTGGCGACGCCTTCAGCCTGGACGCCAACGCTACGCCGAAACAGACCGACCTGTGCGGCACCGTCTGCGAACTGCTGGGCGTGCCCCACGACAAACCTGTATGCCGGGAGCTGTTGAAATGACCCGAGGCAAATGGCTGGCCCTGCTATGCCTGGTGCCCTTCGCACTGTTCTTTATCGTGTTCGAGATCGCCCCGCTGGTGTGGGTACTGATCAACAGCCTGCAGACCGAAGAAGCCGGCTGGGGCCTGGAAAACTTCACCCGCATCTTCAGCTCGAAGTTCTACCGGCAAGCGATCCAGTTCAGCCTGGAGATCAGTTTCTACTCCAGCATTTTCGGCATCGTGATCGCCACCCTCGGCAGTTATTCGCTACGCCGCGTCGACGGGCCACTGCGCAATTTCGTCACCGCCTTTGCCAACATGACCAGCAACTTTGCCGGCGTGCCCCTGGCGTTCGCGTTCATCATTTTGCTCGGGTTCAACGGCAGCATCACGCTCATGCTCAAGCAGGCCGGGATCATTCAGGACTTCAACCTGTATTCCAAGACCGGGCTGATCATCCTCTACACCTACTTCCAGATCCCCCTCGGCGTGCTGTTGCTGTACCCGGCCTTCGATGCGCTGCGTGAAGACTGGCGCGAGTCGGCGGCCTTGCTCGGTGCGAATGGCTGGCAGTTCTGGCGGCATATCGGGTTGCCGGTGCTGACGCCTGCGCTGCTGGGCACCTTCGTGATCCTGCTGGCCAATGCCCTGGGCGCCTACGCCACGGTCTACGCCTTGACTACCGGCAATTTCAACGTGCTGCCGATCCGTATCGCAGGGCTGGTTTCCGGCGATGTGTCCCTGGATCCGAACATGGCCAGCGCCCTGGCCGTGGTGCTGGTGGCGCTGATGACCCTGGTCACGGTGGTCCATCAACTGCTGCTCAAGAGGAGCTACCATGTCTCGCGCTGAAGCCGGCCCGGCCTCCCTCTACCACCGTGTAGTGGTGTACCTGCTGTTTGCGATCCTGGTGTTGCCGCTGGTGGGCACCTTTGTCTACTCCATCGCCAGCAGCTGGTCGGCGACCATCCTGCCGGCTGGCTTCACTGTGAAGTGGTACGTGCAGTTGTGGAGCGACCCGCGCTTTCTGATGGCCTTCGGTCAATCGTTGCTGGTGTGCGTCGGCGCGTTGATCCTGTCGGTGGTGCTGATCCTGCCGTTGCTGTTCGTGGTGCATTACCACTTTCCCAAGCTCGACGCGTTGATGAACATCCTGATCCTGCTGCCCTTCGCGGTGCCGCCGGTGGTGTCATCGGTGGGCCTGCTGCAGCTCTACGGTTCCGGGCCGTTGGCGATGGTCGGCACGCCGTGGATTCTGATCGGCTGCTACTTCACCGTGGCGCTGCCGTTCATGTACCGGGCAATCACCAACAACCTGCAAGCCATCAATCTGCGCGACCTGATGGACGCCTCGCAACTGCTGGGTGCCAGCACTTGGCAGGCGGCAATCTTCGTGGTCCTGCCCAACTTGCGTAAAGGTCTGATGGTGGCGCTGTTGCTGTCGTTTTCGTTCCTGTTCGGTGAGTTCGTGTTCGCCAACATCCTGGTGGGCACCCGCTACGAAACCCTGCAGGTCTACCTCAACAACATGCGCAACAGCAGCGGCCACTTCACCAGTGCCGTCGTGATTTCCTATTTCTTCTTTGTGCTGGTGCTGACCTGGGCCGCCAATACCTTGAACAAGGACAAAAGCCAATGAGCTTCGTCAGCGTCCAACATTTGCAAAAGGGCTACGCCGGCACCCCGGTGTTCAGTGATATCAACTGCGAAATTGCCAAGGGCGAGTTCGTCACCCTGCTCGGCCCGTCCGGCTGCGGCAAGTCGACCCTGTTGCGCTGCATCGCCGGCCTGACCTCGGTGGACAGTGGGAAAATTCTGCTTGATGGCCAGGACATCGTCCCGCTGAGCCCGCAGAAAAGAAACATCGGCATGGTGTTCCAGAGCTATGCGCTGTTCCCCAACATGACCGTGGAACAGAACGTCGCCTTCGGCCTGCGCATGCAAAAGGTCAACGCCGACGACAGCCACAAGCGCGTGCAGGAAGTCCTGCAACTGGTGGAGCTCAAGGACCTGGCCGGGCGTTACCCGCACCAGATGTCGGGCGGCCAGTGCCAGCGCGTGGCCCTTGCCCGTTCGCTGGTCACACGCCCGCGCCTGTTGCTGCTGGACGAACCGCTGTCGGCGCTGGACGCACGGATTCGCAAGCACCTGCGTGAGCAGATCCGTCAGATCCAGCGCGAGCTGGGGCTGACCACGATTTTCGTGACCCATGACCAGGAAGAAGCCCTGACCATGTCCGACCGCATCTTCCTGATGAACCAGGGCAAGATCGTGCAGAGCGGAGATGCCGAGACCCTCTATACGGCGCCGATCGACGTGTTCGCCGCCGGTTTTATCGGCAACTACAACCTGCTGGATGCCGATAAGGCCAGTCAGTTGCTGCAACGCCCGATCAGCGGGCGCATCGCAATTCGCCCCGAGGCCATCGAGCTCAGCCGCAGCGGCGAGCTGGATGCACTGGTGCGCAGCCACAGCCTGCTGGGCAACGTCATCCGCTACCGCATCGAAGCCCGTGGCGTGGAATTGGTGGTGGACGTGCTCAACCGCTCGGCCGACGATTTGCACCCGGACGGCCAGCGCCTGGCACTTTCCATCGACCCCAGTGCGCTGTGTGAAGTAGCCTGATGCAACGATTTACAAAGAGAGCGTGACGGATGGCATTGGTAATTTTTGATCTGGACGAGACCTTGATCCACGGCGACTGCGCCACCTTGTGGAGCGAGCAGATGGGCCGCCTGGGCTGGGTCGACCCGGAGTCGTTCATGCGCAAGAACAATGAACTGATGGAGGCCTACAGCCAGGGCAAGCTGCGCATGGAGGACTTCATGGACTTCAGCCTGGAGCCGATGATCGGCCGTAGCCCGGAAGAGATTGATCACCTGGTCGAGCCGTGGGTGGAGGACGTGATTGAACCGTTGATCTACAGCGACGCCACCAAGACCATCGCCAGGCACCGAGCCAACGGCGACCGGATTCTGGTGATCTCGGCATCGGGCACCCATCTGGTGAAACCGATTGCCGCGCGCATCGGTATCGATGAGGTACTGGGCATTGAGCTGGACGTCAGCCATGGCGTGTACAGCGGCCATACCGTCGGTGTACTGACCTATCGCGAAGGCAAGATCACGCGGTTGCTGGAGTGGTTGGAGCAGGAAGGTGAAACGCTGGAGGGGGCCTATTTTTATTCGGATTCGCGCAATGATCTACCGTTGCTGCTCAAGGTGGACCACCCGCAGGTGGTGAATCCGGACCCGGTGTTGCGCGAGCATGCTGAAAAGGCAGGTTGGCCGATCCACCATTGGGTCTGACTCAACTGAGATCCAAATGTGGGAGGGGGCTTTCCCCCGATCGCGGTTCGTCAGATGAAACATTCTTCACTGAAACACCGTCATCGGGGGCAAGCCCCCTCCTACATTGACCCTATTCCAATCCGGGATCAGGCCAGGCTTTCGTCAATTACCAGCACCAGTTTCCCGGCGATCTGGTTAGTCGCCAACTCGGCAAACGCGGCCTCGGCATCCTTGATCGGGTACGTCTTGGCCAATTGCGGGCTCAGTCGCCCGTCACCAAACAGTGGCCACACATGCTGGCTCAGATCACTGAACAGGTCAGCCTTGAACTGATCACTGCGGCTGCGCAAGGTCGATCCGAGCAGTTGCACCCGCTTGCCCAGCACCTGCGCCAAATCGATCTGCGCCTCGCGGCCGCCCATCAAACCGATCAACACCCAGCGTCCATCCAGCGCCAGCAGCTTGAGGTCCAGCGCCGCATAGTTGCCACCCACCGGGTCGAGGATCACATCGAACGGCCCGAAGTCGCGCAGCCCTTCGATCCCGTCGGTACGGACCACGCCGCCCTGGGCGCCCAGTTCCTCGCAATAAGCCAGGCGCTCCGCCGAGCCAACGCTGACCCAGCACGGGCTGCCAAACGCCTTGCACAGCTGGATGGCCGCTGAGCCCACGCCACTGGCACCGGCATGCAGCAGCACTTTCTCGCCGGGCTTGAGGCCTGCCAGCTGGAACAGATTGAGCCAGGCGGTGCTGTACACCTCGGGCAAGGCCGCCGCTTCAATCAACGACAAACCTTCCGGCACCGGTAGCACGTGGCGCGCATCCACCACGACTTCTTCGGCCATGCCACCCCCGGCGAGCAGGGCACAGACGCGATCACCCACTTGCCACGAAGAACCTGGCCCCACTTCACTGATCACGCCGGAACATTCCAGGCCCAGCACAGCGCTGGCGCCAGGCGGCGGCGGATAGAGTCCGGCACGCTGTAATAAATCGGCGCGATTAAGACCCGCAGCCGCCACGCGAATGCGAACTTGGCCTACGTCACATGTAGGACTTGGTTCGTCCAACCACTCCACATGACCTTCAACGCCTTGCAATGCTTTCACAGTGCCTCCATAGTGAGTCTGGACTGAGCCCGTAGCAGTAGCGCCGGGCTTTTTGCATTATGCGACCGGCCCCTATGGAACCGGCAACTTCAAAGACGGCCTAATATGCGTTATCAATTGCCCCCGCGTCGAATCAGCATGAAGCATCTGTTCCCCAGCACCGCCCTCGCTCTTTTCATTGGTCTCGGCTTCACGTCGATGTCGACCAATACGTTCGCAGCCAACAGCTGGGACAACCTTCAACCGGATCGCGACGAGGTGATTGCCAGCCTTAACGTGGTCGAGTTGCTCAAGCGCCATCACTACAGCAAGCCGCCGCTGGACGACGCTCGCTCGGTGATCATCTATGACAGCTACCTCAAGCTGCTGGATCCGTCGCGCAGCTACTTTCTGGCCAGCGATATCGCTGAGTTCGACAAGTGGAAGATGCAGTTCGACGACTTCCTCAAGAGCGGCGACCTGCAGCCCGGCTTCACCATCTACAAGCGTTACCTGGACCGCGTCAAAGCGCGTCTGGACTTCGCCTTGGCTGAGCTGAACAAAGGTACCGACAAACTCGACTTCACCCAGAAGGAAACCCTTCTGGTGGACCGTAAGGACGCGCCTTGGCTGACCAGCACCGCCGCCCTCGACGACCTGTGGCGCAAACGCGTCAAGGACGAAGTGCTGCGCCTGAAGATCGCCGGCAAAGACCCCAAGGCCATTCAGGAGCTGTTGACCAAGCGCTACAAGAATCAACTGGCGCGTCTGGACCAGACCCGTGCCGAAGATATCTTCCAGGCTTACATCAACACCTTCGCAATGTCCTACGACCCGCACACCAATTATCTGTCGCCAGATAACGCGGAAAATTTCGATATCAATATGAGTCTGTCGTTGGAAGGCATCGGCGCCGTCCTGCAAAGCGACAATGACCAGGTGAAGATCGTGCGTCTGGTGCCGGCCGGTCCGGCAGACAAGACCAAGCAGGTCGCTCCGGCGGACAAGATCATCGGTGTGGCCCAGGCCGACAAAGAGATGGTCGATGTGGTCGGCTGGCGCCTGGACGAAGTGGTCAAGCTGATCCGCGGGCCGAAAGGCAGCGTGGTGCGCCTGGAAGTGATTCCGCACACCAATGCGCCAAACGACCAGACCAGCAAGATCGTGTCCATCACCCGTGAAGCGGTGAAGCTCGAAGACCAGGCCGTGCAGAAGAAAGTCCTCAACCTCAAGCAGGATGGCAAGGACTACAAACTGGGCGTCATCGAAATCCCGGCCTTCTACCTCGACTTCAAAGCCTTCCGAGCTGGCGATCCGGACTACAAGTCCACCACCCGCGACGTGAAGAAAATCCTCACGGAACTGCAGAAAGAAAAAGTCGACGGCGTGGTCATCGACCTGCGCAACAACGGCGGCGGTTCCCTGCAGGAAGCCACCGAGCTGACCAGTCTGTTCATCGACAAAGGTCCGACCGTGTTGGTGCGCAATGCTGACGGCCGTGTCGACGTGCTCGAAGACGAGAACCCGGGCGCCTTCTACAAAGGTCCGATGGCGTTGCTGGTCAACCGCCTCTCAGCCTCGGCTTCGGAGATTTTCGCCGGCGCCATGCAGGACTATCACCGTGCGCTGATCATCGGCGGCCAGACCTTCGGCAAAGGCACCGTGCAGACGATCCAGCCGCTGAACCATGGCGAACTCAAGCTGACGCTGGCCAAGTTCTACCGGGTTTCCGGGCAGAGCACCCAGCACCAGGGCGTACTGCCGGACATCGATTTCCCGTCGATCATCGACACCAAGGAAATCGGCGAAAGCGCCCTGCCGGAAGCCATGCCGTGGGACACCATCCGTCCTGCGATCAAGCCTGCTTCGGATCCATTCAAGCCGTTCCTGACGCAGTTGAAGGCTGACCACGACACCCGCTCCGCCAAGGATGCCGAGTTCGTGTTTATCCGCGACAAGCTGGCCCTGGCCAAGAAGTTGATGGAAGAAAAAACCGTCAGCCTCAACGAAGTGGACCGTCGCGCGCAGCACAGCGACATCGAAAACAAGCAACTTGTGCTGGAAAACGTCCGCCGCAAGGCCAAGGGCGAAGAACCACTCAAGGAGCTGAAGAAAGAAGACGAAGACGCGCTGCCGACCGAAGCGGATAAAACCAAACCGGAAGACGACGCTTACCTGGCCGAGACAGGCCGGATCCTGCTGGACTACCTGAAAATCACCAAACAGGTGGCCAAGCAGTAAATGATGGCGATTTAATGTGATCGCTCTCCGGAGTGTCATCATATAGACATCATTCTGTCGTGAAATGAAGGACCGCAGGCTCATCGCCTGCGGTCCTTTTTTTTCGATCGAGATCGCCATGACCATGACCGAACAGCTGAATGCATTGGGCTCTATCCTGGCTCAACGCAGTTTGCACAGCCTGTTCCAACCGATCATCTGCCTGTCTGAACGGCGCATCCTCGGCTACGAAGCCCTTAGCCGCGGGCCGTCCAACAGCCCGCTGCACTCCCCCGTCGCCCTGTTCTCGGTGGCCGGCCAGGCCGGGCGCCTCAGCGAATTGGAAATGGCCTGCCGCGAAAGCGCATGCCGCCGCTTCAGTGATCAAAAGCTGCCGGGCAAGCTGTTCCTGAATATCTCGCCAGAATCCTTGATGGAAACGGCGCACCAACCGGGACGCACCCTGCAACTGCTGCGCGACTTCGGTATTGCGCCGAGCCAAGTGGTGATCGAACTCACCGAGCAAACCCCCACCGACGATTTCGACCTACTGCAAACCGCCCTGCACCATTACCGCAACATGGGCTTTTCAATCGCTCTGGATGATCTGGGTGCCGGCTATTCCAGCCTGCGCTTGTGGTCGGAGCTGCGCCCGGACTACGTGAAGATCGACCGGCACTTTATCGACGGTATCCACCAGGATGCGCTCAAGCGCGAGTTTGTCGGCTCGATCCTGCAAATCGCCAGGGCGTCCCGTGCCCAAGTCATCGCCGAAGGTATCGAACTGCCGGAAGAACTGGCGGTGTTAACGGAGATGGGTGTCGATCTGGTCCAGGGTTACCTGCTCTGCCGCCCACAAGAACAACCGCCGCAGGAAGCACGGCTGATGCTGCCCAAACCGGACCAATCCACGGTGGTGCTCAACGATGAAGGCAGCGACCTCAGCGCCCTGCTCAACGAGCAACCAGCGGTGGACCAGGACACCGCCACGGCCAAGGTGCTGGAGGCATTCCGCCGCCAGGCCAACCTTAATTCCCTGGCGGTGCTGGATGAGCGCGGACACCCCGTGGGTATCGTCCACCGGCATTCGCTGTCCGACGCGCTGCTCAAGCCGTTTGCCACCGATCTCTTCGCCCGCAAACCCATCAGCCGCTTGATGAGCACCGATTTTCTGGCGGTTGAGCTGAGCCAGTCACTGCAGCAGGTCAGCCGTTTGCTGACCAGCCGCGCACGGCAACGCATCGAAGAGGACTTCATCATCACGCTCAATGGCGATTACCTGGGCCTGGGTCGGGTGATCGATGTGCTCAAGTTGATCACCGAACTGAAGATCCAGCAGGCCCGCTACGCCAACCCGCTGACCCTGCTGCCCGGCAACGTACCGATCCAGCAGTGCCTCACGCGGCTGTTGCAGCAACAGCGTGAATCAGTGATCTGCTACGTGGATATCGACAGCTTCAAACCGTTCAATGACATCTACGGCTATGGCCGTGGGGACGAGGTGTTGCTGTGCCTGGCGCAGTGCCTGAACGACCGGGTCGACCCGAGCCGCGACTTTGTCGGGCATATCGGCGGCGATGACTTTTTGCTGGTGCTCGGGCCACAGGACTGGCGCAAGCGGCTCAACCAGTTGCTGGATGACTTCCATACCCAATGCCGGCGTTTCTACCGCGCGGAGCATCTGGAAGCCGGTTGTTTCGTGGCACTGAACCGTCAGGGCGTGCGCCAGGAGTTTGCGCTGCTGTCGTTGTCGATTGGGGTGGTGCATTTGTATCCACAGGCCTGTGGACAACTCGATGCCAGCCAGTTGGCGGAATTGGCGTCGCAGGCCAAGCACCATGCCAAGGATGTGGCCGGTTACAGCATCCATGTGATCGACAGCATGGACGTGCTGCCCCAGGCGCTCTAAGCCTCGGCAGACTCCGGGTACTCGTATTCAAACACCCGCACCACTTCAGAGGCGTGCCAGGACGCAGCGGCCACGCCATCGGAGGGTCCGCTGAAGCGCCCAAGGCGCTCCACGCACTCAAAGAAACCGGTACGCGGCAGGCGGCTGGCGCCCTGGCTGATCACCAGGGAGCTGCGCAGCGGTTGCTCGGCCTTGGCGTCCAACGCGGCCAGGTGCTCCAGGGCCGCGGCCAGGGTTTGCATCGCCGGCGTCGGAAATTGCAGGCGCTCCAGCAGCGCGCGGTAGGTCAACAGATGGCGCTGGCGGCGCGCCTGGTCCAGTTCGTTAAGCAACCCATCCCAGTGTTGACGACTGATACGTAGGCTCAAGATTCATCCCTCCAACCTGCAACGCCCAATTCCCAAGCCAGGCTGCGGCGGATCGCGGCATCCGGCTGGCGTTCACCACTTTCGATCAATCCGAGATACGACGGGCTGATGCCCACGGTGCGGGCCAGGGTTTCAATGGCCAGCCCCTTGGCTTCACGCAAGCCGCGCAGGTCTGCGAGCACACGCAAGTCCTGGTCAGGTGCGGCTTGGACAGTAGGAGGAGGAGTCGGTGAAGGTTGTTGCTGACCGGCAGCTTTTAGCAGCGCCTGGTACTGATCCCATGGCAACACCGCGTATTCCGGTTCGCCATCGCGTGAAATTATCTGAATATCCATGACTGCCCCGTAGGATAACTGCACTTACTGAGTAAGTTCTTTCCTTAGGAGTGTAATCCTAACAGCCACAAAGGTCGCAGGGGATAGCCACCTCATCCGTTTTTTTGCGGGTTTTCCTTGGCCAGCAACGCGGGCGTCGCAGGCAGGCGCTCAACCACCGCAAGTTTTTCCGGGCGCTGCGCGTCACGCCAGGCGCGAAAAGCGCTCAGTTCGCCCTCCAGGGCCTTCATGACCCACGCAAGTACGGCGATGTCATCGAGCATGCCGAACATCGGGATAAAGTCCGGGATCGCGTCAATCGGGCTCAGAAAATACATCAGCCCCGCCACCACCGAGATCAGCGCTTTGGGGCTGATGGCTCGATACTCGCCCCGCCAGTAGGCCAGACACAGAGATTGGAGCAACTTGAAATCGCCCTTGAGCTTGCCCAGGCGATTGCCTTGGCTCGACCCCTTGGCGGCGACCGCGAACAGCAGGGTCGGCAGACGCCCACGGCCCAGCAAGCGTGCAGCCATGGGCAGGAAGCGGGTGAAATTGAAGGGTGGTTTCATCTGTCACTCCAGTTCCATCAAACAGAAAGGTTATCCACACAAATTGTGGATAACCTTGTGAACAGAGCCTGTTTTACTGGCTGAAAGCCACGGTTTACAAGGCCTGCAGTCAGATCGGGCGTTTTTTGCGCACATCAAAAAAACCCAAGATTTCATTGACTTGGCGATTGCGTGCGGCTAGTCGTGCGTAACTCTTATATCAGACTGTTACCGCCCGGGGACGTTCGTTTGGATTTGCCCGAACCGCAATGTGCAAGCTTCAGATACAACAACGCCCCGTCGAGACGGGGCGTTGTGTGTTCAGGCGCCTGTTACTTCTTGGCGGCTGGTGCGTCAGGGGCTTCAGCCTTGGCTGGGTCCTTGATGGCCAGCAGTTCCAGGTCGAAAACCAGCACGGAGTTGGCTGGAATCGCCGGGCTCGGGCTCTGGGCGCCGTAGGCCAGGTCGGATGGGATGTACAACTCGACCTTCTCGCCGACGTGCATCAGTTGCAGGCCTTCGACCCAACCCGGGATCACACCGCTGACCGGCAGGTCAATCGGGCTACCGCGATCCACGGAGCTGTCAAAAGTGGTGCCGTTGGTGAGTTTACCGGTGTAGTGAACAGTCACCACGTCAGTCGGCTTAGGCTGGGCGCCATCGGCTTTCTTGGTGATCTTGTACTGCAGACCGGAAGCGGTGGTAACGACGCCGTCTTTCTTGGCGTTGTCTTCGAGGAATTTCTTGCCGGCGGTAGCCGACTCTTCGCTCATTTTGGTCATGCGTTCTTCAGCACGCTTTTGCAGTGCGGCGAACGCTTCTACCAGTTCGTCGTCTTTGAGCTTCTGCTCTTTCTTGCCGACGGCATCTTCGATGCCCTGGGCTACTGCTTTGGAATCCAGATCATCCATGCCTTCTTGAGCAAGGCTTTTGCCCATGTTCAGGCCGATGCCGTAGGAAGCTTTCTGCGCCGGGGTTTTCAGCTCTACGCTGGTCTGCGAATCACAACCCGCAAGTACCAGGCTAACCAGGGCCACCGCCGCCGCCAACCGATGCTGTTTCATGCTATTTCCTTGTTCATGCGCCAATAGGGCATTCGAATAAAGTCGCGAGCTTATCAGGCGGCCACGACCAATGGCTACCGGCATGTGAGCAGGAAACTTCCGATAAGTTCACGTGTTTAAAAGCATTTTCATTCATGATGAGCACCCGCGAAGGATCGCGGGACCGCCTGCCAACGGGCTCATGGCCACTTGCCGCACTTGTGCCGTAGTGGCATAACAACGCGACAACTCGACAAGGATAGTTATCTTGCGCATTTTTTCCCGTGTTTTACTCCTGATATTCACCCTTCTGGTCCTGTTGCTGGCCGTGGTGATCTATTACACCGTCAACCCCAAGCTACCGGACTACGTGCCTGTGGAGCAGGTGCATTACCAGGACCAGTGGAGTGCCGCCGACCGCCAGACCTATTACTTCACGCCCCAGGGCACCCAGGTAAAAGGCCTGCATTACGACTGGTTCACCGCCCTGGAGCTACCGTTCGCCGAGGGACGCTTTGCCACGCCGCAATACCTGGCGCGCTTCGGCTTCCTGGTGGATCCCAAGCAAGTGCCCACCACACAAAACCCCGGCAACCTGCCCGTAGGGTTTGCCCGCCATAAAAACGCTGGCAGCAACGTTGAGTACCTGGATATCACCTGCGCCGCCTGCCACACCGGCGAATTGCACTTCAAGGGCCAGGCTCTGCGGATCGACGGCGGCTCGGCGCAACATGTGCTGCCATCCAGCGTGCCCACCTTGCGCGGCGGCAGCTTCGGCCAGGCCCTGGTCGCCAGCCTGGCCGCGACCTATTACAACCCATGGAAATTTGAGCGCTTCGCCCGCCAAGTGCTGGGCGATCGCTACGAGGCCGAGCACAGCCAGCTGCGCCAGGACTTCAAGCAGTCGCTGAACCAATTCCTCAAGGTCGCCTGGAACGACACCCACCGTGGCCTTTACCCCACCGAAGAAGGCCCAGGGCGTACCGATGCGTTTGGCCGCATCGCCAACGCCAGCTTTGGCGATGCCATTTCCCCGGAAAATTATCGCGTCGCCAACGCACCGGTGGACTACCCGCAACTGTGGGACATCTGGACCTTCGACTGGGTGCAATGGAACGGCTCGGCCCAGCAGCCTATGGCACGCAATATCGGCGAAGCCCTCGGCGTGGGGGCGACCCTGACGTTTTTCGATGGCGCGGGCCAGCCCCTTCAAGGCGATGCACGTTATCCGTCCAGCGTACGCGTGCGCGACCTCAACCTGATCGAAGAAACCCTGCAACGCCTCAAACCGCCTACCTGGCCCGAGGAGTTGTTCGGCGCCGTCGACAAGCCGCTCGCCGCCCAAGGCCGAGCGCTGTTCGCCGAGAACTGCGCCGGCTGCCACGTGCCCACTGTCAGCCAGGAAAGTGGTCGCCCGGTGCAAACCCTGAAAATGCTGCCGGTGGACTACATCGGCACCGACCCCGGCACTGCCAGCAACATCGCCGACCAGCGCTACGACCTCAGCGCCCTGCAATGGGACCCGGCGGAGTTGGCCAAGCTGAATGTCCAATTGCACCCGACACCGACCGAGCCCCTGGACCCGAAAAATATGTCTGTGGCCAAGGGCCTGGCCTATGTCACTGCCTTTGTCGAAGACCACGCCTACCGCGCCGCCGGTGTCACCCCGGCCGAGCGCCCGCGCATGGATGGCTACGGCCTGCCGATTGGCGTGCGCGAGCTGCGCGCCTACAAGGCACGCCCACTGGCCGGCGTGTGGGCCACGCCGCCGTTTTTGCATAACGGTTCGGTGCCGACAATCTACCAATTGCTCTCGCCCCAGGACGAGCGCAGCACCACCTTCTATAAAGGCACCTTCAATTACGACCCGCGCCATCTCGGCTTTGAGACCACGGCGTTCAAGAATGCCTTTGTCTTCGATACCAAAATCACCGGCAACTACAACAGCGGCCACGAATTCCGGGCCGGCGCTCTTGGCAACGGCGTCATCGGCCGCGGCCTGCTGCCGCAGGAACGCTGGGCGCTGCTGGAATACCTCAAAGTGCTGGGCGGCCCGCTGGAGCAACAACTGCCATGATGATCCGATCTCGATACGACCAACCGTCCCTGCTCGCCCGCCTGTGGCTGCGCATGGGTAGATTCCTCGGCAAGAGCTTGCTGTGGCTGATGGGCCTGGGCTTGCTCGGCTGGCTGGCCGCTACCGCCTGGTACGCCTGGCAGCACAGCGGACCGGTGTCGCCCAATGAGCAGATCCCGCCGGGTGAAGCGGCAATGACCCAGGGCATCATCCAGACCGCCGTGCGCATCGTCGACCAGCACCGCGAAGGCACGCGCTACCTGCGTGATGCCCACGCCAAGGCCCACGGTTGCGTGAAGGCCGAAGTCAGCGTGCTCGCCGACCTCGACCCGGCGTTGCGCCAGGGGGTGTTCGCCGAACCGGGCAAGACCTGGCAGGCGCTGATGCGGCTGTCCAACGGCAACGCCTACCCGCAGTTCGACAGCATTCGTGATGCCCGTGGCATGGCGATCAAGCTGCTTGATGTGCCGGGCAAACAGTTGCTCGCCGACCAGCAAACCCGTGCCGAACAGGACTTCGTGATGTTCAGCCATCCGAACTTCTTCGTCAGCGATGTGGCGGAATACGCGCAGAACATCGGTGCCCAGGCCGATGGCAAGAAAGTCCTGGCGTTCTTCCCCAAGGCCGACCCGCGCAGTTGGCAAGTGCGCCATCTGTTTATCGCCCTGGCAACCCTGGCGCCCGCACCGGCCAGCCCGACGCAGACCACGTACTTTTCCGTATCGCCCTACAAGTTCGGCGCGGCCAACGCCAAGTTCCGCGTCGCACCCGACCCGCAAAGCTGCCCGGAATACGCGCTGCCCAAGCAGAACCAGGACCTGCCGAACTTCCTGCGCAGCGCCCTGAGCCAGCAATTGTCCACCGACCGCATGCCGGCCTGTTTCGTGTTGCAGATCCAGCGGCAGAACCCACAGAAATTCATGCCGATCGAAGACACCAGCATCGAATGGAAGGAAAGCGACGCGCCGTATGAAAGCGTGGCCAAGGTGAGGATCCCAGCCCAGGATTTCGATACGCCTGAGCTGAACCTGGCCTGTGACAACCAGTCATTCAACCCCTGGTTTGGCGTGGCGGAGCACCGCCCTATCGGCGGCATCAACCGCTTGCGCAAGGCGGTGTATGAGGCCGTCAGCGACTATCGTCACAGCCGGAACGCGCCGTAAAAAGTGCGTAGCAATGGGCCCGACGCCGTAAAGAATGCGTCGGGTCTATTGAGCTGTTTGCGTCCCACCTCTACGGTGAAGGCTTACCCCGTCACGTCGGAAATAACCGTGGAAAGCTCGACCCTTGGCATGCTCTTACTGACCTTGATCGCCGTGTTCGGTACCGCCTCTTTTTTCTTTGATCACATGGCGACGCGCCGCCAGCCACGCAAGAAAAAACCAACGGTATAAATCGCAGGCAAAAAAAAGCCCGCTCATTGAGCGGGCTTCTTGTGGTGACCTGGCGTTCAGTGTTCCAGGTTACCGAATATGGCGCAGCGGACGGGACTCGAACCCGCGACCCCCGGCGTGACAGGCCGGTATTCTAACCGACTGAACTACCGCTGCGCGTAACACATGAAGCGAATGGTGGGTGATGACGGGATCGAACCGCCGACCCTCTGCTTGTAAGGCAGATGCTCTCCCAGCTGAGCTAATCACCCTTCGTTTCGGTGTGGGCGCATCATACACCAAAAAATCGTAATGTCTTGATTTAAATGCAATTTATTTAAAAAAAGTTCACCGCACGATTTTTCGCCATATTTCGGGCAAAAAAAACCCGCTCAATGAGCGGGCTTTCCGTGGTGACCTGGCGTTCAGCATTCCAGGTTACCGAATATGGCGCAGCGGACGGGACTCGAACCCGCGACCCCCGGCGTGACAGGCCGGTATTCTAACCGACTGAACTACCGCTGCGCGTAACACATGAAGCGAATGGTGGGTGATGACGGGATCGAACCGCCGACCCTCTGCTTGTAAGGCAGATGCTCTCCCAGCTGAGCTAATCACCCTTCGTCTCGGTGTGGCGCGCATTCTACGGAGCGACCTATGGTCTGGCAAGCACTTTCTTAAATCTTTTTTTTGAGGCCTTCCAATGGCTTAGGCAGGGTTGGCCTGGGGCGCTATCAAGAGAATAATGCCCCCCTTTGTATAAAGGAGAGACTCACCCCATGTGGTTCAAGAACCTGCTTATCTATCGCCTGACCCAAGATCTGCCTGTTGATGCCGAGGCGTTGGAAACTGCAATGGCCACCAAACTGGCGCGCCCTTGTGCAAGCCAGGAGTTGACCACTTACGGTTTCGTCGCGCCTTTTGGTAAAGGTGAAGACGCTCCCCTGGTTCACATCAGCGGAGATTTCCTGCTGATTGCCGCGCGCAAGGAAGAACGCATCCTGCCGGGCAGCGTAGTGCGTGACGCGCTTAAAGAGAAAGTTGAAGAGATCGAGGCCGAGCAGATGCGCAAGGTCTATAAGAAGGAACGCGATCAGATCAAGGATGAAATCATCCAGGCCTTCCTGCCCCGCGCATTTATCCGTCGCTCGTCGACCTTCGCCGCCATTGCGCCGAAACAAGGCCTGATCCTGGTCAACTCGGCCAGCCCGAAACGCGCCGAAGACCTGCTCTCCACCCTGCGTGAAGTGATCGGCACCTTGCCAGTACGTCCGCTCACCGTGAAAACCGCACCAACCGCGATCATGACCGACTGGGTCACCACCCAGAAACCGGCCGATGACTTTTTCGTCCTCGACGAATGTGAGCTGCGTGACACCCACGAAGACGGCGGCATCGTGCGCTGCAAGCGCCAGGACCTGACTGGCGAAGAAATCCAACTGCACCTGACCACCGGCAAAGTCGTGACTCAACTGTCGCTGGCCTGGCAGGACAAGCTGTCCTTCATGCTCGACGACAAGATGACTGTCAAGCGCCTGAAGTTCGAAGACCTGCTGCAAGACCAGGCGGAACAGGACGGCGGCGACGAAGCCCTGGGCCAACTGGATGCGAGCTTTACGTTGATGATGCTGACCTTCGGCGAGTTCCTGCCGGCGTTGGTTGAAGCACTGGGCGGTGAAGAAACTCCACAGGGCATTTAAGCCATGTGAAGATCAAAATGTGGGCGGGGGCCTTCCCCCCTCCCACATTTGATCGCATGTGTACTTCAAGAATCTAACAACAAGGACACTGCCATGCGCGCACTCGCCGCCTTGAGCCGCTTCGTCGGCAATACCTTCGCCTATTGGGTGTTGATTTTTGCCGTGCTGGCCTTCCTCGAACCGAGCTGGTTCATCGGCCTGAAAAGCGCCATCGTCCCGCTGCTGGGGCTGGTGATGTTCGGCATGGGGCTGACCCTCAAACTCGATGACTTCGCCGAAGTCGCTCGCCACCCCTGGCGTGTGGCCCTCGGCGTGGTTGCGCACTTTGTGATCATGCCCGGCGTGGCCTGGCTGCTGTGCCAGGTGTTTCACCTGCCGCCGGAAATTGCCGTCGGCGTGATCCTCGTCGGTTGCTGCCCAAGCGGCACCTCGTCCAACGTGATGACCTGGCTGGCCCGTGGCGACCTGGCGTTGTCGGTGGCCATCGCCGCCGTCACCACCCTCCTCGCCCCGCTGCTCACGCCAGCGCTGATCTGGCTGCTGGCCTCGGCCTGGCTGCCCGTATCGTTCATGGAGTTGTTCTGGTCGATCCTGCAAGTGGTGCTGCTGCCGATCGTGCTTGGTGTGGTCGCCCAGCGCGTACTGGGCGAACGGGTTCGCCATGCGGTGGACGTATTGCCCTTGGTGTCGGTGGTCAGCATCGTGATCATCGTCGCGGCGGTGGTTGCGGCCAGCCAGGCGAAGATCGCCGAATCGGGCCTGTTGATCATGGCCGTGGTGATGCTGCACAACAGCTTCGGCTACCTGCTGGGCTACTTCACCGGGCGCCTGTTCAAGTTGCCTTTGGCGCAACGCAAGTCGCTGGCACTGGAAGTGGGCATGCAGAACTCCGGGCTGGGCGCCGCGCTGGCCAGTGCGCACTTCTCGCCGCTGGCTGCCGTGCCGAGTGCGCTGTTCAGTGTCTGGCACAATATTTCCGGGGCGTTGCTGTCGACGTACTTCCGTCGCATGAGCGAGAAGGAAGACCGTCGTATCCTGGAGAACACCCCACAAACTTGATCGCCTGATCCGTTTTCGGCACTCTACGGGCTTCGCGGGGACGACCTCGCGACGCCAACGAGCGTTGAATCCGGGGACGACCCCGCCTGAATAAGCGAGGTCATCATGTCCTGGATCATTCTGTTTTTTGCCGGGTTGTTTGAAGTCGGCTGGGCCGTGGGCCTGAAGTACACCGACGGGTTCAGCAAGCCACTGCCCACCGCCCTGACCATTGCGGCGATGGCCATCAGCCTTGGCCTGCTGGGGCTGGCCATGAAGGAGCTGCCACTGGGCACCGCCTATGCCATCTGGACCGGTGTCGGTGCCGTGGGCACTGTGATTGCCGGGATTATCCTGTTTGGGGAATCCATGGCGCTGTTTAGGTTGGCGAGTGTGGCGTTGATTATCTGCGGGCTTGTTGGGCTTAAAATCAGCACTTAGGCCGCTACCGCCATCGGGGGCAAGCCCCCTCCCACACTGGACCGCGCTTGTCAGAACAACTCGGTCAAATGTGGGAGGGGGCTTGCCCCCGATGAGGCCTCAACATCCAGCGCAGAACTACCTTGTACTCCCACGCAGAACACCAACCACAGCCTGTAATTGCGCAGGTGTCGCCTCCTCTACCCGAACAGGCTCACCGGCCACCAACACCACCCGCGACCAGATGCGGTGGAAAATCCCCTTGTTCGGATCGCGACTGAAGAAACTCCCCCACAACCCCTGCAACGCCATCGGATTCACCGGCACTGGCGTCTCCTCCAGAATCCGCGTCACCCCGCCACGGAACTCGTTCATCTCGCCATCAGCGGTCAACTTGCCTTCGGGGAAGATGCATACCAACTCACCTTCCTTCAGATACTGCGCAATTCGCGTGAAGGCCTTTTCGTAAATCTGGATATCTTCATGACGCCCGGCAATCGGAATCGCCCCGGCGGTGCGGAAGATGAAGTTGAGCACCGGCAGGCGGTAGATCTTGTAGTACATGACAAAGCGAATCGGCCGACGCACGGACCCTGCAATCAATAGCGCATCGACAAACGACACGTGATTGCACACCAGCAAGGCCGCGCCTTCGTCCGGGATCAGGTCGAGTCTTTTATGCTCCACGCGGTACATGGAATGGCTGAGCAGCCAGATCATGAAACGCATGGTGAACTCGGGGACGATTTTGAAGATGTAAGCGTTGACCGCGATGTTGAGCAGCGACACCACCAGGAACAACTCGGGGATCGACAGCTTGGCCACGCTCAGCAGCAGGATCGACACAATGGCCGACACCACCATGAACAACGCGTTGAGGATATTGTTGGCGGCGATCACCCGCGCACGCTCGTTCTCGGCGGTGCGCGACTGGATCAGCGCGTACAACGGCACGATATAAAAACCGCCGAACACACCGAGGCCGAGGATATCGATCAACACCCACCAGGCTTGGCCGTAACCGAGCACCGCCAGCCAGTCATTGGCCTGCACGTTCTGCGGGAAGCCGCCAGAGTGCCACCACAGCAGCAGGCCGAACACCGTCAGGCCGAATGAACCGAACGGCACCAGGCCGATTTCCACCTTGCGCCCGGAGAGCTTTTCGCAAAGCATCGAGCCGAGGGCGATGCCCACCGAGAACACCGTGAGGATCAGGGTCACCACGGTTTCATCGCCGTACAACCATTCCTTGGCGTAGGCCGGGATCTGGGTCAGGTAGATCGCGCCGACAAACCAGAACCACGAGTTGCCGACAATGGAGCGCGACACCGCCGGCGTCTGCCCCAGGCCCATGCGCAGCGTGGCCCAGGACTGGGTGAAGATATTCCAGTCCAGCCGCAGTTGCGGGGTAGACGCCGCCGCCCGTGGAATGCTGCGGCTGGCCAGGTAACCCAGCACCGCCACGCCGACAATCGCCACCGCCACAATCGGCGCGTAATGGGTAGACGACATCATGATCCCGGCGCCAATGGTGCCGGCCAGGATCGCCAGGAACGTGCCCATCTCCACAAGGCCATTGCCGCCGACCAACTCATCGTCGCGCAGGGCCTGGGGCATGATCGAGTACTTCACCGGGCCAAACAGTGCCGAGTGGGTGCCCATGGCAAACAGCGCCAGCAACATCAATTCGAGGTGGTTAGTCAGGAAGCCCGTGGCGCCAACGGCCATGATCACGATCTCGCCGATCTTGATCGCGCGGATCAATGCATCCTTGTTGAATTTCTCGCCAAACTGCCCGGCCAGCGCCGAGAACAGGAAGAACGGCAGGATAAACAGCAAGGCGCACAGGTTGACCCAGATCGAGCGATCGCCGTCGATGGTGAGCTTGTAGAGGATCGCCAGGATCAGCGATTGCTTGAAAATGTTGTCGTTGAAGGCGCCCAGCAACTGGGTGATGAAAAACGGCAGAAAGCGCCGCGTGCGCAGCAAGGTGAATTGCGAGGGGTGGCTCATCGTCCGTGTTCCTGCGTGGCCTTTATTTATCAGGCCACGACTTTACCTAATCCCGCTTACTTATTCGCTAGCCCTGCAATACATGGCGAAACAAAAAGCTCACCTTTATAGGCGCCCTGCACGGTGCGCCTGGCGACGATCAGCCACATCAGCGCCAATGCCAGCACCAGCGCACTGCCAAATACGTAGAAAAATGTCAGATGCAGCACATTCGCCAACTTGAGCGTGGCCAGGGCGTACACGCCCAGGGGGAAGGTAAAGCCCCACCAGCCCAGGTTAAACGGGATGCCAGCGCGCAGGTAACGCAGGGTGATCAGCACCGCGATCAGCATCCACCACAAGCCGAAGCCCCACAGGGTTACCCCCGCGATCAGGCCGATGCCGTTGGCGATCTCGCCGACACCCGGCAAGCCATTGGCAGCGAAGATCGCGGGTGCGTCGCCACCGAGCAGCAACATGCCGAGGGCGCCGGTGCCGATAGGGCCGAGCGCCAACCAACTCGACGCGGCCATACTGGCGTGGGGCAATTTATGCAGGGCCATGCGCAACATCAGGATGGTCAGGATGCTGAACGCCACCGGCAGGGAAAACGCCCAGAGCACATAGCTGGTCACCAGCATCACCAGTTGCGAATGAGCGTCCGCCAGATGCGGCGCCAGCAAGCCCCCGCTGGCCGCAGCGACTTCGGCGGCGACCACCGGCAACAGCCACACGGCGGTCATCTGGTCGATGCTGTGTTCCTGGCGGGTGAACATCATAAATGGGATCAATACACCGCAGGCCAGGGCCATCGCGACGTCCAGCCACCACAGGGCTTCGGCCACCGGGATCACCTCAACGCCCCAGCGCGGCAGGCCGAACAACAGCAAACCGTTGAGAATCGTCGCCAACCCCATGGGAATCGTGCCAAAAAACATCGAAACCGTGGAATGCCCGAAGATCCGCCGCGCCTCGTGGAAAAACATCACCCAGCGCGCGGCATACAAGACGCTGAACAGGATGAACAGCCCAATGGTAAACATCCACAGGCCTTCAGCGATGGTGTGCAATACGGGCAGGTTGACCGGCAATTGCGCCAGGGCCAGAGCCAGCACCCCCGTGCCCATCGTTGCGGCGAACCAGTTGGGGGTGAATTGGCGAATCACTTCCCGGGGACGGGTCAGGTGGCTGAGGGGTTTGTAGCTGATGGTGTTCGAGCAGGTCATGATGAAAATCCTCTTCCTCGCATGAGGTTGAGATCATCATAGAACCCGATCGAATATCCATATAACGGGTAATATCTCTAACTGTTATCTATTTTGCAGATATTCGATTGGCGTGAAGAGTCCTGCACCCGCAACCCCACCAGTGCAGCCAGGGCCAATATGATCAGCGCCGCGCCGTAGCCGTCGGTGGTCACGATCAGGCCGTAACTGCGGATCAGGTTGCCCGCCAGCAACGACGGCAGGCAGAACGCCAGATAACTGAGCACATAAAACGCCGACATCAACCCGGCTCGCTCATGGGGCAACGCCAGCGGCACCACGCTGCGCAACGCCCCGAGAAAGCCTGCGCCGAAGCCGCTGCCGGCGATCAGAGTGGCGATAAAAAACAACGACAGGCTGGCGCTGTGTACCGCCGTCAGGATCAGCGCCACCCCCACTGCCAGCAATGCCGCGCCAAGGCGCAGCACCTTGTCGGCCGGGCGATTGCGCAAGGTGAAGATCATCAGCGCCCCGCTCAACGTCAGTACCGCGACCAGACCGCCACCGATGAGGTTGGACGTGGATCCCGTCGCCGCCCGCACCAACGAAGGCGCCAGGGACAAATAGAACCCACCCATCGCCCACACCGCCACATCCACCGGCAACGACAACCACAGCGCCCGGCGTGCCTGGGGCGGCACATGCAGGGTTGGCCGCAGCGATGCCCATGCACCCGGAATACGGCTGACGGTTTCCGGCAGGCGCCACACATACAGTGCCTGCACCAACATCAGTGCCAGCAGCGCCGCGTAGATCAACTGCGTCGGCAATGGCGCGAACTCCACCAGCAAACTGCTACCCATCGCCCCGCACGCCATCCCCAGCAACGGTGCCACACTATTGACCAATGGCCCTTGCTGGCGGTCGGTATCCAACAGCGCCGCGCCCAGCACCGCCGTGGCCATGCCGGTGGCAAAGCCCTGTAATGTACGCGCCGCGATCAGCCAGGCCACGCTGTCTTCATTGATAAACAGCAGCATCGCCAACATATTCAGCAGCAGCGCAGCAAAAATCACCGGCTTGCGCCCCAGGTGGTCCGACAGCGAACCCACCGTCAACAGCGCCGCCAGCAGGCTCAGCGCGTATACACCGAAGATCAGCGTGAGCATACCTGCAGAAAAATGCAGGCCTTGCTGATACAGGTGATACAACGGCGTCGGCGCGCTGGACGCGGCCAGGAATGTCAGCAAGGTGATCGCCAGAAACACCAGGCTGGAACGGTGGGAAATAGGACTGGACATCGGCACGCTCCGCTAAAGCTAATATATTGCTTTTGTGGAGTGTGCGACTGGTCAGCGCTTAAAGCAAATTCTTTGTGTTAAGGTCGTAAATATGGCGATTAAAGAAGGCCTCCGCCCGGGGGGCCGTAGTGCCCGGGTACAAGAATCCGTTCATTCGGCCGTGCGTGAGCTGCTCGGAACCCACGAGCGCTCCAGCGTCACCGTGCCGATGATTGCCACTCGCGCAGGCGTCACGCCGTCGACCATCTACCGACGCTGGGGCGACCTCTCCGTTCTCCTGGCCGATGTGGCCCTGGCGCGCATGCAGCCTGATAGCGAGCCGGCCAACACCGGCAGTCTGCGCGGCGACCTGCAAGCCTGGGCCGAGCAGTATCTGGATGAAATGAGTTCAGAACCGGGGCGCAACATGATGCGCGACGTGCAATGCAGCGTGACACCTGGGTATTGCGTGAGCATCTTGAGTGGGCAGTTTCAGGCGATTGTCGATCGCTACCCGGATGACAACCCGCCCAGCGTCGACCGCCTGATCAACTTGCTGGCGGCGCCGACGGTGTTTCGGATTCTGTTTTCGACGGCACCGTTGGCGGTTGAAGAACTGTCTGCACTGATTGAACTCGCCTTGGGGAGATAAAAGCCTCACTCATAACCCAATGTGGGAGGGGCAAGCCCCTTCCCACACTTTCCCACATGCATTCAGTGAGTTATGTACGCATCCCGCGTCCACTGACCAGCAACTTCGCGCAACCGATATACAAGACGATGGTCGCCACGATCATGAAGGTGATCGCCACGCTGATCTTGATATCCGACACACCCAGGATGCCGTAACGGAAGGCGTTGACCATGTGCAACACCGGGTTGGCCAGCGACACGGTCTGCCAGAACGGCGGCAGCAAGGTGATGGAGTAGAACACGCCGCCCAGGTAGGTCAGCGGCGTCAGCACAAAGGTCGGGATGATCGAAATATCATCGAAGTTGCGTGCAAACACTGCGTTGATGAACCCCAGCAGCGAGAAGATCGTCGCCGTCAGCACCACCACCAGAATGGTGACCCCGAGGTGATGCACCTGCAGGTGAGTGAAGAACAGCGACAACAGCGTCACGATCACCCCGACCATCAAGCCACGCAACACACCGCCTGCGGTGTAGCCCAGCAGGATGGTGTGCGGTGACACCGGCGAGACCATCAGTTCTTCAATCGAGCGCTGGAACTTGCTGCCGAAGAAACTTGAAACCACGTTGCCGTAGGAGTTGGTGATCACCGACATCATGATCAGGCCCGGCACGATGTACTCCATATAGGTGAAACCACCCATGTCACCGATCTGCCGGCCGATCAGGTTACCGAAGATCACGAAGTACAGGACCATGGTGATCGCTGGCGGTAGCAGGGTCTGCGGCCAGATCCGGGTAAAGCGCTTCACTTCACGGTAAACGATGGTTTGCAGCGCGACGAGGTTGGGTTGCAGTTCGGAACTCATACCGCCACCTTCGTCAGATTTTTCTCCACCAGGGACACGAACAACTCCTCAAGGCGATTGGTTTTGTTACGTAGGCTCAGCACTTCGATGTTCTGGGTCGCCAACTGCGTGAACAGCGCGGTGATGCCCATGGCCTTGTCGACCTGGACCTCCAGAGTGTGGCTGTCCAACAACCGGCTTGGGTAGCCCAGCAGTTGCGGCGGCGCCGACAGATTGTTCTTCAGGTCGAGCAGGAAAGTTTCCACATGCAACTGGCCCAGCAGGTTACGCATGCTGGTGTTCTCGACGATGGTGCCGTGGTCAATGATGCCGATGTTGCGGCACAACTGCTCAGCCTCTTCCAGGTAATGGGTGGTGAGGATGATGGTGATGCCCTTCTCGTTCAGCTCGGTGAGAAAGGTCCACATCGAACGGCGCAACTCGATATCCACGCCAGCGGTGGGCTCATCGAGGATCAGCAGGCGTGGCTCATGCACCAGGGCGCGAGCGATCATCAGGCGACGCTTCATACCGCCGGACAATGAACGGGACGGCACGTCGCGCTTGTCCCACAGGCCGAGCTGGGTCAGGTACTGCTCGGCGCGTTCCTTGGCGACTTTCGACGGGATGCCGTAGTAACCGGCCTGAGTCACAACGATATCGAAGGTCTTTTCGAACTGGTTGAAGTTGAATTCCTGAGGCACCACACCGATGGAGCGCTTGAGCGCCGCCGGGGATTTATCCAGGTCATGGCCGAAGATATTCACCGTGCCGCTGGTCTTGTTGACCAGGGTGGAGAGGATGCCGATGGTGGTGGATTTGCCGGCACCGTTGGGGCCGAGCAAGGCGAAGAAGTCACCTTCGGCAACATCCAGATCGATACCACTCAGGGCCTGGAAACCGTTGCCGTAGGTTTTGGTTAGCTGCCGGATGGACAGAGCGGAACTCATATCGGAATACGCACCAAAGAAGGGAATGAAAAGAGTAGATGAGCGCGCAGCCCACGTAGTTCAAAGGCGGCGCATGACAAGCATGGTGCTTGCCCGCGCCGCACAAGTACAGTCACCTGTATTAATAGTCAGTATTAAGTCAACGCGGTCATGACCGCTTTGCGATAGGCCGGGCGTTGTTGCAGGCGCTGATACCAGGCTTCAAGATGGGGCATTGCCGGGCGCTCAATGGGCATTTCGAACCAGGCGTAGGCGAAGCAGCCCAAGGGGATATCGCCCATGCCGAAGGCGCTGCCGGACAGGTAAGGCTGCTCGGCGAGGGCCTGGTCGACTGTTTTGAGCGCATCGATACACGCTTGGCGCCCGGCATTGATGCTGTCCCAGTTCTGTTTTTCCGCCGGGGTACGCACGACACCCCAGAACACCGCCTTGAACGGCTCGGCCAGGGTCGAGGTGGTCCAGTCCATCCACTTCTCCGCGCTGGCTCGGGCTTGCAGATCGGTCGGATAAAATTCCGACGCTTGCTTAGCACATAGATAACGCACGATGGTGTTGGATTCCCACAACACAAAGTCATCGTCCTGAATCATCGGCACCCGGCCATTGGGGTTCAACGCCCGGTATTGCGGGGTGTCGACCACACCAAAAGCCCCGCCCGCATCAATCGCCTCATAGTCCAGGCCGAGTTCCTCGGCGCACCACAGTGCTTTCCTGACGTTTGATGAATTTTTACGACCCCAGATCTTCAGCATGACCGCGCCTTATTGTTGATGAACATGGCTTGATGGACGCAGCAGCATACGCCGGTTCACCCGCGGCTTAAATCGCTCTGCAGGTCGCCCAACAGGTTTGGCTTATCGTCGACAAACAGGTGCGGGTAACATTTCTGAATATGGGTGAAGAACAATTCCTCGGGCACATCTGCAAATTGCCCGTGGTCCACCAAGTACTCCATGGAGCGCTGGCCCTGGCGATTGAACGCGTGAAACACACTGTCGTTGCGCCCGTCGAAGTCCAGCGGCGGAACATCGAATACTTCGCACAATTGCTGATTGAATGCCGGCGTGGCTTTGACCCAGCGGCCGTTCAAGTACAGCTCGGTGTAGCCGTGCATGGCGAACACATCGCTCTTGAGCAACGCAAGCAGGCGCGGGGTCGACAGGTGATTGCGCACATCCGCCAGGCCAATGCGCGCCGGGATCCCACAGTGGCGCGCGCAGGCAGCAAGCAAGGTGGCCTTGGGCACGCAGTAGCTCTCACGGGTGGCCAAGGCAGAGCTGGCATTCAAGGTGTTTGGATCGCGGCTGAAGGTGTAGGGGTTGTAGCGCACGGCATCACGCACGGCGTAATAGAGACTGACTGCCTGGTCAGTTAAATCCGCACGGGTTCCGCGATGTTTTTCGGCGAACTCCACCACCGCAGGGTGGTCACTATCGATGAAGCGGCTGGGACTCAGGTACGTTTCCATGAGCGCTGTCTCCGAGGGAAGCCTGGAGTCTAACGACAGGTCGGCCGTGGAGATAACGACGAATCGGCCAAATCTCGTAACACCCTGATCACCGCGCTTTCTCGGATGCCGACTAAGCTCCCTGGTGGTTTCGCCCCTGGTTTCACGGAGGATTGAATATGCTGTTGTTGTGGATACTGGTTCTGGTGGTCGGCGTTGCCTACCTGGCACATCGCCGCACCGCGCCCCTGCCCGCCTTGGGCGTGGTCGCCGTCTACCTGCTGGCGATGGGCGCCTGGAGCCACGCACCGGGTTGGCTGTTGCTGATCTTCTGGGTGTTGATCGCTGTCGTGGCCGCACCCTTGCTGCTGCCGGACCTGCGCCGCCAATATTTCACCAAGCCACTGTTCAGCTGGTTCCAGAAAGTCCTTCCGCCCATGTCCGAAACCGAGCGCGATGCCATCGACGCCGGCACCGTGTGGTGGGACGGCGAGCTGTTCAGCGGCCGCCCCGATTGGGACAAGTTGCTGGCCTACCCCAAAGTGCAGCTGACCGAAGAGGAACAAGCCTTCATCGACGGCCCCACCGAAGAACTCTGCGCCATGGTCAGCGACTGGGAAATCGGCCAGGCCATGGACTTGCCGCCGGCTGCCTGGGAGCACATCAAGACCCACGGTTTCTTCGCACTTATCATTCCCAAGGAGTACGGCGGCAAGGGTTTCTCAGCCTACGCTCACTCCCAGGTGGCGATGAAACTCGCCACCCGCAGCGGCGACCTCGCCTCCACCGTGATGGTGCCAAACTCCCTCGGCCCGGCCGAACTGCTGCTGCACTACGGCACCGATGAACAACGCAACCACTACCTGCCACGCCTGGCCCGCGGCGATGATATCCCGTGCTTCGCCCTCACCGGCCCACTGGCCGGCTCCGATGCGGGCGCCATGCCTGACACTGGCGTGATCTGCAAAGGTGAATGGGAAGGCAAGGAAACCCTCGGCCTGCGCCTGAACTGGGAAAAACGCTACATCACCCTGGGACCGGTCGCGACCCTGCTCGGGCTGGCCTTCAAAGCCCATGACCCGGACCATCTGTTGGGTGAAGAGGAAGATCTGGGTATCAGCCTGGCGCTGATTCCCACCGACACCCCCGGTGTGGAAATCGGCCGTCGTCACCTGCCGCTCGGCGCCGCCTTCATGAACGGCCCCAACTCCGGCAAGGACGTGTTCATCCCCCTGGAATTCCTCATCGGCGGCCAGGAAATGCTCGGCAAGGGCTGGATGATGCTGATGAATTGCCTGTCGGTGGGCCGTTCGATTTCCCTGCCGGCAGTCGGCACCGGCGCGGCCAAGTTCACCAGCCTGGTGACCGGCCAGTACGCCCAGGTGCGCGAACAATTCAACGTGCCACTCTCCGCCTTCGAAGGTATCCAGGAAGCCCTGGCCCGTATCGGCGGCAACGCCTGGCTGATGGACAGTGCGCGCATGCTCACCGCCAATGCCGTTGACCTCGGGGAAAAACCTTCAGTGCTGTCGGCAATCCTCAAGTACCACCTCACCGAGCGCGGCCGTGAATGCATCAGCCACGCGATGGACGTACACGGCGGCAAGGGCATCATCATGGGCCCCAACAATTACCTGGGCCGTAGCTGGCAAGGTGCGCCGATCTTCATCACTGTCGAGGGCGCGAATATCCTCTCGCGCAACCTGATGATCTTTGGCCAGGGCGCCATCCGCTGCCATCCGTTCGTGCTCAAGGAAATGGCGCTGGCCGGTCGCGAAGACCATGACCAGGCGCTGAAGGAATTTGACGGCCTGCTGATGCAACACGTCGGTTTTGCCGTGAGCAACGCCGCGAGCACCCTGGTACTGAACTTGGGCTTTGGCCGCTTTGAGAAAGCGCCGGGTAACCGCTTGAGCCAGGGTTATTTCCGTGCACTCAATCGCCAGGCTGCGGCCTTCGCCCTGCTTGCGGACTTGAGCATGATGCTGCTGGGCGGCGAGCTGAAACGCCGCGAACGCCTGTCGGCACGCCTGGGGGATGTACTGAGCCATATGTACCTGGCTTCAGCGGCGCTCAAGCGCTATCACGATCTGGATTCGCCGGACCACCTGGAACCGCTGTTCGCCTGGGCCATGGAAGAAAGCCTCGGCGAGTCGGAACGTGCGCTGGATGAGTTGCTGGGCAACTTCCCGAACAAGGTGCTCGGCTGCCTGCTGCGGGTGATTGTGTTCCCGTTCGGCCGTCGCCATACCGGGCCGTCCGATGCACTGGATGCCGAGGTGGCCGCCGTCATCGGCCGCGCCAAAGGCGACCCGACACTGGAAGAATTGCTGGCCGGCTGCTACCGCCCACAATCGGCGGACGATCCGGTCGGCGCCCTGCAACACGCCTACGACCTATTGGGTGCCAGCCATCCGCTGCAGAAAAAACTCCACACCGCGCTCAAAAGCGGCCAGGTCAAACCGACGGCCGGCGAGCATGCCATCGACGCCGCGCTGCATGCCAACGTGCTGCAACCGGGCGAGGCGCAGACGTTGCGCGACGCTGAAGCAGCGCGGCGCAAGGTGATCGACGTGGATGATTTCAGCAAGGAAGAACTGACCCAGGCTGAGGGCACAGTCCGCTGATCCCAGCGGTCATATAAAAACGGGCGCGAGGGCTATATACTCTCGCGCCCGTTTTTGCTTTAGAGGACTTATCTCGTGTCCAACGTCGTTGCCGATCATCTCGTCTTGCTCGACCACCTGCGCAGCATCCTGGTTGCCGTCGGCGAAGCCGAACAGGTGCCCGAGGAAAGCCACACCCTGTTCCTGGAGCGCTTCGACGAACTGCGCGCCCTGCTGCCGATTGACCCGATCGAAAGCCAATACCTGGGCCAGGACCTGATGAGCCAAGTCATTCTGCGCTACCCGCAAATTGCCCACCTGGTGCCACGCGATCTGCTGTGGTTCTTCGGCGGCGATTGCCTGCATTTTATGCCCGACGAAGAGCTGGACCTGTACCAGGCTCTGGAAGAACGTCGTTATGAGGCCGAACAGAACGACGAGCCGTTCGACTGGAACCAGGAAAAGCAACTGCTGGCCATGCCCCAGGATCAGAGCAAGCACTGATCAGCCAGCCGTACCAGAGGGCCGACGCAATGTCGGCTCCTTCGCCATACACTCCACCAGATAATCAATAAACACCCGCAGCTTCGGCGGCAGGTAGCGCGTGGGCGAATGCAGCAACCACGCCTCGCCATGGTAGGACGCAATAAAATCCCACCCTGGCAACACCTGTACCAAACGCCCCTCCTCCAGCGCATGGCGCGCCGTAAAGAACGGCAGGCTGCCAATCCCCACATGTTGCAACACCGCATCCAGCCGCACGCCGGTGTGATTCGCTGCATAACGCCCGTGCACGCCGACGGTCACTGCCTTACCGTCCTGTCGGAATTTCCAACGCGAGTCGCCGGGGGTTTCGCCAAGGTAAATGCAGCTGTGTTCCAGCAAATCGTGGGGATGCTCCGGCATACCGTGATTGGCCAGGTACTGCGGCGTAGCACACAGCAAATGCTCAATCGGCAATAGCTGCCGCCCCACCAGCCCCGGCGGCGGGCTGTCGGTGATGCGAATGCTCAGATCAACATTGTCATCGATCATGTCTACCTGCCGGTCCTCTAGGATCAACTGCACATCCACCTTGGGATACCGCCGCAGAAACTCCGGCATATGTGGGTGCACCACAAACCGCCCCACCGCCTTAGGCACACTGACCCGCACCAGCCCCTCGGCCTCATGGGTGAATTGGCCACTTATTTCCATCACCGAACGCGCTGCGCTGACCATCTCCTGGCAGCGCTTGAACACCTCTTCACCGCCTTCGCTCAAGCGCAGTTTGCGCGTGGTGCGTTGCAGCAACCGGGTAGCCAGGGCCTTTTCCAGGCGCGAAATACTGCGACTCACCGCCGAGGGCGAAACGCTCAATTGCCGTGCCGCTCCGGAGAAGCTGCCGGTCTCTACCACCTTGACGAAAATCGCCATTTCCCCCAGCAGCGGTAACGGAAGATTGATGCTCATGACGCACAGGTCCATTGATATTTGAGCGGATTATCACCTATCCAAGCACTATTTATACTGCCCGCAGAACCCTGATGCGGATGTAGAAGATGACCGAGCGCCTGTTTTTCACCCACGATCACCTCAGTGCCGAGCTTGAAGTACTGAGTTGCACGCACTGCGACGACCAGTTTGCGGTCATTTTACAGTCGACGATTTTCCATCCCCAGGGCGGTGGCCAGCCGTTCGACACGGGCTGGCTCGGTGATGCTCAGGTCCTGCGCGTCACTCAGGAAGCTGATCGCGTAGTGCACTATGTCAACCAACCTGTAGCTGTGGGTCCCATCACCGCGCGGGTCGATGAACCACGCCGTACCCTGCACACACGCCTGCATTCCGCCGGACATTTGATCGGCAACGCCGGCGAAACCCTGGGCTGGATGCCGATCAAGGCGCACCACTGGCCGGGCGAAGGCAAGATCACTTTTATCCGTGGCGAAAGCGCGCAAGCCATTGACGCCGAGACCCTCCAGCAGCGGATCAACCAATGGATCGCCGCAGATTATCCGCGCCATATGGCCCTGGATGACGGCACCCGCGAGGTGGGCTTCGGCGAGCTGCCCACCTACGCTTGCGGCGGTACCCATGTGCAAACACTTGGCGAGCTGGGTGAGGTAACTATCCTGGCCCTGTCGGAAAAAAAGGGCGCGCTGTCGGTGCGGTACAGCCTGGACTAAACCGCGACGATTCTTCGAGCGCTGCGCCCAGAGACGCCTCTAAACCGCAGGTTACAGCGCTGCAACGTGCGCATTCGAGGGTGCTATCGAGTTTTTAGATAAGCCTCTTTTTGGCCTCCCTGGCACACCTTTGCAGTGTTAGTGTGTGGAAATGTTTCTGACACATTGATCAGAAACCCCCTACTCTCCCTTTGCAAAGGAATGCCTCTAACCATGCACTTTCCCCTCAAGCAATTGGCAGCTGCGACCTTGCTCGCGGCGAGCCTTTCGGTGATGAGCTCCGCCGTTTTTGCCAACATTACGCCGGAGCAAAGCACGGCAATTCTGAAGGGTTTCAACGAAACGTCAGTTACCGATTTTCGTGGTTTCCTCAGCACCCTGGCCAAGGGCGACCTGGGTAAAACCGCTGACGTGGGCCCGGCCATCAGCGCCTTCCTCGACAACCAGGCCCTGACCGCCGACCAGCAGAACGACATCCATCGCTTGCTGGGCATTTACACCCGAGTGAAGTACGGCAAAGCCGCCCTCGACACCCTGCGCGAACTGGTGGAAATCCCGACCTTCAACGTGGACGGTGTGCCGCAATACAAGAACCCGGAATTCATTCGGATTGCCGACAAGATCCAGGCCCTGGCCGAGAGCTTTGACCTGAATTTCCGTAACGTCGACAACCGCGTGTATGAAATCTCCCTGGCAGGCAGCGGCGACGAGGTAGTGGGTATCCACGCTCACGCCGACGTGGTGCCGGTGACACCGGAAAACTGGGTATTGAAGGACGGCACCCACCTCGATCCCTTCAAGGTCACGCTGATCGGCGACCGCATGTATGGCCGCGGCACCGAGGATGATAAAAACGGCATCGTGGTAGCGATGTATGCCATGAAGGTGATCAAGGAAGAAAAGCTGCCGTTGGCGCGTAATTTCAAGCTGCTGGTGGACACCACTGAAGAAACCTCCGGCGACGCAATCCCTTACTACTTCGAACGCAACCCGACGCCGCAATACAACCTGGCGCTGGACGGCGGCTATCCGGTGGTGATTGCCGAAAAAGGTTATGGCACCGTCATGGCCACTTTCCCGCGCCGTAAAGGGGAAGGCAAAGGCGCAGAAATCATCGCAATGACCGGCGGCATGGCCACCAACCAGATTCCGTCGGCGTCGGTGGCCACGTTCGTCAGCGAAAAACCTGCCGAATTGGCAGCCAGCCTGCAAAACGCCGGCACGGCATACGCCAAGCGCAACGGTGGTGATTTTGAGGTGAGCGCCAAGGTCGTGGGCAAGGATGTCAAACTGACCGTCACCGGCGTGTCGGCGCACTCCTCCGAGCCGGAGGCCGGTATCAACCCGGTGGCGCGCATGCTGGAGCTGATCCACAGCGTCGACGGCAAGATTGCCCTCAAGCACAACCACATCACCGACGCTGCACGGTATGCGTCCGACAATTGGGGCCTGGATTACCTGGGTGGCAAATTGGGCGTGGGCTTCTCCGATGATTTCATGGGGCCGCTGACCACGTCGCTGACCTTTGTCGGGCTGGACGACAACACCTTCAAGCTGGCGGTCAACCTGCGGGTGCCGAAGGGCAAATCCCCGGAGAAACTCAAGGCTGAGATCGCCGAGAAACTGAGCGCCTGGGACAAGAAGACCAAGGTCAACGTGGACTTCACCTACTCGGTGGCCGAGCCGATGTTCCGCAACCCGGAAGGTGAATGGGTGAAGGCCTTGCTCGCGGTCGCCAGCGAAAACCTGGGCATGGAACATAAATTCGGTACTTCGGCCGGCGCCACCTCGGTCCACGAGCTGCCGAACGGTGTACAGTTTGGCCTCGCGCGCCCGGAAGTGAAATACACCGGGCATACCGACAACGAGTTCAAGACGGTCGACCAGTTCTTGCTGGACTTGCAAATCGTCACCGAAATGATGGGCCGCATCGGCCAACTGCCCACGCTCTGACCCGCGTTCGCGCCCGCCGCCAGGCGGGCGTTGGCCCCTCACTTCAGGGTGTTGCTCAAATCCCAGGCAAAAAAAAGCCACTCGATTGAGTGGCTTTTTTCTTGAATATGGAGCGGGAAACGAGACTCGAACTCGCGACCCCGACCTTGGCAAGGTCGTGCTCTACCAACTGAGCTATTCCCGCAAATGGCGTCCCCTAGGGGACTCGAACCCCTGTTACCGCCGTGAAAGGGCGGTGTCCTAGGCCACTAGACGAAGGGGACACGCTACTGAAACACATGGTGTGTATTTCAGTGCCCAGAGGCCGAATCCGAAGATGAGGCCCTGGTTTCACTCAGCGCCGCCCGAAGGCCACACTGCTTAAAATGGAGCGGGAAACGAGACTCGAACTCGCGACCCCGACCTTGGCAAGGTCGTGCTCTACCAACTGAGCTATTCCCGCAAATGGCGTCCCCTAGGGGACTCGAACCCCTGTTACCGCCGTGAAAGGGCGGTGTCCTAGGCCACTAGACGAAGGGGACACGCTACTGAAACACATGGTGTGTGCTTCAGTGCCCAGAGGCCGCATCCGAGGATGGGGTCCTGGTTTCACTCAGTGCCGCCCTAAAGCCACACTGTTTGTAAATTGGAGCGGGAAACGAGACTCGAACTCGCGACCCCGACCTTGGCAAGGTCGTGCTCTACCAACTGAGCTATTCCCGCATATGGCGTCCCCTAGGGGACTCGAACCCCTGTTACCGCCGTGAAAGGGCGGTGTCCTAGGCCACTAGACGAAGGGGACACACGTACAACATTCACTACTCATCGCGTTTCGCTGTGTGCTTTACGCTTTAAGTGGCGCGCATTCTATGGATGGATTGGGAGGTCGTCAACCCCCAAGGATAAATTTATTAAAATCAATGACTTCGCCCGCGTTTACCGGCGCTTGCGGGCATTCTGCCTGTCCGCACCTTGACGCCTATATTCTGGCACCCGACAAGACGCTATAGTTCGCCCTGGCAAATGATGGCAATGTGCATTCACGCAGGGAGCGCGTATCTATATAGAAGAAACTACCTGGGCAACTGGTCGATCAGACCTATCCGATAGCCGGCTCAGTCACTACACTCCACTGCAAACCCTATAAAGAGGTCACACCGGTGACACCACTCATGATCACCCTGCTGGTAATAGCCGGGATCGCAATACTGATCGCCATTGGCTACATGAACCACGTGGTGGAAAACAACAAGCTGGAAAAGCAGCGCACCCAGATCGAGCTTAACGATCGCCTGCGCCGTTGCGGTGAGATCACCGAAACATTCCCAGGCCAACTGATGACGCCGGCGCTCAAACTGTTGTTGACCCGCCTGGAGCTCAACGTCAACCAGCGGTTGTTGAATCTCAACAAGACCAGTGCACCGATCAAGGCGCGCATCACCGAGCTGAACACCTTGGTGGCCCAGGGCGAATCCATCCCGGTAAACAACCCGCCGGCACCGATCCAGACCGAAGCCAAGGCCAAGGACGTGCGTTTCCTGCTCGAAGCCCTGCACGGCCAGGTAACGCGCGCGGCCCAGGATGGCTTCCTGCCCTCCAACGAAGCCAAGCACTGGATCAAGGAAATCCGCCATATCCTGGTGCTGCTGCACATCGAATTCTTCAACAATCTCGGCCAGCACGCGCTGCAGCAAGGCCAACCAGGCCAGGCACGACTGGCTTTCGAACGTGGCGTGCAGTACCTGCGCAAGCAGCCGGAGCCGGTGCTCTACAGCGCCCAGTTGCAACAACTGGAAGGCCAACTGGCCCGCGCCAACTCCACGGTGCTGGCTAACAGCCAACAGGCGGTAGAAGAAGTCAGCGAATTGACCGAAGGCATGAAAGAAGTCGAAGCCGACGCCGAGTGGAAGAAGAAAGTCATCTACGACTGATGCTCGCGAAACAATAGGTGCCATCACCCTGGCACCTATCCTCCACCCGCCGACTAGCGTAAAAAAGTGCCCCTCACTCCGTGAAGTCAGAGGCCTGCTATGCCTATCGCCGTCATTGATGGACATCCACTGCATTATCTCGACCAGGGCACCGGCCCGGCCGTCCTGCTCGGCTCCAGCTACCTGTGGGACCGCGGCATGTGGGCGCCGCAGATCGAAGCCCTGTCGCAACAGTACCGTGTGATCGTGCCCGAACTCTGGGGCCACGGTGAATCGGGCCAACTACCCACGCAGACTCGCTCCCTCGACGACCTCGCGCACCAGAACCTGGCCCTGCTGGATCACTTGGATATTACGCAGATCAACCTGGTGGGCCTCTCGGTCGGCGGAATGTGGGGTGCGCGCCTGGCGTTGAAGGCGCCCGAGCGCATCAATAGCCTGGTGCTCCTGGACACCTACCTCGGCGCAGAGCCCGAGGCTACGCGCCAGTATTACTTCTCGCTGTTCAAGATGATTGAAGACGCCGGCGCGATTCCCGAGCCGTTGCTGGATGTGATCGCGCCGATCTTCTTCCGCCCGGAGATCGACCGCAAATCAGCGCTCTACCAGGACTTTCGCGCGTCGCTGCAAGCTTTTTCCCGAGACCGCCTGCTGCAGAGCATCGTGCCCTTGGGTCGGTTGATCTTCAGCCGCGACGACGTGCTGGAACAGCTGTCGGACCTGGACGCTGACACCACCCTGGTGATGTGCGGCGAGCAGGACAAACCCCGCCCACCCACCGAATCCAACGAAATGGCCGAACTGATTGGCTGTGCCCTGACGTTGATTCCAGACGCCGGGCATATCTCCAGCCGCGAAAACCCGGACTTCGTCAACGAAGCGCTGCTGACCTTTCTCGCCAACCACGCTGATCGCCCTCCCCTTTGATCGCAGCCTCTGCACTGCGGTCAAAGGCGGAAATGCCCCACCATCCCCTTGAGCTCCGCCCCCAACTGCGCCAGCTGGATGCTCGACGCCGCGTTGCCCTGCATGCTCAACGCCGACTGATCAGCACTCGCCCGGATACTGGTGACGCTGCGGTTGATCTCTTCGGCCACTGAGCTTTGCTCCTCGGCCGCAGCGGCGATCTGCTGGTTCATCTGCTGGATCAACGACACCGCGCCCGCGATACTGCCCAGGGCACTTTCGGTTTCCAGGGCATCGCTGACCGCCAGTTTGACCAGCTCGCCGCTTTGCTGGATCTGCTGCACCGAGGATTGCGCCGCGCTGCGCAAAGTGCTGACCAACCGCTCGATTTCTTCGGTTGATTGCTGGGTACGCTTGGCGAGCGCCCGCACCTCATCGGCCACTACCGCAAAGCCACGGCCCTGTTCACCTGCGCGCGCGGCTTCGATCGCCGCGTTCAGGGCCAGCAGGTTGGTCTGTTCCGCCACGCTTTTGATCACGCCCAGCACGGTGCCGATGTTCTGGATTTCGGCACTGAGGCTCTCGATGCTCGCACTGGCACTGGTGCTGGAAGTGGCCAGCAACTCGATGCGCTGCAGACTCTGGCGCACCACTTGCTGCCCACTGTCGACCTTGTCATCCGCCGTCTGCGCGGCTTGCGCGGCCTCTTCGGCGTTGCGCGCCACGTCGTGCACCGTGGCGGTCATCTGGTTCATCGCGGTGGCCACCTGCTCGGTTTCTTCCTTCTGGCTGCTGACCTCGACATTGGTTTGCTCGGTGACGCTTGAGAGCGTCTGCGCCGAGCTGGCCAATTGCTCGATTCCGGCCTGCAGGCCGCTGACCATCTGGCTCAGGCCGTTGCCCATCTGTTGCATGGCCTGCATCAACTGGCCGATCTCATCACGACGACTGACCTCCATGCGCCCGCTCAGATCCCCAGCGGCAATCTGCTGCGCCACCGCAATCACACTGCGCAGCGGCGCGACGATCAAACGGGTAATCACCCATGCGGCAATCAGCCCCACCAGCAAGGCCAGGGCCGACGAGCCGATGATCAACAGTGCGCTTTTTTTCAGTTGTGCCTGCATCGACAGGTCTTCGGCGTCATAGGCCTGATTGACCCGGCTGACCACCAGGGCCGCCCGGTCATGCAGTTGTTTGTAGACCACTTTTTCCTGCGCCAGCAGGCCGGTGTACTCACCCAGCTTCTCGCTGAACGCAGCAATGTGCCCGGAGACTTCATTGAGCACTGTCTGGTATCCGGAGTCCTTGACCGAGGTTTTCAGCTGTTCGACCTGAGCCAAGGCCTGGTCGGCCTGCTCGATCTTGCCTTGCTCGGCGTCCTCGGCGTCCCCTTTGCGGCTCTGGTCAAGGCGCACATGGGCTTCGTTCATGGCTTGCAACATCAAGCGCGATACCTGGCTGACCTGTCCGGCCTGCTCGATAAACTCGGCGCCCTCCTTGCCCTGGCTTTGCTTGAGGCCATAAGCCCCATCGTCCGCAAGGCCGGCCTGCAACACATCAAGGTTATTCGCCACGCTGGACACCGACCAACTGGCCATTTCCAGCGCCAGATCCTTGGTCTGGGTCAGTTCGACAAACTCATCGAACGCTTTGCGGTAAGCGGCCAGTGCCTGCTCGACATCGGTCATCACCGGCACGTTCGCCGCAGACTGGACCTTGAGGGAGGCGGCCTGGGCTGCCAAGGCGTCGACGCTTTCATGCAGCGCGTCGACCGCCTTGGGGTCGGCGTGCAGCGCGTAGTCCTGCTCGATCAGGCGCACCTTGAGCAAGCCGCTATTGAGCGACGACATGGCCTTGAGCCCTTCGAAACGCTGGCCAACGGTCTGCAGGGACCACACGCCAATGGCCGCCACCAACGCGGTCAGCAGCAGCACCAGCATAAAGCCCAAGCCCAGTTTTTTCGCCATACCGAGGTTGGCGAAACGTCGTTGCACGCCTGAAATCATTGCACTTGAATCCTCTTGCAATGGCAGATGCCATCAAGCCCGATTGACATGCAGCGAGATTCGCAACCACAAGGCACTGAACACAAGACGCTGGCGCCACAATAATGGCAAAAAGCTACACGCTCGTCGTTTTCAGAATGATCGAGGTCGATCTGGCGGGTCCCATGGCACTGAACAACGCCAAGGCCCGCGGATCAGTTGCATAGGCCACATTGATGCGCAGCCACTCGCTGGCCTGCGCCGTCGGGCTGAACAACGCCCCAGGAGACAACAACACCCCTAGCCGCCGGGCACACATCTGCAACAGCGAAGGCTGCACCTCTCCCGGTCGCGCCCACAGGAACATGCCCCCGGCGGGCACCGCGAACACCTCCCATTCTTCGTCTTCCAGCACTTGCAGGGTGGCCTTCATTTCGGTACCCAGTCGCTTGCGCAGGCGCTGTACCCATTTACGATAGGTGCCATTGGCCAGCAGCGTGGCCACCACTGCCTCGGCGAACCGCGAGGTGCCGAACCCGGTCAAGGTCTTGAGGCTGGCCAGTTGCGCGATGATCGCCGAACTGGCACTCAGATACCCCACGCGCAACGCACTGCTCAAGGTCTTGGAGAAACTCGCGACGTAGATCACCCGATCATCATGGGGCAACGCCGCGAGCCGCACGCAACTGGCATGTTGCAGGTCACCGTAGACGTCTTCCTCAATGATCAGGAAGTTTTCGCGGTGAGCCAGCTCCAGCAGGCGCTCGGCCACCTCGCGGCACAAACTCGTACCCGTAGGGTTGTGATGAACGCTGTGGATGAACAGGCACTTGGGCCGATGTTGCTGCAGCAAGGCTTCCAGGACCGAGAGATCGGGACCGCCCTGTATACGCGGCACCTCCAGCAGTTGCACGCCCTGGAACACCAGTTGCTGATAGAGGTTGCCGTACCCCGGTGTTTCCACCACCACGCAATCGCCTGCCTTGAGCAGCGTGCGTATCAGCAAGTCCTGGGCATGGCCCGCGCCTGCGGTCGTGAGGATGCGGTCCACGCTGGAAGCGATATGAATCTGCGTCAGACGCTTGAGCAGTTGCTCACGCAACGCGGGCAGCCCCAACGGCGTGCTGTAGTTGAACAGGCCTGCAGTGTCGGTACGGGTGACTTCACGAATCGCATAACTGATGTCATCGCTCTCGCGCCAGGCATCGGGTAACCAGCCGCAGCCCAGTTTCAACTCGCCCAGCGGGTTGTCGGCAAAGCTGCCCCATTCGCGCTCCGCCCCCTCATACCAATTGCCTTCGTGGGAATCCCCCGGCTGGGCCACCACAAATCCCGAGCCCTGCCGGGGCGCCAGCACCCCCTGCGCGACCATCCGTTCGAGTGCTTCGATCACGCTGGATTGGCTGAGCAGGTTATCCAGGGCCAACTGGCGGATGGACGGCAAGCGCGTGCCGGGGCTGATCCCGTCCTTGCGAATCCATTGCGCCACTGCACTGACGATTTGCTGCACCACCGGTACAAGGGCTTGTCGATCGATCCCTAAATCCATGAGCCACTCACTTCAACTGTCTGTTATCAACCCAAAGAGTTAAGCACAGAAGCGGTTGATTGCCGGGCGCATAAATTTATTAAAGTATTGATTTTATTGGGTTATTTACCTAATGACACATATTCGGTCGCGGCGTTGTGCCAGCTCTGGAAACGCCCCACAGCGCCCCAGCCTATTTCGAATGGGGGCCGACGCAAGGTCCTAGATCGCCGTCGCGCCACCGTCCACGGCCAAGGCGTGGCCGGTGGTGAACGCCGCTCCGTCGCTGCACAGGTAAAGCACGGCGCTGGCGATTTCCTCGACCTTGCCGATACGTCCGACCGGGTGCATGGCGGCGGCGAATTCGGCCTTGCGGGGGTCGGCTTCATAGGCACGGCGGAACATGTCGGTGTCGATCACTGCGGGGCAGACGGCGTTGACGCGGATTTTCTTCTTGGCGTACTCGATGGCCGCCGATTTGGTCAGGCCGATCACCGCATGCTTGGAGGCCGCGTAGATGCTCATCTTCGGCGCCGCGCCAAGCCCCGCGACCGACGCGGTGTTGACGATAGCGCCGCCACCCTGTGCCAGCAGCAGCGGCAACTGGTACTTCATGCACAGCCATACGCCTTTGACGTTGACGCCCATGATGGCGTCGAACTCATCCAGGCTGCCGTCAGCCAGCTTGCCCTTCTCAATCTCGATGCCGGCGTTATTAAAGGCGTAGTCCAGGCGGCCATAAGCGCTGACGGTCTGCGCCATCAACTGCTGAACATCCGTCTCCTGCGTGACGTTGCAGCGCACAAACAGTGCCTCGCCACCGGCCTGGTGGATCAGCGCGACGGTTCCCTCGCCGCCCGCCACATCCAGGTCGGCAACCACAACCTTCAAGCCTTCGGCGGCGAACGCCAGCGCGGTAGCGCGACCAATACCGGCGGCGGCGCCGGTCACCAGGGCGACCTGGCCAGAAAACGTCATGCTCATGGGGGATGTCCTATGGGAGAAATAGCCGTGGGACGAGTCTAGCCAACAGCACGCCGGACGCGTCAGCACTATCAAAAGCCCGGTTAGGGCAGCATGCGCACCAGTGATAACGACACCGGGCGCACTATCAACGCAGCCTATCGAGCAGCATTCGCACCCAAAGCCAGCCTTGCCCCCAAGCCGTTCAAGGTCTATCACTCATGCTCCACTTTTTAAAGAGTCCCTGCCATGACCGCCCAGACCAACCGCCAATTCCTGCTCGCCAAACGCCCGGTCGGCGCGGCCACGCGGGACACCTTCACCTATCAGGAAGTGCCGGTGGGCACGCCCCAGGACGGGCACGTGCTGGTACGCAATGAATACTTGTCCCTCGACCCAGCCATGCGCGGCTGGATGAATGAGGGCAAGTCCTACATTCCGCCCGTCGGCATCGGCGAGGTGATGCGCGCACTCGGCGTGGGCAAGGTGATTGCTTCGAACAACCCGAAATTCGCGGTCGGGGACTACGTGAACGGCGCCTTGGGCGTGCAGGATTATTTCCTCGGCGAGCCCCGCGGCTTCTACACCGTCGACCCTAAGCTTGCCCCGCTGCCCCGCTACCTTTCTGCACTGGGCATGACCGGCATGACGGCCTACTTCGCGCTGCTGGACACCGGCGCGCCCAAGTCGGGTGACACCGTGGTGATCTCAGGCGCAGCCGGCGCCGTAGGCAGTATTGCCGGGCAGATCGCCAAGCTTAAAGGGTGCCGCGTGGTCGGCATCGCCGGTGGCGCCGACAAGTGCAAGTTCCTGGTGGACGAATTGGGTTTTGACGCGGCCATCGATTACAAGAACGAAGACGTACCCGCCGCTCTCAAGCGCGAATGCCCGAAGGGCGTGGATGTGTATTTCGATAACGTCGGCGGCGACATCCTCGACGCAGTACTCAGCCGCCTGGCGTTGAAGGCTCGCGTGGTGATCTGTGGCGCCATCAGCCAGTACAACAATAAGGAAGCGGTGAAAGGCCCGGCGAACTACCTGTCACTGCTGGTCAATCGCGCGCGGATGGAAGGCTTTGTGGTGATGGATCACGCGGCGAATTTTGCCGCCGCCGGGCAGGAAATGGCCGGCTGGATGGCTCAGGGCAAGCTCAAGAGCAAGGAAGATATTGTCGAGGGGCTGGAGACGTTCCCGGAGACGTTGATGAAGCTGTTCAACGGCGAGAACTTTGGGAAGTTGGTTCTGAAGGTCAGCTGATACAGCGCAAAACCAATGTGGGAGCTGGCTTGCCTGCGATGCGCAGGGCCATCGGGGGCAAGCTTGCTCCCACATGGGGTTCTCACAGCGTCAGGGATCAGGCGATCTCGGCAACAACCGCCGCCAACGCCTTGGCCGGATCCGCCGCCTGGCTGATCGGACGGCCGATTACCAGGTAATCGGAACCCGCATCCAGTGCCTGGCGCGGCGTCAGGATACGGCGCTGGTCATCCTGGGCACTGCCCGCCGGGCGGATCCCCGGGGTCACCAATTGCAGCGACGGGTGGGCGGTTTTCAGCGCCTGGGCTTCCAGGGCCGAACACACCAGGCCGTCGAGGCCGGCCTTCTGGGCCAACGCGGCCAGACGCAGCACCTGCTCCTGAGGCTCGATGTCCAGGCCGATACCGGCCAGGTCTTCGCGCTCCATGCTGGTCAGCACGGTCACGCCGATCAGCAGCGGTTTAGGGCCGCTGCGCTGTTCCAGCACTTCGCGGCAGGCCGTCATCATGCGCAGGCCGCCGGAGCAGTGCACGTTGACCATCCACACGCCCATTTCGGCGGCGGCCTTGACCGCCATGGCGGTGGTATTCGGGATATCGTGGAATTTCAGGTCGAGGAACACTTCGAAGCCTTTGTCACGCAGGGTGCCGACGATTTCTGCGGCGCAGTTGGTGAACAGTTCCTTGCCGACCTTGACCCGGCAAAGCGCGGGGTCCAACTGGTCAGCCAGCTTCAGTGCGGCGTCACGGGTGGGGTAATCCAGGGCGACGATGATAGGAGTCTGGCAGACGGACATTGGAATGGGCTCTCAGGCAAGTCGAAATCGGCGCGGATTGTAGCGCAAGCAGCGGCGTTGCGGGATCCGATGATCGGTAAATACTGACCAACCGCCATTTCACGGGCCTTTCGGGCAAATGTTTCAAAGCTGATACATTCACGACATGCCCCCAACACGCCCCGCCGCTAGCCTCGCCCGCACGACCCTCCGACCAGCACTTCCAGCCATGGGGCTGGGCGCCTATGCTGACCGCAACAACCAGGCAGATGATCGCATTATGCATACCCCTTTTGTCCCTGTGAACGACGAGCAAAAAGGCGCGGTGGCCGCCGATGACAAGCGCTGGAACACCCGTGCGCTGATCGTCGACGACGATGTGCCGATTCGCGAACTGCTGATCGACTACCTGGCACGCTTCAATATTCTCGCCACTGGCGTCACCGACGGCGCCGCAATGCGCCAGGCGATGCAAGCCGAAACCTTTGACGTGGTGGTGCTCGACCTGATGCTGCCGGGCGAAGACGGCCTGTCGCTGTGCCGCTGGCTGCGCTCGGATTCGGATATTCCGATCCTGATGCTCACCGCCCGCTGCGAGCCCACCGACCGCATCATCGGCCTGGAGCTGGGCGCCGACGACTACATGTCCAAGCCGTTCGAACCACGCGAACTGGTGGCACGTATCCAGACCATCCTGCGCCGCGTACGCGATGACCGCACCGAGCAGCGCGCCAATATCCGCTTCGACAACTGGCGCCTCAACAGCGTGCTGCGCCAACTGGTGGCGGACGATGGCCTCGTAGTGCCGCTGTCCAACGCCGAGTTCCGTCTGTTGTGGGTGTTTATCGAGCGCCCGCGCCGGGTGTTGAGCCGCGAGCAGTTGCTGGATGCCGCCCGTGGTCGGTCCATTGAAGCGTTTGATCGCAGCATCGATTTGCTGGTCTCGCGCCTGCGTCAGAAACTGGGGGATGATCCCAAGGCGCCGCAGTTGATCAAGACCGTGCGCGGCGAAGGCTACCTGTTTGACGCGCGGGATATCGGCTAATGCGTACCCCCTTCAATACGCTGTTCGGTCGGCTGTTCGGCGTGTTGCTGGTGGCGATTGTGCTGGCACATGTACTGGCGATTTCTTGGTTCCGTTATTACGGCCCTCCCCCGCCGCCGCCTCAGGAAACGTTTGTCGAGGAACCGGACGGTACTTTGATGCCGGTGCATAAGGAACATCGTCGCCCGTGGTTTGGCGGCCCGGTAGTCCCACTGACGTTCCAGTTCATCTGCCTGATCATCGCCGCCTGGTATGGCGCCAAGCTGCTGAGCCGACCGATCCAGCGCCTGAGCGAAGCCGCCGAACGCCTGAGCCTGGACCTCGACAGCCCGCCGCTGGATGAGTCCGGGCCGCAGGAAGCGCGCAAAGCGGCATCGACTTTCAACCTGATGCAACGCCGTATCCGCGAACAAGTCAGCCAACGTGCACGCATGCTCGGCGCCGTCTCCCACGACCTGCGCACTCCGCTGTCACGCCTCAAGCTCCGCCTGGAGCAGATCGACGACACCAGGCTGCAGGGCCAGATGCGCCAGGACCTGGACGACATGATCGGCATGCTTGATGCCACCCTGAGCTACCTGCACGAGCAGCGCACCAGCGAAACCCGACATTGGCTGGATGTGCGGGCGCTGGTGGAGTCACTGAGTGAAAACGCCCAGGACCAGGGCTGCGACGTGCAGTTCGCCGGCACTTGCGTGCCGTTACAGGTGCAACCGATGGCCCTGCGCTCGTGCTTGAACAACTTGATCGACAACGCCTTGCGCTATGCCGGCACGGCGCGGGTTGAACTGGAGGATAGCCGTGAAGCCCTGATCATCCGCGTGATCGACCACGGCCCGGGAATCGCGGCCGATCAGCGCGAAGCCGTATTCGAGCCCTTCTTCCGCCTGGAAGGCTCACGCAACCGCAATTCCGGTGGCGTCGGCCTGGGCATGACGATTTCCAAGGACGCCGCTGAGCGCCTCGGCGGTCGCCTGAGCCTGGAGGAAACCCCAGGCGGCGGTTTGACCGCCGTGATGTGGCTGCCCCGGGCTTAGAGAGGTTTGTCTTCGCGTCGCCCTTGAGCCTGGGTTGCGCTCCAATCCATCAACAGGCTGTACGCCACGGCCAACAGGGTCGGGCCGATAAACAGACCGATAAAACCAAACGCGATCAAGCCGCCGAACACCCCGAGCAACACAATCACCAGCGGCAGATTGCCGCCACGGCTGATCAGGTACGGCTTGAGCACGTTGTCCACGCCACTGATGATGAACGTCCCCCACACGCCCAGGAACACCGCGTAGGTGTAATCGCCCTTCCAGGCCAGCCACGCCGTGGCCGGGATCCACACCAACGGCGGCCCCATGGGAATCAGGCTGAGCAGGAAGGTCACGATGCCGAGCACCAGCGCGCCAGGCACTCCGGCAATCCAGAAGCCGATCAGCGCCAGCACGGCCTGGGCAGCGGCGGTGCCGATCACGCCGTTGACGACCCGTTGCACGGTCCCCGCGACCAATTCGATGTAATAACCGGCACGCTCACCGATCAAGCGTTCGAGCAGCCGATGGACGAACATCGCCAACCGTGGCCCGTCGCGATAGAAAAAGAACACGAACACCAGGCTCAGGGTCAGCTCAAGGATACCGCCGCCGATCTGCGCGCTGCGCGCCAACAGCCAGTTGCCCACCTGGCCCAGGTACGGCTTGATGCTGACCATCAGCGCGGCGCCCTGCTCGTCGATGCTGTTCCACATCCCGACCAGGCGCTCCCCCAAAAAGGGGATTGAGCCCAGCCAGGTTGGCGCCTCGGGCAGCCCGTCGACCTGGACATCCTTGATCAACGCCACCGCATCACGCACATGGTCCGCCAGGTTGAACCCCAGCCACACCAGCGGCACCGCCACCAACAGCATCCAGCCCAGGGTCAGGATGCCAGCGGCCAGGGATTCACGGCCACCCAGCCAGCGCGTCAGCAGCACCATCAACGGCCAACTGGCAAACGCCAGCACCGCGCCCCAGAACAGCGCCGACCAGAACGGCGCCATCACCCAGAAACTGGCACCAAACAGCACCAGCAGCAGGATTTGCACCAGCAGGCGATCGTTATTGAGCATGGGGTATCTCGGAAAAAAGGCTGTAGGAAGTAAGCTTAGGCGAACGGCTCGGGTCCGTTCGCCTTATAGGCGGTCAGCGTATCAGATGCAGGTGCAGGCCTTTGGTTTCACCGGTACCGGTTTCCAGGCGCGCAGCGCGCACACCCTTGTCGACCAGGGCCTGGCGCCAGGCTTCGGCAGTGGGCCCGGACAGGCTGACACGCAAGGTAGTGTCGAGGTTCAAGCCACGGGAGATCAGCGTCAGCCAGGTGTCACTGGGCTCGGCGCCCAGCGCTGGAAGGTCCAGTTCGCCGGTGCTCTTCAACTCGCGCAACAGGGTGGCCGAGGTGGGCAACAGGTCGCCCAGCGGCGCGCTGGCGTCCAGTTGCTCTACGTGCAGATAGGCACGGCGGTTGCCTCGGGTGATGCCGTACAGCGCCACCAGGGAATTGTCCTGCGGGGCCGCCAGACGCAGCAGCAGGTATTCCTGCTGGCCATCGGCGCCGACCAGCTTGGCGTTGCCGAAGATCTCGTTGGCCCACAGGCTGCTTTCACCACAGTCGCGGGCCTTGCACCAGAACAACAGTTGCGCGCCCTTGGCCTGCAAGGCTTCGCGGGTAGAGGTAAATGCAGCGTCGGAGCTGTGTTCGGCGGGCAGTTCGTAGGTAATCACCGTGGCTTGGCCTCGGGCGATGGCCTGGCCTTCATAGCGCAGTTGGCCGCTGATCTTGCGGATCGCGCCCATGGGGTAGATGCGTTCTTTTTCTTCAGCGGGGCGGTAATCGACGATTTGTGCGTCGACCTGCCGGGCCACGGCGGGCAGGTCCTGGCTTCCCGGTACGTCGGCGGCGAACACCAGTGGGCTGAGCAGGCTCAGCCCGAGGATACGGATACAGCCGTTACGCACGCTCATAAGCTCAACGAGCCCTGGCCATTGGAGGTCACAGCGGTGTTGAAAACATTCATGGTTGACTCCCTTTCAATCCGCCCAGCCTCGGCAGTTGACCGCCCCAAGTCAAGGCGCGGAGAAGAACCGATTGAAACAGTCTGCAACAAGGACCGCACCCGGCTCATCATTCAAGTGCAAATGATGGCCGCCTGGCAGTGTGGTTACCGTAAAGGGTAGCTGGGAAAGCAATTCAGGATGTTTCGCCAACATGCCGTCAGCGGCGACCACCAACTGCGTAGGGCATCCCACACGCCGCACGAAGGCCATCGCCTGCTCATCGGTCAGACGAATCGGTGAAGCCAGTGTCAGGCGACTGTCCGAACGCCAGGTGTAACCACCCGGCACCGGCATCAAACCGCGCTGGGCCAGCAGCTCGGCGGCTTCACGGCTGACGGCCACCAAGCCTTTCATGCGCGCTTCGACCGCTCGGTCCAAGGTGCTGTAGACCGGCTTACGCTTGTCCTGCAGGTTCAATTGCGCCTGCAAGGCCATGCCCAGGCGCTCGGCAGCGTTCTCGCCACTGGCGGTGGGTGGGATCACGCCGTCGATCAATCCCAGGTGAGTCACCCGCTCCGGCATGGCGCCGGCCAGCACCAGAGAAACGATGGCACCGAGGGAGTGGCCAAGTAATGCAAAACGTTTCCAGCCCAGTTGCTCAGCGACTTGCAGTACATCGTGGACGTAATCCCACAACGCATAACCGGCACCCGTAGGACGGTGCGCCGAATGCCCATGGCCGGCCATGTCCAGCGCCACGATACGCAAGCCCGTGAGCTTGGGCGCCAGGCGCGCAAAACTGTTGGCGTTGTCCAGCCAGCCATGCAGGGCAATCACCGGCAAACCGTCTTCGGGACCAAACAGGTGGGCCGCCAACTCGATATGGGGCAGGCTCAGGCGCACTTCTTCGACCGGCGCGCTCATGCGCAACTGCGCTCACGGGCTTCCCAGCGGGCAAACAGGGTCTTGATCAAGGTCGCAGTGTCCTGGGGGCGTTCGAGGGGGAACATGTGGCCGCCGGGCATGGTGAGCATTTCGCCCATGGGCAGACGGTCGACCCCGCTGGCATGGTGACGCATCACCACCCGGCTCTGGCGACCGCGCACCACCGCCAGCGGCACCTTCAACTGGCGCACCTGACCGGGGCTGGTGTGGGGCACGCCACGGTAGATGCTGATTTCGGTGGCCGGGTCGAAGCGCAGGCGCAGTCGGTCACCCGCTTGATACAGACCATGTTGCAGGTAAGCGTCGAAGCACTCCGGGTCGAAGCCACGGAACAGGGTCTTACCGGCAAAATAGCTGCGCGCTGCGTCGAGGTCAGTGAACTCTTCACGACGGCCCAGGGTGCGGCCGGCCGGGGTCAGGCGGTCGATAAAACCGAAGCGCTTGGCGGCGCGGATCACCCAGCGGTCCGCACGCGTCAATACCGGAGAATCGAGCATCACCACACCGCGATACAGCTGCGGGCAGCGCATGGCCGCGTGCAGATGCAACACGCCGCCCAGGGAGTGGCCCACACCCCACACCGGTTCCGGCTGCTGTTCCAGGTGGTGGATCAACTCGTCGACCAGGTTCTGCCAGTTATCATCCACCGGAAACCTGGGGTCGTGACCGTGCTGTGGCAGGTGAGCCACTGTGTATTCCGGGGCCAGGGCGGCAAACAGCTTGCCGTAGGTGGCCGAAGGAAAGCCATTGGCGTGGGCAAAAAACACGTGCTGCGACATACCGGCCCCTCTATAAAAACAGAGATTGATTGTCACCATGCCCGGGCAGCACAGCAATGACTGTAACTGCCAGGAATGGTGACACTCACGCCACACCTATCGCGGCGGCGGGTTCTCGCCCAGCGGCACCACGGCCATGGTCAAGCGGGAAACGCAGTTGACCTTGCCATCTTCGGTGGTCAGACGGATGTCCCACACCTGCGTGGTGCGCCCGATATGGATCGCCTTGGCCACCGCCGTCACTCGTCCGCTGCGCACACCGCGCAGGTGATTGGCGTTGATCTCCAGGCCTACGCAATAGAACTTGCTCCCGTCGATGCACAGGTAAGCCGCCATGGAGCCGACGCTTTCTGCCAGCACCACCGAAGCGCCGCCGTGCAGCAGCCCGTAAGGCTGATGGGTACGGTGATCGACCACCATGCTGGCGGTCAGGGATTCGTCGTCGAAGCTTTCAAAGCGGATATCCAGCAGTTCACCGATGGTGTTTTTCTGGCTGGCGTTGAGTTGTTCTATATTCGGTGGGTTGCGCCACAGGCTCATGCGATTGTCCTTGTTGGTTTTATTACGACCCTAATCCTGCCACACAATCGCATCGGAACGCTCGTTTCAAAATCGACGCCGCACAGCCGTTTACACCCCGCAGGGATAAAGCAGCGATATAGCCTACGGGTTCTTCACACTCACCAGGCTCATCAGTCCCGTCAATGGGAAGTCGCCCTCCAGTTCCGCCAGGCTGGCGGTGTGCATCGGTTCTGGCTGGCGTAGGTGGCCGTGCTGCAAGTAGCTGATCAAGCTGCCGACCAAGGGTTGATGACTGACCAGCAGCACGTTGTCATCCGTGTCGAGCTTTTCCAGCACCTGCAGTGGATTGCCCTCCGGCGTCAGCCAAGGCACCGTGCGGATTTCTGGTTCAAACCCCAACGCCTCGCGTACCAGTTGCGCGGTTTGCTGCGCCCGCACGTAGGGGCTGGCGATAATGGCGCTGAGCGGCTGGCCAATCAGATGCTCAGCACTGCGCAACACTTCGCCACGGCCATGTTCAGTGAGGTTGCGTTCGGCATCCGTACGCGCATGCCCTTCGGCCTCGCCGTGGCGCAGAATCCACAACTTCACAGTTTTGGCTCTTCATCGCGCACTGGGTGCGGCGCCGGGGGCACGCTATGGGCGGCTTCGCCCTCGGGCGCGCGCGGGGTTGGCCAGTCGGCGAAGGGCCAAGGCTTCTGCTCGCTATGGAAGCTGCCGAAGCGGCCGATCTGGGCGAGGAACTGGCTGAGGCTGTCGCCAAAATTCATCAGGCCCAGGTTCGGTGCGCCGTAGATCAAGCGATAGATCAATTGCACCACGACCAGCGCGCCGAGAATGAACTGCGCGACTTGCCACACCAGGGCAAACACCAGCATCCACAGGATGCGCAGGACAATGGATTCGTACTTGGGAGCTGCTTTCGGATCGTTCATGACGCGTTCCTCAGTTGAAACCACTGGTGGAAATAAAGTCGACATCGGTTTTCGGCTCGGCGCGCATCAGCAACTCGATGACCTGGTTCAAGGTGCGCCCCTCGAACAGAATCGCGTGCAGCCCCGCGACCAGTGGCATGTACACGCCCACCTCCTGGGCCTTCGCCTTGAGTACCTTGAGGGTGTTGACGCCTTCGGCCACTTCGCCCAGGCGCGTCACCGCGTCTTCCAGGCTCAAGCCTTGGCCCAGGGCGAAACCTACTTGGTAGTTACGGCTTTTCGGCGACGAGCACGTGACGATCAGGTCGCCCACGCCTGCGAGACCGAGGAAGGTCATCGGGTTGGCACCCTGATTCACCGCAAAGCGCGTCATCTCGGCCAAAGCGCGGGTGATCAGCATGCTCTTGGTGTTTTCGCCCATGCCCAGGGCCACCGCCATGCCGGCGATGATCGCGTAGACGTTCTTGAGCGCACCGCCCAACTCGACGCCGAAACGATCGCTACTGGCATACACACGGAAAGTACGACCATGCAGCACCGCCTGGACGCGCTCGCACAGGGCTTCGTCTTCGCTGGCGACCACGGTGGCGGTCAGCGCGTGCTCGGCGACTTCCCGCGCCAGGTTCGGCCCGGACAACACGCCGATGCGTGCCTGAGGGGCAATTTCTTCAAGGATTTCGCTCATCAACTTGAAGGTCTGCGCCTCGATGCCCTTGGTCAGGCTGACCAGCATCTTGCCCGCCAGACGTTCGGCATGGGGCGCCAACACAGAGCGCAAGGCGCTGGAGGGCAGCGCGACAAAACACAGGTCGCAGTCCGTCAGGGTGGCCAGCAGATCGGTGACCGGCTCGACCGCCGGATGAATCTTGATGCCTTTGAGGTAACGAGGGTTCTCCCGATGCACGCGAATGGCCTCGGCCTGCTCGGGATCGCGCATCCACTGGCGCACCGCGTGACCGTTCTCGGCCAGCAGGTTTGCCACGGCGGTACCAAAACTTCCGCCTCCCAGGACCGCAATAGGGCGCTGTTCAGTCATATGCAATCCGTTAATCCATACCAGTGGCGATGGCGGCATTATACGGGGCGACCTGCTTGCGACCAGCCCCCGAATCAAATCGTGCGCCTGTCGGAAAATGCCATGGACGAGTGACGTAATTGCAAGTGTGGCGAATGGCAAATGGCCCCGCCTCAGTTAACATGGTCGGCTATCCGTCATTATCAAGGCCGTGTCGTGTCTTTGGGCCCTCCTTCCCACTCATCTCTATTGCTGCTGCTGTTGTGCAGTACCTCGGTACTGGCTGACGATCTGTTCCTTGACAGCCAGCCGCTGCCGCAGGTCTTGACCGCCACGCGCCTCAAGCAATCGGCCGCCGCCGTGCCCGGCAGCATGACCGTGATCGACAGCGAACTGATCAAAGCCAGCGGCGCACGGGACATCAGCGAACTGCTGCGCCTGGTGCCGGGAATGATGGTCGGCTACACCACCGGCAACCAGGCGGCGGTGAACTACCACGGCACCAGCGCCAACGATGCGCGACGCATGCAGGTCTTGATCGACGGGCGCTCGGTGTACCGCGCCGGCCTGGCCACGGTGGACTGGAGTGACATACCGGTGGCCATGGAGGATATCGAGCGCATCGAAGTGTTCCGCGGCCCCAATACCGTCAGCTACGGCGCCAATGCGCTGATGGCGGTGGTGAATATTCTTACGCGTTCACCGGCCAACAGCCACGGATCAAGAGTCAAGGTGATTCGCGGCGAACGCGGGATCAACGATTTCTATGCCAGCCAGGGCGTAGGCTGGGAAACCGGTGATTTGCGCCTGTCGCTGTCCGGACAACAGGACGATGGCTTCGACAGCGATGCTGCCGGTGCCGACCGCCGTGACAGCCGCCGACTCAATCGCTTCAGCCTGGCAGTGAGTCAGACGCTGAACGCCCAGCAAAGCATCGACTGGCAACTGGACGCCAAGGAAGGCACCAATCAGCGTCCGTATACCTACACACCAGTATTCGCCGGGATTACCGAAGGCGGTAATAACTCCGACGTCACGGCCAAGGACTACGCCGGCTCCCTTCGCTGGAACATCGACTTCAACCCCGAACACAGCCTGTACGTCCAAGGTTCGGCGCAGCAGTGGGACCGCCAGCAAATCTGGAAGGCTTGCGACGCCAAGGTCTCGTTCAGCCCCGAGCTGACCCAGTTGTGGCAACTCAACCCCAACTACGCCGAATTGCTGGCCCGGCACATGGAAACCTACAGCCAAGGTTCCGCGCCGCCAGGCAGTGCCGCCGAGCAAGCCTTGGCCAATCAGGTGTTGGATCAATGGCGCAACGGCGCCAACCAGAGCGTGTGCGGTGACATCAACCAAAGCACACGCGAAAGCCGTTACGACCTGGAAATCCAAGACACCCTCAGCCTGTCCGACAGCCTGCGCCTGGTCAGCGGCATGAACTACCGCTACGACCGCGCCGACTCCGACACCTACTTCAACGGCACCCTGGACGACACCACTTGGCGCCTGTTCGGCCAGTTGGAATGGCGCGCCAGCGAGCATTGGTTGCTGCAAGGCGGCGCCATGTTCGAAGACACGCGCCTGAGCGGCCACTCACTGACGCCAAGGGTGGCGGTCAACTATTTGATCAACCCGCGCCACGGCCTGCGCGCGGTGTATTCCGAGGCGATCCGTTCGCCGGACATGTTCGAGAACAACGTCAACTGGAGCTACCGCGTCACCAACCTCAGCTCCCCGGCCTACGGGCAAAGCACCGGGCAGTACTTCGTGAAGACCCGTGGCCCGGGCAATCTCGACAAAGAACTGATGCGCTCGCGAGAACTGGGTTACAACGGGTTCTTTGCCGACATCGGGCTGACCATGGACGTGAAACTGTTCTATGACGAAATCACCGACATGATCAGCTCGCCCCTGCGCAACAACCAGTACATCGCCAGCAACGCCAACAGCTCGCGGTTTACCGGCGCCGAATCGCAGTTCGACTGGCGGGTAAGCAACGCCGACCGTTTGCGGCTGACCTATGCTTACGTCGACGCCACCGCCAGCAACCCACGGGACAAAGCCCAGACGGCGCGCAACAGTGGCTCCGCCGGCTGGTTGCGCGAATGGGGCCGGGGCTGGTCGAGCGCGCTGTTCTACTATGGCGACGACGCACTCAATCAATATCGCTTCGAACGGGTCGACCTGCGGGTGGCCAAGCGCATTGCCCTGGGCAAAGCCAACGTGGAGCTGGCCGGCATGCTGCAACAACGTCTCGACAACCAGCCCACCACCTGGGCCGACAACACTTACGATCATCGCCACGTCCTCTACTTCAGCGCGGAGTTAGAGTTCTGACATGGGCGACTCGTCACGGATGACCTGCCTCTTTATCTATAAGGGCTGCCGACGCGCCGTGCTGCTGGCCTGCCTGTGGCTGGCCGCACCGGCGTGGAGCGCCGAGATCCTGCTGACCGCCGACGAAGACGGTGCAGGGGTACAAACCTTTACCCAGGCCCTGGCCCGGCAACGCCCCGAAGACCACGTCACCTTCATGCCCCTCAAGGACTTGCCCTCGCCCAGCCACTTGCCTGCCAGCACGCGCTTGATCCTGCTGGACCTGCCAGGCCTGGACTGGCGCCTGCAGGATCCCGAGGGCCCGCCGACCCTGGTGCTGCGCATCAGCCGGCTACAAGCCCATCAGCGTCCGCAGGCATCCCGGCATGCGCGGATCAGCCTGTTGTGGAGCGATCCGCCGCTGGAGCGCCAACTGCGCCTGATCACCAGCATCCTGCCTCAGGCGCAGCGCATCGGCGTGCTCTACAGCACCGAGAGTGAGTTCCTGCTGCCCGAGCTGCGCCGCTATGCAGAGGCCCTGGAGCTGAAGATCAAGCCCCAGCTCTGGGACAACATCAACGACAGCCGCCCGCTGCAGGCCCTGCTCAGGGACAGTGACGTGCTGCTCGGCCTCGACGATCCGCTGCTGTACAACCCAAAGACCGCCAAGAACCTGCTGCTGAGCAGCTATGCCCAGCAATTGCCGCTGGTGGGCCCGAACGCCGGTTTTGTGCGTGCCGGTAGCCTGGCCAGCACCTACAGCGACCAGGCCGACTGGCTGGCGGTACTCGACCGCCTGCTGGACCAGCCACCCACCAGTTGGCCGCACGTGCTCTACCCCGAACACTTCAAAGTCGTGGGCAACCCGCAAGTCGCACGTTCACTGGGCATTGAACAGGTAGACGAAGCCAGCGTCGCCGCCCGATTGGCCGAAGGAGAAAAACGCCCATGACCTTGCGCCGTCGTTGGGACATCAACACCCGCACCCAGCTCATCACCCTCGGTCCGGCGCTGTTGCTGACGTTGCTGCTGATCAGCTTCTTCACCTTCGTGCGTATCCAGGACCTGCGCCAGGAACTGGACCACACGGGCCAGTTGATCGCCAACCAATTGGCCCCGGCTACCGAATACGGCGTGATCTCGGGCAACAACGATGTACTTGAGAGCCTGCTGCGCGCGACGCTGGCCACGCCCCATGTACGCTTCCTGGAAATTCAGGACAGCGGCGAAAACATTCTGGTGTATGTCGAGCAGGCATCGGAAAAACACGACCGCTCGCTGTCGGTGAAAGTGTTCCAGGCGCCGATTCGCCTGCAACACATCCAGCTGGGCAACGACTTTTTCCAGGACAACCTCAGCGAATCCAAGGCGCCGCGCGCGGATTACCTGGGACGGGTAATTGTCGGCATGTCCAATGACGCCTTCAGCCAGCGCCAACAGGAGATTCTGTTCAAGGCCGGGATCCTGGCGCTGTTCGCCCTGCTGTTTACCTTCCTGCTCGCCCGACGCCTGGCCGCCAGCCTGTCGCAACCGATCAGTGCCATGGGCCATGCGGTCAAGGCGATCCAGCAAGGCGACTACAAGACGCCGCTGCCGATTGTCGATGATTCGGAGCTGGGCGACCTTTCGCGACACATCAACAACTTGGCCGAAGGCCTCAACCAGGCCAGTCGTGAACAACAACAGGCCATGGCCCAACTGATCCAGACCCGGGAAGAAGCCGAGCGCGCCAACAATGCGAAGTCGGACTTCCTGGCCATGATGAGCCACGAACTGCGCACGCCGATGAACGGCGTACTGGGCATGCTGCAACTGCTGGAAACCACCGAGATGACCGAGGAGCAGACCGAATACGCGGCGCTGGCCTCCGAGTCCACCGAGCATCTGCTCAAGGTGATCAACGATATCCTCGACTTCTCGCGCATTGAACGCGAGGCGCTGGAGCTGGAACATATTTCGTTCAACCTGGCCGACCTGATCAACAGTTGCGCCCAGGCGTTTCAGCACAATGCTCAGCAGCGTGGGTTGGAACTCAGGCTGGCGCTCCCGCCAGGCATGGATGAACTCAGGGTACAAGGCGATCCGACGCGGATCCGCCAGATTCTGGTGAACCTGATCGGCAATGCCTTGAAGTTCACCGAGCACGGCAGCATCAGCGTTGAGCCCCACTGGCAAACGCTCGACCATGAACTGGTGTGGTTCACCTGCACGGTGCGTGACAGCGGCATCGGAATTTCCACCGAGCGCCTGGAATTGATGTTCGATGCGTTCCAGCAGGCCGACAGTTCCATTTCAAGACGTTACGGCGGCACCGGCCTGGGGCTGCCCATCGCCCGCACCCTGGCCGAACGCATGGGCGGCACCCTGCGCGCCCAGAGCGAAGAAGGCCGTGGTTCGGTGTTTACCCTGGAAATTCCACTGGCACTCGACCAACACAGCCTGCCCGCGGTGGCTGTGGATGCCGGTGGCAAACACAGCGCCGGCGATGGCCGTCATGTGCTGCTGGTGGAAGACAACCCCGTCAACCGCACCGTGGTGGAAGCCATGCTGCGCAGCCTGGGGTTTGAAGTGAGCCTCGCCACTGATGGTGCCGAAGCGATCCGCAGTGCCGAAAGCCTGATTTTCACGGCGATCCTGATGGATTGCCGACTGCCGCTGATCGATGGCTACGAAGCCACCAGGCAGATTCGCCACTTGCCGGGCTGTGCCGACTTGCCGATCATCGCCCTCACTGCCAACGCGTTGCAGGGCGACCGCGAAGCCTGCCTGGCGGCGGGCATGAACGATTACCTCGCGAAGCCGTTCAAACGCACGGATTTGCAGCAAATCCTGCAGCGTTGGGTGCAGTAGCGCTGCGCCATCAGCCAAGTCCGACTGGCGTGAAAGACGAAAGTGCGGCAGTCTTAGGCACCCGAACGGGCACCTTAAACGGGCCCGGTTTAAAATTTCAGTGAACAAGTGTACATTCAGTGCCTAACGCTGTGACTTTCACTACAACGCAATAGTCTATGTGTAGGCTGCCGACATGAGGCATGAACGCTTCATTCGGTTCGGGAAGATTTGCCCTACCCTGCCGCATGGGATTATTGAGGAGCTCGCATGACCAAACAAAACGCCTTTACTCGGGAAGACCTGCTGCGCTGCAGTCGCGGTGAGCTGTTCGGCCCAGGTAACGCGCAACTGCCCGCCCCGAACATGCTGATGGTGGATCGCATCACCCATATCAGCGAAGAGGGTGGCAAGTACGGCAAAGGTGAATTGGTCGCCGAGCTGGATATCACCCCGGACCTGTGGTTCTTCGCCTGCCATTTCGAAGGTGACCCTGTAATGCCAGGTTGCCTGGGCCTTGATGCCATGTGGCAACTGGTCGGTTTCTTCCTCGGCTGGCAAGGCTTGCCGGGCCGCGGCCGGGCCCTGGGTTCGGGCGAAGTGAAATTCTTTGGCCAGGTCCTGCCGACCGCCAAGAAAGTCACCTACAACATTCAGATCAAGCGCGTCCTCAAGGGCAAGCTGAACCTGGCCATCGCCGATGGTTCGGTGAGCGTCGACGGTCGCGAGATCTATACTGCCGAAGGCCTTCGGGTCGGCGTATTCACTTCCACTGACAACTTTTAAGGGTTATCCGCATGCGCCGCGTCGTTATCACTGGTCTGGGCATCGTTTCTTGCCTGGGCAATGACAAAGAGACCGTCACCGCTAACCTGCGTGCAAGTCGCCCTGGCATCCGCTTCAACCCGGAATATGCCGAAATGGGTCTGCGTAGCCAGGTTTCCGGCTCCATCGACCTGCCCCTCGAAGAGCTGATCGATCGCAAGATCTATCGCTTCGTCGGCCACGCTGCCGCCTACGCCTACCTGGCCATGAAAGACGCCATTGCCGACTCCGGCCTGAGCGAAGACCAGGTATCGAACGTACGCACCGGCCTGATCGCCGGTTCGGGCGGCGCATCCACCCTGAACCAGATGGAAGCGCTGGACATCCTGCGCGAAAAAGGCGTGAAGCGCGTTGGCCCGTACCGTGTAACGCGGACCATGGGCAGCACCGTTTCGGCCTGCCTCGCCACGCCGTTCGCCATCAAGGGCGTCAATTACTCGATCTCCTCGGCCTGCGCCACCAGTGCTCACTGCATTGGTACTGCGGTAGAGCAGATCCAGCTGGGCAAGCAGGACATCGTGTTCGCCGGCGGCGGTGAAGAAGAACATTGGAGCCAGTCGTTCCTGTTCGACGCCATGGGCGCACTGTCCACCCAATACAACGAAACCCCGGAAAAAGCCTCCCGCGCCTACGACGCCAAGCGTGACGGTTTCGTCATCGCCGGCGGCGGCGGCATGGTGGTGGTCGAGGAGCTGGAACACGCTCTGGCCCGTGGCGCCAAGATCTACGCGGAAATCGTCGGCTACGGCGCTACTTCCGACGGCTACGACATGGTTGCGCCAAGCGGCGAAGGTGCCATCCGTTGCATGCAGATGGCCATGTCCACCGTTGATACCCCAATCGACTACCTGAACACCCACGGCACCTCGACTCCGGTCGGCGATGCCAAGGAAATGGAAGGCGTGCGCGCGGTATTCGGCGACAAGGCCCCGGCCATCAGCTCCACCAAGAGCCTGTCGGGTCACTCCCTGGGCGCCGCCGGCGTTCACGAAGCGATCTACTGCCTGCTGATGATGGAAGGCAACTTCATGGCTGGCTCGGCCAACATCGACGAGATCGACCCGGTCGTCGCCGATATGCCGATCCTGACCAAGACTGTTGAAAACGCCAAGATCGACACCGTGATGAGCAACAGCTTCGGCTTCGGTGGCACTAACGCCACCCTGGTGCTGAAACGCTGGCAGGGCAAGTAAGACCTGTAGCTTGATCCACTGAAAAAGCCCCGACTGGTTCGGGGCTTTTTTATGGGCAACTGAATGAGACCGAGTCGCCTGCATCGGGGGCAAGCCCCCTCCCACACTCGTGCGCATTCGTTGGGCAATATTGGAGAGGGCTTGCTCCCCGTAGGGCCTCCTCGGCCCCCAGCCCTACACCGAAAACCGCGCCACCATCGAATTCAAATCCACCGCCAACCGCGACAACTCCTGGCTCGCCGCACTCGTCTGGTTAGCCCCGGCAGACGTCTGATGCGCCAGATCACGGATATTCATCAAGTTACGATCCACTTCACGCGCCACCGCCGCCTGCTGTTCCGACGCACTGGCGATCACCAGGTTGCGCTCATTGATCAGCGTGAACGCCGAGGCAATCGCCTCCAACGCTGTCCCCGCCGACTTGGCGATGTCCAGGGTGGAACGCGCCCGGGTATTGCTCTGCTGCATTGAGCTGACGGCCTGCTCCGTGCCCTGCTGAATCCCACTGATCATCTGCTCGATTTCCTGGGTCGACTGCTGAGTACGATGAGCCAGCGCCCGCACCTCATCGGCGACTACGGCAAAACCGCGCCCCGCATCACCTGCCCGCGCGGCCTCAATGGCGGCATTCAGCGCCAGTAGATTGGTCTGCTCGGCAATCGAGCGAATCACGTCCAGCACCTTGCTGATGCCATACACCTTCTGCGCCAAGTCTTCGACCTGGGTCACGTTGTCGGTCACATCGATAGCCAGCGCCTCGATTGACACGACGGTTTGCTGCACCTGCTCACGCCCTTGCTGGGCGATACGGTCCGACTCGCGGGACGCCTGGGACGTAGCCACCGCATTGCTTGCCACCTCCTCCACTGCCGCCGTCATCTGGTTGACCGCCGTGGCGGCCTGTTCGATTTCCTGGCTTTGCTGGTGCAAACCACGGGTGGCGTCCTCGGTGACGCAACTGAGCTCCTCGGAAGCCGATGCAAGCTGGTTCGATGACTCGGAGATACGCCGAATGGTGTCACGCAAGGTGTCTTGCATGCCCTTGAGCGCGCGCTGTAAGCGCGCGGGCTCGTCCTTGCCACTCACGATGATCTCCCCAGTCAGATCGCCGCTGGCGACGCTCTGGGCAACCTGGAGCGACTGCGCCAGCGGCAGCACGATACTGCGGGTCAGCCAGACCGCCAGGCCAATGGTAACCAGCGTGGCCAGGGCAACCATGGCGATGACCCAGGTTCGCGACTGGCTGAACACGTTCTGCGCCTGCTTCGCAGCCTCGTTGGCACTGGCTTTGTTCAGACTGCCCAGGGCGCGCAGGGTCAGCGCCATTTGATCGGCAAACTGGTTCATCTCGCCGTTGACCACCTGAATCGCGTCTTCCAGCCGATTGGCCTTGGACAGCATCACGACCTGTTCCTGGCGCTGTAGGTAGTGCTGTTGCTCGCCCTTGAAGCGGTCAAACAACACACGCTCCTCAGGCAGCACGATCAACGCTTCATACAGCTGTTCGGCGCTATTCAGGGCGGCTTTGGTCTCGGTGATTTTCTGCTCGTTCTGTGCCACGGCCTGGGGATCGCGACTGACCAGCAAGCGCAAGGTCAGCGCACGAATGCGCAGCACGTCCTGGCTTATCTCCGCCACCGCCATCACGCTCGGCAACCAGTTGTTCTCCACCTGATCCGACTGCTGGCGCATATTGCCCATCTGCAGCAGCGCAAAGCCGCCCAGCGCAAATACCATCAATGCCAGCACGCCAAACCCTAAACCGGCGCGGGGGGCGATATTCAAACTTCTGATACTCATACCTTGGTTCCTTCCAAATGCGCTGCATCCATTTGCAGCTGGCTGCTTTGAAAGGTATCGGCGCCTCAGGGCGTTTGCGTAAGACCAAAACGCGATATTAACGGGCAGCGCCATCGCGAGTGGTTTTGGGCAGGATCGCCAGGAAATTATCCTTCGCCACCTTGTGGGCTACATCCTCAGGAAGCGCGTCGAGGAAGGGATCAAAGCGGCGCATTTCCTTACCCAACTTGTTGAAACGCCCTACCACGTCCGAGCCCAGCATGAAGCGCTCCGGGAAGCGCTCCACCAGCTTTACCCACTCGGGCCTGGGCTTGCCCGCGTCGTCCAGCAAGTACGGCGTGAGCATGCTCCACGACAGGTCGATGTACAGGTTGGGGTAAGCCTCCAGCATGCGGCTCAATGTGGGCAGCAAGAAGTCCATCTGGACCTGATGCCGGTGAATCTCCTTGCTGGTGCCGGCATGGGCCCAGATAAAGCGGGTGTGCGGATGATTACGCAGCGGCTCTTCAACCTCAGCCAGGTACAACGGGTTGCGCTCGCGCTTGGAGGTGATGTTCGAGTGCAGCATCACCGGCAGGTCATTTTCGGCGGCCAGATGGTAGATGCGCGTCATCGCTTCGTTATTGGCGCGCGGAGTGTCGCCCGAGGTCAGCGCGGTGAGGTCATCGTGACGGGTGAACACCTCACCAATGCCCTGCCACAGCCCTGGATCAAGATCGAGCATGCGTTGGATATGGGCAGCCGAGTTCTTGTCGTTGGGGTTGAAACCGCTCAGAAACGGATGAAAATGCGGGCGCTGTTCAGGGGTAAGCTTGTTTACAGCCGCAGCGACGATCACGTCAGTGGCGCTGTACCAATAGGCATCGGCGTCGTCACCGGCGTAGTAGCGCGGACGCTTGGGCTCGTCTTCGTGCCATTTCTTCGCCACGGGGATGCCGGAAATCATCACATGTTCGATGCGATTCTCGGCCATCGTCTTGAGCAATTTATCCATGCCCGCCGTTTCCTGGAAAAAATCCACGTAATGCAGGTGTGCATCGCTGTAGGCATAGTCGCGCGCCTGCACGGCAAGGCTAGTGGCAGCGAACAACAGGGCGAGACTCAGGCGGTTCCAGGGCACGGTAAAACCTCGATAAGGGCCAATACGGGTAGACCTTGCGCCCTGTGCCGGGTTCATCGCGCAAAAACGCGGAACACTGAAGTGCCAGCATGCTCTATAACTGCATGACCTTCATCCTGCCACCCTGTGAGGTTTGCCATGCCTGTTACCGTGAACACACTGAACGCTGAAAACTTCCGCCACAGCGTCAACATCAACAACCACGAGTTGTTTACCGACCTGCCCAAGAGCCTGGGTGGCGACGACTCGGCGCCCTCCCCCCACGACTACTTCGATGCGGCGCTCGCATCGTGCAAGGCCTTGACCGTCAGGCTCTACGCCCAGAAAAAAGACATCCCGCTGACCGGCGTGACCGTGGAAGTCACCCACGACGCTGCCGAAGAGCAAAAGGGCAAATACAAACTCAACGTCAAGTTGACCCTCAAAGGTGTACTCACCGACGCGCAGCGCGATGAGCTGCATCGCGTGGCAGACAAATGCCCGGTGCACAAGCTGATGACCACTGCTGAAATCAGCATCGAGACCCAGTTGTCCGAAGGCGCCTTCAGCCAATAGCGGCAACCTCGCGTCGGGCGGGTTATGCTCAGCAGCATCTAACCCGCTCAGACTGGGACGCACCATGACCACCCTCACCGTGATCCGCCCTCGCCCCGAGGATGTCGAAGGCCAGCCAATCCTGCGTCCATTGCCTTCGCGAGAATGCCGCAGCGTCGGCCCATTTGTGTTCTTCGACCACATGTTGCACACCCGCTACGCAGCAGGCAGCGGCATGAATATCCGCCAACATCCGCATATCGGCCTGTCCACGCTCACCTACCTGTTCGAGGGCGCGCTGCAGCATAAAGACAGCCTGGGTTCCGATCAGGTGGTAGAAGCCGGCGATGTCAGCTGGATGACCGCCGGTAGCGCGATTGCCCACGTGGAGCGCACACCTCAGGCGCTCAAAGCCAGTGGTTTCAGCCTGCATGGACTGCAAGTGTGGCTGGCGTCGCCCGAGGATCATGAGACCGGGCCCGGCCATTACAGCCACCATGCAGCGGCGAGCCTGCCGGTGAGTGACAATCTGGGCGTGCAGATTCGCCTGATCGCCGGTACTGGGTTTTGCCTGAAATCACCGGTGCCGGTGCTGTCGCCCACGTTGTATGCCGAGGTGCAGATGCAGACGGCCACTACCCTGCTGATCCCGGACGAGCATGAGGAGCGGGCGGTGTATGTGCTGGATGGCGAGGCACAATTGGACGGTGAGGCGCTGGACGTGCATAGCTTGGTGGTATTGCCGATCGGGCAGGAGATGACGCTCTTTGCCGAGTCCGATTGCCACCTGATGGTATTCGGCGGTGCACCGTTGGATGGGCCACGGCGGATCAATTGGAATTTTGTGGCGAGCGATCCGTTGAGGATTGAACAGGCGCGGCAGCGTTGGGCGGCTGGGGATTGGCCGACGGTACCGGGTGAAACTGAAAGAATCGAGTTGCCGGTGAGATAGCTATCAGGGGCAAGCCCCTCCCACCTTGAATGTGTTCACAGTTCAAAATGTGGGAGGGGGCTTGCCCCCGATGAGGCCGGAACAGGCCCTACAGCCTCAGCCCTTGAACACTTCATCCAACAAGTTGTGCATCGACTGGAACGCCCGCTTGGCGGTCTTCGCGTCGTACATCATCTTGCCCGGCACATTGGCGTGCGGGTCGGTGAAGGAATGCACCGCGCCGCCATAGCTCAGCAATTGCCAATCCACGCCAGCGGCATTCATTTCATCTTCAAACGCTGGCAACTGCTCTTTTGGCACCAACGGGTCTGATGCGCCGTGCAGCACCAGCACCGAGCCCTTGATGTTCTTCGCATCCGCAGGGTTTGGCGTGTCGAGGGTACCGTGAAACGACACAGCAGCCTTCAACGGCGCGCCGGTACGGGCCAGCTCCAGGGAACAGCAACCGCCAAAGCAGAAACCAAAGGTTGCCAGCTTCGAGGTATCCACCGCCGCTTCCGCCTGGCCTTGCAGTTGCGCAAAGGCCGCCTGCATACGCTTGTTCAGCAACGGACGATCATTCTTCAACGGCATCATCGCCGCGCCGGCTTCGTCACCATTCGACGGGCGCACATTTTGCCCGTACAGATCAGCGATCAGCACCACGTAGCCTTTACCGGCAACGGCCTTGGCGATCTCTTCGGCATCCGCACTCACACCCATCCAGTTCGGCGCCATCAACAAGCCCGGCAACGGGCCCTTGTGGCTGGCATCGAATGCCAGGCGGCTCTCATAAGACTGGCCATCAATCTGATAGACCACGGAACGCACAGTGACTTGGCTCATCATTTACTCCAGTTGAGGTGCAGTAGAACGAAAAAACCCGCCGAAGCGGGTTTTTCTACATCGGGGTCAAACCGACAGTTCAACCAACAGCTTGTTCAGGCGGCGCACATACGCGGCCGGATCCTTGAGGCTGTCGCCAGCGGCCAGGGCCGCCTGGTCGAAGAGGATGTGCGACAGGTCACCAAACCGCTCTTCGCTCTGCTCGCCGTCGAGTTTCTCGATCAGCGGGTGAGCCGGGTTGAACTCGAAGATCGGCTTGGAATCCGGAACCTTCTGGCCGCTGGCTTCAAGGATCTGGCGCATCTGCATGCCCAGGTCCTGCTCGCCGATGGCCAAAATCGCCGGGGAGTCGGTCAGGCGGTGAGAAACCCGCACTTCGCTGACCGCATCGCCCAGGGCCGTCTTGATCCGCTCAACCAGGCCTTCTTTGGCCTTGGCGACTTCTTCGGCTTCCTTCTTCTCTTCTTCGGAGTCCAGGTTACCCAGGTCCAGGTCACCACGGGCCACGTCGACGAAGGTCTTGCCGTCGAATTCGTTGAGGTAGCTCATCAGCCACTCATCGATACGGTCGGTCAGCAGCAGCACTTCGATGCCTTTCTTGCGGAAGACTTCCAGGTGCGGGCTGTTCTTGACCTGGGCGTAGGTTTCGCCGGTCAGGTAGTAGATCTTGTCCTGCCCTTCCTTGGCACGTGCCAGGTATTCAGCCAGGGACACTACCTGCTCGCCGTCTTCGCCTTGAGTCGAGGCAAAACGCAGCAGGCCGGCGATTTTTTCCTTGTTGGCAAAATCTTCCGCCGGGCCTTCTTTCATGACCTGGCCGAAGTTTTTCCAGAAGCCTTTGTATTGCTCAGGCTCGTTCTTCGCCAGCTTTTCCAGCATGTCGAGGACGCGCTTGGTCAATGCCGACTTCATCGAGTCGATGATCGGGTCTTTCTGCAGGATTTCCCGCGACACGTTCAACGACAGGTCATTGGAGTCGACCACGCCCTTGATGAAGCGCAGGTACAGCGGCAGGAACGATTCCGCCTGATCCATCACGAAAACGCGCTGCACGTAGAGTTTCAGGCCTTTCGGCGCTTCACGCTGGTACAGGTCGAACGGAGCACGGGCCGGCACGTAGAGCAGCGAGCTGTATTCCAGCTTGCCTTCGACCTTGTTGTGGCTCCAGCTCAGTGGGTTTTCGTAGTCGTGGGCGATGTGCTTGTAGAACTCCTGGTATTCCTCGTCCTTCACTTCAGTGCGAGGACGGGTCCACAGGGCGCTGGCACGGTTGACCACTTCCCATTCCTGGGCAGGCGCCTCTTCGCCTTCGGCCGCCGCTTGCTCCTTCGGCAACTCGATCGGCAAAGCGATGTGGTCGGAGTACTTCTTGATGATGTTGCGCAGGCGGTAGCCGTCGGCGAACTCATCTTCAGCGGATTTGAGGTGCAGCACGATGCGGGTGCCACGGTCGGCCTTATCGATGGTGGCGATTTCGAATTCGCCCTCACCCTTGGAGGACCAGTGCACGCCTTGGCTGGCGTCGAGGCCGGCACGGCGGCTGAACACTTCAACCTTGTCGGCAACGATGAAGGCCGAGTAGAAGCCCACGCCGAATTGGCCGATCAGGTGCGAATCTTTCTTCTGGTCGCCCGACAGATTCTTCATGAAATCAGCGGTGCCGGATTTGGCGATGGTCCCCAGATGGGTGATCGCATCGTCACGGCTCATGCCGATACCGTTGTCTTCGAGGGTGACGGTCTTGGCGTCTTTGTCGAAGCTCACACGGATCTTCAGTTCCGCGCCACCTTCCAGCAACTCAGGCTTGGACAGGGCTTCGAAACGTAATTTGTCGACAGCGTCAGAGGCGTTCGAGATCAATTCGCGAAGGAAAATTTCCTTGTTGGAATACAGCGAATGGATCATGAGGTGCAGCAGTTGCTTCACCTCGGTCTGGAAGCCCAGGGTTTCCTTTTGAGTTTCCACACTCATGGTCATCAAACTCCAATTGGATGGCAGTGGCCGCGCCCTTGAGGGTTGGCGGCGGGTTGTCATCAAAGTTGGGGGCTAAGGCCAGGATTTCAAGGGCGACCGGTTTCCTCAATTTTGAAATGCGCGCGGGCGGTGGCGATGGGTTCTGCCGGGGTGCTCTGCCACGCGGTGATAGCCACATTCGCCACCCGTCGGCCCTGGCGCCAAACCTGGCAGGTGGCGTAAGTGTCGCGGAACTGGCCGGCCCGCAGGTAATCCAGGGAAAAATCGATGATTTTCGGCAAGCCCGGCGCACCGGTAAACACCAGCAAGTGCAACGCCGCCGCCAGCTCCATAAAGCCTGCAATCACCCCGCCGTGCAGCGCCGGCAATATTGGGTTACCAATGTTGTCTTTGTTGGCGGGCAGGCGAAACAGCAACTCATCACCCAGGCGCGTGCATTCAATGCCGATCAGCCTGGCGTAGGGGATCAGCTCCAGCAGCGCTTCATAATTGCCAAGCTCATGGGCCTGTTCCAGGCGCGTCTTGAATCGATGCGTCATGCCTGCTCTCCCTTGATTGCACTGCTCAGGCCTTGGGCACCCTTGAGGCGCTTGCCCATGCGCATGAAGGTGCCTACCACATGGGCGATGGGCTGCTGCGGGTCATCCTGGTAGGCGACGCCACGGGTGAAAATCACATCGGTGGTCACCCGGTAGCATTGGGCGAAGCCATAGACCGGTTTGTGAGGCTCGGCGGTGTGCATGTAATCGATGCGCAGGTCGAGGGTCGGGCACACCTCAAACTCAGGTAATACGCACAAGGTCGCCATGCCACAGGCGGTATCCATCAGGGAGGTCAGCGCACCGCCATGGATCACGCCGGTACGAGGGTCGCCGACGATAGAGGGGCCATAGGGCAAGAGCAATGTCATACCCTCCGGGTTGGCGGCGTGCACGGTAATCCCCAGCACCTGACAATGGCGCAGGGCCGAGACAAAGCGCGTCGCACGCTCTAACAATGGGTTTTCGGTCATTCGGTCTAGACTCTTATTAGCGTTGATCCGCGGAGTAGGCAGTGCGGGTGAAAGTTCCTTGGGGAGCGCTGTTTATATATCTGCGCAATTAAAGGAACTAATGCTGAACCCTCAGGCTCGAAAGGCCAGTAGATATCTTCAATAAGGAGAAACACCCCATGCGCAAGACTTTAGCTATTTCCATGATGCTCGCCGCTGCCCTCGGTCTCGCTGCCTGCGACAAAAAATCCGAAGACAAAGCCCAAGACGCCGCTGCACATTCTGAGCAAGCTCAGAAAGACATGGCGAAGGCTCAGGATAAAGTGAACGACGCTGCGAAAGAAAACGCCGATGCTGCCAAAGCTCAGGCTGAATCGAACGAAGCCGCCGCAAAAGAAGCAGCACCTGCTACTCCAGCCACCGGTTCTTAAGACCGCGGTTTGAAATAGCTTCGCTGTAAAAAGAAGCCCGCTTAAATAGCGGGCTTTTCTTTGCCTGCTGTTTTTATTGGCAGCGTTAATACGCTGAAGTTGACTAAGCCTGCTCTTTGACCGCCTCTGGCACTGGCGTATCAGTCTGCGTATAGACCATCACTTGCAGCACGTCGGAATGAAACTCCCGACGGTACAGCACGACCACTACCCCTGCACTCATCAACATGAATAACCATGGGCTGACAAACCACGCCAGCATGGTCATGCCGAAGTAGTAAGCACGCAGGCCAAAGTTGAACTGGTTGGCGGCCATGGAAATCACTCGCGCCGCCCTCGAAGCAAACGCTTTGCGCTCCTGCTCGGACACCTGGCGCTCACCGATCATTGGCGCCGACCCCACCAGCACTGCCGCGAAGTTGTACTGGCGCATGCACCAACTGAATGTGAAGAAGGCGTAGACGAACACCAGCGCCAGGCACAACAGCTTGATCTCCGACATCCCCTGGGATGCCTGCTGCACCATGGGAATGTCCGCCAACAACGAAACCGCCCGCTCGGACGCGCCGAGCACGGTGAGAATACCGGCAAGGATAATCAACGTGCTGGAGGCAAAGAACGAGGCGTTGCGCTCCAGATTGCCGATTACGCTGGCGTCGGCGATGCGGTTGTCGCGCAGCAGCATGCGGCGCATCCAATCTTCGCGATACAGGTGCAGCACACTGGCCAGGCACGCTGTGTCCCGGGCCTTCCAGGTCGCATAACGGGTATAGCCGCCCCAACACAGGATGAACCAGAGGGCGGCAAGCAGGTGGACTTGATTGGTTTCGACGAACGACATGCGGGTCCTATTACACGAGGTGGTGTGACGAACGCGGTCAACATGTGGGAGCGGGCTTGCTCGCTCCCACACCTACCGTGTTTCACACTTTAGAAGCTTGTCGTCTACTAAGCATAAAAAATGCCCCATATCGATTGATACGGAGCATTTCTGCGCAGCCTGGAAAATGTGTTACGCGATCGCTTCGCTACGCTTGCCGAGCATACGGTCAATGACTACCGCAACCACCAGCACCATCACCGACGGCACCAGCCACGCCAGGCCTTGTTCGCTCAATGGCAGGTTGGCCAACGACGACGGCATCCAGCCAGCCAGGCCAGCGCCCTTGAGGGCGTCAATGCAGCCGAAGATAAACGACACCAGCATCACCGGGCCAACGATGCGGCCCTGCTCCTGCCAGAAGTCTTTGCAGAAGCTCAACGCCACCAGCACGATGCACGGCGGGTAGATCGCGGTGAGCACCGGGATCGAGAAGGCAATCAGCTTGGTAAGGCCCAGGTTGGACACAAACAGCGAGAACAGCGCCAGGATCACTACCAGTGTCTTGTAGGACAACGGCAGGATTTTGCTGAAGTACTCTGCACACGCGCAGGTCAGGCCAACAGCCGTAACCAGGCATGCCAGGGAGATCAACACCGCCAGGAAACCACTGCCCAGGGAGCCGAAAGTGTGTTGCACGTAGGCGTGCAGTACGGCAGCACCATTCGCCGCACCAGCGGCCACTTCGTGACTGCTCGCACCCAGGCGGAACAGGCTGACGTACACCAGCGCCAGGCCCACACCGGCAATCAGGCCCGCGATGATCGCGTAGCGGGTGATCAGCTTTGGCGACTCCACACCACGGGAGCGGATGGCGTTGACGATCACGATGCCAAATACCAGCGCGCCCAGGGTGTCCATGGTCAGGTAACCATTGATAAAGCCTTGGGAGAACGGTGCGGCGACATATTCCGGGGTAGCGACGCCCACTTCACCGGCCGGCAGGGCAAACGCGGCAATGCCGAGGATGGCCAGCGCGATGATCTTCAGCGGTGCGAGGAAGCGACCCACGGTGTCCAGCAGGCGCCCTGGGTACAGGGACACAAAGAACACCACCAGGAAATACACCGAGCTATAGAGGAACAGCGCCAGCGGGCTTTCGCCGGTCAGCGGCGCCAGGCCTACTTCGAAGGACACGGTCGCGGTACGCGGGGTAGCGAACAGCGGCCCTACCGCCAGATACGCCGCCGCCGCGAGCAGGCCACCGGCGATCTTGCCGATCGGGCTGCTCAACGCGTCCATACCGCCGCCGACCTTGGCCAGGGCGATAACGGTGACCACCGGCAAACCCACTGCGGTGACCAGGAAGCCCAATGCTGCCATCCAGACATGAGGCCCGGACTGCAAACCGACGATAGGCGGGAAGATGATGTTACCGGCGCCCACGAACAGGGCAAAGGTCATGAAGCCCAACGCCAGGATATCCTGGCTTTTCAACACTTTCATTTCGGGAAATACCACACTACTGAATCGGAATTTAGAGAGGGATTCCCTGTGGATGAGGGAAATACTGCCAGCCCTGATGGGGGCCGACCGGTCTGGCGCGGGGCTTCCTTTTGGGAGGCACACGCATAAAGAGGCGGCTAGGTTACAGAATTAGCGTGAAGAACGCACTGTTGCGGGGCGGTCTGTCCGATAAGCGACATCTCTATGTCGCGTTTTCATACTTAATCTGGCAATGCAGATAAATGTGGGAGGGGGCTTGCCCTAATGCCAGTCAGTTAAGGACGAACACCGTACCTGTGGCGAGGGAGCTTGCTCCCGCTGGGCCGCGAAGCGGCCCCAAAAATGGGACTGCTGCGCAGTCCAACGGGAGCAAGCTCCCTCGCCACAGGTTACTTTTTGCCCTTTTATCTCTTAACTGACCGGCATTAGGGCTTGCCCCCGATGGCGAAGTGTCAGTCACTGTATTTGTTAACTGACCCACTGCAATCGGGGGCAAGCCCCCTCCCACATTTTGATCTTTATTAAACCTCAGAAAGCACAAAGGCCACCCGAAGGTGGCCTTTGCCTGGTAAAGCGTCAGCTAAGCGCGAGGCTTACTTGACAGCCCAACCGGTCAGCTCGGACAAAGCCTTGCCGATGTCTGCCAGCGAACGCACGGTTTTAACGCCTGCGTCTTCCAGGGCAGCAAACTTCTCGTCTGCAGTGCCTTTGCCGCCAGAGATGATTGCGCCAGCATGGCCCATGCGCTTGCCTGCAGGGGCAGTCACACCAGCGATGTAGGAAACAACCGGCTTGGTCACGTGTGCCTTGATGTAGGCAGCCGCTTCTTCTTCAGCCGAACCGCCGATCTCACCGATCATCACGATCGCTTCGGTCTTCGGGTCTTCCTGGAACAGCTTCAGGATGTCGATGAAGTTCGAACCTGGGATCGGGTCACCACCGATGCCGACGCAAGTCGACTGGCCGAAACCGGCGTCAGTCGTCTGCTTCACAGCTTCGTAGGTCAGGGTGCCGGAACGGGAAACGATACCGACTTTGCCTGGCAAGTGAATGTGACCAGGCATGATGCCGATCTTGCATTCGCCTGGGGTGATCACGCCTGGGCAGTTAGGGCCGATCAGGGTAACACCCAGCTCGTCGCACTTAACTTTAGCGTCCAGCATGTCCAGGGTAGGAATGCCTTCGGTGATGCAGACGATCAGCTTGATGCCGCCGAATGCTGCTTCCAGGATCGAGTCCTTGCAGAAAGGAGCTGGAACGTAGATCACGCTGGCGGTGGCGCCAGTGGCAGCTACAGCGTCTTTCACGGTGTTGAACACTGGCAGACCCAGGTGCTCGGTGCCGCCTTTGCCCGGAGTTACGCCACCAACCATCTTGGTGCCGTATTCGATGGCTTGCTGGGTGTGGAAACTACCTTGCGAACCGGTAATACCCTGGCAGATAACTTTGGTGTCTTTATTGATCAGGACGCTCATTATTTGCCCTCCGCAGCTTTGACAACTTGTTGAGCAGCGTCGGTCAGGCTGGTAGCCGCGATGATGTTCAAACCGCTTTCTGCCAGTACTTTAGCGCCCAGTTCAGCGTTGTTACCTTCAAGGCGAACAACAACCGGGATTTTCACGCCGACTTCTTTCACTGCACCGATGATGCCTTCGGCAATCATGTCGCAACGAACGATGCCGCCGAAGATGTTGACCAGTACTGCAGCGACGTTGGAGTCGGACAGGATGATCTTGAACGCTTCGGTAACGCGTTCTTTGGTAGCACCGCCGCCTACGTCGAGGAAGTTGGCTGGTTTGCCGCCATGCAGGTTGACGATGTCCATGGTACCCATGGCCAGGCCAGCACCGTTGACCATGCAACCGATGTTACCTTCCAGGGCTACGTAGTTCAGTTCGAACTTGGCAGCGTGCGCTTCGCGCGGATCGTCTTGCGACGGATCGTGGAAAGTCTTCAGCTTAGGCTGACGATACATGGCGTTGGCGTCGATGTTGATCTTGGCGTCGAGGCAGTGCAGATCGCCATCAGCCTTGATCACCAGCGGGTTCACTTCCAGCAGGGCCAGATCGTGATCCTGGAACAGTTTGGCCAGACCTACGAAGATCTTGGCGAACTGGGCAACTTGCTTGCCTTCCAGACCCAGCTGGAAAGCCAGCTCACGACCCTGGAATGGCTGAGCGCCAACCAGTGGATCGATAGTGGCTTTCAGAATTTTTTCTGGGGTTTCTTCGGCGATCTTCTCAATGTCCACGCCACCTTCGGTGGAAGCCATGAACACGATGCGACGGCTCGAACGGTCAACGACAGCGCCCAGGTACAGCTCTTTAGCGATATCAGTGCACGATTCAACCAGGATCTTGGTGACTGGCTGGCCATTGGCATCAGTCTGGTAAGTCACCAGACGCTTGCCCAGCCACTGCTGTGCGAAGGCCTTGGCGTCTTCTTTGCTGCGAACCAGCTTAACGCCGCCCGCTTTACCGCGACCACCTGCGTGGACCTGGGCTTTGACAACCCACTCGGTACCACCGATTTTGTCGCAGGCTTCTGCTGCTGCTTCCGGGGTGTCTACTGCGTAGCCCTTGGAAACTGGCAGGCCGTATTCAGCGAACAGCTGCTTACCCTGATACTCGTGAAGATTCATGCTTTTTACCGTCTTCGTTAGGTACTGCGCATTCGGCGCTGCGCTCATTATGAGTGCCGCGCCACCTGTGACTGCTGCTTGCGCAACTTGCTGGGCTTATGGCCCGTAAAGCTGCGCAAGGCTGCGTCCAGCGGATATTCCGCGGTGAGTCTTGCGCGCAAGGCTCACGACGGGCAACTCCGCCGTGGTTTCTTATTATCTCGCTTAGCGCTTCTTGCGGTTGGCGATGTGGATGGCGCCGCCATTCACCGCCAACGCTGCTTCGTGCAACGCTTCGGACAGGGTCGGATGGGAGAAGACCATCATGCCCAGGTCCTCGGCACTGGTGCCGAATTCCATACCGATCGCGCCTTGCTGAACCAGTTCTGCAGCGCTAGGGCCAATCACGTGGACGCCCAATACGCGGTCAGTCTTGGCATCAGCGATGACTTTGACAAAACCACCGGTGTCGTTGGCTGCCATGGCACGGCCAGACGCAGCAAACGGGAAGGTGCCGACGTTAACTTCAACGCCTTCAGCTTTCAACTGCTGTTCGTTCTTGCCGACCCATGCAATTTCCGGGTGGGTGTAGATAACCGATGGGATCAGGTCGTAGTTCATCTGGGTTTTGTGGCCCTTGATGCGCTCGACAACCATGATGCCTTCTTCGGACGCCTTGTGCGCCAGCATCATGCCGCGAACCACGTCGCCGATGGCGTAGACGCCAGGAACGGTAGTCGCGCAGTGATCGTCAACGTGGATGAAACCACGCTCGTCCATGTTCACGCCGCTGTCGGAAGCCAGCAGGTCGGTGGTCACCGGACGGCGACCCACGGCTACGATCAGCTTGTCGAACGTGATGGTCTGCTCGCCGTCTTTGTCGGTGTAGGTCACAACGACTTCTTCGCCGTTGACCTTGGAACCGGTAACGCGGGCGCCCAGCTTGATGTCCAGACCTTGTTTGGTCAGGGTTTTCAGCGCTTCCTTGGAAACTGCGGTGTCGGCAGCCAGCAGGAACGTGTCCAGGGCTTCCAGCACAGTCACTTCGGAACCCAGACGGGACCAGACCGAACCCAGTTCCAGGCCGATTACGCCAGCGCCGATCACGCCCAGACGCTTAGGAACCGCTTGGAATTCCAGGGCGCCGGTCGAATCAACGATCACGTTCTGGTCAACTGGAGCCGGTGGAATGTCGATTGGGCGCGAACCTGGAGCCAGGATCACGTTCTCGGCTTCGATGACTTCTACGGAACCGTCAGGCTTGGTGATTTCAACTTTCTTGCCGGCCAGCAGTTTGCCGTGGCCTTGCAGGGAAGTGACGCCGTTGGCCTTGAACAAGGTCGCAACGCCGGAAGTCAGGCCTTTAACAATGTTGGCTTTACGGCCGACCATTGCTGGCACGTCCATGGTCACGCCAGCATGGTTGATACCGTGGATCGCGAAGCCGTCTTGGGCTTCGTGGAATTTCCAGGAGCTGTCCAACAGCGCCTTGGAAGGAATGCAACCAACGTTCAGGCAGGTACCGCCCAGTGCCAGTTTGCCTTCCTTGTCGGTGTATTTTTCGATGCAAGCAGTCGAGAGGCCCAGTTGTGCGGCCTTGATGGCGGCAACATAGCCGCCAGGACCTGCACCAATCACTACAACGTCAAATTTCTGCGACATGAAAATAGTTCCTCTATTTAGCAGCAAGCTTTCAAGCCACACGCCCCAGGTCAAGCCGCCCTATTCTGGCGGCCAGCCCGGAGCCTGCAGCTGCTTCTATCAGATATCCAGCAGCAGACGAGCCGGGTCTTCCAGCAGGTTCTTGATGGTCACCAGGAAAGTCACGGCTTCTTTACCATCGATCAGGCGGTGATCGTAAGACAGTGCCAGGTACATCATTGGGCGGATCACGACTTGGCCGTTGATGGCCATCGGACGCTGGATGATGTTGTGCATGCCCAGGATCGCGGCTTGCGGCGGGTTGACGATCGGGGTCGACATCATCGAACCGAAGGTACCACCGTTGGTGATGGTGAAGGTACCACCGGTCATCTCGTCGATGGTCAGCTTGCCGTCACGGGCTTTCTTGCCGAAGCCGGCGATGCCGCCTTCGATTTCAGCCAGGCTCATCAGCTCGGCGTTACGCAGAACCGGTACCACCAGGCCACGGTCGCTGGACACGGCAACGCCGACGTCTGCATAGCCATGGTAAACGATGTCGCCGCCGTCGATGGAAGCGTTGACTGCCGGGAAGCGCTTCAGCGCTTCAGTGGCGGCTTTCACGAAGAACGACATGAAGCCCAGGCGCACGCCGTTATGAGACTTCTCGAACAGATCCTTGTACTTCGAACGCAGGGCCATGACTTCGGTCATGTCGACTTCGTTGAAAGTGGTCAGCATCGCCATGTTCGACTGTGCTTCAACCAGGCGCTTGGCCACGGTTGCACGTACGCGGGTCATCGGCACGCGCTTCTCGGTGCGGTCGCCAGCAGCGAACACAGGAGCGGCGGCAGCTGGAGCAGCAGCCTTGGCAGGCGCGGCAGCCGGAGCGTTTTTCTTGGCTTCAACAGCAGCAACCACGTCTTCCTTGGTCACGCGGCCGTCTTTGCCGGTGCCTTTGATGGAAGCCAGGTTGATGCCATTTTCTTCAGCCAGCTGACGTGCAGCCGGTGCAGCGATTGGATCTTCGCCACCCGCAGCCGGAGCAGCCGCTGGAGCCGAAGCAGCAGCCGGTGCAGCGGCGGCAGGAGGAGCAGCGCTGCCCGCTTCGATCGAGCCCAGTACCTGGTTGGACAGGACGGTGGCGCCCTCTTCGGCAACGATTGCGCCCAGTACGCCGTCAGCCTCGGCCAACACTTCCAGAACGACTTTGTCGGTCTCGATGTCGACGATCAGGTCATCACGCTTTACAGCGTCGCCTGGTTTCTTGTGCCAAGTGGCAACGGTGCCATCGGCAACCGATTCCGGGAATGACGGGGCTTTGATTTCGATAGCCATTATCTGTGGGTCCTTAAAATTCGGTTTCAGTCAGCGCGAAGGCGTTAAACAGTGAAAGCATCTTGCAGCAGTTTTTCCTGCTGCTCGGCGTGCATCGACGCATAACCACAAGCAGGTGCAGCAGACGCATCACGACCGGCGTACTCCAGGCCCAGGGCCTTGTTGTGGTTGCCGATGCTGCGACGCAGATGATGCTGGCTGCTGTACCACGCGCCCTGGTTCATCGGTTCTTCCTGACACCACACCACATTGGTGAGGTTGGTGTAAGGCGCGATGATCTCCATGAGGTCATCTTCCGGGAACGGGTAAAGCTGCTCGATACGCACGATGGCGATGTCTTCGCGGCCTTCGGCACGACGTTTTTCCAGCAGGTCGTAGTAGACCTTGCCGCTGCACAGGATCAGGCGAGTGACCTTGGCCGCATCCAGCGTGTCGATTTCTGGAATCACGGTCTGGAACGAACCTTCGGCCAGATCTTCCAGGGTCGAGATGGCCAATTTGTGACGCAGCAGCGATTTCGGAGTCAGCACTACCAGCGGCTTGCGCAGCGGGCGGATCACCTGACGACGCAGCAAGTGGTAGATCTGGGCCGGGGTAGTCGGCACGCACACCTGGATGTTGTGCTCGGCGCACAGCTGCAGGTAACGCTCCAGACGGGCCGAGGAGTGCTCCGGACCCTGACCTTCATAACCGTGTGGCAACAGCATGGTCAGACCGCACAGACGGCCCCACTTGTGCTCGCCGCTGGTGATGAACTGGTCGATAACCACTTGGGCACCGTTGGCGAAGTCGCCGAACTGGGCTTCCCAGATCACCAGCGCCTGCGGCGTGGTGGTCGAGTAACCGTATTCGAACGCCAGTACGGCTTCTTCGGACAGGAACGAATCGTACAGGTCGAAACGCGGCTGGCCTTCGTACAGGTTCTGCAACGGGATGTAGGTGCCCGCATCTTTCTGGTTGTGCAGCACAGCATGACGGTGCGAGAACGTACCGCGGCCGATGTCCTGGCCGGTCATGCGGATCGGGTGACCTTCGAACGCCAGGGTCGCGTACGCCATGGTTTCGGCATAACCCCAGTTGATCGGCAGGCCGCCGGCTTGCATCTTCTGACGGTCTTCGTAGATCTTCGCAACCTGGCGCTGCACCACGAAGCCATCCGGAATTTCCAGCAGCTTGGCGGAGAGTTCCTGAAGGGTCTTCAGATCGAACGAGGTGTCGTGACGCGCCGTCCAGGTGTGACCCAGGTACGGACGCCAGTCAACGAACAGCTCTTTGTTCGGTTCCTTGACCAGGCTTTTTACTACATGCAGACCATTGTCCAGCGCGTTGCGGTATTCATCGATCTTCGCCTGAACACGCGCATCGTCAACAATACCGGCCTTGGTCAGGCTTTCGGCATACAGCTCACGGGTGGTGCGCTGCTTGGTGATCTGCTGGTACATCAACGGCTGGGTGCCGCTTGGTTCGTCAGCTTCGTTGTGACCACGGCGGCGGTAGCACACCAGGTCGATCACCACGTCACGCTTGAACTGCATGCGGTAGTCGACAGCCAGTTGGGTCACGAACAGCACGGCTTCCGGATCATCACCATTCACATGGAGGATAGGCGCCTGGATCATCTTGGCAACGTCGGTAGCGTACTCGGTGGAGCGCGCATCCAGTGGGTTGCTGATGGTGAAGCCAACCTGGTTGTTGATGACGATGTGAACCGTACCGCCGGTCTTGAAGCCGCGAGTCTGCGACATCTGGAACGTTTCCAGGACCACGCCTTGACCGGCGAATGCCGCGTCACCGTGGATGGAAATCGGCAGGACCTTTTCACCAGTGGTGTCGTTACGACGATCCTGGCGCGCACGGACCGAACCCTCGACCACTGGAGAAACGATTTCCAGGTGGGATGGGTTGAAGGCCATGGCCAGGTGAACTTCACCGCCGGTGGTCATGACGTTGGAGGAGAAGCCCTGGTGATATTTAACGTCACCGGAACCCAGCTCGACCTTCTTCTTGCCTTCGAACTCGTCGAACAGCTCACGCGGGTTCTTGCCGAAGGTGTTGACCAACACGTTCAAGCGACCACGGTGGGCCATGCCGATCACGATTTCCTTGGTGCCGTAGGAACCGGAACGCTGGATCAGCTCGTCGAGCATCGGGATCAGGCTTTCGCCGCCTTCCAGGCCGAAACGCTTGGTACCCGGGTATTTGGTACCCAGGTATTTTTCCAGGCCTTCCGCTGCGGTCACGCGCTCAAGCAGGTGGCTGCGTACGTCGGCGGACAGCACCGGACGGCCACGCACGCCTTCCAGGCGATGCTGGAACCAGTGGCGTTGCTCGGAATCGGTGATGTGCGTGAACTCAGCGCCAATGGTGCGGCAATATGTCTGCTGCAACGCTTCGTGAATTTCGCGTAGGCTCGCTTCCTCTTTGCCGATGAACAGGTCGCCGGCACGGAAGGTCGTATCAAGATCGGCATTGGTCAAGCCGTAATGATTGATCGACAGGTCAGCAGGTGCAGGACGCTGCCAGAGCCCCAGCGGGTCAAGCTGGGCCGCCTGGTGGCCACGCATCCGGTAGGCCTGGATCAGTCGCAGTACTTCAACTTGCTTCTTCTCGTGCTCACTGCTCACGCTGCCGGCGGAAACCGGTTGGGCGCGGCGCTGGTTCTTTGCCAGCAGCACAAATTGATCGCGAATCGTTGCGTGCGATACATCGGTGGCAGCGTTGCCGTCTGAAGACAACGTCTGAAATTTGGTGCGCCATTCTTCTGGCACAGCGTTAGGGTCGTGCAGGTAGAGCTCATAAAGCTCTTCCACATAGGCAGCGTTACCACCTGAAAGATAGCCGCTGTTCCACATGCGCTGCATCACGCTTTCTTGCATGCTTGGTCACCCTCGATTTGGGGACACCACCGGCGAAAACACCGAGTTTGCTTGCAAAAGGCCAAGTGCAGCGACCAAAACAAGCCACTTAGGATCACGCTGATAGTTCGGGTACCAACCCGAATGCCCCTGCTTGTCTCATTTCTTCAAAATAAGAGCCGCGGCTTTGTAAGTCGCTGCTCAAGTTAAAACTACGGCGCCGGTTGAAGCCTGCGCCGCAGCATTTACGGGCACAACGGTCCTGCTTTGTTACAACGTCGGTTACACGCCGCTTTGCAGCAGCATGTTACGGATGTGACCAATGGCCTTAGTCGGGTTCAGGCCTTTGGGACATACGTTGACGCAGTTCATGATCCCGCGGCAGCGGAATACGCTGAACGGGTCATCCAGCGAAGCCAGACGCTCGGACGTCTTGGTATCACGGCTGTCTGCCAGGAAGCGGTACGCTTGCAGCAGGGCAGCTGGACCCAGGAACTTGTCCGGGTTCCACCAGAAGGACGGGCACGAGGTCGAGCAGCAGGCGCACAGGATGCACTCGTACAGACCGTCGAGCTTTTCACGCTCTTCAGGGGACTGCAGACGCTCGATGGCCGGAGCCGGCGTGTCGTTCTGCAGGAACGGCTTAACTTTTTCGTATTGCTTGTAGAAGATGCTCATATCGACGACCAGGTCACGGATAACCGGCAAACCTGGCAGAGGACGAACGATCAGCTTGTTGCCTTTCACCACGGCGGACAGCGGCGTGATGCACGCCAGGCCGTTTTTGCCGTTGATGTTCATGCCGTCGGAGCCGCAAACGCCCTCACGGCAAGAGCGACGGTAGGAGAAACCTTCGTCCTGCTCTTTGATCAGTGCCAATACATCCAGCACCATCAGGTCTTTACCACCGGTATCGACCTGGAACTCCTGCATGAACGGCGCAGCGTCCTGATCAGGGTTGTAGCGATAAACACTGACTTTCAACATGGCAGCCACCCTTAGTAAGTCCGAATCTTCGGTTCAAACGTCGGAACCGTCTTCGGCGAGAAGTTCACGGCACGCTTGGTTACGCGCTTGTCACCCGGGAAGTACAGGGTGTGGCACAACCAGTTTTCGTCATCGCGGTCTTCAAAGTCTTCACGAGCGTGGGCGCCACGGGATTCTTTACGAACCTCGGCGGCGATCGCCGTCGCTTCAGCCACTTCCAGCAGGTTTTGCAGCTCAAGGGCTTCGATACGAGCGGTGTTGAACGCCTGGCTCTTATCGTTGATCTTGACGTTGGCGATGCGCGTACGCAGGTCAGCCAGCTGGGCAATACCCTTCTGCATGTATTCGCCGGTACGGAACACACCGAAGTAGTTCTGCATGCAGCTTTGCAGCTCGCGACGCAGGGTTGCCACGTCTTCGCCATCAGTGCGCTCGTTCAGGGCGTTCAGGCGGGCCAGGGCAGTTTCGATGTTGGCGTCGGTGGCGTCATCGTATTCGATGCCGTCAGTCAGCGCTTTTTCCAGGTGCAGGCCGGCCGCACGGCCGAATACCACCAGGTCGAGCAGCGAGTTGCCGCCCAGACGGTTGGCACCGTGTACCGATACGCAGGCGACTTCACCCACTGCGAACAGACCATGGATGATCTCATCCACACCTTCAGCGTTCTGGGTGATCGCCTGGCCATGAATGTTGGTCGGCACGCCGCCCATCATATAGTGGCAAGTTGGAACAACCGGAACCGGAGCCAGTACCGGGTCAACGTGAGCAAAGGTCTTGGACAGCTCACAGATACCTGGCAGGCGGCTGTGCAGCACTTCCTCGCCCAGGTGATCGAGCTTGAGCATCACGTGGTCGCCGTTCGGGCCACAGCCGTTACCGGCGATGATCTCTTTAACCATGGAACGGGCTACAACGTCACGACCTGCAAGGTCCTTGGCGTTCGGAGCATAACGCTCCATGAAACGCTCGCCGTGCTTGTTGATCAGGTAACCACCTTCACCACGGCAACCTTCAGTCACCAGTACACCAGCGCCGGCGATGCCGGTCGGGTGGAACTGCCACATTTCGATGTCTTGCACCGGCACGCCAGCACGCAGTGCCATGCCGACGCCGTCACCGGTGTTGATCAGGGCATTGGTGGTCGACGCGTAGATACGGCCTGCACCGCCAGTCGCCAGAACAGTCGCCTTGGCGCGGATGTAGGTGGTTTCACCGGTTTCGATGCAGATGGCGATCACGCCGACGAACTCGCCCTTGCCGTTCTTCACCAGATCGACGGCGTAGTACTCGTTCAGGAACGTGGTACCGGCTTTCAGGTTGCCCTGATAAAGGGTGTGCAGCAGCGCGTGACCGGTACGGTCGGAAGCCGCGCAAGTACGGGCAGCCTGGCCGCCTTTACCGTAATCCTTCGACTGGCCGCCGAATGGACGCTGGTAGATACGACCTTGCTCGGTACGGGAGAACGGCAGACCCATGTGGTCCAGCTCGAACACCGCCGCAGGGCCTTCCTGACACATGTATTCGATAGCGTCCTGGTCACCGATGTAGTCGGAACCCTTGACGGTATCGTACATGTGCCAGCGCCAGTCATCGTTCGGGTCCGCAGACGCGATAGCGCAGGTGATGCCACCCTGGGCCGATACGGTGTGGGAACGGGTCGGGAACACCTTGGTGATCACGGCAGTCTTGTGACCACCCTGGGCCAGCTGCAGCGCTGCGCGCATGCCAGCACCGCCGCCGCCAATAATGATGGCGTCGAAGGAAATAGTTGGAATGTTAGCCATGAATCAGATACCCCAAAGAATCTGCACACCCCAGACGAAGTAAGCGAACATCGCAATGCCGCAGACTGCCTGGAAGAGAAAACGGACTGCAGTCGCGGACTTGCCCAGCGCCATCGGCGTCAGGTAGTCAGTCGCGATGGTCCACATGCCGACCCAGGCGTGAGCGCCCAGGGCTACAAGGGCCAGCAGACTGAAGATTCGCATCGCATTGTGGGCAAACAGGCCGTGCCATTGCTCATAGCCGATGCCCGGGTTTGCGACGAGGTATCCGATCAGGAAAATGAAATAAGCCGCGAGAACGACCGCAGACACACGTTGTGCCATCCAGTCATAGAGGCCCGAACGCGAAAGGTTCGTAACGCTGGTTACCATATCCAAACTCCTGCCAGAACGATCAGCACCACGGAAATGGCGATGATGATTTTCGAGCCCAGGCGGCCGCCTTCCAGCGTCTCACCGATACCCGCATCCATGATCAAGTGGCGCACACCGGCTACCAGGTGATACAGCAGAGCGGACAGGAGGCCCCATGCTACGAACTTGGCCAGCGGGCTGGTCAAGCATGCCTTCACCTCGGCGTAACCTTCCTCGGAACCCAGGGATTTGCTCAATGCATAAAGCATGATGCCCAAGCCCAGGAACAGGATGATGCCGGAAACACGGTGCAGGAACGACGTAACGCCGGTGATGGGGAGTTTGATGGTCCTTAGGTCTAGGTTTACAGGTCGTTGGCTATTCACGGCTTTTTTTCACACTGAAGAGCCCCTAACAATCAGGGCAAAGTTGTTGGGGAGTGCACTGGTCAGGTAAGCACCACCCAGGGAGTGCGACCCCCAATGAAAGCAAGCCCAAAAGCCCTTGGCGGTCGGTGGCCGAGTATAGACAGTTAGGTTACTAATGACAACGCGCGCACCTCACCCTAATAGCGGATTGCGCTGGCGGGATAAAAGGCGTAAATGGCAGCCAATTTCGAGGAAAAAGTACGGTTAAAGCCTTCTGGGGCAAGACTTTAGGCAAATTGACATCTGAATTTATCTCACTATAGTGGTGCGGGCCCTGCGTGGGGGGTCTGTCTGATGATTTGAAGCATAAATAGGAGGCCACATGGCTGACAAAAAAGCGCAGTTGATCATCGAGGGCGCAGCCCCCGTCGAGCTGCCCATTTTAACCGGCACCGTTGGTCCCGATGTTATCGACGTACGGGGCCTGACGGCCACGGGCCGTTTCACTTTCGACCCAGGCTTCATGTCGACCGCCTCTTGCGAGTCGAAGATCACCTATATCGACGGCGATAATGGCATCCTGCTACATCGGGGCTACCCGATCGAGCAACTGGCTGAAAAGTCGGACTACCTGGAAACCTGCTACCTGCTGCTAAATGGCGAACTGCCAACAGCCGAGCAAAAAGCCCAGTTCGTCAGCACCGTGAAGAACCACACCATGGTTCACGAGCAGTTGAAGACCTTCTTCAACGGCTTCCGTCGCGACGCCCACCCGATGGCCGTCATGTGCGGCGTGGTTGGCGCCCTGTCGGCCTTCTATCACGACTCCCTCGACATCAATAACCCGCAGCATCGCGAAATCTCCGCGATCCGCCTGGTTGCGAAGATGCCGACGCTGGCCGCAATGGTTTACAAGTACTCCATGGGTCAACCCATGATGTACCCGCGCAACGACCTGACGTACGCGGAAAACTTCCTGCACATGATGTTCAACACGCCGTGCGAGATCAAACCGATCAGCCCGGTGCTGGCCGCTGCGATGGACAAGATCTTCATCCTCCACGCCGACCACGAACAGAACGCCTCGACGTCCACCGTACGCCTGGCAGGTTCTTCGGGTGCCAACCCGTTCGCCTGTATCGCCGCCGGTATCGCCGCACTGTGGGGCCCTGCCCACGGCGGTGCGAACGAAGCCGTATTGACCATGCTCGATGAAATCGGCGATGTCTCGAACATCGACAAATTCATCGCCAAGGCCAAGGACAAGAACGATCCGTTCAAGCTGATGGGCTTCGGTCACCGGGTCTACAAGAACCGCGACCCGCGCGCCACCGTGATGAAGAAGACCTGCGACGAAGTGTTGAAGGAACTGGGCATCAAAAACGATCCGCAACTCGAACTGGCCATGCGCCTGGAAGAGATCGCCCTGACCGACCCGTACTTCATCGAACGCTCGTTGTACCCGAACGTCGACTTCTACTCGGGGATCATCCTCAAGGCGATCGGCATTCCTACCAGCATGTTCACCGTGATCTTCGCCCTGGCGCGGACCGTGGGCTGGATCTCCCACTGGAAAGAAATGCTCTCCAGCCCGTACAAGATTGGCCGCCCGCGCCAGCTGTACACCGGCTACGAGTCGCGTGATATCTCCAAGTTGGAAGATCGCAAGTAAGCAATCCGCTTAGTTGTACTGAAAACGGCCTCCCTTAGTGGAGGCCGTTTTTGTTGGTGTTGCCTGGTCTACCGCTATCGGGGGCAAGCCCCCTCCCACATTGGACTGCATTCCAAAAGATGGGCTCGGTTAACTGTGGGAGGGGGCTTGCCCCCGATGGCATTGGCACAAACACCACAAAACCCAAGGCAAAAAAATACCCCGGCCTTTCGACCGGGGTATTTCTTATTCAGCTACATCTTAGTGATTAACCGCCCCGCTCGCCCCCAGGCCAGTCTGCGAACGCACAAACTGCGGGAAGTACAGCGCACGCTCTTTCTCTGCCGCCGCCGACTTGTCGGTGATGGAGAAGAACCAGATACCCACGAACGCGATGATCATTGAGAACAGCGCCGGGTATTCGTACGGGAAGATGGCTTTTTCATGGTGCAGGATCGAGACCCAAATGGTCGGGCCAAGGATCATCAGGCCAACGGCGCTGATCAAGCCCAGCCAGCCGCCGATCATGGCGCCACGGGTGGTGAGGTTTTTCCAGTACATGGAAAGCAGCAGTACCGGGAAGTTACAGCTCGCGGCAATGGAGAACGCCAGGCCAACCATGAACGCGATGTTCTGGCTTTCGAACAGGATACCCAGGCCGATTGCCAATACACCCAAGGCCACGGTGGTGATCTTCGACACGCGAATCTCATCTTTGTCGTTGGTTTTGCCTTTCTTGATCACGCTGGCGTACAGGTCGTGGGACACCGCCGAAGCGCCGGCCAGGGTCAAACCTGCAACCACGGCCAGGATGGTGGCGAAGGCCACGGCCGAGATGAAGCCCAGGAAGATACTGCCACCCACCGCGTTGGCCAGATGCACCGCTGCCATGTTGTTACCGCCCAGCAAGGCGCCAGCTGCATCCTTGAACGCCGGATTGGTGCTGACCAGCAGGATCGCGCCAAAGCCGATGATAAAGGTCAGGATATAGAAGTAGCCGATAAAGCCAGTGGCATACAGCACGCTCTTACGCGCTTCCTTGGCGTCGCTTACGGTGAAGAAGCGCATCAGGATGTGCGGCAGGCCGGCGGTACCAAACATCAAGGCCAGGCCCAGGGAGAATGCGGAGATCGGATCTTTCACCAGACCGCCGGGACTCATGATCGCCTCACCTTTAGGGTGAACCTTGATCGCCTCGGAGAACAGCATGTTGAAGTCGAAGTTGACGTGCTTCATCACCATCAGCGCCATGAACGAAGCACCCGACAGCAACAGCACCGCCTTGATGATCTGCACCCAGGTGGTCGCCAGCATGCCGCCGAAGAGCACATACATGCACATCAGGATGCCCACCAGGATCACTGCAACGTGGTAATCCAGGCCGAACAGCAGTTGGATCAATTTGCCCGCGCCCACCATCTGCGCGATCAAGTAGAACGCCACTACCACCAGCGACCCACACGCCGACAGGGTGCGGATCTGGGTTTGCCCCAAACGGTACGACGCCACGTCGGCAAACGTGTATTTGCCCAGGTTGCGCAGGCGCTCGGCGATCAGGAACAGAATGATCGGCCAGCCCACCAGAAAGCCGATCGAGTAGATCAGGCCATCGTAGCCAGAGGTGTACACCAGCGCGGAAATACCCAGGAACGACGCCGCCGACATATAGTCGCCAGCAATCGCCAGGCCGTTCTGGAAACCCGTGATCTTGCCGCCAGCCGCATAGTAGTCGGCTGCGGACTTGTTACGCTTGGAAGCCCAGTAAGTGATGCACAAGGTGGCACCGACGAACGCGACGAACATCACGATGGCCGAGACGTTCAACGGTTGCTTTTGCACTGCGCCGGTCAATGCGTCCGCCGCCCAAACGGCCGGAGCAAACAGTGAAGCGCCGAATATTGCCAATAGACGCCGAATCATTGCGCAGCCTCCTTGAGAATCGCATTGTTCAGGTCGTCAAACTCGCCGTTGGCCCGGCGCACATAGATGCCGGTCAGGATGAAGGCGGACACAATCAGCCCGACGCCCAGGGGAATGCCCCAGGTAATCGACGAACCGGGGCTGAGCTTGGCCCCCAGCACTTGTGGCCCGTAGGCGATCAACAGGATGAAAGCGGAGTAAAGCCCTAGCATGATTGCCGAGAGAATCCAGGCGAATCGTTCCCTTTTTCTCACCAGCTCCTTGAAACGCGGGCTGTTTTGAATCGAGAGGTAAATGCTGTCGTTCATTGTTTTTATCCTCGCAGCACAGCTTTTTTATTATTGGAACATAGCTACTGTATGCGGCTGCGGAACAGGTTCCAGACGACCTTAGTAGTAGATCGAGTGTAGCGAGGGTTTGTGAGAACACAGGAAGATTTGCGGGGGACAAATATTAATGTGGGAGGGGGCGTGCCCCCTCCCACAAAGGTGCATCGGGGAATTTACTTAGCGAGCCATTCGGCTACACGCTCAGGGTGCTTGGCGACCCAATCCTTGGCCGCTGCGTCAGGCTTGGCGCCTTCCTGGATAGCGAGCATGACTTCGCCGATTTCATCCTTGGAGGCCCACTGGAATTTTTTCAGGAAGGCCGCGACTTCCGGCGCTTTCTTCTCCAGGCCCTTGCTGCCGATGCTGTTGACGGTTTCAGCAGCACCGTAGATCCCTTTTGGATCGTCCAGGAAGCGCAGCTTCCACTTGGCGAACATCCAGTGTGGCACCCAACCGGTAACCGCAATGGATTCCTGCTTGTCTTCGGCACGGGTCAGTTCGGCGATCATGGCTGCGCCCGAACTGGCCTGCAGCTTGTAGTCCAGGCCGTAGGCCTTGATCGCTTCGTCGGTCTTGAGCATCACGCCTGAACCGGCGTCGATACCGACGATTTTGTTCTTGAAGGTGGTGTCGGTCTTGAGGTCCTCGATGGACTTTGCCTTGACGTACTCCGGCACGATCAGACCGATCTTCGCATCCTTGAAGTTGGGGCCGTAGTCGACCACCTTGTCCTTGTTCTTGGTCCAGTATTCACCGTGGGTCACGGGCAGCCAGGCGGACAGCATGGCGTCGAGTTTGCCGGTGGCCACGCCTTGCCACATGATCCCAGTGGCGACCGCTTGCAGTTTCACGTCATAACCGAGCTTTTGCTTGATCACTTCTGCCGCCACATGAGTGGTGGCAACGCTGTCCGACCAACCATCCACGTAGCCGATGCTCAGGGTTTTGCTGTCGGCGCTGGCCAGTGTGGAGCTCATCGCAACTACCAGAGTGGCAGCTGCGCCCAAGAGTCGTCGCATCTTCATCGTACTTCCCCGAAAGTGCTGCGCCCGACGGATGCCGAGCGACGTCAACCTGTTGTTATGTGGTGCACCGCGCCGCCTTCACGCGCATCAATCCGGTGGCCGCGACATCAGCGCAATGCTGACACCCTGATCATCAACCTGCCGACGCCGTCGACCTGCTCTGTCAGCGACCTTATGCAAGCAAGAAACGACATCACATCGCCAGCAGAACGTTTCCTGGAACATGGCGTCAATATTCCGCCCGAACTTTGCATGTCAAAATCATGCAGCCCCACTGGGAAGGGACAAATCCGGGTAAGATGCGCGCCTTTGCTCCCCCAGATAAGCCGACCATGCCCGCGACTGCCCGCTTCCCTGCCCTGCCCTATTGCTTCGCCCTGATCCTCGGCCTGCTGGCCCTGGTCGGCTATTGGTATGGCCTCGGCCGTCCAGTGGTGCTGCCGGATGTCGCCAGTGCCAGCCATAAACTGCAATGCGCGTCCTACACGCCGTTCGATAAAGACCAATCCCCCTTCGACCAGCCGTTCAAGCTGCGCCCCGAGCGCATGGACGCCGACCTGGCCCTGCTGGCCACCCGCTTCGAATGCATCCGCACCTACTCGATGACCGGCCTGGAAGCCCTGCCCGACATGGCGCGCAAACATGGCTTGAAGGTGATGGCCGGCGCGTGGGTCAGCAGTGATCCGGTGGCCACCGAAAAAGAGATCGATGAGCTGATCGCGGCGGCCAACGCCAACCCGGACGTCGTGACCTCGGTGATCGTCGGCAACGAAGCCCTGCTGCGCAAGGAAGTCACCGCCGCGCAATTGGTGAAGCTGATCCAGACCGTCAAAAGCCAGATCAAACAACCCGTCACCTACGCCGACGTCTGGGAGTTCTGGCTGCAACACCCGGAAATCGCCCCGGCGGTGGACTTCCTGACCATTCACCTGCTGCCCTACTGGGAAGATGATCCGTCGAGCATCGACCAGGCCCTCAAGCACGTGGGCGATGTGCGCCAGACCTTCGGCAACAAGTTCGCGCCCAAGGACGTGCTGATCGGCGAAACCGGCTGGCCCAGCGAAGGCCGCCAGCGTGAAACGGCCGTGCCGAGCCGGGTCAATGAAGCCAAGTTCATGCGCGGCTTTGTGGCCATGGCTGAAGCCAATGGCTGGCGCTATAACCTGATCGAAGCGTTCGACCAGCCGTGGAAGCGCGCCAGCGAAGGTGCGGTAGGCGGCTACTGGGGCCTGTTCGATGCTGATCGCCAGGAAAAGGGCATTCTCGCCGGGCCTGTGACCAATGTGCCGTACTGGCCGCTGTGGTTGGGGGTGGGTGGCCTCATCCTGCTGGGGACGCTGGCGCTCGGCGGCCGGGTTCGCAGGACACGTGCCGCGATCCTGCTGCCGTTGCTCGGCGCAGTGGCAGCCTGTTCCATCGGCTCCTGGGCCGAGCTGACCCGTGTGACTGCACGCTTTACTGATGAGTGGGTGTGGGCCGGCTTACTCGTGGCGCTGAACCTGCTGGTGCTGGCTCACGCGGCCCTGGCCTTGAGTGCCCGTGAAGGCTGGCGCGAACGGGCGTTCATCTGGCTGGAACAACGTGCAGGCTGGCTGGTGGCAATCGCTGGGTTCGCGGGTGCGGTGATGATGTTGGCGCTGGTGTTTGACCCGCGCTACCGCAGCTTCCCGAGTGCGGCACTGCTGCTGCCGGCCCTGGTGTACATGGTTCGCCCGGTGACCGGGCCGCGTCGGGAAATCGCGCTGCTGACCTTCATTATCGGCGCCGGTATCGCGCCGCAGCTGTACCGAGAAGGCCTGTTGAACCAGCAGGCATGGGGTTGGGCGCTGGTCAGCGGGTTGATGGTGGTGGCTTTGTGGCGGTGCTTGCGGGTGCGCAGGGCCTAAGACCGCTATCGGGGGGGCAAGCCCCCTCCCACATGAGAACGCATTCCAAAGGTGGGAGGGAGTTTGCCCCCGATTGGCCCTATCAGGCGCCCCGCGGCTGCCTGACCAACCGCAACCCCGCAATCACCACCGCAAACACCGCAAATGTGGTGTTGTACAACGCCAGCGCCGGCAACCCGAACACCAGCCCCAACACCGCCAACCCCCAGCCTGCACGGCCCGGCACGAAAAACGCCAGCACCGAGGTGATCAGCGCCGCCCAGCCCAGCACCTTGAAGTGAATCATCAACCCCAGGTTCCCACGCAGCTGGCATTCCCAGCGGCTGGCCTCGTCAGCGCAAATCCCCACCCAGCGGCCATCTTCCATAAAACCGTAGCGCGCACCATAACTGGCGGCCAGCCATAATGGCAGGGCAATAAGCAGCAAAATCAGCGGCAAACGACGGGACATGGGGCACTCCGATAGGCAAAAACGGCGCCCAGCTTAATCCCCCCGCAGCCGTTATCAAGGGACATACACACAATTAGTGTTCACCAATGCGTGGCAAAGTGTATCGTCTGGCTACTATTACCCCGATTCCGACGTTTATTTCCGACTTTTCGTGCCGAAGGCTGGCACTTCGGAGATAGCACGGTGGTCATAGCCTGCGAACTTCATTCAGCACGTTTCCTCTTAGGGATTTAGTCATGCTCCGTTCCTTGCGCTGTGCCGCCCTGTTGGGCAGCCTTTTTTTGAGTGCGTCAGCACTGGCGGTCGACATTGACCAAGCCAGCTATGGCTACCCTTTGACCAACCCGTTCGAAGCGACCATCGCCACCACCCCGCCTGACCTTCGGCCGACATTGCCCAGCGATGACGAGATCAATCAGTCCGACTACACCCTGAACATGCGCCCCGAACGCGAGTTCAGCCTGCCGGACAACTTCTGGGCGGTGAAGAAACTCACCTACCGCATCGCCAAGCAGGACCGCGCCGCGCCGCTGATCTTCCTGATCGCGGGCACCGGCGCGCGGTTCGATAGCAGCATCAACGAATACCTGAAAAAACTGTATTACCAGGCCGGCTACCACGTGGTGCAACTGTCGTCGCCCACCAGCTTTGACTTCATCAGTGCCGCCTCCCGCTTCGCCACCCCGGGGATCACCCAGGAAGACGCCGAAGACATGTACCGCGTGATGCAGGCCGTACGTGCACAGAACGCTTCGCTGCCGGTGACTGATTTCTACCTCTCCGGCTACAGCCTTGGTGCCCTGGATGCGGCATTTGTGGCCAAGCTGGACGAGACCCGCCGCAGCTTCAACTTCAAGAAAGTGTTGCTGCTCAACCCGCCGGTCAACCTCTACACCTCGATTACCAACCTCGACAAGCTGGTACAGACCGAGGTCAAGGGCATCAACAACACCACCACCTTCTATGAACTGGTGCTGAACAAGCTGACCCGCTACTTCCAGCAAAAGGGCTATATCGACCTCAACGACGCCCTGCTCTACGACTTCCAGCAATCCAAGCAGCACCTGACCAACGAACAGATGGCCATGCTGATCGGCACCTCGTTCCGCTTTTCGGCGGCCGACATTGCCTTTACCTCGGACCTGATCAACCGTCGCGGCCTGATCATCCCGCCGAAGTACCCGATCACCGAAGGCACCAGCCTTACGCCGTTCCTCAAGCGTGCGCTGCAATGCGATTTCGACTGCTACCTCACAGAACAAGTGATCCCGATGTGGCGCGCCCGTTCCGACGGCGGCAGCCTGTTGCAACTGGTTGACCAGGTCAGCCTGTACGCCCTCAAGGATTACCTGCACGCCAGCCCGAAAATCGCCGTCATGCACAACGCCGACGATGTGATCCTCGGCCCCGGCGACCTGGGTTTCCTGCGTAAAACCTTCGGCGATCGCTTGACCGTCTACCCACTGGGCGGCCACTGCGGCAACCTCAATTACCGCGTCAACGCCGACGCCATGCTGGAGTTCTTCCGTGGCTAAATACTTTCTGCTGCTCGCCGCCCTGATGTGTGCGGGCGTAGCCAATGCCGACAACAGCAAGGCTAACGCGCCGATCGTGGTGGATTCCGACGGTTTCAAAGAGCCGTTGAGCAAACTCAAATTCAACCCGGGCCTGGACCAGCGCGAATTCGAACGCTCATCTGTCAACGCGCTCAACGTGTATGACCCGCTCGAATCGTGGAACCGGCGCGTGTATCACTTCAACTACCGCTTCGACCAATGGGTGTTCCTGCCCGTGGTCGACGGCTACAAGTACGTGACCCCGAGTTTCCTGCGCACCGGCGTAAGCAACTTCTTCAACAACCTGGGCGACGTGCCCAACCTGTTGAACAGCCTGCTGCAGCTCAAAGGCCACCGTTCCCTGGAAACCACCGGGCGCCTGCTGCTCAACACCACCGTCGGCATCGCGGGCCTGTGGGACCCGGCCACCGCCATGGGCCTGCCGCGCCAGAGCGAAGACTTCGGCCAGACCCTGGGCTTCTACGGTGTTCCTGGCGGGGCCTATCTGGTGCTGCCGGTCTTCGGCCCATCGAACCTGCGCGATACCGGCGGCTTGCTGGTGGACTACACCGCAGAATCCCAGATCAACTTCCTCAACGTTTCCGAAGTCAGCTCCAACCACCCGGAAGTCTGGGCCCTGCGCGCGGTGGACAAGCGCTACCAGACCAGCTTCCGTTATGGTCAGATGAACTCGCCGTTTGAGTATGAGAAGGTGCGCTATATCTACACGGAATCGCGCAAGTTGCAGATTGCCGAGTAAATAGCACCGACAAAAAAGGCCATTCGAATGAATGGCCTTTTTTATGTCTGCGATTTAAGCCTTGATTGCTTTCCAGGCCTTGCCGACCACACTGACCAGCGCCAACACCACCGCCCCCGCAATAATCCCCGCCACCGCATTGAGCAACGTCGGCATCAACCACGCCACGGCACCCGCGCCCTGGCTCGCCGATTCTATCCAGTGATGCACCACCGGCACGCCGTGGGTGAGGATGCCGCCACCGACCATGAACATCGCCGCCGTGCCGATCACCGACAGGCTTTTCATCATGTACGGCGCTGCACTCAGGATCGCGCCGCCGATGCTGCGCGCCACCTGCCCGGGCTTCTGGGTGAGCCATAGGCCCAGGTCGTCCAGCTTGACGATACCGGCCACCAGCCCGTAAACGCCCACGGTCATGACAATGGCGATGCCCGACAGCACGATGACCTGCTGGGTCAACTGCGCGTCGGCAACGATGCCCAGGGTGATGGCGATGATTTCCGCGGAGAGGATGAAGTCGGTGCGGATCGCGCCTTTGATCTTGTCCTTCTCGAACGCCACCAGATCGGTCGCCGGGTCCGCGACGGCGTCGGCCAATTGCGCGTGTTGGGCCTGGTCTTCGGCTTTGCTGTGGAGGAATTTGTGGGCGAGTTTCTCGAAGCCTTCGAAACACAGGTAGGCGCCGCCGAGCATCAACAGCGGCGTCACCGCCCACGGCGCGAAGGCGCTGATCAGGAGTGCGGTGGGCACCAGGATCAGCTTATTGACGAACGAGCCCTTGGCCACCGCCCACACCACGGGAATTTCCCGCTCGGCACGCACGCCGGAGACCTGTTGGGCGTTGAGCGCCAGGTCGTCGCCCAGCACGCCGGAGGTCTTCTTCGCGGCCATTTTTGTCATCAAGGCAACGTCATCGAGTACCGCGGCGATGTCGTCGATCAATACCAACAAGCTGCTTCCTGCCATGAATCGGACTTCCTTAGAGGGGGATGGCGCGAGCATAACGCGGCGCAGGGCTTTACGGGCACATTGTTGAGGCACGCGGATGGCCGGTGCTACCATGCGCAACCGCCGGTATTGGCAAGGAAACTCCTGGTTTATGAGCAGCATTCGCGAGCGCAACAAAGAAAAAATCCTGCGGGCGGCGAGCGAGGAGTTTGCCGACAAGGGCTTCGCCGCGACCAAAACCAGCGATATTGCCGCCAAGGCCGGGCTGCCCAAGCCCAACGTCTATTACTACTTCAAGTCCAAGGACAACCTCTACCGCGAGGTGCTCGAAAGCATTATCGAGCCGATCCTGGCGGCTTCCACGCCGTTCAATCCGGACGGCGAGCCTTCGGTGGTGCTGAGCAACTACATCCGCTCGAAAATCCGCATCTCCCGCGACCTGCCGTTTGCCTCCAAGGTGTTCGCCAGCGAAATCATGCACGGCGCGCCGCACCTGAGCGCCGAGCAGGTCGAACAGCTCAATGCCCAGGCCAAGCACAATATCCAATGCATCCAGAGCTGGGTGGACCGGGGCTTGATCGCGGCCATCGACCCCAATCACTTGATGTTCAGCATCTGGGCGGCGACCCAGACGTACGCGGACTTTGACTGGCAGATCTCGGCGGTGACCGGCAAGGCCAAGCTGGATGAGGCGGATTATGAAGCGGCGGCGCAGACGATTATTCGGTTGGTGCTCAAGGGCTGTGAGCCGGACTGATACACCGAGGGGCCTGTGCCAATCGGGGGCAAGCCCCCTCCCACAATTTATGTGGGAGGGGGCTTGCCCCCGATGAGGCCTTTTCAGTCAGCAGAGAATCAAGCTGACACCCCCGCATCCGCCAACAACCCCACCCCCTCAATCGCCGTAATCGCACACTGCTCGTCAATATCCGACGTATCCCCGCTGATCCCGATCGCCCCCAGCACCACACCGTCCTGATCCCGTATCAACACGCCACCCGGTGCCGGCACCACGCTGCCCTGCCCCAGGCTGTTCAACGCCGCGATAAACGCCGGTCGTTGCTGCGCATCCAGCGCCAGCAAGCGTGAGCCCTTGCCCAGGGCAATCGCGCCCCAGGCTTTGCCGATGGCGATTTGCGGGCGCAGCAGGCTCGCGCCGTCTTCGCGCTGCAGGGCGATCAAGTGGCCACCGCTGTCGAGTACCGCGATGGTCAACGGTGCCGCAGCAATGGTGCGGCCTGCGGCAAGGGCCTGACCGGCCAGTTGGGTGGCGAGTTTCAAGGTTAAAGCGCTCATGGTGCCGTCCTTCTTTTGTTATTGGGAAAGCGGTTTGGATCTGTTTGATCAGATGCACGATCAAACAAATAGAACACAATGACATTTGTTTTTGTATACAATATTTTCGCACAAAGTCTCCATACGTCGAAAAAGTCCGCTGAAAATGCCTTCCGACGAACGCCAAGGCCCAGGGAGAAAATCCATTGACCTCTGACGCTCGCCGTGAATACACTTTGACCAGACACCACTTGTATACAATTACAAAACGCAAGAGGCACCAAAACATGAGCAAAATGAGAGCAATCGAAGCCGCCGTCCTCGTCATGCGCCGTGAAGGCGTGGACACCGCCTTCGGCATCCCAGGCGCGGCGATCAACCCGCTGTACTCAGCCTTGCAGAAGGTGGGTGGCATCGATCACGTCCTTGCTCGCCACGTTGAAGGCGCCTCGCACATGGCCGAGGGTTACACCCGCACCAAGGCCGGCAATATCGGCGTGTGCATCGGCACTTCGGGCCCGGCGGGCACCGACATGGTCACCGGCCTTTACAGTGCCTCGGCCGACTCGATCCCGATCCTGTGCATCACAGGCCAAGCCCCGCGCGCACGGATGCACAAGGAAGACTTCCAGGCCGTGGACATCACCAGCATCGTCAAGCCGGTGACCAAGTGGGCAACCACCGTTCTGGAACCCGGCCAGGTGCCCTACGCGTTCCAGAAAGCCTTTTATGAAATGCGCTCCGGTCGCCCAGGCCCGGTATTGATCGACCTGCCGTTCGACGTGCAGATGGCCGAGATCGAATTCGACATCGACGCCTACCAGCCGCTGCCCCTGGCCAAGCCATTGGCGACACGCATCCAGGTCGAAAAAGCCCTGGCCCTGCTTGACGCCGCCGAACGCCCGCTGCTGGTCAGCGGCGGTGGTGTGATCAACGCCGATGCCAGCGAACTGCTGGTGGAATTCGCTGAACTCACCGGTATCCCGGTGATCCCGACCCTGATGGGCTGGGGCACCATCGCCGACGATCACCCGCTGATGGTGGGCATGGTTGGCCTGCAAACCTCCCACCGTTATGGCAACGCGACGATGCTCAAGTCGGACGTGGTACTGGGCATCGGCAACCGTTGGGCCAACCGACACACGGGTTCGGTGGAGGTCTACACCGAAGGCCGCAAGTTCATCCACGTGGACATCGAGCCGACCCAGATCGGCCGCGTGTTCACGCCGGACCTGGGCATCGTTTCCGACGCTGGTGCGGCACTGACGATGTTTATCGAAGTGGCCCGCGAGTGGAAAGCCGCCGGCAAGCTCAAGGACCGCAGCGCCTGGCTGCATGACTGCCAGCAGCGCAAAGCCACCCTGCACCGCAAGACTCACTTCGACAACGTGCCGGTCAAGCCACAGCGCGTGTACGAAGAGATGAACCAGGTGTTCGGCAAAGACACTTGCTACGTCAGCACCATCGGCCTGTCGCAGATTGCCGGTGCGCAGTTCCTGCATGTTTACAAGCCACGCCACTGGATCAACTGCGGCCAGGCCGGCCCGCTGGGCTGGACCATTCCGGCTGCACTGGGCGTGGTGAAGGCCGACCCGAGCCGCAAGGTGGTGGCGTTGTCCGGCGACTATGACTTCCAGTTCATGATCGAAGAACTGGCCGTGGGCGCGCAGTTCAAGCTGCCGTACATCCACGTGGTGGTGAACAATTCCTACCTGGGTTTGATCCGTCAGGCACAGCGTGGGTTTGAAATGGACTACTGCGTGCAGTTGTCTTTCGACAACCTCAACGCCCCGGAACTGAATGGCTATGGCGTCGACCACGTGGCCGTCGCCGAAGGCCTGGGTTGCAAGGCCCTGCGCGTATTCGAGCCAGGCCAGATCCAGCCCGCGCTGCGCAAGGCCCAGGAGATGATCGAAGAATTCAAGGTGCCGGTGATCGTCGAGATCATTCTGGAGCGCGTGACCAATATTTCCATGGGCACCGAGATCAACGCCGTCAACGAATTCGAAGACCTGGCCCTGGTCGGCAACGATGCGCCGACTGCCATTTCCCTGCTCGATTAAGGAGAACCCTATGCCGCGTTTTGCCGCCAACCTGTCCATGCTGTTTACCGAACAGGACTTTCTTGCCCGTTTCAAAGCGGCCGCCGAAGCCGGTTTCGAAGGAGTGGAATACCTGTTCCCGTATGAATTCAGCTCGGCTGAGATCAAGGCACACCTGGACGCCAACGGCCTGACCCAGGTGCTGTTCAACCTGCCGGCCGGTGACTGGGCCAAGGGCGAACGCGGCCTGGCGTGCCACCCGGACCGGGTCGAGGAGTTCCGCGCCGGGGTCAAGCTGGCCATCGCCTACGCCCAGGTGCTGGGCAATACCCAGATCAACTGCCTGGCAGGGATTCGTCCGGCCGGCGTGGATGATGAAACCCTGGAAAAGACCTTCGTCGCCAACCTCAAGTACGCCGCCGACAAGCTGCAGGCAGCGGGCATCAAGCTGGTGATGGAGATGATCAACACCCGCGACATCCCCGGCTTCTACCTGAACAACACGGCGCAGGCCCTGTCGATTCGCGAGCAGGTGGGCAGTGCCAACCTGTTCCTGCAATACGACATCTACCACATGCAAATCATGGAAGGCGACCTGGCCCGGACCATGACCACGCACTTGGACGCGATCAACCACATCCAACTGGCGGACAACCCTGGGCGCAATGAGCCGGGCACGGGCGAGATCAACTATCGCTTCCTGTTCGAGCATTTGGACCGCATCGGTTACCAGGGCTGGGTCGGCTGTGAGTACAAGCCGTTGACCACCACCGAAGCGGGTTTGGGTTGGCTCAAAACTCACAACGCGATCTAACAAACACCACCGAGTCAATGTGGGAGGGGGCTTGCCCCCGATAGCGGTGGGTCTGTCAGTCCTGTTTTATCTGACGCACCGTCATCGGGGGCAAGCTCCCTCCCACATAGGACCTGCTGTGTAATAACAAGAGGATTTCATCATGGCTAAAATCGGATTTATCGGCACCGGCATCATGGGCCACCCCATGGCCGCAAACCTGCAGAAAGCAGGTCACCAACTGTTCCTTTCCGAACACCACGGCAAGGCACCGGCTGAACTGATCAGCGCCGGCGCCGTGGCCTTGGCCAACCCGCAGCAAGTCGCCCAGGAAGCCGAGTTCATCATCGTCATGGTGCCCGACACCCCACAGGTAGAAGACGTGCTGTTCCGCGCCGACGGTGTAGCGGCTGGCCTCTCGCCGAACAAGGTGGTGATCGACATGAGTTCGATCTCGCCCACCGCCACCAAGGCATTCGCGGCGAAGATCAACGAGACCGGCGCGCAGTACCTCGACGCTCCGGTGTCCGGCGGTGAAGTCGGCGCCAAGGCCGGCACTCTGAGCATCATGGTCGGCGGCGAGTCGCAGACCTTCGAACGCGCCCTGCCGCTGTTCCAGAGCATGGGCAAGAACATCACGCTGGTCGGCGGCAATGGCGATGGCCAGACCGCCAAAGTGGCCAACCAGATCATCGTTGCGCTGAACATCCAGGCGGTGGCCGAAGCGCTGCTGTTCGCCTCGAAAAACGGCGCCGACCCGGCCAAGGTGCGTGAAGCGCTGATGGGCGGGTTTGCCTCCTCGAAGATCCTGGAAGTGCACGGCGAACGCATGATCAAGGGCACCTTCGATCCGGGTTTCCGCATCAACCTGCATCAGAAAGACCTGAACCTGGCCCTGGCCGGTGCCAAGGAGCTGGGGATCAACCTGCCGAACACCGCCGGCACCCAGCAGGTGTTCAGCACATGCACCGCGATTGGCGGCGGGAATTGGGACCACTCGGCGCTGATCAAGGGCCTGGAGCACATGGCGAATTTCTCGATTCGCGACAAGTAACTCCCCACAGATCTCACTCTGAAATGCAGTCAATGTGGAAGGGGGCCTGCCCCCTCCCACATTTGTTCCCATTCCAAGTCTGAAATTGCTGCATCTCTAAAAACAAGAATCCCCCCGGAGCCCGCTTATGTCGGTCGATCCGCAACACCTGCTTCGCGAGCTGTTTGCCACAGCCATCGACGCCGCCCATCCCCGGCTAGTCCTTGAACCTTATCTGCCCGCCGACCGCAGCGGCCGTGTGATCGTGATCGGCGCCGGCAAAGCCGCGGCGGCCATGGCGCTGGTCGTCGAACACTGTTGGCAGGGCGAAGTCAGCGGCCTGGTGGTCACCCGCTACGGCCATGGCGCACCGTGCCAGAAAATCGAAGTGGTCGAAGCCGCTCACCCGGTGCCCGACGCCGCCGGCCTGGCCGTGGCCGAGCGCGTGCTGGCATTGATCAGCAACCTCGGCGAAGACGACCGTGTGATCTTCCTGCTTTCCGGCGGCGGCTCTGCCTTGCTGGCCCTGCCCGCCGAAGGCATCACCCTGGCCGACAAACAAACCATCAACAAGGCCCTGCTCAAGTCCGGCGCGACCATTGGCGAGATGAACTGCGTGCGCAAGCACCTCTCGGCGATCAAGGGCGGTCGGTTGGCCAAGGCCGCGTGGCCGGCGACGGTGTACACCTACGCCATCTCCGATGTGCCGGGCGACCTGGCCACGGTAATTGCCTCCGGCCCGACCGTCGGCGACCCGAGCACCTCGCAACAAGCCCTGGCGATCCTCAAGCGTTACGGGATCGACGCCCCAGCGTCCGTGCGCAGTTGGCTGCAAAACCCGGCCTCCGAAACCGTCAAGCCCGGCGACCCGATCCTCGCCCGCAGCCACTTCCAATTGATCGCCCGCCCCCAGCAATCCCTGGAAGCCGTGGCCGTGAAAGTACGCCAGGCCGGTTTCAGCCCGCTGATCCTCGGCGACCTGGAAGGCGAAGCGCGGGACGTGGCCAAAGTGCACGCGGGCATTGCCCGCCAGATCGCGCAGCACGGCCAGCCGTTGGCGGCGCCCTGCGTGATCCTGTCCGGCGGTGAAACCACCGTCACCGTGCGCGGCAATGGCCGTGGCGGGCGTAACGCGGAATTCCTGCTGAGCCTGACCGACAGCCTCAAAGGCCTGCCCGGCGTGTATGCCCTGGCGGGCGACACCGACGGCATCGACGGCTCGGAAGACAACGCCGGCGCAATCATGACGCCGTGCAGTTACCGCCGCGCCGAAGCCCTGGGCCTGAGTGCCAGTGATGAGTTGGATAACAACAACGGCTACGGCTATTTCGCGGCGCTCGACGACCTGATCGTCACCGAGCCGACGCGCACCAACGTCAACGACTTCCGCGCCATTCTGATTCTTGAGACTGCCAAACATGACGCCTGACAAAAAAGTCAAAATCCTCGCCACCCTGGGCCCGGCCACCGACGGGATCGATGACATCCGTGAGCTGGTGGAGGCCGGGGTGAATATCTTCCGCCTCAACTTCAGCCACGGTGAGCACGCCGATCACGCCCAGCGCTACCAATGGATTCGCCAGGTGGAGCGCCAGCTCAACTACCCGTTGGGCATCCTGATGGACCTGCAAGGGCCGAAGCTGCGGGTCGGGCGGTTTGCCGAGGGCAAGGTGCAACTGGTGCGCGGCCAGGCACTGCGCCTGGACTTGGACGAGAAGCCGGGCGACCAACGCCGGGTCAACCTGCCCCACCCGGAAATCATCGCAGCCCTGGAACCGGGCATGGACTTGCTGCTGGATGACGGCAAGCTGCGCCTGCGGGTGATCACCAAGCATGCCGATGCCATCGACACCACCGTGCTCAATGGCGGTGAGTTGTCCGATCGCAAAGGTGTGAACGTGCCCCAAGCGTTGCTGGAGCTGAGCCCACTGACCGCCAAGGACCGGCGTGACCTGAGCTTCGGCCTGGAACTGGGCGTGGACTGGGTGGCGCTGTCGTTCGTGCAACGCCCGGAAGATATCCGCGAAGCCCGTGAGCTGATCGGCGACAAGGCCTTTCTGATGGCCAAGATCGAGAAGCCCTCCGCCGTGCAGCGGCTGCGGGAAATCGCCGAGCTGAGCGACGCCATCATGGTGGCCCGGGGCGACCTGGGTGTGGAAGTGCCCGCCGAAAGCGTGCCGCAGATCCAGAAGGACATCATCAGCACCTGCCGCCAACTGGGTAAACCGGTGGTGGTGGCCACGCAGATGCTTGAATCCATGCGCTTCTCACCGGCGCCGACCCGTGCCGAAGTCACCGACGTGGCCAACGCCGTGGCCGAAGGCGCGGATGCGGTGATGCTGTCAGCCGAAACCGCATCGGGCGAGTACCCGCTGGAAGCCGTGCAGATGATGAGCAAGATCATCCGCCAAGTGGAAAACGGCCCGGATTACCAGGCGCAGTTGGACGTCAGCCGGCCTAAAGCCGATGCCACCGTGTCGGACGCCATCAGCTGCGCGATCCGTCGTATCAGCAGCATCCTGCCGGTGGCGGTGCTGGTGAACTACAGCGAATCCGGCAGCTCCAGCCTGCGCGCGGCGCGCGAACGGCCAGTGGCGCCGATCCTCAACCTCACGCCGAACCTGTCCACGGCGCGACGGCTGAGCGTGGCGTGGGGCGTGCACTCGGTGGTCAACGATCGGCTGCGCCAGGTGGATGAGGTGTGCTCTACGGCGCTGGAGATTGCCCAGGCTCAGGGCATGGCGCAGCGTGGGGATACCTTGGTGATAACGGCGGGGGTGCCGTTTGGGCAGCCGGGGTCGACCAACTCGCTGCGTATCGAGATGTTGATTTAGCGCTTATGAAGGCCCCATCGGGGGCAAGCCCCCTCCCACATTGGACTGCATTCACACCTGTTGCTATGTGAACCCAATAAAGGAGGGGGCTTGCCCTCTCCCACATTGGACTGCATTCACACCTGTCGCTATGTGAACCCAATAAAGTGTGGGAGGGGGCTTGAACTGGTCAAGTAATCTTGGACACCGATTACGGTTCACGCCGCCAACCTTTCCTTCATGACCGGCGACCGGTAGTCGTTGTAGCTGTGAGGCCTGCTGATGTTGTAGCGAGAGACATAGCGCTGCACGTCTGCTCGGGCCTCATGTTCCAGTTTGTAGCCCGTTTCAGGCACCCACTCTGATTTCAAACTGCCAAAGAAACGCTCCATCGGGGCGTTATCCCAGCACTCGCCTTTACGGCTCATGCTTTGCCTAAAACCCTGTTTGAGCAGCTCGTTTCGAAACTTATGACTGGTGTACTGACAACCTTGGTCAGAATGAAACAACACATTCTGGGGATGGCTGCGTAGCTCAACCGCCATGCGTAGCGCTTCGCAGGTCAGGTTGGCATCAGAAATCATCGAGAACGACCAGCCCACGATCCTGCGAGCGTACAAATCCAGAACGGCGGCGAAGTACATCCACCGCTTGCCGACCTTGATGTAAGTCACGTCGCCACACCACACCTGATTAACCGCCGTCACATCAAATTTCCGCTTGAGCACGTGTGGCGCCACTAAGGCCTCCACGCCCGGCGATTTGTACTTATGGCGCCTGCGCTGACGACTAGCGATGCCAGCTTCGCGCATCAAACTGCGAGCCATATAACGTCCGATACGATGCCCTTTGGCTTGTAGCTCCTTGGACAATGTACGTGCGCCGGCCGACTCTCTGGACGCCTTGTGGTGCCTGACCAGCGCGGCCTTGAGCTTGTCCCGTTCAGGATTTGCTCTGCCTTGGCGCTGGCGCCAAGCGTAGAAACTACTGCGGTTGACCCCGAACGCCCGGCAACACCTTTTAACGCCGTACTGCTCGTCCAGCTCATCGATCAACGTGAATGATCTTTGGCGTCCAAAAGCAGGAGAGCACTGGCCTTTTTTAGGATTTCGATATCCAGGTCTTTCTCTCTGAGCAGAGCTTTGAGCCTCTGGATTTCTCGTTGATCAGCGGTAATCGCCTTGGCCCCTACGGGAGTCGAGCCCAAGCGTTCTTTTTGCACTTGATCGACCCAGCGACGCAGCGCTGTGGGGCCGATATCCAGGCTGGCACAGACTTCGGTAACTGGCTGACCTTCATCCAACACCATGCTGGCGGCCTTGAGCTTGAACTCACTCGAATAAGATTTACGCATATCCAAACACCTCAAATTTGGGCGCTATCATAGCGCCCGATTGAAGTGTCCAAAATCATTAGGCCAGTTCAGCTTGCCCCCGATGGGGACAACCCGGTCTCACTGAATACCCACCATGCACAACCAGACCTGCCCCGACTGGGCCGAAGCCCTGCTCAACGGCTTCAGCCAGATCTTCCTCCAACGCCAACCGCTGTGCGGCCTGCTGTGCCTGCTGGCCATCCTGATCGGCGCTCCGGGCTTGCTCGGCGGTGCGCTGCTGGGTGGCGTAGCCGGTTTGTTCACGGCCCAGCGCCGGGGTTATCCCAAGGCTGAACGCCAAGCCGGTTTGTATAGCTATAACGGCGTATTGCTGGGCCTGTTGATCAGCCAGCATTTCGCCTGGTCGGCCCTGTTGCCGCCGCTGATCCTGGCGTGTGGCGGCTTGAGTGCGATCCTCACGCGGCAATGGCTCAAGCGCGCGACGCAACCGGATGACTTGCCCGCCTACACCGCGCCGTTTGTGCTTCTGGGTTGGATGCTGCTGGGCACTGCGGCGCCAAACACTTTCGCCCTGGGCGAGCCCGATGCGCTGGCATTCCTCAGCGCCCCCTTCACTGGCCTGGCGCAAATCATGCTGCTGGACCAGCCCCTGGCCGGCGTGCTGATTGCCCTTGGCCTGTGGCTGGCCAACCGCCGCGCAGCCCGCTGGGCCGTGATCGGCGCCAGCGCCGGCGTGCTGATCGGCGTGCTGCTGGATGACAGCACCGGCGCCCTCCTCGGCCTGCACAGCTACAACCCGGCCCTCGCGGCCCTGGCCCTGAGCCCATTGCATCGCCAAGCCTGGCTGCCGCTGCTCGGCATCCTACTGGCCAGCCTGCTCACGCCGGGCTTTGCCGCCCTGCACCTGCCCGCGCTCACTGCGCCGTTTATCCTCGCCTGCTGGCTGGTGCGCGCCGGTTGCCGCAGGCTTCAGAAACCGCGCATGGACAGCCCCTTCGAATCCCCCTAGGCTTGCTCGATCTTCGATTCGGGCGGGATTTATGGACAGCAACAACGACTGGCGCCAGCGGCTCTACGTCATGATTTTCCAGAGTGACACCCTGGCCGGGCGGCGCTTTGACGGCATCCTGCTACTGATCATCCTCGCCAGCCTGGTGATCGTGATGCTCGACAGCATCGACCAGGTACACCAGAACTACGCCGATATGCTGGCGTATATCGAGTGGGGCTTCACCGTCATCTTCCTGATCGAGTACGGCTTGCGCCTGTATTGCTCGCCCAAGCCCTTGCGCTATGCCTTCAGCTTTTACGGGCTGGTGGATCTGCTCGCCATTGTGCCCGGCATCCTGGCGCTGTATTACAGCGACGCGCAGTACCTGCTGATCATCCGCATCATCCGCATGCTGCGGATCTTCCGGGTGCTCAAGCTCAGCCCGTACCTCAAGCAGGCCAACTACCTGATGGCGGCGCTGCGCGGCAGCAAGCAGAAAATCGTGGTGTTCCTGGTGAGCGTGTGCACGCTGGTGACGGTGTTCGGCACCTTGATGTACGTGATCGAAGGCCCGGAACACGGGTTTACCAGCATTCCCAAGGGCATCTATTGGGCCATCGTGACGCTGACCACCGTGGGCTTTGGCGATATCGTGCCGAAGACGCCACTGGGCCAGGTGATTTCGTCACTGGTGATGATCACCGGTTACTCGATCATCGCCGTGCCCACCGGGATTTTCACCGCCGAGCTGGCCAGTGCCATGCGCGGTGAACAGCTGCAAACCGACTGCCCGGTGTGCAAGAAAAACAGCCACGAGCCCAACGCCGCGTTCTGTTCGCGTTGCGGCAGTAATCTTTTCAAGAAAGTGGAATAAGCAAAGTTCTTTTTAATCTTTAAGCGACTATGGTGCCCCGGCTATAGTCGCTGGCAAATGGCCTTACCCCTTCTTTCGAACAACAAGGAATGAGCAGTGAAAAAACTCGTTAGCGCCTCTCTCCTGGCCGCCGGCCTTGCCCTGGCGGGCGCCGTGCATGCCGCACCGGTCACACTGCTCAACGTCTCCTACGACGTCATGCGAGATTTCTACAAGGACTACAACGCCGCCTTCCAGAAACATTGGGACGCCGAGCACCCGAACGACAAATTGACCCTGCAAATGTCCTTCGGCGGTTCCAGCAAACAAGCCCGCTCGGTGATCGACGGCCTGCCGGCTGACGTGATCACCATGAACATGGCCACCGACATCAATGCCCTCGCCGACAACGGCAAACTGGTGCCGGACAACTGGGTCACGCGCCTGCCGAACAACAGCGCGCCGTTCACTTCCGCCACCGTGTTCATCGTGCGCAAAGGCAACCCCAAGGCCCTGAAAGATTGGCCGGATCTGCTCAAGGACGGCGTGCAAGTGATCGTGCCCAACCCGAAGACCTCGGGTAATGGCCGCTACACCTACCTGTCGGCCTGGGGTTATGTGCTCAAGAACGGCGGCGATGAAGAGAAAGCCAAGACCTTCGTCGGCAAGCTATTCAAGCAAGCGCCAGTGCTCGATACCGGTGGCCGCGCCGCCACCACCACGTTCATGACCAACCAGATTGGCGACGTGCTGGTGACCTTCGAGAACGAAGCCGAAATGATCGCCCGTGAATTTGGCCGTGATCAGTTCGAAGTCATCTACCCAAGCGTCTCCGCCGAAGCCGAGCCGCCAGTGTCGGTGGTTGACAAAGTGGTCGACAAGAAAGGCACCCGCGTGGCCGCCGAAGACTACTTGAAGTACCTGTGGTCGCCTGAAGGCCAGGAAATTGCTGCCAACAACTACCTACGCCCACGTGATCCGAAAGTGCTGGCCAAGTACACCGACCGCTTCCCGAAAGTCGACTTCCTGTCGGTGGAGAAGACCTTTGGCGACTGGCGCACGGTGCAGAAGACTCACTTCAATGATGGTGGGGTTTTTGACCAGATCTACTCCGGTCAGTAACTGAACAATGTGGGAGGGCCGGTGCGACGATTCGACTTGCCCCCTCCCACATTTGTTTCTAGATGTATCATCAGCCAGCATAAGTGATATCACCCCAAGCGCCCTACCCGCGCTGACGCCTTGCCTTTATTCTCGCTCGCCATCCTCCTTCGCTTTTATGAGACAACCATGAATGCCACCCCCCACGCTGCAAGCACCATGACCCGCGGGATGGTGATGCTGTTTGCGTTCTGCTGTGGCGCCATCGTCGCCAACATTTACTACGCACAGCCGATCATCGAACTGATCGCCCCGGACATCGGCCTTACGCCAGCCATGGCCAGCCTGATCGTGTCGCTGACGCAGATCGGTTATGCCTTGGGGCTGTTCTTCCTGGTGCCGTTGGGCGACTTGCTGGAAAACCGCAAGCTGATGATCCTCACCACCGTGGTGGCCATCGCCAGCCTGCTGGGCGCTGCGTTCACCGAACAGCCGAACCTGTTCCTGCTGGTGTCGCTGCTGATCGGTTTCAGTTCGGTGTCGGTGCAGATCCTGATCCCGCTGGCCGCGCACCTGGCGCCCGCTGAGTCCCGTGGCCGCGTGGTCGGCAGCATCATGGGCGGTTTGCTGCTGGGTATCCTGCTGGCACGGCCTGTGTCCAGCGTCGTGGCGGACCACTTCGGCTGGCGTGCGATGTTCATGGCCGCGGCAGGGTTGATGGCGTTTATCAGCGTGGTGTTGATGCTCACGATCCCCAAGCGCCAACCCGATCACAGCGCCAGTTACGGCCAATTGCTGGGCTCGCTGGGCACTTTGTTGCGGCGCCAGCCGGTGCTGCGCCAACGCGCGTTTTATCAAGGCTGCATGTTCGCCGCCTTCAGCCTGTTCTGGACCGCCGTGCCCCTGGAACTCGCACGTAATCATGGCCTGAGCCAGAGCGAAATCGCGCTGTTCGCCCTGGTGGGCGCACTGGGCGCCGTCGCCGCGCCCATCGCCGGGCGCCTGGCGGATGCCGGTCACACTCACCGCGCTTCGTTGCTGGCGATGCTGCTCGCGGTGTTGAGCTTCCTGCCTGCGTTTGTGCATCCGCTGTACAGCGTGATCGGCCTGGCGGTAACCGGTGTGGTCCTGGACTTCTGCGTGCAGATGAACATGGTCCTCGGCCAACGCGCCGTCTACGCCCTCGACGCCCATAGCCGCAGCCGTTTGAACGCGCTGTACATGACCAGCATCTTCATCGGCGGCGCTTTCGGCTCGGCGATTGCCAGCAGCGTCTATGAGCACGGCGGTTGGCTGGGGGTGATTCTGGTGGGGAGTGCATTCCCGCTGGTGGCGTTATTGCGTTTCGTCAGTGCCTCGCGCCAGACGTCGGTGGCCACCGCCTGAGGGGACGGCACACCGGGCGCCGATCAAGAACGCACTAGTTTTTCCAATGCGGCATCCGCCAGAAATGACGAGCGACTTTTGACTTTGTGCTCCCGCACGTAACGGTCGATGCGTTGAATGACATAACCGGGCAAGGTCACATTGACCTTCTCGGTCTTGCCCAGGTAGGGCGAGATGTCCAACTCCAGCATCCCCCAGCCCATCCCCGCGTAGTCCTCATGGGCGTGATGGGTCGCGACTGACGTTGGCATCGGAATCGTCGCACCCTGCGCGGCGATCTCCTGCAGCAGGATGTGCGCCACTTCCACGGCAGCGTTGTAAGCCTCTTCAAAACTGTCCCCGGCGGTGACAGCGCCTGGGATATCGGGGATCTGAATACCGGTGGCGGTAAAGTCATCGCCCCATTCGATACAGATTGGGTATTGCATGAATGCTCTCCTTAAAACTGAAACAACCCGGCGCGTTTTCTGATAAAAGCAACCCTAGAGTTATATTCACTCAAGCACAGAATGCGTCAGCCCGACTGACGGGTGTTTTACCGAATGTTGAGCGAGGGCCAGTAACCGAATGAGCCGGCGCCGGAACAGCGTCAGGCGCAGACCGAATGCCCAAGGTCCAGGCAGCACAGCAAGCGGTCGACGGTATGCTCCAGGGGGCCGGAGTTATCCAGCACGAATAACCCCGAACCATTGCCGGCGATCAGCGCTTGGGTAAACCGCGCATTGCGCGCCAGGCGTTCCTCGATATCCGCCAGGGATTCACGGCCCCGCGCGATCAAGCGCTGGCGCAGCTCGGCTTGATCCACGGTCAACAGCAGCACCAGCAACTGCGGATAACGTGCGCGAGCCTGCGCCAAGTGCGCACGCGAGCCGTTGACCAGCACGTCCTCCCCCGACGCGAGCCAGGCGTCGATATCCTTGGGAATGCCGTAGGACAACCCATTGGCGTGCCAACTGAGGGCAAACGCGCCTTCGGCGTCCAGCGCGGCAAACTGCTCCGGGCTCACGCCTTGGGCCGCTTCGCCCACCGCTTCGGCCGAACGGGTGATGACCCTTCGCACAATGCGGCAGCCACGCTCGGTCAGGCGCGCACGGGCGGCATCCAGCAGGCTGTCTTTGCCTGAGCCCGATGGTCCGATGAGATAGATCAACCTGCCCGCCATCAAAACACCTTCTTTGCCTGTTGCCAGATTTGTTGCACTACCGGCTAGGCCGGATGGTAGCCACTGGAAAGTATATCCACTAATCCTTCCCATCAACGTGCCGCTTTCACCGGCTGCAAAGGTGAGAAACCGGACTTGGCCTACAGCAGCCGCAATGGCAGGTACTCATACTGCCGGCCGAGCGGCACGCAGCGGGGCTGCCCCGCCGGGTTTCCATCCCCCGGACGCCCCGTCTGCGTGCAGCTCGCCCTCTTGTATATCCGTAAAGCTCCCGCGTCACAGGCACAGTGTTCGCCCTTAGCATCAGGGCAAGCACCACTTCCACATTTGTTCGGTTGTGTTTGGAATAACGGATTTCAATTCAAAAAAAGGCGACCCCCACAGACTGTGTGAAAACCTAGCACTCTGCCGGCCGGTTAAACAAAATGCCTGTATCGCAAGATACGGGCATTTTGCTTATGCGCTATATCCAAGGTGATGGGCGCCCATCAGTTGATGGCATTGATGGGCTGAAAGGCCCTTTTTTCGTGCCGCCTGTTAGAAAAACCAATGCCCCGACAATTCGGGGCATTGGTTTTTGACCTTGGCAGGCTGTGTTTTCACACAGTCTGCAACGCCTCCGGTATTCCTTTGAGGCCATCCGTGACGGAGATCAGAACATCTTCAACGCCACGAGTCTTGAGGTCGTTGAACACCTTCATCCACGCTCGGCCAGGCGTGCGCGCGCGGCGTCCAGCAGGCTGTGCTTGCCCGAACCCGATGGCCCGATGAGATAGATCAACCTGCCCGCCATTCAAAACACCCTCTTCGCTTGTCTTCAGACCTGTAACGGCGCCTCGGTGTCAGTTGCCCACGCGTCGAGCGTCGTAGACGCTGGAAAGTATTTCCAGCCAAAAGACCCTTGCAGGCCGGCGCCGGCCACATTACCCGAGTGTGACCCACCGCGCACCACGCGCACCACGCGCGGCACCTGCACCCAGGCTTTCCGGGCTTGTTCGAGTAAATATGTGAATTTGTAACAACGATACAACATGAAACAAATGCTCGATGGTCGCCCCTTCTCACAATCTATAAAAAGCTCAGCACGTTCCTACATGGGAATGTTTTTCATCCTACAGCTGACAGTTTAAACAAGGATCTAGAACATGGAGTTCGACGTAATTGTAGTAGGCGCAGGCGCCATTGGCGGTTCTATCGCGTATGAACTGAGTGCACGGGGCTTGAAGGTTTGCCGGGTCGGTGAGACCGCCCGCACCAACGCTGCATCCAAGGCAGCCGGTGCCATGAATGGCTGTTTTGGCGAAGTCACCAGCGGCCTGTTGGCCAGCGAGCATGGCCGCCTCAAACTCAATATGGATCGTCAGGCACAAGACCTCTGGCCCGCCTGGGCCGAACGCCTGGTCGCCGACTCCGGCATCAGCACCCCGCTGTTCAGTGCCAGCGGCACTCATGTGTTGCTCAACAGTGCCGGCATGGACGAAGTCGATACGGTCAACTACGAAGCCATCGAGCACACACTGCAAGCCTATGGGGAACAGTACGAAACCATTGATCCAAGAGCCATGGAATGGCTGGCACCGGATCATCTGGTACGTCCGCTGCGCGGGCTGTTTATCCCCAATGAACACGCCGTTGATTCGCACTTGCTACTGGAAAAGCTCGACGCCGCGCTGCTCGCCAACCATGGCACCTTGATCAATGAGAACGCCCGCCGGGTGATCGCCGAAGGCGCAATCGCCACAGGGGTGGAGCTGCTCAGCGGTGAGGTGCTGTGGGGGAAAAAGGTGGTAGTGGCTGCCGGTGTTCAGTCTCTGGACCTGCTCAGCGAGTTCGACACGCTCGTCAACAAAATCCCACCGTTGTTCAGCGGATATGGCGTGTCCATTCTGGTCAAGCTGCCTGAGGGCATGGCGTTACCCCAATCGGTGATCCGCACCCCCAATCGCGCATTTGCCTGTGGCCTGCATTGCGTGCCACGTGGTGACGGCGTGCTGTACCTGGGCGCGACCAATATCCTGTCCGAGCGCCCCAAGCACCATGCGCTGATTTCGGATGTACAGTTTTTGCTCGATTGCGCCGTCGACCAATTGAACCTTGACCTGCACAGTGCCGAAATTATTTCGATCCAAGTGGGCAACCGTCCCATTCCAGCCGACGGCTTCCCTCTGATCGGCGAATGCGGCATGCAAGGGCTGTGGCTGGCAACCGGGACATACCGTGATGGCCTGCACCAATCGCCGCTGCTGGCAGCCTACATCGCCGACTGTTTGACCGGCGTCAAGAGCACCGGCCTGGACTTGAGCACCTTCAATCCTGTGCGCGCCCCACTGACCGGGCTTGCTCGCGAGCTGACGGTTGGCGAAACCGTCAAGCAGATGTTTGCCACCGGTTATGAATATCGCTGGGACGTAAAACCTTACTGGCTGCCCATTCTCGATAAAGGACTGTCGAGCAATTACCAGCAACTGATCGATGAACTGCACCCCTCGTTCACTCCCCCTCCGGAGCTGGTCGCATTCTCCTACCTCTATGAGTCCATGCGCGTGAAGCTGGCGCAGTACTACAAGGAGTGGTCATGAGTCTGGGCAAACAGGAGCAGGAGGCGATCGCCCTGGCCCGCGTGCAGCTGGAAGCGGCCGGCGTGTGGGACCCGGACAATGACCTGGATAGCCTGGTCGATCGCTTTATCGTGCGTGCCGACAAACAGCGCGCACTGGATGAGTTCAGGCTGGCGGTCAGCGAGCGCTGCAATCGGATTCCGTTGGGGCATATTGTCGGCACGGTCGCGTTCGACGACCTGCCCCTGGTTGTGGGCAGCGGCGTATTTATCCCGCGCCCGCACAGCACGGTGATTCATAAGTGGCTGGACGATGCCCGACTGGCGACGGGAACCTGCGTGCTGGACCTTTGCGCCGGCAGCGGCGCCATTGGCCTGGCCATCGCCCGGCGCCGGCCAGACCTGCGGGTGACCTGCGTGGAGTTTGAAGACGTGGCTGTCCACTACCTCAAACGCAATATCGCCCGGTTGGCCACCCACGACGTGCATGTCAACGCGATGCAGGCGGATATCCGTGAAACCCCTGCATTCGCTGGCTTCAAGCACCTGGTCGGGCTGATTGTCGCCAACCCGCCGTACGTTCCTAGGCAAACGCAGTTACAGCCCGAATGGGGCAGCCATCATCCCTCGGCGGCCGTCTATTCAGGTGCCGATGGCCTGGACCTGACACGGCACATCATCGCCCTGGCGACCACTTTGCTGACACCTGAGGGATGGCTGGTGATCGAACACGGCGAGGATCAAGCATTCGCCGTTCGTGAATTGTTCCAACAGCACCACTTGCTTGACGTCAGCACTGTGATTGACCGTGAGTCATCAGACACCACAGGCACGTCCGTCATGACCGTGGGCCGCTTATCGAACGCTGTTCAAGCATAGGAGCTTTTGAGCCATGGATGCACACACCAAACCAGACTGGATGACCATTCGCCGTGACAACACCACCAGCGCCCTGGAGAGCGCCTATGCGGAGGGCCTCACGGGCCTCACCGTCGCGAGCCGTGAAGGCAAGCGTATCACCCTGGCGCAGGGCGGCACGTTCACCGAGTTCGTTTCCTGTTCTTATCTGGGCCTGGAAACCCATCCTGCACTGATCGACGCGGCGCACCAGGCACTGGGCACCTTTGGCCTGCACCTGTCCTCGTCACGCAGTGCCATGCGCCCGGTCTATTTGCCAGAACTGGAGTCGCTGCTCAGCCGCGTCTATAAAGGCTGCGGTGTCAGCGTGTTCACCTCCACCAGCAGCGTGCACCTTGGCGTACTGCCACTGTTGGGCAGCAATTCGCTCAAGGGCTATCCGATCAAAAAGCGCGCCCACTGGTTGATCGATAAAACCGCTCACGCCTCGATGCAGGTGCTGCGCGGCATTCTGCAGCAGTTTGGTGAAGTGACCCGTGTCGAGGCCACCGATCCGGAGTCGATGCGCGTGGCCTTGAAACACTGCGCTGATCGCCAGGAAACGCCGATTCTGTTGATCGACGGTATCGGCTCGATGAGCGGCCTGGTGCCCATCGCGCACCTCGCGCGCCAACTGGCGGACGCCGCAGGCTACCTGTATGTGGATGATGCCCACGGCATCTCGATCGCAGGGCGTCATGGTGCTGGCTACGCCCTGGCGGCGGTAGATAACCAGTTGCCGCACAACATGATCCTGGCCGGTTCTTTGTCCAAGGCCTTTGGCGGAGCGGGCGGGTTTGTGGTGGTGAGTGACCCGCGGGACATCCCGTCGATACACACACTGGCCAACCCCCTGGTGTTCGGTCACTCGATCATGGTGCCAATGCTGGCCGCCAACGTGGCGGCCGCGAAGATTCACCTGAGCGACGAGATAGACAGCCTGCAAGACCGCCTGTGGAGCAACGTGCGCCTGTTTGATTCGCTGACCCACAATCGCCTGCTCAACGCCGGGGTTCAATCCCCGGTCAGAGGCGCATTCTTCGAAACCGAAGAAGACGGCCTGCAAGCCTGCCGGATCCTGCGCGACCACGGCATCCTCATGTTCCCGGTGTTCTACCCGATCATCGCCAAGGGAAAAGCCATGCTGCGCTTCGCCTTTTCGGCCGGCCACGGCGATCACGATATCCGGCAACTGGCCCAAGCCTTGAACGAGCTCACCCGTGCAGGCTTATGGAACGCCACTGCGCTACCCGAGGCCACCGCCTGACCCTTCACACACCCGCACTACGTCGTACACATCAAAGGAATGAATATGACACGGCACCAGCAAATTTCACGTGCAACTCCGTCCACCATCCTGCAACCCATGCGGGATCAGTTGGACCGGATCAACACCCACTTGGTCGACCTGCTTGGCGAACGCATGAGCGTGTGCATGGAGATCGCCGAACTCAAGGCGGCCCATGACATCCCCATGATGCAGCCCAAACGTATCGTTCAAGTGATGGATCAGCTCGCAAGCCACGCCTCGAAAGTCGGCTTGAGGCCCGATTACGTTCAGTCGGTGTTCAAGCTGATCATCGAGGAAACCTGCAACCAGGAAGAGCGGTTGATTCAGCAGCGCCTGGGCCAGGGGCAGCGCTCATGAAAATATTGCTGATTGATAATTTTGACTCCTTCACTCAGAACATCGCCCAATACCTGTACGAGGTCACAGGTGTGTGCGTCGATATCGTCACCAACAGCGTGGCGTACGAACACCTGCACATTGAACAATACGATGCCGTAGTGCTTTCACCGGGCCCTGGGCACCCGGGCGAGTACCTGGATTTTGGGGTGTGCGGGCAGGTTATCCTGCGCTCCCCGGTACCCTTGCTCGGCATTTGCCTGGGGCACCAGGGTATCGCCCAATTCCTTGGCGGAACCGTCGGCCACGCGCCCAACCCGGTGCACGGTTACCGCAGTAAAATCCAGCACGCCGGCAGTGGTTTGTTCCGCGACCTGCCAGAGCAGTTTGAAGTGGTGCGCTACCACTCCCTGATGTGTACCCATCTGCCTGAGGAGCTGCGCTGCACGGCGTGGACGGAGGAAGGTGTGGTGATGGCGATCGAGCACCAAAGCCGTCCGATCTGGGGCGTCCAGTTCCATCCTGAGTCCATCGACTCGGAGTATGGGCATGCGCTGCTCAGTAACTTCATCCGCATGGCACTCGAGCACAATGGGCGCCAGCGCGTGCCGACGCGACAGAGCCCGGCCAGTGCTCAATCGGCCAAGGAGCACTACGTCGCGGTAGGCGGTTTGCTCAACCTGCAATTGGCCTATCGAGTCCATTCAGCTGCGTGCGATCCATTGGCGCTGTTCACCACGCTTTATGCCAATGATCAGCATGCTTTCTGGCTCGACAGCGAAAAATCCGAACGGCCCAACGCGCGCTATTCAATCATGGGCAGCGGCCAGGCCCAGGGAGCTATTCGTCTAACCTATGACGTCAACAGCGAAACCCTCACACTCGAAGGCCCCAAAGGCAGCAGGCGTGTGGCGGGTGATTTCTTCACCCTGCTCGGCCAGCTCATCGAATCGGTCAACGTGGCAGTCCCGCAATACCTTCCGTTTGAATTCAAGGGTGGTTTTGTCGGGTACCTGGGGTATGAACTCAAGGCCCTGACCGGCGGGAACAAGGTCTATCGCTCCGGGCAACCGGATGCCGGCTTTATGTTGGCGCCGCATTTCTTCGTCTTCGACCACCATGACCAAAAGGTCTACGAGTGCCTGTTAAGCGCGACGGGCCAGCCCCCGCAGTGGCCGACGTTGCAGACCTCAATGCCCCCACCTCAGAGCGCCACGAACACACGGCGTTTTGTTCCCGGTGCAGTGAATGAACTTGAGCTGTCACTCGAAGACAGCCCCGACAGTTACATCCGTAAGGTCAAGCGGTCGCTGCAATACATCACCGATGGTGAATCCTATGAAATATGCCTGACCAACCGCGCGCGGATGAGCTACGACGGCGCGCCCCTCGCAGCCTATCGGAGAATGCGCGAAGCAAGCCCAGTACCTTATGGGGCCTATCTTTGCTTCGACAGCTTCAGCGTGCTGAGCGCATCACCCGAGACCTTTTTGAGAATCGATGAAGGCGGCCTGATCGAATCCCGCCCCATCAAGGGCACCCGTGCACGCAGCAAAGACCCTGAGCAAGATCAGCGCCTGCGAGATGACTTGCACGCCTCGACCAAAGATCGCGCCGAGAACCTGATGATTGTCGATCTGGTACGCCATGATCTGAACCGCGTATGCCGTTCAGGGAGTGTGCATGTGCCGAATATTTTCGCCGTGGAGAGTTTTTCCTCGGTACACCAGCTCGTCTCTACGGTACGTGGACATCTACGCAGCGACATCTCGTCAATGGAGGCCATCAGAGCGTGCTTTCCGGGAGGCTCAATGACCGGTGCGCCGAAAAAGCGCACGATGGAAATCATCGATGGGCTGGAGACCTGTGCACGGGGTGTTTATTCCGGAGCGCTGGGCTGGATCTCTTTCAATGGCGGTGCGGAACTGAGCATCGTCATCCGCACAGCGGTATTGCATAAACAACAGGCTGAGTTCGGCATTGGTGGCGCCATCGTCGCCCACTCCGACCCGAAAGAAGAACTTGAAGAGACGCTGGTCAAGGCCAGCGTGCCGTATTACAGCTTTTGCGCAGGGAGCGACACATGAATACCCAAGCAGTAGTCGTATTAGGAGGCGCTGGCCTCATCGGCTCACTGATCAGCCGTATTCTCAAGCAATACGGATACATCGTGCGCGTCGTGGATCGCCGTCCGCCGGATTCCGACTGTGAGTTTCACGAAATGGACGTGACTCAACCGTTCAATCATTCAGGGGCTGTTTTTCGCGACGCCATCGCCGTGGTGTTCGCTCTGCCTGAAAGCGTCGCGGTCAGCGCGATTGCCTGGGTGACCCGGTGCTTGCCTTCAGACGCGGTAATGATCCCCACCTGCTCGGTGCAGGGCCCCTTTTTCAACGCACTGAAAGCAGCGGCGCCGCAGCAAAGGTTTGTGGGCGTCAACCCCATGTTTTCGCCCAAGTTGTCCGTCCAGGGGCGCACGGTGGCGGTCTGCGTGGAAGACGTGCAAACCCCGCAATCCTTCATCGAACGGCATTTGATGGAGGCCGGGATGAAGGTCCGTCGAATGACGCCCGCCGCGCATGATGAGCTGATGGCCCTGTGTCAGGCCTTGCCCCATGCAGCCATTCTCGGATTCGGCATGGCCCTGGCCCAATCTTCGGTCGACCTGGACATCGTGGCAGAGGTCATGCCGCCGCCCATGCGTACCATGATGGCGCTGCTGTCGCGCATCCTGGTCAACCCGCCCGAGGTGTATTGGGACATACAACTGGAAAACGACCAGGCGACCGCTCAGCGTGAAGCGCTGGTGCAGGGCCTGGAGCGCCTGCAGGAAAACATCGTGGAGCAGGACTATGAGCGCTTCAGAAGCGACTTACAGAGTGTTTCAAAGGTCTTGGGCAAACGCTTGAATGCAGGCGCCGTGGACTGCCAGCATCTGTTTTCATTGCTGAACTGAACGATGACCTCGCCAGGGAATGGCGAGGTGTTTTTTCACAACTCGCCACTTTTCCAAGAAGGAGCCGGTGATGTCTTTAGCGGCTGATGAAGTAACACAACAACCACGCTCACGCCGGTGGTTGGCGCTCGCGATATTGATGCTGCCAGTCTTGCTGGTGACCGTGGATAACACCGTGCTGGGTTTTGCGCTGCCCAAAATCGCCGAGGCCCTGCACCCCAGTGCCAGCCAGCAATTGTGGATGATCGATGCCTACTCACTGGTGCTGGCAGGGTTGCTCATTTCCATGGGTAGCCTGGGTGATCGCAAAGGCCATCGCAAACTCCTGCTGATCGGCTCACTGGGCTTTACCCTGGTGTCGGTGATGACCGCTTATTCCAGCACCGCCACGCAGCTGGTCGCGGGACGGGCGTGCATGGGGATCTTCGGGGCAATGTTGATGCCGTCAACGTTGGCGTTGATTCGCTCAGTGTTCGACGACCGGGAAGAGCGTCGCCTGGCCGTGGCGATCTGGGCAACCACCTTGACCGTCGGTTCTGCGCTTGGGCCATTGGTCGGCGGCATATTGCTGGAGTTCTTCAACTGGGGGTCGATTTTTCTCCTGGCCGTGCCGGTGCTGGTGCCTCTGTTGATCCTCGGCCCCTGGCTGCTGCCTGAGTCCGAGCCGGACGCCTCGGGGCCGATGGACGTCATCAGCATTGTGCTCTCGATGGTCGCCCTCAGTGCCCTGGTGTACAGCATCAAGCATGTCGCCAGCGAAGGGCCGGATGCCTGGGCACTGGCGACACTGGCCGTCGCAATCGTGAGCGGCTGGCAATTCGTACGCCGTCAGTTGCGCCTCCCTACCCCCTTGATGGACCTGAGCCTGTTTCGCAACAAGACGTTCAGCGGCTCGGTGACCATTAACCTGATGAGCCTGGCCTTCCTGATCGGTTTCGTGTTCTTTGCCACGCAATTGCTGCAAATCGTCCTGGGCATGTCGCCCTTGAACGCCAGCCTGGCGCTGATACCGGGCCAGCTCATGGCGATTGTGGTGGGGATCCTGATAGTCCCGGTCGCCCAGCGCGTATCGGTCAATGTCCTGATTCCCATCCTGCTGGCCTTCACTGCCGGCGCGTTCTTGCTGGTCGCCAGCCTCGGCAGCAGTTTGACGGTGATCGTGGTTGCGTTTGCCTTGTTGAACATTGGCGTGGGTGCCATCGCCACGGTCTCTAACGACGTGATCCTGTCGGCCGCACCGGCCAACAAGGCAGGAGCCGCGTCAGCCATCAGCGAGACGGCCTATGAAGTCGGGGTAGTACTCGGCACCACCGTGCTCGGTGGCCTGGTGACGGCGTACTACCGCGGCACGCTGCACCTACCGGACTTCTTGACCCCGGTGCAAATGCACCTGGCAAGCGAAACCTTGGCAGGCGCCCACGCAATTTCGACCACCCTGGCTCACGACCAGGCCAGTGAAGTCATGGGCAACGCTATACAGGCATTTGTCGCAGGGACTCAACTGATGGCCTGGGCCACCTTCAGCTTGGCGGTGCTCGCCATCGTCATCGCCCGGCGCACATTGAAGGCACAGGAGGCAGCGTCGGTGTGACGTGGGTGCGGGCGGGCGAACCAAGTGCAACTTGAATTCGGGGGTAACCCGGCAGGACGCCTGGTTAGATCCAACATCCCGATCGACTGTCAGGCCGCCTTCGCAGGCAAGCCCGCTCCCACAGTTGATAGCCTTTCAAATCGAACATAAAAAAGGCGACCCGAAAACGGTCGCCTTTTGTCATTGCGCGTACTGCTTGCTCAACCCCGGCGGCACGCCTTGCACGTTGGTTTCTTCCCATGGCCCGTTGGGGCTGATAGAGCGGCTCCAGCCGTTGCTCCAGCGGTAGTAGGTGCGCTGGCGGTAGAAGGTGTCGGGCTGGTCATCGAGCACGTAGACCTGCATCTTGCCGTCCCAGTGGCTGGCGGCGCCCGGTGGCGGGGCGAACGTCGGCGATTTGGTCGGCACAGGCTTTGGCGGCGGGGTAACCGGGCCGGAAGGCCTGGTGCTCGGCTGAGTCGAAGGGCCGGACGGCGGGATCGTCGGGCCGGTCGGGCCAGGAGGTGGCCGATGGACCGCACAGGCGCTCAGGCCCACTACCAGGCTGAGCAGGGTGATGCGTGCGAATGCGGTCGTCATGGGCGTTTCCTCAGGATTACTTGTCCGGACTGTCGATGGTCAGCTGTTGCAGTGCAGTAGTGCTGCTGGCCAGGGGTTGACTGCGGCCGATCCACTCGCCAGCGGTCGGAAGACCTGCCCGGGATATGCGCGCAACCAGTTGGACTTCGGCGAAGTTGGACAGTTTCAATTGCGGCATCATTGCGTCGGCGTCACCCAACTCGACGGTGACCGGCAGTTCGGCGACGGTAATGCGTTTAGCCGCCAATGGTGCCGGAGGGCCACTGACGGCGCGGGCGAAGATGAACACAGTGTCGCTCGGCAGCGCCTTGGCCTTCACATCGGCGGACACATCCACCCGCACCTTTATCACGGCTTTTTCGGCGACGGTGCCCCCGCTTTCCTTCAGGCTCTGCGCCGCCCGGTCGATGCCGCCTTGCAGCGCGGCACGGGAATTATCCTCCGGTGGCAGTTGGGCCAGCAGGCGTGTCCAGTAGTCGATGGCCTCTTGATAACGCTTGCCTTCAAACGCCGCGATACCCAACAGGCCGAGGCTGGTGACTTCCTTCGGATCCAGCTTCAGGGCTTCATCGGTCAACGCCTGAACCTTGGGCGACCACTGCTTTTCGTCAGCGAAGTATTGCGCCTGGGCCCACTGGCCAAGCAGCTCCGGCTGGCGGCCAGCCAACGCCACGGCACGCTCGAAGACTCTGGCCGCATCGGCCGAACGATCCTGGGCCATATAGGCACGGCCGAGGAAGTACAGGCCTTCGGCTGAATCCGGTTGGGCCACGGCCGCGCGCTCCAGGCGCTGGGTCATGTCTTCCATGGACACCGGCGGCTGGGAGAACTCGCGGGTCAGTTCGACTTTGTCGCTGGCGCCAAAGTGCAGGTACAGGCCCAAGCCAAGCACGGGCACGAGGACGGCGGCGAGCAACGGCAGCGGTTTGCCCAGACGGGACTCGCGGGGCTTTTCGACGCCTTCGGTATCAGCCAGCAGTTCGCGGGCCGCTTCGGCGCGACCGGTGTCGAGTTGCGCGGCGTTGAGCACGCCTTCGTCCTGCTGCACTTGCAGCTCGGCGACACGCTCTTGGTACAGCGCCACGTTCAGCGCGGTGCGATCCTCTTCGCGCTGGGCACGGCGGCCGCGCAACACGGGGATCAACAGGAAACTCAGGGCAATCAGAAGCAGCAAGCCGGCTGCGAGCCAGAAATCAATCATCAGTCTTGGTGTCCAGCAATTGGTCGAGGCGTTTACGCTCTTCGGGGGACAGCGCGTCGGAACCATCGGTTGGCGCCGCGCGGCGACGGCGCACGATCACCGCCATGACGACCACGCCCGCCAACAACAACCCGGCGGGGCCGAACCAGAGCAGCGCGGTCTTGCCGGTGAGGGCCGGTTTGTAGCGCACGAAATCACCGTAGCGGTCGACCATGAAGTCGATGATCTGCTGGTTGTCCTTGCCCTCACCCAGCATGCGGAAGATCTCCTTGCGCAGGTCGGCGGCGATGGGCGCGTTGGAGTCGGCGATGTCCTGGTTCTGGCACTTGGGGCAGCGCAGTTCCTTGGTCAGTTCGCGAAAACGCTCGCGATCACCGTCCTTGGCAAACTCGTAGGTGTCGATGGCCGCGTGGGCCACACCGACCAAGCCCAGCGCCAGCACGGCAGCGGCTAACAGACGTTTCATGGTTTGGCCTCATCGACCAGCGCCTGGTACTTGGCGGCCAGTTGCTCACGCCACACGACTTCGTCGATCACGCCGACGTACTTGTCGCGGATCACGCCCTTGGCGTCGATAAAGAAGGTTTCAGGGGCGCCGTAGACGCCGAGGTTGAGGCCGAGATTGCCGTCTTCATCACGGATATCCAGCTGGTATGGGTTGTGAAACTCGGCCAGCCATTTCAAGGCTGCTGCGTTGTCGTCCTTGTAGTTGATGCCGTAGATCACCACGCCTTTCTCGGCCAATTTGTTGAGCACCGGGTGTTCGACGCGGCAGGAGATACACCAGGTGCCCCACACGTTGACCAGCGCCGGTTTGCCCAGCAGGTCGGCACGGGTCAGCGTCTTGTCGCCTTGCACGTTCGACAGAGAGAACTCGGGGAACGGCTTGCCGATCATTGCCGAAGGCAGCTCGGCCGGGTCCAGGTACAGGCCGCGATACAGGAACACCGCCACCACCAGGAACAACGCCAGCGGCAACACCATCAACCAACGCTTCATACCGCCGCTCCTTGCAGACCGAGGGCTTCACGCACCCGGCTCTTGACCTTGACTCGATACCGCCGATCCAGCGCGGCCAGCAAACCACCAAAGCCGGTGAGCAAACCGCCAAACCAGATCCAGCGCACAAACGGCTTCACATGCACGCGCACGGCCCAGGCGCCCTCGCCCAACGGTTCGCCCAACGCCACATAGAGGTCACGGGTGAAACCGGCGTCGATACCGGCTTCGGTCATCATCGAGCTCTGCACGGTGTAGAGGCGTTTTTCCGGGTGCAGCACGCTGATTTCCTTACCGTCGCGCACTACCCGCACAGTGCCTTTGTCGGACGTAAAGTTCGGCCCTTCAAAGTGCTTGGCGCCCTCAAAGATAAACTGATAACCGCCCAGGTCCATGGACTCGCCCGGCGCCAGGCGCAGGTCGCGTTCGGCGCTGTTCTGGCTGGACAGCACCACGCCCAGCGCACACACGGCGATGCCAATGTGGGCGATCTGCATGCCCCAGTAGCTGCGGGTCAGCGTCGGCAGGCCTTTGATCAAGCCTTTGTGGCGGGTCTTGTCGAAGAGGTCGCGCACACCGGCCAGCAGCACCCAGGCGGCGAGCATAAAGGTGGCCAGTACCGCCCAGTTGAAGTCGCCATAGGCAATGCCGGCGATCACGGCCAGCGCGACGCTGCCCAGCAGTACCGGCATCAGCATGCCGGCCAGCCATTTCACGGGTGTGTCTTTCCAGCGCACCAGTACGCCGACCGCCATCACCACCATCAGCAACCCCATCAACGGGATAAACAGCGCGTTGAAATACGGTGGGCCGACGGACAGCTTGGCGCCGCTCAGGGCATCCAGCACCAGCGGGTAAAGAGTGCCGAGCAGGATCATCGACGCAGCGACCACCAGCACCAGGTTGTTGCCCAGCAGCAGGGTTTCCCGCGACCGCAGGTTGAAGCCAACGTGGCTCTTGACCACCGGCGCACGCAGGGCGAACAGGGTGAGTGAGCCGCCCACCACAAACAGCAGGAAGATCAGGATGAACACGCCGCGCTCCGGGTCCGACGCAAACGCATGCACCGAGGTCAGTACGCCAGAACGCACGAGGAACGTGCCGAGCAGGCTGAGGGAAAATGCGGCGATGGCCAGCAGCACCGTCCAGCTCTTGAACACGCCGCGCTTTTCAGTGACGGCCAGGGAGTGAATCAGCGCGGTGCCCACCAACCACGGCATGAACGAGGCGTTTTCCACCGGGTCCCAGAACCACCAGCCGCCCCAGCCGAGTTCGTAGTACGCCCACCAGGAGCCCAACGTAATGCCAATCCCCAGGAAGGCCCAGGCGACGATGGTCCACGGCCGCGACCAGCGCGCCCAGGCGGCATCCAGGCGCCCGCCCAACAAGGCGGCGATGGCGAAGGCGAAGGCCACGGAGAAACCGACGTAACCCATGTACAGCATCGGCGGGTGAACGATCAGGCCGATGTCCTGCAGCAAGGGGTTGAGGTCATGCCCATTCGACGGGATCTGCGGCAGGATGCGGCTGAACGGGTTTGAGGTCATGATCAGGAACAGCAGAAAACCAATGCTGATCATGCCCATCACCGCCAGCACCCGCGCCAGCATCACTTGCGGCAGTTGGCGCGAGAACACCGACACGGCGAAGGTCCAGCCGCCGAGGATCAATGCCCACAGCAGCAACGAACCTTCGTGGGCGCCCCACACGGCGCTGAACTTGTAGTACCAAGGCAGCGCGGTGTTGGAATTATTGGCGACGTAGGCGACGGAAAAATCGTCGGTCATAAACGCGTAGGTCAGGCAGCCAAACGCGAACAACAGGAAGGCGAACTGACCCCAGGCGGCCGGCTGCGCCAGGCTCATCCACAGGCGGTCACCACGCCAGGCGCCGAGCAACGGCACCACGGCCTGCACGATGGCGAAGCACAGGGCAAGGATCATCGCCAACTGGCCCAACTCGGGGATAAACAGTGCGGACGTCATCACTCAACCCTCCTTAACGGGTGTTGGCGCGGATTGGCCGCTTTCTTTCAAGGCCTTGGTGACTTCCGGCGGCATGTATTTCTCATCGTGCTTGGCCAGCACTTCATCGGCCACCACCACGCCGTCGGCGTTGAGTTTGCCCAGGGCGACGATGCCCTGGCCTTCGCGGAACAGGTCCGGGAGGATGCCGCGGTAGGTGATGGTCACGGCCTTGTTGAAGTCGGTGACCACGAAGGTCACGTTGAGGGAGTCGCCGGAGCGTTTCAGCGAGCCCTTCTCCACCATGCCGCCTGCGCGGATGCGCGTATCGACAGGCGCTTCGCCATTGGCGATCTGGGTCGGGGTGTAGAACAGGTTGATGTTCTGTTGCAGGGCGCTCAGGGCCAGGGCCACGGCAATGCCGACGCCGGCCAGGATGGCAAGGATGATCAACAGACGCTTTCTACGCAGCGGATTCACTTTTCGGTCTCCCGGCGCAGACGACGCGCCTCTTGTTGCAGGTAACGCTTGCGGGCCAGAATCGGCGCGGCGACGTTGAGGGCCAGCACCGCCAGGCAAATACCATAGGCCGTCCAGACATACAGGCCGTGGTGGCCCATGGCGAGAAAATCACTGAAAGAAGCAAAGCTCATCCACGCGCTCCCAGGCAGGTTTGCACTTCGGCCTTGACCCAACTGGCGCGGGCTTCACGCTTGAGCACTTCAAGGCGCATGCGCAGCAGCAGCACGGCGCCGAAGAAACAGTAGAAACCCAGCACCATCAGCAGCAACGGCGCCCACATTTCCACGGGCATCGCCGGTTTTTCGGTGAGGGTGAAGGTGGCGCCCTGGTGCAGGGTGTTCCACCACTCCACCGAGTATTTGATGATCGGGATGTTGATCACACCGACAATCGCCAGTACCGCACAGGCCTTGGCGGCGCTGTCACGATTACTGATCGCGTTGCCCAGGGCAATCAGACCGAAGTACAGAAACAGCAGGATCAACATGGACGTTAGTCGCGCATCCCAGACCCACCATGATCCCCAGGTGGGTTTGCCCCAGATCGCACCGGTGACCAGCGCCACGGCGGTCATCCACGCGCCGATGGGCGCAGCGCATTGCAGGGCCACGTCGGCCAGTTTCATCTTCCACACCAGGCCAACGATGCCGCACACCGCCAGCATCACGTAGCAGGACTGGGCCAGCATCGCGGCGGGCACGTGGATATAGATGATGCGAAAGCTGTTGCCTTGCTGGTAGTCCGGCGGCGCGAAAGCCAGGCCCCAGACCAGGCCGATGCCGATCAGCAACACGGCGAAGAGGCTCAACCACGGCAGCAGTTTGCCGCTGATGCCATAGAACCATTTGGGCGAGCCAAGCTTGTGAAACCAGGTCCAGTTCATTGCTGTTTCTCACGGTTGCTTCGCGTCATGGCGAGAAGCGTAGGGTCTTTACTGACTCAGCGTGTCACGCTGGGTCAGACCTCATTATTCACCGACGCTGATCTTCAGGCCGGCGGCTATGGCAAAGGGTGTCAGGGTTACCGCCAGGGCGGTCAGGCTACCAAGCCACAGGAGGTAACCGGTCGCCGGCATGCCCATGAGCGCGGCCTGCAAAGCGCCGCTGCCAAGGATCAGTACCGGGATGTACAACGGCAGAATCAACAGGGCCAATAACAGGCCACCGCGCTTCAAACCGACGGTCAACGCTGCGCCCACGGCCCCCAACAGGCTGAGCACTGGCGTGCCGAGTAACAGGGACAGGAGCAGCACCGGCAGGCATTCAACGGGCAACCCGAGCATCATGGCAAGCAGCGGCGAAAGCAAGACTAGCGCCAAGCCGGAAAAAGCCCAGTGTGCCAGCACCTTGGCCAGTACCAGAAGTGGCAAAGGGTGCGACGAAAGGACCCACTGCTCCAGGGAACCGTCTTCGAAATCACTGCGAAACAGCCCGTCCAGCGAGAGCAGAACCGATAAAAGCGCCGCCACCCACACCAGTCCCGGAGACAAGGTTTGCAACAGTTTAGTCTCGGGGCCGACCGCCAGCGGGAACAGCGCAATCACAATGGCAAAGAACACCAGCGGGTTGGCCAATTCAGCCGGGCGACGGCACAACAGCCGTGCTTCACGGGCGACCAGCAGGGCGAAGACACTCATGCCGACCACCGGCCCAGGTCGAGGTCGCGGTAACCGGCGGGCATGCGAGCCAGGGTGTGATGGGTGGTGAGCAACACGGTGCCGCCCTGCTCGCAGTGCCGCGCCAGGTGCTCTTCCAGTTGGGCGACACCTTGTTTATCCAGGGCAGTAAAGGGCTCGTCGAGAATCCACAACGGCGGGCCCGGCAGGTACAGGCGCGCCAGGGCCACGCGGCGCTGTTGGCCGGCGGACAGGGTATGACAAGGAACGTCTTCAAAGCCCTTGAGACCGACAGCGGCCAGGGCCTGCCAGATGGCGTCACGGGGAGCAGGATGATGCAGGGCGCTGAGCCAGCTGAGGTTTTCTTCGGCGGTGAGCACGTCCTTGATGCCGGCGGCGTGGCCGATCCAGATCAGGTTTCGCGCCAGTTCAGTGCGTTGTTCGCTGAGGGGTTTACCGTTGAGCCGCACTTCGCCCGCCGTCGGCTGCATCAGCCCGGCCAGCAGGCGCAGCAGACTGGTCTTGCCACTGCCGTTGGGGCCGCTGACCTGCACCATATCGCCACCCGCCACACGCAGGTCGAGGTGCTCGAACAGCAGGCGCAAGTCGCGTTCACAGGCAAGCGCTACGGCTTCAAGAAGAGGGCTGGTCAAGAGATCGCGGGCCTTTACGGTTCAAGTCGGCGGTGCAGCGGCCGTTAAAGAGAGATGCACAATAACGGCTTTGGCGACCGATTTTAGAGAGCTGGATCAAATAGTTGTGAGGTTTTTACCACTCTCTTTGCAGACGGGCGGCATTATACATGTGATGCCCTACGCTAAAGAGGGCAATTTCCCCAGAGACGATGCGCACGATGACCGGCGAGATCAACCTTCCTACGCTCCCTCCCACCCCGACAGCCGGGCAAAGCCCCGCGCCTGCGACGGGTGAATTGCTGAAACTGCTGGAGCCGCAGATCGGGCTGATCGACCCGGGAAAAACCGCGAACGCCGAAGTCATCGCGCTCAAGCAAGGCGGTGAAGCCTTTCAGCTTCTGCTCAAGCTGACCCTTGAAGGCGGCCGCCAGACCCTGGTGCAAGCCAGCAGCGCCCAGCCGTTGCCATTGGGCAGCAATGTGGCGGTGAGCCAGACGCCGGCGGGCAACCTGACCTTGAGCCTGCAACAGGCCTTGAGTGCCAATGTGGCGGCCCTGACCCGCATCGACACTGATCAGATGCCCGTGGGCACGCTGTTGCAGGCCAAGGTGCTGACCACCCAGATGTTGCCCCAGGGCACCGCACAACCGGCGATCTACCGCTCGCTGGTGACGGTGCTCAACAACGCCCTGGCCGGTGCGACGCTGACGGTGGAAAGCCCTCAGCCCCTGCGCGTGGGCAGCCTGCTCAGCGCCGTGGTGCAGAACGCGCAGACCCTGAGCTTCGTACCGTTGAGCGGGCTCAAGGATCAATTGGCCGTCACTCAACAACTCTCGACCCAGCAAAGTCGGCAAGGCTCGCTGGATGCGGTGTTCACTGCACTGCAGAACCTGCCGCGCGGCGACAGCACCTCCGCCGACCTGCGCGCCGCCGCCGACCGCTTGCTCGCCGCCCTGCCGGACCTGGCCCAGGTAAGTAATCCCAAAGTGCTGGCCCAGGTGGTCCAGAACAGCGGCGCATTTCTTGAAGCCAAGCTGCTCGCCGGGCAAAACCCGCAAGTGCCGCCCCTGGATATGAAGGGCGCGCTGCTGCGCCTGGTCGCGGATCTGCTGCCTGCCCTGCCCACCAGCACCAACTTGAATGCGATCCTCGCCGCCAACACCCTGGCCCAGGTGATGCCGAATTTCGTGCGCAGCCCGCTGAATACGCTCGGCCAAGTCAGCGCGCGACAGGCACCGGTTGGCTTCCCACTGCCGGAGCGGCTGATGGCCAAACTGGAAGGCGAAGGCGACCTGGAGAACCTGCTGCGCCTGGCTGCGGGGGCCATCTCCCGCTTGCAGAGCCATCAGTTGTCGAGCCTGGAACAAACCGGCACCACCGCCGATGGCCGCCTGCAAACCACCTGGCAGTTGGAAATCCCCATGCGCAGCCTGCAAGACATCGTGCCCTTGCAGGTCAAGTTCCAGCGCGAGGAACCGGCGCAGGACAAGGACCAGCCCGAACGCAAGGACAGGAAAGACCCCAAGCAAATGCTCTGGCGCGTCGAGTTGGCGTTCGATATGGAGCCGCTGGGGCCATTGCAGGTCCAGGCGCAACTGACCCAGGGCAAACTGTCCAGCCAACTGTGGGCAACCCGCCCGTTCACGGCCAGCCTGATCGAAAGCCATTTGGGCAGCCTGCGCGAGCGGCTGGTGACCTCTGGCATCAACGTCGGCGACCTGGATTGCCACCTCGGCACGCCGCCACGCGGGCCGAAAACCGGACTGGAGCAACGCTGGGTGGATGAAACCGCATGAACAACGCAAACCCGCCACGCCAGGCGATTGCCCTTAAGTACGACGGCCAGCAGGCGCCCACGCTCACTGCCAAGGGCGACGATGCCCTGGCCGAAGCCATCCTGAAATTGGCGCGGGAAAATGAAGTGCCGATCTATGAAAACGCCGAGCTAGTGAAGCTGCTGGCACGCATGGAGCTGGGCGACAGCATTCCGGAAGAGCTGTACCGCACGATTGCCGAGATCATTGCGTTTGCCTGGACGCTGAAGGGCAAGTTCCCGGTGGGGTATGACCCGTACGCCGCGCCGGTAGAGCGCGACGTGACCGAACGCGGGGATGACTACTGAATCAGCCCGGCACCACACTGGCCAATACGCGGGCCGCTACCGAGGTGTTAACCGGCTTGCGCTGAGCGTGCTGTTTCAACGCCTGCTCGAACGTCTGCCCCTCATACCGCCGCAATGCCGCACCAAACGCACTCGCCTGCGCAGGCGGAAGTGGCGCGGTGAAGGCCTCGATGAACGGCGCGTCAATCACGGTGTTGCGAACACTCTCTACCTCTGCCTGTACGGAACGGCTATCCCGGGCAGTGACCTTATCGAACAGGGCTTGATCCTTGATCACAAAATCCTTGGCACCGGGTGCGCGTTGAGCAACGAGCACATTCTGCTGACCGTTCCAGGCCGACAGTGAATATTCCTTAAGCCTGTCCTGACTGTTCTTGACCGACTCGATACTCGGGCCACGATGCTCCAGACCGGCACTGAAAAACTGGCTCAGGACATTGAAGTCCATCACCGCCTCATCGGTGCCGCGCTTGAGAATCCGACAGCACAAGGTCGCGAGGTCCACCTGGATATCGTGGAAATGCAACTTGGGTTCCTGGCTCAAGCGTGCGATATCGGCGATTTTCTGGTTGAAATCGTTTGGCCACAGGTACAACGCATCGCGCGTCAGTGGCTGCCCCAGGCGCTTTTCCATGGGGCTTATGAACTGCTGAACCAACGCCGCGCCCTGGTCATGCACCTGCAACATGCTCGTGCCGGGCATACGGTTTTGGATCATGTTCTTGACAACATCGGTGTTGAGCGCGAACTGGCCGGTGAGAAAGGTAGTTTTACCCGCTGATGGCGCACCCCGAACTATCGAGACATCCTGCGACAAGGCAGGTGCCGGGTCTTGAAGAATGGACTGGAATTGCGTCAGGTATTTTTCTGCCACCTGTGCAGTCAGGTTCTTCAGAATGTTGGCATTGAGGCTGTCCACCTCGGGCAGCCAGACATTTTTCTTGCCCAGGGCCTGCGCCAGTGTCGGCAAGGTTTTGTCAGCCGCAGCCGGGTCGGCCCACCGCAGCCGCTCATTGTCCTGCAATCGTTGCAACTGCCCAGGATCACGCGTCAGCGCCTGCCAGGAGGTAATGCTCGGATCGGCGATCATGCAGGCAAGCCGCTCCCGATAAGTATTCTCGGAAAGCGGCGTGCCGATCAGTTGATTCAAAACCCCACGTGCAGTGCTTGAATTGATCGACGCTGCAGTGGGCAAGCCGGGTTCGGCGAGAGCGGGTGCCGCCACGCCAGGAGCGGAAGTAGCAGGTTGGATAGTCATCGTCAGGCCTCCAGTAACCAAGACTCAGAAAATTAACCTGCCCGTTCTGGATGGCTCATAGGACTTATCTTGACTGTGCCCCCGCCACCGGTGAATTGTGTGTCAGCCAAATACCTCACTCAACGGAATGAAGTTGACCCGATCGCCGATAGCCAGCGTCGTGCCTTCCAACACCTCCACAAACCCTTCTGCCCACACTGCACTGCGCAGCACACCGGAGCTCTGGTTGCGGTAGATGATCGCTTTGCCTTGCTCGACGCGACCGCGCAGATATTCGCGGCGGTTGCCTGGCTTGGGCCACTCGAACCCTACCGGCACTTCAAAGCGCAGCGGCTCGACGTCTTGCACCCCTTGGCGGCGCAGCAGATAAGGGCGTGCCAGCAGTGCGAACGTGACCAGCGTCGACGCCGGGTTGCCGGGCAGGCCGATCACCGGCACGCCACGGAAGTGGCCAAAGGTCAGCGGCTTGCCCGGTTTGATCGCGAGTTTCCACAACGCCAGCTCACCCTCTTCACGCAGGGCGATCCCAAGGAAGTCCGCCTCGCCCACCGACACACCGCCCGTGGACAGGATCAAGTCGACACGGCCCAAACCGCCCAGGCGCGCGCGGGTTTGCTCCAGGTCGTCAGGCAGGATGCCAGCGTCAATCACTTCGCACCCCATGCGCGTAAGCCATGAGCACAGCACGCGTCGGTTACTGTTGTAGATCTGCCCCGGCCCGAGCGGTAAGCCGGGTTCGATCAATTCATCGCCGGTCGACAACACCGCCACGCGCGGGCGACGTATCACCGCCAAGCGATCATGGCCGAGGGACGCCGCCAGTCCCAGTTCAATCGGGCCCAGACGCGTGCCGGCCGACAATACCAACTCGCCTACGCTAGTTTCCTGGCCCTGGGGACGGATGTTCTGGTCGAGGTGCAGGGGCTCGGTGAAGCTCACGCGCTCATCGGCGTGGACCACGGCGTTCTCCTGCATTTCCACGCAGTCTGCCCCTTCCGGTACCGGGGCGCCGGTGAAGATGCGGGCGCAGGTGCCGGCGGCCAGGGGTTGTGGCGCCTGGCCTGCGAAAATGCGTTGGCTGACCACCAGCGGTTCGCCGGTCCAATCCGCCAGGCGCACGGCATAACCGTCCATGGCACTGTTTGGCCAGGGCGGCAGGTCGAGGGTTGAGATCAAGTCTTGCGCCAGTACACGGCCGTCGCACTCCGCCAGCAGCAGGGCATCCTGCTCACGGATCGGCGCGGCGTCGGCCATGGCCAGCAGTTGGGCCAAAGCGTCCTCTACCGGCAGCAGCGCGCCGGTCTTGCCGGGCTTACCCACGGGATTCACAGGGTTCGGCCTGTTTCAGGTGCGGGACGAAGTTGCATGGGCGGTGACGGTTGTCCAGTTGCTCGGCGAGGATGCCGTCCCAGCCGGTACGCACGGCATTGGTAGAGCCCGGCAGGCAGCACACCAGGGTGCCATTGGCCAGACCGGCCAGGGCACGGGACTGCACAGTGGACGTGCCGATGTCGGCCACGGAAATCTGGCGGAACAGTTCGCCAAAGCCGTCGACCTGCTTATCCAGCAGGCAGCTCACCGCCTCGGGGGTGCTGTCACGGCCGGTGAAGCCGGTGCCGCCGGTGATCAGCACAACCTGCACCACGTCTTCGGCAATCCAGTGGGCGACCTGGGCGCGAATTTTGTAGAGGTCATCCTTGAGCAGCACGCGCTCGGCCAGGTTATGGCCGGCGGCTGTCAGTCGGTCAACGAAGACCTGGCCGGAGGTATCGGTTTCGAGGTTGCGGGTGTCGCTGACGGTCAATACAGCAATGTTCAGGGGTACGAAGGGCGCATCTGCCTTGGCTTTCATGGCACGGTCCGGTTGTCGAAGGAACAGCCCGGTGTTATATCACAGGCCCCTGTTTACCTGCCGTAGCGGAACCCTTATGTCGTTAGATTCTTCGCCCCTGCCCTGCTCGATTCTGCTGTTGTCAGGTGGACGCGGCCAGCGCATGGGCGGCCAGGACAAGGGCCTGCTGGCGTGGCGCGGCCAGCCCTTGATCGCCCATCTGCAAGGCCTGGTGCGGCCACTGACGGATGACCTGATCATCTCGTGCAACCGCAACCAGGACCGCTACGCGCCCTATGCCGATACGCTGGTGAGTGACGACAGCCCGGACTTCCCGGGCCCCCTCGCCGGTATCCGCGCCGGGCTCGCCGTAGCGCGCCATGAGCACCTGCTGATATTGCCGTGCGATGTGCCGAATATCGACACACGACTACTGGCCGACCTGCGCGAGACCGCGCGGCAAAACCCATTGGTGCCCGTGATGGTGCGTCACGGCGCATTCTGGGAACCCTTGATCTGCATCATCCCCACCCACCTCAAAACCGAGGTAGAACGGGCCTGGAACACGGGTGAGCGCAGCCCGCGCAAGATCTTCCTGCAGTTGGGCGGCGTGGGCCTGGCGTGCCCGGCAGATGACCCGCGCTTGGCAAACCTTAATACGCCCGAGCTGTTAAAGCCGAGCGCTGACGTGTCAGAATGAAATTTCGCACAAGGAACTTTGGCGACGTCTTACACGTCTCAAGGTCAGCAATCAAAAAGTATTCTCTCGGAGACAAACCCATGACTCAACGGACCATCGCCGCTCTCATGCTTGCACTGGGCCTCGCCACCCTCGCAGGTTGCGCTTCGCCAACAGTGATCACACTGAATGACGGTCGCGAAATCCAGGCCGTCGACACCCCGAAATACAACGAAGATTCGGGTTTCTACGAATTCGAACAACTTGACGGCAAGCGCACCCGCATCAATAAAGATCAGGTTCGCACCGTAAAAGACCTGTAAATCTTAGCGTTTGCCAACAAGGCCCGCCTCGCGCGGGCCTTGTCGTTTCTGGCGGTTACCAGTCGAGGGTTATCTGGCTGCGGAAACTGCGTTCTTCACCCGTAACCGGGTCGATGAACCGCACCCCCTGGGCGAGCAGTTTGAGGGGGTTGGCGTAGTCGTCTACCGCGTCCTTGATCACGTCGGGGTAGAACGGGTCGTTGCAAATACTCGCGCCGAGGGCGCTCATGTGCACACGCAACTGGTGCTTCTTGCCGGTCACCGGGAACAGGCCGTAGCGCCACAGATCGCCGTTTTTCTCGCGCACTTCCACCGCCGTTTCGGTGTTGGCGGTGCCAGGGCCTTCCTGCATGCGAAAGAACGGCTCGCCATCGACCAGTCGGCTTTTATGCACCCTGGGAAAGCTCAGGTCAGGCAACGCTGGTGCGATGGCTTCGTAGAACTTATCGATCTGGCGTGTGGGAAACAGCTGCTGATAGGCCGAGCGGCTGGCGGGATTGGCCGAGAACAGTACCAGCCCCGCCGTGTGCCGGTCGATACGGTGCAAGGGCACCAGTGAGGGATTATCCAGGCAGCGAATCAGGCGGCGCAGCAAGGTTTGCTCGACGTACTCGCCGGCCGGGGTCACGGGCAGGAAGTGCGGTTTATCCGCCACCACCAGATGCTCGTCGGCATACAGGATGGTTTCCTGCGCCGGGATCACCTTTTCGTTCGGTACTTCACGGAAGTAGTAAATGCACAGACCTTCCTTGTAGGCCAGGTCCAGCTGGATGGGGCTGCCGTTGATATCCAACACCCGCCCACGGCCGATGCGGTCCAACCAGTGTTCACGGCTGATCGCCGGGAAGTGCCCGCACAGGCAATCGAGCACGGTCGCCCAAGGGCCAGGCGGCAGGTACAGGGTGCTGGCTTGATGTTGGGACGCGGAAAAACCGGAAGTGGACATGCCGATGCTCGAAGCCTTGAAAAACCGGCGGGCATTATCCCGCATGAAGCGGGACTCAGCCTAGGGCGGATCTCAGGCTTTAGCCAATTGCGCTCGCAGGACAGGCGACGCACTGGCCGCGTCGGTGAACTCCTTCAGCCAGCGCAGCACATCCACCGCGTCCCAGCGGCCCGGATCGTACAAAGCGTAAAGCAGCCCCTGATAACCCACCACGTCCAGTTGCTTGTGGTAACCGGCGCGCTGGAACAACGCTTCGATCTCCGCGAAGCAGGTATTGAAATGCACTTTGTTAAAGGGCGTCTTGCCTTCCGTGACCAGGCCATCGAGGCGCAGCTCGTTCACCGCGTCGCGCACGACGTCGGCGGACATGCGATTGACGCTGCTTTTCAGTTGTTCAACATTCACCACGGGCGTTCCCTCTATTCAATCGCTGTACAAACATACAGTAACGTAATAATTGGAAACCCGCCATCGCAGAAGCGTCAGCGCAAGAAGGCGACAACCTGCTCAGTGTCGAAAGGCCAATCCAGTTCGGCACCGGTGTCCACCCTTCTGAGCACCGGAATCCGCAGGCCGTAGGCTTCGGTGAGGTCAGCGGGATCGGTGATATCCACCAGTTCCACCAGCACCCCGTGTTCGACGAGCGGCATGATTTCGGCTTCGGCAATCTCACAAAGATGGCAACCCAGGGTGCCGAACAGCTGGCATTCAGGAAGCATGACGAAAGGACCTGATCAGAAAACAGATCAACATTCTAGGCCTGCTCAGTACCGGTGGCGAGCCGATAAACCCTGATCCAGATCAGCATGACCTATAACTGATTCAGCGATTCTCGCGGCTTTTTGCCCGCTCACCCTGCAACGGAGATGCTTGTGTTCGCCAACCTGCTGATCATTCTGGCCTCATCCCTGGTGGTGATTGCGCTGTTTCGCCGGCTGCAATTGCCGCCCGTGCTGGGCTACCTGTGCGTGGGCCTGGCGGTGGGGCCTACGGCGCTGGACTGGGTGAACGACAGCGAAGAGCTGCCCGATCTCGCCGAGCTTGGCGTGGTGTTCCTGCTGTTTTCCCTGGGCCTGGAGTTCTCCCTGACCAAGATGCTCGCCCTGCGCCGCGTGGTGTTTGGCCTGGGCAGTTTGCAGGTGCTGGGGTGCAGTGCGCTGTTGGGGGGCGTATTGATGGGCTTTGGTGTGGCGCCCGGCATCGCCTTGCTGCTGGGGGCGGGGCTGGCGTTGTCCTCCACGGCGATCGTCAGTAAAGAGCTGGGCAGCCTTGGGGAAATTTTCAGCAGCCATGGGCAGAATGCGATTGGCGTACTGCTGTTCCAGGACGTGGTCGCCGTTTTGCTGCTGACCCTGGTGCCGGTGTTTGCCGGCAGCAGCGACCACGCCTGGTACTGGGCGCTGCCGCTGACCCTGGGCAAAACCGTGGTGCTGTTTGTTGGCCTGCTGCTGGCCAGTCGCTGGTTGTTGCCGCGCCTGTTCCGTGAGGTCGCCGCGTCCCATTCGGCAGAACTGTTTGTGCTGCTGGCGCTGGTGATCGTGTTGCTGACCGCCTGGCTCACTCACTTGCTTGGCCTGTCCCCGGCCCTCGGTGCGTTCCTGGCCGGCATGCTGCTGGGTGAGAGCCATTACCGTCACCAGATCGAAGCGGATATCCGCCCGTTTCGCGACATCCTGCTGGGGCTGTTTTTCGTCAGCATCGGCATGTTGATTGACCTGCAGTTGTTCATCAGCCACAGCCTGCTGATCCTTGGCCTGACGCTTACACTGATGCTGGTTAAAGGTTGCGTGGTGGCGGTGCTGGTCAAGCTGCGCGGCAGCGACAGCGAAACAGCCTGGCGCAGCGGCCTGGCCCTCGCCCAAGGCGGTGAGTTCTGTTTTGCACTGATGGCGCAAATGCAGCAAAGCCGGCTGATCCCGGATCAATTCAATGGCCTGCTGCTCGCCGCCACGTTTTGCTCAATGCTGCTGACGCCACTGCTGTTGCGTGCCGCACCGGCAATTGCCCTGCGCCTGCACCGCAAGCCCAACCAGCAAGTGCAACTGGAAGAAATCACCGCGCTCAATGCCGAGCTGCGCGACCACGCGGTGATCTGTGGCTACGGCCGCGTCGGGCAGTCCATCGGGCGTTTTCTGCGCCACGAACAACAAACGTTTATCGCCCTGGATGACGACCCGGAACGGGTACAGGAAACCGCCACCGAAGACAGCAGCGTGCATTACGGCGACTGCCGTCGCGGCGCCTTGCTCAGTGCAGTGGGGCTGGAACGCGCGCGGTTGGTGGTGATTGCCGTGGACAACAGCGATGTCGCCCTGGTGGTACTGAAGGAGGCGCGTCGCATCAACCCCGATGTGCCGATCCTGGTGCGTACCCGCGATGACAGCCAGTGGGCCGAGTTGAAAGCTGCGGGCGCCAGCGAAGTGGTGCCCGAGCTATTGGAGTCGAGCCTGATGCTTGCCTCCCACGCCTTGATCCTGCTGGGCCTGCCGGACCAACAGGTGCAGGCGCGGGTCGATGAAGTGCGGCATAACCGCTATCGACTGCTCCACGGCTTTTACACGCCGCCGAACAGCAACGACGCGCCGATCAATCCTGACTGACCGCGCCGATCTTGTGGATCGACAGATCCGCGCCGTAGTACTCCTGCTCCTGGCTCAGGCGCAGGCCGCCGACGCGCTTGATCACGCCGTACACCAGCAGGCCGCCGCCAAATGCAACCGCCACGCCGAGGCCGGTGCCGATCAACTGGCTGATCAGGCTCACGCCGCCCAGGCCGCCCAGCGCCGTCTGGCCAAAGATGCCGCAGGCAATCCCGCCCCACACACCGCACAGGCCATGCAGCGGCCACACACCCAGCACGTCGTCAATCTTCCAGCGATCCTGGGCGGCGATGAAGCACCACACAAACAGCCCACCGGCGACTACCCCAGTGACCAGCGCGCCCACCGGGTGCATCAAGTCGGACCCGGCGCAGATCGCCACCAGCCCGGCGAGCGGGCCGTTATGCAGGAAGCCTGGGTCGTTACGCCCGATCACCAACGCAGCCACTGTGCCACCGACCATCGCCATCAACGAGTTGACCGCCACCAGGCCGCTGACGCCGTTGAGGGTTTGCGCGCTCATCACGTTAAAGCCGAACCAGCCGACGATGAGAATCCACGACCCGAGCGCCAGGAACGGAATGCTCGACGGTGCAAATGCAACCAGGCGCCCTTCCCTGTAGCGCCCGTTACGCGGGCCGAGCAGCAATACCGCCGCCAACGCCAGCCAGCCGCCCATGGCGTGTACCACCACCGAGCCGGCAAAGTCATGGAAGCTGGCACCAAAGGTCGCAAGTAACCAGGCTTGCAGGCCGAAATTGCCGTTCCAGACCATGCCTTCGAAAAGCGGGTAGATAAACGCCACGATCAATGCGGTGGCGCACAACTGCGGAGCGAACTTTGCACGCTCGGCAATGCCGCCGGAGATAATCGCCGGGATTGCCGCCGCGAATGTCAGCAGGAAGAAGAACTTCACCAGGCCATAACCGTGGTCGGCGCTGATCACCGCCGCCGGTTGCATGAAGCTCACGCCGTAGGAGATCCAATAGCCTATAAAGAAATAGGCCAGGGTGGAGATGGCGAAGTCGCTGAGGATCTTCGACAGTGCATTGACCTGGTTTTTCTGGCGTACCGTGCCGACTTCCAGGAACGCGAAGCCGGCGTGCATGGCCAGCACCATGACCGCGCCGATCAGGATAAACAGGGTGTTTGAGCTGTGGACCAGGGTGTCCACCGCACTTTGCAAATTTTCCATGGAGGTTGGCAGGCCTGCATTAAAGGCAAAAAGCACCAAAGCGGTTCAGGCCACGATTGCGCGCACTAAATTGGCACCGCCGGCTCCGCCCCTCTTGAGAGGGCGTGAACCGCTTTAGCGCAGCGTTCAACACAACAGGCCGTTGCCGACAGGGTTTTTCCGCGAGTTTCAGTTATTTAGGGTAAGGTTTTTGATGGCTTGAGGCCTTACCGCCCAGATTCAGCGCAGGCACTCGTGCATGCGCACCATGGCAAAGCAAAAGCTGTACCACACAATTGCACTGAACCTTCACCGATGCGGGTGACTCGAAACCACACGTACCGATCAGCCAATCACGGAGATAACCATGGCCAGAAAAACAGCACAGACAGCCCAGGAAATACTGATGGCGGATTTTCAAACCCTGGTCAGTGACACCGAAAAACTGCTGGATGACACGGCGATCCTGGCCGGCGACCAGGCCGACGAGCTGCGCAGCAAGATTCATGAAAGCCTGCTCAAGGCCCGCGATACCCTGCAACTGACCGAAGATTCCTTGCGCGAGCGCGGTCAGGCGGCGGTCACTGCTACGGAAGATTACGTACAAGCCAACCCTTGGCAGTCGGTGGGTATCGCGGCCGGCGTGGGCTTTTTGATCGGCCTGCTGGCTACAAGGCGCTAATCATGTCTATCGGCGAAAGCGGCTCGGCTACGGGCGCAAGTTCTACCTCACGACGCCTGGGCGCGGCCGTTCTAGGCTTGCTGCACAGCCACGTCGAACTGTTCGGCATCGAATTGCAGGAGCAGAAAGCACGCACCGTCAGCCTGCTGCTGTTTGCCGGCTTGGCCTTGGTGTTTGCCCTGTTATTGCTGATGGGGTTGTCGACACTGGTGATGATCCTCGTCTGGGACACCGGCTACCGTCTGACCGGCATCATCTGCCTCTGCGTGTTCTACAGCCTGGCCGCCGCGTTCTGCGGGGTGCGCTTGAAAGCTGCGGTGTTCGATGAATCCACGCCCTTCCACGCCACGCTTGAAGAGCTGGCCAATGATCGGGAGCGCCTGCTGCCATGAGCCTGACTGAGATCCCGCACAACACTTCCCGTCGGGAAATGCGCAAGGCGCTGATCCGCCTGCGCATGGAAATGCACCGCCAGGAAATCCGTCACGAGTCCCAACAATTGATGGCACCGCTGCACAAAGTGCGCGACATGCGCCACAACTGGCAGGACAGCCTGGGTATCAAGCACGCGCCGCTGTGGGGCGTGGCGGCGGTGACGCTGATGGGTTTCTTTACCGGCAAGGGGGCCAAGGGCGGCAGTATCAGCAGCATCACCCGACTGGTGCGGCTGGGCGCCGGTTTGATCCCTCTGATCAAATTGGCGATGGCGGGGACTTCACGCAAAGGATAAGCCCTGCTGGCTGCATTCTTGCAAACAGAATCGGCCCGGCCTTCGTCATTGAAGGCCGGGCCTCTTTTTTTCGCTATCTCCCATAAGGAGGCCCTGTGATTGACGGGCAACCGCTCGCCTGCTTCCAACCGTTTATCGACACTGCCACCGGACGCATTGCCGGCGTAGAGGCACTGGGACGCCTGCGCCAGGCCGACGGCAGCTTGCAGTCCGTGGGCCCGTTGTTCGCCGACCCGCGCACGCCAGGCACGACCTTGCGCCGCCTCGACCGGCAGCTGCGCGACAATGCCTTGAGCCGCCTGCATGAAGCGCCCCAAGACTGGTTTCTGAGCCTCAACATCTCGCCGCGCTGGATCAACCGATTGCGTCCGGGCCAGGCCCTGCCGAGTCTGAAACAAATCCACGCCCACGGGGTTGACCCGCAGCGCATCGTGTTCGAGATCACTGAACTGGGCGGTGATATCCAGCGCCTGGCCGATGTGGTCGCGCGGTATCGCCAGGCCGGTGCGCGCATCGCGATTGATGACTTCGGCGCGGGCTACTCACAGCTTGACCGGGTACTGGCGTTGCAGCCGGATATCCTCAAGCTGGACATGCGCCTGTTCCAGGAAGCCGCCAAGGGCGGGCCAAGCAGTGATGTGGTGCGGGCACTGGCTCAGATGGCGGAAAAAACCGGCTGCTGGATCATTGCCGAAGGCGTGGAAACCGAGGCACAACTGAGCTTTGCCCTGGAATGCGGCTCGCGCTATGTACAAGGCTATCTGTTTGCCCAGGCACAGTTGGACTGGTTTGCCGCCGACGCTTTCGTACCGCGCTTTGCCCAACTGCGCACGACATACGTCCAGCACAAACTGGCGGAGCGTGGGCGCATCATGCACCTGCGCCAGCAATTGACCGAGTTGATGAAAATCCTGCAAAGCTGGGCCCTGGGCCAGGCGCCGCTTGACCAGTTGCCGCAATTGCCGGATTTCCCCTGGCTGCTGCGTTTTTATCAGTGCGACCGGCATGGCACGCAGCTCACGCCCAACCTGGAATGGCGCCATGACGCCTGGCAAGCCGACAACCGTTACCTGGGCCACAACTGGTCGTGGCGCCCGTATTTCTACCATCTGCTGGCCGAAGGGTGGGACGAGCGGCGCCTGACGTTGTCCTCGACTTATCGCGACGCCACCACCAACCAGTATTGCCTCACCGCCGGACAATTCTTCGATAACGGTCAGCGCTTGCTGTTAATCGATATCGACGCGGCCGGGTTGTAGATTTTCGCTTGCCCCGCCAGGGCGGAACCGGGAAGCTGGGTGGGTCATTCACCGCACGGAGAGTACCCGCCTTGGATTGGCCTACCCTGCTTACCCGCGAACGGCTTGGAAAGCCCCTGCACAGCCCGGAAGAACTCGGCCGCAGCCCCTTTCACAAAGACCATGACCGCATTATTTTCTCCGGCGCGTTTCGCCGCCTGGGCCGCAAGACCCAAGTGCACCCGGTGTCCAGCAACGATCATATCCACACCCGCCTGACCCACTCCCTGGAAGTCAGTTGCGTGGGCCGCTCCCTCGGCATGCGCGTCGGCGAAACCCTGCGCAGCGCCCTGCCCGACTGGTGCGACCCGAGTGATCTGGGCATGGTGGTGCAATCGGCCTGTCTGGCCCACGACATCGGCAATCCGCCATTCGGGCATTCTGGGGAAGACGCTATCCGCCACTGGTTCCAACAGGCAGCCGGGCGCGGCTGGCTGGATGACATGAGCAGCGCCGAGCGCAATGACTTCCTCAATTTCGAAGGCAATGCCCAAGGTTTCCGGGTACTGACCCAGCTTGAATACCACCAGTTCGACGGCGGTACGCGGCTGACGTATGCCACCCTGGGCACTTACCTGAAATACCCCTGGACCGCTCGCCACGCCGACGCTCTGGGCTACAAGAAACACAAGTTCGGTTGCTACCAGAGCGAGCTGCCGATTCTCGAACAGATCGCCCACAAGCTCGGCCTGCCACAACTCGAAGAACAACGCTGGGCCCGTCACCCACTGGTCTATCTGATGGAAGCCGCGGATGACATCTGCTACGCCCTGATCGACCTGGAGGACGGCCTGGAAATGGATCTGCTGGAATACGCCGAAGTCGAGTCGCTGCTGCTCGATTTGGTGGGCGACGACCTGCCGCAGACCTATCGGCAACTCGGCCCCCAGGACTCGCGCCGACGCAAGCTGGCGATCCTGCGCGGCAAGGCCATCGAGCATTTGACCAACGCGGCGGCGAGAGCCTTCGTCGAACAGCAGGATGCCCTGCTGGCCGGCACCCTGCCCGGCGACCTGGTGGAGCATATGCACGGCCCGGCCAAACGCTGCGTGCTGGATGCCAAAGATATGGCGCGCAAGAAGATCTTCCAGGACAAACGCAAGACTTTGCATGAAATTGGCGCCTACACCACGCTGGAAATACTGCTGAACGCCTTTTGTGGCGCGGCATTGGAGCAGCATGGCGGGCGTACGCCGTCCTTCAAGAACCGGCGCATTCTCGATCTGCTGGGCAACAATGCGCCGAATCCTGCTTGGCCACTGCACGCCTCGTTCCTGCGCATGATCGACTTTATCGCCGGCATGACCGACAGCTATGCCACTGAGATGGCGCGGGAAATGACCGGGCGTTCAAGCCCTCAGTAACGTCATGCATCAAGTTGCCTGTTCCCTGAAGAGAATCGCCCTACGAAGGGAACAGAGCGGCCTGATCGAATTCGCACAAACACCCGAGGAATAATCGCGCACGCTCCGGGCGAATCTGGCAAACCGTTCTTGCGTGCCTCCCATCGACGCCTGACTCACCGTGTGCCTTCTATGCCCAAGTACCCCCTTCGGATCCTGTTGGTAGAGGATCACCCCTTTCAATTGCTCGCCACCCAATGCCTGCTCAAAAGCTTCGGCTTTGAGCATCTGACCCCGGCGGAAAACGCCGAACAGGCGATTCGCTTCATGACGCAGGCCGAGGCGCCCTTCGACATTATCCTGTGCGATCAGTGCCTGCCCGATCTGCCTGGGCTTGAACTGATTGAAATCGCCAGCCGCCGTGGCTTTATCAAGGCCGCCATCCTGCTCAGCGGGCTGCCCGCGACAGAACTTTCAACGCTGCAGGCCCTGGCGCTCAAACGGGGCCTGCCGTTGCTCGGCTACTTGCCGAAGCCATTAAACAAAGATGAACTTGCAGGTTTGACCCTGCCATTACTCACACTATAAATGTAGGACTTAAAACATATAAACCCGTCGAAAACTGCACGCATAACGTCCGCAAAATCCCTGGCACCACGATTCAGTTCACGCCCCTGCGAAATATAGGCTTTTCGCCCTACAACGCCTTATCAGCCGGTAGGCCTTTACCTTTTTTGATGTAGGAATTTTCCTGTTTTATACCTACTCCCCTTCAAGTTCATGCTCCTGCCTTAGCTTCTGAGCTAATGTGCCCGCTTTATTTGCACACGCATGGAATACGATCATGAACACAGTTTTTATTATTGATGACCACCCGGTTATAAGGCTCGCCATACGAATGTTGTTGGAACATGAAGAGAATTTCAAAGTCGTCGGCGAAACGGATAACGGGTGCGACGCCATCCAAATGGTCCGCGAATGCATGCCGGACCTGATCATCCTCGACATCAGCATTCCGAAACTCGATGGACTGGAAGTGCTGTGCCGGTTCAACGCCATGAACACCTCGATGAAAACCCTGGTGCTGACGGCTCAATCGCCCACCCTGTTTGCCACACGCTGCATGCGTTCAGGTGCCGATGGCTATGTGTGCAAGGAAGGCGACCTGAGTGAACTGATGAGCGCCATCCGTGCCGTCTTGTCAGGTTACAACTACTTCCCCAGCCAGGCCTTGAACACCAATGACGAAAGCGGCAAGGAGCTTGAACTGTTCAAGGCCGTTAACGATCGCGAGTTAATGGTATTGCAACTTTTCGCACAAGGTCGCACCAACAAGGAAATCGCCAAAGGCATGTTTCTGAGCAACAAAACAGTAAGCACCTACAAAAAGAGGTTAATGCAAAAACTTCAAGCCAAGTCTTTGGTAGAACTTATCGAGATGGCAAAACGAAACGCGCTAGTGTGAGAAAGCGGATGCCCAGCCGTATAAAGGACTATTTGATTATATTGAGTGCCGGTTTGTGCTTCAGCACTGCCGTGCCTGCAACCCCTCCAGCGAGCCCGGAACATTTCGACCTATTGAGTCGCGCAAACTCCATGCAACTGGAAACCCACCTGAACAAGGCCCAGCGCCAATGGCTCCAAAACAAACGGGAATTGGTGCTGGGAACGGCATACCCGGACTATCCGCCGTTTGACCTGACCTCCAGCGGGCACGACTACGAGGGACTCACCGCGGACTACGCCGGCCTCCTGGCCACGGCATTGGCCTTACCGATAAAGGTATTGCGCTACCCCTCCCGAGAAGCCGCCATTCGGGCCCTTGAAGCTGGGGATATCGATTTACTGGGCTCCTCCAACAGTTTTGAAGCGGCAAACCCCAACCTGACCCTGTCTGAGCCCTATGCCGCAGACCGGCCGGTGCTGGTGACCCGCGAAGGCGAGACCCGCAGCCTGAGCGACGGACTGGCCGGGATGCGTCTGGCACTGGTCTACCACTACCTGCCGCTGGGCGAGGTGGAGAAGCTGTACCCCAAGGCGATCATCCGCGCCTACCCCTCTTATCAAAACGCCTTGAATGCGGTGGCTTTCGACCAGGCTGACGTTTTTCTCGGCGATACCATCTCCACGCACTACATGATCAACAAGGGCTACCTGAAAAACATCCGCATGGCGAACTTCGGCAAACATGAAGCCTATGGGTTCAGCTTTGCGATGCCCCAGGACCAGCAAACCCTGTTGAGCATCGTCGACGCAGCACTGAGGGCCGTGCCTACCACCGAAAGGGAAGCGATCGCCAAGCGCTGGAGTGCCGGCAGCGACATCCTGTTGACCGACCAGAAGCTGCAACTGACGCAGCGCGAGGAACGCTGGCTCAGAGACAATCCGGTGGTCAAGGTGATCGTGAACCCCACCTTTGCGCCGCTGACGTTCTTCGATGCCGATGGCAATTTCCACGGCGTCACCGCCGACCTGCTGGAACTGATTCGCCTGCGCACCGGGCTGCGCTTCGAGATCCAGCGCGGGCGGGATGTGAACGCGATGATCGAAGACGTCGAGACAGGCAAAGCGGACATCATCGGGGCGATCATCCCGAGCGTCGAACGCGAGGCTCAAATCAACTTCAGCCGCCCTTACCTGGAAAACTCCTACGTAATGCTGACGCGCAAGGACGGCCAGGCACCCACAGGTCTGGAGGAAATGGAGGGCAAACGCCTGGCAATCACTCAGGGCAGCCCGCTGAAAAAATTCCTGCGCGAGCAGTTCCCAAAGATTCAACTGGTAGAAGCCGGTGACACCTTCAAGTCAGCCGAGATGCTCGTACAAGGCCATGTGGAGGGCGCCGTGAATACCCTGGTGGTCGCCAATTACTTTCTGACCTCGCAGATGTTCCAGGACAAGGTTCAAATCAGCTTCAGCATTGGCACCATGCCCGCCACCTTTGGATTGGCGACGTCACGCAGCGCCACGGAACTCAGCTCGATCCTCGACAAAGCCCTGCTCAGCATCGCCCCGGATGAGCTGGGGGTGATCAACAGTCGTTGGCGCGGCTATACCGCCGCCTCAGACAGTTACTGGCGTGACTATCACCAACTCATTGCACGCATCATCATCGGCACCGGGTTGCTGCTGCTGATTTCCCTGAGCTGGAACGCTTACATGCGCCGCCAGATCAGTCACCGGAAAATGGCCGAACGCGCCCTCAATGATCAGTTCGAGTTCATGCGCGCACTGGTCAATGAAACCCCGCACCCGATCTATGTACGTGATAGCAGGGGGCTGCTGCAGACCTGCAATGACAGCTACCTGCAGGTGTTCGACGTCAAGCGCGAAGACGTGATAGGCAAAAGTGCGGTCCAGATCAGCACAGCCCTTGCAACGGAAGCGGCGCAATACCATGCCGACTATCAACGCGTGGTGGCGGAAGGCAAACCGATGATCCTGGACCGCCCCCTGCATATTCGCGGAAAAAAACTCACGATCTACCACTGGATCCTGCCGTACCGTGACTCGGTCGGTGAAGTTCAGGGCATCATCGGTGGCTGGATAGACATCAGTGAGCGACGCCAGCTGTTCGACGAACTTCGTACCGCCAAGGAACGAGCCGACGAAGCCAACCGGGCCAAGAGCACGTTCCTCGCGACCATGAGCCATGAAATCCGCACACCGATGAACGCGGTGATCGGCATGCTGGAACTGACCCTCAAGCGGGCGGACCAGGGCCACCTTGATCGCCCGGCCATCGAAGTGGCCTATAACTCAGCCAAGGATCTGCTGGAACTGATCGGCGACATCCTGGACATCGCGCGTATCGAATCCGGGCGTCTGAGCCTGGCACCGGAGCGCGTCAACCTGCGGGAAGTGATCGAGTCGGTGGTGCGTGTCTTCGACGGCCTGGCGCGTCAAAAGAGCCTCAGCCTGATGCTGGAGTTCACGCCAGACCTTGAAGACACTGAAGTCTTGATCGACCCACTGCGCTTCAAGCAGGTGCTGTCGAACCTGGTCAGCAATGCCATCAAGTTCACCGAGCGTGGCCAGGTAAAAATCAAGGTACAAGTCTTACCCACTGAGCTGGCGCAACAGGTCGAGATGAAACTGGTGGTGGAAGACACCGGCATCGGTATCAGCCGGGACGACCAGAAGCGCCTGTTCGAACCCTTTGCCCAGGCCGACAATTCCGGGCAACTGGCCAGGAGCGGCGCAGGCCTGGGGCTGGTGATCTGTCGCAGCCTGTGCGCCATGATGGGCGGGCAACTGAGCCTGAGCAGCGTGCCCATGGTGGGTACCCAAGTGCATGTGAGCCTGAGGATGACGCGCCTGCAACCGGTGACGACGGCGGACGAACTCAAATCCGAGGCGCCTGCAAGCGCGACCGTGCTCAATGTGCTGGTGGTGGACGACCACCCGGCGAACCGTTTGCTGATGTGTCAGCAACTCGGTTTCCTGGGCCACCAGTTCACTGCCGCCCAGAACGGGGCCACCGGTTTCCAGGCGTGGCGCCAGGAGCACTTCGATCTGGTGATCGCCGATTGCAACATGCCCATCATGAACGGCTACGAGTTGAGTCGCTCAATCCGCGAATATGAACAACGCGAACACCTGAAGCCCTGCGTCGTGCTGGGCTTCACCGCCAATGCACAGCCCGAGGAGAAGCACCGCTGCGCAGAAGCAGGCATGAACGACTGCCTGTTCAAACCCATTAGCCTCACGGCGCTGGAACGGCAACTGGCAAAGATCAGTCCGCAACCCACCCACATGATCCTGGACCTCGGCAATTTCGAGAACCTTACCGGTGGCGACCCGCACATGAGCCGTCGCTTGCTGGAAGAGCTACTGAAAAGCAGCCGTCAGGATCGCCAAGAGTTGGTCGCACTGATGGCTGCGCAGGCCCCGGCCCAGAACATCATCGAACAGGCTCACAAGATCAAGGGCGCTGCCCGCATCGTTCAAGCCAGTACGCTGGCCTCGCACTGCGAAGCCCTTGAACAGACCTGTGCCCACGGCGATGAACGACATCTGATCAATGCGGGTGTGAAATCCCTGGAAAAGCTGATGCTGGAGATGGAGAGGATGCTGCAGGTGCAGCTTGACGGGATGGAGGGTCAATAAGGGGGCGTGCTACGCCCCCCTGCTTGATCAGCAGTCGGTCAAGCGCAGGAAGATCGCCGCCAGATGTTCGATTCCCGCCTGGTCCTGAGGGGTAAATCGGGCCAGCAAGGGGCTATCGAGGTCGAGGACGCCAATCAACTTGCCGTCCTTGACCAGTGGCACCACCAGTTCGCTGTTGGACGCGCTGTCACAAGCGATATGCCCGGGGAACGCGTGCACATCTTCCACCCGTTGGGTTTGCCGCGAGGCCGCAGCGGCACCGCAGACCCCTCGGCCAAACGGAATACGCACACACGCGATCTGCCCCTGGAATGGGCCGAGTACCAGCTCTTCATTGCGGTTAAGGTAAAAGCCGGCCCAGTTCAGGTCATCCAACTGGCTAAACAGGAAAGCGGAAAACTGCGCGCTGTTGGCGATAAAATCGCGTTCATCCGCCAGCAGCGACTCCAACTGGGCACACAGCAGGGCATAGCCACCGAGACCGGTGCCAGCTTGTTGTAAATCGATCATGGTTGACGCTCCAATAATTTGAGGCCCACCCAATAACGGGCGAATTGATACGCGCAACGGCCGTTGCGGTTGCCGCGCCCGGTCGCCCAGCGCACGGCCAGAATGTCGAGGGCTTCATCGCGCTGCCACTGCAAACCCGCCTTGTTCGCCAGCTCACCGATCCAGTGCTCGACCACATCCAGAAAATGCTCCTGGGTGAACGGGTAGAACGACAGCCACAAGCCAAAACGGTCGGACAGGGCAATCTTGTCTTCCACCGCCTCACTGGGGTGCAGTTCGCCATCCACGCGCTTCCAGTTGTCGTTGTCGCTCTGGTTTTCCGGCACCAAGTGACGGCGGTTGGACGTGGCATACAGCAGCACGTTTTCAGGCGCCTGTTCCAGGGAGCCATCCAGTACGCTCTTGAGTACCCGGTAGTCGCCCTCGCCGGCCTCGAACGACAGGTCGTCACAAAACAGGATGAAACGCTGCGGCAGCTTGAGCAGTTGCTCAACCACACGGGGCAAGTCGGCCAGGTGGTCACGCTCGATTTCGATCAGGCGCAAACCGGCCTCGGCATGCTGGGCGAGCAACGCGCGCACCATGGACGATTTACCAGTACCGCGCGAACCCCACAGCAACGCATGGTTGGCGGGCAGCCCATCCAGAAACTGCTGAGTGTTGCGCGCCAGTGTTTCACGTTGCTTGTCCACGCCAATCAGGTCGGACAGGCGCATGTCCAGGCTCACATCCAGGGGCAACAGGAAACCACTGCGGCCTTCACGCTGCCAACGGGCGGCCAGGCAATGGTTCCAGTCGATGGCTTGGCGTGGCGCGGGCAACAAGGGTTCCAGACGAGCGAGCACTGCATCGGCCCGCTCCAGAAAGGCATTCAATCGAGAGTCCACGATTATTCCTCTGGCAAGTTCTTGTAAAAGATGGCGTATTGGCAACCCTGCGACAGACCGCTTGGGGCTGCGTAAAAAACGATTTATGCCGGGCAAGCCTGAGCCTGTGGATGTTCAGCTATGCTTGCCGGGCGAAGGGAAACGTGAAGTGGTTCAACACTCGATGGATATCAAATTCGCCCACCGCTTGTCTTTTAAACAAGCCAGATTGACTGTGCTGGTCGGTTTCGTCTTGGGAACCTTGCTCAGCCTGATCCAAATCGGCATTGATTATGCCAGTGAAGACGCATCCATCAACCGTGAAATACGCTCGCTGATCGAAATCAGCCATAACCCGGCGTCACGTATTGCCTACAACATCGATGCCGAACTGGCCCAGGAGCTGACCCGCGGCCTGCTGCACTCCCCAGCCATCATTCGCGCGCAGTTGATCGACAACAACGGCGTGGTACTCGCCGATGTCGACCGGCCACGCAAGGAAAGCACTTACCGGCCTATCAGTGACTTCATGTTTGGCGCCAACCGCCAGTTCGAAGACCAACTGTTTCTGAGCCACATGCCCAACGAGTCACTGGGCGTACTACGTCTGGATGTCGACACTTACGCTTTTGGCAGCCGGTTCCTACGCCGCGCCGAGATCACCCTGCTCAACGGATTTGCCCGCAGCCTGCTGCTGACCGGGATTCTGCTGGGCCTGTTCTATGTGATGCTGACTCAACCGCTGGTGCGCATTATCCGTGAACTGAGCACCCGCAAGCAGGCCCGCCTGGATTGCCCGCCGGGGCATGAGCACGATGAAATCGGCGTGTTGGTGAATGTCGCCAACCAGCAATTCGAAAACATGGAAACCGAAATCCAGCAACGCCGTCACGCCGAAGACCGATTGACGGAATACCTGGGGCAACTGGAGGACATCGTCTCCGCTCGCACCCTCGAACTCAAGGCCAGCAACCAGCGCCTGACCCAGACCAACAATGAGCTCGAAGCGGCAAAGATGAATGCATTGGCCATGGCTCAGGCCCGGGCGGCTTTCCTCGCAAACATGAGCCACGAAATCCGCACCCCGCTCAACGGCCTGCTGGGCATGATCGCGCTGTCGCTGGACAGCCCGTTGAACGCCGAGCAACGCCAGCAACTGTCTATCGCCCATGACTCGGGCAAAGTGCTGGTGGAGTTGCTCAACGATATTCTCGACCTGTCCAAGTTTGATGCCGGGCAGTTGGAGCTGGAGCGCATCCCGTTCGACCTCGGCGCGCTGGTCGAAGACACCGCGAACCTGTTGTCACAGAACGCAGCGCCGAGCGTGGAACTGACGTGCCTGATCGACCCGCAGTTTCCGGCCCAGGTACTGGGCGACCCGACCCGTGTGCGGCAGATCGTCAGCAACTTACTGTCCAACGCCCTCAAGTTCACACGCTTCGGTCGCGTTGATGTGCGCCTGCACACCCACGACGGCGGCGTGCGTATTGAAGTCTGCGATACCGGCATCGGTATTGCGCAGGATGCCCAGGTGAAGATCTTCCAACCGTTCACCCAGGCCGGTGCCGGTATCACTCGCCAGTTTGGCGGGACGGGCCTGGGTCTGGCGCTGACCCACAACCTCTGTGAAGCCATGAAGGGACGGTTGAGTATCAGCTCGGAGGTGGGCTTTGGCAGCCAATTCTGCGCAGACCTCCCGCTGCCCACCCATTTGCCCGCCGTGCAGCCGCCGCCGCTGAGCGGCCAGGTCATCGCCATCACCAGCGCTGGCGGCGGCCTGACGGAGTTGCTCACCACACTGCTGCCCAGTTGGGGGCTGACACCGCGTTGTTTCACCATGGATGACGATTTGAGCGGGCAAACGCCTGACCTGCTGATTACCGATTGCCCGGAATGCCTGTTCCGCATACGGCCGGGCATTACCGCGCCCATTTTGCTGGTGACGGCCTATGGCAATTTCATGCCCAGCGAGGAAGTGGCAGCGCTGGTACCCCTGCACCAACAGGCGCGTCCTTTGAGCCGCACCGCGCTGTATCAGATCCTGCTGCGCAACATGCACAGAGGCACGCAGTTGATCCTTGATCCGATCCAGCTGGATGCGGCCCCCCTCGCGCATCGCGCGCGCATCCTGCTGGTGGAGGACAACCCGGTCAATCAACTGGTGGCCAAGGGCATGCTCAGCAAACTGGGCTGCGAGGTGATTGTGGCGCCCCATGGCGGCGAAGCGCTCAAACTCCTCGAAGAGCAACCCTTCGACCTGGTGCTGATGGACTGCAACATGCCGGTGATGGATGGCTATGAAGCCAGCCGACAGATTCGCCGCAGCGGGCGCTGGCCGGACCTGCCGATTGTCGCGTTGACCGCCAACGCGCTGTCCGAGGAGCGCGAGCGGTGCCGTGCGGCGGGCATGAATGACTACCTGGCCAAACCGTTCCGCCGCGAAGAACTCAATGCCCTGCTGGACCTGTGGGTGCCTCGGACGACAACGCTCTGATCTGCACCAGCAACTGATCCAGACCGTCACGCAAGGCGTCAGCCTGGTTCAGGTCAACCCCACTGGCGCACAGCAGCCGGGTTTTCAGGGCGAGGGTCTGATCACGCAGCTGTACGCCGCTGTCACTCAGGCTCAGGTGAACCTCCCGCTCATCCTGGGCACTGCGCCGGCGCCGCACCAGCGCAAGTTGCTCCAGACGCTTGAGCAAGGGCGTCAACGTACCCGAGTCGAGCATCAGGCGTTCGCCCAGGGCTTTGACTGTTGGTTGCGACGTTGGCGTGTCGTGCCACTCCCACAACACCAGCATCACCACATATTGCGGATAGGTCAGGCCCAATTGGTCGAGCATCGGCTTATAGGCGCGTGTAACAGCCCTGGAAGCAGCGTAGAGCTTGAAACACAGCTGGTTGTCCAGGGCCAGGGACACGGCGGGCGGCTGGATCATTTGAGCAGGGCTTCGATCTCTTGGGTCAGGTCCTGCGGCTTGGTGGTGGGGCCAAAGCGCTTGACCACCTGGCCGTCGCGGCCGATGAGGAACTTGGTGAAGTTCCACTTGATGCCTTTGGAACCCAGCAGGCCCGGCGCCTGTTTTTTCAGTTGCACGAACAGTGGATGGGCATCGCTGCCATTCACGTCGATCTTCTTGAACAACGGGAAGCTGACACCGAAATTCAGCTCGCAGAATTCTGAGATCGCGCCTTCGTCACCCGGCTCCTGCTTGCCGAACTGGTTGCAGGGAAAGCCCAGCACCACCAAGCCCTGATCCTTGTATTGCTGCCAAAGCTGTTCCAGCCCCTTGTACTGCGGGGTGAAACCGCACTTGCTGGCAGTGTTGACCACCAGCACGGCCTTGCCGGCGAAATCGGCCAAGGTCTTTTGCTCACCTTTGATGGTGGTGCAAGGGATGCTCAGCAGGTTGTCGCTCATGGCAGTGCCTCAAGAAAAAGGGGAGAAGAAGGAGAAAGATAGTAGGCGATTCAATTGTGTGCAATTGAATTGATCGGAATGATAGTGCCTTATGGGCACGGGATGAGGGAGCAGGCTCCCTCACCGCGAGTACTCAGCGCGGGACCAGGTCCAGGCACACCGAGTTGATGCAATAACGCAGACCGGTCGGCGGCGGACCATCCGGGAATACATGGCCCAGATGCGCATCACACTTGGCGCAGGTGACTTCGGTGCGGATCATGCCGTGGCTGACGTCACGGATCTCGATCATCGCGCTGTCGGCAATCGGCGCGTAAAAGCTCGGCCAGCCGCAGCCGGAATCAAATTTGGTGGCGGAGTCGAACAGCGGCGCATTGCAGCAGATGCAGTGGTACACGCCGTCGGTCTTGGTGCCGTTGTACTTGCCGCTGAACGGGCGCTCGGTACCTTTGAGCCGGCACACGTTGTACTGCTCGGGATCGAGCATGGCTTTCCACTCTTCAACGGTTTTCTGCAACTTATCCATCGGTACACCTCGGCAACTGAAAAAGCCTGATCTGTGTCTTTTCCATGGATCAGGCGGCACGTATGATTGCGCCTCTTCAAAACGCCAGTCTGGCACCCGCGCTATCGGCATTCAAACGTATTTATGGGTGCGGGCCCCGCAGGTTTCACAGTACGGTAGTGTCCACACCGTCTGGATCGTTCATTTTCAGGATCACATCGCCATGCAGGTCAGCAAATCGAACAAGCTCGCCAACGTCTGCTATGACATTCGCGGCCCAGTGCTCAAGCACGCCAAGCGCCTGGAAGAGGAAGGCCATCGCATCCTCAAGCTGAACATTGGCAACCCGGCGCCCTTTGGTTTCGAAGCGCCGGACGAAATCCTCCAGGACGTGATCCGCAACCTGCCTACCGCACAGGGCTACAGCGACTCCAAGGGCCTGTTCAGCGCACGCAAGGCGGTGATGCAGTACTACCAGCAGAAGCAGGTTGAAGGTGTCGGCATCGAAGACATCTACCTGGGCAATGGCGTGTCCGAGCTGATCGTGATGTCCATGCAGGCGCTGCTCAACAACGGCGACGAAGTGCTGGTACCAGCACCGGACTATCCACTGTGGACCGCCGCCGTGACCCTGGCCGGTGGCCACCCGGTGCACTACCTGTGCGACGAGGGCGCCGATTGGTTCCCGGACCTGGCCGACATCAAGGCCAAGATCACCCCGAACACCAAGGCACTGGTGATCATCAACCCGAACAACCCTACCGGCGCGGTTTACTCTAAAGAAGTGCTGCTGGGCATGCTCGAACTGGCCCGCCAGCACAACCTGGTGGTGTTCTCCGACGAGATCTACGACAAGATTCTCTACGACGATGCGGTCCATATCTGCACGGGCTCCCTGGCGCCGGACCTGCTGTGCCTGACCTTCAACGGCCTGTCCAAGTCCTACCGCGTGGCGGGCTTCCGCTCCGGCTGGATCGCCATCTCCGGTCCCAAGCACAACGCCCAGAGCTACATCGAAGGTATCGACATGCTGGCCAACATGCGCCTGTGTGCCAACGTGCCGAGCCAACACGCAATCCAGACCGCACTGGGCGGCTACCAGAGCATCAATGACCTGGTTCTGCCCCAGGGCCGCCTGCTGGAGCAGCGCAACCGCACGTGGGAACTGCTCAACGCGATCCCGGGCGTGAGCTGCGTGAAACCCATGGGTGCGTTGTACGCGTTCCCACGGATCGACCCGAAGGTGTGCCCGATCCTCAACGACGAGAAGTTCGTGCTCGACTTGCTGCTGTCGGAAAAACTGCTGGTGGTGCAGGGCACCGCGTTCAACTGGCCGTGGCCGGATCACTTCCGCGTGGTTACCTTACCGCGTGTGGATGACCTGGACATGGCGATTGGACGTATCGGCAATTTCCTCAAGTCCTATCGCCAGTAGGGGATATGACGCTGTACGACCGACATTCGGTCGTACAGCGATTATCTGGCAACACTTCTCTGTCTTCACCCCTCCCCTCATACCGCCCGTGCCGCTCTATGGCCTCAAGCCCCCTATAATTGTTGGGCCACAAGACCATGAACGGCTTGTAAGGGGTAGCATTCCCGGCCGGAAAATCCCTTCAAGACTCTACATTCGAGCTGTAGGACACAGTTTGAAATAGTCGCTCGGTTGAATCACCCCATGCCGCACCTTATATACCCCGCAGTAAGCGACATATTAAGCATGAGGAGAACTCTACAACCATGATGCGCATCCTGCTGTTCTTGGCCACCAACCTGGCGGTCGTGCTGATTGCCAGCATCACCCTGAGCCTTTTCGGCTTCAACGGGTTCATGGCGGCCAACGGGGTTGATCTGAACCTCAATCAGCTGCTGATTTTCTGTGCGGTCTTTGGTTTTGCCGGCTCGCTGTTCTCGCTGTTCATCTCCAAGTGGATGGCGAAGATGAGCACCAGCACCCAGGTCATCACCCAACCACGCACTCGCCATGAACAATGGCTGATGCAAACCGTGGAGCAGTTGTCCCAAGAGGCAGGTATCAAAATGCCCGAAGTCGGGATTTTCCCTGCTTATGAGGCCAACGCCTTTGCAACGGGCTGGAACAAGAACGACGCGCTCGTGGCCGTCAGCCAGGGCCTGCTCGAACGTTTCTCACCCGATGAAGTGAAGGCAGTACTCGCGCACGAGATTGGCCACGTTGCCAACGGCGACATGATCACCCTGGCACTGGTGCAAGGCGTGGTGAACACCTTCGTGATGTTCTTTGCGCGGATCATCGGTAATTTTGTCGACAAGGTGATCTTCAAGAACGAAGGCGGTCGCGGTATCGCCTACTTCGTGGCGACCATCTTTGCCGAAGTGGTACTGGGCTTCCTGGCCAGTGCGATCGTGATGTGGTTCTCGCGCAAACGCGAGTTCCGGGCAGACGAAGCCGGCGCACGCCTGGCGGGCACCAGCGCAATGATCAGTGCGCTGCAACGCCTGCGCTCCGAACAGGGCCTGCCGGTGCACATGCCTGACAGCCTGACCGCCTTCGGCATCAACGGCGGCATCAAGCAGGGCCTGGCGCGCATGTTCATGAGCCACCCACCGCTGGAAGAGCGTATTGACGCGCTACGTCGTCGGGGCTGATACCCGGTAATGCAAAAAAGGGGCGATCGGATCGCCCCTTTTTTGTGGGCGCCCCTTTATACCCGCGCCATTTTGTAGACACGCTCGTCCAAGCCCGTGACGCCGTCCTGCACGAACTTCCAGCTCTCACCAAGAATGTCTTGCTTTTCGACCACCTGCGGGCTCCAGTGCGCTCCCAGCAGCACCTTCACCTCGTCATCCGTCACCGCAAACGGCGGGCCGGCCTTTTGCGTCTGGTCGTAGTCGAGGGTGATGAGCAATCCTTGGCAGCCTGGGCGCAAGCGGCTGTTCAGATGCTCGGCGTACTGCGCGCGCATCAGCGGTGGCAAGGCGATCAGGGCGGCGCGGTCGTAGAGCGCAGTGCAATCAGCCAGCACCTCAGCGTCGAGGGCGAAGAAATCACCGCACCACACTTCGATCAAATCCGCCTGGTACACCTTGAACGCGCCGTGCCGAGTGGTTCGCGGCGTCAGGTTCTGCTCACTGAAGAAGGCTTCAACCGCTTGCTCCGACAGTTCAACGCCGAGCACGCGATAGCCGTGGCTGGCCAGCCACATCAAGTCCAGGCTTTTGCCACACAGCGGCACCAGTACTTTGGCCCCCTCGGCAAGCCCCAACGAACGCCAGTGCCGCTGCAGGTAAGGGTTGACCTCGGACCGATGGAAGCCGATCTGATTGCGCGCCCAGCGCTCCTGCCAAAACTTAGGTTCCATGGATCCCCCAGAAATCTCGATCAAAAGGCACTAAAACTTATATTAGATTTAGATCAATGATCTGATTGAAGATGGGCCCATGTTAACGCTCAGGACCCCACTTATGCTCCCTAGCCTGTTTATCTCACACGGTTCGCCCATGCTCGCCCTGCAACCTGGCGCCAGCGGCCCGGCGCTGCAACGCCTGGCGGCCGAGCTGCCCCGCCCGAAGGCAATCGTGGTGGTGTCGGCGCATTGGGAAAGCCAGGATTTGCTTGTCAGCGGCAGCGCCGCACCGGAAACCTGGCACGACTTCGGCGGCTTCCCCCGTGAACTGTTTGCCGTGCAATACCCGGCGCCGGGCGACCCGCAACTGGCCCGCGAGATTGTCCAACTGTTGCACGCCGATGGCCTGAATCCGCGCATTGACGACCAGCGCCCTTTCGACCACGGCACTTGGGTGCCGCTGTCGCTGATGTACCCCGCCGCGGATATCCCGGTGGTGCAGGTGTCCCTGCCCAGCCACATGGGCCCTGCCCTGCAGACACAAGTCGGCCATGCCTTGGCCAGCTTGCGCGAGCAAGGTGTTCTGCTGATCGGTTCCGGCAGTATCACTCACAACCTGGGCGAACTGGACTGGCACGCCGGGCCTGAAAGCATCGAGCCTTGGGCGAGGGGTTTCCGCGACTGGGTCGTGGAGAAGCTTGTTGCCAACGACGAAGCCGCACTGCACGACTATCGCCGCCAAGCGCCCTACGCAGTTCGCAGCCATCCAAGCGATGAACACCTGTTGCCGCTCTACTTTGCGCGTGGTGCGGGCGGGGGTTTCAGCATCGCGCACCAAGGTTTCACCATGGGCGCGCTGGGCATGGACATTTACCGCTTCGGCTAACTCGTAATGGTTAAAACAGCGACGCAAAAAAAATCCCCGAACCAGTCGGGGATTTTTTATGTGCGATCAATCAGCCCAAGGGCGGATCAATCTTCGCGGTAGCGACGCAGCTTCAGCTGCTTACCGGCAACGCGAGTGTCTTTCAGTTTGGTCAGCAGCTTTTCCAGACCGTCTTCCGGCAGCTCCACCAGGGAGAAGCTGTCACGGACCTGGATGCGACCGATGGCTTCACGTGCCAGGCCACCCTCGTTGAGGATAGCGCCCAGCAGGTTCTTGGCAGCGATACCGTCACGCGCGCCCAGCGCGGTACGGCAACGAGCACGACCTTCAGCCAATGGAACCGGAGCACGACGCTCACGTTCACCACGGTCTGGACGGTCGCCAGTACGCTCTGGACGATCACCGCGTGGCGCGTTGTTCGGTACCAGCGGGCGTTCTTTCTCGATGGCTGCCAGGGTCAGGGCCTGACCGTTTGTTGCCTTGCGCAGCAGAGCTGCAGCCAGGGCACGTGGGGTGCAGCCGATATCGGCGGTCAGGCGGTCGAGCAGGTCGCCGTGGGTCGATTCAGCGTCAGCCACCAGTGGCGACAGGCTGTTGGTCAGTTTCTTGATGCGGGCATCGAGAACAGCCTGGGCATCCGGCAGGCGGACTTCGGCAACTTTCTGACCGGTTACACGCTCGATCACTTGCAGCATGCGGCGCTCACGTGGAGTCACCAGCAACAGTGCACGACCTTCGCGACCTGCACGGCCGGTACGGCCGATACGGTGAACGTAGGACTCTGGATCGTAAGGCATGTCAACGTTGAACACGTGGGTGATACGTGGAACGTCGAGACCACGAGCGGCTACGTCGGTCGCTACAACGATGTCCAGACGGCCATCCTTGAGGGAGTCGATCACGCGCTCGCGTTGGTTCTGGGCGATGTCACCGTTCAGCGCAGCGGCTTTGTAGCCTTTGGCTTCCAGGGCACTTGCCAGGTCCAGGGTCGCTTGCTTGGTACGCACGAACATGATCAGGGCATCGAAGTCTTCGACTTCCAGCAGGCTCAATACAGCCGAGGTCTTCTGGTCAGCGTGAACCAACAGGTGAGCCTGTTCGATCGCGGTAACGGTCTGAGTCTTGGTCTGGATCTTCACGTGTTGCGGATCGCGCAGGTGGCGTTCGGCAATGGCACGGATCGACTGTGGCAGAGTGGCCGAGAACAGTACGGTCTGACGGGTCGGTGGCAGCGCCTTGAAGATGACTTCCAGGTCATCCATGAAGCCCAGCTTCAACATTTCGTCAGCTTCGTCGAGAACCAGGTGGTTCACGGTCGACAGTACTTTTTCGTCGCGACGCAGGTGGTCGCACAGGCGGCCTGGGGTCGCCACAACGATCTGAGCGCCATTACGGATGGCTTTCAGTTGCGGGCCCATCGGCGCGCCGCCGTAAACGGCAACAACGGTAACGCCTGGCATTTGCTTGGCGTAGGTTTCAAAAGCGGTTGCTACTTGCAGCGCCAACTCACGGGTTGGCGCCAGGATCAGGGCTTGCGGCTCGCGCTTGGCAGGATCGATGCAGTGCAGGATAGGCAGGGCGAACGCGGCGGTTTTACCGGTACCGGTTTGCGCCTGGCCAATCATGTCCTGGCCGGCCATGATGATCGGGATCGATTGCTGCTGAATCGCCGAAGGTTCTTCGTAGCCGGTCGCAATGACGGCAGCAAGAATGTTCGGGTTAAGATTAAAAGCGGCGAAGCCGCCGGTTTCCTGGGTCATGGGTCTGCCTCTGAGTGCATCCGCAAAGACCCATGCTCCAAAGCTGCGCATGCCGTGTTGAGACTCAAGAGTCGCCCTGGCTGCTTTGTCGGCGGGGATTTGCGAAAACGAATGAATGAAAAAGATTCGTCAAGGGAGAGTCCGCTGTGCGGACGTGCAGCCGAAGCTGACTTCGGGGAATTGCGCTACCTAAACGCGGCCCGGTTAAAGGCCGGCGCGCACTATACCGGAAATACCTGAAAAAGGGAGCTTTTTTTATCGCAAAGCGCCGATAAACCGCGCTGCGTCACAGTCTTTGCAGATAAGCCGGCCAGGGTCTATTTTTCAAAGGCCCGGCCCTGTTGGTGATAACGCTTAAACGATTCACCCAATGTTCGAGACCTTTGGTCTGAAATCCTTCCCTGCGCCCGAGGGCACACCCGATGAATCAAGCCAGCAGCAGCCGCGTCAGCCGTGAACTCCAGGGCCATGTCCTGCTGTTGGGCCTGGACCGGGTGGCCAAGCGCAATGCCTTTGACCTGGATTTGCTCAATGAGCTGAGCCTGGCGTATGGCGAATTTGATCGAAACGACGCTGCGCGGGTCGCTGTCGTCTTTGCCCACGGCGACCACTTCACCGCCGGGCTGGACCTGGCCAATGTCAGCGCCGTGATGGCCGGCGGCTGGCAACCGCCGCTGGGGGGCTGCGATCCGTGGGGCGTGTTCGCGGGTCCGCGGGTAAGCAAACCGGTGATCGTCGCCGCCCAAGGCTACTGCCTGACCATCGGTATCGAATTGATGCTGGCAGCGGATATCAACCTCTGTGCGAGCAACACGCGCTTTGCGCAGATGGAAGTACAGCGTGGGATCTTTCCGTTTGGCGGTGCGACATTGCGCTTCCATCAGATCGCCGGCTGGGGCAACGCCATGCGCTGGCTGCTCACTGGCGATGAGTTCGACGCCCATGAAGCCCTGCGCCTGGGTCTGGTGCAGGAAGTGATGGCCAGCGAAGACTTGCTGCCCCGCGCCATTGAACTGGCCAACCGCATTGCGCGCCAGGCTCCGCTGGGCGTGCAGGCTACCTTGATGTCGGCGCGACTGGCGCGCATGGAGGGTGAGACCGTGGCCGCCGCCGCCTTGCCGCCGATGGTCGACAAGCTGTTTAACAGTGCAGATGCCAAGGAAGGTGTACGGGCGATGATCGAGAAGCGGCCGGGGGTATTCAAAGGCATTTGAATTGGCAACTACGGCGCCATCAGGGCAAGCCCCCTCCCACAGGAGAATGCGGTCCAATGTGGGAGGGTGCTTGCCCCCGATGACGTCAGCACAGACAACTAAGTAGCCGGCCGAATCGCCTTGATCAACGGTTGCAACGAATACCCCAGACGCGGCGCCAACACTTCGGCCCGATTAGAAAGCGCAGCCAGATCCAGCACCTGATCCAACTCCGAAGGCACCAGCAAAATTACATTGCCCTCCTTCACCGGCAGCTCCCAGTAATGCCGGTGATACAGCCCACGCAACAACGCCGCGCCCAGTGGTTTACCGTCGTCAGTCGCCCACTGGTTGATCACCAGCCAACCACCGGGGTTGAGCTTTTTCTGGCAGTTTTCCAGGAACGTCCAGGCCAGGTGCCCGACGCCCGGGCCGACATCGGTATAAAGGTCGACGAAAATCAGGTCGGCCGATTCGGCAGTCTCCAGCAATTCCAGGGCGTCGCCGATGCGGATGTACAGGCGCGGATCATCGTCCAACCCCAGGTACTCGATGGCCAGACGTGGTACGTCCGGGCGCAGCTCGATGGCTTCGACGTCTTCCAGGGGCAAGAACTTCAGGCACGCCTGGGTCAACGTGCCAGCGCCGAGACCGAGGAACAACGCGCTTTCCGGCTGTTCATGGCACAACGCGCCGATCAGCATCGCGCGGGTGTAGTCGTACTCCAGCCAGCTCGGATCGGCGGTGAACACGCAGCTCTGCTCGATGGCGTCGCCGAATTCGAGAAACCGGTAATCGGCCACTTCGAGCACACGGATCATGCCGAAGTCATCATGGACCTCGGCCAGCAAGCGCTCGACACGCTCCTCTGTCATCACTACTCCTAACGGGTTTGCTCTACGCCAAAGGCGCGATTGTCGGCCAACCGGCAGCAGCAGGTCACGCACTAATTGCTGATAACATTGGCGCCCGACCGTCAATCAGCCAATCGAGTTCATGATGAGCCAACCCTGGAGCCCCGACAGCTGGCGCGCCCTGCCGATCCAGCAACAACCCCAGTACCCGGACGCCGCACACCTGTTGCGGGTGGAGCAGAACCTGGCCAGCTACCCGCCGCTGGTGTTTGCCGGGGAAGCCCGTGAGTTGCGCCGCCAGTTTGCCGAAGTGACTCAGGGTCGCGCCTTCCTGTTGCAAGGCGGTGACTGCGCCGAAAGCTTCGTTGAGTTTTCTGCGGCGAAAATCCGCGACACCTTCAAGGTGTTGTTGCAGATGGCGATTGTGATGACCTTCGCCGCCGGCTGCCCGGTGGTGAAAGTCGGGCGCATGGCCGGCCAGTTCGCCAAGCCGCGCTCATCCAACGACGAGACCATCGACGGCATCACCCTGCCCGCCTACCGTGGCGATATCGTCAACGGCATCGGCTTTGACGAAAAAAGCCGCGTACCCGACCCGGACCGCCTGTTGCAGTCGTACCACCAGTCCACCGCCACCCTCAACCTGCTGCGCGCCTTCGCCCAGGGCGGTTTCGCCGACCTGCACCAGGTTCATCAGTGGAACCTGGACTTTATCGCCAACTCCGCGCTGGCCGAGAAGTACAGCCAACTGGCGGACCGCATCGACGAAACCCTGGCCTTCATGCGTGCCTGCGGCATGGACAGCTCGCCGCAACTGCGCGAAACCAGCTTCTTCACCGCCCACGAAGCGCTGCTGCTGAACTACGAACAAGCTTTCGTACGCCGTGACAGCCTAACCAACGACTACTACGACTGTTCGGCCCATATGCTGTGGATCGGCGACCGCACCCGCCAGTTGGATGGCGCCCACGTCGAGTTTCTGCGCGGCGTTAACAACCCGATCGGGGTCAAGGTCGGCCCGAGCATGAACCCCGACGACCTGATCCGCCTGATCGACATCCTCAACCCGGACAACGACCCAGGCCGCTTGAACCTGATCGCCCGCATGGGCGCAGGCAAGGTCGGCGACCACCTGCCCAACCTGATCCGCGCCGTACAGCGCGAGGGCAAGCAGGTGCTGTGGAGCTCGGACCCGATGCATGGCAACACCATCAAGGCCAGCAGCGGCTACAAGACCCGCGACTTTGCGCAGATCCTCGGCGAAGTGAAAGAATTCTTCCAGGTGCACCAGGCCGAGGGCAGCTACGCCGGCGGAATTCATATCGAGATGACCGGGCAGAACGTCACCGAGTGCATCGGCGGCGCGCGGCCAATCACCGAGGATGGCTTGTCGGACCGCTATCACACCCATTGCGACCCACGGATGAATGCCGATCAGTCGCTGGAGCTGGCGTTTCTGATTGCCGAGACCTTGAAACAGGTCAAGCGCTGAGATTTTGGCTGACAGGACTGAGGCCATCGGGGGCAAGCCCCCTCCCACAGTTTGACTGCGTTCACAAATCCAAATGTGGGAGGGGGCTTGCCCCCGATGGGGCCCTAGAGCCCAGCAAGCCGCAGCCGAGCGGCACTTGGCCGTTGGCAATTGATCTGCACCTGCTCAAGCCCCAACCATTGCGCCATTTGCCGCAGATGCTGCGCCAGCGCCAGCATCCCCTCCTCATCCAGCCCAGGCTCTTCCTCGTGCACCGCATGCACCGCCAAGCGCCCATTGGCGCGTTCGGCCCGCAGGTCGACGCGGGCGGCGATCCGCTCGTTGTGCAAAAACGGCAGCACGTAATAGCCATACACCCGTTTGTCTTGCGGGGTGTAGATCTCCAGTCGGTAACGGAAATCGAACAGGCGCTCAGTGCGGGCGCGTTCCCAGATCAACGAGTCAAAGGGCGACAGCAAGGCGCTGGCCGGTACGTTGCGCGGCGTTTTTGGCTCCGGCAGACAATATGCCGACTGCTTCCAGCCCTGAACCCGGCAGGTCAGCAATTGGCCGTTCTCCACCAACTCAGCCAAGCGGGCGCGACTGTCGGCAGGGTCGAGGCGAAAGTAATCACGCAAATCTTTTTCAGTGCTGACCCCCAGGGCGGTGGCACTGTGCAGCAACAACCTACGCTGGGCCTCGGCTTCAGCCAACGGCGCTTGCTGAAGAATGTCATCGGGCATGACGCGCTCGGGCAAGTCGTAAAGGCGCTCGAAACCACGTCGTCCGGCCACGGTGACCAGCCCGGCAGCAAACAACCATTCCAGCGCGTGCTTTTCATTACTCCAGTCCCACCAGGGGCCGGCGCGCTCCTCACGGGTGGACAGGCTGCCGGCGCCGAGTGCGCCCTGTTGTTCAACGGTCTTGAGCACACGCTGAGTGATGGCCTGCTGCTCGCGCCCAAAACGCGCCATCTGCGCATAAATGCCCTGGCCCTGCTGCGCCCGCACCATGCGCCACCGCATCAATGGGTACAACGCCATGGGCAATAGCGAGGCTTCATGCCCCCAGTATTCGAACAGCGAACGCCGCCGGCCCTGGCTCCAGGCAGCCTCCTCAAGCAGTAAAGGGGAATAGTGACCCAGGCGGGAAAACAGCGGCAGGTAATGAGAACGCACCACGGCGTTGACCGAATCAATCTGCAACACGCCCAGGCGGTCGATCAATCGGTTGAGGTGCGCGGCCTTGATCTGCGCAGGCGGCTGGCGCCCGGAAAAACCCTGGGCCGCCAGCGCCATGCGTCGAGCTTGCTTGAGTGAAAAGGACAGGTCGGCAGGCATGGAAAACTCCTTGAGGGCTCGCGACCTACCCTACTGCATCCCGGGTCATTTTCGCAGCGGGTCTTCCCAGAAATGCCGATGGGTTTCCTGTTCCACATCGGCGCGGCTGAGGCCGATGTCCTTGAGCGCATCATCGCTCATGCTCGCCAGCATCTGGCGTTCGTAGCGCAATGCCTGCCAGCGGGCAATCCTTTGAAACAACCCGGCAAACGGATGCTTCGCCATCACCACGTAACCTTTCTGACCTTTCATCTTCTCGCCCTCCCTTGGGGATGACGCCAGTGTGTGCGGGGCACTATGATCAATCCAACGAATGTTTCTTATGCAACACATCTCGGAGATTGATCAATTGTCCGGCTACCCGAGCATCGACACTGAAGTGCTGCGTACCTTCGTTGCCATCGCTGACCAGGGCGGTTTTACCCGCGCTGGCGAGCTGGTCAACCGCACTCAATCGGCGGTAAGCATGCAGATGAAGCGTCTGGAAGAAGACGTGTTGCAGCGCAAGCTGTTCGAGCGCGATGGCCGGCAGGTGCGACTGACACCCGAGGGCCAGGTGTTGCTGGGTTATGCGCGGCGCATCCTGAAACTGCACAGCGAGGTGTTCAACACCCTGCGCGAGCCGCATATGGTGGGGCTGGTGCGGATCGGCACGCCGGACGACTACGTGATGCGCTTCCTGCCGGGGATCCTCAAGCAATTTTCCAAGGCGTACCCGCTGATCCAGATCGAGCTGCATTGCGAGTCGTCAACGGTGCTGATGCAGCGGCGGGACCTGGCGCTGACCGTGATCAGCCGGGAGCCCGGCAAAGAAATCGGCGAACTGTTGCGCACTGAGCGGATGGTCTGGGCAGCAGCGCCGTGCTTCTGCGTGGAGGAACACGACGCCGTGCCCCTGGCGGTTTCCGGCGACGACTGCCTGTATACGCAGTGGACCCGTGCCGCACTGGATGCCTGCGGCCGGGACTATCGCCTGGCGTACCACAGCACCAACGTCGCGGCGATCCAGGCGGTGGTGAGTGCCGGCCTCGCCGCGATGATCTGCATGGAAAGCCTGGTGACCGACGACTTGCGCATACTCGGCAGCGACGAGGGGTTCCCACCGCTGCCGTCGATGAATCTGCACTTGCTGCGCAACCCGCACATCACCTCGCCGATCACCGAATGCCTGGCCGAGTACATTCTGGAAGGCTTCAGAGTTTAAAGGTCAGCATCACCGCGCACACCACCAGGAAGCCGCAGAACAGGCCACGCAACAAACGCTCGGGCAAGGCATGGGCAACTTTCACGCCCCAACTGATACTGAGCAGGCCACCCACTGCCAGGGGTATGCCGATCATCCAATCCACTTCGTGGTGCCAGGCGTAGGTGACCAGGGTCACGCCGGTGCTGGGCAGGGCCAAGGCCAGGGACAAGCCTTGGGCGACCACTTGGGTAGTGCCGAACACACTGGTCAGCACCGGCGTGGCCACCACGGCCCCGCCTACACCAAACAAGCCGCCCATGGAGCCGGACGCGGCGCCCAGCACGCCCAGCCAGGGCCAGGAATAACGCATCTGCGCGGTCGGCGGTGCGTTGCGGGTGAACATGCGCAACAGGTTGTAGGCCGACAACGCCACCAGAAACGCAATGAAGCCAATCCGCATCGCCCCTGCGTCCAGGCCCACTGCCCAGATCGAGCCCAACCAGGCAAAGCTGAAACCCGTGATGCCCAGCGGCAGCGCGTGACGCAGTTCAATCCGGTTGCGCTGGTGATAACGCCACAGGGCGAGCATCACGTTCGGCACCACCATCACCAGCGCGGTGCCTTGGGCGATCTGTTGATCCAGGCCAAACAATACGCCGAGCACCGGGATCGCAATCAGCCCGCCGCCGATGCCAAACAGCCCGCCAACCGTGCCCAAGGCCGCGCCCAATACGAGGTACATCGCTAAATCCCACACCGCTCATTACTCCATAATCCCAGGCCTCGCATGCTACGCAGTCGGCCCTGGCGCGGAAACGCACAGCAACGCACAATGGCTGTGCCAATCTCGCATAAGCATTCAGTCATGAACCCCAATACCCTTACCGACCAGTTGAGTCTGTTTCTCGATGTACTGGAAACCGGTAGCTTTTCCGCCGCCGCACGCCGTCATCCGTTGACGCCCTCCGCGGTAGCGCGGCGCATCGACAGCCTGGAAAGCTCCGTGGGCAGCCGCTTGTTCCAGCGCAGTACCCACGCGGTAGTGCCGACGCCGGCGGGCCTGGCGTTTGCAGAGCGGGCGCGGCGGATTGTCAGCGAGTTGCAACTGGCACGGGCTGAAGCGGTGTCTCTGAGCCATGCGCCGGAGGGCTTGATCCGCGTGGATGCGCCCGCGGCGTTTGGTCGACGGCACTTGGCGCCAGTCATCGCGGATTTCCTGAAGGTGTACCCCGGCCTGGATGTGCACCTACATCTGATCGATAGTTTTGTGGATATGCAGGGCGCGCATCTTGGCAAGGTCGACCTGGTGCTGCGGGCCGGGCATATCGTCGATACCCGTCTGATCGCCACGCCCCTGGCCAGCATCGTGCGTATCGCCTGCGCCAGTCCGGCCTACCTCAAAAGCCGTGGCACGCCGACCCATCCCCGGGAGTTGAGTGATCATGATGGCCTGGACTGGGATGGCCTGGCGCCGATGTTCGCGTGGCGCTTCGAACTGGACGGGCGCCGTGCGACCTATCGACCACAGCGCATCCGCATGAGCGCCAACAACGCAGAAGCGCTGCTCTCAGGCGCCTTGGCCGGCTTGGGCATCGCCCATCTACCCACTTGGCTGGCCAGCGAATACCTGGTGCGTGGCGAATTGCTGCCGCTGTTTTGCGAAGATGGTCTGCCCAGCCCGGAAACTACCGGGATCTATGCGCTGCGCCTGGAACAACAGGCCAACGCACGCAGCCGCTTGCTGCTGGAATACCTCAAATCCCGTTTCAGCCCTGTTCCGCCATGGGATCTGGCGCTGCAGAGCGGCCTGGTCTGACCTCCTGGACAGAATTGTCTGGCGCATTAAAGATTTGCTCGCTAGATTCCAGCCCATACACGTATTTAAGGCACCGCCATGAGCAAAAACCCTGACCCGTGCGAACCCCTGATGCTGAATAACCAGCTGTGTTTCGCGTTGCACTCCACTTCATTGCTGATGACGAAGGTCTACAAGCCTCTGCTGCAAGCGCTCGGCCTGACGTACCCGCAGTACCTGGCCATGATGGTGCTGTGGGAAGAGGATGGTTTGACTGTCGGCGAAATCAGCAGCCGCCTGCTCACAGACCCTGGCTCCCTGACGCCACTGCTCAAACGCCTGGAAGCCGAAGGCCTGCTCAGCCGAACGCGCAGCCGCGAGGATGAACGCGTGGTGGTGGTGGAACTGACTACCGCCGGCCGTGCCTTGCAGGACAAGGCCATGGATATTCCACAGTGCATCCTTGGGGCCAGCGGGTTGGAGTTGGAACAATTGCGCAAGCTGCAAGCGGATCTGATTGCATTGCGCAGCAACCTGCAAGGCGCCGTTTAATACGCCCAATGAAAATGCGGGATGAGGCGCTTCACGAAAAATACTTTTAAATTTATCTTGCGCACTAAACATTAGCGCTATACATTCGCCTCACCAACTACTTAGCGCGCAAACATTTAGCGCTATATACCAATGAGGACGACACCATGCAAACGCTCTATACCGCAGTAGCCACCGCCACCGGCGGCCGTGATGGTCGCGCTGTTTCCAGCGATAACATCCTCGACGTCAAGCTCTCCACGCCAAAAGAACTGGGCGGCGCCGGTGGTCAGGCGACCAACCCGGAACAACTGTTCGCTGCCGGCTACTCGGCCTGCTTCATCGGCGCCCTGAAATTCGTCGCCAGCCAGACCCAACGCAAAATCCCGGCTGACGCCTCGATCACTGCCCACGTCGGCATCGGCCAGATCCCCGGCGGTTTCGGCCTGGACATCGACCTGCATATCAGCCTGCCTGGCCTGGCGCAGGATGACGCGCAAAGTCTGGTCGACGCAGCTCACCAGGTCTGCCCGTACTCCAACGCCACCCGTGGCAACGTCGATGTGCGCCTGCATGTAACCGTCTAACCCACGCTGCAGCTCAAGGAGAAGAACATGAACACATTTGGTAAAGCGCTCACCGGCACCCTGCTCGCCTTGTCCATCAGCCACGCGTTCGCCGCCAATGGCGACGTTGAGCACAACACCCAGGCTTTCCTGGATGTATTGAACGCCGGCACCGGCAAGCCGATGGAACAATTGACGCCCAAGGAAGCGCGCGCGGTGCTGACCGGCGCCCAAGCCGGGGTGAAGCTGACGCTGCCCAAGGCTGATGTGAGCCAGAAGACCATCCAGGTCGATGGCAAGCCGCTGGACCTGACCATCGTGCGTCCGGCCGGGGTCAAAGGCACATTGCCAGTGTTCATGTTCTTCCACGGCGGCGGTTGGGTGCTGGGGGATTATCCGACCCACGAACGCCTGGTGCGTGATCTGGTCGTGGGTTCCGGGGCGGTGGCGGTGTTCGTCAACTACACGCCGTCACCCGAGGCACATTACCCAGTGGCGATCAACCAGGCGTACGGCGCAACGAAATGGGTGGCCGAACACGGTAAAGAGATCAATGTCGACGGCAAGCGCCTGGCGGTCGCGGGCAACAGCGTCGGCGGCAATATGGCGGCCGTGGTCAGCCTGATGGCCAAGGACAAGGGCACGCCGGCGATCAAATTCCAACTGCTGTTATGGCCGGTGACTGACGCCAATTTCGAGACCGCGTCCTACAACCAGTACGCCGAAGGGCACTTCCTCACCAAAAATATGATGAAGTGGTTCTGGGACAACTACACCACCGACGCCAACCAGCGAGCCGAGATCTATGCCTCGCCGCTGCGGGCCACCACGGACCAACTAAAGGGTTTGCCGCCCGCGCTGATTCAGACGGCCGGCGCCGATGTGCTGCGTGATGAAGGCGAAGCCTATGCCCGCAAACTGGATGCAGCCGGTGTGCCGGTGACCGCCGTACGTTACAACGGCATGATTCACGACTACGGTTTGCTCAATGTAGTCAGCCAGGTGCCGTCGGTGCGTTCGGCCCTGCTGCAGGCATCGGATGAGTTGAAGCAACACTTGAAGTAAAAACAGCGCCCATAAAAAACCCGACTCATGGTCGGGTTTTTTTATTTCGTACGGTAGGGCCAGAATTACTTCTTGGCGCGACCTTTGTACGAACCGCCTTCGCGGGTGTCGATCTCGATCAGGTCGTCGATTTCGATGAAGTCAGCGACCTGCAGCTCGGTACCGTTAGCCAGCTTGGCTGGCTTCATTACCTTGCCCGAAGTGTCGCCGCGAGCGGAACCTTCGGTGTAGGCAACTTTACGCACGATAGTGGTCGGCAGCTCTACGGAAACCAGGCGCTCTTCGAAGAAGATCGCTTCGCAGATGTCTTCCATGCCTTCTTCCACGAACGGCAGAACGGCTTCGATGTCTTCAGCGTTCAGCTCGTACATGGTGTAGTCGGTGGTGTCCATGAACGTGTAGGTGTCGCCGCTGATGAAGGACAGGGTCGCTTCTTTGCGGTCGAGGATTACGTCGTCCAGTTTGTCATCGGCGCTGTAGACGATCTCGGTCTTGTAACCGGTCAGCAGGTTCTTCAGCTTGGTCTTCATGATTGCGCTGTTACGACCAGACTTGGTGAACTCAGCTTTCTGAACCAGCCAAGGGTCGTTTTCGAGACGGATCACTGTACCGGGTTTCAGTTCTTTACCAGTTTTCATTGCATATATCCGAAATTTGGATGGGATTTACAAAAATCAAGGTGGCGTATCATATCCAACTTTCATAAAACTGTACCAGCGCCGTCGCAAGATCGGCCTGCAAGGCCTGCTCCAGACACCACGTTTCGGCGTTCTGGCTGACCTCTGGCCAGTGTTCCAGCAGCATTTTCCACGGCTGTACCATGTCGCCCTCGGTGTTCCAGGCCTGCCAAAGCGCGATCAGCGCCGCCTTTGCAGCCGGTGACAAGGCGGCGGTGTACAGCTCCAGGAAGGCATCGAGCTTGTCGAGGTGGATGTCTTCGTCCTGGCGATAGATGTGCCACAGCAGCGGGCGCCCGGCCCACTGGGCGCGCACGAACGAGTCTTCACCGCGCACGGCGTTGAAGTCGCAGCACCACAGCAGGTGGTCATATTGCTCCTGACGCACGAACGGCAGTATCTGCACGGTCAGTGCATCACGCTGATGAACATCCCCGGCGGCGAGCTCTTCTACTCCAAGCCAGCGCTCTACATCACCGAGGATGCGCCCTTCCGGCACCAATAGATGAGTGGCACGCCCGTCCGTCGACAATACGTCCAGCCAACTGGCCAGTCCGGCATTTTCATACGCAAACAGTGAGAACAGACGCGCACCATCAGTTGGAAACACCCCCAGCGATTGCAGGAATTGTCGCTGCGCAACAACATCCCGCTGGAAAGCCCTACGCTGCTCCAGCAACCCGGCCTCACGCAACAGACCACCCGTACCGGGCCGGAAGCCAGGGAAAAAGAAATACTTTTGTACCCCCTTGAACTTCACCGACGGCAGGCGATGACAGCCCACTACCCAATCCTCGGCGCTGAGATAATCCAGGTTCATCCACAACGGCGTGCGCTCACACTCGGCCATGGCTTCCATATAGTCAGGCGGTAACTGGCAAGCGAAAGCGGCTATCACCGCATCAGCGGCAGGGGTTGGTGACCAATCGGCTGGCCAGTGGCGCACATCGACGCCCTCTTGCCATTGTTGCTCGCGCTGCACATCCACCTCGGGGCACATGCGTTCGAAGGCCCGCAGGTCATCGACCCACAAACGCACCTCGCAGCCATGCTCCGCCACCAATTGCCGGGCCAGGCGCCATGTCACGCCAATGTCGCCGAAGTTATCGACAACGCTGCAAAAAATATCCCAGCGGGCTTTCATTCCGGGCTCCAACACTCAAAGGCTCGATTGTCCGCATAAATGCGCCGATGCAGAAGGCTTGATCGCGATTATTCTGCATGGAGGCTGTGCGACAATCGCCGCCATTATCCCCGTAGCAAGGAGTTCCACATGCCCTCTAGCGCGCCTTTGTCGCTGCTCAAGCTGTGCATCGCTATCGCCTTGGGCGTATGGCTGGGGTTTATCGCCATCGCGCTGACCACTTGGCTGGCCTCGCGCTACCTGTTTCCGCAAAGCCTCGCGCCGGTGGCCCAGGCGGTCCAGCAATTGGGTAAACCGGCCGTTGTCGCGCCGGAGCCGCCCAACCGCATGTTCGAGCAGTACCAACAAAACCTGCAAAAGCAGGAACAGCAACAAACCCTGGACCAGGCGCGTAGCAACGCCCGTAACCTGTCCAACCCCAAATGCCAGTTCTGGCTGCAACAAGACCAGAATGCGCCCAATGAAAAAAGCCGGGCCAATGTCCTGCAATTCTGCGAATGATCAAGCACAGCCATGAATAAGCACGCCGTCCTCCAGTTGATCCTGGAAAAGCTCACCGTCGACCTCGATATAGCCCAACGCGCCGCGCAGACTGCCTACGAAACCGCGACTCATGAAGAAAACATCGCGGAGAACAAGTACGACACCTTGGGGTTGGAAGCTTCTTATCTAGCGGCCGGGCAAGCCAAACGGGTCGAGGAAATCAAGCAGTCGCTGGCGCTTTGCCAGAACCTGCAGTTGCGCGCCTACGATGATCAGCGAGGGATAGAAGTCGGTGCACTACTGGTTCTGGAGGACGAGAACGGTCGCCAGCAATGGCTGTTCCTGGCGCCTGATGCTGCGGGCTTGAAGGTGGATGTGGTCGGGCAACCGGTGACGGTCATCACCCCGCGCTCGCCTCTGGGCAAAAGCCTGCTGGGCAAGTTCGACGGGGATGAAGTGGAGATTCTGGTGGCAGGCGCTCGGCAACTATTTACGGTTACCGAGGCCCGATAAGCCACTCAGTGAACAGGCAGTTCAACGCCGTCGAACAGCTCTTCCAGCTCCTGCTTGTTGTGGCACTGGATCGCCTTGGCCATGACTTCGCGGGTCAAGTGCGGCGCAAACTTCTCGATGAAGTCGCACATGAAGCCCCGCAGGAACGTGCCACGGCGGAAGCCGATCTTGGTCACACTGGATTCGAACAGCTCGCTGGCATCGAGCACCACCAGGTCTTTGTCGAGGTTGGTGTCGACCGCCATCTTGGCGACGATACCCACGCCCAGGCCCAGGCGCACGTAGGTCTTGATCACGTCGGCGTCGGCGGCGGTGAACACGACTTTCGGCGTGAGGCCGCGATGACTGAAGGCTTCGTCCAGCTTGGAACGGCCGGTGAAACCGAACACGTAGGTCACAATCGGGTATTCGGCCAGGGCTTCGAGGGTCAGCTTCGGCAACTTGGCCAATGGGTGACCCTGAGGCACCACCACGCAACGGTTCCAGCGGTAGCACGGCATCATCACCAAATCACCGAACAGCTCCAGGGCTTCAGTGGCGATGGCAAAATCGACGGTGCCGTCAGCGGCCATCTCGGCGATCTGCATCGGCGAACCCTGGTGCATGTGCAGGGCCACGTCCGGATATTGCTTGATGAAATCGCGAATCACCGGAGGCAATGCATACCGCGCCTGGGTGTGCGTGGTGGCGATCGACAGGGTGCCTTTCTTCTCGTTGGAGAACTCCTGGGCAATCTGCTTGATGCTTTCGACTTTACGCAGGATCTCGCCGGCGGTGGTGATGATGCGCTCACCGGCCGGGGTGACGCGGGTCAGGTGCTTGCCGCTGCGCGCGAACACTTCAACGCCCAGCTCGTCTTCGAGCAGGCGGATCTGCTTGCTGATACCGGGTTGCGAGGTGTACAGGCTTTGAGCGGTAGCGGAAACGTTGAGGTCGTGGTGCGCCACTTCCCAGATGTAGCGCAGTTGTTGAAGCTTCATATGTGTCCCTCAAAGCAGATAGACGCCACGGGTATCAGCGACGGTATATAACTATATTAAAGGTTAGACGGATAAATCTAGAACTTTTTATCGTTTCCTACCGATCACATGTCATCACTGCGGCGACGTTGTAACGACGGCACCAGGTAAACCGGTACGCTGGACAGTTGCAGTACCCGTGCCGCGGTACGCCCCAGAGGCGTGGTCGCACCCGTTGCGTGGCTGTGGCTGCCGACTATCAGCAGATCTACCGACAGTTTGCGCAGTTGGTCCAGAATCACCTCGCACGGATCTCCCTGGATCACGCGTACCGAACGGATCAACTTCAGGTCCTGCTCACCCTCCCCCAACTCCTCGCGGAAACTGTCGAGCACCCGCTGCTCGATAGTCGCCATCACCGTGTTCAGCCCCCGGCTCTGCCACTCGCTCAACGCGGCTTCATCAAGGTAGCTCTGCAACACCGATTCGGCGAACAGCCCGATCGGCTCGACCACGTGAATCACATACAGCTCGGCCTTGAACGTTCGCGCCAGCGCCAGCGCATGTTGCATCACATAGGGCGCGTAAAGACCGAGGTCCGTGGCGTACAGCATCGAACGAATCATAAAACCTCCTGGACTGCCAGGCTGGAGGAGATTGAATGAGCTTAGCAGCGCGCCTAACTCTCGGCCTGAATCCTCAATTCATTACTGATGCCATGGGGCACGTGCCCAGTGGCCACCACTTCCCTGGCTTTCTCGCAATGACCGGCCTGGTCATCGAAAAACACATCAGCGGCAAACGCCTCCAGAAACGCGGACTTCTCCAGGCCGCCAAGGAACAACGACTCGTCCAGGCGAATATCCCACTCACGCAACGTGCGAATCACCCGCTCGTGAGACGGCGCCGAACGGGCGGTGACCAATGCGGTGCGGATCGGGCAGGCCTCGTCAGGGAACTCTCGCTGCAATAAGTTCAGCGCCGCCAGGAACCCCTTGAACGGACCGCCAGGCAACGGCTGGCGTGCGGATTCGCGCTCACTGGCCTGGAACGCCGCCAACCCGTCGGCCTGGTACACGCGCTCCGACACATCGGAAAACAACACTGCGTCACCATCAAAGGCGATGTGCAGTTCCTCGCTGGAGGCACGGCGCGGCCCGCCCGACAGAATCGTCGCTGCTGCAAAGCCCGCATCAAGGGCACTGCGCACATCTTCAGCATGGGTCGAAAGAAACAGATGGCAACCAAATGCAGCCAAATAAGGATAAGGACTACGCCCTCCTACGAAAGCAGCGCGGGAAATATCCAGGCCGTAGTGCTGAATCGAGTTGAATACACGCAGGCCTGTGTCAGCACTGTTGCGCGATACCAGCACCACTTCGACCCGAGCGCGCCCTAGGCTGGCATTGAGGCTCAGCAGCTTCTTGACGAGTGGGAAGGCGTCGCCGGGTTCGAGGATTTCTTCCTCGTGTTCGATCTGGTATTTGCGATAGGCCTCTACTCCTTGGGCAAGATAGACCTTGTGGCTGTCGCCCAGGTCGAACAAGGCCCGCGACGAAATCGCCAACACCAGTTTGTCGCCCAATCCCTTCGCCATGCGTTTACCCCCGACTCAGCGGTTATGCCGATCAATAAAGCTCAAGGCCTGGTACAGCGCCTGCATTCGCGGCAACTCGCAGCCGGCGGCCTTGGCCGCGGCCAGCGGGCGCGCGTAGATCGCTGCCAGTTCCAGCGGACGTTTGTGCACGTGGTCGTGATACATGCTCGGCAGGTAGTCGTCCATGGATTCAGTCATGGTGAACATCTGCCCCGCGTAACTGGCGGGAATCTCATGGCCGCAGGCGTGCGCGCCCTGCACCACTTCGGCCATCAGCGCCTGGATCAGTTCGCGGCTGGATTCGTCCGCCATCAACGCTGTGGTGCCGCTGCCCAGCAAGACAGAGAGGCCGTTGAAGGGCACGTTCCACACCAGCTTGTGCCAGCGCGCCTGATGCACATTGGCCATGGCCTGGGATTCGATGCCGGCCTGGTGAAACAAGGCGGCACCGGCCTCGACGATGGTCTTTTGAAGGGGTTCGTCGTTGGCCGCCGAACCGCTGTGATAGCCCAGGTTGACGCGCCCCAGCGCCTGATGCTCGACAATACCGGGGCCCGAGCGGTGCACACCGATGTAGCACAGCCCACCCAGCAAATGCAGTGACGGCGGCAGGTGTTCGCGCAGGCTGTCCTCGACGTCCAGGCCGTTCTGCAGCAACACCACCTTGGCATCCGGCGCGGCGACCTGGGCGAGCGTCGGCGCAAGCTCCACGTTACCCGTGGACTTGGTGCCCACCAGCAGCCAGTCGCAGGGTGGCATATCGGCAGCGCTTGCATACGCCTGCACCGGTTGCAAGTGCAGTTGGCCATGCACGTGGCTGTTGACACGCAGGCCATGCTGGCTGACCACCGCGTACTCGCTGCGCAACAGGAAGTGCACATCGAATCCGGCACGCGCCAGCATCACACCATAGAAACCACCAATGGCGCCGGTGCCGATAATACCGATGCGTGGCGATTGAGCTGTCATGGCAAGTCCTCAGGAATACGGGTAAGCGCTTGTTTTACAGCGCTGGCAAGGTCAGAACGTGTAAGACGTGTCTGTAATTGCCCGAGGAACTGACCCTCGCACACCACGAACAACGCGGGCAAATGAAAGATCTGGTAGCGTTCGACCGCGCCGCCGTTATGCCCGGCATCTACCCAGCACACGCGGTCCACCGGCAGCTGCCAACCGGGCAACTGCTGGCGCGCCCAACGGCAACTGGAGCATCCTACGCTGGTGAACACCACGAGCGAAACTCCTGGCAATCCCAGCAATTGCTGGTCAATATCCAGGTCGGTCAATTCCAGTTCGTTCACTATACTGCTGCCACCGCCGTCTACAGGACGGTGCTCGGAGTCCGTGTACATGGGTCGTTTTTTACCTCACCCTGATGATGTCGCTGTCGAGTTAATCCAACGCCCCTCTCCCGCCATACCGCGCCAACGCCTGCTCACTCACGGCCTGGGTGGCATTGCCTGCAACTGGCCGCGCGCCTGGCGCCAGGGCACGGCGGTTGAATTGCGCATCCCTTCCCTGGGCGCCACCGCCCGATACCCAGGCTACATAGCATGGTGTCGCAAAGTGGAAAACGGCTACCGCGTGGGTATCTCATTTACCGATGAACATGCATTGTTTGGCGCACGCATGGGCGAGCAAGCATGCCGGATAGAGCGCTACTGCCGCCAGCACGAAGATGCCGAACCGACGCCCGAGCAGATCGAAGCCCTGGCCCGGGAGTGGGTGTCGCGCCATGCAGGCGAGTTCTCCCATGAGGCGTTTGTGCAGCCAGCACTGGATTAAAGCGGGCTTTGCCCATTGTCGCGGGCCCGTGTTACGCGCTAAGGTTCCTCCCCCCTGCATCCAAATCATGCTGTGCCCGCCGCACGGGGATGGCTGGCGGCCGGCACCCGTGACCCTGACGAGTAACACGATGGCTGATTTACCGATCAATGACCTAAACGTCGAATCCAACGAGACGCTGATCACGCCCGATCAGCTCAAGCGCGAAATCCCCCTGAGCGACGCTGCCCTGCAGACCGTCACCAAGGGCCGCGAAGTCATCCGTGAGATTCTCGACGGCACCGACCACCGCCTCTTTGTGGTGATTGGCCCATGCTCGATCCACGACCTCAAGGCCGCCCACGAATACGCTGAGCGCCTCAAAGTGCTGGCGGCAGAAGTGTCCGACACCTTGTACCTGGTCATGCGCGTCTATTTCGAGAAGCCGCGTACCACCGTCGGCTGGAAAGGCTTGATCAACGACCCGTACCTGGACGACTCGTTCAAGATCCAGGATGGCTTGCACATCGGTCGCCAGTTGCTGCTGGACCTGGCTGAAATGGGCCTGCCAACCGCTACCGAAGCACTGGACCCGATCTCCCCGCAGTACCTGCAGGACCTGATCAGTTGGTCGGCCATCGGCGCGCGTACCACCGAGTCCCAGACCCACCGCGAAATGGCGTCCGGCCTGTCCTCGGCCGTGGGCTTCAAGAACGGCACCGACGGAGGCCTGACCGTGGCGATCAACGCGCTGCAATCGGTCTCCAGCCCTCACCGGTTCCTGGGCATCAACCAGGAAGGCGGCGTTTCCATCGTGACCACCAAGGGCAATGCCTATGGTCACGTGGTGCTGCGCGGCGGCAACGGCAAGCCCAACTATGATTCGGTCAGCGTTGCGTTGTGCGAGCAAGCGCTGAACAAGGCCAAGATCAAGCCGAACATCATGGTCGATTGCAGCCACGCCAACTCCAACAAGGATCCGGCCCTGCAGCCGTTGGTGATGGAAAACGTTGCCAACCAGATCCTCGAAGGCAACCAGTCGATCATCGGCCTGATGGTCGAGAGCCATTTGAACTGGGGTTGCCAGGCCATTCCAAAAGACCTGGCCGACTTGCAGTACGGCGTGTCGATCACCGATGCCTGCATCGACTGGGCCGCCACCGAAAATACCCTGCGCAGCATGCACGCCAAGCTCAAGGACGTATTGCCAACACGCAAACGCACCTGAACCTCAATTGCGCACACAAAAACGCCGGGCTAAACCCGGCGTTTTTTATTGTCTGCTGATCGCTCAGAGCTTCGCGGCATGGCGCTGGTGGCGCTCCATGTAGCGTTCCACATAGGAGCAGGACGGGATCACCGTGTAGCCAGCGTCTTCGGCGAACTTCAGGGCCTCTTCGGTCAGCGCCGCCGCAATGCCACGGCCCCGCAGTGCGTTGGGCACGAAGGTCCGATAGATATCCAGGGTCTGCTTACCGAGGTCCATATAGGTCAGATAGGCACGATGACCGTCCACATTGGTCTCGAACTGATGACCAGCCTGGTCATGGTGGATGGACAACGCCTCGCTCATCACTACTCCTCGCGGGTCTTGAATTCTGACCCCTACCTTACCGATGTTTTTCCGGCGAAGGAACATCTACGCCACCCCGTGCCGGTTTCGACAACGAGAAAACCTTGAGCGCTCACAACCAGCACGTAGGGAATAGTAGGCACCAATCCTGCAATTGCTCAAGGCGCACTCGTCATTCCCTGCCGCTGGTGGATATAGAAAGGGCCTCGACCAAACACTGGTCGAAAGCCTGAACATTGCCGGCAGTTGAACCTTGAGACGAACAGGCGCTCTTAAAGTCACCTCTACATGCGTAAAAGATACCCGGCCAAGCAACGCCAAACGCAACGTAAGTGTCGGCGCGGATATATAAATCCCCACCTGTTTGCAAAGCTTAACGCATGCAGGCCGGCCCTTTCAGCCTGGATCCAATCTTCACCCAAATGAAAAAATCTGGATGGTTTTTATACAAACCTCCAAAAGATTAGCCAAAATAGATTCGGCGCGAGAATTTTTTTTGCTTCTTGCGCTACGTCAGTTTACTTACTACAAGTAATGGGTAGTATGTACGCCGGCTATTTGCTCACTCTGAGAAAGTAGCCATTTAATAGAAAGTCCTTGAAGGGGAACACGATGAACAACGTTCTGAAATTCTCTGCTCTGGCTCTGGCCGCAGTTCTGGCTACCGGTTGCAGCAGCGTCTCCAAAGAAACCGAAGCTCGTCTGACTGCAACTGAAGACGCAGCAGCTCGCTCCCAGGCCCGTGCAGACGAAGCCTACCGTAAAGCTGATGAAGCTCTGGCTGCTGCTCAAAAAGCACAACAGACTGCTGACGAAGCTAACGAGCGCGCTCTGCGCATGCTTGAAAAAGCTAGCCGCAAGTAATAATCCCTCGGGGTTGTTATCAAGCCGATCCATTTATGGGTCGGCTTTTTTATTGCCTGAATGTGGGAGGGGGCTTGCTGCCGATGGCGGTGTCTCAGTAAACATATCCGTTACTGAACCACCACATCGGGAGCAAGCCCCCTCCCACACGTTTTACTGCTGAAGATCGATTGGCGCGCTGGAGGCCACCGGTGCACCACCCGGCACACCGATCTCGGTCGGCAGGCCATCTTCCGCCGCGACCACGTCGCGTACCTGATCCCAGTTCACCCGCAACTGGTTGGCCAGGTCTTCACGCTTGAGCAAGGCGTTGATCACCGCCGTGTGTTTGTCGACCACCGATGGCGTTCCGTCATCGTTCAACGGTGTATGCGCTTCCAGATAAACCTTGCCGCCGCTGCTGCCGAACTTGTAGGCATCGTTGATGATGCGCACCGAAGTGCCCACCGGCACCATGCCAGCCATCTCCAGCACATTATTGTTGAACATGCGGAAGCAACCGTGACTGGTACGTGTGCCGATGCCGAACTTCATGTTTGAACCGTGGATCAGGTAACCCGGTGTGCCCAGGGTGAACTTGAACGGGCCCAACGGGTTATCCGGGCCGGCAGGCACCACGTTCGGCAATGGATCACCGTTGGCGGCGTGTTCGGCCTTGATCGAGGCCGGCGGCGTCCAGGTCGGGTTAGGCGTCTTGGCGATAATGCTGGTATGGGCAATCGGCGAGCCCCAGCCTTCACGGCCAATCCCCAACGGGAAGGTGTAGACCACGTTTTGGCCCTTGGGGAAATAGTAGAGCCGGTATTCCGCCAGATTGATGACGATGCCCTCGCGAGGCCCCGGCGGCAGGATAAACCGTGTCGGCAGCACGATCTCGGTGCCCGCCCCCGGCAACCAGGCATCGATACCCGGGTTGGCCGCGACCATTTCCGAATAGCCCAGGTCGTACGTGGTGCCCAGGTCGGCGAAAGTGTCTTCGTACTTGGCCTTGATTACCTGGACCTGACCGACGATATCTTCACCCGGTGGTGGCAAGGGCAGCTGCAAAGCGGATGCAGAGCCCGCCGCACAGAACGCAGCGAGAGACAGGCAGCAGGTGACGACGGAGAGGCGCGACAACATCCGGAAAATCCTTCGCAGAACGACGGGTAGGTAAAAATCGATTGTATACGTGATGTGAGCTTCTAGCTGCAAGCGTGTAGCGGCTCCTAGAGCTCGAAACGCAGCTCCGGCCAGATCGGCGGCGTGCCGCGCTTCTGGGACTCAAGAATGGCTCGGCACAAGGGGCACAGGCGCTGATCCTGGAAAATCGAGCGATCGACCAGCGACCAGCGAGGTTGCGCTGGCAGCAAGGTACCGCACAGCGTGCGATCGATGGAGCCGCCCAGTTCCAGCTGACGCGTCACCAGATGCACCCGCACTTCCTGGCAGGCGAACAGATCCAGCTGCTCGTCCGGCTCGATCAGTTGGTAGTTAAACAGGGACCAGGCAGGACGCGACATCGGGGGCTCCAGATCGGGGGGGCGCCACCTTAGCCGAAAGCCTGCCGGTAGAAAAGCGTCATAGCAGCGGTTTTAGCGTCGGCCAGACATTTTCAAGCAACTTGCCCTGGGCAGCGACCGCCGGGTGCAGCCCGTCCGCCTGCATCAACTCCGGATGGCCGCCGACGCCTTCAAGGAAAAACGGCACCAAAGGCACCTTTTTTTGCTCGGCGACATCGCCGAATACCTTCGCGAAGGCATCGACATAACGCTTCCCGTAGTTGGGCGGAATCTGCATGCCCAGCAACAGCACCTTGGCGCCGCTGTCCTGGGACTTCTCGATCATCGAAGCAAGATTTTGTTGCAATTGCGCAGGGGGCTGGCCACGAAGGCCGTCATTGCCACCCAATTCGATAACCACTACGTCAGGCTTATGCTCTGCAAGCGCCGCCGGCAGCCGCGCGAGGCCTCCAGCACTGGTATCGCCACTGATGGACGCGTTGACCACTTTATCGTCGAAACCTTCCTTCTTGAGCCGTTGCTCCAGCAAGGCAACCCACCCTTTGCGTGTATCCAGGCCGAAACCGGCACTGATACTATCGCCAACGATCAGGACTGTACCCGCCGCTGCGTTCTGGGCCATGCACATCAAGGCCAGGCCAGCACTCAAAAACCACATTCGCATCGGATTCTCCATGGGCGCAAGCATTCTCACCGCGCGGAACCTTAGCAAAGTGGTTCCCAGCGCGGAAGGTGAACTGACTATCCTGCACGAACTGAGCCTGGAACTGAACAAGGGCGATAGCCTCGCTATCGTCGGCAGTTCCGGCTCCGGCAAATCCACCCTCCTTGGCCTGCTGGCCGGTCTCGACCTGCCCAGCAGCGGCGAAGTCACCCTCGCCGGGCAAGCCCTTAGCACCCTCGACGAAGACCAGCGTGCGCGTATCCGCGCCGAACATGTGGGCTTTGTATTCCAGTCTTTCCAACTGCTCGACAGCCTCAATGCGCTGGAGAACGTCATGCTGCCGTTGGAGCTGGATGGCCGCAAAGATGCCCGCGAGCGCGCCAAACACCTGCTGGAGCGCGTGGGCCTCGGCCAACGCCTGACCCACTCGCCGCGACAACTCTCCGGTGGTGAGCAGCAACGGGTAGCCATTGCCCGCGCCTTTGCCGCCGAACCGGACGTGCTGTTTGCCGACGAACCCACCGGCAACCTCGACAGCCACACCGGCGAGCGCATCAGCGATCTGCTGTTCGAACTCAATAAAGAGAGCGGCACGACCCTGGTGCTGGTCACTCACGACGAGCGCCTGGCCCACCGTTGCCGACGCCTGATCCGCCTTGAAGCCGGCCTGATGGTCGCGCCCCTGGAGCCTTGATGGCACGTTTGCCGCTGTTGCGCCTGTTCAGCCTGGCCATGCGCCAATTACTGCGCGATGCCCGCGCCGGCGAATTGCGCGTGTTGTTCTTCGCCCTGCTGGTGGCTGTGGCCGCCAGTACCGCTATCGGTTATTTCGGCGCCCGCCTCAACGGCGCCATGATGCTGCGTGCCACCGAGTTCCTTGGCGCCGACCTGGTGCTGGAAGGAAGCTCACCTGCCCGCACCGAGCAAATCCGCTCCGGGACCGAGCTGGGCCTGGATCACGCTCGCGTCGTGGAGTTCTCCAGTGTTATCGCCACCGATAACGGTATCCAGCTCTCCAGCATCAAGGCCGTCAACGAGCAATACCCGTTGCGAGGCGAACTGAAGAGCGCGGCCGCGCCCTTTGGCGATGAAACCCCAGGCGGCGGCCCCAAACCCGGTGAAGCCTGGGTCGAGGCGCGACTGCTGACGGCATTGGATCTCAAGGTCGGCGACAGCGTCGATGTCGGCATGAAAACCCTGCGCCTGGCCCGCGTGCTCACCTACGAACCGGATCGCGCCGGCAACTTCTACAGCCTCACGCCGAGGGTGATGATCAACCTGGCGGACCTGGATGCCACCGGCGTGGTCCAGCCCGGCAGCCGCGTCAGCTACCGTGAACTGTGGCGCGGGCCTCAGGGCAGCACAGCGCTGCAAACCTATCGTGACCTGCTCAAGCCGGGCCTGGCCGCCAACCAGCGCCTGCAGGACTCACGGGACGGGAACCAGCAGATTGGCGGCGCCCTGGGCAAGGCCGAGCGCTATCTGAACATGGCCAGCCTGGTCGCCGTGCTGCTGGCTGGCGTGGCCGTCGCCTTATCGGCCAACCGCTTTGCCACCCGACGCTTCGACGCCAGTGCACTGCTGCGCTGCCTGGGATTGTCACGACGCGAAGCCATGTTGCTGTTCAGCCTGCAACTGACGGTGCTGGGTTTGCTGGCGAGCCTGGCCGGCGCCCTGCTTGGCTGGCTGGCGCAGTTTGGCCTGTTCTATTTCCTGCACGACTTGCTGCCGGCAGATGTGCCCCCCGGCGGACTGCTGCCGGCCGTTGCCGGGATCGGCACCGGGCTGGTCGCGCTCGCGGGTTTTGCCCTACCACCGCTGGCCGCACTCGGGCGCGTACCGCCGCTGCGCGTATTGCGGCGCGACCTGCTGCCCATCCCGTCCAGCACCTGGATGGTCTATGGCGCTGCGCTGTTTGCCCTCGGCCTGATCATGTGGCGCCTGAGCCTGGACCTGGTGCTGACCTTCGCCCTGCTGGGCGGCGGCGTGGTGGCGGCGCTGGTCCTTGGCGGCTTGCTTCTGCTGCTGTTGCAAAGCCTGCGGCGTCTTCTGGCTCGTGCCTCCCTGCCCTGGAGATTGGGCCTGGGCCAACTGCTGCGCCACCCATTGGCAGCGGCCGGCCAGTCACTGGCGTTTGGCTTGATCCTATTGTCCATGGGCTTGATCGCCTTGCTGCGTGGCGAATTGCTCGATACCTGGCAAAACCAGTTGCCCAAGGATGCGCCCAACTATTTCGCGCTGAACATCCTGCCGGCCGACAAGGACGCCTTTGGCGCCCGCCTGCTGGAAGTGCAGGCCCAATCCGCGCCACTTTACCCTGTGGTGCCGGGGCGGCTGATCAGTATCAACGGCGAGCCGGTGCAGGACATTGTCAGCAAGGACTCCAGCGGCGACCGCGCAGTACAACGCGACCTGAGCCTGACTTGGGCCGCCGAACTGCCGCCTGGCAATGCCCTGACCTCAGGTTCGTGGTGGTCACAACAACCGACTGATGAGATACCGGGTGTGTCGGTAGAGGCCAAGGTCGCAGAAAGCCTCAAGCTCAAGCTGGACGATCACCTGGTGTTCACCATCGCCGGGGAGAATCGTGAAGCGCGGGTCACCAGCCTGCGAACCATCAACTGGGATAACTTCCAGCCGAACTTCTTCATGATTTTCCAGCCGGGGACCTTGAAGGACCTGCCTGCCACCTACCTGACCAGCTTCTACCTCGCGCCAGGGCATGACCAACAGATCGTCGATCTGTCGCGAGCCTTTCCGGCGGTGACGATCCTGCAGGTCGAGGCTCTGCTGGAGCAGTTGCGCAGCATCCTCGCCCAAGTGACCCTCGCGGTGGAATACGTGCTGTTGTTTGTGCTGGCTGCGGGAATGGCCGTGTTGTTCTCGGGCTTACAGGCCACTTTGGACGAGCGCATCCGCCAAGGCGCACTGCTGCGGGCGTTGGGCGCCGAGCGCAAGTTGCTGGTCAAGGCGCGGCATATCGAGTTTGGCTTACTAGGCGCCGTCAGTGGCTTGCTGGCAGCACTGGGCACCGAACTGGTGACGTGGGTGCTGTACCGTTATGCCTTCGACCTGGCCTGGCACCCGCATCCGTGGCTGTTGCTACTCCCGGTAATCGGCGCCGTACTGATCGGTGCCGCCGGTGTATTCGGCACACGCCGCGCGTTGAATGCCAGCCCGCTGACGGTATTGCGCGAAGGCTGAAACGCCGATGGCCCGCACTCTTTAACGAATGCGGGCCATCATTGCCTACTTCACATATTCAATTGCAGTGATCCACCAACACACTTCACCACCTGGCGTCTGCACGATGGCCTCATCGTCGACTTCCTTGCGCAACAAGGCACGAGCCATCGGTGAGTCAATGGATATGTAATCCATCCGATCGTAAATCTCGTCATAGCCAACGATGCGAAAACGCTTGGTCTCGCCCTGCTCGTTTTCAATATCCACCCACGCGCCAAAAAAGACCTTCCCTTCCTGCTCGGGCATGTACTCCACCACGCGCATGTCTTCCAGGCGCTTGCGCAAGTAGCGCACACGTCGGTCGATTTCGCGCAGCAGCTTCTTGTTGTACTGGTAGTCGGCATTCTCGCTGCGATCCCCCAGAGAGGCGGCCCACGTCACCTTGCGCGTGGTATCCGGGCGCTTCTCGCGCCATAGATAATCCAGCTCTTTCTTCAGCGCTTCATGACCTTCTTTGGTAATCAGCTTGGTACTCAAACGCTTGCATCCCCAGGCAATGTCCACAGGTGCCGATAGACCAGGCAATCACGTCCGGCTTCGGTTGGCTGGCACTGATAATAAATGAACCCGGGAAAGTAGCCAGGCCAGTCTAACCATCCATGGCCTGATCCAGTTCAAGCAGCATACCGCGCAAACTCTGGCGCAAGCCTGACACTTGCGAGGTCATCACCTTCAGGGCTTCGGTCCGCTGGCTGACAGCCAACGACTGGTCATGCAGTTGAGTGATGCGCTGTTCCAATTCCCGGCCCCTTTCATCCAGCTGACGTTGCTCTTGCTGCAATCGGGCCTGCCACTGATCAAGCGCCGTTTCCCGTTCGATGGCAGCAAGTTTTTGTTGGGTCAGTTCCTGAGCGACGCGAGCAAGGTTGGTCAGCGTACTGTCCACTTCGAACAAAGTACTCTGGGACAGTGGAGCCAGATGCTTCGGCTGCTCCGGGACGTCTGGCACATTCGGGACAACAGGCTCTGCCGGCACCATGGTCATGGGCATCTCGACGGGGGCCTGTCGCGGCTCTTCCACCGTAGGCTCATGAATCGGCAGCCGGGGAGGCTCAACCGGATTTACACCCCTGGTAGGCGCGCTCATTTTCGATGAGAAGCGAATGGAGGGCACGATTAATGAAGCGCTTTCGATTGCCGGCATCACCGGGGCAGACATACCCAGAGTAATGACTTTCATCACCAACGCCTTCTTGATGATCACCGAGTGATGTTCCTCGGGCCTGGCGGGTGGCAGCTTGCAGCCTTTCAAATCGACGAAATGGTAAGGCACCTGGGTTTCGGTAACAGCACCCGCCTTGGCCCCCGATGCCGCTGATATGAGAATCTGCTTGAACACATGCATTGCCACTTGCAGGTCTTCCTTGGATTCAACACCGCCCAAAAAATACCGATCAAGTTTTTTGCGCAAGGCCGCGATATACACCCTGGAACTCGCCGGTTCCACCTCTTCATCCAGGCTATAAACAAGGAAGTTGGAGGCAATCTGACCTACAGCAAACCCACAGAGCAATGCACCGTTGACCGGAGCATCCTGACCGTCGCGTTCAAGAACAAGGGTACGTAGAAGCATCATGGTAATCAGGCCTCATTACAAAATTCGGAAAGTCTCTATAACCTTCAGATAAACCCTCGACATCAAAGGCTCAAAAAGCACAAAACAATTGTTCCAGCGATTTACTCGGCACGCACGTAGGACTTTCCTTATTAAGGCTGATCGACGTTCCCAAAAACAGCTATTACTCGTACCCTTTTTCAACCCCACTTATAAGTCGCATTAAAATAAATGATAGAAATAATCAACCTGACAAAACATTCAAACAAGAAAAAAATAATCAGCGATTTCTCATTTAGCGCAAACAAACAGGAATGTCTGGGACTGTTCGGGAAAGATCCTACAGTTAAAACCGCACTACTCGATTTGATTTCGGGTTCGAGCGCACCGTCCAGCGGACATATACTTATTCAAAACCTCAACACTAAAGCCCATCCACTTAAAACAAAAAAAATCATTGGTTACCAACGCCAGAGGTGCCTCAGTCATCCTACGATGTCGGTTAAAGAGTTCCTCGACTATATGGCCACCCTTCGCGGACTCCGTGGCAATGAAAAACGCGCACGGGTAGAACAAGTCGCTACACAACTGGAATTATTGCCAGTACTCAACGCCTCCCTTGATGTTCTTTCTACCGGTTTAAAGCGCAAAGTCGCAATTGCCCAGGCCATCCTGCATGCACCGGCCTTGCTATTGCTGGATGAACCCACCGAGGGATTAACGCCTGACCAGAAACAAAAATTCAGGGTGCTCATACAGTCATTGACGCAAGACATGACGGTGATCGTTGCGTCCCGCCATTGCGATGAATTGTCCGAGTTCTGTACGCGCGCGCTGGTTATCGCAGGCGATCGCTTGGTAACCGATACCCCCATGCCGGATTTACAAAGCGACTCCCGCCATTTCCAAGCCGTGACCCTGGCTTCAGACATGCCCTTGGACTTGCTCGCCCTCGCTGTGCTGCCTGGGGTCGCGGGCATCGAGGAGCATCGGCATGCCCCTGGCACAGTGACCATCCTGGCCATGCCAGGACATACCATCTACCCGCACATCAACACGCTCATTGCCAATCGCCGCTGGAAAATCAACTCACTGAATCTAGAGCCTGGTCGCATAAGCGATGTGGTTCACCATCTGAGCCGAGAGGCCTCTCTTTGAAACTGCTGCCCGCCATTTTCAAGCGTCAGTTCGCTCACTACGCCAGCGCACCCGGCACCTACGTGAGTGTCGCCATCTTTTCAGTAACGTCCGTGACATTGGGGTTGCACATGAGCCCGTGGCCGGCACAAGACAACAGCCACTTGCAGATTTTCTTCCAGTTACACCCCTGGCTCTATTTGTTATTGATCCCCCTACTGGCGGCGCAACTCTGGTCGGACGAGTCCAACTCAGGATTTCTCGACCTGATGAAAACATTGCCGATCACAACATTTGAATGGGTCGTCGGAAAGTTCCTGGCCGCCTGGGTCGTGGTAGGCATAGCCCTGATATTGACATTCCCCCTCGTCATCATTACCAACTACTTGGGCAAGGCAGACAACAGCGTTATTGCCTCACAATTTGTGTCGAGCTGGCTGTTGGCAGGGAGTTATTTATCGGTCGGTTGTTTCATGTTCACACTAGTACGTCAGCGCACCGCCCTGTTCATACTGACAGTGGCCTTGCTGCTCGTCGTCAGCGGCCTTTCTTATTTACTCGATGCACTTGAGCATCAGGCCCCGATCTGGGCGGTAGACAGCCTGGTCTCGCTCAACCCTTTTTCAAGGTACAGCGCGATCGACAATGGAAAACTCGCGCTTCGCGACACGCTTTACTTCATCAGCACAATCCTGACCTTTCTAGCAGCGACGACAGTAACCCTCAACTACAAGCACAGCTGAGAAGGAAAGCCCTCCATGCGACCTACTCTGCGCACCGGCATGACTCTTATTGTCATTTTGTTATTATTTTTGGCGTTCAACTTAGTGTGGGTCGCAAAGCTTCCTGATATCCGCTGGGATTTATCACGAGAGAAAACCCACACCCTGTCTCCTCAAGCCCAACAATTACTCGCATCATTGGAAAGTCCCCTGGACGTGTATTACTTCAATGCCCACAACGACCCGAAACGAAGCTACGCCTTGAAACGCTATGGCAAGCGCATCGAGGACGTATTGCTGGAGTACGAAAAAGCAGCGAAGGGCATGATCAACCTACACCTTATTGATCCCAAACCTTTTTCAGAAGATGCCTACAAAGCCAAGCTGTTCGGTCTCGACGACACTGCGGGCTTCCTGGGGCTGATCGGCACTCGCGCCGGGCACGGAGCGCAACGCATCGAATCGTTCAGCCTTGACCGGGAGCCATTGCTCGAATACGAAATCAGCCATCTGATCCATAAACTGCAACACCCAGAGCGAGCCGTCATAGGGCTGGTGCCAGGGTTGGAGATAGGGGCGTCAGCTGGCCGCTTGCTGAAGGAACTGCAGCGACACTTCAACCTGGTCAATCTGGGCGCAAGCGCCGAGCGCATACCGGAGCAGGTCAAAACGCTCATGGTCGTGCATCCACGGGCACTGCCTGAGCGGTCACTGTATGAGATTGAACAATTTGTATTGAAGGGCGGTAGATTAATGATGTTTATCGATACCCTCAGCGAGCAACACTCGAACACGCGTGCGCCCCATAACCGGCTGACTGAGTTGCTTGCGGCTTGGGGTATACAGATGCAGGAGGACAAGTTTCTAGTCGACAACCGCTATGCCGCATCAATCACATCAGCACCCGGTCAGCCAGCAACGCCGCACCCAGGCGGTTTGGATCTGCCTCCCCAGGCAATGAATGCACACGACATCAGCAGCCGCAAAGTGAACAACGTAGCGGTATCGAGTAGCGGCGCCCTCACGCGTCGCCAAAAAGCGCGCACCACCTTCACCCCTCTCCTGCAAAGCTCTGGCCAATCTGTGTTGGTGGAAACCCACCGATTTGCCTCTCCAAACGAGTTCGACTCAATGGCCGATGAGGCGTCCACTCAAGCGCAACGCCATGTGATTGCCGCTCGCATAGAGGGTCCGGCTTATTCCGTATTCCCAGACAGCCTCGAAGGGCAGCCAGCAGGTGTGCAAAAAGCGGCGCTCATCCATGTGGTAGTGGTTGCCGACACTGACTTGCTGACAGATCAAGTCAACAGCACGGCACCCCACGGCAACACCCTGTTTGTGTTGAATACACTGGATAACTTGTCCGCAAGCGATGCGCTGCTCAATATCCGCCCACGCGCGGTGGCGAACAGGTCACCGAACATGCTCGAACGAATGCGTGACGACGCTGCACACACATACAGTGAGAAGGCGAGTGAGTTGGAGCGGCGCCTGCTACGTACTGAGCAGGAATGGAAAAGGCTGAGCCCAGAGCCCACCAACCTCAGTTCCCAGGCAGTAGACAGCACCGCCCAACTGCTTGCACTCAACAAAGAGCGCCTGCGCTTACCCATGGAATTGCATGCCTTGAAGGCCGAGGCATACGCACGTGTGCACTTCCTGGAGTTCGCTATGAAACTGGTGGTGACGTTGGCGGTGCCGCTGACGCTGTGTCTGATTGCCTGGGTGGTGTTTCTAGGTAACCGACGACGTCGCTTGCGAGCGGACGCCGTACGTCACTGAGGCTCTAACGCCTGGCAATCAGCCCCTGACGGGCAATGCGGGTCAACTCTCGGATGACCTCCTGCGCGTTGCTGGCGCTGGGCGCCTGAATAACCGCCAGGTCGAAGCTGTTATTTGCAAAGCGGGCCAGGGAATCGCCGTCTTCGACAAACTGGATCAGGAACGCCGAAGGCCGCCCGGTGCGACGTGGCCAGCCGTCCAGATAACGTAGCAACGTCGGCTGGTGCTTGCCGCCCAAGAGGATTTTTGGATTGCGTTGAGTGAGGTCCGCAGTGATCGGAGCCAGGCGTATCAGGGGGCGTAGTGCATTCATCGTGTCGTGTCTCTGCCTCAAAAGTCTGCGGGCAGGTGAGAGGCAACACCGAACCAGCGCTTTAGCGGTATTTCGAAGCTGTCTCCTCAGGGGAAAACAGGCTTCTGTCGGGCTGCATTGAGTCCCAGTGGCGCCCCGCAATTAGCTGTTTAAATCGGCGCATGGACAGCATCCTAGAGAAGCCGAAGGGCCGATGTCAAGAATCCAGAGCAATGAAAAGGCCCGCACATGGCGGGCCTCTTCGGGGTGCTGCAGAGCGGTCAGTTAGCGATGGCGCGGTCGGCAGACAGTTTGCCCGCACCTTCCAGCAGCACCGCCAGGGAACCGCCCAACAAGGCCAGTGCGAACTCATAACCGTTGTTGGCCATGAACAGGCCGTTGTGGATGTGTACCGAGAAGATCGCCACCAGCGACAGAATGGTCAGGCCCAATGCCGCCGGGCGCACCAGCAAACCGATGATCAGCGCCAGGCCGGCGAAGAACTCGGTTCCGCCCGACAGCAGCGCCATCAGGGTACCCGGTGCCAGGCCGATGCTTTCCATCCATTGCGCAGTGCCCGCCAAGCCATAGCCGCCAAACCAACCGAAGAGTTTTTGCGAACCGTGGGCGGCAAAGATGATGCCGACGACAATGCGCAGGACGGTCAGACCGTAGCCGGCACGGGTGGACAGCAGGCTTTTAATCATTGGGCTCATGGGGTAAATCCTTTTCGAAGTAAGTTGGGTTGGCCGCTATATTAATCAGTTTAAGCAATGATAAAAGCCGAAAAAATGCCTAATTGATATCGATAAAATAGATTATTTGCGTGAGACAATCTTCGCCGCTGGCGGCTCCAGGGACTCCCGCTCCCGATCAAACGCCAAGTAGTACTTGTTCACGCTATTAACATAGCTGACGCCGCCCATCCCTACCTGCTCCATGGCAATGCGCTCCACCTGGAAGAACCATTGGTTGGGATTCAGTCCCCGGCGCTTGGCCTCGGTGCGCATCCCTTGCACCCGCTCCGGCCCCATGTTGTAGGCCGCCAGTACAAAGGCCATGCGTTCGCGCTCGTTGAGCTTGGGGCTGGAAAAGAACTTGCGCCGGATCAACGCCAGGTAACGCGCGCCTGCCTGCACATTACTGTCGAGATTTTCGATGTTGCTGACGCCCACCCGTTGCGCCGCGGAGGGTGTGATCTGCATCAGCCCGGTAGGGCCGCCGCTGTTGCGCGCCCCAGGGTCGAGGGCAGATTCCTTGAAGGCCAGTGCGGCCAGGTTCAGCCAGTCCATGCCCTGTTCACGGGCGTGTTTTTGCAGCACAGGGCGTAGTTTTTCCAGGCGCTGACGGTCTGCGCGGGCCAGCGGATTACGCACTTGGTAGAGGCGTCTATAGATACGCTGGAATGCCACGTCCTGATCTGATGGCGTGCGATAGGTCTTGAGAAATCGATCAATACTGGCCCGCAGCATCGAAGCATCCTGGCGCACAAACCAGTATTCATCGCCGGGCTCGCTGATGACGACTTGTTTGTCGAAGCGCAACTTGGGCAGGATCTTCGACCAGCGTTCGGCAATCGGTTTCTCGACGATAGTGAGATGAAAAATCCCCGCCTGGACCATTTCCAGTACGTCTTCCACCGCCAGGGTCGGGTCCACCCATTCCACCTTGACCGGTGGCTGCTTGTGCAGGGCCAGCTTCTGATTGACCTGGCTAATGGCGTCCGCCGCCGCACTGCCGGTGGTCAGGGCCAGGGTTCGCCCAGACAATTGCTCCAACTTGGTAAACCGTCGCTCCCCCTTAACACCCACCAGCCACAACGGAACATCGCTGGCAATCGGGTCACTGGTGCTGACTTTATGAGCCGCCTTCACATCCAGTAATTCGCCAGGCGCCACCAGATCGCCTTCGCCACGGGCCAGCGCGCCGAGCAACTGGTCCTTGGCCTTGGGGATAATCTTGAGGTTGATTTCCTGGCCATCCCGGGCGTGACCATTGAGGTATTGTTCAAAGGCGCGCAGGCGGTGGTATTCGACACCGATAGCCTGGCCCTGCACTTCGCCTGAGCTGTTGCGGCTCTGGTTGACCAATACCCGCAGGGTGCGGCTGGAACGAATCTGCGCCAGGTCACGAACCTTGCCGGGTTTGGTCACTTCCAGCGGCCCGTCCAGACGCGCAACCGCTGCCATGGGCAGCAGTAACGTCAGGCACAACATAAGCAACGCCGAGGGTCGGATCATCCGCTCTCCGGAAAGAATACTGGCCAACGCGCTCGCGAAAAACGACGCGGTGGGGGTCAGAAACAGAGCGCTTTATGCGCAGGCTTTGCGCGCAACGGTGGCACAGTGCAAGGCGTTCAGCCAACCACCATGTCACTTGCGACGTTCAAAGACAGCTATAACTCGTTGTAGTTCTTCGTTTTTCTTATAAATCTACAGCTCTGATATGCTTTCCGGCCGCAGGCGGAGATAGCACCATGCAACTCATTGATATCGGCGTCAACCTGACCAACTCCAGTTTCGACGGCAAGCACCAGGCCGTTCTCGACCGCGCCTACGCCGCCGGCGTGCAACAACTGGTACTCACCGGCACCAGCGTGGACGGCAGCGAACAGGCCCTGGAGCTGTGCGTCAAACTCGACGAAAGCGGCCAACGCCTGTTCAGTACCGCAGGTATCCACCCCCACTCCGCCAGCGACTGGAACGGCGACAGCGCCCAGCGTTTGCGCGGTTTGCTCGGTGAGTCCCGGGTACGTGCCGTGGGCGAATGCGGCCTGGATTTCAATCGGGATTTCTCACCGCGCCCACAACAGGAAAAAGTCCTGGAAGAACACTTGGCCCTGGCCGTCGAACTAAAGCTTCCGGTGTTTCTCCATGAGCGTGACGCCAACCAACGCCTGCTGGAGATCCTCAAGGACTACCGCGACCACCTGACCGCCGCCGTGGTGCATTGTTTTACCGGCGAACAGGCGGCGCTGTTCAGCTACCTCGACCTCGATTTGCACATTGGCATCACCGGCTGGATCTGCGACGAACGCCGTGGGACACACCTGCACCCGCTCGTCAGGGAAATTCCCCGAGGCCGTCTGATGCTGGAAAGCGATGCGCCTTACCTGCTGCCCCGCACCCTACGCCCCAAACCGAAAAATGGTCGTAACGAGCCGGCCTACCTGACAGAAGTCCTGCGCGAAGTTGCCCTGCACCGCAATGAAAGCGCGCAAGACCTGGCCGAACACAGCACTGCCTGTTCCCGCGCTTTTTTTGGGTTGCCGACCGTGGATTGATGCGGCGCATTGACCCATGTCAAAACCGGCTTTCTGAATAGCGGCACAATAATGGCACCTTGCCAATGCTGTTTCCGCTATCAGAGAAAACCTTCCATGGGTGCCTGGCTTAGCAATATCTCGCTGAAGTACAAATTCTGGGCCGTCAACGCGGTTGCCTTCATCACCACCCTCCTGCTGGTGCTGTACGCCGTGCAGCTCGAACAACAGGCGCGCATCACCGCGTCCCAAGCGTCGGCGCAGGCCCAGGGGCGATTGCTGGGTGCCTGGCCAACCGATCAGCCACTGCCGAAGGACGCGCACTGGCTGACGTTTGCGCGAGGCCAAGTCCCACAGCTCGGCGATCTGGATCTGTCAGCCCTGAGCACCACCACCGGTTGGGTCGAACTCAATCACATGCCGCTGTTTGGCGAGAATCCATTGATGGGCGCCGAAGTCATCGCCCGCCCGGACGGGCAATATATTGGCGTGCTTGCCTATGCACCAAGCTTGAGCCAGGTGTTCGGCGAACGCTTCGTCAATTACGCCGTGGCGGTGGCAATCTTGATGCTCGCGATGCTGGGCGCTTCGCAGTTGCTGATCCGCTTCCTGCTCAGTCAGCTCAACACGCTCAAGGACGTCATGCTGCACGTGGAAAAAACCGGCGATCTATCGGCCCGCGTCCCCCTGGCCTGCAAAGATGAAGTCGGCCAGATGGCCAGCGCGTTCAATGCCATGCAGGCTGGCTACCAACGCGTGGTCAGCACCGTGGCGCGCACTGCCCGGCAACTCGACGAAGGCGCCGCGCGCCTGGCCAGCAGCATGAACGAGGTGCAACACGGCATGCTCGGCCAGCAAAGCGAGACCGACCAGGCCGCCACCGCCATCAACGAAATGACGGCCACCGTCTATCACATCGCCCAACATGCCGGCGCCACCCGGGACTTATCCCAGACCGCCGACACCCTCGCCGGCAGCGGCCAGGAAGTAGTGACGCGGGTAAGACACTCAATTGCCGGGCTGTCCAGCGGTGTGCAACAAACTGCCGAAATGATCCAGAAGCTCGCCGAAGACAGCCAGAAAATCAACGGCGTGGTCAGCGTGATCCACAGCATCGCCGAACAGACCAACCTGCTCGCCCTCAACGCCGCCATCGAAGCCGCCCGGGCCGGAGAAATGGGCCGCGGCTTTGCCGTGGTCGCCGACGAAGTGCGCAACCTGGCCAAACGCGTGCAAAGCTCCACCGACGAAATCACCCGCATGGTCTCAGCGCTACAAGCGGGCACCCGCGACGCGGTGGACTTTATGCAGGAAAGCTCGTTCAAGGCAGACGACTGCGTGCAACAAGCCCAAGAGGCCGGCGCGGCACTCGCCGAAATCACCAGCGCCGTGGCGCAAATGCGCGAGAGCAACACCCAGATTGCCGTCGCCGCCGAGCAACAAAGCCACGTGGCCGAAGAGATGAACCGCGCGGTGGTGAGCATTCGCGATGTGACCGAAAACACCGTACAGCAGACCGTGGATTCGGCCACGACCAGCAATGAGCTGGCGACGCTGGCCGGGGAGTTGAGCAAAGCGATTGGGCAACTGAAGCTGTAGGACTTCCCTACCTGTAATCCGACTCCTACGCTAGCCCCACCATTTACCCGAAATTTTGGCGAAACCTCCTAGCCATGCTGGCGAATAACGCCGACTTCTTTATCTGACGAACCTCTCCAAAGTCTCTCGCCTGATGATTCAGTGCGAGGGACCGCCGATGTACTTCTCAATGACCGCCCTGCCACATAGGGCTGCCTCTTGATTCCCGTCATCGCCAGCTTCGTCCTGGCCCCCATGGATCCCAAGGCGCCGGATAGTGAGCGCGTCTTCGGTGATTTTCGCGATTGCCTGAACACCTTTGATGCCTGGGCCGAAAGCTTCTGGAGCGGTTCGGCACTGGAGGTGGAACAGGTCTTCAAGGTGGGAGACGAGGTAGAGCTGGTCACGCCGGTTTCGTCCAAGACACCCAGTAAAACCGTCGCCATGTGCAGTGCCCAGGGCTCGCTGACCCTGGTGCATATGTTCGAAAGCACCCGCTTTGTACCTATCGGCAATACGCCAGTGATGCTCCAAGCCATTGCGGCGGATGGCAGCCCGATGGGCGCGCCGCTGCATCGGACCATCGGCCCCAGCGGCATCCTCGAAATCACCGAGTGTGATCGCAATCAGCCCTACCAAATCACCTTCGACCCCACTGTTTCCGAGGATCACGTCAAGGCGCTGTATGCGTCTTATCAGTCGGTGATTGCGGGGCTAGAGGGTCGGCTGCGGGAAGAGTGGACGGCGACTTTCCAACCCCAATGGAAGGACTTTGCCAGCGCCAGCTCTTTGCAACGCAGCGCGATGCAGGGCGTGGCGTTTTCCAGCGGGATGGCCAAGGCGCTCTACAACCTGTGGGACAACATTTCCCAGCTGTACGACCTGCTGGCGGATCTCAAGGCCAACAGCCAGAAGTTGTTGGCATACCTCTCCCAGGCTGAGCTTGATGAACTGCTGAAGCTGGGTAGCGACGCGATTGCCAAGGGTTTGTTGGTGCTTAGCGATGAGCCGCTGTTGTTCATTTATGTCTCGGCGATCGTCAGTTGGATACGCCTGCTGCCACCGCCGGAGATGTATGAATTACTGGGCGAGATCACCGGTGAAGTGCTGATCAACCTGCTGCTGATGTGGGCGACGGCCGGGACGGGTGTGACGCTACGCCTGGGTGCGCAGACGCTGAGCGCCATCAAATCCAAACGGGCGCGGGCGTTGTTGGAGTTGCTGGCCGATCACCTCGTGGGGCCGAAGTTGGACGCGCACTCGGAGGCGCTCAAGCCTTTGCTCTTGGGCAGTGCAGCGACGCCGATCAAGGCAGTGCCGGCTGCGCCGTTGAAGGCTGGGGAGAATCTGGTTTCAAACGCGGTGCCGGCGGTTCGCGGCAAGACACAGCGGACGGTGTTGGTTCGCCAGGAACATGTCGACGACGCGCCTGCCGTGGCGACGAATCCGAAGGGGGATGCTGCTGCGGCTTCGGATAAGACCGTGACCAACGGCTGCCCGGTGTCGATGGTCACCGGCGAAGAATTACTTACGCTGACTGACGGTGTTTTAGACGGGATTTTGCCGTTTGAGTGGACACGGTTGTATCGCACCAGTGCGGTGGAAATGGATGTCGGGCTGGGGTTTGGCTGGAGTCATTCGCTGGCGCATCGGCTTGTCGTGTCAGGTAATTCGGTGGTCTGGATCGACCATGAAAACCGCTCGACTGAGTTTCCACTGCCGACAGTTGCTCGACCTGCAATCACCAATAGCCTGGCCGAAGCGGCGATCTACTTGGGCTCGGAGCCGGATGAGTTGGTGCTGACGCAGGCGTCGCGGTTTTATCACTTTCGCGATGGGGTGCTGGTTTCGATCAGTGATGCGTATGACAACCGGCTGCGGATTAGTCGGGACGTTTTAGGACGCATTGAGCGGCTGGATAACGGTGCCGGGTGTGCGCTGTTTTTACGCTATGAGTCGGGCCGCATTGTGGCGGTGGACTACCAGGTTCAGCGGGCCAAGGGACATGCGCCTTACGTCTGGATCACAGAGCACAGCGTTGTTTCCTACGCCTATGACGACATGGGCCGACTGGTCTCAGCGACCAATGCCGTCGGTGAAAGCGAGGTTTATCGCTACGACGATCAGCACGTGATTCTTGAACGTGGGTTGGCCGGTGGGGCGAGTTTCTTTTGGGCGTGGGAACGGTCTGGCAAGGCGGCGCGATGTGTCCGGCATTGGGCCAGTTTTTCACAGATGGATACGCGGTATGTGTGGGGGGATGACGGCAGCGTTGTGGTGCACAACGCCGATGGCAGCCAGGAAGTGTATGTCCACGATGACCGCGCACGGCTGGTGCAGCGCATTGATCCGGACGGTGCCGAGCATTTCAAATCCTACGATGACAAGGGTCGGCTGACGGTTGAGCAGGACCCGCTGGGCGCGGTGACGGCGTATCAGTACGACGAGGCCGGACGCCTGGTTGCGTTGTTTCCGGGGGACGATGAGCCGACGTCCTACGAGCATGACAACGGCTTCGTACGGGTTGTAAGGCGAGGCTCAGCGGTTTGGAAGTACGAGCGCAACGATCAGGGCGACGTGACGCGTAGGACCGATCCCGACGGTCACATCACCGACTACAGCTACAACAAATACGGGCAACTGATTGGGGTGTGGTACCCCGATCACAGTTGCCAGCGGCTGGTATGGAATGAACGCGGCCAGTTGCTTGAAGAGCAACTGCCCAATGGTGGCATCCAGCGCTATCGCTACGACGACCTGGGACGCCAGATTGCCCGTGAGGATGAACAAGGCGCGCTGACCCAATACCAGTGGGATGCGGTCGGTCGGCTGACTCGCCTCGTACTGCCCGGCGGCGCAACGCGGGAATATAGCTACAACCCCTACGGAAAAATCACCGCCGAACGCGATGAACGGGGCCACGTCACCCGCTACGAATACGCGGACGGCCTGCACCTGATCAGCCGCCGCATCAATGCCGACGGCAGCCAGGTCAAGTACCGCTACGACAACGTGCGGTTGCTGCTGACCGAGATTGAAAACGAAGTTGGCGAGACCTATCGGCTGGCTTACCACGCCAACGGTCTGATCCAGCAGGAAATCGGGTTTGATGGCCAGCGCACGGCCTACGCGTATGACCTCAATGGCAACCTGCAGGAAAAAACTGAACACGGCGATGATGGCAGTCAGCTAGTGACTCGTTACGAGCGCGACCACGCCGGCCGTCTCGTACGAAAAACCCTGCCAAACGGCAACAAAGTCGATTACGCCTACGACCGCCAAGGCAATCTCCTCAGCGTCGACGACGGTCACTGGGCGCTGGCCTACGAATATGACGTCCAGAACCGCCTCACCGCCGAACACCAAGGCTGGGGCACCTTGCGTTACGGCTATGACGGCTGTGGCCAGCTTCAACACCTGCGCCTGCCGGACAACAACCGTGTGGCGTTCAACCATGCCAAAGGCGGGCATCTCGCCACGGTAGAACTCAACGGTAAAACCCTTACCTCGCACCTGTTCAAAGCCGGTCAAGAACACCAGCGCCAACAAGGCCAACTGCTCAGCCACTACCACTACGACGACCAGCACCGCCTGCACTCCCACGCGATCACTCAACAACACGACCACTTCTACCAACGCCACTACGACTACGACAAATCCGGCAACCTCACCCGCCTCAACGACACCCGCAAAGGCGAACACCACTACCACTACGACCCGCTCAACCGCCTGACCCGAGCCGACCACTCCCAAGACCTGCAAGAACGCTTCGGCCACAACCCGGCGGGCAACCTGCTCATGCAAGACCGCCCCGGCCCCGACATCGTCGCCGGCAACCGCCTGATGATCCAGGGCGACCGGCATTACGACTACGACGCCTTCGGCAACCTGATCGGCGAACGCAGAGGCAAAGGTCACCAACTGGTCACCCAGTACCGCTACGACTGCCAGCACCGCCTGATTGCCGTCACACAACCCAACGGGCAAACCGCCAGCTACCGCTACGATCCGTTTGGACGGCGTATCAGTAAAACCGTAGACGGCATCACCACGGAGTTTTTCTGGCAAGGCGACAAGCTGATTGCCGAGCACCATGCAGATCGCCACCGCAGCTACCTTTACGAACCCGACAGCTTTCGACCCTTGGTGCTGCTGGAGGGCTTTGACCCAACCGAAACCCAGCCCTACCACTACCAACTCGACCACCTCGGCACGCCACAGGAACTCACCGACCCAGACGGCGAAATCGTCTGGTCAGCGCACTACCGCGCCTACGGCCAGATCAGTCGTCTCGACAAAAGCAAAATCGACAATCCGCTGCGGTTTCAAGGGCAGTACTTCGATGCGGAAAGCGGGCTGCACTACAACCGTCATCGCTACTACAATCCGGATGTTGGTCGTTACCTGACGCCGGACCCGGTGAAGTTGGCGGGCGGGATTAACGCGTACCAGTACGTGCCCAATCCTACGGGGTGGGTGGATCCGCTGGGACTGAATGCCAGCTGCACTGGCGTAGTAAAGAAAAATCCAACCTGCGCGATACCTGCTGAACCTGACGCACCTGATGTATCTCGTAAAGGAGCATTCCGCGCAGCAAAAAGGGACGCCAACATACCGATGTCGCAACAACCTGACGTATTTACCAACGCGCGTTCTGGCGTAAAAAAGCAATACAAAATCGTGAAAATGTCGGATATAAATGAAAAAGCAATTTTAGATAGCTCGGGAAAACCAATTCAGACAAGGGTCTACCAATATACGAGAGCCGATGGCTCCAAAGTATTAATACAAGACCATTCAGCGGGGCATAATTTCGGCGCGCAAGACGGAGCAGGCGATCAAGGCTCTCATTTCAACCTACGCCCATTTGATACACCGCGGACCGGCAAAGTCCCGGGAACAAAAGACCACTACACATTTAAGGATAAAAAATGAAACATTGGAATGATCTTGAAGGAACCATATTTTTTAATAAATTGTTCAGTCAACCAATTGAAATTCGCGAAATTTATATACACTCGCTGACGATAGAAAACGACCAACCCTCTCTCGGCATTGGCTTTGACATACCAGACTTTCCAGATTCCTTACCTCCAAAATTGCAGGACAAAGGATATAACACATGCAGAATTGGACTGACCTGTCACGGAATAAGTAACCTGCAGATAATCAATCTTCCTCTCCGAGAAATTTTCATTGCAAAAATTACGCGAGAAAATGAGCACTATCTTTTCAACGCAAAATCAGAAAATGCCTCTATTGAATTCAAAGCAAAATGGTTGTCTATGGATGGGCCGTCAGTTTATATAAATTGTCCCGAACCAGGAGATCATAGCTGGTCAGCTTAAGTTATCTAGAATGGATTTTTTTTTTGGGGGGGGGTTAAATGTTTTAGATAAGAGAAACTATGAGCTCTATAGCCAGCCCCAATTCGCCCACCCGCCCACCCCCGCCTAAACTCCATCCAAGTTATTTCAACGGACAGAGGACTCACCATCATGGGCAAACGGCACCCCAATCTCCCCGCCTGGCAATGGCGTAACTACCCGCAGAATCACCAGCACCCCACCAACTTGGCCTTGCACCTGATCGCCGTGCCACTGTTTATCGTCGGGTTTCTGTTGATCGTTTCCGGGGTGTTCAGCCTGAGCCTGGCCAGTTTCGCTATTGGCGTGGTGGGCATCCTGGCCGGCCTGGGTTTGCAGCGTCATGGTCATAGTCTGGAAGCCCAGGCCAGCGAGCCTTTCAGTGATCGCAACGATGCAGTGCAACGCCTGGTGGTCGAGCAGTTCGTGACCTTTCCGCGCTTTGTGTTGAGCGGTGGTTGGTGGCGCGCCTGGCGGCAGCGCCATCGGCACTGATGCTTAAGCGAACACTACAACGGTCTGGCGGCTGATCGCGATCAACGCGCCGGAGGGGCTCCACAGCGCTGCGGCAGCGTGGCCGTAGCCGTCGCGGGCGTGTTCGATGTTGACGTAGTACTGGCACCAATCGAGGGTTGTCAGATCCTGCAATGGTTGGATGAACTCGATGGTCCAGGTCAGGGTGCTGCCCGGAGCCGGTTTGTTCAGGTGTGGGAGCAAGGCCGGTGGCCAGGCGTCGACCAGGGCGAGGATATGCGCTTCGGTCAGCGGCTCTTCTTTCACATCCCCACGCAAGCGAACCCAGCCGCCCATGTCGCGAGACTTATTGCCGGTAAATGGCAGGCCGCCGACGCTCCAGCGCATTGCCAGGTGCCGCATGAATTCAGGCGTGACGCCCTTGATATAGGGCAACTCCTGGCACTCGTCCCAGTGTTTGAACGCTGGCGGTGCTTCGCTTGCCACATCAATGACTGATTCACGGGAAGCGCCGAAGCTGGCCTGTACCAGCGTCGCCACTTCACCGTTCTGCATGACCCGGCCGAGCAATTGGCTGACCGCCTTGCCTTCGCGCAACACTTCGACTTGATAGCTGGCAGGGACGTCGGGCGCCACCGGGCCAACGAAGGTGATTGCCAACGAGCGCAACGGTCGATCCGCAGGCACCTGGGCGCGCAGGGCTTCGTATTGCAAAGCGGCAACCAGGCCGCCAAACGTCGCGCGACCTTGTGCCCATTCAGCAGGAATGGTGACATCCAGCGGGTGGCTACGGGCAGCGTCGAGCAAGTCACTAAAGCGCATGGCAACCTCAGGTCAAAGGAAACAGATGAGGGATCTTAACCATCGTGGGGGTGAGGTACAGCGCCTATTCCGGCCAAAAGCCGGACCGATTCAGAAGCAATCGGAGCTGAGCTTATCCAGCACCCGATCCGCCTGCCCCTCGGCTTTGGCCATGGTTTTGTGCCATACCGCCACACAAGGTTGCAGATCGGCCTGGTGTTCAGCCTGGGCCAGCCACTGCCAGCAGTCGTGCCAATCGCCCAGGGCACCTTGGGCTTTCTTCAGGCGCGACATGGCGTTGGCGGGCAACTTGTCCAATTCGGGATAGGCCTCGGCGGCATAACGCACGCGCTTGATCAACAGCCGCAGACGGTGGCGATCATGGCCAGGATCCTTGAGGGCTTCACCGAGGGTATGCCATTGCTTGGCCAGGCGCTTCTCGATCCGCGAGCGCACGCCCTTGAGCAATTTCTGATGCTGGGAGGCGCGAATAAAGCGTGGGAAGGCATCCAGAATCTGCAGCAAGTGCGCCAACTCCGGACTTTGCGCTACCTGGCGATAAGCATCGGGCTGCAGGCGCAGACGCCGATCCGCCGCGTCGTGATGACCATGCTGGTGCAGATAGGCGGCCAGCACCTCACGATCACGCAGTGGGGTGGTCAATTGGCCGACACTGCTGGCGGCCAGCTCAAGCTGTTCGACGCCCGGCAACCCGCGCAAGGGCCGCAACAGACTACGCAGGCGCCGCACCGTGGTGCGCAAGTCATGCAGCGCTTCGTCGTCGGTGACGGCAGCGAGGCGAGCCTGGCAGCTCAGTAACCCTACTTCCAGGCCAATGACCTGAGCGACTAACTGATCGACCAACGCTGACATCCTGCCCTCACTTCTTGATGAAAAATCCTACTTTCTGCCGACGGCTCAACGCCCGGCGCGCGACTCACGAATATAGAACCGTGCCTTTTCAGCCTTGTTGGAGCAGCCTTCAAACGCTTCAAACTGCTGCTGAGTCTTGGCACCGGTCAACAGGGACAACGCCTTGGAATAGCTGACGGTACCGGCGAAGCCTTCGGCCTTGGCCAGGTCGAGCTCTTTCCAGGCAGCGTCCAATTGCGCACCGCAACTGTCGCGGTAAGCGGTTTTGCCGGCACAACCGGCCAGGGCCAACAGAATCACAGGCACACACATCCAGGCTTTCATCGATGACACCTCAAAATAAAGAAAAACAGTCGTACGGTTGTAGACGTTACCTACAACAAAAAGTGCCTTGTCCTTAGCCTGAAATCGATAGTACCTATTGCCAGAGCATACCCGAGCCTAGTCGCTACTCTGGAAAAATATTACGCCGCTTAGCGAAGATTGAAGCAGCCCCCTCAATGGGTGCATTGTGGCTACCTGCCGATCAAAGGATATGGACCATGAAAAAACGTGTTGCATTGGTGCTGGGCTCGGGCGGAGCCCGGGGTTATGCCCATATCGGAGTGATCGAAGAAATCGAACGACGCGGCTATGACATTGCCTGTATTGCCGGCTGCTCCATGGGCGCGGTGGTGGGTGGAATCTATGCTGCAGGCAAGCTGGACGAGTATCGAAACTGGATCGAAAGCCTTGACTACCTCGACGTGCTGCGCCTGGTGGACGTGAGTTTTCGCCTCGGTGCGATTCGTGGCGAGAAGGTCTTCGGCCAGATCCGCAAGATCGTCGGCGAGATCAACATCGAAGAGCTGCGCATCCCCTACACAGCCGTGGCCACCGACCTCACCAACCAGCAGGAAATCTGGTTCCAGGAAGGCTGCCTGCACCAGGCCATGCGCGCCTCGGCGGCAATTCCCAGCCTGTTCACCCCCGTGATGCAAGGCAACCGCATGCTGGTGGACGGCGGCCTGCTCAACCCGCTACCCATCGTGCCGGTGGTGTCGAGCCATTGCGACTTGATCATCGCGGTCAACCTCAACGCCACCAACCAGAAGCACTACCACTTGCCGGTGATCCAGCGGCCGCCGGCCTTCAAGAGCCGCTTCAACAGCCTGGCGAAATCACTGGGCTCGCACCTGCCGTTTCGCCGCAAGCAGGCCGAGCAGTTGATGAAGCTGGAGCAGGAGGCCTTGCAGGCCCAGGCGGCCGAGATCAACCCGTGGCTGGATTCGGCTGAACCCGAGTCCCAACAACCCGCCGCCGCACCGGAAAAACCCGGCGCACCGAAGTCCGCCACTGGATCGTTCATCATCGATAATGTGGGGCCAGCGTCGTTGCTGGACCTGATCAACCAGAGTTTCGAGGTGATGCAGACGTCATTGGCCCAGTACAAGATTGCAGGCTATCCGCCGGACGTGTTGATCAACGTGCCGAAGCGGGTGTGCCGGTTTTTCGAGTTCTACAAGGCGCCGGAGTTGATCGCGTTGGGCCGGGAAATAGCCAGCGACACGTTGGACCGCTATGAGAGTGAGCAGTCCTGAGTACTTCGCTGTTGCCCGCGATGGCGATGGATCAGATAACACACCTCTTCAGGCTCAAGCCCCCAACAACCGATACCCCACCCCCGCCTCGGTCACGATAAAACGTGGCTGAGTCGGATCATCCGCTAGTTTCTGGCGCAGATGGCCCACCACAATCCTTAGATAGTGACTGTCCTCGGTATGGGTCGGCCCCCAGATATCCTTGAGCAATTGCTGCTGAGTAATCACCCGCCCTGGATGCCGTGCCAACTGCGCCAGCACGGCATATTCCTTACGGGTCAGCGCCACTTCAGCGCCGTCCAGCAGTACGCGGCGATAGGCCAGATCGACCGTCAGCGGGCCGAAACTCAATGCTGCTTCCTGCGCTTCGCCTGCAGGTGCCTGGCGCAGCAGCGCGCGAACCCTGGCGAGAAATTCCTGGATACCAAAAGGCTTGGTCACATAGTCATTGGCGCCGCCGTCGAGGGCTTCGACCTTTTGCCCTTCGCTGGCGCGCACCGACAGCACCAATACCGGCACCGTCGACCACTCACGAAACTCCCGCAGCACCTGCTGGCCGTCCATGTCCGGCAGGCCGAGGTCGAGCACCAGCAAGTCCGGCTTGCTCAATGCCGCCTGGGCCAGGCCTTCGTTACCGGTACCGGCCTCGATCACTTTGTAGCCCTGGGAGGCCAGGCTGATGCGCAAGAACTTGCGGATCTGTGGTTCGTCATCAATGACCAAAATCGTCGCGGTCTGGCTCATGGTGTTCCATCAAAATCCGTGGAGAAAAGAGGGTAGCTCACGACTCAGGCTCCAGGCCAGGCTGTGTCGGCAATGGCAAAAACAAGGTGATGCAGGTGCCGCGCCCTTCAATGCCATCGGCCACGCGGATATGCCCTCCGTGCGCCCCGACCATGCCCTGGCAGATCGCCAAGCCGAGGCCGGTGCCCTGCCCGCCCCGATCACCGCGTGCGGCGGTGTAGAACATATCGAAAATTTTCGCACGCTCGTCTTCGGGAATACCCGGCCCCTCATCGGCCACCGCGAAAAGCAGTTGGTTATCCGACACCCCGGCACTCAATTGCAAACGCCCCTGAAGAGGTGAAAAGCGTGCGGCGTTCTCCAGCACATTGACCAGCGCCTGCTCGATCAAGGCCGCATGCACATACAGCAATGGCAGCTCAGGCGGCACCTCGGTGCTCACCTGCAACGGCGCCAGCACCGCACGTAAACGGCCGAGGGCACTGCCGACGATATCGCCCGGCGACACCCAATCCCGCGCCAGTTTGAGCGCGCCATGGCCCAGGCGCGTCATGTCCAGCAGGTTCTGGATATAACGATCGAGGCGCTCGGCTTCATCGCGCGTGCCTTCGAGTAATTCGCGACGGTCCTCCAAGGGGATGGCTTCACCCAACGCCAACAGGCTGTCGATACTGCCGCGCATGGACGTCAGCGGCGTGCGCAGATCATGGGACACCGACGCGAGCAAGGCACTGCGCAGTTGCTCGGTTTCGCCGTGCAGGCGTGCGGATTCAAGCTCCTGCGCCAACTGCGCACGGGCCAGGGCCTGGGCCAGCGGCTGGCTCAACGCGGTGAGCAGGCGGCGGCGTTGACCACTCAACGCCTGGCCCGGTTTGGCACTGACACCCAGCAAGCCCAGCGGACCCTCCTCGCCCGACAATGGCCACCACCACCAGCGCCCAAACGGCAAGGTGCCGGTGCCCATGCCAGCGGGCTGGTCATGTTGCCAGGCCCAGTCGGCCGCGGCGCGTTCGGCTTCGCTGAGGGTCAGCGGGCCGCCGGTCTCGACCTTCCAGCCGCCCTGACCGTCGCGATTGACCAGGCACAGGTCCAGATCGCTCCAGCCTTCCAGGTGATGGGCCGCCGCGCTGACCACCGCCTGGCGATCGGTGGCGGCCGTGAGTTTGCGTGACAGGTCGAGCAGCTCGCTGGTTTCTTCCTGAGTGTCGCGCAATGCCTGCAATTGTCGACGCTGGCGCGCCGCGAGGTTGCCGGTGAGCGCCGCCATCAGCAGGAAGAACAGCAGGGTCAGCACATCTTCTTCGCGCTGGATGGAGAAGGAAAAATTCGGCGGAATAAACAGGAAGTCGTAGGTCAGAAATGACAACGCCGCGCACACCAGGGATGGCCCCAGGCTACTGCGCACCGCCACCAGCAAGACGGCGGCGAGGAACACCAACGAGATATTCGGCAACGGCAACACACTGGACACCGCCCAGGCCACGCCCGCAGCCACCAGCGTTGCGAGCACCGCCAAGGCGTAATCGAACCACACCAGCCCGCGCACCTGCGGCATACGCGGCGGTGCGGGAATGTCGTCTCTGTCGAGCACGTTGATTTCCAGGCCCCGCGCATTGCGCAACAGACGCGCCGCCAGGCCACCACCAAACAGGCGACGGCGCCAGCGCATCCGCGACTGCCCGACCAACACCAGGCTGGCGCGGCGTTCGGCGGCGTGCTGGATCAACGTCTTGGCCACCTCCCCAGCCCGTAGCAACACGACTTCGCCGCCGAGACGCTCGGCCAATTGCTGGGCGTTTTGCAGGCGCAGACGCGACTGTTCATCCCGTGCGCGGCCGTTATCGACATGCACCAGGCTCCACGGCAAGTGCCGACGCTGTGCCACCCGACTCGCATGCCGTACCAGGCGTTCAGCCTGGGCATCACCGTCCACACCCACCAGCAAACGACCGCGCACCGCCGGTGCCGCTTGACCAAGCTGGCGATAGCCCTGGGCCAAGTCGTCGTCTACATGGGCGGCAGCGGTCTGCATCGCCAGCTCGCGCAGGGCCATCAGGTTGGTCTGGGTGAAAAACGCATCGATGGCCGCTCGGGCCTGTTCCGGGACGTAGACTTTGCCGTCGCGCAGACGCTCCAGCAGCTCGCGGGATGGCAGGTCGATCAGCAGCAGTTCGTCGGCTTCTTGCAGCACCCAGTCGGGCAGGGTTTCACGCACGTGCACGCCGGTAATGCCGCGCACTTGGTCATTAAGGCTTTCCAGATGCTGGACGTTGACCGTGGTAAACACGTTGATGCCGGCGGCAAGCAGTTCCTGAATGTCTTGCCAGCGCTTCTCATGACGGCTGCCCGGGGCGTTGCTGTGGGCCAGTTCGTCCACCAGCACCAGCTTGGGTTTGGTGGCGAGCAGGCCGTCGAGGTCCATTTCTTCGAGCATCACGCCGCGGTATTCGCTGCGCAGCAACGGTTGCTGTGGCAGGCCGCTGAGCAAGGCTTCGGTCTCGGCGCGGCCATGGGTTTCCACCACGCCGGCGACCAGCTTGACGCCCTGGCGCAGTTGGGTGTGGGCGGCCTGCAGCATGGCGTAGGTCTTGCCCACGCCCGGTGCGGCGCCGAGGAAAACTTTGAGCCGGCCACGGCCGTTGCGGGGCAGATCGGCGAGCAGGGCGTCGGCGCGGCCGGAGTCGCTCATGCGTGGGGGTTCCTTCAGGTGTTTGTATAAAGTTTTTCAGGGCTCCATCGGGGGCAAGCCCACTCCCACATTTGGAATGCATTTCCCTGTGGGAGGGGGCTTGCCCCGACGGTGGTCTCAATGCCTACAACTTTTCCAGGGCCATGTTCAGCGCCAGCACATTCACTACCGGCGGCCCCACCAACGGGCTTTCGATGTGCTCATCCAGCAGCCGTTGCAAGGTCGACACCGGCACATTCCGCGCCGCCGCCACCCGCGCCAGTTGATAGGCAATCGCCTGAGGTGGCAAGTGTGGATCAAGACCGCTGCCAGAGGTAGTCAGCGAGGCCAACGGCACCGGCCCCTGACTGGGCACCCGCTGTTTATTCGCGTCATCGAATACACGGGTAGCCAACGCTGGGTTACTCGGGCCGAGGTTACTGGCGCTGCTCGACACGGTCGCAAAAGCACCCGCCGATGGGCGCGGGTGGAACCAGCTGTCACCGGTAAAATCCTGGGCGATCAGGCTGGAGCCGCGCACCTTGCCACCGGCGTCGCGCACCAGGCTGCCGTTGGCCTGGTCGGGGAAGGCCACTTGCGCCACGCCGGTGACCACGAGTGGGTAGGCCACACCGGTGATCAGGGTCATGAGGACCAGCAGGCTCAGGGCCGGGCGGATCATGTTAGTCATAGTCAAATCCTCAATAAATCGGCAAACCAAGGTAGCCAGTTCAAACCAGGTGCAGCGCGGTCAGCAGCATGTCGATGGCCTTGATGCCCACGAATGGCACCAGCAACCCACCCACGCCATAGATCAACAGGTTGCGCCGCAGCAACGCCGCTGCACTCGCCGCCTGTACGCGCACACCGCGCAATGCCAGCGGGATCAACACCACGATAATCAGCGCGTTAAACACAATGGCCGACAGAATCGCGCTCTGCGGACTCTGCAGGTGCATGACGTTGAGCACGCCCAGTTGCGGATAGATCGAGGCAAACAGCGCAGGCAGAATCGCGAAGTATTTGGCCACGTCGTTGGCGATGGAAAAGGTGGTCAGCGCGCCACGGGTCACCAGCAATTCCTTGCCGATCTGCACCACATCCAGCAGCTTGGTGGGGTCGCTGTCGAGGTCGACCATGTTGGCGGCTTCACGCGCTGCCTGGGTGCCGTCGTTCATGGCCATGCCCACGTCGGCCTGGGCCAGTGCCGGTGCATCGTTGGCGCCGTCGCCGCACATGGCCACCAGACGACCGTCGTTCTGCTCATGACGTATACGTGCAAGTTTTTTCTCTGGCGTGGCTTCGGCCAGCACATCATCCACGCCCGCCTCAGCGGCAATCGCAGCAGCCGTCAGCGGGTTGTCGCCGGTAACCATCACGGTGCGGATGCCCAGTTTGCGCAACTCGGCGAAACGTTCGCGTATGCCGGGCTTGACCACGTCCTTAAGATGAATCGCACCGAGCAACTTGCCATCGGCGCACACCAGCAACGGGGTGCCGCCGCTTTGGGCGATCTTGTCGATTTCCCGCGACAACGCAGGGGCAAGGTCAAGGCGCTGCTGGCCGATAAATGCCAGCAGTGAATCCACTGCGCCTTTGCGATACACGCGGCCTTGGCAGTCAACGCCGGATAGCCGGGTTTCGGCGCTGAACGGCACGGCGGTCAACTCGTCCGGCGCAGGCTCAGCCTGAGGGTGCAAGGCGCGCAGGTATTCAACGATGGATTTGCCTTCCGCCGTGTCGTCCGCCAGGGACGCAAACAGCGCGCCTTCGGCCACCTCGCGGCCGCTGACGCCAGGCGCCGCGACCACCGCTGCGCAGCGGCGATTACCAAAGGTGATGGTGCCGGTCTTGTCCAGCAGCAACACATGCACGTCACCCGCGGCTTCCACGGCACGGCCGGACTTGGCGATCACATTGAGGCGTACCAGGCGGTCCATGCCGGCGATGCCGATGGCCGACAACAAGCCGCCAATGGTCGTAGGAATCAGCGTCACCAGCAGTGCGACCAGAAACACCAAAGGCAAGCTGCCATTGGCGAAGTGGGCGAACGGCTGCAGCGTCACGACCACCAACAGGAAGATCAGCGTCAGGCCGATCAGCAGGATATCCAGCGCAACTTCATTGGGAGTCTTCTGGCGCTTGGCGCCTTCCACCAACGCGATCATGCGGTCCAGGGTCGACTCGCCGGGGTTGGCGGTGATGCGGATCAGCAGCCAGTCCGAGACCAGCCGCGTGTTACCGGTGACGGCCGAGCGGTCGCCGCCGGACTCGCGGATCACCGGAGCCGATTCGCCAGTGATCGCCGCTTCGTTCACCGCCGCGATGCCTTCGATCACCTCGCCGTCACCGGGGATCATCTCCCCGGCGGCAACGCGCACCACATCGCCTTTGCGCAGGCTGGTGGCGGGCACGACCTTGAAGCTGCCATCGGCTTCCTTGCGCCGTGCGCTGAGGCCTTCGCTACCGGCCTTGAGGCTGTCGGCGCGCGCCTTGCCGCGCCCTTCGGCCAAGGCTTCGGCGAAGTTGGCAAACAGCACGGTGAACCACAGCCACACGGCGATCTGCACGGCAACGAAAGTCGGCACGGTGGTGTCGGGCACGAAGCACAGCACCGTGGTGAGGATCGCAGTCAATTCGACCACCAGCATCACCGGCGAGCGCTTCAGCTGGCGCGGGTCAAGCTTGACGAACGCCTGGACCAGCGCCGGGCGCCACAGAGCAGAGATGGCGGTTTTGGCAGGCTCCTGGGGTTTGACCGGGGCAGCGTTTTTTGCAGGCATATTCATGTTCATATCCCTTCTCAGAAGCCCATGCTCAAGTGTTCGGCGATAGGACCCAGCGCCAGCGTCGGCAGGAAAGTCAGGCCCCCTACCAGCAAGATGGTGACGGTCAACAGGGTCACGAACAGCGGGCCGTGGGTGGGGAAGCTGTTCTGGCCAATCGGTGCGCTCTTTTTCATCGCCAGGCTGCCGGCCAGGGCCAGTACCGGGAGGATGTAGCCAAAGCGGCCGATCAACATGCCCAGGCCGAGCATCAGGTTATGGAACGGCGTGTTGGCGCTGAAGCCAGCAAACGCCGAGCCGTTGTTGGCACTGGCCGATGTATACGCGTAGAGCAACTGGCTGAAACCGTGGGGGCCCGGGTTGCTGATGGCGCCGGCCGGACCTGGCAGGCTGGCGGCAATGGCACCGAGCACGAGCACGCCAACCGGCATCACCAACAAGGTCACGACGAGCAGTTGCACTTCCTTGGCCTGTAGCTTCTTGCCGAGGTATTCCGGGGTGCGACCGATCATCAAGCCGGCGAGGAACACCGCGATCAACACGTTGAGCAACATGCCGTACATGCCGGCGCCAACGCCGCCGAAGATAACCTCACCGACCATCATGTTGACCAGCGCCACCATCCCGCTGAGGGGGCTGAGGCTGTCCTGCATGCCGTTGACCGAACCGTTGGACGCCGCGGTAGTGGTCACCGACCACAGCACCGTGCCGGTGGTACCGAAGCGCGTTTCCTTGCCTTCCAGCGGTGCGGTTTGCTCCACGGCCGGGTTGTTCAGGGTCGGATTGGGCTGGTACTCGGACCACAGAGACGTCGCGCCGCCGATCAGGAACAACGCCAGCATGCAGCCAAGGATCGCGCGGCTCTGGCGCAGGTCTTTGACGTAGTGACCGAAGGTGAAGACCAGCGCCACCGGGATCAGAATGATGGACGCCACCTCAAACAGGTTGGCCCACGCGGTCGGGTCTTCAAACGGATGCGCCGAGTTGACCCCAAAGAAGCCGCCACCGTTGGTGCCCAGTTGCTTGATCGCAATCTGACTGGCCGCCGGGCCGAGGGGGATGACCTGATCCACGCCTTGCAGCGTCACGGCATCGACGTAATGGGCGAAAGTCTGTGGCACGCCCTGCCACACCAGGAACAACGCCAGCACCAGGCACAGCGGCAACAGGCCGTAGAGGGTAGCGCGGGTCATATCAACCCAGAAGTTACCCAATGTCTGGGCCGACTTGCGACCGATCCCACGGCACAACGCGACCAGGACTGCCAGACCGGTCGCCGCACTGACGAAGTTCTGCACGGTCAGGCCGGCCATCTGGCTGAGGTAGCTCAGTGACGCCTCGCCGCTGTAGGACTGCCAGTTGGTATTGGTCATGAAACTGACCGCGGTGTTGAACGCCAGCGTCCACTCCTGCCCCGGCAATTTCTGCGGGTTAAGTGGGAGATAGTCCTGGAACACCAGGATCGCGAAAAGCAGCAGGAAACCCGCGAGGTTGAATGCGAGCAAGGCCAGCATGTATTTCTGCCAGCTCTGCTCCTGCTGCGCGTCGACACCCGACAGGCGATAGCAGGCTTTTTCGACAGGCCCCAGGACCGGAGTCAGCCACGTGCGCTGGCCCTCCATCACCTTGTAGTAGAACCGCCCCAGGAAGGGGGCCGGCACCAGTACCACGGCAAAGAAGGCAATGATCAGCCAATAGTCATAACTGTGCATGGCCAGCTCCTAGTTCCGATCCGCGCGTAGCAGCGCAACCAGCAGATAAATGAACAGCGCCACGGCCAATAGCAGTGACACCCCGTCCAGAACGCTCATGGAAGTCTCTCCGTTCAGCGGCGAGTGCCGCGTGTGGCGCAATTGTCCGCAGGAGTGGTGTAAAGGAACGAGAGCGAGGGTGCAGGCGGGGCGTAAAGACGGCGTAAAGAGTGAGTTTATGCGGGGTTTACAGAGGGGTCTGTGGTGGCTGGGAGGGTCTCATCGGGGGCAAGCCCCCTCTCACACTTGGCCCTACATATACCGGTAAAAATGTGGGAGGAGGCTTGCCCCCGATAGCGTCGGCACAGTCCCCCCCGCACTTATCTGGTGCAACAAGGCAAAGTTTCAAACGCCAAACCATCCCCCAGACGACAGTTGCGCGCCTTTACGACAATGATTCTCAGGCTGGCATGGCCGCTGCAACACCTTGAATCATTCCAAACCGTTCAGGGAGCAACACAATGAACACACAACTCAAACCCACCCTAGGCACCCTGCATTTATGGGGCATTGCCGTCGGGCTGGTGATCTCCGGGGAATACTTCGGCTGGAGCTATGGCTGGGGCGTGGCCGGGACTTTGGGCTTTCTGGTGACCTCGTTGATGGTCGCCGCGATGTACACCTGCTTTATCTTCAGTTTCACCGAGCTGACCACCGCAATTCCCCATGCTGGCGGGCCATTTGCCTACAGCCGTCGGGCGTTTGGAGAGAAAGGCGGTTTGATCGCCGGCCTTGCCACACTGATCGAATTTGTCTTCGCGCCACCTGCCATTGCCTTGGCCATCGGCGCTTATCTGAATGTGCAGTTTCCAGCGCTGGACCCCAAACACGCAGCTGTCGGTGCGTATATCGTGTTCATGGGCTTGAACATCCTTGGCGTGAAGCTCGCCGCGACCTTTGAACTGGTGGTGTGCGTGCTCGCCGTCGCCGAGTTGCTGGTGTTTATGGGCGTGGTCGCGCCGGCCTTCAGCTTCAGTAACTTCGCCCTGAACGGTTGGGCCGGTTCCGACACGTTTGGGGCTCCGGCAATTGCGGGCATGTTTGCCGCGATTCCCTTCGCCATCTGGTTCTTCCTCGCCATCGAAGGCGCAGCCATGGCGGCTGAAGAAGCGAAAGATCCGAAGCGCACGATTCCAAAGGCCTACATCAGCGGCATCCTGACCCTGGTGATCCTGGCCATGGGCGTGATGTTCTTCGCGGGTGGCGTGGGCGATTGGCGCACCCTGTCGAACATCAACGACCCGTTGCCACAGGCCATGAAAACCGTGGTCGGCGAAAGCTCGGGCTGGTTGCACATGCTGGTGTGGATCGGCCTGTTCGGCCTGGTGGCGAGTTTCCACGGCATTATCCTGGGCTACTCGCGCCAATTCTTCGCCTTGGCCCGCGCCGGCTACCTGCCGTCATTCCTCGCCAAACTGTCGCGTTTTCAGACACCACACCGGGCGATCATCGCTGGCGGCGTGGTCGGCATCGCCGCTATCTACAGCGACGGCCTGATCAACCTAGGCGGCATGACCCTGACTGCAGCGATGATCACCATGGCAGTGTTCGGCGCGATCGTCATGTACATCATGAGCATGCTCAGCCTGTTCAAATTGCGTAAGACCGAACCGCTGCTGGAACGCACCTTCCGCGCGCCGGGTTATCCGATCGTGCCAGGCATTGCGTTGGTATTGGCGGTGGTGTGCCTGGTGGCCATGGCGTGGTTCAACACGCTGATCGGGTTGATCTTCCTGGGCTTCATGGTGGTAGGTTTTGTGTACTTCCAACTGACCGCGCAAGACCGTGCCGATGCGCCGGCAGATGCAATGTTGACCGGGCTCTAAGGTTTACGAGGCAGAACGGGCCTACACTGAACTACTCAGAAAGCCCGTTACTCAAAGCAGCTATTGCCGTGGGAAAATTCTCCCACGGCAATCTGCCTCAAGGAGAGCCTTATGCCGTGGTATGCGTGGTTGATTATGGTGGTCGCGATCGGGTCGATCGTCGGGGGGCTGATGATGCTGCGAGACAGCGCCAACAAAGTGGAGCTCACCGACGAGCAACGCAAACGCGTGGCCGAGCGCAATGCCCAGGCGGATGCCAAGGATTCACAGGATCGCTAGGATCGATTACTCCCAATCCGCCTTGGCAATCTGCAACCCGTGCTGCCCCTTGTAGGCAGCACGCTCTGGCTGGCTCCAGCCATTCAGTAACTCATCCTCCAACTGATAGATCTCGACACCCAGCGGACGACACACCGTCAGTGGATCCTGCGCATCCGGGCCCCACATCGGCAGTGACAAATCCCCACCCGGGCAGGTCGACAGCGCACACAGCAAATCAATTTCGGCAAAAAACTCCAGGTAATCGCCCTTCTGTGCAGGACACGCCTTCATGAAATACATGTCGTCGTGATTGAGACCGGTGCACTGGAAAATATTCAACACGTCATGCACGTCGAATTCCGTCAGACCGTGGGGCAACACCGCACGCGTCAGGTTGGAGTGGCAGTGGTGATGGAAATCCTCCCCCGTCAGCATGCGGTTCACGTAAGGGTCACAACGCGTGCCAAGCAAGTCATGCAAGCGTCCGCCGTGCTCGTCGATACCGTAGCCGGCCAGGCTGTCATCAGTGATCGTAACCAAAGGCCGCAAAAACGGCAGGTTCGACCACAAGCGGTCATGGGTGCTGACATGAGCGCCCTGCAATTGGCGGGTGCGCGCCGCCCAAAGACGTTCGCGAGGGTCATTGGCATTCCATACGTTAAAGTCACCCACCTGCGGCCCCACCGGCGTGGTGACACGAAACACATGCCCGGCCGGCACCTTCCACGCCCTGCCCGTGCGAATCGGCACTTCAAACTGTTCGATCAACGTGCGCTGATCCGCCCGGTCACGAATACGCTCGTAAAACGCCGTATCGACCTGCAACGCCGAGCCTTTGCTGACCTGATAAGCGGCCGGATAGTCTTTATACATGGTGCAGATCCTCAATCAGGGGTGGGTAAAAAGAGCCAACGAGATGCGTTCGGAATCCTCCAGGTACAGGCTCATCGCCTCCCCTGCCGCGGCTTTATTCGGCTGGACCAGTAACGTGTAAATCTCGCGGTCACGTTCCAGCCAGGGCGACTGGAATCGCTGCTCATCGAGCGCCGCGCAAAACACCAAGCGTAATTGGGCGATGACCTGGGCGAAAAACTCATCGAACAACGGGCTGCGCATCAACCCGACAATGTGCTGATGGAACAACAAACTGTGGGTGGCCACGGCGCGCCAGTCTTCGCGCTCACGGGCCAGGGTGGTGGCGTCGATGGCGTTTTGCATGCGTTCAGATTGTTCATCCGTCAACGCGCTGCTGTCGGCGATCGCCTGCAATTCGAGGGTGCGGCGCACGACAAACAGGTCGCGAACCTCCTCCCGCTGCAGTCGCCGGACCATCACACCCTTGTTGCGCACGTGACGGGTCAGCCCTTCCTGACCCAAACGGTGCAGGGCTTCGCGAATGGTGTTGCGCGACGCACTGTAGGCCCGGACCAGATCCACCTCGACCAATGCCATACCTGGCAATAACCGCCCGCCGATAATGTCGGCGCGCAGCTCCAAGGCAATCTGGTCGGCTAAAGACAAACTGGGAGTCATCATTCCCTCACGATTGTTGAACAATCTTTTGCGTAGAGGTAATCACTTTTCATGCCAACACCTTAGCTTCGCCAACCGTGTAAAAAAGTTCAGGTTGGTTAAAATGCCAGCCTGTCACCGAGGCCGCCCTATGCGTTATTCCCAAGACCACAAAGCCCAGACCCACCAACGCATCATCAAGGAAGCGTCAGCCCGCTTTCGCCGTGACGGCATCGACGCCACCGGCCTGCAGCCGCTGATGAAAGCGCTCAACCTGACCCATGGCGGCTTCTACGCGCACTTCAGGTCCAAGAAAGAGCTGGTGGAAAAAGCGCTACAGGCTGCGGCGGCCGACCTGGATGCCCATTGCGACATGCTGTTCAGCCAGGAACGGCCGCTGGACGCGTTTATCGACAGCTACCTGTCGGAATGGCACCTGACCTCACCGGACCAGGGCTGCCCGTTGCCAACTATGTCTTCCGAACTGGGCTTGAGAGGCCAACCCAGTGCAACCACCGACCACGTGCTCGACGCAAGGCTCAAGCAAATTGAAACGGCACTGGGCGCGGGACGTTGCGACGCAGAAAGTCTGATGATGATGTCGACACTGGTAGGCGCATTGGTCTTGGCCAGGAGTGTTGAAGATCCACAATTGGCAAGACGGATCATGGAAGTAGTACGGGAGAACCTGAAAACGCAAAATCTGCAGGAGAAAGAGGCCGATCAATGACCGGCCTCTTGGACGTTTAGTTGATCACCAACCTGTCGCGGTTCTTCTCCAGCAACGCCTTGCCGATCCCCTTCACTTCCAACAACTCATCCACCGCCGTGAACGGACCATTGCTTTCGCGGTAGGCGATGATCGCCTTGGCTTTGGCCGCGCCAATGCCGAACAGATCCCGACGCAGGGTCTCGGCGTCGGCGGCGTTCAGGTTGACCTTGGCGGACTGCTCGACCTGAGTCATCTGCGCGGTGACAGGGGTTGGGGCTTCTGGCTTGATGGACGGCGCTGCGGTGGCGGCGACGGAGAGGGTTGTGAGGAAGGCGAAGATCAGCGAAGAAATGTAGGTTTTCTGCATGGGTGACGCTCCTTGACATCGTTGAGGGAAAAGCAGCTTTTCCGAAGCTGCTTTTCAAACTTAGGTGATGTTGGGGATTCGTCAAAAATGCTTGCGTAACAGAGTGTTAAATCAGGGTTCCAAGCGACGTTGCTGGTAGATCCAGTCGACGATTTCTCCGTCAGGGGAGTAGCCGCTTACAGTGTCGCGCAGGAGTTGGCGGACGCGGGTGTATTCATCTTGTTCCACCGCGGCCAGCAGCTCCGTCAGCTTGTCTTTGAGCACATCCCAGGATAAATGATCTTCGTTGGCGCTCATGATCATGGGGTGTCGTGTAGCGACAACGTTGTCGCCGATCAGTAACTCTTCGTAAAGCTTTTCACCGGGGCGTAGGCCGGTGAATTCGATGGCGATGTCGCCTTGGGGATTTCTATCGGAGCGCACGCTCAAGCCCGAGAGATGAATCATTCTTTCGGCCAATTCTACGATCTTCACCGGCTCCCCCATGTCCAGGACGAATACATCGCCGCCCTGGCCCATTGAGCCCGCCTGAATCACCAACTGTGCGGCTTCGGGAATGGTCATGAAGTAGCGGGTGATTTTCGGATGAGTCACCGTGATAGGCCCACCCGACTTGATTTGCTTGTGAAACAACGGGATAACCGAACCGGAAGAGCCCAGTACATTACCGAACCGGACCATGGTGAACCGGGTTTTATTGACGCGGGAAATGTTCGTTTTATCATCAAACAGCACAGGCGCCAGCTCCCGGCTCAGCGCTTGAAGGGTCAACTCGGCAAGGCGCTTGGTACTGCCCATGACATTGGTGGGACGTACAGCCTTGTCGGTCGAGATGAGCACGAAGTTGGAAACGCCGGCTTGGAGAGCAGCCTGTGCGGTATTGAGTGTGCCGATCACGTTGTTCAGTACGCCTTCGGCGATATTGTGTTCGACCATCGGCACATGCTTATAGGCAGCCGCGTGATACACGGTGTCTACCCGCCAGGTTTTCATGACATCCAGCAGTTTGTTCGGGTTACGTACCGATCCCAGGATAGGGAGCAGTCTAACCGATAGCGACTCTCGGGCGATGCGCTGTTCAAGCTCAGACATAATGCTGTAAAGATTGAACTCACTGTGTTCAAACAGTAACAACGTCGTCGGATTCAACGTCAATATCTGGCGGCACAATTCAGCGCCTATCGAACCTCCGGCCCCCGTCACCAGAACGCTTCGTCGCATGATGCAATGTTCCAGCAGTTCGGATTGCGCGGGAACGGTATCGCGCCCAAGCAAATCAGCGATATCAACTTCTTGGATGTCATCTACCTTGACCCGCCCGCTGGCAAGGTCCATAAACCCCGGCACGCTGCGTACATGCAACGGAAAACCTTCCAGAAACCCCAAGATCTCGCGTCGACGGCCTCTGTTGGAAGACGGTATGGCCAGAAGGATTTCCTGTGCGCCAGTGGCTTCGATCATCCGCTGGATATGTTTGGGCTTATAAACCTGCAACCCTGAAATGACGCGGTCAGAAATACCATCATCGTCATCGATAAACGCAACCGGGCGCATGACGCGGCCCATGCGCAAAGCAGCGACCAGTTGGTTGCCTGCGGCGCCTGCACCGTAAATTGCAACTCGCGGCAAACCGTCTTCCCGGCTGGTGAATGGCACATGCTGCGCAGCCGTGAACCAATCGCCGAGGAAGTACTGGCGCATGGCCAGCCGCAATCCGCCGACCATTATCACGCTCAGCCACCAATAGTTGAAAATAATAGAACGAGGTACGACGGCCTGATGATTGCTGTACAGGTAAACCACGACCCCCAGAATCAGAGAGGACAGGCTGACCGCCTTGATTATCACGATCAACGCATCGTTACCGAAATAACGCATCACGGCGCGGTACATTCCGAAACGCACAAAAAGCGGAATAGCCACCACTGGCGCACTCAAAAACAGCCAGAAGTGTTGCGCCACAGGGTTGATCATATCGTCCACACCTAGGCGAACGACAAACGCCATCCACAATGCCAGCCAGACCAGGAGAACGTCTGTGATGACTTGCAGAAAGCGCTTCCTTCGCCGAGGAAGGCCCAGTAGACATGACCGGATGGTACCCATAAACCCTTCAAACACCTGTGCAGCTCCTTTACTCGCGGCTAAACGCTCACCGCCTCTATAACGCGTTTACTGCAAAAATAACATCAGGTTTCCAGCTCACCGGCTTTGTACTTGATGGCTAAAACGACCAATGGCGTATAAGCGATAACCAATCCCAGCAGGCCATTCAAACCCAAAACACCGACGCCTATTGCGATGGGGGTCAGCCACAGCACATTGATCGCCAGGACCGACAGCGTCACAGGCAAATGACTGCCCACTTCACGAGACGCGAACTGGTAGGCGTGGCTGCGATGGGCTTCGTAGACTTTGTCCCCCCGCACCAATCGCCGGATCAACGTCAATGTTGCATCGACAATAAACACACCCAAGAGAATCAACCAGACCCACAGCAAATTGGCATTCTGCCAGGCCGCAGTCAGCGACAGCACGCCAAGGGCGAACCCGAGAAAACCACTGCCGGCATCGCCCATGAATATTCTTGCCGCAGGGAAATTCCAATAGAGAAACCCCAGCACTGCCATGCTTAATAACAGTGGCACCCAGATAGCCGCCCCATACCCGCCCAGCCAATAGACCAGGCAGGCGCCGAGGCATACGCACATCGCCTCGATACTCGCCAACCCATCAATGCCGTCCATGAAGTTGTAAAGGTTGAGTGCCCATACCAGGTAAAAAACAGCGGCCACATGGCCCACCCAACCGAGGTCGGTGGTAATGCCCGGCAAGCTCACAGCGGGTAAACCGCCGATCCAGAAGAGTGCCCATGAGGCGGCACTGAAGTGTCCCAATAAACGCCAACGTGCGGCAATGTGACCATGATCGTCGAGAAAGCCCAGCACCGCGACCGCTGCACCGCCCCCCATGAGTGCCCAGGTGAGGGCGGGAGAAACCGCCCCACTCACGAACAACAGGGGCAGCGCGACGAGAAAACTCACAACAATCGCGACACCGCCGCCCCTGGGCGTGGGCACCGAGTGAGAGCTGCGTGCGTTGGGTACGTCAATCAGGCTTCGGGACAGTGCATAACCGCGCAATAACCAAGTCAATACACCTGCAAGGACGGCGACAATCGGCACGAGCCAAAGTAAGTGGTTCATCAACGGCTCCCTGTCGGGTTCATATTCACACACACCACTACTTCAAACTCCCCTGAAAATGCTCTGCCGTCTTGCGTAAAGCGACCGTCACGGATGTAGGCGGTGTCCATCCCAGGAGCTCACGCGTTTTTTGGATATCAACCTGTAGAGAGCCACACAGGCGCTGCCCCATTCCTCTGCGCCCGATCAGGAACATGCCCCAGCGCAGCAGGGCCGCGGGAACAGGAATCAGCCGCGCAGGCTTGTGCAATGCCAGCCCAATACGGGTCAACAGTTCCGTGGTCGACATATCCTCACCGTCGCTCACCAGAAACACCTGATTGGCCGCTGCGGGATGCTGAAGACACGTCACAATCAGGTCCACCAGGTTATCCAGCGCCACCAAGCTGCGCTGACTGCGGATAGCCCCCAGCGGCAAGGCAATGCCTTTGTTCAGCCATACCATCATGCTGCGAAAGTTCGCCCTCACGTCCGGGCCATACACGAGGACGGGACGAATAATAACGACCTCCATGCCGGTCCGCTGAGCGAGCAACTGAAGTTGCTGCTCAGCCTCCATCTTGGAGACGCCGTATGGGCTAGCCGGGGCGGGTGGATCATCTGCCGTATACGCTTCCCCTGGCCGGGTACCCTCGCCATTGACTTTGATCGAACTGATAAAAATGAAACGCTTGACCCCCGACCGCGCGGCTTGCTCGGCCAACCTCAACGTGCCTTCTACATTGATCCGGCGATAGGCCGAATACGGATCGTTCGATGCATCGGACATCACGTGAACACGGGCCGCACAGTGAACCAGCACATCAACACCGGTGAGAGGCAGGTCCTCCGAGGCAAGGTAGTCTTCACCCACGCGCACCCTGGTCGCCCCCAAAGGCAATACCACATCGTCACGACGTACGAGTGCAAGCACCTGACAATCAGCATTCGACGCAAGACGCTCTACAAGCGCAGCCCCGACAAAGCCACTTGCTCCGGTCACGAAGAATGTTTTCTTATGACTCAATCCGCATTCTCCAACCGCCTAGACACATCAACATGTTGCTCCACAATTTTTCTACACACGCCTGCACGAATCGCTGTCGCTCGCAATAAAGGGAGCAACCAGCAAGACCCAGGTGAAATTCCCGATAAGTTTGAACATGCTCAGGTACTCGCGTCGCCAGTCTTCAAACGCCGAGCAAACTGCGCGTCTACAACGCCCAAAGCCCCGCACTTAGCAGGGTTCACAGCGAGGCCCGACTTTGCGCGCTCGCGTCATCACTTCGCAAGGGGCGTAGAGTACCACTTGAAGCCCTTACTCCGCAGGTTCCGAGCGTGCCTGGACGCGTTTCGTAGCACTGTACATCGCGTATACATTGATCAATACGATATTGAGCGCTACAAGCAATGGGCAGACAGGGCATCTATGGCACGCCACAGGTTTGAAAGTGCATGCGAAAGCCTGTACCACAGGTTCTGCGCGAGCGCCCGGCTTGTCGTCGAACGCATCGATCCACGCAACCTCAGAAAATCCTCTTGGTCCTGGGATCGGGCGGCTGCAGCGCCACATAAATGGCGCTTTTTAATATGTAAATTCAAGAGTCTATGCTAGTCTCCCCGCCTGCCAATTCTGCTGTAGCACTCGTGCCATATGGGTCTTCGCCCCCACCCACCAGTTGATTGAGCGGGTTTCAAAGGCGCTTGCAGGAGAGGTTTCCCATGACGGCAGCAATGTTGGCGAACGGATTGGGCACACGCCCTCCCGAGACCCGCCATATCCTCGTTCCCTGCGTCACGTCAGCACATCTTTTTCTATAATGAAATACACGATTTTATTACTTGCTCTGTTTAGGGTCATACCGTCAAAGAGTACGTTGCTCACTCAATCGAAACCTTATTTCGATTTCATTGATACCCCGCATGGACCCTGCCTATTGAGCGGGCACGTTGAGGACCCCGGCGAATGAGTGGCCTATTTAAAAATATCTCCGCCAACTTTGTAGGGCAAGGCTGGATCGCCCTGATGGGTATCTGCTTTGTTCCACTCTACCTTAAGTTCATTGGTGTAGAAGGTTACGGGCTGGTTGGATTTTTCATCATTCTTTCGTCAGCCATGACGATGTTTGACGGCGGATTTGGGGCCGTGGCATCGCGAGAGGCATCCACTTATGAAGCCGCCTCTACAGCCCAAAAACAAAAGATAGTACTGACCATTAAAAGCGTGGAATGTATCTTCTGGTCTGTCGCAATCGCGCTCGGTGCATGCATCACACTGCTGGCCCCACTGATAGCTGACCACTGGCTCACCGTCAATGCGGACAACGTTGAATCGGCCACGCGTTCGCTGAGAATAATGGGGATTGCACTGCTGTTACAGTTCCCTATCGGGCTTTACTATGGCGGCCTCATCGGACTTCAAAAACACGTCACACTGAACTCGATAAGTTCTGTATTCGCCACCACGCGTGCCGCCGGCGCGGCGTTGGTTTTATGGATTGTTTCACCGACTGTAGAGTGGTTTCTGATATGGCAGGGCATCAACAGCCTCGCCACCGTTCTGGTATTGCGTAGAAAACTGATCAGTGAACTTCCAGAGTGGCGAGAAGTGGGCGTATTTTCCACGGACATCATTAAACGCCTCGGTGGCTTTGCGGCAGGCGTAGCGACCACCAACATCCTTGCTTTTCTGTTAATGCAAGTGGATAAGATCATCCTGTCAAAAATACTCCCACTCAAGGAGTTCGGGTGTTACATGCTGGCCTGGACCGTGGGTTCGGTGGCATTCCGGCTGGTCTCTCCAGTGTTTAATGTCTACTACCCAAAACTGGTATCCCTTGTCACTACACACAACAACGTCGAAACCTTTGGCACGTTTACAAGGGCCAGCCAAGTACTTTCATTGCTGGTGATCCCATTCTCTATCTGGGTCGCGCTATATAGCCAGCCGTTATTGCTGTTATGGACGAGAGATGAACACGTTGCGGCACTAGCCAGTACTCCGCTATGGTTTCTGGCGATTGGGACCATGTTCTATGCATTCATGCAGATGCCTTACGCACTCCAACTGGCCCACGGCTGGACGCGGTTCAGCGTATGGCAGAACGCTGTGGCTGTTGTATTCATCATCCCGCTGACTTACTACCTGGCCACCCACTACGGACTGGACGGCAGTGCATTGCCCTGGTTGATTCTGAACGTGAGTTACGTGGTGATATGCTCACCCGTTATTTTTCGAAAACTCAGTATCAAACCGGCCAGAATCTGGTACACCGAAACAATCCTGATACCCGCCGCCATCGCCTTATGTGCGCTGTTTGCAATGAGAGCACTGTTCGACACTTGGGCGTTAAACAACCCTTTCACAATGGCATTCTCCCTGGGAGCCACCTACCTGCTCGTTGGGCTCCGCGTATTTGTCATCCGCTTTGCTGCCCGAAAAATCGAGTGGAGAAACCCGCTCTGAGAATGCTGGCCCGTCACCGCACCAAAACAGCCGCCAGAGGCACTGATTTTGCTAAGGTGCACACTCGATTTCCTGATCTATCAAGGTCTTATTTCTCACGAGGCGAAGCATAAAAATGCGCGTTGCTTTTGATCACCAGATATTCTGCCTACAAAACTACGGCGGCATTTCTCGCTATTTTTCTCGCATTGCCGAGCAGATGGCCATCACCGGCAACGAGGTGGGCATTTTCTCGCCGCTTCACCGCAACTTTTATCTCAACGACCTGGCCGAGGGCATTGTCCACGGCCAGAAAGCCGAACAGTACCCGCCTCGTACGACGCGGCTGGCGCTGATCTACAACCACCTGCTGGGTCAGCGCGCCATACGTGCCTGGAAGCCTGAGGTTGTGCATGAAACCTATTTTTCACGTTTCAGCGCTGCCCCGAAGGGCTGCCCGATCGTACTGACTGTCTACGACATGATTCACGAACTGTTCCCCGAGAATTTCTCCGCCCGGGACCAGACAACGGCGTTAAAGCGACGCGCCGTTGAGCGAGCGGATCATGTCATCTGCATTTCGGAGAGCACCCGCCAGGACCTGATGAAACTGTTCTCGGTGCCCGAAAGCAAACTATCGGTGGCACACCTGGGGTTCGAGCAGTTCAAACCCTGCGCCCGGGAAACGGCCGCCTCGCCCGTCAAGCCTTATCTGTTGTATGTCGGAAGTCGACACGGTTACAAAAACTTCTCCGGCTTACTGAATGCGGTTTCCCACTCGAAACGCCTCAAGGCCGACTTTGATATTGTCGCCTTCGGCGGCGGTGCCTTTTCGCCAAGCGAGTTGGAGCAGGTTCAACGGTTAGGTTTTGCCGCCGAACAGGTACGCCAGGTCGGCGGTGATGACGCGGTCCTCGGTCAACTTTACGAAGGCGCCAAAGCCTTCGTCTATCCCTCTCTTTATGAGGGTTTCGGTCTTCCACCACTGGAGGCCATGGCGCACGGCTGCCCCGTCATCAGCAGCGGTACAAGTTCAATGCCCGAAGTCATCGGCGATGCAGGGGCCTTGTTCGACCCACTCAATGGCGACGAAATGGCCGGAGCGATAGAAAGAGTGGTTTACTCTGACAGTGAAATCGCGAGATTGATTGAGCGTGGCCGTGAGCGGTTGAAGCAGTTTTCCTGGCAGCGCTGCTCCCAGGAAACACTCTCGATCTACAAGTCCTTATAAAGGTGATTTTTTGGAATACTCAGAAAAAACAGCCCTGATTTGTGGCGTGAGTGGTCAGGACGGTGCTTATCTGGCAAAGCTCCTACTCGAAAAGGGCTATACCGTCTGGGGGACTTCGCGAGACGCTCAGGGCTCTTCATTCGCCAACCTGAAGCGACTGGGTATTGTCTCGAAGGTGAAATTGTTGTCGATGGTGCCAGAAGACTTTCGCAGTGTATTCATGGCGCTGAAACGCAGCCAGCCTGACGAAGTGTATTTTCTCGCCGGGCAGTCGTCTGTCGGATTGTCATTTGAACAGCCCGCCGAAACCATCCAAAGCATCACCCTTGGAACGCTGAACATGCTTGAGGCCTGCCGGATGACCGAGCGGCCCATTCGCTTTTACCAAGCGGGTTCCAGCGAATGCTTCGGCGACACGAATGGTGAACCGGCGTCAGAGAACACCACATTCCATCCCCGCAGCCCTTATGCGGTGGCTAAATCATCTGCTTTCTGGCTAGTCGATAATTATCGTGAGGCTTATAATCTTTTTGCGTGTACGGGTATCCTGTTCAATCACGAATCCGAATTACGCCCATCCAGGTTTGTTACACAAAAAATTGTAAGTACGGCCAAGCGCATTGCTGCGGGTTCGGGCGAACGGTTGACGCTTGGACGGTTGGATATTGCTCGTGACTGGGGAGCGGCATCAGAGTACGTCGATGCCATGTGGCGCATGCTGCAGTGCGATGAACCGAGTGATTTCGTGATCGCCACCGGCCAGACGCACACACTTGAAGCATTCGTTGCTGAAGCATTCACACAATTGGGACTCGACTGGACGGACTATGTCGACCAATCGCAGGAGTTCTTCCGGCCAACAGACCTGCTGATCAGTCGCGCGGACCCTGCCAAGGCCGAACGCGTTCTGGGCTGGAAGGCAAAGTCGACGATGACCGATATCATTACCAGCATGCTAAATGCAATTTAACTACATATTCAAAGAATTCTAGGACGTAGACATGACCCTGAAAAAAGCGCTGATCACCGGGATCACCGGCCAGGACGGCTCCTATCTGGCTGAGTTGTTGTTGGAAAAAGGCTACGAGGTCCACGGCATCAAGCGACGTGCATCGTCCTTCAACACCCAGCGCGTTGATCACATCTACCAGGACCCGCATGTTGATAACCAGCGCTTTATCCTGCATTACGGCGACTTGTCCGATTCGTCCAACCTGACCCGTATCATCAAGGAAGTGCAGCCTGACGAGGTCTACAACCTGGGCGCGCAGTCCCACGTAGCGGTAAGCTTCGAATCGCCTGAATACACCGCCGATGTCGATGCAATGGGAACATTGCGCATTCTTGAAGCAATCCGCCTGCTCGGGCTGGAGAAAAAAACCCGCTTCTACCAGGCCTCCACTTCAGAACTCTACGGACTGGTGCAGGAAACGCCTCAAAAAGAAACCACACCCTTCTATCCGCGCTCGCCTTACGCGGTAGCAAAGCTCTACGCCTACTGGATCGTGGTCAACTACCGTGAAGCCTACGGCATGCACGCCTGCAACGGGATTCTGTTCAACCACGAATCTCCACGCCGCGGCGAAACGTTCGTGACCCGCAAGATCACGCGCGGCCTGGCAAACATCGCCCAGGGCCTTGAACAGTGCCTGTACATGGGCAACATGGATGCACTGCGCGACTGGGGACATGCCAAGGACTACGTCCGCATGCAGTGGATGATGCTGCAACAGGATACCCCTGAAGATTTCGTGATCGCGACAGGCGTGCAATATTCCGTTCGTGACTTCATTCGCTGGTCTGCAGCCGAACTCGGCCTGACCCTGCGCTTTGAAGGGACCGGCGTGGACGAATGCGCCATTATCGAGTCCATCGTTGGCGACAACGCCCCAGCACTCAAGGTCGGGGACACACTGGTTCGCGTCGACCCGCGCTACTTCCGTCCCGCTGAGGTTGAAACCCTGCTGGGTGATCCGACCAAAGCGAAGACCAAGCTGGGTTGGGTACCGGAAATCACCGCACAGGAAATGTGTGCCGAGATGGTTCGCGAAGATCTCAAAGTCGCCCAGCGTCATGCGCTGCTGAAGAACCATGGTTACGATCTGCCGGTGTCGCTGGAGAACTAGGATGTCACGCCAATTGAGCGAGTGTGTTTTTGTTGCCGGCCATAAAGGAATGGTCGGTTCGGCCATTGTCCGTCGCCTGCAAGCGTTGGGTTACACAAATATTGTGACCCGGGACAGGGCTCAATTGAATCTCCTGGATCAGCAGTCGGTCGCCGCGTTTTTTGCCGAGAACAAGATTGAGCAGGTCTACATGGCGGCCGCCAAGGTGGGCGGCATTCACGCCAATAACACCTACCCGGCCGAGTTCATCTACGAGAACCTGACCATGCAGGCCAACATCGTCCACGCTGCACATCAACATGATGTGCAGAAAATGCTATTTCTAGGATCATCCTGCATCTACCCGGTCAAGGTTCAACAGCCCATGGCTGAACAGGCCTTGCTGACCGGCGTGCTTGAGCCTACAAATGAGCCTTACGCAATCGCAAAAATTGCCGGGATCAAGTTGTGCGAAAGCTACAATCGTCAATATGGCCGTGATTATCGTAGCGCCATGCCTACCAACTTGTATGGCCCGAACGACAACTTCCATCCGGAAAACTCTCACGTCATTCCTGCCCTCCTGCGTCGCTTTCATGATGCCACCGAGCAGAATGTCGAAGAAGTCGTGATCTGGGGCAGCGGTTCGCCGATGCGTGAGTTCCTGCATGTCGATGATATGGCAAGTGCATCCGTTCATATTATGGAATTGAGCCCTGAGCTGTATGGCGCCCATACCCAGCCTATGCTCTCTCATATCAACGTCGGGACGGGTGAAGACTGCACCATTCGTGAGCTGGCTCAGACCATCGCCAAGGTCACCGGATTCAAGGGCCGCCTGAGCTTTGATGCGAGCAAACCGGACGGTGCCCCAAGAAAACTGATGGACGTCTCCCGTCTGAAGCAGTTGGGTTGGGAAGCGACAATCACCCTCGAAGATGGACTGAGGGACGCCTACAGCTGGTTTTCCGAGAATGCCCTGCGCGTGCGTTCGCGTTAGTAAAAGGCGCGTGGGATGGTTCATCCTGGAGCCACTCAATGCACCTCTCTCACCTCAATTCCTACTCTGCAGGAAGCAACAGTCTCTGACCGGGGCGCTCCCGGTCGAGGCTTAGTCGGTACCTATGATCAGACACCTAATCAACATCATTCTGTCGCTCCTCCCGCCATCGCGTCTGTTTACCGCCCGATCGGCGCTTCTGCGCTGGGCAGGCATCGAGATGCACCCGGACGTCAAGTTCTGCGGGCGTGGATGGATCTATGGCCGGGGACGCCTGATCATCCGCGAAGGCACCTGGCTTAGCCCTGGGGTGGTGTTTCATACCCATCAAGAAGCCGATATCCAAATCGGCTCCCGCTGCGACCTGGGACATGGCGTTGAATTTATCGTCGGCAGCCACGAACTCGGACCCCGTGAGCGACGCGCAGGCACCGGAACAGCACGCCCCATTGTGGTGGGTGACGGCTGCTGGATTGGCGCCAAAAGCATCATTTTGGGGGGCGTCACCATTGGTGACGGCGCCATCGTTGCCGCCGGAGCCGTGGTGACACGCGACGTTCCCGCCCATACGCTGGTCGCTGGCGTGCCGGCAGTCGCTAAGAGACAACTGCCATGAAGCGCCCGCTGGTCCTGGTAGTGTGCAATGCGCTGGATGACAAGACTCGCCTTGAGAGGGGCATCGTCAGTGATAGCCCTGCCGCCTCCCGCAAGGTGCTCATGCTCTGCCAGGCATTGCGCGAAGCAGGCGCACGCCCCTGCATCCTGAGCCTTGGGCGAGGACGCGCCAACGGCTCCTTCAACTATTTCCCCCGCACAGTCAGGCGGGTGGCGGGCGTGCCCGTCGTGTACGCGCCGTTTTCACATGTTCGGTTTTTTTCCCAGTTTCTCTCATTGTTCTTTCTGATCGGCGCCCTGCTCCGACTTTCGTCAAGCCCGAAGAAAGCGGTGATTTTTTACAACCGCATGAGTGCTTATCTTCCCTTGCTGATAGCAGCATCCGTCAGCGGCTACAAACGCTTCCTTGACCTTGAGGACGGAGAAGTCGCGGGCCAGAACAGCGGTGCGCTGAAAGCACTACTGGGGCGCTCTATTACCTGGCTGTACGACCGCCTTTGTCCAGATGGCGCATTGCTGGCGTGCAGCGCGCTGGCAGGCATGACCGGCATTCGTCCAGTCCATTGTTATTATGGCGCGACCGCTACAAAAACATTCGGCGTTAAATCGAGTGCCAACCCGCAATCAGTCCTGATGGCCGGTACGCTCAATGCCGATACCGGTGCGGATCTGCTGATTGATACCATCCGCCTGCTTCGCCAGGACTCCGAGGCGTGGGTACACAGCCTGCAATTTGAAGTGACCGGCAAAGGTGAGTCACTCGAAGCCCTCCGGGAGCTGGCCAATGAAGGCGCCCCCCCCAGAGTGACGGTGCACGGGCGCACCACCGATATTGAGTACGCCGAGATACTCCATCGATGCAACGTAGGCCTGGCGCTGAAGCCGGTGGGTGGCCCTCTGGCTGACACAACCTTCCCTTCCAAGGTTATTGAATTCGCCGAGGCAGGCTTGCTGGTATTGAGTACAGACATCAGCGATGTGCGCGCGGTATTGGGCTCGGGGGCGCTGTACCTGACACGCAACGACCCAAAGGCGCTGGCAGACCTGCTTCGCAGCGTCGTCGAGGAACCAGGGCAAACACTGGCATGCGCCCTCAGGGGCACAGAGGCCGTCGTGACTCGATGTTCTCCACAACTGGCTGGTCAGGCAGTGCTAGGTTTTATATGGGGTGAGCGCTCATGACAAAGCAGCCTCTATTCATTACCTGGCAACCGGTCCTGACGGATCATCAGGCGTTTACGTATGAAGCACTGTCCCAGCAAGCACAGACACCGCTCCTGGCTTATGTGCTGACGATGGAAGATGCGACCCGTCGCGCTCAGGGTTGGCAAGACACTCAGGTAACGTCGATAGAACGTCGACTGATACCGCAGCGCGGCGGGATGCTTTACTGCTACCGGAAAATGCGCGAGCACCGACATGAAGTCCACCTGTTCGGCAGCGCATTTCAGAATCTGAAAATGCTCTACTGCCTGATGCTGGCCGTCCTGTTTCGAGTGGAGTTCTACATCATCTCGGAGCCGTACTCCCCGATTGCCCAAGGCTACTTCAACGATAAGCTGCGCACACGCGAAAAGCTCAAGGCAGCGTTACGCCCTTGTCTTTACAGGGTGTACACGGCGCTGCTCAAGCGACATATATCCGGAGTCTTTACAATCTCGGCAAAGGCGATTGAACAATACTCAACGTCGGGGATAGCAAAAAACAAACTGTTTCCTTTCGGCTACTTTGTTCCGGCCATCGGGGCACTCGCGCCGAATTCAAAAGACCCCGGTGAAGACGACACGACATTAAGAATTGTCTTTGTCGGCGCATTGATCGCGCGCAAAGGCATCGATCTGCTCATTGAAGCCGTTACCCGCTCTAAAGCGCCGATCATTCTGGATATCTACGGCCCTGGCGGCTCCAAGCTGCTTGCCTTCGACAGCGACAGGATTCACTTGCGCGGGACAATCCCGTTCGGCATGACCCAGAAAGTAGTGTCCGAGTACGACATCTTGGTCTTGCCTAGTCGTTATGATGGCTGGGGAGTCGTGGTGAATGAAGCGTTGTGCGCGGGCGTTCCTGTGATCTGCAGCGATCAGGTAGGCGCTCGGGTTCTGGTGGAGACATTTGGTGCCGGGGACGTATTCGTGGCCGATGATCCGGATTCACTGGAATCGCTCATCAGTGCATTGCACACCGACCCCACACGCCTGCTTACCATGCGCGCTGCCACATCCCGTGCTGCTGCGGCCATTCAACCGGAGGTCGCGGCCCGCTACATGCTGGCCGTTCTTCGCGCCAATCCCCAAAGCAAAGCTGCCGTTATCTCTCCTTGGTATCCGGAATAATCATCGCCATGAGACAAGATGCTGTTCGTCTTCACCTGACCAACATTGCCGGACTGGGCGCGGTGCAATTGATCAAGTCATTGCTGCCCGCCCTGGAGAGGAATAAAACCGTACGCGTTGTCGAGGTTTATCTGCCCGACAAGGGAGACTTATCGTCTTATCAGAATAACGACACGTCAGTCGCCTTGACACGTTACCGTCGCTACCTTCCCAATTCGCTATCACGCTTGGCGGAGTGCCTGTTTTTAGGACAGCGCTTTAGTGGGGAGCTTCCGCTTCTGGTCATGGGCGACCTGCCCATTCGTTGCACGAGCCAACAGACGGTTTTTGTTCAAACACCACACCTCTTGCGCCCGGAAAAATTCTCTTGGCGCCTTGGAAAAATGAAGCAGGCACTACTCAGATGGGTGTTTCGGTCCAACATCAAATACGCGCAGGCGTTTATCGTCCAAACTACATTGATGCGTGACGCTCTTATCAAGTCGTACCCGTCCCTGCACTCGCGCGTACACGTTGTGGCACAACCTGTTCCTGCATGGTTGTTGAACGCCGGAATCAAACGCACCGGGCGCATCACGACCGAGGGTGATCCGCTGCACCTGATCTACCCCGCAGCCGGATATCCGCATAAAAATCACAAGCTGCTTGCCAGCATTGATGACCGCCAGGCTGCACAGTGGCCCTTGGCGCGCCTTGCTATAACGCTCGACGAAAAAAGCAATCCAGCACCCAATCTTCCATGGCTTCACTGCCTGGGCACACTGACTGCGCAACAGATGATTGATGCCTACAACCGAGTGGATGCGCTACTGTTTCTCTCAACGGATGAAAGTTATGGGTTTCCACTTGTGGAAGCCATGTTTGCAGGCCTGCCCATCGTATGTCCGGACCTGCCTTATGCGCGGGTTTTATGTGGCGACGAGGCGATATACTTTCAAGCCAATAGCGCAGACTCGTTGAAAGATGCGGTAAACGAACTGCACGCAAAACTCTCGACAGGCTACTGGCCTGACTGGACAGAACAGTTGAAAACGATCCCTAAAGATTGGGAGAGCGTCGCGAAGACCATGCTGGATATCGCTTTAAAACCGTCTGTCGGCGTGACCAACGAATTGAACGCAAGGGAAGAATAAATGTTGATTCCGGTAATTATGGCCGGCGGTTCTGGCTCACGCCTTTGGCCGCTTTCGCGTCAGCTCAACCCCAAGCAGTTTCTTTGCCTGGCTGACAGCGAGCTGTCCATGTTGCAGGCCACAATCAAGCGCCTGGAAGGACTTGAAGTCGATGTCCCCCGATTAATCTGCAACGAAGAACATCGATTCCTGGCCGCCGAACAGCTTCGGCAACTGGGCCTGGAAAGCGCCAACATCCTGCTGGAACCCGTGGGGCGCAATACGGCTCCAGCGGTCGCACTGGCAGCACTGCAATCGTGCGTCGACGGGCAGGATCCGCTCTTGCTGGTACTGGCAGCCGATCACCTGATCCAGGATGTCGCCGCATTCCAAGCGTGCATCCACAAAGCGCTTCCCCTGGCGCTCGACGGCAAGTTGGTGACCTTCGGTATTGTGGCGACTCAGCCGGAAACAGGTTATGGCTATATCGAAAAGGGTAATAGCGTCAACGCCGCCGGATTCGAGGTCGCGCGCTTCGTCGAGAAGCCTGATGAAGAAACTGCACGCGCTTACCTTTCCAGCGGAAACTATCTCTGGAACAGTGGCATGTTCATGTTCCGCGCGGGCAGGTACCTGGAAGAGTTGGCAAAATTCCGTCCGGACATCCTCGCAGCTTGTCGCAGCGCTATCGCAGTGGGTGCCCAAGATATGCATTTCACGCGTGTCGGCAAAGAGGCCTTCGCAGCGTGTCCGTCGGAGTCGATCGATTATGCGGTAATGGAGAAAACGGCTGACGCTGTCGTCGTACCGCTCGATGCCGGCTGGAGCGATATTGGATCATGGGCAGCGCTGTGGGAGGTTGGCAAGAAGGACGCACAAGGCAACGTGTGCAACGGGGACGTTCTGGTCGAACAGACCCACAACACATTCGTACATTCCCAGAGTCGCCTGGTGAGCACCGTAGGTGTTGAGGACCTGGTGATCGTGGAAACCAAGGATGCCATCCTGGTCGCCCACAAAAGCCAAGTGCAGAACGTCAAGAAGATCGTTGATCGATTGAAAGCCGAAGGCCGATGCGAATCCCTTGATCATCGTGAAGTCTATCGGCCTTGGGGGATGTACGATTCCATTGATAATGGCAGCCGCTACCAAGTGAAGCGCATCACCGTTAATCCAGGCGCGAAGCTATCACTGCAGATGCATCACCATCGAGCTGAGCACTGGATTGTCGTGAGTGGCACCGCCCGGGTTACCAATGGTGAGAAAACTTATCTGGTCACTGAAAACCAGTCGACGTATATCCCTATTGGTCAGGTCCACACGCTGGAGAACCCTGGCGTTATACCCCTGGAGCTGATTGAAGTGCAGTCCGGCTCCTATTTGGGTGAAGACGATATCGTACGCTTCGAAGACCTGTATGGTCGTACATAAGAGGTTGTCTTGAAGTTATCAATTATTACAGTCTGTTTTAACAGCGCGAGCACCATTCGAGACACGATTGAGTCCGTTCTTTCACAAGACTATGGTGATATCGAATACATCGTTGTGGACGGCGGCTCAAGGGACGGGACGCAGGCGATTGTCGAATCTTATGGAGACCGTATCAGTCGCTTTGTCAGCGAGCCGGACAAGGGCCTCTACGATGCAATGAATAAAGGTGTAGCCATGGCTACCGGTGCCGTGGTCGGCATTTTGAATTCCGATGACTTTTATGAAAGCACCACCAGTCTTTCGTCTGTGGCGAAAGCATTCGAACGTCGCCCAGAGAGCGATGCGGTGTTTGGCGATGTGGTTTTTGTCAATCCAACCGACCTGCACAAAGTGACACGCTTTTACCGCGCAAACCGCTTTGCACCATGGAAGTTGCGCTTTGGATGGATGCCACCTCATCCGGCGACATTCATTCGTAAATCAGCTTACAACGTCGTCGGCCAGTACTCGTTGAAGTACAGGATTTCTGCGGATTACGAGTTTTTTGTGCGACTGTTTAAGGTGCACGCCCTCAAGTATTCTTATATTAATCAAGTGCTGGTACGGATGCGATCAGGAGGCGCCAGTACAGCTGGACTAAGGAGCAGCTTGAAGTTGAACCTGGAAATCGTTAATGCCTGTCGCACGAATGGGCTCTACACCAACATACTGATGCTGCTGTTCAAACTGCCATTCAAGCTCTACGAATTGCGTAAACGACCAGCCTCATGACTTGGCAGAACCGCTGGATGTGATGGACGAGCAACTGCGCTCACTGGCCGCAGGCAGATCAGGGTTGAGCGGGGTATGCATCCAAGGGCTATAAACCTTGTTTACGACGCCCCGCAAGCCTGATCACTCCACCGAGCAACGGTCCAATCAGCATGCCTGCAATCAACGCCAGCGTTACAAACACGGCCACGGGTAACTGCGCACTACTCCAACCCAAAAACGACAGCGCGACGCCCTGCTGATTCTCAAGCACAAACGCAAGGGTCACCAAGACAAACGCCAGAATGGTCAACACCAACAAAACGCGCTTAACCCCACTCATAACTTTTCCCCCTATCCAAAAACACTCAGACGCCCTCTTCTTCGTCTTCGTTCACCCGATCCCGCAACTCCTTGCCTGGCTTGAAGTGAGGCACGAACTTACCATCAAGACTCACAGACTGCCCGGTCTTGGGATTTCGCCCAACCCGCGGCGCGCGATAGTGAAGGGAGAAGCTCCCAAACCCGCGAATCTCAATCCGATCGCCGGTAGCCAAGCACTGGGACATTTGTTCAAGCATGGTCTTGATAGCCAGCTCCACATCCTTGGATGAAAGCAGCCCTTGATGGGTGACAATTCGTTCGATCAACTCCGACTTCGTCATATTTTTCCCTTCTTTTTCAAGCAGCTAGGAAAAGCGCTTCGAAGGTTTTAGCATGACTTGATGAATTTGAACAGCCCATGCATCAACTTATCTGCTGGCCGAATAAGCACTTGTGGCGAACACGTAATGCGCTTAATTGCAGATCACAAGCATCGTGCGAGTGACTGCCCCAGCCGGGTTCCAGCCGAACAGGTAGTCGCCCTCCTCATCCTTGGCCTCGCTTGACCTGGTGATGACCTTGTAGCCTTGCATCTTGCATTCGCGGGCGGCGCGCTGTTCGCATTTCTCCCAATGATTGCCAAGCCCCGAGCAGTCGACTTCAATCCCGCTGACGCCGCGCCTCACGTGAGTTTTGGCGCTGGTGGCGGAGCAGCCTGCAAGCATTACAACTAAGAACACTACGATAAGCTTGTTCATTGGGACCCTTATTAAAACAGCAACAGGAGAGTGCTTTTATCAAGACTATAGTCAGCTCTGACACTGAGCTGTAGGCCTTGGTTCTCACTTGTTGATTCAACGAATTTCAGGCACAAAAAAGGGCGACCGAAGTCGCCCTTTTTACAGCTTTACAGAACTTAGTTCTGCTTAGCCATTGCTTCGCGCAGCAGGGAGGCCATGGTGGTCTCGCCAGTTGCAGCTTCCGGAGCGGATTTCAGGCTCTGGATAGCTTCTTTCTCTTCAACTTCATCTTTCGACTTGATGGAGAGTTGGATCACGCGGCTCTTGCGGTCAACGCTGATGATCTTGGCTTCTACTTCCTGGCCTTCCTTCAGAACGTTGCGCGCGTCTTCAACGCGGTCACGGCTGATTTCGGAGGCTTTCAGAGTCGCTTCGATATCGTCGGCCAGAACGATGATGGCGCCTTTGGCGTCAACTTCTTTCACAGTGCCTTTAACGATGGCGCCTTTGTCGTTCTCTTGAACGTACTCGGAGAACGGATCGCTTTCCAGTTGCTTGATACCCAGGGAGATGCGCTCGCGCTCTGGGTCAACCGACAGGATAACGGTGTCCAGCTCGTCGCCCTTCTTGAAACGACGAACAGCTTCTTCGCCAACTTCGTTCCAGGAGATGTCGGACAGGTGAACCAGGCCGTCGATGCCGCCGTCCAGACCAATGAAGATACCGAAATCGGTGATCGACTTGATGGTGCCGGAGATTTTATCGCCCTTGTTGAACTGGCCAGAGAAATCTTCCCATGGGTTAGATTTGCACTGCTTGATGCCCAGGGAGATACGACGACGCTCTTCGTCGATGTCCAGAACCATAACTTCCACTTCGTCGCCGACTTGTACGACTTTCGAAGGGTGGATGTTCTTGTTGGTCCAGTCCATTTCGGAAACGTGTACCAGGCCTTCCACGCCTTCTTCCAGCTCAGCGAAGCAGCCGTAGTCGGTCAGGTTGGTAACACGCGCGGTTACGCGGGTGCTTTCTGGGTAACGAGCTTTGATAGCAACCCATGGATCTTCGCCCAGCTGCTTCAAGCCCAGGGAAACGCGGTTACGCTCACGATCGTACTTCAGAACCTTGACATCGATCTCGTCGCCAACGTTGACGATTTCGGAAGGATGCTTGATACGCTTCCAAGCCATGTCGGTAATGTGCAGCAGGCCATCGACGCCACCCAGATCGACGAATGCGCCGTAATCGGTGAGGTTCTTGACGATACCTTTGACTTGTTGGCCTTCCTGCAGGGATTCCAGCAGAGCTTCACGCTCGGCGGAGTTCTCTGCTTCCAGGACGCTACGACGGGAAACGACAACGTTGTTGCGCTTCTGATCGAGTTTGATGACCTTGAATTCGAGTTCTTTGCCTTCCAGGTGCGTGGTGTCGCGCACAGGACGAACGTCGACCAAAGAACCTGGCAGGAACGCACGGATGCCGTTAACGTCGACAGTGAAGCCGCCTTTAACCTTACCGTTGATAACGCCCTTGACCACTTCTTCAGCTGCGAAGGCTGCTTCGAGAACAATCCAGCATTCAGCGCGCTTGGCTTTTTCACGGGACAGCTTGGTTTCACCGAAACCGTCTTCAACCGAGTCCAGAGCAACGTGAACTTCGTCACCGACATTGATTGTCAGATCACCAGCATCGTTGTAGAACTGTTCCAGCGGGATCAGAGCTTCAGACTTCAGACCAGCGTGAACGGTTACCCAGCGAGCTTGGTAATCGATATCAACGATAACACCGGTGATGATGGAGCCTGCCTGAAGGTTCAGGGTTTTTAGGCTTTCTTCAAAGAGTTCCGCAAAGCTTTCGCTCATTTTAATTCCTGTTGATAAGGGCGAAGAATACGCCCATCTCCACACCCCAGACGGTGTGGGTCAGTTTCAGTTAAAAGAAGCCACCGCAGGACTATGACTGGTCCCCTGCGGCCTTCTTGATCACCCGGCGATATCGCGAATGGCGATTTCACTCATGATGCGTTCCAGCACCTGCTCGATGGACAACTCCGTGGAATCCAGCTGTATGGCATCAGCCGCCGGCTTTAGCGGGGCTACTGCGCGCTGGGTATCACGCTCATCGCGTGCACGGATCTCATCTAGCAGACTCGACAGACTAACACCATCGACTTTGCCCTTCAACTGCAAGTAACGGCGGCGTGCCCGCTCCTCGGCGCTGGCGGTGAGGAAAATCTTCAGCGGCGCTTCAGGAAACACCACCGTGCCCATGTCGCGGCCATCTGCCACAAGGCCCGGCGGCTCCTGAAAAGCCCGCTGACGCTGCAGCAACGCGTCGCGCACGGCCGGCAGCGCGGCGATCTGGGAGGCCCAGGAACCCACTTGTTCGTTACGCAGGTCATCCGTCACATCATCCCCTTCCAGGATAATGCGCTGAGGATGACCTTCCGTCGCCCCGACGAACTGCACATCAAGGTGCGCCGCCAGCAGCTTCAAGGACTCTTCGTTGGTCAGGTCCACGCCATGGTTGCGTGCGGCAAATGCCAGCAGGCGATACAGCGCGCCGGAATCCAGCAGGCACCAGCCGAGGCGCTTGGCCAGGATGCCGGCGATCGTGCCTTTGCCCGAGCCACTTGGCCCGTCGATGGTAATCACCGGTGATTTGATATTCACAATTGAGCCTCTTGGGCAACACGGATGCCGACTTGGGCACACAGTGTAAGAAAATTCGGAAAAGACGTAGCAACATTGGCGCAGTCACGGATACGAATCGGCGCAGTCGCCCTGAGGGACGCTACGCTGAACGCCATGGCAATCCGGTGATCACCCTGGGCATGAACTTCACCCCCGCCCATCAGGCCGCCGTCAATGATAATCCCATCGGAGGTGGCTTCACACTTCACGCCCAGCGCCAGCAGACCGTCGGCCATCACCTGGATACGGTCAGACTCCTTTACGCGCAGCTCCTCAGCCCCACGCAAAATGGTCCGACCCTCTGCGCAGGCCGCCGCAATAAACAACACTGGAAATTCATCGATGGCCAATGGCACAAGGGCTTCTGGAATCTCGATACCCTTCAGCGACGCAGCACGCACATGCAGGTCTGCGACAGGCTCACCACCGACTTCGCGCTGGTTTTCCAGGGTGATATCTGCGCCCATCAGCCGCAGGATATCGATTACCCCGGTGCGAGTAGGGTTGATGCCGACATGTTCCAGCAGCAGCTCGGAACCCTCGGCAATCGACGCCGCCACCAGGAAAAACGCAGCAGAGGAAATATCCCCTGGCACTTCAATATGGGTAGCCGTCAGTGCATGTCCCGATTCAATCGACGCAGTAGCGCCCTCCACCAGCACCGGATAGCCAAAACCGCGCAACATGCGCTCGGTATGATCGCGGGTCGGTGCAGGCTCGGTCACTGCAGTTTTGCCGTCGGCATACAACCCGGCCAGCAACAAGCAGGATTTGACCTGGGCGCTGGCCATCGGCAACGCGTAGTTCAAGCCTTTAAGCGACTGCCCGCCACGAATGGTCAGCGGCGGACGCCCTTGCGGCGCGGTCTCGATCACTGCGCCCATTTCCCGCAGCGGCTTGGCCACCCGGCTCATCGGCCGCTTGGACAACGACGCATCGCCTGTCAGCACGCTGTCAAAGCGTTGCGCCGCCAGCAACCCGGACAACAGCCGCATGGACGTGCCCGAGTTCCCCAGATAAATCGGCCCCGGCGCTGGCTTCAAGCCATGCAAGCCCACGCCATGAATGATCACGCGCCCATGGTGCGGGCCCTCAATGACCACACCCATGTCGCGAAACGCCTGCAAGGTCGCCAGGGCATCTTCGCCCTCAAGAAAACCTTCAACCTCGGTCACGCCATCAGCCAATGAGCCCAACATGATCGACCGATGGGAGATCGACTTGTCACCCGGCACCCGGATACGCCCGCTCAAGCGGCCGCCCGGATTGGCGAGAAAGGCCAGCTCATCGACGTTCACAGCGGTTTCCATATAGGCACGCCGCGCCAGGATCTTGCTGAAATGCTCACGCGCCACCCGCGCACGGGTGAACACGCCCAACAACTGATGACCATCACCCGCATCGACCGCATCGCGCAGCGCGTCGAGGTCACTGCGGAAGGTGTCCAGGGTGCGCAACACCGCTTCGCGATTGGCAAGGAAGATGTCGTGCCACATCACCGGATCACTGCCGGCAATCCGCGTGAAATCGCGGAAGCCACCGGCGGCGTAGCGGAAAATGTCCAGGTTTTCGTTGCGCTTGGCCAGGGAATCCACCAGGCCGAATGCCAGCAAATGCGGCAAATGGCTGGTCGCCGCCAGCACTTCGTCGTGGCGTTCGACTTGCATGTGTTCGACGTCCGCTCCCAGCGCGCGCCAGAGACGATCCACCACGGCCAACGCAGCCGGGTCGGTTTGTTCAAGCGGCGTCAGGATCACCTTATGCCGACGGAACAGCTGCGCATTGGACGCCTCCACCCCGCTCTGCTCGGAACCAGCAATCGGGTGGCCCGGCACGAAGCGCGCAGGCATACCGCCAAAAGCCAGTTGCGCCGCGCGCACCACATTGCCTTTGGCACTGCCGACGTCCGTAAGAATCGCCTGACCCAAGTCCATGCCAGCCAGCACTGCCAGCAACTTCTCCATCGCCAGGATCGGCACCGCGAGTTGGATCACATCAGCCCCCTGGCACGCGAGCGCCAGGTCTGCTTCACAGCGATCCACCACGCCCAGCTCAACCGCGAGCTTGCGCGACTGCGGGTCCAGGTCGACGCCGACCACTTCGCCACACAGCCCGCTTTCACGCAGGCCTTTGGCGAAAGAGCCGCCAATCAACCCCAGCCCGACCACCACCAGGCGACCGATCATAGGCACAGCAGGTTGCAATGCAGTGACATCAACCACGAGCCAGAACCTTGGCCAGCGCCTCCAGGAAGCGACTGTTTTCAGCCGGCAAACCGATGGTGATACGCAGGTGGTTCGGCATGCCGTAGTTGGCCACCGGACGCACAATCACGCCTTCGCGCAACAGGCCCTGGAACACAGGCGCAGCCACTTGGCCGAGGTCGACGCAGATGAAGTTGCCCTTGGACGGAATCCAGCCCAGGCCCAACTCACGCAAGCCTGCCTGCAACTGCAGCATGCCGCTTTCGTTGATCCGGCGACCCTCTTCCAGGTACTCGGCGTCCTTCACCGCTGCACAGGCCGCGGCCAGGGCGAGGCTGTTGACGTTGAACGGTTGGCGCACGCGGTTCAGCACATCAGCCACCACCGCCGTGGACAGGCCATAGCCAACCCGCAGCGAGGCCAGGCCGTAAGCCTTGGAGAAGGTGCGCGACACCAGCAGGTTCGGGTACGCCGCCAGGAAGTCCAGGCCATCCGGCAGGTCGCCGCCTTCGGCGTATTCGATGTAGGCCTCGTCCAACACCACCAGCACGTGCTCTGGCACATCCCGCAAAAACTCGTTCAGCGCCTGCTCATCGAACCAGGTGCCGGTCGGGTTGTTCGGGTTGGCGATAAACACCACGCGGGTCTGGGCATCGATGGCCGCCAGCATCGCTGGCAGGTCATGGCCCCAGTCCTTGGCAGGAATCACACGCGCGTCAGCACCGACGGCCTGAGTGACGATCGGGTAGACCGCAAACGCGTGCTCACTGAACACCGCATTCAGGCCCGGCGCCAGGTAGGCACGACCGACCAGCTCAAGGATGTCGTTGGAGCCGTTGCCCAGCGTGACCTGGCTCAGCTCAACCCGGCATTTTTCTGCCAGCAACGACTTGAGGGCAAAGCCGTTGCCATCAGGATAACGGGTCAGCTCGGCCAGCTCTTCGCGAATCGCCGCGAGCACTTTGGGGCTCGGGCCCAGCGGGTTCTCGTTGCTCGCCAGCTTGACGATTTTGGACGGGTCCAGATTCAACTCACGCGCCAGCTCGTCCACAGGCTTGCCCGGGACGTAAGGCGACAGTTGTTGCACGCCCGGCTGAGCCAGGGCGAGGAAGTTGCCACTCATGTTAACGCCTCACAAAACCGCTTTCGGGTAAGAGCCCAGCACCTTGAGTGCCACGGCCTCTTGACTGATTTTCTCGAGCACACCTTTGACCAGCGGGTCGCGGTGATGGCCGATGAAGTCGATAAAGAACACGTAGGTCCATTTACCGCTGCGCGAAGGACGAGTCTCAATGCGCGTCAGGTCAATCCCATTGTCATGGAACGGCACCAGCAGCTCATGCAGCGCGCCGGGCTTGTTGCTCATGGAGACGATGATCGAGGTCTTGTCGTCGCCGGTCGGCGGCACTTCCTGGCTGCCGATCATCAGGAAGCGCGTGGAGTTATCCGGGCGATCCTCGATTTTCTCGGCCAGGCGCGTCAGGCCGTACAGGCCTGCGGCCATATCGCCGGCAATCGCCGCCGAGTTCCACTCACCCTTGACCCGCTTGGCCGCTTCGGCGTTGCTGGACACCGCCACGCGCTCGACATTCGGGTAATGGGCATCCAGCCACTTGCGGCACTGGGCCAGGGACTGGGCGTGGGAGTAGATGCGGCTGATGCTGTCGGTCTTGGTGTTCTCGCCCACCAGCAGGTGGTGGTGGATACGCAGCTCGACTTCGCCGCAGATCACCATGTCATGCTCAAGGAAGCTGTCCAGGGTGTGGTTGACCGCGCCCTCGGTGGAATTTTCCACCGGCACCACGCCAAAGTTCACCGCACCGGCTGCGACTTCACGGAACACTTCGTCGATGGCCGCCATCGGCTTGCTGATCACCGCGTGGCCGAAGTGCTTCATGGCTGCCGCCTGGGTAAACGTACCTTCAGGACCGAGGTAAGCCACCTTCAGCGGCTGCTCCAGCGCGAGGCACGACGACATGATTTCACGGAACAACCGCGCCATCTCTTCGTTGCCCAGCGGCCCCTTGTTGCGCTCCATCACGCGCTTGAGCACCTGGGCCTCACGCTCGGGACGGTAGAACACCGGCACTTCGCCTTCAGCCAGGGACGCCATCTTTACCCGTGCCACTTCCTGGGCGCACCGCGCACGCTCACTGATCAGTTCCAAGACTTTCTCGTCCAGGCTGTCGATGCGTACACGCAGGGCCTTGAGCTCTTGTTCAGACATTAGCCGTGTTCCTTTTCGAACTCTGCCATGTAGGCCACCAGCGCGTTGATCGCGTGGATGTCGACAGCGTTATAGATGGAGGCGCGCATGCCGCCGACTGAACGATGGCCCTTGAGGTTCAGCAGGCCACGCTCGTCGGCACCGGCCAGGAATGGCTTGTCCAGACGGTCGTCAGCCAGGCGGAACGGCACGTTCATCCACGAGCGGTCGGTCAGGTTGATCGGGTTGCTGTACAGGCCGCTGGCGTCGATGAAGTCGTACAGGGTGCGCTTCTTCTCTTCGTTGAGCTTGCCCATGGCGGCGACACCGCCCTGCTCTTTCAGCCACTCGAACACGAGGCCGGACAGGTACCAGGAAAACGCCGGCGGGGTGTTGTACATCGAGCCATTGTCGGCCGCGACCTTGTAGTTGAGCATGGTCGGGCACAGCGAACGGGCACGCCCCAACAGGTCTTCGCGGACGATGTTGACCAGGATGCCACTTGGGCCGATGTTCTTTTGCGCACCGGCGTAGATCATGCCGTACTTGGACACGTCGATCGGGCGCGAAAGGATGTCCGAAGACATGTCGCACACCAATGGCACATCGCCAACTTCCGGCACCCAGTCAAATTCCAGGCCGCCGATGGTTTCGTTCTGCACGTAGTGCACGTAGGCAGCGTCCTTCGACAACTTCCATTCGTTCTGACCAGGAATGGCGAAGTAGTCGTAGGGCTTGGCGGTGCCGGCCACATTGACGTGACCGTAGCGCGAGGCCTCTTCAATAGCCTTCTGACCCCAGATGCCGGTGTCGATGTAGTCGGCCGTGCCGTCTTCCGGCAGCAGGTTCAGCGGGATCTGAGCGAACTGCTGGCTCGCGCCGCCTTGCAGGAACAGCACTTTGTAATGGGAGGGGATGTCCAGCAAGTCGCGCAGATCCTGCTCGGCCTTGGTCGCAATGGACACGAACTCATCACTGCGATGGCTCATTTCCATCACGGAGAGGCCTTTTCCATGCCAGTCGAGGAGTTCACCCTGCGCACGCTGCAGGACTGCTTCAGGAAGCGCCGCGGGACCGGCACAGAAGTTATAGGCTCTCTTGCTCACATCCAATCTCACTCTGATCTGGTGGGGTGGTGCAATAAACGGGTATTTCAATACTTTCATAAGGGACAAACAACAAGGGGGCGAATCTTCATCCGCCCCCTGTGTGTCCGCTTATTCCTGCGGTTCTTCTTCGTCTGCGGCAGCGTCGAGGGTTGGCTCGTCGACGACATCATCGCCGCTTGCCATTACCTCACGTGCGAACTCGGCATCGGCCTCGTCCAGCTCTTCACCTTCCACTTCCGATGGTTCCTGGACACGCTCCAGGCCTACCAGTGTCTCGTCGCTGGCCAGCTTGATCAGCGTCACGCCCTGGGTGTTACGGCCCAGGCTCGACACTTCAGCCACACGGGTACGCACCAGGGTGCCCTGGTCGGAAATCAGCATGATCTCCTCGCCGTCGAGCACCTGGACCGCGCCGACCAGACGGCCGTTGCGATCGTTGCTGACCATGGCGATAACGCCCTGGCCGCCACGCTTGTACTCCGGGAACTCGCCGATGGCCGTACGCTTACCATAGCCACGCGCCGAAGCGGTCAGGATCTGGCTGCCTTCTTCCGGGATCAGCATCGAAATCAGCTTCTGCCCTTCCGGCAGACGCATGCCGCGCACACCGCGGGCGGTACGGCCCATGGCACGCACGTCGGATTCCTTGAAGCGCGTGACCTTGCCGCCGTCGGAGAACAGCATGACTTCACGCTCGCCGTCGGTGATGGCGGCGGAGATCAGCACGTCGCCTTCGTCCAGCTCCAGGGCGATCAGGCCCACGCTGCGCTGGCGGCTGAAGGATTCCAGCGGGGTCTTCTTCACGGTGCCTTTGGCAGTCGCCATGAAGATGAAGTGACCTTCGGTGTATTCGTCTACCGGCAGCATGGTGGTGATGTATTCATCACTGTCCAGCGGCAGCAGGTTGACCAGCGGACGACCACGGGCGGCGCGGGAGGCTTCCGGGATTTCGTAGGTTTTGAGCCAGTACACCTTGCCTTTGCTGGAGAACAGCAACAGCGTGGTATGGCTGTTGGCGACCAGCAGGTGAGCGATGTAGTCCTCATCCTTCACGCCAGTAGCCGATTTACCTTTACCGCCACGACGCTGGGCCTGGTACGCAGCCAATGGCTGGGTCTTGGCATAGCCGCCGTGGGAGATGGTCACCACGCGCTCTTCTTCCGGGATCATGTCGCCCAGGGTCAGGTCGAGGCGGGCATCGAGAATTTCGGTGCGACGCACGTCGCCGTATTCGGCGCGGATCACTTCCAGCTCTTCGCGGATCACTTCCATCAGGCGCACGGCGCTGTTGAGGATGCGGATCAGCTCGCCGATCTGGTTGAGGATCTCCTGGTACTCGGCCAGCAGTTTCTCGTGTTCCAGGCCGGTCAGACGGTGCAGACGCAGTTCCAGAATGGCCTGGGCCTGCTCCGGCGACAGGAAATACTTGCCTTCGCGCAGACCGTATTGCGGGTCCAGGGTCTCCGGACGGCACGAGTCCGCACCGGCACGTTCAACCATGGCCACTACGGCGCTGGATTCCCACGGCATCTTGATCAGTGCTTCTTTTGCTTCCGACGGGGTCGGGGAAGCTTTGATCAGGGCGATAACCGGGTCGATGTTCGACAGTGCAACCGCCTGGCCTTCCAGGATGTGGCCGCGTTCGCGGGCCTTGCGCAGTTCGAACACGGTACGGCGGGTGACCACTTCGCGGCGGTGACGCACGAAGGCTTCCAGCAGGTCCTTGAGGTTCAGGATGCGTGGACGGCCATCGATCAGGGCAACCACGTTGATACCAAACACGCTTTGCAGCTGGGTCTGGGCATAGAGGTTGTTGAGGATCACCTCAGGCACTTCACCACGACGCAGCTCGATCACGACGCGCATACCGTCTTTGTCGGACTCGTCGCGCAGCTCGGTGATGCCTTCCAGCTTCTTCTCTTTGACCAGCTCGGCGATCTTCTCGATCAGGCGCGCCTTGTTAAGCTGGTACGGGAGTTCGGTGATGACGATCTGCTGGCGGCCACCGACCTTGTCGATGTCTTCGATCATCGAGCGGGCACGCATGTAAATGCGGCCACGGCCGGTGCGGTAGGCTTCGATGATGCCGGCGCGACCGTTGATGATCGCGGCAGTCGGGAAATCCGGACCCGGGATGTACTGCATCAGTTCATCGACGGTCAGCTCGGGGTTGTCGATGAGGGCCAGGCAACCGTCGATGACTTCACCGAGGTTGTGCGGCGGGATGTTGGTCGCCATGCCCACGGCGATACCGCTGGAACCGTTGACCAGCAGGTTGGGAATACGGGTCGGCATGACAGCCGGGATCATTTCGGTGCCGTCGTAGTTCGGCACCCAGTCCACGGTTTCTTTATGCAGGTCGGCCAGCAGCTCGTGCGCCAGCTTGGTCATGCGCACTTCGGTGTATCGCATGGCCGCGGCGTTGTCGCCGTCGACGGAACCGAAGTTACCCTGGCCGTCTACCAGCAGGTAGCGCAGGGAAAACGGCTGGGCCATCCGAACGATGGTGTCGTACACCGCAGTGTCGCCGTGAGGGTGATACTTACCGATCACGTCACCGACAACACGGGCAGATTTCTTGTACGGCTTGTTCCAGTCGTTACCCAGCTCGCTCATCGCGAACAGCACACGCCGGTGCACGGGCTTCAAGCCATCGCGCGCATCAGGCAGTGCCCGACCGACAATTACGCTCATCGCGTAGTCGAGGTAGGACTGTTTCAGCTCGTCTTCGATATTGACCGGGAGGATTTCTTTGGCCAGTTCGCCCATGAGAAGCCTGATTCCTTTTTCGGGTGAAACCTCGTCACATCCATATGGGACGAACGAAGCTCGCCGCTGCCGGCAGAGTGCCTGACAACGACTTACGACAAATCAACGAGTTATGACACGGATCTGCACGTTATAGGCAACCCCTCGGGGCGGCCCTGGAAACCGCCGGATGTTATCACAATCGCCGCCACGCACCTATCCCCCTGATGCGCATGGAGACTAGTAATTTGACGGATGACAGGCGTGAGGGAGACGAGAGGGGCTCAGAGGCGCGGTGGTGCCATTTTTTGAGATCGGATCCGAGGGTTTTGTTGACTTTATAGACCCATCGGGGGCAAGCCCCCTCCCACATTTTGACTGTGCTCACAATCCAAGTGTGGGAGGGGGCTTGCCCCCGATAGCATTTTCACAGACGCCAAGGCCCTCAATGCAACCGCTTACGGCACATCAACTTGGCCAGTTTGGCTGTATCCGGCCGCTCGACAACCCCCTTCTCGGTCACGATCACATCAATAAGATCAGCCGGGGTCACATCAAATACCGGATTAAAAGCAGCCACTTCCAGGCGCTGACCCTTCACGTCCAGCAACTCGCCGGGATCACGTTCTTCCAACGCAACATCATCGCCAGTGGCCATCATCAGATCCAGAGTCGAACTCGGCGCCACCACCATAAAGCGCACGCCGTGATGCATGGCGCACACCGCCAACTGGTACGTGCCGATCGGGCCGATCACATCGCCATTGGCCGCAATGCAGTCAGCCCCGACGATTACCCAGGTCACGCCTTTGGTCTTGAGGATATGTGCGCCCGCAGAATCAGCATTCACCGAAACCGGGATGCCCTCGCCCGCCAACTCCCAGGCCGTCAGCCGCGAACCTTGCAGCCAGGGCCGGGTTTCATTGGCATAGACGTGCTCGACCAACCCCTCAAGAAAGGCAGCACGCACCACTCCGAGGGCCGTGCCGACACCCCCCGTCGCCAATGCGCCGGCGTTGCCATGGGTCAGGATCGCCTGGGCGTTGCCTTGGTGCTTGCGAATCCGCTCGACGCCCAGTTGGGCCATCACCAGATTGGCTTCGCGATCACTTTCATGGATTGCAATGGCCTCTGCTTCCAGGACAGCCAGCGGGTCAGCGTGTGTCTTGACGCGATCCAGGCGGTCACGCATGCGTTTGAGGGCCCAGAACAGGTTCGCCGCAGTGGGACGCGTAGCGGCCAACAGCGCGTAGTCTTCCTCCCACGCGGCCTGCCAGTCACCGCCCTCGGCAACGCGATCACGGGCGGCCAGTACCAGGCCATAGGCCGCACTGATACCGATGGCCGGCGCACCGCGCACGACCATGGCGCGAATGGCGGCAGCGACGTCATCGACGGTGGAGCAGGCCACCCAGGTTTCCTGGGAGGGCAAGGCACGTTGATCGAGCAGGTACAGCGCGCCATCACGCCAATCGATGGCCTTCACTTTCTCCGCTGCCAACAGTCGATCGCGCATCCCTTACTCCGCACTCATGAACAAAAGCCGCCGATTATAGCGATCCGCCAGCCAGGACGCTCGGGTATACTTCGCGCTTCTTTTATAGCTGCCCGGGAAGAAGCCTGCGATGACCTCCACTGCCGCCCCGCTCGACTTACTGCTACTGCCAACCTGGCTGGTACCTGTCGAACCTGCTGGCGTGGTGCTCAAGGAACATGGCGTGGGCATCCGCGATGGGCGCATTACCTTTATCGGGCCACGGGCCGCGGCGTTGAAGCTGGCGGCCAGCGAAGTGCGCGAACTGCCGGGCATGCTGCTCAGCCCCGGCCTGATCAACGCCCACGGCCACGCGGCGATGAGCCTGTTTCGCGGCCTCGCCGATGACCTGCCCCTGATGACCTGGCTGGAAAAACACATCTGGCCCGCCGAGGCCAAGTGGGTCGATGAAGCCTTCGTTCGTGATGGCACCGACCTGGCCATCGCCGAACAGCTGAAGGGCGGCATCACCTGCTTCTCTGACATGTACTTCTACCCCAAAGTCGCCAGCGATTGCGTGCACAACAGCGGCATACGTGCACAGATCGCAATTCCGATCCTCGATTTCCCGATTCCCGGCGCCAGCAGCGCCGATGAGGCGATCCGTCAGGGCATCGAGCTGTTCGGCGACCTCAAGCACCACCCGCGCATCAAGATCACGTTCGGCCCCCACGCGCCCTATACCGTGTGCGATGCCAACCTTGAAAAGGTCCGGGTAATTGCCGAAGAGCTGGACGCCGCAATCCATATGCACGTGCACGAGACCGCCTTTGAGGTGCAGCAAGCCGTCGAACAGACCGGCGAACGCCCGCTGGCACGCCTGGGCCGCCTCGGGCTGCTCGGTCCGCGCTTCCAGGCCGTTCATATGACCCAAATCAGCGAGGACGACCTGGCTTTGCTGGTAGAAAGCAACACCAGCGTGATCCATTGCCCGGAATCCAACCTGAAACTGGCCAGCGGCTTTTGCCCGGTGGAGCGTCTGTGGCAGGCTGGGGTCAATGTGGCCATCGGCACCGATGGCGCCGCCAGCAATAATGACCTGGATTTGTTGGGTGAAACCCGCACCGCTGCGATGCTGGCCAAGGCGGTCGCCGGCTCGGCGACTGCCCTGGACGCGCACCGTGCACTGCGCATGGCTACGCTCAACGGTGCGCGAGCCATGGGCCTGGAAAGCGAGATTGGCTCACTGGAAGTGGGCAAGGCAGCGGATATCGTCGCGTTCGACCTGTCAGGACTGGCGCAACAACCGATCTACGATCCGGTCTCACAGCTTATATATGCCACCGGACGCGATTGCGTGAAACACGTTTGGGTCGCCGGCAAGCAGTTGCTCGACGACCGGCAATTGACCCGCATGGATGAACACCAGTTGACCGCCACGGCCATTGCCTGGGGCAAACGCATCAGCGGGCACACCGAATAACGCCGGCCCTGGACCCACGTGTCCAGGACCGACAACCCGATTTATCAGATTTAGAGGATGCACCATGAGCAACGTCGACCACGCCGAAATCGCCAAGTTTGAAGCCCTGGCCCACCGCTGGTGGGACCGCGAAAGCGAGTTCAAGCCCCTGCACGACATCAACCCGCTGCGGGTCAACTGGATTGACGAACGCGTCAACCTGGCCGGCAAGAAGGTGCTGGACGTCGGCTGCGGCGGCGGCATTCTCAGCGAAGCCATGGCCCAGCGCGGCGCCACAGTAATGGGCATCGACATGGGTGAAGCGCCGCTGGCCGTGGCCCAGTTGCACCAGTTGGAGTCCGGCGTGAGCGTGGAATACCGCCAGATCACCGCCGAAGACCTGGCTGAAGAGATGCCCGAGCAGTTCGACGTGGTCACCTGCCTTGAGATGCTTGAGCACGTGCCGGACCCGTCCTCGGTGATCCGCGCCTGTTTCCGCATGGTCAAGCCCGGCGGCCAGGTGTTCTTCTCCACCATCAACCGCAACCCCAAGGCTTACCTGTTCGCGATCATCGGCGCCGAATACATCATGAAGCTGCTTCCGCGCGGCACCCATGACTTCAAGAAATTCATCCGCCCGTCCGAGCTGGGCGCGTGGAGCCGCCAGGCCGGCCTGACCGTCAAGGACATCATCGGCCTGACCTACAACCCGCTGACCAAGCACTACAAGCTGGCCAACGACGTTGACGTCAACTACATGATCCAGACCCTGCGCGAGGAGTAAGCCTGTGAAGTTGCGAGCGGTTCTCTTCGACATGGACGGTACCCTGCTGGACACCGCGCCGGACTTTATCGCCATCTGCCAGGCCATGCGCGCCGACCGTGGCCTGCCACCGGTCAACCCGCAGCACATCCGCGATGAAATCTCCGGCGGTGCGCGGGCGATGGTCGCCGTGACCTTCTCGATGGACCCGGAGTCGCCGGGTTTTGAGGAACTGCGCCAGGAATTCCTGGAGCGCTACCTGAAGGACTGCGCGGTGCACAGCAAGCTGTTCGACGGCATGGCCGAGCTGCTGGCAGACATCGAGAAGGCCAAGCTGGTCTGGGGCGTAGTCACCAACAAGCCACTGCGCTTCGCCGAACCGATCATGCAGCAGTTGGGCCTGGCCGAGCGTTCGGCCTTGCTGATCTGCCCGGACCACGTGAAAAACAGCAAGCCGGACCCGGAGCCGATGATCCTGGCGTGCAAGATGCTCGGCCTGGACCCGGCCAGCGTGTTGTTCGTGGGCGATGACCTGCGTGACATCGAGTCCGGCCGCGATGCCGGCACACGCACGGCGGCGGTGACCTATGGCTACATCCACCCGGACGACAACCCGCGCCATTGGGGAGCGGATGTGGTCGTGGATCACCCGCTGGAACTGCGCAAGGTGCTGGATAACGCGCTGTGCAGTTGCTGACTATTCAACGCCCCCTATGAAGATGCAATGTGGGAGGGGGCTTGCCCCCGATAGCGGTGTGCCAGCCCGCACCTCTATTACTGACAGGCCCTCATCGGGGGCAAGCCCCCTCCCACAGGGGATCTTCAGTGTTTTCAGATTTGGGGTTCATAAGCTGCTGAATTCTGTCGAGGCTATTTATGTTTGATTACTCCGCACGTCCAGAACTGCTCAAAGGCCGGGTCATCCTGGTGACCGGTGCCGGTCGCGGGATTGGCGCTGCGGCGGCCAAGACGTATGCCGCCCATGGTGCCACCGTGCTGTTGCTGGGCAAGACCGAAGCCAACCTGGCCCAGGTGTACGACGAGATCGAAGCCGCCGGCCAGCCGCAGCCAGTGGTGATCCCATTCAACCTGGAGACCGCCCTGCCCCATCAGTACGATGAGCTGGCAGCGATGATCGAAAAGGAATTCGGCCACCTCGACGGCCTGTTGCACAACGCCTCGATCATTGGCCCACGCACGCCCATCGAGCAGTTGTCCGGTGAAAACTTCATGCGGGTGATGCACGTCAATGTCAACGCGATGTTCATGCTCACCAGCACCTTGTTGCCGCTGCTCAAGCTGTCCCAGGATGCGTCGGTGGTGTTCACCTCCAGCAGCGTCGGGCGCAAGGGCCGGGCGTACTGGGGCGCTTACGGGGTGTCGAAGTTTGCCACTGAAGGCTTGATGCAGACCTTGGCGGATGAGCTTGAAGATGTGGCGGCGGTGCGGGCCAACAGCATCAACCCCGGCGGCACACGTACCAGCATGCGGGCCCAGGCGTATCCAGGGGAAAACCCGATGGAAAGGCCGGCGCCGGAAGAAATCATGCCGGTGTACCTGTACCTGATGGGGCCGGACAGTACCGGCATCAACGGGCAGGCGTTTGACGCGCAGTAACATCTGACACGCCCTGGATTTGAATGTGGCAGGGGGCAAGCCCCCTCCCACATTGGTATTGCAGTGTTCTCTAGAACTTAGTTCTTCACCACTTCTTCAAGCGTGAAACGCCCCAGCGGGTTCTGCAGGAAGTTGCTCACGTTCTTGCGAGAGATGTTGATGTAGGGGCTGTAGTACAGGTCGATCCAGTTCACATCCTGTTTCGCCAGTTTCTGCAGTTCGACATACATCTGCTCACGCTTGGCCGGGTCGGCCTCGATGCGCGCTGCGGCCACGAGGTCCTTGACCGTGTCGTTCTTGTAGCGGGTCATGTAGTTCTGGTTGGTGTCGTGGCCCAGCACGAAGGTGGTTTTCTGGTCCGGGTCGAGAATGTCGTTGGTCCAGTACATCACCGAAATATCGTACTCACCGTCCACCAGCATCTGCCAGCTTTGGGTCGGGTCGACCTTCTGCAGGTTGGCCGTCACACCCACCTTGGCCAGTTGGTCCTTGATGATCACCGCAATCTGCTCGTCAGCCTCATTGCCCGCGTTGACCACGTAGTTCAGCTTCAAATCCTTGGCACCGGCAGCGGCCAGCAGTTTCTTGGCTTCGGCCGGGTCGTACGGGCGTTGCAGATTGTTGGCGTAGTGGTACAGCGAGCCTTTTGGAATGTAGGAATAAGCCACGGTGCCCTGACCGTAGGTGGCGGTCTTGACCAGCGATTGTTTGTCGATGGCCATGTCCAGCGCCTGACGCACTTCGGGCTTGGCCAGCAGGCCGTGGGCGTGGTTGATCAACAGGTGATCTTCACGGGTGGACGGGTCGGCGTGGATCACCACGTTCTGGTCTTTCTTGAGCTCTTCAACACGGGAGAACGGCACGAAGATCGCCGTGTCCAGTTCGTTGTTCTGCACCATGCGCATGCGCGTGTTGTCGTCGGTCACCGAGACCCATTCCACACCATCCAGGCTGACGTTCTTGGCCTGCCAGAAGTTCGGGTTCTTCTTCAGGATCACCCGATCACCCTTGCGCCACTCTTCCACGGTAAACGCGCCGGACGTCACCGGGTTTTCCGAGTAGGCGTCTTCGCCCATTTTGGTCATGGCTTTTTCCGACAGGATCGAGACCGTCGGCGAAGCCAGTTGCGAGAGGAAAGCCACGGCCGGCGTCTTCAGGGTGACGACCAGGGTTTTCGCGTCGGCGGCCTTGGCCGTGTTGATCAGGTTGAACGGATCGGCCCACAACGAGGCTTTGTTATCGCGGATGCGCAACAGGCTGAACGCCGCGTCTTCAGCGGTGATCGCCGAGCCATCGGAGAATTTCGCATCGCGCAGTTTGAAGGTGTAAGTCAGGCCATCCTTGGAGATGTCCCAGCTTTCGGCGAGGCCCGGTTCCATCTTGGTGCCCAGGTTATCCACGCGCACCAGGGTGTCGTAGACGTTGGCGAACACCCAGGTGTCGCGGTTTTGTGCACTTTTGATCGGGTCGAAGGTGGTGCTGTCTTCACGGCAGCCGATGGTGAGCACGCCAGCGGCCTGAGCCAAACCAGCGGTCAGGGACCAAGCCGTAAGCGTAGCGGCGGCGAGCAACTTCAAGTGACGGGATTGCATGTCATAACTCCTTGTTCATGAATGGCAGGGAAAGGTCAAAGCAAAGGTGCTTCAAGCACGCAACTGTATCGATGCTCGTGCAGGAAATGAGTAGGCGGCAACACCACGGAACACATCGCGCGCGCATACCGGCAACGTGGGTGGAAGGCACAGCCGGTGGGTAAATTCAGCGGGCTCGGTGGCTCACCGGGCAAAGGTTCTGCAGGCAACGGCCGATAAGGGTCGATCTCCGGGATCGCCTGGATCAACGCCGCGGTGTACGGATGGCGCGGTGCGCTGAACACCGCCTCCACCGGCCCTTCCTCGACGATCTTGCCCAGGTACATCACCGCCACGCGGTCGCACAGGCGCCGCACGATGGCCAGGTCATGGGCGATAAACAGGATGGCCAGGTTCATGCGCTGTTGCAGTTCCAGCAGCAGGTTGATGATCTGCCCCTGGATCGACACATCCAGCGCCGCCACACACTCATCGGCGATGATCAACCGCGGCTCTACGGCCAGGGCGCGAGCAATGCCCACGCGCTGGCATTGGCCGCCACTGAGGGAGCCGGGCTTGCGATTGGCCAGTTCGGGGCGCAAGCCGACCAGATCAAGCAGTTCGTTGACACGCGCCGGGATGCGCTCGGCGGGAACCTTGCGCTGTACCCGCAGCACTTCAGCGATGGTTTCGCCGATGGTGTGGCGCGGGTTCAACGCCGCATAGGGGTCCTGGAAGATCATCGCCGTTTCATGGCGCAGGCGGGCGATGTCGATGGCACTGCCATGGGCCATGTCGACGCCATCGAACAACACCTGCCCGGCGCTGATCGGGTTGAGGTGCAGGATCGCCCGGCCGAGGGTGCTTTTACCGCTGCCGGACTCGCCCACCAACCCCAGGGTTTCGCCCGCCGCCAGGTTCAGCGATACACCGTTCACCGCCCTCACCCACTGCTTGTTCAGGCCAAACAAACCGCTGCCGGACGCCGCGAAGCGCACCTCCAGATCCTTGATCTGCAACAGGCTCATGGACGCTCTCCCAGCGGATAGTGACAGGCTACGCGCGCGCCTTCGGGCAGCAACTCGGTACATAAGGCGCCGACCTGCGGACAGCGCGGGTTGAACCGGCAGCCATCGGGCAACGCATCCAGCAACGGCGGCTGGCCGGGGATGGTGCGCAACAAGGCGTGGCCGCTGCTGTGGGCCGGCTGGCAGTCGATCAGGCCAGCGGTGTAGGGATGTTGCGGATGGGCCAGCAGGTCGTACTTGCTGCCGTGCTCGCACAGGCGCCCGGCGTACATCACCGCGATGGAATCACAGGTTTGCGCCACCACGCCCAGGTCGTGGGTGATCATGATGATCGACAGGCCACGCTGGTCGCGCAGGTCCAGCAGCAGGCGCAGGATTTGCGCCTGCACGGTCACATCCAGGGCGGTAGTCGGCTCGTCGGCGATCAGCACCTTGGGGTTGCAGCCCAAGGCCACGGCGATCATGGCGCGCTGGCGCATGCCGCCGGAAAACTCGTGAGGATAATTGTCGACCCGCGCCAGGGGATCGGGAATGCCCACTTGGCGCAGCACGTCGATGGCCAGTCGCCGGGCGTCTTTTTTCGACGCGCCCTGATGCAGGCGAATACCCTCGGCGATCTGCTCGCCGATGCGCATCAACGGGTCGAGGTGGCTGCTGGGGTTCTGGAAAATCATGCCCAGTTGCCCGCCGCGTATGGCACGCATGCCCGCGTCATCCAGTTGCAACAGATCCTGGCCGGCAAGGCGCACCGCACCGCCCTGCACCCGCAGGCTGGGCGACGGCAGCAAGCGCATCAGGCCGCGACAGGCCATGGTTTTGCCAGAGCCGCTTTCGCCCACCAGACCCAGGATTTCGCCTTCGGCGAGGTCGAAAGACACACGTTCGACCAGTGTCACATCACGCCCGGCATTGTTGGCGATAACACTGAGGTCGCGCACTTGCAGCAGACTCATGCGCGATCCCCCAGCACTTGGGCAACGCCATCGGCCAGCAGGCTGAAGCCCATGGCCAGGGTCACGATGGCCAACCCAGGAAAAGTGCAGATCCACCAGGCCGTGGTGATAAAGGCCTGGCCCTCGGCGACCATCGTGCCCCACTCCGCCGTCGGCGGCTGCACGCCCAGGCCCAGGTAGCTCACGGCGGCGCCGTTAAGCAGCACCAGCACCGCATCGGACATGGAAAACACAATCGAGCCAAACATCGCGTTGGGCAGCAAATGCCGGAACAGGATGCGCCCGTGACCAAAGCCCAGGCTCTTGCCCGCCAGGGCGAAGTCGCTTTCCTTGAGTACCAGGATCTGCGAACGGATCAGCCGCGCATACGAAACCCACCCCACCAGCGCCATGGCGATATAAAAGCTCTTCAAGCCAGGGCCGAGGATGGCCATGATCGCCAGCATCAGCACCAGGAAGGGGAACGCGAGGATCACATCAATCACTCGCATGCAAAAGCTGTCGAAACGCCCGCCGATATAACCCGAGACTGCGCCCACAAAGGTGCCAATCATGAACGGGAAAATCACCCCGATGATCGCCAGTTGCAGGTCGATGCGTGCGCCCCAAATCACCCTCGAAAGAATGTCACGGCCGTAGTTATCAGTGCCAAATGGATGGGCCAGGCTGGGACCGATCAAGCTGATATCGGTGTTCTGCGCAATCGGATCAAACGGCGCGATCCACGGCGCAAACAGCGCCAGGGCCAACCATATCAACAGGATCAACAGCCCCCACGCGGCCGTCAGCCGGCCATTGCGAAAACCAAAACGCAGGCGCAAGCGCCATGGGGCGATCATCGGGCGGCTGCTCATTGCATCTTCACCCGTGGGTCGAGGGCCACTGTCGCCACATCCGCGATGAAGTTGACCACCACCGTGGCGCAGGCCAACACCATAGCCACGCCCTGCACCACCATGTAATCGCGGGTAAAGATGCCGCGCACCAACAACTGGCCGATACCGGGAATGGCGAACAGGCTTTCGATCACCACCGTGCCGCTGATCAGCCAGCCGATGTTCACCGCCAGCAGATTGACCGCCGGCACCAGGGAGTTGGGCAGCACATGGCGGCGAAACACCGCGGCTTCCGACAGCCCGCGCGCACGGGCGGCGGTGACGTGGTCCGCCTGCAACTCCATCAACATGCTCGCCCGCAGGTTGCGCACCAGCACCGCCGACAGCGCCAGCGCGATGGTCAGGCACGGCAGGACCATATGGTGCGCCTTGTCCAGCCAGGTGCGACCGTAGCCGGACACGGGGAACAGGCCCCATTTCACACTCAGCAGCAGGATCAGCATCAAGCCCAGCCAAAACGCCGGCATGCCCAGGCCCACCGTGGTGAACACGCGAATCAGGTTGTCCGCCCAGCCACCTTTATTGCGCGCCGCCCAGGTCGCCAGCGGCACCGCGATCAGCAGCGCCAGCACCACGCTGCCGAGTACCAGCACCAAGGTCGGCTCGATACGGGTGACGATCAGCTTCAGCGCGTCGACTTTGTACAGCAGCGATTGCCCGAGGTCGCCCTTGAGCAGGTTCTTGAGAAAGTAGAAATATTGCAGCCACAACGGCTGATCAAGGCCGTACTGGGCGCGGATCTTCAGCAACGCGTCCGGTGTGCTGCGCGAGCCGAGCAAGGCTCGCGCGGGGTCGCCGGGAATGGAGCGCACCAGCACAAAGGTAATCAGGCTGATGCCAAACAGCACCGGCAGCAATTGCAGTGGCCGGGACAGCACAAAACGGTAGCGCGCCAGGTTCATCCGTCAGCCTCGGTGGCGAGCGAGAAAGTCCAGCAGCACCGGGAAATATGCCTGGGGTTCTTCGTAGAACGGCATATGGCTGCTGTTGGGGAATACGTGCAGTTCGGCGTGCTTGGCCGCCATCTTCATGCGCATGGCGCAGGCCGGGGTGAGTTCGTCGTGCTGGCCGGTGGTGATCAGGATCGGCATCGTGAAGTCGGCCATCTCGGGGATGCGGTTCCAGTCCTTGAGGTTGCCGACGTAGAGGAATTCGTTGGGGCCTTGCATGGTTTCGTAGGGGCCCATGTTCCAGTCGCCGAGGGAACGTTTGACCGGCTCCGGCCATTCGTCCAGGCGGCACACATGGCGATAGTTGAGCAACGTGATCGCGGCCTGGTACTGCGGGTGGTCGAGGGTGCCCATGGCTTCATGGCGTTGCATCATGGCCACGGTTTCGCTGCCAAGGGCACCGCGCAGGCGCTCCAGTTCCTGGGACAGGTGCGGAATGTCGCCGACGGTATTTTCCAGGATCAGGCTTTTCAGCGCGTCGGGGTAATGGATGGCGTATTCAATGCCCAGCCAGCCGCCCCAGGAATGCCCGAGCAAATGCACGCGGCCCAGGCCCAGTGCCTGGCGCACGGTTTCGACTTCTTCGACATAACGGCGGATTTCCCACAGCCCAACATCGGTCGGTCTGGCTGATGCGCCCGTACCAAGCTGGTCGAATGCAACCACTCGCAGGTTATGCGCCTTGAGCCAGCCATGGGCGTCGCGCAAGTAGTCACACGGCAGGCCCGGCCCGCCGTTGAGGCACAACAGCACCTCATCGCCTTCGCCAAAGCTATAGACCACGAGGTTATAGCCGTCGACTTGCACGTTGTACTGCTGGTCGGGGGCAATTTCACGCCACATGCATACATTCCTTGTGTTGTATCGGCCTGGCGGGTAGCGGCCGTTTGCCAGGCCAACACTACCGAGGATGCCGCGCGTCCATAACCTAGTAGTTCTTATAGGTTTGGCCTGGCAGTCCTTCGCCGGGGCGTGGCATTCTACTTGCAGCAAGTCGAGATTCAAATGAATTCAGGAGCAGAACGGATGCTGGCCAAGCTGACTGCCTTCAACAAACGTCTGATGCCGGGCAGGAGCCTGGACGAGCAGATGGACAACGCCTTTATCCTCGCTCAACAGCTGGGTTTCGATGCGCTGGTCTACGACTACTCGCCCGTGCCGATCGACCAGGACGGCGCCTTGATCACCCCCTCGGTGCTGGAACTGCGCAATACCCCGCCCGACTGGCACGCGTTATGGTGCAGCAAAGGGTTTTACCAGATCGATCCGGTGCAACATCTGGCCCTGAGCACGGTGTCGCCGTTCGTGTGGTCCTACGAAGCCAAGACCGATACCCCGCTGCAAAAAATCATCGATCCGTGCCACGCCCCGGTTTCATCCTACCTGCATGACCAGCAACTGACCTGCGGCGTCAGCGTACCGATCCACCTGCCCCGTGGCGGTTTTGCTTCGCTGACCGGCCTGCGCATCGGTAGCGCCGGCACCGTGCTGCAGGAGGCACAGCAGACCCTGTCGGACTTCAGTGTGATTTCCCATGCATTGCAGGAAGCGGCCTACCCGCTGTTCAGCAAGGAACTGCGCACCTACCCCCATATCCACCTGACCAAACGCGAGCGCGAGTGCCTGAAATGGGCCGCCGACGGCCTGACGGCGGCCGAGATCGCCACTCAGTTAAGCCGCTCGCTGGCGGTGGTCACCCTGCATCTGGCCTCGGCAATGCATAAGCTGGGGGCAAAGAACCGCGTCCAGGCGGTGGTTCGTGCCACCCATTACCGCCTGCTGGAAGATTGATCCATCGGCAAAACCTAGCTGTTTTGCTAGTTACCTAAATTTCACGTGCAGACTATCGTGTCCCTGATCCTTTTTTTCAGAGCAGGGTACGAAATGGAATTCATCGAACAAATCCGCGAAGGGTATGCCGCGTTTGGCGACTACCAGACCTGGTACCGCGTAACGGGCGACCTGGCCAGTGGCCGTACACCGCTGGTCGTCATCCACGGCGGCCCCGGCTGCACCCATGATTATGTTGACGCCTTCAAGGACGTCGCGGCCAGCGGCCACGCCGTCATCCACTACGACCAACTGGGCAACGGCCGCTCCACGCATTTGCCTGAAAAAGACCCGTCCTTCTGGACTGTCGATCTGTTCCTCAAAGAACTGGATAACCTGCTGGACCACCTGCAGATCAGCGACAACTACGCGATCCTCGGCCAATCCTGGGGCGGCATGCTCGGCAGTGAACATGCGATCCTGCAACCCAAGGGCCTGCGCGCGTTTATCCCGGCCAACTCACCGACCTGCATGCGCACCTGGGTCAGCGAAGCCAATCGCCTGCGCCAATTGCTGCCGAAAGGCGTGCACGAAACCCTGCTCAAGCACGAAGCCGCCGGCACCTACCAGGATCCGGAATACCTCGCCGCGTCGCGGGTGTTCTATGACCAGCACGTGTGCCGCGTGAACCCTTGGCCGGAAGAAGTGGCGCGCACCTTCGCCCAGGTCGACTCAGACCCCACGGTGTATCACGCCATGAGCGGCCCGACCGAGTTCCATGTGATCGGCAGTTTGAAGGACTGGAAATCCATTGGCCGCCTGTCCGCGATCAAGGTGCCGACCCTGGTAATCTCCGGCCGACATGACGAGGCGACGCCACTGGTGGTCAAGCCGTTTCTGGATGAGATCGCGGATGTGCGCTGGGCGCTGTTCGAAGACTCCAGCCACATGCCCCATGTGGAAGAACGCCAGGCGTGCATGGGGACGGTGGTGAAGTTTCTGGATGAGGCGTGTTCGAATAAAGTGCTTAAAATTGCGTAGATACCGTCTTGACGCTCACCGGGCAAGCGCCCGTTTCGCCCGGTAGCAGCTGTCGAGCGCAAGCGAGGCTGCGTTGGGCGCCCCGCAGATCGCGGAGTGTCAATACGCCCGCTACGCAGCCTCGCCAAGGCTCGACAGCTGCTACGGATGCCAAGGACTCCCGTCGTCGCGTAGCAGCTATCGGGTCAGGCCTGGCTGACCTCAGTTTTTACCGCTTTCTTCGGCACCTGCGCCACTAATGGAATCTCCTTGCCCTCGGCATCAAACAACTTGCCGCCCCTGAAGTAATCCCCGTCCCGCAGGCCTGCAACGTCGTGGAAACACAAACTGCGCTCAGTCCCTGCCACGAACACCGACTGCTGGTCCGAGTTACCCGCCGTGAAGTGGTTGAACGCCAGATTCAGCAGGATCGCCATGATCGCCGACGAGCTGATGCCCGAGTGAAATATAGTCGCGAACCAGCTGGGGAATTGATCGTAGAAACTCGGCGCCGCGATGGGGATCATGCCAAAACCGATGGAGGTGGCGACGATGATCAGGTTCATGTTGTTGCGGTAATCCACCTTCGACAACGTGCGAATACCACTGGCCGCCACCGTGCCGAACAGCACAATCCCGGCACCGCCGAGCACCGAGGTCGGCACCGCCGCGATGACCCGGCCCATAAACGGCAGCAGGCCGAGGATCACCAGGAACAGGCCACCGGTGGCCACCACGAAGCGACTCTTCACCCCGGTCACCGCCACCAGGCCGACGTTCTGGGCGAATGCACTCTGAGTGAATGAACCGAAGATCGGCGCGAACATGCTCGACAGCATGTCGGCGCGCAGGCCGTTACCCAGGCGTTTGGAGTCAACTTTGGTGTCGATGATTTCGCCCACGGCCAGGATGTCCGCCGAGGTTTCCACCAGGGTCACCATCACCACGATGCACATGGAAATGATCGCCGCGATGTGGAAGGTCGGCATGCCGAAATGGAAGGGCGTCGGGAAACCAAACATCGGGCCCTGGGTTACGCCGGAAAAGTCCGCCATGCCAAGGAACACCGCGATCACCGTGCCGATCACCATCGCCAGCAGGATCGACAGGCGCGAGATGGTCGCGCTGCCAATCTTGCTCAATAGCAGCACCAGCACCAGGGTCAACGCCGCCAGGCCGATATTGGACATGCTGCCGAAATCCGCCGCACGGCTGTTACCGCCCATGGCCCAGCGCGCTGCCACGGGCATCAAGGTCAGGCCGATGGTGGTGATCACAATGCCGGTCACCAAGGGTGGGAAGAACTTGGTGATCCGCGAGAACACCGGCGTGATCAGCAACCCGATAAACGACGCGGCCATCACCGCCCCGAGAATCGCCGGCACCCCGCCGGCACCGTCGCTGCCGACAATCGCCACCATGGTGGCCACGCCGGCAAACGACACGCCTTGCACCAGCGGCAACTGACAACCAAAAAACGGCAGGCCAAGGGTTTGCAACAGGGTCGCCAGGCCACCGGCAAACAGCGAGGCGGCGATCAACAGACCAATATCGGCAGGTGACAACCCGGCCGCCTGGCCGACGATCAAGGGTACCGCGACGATGCCGCCGTACATGGTGAGCACATGCTGCAGGCCGTAAGCCATGTTGGCGGCGACGCCGAGATTCTCATCTTCTGGCCGCTGCGGTGACGCCTTCGGGATAGTCATGGTGAGGGGTTCTCTGTTTTTGTTGTGCGGCCACTGTATGCAATGTTAGGACTAGATGTCCATAGAGTTGTATACAATCAATCGAACAAGATACCCTCCTTCGGCGTTACAAAAACAATCCGGCCGTGATGAGCCAGAACGCCAAAGGACCACAACCATGAAAAAGGTATTACAGGGCGCCACCGTTGCACTCACCCTCCTCGGCGGCGGGGAGGCTGTCGCGGTGGAATGGATGAACAACAGCCTGGGCTTTCGCTATGGCCAGCAGTTCACCAACCCGAACAACCCCGACGACTTCAGCAAGCGCATCTACAGCTTCACCCACGCCAGCGGCTACCAATACGGCAGCAATTTCCTGAATCTGGATGTGTTCCTGTCCGACAGCAGCGACCCACGCAAGGGCACCGATCACGGTGGCAGCGAGGTGTATGCCGTATACCGGCATCAGTTGTACGCCTCACGTGTATTGGATGTGCCGCTGGGCACCGGGCTGATCAAGGATTACGCGCTGACCCTGGGCTTTGATGCCAACCGCAACAACAACTTCGCCTCGGCGAAAAAACGCGCGCTGGTGATTGGCCCGACCTTGAAGTTCAACACCGTGGGCGTGCTGGACCTGAGCCTGATGTACTACAAGGAAAAGAACCACACCGGCATCCCCGGCGCGCAGGAATCGAACCACACCTTCGACGACACCTACCTGCTTAACCTGACCTGGATGCGTCCATTCGAGATCGCCAGCCACGCGGCGAAATTCCAGGGGTTTATCAATTACGTCGGGGAAAAAGGTGAGGACTACCATGGCCGCGACACGGCGCCGGAGGCCTTGATGCGCACAGCGTTGATGGTGGCGGTACGGCCGGGTAAAAGCGTGAAGCCGAACCTGTACCTCGGGGTGGGTTACGAGTACTGGCATAACAAGTTCGGTGTAGACGGCGGCCGGGGCAGCCGCACGTCGACGCCGACGGTGAATATGGAAATAACGTTCTAGGCAGCGGCCAACTCGGAGTCGTCCACCTTCGGCCGCGCCAGCCAGTAGCCCAACACCGCCAGTGGCGCGGTCGCCAGCATCACGATCACCGTAATCAGCAGCGGTTGCTCGATCATCGACGACACCAGCAGGCTGCTGAGGAAACACAGGCCCAGTTGCAAGGTATTTTGCAGCGCCGCCGCCTTGCCGGAGTTTTCCGCAAACGGCATCAGCGCGTTCGCTACCACAATCGGATAACTCGCACCGTTGACCAACGCCATCAGGCAGAACGGAATCAGCAACGTGGTGAGGGTCGGCACGCTCAAGGTCGCAACCAGGTACAGCGCCAGCATGCTGATGCAATAGGCCACCAGCAACCAGGGCAACAGCGTTTTGCCCTGGAAACGCTGCAGGGCACTGCGGCAACTGTAGCCACCCACCAGAAACGCCAGTGTCGGCAGTACGTAGCTCAGGCCGATGTCATTCGGGCTGTAGCCCATGTCGCCAAGGATGAAGGGCGAAGCGGTCAGCCAGGCAAAGAAACTCGCGGAGCAGGCAGCGAAGATCATTACGTTGCCGGTGAACACCCGAGACGTCAGCAACTGCGTATAACCCAGGCGCGATGGTGCTTCAGTCTGTGGCTTCGGCACGCTGCGCAGGAACAACGTCGGCAGCAGCAACAGCAGCGAAACGCCCAGCAGCACCCCGAAGATCGCCTGCCAGCCAAAGTGATTCAGCACCATCGCGCCCAGCAGCGGCGCCAGGGCCGGCGACAGCGACATCAACGGCATGATGCTGGCGAACACCCGGTGAGCCTTGTCGGCTGGATAGCGATCAATCACCAGCGCCTGCCAGCTCACGGCAGCAGAACACACGCCAATCGCCTGCATAAAACGCAAGGCCAGCAGTTGCAGTGCTGTCTCGACCCAGAACATCCCGGCGCAGCCCAGCACAAACAGGCTCAAGCCTGCGAGCAGAATGGGCTTGCGGCCCAGGCGGTCGGACAACGGCCCCCACAACAACTGTCCCAGGGCAAAGCCGGCGAGGAAAATGCTCAAGCTGGCACCCACCGCGCCCGCGCCAATCTGCAACTGTTCGCCCATGGCGCCGAACGCCGGCAAGTACATGTCCATGGCCAGATAACCGAGCATGCTCAGCCCCGCCAGATACCAAGTGAAACCAAAAGAATTTTTCATTGAAGCCTTGTCGATCCTGCCATCAAACTATTTGCTGACTGGCGCCCATTATGAAGCTGACAGATTGCGTGTGAAGCGATAATAATTGGACACTCCTATCAATAATTTTGAAGACAAGCATTATGTGGTCTGAATACTCCCTGGATGTCGTCGATGCGGTGGCGCGCCACGGCAGCTTCAGCGCCGCCGCTCAAGAATTGCACCGCGTCCCATCGGCTATCAGCTACACGGTGCGCCAGCTTGAAGAATGGCTGGCGGTGCCGCTGTTTGTGCGGCGCCATCGCGACGTCGAGCTGACCCCCGCAGGCCGTCTGTTTATAGACGAAGCCCGAGGCGTGATGAAAAAAATGCTCGGCACGCGGCGATTGTGCCAGCAGGTGGCGAACGGTTGGAGCGGCCAGTTGAAGGTAGCCGTGGACTCCATCGTCAAACCTCAGCGCTGCCGGCAATTGGTGCTGGATTTCTATCGACAGTTTCCCGAGGTGGAATTGTTGCTGGAGTACGAGGTGTACAACGGCGTGTGGGATGCCCTGGCCGATGAGCGCACCGACATTGTGATCGGCGCCACCAGCGCGGTGCCGGTGGCCAGTCACTTCACTTTCCGCGACATGGGCTTGTTGAACTGGCTGTGCGTGGTCAGCGCCAGGCATCCGTTGGCGGCCGTGCAAGGCCTGCTCAGTGATGACCAACTGCGCCCGTTCGCCTCGCTGTGCATGACCGACACCTCACGTAACCTGCCCAAGCGTGATACCTGGACGCTGGATAACCAACGGCGGCTGGTGGTGCCGAACTGGGCATCCGCCATCGATTGCCTGCGCGATGGCCTGTGCGTCGGCATGGCGCCGGCGCATCAGGTGTTGCCATGGATCGAACGCGGTGAACTGGTGGCGCTGCAATTGACCCGGCCCTTCCCTGCCAGCCCGTCGTGCGTGGCCTGGGCACAGAACAAACTGTCCCCGGCCATGGCGTGGTTGCTCGAATACCTGGGCGATAAAGAAACCATGAACCAGGAATGGCTCAATGGACCTGATCCAATAACCGGGTGATGGCCCGCACGATCATCTCGACCTCTTTGGCATCCAGGGTCAGCGGCGGCAACAGGCGAATGACCTTGCCCCGCGTCACGTTGATCAATAGCCCATGTTCCTGGGCGGCGCGCTGGGCAAGGTCGCGGCAGGGGCTGGCCAATTCGATACCGATCATCAAGCCTTGGCCGCGAATCGCCAGCACCTGCGGGTGCTCGTCCAATTCCATGCGTAACCGCGCCAGCAAGCGTTCGCCTTGTTGCGCAGCGTTCTGCAACAGGCCCTGCTCGTCGATGATGTCCAGCACGGTGCAGCCCACCCGACACGCCAGCGGGTTGCCGCCGAAGGTGCTGCCATGGCTGCCCGGCGTGAACAACTGAGCGACCGCCGTCCGGGCGAGGCAGGCGCCAATGGGCACGCCGTTGCCGAGGCCTTTGGCCAGGGTGATCACGTCCGGCACGATGCCTTCGTGCTGGAACGCAAACCACGCGCCGGTACGGCCGATGCCCGTCTGGATTTCATCGAGCATCATCAACCAGCCGTGACGCGTGCAGTGGTCGCGCAAGGCTTGCAGGTAACCCGGCGGGGCTGGCAACACGCCACTTTCGCCCTGGATCGGCTCCAGCAAGACCGCCGCGATCCGCGTACCAAGGGTTTTGGTGAGCGCTTCGATGGCCGCCAGATCACCAAACCGGACTTTGAGAAAATCCCCAGGCAAGCGCTGAAAACCAAGACGCACCGATGGCCCATCACTGGCGGCCATGGTGCCGAGCGTGCGGCCATGGAAGGCGTTTTCCATCACCACCACCAACGGTTCTTCGATGCCTTTTTTCCAGCCGTGCAATCGCGCCAGTTTCAGTGCGGTCTCGTTGGCTTCGGCGCCGGAGTTGTTGAAGAAGGCACGGTCCAGGCCGGACAGTTGTGTCAGGCGCTGAGCCAGCCGCTGCTGCCAGTCGATGCTGTAGAGGTTGGAGGTGTGCAGCAACAGGCCGGCTTGCTCGCTGATGGCTGTCACCAGTTTCGGGTGGGAGTGACCGACGTTGGTTACTGCCACGCCCGCTACCACGTCCAGATATTCTCGGCCCTGCTGGTCCCATAGGCGTGTGCCCAGGCCACGGGTAAAACTCAAGGCCAAAGGTTGGTAGGTGGTCATCAGGCAGGCGGCAGTCATGGTGGCAGGCTCCGGTTGGGGTGGTTGAAGTATCGTTAGCCACCTCAGCTGGATAAACTGCACTTTCCTGCAATGACTTTAAATCAGGGATTGATAATGGACCTGTTCCAAGCGATGTCGGTTTACGTGAAAGTGGTGGAGACCGGCAGCATGACCGCCGCCGCCCACGCGTGCGGGATGTCGACCACCATGGTCGGCAACCACCTGCGCGCCTTGGAGCAACGCCTGGGCGTCAGCCTGCTCAAGCGCACCACGCGCAAACAGAGCCTGACGGAGTTCGGTGGCCAGTATTACCAGCGTTGTCTGGAAGTGCTGGGGCTGGTGGCCGATTCCGAGCAATGGGCTGAACAAGCCCACAGTGACGTTCCCAAAGGCACCCTGCGCATCACCGCCCCCCCTGCCTTCGGCACCGAACGCCTGGCGCCCGCCTTGAGCGAATTCGCCCTACGCTACCCCTTGATCAAACTGTACGTGGTGCTCAGCAATCAGCGCATGGACATGGTCGACAGCGGCTTTGACGTCGCGATCCGCCTGGGGGAACTGGAGGCGTCGAGCCTGATCGCGCGGCCGATGCAGGACTACACCATCACCCTCTGCGCCTCACCGCACTACCTGGCACGACGCGGCACGCCACAGACGCCCGAGGACCTGCAACATCACGACTGCCTGGCCTTCGCCTACCCGTCCACCGACGACTGGCGCAATGCAGACAAGCTCTGGCGCATGACCGGCGCAGAGGGCGAAGTGGAAATCCCGGTGTCCGGCTCGCTGACCATCAACAGCTCCCAGGCCCTGCGCCAGGCGGCGGTGCAAGGCATGGGCATCGTCATGCTGCCCGACGCCCTGGTACAACCCGACCTGCAGACCGGCAAGCTGGTGGCATTGCTGACCACCTACCAACTGCCCAGCCGCCCCATGCACTTGTTGTACGGCCAGGACCGTTATCGCCTGCCAAAGCTGCGCGCCTTTGTCGATTTCGCCCTGGAGAAGTGGGCGCGCTAGAACCCCACGCCCAACTCACGCAGCCGAGCCGCCGTGTGTTCAGCCGACACATGGTGAATACCTTGCCAGCCGAGCGCGACGGCAGCGTCGACATTGTCGGCAACATCGTCGATAAACACGACTTCCCTTGGCTGGATATCTGGCAAATGGGCACGAACCTGGCTGAGGCTGGCGTCGTAGATGGCCGGATTGGGCTTGATCAGCTTCAATTCGCCAGACACCACTATGTCGCGAAAACAGTTTAGGAATGGATAGTGGGCACGGGCATAGGGAAAGGTTTCGGCCGACCAGTTGGTGAGCCCGAACAACGGCATGTTCGCCGCGTACAGCGCCTTGAGAATCGCCACACCTTCAGGCAACGGGCCGCGCAGCATTTCGGGCCAACGGGCGTAGTACGCCGTGATCAAGGCTTTATGGTGCGGGAATTGATCGGTCAGCACTTGCGTGGCTTCGGCCAACGGCCGACCGGCATCCTGCTCGGTGTTCCAGGCCTGGGTGCAGATGGTATCGAGGAACCATTGCCGCTCGTGTTCGTCGGCAATCAGCTTGCGGTACAGGTGTTGCGGGTTCCAATCGAACAAAACACCGCCGAAATCAAAAACTACTGCACGAATCGTCATGGCTTCCTCCCGTGTATGCAACGCGTTGGTCAGGCCAGTCTGGCATGTACCTGGCCTACAGCAGCAAGTAAGAACGCGTAGGAAAGCTCTGAGAATTCATACCGTCCGCTCAGCAGAAAATAACCGACACGGCTTGTAGTCAGTGCCTCGCGGTGCCTGGAGGGGTTATGCATTACACGGGGAGTCACAGACTTTTTCTACTTTGGATAGCGGGCCCAGTCTAGTGTCCAGCGAGAAACATCAAGGGATATGGGACGGGAGGGAATCATCCAACTTAGCTGTAAACATGACTTGGAGATACTGTAATGACCGGTATGATTTCTTCAATCGCCTCGCCTTCCGCGTTCAGCCTGGACGCACTGCAACGCTTTCACCGCGCCTCATCTGAAGCCCCCCTTCAAAGCACGAATGATCCCATGAGCGCGCTACTTGCAACGGTAAAGGAGCAGACGGGGATACTGCCGAGCCATCTTGCGCCCTTGCAAAAAATAGCGGTTGCGACCAACTCCATCATCGTAATACGCCCCGTCGAGTCCGCGGCCACAGGGTTGATAGAGGCCGGCCACCCTGCCAAGGACTTTCATATCAAAGGCAAAAGCGCCAACTGGGGGCCACAGGCAGGCCTTATCTGTACGAACCAGGCGTTCAGCAAACTTGAACAAGTCGCTGAAGAAACACCGGATAAAGTGGCCACCGCCAATAAGCAAATTCAGGCCTGTATCCGCGATGGCCATGCGATCGCAACGCCTCTGACACTCTCCGGCCGACGTCTTGATGAATTGGTGAAGCTCGGCCAGATAACTCAACTGACGCCTCAAGGACCCAACGACACACTGCACCTGAGCGCCCGCGGTCCGAGTGAGCAGTGGTATGAATTCGAAGGTCATCGTACGTCGCCGTCCAGCGACAACTACCTCATCTCCCATCAGGGCGAGCCACTCGAAGTGCTCGCTAAACAGCCAGGCGGCAAGCCATTGACGGCAGATTACGACCTGCACATGGTCGCTCCCCACCTGAGTGACTTTGGCCCTCAGGATAAGCTGCCTGTGCCCGATGTCGCCCACAGTGTCTTCAGGGATCGGATCAATCGCTACAAGCAGGTTCCAAAAGAGCTGAGAGCTGACTTTGAAAACGCTGCGCGCTTCTACCAGAAAGAAGACCTTCATCTCGGCAATGCCACACCGCGAATCGAGCAGATGATAGAACTCATCAATCAGAAACTGGTTGGCGGGGGTGAGCGGGTGGTGCACCACAATGCGGATTCAGGCAGCCCGGCGACGGACGTGGCCGCTAACTACCCGGCTACTTTTTTCCTGCCCGCAAAATTAGGCAGGTTCGATGTCATCGGTATCATCGCCAACAGTAGGGAAATGGCAGAACTGATAAATACCGCCAAAGACAGCGGCTATCACGTGCCATTGAATCCACTCTGGGAAAAGGAAGTGGTCGGGATCAGGCGGTCTGACTTTCTTCGGGCGAAAAGCCGTCTCGCCTGAATCAGCGTCGGGAAAACAACGGCCTGGCAATCCCGTTACCTGGGCCGTTGTCAGTCACATCATTTAGGCCTGGACCAGACCGTTGATCTTGACGGTCGGGTTCACATCAGCCTCGTAATCCACGCCATCGACTTCAAAGCCGAACAAGCGCAGGAACTCTGCCTTGTAGCCGGCAAAATCGCTGATCTCGTTGACGTTTTCGTCGGTAACCTGATCCCACAGTGCCGCAACGGCGTCCTGGACCTTTGGCTCCAACTCGGCCAGGTCGGCACGCAAACGACCGTCGGCGTCGAGTTTCGGCTCGCTGCCGTACAGGCTGTCTTTGAACAGGCCGTAGACTTGCTCGATGCAGCCTTCGTGAGTGCCCTGTTCTTTCATTACGCGGAACAGCAACGACAGATACAACGGCATGATCGGGATCGCCGAGCTTGCCTGGGTAACCACCGCCTTGAGTACCGACACACGGGCGTCGCCTTTCAGTGCGGCCAGGTTGTCGCGCAGGGTCAGGACTTTCTTGTCGAGGTCTTTCTTGGCTTCGCCGATGGAGCCGTTCCAGTAGATGTCCTGGGTCAGCTTCTCGCCGAGGTAGGTGAACGCAGTGGTCTTGGCGCCTTCGGCCAGGACGTCGGCGTCACGCAGGGCGTCGATCCACAACTGCCAGTCAGCGCCACCCATGACATTCACGGTGCCGTCGATTTCTTCCTGGGTCGCAGGCTCAAGGGTGGTGTCGACCACAACGCCTTTGTCGGTATTGATACCGCGCAGGGTCACGGCTTTGCCGATCGGCTTGAGGGTGGAGTTATAGACTTCACCGGTTTTAGGATCGGTACGGCGTGGCGCGGCCAGGCTGTAGACCACCAGGTCGATCTTGCCCAGGTCTTTCTTGATGGTTTCGATGGTCAGGCGCTTGATGTCGTCGGAGAACGCGTCGCCGTTGATACTCTTGGCGTACAGGCCGTTTTCGACGGCAAACTTCTCGAACGCAGCACTGTTGTACCAGCCGGCGGAGCTGAGCTTGCCTTCTTCGCCTTCTTTCTCAAAAAACACGCCCAGGGTATCGGCGCCGCAGCCAAACGCAGCACTGATGCGCGCGGCCAGGCCGTAGCCGGTGGAAGCGCCGAGGACCAGCACCTTCTTGGGGCCGCCTTCGATGACGCCGTTTTCAGTTACGTAGTTGATCTGCTCTTTGACGTTCGCTTCACAGCCAACAGGGTGAGCGGTCACACAGATAAAGCCACGAACCCGCGGTTTGATGATCATAAAAATTTCTGCCTCTTCCAAGGTGCCGAAGGCCAATGGTGGCCATTCAACTTCAATCGTACCGGTCTATGACGCCCGAAAAACCGAAGCGTCACGATAGACGTAAATCTTCCGTTTACAAAATCCAATCCACACAGGGCTGGCAAGGCTTGAAAACGGTGCAAAGCCTTCACAATTTCGCACTATTTAATACGCCCTTGCGGCGCAGAACGTCTTATCATGACGCAGTTGTTTCAATATGTTTCAAAAACCCCACCACTCGCGGCCACGGATCCGACTGTCGAATGGCGTCCTCCTGGAGCTGAGTTGCATGAACAAGCCTGCTTTGCGTAAAAAAGCGGTATCGGTCGCCTGGGTACTCGGCGTGCTGCTGATTATCGATGTATTCCCCGAAACCACGCTGGTGTTCCTCTGCCTGGTACTGGTGTGCGGTATTTACGACTTCCTGCGTAACGGCCTGTATGACAAGAGCACCATCAAGAAATACTTTATTGGCAGTGGCCGCAACACCTGGCTGTTGGCGCCGTTCAACACGCTGTTCGACCTGCTGAGTTCGCGTAACCGCCACGTTTACACGATGCATGACCTGCCACTCGCCTGGCGACAGGACCTGCAACAGGTGATCGACGACGCCATGGCGCACAAGGATGAAATCATCGGGTACCTGAACGAACGCATGGCCGAGAAGAAGCGCGGCATGTTGTTTTTCCAATGGTACGGCCGGCCGATCGAGACCACCCTGGACATCCCGAAACTGCGGGAGAAACTGCCGTTCGTGAAGACCATCGGTGTGTCGGTCTTCAACGAAAACCGCTCGACCTCCTTTCACTTCGGCCCGCTGCGCATGATGTTCCGCGTGCTCTACAACATGGCACCGGCGCCCCACCACGAGGGTGTCTACATCCAGGTGGGCAAGCACAAGCATTACTGGCATGACGACCCGCTGTTTATCTTCGATGACACGCTGATGCACGCGTCCTTCAACAAAAATGACGCCAAACGTTACTGTCTGTTTATCGATATCGTACGGCCGACGCCGTTGCCGTCCGTGCTCAACGCCGTGATCGCTGGGTTTTCGGGGATGGTCTTTACCCTGCGTCGGGTTTTCTACAAAAACTGGAAGCTGATTCAGTAAGTTCTGCGGCATGATGGGGGTGGACGGTATTTGCGCTGGGCCCTGCGCCTGAGGTAAATATCCGGCTCGTGCGACCGTTTACGGCGCCCACCATTCTCAAGCCATCGCGCCTCCACGGCTGCGGTGGCTGTGCTTTCAAGGAATCAGAATGCTCCAACGCCAAGTCATCAATGCCTCCGTCAGTCCCAAGGGCAGCCTCGAAACCCTGTCCCAACGTGAAGTCCAGCAACTGAGCGAAGCCGGTACCGGCAGCATCTATACCCTGTTCCGCCAGTGCGCCCTGGCGATCCTCAACACCGGCGCGCACATCGACAACGCCAAGACCATCCTCGACGCCTACAAAGACTTTGAAGTGCGCATCCATCAGCAGGATCGTGGCGTGCGCCTGGAACTGCTGAACGCGCCAGCCGACGCGTTTGTCGATGGTGAAATGATCGCCAGTACCCGTGAGATGTTGTTCAGCGCCCTGCGCGACATCGTCTACACCGAGAACGAACTCGACAGCCAGCGCATCGACCTGAGCAACTCCCAGGGCATCACCGACTACGTGTTCCACCTGCTGCGCAACGCCCGCACGCTGCGTCCGGGCGTGGAGCCGAAGATCGTGGTGTGCTGGGGCGGGCACTCGATCAATACCGAAGAATACAAATACACCAAGAAAGTCGGCCACGAACTGGGGCTGCGCAGCCTCGACGTGTGCACCGGTTGCGGCCCCGGCGTGATGAAAGGCCCGATGAAGGGCGCGACCATTTCCCACGCCAAGCAACGCATCACCGGCGGGCGCTACCTGGGCCTGACCGAGCCGGGCATCATCGCCGCCGAAGCGCCGAACCCGATCGTCAACGAACTGGTGATTCTGCCGGACATCGAAAAACGCCTGGAAGCCTTTGTGCGTGTCGGTCACGGCATCATCATCTTCCCGGGCGGTGCCGGCACGGCTGAAGAGTTCCTCTACCTGCTCGGCATCCTGATGCACCCGGACAACCGCGACGTGCCCTTCCCGGTCATTCTCACCGGGCCGAAACAGGCCGCGCCGTACCTGCAACAGCTGCACGCCTTCGTCGGCGCCACCCTCGGCGAAGCGGCGCAGGCGCACTACCAGATCATCATCGACGACCCGGCCGAAGTGGCCCGCCAGATGACCGCCGGCCTCAAGGCGGTGAAACAGTTCCGCCGCGAGCGCAACGATGCGTTCCATTTCAACTGGCTGCTGAAAATCGACGAAGGCTTCCAGCGCCCCTTCGACCCGACGCACGAGAACATGGCCAGCCTGCAACTGAGCCACACGCTGCCGCCCCACGAACTGGCGGCCAACCTGCGCCGGGCCTTCTCGGGGATCGTGGCCGGCAACGTGAAGGACAAGGGCATCCGCCTGATCGAAGAGCATGGCCCGTACGAGATCCATGGCGACCCGGCCATCATGAAGCCGCTGGATGAGCTGCTGCAGGCGTTTGTTGCCCAGCACCGCATGAAGTTACCGGGCGGCGCGGCGTATGTGCCTTGTTATCGCGTGGTGCAATAAGGCAACAGGGCTGGCGGTAGGTCATAGTTTGTATCGCTTTGGCCCATGGCCAAGGGTGTGAGTACGGGGAATCCGGACTAGGGTTTGACTATTGCGACTCACTCACACCTGCGAGCCACCCTATGGACCAACGGATATTGTCCTCCATCATTCCTTACCCTAAGGTAAGGAGCATCATGTTGGAGATACTCACTATGGCCACCGCCACACTCACCTCGAAAGGGCAAATCACCATCCCCGTACAAGTCAGGACCGCACTCGGCCTCGAAACAGGAGACCGCGTCGAGTTTGTCGAAATGGAAGACGGCAGATTTTCGATCATTGCAGCGAGCAAGACGGTGCAGGACCTCAAGGGGCTGATCCGCAAGCCTGCAGAAGCGGTGTCCATCGACGATATGAACCGCGCCATCGCTGCACGGGGAGCGAATGGCGGATGATCGGGCTGGATACCAACGTACTGGTGCGCTACGTCACCCAGGATGATCCGGTGCAGTCCCCCAAGGCATCCGCCCTGATCGAATCCCTCACCACCCTTGCGCCAGGCTTTGTCAGCCTGGTGTCCGTGGTGGAGTTGGTCTGGGTGTTACAAAGCTGTTACCCGTGCACGAAGAGTGACGTGGTCACCGTTCTGGAAACGTTGCTGCGCACCCGTGAGCTGACCATCGAACACGCCGAAGTCATCTGGCAGGCGCTTCGGCGATTCGCGGCGAACAACGCTGATTTTGCCGACTGCCTGATAGAACGCTGCGCCCATGCAGCCGGGTGTGAATACACCGCCACCTTTGATCTCAAGGCCGCCAAGGCGGCGGCTATGAAACGACTGACCTGAGTCACGGCGTTGCGGCACCGGGCAGGTTTTGTTGATACGAGGCTCAGCGAACCCAACCCCCTACCTGCCAGTGATACCCATCATTGCGCGGCACCCAGTGCGGATGCACATAGCGATAGCCTTCGCGCACCGGCTCCCAGTGGCCGTGTACCGCCACGTATCGCCCGCCTTCCCAGCGCCAGTAACCGCGCGACCATATGTAACCTTCGCGCACAGGTGGCTCGACTTCAATCACCTGCACCGGCGGCGGTTGCGGCGCAACCACCTCGACATATTCACGTTGCGGCGGCCGGCGCTCATGCACCACACGCTCTTGCACACACCCGGATGCCGCGACGACCACCGCCGCCAATGCCGCATAACGTAGCAACATAGAAAACCCTCGGGCGCTGACGCCCAACACCTGCACCAGTAAAAAAATCCTCCTGTGTTGCAGCCGCGCTCCTGCGTGGCATGGGTACTTTTTTAACAGGCAGTATCTGTCAGGTTGCTGAACCCAAGGGCATCAAGAGGCACATGCGACAGTCGGTCGTTTCGACCGTACCAGCACCAGGCCTGCGATCACTACGGCAATACCGGCAGCGCAAACCATTTGGCGCTGCATCTGCATGAGCAACTGAAAAAAGGCTTCAATATTTGAATACTGATCTTCAAGAACCGCTGAACGTTAGCGGTTAAACGTGCAGACCAAATTCCCAGGCTGGCTTGAATGAAGCGCTTGCGTACTTAACACGCACAAAAAAACCCGCTGACCGTTATCGGTTCAGCGGGCTTTTTGTTACCGGTAGGGTCCTGATTCAGCCCCCCACGGGCGATTTACAGCGCCAGGTCAGACGCCGGCTTGCTCGGCTCAGCCGCAGGCTTGGCAGCCTCGGTCGCCTTGGGAGCAGCCTTCGCCGGGATTACCGGCGGTGTAGGCAGTTGCAGGATATTGGCGGTGTAAGCCCATTCCTTCGCAACAGCTTCAGGGCTGTCATTCAGCTTGGTGCCGTAGCTTGGCACGATCTGGTGCAGTTTTTCCTGCCAGGCCGGGGTAGCGACCTTGTCCTTGAACACTTTCTGCAGCACGGTCAGCATGATGGGAGCCGCGGTGGACGCGCCTGGCGATGCACCCAACAGGCCTGCAATGGTGTTGTCGGCGGAGCTGACCACTTCGGTACCGAGTTTCAGGACGCCGCCCTGCTCTTCGTCACGCTTGATGATCTGCACGCGCTGACCGGCTTGCCACAGGCGCCAGTCGGATTGCTTGGCGTTCGGGAAGTACTCTTGCAGCGCCTTGAAGCGGTCGTCATCGGACAGCATCAGTTGACCGGCGAGGTACTCGACCAGTGGGTATTCACGAATACCAACCTTGGTCATCGGCCAGATGTTGTGGGTGGTGGTGCTGGTCAGCAGGTCCAGGTACGAGCCTTCTTTCAGGAACTTGGTCGAGAAGGTCGCGAATGGGCCAAACAGGATCACGCGCTTGCCATCCAGCACGCGGGTGTCGAGGTGCGGAACCGACATCGGTGGCGCGCCAACCGAAGCCTTACCGTAGGCCTTGGCCAAGTGCTGCTCGGCCACGGTCGGGTTATCGGTCACCAGGAACGAACCACCCACTGGGAAGCCAGCGTATTCCTTGGCTTCAGGAATACCCGACTTTTGCAGCAGGTGCAGTGCACCGCCGCCCGCGCCGATGAACACGAACTTGGCGTCGGTTTCAGTCTTGGTGCCGTCTTTCAGGTTTTTGTAGCTGACACGCCACGAACCGTCGGCGTTCTTGGTGATGTCCTGCACTTCGCTCGACAGCTTCAGGTCGAACTTAGGCGTGGTTTGCAGGTGAGCAACGAACTGGCGGGTGATCTCGCCGAAGTTCATGTCGGTACCCAGCGGGCTCCAGGTGGCCGCGATTTTCTGGTTCGGGTCACGCCCTTCCATCATCAGCGGAACCCACTTGGCGATCTGCGCCGGGTCTTCGGAGTACTGCATGCCGGCGAACAACGGGCTCGCTTGCAGGGCTTCGTAGCGCTTCTTGAGGAACTTGATGTTGTCATCGCCCCACACAAAGCTCATGTGCGGAGTGGTGTTGATGAACGAACGCGGGTTCTTCAGCACGCCCTGCTGGACCTGCCAGGACCAGAACTGACGGGAGATCTGGAACGCCTCGTTGATCTCGACCGCTTTCGGGATCTCAACGTTGCCGTTCTTGTCTTCCGGGGTGTAGTTCAGCTCAGCCAAGGCCGAGTGACCGGTACCGGCGTTGTTCCAGCCGTTGGAGCTTTCTTCGGCCACGCCATCGAGGCGCTCGACCATTTCCATCGACCATTCCGGTTCCAGCTCGTTAAGCCAGACACCCAGGGTCGCACTCATGATGCCGCCGCCGATCAGCAGCACATCGACTTTCTTTGCCTCTTCCGCGTGAACGGACGTGATCCCCATCGACAAAGCCAGCCCCAGCAGGGCAGTGTTTACTTTCTTAAACATCAGTAGCACCTATGATAAAACGCCATCCGCCCCGCTACCCCAGAGAACGGGCAACCCTCGATCACGCTACGCCAGGCAACGTACCGCGGGGTTTGCACATTCACACGAGGGCCGCAGGGTGGGCACACAAGGCCGACGTATCGACCTCACTTTTATGTCCCTTCTGCGCTGACTTCTTATCATTATTGGCTTCAGCTACCTGGGCGACAGCCAATCGCTGGGACGTATACGGGTGTACGCACCAGGAAAGACTAGACCAGGACGGCGCGCAGAATATCACGGCAAACAGCGTTTATGCGCCGTTTGGCCAATTGACAGCTCTAAATCGCGGCTTTTATCGGGCCGGTGTCAAGTATGGTAGGCGCGACGTGGGGTCACAGGCACGGAACTCTGCCTGAATCAGCGGTTCTAGACACCTTCGCCGCAGCTTGCGTAGCATCGGCGGCTCTCCTTTATGCACTCCTTCCAAACAGGCGATCCATGTCTATCCACCAAACACCCGGGCACGTGCTGCCCGCGCGCAGTGCCGCCAAAATGGAAGCGGCCATGGCTGTGGGCGCTTTCGCAATCGGCACCGGCGAATTCGCCATCATGGGCCTGATGCCCGACATCGCCCAGAACCTGGGTTTAAGCGAACCCCAGGTCGGCCACGCCATCAGCGCCTACGCGCTGGGTGTGATGGTCGGCGCTCCCCTGCTGGCCATCCTCGGCGCCAAGCTGCTGCGCAAACACATGCTGTTGTTGTTGATGGGCCTGTATGCACTGGGCAACTTCGCCACAGCCTTCACCCCGACCTTCGGCTCGCTGGTGGCCTTCCGCTTTATCAGCGGCCTGCCCCACGGCGCCTACTTCGGCATCGCCGCCGTGGTCGCCTCCAGCATGGTGCCCAACGACAAACGTGCCGGCGCCGTCGCCCGGGTAATGCTCGGCCTGACGCTGGCCATGTTGCTGGGCAACCCCATCGCCACCTTCCTCGGCCAACACCTGGGCTGGCGCTCGGCGTTTGCGCTGGTCAGCGTGATCGCCCTGTGCACCATCGTGCTCGTCTGGCAATTCGTACCCCACCGCCACGACGAACAACGCAGCGACCCGCGCAAGGAACTGCGCGCCTTCACCAAGCCCCAGGTGTGGATGGCCCTGTCCATCGGTGCGATAGGCTTTGCCGGCATGTTCTGCGTATTCAGCTACCTGGCGCCGACCATGCTCGAAGTGACCAAAGTGTCACCGCAGTGGATCCCCTTCGGCCTCGCCGCGTTTGGCGTCGGCGGTATCATTGGCAACATCGCCGGCGGCAAGCTGTTTGACCGCATGCAATTTCGCGCGGTGGGTTGGATTCTGGTGTGGTCGATGGCCGTGCTGGTGTTCTTCCACTTTGCAGCGAGTTCGCTATGGGGCGTGCTAGTGGGCATCGCATTGGTCGGCACCATGATCGCCCTGGCCGCCCCGTTGCAAATCCGCCTGATGGACATCGCCCATGAAGCACCGAGCCTCGCGGCGGCATCCAACCACGCGGCCTTCAACCTGGCGAACGCGCTGGGGCCGTGGTTTGGCGGGATGGCGATTACGGCGGGTTTGGGCTGGACCAGTACCGGCTATATAGGTGCCGCTACGGCGCTGGTCGGCCTGGGCCTCTACCTGATTGCGCGGCGGATGAAAGGCGGCCACTGACATTTCCCGCCCCAATCTCAGTTCCAATGTGGGAGGGGGCTTGCCCCCGATAGCAATGGGTCAGTCACCACCCCAGTGACTGCCCCACCACCCCATCAATCATCATGCAACAACCCCGACCCATACTCCCCATAACTACTCCCCAGCCCACTGCCACCAGCATTCATCTTGGTGGCTTTGTTGGGACTGCGGTCGCCAAATGCCTGGCATCCACCTGAAAAGCACGGGTCACTGCTCACGGCTGGGGAAGATGAACAAGCGCTCACCAACAACGTGCCGGTGATCATTGTGATTTTGACGAGGTTTGAAATCATGGTTTCAGTTCCCTGTGGGCTGGAGGCGCTGGGGTCCTCTCTTGCAGGGAATCGTAGACCTCAACGGCGCAGGGAATTATGAAGCTTTGCTGGGCGACAGGTAGGGTTCAGGTTGCCTGATTTGGGGATGACGCCAGGTTTTCGCAGGCATTGGCAATGATATAGTCCGTTAATGTCCACCCCATCGAAGCCTTGAACATGTCCACCATCAAAGTATTTGAATCCAACCCAAAGGGCCGCGACTTTGTGGTGGGTGATATTCACGGGCATTTCAAGCTACTCGCGTCACTCCTGGAAAAAGTAAACTTCAACACCCAACAAGATCGCTTGTTTTGTGTGGGCGATCTTATTGATAGAGGTCCTGACTCTATTGACGTGTTGAAGTGGCTCAGCGAACCATGGTTTTACGGCGTACGTGGCAACCACGAGCAGATGCTTATTGATTGCCTATCCGGTCGCGGCGACATCAACAGGCACACGCGAAACGGCGGAGCGTGGCTTTACGCGCTGTCGCCCAGCGTCCAGAACGAGATCTACAACCTCCTGCAAACGCTCCCAGTCATGATTGAGGTCAACTTATCGGATGGTCGAAAAATCGGCATTGTCCATGCTGAAGCCTTTCTTTCATGTGCTACCCAAAGTTGGCAAGACGCCAAAGACGCTATCAGCGGCATGCGCGGAGAATCCGCCCAACAACAAGCGTTGAAAACCGCACTCTATGCCAGGGAAAGAATAGAACAGCAAAACCAGGCACCGATCATAGGTCTGGATAAGTTATATGTGGGCCACTCGACAGTCCCCCATGTGCATACATTGGGCAATGTCGTTTATACCGATACTGGTTGCTCTTTTTCGGACGGTACATTGAGCGTGATAGACATTGATACTGGAGAGGTTATCCATGTAAGCATGCGTTTATTGCATGACTCTCTTGGCGCCGGGTTGTGATAACTGACTCTGCTTTATGCCGACTACCCTAGGTGAAGGGCTTGGGTTCTACCCGCGTCACCGTGCGTGGCGGATTGCGTTTCAGGAGTGGTTTTCGCCCTGGCAGAATCGGCACATTCCACCTTTGCGCCACGCCATGGCGACGCAGTTGAAGACGGTTTCCGAGGGTTGGAGGCGCAGGGTTACTTGACCAGTTCAAGTTGCCGCCTTGGGGTAAGGCGGCAGGTTGCGTGTCAGGCTGTGGTCGTACTTGACGTCGCGTCGACTTGCTCTAGAGCTCGGTCGATAAGCAGAGAGCTCAACTCGATCAGTTGCTGAATGCCCAAGGCGATGGAGCGCTGGGAGTCGTCGAGATCGAAAGCCAGGGTTGCGGCCATTTGGTTAGCAGACGCAAGGTTTTCGGCGGCGTTGGCCAGCAGCGTTTCGTTGTCGATGTTGGGGCTGACGAGGAATAGATTGCCACTGGGTTGGTTGATCGGTGCATTTTCATCAGACGGTGGAAAGTAATGATGAATCGCACGCCCTGCCGCTGCGTACAGCTTGGCGTCGGGGGTTGCTGCATTTGAGGCATGAGGCGGATTAGGTTTGTTGTGCATGGCGAAGCTCCTTAACTGTTCAGGAACTGCCAATCTCACTTCCACATGAGGGTGGCAGCTGTACGCAGGTGTGGAAGACCAGGGCTAAGGACCCGGCGCACCGAAGTGCCCCGCGCACAGCCGCCGAAACACATGATACAGACGTAAAAAAACGCCGGTAGGTGTTTGTGACGATTGCGTCTTAGCTTGGTACGGACTTCCACATCCGACCGCTAGGTTGGTAGCGGCTTGAGGAGGTTAGCTATGGGTGGTCTGAGGGGCAAGCTGAGAAAAGCGTGGGAAATATCCTAAGAAGTATCATTGCGTGCTCCGGCACTCCACATATATCGCAAGGGGCAGACCATATTTCAATCCGATGATGAGTCACTTGGAACCGTGCTCGGCGCGCTGAGTGATTTTATTCGGACCTTGCTTCAGGATGAAAGCTGCGGCTAAATGCCTTTTCGAGGCACACACCGTCAATCTGACCAGCGCGAGCTCAAAAAGGACCATTTGGAATGCCGGAAAATTATGGTGTGGCTGCAGTACGACATTTCACAGATGCTGAGTGCCTAGCCGCAGCATCGAGCTGGGATGGTGCAGGACATCTAGTAGGCTTTTCTGCTGAGTGCGCTTTAAAATATGGAATTATGTCTTTGCGGCAAGACGGTGAGGGTGTGCGGGGCCACTTCCCGGACTTGACTGAAATTGCCAAGCGCCAACTAAATCAACGGCGACACTCGGGTCTTTACACAATCATAAAAAATCAAAATTTTATGAGTAACTGGAAAGTAGAACTTAGATACCATGAAAATGGCGCTATCGATCAAGCCAAGTATGAACTTTGGCGACAGCAGGCTTATTCATTACTGCACGCCTCAGGATTAAGGAAGCGAGCATGACAACTCTTGAAAACATTGCAAGATACGACGATATTGTGCCTACGACTGTTAAAATAGTTACCGAACTGTGCGGGATAGATTTTTTCGATAGAAATCTATTGCTTCGCGACACCGACGGTTTTATAACAGTAATACTACGAGACAAGCTGCCACCAGAACTCATCACCAAAGCATCTGAACTTCTATACAATGCGCTCGAAAACTATGCAACAAAACCCGTCATAGCAACACCTGACGACCTATTCGATTCAAGCCTAGCTGACCAGTCAAAGGACAAATTAGAATTAGTTCTGCTCGATGACGGTGCTGAAATATACATCCGATATTTAGAAAGGCGAATTGTTGGAGGAGACTGGGTTCGAAGCATGCAGGCGCCCATCGAAAACGCCCCTAAGATAGTGGTCTTTTCCAGTTTAAAGGGTGGTGTAGGTAGGTCTACCGCACTCTCTATTGCTGCAATGCACCTAGCTCGCATGGGGAAATCAATTTTAGCTATTGATCTTGATTTGGAAGCACCAGGTATCGGTGGGATGTTTTTGAATGGAGCCGACTTACCAAAATACGGTGCGCTGGACTTTTATGTAGAATACGGAAGGACCTCTATATCTGCGAAATTTCTTGAAGACATGCAAAAAGTTGCTTATACAGATGCTTCAGGAGGCGCTTTCACAATCATTCCAGCGACAGGGATGGCAAGCCAAGCTTTTCCACAAAATGTACTTGGAAAAATATCAAGAGCCTATTTGGAAATATTGAGTAGCGAAGGAATCCCGTTATCCTTTCTCGATAAGACCAGAGAGTTAATTAGCTCCGTATGCGCGAGCGCATCATTTGATGTGATTTTTATCGATGCAAGGGCGGGATTAAATGAAACCACAGCAGCAACCATACAAGGACTGGGAGCCGACATACTATTCTTCGGAGTAGACACCCCGCAAACATGGGAAGGTTATCGCTACTTCTTTTCACATCTTGCACGCCATAAACCCGAAGCCGACAGCGTACTTGATTGGCGCTATAAACTAAAAATAGTTCATGCAAAAGCAATAAACAATCAAGACGCCATTATCAAATTCAGAGACCAAGCATCGGAACTCTTTACCGCTTATCTTTATGACGAAGTAGAAGGAGACGAAGCAGCGCAAGGGCTTGTGGGATCATTTGGTTTTGACCTTGATGATCCGACAGCGCCACACTATGCTTGGCCAATATTTATGTCATCTACTTTCTATGAATACAGCCCTCTAGATGATGACACCCAAAATAGCACTTCTGTTATCGGCCCTATATTTGGACAGTTTTTAAATAATTTATATGAACGACTGGATTTCCAATGAAACTTGAAGACTACGACATCAACGCCTTAAGGTCGGTAATCTCAAATTTTCAACCTGAGTCGTCCTCGAGCGCCGCACGGGCATTGCCTTTGAGCGAAATCTACACACCGTCTTCACATAAGGATGCGCTCGATTTTGAAAAGCCTTTGGTAGTAGGAAACAGGGGAACAGGCAAAAGTGTATGGTCTGGGGCACTAGCCGACCCCACTGTAAGGAAATCCATCGCATCTAAACATTCTTATGATTCTCTGTTAAACGCAGAGGTAGAACTGGGCTTTCATCAAAGCGCAGCAGAAGTAAATGGCATTGCGCCATCTCCACGCGTACTCAGCGCACTATTACGAAAAAACAAAGACCCAGAAGTCATTTGGATGGCAGTCTTATTAAAAGCCACATCCAAGCATACAAAATCTAGAATTAAGAGCAACTTTGAAGACCTAGTAGAATGGGTGGACGCCTACCCATCCAAGTGCGAAGATTTATTAAGGAAGGCGGACGCTTTTTTTACAAAGAACAATAAGAAATTTTTACTGGTATTCGATGCTTTAGACCGACTTGGCCGAAGCTGGGAAGATATACGCCCTCTAACAAGAGGAGTATTAATACTAACACTCGGAATGCAAGGATACTCCAACATGCGCGCAAAAGTTTTCATGCGCACCGACCAATTTAAAGACAGCACAATCTTTAACTTCCCCGACGCGTCTAAGCTTCGTGCAGCATGTATAGATCTAACATGGCACTCCATTGACCTTTATGGACTTTTTTTCCAGCTATTAAAAAATAATGATAAATCCGAAGCAGCTTTTGGCAAAATATATCGCGAGATAATGAAAACCCCCTTAAGGCCTTACTCAACTGTGCCAGACCCAATACAACAACGGCAAGTTTTTACCATTATTGCCGGAGAATACATGGGATCAGACCACCGTAGAGGCAGAACTTACACATGGATCATTGATCATCTAGCTGACGCTTTTCACGAAACAACTCCGAGGAGTTTTCTAGTGACACTACAACGCGCCGCGACTGCAAGACAGCACCCTATTAATGCGGTTATTGATCACCATGGTATACGTGAAGGGGTTCAAGCTGCATCAGCGATACGAGTGGACCAACTTTCAGAGGATTACCCCTGGATATCGCGAGCGCTCACGGATTTAGCGGGACTTGAAGTTCCTTGCGCACCTGCGTCATTTGTAACTAGATGGGCAGAGCGAGAAACTATTTTAGGGATTAATAATCTAGCAACTGAGCTTCCAGGCCCTGTAGAGCTACTGAAAGCCCAGTCTAACAAAGAAGACTTGTTATTGGAGTCATTAGTTAACATTGGAGTCGTGGAGTACCGTACCGAAAGCAAAATAAACATGCCTGACATCTTCAGGGTAGCAGCCAAAATAAAGAGGAGGGGGGGAGTAAAGCCACCGACTTTCTCAAGATCGAAATAATCAATCCCCGGGGTGGGAGATATCGGGGTCAGACCACAATACTCCGGCAATGAGGTGAAACAAATAACTTCCGGATACACACAGCGACGACCTGCTGATTCAAGCCAGCGCTCTGCGGTGTAAGATGCCCTACAACCATCCACCATCGAGACCGCCATGACTGGAATATCCCTAAACCTCCCGGAAGACCTGTCCAACTCTCTCGCCGACCTGGCCAAAACCAACGGCCAGACTGCGACCTACCTGGCGATGGACGTTCTTCGCGACTACATCAAGCACGAAAAAACGCTGACCGCCCAAGTCGAGCAGGCAGTAAAAGAAGCCGACGAAGGCAAATTCGCCACCGATGACCAAGTGGCAGCCATGCGCGCTAGGCGTTGGAGCAGGAATGCGGGTTGAGTGAATTGAAAAAGCACTCAAAAATCTGGAAGACGAAGCGAACTATATCGCTCTCGAAAATCCAAAAGCCGCCGACGACTTCTCGGATGCCATTTTCGCCAGTGTCGACAGGCTGGCTCAGTTTCCTTCCATGGGGCGCGAAGGTCGGGTGAAACATACCCGCTAATGGGCAGTTCCCGACTTGTCCTATCTGATCCCGTATAGAGTGCGGGGTGAACGACTGCAGATCCTTGGCGTATTCCACACGCGGCAACGTCCTCGTTCGAAGTGGTAATGCGCGCAAAACTTGCCTCTCCGGCACCCAAGATCCGTTCCTGATAAACTGCACCCCATTCGCCTCGCTGACTCAGATTCCCCCATGCCCCTACAAACCGCCCCACTCTCCCGCCGCTTCTCCGTCGCCCCGATGATGGATTGGACGGACCGCCACTGCCGGTTCTTCCTCCGCCTACTCTCCAAGCACGCCCTGCTCTACACCGAGATGGTCACCACCGGCGCGATCCTCCACGGCGACCACGACCGCTTCCTGCGCCACAACGAAGCCGAGCACCCGCTGGCGCTTCAGCTAGGCGGTAGTGTCCCCGCCGATCTGGCCGCCTGCGCCCGCATGGCCGAAGCCGCCGGTTACGACGAAGTGAACCTGAACGTCGGCTGCCCCAGCGACCGCGTTCAGAACAACATGATCGGCGCGATCCTGATGGCTCACCCTGCGCTGGTGGCCGATTGTGTGAAGGCGATGCGCGATGCGGTTTCGATTCCGGTAACGGTGAAGCACCGTATCGGCATCAACGGTAGGGACAGTTATGCCGAGCTGTGTGATTTCGTCGGGACGGTGAAGGATGCGGGCTGCACCAGTTTTACCGTGCATGCGCGGATTGCGATTCTGGAAGGGTTGTCGCCGAAGGAGAATCGGGACATTCCGCCGTTGCGCTATGACGTGGCGGCGCAGTTGAAGCAGGACTTCCCGGAGTTGGAGATTGTGCTCAACGGGGGCATCAAGACGTTGGAGCAGTGCCATGAGCATTTGCAGACGTTTGATGGGGTGATGCTGGGCCGGGAGGCTTATCACAACCCGTATCTGCTGGCGGAGGTGGATCAGCAGTTGTTTGGCAGTGAGGCGCCGGTGATCAGCCGGGCTGAGGCGTTGGCGCAATTGCGGCCTTATATTGCTGAGCATTTGGCCGGTGGCGGGACGATGCATCATATTACGCGGCATGTGCTGGGGCTCGGTACCGGGTTCACTGGGGCGCGCAAGTTCAGGCAGTTGTTGTCGGTGGATATTCATAAGGCTGCGGATCCGTTGGCATTGCTGGATCAGGCTGGGGCTTTGTTGGAAGGGCGTTGATTGGTTGGCTTGCAGCGGGTCAGTGGGTATGGACCGACTGATACAGTGCTATCAGGGACAAGCCCCCTTCCACATTTTTAACAGTGTGCATCACGGGACCGCGTTGCCCACATGGCAGTTGGGTTGAACCTGCGGTCAGTTTTGCCCTCCTATTGAGCAGTATGGCCGAGCATTCAACCGGCTGTTTTCAGGTTGTTGCCCTCGCAAACGATCGAACGCATTTGCGCCCTTGAGCACCTGTCGGCGCTCGGGTAATGTCATCAGACCCATAGGACAGAGCACGCCCATGACTTCCAAGCTGGAACAACTCAAGCAATTCACCACTGTCGTAGCCGATACCGGCGATTTTTCTACCCTCGCCAAGCTCAAGCCGCAGGATGCGACTACCAACCCTTCCCTTCTGCTCAAGGCCGCGTCGATTCCGGGCTATGCCAAGCTGCTCGATGAGTGCGTGCAAGATTGCAACGGTGATGTGGGTCTGGCCAGTGACCGTTTCGCAGTAGCGGTAGGTCAAGAGATTCTGAAAGTGGTTCCGGGCCGTATTTCCACTGAGGTGGATGCGCGCTTGTCCTTCGACGAAGGCGCGATTCTCAAGCGTGCGCACCGTCTGATCGACCTGTACGACAAAGCCGGCGTTGGCCGTGACCGCGTGCTGATCAAGATCGCTTCCACCTGGGAAGGCATCCGCGCGGCGGAGAAGCTGGAAAAAGAAGGCATCCAGACCAACCTGACGCTGCTGTTCTCCTTTGCCCAGGCCGTGGCGTGTGCCGAGGCTGGGGTCTTCCTGATTTCGCCGTTCGTGGGCCGCATCTACGATTGGTACAAGAAGGCCAATGGCAACGACTACACCGGTTCCGATGATCCGGGCGTGCAGTCGGTGACGCGCATCTACAACTACTACAAGGCCAATGGCTACAAGACCGTGGTGATGGGTGCGAGCTTCCGTAATCTGAGCCAGATTGAAGAGCTGGCCGGATGTGACCGCCTGACCATCAGCCCGGACCTGCTGGAAAAGCTGGCGGCGGATGAAGGCAAGCTGGAACGCAAGTTGTCGCCAGGCCATGCCGGTGAAGCACGGGTGCATATGACTGAAGCGCAGTTCCGTTGGGAATCCAACGAGGATGCGATGGCGACTGAGAAGCTGGCGGAGGGGATTCGTCAGTTCGCGCGGGACCAGGAGAAGCTGGAGGCGTTGTTGTCGGCCAAGCTGTAAAGGCGGATAGCGGCAAAAAGGGCGGTACCTTTGGGGTACCGCCCTTTTTTTGTGCGCCAGTCTCAAGCCAGTCGCAAACTAAATGTGGGAGGGGGCTCGCGATAGCAGGGGGTCAGTCAACTTATTTGTAACTGACACTCCGCCATCGGGGGCAAGCCCCCTGTCACTGTTTGATAGCGTTTGAATTGGGATCAGTGACGTTCCAGGGCATTCACAAGGTCGTGGAACGCTTCGCGATTGGACTCGTTGAGGCCCATCAGGATTTTGTGCGCTTCCAGCACCTTCACCCGCACGACTTCCTCGGACTGGTCCTGGGAAGGCAGGTCGGTCAGGCATTCCGGGCACGGGATCGGGCGATCAACGATGTTGAACACCTGGTCGAAGCCCATGGACTGCAGCAGCCGGGTGATGTCTTCGTGGGTGGTGACGACCGTCGGCAAGAGGCCGACCTTCTGCCGAGACAGAATGGACAACTTGGCCAGCAGGCCAAGGGTGGTGCTGTCGATGCTGCGGGTTTCGGTCAGATCGATCACGATCGCCGAGAAGTTCAGCGCAGTGAAGATCCGCTCAATCGTCGCATCCAGCGCCGAACACAAGGTCAGGCGCACTTCACCGACAAATTTCAGGACGAAGGTCCCGTCTTGCTCAGCGAATTGGATTCTTCCGGTACTCATCAAAGATTCCTGCTCAACACCAATAGGGCGATATCATCCGGCATCTCCCCTAGCGTGGCCAATCCAAAAACCTGCCGCAGGCCATCCAGGCTGCCGCCCGCTGCCTTGACCCGTTGGGGCAAGGCGGCTTCTTTCTCTTTGAGTGTAGGCTCTGGAAGAAGGTCCAGGATGCCATCGGACATCAGCGTCAGGCTGAAGGTCGGCGGCAGTTCCAGGATGTGGTCTTCGTAGGTGGCTTCATTGAACAAGCCGACGGGCAGACCACGCCCTTCCAGGTAACGCACACTGTCGGGAGTGTATAAAACAGGCATCGGCAGGTGACCGCCAATACTGTAGGTCAAAAGACCGGTTTCTTCATCGATAACGCCGCCGACCATCGTCACGTGCTTGCCCAGCTTGCAGCTGATCAGGCCTCGGTTGATGTGGCCCAGCACCTCGGACGGGGTGAACTCCGGCAAGGTGCCATTGCGCTTGGATTCAAACAACAGCCGCGTGGTCATGAACTTCAACAACACGGTGACAAAAGCAGAAGACGCGCCGTGGCCCGAAACGTCGGCCAGGTAAAACGCCACACGTCGCTCATCCACACGGAAATAGTCGACAAAATCACCCGACAGGTACAGCGAGGGGATGATCTGGTGCGCAAACTTGAACTCGTCGATGGTCCAGGGGCTGACCGGCAGCATGTTCATCTGCACCTGGCGACCGGCGTTCTGGTCTTCCTGGAGCAGGTTGAGGCTGGCTTCGAGTTCGCGGTTGGCGGTTTCGAGCTTTTCGCGGTAACGCTGGTTCTCGACCAGCAAACGTGCACGATCCAAGGCGCGGCGCACCGAGTGCTCCAGCACCGCCAGGTCTTCCAGGGGTTTGATCAGGTAGTCGGCCGCCCCCAGGCGCAAAGCCTCGACAGCATCGTTCATCACGCCGGCGCCGGACACGACAATCACCGGCGTCTGCGGGGCAATCTCGGTCACCTGGCGAATCAGCTCCAAGCCGCCCATCTGGGGCATGCGCAGATCGCAGATCACGAGGTCGGGCTGGTCGCGCTCGAATACCTGGAGACCCTGTTGGCCATTGCTGGCCTGCAGGACGCTGAAGCCACTGTCTTCCAAATAGGCCGCGAGGCTCGCGCGCACTACTTCGTCGTCATCGATTATCAGCAGCGTGGCACTGGTTTTTTGCATGTGGGCAAACGGCGCCAGAATTAGGTTGGCGTAGGCGACTCGGCAATGGCCGGGATCACGCTACTGGATTCGCTTTCTAGCCTCTCTGTCCTACAAAGCATAGGCGTATTGCCCACGCACAACTGTAAAGCAGAGGTGCCCTTCTAAGGCGCAGACGGTACTCCCATCCGCCAGGTGTTTCAAGCTCATGCCGATGGTCGCCGGGCGTCTTTACATCGCAAATCACCGGGAGTTATAAGAACAGCCACGACCACAACACAAAGTAAGGATGGAACCCATGAGCGAACACGAGCGCGACTACGCCGAGAAACGCGATTTCATCCGCATGCGAGTGGATGCCGAGGTGTCTTTGATCCACGCCGGGCAGGAGATTGCCGGGGTTTGCGTGGACCTTTCCAGCTCTGGGATGCAGGTGCAGGCACCCCGCCAGTTCATCGTGGGCGATAAACTGACCGTACGCATCGATTCGGAGCATGCAGCCCTTGCCGGCCTGGAAGCAGATACCGAAGTGGTATGGGCCAAGAACGAGGGCCAAAACCAGCACCTAGGCCTCAAGATCCTGAAAATGCGCTGAAACCCGCGCATAAAAAAGGCGACCGCCGAAGGTCGCCTTTTTTTCATTTCAAAACATCACGGCTTAGAAGTCGTCGACGACCTTGCCATCCTTGACCTTGAACTCACGGTTCTGCAGGTAGGCGTTACGAATGAAGGTGTACTTGTCGCCGGTGATCAGCTTCTCACTGTCGAGCAAGCTGGCACGGGTATCGACAATGTTCAGGCCCATGGTGCTGTTGCGCCAGCCGATATCGTTCATGTAGCGATACGGTTGAGTGTAGCTGTCGACGTATTTGGACGGTGCATCACGCAGTGTGCTCGGGCCCAGCAAAGGCAGCATCACGTAGGGACCGCTGCCCACGCCCCAGTAACCCAGGGTCTGACCGAAGTCTTCATCGCTGCGTTGCAGCCCCATTTTGGTGCCGACATCAATGAAGCCCAGCACGCCAAAGGTGGTGTTGACCAGCAAACGCGCCGTATCAACGCCTGCGTTATGCGGCTTGAGTTGCAGCACATTGTTGGCCAGGTTGCCGACATCGCCGATATTGCGGAAGAAGTTGTGGATACCGTCTTCGACAAATTGCGGCGTGATCCACTCATACCCTTGGGCCAAAGGCTTGAGGGCATAGGTATCAACGGTGTCGTTGAAGGTAAAGATCGGGCGGTTGACGCTTTCCCATGGATCATCTTCCGTCGCAGCCTGGGCAGCGAACGGGGCCAGCATGACGGTGGCACACACCGACAGCTGAGCGAAGTAATGGCTCCAGCGCATAGCTTTTGCTCCTTGAATGGTCTGTCATGGGCGCTATGCCCTGAATGAGGCCGTCAGTATATGACGGAAGCGTCCATTTAGGCAGTCGTCAGGAAACGACACACAGAAAATGGACAAAATTCCTACAATTAACCTCGCTGTCATCGGCTTGTCATCCGACCCCGATAGCGTCACAGCTATTTCAGGGATGTCGACATGCCTCACGCCGAGATAGCCATCGCCAGCGCACCCGCCTTGACTGCTGTTCTGTTTGGCCTGAGTGGTTGCCTGGTGGACTTTGGTTCCCAGGCGCGTACCGATTCACCCTTCCAGGACTCCCAAGCCACACCCGGCGCCCTGAAAATCCTGCGCAGTCTCAAGGAACAAGGTGTCCCCTGCGCCTGGCTGGATGAGCTGCCGCCTTCGGTGACCACGCCATTGGCCGCCGTATTACCTGGTTGGCTCAAGGCCGCCTCTCCCTCTTCCATCCGCTGGCCCGCGCCCCATGCCTGTTGGGAAGCCTTGATGGAACTGAACATTCAACGCCTTGAAGGCTGCGTACTGGTCAGTGGCGAACCGCGTTTGCTGCAATCGGGGCTCAACGCCGGGCTGTGGACCATCGGCCTCGCCTCCTGCGGCTCGCTATGCGGACTGCCACCCGCGCAATGGCAAGCGTTGAGCGAACCGGAACGCGAGCGCAAGCGTGGTAAAGCCACCGTGGCTCTGTATGGGCTGGGCGTACATTCGGTGATCGACCACCTCGGCGAACTCGGCACCTGCCTGGCGGACATCAGCCTGCGCCAGCTCAAAGGCGAAAAGCCCTGATCGAGATCATGCACAGTCGGCGCCGGTGGATTAATCTGCAAGTCAGCCCGTAGACCTTTCTCGGCGTGCCGCGGTCTATGCCAGTGCCTATCGATAAAAGGAAGAACGTCATGCCTGATCGCAAAAAACTGGAAGAACAGGTCAATATCCTGCGCGGGCAGTTGGAACAGGAACCGCCACTGCCGGAAGAAAAACGTGAAGCGCTGGAAGCCCTGATTGCCAAGTTTGAATTACAACTTGATCTTGAGCCGGCCACTCAAACACCCAGCATTTCCGACGATGTGAATAAAGCGGCCATAGAGTTCGATGAGGAGCACCCGGTGATTTCCGGGACGCTGCGCAATATCATGATCACCTTGGGCAATATGGGCATCTAACCCGAACCCAAGCCAAGGACAACACTAAAATGTGGGAGGGGGCACCCTCCCACATTTACTTACTGACGAGCCAGGCGCACATTCTGGAACGGCACATCCTCCGTACTGCGATACGGGTTGATATCCAACCCGCCGCGTCGCACATACCGCGCATACACCGTCAACTTCTCCGGCTTCAGCAGACGCTGCAAGTCCAGGAAGATGCGCTCCACACACTGCTCATGGAAGTCTGAGTGCTGGCGGAAGCTCACGATATACTCCAGCAGGCTGGCATGATCCAGCGCGTGACCACGGTACTCCACCACCACGCTGCCCCAGTCCGGCTGGCTGGTGACCGGGCAGTTGGACTTGAGCAGATGACTGTGCACGCTCTCCTCGACGATCCGCGAGTCATCGCAACGCAGCAGTTCCGGCCGCGGGTGCTCGTAGTTGCTGACACTGATGTCGAGGTCGTCAATGCACACACCCGGCAACGCCATCACCCCTTCGGCCTCGATCTCGGCCAGACGGCGGATGCGCACGGTCACCGGCTTGCCGGCGGCGGCGCTCAGGTCGTCGCGCAGTGTGGCTTCCAGGCTTTGGGTATCGGCAAAGGCCGTCTGGTTCAGCGAGTTGAGGTACAGCTTGAAGGACTTGGATTCGATGATATTCGGCGAGTCTGCCGGGATACTGAATTCACCGATGGCCACCACCGGCTTGCCCGACGGCAATAACCAGGACAGTTCGAAGCAGTTCCAGAAGTCCACGCCCTTGTAAGGCAGGGTCGCGGCACTCAGACCCAGCTCGGCCCACTTGGCGGCGCGCGGAATCGGGAACAGCAATGAAGGCGTGTAGGTGCTGATGTATTCACTGGACTTGCCCAGCGGCGAATGTTCGGCTGCGGGATGCATGGCGGAAACCTGGCTAAATAAACCGCGCCAGTCTACCAGCCTTTGCGCTGCCTCAAAAACCGCACCATTACCCACACCCTCCGTAGATACCGCCGTGAAGCTCGCAGGGCAACTGCGCGTTGGGGTCATTCGACGTTAAGCTTTCCGACCATGCCAGCCTGGTAATGCCCGGGCAGGTTGCAGGCGAACTCCAGGCCGGTGGCCTTGCTGAACGTCCAGGTCAGCTCAGCGGTTTTACCGGGCTCCACCAACACGCTGTTCGGGTCATCGTGCTTCATCGCACCATGGCCCATGGCACTGTGGTCCATCTTGCCCATGCCGGTGGACGTGAGCATGCCGCTGGCCTGCATCTGCAACATTTCTTTCTGATGCGCCGCATGCATCGCCGCGTCGCCGAGGTTGAATTCATGCAGCAACTGGCCTTTGTTGACCAATACGAAGCGCACCGTCTCGCCGGCTTTTACATCCAGGGACTTGGGCGCAAACGCAATGTCCTGCAGCGTCACTTCCACGGTGCGCGTGGCCTTGTCAGCCGCAGCGGGTTGACCAAACGCGTAGGTATGGGCGGCATCCGCCATCGCATTGAAACTCAACGCCAACAGGCAACCCGCCAACAACAGGGGTGTACGCAACGTCATCTTTGTTCTCCCAAAATATAAAACCAGCCTGCGCAGCACCTTAAGATTACGCCGCTGCCAGCCAGCTGACTGCTAGATTACAACTTTGTCAGGTTGCGCCCGTGACCTCGCCCCCGCGGTATAAAGCCCCTCGTCACCCGCTGCCAAGAGTTGCCCATGAAACTGCTGATCGTCGAAGACCAACCGAAAACCGGCCATTACCTGCGCCAGGGCTTGGCCGAGGCGGGATTTACCACCGAACTGGTGGCCGACGGCACCAGCGGCCAGCACCTCGCGCTGACTGGCGACTACGACCTGCTGATCCTCGATGTGATGCTGCCTGGCCGCGATGGTTGGCAGATCCTGCAAGCCGTGCGCAGCGCGGGCCTGGATATCCCGGTGCTGTTCCTCACCGCCCGCGACGCGGTAGAAGACCGCGTGCATGGCCTTGAGCTGGGCGCCGATGATTACCTGGTCAAGCCGTTTGCCTTCTCCGAACTGCTCGCGCGGGTGCGCAGCCTGTTGCGGCGCGGCAGCAGCGCACCGCAGGAAACCGCCCTGCAACTGGCCGACCTGCGTCTGGACCTGATTCGCCGCCGGGTCGAGCGGGACGGTCAACGCATCGACCTGACCGCCAAGGAGTTCGCCCTGCTGGAACTGCTGCTGCGCCGCCAGGGCGAAGTGCTGCCCAAGTCGCTGATCGCCTCCCAGGTGTGGGACATGAACTTCGACAGCGACACCAACATCATCGAAGTGGCGATCCGCCGCCTGCGCCTCAAGGTCGATGACAGCTTCCCTACTAAACTGATCCACACCGTGCGCGGCATGGGCTATGTGCTGGAGGAACGTTGCAATTGATCAAGCACCTGTCCCTCGCCAGCCGCCTGGCGCTGTTGTTTGCCGCCTGCACGGCGGTGGTCTCGCTGATTGCAGGGGTGCTGTTCAATCAAGCCAGTGAGGCGCACTTTATCGAGTTGGACCAGCAGCAACTCGACAGCAAACTGGTGGCGTTGCGCAGCACTTTGCAGGGCGTAGACTCGCTGCAAGGTTTCAGCCAACGTGAGGCGCAACTGCGCGCTGAGCTCAACCGACAGCCCGACCTTGCACTGCGCATTACCTACGCCGGCCAGCGCTGGCTGGACGATGCGCCGAGCGTCACCCTGCCCTCCGCGCCTGGCCTGCATAACCTGCAAAACGCCGGCACCGACTACCGCGTCTACAACGCACCCCTCAACGCTGGCCAAGCCGACTCACCGCAACTGAGCCTGATGCTCGACATCACTCACCATCAACATTTCTTGCAACGCATGCAGCATTTGATCTGGCTCACGGTCGGACTCTGCGCCCTGGCCACCGCGCTCCTCGGCGCCTGGGCTGCACGCAGCGGGTTACGGCCGTTGCGGCGCATGGGTGAAGTGGCCGCCAGTGTATCGGCCCACTCCCTCACCCAACGCCTGCCTCAGCAGCATATGCCGGTGGAACTGGCTGAGCTGGCCCAGGCCTTCAACGCCATGCTGGGACGACTGGACGATGCGTTCCAGCGCCTGTCGGCGTTCTCTGCCGATATCGCCCATGAACTGCGCACGCCGCTGTCGAACCTGCTGACCCAGACCCAGGTCATCCTCACCCAGCCGCGCCCGCTGGAGGACTACCGCGAGGCGCTGCACAGCAACCTCGAAGAGCTGCAATGGATGGCGCAACTGGTCAACGACATGCTGTACCTGGCCAAGGCGGATCATGGTTTGTTGGTGCCCAAGCGCGAACCTTTGGCACTGGCTGATGAAGTGGAGGCGTTGTTGGAGTTTTTTGCGTTGCTGGCGGAGGACGCGCAGGTCTCGCTGGTGCGCGAAGGCACTGCCCACACAGCGGGGGATCGCGGCATGTTGCGCCGGGCCTTGTCGAACTTGCTGGATAACGCGCTGCGGTTTACCCCGGCAGGCGGCGAGGTGCGTGTGCGCATGAGCGAAGATGAACGGGGTGCGAAACTGACCGTGGAGAATACCGGCGCAGGCATCCCGGCGAACGTGCTGCCGAGGCTGTTTGATCGGTTCTACCGGGCCGATCCGGCACGGCATGAAGGCAGCAGCGAGCACGCGGGGCTGGGGCTGGCGATTACCCAGTCGATTGTGCGGGCGCATGGGGGGAGGATTTTTTGTGAGTCCGAGGCGGGGGTTACTCGGTTTGTGATTGAGTTGCCCAACCAGGATTGATGCAAGCTGGGCGGGCGCTATCGGGGGCCTGCCCCCGATAGCGGTCTAAAACACTAGGAGTATCTCAAGGCATGCGCCGGCTCAATCTTCGCCGCCCGATACGCCGGATACAACGTCGCCAAAAAGCTCAACACAAAGCCCGCCGTGCAGATCAGCAGCACATCCCCACCCTGCAGCTCCGAAGGCAGGTTGCTGACGAAATACACATCCGAACTGAAGATATGCTGCCCGCTCACCCGCTCGACCCAGCCCACCAGTTCGCTCACGTTCAGCGCTGCAATCACGCCCAACACGCCGCCGATCAAGGTGCCGACAATGCCAATCACAGTGCCCTGCACCATGAAGATCGCCATGATCTGCCGGGGCGTGGCGCCGATGGTGCGCAGGATCGCGATGTCCGCGCCTTTGTCGTTTACCACCATGATCAACGTAGCGATGATGTTGAACGCCGCCACGGCAACGATCATCAGCAACAACAGGCCGATCATGGTCTTTTCCATCTTCATCGCGCTGAACAGGCTGCCTTGGGTGTGGGTCCAGTCATCCGCCTTGTAGGCCGCGCCGAGGCCCGTGGCAATGTCCGTCGACACCTTGGGCGCCGCGTACAAATCCTTCACGGCCAGACGCACGCTCTGCACCTGGTTCGGCTGCCAATGCTGGATTTCCGCCGCGTCAGCCATGTGGATCAACGCCATGGAGCCATCCAGCTCGGCGCCGACCTTGAAGATCCCGACCACGTTCAAGCGCTGCATACGCGGGGTGATACCCCCTGGCGCGGTACTGATTTCCGGCACGATCAGCGTGAGCTTGTCGCCCACATTCAAGCGAAAACGCCGTGCAGTGATTTCGCCGACCACCACGCCGAACTCGCCGGGCTTCAGGTCTTCGAGTTTGCCCTGCACGATGTGCTGGGCCACGATCGACACCTTGCCTTCCTGGGCCGGGTCAACGCCGCTGATCTCGATCGGCTGCATGGCGCCCTTGTAGGAGAACATGCCGTCCATCTGCGTGAATGGCACCGCAGCGGTGACTTGTGGATTCTTCATCGCGGCGGCGGCCACCGGCTGCCAATCATCAATCGGGTTCACACCGACGATAGTGGCGTGGGGCACCATGCCGAGGATGCGCGAGCTCATTTCGCGCTGGAAGCCGTTCATCACCGACAGCACCACGATCATCGCCAACACGCCCAGGGCGAGGCCGATCATCGAGGTCATCGAGATAAATGAAACAAAACGATTGCGGCGCTTGGCGCGGGTATAGCGCGTGCCGATGAAAATCGATAACGGTCTGAACATTCGCGGGCACCGCCTGAAAAATTGAAAAAGCCCGACGCCAGGCGTCGGGCTTGAAACGGGTCAGATGGCGACCAGATGACCTTCCTGCAGGTGCAGCACGCGGTCCATCTGGCGGGCCATGCTCATGTCATGGGTCACCACCAGGAACGCGGTGCGCATCTGGGTGCTCAGTTCCAGCATCAAGTCCTTGATGCCTTGGGCGGTGTGGGAGTCGAGGTTGCCGGTGGGCTCGTCGAGCATTACCAAGCCTGGGTTGTTCACCAGGGCGCGGGCAATTGCCACACGCTGGCGCTCGCCGCCGGACAGTTCGGCCGGTTTGTGCTCCAGGCGATGGCCGAGGCCGACGCGCTCCAGCAGTGCCTTGGCACGCTGACGGGCTTCCGGGATCGCGGTCCTGCCGATCAGCAGCGGCATGCACACGTTTTCCAGGGCGGTGAATTCCGGCAGCAGGTGGTGGAACTGATACACAAAACCCAACGAACGATTGCGCAGTTGGCCTCGGGCCTTTTCATTCAAGGCCGACAACTCTTCGCCAGCCAGCCACACGCTGCCCTGGGACGGCGTATCAAGGCCGCCCAACAGGTTCAGCAAGGTACTTTTGCCGGAGCCGGAACTGCCGACGATCGCCACGCGCTCGCCCGGATGCAGTTCCAGTTGCAGGTTGGACAGCACCACCACCGACTCCGGGCCTTCCTCGTAGGATTTGCCCAGGTTGCGGCAGCTCAGGATTGCTTTTTCACTCATGCCCGATTCACTCATAACGTAAGGCCTGTGCTGGCTGGGTACGTGCCGCGCGCCAGGCTGGATACAGGGTGGCAAGGAAACTCAGGACCAACGCAGCGCCGCCCACCATCAACACGTCCTGGGCCTGAACCTGGGACGGCAAGTAGTCGATGAAGTAGACGTCGGCGTTGAGGAACTTGTGGCCGATCACTTTCTCTAGCAACGCGATGGCGGCGCTGACGTTCAGCGCGGCCAGAATGCCCACCGCGGTGCCGATCAAGGTGCCGACCACGCCGATCACGGTGCCTTGCACCATAAAGATCGCCATGATCTGCCCCGGCGTGGCGCCAAGGGTACGCAGGATGGCGATATCGCCTTTCTTGTCGTTCACCACCATCACCAGCGTGGAGATGATATTGAACGCGGCGACAGCGACGATCAGCAGCAGCAGTAGGCCGATCATGGCTTTTTCCATGCGGATGGCCTGGTACAGGTTGCCGTGGGTACGGGTCCAGTCACGGGCGTAATACTGGGTTTCACCCAAGTGCTGGGCAATGTCCCAGGCGCCGCGCGGGGCGTCGAACAGGTCGCTGAACTTCAGGCGCAGGCCCTGCACCTGGTCCGGCTGCCAGCGCTGCAGGCGGGCCAGGTCGGTGAGGTTGGTCAGGCCGAGGTAGCCGTCGATTTCGCCAGCGCCCACATGGAAGGTACCGATCACGGTAAAGCGCTTCATGCGCGGGAACATGCCGGCCGGGGTCACGGTAACTTCCGGTGCGACGAAGGTCAGCTTGTCGCCAAGGCCCACGCCGAGCTTGGCCGCCGCCTTGTCGCCGATCACGATGCCGAAGCTGCCGGGGGCCAGGTCGTCGAGTTTGCCCTGCAACATGAACTTGTCGATGATCGACACGTTGCGTTCCTGGGCCGGGTCGATGCCATTGAGCAGGATCTTCTGCACCTTGCCATCATGGGTCAGCAGCCCCTGCATCTGGGTAAACGGCGCAACGGCGACGACCTTGGGGTTCTGCTTGACCTTGGCGGCCAGGCTTTGCCAGTCGTTAATCGGCTCACCGGACTCGATGGTCGCGTGGGGCACCATGCCCAGCACGCGGGTGCGCATCTCATGATCGAAGCCGTTCATCACCGACAGCACCACAATCATCACGACCACGCCCAAGGCGAGCCCGATCATCGAGGTCAAGGAAATGAACGACACAAAATGATTGCGGCGCTTTGCACGGGTATAACGCGTGCCAATAAATACGAAGAGAGGTCTGAACATGTCGGGGCTTGTTCGGAGGAAAAGAAGACGTCCCGGTGGCGGGGTCTGGTAAGCAGCTTTACACTCTGACCATTACCGTTACCTGGGGTTCGCCATGTCGACATTAGATGAAGAAGAGCGCCGCGAATACTACCGTATCGACGACATGATCGCACTCCAAATCAAAAGCCTGTCGGCCCCCGAAGCGGCGAGCAAGGAAGTGTTGCTGGATGATTCACCGCTGTTCAACCTGCTCAGTGAGCTGCACCTGAGCGAGTTCGAAGCCCAGCACCTGCTGCGCCAACTGAGCGAAAAGGACCGCACCCTCGCCGCCTTCCTGCGTGTGCAGAACAAACGCGTGGACCTGCTCAGCCAGATCATGGCGCGCGGCCTGCTGGACGAGGTGGGCGCACCGCAGCCGGTGATCATCTCCGAAGGCGGCATCGACTTCCAGCACCCTGCCCCCCTGGCCACCGGCATCCATCTGGCGGTCAAGCTGGTACTGATGCCCCAGGCGCTCGGCCTGCTGCTGCGGGCGCGGGTCACCCATTGCGATCCCAAGGGCGATGGCTTTGACGTAGGCACGGAATTCGAGTCCATGACCGATGCCCAGCGCCAATTGCTGGCCCGCTACATCCTGCAGAAACAGGCCCAGGAACGCCGCCTGGCGCGGGAACAAAGCGACGATCTCTGAATTCGTATTCACTCCGCCAGCCAGCCTGGCGCATAGGAGCAACTGTGACCCTGATTTACGGCCACCGCGGTGCCAAAGGCGAAGCACCGGAAAACACCCTGACCAGCTTCCAGGAGTGCCTCAAGCACGGCGTACGCCGCTGCGAACTGGATCTGCACCTGTCCATGGACGGCGAGCTGATGGTCATCCACGACCCGACCCTCAAGCGCACCACCGACCGGCGCGGCAAGGTCGTCGAGTATTCAGCGGCAGACCTGGTGAAGATGGACGCCCGCAAAGGCGGCCCAGGCTGGGTCAAACCCTGCCCGATCCCATGCCTGGAAGAGCTGTTCGAACAATGCGACTTCGATCACTGGCAACTGGAAGTCAAAAGCGCCTCGCGCACCCGCGCCGCAACCACGGTGCTGGCAATCCGCGAGATGGCGGTACGTTTCGGCTTGATGGACAAGGTCACCGTGACCTCAAGCTCGCGGGAAGTGTTGAAAGCGGCGGTTGATCTCACCCCGGACCTGTCACGTGGACTGGTGGCCGAATACGCCTGGCTCGACCCGCTGAAGGTCGCGCAGAACTATGGCTGTGAATACCTGGCGTTGAACTGGACGCTGTGCACCCCTGAGCGTCTGGAAAAAGCCCAGCGCCAAGGTCTGCATGTGTCGGTGTGGACGGTCAACGAACCTGCGCTGATGCGCAGGCTCGCCGACTTCGGCGTAGATAGCCTGATTACAGACTTTCCCGGTTTGGCCACTGCCACTCTCGGGAATTACTGAAATCGGTCTCCCCGGCCGGCTCAGGCCACCGGCCGGAGCCGCTCAAAAAAGCCGGTTGAGGCCATCGTAGGCCGCTACCCGATAGGCTTCAGCCATGGTCGGGTAGTTGAACGTGGTGTTCACAAAGTACTTGAGGGTATTTTGCTCGCCCGGCTGGTTCATGATGGCCTGGCCGATGTGCACGATCTCCGACGCCTGGTAGCCGAAGCAATGCACGCCGAGCACTTCCAGGGTCTCGCGATGGAACAGGATCTTCAGCATGCCCTGGGGCTCGCCGGCGATCTGCGCACGCGCCATGCTCTTGAAGAACGCCTTGCCCACTTCGTAAGGCACCTTGGCCTTGGTCAGCTCGTGCTCGTTCTTGCCGATCGAGCTGATCTCGGGAATCGTGTAGATCCCGGTCGGTACGTCGTTCACGTAGCGCCAGCTGCCATTGTCGACAATGCTGCCAGCGGCCGAACGGCCCTGGTCATGTGCCGCACTGGCCAGGCTTGGCCAGCCGATCACGTCACCGGCGCCGTAGATGTTCGGCACGCAGGTGCGGTAGTTCTCATCCACTTCGATCTGGCCACGGCTGTTGACCTTGACCCCGATGTTTTCCATGCCCAGCTTGTCGGTGTTGCCGGTACGACCGTTGCACCACAGCAAAGCGTCGGCCTTGATCTTCTTGCCGGATTTAAGGTGCAGAATCACGCCGTTATCCAGGCCTTCGACCCGCTCGTACTCTTCGTTGTGGCGCACGGTGATGTTGTTGTTGCTGAAGTGGTAGCTCAACGCCTGGGAAATTTCCGAGTCGAGGAAGCTCAGCAACTGATCGCGGTTATCCACCAGCTCCACCAATACACCCAGGCCGCTGAAGATCGAGGCGTATTCACAGCCAATCACGCCGGCGCCGTAGATGATCAGTTTGCGCGGGGTGTGGCCCAGGCTCAGGATGGTGTCGCTATCGTAGATACGCGGGTGGTGGAAATCGATGTCCGCCGGACGATACGGACGCGACCCGGTGGCAATGATGATGTGCTTGGCCACCAGCTTCTCGACCACACCGTTGGCGCAGACCACTTCGACGGTTTGCTCGTCGGCAAAACTGCCGGTGCCGAAGAACAGGTCGACGCGGTTACGCGCGTAGTAGCCGGTACGCGAGGCCACTTGTTTGGAGATGACTTTCTCGGCGCTCTTGAGCACGTCCGGGAACGAGAACCAGCGCGGCTCACCAATGGCCCGGAACATCGGGTTGGTGTTGAACTGCATGATCTGGCGGACCGAGTGACGCAAGGCCTTGGACGGGATGGTACCCAGGTGGGTGCAGTTACCGCCGACCTGGCGACGGCTATCGACCATCGCCACCTTGCGCCCTGCCTTCGCGGCGTTCATCGCCGCACCTTCTCCAGCCGGGCCGGAACCCAGTACCACCACGTCGTAGTTGTAGACAGCCATGCGTACTCCTCAGAACAGGCCAGGCGTACGGTTGGACGCCTGGCTAAATCATGCCGCGGCCAGCGGTCATGAAGGACAATTTGGCTCAAGTGTGTGAACCGGGGCACAGTCTATATAAGGGTCAACGCCGCGCACATTAACCCTTGGTCGCGTCGTAGGCCAGTCTTGCCATACTACATGACGCAAATCAGCGCCAATTTCAGGATGAGCCATTATGCGACAACTCTTTATCTGTTTGATGCTGATGATGTCGATCACGGCTCACGCCAATGACGCCGACCGACTCAAGCAGGCTGATTTCCCCGCACAGTTCGAGGGCCTGGCCCGCAAAAACCAGGCGGTGCTCACCTACCTGTGGGCCGATGTGTACGCTGCCGCGTTGTATGCCTCTGCGGATGTGAGCGCCAGACAGGCCTGGTCACAACAACAGGACCTGTGCCTTGTGCTGTATTACTTTCGCGACATCGACCGCAACGATGTGATAAAGGCCGCCACCGCGACGTTGGAGCGCCAGCAAGCCAGTGCTCGTTTGAAGCCTGAGCTGGATCAACTGCATGCGCGCTTTCGCAATATCCGCAGCGGGGATCGTTACGCCCTGGATTTTCGGTCGGGGCGCGGTTTGAACTTGGAGATCAATGGCCAGGTGGTGTTCAGCAGTCGAGATACTGAATTGGCGAAAGCCTATATGGGTATCTGGCTGGCGCCGAAGGGATTGTCGGACAGCTTGCGCGGGCAGTTGCTCAATTGATGCGTCGGCTGAACGACCGCTATCGGGGGCAAGCCACCTCGCACATTTGAATATATTCACAAATCAAACTGTGGGAGGGGGCTTGCCCCCGATGAGGCCCTCACAGGCAGCCCGAAACCCACAGCCATAAAAAAGCCCCGAACCAGTCGGGGCTTTTTCATCTACTGCTGATGCTTAGCGCGGAAACGCAGGCGGGTTGACCCCGGCCATGTCTTCCATCACACGAACCACCTGGCAGCTGTAGCCGAACTCGTTGTCGTACCACACGTACAGCACAACACGGTTGTCCTGGCTGATGGTCGCTTCGGCATCCACCACACCGGCGTGGCGCGAACCGACGAAGTCGGTGGATACCACTTCCTGGGAATTGACGAAGTCGATTTGCTTATGCAGATCGGAGTGCAGCGCCATGTAGCGCAGGTACTCGTTCATCTCTTCACGGCTGGCGGCAGTCTCAAGGTTCAGGTTGAGAATGGCCATCGACACGTTTGGCGTAGGAACGCGGATCGCGTTACCGGTCAACTTGCCGGCCAGCTCAGGCAGCGCCTTGGCAGCAGCGGTAGCAGCACCAGTCTCGGTGATAACCATGTTCAGCGCGGCGCTACGGCCACGGCGATCGCCTTTGTGGAAGTTGTCGATCAGGTTCTGGTCGTTGGTGTACGAGTGAACGGTCTCAACGTGACCATTAACGATGCCGAACTTGTCGTTCACAGCCTTGAGCACCGGCACGATGGCGTTGGTGGTGCAGGAAGCGGCGGAGACGATCTTGTCGTCAGCGGTGATTTCACCGTGGTTGATGCCGTGCACGATGTTCTTCAGCTTGCCCTTGCCAGGCGCGGTCAGAACAACGCGATCAACACCAGGGCAAGCCAGGTGCTGGCCCAGGCCTTCGGCATCACGCCATACGCCGGTGTTGTCCACCAGCAGGGCGTCCTTGATGCCGTACTGGGTGTAATCCACCTCGGACGGGTTCTTCGCGTAGATCACCTGGATCAGGTTACCGTTGGCGGTGATGGTGTTGTTTTCTTCGTCAATGACGATGGTGCCGTTGAACGGACCGTGTACCGAGTCGCGGCGCAGCAGGCTGGCGCGTTTGGTCAGGTCGTTGTCGGCGCCTTTGCGCACAACAATGGCACGCAGGCGCAGGCCGTCGCCGCCACCGGTTTTTTCGATCAGGATGCGCGCCAGCAGGCGGCCGATACGACCGAAGCCGTACAGCACAACGTCAGTGCCTTTGCGGGCTGCTGCGTTTTGCTGGCCAACCACATCGGCCATTTCTTCACGCACGAACTGCTCGGCGGTGCGGCCGGCGCCTTCCTTGCGGAATTTGTACGCCAACTTGCCCAGGTCTACCGAGGCCGCGCCGAGCTTGAGCTCGCTCATGGCCTTGAGCAGTGGGAATGTTTCGTGGACGGAGAGTTCGCTGTCGTCGGCAGAGCGATGGCGCGCAAAGCGGTGCGCCTTGAGAATCGCGATGACGGACTGGTTGATCAGGCTGCGGCCATAGATCGAGCTCACCACATTGTTATTGCGGTACAGCTGACCGATAAGCGGGATCATCGCTTCTGCGAGTGCTTCACGGTCGATCCATTCACCAAGACACTGGTCGGGCTTCTGAGTCACGGGAACCTTCCACATGTAGGGGCTGAAAAAAGGGGCTACATTATGCCGCCCGACCGCCCTCGTCGCAATGCGCGCCAGCCAACAAAAAGTCCTTGCTAAAAAATACCGCCCCGCTGCAGCCCAGTAAATACGCGGGTTCCAGAAGGCCACTAGTTGGACGAGTCGTCCGACTTGTCCGTAACCCTCCTAAACATTCGCGCTTTTTGGCACTACATATTGAGTCAAAACACGCCATTGTTTGTCTTAGCCACTACATTTCCTACAAACCGTAATAGGCACAGTCAGCAACTGACAGGCGGCACCTTGGCCCGTTACAATTACCGACTTTGTCGCAACGCTTGGAGCTCAACCTTCCGTGCCCGTTCTGCGTCTACCGCTACTCCCTGCCGCGGCAGGTAAACAGCACTGGGGCAATCTGCCCGGTGCCGCCCTGAGCCTGGCCATTGCCGAGGCTGCCAGCGCAGCCAAGCGCTTTACCCTGCTGCTCACCGCCGACAGCCAAAGTGCCGAACGGTTGGAGCAGGAGCTGAGCTTCTTCGCCCCCGATTTGCCGGTGCTGCATTTTCCCGACTGGGAAACCCTGCCCTACGACCTGTTCTCGCCGCACCAGGACATCATCTCCCAGCGCATCGCCAGCCTGTACCGTCTGCCGGAACTGGCCCACGGCGTGCTGGTGGTGCCGATTACCACGGCGCTGCATCGCCTGGCCCCGACCAAGTTCCTGCTGGGCAGCAGCCTGGTGCTGGATATCGGCCAGAAGCTCGACGTGGAACAGATGCGCACGCGCCTCGAAGCCAGCGGCTACCGCTGCGTGGACACGGTGTACGAGCACGGTGAGTTCGCGGTGCGCGGTGCGCTGATCGACCTGTTCCCGATGGGCAGCAAGTTGCCGTACCGCATCGACCTGTTCGATGACGAAATCGAGACCCTGCGCACCTTCGATCCGGAAAACCAACGCTCCATCGACAAGGTCGACTCGGTCAAGCTGCTGCCCGCACGGGAATTCCCGCTGCAAAAGGACGCTGTCACCCGCTTCAAGGCGCGCTTTCGTGAACGCTTCGATGTCGACTTCCGTCGCTGCCCGATCTTCCAGGACTTGAGCAGCGGGATTACCCCGGCCGGTATCGAGTACTACCTGCCGTTGTTCTTCGACGAAACCTCGACCCTGTTCGACTACCTGCCCCAGGACACCCAAGTGTTCTCGCTGCCGGGCATCGAGCAAGCCGCGGAAAACTTCTGGAACGACGTGCGCAACCGTTACGAAGAGCGCCGCGTCGACCCGTCCCGTCCACTATTGCCGCCGGCCGAGCTGTTCCTGCCGGTGGAAGACTGCTTCGCCCGCCTGAAAAACTGGCCGCGCGTGGTGGCCAGCCAGCAGGATGTGGAAGCCGGAAGCGGCCGTGAGCGCTTCCCTGCGGCCACGCTGCCGGACTTGGCGATTCAAGCCAAAGCCACGCAGCCCCTGGAGGCCTTGTCCAACTTCATCAGTGACTTCCCCGGCCGCGTGCTGTTTACCGCCGAGTCCGCCGGCCGCCGTGAAGTGTTGCTGGAGTTGTTGGAGCGCCTGAAGCTGCGGCCAAAAACCGTCGACAGCTGGCCGGATTTTGTAAAAGGCAAAGAGCGCCTGGCGATCACCATCGCCCCGCTCGACGAGGGCCTGCTGCTGGATGACCCGGCCCTGGCGTTGATTGCCGAGAGCCCACTGTTCGGCCAGCGCGTGATGCAGCGTCGCCGTCGCGAAAAACGTGCCGACGCCAACAACGACGCAGTCATCAAAAACCTCACCGAACTGCGCGAAGGCGCGCCAGTGGTGCACATCGACCACGGCGTGGGTCGCTACCTCGGCTTGCAGACCCTGGAGATCGATAACCAGGCCGCCGAATTCCTCACCATGGAATACGCCGAGGGCGCCAAGCTCTACGTGCCGGTCGCCAGCCTGCACCTGATTGCCCGCTACACCGGCAGCGACGACGCCCTGGCGCCGTTGCACCGCCTGGGCTCCGAGACCTGGCAGAAGGCCAAGCGCAAGGCTGCCGAGCAGGTTCGCGATGTTGCCGCCGAGCTGCTCGACATCTATGCCCGCCGCGCCGCCCGCGAAGGCTATGCCTTCGCCGACCCGAAAGCCGACTACGCCACCTTCAGCGCCGGCTTCGCGTTCGAAGAAACCCCGGACCAGCAAACCACCATCGAAGCCGTGCGCGCCGACATGCTCGCGCCCAAGCCGATGGACCGCCTGGTGTGTGGCGACGTGGGTTTCGGCAAGACCGAAGTGGCCATGCGCGCCGCCTTTATCGCCGTACACGGTGGCCGCCAGGTCGCGATCCTGGTGCCGACCACCCTGCTCGCCCAGCAGCACTACAACAGCTTCCGCGACCGCTTTGCCGACTGGCCGGTGACCGTCGAAGTGATGAGCCGCTTCAAGTCGGCCAAGGAAGTGAACGCTGCCGTCGCCGATTTGGCCGAAGGCAAGATCGACATCGTGATCGGCACGCACAAGCTGCTGTCGGACGACGTAAAGATCAAGAACCTGGGCCTGGTGATCATTGACGAAGAACACCGCTTCGGCGTGCGCCAGAAAGAGCAGCTCAAAGCCCTGCGCAGTGAAGTCGACATTCTTACGCTCACAGCAACGCCGATCCCACGCACGCTGAACATGGCGGTGTCGGGCATGCGCGACCTGTCGATCATCGCCACGCCGCCGGCGCGCCGCCTCTCGGTGCGCACCTTCGTCATGGAGCAGAACAAAAGCACGGTAAAAGAAGCCCTGCTGCGGGAATTGCTGCGCGGCGGCCAGGTGTATTACCTGCACAACGACGTGAAAACCATCGAGAAATGCGCCGCCGACCTCGCCGAACTGGTGCCGGAAGCGCGGATCGCCATCGGCCACGGGCAGATGCGCGAACGTGAACTCGAACAGGTGATGAGCGACTTCTATCACAAGCGCTTCAACGTGTTGATCGCCTCGACCATCATCGAGACCGGTATCGACGTGCCGAGCGCCAATACCATCATCATCGAGCGCGCCGATAAATTCGGCCTGGCGCAGTTGCACCAACTGCGTGGCCGCGTCGGTCGCAGTCACCACCAGGCCTACGCCTACCTGCTGACGCCGCCGCGCCAACAGATCACGTCCGACGCCGAAAAGCGCCTGGAAGCGATCGCCAACACCCAGGACCTCGGCGCCGGTTTTGTACTGGCCACCAACGACCTGGAAATCCGTGGCGCCGGCGAACTGCTGGGCGACGGCCAGAGCGGGCAGATCCAGGCAGTGGGTTTCACCCTCTATATGGAGATGCTCGAACGTGCGGTGAAGGCCATCCGCAAGGGCGAGCAACCGAACCTTGACCAACCCTTGGGCGGCGGTCCGGAAATCAACCTGCGCTTGCCGGCGTTGATTCCCGAAGACTACCTGCCGGACGTGCACGCACGGCTGATCCTGTACAAGCGCATCGCTTCGGCCACCGACGAAGAAGGCCTCAAGGACTTGCAGGTTGAGATGATCGACCGCTTCGGCCTGCTGCCGGAACCGACCAAGAACCTGGTGCGCCTGACCCTGCTTAAATTGCAGGCCGAGCAGCTCGGTATAAAGAAAGTCGACGCTGGGCCGCAGGGCGGGCGTATTGAGTTCGAAGCGCAGACGCCGGTAGACCCGTTGGTGCTGATCAAGCTGATCCAGGGCCAGCCCAACCGCTACAAGTTCGAAGGGGCTACGCTGTTCAAGTTCATGGTGCCGATGGAACGCGCCGAAGAACGCTTTAATACCCTGGAGGCGCTGTTTGAGCGCCTCATCCCGAAATCTGTTTGAAGGACGCCCCAATGCGCCTGTTCCGCATGCTGAGCTTGTTGTTGGTGGTATTGGCGCCTTCGGCATTTGCCGACAGCCCCTACCAGGTAGAAATGATCCTGGTGCGCCAAAATGCGGAACCGGTGATCAACAGCCGCGCCGCGCCGGAAAACTGGGATGCCGGGGCCGTGCGCCTGGGCGATAAAATGAGCCCGCCGCGCCTGAACAACATCGTCGACAAGCTCAGCGCCGATAACAGCTACACCGTGCTGGCGCACAAGGCCTGGGAACAGAACCTCGGCGAACAACCGGTCAAAATCGCGATCACCGACGGCCAGGAACAGTTCGGCCAGTTCCCTATCGAGGGCACGCTGAACCTGCAACTGGGGCGTTTTACCGATATCGACGCGCAATTCTGGGTCAATCAGTTCGACAGCAACGGCAGCGTGATTGCCAGCGAGCACCTGAACCAGACCGACGTGCGCACCAAGAACAACCAACTCAACTACCTGGATGGTGGTCACCTCGCACTGCTGATCAAGATCACTTCGCTGACCGCCAAGCCGCCCAGCGCACCCCCGCCTGACATTCAGGACTGATCCAGCGCCATGCCCCAGACGTCGTCGTTGACCAAACCCCTGGCCCCTTCGTGGGCCAATCGCTTCAAAGAGCAGAGCCTGGAGCGCGGGCGACGTTATGCGCTGGAGAATCGGGTACGCATCGTCGAATCCGGTGACAGCACCATCATCGCCAGCTGCGAAGGCTCGGGCGGCAACGTTTACCGACAGACCATCTCGCTGCGCGAATCGGCCAAGGGCTCGCTGATCCTGGTGGACAGCCGCTGCACCTGCCCGGTGCATACCAATTGCAAACATATCGCCGCCGTCTTGCTCAAGGTCCAGGAAACCCTGGCCTACCCGGCCGCCGCCCAGGATGCCGAGCTGCTGGAGAAGCTCCAGGCTGTGCTGGACAACCGCGTGGTGTTACCGCAGGTGGTGATGGAAGATGTGCTGCCGATCCCGCGCCTGTGGCTGGCGAGTGTCGAGTTCAGTGCGTTCGAACCGCGCAACGGCAGGATGCAGCGCTATATTCAGCACCGTGCGGCGCTGTCGTTCAACTACTTGGGCCACTATGTCAGCGGGCAAAAGAACGCCGACATTATCGTACGCCAGGAAACCCAGAGCCTGCGCATCAAGCGCCACCCGGGGCTGGAACAACCCTATCGCGAACAACTGCGCCTGCTGGGCTTCAAGATCGCCACACGCCAGAGCAAGGCACTGCCGGAAAGCGCTGGCGAGCTGTTCGAGATGGTCAATGACAGTGCCTGGCTGAACTTCACCCTCAACGTTTCGCCCACTTTGCGCACCGAAGGTTGGGAGTTGCAGATCGATGAGGATTTCGGTTTCGACCTGAGCACGGTGGACGACTGGTACGCCACCGTCGACGAAGGGCCGGAGCGCGACTGGTTTGACCTGGAACTGGGGATCATCGTCAACGGTGAACGGCTGAGCCTGTTGCCGATTCTGCTGAACCTGATGCGCTCTCACACCGAGATTCTCAACCCGGAGAAACTCGCACGCCGTCGCGATGACGAACTGATCCTGGTGAACATTCCTGGCCTGCCCAACGGCCACGGCCCACTGCAAGTGGCATTGCCTTACGGACGCCTGAAGCCAGTACTGGCGACGCTTGGCGAGTTTTACCTACAGGAAGCCGGCACCACCACGCTGCGCCTGGCCAAGGCCGATGCGATTCGGTTGAACCCGCTGGAAGACCTGCCGCTGCAATGGGAAGGCGGTGAGAAGATCCGCAACTTTGCCCAACGTCTGCGGGATATCAAGGACTTCACCTGCGTCGCGCCCGAAGGGTTGAACGCGACTTTGCGCCCATACCAGCTGGAAGGCCTGAGCTGGATGCAGTCGCTGCGCCAGCTGGACGTCGGCGGTATTCTTGCGGATGACATGGGCCTTGGCAAAACCCTACAGACCTTGGCGCATATCCTCAGCGAAAAGATCGCCGGGCGCCTGGATCGACCGTGCATGGTGGTGATGCCCACCAGCCTGATTCCTAACTGGCTCGACGAGGCAGCCCACTTCACTCCGCAACTCAGGGTGCAAGCCCTGTACGGCGCGACACGTAAGAAACATTTCGCCAATCTGCAGGATTATGACCTGCTGCTTACCACGTACGCGCTGCTGCCAAAGGACATCGACACCCTCGCTGCCCTGCCCTTGCATGTGCTGATCCTCGACGAAGCCCAATACATCAAGAACCCGTCGAGCAAAGCGGCCCAGGCAGCGCGTGAGTTGAATGCACGACAGCGCCTGTGCCTGAGTGGCACGCCGCTGGAAAATCATCTGGGCGAGCTGTGGTCGCTGTTCCACTTCCTGCTGCCGGGCTGGCTGGGCGACGTAAAAAGCTTCAACCGTGACTACCGCGTGCCCATCGAAAAGCGCGCCAGCGAAGTGCGATTGCAGCACCTCAACGGTCGGATAAAACCCTTCCTGTTGCGCCGCACCAAGGAACAAGTGGCGACAGAATTGCCGCCCAAGACCGAAATCATCCACTGGGTCGACCTCAACGAAGCCCAGCGCGATGTGTACGAAACCATGCGCCTGGCCATGGACAAGAAGGTCCGCGACGAGATCACCCGCAAAGGTGTGGCGCGCAGCCAGATCATCATCCTTGAAGCGCTGCTCAAGCTGCGCCAGGTGTGCTGCGACTTGCGCCTGGTCAACGACGCCACCCTGCCCGCCCGTGGCAGCAGCTCGGGCAAGCTCGACAGCCTGCTGGACATGCTCGACGAGCTGTTTGCCGAAGGCCGGCGGATCCTGCTGTTTTCCCAGTTCACCTCGATGCTGAGCCTGATCGAAGTCGAACTGAAAAAGCGCGGCATTGCCTACGCACTGCTCACCGGTCAAACCCGGGATCGGCGCACGCCGGTGAAGGACTTCCAGAGCGGCAAGTTGCAGATTTTTCTGATCAGTTTGAAGGCCGGCGGTGTAGGCCTGAACCTCACAGAAGCAGACACGGTGATCCACTACGACCCGTGGTGGAACCCCGCAACGGAAAACCAGGCGACCGACCGTGCGTATCGCATCGGGCAAGAGAAGCCGGTGTTCGTCTACAAGATGATTGCCCGAGGCACGGTGGAAGAGAAAATCCAGCACCTGCAAAAAGAAAAGTCCGATCTGGCGGCGGGTGTGCTGGATGGACGAACCACCGGGGATTGGCAGTTGGGCAACGAGGATATTGAAGCGTTGTTTGCGCCGCTGCCCAATAAGCAAGAGAAGCGCTGACTGGCGGATCGCCATCGGGGGCAAGCCCCCCACATACAAATGTGGGAGGGGGCTTGCCCCCGATAGAAGCGACTCAGTCTTCAGTCGATCAGTTGAGCATCCCGCAACGCCCTAAGCGCTGCCAACCAGCGCGGATCCTGCTTGTACTCCGCCGAAGCAATCCCTTGCCCGCGCATCCGCGCAATACGGGCAGACGGTGTGACCTTCATCCGCTGCGCCGCAGTCAGGGCAAGCTCGGCTGCTGCACGATCATTGCACACCAGCCCCATGTCACAACCGGCCGTCAATGCCGCTTCGATACGACTGGCCGCATCGCCGACCACATGGGCACCGGCCATGGACAGGTCATCGCTGAAAATCACGCCGTCAAATTGCAGCTCGCCGCGCAGGATGTCCTGCAACCATCGGCGCGAGAAGCCGGCGGGCTGGGCGTCAACCTGTGGGTAGATGACGTGCGCCGGCATCACTGCTGCCAATTGCTTGCTCAGGCGTGCGAAAGGCACCAGGTCATTGGCGCGAATCTGTTCCAGGCTGCGTTCGTCATTGGGAATGGCGACGTGGGAATCGGCCTCAGCCCAACCATGACCCGGAAAGTGCTTGCCCGTGGCGGCCATACCGGCGCTGTTCATGCCACGAATAAAGGCGCCCGCGAGCACGGCGGCACGCTCGGGGTCGCCCTCGAAGGAACGGGTGCCGACCACGGCGCTGCGCTGGTAGTCCAGGTCGAGTACCGGGGCGAAACTCAGGTCCAGGCCGACCGCAAGCACTTCCGTGGCCATGACCCAGCCGCACTGCTCGGCCAAGTATTCAGCGTTGGGGTTGTCCGCCAGCGCGCGCATGGCCGGCAGGCGCACAAATCCCTGGCGCAGGCGCTGTACACGACCGCCTTCCTGATCGACGGCCAGCAGCAGGTCTGGGCGCACGGCACGAATCGCCGCACTCAACTCCCGCACCTGGCGCGGGTGCTCGATATTGCGCGCAAAAATGATCAGGCCGCCCACTTCAGGCTGGCGCAACAAGTGGCGATCCTCGGCCGTCAGCCAGGTACCGGCAACGTCGACCATCAAAGAACCTTGCAGGGCAGCAGTCATAAACCTTCCTTAAATAACGCACACAACCCGTTGCCCTTGCTTCACGCGATAAGCGCAGCAAGCACAACGGGTTGCGAGTAAATAGCTGAATTCGACATGGCGGCTAGCTTAGCGGATGCAAGCTGCCGCGCACACCCGGCACCGTCAAACCTTGGCGGGGGCTGGTGCAGATTTGCTGCGTGGGCGCAGTTGCGCGGCGGCCATGCCAGGGTCGGTCACGCCGGTCTCGGCGCGCATGCCTGCGGCGAGAAACGGCACCATCAGGCGCATGACCTGTTCGATGGAGGTGTTAACGCCGAAATCGGTCTCGGCAATCGCACGCAATGCCTTGATCCCGGACATGCTGAACGCTGCCGCACCGAGCATGAAGTGCACGCGCCAGAACAGTTCGATAGGAGGAATACGCGGCGCCGCTTCGTTGACCAGCAACATGTAGCGACGGAAAACCTTGCCGTACATGTCTTCCAGGTAGCGCCGCAAGTGGCCTTGGCTCTGGCTGAACGCCAGGCCTAGAAGCCGCATGAAGATCGACAGGTCGTTACCGCTGCGAGGCTGAACCACCAGGGCCTGCTCGACGAGGATCTCCAGCAGCTCTTCGAGGCTGGGTTTGTGGTCGGCCTTGGCTTGGCGACGCTCAAGTTCACGATCGAGACTGGCGCAGAACGGCCCCAGGAAGCGCGAGAACACCGCCTGGATCAGGGCTTTTTTCGAGCCGAAATGGTAGTTCACGGCAGCGAGGTTGACCCCGGCCTTGCTGGTGATCAGCCGCAATGAAGTTTCAGCAAATCCTTTTTCCGCGAACAATTGCTCGGCAGCATCGAGAATGCGTTCAACGGTTTCCGACTGGGCCATGACTACTCCGCCTGACAAACACTTGTTTGAAACATACGTTTCAGGGTGTGTCTTGTCAAGCCTGCGGGTTCGCTTTCCGGCCGGGTAGTCATCTATTTCATCACTATTTAATCACATCCTTACGGGTCTGTAGGCAGCGCTATCTCTGCGCTGTAGGAAGGATGGCGAACGACCGTCCAGCGGAGGCGAACAAAAGGATGATTGCCAAGCGCAGTCCACTGTATATAATCCCAGTCACTGTATAAAAAGACAGAGCGATCAACATGCTAAAACTGACGCCACGCCAAGCTGAGATTCTGGCTTTTATCAAGCGCTGCCTCGATGACAACGGCTACCCGCCGACACGAGCCGAAATTGCGCTGGAACTGGGGTTCAAGTCCCCCAACGCCGCTGAAGAACACCTCAAGGCCCTCGCTCGCAAAGGCGCGATCGAGATGACGCCCGGTGCCTCGCGCGGTATTCGTATCCCTGGCTTCGAAGCCAAGGCCGACGAATCGACACTCCCGATCATCGGCCGTGTTGCCGCTGGTGCGCCGATCCTGGCACAGCAGCACGTCGAGGAGTCCTGCAACATCAACCCCACCTTCTTCCATCCGCGTGCCGACTACCTGTTGCGGGTACACGGCATGAGCATGAAAGACGTGGGCATCTTTGATGGCGACCTGCTGGCCGTCCACACCACCCGCGAAGCCCGTAATGGCCAGATCGTCGTCGCTCGCATCGGCGATGAAGTCACCGTTAAACGCTTCAAGCGCGAAGGCAGCAAGGTCTGGCTCCTGGCTGAGAACCCTGAGTTCGCTCCAATTGAAGTGAACCTGAAAGATCAGGACCTGGTGATCGAAGGCTTGAGCGTCGGCGTCATTCGCCGCTAGAGGAGGCACCATGCAGCTCATACACACCCCACAACACACTCAACTGTCGCTGTTCGAGGCCTTTATGGCCCAACCCCTTTCGCCCATTCTCAAGGAAACGGTCGAGGCGCCCTGGAGCGCCGAACCCGAGGCGTTCAGTGAACTGTCGTTGCGCGGTGCGGCTGGGAGCTGCCTGAGCCTATTGGCGCCGATTCTTCGTGATCTGAGCGAAGAGCAGGATGCACGCTGGCTGACCCTGATCGCCCCACCCGCCAGCCTGACCCAGGCCTGGCTACGGGACGCCGGTCTTAACCGTGAGCGTATCCTGCTGCTACAACCGCGTGGTGCGCAAAGTGCGCAGCAGTTGACATGTGAGGCGTTGCGCCTGGGTCGTAGTCATACGGTGGTGAGCTGGCTGAACCCGCTGAATGCGGCAGCCAAGCAGCAATTGGTCAGCGCAGCACGCACGGGCGATGCACAGAGTTTGAATATTCGATTGGGATAAAAGGCCAGGCCTTATAAGGGAACGGAGCGGGCTTCTGTGGTGAGCATGCTCATTATGGTGAGCCCGCTCACCACAGAAGCCCGCTCACCACAACAGCGAACCCACATTCAGTGGAGAACCCGCGAACCATCCTCTTTTTCCGGTTCGCCTTCCGCCAGGCGGCCAGCCATCTGCACTCCCACGCTCAACATGGCTTTTGCCACTTCCACGTGTTGGCCTTGCAGGAACGCTTTTGCGTCCTCGGAAAAATCCAGGATAACCAGAGAACCCTCGTCCTCAGCCCGGCGCAGCTCGATTCGGCCGTCAGGCAACTCAACAATTTCCAGAAAGGACGTAGGCATAAAAGTCTGTTCTCCACCAAAGGCCGGGATTATATCAGTCATCCTCCCAGCCTCGTTGAGGTTCTGGCGAGGTTTCTTTACAGCTTGATGAACGGTGCTTTCTGCGCCCGCCCAAGCTTCAACACTCGTTCAGGCCTTCACGAAAGCGCAGCGCCATCTTTTTCAGCTCCTGACGCCAGCCTTCCAACTCTTCCCGGCCCAGCGGCTTCGGCTCGTCCTCTTCCAGCGCAATTGCCACGATCAACGGCTGAGTCACATCCCCCTTAGGTACGTGGGGAACACGCGGCGGCTGGAACATATCGGCATGGGCCTTGAGCAGGCGCGCCACCCAGCTGTCAGGGCTCTGGGCCATTTCTACCAGTTCCGACAGCTCAGGAATCGCCATGCTCTCCAGCACTTCACGGTTCATGATCATTTCCGCACGGGGCGAACCGGCCTGTGGCAAACGGTAGAAGCCGGCGATTTCATGACACAGCCCCAGCAACGCGCCGTACAGGTGAAATAAAGCTGCTTCACGCCCCGCCTGGACCAACGCGATAGCATTCATCTCCTTCCCTTCCTCGGCACGGCCAAGGGCTTCCAGGGACAAACCCGCGAAGTAAATTTTCTGATTGGTACGGGTATAGAGTTCGTTGGCCATGACGGCAAATCTCCACAACGAATAGGCGTGATGCTGGCTGAACAGTGTCACGGATCAGCCGAGTCGACTGCAAGTGCCACGAACGGCTGCTTACGTGAGAAGGAACTTCACTTACACAAACACGCCGATGCAAATGTGGGAGGGGGCTTGCTCCCGATAGAGGTCTATCAGCCGACATGTGTCTGACTGATGCACCGCTATCGGGGGCAAGCCCCCTCCCACATTGGATCTTCGGGGTATTCGGCGGATCAAGCGCCCTGGCGCTTGTCTTCGACCTTCCACTTGCCGCCGTCGTAGAACGCTTTCCAGCCGGTAGGCTTGCCGTCCACTTCGGTCTGCACGTACTGCTCCTTGGTCTTGCGGCTGTAGCGGATCACGGCTGGACGACCATCCGGGTCCTTCTTCGGCGCTTCACACAGGAAGTGGTACTTAGGATCGATCTCGTCCTTGTGCGGCACGATCTCCAGCACCAACGGCGCACGGGTCTCGCGGTTTTTCGGGAACTGGCTCGCCGCCAGGAACAACCCCGAGGCGCCGTCACGCAGGATATAAGTGTCGTTGACCTTCTCGCACTTGAGTTCAGGCATCTTCACCGGGTCCATCTTCGGCGGCGCTGCGTCACCGCTTTTCAGCAGTTTGCGGGTGTTCTTGCAGGTCGGATTGGTGCAGCCGAAGAACTTGCCGAAACGACCGGTCTTGAGCTGCATCTCGCTGCCGCACTTGTCGCATTCCAGGCTCGGACCTTCGTAGCCCTTGATGCGGTAAGTGCCCTCTTCGATCTCGTAGCCGTTGCAATCCGGGTTGTTACCGCAGATGTGCAGCTTGTGCTTCTCGTCCAGCAGGTAGGCGTCCATCGCCGTGCTGCAGATCGGGCAACGGTGCTTGCCACGCAATACCAGCGACTCGGACTCACCCTCGTCGTCGGCCGCGATTTCATCACCAGGGACCAGGTTGACCGTGGCCTTGCAGCGCTCTTTCGGCGGCAGGCTGTAGCCCGAGCAACCGAGGAACACGCCGGTGGACGCGGTACGAATCTGCATCGGACGGCCACAGGTCTGGCACGGGATGTCAGTCATTACCGGCTGGTTGGCACGCATGCCGCTCTCAGGGCTTTCAGCTACCTCAAGTTTCTTCTTGAAGTCGCCGTAGAACTCGTCGAGTACGTTTTTCCAGTCGCGTTCGCCCTGGGCCACGTCATCGAGGTTCTCTTCCATGCCGGCGGTGAAGCCGTAGTCCATCAGGTTCGAGAAGCTCTCGGACAGGCGCTCAGTCACGATGTCGCCCATCTTTTCCGAATAGAAACGACGGTTGTGCAGCGCGACGTATCCACGGTCCTGGATGGTCGAGATGATCGCCGCATAGGTCGAAGGACGGCCGATACCGCGCTTTTCCATCTCCTTGACCAGGCTGGCTTCCGAATAACGCGCCGGCGGCTTGGTGAAGTGCTGGGACGGGTCGAGCTTGATCAGCTTCAACGTGTCGCCCTGGGCCATGTCCGGCAACACATCGTCGTCACCCGGCTTGGCGATTTGCGGCATTACGCGGGTGTAACCGTCGAACTTGAGGATACGGCCCTTGGCACGCAGCTCGAAGTCACCAGCACCCACGCTGACGGTCGTCGACAGGTATTGCGCCGGCAGCATCTGGCAGGCCAGGAACTGGCGCCAGATCAGCTCGTAGAGGCGCTCAGCGTCGCGCTCCATGCCGCTCAGCTTGCTTGGCTCGGTGTTGGCGTCGGAAGGACGAATCGCTTCGTGAGCCTCCTGGGCGCCTTCCTTGCTGCTGTAGACGTTCGGCTTTTCCGGCAGGTACTTCTTGCCGAACTCGCTTTCAATATACGTGCGCGCCATCGCCACCGCGTCTTGCGACAGGTTGGTGGAGTCAGTACGCATATAAGTGATGTAGCCGGCTTCGTACAGACGCTGGGCCATCATCATGGTTTTCTTCACACCAAAGCCCAGGCGGTTGCTCGCGGCCTGTTGCAGGGTGGAAGTAATGAAGGGTGCCGACGGCTTGCTGCTGGTCGGTTTGTCTTCGCGCTTGACGATGCTGTAGCTGGACGCCTTGAGCTTTTCCAGCGCGGCCATGGCCTGGGCTTCGTTCAGCGGCTTGAAGGCTTCGCCTTTCTCGCGGGCCACTTCAAAACGGACGTTGTTGCCCTTGGCAGTACCGAGGTCGGCGTGGACTTCCCAATATTCCTCAGGGTTGAACGCACGGATCTCGCGCTCACGCTCCACCACCAGCTTGACCGCTACCGATTGCACACGGCCGGCGGACAGGCCACGGGCGATCTTCGCCCACAGCAGAGGCGAGACCATGTAACCCACGACGCGGTCGAGGAAACGACGGGCCTGTTGGGCGTTGACGCGGTCAATGTCCAGTTCACCTGGCTTGGAGAAGGCTTCCTGGATGGCTTTCTTGGTGATTTCGTTGAACACCACACGCTTGTAGCGGCTGTCGTCACCGCCAATGGCTTCCCGCAGGTGCCAGGCAATGGCTTCCCCTTCGCGGTCCAAGTCCGTTGCGAGATAGATGGTGTCAGCATCCTTGGCGAGCCGGCGCAGCTCTTCGATGACCTTTTCCTTGCCCGGAAGGATTTCGTACTTGGCCTTCCAGCCATGATCCGGGTCCACACCCATGCGCGAGACCAGCTGCTTGCGCGCTTTCTCTTTTGGCGTGAGCACCGGGCCTTCGCCCGCAGCCGCCTTGCCGCGCTTGGCGGCAGGCTCCTTGCTGGCGCTAGCCGAACCGCTGGTGGGCAGGTCTCGGATATGGCCGATACTCGACTTCACCACGTACTCGTTACCCAAGTACTTGTTGATGGTCTTGGCCTTAGCCGGGGATTCCACAATGACCAGCGATTTGCCCATGGATCGGAAAATTCCTGAATTCGAGAAGTGAAAGGCAGTTGGCGCCTGACGCGGCAACGCTATATATAGTGGCAACAAGGTGAGGTCAAGCGCAGCATTCTGCGCGGCCTGCCGTTATTGCCCTGAAAAAAGACTGGGTTCGGCCTGGACCAAAGCAAAGCGCGGGACCTGTTCGCCGTCAACTTCGACGGTCTCCAGGAACATGCTCAAGGGGCGTACCCAAAAGCCGTATTCACCATACAGCGCTTGGTAGAACACCACTTCTTCTTCAGTTTCAGAGTGCCGTGCCACATTAAAAACGCGGTACTGCGGCCCCTTATAATGTTGGTAGAGCCCTGGTTCAACTTTCATGCTCTGGCCCTCTTACAAAATTTGTTAAAAAAAAAATACAAGACCACCCAAAAACAAAAACCGGGGCACTGGGCCCCGGCTTCCGTCAACTCAACGCTTAGACGCGTTCGAAGACGGTGGAAATGCCTTGGCCGAGACCAATGCACATGGTGGCAACCCCAAGGTTGCCGCCATTTTGCTTCATCACGTTAAGCAAAGTGCCGGAAATACGTGCACCGGAGCAACCGAATGGGTGGCCCAGGGCAATCGCACCGCCGTGCAGGTTAACCTTCTCATTCATCTTGTCGAGTACTTTCAAATCTTTCAGCACTGGCAGGGCCTGTGCGGCGAAAGCTTCGTTGAGCTCGAAGAAGTCGATATCGGAGATGGTCAGGCCCGCGCGCTTCAAGGCTTTTTGTGTGGCCGGTACTGGACCATAGCCCATGATTGCCGGGTCCACACCCGCCACGGCCATCGAACGGATCACCGCCAGTGGCTGGATGCCCAGGTCCTGGGCACGCTGCGCCGACATCACGATCATGCATGAAGCACCATCGGTGATTTGCGACGAAGTGCCGGCTGTCACGGTGCCGCCCTTTGGATTGAAGGCAGGTTTCAAGGCTGCCAGGCTTTCCAGGGTGGTATCCGGACGAATGGTTTCGTCGTAGTCGAACAGTTTCAGGAAACCGTTCTCGTCGTAGCCGTTCATCGGGATGATTTCATCCTTGAACTTGCCTTCCACCGTCGCCTTGTGGGCGAGTTGGTGGGAGCGTACGCCGAACGCGTCCTGGGCTTCGCGGGTGATGCCGTGCATTTTGCCGAGCATTTCCGCGGTGAGGCCCATCATGCCCGAGGCTTTCGCCGCGTAGAGGGACATGTGCGGGTTAGGATCAACGCCGTGCATCATGCTGACGTGGCCCATGTGCTCCACACCACCGACCACGAACACATCACCGTTGCCGGTCATGATCGCCTGGGCGGCGGTGTGCAGCGCGCTCATCGACGAACCGCACAGGCGGCTGACGGTCTGGCCCGCCGCAGTGTGCGGGATCTGGGTCATCAAGGAGGCCATGCGCGCGATGTTCCAGCCCTGCTCCAGGGTCTGGTTGACGCAGCCCCAGATCACGTCCTCGACTTCGTTCGGGTCGACCTTGACGTTGCGTTCCAGCACTTTGCTGATCAGGTGCGCGGACATGTCTTCAGCGCGGGTGTTGCGGTGCATGCCGCCCTTGGAGCGGCCCATCGGCGTGCGACCGAAGTCGACAATCACCACGTCTCTTGGATTCAAGCTCATAAATATTCTCGCTCTAGTCGTCTGGGCGCTTAACCGAAGAAGCTCTGGCCATTCTTGGCCATTTCACGCAGCTTCGCGGTCGGGTGGTACAGCGGGCCCAGATCAGCGTATTGATCAGCCAGGGCAACGAATTCAGCCACACCGATCGAGTCGATGTAACGCAGCGCACCGCCACGGAATGGAGGGAAGCCAATACCGTACACCAGGCCCATATCGGCTTCGGCGGCGGTCTCGACGATGCCGTCTTCCAGGCAGCGCACGGTTTCCAGGCACAGGGCGATCATCATCCAGTTGATGATGTCCTCGTCGGACACCTCACGCTGTTCGTAGATGACCGGCGCGAGCACTTCGTGCACCGATGGATCGGCGACTTTCTTCTGCTTGCCCTTCTTGTCCGCCTCGTAGGCGTAGAAGCCCTTGCCATTCTTCTGGCCCAGGCGCTTGGCCTCGTACAGCGCATCGATCGCCGAGCGGCGGTCGTCTTTCATGCGGTCCGGGAAGCCTTCAGCCATTACGTCGCGACCGTGGTGGCCGGTGTCGATGCCGACCACGTCCATCAGGTACGCCGGGCCCATTGGCCAGCCGAATTTTTCCATGACTTTGTCGATACGCACGAAGTCCACACCGGCGCTGACCAGCTTGGCGAAACCGCCGAAGTACGGGAACAGCACGCGGTTGACCAGGAAGCCCGGGCAGTCGTTGACCACGATCGGGTTCTTGCCCATTTTCTTGGCGTAGGCCACGGTGGTGGCAACGGCCAGTTCGCTGGACTTCTCGCCACGGATCACTTCCACCAGCGGCATCATGTGCACCGGGTTGAAGAAGTGCATGCCGACGAAGTTTTCCGGACGCTTGAGGGCCTTGGCCAGCAGCGAGATGGAAATGGTCGAGGTGTTCGACGCCAGGATCGTGTCGTCTTTGACGTGGCTTTCAACTTCAGCCAGTACCGCCTGCTTGACCTTCGGGTTCTCGACAACGGCCTCGACGACCAAGTCGACATGGCCGAAATCGCCGTAGGACAGCGTAGGACGAATACCGTTAAGCACTTCGGCCATTTTTGCAGCGGTCATGCGACCTTTATCAACGCGACCTACCAGCAGCTTGGCCGCTTCGGCCAGGCCTTGCTCGATACCGTGCTCGTTGATGTCCTTCATCAGGATCGGCGTGCCTTTGGACGCCGACTGATAGGCGATACCGCCGCCCATGATACCGGCGCCGAGTACGGCGGCCTGTTTCACGTCCTTGGCGATTTCGTCGTAGGCCTTGGCCTTTTTCTTCAGTTCTTGATCATTCAGGAACAGGCCGATCAGGCTTTGGGCCGCCGAGGTTTTCGCCAGTTTGACGAAGCCTGCCGCTTCTACTTCCAGTGCCTTGTCGCGACCGAAGTTCGCGGCTTTCTGGATGGTCTTGATCGCTTCAACCGGCGCCGGGTAGTTCGGGCCGGCCTGGCCAGCCACGAAACCTTTGGCGGTTTCGAACGACATCATTTGTTCGATGGCGTTGAGCTTGAGTTTTTCCAGCTTCGGCTGACGCTTGGCCTTGTAGTCAAATTCGCCGCTGATGGCGCCCTTGATCAGGTCAAGTGCAGCTTCGGCCAGTTTGTCTGGGGCAACCACGGCGTCGACAGCGCCGACTTTCAGCGCGTCCTCAGCACGGTTTTCCTTGCCTGCGGCAATCCATTCGATGGCGTTGTCGGCCCCGATCAGGCGCGGCAGACGTACGGTGCCGCCGAAACCTGGGTAGATGCCCAGCTTGACTTCAGGCAAGCCGATCTTGGCAGTGGCCGACATGACGCGGAAGTCTGCGGCCAGGCACATTTCGAAGCCGCCGCCCAGCGCGATGCCATTGATCGCGGCAACGGTCGGTACGTTGAGGTCTTCGAAATCGCTGAAAATCTTGTTGGCTTCGAGGTTGCCAGCCACCAGCTCGGCATCGGGCAGCTTGAAGTTGTCGACGAATTCGGTGATGTCAGCGCCGACGATAAACACGTCCTTGCCGCTGGAAACGATCACGCCCTTGACCGAAGCATCTGCTTTGATGGTGTCTACGGCCTGACGCAGTTCGTTCAGGGTTAGACGGTTGAACTTGTTGACGGACTCACCCTTGAGGTCGAATTTCAATTCGACGATGCCACTTTCAAGAGCCTTAACCGTGATGGCTTTACCTTCGTAAATCATCAACTGATCTCCACGATATGGAAGCTGAACAGTACACATTGGACGCTGGCCTCTGGTTGGACACTGGCCGCTAGGTCAATGCTCACTCCAATCCGCCAGGCACACCCGCCAATGCGATAGTCGGGATGCATGTATGAGCGGTCTGACAGACAAACGCTCAATTCATACGCCCGTTTGATTTGGGTACGCCACCTTCATCCAATTCCAGGCAATTGTCAATCGCTCGAAAGGCTAGGAAAAACGCGACTTTCCAGTCATTTCAGAACCCCAACCATAGGCCCACGCTTCGCCAATATTCAAACATTCACGAAATCAATTATAGGAAAGATGTGGGAAAAGACTGTACAGAACGGGATATCCGGCTAGGCTAGCCGCAACCGTAACGCGCCTGGATGAACATCCGACGCGGCAACCAGAGATTTACCGGCCTGCCTGGCCAACTCCAGCCCGATGATGATGTCGGGCTTTTTATTGCCTGGCTTTCATGCCAACGCCTTGAGCAGTGCATCAATGGCGAGCAGATCACTCGCTTCGCCCTTCTCGCCCCAATACAGGGCGATCATCTGCTTGTCAGCCTCGACTTTGTAGACGTTGGCCGGCAGCGTTGCAAAATACGGCAACAACTTCTCGTCCTCACAGACTTCGCGCCACTGGTTGACCCACATCCCCGGCTCCAATTGCCAGTAGCTCCAGATGGCCGGCGTGCTGCCACGCCGTGGCCGGCAGTACTGCGCGCAGGGGCTCGGCGGCTCCTGTTTGAGCCAGTGCGGCCACTCCTGGGGTGCCAACTGCATGGCCAGCCCGATGCGGCGCGCCTCCATGCGCAGGGCCATCCGCCCGCTCTGATGGCGCGACGGGCGCAGCCATGCCAAAGGGCTCAGAACCACCACAAGGATTGACACCACTATCCAGACCGTCATATGTGTACTCCCGAATTTCTAGATGAGCGGATTTGACCGGATACAACCCGATCCGCTTGAAAGCAGCCATACTTAATTTATTGCAGTCCCCTGGAGGAACGCCTCATGCCCTACCAACATATTCTGGTCGCTGTCGACCTGACCGAAGAGTGCGATCCAGTGATCAAGCGCGCGCAGGAATCCGCGATTGCCAATGGCGCCAAACTGTCGCTGGTGCATATCGTCGAGCCCATGGCCATGGCCTTTGGCGGTGACGTGCCGATGGACCTTTCCCAGTTGCAGCAACAACAATTTGACCAGGCCAAGGAGCGCCTGGACCGTTTGATTCTTAAATACCCGCACCTGAAAAAGGAAGACTGCCACCTGACATACGGCCAACCGCGCCAGGAAATCCATCACTTGGCCAAGGAAGAGGCTTGCGACTTGATCGTGGTGGGTAGCCATGGTCGTCACGGCTTGGCGTTGTTGCTGGGTTCTACTGCCAATGATGTGCTGCACGGCGCGCCGTGCGATGTGCTGGCCGTGAAGCTTGTAAAAACCTCATAAGGCGAATGAGGACCAAATGTGGGAGGGAGCTTGCCCCTGATAGCAGTCTGTCAGTTGATACATTTGGAGACTGATACACCGCCATCGGGGGCAAGCCCCCTCCCACATTTGAACTGCATTTCATATGAAAAACCCGGTGTTCATACTAGTGAACACCGGGTTTTTTATTGCATGCGGATCACTCAGGCATCCAGCTCGGCCCAACGCTCCATCAACACTTCCAGTTCCTGGTTCAGCGCCTCCAGGGAAGCAATGACCTTGGCAGTTTCCGCTGCCGGACGCAGATAGAAACCCGCATCAGCCATGTCCGCTTCAACAGCAGCAATCTGCTTTTCCTTGGCGTCGATATCACCCGGCAACGCTTCCAGCTCGCGCTGCAGCTTGTAGCTGAGCTTCTTCTTGGCCGCCGGCGCAGCTTCGGGTGCAGGAGCCGCGGCGGCAACCGGTGTTACCACCGCCGAGGTCAAGTCGGCCTTGCCGGACTTGCTCTCGGTCACGCCCAACAGGCGCGGTGAACCGCCCTGGCGCAGCCAGTCCTGATAACCACCGACGTATTCGCGAACCTTGCCTTCACCTTCGAAGACCAGGGTGCTGGTAACCACGTTGTCGAGGAATGCCCGGTCGTGGCTGACCATCAGCACGGTGCCGTTGAAGGTCAACAGGACCTCTTCCAGCAGTTCGAGGGTTTCTACGTCGAGGTCGTTGGTTGGTTCGTCGAGTACCAGCAGGTTGGCCGGCTTGCTGAACAGCTTCGCCAGCAGCAGGCGTGCGCGCTCACCACCGGACAACGCTTTGACCGGCGTACGTGCACGCTGCGGGCTGAACAGGAAGTCGCCCAGGTAACTCAACACATGGCGGCTCTGGCCGTCGATATCGATAAAGTCGCGGCCTTCCGCCACGTTATCGATCACGGTTTTTTCCAGGTCCAACTGATGGCGCAACTGGTCGAAGTAGGCCACGTCGATGCGCGTGCCCTCTTCGACTTTACCACTGGTCGGTTGCAGGCCATTAAGCATCAGCTTGAGCAAGGTGGTCTTGCCGGTACCGTTGGCGCCCAGCAGACCGATACGGTCGCCGCGAGCCAGGACCATGGAGAAGTCCTTGATCAGGAACGGGCCATCCGGGTGATGGAAGCTGACGTTCTCCAGCACCATCACCTGCTTGCCCGACTTGTCGGCGGTATCCAGCTGGATATTGGCCTTGCCGGTACGCTCGCGACGTTCGCTGCGCTCAACGCGCAGGGCTTTCAGCGCGCGTACACGGCCTTCGTTACGGGTGCGGCGGGCCTTGATGCCCTGGCGGATCCAGACTTCTTCCTGGGCCAGCTTTTTATCGAACAGGGCGTTGGCGGTTTCTTCAGCCGACAGCGCCGCTTCCTTGTGCACCAGGAAGCTGGCGTAGTCGCCGTTCCAGTCGATCAGGCCACCACGGTCCAGTTCGAGGATGCGCGTGGCAAGGCTCTGCAGGAAGGCACGGTCGTGCGTGATGAACAGCACGGCGCCCTGGAAGTCCTTGATGGCTTCTTCAAGCCAGGCAATGGCGCCGATGTCCAGGTGGTTGGTGGGCTCGTCGAGCAGCAGCAAATCCGGTTCGGACACCAATGCCTGGGCCAGCAGCACGCGGCGACGCCAGCCGCCGGACAATTCGGCGAGAGTCTTGTCGGCAGGCAGTTGCAGGCGGCTCAGGGTGCTGTCGACCAGTTGCTGCAGGCGCCAGCCGTCACGGGCTTCGAGGTCCTGCTGGACGTGCATCAGCTTGTCCAGGTCTTCCTCGGTGACGCAGTTCTGCGCCAGGTGATGGTATTGCGCTAGCAACTCACCCACGCCGTCCAGGCCTTCGGCAACCACGTCGAACACTGTCCGTCCGTCGGCCACCGGCAATTCTTGCGGCAATTCGCCAATCTTGAGGCCTGGGGCGCGCCAGACAGAGCCGTCATCGGGCTTCTGGTCGCCTTTGACCAGCTTCATCATGCTGGACTTGCCGGTGCCGTTGCGGCCGATGATGCACACCCGCTCACCACGGGCGATCTGCCAGGACACCTTGTCCAACAACGGCATAGCGCCGAAAGCAAGGGACACATCGCTGAATTTGAGCAGGGTCATACGCTTCTCCAAAAACTGGGCGCGCATTCTACCTGACTTGAGGGTGGGATGCGGCCAGCATTTTCAAGGCCGACACGTTCTGTAGGACATTTCCGGTAAACCTGAACGAACCGGCCGGCAAAGCTTTCGCCGGTCGCTGGCAAAAGGCTAAGCTAGGGGCAATCAGCGTCGGCGGTGCCGGCGCTAGTCGTGATTTCTCTGCACGGACGTCTCATGCGCAGTCGCCTTTTCAACTTTTTATCTTGTCTGCTTCTTTCCGCCACCGCCGTTCAATCCGCCCAGGCCGTGGACCTCACCACCCAACGTCAATATTACGATGAAGCCAAGCGCGCACTGGCCAAGGGCGATACCGGCCCCTATATGCAATACAGCCAGGCCCTGGCCGACTACCCGCTGACGCCGTACCTGGCCTACGACGAGCTGACCGCGCGCCTGAAAACCGCGAGTAATCAGGAAATCGAGCAGTTTCTCGCCAAAAACGGCGACCTGCCCCAGGCCAACTGGATGAAGCTGCGCTGGTTGCGCTGGCTGTCCGAGCGTGGCGACTGGCAGACCTTTGAAAAGTACTACGACTCCAAACTCAATTTCGTCGAACTGGACTGCCTGCACGGCCAATACCAGCTCACCCACAACCTGAAGGCCGAAGGCTACAAGACCGCCGAAAAGCTGTGGATGACCGGCAAATCCCAACCCGCCGCCTGTGATGCCACCTTTGGCCAGTGGGCCGCCGACGGCCAACTCACCGAACAGAAAATCTGGGACCGCACCAAGCTCGCCGCCGAAGCGCGCAACTACGCGCTCGCCAACAGCCTGGTGAAAACCCTGCCGACGCTCGGCGCCCAAGGCCGCCTGATGGTGGATGTGGCGCAAAAGCCCGACATGCTCAGCGATCCATCGCGCTTCCAGCCGGCCACCGAGGCTATGTCTGACGCCGTGGGCCTGGGCCTGCGTCGCCTGGCCCGCCAGGACCCGGACAAGGCCATGGCCCTGCTCGACGGCTACGCCAGCAGCATGCACTTCTCCCGTGACGAAAAAGTGTCGATCGCCCGCGAAATCGGCCTGACCCTGGCCAAGCGCTTCGACCCACGCGCCCTTGAGGTGATGACCAAGTACGACCCCGAGCTGCGCGACAACACCGTCTCCGAGTGGCGCCTGCGCTTGCTGTTGCGCCTGGCACGCTGGGAAGATGCCTACCAGTTGACGCGCAAACTCCCACAAGACCTGGCCACCACCAACCGCTGGCGCTACTGGCAGGCCCGCAGCCTGGAACTGGCCGAGCCGAAGAACCCGCAAGCCCTGGTGCTCTACAAGAACCTGTCGCGGGAGCGGGACTTCTACGGATTCCTCGCGGCTGATCGCTCCAAAGCCCCGTATCAACTGAACAACAAGCCGCTGGTGATGAGCCAGGCGCTGGTCAATAAAGTCCGTAACACCCCCGGCGTACGCCGCGCCCTGGAGTTTTACGCCCGTGGGCAGATCGTGGACGGTCGCCGCGAGTGGTACCACGTCAGCCGCCACTTCAACCGCGATGAGATGGTCGCCCAAGCCAAGCTGGCGTACGACATGAAGTGGTACTTCCCGGCGATCCGCACCATAAGCCAGGCCCAGTACTGGGACGATCTGGACATCCGCTTCCCGATGGCCCACCGCGACACCCTGGTGCGTGAAGCCAAGGTTCGTGGCCTGCATTCGAGCTGGGTATTCGCCATCACCCGCCAGGAAAGCGCCTTTATGGACGATGCCCGCTCCGGCGTTGGCGCCAGCGGCCTGATGCAACTGATGCCCGGTACCGCCAAGGAAACCGCGCGCAAATTCAGCATCCCCCTGGCCTCCCCGGCCCAGGTGTTGGACCCCGACAAAAACATCCAGCTCGGCGCCGCCTACCTGAGCCAGGTGCACAGCCAATTCAACGGCAACCGCGTACTCGCCTCCGCCGCCTACAACGCCGGCCCCGGCCGCGTGCGCCAGTGGTTGCGCGGTGCCGATCACTTGAGTTTCGATGTATGGGTGGAGAGCATCCCATTCGACGAAACCCGCCAGTACGTGCAGAACGTGCTGTCTTATTCAGTGATCTACGGGCAAAAGCTCAACTCGCCACAGCCGCTGGTGGATTGGCATGAGCGGTATTTTGACGATCAGTAACACTTGAAACGGAAAGGAAAAATGCCCGCATTGAAAAATGCGGGCATTTTTTATGAGCCTGCCCGAGGCTCGCTTTGCACGGCTTCAGCCAAGGCCAGGCTCAACGCCTGCAGCATGAACTCAACGAAGGGCGTGGCCTCGGCCTGCCGGTCTGCAGTTGAAAGCGCGGCATAGTAAGCGTCCTGCTGTTCACGAATAACCGCTTCCACTGGCAGGTAGGCCAATACAGGACGCCATTGGCTGAGAATCAGCGTTTGCCAGAGCCGTCCCATGCGCCCATTACCATCGGCAAAAGGGTGGATAAATTCAAACTCATAATGGAATACACAGCTGGCGATCAACGGGTGCCAATCGGAAACCGACAACCATTGGAGCAGGTCATCCACCAGATGCGTCTCACGGCTCGCGGGCGGAGCCATGTGTACCAATTGCTCGCCACGATAGATACCAACACCCGCCTGCCGAAACCGTCCGGCATCGTCGATCAAGCCATACATCAGCAGTTCGTGAGCCTTCAACACATCCGCGCGATTACTCGGCAGCCACTGCGGCATTGCCTCGTAGGCAGCAAACGCATTACGCACTTCCTGGATTTCTCTAGGCAGCCCCAATACTCGTCGGCCTTCCAGAACAGCAGTCACCTGCTCGACGCTGAGGGTATTGTTCTCGATCGCCAATGAGGCCTGAATCGTACGGATTCGATTACCCCGCCTGAGCTGTGGCGTCTGACGGGTGTCGTCACCGACTGAGAGCTGACCAATCTGCTCACTGATATCAGCCACCAGGGCCAGCATCTTTGTGGTCAGTGTCAACGGAGGTTGATAGCGGCTCATGTCCTCATCCAGATCAATAGCGAAAGATTGCATAATGCCTTAAGGAGCAAGCACACCGCAGCTTCATTCCATATCCCCAACAGCACTGAACTGCAACGCCGCCAACCGCGCATACAGCGGATTGCTCGCAATCAGCTGCTGATGCGTGCCCACCGCCACCAGCTTGCCCTGGTCCATCACGGCGATCCGATCAGCATTCTTCACCGTGGCCAGGCGATGGGCGATCACCAGCGTGGTGCGCCCTTGCATCAGTTGCGGCAAGGCTTGCTGGATCAGGTGTTCACTCTGGGCATCGAGGGCGCTGGTGGCTTCGTCCAGCAGCAGGATCGGTGCGTCGACCAACAAGGCGCGGGCGATGGCCAGGCGCTGGCGCTGGCCGCCGGAGAGGCCCTGGCCACCGTCGCCCAGGTGAGTCTGGTAGCCGTTGGGCATTTGCAGGATGAAATCATGGGCGTGGGCGATGCGCGCAGCGGCTTCGACCTGCTCGCGGGTCGCGCTCGGGTTGCCGTAGCGAATGTTTTCTTCGACGCTGCCGAAAAACAGCGCCGGGCTCTGGGACACCAAGGCGAAATGGCGGCGCAGATCCAGGGGGTCGAGCTCGGTCAGCGGGTGACCTTCGAGCAGTATGCGGCCGTGCTGGGGGTCGTAGAAACGCAGCAGAAGGTCGAAAATGGTCGACTTGCCCGCGCCGGATGGCCCGACCAAGGCCAGGGTTTCGCCGGGGTTGATCGTCAGATTCAAGCCGTCGATTGCGTAGCTGTCGGGCCGTGACGGGTAGGAAAAACGCAAGTCCTGCAGCTCCATACGCCCACTGACCCGCGCCGGCAATTGCACCGTGCCTGCGGCCGGCGCCTGGATTTCGTTAGTCGACTGCAACAGCTCACCAATGCGCTCGGCTGCACCGGCGGCGCGTTGCAGCTCACCGAGTACTTCGCTCAGGGTGCCGACGGCGCTGCCGACGATCAGGCTGTAGAACACAAACGCCGCCAGTTCGCCGCCGGAAATACGCCCACTGATCACGTCCATGCCGCCCACCCACAGCATCACGCCCACGGCACCGAGCACCAGCATGATCACCAAGGTGATCAGCCAGGCCCGCTGGGCAATACGTTTACGCGCCGTGGCAAAGGCTTCTTCGACGGTCACGGCAAAGCGTTGTTCGTCCTGGACCTGGTGGTTGTAGGCCTGCACGGTCTTGATCTGGCCGAGGGTTTCGGACACATAACTGCCCACATCGGCAATCCGGTCCTGGCTCAGGCGCGACAGGCTACGCACGCGGCGACCGAAAATCAGGATCGGTGCCAGCACCAGCGGCAGCGCCACCACCACGATACTGGTGAGCTTGGGGTTGGTGACGAACAGCAGCACAATGCCGCCGATGACCATCAAGGCATTGCGCAGGAACAGCGACAGCGACGAGCCGATCACCGATTGCAACAAGGTGGTGTCTGTGGTCAGCCGCGACTGGATTTCGGAGCTGCGGTTGTTCTCGTAGAAGCCGGGGTGCAAGTAGATGAGGTGGTTGAACACCTGCCGACGAATATCCGCCACCACCCGCTCGCCAATCCAGGACACCAGGTAAAACCGTGCAAAAGTACCCACCGCCAGGCCCAGCACCAGGATCATGAACAGGCCGATGGACTGGTTGAGCAGATGCGGCGACTGGGTCATGAAGCCCTGGTCCACCAGCAGGCGGATGCCCTGCCCCATGGACAAGGTGATGCCGGCGGTGACGATCAGCGCCAACAGGGCGCCCAGCGCCTGCCAGCGATAGGGCGCGATAAAGCGGCTGGCCAGGCGAATTGCGCGGCGTTGACGGACTGAGAACATGGAGGGCATCACCGATGAGGGGTCTATACCTCAACATTGGGGGAACTTGGGTAAATAACAATGAGTCAGGTTAATTATGCCCGCCGATGCTGGCCCCTAGAGGCTATCGGTCTAACACCCGGCTGGAAATCGACAGCGGTTTCTGGTGGACTGGATGTTCGAACCGGTGGTCGTGCAGGGAGTTGTCACAGCGCGGTCACGCGGGGGGTTCAAAGTAGGTACACAACCTGATGAGGAGACAGGCCATGACCTTGCAAAACAGCAGCGATGCCAAGATTGAAGTGATCCGCCAACCCCAGCAGTTGCCTTGCTCCGTCATCGACGCCCAAGGCCATGAGGTTCAGATCACCGAAGAGATGATCCAGCAAGCGTGCCGCGAACTGGAAGAAAAACTGGTCAAGTCTGCCCAGCAAGGCTGAAACGCCCAAGCTCTTTCAGACCCGGCCGCGATGGCCGGGTTTTTTATGGGCGCTTAAATAGCCACTGCGCCCAATGCGGACACAATCTTCGACAGCGTCTCCGACTCCCCATTGATACGCACCTTCAAGCCCTCGATCTCCCGACGCTCCGGGTAATGCTTGCGCAGCAGGTCGAACGCCTTACGCTGTTCTTCCACAGTTCCCACCAGGCTGCGACGGAAATCCGCATCATCCCGGCGCGGGTCGTACACGCTGCGGCACAAGGTCGCCAGCGCCCAGGCGGGGTCGGTCGAAGCATTCAGGTGCACTTCAGACAACCACGGCGCCGGCAACAGTTCGCTCAAGTGGATGCTCGGTGCCTGGCCCAGGTACGCGCAAAACGCCTGGTAGATCTGCGCCGTGCCGCGCTGACGGCCTTCCAGGCTGTAACCGGCGATATGCGGCGTGGCCAGCACGCACAGGTCGGCCAGGTCCGCATCCACTTCGGGCTCGCCTTCCCATACATCCAGCACCGCTTGCAGGTCTTCGCGCGCCAGCAACACCTCGCGCAGGGCAGCGTTGTCCACCACCGGGCCGCGGCTGGCGTTGATCAGCCAGGTGCCGGGCTTGAGCTGCTCCAGGCGCTGGCGGTCGAACAAATGCCAGGTCGAGCCATTGCCGGACTTGGTCAGCGGCGTGTGCAGGCTGATCACGTCGCACTGCTCGACGATCTGCGCCAGGCTCACATAGTCGCCGTCTTCGGCGATCTGCCGTGGCGGGTCGCACACCAGCACGTTCCAGCCCAGGCCCTTGAGCACCTTGACCAGGCGCCCGCCGACTTCACCGGCACCGACGATGCCGTAAGTACGCTTATTGAGGTCGGCGCCTTCGATCTCGGCGAGGGTCTGCAGGCTGCCCAGCACGTAGTCCACTACCCCACGGGCATTGCAGCCGGGGGCGCTGGACCACTGGATACCGGCTTGCTTGAAGTAGTCCAAATCCAGGTGGTCGGTGCCGATGGTGCAGGTGCCGACAAAGCGCACGTTGGAGCCCTCCAGAAGCGCGCGATTGACGTTGCTCACCGAGCGCACCAGCAGCACATCCGCCTGCTCGACCGTGGCGCGGTCAAGGGAACGGCCGGGCACCCGGCGAATCTCGCCAAATCCTTGGAAGAAGGCATCGAGCAGCGGGATATTTTCGTCGGCAACAATCAGCATGGCAGGCTCCTTTGGCGGACCCGCAGTGTACAGGCTTGCGTGGATTCAATGTGGGAGGGGGCCTGGCAGGTTGCTTACAAATCCCCAACACAGGTTTTTTCCTGACCATTGCGTCAGGGCGTAGAATCCGCCGTCCTTGCGCTCCTCTCAATTGGACACCTGTACGTGAACACTGCCGCCACCGCCCTCACCCGCCCCGCCCGCATCAGCCGGGAAGTGCGCGACCTGCTGACGCTCGCCCTGCCGATCATGATCGGCCAACTGGCCACCACCGCCATGAGTTTTGTCGACGCGGTCATGGCCGGGCGGGTCAGCCCCCAGGATCTGGCGGCGGTGGGCCTGGGCAACTCGATCTGGATCCCGGTGTACCTGCTGATGAGCGGCACGCTGCTGGCCACCACGCCGAAAGTCGCCCAGCGCTACGGGGCAGGCCAGTTCAACGAGATCGGGCCGCTGGTGCGCCAGGCGTTGTGGCTGGCGGTGGTCGTGGGGATCATCGGCGCATTGCTGCTGCTGTGCGCCGAACCGATCCTGCATGCCATGAAGGTCGAGCCCGACCTGATCGAACCATCCATGGGCTACCTGCACGGCATCGCCGCCGGGATGCCGGCGATTGCGCTGTATTACGTGCTGCGCTGTTTCAGCGATGGCCTGGGCCGCACGCGGCCGAGCATGGTCATGGGCCTGGTCGGCCTGGCGCTGAATATTCCGCTGAACTACATCTTCATCTACGGCCACTTTGGCGTGCCGGCCATGGGCGGCGTGGGCTGCGGCTGGGCCACGGCCATTGCGATGTGGGTGATGATGCTCGGCCTGGCCGTCTGGACGCGCTGGGGCCCGGCCTATCAGAGCAGTGAATTGTTCAAACGGTTTGACTGGCCGCAATGGGCAGTCATCAAGCGTGTGCTGGGGATTGGCCTGCCGATTGGCGTCGCGATCTTCGCCGAATCGAGCATTTTTGCGGTAATCGCCCTGTTGCTCGGCAGCCTGGGCGCCACGGTGGTGTCCGGGCATCAGATCGCACTGAACGTCAGCTCGCTGGTGTTCATGATCCCCTACTCCCTGAGCATGGCCGTCACCGTGCGCGTCGGTCAGGCCCTCGGCCGTGGCGAGGCACGGGAAGCGCGCTTCGCCGCCGGTGTCGGCATGGGCACCGCGCTGGCGTATGCGTGCCTGTCGTGCAGCCTGATGCTGTTGTTCCGTGAGCAGATCGCGACGATCTACACCCCGGACCCAGTGGTGATTCACTTGGCTTCGACGCTGATTGTGTTCTCGGCGCTGTTCCAGTTCTCGGACTCGATCCAGGTCACGGCAGCCGGCGCCTTGCGTGGCTACCAGGACACCCGCGTGACCATGGTGCTGACCTTGTTCGCCTACTGGGGCGTGGGGCTGCCGGTGGGTTATGCCCTGGGGCTGACCGACTGGCTCGGCGCCCCAAGCGGCCCCAGCGGTTTGTGGCAAGGGCTGATCGTGGGCCTGAGCTGTGCGGCGGGGATGTTGCTGGTACGCCTGGCGCGCAGTGCACGCCGGCGTATCCGGGCGGACAAGGCGCGGGGTTAGTCGGCCTTCTTGCGAATCCAGTACAGATAAGTGCCAGCCTGTTCCTGCTGATCCACCAGTTCGTGGTCCAGGAACACGCAGAACTTGGGAATATCGCGGCGGGTCGACGGGTCCGTTGCGATCACCTTGAGCAAACCGCCTGCCGGCAGGTCGCGGATGTGCTGGTGCAGCATCATCACGGGTTCCGGGCAGTTGAGGCCGGTGGCATCGAGAATGCCGTCGACAGGGCTTTCGTTGATATCGCTCATTGATGACTCCTCGTTAACGGGCCTTGGTTTTCTTCGCATCCACCAGGCGGCGCAGGTGGCAGGTCACTTCCTCACGGTCGTGGTACAGCTGCTTGCAGCCGATTTCCACGCGAATGCCGCGGGCCTTGAAGCCCTCTTCGATACGCTCCAGCAGGCGCTTGACTTCGGCATAGCGCTGCTTCATCGGCAACTTCAGGTTCACCACCGCCTCGCGACAATGCCCCTCGCCGATCCAGGTTTCCAGCAACGCGGCGTTGCGCGCCGGTTTCTCGACGATGTCGCACACCATCCAGTCCACCGGCTGCTTGGGCACGAAGGTGAAGCCGTCGGCCATCAGGTGCTGCACCAGACCGGTGTCCATCAGGCTTTCGGCCATGGGGCCGTTGTCGATGGCGGTCACCAGCATGCCACGGTTGACCAGTTGCCAGGTCCAGCCGCCCGGCGCAGCGCCGAGGTCGACGCCAGTCATGTCGCCGTGCAGGCGCTCGTCCCATTGGTCGCGGGGGATAAAGTGGTGCCAGGCCTCTTCCAGCTTCAACGTCGAACGGCTTGGCGCGTCACGCGGGAACTTCAGGCGCGGGATGCCCATCGGCCACATGGCCGAATTGTTCGACTCGGCCAGGCCCATGAACACTTCGCGGCCGCTCTTGAAGGTCAGCAGCAGGCGCGGCTTGCTCGGGTCGTCCACCAGCTTGCCGGCGCCCAGCAGGGCTTTGCGCAGGTGCACTTCAAATTTCTTGCAGAAGTTCGACAGTTCCTTGCCATCGTTGGTGTCGACCATCTCCAGCCACAGGCTGCCGCACACCGGGAATTCGCGCAGGTGAGCGAGGATCACGCTGATGCGGTCGGTTTCCGGCAGGTCGATAAACACCCCGCGCGCCCACTGCCGGGGGAAGATCAGCTCGGCAAAGCGCTGGCCGTGCATCAGGCGCTGGGCGCCGTCTTCTTCGGTGCAGACAAATTCGGCGCAGGCGCTGCCGGTCTTGGCCTTGGCGTAGCCGGAAACGTTCAGGCGCGCAGCGAGGTCCGCGATCTCGGAACAGACTTCGCCTTCAAAACCCGGGCGGCAGTGCATAAAAAGGGTGTTCATTGAATCTCCTGGCAACTGGCTTGCTCTATCGCAATGCCTGTCATGAAAACGCGCGCATGATAGCCGAGTTCGGAACCTTGGACTTGCCCATAGAGTCCAGTTATTAGCCTGCTAATGAAAACGGGGCTAGTTTGATAGCTCTGTTCGTCCCGTCAGGTCCGTAGCCGTGCGGACCATAAGGAGTCGCGTCATGTCATCGCTTGATAGCCTGAGAACCCTTAAAACCCTGCAAATCGACGACAAAACCTACCACTACTTCAGCCTGCCCGAAGCCGCCAAGAGCCTGGGCGACCTGGACAAGCTACCGATGTCGCTCAAGGTGCTGCTGGAAAACCTGCTGCGCTGGGAAGACAACAAGACCGTCACCGGCGCCGACCTCAAGGCCATTGCCGCCTGGCTCAAAGAGCGCCAGTCCGACCGTGAGATCCAGTACCGCCCCGCCCGCGTGCTGATGCAAGACTTTACCGGCGTACCCGCCGTGGTCGACCTGGCCGCCATGCGCGCCGCCGTGGCCAAGGCCGGTGGCGACCCGCAGCGCATCAACCCGCTCTCCCCGGTGGATTTGGTGATCGACCACTCGGTGATGGTCGACAAGTTCGGCAATGCCGATGCCTTCGAGCAAAACGTCGATATCGAGATGCAGCGCAACGGCGAACGCTACGCCTTCCTGCGCTGGGGCCAGAGCGCCTTTGACAACTTCAGCGTGGTGCCGCCGGGCACCGGCATCTGCCATCAGGTCAACCTGGAGTACCTGGGCCGCACCGTGTGGACCAAGGACGAAGACGGCCGCACCTACGCCTTCCCCGACACGCTGGTCGGCACCGATTCCCACACCACCATGATCAACGGCCTTGGCGTACTTGGCTGGGGCGTGGGTGGCATCGAAGCGGAAGCGGCGATGCTCGGCCAGCCGGTGTCTATGCTGATCCCGGAAGTGATTGGCTTCAAGCTCACCGGCAAACTCAAGGAAGGCATCACCGCCACCGACCTGGTGCTGACCGTGACCCAGATGCTGCGCAAAAAAGGCGTCGTCGGTAAGTTCGTTGAGTTCTACGGCGACGGCCTGGCCGATCTGCCTCTGGCTGACCGCGCCACCATCGCCAACATGGCCCCGGAATATGGCGCCACCTGCGGCTTTTTCCCGGTGGATGAAGTGACGCTGGACTACCTGCGCCTGTCCGGTCGGCCGACAGAAACCGTGAAATTGGTCGAGGCCTACACCAAGGCTCAGGGCCTGTGGCGTATTGCCGGCCAAGAACCGGTGTTCACCGACAGCCTGGCCCTGGACATGGGCAGCGTCGAAGCCAGCCTTGCCGGGCCGAAACGTCCGCAGGACCGCGTGGCGCTGCCGAATGTCGGCCAGGCCTTCAGCGACTTTCTCGACCTGCAATTCAAACCCACCAACAAGGAAGAAGGCCGCCTGGAAAGCGAAGGCGGCGGCGGTGTCGCCGTGGGCAATGCCGACCTGGTGGGCGAAGCCGATTACGAATACGAAGGCAACACCTACCGCCTGAAAAACGGCGCGGTGGTCATCGCCGCGATTACGTCGTGCACCAATACCTCCAACCCCAGCGTGATGATGGCCGCCGGGCTCGTGGCCAAGAAAGCCGTGGAAAAAGGCCTGACGCGCAAGCCGTGGGTCAAAAGCTCCCTGGCGCCCGGCTCCAAGGTGGTCACCGACTACTACAACGCCGCCGGCCTCACCCACTACCTGGACGCGCTCGGTTTTGATCTGGTGGGCTATGGCTGCACCACCTGCATCGGCAACTCCGGGCCATTGCCCGAGCCGATTGAAAAAGCCATCCAGAAGGCCGACCTCACCGTGGCCTCGGTGCTGTCGGGCAACCGCAACTTTGAAGGCCGCGTACACCCACTGGTGAAAACCAACTGGCTGGCTTCGCCGCCGCTGGTGGTCGCCTATGCGCTGGCCGGCACGGTGCGCATCGACATCAGCAGCGAGCCGCTGGGTAACGACAAGGACGGCAAGCCGGTCTACCTCAAGGACATCTGGCCGAGCAGCCAGGAGATCGCCGACGCGGTGGCGCAGGTCAGCACTGGCATGTTCCACAAGGAATACGCCGAGGTGTTTGCCGGCGACGCGCAATGGCAGGCCATTGAAGTGCCTCAGGCTGCGACGTACGTGTGGCAGAAGGATTCCACCTACATCCAGCATCCGCCGTTTTTCGACGACATTGCCGGCCCGTTGCCGGTGATCGAGGACATCAAGGGCGCCAACGTGCTGGCCCTGCTGGGGGATTCGGTGACCACCGACCACATCTCCCCCGCCGGCAACATCAAGGTCGACAGCCCCGCCGGCCAATACCTGCGCGAGCAAGGCGTGGAACCGCGGGACTTCAACTCCTACGGCTCACGCCGGGGTAACCATGAAGTGATGATGCGCGGCACCTTTGCCAATATCCGGATCCGCAACGAAATGCTCGGTGGCGAAGAAGGCGGCAACACGCTGTACATCCCCACCGGCGAAAAAATGGCGATCTACGATGCGTCGATGAAATACCAGGCGTCGGGCACCCCGCTGGTGGTGGTTGCGGGGCAAGAGTACGGCACCGGCTCCAGCCGCGACTGGGCGGCCAAGGGCACCAACCTGCTGGGCGTCAAGGCGGTGATCGCCGAGAGCTTCGAGCGAATTCACCGTTCCAACCTGGTGGGCATGGGCGTGCTGCCGTTGCAGTTCAAACTCGATCAGAACCGCAAGACGCTCAAGCTCAGTGGCAAGGAGAAGATCGACATTCTTGGGCTGAGCGAGGTGGAGATCGTGCCGCGCATGAACCTGACGCTGGTGATTACGCGAGAGGATGGCAGCAGCGAGAAGGTCGAGGTGCTGTGCCGGATCGATACGCTCAATGAGGTGGAGTACTTCAAGGCGGGCGGGATTTTGCACTACGTGTTGCGCCAACTGATCGCCAGCTAAAGATCACTGGAGATCAAATGTGGGAGGGGCGGTGCGACGATTCGACTTGCCCCCGATGAGCATGGGTATCTACACATCTTTGGTGAAAACGTACCCTTAGCGAACGAGGGTCTTGTGGTGAGCGGGCTTGCCCCGATGAGGGTGTGTCAGCTGATAAATCTGTAGCTGACCCACTGTCATCGGGGGCAAGCCCCCTTCCCCATTTTTGACCGCGTTTAAACTTTCAGATCAGCCGAACAGCCATTTCCACAGCAGCACCAGCACGACCACCGCCAACACCGGCCGCGCAATGCGGTAAGCCTTGGGATGTTTGCGCTTCCACTGCTTGACCTGGCCGCTGAACTTGTCGCTGAAGGTCTTGCTCCAGGCATACGCCTGGTTGATCCCGCCAACACGCTCGTCATCCAGGTTCTGCGGCGCGGTCGCACGGCCCAGTTGCTTGCTGACCCAACGGTTGAGGCGGGTCATCACGCGGTTGCTCAGGGGACGCTCAATGTCGCAGAACAGAATCACACGGGTCTGTTCGGTTTCATTCTTCACCCAATGCACGTAGGTTTCGTCGAACATCACGTCGTCGCCGTCGCGCCATGCGTATTCCTGGCCGTCGACGAAGATGCGGCAGGCATCGGAGTTGGGCGTGGACAGCCCCAGGTGATAACGCAGGGAACCGGCAAAAGGGTCGCGGTGCGGGTTGAGGTGGCTGCCGCCCGGCAACAGCGCAAACATCGCGCCCTTGACGTTGGGAATGCTGCTCACCAGTGCCACGGTTTTCGGGCACAGCGCCTCGGCCGATGGCAGGGGTTTGTCGTACCACTTGAGGTAGAAGCGCTTCCAGCCCTTCTTGAAGAACGACCCGAAACCGGCATCGTTGTTCTTTTCGGCGGCGCGGATGTAACCCTCGTCGAACAGGTGCATGGCCTCTTCGCGGATCACCTCCCAGTTGTCCTTGAGCACATCCAGTTCCGGGAACTTGCTGCGGTCCAGGTAGGGTTTGGACGGCACTGCCGAAAACAGATACATCAAGGCGTTATACGGGGCGAACAGCGCCGAATGGTTTACGAACTGGCGCAACATCGGTAGACGGGCCTTGCCGCGCAAGTGGACATACAGTGTGCTACCGATAAACAGCAGCAGCACCGACAGTTTGGCGGCCAAAGAAAAGGTCATGCAGCAACTCCTGGAAATATGCGCCGGGCATCATAAACACTTGGGCCAGTATGCAGAAGGCCCAAGGTATCGGCGCTGACATACATCAAGCCTGGTTTTCCTGCTCGGTAAACAAATCGCTGAACAGCATGCTCGACAGGTAGCGCTCACCGGAGTCCGGCAGGATCACCACGATGGTCTTGCCCTGCATTTCCGGTTTCTCGGCCAGGCGCACGGCCACCGCCATGGCGGCACCGCAGGAGATGCCGCACAGAATCCCCTCTTCCTGCATCAGGCGCAGGGCCATGGCCTTGGATTCGTCGTCGGTCACCAGCTCCACGCGGTCAACCATCGACAAGTCGAGGTTTTTCGGTACAAAACCGGCGCCGATGCCCTGGATTTTATGCGGGCTCGGCTTGATCTCATCGCCAGCCAGCGCCTGGGTGATCACCGGCGACACCACCGGCTCAACGGCCACCGACAGAATCGGCTTGCCCGCGGTGTTCTTGATATAGCGCGATACGCCGGTGATGGTGCCGCCGGTGCCCACGCCCGCTACCAGCACATCCACCGCACCGTCGGTGTCATTCCAGATTTCCGGGCCGGTGGTTTTCTCGTGGATCGCCGGGTTGGCCGGGTTTTCGAACTGGGCCGGCATAAAGTAGGTGGCCGGGTCGCTGGCAACGATTTCGCCGGCCTTTTCGATAGCGCCCTTCATGCCTTTGGCCGGCTCGGTCAGTACCAGCTCGGCACCGAGGGCCTTGAGCACTTTGCGGCGCTCGATGCTCATGGACGCCGGCATGGTCAGCAGCAACTTGTAGCCACGGGCGGCGGCGACAAACGCCAGGCCGATGCCGGTATTGCCCGACGTCGGCTCGACAATGGTCATGCCCGGCTTGAGTTTGCCGGTGCTTTCCGCGTCCCAGATCATGTTCGCGCCGATGCGGCACTTTACCGAGTAACCCGGGTTACGCCCTTCGATCTTCGCCAGGATGGTCACGCCACGCGGGGCGATGCGGTTGATCTGCACCAGGGGCGTGTTACCGATGGAGTGCGCGTTGTCTGCAAAAATGCGGCTCATGACGGGTCCTTGTAGGCAATTTCAAGAAGGCAACAAGGGTATGCCTCGTAGTACAAAGCGTCCAGTCAGAGGAACGTTGCGCGGATCAAGACAGTCCATGTTTCATCTGCAAGGAGAACTGCCCGATGAAACGTCGCTACAGCTGGCCACTATGGACCGTCGCCGGAGTGCTGGTGGTCCTGGTCGCCTTGAGCATCGCCCTGCCCTACCTGGTGCGCAACTATTTGAATGACAAACTCGCCAATATGGGCGATTACCGAGGCCAGGTGACCGACGTGGACCTGGCGCTATGGCGGGGCGCGTACCGGATCAACGGCCTTGAAATCATCAAGGTCGACGGCAAAGTGCCCGTACCGTTTGTCAACGCCCCGCTGATCGACCTGGCGGTGAGCTGGCATTCGCTGTGGTACGACCATGCAGTGGTCGCCAAGGTGCGGTTTATCAAACCTGAAGTGAACTTCGTCGACGGCGGCGCCAACAAGCAGGCGTCCCAGACAGGTAAGGGCACCGACTGGCGCGAGCAGTTGAGCAAGCTGGCACCCATCACCCTTGATGAAGTGCGCATCGAAGACGGCAAGATCGCCTTCCACAACTTCAGCTCCAAACCTGCGGTAAAAATCGATGCCACTGACGTCAACGCCAGCTTCTACAACCTGACCAACGTGGTCGACGTCAAAGGCAAGCGCGACGCCCGCTTCGACGGCAAGGCCCTGCTGCAAGGCCAGGCCCCGCTGGAAGCCAGCGCCACCTTTGACCCACTGAGCAATTTCGAGAACTTCGAGTTCCGTTTCCGCGCCAAGGACCTGCAGCTCAAGCGCATGAATGACTTCGCCTCGGCCTACGGCAAGTTCGACTTCAAGGCCGGTAACGGCGACGTGGTGATCGAAGCCCAGGCCGAAAAAGGCCAACTGACCGGCTACATCAAGCCGTTGTTAAGGGATGTGGAAGTGTTTGACTGGCAGCAGGACGTGGAGAACAAGGACAAGAACATCTTCCGCTCGATCTGGGAGGCGGTGGTTGGCACCAGCGAGACGGTGCTGAAGAACCAGCAGAAAAACCAGTTCGCCACCCGCGTCGAGCTCAGTGGCAGCGTACATCAACAAAATGTCAGCGCGTTCTCTGCGTTTTTGGGGATTTTGCGCAATGGTTTTATCCAGGCGTTCAATGCACGTTATGAGCAACCCAAGCCATCGGCAGACTGATATCCCATGTGACCGGCCATTCAGAGACTGAATAACCCGTCTGCGTTCACAGTCGCCGGGGCTGCGCGGTATAGTCGGGGCATTGATGAATGCGAGGAAACACCGATGAAGTTCGAAGGCACCCAGGCCTATGTGGCTACCGATGACCTGAAACTGGCCGTCAACGCCGCCATCACCCTGGAGCGGCCGTTGCTGGTCAAGGGCGAACCGGGCACCGGCAAGACGATGCTCGCCGAGCAACTGGCCGAATCCTTCGGTGCCAAGCTGATCACCTGGCACATCAAGTCCACCACCAAGGCCCACCAGGGCCTCTACGAGTACGATGCGGTCAGCCGCCTGCGCGACTCGCAGTTGGGCGTGGACAAGGTGCACGATGTGCGCAACTACCTGAAGAAGGGCAAGTTGTGGGAAGCGTTCGAGTCCGAAGAACGGGTGATCCTGCTGATCGATGAAATCGACAAGGCCGACATCGAGTTCCCCAACGACCTGCTGCAAGAACTCGACAAGATGGAGTTCTACGTCTACGAAATCGACGAGACCATAAAGGCCAAGAAGCGCCCGATCATCATCATTACCTCCAACAACGAAAAAGAGCTGCCGGACGCATTCCTGCGCCGTTGCTTCTTCCACTACATCGCCTTCCCCGACCGCACCACCCTGCAGAAGATCGTGGATGTGCACTACCCCGACATCAAGAAAGACCTGGTCAGCGAAGCCCTCGACGTGTTCTTCGACGTGCGCAAAGTCCCGGGCCTGAAGAAAAAACCGTCCACCTCCGAACTGGTCGACTGGCTCAAGCTGCTGATGGCCGACAATATCGGTGAAGCGGTGCTGCGCGAACGCGATCCGACCAAAGCCATCCCGCCGCTGGCCGGCGCCTTGGTCAAGAACGAGCAAGACGTGCAATTGCTGGAGCGTCTGGCGTTCATGAGCCGTCGCGGTAATCGCTGATGTTGCTCAACCTGTTCAACGAGATGCGCGCCGCCAAAGTGCCGGTGTCGGTGCGCGAGTTGCTCGACCTGATCAACGCGCTCAAGCAGCGCGTGACCTTCGCCGACATGGACGAGTTCTACTACTTGGCCCGGGCGATCCTGGTCAAGGACGAGCGGCATTTCGACAAGTTCGACCGTGCCTTCGGCGCCTATTTCAACGGCCTGGAAAAGCTCGACGACCATTTGCAGGCGCTGATCCCCGAAGAGTGGCTGCGCAAGGAATTCGAGCGTTCGCTGAGTGACGAAGAACGCGCGCAGATCCAATCCCTCGGCGGCCTCGACAAGCTGATCGAAGAGTTCAAGAAACGCCTGGAAGAACAGAAAGAACGCCACGCCGGCGGCAATAAATGGATCGGCACCGGCGGTACCAGCCCGTTTGGCTCCGGTGGCTACAACCCCGAAGGCATCCGCGTCGGTGACGCCGGCAAGCGCCAGGGCAAGGCGGTGAAAGTCTGGGACCAGCGCGAGTACAAGAACCTCGACGATCAGGTGGAACTGGGCACGCGCAACATCAAGATTGCACTGCGCCGCCTGCGCAAATTCGCGCGCCAGGGTGCCGCCGACGAGTTGGACATCGACGGCACCATCGACCACACCGCCCGCGACGCCGGCTTGCTGAATATCCAGATGCGCCCGGAACGGCGCAATACCATCAAGCTGTTGCTGCTGTTCGATATCGGCGGCTCGATGGATGCCCACGTGAAAATCTGCGAAGAGCTGTTCTCCGCCTGCAAGACCGAGTTCAAACACCTGGAGTACTTCTACTTCCATAACTTCGTGTATGAGTCGGTGTGGAAGAACAACCAGCGCCGCACCTCGGAGCGCACTTCCACCCAGGACCTGCTGCACAAGTATGGCGCCGACTACAAAGTGATCTTTATCGGCGACGCATCGATGGCGCCGTATGAAATCACCCAGGCCGGCGGCAGCGTCGAGCATTGGAACGAAGAGCCGGGCTATGTGTGGATGCAGCGTTTCATGGCCAAGTACAAGAAGCTGATCTGGATCAATCCGTATCCGAAGGACACTTGGGACTTTACGGCGTCGACGGGGATTGTGCGGGAGTTGGTGGAGGATCAGATGTATCCGCTGACCCTGCGCGGGCTGGAAGAAGGCATGCGCTTCCTGTCCAAATAAACGCCGATCCCCATAATGCAGGAGATCTAATGTGGGAGGGGGCTTACCCCCTCCCACATTGGACCGGGTTGGGCGTTAAAGACCTTTCAGGTCCCGCTCTTCAATCGGCCGGCTCTGGCGCAGGCGCTTGCCGCCCAACACCACCCAGTCGATCAGGCGGAACAGGCATTCCAACCCAAACGACAGCAGCATCGCCCCGCCCAGGCCCCAGCCCATGGCTTCAGGGGTCAGCAGGATCTGGTAGCTGTAGCCGTTCCAGGTTTCCTGGCGGATATCCGGGTCGGCAGCCACCGCCACTTGCAAGGCGCGGATGTACCACGGGCCTTGCATGGCCTGGAATTGCTTGTCCAGCGCCACCTGGCGATCAAGCATCGCGCCCAGGCTATTGGCGTCGCTCTGGAACACGGGGTCGTCACTGGCGCGGTAATGCGCCACCAACGCTTTCAAATCACCGTTGAAGAACTGCCGCGCAGTGGTTTCAAACCCGCTCAGCCCCGTCTGGGCCTCGATCAGGTGGGCTTCGACGCGCTTGGCATAGTCGTTGATAAAACCCGGCACTTGCACGCCGACCAACAGGCCAATGGCAAACAGCACCAACCGCAGATAGCTGAGCAACATGGTCGATATCCTTACTCAGTAATGCCCTGGCTGACGCATTCACCGCGTCGCCACAGGCTCCATTGGCCCGGTTCGTAACGGGTCCAGTTTTCGTTGTCGGTCAACGGTTCGGTGGCGATCACCGTCACTACATCATTGGGTGTGGTTTCGGCCTGGAAATCGACGATCACGTCGACATCCTTCAACCGCGCCGGGCCAAACGGGGCACGCCGGGTGATCTGCGCCAACTTGGTCGAGCAGTAGCAGAACAGCCAGTCGCCATCGCTGAGCAGGCAGTTGAACACGCCTTTGCTGCGGTATTCGGCACAGGCGGCGATCAGGTCGGGCAGCATCTGCTCGATGTCCACCGGCTCGGGAAAGGCCTCGCGCACGCGGTTGAGCAAGTCGCAGAAGGCTGCCTCGCTGTCGGTATCGCCGACCGGGCGGTAGAACGTGGCGCGCGGGTTGAAGTCCGCCAATTGGCCGTTATGGGCGAAACACCAGTTGCGACCCCACAATTCACGCACGAACGGGTGGGTATTGGCCAGACTCACTTTGCCCACGTTGGCCTGGCGGATATGGCCGATCACCACTTCACTCTTGATGGGATAACGCTGCACCAGCAGCGCGACTTCCGATTCACTGCTCGCGGCCGGGTCCTGGAACAGGCGCAGGCCACGGCCTTCGTAGAAGGCGATACCCCAACCGTCGCGGTGGGGGCCGGTGCGCCCACCGCGCTGCATCAGCCCGGTAAAGCTGAACACGATATCGGTGGGGACGTTGGCACTCATGCCCAATAATTCACACATGCCAGGGCTCTCGCTGCAACGTTAAAGGCGCGGTTCGACCCGCATGCCGCTGACAGGCGCCGGACGGCGGAATGGCTCGTCGTCTTCTTCCACCGCTTCAGCGGCCAGGGCTGCATCGGTGGCGGCCTTGCGCTCACGACGCGCATTGGCGGCGCGCTCGATGGGCCAGCGGATCAACACAATCACCAGGTACACGCCAAAGGCGATCATGGTGTACATGAACAAATCGGAAATCGCCCGCCAGGCGTTGTTGCCGACCTTGAGCACCAGGTCCAGGGCGGTAATGGCCACGGCCGGCGCGAACTGGGTCTTGACCGGGTCGACGATGGTCGGGCTGAACAGCAACACGGCCATCAGCAATTGCAGCGGCTCGCGCAGCCAGCGCCAGATCCAGCGCGTCATGCGCCACCACACCAACAGGCAGCCCAAAGCGGCGAAGGCGTAAAGGCCCCAAGCGGTCAGATAGTCGTTCTCGGTCATGGTGTCCATGGCAAGGCTGGCAAAGAGGCGGCTATGATAACGGCTTTTGCGTGTCGCGGCTGCAAAGCCTGCCACCGTCCGCCAGATAGAGAATAATCCATGCCTGTATCGCGCCCCCCGATTGCCCGCAAGGCCCCAGGCCAGGATCCTTACGCCTGGCTGCAAGAACGCGACAGCACTGAAGTGCTCGATTACCTCAAGGCCGAAAATGCCTGGCAGGAAGCCCAGCTCGCCGATCAGGCAGACTTGCGCGAAAGCCTGTTTGAAGAGATCAAGGGCCGCATCCTCGAAACCGACCTGTCGCTGCCCTCCCCGTGGGGCCCGTACCTCTATTACACCCGCACCACCGCCGGTGACGAGTACGCCCGGCACTACCGCTGCCGCCGTCCGGCCGATGACAGCAACCAGGTCGACGACAGCAGCGAAGAGCTGTTGCTGGACCCGAACGAACTGGCCAATGGCGGCTTTTTCTCCCTCGGCGCGTTCAGCATCAGCCCCGACCACCAGCGCCTGGCCTACAGCCTGGACACCAGCGGCGATGAGATCTACACCCTGTTCGTGAAGGAATTGGCGACGGGCAAGGTCAGCGAACTGGAGTTCCAGGACTGCGACGGCAGCATGACCTGGGCCAACGACAGCCTGACCCTGTTCTTCGGCGAACTGGACGACACCCACCGTCCGCACAAACTGTATCGCTATCGCCTGGACGGCACGGCAGCGCAGGAAGTGTTCCACGAGCCCGACGGGCGTTTCTTCCTGCATTGCTACCGTTCCAGCTCCGAGCGCCAGTTGCTGCTGGCCCTGGGCAGCAAGACCACCAGCGAAGTCTGGGCGCTGGACGCCGACCAGCCGCACCTGGCCTTCACCTGCCTGGCGCCTCGGGTCGAGGACCACGAATACGACGTCGACCACGGCCAACTGAATGGCGCGTGGACCTGGTTTATCCGCAGCAACCGGGATGGCATCAACTATGCGCTGTTCGTTGCAACCGACATTGGCGATGTGCCCACCGAGGATGAGTGGCAAAACCTGATCCCCCACAGCGATGACGTGATGCTCGACGGTGTGAGCCTCAATACCGGCGCCATGACCCTGAGCCTGCGCATCGGTGGCCTGCCGGTGATCGAAGTGCACCCGCAGGGCCTGCCCGCGTATCGCGTGGAATTGCCCGACGCCGCCTACAGCCTCTACGTACAGAACAGCCTGGAATTCGTCAGCGACAAAATTCGCCTGCGGTATGAGGCCCTCAATCGCCCGGCCCAGGTGCGTCAGCTGGAACTGGCCAGCGGCGCGCAACAGGTGCTCAAGGAAACCCCGGTGCTCGGTGTGTTCAATGCCGACGATTACGTGAGCCAGCGCTTGTGGGCCACCTCTGCCGATGGCACCCAGGTACCGATCAGCCTGGTGGTCAAGCGCGACCAGCTCGGCAAAACCACGCCGCTTTACCTGTATGGCTACGGCGCCTACGGCCAAAGCCTCGACCCGTGGTTTTCCCACGCGCGCCTCAGTCTGCTCGACCGTGGCGTCGCGTTTGCGATTGCCCACGTGCGTGGCGGCGGCGAGCTGGGTGAAGCCTGGTACCGCAACGGCAAGCAGGAACACAAGCAGAACACCTTCAGTGACTTTATCGCCTGCGCCGAACACCTGATCGCCCAAGGCTTGACCACCGCCAAGCAACTGGCCATCAGCGGCGGCAGTGCCGGCGGCCTGTTGATCGGCGCGGTGCTCAACCAGCGTCCGGAGTTGTTCCAGGCGGCGATTGCCGAAGTGCCGTTCGTCGATGTGCTCAACACCATGCTCGACCCGGATCTGCCGCTGACCATCACCGAGTACGACGAGTGGGGCAACCCCGACGAGCCCGAGGTGTATGAGCGCATCAAGGCCTACGCGCCTTACGAAAATGTCCAGGCCCAGGCCTACCCGCATCTGCTGGTGATCGCCGGCTACAACGACAGCCGCGTGCAGTACTGGGAAGCCGCCAAGTGGGTGGCCAGGCTGCGTGACACCAAAACCGACAACAACCTGCTGTTGCTCAAGACCGAACTGGGCGCCGGCCATGGTGGGATGAGCGGTCGTTACCAGGGATTACGTGACGTAGCGCTCGAATATGCATTTGTGTTCAAGGCGCTGGGGTTAATTTAGGAACTTAGTGCGGCGGTTCTGTCTGAACACAGGACCGCTTACCGATTGATGGACCAGTCATGCCACAACCGACTTTACTGAACGATGAAATCCGCGACATGCTCATGGACTGCGGCCTGTTCGACCCTCTGTTGCCGGAGGATTTTCACGTCGCCGCCGGCTACTTCAATATCAGCAGCATTGCCCAGGACGAAGCGATTTTCCTCGAAGGCGATGCCGGCACCTTTATGTGCATCATCCACAGCGGCCAGGTGGCGGTGCAGAAAACCAATCACGACGGCCAGCGCCTGACCATCGCCACCCTGCGCAGTGGTCGGGCCTTTGGTGAGATGGCGGTACTTGACGGCGAGCGGCGCTCCGCCAGTTGCGTGGCGGCCAGCGACTGCGTGTTGTTGAACCTGGGCAAGGACTCCCTGGAAAAAATGCTCAACGAAACACCACGGGTGGCCGCCAAGATCATCCGGGCGATTGCGATTGCCTTGTCCAAGCGCCTGCGCATGGCGGATGGGCAGTTACTGTCCCAACCGTTTTAACCGCCGGGGGGTTTCGGTTTGCTGTCGTTCTGCTGCAGGCCGGGCACCGTCTGGTCCTTCGGTGGCGTCGGCAGCACGATGGGCGCCAAGGGCGGCGAGCCGTTGGTCTTGGGCAGCGCTGGCGGGCTGACCTGGGGATACAGCGTCGGCGTCGGCGTGCCCGGCGCACCTGGGGTTGGCGCGGGCGCGACCGGTACGGTTTGCAACTCCTGAGCCTGCGCCGCACCCAATGCGAGCGCGCTCAACACAATGACCGTTAGAATGCTGCACTTCATCGATGGCTCCATGGCCTGACCGGAATGTCGTAAGGCTACTCCCAACCGCGCAAGAATGCCCTTCCCAATGAGATTTCCATGAAACGTTTCGTTCTGCTGGACACCACCCCGATCCCCGACAACGGCGGTGCCTTGTGCCTGTTCGAATACGGCGAGGATTTTGTCATCAAGATCCAGGGCGGTGACGGCGGCCAGTTGATGAACACGCGCATGCACGGCTCCGAAGATGCGCTGGCAGAGATCCCCTGCCGCAAGGTTGCCGGTCGTCCGGGGTCTCGGGTGTTGATTGGTGGTCTGGGCATGGGCTTTACCCTGGCCTCGGCGCTCAAGCATCTGGGCAAAACCGCCGAAGTGGTCGTGGCCGAACTGGTGCCGGGCGTCGTGGAATGGAACCGTGGGCCGCTGGGGGAAAAGTCCGGCCGTCCACTGCTGGACCCGCGCACCGTGATCCGTCTGGAAGACGTGGCCAAGGTGCTGCAAGCCGAGCCCCAGGGCTTTGACGCGATCATGCTGGATGTGGACAACGGCCCCGAAGGCCTGACGCAAAAAGCCAACAGCTGGCTCTACTCCGCCGGTGGCCTCGCAGCCTGCGCCAAGGCCTTGCGGCCCAAGGGCGTGCTGGCGGTGTGGTCGGCAAGCGCCGACAAACTGTTCAGCGACAAACTGCGCAAGGCCGGTTTCAAGGCCGAGGAAGTGCAGGTGTTTGCCCATGGCAACAAGGGCACGCGTCACACCATCTGGATTGCGGAAAAGCTCAAGGGCTGAGCATGCGTCCCCGACAGCGTAAATCTAATGTGGGAGGGACGGTGCGACGATTCGACTTGCCCCCTCCCACATTTTTGATCCCTGGTCAGTTGTGGGATTTGCGGTAGTCGATGACATACGGCACTTTTTTATCGAAGGTCTTTTCCAACTCATCGCGATCCAGTTTGCTCATGCCGCCCAGTTGCTGCGCAGTGAAACCGCTGTCCCCGACCTGTGAGCCGGGCGCCAGGCTGACCATGCGCTTGGCCACCGCTTCGATAGCGGCCTTGTAGCCGCCTTTTTTATTCAGGTCGTACTGGCCCAGATCAATCTGCGTGCGCAGCCAGTTGCCCCAATAGAACTCCAGAAATTCCGGTGCGACCTCCCCCACGTCCGGCTTGCCGTAGGCAGCCTTGCGGGTGAAATACACCAGGCTGCGAAAGGTGTCGTCCTGCAGGTTCTTGAACCCCAGGTGGGCCGGCAGTTGCGCAGGCGGCAGGGTCTGGCCCTGATTGTCCTTGAGCCAGACCTTGCGGGCCGCTTCCATACGCAGCCAGAAGGTCGCGAGGTCTGGGCTGCTGCTGAAATCGTCGGTCACCCTCACCCACATTTTCAATCGAGGGCCGGCCCCCGGCGTTTCCCACAGGGTGGTGAAGCTATGATGACCATCGGTCAGGTACAACTGGCCGCCGGGGCCGACCACTACGGTTTTCATATCGTCGGGGTGGGTGCCTACCGGGTCTTTGCAGGTGAAGCTGGTGGGCTGGAGCAGCTTGGCGTTCTTGGGCACCTTGTCGGCCTCGCCCTGACCGTTGGTCTCGCAGTATTCATCGAAGGCTTTGGTAGGTTTGTCGGCAAACAACCCGAGGCTGTAATAGATCTGATCGAAGCCCACTACGGCCTGGGTCGGGTGCAACTGTTCGAGGGCGACCTCGATCACCTGGCCCGGCTGAGGTGTGGAGAACGCCTGGGCGTGAGCCGCCAGGGCGCCGAAGAGCAGTGCAACTGTCCATGTGTGCCAACGCATAGGTTTCAGATCCTTGTGAAATGAATGAACCGATACTACAAACGCCCGCCGACGGCTAGAATCAACGCTATCCGTGACCCACCAAATAGCCAGGAGCCATCATGAGCTCGACCAACCCGCCCTCCCACACCGCCAAGCTGGACCGCATCCTGGCCGATGCCCAGCGCGACCGGGAAATGGGCTACCGCGACAAAGCCCTCAAAATGTACCCCCACGTGTGCGGCCGCTGCGCCCGTGAATTCGCCGGCAAGCGCCTGAGCGAACTCACCGTACACCACCGTAACCACAATCATGATGACAACCCCCAGGACGGCTCCAACTGGGAGTTGCTGTGCCTGTATTGCCACGACAACGAACACTCGCGCTACACCGACCAGCAGTACTTCGGCGAAGGCTCCACCAGCAGCCCGACGATTGCCAAGGCGACGCACAACCCGTTTGCGGCGTTGGCGGGGTTGATGAAGAAGGACGACTGAAGATCATCTGAAGTCGCACCGGCCTCGTCGCAGGTTAGCGCCTGTGACGAACGCGCGTTGATGACCTCCGTTAACGTCAGTTGGAAAGCGCCGGCTCATCGGCAATGCGCCCTGATGTGCCCCAAGACTTGTTCATTGTCCTCAATAAAGCCGAATGAGCCACTTTGCTCCAGGAACGTCAGTTCGACGCGCGCGCACTGAAACCCAAGTTGAAGCGCCGGATATAGCGCCCGATCAAAACGTCCGGCCAATACCTTGGTAGGCGGCACTAATTGTTCAAGCAACGGCCTGAAGTCCGGGATCAGCAACAACTTCCCGCCAAGGGTGAAATCAACATCGGCACCACAAAACTGCGGATAAAGCTCCGTATTGCGTGAGCTTGGCTCACTGAACAATTTGCTCGCGTTAGCCGGGTCATAGAACCTGACCAGAGTGGCTGCCTGACCGAAGAGCGCCTGCATACGCGGCGACGTGGACACTTCGCCCTGAGTATGCAATTGGCATATTTGCGCCCATACATGAGGCAACTGCGTGGCAATAACCTGATTGATATTTTCATGGTTCTGCTGCCACATCTGCGGGCTATGCAGAGAGTTGCAAAGCAGTACGGAGCGCACCAGGTCGGGCTGATCCAATGCCACCTGCAAACTGATCAGCCCACCGTAAGAAAAACCGAACAGATGAACACCCTCCGGGCAAAGTTGGCTGATCAATGCCGTTACATCGAGCACATCCTGCGCAAAGCTGATATCGCCCAAATCGTCCGGCTTCTCGGAGCGCCCACGGCCATAAAGATCGACATAAATGACGCGAAAATCGGCATGCAGGGCGTCGAAGTGCGGATGAAACAGGGCGTGTGAGCCGGCCGGGCCAAGACCGGATAGCAACATCAACGGCGGTCCATCACCCGCCTGTTCGACCCACAGTTGTTTCTCGCGCACCTCATGGAACGCGCCAGGTGCGTGCTGTACCGGTGAAGCCATCATGCAACCCCCTGCATACCCTGTTGAAACACCTCGGCTTCGGCCTGCCGAACAGCCACTACATCCTCGGCAAGTTGCCGCCGATCTTCGTTAGCCAGTACCACGAAGCCCAATGCCAGGGTTGCGAACAGATCCTGCGTCGGCGGTACAGCTTGACCTTCTTTGACCTGAATGCTCGCATCAACATAACTGCGCAATGCGGCAAGTGCGTGCAGCTTTTCAAGATTGCGCACGATGCAAGGCGCCAGCGCTCGGAAAAAAACCACCGTCATATGTTTAAGAAGGTAAAAGCGTTTGGATGGTGTGATGCCTTGGGCAAAGTACTTCACTGCTCTATGAACCTGGCTATCGCCCGTGGCTTTCACGCACAGCGATGGGTGCCCGCCGCCATGAGGCCTGGCACCCAATTCGATCAACCGTGGGCCGTCGACAGTTTGCATAATTTCAATATGGGAGTTGCCCCAGGCAATACCGAGCGCATTAAGCACCTGCTCGGCATAGCCAGCCAGGGTTTCAATGATTGGGTCGTCGTGGCTGACCCAGTCCATCCGGTCATAGATGGCCATGCTATTAACGTTATCTAACTTGGCGTATTGGCATACGCTGCACAGGGTGTGAACCCCTGCGTAACTGAAGGTATCAACGACGTACTCGGTGCCGGAAAGGTACTCCTGAACCAGAACCCTGTCGTTAATAATCCCCAGCCGGTTGGGCTGATGAAGCAGCCGTGTAAATGCCTGCTGCAAGCTTTCATCGGTGCTGACCTTGGTGACGCCATCGGTACTCGCGCTCTTGGGTGGCTTGACGACGAGGTCCCGTTGGGCCAGGCCATTATCCAAGCGCCAACGTTGCACACTCGCTAAGTCATCGGTGCATATCTGCTTCATCATCGGTACGCCAGCCGCAGACACCGCTGCGGCCATAAACCCCTTGTCACGCCGAGCGATGGCAAGCTCCAGCCCATTGCACGTCTGAGGCAGCAGCAGGGGGGCGAGGCGCTCAGCAAGCTCCACCCCGGACTCGCAGCCGGTCAGCACGCAGATGGGCGAGTAGTCACGTAATTCTCCAACCAATTCCTCCAAATCAGCGGCAGGCGCCACATACACCCTGAAGAAATCCTGGGGCCGATACGACGCGGCATACACCTGCGCAGGCTCCACGCACGACAACACCGCAATCACCCTGACGCCCTCGCGCGCAAACTCTTTCGCAAACTGATTGCCGGATGAGTATGGATCGACAATCACGGCGTAACGCTCAAGAGAGGACGTCATGATACGTCCCTCGTCATTTCGCTGATTCTGGCGCAGTAACGCGTCCATGCGTCCTCCACCATCGGGCTGAGCGCACGTGCGCGGATGGCGGCATGAACCAAGCCGGGCTCGATGACCAATTCGACATCAATACCCTGGCGCTGCAAGGCTTGCGCGTAGAGCTGGGCATCAATCGCCAGTGAATCTTTCTCCGCGCCCATCACATAGGCCTTGGGCAAACCGCTGAAATCGCCGGAAATCAGGGGCGAGACGTAAGGGTGCGAAGTGGTCGACGGGTCCGGGGTATAGCAGGCCGTGTAGAACTCCATCTCGCCCCCGGTCAGCAGCGGCGCATCATCGCCGCCATTGCGCCAGCGGGTGAAATCCAATACAGGGCTTATCAGGGCTTGTCCCGCAAGCGCAGGGCCATTGCGGTCACGCGCCATCATTGCAACCGCCACCGCCATATTGGCGCCTGAACTATCGCCCGCCAAGATGATTTTTTTCCGGTCGATATCCAGGGTATCCGCCTGTGCGCAAGCGTAGAGGAGTGCGTGGTAGCAATCCTCCAGTGCAACAGGGAATGGATATTCCGGTGCCAGCCGAAAGTCCACGGCCATGACTTTGATCTGGGATTTTGAAGCGATTTCCGCCGCGACAGAATGATGAGTGTCGAGGGACCCCATGACAAACCCGCCGCCGCGGATATAAATAACCATACCGTCACTCATCGACTGAGACGGCTCGTAGAGCCTGAATCGAAGGTGCGTATTACCACACGTAACGCTGTGTTCCGCCCAATGCACATGCGGAGGCAGCTCATAAGGAAACTCGACCACAAGGCTCTGATACAGACGGCGCTGATCCTCCATCGCGTAAGTGAAGAAATCGGCAGGCATAACCGCGTTACAACGATCAACGAACTCTTCTATACCCGGTGCGTATGTCATCGCAAGGGCTCCTATCTGTTGTGGGAAGAATCTGTACCAAAGGGAGTATTGGGCTCGCGCAGATCTGCCAGTATTCCGCGGCGAATAAGCGGTATCAGACACATCGCGGTTCCAATACCGCCCACCCAAAGTGTCCATTCAAGCCCAATGTACTTAATGATCAACGAGGTCATCACGCTGCCCAAGGGTATTGCGCCCCAGATCATGAAGCGCTGCACCGAATTGACGCGACCGAGCAGGGACAACGGTGTATCGGTCTGCCTCAGGGTCAGGGAAGTCGGACCGAACACTCCCTCCCCTAACCCGTGTAATACGCCGGCAGCTATCAGCCCGGCGATTGATCCAGAGGCGCCAAAGACAGCAATAAGAAACAACCCACTAACCGACGTAGCGGCGGCAATCACCAGAGTGCGCGCCATGCCGAAGTGGTTGAGCAACCTCGCAGCAATCAGGTTAGCGATCGGAAAACCAATAGCTGCTGCACCGATGACCAAACCAATGACACTGGGCGCAAGCAGCAGGATGTCCTTGCAATAAAGCACTAGGCTGGTTTCGATAACCGTCAAAAACAGCACATACACGGCGCCGCATAAAAAAACCGGTTGGAGCTTGGGGTGCGAAAACACGAACTCCAGGCCGGTTTTTATATCCGCCATGATGGACCGGCGTGCTGTGGATGCATGATTCTGTGCACGTTCCACGGGCGCATCCCGGATAGCACCTAACGTAAGAATCGAGATCAGAAACGAGCAACCGTTAAGAAGAATGGCCATCGGGGGACCAAACACCGTGATCAACGGCCCCGCCCCAATTGGCCCGAGCGTGCGAGCGATCGACTCGGAGAAAAACAATTTTGCGTTGCCTTTCTGCAAGTCGGACGCAGTGGAATACATTTCCGGCAGGAGCGAGTTGTATGCCACCTGAAAGAACACCGTTGCAGTGCCGGCGATCAGGATCAGGCCCATCAGTATCGGCAATGTCAGCATGCTGCCCATGGCCATAAGCGCGATTGTCGCGTAGACCAACATTTGCACCAGATCCGCCAGGATCATGGTGTTTCGCTTGGGCAGCCTGTCAATTAAGGCGCCGACCGGCAGGCCGAACGCCAGGAACGGAACAAACATCAAAAATGGCAAAAGCACGGCTTCCGCTGCCGATGCGCCCACGGTTACTACCGCCAGGAAGGGTAGCGCGATCACCATGAACTGATTTCCCAGCAGGCTCAGCGACTGCCCTGACCAGAGCAAATTGAAGCTTTTGTGGTCGGTGCGCAGCAACGGGTCTTTCTGTACAGCGTCCATACACACTCTCCTCATTCAAGAAAACCAACGGCGTTCGATGCCTGTCGAACGACGCGGGCTATCAATTGGCGATATCTCCAAACAACCGGGAAGTAAGTGGTTTACCAAACCGAACGCCGTTACAACTTAGACTTAACGCAACTCGATACTCTTGGAACGTCTCAACATAAATGGGCCTCTCAAATAATTGAACCGCTTGCATCCAGTGCGAGCAAGCATTGCAGGGCTCATTGGATAAACAGGTGGTTTCATTGAGAAAAAGATCGAACCAAAATACGACTCCATGAACCAACGCATTGACGTTGGCGGTAAACGTCAGTTCCAGACTGGCATCAAAAACAAACTTACTGTTGAAATCGACGCTATAGAACTCGACAGTATTACTGACCAACCGATGCGGCCATGTCTGCAAGCGCACTGGAAAATAACCCGCTGTCTGAAAACTATTGAATGCGCTGATGTCGAGACCAAAAACATCGTCATACACACAATTCAAATTGGCCACCTCTTGACTTGATAACAAGCAGGCGTGCAATTTCACTGATTCAGGAATAACAATAGCGCCGGGGCTGAGCAACTCACGTTTTGCGTGAGTCAACGCATGACCAAACCCTTCGCCAAAAAAGCCGCAATCAATGGTTTCGGAAATCATAATATCGATATTGCGCGGAATGTCCTCACCGGACACCAGATCGATTGATAATTTATTGATCACGGTGACTCTGTGTTCTAGACCATTTATCCGGATAATCTCCTCTGCCTTGGCCGCCATCAAAGGGTTGAACTCACAGGTATAAACATGCTGGGCGCCCTTCCGGGCAATTAGCATCGCCAACAAGCCCGAACCGGTACCAATATCAAGTACGGTTTTATTGGTAAAGTCAGTAGCATTGATCGCATCAAAAAAAGCCTTATTGCGTTGCCGGTCGTTCAGCATGGAAAAATGCCAGCGAGGGATGGTGGCTATCCAGGGGTCACCCACTTTGAAAACAGCCTTATCGTTATGACTCGACATGCTAAATCTCCGAAGTTCGACAATACACCTAGCCCAGCAAAATTAATCATATTGCGTAGATAAGTCGCTCAATATCTTGAAGTCCGACCCAGACCGTGCTCGAGTTCTCCACGAAGGCAACATCCAAGTAGTGAATCCGGCACTTCCTCGTCTTTTTACCATGCCAGGGACAGATCACCGACCCAGTGTTTTCTGTGCCATGGGTCAACGGGCCACCTCGATGCCGGCAGGTCATATCCTTAAACGTCATATGCCCCTCTTCATTGCGTTGCATTTGAATATATTTACCGGCCGCTTTGATAACGGGCAGTAGCTGAGATTGATCAAAGGCTATAAGTCGCATATTGGCGGTAATCCCCGATAGACAGAACTCGGTATTTACAAAAGTCAGACAACACCAATGCACCGTGCAGTCTATTCTTCGCGATCACTACACACTCACCGGGCGAGAGGTCACTGAAACAGTCCGGACCGTGGCAAAACCGCAGCAGGCCTTCATCTACAATACAAAACTCGTCACCGTCATGGACGTGCGGAACAGAAAGCTCACCCTTGGGCTCATTGAGGTAGGCCACCGGGATATTTTCGATATTTTTCAGTACAGCTTGTTTGATATCAATGGCCAGCTGAAGATAGAGGGGACGCTTATTCATCCAGGTGATCTGTGCGCACAGTTCATCTTCCATGATCTGCTGGAGCATGCAGGACATCTCAACCCCCCTCACAAATTCGGGAAATACCGAAGGTCCATAACGCTCCGCCAGCGGCAGCAAAATTTCATTTAAGGTCATCGAACCGTGGAAATCGTCTATGTGCACATGTTCGGTGTAATAGCGCACGTCCACATTCGGGAAGTGCTGCAACAGCAAGTCCCTGACTCTGCCGCAATATGGCCCGAAGGAGTTTTCTGCATAGGTGATTGCACCGATATATTCAAAAAAACATTCCGGGCTTCGAGTCAGCTTATGAAAATAATTATTATTGATCAGCGAGGAGGCCAGGTAGAAATTCCAGTAAGCATGGGAATTATCCAGCATGCCGATAGATTTAAGTGTCGCCTTGAATAGCGTACTGTGCTTGGTCGCGTGCTTGCCATAACCGAACTCATCGAGCAGTACTCGAAACACTGCGGATTGCGCATCGCCATAATCCCCCTTCGCAAATCTCGCCATGTGCGAAGACTCAGGAAGGAAATCCACAGCGTGTTGCATCACTAACAGCTTCACCATCAATTGCGGGTCAATAGCACTTTGAATCAGGCTCAAAGAATCCTGTACGACTTCGCTACGGGGTTTCAGCTTCTCTGCTAAAAAAGATTTGAACAGCGCCTCGTCCCATGCCCCACCCACTTTAACTTGACGCTGCAAAGCACCCAGCACTTTCTCCTCAAGCAGAGTAATCAGCTCGTTTGCCAGTGTTCTAAGCGGTGTGCCATACGCAGTTTTCAGGTCTTCTACAATATTATTGGACGCCGTTGGCAGATAGAGAAAATCTTGTTCGTACAGCGCAGTCAATGTTCGATTCATCGTCAGGGATGAATAGCTGAACAATCTATCTGGCGTAACACTGTCAAAACCAGTGCTGGGAAAAGCTTGCGGTCGAAGTGGGCGCTTCCAGACAGACTCAGACTCCACCCAGTCCTCGCCGTCCTGATAATGTTCCATCTCGCCCAAGTTTTTCATAAGGCATTCAAATTTGTGCGCACTCATTGAACCACTCCCAAGTCATCAGATTTTTTGAAAAAAACCAAAGCTTTTATCGCTCGGTATATCGGACATTGGCGACGCGTTCTCCTTGCACCGCGCATCAGCACTACGGAAGCAACGAGCGGCAGGATCAAAGTATCGAAGAATATTTATCGAAAAACTCGGTTTCTTGCTTTTATATTTTTTTAACATCGATTTTTTTAGACGCACGCAAAAATACGTCGATACTGTAGGACCTCGGACTACAACACTTCAATTATTTAAACAAAAAAACATTATTTGCGCGCAACCACTAAACAAGACACTTCTAAGTTCGCCACTTTATCGAATTGAATGCACTGGGACAGCGACAGCCTAAGGCTCACACTGCTCCGAAAGCACTTTGGCTCCTATGTGTTCCTTAGGTGTCAACTTCCACTCAAGGTAACTAGCAGGCATGCATCTGGAGCACGGACGATAGCCTGCCAATCGAGCAACCTGTTCATCTATAAAAAACACACGATCCTTCACATACCCACCTTTGCTCAACGCCCGAAGTGCAGCTGGGCAGCTCAAAAGCCCGTAGATTTTGCTTTTTTTATGCCCGCCAAATTGACCTGGCTTACGACTCAGGACGAAATTGCCGTGGGAATCCAAGACCGTCCATCGCTTCATTGCGCGCCCTACCCCGTTCAGTAGCCACTAGCAGGACCGCGGCAAATCACCGGGGTGGCTCATCCGCCATTTTTTGCAGCGTGCATGCCCTTCTCGCACTCAATTAACTTGCGCTTACGCTCCACTCCCCAACGGTAGCCAGACAATGCTCCATCGCTGCGCACCACGCGATGACACGGAATCGCAACCGCCAGCTTATTGGCCCCGCATGCGTTGGCCACTGCGCGGGTAGCGCTGGGCATGCCTATCCTCGCGGCGACCTGAGCATAGGTCTCGGTCGTTCCAGCAGGAATATCCCTCAGCGCCTGCCACACCCGCTCTTGGAACACGGTGCCACGGATATCCAACGGAAGCGCGAGGTCGGCGCCTGGGGACTCGACAAAGCCGACGACAGTCGCTACCAGCGACTCGAACTCGGCGTCGCCACCAATCAGGTTGGCATTGGGGAACTGGTCCTGAAAGCTTTCAACCAGCGCATTGGGGTCATCCCCCAATAAAATAGCGCAAATGCCGCGCGCGCTTCGGGCCACCAGAATCGAGCCCAGCGAGCTTTCGCCCAGTGCAAATTTGATGTCCACGTTGGCGCCCCCGGCACGGTACTCCGTGGGCTTCATGCCAAGGATGTTTTGTGAAGCCTCATAAAATCGGCTATTGGAGTTATAGCCGGCCTCATAAAGAGCATCAGTGATGGTGCCACTGAGCGAAAGCTGGTCTCTGACGCGCGAACGTAACGAGGAGACGCTGTAGGCTTTCGGCGTCAGACCCGTGAGCCTCTTGAAGACGCGATGGAAGTGGAAACTGCTCATGCCCACCCGTTCGGCCACGTCACCCAGGTTGAGTACCGTATTCGATGTATCAATGAGCCGGCACGCTTCAGCGACTGCCAAGGCGTGCTTCTGAGCGACGACTGCCTGGTTGCTGCTGTCGCGTTTGGAGGCGCGAAAACCGGCCCTCTCTGCTTCGGCGGCCGTATCGAAAAATACGACATTTTCCGGCCGGGGCAGCTTACTCGGACTGAATGGTCTGCAATAAACCCCTGTGGTCAGCACTCCGTAGACGAAATCAATGCACGCATCGGCCTTTCGATTTACAAGGATATACCAGCGCGGATCGTCCTCGGCCTTCAGCACGAGTTGAGTGGTCTGGTCTTTAACGCATTCCATGGCAACGCCCCATTTCGCAGTTTCCGCAAGCCTATCGTTATTAATCCGCCTTTAAACTCCGCGTCTTGCTGTCAAATTCAAACACTACGAAGCTCCATCACTGCGCATCATGGAATATCACCCCGAGGGTAAACCGGTCCCCTGCGCGGATCTCGCTCACGCCGTGGCGCGTAAATACGGAGTAGAAGCCCCTGACGCCCTTAAGGGGCCTGCGGTTGACCGCAAAAATAACGGCATCGCCCTTGCGCAAAGGCACTACGCTGACCTTGGACTGCATCCGCGGTCGCTGTTCGGTAAGCACGAATTCGCCGCCGGTAAAGTCTTCATTGGGCTCGGACAGGAGGACTGCCATCTGCACGGGAAACAAAATTTCTCCATACAGGTCGCGGTGCAGGCAATTGTAGTCGCCTGCACCGTAGCGCAGCAGCAGTGGCGTGGGTCGCTCTTGCCGGCCGTCGTGGCACCGGCTTAGAAAGTCATCGTGGCGGTCAGGATAGGGAGGCGCGAGGCCAAGCTTATCGCTCCAATAGTTGGCCAGTGGAACCAAGTGTGGGTAAACACAGGATCGCAATGTGGCGATAACCGGAGGCAGCGGGTAGGCGAAGTACTGATAGTGGCCCGCACCAAAGCCGTGCCTGCTCATATTGATATGCGACCGAAAGATGTCCGGCTCGCCGTAGCTGTCGATTAGACGCTGGCAGACGTCTGGATCGAGCAGCTTCTCGATGACGGTAAAGCCGCTGGCGTTTACGCGGTGTAGGTGCTCACTCCAGTTTTCACCGGAGAGCCTCGTTTCCAGTACCGTTTCGACCATGACATTCCCCTACGGTTTGCATGTCTATCAACCTAACGCAGGCAATCAACGGAAGCCTCCCGTTTGTTGCTATCAAATTAATCCGATGAACCGCTTCGAGCTGTACCGCACTTATCAAGGGCTTGTCCCCGATCGCGATCGCCCAAGCACCACAGCCCTCAGCACCGTATAATCGCCGTTTTTCTCCAAGGCACCCTTCCCCGTGGGCAATAAACGCTACAGCTGCATCGGCCTGTATAACCCCAAATCCCCCGAAAACGTCGGCTCGGTCATGCGTGCCGCCGGCTGCTACGGCGTGGCCTCGGTGTTCTACACCGGCGTGCGTTACGAGCGCGCCCGGGACTTCATTACCGACACCAAGAAGGTCCATCACGACATTCCGCTGATCGGCATCGATGACCTGAAAAAAATCCTGCCCCTGGGCTGCATCCCGGTCGCCGTGGAACTGGTGGAAGGCGCCCGCCCGCTGCCCGAGTACACCCACCCCGACCGCGCCCTGTATATCTTCGGCCCGGAAGACGGTTCGCTGGATAAAGAGATTCGTGACTGGTGCGAAGACGTGGTCTACATCCCGACCACCGGTTGCATGAACCTCGCCGCGACGGTCAACGTGGTGCTTTATGACCGCCTGGCCAAGGGCAACAACACCCGTTCGGGCCCCAAGTACTGATTTTTTGGGAACATCCGACGCCCGCCAGCAGTCAGCTACTTACACTTGCCCTTGTTGGAGACAGATCATGAGCGACAGCAAAAACGTGCGACCTATCATCGAACACACGCCGTTCCAGACTCAGCCCACGCAAAACGTGCACGGCTGGGAACGCATCGGCTCGGTGGCCGGTGGCGTGATGATGGTGGGCAAAGGCCTGCGCCGTGGCGGGATTTTCGGTTTGATTCAGGTGGCGATTGGCGGTGTGGCACTGGCCCGTGGTTTTACCGGGCACAGCTCGCTCAAGGACAAGCTGGAACAGGGTCGTCAGGAAATGAACAGCCTGCGCACCAAGGTCGAGCGTGCCGGGGCAGAGCTGAAGAACCTGAAGACCAAAGCTGAAGTGGCGGCTGAGAAGGCTGTTAAAACCACTGGTTAGATTCAAATGTGGGAGGCGGCAAGTCCCCTCCCACATTTTGTTTCGTGCATGACGGGGACTTCAGCGCAGTAACTTGCTGTCCAGCACCACCGACGACTCGCCAATGATGCTTTCGGCCAGTTGCACAAACTCTTTCGTCGTAATGCTATTGGCCCGCATCACTGCCTGCGCAAGGTCGTCGAGCGAGCGCTTGTTATGGGTTTTCACCCGAATCTCGCGGTCCAGCTCCTGCAATACCACCACTGCGCGCGCCACGGTTGCGCCGCTGACGTGCTCGCCGCGTAACGTCGTGACGTCCTTGCCTTCCTTGCTCAAGCGCACCTGTATTGCCTGATATCGCTCATCGGTAATCCCGCCGGCACGGCGCAGCAGTTCAATGGCGTAATACTCGCCAAACCCTTCGCTGATCCAGTCACTGGTGTCGTGATCGTTGAAGCGTGCAATCGCCTGCACCACTTCACGAATCAACGGGCTGCTGCCGTTTTCGCTGACCAGCGGCGTGCGGCTGTTGAGGTAGATCGAGTCATGGGCCGAGAACACGCCCCGGCGCATCGGGTCGCTGGCGCCCACCACCAACAGCTTCGCCGGATGACGCGGGAACGCAGCCTCGACCTGCGGCCAGACAAAGGTCAGCAACGTCAGCACATCCATGCGGCGCATGGCCTGGCCCTTGGGCGACGCTACGGTGACTTCGGTTTCGCCCAGGCGCACGCGGCGGCTGCCCAAGGTGCCGGCGAGCATCCAGCCGGTGGGCCGGTCGAACAGGCGGGAAACATTGTCGATGCGGAATTTGTGCTTGCCGATACGCGGCCAGGCGGTTTCGACGCTTTTCCAGCCCGCCGGCAGTTCGAACACCAGGCGCGAGACCAACTCGACGCCATCCTGCTGGTCGAGCCGCGCCGTCGGCACCAGGTCTTCGCCGCGAAACAGCGCCCAACTCGGGGTCATGCGCGCTTCATAGCTGCCCGGCTTGCGCGCTTGGGTGAGGTGCACGCGGTAGGTCAGGCTGGCCTTGTCGGCGCTGGGTTGCCACACGCCACGCTCGCCGCTGACCTGCCACTGGCCGTCGGCCTTGAAGTCGCTGTAACTGCCGGTGCGGCCCAGGTCGAAGTCGAGGCTGCGCACCGCCGAGCCTTGTGACAGGCTCAGGCGCACTTCAGCCTGATCGCTCTGGGGCAGCAGTTTGACGTGATAATCCAGGTCGACTTTCCTGGCGCACCACGCAGGCACGCTCAGCGCCAGCAGCACCAGGCTTGCCGCCAGCTGGGTTGCCACCTTCATACACACTCCTTTTTCAGCCTGCGCGGAAGATCAGGTAATCCTCCCAGTCGTCTTCGGGCACGCTGCCTTCGCTGAGCATGCGCCCGGACTGGGAAATGCGTTCGTGGTGCACGGCGTCGCGGTCGCCGCAGACCAGGTGGTGCCACAGCGGCAAGTCCTTGCGCTCGCTGACCAGGCGGTAGCCACAGGTGGGCGGCAGCCATTTGAACTGGTCGGCCTGGCCTGGGGTGAGCTGGATACAGTCGGGCACCGAGGCGCGGCGGTTGGGGTAATCGGTGCACTGGCAGGTTTTGAGGTCGAGCAGTTTGCAGGCGATGCGCGTGTAATAGACGCTGTTGTCGTCTTCGTCCTCAAGCTTTTGCAGGCAGCACAGGCCACAGCCGTCGCACAACGATTCCCACTCCTCCTGGTCGAGGTGTTCGAGGGTTTTGCGTATCCAGAAAGGTTCGACTTTGGCGGCCATGGCTCAACATCAGTATCGATAGGTGAAAAGGCCGCCAGTCTAGTGCCCAAGCCCCTTGGAACCAAGCGCTTACGACTGGCGGTGTAACAAGACTTGTCAGTCTAGCGGGCGCGCAGTAGCTTTGAGCGCCGAATTGACGATCAGGAACCGCTCATGACACGTGTTGCCGACCATCCGATCCACACCCAGTTCACCGACCGCTGGTCGCCCCGCGCGTTTACCGGCGAGGGCATCTCGCAAGAGACCCTGCTGAGCTTCTTCGAAGCCGCCCGTTGGGCACCGTCGGCCTACAACTCGCAGCCGTGGCGGTTTCTCTACGCGCGCCGTGACACGCCGGACTGGGAACGTTTCCTGGGTCTGCTCAACGAGTTCAACCGCGGTTGGGCGCAGCATGCCTCGGCCCTGGTGATCATCGCCTCGAAAACCGACTTCGTCGCCCCCGGCGCCACCGAAGAAACCCCGGCGCTGTGGCACACCTTCGACACGGGCTCGGCCTGGGGCCACCTGGCGCTGCAAGCCAGCCTCAGCGGCTGGCACACCCACGGCATGGCCGGTTTCGACCAGGAGCTGACCCGCAAGGAACTGAAGATTCCAGAAGGCTATGCACTGCATGCGGCCGTGGCCGTTGGCAAGCTGGGAGACAAGTCGACCCTGCCGGAGTATCTGCAAGGTCGTGAAGCGCCAAGCCCGCGCAAGCCGCTGAGCGAGCTGGTATCGGAAGGTGACTTCAGCCTTTAAGACGGACGCTTTGCCACTGTGGGAGGGGCCAAGCCCGCTCCCACAGTTCAGTAACCCCGCTCGAAATCCACGGTTCCGCGCAGCGCTTCATTGGCCTTATAGGCCCGCAGGTTCTCCAGAAACAACTCCACCATCATCGGCGGCGACGTCGGCGCAGAGCTGTGCCCGGTCAACAGCAAACCCCAGGCGGTCCAGAACGGATGGCGCTGTGGCAGCGGTTCCTGGCGGCACACGTCGATCACGGCGCCGGCCAGGTGCCCTTCTTTCAGAGCTTCGACCAGATCAGCATCCACCACCGCCACACCGCGCCCGACATTGATGAACAAGCCGGTCGGTTTGAATTGTTTGAACAGCGCCGCGTCGTACAGATCGTGGGTGTTCGGCGTGTTGGGCAGCAGGTTGATCACGTAGTCCACTTCGCCCACCAGACGCCCGAGCTGATCAAGCCCGGCCACTTCGATAAACGGCGCTTGCTCACGCTCAGTACTGGCAATGCCATACAGCTTGACGCCAAACGGCACCAGGAACTCGGCCACACTCTGGCCAATATCGCCGGTGCCCACGATCAATGCCTTGCGCCCAGCCAGGCTCTGGCCGGTGCGGCTGTCCCACTTGCGTTCGACCTGGCTGACCAGCCGCGCCAGCACTTCGCGCTCATGGCCGAGCATATACGTGAGGACAAACTCAGCCATGACCTGGCCATAAATGCCGACGGCGCGCGTCAGGCGGTAGTCGCGGGGCAAGCCTTCGGCCAGCAGGGGCGTGATACCGGCCCAGGTCGATTGCAGCCATTGGGGTTGGTGGCCCTGGCGCAGCAATGTCGCCAGCAGGTCCGGCTGGCCCAGCCAGACCGGGCAATCGGCGGCCAGGCGTGACAGTTCGGCCGAGTCGCCACTGGTGAGCACCTCAAGGTCCGGCGCCACATTGTTGAGCAGTTGGGCGTAGAGCGGGTGATCCTGTTCAGCAATCAGAACACGCATGGTTCAAACCTTTCAAAAACAATGCAGACGGCCGCCCGCATCCTTACGGCCACCGCCCACTAATACGATTCCATTGAAACATGTGCCCTGAAGCAGGCACTGACCGATTACATCGGGTCGTTGCGGCGCAGCAGCTCTTCGGGCAAGTGTTCGATGTACTCGTCCTCGGCCGGCGGCATTTGCAGGTGGTAGCCCTGTTTGTCGAGGTTTTCCAGGACCACCAGGATGTCTTCGCGCGACAGCTTGCGCTCCGGCGTCAGGATCATCTCGAACGCCAGATGGGCCTTGCCGAAGGCGGCCATCAACGGTTCCGGCACACGCTCAAGGGCATCGCTCTTGAGCACGTAGAGGTACATGCCGTCTTTTTTCAGGCTGCGGTAGATGGAGCAAATACGTTTCAAGGCTGTTCTCCGGCAGTGGCCAGGCTGTCGAGCAGCGCCTGGCCCATCAACTCGCGGCGCCAGCCACGCAGCGAGTCTGGCAATTTATAAGGCCCATCGGGGTAGCCGCTTTTAACCAGGGCTTCGAGGGTTTTCTTGCGCAGCATCAGTTCCGGCGCCATCTCCAGGCGTTCGGCGAACGTCTGGCCCAGGGCACGCAGTTGCTTGATCAGGTTGGCGGCGTCCACCGGCAGCGGTTCCGCCACGGCCGGCGGCCATTGGTCCATGGACACACTGCCGGCACGTTTGATCAGGTCCAGCAGGAACTGGCCATCCTGACGCACGGTGCGCGGGTGCATGTCTTCGATCTTGCCCAGGGCGGCGAGGTTATCCGGCTGGGATTTGGCCAGGGGCCACAACGAGTGTTCGCGAACGATGCGGTTGCGCGGCAAGTCACGGGCGCGGGCTTGCTGTTCGCGCCAGGCGCACAGTTCACGCAGCACGGCGAGTTGGGCACGGGACAGTTTCCACGCCAGCTTGGCGTCGCGGTACACCTCGTACGGGTCGACTTCGCGGCGCAGGTTGGCCACCAGTTCGGCGCCGTCCTCCAGCACCCAGGCGTATTTATCGTCCGACAGCTGCGGACGCAGGCGAATGTAGACCTCGGCCAAGTGCACCGCGTCTTCGGCGGCATAGCTGACCTGGGTCTCGGACAATGGTCGCTGCAGCCAGTCCGAGCGGGTCTCGCCCTTGGGCAGATCGATGTCGAGCACGGCGTGGACCAGGCGCGAGTAGCCCATGGAGAAACCGAGATTCAGGTACGCGGCTGCCAATTGGGTGTCGAACAACGGCACCGGCAGGCTGCCGGTCAGGCGCAGCAGGACTTCGAGGTCTTCGCTGCAGGCGTGCACCACCTTGATCACCGCCGGGTTTTCCAGCAGGTCGGCCAAGGGTTGCCAGTTGTCGATGGTCAGGGGATCGATCAGGTAAGCGCGTACGCCATCACCGATCTGGATCAGCCCGGCAATGGGATAAAAGGTGTCGACCCGCATGAATTCGGTGTCGAGGGCGACGAATGGCAACTGCTGCCATTCGGCGCAATGCTGGCCGAGGCTATCGTTGTCGCAGATCCAGTGAATATCGATGGCCACACGGCTCTCCCTTGAAGAATGGCGCGCAGTATATATCGCGAAAGGGGCTAGCGAGCATCCGCAGTGCACTGGCAACCATGAAAACTCAGACAGGAGATGAAGAATAGCCCTACGGGGCGGAGTTATCCTTTCTTACGCAGCACATAGACCCGCCACAGGTTTGAGCCTGGCATGAATTCCTGCTGGTTCAGGACTTTGAAGCCGGCCTGGCGAAACTCGTCGTCTACCGCAGTGCGCGAATTGACCGAGACAATCACCGTATCGCGGCTCACGCGGTGAAACTCGCGCAGCAACGCCAGGCGTCCCTCGCTGTTGGGCACATGGCGAAACAACTCCAAACAGAAGATGCAGTCCACCGCGTTCTCCGACAAACCGATGGAAAACGCCGAACCCTGAAAAGTCTTGACCCGCTTGAGCAGCGCCGCCGGGTGATGGGTGCACGCGTGGTCGAGCATGTCCTGGGAATTGTCCGAGGCGAGGATCACCCGGTTGATGTGTTCGGCCAACACCGGCCAGAAACGCCCTGAACCGCAGGCCAGGTCAAGGATCAACCCTGGTTCGCCGGCAACCTTGAGCGCCTGGCGCACCAGCCACTCGTCACGCCACGACGCCAGCCGCCGACGCAGTCCCGGTGGGCGCGTGTCTGCGCAGACCTTGGCATGTTCAAGGCCGCAGCGCTCGGCGTATTCGATCTCGATGGAGGATGGTGGTTGTGGCGACATCACGGGCTCATTGGGGTTAAACAGGGGTGAACGACCTTGATTCGCAGCTTAACCAGCGCAACGTGAAAAAAAGGTCGAAGCGTCCACTCCCCCTCATCCACTCAGGCCTGATGCAGGTACCAACGCCAATCCTGCTCGCCCACCTCGCCCATGAACTGGCGATACTCCGCGCGTTTTACCGCCAGGTACACACCGAGGAATTCACTGCCAAACGCCTCTCTGGCCCAGCTTGAGCCTTCCAGCGCACGCAAGGTGGTGAGCCAATCGGTGGGCAGAAACTCCGTGGCCTGGGCGTAGCCGTTGCCTTCCACCGGCGTGCCGGGGTCGCGCTGTTCGCGGATACCTCGGTGAATGCCGGCCAGGATCGCGGCAGCGGCCAGATAAGGGTTGGCGTCGGCGCCGCAGATGCGGTGTTCGATATGCCGCGAATGTGCCGGGCCACCGGGCACCCGCAGGCTGACGGTGCGGTTGTCCACGCCCCAGGTGACGGCCAGGGGCGCGTAGCTGTTGGTTTGGAAGCGGCGATAGGAATTGGCGTTGGGGCAGAACATCAGCAGGGAATCGAGCAAGGTGCCGAGCATCCCGCCCACGGCCTGACGCAGCAGCGGCGTGCCGTCGGCCGCCTCGCTGGCGAACAGGTTATGGCCTTGGGCATCCGCCAGGCTGACGTGCATGTGCATGCCGGTGCCTGCCAGGTCGTCGAACGGCTTGGCCATGAAGCACGCCGTCATCCCGTGCTTATGCGCCACGCCCTTGACCAGGCGCTTGTAGCGCACTGCTTCGTCCATGGCTTGCAGCGCGTCGGCGCGGTGTTCCAGGGTGATTTCCACTTGGCCGGGGGCGTATTCGGAGATGGCCGTGCGCGCCGGGATGCCTTGCAGCTTGCAGGCGCTGTAGAGGTCGGCGAGGAAGGGCTCGATCTGCTCCAGTTCGCGCAGGCCATAGACCTGGGTCGAACGCGGGCGACCGCCATCCCTATCCCGCGCTGGTTGCGGGCGGCCGTGGCTGTCGGGCTTCTCGTCGAGCAGGTAGAACTCCAGCTCGGCCGCCATCACCGGGTAATAGCCATCGGCGTTGAGCCCGTCGATGACCCTGGCCAGCACATGCCGGGGGTCGGCCACGGTGGCGGGCAGGCCTTCGATGGGGTGCATGCTGACTTGCACCGCTGCGGTGGGGATCAGCCGCCACGGCATGCGCTGCAAACTGCCGCTGATGGGGTAGGCGCGGCAGTCGATATCACCCACCTCCCACACCAGGCCGGAGTTCTCGACATCATCGCCATTGATGGTCAGGCCGAGGATGGTGCTGGGCAATGGCCGGCCGCTTTCATACACCGCCAGCAGTTCATCGCGGTGCAGCAACTTGCCACGCGGTACGCCGTTGTTGTCGAGGATAAACAGCTCGAACATCTCGATGTCCGGGTGCTGCTCAAGGAAAGAGTGGGCTTCGTGCAGGCTGGCGAAATCGCGCATAGGGTTTCTCATACGTTTGCTTCAGGCAGATGCGCACACAGGCGCGTCATCCATGGGGTAAATCAACGTAGGAGAAAGGCATCCGGCGGGCGCGCATGCCGGCAATGGAACAGCGCCCAGAATGCCAGTATGGACGGCAGTGTCGCGAGGTGGGTGGCGGCGGAACCGTCCATGGGCGCATCACGGTGATGGAGATGCCCGCAGCCTCACACGCCGGGATAGGCGCGTAAATTCAGGGATGACGGAGTTTGGTTACGCGCCGGCTAAACATTCGCCACGCCTTGCCACCCTGCCCCGCGCTGGAAATAATGGCTGCCCCCACCCTGCCCCAAGGACTCGACCGCATGAAAGCACCCTTAGCCCTGTGTGTACTGGCGAGCCTGGCCACCAGCGCCCTGGCCGACACTGCCCCGTCACGCCTCGACGAGGTGCTCCAGCGCGGCACCCTCAGCGTATGCACCACCGGCGACTACACGCCCTACACCAAGCTGCGCGCTGATGGCACCTATGAAGGCATCGACATTGCCATGGCCGAGTCCCTGGCCAAGAGCCTCAACGCGAAGATCACCTGGGTGCCCACCACCTGGAAAACCCTGATGCCGGACTTCCTCGCGCAACGCTGCGATATCGCCGTCGGGGGGATTTCGGTGTCCCTGGAGCGTCAGAAAAAAGCCTTCTTCAGCCAGTCCCTTGGCGTCGACGGCAAGATTCCGCTGGTGCGCTGCGCCGATGTGCAGCGCTACCAGACTGTCGAGCAGATCAACCAGCCCCAGGTACGGGTGATCGAACCGGCGGGCGGCACCAATGAAGTGTTTGCCCGTGCCCACCTGGGCCAGGCGCAGATCCGCCTGCACGACAACGTGACCATCTTCGACGAACTGCTCGCTGGCAAGGCAGACGTCATGATCACCGACGCCAGCGAAGCCCGTTACCAGCAGAAGCAAAAGCCCGGCCTGTGTGCAGTCAATCCTGAGCGGCAGATGCAGTACAGCGAAAAAGCCTTTTTGCTGCCCCGCGATGACGTGACCTGGAAAAGCTATGTCGACCAGTGGTTGCACCTGAGCGTCGCGACCGGTGTGTACCAAGGCATTGTCGACCAATGGTTGGCAGCGCCCTAGCCAAGGCCGTCTACGCTCTTGTCACATCAATAAAAACGAGGACGGACCATGAAGGGAATGCTCCGCGTCACCTGGCTGCTGCTGTTGTGTTTCAGCCAAGTGCACGCCGCCACAACTCAGGATGAGGACGCGCAGGCGGCCAAGGCCCTGCTGGAAAAAGCCCTGGCCTACTACCAGAGCAATGGCGACAAGGCCTTTGCCGCGTTCAGCCGCCAAGGGGAATTTATCGACCAGGACCGTTACGTGTTCGTGATCGATACCCAGGGCGTACTGCTGGCCAGCGGCGGTCCCTCCTCCGCGTTGATCGGCCGGGACGTCAACGAGGTATTGGGGCCGGACTTGCGCGAGTCGTTCAAGACCGCGCTCACGACACCGCAAGGCCAGGGCATCCAGCAGGCGGATTACCGCTGGCAGAACTGGAACGACGGCAAGATCGAGCACAAGCACGTGTTTTATCAGCGGGTGGGTGAACGCATCCTGGCCGTGGGCTATTACCTGCCACGGGCGACCCCGGAACAGGCCCGGGCCTTGCGCAACAAAGCGGTCAACGCGTTGCTCAAGGATGAAGCCGGTACGCTCAAGGCCATCAACTCATTGCAGGGCGGCTTCCTGCAGGATGATCTCTATGTGTTCGTGGTCGACCTGGACACCCAACGCTACGTGGCCCACGGCACCACCCTGCGGCTGATCAACACCGACTTCAGCAAGATCAAGGACCCGGACGGCAGACCGGTCGGCGAGCCGATCCTCAAGCTGATGGCGGAGCAGGACCAGGGAGAATACAAGTACCGCTGGAAAAACCCGGTGACGGACAAGGTCGAGAACAAGCATGCCTATGTGCGCAAGGCCGGGCATTTCATGGTTGCGGTGGGTTACTACAGCCCGTGATCTGGACGCGGATGCCTGAACTTGTGGGAGGGCGCTTGCTCCCTCCCACACGTTGATCTCTATCGCGCCAGTTACTTCGCTTTGTCTTCCCGCCCGCGCAGCACCCGATTCGGCATCGCAATCGCTGCCGCCAACCCCAGCAGCGACACCGCCGCACTCACCATCAGCAAATGCCTGAACGTCACCCCCAACTCCCCGCGCAGTGCATCCTGCGCCGGGCCTGGCGCGGCGTTCAGACCGTCGAGCAGCACATTGCCAGAACTGCCCTCGGCCACCAGCGCACCGCTGGCCAGATGCGCGAAGCTCGAATCCTGCAACAACGCCAGCAGCAGCGCCGACATGCACGCCACGCCCACCGCACCGCCGAGGGAACGGAACAGGTTAGTGGTGCTGGTGGCGACGCCGATGTCGCGCTGTTCCACCGAGTTTTGCGAGCCCACCAGGGAGGTGGGGAATTGCATCCCGGCGGCGATCCCGCACAGCAGCATGAACACACCGGTCAGCAGCACATCCTGGGGCGCACTGAAGGCCATGCCCAGGATTGCCAGCGGGCTTAACAGTGCGCCACTGAGAATCATCGGTTTATAGCGCCCGGTCACTGAGGTCATGCGCCCGGCGGAATACGCGCCAATCGGCAAGCCAATCGCCAGGGGCAACAAGTGCAAGGCCGCACTGTCGGCACCGCCTCCGGTTACGGTCTGAAAGCGCAGGGGCATCAGCACCGTCAGGGAAATCGCCTGGAAACTGGTGAAAAACACCGTGCACCAGCACAACACTGCGCTGCGGTTGACGAACAGGTGCATCGGCAGCAAAGGCTCCCGCGCACGGCGCTCGTGCCACACAAACAGCGTCAACGCCACCAGCGCGCAGGCCAGCAGGCCCAGCACCTCAGGGTCACGCCAATGATGGCCCTGGCCGATTTCGGTAATACCCAGCAACAAGGCGGTCAGGCCGACGATCATCAAGACGGTACCGAGGTAATCGATGATCGGCTTGCGCTGCGGCACCGGCAGCCCTACCAGCGTGCGATGCGCCACATACCAGGCGCCGGCGCCCAGCGGCAGGTTGATCAAGAACACCCAGCGCCACGACAGATACTCGGTCATGTAACCGCCCAACACCGGCCCGGCCACGCTGGCCACTGCGTACATGCTGCTGAAATAGCCCTGGTAGCGCCCACGCTCACGGGGCGGAATGATGTCGCCGATGATCGCCTGGCTCACCGAGATCATGCCGCCAGCACCGATGCCCTGCAGCACCCGCGCCAGCACCAGTTGCTCCATGTTTTGCGCCATGCCACAGAACAGCGATGCCACGGTGAACAAGCCCATGCCGATCAGCATCATCGGCCGGCGCCCGTACAGGTCGCCGAGCTTGCCGTAGATCGGCACCGCCACCGTCATTGCCACCATGTAGCCGGAGATCACCCAGGCCAGCAGGTTGACGTCGTGAAATTGCGCGGAGATAGCGGGCATGGACACGGCGACGATGGTCTGGTCCAAGGCGCCGAGGAAGATCGCCATCATCAACGAGGCGAGGATACTGCGCACCGCCGGGAGCGGTGGCGTAGGCTGATTAAGCTGAGTCACGACAGAACCTTCAAGCAAGGCCCGTAGGAAAAGACGGCCCACGGGAATGCTGAATACGATAGCAGGCTATTCGATAGCCTCGTAAGGAAGCCCGACGTAATTTTCCGCAATGGTTTTGCGCCCGGCTTCGGAGTGGATGAAGTACTCCAGTTCGCTCTGAGCGATGCGCTGGCTGAAGCCGTCCGCCTCCGGGAATTGATGCAGCATCGAGGTCATCCACCACGAAAACCGCTCGGCCTTCCACACCCGGCGCAGGCAAATGGCCGAATAGCGCTCCAGCAAATCCACGCGCCCCTCGCCATAGACCTTGAGCAGAATCCGGAACAAGGTGCTCACATCACTGGCCGCCAGGTTCAGGCCCTTGGCGCCGGTGGGCGGGACGATATGCGCGGCATCCCCGAGCAGGAACAGGCGCCCGTACTGCATCGGTTCCACCACAAAACTGCGCAGCGGCGCGATGCTTTTTTCAATCGATGGGCCGGTGACCAACTGCTCGGCCAGGCGGCTGGGCAGGCGGGTTTTCAATTCATCCCAAAAGCGTTCGTCCGACCATTCGTCCAACGGTTCTTCAGCAGGCACTTGCAGGTAATAACGGCTGCGGGTCGGCGAGCGCATGCTGCACAGGGCAAAGCCACGGGAGTGCTTGGCGTACACCAGTTCGTCGTGTACTGGCGGGGTGTCGGCGAGGATGCCCAGCCAGCCGAAGGGGTAGACGCGTTCAAAGATTTTCAGTGACTCAGCCGGGATCGACTGGCGCGCCACGCCGTGGAAACCATCACAGCCGGCGATGTAATCGCACTCCAGGCGGAACGCCTCGCCCTGGTGTTCGAAGGTCAGCCAGGGTCGATCAGTTTTAAGATCATGGGGCTGCACGTCACGCGCTTCGTAGAACGTGACGGCGCCGGCCGCGTCACGGGCGGCCATCAGGTCGCGGGTGACTTCGGTCTGGCCGTAGATCATCACCGATTGGCCGCCAGTCAGGGCCTTGAGATCGATGTGGGTGAGATGCCCGTCCAGCGCCAACTCAAAGCCGTCATGCACCAGGCCTTCGGCATCCATGCGTTGGCTGACACCCGCCTGGCGCAGCAGGTCGACCATGCCTTGCTCCAGCACCCCGGCGCGAATGCGGCCTTGCACATAATCGGCGCTCTGGCGCTCTAGGATAAGGGTCTCGATGCCGGCATTGTGCAGCAGCTGGCCGAGCAACAGTCCAGAAGGACCGGCGCCGATAATGGCGACTTGGGTTTTCAGCGTTTTCATTATTTTTATCGCCCGCAAGTTCCACTCGAACGGATCAAGTGAAAGAGTTGTCATTGATCTTATGGCTGACATTTTTCACTTGAGTGAACGCCATAAGAAGGTGAAAACTGCGACAAACCCTGCGCTTTTTGCCAATTTGGGCGATTACCGCACAACCGTCCTGAGTATCGGATTGAAACCATGACAGACACCGCGATTCCGGTCTTCAAGCTTTACGGGGAAAACCAGCAATGGCCGACCCCCGATTTGTTGCACTGCGAAACCATTTCCCGGCGCAGTCGGGAATACCAGTGGGAAATCCAACCCCACCGGCACGCGGATCTGTGCCAGCTGCTGTATGTGCACAAGGGCCAGGCCCAACTGGAAATCGAAGGCCAGCGCACCACGCTCAACGAAGCCACGCTGCAGGTATTGCCGCCGTTGTGCGTGCATGGCTTTCGTTTTGCCGAAGATGTCGAAGGGTATGTGGTGACACTCTCAGCGCCACTGGTGAGCCACTTGCAGGCACAACTGGGTGCCACGGCGGGCGGTTTGCAAACCTTGGGAAGTTACCCGGCCGGCAAGGACAGTGACTACCTCAACGCCCAGTTCGCCCGCCTGCAGGACGAATACGCCGACGACCAACCGGCCCGGGACATGATGATGCACGCCCTGGTCAGCGTGCTGCTGGTGTGGGTCAGCCGCCAGGCCATCCAGCGCCGCCATCCGCGCGCGCCAAGGGGCCGCGAGTATTTCCGGCGGTTTACCCAATTGGTCGAACAGCACTATCGGGAACACCCGAAGATTGAGGATCTGGCCCACAAGCTGGGTATCTCGGTCTCACACTTGAATGGAACATGTCGGGAACTGGGTGGGCAGCCTGCGTTGCAGATCATGCATGACCGCCAATTGCTGGAGGCCAAGCGCCTGCTGACTTACACCAGCATGACCATCAATGAAATGTCGGAGGTGCTGGGGTTCTCCGACCCGACCAACTTCTCTCGGCTGTTTCGCCGACGCGTCGGGTTCTCACCCAAGGCGTTTCGCGAGCAACTCAAAGCCGAATCGCCGGCTACCTGAGCGCGCTGAAACTGCCGGTGTGGGGCACGCATTGGTCCTGATGGCAGCTGATCGCAAAGGTCGGCTGCATACGGGTCTGTTCGACGCGGTAGGCGGCAGTCCCGTACAGCGCACTGGCCAAGGCGCAGAGCGTGACAATCATCAGGTATTTTCTGGTTTTAATGCTCATGGCACAGACCTCTGGACGGATCCACACGGTGCTGTTTAAAGCATAGGCCAGCCAGGGCGAGTTGCCATTATTGGACGACATTCAACAGGCTTATGTCGCCCTACAGACCGACGTCCCACGCCGGCTCTTCAGGGAATCTCAATACCAGGAAATCCAGCAGGCTGCGCAGCGCCGACGGCATGTGTTTGCGTGAGGCGTAGACCGCGTAGATATTCATCTGCCGAGGCTCGGCGTGGGGCAGCAGGCGCACCAGTTCGCCACGGCGGATGTGATCGCCGGCCTGGTAACTGGGCAGCATGGCCACCCCGGCCCCGGCCAGCGTCAGGCGTAACAGCGTGCTGGCCTCGTTGGCCGTGATATTGCCGTGCACTGGCACCGACACGTGCTCGCCATGCTCCTCGAAATGCCACAGGTTTTTGCCGAAGTACGAGTGGGTCAGGCAGTTGTGCCGGGCCAGGTCTTCGACTTTTTGCGGGGCCGGAAGCTCGCGCAGGTACGCCGGGGTGGCGCAGACCACCGAGCGACAGACCGTCAGGCGCCGTGCGATCAGGTTCGGGTCCAGGTCATTACTGGTGCGGATGGCCAGGTCGATGCGTTCATCCACCAGGTTCACCGTGCGGTCGAGCATCTGCAGGTCGACAGTGACCAAGGGGTAGCGCTTGACGTACTCGGCAATGGCCTCGGCCAATTGCGCCTGACCGAACGAGGTGCTGACACTCAGGCGCAGCAGGCCACGGGGTGCGTCATCCGGTTCGCTGACGGCGGCCTGCATGTCGCCGCACAACTCCAGCAATTGTCGGCAGCGCGGCAGGGTTTCGCTGCCTGCCGCCGTGAGGCTGAGTTTGCGCGTAGTGCGGTGCATCAGACGCGCACCAACCCAGTCTTCCAGCTCGGCCAGGTAACGTGAGACGACCGGGCGCGACAGGTCCAGGTGGTCGGCGGCGGCAGACTGGCTGCCCAGGTCCACCACGGTGACAAACACGCGCATTGCTTGAAGACGATCCATGATTTGCCCGATTTCAGAAACAAACTATGTTCCAGCATCGCATTTTTAGTCCCGTTTGGTGCAACTAAGCTCTGTGCATCCTTTGAACCGATTGCTGGAGCTGTCCGATGTTCTCAACCCTCAAGCGCTTGACTCTGGCCACCGCCGCCCTGGCATTTGCCGCCCATGCGTCGGCGGCCGACCTGACTCTCGACGTGTACAACCCTGGCGAAGCGGCGATTTTCCCGGTGACCTCGGTGCTGGTCAGCGGCGCCAAAGACGCGATCCTGGTGGACGCACAATTCGGCAAAGGCCAAGCCGAGCAACTGGTACAGAAGATCCGCGCCAGCGGCAAACACCTGACCACCATCTACATCAGCCATGGCGACCCGGATTACTACTTCGGCCTCGACACCCTGACGGCTGCGTTCCCGGAGGCCAAAGTGCTCGCGCCGCAACCGGTGGTCGACCATATCAACGCCACCGTGGCCGGCAAACTTGAGTTCTGGGGCCCGAAAATGGGCGCCGACAAACCGGCTAAAACCATCGTGCCGCAGGTGCTGCAAGGCCACAGCCTGACGCTGGAAGGTAAGCAGTTGGAGGTGATCGGCCTGGACGGCCCGCAGCCGGATCGCAGCTTTGTATGGATCCCGTCGATCAAGGCCGTGGTCGGTGGCGTCGTGGTCGCCGAAAACATTCACCTGTGGATGGCCGACACCCAGGGCGCGCAATCCCACAAGGACTGGCTGGCCACCCTGCAACGCATCGAAAACCTGAAACCGCGCACCGTGATTCCGGGTCACTACCTGGGTACGCCGTCCCTGGCTTCGGTCAAATTTACTGCTGACTACATCAAGGCCTTCGACGTAGAAACGGCCAAGGCCAAAGACTCCGCCGCCCTCATCGCAGCCATGAAAACGCGTTACCCCACCCTGGCCGACGAAAGCTCCCTGGAGCTGAGTGCAAAAGTCGCCAAGGGCGAAATGAAGTGGTGAAACCTCTCACACCTTAACCGTACTGGAGAACGTCATGAGCAAGATCGCAATCATTGGGGCCACAGGCCGTGCCGGCAGCCAATTGCTGGAAGAAGCGTTGCGTCGTGGGCACAGCGTGGTGGCTATCGCGCGCAATACCGAATCCATCGATGTGAAGCCAGGTGTGACCGTCAAAAAAGCTGATGCCTTGAATGCTGACGAGCTGCAAAAAGCTGTCAGTGGAAGTGATGTGGTAATCAGTGCCGCACACTTCGCGACCGTGCCAGCCGAGGCGTTGATCGGTCCGGTGAAGAACGCCGGTGTGAAGCGCCTATTGGTAGTGGGAGGCGCTGGCTCGTTGTTGTTGCCGACGGGAGAGCGCGTCATCGACAGCGCCGGATTCCCTGAGGAATATCGGGCTGAAGCAAGTGCTGGCAGTGTGTTTCTCGACAAACTGCGTCAAGAAAAGGAGTTGGATTGGTCCTTTCTCTCGCCCTCTGCGGAGTTCGTTGAAGGTCTCCGCACTGGCGACTTCAGGTTGGGGCAAGACCACTTGCTCATAAGTGAGAAAGGAAGAAGCTGGATCAGCTTCTCCGACTATGCGATTGCACTAATCGACGAAGTAGAAACGCCAAAACATTCGCGCCAGCGCTTCACCGTCGGTTACTGACACAACTAGGTCAAGAAATGTGGGAGGGGGCTTGCCCCCGATAGCGGTGGTTCAGTTGGAGCATCTTTGACTGACACATCGCTATCGGGGGCAAGCCCTAATGCCAGTCAGTTAAGGACGAACACCGTACCTGTGGCGAGGGAGCTTGCTCCCGCTGGGCCGCGAAGCGGCCCCAAAAATGGGACTGCTGCGCAGTCCAACGGGAGCAAGCTCCCTCGCCACAGGTTACTTTTTGCCCTTTTATCTCTTAACTGACCGGCATTAGGGCAAGCCCCCTCCCACATTTGCCTTTCAGTGTTCTGGAAATTGCGCCTGGCTCACCAACCAATCCATCAGCGCTTCAAGCCCGGTCGACGGCTTCGTCCCCGGCGGATACACCAGGTAATACCCCATCCCCGTCGACACCCGCAGTGCGAACGGCATGACCAACCGCCCCGCCTTCACGTCCTCGCCAATCAACGCGCTATCGCCAATCGCCACCCCGGAACCCTGGGAGGCCACCGTCATTGCCAAGTCCAGCGTTTCGAAATGATGACCCTGGCTCAGATTGCTCACATGGGTATTCGCCGCCTTCAACCATAACGCCCAATCCCGCTCATCCCGCGTGGGATGCAGCAGCACCTGTTGCTGCAAATCCTGCGGTGCGTGCAAGCCCGTCAGTAAACCCGGCGCGCAGACTGGCGTGAGTTGCTCGTCGAACAAATGCCGCGCCTCGGCGGACTGCTCGGCGATGGGCGCGTAGATCACCGCTGCGTCGAACTGCTCGCGGCGAAAATCCACGGTGTAGGCCACGGTGGTGGTGAGCTCCACCGGCACGTCCGGACGCTCCTTTTGCCACTGCATCAAGCGCGGCAGCAACCAGCGCATCACGCAGGTGGACGCCTTGAGCTGCAAGGTCTGGCGGCGATTGCCGATCTGCTCCACGGCGTCACCGAGCAAGCCAAACACCTGCTGCGCCCGCAGTGACCATTCGCGCCCCTCTTCGGTCAGGCTCAAGCCCCGCGCCTGACGCTGGAACAGGGTGTAACCCAAGTGGCTTTCCAGCCCGGCGATCTGCCGGCTCACCGCGCCCTGGGTAATGTGCAGTTGCTCGGCTGCGCGGGTGAAATTGCAGCACTGGGCCGTGACCCAGAAGGTGTGCAGCGCGGGCAGCGGTGGAAGGCGTTTCATCGGGTTCAGCCATGACGTGAGGACATGGCTAGTATGACTTTTAATCGATTGTTGCCGCTATGGGCCAGCCGTTCCAATACCGCCTCGAATCCATAACAAGAGCGACCTGTATGGCGACCTGCGGCGAAGTGTTGGTCAACCTCCTCGAAGGCTACGGCGTGGACCAGGTGTTTGGCATCCCCGGCGTGCACACCGTGGAACTGTATCGTGGCCTGGCCCGTTCCAGCATCCGTCACGTCACCCCGCGCCACGAGCAAGGCGCCGGGTTCATGGCCGACGGCTATGCGCGTACCCGCGGCAAGCCCGGCGTGTGTTTCATCATCACCGGCCCCGGCATGACCAACATCACCACGGCCATGGGCCAGGCCTACGCCGACTCGATCCCGATGCTGGTGATTTCCAGCGTGCAATCACGCAGCCAGTTGGGCGGCGGGCGCGGCAAGTTGCATGAACTACCGAACCAGAGCGCGATGATCGCGGGCGTGGCGGCGTTCTCCCATACCTTGATGTCGGCGGCGGAGTTGCCAGGTGTGCTGGCACGGGCGTTTGCGCTGTTCCAGGCCGGTCGGCCGCGCCCGGTGCATATCGAGATCCCGTTGGATGTACTGGTGGAAAACGCCGACGCCCTGCTGGGCAGCGAGCCGATCAACGTGGCGCGTGCGGGTGCCGCACCTGCGGCGATCAAACAGATGACTCAGCTACTGGCCTGCGCCAAGCGTCCGCTGATTCTCGCCGGAGGCGGCGCCATCAATGCCGCCTGCGCGTTGACCCGCCTCGCCGAAACCCTCGGCGCGCCAGTGGCGCTGACCATCAACGCCAAAGGCCTGCTGCCCGCCGCGCACCCGTTGCTGATCGGCTCGACCCAGACCTTGGTCGCCACCCGCGCATTGGTCGCCGAAGCCGACGTGGTGCTGGCCATCGGCACGGAGCTTGGGGAAACCGATTACGACGTGACCTTCGCCGGCGGCTTTGACATTCCCGGCGCGCTGCTGCGCATCGACATCGACCCCGACCAGACCGTGCGCAACTACCCCCCTCAAGTTGCATTGGTCGCCGATGCGCAAATCGCCGCCGAAGCCTTGCTGGCCGAGTTGGACAGCACATCGTTACCGCCGCGCTGCAGCAGTTGGGGCGGCGAGCGCGTCGCCCGTTTGTGGGCTGAACTGACGCCCACCTGGGACGCCGCGACCCGCGCGCAAACCCTGTTGCTCAACACGGTCCTGGAGACACTGTCCGGCGTCGTCATGGTCGGCGACTCTACCCAACCGGTGTACAGCGGCAACCTGACCCTCAACCTCGACCACCCGCGCCGCTGGTTCAATTCCTCCACCGGCTACGGCACCTTGGGATACGCCTTGCCCGCCGCCATCGGCGCCTGGCTGGGGCGCGGCGATGGGCAACCGGTGGTGTGCCTGATCGGCGACGGCGGCCTGCAGTTCAGCCTGCCGGAACTGGCCAGCGCGGTGGAAGCCCGCACGCCGATCATCGTGTTGCTGTGGAATAACCAGGGCTATGAGGAGATCAAGAAATACATGCTCAACCGCGCCATCGAGCCGGTCGGCGTAGACATCTACACGCCGGACTTTATCGGCGTGGCCAAGGCCCTGGGTTGCGCGGCTGAACGCATCCAGGGCGTCGGATCTTTGCACAGCGCACTGCTGGCCGCCGCTGAGCGCCAAGGGCCGACGCTGATTGAAATCGACCAGGGGCTTTGGATGAAGGAGGTCGCGGTATGAACGCAGTCATAAACGGTGTGTATATCGACGGCGAATGGCGTGCAGGCCATGACGTGCTGGAGGTGATCAACCCGGCGACCGAAACCCGCTTGGCCGAGGTCAGCGCAGGCGACAGTGTTGCCGTGACCCAGGCAGTGGACGCCGCCAGCCGGGCGTTTACCGAGTGGTCAAAAACCACCGGCCACGAACGCGGTGCCCTGTTGCGCAACATCGCCCAGGGCGTGCGCGAACAGCGCGAACCGTTGATGCACCTGCAGTCGCGCAACAACGGCAAGCCGCTGTTTGAGGCCGGCATCGATGTGGACGACGTGATTGCCACCTTCGAGTACTACGCAGCTGTCGCCGAGGACCTGGACGCCGGGCAAGACCGCCCGGTGGCGCTGCCCGGCGATGATTTCAGCGCTCGCCTGCGCCGTGAACCCTGTGGCGTGGTGGGGCTGATCGTGCCGTGGAATTTCCCCATGGTAACCACCGCCTGGAAACTCGCCCCCGCCCTCGCCGCCGGCTGCTGCGTGGTGCTTAAACCCTCGGAGGTCACGCCGCTGGCGGAGCTGCAATTGGCGCGGATCATCGCCGATTCCGGGCTGCCCGCCGGCGTGTTCAACCTGGTCTGCGGCACGGGCCTGGCGGTCGGCGCGCCCCTGGCAGCGGACCGTCGCGTGGCGAAGATTTCCTTCACCGGCAGCAATGCAGTGGGCGTGCAGGTGATGCGACGCGCCGCCGAAACCATCAAGGGCGTCAGCCTGGAACTGGGCGGAAAATCTTCGTTGCTGGTGCTGGCGGATGCTGATCTGGACTTGGCGGTAGAACTGGCGTGTGGCGGTGGATTTTTCAATGCCGGGCAAATGTGTTCCGCGACAAGTCGCGTACTGGTGGCCGACAGCCTGGCGGATGAATTCCTGCAGCGCCTGCAGGTGCGGGCTGAAGGGATTCACGTGGCGGACCCGTTTGCCGAGGACGTGGAAATGGGCGCGCTGATCAACCGTGCGCAGTATCAACGGGTACAGGCGCATATCCAGCGTGGCATCGAGGACGGCGCGCGATTGCTGTGCGGCGGTGAACGTCCGGCGGATCTGACGACAGGTTTTTTCATCCGCCCGACCGTGCTCACCGAGGTGCCGCTGGACAGCGCGTTATGGAACGAGGAAATCTTCGGCCCGGTGCTGTGTGTACGACGTTTCGCGACTGAGGATGAGGCGATTGCCCTGGCCAACGACAGCGATTTCGGCCTGGTGGCCAGTGTGGTCAGCGCCGACGCCGGGACCGCCGAACGGGTGGCGAATGCCTTGCAGGCCGGGCTGGTGTGGATCAACGCACCGCAAGTGATCTTCCCGCAGACCGCGTGGGGCGGCTACAAGCAGAGCAGCATCGGCCGCGAGTTGGGGCCGTGGGGGTTGGCGGCGTTCCAGGAGATCAAGCATGTGATTCGGTCTAATTGACACCGCTTCGACCCATGTGGGAGGGGGCTTGCCCTAATGCCGGTCAGTTAAGAGATAAAAGGGCAAAAAGTAACCTGTGGCGAGGGAGCTTGCTCCCGTTGGACTGCGCAGCAGTCCCATTTTTGGGGCCGCTTCGCGGCCCAGCGGGAGCAAGCTCCCTCGCCACAGGTACGGTGTTCGCCCTTAACTGACTGGCATTAGGGCTTGCCCCCGATAGCCATAGGTATCTACACAACTTCCCGTGGATGCTGAATCTATGGCAACTGGGCTGTTGTGGTGAGCGGGCTTGTCCCGCGCTGGGCTGCGAAGCAGCCCCATCAAAGCCACCGCGTTTTTTCAGAAAAACCAAGTTGCCTGGTTTTGGGGCTGCTGCGCAGCCCAGCGCGGGACAAGCCCGCTCACCACAGCGTTATGTATAAGCCTTTGAGAGTTGTGTAGATACCCATGCCCCGATAGCGGTGGATCAGTTACAGATGCTTAGACTGAAACACGGCTATAGGGGGCTTGCTGAACTGGCCTAATGATTTTGGACACTTCAATCGGGCGCTATGATAGCGCCCAAATTTGAGGTGTTTGGATATGCGTAAATCTTATTCGAGTGAGTTCAAGCTCAAGGCCGCCAGCATGGTGTTGGATGAAGGTCAGCCAGTTACCGAAGTCTGTGCCAGCCTGGATATCGGCCCCACAGCGCTGCGTCGCTGGGTCGATCAAGTGCAAAAAGAACGCTTGGGCTCGACTCCCGTAGGGGCCAAGGCGATTACCGCTGATCAACGAGAAATCCAGAGGCTCAAAGCTCTGCTCAGAGAGAAAGACCTGGATATCGAAATCCTAAAAAAGGCCAGTGCTCTCCTGCTTTTGGACGCCAAAGATCATTCACGTTGATCGATGAGCTGGACGAGCAGTACGGCGTTAAAAGGTGTTGCCGGGCGTTCGGGGTCAACCGCAGTAGTTTCTACGCTTGGCGCCAGCGCCAAGGCAGAGCAAATCCTGAACGGGACAAGCTCAAGGCCGCGCTGGTCAGGCACCACAAGGCGTCCAGAGAGTCGGCCGGCGCACGTACATTGTCCAAGGAGCTACAAGCCAAAGGGCATCGTATCGGACGTTATATGGCTCGCAGTTTGATGCGCGAAGCTGGCATCGCTAGTCGTCAGCGCAGGCGCCATAAGTACAAATCGCCGGGCGTGGAGGCCTTAGTGGCGCCACACGTGCTCAAGCGGAAATTTGATGTGACGGCGGTTAATCAGGTGTGGTGTGGCGACGTGACTTACATCAAGGTCGGCAAGCGGTGGATGTACTTCGCCGCCGTTCTGGATTTGTACGCTCGCAGGATCGTGGGCTGGTCGTTCTCGATGATTTCTGATGCCAACCTGACCTGCGAAGCGCTACGCATGGCGGTTGAGCTACGCAGCCATCCCCAGAATGTGTTGTTTCATTCTGACCAAGGTTGTCAGTACACCAGTCATAAGTTTCGAAACGAGCTGCTCAAACAGGGTTTTAGGCAAAGCATGAGCCGTAAAGGCGAGTGCTGGGATAACGCCCCGATGGAGCGTTTCTTTGGCAGTTTGAAATCAGAGTGGGTGCCTGAAACGGGCTACAAACTGGAACATGAGGCCCGAGCAGACGTGCAGCGCTATGTCTCTCGCTACAACATCAGCAGGCCTCACAGCTACAACGACTACCGGTCGCCGGTCATGAAGGAAAGGTTGGCGGCGTGAACCGTAATCGGTGTCCAAGATTACTTGACCAGTTCATGCCCCCTCCCACATTTCGATTTGCGGTGTTTGTGGGAAATGCATTTTTTAGATACTCCCTGCGACTTTCTCATTTGCCCCCCGCCTCCATGCGTGGCCTGATTCGCCCTTGTTCACTCAAGGTCGGCCCATGGAAAACGTTCAGGCAAAACCCACCACCGCCGTTTGGCTGATGATCAGCGTGGTGCTGGTCGCCCTTAACCTGCGCCCGTCGATGGCGGCCGTGGGGCCATTGTTGTCGTCGATTCGTGGCGATGTGCCGTTGAGTTTCAGCAGCGCGGCGTTGTTGACCATGCTGCCGGTCATGGCCATGGGCCTGGCGATGTTTTTTGGCATGGGCCTGGCCAGGCGTTTCGGCGAGCACCGCAGCATTGTGCTGTCACTGCTGGTAATTGGCGTGGCGACGCTGTCGCGGCTGTTTCTGGATTCGGCGCTGGAGCTGATCGTCAGCGCCATTGCAGCGGGGGTCGGTATTGCAATGATCCAGGCGTTGATGCCAGCGCTGATCAAGTCGCGCTTCAGCGATAACGTGTCACTGTTCATGGGCCTGTACGTCACCGCCATCATGGGCGGCGCGGCGCTGGCGGCTTCGTTTTCCCCTTTCGTGCAAATGCGCACCGGCAGCTGGCGTATCGGCCTGGCGATCTGGGCCGTGCTGGCGTTGCTCGCCCTGGTGTTCTGGCTCGCCCAGCGCTCAACTATGCCGCCATTGCCCCAGGCCGGTTCCGGCCCGCAGGCGTCATTTTTTGGCAACCGTCGTGCCTGGTTGCTGGCGATCTTTTTTGGCTTGGGCACCGCGTCCTACACCTGTGTTCTTGCGTGGCTGGCGCCGTACTACGTGGAGCAAGGCTGGAGCGAGCAGAACGCCGGGCTGCTGCTGGGCTTCCTGACGGCCATGGAAGTGGTCTCCGGCCTGATCACCCCCGCCATCGCCAACCGTCGCCGGGATAAACGCGGCGTGGTGGCGGTGTTGCTGGTGCTGATCATCATCGGTTTCTGCGGCCTGATTCTCAGCCCGCAAGCCCTGAGTTTGCTGTGGCCGTGCCTGCTCGGCCTGGGCATTGGCGGCCTGTTCCCCATGAGCCTGATCCTGTCCCTCGATCACCTGGACGACCCACGCCGTGCCGGTGGCCTCACGGCCTTTGTGCAGGGCATCGGCTACCTGATTGCAGGCTTGTCGCCGCTGATCGCCGGGATGATTCGTGACCAATTGGGCAGTTTCGAATGGGCCTGGTGGTCGCTGACAGCGGTGGTTGTACTGATGCTGCTGATCGTCACGCGCTTCAACCCAAGGCACTACGCGCACCACATCCGCTGAGGTCGTGTTGCAAACATTATTTGTCCCACGGCAAACATAGAAACGCCCTACAGAGCTTTCTATTGGCACGTACGTTCCGTTAAGCTTTTGCGCTGTCTTGTACTGAATTCGGTACAAAGGGTTTACGGACGAAACCGATGTTAAACAGTAACTTGCTCAGAAAACTCGATATGCAGGACTTGATGGTGTTTATCGCCGTCTACGACCAGAGCAGCGTTACCGAGGTGTCCGAAACGCTGTTCGTCAGCCAGTCCACCGTGAGCTACAGCCTGAAGAAGTTGCGCACCAGCTTTGAAGACGAGCTGTTTATCAACACCCGGGCGGGGATGCGTCCTACGTACAAGGCCACCACCATGTACGGCCATGTGCAGAAAATCCTCGAAAGCATCAACCTGTGCCACGCCGGTGGCCAGGCCTTCGACCCGACCCAGAAGGCGGTGACCTTCAACGTCTGTGCACCGGAATACTTCGAACAGTTGATCCTGCCGCGCCTGCTGAAAAGCTTCGACCGTGCTGACCTGCCGGTGATCGTCAATGTGCAGAAGCTGGAAACCCAGATCCCCGCCGATGACCTGCGCGAAGGCCGCCTGGACCTGGTGATCTGCTTCGGCCCGCACTTTCATCGCGCCCACAAAGACTTCAAGACCCAGATGCTGCTGGAGGACGACCTGGTGTGCGTCTTCGATAAACGCTCGGCGCCCAGGGAGCCGGCATTCAGCCTGCAATCCTTCGTCGAACGACGCCACGTGTTCCCCACGCCGTGGACCTCCGACACCAACATGATCGACGGCTGGCTGGCGCGCCAGGCCCACAAGCGTCATGTGGTTGCCCGGGCCAACAGCTACAGCGCCGCCTTGAAGATGATCACCGGCACCGACTTTATCGTCACCCTGCCGCGCCGCGTGCAAAAGCTGTTGGCGCCAGCGGCGGTGTTCGGCCATTGCGCGGCGCCCAACGGGTTGCCGGGGTTCACCCTGGACATGCAGTGGAACGAAACCAGTGAACAGGACAGTGCCAATACCTGGTTTCGCGAGCAGGTGGTGAAGGTCTGCGCAGACCAGGGATTACTCTAAACCCTGCGGCAAGGGTGTCAGCCGATGGCGGCTTTGCTGTAGGAATCACGGTCCATGTCCACCACCTGGACGCTCAGTTGAATCTGTAAATTCTCCGGCCAATCGCCCAGCTCCTGCAACGCCCCTAGCAGGCTTTGCGACAACTGCTGCTTGACCTGCGTTGACCGCCCACTGAGCAGCGACAGCTTCACCGCGATAAAGCCACGCGGACTGAGGGAAGTGCCCACCTTAAAACTCTCAAGCTTTACTGCACGGCTTTTGATATCGAGCTCGGAGCCAAACTGACCGGACGCCATCAGCACATTGTTGAGCCGCAACAGAGTTATATCGACGGCCAGGTCTGGCAGGTTGGCGGTGTATTCCAGGTGCAGGTGTGGCATGGGTTGCTCCGAGCTTGTTGTAGGAAGATTCTTGAATATATCGCGTCAGGCCTTGGCGCCCAAGCCTCTATCGCTCATGAATGCCTCCAGTCGCGAGCGCACCCAACGCTCGGCCGGGTCGGTGTCGACGTGGCTGAGCCAGACCATGGACAAATCCAGCGTCGGCGTCTCGAACGGAAACGGCTCACAAAACAGATTGCCCGACACCGCCATGGCTTCGGCGGTGTAGTCCGGCAGGCTGGCGATCAGGTCGGTGCCGGCCAGCAAGGCAGGCAACGCGCTGTATTGCGGCACCGACAGCACCACGTGGCGCTTGCGGCCGATCTCGGCCAGCCACTCATCGGCAAACCCTGACACGTTGGCGGTGTGGGACACCAGCACATGGGGTCGTGAGCAATATTCATCGAGGGTCAGCGGCGTGTCCGAGGCATCGGCGCGCAGCAGTCGCGGGCGGATATGGCGCAGCAACTTGCGCTTGGCATTCGCCGGCAGGCCACGGGTTTGGGTAATGCCTACGGTGATGTCGCCGGACGCGAGCAGGTCGGGAATGCGCCAGTAATCCACATGCTGCACCACGAACACCACTTGCGGCGCCTCCTGGCGCAACGCGCGCAGCAGCGGCGGCAACAGACCGAACTCGACATCATCGGACAGCCCGATGCGAAAGGTCATGGTGCTGATGGACGGGTCGAAATCGTGGGTCAGGCTCAAGGCCGACGACAACGAATCCAGGGCCGGCGACAAATGCTGGATGATTTCCTCGGCGCGCGCGGTGGGCTCCATGCGATGGCCGACACGAATGAACAACGGGTCGTTGAACAGGGTACGCAGGCGGTTGAGGGCCGAACTGATGGTCGGCTGGCCGAGAAACAGCTTCTCGGCCACCCGCGTCACATTGCGCTCCAGCATCAGTGCTTCGAAGACCACCATCAGATTGATGTCGGCCTTGCGTAATTCATTGCGATTCATCGGCGCCTGCCCTTTCCCCAAGACAGGTCGCAGTGTAGAAAGCGCGGCGTGCGGCGTCTATGCGCATCGTGGGGTGCTCCGTCGCCACAGTGACAACTACACAAAACGCTTCAGCATTTTCGATTGATAACTTGAACGCATCAATAAATCCAAATCTTTCACTTATCATTTCTAAATGTGTCAGCCACTATCCTCAGTCTTAAGCGAAACAAGCACTTTAAAAAGAACGCTGGAGACACAAAACCATGACTAGCCCTTCCCGGCCCGACGCTGCCAGCTCGAAAATTGGCGCGGTATTTCGCGTTACTTCGGGCAACTTCCTCGAACAGTTTGACTTCTTTCTGTTCGGCTTCTACGCCACCTACATTGCGGCGGCGTTCTTCCCGGCCGCTAATGAGTTTGCGTCATTAATGATGACCTTCGCCGTGTTCGGCGCAGGCTTCCTGATGCGTCCCCTCGGCGCAATCATTCTGGGTGCCTATATCGACGACGTGGGTCGCCGCAAAGGGCTGATCGTAACGCTGTCGATCATGGCCAGCGGCACGCTGCTGATCGTGCTGGTGCCGGGTTATCACACCATTGGTCTGTGGGCGCCTCTGCTGGTGTTGCTTGGCCGCTTGCTGCAAGGCTTCTCGGCCGGTGCGGAACTGGGCGGCGTGTCGGTGTACTTGTCCGAGATGGCCACACCCGGCCGCAAAGGCTTCTACACCAGTTGGCAGTCGGGCAGCCAACAGATCTCGATCGTGGTCGCCGCTGCGCTGGGTTACGGCCTGAACGTGTGGATGGAACCGGCGGTGGTTGCCGACTGGGGCTGGCGCATTCCGTTTGCCGTCGGTTGCGTGATCATCCCGTTTATCTTTGTGCTGCGTCGCAACCTGCAGGAAACCGAAGAGTTCGCCAACCGCAAGCATCGCCCGACCATGCGCGAAGTGCTGGCCACCCTGGTAAAAAACTGGACCGTCGTGATCGGCGGCATGCTGATGGTGGCCATGACCACCACCGCGTTCTACCTGATCACCGTGTACGCGCCGACCTTCGGCAAGACCGTGCTGCAATTGAGCACCTCCGACGCGTTGCTGGTGACCTTGTTGGTGGCGGTGTCGAACTTTGTCTGGCTGCCCATCGGCGGCACCCTCAGCGATCGCTTTGGCCGCAAGCCGGTACTGATCGCCATGACTGCGCTGACGGTTCTTACCGCGTATCCAGCGCTGTCCTACGTGGTAAATGCACCGAGCTTCGGCCATATGCTGGAGACCCTGCTGTGGTTCTCCTTCCTCTATGGCATGTACAACGGCGCGATGATCCCGGCGCTGACCGAAATCATGCCGGTGGAAGTGCGCGTGGCGGGCTTCTCGCTGGCCTATAGCCTGGCAACCGCGATTTTCGGTGGCTTTACCCCGGCGATCTCCACCTGGTTCATCCACATCACCGAAGACAAGGCTTCGCCGGCCTACTGGATGATGTTTGCGGCAGTGTGTGCGCTGTGTTCGACCCTGGCGTTGTACCGCCGCGCCAACACGCGCGGGCAAGTGATGCAGGGGGCGGCATGATGCAGCCTCTGTTCAAGACCCTGGCGGGCCTGGCCCTTGGCGCGCTGGCGCTGACGGCCCAGGCCGAGGAGCTCAAGGTGATGACCTCCGGTGGTTTCACCGCCGCCTATAAATTGCTCGGCCCGCAGTATGCCCAGCGCAGCGGTGACACCCTCGATACCATTCTCGGCCCGTCCATGGGCAAGGCGCCGGAAGCGATTCCCAACCGCCTGGCCCGGGGCGAACACGCCGACGTGGTGATCATGGTCGGCTACGCCCTGGATGACTTGATCAAACAAGGCAAGGTCGACCCGGCGTCCCGCGTGGAACTGGCAGACTCGCGCATCGGCCTGGTGGTGAAAGCAGGCGCGGCGAAACCCGCCATCAGCACCGACGCAGAATTGAAAGCGGTGCTGAGCAAGGCCAAATCAGTGGCCTACTCGGACAGTGCCAGCGGTGTGTATGTCGAGAAAGAGCTGTTCAAGAAGCTCGGCATGCCGGCCAAGGGCACGATGATCGAACGCATCCCGGTGGCTGAACAGGTGGCCAAAGGTGACTACGAAGTGGGTCTACAGCAGGTAGCGGAATTGTTACCGGTAGCCGGCGTGACCTATGTGGGAAAAATCCCCGAAGACGTGCAATCAGTAACGCGCTTTGCCGCAGGCATTCCGGTGAACGCCGAACACCCCGCGCAGGCCAAGGCGCTGCTGAAGTACCTGGCGTCGCCCGAGGCGCAACCGGTGGTGCAATCCACCGGCCTGGACTCGGTGTCACGCTGACCGAAACGGCATCTCCCGCACCAACCGCTCCAACTCCAGCGCCGCCGGCGGCAATGTCCGCCCGCGGCGTTTGATCAAGCCCACATTGCGCATCACCTGCGGCTCCACCAGCGGCACACTGACCAGAATCGGGTGTTCGCACGCCGGCATCGCAATCGATGGCACCATCGCCACCCCCAGCCCCGCTTCCACCAGACCAATCATGGTGGTCACGTGGTGCGTCTCGCAGATACTCGGCTTCTTCACTCGCACGCCGCGCAAGGCCTGGTCCAACAGGAAGCGGTTGCCCGAGGTCTTGTCCACGGTGATGTAGTCGTGCTCGTAGGCTTCGGCCCAGGTCACGCTGTCCCGTTCTGCCAACGGATGATCACGCCGACAGGCCAACACGTAGCGCTCCTGCAACAGCAATTCGAACTCCACTTCATCGGCCAGGCTGCCGCTGAAACTCACGCCAAAATCCGCCTCGCCACTTTCCACCGCCTGGCACACTTCGCCAGCACTGGCGTCCAGCACCCGCAGGCGAATCTTCGGATACAGTTTGTGGAATTCGGAGATCACATGGGGCATGAAGTAGTACGCGGTCGAGGGCACGCAGGCGATGGTGACATTGCCCATGCGCGTGGACGCGACGTTACTGATGCCCATCAGCGCGATGTCGAGGTCGTCAAGCATGCGCTCGACTTGCGGCAGGAAGGCACGGCCCACCATGGTCAGGCTGACCCGCCGCGTGGTGCGTTCGAACAGCTTCACGTCGAGGGCGGATTCGAGTTTTTCGATGCGTCGGCTGAGGGCCGGTTGCGAGATACGGATGGCCTCGGCGGCGCCGCGAAAACTGCCCTTGTCCACCACGGCGCGGAAGGCTTGGAGGTCGTTGAGGTCGAAGTTGATGATCACGGGAGTCGCCAGTGTGGTCGATTTGACCGGCATTATCTTACGAATGCGCTAGCGCATGGCCCACGCGCATTGAAAAAAAACGCACCTGCGTAGGCTGCACGCCCTCAACCTGACCTCACTACAACTGAAACCGTGCGACCGCGTCGTTGAGCGCCACCGCCAACCGCGCCAGCTCCTGGCTTGAGCCGTTGATCTGCCCGGCGCCGGAAGACGACTGCGCCGACAGGTCGCGGATATTGACGATGTTGCGGTCCACTTCCTTGGCCACCTGGGCTTGCTCCTCGGCAGCGCTGGCGATGACCAGGTTGCGTTGATGAATCTGGTCGATGGAGTTGGTGATCTGACTCAAGGCGCCACCCGCCCCTTCGGCCAGGGTCAGGGTGTCGGCGGCGCGCTGGGAGCTCGACTGCATCGAGGTCAATGCATCGTTGGAGCCGGTGCGCATGGCAGTGACCATCTGATCGATTTCAAGGGTCGATTGCTGGGTGCGATGGGCCAGTGCACGAACCTCATCGGCGACCACCGCGAAGCCACGCCCGGACTCACCGGCCCGCGCCGCCTCGATGGCGGCGTTAAGTGCCAGCAGGTTGGTCTGCTCGGCGATGGAACGAATCACATCGAGCACTTTGCCGATGTCCCGCGATTGCTCAGCCAGGTTCTGCACCAGGGTCGAAGTCTCGCCGATATTGCTGCTCAGGGCCTGAATCGCGCTGACCGTTTCACCGACGCGGTGCTGACCTTCACGCGCGGTTTCATTGGACAGGCGGGTGGATTCGGAGGTGGACACCGCATTGCGCGCGACTTCTTCAGCGGCCGAAGTCATTTCATTGACCGCCGTCGCCGCCTGCTCGATCTCAGCCGTCTGCTGTTGCAGGCTGCGGCTGCTCTGGTCGGTAATGCCGTTGAGGTCGGTGGCAGAGGCCGCCATCTGTGCCGCCGACTGCCGGATCAGTTGCAAGGTGCTGCGCAGGCTGCCTTGCATGGAGTGCAGGGCTACGAGCAGGCGGGTTACCTCGTCGTTTCCACTGACCTCCACCGTCTGGGTCAGGTCGCCTCGGGCCACGTTTTCGGCTGCGCGCATGGCCTGCCCCAACGGACCGACAATGCTACGCGTGAGGAGCCAGGCCAGGGCCACCGTGCTCAGGCCCGCCAGGATCACGAAGCCAAACACCATGGTGCGCGAACGACTGTACTGCGACTCGGCCACCTGCCCCTGTTGGTTGATCTGGGCGTTGTAGTAGTCGGCGAGTGCGTTGAGCTGGGCGCCGGAGCCATCGACCACAGTTTTCATGTCCACCAGCAGCAGCTTGTTGAGTTCGGCGCCCTGCTGTTTATCGGCAAGGATGAACGACTGCGCCAAGCCCTGTTGGTACTGGCGCAGCGAAACCTGGAACTGGTCATAGAGCGTGCGCACCTCAGGCGTGTCGATCACCTTATCGAGGTCAGCCAGCCGTTTCGTCAGGTCCTGGCTGCGGGTATCCATCTGACTGCGGTATTGCGGGAGGCTCGTAGGGCTGGGGTCCAACGCCATCCGCAAAGAAATCGTACGAATGCGCAACATAATCTCGCGAATGTCAGCCACCAGCCGCATCTTCGGCACCAGCCCACTTTCCACCTGCACCGCACTGGCGCGGATACTTGCCATGTTCGACAGCGCAAAAAAACCCAGCAGGGCCACGAGCAAAGCAATCAAGGCAAAACCCAAACCCGCACGGCGGGCGATGGACAGGCTGCGAAGGGACATTTAGGGGGGCACTCTTATTAGGGATACGACATCGTATGACAGCATTTCGGCCGCGTGAGGGAGGACTTTAGGCGGGACGGAAACTGATGAGCATTCCTAGTGAAAAATGGACAGCCTTAGCCAAGTAAGGCGGTCCATGAGTAAAGAGTTCTTTGGCCAGAGGGTCTTAGCTCAGCTTCTGCGCTCTTTATTGGATTGAGAGAGGACCGAGGCGGCAAGGGCTTTCGTCTCATCGCTGTACTTATGACTGTGAAGCGCCTTGCCAGCTTTCGCCTCCATCTCCGCACTTGTCTGCTTATCCGTACCACTCTGGGCCAGTGCTGACGCGGCAAGACTTTTGGCGATGGCTGAAGCCTTCGGATTACCGAGGGTTTCAGCTGCGAGGGTCGCCATTTTTTCGGAGGTTTGTTTTGTGTTCTTGCTCATTACGCATTTCCTTTGCCGTTTGAGGTGAGATGCACGTGACAACGAAGCCAGAGCCCTGAACGCAGGGCCTGTCTCGCACAAACCAAACGATAGTGAAGTGCAGGCGGGGCCACAACGGTATACCTGTAGGCAGCATCGTGGAAACACAGAAGAAAGATGCATCCGTTGAGTAGTACGAATTTCGAATGGCAAACGGCCCAAGCAAACGCCGGAAACGAAAAAGCCCCGTAGCTTATTCAGCTACGGGGCTTGTTCTGTGTAATGGCGGAGAGATAGGGATTCGAACCCTAGGTACCGGTGAAGGTACAACGGATTTCGAATCCGTCCCATTCGGCCACTCTGGCATCTCTCCAACGGCGCGCATCATAACAGCGTGGATCAGGAAAGCAAAGCGCCGAAGCGATTTTTTTCCGTGCTATCAGATGCTTGCGTCGATTACAGCGGTACGCCGAGACGATTGGCGACTTCTTCGTAGGCTTCGATAACGTCACCGAGGCCTTGGCGGAAGCGGTCTTTGTCCATCTTCTTCTTGGTGTCCTTGTCCCACAGGCGGCAGCCGTCCGGGCTGAATTCGTCGCCCAGGACGATGGAGCCGTCGTGGAATACGCCGAATTCCAGTTTGAAATCGACCAGCAGCAGGCCGGCGTCGTCGAACAGTTTGTTCAGCACGTCGTTGACCTTGAGGGACAACTCTTTCATGCGGGCCAGTTGTTCAGCGGTGCCCCAGCCGAATGCCACGACGTGGGACTCGTTGATGAACGGGTCGCCCTTGGCGTCGTCCTTCAGAAAAAGTTCGAAGGTGTAAGGGTTGAGCTTGAGGCCCTCCTCCACACCCAGGCGCTTGACCAGGCTGCCGGCGGCGTAGTTACGTACGACGCATTCGACCGGGATCATGTCCAGCTTCTTCACCAGGCACTCGTTGTCGCCCAGCAGTTTGTCGAATTGGGTCGGAATACCGGCCTCTTCGAGTTTCTGCATGATGAAGGCGTTGAACTTGTTGTTCACCATGCCTTTGCGATCAAGTTGTTCGATGCGCTTGCCGTCGAACGCCGAAGTGTCGTTGCGAAACAGCAGGATCAGGCGGTTGGCGTCGTCGGTCTTGTACACCGACTTGGCTTTGCCGCGGTAGAGTTCTTCACGTTTTTCCATGATGGGCTCCGCTTTGAGTGAGGTGGGCTAGGCGATATGTCGCCAGTCGAGCCCTGAATCTTGATCGGCCAGTTGCAGCCAGTCCGGGTCGCACCCGAGGGTGTCGACAAAACATTGCCGGGCAAGCGTCGGCAGGTTGTTCTTGCTGCTCAGGTGGGCCAGGACCAGGTGTTGCAGGTCTTGCCAGCCCAACTCATACACCAGGTACGCCGCCTGATGGTTGTTCAAATGTCCCAGTTCGCCGCCCACCCGCTGCTTGAGAAAGTAGGGGTAGTGACCGCGAGCCAGCAGGTCTCGGCAGTGGTTGGACTCGATCATCAAGGCATCGAGGTTCCGGTAACCGTCCAGCACCTTCGCGCAGTAGGAACCCAAGTCGGTCAGCACGCCGAAGCGCCGCTGGCCATCACTGAATACATACTGCGTCGGCTCCTGGGCGTCGTGCGCCACGGCAATCACATCGATGCTCAAGGCGCCGATTTGCAATTGCTCACCGCCAGCCAGGAAACCTGCGGGTTCAATGGGTTTGCGCATCCCGCGCAAGGTGCCGCGACTCAGGTACACCGGAAGATTGTAGCGCCGAGACAGCAAACCCACGCCATGCACGTGGTCGGCATGTTCGTGGGTCACCAGAATCGCGCTCAGCTGCGCGGGGTGAACCCCCAGGCGCAGCAGGCGCCGCTCGGTTTCTTTTAACGAGAAACCACAATCCACCAATACGTACGTGTCGTCGTGGGCGACCAGCGTGCCGTTCCCTTGGCTACCGCTACCGAGAACAGCAAAACGCATCGGATCAGCCCAGGTTGTCCTGAATCACACCCAACACTTTGCGCGCTGTTTCAGCTGGCGCAACGGTGTTGATGTTCTTCTCGACGGTGACCTGCACGGTCTCGCCAACCTTGCTCAAGCGAACCTGATAACGCTCGGCGCGGGTCTCGATTTCTTCCTTGGTCGGCTGGCTGCCGAACAGCTTGCCGAAGAAACCAGGCTCGTCGTCTTTACGCTCGGCCTTTTCAGCCACGTTGATGTAGTAGAGGCCCAGGCTGCGGTTGATGTCTTCAACACGCCAAGGGCCCTGCTCCAGGGCGCGACCGACGCTGGCCCAGGCACGATCCAGGTCTTCGCCCAGGTTCAGCACCACGTTGCCGCTGCCGTCCTCGGTGAGGCTGACGCGGCTCGGGGTGTCGTAATCACGGGCGGCGAGCAGGGAAACGGAACCGCCCTTCTCGGAGATACGGCTCATGCTGGCCAGCATTTCGTCGACCAGCGCCGAGTCAACGCCGGTGTTGACCGAGCGGTTGGTGAAGTCGACGTTGGCCGTGCTGCCGGCAGGACGCTCGGCGCTCACGACGTAGACTTCACTGGTGTTGCGCTGCACACCTGGCTCGATGCGCACACGCACGCGGGCTTCGCTGTCAGCAGCAACACCGCCGGCCTGCAAGCGTTTGGCCATCGTGGCGGACAGCTCGTTGCCTTGCTGCCATGCCGTGGTGAATTCACCGGTCTGCGGGCGCTGCTCGTCAATACGGAAACCGTTGTCCTGGAAGAACTGCACGGCCACTGGCCAGACTTCGGCAGGTGGACGCTGAGCCACGATCCAGCGGGAATCACCGCTCTTCTGCAAGCTGTAGTCGCTGGCGTCCGCCACGGCCGAGATCGGCTGCGGACGTGGCACCACGTACTCACCTTTAGTGGTGTCGTCGGCGACGTTGCGTGGAATCGGCAGCAACGGGTCAAGGCGCTTGGCGACGTTGACGTCCGGCGGCAATTGCATCGGTTTGGTTGCTTGTGCTTCCAGGTAATCGCTGCCGCGGTCACGGAAGTAGCCTTCCGGGCCCCAGATCCAACCGCAGCCACTGGTGCTGGAGATAATCAAGGCAAGTGCGGAAAGTCCGGCCAATCGCTTCATGCGTAGTGCTTCCTCAATTAAACCAGGACGCCGGACTGGCGCAGGGCCTGTCGCAGCGGTTCGTGACAGGCTTCGCTGAGGCGGGTGAGCGGCAGACGGATACCGTCCGGCATCATGCCCATTTCAGTCAGCGCCCATTTCACGGGAATAGGATTGGATTCGATAAACAGTGTCTTGTTGAGCGGCATCAGCTTCTCGTGGATCGCACGGGCGGTCACGGCGTCGCCAGCGATGGCAGCGGCGCACATGTCGCTCATGGCGCGTGGGGCCACGTTGGCGGTCACGGAGATGTTGCCCTTGCCGCCCAGCAGGATCAGCTCGACAGCCGTGGCGTCGTCACCGGAATACAGCAGGAAATCGCTGCTCACGCCGGCCAGGATGTCCTTGGCGCGCTGCAGGTCGCCAGTGGCTTCCTTGATGCCGATGATGTTCGGCACGGTGGACAGGCGGATCACGGTCGCGGCCTGCATGTCGCAGGCGGTGCGGCCCGGTACGTTGTAGAGGATCTGCGGGATCTGCACAGCTTCGGCAATGGCTTTGAAGTGCTGGTACAAGCCTTCCTGAGTCGGCTTGTTGTAGTACGGGGTTACCAGCAGGCAAGCGTCGGCGCCGGCCTTCTTGGCGTTCTTGGTCAGCTCGATCGCTTCACGCGTCGAGTTGGCGCCCGTACCGGCAATGACGGCAATACGGCCCGCGACACGCTTGACCACGAACTCGATCACCTGAATGTGTTCTTCCACATCGAGGGTGGCCGATTCACCTGTGGTGCCGACCGCCACAATGGCGTTGGTGCCTTCTTGCAGGTGGAAGTCCACCAGTTTGCCCAGGCTGTCCCAGTCGAGATGACCTTGTGCATCCATGGGTGTGACCAGTGCCACCATACTGCCCGCAATCATGCAACCGCTCCTGCCGGAAAAAGAGAGCCGTAATGGTACTGGCGCCAAGATGCTTGTACAAGCGAAGTACCGCGTGAGGATGCGTTATGGGGCAACTAAACGATGGGCAATGCCATCATTGGATGAAAGCAAGGGTTACAGCGGGGTGTAATCACGCCGTTCACGTAATGAAAACGCCACCTCCTATCCCTTGGCGGCGCTTTTCGCTACCCTTCATGCTTTGATCGATACGGCTCTCAGAGTATCGACCGCTCATCGTTTAGGAAGGCTGCATGTCCACCCCCACAGTTCGCGAACAATTCCTTGTTATCAGTGCCCTCGGCGCCAACCCCATGGAGCTGACCAACGTCCTGTGCCGCGCCAGCCATGAAAACCGCTGCGCCGTCGTGACTTCCCGCCTGACCCGCCACGGCGAGTGCAGTGCGCTGGTCCTGCAGATATCCGGCACCTGGGACGCCCTGGCACGCCTGGAAACCGGCCTGCCGGGCCTGGCCAAGAAGCATGACTTCACCGTCAATGTTGTGCGCAGCGCCGCGCTGGAAAATCGCCCGCAAGCGCTGCCATACGTCGCTTACGTCAGCTCAGCCTACCGCTCGGACATCGTCAATGAGCTGTGCCAGTTCTTTATCGACCACAACGTCGAATTGGAAAACCTGACCTGTGACACCTACCAGGCCCCGCAAACCGGCGGCACCATGCTCAACGCCACCTTTACCGTGACCTTGCCGGCCGGTGTGCAGATCAGTTGGCTTCGCGACCAATTCCTGGATTTCGCCGACGCCCTGAACCTAGACGCGTTGATCGAACCATGGCGCCCACAGAACCCAATGTAAGGAAGTACCCATGGCAGTAGTCATCGACCAACCCGTAGCCGACTTCGAAGCCCAGGCCACCAGTGGCCAGACCTTCAGCCTTGCCGCCCTCAAGGGCAAGCAGGTGGTGATCTACTTCTATCCGAAGGACAGCACTCCGGGCTGCACGACCGAAGGCCAGGGTTTTCGTGACCAATACGCGGCGTTCAAGGCGGCCAACACCGAAGTGTTTGGCGTGTCGCGCGACAGCGTGAAGTCCCACGAGAACTTCAAGGGCAAGCAGGAATTCCCCTTTGAGCTGATCAGCGACAAGGACGAAGCGGTCTGCCAGCTGTTTGATGTGATCAAACTCAAAAAGCTGTATGGCAAGGAATACCTTGGCGTGGATCGCAGCACCTTCCTCATCGACAAGAATGGCGTGCTGCGTCAGGAATGGCGTGGGGTGAAAGTGCCTGGGCATGTGGATGCCGTATTGGCAGCAGCACAGACTCTGAACAGCTGACTTATTGTTGTGAGCGGGCTTGCCCCGCGCTGGGCTGCGTAGCAACCCTAAAACCAAACGCCGCGTTCTTTCTGTAAGAACGCGGCGTTTTTTTATCGGGGCTGCTCCGCAGCCCGGCGCGGGGCAAGCCCGCTCACTACAATAATGGCGCAACAACGGGCTCCTGCCGTGGCCATGCATCCAGCACCGCCTTGAACAGCGTTGCCAGGGGAATCGCAAAGAACACTCCCCAGAATCCCCACAACCCGCCAAACAACAACACCGCGCAGATGATCGCCACTGGGTGCAGGTTGACCGCCTCCGAGAACAGCAGCGGCACGAGCACGTTGCCATCCAGTGTCTGGATGATCCCGTACACCGCCATCAAGTAGATGAACTGGTCACTCCAACCCCACTGGAACAGGGCAATCAGTGTCACCGGCACCGTCACCACCACCGCACCGACATACGGCACCACCACTGAAATACCGACCAGCAATGCCAGCAAGGCCGCGTAATTCAGGTCCAGGGCAATAAAGGCGATGTAGGTAACGCCGCCGCAGATGATGATTTCGATGACTTTGCCACGAATGTAGTTGGCGATCTGGCGGTTCATCTCCTCGGCCACCCGCGTGATCAGCGCTCGCTCACGCGGCAGGTAGCCACTCACCCAGCGACCGATCATTGCGCGGTCCTTGAGGAAGAAGAACACCAGGATCGGAACGAGCACCAGGTAGATCATGATGTTGACCAGCAGCGGCAGACTGGACAGGGAAAACGTCAGCGCCCATTGCCCGAATTTTCCGATTTCGCCGCGCGCCACTTCGATAGCCTGCAACACCTGCTCATCCGACACCAGATGCGGGTAGCGCTCCGGTAACAGCAGCAACAGCGACTGCCACTTGGCAAGCATGCCCGGCAGCTCATTGAACAGCGTAATCAGTTGATGCCACAGCAGCGGCAACACCACTACGACAAACACCACCAGCAGGCCCATGAACAAGGCAAATACCAGCCCCACCGCCGCACCACCTGGCAAGCGCAAGCGTTCAAGGGTAGTGACCAGGCCCTGCATCAGGTAAGCCAGCACCATCCCCGCGAGTACGGGCGCCAGCATGCCGCCCAGGGTGAGCACGGCAGTAAAGGCCAGGAACAGCAGGACGGCCAGCACCACAGCCTCTTCATCGGAGAAGTAGCGCTGGATCCAGTCTCGTAACACTTTGAACATCAATCAACCTCGGTTGGTAGGGGCAGCGGCTCAGGCCTTGCGCAACCAGTAACGGTAAACACCGGCGACATCTTCTTCATGCAGCAGGGTGTGGCCGGCCAGTTTGGCAAAGGTGCGGAAATCGCGCTGGGAGCCTGCGTCCGTGGCGATCACCTTGAGCACAGCACCGCTGGCCAATCGATTCAATTCCAGCTTGGCCTTCAGCAAAGGCAACGGGCAATTGAGGCCGCTGGCGTCAAGCTCGGCATCAAAGGCTACAGCGTCGGTCATGGGTTTACTCCGGGCAAGCGTTCGGGGCGCTTAGAATATCTGGTCCGACGCTCAGTGTCCGGCTACAGTAACCTCTTTGTCCAAAGGCTCTGTGCATGACTTTTTTGCGCCCTACCCTGCTGACGCTGGCTTGCCTGCTGGCCTCTCCGGGCTTTGCTGACGACCTGCCGTCGCTTGGCGACGCCAGTTCTGCCATTGTCTCGCCACAACAGGAATTTCAATTGGGCCGTGCCTGGCTGGCTTATCTGCGCGGGCAGGTTTCCCAACTGAACGACCCGCAACTCAAGGATTACGTCGAAACCAGCGTGTACAAGCTGGTAGAAACCAGCCAGGTGAACGACCGACGCCTGGAGTTCATCCTGATCAACAGCCCGCAGCTCAACGCCTTTGCCGCGCCAGGCGGCATCGTCGGCGTGAACGGCGGCCTGTTTCTCAACGCCCAGACCGAAGGCGAGTACGCCTCGGTGCTGGCCCACGAATTGGCTCACTTATCCCAACGCCACTTCGCCCGGGGTGTTGAAGCGCAACAGCGCATGCAAATCCCGATGATGGCTGCCCTGCTTGGCGGCATCATCGCGGCAGCCGCCGGCGCAGGCGATGCGGGCATTGCTGCGATTGCCGGCACCCAGGCGGCGGCGATCCAGGAACAACGGCGGTTTTCTCGGCAGAATGAACAAGAGGCGGACCGTATCGGCATCGTCAACCTGGAGAAAGCCGGTTACGACCCGCGCTCCATGCCGACGATGTTTGAGCGTTTGGGACGCCAATATCGCTTCGACGCCAAGCCACCGGAATTCCTGCTGACGCACCCGGTCACCGAATCGCGGATCGCCGACACCCGCAACCGCGCCGAGCAATCCAAGCCCGGTGGCAAGGAGGACAGCCTGCGCTACCAACTGATCCGCGCACGGGTGCAGCTGCAATATGAGGACACCTCGGGACTCGCCGCCAAGCGCTTCCAGGCGCAACTGGACGAGAACCCGAAAAACGATGTGGCGCGCTATGGCTTGGCCATCGCCCAAATCAAGGCCTCACAGTTCAAGCTGGCGCGAGAGAGCCTGCAGCCCTTGCTGGCCAAAGCACCCAATGACATCACGTACAACCTGGCGCAGATCCAGCTGGATATAGACAACAGCCATCTGCCCGATGCCCAGCAACGCACCGATCGGATGTTGACCCAATACCCTGGCAACTACCCACTGAATCAGATCCGGGTCGACTTGCTGCTGAAACAGAATCGTACAGCCGACGCGGAAAAGGCCCTGGACGGCTTGCTCAAGTCCCGCCCAGACGATCCAGACGTGTGGTATCAAGTCGCCGAGACCCGTGGGTTGTCAGGCAACATCATCGGCCTGCATCAAGCACGCGCCGAATACTTTGCCCTGGTGGGTGACTTCCAGCAGGCGATTCAGCAATTGGATTTCGCCAAGCGCCGCGCGGGCAGCAACTTCCCGCTGTCGTCACGTATCGACGCACGCCAACGTGAGCTGATCGAACAGGAACGTCTGGTAAAAGGGATGATGGGCTAAACCCATCACCCATAAAAAAGCCCCGCCATCGTTAACCGACGGCGGGGCTTTTTATTGGCTTAGCGGATTACTCGGCCAGCTTGAAGGTAATGAAGCTGGCACGCCCCTGACGCAGCACACGCATCGACACCGAGCGATTCTTCGGCAGCGCTTTGGCGATGTCGGTGAACTGCCTGGTGGTGTCGATTGCTTGATTGTTCAGGTGGGTGATCACGTCGCCTGGCTGCAGGCCGATCAAGGCAGCGGGGCCATCCTGCACTTCCTTGATCACTACGCCGCCCTTGAGGTCGAAAGTTTTCTTCTGCTCGTCGGTCAGCTCAACCACTGCAATACCCAGGCGGTTACTGCTGCGCTCAGCCCCCGGCTTGTTATTGCCCAGGGCGTCCAGGGTGGCACCCTCTTCAGGGATGGCGCCTACGGTCAGCTCAACGTTCTGGCGCTTGCCCTCACGAATCACTTCCAGCTTGGCCTTGCTGCCCGCCTTCAGTGCACCTACCAGATGTGGCAGGTCTGCCGACATGACAATCGGCTGGCCATTCATGCTCAGGATCACGTCGCCGACTTGCAACCCGCCTTTGGCGGCAGGGCCATCATCCTGGATCTGTGCAACCAGGGCGCCGGCCGGTTTGTCGAGACCGAAGGACTCAGCAAGGTCTTTATTCACTTCCTGGATCACCACGCCCAACCAACCACGGCTGACCTTGCCACCGCTTTTCAGCTGGTTGGAAACATCCATGGCGACGTCGATCGGGATAGCGAACGACACGCCCATGAAGCCGCCGGAACGGGTGTAGATCTGCGAGTTGATACCCACCACTTCACCGGCCAGGTTGAACAGCGGACCACCTGAGTTACCCGGATTGATCGGCACGTCGGTCTGGATGAACGGCACGTAGTTTTCGTTCGGCAGGCTGCGGCCAATGGCGCTGACGATGCCCTGGGTCACAGTGTGGTCAAAACCAAACGGCGAACCGATGGCCACAACCCACTGCCCAGCTTTCAGGTCCTGGGATTTGCCCAGTTTCAGCACCGGCAGGTCCTTGCCTTCGATCTTCAGCAGCGCAACGTCGGAACGAGGATCGGTACCCACCAGCTTGGCTTTCAGCTCGCTACGGTCGGCCAGGCGCACGAGAATCTCATCGGCGTCGGCAATTACGTGGTTGTTGGTGAGGATATAGCCATCAGGGGAAATGATGAAGCCCGAGCCCAGGGACTGCGCTTCACGCTGACCGCCACCGCCGCCACGAGGCGTGCGGGGTTGTGGCATGCCTCGCTCGAAGAACTCGCGCAACATCGGCGGCAGGCCTTCCAGGTCAGGCATCTGCTGATTCGACACTTTGCGATCCGGCAGTTTCTGCGTGGTGCTGATGTTCACTACGGCTGGCGAGGCTTGCTCAACCAATTGGGTGAAATCAGGCAACTCGACCGCTTGCGCAGGCACGGCCTGGCCCAGCACAAGCACCGTTGCGACGATGGATAGGTAGGATTTCAAACGTGGTATCGACATACAGCTCCCGTTACGACGAGCAGGGTTGAGCGACAGGGTTCAAAAAACGCCGAAAACTGCGACCGACATTTTTGTTCCGCGAACAAAACAAGGCCAGAGCCGACAAGCCCTGACCTATAAAAAACATGGGGGTTTTTTGCAAGTGAAAATGCTGATCCAGACATTTCATGCTCTCGGCAGCCAACCTGGCATGGACGTACAGTGAAAGAGCCGGATGAACATAGGATTAACAACTCACGGCTGGGTGGGGGCCTTTTTTTCACCGCGCACCGACAGCGCGATACGCTCGGCGGTACCGATAGGAATTTCACCAACGACCGTCACCATCATTTCGCCGTCCACCGTATTAAGACGACGGGACACTGCAACCGTAGGGCCTAACTGGGTGCGAGTCTCGGTCACGCTCACATCGCTGATCGGTTCAAGAAACACCGAAAAGCGCGCCAGCCCATCTTCATACATCAGACTGTCGACCGTGACTTTGGTATGGGGATCCTTACGCGCACTACTATTGGCCAACTGAAAACCCGGTGGCAACCACTCCAAGTGCCAAGCCTCGGTGGGCTCGACTTCTGGCGCCTTTGTGTCGGCGACGGCAATCGATGTGCACTCGCTGCTGGGCTGCAAGTCTCGATCACTGGGCGCGGTGGACGTATCCAGGCGGGTGAACTGAAAGCGCTCCAGCAACTGACCTTGATCGTTCAGCAACAAGGACTTAAGTGGCAGTGCGGTCTCACGATCCAGGTGAAGTTCAAACCCATAACGGTATTGATCACGCGGCGCGATCGACACAATGACTGCATTACGACCGGCCACGCGGGATTTTCCGATGACGGCCAGCTCATAGAATTGATTGAGTTTTTGCGGATCAAGGGAGCGCGAAGGGGCATCAGGCGAATTGCCAAGGCCGGCGACCAGCGTGCCGCTGACACATCGGGTATGACCATCCACTCGCACAACTTCCTGTGCAGAACCATCAAGCTGCAAAAGCCGCTCGCGGACCTGACCATTCTGGACGCGATGCCAGATGTCATGAGTGGAAAAACTGCCGTTACGCTCGTAGACGAACGTACCTTCAAAGCTTTGTTTCTGCTCGGCACGCCCAAGTCGAGTCAGCCAGTCTTGGGCTTCATCGGCATGGGCGGGTAGTGCAAACCAACCACTGAGCAACAGCGTAAGGAGCGGTATGGCGCGCATAATGCTCCCTAGCGGTTTAGCGGTTTTCCAGGCTTGCAGCGCGAGCGTATGGCAGAGCGCTTTCAGTGCCTTTCAGGGCCGATTCCTGTGCGTGTTGGCGCAGGTAACCTGGAAGACGCTGATCTTGCCAGCCGGATTGCCCTTGAAGTACACCGTTGGCCATAGGACCGGTGGTGTCCGAGCTTTCCTTGTAGCCTGCCAGTACTGCTGGGCCTTTGACTTGCGGACCGGCCATGACCGGTTGCTGAGTCTGTTGGGCCAGTTCGGCACCAGCAATATCGTCCTGGTTGTACAGGCGAACACCGGCAAGCACTGCAACTGTCACCGAGGCAGCGACTGCCAGGCGACCGAGGCTACGCCAAGGACCACGAGCAGCTTTTGCCGGAACGGCTTCATCGGCCAGCGCAGCAGAAACGGCCGCAGCAATATCCAGACGAGGGATTAGAAGATCCTTGTGCATCACCGCCCGAGCGACTTGGTAACGAGACCAGGTATCACGGGTTTCGGCATCATCAAATGCGTTGAGCACTCGACGAAGTTCCAGTTCATCCGCTTCGTTATCCATCACTGCGGACAGCGATTCCTGCAGGGCATCACGACTCATGGCGGTTCCTCTCTTGGCTGTCGCCGCTGTCTTTAGTTCTCTTGCAACAACGGTTGCAAGGCTTTATCGATGGCTTCCCGGGCCCGGAAAATCCGTGACCTTACAGTCCCCACCGGACACTGCATGACGCTCGCAATGTCTTCGTAACTCAGACCATCGAATTCACGTAAAGTTAACGCTGTACGCAAATCTTCTGGCAATTGCTGAATAGTGCGATGGACGGTGCCTTCAATTTCGTCGCGCAGCAATGCACGCTCCGGCGACTCGAGATCTTTGAGGCCGTGATCACCATCGTAAAATTCTGCATCTTCCGAACTAACATCACTATCCGGTGGGCGGCGTCCGCGAGACACCAGATAGTTCTTCGCCGTGTTGATGGCGATGCGGTACAGCCACGTATAAAACGCACTGTCACCGCGGAAATTGCCCAGTGCACGGTAGGCCTTGATAAAGGCCTCTTGTGCAACGTCCTGCGCTTCATGGGTGTCGTGCACAAACCGCACGATCAACCCGAGAATTTTGTGCTGGTATTTCAGCACTAGCAGATCAAATGCCCGCTTGTCGCCGCGTTGAACGCGCTCGACCAGCTGCTGATCCTCTTCCTGGGTTAGCATGAACACTCCTCGTTGTACTTGAAGGAGGCTTGCATAACTAAACGATCAGGCTTGCAAACATAGACTCGGACTTTTCGCAAAAGTTCTCCCCCTTCAAGCAAGTTTCCGGCATGCACTGATTTGGCACGCACGAAAAACGCAGCGCGGGTAACGCCGGCTGCGCGAATAATCTTGTCGCCGGTTTTCTGACGCGTCCAATGCTCCCGACGGGCCAATAAACTCAACGTTTCCCAGCTTTCGGGCAACCTGCTATTGAGTCAGGGCTTATGCAAAAAGTTCCCACCTCAATAACCAGCTGATTTTACCCAAGCCGTGCACCGTAATCTCACATTGCCACGAATGCCTGGCTATTGTGCCGCTCCCCCCCTCTATATACTAGTGGCCCGTGTGACCCTTTGATTCGCCGATCCAGGCGTCCTGTTTGCGCCTGTCCTCTGGATCGCTTTTTGCGGAATCCTTCAAATGAGCCAACAGTTTCAACACGATGTCCTGGTGATCGGCAGCGGCGCGGCCGGATTGAGCCTTGCGCTGACCCTTCCCAGCCATCTGCGCATTGCGGTCCTGAGCAAAGGCGACCTGGCCAACGGCTCCACATTCTGGGCCCAGGGCGGCGTAGCCGCTGTGCTGGATGACACCGATACGGTGCAATCCCACGTCGAAGACACCCTTAACGCCGGCGGCGGCCTGTGCAACGAAGACGCGGTGCGTTTTACCGTCGAGCACAGCCGCGAGGCGATCCAATGGCTGATCGACCAGGGCGTGCCGTTTACCCGAGACGAACACGCGAGCAGTGACGACGGCGGCTTCGAATTCCACCTCACGCGCGAAGGCGGCCACAGCCACCGCCGCATCATCCACGCCGCCGACGCCACCGGTGCCGCGATCTTCAAGACCCTGCTCGACCAGGCTCGCCAGCGCCCCAACATCGAATTGCTGGAGCAACGCGTCGCCGTGGACCTGATCACCGAAAAACGCCTGGGCCTGGACGGCGAGCGCTGCCTCGGCGCCTACGTGCTCAACCGCGCCAGCGGCGAAGTCGACACCTATGGCGCACGCTTCACGATTCTCGCCTCGGGCGGTGCGGCCAAAGTCTACCTCTACACCAGCAACCCCGACGGCGCTTGCGGTGACGGCATCGCCATGGCCTGGCGGTCGGGCTGCCGGGTCGCCAACCTGGAATTCAATCAATTCCATCCGACGTGCCTGTATCACCCACAGGCCAAGAGTTTCCTGATCACTGAAGCCCTGCGCGGAGAAGGTGCACACCTTAAACTGCCAAATGGCGAACGCTTCATGCAGCGCTTCGACCCACGTGCCGAACTGGCCCCACGGGATATCGTGGCCCGCGCCATCGACCACGAGATGAAACGCCTGGGCGTCGACTGCGTATACCTGGACATCAGCCACAAACCGGAAGACTTCATCAAGACCCACTTCCCCACCGTCTATGAGCGCTGCCTGGCGTTCAACATCGATATCACCAAAGGCCCGATCCCCGTGGTGCCGGCCGCGCACTACACCTGCGGCGGCGTGATGGTCGACCAGCATGGCCGCACCGACGTGCCCGGCCTGTATGCGATCGGCGAAACCAGCTTCACCGGCCTGCACGGCGCCAACCGCATGGCCAGCAACTCGTTGCTCGAATGCTTTGTTTATGCCCGCTCAGCCGCTGCGGACATTCTCGACCAACTGCCGCGCATCCCCGTGCCAGCCGCCCTGCCCCGCTGGGATGCCAGCCAGGTCACCGATTCTGACGAAGACGTGATCATCGCCCACAACTGGGACGAACTGCGGCGTTTCATGTGGGACTACGTGGGGATCGTGCGCACCAACAAGCGCCTGCAACGGGCTCAGCACCGCGTGCGTTTGCTGCTCGATGAGATTGATGAGTTCTACAGCAACTATAAAGTCAGTCGTGACCTGATCGAATTGCGCAACCTGGCGCAGGTCGCTGAACTGATGATTCGCTCGGCCATGGAGCGCAAGGAAAGCCGGGGCCTGCATTACACCCTCGACTATCCGCAGATGTTGCCCGAGGCCCGCGACACTATTCTGGTGCCAACCACCTACGGCGGCTGAACTTCAGGCGTACCCGCAGGCGCCGATGCACATCGGCGACCTGCGAATCCCGCGGCACACAGACCGAACGCAGCCACCACTCGCCCTGCACCCGATAGCGCAACACGACAATCAGCGGCAACGCCAGGCTGTCAGGGCGCAACTGCACGCTGTGCCATCCCCGCTCATGACTGAACAACTGCCAACCCTCCTCATCACGACGCAGGCCAACAACCGACGAGCGGTGGGTCAAGAGGATATGACGTGGCAGCACCCAGGCCGCATGGGCCAGGCACACCAGCACGCCAAGGAAAGCAAAGGGAACATCGAGGATCAAACAGGCGCCCAGCGCGAACAGCTGGGCAAGCACATACGCCGCCAGCAACAGCCGTGAGGCCTGCCAGCGGCATTCATAGCGATTACTTGGGCTGAACACGGTCCAGAATAATCCGAACCATACGCTGCAGCTCAGGATCTTCCGATTCGGCGCGTTCCATGAACCAGCCGAACATGTCCTGATCTTCGCATTCCAGCAGACGGACATAAAGGGCGCGATCTACCTGATTGAGCGTCGCATAAACCTCTTTGGTGAAAGGCACCAACAACACATCCAGTTCCAGCATGCCACGACGGCTGTGCCAGTAGAGGCGATTGATTTCTACATCTTCGACCATGGAGCGCTCCTCAAATAGAGCGCAAGTATACAGGCCCGACGGCACCGGAACAGTCGGCTTTGGTCGCCCCATATGGAAACTATCCATTTGCCGGGCGCCCCTCTATGATGCACCCATGACTTTTTGACCTGCGATGACCCATGGCTGACTCCGCTTTTTTCTGCTCGCTGTCCCACGAAGGCGTTCTGGCCGTCCGCGGTTCCGACGCTGCCAAGTTCCTGCAGGGCCAGCTCACCTGCAACCTCAACTACCTGAGCGACACCCAGGCCAGCCTCGGCGCGCGCTGTACACAAAAAGGCCGCATGCAGTCGAGCTTCCGCATCCTGCTGCAAGGTGACGGCGTATTGCTGGCGATGGCCACTGAGCTGCTGGAACCACAGCTGGCCGACCTGAAGAAATACGCAGTGTTCTCCAAGTCCAAGCTCACCGACGAAAGCGCCGCCTGGGTGCGTTTCGGGCTATCGGACGCTGACCAGGCGCTTGGCAGCCTGGGCCTTGAGCTACCGGCCGAGACCGACAGCGTGGCGCGTGCCGAAGCGCTGGTCGCCATCCGCGTCTCGCCAGCCCGTGCCGAACTCTGGGTGCCTGCCGATCAAGCTGACACCGTGCGCAGCCAACTCGCCGCGCACTTGAAGGAAGCCGACTTGAACGAATGGCTGCTCGGCCAGATCCGCGCCGGCATCGGCCAGGTCATGCCGCAAACCCGCGAAGTCTTCATCCCGCAGATGCTCAACCTGCAAGCGGTGGGCGGCGTGAGCTTCAAGAAAGGTTGCTACACCGGCCAGGAAATCGTCGCGCGCATGCAGTACCTGGGCAAACTCAAGCGTCGCTTGTATCGCCTGAGCCTCAACGCGGCTGACATGCCCGAGCCAGGCACCCCGCTGTTTTCACCCAGCCACAACAGCTCGATCGGCGAAGTGGTGATTGCCGCAAAAGCTGACCAAGTGATTGAACTTCTGGCCGTATTGCAAGCCGAAGCAGCCGATAGTGGCGATGTGCACTTAGGCACGCTGGAAGGCCCCGTTTTGCAGCTGCTTGAGCTGCCTTACACTCTCGACCGCGATCGAGAAATCCAGCGTTAGTCGCCGTACCTTTTTGCAGCACCCTAGAGAGCATGAATGAACAAACTGGCGGAAAAAATCCAACAGGCGTTGGTTAAGGCCATCAACAACGATGACCTGGTTCTGCCGACATTGCCGGAAGTGGCCCTGAACATCCGTCAGGCCGCTGAAGACCCGGAAATCAGCATCAGCCACTTGAGCAAAGTCATCGGTCGCGACACCGCGCTGTCGGCGCGCCTGATCAAAGTGGTCAACAGTCCGCTGTTGCGCGCCACCCAGGAAGTCACCGACCTGCACACCGCCATCACCCGGCTGGGCACCAACTACAGCAGCAACCTGGCCATCGGCCTGGTGATGGAACAGATCTTCCATGCCCGCTCCGAAACGGTAGAACAGAAAATGCGCGATGTGTGGCGCCGCAGCCTGGAAGTGGCGGGCGTCAGCTATGCCCTGTGCCGCAGCCACAGCCAGCTCAAGCCGGACCAGGCTGCGCTGGGCGGCTTGGTGCATCAGATCGGCGTGCTGCCGATCCTGACCTACGCCGAAGACCATTACGAACTGCTGTCGGATCCGGTCAGCCTCAACCATGTGATCGACAGCATCCACCCGGCACTGGGTGACAAATTGCTCAGCGGCTGGGACTTCCCGGAAATGCTGGCGAAACTGCCGGGCCAGTACCTGAACCTGGAGCGCGACTCCGCCAGCCTCGACTACATCGACCTGGTGCAGATCGCCGTGCTGTACTGCCACCACGGCACCGACCACCCTTTGGCAAGGGTAGAAGTCTCCAACGTGCCGGCAATGAAGAAACTGCGCGTCGACCCCTACAGCGAAAAACTGCGCGCAGAGCTGGATGAAGCCCGCTCGATGTTCGATTGATCAACCGGCGATAAAACTCACCCGCACCTTCAACCCCGCCTGCGCACCATCGTGCAGGCTGATCTGCGCCAGATGGGCGCGGCAGATTTCGCCGACAATCGCCAGCCCCAGGCCGGAGCCCATGCCTTGCTGGCTGCGGCGGTAGAAGCGCTCGAACACCCGGTCGCGCTCATCCAGCGGAATACCTGGGCCGTCATCTTCCACCTCCAATACCGCCGGCGCCGTCACCCGCAGAATCACGTTGCCGCCCGGCGGCGTGTGGGCCAGGGCGTTGTCCACCAGGTTGCTCAGCAATTCGTTCAGCAGCGTCGGCTCGCCGCGCAACCACACCGGCTCGTCGGCCTCCAGCGCCAACGCCACACCACGTGCATGGGCCAATGGCGCCATGGCCATGCCCAGCTCGCGGGCCAACTGGCTCAAATCCAGCAACTGCGCGCCACCTTCGGCAATTGCTCGGGCGCCGTTTTCGATACGCGCCAGGGACAGTAATTGATTGGCCAAATGGGTCAGACGGTCGGTGCCTTGGGCTGCGGTTTCCAGGGTGCTGCGCCAGGTCACCGGGTCTTCGGCGCGCAGGCCGAGCTCCAGGCGTGCCTTGAGTGCCGCCAAAGGCGTACGCAGTTCGTGGGAGGCGTCGGCGATAAACTGCGCCTGGCGTTCGAACTGCCCGCGCAGGCGTTCAGTAAAGTGATTGAGGGAACGCACCAGCGGGCCGAACTCGTGCTGCACTTCCACCAGCGGCAATGGCCGTAAGTCGTCGGGCTGGCGCTCTTCGACTGCCGTGCGCAGGCGCTCCAACGGGCGCAGCGCCGCACTCACGGCAAACCACACCAACAGCAACGCGCCAATGGCCAGCATGCCCAGGCGCAGCAAGGTGTCGGCCATCAGGCTGCGGGCCATGCTCACGCGGGCTTCGTCGGTTTCGGCCACGCGGATTTCCGCCATGCCGTTCATGTTCGGCTCCGAGACAGCCTTGAGCAGGCTGACCACGCGCACCTCCTGGCCCAGATACATGGCGTTGTAAAACCGCGCAAGCGCCGGATAGTCATCGGTGCGCGGCGTGCCAGGCGGCGGGCCGGGCAGGTTCTCGTAACCGGAGATCAGCTTCTGGTCGATGTCATTGACCTGGTAATAGATACGCCCGGCGCTGTCGTAGGCGAAGGTGTCCAAGGCCACATAGGGCACGTTGGCGCTGAGGGTACCGTCGACTTGGGTCAGCCCAGCGGCGATGGTCCGCGCCGAGGCCAGGAGCGTGCGGTCGTACGCGGTGTCGGCGGCTTCGCGACCGTTCCAATAGGCGCTCATGCCGCTGGCCAGCATCAGCAGCACCAGCAACAGCGCCAGGTTCCACAACAGGCGCCAGCGCAGGCTGCTGGGCTTATGCATCGCGGGCTTCCAGCAGGTAGCCGAGGCCTCGGAAGGTCACGATGGCGATGGGCTGGCCATCGAGTTTCTTGCGCAGGCGATGCACGTAGATTTCGATAGCATCCGGGCTGGCCTCTTCGTCCAGGCCGAACACCTGGGACGCGAGTTGCTCCTTGCTCATCACCCGGCCGGGCCGGGCGATCAACGCTTCGAGCACGGCTTGCTCGCGGGAGGTCAGGGTCATCAGCTCGCCGCCCACGGTGAAGCGCCGCGTATCGAGGTCGTACACCAGCACGCCACAGGCCTGCTGGCGCTCGCCGCCCAGCACACTGCGGCGCAGCAGTGCCTTGACCCGTGCTTCCAGCTCCGTCAATTCGAAAGGTTTGGCGAGGTAGTCATCGGCGCCCAGATTGAGGCCATGCACGCGGTCTTTCACATCGCTGCGGGCGGTCAGCATCAGCACCGGCAGATTTTTTCCACGGGCGCGCAGACGGGCCAGCACCTCGAAACCGTCCATGCGCGGCAGCCCCACATCAAGGATCACCGCCGCGTATTCCTCGCTGCTCAAGGCCAGGTCTGCGGCCACGCCATCGTGCAGTACATCGACGGTCAAACCCGTGCTCTTGAGCGCCTGGGCGACACTTTCGGCAAGTTGCAGATGGTCTTCAACCAGGAGGACACGCATGGATTTCTACCTCGTTCATGGGTGGTCGATGCCACGCCTTGGCGGGCAGTTTACAGGCGCCGCCTGCCCTGTGAAGCCCGAAAACATTGAAAGGCAGTTGAAAGGTTAGTGAAAGCTTCGCCCTTTAGCATCCAGACACGGTAGGCCCTGCCTGCCCAGCTACCTCAACCGTAGCGCCCGAAAAACGCCTCGATGCGTTTTCGCCAGAATAAGAACAATAACGGAGTGCACCACGATGCTGTCGACCCAGCCCCAGGCTTGCCCGCCTGTTCGTTTTTCCCGCCTGACCCACACCGCCCTTGCCAGTGCCGCGGCCCTTGCCGGCTTTTCGCCGCTTAGCCAGGCTGCCTTCTTCGAAGACAGCAGCGCGACTCTGGAAACCCGCAACATGTACTTCAACCGCGACTTTCGCGATGGCACCAGTGCGCAGCAATCCAAGCGCGACGAATGGGCCCAGGGCTTCATGCTCAACCTGCAATCAGGCTACACCGACGGCACCGTCGGTTTTGGCGTGGATGCGCTGGGCATGCTCGGGGTCAAGCTCGACTCCAGCCCCGACCGCACCGGCACCGGCCTGCTGCCGACCCATGACGATGGTCGCGCCGCCGATGAGTATTCCAAGCTGGGTTTGACCGGCAAGGTGAAGATCTCCGCCACCGAGTTGAAGATCGGCTCGCTGATGCCTGAACTGCCGATCCTCAAGCCCAACGACGGCCGCATCCTGCCGCAGACGTTCAACGGTGGCCTGCTGACCTCCAGGGAATTCAAGAACCTGACGTTCACCGGCGGCCGCCTGGACAAAGCCAAGGACCGCGACGACAGCAACTACGAGGACATCGCCCTCAACAACAAGAACAGCCGCTTCCTCAGTGGCGCCACCGGCAAGCACTTCAACTTCGGTGGCGTGGACTACAAGTTTGCCGACAAGATCACCGGCAGCTACCACTTCGCCCAACTCGACGACGTGTACCGCCAGCACTTCCTCGGCCTGGTAGCCGCACGCCCGATGGGCCCCGGCACCTTCGCCACCGACCTGCGCCTGGCCATCAGTGATGACACGGGTGCCGCCCGTGGCGGCAAGATCGACAACACCTCTCTCAACGGCCTGTTCAGCTATGCCCTCAATGGCCATAAGCTCAGCGCCGGCTACCAGCACATGTCCGGCGACAGCGCCTTCCCGTATGTGGATGGCAGTGACCCGTACCTGGTCAACTTCGTTCAGATCAACGACTTTGCCGGTGCCGACGAGCGTTCCTGGCAGGCGCGCTATGACTACGACTTCGCCAAGCTGGGCATTCCCGGCCTGAGTTTCATGAGCCGTTACCTGTCGGGTGACAACATCAAGCTCAAGAACGGCGAAACCGGCAAAGAGTGGGAGCGCAACACCGAGATCAAGTACGTGGTGCAAACCGGTACGTTCAAAGACGTTGCCGTACGCCTGCGCAACGCCACCTACCGCTCCAACTATTCGGCCCGTGACGCGGATGAAATGCGCGTACTGATCAGCTACAGCGTTGCCCTTTGGTAAGGGTGCTCAGGCAGTAGAACCTCACAACAAAAAAAGACGGAGATAACCATGACCCCTTCACTGCGTAAGTTTGCCCTCGCCGCCGGCTGCATGCTGTTTGCCGGCCAACTGTTGGCCGCCGATGAACCCAAGCGCCCGGAATGCATCGCCCCGGCCTCCCCCGGCGGTGGTTTTGACCTGACCTGCAAACTGGCGCAAAGCGCGCTGGTCAACCAGAAGTTACTGAGCAAGCCGATGCGCGTGACCTATATGCCTGGCGGCGTGGGTGCGGTGGCTTACAACGCGGTGGTCGCCCAGCGCCCTGCCGATGCGGGCACTCTGGTGGCCTGGTCCAGCGGTTCGCTGTTGAACCTGGCACAAGGCAAGTTCGGTCGTTTTGATGAAAGCGCCGTGCGTTGGTTGGCAGCCGTGGGCACCAGCTACGGGGCTATCGCAGTGAAAAGTGATTCGCCCTACAAGACCCTCGACGATCTCGTAAAAGCTTTGAAGAAAGATCCGGGCAGCGTGGTGATCGGTTCCGGCGGCACCGTCGGCAGCCAGGACTGGATGCAAACCGCCCTGATCGCCAAGGCTGCCGGGATCAACCCCCGCGAGCTGCGGTATGTGGCCCTCGAAGGCGGCGGCGAAATCGCTACGGCCCTGCTCGGTGGTCACATCCAGGTGGGCAGTACCGACATCTCCGACTCCATGCCGCACATCCTGAGTGGCGACATGCGCCTGCTGGCGGTGTTCTCCGAGAAGCGCCTGGACGAGCCGGAAATGAAGGACATTCCGACCGCCAAGGAGCAAGGCTACGACATCGTCTGGCCAGTGGTGCGCGGCTTCTACCTCGGGCCAAAAGTCAGCGATGCCGACTACGCCTGGTGGAAAGACGCGTTCGACAAACTGCTGGCCTCCGAAGAGTTCGCCAAGCTGCGCGACCAGCGCGAGCTGTTCCCGTTCGCCATGACCGGCCCGGAGCTGGACACCTACGTGAAGAAACAGGTGGCTGACTACAAAGTGTTGGCCAAAGAGTTCGGCCTGATCCAGTAATCGACCCCCTGTTCGCGCAGCCACGTCTGTGCAGAGCACAGACGTGGCTCAGGAGTTTCCCATGCTCTTACAACGCATTTTCGCGGCCGTGCTGTTACTGGCCTGTGTCGGCCTGGCGCTGATGGCCTGGCCGTATCAGGCGGCTTTTTCCTACGAGCCCGTAGGCCCAAGGGCCTTCCCATTGCTGCTGCTCGGGCTGATGGGCCTGGCACTGGTTTACATGCTGATTCGTCCGCAACCGACCAAACACACCGACGATGAACCCGCGCTGGACCGACCCACCCTGATCAAGATCGGGATCTGCGTGGCCTTGTTGCTGGTGTTTGCCGGCACTTTCGAATCCTTGGGTTTCATCCTCAGCAGCATGCTGATTGGCATTCCGATGGCACGGCTGTATGGCGGCCGCTGGCTGCCCGGTGCGGTGATCATCACATTGATGAGCGTCGGTCTTTATCTGCTGTTCGATAAAACCATGGACGTACCGCTGCCCCTCGGTCTGCTCGACGTTCTGGAGAACTGATATGGATACTTTTGGCTATTTGGGCCAGGGCTTCGGCATCGCGCTGAGCCCCTACAACCTGGTGACCGCGTTGTGCGGCACCTTGATCGGCACGGTGGTCGGCCTGTTGCCGGGCCTGGGCCCGATCAACGGCGTGGCGTTGTTGATCCCTATCGCGTTTGCCCTGGGCCTGCCGCCGGAATCGGCGCTGATCCTGCTGGCGGCCGTGTACCTGGGCTGCGAATACGGCGGCCGTATCAGCTCGATCCTGCTGAACATCCCGGGCGAAGCCTCCACCGTGATGACCACCCTCGACGGCTACCCGATGGCCCGTAAAGGCCTGGCGGGCGTGGCGCTGTCGTTGTCGGCATGGAGTTCGTTCATCGGTGCGTTTATCGCCACCTGCGGGATGGTGCTGTTCGCCCCGCTGCTGGCCAAGTGGGCGATTGCTTTCGGCCCGGCGGAATATTTCGTCCTTATGGTGTTTGCGATTGTCTGCCTGGGCGGCATGGCCGGTGACAAACCGCTGAAGACGTTTGTCTCGGCGCTGATCGGCCTGTTCCTGGCGTGTGTCGGCATCGATGCCAACAGTGGCGTGTACCGCTTTACCGGTGACAACATCCATCTGACCGACGGCATCCAGTTCGTGGTGCTGGTACTGGGCCTGTTCTCGATCAGTGAGATCCTGCTGCTGCTGGAGAAAACCCATCGCGGCCAGGAAGCGGTGAAAGCCACCGGACGCATGATGTTCAACGCCAAGGAAGCCTTGTCGGTGTTGACCGTGAACCTGCGGTGCGGCGTGTCGGGCTTCATCATTGGCGTCTTGCCAGGCGCCGGCGCGACCATGGCTTCAGCCGTTGCCTACATGACCGAGAAACGTATCGCAGGGGCCAGCGGCAAGTTCGGCCAAGGCGACATGCGCGGCCTGGCCGCGCCGGAAACCGCGATCGGCGCGTCGGTCTGCGGCGCCATGGTGCCGATGCTGACCCTCGGCGTACCCGGATCGGGCACGACAGCGGTGATGATCGGCGCACTGTCGCTGTACAACATCACGCCAGGCCCGCTGCTGTTCCAACAGCAACCGGACATCGTCTGGGGCCTGATCGCGTCGTTGTTTATCGCCAACATCATGCTGGTGATCCTCAACATCCCGATGATCCGCATCTTCACACGCATTCTTGCCGTGCCGAACTGGGCGCTGGTGCCGGTGATCGCCATCATCACCGCGATTGGCGTCTACGCGGTGCATGCCACCACCTTCGATCTGTTCCTGATGATCGCCATCGGCATCTTCGGCTACATCCTGCGCAAGCTGGACTTCCCACTGTCGCCGCTGCTGCTGGGCTTTATCCTCGGTGGCCTGATGGAGCAGAACCTGCGCCGTGCCCTGTCGATCTCCAACGGTGCGCTGGAAATCCTCTGGTCGAGCCCGATCACCTTTGGTGTCTGGGTACTGACCGCCATCATGCTGCTCGTACCGTTGCTGCGTATCTGGCGCAAACGTGCGCAACAGCGTCGTGCCGTGGCCGATGTCTGAGGTCACCTTCAGACATTGGTGGGGAACACCGCTGGTCGGCCTGGCCGGCGGTTACCTGGCCAGCCTCGTCGGCTGGCCGTTGCCGTACATGGTCGGCTCGTTGCTGGCGATCATCCTGGTGCGTTGTCTCACGCCTTGGCAGTTGGCCGAGATTCCCGGCGGGCGCAAATGCGGCCAATGGGTGGTGGGCATCGGTATCGGCCTGCACTTCACCCCGGTGGTGATCGAACAGGTGATGAGCCACTTCGGCCTGATCTTCTTCGGCGCGCTGGTCACCAGCCTGTCGAGCGTGGTCGGCGTGTGGCTGATGCGCCGCAGCGGTGAAGACCGCGCCACTGCGTTTTTCTCCAGCATGCCGGGCGGTTCCGGCGAGATGGTCAACCTCGGCGCCCGCAATGGCGCGGTGCTCAGCCGTGTCGCGGCGGGCCAGAGCCTGCGGGTGCTGGTGGTGGTGTTGTGTGTGCCGGCGATCTTCAAGTACTTGCTGGAGGGCGGTGCGCCGCAGTTTCATCCGGCGCCGGTAAGTTGGGCCTGGCTGGCGTTGCTGTTTCCAGTCGGTGCGCTGGTAGCCTGGGGATGGCAGCGCTTGCGTCAGCCAAACCCGTGGTTGTTCGGGCCGTTGCTGGTGAGTGCCACCGCCAGCGTGGTGTGGGATCTGCATATCGGTTTGCCTGACGGCGGCAGCCAGATCGGCCAATGGCTGATCGGCAGCGGTTTAGGCTGCCACTTCAACCGTCAGTTCTTCCGGCGCGCTCCGTCGTTCATGGCGCGCACCCTGATCGGCACCGCGCTGACCATGGCGCTGGCGACGCTGGCGGCGGTGGGCTTGAGCGCCCTCACCCATCTGGACCTGCGCTCGTTGACCCTGGGCATGATGCCCGGCGGCATTGCCGAGATGAGCCTCACGGCCGAAACCCTGCAACTGTCGGTGCCGCTGGTGACGGCGATGCAGGTGATGCGGTTGTTGTTTGTGTTGTTTCTGGCGGAGCCGTTATTTCGGCATTGGAACCGTCAGCCCTGACCCCTCTGTTTCAAGTGGCCCGTCCTGGGCCACTGACCATTCGTCGGCACTGTTATTTCTCACAGGTATCCGAACAGTTCCTCGTGATGCTGAATGAACTCAGGTCCTGCCCCCTCCCATCATGTTGAGTTCGGGCCGAGGCTTTCACTCAATTGTCCGAGGGTTTTCAACCATGGCATTCGATATCGTTCCCATCTCACCTTACGCACCGCTGTCCGAAAATGAAGATGTCTATGACATTGACCTGAGTCAGCCTGAACGATTGGATCCGGTATTCTTCAGTCAATTGGTAATGGATATTCCCAATCTCACAACCCCCTATCAGGGTTACGCCGGGGCGTTGAATAGGGCTGCCCTGAACGTTACGCCTGAAAAAGGCTTGTTGGTGGTATTGCGCCCCTATTTGGGTATGCAGGAGTTTGACTTCGTCGAGGTATTTTTCGGGGACCCGGTCATCCCGGTTGATTCAGTAGTAATCAGTGATATTCAAGCCGCCAATGGACTTGCAATCGCACTGTACGTCCCTCCCGTATGGTTGAATTATGGTGCTGTCGACAATGTGTTTTTCAAGGTAACCCGCGTCGGTGGCGGATATGAGGAAAGTTCTAAAATAAAGGTATTCATCGATAATGAATTACCGGCAGGTCCGAACCCTTCGATCGCAACGCCCTACCACGACTACGTTGATAAACCTATTTTCGAACAACGTATTCTCGATAACGGGATACGCCCCGACGATCTGGTGACAGGCGTCAAAGTCACCATCAACAACTATCCGAATCGCTCGGGGCTTTCACCGAATTACAAGCGTAAAGCCCGAGACCAAATTGTTCTTCGATTAAACGGCCATATTCAAAGGCATATCGTGACGGAGTACGAGGCCGCCGGCGATGCGCCGATTGTAATGACGCTTTATGCAGGCTTTCTCAGCCAGCTCGGCGACGGGGGCGTCATTGCTGAGTACACTGTTTACGACGAAGCCAACAACGTGATGGACTCACAGTCGCCCATTCAAATGCTCATGTCGTTCGTTGGCGGCGGACCACTGCCGTTGGATGCGCCGTTTATTTATGAACTTGATAATCATGGAAGATTGGATGTAGACCTGCTTGAAGGACGAAACGCTACCATCGGCGTCTACATTAGAAACAAAGACTATAAGATTGACGACACACTTATTATCACTATGCAGGGTGTTGCCTATGATGGGGTTATTACCAAAACCGAATATCGGTACGAGGTCAAATCCATTTTTTTAGATGCACAAGTTGTGCTACCAAACGCACATTTAGTCGGGCTCGTAAACGGGACGTTGCGTTTGTCCTACCGCCGTGTTCGTACGGGGGTCACACCGGACCGACCTTCGGACATATGCATTTTAGAGGTTATAGGTAAGGGCACTCCCGTAGGCCTTGCGCCCGCTAGTATTCTTCAAGCGCCAGATGGCAATTTACCCGCTGATGTAGTTGCAGCGACATTCGTAATCGCTCCCTATCCCGGCCAAGACTCGCTTGACGCCGTGTACCTCCACCTGATTGGTACCTATGCCAATGGCACAGCTTATTATCGTCGCATCGGGCCAAGGCGGCCGGGCACCGGCAACATTATCATTAACGTGATCAATGGCCCGGAAGGGGAGATTGCCGGGCTAGAGGGCGGTGACCTGCAATTTCATTATACGGTTGTCAATGACCAAGGCTCGCGCAAATCCCAAGATGCGAAAGTTGATGTCGGTAATTTGGTGGCGACATTGCGCGTGGTGCACATTGAAGAAGCACCGGCACCCGACTATATTTTTGACCCCAGTAAAAGTTTGTTTGGTGCATCCATCATAGTAAGAGCCAACCCGCTCTTCACCCTGGGCAGTACCGTCACCCTGTACTTTGTGGGCAAAGCGGCAGGAGGCAGCACGACCATTCCTCATCCAATTACCCAGACGTGGGAAAATACTGACCTGTATTTTGACGTAGCCCGGTATGTGGTTCTGCAAAACCTGGATCGTTCAGCGACGATTTACTACACACTCACTAAACCCAATGAACGAACCCGGTTGTCTCATGCTGTAGAGATGCGCGTTGGTGCGGCCATCCAACTGTCCGCACCCGGAGTGCTCGAATCAACGGTCATTGTGCCAGGCGTCAGTGTCAGTGTATTCCCGTTGCACTTCGTAAACCCACCCGTCGGCACGATTCGCGTGACCTATAACATGCAGAATACCGATCAAATTCAGCCCTATATCAAAGGTAAAATGGGACTGGGTAGCCCACACATCCCTGCGAAGCTTGGAAATGCCGCATTAGGTTATGTGGACTTCGACTTACGAAATCCGGTCATCGCCGCGCATTTGGGCGAGACGTTTACAATCGACTATGAAGTGAAACGAGGCAATTCAATTCTCCCTTCAGACCCCCTGACTGTACAGGTAGAACCGCTTCCCGATTCCGTGATAAATGTGGTGACCATCCCCGAAGCCCACGCGGGCCAAGTCGATGCCAATGCCAACAATACCGTGCAGGTGCTGGCCTATACCTTCATGACGACAGGGCAGCCCGTTTGGATCATCTTCGAACATGACGATGGTACGCCAGACTATGTGCTGCGTAATGGCGACCCGCTAACGCCCGCAGAGTCGAGCGCGAAGAAAATCGTGCAAATCATCCCTGGCACGTACCTGCGCTCGCGGCCCAATGGCAGCCAAATTCGGGTTAAAACACTGGTTTCAATGGACGGTTTCGGTGACAGGAACACCGCCGTACAATTGGGCAAACCGTCCTATTCGATTAAAAGACAGGCGGGGATCATTGCCCATGTCAATGTAGGGGGCGCACCGGCAAGACTGGTCGTCAGCCCCGATGGCAGTCGCGTTTACGTTGCCAATTTGACCTCTCATTCGGTGTCAGTGATTTCGACGGCCACCTATCAAGTTATTTATACCATTACCGGTCTGAGCAGACCATACGCCATGGCTATCAGTCCCAACGGCGGCATCCTGTATGTAAGCAACTTGGGCACGAAACAAGTTACCGTTATCAACACTACCAGCTATGCATTTATCAACCAAATAACGGGTTTGGCTGGTCCTTACGCACTTGCTTTGAATACGCTGGGAACGCGCTTATATGTTACTAGCTACGATTCCAATGCGCTGTATACACACGACACTTCCTCCGGTGCGCGCCTGTACACACTCGGGTACTCGTACGCTTTTTCAGTGACGCTAAACCCCAGTAATTCTCGCATTTATGTGGGGGCAAACACCCGCGTATACACCGTCGACCAGCCAAGCAATACCGCCGTGGGATCCTTGGCGGGTTTCAATCGCGCTCGTGAAATGGCTTACAGCCCTCACAACGTAAGTGCCAAGCCAACACTGTACGTAGCGAACACAGATGCCCATAACATTCATATTGTGAATACGGGGACGAACGTCATCCGTAACACCCTTACGGGTTTCAACAATCCCAGCGGCATTGTCATGCACCCCACACAACCATTCGCCTATGTCTCGGACTTCAGTAATAACAGCCTGAAAATCATAAACACCGATGAAGAAACCGTCATTGATGCAGTGGAAGGGCTCAATAGCCCGTTCGGGGTCGCTATCAGCCCAGACGGCTCCACACTCTATGTCGCCAACTATGATGGCAACTCTGTCACTGTCATCAGTACATAAGCTTCAGGGCCCAGCAAAAAATGCTCCGCACTTCGCTGTGCGGGGCATTTTTTCAATGGTGCCCTTAAAAACCAGGTGGCCTATCCGTCCGCTGAGTAGTTGTTGATGGTGTCGAGTACCGCAGCCGACCATGGCAACTGCCAGCGATTGGAGGTCACCGCCGCCGACGGTACGAGGATGTTTGTCGCTAATACGGCCAGCAACACCGTATTAATCGTCGACATTTAACGCGTTTGTTTCACCCGAAAAAAAACAGCCCTGCATCTTACGATTCACCGGTTCAAGTGGCCCGTCCTGGGCCACTGACCACTCGTCGCCACTGTCATTTCTCACAGCTAGTCAACGTCGGGTCGCAGGGTATTGAATCCTCTGGCGGCCCCCTCACTTCGCGGTCGCCTTTCGTACGGTTCACACAGGATTGCGACCATGAATCAAGACATCAACCCCGCGCTGTTGCTCGTGAAAACGCCCGCTACGCCGTCCTCATCACAATCCGATGATTTGCGCCGCGAGGGGTTTACCCTTCCCCAACCCGCCGATGCACTTCTGACACCGGCGTCCTTTGCCAGCGTACCGTTTTCTGACCTGCCCCTTTATCTGCCAACCCTGAGCAACCCGGTAGTGGGCTACGATGGCGGGCTTAATCGCGCCGCGCTGGATGTCGCCGCCATAGGGGTGATCTGTATCCTGCTGCCCTATCTTGGCCAGTCCGAAGGCGACTTCATTGAGCTTCGGCTCCATAATATCCGGGTCGACTTTCATACCGTCACTGACGACGAAGCAGCAAACAGCAAGCAAATCATCCTGTTTGCACCCAGCGGCGCTTTTTTGCACGAGGCCGGCAATACGCTACAGGCCTTTGTCACGCGCATTGGGGGTGGAACCGAAGAAACCAAGCGTTTCAATCTCCTGGTTGACAGTGAACTGCCCGGCGGGCGTAACCCGATTGCCAGCACGCCAGAGAACGAAAACCTGAAGTTGCCGCGCTTCCCTCAGGAAATCATCGACTTTGGGGTGGACAAGGACAACGCAGGCTCGCCCATAGAGGTCCTTATCGACTTTTACCCCGCCAACCGAGCGCTGCCAGCGGTCAACCATCGCAAAGTGCGCGATCGTATTCGCTTGAGCATTGGCGGGGTCATTGTCGAGCACAGCGTCACCGAGTTCGAAGCCTCGGGCCGGGATCCCATCACGGTACTCGTCAACCCAGGTATCTGGCCACAGGTCGGCAGTGGCGTGCACGTCTGTGAATACAATGTGGTCGACGAAGTGGGCAACGCCTCCGATGGGTTTTCCCCGGCGCAGGTGATTGAGGTGCGACTGGATGATTCGACCGAACCCTTCTTGCCGGCCGCCTTCATTTTTGAGTCTGAGGACGATGGTCATGGCAATGACGCTCTCAACTACGACAAGCTCAACGGCACCAATGCCAAGATTACTGTGCCAGTCCGCGGCTGGGGCTACCTGGTCGATGACATCATCCGTGTGCGGGTCATTGGGCTGACACAGGGCGGTGTACGCATCACCAACTTCTACAATTTCACCGTCACCTCCACCACGGTGATGTTCGCCAATATCGAGTGGCCCAATGCCGATATCCAGCCTTTGGTCGGCGGCCGGATCCAGATCACTTATCAGCGCCTTCGGACCGATGTACTGCCTCGCAACTCCGAGAGCACACTAATCAATATCATCGGCACCCCCATCGACACCAGTTTGCCCGCGCCACTCGTGCCCGATGCTATCGGCGGGGTACTGCCGCCAACAATCAATCCGGTGTTCGTGCATATCTTGGCCTACCCCGGGCAGGACCCCCAGGATCGCATCACCCTGTTGCTGGAAGGCGCCTATGCCAACGGGAACCCTTACTACGACGAGCGCACTGAGCGCGCCGGCAACGGCGACATTTACTTTGAGTTGCCCAACGGCCCCAATGGCGACATTGCCCAGTTGGAAGGCGGAAGTCTCCGGCTGTCCTACAAGGTCAATGACGCGGCGGAACGACCACAGTCGAAATCGCTTGCCCTTGATGTCGGCGACTTTCAGGCCTCACTGCCGGCTCCCGTGCCACGCCAGGCGCTGCCACCGCACTACGTGTTCGATCCGGACACTCAGCGCGGCGATCTGAATGTCACCGTCACCCGCCACGCTGCGTTTGTGCTCGGCGCCAGGGTTACCCTGCATTTCGAAGGCAGCGCCGCCGGCGGCAGTGCTCCGCCCAACGAATTCTCGATCAACAGTAACTGGTTCGGCCGGGACCTGCCTTTCATCATCCCACGGGTTTACGTGATCGCCAATTTGAACGGCACGGGCAGGCTTTACTACACCGTAGAAGTACCAGGCCAACGCACGTTGTTCTCCTTTGAAGTGGTAATCACGGTGGGGGCGGCCTTGAACCTGCACGTGCCGCTGGTGCTGGAAGGCACAGTGATCACGCCGACCCTGACGCGTCTGAACCCCGAGCATGTGCTGCCGCCACGGCCGGAAGTGGTGACGATCCGGGTGAGCTACAGCCCGATGCTGCCCAGCGATCAGATCAAGGTGCGCATCATCGGCGCTGCGGGGCTCGGCACACCGGATATTCCAAGCAAACCCGGTATCCCGGAGCAGGGGGAAAACTATGTCAGCTTTACCGTCTCCAACCGCTTTGTCGGCGCCAATCTCGGCATGAACTGCCAGGTATTTTATGAGGTGATACGCGACCATGCCTCAACCCCCTCAAAAGAGCTGACCCTGGAGGTGCAAGACCTGCCGGCGCAGGAGCTGGATCTGGTACGGATTCCAGAAGCGGTGGGGGGCCAGGTTGAAACCAACAAGGCTTACACCGTGCGGGTGGACGGCTGGCCGTTCATGCGGCTGGGGCAGGCGGTGTGGATTGATCTGCTCAGCAGCAGCAATTATGCGCTGCGCATAAGCCTGCCCGTCAGTAACGAAGAGTTCAACGCCCGGCGGATCAGCATGCCGATACCGGCCAATTACCTGCGCAGCCTGCATGAAGGCGACACGCTGGAAGTGCAGGTACTGGTGTCGCTGGATGGCACGGGTTACAAGTCTTCGGCGAGGCCGTTGGAGATTTCGCCGCCGTATCGGGTCAAGAGGGCTTCGGGGGTGGTGGACGGGGCAATCGCGGTGGGCAACACGCCCAACAACCTTGCGTTGAGTTCCGACAATTCGACCCTCTATGTGGCCAACTATGGCAGTAAAACGGTTTCAGTCATCGATACCGCTACACGTAAAGTGACACGCACGATCTCGCTTGCAGCGGCACCTCGCGGCATAGCCATTCATCCGAATGGCCAAACCTTGTATGTCTCCGTTGAAACGAATTTGACGCTTGCCATTGAGACTAAGAACTTCCAGACAATCAAAGCCATGGGTGGATTTACTAATTGTTTAGCGATACGCCTAAACCCTACAGGTTCACGTCTATATGTAATTAATGAAAACCATCGCTATACACAAGAAATCGACACTTCAACTAACACATACGCAAGAAATCTTTCCAACAACAACACTTATGCAAATGCGGTTACCACTAACCGTTCTGGCAGTCGAGTTTACACGACGGGTAACTATGTAAATGAGTTCAATCAATCTGACGGCACGCTTTTAGGCAGTTATCTCAATGGAACTACAAATTCTTACGGTATTGCCTACAGCCCTACTGAAGAAGTCCTCTATGTGACAACCTTTAGGAGTTCGGCGCCTACCAATGGCAGCCTGAATATACTTTCAACAACGACCACCCCTCCCTCGCTGATCAAGAAACTCGAAAACTTGCCTCAGCCTTGGGGAATAGCATTCACACCAAACGGCGATAAAGCGTACATGTGCCTAAACGCAGACAACTCGATAAAAATCATCGATACGGCCACCCGACTCATCACTGGAGAAGTCAATACCACTACCCACCCGCTGGATCGTCCAAAAGAAATTGTTATCAGCTCTGATGGCGCGGTGGCATACGTTGCCAATTCCGGAAATAACAATGTCATTATCGTCAGCCTGTAAGCCATAAAAAATGCCCCCGCTCTTTCGAGCGGGGGCATTTTTTATTACCGGTATAGTTTAACGGCCACCAATCCCTGGACTCACCGACTTAGAAATCGTACCGCAACCCCACATTCACCCCATAAGGCTGCTTGATGTTCTTCCCGGTGCTGCGCTCAACATCCGCATGCAACTTCAGGTTCTGCGACACCGACATCGCCACACCCGCCCCCAGCTTCAGGCGCGAACCCGACAGGTCGTTGTTGAACGCGTTGTCGTTGACGAACACCTTATTGCTCTGGTCGAACTCGTGGGCCACCGCCGCCTTCAGGTACGGCTGCAACACCCCGCCGCTTTCCAACTGAATATTGCGCCCCACCGTTGTACCGATTTCACCGATGACCGAGCTTGAACGGTCGCCCTTGGCGTCCAGGCCATTGTCCAGCGTGTAGCTTTGGGCCTGGGTAATCACCGCCGCCAACTGACCATACGGTTCGACGAAATAACCGTCGTCCAGGCTGATATGGCGACCGACTTCCGCCGACGCGCCCATCGCGTTTTGCGTGTAGTTGCCCTTGGCTTTCTTGCCGTCGCTCATCGCCACCTTGGACTCGCTGTGCAGGCGGTTGAACTTGAGCACGCCGTCAAAGTAGAAGCCGCTCTCGGCATCCATCCACGTGGCATAACCGCCCACGTAGTAGCTGTTGATGGTGGCGCTGCTACCACGGTTCAGGTCCAGGTCCGAGGTGCTGTGACCCGCCATGGCACCGATCAGCCACTGGCCGTCGCCGCCCTCTACCGGCGCGTCGGCACCGAGGGTAAAACCACGTTGCGACTGGTTATAACCCAAGCCCGTCTTGTCGTTGGACACTTCGTATTTGTTGCCGTATGCGCGAGTCCACAGGCCTGCGGATTTGCCGTCGCTGAAGCGCAATTCGCCCATGCGGGTACGCAGGGTGGTCATTTCACCCAGCAGTACACTTGGCGCCGCATTGAACAACGCAAGCACGGAGTTGGTGCTCGGGCTGATCACTTTGCTGTCCGGGTCGAGGTACCAGTCCTTGCTCTCGTTGTCATCGATCAGGCTGTAGGAGTAAGTCCCCACGTCCACGCGATCACCCAGCAGGCTGAACTTGGCAACGCCATCCGCGGTATGTACCACGTGCAAACGGTCATCGCCCAAGGGGTCTGCGCCGCTGCTGGCGATCAACAGTTGGTGCTCGCCCGCAGATGTGCCGGTGACGTTGAGGAAGTCGCCCTTCAGGGTGGAAAAGTCCACGCTCATGAGGAAGGTGCCGTTCCCCGACAGGTTTTCTACGTCGAGTTGGTAGAAGTGCCCCGTATCGCCGAACTTGATGTTGCCGCCGTTCAGGGACAGGTCGCCGACCTGCTGGTTGTCGACCATGACCCAGGTGGCGTCGCTGTTGATCGCCAGCTTGTCGACGTTCTCCAGTCGCCCCGTCAAGACCGAACCGTTGTTCAAGCCGACGCTGGCAGTGCCACCGTTGTTGATCACGTCGCCGTTCATGATGGCACTGTCAAGGCTAAGGTCCAGGACGCTGCCGGTGCCCACTTGGATATTGCCGGTCAGCGCGCTGTTGTTGACGCGCATGTTGGCGTTGCCGCCGGTTTTCAACTCAAGCAAGTTGCCGTTATTGCCTATCAGGGTAGAACCGTTATTGACATCAATTTCAGCAGTGATCGGTGTATCGACCACAATGGCAGAGCCTGTCAGCCCCTCGACACGTGTACCTTCCAAGCGCAGTTCCGGCGAGTTGGGGACGGTGCTGTGTTCGCGGGTCATGCGGATGCCATCGGTAGCACCGATGATTTGACTATTGACCGCATTGGCCGCGCCACCGCGAAGGATCAACCCGGCCTGGGAACCACCTATCAGTTTCGAGTCATTGAGGTTCAAGGTGCTGTAGGAAGTTACATTGGCACCATAAGTCGCGCCGTGAATTTCACTGTTATTGCTGACCTCTGCCAAGGACCCCGTGAGCGTTGACGGATTGCGAACCACGTCCAGACCGCCCGCACGAGTGCTGGTGATAAGGGTATTGTTGATGTGTGCAGTGCTGTTGGTCAGTATCACTGCGGTGGTACTGGCAGTGGATGAAACCCGTGCGCCTGTCAGGTTTACCGTCGAGCCAACCGACTGAATGTCGCGCACTGTCCCACCGTTATGAACATTCAGCGTGGCGTTGTTTTTCAGCCGAAAGTTATCAACGTACGTCACTGGATAGACGTCTTTGGTCGTTCCGTCCAGTTCTTCCAGCGCCAGGGTTTGAGCGCTCAGGAAACACATTGGGGCAACAGCGATAAGCTTGATCGCTGCCGATAATTTGGAGTGTTTAAAGTCAGAAGAATTAATCGTGTGCATTGCCAATGAACCTCAGAAAAAGTACCAGTTCGAACCCGAAGGCCATATCGACCGGCCTTCCGTTTTCCACGGCGCAAAGACTAAGGATTGGAATTACCTTTTTATGTAGGACTTTCCTTATGAGTAGATCATCTAGCTTCGACACAACCCTGGCGTTGATTAAGCAAGCCGCAATAAAAAACCCTGTGGCCCCACAAAAAGAGGCCAACAGGGTTATGCATGGATCACAGCGACCCGAGCGCTCGCGTCGAATCTGGCACACAGGTGCCCAGTGGTGGGTAAGCACCACGGAAATCCCATTGCACCTGAACTTCATCCGAGGTACCGCGATCCGTCGTGTCAGGGCGATAGATACTCCAGCGCACACCTACCCAACCACGACCGCCGGTCCCGGTAAAGTCCCTGAACCACAACCCCAGCAAGAGGTTGATGGTGAAGCCATCCGCGATGTCGTTGCGCGATATCTCTCTAGGCGTCGTTTCCATGGTATCTAACGGGGTAGTGTTATCGGCAAATGCGTACCTGGCCGCATGCACAACTACGAGGTCACCGATTTGAAGAGCTACGTCGTCCTTGATGAAAATAGGGACTGCCACCCAAGGCGCCGGGACTAGCGGAGGCGTCAAGCGGTCGAAGCATCCAAGCCTGCCCACTGTATTGAGTACCGAGAACACCGGATCTGCAAGCCCCGACAAGCTGTAGAGTTCAACCTTGACGCTCTGGTCGGGAGAGTGCTTGTAGTTGATTGCATCGCGAACCTTGTAATAACAAGGTATGGCATCGCCGTTGCCATACATTTCGATAATGTCCCAACCAATCTCCAACGCAACCTCGAAATCGGGAGCTTCACTACCGGTGACGTCATAAGTGTCAGCCAGCGTCCCGCCCATAATGCCGTAGTAAACATCAATAAAAACGCCGGCGGTTAGCCCTGAAGGAATAATGAACGTCGCCGTGGCCGGGAAACCACGGTCAAGTTCTACCAAATGGTTCTCATGACCTTCATTGCCTCTGACCGTTGGTGGATCATAGTTGGGGTCAACGGGGCCTGGGCCAGGGTTATCCGTATCACCGGGCTCACCTATATTCACCGCAACGGTGATCGTTGGCGAGGGGATAGTCCCTAGCCCGTCACGGCTGATGGTGCAGTGGACATCGGCGTCGTACATGTCCCCATGTGAACTGATCACATCGAACGTAGCCGTGCCATCAAGCGGGAAGATAGGGAACACACCTACAGGTTTCTCGTAGATCAAGGTGCCATGCCAGAACATTCGAACCATATCAGTCGAGAGCCAGTCGACAATATTCCCCAAGCGTACCGTTACACCATTACGCGCCTCTTCCTTATCGATCAAAGGCGCCTCCAATACTTGAAAGTTTTCCAACACGGGTTCGTTAGCGGTGGCGACTGTCACGGTCCGGGTAAAAGACGTCTGCGTCTCGTTGCCTCCACGATCAGTTACATTGTAGGTAATCTCCCGATCGCCCGACCCGCCGGCCAGGACAATCGCGGTTGTAAAAATCACTTCAGCACTGCCTGTCAACGGAAAAACACCCGTGATACCGATTAAATCCTTACTCCCGAAAAATGCCTGCCAGGTATCTCCGGGGCGGTTGTCTGCCATTCGTTGGATTCGACACACCAACCCGGGTTTGCCAGCCAGATAATCCGGTGTCACTGGCCCCGACAGATCGGTTGGCAAGGTAATGGCAGCCGGCCGGTTATTGAGGTTGGGGTCGAGTGCGTCGACAAACGCACGGGTGATGTCAGAGGGAGCTACATTGCCATTGGCATGAAAGATCGTATAGGTGATCTCCTTTTCACCATGGGTTTGCAGCTCGGCGTGCGGTTGAAGAGTGAGAATAAAAGGATCAGGTGGCGCTGGATCGTCGCCACTGTATTCGTAGTAGCCAATCATTCGGCCGTTCGCACGACAAAAAATAGTGTCGAGTTCCCCCGGATCTGCAAGTGGAGCCCAGCGTGGAAGGGAAAGCGTCAAACCGCCGGCCTGGACAGCGTGGGGTATGAGATTGGGTTGACCGTCTGCCGATTGGTCAGGGTCGGGGGGAACCACTGGCAAGTTAGGAAGTGCGTTGACAAGCGTGGGAGCAGGCGCAGCGGCTAAAACCCTCTGTGTCCCTGCGCGCGTGCGCTGCGAGGGTTTACGGGTAGCTTTTGCTTTCGCAGGCAACTTTTCGTTCGCCTGCGTTGCTGGCGTTTTGGCCTTCGACAACGGTAGTTTTTTTGACATGATCCAAAGCTCCTTGCATGGGGGAAAGGATCTGGATCCGGACAACGGTATTTCACCCACAGACCTGCGACCCTGTTAATGGAGATGTCATTCGTCATCTCCAGCTATCACTGCAACCTGACAACGGTTAGTCCATTAAACCTCAGCCTCGCTCACCGCATAACTGTCAATTCTCACAACTTGCCAAACGCCAGAAAATATGCAGTTTGGCGTTCGACCGCTAAATGTCGGTGAAGCGTCTTTTTTCACTACGTGCGAGCATCTGCCAGGCGCTGAACAGCGCAAAGGGTTCTATTAAAAAGGCTGGCGACGGCATGCAGACCACATGGGAAGGGCATTGCGCCCTTCCCATTTGCGCGTTGATTCAGGATGGCGCGATGCAGGGCGGTAAATTGTTTGGACGAATCAACGTGACCAATACCAGGCTGAGCGCCGACGCGCCGACAGGCACTCCACCTCGAATCACCTGGTAATACGTGGTGGCTGAGCCGTGGGCCGGCTCATGGGGATATTCATCTCGCTTGACCAACCCAGGCAACAACACATGGGGATTGAACGGGACTGTGAACGTGTGACCGTTTTGCACCCCTTCCTGGGTCAACGAAGGCGAATCCCACTCGCCTTTAGAGCTGTCGATCACATGAACGAGATTGCCGTTGGGGCTGGCATAGCCCACCCAGATCAAGCGCAACACATCGCCTACCTCCAGTCGCGCAGTGTCCCCCGGGACAAATACCTTGACTCCAAAAGAGGGATGAGGGTTGAGCGTGCAACCTATAAACCCGGAATCAGGTCCTGGGCCATAGTTCACGTCCGGGTATTGGGTGCGCCTCAACCCCACAATCGGTGAAACGGCCACGGTGATGACTTTGTGGTTAGAACGTTGACGGTTCACGCCATTGAAAGTGCGATAGAAGAGATTGACCCGTGCGTTACCAATCGGCTCGATGAGCGACCAGGGAATATGGAACGTGATCAAAGCCCCCGGATTCTCACCGATGGCAACCTTGTGGGTATCCACCGGCACGGGGTTATCATTCCAGATCAGCTCCAGCTCATCGTCCACCTCGAAATCAACGCCCAACTCCAATTCCACAGTGGCGGGTTTGTTTTGATCCAAGAGGGTCAACACATCGTCGCCGGTCTCACCTTTGACGGTTGGCAGCAGAAGCAGGGGGTTGATGTAGTTGGGGTTGTCCGGGTTGAGTTCGCCCGCGGCGGTCAGGTCCACGGGGACGAACCTGGGGATGGCCGGCCGGGCGGTGCCGGTTCCACGTTGCCAGGTATAGCCGGCCCGGATCACCCCACCCACCAGCTCGAAGCCGCCTTGAGCCAGAATCGGCCAAGGAATATCGACACGCACTGGCCAGACCTGAAAAGGCCCTACGGTAATCGGAGGAAGGGGAATCAAGTCCCACGAAGGCGTTACCACATCGCCATCAAGTGCTCCAACGATTTCCAGGATATTCATATAGACGCCGCCACTTTCACGGGCATCTTCCAGGTCAATCCGCCCATTTGCACCCGCGCCGAAGGCTTGTGGCACCTCCGGCGAGAGAAACTGAATGGGCGAGGGTGTGAGCGCATTCAGTACGACGGAAGTACGCGACGCCGGCCCTTGCCAACCGGCGCGGTCTATCAAGAAGTACTGAGCGGAGTATTCTCGATTGCTGCGCAGTGTGCGAAACGTGTCGCCTTCAAAGACCAATTCGATCGGGGCACCGTTTTTGTGAGCCTGGGTAATGTGCACCGATGCGACTATCTCGTCGTTGCGTGAGTATGAGCGTCGAAACGCCGGCAACAACGTCAACTTACCGTCAACGCGATCCTCCAGGCGCATATCGGGCCATGGCGGCACAACAGCCATGACCTGATCATTGTTGGCCGGGTCGGCCAGGTACTCATCAGTCACACCGTTGGCTTGAATATAAGCGTCAAATTGCAGCCTGTTAGGCTGCTGCCCTTGATTGGGCGCAACCTTGTCTAGATCAATCTGGATTGGAAATGACGCGTCCGTAGGGTTGCCAGCGACCAGCTCAACGATGTACTGCAACCTGTGCAGGCCAGGCTCGGCCAGGCGGATAGCCGGTATGGAGCTCGCTACCATGGGCAGATCGCTTTCATCATAGGGGGCTGTCAACTCCTTCACATCACCAACCTGGACGTCATCCCACAGCCAGGTCACACGTGTTACCTCACCTGGGTCAAGCAGGCCCCCGCCAATCCAAAGGGTAGAGATTTCCACTGCCAACGGGTCAACTTGGTTCTGCCGATGTATTTTGTAAGCGACTTCATCATCCAGCAACGGCAGCGCCGCTGGAACCCAGGGCTGGTCCAGCGTGCGGGGAATAGGGGTAGAGGTTGTGTATTTGGGCATGTCCACTCTCCTTGGGCAATCGATCAATGACCGGCCATTGACCACCGATGGGAGTGCACCCAACCGACAAGGCCAGGTAAATCATTTAATGCGCAAGTACACCCTCTGGCTACTGTCGAATGTCACAGGTATGCACGCTGATCAGACAGGCGGCAACCGCCACTCAATCGGCGTCTCGCCATTCTGCTCAAGAAACTTGTTGGCGCGGCTGAAATGCCCGCAGCCCAGAAACCCGCGATACGCCGACAGCGGCGACGGATGCACGGACGTCAGGACCAGATGCTTGGTGGCATCGACCAGTTTCTGCTTGCCTTGCGCATGGGCGCCCCACAGCAGAAATACCAAATGTGGCTGGTGCTCGCTGACCACTTCGATAATCCGATCGGTAAAGAACTGCCAGCCCTTGCCCGCATGGGCGTTGGCATTGGCGCGCTCGACGGTCATGGTGGTGTTGAGCATCAACACGCCCTGGTCGGCCCAGCTTTGCAGGTAGCCGTGGCTGGGGATGTCGATGTTCAGGTCGCGCTTGAGTTCTTTATAGATGTTGACCAGCGACGGCGGTGTGGGCACGCCCGGTTGCACCGAGAAGCACAAACCGTGGGCCTGGCCGGGGCCGTGGTACGGGTCCTGGCCAAGGATGACCACCTTGACCTTGTCCAAAGGCGTGGAATTCAGGGCATTGAAAATCAAAGGGCCAGGCGGGTAGATCTCTTTGCCAGCGGCATGTTCCAGGCGCAGGAACTCGCGCAACTGGCCCATGTAGGGCTTATCGAACTCCTCACGCAGGGCGTGTTTCCAGCTGGGTTCGAGTTTGATACGGTCGCCTTCGGTCATAGTTGAATTGTCTTGTAAAAAAGAATGAGGCGAACCCTAGGAAAGCCGGCCTTGCTTGTCAATTGATCTGACACACCATCGGCACCTTCCCACGAAGCGATCATACTGATCCTTCACCCTCCCGAATGAGGTCACAATGAACCTGCACTTCGAAGAGCTGACTGGCAGCGACGGTGCCCGCATCGGCATCGCCAGCCTTGATGCTGAAAAATCCCTGAACGCCCTGTCCCTGCCGATGATCCTGGCCTTACACGATCGCATGGATGCCTGGGCCAAGGACCCGAATATCGTTTGCGTGCTGCTGCGCGGTAACGGACCCAAGGCCTTTTGCGCCGGCGGCGAGGTGCGCAGCCTGGCCATGGAATGCCGTGAACAGCCCGGCGAAGTGCCCGCCCTGGCGGCGCAGTTCTTTGCCGCGGAATACCGCCTTGATTACCGCCTGCACACTTACCCCAAGCCGCTGATCTGCTGGGGCCACGGCTATGTGCTGGGCGGCGGCATGGGCCTGCTGCAAAGCGCCGCCATCCGCATCGTCACGCCGAGCAGCCGCCTGGCCATGCCCGAAATCAGCATCGGCCTGTACCCGGATGTGGGCGCCAGTTGGTTTCTGTCGCGCCTGCCGGGCAAGCTCGGTTTATTCCTGGGCCTTACCGGCGCGCACATCAACGGCCGTGACGCCCTGGACCTGGGTCTGGCCGACCGTTTCCTGCGCGATGATCAACAGGACGAACTGCTCGATGGCCTGCTGCAACTCAACTGGCAGGAACAGACCGCGATGCAGCTCAACAGCCTGCTCAAGGCCCTGGCCCAGGAAGCAGTCAGCCAACAGCCCGAGGCCCAATGGCTGCCGCGCCGGGCGCAGATCGACGAATGGCTGGACGTTGGCGACGTGCGCTGTGCCTGGCGCGCCTTGAGCCCGCTGCGTGACCACGCCGATCCGCTGTTCAGCCGTGCCGGCACGACCTTGAGCGAAGGCTGCCCGCTGACCGCACACCTGGTGTGGGAGCAGATCCAGCGCGCCCGGCATTTATCCCTGGCCCAGGTATTCCAGATGGAATACACCCTGAGCCTCAATTGCTGCCGTCACCCGGAGTTCAGCGAAGGCGTGCGCGCGCGCTTGATCGACAAGGACCACAAACCCCATTGGCATTGGCCAGATATCAATACAGTTCCGGACGCCGTGGTGCAGGCGCACTTTCACAAGGCGTGGGAAGGCCGCCATCCGCTGGCGGACCTGTCCGATTACTGATTGCTTCACCAAAAAAAACGGCGCTTCCTGCGCCGTTTGCATTCAACACCGGTCAACGGTGACCGCCGCGACCGCGGCCATGGTCACCATCGCGTCCGTGCCTGCCATTACCCCCGTGATCACCCCAGCCCTGGTTCGGATAAGGCCGGTAGCCCGCCCTTGGCCCCGAAGGGTAATAGCGAGGTGCCGGCTGGTAATAACGCGGCGCCGAGTAGTAACGCGGTGCGGGTGCGTAGTAGCGCGGCGATGGGTAGTAGTCACGGCGGTATTGATACGCCGGGCCACCACCGTAGTAATACGCCGGCGCCGGTGAGGTGTAGACCTCGGATCGATAGTAGCTCTGGCCTCCATCGTAGTAGGGCACACAAGCGGAAAGGGTCAGACCGAGTAAAGCGCTGAGCAGCAGTCGTCGATACATGGCGGCCTCCTGGACCGCGAAAGAGCACCTCCAGCGACGCGGGAGGGCGGCATTCAGCTTTCACCGAATGACGAAATATCTGACATCAAAAACCGAATCTGGTGCGTTTTGGTAACAGCTTGATACATCTGCATCAGACCAAACTGTGTTGGCGCCGCAAGTTTGCCAATGGGTCGGGCTTTGAGAGTGGGTGGAACATTTGTGGGTGTATTGAAACTTTAAACAATTGAATAGTGTCACTATGACATCGCACAATAGCACGGAGGCTCTAGCGCGAGCTTTATACCCCTATAACCTCGGATTTCAGCCATGAAGATTTCAACCAAACTGTTGCTCTCCTTTCTACTGTGCGCAGTGGTAACCCTGGGCGTGGGTGTACTGGGTATCAAAGGGGTCGTTCGCCTCGCCACTGCACTGGAATTGACGTTTTCGAACAATCTGGTCTCCGTCAGCACCACCTCGGCCACCCTCAACGGCCTGGTCGCTCATAACCGTGGCCTGTACCGGTTGATGGATGCCAGCCAGGGCGACGTGTCCCAGCAAGACCGCGATCGCGTGCGCCAGGACATCACCAAAGAACTCGCGAACAGCCAGGCCGCCTACAAAACCTACCGCACCACGCCGCTGGAAGACGACGAACGGGCAGCCGGCGATAAGCTCGACCAGCTCTGGCCCACCTACATCAGCAACTCCGAACGCATCATGTCGATGCTTGAAAACAACCAGCTCGACCAGGCCCGTGCACAGCTCAACACCACCAACAATGAGATTTTCCGCCAGGCACGCGACTTGATCCGCGTGCTAATCGACTCCAACAACCGCCAGATCAAAGAAGGCTCCATCGCCGCTGATGACCTGCGCAACAGCGCGCTGACCTGGATGATCAGCGGCATCGTGCTGGCCTTCATCATCGCCATCACCATTGGTGTGTTGATCACCCGCCTGATCACCCGCCCCATCGCCCAGGCCGTGGAGAGCGCACAACGCATTGCCAGAGGCGACCTGACCCAAGCCATCGTCACCGAGCGCACCGACGAAGCCGGGCAACTGCTGATGGCGCTGGCCGACATGCAGGGCGGCTTGAAAAGCACCCTGGTGGAAATCGCCAACGCCTCTGACCAGCTTGCTTCAGCAGCAGAGGAACTCAGCGCAGTCACCGAAGAAAGCAGCCGGGGCCTCATCCGCCAGAATGACGAAATCCAACAGGCCGCCACCGCCGTCAACCAGATGACCGCCGCGGTGGACGAAGTGGCGAGCAACGCCGTGTCCACCTCGGAAGCCTCGCGCCAGGCCACCACCGAAGCCGAAGAAGGTCGTGAGCAAGTGGCCCAGGCCGTGTCCGGCATGGGTTCGATGGTGGTCGAGATCAATGATTCGACGCAATCGGTCGCCGACCTCGCGGGCCAGGTCCGGGAAATCGGCAAGGTGATCGATGTGATTCGCGGCATCGCCGACCAGACCAACCTGCTGGCCCTCAATGCGGCCATCGAAGCAGCCCGTGCGGGTGAGCAAGGTCGAGGTTTCGCGGTGGTTGCCGATGAAGTGCGGGCCTTGGCCCATCGCACCCAAATCTCCACCGTCGAAATCGAAAAAATGATCGGCGAAGTGCAGGTCGGTGCCGATGACGCCGTGGCCGCGATGAACAAGAGCCTGACCTGGGCCAACAACACCCAGACCCTGGCACAGAACGCCGGCGAGGCGTTGGAACGCATCACCAGCAGCGTGGCGAAGATCAATGAGCGCAACCTGGTGATCGCCTCCGCTTCCGAGGAACAGGCGCAAGTGGCCCGTGAAGTGGACCGCAACCTGCTCAACATTCAGGACCTGTCGACCCAGACCGCCGCCGGCGCCCACCAGACCAATGCCTCCAGCCAGGACCTGTCGCGCCTGGCTACGTCGTTCAATCTGCTGGTCAGCAAGTTCCAGCTGTAAGTAGCCTGCCGTGGGTTGGCGCTGTATCGTGCAAGGCCAAGCGAACCTTGCCCGATGCAGCCCATGACCACGCCAACCCTCTGCCCCGCCTGCGGCGCCCGCAACGACTGCACCCTGGCCGACCCACGTACCGCCGACCAGGCCTGCTGGTGCTTCAGCGTCACCATCGACACGGCGGTGCTCGAAGCGTTGCCGGACGAGCTGCGCAACACAGCCTGCCTGTGCCCGCGCTGCGCCCAAGTCGATCAACAGCTGCGCAGCCGCGATGCGAGTTGATCGTTTCCTCAGCAACCTGTCGCAGTTCAACCGCAAGCAAGTGCGTTTGCTATTGGTAGAAAGACGGGTGACCGTCGATGGGCTGGCCGTCAGCGACCCTCACCATGAAGTACGGGAGTTCAGCCGCGTGTGCGTTGATGAGAACGTGCTGCAGGCGGGCAAACCTGCGCGGTATTTCATGCTGCACAAGCCTCAGGGGTGTGTGAGCGCGACGTCGGACCCGCAACACCCCACGGTGCTGGACCTGCTGCATGAACCGGACACCGCCGACTTGCATATCGCCGGCCGTCTGGATTTCAACACCACCGGGCTGATGCTGATCACCAATGACGGCCAGTGGTCGCGCCGCCTGACGCAACCGACGACCAAATTGCCCAAGGTCTATCTCGTTGAAACAGAACAGGCCATCGGCGTCGAGTACGCGAATACGTTTGCGGCGGGCCTGTACTTTGCGTTTGAAGACCTCACCACCCAGCCCGCCGCATTGGAACTGCTGGGGCCGACGACCGCGAGACTGAGCATTATCGAAGGCCGTTATCACCAGGTGAAGCGCATGTTCGGGCACTTCAACAACAAAGTGATCGGCTTGCATCGCGAGCGCATGGGGCCGCTCGAATTGGATGCAGCGCTGGCGCCGGGCGAATATAGGCCGTTGACGCTTGAGGAAATCCGCCAGGTCTGATGACCGTTCAGCCGGTGATGGCAAAAACCCATTTTTACGCCTTGCGACATCCCGAGTCTGTGCTTGAATCAAGCTCACCAGTTTAAATATGACTGGCGAGTCGCCTATAACCTCCAAGAAACACCTTGCCCCCGCCCGCGCTTTATCCCACGGGCCTTCCAGGCAAACAGCCCGCCATAACAACACCCGTCGGCCAGCCGTCATCGGACCGACATGGGCCTCCATTTTCAGGCGTATGCCTACCTGTCACAAAGCTCGTGCAGAGTTATCTGCGCGCCCTACCCGCTTGCCAGGAGTCTTACGACATGAGGCCAGAAATCGCTGTGCTGGATATACAGGGTCAGTATCGGGTTTACACGGAGTTCTATCGCGCGGACGAGGCTGAAAAGACCATCATTCTGGTCAACGGCTCAATGGCCACCACGGCATCCTTCGCCCAGACCGTGAAAAGCCTGCACCCGCAGTTCAACGTGGTTTTGTACGACCAGCCCTACGCCGGCCGCTCCAAAATCCATAACCGCCATGAGCAAATGCTGACGAAGGAAGTCGAGGGCCAGATCTTGCTGGAACTCATCGACCACTTTGCCGCCGAGCACGTGCTGTCGTTTTCCTGGGGCGGCGCCGCTACCCTGGTCGCCCTCGCCCACCGCCCCCGTCGCGTGGAAAAGGCCGTGATCAGCTCGTTCTCCCCGGTGATCAACGCGCCCATGCGTGACTACCTGGAGCGCGGTGTCGACTACCTCGGCAACCTCGACCGCGACCGTGTCGGCCACCTCGTCAACAACACCATCGGCAAACACCTGCCGTCGCTGTTCAAGCGCTTCAACTACAAGCATGTCAGCAGCCTGGCCGAGCACGAATATGGGCAGATGCACTTCCACATCAGCCAAGTGCTCACCAGCGACCGACTCTGCTACCTCAAGGCCGCCAAGGCGATCGACATTCCCGTGCTGTTCCTCAACGGCGAGTGGGACGAATACACCAGCGCCCAGGATGCCAGGCAGTTCGGCAACTACGTGGCCAACAGCAGCTTCAGCACCATCCAGGCGACGGGGCATTTTCTCGACATGGAGCATAAAGCGGCATGCAAGGACAGCCGGGAGGCAGTGGTGGGCTTTTTGAAACCGGCGCGGCAGATCAGCCGATTGCGTTATCACCAAGGTCAGGCACAGCATGCATTTGCAGTTTGAAATGATGACTCAACGCCACGCTCGTTGTGGCGAAGGAGCACACGCCTTCGCCGCAACCTGCACATTTTCAAAGAAAAACTTCAAATCCAAGTGAACATCTGGTACAAAGTCAGCCGCTCTGAGCGGGTATAGTTTAATGGTAGAACAGTAGCTTCCCAAGCTTCCGACGAGGGTTCGATTCCCTCTACCCGCTCCACTCAGACATAGATCCCACGCCAACATGGTTTTGGCGGGGGATGCATAAAGAAACCGGTCCCTGGAGGCCGGTTTTTTTATGCCAATATTTTCCCGACCGCAAAACCTGTACAAATACAGAATTCTGTACAACTATCAGACCTTGAGCGCAGGCACCAAGCCTCGCACGATCAAGGAGCCGGGCAATGACGCGCCTGCTGATTTCACTGTTGCTGGTTTTGAGCCTGGCCAGTTGCAGCAATGTAGAGGTCGGACACTACGCCGACCAGAAACCTGCGCTGGATCTTGAGCGTTTCTTCAGTAAACCCGTGAAAGCCTGGGGCATCTTCGAGAAACGCTCGGGCGAAGTCGCCAAGCGTTTTGAAGTGGATATCGCCAGTCATCGCGAGGGCGACAAACTGATTCTCGACGAAAAGTTCCTGTACAGCGACGGCACTCGCCAGCGCCGCGTGTGGACGCTCACGCCCGATGGTCCGGGGCGCTGGCGCGGGCGAGCGGGTGATGTGGTGGGCGAGGCCATCGGCGAAGTCGCCGGGAACGCGTTGCGGTGGCGCTACCGCCTCAACCTCCCGGTGGATGGCTCGGTGTACGAGGTGAGTTTTGACGACTGGATGTACCTGATGGACGAGGACACGATGATCAACCGGTCGAGCATGTCCAAGTTCGGCGTGGAATGGGGCCAGGTCACGTTGTTCTTTCGTCGCCAATAACAGTCAACGCGGGGGTGAAAAATGAATGTGCAGAAGCTGGCCAAACTGGCCGAGAAAGGTGAAATACGGGGTCTTGAGTTGCTGTCCCTGGAGGGCGGTTTCTATATTGCCCGCGTGAAGCTCGATCACGTCGAGATGACATTGCTGGACGATAACGGCAAGACCCTGCGCCTGCGCTCCAGCACGCATTTACGCGACCTGTTGCAGGACGTTCCACCGTTTCCCTGTGTGTTGGTGCAGCAGTGCGCCCATGACGAAATGTGTGGCACCCGCGAGGGCGCTGTCGGTGCGTTGCGCATTCCATTTTCGCTGGGTGCGACTCTTTAGGACCGTTGCAACCAGCCATCCAGGCCCGGCAGGCAACGTCATGAGGGTTGGCCCCGCATAGGTTCGTAGGGTCGCCAACCTGTCAGCGCGATCAACAAGATCAACAGCTGGAACACGATGATCAGCGCCACGCAACCGTCCCAGCCCCAACGCTCCCAGATCAGCGCTGGCACGACTGCACCGCAACTGCCGCCCAAGTAGTAACACGTGAGGTAGACGCCAACGGCACCGGCCTTGTTGTCGTGCGCGGTGGCGGTGGTGAAGGCATTGGCTGCGGCCTGGGCAAGGAACACGCCGGTGGAACTGAGGGCCAGGCCCGTCACGATGCACCACAGAGAGGGGATCAGCGTCAGGGCTGATCCGCTTACGCCAAGCACGGCAGCCTCCGTCAGCAATTGGGCATGGGGACGGGCCTTGCTCAGGCGCCCGGCGATAGGGATCACAATCAGCGCCAACAAAAACACCATGTACAGCGTGCCTAAGGCCGCCGGTCCAAGGTTGAATGGCGGTAGGCCAAGGTACAAACCTGCGTAGGTAAACGCCGCAACCTGGGAAAACAACACACAAAAACCTACGGCGTACGCAGCCAACAATGGTTTGCGAAAAACGCTCGAAGAAGAAGCGCGGACCTGGACCTCCCGCGCACGGTTGGCCGGCAGCAGAAACTGGATAAACCCACCGACCATCAAACTCAACACCGCCAGCACTTCAAAGGCTTCGCGCCAACCGAAGTACTCGGTCACCATCCCCGTGACGAAGCGTCCGGCAAACCCACCCAACACGGTGCCGGCGACATACAGGCTGGTGACTTCGGTGACGGTGCCGCCATGCCAACGGTCGCCGATATAGGCCACGCTGGTGGCAAACACCACCGGTATCACCATGCCCTCCACGAAGCGCCACACCAGCACTTCGGCAAAGCTGCCGGCATAGGCGGTCATCAACGTCGGCACCGCCAGCAACAGCGCGGCCACGCAGATCACCGTGCGTTGCTCGAAACGCCCGGTCACACGACTGACAAACGGCGCGGTGATCGCCACGGCGAGAGTGGTCACCGTGATGCTCCAACCTGCGGCCTTGGGGCTGAGGTGGAACTGCGCGGCAAAGGTCTGGAGGATACTCTGGGTTGCATACAGGTTGAGAAACGCCGCGCAGCCACACAGGAACAGGGCAAGGCGGGCGCAATGCAGGCGCGATTTCATGAAACCTCTCGTCTTATTTTGAAAGGTCTTTATAGAATGGCCTGCGGGTCTGGGACCAATACCGAATTCCGACCGATTGATACCCAAGGACCAGGATGCTCGACCTACGCAAGCTGCGTTACTTTCTGACGGTCGCCGAGGAATTGCACTTCGGCCGTGCTGCCATTCGCCTGCACCTCGCGCAACCACCGCTGACACGGCAGATTTCAGCGCTGGAAGCAGAGTTGGGTTTCAAACTGTTTGACCGCACCAGCCGCACGGTGACCCTCACGGCCCAAGGACGAGCGTTCCTGCCCTATGTACGCAGGGTGTTGGAACAGATCGACGTGGCACAGGTGATCGCAAACAAATTGGCCGCAGGCACTGCCGGGCAGCTGGCGCTCGGTTATGCCAGCTCAATAGCCCTCTCAGATCTGTTCAGCCAAGCGATCCAGTCTTTTGCCCAGCGATATCCAGATGTGCAGTTGACGCTGGTGGAGTGCGCTTCCGGCAGCCTGGGCGCTCAGGTAGCGGATGGGCGGCTGGATATCGGCTTGAGCCGACTGCTACCGCCCCCCCGAGAAGTGCAGGTGCTATCCCTGGGAGAGGAGCGGTTGGTAGCGGCGGTGTCCGCAGACAGCCCACTGGCGAGCCTGGCCGAGGTCAGCTTGGCGCAGCTCAGTGCCTACCCACTGATATTGTTTCCGGCGGATTATGGCTCCGGGCTTAACCAATCCATCGAACAGCTTTACCGGCACCACGGCGTGCCCCTGCGCCCTGGCCCGACTGGGCGGCAGATCACCTCGATCATCGCGCTGGTGGCGGCTGGCCAAGGGGTGGCGCTGGTACCGGAATGCACGCAAAGCTTGATGAACAAGGGCATCAAGTACAGGCCGCTGATCGAGGCGGACGCCTGTGCGCAGTTGTTAGTCTTGACCGCGACTGAAACAAAAAGTGTGTTGGTCGAGGCGTTCCTCAGCGTGATTGCCGGGATCTCGTCGACTGCGCTTAAAGTGCTGCAGCAGGACCGCTGACGCCGTCGAATTCCACCGCAAGAAACGTAGTTTTGACCGGGGCGGCATGCTTTAGATTGGCACTACACCCGCCCATAGGAGCCCGCTCATGGTGTACGAATACAAACTCATGCCCTCCCCCGTTGGCCAACTCACCCTGGTGGCGCGCAATGGCAAGCTCGGTGCAATCCTGTGGGAGACAGAACGCGCCAACCGCGTGCGCCTGGGCGAATTGCACGAAGCCAATGAAAGCCCCGTGCTATTGGAAACCGAGCGCCAGTTGCAGGAGTACTTCGCCGGCACGCGCAGCACCTTCGAGCTGGAACTGGATTTCAACGGCACCGCGTTCCAGAAGCAGGTCTGGCAGGCATTGCTGACCATCCCCTTCGGCGAAACCCGCAGCTACAGCCAGATCGCCCTACAGATCGGCAACCCCAACGCCGTGCGCGCCGTGGGTGCGGCCAATGGGCGTAATCCGATTTCAATCATCGCGCCGTGCCATCGGGTCATCGGTGCCTCGGGAACCTTGACCGGCTTTGCTGGAGGGCTTGAGGCCAAGCAGTATCTATTGACCCTTGAGAACCGCGGCCAGGTGAAAATGGCCTTCTGATCACGTGCCTGCGACCGCTCCACGGTTAAAGTACTGGTAATCGAACAACGGTTTGAAACCCAGCGTGCTGTACAACGAGCGCCCCGCCATCGACGCCTCTAGGAAGCATCGCTGGGCGCCCAGGTTCGAAGCGTGCAGCAGCGCAGCGTTAATCAATTGAGTGGCATGACCCCGCCCACGAAATTCCTTGATCGTGCCGACATCGTTAAGCCGTGCGACGCCATCACATAGCGACAACGTCAACGAACACGCCACCCTCTCCTCGACAGACAAAGTGAAGTGGTGAAGTGAATGACCGGCGTCCAGGGCACGCTGGTGCCGAGCCTGATAATGCGCCACCACCTCGGGCGGGACCGCGAACGCATTACCAATGGGAAGCGCCCAGTCATTCAAGTTCCGAGTCAGGCTAATCTGCGAAAAACGCTCACTTACCGAAGGCACCCGACGCGACAGTTCGAGCGCCATCGTGGTGGTCCTTTCGGCAGGCTGCAAGCCGAGTTCCGTCAGTGCCTCATGCACTCCCTCGACCTTTTCCTCATGAATCACCACCTGTATCGCCAGGCAGGTGCGGCGAATCAGACCCAGAGGCTCAGTCATTGCGTCACCCGACGGGCCGTTGCCCACGCGGATAAGCAACAGGTTCGACGGGTTGCAAAATAGGTCAGTGAAATAGGCAGTGATGCAGGCGCCATAGCGCCGACGTAACGGACAGGTCACGGTAAAAAAATGATCTTCAGTCCGGTAATAGAGCGTGGGCAAATCGCGGGTAGGAATAGCGCGCATGGGCAGTCCAGGCAAAAGCAAAGTCTTGCGCCCGCCACTGCTGGTCGATGTAAGCCCTTGCCTTGAAACCCGAAGAAAAAGCGCACCGTTTGGTTCATCAGCCAAGTTGTAAAAAGAAATTTCAAAGAGCACCTGCTGTCCATACGTTCATCACCCCTTCACTCCAGGAAAACGGTCATGAAATTCTCCACAGTCTCGCAATCCCTGTCCCGCTGGGCAGGCAGCCCCCGCACCTTCTACGCAGCGACCGCATTGATCCTGGCGTGGAGCCTGAGCGGGCCGTATTTCCACTACAACGACACCTGGCAGCTGATCATCAACACCTCGACCACCATCATCACCTTCCTGATGGTGTTCCTGATCCAGAACACCCAGAACCGCGACAACGATATCCTGCATATCAAGATCGACGAGCTGCTGCGCGTGTCCAAAGATGCACAGAACGCCGTACTCAGCCTGGACGGGCTGGACCGCAAAGAGCTGGAAAAACTGCGCCAGGAATACCGCAGCATTGGCAACGCCGGCACCTTGAACCTGAACAGCAGTTGCGGCCACGCTGCCGACGACGCGGCGCCCACTAAAACCGATCTGAACCAGGCATAAAAAAACGGCGGTTGGAGAGGATCCAACCGCCGTTTTTCAATTCAGGTGACGACCTTAACCGTCGCCTTGATGACCTTTGCCATAAGTCGACGCCAAGGCGCGGGCCTTCTGCAGGCGCTCTTCCAATTTTGGCAGTGTCTCATCGACCAACGCTTTTATTTCCGGTACATCCGACGCGGCGCCTTCCTGTTTGAACAGTGCAATAGCGTCTTCGTTTTCCTTGACCTGTTGTGCGGTATAGGCGGCGTCGAACGAGTCGCCGTCCTTGAGCTCGGGCATCAGGGTCTCGGCTTTGTCGACAATTTTCTCACGTGGCGCCACGGGCAGATCGAGCTTCTTGGCGATGGCTGCCAAGTGCTGATTGGCCAGGGTGCGCTCGTTGATCACCTCGATGGTGTAGTCCTTGATTTCCTGGGACGAGGTTTTCGCGTGGGCCATGCGGCTGGTCTCGATATCGGCCATTCCTTTGGCCGAGGCCTGCTCGATGAATTCAGCAGGCGACTGGGCGAAAGCATTGCTGGCGCCGAGGCCCAGCAGCATCGCGAAACTGGCGGTGCGTAACCGGATAGCCATGCGGCTCATGAGGGGTTCCTCCAGGGCAAAAATTAGGACGGGGAACACACCCCGCCCTGAATTCGAATTTTCAGGGCGGTAAAGGTTTAGAAAAAACTTGCCGACGCGACGAACGGTCGTCGACATGTCATGCCGGTTTGCTGGCGAACAGGCCTGGCACCGCATGGGCCAGCGCATTGATGGCGAAGCCGATAAACATCACGCCACAGAGCTTGGTGATGAGGACTTCATGACGCTGATACACCGTGCGTACACGTTGGGCGCCGACCACGCCGATCAGGATTGCATAGGCCAGCAGACCGCCAACGAAGCTCAGGAAGATCAGCGACGGCAGCATCGACCAGGTCAGCAACTCGGCGCGGCTGGACAGCAACGCAGTGAAGGTCGCGACCGCCACCGGGTAGGCTTTCGGATTGGTCAGGCCGAACACAATCCCGTGCCAGAACGGATGCCGCGCGGCGCCCTGAGGGTCGTCACTGCTGCGCCGTTGCGTGCGGATGGCCCGCCAGCCAAGCCAGAACAGATACAGGCCGCTGAGCACGCCCAGCACATCAAACGCAGTGCTGCCCACTTCCCGCGCACCGACAATGGCGATCAACGCGGTGCTGCACCACACCACATCGCCCAGCAGATGCCCGCACAGAAAACCTGCCCCGGCGCGGCGACCACGGGCGGCACCGATACCGAACACGGCCAACACGCCAGGGCCAGGTGTAATGCCATAGATAAAACCCGAGGCGAGTACGGCGAGCAGCAGGGATAGGGTCATGAAGGCGACTCTGAAAAAAGACTGTGAGTTGGATGGATTCTGTATGTTCCGGTGCTAGGGGTAAAACTCCATTCCTGGATAGGCCTTCTGTCGACAGGCCTGCAGACGCGATGCCAGATTACCTACATGGGCTTCGAGCTTGTGTCCATCGGGGTCAAGGAAGTAGAACGAGGCGCCTTCACTACGATTGTCGCGCCACTCCTGAACACCGGCAGCCCTCAAGCGCTCAACCAGTGCAGCGAAATCGCCCGCATCGGTGGTAAATGCAAAGTGGGTGTAATCAGGTGCAGGCGCCGAGACGCGCAGCGGGTCCAGAGACAAGCATAACCATAAACCCGGCAATGAGAGATAGGCGCCGTTGCTCCAAGTGGCATCAAGCCGAACCCCCAGCAGGTCATGGTAAAAGCACAGGCTGCGGTGCAAATCAGTGACAGCCAACGTTAGGTGATTGAGTCCTGTAAGCATGAAGATGTCCTAGACCATAATGACTCTGACGAACGGTGCAAACTGCAAGCATGATGACAAGGTAGTATGTTTCACTACACATCACTACATCGAGATATATATGTCTGTTATGTCCCTACGCATACCGGAAGAAATCGCCGATACGCTTGCCAGTCTTGCCAAGGCCACCGGGCGCAGCAAATCCTTTCTCGCAGTTGATGCGTTACGCGAATACTTGACGCGCGAAGCCTGGCAAATTGAAGAAATTCAAAAAGCCCTCAAAGAAGCTGATGCGGGTGACTTCGCAACGGCAGCAGAGGTAAAAGCTATCGCCGACAAATGGCGCAACAATGCAGGTTGAGTGGCTGAGGGTAGCCCTCAGGAACCTTGACGACGAAACGGCCTTCATTGCCGAAGAAAATCCCAAAGCGGCCTATGAGTTCGTCCAGGCAATTTTGAGCGGCCTTGAGAACATCGCGCAATTTCCCGCAATGGGGAAAGAGGGCCGAGTATCCGGTACTCGCGAATGGGTGGTGCCTCGATGGCCTTATATCGTTCCCTACCGCATTCGAGAGGGGCGGTTGCAGGTCATGCGGATTTTCCATACCCGTCGTCAGCCACCCGCGTCTTGGTAGCGATCCTTATTCAGTCTTGTAAAACTCTGCGCACCTGCCCCATCAACCACTGCATCCCCGAATCCCCTCCCCGCCGCGCATGCCACGCCAGCTCAAACGCAAACGATGGAATATGAAACGGCGGCGCTACGGCCAATAAGTGCGGATGCTCGACAGCGCGCAAGCCCCGCGACGATACGGTCAGGATCAGGTCCGTGCCCTCGATCAATTGCGGCGCCACGCCCCAATGCGGCAGGCTGATCGCCACATGCCGCCGCTGACGAATCGCCGTCAGCGCGCGTTCGATTTCCGGCGTGCCGCTGCCGCGCATTTCCAGCAGCACGTGGGGGCGCGAGAGGTAGGTGGGCAGGTCGAGTGTGCCGTCCGGCGGCAGGCTGTTACGGTCCACCAGGCAGGTGTAGTGCTCTTCGAACAAGGGCGTGGTGCGCAGTTCGGCGGGCATGTCGGGGAACACACCTGCGGCCAGGTCAAGGTCGCCATTGAGCACACCGTCGACCATGCCTTCACGGCTGGCCTGGATGACTTGCAGGTCGATGCCCGGCGCCTCACGACGCAGAACGCGGACCAATCCCGGTAGGAAAATCGCCGCGCTGTAGTCCGACATCGCCACACGAAACCGGCGCTTGGCCGACGTCGGATCAAAACAATTCGGCGCCAGCAACGCCTGCACCTGGGCCAGGGCTTCGGCCAGCGGTGCGGCCAATTCCAACGCACGCGCAGTGGGCACCAGCGCGCCGCCATGGCGCACCAGCAACGGATCCCCCAACACATCCCGCAACCGCGCCAGCGCATGGCTGACCGCCGGCTGGCTCAGGTGCAGCCGCTCGGCGGCGCGGGTAACGTGTTGCTCGCTGAGCAAGGCGTCGAGGATCACCAACAGGTTGAGGTCGATGCGGCGCAGATCATTCATCAGCTGCATATCCAGCATAAGAACTAGGAATTTAAATTTGCGCGACGAATAGCCTAGAGTCCAGCAAAACCTCTGGGAGATACCAAATGACAACGTTGCAATGGCTGGGTTTATTGGCGCTGGCGGTAATCGCCGGGGCGGTGGTGCCGTTTCAGAGTGCAATCAATGCCAACCTCGGGCGCGGGCTGGGCCATCCATTGTGGGCCACCCTGGCATCGCTGCTGGTGAGCATTATCGTGCTGCTGCCGGTGATCATCGCCCTGCGCCTGCCCTTGCCGAGCCTGGCATTCATTACCCAGGCGCCGTTATGGATGTGGGCCGGTGGCGCGTTTGGCGTGTGCTTTATTTCCCTGGCGCTGATGCTGCTGCCCAAGCTGGGTGCATCCGGGTTCATTGCCCTGGCGTTGGCGGGGCAACTGATTGCATCGCTGCTGCTCGACCACTTCGGGCTGTTTGGCCTGGTGGAGCGTCAACTGACAACGCCCCGGGTGCTTGGGGCGTTGTTGTTGATAGGTGGGGTGGCGCTGATTCAATTCGGCGGCGCACCAGCCAAAGCCCTGGCTGCCGCGTGAAATACCGTCAGCGCTTGTCGGACGTACGCAGCTTGTGTGGCAAACCCCACAGCAACAGTGCTGCGGCAATCAAGGCGCACACAGCGATGACATAAAGCGCCGGCGTGGTACTGCCCGTGATGTCCTTGATGCGCCCCACCATGACCGGGCTGACGATGCCGCCCAACTGCCCCAACGTGTTGATCAGCGCAATCCCGCCAGCCGCCCCGGCACCCGCGCCCGCCAGCAGTTTGGGCGGCAGGGTCCAGAAAGTCGGGATCGACGCGATAATCCCCGCGCCCAGCAGGCCCAGGGCGATGATCAGGAACGTGGTGTGGTTATCAAAGATCCCTGCACAGAAGAACCCTACCGCGCCCAACGCCACCAGCCCGCTGACGAACTTGCGCCGCTCACCCGTGGCATCCGACCAACGCCCCACAAGGACCATGGTGATCGCCCCGCAGATGTAAGGAATGGCCGTCAGCAAGCCAATCACCACCGGGCTTTCGACCCCCGCACTGCGGATCAATTGCGGAGCCCAGAAGTTGAGGCCGTAGGACGCCACCTGAATCAGAAAGTAGATCAGCCCCAGCATCAGGAAACCCGGAATGCGCAGGGCCTGGAGCAACGAGCCTTTCTTGTGCACTTCGTGCACGGCGATACGGCTGGACAGCAAGGTTTTTTCCTCGGCGCTCAGCCAAGGTGCATCTTCGATGCGATCCTTGAATTGCGTCAGCACCATCCACGCCAGCCCTATACACGGCAAGCCGCCAAGCAGGAACAACCAGTGCCAGCCGCGCATCTGCAGCACGCCGTCCAAGTGCTCCAGCACCAGGCCGGAGAACGGCGCGCCCACCAGCCCGGCGAACGCAGAGGCCAGGAACAGCAAGGAAGTAATCCGCCCACGGAAATCCTGGGGGAACCACAGCGTCAGGTAGTACAGCACGCCTGGGGCAAACCCGGCCTCCATCGCGCCGATCACAAAGCGCAGTGCATAGAACTGCCATTCGGCCGTGACAAATACCATGGCCGCCGTAGCCAGGCCCCAGGACACCATGATCCGCGCAATCCAGCGGCGCGCACCGACCTTGTAGAGCATCATGTTGCTCGGCACTTCGAAGATCACGTAACCGATCACGAACAGCCCCGCGCCCAGGCCATAGGCGGTGTTGCTCAGGCCCAGGTCGGCTTGCAGTTGGAACTTGGCGAAGCTGATGTTGATACGGTCAAAAAACGCAAACAGGTAGCAGACCATGATCAGTGGCATCAGGCGCCAGGCGACCTTCTTGACCACGGCTTTGATGGGATCGACTTCACCGGCCGGGCGCGCGCCGGCCTCTAACGTATTAGTGCTCATTGTGCTTCTCCAGCGGACTGCTCACAGGCGTCCGATTGTTTTTGTTGTCTGGCAGGCGTTACAACGTGGCGATGTAAGCCGGGGGTGGATGCAAATCACCATTGCGCCCGGCCTTGGCCAGTTGACCGGGCAACTCATGGCCCAACAGCGCCGGCAGGCGCCGGGACATGTCCAGCAGGTGCGCCAAGTCGATCCCGGTGTGAATCCCGACTTCCTCACACAGGTTGACCAGGTCTTCGGTACAGATATTGCCCGAGGCCCCCGGCGCAAACGGGCAGCCGCCAAGGCCGCCAAGCGCCGCATCAAAACGACGGGCACCGGCCTCGTATGCGGCCAGTACATTGCACAACCCCAGGCCGCGGGTGTTGTGGAAATGCAGCGTCAGGTCACTGGCGGGAATGCGCTCCAGCACGCGCTTGACCAGGCGTTGCACCTGACGGGGGTTGGCCATGCCGGTGGTGTCAGCCAGGCTGATGCCCTGAATGCCCAACTTGCGATAGGCGTCAACGATCTGCAGCACGCGGTCTTCGTCGACCTTGCCTTCGAACGGGCAACCAAAGGTGGTGGCGATACTGCCGTTGAGGCGCACCGGATGCTCGGCGGCAAAGCTGACGATGTCGGCAAATGCTGCCAACGATGCTTCGCAGCGCATGCGCATATTGGCCAGGTTGTGGGTCTGGCTGGCGGACATCACCAGGTTCAGCTCATCGGCGCGAGACGCGATGGCGCGCTCGGCGCCCTTGAGGTTGGGGATCAGCGCCACGTAGATCACACCGGCTTTGCGCTCGATACCCTGAAACACCAGCTCGCCATCGCGCAGCGCAGGGATAGCCTTGGGTGAAACGAACGAACCGGCCTCGATCCGCGAAAAACCGGCAAGTGACAACCGGTCAATCAGCGCGATCTTATCGGCGGTCTCGACCCAGGTCGGTTCGATCTGCAAGCCATCGCGCGGGGACACTTCCTGCACGATCAGCGGGTCGGAATAATCAGTGATCATTGCACCACTCCGGTGGTTTTCAGGCGTTGAATATCGGCGCCGGTGAGGCCCAGCCCGGTGAGAATGTCGTCAGTGTGCTGGCCCAGGGCCGGGCCCGACCAATTTACACCGCCGGGGGTTTGCGAGAGTTTGGGCACAATGCCCGGCATCTTCACCGAAACGCCGCCAGGCAGCTCGGCGTCGAGCAGCATGTCACGTGCCTGGTAGTGAGGGTCGCTGACTATATCCGCCACCGAATAGATACGCCCGGCCGGTACTTGCGCCGCTTCCAGGGCGCTGAGCACCTGCTCGATGGGCAGGCTGCTGGTCCAGTGGGTAATCGCCGCATCCAGCAGGCCGCTCTGCGCCGCACGCCCATCGTTGTGGGCAAACTCGGGGGCTTCGGCCAGGTCGATACGGCCGATGGTGGTCATCAGCCGCTTGTAGATCGGGTCACTGTTGCCGGCAATCACCACATAGGCGCCATCGGCGGTGAGGTAGGTATTGGACGGTGCAATGCCGGGCAAGGCCCCGCCGCTGCGTTCGCGCACATGACCGAGCATGTCGTATTCCGGCACGAGGCTTTCCATCAGGTTGAACACGCTTTCAGCCAGGGACACGTCGACAATCTGCCCATCGCCCTGGCCGGTCTTGACCCGCAGCAACGACATCAAGGTGCCGATCACTGCGTGCAGGGACGCGAGGGAATCGCCCAGGCTCACCCCCACTCGCGCCGGTGGCGAATCCGGGTTGCCCGTGGTGTAGCGAATGCCGCCCATGGCCTCGCCGATAGCGCCGAAACCCGGACGGTCGCGGTAAGGGCCAGTCTGGCCGTAGCCGGAGATGCGCACCAGGGTCAGCTTGGGGTTGAGTGCGTGCAGCACGTCCCAACCCAGGCCGAGTTTTTCCAGGCCGCCGGGGCGCAGGTTTTCGATGAGCACGTCGGCGTCGCCAAGCAGTTGCTTGATCAGGCCCAGGCCTTGCGTGGACTTGAGGTCCAGCGCCAACGACTTCTTGTTGCGTGATTGCAGGTACCACCACAGCGACGTGCCGTTGTGCAGCTTTCGCCATTTACGAAGCGGATCGCCCTGGCCGAGGGATTCGATCTTGATCACCTCGGCGCCAAACTCGGCCATCAACCGTGCGGCGAACGGCGCGGCAATCAAGGTACCGATCTCGATCACCTTGATACCGCTCAGGGGAGCCATCATGGGGTGTACCTCTTATTCTTGGAATGTGGACCAAGGCTAGAGGACAGGGGCGGGAGAAATCCAACCGTCAGTTGGCAAGGAGCGTTCGCGAAAAGCGAACGCTCAGCGAATTTTCCGTAGGACCAGGCTGGCAGGCTGCTCCAGGGAAGGCATCGAGAGACTCAGGTAATCGAACAACAGCCGACTCACTGGCGACAATTGCGCTTCGTCGCGCACCACCAGGATCAAACGGCGATCAGACCAACTGTCCGTCAACGGCACCGCGTGCAAACCCAGTGCGCGCCCAAACAATTCGTAGGCCTTGTGCGGCAGGATACCGATGCCCATATTGGCCTGGACCATCCGGCACATCGCATCAAAGCCCGGCACATGGATACGCAGGCGCAGCATCTTGCCGGCCTCACGCGCAGCGGCGTGGGTACGCATGTTGATTGAGCTCGCGGCGTGCAGGCCGACGTAGTCGCTGTCCAGGGTTTCGGCGAACGCCACGCTCTGGCGCGCTCCCAACGGATGATCCGCCGGCATCAGCACCACCAGTTTGTCGAGCCGATAGGTCACGCTGGGCAAGCCTTTGGTGTCTGTGTCGCACGAGCAGATACCCAGGTCCGCGACGCCGTCCAGCACGCCCTGCACCACGCCGGTACTGGGGCGCTCTTCCAGATCGGTTTTCACTTCGGGATGCAGCTCGGAAAAATCGCGCAAATCTTCAGGAAGGAACTGAATGATCGCCGAAAGATTGGCCAACATCCGCACATAACCGCGCACACCGTGGCTGTGTTCGCCCAGTTCCAGGCCCATCTTCTCGACGTTGAACAGCATCTGCCGTGCATGGTGCAACAGCGTTTCGCCAGCGGCCGTCAGGTCCATGCCCTTGGCCCGGCGCACAAACAGGCTTACGCCCAACACGTGCTCCAGTTCCATCAGGCGCTTGCTGGCGGCCGATACCGCAATGGCCTCACGGGCAGCGGCACGGGTCAAAGTGCCTTCTTCGAACACCGCGACAAACAGCTGCAGGGTGATCAGGTCCAGGCGACGCACCAGGCTCTTGTGCAACATCAGCGACGCTCGGCAGCCAGACGGTGGATCCCGCCCTGCTCTACCACCGCTTGCGGCGCGCCGTGGTTCACCGCCTGCAACATCGCCCGCCCAACGGTCTCGGTACTCACCACCCAGCTCGGTTTGACCCGGCGCACAAACGAGAGCACAGGCCCCAGCACGGAATAAAAGGCCTGGTACAACGGCGTCTTCGAGCGCACACCGTGCAACGGCTGGATAATCCCCGGCCGGAACAGGTACACCGCCTTGAACGGCAAGCGCAGCAAGGCGTTCTCGGTCTTGCCCTTGACCCGCGCCCACATCGACTTGCCCGCCTCGGAGCTGTCGGTACCGGCGCCGGACACATAGATAAACGTCATCTGCGGATTGAGCCGCGCCAAGGTGCTGGCAGCGACGAGAGTCAAGTCATAGGTGAGATGGGTGTACCTGGTTTCATTCATGCCGGCCGAAGACACGCCGAGGCAGAAGAAGCACGCATCAAAGCCTTGCAGCAGGTTTTCCAGGGGCTGGAAATCCAGCATGTCACCGTGCAATACCTGATGCAGCTTGCCGTGTTCCTGGGTCAGTGGCGTGCGGCCAACGGCGACGATTTCCTGCACGTCGGCAGCCAACAGGCATTCACGCAGAACACCCTGGCCGACCATGCCGGTGGCGCCGAATAACAGAACTCTCATAAGGGGACCTCAGCGGCAAGCCGCAAGCTCAAGTTAAACGCATTCGACTTGTAGCTTAACGCTTGCCGCTTGCCACTGCCCCTATTCAAAACGCGCTGCGAAAAATCTCCTCAATCTGACGCTGATCCGCGCGCCGTGGGTTGGTCAGTCCACACGCATCCTTCAACGCATTGGCCGCCAGCAGCGGAATGTCCTGCAACTTGGCGCCCAGTTCACGCAGGCCGGCGGGAATTTCAACGTCCTGGGCCAGGCTGCGGATGGCGGCGATGGCGGCTTGGGCGCCCTCTTCTGCGGTGATGCCCTTGATCTCGGCACCCAGTGCGCGGCCCACGTCGCTCAAGCGTTTGGCGCTGACGCTGGCGTTGAAGCTTTGCACATGGGGCAGCAGCACCGCATTGCACACGCCGTGGGGCAGGTCGTAGAAACCGCCCAACTGGTGGGCCATGGCGTGCACAAAGCCCAGGGATGCGTTGTTGAAGGCCATGCCGGCGAGGAACTGCGCGTAAGCCATGTTTTCCCGCGCGACCTTATCGCTGCCGTCGCGTACGGCCAAGCGCAAGTTGGCGCTGATCAGTTCGATGGCCTTGATCGCGCAGGCATCGGTGATCGGCGTGGCGGCGGTGGAGACGTAGGCTTCGATGGCGTGGGTCAGGGCGTCCATGCCGGTGGCGGCGGTGAGCCCCTTGGGCATGCCGACCATCAGCGATGGGTCGTTGACCGACAGCAGCGGCGTGACGTTGCGGTCAACGATGGCCATTTTCACGTGGCGGGTTTCGTCGGTGATGATGCAAAAGCGCGTCATCTCGCTGGCAGTGCCGGCGGTGGTGTTGATGGCGACCAGCGGCAGTTGTGGCTTGGCCGACTGATCGACGCCTTCGTAGTCGCCGATATGCCCGCCGTTGGTGGCACACAGGGCAATCCCCTTGGCGCAGTCATGGGGCGAGCCGCCGCCCAGCGACACCACAAAATCACACGCACTGTGCTGCAACAACGCCAGGCCTTTCTCAACGTTTTCCACGTTGGGGTTGGGCTTGGCGCCGTCGTAGATCACCGAGTCAATGTCCTGCATCGCCAGTTTTTCGGCGATCATGCTGGCCACGCCCGCCTTGGCCAGGCCGGCGTCGGTGACGATGAGCGCCTTGCGAAAACCGTAATTGCGGATGGCGTTCATGGCTTCGTCGAGGCAATCGGTGCCCATGATGTTGACGGCAGGAATGAAGAAGGTGCTGCTCATGGCGAATCCTCGGATAACGTTTATGCCTACAGCATCGACCTCACTGGCCTGCGGCATCTTGATCAGGATCAACGCCCGCTCGTGATAAAGTCACCGCCCAGCCGATTTCGAGTAGCCCGCCGCAATGAAGGATTTCCAGAATATTGACGCCCACCTTGAAGACTGGAGCGCCCTGCGCAGCGCCATCGACTTCACTGGGATTCTGATCGGCAACGGCGCGAGTCGTACGATTTGGGAAGACTTTGCCTACGACTCGCTGTTTGAAAACGCCCGCACCGTCGAAGAAAAACCCCTGAGCCCCTCTGAACTCAGCGTGTTCGACGCCCTGCAAACCCGCAGTTTCGAGCAAGCCCTGGGCGCGCTGAAAACCACCAGCCGGGTCAACAAGGCGTTGGCAGTCAGCTCGGCGGCACCGCGCAATCGCTACTACGCGATCAAGGAAGCGTTGATCAACACCATCCACGCGGTGCATATCCCGTGGCGCCTGGTGCAGCCATCGACACTGGCAGCGATCAATACGGAACTGGCCGGTTATGCCACTGTGTTTACCAGTAACTACGATCTGCTCAACTACTGGGCGATCCTGCACACGCCGGGCATCGATGACCTGTTTCGCAACGCCGACGCCAGCTTCGACCTGCGCGACACCCGCACCGACGCCACACGCATCCTGTACCTGCACGGCGGCCTGCACCTGGTGCGCAACCTCGACGGCACTGCGCGCAAACTGCCGACGACCGACAGCACCTTGCTCAGCAGCTTTGCCATCAACAACACGATCAAGACCCTGGACGATGTGCCGCTGTTTGTCAGCGAAGGCAAGATGGAGGAGAAGCTCAAGACCATCCGCAGTTCGGATTACCTGTCGTTCTGCTATGAGCAATTGCTGACTCATGAGGGCGCGCTGTGCATCTTCGGGCACGGTCTGGGGCCGCAGGATCAGCACTTGGTGGACGCGATTCGCCAGGCCAATGTGAGCACGCTGGCGATCTCGGTGTCGGGCCGCAGTGAAGGGTTTATCCGCCAGCAGAAGCGGCGGTATTCCGAGTTGTTTGATGGCAGCGGTGTGGCGCTGAAGTTTTTTTCGGCGCGCACGCATCCGTTGGGGAATGCAGCACTGTCCGTCCCTGTCGAACGCTGATCAAAAATTCGGATCGTGATTATTCTTCCGCGCTGTGCACCACCACCAGCAACTGCGCCTGCACGTCCCCCACCGAACGAAGCCGGTGCGGCTTTTGCGCGTTGAAGTGCAACGCATCGCCTCGCTGCAAAATCACCCGTTCGTTCATGAAGTCCACCTCTACCGCGCCTTCATGCACGAACAGAAACTCCTCCCCCAGATGCTCCTTGAAGGTCTTGTCGCTGAACTCCGCCGGCGGATAAATGATGAACGGCAGCAAGCTGCGCTCGCTGACTTGATGGGCCAGCACCGCGTAACCCGGCGTGGTATCGGGCCGCTCGTGACTGCGCACCAGGCTGTAGCTGTCGAGGCTGACGCGATCCTCGCTGAACAATTCCTCGACGTTCACGTTCAACGCCTTGGCCAGTTTCAACGCGGCGGCAATGGACGGCGTGTTGAGCCCGCGCTCGACCTTGGACAGGTAACTCTTGGTCATCCCGGATTTTTCAGCCAGGGCCTCCAAGGTCACGCCAAGTTTTTTCCTTAATAATTTCAAACGGATAGACATGCGCTGCGGGTAATCCATGCAGAAAACGATAAGCTGTGCTTGCTAATGACACAAAGTGTCATATAGCATCCTTAGTGTCATTTGCTCTAACCCAAAGGACACCGATATGGCCAAGACATTAGCACTCCCCAAAGACCAACTGGTCAAGCACGCACTGAATCAGATGCAAAACAGCCTGGCGGATAATACGTGGACCGACCGGCAAAAGCTGGCGCTCACCTGCCGCATCCTGTTCGAGAACGGCCACGACTCCGGCCTGGCCGGGCAGATCACCGCACGCGGCCCCACGCCAGGCACCTATTACACCCAACCATTGGGCCTGGGTTTTGATGAGATCACCGCCAGCAACCTGTTGCTGGTGAACGAGGACCTTGAAGTGCTGGAAGGTCACGGCATCCCCAACCCGGCCAACCGTTTCCACAGCTGGGTGTACCGTGGCCGGCCGGATGTGAACTGCATCATCCACACGCACCCCACCCATATCGCGGCGTTGTCGATGCTCGAAGTGCCGCTGCAGGTGTCCCACATGGACCTTTGCCCGCTGTACGAAGACTGCGCCTTCCTGGAAGCCTGGCCAGGCGTGCCGGTGGGCAATGAGGAAGGCGATATCATCACCACGGCGCTCGGCGACAAGCGCGCGATTTTGCTCTCGCACCACGGTCAACTGTCCACCGGGGCGAGTATCGAGGAGGCCTGCGTAATCGCCCAGTTGATCGAGCGCGCCGCCAAATTGCAGCTGCTGGCGATGGCGGCGGGCACTATCAAGCCGATCCTGCCAGCGCTGGGCCGCGAGGCCCATGACTGGATTTCCCGACCCAAGCGCCATGGCGCCACGTTCAACTATTACGCCCGCCGGAACCTGCGCCAACACGCCGATTGCCTGAACTGACCCGCCCCTCTCAGACCGGAGACTATCCATGTCCAGCCCCACTCTTCACGGCATCATCGGCTACACCATCACACCGTTCAGCGCTGACGGTCAAAGCATCGACCTCGGCGCCCTCGGCCGCTCCATCGACCGTCTGATCGACAGCGGCGTGCATGCCATTGCGCCACTGGGCAGCACCGGCGAAGGCGCGTATCTAAGCGATGCCGAGTGGGACGAAGTCAGCGCCTACAGCCTCGCAAAAATCGCCCGGCGCGTGCCGACCATTGTCAGCGTGTCCGACCTGACCACCGCCAAGGCTGTGCGCCGCGCCCGTTACGCCGAAGCCAACGGCGCCGACGTAGTGATGGTGCTGCCGGCCTCATACTGGAAACTCAGCGAGTCGGAAATTCTCGCCCACTACGCGGCGATCGGCGACAGCGTCGGTGTGCCGATCATGCTCTACAACAACCCGGCCACCAGTGGCACGGACATGTCGGTGGAACTGATCCTGCGCATCCTCAAGCAGGTCGAGAACGTGACCATGGTCAAGGAAAGCACCGGGGATATTCAGCGTATGCACCAGTTGCATCGTCACAGTGATGTGCCGTTCTACAACGGCTGCAACCCGCTTGCGCTGGAAGCCTTCGCGGCGGGCGCCAAGGGTTGGTGCACGGCGGCGCCGAACCTGATCCCGCAGCTCAACCTGGATTTGTATAACGCTGTATTGGCCAATGACCTGACCCTCGCACGTGAACTGTTTTATCGTCAGTTGCCGCTGCTGGAATTTATCCTCAAGGGCGGGTTGCCGGCGACGATCAAGGCTGGGCTGCGGTTGACCGGATTGGAGGTGGGTGATCCGCGGTTGCCGGTGTTCCCCTTGGGTGAAGCGGGGATTGAACAGCTGACGACGCTGCTGCGCTGACGCGGCGATCCAGTGTGGGGCGGGGCCGCCCTCCCACATTTTAAATAGAGTAGATCCTTCAAATAGAGACAAATGACAATAGTTCTCGATATCATTCACGACTTTTCCCACGTCGTGCTTCGTCAAGAAGGATATCCATGTCTCGTCCCAAGCCCGACCCGGTGTCGGCCGATGCCTTTCGCGCGTTTTATACGGATATTCTGTATTTCCTGCGTAAACGCACGGACAACGCCAGCGACGCGGCGGACATGACCCAGGATGTCTTTACCCAATGGCTGGACTACCGCGACCGCGCCAAGGTCGAGCAGCCCCGAGCGTTTCTGTTCCAGATGGCACGCAACCTTCTGCGTGATCACTGGCGCAAACAGAAGGTACGACACACCGTCCATCAAGATCAGGCCGCCATGGACGTCGAACCTGTCACCGACGAGCAAAACGATCCCATGGCCGCCGCGCAACGCTTGCAACGCCTGGAACAGTTGAAAGAAGTCCTCGCCGAACTCTCGCCCCGCAGGCGAGAAGCCCTTATGCTGCACCGCTTCGAAGGCCTGAGCCAGGCGCAGATTGCAGAACGCATGGGCATTTCGACCAGCATGGTGGAAAAGCACATCGCCTTTGCCCTGCTGCATTGCAAGCGACGCCTTCAAAACGACCCCGGCACGGAGCAGCCAGAATGAACCGCCTGAGCGACACCGACGACCTGGATATCGACGATAGCGACGCCATCGACGCCCAGGCCGCCAGCTGGTTTGCGCGCAACCGCAACGACACCGACCGCGCCGACCGCCGGGCGTTTGCCGCCTGGGTGGCCGAACCGGCCCATGCCCGCGCCTATGCCGAATTCGAGCAACTGTGGGCGGACCTGGCCCAGTTGCAGCAACTGAACAAACCCGTGGCGCTGCCCAAGCGCAAACCATCGGTATGGCGCCCTGCGCTGGCGGTGGCCGCCGCATTGCTGTGCGCGGTGCTGGCCACGCATATCGGCGCGCCGCGTGAGCTCTATCACACCCAGGTCGCTGCCCATGCCAAGGGCATGCGCACCGTGAATCTGCCGGATGGCAGTACGTTGTACGTGAATGCCAATACTCAACTGCGCGTGGACTTCAATGCGCACCAACGCATCGTGCACCTGGACAAGGGCCAGTTGTACATCGAGGTGGCTGCCGACAAGGAGCGCCCGCTGTTCGTGCAGGCCGGCGAGGCCACTGTGCGGGTGGTCGGCACCGGCTTTGACGTGCGACGCAGCCAGCAGCAACTGGTGGTCAGCGTCGCCCACGGCCAGGTCGCGTTCGAACCGGACACCAAAAGCCCCGTCACCCTGCTCGGCGCCCGGCAACGCGCCAGCTATAGCTACACCAAAGGCACCTTGCAGCAGCAAACCCTCACGGCTGAAGAAGTGGCCGACTGGCGCAGCGGGCACTTGTCGTTTCGCAACCGCGAACTGGTCAGCCTGATCGATGAACTGAGCCTGTACCGCCCCCAGGCGCCGTTGCAGGTGAGCAACGCCGTGGCCCACCTGACAGTGTCGGGCAATCTTGATGTGAATGACCCCGACGCCCTGCTCAATGCCCTGCCCGCCCTGCTGCCGGTGAAAACCGTGGCGTCGGCCGATGGCATTGTGCGAATAGAACCGAGCAAGTAAACCAGCCAAAACCCCACTTGAGAATATTTTGCATTCGCAGGTGTGGTTTTTTTTGCCAGCCCCGTCTTCCTCCGGTCTGCGTTTGATACGCACGCATTTTCGGCCATTTGGCCACACTGGGGGATTTCATGTTTCGCGCGCCTTGCCACGCTACGCATCTGTTTCTGCGACCAACCCTTATTGCCAGCTGCCTGGCCTTCAGCCTCAGTGCCCAGGCCGAGTCGCTCACGCTGCAACTGCCCGCCCAGTCGCTGGCCACCTCCCTGAGTCAGGTGGCGCAGCAGGCGAAAATCCAGTTGCTGTTCGACGAAACGCTGCTCAAGAACGTGCAGGCACCGGCGCTCAACGGTGATTTCACCCCGGAAGTGGCGATTCGCACCCTGCTGAAAAACGCTGTGTTTACCTTGATCAAGGTGGGCAGTACCTACGTGGTCAAGCCCGAAGAGGCCAGGACCACCAGCAGCGGCGCCGTGCAACTGGATGCCCTGAGCGTGATCGGCACTGGCACCCAGGTCGACTCCAGCACCGTCGGCCGCTCTACCATGAAGCAGGCGGATATCGACCGCTTTCAGCCCAACAACGTCCCCGCGCTGCTGCAAAACCTGCCGGGTGTATTTATGGGTGGCTCGTCCAAGCCCGGAGGCCAGACCATCAATATCCGTGGCATGGGTGAGGCCGAAGACGTGCCGATGTCGGTGGATGGCGCCACCAAAAGCGGCTTTGAGCGATATCAGCAAGGCACCGTGTTTATCGAGCCTGAGCTGATCAAGAGCGTCGAGGTGGAAAAAGGCCCCTACTCGGCCTTCACCGGCAACGGTGGCTTCGGCGGCTCGATCATCATGGAGACCAAAGATGCTCCCGACATGCTGGAGGACGGCCGCAACGCCGGCGCCATGCTCAAGTATGGCTACGCCAGCAACGATCACGAGCAGGTCTACAGCTCGGCCGTTTACGGGCGCACCGACGATGGCCGCTTCGACGCTCTCGCCTACCTGACCCAGCGCGATGGGGGTGACATGAAGCTGGCCGGCACGCCGCCGGATCCCCGCAATGAGTACCCGATCAATCCCAAGCGCCTGCCCAACAGCGCACAGAATGTGGACGGTAAGTTGTTCAAGCTCAACGCCCACTTCACTGATGAACACAGCGCAGGCTTGTCGTACTCGCGCTCCAACAGCCGGCGCTGGACGCCATTCTCGGCCAAAAGCTATCCCACCCCGCCGCTGCAGTCGGCGATTGACCGCTATGGCTACGAGGGTGCATTGAAACGCTTCCTCGCCAATCGGGAAACCATCGATACCACGTACTCGGGCAAGTACCTCTACCAGCCGCTGGACAACCCGCTGATCGACATGAAGCTCAGCTATTCGGTGTCTCATACCGACCAGACCGATGAGCGCAACGCCGATGCGTCGTTCTCCCTGGCCACGGGTGGGCGCAAGATGGACACCGCCTACGGCGACAAGATTCTGGAACTGCGCAACATCAGCCTGTTCAGCACCGGCCCGCTGGAACATGCCGTGACCAGCGGCGTGCAGATTCGCAAGCATAAGCGTGAAACCGAAAGCTGGATGCCCGGCGCAACCTACAACACCGCCAAGTACAACTACGGCCACTTCCAGCCGTACTTCATGCCCCATGGCAAAGTCGACACCAACGCGTTCTACCTGCAGGACGCCGTGACCCTCGGCGACGTGACCATCACCCCCTCCCTGCGCTATGACCACGTGCGCAACCGTGGCGAAGCCAACGACGCGCCGTACTACAGCAACCCCGATCCCTCCATCGGGCATGACTACAGCGACCGCACCTACACCGGTTGGTCACCCCGCCTGGCGGCCTATTGGAACATCACGCCGGACGTGGCGATGTTCGCCAGTTGGAACAAAACCTGGCGCGCCCCGGTGATCGACGAACAGTACGAAGTCCAGGGCTTGGGCAGCCGCACGTCCACCAGCCTTAATCTCAACCCGGAGCGCATCACCGCCATAACCGCGGGCAACGTCACCAATTTCTCCAACCTCATCGGCCGTGACGACAACCTGCAACTGCGTGCGACGCTGTTCCACAACCGCATCGAAGACGAGATTTTCAAGGCAACGGGCATCGGCTGTGACCGTCAGAACACCGCAGTGGGGGGCATCGACCGCGTCTGCACCAGCGCCGACATGGCCGCCAAGACCAACTACCGCAACGTCGGTGGCATGACGATCAAGGGTTTTGAGCTTGAGGCCTACTACGACTCGACCTATCTGTTCGGCTCGGTGAGTTACTCCTACGCTACCGGCAAACGCGACAACCCCTACACCAACCCGTGGGCCACCGACATCCACGTCTGGGCCCGGGACATTCCACCAGCCAAATGGGTGTTGATGATGGGCAACAAGATCCCCGCCTGGAACGCCCAATTCGGCTGGACGGCGCAGTTCGTGCGCAAGACCGACCGCCTGCCCAGCGATAAATACTCAAGCGCCTTGAACAGCTCGGTGGGCGACACGTTCTATGACCAATACCCCAACCCGTCCTACGGCAGCATGGGCCTGTTCGCCAATTGGAAACCCCAACAGGCCGGCCTCAAAGGCACCGAAGTCAACTTCACTGTCGACAACCTGCTTAACAACAACTACCGGCCGGCACTCAGCGGCGACCGTGCCTACAGCGAAGGGCGCAACGCCAAGATCAGCGTCACACGCTTCTTCTAAAACTGTACGGATAATTCCGTACCCAGCTGTAGGCCCGCATTCGGCGGGGGTTGTGGCTAGATGGGCTTCCCTTGAAGCCCTCTGGATTTCGGTACCCCCATGAGATCGCGTGAAAACACCGGCATGGCCCTCGGCCTGCTGGGCGTCATCATCTTCAGCCTGACCCTGCCCTTCACCCGTATCGTGGTGCAGGAGATCCACCCGCTGCTCAACGGTCTGGGCCGTGCCTTGTTCGCGGCGGTCCCGGCGGCGGCGCTGTTGCTGTGGCGTCGCGAGCGCTGGCCCACCTGGCGCCAAGTGCGCGGGCTGTGCCTGGTGATCGCGGGCGTCATTCTTGGCTTTCCGGTGCTGTCGGCCTGGGCCATGCAAACCCTGCCGGCGTCCCATGGCGCGCTGGTCAACGGCCTGCAACCGCTGTGCGTGGCGCTGTATGCGGCGTGGCTGTCCCACGAGCGACCGTCCAAAGCCTTCTGGGCCTGCGCCGCATTGGGCAGTGCGTTGGTATTGAGTTATGCGTTGATCACCGGCGCCGGCAGTATCCAGGCGGGTGATTTGCTGATGCTCGGCGCGATTGCCGTGGGTGGCCTGGGGTATGCCGAAGGCGGCCGGTTGGCCAAGGAGATGGGCGGCTGGCAGGTGATCTGCTGGGCGTTGGTGCTGTCGACGCCGGTGTTGATCGGGCCGGTGTGGTACCTGGCGGCGCAACATCAAGGCGCGATTTCCATGCACACCTGGTGGGCGTTTGGCTATGTGTCGCTGTTCTCGCAGTTCCTGGGGTTCTTTGCCTGGTACGCCGGGTTGGCCATGGGCGGTATTGCGCGGGTCAGCCAGATCCAACTGTTGCAGATCTTCTTCACCATCGCGTTTTCGGCGTTGTTCTTTGGGGAACATATCGAGCCGATTACGTGGGTGTTTGCGTGCGGGGTGATTGTGACGGTGATGCTGGGGCGCAGGACATCCGTGCAACCGGCCCCAGTCGTCAAGCCTGCAACCTCGTCGTAGCAGCTGCCGAGCTTTGGCGAGACTGCGTCTGCGGCGTGCCTGACACACCGCTACGCAGCCTCGCCAGGGCTCGGCAGCTGCTACGGGGGTTGTGTAGAGACGGCTACTTCAGGTAGCCGTCGGCGCGCAGCAGGGTTTCCAGGCAGTGTTCGGTGATCTGGTAGAACGCCTTCAACTGCTGAATCTTCTCCAGCAACTGCGCATTGTCCACCGGCTCCGCGCGCTTGACCGCGAGGATCATCTTGTTCTTGTTGGTGTGGTCCAGGGAGATGAACTCAAACACCTTGGTCTCGTAACCACAGGCTTCAAGGAACAATGCGCGCAAACTGTCAGTGACCATTTCCGCCTGCTGGCCCAGGTGCAAACCGTATTGCAGCATCGGCTTGAGCAGCACCGGGCTCTGGATCTGCAAGCGGATCTGCTTATGGCAGCACGGCGAACACATGATGATCGACGCGCCGGAGCGGATGCCGGTGTGGATCGCATAGTCGGTGGCAATATCGCACGCGTGCAGCGCGATCATCACGTCCAGTTCGCTCGGCGCCACGCTGCGTACATCGCCGCATTTGAACACCAGCCCCGGGTGTTCCAGGCGTGCGGCAGCGGTGTTGCACAGGGTCACCATGTCTTCGCGCAGTTCCACACCGGTAACTTCACCTTCGGCCTGGAGGGTGTTGCGCAGGTAATCGTGGATCGCAAACGTGAGGTAGCCCTTGCCCGAACCGAAGTCGGCAACGCGCACCGGTTGGTCCAGCCTGAGCGGTGACGAGGTCAGCGCATGGCTGAACACTTCAATGAACTTGTTGATCTGCTTCCACTTGCGCGACATCGATGGGATCAGCGCCTGCCTGGCGTCGGTCACGCCCAGGTCGGCGAGAAACGGCCGGCTCAGATCGAGGAAGCGATGCTTCTCGCGGTTGTGCTCGGCCGAAGGTGCCTCACGCAGTTGCTGGGGCTTGCTTTTGAACAGCGAGCTTTTGTTCTTCTTGCTGTATTCCAACTGGGCTTCGTCGGTCAGCGACAGCAAATGCGCGTTCTTGAACGAGGCCGGCAGCAGCTCGGCAATCGCCGCCACGCCATCGGCCAGCGGGAAATTCTTGGTGATGTCGCGGGTCTTGTAGCGGTAGACGAAGGACAGGCACGCCTGCTCCTTGACCGTCACGGGCTTGATGATCAGCCGTTGCAGCTCGGCTTCCTCACCAACGTACTTGGCCAGCACCAGCTTGATAAAGGCGTTCTGCGCGAGGCTCGTGTCCAGCAGTTCGATGAACTGGGCGTGATGATCCGGCGCGGGGCTGGCAGGTTGAGCGGTGACGGACATGAACAAAAACGCCTCGGGCTAAGAATGCCGGGCATTTTAGGGGGGATAGAGGTTTAGGGCACGGGGTTATTTGACCAGTGGTCAACACAGATCCAAATGTGGGAGGGCAAGCCCCTTCCCACATTGTTGTTCAGCGGCGCTTGGGTTATTCGAGTACGACCAGACGGTTGGGCAGTTCATTCCGGGCTTGCGTCACCGGTACATGCACCTTCAACAACTCGCCACACGCTTCGATACAGGAGATGAACCCGGCCAACGTCTGCCCCTGCTTCACGTGCTGGGTAAACGTCTTGACGATGGCATCCCAACTGCTGTCATCCAGGCGTTTGGAAATGCCGTCATCCACCAGGATTTCCACGTAACGCTCGGCCTCACAGACAAAAATCAGCACACCGGTACTGCCCAACGTGTGGTGCAGGTTCTGCTCCAGAAACTGCCGGCGCGCCAGGTTGGACGCCCGCCAGTGGCGCACCGAGCGCGGAATCAGCCGCGTGGTCACCTTGGGCAAACGAAACACCAGGCACAGCACAATGAAGGTCAGCCACTGGGCCACTAACAAGGTGTACATGGTCAGGTAGCCCGACAGGTAATGCACCACACCCGGCACCACCAAGGCGATCAGGCTGGCCCACAACAACGGGATGTAGGCGTAATCGTCGGCACGCGCGGCCAGCACGGTGACCAGCTCGGCGTCGGTCTGTTGCTCGACCCGGGCAATCGCCTCGGCGACTTGGCGTTGCTCGTGTTCAGTCAGTAATGCCATGGTTGTACATGCTCTTTTCTAGTTATTGTCATCACCAGCCACCTGAAGCGCCGCCGCCGCCGAAACCGCCACCGCCGCCCCGGAAACCACCGCCGCCACCGCCTCCCCCGCCGCCGCGTCCGCTGCTGCTGCTGCTGAGAATAGCCAGCAAGATCGCGCCCACCGGCAGCCCCATACGGTTGCACAGCCACAACACGCCGATCAGCAGGATAAACAGGCCAATGGAAAACCCGGGATTATCCTTGGCAAAGTTGGCGTCCGCCACATGGGCCGGCACGGCCAATGGCTCACCACCAACCACCTGGATCATCGCGGCCACGCCATCGCTGATGCCCTGGCTGAAATGGCCGGTTTTGAATTTGGGGGTGATCACCTGATTGATGATGACCCACGACTGCGCATCGGTCAGCACGCCTTCCAGGCCATAGCCGACTTCGATGCGCAATGTGCGCTCATCGCGGGCGACGATCAACAGCGCGCCGTTGTCCTTGCCCTTCTGGCCGATGCCCCAGTGGCGGCCCAGTTGATAACCGAAGTCTTCAATGGGCACGCCTTGCAGGTCGGGCACGGTGACGACCACGATCTGGTCGCCGGACGTTTGCTCCAGCGCCTGCAACTGCTCGGTCAAGTGCGCGCGCACCGCCGGGTCGATCATCTGGGCGTTGTCCACCACCCGCCCGGTCAACTCCGGGAAGGTCAACGCAGCCTGGGCCGCCCCGACGCAGGCCAGCAGCCACAGCGCCAGGCCTATCCGTAATAAGCGCATCGGCTTACTTGAACTTCACTTGCGGCGCTTTATCGGCATCGGCACTGGTGGCTTCAAACGTCTGGCGGATCGGCAAGTCGCTGTACATCACGCTGTGCCACAGGCGACCTGGGAAGGTGCGGATCTCGGTGTTGTAGGCCTGAACGGCCTGAATAAAGTCGCGGCGGGCCACGGCGATACGGTTTTCGGTGCCTTCAAGCTGGGATTGCAGGGCCAGAAAGTTCTGGTTGGCCTTCAGGTCCGGGTAGCGCTCGGACACCACCATCAAACGGCTGAGGGCGCCGCTCAAACCGTCCTGGGCTTGCTGGAACTGCTTAAGCTTCTCGGGATTGTCGAGGGTGCTGGCATCCACTTGGATCGAGGTGGCCTTGGCCCGCGCTTCGATCACCGCAGTGAGGGTGTCTTGCTCATGGGCAGCGTAGCCTTTGACCACTTCCACCAGGTTGGGGATCAGGTCGGCGCGGCGTTGGTATTGGTTCTGCACCTGGCCCCAGGCGGCTTTGGCCTGTTCGTCCAGGGTGGGAATGGTGTTGATGCCGCAACCGCTCAGCACCGTGCTGATCAATAGCAAAGCCGCGGCCTTGAAGCCCCAGCGGTAACCTTGTGCTGCTTGCATGGTGTTTCTCCTGAGCAATCTTGATGGAATGTGACGACTGACCCTATAAACCGCGCGCTTGGGGCATAATCCGCTCCCACTACTGGATTGCATCGAATCATTCAGCTAAAAAGATGCCCAGCGCAAATAAGAGTTCAGAAGTGTGGTGCATTTTCTGCAATAACACTCGAACAACACCATATGTTCCCCACATTTTGGCAGAACAGCGCCTGTTCGCTGTGCAGTGAGCCGAAAAAGGATATTCATGAAAAAGCTGTGTTTGCTCGGCCTTGTTGCCACGCTGGCCACCCACCCCGCCTGGGCAGAAACAAAGCCTGCTGCGCTTAAAGACAAGGACGCCTTTGTCAGCGACCTGCTCAAGCAGATGACGCTCGACGAGAAGATCGGCCAATTGCGCCTGATCAGCATCGGCCCCGAAATGCCCCGCGAGATGATCCGCAAGGAAATCGCCGCCGGCCGCATCGGCGGCACGTTCAACTCCATCACCCGCCCGGAAAACCGTCCGATGCAGGACGCGGCCATGCGCAGCCGCCTGAAGATCCCGATGTTCTTCGCCTATGACGTGATCCACGGCCACCGCACGATCTTCCCGATCAGCCTGGCCCTGGCCTCCAGCTGGGACATGGACGCCATCGGCCGCTCCGGGCGCATCGCCGCCCAGGAAGCCGCCGCCGACAGCCTCGACATCACTTTCGCGCCGATGGTCGATATCTCCCGTGACCCGCGCTGGGGCCGGACTTCCGAAGGTTTCGGCGAAGACACCTACCTCGTCTCACGCATTGCCGAAGTCATGGTCCGCGCCTTCCAGGGCGCCAGCCCCGCGAATGCCGACAGCATCATGGCCAGCGTCAAGCACTTCGCCCTGTACGGCGCGGTGGAAGGCGGGCGCGACTACAACGTGGTCGACATGAGCCCGGTCAAGATGTATCAGGACTACCTGCCGCCGTACCACGCGGCGATCAAGGCCGGTTCCGGCGGCGTGATGGTGGCGCTCAACTCGATCAACGGCGTGCCCGCCACCGCCAACACCTGGCTGATGAACGACCTGCTGCGCAAGGACTGGGGCTTCAAGGGCCTGGCCGTCAGCGACCACGGTGCGATCTTCGAACTGATCAAGCACGGCGTGGCCAAGGACGGGCGTGAAGCCGCCAAGCTGGCGATCAAGGCCGGCATCGACATGAGCATGAACGACTCGCTCTACGGCAAGGAATTGCCGGGGCTGCTCAAGTCCGGTGAGATCGAGCAAAGCGACATCGACAACGCGGTGCGCGAAGTGCTCGGCGCCAAGTACGACATGGGCCTGTTCAAGGACCCGTACCTGCGCATCGGCAAGGCCGAGGATGACCCGGCCGACACCTACGCCGACAGCCGCCTGCACCGCGCCGAGGCCCGTGACATCGCGCGCCGCAGCCTGGTCTTGCTGAAAAATCAGAACAACACTCTGCCACTGAAAAAATCCGCGACCATCGCCCTGGTCGGCCCGCTGGCCAAGGCGCCGATCGACATGATGGGCAGTTGGGCCGCAGCCGGTAAGCCGGAACAGTCGGTAACCCTGCTCGACGGTTTGAATGCGGTGATCGGCGAGAAAGGCAAGATCATCTACGCCCGTGGCGCCAACATCACCAACGACAAGGCCGTGGTCGACTACCTCAACTTCCTCAACTTCGATGCCCCGGAAGTGGTGGATGACAAGCGCGCGCCGCAGGTGCTGATCGATGAAGCGGTCAAAGCGGCCAAGGATGCCGACGTGATCGTCGCCGCCGTGGGCGAGTCCCGTGGCATGTCCCACGAATCCTCCAGCCGCACCGACCTGAATATCCCGCAAAGCCAGCGCGACCTGATCAAGGCGTTGAAGGCCACCGGCAAGCCGCTGGTGCTGGTGCTGATGAACGGTCGCCCGCTGTCGATCCTGGAAGAGAACCAACAGGCCGACGCCATCCTGGAAACCTGGTTCGCCGGCACCGAAGGCGGCAACGCCATCGCCGACGTGCTGTTCGGCGACTACAACCCGTCGGGCAAACTGCCGATCACTTTCCCACGCTCTGTGGGGCAGATTCCGACTTACTACAACCACCTGACCATCGGCCGGCCGTTCACCCCAGGCAAACCGGGCAACTACACCTCGCAATACTTCGATGACACCACCGGGCCGCTGTTCCCGTTTGGGTATGGCCTGAGCTACACCACGTTCAGCCTGTCGGACATGGCGCTGTCGTCCACCACCTTGAACAAGACCGGCAAGCTCGACGCCAGCGTCACCGTGCAGAACACCGGCAAGGTCGACGGCGAAACCGTGGTGCAGTTGTATATCCAGGACGTGGCCGGCTCGATGATCCGCCCGATCAAGGAGCTGAAGAACTTCCAGAAAGTCATGCTCAAGGCTGGGGAAGAGCGCACCTTGCACTTCACCATCACCGAAGAGGATTTGAAGTTCTACAACACCCAGCTCAAGTTCGCGGCGGAACCGGGCGAGTTCAATGTGCAGATCGGGCTGGATTCCCAGGATGTGCAGCAGCAGACCTTCGAACTGCTCTAAACCTCAAATGCGCTAAAAACTGTGGGAGGGGGCTTGCCCCCTCCCACATTTGGCCTCGTTGTTCTTGTCAGCCGCGTCGATCCAGCAGATTGACCACCAACCGATCCACCCAGCCCCACACTCTCTGCTTTACCCGCCGCCACAATGGCCGCGCCTTCCATGCTTGCAGGCTTACCGCCTGGCTCTGTGCAAAGTCCCGCTCGAAGCTGTCCACCACCGCCGCCGTCAATTGCGGGTCCAACGCTTCAAGGTTGGCTTCCAGGTTGAAGCGCAGGTTCCAGTGATCAAAATTGCACGAGCCGATGCTCACCCAGTCATCCACCAGCACCATTTTAAGGTGCAAAAAACACGGCTGGTATTCAAAGATCTGCACGCCCGAGCGCAACAAACGCGGGTAATAACGATGCCCGGCGTAACGCACGGACGGGTGATCGGTGCGTGGACCGGTCAGCAGCAAACGCACATCCACCCCCCGCCCAGCCGCCCGGCGCAAGGCACGGCGCACGCCCCAAGTGGGCAGGAAATACGGCGTAGCCAGCCAGATTCGCGTCTTGCTGTTGTTGAGTGCACGGATCAGCGATTGCAGGATGTCGCGGTGCTGACGGGCGTCGGCATACGCGACGCGGCCCAGACCCGGCCCGGTCGCCGGCACTTTGGGCAAGCGCGGCAAACCGAAATGGGTGGCGGGCTTCCATTCCCGGCGCGCCACGTTGGCATGCCATTGGCGGTCGAACAGCGCCTGCCAGTCCTGCACCAACGGGCCGCTGATCTGCACCATCACTTCGTGCCATTCGGCGGTGTCTTCGCCCGGCGTCCAGAATTCATCGGTGACGCCGGTGCCGCCGACCACGGCGATGTTTTGGTCGATGAGCAGCAGCTTACGGTGGTCGCGGTACAGGTTACGCATCCAACGGCGCCAGCTCAGGCGATTGTAGAAACGCAGCGCCACACCCGCATCGGTCAAACGCTTGCGCAGCCCCAGGGTGAAGGCGAGGCTGCCGTAGTCATCGAACAGGCAACGTACCTGCACGCCGCGTTCGGCGGCCAGCACCAGCGCCTGCACCATGGCTTCGGCGCAAGCGCCCGCCTCCACCAGGTACAACTCCAGATCCACCTGGCGCTCGGCGCGGGCAATGCCCACCAGCATCTGCGGGAAGAAATTCGGTCCGTCGATCAACAACTCGAAACGGTTGGCGCTGCGCCACGGGAACACTGCGCCGCTCACGTCAGCGCGCCGTGAAAATCAGCACCGCACCCACCGGCACCGACAAACTGATCGACTTGAGCCCCGCGGCTTCACGCAATGCCGCGACACCTGGCGCCAGGTCGAAACCCTCGGCGTGCAGTACCACAGGCTCCAGGGTCACTACCTGGAAGCGCCGGTCATCCAGGCGCGTGGCCAGCAATTCGGCGCTGTAGGTCTGGGTCTTGCCGTGCAAGGTCACGCTCAGCGGCAGGCGCAACTCCAACTGCGCGCCGGGGGCCAGGTCATTGATGGGTTGCAGATTGATCTGTGTACGGATCAGCGCATCGGGAAACGTCTTGATCTCGAACAGCTGGTTGCGCATGCGCTCGTCACGCAGCGGGATGCCGCTATTGACCGACTCCAGTTCCACTTCCACCTGCGCCGCGCCCTGGCTGTCGACCTTGCCATGCAGCACCAGAAAGCGCTGCACTTCAGCGATTTCGGTGTTTTTGGTGGTGACAAAGGACAGCCGCGAGGATTCGTTATCCAGGTACCAATCGGCATGGGCGGGGATAGCGGCGCAGGTCAGTAACGTGAAGGCCAGAGGTTTGACATTGAACATAAAGACTCGTGGGGCAAAAAACCTGCACGAACCTTAAGCGCATGTCAGGAACGGCGCAAATCCAAATGTGGGAGGGGGCTTGCCGCCGATGACGGCCGTTCAGCCAAGGATTCATTAACTGATACGAAGACGCTACAGCGTCGTCATGCAAACCAGTCGGCGCTTTTTTGTGCCCGCTGTTTGTGCTTTATGGCGGCTGTGCGTGGGAGGCCCCGTGCCTGCCGAGTCGCTTCTTCTCGGATTCCAACCTGCGTAAAGCTGCCACCCTCATGCTTGGAATCGTGAATGGCAGCTCTTTTTGGTTGTACCAAAGGAGCAAACTTATGCCGTACGAAATACCCTCTGCCGAAACTATCGGCGCCGTGGCCTTCGCAGACTGCGGTGAAAACAAAAGCCATTTGAAAGTATTCCGCGTCAACGCGGGTGTTCCGCTTGTGGAAGCCCTTGAACACGCATCCCACGTGCTCTACTACGCCAAAATGCTCTCTGTTGAGGCCGCAATGGACCCCAAGGCAGAGAAGTTCGCGTTCGCTTCGCATTACTTGGGCGAAATGGGTAAAGCCATTGTTGATGATCTACTCCTGGCTATGCAGCCCGGCAATCCAACACAGCAGTAAGCCATTCGCGCCCGATGTAATGCATCGGGCGCGTAAACACCATATTCCTACATAGACTGACGCGCCCCATCAGACTCTAACGACACAACTATCGGAAACGTCTGACTTTACGCCAAGTAAACGCCTCTCCAAAGTTTGGCGTGCTTGCTACTTCTTCCAACCCATTGCCCTCGACTGAAACGCGTCACGCATAATAGTTCGTGGAAGCAACAGAGGTACATAGCCAAAAACGCCCACCGGTGAGGATATAAAAATGACTCCCCCAACATCTAAGTTCTACACCAACGAAGTTTCCCCTGACTTTCTCCGCACTTTGAATAAGTCGACTTTTACGGAACAGCAACTTTCCACTTTCAATGAACAAGCATTGGCAACAATCAAGCAACAGCAGGAATATAAAAAATCTCAAAGGCGTATCACTGCCAGAGGACTTCCTGCCCTCTATCGAAAGCTGAATCAAAAAAATGCACGGCACTACAAAGTACGGTGCATCTTAAAAAAATTAAAACCTATAGCCGACTGATGATGAAAAATAGATAAAGGACAAGATAATGAACGAAGGACATTTCATTGGCCTGGGTGACAAAACCACTTGCGGCGGAACAGTTCTGGATGGTGATCCAAGAGTAAATATATACGGCCTCCTACATGCTTGCGAAGGTGATCAAGTTACATGTGGGAAGCATAAAGGGATTTATAAAATCCTCGGTGGTATTTCGCATATTGAAAGCCATGGCAGGCGTATGGCAGGCACGCTGGACAGCTTCAGTAGTTGCCCCTGTCGAGCCAAATTCATCCCCTCCGTGTACACGGCGACCTACAGCAACGAAGGTTATGAAGCGCCACCAACCAGGCGAGCCGTTGAACCGGTGTCTTCGACGCTAACCGGCCGCCCCGACGCGCCGCAACAATCTGCCTATGCCCCTTCGCACACTCCCGCCCCATCTGCATTGAACGGGGTGCTGGGCCAGGAACCCGGCTTCTATGTGGTGCCCAAGAGCATGAGTCGAGAAGCATTGGAGAACTTGCTTTTCCCCGCACCTGATCCCGACGTGATAAGGAAGTTTCAAGCCCTCAATCCCAAAACTGACTATATAAAAGCCGGCTCCATGATCGTGCTTGGTGATCCGAACAACACCTCCTGTAGTTATCAGGAAGCACAACTGATGCAGGCCGCTCAACAAGTGGATACATCGCTGGATCCCCTGACGCCAGATGAAGCTGACTTTCTGTATCGACACGGGGCAGAAATCGCCAGCTTCATTGGCGACACATCAACTTGGCTGGGCGTCAGCGCAATAGTGATGGAAAAGCACCTGACGAACCTGCGCGATACCCTTCAAGCGATCGAGCGCTTGCATCAGGAGAGCTATCGTCAGCACGGGCACCTTAAATCGCCGCAGTTCTTTGCCGAACGACAACGGCTACTAGCCAAACTGGATGCACACTTGCTGAACTCCACTCGCCTGCGTGGCCAGACGACATTAGGTGATCACCCCAAGCTGAAAACGTCCCTCGGCATTTCCAACCGGAGCCTCGTACATCACTGGAATAAAGCGGGTGGACCGGGGGCGATTCCTGGATATGCCACCCATGTGGAGGCGATCAGTCGTGCGGCCAAGTACATGAATACAGGCGGTTATATTGGCATTGGTATTGGCGGTGTGTCGTCGTTGTTGGCTATCAAGCAAGTTTGTAACGGAGATTCTGGGGCGGTTTGCAGGAAGATTAAGTTTACTGAAACAGGAAAATTCGGCTTGGCTACAGCAGGTGGTGCCCTGGGGGGCGCGATAGCTAGTTCCGCCGGTAGTTCGATTTGTTTGGCTCTTGGAGTCTCAACTGGTATAGGAGGTGTAGTCTGTTTCGGGGCCTTAGTCGGGGCTGGCTCCTGGGTAGGTACAACGGGCGGCGGAATGGCTGGCGAAGCTATAGGGGAGATGATTTACAAGGGCAATCAACCATGACAAGTATTGACACTTGGCCTCCGTGGGTTGCGATCATTGCCACGGGAGGTTGGGGCTTGCTCGCAACTGCCGGTATCGCGTACAGCCTGTACCTGAGCCGCTATCGGCTGGATGCTATAAAAGAGGCATTGAAGAACAGTCGATATATGTATATTTGGGGGACGAGCCTTGGGAAACGAGGTTTGATTTGGTCGCTATTGGAGATCTCAAAAATCGCCGGAATGGTGGCGTGGCCAAGGGCTTCGATTCAAATCGGAGAACTGGACCCGGTTGATCTTGAGAATTTCCCTCCCCCTCTGAAACGTCGCCTCATCATCAACTTGACGGTGATGATCATCGGCTTTATTTGGATGATGGTCGTAGCCATTCTATTGGAGTTCAGGTAATTCAAGCGGGCCTTATCCAAGGCCCGCCGTCGAAAATATCTAAATGAAGCGACCTCACGGCAACAACCGACACCCCTGCCGCTCCCCCAACCACCTGGCACTGTGCGTGCGCCCCAACCCACTCGCCGTCACTTCACTGCGCTCAGGGTTATCGCTGAATGCACTGGTCGGCACGTACTGCTTCACATACCCCCGGCAATATTCCGCCGGATTGTTCGCAACATACCGGCACGAGCAATACTCCTTGGCCGTGTACGCCGCGATAATGTCGGGGAAGGCTTGCAGGTTGACGCGCTCGTGCCAGATCCAGCCCAGCAGGGCTGCGACCAACAATAGAAACACGGTGGTAAACGGCCGACGACGGATCATGGCTGCACCGCCGCAAGCACGCGCTTGAGCAGTTCGTTGTGTTGGTAGCTGCCGTCGCGATCATCGCCGTAACGCACGATCACCAGGTGGTCGGCGGGCATCACGTACAGCGCCTGGCCCCAATGGCCGAGTGCGGCGAACGTGTCAGCCGGGGCGGCGGGCCAGGGTCGCGGGGTGCCTTGGTTCAGCCACCAATGACCGCCGGGCACGGCTTCGTCCTGGCCTGCCTGGTATTTGTCGAAAGGCTGGCGGTTGAAGGCGACCCAGTCTTCTGGCAGCAACTGTTGCTCGCCCCAACGACCGTTGCGCGCCATCAGCAAACCGACGCGGGCCAAGTCGCGTGCAGTCAGGTAGGCATAGGACGAGGCGACGAAGGTTTCATCGGCATCGGTTTCCCACGTGGCATTACGAATGCCCAGCGGTTTGAACAGCGCGTCCCACGGGTAGCTGATGTAAGCCTTGTGCCCGAGCATGCCTTTGAGTGCGGCGGATAAAATATTGCTGTCACCGCTGGAATAACGGAAGGCCTGGCCCGGCGCGCTGAACGATCCGGTGTTGGCGGCGAACTCGGCCATATCGGCGTGGCCACGGGTATAGAGCATCGCCACCACCGAGGATTTGAGCGGCGCGTATTCGTAGTCCTCCTGCCAGTCCAGGCCTGAGGCCCAGTGCAGCAGGTCGGCCATGGTCACCGTGGGGTGTTGCTTCATCGGCGGGTAAAAACGCCACACAGGGTCAGTCAGTTTGAAGCGATTATCGCCGTAGGCTATGCCCAGCACAGTGGCCATCAGGCTCTTGCTGATGGACCAGGTCAGGTGCGGCGTGTCGGCGGTGGTGGGCGCTGCGTAGCGCTCGTAGATGATCTCGCCGTCGCGGATCACCAGCAGCGCATCGGTGCGAATGCCTTGGCGGGTGGCATCGTCACGCGGCGGGAACGCGTAGGCGTCCAAGGCTTCGACGGCGGGCCCGGCAAGCGGCGTGCCCTTGGCCCAGTCCTTGTCTGGCCAGGTGTCGGCATAGGCGGTAACGGTGACGAACAGCAGGGCAACACACAGCAGGCCTCTGACCATGGACACAGACTCAAGGGGGCATTCAAGCCCGCGAGCCTAGCCGAGGGTGATGACAGATTTGCGACAGGAAGGGCTGTCATCCAAGCGTCACCATAACTTCATGGAGATGACACCGAGCCTACATAGCCTGAGTTTGGACAAACAAGTCGACCGGCCGAAAGGTGGCTGGCACTCGGAGATTCGCCATGACTCAGATCGCCCGCATCAGCGACACCGGCAATGAACGCCGTCTGCAAGCCGAACGCCTGGTTGGCGCACAAGCGTTGCAGGAAGCCCAGGCCCTGCGGTTCAACGTGTTCAGCGGCGAGTTCAACGCCAAGCTGAAAGGCGCGGAACACGGCCTGGACATGGATGACTATGATGTTCACTGCAGCCACATCGGCGTGCGGGATTTGAACAGCGGTCGACTCGTCGCCACTACCCGCTTGCTCGACCATCAGGCCGCCAGCACCTTGGGCCGGTTCTACAGTGAAGAAGAATTCAGCCTGCATGGCTTGCTGCACCTGCAGGGCCCGATCCTGGAAATCGGCCGCACCTGCGTCGATCCGGCCTACCGCAACGGCGGCACCATCGCCGTGCTGTGGGGCGAATTGGCCGAAGTGCTCAACCAGGGCGGCTACAGCTATCTGATGGGCTGCGCGAGCATCCCGATGCACGACGGCGGCATCCAGGCCCACGCGATCATGCAGCGCCTGCGCGAACGCTATCTGTGCAACGAACACTTGCGCGCCGAACCGAAAAAACCGCTGCCGGCGCTGGACCTGCCGTCCAACGTGATCGCCGAAATGCCACCGCTGCTCAAGGCCTACATGCGCCTGGGTGCGAAGATCTGCGGCGAGCCGTGCTGGGATGAAGATTTCCAGGTGGCCGACGTGTTCATCCTGCTCAAACGCGATAATTTGTGCCCGCGTTACGCGCGCCACTTCAAGGCGGCCATGTGATGAGCCGTTTGCGCGTGTACGGGCGCATCGCCCGCGTGCTGGTGGTGGTGGCGCTGGGCTTGAGCATGGCCAGTGTGTTCGGCGTGTTCGAGCGGCTGGGCATCGCCAACTCGATGGTGCGGCGTCAGCGTTGGTCGCGGTTTTTTATGGCGCGGCTGACCAACGCCCTGCCCTTTCGCGTGACGGTGCACGGTGAGTTACCGACGCAGCCGATGCTGTGGGTGAGTAATCACGTGTCCTGGACGGACATTCCGCTGCTGGGTGCGGTGGCGCCGATGTCGTTCCTGTCCAAGGCCGAAGTGCGCACCTGGCCGGTGGCGGGATGGTTGGCGGCCAAGGCCGGCAGCCTGTTTATCCGCCGTGGCTCGGGCGACAGCCAGTTGATCCGCAAGCAGATGACCCGCCATCTGGAGCAACAGCATCCGCTGCTGATGTTCCCCGAGGGCACCACCACTGACGGGCGTAGCCTGCGCACCTTCCACGGGCGCTTGCTGGCCAGTGCGATCGATGCGGATGTGGCGCTGCAACCGGTGGCAATTCGTTACCTGCGCGATGGGCAAGTAGACCCGCTGGCGCCGTTTATTGGCGATGACGATTTGTTGTCGCACCTGATGCGGTTGTTCGCCAATGATCAGGGCGATGTGGAGATTCACGTGCTCAAGCCGATTGCGTGCGCCGGGCAAGAACGCGCGGCATTGGCGTATCAGGCGCAGCAGGCGGTGCAGAAGGCGTTGTTTGGGCCGTTGCCGGAGGCTGAGCACGTGGCGGGTCGGCCAGCGTTCGCCGCCTGATATGAGCTAAACACGGTTCCAATGTGGGAGGGGGCTTGCCTCCTCCCACATTTAGACCCCACTAATCAGTTGGGCTTGTGAAAAGGCTTGTAGCTCTGGGTAGAACTCACTGAAGTCTTTGCTCAGCGGCTCATACAGAATCCGCAATTCCTGCATCGCCTGCCCTAACTCCTCCGGCTGCGTCAGCCGCCGCGAAATCCCGCGCAACACCTGCTCCATCACCTCGAACTCACGGTACGAACCCAGCCAGTCATCCGCTGCCATCCAGGGCGCAATCTGCGCCAGCCGCCCCGGCAACTGCGGCTCGGCCGCGAGCACGCGATACACCTGCGAAGTGAACTGCTCCAACGGCTGATCGGCATACAACGCCCAATCCCGCGCCAGGCAATGATCGAAAAACACGTCGAGGACGATCCCCGCATAGCGCCTGCGGGTAAGGCTGAAACGCGACAACGCTTCGCCGACCAGCGCGTGGCTGTCGGTAAAGCGGTCGATGGAGCGATGCAACTGGATCGCCGACTCGATTTGCGGGCTGAACTGCCCTTGCAGGCGACCTTTGACGAAATCGCCATAGAGGCTGCCCAGCAGTTGTGCAGGAAGTTGGCCGCCCAGGTGCAGATGTGCGAGATAATTCATGGCGCGCAGTCTAGCACTGCCGTCAACGTATCGTTATAACCCGATATACCGATTTGACCTGTCCTCAGACCAAAATCATATTGGTATATCGGGATGCAACGATTTAAGGTTCGCCTCATCGCGATATAACGCTTTACGACACCGAGCACCTGCCATGTCCATCGACCTCGACGAAATAATAAAAGCCCTGGCGCACCCAGTACGACGAGACATCCTCACCTGGCTGAAAGACCCGAAAGTGCAATTCCCCGAGCAACTGCACAACCACGAATACGGCATCTGTGCCGGGCAGATCGACCAGCGCTGCGGCTTGTCCCAGTCGACCGTGTCGGCCCACCTGGCCACCTTGCAACGGGCGGGTTTGATCAGCAGCCAAAAGGCCGGGCAGTGGCACTTTTTCAAACGCAACGAGGAAACCATCCAGGCCTTCCTCGCAGCGCTCACCACAGAACTCAGCGCTGACGACAACGCAGCGCTGTAACAAAGGAAACGCAAATGCCCCTCTCGCTACTCATCCTGGCCCTGAGCGCCTTCGCCATTGGCACCACCGAGTTCGTCATCATGGGCCTGTTGCCCGATGTGGCGGCGGACCTCGGTGTGTCGATTCCCGGCGCCGGCTGGCTGGTGACTGGTTACGCCCTGGGCGTGGCCATCGGCGCGCCGTTCATGGCACTGGCCACCGCCAAGTTGCCTCGCAAGGCGGCGCTGGTAGCGTTGATGGGCATCTTCATTATCGGCAACCTGCTCTGCGCCCTGGCCAGTGACTACAACGTGCTGATGTTTGCCCGTGTGGTCACCGCGTTGTGCCACGGTGCGTTTTTCGGGATCGGTTCGGTGGTGGCAGCCAACCTGGTGCCCGCCAACAAGCGGGCGTCCGCCGTGGCCTTGATGTTCACCGGTTTGACCCTGGCCAACGTGCTCGGTGTACCGCTGGGTACTGCGCTGGGCCAGGAAGCCGGCTGGCGCTCGACCTTCTGGGCGGTGACGGTGATTGGTGTGGTGGCGTTGATCGGCCTGATCCGCTTCCTGCCGGCCAAGCGCGACGAAGAAAAACTCGACATGCGTGCCGAACTGGCCGCCCTCAAAGGGGCCGGGATCTGGTTGTCGCTGAGCATGACCGCACTGTTCGCCGCGTCCATGTTTACCCTCTTCACCTATGTGGCGCCGCTGCTCGGTGATGTCACCGGCGTGTCGCCCAAAGGCGTGACCTGGACCCTGCTGCTGATCGGTCTGGGCCTCACCGTGGGCAACATCATCGGCGGCAAGCTGGCGGACAAGCGTCTGGCCGCGACCTTGATCGGCGTGTTTATCAGCATGGCGGTGGTGTCCACGGCGCTGACCTGGACCAGCGTCGCCGTGATCCCGACTGAAATCACCCTGTTCCTGTGGGCCACCGCTTCGTTTGCTGCCGTGCCTGCGTTGCAGATCAACGTGGTGACCTTCGGCAAGGCCGCGCCAAACCTGGTGTCCACCTTGAACATCGGCGCCTTCAACATCGGCAACGCCCTTGGTGCCTGGGTCGGCGGCAGTGTGATTGCCCACGGCTTCGGCCTGACCAGCGTGCCATTGGCGGCAGCTGCCCTGGCCATCCTTGCGCTGGTAGTGACCCTGATTACTTTCCGCCAGGGCGGCGATGCCGACCTGGCCCCTGCGACCAACTGATCAACTTCAAAGAGAAAGGTGTATTCCCATGACGACTATTTTCGATCCGATCACACTGGGCGACCTGGAACTGTCGAACCGCATCATCATGGCGCCGCTGACCCGCTGCCGTGCCGATGAAGGCCGCGTACCCAACGCGCTGATGGCCGAGTACTACGTGCAACGCGCGTCCGCCGGGCTGATCCTCAGCGAAGCCACCTCCGTGACGCCGCTGGGCGTGGGCTACCCGGACACCCCAGGCATCTGGTCCAACGACCAGGTGCGTGGCTGGGCCAACGTCACCAAGGCGATTCATGGCGCGGGCGGCAAGATCTTCCTGCAACTGTGGCATGTGGGCCGCATCTCCCACGAGTCCTACCTGAATGGCGAAACGCCGGTGGCACCGAGCGCGATCCAGCCCAAGGGCCACGTCAGCCTGGTACGCCCACTGGCTGACTACCCGACCCCGCGCGCCCTGGAAACTGCAGAAATCGCCGACATCGTCGACGCCTACCGCACCGGTGCCGAGAACGCCAAGGCCGCCGGCTTCGACGGCGTGGAAATCCACGGCGCCAACGGTTACCTGCTCGACCAGTTCCTTCAGAGCAGCACCAACAAGCGCACCGACCAGTACGGCGGCTCCCTGGAAAACCGTGCACGCCTGCTGCTGGAAGTGACCGACGCGGCCATCGAAGTCTGGGGCGCCGGCCGTGTGGGCGTGCATTTGGCACCGCGTGCCGATTCCCATGACATGGGCGACGATAACCTGGCAGAAACCTTCACCTACGTCGCCAGCGAATTGGGCAAACGTGGCATCGCGTTTATCTGCTCACGTGAAAAGGAAGGCGCGGACAGCCTCGGTCCACAACTGAAGAAAGCCTTCGGCGGCGTGTACATCGCCAACGAACGCTTTACCAAGGACAGCGCCAATGCGTGGCTGGCCGAAGGTAAAGCGGATGCGGTGGCCTGGGGTGTGCCGTTCATTGCCAACCCGGACCTGCCGGCACGCTTGAAGGCCGATGCGCCGCTGAACGAAGCACGTCCGGACACCTTCTATGGCAAGGGCCCGGTCGGCTACATCGATTACCCAACGCTGGCGCTGTAAACCAAATGTGGGAGGGGGCTTGCCCCCGATGGCGGTGCATCAGTCACTATAGGTGTTGACTGACCCACTGCTATCGGGGGCAAGCCCCCTCCCACATTTTTGACTGTCTGTAGCCTTGGGAAACATCACTTCACAGAACCGCAACAAAATCCCTACAAAATACTTAGGCGGCTACCTATCAACCGCCCGCCAGCCCGTATATAAAGTCACCCCACCAATCAGGCAGAAGGACGATTGACTGTCCTTAGGCTTTACTGTTGACACACCCTGATGCAATTACGCATTTTGTTTCAATTGCGCAGGCTTGGGCTCAGACGCAGCATGTCTAGCCCTGCGTCTACCCAGCGTTCCGCTTCCTGATGCAATTGGAAGCTGTCGGGGACCAACAGCCACTGGCCAATCAGCCCATTGATGTAGGCATGAATGCACACGGCGCCGCGGGTGGTGTCGAGGTTTTCCGGCAGTTGCCCGCGATGGACCGCGTTACGCAGGGTCAGGCCGATGCGCAGGTTGCACTCCAGGCTGTGGGTCTGGCGCTGGCGGCGCATGTCGCACATTTCATCGGTGAATTCGCACTTATGAAACAAAATCTCATTGATGCGCCGGGTTTTCGGGTCCAGGGCCACTTGATGAAACAAATGAATCAGCAGCTTGCGCATGCAGCCCAGCGGGTCGAGTTCATCCTCGCTTTCACTGGCCCTGGCCAATTCATCCAGCGGCTCATGCAAGGTGTCGAGCAGCGCCTGCAACAGATCGGATTTGTTGCTGAAGTGCCAGTAAATAGCGCCCCGCGTCACACCGGCCAGCGCGGCGATGTCCGCCAGCGTCGTGCGTGCAACGCCGCGATCGTAAAAGGCTTGCTCGGCGGCTTGAAGAATTTGGCTGCGCGTTTCTTGAGCTTCCTCTTTAGTGCGACGAACCATGGCAGTAGAACCTCAATCAGGACACTTGAGACTATCGTTAACGCAACGTTAATAGACGCGAACGATCATCTGAATATTTGTGGGACGACACCGTCATGGGTGCCGAACGTAATGGAATCGAGGCTTCGGACGTTGCTTTGTCAACATTCCCCGCAGCCTGTCAAGAGTTTACAAACAACCATGAACGTAAGTATATTGCGTAGCAAGCTACTTATCCACTCACGGCTTGTTTTTTACCCTTCCACCCTTCTTGTGCGCACCCTGCGCGCCTGACCCGAGGATCTTCATGCAACTTAAGCCAGCTGTTACCGCTCTGGTCACTGCCGTCGCCCTGGCATCGCTGCTCAGCGGATGTAAAAAGGAAGAAGCGGCTCCGCCCGCTCAAACCCCTCAGGTCGGCGTGGTCACCATTCAACCGCAAGCCTATACCCTGACGTCCGAGCTGCCAGGCCGCACCACCGCCTACCGCATCGCGGAAGTTCGTCCTCAGGTCAATGGCATCATCCTCAAGCGCCTGTACAAAGAAGGCGCCGACGTGAAGGAAGGCCAGCAGCTTTACCAGATCGACCCGTCGGTCTATGAAGCCACGCTCAAAAGCGCACAAGCGACGCTGACCCAGACCAAGTCGATCACCGATCGCTACAAACAGTTGGTGGATGAACAAGCCGTCAGCCGTCAGGAATACGACACCGCCGTCGCTAACCGCATGACTGCCGAAGCAAACGTTCAAACCGCCCAGATCAACGTGCGCTACACCAAGGTCTACGCGCCGATTTCCGGGCGTATCGGCCGTTCTGCCGTCACCGAAGGCGCGCTGGTCAGCAATGGCCAGGCCGATGCCATGGCCGTGATCCAGCAACTGGACCCGATCTACGTCGACGTCACGCAGTCTTCCGCTGAAATGCTGAAACTGCGCCGTGACCTGGAAAGCGGTCAGCTGGAAAAAGCCGGCGCCAATGCCGCCAAGGTCAAGCTGACCCTGGAAGACGGCACCGACTACGGTCAGGAAGGCAAACTTGAGTTCTCCGAAGTGTCGGTCGACCAGACCACCGGTTCCGTGACCCTGCGCGCTGTGTTCCCCAACCCTGACCACACCCTGCTGCCGGGCATGTTTGTTCACGCCCAACTGCAAGCCGGTGTGAACAGCAAGGCGATCCTGGCACCGCAGCAAGGCGTGACCCGTGACATCAAGGGCATCCCGACCGCGCTGGTGGTGAACAAGGACAACAAGGTCGAGCAACGCACCCTGGTGGCCAACCGTACCGACGGCGCCTACTGGCTGGTGGAAAAAGGCCTGAACGCCGGTGACCGCGTGATCACCGAAGGCCTGCAATTCATCAAGCCGGGCATCGAAGTCAAGGTCAAGGACGCTGACAACGCCAAGCCCGCAGGTTCCGCTGCTGCTCCTGCTGCCGCTGCCGGCAAAGGGGAGTAATCCATGTCGAAATTTTTTATCGACCGTCCCATTTTCGCCTGGGTAATTGCCCTGGTGATCATGCTGGTCGGGGCACTGTCGATCCTGAAGTTGCCCATCAACCAATACCCGGCCATCGCGCCAACCGCCATCGACATCCAGGTGACCTACCCAGGCGCGTCCGCACAAACCGTGCAGGACACCGTGGTGCAGGTCATCGAGCAACAGCTCAACGGTATCGACAACCTGCGTTATGTCGCCTCGGACAGTAACTCCGACGGCAGCATGACCATCACCGCGACGTTCAACCAGGGTACCAACCCGGACATCGCCCAGGTCCAGGTGCAGAACAAGCTGAACCTGGCGACCCCGCTGCTGCCGCAAGAAGTGCAGCAACAGGGTATCCGTGTGACCAAGTCGGTGAAGAACTTCCTGATGGTGATCGGTCTGGTGTCGGAAGACGGCAGCATGACCAAGGACGACCTTTCCAACTACATCGTGTCCAACATCCAGGACCCGATCTCGCGTACTGCGGGTGTCGGTGACTTCCAGGTGTTCGGTTCGCAGTACGCCATGCGTATCTGGCTGGACCCGGGCAAGCTGAACAACTACCAGTTGACCCCGGTCGACGTCAGCACCGCCATCTCGGCACAGAACGTACAGGTGGCCACCGGTCAACTGGGCGGCCTGCCTGCCCTGCCCGGCACCCAACTGAACGCGACCATCATCGGCAAGACCCGCCTGCAAACCGCAGAAGAGTTCGGCAAGATCCTGATGAAGGTCAACGCCGATGGCTCGCAGGTGCGTCTGCGTGACATCGCGCGTATCGAACTGGGCGGCCAGAACTACAGCATCAGTGCACAGTTCAACGGCAAGCCGGCTTCCGGCATGGCGATCAAGCTGGCCTCGGGCGCCAACGCCCTGGACACCGCCAAGGCCATCCGTGCGACCGTGGCATCCCTGGAGCCGTTCTTCCCGCCAGGCATGAAGGCGGTGGTGCCGTATGACACCACCCCTGTGGTGACCGAATCGATCTCCGGCGTGGTGCACACCCTGGTCGAAGCGATCGTGCTGGTGTTCTTGGTGATGTTCCTGTTCCTGCAGAACTTCCGCGCCACCATCATCACCACCATGACCGTACCGGTGGTATTGCTGGGCACCTTCGGGATCCTGGCGGCGTTCGGTTTCACCATCAACACCTTGACCATGTTCGGCATGATCCTCGCCATCGGCTTGCTGGTGGACGATGCCATCGTCGTGGTGGAAAACGTCGAGCGGGTCATGGCCGAGGAACACCTGTCGCCGAAAGAGGCGACGGTCAAGTCCATGGGCCAGATCCAGGGCGCCCTGGTGGGTATTGCCCTGGTGCTGTCGGCGGTACTGTTGCCGATGGCGTTCTTCGGTGGTTCCACCGGTGTGATCTACAAACAGTTCTCCATCACCATCGTTTCGGCCATGGCGTTGTCGGTACTGGTTGCCCTGATCTTCACCCCGGCGCTCTGCGCCACCATGCTCAAACCCATCGATCCCGAGAAACACGGCCAACCCAAGCGTGGTTTCTTCGGCTGGTTCAACCGCACCTTCGACCGTGGCGTCATCAGCTACGAGCGCGGCGTGGGCAACATGATCAAGCACAAATTCCCTGCGTTCTTTGTGTACCTGATCATCGTCGTCGGCATGATCTGGTTGTTCACCCGCATTCCAAGCGCGTTCCTGCCCGAGGAAGACCAGGGTGTGATCTTTGCCCAGGTGCAGACGCCGGTCGGTTCGTCGGCTGAACGTACGCAAAAAGTCATCGACGACATGCGTGCCTTCCTGCTCAACGACAAAGAAGGCGAGCCAGGCGAAGGCAAGGCTGTGAAATCGGTGTTTACCGTCAACGGCTTCAACTTCGCCGGCCGTGGCCAGAGCTCGGGCCTTGCGTTCGTGATGCTCAAGCCATGGGATGAGCGCGACGCTTCGCAGTCGGTATTCGAAGTGGCCAAGCGTGCCCAGGGTTACTTCTTCGGGGCATTCAAGGACGCCATGGTCTTCGCCATCGTGCCGCCTTCGGTTCTGGAATTGGGTAACGCCACCGGTTTCGACGTGTTCCTGCAAGACCAGGGCGGTGTCGGCCACGAGAAGCTGATGGAGGCGCGTAACCAGTTCCTCGGCATGGCGGCCCAGAGCAAGATCCTGGCCGGTGTACGCCCCAACGGCGTGAACGATGAGCCGCAGTACGAGCTCACCGTCGACGACGAGAAGGCCAGTGCCCAAGGCATTACGCTGTCGAGCATCAACCAGACCCTGGCGATTGCCCTGGGTGGCAGCTACGTCAACGACTTCATCGACCGTGGTCGCGTGAAGAAGGTGTACGTGCAGGGTGAGGCCGCTGGCCGTATGTCCCCTGAAGACCTGAACAAGTGGTTCGTGCGCAGCGACTCCGGGAAGATGGTGCCGTTGTCGGCTATCTCGTCGGGCAAGTGGATCTACGGTTCGCCGAAGCTCTCGCGCTACAACGGTGTAGCGGCGATGGAAATCCTCGGTACCCCGGCTCCGGGCTACAGCACCGGTGATGCCATGGCTGAAGTCGAACGCATCGCCAAGCAACTGCCGGCGGGCGTGGGCTATGCCTGGACGGGCCTGTCGTACGAAGAACGTCTGTCCGGCTCCCAGGCACCTGCGTTGTACGCCTTGTCGCTGCTGGTGGTGTTCCTGTGCCTCGCGGCCCTGTACGAAAGCTGGTCGATCCCGATTGCAGTTGTCCTCGTGGTGCCGTTGGGTGTGGTGGGTGCGTTGATCGCCACCAGCATGCGCGGCTTGTCCAACGACGTGTTCTTCCAGGTGGGCTTGCTGGTGACGGTGGGCCTGGCGGCGAAAAACGCCATCCTGATCGTCGAGTTCGCCAAAGAGCTGCATGAACAAGGCAAGGGCATTGTCGAGTCGGCCATCGAAGCCTCCCGCATGCGTCTGCGCCCGATCATCATGACCTCCATGGCGTTCGTCCTCGGCGTACTGCCGCTGGCGATCTCCTCGGGCGCCGGTTCAGGCAGCCAGCACGCCATCGGTACCGGCGTGATTGGCGGTATGATCACGGCCACTGTCCTGGCGATCTTCTGGGTGCCACTGTTCTTTGCAACCGTGTCCGCCGCGGGTGAGCGTAAAAAGACTGAACCTAAGCAAACTCCTAAAGAGGCTGGCCAATGAGCAAGTCGCTACTTTCCCTAGCCGTCACCGCCTTCGTGCTCAGTGGCTGCTCGCTGATACCTGACTACCAGCGCCCCGAAGCGCCGGTGGCGGCACAGTTCCCGCAGGGGCCGGCGTATTCGCCAGCCCAGGCGCCGAACCAGGCGGCTGCCGAGCAAGGCTGGAGGCAGTTTTTCCATGACCCGGCCCTGCAACAGCTGATCAAGACCGCGCTGGAAAACAACCGTGACCTGCGCGTTGCGGCGCTGAACATCGATGCCTATGCCGCGCAGTACCAGATCCAGCGCGCCGACCTGTTCCCGGCCGTCTCGGCCACGGGCAGCGGCAGCCGTTCGCGTACACCGGCCAAGCTGTCGCAGACCGGTGAGGCGACCATCGCCAGCCAGTACTCGGCAGGCTTGGGGATCAGCTCCTACGAGCTGGACCTGTTCGGGCGTGTCCGCAGCCTGAGTGAAGAAGCGCTGCAGAAATACTTCGCTACCGAAGAAGCGCGCCGCAGCACCCAGATCAGCCTGGTAGCCAGTGTGGCCAACGCCTACCTGACCTGGCAGGCCGACAAGGAGCTGCTCAAGCTCACCCAGGACACCCTGGGCGCGTTCGAGCAGAGCTTCAAACTGACCTCGCGCAGCAACGAAGTCGGCGTGGCCTCGGCACTTGACCTGAGTCAGGCGCGCACCTCGGTGGAAAACGCCCGCGTGCAACTGGCGCGTTACACCCGCCAGGTGGCCCAGGACGAAAACAACCTGACCCTGCTGCTGGGCACCGGCCTGCCGGCGAATATCGCCAGCCAGCCGCTGTCGGATGACCTGCTCAGCGACGTGCCGGCCGGGCTGCCATCGGACCTGCTGCAACGTCGTCCTGACATCGTGCAGGCCGAGTACAACCTCAAGGCGGCCAACGCCAACATCGGCGCGGCCCGTGCCGCGTTCTTCCCGAGCATCACCCTGACGGCCAGTGCTGGCACCGCCAGCCCAACCTTGGGCGGCCTGTTCAAAGGCGGTTCGGGCACCTGGTCGTTTGCACCGCAGATCAACATCCCGATCTTCAACGCCGGTAGCCTGCGCGCCAGCCTGGACTACTCGAAGATCCAGAAAGAGATCAACGTGGCGAACTACGAGAAGGCCATCCAGACCGGCTTCCAGGAAGTCTCCGACGGCCTCGCCGCACGTGAGACCTACAAGCAGCAACTGGACGCCCAGCGCGGTTTCGTCGAGGCCAACCAGGATTACTACCGCCTGGCTGAGCGTCGCTACCGTATTGGTGTCGACAGCAACCTGACCTTCCTCGACGCCCAGCGCCAGCTGTTCAGTGCCCAGCAATCGCTGATCACCGACCGCCTGGCGCAGTTGACCAGCGAGGTCACCCTGTACAAGGCCCTCGGCGGTGGCTGGAACGAGCAGACGGCAAAGAATGAGCCGTTGAAAGAAGAAGCGCCGGCGTTGAAGTTGTTCTGATCACGCTGCAGTAAAGAAAAAACCGCCGCCCTTACAGGAGGCGGTTTTTTTATGTCCATAGTGGTGAGCGGGCTCACCACAAAACACCCTGTCGCCTTGCTTTCGCTTCAACCTTTCAGGGTAAAATTGGTCACAGATTCTTACAGACCACAGAGGGAGCTTGTCGTAATGATCGTAGGAATCGACCTGGGAACCACCAACAGCCTCGCCGCCGTCTGGCGCGGCGACGCCGCCGAACTGGTGCCCAATGCCCTTGGCCAGTTGCTGACCCCAAGCGTGGTCGGGCTGGATGATCAAGGCCGTATCCTGGTCGGCCAGGCCGCCAAAGAGCGCCTGCACACCCACCCGCACCTGACCACGTCGCTGTTCAAGCGCTACATGGGCAGCGCCACTGAGGTGCGCCTGGGTGATCGCTCGTTCCGCCCCGAAGAACTCTCGGCGCTGGTGCTCAAGAGCCTCAAGGAAGACATCGAGCGCACCTACGGCCATACCGTCACTGAAGCCGTGATCAGCGTGCCGGCGTACTTCAGCGACGGCCAACGCAAAGCCACGCGCATCGCCGGCGAACTGGCGGGGCTCAACGTTGAAAAACTGATCAACGAACCCACCGCCGCCGCCCTCGCCTACGGCCTGCATCAGCGCGACAAAGAAACCTCGTTCCTGGTCTTCGACCTCGGCGGCGGCACCTTTGACGTGTCGATCATCGAGCTGTTCGACGGGGTGATGGAAGTGCGCGCCAGCGCCGGCGACAACTTCCTCGGTGGCGAAGACTTCGACACCTTGCTGCTGGAACACTTCGTCGAGAGCCAGCGCAACACCGCCGGTTTTCCGCCCACCAACAGTGTGCTGCAAGCCCTGCGCCGCGAAGCCGAGCGCGTGCGCAAGGCCCTCGGCCAGGACGACAGCGCCGAGTTCGCCCTGCGGGTCGATGGCCAGCAATGGGCGCAGACCATCACTCAACAGGAAATGGCCAAGCTCTACACGCCACTGCTGGAACGCCTGCGCGCCCCGATTGAACGCGCCCTGCGCGATGCGCGGATTCGCGTCAGCGACCTCGATGAAATCCTGCTGGTGGGCGGCACCACACGCATGCCGCTGGTGCGCAAACTCGCCGCCGGGTTGTTCGGGCGCTTTCCGTCCATCAGCCTTGACCCCGACCAGGTGGTCGCCCACGGCGCGGCGATCCAGGCGGCGCTCAAAGCCCGTTCCGCCGCGCTTGAAGAAGTGGTGCTGACCGACGTGTGCCCCTACACCCTGGGCATCGAAACCTCGAACCAATACGGCGGCCATATCGAAAGCGGCCATTACCTGCCGTTGATCGAACGCAACAGCAGCGTGCCGGTGAGTCGGGTAAAAAGCGTAGTGACACTGCACGACAACCAGAGCCAGGTGCTGCTGAAAATCTACCAAGGCGAAAGCCGCCTGGTGAAAGACAACATCGAACTGGGCCAACTGGACATCGCGGTGCCCAAGCGCAAGGCCGGTGAAGTCTCGCTGGATGTGCGCTTCACCTACGACAACAACGGTCTGCTGGAAGCCCAGGTGAGCATCCCGCTGACCGGCGAGCAGCACTCCCTGGTGATCGAGAACAACCCCGGCGTGCTCAGCCCGCAAGAGATTCAGCAACGCCTGCAAGCGCTGGCGCAGTTGAAGGTTCACCCACGCGATCAGCAGGTCAACACGGTGCTGACTGCGCGCCTCGAACGGCTCTATCAGGAAAACCTCGGCGAGCTGCGCGAGCAGCTCGGCCACTGGGCCGCGCAGTTCCAGCAGATCCTCGACACCCAGGACGAACGCCGCATCCGTGAAGCCCGCAGTGAACTGACCCGGCAACTTGAGCAACTCGACAATGGATCGTGGCGCTGAGGGAAAGGCGCTGTAGTCATTCACTGGCGTCATAAATGCCGTCCATGATTGTCAATTTCATGGACGGCCTGTGTGCTCACACGGGCAATCTATCCCAAGCGTTTATCCGCTCAAAGTCGTTCGATCACCGCCCAAAACCCGCCCGCCCCCACTTTCATCGCCCCCGTACCGCCCCGCACCATGGCCGCCACCTGCATAACCCCAATAACAACAGGTCCAACGCCATGAGCACGTTCCGTCCCTGCCAGCTCTTGCTGGCCACCGCTGTCGCCAGCCTGGCAATTCCCGTCGTCGCCGAAGAGCACGGCTTCCTGGAAGACGCCAGCGCCAACCTCAACTTGCGCAATTTCTTTATCAACCGCAATTTCACCAACCCGACCAAGACCCAGGGCGGCGCGCAGGAGTGGACGCAGAGTTTCATTCTTGACGCCAAGTCCGGCTTTACCCAGGGCACAGTTGGGTTCGGTGTGGATGTGCTGGGGCTGTATTCGTTGAAGCTCGATGGCGGGCGCGGCACCGGTGGCACACAGCTGTTGCCGCTGGATCGCGACGGCCGGCCGGCGGATGAGTTCGGGCGCCTCGGAGTGGCGTTCAAGGCCCGTATTTCGAAGACCGAAGTCAAGGTCGGCGAGTGGATGCCGGTGCTGCCGATCCTGCGCTCGGACGACGGCCGTTCCCTGCCGCAAACCCTGCGCGGCGGGCAGATCACGTCCAGGGAAATCGACGGACTGACCCTCTACGGCGGCCAATTCCGCGCCAACAGCCCGCGTGACGACAGCAGCATGACCGACCTGTCGATGACCGGCAAAGCCGCCTTCACCTCTGACCGCTTCAACTTCCAGGGCGGCGAATATACGTTCAACGACAAACGCACCCAGGTCGGCCTGTGGAATGCCCAGCTCAAGGACATCTACAGCCAACAATACGTCAACCTGACCCACAGCCAGCCCCTCGGTGACTGGACCCTGGGCGCCAACCTCGGGTTCTTCTACGGCAAGGACGACGGCAGTGCCCGCGCTGGCGAGTTGGACAACAAGACCTGGTCCGGCCTGTTCTCTGCCAAGTACGGCGGCAACACCTTCTATGTCGGCCTGCAAAAACTCACCGGCAACAACGCCTGGATGCGCGTCAACGGCACCAGCGGCGGCACCCTGGCCAACGACAGCTATAACTCCAGCTACGACAACGCCCAGGAAAGATCCTGGCAACTGCGCCACGACTACAACTTCGCCGCCCTCGGTGTGCCGGGCCTGACCTTGATGAACCGCTATATCAGCGGCAGCAACGTGCACACCGGCACCATCACCGATGGCAAGGAATGGGGTCGCGAAAGCGAATTGGGCTACACCGTGCAAAGCGGCAGCCTGAAAAACCTGACGATGCGCTGGCGCAACTCCAGCATGCGCCGCGACTACAGCAACAACGAGTTTGACGAAAACCGGTTGATCGTCAGTTACCCGATAAGTCTGCTGTAATCCAGCGTCGCACTTGCTGTATGGTGCGCGCCTGCCGCTGCTGATCCGCCCAGCAGCGGCCTCTTTTTCGAGCCCGCATACACCATGAAATCCTTCGCCATCGCATCGGCCGTGCTGGCCCTGGCCGTGAGCCTCAGTGGCTGCATCGGCGCGCCCGTCGCCCTGACGCCCCAGACTGAGCAGCGCCTGCAAAGCCAGGCACCGATCCGTTTCCTGCTGACCTTCGATGACGGTCCCAGTGCCTCCGGCTACAACAACCCGAGCCGTTCGGTGGTGGCCGACCTGGCGCACAACCCGGTGTTGCCGGGGATCAAGGCGGTGTTCTTTTTGCAGACCGAGGCGGCCCGTTCCGGCGGCAGTTCACGGGGTCGCAAGACCATGGAACGTGAGTACGCGGGCGGGCATATCCTGGCCTTCCACACAGCCACGGCGTTTCATACCAACCATCGCTGGCTGAACAACGCCGAACTGGAAAGCACCCTCGCCCAGGGTTCTGCCGATATCGCCGCGATCACCGGCGCGCCACCGGTGCTGGTGCGCCCGCCGTTCTGGAACTACGACCGCCGCACCTTCGCCGCCTACCAGCGCCATGGCCTGCACGTGCTGCTGACGGACTTGAGCGCCAATGACGGCAAGATCTGGGGCTTCAACGGCAGCCCACGCCGCCGCGCCAACCTGTATCGGCAACTGTCGGTGGTGCGCGAGCGCATTGCATTGGGCGAGTTGCCAACGGTAGATGGGGTGATACCGGTGGTGGTGACCTTCCACGACATCAACCGCTACACCGCGCGGCATATGCAGGAATATCTGCAGATCCTGCTGGACAGTGCCCAGGTCACCGGCATGACGACCGCCGCCGAGCCGTTCTATACCGACCATGATGCACTGCAGCGTGCGGCGCTGGCGCGGACGGTCAAGGATGTGAGTGAAGCCGTGCACCTGCCGGGGGTATGGAACTGGGTGTGGGATGCTGATTCCCACTGAAACTTGAAGCCTTGTGAAATCAAACAGGTGGGAGTCCCCTCCCACATTTTGAGCGCAGTTCAAATCTAGTCGGGTTGGCGGGACTCAACGCCCAGCTCATCCCACACGGATTCAGCCAGGTGGAAGGTGGCATTCGCCGCCGGGATCCCGCAGTAGATCGCGCTCTGCATCAGCACTTCCTTGATCTCGGCACGGGTCACGCCATTGCTGGCAGCGGCGCGCAGGTGCAGCTTGAGCTCTTCGGCGCGGTTCATGCCGATCAGCATGGCAATGGTGATCAGGCTGCGGGTGTGCCGAGGCAGGCCCGGGCGGGTCCAGATGTCACCCCAGGCGTGGCGGGTGATCATTTCCTGGAATTCGCTATTGAACTCGGTCAGGGCATTGAGGCTACGGTCGACATGCGCGTCGCCCAGCACGTCGCGGCGTACTTGCAGCCCCTCGGCGTAACGTTGTTTCTCTTCCACAAAAAGCTCCTCAACGGGCCAGCAAAAATTCAATTACACGGTCGCTGAATGCAGCACCGGCCTGAACGTTGGACAGGTGCGCCGCATAGAACTCAGCGTACTCGGCACCCCTCACATGGGTCTGAATATAGCGGCCACCCTCTGGCGGTGTGACGGCATCTTCGGTGCCGGCAATCACCAGGGTCGGCACTTTGATCGTGCGCAGTTGCTCACGGAAATCCGCATCCCGCACGGCGCCGCAGTTGGCCGCATAACCCTCGGGCGAAGTGGACGCGAGCATGTCGGTGATCTGCTTGGCCTGGTGCGGGTTGGCCGCTGCGAAGTCAGCGGTGAACCAGCGCGCAATGGAGGCATCACGCAAGGCCACCATCGCCGCTGCACCGTCGCGCAACACCATCTCGATGCGCGGGTTCCAGATCTCCGGCGTGCCGATCTTGGCCGCGGTGTTGCACACCACCAGGCTCTGCAAACGCTCGCCGGCGTTGATGCCCAGCCATTGGCCAATCAGGCCGCCCATGGACAGGCCGCAAAAATGCGCGCGTTGAATATCCAGTGCGTCCAACAGCTCCAGCACATCACGGCCGAGCTGTTCGATGCTGTAGGGGCCCTCGGTAACCAGGGATTTGCCATGGCCACGGGTATCGAAACGCAACACGCGAAAATGCTGGGTGAAGGCCGGAATCTGGATGTCCCACATATGCAGGTCAGTGCCCAACGAGTTGGACAGCACCAATACTGGCGCGTCCACGGGGCCATCGAGTTGGTAATGCAGGTCGCCCTCGGCGAGTTGTGCAAATGGCATGGCGGCCTCCTCAGGCAGTCAGTTCAAAATGTTCGGTGACAGCACGGGTGACCCAAGTGTGCGCCTGGCCCAAATAGTGGGCCGGGTCGAGCAGGCGGTCGAGTTCGGGTGCAGACAGCTCGGCGCTGACCTGCGGTTCGTCGGCCAATACGGCGCGTAGATGGCGCCCTTCAGCGACTGCTCGCTTGCAGCACTGCTCCAGCAAATGGTGCGCGGTTTCGCGGCCAAGGCGCTGGGCAAGCACGATGCTGACAGCTTCGGCCAGGACCAGGCCCTGGGTCAGATCGAGGTTCTGCTTCATGCGCTCGGGGTCGACTTCCAACCCCTCGCTCACCTGCAGCGCCTGTTGCAAGGCACCGGAGACCAACCGGCAGATCTCCGGCAAGGTTTCCCATTCGGCATGCCACAAGCCCAGGCTGCGCTCATGCTCCTGGGGCATCGCGCTGAACATCGTCGCGACCAACCCAGGCACGCGGGTGGCCGTACTGATCAGCACCGCAGCGCCGACTGGATTGCGTTTGTGCGGCATAGTCGACGAGCCACCCTTGCCCGGCGCCGCCGGTTCGAACACTTCCGCCGCTTCGGTCTGCATCAACAGGCTGATGTCGCGGCCCAGCTTGCCGAGGCTGCCGGCGATCAACCCCAGCACGCTGGCGAACTCCACCAGGCGATCACGCTGAGTGTGCCAGGGCTGTTCGGGCAAGCTCAGTTGCAGCTCAGCCGCCAACGCCTCGGCCACCGGCATCGCCTGCTCGCCGAGTGCGGCCAGGGTGCCGGAGGCGCCGCCGAATTGCAGCACCAACAGGCGCGGTTTCAGCTCGGTAAGACGTTGACGACTGCGCGTCACGGCGCCCAGCCAACCGGCGATTTTCATGCCCAACGTCACGGGCGTTGCGTGCTGCAGCCAGGTACGCCCGGCCATCGGTGTGGTCGCATAACGCTGGGCCTGGGCGGCGAGTACATCCCCCAAGCGAGCAAGGTCGGTTTCGATCAACACCAGTGCACGCCGCAATTGCAGCACCAGCCCGGTGTCCATCACATCCTGGCTGGTCGCGCCCAGATGCACGTAGCGTTCGGCCCCGGCATCTTCGCTGGCGATCAACTTACCCAGCGCCTTGACCAACGGAATCGCCGAATTGCCCGCGGTGGCAATCGCCACGCCAAGCGCGTCCACGTCGTACAACGACGCCAGGCATGCCTGGGCAATCGGTGCAACGGCGGCCTGGGGAATCAACCCGACCCGCGCCTCGGCGCGGGCCAAACCTGCCTCAAAATCCAACATGCCCTGCAAGCGCCCCTGGTCGCAGAACACCTCGGCCATGCTGTCAGCCGTGAAGTAAGCGTCGAACAGCTGATTGCTGGTGCGCAGTGTCATAACGCGTTCCTTACAAATCGTGGTGCAAGTACTCCGCCTGTTTCGGCAGACGCAAGCTGAACAGGAAAGCCACGGCCATCATGCCGGTGACGTACCAATAAAAGGTGTTTTCCATGCCCATGGATTTCAGACCCAAGGCCACGTATTCCGCCGAGCCGCCGAAGATCGCATTGGCCACCGCATAGGCCAGGCCTACGCCCAAGGCACGCACATGGGGCGGGAACATTTCCGCTTTCACCAGGCCGCTGATCGAGGTGTAGAAGCTCACGATAGCCAACGCCAGGGAAATCAGCACAAACGCCAGGAACGGGCTGGTCACGGTTTTCAGGGTCAAAAGGATCGGCACGGTGCACAGGGTACCGAGGGCGCCAAACCAGAGCATCGAGTTGCGTCGACCGATCTTGTCCGAGAGCATGCCGAACAGCGGCTGCATGCACATGTACACGAACAGCGCGCCGGTCATGATGTAGCTGGCGGTCTTGGCGTGCATCCCGGCGGTGTTCACCAGGTACTTCTGCATGTAGGTGGTGAACGTGTAGAAAATCAGCGAGCCGCCGGCGGTGTAGCCGAGCACGGTGATAAACGCCGCTTTATGGTTGCGAAACAGCGCAGCGATGCTGCCGGCGTCCTTGTCCTGGCGCATTTCCTTGCTGGTGGTTTCCTTGAGGGTGCGACGCAGCAACAGCGAAATCACCGCCGCAATCGCGCCGATCACGAACGGAATCCGCCAGCCCCAGGCGCGCAATTCTTCTTCGGTGAGGATCTGTTGCAGGATCACCACCACCAACACCGCCAGCAGTTGCCCGCCGATCAGGGTGACGTATTGGAACGAGGCGAAGAAACCGCGCTGGCCCTTGAGGGCGACTTCACTCATATAGGTTGCGGTGGTGCCGTACTCGCCACCCACCGACAAACCCTGGAACAACCGCGCCACCAGCAGCAACGCTGGGGCCCAGGCGCCGATGTCTTTGTAGGTGGGCAGGAAGGCGATGACCAGCGAGCCGGCGCACATCATCAGCACCGAAATCATCATCGAATTTTTGCGACCGTGTTTATCGGCCACCCGGCCAAACAGCCAGCCGCCGATGGGGCGCATCAGGAACCCGGCGGCGAATACGCCGGCGGTGTTGAGCAGTTGGACCGTGGGGTCGTCCGAGGGGAAAAACGCCGGGGCGAAGTAAATGGCGCAGAAGGCGTAGACGTAGAAGTCGAACCATTCGACCAGGTTGCCGGAGGAGGCACCGACAATCGCAAAGATCCGTTTGCTGCGTTCTTCTCCGGTGTAGTGACTGGTGGTTGTTGTCATGATTTTTCACTCAGTGGGAACGGTTATAGCCTAGACATACTTTGCAACAACCATGTTCCGCAAGCAGACATTTGGATAATGGGTTGCCTGAACCGGCCCTATCGGGGGCAAGCCCCCTCCCACACTTAACCGAGTAAGGCTCAGACAACTCGATCAACTGTGGGAGGGGGCTTGCCCCCGAAGAGGCCCCCAAGCCTTACTCAATAATCAAAAAACACCGTCTCCTTATCCGTCCCCTGCAAAATCACATTCCACTGATACACACCCTGCTCATCCTGCCTGGCAATCAAGGTGCTACGCCGCTCGGCCGGCACACACGCCAGCAGCGCGTCATCGCCATTGAGCACCTCACCGTCAAAATAAATCCGCGTCAGCAAGTGCTTCACCAAGCCTCGCGCAAACACCAGCACCACCAAATGCGGTGCCTGGGTCGTGCCTTTCAGGCCCGGAACAGCCCCCGGCTTGATGGTGGTAAACCGGAAGCGCCCTTCGGCGTCCACCGGCACCCGGCCAAACCCTTCAAAGTTAGGGTCGACGGCCTTGTCCTGCTCATCTTCCGGATGGTCGTACTTGCCGGCGGCATTGGCCTGCCAGACTTCGAGCATGGCGTCGTTGACCACATCACCGTTGCCATCCACCACTTGCCCGCTGATCGCCACGCGCTCGCCAAGGGTGGCGGCGACGGTCAGGTCTTCGCGGTTCAGCCAGGTCAGGCCGATGTGGTAATACGGCCCGACGGTGTGGGACGTGGTTGCGTAAAGGCTCATCTCATTTCTCCATCGGCGTGGCGTCGCGGCCGCGCAGGACGATGTCCCAGCGGTAGCCGAGGGCATAGGAAGGAATGGTTTTTTCCAGGTCGAAGCTGGCGATCAAGCGCTGCTTGGCCGAAGTGTCCGGCACGCAGTTGTAGATCGGGTCGTATTCCAGCAACGGGTCGCCGGGGAAATACATCTGCGTGACCAACCGCGTCAGCACACTCGGGCCAAACAGCGAAAAGTGGATATGCGCCGGGCGCCATGCGTTGTGATGGTTGCCCCACGGGTAGGCGCCGGGCTTGATGGTCTGGAACTGGTACCAGCCATCGGCGTCGGTGACGGTGCGGCCGGTGCCGGTGAAATTCGGGTCCAGCGGCGCGTCGTGCACATCGCGCTTGTGGTTGTAGCGACCGGCGGCGTTGGCCTGCCAGATCTCCACGAGGATGCCCGGCACCGGCAAACCGTTTTCGTCCAGCACGCGGCCATGAATGATGATGCGCTCGCCCTGTGGCTCGCCTTCATGTTGCGCGGTGAGGTCGTTGTCCTTCTCGTTGATCCGCTCGGCACCGATGGTCGGACCGGTGATTTCCGACAAGGAATGGGGCAGGAACACCAGCGGCTGGGACGGCGAACGCAGGTTCGTCGACTGGTAGGCCGGGTGCAGGTAATCAGGTTGAGTGCCCGCTTGCGGGCGCCGGTAACCGGGCTTGTCACTCATGGAGCAGTCCTCTCTTATTAGATGCGTTCAATCGCCAGGGCCAAGCCTTGGCCGACGCCGACACACATGGTCGCCAGGCCTTTACGGCCACCGGTTTTTTCCAACTGATGCAGGGCTGTCAGGACCAACCGTGCACCGCTCATGCCCAGCGGATGCCCAAGGGCGATGGCGCCACCGTTCGGATTGACCTGGGGCGCGTCGTCGGCGATCCCCAATTCACGCAGCACCGCCAGGCCTTGGCTGGCGAAGGCTTCGTTGAGTTCGATCACGTCAAAATCGGTGACCGCCAACCCCAGGCGCTCCACCAGTTTGCGCACCGCCGGCACCGGGCCGATGCCCATCACACGCGGGGCGACACCGGCGCTGGCCATGCCCAACACGCGGGCACGGGCGGTGAGGCCGTGTTTCTTGACCGCTTCGGCGGACGCCAGGATCAGCGCGGCGGCGCCATCATTCACACCCGAAGCATTACCAGCGGTGACAGTTTTGTCAGGGCCGTTGACCGGCTTGAGCTTGGTCAGGGCTTCGAGGGTGGTGTCCCGTGGATGCTCATCGTGCGCCACCACGGTCTCGCCTTTTTTATGGGCGACCCGCACCGGCACGATTTCTTCGGCAAAGTAACCGGCAGCCTGGGCGGCTGCCGTGCGTTGCTGGCTGCGCAGGGCGAAGGCGTCCTGATCGGCGCGGGACACTTGGTAATCGTCGGCGACGTTATCGGCGGTCTGCGGCATTGCATCCACGCCGTATTGTTCCTTCATCAGCGGGTTGATAAAACGCCAGCCGATGGTGGTGTCTTCCAGCTTCATGTTGCGCGAAAACGCCGCGTCGGCCTTGCCCATCACGAACGGTGCACGGGACATCGACTCGACGCCGCCGGCAATCGTCAGCTCCATTTCGCCGCTGGCGATGGCGCGAAACGCGGTGCCGATGGCGTCCATGCCCGAGGCGCACAACCGGTTGAGGGTCACGCCGGGAATAGTCTCGGGCAGGCCCGCCAGCAACAGCGCCATGCGCGCAACGTTGCGGTTGTCTTCGCCGGCCTGGTTGGCGCAGCCGAGGAACACCTCGTCCACCGCACGCCAGTCCACCGACGGGTTGCGTTCCATCAGCGCCTTGATCGGCAGCGCCGCCAGGTCGTCGGCACGCACCGTGGCCAGGCCACCGCCAAACCGACCGATGGGCGTGCGGATGGCATCACAGATAAACACGTCGCGCATCAGGCTTCTCCGGGGGCTTGGCCATGGGCGGCGGCCGTGCGGGCTTCGAGGTCACGCAGGGCGGTCAGTTCGACGTCAGTCGGTTCGGCAGTGGTGCTGACCTGGTCGGCAAAGCGGATCGCCCAACCGGTAGCGGCCACCACTTGCTCGCGGGTGACGCCAGGGTGCAGCGCAGTGACCACAAATTCATGGGTGCCCTCTTCCGGCTCCATGATGCACAGGTCGGTAATGATGCCGACAGGACCGGCGCCCGGCAGGCCCAGGCGCTTGCGCGAATCGCCGCCCTCGCCGTGGCCGACAGAGGTGATGAAGTCCAGCTTGTCCACGAACGACCGGGACGACTGCTTGAGGATGATCAGCACGCTCTTGGCGGAACCGGCAATCTCCGGCGCGCCACCGGCACCTGGCAGGCGTACTTTGGGATGGTGATAGTCACCGACCACGGTGGTGTTGATGTTGCCGAAACGGTCGACCTGAGCCGCACCGAGAAAGCCGACGTCAATGCGCCCGCCTTGCAGCCAGTAGCGAAAAATCTCACCGGTTGGCACCACGGTGTCAGCCGTTTCCGCCAGTTCACCGTCACCGATGGACAACGGCAGTACCGAAGGCTTGGCGCCAATTGGGCCGGACTCATAGATCAACACCACGTCGGGCGACGAAGTCAGGCGCGCCAGGTTGGCTGCTTTCGAGGGCAGGCCGATGCCGACAAAGCACACCGAGCCGTTTTTGAGGCGGCGCGCGGCGGCGACGGTCATCATTTCATTGGTCGAGTAAGCCATTACTTGGCCTCCTGCGCGGTAGCCAGTTTGGCCTGGAATTCACTGAAGTCGGCAGTGCCGTGGATGTATTCGTCAATCCAGGCGGTAAACGTCCCACGGTCGCGGGCAATCGGGTCCCACGCCTGGTAGAAGCGATTGTCGCGCTCGTTGTAACCGTGGGCGTAGGAAGGATGCGCGCCGCCGGGTACGTGGCAGACAGCAGTCAGGGCCCAGGTCGGCAATACGCAGCTGTTCATCGGTGCATTCAGGTCGTCAACAATTTCCTCGACGGTGACGATGCAACGCTTGGCCGCCAGGGCCGCTTCCTTCTGCACACCGAGAATGCCCCAGAGCAACACGTTGCCCTTGCGGTCGGCCTTCTGGGCGTGAATCACGGTGATGTCCGGGCGTACCGACGGCACCGCCGCCAGCACTTCGCCGGTAAACGGGCAAGTCACACTTTTGATCAGCGGGTTGACCTTGGGCAGGTCGGAACCGGCGTAGGCACGCAGCACCGCAAACGGCAGGCCCGAGGCACCAGCGACGTAGGCATTCGCCAGGTCGGCATGGCTGTGTTCTTCGATCTCCAGCGGCTGCGGCCAGTGTTTCTCGACCGCGTCACGCAGGCGATGCAGGGAACCCACGCCAGGGTTGCCGCCCCAGGAGAAAATCAGCTTGCGTGCACAGCCGGCGCCGATCAACTGGTCGTAGATCAGGTCAGGCGTCATCCGTACCAGCGTCAGGTCTTTCTTGCCCTGACGAATGATTTCATGGCCTGCGGCGGTAGGGATCAGGTGGGTAAAGCCTTCGAGGGCGACGGTATCGCCGTCGTTCACGAAACGCTTGACCGCATCACGCAGGGTGAGAATGTCAGCCATGGGGTTGGGCTCCCGGGGTTATCGAAAAAGGCGCTGAGGTGGCGCCGAAGTGCTTGAAGATTAAGCTGGGGAAATGGGCCAAACAATCCGATAATCGACTAAGCGTTCGATTATCGAACCGATTGTTGGCAAGCTATCAATCAACCTCAAGTCGCATCCGCGTGGCTGACCATGCCCTTGATGACCACTGCCGCGGTGGCTACTGCGGCCGGGATCACCAGGGCGGTGAGCACCTGCTCGAAGTTCCAGCCCAGGCCCAGCAAGGTGGCGCCCATCCAGGCGCCGAGGATCGCGCCGAAGCGGCCGATGCCGAGCATCCACGACACGCCGGTGGCGCGGCCTTGGGTCGGGTAGAAACGCGCCGCCAGGGACGGCATCGCCGATTGCGCACCGTTGACGCACATCCCGGCAATCAGCACCAAGGTCGCCAGCACCGTGATATTGCCCAGGCTCTGTCCGACCGCGTAGGCAAACACCCCAGCCAGCAGGTAGAAAATGCCGATGACTTTGTGGGGATTGAACCGGTCCATCGCCCAACCCACGCCAACGGCGCTCAGTACCCCACCGAACTGGAACAACGCACCGATAAACGCGGCTTGCTCCATGCTCGCGCCGCTGTCACGCATCAGCGTCGGCAGCCAACTGGTCAGCAGGTACACAATCACCAGGCCCATGAAGTAGGTGAGCCACAGCAGCAAGGTGCCGGCGCTGTAGGTGCCGGAGAAGATCACCGCGAACACATTGCGGGCCTTGACGGTTTTCTGTTCGGGTACGCTGAAGGCCGTGGCCTGGGCAACGATAGTGGGCTCGATGGGTGACAAGGTTTTGCGCACCTTGTCAGTGCCACGGTTGCGCACCACCAGATAACGCGCCGACTCCGGCAGCCAGAGCAGCAGGACCACCACCAGGATCAACGGCAGGATGCCGCCGATCATCAACAACGCATGCCAGCCAAACGCCGGGATCAGCTTGGCCGAGATAAACCCGCCACCGGCCATGCCCAGGTTGAAACCGCAGAACATGCTGGTCACCAGCAACGATTTATGACGTTCGGGGGTGTATTCGGACAGCAGCGTGGTGGCATTGGGCATACCCGCGCCCAAGCCCAGCCCGGTGAGGAAACGCAGCACCAGCAACTGGTCGACATTGCTGCTGTAGGCCGAGGCGAGGCTGAACGCACCAAACACCAGTACGGCACCGACCAGCACCACTTTACGGCCAAAACGGTCGGCCAGCGGGCCGGAACCCAGCGCGCCGAATACCATGCCGATCAACGCAGCACTCATCACCGGGCCGAGGCTGGCGCGGTCGATGCCCCAGTCCTGGGACAGCGCAGGCGCAATAAAGCCCATGGCTGCAGTGTCGAGGCCGTCGAGGAAAACTATCAGGAAACACAGGATGACCACGCGCCACTGATAGCGTGACAGTGGCTGGGTGTTGATGAAGGACTGCACGTCCAGCGTGGTACCGACAGAAGGCTGATTCATTATTTTTATTCCACACCGAGGGCGGGCCAACGACCTGGGGTCGTCATTATTATTGGGGCGCCCCTGAGAGCGCTGCCGCACAATAATAAGCCGGGTGAAACACCGTCAATTGATCAAGCCGGGATCTGTGCGGTCACCGAACAGCTTAGGCAAACAGTTGCGCACTCAGCTCACGGCTGGCGCTGAGCATGCTCGGCAGGAAGCGCTGTTCCAGTTCGCTGCGGCTGACCCGCCCTGCATGGGTGCTGACATTGAGTGCCGCCAATACCTGGCCCGAGGCGTCATACACCGGCACCGCGATGGAGCGCAGGCCTTGTTCCAGTTCCTGGTCGACGATGCACCAGCCCTGCTGACGCACTTGTTGCAGGCATTCGAACAAGGCTTCAGGTGTGGTGAGGGTGCGACTGGTCTTGGTTTGCAGGTCGGCGTGATCGAGGTAGTCCTGCAGCGAAGCGTCGTCCAATGCCGCGAGCAGGATGCGCCCCATGGAAGTGCAATAGGCCGGCAAACGGCCGCCCACCGAGAGGTCCACCGAAATCAGGCGCTGGGTCGTTGCCGAGCGGGCGATATAGAGGATGTCATCGCCTTCCAGGGTGGCCATGTTGCAGGCTTCGTGCAGTTGTTCACTCATACGGTCCAGGTACGGCTGGGCCGACACCGCCAGTGGCGTGGATGAGAGGTAGGCATGGCCCAGGGTCAGGACTTTGGGCAACAGTGAGTAGGTGCGCCCGTCGGTGGTGGCGTAGCCCAGTTTGATCAGGGTATGCAGGCAACGGCGCACAGCGGCGCGGGGGATTTCGGTGCGGTGACTGATCTGGGCAATCGTCAGGTGGCGCTTGCGCTCCTGGAATGCCTGCACGACGGCCAGGCCACGGGCCAGGGAGGTCATGAAGTCGGGGTCACCGGTAAACGCCTGGATCCGCTTGGCCGGCGAGGCAACGATCGGCGGCGCCACTGACGCGAAGGAGTTGCGCAATTGATCGTTCATCTCAGGTTCCTTTCTCTTATTGTCAACCGCAGGGATTGGGCGGGTATTACAAGCCGCACCGGCCGCCCTGCACAAGGCAGGGCCGGCAACATTGGGCGATTATCGGACGATCATGCGATTATCGCAATTTGAGCCGCGCCCGCGCCCTCACCCGCCTGGCAGAGTAAAGTTGCGGTGAGAAGGTTGAATCTTTAGTTCCTTGTTGACTTTATGGCGCCAGAATTTCAGCAATTGCTGACGTCTGCGTGTAACAAAACGCTCACACAAAGTTGACGCTTTTTAACTTTATGCCGATAGTGTTATTCAAATGCGCCGCTATAATGCACGCTGTGCGGAGGTCAGCCCGGTTTCACTATCGGGACCAGAGCTCGCCAGCCCAGGCACATGCCGTGCATGGAAGGTCGCAACTACCTGCCTTGAATGACAGTTATCACCAACGGTCTTTAGTATCAGCGGTTCAAACTTGAGCGCATCACTGGTTCAACTTTGAACAATCCGAAGGCGACATTCAGGCACTACGCTGCCGGGTAATTACACTCAACTCGATTAGGTAACAATGTGACGAAAGATGAACTGCGCGCGGAACTTGAGCGCCAGGAGCAACGTTACAAGGACGTTTACGGCGGGGAAGTCACCACCTACGCCGCCCAGCCTGAACCTGAGCGCAAACCCTGGCGCAAGCGAGCCAGCCTGCTCGACCAGGCGTTTACCCAGGAAATCCAAAAGATTGAACAGGAACTCAAGGCCGAAGAGCCATAAGTGCTTCGGATTGAGCCAGGGGCGCGACCCAGGCTGCTAGCGCTTAGCCAGCAGCCTGGGCCCTGAATCCCACGATCGCCAGTAAAATTTCATACAAATGTTTCAGGCATGACGATTCGGTGACAAAACCCGGTCTTTTCAGCCCTGTACTTTATAAATCAAAGACTTGCCAAAGCCCCGAAAACCCTGGGATCGCCCGGTTTCGCCCCTGGCGTTTCAATGAAGTTTGTTACCGATGAGCAGCTAGTGCATCGATTACTGAGGTTTTCTGGCATAATCGCGCCCCCTTACGACCGGGTCAGAAAACCTTCATGATCGATTTATTCAGCGGACTGGATGCTTGGGTTCTCGTGAGCCTGTTGCTCGCCCTGGCCTTTGTCCTCGCCTTCGAGTTCATCAATGGCTTTCATGACACCGCTAACGCGGTGGCCACAGTCATCTATACCAAAGCCATGCCGCCGCATCTGGCCGTGTTCTTCTCCGGGGTGTTCAACTTCCTCGGCGTATTGCTCGGTGGTGTCGGTGTCGCCTACGCCATCGTGCATTTGCTGCCGGTGGAGTTGCTGATCAATGTGAACACCGGCCATGGTTTGGCGATGGTCTTCTCGTTGTTGGCCGCGGCGATCACCTGGAACCTGGGCACCTGGTACTTCGGTATTCCTGCTTCCAGCTCCCACACCCTGATCGGCTCGATCCTCGGTGTCGGCCTGGCCAACGCCCTGATCAACGATATTCCCCTGGCTGACGGTGTGAACTGGCAGAAGGCTATCGATATCGGCGCCTCCCTGGTGTTCTCGCCGATGGCCGGCTTCCTGGTCGCAGCCCTGGTGCTGATCGGTCTGAAATGGTGGCGCCCGCTGTCGAAGATGCACAAGACCCCGGACCAGCGCCGCAAGCTCGACGACAAGAAGCACCCGCCGTTCTGGAACCGCCTGGTCCTGGTGATCTCCGCCATGGCCGTGAGTTTCGTGCACGGCTCCAACGATGGTCAGAAAGGCATCGGCCTGATCATGCTGGTGCTGATCGGTATCGTGCCGGCGCAGTTCGTACTCGACTTGGGCAGCACCACCTACCAGATCGAGCGTACCCGCGACGCCACCGTGCATTTGAGCCAGTTCTACCAGCGCAATAACGCCACTCTCGGCGAATTCCTGGCTCTGGGCAAAAGCGTGAAGGACGATCTGCCGGGCAAGTTCCAGTGCAACCCGCAGCAGACCGAGCCCACTATCAAAGCGCTCGTCAGTACGTTGAGCGGGGTCTCGGACTACCATTCGCTGACCTCGGACCAGCGTATCGAAGTGCGTCGCTACCTGCTCTGCCTGGACGACACCGCGAAGAAAGTCGGCAAGCTGCCGGGCCTGGATGCGCGTGAGAAGTCCGACCTCGACAAGCTTCGCAAAGACCTGACCGCGACTACCGAGTACGCGCCGTTCTGGGTAATCCTCGCCGTCGCACTGGCCTTGGGCCTGGGCACCATGGTGGGTTGGAAGCGTGTGGTACTGACCATCGGTGAGAAGATCGGCAAGCAGGGCATGACCTATGCCCAGGGCATGTCAGCGCAGATCACCACCGCTACCATGATTGGCTTTGCCAATATCTTTGCCCTGCCGGTGTCCACGACGCATGTGCTGTCTTCGGGCGTGGCCGGCACCATGGTCGCGAACAAGAGCGGCCTGCAAGGTGGCACGGTCAAGACCATCCTGATGGCTTGGGTGTTGACGTTGCCTGCGACCGTTGGCCTGTCGGCCGGGTTGTTCTGGCTGGCGTCCAAGGCGCTGGGCAACTGATAGCCAGGCGCTGAAAAAAAGGTGCGGCCTCTGTGAGGACCGCACCTTTTTTTATGGATCAGTATTAACCGACATCATTAAATACCAGGCAAAAAAAAGGCGACCGAAGTCGCCCAAAATGCCTTGCGTGCTCATGTAATCCAGAAAGACTTACGGTTCTTTACGCTTATTAGCGTCCTTCCAGATAAAAATCCCAAACCCTACAAAAAACAGCACCATGAGGCTGACAGTCAGCACCCCGGCGAATACCACATTATCGATAAACATGACCGGCCTCCTGCACTTGCCCTGTTGCGATAGGGCTAAGTTACTGGAGAAGGCGAATTGGAAAATTGACGGGGATCAATGTCGCCCGCAACGGGGCGTAAAGAAGGGCAATAACTGACCTGCATCAACAGACGCAGGCCGTATTAACGCTTTTTCGGTTTGTTCTTTGATTTTTTCTTGGCTTTGCCTAAAGGCATTGCGTGTTCAAATGCCTGGCGCACTTCATTCAGGCGTTTGTCATTGAGGTCATGCACGCGCTTGGCGCGTTCGGCATTCAGGTCGATCAGCTTGTCGTCATCACTCATGGTTTGTCTTACGTCGTGGCAAGTAGGGCTCAATAATGCGGGCTCCTGTGCCCGACGGCAAATCAGCACGCGACAAAAGGCAGACCGTCGCCCAAAATCGGTACTTTCCGCCCAACTCAGGAGGCGCACTCAGGTGTCACTGCACAAGGATCTTCCCCCGCTGCTGGCCCTTCGTGCTTTTGAAGCCGTGGCCCGACACTTGAGCTTTATCAAGGCGGCCCAGGAGCTTTCAGTGACCCAAAGCGCCCTCAGCCATCAGGTCCAGAAACTCGAACAGCACCTGGGCAAACCGTTGTTTATCCGACGCACCCGCGCCATCGATCTGACCGCAGACGGGCAGCGTTACTACGATGAAATCCGCCCGGCCCTCGATGCCATCGCCACCGCGACCCGCGCCCAACGGCACGTGCCCAGCGCCACGGTATTGCGCGTCGGCCTGCTGGCGTCTTTCGCCACGCTGTGGCTGGCGCCGCGCCTGGCGGGGTTTCTCAACCGCTACCCACACATCCAGGTGGAGCTGTTGCCGTCAATTCAACTGGCCAATGTCGCCGCCGCCGAGGTCGACCTGGCCATCCGCTACGGCAAGGGCGATTGGCCGCACGTGCAGGCCACGCGCCTGATGGCTGAAGTCATTTCACCGGTCTGCAGCCCGACGTTCAAGGCCAACTCACTGGGCAACGGCTCCTTGCTGATGGCAACCTCACACCGGCCGTTCGAATGGACGGATTGGTCCCAGCACTATCAAGTCAGCCTTGAACATCACCCGCGCGTCATGCTGCACGACTACAACATCGTGGTCGAAGCCGCCGCTGCCGGCCAGGGCATCGCGATGGGTCGTCACCACCTCATCCAACGCCGACTCCAGGACGGCAGCCTGGTGCAAGCCTTCGACTGGCCGCCCTACCACAGCGATATCGGCTATTGGCTGATCACCCCTCAAGGCCCTGCCCACCAAGCGGTCGAATGCTTCAGCCAGTGGCTAAGGGAGATCTGCGCCGACGCGTGAGTTATTTCGATACGTCGAGTGAGATCTATCCGTTTGTCGCAGCCCCCCCCCGGAACAACATGCTCAACCCTCTTGAAACCAGAGGACTCAGCATGAGCAACTCCCTGCGCCAACGCGTGCACGCCCTTGGCCTGACGCTGCCAGCTCCCAGCCAGCCGATTGCCAACTACATCAACCATGTCATCAGTCAGAACCAGCTGTTTATCTCCGGGCAAATCCCCCTGCTCGACGCAAGGCCTGCTTACCTCGGCCGACTGGGCGAATCCCTCAGTGAAGAAGAAGGTGTCCAGGCGGCAGAACTGGCGGCACTGAGCTTGCTCGCGCAATTGAGCGATGCCTTGGGCGATGACCTGTCGCGCCTGGTGCGCACTGTGCGCCTGGGGGTGTTTATCGCCAGCAGCGCCGATTTCCAGCGCCAGGGCGCGGTGGCCAACGGTGCGTCGAACCTGCTGGTGAATGCCCTCGGCGAACAAGGCCGGCATGTGCGCACCGCAGTGGGGGTTGCCAGTCTGCCAGCCGGTGTGGCGGTAGAGGTCGACGCGATTTTCGAGCTGCAGCCGTGAGCCCACTCGATGTTCAACGATTAAGGGAGGCCACGCCTGGCTGCCAGTCGGGCCTGGTGCACTTCAACCCTGCAGGCGCCTCGCTGCCAAGCCAGGCGACACTTGACGCCATCATTGACCAACTCCAGCGCGAAGCCCGGGACGGTCCGATGGAAGCCGGTGAACATGGCGCCATGCTCGTGGAAAAAGCGCGCCACGCCGCCGCGCAACTGCTCAACGCGCCCGCCGCGTCGATAGCCTTTGCCGGCAGCGGTTCGACTGCCTGGAGCATGGCATTCCAAGCCCTGGGCCCGTGGCAACCGGGTGATCGCATTCTGGTGGGGCGCCACGAATGGGGCGGCAACCTGGCGAGCATGCAATTGGCCGTGCAAGCAGGTGCGCGGGTGGAAGTCATCCCCTGCGACGCCACCGGCGCGGTGTGCCCGGTGGCGCTGGAGGCGATGATCGATGCCAGCGTAAAGCTGATCGACCTCACCTGGCTGCCGGCCAACGGCGGCCTGATCAACCCCGCCCAGGCCATCGGCGCAGTGGCCCGGCGTCATGGCATTCCCTACTTTATCGACGCCGGCCAAGCGGTCGGCCAGGTGCCGGTGGATGTGCAGGCGTTGCAGTGTGATGTGCTCAAGTCGGCCGGCCGCAAACACCTGCGCGGGCCGCGTGGCACGGCGCTGTTGTATGTGCGGCCGGACTTTCTCCAACAGTTGAACCCGGCCCAACGCGATGTGTTTTCAGCCCCCTGGACCGCCGCCGGTTTCGACCTGCGCGACGACGCACGGCGCTTTGAAACCAGCGAAGTGTCCTTCGCCCTGTTGGCGGGACTGGGGAATGCGCTGCACGAGATGAATGACTGGGGGATTGAGCGAGTATGGAAACACGTCGCACAAACCAGCGCGCAAATTCGCGCAGCATTGTGTGAGATTCCGGGGGTTTCCCTGCATGACCTGGGCACGTTTCAATCAGGGCTGATCGCCTTCAACCTCGCTGGCTGCGACGCCTTCGAGCTGAAACGACAATTGGGACTCAGGCACATCAATATTGGCGCCAACGGCGTGGCCTACACCCCGCTGGATATGCAGGCGCGGGGCCTGGCAAGCGTTGCACGAATCTCCGTCAGCCCCCTCAACAACGACCACGACATCGAGTCGCTGCTAGCGGCCTTGAGGCAACTGCGGGTTTAAACCTCGACGTCCACCCAAAGGCCCTGGCGCGGCGCGTCTTCGATCAGCGGCACAACCGGTACGGTGTTGTCGGCATTGAGCAGGTCGCCCGGGATCGCCAGGTGCTGGTCCGGATCCTCATCGGCTTCGCGCCGGCGTTTCTGCTGTTCCTGCTGGCGGCGTTGCTCTTCGCGCAGCAGAAAGGTCGACTGCTCGGCATCGCCTTTTTTCAAGTCGATGGTGCTTTCACTGGAGCCCGGTTGAACAGGGACCACGGGCGGAATATCTGGTTTCTGACGGACCGGGTCGAGTTGCGACGTAACCGGTATAACGCTGACGGGCAGCATAGGTGGCAGCATGATAGTTGTTCTCCTGTCAGCAGGCTGTCGGCGGGGGCCACAGCGACTTGAGCGCGGACTCGCCAACCTGTGACCCAGTCGACACTCGCAAGTGCCCGCCACCCGTCGATTCAGCACTCCGCCCTGCACTCAAACGGAGTAGTTTTTGTCAGAGTCCTTTGGCTGCGGGCCTTGTTCCGTTAAGATAGTCGGCTTTTTCACGGCGGGAGTCAGGCAGCATGGCGCAGCAGTATCAACCGGGGCAACGCTGGATTAGTGACAGCGAAGCAGAGCTGGGGTTAGGCACCGTTCTGGCACAGGACGGCCGCTTGTTGACCGTGCTCTATCCGGCCACTGGCGACACTCGCCAGTATGCGCTACGGAATGCGCCCCTCACCCGTGTGAGGTTCTCGCCGGGTGACTCCATCACCCATTTCGAAGGCTGGAAAATGACCGTACAGGAAGTCGACGACGTCGACGGTCTGCTGGTCTACCACGGCCTCAATGGGCAGAACGAGCAGGTCACCCTGCCGGAAACCCAACTCTCCAACTTTATCCAGTTCCGCCTGGCCAGCGACCGTCTGTTCGCCGGCCAGATCGACCCGCTGGCCTGGTTCTCGCTGCGCTATCACACCCTGGAACACACCAGCCGCCAGTTGCAGTCCACGCTGTGGGGCCTGGGTGGCGTACGCGCGCAACCTATTGCTCACCAACTGCACATCGCCCGTGAAGTCGCTGACCGTATCGCACCGCGGGTATTGCTGGCTGACGAAGTCGGCCTGGGCAAGACCATCGAAGCCGGCCTGGTGATCCATCGCCAGTTGCTCTCGGGCCGCGCCAACCGCGTGTTGATCCTGGTCCCGGAAAACCTGCAACACCAGTGGCTGGTGGAAATGCGCCGCCGCTTCAACCTGCAGGTCGCGCTGTTCGACGAAGAACGCTTCATCGAAAGCGATGCCGCCAACCCGTTCGAAGACACCCAGTTGGCCCTCGTGGCCCTGGAATGGCTGGTGGACGACGAGAAGGCCCAGGACGCGCTGTTCGCCGCTGGCTGGGACTTGCTCGTAGTCGACGAAGCCCACCACCTGGTCTGGCATGAAGAAAAAGCCAGCCCGCAATACTCTCTCGTCGAGCAACTCGCCGAAGTGATACCAGGCGTGCTGCTGCTCACCGCCACCCCGGAGCAACTGGGCCAGGACAGCCACTTCGCGCGCCTGCGCCTGTTGGACCCGAACCGCTTCCACGATCTGCAGGCCTTCCGCGCCGAGAGCGAAAACTATCGTCCGGTGGCCGAAGCCGTGCAGGAACTGCTCGATAAGGGCCGCCTGTCGCCGACCGCCCACAAGACCATCCAGGGTTTCCTCGGTAACGAAGGCGAAGCGCTGCTCACCGCCGTCAACGATGGCGACGCCGAAGCCAGTGCGCGTCTGGTGCGTGAGCTGCTCGACCGCCACGGCACCGGCCGCGTGCTGTTCCGTAACACCCGTGCCGCCGTGCAGGGTTTCCCGGAGCGCAAGCTGCACGCCTACCCGATGCCGAACCCGGATGAATACCTGGAGTTGCCGCTGGGCGAACACGCCGAGCTGTACCCGGAAGTCAGCTTCCAGTCGCAGCCGGACATTGACGAAGAAAACCGCTGGTGGCGCTTCGACCCGCGCGTCGAGTGGCTGATCGACCAGCTGAAAATGCTCAAGCGCACCAAAGTCCTGGTGATCTGCGCCCACGCTGAAACCGCCATGGACCTGGAAGACGCCCTACGGGTGCGCTCCGGCATCCCGGCCACGGTGTTCCACGAGGGCATGAACATCCTCGAACGTGATCGCGCCGCCGCCTACTTTGCCGATGAAGAGTTCGGCGCCCAGGTGCTGATCTGCTCGGAAATCGGCTCCGAAGGCCGCAACTTCCAGTTCTCCCACCACCTGGTGCTGTTCGACCTGCCGTCCCACCCCGACCTGCTGGAACAACGCATCGGCCGTCTGGACCGGATCGGCCAGAAACATGTGATCGAACTGCACGTGCCGTACCTGGAAACCAGCCCGCAAGAGCGTCTCTTCCAGTGGTACCACGAAGCGCTGAACGCATTCCTCAACACCTGCCCGACCGGCAACGCCTTGCAGCATCAGTTTGGCCCACGCCTGCTGCCGCTGCTGGAAAACGCCGACGACGGCGAGTGGCAAGCCCTGATCGACGAGGCCCGTGCCGAACGCGAGCGCCTGGAGCAAGAGCTGCACACCGGTCGCGACCGCCTGCTGGAACTCAACTCCGGCGGCGCCGGCGAAGGTGATGCCCTGGTTGAAGACATTCTTGAGCAAGACGACCAGTTCACCCTGCCGATCTACATGGAAACCCTGTTTGACGCCTTTGGCATCGACAGCGAAGACCATTCGGAAAACGCGCTGATCCTCAAACCCAGCGAAAAAATGCTCGACGCCAGCTTCCCCCTGGGCGACGACGAAGGTGTGACCATCACCTACGACCGTAACCAGGCACTGTCACGCGAAGACATGCAGTTCATCACCTGGGAACACCCGATGGTGCAGGGCGGCATGGACCTGGTGCTGTCCGGTTCCATGGGCAACACCGCCGTGGCGCTGATCAAGAACAAGGCGCTCAAGCCGGGCACCGTGTTGCTGGAACTGCTCTACGTCAGCGAAGTGGTTGCACCGCGTGCGCTGCAACTGGGTCGCTACCTGCCGCCGGCGGCACTGCGCTGCCTGCTGGATGCGAACGGTAATGACCTGTCGGGGCGTGTGTCATTCGTGACCCTCAACGACCAGCTGGAAAGCGTGCCGCGGGCCAGCGCCAACAAGTTCATCCAGGCCCAGCGCGACCAGTTGACGCCAAGGATCAACGCGGGTGAAGAGAAGATCACCCCGCAACATGCCGAGCGCGTGGCCGAGGCCAAGCGTCGCCTGGCAGCGGACACCGACGAAGAGCTGGCGCGCCTGACTGCGTTGCAAGCGGTCAACCCGACCGTACGTGACAGCGAGCTGGTCGCCCTGCGCAACCAACGCGAGCAAGGCCTGGCCATGCTCGACAAGGCGGCGCTGCGACTGGAGGCGATTCGGGTGCTGGTGGCAGGTTGATTACCGCCCTGCCCCGCTGAACAAGAAGGCCCGCGCAATGCGGGCCTTTTTTATTGGCTTTGGGGGCCTCATCGGGGGCAAGCCCCCTCCCACAGTTGACCGAGCGGTCCTGTCTATCACCGATCAATGTGGGAGGGGGCTTGCCCCCGATGGCATCACCTCCATCTCAAGCCGTCACCGCAGCCGCCGGCACCTCGTCAGCCACCAATCCGGCCTTCATGCGCTTGGCATCGCGCACAAAACTGCGCGAGGCCTGGAACAAGAACAGCATCGTCAAGAACAGCGCCACCGGAATCAGGTACATGGCGTCATGCAGACCCACGGCTTTATAAGCCTCGGTCATCTGCGCAGCCCCATCGGCATACATCGCCGAATGAGCAAAGTGATCGGACAATCCGCCCACCACAATCGGCCCCATGCCCCCGCCCAGCAAGTACAACCCGGCAAAGAACAACGCCATCGCCGTGGCTCGCAGGCGCGGCTCGACCACGTCCTGGATCGCCGTGTATACGCAGGTGTAGAAGTTATAGGCAAACAACCAACCCACACTGAACAGCGCCACAAACACACCAATCTCGATGCGCCCGGCATGCAAGGCCCAGGCGGTCGTGACGGTGGAGATGATCAGGCTGCACGCGGCAAACAGCAGCCGCCCATTGGCAACCCGTTGGTGAATCTTGTCGGCGATCCAGCCGCCCAGGGTCAGGCCCACCAAGCCGGTCAAACCGACAATCACCCCGGTGGCAACGGCCGCATCCTGTAACGGCATGAGGAAGTACCGTTGCAGCATCGGCACCAGAAACGAGTTGCACGCGTAGGTGGCAAAGTTAAAGCACAGCCCGGCCAGCACCAGCCACAGAAAAGTCGGTACGGCCAGCACGCGGCGGATCGGGCGGTCGACGCGTTCCTGGGAGACTTGTACGGTTTCGGCAGCGCCGCGCTTGGGTTCCTTGATATAGAACATGAACACCGCGAGGATCATCCCCGGCACGGCGGCGATAAAAAACGGGGCGCGCCAGCTGTCGAAAGCCTTGACCATCCAACCAATGGTAAAAAACGCCAGCAACAGGCCCAGCGGCAGGCCCAGCATGAAAATCCCCATCGCCCGGGCGCGACGATGCGCCGGGAACAGGTCGCCAATCAGCGAGTTGGCGGCCGGCGCATAGCTGGCTTCACCAATACCGATGCCCATGCGCACCAGCAAAAACGTCCAGAAACTGCCGACCAGACCATTGACCGCCGTCAGCCCGCTCCATGCAAACAGGCCCCACCCCATCAGTTTGCTACGCGAGCCGGTATCGGCCAGGCGCCCGAGCGGCAGGCCGGCAATGGCGTAGACGATGGTAAAGGCCGTGCCGATGATGCCGAGCTGGAAGTCGCTCAGGTGCCATTCCATGCGGATCGGCTCGATGATGATCGCCGGAATGGTGCGATCGAAGAAGTTGAACAGGTTGGCCAGAAACAGCAGGAACAGAATGCGCCAGGCATTCGCCGCTTGGGTCGAGTTCTGCATGGGTCCGTCTCTTTTATTGTTATGAGAGCTGCGATGCCCGATGCATCCTGCCCGGTACCTGCAACATAGTCAGGCGAGCCCAGGTTGTCTGTAATGATTCGTAAAGCTGATAGGGCATGATTTCACCCGGCGCTACGGGACTTCGCCTACAAAAATATAAGTGCGCTCCCCTCTTCCCAACGGCCATGGCACGGATAGAATGGCGAGCCTTCCCGTAGCCCCCCTTCTTACTTTTCTTATTGACGACGCCCATGTCCGAAGCCAGTCCGTGTCTGAGTTGCGGTGCCTGCTGTTCATACTTCCGAGTGTCTTTCTTCTGGGGTGAGTGCGCCTCGTCGGGCGGCACAGTGCCCGATGACCTGGTGGTCCAGATCAACCCGACGCGCGTCGCGATGATCGGCACCGACCAGAAGCCCGCGCGCTGCTGCAGCCTTGAAGGCGAAGTCGGCAAAGGCACCAGCTGCTCAATTTATGAGCAACGCTCAAGCACCTGCCGAGAATTCGATGCGTCGTGGAGCCAGGGCGAGCAGAGCCTAGATTGCGATGCAGCCCGCGCCGCATTTGGCCTGCCGCCGTTGCAAGCGCCATTCGAATTGGAGCTGCCCATCAGCGCTTAGCATTAATCGCTATGAGCGGCATGCCAAAATCATTGAGAGCAAAGTGCCATTATCCCTGGCAAATCCTTCGAGGCTTCTATACTCGACCTCATAGGTCACTGCCGTAGGCTGTGACGTGACGCTATGACGGGACATGCTATGGAATGGCTGGGTCTGCACTTCTTTACCGACCTTCCAGAGAACGGGCACTTATTACTCAATTGCAGTCATAACCCTTTCCTGGTGCTACTGGCCTACCTGGTCGCCTGTGCGGCGGGGTTCGGCACGCTGGACATGGCCGAACGCGTTGGCCATGTCGAAGACCCCACCGCGCGCCGCCACTGGCGCTGGCTGGGTGCCGGATGCCTGGCGGGTGGCATCTGGTCCACCCACTTCATCAGCATGCTGGCCTTCCAGGCGCCCATTGCCATTCACTACGAACTGATCACCACGTTCGCGTCGCTGCTGATCGCCCTGATCGCCTCATTGTTCGCCATGAAAACCCTCAGCCATACCAATGTGCGCTTGCACCAGTACCTGCTGGCGTCGGTGTGGATGGGGTTTGGCATCACCTTGATGCACTACGTCGGCATGTCGGCCATGCACTCCCAGGCTCAGATGTACTTCGAGTCGGGGCTGTTCTTTGCGTCCCTGGGCATTGCCATGGGCGCCAGCCTGGCGGCGTTGTTGCTGTCCAGCTACCTGCGCACCGGCGCCGGGGTCTTTCATCAACTGCTCAAATACGCCGCCAGCCTGGTGCTGGGCGCGGGCATTCTGAGCATGCATTTTACCGGCATGGCGGCGATGCGACTGATTGTGCCCACGGGCGCCGACCTTTCGTTGACGCAGGACAACAACCCCATCCAACTGGGTCTGTCGGTCGCCGTGATCACCTTGCTGGTGATCGGCAGCAGCATCAGCGCGGCCCTGGCGGACAAGAAGCTGCAACACAAGGAGCGCGACCTGCGACGGGTCAACGCGCTGCTCAGCGAACTGGACCAGGCGCGTGCCTCCCTGCAACAGGTGGCCCATTACGACGCCCTGACCAGCCTGCTCAATCGCCGGGGTTTCAATCAGATCTTTGCGGAAAAAATCGCCGAAAAGACCGCGTCAAACGGCATGATGGCGGTGATTTTCCTGGACATCGACCACTTCAAGCGCATCAACGACAGCCTCGGCCATGACGCCGGCGATCAATTGCTCACCGTACTCGCCAGCCATATCAAAGGCTCGGTGCGCAGCCATGCAGACGTGGTCGCCCGGTTTGGCGGCGATGAGTTCTGCATCCTGATCAGCGTCCACCACCGCGACGAAGCGCGGCACCTGGCCCAGCGCATCATGCAGAAAATGAAAGAGCCCATCGAACTGGCCGGCCGACGCATGGTAATGACCACCAGCATCGGCATCAGCCTGTTTCCCGATGACGGCGCGACCTGCGAAGAGCTGCTGAAGACCGCCGACCTGGCGCTGTACCAGTCCAAAGAAACGGGACGTAACAGTCTGAACTTCTTCAGCTCCAACCTGAAAACCAGGGCCTTCCTCGAACTGCAATTGGAAGAAGAACTGCGCAGCGCCCTGCGCGCCCAGAACCAACTGGTGCTGTTCTACCAACCGATCTTTGACATGAAACTGGGCAAGGTCACGCGCCTGGAAGCCTTGGTGCGCTGGCAACATCCGCAACATGGGCTGCTGGCCCCGGACCGGTTTATCGGCATTGCCGAAAGCAACGGGCTGATCGCCGACCTCGACCACTGGGTACTGCGCCAGGCCTGCCACGACTTGAGCCTGCTCTGCGACCGAGGCTATACCGACCTGACCATGACGGTGAATTGCTCGGCCCTGAACCTGGCCCGCGATGAGCTGGCGGACGAAATCGAGGACGCCCTGCGCTTCAGCGGAATCGGCGCCGACCGCCTGGAACTGGAAGTGACTGAAAATGCGCTGATGGGCAACATCAGCAGCACCCTGGCGCTGTTGCGGCAAATCCGGGCGCTGGGTGTGTCGCTGTCCATCGACGACTTCGGCACCGGCTACTCCTCCCTCGCCTACCTCAAGCGCCTGCCGCTCAACACCTTGAAGATCGATCGTTCGTTTATCCAGGACATTCCCAAGTCGGCGACCGATATCGAAATCGTCCAGGCGATCATCGGCATGGCCCATACCCTGCACCTGCACGTGGTGACCGAAGGCGTGGAAACCCAGGCCCAGTTCGACTTGCTGCTCAAGCACGGCTGTGATTACGTCCAGGGCTACCTGCTGAGCCCGGCGGTGCCCGCCAGCGACATCATCGGCGTGATGCAGGGTATCGATATGCGCAACCCGCTCAATCCGTTGAGTGGCACGGCGGCCAAGGACACCAGCCCGCCGAAAGAACCGTCCCCGGCGCGCTCAGGCACCCCTTCCATCGTCAGGCCAATTCGCTGACGCCGAATCTTTGGCATTTCGCCATCATTTATCTCAAGATTCCCGACAAACGGCCGATTCATCAGAGTCCGGCCAGGTTTGCCCTGAGAACACAGGGTCAAACCCGATTATCCCGGACAAGGACGCACTGCAAAGTCGCGAACTCCCACTCCGTGATGGCCGTTTTATTCTTTTCAGCCATCCGCCCAGGCACATGGCGCACCATGACTTCTAAAAATAACTCTGCCACCGTGGTATCCGACGTGTTGCCCACAGCTCCTGCGGAAAAATCCTCAGGTTCAAAGTCATCGAGCAGCGCCCGCCCGCTGTCCACCCAGCAATACCTGTACTTCACCGAGACCAATACCGACCGCATCCTCGATAACCTCGACGGCCTGCGCGACATGGTGTTCCCGCGCCCGCCTCAGTTGGAAATGGACGGCGAGCAGCGCAGCGAGCAGGAATTCCCGTCGGTGTGCCTGATCGGCCTGGGGCGCTGCGGTTCGAACATTGCGCTGGACGTGGCGGAGTTGGTGTACAACGCGCGCAAGTTCTACCTGAACGAGTTCAGCAACGAAGATAAGCTTCAATTTAAAAAGAGCCATCAGGACAAGGGTTACAGCCCCACCCAGTGGATCCGCAACAACCTGCGCCTGGGCGGCGGCAAAGCCAGCAAGCCGGTGTTTCTGGTGGAACCATTGGTGATGCTCGGCGACCTGGACAAGGACATTGCCGGGCGTATCCGCTTCTCGCGCAAGAGCGAAAAAAGCGGCTTCCTGCGCGATTACAGCAAGATGAAAATCATGGACCTGTCGGAAGTCCATGCCGGCGGCGCCGGTAATGCGCCGATCCTCGGCCAGTACCTGGCCAAGATCATCCTCAATAAAGACACCCAGCGTTTTTCCAGCCCTGACTGGAAGATGATCCACTCGTACCTGATCGACTCCTGCGGTATCAAGGCCAACCAGTCGCGCCTGTATTTTTCGATCTTCAGCGCCGGTGGCGGCACCGGCTCGGGCATGGCCTCGGAATTCGGCCTGGCCCAGCAGCACTCGTACATGAACAAGACGTTCGACACCAAGCCCGCCGACGAGCACGACAGCAAGAGCGGCCACGCTTTCGTGTTCGAACCGATCTTCACCAGCGGCATTTGCGTACTGCCGAATATTTCCGATCACCGCAGCGAAATGTCCGAAGCGTTGCACATCAATGCCGGACGGCTGCTGTGCAAATACCTGTCGGAAGAGTGGGACTTCTCGTACAACTTCGACAACGAGGACAGCAGCGAAGCCAGTGTGAAGGGGCGTATCCGTCCGTGGAACGCGATGATGCTGATCTCCAACGACATCATGCGTTACGCCGAAGAAAGCGATGACGGCAACATCCAGAACATTGACGTCAATGCCATGGAAAAACACGCCAACCAGTACATCTCCCAACAGATCTTCAACATCCTCACCGCCCAGGCCGTGACCACCGACTACGACCAGAACTACTTCCGTCGCGCCGGCATCGACATCGGCGAAACCATCCGCCTGGACGCCAACGACCTGTTCATGAGCCTGGCCGGCCCGGTGGCGATTGCCTACGCCGAGTCCGTGGTCCCGGAAACCCCGGCGCCGTCGAATGACAAGTTCAAAGTCTTCGAAAAAGAGCCGCAACGCCTGAACATCGACGACCTGTTCTTCCGCTCCATCGACCTGCCGCACTTCAACAAAGTCACCCAGGCCATCGAAGGCATCAGCTTGTTGCCGATCGAGTCCAAGCGCTACAAGGCGTCCCTGGAGCAGTACAAGAACTCCGGCTATGACGCGGCGGCGCTGCACGACCTGCACTTCTTCAAGAACTGCTCGTCGGTGGTGTCCATCGTCTCGCTGCCCAAGGACTACAAGCTGTCCTATATGGACCTGAACCGACTCAAGACCCACCTCAACAGCCTGTTCCCCAACACCACCCTCAAGCGCTATGCCCTGGTGATCGGCGCCTCGGCCAACCTGTCGCTGACCACCTTGATCGCCAAGAGCCCGTGCCTGTCGGATGACTTCCTGACGCTGATCGTGGCCTTTATCAAACGCTGCTTCGCACGCAACCCGTACCGCTTCGACGACACTCTGGACAACTCGATCCTGGACTTCATCATCCACGAGGACTTCGACGAAGACCGGATCGACGAGTTGCTCAACGAGTTTGAAAACCCGGCGAAGATCCTCGACACCAACTGGTACGCGATCAAGCCGATGTATGAAAAGAAGTACCGCGAGTTGATCAACGACAAAGACAAGTTCGTGTCGATCAATGACATTCGTCTGTCACGGGACTGCGTGAAGAAAGCGATCAAGTACCTGCGCGAGATCTACCGTCACCGCATCGGCAAGACCAAGGTAATTTCGTTGAACAACCACACCGGCAAAACCGCCTAGCACTGTGCGACGGCGCCGCGTGGCGCCGTCGCCAGCTCAGTGCGTCATGCGTTGGCGCAGGAACGCGATGATGGTCTTTTCGTCAGCGCGCTTGGCAGGCCGGGGGATATGCTTCGGCCAGCCGGCGTCTTTGGCGCCGAAAAACCGCTTCTGCTCGGCCTCATTCCAGCCGCGAATCTCCCGCGATGCCGATTCCCACCAGCCATGTCGGCACACGTCGTAGTACGGATGCTCAGGTGCCGAACTGCCGTAGAGCAGATCGCGGCCGACCTTTTTGACGTGTTTGCGCTGATTGCGCAGCTTCCATTTGATACGCAGCCGCTGCCAGGGCGACGGCACGGGCTTGACCTGCGGCACATCCAGGCAACGCGCTACCAACTCGGGACCGAATACCTCACCGTGCAGCGTGAAGAAGTGCGCCTGCATGGCATGGAAGAAGCGCTTGTCGGCAAAGTAGTGATGCACGAACTTGCGCGCCTCGCGCACCTTCTGATCGCGCATCGCAAAGGAAATCGCGATTTGCTCGATGGTGTGGATATCGAACGTGTGCTGGGTCCACTCGTCGATCAGGCGGATAGACGCTTCGAGCAGCGGCGCATCACTGGCGCGCACACCGCACAGGCCACTGTTGTAGAGCTTGAAGCTGTTATCGGCACAGATGCCGTGGGCCTGTAGGTGTTCGCCCAGCTTGAGGTAGTCCGCACGCTGGCAGACGTAACTCCAGTCGTACTCGAAGCCATCCATCACGTACTGGCCCGGCTCGATCAGCTCGAACACACGATGGGGGGATTTGAGGAACAGGGTGTCGGTGTCGACAAACAGGGTTTTGTCCGCCAGCGTCAGCCCGTGGGCAATCGCGCAGGCCTTGCGGCGGTGGGTATAGCCGTTCTCACCCTGCCATTGGGTCAGGGTCTGTTCATCCAGGGTGATGGTTTCAACCGGCCAGCCGAGGTAGTCCTGGGGGCGATCGGTCATGACCCGAATGCACAACGACTCGCCCGCTTTCAGCTGGGACAAGGCGGTGAGGATGCTGAATTTGGCTTCGCGCCGATAAACGTCCTGATTACCGTAGATAAGGTAAAGCAGTTGGTGCGAGGGCTTGGCTAAAGGGGGCAGCGCTGACGGCATAACTAGCTCCGGGTAACAAGCGGCGAACTTTACCGGAATTCACCGCTTCCTACGGAATGTTCTGACCTCCGACTTCCATCTATTAACACCGAGAAACAATTCTCCCAGCCGTTCGCCCACGGGAAAACTGTTCCCATGACGCGCACGTCACCCTGAGCTGTGACCTTTCTTCACGGCAACATGCCATCACGTCGATTGCGGTTACTCGGCTACACACTTTTGCAGCGGGATTACGCGCACCGTTTTGGTGCCAACAGCTATTGCGCCGCCCTTTCCTGGATCAGTATCCACGGCGAAACCACCACCGCCCACAAGCCAGGGTCACGCGCCACAAGGTCCAATGCCCGCGTTGCAGACACTTCGCCCAGGCTGCCCGAGGCCAGCCAGGCAGCGACTTTGTCACGGTTGTCCTCGGCCATTCCCTCGGCGGCTTCGATCAAATCCAGATCGGCGTCGACCCACAATAGGGCACCCTTGGCGAAGAACGGCTCAAGCTCCTTCCAGGAAATTTCGGCCGTTTCACCGAGCAGCTTGGCATAGAGGGTGCTAGGTTCTTGCGTCATGGGAATTCACCTTGGGAAAAAATCGGCGCAATCATAACGTCGCGGCCAAGCTAGAAAAACCCAGTTGCAAATGAGTCATCGATAGAAAGTGTCAGGAAAGCCAAGGATTGCCCGAAACTCTGGCATCACCCCGCCGCAATTCTGTCTTTTTCTTTCATTAAAGCGACACACCCGGCTTTTGCCCCCAGCAGCCAGCTTTTCAAGCGATGAATCGGCGCTCTACACTGTACCGGTACAGTTGCCAGGGCACTGCCGGGGGGATATCCGAGATATCTGATCCGGTTCTGCAGCTCACAAGGCCGCTAGAACTATAAAAAATACAACAGTAAGAGTGGAGCACTATGAATAAGGCTACTAAGCAGATTTCCAAACTGTTTGCCGCTATGGTCCTGGCTGGGGTTGCCGGCCATTCGTTCGCAGCTGACACCATCAAGATCGGCATCGCCGGTCCGAAGACGGGTCCTGTAACGCAATACGGCGACATGCAATTCATGGGTGCCAAGCAGGCAATCGCCGACATCAACGCCAAAGGCGGCGTCGACGGCAAAATGCTTGAAGCCAAGGAATACGACGACGCTTGCGATCCTAAACAAGCCGTGGCCGTGGCCAACAAAGTGGTCAACGACGGCGTCAAGTTCGTGGTCGGTCACCTCTGCTCCAGCTCCACTCAGCCAGCGTCCGACATCTATGAAGACGAAGGCGTGATCATGATCACCCCGGCGGCCACCAGCCCGGAAATCACTTCCCGTGGCTATAAGCTGGTGTTCCGCACCATCGGCCTGGACAGCGCCCAAGGCCCGGCGGCCGGCAACTACATTGCCGACCACGTGAAGCCAAAAGTCGTTGCAGTCATCCACGACAAGCAGCAATACGGTGAAGGCATCGCCACCGCCGTTAAACAGACTCTCGAGAAGAAAGGCGTGAAAGTTGCCCTCTTCGAAGGTATCAACGCTGGCGACAAGGACTTCGGCTCGCTGATCCAGAAGCTCAAGCAAGCCAACGTCGACTTCGTCTACTACGGTGGCTACCACCCTGAGCTGGGCCTGATCCTGCGCCAAGCCAAGGAAAAAGGCGTGAACGCCAAGTTCATGGGCCCTGAAGGCGTCGGCAACGACTCCATCTCGCAAATCGCCCAGAACGCTTCCGAAGGTCTGCTGGTGACCCTGCCGAAGTCTTTCGACACCGATCCAGCCAACAAGGCCATTGTTGAAGAGTTCACCAAGAACAAGCAGGACCCAACCGGTCCGTTCGTGTTCCCGGCCTACTCGGCTGTTGAAGTGATCGCTGGTGGTATCGCCGCCGCGAAGAGCGATGACACCGCCAAAGTGGCTGCTGCCATCCACGCAGGCACCTTCAAGACCCCTACCGGCGAGCTGAGCTTCGACGCCAAGGGCGACCTGAAGGACTTCAAGTTCGTGGTCTACGAATGGCACTTCGGCAAACCTAAAACCGAAGTTTCCCCTCAGTAAGCCAGGCGTTACTGGTCCAACAAGCCCACTGTGAGAGCAGTGGGCTTTGTTTTACGAGGTTTATGGGCCTGTCACCCGCGATCCGGGCGCTGGCTCACCTGAAAATCTTAAAACCGTCACCAGCGGTTCGCTGGCAAACGCTTTGTGCAAATGTGCTCACAGAACACAGCACAGGGCCGGAACATGACTCCACCAGTGAAATGCGTATCGGGTTTTTAGGAGCGCTGTAATGCCTGAGATCTATCATTTTTTCCAAACGCTGGTTAACGGTATGACCGTTGGCAGCACCTATGCCTTGATAGCCATTGGCTACACAATGGTTTACGGCATCATTGGAATGATCAACTTCGCCCATGGCGAGGTGTACATGATTGGTTCCTACGTGGCCTTCATCGCCCTTGCCGGGCTGGCCATGATGGGTATCCACTCCCTGCCGCTGTTGATGACCGCTGCGTTCCTCGCGTCGATCATCGTGACCAGTGCCTATGGCTACAGTATCGAGCGTGTTGCCTACCGTCCCTTGCGTGGCAGCAACCGCCTGATCCCGCTGATTTCCGCCATCGGCATGTCGATTTTCCTGCAGAACACCGTACTGCTGTCCCAGGATTCCAAGGACAAGTCCATTCCCAACCTGATCCCGGGGAGCTTCTCCTTCGGCCCGGGTGGCGCACAAGAAGTGCTGATTTCGTACATGCAGGTCCTGGTTTTCGTCGTCACCCTGGTGGCGATGCTGGGCTTGACCCTGTTCATCTCCCGCTCCCGTCTGGGGCGCGCCTGCCGGGCCTGCGCCGAAGACATCAAGATGGCCAACCTGCTGGGCATCAACACCAACAACATCATCGCCCTGACCTTCGTGATCGGTGCCGCGCTGGCCGCTGTTGCGGCGGTGCTGCTGAGCATGCAGTACGGCGTGATCAACCCCAACGCCGGTTTCCTGGTAGGGCTCAAGGCCTTTACCGCGGCGGTATTGGGCGGCATCGGCAGTATCCCGGGCGCGATGCTCGGCGGGCTGGTGCTGGGTGTGGCCGAGGCGTTTGGTGCCGATATCTTCGGCGACCAATACAAGGACGTCGTCGCGTTCGGCCTGTTGGTTCTGGTGCTGTTGTTCCGTCCGACCGGCATCCTGGGCCGTCCGGAGGTTGAGAAAGTATGAGCAGATATCTTAAATCGGCGTTTTTCAGCGCCTTGCTGGTATGGGCCGTGGCCTTTCCGGTACTCGGCCTCAAGCTGAGCATTGTCGGCATCAACCTGGAAGTGCATGGCACCGGTCCCGTGACCCTGACCATCATTGCCCTGTGCTCGGTGCTGATGTTCCTGCGCGTGCTGTTCAGCGATCAGGTCGGTGCCTTGCTCAAGCGCAACCGCGGCCCGTTGGTATCGCCCAAGGTCAGCCAATTCCTGACCCTGCCGCGCACCCAGCGCTACATCATCATCGGCCTGATCGTGGCCGCGTTGATCTGGCCGTTCTTCGGCTCGCGCGGGGCGGTGGATATCGCTACCCTGATCCTGATCTACGTGCTGCTGGGCCTGGGCCTGAACATCGTGGTGGGCCTCGCCGGCCTGCTCGATCTGGGCTATGTGGGCTTCTACGCCGTGGGTGCCTACACCTACGCGCTGCTCTCGCACTACCTGGGCTGGAGTTTCTGGATCTGCCTGCCGCTGGCCGGCATGGCGGCGGCCACGTTCGGCTTCCTGCTGGGCTTCCCGGTGCTGCGCCTGCGCGGTGACTACCTGGCCATCGTGACGTTGGGCTTCGGGGAAATCATCCGCCTGTTCCTGCGTAACCTCACGGACATCACCGGCGGCCCCAACGGCATCAGCAGCATCCCCAAGCCAACGTTCTTCGGGCTGTCATTCGACCGCACCGCCGCCGAGGGCATGCAGACTTTCCACGAGTACTTCGGGATTGCCTACAACCCGGTGAGCAAAGTGGTGTTCCTGTACCTGGTCGCGCTGTTGCTGGCGCTGGCAGCACTGTTCGTGATCAACCGCTTGCTGCGCATGCCGATTGGCCGTGCATGGGAAGCGCTGCGCGAAGATGAGATCGCCTGCCGCGCCCTGGGCCTGAACCCGACCATCATCAAGCTCTCCGCCTTCACCCTCGGTGCCGCGTTCGCCGGTTTCGCCGGCAGCTTCTTTGCTGCGCGCCAAGGCCTGGTCACCCCGGAGTCGTTCACCTTTATCGAATCGGCGATCATCCTCGCCATCGTGGTTCTGGGTGGCATGGGCTCGCAACTGGGCGTGATCCTGGCGGCAATCGTAATGATCCTGCTGCCGGAAATGATGCGTGAGTTCAGCGAATACCGCATGTTGATGTTCGGCGCCATGATGGTGCTGATGATGATCTGGCGCCCTCAAGGCCTGCTGCCCATGCAACGTCCACACATGGAGCTGCGCAAATGAGCCGCGAGATCCTGAAAGTCGAAAATCTGAGCATGCGCTTTGGCGGTTTGCTGGCGGTCAACGGCGTGGCCCTGACCGTCAAGGAGAAACAGGTAGTGGCATTGATCGGCCCCAACGGCGCCGGCAAGACCACAGTGTTCAACTGCCTCACCGGCTTCTACAAGCCGAGCGGTGGCAGCATCCTGCTGGACGGTCAGCCGATCCAGGGTTTGGCCGGCCACGAGATCGCCCGCAAGGGCGTGGTGCGTACCTTCCAGAACGTGCGGTTGTTCAAGGACATGACGGCGGTCGAGAACCTGTTGATCGCCCAACACCGTCACCTGAACACCAACTTCTTTGCAGGCCTGTTCAAGACCCCGGCGTTCCGCAAAAGCGAGCGCGAGGCCATGGAGTATGCGGAGTACTGGCTGGACAAGGTCAACTTGACCGAGTTCGCCAACCGCCCTGCCGGCACCCTGGCCTATGGTCAGCAACGTCGCCTGGAAATCGCCCGCTGCATGATGACCCGCCCGCGGATCCTCATGCTCGACGAACCAGCGGCCGGCCTGAACCCCAGGGAAACCGAAGACCTCAAGGCGCTGATTGGCGTGCTGCGTGAGGAAAACAATGCCACGGTGCTGTTGATCGAACACGACATGAAACTGGTCATGAGCATTTCCGACCACATCGTGGTGATCAACCAGGGCACGCCGCTGGCCGACGGGACGCCGGAGCAGATCCGCGACAATCCTGAAGTGATCAAAGCCTATTTGGGGGAAGCGTAAAATGCTGCAATTCGAAAACGTTTCCACTTTCTACGGCAAGATCCAGGCCCTGCACAGCGTCAATGTGGAAGTGCGCCAGGGTGAAATCGTGACCCTGATCGGCGCCAACGGCGCCGGCAAGTCCACCTTGCTGATGACCTTGTGCGGTTCACCCCAGGCCCACAGCGGCAGCATCCGCTACATGGGTGAAGAGCTGGTGGGCCAGGAGTCGTCGCACATTATGCGCAAGAGCATCGCCGTAGTGCCGGAAGGCCGCCGCGTGTTCTCGCGCCTGACCGTCGAAGAGAACCTCGCCATGGGCGGGTTCTTCACCGACAAGGGCGACTACCAGGAGCAGATGGACAAGGTGCTGCACCTGTTTCCAAGGCTCAAGGAACGCTTCAGCCAGCGCGGCGGCACCATGTCCGGCGGCGAGCAGCAAATGCTCGCCATCGGCCGGGCGCTGATGAGCAAGCCCAAGCTGCTGCTGCTGGACGAACCGTCCCTGGGCCTGGCACCGATCATCATCCAGCAGATTTTCGACATCATCGAACAGCTGCGCAAAGACGGTGTGACCGTGTTTTTGGTGGAACAGAACGCCAACCAGGCGCTGAAAATCGCCGACCGCGCCTATGTATTGGAAAACGGTCGGGTGGTGATGCAGGGCACGGGTGAGCAGTTGCTGACCGATCCGAAGGTACGGGAGGCGTACCTGGGCGGCTAAGAGACGGTTGCTGAATAAACCGGAGCTAAATGTGGGAGGGGGCTTGCCCCCTCCCACATTTGTTTCGCGTGATCCCTGAATAATTATTTTCCATCCGCATGTAACGAACTCAGCCCTCCCCTCTCTAGTGGTGCATGCAGGCACTCAAGCCTGCCCACACGACCACTACTGGAGATACACCATGACCACCAAACTGTCCGCCTCCGCCCTCATCCTGGCCCTGGGTTCCGCCCTGAGCCTGTCCGCCCTGACCACCACCGCCCATGCCGCCGACGACATGCAGAAATGCTTCGGCGTCGCAGAAGCCGGCAAAAACGATTGCGCCGCAGGCGCGGGCACTTCTTGTGCGGGCACGTCGAAAACCAAGGATCAGGCCAACGCCTGGAAACTGGTCCCCGCCGGCACCTGCACCCAAACCCCAAGCTCTACCTCGCCGACCGGCTTCGGCCAGGAAGCGGCCTTCACCGCCAAGTCCTGAAACCCTGCATAGCCTGAGTACGGATGATGACGCTTTCCACTCTGCACAAGGTCTCAACGGCTCAGGCACCCGGCCTTCCTTCCAGGGCCGGGCTGGGGCTCAAGAGCGAGCACTTCAACGAGGTGCTCCAGACCCTTCCCGATATCGGTTTTTTTGAAGTGCACGCCGAGAACTACATGGTCGCCGGCGGCCCTTTCCATCATTACCTGGGGTTGATTCGCCAACAGTACCCGCTGTCGCTGCATGGCGTGGGCCTGTCCATCGGCGGCGAAGGCCCGCTCAACCGTGAGCACCTGGCACGGCTTGCGGCGCTGATCGAACGCTACCAACCCCACTCTTTTTCCGAACACCTGGCCTGGTCCAGCCACGGCCCGGTGTTTCTCAATGACTTGCTGCCCCTGGCCTACGACGCCAGCACCCTGAACCGGGTCTGCGAACACGTCGATCAGGTGCAGAGCGCCCTCAAGCGGCCGATGTTGCTGGAGAATCCATCGACCTACCTGCAGTTCGAGCGCTCCACCCTGGACGAGACCGACTTCATCAGCGAGATCATCCGCCGTACCGGCTGCGGCTTGCTGTTGGACGTGAACAACGTCTACGTGTCATGTATCAATCACCAACGCAGCCCGCTGGCCTACATCGACGCCCTGCCGTTGCACGCCGTGGGCGAGATTCATCTGGCAGGTTTTGCCGAAGACACCGACAGCCTGGGTGATCGCCTGCTGATAGATGACCACGGTGCCCCCATCGACAACAGGGTATGGCAGCTTTACGAGCAGGTGCTCACACGCACGGGCCCGGTCGCCACCCTGATTGAGCGTGACAACCAAGTGCCTGCCTTCAACGTGTTGCACGCTGAAGCCCATCAGGCCGAACGCTATTTATCCCAGGTCCGCCCATGAGCCTTCACGACGCATTCACCAGCGCCTTGCTGGCGCCCGATCAGCCCTGCCCGGACGGCCTGTTCAGCAGTAACGGCGCCGACCCGGCCAGTCGTTTTGCGGTGTATCGCAACAATGTCCACAGTGCACTGATCAATGCACTGGCCACGGCGTACCCCGTAACGGTGCGCCTGGTAGGTGATGATTTTTTCCGCGCAATGGCCAGCGTTTACGTCCAGGCTTCACCACCCGACAGCCCGTTGATGAGCGACTACGGCAGCACATTTGCCGACTTCATCCAGGGTTTCGAACCCGCCGCCAGCGTGCCTTACCTGGCCGATATGGCCCGCTTGGAACGCCTGCGGGTTCGTGCCTATCACGCAGCGGATACGCCGTCGGTGAATCAGCAGGTCGTACTACAACACCTGCAGGCCCAAACGGCGCTGGGCGCATTACGCCTGCAACTGCACCCATCCCTCGCCACGTTGAACTGCGCCTACGCGGTGGTCGCAGTTTGGGCGGCGCACCAGACCGAGGGCGCCCTGGCCAGCCTTGATCCCTGGCAGGCACAAAGTGCACTGGTGCTGCGCCACGGACTGAGCGTCAAGGTCTTCGCCATCGACGGCGGCTCGGTCGCGTTTATCAATAGCCTGAACCACGGCGCTGCATTGGAAACGGCCGTGGCAGACGCCCTTGAAGCCTGCGCCGAATTTGACCTGCACCAATGTCTGTCACTGCTGATCAACCACGACGCCATCACTCACCTGCTCCCAGAACAAAAGGTATCGCCATGAACACCACCCCTTCGTGCCTCATCAGACGGGCCATCGCGCTTTTCGAGAAAATCCCCTACAGCCTGATCGCGTTTATTGCGCGGTTTTCCATTGCAGCCGTGTTCTGGAAATCCGGGCAAACCAAGGTCGAAGGTTTCGCGATCGACCTGATCAGCGGCACGTTCCAGCTGGGCGAACCGAAACTCGCCGCGTCGACATTGCCGCTGTTTCGCAGTGAGTACCACGTGCCGTTGTTGTCGCCGGAAGTGGCCGCGCACATGGCGGCGTTTGCCGAGCACTTTTTCCCGGTGCTGATATTGGTGGGGTTCGCCACGCGGTTCTCGGCCCTGGCCTTGATCGGCATGACGTTGGTTATTCAGCTGTTTGTGTACCCGGACGCCTACCCTACCCACGGCACTTGGCTTGCCTTGTTGTTGCTGTTGGTTGCCAAGGGTCCAGGCTGTTTTTCCATCGACCACTTGATTGCCCGCCGCTCCCGTTAAAGCCGATCCAGCGCCTCGCCGCTGCGCTTGAACCAGTCCACCAAGTAGTCAGCCAGTATCTGGGTACGCCTGGGCAGGCCACCTTGATAAGGGTGAACCAGGTACATCGGCAGGCTTCGCGTCTGGTAATCGCGCAGGAGCCAGCGCAATCGGCCGTCAGCCAATTCCGAGTGCAGTACGTAGGACGGCAGCCGGGCGATTCCGGCACCGACCAGCGCGGCCTTCTTCAACAGGTTGTAGTGGTTGGACGCGAACGTGCCACTCACCCTGACCCGCAACAACTCGTGCTGCTGGTGATACAGCCATTCCTCACGACCGCTGTAGTGGCTATTGAGCAAGCAGGTATGCGCCGCAAGATCCGCCGGGGTCAGTGGTTCGCCGTGCTGTTCCAGATAGGCGGGGCTGGCGCAGGTCATCTCATGCCAGGCCAGCAAAGGTTTGGCCACCAGACGCTCGTTTTCGATCGCCCCCGAACGCACCCCCAAGTCAAAACCGTCCCGCGCCAGGTCTCGGTAGCTGTTGTTGAGCTCAAGCTCGATCTGCACCTGGGGGTACTGCCTGGAAAACTCCAGCAACAAGCCATCGAAGAAGGTTTCGCCTAATGAAACGGGAACGGTCATACGCACCGGCCCGGCCAGATCGTCCTTGAGCCGCGCCAATGCCTGACGCGCACGTTCTACTTGCACCACCAATGCCTGGGCCTGCGGCAGCAACGCCGCGCCAGCGGCCGTCAGGCTGAGCTTGCGTGTGGTGCGGTGCAACAACACAACGGAAAACTGTGCCTCCAACTGGGAGATGCGCTTGGACAACTGGCCTTTGCTGCAGCCCAGCTGTTCGGCCGCCACGGTAAAGCTGCCCGCTTCGATCAGTACGGCAAAGGCCGCCAGGTCATCCATCTCGCTCATGGATTGTTTCCATTTGAAAACCAAAGGTTGCCTATTAGCACGTTTATCCGCTTGAAAAGCCACTCTAGACTGAACCTTCACTTACCCCTGGAGGAACTGCACCATGAAAATCCTATTGATTGGCGCCAGCGGCACCGTCGGTTCAGCCATTAAGGCCGAACTGGCGCAGCGTCATGACGTGATCAGCATCGGCCGCAGCAGCGGCGACTTCCAGGTGGATATCAGCGACAGTGCCTCGATCCGCACGCTGTTCGAGCAGACCGGCAAGTTCGACGCCCTGGTCTGTGCCGCTGGCAGTGTGAATTTTGTGGCGCTGGGGGACATGAGCGAAAGCGACTTTGAACTGGGCCTGCGTGACAAGCTGATGGGCCAGGTCAACCTGCTGCTGATTGGCCGTGAATACGCCAACGACGCAGGCTCGTTCACCTTCACCAGCGGCATTCTCAACCGCGATCCGATTCGTACCGGCGCCTCGGCCGCATTGGTCAACGGTGCAATCGACGCCTTTGTGAAGGCCGCCGCCATTGAATTGCCCCGGGGCCTGCGGATCAACTCCGTCAGCCCCACGGTACTGGTGGAAGCCATGGGCAGCTACGCGCCGTATTTCCGTGGCTATAAACCGGCTCCGGGCGCTGATGTGGCATTGGCCTACGCAAAAAGCGTGGAAGGCTTGCAGACCGGCCAGACCTTTATCGTAGGCTGAATTCTACGCCTGTCAGAAATGGCTGAAGCTGGCGGCCGGGCTTGTGATGCATCGCCAGCCTGCGTAACGTGGCGGCACTTGTCTGGAGACCCCTTATGCGTGCCGTCCGTAACCTCGCCCTGTTTGCCTTGCTTCCCCTGTTCGCCGCTTGCCAGATGTTCGAAAGCGAGCCGGCGAAGCCCTCTCTCGCGGGGCTGACCCGCATGCAGGGGGAACTCACAGCCGTCGGTGGCAAGCTCTTGTTCCAGCCGTGCAACGACAAACGCAACTATGTGATCAACGACACCGGTGGCACCAGCATCCTGCAGGAAGCGGCCTCCCTGGCCGGTCAGCAGGGTGCATTGTTTGCCGACCTGCGCGGCAAGTTCTCCGGCGTTGCCAGCGGCACTCAGGGCAGCGTGGACCTGCAACAACTCTATCGCGTAGAACGCTCGACCGCCGCCTGCGACGACCCGGACTTCAAGCGCATGACCCTGCGCGCCAACGGCCACAAGCCCGCCTGGGCGATGAACGTCACCGCCAAGGGCATGGTGCTTGAGCGCGAAGGCCAGCCGCCACTGGCAGTGCCGTATGTAGAGGAGCAGATCGGTGACGGTCGCTTCAACCTGATGACCGAAGCCAACAACCAGCACGTCGAGCTGTGGGTGGCCCCGCAACGCTGCGTGGACAGCGTCAGTGGCAGCCTGCAACACATGACCGCTGAATTGCGGATCAACGGTCAAGTCCAGCGTGGCTGCGCGGCTTTCGGTGGTTCGCGGGACGATTGATCGCATCCTGCGCTTTTTAGCATGACGGGAAACCACGGTTGGGGCTTATAATCGCCGGTTTGCAAAACCGCCGGCCTCACCGAACGCCGCACACCGGATCCTGTCATGTTACGAATCACCGAACTCAAGCTGCCCATCGACCATCCCGAAGAAGACCTGCGGCCTGCCATCTTGCAGCGCCTGGGCATCGCCAGTGATGACCTGCTCGATTTCACCCTGTTCAAACGCAGCTACGACGCCCGTAAGAAGACGTCGGAGCTGTGCTTCATTTACACCATCGACCTGGACGTGAAGGGTGAAGCCGCCCTCCTGCTCAAGTTTGCCGATGACCGCAACGTCAACCCGGCGCCGGACATCAGCTACAAGGTTGTCGGCCAGGCCCCCGAAGGTTTGGTTGAGCGGCCGATCGTCGTCGGTTTTGGCCCGTGCGGCATCTTCGCCGGGCTGCTGCTGGCGCAAATGGGCTTCAAGCCGATCATCCTCGAACGCGGCAAGGAAGTGCGCCAGCGCACCAAGGACACCTGGGGCCTGTGGCGCAAAAGCGTGCTCAACCCCGAGTCCAACGTGCAGTTTGGTGAAGGCGGCGCCGGCACCTTTTCCGACGGCAAACTCTATAGCCAGATCAAGGATCCGAAATTCCACGGCCGCAAAGTGCTGCACGAATTCGTCAAGGCCGGCGCGCCGGAAGAAATTCTCTACGTCAGCAAACCGCATATCGGTACGTTCCGCCTGACCGGCGTGGTGGAAAACATGCGCGAGCAGATCATCGCCCTCGGCGGTGAAGTGCGCTTTGAACAACGTGTGACGGACGTGTTGATCGAAGACGGCCAACTGAACGGCGTGGTGGTGGATGGCGGCGAGCAGATCCTGTCCAGGCACGTGATCCTGGCCCTGGGCCATAGCGCCCGCGACACCTTCCGCATGCTCCACGGCCGCGGCGTGTACATGGAAGCCAAGCCGTTCTCGGTGGGTTTTCGCATCGAGCACCCGCAGTCGCTGATCGACGCTGCGCGGCTGGGCAAATACGCCGGGCACCCGAAGCTGGGCGCCGCCGATTACAAACTGGTGCACCACGCGAAGAATGGCCGCTCGGTCTACAGCTTCTGCATGTGCCCCGGCGGCACCGTGGTGGCAGCCACCTCCGAGCCGAACCGCGTCGTGACCAACGGCATGAGCCAGTACTCGCGTAACGAGCGCAATGCCAACTCCGGCATCGTGGTGGGGATCACGCCGGAAGTGGATTACCCAGGTGGCCCACTCGCGGGTATCGAGTTGCAGGAACGCCTGGAATCCCACGCCTACATCCTCGGCGGCAGCAACTACGAGGCGCCGGCGCAGCTGGTGGGTGATTTCATCGCCGGCAAGCCGTCCACCGCCATCGGCAGTGTGGAACCGTCCTACAAACCGGGCGTGTCCTTGGGCGATCTCGCACTGGCGCTGCCGGAATTTGCTATTGAAGCTATCCGCGAAGCGTTGCCAGCCTTTGAAAAGCAGATCAAGGGCTACTCGTTGCACGACGCCGTCTTGACCGGCATCGAAACCCGCACCTCATCACCGCTGCGGATTACCCGTGACGAATCGATGCAGAGCTTGAATGTGAAGGGTCTGTTCCCGGCCGGCGAAGGCGCCGGTTATGCCGGTGGGATTCTGTCGGCAGGCGTTGATGGGATTCGGATCGCCGAAGCGTTAGCGCGGGATATGCTCGGCATCCAGGCCTGAGAACAGCGCAAATTGAATGTGGGAGGGGTAAGCCCCTCTTCCACATTCGGGTCAGCGTCGGGTCAGATATTTGCGCGCAAGACGCTGGCCGGCAACGGTTCGCCCCGCTCCACACTGGCCGCAACGGCCGCCATCAACCCGTCCAACTCATACCCCTGCCCTGCCAGCCATGCCTGGTCGTAATAGGTCGTGGCGTATCGCTCCCCGCCGTCGCACAAGATCGCCACGATAGAACCCGACTCCCCCGCAGCCTTCATCTGCTGCGCCGCCATCAGTGCACCCACCAGGTTGGTCCCGCTGGAACCACCGACTCGCCGACCCAGCCGCTCGGCCAGGTAATGCATGGCTGCCAGTGACAGCGCATCCGGGACCTTGACCATCGCATCGATCACCTTCGGCAAAAACGACGCCTCGACCCGTGGCCGGCCAATGCCTTCGATGCGCGAACCGCAATCGAGGCGCAGGCTCGCATCACCCGTCTGGTAATAGTCAAAAAACACTGAACGCTCGGCATCGGCGCACAGCACGCGGGTGCAGTGCTGGCGATAGCGCACGTAGCGGCCCAGTGTCGCCGTGGTGCCGCCGGTGCCGGGGCTGGAAATCAGCCAGCTCGGCTCGGGATGCTGCTCAAAGCGCATCTGCTGGAAGATCGACTCGGCGATGTTGTTGTTCGCGCGCCAGTCAGTAGCGCGTTCGGCATAGGTGAACTGATCCATGAAGTGGCCGCCACTTTCCTGCGCAAGGCGTTCGGATTCGGCGTAAATCTGCGTCGGATCCTGCACCAAATGGCTCTTGCCGCCATAGAAAGCAATCTGCGCGATTTTTTCCTGGGAGGTAGTGGCGGGCATCACCGCGATAAACGGCAGGCCCAGCAGCCGTGCGAAGTAAGCTTCGGAGATCGCCGTGGAACCGCTGGAGGCCTCGATCACCGGTGCTCCGGGCTTGAGCCAGCCGTTGCACAGCGCATACAGAAACAGCGAGCGGGCCAGCCGGTGTTTCAGGCTGCCGGTGGGATGGCTCGACTCGTCCTTGAAGTACAACTCGATACCGGGCAACCCCGGCAGCGGCAAGGGGATCAGATGGGTGTCAGCGCTGCGCTGGAAGTCTGCTTCGATGATACGAATGGCTTCGCGAGCCCAGGGACGATGGTCACTCATGGTGGGTTTCTCTAAGGATTTCCAGGCCAATATTAGGATCTTTCCTACACTCGACACAGATACAGTAACGACTCAATTGGACACACAATTCCCGGCCCCTGACGCAACGCTGAACCCGTCCATTGCTTATAACAAATAAGAATATAACTTTTGTTTTAACAACTAACGGTACGGGTTAGGGTACCCACCTATTGAATCCGGATTGGAGAGCATCCCTTGGCTCTGCGTAGCACTTTCACCCGTTTCTTCCAGCTGGAAGCCGCCAGCGGTCTGTTGTTGATCGCCGCTGCGGCCCTGGCACTGATCATCAACAACTCACCGTTGTCGCACCTGTACGGCGCATTTCTCGACGTGCCCGTGGTGGCGCAGATCGGCGCGTTGAAAATCGACAAGCCGGCCTTGTTGTGGATCAACGATGGCCTGATGGCGCTGTTCTTCCTGTTGATCGGCCTGGAGGTCAAGCGCGAGCTGCTTGACGGCCATCTGTCCAAGCCATCGCAAGTGGTACTGCCCGGCGCTGCTGCCATCGGCGGTATGGTGGTGCCGGCGCTGATCTACTGGGCGATCAACAAGGACTTCCCGAGCGCCCTCTCGGGCTGGGCGATCCCGATGGCCACCGACATTGCCTTCGCCCTGGGCGTGTTGGCGCTGCTGGGCAAACGCGTGCCGGTGTCGCTGAAGCTGTTCCTGATGACACTGGCCATCATCGATGACCTCGGTGCAATCATCGTGATCGCTGTGTTCTATTCCGCCGATTTGTCCGGCGCAGCGCTGGCAGGCGCAGGCGCGTGCCTGGTGGCCTTGATCGCGATGAACCGCCTCGGCGTGATCAAGCTCTGGGCCTACCTGATCGTCGGCCTGATCCTGTGGGTCTGTGTACTCAAGAGTGGCGTGCACGCCACGCTGGCCGGCGTGACCCTGGCGTTCTGCATCCCGATGCGTACCAAGAACGCCGAACCCTCGCCGCTGCTGACCCTCGAACACGCCCTGCACCCGTGGGTGGCTTACGGCATCCTGCCGCTGTTCGCCTTTGCCAACGCCGGCGTATCCCTCACCGGTGTCAGCCTGGAAAGCTTCACCCATCACGTGCCCATGGGTATTGCCGCGGGCCTGTTGATCGGCAAGACCGTCGGTGTGTTCGGCCTCACCTGGCTGGCCATCAAGACCGGCCTCGCAGCACTGCCAAGTGGTGCGAGCTGGGGCCAAGTCTTTGGTGTGGCAATCCTGTGCGGCATCGGCTTCACCATGAGCCTGTTTGTCGGCTCCCTGGCGTTTGTACCAGGCGTCAGCGAGTTTGCCGGCGAGGATCGCATGGGGATTCTGACCGGGTCGATATTGGCGGCATGTATCGGGTATATGGTGACGGCGATGGCGAGTCGCAAGAAAGCCTGACCCCCCTGAACAACGCCCACAAAAAACCCCAACCGGTCACCCGGCTGGGGTTTTTCTTTGCCTGCTGCTTACTGCTTAACGGGTAACGCGGCTGGTGCCATCCACCGTCATGATCCGCACGCGGTCGCCAATGCGGAAGATTTCATTCTCCTGCACGGCCTGCACGTAGGCGCGCATGCTGCCGTCGTCTTCGCGAACGGTGATTTCCACGCCTTGGGTGCGGGTCAGGCCTTCTTCGGTAGCCGAACCCAACAGGCCGCCGGCGACTGCACCGATCACCGCAGTGACAATGCTGCCACGGCCGCCGCCGATGGCGCTGCCGCCAACACCGCCGATGACTGCGCCGGCAGCGCCGCCGATTGGGGTCTTGGTGCCTTCGATTTTCACCGGACGCAGAGATTCGATGGTGCCCATGCGCACGGTCTGTACACGACGCGCTTCATCACGGGAATACGAATCGCCGGTCAAACTTGAGGCGCAGCCACCCAGCAGCAGCGACAGGGTGGTAAAGCAGGCAACCAGTAAAACGGACTTACGCATAGCATCAACTCCAAAGGACAGGTGTTCATTAGACGCTGCGGCTTGGCGCCTGTCACGGCAAGCACCACAGAAAACTTCTTTCATTCAGCCTGAGTACAGACTGCACACACCACAAAACTCGACAAACGGTAGCTCAGTTTTTGCGCCAACAGATGTCATGACGGTTTCATCATTGTAGCCGGGCAGCCGCATGCGACCGAAGTCTCTCCCATAGAGACGTCGGTGCTGCGAACAACATTCAGGTGAGGTGACGAAAGGTGCCGCTCAGGGTGCCAGGCGCTCGCGGGTCCATTCGGTCCCTTGCAGGCGGTAGTTCAGGCGGTCATGCAGGCGGCTGGCGCGGCCTTGCCAGAACTCGATACGCTCCGGCAGCAGACGATAGCCACCCCAATGCTCGGGGCAGTCGGGCTGGGTATCGCTGAAACGCTGTTCAGTGGCCGTGAGCAAGTCTTGCAGTTCTGCACGGTCACGAATGACCTGGCTCTGCGGGGAGGCCCAGGCACCCAGGCGGCTGCCCAAAGGCCGGACCTGATAATACGCGTCCGACTCCTCAGGCGTGACCTTGACCACCCGCCCTTCGATGCGCACCTGGCGCTCAAGGGTCGGCCAGAAAAACGTCATGGCTGCGAACGGTCGCGCCGCGAGCTGTTGACCCTTGGCGCTCTGATAGTTGGTAAAGAAGGTAAAGCCGTGCGCATCCAGGCCCTTGAGCAATAGGATGCGGCAGTGCGGGCGACCGTCCTGGTCGACCGTTGCCAGGGTCATGGCATTGGCTTCCACCGGTGGCTGCTCGGTTTTCACCGCGTCGGCAAACCACTGGTGGAACAACGCAAACGGCTCGTCCGGGGCCTGGGCCTCGCTCAAACCGTCCCGTGTGTAGTCACGGCGCATATCGGCCAGTGCCTGGGTCATGCGGCTTTATCCTTCTGGTTCAGCGGATCAGTTTTTGGCCTGGTCGTTCGCCGGTGCAGCAGCCTTGGCTTTGGCCGGAGCCGCTTTCTTGGCCGCTGGCTTGGCCGGCGCCTTTTTAGCGGCTGGCTTGGCGGCGGCTTTCTTGGCAGCAGGGGCTTTTTTCGCCGGTGCTTTGGCAGCAGGAGCCGGTGCAGGTACGTTCTGTACCGCAACCATTTCAGCCACAGGCGGCGTCTTGCCCGAGTTGTACTTGCTCAGCAGCGCCAACATAGTTGTACGCTGAGTGAACATAATTTCCATGCGACGGTTCAGCGCACGGCCCTGGGTGCTGTCGTTGGCGGCACGTGGCATCAGGTCACCCATGCCACGCAGCATCAGTCGATCCTGCTTCAAGCCGCTGAGGCTGAAAATCGAAGCGATCGACTGTGCGCGTTCCTTGCTCAACGCCTGGCTCGCCGGGGCGGTGCCGGTGGCGTCTACGTGACCAAGAACCAGCACGGCGGTCTTGGGATCGGCTTCAACAGCCTTGGCAACACGTGTGAACGGGCCAAGGGTAACCGGCAGCAGCATGGCTGGACGTTTCGGGTTGTAGGAGCCATCAACCGGGGCAATCACGACGAGCACGTTGTCGCGACGTTCCAGTTGCAGGTTGCTGTCCTTGATGGCGGCGCGCAGGCGCGGCTCATAGTCGTCCAACCAGGCCTGGGTGATTTTCGGATCAGGCATCGGCACGTTGGTCACGTCGACCTTGGACAATGGCTTGGGTTTGCTTTCGAACGGCCACCACCAATGGGTTTCGCTGTCAGTCTTGGCAACGGCTGGCGCAGCGGCAGGTGCCGGAGTGGCGGCCTTGAGGTCGGCTTTCAGGTCTGCAGCCTTGGCATCGGCAGCTTTTTCGTCGGCGCTTTTGGAGGAGAACGGCCACCAGCTGGAGCCAGTGTCAGCCTTGGCTGCCGGAGCAGATGCGGGTACGGGTGCAGGTGCAGCAGCCGCTACAGGTGCGGCAGGCTTTGCGCCAGCAGCAGGCTTGGCATCTGGCTTGGCGTCGGTTTGGGTCACTGCGTCCTTGGTAGCGGCCTTATCAGATCCAAATGACCACCAATGCCCACCCTCGGCATCATTCTGTGGAGTTTGTGCGCAGCCGGTAATGGTGAGGCAAAGCGCCAGTGCCAAGGACTTGTTCGATAACATGAGATATCCACAAAATGAGAAAAGAAACGGGGGTCTGGATGACCCGTTAAACAGACGCTTACAGAACTTTAAAGTTACAAAATTTCGTTCAGCGCCTTCTTATAGTTGCCTTTGTAACAAAAAAACGTGAAACAGCAAGGGGTTTACAGACAACCGGCCAATATTCCGACCAACTTCTGTGCACGGGGGTCCATAAGTACATAAGGCCCCAATGTATTAGTCACGAAACCAAACGCTACATCATGCTCAGGATCGGCAAAACCGACCGAGCCGCCAGCGCCCGGGTGCCCGAAAGCCCGTGGGCCCAGGCCAAACGTGGCGTTGGGCAACTGCGGTTGATCCAACATGCAGCCCAGGCCAAAACGAGTTTGTGTCAATAATGTTTTATCCAAACCGATACTGTGTTCACGGGTCAACTCTTCGAGCATGTCGGCTTCCAACAAACTACCGTCCAACAACCCACTGTAAAACCCCGCCAGACTGCGTGCATTACCGTGACCATTAGCCGCGGGCTGCTGCATGCGTCGCCATTCAGGTTTATTAGTACTGGTCAGAATAGACGGTGGGTTGGCAAATGCCCGTGTAGTCATGGCGGTGGGCTCACGCATCATTACTTGCAGTAACCGTTGCGCGGACCCATCGCCCATATTGCCTTTGCTGCGTGCAATATGGGCAACACGATAAAACTCTGCGTCTGCCAGGCCCACATGAAAGTCCAGGCCCAACGGCCTTGCAACCCGCGCCACAATCGACTCACCCGGCCCACGCCCATCGGCGCGACGCAGCAATTCGCCGACCAACCAACCGTAGGTAATCGCTTCGTAGCCATGGCCCTGGCCTGGCGTCCACCAAGGTGCTTCGGCAGCCAGGGTGTCTACCATCAATTGCCAGTCGTACAGGGCTTCGGTGGGCAGCATTTCGCGGATCGCCGGCAAACCGGCCTGATGGCAGAGCAACTGGCGCAGCGTGATGGTTTCCTTGCCGGCAGCGGCAAATTCCGGCCAATACCTGGCCACGGGAGCGTCCAGCTGCAACTTGCCCTCGGCCACCAGTTGCAGGGCCGTGACGGCGGTGAAGGTCTTGGTGCAGGAGAACAGGTTGACGATGGTGTCGCTGTGCCAGGCCTCGGCGCCGTCCTTGTCCGCCGTGCCCGCCCACAGGTCGACGACGGTTTCGCCGCCGATCTGGATGCAGAGCCCGGCACCACGCTCCTGCGGGTCATCGAACAGCGCGGCAAACGCTTCACGTACCGCTTCGAACTGGAGTTCGTAATGACCCTGAATCTGCACGTAAGCCGCCTCGAAAAACACCATGGAAAGTGGCCGACATTGTTCCAGCCCTTGTGGCTTTTGTGAACCCGTCAGCCCTCAATCAGTGACCGTTTCCGGCGTGCCCACCAGCATGCCCGGCGCCTTTGCCGTCATGCCCAGATTTACCGCCTTCGCCTTCACGGACCGCGCCGGCCGCCTTGGCCTTTTCTGCTTCCTTGCCCAGTTGTTCTACCGTCGCCAGGTTGCTTTTACGCACGCTGTCGACAAACCCCTGGTAAGGCACATCGGTGATGCCCACCAGGCCGAAGTGGCCGTTTTCACCGTCCAGCAAACGGCCGGTCACCGGCTGGTCCAGGTACTGGAACCAGTGCACGCCGACAATCGACGGTTCGGCCATGGCCTGCTTGAGGAAGTTGGCGTACGCCGCAGCGCGATCTTCTTCCCTGGCCAACTGGGTCACACCGCCCCAGAACGGGCCACGGTCGGCAGAGCCAAAGTTGAATTCAGTGATCAGCACCGGTTTATCCAGCGCGCGCAACGCGGCGAAGTCGTAACCGTCCTGGGGCTTGAGGGTGTACATGTTGAAACTCAGCACATCGCAATACTGCGCGCACGACGCCACAGCTTCCGGAGTGCTCACCGCATAACGACCACCCAGCAGCAACTGGTTCGGCGCGTGCCATTTGAGGGAGTCGGAGATGGTCTTGAAGTAGGCATCGGCGAAGGTTTTCTGGAAGTATTTGAAGTCCGCCTCGATTTCCGGGTGCTCCGGGTTTGGCATGGGTGGCTCGAAACCTGGGTCTTCCATCAGCTCCCAACCCGCCAATTCGATGCCCCACGCTTTCGACAGGCCATCTTCGTTGCGGTACTTGTCCCGAAGTTGCTTGAGGAACGCACGTTTGGCCGGAACGTCAGTGGTCATGCGCAGCGTGCCGTAGGCCAAGGCGTAACGGGATTTCGGATCATCACCCGGCCCGGCCCAGGCCAGTTCGTTATCGGCAAAGAAGCCGATCAACCACGGGTCGTCACGGTGATCGCGGGCGGCGATGGCCACGGCACGCTCGGTGGCCATGGCGAAGCGCGGGTCGAACGGATCGGGCATGCCGCCCCACCAGTCCGTGCCGGTGCTGATGCTGGCGTAATCGCCGACGATCGACAGCGGCAAGGTGTACGGCACACGGTCGGCGCGGGCCAATTCTGCATCGCTCCAGTTGCCAACGGTGTTGAAACCCCAGGCTTGCAGACGATCAAGGGTGTGGGTCACCCAACGCTTCTGGTCGAAGCCTTCGCCGCCGTAAGCGCGCTGCAGGTTGGCACCGTAGAAATCGTACCAACGCCCGGCACCGAAGCTGCGACCTTCACCGGCGCCGTTGCCAGTGCGGTTATCGCCGCTGCCGTAATACTTGTCCAAAGGTTCACCGGCCTTGGGCAAAGCCGCGAACATCCATTCGCGGCCCGCCACATAGGTCTGGCTGTTGTCGGCAGCCACGGTATTGACGCCCAAGGAATAGAACGGATGCCCCTCCGGCGTCACCAGATACCAGCGGCCGTCACGCTTTTCGGTGTGGAAAAAACCGCTGGCCTTGAATACAGGGCCTTTGTTCCAGCCGCCAAACCGGTCCAATGCGGATTTATCCCGCGCAGCCAGCCAACCCTGGAGCTGGGCTTGCTCCTTGGCGGCGGCGGCCTTGAGTTGCTCGTCGCTGCTGACTTTCTCCGGCCAGCGCGCACGGGTGGATTGCCCGTACGTATCCACCAGCTCGCTGTAGGCAGCCTTCAACACCGGCTCACTGTCCTGCACGCCAAAGCGCTCCAGCAGAATGCTTTGGGCCGCATTGGGCTTGATCATCGACAGCGTCACCGAAACCACTTGGCTGCGGTCGATTTCCCCCGCACTGCCGGCCAGCAATACGCGTTGGCCGTCCACGGTGATCGGCATCGGCGGGCCGGCCTTCATGCCCTGGCTCAGTGGCGTGTTGGCTTGCAGCGGGATCAGCAGGGTCTGGGCCGGGCCGGCCGGCAGGTCGATGCGGCTGACCAAGGTCTTGCCGTCACTGCTCTGCACCTTGACGTAGAGGGTCAGCGCCCAGTCCATGGCGCTCTGGATACGCAGGCTCATGGCGCCGGACTGCGACCAATCCCACACGCCGGTCTGCGGGCTGAGCACCAGGCTGGGTTCGGCGGCCGGGTTGAACGTGATGCGGCGCAACACCTCACCTTCAGGGGTTTGCTCGGCGTTGTATTGCGGCAGGCTGGCGTCCTGGGTCGCCACCTTGACCACATCGGCAGGCCGGACGAAGTTGAACAGGGTTTGTTGCCCGGCAGGCGCGGCCATCAAGGGCGCAGTGAACAGCAGGGCAAAAAGGGCGGGCAGCGTGCGAATCATACGAGCAAGGTTCTCCCAAACGGCCGGTGAATGGCCTGATGACATTGATGAGATAGACCACGAAGTGGGCGAATCCGCCCACGGTGGCTTAAGAAATTTCGCGCCGGAACGGCGGTAAAGCATTGAGGATAGCTTTACCGTAGCGCTGGGTGACCAAACGACGGTCGAGCAAGGTGATGGTGCCCCGGTCTTCTTCGGTACGCAGCAAGCGCCCGCAGGCCTGCACCAGCTTCAGGGAAGCATCCGGCACCGAGATTTCCATGAACGGGTTACCGCCCCGGGCTTCGATCCACTCGGCCAACGCGGCCTCCACCGGATCATCCGGTACCGAGAACGGGATCTTGGCGATCACCACGTGCTCGCAGTACGCGCCCGGCAAGTCGACACCCTCGGCAAAGCTCGCCAGGCCGAACAGCACGCTGGAGTCGCCGCCATCGACGCGCGCCTTGTGCTTGTTCAGGGTTTCCTGCTTGGACAGGTTGCCCTGGATAAACACTTGCTTGCGCCAGTCGCGGTCGAGGCCGTCGAATACGTCCTGCATCTGCTTGCGCGAGGAGAACAGCACCAGCGTGCCCCGGGAGCCTTCGACCAGGCCCGGCAAGTCACGAATGATCGCCGCAGTGTGGGCCGGCGCGTCACGCGGATCGGCCTTGAGGTCCGGTACCCGCAACACACCGGCGTCGGCGTGGTGGAACGGGCTCGGCACCACGGCGGTGACGGCTTTTTTCGGCAGCCCGGCACGCATGCGGAAGCGGTCGAAAGTGCCCAGGGCGGTCAGCGTGGCCGAGGTCACCAGGCAGCCGTAGGCCACGTTCCACAGGTTGCGCCGCAGCATTTCGGCGGCAAGGATCGGGCTGGCGTTGACCTCGATATCAAACAGCGCGCCGCTTTCCGACAAGGTCAGCCAACGCGCCATGGGCGGGTTGTCTTCCGGGTCTTCGACGGTAAACGCAGTCCACAGCTCCCAGTTGCCCTGGGAACGGGACAACAGGCTGCCGAACAGCGGGTACCACTCCTCGGCCTGGTTGCTGGCGATGCCGATATTGACCTCGCCATCCATGCCTTCCTTGAGCAGATCCGTGAGACGGGTGAACAGGTCGGTCAGGCGTGAAAAGCCCTTCTTCAGCTCAATGCCCATTTCGCGCATATGCTCGGGGATCATCCCGCCGACAAAGCGGTGTCGAGGGCGTTCACGGCCTTCAACATCTTCGCCGGGCTTGAAGTCGGCAACCTGTTCGCAGGCGCTGAACATGAACTGCTGCTGGGTCTTGATCTCCCGCGCCAGCTCTGGCACCTGCTCGATCAGCTTGCCCAGGTCACCGGGCAACGGGTGCTGGGCCAGCAATTTGGTGAGGTTCTTCGCGGTGGACTCCAACCAGTCGGCGGTGGAGCGCAGGCGCGTGTAGTGGGCGAAGTGGCCGATGGCCTTGTCGGGCAGGTGATGCCCTTCGTCGAACACATAGAGCGTGTCGCGGGGGTCCGGCAACACAGCGCCGCCGCCCAGGGCCAGGTCGGCCAGGACCATATCGTGGTTGGTGACGATTACGTCGACCTTGCCCATGCCCTCGCGTGCCTTGTAGAAGGCGCATTGGCCGAAGTTCGGGCAATGGCGGTTGGTGCACTGGCTATGGTCGGTGGTCAGGCGCGCCCAGTCGGCGTCTTCCAGGGCGGTGGGCCAGCTGTCGCGGTCGCCGTCCCATTTATTGCCGGCGAGTTTCTCGATCATGCTGGTAAACAGCTTCTGGCTGACTTCATCAACCTCAATCTTGAAGCCTTCTTCTTCGAACAGCGACGCCGTGGCCGTCTGCGCGTGGCCTTCCTGCAACAACACGTCGAGCTTGGACAGGCACATGTAGCGACCGCGGCCCTTGGCCAGGGCGAACGTGAAGTTCAGGCCGCTGTTGCGCATCAGGTCAGGCAGGTCTTTGTAGACGATCTGCTCTTGCAGGGCGACGGTGGCGGTGGCGATCACCAGGCGTTTGCCTGCGGCCTTGGCGGTAGGGATCGCGGCCAGGCTGTAGGCCACGGTCTTGCCGGTACCGGTGCCGGCTTCGACGGCCACGACCGCCGGGTCACCCTCGCGGCGACCTTCGTCGTCGGTGTCGATATCCCCGAGGACCTTGGCAACTTCGGCGATCATCAGGCGTTGGCCATAGCGCGGTTTCAGGCTCTTGGCTTCGAGAAAACGCGAGTAGGCGCCCTGGATCGTGGTTTTGAGTTCAGTGCTGATCATGGATAGTCGGGCGCAAAAAACGCTGGATAAATTTTCAGTGGTTCGGATCGGCCGCTATCATACCCCGCTAATTAATCCCGCGCAGAACGGAGTACCACAATGACCGCGTTTAGCCTCGCTTACACCCTGCATGTATTGGGCGCCCTGGTATGGGTGGGCGGTATGTTTTTCGCCTGGATGATCCTGCGCCCCGCCGCTGTGGCGGCACTTGAGGGCCCTGCCCGGCTGACGCTGTGGGCGAATGTGTTTCAACGTTTTTTTGTATGGGTGTGGGTCGCGGTGCTGATTTTGCCGATCAGCGGTGTCGGCCTGCTGCACCTGCGTTTCAGCGGGTTTGAGACTGCACCCCGTTACGTGCAGGTGATGATGGGCTTGTATCTGGTGATGACGGCGCTGTTTATCCGCATCCAGGCGTTGAAGTTTCCGCAGTTGAAGGCAGCAGTGGCGGCGCAGGATTGGCCGGCGGGCGCGGCTGCGCTGGGGCAGATTCGCAAGTTGGTAGGGATCAACCTGATTGTGGGGCTAGTGGTGGTGGCGATTGCTTCGGCTCGGCCGATGTTCTGAGGCGAGTCTTATATCGCCATCGGGGGCAAGCCCCCTCCCACAGTTAGATGCATTCCAAATGTGGAAGGGGGCTTGCCCCCCGATGGCGTCAGACCTTTCGACTCAAAGCCGCTGGATGGTCACAGTCCCCGCCGGCCCAACCGGCCCCGGCTGCCCTTCCAACCCTGGCCGGCCTTTTTCGCCACCATCGGCGCGGTACACCAGGCAGCCTTTGGATTCCCCGCCCTTGCCCGGTTTGCCTGCTACACCGGCCAACCCACCGGCGCCGCCGTCCACCCAGACCTTGATATGTTCAACCGGGAAGTCCTTCGGCAACTCCACGCGTACCTGTGCGCCCGCGCCACCTGGCAGGCCATCACCGCCGTTATCCCCATTAAAACCGCGCCCTGCCGAGCCCCAGGTGCAGCCAGGGTCCACGCCGTTGGCGCCATCAAGCCCGGCATACCCTTGGGCGCCGGCGCCGCCACGGGCATCCACCGACAGCTCTTCAGCCGTCAGCGAGTTGATGCGCAAGGTCAGGTCTCGTCCGGCCTTGGCCGGTTTTTCATGAGTGCCAGGCGCGCCGCGCGAGGTGATCTGGCTGCCATGCTCCAGTTGCGCACGGCCCACCTGCAATTGCAGCCCGACAGCACCGGGGACAATAGCGATGCGTGCGTCACGCCCCAGATGCAGCTCATCGACGTTGACCTGGCTGATGGTCGCCGGGATCAGCAACGTGCCGTAGTCGGCGACCTCCAGGCGCTCAAGTTGCAACACGCTGGTGCTGCTGGGCAGGCGCATCAACGAGTTGGTTTCGACACTGACGCTCTGGGCCAGGGCAACGGGGCTGACCAGCAGGGCCAACAGAAAAACCTTACGCATCATGGGGCTCCTGAGTGTTTTCAAATTTTTCTTTGGACGCACAGTAACGACTTCTACCGGCGATTTGCCAGTGAAGGTTCAAAAAACTTGAGAAGGGCATGGGTTAAGCGAGGATCACCGCCCCTGGAGGATTTTTCGCAGCCTCTCGCTCTAGGCCCGCACGCTCAGCCGCGCTAGTCTCTACGGTCCTGATGTGAGGATCTCTGATGACCGCTGGTATTTCTGCCCGTACCCCCCAGCAAGCCCTGGCCGCTTTGCTCGATCTGCACCAGCCCAAACGCCTGTTGCTGTTGGGCGCCAGCCAGTTCCCGGCGCTGGATGCCTTTAAGGAGGCGCACCCCGACACCCAAGTGTCCGTGGCGGCGCCTGGGCCGTTGCCCGCAGAACTGGCGGCGCAGCGCTTTGACCTGGCATTGGTGGTCGATTGCCTGGAGCACCTGTCAAAACCGCAGGGCCTGACCCTGCTCGGCGGTATTCGCAACCTCAACGCCAGCCGCATTGCGGTACTGGTGGACCTAGGTGCCTGCGACTGGAAAGACACTGACTTTTTCTCCCTGGCCCTGCAGGCCGGCGAGCGTTTCCAGCGCGATGAACAGGTGTTGACGCTGTTTACCTACGATCTGCTTGACTATAAACAGGTGCCGGACTGGCTCAACGCCCGCTTCTGGGCCAACCCGGAAAACTTTGGAAAGTATTGGTGGTAACCCAATGAGTACATCCATTTGCCCCTGCGGCAGTGGCAACCTGCTGGATGCCTGCTGCGGCCAGTATCACGCCGGCCATCAGGCGCCGTGCGCCAGCGCGTTGATGCGCTCACGCTACAGCGCCTATGTTCTGGGCCTGGTCGACTATCTGGTAGCGACCACGTTGCCAGCGCAACAAGCAGGTCTGGACCGCGCCGCCATCAGCACCTGGAGCGCCCAGAGCACCTGGCTCGGCCTTGAGGTGGAAAGCTCGGAAGTGTTCGGCGGCCAGCCCGAACATGCCTTCGTGACCTTTACCGCGCGCTGGCACGACAGCACCGGCGAACATAGCCACCGAGAACAGTCCTCTTTCGTACAGAATGACGGGCGCTGGTACTTCATCGACCCAACGGTTGAGGTGAAGGCCGGACGCAATGACCCGTGCCTGTGCGGCAGCGGGCAAAAATTCAAGAAGTGCTGTTCCAGCTACTTCTAACCCCACGAGGACCCACGCCATGCTCCGGATCTACAGCTTGATGCTGGCGTTAACCTTCGGCCTGAGCGGCTGCGCGTCGTGGTTCGAGGACGACTCACCGCCGCCCCACATTTCCCTGGTCAAGGTCGAAGTGGTGCGAGCCAAGTTGCTGGAACAGAAATTCAAACTGTACTTTCGCGTGGACAACCGCGACGACGCCGACCTGACCGTGCGCGGCCTGGTCTACAAGGTCACCCTGGATGATTTTGTGCTGACCGAAGGCGAGTCCAACGAGTGGCTCACCGTGCCGCCCCGAGGCCACGCTTTTTTCAAAGTCTCGGTGCGCACCAACCTCTGGCCGCAGATACGCGATGTGGTGCAATTGTTGAAAAAACCCGACCAACCCGTGCCCTATCGCCTGGAAGGCGAGCTCAAAACCGGATTATTCATCGGTTATGACGTGCAGGTCGCCCACAATGGCGTAATAATCCCCGGCGATTTTATTCCGGAGCGACATCGATGACTCAGCAACCCCATGTCCATGGTCCTGACTGCAACCACGATCACGACCACGATCACAGTCACCATGACCACGATCACGGCCATGTCCACGGCCCGAACTGCGGCCACGCTCACCAGGAACCCGTGCGCAATGCGTTGAAGGATGTTGGCCGCAACGATCCTTGCCCATGCGGCAGCGAGAAGAAATTCAAGAAGTGCCACGGGGCCTGAGCCGCACTGAAGATCTCCATGTGGGAGCAACCACGCCCCACATGGCCCGAGCCAGTCTCAAGATCTAACGCTTAACCCAAAACTCCTGCTTGCGTCGCTTCGCCGCGCTCACTAACGTAGCGCCTTTACTGACGCTACCCCCCCGCAGGAGCTTTGCCATGGCCTCGCCAGCCCTCTCACATTTTCTTCCCCGGTTCGGCGTTGCCGCGGCAGTGGCCAGTGCTTTAAGCCTGGCCGGTTGCCAGCTCCAGAGCACCCAGGACACCCTGCCGCCCGTTGCGGGCGTGCAACCGATCAAAGGCCTGGCACAAAACGTGTCGGTGCGTCGCAATGCCCAAGGCATGCCGCTGATCGAAAGCAACACCTTCCACGACGCGCTGTTCAGTCTCGGCTATGTGCACGCCAGTGACCGCATCACCCAGATGGTCACCTTGCGCCTGCTGGCCCAGGGCCGCCTGGCGGAAATGTCCGGCCCTGAGGTGCTGGATGTCGACCGTTTCATGCGTGCGGTCAACCTGAAAAAAAGCGCCGGCGAGCTGTACAGCGCCTCGTCGCCGCGCCTCAAGCGGTTCTTCGAAGTGTATGCCCGTGGCGTCAACGCCTACCTGTTCCGCTACCGCGACAAGCTGCCGCCGGACCTGGCCCAGACCGGCTACAAGCCCGAGTACTGGAAACCGGAAGATTCGGCACTGTTGTTCTGCCTGCTGAATTTCAGCGAGTCGGCCAACCTGCAGGAAGAAATCGCCTCCCTGGTGCTGGCGCAAAAAGTCGGCGTCGACAAACTCGCCTGGCTCACTCCAAGCGCGCCGGATGAGCCGATCCCAGTGGCCGAGGCCGAGAAACTCAAGGGCGTGAACTTCAGCCAGATCACCGGTCTGGCCGGGCTTGATACCGTGACCCAGCAACTGAGCAGCCTCAATGCCCTGGGCGTGACCACGTCGAGCAACTGGGCCATCGGCCCGCAGCGCAGCCGCAGTGGCAAAAGCCTGCTGGCCAACGACCTGGCCGCCCAACCGCAAGCGCCGTCGCCCTGGAGCTACGTGCAGATCCGCGCCCCGAAATACCAGGCCGTCGGCGCCTCGATTGCCGGCTTGCCGACGCTGCTGTCCGGGTTCAACGGCAAAGTCGCGTGGAGCCTGAGCACGGTCAAGGGCGACACACAGGACCTGTTCCTGGAAAAAGTCAGACGCCAGGGCAACGCGTTGTACTACGAGAACAATGGCAAATGGCTGCCGGCCGGCGTGCGCAACGAGACCTTCTTCGTCAAGGGCCAGCGCTCAATTCGCGAAGTTGTCTACGAAACCCGTCACGGCGCCCTGCTCAACAGCAGCCAGGCACTCACCAGCGGCCTGGGCCTGGCGTTGCAAACAGCCGACTTTAAAGACGACAAGAGCCTGGATGCGTTTTTCGACCTGTCCCGTGCGCAAAACGTCGGCAAGGCCTCGGACGCAACCCGCGAGATTCGCGCCATCGCGTTGAACATGGTGTTTGCCGACGCCACCAATATCGGCTGGCAGGTTACTGGCCGCTTCCCTAACCGCCGCGAAGGTGAAGGTTTGCTGCCGTCGCCGGGCTGGGATGCGCGCTTTGATTGGGACGGTTACGCCGACGCAATGCTGCACCCCTATGACCAGGACCCGGCCCAAGGCTGGATCGGCACCGCCAACCAGCGCACCGCGCCGCGTGGCTATGGCATGCAGTTGTCCAACTCCTGGGATGCCCCGGAGCGCAGCGAGCGCCTGGCGCAACTGGCCAATGCCGGCAAACATGACAGCCGCAGCATGATCGCCATGCAGTACGACCAGACCACCACCTTCGCCGCCAAGCTCAAGAGCATGTTCCAGGCACCAGGCATGGCCCAGCCGCTGAAGCAGGCGATTGATGGATTGCCCGCAGCCGAACAGGTCAAGGCGCGCGAAGCGCTGAAACGCCTGATGGCCTTTGACGGTCGCCTCGTTGCGACGTCTGCCGACGCGGCGCTCTATGAGCTGTTCCTGCAGGAAAGCACCAAGCAGATCTTCCTCGACGAACTCGGCCCGCAAGACAGCGCCAGCTGGAAGGCCTTCGTCAGCAACGCCAGCCTGTCCTACGCCGCCCAGGCGGATCACTTGCTGAGCCGCGAAGACAGCCCGTTCTGGGACGACGTGCGCACACCGCAAAAAGAAGACAAACCGGCGATCCTCGCCCGCAGCCTCGCGGCCGCGATCACAGCTGGCGACAGCCAATTGGGCGCCGATCACAAGGCCTGGCAGTGGGGCAAACTGCACAGCACCACCTGGAAGAACACCGCAGGCCAAGTCATCCGTGGCCCGCTGGCGTCCGGCGGCGACCACAACACCCTGAATCCCGCGCCCTACAGCTGGGGCCAGGATTTCAATACCACCCAAGTCCCTGCGCTGCGCATGATCGTCGACTTCGGCCAGGCGGAGCCGATGATGGGCCAGGGCGGTATCGGCCAATCCGGCAACCCGGCCAGCCCGAACTACGCCAATGGCATCGACCCGTCGCTCAAGGCGCAATACCTGAGCTTCCCGATGCAGCCGCAGAACTTCGAGAAGGTCTATGGGAAAGCTCGGCTGACCCTGACGCCAGGCAAGTAACTGAATGTATGTGGTCCAAATGTGGGAGGGGGCTTGCCCCCTCCCACATTTTGGCTCTCTACATTTAGATAGAACTTCTCCAGGCCCATTCTCCTCCTACCTGATAAGCCCATCGCCCCCGGCACGCGTCCATGGATCTTGTCATCGCCCGCCCCGAAGGTCTCTACTGCCCCTTTGGCGATTTCTACATCGACCCCTGGCGCCCGGTGGAACGCGCCGTCATCACCCACGCCCACGGCGACCATGCCCGCACCGGCAATCAGCATTATCTGGCCGCCGCACCCGGCGAAGGTATCCTGCGCTCGCGTCTGGGCCAGGACATCAACCTGCAAACCCTGGCCTATGGCGAGAAACTGCTGCACCACGGTGTGACCTTGAGTTTCCATCCCGCCGGGCATGTACTCGGTTCAGCCCAGGTGCGCCTCGAATACCAGGGTGAAGTCTGGGTGGCGTCCGGCGATTACAAAGTCGAGCCCGATGGCACCTGTGCGCCCTTCGAGCCGGTGCGTTGCCACACCTTTATCACCGAATCCACCTTTGGCCTGCCGATCTACCGCTGGCAGCCCCAGGCGCAGATTTTTGCCGGGATCAACGATTGGTGGCAGGCCAATATCGCCGCTGGCAAAGCCAGCGTGCTGTACTGCTATTCCTTCGGCAAAGCCCAGCGCATCCTGCATGGCATCGACGCCAGCATCGGCCCGATCCTCAGCCACGGCGCGGTCGAACCGCTGAACCGGGTGTACCGCGAGGCCGGCATCTATATCCCCGACACGCTCTACGCCGGGGACTTCACCAAGACCGACCCACTGCTGCGCCAAGCCTTGATCATCGCCCCGCCCTCCGCCGGCGGCAGCAGTTGGATCAAGCGTTTCGGCGACTACAGCGACGCGTTCGCCAGCGGCTGGATGCGCCTGCGCGGCACACGGCGGCGGCGCGGAGTGGACCGAGGTTTTGTACTGTCGGACCACGCCGATTGGCCGGGCCTGTTGTGGGCCATCGAACAGACCGGCGCAGAACGGGTGATGGTGACCCACGGTTCTGTCGGCGTATTGGTGCGCCACCTGCGGGAAAAAGGCCTGGACGCCCAGGGCTTCACCACCGAATACGGTGATGACGAAGAAGAGGCCAGCGCATGAGGGCCTTCGCCGAGCTGTACGCCAACCTCGACGCCACCACCTCCAGCAACGCCAAGCTCGCGGCCCTGCAAGCCTACTTCCTGCAAGCACCGCCCGAGGATGCGGCATGGGCGGTGTATTTCCTGTCCGGCGGACGCCCTCGGCAACTGGTGCCGACGCGCCTGCTGCGAGACATGGCCACCGAAGCGTCCGGCATCGAGCCGTGGCTGTTCGAAGAGAGCTACCAGTCGGTGGGTGACTTGGCCGAGACGATTTCCCTGCTGTTACCGGAATCGACCTACACCTCAGAAGACGGCCTGGCCGTGTGGCTGGAAGACAAACTCCTGCCCCTGCGCGGGCTCTCGCCCCTGGACTTGGCTGAACGCCTGCCAGCGTTATGGACACAACTGGATCAACCAAGCCTGATGGTGTGCATCAAATTGATTACCGGCAGCTTCCGCGTTGGCGTGTCCAAGCTGCTGGTCACCCGCGCCCTCGCGGCCATGGCCGGACTGGACAGTAAACGCGTGGCCCAGCGGCTGGTGGGCTACACCGATCTGTCCAATCGCCCTACACCTGAGGGCTACCTCAAGCTGATCGCCGCCGAATCGTCCGACGAACATGCACAACGAGGCGGACAGCCGTATCCGTTTTTTCTCGCTCACGGGTTGTCGCAGCCAGTGGAGCAATTCGATGCCCTGCTCGGCTCTCCAGCGGACTGGCAGGTGGAGTGGAAGTGGGACGGCATTCGTGCGCAGTTGGTCAAGCGTGACGGGCGCCTGTGGATCTGGTCCCGAGGCGAAGAGTTGGTGACTGAGCGGTTTCCCGAACTCCACAGCCTGGCGAGTGGCCTGCCCGATGGCACGGTGATCGACGGCGAAATCGTCGTGTGGAAAGACTCGGTGCAACCCTTCGCCCTGCTCCAACAACGTATCGGCCGCAAGACCCTGAGCAAAAAAGTGCTGGAGGATGCGCCGGTGGCAGTCCTGGCCTACGACCTGCTGGAACATCAGGGCGACGACTGGCGCAACCACACCCAGGCCAAACGCCGCGCACAACTGGAGCAGGTGATTGCCCAGTGCAACCAACCAGTGTTGCAGCCCTCACCGCTGCTGACGGGTGCAACCTGGCAAGACCTTGCCCAACAACGCGAAGCCTCCCGCAGCCTCGGCGTCGAAGGCATGATGCTCAAGAATCGCCAGGGCCTGTACGGCGTGGGCCGCACCAAGGATATGGGTCTGTGGTGGAAGTGGAAAGTCGACCCGTTCAGCGTCGACGCCGTGTTGATCTACGCCCAGCGCGGGCATGGCCGACGCGCCAGCTTATACAGCGACTACACCTTTGCCGTGTGGGACGGCCCGCCCGGCAGCGAGCGCACGCTCGTGCCGTTTGCCAAGGCCTATTCCGGGCTGACCGACGAGGAAATGCGCAAGGTCGACGCGATTGTGCGCAAGACCACGGTGGAAAAATTCGGCCCGGTCAGCAGCGTGACGCCGAGCATGGTGTTCGAGCTGGGGTTTGAAGGGATTGCCCTGTCCAAGCGCCACAAGAGCGGGATTGCCGTGCGCTTTCCCAGGATGTTGCGTTGGCGGCAGGACAAGACAGTCGACGAGGCCGACAACCTTGCCACCCTGCAGGACCTCCTGGCCTGACATAAATCCCCGCGTTGAATTTCCGTGCGACCTGAAATGGTGCGCTCATTTTCCCGCGCCCACTTTCGGGCATCTCCTACACTCAGATTTCCCTTGTCCTACCTTTTAAAACGCTCATTCGGAACTATGGTGCAGAAATTGCTACTTGTGATCCGTCTGACACCGTTCAGTAACAGTCCTAAACGCGCCACAAGCGCTTATCTTGGTTTCCAGGGATTACATAATGAAAAAAGCATTGCTGACCCTTTCTGCACTGGCTCTGTGCATGGCCGCCGGTACCGCGCTGGCCAAGGAATACAAGGAATTGCGTTTTGGTGTCGATCCGTCCTACGCGCCATTCGAATCCAAAGCTGCCGACGGCAGCCTGGTGGGCTTCGATATCGACCTGGGCAATGCCATCTGTGCGGAGCTGAAGGTCAAGTGCAAATGGGTCGAAAGTGACTTCGACGGCATGATCCCAGGCCTGAAAGCCAACAAGTTCGACGGCGTGATCTCGTCCATGACGGTGACCCCGGTGCGTGAAAAGGCCATCGACTTCTCCAACGAACTGTTCTCCGGCCCGACCTCGCTGGTGTTCAAGAAAGGCGCTGGGTTCTCTACCCCTGAGTCGCTCAAGGGCAAGTCCGTGGGCTACGAGCAAGGCACCATCCAGGAAGCCTACGCCAAGGCTGTGCTGGACAAGGCCGGTGTGACCACCAAGGCCTACGCCAACCAGGACCAGGTTTATGCTGACCTGACGTCCGGCCGTCTCGATGCGTCCGTGCAGGACATGCTGCAAGCCGAACTGGGCTTCCTGAAGTCGCCAGCCGGTGCCGGCTACGAAGTCAGCGCGGCCATTGACGACCCATTGCTGCCGTCGAAAACCGCGATCGGTATCAAAAAAGGTAACACTGAGCTCAAGGCACTTTTGGATAAAGGTATCAAAGCGTTACACGATGATGGCACCTACGCCACTATCCAGAAGAAACACTTTGGCGATCTGAACCTGTACAGCGGCAAGTAATGCCCGGGGCGCCCCTCCACTGGAGGGGCGCTTTTTTATCGCCATAGGTCCTGATTTATGTTCGAAGATCTGTTGCAAACCCTCGGGCTGAGCGCGTTCAGCTTGAAGGGTTTCGGCCCGCTGTTGCTGCAGGGCACCTGGATGACCCTCAAGTTGTCGGTGCTGTCCCTGGCCGTCAGCGTGTTGCTCGGCCTGCTCGGCGCCAGCGCCAAACTCTCCAGCCTGCCCTTCCTGCGCATTCCCGCCCAGCTCTACACCACCCTGATCCGTGGCGTGCCTGACCTGGTGCTGATGCTGCTGATTTTCTACAGCCTGCAAACCTGGCTTACCGGCCTTACCGATTTTATGGAATGGGAGTACATCGAGATCGACCCATTCAGCGCCGGGGTGATCACCCTGGGCTTTATCTACGGTGCCTACTTCACCGAGACCTTTCGCGGCGCGATTCTCGCCGTGCCCCGTGGCCAGTTGGAAGCTGCCACCGCCTATGGGCTCAAGCGCGGCCAGCGGTTTCGCTACGTGACCTTCCCGCAAATGATGCGTTTTGCCCTGCCCGGCATCGGCAATAACTGGATGGTGATGCTCAAGGCCACCGCGCTGGTGTCGATCATCGGCTTGGCGGACTTGGTCAAAGCGGCCCAGGACGCGGGCAAAAGCACTTACCAGCTGTTCTATTTCCTGGTGTTGGCCGCGCTGATCTACCTGGTGATCACCAGCGTCTCCAACTTTGTCCTGCGCCGTCTTGAACGTCGCTACTCCGCAGGCTCCCGGGAGGCAGTGCGATGATCGAACTCTTGCAGGAATACTGGCGCCCGTTCCTCTACAGCGACGGCCAGCACATCACCGGCCTGGCCATGACGATGTGGTTGCTCAGCGCCGCCTTGGTGATCGGGTTTCTGGTGTCGATCCCACTCTCCATCGCCCGCGTATCGCGCAAGCGCTGGGTGCGCTGGCCGGTGCAGTTCTACACTTACCTGTTTCGCGGTACGCCGCTCTATATTCAGTTGCTGATCTGTTACACCGGCATCTACAGCATCGCCGCCGTACGCGCCCAACCGGTGCTGGATGCGTTTTTCCGCGATGCAATGAACTGCACCATCCTCGCCTTCGCCCTCAACACCTGCGCCTACACCACGGAGATTTTCGCCGGCTCGATCCGCAGCATGGCCCACGGTGAAGTCGAGGCGGCCAAGGCCTACGGCCTCAGCGGCTGGAAGCTCTACGCCTATGTGATCATGCCGTCCGCACTGCGCCGCTCGTTGCCGTACTACAGCAACGAAGTGATCCTGATGCTGCACTCGACCACCGTGGCGTTTACCGCGACGATCCCGGACATTCTCAAAGTCGCGCGGGATGCCAACTCGGCGACCTTCATGACCTTTCAATCGTTCGGCATTGCCGCGCTGATCTACCTCGCCGTGACCTTTGCCCTGGTCGGCCTGTTTCGGCTGGCGGAACGTCGCTGGCTGGCCTTTCTCGGGCCAAGCCATTAAGGAGCCTTCATGCGTCATCAGCGACATGAACTGATTGCGCCGGTGCCAGGCACGGCGCGGCAGATCCACAGTTTCCACTTCGGCCCGCAGCAGGCCGCAGGCAAGGTCTACATCCAGGCGTCGCTGCATGCCGATGAGCTGCCCGGCATGTTGGTCGCCTGGCACCTGAAGGTGCGCCTCGCCGAATTGGCGGCGGCCGGACGGCTGTTGAGCGAGATCGTAGTGGTGCCCATCGCCAACCCGGTGGGCCTGGAACAGGTGTTGATGGATATCCCCCTGGGCCGCTACGAGCTGGAAAGCGGGCAGAACTTCAATCGCCTGTTTGTCGACCTCAGTGACGAGGTGGGCAACCGGGTCGAGGCGCTGCTGGGGGATGATCCGCAACGCAATGTCGAACTGATTCGCGCCGCATTGAGCAGCGCCCTCGCCGGGCAAACCGCCGTCACCCAATTGCAGTCTCAACGGCTGGTGCTGCAACGCCTGGCGTGCGACGCCGACATGGTGCTGGACCTGCATTGCGACTTCGAAGCCGTGGCGCACCTGTACACCACGCCTGAGGCCTGGCCGCAGGTGGAGCCGTTGGCGCGTTATCTAGGCTCGGAAGCCAATTTACTGGCCACCGACTCTGGCGGGCAGTCGTTCGATGAATGTTTCACCCTGGTCTGGTGGCAGTTGCAGCAACGGTTTGCCGAACGCTTCCCGATCCCCATGGGCAGTTTTTCGGTGACGGTCGAACTGCGCGGCCAGGGCGACGTCAACCACGGCCTGGCGGGCCTCGATTGCCAGGCGATCATCGACTACCTGATTCACTTCGGCGCGATCAGCGGCGAAGCGGCGCCCTTGCCCGACCTGCCCTACCCGGCCACCCCACTGGCCGGCGTCGAGCCCGTTGCAACACCCGTGGGCGGCCTGCTGGTGTTCAGCGCCCTGCCCGGTGAGTACCTGGAAGCCGGGCAACTGATTGCTGAAATCATCGACCCCATTACCGACCGCGTAACGCCTGTGCAGTGCCATCACGCAGGCCTGCTTTACGCCCGTTCGCTGCGCCGCATGGCCACTGCCGGGATGGTCATCGCCCATGTCGCCGGCTCAGAGGCCTACCGCAGCGGCTACCTACTTTCGCCTTGAGGATGCACGCCCCATGTACAAATTGACCGTTGAAGGCCTGCATAAAAGCTATGGCGACAATGAGGTGCTCAAAGGTGTCTCGCTGAAGGCCAGGACCGGTGACGTGATCAGCCTGATCGGCGCCAGCGGCTCGGGCAAAAGCACCTTTTTGCGCTGCATCAACTTCCTGGAAACCCCCAACGACGGCGCCATGACCCTCGACGATAAGCCGATCCGCATGGTCAGCGACCGCCACGGCATGCGCGTGGCCGACGACGCCGAATTGCAGCGCCTGCGCACGCGGCTGGCGATGGTGTTCCAGCACTTCAACCTGTGGAGCCACATGAGCGTGCTAGAAAACATCACCATGGCGCCACGCCGGGTGCTGGGTTGCAGTAAAAAGGACGCCGAGGACCGTGCCCGTCGCTATCTGGACAAGGTCGGCCTGCCAGCGCGAGTGGCCGACCAGTACCCGGCGTTTCTCTCCGGTGGCCAGCAGCAAAGGGTGGCCATCGCGCGCGCGCTGGCCATGGAACCGGAGGTGATGTTGTTTGACGAACCCACCTCGGCGCTCGACCCGGAGCTGGTGGGCGAAGTGTTGAAGGTGATCCAGGGCCTGGCCGAGGAAGGCCGCACCATGATCATGGTCACCCATGAGATGAGCTTTGCGCGCAAGGTGTCGAGCCAGGTGCTGTTCCTGCACAAGGGCCTGGTCGAAGAGCAAGGCGCGCCTGAGGATGTGTTGGGCAATCCGAAGAGCGAGCGTTTGCAGCAATTCCTCAGTGGCAATTTGAAGTAAACCTTTGCGGTGCCTGGAGGGTCTGTGGGAATAGACCTTCCAGAGCGTCAGCCGCCGCATGGCAAAACCCCACGACTTCGCCAAGACATGGTTCGCCGCCAAGGGCTGGAAGCCGTTCGACTTCCAGAAAGCGGTTTGGCAAGCGGTCAAGCAAGGCCGCTCAGGGCTGCTGCACGCCAGCACTGGCGCGGGTAAAACCTACGCACTGTGGTTTGCCGCCCTCAATCGCTTCGCCACCATCCGACCGCCTGCTAAGGGCAAACGCAAACAGCCTGCCGAACCGCTGACGGTGCTGTGGATCACGCCGATGCGTGCGCTGGCCGCCGACACGGCTCGCGCCCTCGAAGCGCCGCTGGCGACCTTGCAGATTCCGTGGAGCGTCGGCCTGCGCACGGGCGACACCAGCAGCAGCGAGCGCGCCCGGCAAACCCGGCGCCAACCCACCGTACTGATCACCACCCCGGAAAGCCTGACCCTGATGCTCGCCCGCGCCGACAGTGAGGCGAGCCTCGCGCACCTGCGCATGGTGGTGGTGGATGAATGGCATGAGCTGATCGGCAACAAGCGCGGCGTACAGTTGCAATTGGCGTTGGCGCGGCTGCGGCGCTGGCACCCTGACCTGATGGTGTGGGGCATTTCGGCGACCTTGGGTAATCAGCCCCACGCGCTGGAGGTATTGGTCCCACAAGGCGGCGGAATCAATGTGCAAGGGCAAACGGCCAAACAGCTGAAAGTCGACACCTTGTTGCCACTGGTTACCGAGCGTTTCCCGTGGGCCGGGCATATCGGTTTGAAGATGTTGCCGCAGGTGGTCGCCGAGGTGGAGGCCAGCAGCAGCTGCCTGGTGTTTACCAATACGCGGGCGCAGTCGGAAATCTGGTACCAGGCCTTACTGGAAGCGCGGCCGGAGTGGGCCGGGGTCATTGCCCTGCACCACGGTTCGTTGTCTCGGGAAACCCGCGATTGGGTAGAACGCGCCCTGAAAGACGGGCAGCTCAAGGCGGTGGTCTGCACCTCCAGCCTGGACCTGGGGGTGGATTTTTTGCCGGTGGAGCGGGTGTTGCAGATCGGCTCAGCCAAGGGCATCGCCCGTCTGATGCAACGTGCCGGGCGCTCCGGCCATGCGCCGGGGCGGCCATCGAGGGTGACGCTGGTGCCGACCCATAGCCTTGAACTGGTCGAGGCGGCGGCGGCCCAGGATGCAATTGCAGGGCGGCGCATCGAGGCCCGCGAATCACCCTGCAAACCGCTGGATGTACTCGTACAACACGTGGTGAGCATGGCCCTGGGCGGTGGCTTCACGCCGGATGCATTGCTGGCGGAAGTGCGCGGCGCCTGGGCGTATCGCGATCTTACGGACGCGGATTGGGCCTGGGCGCTGGGGTTTGTGCGCCATGGCGGGCTGTCGCTCACCGCTTATCCGGATTACCGCCGGGTGGAGCCCGACGAGCAGGGCATCTGGCGCGTGCCCGACGCCCGCTTGGCGCGACGCCATCGCATGAGTGTGGGCACCATTGTCAGCGACGCGAGTATCCAGTTGAAATTCTGGAGCAAGGGCGGCGGCGGCAAGAATCTGGGCAGCGTCGAGGAAGGTTTTATCGCACGGCTCAAGCCTGGGGATGGGTTTCTGTTTGCCGGGCGCCTGCTGGAACTGGTGCGGGTAGAAAACATGACCGCCTACGTGCGGCGCAGCACCGCCAAAAAGGCCGCCGTACCGCGCTGGAATGGCGGGCGCATGCCCCTTTCCAATGAGCTGGCCCAGGCCGTGGTGGAGCGCTTTGACTCGGCGGCGCAGGGTCGCTTCGAAGGCCCGGAAATGCAGGCGGTGCAACCATTGCTACAGACGCAGTTGCGCTGGTCCGGCCTGCCGACGCGGGAACATCTGTTGGCCGAAGTGCTGAAGTCGCGGGAAGGTTGGCACCTGTTTCTGTACCCGTTTGCCGGGCGCCAGGTGCATCTGGGGCTGGCGAGCCTGCTCGCCTGGCGGGTCAGCCAAGGACAGGCAGTGACCTTCTCCATTGCCGTCAATGACTATGGCTTGGAGTTACTGAGCGCCACGCCGGTGGATTGGCCTGTATGGCTGAGCGAGGCGCTGCTGAGCCCGGCCAATTTGCTGAGCGACGTCGCCGCCAGCCTGAATGCCGGGGAACTGGCCTTGCGGCGCTTTCGTGAAATCGCCCGTATCGCCGGGCTGGTGTTTGCCGGCTACCCCGGCGCGCCGAAAAGTACGCGCCAGGTGCAGGCGTCCAGCGGATTGTTCTTTGAAGTGTTCAAGCAGTATGACCCGCAGAACCTGTTGCTGGCCCAGGCCGGGGAAGAAGTCCTGCGTGACGAGTTGGATATTCGCCGCCTGGAAGAGACCTTGCTTCGCTTGTCGGCGCTGAAACTGGACATGCATATGATCGAACGTCCTACGCCCCTCGCCTTCCCGCTGCTGGTGGAGCGGATGCGCGAAAGCATGAGTTCGGAAAAGCTCTCGGAGCGCATTGCACGGATGGTCAAGGATTTGGAAAAAGTAGCGGAGAAACGATGACGCACTGCTCGGTGACGCTTGGCGGCGAAGAACTGTGGTTGCTGGCGGAGAAAGCCGTGTACTGGCCTGCGCGCCAGTGTTTGTTGATTGCCGATGCGCACTTTGGCAAGGCATCTGCCTATCGCAGCCTGGGGCAGCCAGTGCCGCAGGGCACGACTACCGACAATCTGCAGCGTCTGGATCACGTGTTAAGCGCCCTGCCGTGCGCGCAGGTGATCTTTCTGGGCGACTTCCTGCACGGTCCCGGCTCACACGCCAGCGGCACACTGAGCGCCTTGCGGGCCTGGCGAGCACGGCATTGCGACCTGGCGATGACGTTGATTCGCGGCAATCACGACAAACGCGCGGGCGATCCACCTGCTGACTTGAGGATCGAGGTGGTGCCTGAGCCGCTGCTGATGGGACCTTTCGCCCTGCAACACGAACCGGATCCCCATGCCAGCCACCTGGTGCTGGCGGGGCATGTGCACCCGGTGTATCGATTGCGCGGCAAGGGCCGGCAGAGCCTGCGCCTGCCGTGCTTCCTGCTGGGCAGGCACGTCAGCCTGTTGCCAGCGTTTGGCGCATTTACGGGCGGATACGCAGTAGATCAGGGCGATGATCACCAACTCTTTGTGATTGGCGATCACCAGGTCTGGCCAGTTGGCTGAAACACCGACTGGGCTTGCAGGTATCAGGCAACCGGTGCGGGTGGCGGCTCATCGGGAAGGGTCGGCTCACCGGGTTCGGTAGGCTGTGGGTAATCCGGCTCGGGTTGGCCGGGGATGCCGCCCGCATAAGCGGGATCGGCCATCAGGGACCAGGCCAGAACGCCAATCTGGTTGGGTTCAAGCCGGGCAAGTTCTGCGCTGATTCGCGGGTCGATCTTCATAAGGCACTCCTCAAGCGTGGCCCGGCGCGTTTTGCACGCGCCGAGGCAGTACACCCAATAGAGTCACTTTCTGCGGACTAATTCCCTTTACGCGTAGGACCTTTCGATCAAGCGCGTGGCAAGGTGACGCCGCGCTGGCCTTGGTACTTGCCTGCGCGGTCTTTGTAGGACACTTCACAGGCCTCGTCGGACTGCAAGAACAGCATCTGCGCCACGCCTTCATTGGCGTAGATCTTGGCCGGCAGGGTGGTGGTGTTGGAGAACTCCAGGGTGACGTGACCTTCCCACTCAGGCTCAAGCGGCGTCACGTTAACGATAATGCCGCAGCGCGCGTAGGTGCTTTTACCCAGGCAGATGGTCAGCACGTCGCGGGGAATACGGAAGAATTCCACGGTGCGCGCCAGGGCGAAAGAGTTTGGCGGAATGATGCACACGTCGCTCTTGACGTCGACGAAGCTCTTTTCGTCGAAGTTCTTCGGGTCGACGATCGCCGAGTTGATGTTGGTGAACACCTTGAACTCATCGGCGCAGCGCACATCGTAGCCGTAGCTGGAAACGCCATAGGAGATCACTCGGTCGTCGCCTTCACCACGAATCTGGCGCTCGACGAACGGTTCGATCATGCCGTGCTCTTGCGCCATGCGGCGAATCCACTTGTCCGATTTGATGCTCATGGCGGGTGTCCTGAATAGCGAGGTGGAAAAATTCTGTGTGGCATCTTACCGGTGCCGGCGTTGGGGTTCAAAGGGCGTCGGGCTTTTCTTGATGAATGCCCCGCCGGCTGTAAGGCGCAGCCAGCAGGGCCGGGGGCCGTATTGCCGCCAGCGGTACCGGTAAATACCACCGCCAGTCACGAAAATAGAGAAACCTTCGGAAATACCATTGGCACGTTCCGGAAAAAGGGTTAAGGTGGCGCCACTGTGCTGCTTGTGTCACTGAGAATCTCTACACGATATGTTGAATTTCGATCCAACCATCTCCAAGAATTTTTCCTGCTCTTTGCACTCAGTCTCGGCCAGGGCTTTTCCTGAGTCGCAGTTAACTTTGTCCAAGGAGATACACCATGTCTAATCGCCAAACTGGTACCGTTAAGTGGTTCAACGATGAAAAAGGCTTCGGCTTCATCACTCCACAATCCGGTGACGACCTGTTCGTTCACTTCAAAGCTATCCAATCCGACGGCTTCAAAAGCCTGAAAGAAGGCCAACAGGTTTCTTTCATCGCTACCCGCGGTCAGAAAGGCATGCAAGCTGAAGAAGTTCAAGTTATCTAACTTGTACTGACTTAGTCGAAAAAACCCCGCCCTTAAAAGCGGGGTTTTTTTATGCCTAGAACAAAAAATGTGGGAGGGGGCTTGCCCCCGATTGCGATGTATCAGTCGATATAACTGGCGACTGTGACACTGCTATCGGGGGCAAGCCCCCTCCCACATTCAAGCAATCAAGCTGCGCCGCTTATTGGAACAGCGATTCACTCGACAAGCCATTCTTCTCCAGGATCTCACGCAAGCGCTTGAGCCCTTCCACCTGGATCTGCCGCACCCGCTCACGGGTCAGGCCGATCTCCAGGCCTACGTCCTCCAGGGTGCTGCTCTCATGACCACGCAGGCCGAAGCGGCGAATCACCACTTCACGCTGCTTGTCTGTAAGCTCCGACAACCACTGGTCAATGCTTTGGGACAGATCAACGTCCTGCAACAGCTCGCAAGGATCTGTAGGGCGATCATCCGTCAGGGTGTCCAGCAGGGTTTTATCCGAATCCGGACCCAGCGAGACATCGACCGAAGACACGCGCTCGTTAAGGCCCAGCATGCGCTTGACCTCCCCTACCGGTTTTTCCAGCAGGTTGGCGATTTCTTCGGGCGAGGGTTCATGATCGAGTTTTTGAGTGAGCTCACGCGCTGCCCGCAGGTAGACGTTGAGCTCCTTGACCACATGGATCGGCAACCGGATCGTGCGGGTCTGATTCATGATCGCCCGTTCGATGGTCTGGCGAATCCACCAGGTGGCATAGGTTGAAAAGCGGAAGCCCCGCTCAGGGTCGAACTTCTCCACTGCCCGGATCAGGCCCAGGTTGCCCTCCTCGATCAGGTCCAACAGGGACAGCCCACGGTTGACGTAGCGCCGGGCGATTTTCACCACCAGGCGCAGGTTGCTTTCAATCATGCGCTTGCGCCCAGCCGGATCACCCTTTTGCGACAACCGCGCAAAATGGACTTCCTCTTCGGGGGTCAGCAGGGGGGAAAAGCCGATTTCATTGAGGTACAGCTGGGTCGCGTCGAGCGCCCGTGTGTAATCAATGTATTTATGTTGCTTTAACGCGGAGGAGTTTTTGGATTTGGTGCGAACTGAAGGTGTTGCAGGTCCCTCATTCGACATCGATTCCATAGCGATACCGGTCTCCATAAGGAGAACCTCATCGTCGATGTCAAACTCCGGCGCTTCTTTACTGAGAGCCATTGTTATAGTCCTTTGGTGAGTTCGACCTCAAGCTCAAGCGACGCCTTTATCCTTGGCAACGCTGGAGCCTGTTCCTTCTACGTGAGGGAACAGGCTGGCAACACATCAACGACGGGGTAAGAATTGCAGCGGATCTACAGGCTTCCCTTGACGGCGAATCTCAAAGTGCAGTTTCACCCGGTCTGTACCCGTTGAACCCATTTCGGCAATTGTCTGTCCGACTTTGACTTGCTGCCCCTCCCGAACCAACAGCCTGCGGTTATGACCGTAAGCACTGACGTAGGTATCACTGTGTTTGATGATGACCAGCTCGCCGTAGCCCCGTAAACCACTCCCGGCGTACACCACTGTCCCATCAGACGCAGCTAAAACAGGCTGTCCCAAATCCCCGGCGATATCAATGCCTTTATTCAAACTACCGTTTGAAGAGAATTTTCCAATCAACACTCCGTTTGAGGGCCATCCCCAACCGGTCGGCGCAGGTCCGGCAGGCGGCAACGGCGCGGCTGTCGGCTTGTTCGCAGCCGTCGGCGCAGCAGTGCCGGCAGGCCGAGTAATGATGGTGGTTTTGCTCGAAGACGACGGTGAAGATCCGGTGTTTGTCACAACCGCCGTAGGCGCGGAACCGGTGCGACCATCGAAGCGAATCGTCTGACCCGGATGTATCGTGTAGGGCACAGGAATATTGTTACGGGCTGCAAGCGCTTTGTAGTCCCAGCCATAACGGAAGGCGATCGAGAACATCGTGTCGCCCTTGCGCACCACATATTGCCCGGTAGTTACCGTCGGCTTTTGCGGTGCGGCATTATTACGGTCAACGACCCGTGCACCGCTGCTTGGCGAGCTGGAACAGCCCACCAACAAGGAACCGAAGACAAGGCCAAGCACCAGTCGCTGAAAACTTGTTTTACCCATACGCTGCGCAAGACCTGTGAGACTCACCCGCCGCTCCCTTTATGGTGGCTGAACATGAACGCCTGTATCAGGCTTGAAATATGTCGCAAGTATAACTGGGCATTGAAGTTTTACCGGCACGCGACTGAAACGAATCATTCAACGTGTTGAATCGATGAAGCCATCATGTTGACTTGATGGACCCCGCCGTAAGACACATCCCCATCCGCAGAATTCACTGACGGCGAAAATTCATCAGGCCAGCGGGCCGTTGAGTAACGGAACAAAGCGCACGGCGCCCAATACATGCCGGGAAAAACCGTCGTCTTCACGGACAATAAGCATCAATTGTTGCACTTCGCCGGAGCCCACCGGGATGACCAGGCGCCCGCCCGGGGCCAACTGGTCGAGCAGCGCTTGCGGAACATCGGTGGCCACGGCGGTGACGATGATGCCGTTGTAAGGCGCCAGCGCCGGCCAGCCTTCCCAGCCATCCCCCCAGCGAAACACCACGTTGCGCAGGTTCAGTTCCACCAGGCGTTCCTTGGCACGATCCTGAAGCACCTTGATGCGCTCCACCGAGAACACACGCTCCACCAGCTGCGACAGCACGGCGGTCTGGTAGCCGGAACCGGTGCCGATCTCCAACACCTTATCCAGCGGCCCTGCGGCCAGCAGCAGCTCGCTCATGCGCGCCACCATGTAGGGCTGGGAGATGGTCTGGTTATGCCCGATGGGCAAGGCCGTATCTTCATAGGCGCGATGGGCCAGGGCCTCATCGACAAACAGATGGCGAGGCGTACGGCGGATCACTTCCAACACCTGGGCGTTGGACAACCCTTCTTCGTACAGGCGCTGGATCAAACGCTCACGGGTGCGCTGGGAGGTCATCCCGATGCCCCGACGCAGCAGGTCGTCTTGTTCACGAGCCATCAGCGCAATCCCTCCAGCCAGCCTTCGAGACCACTGAAGGCATCGCTGAAGGTTCGGTCGAATTGCAACGGGGTAATCGACACATAACCTTGCATCACCGCATGAAAGTCCGTGCCCTCGCCCCCGTCTTCGGCATCACCGGCGGCTGCAATCCAATAGCCTTCCTTGCCGCGCGGGTCGACCACTTTCAACGGCGCTGCTGCACGGGCGCGATGGCCCAGGCGCGTCAGTTGGATGCCACGGATATGGTCGAGGGGCAAATTGGGAATATTGACGTTGAGCACTGTACGCGGCGGCAGGTCCAGAGAGGCGTGGGCCTCCACCAGCTTGCGTGCGAAATAGGCGGCGGTGGGCAGGTTGTCCAGTTGCCGCGAGGCAAACGAAAAAGCGAACGAGGTACGGCCCAGGAAGCGCCCTTCGAGCGCTGCCGCCACGGTGCCGGAATACAGCACGTCGTCGCCCAGGTTGGCGCCGAGGTTGATGCCCGACACCACCAGGTCCGGCTCTTGATCCAACAGGCTGTTGATGGCCAGGTGCACGCAGTCGGTGGGCGTACCGTTGACGCTGATAAAGCCATTGGCCAGAACCTGCGGGTGCAGGGGACGGTCAAGCGTCAGCGAACTGCTGGCACCACTCTTGTCCTGGTCGGGGGCAACCACCACGCACTCGGCGTAATCCTGCAGCGCAGCATAGAGCGCGGCAAGGCCGGGTGCGGTGGCACCGTCATCGTTTGATATCAGAATACGCATGGGCTGTCCGTCTGCCCCACCGGCACCAGATCAACAAGCTCGCGCACCAAGACAGTGGCGAAGCATCCGGCCGGCAGGACGAATTCCAATTGCAGAATGTCAGGCCCGGGATAATGCCACGTCAACCCGCCAATGGGCAGTCGCAGAATGCGACGTTCCTGGCTCATGCCGGCATTCACCAGCCAATCGCGCAGGTCGGCTTCACTGGCGGCGATCGCCTGCTCCAGTTCATGGGTGGCACCGGTCGCGGGCGAATCGCCTTCGCCCCACTGCGGGCCGGTGGGGTGCAGGTCCAGGATCGCCAGGCGCGGGTCACTGCACTCAGCCTCTCCCGCCGGGAAAAAACTGCGACTGTCAGTAAACGCCAGCAGATCACCCACTTGCGCACGCTGCCAGGAACCGTCGGCGACCCGTGCTGCCAGGACCTTGTTGAACAGGAAACTGCGCGCCGTAGACAACAACCGCGAACGCACATTGCGCTGCTCTGGCAGGGCCTTGCGCGCGGCCCACTCACGGGCGTCGACCACATTGCCACCGTTGTGGCCAAAACGCTGGGTGCCGAAATAATTGGGAATGCCGTGCTGCGCAATCAGCTGCAAACGCGCATCGATGGCGGCGGTATCGCCGGCCAGCTGGGTCAGGCGCAAGGTGAACCCGTTGGCCGCGTGCGCGCCGCGTTGCAGCTTGCGCTTGTGGCGGGCGGTTTTGAGAATCTTGAGGGTGTCGTTTTCTGCAGCGCTCATGTCCGGGTCGGCCTTGCCCGGCAGTTGCACGCTGAACCACTGGCGGGTCAGCGCCTGGCGGTCCTTGAGCCCGGCATAACTGACGGTGCGCAACGGCACGCCGGCAGCTTTGGCGATACGGCGCGCAGCTTCCTCAGTATTGAGGCCACGTTTTTCCACCCACAGCCACAAGTGCTCGCCCTCGCCGGTCAGCGGGATATCCAGCACTTCGTCGACCTGGAAATCTTCAGCCGTGGCCTTCAAGACCGCGCTGCCCAAGGCCTCGCCGTAGGCACGCGGGCCCAGCAATTCCAGATCATTCATGCGCGCAGCAACAAGGCGACGGAGTGCACCGCAATGCCCTCTTCACGACCGGTAAACCCGAGCTTTTCGGTGGTGGTGGCTTTCACGTTGACTTGATCCAATTCAATTTGCAGGTCTGCGGCAATCAGTGCGCGCATCGATTCGATATGGGGCGCCATCTTCGGTGCCTGGGCGACGATGGTGTTGTCGACGTTACCGACCTTCCAGCCCTTGGCGTGGATCAGGCCGACCACGTGGCGCAGCAATACCCGGCTGTCCGCGCCCTTGAAGGTGGGGTCGGTGTCCGGAAAGTGCTTGCCGATATCACCCAACGCCGCAGCGCCGAGCAAGGCATCGCTCAAGGCATGCAACACCACGTCGCCGTCGGAATGAGCCAGCAGCCCATGGTGGTGCGCAATGCGCACGCCGCCCAGGGTGATGAAATCGCCTTCAGCGAAACGGTGCACATCGTAGCCGTGGCCAATACGCATAAAAAAACGCCCCGATTTAATTCAGGGCGTGATTCTACCTACTTTTGCCTCACATTAACCGAGCAAAGCACGGCCATGGTGTCGCAAATGGTCTTCGATGAAGCTGGCGATGAAGAAATAGCTATGGTCATAGCCGGGTTGCAGGCGCAGTTCCAGCGGATGCTTGGCCGCCTTGGCTGCTTGCCGCAGGGCTTCAGGCTTGAGCTGCACCGCGAGGAAATCGTCGCGATCGCCCTGGTCCACCAGCAAGGGCAGCTTTTGCGAGGCTTCGCTGATCAATACGCAGGCATCCCATTCACGCCACTTCGAGCGCTCTTCGCCCAGGTAACGGGAGAAGGCTTTCTGGCCCCACGGGCAATCCATCGGGTTGTTGATCGGCGAAAACGCCGACACCGACTGGTAACGCCCCGGATTGCGCAGCGCGCACACCAGCGCACCGTGTCCGCCCATGGAGTGGCCGCTGATACCGCGTTTATCCGAAGCAGGGAAATGCGCTTCAACCAACGCCGGCAATTCCTGCACCACGTAGTCATGCATCCGATAATGCCTGGCCCACGGTTCCTGCGTGGCATTCAGATAGAAACCGGCCCCCAGACCGAAGTCCCAGGCGTTATCCGGATCACCCGGCACACCGGGACCGCGAGGGCTGGTGTCCGGCGCAACGATGATCAACCCCAGCTCGGCGGCCATGCGCTGTGCGCCGGCCTTCTGCATGAAGTTCTCGTCGGTGCAGGTCAACCCGGACAGCCAATACAGCACCGGCAGCTTGCCGCCCTGCTCCGCTTGCGGCGGCAGGTAAACGGCGAAGGTCATGTCGCAATCGAGCACGTCGGAATGATGCTTGTAGCGTTTATGCCAGCCGCCGAAGCTCTTCTGGCAGGACAGGTTTTCCAGACTCATGGCCGACCTCAGAAGTGGATGACGGTACGAATGCTTTTGCCTTCATGCATCAGGTCAAACGCTTTGTTGATGTCTTCCAGGCCCATGGTGTGGGTGATGAAGGTGTCCAGCGGGATCTCGCCGGTCTGGGCCATTTCCACGTAGCTTGGCAATTCAGTACGACCGCGCACGCCACCGAACGCCGAACCACGCCAGACGCGACCGGTCACCAACTGGAACGGACGGGTAGCGATTTCCTGGCCAGCACCGGCTACACCGATGATCACCGACTCGCCCCAGCCTTTATGGCAGCACTCAAGTGCCGCACGCATCAGTTGCACGTTGCCGATGCATTCGAAGGAAAAGTCCACGCCGCCGTCGGTCAAATCAACAATCACGTCCTGGATCGGGCGGTCGTAGTCTTTCGGGTTGATGCAGTCGGTTGCGCCCAATTGCTTGGCAATTTCGAACTTGGCCGGGTTGATGTCGATGGCAATGATGCGACCGGCCTTGGCCTTGACCGCGCCGATCACCGCTGACAGGCCGATGCCGCCCAGCCCGAAGATAGCCACGGTATCGCCCGGTTTGACCTTGGCAGTGTTGAGCACCGCACCGATGCCTGTGGTGACGCCGCAACCAAGCAGGCAGACTTTTTCCAGCGGCGCGTCTTTAGCAATCTTGGCCACGGAGATTTCCGGCAACACGGTGTACTCGGAGAAGGTCGAGGTGCCCATGTAGTGGAAAATCGGCTGGCCCTTGTAGGAAAAGCGCGTGGTGCCATCCGGCATCAAGCCTTTGCCCTGGGTAGAACGGATGGCCTGGCACAGGTTGGTCTTGCCCGACAGGCAGAATTTGCACTTGCCGCATTCCGGGGTGTACAGCGGGATCACATGGTCACCAACGGCGACCGAGGTAACGCCCTCGCCGATGGCTTCAACCACCGCACCGCCTTCGTGGCCGAGGATCGACGGGAAGATACCTTCCGGGTCGGCGCCCGACAGGGTGTAGGCGTCGGTGTGGCAGACGCCGGAAGCCACCACGCGCAACAGGACTTCGCCAGCCTTGGGCATGGCGACATCCACCTCAACAATCTCAAGGGGTTTCTTGGCTTCGAAGGCGACGGCGGCGCGGGACTTGATCATCCGGTGTTTCTCCAGGGAGTTTAAAACTGAGACGGCGAGTGTAAAACATGCCCCACTGATTAATAATCCAGGCAAAAGCAAAACTTTATTGCTGTACAGGGACAATCACCATGTTGGAAAACCGCTGGGAAGGCATCGATGAATTTGTCGCCGTGGCCGAGTGCAGCCAATTCACGGCAGCGGCCGAGCGCCTGGGCGTGTCCTCATCCCATATCAGCCGGCAGGTGGCCCGCCTGGAAGAGCGACTGCAAACACGATTGTTGTATCGCAGTACGCGCAAGGTGACGCTGACCGAAGCCGGCCAGACTTTCCTGCAACACTGCCAACGCTTGCAGGACGGTCGCGAAGAAGCCCTGCGTGCGGTAGGCGACCTCGCCAGCGAACCCAAAGGCATGCTGCGCATGACGTGCGCCGTGGCTTACGGCGAACGTTTTATTGTGCCGTTGGTGACGCGATTCATGGGGCTTTACCCTCAGTTGCGGGTGGATATCGAATTGAGCAACCGCCAGTTGGATCTCGTGCATGAGGGCCTGGACCTGGCGATTCGCCTGGGGCGCCTGCAGGATTCGCGAATGGTCGCCAGCCGCCTCGCGCCGCGCCGCATGTACTTGTGCGCCTCGCCGTCCTACTTGGCACGGTACGGTCGGCCACATAGCTTGTCGGAATTGAGTCGGCACAACTGCCTGATCGGCAGTTCGGATATTTGGCAACTGGCCCAGGACGGGCGCGAATTCTCCCAGCGGGTGCAGGGAAACTGGCGCTGCAACAGTGGGCAGGCGGTGCTGGACGCGGCGTTGCAGGGGGTTGGGTTGTGTCAGTTGCCGGACTATTACGTGCTGGAGCACTTGCACAGCGGCGCGCTGGTGTCGCTGCTTGAGGCGCATCAGCCGCCGAATACGGCGGTGTGGGCGCTATATCCGCAACAGCGGCATTTGTCGCCGAAGGTCAGGAAGCTGGTGGATTTCTTGAAGGAGGGGTTGGCCGGGAGGCCGGAGTACAGTCGTTGATTGGATGTTGCTTGGGCGGGCCTCATCGGGGGCAAGCCCCCTATAGCGGTTCCGCTGATTACCGCCGATTCGCCCACCGCAACCGCAACCACTCAAGATCCTCCGGCCGGGTCACCTTGATATTGTCCGTACGCCCTTCTATCAGGCGCGGCGCCTGACCGGACCACTCCATGGCGGAGGCTTCGTCGGTGATAAGCGCATCGGCCACCAGGCTGTCAGCCAATGCGCGGTGCAAGGCGCCGAGGCGAAACATCTGCGGCGTGTAGGCTTGCCAGATGAGACTGCGATCCACGGTTTCCACCACCCGACCCTGCTTGTCGGCACGCTTCAGGGTATCGCGCGCCGGCACAGCCAAAAGGCCGCCGACGGGATCGTCAGCCAGTTCGCTCAATAAATTGTCGAGGTCCTCACGACTCAGATTAGGCCGGGCAGCATCATGCACCAGCACCCAATCCTCATCGCTGGCGCCCAGGGCATTGAGCTGCAGCAACGCGTTAAGCACAGAACCCGAGCGCTCGGCGCCACCGTCCGCACGCTGGATACGCGGGTCAGCGGCACATGCCAGATTTGGCCAATAGGGGTCATCACAAGCAAGACTGACCACCAGGCCCTTGAGCGCGGGGTGGTCGAGAAAACAGCCAAGGCTGTGTTCAAGAATAGTGCGCCCGCCCAGTTGCAAATATTGCTTGGGACGGTCCGCAGCCATACGGGCACCGACGCCCGCGGCAGGAATCACGGCCCAGAAGGCCGGCAAACTGTTACTCATTGGGCCAACTGGTAGAGGGTTTCGCCCTCCTTGACCATGCCCAGTTCATGACGAGCCCGCTCTTCAACGGTCTCCGTGCCTTTTTTCAGCTCAAGCACTTCAGCATCCAGGACGCGGTTGCGCTCCAGCAAGATCTCGTTTTCGGCGTGCTGTGCCGCAATTTGCTCAGTCAGGTCTTTTACCTGCGCAAAGCTGCCATTACCCACCCACAGGCGGTACTGCAGGCCAGCCAGCAACAAGAGCAAGACGAGGAACAACCAATTGGGACTGCGCATCGAATATCGGGTATCCAGTGAAAAAAGACAGCCATGCCTAACTTTTGAAGCAACTGATAGCACGAAGCCTGGAAGAACCAGGCTTGTGCTTGATAGCCATCAGATTAGCGTCGAAATGTTCACTTTCGTGAACTTTCCGACGCAATCCGCCGACTTTTTAGCATTTACAGATCAGCCGCGAAACTCACCGCGACCGTTGTACTTGGCTTTGCCCGCCAGTTGCTCTTCGATACGCAGCAATTGGTTGTACTTGGAAACGCGATCGGAACGGCACAGGGAACCGGTCTTGATCTGGCCCGCCGAGGTACCCACGGCCAGGTCGGCAATGGTCGAATCTTCGGTTTCGCCGGAGCGATGGGAGATTACGGCGGTGTAGCCCGCAGCCTTGGCCATCTGGATGGCTTCCAGGGTTTCGGTCAGGGTGCCGATCTGGTTGAACTTGATCAGGATCGAGTTGGCGATCTTTTTATCGATGCCTTCCTTCAGGATCTTGGTGTTGGTCACGAACAGGTCGTCGCCGACCAATTGGACTTTCTCGCCGATCTTGTCGGTGAGGATTTTCCAGCCGTCCCAATCGGACTCGTCCAGGCCGTCTTCGATCGAGATGATCGGATAGCGCTGGGTCAGGCCCTTCAGGTACTCAGCAAAACCTTCGGAGTTGAACACCTGGCCTTCGCCGGACAGGTTGTATTTGCCGTCTTCATAGAATTCGCTGGCGGCGCAGTCCAGGGCCAGGGTCACGTCGGTGCCGAGCGTGTAGCCAGCGTTGGCCACGGCTTCGGAGATCACTTTCAGTGCATCTTCGTTGGACGCCAGGTTGGGTGCGAAACCACCTTCGTCGCCTACGGCAGTGCTCAGGCCACGGGCCTTCAGGACAGCTTTCAGGTGATGGAAGATCTCGGTGCCCATGCGCAGGCCTTCGGAGAAGGTCTTGGCGCCAACCGGCTGCACCATGAATTCCTGGATGTCGACGTTGTTATCAGCGTGCTCGCCACCGTTGATGATGTTCATCATCGGCACCGGCATCGAATAGACACCCGGCGTACCGTTCAGGTTGGCGATGTGAGCGTACAGCGGCAGGTCCTGGTCCTGAGCAGCAGCCTTGGCAGCGGCCAGGGACACGGCGAGGATGGCGTTGGCGCCCAGGCTACCTTTGTTTTCGGTGCCGTCGAGCTTGATCATCGCGTGGTCCAGGGCTTTCTGGTCCAGCGGATCCTTGCCCAGCAACAGGTCACGGATCGGGCCGTTGATGTTGGCTACAGCCTTGAGTACACCCTTGCCCAGGTAACGGCTCTTGTCGCCATCACGCAGTTCCAGCGCTTCGCGCGAACCGGTGGAAGCACCGGACGGCGCGCAGGCGCTGCCGATGATGCCGTTATCGAGAAGCACGTCGGCTTCGACGGTGGGGTTGCCACGGGAGTCGAGAACTTCACGACCTTTGATGTCGACGATTTTTGCCATTGTTGTAAACACTCCAAAGTTGACGAAAACGACGCAGCTGAAGGGAAACTTTTGACCGACCGCAAGGGTGGAACAACGGGGCAGGCTTGCAGGCGGCAAGGCTCAGGCCCGAGGGCCTGAACAGAAAACGTGGGAAAGTCTACCGGAGAAACGACGCTTACGCGGTCTCTACCGTCGGAAAACTCTTGACCAGTTCGTCCAACTGCTTGAGCTGGGCCAGGAATGGCTCCAGCTTGTCCAGGCGCAAGGCACATGGACCGTCGCATTTGGCGTTGTCCGGATCCGGGTGGGCTTCCAGGAACAGGCCAGCCAGGGACTGGCTGATGCCGGCCTTGGCCAGGTCCAGTACCTGGGCACGACGCCCACCGGCGGAGTCGGCGCGACCACCGGGCATTTGCAGCGCGTGGGTCACGTCGAAGAACACCGGGTATTCGAACTGTTTCATGATGCCGAAACCGAGCATGTCCACCACGAGGTTGTTGTAGCCGAAGCTCGAACCGCGCTCGCAGAGGATCAACTGGTCGTTACCCGCTTCCACGCACTTGTTCAGGATGTGTTTCATCTCCTGGGGCGCGAGGAACTGGGCTTTCTTGATATTGATCACTGCGCCGGTCTTGGCCATCGCGACGACCAGATCGGTCTGGCGCGACAGGAAGGCCGGCAACTGGATGATGTCGCATACTTCGGCGACCACGGCGGCCTGTTCAGGCTCGTGGACGTCGGTGATGATCGGCACACCGAAGGCTTGCTTGATGTCCTGGAAGATCCGCATGCCTTCTTCGAGGCCTGGGCCGCGATAGGAGGTCACGGACGAACGGTTGGCCTTGTCGAAGCTGGCCTTGAACACGTAAGGGATACCCAGTTTCTGGGTAACCTTTACGTACTCTTCACAGACCTGCATCGCCATGTCACGGCTTTCCAGCACGTTCATGCCGCCGAACAGCACCATGGGCTTGTCGTTGGCAATCTCGATGTCGCCTACGCGAATGATCTTCTGGGCCATCAGGTTTACGCCTTCTTCTGATGTTGCGTCAGTGCAGCTTTGACGAAACCGCTGAACAACGGGTGACCGTCGCGTGGAGTCGAGGTGAACTCTGGGTGGAACTGGCAAGCGACGAACCATGGATGATCCGGTGCCTCGACCACTTCAACCAGCGCGCCATCACCGGAGCGACCGGAGATTTTCAGGCCGGCTTCCTTGATCTGCGGCAGCAGGTTGTTGTTCACCTCGTAGCGGTGACGGTGACGCTCGACGATCACGTCCTTGCCGTAGCAATCGTGAACCAGCGAGCCCGGCTCCAGCAGGCAATCCTGCGCGCCAAGGCGCATGGTGCCGCCCAGGTCGGAGCTTTCGGTGCGGGTTTCAACAGCGCCAGTGGCGTCTTCCCACTCGGTGATCAGGCCCACGACCGGGTGACCGCTCTTGCTGTCGAACTCGGTGGAGTTGGCGTCTTTCCAGCCCAGCACGTTACGGGCGAACTCGATAACGGCCACTTGCATACCCAGGCAGATACCCAGGTACGGCACCTTGTTCTCACGAGCGTACTGCACGGCGGTGATCTTGCCTTCCACGCCACGCAGGCCGAAACCGCCGGGAACGAGAATTGCGTCAACACCTTCGAGCAGCGCAGTGCCCTGGTTCTCGATGTCTTCGGAGTCGATGTAGCGCAGGTTGACCTTGGTACGGTTGCTGATACCGGCGTGGCTCATCGCTTCGATCAGCGATTTGTACGCATCCAGCAGCTCCATGTACTTGCCGACCATGGCGATGGTGACTTCATGCTCGGGATTGAGCTTGGCGTCGACCACGGCTTCCCATTCGGACAGGTCCGCGCCATTGCACTGCAGGCCGAAACGCTCGACCACAAAATCGTCCAGGCCTTGCGAGTGCAGGATGCCCGGGATCTTGTAGATGGTGTCGGCGTCTTCCAGGGCAATCACCGCACGTTCTTCGACGTTGGTGAACTGCGCGATCTTGCGACGCGAGGAAATATCGATCGGGTGATCGGAACGGCACACCAGCACGTCCGGCTGCAGGCCGATGGAACGCAGTTCCTTGACCGAGTGCTGGGTTGGCTTGGTCTTGGTTTCGCCGGCGGTGGCGATGTAAGGCACCAAGGTCAGGTGCATCAGCATCGCGCGCTTGGCGCCGACTTCGAAACGCAACTGGCGGATGGCTTCGAGGAACGGTTGGGATTCGATGTCACCCACGGTGCCACCGATCTCGACCATCGCCACGTCGGCATCGCCTGCACCCTTGATGATGCGGCGCTTGATTTCGTCGGTGATGTGCGGGATCACCTGGATGGTTGCACCCAAGTAGTCACCACGGCGCTCCTTGCGCAGCACGTGCTCGTAGACACGGCCGGTGGTGAAGTTGTTGTTCTGGGTCATGGTCGTGCGGATGAACCGCTCGTAGTGGCCCAGGTCCAGGTCAGTCTCGGCGCCGTCGTGTGTGACGAACACTTCACCGTGCTGGAACGGGCTCATGGTGCCCGGGTCGACGTTGATGTACGGGTCCAGCTTGAGCATGGTGACTTTAAGCCCCCGCGCCTCCAGGATGGCCGCCAATGAAGCGGAGGCAATGCCTTTCCCCAATGAAGAAACAACACCGCCCGTGACGAATATGTAGCGCGTCATGAAAAACCCTAGAAGTCTGCGTTAAAGCGGTCCGAGCCGCCGGGGAAAGCGAAGAGAGGCCGAAGCCCCCGATCACCTGCATTAATCACAGTGCACCTTTCAAAAAAACCGCCGCGTTGTGACAGACCAGCAGTGAAACTGCCAGTACGTTGATCGCTACACATTTTTTGGAATCGCCCAGCAAAGACTGCTTGGTAATCGGCAACTGCTGCGATTCAGGCGAATCCACAGAAGTTGTATCAAGAAGGGAGCGTAGTCTACCGGAAAGGCGCTATCAGCTCAAACCTTGATCGCAGGTCTGTGGCATCCAATGTAATTGCCAGCCTCGACTGGGTGCCGCCCAATGCCCAATGAGGCTGGGCACGCCCAGCAATTGCTCGCCCCGATACAGCAGCGGCAATCTGCCACGGACGAAACCCGGCACGCCACTTTCGTTAAGCAGGCGCTTCAAGTCACGCCGACCTCGGCCGGGCACCTCGACGATTTCACCGCCCTGGCGATAACGCACCTCCAGCGGGCCTTCGGGCGCCTCGCCGATAATGCTCAGCAGGCCATTGCCGGGTAACTCTAGTGGGTTTTGCAGATCGGGCCAGCTCACCGTTGCGTCGGAAAATTCCGACCAGATCGCAGGCAACCACCAGATGCGCTCGCCACAGCGGTGCAACTCGCCGTCAGCCAAGCGCCATAGCGGCTGTGCGTCGGCCTTGGCATCACGTAAGGAATACCAACTGGCCCAGTGATCACTGTCGGGCAACCGGGTGAGCGGAGCCAGCCAGTGACGCAGGGCGTTGCGCTGGCGGGCATCGGAAAGCTTGCGCAGTGCTGCCAAATCCAGGGATGGCAACTGAAGCCAGGGCAACGGCGAAGGTCGATCCGCGAACTGCAAGTCCATACGGGCCAGCTCATCAAGCAGTCCCTGCGCGTCGCTCAGGTGCTCGGCGGTACGGGCCAGGCTTGAGACAGCCTGGGGCCAGCGTTCCGTGAGGACAGGGAACACTCGGTGGCGCAGGTAATTACGGGAGAACCGTGGATCAGCATTGGATGGATCCTCGATCCACTCCAATTGATGCTCGTGGGCGTAAGCCTCCAGTTCCGCACGGGAGACATCCAGCAACGGGCGCAGCAGATGCCCCCCCGCCAATGGACGCTGCACCGGTATCGCCGCCAACCCGCGCACCCCGGCCCCGCGCAAGAGGCGAAACAGCAGAGTCTCAGCCTGATCGTCGCGATGCTGGCCCGTGAGCAAGACCTCCCCTGCCCCGACCACCTCGGCCAACGCCTGGTAACGCGCCTCACGGGCGGCACGCTCAAGACTCGCGCCTGGCTGGACCTGTACGTGCATGACGCGCAAGGGCACGCCCAGGCTGTCACAAACTGACTGGCAATGACTTGGCCAGGCATCAGCAGCAGCCTGCAGGCCATGGTGGACATGAACGGCGCTGAGCGGCGGGAGGTGTTCGGTGTTGGCGAGGAGGTGGAGCAGGACAGTGGAATCAAGACCGCCGGAGAAAGCGACATGCAAGGCGGGGGCGTTGCGCCAGGGGGCCAAGGCGTGCCGTAGTCTGGCGGTTAAGCAGGGCTTCATGGAAAGTACCGCCATCGATCTGTAATGCGATAACCCAGCATACACAAAGCAAATGTGGGAGGGGGTTTGCCCCCGATAACAGTGGGTCAGCCACCCGATTGGTTGACTGACACCCAGCTATCGGGGCAAGCCCCCTCCCACACTTGGTCTTGCTGCGACTTTAGAGACCGTAGCTCATCAGGCGCTCGTAACGACGGGCCAGCAGTGCTTCGTTATCCAGCTTCTTGAGCATCGCCAGTTGCGAGCCCAACTCGGCACGGATGGTCGCAGCGGCAGCGGCCGGGTCGCGGTGGGCGCCGCCCAGTGGCTCGGCGATCACTTTGTCCACGATGCCAAGGCCTTTGAGGCGATCGGCGGTGATGCCCATGGCTTCAGCAGCGTCCGGCGCCTTTTCCGCGGTTTTCCACAGGATCGAGGCACAACCTTCGGGGGAGATCACCGCGTAGGTCGAATATTGCAACATGTTCAGTTGGTCGCACACGCCAATGGCCAGTGCACCGCCGGAACCACCTTCACCAATCACGGTGGCGATGATCGGGGTCTTCAGGCGGGACATGACACGCAGGTTCCAGGCAATCGCTTCGCTCTGGTTGCGCTCTTCAGCGTCGATACCTGGGTAGGCACCCGGCGTGTCAATGAAGGTCAGGATCGGCATTTTGAAACGCTCGGCCATTTCCATCAGGCGGCATGCCTTGCGGTAGCCTTCCGGACGCGGCATGCCAAAGTTGCGGCGGACTTTCTCGCGCACTTCACGGCCTTTCTGGTGACCGATCACCATCACCGGCTGGTCGTCCAGGCGAGCGATACCGCCCACGATGGCCGCGTCGTCGGAGAAGTGGCGGTCGCCATGCAGCTCGTCGAACTCGGTGAAGATGTGCTGAATGTAGTCCAGGGTGTATGGACGGCGCGGGTGGCGGGCCAGGCGCGCGATCTGCCAACTGGTCAGCTTGCCGAAGATGTCTTCGGTAAGGGTGCTGCTCTTGTCTTGCAGGCGGGCGATCTCATCGCCGATATTCAGCGAATTGTCATTGCCGACCAGGCGCAGCTCTTCGATCTTGGCTTGCAGGTCAGCGATCGGCTGTTCGAAATCAAGAAAATTCGGGTTCATAAGCGTCCGTCTTGGGTCGACGGCCAGGGCGTGCCTGGCCAGCCGGTTGTCTGTTCGCGCCCTACCTTAAGGGAGAGGCGCGTTCAGGTCGAGATTAAATGTTCAGCCGAGGTCAGACGTGCTGACCGTCAGCGGTATTGGAGGAAGACGTTGTCTCGGCCGAACTGGTCACGCAAAGCTTGAATCAAGCCATCAGCAGGATCAATTCGCCAGGTCTCGCCGAACTGCAACATGGCCTTGGCGTCATTGCCGGTGTACTCCATGGTCACCGGGCATGCGCCACGGTGGCGCTTGAGCAGGTCGCCCAACCAGCGTAGCTGATCGCCCTTGAGCGCCTCGGTCTTGACCTTCAAACGCAGGCTTTCAGCCAGGTTGGTACGTGCATCTTCCATGCTCATTACCCGCTTGATACGCAGGCGCAGGCCACCGGAGAAGTCATCGTTGCTGACCTCCCCCTCCACCACCACCATGGCATCGGTCTGCAGCAGCGATTGCGCCGAATGGAAGGCGTCGGCAAACAGCGACGCCTCGATGCGCCCCGAACGGTCGTCGAGGGTGATGAAACCCATCTTGTCGCCCTTCTTATTTTTCATCACCCGCAGGGCGATGATCATGCCCGCGACGGTTTGGGTGTCCCGCGCCGGTTTCAGGTCGATGATGCGCTGGCGGGCGAAACGGCGGATCTCGCCTTCGTATTCGTCAATCGGGTGACCGGTGAGGTAAAGGCCCAAGGTGTCTTTTTCACCCTTGAGACGTTCCTTGAGGGTCAATTCCTTGGCCTTGCGGTGGTTGCCGTACACGTCCGCGTCTTCTTCGACGAACAACCCGCCAAACAGGTCGGCATGGCCGCTGTCATGGGTGCGGGCAGTCTGTTCGGCAGCCTTGATCGCTTCCTCCATGGCGGTCAGCAGCACCGCGCGGTTGCGGTCGATATTCGCCTGGTAGGCTTTCGGCTCGTCGTGGAAGTACGGGCCAAGACGGTCCAGCGCGCCGCTGCGGATCAAGCCATCAAGGGTTCGCTTGTTGATACGCTTGAGGTCAACCCTTGCGCAGAAGTCGAACAGGTCCTTGAACGGCCCGTCCTGACGCGCTTCGGTGATCGCCTCCACCGGGCCTTCGCCCACGCCCTTGATCGCGCCCAGGCCGTAAATGATGCGGCCTTCGTCGTTCACCGTGAACTTGAACTCCGAGGCGTTCACGTCCGGTGCATCGAGGCGCAGCTTCATGGTGCGCACTTCCTCGATCAAGGTCACGACCTTGTCGGTGTTGTGCATATCCGCCGAGAGTACCGCCGCCATGAACGGCGCCGGGTAGTGGGCTTTCAGCCACGCGGTCTGGTACGACACCAGGCCGTAGGCGGCGGAGTGGGATTTGTTGAAGCCATAACCGGCGAATTTTTCCACCAGGTCGAAAATGTTACCGGCCAGATCGGCATCGATATTGTTGGTGGCGCAACCTTCAATGAAACCGCCGCGCTGCTTGGCCATTTCCTCGGGTTTCTTTTTACCCATGGCTCGACGCAGCATGTCCGCGCCGCCGAGGGTGTAGCCCGCCATGACCTGGGCGATCTGCATCACCTGTTCCTGGTACAGGATGATGCCGTAGGTCGGCGCCAGTACGGGCTTGAGGCCTTCGTACTGATAGTCGGAGTGCGGGTACGCCAATTCGGCGCGGCCGTGCTTACGGTTGATGAAGTCGTCAACCATGCCCGATTGCAGTGGGCCCGGACGGAACAGGGCCACCAGTGCGATCAAGTCTTCCAGGCAGTCGGGCTTGAGCTTTTTGATCAGCTCTTTCATGCCCCGCGACTCAAGCTGGAACACTGCGGTCGTTTCAGCTTTTTGCAGCAACTGGTACGTCGGCTTGTCGTCCAGTGGGATGAACGCAATATCCAGCGGCTCTTCGTCGACCTTGGCGCGCTCGCGGTTGATGGTCTTGAGCGCCCAGTCGATGATGGTCAGCGTCCGCAGGCCGAGGAAGTCGAACTTCACCAGGCCAGCCGCCTCCACGTCGTCCTTGTCGAACTGGGTCACCAGGCCGCCGCCCTCTTCGTCGCAATAGATCGGCGAAAAGTCAGTGAGCTTGGTCGGCGCAATTACCACGCCACCCGCGTGTTTACCAACGTTACGCACCACGCCTTCGAGCTTGCGGGCCATGTCCCAGATTTCAGCGGCTTCTTCATCGATCTTGATGAAGTCACGCAGAATTTCTTCCTGCTCGTAGGCCTTTTCCAGGGTCATGCCGACTTCGAACGGGATCATCTTCGACAGGCGGTCGGCCAGGCCGTAGGACTTGCCCTGCACTCGCGCCACGTCGCGGATAACCGCTTTGGCGGCCATGGAACCGAAGGTAATGATCTGGCTGACGGCATTGCGGCCATATTTCTCGGCCACGTATTCGATCACACGGTCGCGACCGTCCATGCAGAAGTCGACGTTGAAGTCGGGCATGGAAACCCGTTCCGGGTTGAGGAACCGTTCGAACAGCAGGTCATATTCCAGGGGGTCGAGGTCGGTGATCTTCTGTACATAGGCCACCAGCGAGCCGGCGCCCGACCCACGGCCAGGGCCGACGGGCACGCCGTTGCTTTTAGCCCACTGGATAAAGTCCATTACGATCAGGAAGTAACCGGGGAACCCCATCTGGATGATGATATCCAGCTCGAAATTGAGCCGGTCGACATACACCTGGCGCTTGGCTTCATAGTCCTCGGTGGTGTCCTTGGGCAGCAGCACGGTGAGCCGCTCTTCCAGGCCATCGAACGACACCTTGCGGAAATACTCATCGATGGTCATGCCATCGGGGATCGGAAAGTTGGGCAGGAAGTGCTTGCCCAGCTTCACTTCAATGTTGCAGCGCTTGGCAATCTCGACGGAGTTTTCCAGGGCCTCGGGCAGGTCGCTGAACAGCTCGGCCATCTCGTCGGCGCTTTTGAGGTATTGCTCTTCGCTGTAGTTTTTCGAGCGACGCGGGTCATCCAGGGCCCGGCCTTCGCCGATACATACCCGAGTTTCGTGGGCTTCGAAATCTTCCTTCTTGATAAAGCGCACATCGTTGGTAGCAACCAGTGGCGCGCCCAGCTTATCGGCCAGGGCTACCGCGGCGTGCAGGTGCTCTTCATCATTGGGGCGATTGGTGCGCTGCACTTCCAGGTAGAAACGGTCGGGAAAGACCTGCATCCACTCCTTGGCCAGCACTTCGGCTTCCTGGGGGTTGCCGCCCAGCAGCGCAAGACCAATCTCACCCTCTTTAGCGGCCGACAGCATGATCAGGCCTTCGCTGGCCTCGGCGACCCATTCACGTTCGATAATGATCGAACCGTTGCGCTGGCCATCGATAAAGCCGCGGGAGATCAGTTCCGTGAGGTTGCGATAACCGACGCCGTTCATCGCCAGCAGGCTGATGCGGCTCAGCGCGTTATCCGGATCTTTATTGGACAACCACAGGTCGGCGCCGCAGATGGGCTTGATGCCGGCGCCCATCGCGTTCTTGTAGAACTTGACCAGGGAACACATGTTGTTCTGATCGGTCACCGCCACCGCTGGCATGTTCATGCCCACCAGGGTTTTGACCAGGGGTTTGATCCGTACCAGGCCGTCGACCAGGGAGTACTCAGTGTGCAGGCGCAGGTGAACGAATGAAGCCGGCATAGTGATCCTGTCTTATACGTGGAAACAACAAGGCCCGGATTGTACCGGGCCTTGGCAAAAACATCAGCCTCGCGACTACACCTCGCTGAGACTCTCCCGCGCCTCGTAAGCCAGGCGTACCGGGGCAAACGAGCGGCGGTGGATCGGCGTGGGACCGAGCCGGGCCAGGGCTTCCAGATGAACGGGCGTCGGATAGCCCTTATGCCCACCGATGCCGTAGCCAGGGTAGATCAACTCGAACGCCGCCATTTCCCGGTCACGGCTGACCTTGGCCAGGATCGAAGCCGCGGCGATGGCCGGGACCTTGCTGTCACCCTTGACCACCGCCTCGGCCGCCATCGCCAGTTTAGGGCAGCGGTTGCCGTCGATCATCGCGAGCTTGGGCGTGATGTGCAGGCCTTCGACGGCACGCTGCATGGCGAGCATGGTGGCGTGAAGGATGTTCAACTCGTCGATTTCCTCGACTTCGGCCCGGGCAATATGCCAGCTCAGGGCTTTCTCACAGATCTCGTCGTAGAGCTTTTCGCGGCGCGCTTCGGTGAGCTTCTTCGAATCATTCAGGCCGAGGATCGGACGGTTCGGGTCAAGAATCACCGCTGCCGTGACCACAGCGCCGCACAGGGGGCCGCGCCCTACTTCGTCAACACCGGCCACCAGTTCGTCGGCTTGGGCAACGAGGCTGAAATCCAGGCCCATTTGCGTACTCATAAAGCTTCCTGTTTGTGGCCGATCAAGGTCAATACGGCATCCGCCGCCTGGTTCGATGCGTCACGGCGCAGGGTGCGATGAATCTCATCAAACCCTCGAGTCTGTTCTTCGCCGCCATCGATCAATGGCAGCAGTGTCTGTGCCAAGGCCTCGGGTTTTGCATCGTCCTGCAACAACTCCGGCACCAACAGGCGTTGGGCCAGCAAGTTGGGCAAAGAAATGTAGGGACTTTTGACCATGCGCTTGAGAATCCAGAAGGTCAGCGCCGCCAGGCGATACGCCACGACCATCGGACGCTTGTAGAGCAAGGCTTCCAGGGTGGCCGTGCCTGAGGCAATCAGCACCGCATCGCAGGCCGCCAGGGCCAGGTGCGATTGGCCATCGAGCAGGGTCAACGGCAGGTTGCGACCTTCCAGCAGCGTTTCGATCTGCGCACGGCGCTGCGGGCTGGCACAGGGCAGTACGAAACGCACACCCGGCTTCAAGGCTTGCAGGCGTTCGGCGGCATCGAAGAACACGCTGGCCAGCCGGCCGACTTCGCCACCCCGACTGCCCGGCATCAACGCGACAAGCGGGCCATCGGGCAAGCCCAACTGCGCGCGGGCCGCTGCACGGTCCGCCTGTAACGGGATGTCGTCCGCCAGGGTATGCCCGACAAACCGCACCGGCACGCCCTGTTCTTCGTAGAACCTGGCCTCGAACGGCAGCAGGGTCAACATCAGGTCACAGCCTTCACGGATCTTCAGCACACGTTTCTGTCGCCATGCCCACACGGAGGGGCTGACGTAATGCACGGTCTTGATCCCGGCCTGACGCAACTTGAGTTCGATATTGAGGGTGAAGTCCGGCGCGTCGATTCCGATGAAGACGTCGGGCTTTTCTTCGATCAGGGTCTGAATCAGCAGCTTGCGGCGCGCCAACAGCTCACGCAGGCGACCCAGCACTTCCACCAACCCCATGACCGACAGGCGCTCCATGGGAAAGTAGGACACAAGGCCTTCAGCCTGCATCAGCGGACCACCGACGCCAATTAACTCCACCGCCGGATGCTGGGCCTTGAGGGCCCGCATAAGACCTGCGCCCAGAATATCGCCGGAAGCTTCTCCGGCCACCAGCGCAATACGCAGATTGGCCATGATCAGCGGGTGATGCCGCGGGTCGATGCCTGGATCGAATCACGGAACACCGCGACTTCCGGGAACAACGCTGCCGGCTCGGTCAGTTGGGCCAACGCCTGGTCAACCGTCAGCCCCTGGCGGTAAACCACCTTGTAGGCACGGCGCAGGGCATGGATGGCCTCTTCGCTGAAGCCACGACGGCGCATGCCTTCGAAGTTCATGCTGCGGGCTTCGGCGGGGTTGCCGAACACCGTGACAAACGCAGGGACATCCTTGCCAATGGCGGTGCCCATGCCAGAAAAACTGTGGGCGCCGATATGGCAATACTGATGCACCAGGGTGAAACCAGACAAGATCGCCCAATCGTCAACGTGCACATGGCCAGCCAACGCCGTGTTGTTGACCAGGATGCAGTGGTTGCCGATCACGCTGTCGTGGCCGATATGGGCATAAGCCATGACCAGGTTGTGATCACCCAGAGTGGTCTCGGCACGATCCTGCACGGTGCCACGGTGAATGGTCACGCCTTCACGGATGATGTTGTGATCACCGATTACCAAGCGTGTCTCTTCACCCTTGTACTTCATGTCCGGGGTGTCTTCGCCTACCGAGGAAAACTGGTAGATGCGATTGTGTTTGCCAATGCGGGTCGGACCTTTGAGGATCACGTGCGGCCCGATGACAGTCCCCTCGCCGATTTCCACACCTGCGCCGATGATCGACCAAGGGCCGACCTCAACGTCGGCGGCCAGAACGGCCGACGGATCGATGATTGCGCGAGGGTCAATCAAACTCATAGTTTGCGTTCCGCACAGATGATCTCGGCAGAGCACACCGGCTTGCCGTCCACCGAGGCCTGGCATTCGAACTTCCAGATCTGGCGCTTGCAGCTGATGAACTTGGCTTCCAGGATCAACTGGTCACCCGGGGTGACCGGATTGCGGAAACGCAACTTGTCGGAGCCCACGAAATAGTAAAGCGTGCCGTCGGCAGGCTTGAGGTCAAGCATTTTGAAACCAAGGATACCGGCAGCCTGGGCCATCGCTTCGATGATCAACACGCCCGGCATGATGGGATGCGCGGGAAAGTGACCATTGAAGAACGGTTCGTTGATGCTGACATTCTTGTAGGCACGAATGCGCTTTTCCTCAACATTGAGGTCCACTACGCGGTCCACCAGCAGGAACGGGTAACGGTGAGGCAGGTATTCGCGAATCTCGTTGATGTCCATCATTTCGGGGGGAAGCCTGTAATAAAGATTGGGGGCGGGCGACTAAACGCACGCCCCGCTAGCAAATCAAGGAGGCAAGTCTAGCGGCTGTGCACACTTGATATGGAAATGGTATCAGCCTTCTGATGAAGCATTACCGCCAGGGGTCACGTCCCCAACACGCTTTTCCAGCTGTTTGAGACGTCGAGCCATGTCGTCGAGCTGCCTCAACCGTGCTGCACTCTTGCGCCATTCAGCCGCAGGCTGCATGGCGGTACCGGATGAATAGGCCCCAGGCTCGGTAATCGAGTGGGTCACCATGGTCATGCCGGTGATGAAAACGTTGTCGCAAATATCGATATGCCCCACCAGCCCGACGCCACCGGCAAGCATGCAATGCTTACCGATCCTGGTGCTGCCGGAAATCCCCACGCACGCCGCCATGGCGGTGTGATCGCCAATCTGCACGTTGTGGGCAATCTGGATCTGGTTGTCGAGCTTCACACCGTTGCCGATCACGGTATCGGCCAAGGCCCCGCGATCGACAGCTGTGTTGACACCGATTTCCACGTCGTCGCCGATCAAAACGCCGCCGACCTGGGCAATCTTGTTCCAGATACCTTTGGAGTTGGCAAAACCGAAGCCCTCCCCGCCGATCACAGCACCTGACTGAATGACCACACGCTCACCGATACGCACATCGTGGTACAGGGTCACGCGCGGTGCCAGCCAGCCATCGGCACCGATTTCACAGCGCGCACCAATAAAGCAATGCGCACCAACGGTTACACCGGCCGCAATGCGCGCACCACTCTCGATCACCGCAAAGGCGCCAATGCTCGCACCAGGATCAACCTGGGCATCATCGGCGATCACCGCCGACGGGTGAATACCGCTGGCTGCCTTGGGTTTCGGATCGAACAGGTGCGACACCTGCGCATAAGCCAGGTACGGATCAGCTACCACCAGCGCATCCCCGGCAAACCCTTCGGCGTCAGCAGCCTTGAGCAATACGGCTGCGGCTTGGCTGTCGACGAGGTATTTACGGTATTGAGGGTTTGCGAGGAAGCTCAACTGAGCTGGGCCAGCCTCCTGCAAGGTGGCTAGCCCAGTGATTTCCTTCTCCTGGGAGCCACGCAAGGTGGCCCCCAGGAACTCGGCCAACTCGCCGAGCTTGATAGTCGCGGTCATGGCTTACTTCAGCTGATTCATGCGCTCGATCACCTGACGGGTGATGTCGTATTGAGGCTTGACGTCGATCACTGCGCCACGCTCGAACACCAGGTCAAAGGCACCTTTCTTGATGACTTCTTCCACAGCGCTGTCGAGTTTCGGCTTGAGCTGCTTGAGCATTTCACGGTCGGCAACAGCCTTGGCTTCGTTCAGTTCCTTGGATTGGAACTGGTAGTCGCGGGCCTTTTGCTTGAATTCAAGCTCCAGGCGCTCGCGCTCGCCTTGCTGCATTTTATCGCCACCGGCTACCAGACGATCCTGGATGCCCTTGGCGCTGCTTTCCAGTGTCTTGAGCTTGGTCAGTTGCGGACCGAATTTCTTCTCGGCATCCACGGCGTATTTCTTGGCCGCGTCGGACTCCAGCAATGCCATCTGATAGTTCAGGACGGCGATTTTCATTTCGGCGAAGGCCGGGGTGGTTACCAGCACGGTGGCCAGCAGAACCAATTGAGTCAACTTACGCACGATGTACTCCTACAGAATCCGTTGTCGTTATCTTGGGTCAGACGCTTAGAACGTCTGGCCGAGGGAGAATTGGAAAATCTGGGTTTCAGCGTTATCCGGTTTCTTGATCGGCATGGCCAGAGCAAAGCTCAACGGGCCAAGCGCAGTCACCCATGTCACGCCTACACCCACGGAGCTCGCCAGGTTGCTGAGGCTCACGTCGTTGCATTGAGTCTTGGACTTCACGCCGCTTGGGTTGGTGATCTGCTCACACTTGGAGTCGAACACGTTACCCACGTCCCAGAAGACCGAAGTACGCAGGGATCGCTGATCTTTGACGAACGGCAGCGGGAACAGAATTTCCGCACCACCCTGGATCAACACGTTACCACCGAATGGCAGCGGGTCATCGTCCGAGTCGACGACAGTGCCCGAGTTACCGGTCACACCTGCACCACGGCTCGGCGTACCACGCGGGCCCAAGGTGCTGTCCTTGAAGCCACGTACCGAGTTAAAACCACCGGCGTAGTAGTTCTCATAGAACGGCAAGCCGTTGGTCGAACCATAACCATCGCCATAACCCAGCTCAGTGTGCAGGCGCATGGTGTAGTTATCGCTCAGCGGCTGGAACAACTGGCCACGGTAGTCGAGTTTGAAGAACGACAGGTCGCTGCCCGGCGTGGTGGTTTCCAAGGTCAGGCTCTGGGAGTGACCACGGGTCGCCAGTACACCTTTGTTCAGGGTCGACTCGGACCAGCCGGCAGACGCCTTGAAGTTCAGGAACTTGTCACCTTCACGACGGGTGAAGTCGAAGATTTCGTCCACGGTGTAGACACCGGTCTTGATCTCATCCTGCTGCGCGGTCAGGCCGAAGGTCAGACGCGAGGTTTCGCTGATCGGGTAGCCAACGTTGACACCCGCGCCGAGGCTGTCGATCGCATAGCTTGCAACGTCAACATCGAGGTCTTTGTAGTCGGTGGTGCGGTAGAAGGCGTTGTAGCCCAGGCTCACACCGTCAGCAGTCCAGTAGGGGTCGGTATAACCGAAGTTATAGCGGCTCTGGTATTCGCTGCGGGTCAGGCCGATGGAGACACGATTACCGGTACCGAGGAAGTTGTTCTGGGTGATGGACCCACCCAGGATCAGGCCCGCGCTCTGCGCAAAACCGACGCTGGCGGTGATGGAACCCGACGCTTGTTCCTCTACGGCGTAATTCACGTCAACCTGGTCATCCACGCCCGGTACAGCCGGGGTTTCGACGTTGACTTCCTTGAAGAAGCCCAGGCGTTCAAGACGGGTCTTGGACTGGTCGATCAGGTACGTCGACGCCCAGCCACCTTCCATCTGGCGCATTTCACGGCGCAGCACTTCGTCCGCAGACTTGGTGTTGCCACGGAAGTTGATGCGGTTCACGTAGGCACGCTTGCCTGGGTCAACCACGAAGGTGATGTCCACAGTGTGGTCATCATCGTGCGGGGTCGGTACGCCGTTGACGTTGGCGAAGGTATAGCCTTCGTTACCCAGGCGACGGGTGATCAGTTCGGACGTGGTGGTCATCAGCTTGCGCGAGAACACTTGGTCTTTCTGAACCAGCAGCAGGGCCTTGACCTGGTCTTCAGGCACTTTCAAGTCGCCGCTCAGCTTGACGTCACGAACCTTGTATTTCTCGCCTTCGTTGACGTTGACGGTGATGTAGACGTGCTTCTTGTCCGGGGTGATGGACACCTGGGTCGAAGCGATATCCATATTGATATAGCCACGGTCCAGGTAGTACGAACGCAGACGCTCCAGGTCACCGGAGAGTTTCTCACGGGCGTACTTGTCATCGTTCTTGAAGAACGACAGCCAGTTGGTGGTCTTGAGCTCGAACAGGTCGATCAGGTCTTCATCAGCAAACTTGGTGTTGCCCACCACGTTGATGTGCTGAATGGCCGCCACGGTGCCTTCGTTGATATTGACCTTCAGGCCGACACGGTTACGAGGCTGCGGGACCACTTCCGTTTCCACGGTCGCGGAGTAGCGACCCTGGGCAACGTACTGACGCTGCAGTTCGTTACGTACACCTTCAAGGGTGGCACGCTGGAAGATCTCGCCCTCGGCCAGGCCGGATTGCTTGAGGCCCTTCATGAGGTCTTCAGTAGAGATCGCCTTGTTGCCCTCGATCTCGATACTGGCGACGGAAGGTCGCTCGACAACAGTGATGACCAGGACGTTACCTTCGCGCCCCAGTTGGATGTCTTGAAAGAAACCGGTTTTGAACAGCGCACGAGTGGATTCCACCAGGCGACGGTCATCAGCCTGTTCACCGACGTTCAACGGTAACGCACCAAAGACGCTACCCGCGGAAACCCGCTGGAGGCCGTTGACGCGAATATCGGAGATGGTGAAGGACTCGGCGTGAACTTCGGCGATCATCAATACGGTGAGAACCGCAGTTAGCAGCAGACGTTTCATGAAGTCCTTTCTTATTCCAACTGGCAATAAACAAACTGCCGCAAAATGCGGCAGATTCGCAATTCAGCGAAGCGTTACAGTCGACCCAGATCGTTGACAAGGGCTAACAACATCACCCCGACCACCAAACTGATACCGATCTGTATCCCCCAACCCTGCACCCGATCCGACAAGGGGCGACCACGCACCCACTCGACCAGATAAAACAACAGATGCCCCCCATCCAATACAGGAATGGGCAGCAAATTCAGAACACCCAGGCTAATACTCAGATAAGCCAGGAAATTCAGGAAATCCGCGACACCCGACTGGGCAGAAGCGCCCGCCACTTTAGCAATGGTTATCGGTCCACTCAAGTTTTTTACCGAGAGCTCGCCGAACAACATTTTCTTGAGGGATTCGAGGGTCAGCACACTCATGGTCCAGGTGCGTTTTGCACCCTCGCCAATTGCCGCCAACGGCCCGAAACTGACCTCACGCACCATCGATGGCGGCCACTCGGGGCTCTTGACGCCAGCACCCAGGTAACCCCCGGCCGCCTTGGCTTCGCCACGTACCGCCAGGGTCACGGGGACGTCGATTTGAGCACCATCGCGCTCAACTTTCAGCACAATTTTGGTATCAGGGCGTACACGCACCAGATCGACCACTTGTTGCCATTCCCCCAGCGCCTGGCCATCGAGGGCCAGCAGGCGATCGCCGGTTTTCAGGCCTGCGGCCTGGGCCGGGCCCTTCGGATCCAGCTCGGCAAGCACCGGAGGCAGCGCAGGACGCCACGGACGGATACCCAGGGATTTGATCGGATCAGGCTCATCAGCGCCTTTGAGCCACTGGTCCAAGGCCAACGAACGCGGGGTTTCAGCATTGGAATCCTGCTCACGCACCACGACATTGACGGTGCCGCTTTCACCCAAGCGGCGCACCAGTTGCAGATTGACCGCGCCCCACCCGGTGGTCGGCTCGCCATCTATAGAAACAATTTCCTGGCCGGCAACCAGACCTGCCTTGGCCGCAATACTGTCTGCCTCGACCGCGCCGATGACTGGACGCACCTGCTCGCTGCCGAGCATGGCCAAGACCCAGAAGAAGAACATTGCCAACAGGAAGTTGGCGATCGGGCCAGCAGCAACGATAGCGATACGCTGACGAACGGTCTTGCGATTGAAGGATTGATCCAATTGGTCAGCCGGCACTTCGCCTTCGCGCTCATCGAGCATCTTGACGTAGCCACCCAACGGGATGGCCGCAATCACGAACTCCGTACCATGACGGTCGTGCCAGCGAACCAGCGGCATGCCGAAACCGACGGAAAAACGCAGTACCTTGACGCCGCAACGACGCGCCACCCAGAAGTGGCCGAATTCGTGGAAGGTGACCAGCACACCCAGAGCAACCAGGGTGCCGACAATCATGTAAAGCGCACTCATCTAATTTCTCCGCATTCCAATCCAGTGCCTGAAGGCTCAAACGCGCCCACAGACTAACGCGTGTTGCGGCTCAACCAATGCTCGGCCAAGGTCCGCGCCTTGGAGTCCGCCTCAAATACTGCCCCAAGGTCATTCACAGCCACCACAGGCTCAAGACTCAGGACGTCCTCGATAATACTCGCGATCTGCGGAAAGCGGATGCGCCGTTCGAGAAACGCCGCCACGGCCACCTCGTTAGCTGCATTGAGCATCGCCGGCGCACTGTTACCCGCCTCTGCCGCGTGTCGCGCCAAGCGCAGACAAGGAAAGCGCTGCTCGTCCGGTGCTTCAAAGTCCAGGCGAGCGACTGCAAACAGGTCCAGAGGCGCCACACCGGAATCAATCCGCTCCGGCCAGGCCAGGGCGTTGGCGATCGGCGTGCGCATATCGGGATTGCCCAACTGGGCCAATACCGAACCGTCCACATAGTCGACCAGCGAATGAATCACGCTTTGCGGGTGAATGACCACCTCAACCTGGTCCGGCCGTGCGTCGAACAACCAGCAGGCCTCGATCAACTCCAGACCCTTGTTCATCATGCTGGCCGAATCCACGGAGATCTTGCGCCCCATGGACCAGTTCGGATGAGCGCACGCCTGATCCGGAGACACCTGCTCCAGGTCTGCCAGCGGAGTTTGTCGAAAAGGACCACCGGAGGCCGTGAGCAGAATCCGACGCACGCCAACCTGGCTCAAGCCACGGGCATAGTCACCGGGCATGCACTGGAAGATTGCGTTGTGCTCACTGTCCAGAGGCAGCAGCACGGCACCGCTTTTACGCACCGCCTGCATAAAGAGTGCACCGGACATCACCAGCGCTTCTTTATTGGCCAGCAGGATTTTTTTGCCCGCATCAACGGCAGCCAAGGTTGGGCGCAAGCCCGCGGCACCGACGATAGCGGCAACCACTGTATCGACTTGCGCATCGGCCGAGACCTGGCGCAACCCCTCCTCGCCCACCAGCACCTGAGTGGCCAGCCCGGCAGCCCGCAAGTCATCCTGCAGACTGCGCGCCGCTGCCGCTTCAGGCACTACCGCAAAACGCGGCACGTGGCGTACACACAACGCCAGCAATTCGCTCAGGCGGGTGAATCCGGTCAGGGCAAACACTTGATAGCGGTCAGGGTGACGTGCGATCACGTCAAGGGTGCTCAACCCTACCGAGCCAGTTGCACCGAGCACGGTCACTTGTTGCAGACGGCTCACGAAGCAGTCATCCACAACAGCACGGCAAAGATCGGGATGGCAGCGGTAAGGCTGTCGATACGGTCCAGCACCCCGCCGTGGCCCGGCAGCAGGTTACTGCTGTCCTTGATCCCGGCCTGGCGCTTGAACATGCTTTCGGTGAGATCGCCCACAACCGAAATAAAGACGACGATGGCCGTGCCCAGCAGGGCGAGGAAGATGTCCGTGACCGACCAATCCCGTACAACGCCGACCACCAAGGTGATCAGCAGGGTCAATGCCAGACCGCCGTACACCCCTTCCCAACTCTTGCCCGGACTGACCGCCGGCGCCAGCTTGCGCTTGCCGAATGCCCGACCCGAGAAGTAGGCGCCGATATCCGCGCCCCACACCAGCACCATCACCGCCATGATCAGCCAATTGCCCATCGGCGCATTCTTGATCTCCACCAAGCCTTGCCAGGCAGGCAACAGAATCAACAAGCCAATCACCAACTTGCTGGCCACACTGGACCAATGCCCACTGCTGCGCGGGAACGTCAGCACCAGATAGGTCGCAAGCGCCCACCACAGCACCGCAGCGCCCAGCACCCAAGGGACGATGATGCTCGACAGGGTATGCATGAGAAACAGCAACACCGCCACCACTGCGGCATACGCCACGCGTGGCAACTGTGCGTTGAACCCTGCCAATCGCGCCCATTCCCAGGCACCAAGGGTTACAACCAGGCCAATAAACAGGGCAAAACCGGAACCGTCGAGCAGGAAAAACCCACACAAGGCGATCGGCAACAGGATCAGTGCTGTGATGATTCGTTGTTTAAGCATTTAAACCCGGGCTCCAGCTTCGACCTGCTCGCTCGTTTTACCGAAGCGACGTTGGCGGGAAGCGAAATCGGCCAGCGCGGTGCGCATGGCATCGTGTTTGAAGTCCGGCCAGAACAGGTCGGAGAAGTACAGCTCGGTGTAGGCCAACTGCCACAAGAGGAAGTTGCTGATGCGATGCTCGCCGCCGGTACGGATGCACAAGTCTGGCAACGGCAGGTCGCCGGTCACCAGACAGGTTTGCAACAGCTCAGGCGTGATGTCGTCCGGCCGCAGATGACCGGCCTGCACTTCGCGAGCCAGCCGCTGCGCAGCTTGGGCGATATCCCACTGGCCGCCGTAATTGGCTGCGATCTGCAACACAAAACGGTTGGCGCCAGCCGTGATGGCCTCGGCTTCGCGCATGGCCGCCTGCAGTTCCGGGTGGAAGCGCGAGCGATCACCGATGATGCGCAGGCTGATATTGTTGTCGTTAAGACGCTTGGCCTCACGACGCAACGCCTTGAAGAACAGATCCATCAAGGCGCTGACCTCTTCGGCAGGCCGCTGCCAGTTTTCACTGGAAAAGGCGAACAAGGTCAACACCTCGACCTTGGCCTCGGCACACACCTCAATCACAGCCCGCACCGCATCAACACCCGCTTTATGCCCGGCGACACCGGGCATAAAGCGTTTCTTCGCCCAGCGATTATTCCCATCCATGATGATCGCGACATGGCGCGGCACCACAGAGGGTACAGTCTGCTTGGTCTTTTCCATGAAGGCGTCCTGACCCCTTATACGGCCATCAGGTCCTTTTCTTTATCGTCGGTATCCTTGGTGATCTGGGCCTCGGCGTCCTTGGTCAGCTTTTCGATATCGGCAACGGCGCGACGTTCTTCGTCTTCGCTGATTTCCTTGTCCTTGACCAACTTCTTCAGGTCACCCAAGGCATCGCGACGGATGTTACGCACAGCAACGCGTGCATCTTCAGCTGCGCTACGCGCCTGCTTGGTGAAGCCCTTGCGGGTTTCCTCAGTCAGGGCTGGCATGGAGATCAACAGCAACTCACCCAGGTTGGTCGGGTTGAGGTTCAGGCCCGCGCTCTGGATTGCCTTGTCTACAGCACCGAGCATGTTGCGCTCGAAGGCAACAACTTGCAGGGTACGCGAATCCTTCACGGTCACGTTGGCCACACCGCTCAGCGGGGTGTCAGCACCGTAGTAAGGCACCATCACGCTACCCAGGATGCTTGGGTGGGCCTTGCCGGTACGGATCTGGCCAAATGCATGTTTCAGGGAGTCCAGGGATTTCTGCATACGCTCTTGAGCGTCTTTCTTGATTTCGTTGATCATTGTTGGCCTTCCTCGATCAGAGTCCCTTCTGCGCCACCGTGTACGATATTCAGCAGGGCGCCGGGCTTGTTCATATTAAATACGCGCAGCGGCATCTTGTGGTCGCGGCACAGGCAAATAGCCGTCAGATCCATCACACCCAGCTTGCGATCCAGCACTTCATCGTAGGTCAGATGATCGAACTTCTCGGCATGCGGGTCTTTGAATGGGTCTGCGGTGTACACGCCATCTACCTTGGTCGCCTTCAGTACCACATCAGCATCGATTTCAATGGCACGCAAGCACGCCGCGGAATCAGTGGTAAAGAACGGGTTACCGGTACCGGCGGCGAAGATCACCACTTCTTTTGAGTTCAAATGGCGCATGGCTTTGCGGCGATCATAGTGATCGGTCACGCCTACCATGGAAATAGCCGACATCACGATAGCCGAGATATTGGCACGCTCCAGGGCATCACGCATCGCCAGGGCGTTCATCACAGTGGCCAGCATGCCCATGTGGTCGCCAGTGACCCGATCCATACCGGCCGCACTCAGTGCCGCGCCACGGAACAGGTTACCGCCACCGATCACCAGGCCGACTTGTACGCCGATGCCGACCAATTGGCCGACTTCCAGCGCCATGCGGTCGAGCACCTTGGGATCAATCCCGAACTCTTCCGAGCCCATCAGGGCCTCGCCGCTGAGCTTGAGTAGAATGCGTTTATAGCGAGCCTGATAACCACTGCCCTGCTGAGCCATTGCGAATCTCTCCTGCGGCGTATTTTTAAAAATTCTTGGCGAGCCGTTTACGGCTTGCGTTCACTCTAGCTGGACGCTGTCACAGCGCCATCGGAACACGGCTTTGTAAGCCAGTTCCGAGGGTAAGCCAAATAAATTCGGCCTGCCCATTTGAAAAGAGGCTGCGCGCGTGAGCGGGCAGCCTCTTTCGGGCGACAGTTGAAAACTGTCTTATTGCTTGGCGGCAGCCAGCTGGGCAGCAACTTCTTCAGCGAAGTTGTCGACCGGCTTCTCGATGCCTTCGCCTACTTTGAAGTAAGTGAAGGAAACGATTTCAGCACCGGCTTTCTTAGCCAGTTCGCCAACCTTGATTTCAGGGTTCTTGACGAACGCCTGCTCAACCAGGCTTGCTTCAGCCAGGAACTTGCTGATACGGCCTTTGACCATGTTCTCAACAATGTTTTCTGGCTTGCCTTTGATTTTTTCTTCGTTCAGCTGCAGGAACACAGCTTTTTCGCGCTCGATGGCTTCGGCAGAAACTTCCGAAGGCAGCAGGAACTCAGGGTTGCTGGCCGCTACGTGCATAGCGATGTCTTTGGCCAGTTCAACGTTGCCGCCTTTCAGGACAACTGCAACACCGATCTTGTTGCCGTGCAGGTAACCACCAACAACATCACCTTCAACGCGCACCAGGCGACGAATGTTGACGTTTTCGCCAACTTTGCCGACCAGTACCAGGCGAGCAGCTTCTTGAGCCTCGATCAACGGAGCGACGTCAGTCAGTTTGTCGGCGAACGCTTTTTCAACGCTGGCAGCAACAAATGCCTTGAAGTCGTCCTGCAGAGCCAGGAAGTCGGTCTGCGAGTTCACTTCCAGCAGAACGGCAGATTTGCCGTCTTCTTTCAGAGCGATAGCGCCTTCAGCAGCTACGTTGCCTGCTTTCTTGGCAGCCTTGATGGCGCCGGAAGCACGCATGTCATCAATGGCTTTTTCGATGTCGCCGTCAGCCTTTTCCAGGGCTTTCTTGCAATCCATCATGCCTTCGCCGGTACGCTCACGCAGTTCTTTAACCAACGCTGCAGTAATTGCTGCCATTTTCAAATTCCTCTTGGATAGGTTTTCAACCATTCCACCCGATCGAACGGGGGATCAATTCTTCCCGAACCACCCTTGTAGGCCGCTGCACGTTACAGATGATGTAGCTGCGCCGCTCACAAATGGTTTTCGAGGTGGCAAAAAGGGGGCCAAGCCCCCTTTTTGCTTACTGAGTCAACGCCAGGGCGTCAATTACTCAGCTGCGGCTACCGGAGCTTCTTCAACGAACTGCTCGGTACCACCAGCAACGTGGTTACGACCACGGATTACAGCGTCAGCCATCGAACCCATGTACAGCTGGATAGCGCGGATTGCGTCATCGTTGCCTGGGATGATGTAGTCAACGCCTTCCGGGCTGCTGTTGGTATCGACTACGCCGATAACAGGGATGCCCAGCTTGTTGGCTTCGGTGATCGCGATGCGCTCGTGATCAACGTCGATAACGAACAGTGCGTCAGGCAGACCGCCCATGTCCTTGATACCACCCAGGGAACGATCGAGCTTTTCCAGGTCACGGGAGCGCATCAGCGCTTCTTTCTTGGTCAGCTTGGCGAAAGTACCGTCTTCGGCTTGCACTTCAAGGTCACGCAGACGCTTGATGGAAGCACGGATGGTTTTGAAGTTGGTCAGCATGCCGCCCAACCAGCGGTGATCGACGTACGGCGAACCGCAACGTGCTGCTTCTTCAGCAACGATCTTGCCAGCGGAACGCTTGGTGCCGACGAACAGAATCTTGTTTTTGCCCTGGGCCAGGCGCTCTACGAAAGTCAGAGCTTCGTTGAACATTGGCAGGGTTTTTTCAAGGTTGATGATGTGGATCTTGTTACGCGCGCCGAAAATGTACTTACCCATTTTCGGGTTCCAGTAACGGGTCTGGTGACCGAAGTGCACACCGGCCTTCAGCATATCGCGCATGTTGACTTGGGACATGATAGTTCCTTAATAAGTCGGGTTTGGCCTCCACGTATCCCAATGACCAACCAGCGGCATCAAGGCCTCCGGCACCCAGGTCATCGTGTCGACACGTGTGTGGATTTAAGCTCTTCGGGGCATCCCCGGAAAGCGGCGCATTTTATACCACACGAAGGGCGAAAACGGAACCCGCAATCACATTTGGCGTGCGCGAGTGATGCGCAACCCTTTGAATAGAGCGGATATAGCCCCACCTCATAGAGAGAAGCGATCGTCAGGGGCTCATGATTTGCCGCCCGCGTCTGTTAGAATCGCGTTTTTTGGGGCTTGTGCGAATTCTGTAACCTTTTGTCGCGCGCCCGTAAACCGTATTGATTTCAGCGCGCCGCGCTAGAGAGAGCCTGTATGACTGTTAGTTTGAAAACCGCCGAAGACATCGCCGGCATGCGCATTGCCGGTAAATTGGCTGCCGACGTACTGGAAATGATCGCTGAACACGTCAAGCCCGGCGTCACCACCGAAGAACTGAACCAGATCTGCCACGACTACATCGTCAACGTGCAGAAGGCTATCCCTGCCCCGCTCAACTACAAGGGCTTCCCCAAGTCGATCTGCACCTCGATCAACCACGTGGTCTGCCACGGCATCCCGTGCGACAAACCCCTGAAAGACGGCGACACCCTTAACATCGACGTCACCGTGATCAAGGACCGCTACTTCGGCGACACCAGCCGCATGTTCCACGTCGGCAACGTGCCGGTCTGGGCCGAGCGCCTGTCCCAGGTCACCCAGGAATGCATGTACAAGGCCATCGAAATCGTCAAGCCCGGCTGCCGCCTGGGCGATATCGGTGAAGTGATCCAGAAACACGCTGAAAAGAACGGTTTCTCGGTGGTACGTGATTTCTGTGGCCACGGCATCGGCACCGTATTCCATGAAGAACCGCAGATCCTGCACTACGGCCGCGCCGGCACCGGCATGGAGCTCAAGGCAGGCATGACCTTTACCATCGAGCCGATGATCAACCAGGGCAAGGCCGACACCAAGGTGCTGGGCGACGGCTGGACCGCCATCACCAAGGACCGCAAGCTCTCGGCCCAGTGGGAACACACCCTGCTGGTCACCGAAACCGGCTACGAGATCTTCACCCTGCGCGCCGACGACACGATCCCTCGCATTTCGGCTTGAAGGTTGCCCAGGTTTTCCCACAGCGTGTTGTGACTGACTATAGATAGAAAGGAAAGCCGATCGATGCCCCAGGTGGATCCCGAACTCTTCGACCGTGGCCAGTTCCAGGCCGAACTGGCCCTGAAGGCAAGCCCCATCGCCGCTTTCAAGAAAGCGATCCGCCAGGCCCGCGAGGTGCTCGATGAGCGCTTTCGCAGCGGCCGGGACATCCGCCGACTGATCGAGGACCGCGCCTGGTTCGTCGACAACATCCTGCAAAAGGCCTGGGAACAGTTCAACTGGAGTGAAGACGCCGATATCGCCCTGGTGGCCGTCGGCGGCTATGGCCGTGGCGAACTGCACCCCTACTCCGACATCGACCTGCTGATCCTGCTGGACAGCGCCGACCATGAGACCTTTCGCGATTCCATCGAGCGTTTTCTGACGCTGCTGTGGGACATCGGCCTTGAAGTCGGCCAGAGTGTGCGCTCGGTGGACGAATGCGCCGAAGAGGCCCGCGCCGACCTCACCGTAATCACCAACCTGATGGAAAGCCGCACCATCGCGGGCCCCGAGCGCCTGCGCCAGCGCATGCTGGAAGTCACCAGCACCGCGCATATGTGGCCGAGCAAGGAGTTCTTCCTGGCCAAGCGCGCCGAGCAGAAGACCCGGCACCACAAGTACAACGACACTGAATACAACCTGGAACCCAACGTCAAAGGCTCGCCGGGCGGGCTGCGCGACATCCAGACGATTTTGTGGGTAGCCCGTCGCCAGTACGGCACCCTGAACCTGCGCGCCCTGGCTGGCGAAGGCTTTCTGGTAGAAAGCGAAAACGCCCTGTTGGCCTCATCCCAGGAATTCATCTGGAAAGTGCGCTACGCCCTGCACATGCTCGCCGGCCGCTCCGAAGACCGCCTGCTGTTCGACCATCAACGCTCCATCGCCACCCTGCTGGGCTTTGAAGGCGAAGACGCCAAGACCAGCATTGAAAGCTTCATGCAGCAGTACTACCGGGTGGTCATGAGCATTGCCCAGCTCAGCGACCTGATCATCCAGCACTTCGAAGAAGTGATCCTCGCCCCCGAAGACGAAGCACCGCCGCAGCCAATCAATTCGCGCTTCCAACTGCACGACGGCTATATCGAGGCACGCAACGACAACGTGTTCCGCCGCACGCCGTTCGCCATGCTGGAAATCTTCGTGCTGATGGCCCAGCAGCCGGAAATCAAAGGCGTGCGCGCCGACACCATCCGCTTGCTGCGGGAGAACCGTCACCTGATCGACGACGATTTCCGCAACGATATCCGCAATACCAGCCTGTTCATCGAGCTGTTCAAGTGCAAGATCGGCATCCACCGCAACCTGCGGCGCATGAACCGTTACGGCATCCTCGGGCGTTATCTGCCGGAGTTCGGTTTTATCGTCGGTCAGATGCAGCACGACCTGTTCCACATCTATACCGTGGACGCCCACACCCTGAACCTGATCAAGCACCTGCGTAAGCTTCAGTACACGCAAGTGTCAGAGAAATTCCCGCTAGCCAGCAAACTCATGGCCAAACTGCCCAAGCCCGAGCTGATCTACCTGGCCGGCCTGTACCACGACATCGGCAAGGGCCGGCATGGCGACCACTCCGAAGTCGGCGCGGTCGACGCGGAGGCCTTCTGCCAGCGCCACCAACTGCCGCAATGGGACAGCCGCCTGATCGTCTGGTTGGTGCAGAACCATCTGGTCATGTCGACCACGGCCCAGCGCAAGGACTTGTCCGACCCGCAGGTGATCCACGACTTCGCACAGGCGGTCGGCGATGAAACCCGCCTCGACTACCTGTACGTGCTGACCGTCTCCGACATCAACGCCACCAACCCGACGCTGTGGAACTCGTGGCGCGCCAGCCTGTTGCGCCAGCTGTACACCGAGACCAAGCGTGCGCTGCGCCGTGGCCTGGAAAACCCGGTGGACCGCGAAGAGCAGATCCGCCGCACCCAAAGCGCAGCGCTGGATATCCTGGTGCGCGGCGGCAACGACCCAGACGACGTCGAGCAGCTGTGGTCGCAATTGGGTGATGATTACTTCCTGCGTCACACTGCCGGCGATGTAGCCTGGCACACTGACGCGATCCTGCAGCAGCCCGCCGATGGCGGCCCGCTGGTACTGATCAAGGAAACCACCCAACGCGAATTCGAAGGCGGCACGCAGATTTTCATCTATGCGCCCGACCAGCACGACTTCTTCGCCGTGACCGTGGCGGCCATGGACCAGCTCAACCTGAACATCCACGATGCCCGGGTGATCACTTCCAGCAGCCAGTTCACCCTCGACACCTATATCGTGCTCGACACCGAAGGCGAGTCCATCGGCGACAACCCGGCACGGGTGAAAAAGATCCGCGAAGGCCTCACCGAGGCCCTGCGCAACCCGGACGACTACCCGACCATCATCCAGCGCCGGGTGCCGCGCCAGCTCAAGCACTTTGCATTTGCGCCCCAGGTGACCATCTCCAACGACGCGCAGCGCCCGGTCACCGTGCTGGAACTCAGCGCGCCGGACCGCCCGGGCCTGCTGGCACGTATCGGCGGGATCTTCCTGGAGTTCGACCTGTCATTGCAGAACGCCAAGATTGCGACTCTCGGCGAGCGCGTGGAAGACGTGTTCTTTATTACCGACGCCGACAACCAGCCACTGTCCGATCCTGAGCTGTGCCTGCGGTTGCAGGAAGCCATCGTGCAGCAGTTGAGCGTGACTCAGGAACCCGGCGTCGAGCTGACGCGCCTGACGATCTAAACCTCATTCCAGTTTTTAACGCCTTGCACGAGATTCCCATGAACAACGCCCTGAACCAGCTGCAACCCTACCCGTTCGAGAAACTGCGCGCACTGCTGGGCAGCGTCACGCCGAACCCGGACAAGCGCCCGATTGCGCTGTCCATCGGCGAGCCCAAGCACAAATCCCCGACCTTCGTGGCCGAGGCACTGAGCAGCAACCTCGACCAGATGGCGGTGTACCCCACCACCCTGGGCATCCCGGCGCTGCGCGAGGCCATCGGCGCCTGGTGTGAACGTCGCTTCAACGTGCCCAAGGGCTGGCTCGACCCGGCGCGCAATATCCTGCCGGTCAACGGCACCCGCGAGGCGCTGTTCGCCTTCACCCAGACCGTGGTCAACCGTGGCGACGATGCGCTGGTCGTCAGCCCGAACCCGTTCTACCAAATCTACGAAGGCGCCGCGTTCCTGGCCGGGGCCAAGCCGCATTACCTGCCATGCCTGGATGAGAACGGCTTCAACCCGGACTTCGACGCTGTGACGCCGGATATCTGGAAACGCTGCCAGATCCTGTTCCTGTGCTCCCCCGGTAACCCGACCGGCGCGCTGATCCCGGTCGAGACCCTGAAAAAACTGATCGCCCTGGCCGACGAATACGACTTCGTCATCGCCGCCGACGAGTGCTACAGCGAGCTGTACTTCGACGAACAAACCCCGCCGCCGGGCCTGCTGAGCGCCTGTGTCGAACTGGGCCGCCAGGACTTCAAGCGCTGCGTGGTGTTCCACAGCCTGTCCAAACGCTCCAACCTGCCGGGCCTGCGCTCCGGTTTTGTGGCCGGCGACGCGGACATCCTCAAGGCCTTCCTGCTGTACCGCACCTACCATGGCTGCGCGATGCCGGTACAAACGCAACTGGCCAGCATTGCGGCCTGGCAGGACGAAGCCCACGTGCTGGCCAATCGTGACTTGTATCGCGAGAAATTCAACGCTGTGCTGGCGATCCTCAAGCCGGTGCTGGATGTGCAACACCCCGATGGTGGTTTCTACCTGTGGCCGAATGTGAATGGCGACGATGCCGCGTTCTGCCGGGATTTGTTCGTGCAAGAGCACGTGACCGTGGTGCCGGGCTCGTACCTGTCGCGGGAAGTGGGCGGGGTCAACCCTGGTGCAGGTCGCGTTCGCATGGCGCTGGTGGCTCCGCTGGCGGAATGTGTGGAAGCAGCTGAGCGAATTCACGCGTTTATCACCCGCAACCAATAACGCCACATCAGCCTGCACCCCGCAATGGGGTGCAGGCCTGACACTGCTCTCGAGATACTGCCCGCCCCCCCGCCCGAAAACTGGCCAAGTATTTTCAGAAGGTCTTATCTGGATATACCTGAACACCAGCCCCGTCACGAACTAACGAAACACTTTCTAACTCCCTTAATGGAACCCGTACCTCACGTAAACCACACACTCTGTGAACTCGCACAACAATAAACATATTGTTCATCTACTGCGTATTTGAATCATCGTAAAACATGCACCGCCACTCAGGAGCCAAGTTATATGAATTCGATCAGCACGAACTATACGCAAGTGAACGCTCAAGCGACTCCCCCCATCAATGCAGCCGCCACTGAAGAGACCCAAGAGACCTCTAAACCTCGTATCAGAAACAAGCGCGGCATTGGCGCGACTCATCGGAGATGGCCACAACATTCAACCGTTACCATTGCCTTCAAAGGAACTACTAAAGACCAAGAGGAACTTATAAAACAAGGATTCGGCAAGTTCACTCCACACATCAACCTCACCTTCAAATATGTCCCAGGTCCTGACGCAGATATTCGGATAGGTCCTACTGAAAAAAAAGGTGAAAATGGTTCGTCGTACGTCGGCAATAGCGCAAAAAACGCCGCACCCGACAAACTCACTTTTTTTATGGACTTTAATCGAGAGCCTGAGAAAGTAATCGCTACTGCGGTACATGAAGGTTTACATGCAATTGGATTCTTGCACGAGCATCAACACCCCGACCGTTCTATAACCTTCAATAAAGAAACGCTGCTCGCGCGCTTCAAGGAATCTGACGACCCTCGAAACATCATGCAGAGTGCAGTCTTGGATACTGTAAAGCGGCAAAGAAATGGCCCAATGTTCACGCCATATGACCCATTGTCAATTATGCATTATCAGTTTGATTCGGAAGATTTAAACGGCGCACCGGCCATTCCTAAAAACAATGAGCTTTCAGCAGGCGATATTGCATTACTCAAACTTATGTATCCTCCACGCCCGCTGCCATCCTTGGAAAACAGCATTGCGCGGTTACAAGCAACAGCGGTAACAGCTAAACTCTGGCCAGACCTCTCAACTGTCACCGTATCGCTGCTTGGCATGAGTGACGAACAGAAGAAATTCGTGAAACATAATATCGAGAAACTACAACCCCACATTAACACTCACATTAAATTCACGGACAAAACAGATAGCAATATCCGAATCTCACCAACCAACACTGGCAAATCCTGGTCCGAAACCGGAACAGACGCCAATAACGCGGCACCTTCGGCCCCAACCATGGGTATCCATTGGCATACCAACAAAAAACAAACCGCTCGCGACGTCAAACACATGTTTGTCAAAGCGCTTGGCTTTACTAATATTACCCTTCCCAAAAACACTGCCTAAGCTCCTGATGAAATGACATATAAACAAAGAGTTTTTTACCCATGCACAATGACATCCTAGAGAGCAAGCACGTAATACATCAGTTACAGTTTATTTATCTCTAAATTTGCCTCACTCATATCCAAGTCAGCCAGTACCTCTCTGAGCACGTCATCACCAATCTGCTGATGGCGACTCAAGCTGTACAACTCCAGTCGCTGCGCCCGCAAAGCCTTTAAGCGCAATTTGCGTTCAAGCTGGTTCATCCGCTGCGCCAGAGCCTGAACCTCGGCAGAGTCATTGAACACGTCCAATTGGTGCCGGTATTCCGACATCAACCGCGCTTTCAGTTCAGTGGCTAGGGCAGATTGGGCGGCGTCCTGGGTTGCGGTTTCAGCGGGATCGTCCGCCTCCAGGGCATGGATCGCCGCCACTGCAGTTTTTTTCCAGGCCTCGCGCACTTCGTTGTGGCGCTTTTCATCCGGACTTTTTTCAACGCCACGCAAGAGCAGCGGCAGAGCGATACAAGCAGCGACCAGTGACAGCAGGATCACCCCGGCGGCAATAAAGATCAGCAGGTCGCGCTCGGGAAAATCTTTACCTGGTGCCAGCAGCAACGGCACCGACATCACACCGGCCAGGGTCACTGCACCGCGCACGCCTCCGACCGTCAGCAACCAGCAGGACCGGGCGGTCGGTACCAGCGTCAGCTCGCTTTTCCCACGCACACGACGCAATAACCCCGACAGCCTCCAGATGCTCTGCACCCAGATAAAACGCAGCACCACCAACACCAGGAAAATCGCGACCACGTCCAGGCAGCGATAGAACAGCGTTGGCCACAACGTCGGCTCATGGCTCGCCACGGCCCTGATAATGTCCGGCAGTTGCAGGCCCAGCAGCAGGAAAATCAGGCCGTTGAAGGCAAACTCCAGCAGCGACCACACGCTGCGATTGAGCAGGCGCGTGCTGGTCTGGCGAGGCAGCAGATCCAGCCAGCTTTGCATCATGCCCGCCGCCACTGCCGACAAAATCCCGGAGCCCCCCAAACGTTCAGCCAGTACATAAGCGGCAAACGGCAGCAGCAACATAAACACCACGTGCGTCGCCGGGTCATCCCAGCCCCGCGCAATCATCCACGCACGCAGGCGGCCGACCAGCCAGCTCAGCGCCACGCCGACCGCCAGGCCACCGACGGCGACCAGCACAAAGGTCAGGCTGGCATCGGCCAGGGAAAACACGCCGGTCAGCGCCGCCGCCAAGGCAAACTTGAAGGTCACCAGGCCCGACGCATCGTTCATCAAGGCTTCGCCCTGGAGCATATGCATCAATGGCGTAGGCAAGCGATTCTGGGAAATGGCCGACACCGCCACGGCATCCGTCGGCGACAAAACGGCCGCCAGGGCGAAGGCCACCGGTAACGGGATCGTAGGCAATATCCAATGAATGAAGTAGCCGGCACCGACCACCGTGAACAGCACAAGCCCCACGGCCAGCGTCAGGATCGGCCCGCGCAGGCGCCACAACTCGCGCTTGGGCATGCGCCAACCGTCGGAAAACAGCAACGGCGGCAGAAACAGAAACAGGAAAAGCTCCGGGTCCAACGCCACATGCAGCCCCAGCGTGGGCCAGGCCAGGAGCGCACCGGCGGCAATCTGCACCAGCGGTAGCGGCAAAGGAATGACACGCCCGACCAGACGCGAAACGCTGACCAGCATCAGCAGGATAAGAACGGTGTAGGCGGTTTGCATAAAGCGGGGTTCCCGGACAATCGACTTGCAACGACACACATCAGGCAACAACTGGCCACTGAAGTGCCATATTAACCGGCTATGTTACGCGCTGGCTTTTGCACAAAAGTCGCACAGCGCAGGACGACCGGCACCCAAACCCGCTGGTCGTGGCATAATCCCGGACCTTTCGTTTTGAGCATCCTAAAAGGGGGCAATTCCTTGACCGCTTCAAGCAAAACGTTGCACCTTTTCGGCATCAAAGCCTGCGACACCATGAAAAAGGCGCGCACCTGGCTCGATGAGCACGCTGTGAACTATGAGTTCCACGACTACAAAACGGCCGGTATCGACCGCGAACACTTGACCCAATGGTGCGACGAGCACGGTTGGCAGGTGGTTTTGAACCGTGCGGGCACCACCTTTCGCAAACTCGAAGACGAACGCAAAGCCGATCTCGATCAGTCGAAAGCCATTGAATTGATGCTCGCGCAACCTTCGATGATCAAGCGCCCGGTGCTTGATCTCGGTGACAGAACCCTGATTGGCTTCAAGCCAGATAGTTATTCGGCGGCCCTCAAGTAGGCCAGCCCTTCCATTTTTGTAGAGGTAACAGCATGTCCCATTCCCTGTTCAGCCTGGGCTTCGGCGTTGGCACTCAGAACCGCCAAGGTGCTTGGCTGGAAGTGTTTTACGCACAACCGCTGCTTAATCCATCGGCTGAAATCGTCGCGGCCATCGCGCCGATCCTCGGTTACACCGAAGGTAACCAGGCGATCACCTTCACTGTGACCCAGGCGCTGCAACTGGCCGACGCGCTCAAGGGCGTCGACGCCACCCAAGCCGCTCTGCTGAGCCGCCTGGCGGAAAGCCACACGCCGCTGGTCGCCACCCTGCTGGCAGAAGACGCCGCACTGACCTCCACGCCTGAGGCCTACCTCAAACTGCACTTGCTGTCCCACCGCCTGGTCAAGCCCCACGGCCTTAGCCTGGCTGGCGTGTTCCCGCAGTTGCCGAACGTGGCCTGGACCAGCCAGGGCGCGATCGACATCGGCGAACTGGCCGAACGCCAACTGGAAGCACGCCTGCGTGGCGAGCTGCTGGAAGTGTTCTCGGTGGACAAGTTCCCGAAAATGACCGACTACGTGGTTCCGGCCGGCGTGCGTATCGCTGACGCGGCACGTATCCGCCTGGGCGCCTACGTGGGCGAAGGCACCACGGTGATGCACGAAGGTTTCGTCAACTTCAACGCGGGCACTGAAGGCCCGGGCATGATCGAAGGCCGCGTGTCGGCAGGCGTATTCGTCGGCAAGGGCTCGGACCTGGGCGGCGGCTGCTCCACCATGGGCACCCTGTCGGGCGGCGGCAATATTGTGATCAAGGTTGGCGAAGGCTGCCTGATCGGCGCCAACGCCGGTATCGGTATCCCGTTGGGCGACCGCAACACCGTGGAATCGGGCTTGTATGTGACTGCCGGGACCAAGGTTGCGCTGCTGGATGAGCAGAACCAATTGGTCAAAGTGGTCAAGGCACGTGAATTGGCCGGTCAACCGGACCTGCTGTTCCGCCGCAATTCCGAGACGGGTGCCGTGGAGTGCAAAACCCACAAATCGGCCATCGAACTGAACGAAGCGCTGCACGCTCACAACTAAGCAGCCACTCGATGCCACTAGCGGGCCCCGATCCTGGGGCTCGCTTATACGAGTCTTGACCACCATGCTTGTGCCCTCCCCCTGGCGCGCCGATTTTCCGGCCATTGCCACCCTGCAACGGCAAGACCAGACCTATCTGGACAACGCCGCTACGACGCAAAAACCCCAAGCCTTATTGGATGCCATCAGCCATTACTACGCCAACGGCGCAGCCAATGTGCACCGTGCCCAGCATTTACCGGGCGCCCACGCGACCCAGGCCTTCGAGGACAGTCGCAGCAAAGTTGCGCAATGGTTGAATGCAGGTGACACCGGGCAAATCGTTTTTACCCACGGCGCTACCTCTGCGCTGAACCTCCTGGCCTACGGCCTTGAGCACTTATTCAATGCGGGCGATGAGATTGTCATCAGCGCCCTGGAACACCACGCCAACCTGCTGCCCTGGCAGCAACTGGCCAAACGTCGCGCGCTCACGCTGGTGGTATTGCCACTCGGTGATGACGGCGTGATCGACCTGCACGCCGCCGCCGAGTTGATCGGCCCACGCACGCGCCTGCTGGCAGTGAGCCAGTTGTCCAACGTGCTTGGCGCCTGGCAACCGCTGCAAGCCTTGCTGGCTTTGGCGCAGCCCCACGGCGCCCTGACCGTGGTCGACGGCGCTCAAGGCATCGTCCACGGTCGCCATGACGTGCAAGCGCTGGGATGCGACTTTTATGTTTTCTCCAGCCACAAACTTTACGGCCCGGACGGCGTCGGCGTGCTCTATGGCCGCAACGAAGCCCTGCATCACCTGCGCCACTGGCAGTTCGGCGGGGAGATGGTGCAGCAGGCGGACTACCACAGCGCGAGCTTTCGCCCCGCGCCGCTGGGCTTCGAGGCGGGTACTCCGCCGATTGCCAGCGTGATCGGCTTGGGCGCCAGCCTGGATTACCTGAGTTCCCTGGACCCGCAAGCGGTCATCGCCCATGAAGCGGCCTTGCATGACTACCTGTTGCACGGCCTGAAGGCGCGCAACGGCGTGCGGGTGCTGGGCTCGCCGCAGGTGGCGCTGGTCAGCTTTGTGGTCGAGGGCGTGCACAACGCCGACCTCGCGCACCTGCTGACCGAGCAAGGCATTGCGGTACGCGCCGGCCATCATTGCGCTATGCCACTGCTCAAGGCGATGCAACTGTCAGGAGCGATCCGCGTTTCCCTGGCGCTGTACAACGATTCCGACGATCTTGAGCGCTTTTTTGAAGCGCTGGATCAGGCACTGGACATGTTGCGATGAGTTTGCCCGTGGATGCGATTGCCGCCTTGGAAGCCTTCCAGGCCGTAGGAAGTTGGGAACAACGCGCGCGGATGCTGATGCAGTGGGGCGAGCGCCTTCCCGCCTTGGCCGATGACGAGAAGGTCGACGCCAATCTTGTGCACGGATGCGAAAGCCAGGTGTGGTTGGTGGGGCGCTTGCACGACGGCCATTGGCAGTTTTCCGCCAGCAGTGATGCGCGAATGATCCGGGGGCTGGTGGCGTTGCTGCTGGCGCGGGTCAATGGGTTGTCGGCTGCTGAGTTGCAGGCGGTGGATTTGCCTGACTGGTTCAACCAACTGGGGCTTTCACGCCAACTGTCTTCGTCACGCAGCAATGGCCTCAATGCAGTCCTGCAGCGCATGCGCGAGTTGAGCCGTACACAAATCTAAATGTGGGAGGGGCGGTGCGACGATTCGACTTGCCCCCGATAGCGGTGGATCAGGTACATATATTCAACCTGACACACTGCTATCGGGGGCAAGCCCCCTCCCACATTTGGCTCTATGTTCGGTAGTGAGATCTAAGTGAGCTTGACCCGCTCCGACGGCCTGCGAACGCCTGCCACAATCTTGTCCACCGCCTTGGTCGCCGCCACCATACCGAACGTGGCCGTGACCATCATCACCGCGCCAAACCCACCGGCGCAGTCCAGCTTCACACCATCACCCACAAAACTTTTCTGCAAACAGATGCTGCCGTCCGGCTTGGGATAGCGCAGCTGCTCGGAAGAAAACACACACGGCACGCTGTAATGGCGGGTCACGGTGCGGGAAAAATTGTAGTCACGACGCAGGGTGGAGCGCACTTTCGACGCCAATGGATCATTGAAGGTGCGGTTCAGGTCGCACACCTGGATCAGCGTCGGGTCAATCTGCCCACCAGCGCCACCGGTGGTGATGATCTGGATCTTGCGACGCTTGCACCAGGCAATCAGCGCGGCCTTGGCGTTGACGGCGTCGATGCAGTCGATCACGCAATCAATATTCGGCGTGATGTATTCGGCCATGGTGTCGCGGGTCACGAAATCCGCCACCGCGTGCACGGTGCAGTCCGGGTTGATGCCGCGCAGGCGCTCGGCCATTACCTCGACCTTGGGCTTGCCCACGGTGCTGTCCAGGGCGTGCAACTGGCGGTTGCTGTTGCTGACGCAGACATCGTCCAGGTCAAACAGCGAAATCTCGCCTACCCCACAACGGGCCATGGCTTCCGCCGCCCAGGAGCCCACGCCGCCGACGCCGACGATCGCCACATGGGCCGCTTTCAAGCGTTCCAGGCCTTCAATGCCATACAAGCGGGCGACGCCTGCAAACCGCGGATCTTCTGTACTCATGACCATTACCCCAAAAACCGGCGCGCATTATAGGGCTACGCAGCGACAAGTTCGAAGCTTCAAGCTACAAGTAAAGAACTTAGATGGCCTTTTGCTGACTAACGTCCGGCTTTTCTCTGTCCGCTGTACGCTCGGGGAAAGGCCGGTGTAGGATGCGCGCCGTTCGGTGCAGGCCGACACCTCTTTTCGTTCCACACCCTTTGGAACCCGACATAACCATGGCATCGCGTAAATTTGGACTCAACCTGGTGATCGTGCTGGCAATTGCCGCGCTGTTCACCGGCTTCTGGGCGCTGGTCAACCGCCCGGTCACTGCTCCCAACTGGCCTGAGCAAATCTCCGGTTTTTCCTACTCGCCGTTCCAGCAAGGCCAGTTCCCGCAAAAAGACCAGTACCCCACGGACGAGCAGATGCGTCGTGACCTGGAGATCATGAGCAAGCTGACGGACAACATCCGTACCTACTCGGTCAACGGCACCTTGGGGGATATCCCCAAGCTGGCGGAAGAGTTCGGCTTGCGCGTCACCCTGGGAATCTGGATCAGCCCGGACCTGGAGCGTAACGAGCGCGAAATCCAGCGTGCCATCGAGATCGCCAACAGCTCGCGCAGTGTCGTGCGCGTGGTGGTCGGCAACGAGGCGCTGTTCCGCGAAGAAATCACCCCTGAAGCGCTGATCGTGCTGCTCGACCGGGTGCGCGCTGCGGTGAAAGTACCGGTGACCACCTCCGAGCAGTGGCACATCTGGGAAAAGAACCCGAAACTGGCCAAGCACGTCGATCTGATCGCCGCGCACATCCTGCCGTTCTGGGAATACATCCCCATGGACAAGGCTGGCCAGTACGTACTGGACCGGGCCAAAGACCTGAAAAAACTCTTCCCGAAAAAGCCGCTGCTACTGTCGGAAATTGGCTGGCCGAGCAACGGACGTATGCGCGGGGGTAACGAAACATCCCCGGCAGACCAGGCGATTTACCTGCGCACGCTGGTGAACAAGCTCAATCGCCAGGGCTACAACTACTTTGTGATCGAAGCGTTCGACCAGCCATGGAAAGTCAGCGACGAAGGCTCTGCCGGCGCCTATTGGGGCGTGTTCAACGCCGCACGCCAGCAGAAATTCAACTTTGAAGGGCCTGTCGTCGCGATCCCGCAATGGCGCGTGCTGGCCATCGGTTCGGTGGTGCTGGCACTGCTGTCCCTGACCCTGCTGATGATCGACGGCTCGGCCCTGCGCCAGCGCGGCCGGACCTTCCTGACCTTTATCGCGTTCCTGTGCGGCTCGGTACTGGTGTGGATCGGCTACGACTACAGCCAGCAATACAGCACCTGGTTCAGTGTCACCGTGGGTATCCTCCTGGCGCTCGGCGCCCTCGGCGTGTTTATCGTGTTGCTGACCGAGGCCCATGAACTGGCCGAAGCCGTCTGGACCCACAAGCGTCGTCGTGAATTCCTGCCGGTCGAGGGGGATTCGGACTACCGCCCGAAAGTCTCGATCCATGTGCCGTGCTACAACGAGCCGCCGGAGATGGTCAAACAGACCCTCGACGCCCTGGCCGCCCTCGATTACCCGGACTACGAAGTCCTGATCATCGACAACAACACCAAGGACCCGGCGGTTTGGGAACCGGTGCGCGACTACTGCGAAACCCTCGGCCCGCGCTTCAAGTTTTTCCACGTCGCGCCCCTGGCCGGTTTCAAGGGCGGCGCGCTGAACTACCTGATCCCGCACACCGCCAAGGATGCCGAAGTGATCGCGGTGATCGACTCGGACTACTGCGTCTCGCCGAACTGGCTCAAGCACATGGTGCCGCACTTCGCCGACCCGAAAATCGCCGTGGTGCAGTCGCCCCAGGATTACCGCGACCAGAACGAAAGTACCTTCAAGAAGCTCTGCTACGCGGAATACAAAGGCTTCTTCCATATCGGCATGGTCACCCGTAACGACCGCGATGCGATCATCCAGCACGGCACCATGACCATGACCCGTCGCTCGGTGCTCGAAGAACTAGGCTGGGCCGACTGGTGCATCTGCGAAGACGCCGAACTGGGCCTGCGGGTGTTCGAGAAAGGCTTGTCGGCGGCGTATTACCACGACAGCTACGGCAAGGGCCTGATGCCCGATACCTTTATCGACTTCAAGAAACAGCGTTTCCGCTGGGCCTACGGTGCGATCCAGATCATCAAACGCCACACCGCCAGCCTGCTGCGCGGCAAGGACACCGAGCTGACCCGTGGCCAGCGCTACCACTTCCTCGCGGGCTGGTTGCCGTGGGTGGCGGACGGCATGAACATCTTCTTCACCGTCGGCGCGCTGTTGTGGTCGGCGGCGATGATCATTGTGCCAACGCGGGTCGATCCGCCGCTGCTGATTTTCGCGATCCCGCCGTTGGCGTTGTTCGTGTTCAAGGTCGGCAAGATCATCTTCCTGTACCGCCGTGCGGTGGGCGTGAACCTCAAGGACGCATTCTGCGCGGCCCTGGCAGGCCTGGCGTTGTCCCACACCATCGCCAAAGCGGTGCTGTATGGCTTCTTCACCACCAGTATTCCGTTCTTTCGTACACCGAAAAACGCGGATAACCACGGCTTCTGGGTGGCGATTTCCGAAGCCCGCGAAGAAATGTTCATCATGCTGCTGTTGTGGGGCGCGGCGCTGGGGATCTACCTGGTGCAGGGCCTGCCAAGCAACGACATGCGCTTCTGGGTGGTGATGCTGCTGGTGCAGTCGCTGCCGTATGTGGCCGCGTTGATCATGGCGTTTCTGTCGTCGCTGCCCAAACCGGTAGCGGCGCCTGAGCCCGCGCCTGCGGCGTAAAAACTTGCGCAATGCACTAAACGGCGGCCTCTGGTCGCCGTTTTGCTATAAGATAACGGCCGTTTTGTTGGATCAGGCAAGCACCGATTGCCTTATGTGGGAGGGGGCTTGCCCCCGATAGCAGCGTGTCAATCAGCTAAATTTGTGGCTGATACACCGCCATCGGGGGCAAGCCCCCTCCCACATTGAATCTGCGCCCATACACGCTTCCGGAGTTTTCCCATGACGGCCCATGCCGACCTTTCGCCGACCCTTCAACTTGCCATCGACCTGATCCGTCGCCCCTCGGTCACGCCGATCGACGCCGATTGCCAGAAGCTGATGATGCAGCGTCTGGGCGACGCCGGTTTTGCGCTGGAGCCGATGCGCATTGAAGACGTGGACAACTTCTGGGCCACCCACGGCAAGCACGATGGCCCGGTGCTGTGCTTCGCCGGTCACACTGATGTGGTGCCGACCGGCCCGGTGCAAGCCTGGCAGAACGATCCGTTCGACGCGCTGATCGACGAAAACGGCATGCTCTGCGGGCGTGGCGCGGCGGACATGAAAGGCAGCCTGGCCGCAATGCTGGTGGCAGCGGAGCGTTTCGTCACCGATTACCCGGACCACAAGGGCTCGGTGGCCTTCCTGATCACCAGCGACGAAGAAGGCCCGGCGCACCACGGCACCAAGGCCGTGATCGAGCGCCTGGCCGCGCGCAAAGAGCGCCTGGACTGGTGCATCGTCGGCGAACCGTCGAGCACGACGCTGGTCGGTGATGTGGTCAAGAATGGCCGTCGCGGTTCCCTCGGCGCGACCCTGACCGTGCGCGGCGTGCAAGGTCATGTGGCCTACCCGCACCTGGCGAAGAACCCGATCCACCTCGCCGCACCGGCCCTGGCGGAATTGGCCGCCGAGCATTGGGACGACGGCAACACGTTCTTCCCGCCGACCAGCTTCCAGATTTCCAACCTCAATTCCGGCACCGGCGCCACCAACGTGATTCCTGGTGACCTGACGGCGGTGTTCAACTTCCGTTTCTCCACCGAATCCACCGTCGAAGGCCTGCAGCAGCGCGTGGCGGCGATCCTCGACAAACATGGCCTGGACTGGCATGTGGAGTGGGCGCTGTCGGGCCTGCCGTTCCTCACCGAACCGGGCGCCTTGCTCGATGCGGTGTCCGCCAGCATCAAGGCGATTACCGGTCGCGAGACAAAGGCGTCCACCAGCGGCGGGACGTCGGATGGCCGTTTCATTGCCACCCTCGGTACTCAAGTGGTCGAGCTGGGCCCGGTCAACGCGACAATCCATCAGGTCAACGAGCGCATCCTCGCCAGCGATCTCGATGTACTGACCGAAATCTACTACCAGACCCTGATCAAGTTGCTCGCCTGATGCTTGCCTGCCCCATTTGCAGCGCCCCGCTCAACGCGGTAGACAACGGCGTGGCGTGCCCGGCCGGGCACCGTTTCGACCGGGCTCGCCAGGGTTACCTGAACCTGTTGCCGGTGCAGCACAAGAACAGCCGCGATCCGGGCGATAACCTGGCGATGGTTGAAGCGCGCCGCGACTTCCTCAACGCCGGGCACTACGCGCCGGTGGCCAGGCGCCTGGCCGAGCTGGCCGCTGAACGCGCGCCGCAGCGCTGGGTCGACATCGGCTGTGGCGAGGGTTACTACACCGCGCAGATTGCCGACGCCCTGCCCCACGCCGACGGCTATGCGCTGGATATTTCCAGAGAAGCGGTCAAGCGTGCGTGCAAGCGCAACCCGGCGCTGACCTGGTTGATCGCCAGCATGGCCCGCGTTCCATTGGCGTCAGGCAGTTGCCAGTTTCTCGCCAGTGTTTTCAGTCCATTGGATTGGCAAGAAGCCAAGCGCCTGCTCAGCCCCGGCGGCGGTTTGATGAAGGTCGGTCCTACACGTGGCCACCTGATGGAACTGCGCGAGCGCCTGTATGACGAAGTGCGTGAATACACCGACGACAAACATCTGGCTCTGGTGCCGGACGGCATGAGCCTGGCCCACAGCGAGACGCTGGAGTTCACCTTGAGTCTGGCCGAGCCCCAGGACCGCGCCAACCTGCTGGCCATGACACCCCACGGCTGGCGCGCCAGCGCCGAGCGCCGTGCCGAGGTGATCGAAGCCGCTGAGCCGCTGCTGGTCACCGTGTCGATGCGCTACGACTATTTCGTGCTTCAATAACCGACTTTTAAGCATCCGCGAATGGATTTTCGAATCCCGCAACGAGGAATATCCATGCGCCAACCTGATATCGAGATTTACCTGAAGGACGCCGACGTCGACTACAAGGCCATCGCCGCGTGGCTGGGCACCGCGTTGGGCCCGTGCACCGACTGGATCCAGCGCGGCCAGACCTACAAGTGCAACGCCGGCGATGTGCCGGTCACCTGGTTGCCCAAAGCGGTAGGCAAATGGAACAGCCTGTTCTTGGAAAGTGACCAGACGCCGTGGGACGACGACATCGCCTGCGCCCGTGCGGCATTTGCTGCACTGAACGTCGAGGTGCGCTGCGCGCCGGGGACGTGGGTCGAGGAAGAAGGTGAGGAAAGTGCCGACACCTGGATTCGCATCAGCGCAGACGGTGAAGAACAGATCACTTGGAAAACTGCATAACCTGAATTGCAAATGCCGTCAAAAATGTGGGAGGGGGCTTGCCCCCGATAGCAGTGCGTCAGTCAGCTAATTTGTTGCTGATACACCGCCATCGGGGGCAAGCCCCCTCCCACATTTGATCTGCGATGGGCCTACAGGCCAACCACATCCTCCGCCTGCAACCCCTTCTCGCCGGTCACCACGGCGTATTCCACCTGCTGGCCCTCGGCCAGGGAACGGTGGCCATCACCGCGAATGGCGCGGTAGTGCACAAACACATCCTTGCCATCTTCACGCTGAATGAAGCCATAGCCCTTTGCATCGTTGAACCACTTCACATTGCCGGTTTCGCGCGTTGCCATCTGTATTACTCCCACGTACGTTTTTTATTGTTGAGTCGCTTGCGTTGAACTGCCGAGTATAAGACAGGCTCAAAAGCGATCAACTCAAGTTTACATCGCTGCTTTTTTGCCGATTTTCGGCGAATACGGCACACTACCCGCCCGAGCGCCTGCTCGGTTTTTTCCACTTCAAGCAGCTCGCCTATGACCCGCTCCCCGTTCCGCCGTCTGGTGTTTGGCACCTTGCGCCGACTGTTGTACCTCTGGGTTCGCTCGGAGACGATCAACCAGTCGTCCCTTACCCTCAACCTGGACCGCAGCCGGCCGGTGTTTTACGTCCTGCAATCGCCCTCTCTCACCGAATTGGCCGTGGTCGATGCCGAGTGCACCAAGGCCGGCCTACCGCGCCCGGTGCTGCCAGTCTCCGTAGGCCCGTTGATGGAGCCGGCGGCGTTCTTCTACCTCACGCCGGAGCCGGACTGGCTCGGCCGCCAGGACAAGCGCGGCGCACCGCCGACCCTGACCCGCCTGGTCAACACCCTGAGCGAGCACGCCGAAGAGAATGCACAAATCATTCCGGTCAGCGTGTTCTGGGGGCAAACCCCGGCGAGCGAGTCGAGCCCTTGGAAACTGCTGTTTGCCGACAGCTGGGCCGTCACCGGCCGCCTGCGTCGGTTGTTGAGCATCCTGATCCTGGGTCGCAAGACCCGTGTGCAATTCTCCGCGCCCATCAACCTGCGTGAGTTGATCGAGCACAATAAAGGGCACGAACGCACCGTGCGCATGGCCCAGCGCATCCTGCGTGTGCACTTTCGTAACCTGAAGACCGCCGTGATCGGCCCCGACCTGTCGCACCGCCGCAACCTGGTCAAGGGCCTGGTGAATATGCCGTTGGTGCGCCAGGCCATTCTGGATGAAGCCGAACGGGAAAAAATCAGCCCGGAAAAAGCCAAGGCCCTGGCCCTGCGCTACGGCAACGAAATCGCATCGGATTACACCTACACCGCGATCCGCTTCCTGGAAGTGGTGCTGAGTTGGTTCTGGAACAAGATCTACGACGGCATCAAGGTCAATAACGTCGAAGGTGTGCAAAAGGTTGCCCAAGGCTACGAGGTGATTTACGTGCCTTGCCACCGCAGCCATATCGACTACCTGCTGCTGTCCTACCTGCTGTTCAAGAACGGCCTGACCCCGCCGCATATAGCCGCGGGCATCAACCTGAACATGCCGGTGATCGGCAGTCTGCTGCGCCGGGGCGGGGCGTTTTTCATGCGCCGCACCTTCAAGGGCAACCCGCTGTACACCTCGGTGTTCAACGAATACCTGCATACCCTGTTCACCAAGGGTTTCCCGGTGGAGTACTTCGTCGAAGGCGGACGCTCACGCACCGGGCGCATGTTGCAGCCAAAGACCGGGATGCTCGCGATTACCCTGCGCAGCTTCCTGCGCTCTTCGCGCATGCCGATCGTGTTTGTGCCGGTGTATATCGGCTATGAGCGTGTGCTCGAAGGCCGCACCTACCTGGGCGAACTGCGCGGCGCGAGCAAGAAGAAAGAGTCGATCTTCGATATTTTCAAAGTGGTCGGCGCGCTCAAGCAGCGGTTTGGCCAGGTCGCGGTCAACTTCGGCGAGCCGATCAAGCTGGCGGAATTTCTCGACGGCGAACAACCCGACTGGCGCACCCAGGAGCTGGGGCCGAACTACAAGCCGGCATGGCTCAACGAAACCACCAACCGCCTCGGCGAACGGGTGGCCCGCCACTTGAACGAAGCGGCGGCGGTGAACCCGGTGAACCTGGTGGCCCTGGCGCTGCTGTCCACCACACGCCTGGCCCTCGACGAACAGGCCATGGCCCGCCAGTTGGACCTGTACCTGGCGCTGCTGCGCCGCGTGCCTTACTCGCCCCACACCACCCTGCCCGAGGGTGATGGCCTGGCGCTGATCAAGCACGTCAAGGACATGGACCTGCTGTCGGAACAGAGTGACGCCCTCGGCAAGATTGTGTATCTGGACGAGCAGAACGCCGTCCTGATGACCTACTACCGCAACAACGTGCTGCACATCTTTGCCCTGCCGGCGCTGCTGGCGAGCTTCTTCCAAAGCAGCTCGCGGATGAGCCGCGAACAGATTTTGCGCTACACCCACGCGCTGTATCCGTACCTGCAATCGGAGCTGTTTATCCGCTGGTCGCTGGAAGAGTTGGACACGGTTGTCGACCAGTGGCTGGAAGCCTTTGTCGAACAAGGCCTGCTGCGCTTCGAAAACAACGTGTACCTGCGCCCGGCGCCAAGCTCGCGGCACTTTGTGCTGCTGACGCTGCTGTCCAAGAGCATCGCCCAGACGCTGCAACGCTTCTACATGGCGATCTCGCTGCTGCTCAACAGCGGCCAGAACAGCATCAGCGCCGAAGAACTGGAAGACCTGTGCACGATCATGGCCCAGCGCCTGTCGATCCTGCATGGTCTCAATGCACCGGAGTTCTTCGACAAGAGCCTTTTCCGACATTTTATTCAGACATTGCTGGAGCAAGATGTGCTGCGCCGCGACGAGGCCGGCAAATTGAGCTATCACGATCTGCTCGGTGAGCTGGCGGAAGGCGCGGCCAAACGTGTGTTGCCGGCCGAGATTCGCCTGTCGATCCGCCAGGTGGCCCTGCATCGTGTCGATGGCGCAGCCGAACAACCGGATGAGCCTGAAGAAACCCGCTAGATTGAATAAGGCGCCAGTGGGATGCTGGCGCCGCTGACAAGGAGCCGCACCATGAAAAAGATCATCCTCCTGGGCCTGACCGCCCTGCTCGGAGCCTGCCAATCCATGACCCCTGCTCCCAAGGCCAGCCTTGATGGCGAAGTGTTCTACCTGCAACGCATCGCCCTGCCGCCGACAGCAACCTTGAGCGTCAGCCTGCAGGACGTATCCCTGATGGACGCCCCGGCCGTGACCCTTGCCGAACAGAAAGGTCCGATCAAAGGCCAGGTGCCGCTGCCGTTTCACTTGAATTACGACCCGGCCCAGGTCAAGCCGGGCCACAGTTATGCGGTGAGTGCTCGCATCGAACAGGATGGCAAGCTACTGTTTATCACCACTGAACGGCACGCTGTGCAGCTCAACGGCCAGGATCCACAGCCGCTGCGCCTGCGAGTTGATGCGGTCGCACACTGATATTCTCCAGATCATAAGGAAGCGCCCATGCTCCGTAACTCCCTTCGCCTCACTGCCCTGTGCGCCGGCCTGCTGTTCGGCGCCAATGCCATGGCCCTGGACCTGAGTAGCCTGTCCCAGGGCGATGCCAGCGGCGGTCTCAAGGACGCCCTGACCCAGGGCGCGCAGATCGCGGTGAAACAACTGGGTGTGCCCGGTGGTTTCAGCAACAACCCCGAAGTAAAAATCGGCCTGCCAGGCAAGCTCGGCAAAGTCGCCGACAAACTGAAAATGTTCGGCATGGGCGACCAGGTCACGCAACTGGAAGACAGCATGAACAAAGCGGCCGAAACCGCCGTGACCCAGGCCCAGCCGATCCTGGTCAACGCCGTGAAGAACATGAGCGTGACCGACGCCAAGGGCATCCTCAGTGGCGGCCAGGACTCGGCCACCCAATACCTGAACAAGAGCAGTCGCGAACAGATCCGCGCCAAGTTCCTGCCAATCGTCAAGGCTGCCACCGATAAGGTCGGCGTGGCCCAGCAGTACAACGCGCTGGCCGGCAAGGCGGCAGCCTTCGGTGCCGTGGATGCCAAGAGCGCCAACGTTGAAAACTACGTGACCGAGCAGGCGCTGGATGGTTTGTTCAAGATGATTGCGCAGCAGGAAGAGACGATTCGCAAGAACCCGGCGGCAGCAGCGACCAGCTTGGCGAAGAAAGTCTTTGGGGCGCTATAAAAGCTGATTAAAAAAACGCCCTGACTTTGTCCGGGCGTTTTTTGTTGCATGTACTTTTTAACACCCCTTGCTCTAATGCACAGCCTAGAAACGGTAGTGCGGCAATGGCCGGGATGAGCCATACGAAACACTGGTATTGCCGTTCGAGCTGGACGAGTTCGAATTGACGTTGTTGTTCTCGTTGTTGTTCTCGTTATTGATGTTGATATTCACGGGTTGCTGCTGGCTCTTTCCACAACACCGACCAAGGCCCATCATCGCCCCCATCATTTGTAGCGGTAACGTCAGTATTGGCAGAATCATCTACATTCCTTCCTAATTAAATTCACACGATAGTCCAGACCGCTGCACTCCAAACGCCAGTACTTTTCGGCCAGGTAATTCTGTGTGGTGCGTTAGTTGAAATAGTTCCTGCCTATGCGTTGGAACGAGCCGCTACCCAGTCAGCGCGTCCATCGCCTGGGGCCTGAGCGTAATGCGCAAGCCTGACGCCCCTTCGGATTGATAGCGTCAGTGGAGGATCGAATCAGCCACGCGGCCGAGCAGGACAGTAGCGAAACAACCAATGGCGATTGCAGTGACGCGATTGATCGTAAGTGAACTCAACCAGCGAGAGTGGCGCCCGACTACCCCGGCACCGAAGCCTATCCATGCCATTCCAATCGGCACTACCACCAGGGCCAGGAGGGTCATAAACGCCATATAGTCAGTCCAGTTGCTGAACGTATTGGCGGGGGCGATCAAAGATGCGATCAACAACCCTTTGGGGTTCATTACCGTCAACGAAAAAAAATAGATGCCTGAAAACTGATCCCCGACAGCCTCATCCGGAGCCTGTTTGCGGCGCCACAACTGATAGGACGCCAGAAGCAAGTAACAACCGGCGGCCAACTGAGTCAGTTTAAGCGCCCACGGCGAATACACCGCGATGTAGAGCAAGGCCGCGCCCCACAGTGTTACCTGTAGCAAGTAGGCCAGACACTCGATGAAGGCCAACTTCCACGAAGCCCGAAACCCGAACAACACCCCTGCGCGCAATAGCAGGGTGTTGGTCGGACCAGGGGCAAGCAACAACAACATCAGGGCAGAAACAGTGGCCAACATGATTACGCGACGTCCTTCCTCACTCGGAACCACGCAGCATACAGGGCCGGCAAGAACAATAGGGTCAACGCCGTCGCCACAATCAACCCACCCATGATCGCCACCGCCATCGGCCCGAAGAACACACTGCGCGACAGCGGGATCATCGCCAGTACAGCGGCGAGTGCCGTCAGCACAATCGGGCGGAAGCGTCGGACGGTGGCTTCGATAATCGCCTGCCACGGCGCCAGGCCGGCCTTGATGTCCTGTTCGATCTGGTCCACCAGGATCACCGAGTTGCGCATGATCATGCCCGACAAGGCAATGGTCCCCAGCATGGCCACGAAACCAAAGGGCTGGCGGAACGCCAGCAGGAACAGCGTGACGCCGATCAAGCCCAGCGGCGCCGTGAGAAACACCATTGCCGTGCGTGAGAAGCTGCGCAGTTGCAGCATCAGCAGGGTCAGCACCACCACAATAAACAGCGGTACACCGGCCTTCACCGAGTTCTGCCCGCGCGCAGAGTCTTCGACGGTGCCGCCTACCTCCAGCAGGTACCCGTCCGGCAACTCGGCGCGTACGTCCGCGAGGGTCGGCAGAATTTGTTGAACCAGGGTCGCCGGTTGGTCCTTGCCGTAGATGTCGGCGCGCACGGTGACTGTCGGCAGGCGGTTACGGTGCCAGATGATGCCTTCCTCGAATCCGTATTCGAGGGTGGCGATCTGGGACAGGGCCACGCTTTTACCGTTGTCGGTCGGCACCGCCAGGCTAGGCAGCAGCGACAGTTCGGTGCGCTCGTGAACGGTGCCGCGCAGGAGGATCTCGATCAATTCGTTGTCCTCCCGGTATTGGCTGACGCTGGAGCCGGTGAGTGAACTCTGCAGGAATTTCGACAGGTTGGCGGTGCTCACGCCAAGGGCGCGTGCGCGATCCTGGTCGATATTGAGGTAGACGATTTTGCTCGGCTCTTCCCAGTCCAGGTGCACGTTGACCACATGGGTGTTTTCGCGAACCTTGGCCGCGACTTTACGTGCAAGGGCGCGGACTTCTTCGATGTGCTCGCCGGTCACGCGAAACTGCACCGGGTAGCCCACGGGCGGTCCGTTTTCCAGGCGTGTGACGCGCGAACGCAGGTCGGGGAATTGTTCGTTGAGGGTTTCGATCAGCCAGGTGCGCAGGCTTTCACGCTCCTCGATAGTGTTGGCCAGTACCACAAATTGCGCGAAGCTGGCGGCCGGCAGTTGCTGGTCCAGCGGCAGGTAGAAACGCGGCGAACCGGTGCCGACGTAGGCCACGTAGTTCTCGACGCCGGCATGGTCTTTGAGCATGGCTTCCAGGCGTTTGACCTGATCGGCGGTGTTGCTCAGGGAGGCGCCTTCGGCCAGTTTCAGGTCGACCATCAGTTCCAGACGGCCAGAAGCCGGGAAGAACTGCTGCGGCACAAAGCGGAACAACGCCACCGAGCCGATAAACAGCAGCAGTGTCAGCACAATCACCGTTTTGCGTCGACTGACGCACCACTCCACCAAACGTCTTACACGCTGGTAAAACGGCGTTCCGTAGGGATCCGGGCCATCAGCGCCGTGTTTGGCCGCATGAATCTTCGCCAAGTCCGGCAGGAGTTTTTCCCCCAGGTAGGGCACGAACACCACGGCGGCGACCCAGGAGGCCAGCAACGCGATGGTGACCACTTGGAAGATCGAACGGGTGTATTCGCCGGTGCTCGACTGCGCAGTCGCAATCGGCAGGAAGCCAGCCGCCGTGATCAGCGTGCCGGTGAGCATCGGGAAAGCGGTGCTGGTCCAGGCGAAACTTGCGGCCTTGAGCCGGTCGTAGCCCTGCTCCATTTTGATTGCCATCATTTCCACGGCAATGATCGCGTCATCCACCAGCAAACCTAGCGCCAGTACCAGTGCGCCAAGGGAAATCTTGTGCAGACCAATGCCGAGGTAATACATGGTGGCGAAGGTCATCGCCAATACCAACGGAATCGCCAGGGCCACCACCATGCCGGTGCGTACGCCGAGGGAAAAGAAGCTCACCAGCAATACGATCGCCAGCGCCTCGGCCAACACCTGCACGAATTCTCCGACACTGGTCTTCACCGCTGCCGGTTGGTCCGACACCTTGCGCAGCTCCATGCCAGCCGGAAGGTTCTTCTGCAAACGTGCGAATTCGCCTTCGAGCGCCTTGCCCAGTACCAGGATATCGCCGCCGTCGCGCATCGCCACGGCCAGGCCGATTGCATCAGCGCCCATGTAACGCATACGCGGTGCCGGTGGATCGTTGAAGCCACGGTGGATGTCGGCTACGTCGCCGATCCGAAAGGTCCGGTCGGCGACTCGAATGGGAAAGTCGCGGATCTGCTCCACCGTCTTGAAGTTGCCCGACACGCGCAGTTGCACGCGCTCGCTCGGGGTTTCAAAGAAGCCGGCGGTGGACACCGCGTTCTGCTCCTGCAACGCCTGCTGCACAGCGGCCAGGGGCAATCCCAGGGTGGCGAGTTTGAGATTGGACAGCTCGATCCAGATCTTCTCGTCCTGCAGGCCGAGCAACTCGACCTTGCCCACATCCGCCACCCGTTGCAGCTGAATCTGGATGCGGTCCGCGTAATCCTTGAGTACGGCATAGTCGAAACCGTCGCCGGTCAGGGCGTAGATATTGCCGAAGGTGGTGCCAAATTCATCATTGAAAAACGGGCCCTGGATATCTGGCGGCAAGGTCTGGCGGATGTCGCTGATCTTCTTGCGCACCTCGTACCACAGCTCGGGAATCTGCGCCGAGTGCATGGAGTCGCGGGCGATGAAGGTCACCGTGGATTCACCAGGGCGCGAGAACGAGACAATGCGCTCGTACTCGCCGGTTTCCATCAGCTTCTTTTCGATGCGCTCGGTGACCTGGCGCGAGACTTCCTGGGCGGTAGCGCCCGGCCAGTTGGTCTTGACCACCATGGCTTTGAAAGTGAACGGCGGGTCTTCACTTTGTCCCAGCTTGGTGTAGGACAACGTGCCGACAACGGCCAGCAGGATCATCAGGAACAGTACGATCTGGCGATTACGCAACGCCCATTCGGAAAGATTGAAACCCATCGGGGACTACTCCTTGGCCGCCAGATTCACGACACGGTTGGAGCGATCCACAGGGCGCACTTGCTGGCCTTCGTGGAGCACATGCACGCCCGCGGCGATCACCCAATCGGTGGGCGTCAAGCCTTCCAGCACCGGTACGGTTTTTTCGCCGAAGGCACCGATGCGCACCGGCGTGCGCTTGAGGGTATTGTCCGGCTCCACACGCCAGACGTAGGACGCCCCATTCTCTGCACTGAGGGCAGACAGCGGGACCGACAGCGCAACAACGCCATCGGCCTGAATGAATACGCGGGCACTCTGGCCAAGTTCCGCCGGGACTTTGCCTGCGGTAAACGCCACGCGGGCGGCAAAAGTGCGTGATTTTGGATCGGCCGCCGGGGACAGTTCACGAATGCGTCCTGTAAAACGCTGGTCGGGCTGGCTCCACAACTCCACGGCTACCGGCTGGCCGACCTTGAAGCGACCAAAGCCCTGTTCGGGCAGGCTGATGAGCACTTCACGCTCGCCATCGGTGGCCAGTGTGAACACGGTTTGGCCAGCCGACACCACTTGGCCGACTTCCACCGCACGCTTGGCAACGACCCCGTCCTGGGGGGCACGGAGCACGGCGTAACCGGCTTGGTTGCTGGCCACATCGAATTCGGCCTTGATCTGCTTAAGGCGCGCTTCGCCGGATCGGTAGAGGTTTTCGGAATTATCGTACTGGGAACGACTGACCATCTGACGGTCCATCAGGGTCTTGTAACGGTCGCGCTCAGCACGGACCAGGCTCAGATTGGCCTCGGCGGCGGCGACCTGGGCGCGGGTGGCCTCCAATTGCAGGCGTACATCCTGAGGGTCGAGTTCCGCCAACGGTTGGTTGGCTTTGACCCGCTCCCCCTCTTCCACCAGGCGTTTACTGACTTTGCCACCGATGCGAAAGGCCAGGTCCGGCTCGTAGCGAGCCCTTACTTCGCCTGGGTAGCTGTCCATCGACTGGGCCGACGGTTGCGGTTGCACCACCATCGCTGGACGGACGGTGATCTGGGCCGGTTCTTCATGGCCGCAGGCGGCCAACAGGAAGACCAGACTGACAGGCAACGCAAAGGGCAGGAAAGTGCTGCGCATGCTGAAGGACCTTTCGCAAATGAAGCTAGGAATAATTATACTGGCCAGTATGTTATTAATACCAAACTCACCAGTCCAGTATTAAAGGTGAAAATGTCCGACAATCGCGTTAACACCAATAGCCCCGGGCGTCCCAAGGACATGGCAAAACGCCAGGCAATTCTCCAGGCAGCGAAAACCCTGTTTTTGGGGAATGGTTATGCCAGTACCAGCATGGATGCCGTGGCCCTTGAGGCGGGCGTGTCTAAACTGACCGTCTACAGCCACTTCACCGACAAAGAGACCTTGTTCACCGCCGCCGTGGTGGCGACGTGCGAGGAGCAGTTGCCGGTGATGTACTTCGAGCTGCCTGAGGGCATGCCGGTCGAGACTGTGTTGCTGAATATCGCGCGGGGGTTCCATCGGCTGATCAACAGCGAGGAGTCGGTAAACTTGCACCGCCTGATGATGACCACCGGCAATCAGGACATGAAACTCTCCCGGATTTTCTTCGACGCAGGACCGATGCGCATGCTCCAGGGCATGGAACGATTGCTCAGCAAAATCGACCAGAGTGGCGCCCTGAGCATCGATAAACCGTTTACCGCAGCCGAGCACTTCTTCTGCCTGCTCAAGGGCACGGCAAATTTTTGCCTGCTGTATGGCTGCGGCGGGCAACTGAGTGAAACCGCCGCCGAATCCCATGTGCAGGAGGTGGTGGGGTTGTTTATGCGGGCTTACAGGCCTTGAACATCAGGGCTTGAGCGCTTTCTTGGGATAGATGTCATACCGGCTGGACTTGCCATCCAGCGCATGGCTCGGCTTTGGCCCTTCGATGCACGGCGCCTTGCGCGGGCGCTTGACCACTACACGGTGGCTGGCCAAGGCCAGGGCGGCGGCCAACAAGGCCGGTGCGTCCGGGTCATCGCCTACCAGCGGGCGGAACAGGCGCATTTCCTTCTTCACCAAGGCGGTTTTCTCACGGTGAGGAAACATCGGGTCGAGGTAGATCACCTGCGGCGGCTCGCCTTCCCAGTTGAGCATCACGTCGATGGAGTTGCCCTTGAGCAGCTTCATGCGCGCCACGATCGGCGCCACCTCAAAATCCTCTGCACCGCGCGCCAGGCCATCTTCGAGCAAGGCACCGATCAACGGTTGGCGCTCGATCAGGCTCATCTGGCAACCCAGGCTGGCCAGCACAAACGCGTCCTTGCCCAGACCGGCCGTGGCGTCCAGCACCCGTGGGCGCACGCCTTGGGCAACGCCTACGGCTTTGGCAATCATCTGCCCGCTGCCGCCACCGTAGAGCCGACGATGGGCCGCACCGCCTTCAACAAAGTCCACCCGCACCGGCCCTGGCGCGTCAGGCCCGAGCTGTTGCAGCTGTAGGCCCTGCTCGCCAACTTGCAGGGAAAAGTCCGCGTCGGCGAGCTGTAAAGGCAAGCCAAGCAGCGCTGCCCATTGCTCGGCGCGGGCCTTGAAACCTTCGCCCAAGGCCTCGACCTGAATGCGGCTGGCCGCTGGTTGTTCGCTCATCAATCACTACGCTCAAAAATATTAAGGATCGGCAAACAACGGCCGATAAAAATAACAGTCAGGTATTTTGCCAGAGCTGAGCGTCGACCGAGAAAAATGTCAGACATTCTCCCCCTAACCATCGGTGTACTGCCGACCCACAACCACTACGGCCTGCGCAATACTCAAGCGCTGGCCGGGGTGAGTCATGTGTGGCAGGACTTCTTCGCCCGTGCGCTGGCCGAGCAGCTTGGCGATACGCCGGGCGCGCTCGCCGTGCAGGCGCCAGCACCGGTGGACCCAGCGGTAGAACCTCACGAAGGCGCCGACCTGCTGTCGCAGATCCTCACGCAGCGTGAGTGCGACGTGAAAGACACCGAAATCGCTCCGCCTGAGCCACTGTTCCTGCCGATCGCCGAATTCGAAACCGAGTTGCTGCCACCGGCTGCGACGCCGTTCCCGGACGACGAAATCGTCGCCCAGCAACGCCAGCAGAACTTCGAAAGCGGCTGGGTACGCCCCATCGTGCTCACCGCAGGCCAACCACTGCCCGAGCCAAGCCCGGCGCCGCAACCTCGCCCACTGCATTTGCCGATTGCCGAGTTCGAACTGGACCTGCTGCCGCCGCCCGCCACGCCGTACCCGACTGAAGAGCTGGTGGCCCAGCAAAAGGCCCTGGACTTCGACTACTACTGGGCACGCCCATTGATCGCCAACAACCTGCGCCTGGCCGCCTGAGCCTCAGCGACAGACCCACCAGCGCCCCATGTCCAGATGGAAGTGGTTGCGGTGCGCGGCATTGTAGTCCGGGCTCAACACCACGTTGAAATCATCACAGGCGCTATCGCGCACCTGACGCAAAAACCGTGCGCTGTCGCCCTCCCCCGGCCAATCCTTGAGCACGCTGATACTGCGCCCATCCGCCAGCCGAAACCCGGCGATATCCAAAGCATTGGCAGACGCATGCTGACTGAGGCGCCCCTCGGCACGACCATAGATATTGCGACAGGCGAAGCTGCCCAGATGATCGACCCGCGTGACCGCCTGGCCGAACACCGCCTGCGCCGCCGATTGCAGGCTATGACGCTCAAACAGCGCGAACGCCACCGCCAACGGGCAACTGGCGAGAAAGCTGCTGCTCAAGGCCACGTCGGCGCCCTGCACGCGCAAGGTATTGCGCAAAGGGCAAGCGGCGTCGGCGGGCGTGTCGGCCTGATGGCTGACGCGCAGGCCGGAGGTTTTCAGCACTTGGTCGCACAACGCCGGATCCTCCTGCAAACGCCCCAGCTTGTAGCGGGTCAACAGGTTAGGGCTGGCGCGCACATCCAGCGGCGCCCAGGGGTTCCATTCAGCGGGCAGCGGTACCCAGCCTCGCCATACGCCCACGCCAATCGCGCCGCCGAGCAGCAGTAACACGGCCAGTACTTTGAAAAAACGCACCGCTTAGTCCTTGAAGAACTGATTGGCTTGGCTGAAGGGCATCGAGCGTTCGGTGAAGGTAAAGGTGCCGAGTTCATAGACTTCCTGGGCCGCCCGGTAGAACTGACCATAGGCCGCCAGCGCCATGGCCGATCCCACACTGATGCGCTTGACCCCCATCGCGCTCAGTTGCGCCACGCTGAGTTTCAGCCCACCGGACATCAACACATTCACCGGTTTTGGCGCCACGGCCTTGACCACCGCCAACACCTCCTCGGCGCTGCGCAGGGCCGGCGCATACAGCACGTCGGCACCTGCTTCGGCGTAGGCTTGCAGGCGGCGAATGGTGTCTGGTAAATCCAGGCGACCATGCAGGAGGTTTTCCGCACGGGCCGTCAAAGTGAAAGGGAATGGCAGACTGCGCGCGGCGGCGACGGCGGCTCGCACACGTTCGACGGAGAGGTCGAAGGCATAGATCGGGTCAGCCGCGATGCCCGTGGCATCTTCGATGGAGCCGCCGACGATGCCGCTCTCAGCCGCGCGCAGAATGGTCTGGGCACAGCCTTCGGGGGTGTCGCTGAAGCCGTTTTCCAGGTCGGCCGCCACCGGCAGTGCGGTGGCCTTGGCGATCATGGCGGCATTGAGCAAGGTGTCTTCCAGGGACAGCGCGCCTTCCGCATCCGGGCGCCCCAGGCTGAACGCATAACCCGCACTGGTGGTGGCGAGGGCTTCAAAGCCGAGGCTGGCGAGCATCACGGCGGAGCCCGCGTCCCAAGGGTTGGGCATCACGAAGGCGCGGTCACGCTCGTGCAAGGCCTTGAAGGTTTCGGCGCGTCGGGTTTGGGCATCCATGACTGACTCCTGGCGGGAAAAGGAGCCCTAGAGTAACCCCAGTTGTTCGGCTTCGGGTTGCCGATCCAGCGTTGGCAGCGCAGGCAGGCCGGGCAGGCGTGCCATCAACTGGTCGTGGAAGCGCAGGGCCAGTTGTGCGGCGAGGCGGTTGTCCGAGGTGTGCAGAAACACATAGGGCGTGCGGCCCTCTTCGATCCAGCCGGCAACTTTTTCCACCCATGGGCCCAGGAACGGGTCGTTGGCCTCAAGCTCCGGATGGCCGATAAAGCGCACCTGGGGAAACTGGGTCAGCGCTGCCGGGCGCGGTGGTACCTTGGGCTTTTTGGATTGGGCATGCAGCACCGCTGCCGAGGTGGACGTGCAACTGAACAACGCACGCGGATCGAGGCAGATACGTTCGACGCCCCGATCACGCAACAGGCGGTTGAGCATGCGCTCGGCATCGCCCTTGGCGAAGAACTCCGGATGACGCACTTCAACGGCCAACGGGCGTTCCAGGCCATCAATAAAACCGGCCAGTTCCGCCAGGCGTTGTGGCGAGAAACTCGCCGACAGTTGCAGCCACAACGGCGAAACCCGCTCACCGAGCGGGCTCATCAAACTGACAAAACTTTCGGCCGCAGGCAATTGCTCACGCAAGTCGCCGCCATGGCTGATGTCACCGGGGAATTTGGCGGTGAAGCGAAAATCGTCAGGCATGATTTCAGCCCAGCGCTGCACGGTAGCGACGGAAGGTCGGGCATAAAAAGTAGTGTTGCCTTCAACGGCGTTGAAGACCTGGGAATAGAGGGCCAGATAGTCGCTGGAACGCGCATCGGCGGGATACAGGTACTCGCGCCAGGCGTTTTCACTCCAGGACGGGCAACCGAGGTAGTAAGGCAGGCGCATCAGATGTGGATGTCGAGGCCCAGCACTTCCATATCCCATTCGACAAAGCCGGCGGTGGTCAGGTAGCTGGCCAGGGCGGTGGCAACGCTTTTGCTCATGGAGCGCGGGAAGACCATATCTTGTTGGCGGGCCGGAAGGCCGCTGATGCGTGCCTGGGAGTTGGGCTGTGCATCGGGCTGGACTTCGATGAAGTCCGGTGAGTCTTCGACGGACTCGTCTACCGTGACGTTTGCCTTACGCGGCTTGCGCTTGATTGGGTAGGACTGTGAGGAAAAGCCGTCTATACGCATCGATGCGAACTCGGTATCGGTGATGGCATTTTAGTGGCGCAATCCGTAGCGCGCAAATGCTCTGGTGATAACTAGAACACATAATTTGAAAAAGGTTTAAAAGCAGGGGCAAATTCTGACGATTGGCGCCGGATTGCATCAAATTGCCACCACTTTTGATGTCACACGATCCCGCGTTCTGCTTTGGTTTGTGCCACTTTATCGCGCAGATAAACCGGTGCAGCCAGATCGGCAGCAATTGCCTCACCGCGCTCGAAAGCAAAACGCGCAAGGCTCAACAAGTCTTCGGCGTGAGGCAACATGGCGGCGTCCTGGCCAACCAACCGAACGCCGATACGCTCGCCATAACCCCAGCCAGTGCCGGCACCGAACCAATCGCCGCTGGCATCGTCCGGCAATACCGACGACTCCGGTGGCTGCACAGCCTCAACACCCACCAGGCGCATTTCGCCAGCCGTTTCGCGGTAGCAGCCCCAGTACACCTCATCCATCCGCGCATCAATGGCCGCTGCCACCTGCGAAGCACCGTGTTCACGCCATGCGCGCTGAGCCAGGACGGCAAGGTTGGACACCGGCAGGACCGGGCGATCCAGCGCAAATGCCAGGCCTTGCACAACGCCAATGGCGATCCGCACACCAGTAAATGCACCCGGACCGCGGCCAAAGGCGATGGCATCGACGGCGGCCAGGGTGGTGCCCGCTTCGTCCAGCAGTTGCTTGATCATCGGCAACAGCTTCTGCGCGTGCAGGCGCGGGATCACCTCGTAGTGGCTCGTAACGGTGCCATTGTGCAGCAAGGCAACGGAGCAAGCTTCAGTCGCGGTGTCCAGGGCCAGCAGGGTGCTCATCGGTGTGGGTGTCCAAGTCGAAAAAAAGTGCGCCAGTATAAACAACAACGGCCCGCAAGCGGGCCGTTGTGTCGCAAGCCGATCGAAGGATCAGCTCAGTGCTTGCAGCACCTTGGCGGTGATGGCTTCTACCGAGCCAACGCCAGGGATGTGGCTGTACTTCGGCTTGCCCTGGGCAGCGGACAGCTTCTGGTAGAAGTCCACCAGCGGCTTGGTCTGCGAGTGGTAGACCGACAGGCGATGACGCACGGTTTCTTCAGTGTCGTCTTTACGCTGCACCAGGTCTTCACCGGTGACATCGTCCTTGCCTTCAACCTTCGGCGGGTTGTAGACGACGTGGTACACGCGGCCCGAGCCTTCGTGAACGCGACGACCGGCGATACGCTGGACGATTTCTTCGTCCTCAACGGCGATTTCGACCACTGCGTCCAGCTCAACGCCGGCCTTCACCAGGGCTTCAGCCTGGGGAATGGTGCGTGGGAAGCCGTCGAACAGAAAACCGTTCTTGCAGTCGTCCTGGCTGATGCGTTCCTTCACCAGGTTGATGATCAGGTCATCGGAAACCAGGCCGCCGCTGTCCATCACGCTCTTGGCGATCAGGCCCAGCTCGGTGCCGGCCTTGACGGCCGCACGCAGCATGTCGCCGGTGGAGATTTGTGGAATGCCGAATTTTTCAGTGATGAACTTTGCCTGAGTACCTTTACCGGCCCCGGGAGCTCCCAGCAGAATGACGCGCATTGATGTGCTCCTCAATTTTTATATAGAGATGACGCTCGGATTCACCGCGTTGGGGCAAATCTCGTAGAAGTGTGGCTCGTAGCAATAGGATTCGGGCCGCCCAAACGGCCAAAGGCTGATCAAGATACACAGCAGGCCTTAACCACACAAGCCGCCAAAAGTCGCAGGAACCGCGCCCGGCATGCGTCATAGGTAGGGTGTGCCTGAGTGCAACCCGGCCCTGTAAACGCCGACCGCCCGGTTCCGGGCGGTCGTTGTGGTTTATCTGCAAGCCGTTGAGAACACGCAAAAAACCTCAGCCGGTATTACGTAAACCGGCGGCAATACCGGCCACGGACACCAGCAGCGCTTGTTCCAGAGGGCTGTCCTGCGCCGCTTCCTGCTGGCGCGAGCGTGCCAGCAACTCAGCCTGCAACAGGTGCAAGGGGTCGAGGTAGGTGTTGCGCAGGCGGATAAACTCCAGGGTGTCAGGGCTATGGGCCAGCAGTTGCGACTGGCCAGTCAGGCCAAGCACCACGCCACAGGCCTGCGACAATAGGTCGCGCAAGTGCACACCCAATGGCAACAGATCCGGCTGGACCAGGCGCTCGTCATACAGGCGCGCGATATCGGCATCTGCCTTGGCCAGCACCATTTCCAGCATATCAATGCGGGTACGGAAGAACGGCCATTGCTCACGCATCTGTCCCAGCAGTTCGCCCTCGCCGCGCTCCAGGGCCTTGCTCAACGCGGCTTCCCAGCCCAACCACGCCGGCAGCATCAGGCGGGTCTGGGTCCAGCCGAAGATCCAGGGGATCGCGCGCAGGCTTTCTATACCACCGGCGCGGCGCTTGGCCGGACGACTGCCCAGCGGTAAACGGCCAAGCTCCTGCTCGGGGGTGGATTGGCGAAAATACTCGACGAATTGCGGATTTTCCCGCACCACGGCACGGTAAGCACTGACACCATCGGCGGCCAATTCGTCCATCAAGTGGCGCCAGGCCGGCTCGGGTGGAGGCGGTGGCAGCAGCGTCGCTTCCAACACGGCGGCCAGGTACAGGTTGAGGTTCTGCTCGGCAATGTCCGGCAGGCCGAACTTGAAGCGGATCATCTCGCCCTGTTCAGTGGTACGGAAACGCCCCGCCACCGAACCCGGCGGCTGCGACAGGATCGCCGCGTGGGCCGGGCCGCCGCCACGGCCGACGGTGCCACCGCGACCATGGAACAACAGCAATTCCACCTGCTGCTCACGGCAGATATCGACCAACCGTTCCTGGGCGCGGTATTGCGCCCAGGCGGCTGCGGTGGTGCCGGCGTCCTTGGCCGAGTCGGAGTAGCCGATCATCACTTCCTGCGGGCCCTGCAAGCGCGCACGGTAGCCCGGCAGCAGCAACAGTTGCTCGATCACCGGGCCGGCGTTATCCAGGTCGGCCAGGGTTTCGAACAGCGGCACCACGCGCATCGGCCGCTGAACGCCCGACTCTTTAAGCAACAATTGCACGGCAAGCACGTCCGACGCAGCCCCGGCCATGGAGATGACATACGAGCCAAGCGATGCAGCGGGCGCGGCGGCCACTTCCTTACAGGTGTTGAGCACTTCGGCCGTGTCCGCCGATGGTTTGAAATAGCTCGGCAGCAGCGGTCGACGGTTGGCCAGTTCCTTCATCAGAAAGCTGATGCGTGCGTCTTCGTCCCACTCTTCGTAACGGCCCAGGCCCAGGTAATCGGTGATTTCGGTCATGGCCGCCGAATGGCGACTGGAGTCCTGGCGCACATCCAGCCGCACCAGGAACAGGCCAAAGGTGACGGCCCGGCGCAGGCAATCGAGCAGCGGGCCGTCGGCGATCACGCCCATGCCGCACTCATGCAGCGACTGGTAGCACAGTTCCAGCGGCTCCAGCAGATCGCGGTTGTTCTGCAACACCTCGGCCGGTGCCGGTGTGTTGCTGCTCAACGCGGTGTGCGCCCACTGGCGTGTGGCGCGCAGGCGTTCGCGCAGCTGCTTGAGCACGGCGCGGTAGGGTTCGACACTGTCGCCCACTTTGGCCTGCAATGCCGGGCTGGCGCGTTGCATCGACAGCTCGGAGGCCAAATGATCGATATCGCGCAAATACAGATCGGCGGCCATCCAGCGCGCGAGCAATAGCACTTCGCGGGTGACCGGCGCAGTGACGTTCGGGTTGCCGTCGCGGTCGCCGCCCATCCAGGAGGAAAACCGAATCGGCGCGGCTTCCAGCGGCAGGCGCAGGCCCGTGGCAGCGTGCAAGGCCTGATCAGCCTTGCGCAAGTAATTGGGGATGGCGTGCCACAGCGAATGCTCAATCACCGCAAAGCCCCACTTGGCCTCATCCACCGGCGTGGGTCGGGTGCGGCGGATTTCTTCGGTGTGCCAGGCTTCGGCAATCAACCGTTGCAAGCGTTGGCGGATCTGCTCGCGCTCGGCGGTAGTGAGGTCGCGGTGATCCTGCAGCGCCAGTTGCGCGGCGATGGCATCGTATTTCTGGATCAGGGTGCGGCGCGCCACTTCGGTGGGGTGGGCCGTGAGGACCAGGTCAATCTCCAGGCGCCCCAGTTGGCGGGCCAGGGATTCGTTGCTGTGACCCTCGCTTTGCAGGCGGGCCAGCAACTCCGGGAGTACGCGCGATTCGAAAGGCGCCGGCTGCGACTCATCGCGCCGGTGAATCAATTGGTACTGCTCGGCGATATTGGCCAGGTTGAGGAACTGGTTGAAGGCCCGGGCTACGGGCAGCAGTTCGTCTTCCTGCAATTGGTTGAGGCTGGTACTCAGCTCATCGCCAGCGCCGCGACGATCGGCCTTGGCGCCTTTGCGGATCTGCTCGATCTTGTCGAGGAAATCATCGCCGTACTGCTCTCGAATCGTGTTGCCCAGCAGTTCACCCAGCAGGTGAACATCCTCACGCAAGCGTGCATCGATATCACTCATCAGCCAATCTCCAGCCAGAAATCCGGGACGCGCAGGCCTGCCAGAGTGCCGTCAGCATCGTTTTATGACAAGACTTTAAACCTTGCCGCTTGCAGCTAGTCTCAACTGTGAGCCGCCGCGTTATCCATGCGCGCGACTGGTCACTCATCACCGCCTGCCATCCCAGGCTTTATTGAGGTTGCCATGAAAATTCGAGAACTGGCCCAGCATTGGGAAGAGAACGCCAAGGGTCGCTTGACCAAGACCGAGTACGCCATCCATCTGGATGTCGAGGCCGCCGCTCGGTTGGCGGCCATCGCCGAGATGTACCCGAAGCGCAATACCGAAGAACTGCTCGGCGAGCTGATCGGCGCCGCCCTTGAGGAGCTGGAAGCCAGCTTTCCCTACATCAAGGGGCAGCACGTCATCGCCACTGATGAAGAAGGCGACCCGCTGTATGAAGACGTCGGCCCGACGCCACGTTTTCTCACGCTGTCTCGGCGCCATCTGCATGACTTGTCGGCCAGTGCCGACGAACCCAAGCACTGACACCCCCTTGCTAACCCTTGTACACCGGGCCTCCCAAAGGCCCGGTGTACTTCTGCGTGCAGCAAAAGTTCCAATTTTTTACGCTGACCATTCAGTCAGTTATTTTTTTAGGCAAATCGCCATCTTCTCTGAACTATTCAAAAAAGCCGCCGGTCACAGCCAGTAAGCCATCACTTGGAACAGCCGTTTGAATCGGTGCCCCGCGCTTAACCGCAGAGCCCGCCACAGCTGACCACCTACGATGGATGTTGAAGTTTTTCAGGAGTTATCCAATGGAGTTGAAGACGATGAAGACCAGCACTGCCAAATCCTCGTTTAACCACCTGCGCGGGCTTAAATTGGCCGCGCTGGCAATCGGCACCAGCTTCGTTCTGGCTGGCTGCGCCGGCAACCCTCCGACTGAACAGTACGCCGTTACACAATCTGCGGTGAACAGCGCTGTCAGCGCCGGCGGCACCGAGTACGCGGCCGTAGAAATGAAGTCGGCCCAGGACAAGCTCAAGCAAGCCGAAATCGCGATGCACGACAAAAACTACGACGAAGCCCGTCGCCTGTCTGAACAAGCTGAATGGGACGCTCGCGTTGCAGAGCGTAAAGCTCAGGCCGCCAAGGCTGACCAGGCTGTGAAGGATTCTCAGAAGGCTGTTGACGAGCTGCGTAAGGAAGGCATGCGCCCGGCTGCTATCCAGCAGAAATAAGCCGCCGCCCCTGACTGCATCGCACCTGATATCGAATTGAAAGGACGACACGACTATGCGTAAACAATTGATGATCCCTGCCCTGCTGGCGATGAGCGTTGCCCTGGCAGCTTGCTCCACCCCGCCGAACGCAAACCTGGAAAACGCTCGGACCAATTTCTCGGCCCTGCAGGCCAACCCTAACGCCACCAAAGTAGCGGCCCTGGAAACCAAGGACGCACAAGATTGGCTGGACAAGGCTGACAAAGCCTACCGTGACAAGGAAGACGAGAAGAAGGTCGACCAGCTGGCTTACCTGACCAACCAGCGCGTCGAGGTGGCCAAGGACACCATCGTGCTGCGCGAATCCGAAGCCAAGCTGAAAAATGCCGGCGACGAACGTGCCCGCGCCCTGCTGGACGCCCGTGATGCACAGATCAAGCAACTGCAAGACAGCCTGAACGCCAAGCAGACTGATCGCGGCACCTTGGTGACCTTCGGTGATGTGCTGTTTGCGACCAACAAGGCCGACCTGAAATCCAGCGGCTTGGTCAACATCAACAAGCTGGCGCAGTTCCTCCAGGAAAACCCGGATCGCCAGGTGATCGTCGAGGGTTACACCGACAGCACCGGCGCCGATGCCTACAACCAGAGCCTGTCGGAGCGTCGTGCTGCTTCGGTACAGGTTGCACTGATCAAGATGGGTGTTGATCCACGCCGCATCGTGACCACCGGTTACGGCAAGGAATACCCGGTTGCCGATAACGGCAGCGTGTCGGGCCGTGCCATGAACCGCCGCGTTGAAGTGACCATCTCCAACGACAACCAGCCGGTCAAACCACGTTCGTCGATGGCGAACTGATTAACCGATGCTGAAAAAAAACCCACCTGACGGTGGGTTTTTTGTGCCTGTCAGACCTGGACCTGACGACCGTTATCACTGTCCGGCATCATCGCCTCCATCCCTTGGCGCCCACTCATCATCTTCCTGATCTGATCAGGGTCAGGCTGACCACCCGAACCACCAGATGAACCTGATCCGCCACCGCCCTGAGCGCCACCGGCGCCGCCGGAGAGCATTTCGAGCAGCTTCTTGAGCAGCTCCGGGTCTACTTTATCGTTTTGATGACCAGCGCCTTCAGCAACATCTCGCCCCAGGCTTTCCTGGCCCCTTGCCATTCCCAACATCTTGCCTATAGCACTAATGCCACTCACGTTTACACTCCAGAGTCCATATTCATAAGTTATTTGCCAGTCGTACTGACAGGCTAGTCAGTGGCACCTTACGAAAAACGGTTCCAGATATGTCCGGCTATTTGGAATGACGAACCTGCTACTGCTGCAGTTGCGGCGTTTCCTGCCCCAAGCAGCGCACGGCCTGTTTCTTGTTATTCACCAGCACGCCGCTCAAGCCTTTTTGCTCGGTATCGAACATCACCAGCACGCCATCGACGCACTGCGCCACCTGGGCCGCCGGGGTCAGCGAGATTTTGTAGTCCTCGCCGGGTACGGTCTTGAGCATGGTGAAGTCACTGAGCAGTAACGCATCTTCCGGTTTGGCGAAGTGCAGGTAGCCGTAGTACCACAGGCAGCCGACGGTGCCGATGATGGTGCCGATACCGGTGAGAATCAGCGGGATCATGTTGCGTTCTTCGCTCATTGCGGGCTCTCTGATGAATCAACTTTAGGAATGGGGTAGTTCGCAATTTCGCCCAGGCGGCGCAGGCCGTTGAAGTGCTGCGGGTCGTCCAGGTAGCGCAGCATCACGGTTTGCCAGGTCTTGTCGGCAAAGGTCTGCACATGGCCGCCCCGGGTCAACTGCAACACCCTCGGCGCTGGCGCGGCCTGGTACAGGCGGATGCCATTGGACAGCGGCACGATCGGGTCATCCAGGCTGTGGAACAGTAGTTTCGGCACACGGGTCAGTTGCGGCATGGCGTTGATTGCGCTGTCGGCGTCGGGCACCAGCCAGGACAAAGGCACCTGGAACGGCCATGTTAGCCAAGAGGTGCTGAGGGCGAATTGTCCTACGTCACGATAACTGGCGGGCACGCCATCCAGTACCAGCGCTTTGAGCCTGGCCTGACGCTCAGGATGCGCCGCCAGATAGTGCACCGCCAGCGCACCGCCCAAGCTCTGACCGAGGACAATCAGCGGCTGGCCTTGGGTTTCCGGGGCCGTGTCGATCCAGCGGAACGCCGCATCCACATCCTCATAGATCGCCGGCAACGACGGTTTGCCTTCGGACAAACCATATCCGCGATAGTCCACCAGCAGCACTTGATAGCCCTGCTCCGGCAACCACCAACTGCCGCCGAGGTGCCAGGCCAGATTGCCGCCATTGCCGTGCAGGTGCAGCACCGTGCCTTTGACAGGCACGCCAACCTTGGCCGGCAGCCACCACGCGTGCAGCTTCACGCCATCAGCGGTGGTGAGGGTGACGTCGCGGTACGCCAGACGGGCCTTTTCCGGGGTAAAGGGCAGGCCGGGCTCGGGGTAGAACAGCAGCGAGCTGCAGCCGTTCAAGGTGAGTAGCAGGCACAGAATGCCGAGGATTCTCATCCGATGAAGCCTCGTGAATAAACGTGTTTAAAGGATATTGGAGTAGTCCGCTTCGATCCGATCCAGGCTCAGGTGGTTGAGGAAGTTGGAGAAGCACATCCACGCGGCCAGCGCGTTCATGTCGCGGAACTGCTCCGGCAGGTACTTGGGTGGCACCACCAGTCCTTCATCCACCAGTTGGCGCAGGGTCCGCATGTCTTCCAGGGTGGTCTTGCCGCAGAACAGCAGCGGCACTTGCTCCAGCTTGCCTTTGCGCACGGCCAGCTGGATGTAGTTGTAGACCATGATAAAGCCCTTGAGGTAGGACAAATCCTTGGTAAACGGCAGGCCATTGGGCACCGAGCCACGGAATACACGGCTGGCGTTGCCATAGCTTTCGGCCATTTCAAAGCCTTGCTCGCGGAAGAACTCGAACACCTGCAGGAAGTCGGCGCCCTCTTCCACCATGTGGATGGCGCGGGTGCGGTTGGTCAGTTTGCGCAGGCGACTGGGGTATGAGGCAAACGTGATGATCTCCATCAGAATGGCCAGGCCTTCCTGGGTCACAGTGGACGACGGCGGGCCCTTGGACAGAAAGGTGCAGATCGGCTGGTTCTGGCCGTTGAGGGTGGTGCCGACGTGCACCAGGCCTTCATGCACTTCCAGGGCGCGTACGTCGCGATTGTTGAACATTGCATCGGCGCGGATCTTGATGTAGTCGGCCCCCGCCGCCGCGTCGGCGACGATGCCGTCGGACTCGAACACGCGGATAGTCTCTTCCGCCTCGCCGAACACCTTGTTCAAGCGGGTTTGCAGCAGGGCGACGGCGTCCTTGGCGGTGAGGGTCTTGGCTTCGTCCTTGAGGTCGCCACGGCCATCGATATTGTTCAGGTAGTCAGAGAGCATCAGCCCCAGGTCGGCCAGGGTCGGGTCGCCAGCATGAAACGCATCGGAGGCAGCGCCGTACAATTCCTGGGAAATCAGGCCGAAGTCCTCGGTGCCGCGTGCTTCGAGCATACGCACCACCATGCGGTATTCACGGCACATGCGGCGCATGATCTGCCCCACCGGGCTGAACTGGCCGAGCCGCCGGGTGATATCACGCTCAATGTTCTGGAATTCCAGCTTCACTGCGCTGGAATCGAACGACAGCGGTCGGTTCAGGTAATAGTCGCGGTCCACGGCAGGCATTGCCTTGCCCTTGGCCTTGAGGAATCCCTGGCGAATGTTGTCGTCCCACTTCACGGCGTCGAGGACGCGAATCGGTGTTTGCGCCAGCACAATGCGATCGGACAAGGTGCGTATCGTCTGCTGGTAATCGTCCACCGGGGGCTTCCTTCTTTAAACGTTATTTGCCCGCACGCCGGTAGCGCACGGCTTCAACGAACACATCGGCATTGGCCGGGTTGTCCAGGTAGGCAAACACCTGGTCCATGGGGCTATCCACCAACACGCCGTCGCCTTCGACGGTTTCTACCGTATGACCACGCAACGCCTGTTGGCCGATGGCCTGGTGGATCTGGTCCAGATCCAGGTTGTAGACCACCAATTCGTGCTTTTCGTCGAATTCGAAGCCGGCCAGAATAAAATTCCCACCGAGCTTTGTAGGCAACGGCGCCGACAGGTACCAGCGGTTGCCATGGCGCGACACGCTGAACAGGTACTCGTCGCGCTGCTCCGGCGTGGCCTTAGGGTAGCTCACGGCTTTGTAACGGTGCTCACCGGCCCGCGTGATGTGCAGGTTGAGCGGCTCGCCCCAGGCATTTTTGCTGGACCATTGGCCCAGCAACTCATCCGGCGCCGCTTCACGGGTTGCCAGCGGCTCCTTGAAGGTCACCAGGCAACCACTGAGCAGCAGGAACGACAAGGCGATTACTGCGCTGCGCCAGGTTTTCATCAGACACCCTCCGGTGTCAGACCGAGGCCAACACCAAATGCATGTAACGCTTGAGGATCTCAAGCATCTCTTCACCGGTCAGAGGCTCTGCGCCGCCCAACAGGCCCTGATATTCCATCCGACTGATAATCGCCGTCAACACCTTGGCGTCCTGCTGCGGTTCGCGGGAGCCCAGAACCTGGAAAAACTGCCCGGTGCCCTGCAACAAAATCTGCTGGTGGGAGCGCACCAGTTCGGCCAGGCGCGGGTTCAGCAGCGCCTCCTGGCGGAACGCCTGTTCCGCCATCAGGTATTCGCGGCGGTTGATCAGTTGGCGCTGCACATAATCGGCGGTCAGGCGCGCGATGTCATCGGCCAGCTGTGAGCGCGACTCCGGGCTGCCATCCCCGTAGGCGACCATCTCGCGCAACAGGCCTTCGTTACGCACCCACAGCTTGCCCATGAAGGCGGCGCTGCGTTCGACGTACTGGGCGAAGGTATCGGTGAGCAGGTCATCGATGTCTTTGAAATAGTAGGTGGTGGCCGACAGCGGCACACCCGCCTCCGCCGCCACCGCCCGATGGCGCACGGCACGCACGCCTTCGCGCACCACGATGCGCATGGCCGCATCGAGAATGTCTTGCCTGCGTTGCTCGCTGCCCCGACGACTGGCCTTACGGCCCTGGTACTGGACGCTTTCAGCCACGGCAGCAGCAATGCCGGCGGCGCCTTCTTGTGCGATTACGCGGTTCACGACTCACATCCTTGAATAGATCAAACCCTGGCGCTGTTTGCTTGACGCTTAAAAACGCCACATAAAAAAGCCGCCTTATAAAAGGCGGCTTCGGATTTCGTTACGTTTACACTTCTGGCCGCATATGCGGGAACAGGATCACGTCGCGGATCGACGGCGAGTTGGTCAACAACATCACCAGACGGTCGATGCCGATGCCTTCGCCGGCGGTTGGCGGCATGCCGTATTCCAGGGCGCGCACGAAGTCGGCGTCGTAGTGCATGGCTTCGTCGTCGCCAGCGTCCTTGTCGGCCACCTGGGCCATGAAGCGCTCGGCCTGGTCTTGCGCGTCGTTAAGCTCGGAGTAGGCGTTGGCGATTTCGCGGCCGCCGATGAACAGCTCGAAACGGTCGGTGACGTTCGGGTTGTCGTCGTTGCGACGGGCCAGCGGCGACACTTCGAACGGGTATTGGGTAATGAAGTGTGGCTGTTCCAGCTTGTGCTCGACCAGTTCCTCGAAAATCATCACCTGCAATTTGCCCAGGCCTTCAAAACCCAGCACCTTGGCGCCGGCTTTCTTGGCAATGGCACGGGCCTTGTCGATGTCGTTGAGGTCGTCGGCGGTCAGCTCAGGGTTGTACTTGAGGATCGAGTCGAACACCGACAGGCGCACAAACGGCTCGCCGAAGTGGAAGACCTTGTCGCCGTACGGCACGTCGGTGCTGCCCAGGACCAACTGTGCCAGTTCGCGGAACAGTTCTTCGGTCAGGTCCATGTTGTCTTCGTAGTCGGCGTAAGCCTGGTAGAACTCCAACATGGTGAATTCTGGGTTGTGACGGGTCGAGACGCCTTCGTTACGGAAGTTGCGGTTGATCTCGAACAGCTTTTCAAAACCGCCGACAACCAGCCGCTTGAGGTACAGCTCAGGCGCAATGCGCAGGAACATTTCCAGGTCCAGCGCGTTGTGGTGGGTTTCGAACGGCTTGGCTGCGGCACCACCGGGGATGGTCTGCAGCATCGGCGTTTCCACTTCCAGGAAGTCGCGCTGCATCAGGAAGCTGCGGATGTGCGCGATGACTTGGGAACGTACGCGGAAGGTCTGGCGCACCTCTTCGTTGACGATCAGGTCAACGTAGCGCTGGCGGTAGCGCTGCTCGGTGTCGGTCAGGCCGTGGTGTTTGTCCGGCAGTGGGCGCAGGGACTTGGTCAGCAGGCGCACGCTGGTCATCTCGACGTACAGGTCGCCCTTGCCGGAACGGGCCAGGGTGCCTTCGGCGGCGATGATATCGCCCATGTCCCAGGTTTTCACCGAGGCCAGGGTTTCTTCAGGCAGCGTCTTGCGGTTGACGTAGACCTGGATGCGCCCGGTCATGTCCTGGATCACCATGAACGAGCCACGGTTGAGCATGATGCGACCTGCCACCTTGACCGGGATCGCAGCCTCTGCCAGCTCTTCCTTGGTCTCGTCCGCGTACTGTTTCTGCAAGGCATCGCAGTAATTGTCGCGGCGGAAGTCGTTGGGGAAGGCATTGCCCTTGGCGCGCTCGGCAGCAAGCTTTTCCTTGCGCAGGGCGATCAGGGAGTTTTCTTCCTGTAGCAGGGCTTGCGGGTCGAGTTGTTGGTCGCTCATGTCTTTTGAAATTCCATCACAGGTTCGTTGCCCTCAGCCTACGGCTGAGGATCGCGGGCAAGCCCGCTCCTACAGGTTCTTTAGAGGCCGGACTTCAGGCTGGCTTCCAGGTATTCGTCGATATCGCCGTCGAGCACCTTGTCGCAGTCGCTGCGTTCGATGTTGGTGCGCAGATCCTTGATCCGCGACGCATCGAGCACGTACGAACGGATCTGGTGACCCCAGCCGATATCCGACTTGGTGTCTTCCAGCGCCTGGGAGGCGGCGTTGCGCTTCTGCATTTCCTGCTCGTACAACTTGGCCCGCAGCATTTTCATGGCGGTGTCCTTGTTCGCGTGCTGGGAACGTTCGTTCTGGCAGCTGACCACAGTGTTGGTCGGTACGTGGGTAATACGTACGGCCGAGTCGGTGGTGTTTACGTGCTGGCCACCGGCACCGGATGAACGGTAGGTGTCGATGCGCAGGTCGGCCGGGTTGATCTCGATTTCCACCTTGTCGTCGATCTCTGGCGAGACGAACACCGCCGAGAACGAGGTGTGGCGACGGTTGCCGGAGTCGAACGGGCTCTTGCGCACCAGGCGGTGCACGCCGATTTCGGTACGCAACCAGCCAAAGGCGTATTCACCCTTGATGTGCACGGTCGCGCCCTTGATACCCGCCACTTCACCGGCCGACAGTTCCATGATGGTCGCGTCGAAACCGCGCTTGTCGGCCCAGCGCAGGTACATGCGCAGCAGAATGTTGGCCCAGTCCTGGGCTTCGGTGCCGCCGGAACCGGCCTGGATGTCCAGGTAAGCGTTGTTCGGGTCCATTTCATGGCTGAACATGCGGCGGAATTCGAGTTTGGCGAGGTTTTCCTCTAGACGGGCCAGTTCGGCGACGACATCGCCCACTGCGCCTTCGTCGTTTTCTTCGACGGCCATGTCCAGCAGGTCACGGCAATCGGCCAGACCGGTGTTCAGTTCGTCGAGGGTGTCGACGATCTGCGCCAGCGCGGCGCGCTCGCGGCCCAGTTCCTGGGCGTATTCGGGTTTGTTCCAGACAGCCGGATCTTCAAGCTCGCGATTGACTTCGGTCAGACGCTCATGCTTTTGATCGTAGTCAAAGATACCCCCGAATAGTTTCGGAGCGCTCGGACAGGTCCTTGATGGTGTTCAGGATCGGGTTGATTTCCATGGCGGGCAGCACTCGTTGGCGAACTTTTGAAAGCCGGCGAGTATAACGGCAAACGGGGGGGAGCGGCAGCCCGCTGGGCGAAAAGGGGGGGTTGGATTATGTTGGGGGCATATCCGTTGCTGCGGTAACGGCTGCCTATGGTTCCGCCCTTACGGCGGGTCACTTTTGGAAAGGCACAAAAGTAACCAAAAAGCCACGCCCGGTATGACTCACCCACATGAGTTAAAAATGTGGGAGAGGGCTTGCCCTCGATAGCTGTGGATCAGTCACAGCTGCATCAGCTGACACTCCCTCATCGGGGCATGGGCATCTACACAACTTCCGGAGGATGCTCAATCTATGGCAAATGGGCTTTTGTGGTGAGCGGGCTTGTCCCGCGCTGGGCTGCGCAGCAGCCCCAAAACCTTCACCTCGATTGGTTCTGGCACTCTGCGGTGACCTTATTGGGGCTGCTTCGCAGCCCAGCGCGGGACAAGCCCGCTCACCACAGGATTCTGTGTCAGCCTTTAAGAGTTGTGTAGATACTCATGCTCATCGGGGGCAAGCCCCCTCCCACATTTTATCTCCATATATCAGATAGATCTCAGCCTGCTTTGGATCTGCTTTTGCTCTGGCCCTTACATCCTTGTCGCTGACGAAGTCAGCGCTCTTTTGATCTGCGCTTTTGATCTTGATTTTGATCTTAGGCGCCCCGTCAAACACGCTGGCCGAACGCAGGCTTGAATCCGTGGGTAACCCGGCAGGACGCCGGGTTAGCCGCGCTGGGCCAAGGATGGCCCATCGCGGCGGCCCACGGATTCAAGCCGGAGTGAGGGCACACCGAGCCTAAGCGAGGTGCCGAGTGTTGGGGCAAGAGCCCTTTGGTGGACTTTGGGGCTTTTCCAAAGTGACCCGCCGTAAGGGCGGAACCATACGCAGCCGTTACCGCAGCAACGGATATGTACTCAGCCCCCTCCCACATAGCATTAGCAAAGGCCTGAGCCTACTCAATCCCCACCTGGTTACGCCCATTATGCTTGGCCGTATACAAACCCTTGTCCGCCGCCATGATCAACTGGCGGCAATCCGTACCCTGCACCGGCGTCATGGTCGACAGGCCAATGCTGACGGTCAGGCTGGAGCCTTCAGTCGGCGCAATGTGCGGGATTTTCAGCGCCGCCACGGCCATGCGCAGCTTCTCGGCGACCATGCGAGCACCGCCCGGTGACGTATTGGGCAGCACCAGGGAAAATTCTTCGCCGCCGTAGCGTGCCGGCAGGTCCGAAGGGCGGCTGCTGGCGTCGCGGATGGTAGCGGCGACTTTGCGCAAGGCTTCATCCCCTTCAACGTGGCCGAAGCTGTCGTTGTAGGTCTTGAAGAAATCCACATCGATCATCAGCAACGACAACTGCGTCTGATCACGCATGGCCCGCCGCCATTCCAGTTCCAGGTATTCGTCAAAGTGGCGACGATTGGACAACCCGGTCAACCCATCGGAGTTCATCAACCGCTGCAACACAAGATTAGTGTCCAGCAGTTGTTGCTGGCTGACCCGCAACGCGCGGTAGGCCGCGTCCCGCTGCAACAGCGTCATGTAAGACCGCGAGTGATAGCGGATACGCGCTACCAACTCGATATTATCCGGCAGCTTGACCAAGTAATCATTGGCCCCCGCCGAAAACGCCGCGCTCTTGATCAGCGGGTCTTCCTTGGTCGAAAGCACGATGATCGGGATGTTCGCCGTGGCCGGATGGTTGCGGTAGTCGCGCACCAGGGTCAGGCCATCGAGGCCGGGCATCACCAGATCCTGCAGGATCACCGTCGGTTTGATACGGATAGCCTGGGCAATCGCCTGGTGCGGATCGGCGCAGAAGTGGAAGTCGATGTTTTCTTCATGGGCCAGGCCGCGTCGCACCGCCTCGCCGATCATGGCCTGGTCGTCGACCAGCAATACCATGGCGGCATTTTCGTCGGTCTTGACGTCGTCGATCTGTAAATCATTCATCTGCAGTCACCTGAATTACCACCTGCAAGCCAACATCACGCGAGGTCATATTCATTGTGCAAAGACCTCCAGCAATCGGGGCGCAATTCTGTCCAGTGGGCGAATTTCAACAGCAGCATCAATTGCCGCCGCCGCTTTGGGCATGCCATACACCGCCGAGCTCTGCTGATCCTGGGCGATGGTCAAATAACCTTCTTCACGCAATAACTTGAGGCCCTGGGCCCCGTCGCGCCCCATGCCGGTCAGCAGTACGCCAACGGCATCGCCATTCCAGTGGCTGGCCACGCTTTCAAAGAACACGTTCGATCGAAGGCCGGTAAATCTCGTTCACCGGCTCTGCGGTATAGGCTAGCGTGCCATTCTTCAATAGACGAATGTGATGATTGGTACCGGCCAGCAACACCACGCCGCTTTGTGGCGGTTCCCCTTCGCGGGCCAGGCGCACCGGCAGTCCGGAAGCACTGCTGAGCCACTCGGCCATGCCGGCGGCGAACACCTGGTCCACATGCTGCACCAGCACAATGGCGGCGGGAAAGTCCCGGGGCAAACCCTTGAGCAGGATTTCCAGGGCAGCCGGGCCACCCGCCGACGAGCCGATAGCCACCAGGCTCTGGCGTTTGCCGGTGGTGCGCGCTGATGGGGTTTCGGTGCGCACGCGGCTGCCACGCTGGCCGATCAGCCAGCCGATGTTGAGGATTTTGCGCAACAGCGGCGCCGCCGCATCCTTGGGGTTGCCCACGCCGAGGGCAGGCGTGTCCACCACATCCAGGGCGCCGTGCCCCATGGCTTCGAACACCCGGCTCATGTTGGCCTGGCGGTCGACAGTCACCAGCAGGATCGCGCACGGCGTCTCGGCCATGATCTGCCGCGTGGCTTCCACACCGTCCATCACCGGCATGATCAGGTCCATCAGGATCAGGTCCGGGGTCAATTCGGTACAGCGCTGCACCGCTTCCAGGCCATTGCCGGCCACCCACACCACCTCGTGCGCGGGCTCGAAGCTCAAGGCGCGGCGCAAGGCCTCTACCGCCAGGGGCATGTCATTGACGATCGCAATCCTCATGCCCGCGCGCCTCCAATCAGCTCCACCACGGCGTCCAACAACGCGTCGTCGTGGAAGCTGGCTTTGGCCAGGTAGTAATCGGCACCGGCGTCCAGCCCACGGCGACGGTCCTCTTCACGGTCTTTGTACGACACCACCATCACCGGCAACGATTGCAGGCGAGTATCCCGGCGCAAGAGTGTGACCAATTCAATACCGTCCATGCGAGGCATATCAATGTCAGTGATCAGCAGGTCGAAGTCTTCGGAGCGCAAGGCATTCCAGCCGTCCATGCCATCGACTGCAACGGCCACTTCGTACCCGCGATTAAGCAGCAATTTACGTTGCAACTCACGCACGGTGAGCGAGTCATCCACCACCAGCACGCGCTTGCGCGGCGCCTCGGTGACCTGCTGGCTGCGCCGGGCGATGCGTTCGAGGCGTCCGGTGTTGAGCAGCTTGTCCACCGAACGCAGCATGTCTTCCACATCGACAATCAACACCACCGAGCCATCATCGAGCAAGGCACCGGCGGAAATGTCCTGGACCTTGCCCAGGCGGTCATCCAGCGGCAATACCACCAGGGTCCGCTCGCCGATGAAGCGTTCCACGGCGATACCGTACACCGCATCGCGCTCGCGGATCACCACGACTTTCAGGGTCTCGTCGTTATTCTGCCCCGGCGGGCGCTGCAACAACTGGCTGGCGGCGACCAGGCCGACATGCCGGCCCTCGTGCCAGAAATGCTGGCGGCCTTCCAGTTGCACGATCTCGTCGGGGGCCAGGTCGCACATGCGTTCGATATGCGCCAGGGGGAATGCGTAGGCTTCTTCGCCGACTTCCACCACCAGGCTGCGCACCACCGACAAGGTCAGCGGCACTTCCAGATGGAAACGGCTGCCCTGCCCCGCCGTCTGCTCCAGCACCACCGCGCCGCGCAGTTGGCGGACCATATGCTGCACCGCATCCAGCCCGACCCCGCGCCCGGACACTTCGGTGACCTTGTCACGCAGGCTGAACCCCGGCAGGAACAGAAACGTGAGCAACTCCTCTTCACTGAGGGTCAGCACCGTTTCCAGAGTAGACAGATGCCGGTCGACGATGGTGCCGCGCAGGCGCTCCAGGTCGACGCCGTTGCCGTCGTCGCTCAGTTCCAGCACCAGTAAACCGGCCTGATGGGAAGCACGCAGGCGGATCAAGCCTTCGGCGGGTTTACCGGCCAGCAGGCGCTGGTCAGGCATTTCGATGCCGTGATCGACGGCATTGCGCAATAAATGGGTGAGTGGCGCTTCAAGTTTTTCCAATACGTCGCGGTCGACCTGGGTCTTTTCGCCCTCGATCTCCAGGCGCACTTGCTTGCCCAGGCTGCGGCCGAGGTCACGCACCATGCGCACCTGCCCGGCCAGCACATCGGCAAACGGACGCATGCGACAGGCCAGCGCGGTGTCGTAGAGCACCTGGGCGCGCTGCCCGGCCTGCCAGCCGAACTCATCCAGCTCGGCGGTTTTTTCCGCCAGCAGCGCCTGGGCTTCGCTCAGCAGGCGGCGAGTATCGGCCAGGGCTTCCTGGGCTTCGAGGTTCAGATCCAGGGTCTTGAGCTGGCCGTCCAGGGTATCCAGGGCGCGCACGCTCTGGCTTTGAATGCGTTTGAGGCGCTGCATGCTCGCCAGGTACGGCTTGAGACGCTGGGTTTCCACCAGGGACTTGCTCGACAGGTCCAGCAGGCTGTTAAGCCGCTCGGCGGTCACGCGCAGTACACGCTCGCCGCCTTCGGTCATGCGTTTGCCCTGGCGCGGCGGATCGCTGGCCACTGGCGGCGCGGGTTCGGGTTCCGGCGGGAGCTCTTCAACCACCGGCGCCGGCACAACGGGTGGCGGCGCGACCTTGGCGGTCGGCTGAGAGGGGTCCAGCAGGCGCTCCATCAACGCCACATAAGCTTCGATGTCCGCTGGTCCCACGGTGTTGCCAGGGGTGGCGATGCGCATCAGCAGGTCGGTGCCTTGCAGCAAGGCGTCGATATGTTCAGGTTGCAGGTACAGACGACTTTCCTGGGCGCTGACCAGGCAGTCCTCCATGACATGGGACACGCTGACCCCGGCGTCCACCCCCACGATGCGCGCCGCGCCCTTGAGCGAGTGGGCCGCGCGCATGCAGGCTTCCAGTTGGTCGGCCTGGGTCGGGTTGCGCTCCAAGGCCAGCAGGCCCGCGCTCAGCACCTGGGTCTGTGCATCGGCTTCCAGGCTGAACAGTTCCAGCAGCGAGGCATCGCGCATCTGGTCGGGGGTCATGTGAGGCTCCGGGTCACGGCGGACAACAATTGCGCCTCGTCCAGCCAACGCAGGCTGCGGCCCTTCCACTGCAACACACCCTGGGTGAACCGTGCGCTGGCCTGGGTGCCGGACGCCGATGCAGCCTGCAAGGTGCGTTCGTCGATAGCATGGATGCCGTCCACTTCGTCCACCGGCACCACCACCGGGCCATCCTGCGCGGCGATGATCAACATGCGCGGCATGATCCGCCCACCGCTGGCGCCGTTGCCGGTGTTGTCCAGGCCGAGCAGTTCCACCAATGACAGGCACGCCACCAGCGCCCCCCGCACATTGGCCACGCCGAGCAAGGCGCGGGACCGCTGGTGCGGCAGCGAGTGAATCGGTTGCAACGGCGCCACTTCCACCAGGCAACGGGTAGCGATGCCCAACCATTCTTCGCCGAGACGGAACATCAGCAACGAGCGGGTGACGATCTCTTCGTCGACTTCAGCCGCAGCGGCCGGACGACGGTCGTCCTGCTGCAAGGCGTAGCGATCCAGCAGGCGCGTGGCGGCCGCCGAATACACGGCGCAGTTGCGGCAATGAATATGATCCACCAGCAGCGGGCAGGACTTGTCGCCGTGGATACCGATGCGGTTCCAGCAGTCGTCGATGGCCTGGGTGTCGGCCAGGGTCAGGTCCAGGCCGGCGGTGTCGAGCGCGTCGGGGCTACTCATCGTTTGGACTCACTGTCTGCTCGCTCGCTACGGGCGGCCCGCGCCTGCAAACGGCGCGCCCCCGCACTGTCGCCCTGGGATTCGAGCAACGCGGCCAGGTGCATCAAGGCCTGCGGATGCTGGGGTTCCAGGTATAAGGCTTTTCGATAAAAACCCTGGGCTTCCAGGGCGCTGCCGGCCACATCGCTGAGCAGCCCGAGCCAGTAAAACACCTGGGCGGCTGGCGGGTGGCTGTTCAAATACTGCTCGCAGGCGGCACGGGCCTCGGCACTCTTGCCTTCGTTGGCCAGGGTGGCGATACGACTGAGCAAGGTGCTTGCGTCGGAAGGCGGCGGGGCCTTGATCGGCACCACCTGGGCGCTGACTGTGCTGAACGGTCGCGGCTTGACGGGGATCGGTGCCGCGCTGCGCTGAGGCGCCGGCATGGGCACGAACACCGGTTCAGGCTGGATCGGCTCGGCGTGCCGGCTGAAGGCAAAGGACTGCGGCACCCCAATCGAACGCATGCCGTGGCGCCCCAACAGGCTGCCCTCGGCCGGGCCGATAAACAGGACGCCGTCCACGTGGGTAAGGCCCTTGAGCACATCGAACACTTGTTTTTGGGTGGGCTGGTCGAAATAGATCAAAAGGTTGCGGCAAAACACGAAGTCATAGCTCGCCTCGTTCGCCAGCAGCGTCGGGTCGAGCAGGTTGCCGACTTGCAGACGCACCTGCTCGCGCACGCGGTCGGCGATATGGAACCCGTCGTCGTGTTCAATGAAGTGGCGGTCACGATAGGCGATATCGCTGCCGCGAAACGAGTTTTTGCCATATACGCCGCGCCGCGCACGCTCCACCGACAGCGGGCTGACGTCCAGGCCCAGCACCTTGAACTGGTGCGGCGCCAGGCCAGCATCAAGCAGGGCCATGGCGATCGAATAGGGCTCTTCACCGGTGGAGCACGGCAGGCTGAGGATACGCAGTGCACGCATCTGCTTGATCTCGGCCAGACGGGCAATCGCCAATCGGGCCAGGGTCGCAAAGGATTCGGGGTAACGGAAAAACCAGGTCTCGGGGACGATCACCGCTTCGATCAGCGCTTGCTGCTCGTCGTGGGAGCTTTGCAGGTGCTGCCAGTATTCACCTGGCGTTCGCGCCTGCACGGCCTGGCTGCGCTGGCGCACCGCACGTTCGATGATGGCCTCGCCGACCGACGCAACGTCCAGGCCGATACGTTCCTTGAGGAAGGCAAAGAAGCGCGGGTCGTTGCTCATACGCTCAGCTCGGCAGAAAACAACAGGGCGCGCACGTCGTCGGTGAGCACGTCATTCACGCCAATCCATTGCATCAAGCCCAAGGCATCCTCCCGCACAGGCCCCAGGTAGCGCGCCTGGTGGTTATCCAGGCCATAGGGCTGGAATTCGGCGGGGTCGCAACGCAGGGTATCGGTGGCCTGTTCGAGGATCAGCCCCAGCCGGCGGGATTCGACCCAAGGTTGCGGCTGGTAATTGACCAGCACCAACCGCGTGCTGGTGCGAGCCTGCGCCGGCGTACCGAAGGTCAGCGCGCTCAGGTCGATCACCGGCACCAACGCCCCACGGTGGGCAAAGATGCCAGCCACCCAGGAAGGCGCATGGGCGATGGGCTTGAGCGGCAGGCGCGGCAGCACCTCGGCCACTTCGGTGGCCTTGAGGACATAACGTTCGCTACCGATGTGAAACACCAGGAACAACGCCTTTTTCGCTGCCGGGACGGCGCCGCGTTTAGCCGCGAGGTCGCTCATCAGACTTTGAAACGCGACACGCCGCTGCGCAGACCCACCGCAACCTGGCTCAGTTCATCAATCGCAAAACTGGCCTGGCGCAGGGATTCCACGGTCTGGCTGCTGGCATCCCCCAGTTGCACCAGCGCGTGGTTGATCTGCTCGGCGCCGGTGGCCTGGGCCTGCATGCCTTCGTTGACCATCAACACCCGCGGCGCCAGGGCCTGTACCTGATGGATGATCTGCGAGAGTTGCTCGCCCACTTGCTGCACTTCGAACATGCCGCGGCGCACTTCTTCGGAGAACTTGTCCATGCCCATCACGCCCGCGGACACCGCCGACTGAATCTCGCGCACCATCTGCTCGATGTCGTAGGTGGCCACGGCGGTCTGGTCGGCCAGGCGACGCACCTCGGTTGCGACCACGGCAAACCCGCGCCCGTATTCACCGGCCTTTTCAGCTTCGATGGCGGCGTTCAGGGACAGCAGGTTGGTCTGGTCGGCGACCTTGACGATGGTCACCACCACTTGGTTGATGTTGCCGGCCTTCTCATTGAGGATCGCCAGCTTGGCGTTCACCAGGTCGGCAGCGCCCATCACCGAGTGCATGGTCTCTTCCATGCGCGCCAGGCCTTGCTGGCCGGAACCGGCGGCCACCGAAGCCTGGTCGGCAGCGGTGGAGACTTCGGTCATGGTGCGCACCAGATCCTTGGACGTGGCGGCGATTTCCCGCGATGTGGCGCCGATCTCGGTGGTCGTTGCCGCTGTTTCAGTGGCGGTGGCCTGTTGCTGCTTGGAGGTGGCGGCAATCTCGGTCACCGAGGTGGTGACCTGTACCGAAGAGCGTTGCGCCTGGGAAACCAGGGCAGTGAGTTCGGTCATCATGTCGTTGAAGCCGGTTTCCACCGCACCGAATTCGTCCTTGCGCTCAAGGTTCAGGCGTTTGCTCAGATCGCCCGTGCGCATGGTGTCGAGGATTTCGACGATACGCTGCATCGGCGCCATGATTGCGCGCATCAGCAGCAGGCCACACAGGCCGGCGGCCAGGATGGCGATGATCAGCGACACGCCCATGCTGATCTTGGCCGACAGCACGGCGTCGTCAATGGCCGCGGTGGCACGGTCAGCGACGTTTTTGTTCTCGGTAATAATGTCATTGAGCTTCATGCGACCTTCGGTCCAGATCGGCGTCAGTTGCTCTTCAAGCATTTCACGCGCAGCGGGCAGGTCATTGTTCTGGACGCGGTCCAGCACTCGCTCAAGGACTTTGTTGTAATTGATGTGTGCGGCCTTGAAGTTGTCGAACTCCATGCGGTCAGCCTGGCTGTGCACGGTTTTTTCGTAGCTGGCCATCTGCTGCTCGATGCGCGCTTCGAAGGCCTTGTAGTCGTTCTTATCGGTATTGGTGAAGGTTTTATCCTCGCGCAGACCAATGATATCGATGGTCTGCAGATAACTGTCGACCCACGCACTGCGGATCATGGAACTGAGGTAAACCCCTGGCACCGCATCGTCTCGGACAGCTTCCTGGCTGACTTCAATCTTCAGCAACCGTGAATAGGAGACCACGACCATTAACAGCATGATGGCGATAATGACCGCAAAACTTGCCAGGATGCGTTGGCGCAAGGTCCAGTTCTTCACAGTATTTCCTCGAAGGGCCATTCAAATGGAGGGGAGTATAGCTGAGCAGAAGGCCTCATTAATCAACGGGTTTTGATGTAGCGCTCACAGAATGCAAAAACACCCTGATGGTGATTACAGAACCCGCCTACGCCAAGCCAAGAATCGTCCGACTACCAAGCTTTTTTTTCCTCACCTAGCGTGCCTGTCCCAGCTAACAAAAGGACATATCTGGCATGCGACGCTACTTTATTACCCGAGGGGCCAGAACGACTGCAGGCGGTACCGTCGTCGGTGGTTTGATTGGCTTCGCCATCAAGCAAGTCGACATTGCCCTTGAAGGCCACGAAGTGCGTTGCCCTGTGTGTAAAACCACGGGCACCATTGTCTGCGTGGGGCCACGCCGGGAGCAGTGGGCACGGGGACAAAGAGTGGCGCTATCGGACGATATCTGTCAGTGCAAATGCGATCCGCCCCCTCGTCTGATTGCCGACCAGTTAGAGCGGTATCAGACGCTTAGCGGCGAAGAAACCTCCGTACAAAACAGTGCCGCTCCTACATCGCCCCCAGCGTCAATACCTCGCACGACGCCTGCCTCAGCGTCAAAGCCCGCGCCTGCGATATTCAGCGAGGTGCTCGACTCTTCTTGCGAACGCAGTTGGCGCACCTACCAGAAGCAGGCAGAAGAAATTGTGGCGCCGGGCGGCACGCTGATCGCCGATCCCAGATTGCGCAACCAGATCATCAACGCCGCTTACGCCCAGCTCTGGCGGCTCGATAATCGCTTTCAGTGGGCGGGCCTTGCGGCGTTTGCATCCAAGCAGGTGGGGTGCGGCTTACTGCATGCGGCTGACTCCATCGAAAAGATTCAAGCGGAGTACGTAGCGGCGCAGCAATTGAAAAGGAGTGCCCGCAAAGGAGTTTGGGGGCTGTTCAGTGCCGACGAGCGTGAGCGGCGGGTAAAACTGAGGGAGTACGAGAAGCGACAGCGTGAATATGAACTGGCCGCCCGCAATAACCCAATGCCTGATGTTGATTGGCGACGCGAGGGCGAGCCGTTATCGAGCGTGCAGCAGCTTTATCAACATGTGTACGAGATGATGGCAATAGGGAACACCACGTTGTTTCTGGATGTGTTTCCGCTGCACGCGTTCTATAGGGATCGGGGGTTGGGGTTGCTGGAGAAGTGTCTACGGTCTCGTAAAAACATCTTTGAAAATGGTCGGCCGCCTGTGCTGTGGCCTATCGGGCAAGAGGTATTAGAGTTCGGGACGGGCCAAAGAGAGATCCTGCTAGCTTTTGAGGCGATTGAGAAAGGCAATATTGCCATGAGCGTTGAGTATCTAGCGAGAGTGTCAGATTTTTTGTGTTCGGGCCGGTTACGGCCTGCCGTCAGGCAGGCCATCTTTACCAGGTCGGCCTGATAAATCGATCTCCGTACAGAATCGCAAATTGATTCATTGCGTTCTTCCAATCATGAGCTGCACTGCCCCAGTTCGCGGTGATATTTCGTAATGCCAGCCAGATTAGTTTTGTCGCGGCCTCATCCGTTGGGAAGTGGCCTCGCGTCTTGATGACCTTGCGCAACTGGGCATTGATACTCTCGATGGCATTGGTTGTGTAGATCACTTTGCGTATCGCCGGGGGAAACACGAAGAACGGGATAACTCGATCCCAAGCACGTTTCCAAGCTGATACGACTGTCGGATATTGCTTACCCCAAGGCCCGGCTTCGAAAGCCAGTAGCGCTTGTTCTGCGGCGTCAGCATTGAGTGCTTGATAGATCGGTTTCAGTGCCTTGGCCAGCTCACGGCGCTTATCCCACGGGGCGTAATCGAGGCTGTTACGGATCAGGTGGACGATGCAGGTCTGCAACGTCGTCTCAGGAAACACAGCACTCAGCGCTTCGGGCATGCCTTTGAGACCGTCAGTTACGGCGATCAAGACGTCTTCGACGCCTCGGGTTTTCAGGTCGTTAAAGACCTTCATCCAAAATTTGGCGCCTTCGGTTGTTTCAATCCAAATGCCCAGAATATCTCGCGTTCCGTCCGGCAATACTCCCAGTGCCAAGTAGATCGCTTTGTTGCGAACCAAGCCTTCGTCGCGAATTTTGACTCGCAATGCATCGAAGAAAATTACCGGGTACATCGGTTCAAGCGGTCGCTGTTGCCAGGCGGTAACCTCCTCCAACACTGCGTCAGTGACGGAGCTGATGAAATCGTGAGAGACGTCTGTTCCGTACTGTTCAGAGAGAAACGCCCGGATTTCGCGAACCGTCATGCCTCGGGCATACATCGCGATAATCTTGTCATCGAAGCCGGTAAAACGCCGTTCGTGTTTGGGGATCAGAATCGGAGCAAAGCTTCCATCACGGTCTCTGGGAATGTCCAAACGCAGCGGACCGTCATCGGTTAGCACCGTTTTTCCGCTCTTGCCGTTGCGCTGGTTACTCGACTCCTCAGGGCGCTCCGCGCCCTGAGGATAGCCAAGGTGGTGGCCCAACTCGGCACCAAGAGCTCGCTCGATCAGCGCCTTTTTGAACGCCATCGAGGCATCCTGAATGGCTTCGGCACTCATCGGGCCGCTGACGAACTGGTCGATCAGCTCTTGGGGAATGGATGGAAGGTCTCGCGGGGCCTCACGGGCCGGTTTCTTTTTGGTCGGCATACATGCACCTCTATCAACATGTTATGCCCGAACACAAAATTTATGACAGTCCCTATCTAGCTGACCATGAACAACGAAACATCCTTCAGCCAACCCTATATACCGACCAGAAACTGGTAGCCCTGCTGCTCGGCAACCATCTTTCCTACGTCACCGGTATACCCTCAGGCACCGCGCAGGCCATTGAGCTGACGCTGGCAAGCCAATGCGTCCCTGTTGATGACGGGCGCACCATTACGTTCAGCAACAATCCCGTCGCTAGCCTGGCCGATATCGATCAGCGAATGGCCTTCGTAATAAGGGCCGCGGCTCAGTTCAACAAGCTTTTACATAGCGATGATCGGTATCTGATCGAGCAAGCACTTGAAGATATCGCCGAAGGTCGTGGCGTCCAATGAGGTGGATCGCGCAGATGAATTGGCGACGTGTCGGCCTCTGGTCGGCCGCCGTAGTCCTTTTCGTATGGCTCGCGATATTCTTCGGTGCCGATGATCCGGAAATCGCGCTGACGCCCGGCGAGCCCTGGGAAGACATGCGACAACGTTCCAGCGCAAAGATCGGCCCCTCCATTACCGGGCATCATTGGTTCAGGACTCCCAGGTCAAATGCCCGATTGCGACTCGTAGACGCTGAATATGGATTCGTGACACCTCTCGCTCGCTTTCTCACGGTAGGCTTCGGTAACGGACGGGTCGAAGGCGTTCGCATGTCCCCTCAAATCGAACCGCTGTTGCTAGACGACGCCCTGCAGGTCGTACTGGACCTACAGGAACAATGGCGCAAAGGCGGCTGGATCCCCATTCACGTAAAAGACGACCCTCCCTTTGCCGACACACCTCAATGGCGTGCGCGACTACGCAACGTAAACAAAGGGGGTACGTCTATATGGCAGGCCGCAGACAAATATCAGGTAATGCTGGTGGTTAATCGCTTCAAGGATGTTCGAAATCCCACTCAAGAACGCTATCTGATCAAACTACAGCTGGCCGCACCCTGGATACCGCAATGATCCAATACCTGCTTGGACGACACAGGAGAGCGGGAATGGAATAGCGCTCGCAAAGCAAATGTGGGAGGTGACTTGCTCACCTCCCACATTTGGATTTGTGTGCATGCGTGCTTATTGGTTGAGCCGCACCTGCTTTTCCAGCTCCAGCTTCAACCCAGGCTCCAGTTTCAGTTGGCGGGCCAGTTCGTCCAGATACGCTTTTTCCATGAAGTTTTCTTCGTCTACCAGCATCACGCTGGCGATGTACATTTCGGCAGCCATTTCCGGGGTGCTGGCGGCACGGGCGACATCGGCGGGGTCAAGGGGTTTGTTCAGCTCGGCGTGCAGCCAGTTGTGCAGTTCGCGGTCGTTGTCCAGCTTGGTGAACTCGCCTTCGATCAGTTCGCGCTCGCGTTCGTCCACATGACCGTCCGCCTTGGCCGCTGCGACCAGCGCCTTGAGAATGCCCTGGCTGTGTTGCTCGACCTGGGCCGGTGGCAGGCGGTCGATGGTCTGCGGTTCGCCCTTGGGCGCATTGGCTTGCTTGGCCTGCCAGTTGCCGTAGGCCTTGTAGGCAATCACACCCAATGCGGCCAGCCCGCCATAGGTCAGGGCTTTGCCGCCGAATTTGCGCGCCTTTTTATTGCCCAGCAACAGGCCCATGGCCCCCGCCGCCAGAGCGCCACCACCGGCACCGCCGAGCAGGCTGCCCAACCCAGCGCCGCCCAGCAGACCGCCCAAAGCACCTTTATCGTCTTGCTTGCGTTGGCCGCCAGCCTTGTTTTGCAACATGTCCTGGCCGGACTTGAGCAACTGATCGAGCAATCCACGGGTATTCATTCGTAGCCTCCAGACACTTGGGTTCATTGGACCAATAGGCCACCAGCGTAAAACTAAGTGCCAAAAAGCCCCGATCTAGAGTGCTTCCAGATGTAACGCCGCTGCCGTTCGCTAAAACCGATATACACTTGGACAAATCTATAAAAACACCCCACTGGTAATTCCAGCATGATGACCTTGCGTCAAATCCGGCACTTTATCGCCGTGGCCGAGACCGGCTCAATCTCGGCCGCCGCGCAGACCGCGTTTATTTCCCAGTCGACGCTGACCCTGGCGATCCAGCAATTGGAGCAGGAAATCGGCGTCAACCTGTTCAACCGCCACGCCAAGGGCATGACCCTGACCCACCAGGGCCACCAGTTCCTGCGCCAGGCGCACTTGATCCTCGCCACCGTGGACAACGCCAAACGCAGCCTGCAACAAAGCACCGACCAGGTCGCCGGCCAATTGATCATCGGCGTGACCAGCCTGGTGGCCGGCTACTACCTCGCCGATCTGCTCACCCGTTTCCAGCGCGCCTACCCCAACGTGGAAATCCGTGTGATGGAGGACGAGCGCCCGTATATCGAACACTTGCTCGTCAGCGGCGAGATCGATGTCGGCGTGCTGATCCTTTCCAACCTGGAAGACCGCCACGCCCTGCAGACCGAAGTGCTTACTCACTCGCCCCACCGCCTGTGGCTGCCGGCGCAGCATCCGCTGCTGGAACACGACAGCATCAACCTTGCCGATGTCACGCGCGAGCCGCTGATTCAGCTGAATGTCGATGAAATGGGCCACAACGCCCAGCGCATGTGGGCCAGCGCCGGACTACAACCGCGCGTCACGTTACGCACCGCCTCGACGGAAGCCGTACGAAGCCTGGTGGCGGCAGGCCTGGGCCTATCGATCCAGCCGGACATGACCTACCGCCCATGGTCCCTGGAGGGCGACATTATTGAGGCGCGACCGATTGCGGATCTCAGCCAGACCCTTGACGTAGGCCTGGCGTGGCGCCGTGGCACGGCGCGACCGGCACTGGTGGACCCGTTCCTCACCGTCGCCCGGGAACAGCCCCATCCACGCAAGCCATCTATTTAATCGAATGCTGCATTCAGTATTTAGTATTTGTTGACCTCGCGCCTGACCTCTAGTCTCTGTGCATCCATAAGAGAAAGGTCAGGCCCTCGTAAGAGAACGCCCATGGCCACACAAGAAAAGAGATCGCGAAAAATGTCCGGCGCGTCTACCCCGCTGCTTACTGCATTGCTGATTGACGGCGAACTGGTCCACGGCCAGGGTTTTGCCGAGCCGATCCTCAACCCGGCCACCGGCGAAGTGCTCACCCAGATCGCCGAAGCCAGCACCGAGCAGGTGGAATCGGCCATCCTCGCCGCCCACCGTGCATTTGCCGGCTGGTCGCGGACCACGCCGCAGCAACGTTCGAACATTTTGCTGGGCATCGCCGATGCCATCGAAAAACAAGCCGACTACCTGGCCCGCCTGGAATCCCTGAACTGCGGCAAGCCACTGCACCTGGCGCGTCAGGATGACTTGAGCGCCACCGTCGACGTGTTCCGCTTCTTCGCCGGGGCCGTGCGCTGCCAGACCGGGCAACTGAGCGGCGAATACCTGCCGGGCTACACCAGCATGGTGCGGCGCGACCCGATTGGCGTCGTCGCCTCCATTGCGCCGTGGAACTACCCATTGATGATGGCCGCGTGGAAGATCGCGCCCGCCCTGGCTGCCGGAAATACCCTGGTATTCAAGCCGTCGGAACACACACCGCTGTCGATCCTCGCCTTGGCCCCCGTGCTGAAGGACTTGTTACCACGCGGTGTCATCAACATCCTGTGTGGCGGCGGCGAAAGCGTGGGCAGCCATCTGGTCAGCCACCCGAAAGTGCGCATGGTGTCCCTGACCGGCGATATCGTCACTGGGCAAAAAATCCTGCAGGCCGCGTCGAAAACCCTGAAACGCACGCACCTGGAACTGGGCGGCAAGGCGCCGGTGATCGTATGCAACGACGCCGACCTGCAAGCCGTGGTCGAAGGCGTGCGCGCCTACGGTTATTACAACGCCGGCCAGGATTGCACCGCCGCCTGCCGCATCTATGCCCAGGCGGGGATTCACGACAAGCTGGTCGCCGACCTCGGTGCGGCGGTCAGCAGCCTGCGCTTTGCCGGCAAGCGCGATGCCGACAACGAACTGGGCCCGCTGATCAGCACACGCCAGCGCGACCGCGTGGCCAGCTTTGTCGAGCGCGCCCTCGGCCAGCCCCATATCGAACGGGTCACCGGCGCCGCGGTGCATTCCGGCGCGGGCTTCTATTACCAGCCAACGTTGCTCGCCGGTTGTAAACAGAATGATGAGATCGTGCAGCGCGAAGTGTTTGGTCCGGTGGTCACGGTGACCCGCTTCGACGAGCTGGAACAGGCGGTGGACTGGGCCAACGACTCCGAGTACGGCCTGGCCTCCTCCGTATGGACCCAAAACCTGGACAAAGCCATGCAGGTGGCAGCGCGCCTGCAATATGGCTGCACCTGGATCAACAGCCATTTCATGCTGGTCAGCGAAATGCCCCACGGCGGCTTGAAGCGCTCGGGGTATGGGAAAGATCTGTCCAGCGATTCGCTACAGGACTACAGCGTGGTGCGCCACATCATGGCCCGCCACGGCCAACATCTTTAAAACAACAACTAAGCTTCTGCGTCACCGGTTGCACACAACTGCCCCGACCATAATTAAAGAAGAGGGAACCCCCATGTCCGCGCACAAGACCGCACTGCTCAGTGCCTTGACCACCGCGCTGCTGGCCAGCGCCAGCATTCAGGCCGCCGAACCGCTCAAGGCGGTAGGCGCCGGTGAAGGCCAGCTGGATATCGTCGCCTGGCCTGGCTATATCGAACGTGGCGAAAGCGACAAGGCCTACGACTGGGTCACTGGTTTTGAGAAGGAAACCGGTTGCAAGGTCAATGTGAAAACTGCCGCCACTTCTGACGAAATGGTCAGCCTGATGGCCAAGGGCGGGTATGACCTGGTCACTGCGTCGGGCGATGCGTCGCTGCGGCTGATCGTCGGCAAGCGTGTGCAGCCGATCAACACCGCGCTGATCCCCAACTGGAAGAACATCGACCCACGCCTCAAGGATGCGCCGTGGTACGTGGTCGGCCAGCAGACCTACGGCACCCCGTACCAGTGGGGCCCGAACGTGCTGATGTACAACACCAACGTGTTCAAGACCGCGCCCACCAGTTGGAATGTGCTGTTCAACGCCCAGAACCTGCCGGACGGCAAGCCGAACAAAGGCCGCGTGCAGGCGTATGACGGCCCGATCTACATTGCCGATGCAGCGCTGTACCTCAAATCTACCCAGCCGGAACTGGGCATCCAGAGCCCGTATGAGCTGACCGAAACCCAGTACAAAGCCGTGCTCGACCTGTTGCGCGCCCAGCAACCGTTGATCCACCGCTACTGGCACGACACCACCGTGCAAATGAGTGACTTCAAGAACGAAGGCGTGGTGGCCTCCAGCGCCTGGCCGTATCAGGTCAACGGGTTGGTCAACGAGAAACAGCCGATTGCCTCGACTATCCCCAAGGAAGGCGCCACCGGCTGGGCCGACACCACCATGTTGCACAGCGAAGCCAAGCACCCGAACTGCGCTTACAAGTGGATGGACTGGTCGCTGCAGCCGAAGGTCCAGGGCGATGTCGCGGCGTGGTTCGGCTCGCTGCCGGCGGTGCCTGCGGCCTGTAAGGAAAGCGAACTGCTGGGTGCCGAAGGGTGCAAGACCAACGGGTTCGACCAGTTCGACAAGATCGCCTTCTGGAAAACCCCGCAGGCAGAAGGCGGCAAGTTCGTGCCCTACAGCCGCTGGACCCAGGATTACATCGCGATCATGGGCGGCCGCTAAAGGTCCCTGCAGAGACTGCTTCTTGTGGTGAGCAGGCTTGCCCTGCGCGGGGCAAGCCCGCTCACCACAAAAGCCCGATTTTCACCGTTTCAGCGCAGCACACATGCATCCTCGTTTTTTCAGAAGCCCAGACCGGGCCGCTGCGACGGCCCATGCTTTTTTGGAGCACCGCACCATGACGCTTGCAGTCCAATTCACCCACGTTTCCCGTCAGTTCGGCGAAGTGAAGGCCGTTGACAGGGTTTCCATCGATATCCAGGACGGCGAGTTCTTTTCCATGCTCGGCCCTTCCGGCTCGGGCAAGACCACCTGCCTGCGCCTGATCGCCGGGTTCGAGCAGCCGAGCGCTGGCTCGATCCGGATTCATGGCGAGGAGGCCGCCGGCCTGCCGCCGTATCAACGCGATGTAAACACCGTATTCCAGGATTACGCGCTGTTCCCCCATATGAACGTGCGCGACAACGTGGCCTACGGCCTCAAGGTCAAAGGCGTGGGCAAGACCGAGCGACTGAACCGCGCCGAAGAAGCCTTGGGCATGGTCGCCCTCGGCGGTTATGGCGAGCGCAAGCCGGTGCAACTTTCGGGCGGTCAACGCCAGCGTGTGGCCCTGGCCCGCGCCCTGGTCAATCGCCCCCGCGTGTTGCTGCTCGACGAACCGCTGGGCGCCCTCGACCTCAAGCTGCGCGAGCAGATGCAGAGCGAGTTGAAAAAGCTGCAACGCCAGCTGGGCATCACCTTCATCTTCGTCACCCATGACCAGACCGAAGCCTTGTCGATGTCTGACCGTGTGGCGGTCTTCAATAAAGGCCGCATCGAACAGGTCGACACCCCGCGCAACCTGTATATGAAACCGGCCACCGCATTCGTCGCCGAATTTGTCGGCACCTCCAACGTGATTCGCGGCGAACTGGCCCAGCGCCTGAGCGGCAGCGCGCAGCCGTTTTCGATACGCCCGGAGCATGTGCGGTTTGCCGAAGGCCCGCTGGGTACCGGCGAAGTTGAAATCAGCGGCCTGCTGCATGATATCCAGTACCAGGGCAGCGCCACCCGCTATGAGCTGAAACTGGAGAACGGCCAGGCGTTGAACATCAGCCAGGCCAACAACCAGTGGCTGGACATCAGCAGCGGCCATCAGGTCGGCCAGCCGATCACCGCGCGCTGGGCGCGGGAAGCCATGACGCCGCTGACCGACACTGCAGGCGAGGTGTGACATGAGCCTGGCCCTTTCCCAACCGCCGATGCGCAGGTTCTCCAACCTGCTGTACCGCAAGCCCAACCTGTACCTGGCCATGCTGCTGATACCGCCGCTGATCTGGTTCGGCGCGATCTACCTCGGCTCGTTGCTGACCCTGCTGTGGCAAGGCTTCTACACCTTCGACGACTTCACCATGGCGGTCACGCCGGACCTGACCCTGGCCAACTTCGCCGCGCTGTTCCAGCCGTCGAACTTCGACATCATCCTGCGCACCCTGAGCATGGCGATTGTGGTGTCGATCGCCAGCGCCATCGTGGCCTTCCCCATTGCCTACTACATGGCCCGCTACACCACGGGCAAGACCAAGGCGTTCTTCTACATCGCGGTGATGATGCCGATGTGGGCCAGCTATATCGTCAAGGCCTACGCCTGGACCTTGCTGCTGGCCAAGGGCGGCGTGGCGCAGTGGTTTGTGCAGCACCTGGGGCTGGAGCCGGTGTTGCAGTTCGTGCTGGGCATTCCCGGCGTGGGCGGCAGCACCTTGAGCACCTCGCATTTGGGGCGGTTCATGGTGTTCGTCTATATCTGGCTGCCGTTCATGATTTTGCCGATCCAGGCATCCCTGGAGCGTTTGCCGCCGTCGTTGCTGCAAGCCTCGGCGGATCTGGGCGCCAAGCCGCGCCAGACCTTTATGCAGGTGATTCTGCCGCTGTCGATTCCGGGGATTGCGGCCGGGTCGATCTTCACGTTTTCGCTGACCCTGGGCGATTTCATCGTGCCGCAACTGGTGGGCCCGCCGGGTTACTTCGTCGGTGGCATGGTGTATGCCCAGCAAGGTGCCATCGGCAATATGCCCATGGCCGCGGCGTTCACCCTGGTGCCCATCGTGTTGATTGCGGTGTACCTGTCCATCGTCAAACGCCTGGGGGCCTTCGATGCACTCTGACTCTTCACCTCAAATGCAGTCATCAATAGGCTTGAAGATCGCGGCCTGGGGCGGGTTGGTGTTTCTGCACTTCCCGATCCTGATCATCTTCCTCTATGCCTTCAACACCGAAGAAGCCGCGTTCAGCTTTCCACCCCAGGGCTTCACGTTGAAGTGGTTCAGTGTGGCGTTTGCCCGACCGGACGTGCTGGAGTCGATCAAACTGTCGCTGCAGATCGCCGCCATTGCCACCCTGATCGCCATGGTGCTCGGCACCCTCGCGTCGGCGGCGCTGTATCGCCGCGAGTTCTTCGGCAAGCAAGGCGTGTCGCTGATGCTGATCCTGCCGATTGCGCTGCCGGGCATCATCACCGGTATCGCGCTGCTGGCGACCTTCAAGACACTGGGCATTGAGCCTGGGATGTTCACCATCATCGTCGGCCACGCGACATTCTGCGTAGTGATCGTCTACAACAACGTCATCGCCCGCTTGCGCCGCACCTCCCATAGCCTGATCGAGGCCTCGATGGACCTGGGCGCCGACGGTTGGCAGACCTTCCGCTACATCATCATGCCCAACCTGGGCTCGGCGCTGCTGGCCGGCGGCATGCTCGCGTTCGCGCTGTCGTTCGACGAAATCATCGTCACCACCTTCACCGCTGGCCACGAGCGCACCTTGCCGCTGTGGTTGCTCAACCAGCTCAGTCGCCCTAGGGATGTGCCGGTGACCAACGTGGTGGCGATGCTGGTGATGCTGGTCACGATGTTCCCGATTCTCGGTGCCTATTACCTGACACGCGGCGGTGAAAGCGTGGCGGGAAGTGGCGGTAAATAACTCTGTGACTGGAGGAACTCGGCTCTAAATGTGGGAAGGGGCAAGCCCCCTCCCACATTTAGAGCCGGTTTCTTCAGGGAAATAACATTAGTTTGAGGAGAGCTGAACCATGCAAACCAAACTGCTGATCAACGGCCACCTGGTCGAAGGCGAAGGCCCGGCCCAGGCGATTTTCAACCCGGCGTTGGGCCGGGTGCTGGTGGAAATCAACGAAGCCAGCGAAGCCCAGGTCGACGCGGCCGTGCGCGCCGCCGACGCGGCTTTTGAAAGCTGGGCGCAAACCGCGCCGAAGGACCGCTCCCTGCTGCTGCTGAAACTGGCCGACGCAATCGAAGCCCACGGCGAAGAGTTGGCCAAGCTGGAGTCGGACAACTGCGGCAAGCCCTACAGCGCGGCGCTGAACGACGAGATCCCGGCGATTGCCGATGTATTCCGCTTCTTCGCCGGCGCCAGCCGTTGCATGAGCGGTTCGGCCGGCGGCGAATACCTGCCGGGCCACACGTCGATGATCCGCCGCGACCCGGTGGGCGTGATCGCCTCTATCGCACCGTGGAACTACCCGCTGATGATGGTCGCCTGGAAAATCGCCCCAGCCCTCGCCGCCGGTAATACCGTGGTGCTCAAGCCGTCGGAGCAAACCCCGCTGACCGCGTTGCGCATGGTTGAACTGGCATCGGAGATTTTTCCGGCCGGTGTACTCAACCTGGTGTTCGGTCGTGGGCCAACCGTAGGCAGCCCGCTGGTGAACCACCCGAAGGTGCGCATGGTGTCGCTGACCGGCTCCATCGCCACCGGCGCGAATATCATTTCCAGCACGGCCGACAGCGTGAAGCGCATGCACATGGAACTGGGCGGCAAGGCGCCGGTGATCATCTTCAACGACGCGGACATCGAGGCCGCCGTGGAAGGTATCCGCACGTTCGGCTTCTATAACGCTGGCCAGGACTGCACGTCCGCGTGCCGCATTTACGCCCAGGCGGATATCTACGACGCATTTGTCGAGAAGCTCGGTGCGGCCGTCGCCACTATCAAATATGGCTTGCAGGATGACCCGGCCACCGAACTGGGCCCGTTGATCACCGCACAGCATCGCGACCGTGTCGCCGGGTTTGTCGAGCGTGCCGTGGCGCAGCCGCATATCCGCCTGGTGACGGGTGGCAAGGCGGTGGAAGGCAACGGGTTCTTCTTTGAACCGACGGTACTGGCCGATGCGCAACAGGACGATGAAATCGTGCGCCGCGAGGTGTTCGGACCGGTGGTGTCGGTGACCAGGTTCACCGACGAAGCGCAGGTATTGGGCTGGGCCAATGATTCGGACTACGGCTTGGCGTCCTCCGTATGGACCGCCGATGTAGGCCGCGCCCATCGTTTGGCTGCGCGCTTGCAGTATGGCTGCACGTGGGTGAATACCCACTTCATGCTGGTCAGCGAAATGCCCCATGGCGGTCAGAAACTGTCGGGTTACGGCAAGGACATGTCCATGTACGGGCTGGAGGACTACACCACGGTTCGCCACGTGATGTTCAAGCACTGATCGAGCGCCTCCCGGCACCTGCCTTGGGTGCCGGTCCTACAACAATAAAATCTCAGGTTGCCCCCCATGGACATCACCCGCCGCGACTTCCTCAACGGCGTCGCCATTACTGTTGCCGCAGGCATGACTCCGCTGCAACTGCTCCAGGCTGCACCCGATGGCCGCTACTACCCCCCTGCCCTCACCGGCCTGCGCGGCAGCCATGTCGGCTCGTTCGAAGTGGCGCACCAGATGGGCTGGGAAAAGAAGGTGTTCGACACCGAAAAACTGCCGATCACCGAGGATTACGATCTGGTGGTGGTCGGCGGAGGCTTGAGTGGTTTGTCGGCGGCGTGGTTCTACCGGGAGAAGCACCCGAAGGCGAAGATCCTGATCCTGGAAAACCACGACGACTTCGGCGGCCACGCCAAGCGCAATGAATTCCAGGCCGGTGGCCGCATGATCATCGGTTACGGCGGCAGCGAGGCGTTGCAATCGCCGAACCATTTGTACAGCAAGGAAGTGAACGGGCTGCTGAAGAAGCTCGGCGTCACTATCAAGCGCTTCGAAACCGCCTTCGACCGCCAGTTCTACCCCAACCTGGGGCTGTCGCGCGGGGTGTTTTTCGACAAGGAAAACTTCGGCGAAGACAAACTGGTGACCGGTGACCCGACGCCCATGGTGGCTGATGACATTGCGCCAGACCAACTGCATGCGCGGCCCATCCACGAGTTCATCAATGACTTTCCTCTGCCGGCAGCAGACCGCCAGGCGTTGATCGACCTGCACACGGCGCCCAAGGATTACCTGCCGGGTAAAACAGCCGAAGAAAAGGCCGACTACCTGTCGGCCACCAGCTACCGCAATTTCCTGCTCAAGGACGTAGGGTTATCGGAAGGCGCGGTGAAGTACTTCCAGAGCCGAACCAATGACTTCATGGCGCTGAGCATTGATGCCGTGGCAGCGGCCGATGCCTATAGCGTGGGTTTCCCAGGCTTTGCGGGGATGAACCTGGCGCCAATCAGCGAAGAAGCCGCAGCGGAAATGGAAGAGCCCTACATCTACCACTTCCCGGATGGCAATGCCTCGGTGGCGCGGTTGCTGGTGCGCAGCCTGATACCCGGCGTGGCGCCGGGGCACACCATGGACGATATCGTGCTGGCCACCTTTGATTACGCCAGGCTCGACCAGCCCAAGGCGGCGGTACGGCTGCGCTTGAACAGCACGGCCGTCAGCGTGCGCAACGTCGACGGTGGCGTGCATATCGGCTACAGCCGCGGCGGCCAGCTCGCCCAGGTGCGCGGCAAGCGCTGCATCCTGGCGTGCTACAACATGATGATTCCGTACCTGCTCAAAGACCTGCCGGCGCCTCAGGCCCATGCGCTCAGCCAGAACGTGAAATACCCGCTGGTGTACACCAAGGTGGTGATCCGCAATTGGCAGTCGTTCCAGCAACTGGGGGTGCATGAGATCTACGCGGCGACCCAACCGTACAGCCGCATCAAACTGGACTACCCGGTGAGCATGGGCGGCTACGATCATCCACGCGACCCGACGCAGCCGATTGGGCTGCACCTGGTCTATGTGCCTACCAGCCCCGACAGCGGCATGAACGCCCGCGACCAAGCCCGCGCCGGACGGGGCAAGCTGTATGGGCAGACGTTCGAGCAGTTGGAGGCGCAATTGCGTGACCAGTTGCAACGCATGCTCGGGCCGGGTGGGTTCAAGCATGAGACGGATATTCTGGCGATCACGGTCAACCGTTGGTCACATGGTTATGCGAGCTTCTCCAACAGCTTGTTTGATGACGCCGATGAGAACGAAGCGTTGATGAATTTGGCGCGCAAGCCTGTAGGACATGTGAGCATCGCCAATTCGGATGCGGCGTGGAGCGCGTATGCCCATGCGGCGATCGATGAGGCTTACCGGGCAGTCGGTGAAGTCGCCTGAAAGACGCTCTGACAAGCACTGCAATAGTCAATGTGGGAGGGGGCTTGCCCCTCCCACATTAGGCGCGGAAATGTCTTGTCGCACTTGCAATGCCATCAACCCGCCATCAATCAATTTTCCTACGTCATCGAACCGCTTAAGCTATCCGGCGTCTGTTTAATGTCCGTTGCGTTTGGCCGAAGGCATGTCCGAACCGTAATTTCTGATCCGCTACGTGCCAGGAACGGCGCGGGATTTGCTCACGACAGGTTGTCTCTATGCACCGCAGGAATTTGCTCAAAGCGTCCATGGCCATTGCGGCTTACACCGGTTTGTCGGCCAGCGGCCTGCTGGCCGCGCAGGCCTGGGCCGGGAACCGTGCCGCCGACGGCAAGGCCGTGGCGTTCGACTTCGACGCACTCAAGGCCCAGGCCAAGCAACTCGCCGGGACCGCTTATAAAGACACCAAACAGGTGCTGCCGCCGACCCTGGCGACCATGACCCCGCAGAATTTCAACGCCATCGGCTACGACGGCAAGCATTCGCTGTGGAAAGAGTTGAACGGCCAGTTGGACGTGCAGTTTTTCCACGTCGGCATGGGTTTCAAGACGCCGGTGCGCATGCACAGCGTTGATCCGAAAACCCGTGAAGCCCGCGAGGTGCACTTTCGCCCCTCGCTGTTCAACTATGAAAAAACCACCGTCGACACCAAACAGCTGACCGGCGACTTGGGCTTCTCCGGTTTCAAACTGTTCAAGGCCCCGGAACTGGATCGCCATGACGTGCTGTCGTTTCTCGGTGCCAGCTACTTCCGCGCCGTGGATTCCACCGGCCAATACGGCCTGTCTGCCCGTGGCCTGGCCATCGACACCTACGCGAAAAAACGCGAGGAATTCCCTGACTTCACGCAGTTCTGGTTCGAAACCCCGGACAAGGACGCCACGCGTTTTGTGGTCTACGCCCTGCTCGACTCGCCAAGTGCCACCGGCGCCTATCGCTTCGATATCGACTGCCAGGCCAACCAGGTGGTGATGGCGATCGACGCGCACATCAATGCGCGCACCGCCATTGAGCAACTGGGCATCGCACCGATGACCAGCATGTTCAGCTGCGGCACCCACGAACGCCGGATGTGCGACACCATCCACCCGCAAATCCACGACTCGGACCGCCTGGCGATGTGGCGCGGCAACGGCGAGTGGATCTGCCGCCCGCTGAACAACCCGGCCAAGCTGCAATTCAACGCATTTGCCGACAAAGACCCGAAAGGCTTTGGGCTGGTGCAGACCGACCATGAGTTCGCCAGCTACCAGGACACCGTAGACTGGTACAGCAAGCGCCCAAGCCTGTGGGTCGAGCCGACCACCGCCTGGGGCGAAGGCTCCATCGACCTGTTGGAGATCCCCACCACCGGCGAGACCCTGGACAACATCGTGGCCTTCTGGACCCCGAAAAAGCCCGTGGCTGCGGGTGAGTCGCTCAACTATGGCTACAAGCTGTACTGGAGCGCCTTGCCACCGGTGAGCACGCCGTTGGCCCAGGTCGACGCGACCCGTTCCGGCATGGGCGGCTTTACCGAAGGTTGGGCACCGGGCGAGCATTACCCGGACGTATGGGCGCGGCGTTTTGCCGTGGACTTCAAGGGCGGGGGCCTTGACCGTTTACCGCCCGGCACCGGGATCGAGCCCGTGGTGACGTGTTCCCATGGTGAGGTCAAGGACTTCAGCGTGCTGGTGCTCGACAACATCAAGGGCTACCGCATCCTGTTCGACTGGTACCCGACCAGCGACAGCGTGGAGCCGGTGGAACTGCGCCTGTTTATCCGCACCCAGGACCGCACGTTGAGTGAAACCTGGCTGTATCAGTACTTCCCGCCGGCACCGGACCAGCGCAAGTACACCTGATATCCAATGTGGGAGGGGCCTGTTCCCTCCCACGCGGTTTACTCGTGGGCTCTAAAACCGCGACACGCTCTTCATCGCTCCAATGAGATAACGCATCGCCACCTGATCGCTCTCGTTCAGGGCGCGATACTGCGCGAGCAACTCAACCTCATCACGACTTAAACGACGGCCACGCATGGACACCCTGCGGGTCAAAAAAGACGCCACCCAACCTGCTACGCTATCGGACTTGGCCATGGACTGCTTCTCCTGATATCAATCAAATACTCCGGTGCCCACCAACCGAATCCCGTGAGGCGCAACGCCTGCGTGGACAAACAGACTGACTCCCTGGGCCAGAAATCGGTCATATCCTAAGCGTAGAAACAATCTCGTTACGTGTGGGATTTTTTTAGAGTATTCACTTAAAAAATTACTTCGGTAACAAATACCTACACCCTGATCCCACAGCAACGGACAGAAAAAACCCACCGGCTCAGGGTGGGTTCAGATGGCGCCTGTGGCGGATCAATCCTTCAAGTCAGACTCATGAATCGGCTGGTCCCGATGGGTCGCCCGTTGGTACTGCGCTGGCCAGATTGCCTTGCGCCCGCCCAAGTCATCGTCGGCATGCAATGGCCAGTACGGATCGCGCAGCAGTTCACGGGCCAGGAAGATGATATCGGCCTGACACGTGCGCAGGATGTGCTCGGCCTGGGCCGGCTCGGTGATCATGCCAACGGTGCCGGTGGCGATGCCCGACTCCTTGCGCACACGTTCGGCAAAGCGCGTCTGGTAGCCCGGCCCGGTGGGGATCTCGGCATTGGCGGCGGTGCCGCCGGAGGATACGTCGATCAGGTCCACGCCCAGGCCTTTGAGGCGAAGCGCCAGCTCGACGGTTTCATCGGGGTTCCAGCCGTCCTCCACCCAGTCGGTGGCCGACACCCGCACGAACAGCGGCAATTCCTGGGGCCAGACCTCGCGCACCGCCTGGGTCACTTGAAGCACCAGGCGGATACGGTTTTCAAAGGAGCCGCCGTATTGGTCCTGCCGTTGATTGCTGATCGGCGACAGGAACTGGTGCAACAGATAACCGTGGGCCGCGTGGATTTCCACCACCTCGAAACCGGCGGTGAGCGCACGCTTGGCGGCAGCGACGAAGTCGGCGATCACGTACTTGATCTGCTCTTCGTCCAGTTGCCGGGGTTGAGTGTGTTGAGGGTCAAAGGCAATCGGCGATGGGCCTACCGGCACCCAACCACCGTCCTCGGGTTTGACGCTGCCGTGCTTGCCGATCCATGGCCGATGGGTGCTGGCCTTGCGCCCGGCGTGGGCCAACTGGATGCCGGCCACCGCGCCCTGGGCGGCAATAAAGCGGGTGATGCGCTGCAGCGGTTCAATCTGTTGGTCGTTCCACAGGCCCAGGTCCTGGGCCGTGATGCGCCCATCGGCCGTCACGGCAGTGGCTTCGGTGAAAATCAGCCCCGCGCCACCGACGGCACGGCTGCCGAGGTGGACCAGGTGCCAGTCATTGGCCAGGCCATCATCACTGGAGTATTGGCACATCGGCGAGACGGCAATGCGGTTCAGGAGGGTCAATTGGCGCAGGGTATAGGGTTCGAGCAGCTGACTCATGGCGCACCTCTTCTGGGTTCTATGGGCACTGTTCAACAGTGCTTAGAGCCTAGTCGACAACGATGGATTGCACAGGGTTCAGAAGCAAAGCGGGAGCCGATGGCCGGCTCCCGTGCAGCAGATACTTACATTTCGACCTGGGTGCCCAGCTCGATCACCCGGTTTACCGGGAGTTTGAAGAAGCGCAGGTTACCGTTGGCATTCTTCAACATGAACGCAAACAAGCCTTCGCGCCAGCGCGCCATGCCTTCGATCTTCGAGGCGATCACCGTCTCACGGCTGAGGAAATAGGTAGTGCGCATCGGGCTGAAATCAAGATCATCCAAGTGGCACAACTTCAGCGCTTCGGGCACATCCGGCTCGTCGGTGAAACCGAAGTGCAGGATCACACGGAAGAACCCTTCCCCGTAGGAATCCACCTCGAAACGCCGTGAAGCCGGGACGCGCGGGATGTCTTCGTACACCACCGTCAGCAGCACCACTTGCTCGTGCAACACCTGGTTATGCAGCAGGTTGTGCAACAGCGCGTGGGGCACGGCGTCGGGCCGCGCAGTCAGGAACACCGCCGTGCCCTGCACGCGATGGGGTGGCTGTACGCGGATGCTGCTGATAAAGATCGGCAGCGGCAGCCCGCCTTCGTCGAGGCGTTCCACCAGCAATTGCTTGCCGCGCTTCCAAGTGGTCATCAACACGAACAGCACGATGCCCGCGATCACCGGGAAGGCGCCACCCTGGATGATTTTCGGCACGTTGGCGGCGAAGTACAGGCCGTCCACCAACAGGCAGCAGAGCAGCACCGGCACGGCCAGCACGGGAGGCCATTTCCACAGCAGCAACATCACCGCCGAGACCAGAATGGTGGTCATCAGCATGGTGCCGGTCACCGCCACGCCGTAGGCCGAAGCCAGTGCGTTGGAAGACTCAAAGCCCACCACCAGCAGGATCACGCCGACCATCAGCGACCAGTTCACCGCGCCGATGTAGATCTGGCCCTGTTCGGCGCTGGAGGTATGTTGAATGTGCATGCGCGGGATGTAACCCAGCTGGATCGCCTGGCGGGTCAAGGAGAACGCACCGGAAATCACCGCCTGGGAGGCAATCACCGTGGCCAGGGTCGACAGCACCACCAGGGGGATCAGCGCCCAGCTCGGCGCCAGCAGGTAGAACGGGTTGCGCGCGGCTTCAGGATCGCCGAGCAGCATGGCGCCCTGGCCGAAATAGTTGAGCACCAGCGCCGGCAACACCAGGATAAACCAGGCGCGGGCGATGGGTTTGCGGCCGAAATGGCCCATGTCGGCGTAGAGCGCTTCGGCGCCGGTCAGGGCCAGCACCACGGCGCCCAGGATGGCCACGCCAATGCCTGGGTGAGCCTCGAAGAAACGCACGGCCCACATCGGGTTCAGTGCCTTGAGCACTTCGGGGTGCTGGCTGATGCCATAGATGCCCAGCCCGCCCAGCACCAGGAACCAGGTCACCATTACCGGCCCGAACAACTTGCCGATGCGGTCGGTGCCGTGTTTCTGGATCAGAAACAGCGCCACCAGCACGACCAGTGCAATCGGCACGACCCATTTCTCCAGGCCGTCGAACGCCAGCTCCAGGCCTTCAACCGCCGACAACACGGAAATCGCCGGGGTGATCATGCTGTCACCATAGAACAGCGCCGCGCCGCACAGGCCGCAGACCACCAGGAAACTGCGCAATTTCTTGCGCTCTCCCGCTGCCCGGCGTGCCAATGCGGTCAAAGCCATGATGCCGCCTTCGCCCTGGTTGTCGGCGCGCAGCACAAACAGCATGTATTTGATCGATACGACCCAGATCAGCGACCAGAAGATCAGCGCCAGGATCCCCAATACACCGTCATGGTTGACCTGCACCCCATAACCACCGTTGAACACCTCTTTGAGGGTGTAGAGCGGGCTGGTGCCGATATCGCCGTAAACCACCCCGACCGCTGCCACCAGCATGCCGATCGGCTTGGTGTTTGAATGCTCGGCACCTGCCGCCTGACTACTCGCCTGACCCATCAACCACTCCTGCCCTTTGACCTGAGGTCTCTTATAAACAACGCGCCTAAGCTGACCCTAGCATGCGCTGTTTTACTTCTCGTAACAGACGTTTTATTGACCCAGGGGTTTTACCCGTGTGCAACGGCGCGAAGCATAGCGCAGCGCTCGTCGCATTTCCCTGCTCACGTGATGTGGGCGTCGTTTTAGGTCGTGAGCCATAGATGACGGGGCATTTTGGAGCCTTTATGCCTCCATTGATCGCATTACGGCCGACCGTATATTTTTCGCCCGGCGCATAGGGGCTGCCTTCGCTGTGTATACAGGAATTCCTTGGCCGGCTTACCTGATCAATTAATCGCGGGCCTGCCTGGGGCGCGCAATCGATATAAAAACTCAATTATCGATCTGTCTCTTTTAAGGTACATTTCTTATGTACGAAGTGAAACACGTACTGTCAGCCAATGGCGTAGATATCTATCAAGCTTGGCTGGATACCGTTCAAGATAAACGTTCAAAGGCAAGGATCACCACCAGAGTGGACCGAGCGTCCCTCGGCCACTTCGGCACTACCGAGCCGGTGGGTGACGGGGTCTTTGAGATGAAACTCGACTTCGGTCCTGGGTTTCGCGTGTATTACGCAATTGAGGACCGACGAATTGTTTTCCTGTTGGGCGGTGGCTCAAAGGCAAGGCAGCAGAACGACATCAATCAGGCCAAAGTTCTCTGGAAATCTTACAAGGTGCAGCAAAAATGACCATTCGTACTCGCTCTCATGAAGACAGCGTGCTTGAAATGCTTCGAGACGACGAAGCGTTTGCCCTCGAATATCTATCTGTGGCGCTTGAGGAAATAGATGTGGCGGGAGGCGAGGACGCTTTTCTTGTCGCTATCCGTCGAGTGGCGGAAGCCCGTGGAGGAATGCTCAGCTTGTCGCAGAACACGGGCCTCAATAGAGCTAATCTCTACAGGTCCATCGCTGTCGGCGGCGACCCAAAGCTCTCCACCCTCCTGAAAGTGCTGCAGGCATTAGGCGTAGGCATGTCTAAAGTTGTATCGCACCGCACATAACAAGTCGCATGGCCTCAAGCGCGCGTTAAGCGCCGGGCGAATTACCCAATACAGCGCTCGTCGCATTTCCCTGCATAAAGCTGGTCAAGTGGATTGCCCGCCGCTAGAATTGCGCACTTTTTGATCAGAGGCGCACCAAGCGCCCATCCGTTGTCTTGTCGTGCACGACCGGCAGCGTCATTCAATACCGAGGTTAGACATGTCCACCACCATCGCAAAAGCCAACCCCAAGGTTGGCTTTGTTTCCCTGGGTTGCCCAAAGGCTCTGGTCGACTCCGAGCGCATCCTCACGCAACTGCGTATGGAAGGCTATGACGTCGTGTCCACGTACCAGGACGCCGACGTGGTGGTGGTCAACACCTGTGGCTTTATCGACTCGGCCAAGGCGGAGTCCCTGGAAGTGATCGGCGAAGCCATCAAGGAAAACGGCAAGGTCATCGTGACCGGTTGCATGGGCGTGGAAGAAGGCAATATCCGCAACGTGCACCCAAGCGTGCTGGCCGTGACAGGTCCGCAGCAGTACGAGCAGGTGGTCAATGCCGTGCACCAAGTGGTGCCGCCGCGTCAGGATCACAACCCGCTGATCGACCTGGTGCCGCCGCAAGGCATCAAGCTGACCCCGCGCCACTATGCGTACCTGAAGATTTCCGAAGGCTGCAACCACAGCTGCAGCTTCTGCATCATCCCGTCGATGCGCGGCAAGTTGGTCAGCCGCCCGGTCGGTGACGTGCTCGATGAAGCCCAGCGCCTGGTCAAATCCGGCGTGAAAGAGCTGTTGGTAATCTCCCAGGACACCAGCGCCTATGGCGTCGACGTGAAATACCGCACCGGTTTCTGGAACGGCGCGCCGGTGAAAACCCGCATGACCGAACTCTGCGAAGCCTTGAGCAGCCTCGGCGTGTGGGTGCGCCTGCACTACGTTTATCCGTACCCGCACGTGGACGAACTGATCCCGCTGATGGCCGCCGGCAAGATCCTGCCGTACCTGGACATCCCGTTCCAGCACGCCAGCCCGAAAGTGCTCAAGGCGATGAAACGCCCGGCTTTCGAAGACAAGACCCTGGCGCGCATCAAGAACTGGCGCGAGATCTGCCCGGAGCTGATCATCCGTTCGACCTTCATCGTCGGCTTCCCTGGCGAAACCGAAGAAGACTTCCAGTACCTGCTGGACTGGCTGACCGAAGCCCAACTGGACCGTGTCGGCTGCTTCCAGTACTCGCCGGTGGAAGGTGCTCCGGCCAACCTGCTGGACCTGGCCGTGGTGCCGGACGACGTCAAGCAAGACCGCTGGGAGCGTTTCATGGCGCACCAGCAGGCGATCAGCTCGGCGCGCCTGCAACTGCGCATAGGCAAGGAAATCGAAGTGCTGATCGACGAAGTCGACGAGCAAGGCGCGGTAGGCCGCTGCTTCTTCGACGCGCCGGAAATCGACGGTAACGTTTTTATCGACGATGCCAGCGGTTTGAAGCCGGGCGACAAGGTCTGGTGCACCGTGACCGACGCCGACGAGTACGACCTGTGGGCCGAAAAGCGCGACTGATGGCGTAAAAACATGAAAAAGCCCTGCCTCTGGACAAGATGCGGGGCTTTTTTACGTCTATCGTTTTGCCCATCGGCACGGATCTCAGCAAGGGGCAGCGGGCATGCGTCAGCATTCGGTTATCCATACACCCAACACCAGCGACTACGCGCAGTTGACGCAGATCTGGGAAGCCTCTGTGCGGGCCACCCATGACTTTTTACCCGACAGTTACATCGTGCTGCTCAAAAACCTGGTGCTGACCCGCTACCTGGACGCAGTGATGCTGATCTGCACCAAGGACTCGCGCCAGCGCATCACCGGGTTTGCCGGGGTCGCGGCGGGCAAGGTGGAGATGCTGTTTATCGACCCGCAACACCGTGGCCGGGGCCTTGGCCGACAACTGCTGTGGTACGCGATCGAGCACCTGAATGCCGAAGCGCTGGATGTCAACGAACAGAATCCCCAGGCATTGGGGTTTTATTTGAAGCTCGGGTTCGAGGTGATCGGACGCACGGAGCATGATGGCCTGGGCCAGCCTTATCCGTTGCTGCATATGCGTCTGCGCCAGGCGCATCAGCAGGAGCGCCAAGGCTAAATGAAATGGGTCCGGGATTAACCGCGCCCGCACAGGTACAATACCCGCCCCCTTTTGTTACGGCCCTTGTCATGACTGACCCCATACGCCTCTCCAAACGCCTTATCGAACTGGTCGGTTGCTCCCGTCGGGAGGCTGAGCTGTTTATCGAAGGCGGCTGGGTCTCGGTGGACGGTGAAGTGATCGACGAGCCGCAGTTCAAGGTCACGACGCAGAAAGTCGAACTTGACCCCGACGCCAAGGCGACGGTGCCGGAACCGGTGACCATCCTGCTGCACGCTCCCGCCGGCGTGGATGCCGAGACCGCCATGGCCTCGATCAGCGCCGAAACCCTGTCCGAAGAACACCGCTTCAGCAAGCGCCCGCTCAAAGGTCACTTCCTGCGCCTGACCGCCAGCGCCGACCTGCAAGCCAAGGCCAGCGGCCTGTTGGTGTTTACCCAGGATTGGAAGATTCTGCGCAAGTTGACCGCCGATGCCGCCAAGATCGAGCAGGAGTACGTGGTGGAAGTCGAGGGCGACATGGTTGCCCACGGCCTCAACCGCCTGAACCACGGCCTGACCTACAAGGGCAAGGAGCTGCCGGCGGTCAAAGCCAGCTGGCAGAACGAAAACCGCCTGCGTTTCGCGATGAAAAACCCGCAGCCAGGCGTGATCGCGCTGTTCTGCGAAGCCGTTGGCCTGAAAGTCGTGGCGATCCGTCGCATCCGTATCGGCGGTGTATCGATCGGCAAGGTGCCGGTCGGTCAATGGCGTTACCTGTCCGGCAAAGAGAAGTTCTAAGCCGCTCCCCTTTTCTCGACACCGCCTGATGGGCGGTGTCCTCAGTTGAATACCAGGATTGCCCACCATGATTCACAACGACGTACTGCGCAGCGTGCGCTACATGCTCGACATCAGCGACAACAAGATGGTCGAGATCATCAAGCTCGGCGGCATGGACGTCACCAAGGACGACCTGCTGACCTACCTCAAGAAAGATGAGGAAGAAGGCTTCGTCTTCTGCCCGGACGAGGTCATGGCCTACTTCCTCGACGGCCTGGTGATCTTCAAGCGCGGCAAGGACGAAAGCCGTCCGCCGCAGCCGATCGAAACCCCGGTGACCAACAACATCATCCTCAAAAAGCTGCGCGTGGCCTTCGAGCTGAAAGAAGACGACATGCACGCCATCCTCAAGGCTGCCGAGTTCCCGGTCTCCAAGCCGGAGCTGAGCGCGCTGTTCCGCAAGTTCGGCCACACCAACTACCGCACCTGTGGCGACCAGTTGCTGCGCAACTTCCTCAAGGGTCTGACCCTGCGGGTTCGTGCATAAGCCATGAGTTACCAGGTCTCGCCCGTCGGCTTCGTCCGCTCCTGCTTCAAGGAGAAGTTCGCCATCCCTCGCCAACCGCAACTGGCGCCCGCCGCCCGGGGCGTGTTGGAGTTGGTGGCGCCGTTCGACCAGGGTGAGGCGGTGCAGGGTTTGGAACAGGTCAGCCATGTGTGGCTGTTATTCCTGTTCCACCAGGCCCTGGAAGACAAGCCGCGCCTGAAAGTGCGGCCGCCGCGTCTAGGCGGCAATACGTCCATGGGCGTATTTGCGACCCGCGCGACTCATCGACCTAATGGCATCGGCCAGTCGGTAGTGAAGCTGGACAAGGTGGAGCCGGGGCGGCTGTGGATTTCCGGGATCGATTTGCTCGACGGCACGCCGGTGTTGGATATCAAGCCGTATGTGCCGTATGCCGATAGCGTTGGTGCGGCCACCAACCACATCGCCAGCGATGCGCCCGAACTGATCGGCGTGCAATGGCTCAAGGCTGCACTGCAACAGGCGCAAGGCCATGCCCAGCGCCTTGGTGAACCGTTGGTAGAGTTGATTGATCAGTGCCTGGCGCAAGATCCGCGACCGGCCTACCAAACGCCCGGCCCTGAGCGTGAATACGGTGTGCGGTTCTGGGATGTAGATGTGCGCTGGCACTACCCGGAGCCGGGGATGATCTGTGTGCTGGAAGTGGTTCCGGCTAAATAGGACGAAAACCAAATGTGGGAGCTGGCTTGCCTGCGATAGCATCACCTCGGTTCAACTGAACCACTGAGGTGTCTGCATCGCAGGCAAGCCAGCTCCCACATTTTTTGGATCGCTGGTGTTACTGACTCTGTATTACTTTTCGACGAACGCACGCTCGATCAGGTAGTCACCCGGCTCACGCATGCGCGGCGAAACCTTCAGGCCGAAGCTGTTCAACACTTCGCTGGTTTCATCCAACATGCTTGGGCTGCCGCACAGCATGGCGCGGTCGTCCTCGGGGTTGATCGGTGGCAGGCCGATGTCCGTGAATAGCTTGCCGCTGCGCATCAGATCGGTCAGGCGACCTTCGTTTTCGAACGGCTCGCGGGTCACGGTCGGGTAGTAGATCAACTTGTCACGCAGGGCCTCGCCGAAGAATTCGTTCTGCGGCAGGTGCTCGGTGATGAACTCGCGGTAGGCGACTTCGTTGACGTAACGCACGCCGTGGCACAGGATCACTTTTTCGAAACGCTCGTAGGTTTCCGGGTCCTGGATCACGCTCATGAACGGAGCAAGGCCAGTACCGGTGCTGAGCAGGTACAGGTGTTTGCCCGGTTTCAAATCGTCAAGCACCAAGGTGCCTGTCGGTTTTTTGCTGATGATGATCTCGTCGCCTTCCTTCAAGTGCTGCAATTGGGAAGTCAGCGGACCATCCGGCACCTTGATGCTGAAGAACTCCAGATGCTCTTCCCAGTTTGGGCTGGCGATGGAGTAAGCGCGCATGAGCGGGCGGCCGTTGGGCTGTTGCAGGCCGATCATCACGAACTGACCGTTCTCGAAGCGCAGGCCCGGGTCGCGGGTGCACTTGAAGCTGAACAGAGTGTCGTTCCAGTGATGAACACTGAGGACACGCTCGTGGTTCATGTTGCTCATGTACGGGGGACTCCTGGAAATGGGTCTGCGCCAAAGATGAAGTGCGCAATTGCACAGCATTCTAATGGCGGCGACAATATCTGTTAACTGGATTATTAAGATAAGGGTTATCGGTTATATCGATATGCGATTTACTCTCCGTCAACTGCAAGTCTTCGTCGCCGTCGCCCAGCAGGAAAGCGTCTCGCGCGCTGCTGGCCTTCTGGCCTTATCTCAATCCGCCGCCAGCACTTCGATCACCGAGCTGGAGCGTCAATCCAGCTGCCAATTATTCGACCGCGCCGGTAAACGCCTGAGCCTGAACGCCCTCGGCCATCAGCTGCTGCCTCAGGCCGTAGCGTTGCTGGACCAGGCCAAGGAGATCGAGGACCTGCTCAACGGCAAGTCGGGCTTCGGCTCCCTGGCCGTCGGCGCTACCCTGACCATCGGCAATTACCTGGCCACCCTGCTGATCGGCAGCTTCATGCAGCAGCATCCCGAGAGCCAGGTAAAACTGCATGTGCAGAACACTGCCAATATCGTGCACCAGGTTGCGCACTACGAAATTGACCTGGGTCTAATCGAAGGCGACTGCAGCCACCCCGATATCGAGGTGCAAACCTGGGTCGAGGATGAGCTGGTGGTGTTCTGCGCGCCTCAGCATCATCTGGCCAAGCGCGGCGTGGCCACCATGGAAGAGCTGACCCATGAGGCGTGGATCCTGCGCGAGCAAGGCTCAGGCACGCGCCTGACCTTCGACCAGGCCATGCGTCACCACCGCAGCACACTGAATATCCGCCTGGAGCTTGAGCATACCGAGGCAATCAAGCGCGCCGTGGAATCTGGATTGGGGATTGGCTGCATCTCGCGCCTGGCGCTGCGCGACGCGTTCCGCCGAGGCAGCCTGATGCCGGTGGAAACCCCGGACCTGGACCTGGCGCGTCAGTTTTACTTCATCTGGCATAAACAGAAGTACCAGACCTCGGCAATGCGCGAGTTTCTGGAGCTGTGCCGCGCCTTCACCGCCGGGGTTCAGCGCAGCGACGAGATCGTGCTGCCGAATATCGCCTGATCGTCAGATCAGGATCACGGCCCACACCAGGGTAATCATGGTCAGTGCCACGAATTGCGCGGCGCTGCCCATGTCCTTGGCATTTTTCGACAAGGGGTGACGGTCCAGGGAAATGCGGTCAATGGCCGCTTCCACGGCCGAATTGAGCAATTCGACGATCAAGGCCAGCAGGCACACTGCAATCAGTAACGCCCGTTCGACCCGGCTGACGTTCAGGAAAAAGCTCAGCGGGACCAGGATGACGTTGAGCAGCACCAACTGACGGAAAGCAGCCTCGCCGGTGAACGCCGCACGCAGGCCATCCAGGGAATAACCCCCAGCATTGAAGATACGTTTGATACCGGTTTGACCCTTGAAAGGCGACATAGACGTAGGCAACTGAACCAAAGAAGTGGGAAAACTAGATCACGCAAAGTCAAAAAAGCGTGAATCGGCAACAGCTTAATGCTGCGAAATTGACTCAAGTTGTTGCAAGAGCAGCGCCGCCTGGGTGCGCGTACGCACGCCCAGCTTACGGAAAATCGCCGTAACGTGGGCCTTGATGGTCGCTTCAGACACGTTCAGCTCATAGGCGATCTGCTTGTTCAGCAGGCCTTCACAGACCATGGTCAACACCCGGAACTGCTGCGGCGTCAGACTGGCCAAGCCATCGCGGGCGGCCTTGGCTTCGTCGGAGACGTTGATTTCTTCAAACGCTTGCGGCGGCCATGAGACATCACCGTCCAGCACCTTGCGTACGGCGTTCTGGATGTCTTCCATGGCGCTGGACTTGGGGATGAAACCGCTGGCACCAAACTCCTTGGAGCGCACCACCACATCGGCTTCTTCCTGCGCCGACACCATCACCACCGGTATTTGCGGGTATTGCCCACGCAGCAGCACCAACCCCGAGAAACCGTAAGCGCCCGGCATGTTCAAGTCGAGCAACACCAGGTCCCAGTCGGATTTTTCGGTGAGGCGGGTTTCCAGCTCGGCAATGCTGGCCACTTCAACCAGACGCACATCCGGGCCGAGGCCCAGCGTTACAGCCTGGTGCAGCGCACTGCGAAACAACGGGTGGTCATCGGCTATCAGGATTTCGTATGTGGCCATTGATTAAATGATCCTGTTTTTTATGGCAGCCTTGATGGGTTCAAGGTTCGCCAGTACACACGGCAATGGCCAGGCAGCCATCGCCATAGGGCACATTCAACGTCAAATGCACGTGAAACGACGTCGAAAACTCACGGTTGCGCCCCAATCGGCGCCCAGCATGCCCAGCGTAGCCTGGGGGGTCAAGCACTACGCCCGTGGGCATTTTAGCGGGTTGCGGGTTTACAGTGCCATCATGCAAACGTCGTCTGGCTATACCGCCGGTATATAGGGCGCAAGTCGCGTATGGACGACATCGCAGGCGTCCAAAGGCATCTGGAACTTGGCGGCCAGATAATGGGTACTGAACACATCGAGGTAGGCGTCCAGCACTTCGCTGGCAACTTCATCCCCGGCCAACTCCAGGCACAGCGCCGCGACTTCGGCGGTGCAGAAATGATCATCACGCTTGGAGCGGCGCAGTTTGTAGCGCGAGAGTTGCTCAGGCGCCAGGCTCAGGACTGGCAAGTGCTCCAGATACGGGCTTTTGCGGAACATCTTGCGCGCTTCACTCCAGGTGCCGTCGAGCAGGATGAATAACGGGCGCTTACCCTCCTTCACGATGACTTCGCTGACCACCCGTTCAGGCGCCACGAATTCGCCAGGGAATACGATATAAGGCTGCCATTGCGGGTCTGCAAGCAAGGTGAGCAAATCCGGCTCGACTTCGGTGCGCGCCCAGGGGAACGCGGTGGTATCGGCGATGACGTCGGCGATCAGCCAGCCGGTGTTGCTGGGTTTCATCGGTTCAACATCATGCATCAGCAAGCACATCGCAGACCGGGCCTCGACCTTGGGTCGCCAGGCGCACAGGCAGTACTCTGGAATCACCCGGCAGCCGGGGCAGCGTTCGGCGCGGGAGCCACGGTTGACGAAGGGCTTGATGGCACGCGCCAGGCGCTGGGTGCGCAGACGTGAAACGGCGTGACTCATCGGATGCACCGCTGGAACGGGTAAATCGACACGGATAGAACTCGTGAAAGGCTGAAGTGGGCGCAGTTTACCAGCGATACGCCTGGCTGTAGTGGCAAGGGCTCACCTATAATCGCGCGCCACTGAACGCACAGCGCAGTGGCTGGTCTATGCACCAGTAACCGAATCAGGAGAGTTTCATGCTGCGTTCCATGCTGCGCTTTGTCGCCCCATCCATCGCCCTTGCGCTGGTGTTGCCTGTGGGCGCACATGCGGCCTCGCTGCTGGAGGCCCAGATGAACAGGAAACTGCAAAGCGTCGCGGCTGAGAGCAACAAAGACCTGCCCCGGGAAATCGACGAAAAAACCCTGGAAGTGGCCTACACCGTTGAAGGCATGCAGTTGATCGATCACTTGAGTGTGATGTCCGACCGCGCCGAGCAAATGCGCGCCAACCCCAAGGCTGTGTATTTCCAACTGGGGCAAAGCGTTTGCCTGAACAAAGGCTACCGCGAGCTGATGGCCAAAGGCGCCGTGATGCGCTACGAAATCACCGAGAACAAGACTAACCGTCCTGTGGCATCGGTGAAGTTCGTGGAAGCGGATTGCCCGGCACCGGCAAAAAAGAAAAAGTGATTCTATCTGACGTTCGCGCGCTGCTCTCAGTGGCGCGCATCCCCCCGCTCCAACGCCCCTCAAACAGCTAGACTCCGTATTGAGCAACCAATAAGCGGTTGCCAGCCAACGGTTTTTCGGCTCATGATCAAGCCATCCCAACCGCTCACTCACAGCACTTTTCATGCTGTTCTGTAACATTTTCAGGGCAAAAGAAGGTTGCCCCCTGCGGCAAGCAGCGACACATGTAGTGTCGTAGCCTCCGGCGAACTTCTCGTCGGCTACCCGGCCCTGCAAGAAGGAGAAGTTGAATGCCTTACGCACCGAATGACAGCCTGCTCCAGCATTTTGAAAAAAACGGGGCCGACCTCACGCAGCAGGTCGAAGCCCAACTCCAACTGATCGCCCCCGACAGCCCGAATATCCCTCTATACCGCGACATGATCCTCACCGTGCTGCGCATGGCACAGGACGACCGCAACCGCTGGAATGCCAAGATCACCCTGCAAGCCATCCGTGAACTGGACAACGCCTTCCGTGTGCTCGAACAGTTCAAGGACCGGCGCAAAGTCACCGTATTCGGCTCGGCCCGCACGCCGGTGGAAAGCCCGCTGTACGCGCTGGCCCGAGAAGTGGGCGCAGCACTGGCGCGCTCGGACCTGATGGTGATTACCGGTGGTGGTGGCGGCATCATGGCCGCGGCGCACGAAGGCGCAGGCCTGGAGCACAGCCTGGGGTTTAATATCACCCTGCCATTTGAACAGCATGCCAACCCGACGATTGATGGCACCGACAACCTGCTGTCCTTTCACTTCTTCTTTACCCGCAAGCTGTTCTTCGTCAAGGAAGCCGATGGACTGGTGTTATGCCCTGGCGGGTTCGGCACGCTGGATGAAGCGCTGGAAGTGCTGACGCTGATCCAGACCGGCAAGAGCCCGCTGGTACCGGTGGTGTTACTGGATGCGCCGGGTGGCGGGTTCTGGCAAGGCGCGCTGGACTTTATCCGCAGCCAGCTGGAAGCCAATCGCTATATCTTGCCAACTGACCTCAAGCTGGTGCGACTGGTGTATAGCGCTGAAGAGGCCGTGGAAGAAATCAATCAGTTTTATGCAAACTTCCACTCCACTCGCTGGTTGAAGCGTGAGTTTGTGGTGCGCATGAATCATCCGCTCAGCGATCGGGCGCTGGCCCATTTGCAGAGTGAGTTCGCCAGCCTGCGGTTGAGCGGTGAGTTTCGGCAACTCGCTTATACCGGTGAGGAGCATGATGAGGCACGGTTCAGCCATCTGACGCGGCTGGTGTTTAACTTTAATGGTCGCGACCAGGGGCGCTTGCGGGAATTGGTGGATTACATCAATTTGCCGGAGAACTGGGTGCAAGCTCAGGGCAAGGCGCAGCAACGGATGACGCCAGAGACAGCGTGACTTTTTACAGCCGAAAAAAAAGGCCCACTATTTTCATAGTGGGCCTTTTGTTTTTTGGCGTTCAGTCGTCCATATCCCGACCACTTAACAAGCGGCTGATCATGTCCATCGAAAACCCGCGATAACTCAAGAAGCGACCTTGCTTCGCACGTTCCCTGGCATCAATCGGAAGGTGGCCCGCAAACTTGCGACGCCAGGTTTCCTCCAACTGCGACTGCCAACTGATACCGCACTCACGTAGCGCGAGGTCAATATCGGCACGTTGCAGTCCACGCTGGCTCAACTCTTCGCGAATCCGCGCAGGGCCATAACCGGAACGTGCGCGGTAGGACACAAAACTTTCAAGGTAACGGGCTTCCGACAACAGCCCTTCTTCCGTCAACCGGTCGAGGGCTGTTTCGATCATCTCAGGCTCTGCACCACGCTGGCGCAACTTACGTGTCAGCTCGACTCGCCCATGCTCGCGGCGAGCGAGCAGGTCCATCGCAGTGCGCCGAACGGCGACGAGTGTATCCAGTACAACAGTCATCTTTTGCTTCAGACGTCAGTATCGGCTTCTTCCACTTCTGCAACCGGCTCGCGGTTGGCAGCAGCTTTCACGTCAGGGGCTGCGGTCAGCAGCTTGTCGCGGATCTGCTTCTCAAGCGTGGCGGCGATATCCGGGTTGTCTGCCAGGAACTTGGCCGAGTTGGCCTTGCCCTGACCGATCTTGCTGCCGTTGTAGGCATACCAGGCACCGGACTTCTCGACGAAACCGTGCAGCACGCCCAGGTCGATCATCTCGCCGTTCAGGTAAATACCTTTACCGTAGAGAATCTGGAACTCAGCCTGACGGAATGGCGGCGCCACTTTGTTCTTCACAACCTTGACGCGGGTTTCGCTACCAACAACCTCGTCACCTTCCTTCACCGCGCCAGTACGGCGGATATCCAGACGGACCGAAGCGTAGAACTTCAGCGCGTTACCACCGGTGGTGGTTTCCGGGCTACCGAACATTACGCCGATCTTCATACGGATCTGGTTGATGAAGATCACCAGGCAGTTGGCGTTCTTGATGTTACCGGTGATTTTACGCAGTGCCTGAGACATCAGACGGGCTTGCAGCCCCACGTGCATGTCACCCATTTCGCCTTCGATTTCAGCCTTGGGTACCAGGGCTGCCACGGAGTCGACCACGATCACGTCGATGGCGTTGGAGCGCACCAGCATGTCGGTGATTTCCAGGGCTTGCTCACCGGTGTCCGGCTGGGAAACCAGCAGGTCGTCAACGTTGACGCCCAGCTTGCCGGCGTATTCAGGGTCCAGGGCGTGCTCGGCGTCGACGAACGCGCAGGTGGCGCCCATTTTTTGCGCCTGGGCAATCACCGACAGCGTCAGAGTGGTTTTACCGGAAGATTCAGGACCGTAGATTTCAACAATACGGCCTTTTGGCAGGCCGCCAATGCCGAGCGCGATGTCCAGACCCAGAGAGCCAGTGGAAATAGCCGGGATCGCCTGACGGTCGTGATCGCCCATACGCATTACGGCACCCTTGCCGAATTGACGTTCGATCTGACCCAGGGCCGCAGCCAAGGCTTTCTTCTTGTTGTCGTCCATTAAAGTCCTCACGTAATCAATAAGGCCGGGGCGGCCAACACCTGTATAAGTAGACAGTATTGTTCCACAAAGATCGTAGATCGCCTACCCCTGATTTTCTATTTCTGCTGCAGCTCGTCGCAACAAGCCCTCTAGCGCAGCCTTTACCGTTTGTCGGCGGACCTCATCGCGGTTGCCGGGGAAGTGCTCAAGCTCGGCCGTGACCTCGTCGCCCACGCCGAAGGCCAACCACACTGTACCCACCGGTTTATCTGGCGAACCGCCGTCGGGCCCGGCCACGCCGCTGACTGCCACGGCGAATCGGGCCAGGCTTTTTTCCTGGGCGCCGCGGGCCATCGCTTCCACCACTTCCTGGCTGACGGCCCCGACTTTGGCGAAGAGTTTTTCCGGCACATCCAGTTGCCGGGTCTTCTGCCGGTTGGAATAGGTGACATAACCCGCCTCGAACCAGGCCGAACTGCCCGGAATCCTCGTGATGGCTTCGGCAATACCGCCGCCGGTACAGGACTCGGCAGTGGTGACGTGCGCATTGAGCACCTGTAAACGGCGCCCCAGTTCGGCAGCCAGTTGAGTGATTTCCTTCACGGTCGTCTCCAGGAATGGGCGGGGGTTTGCCTACCCTACAGGAGCCCATCGACCATGCAAGACACAGAGTGCATCAAGAGACTAATGCGCGACGGCCTGCACGTAGGCCTGGCAAGCGCGCAAGGCGATCAGGGCGTTATCGCCGTCGTCGGTGATGCGGATAATTCGCTGAGCATGCGCCGGGTCAAGTCGGGCTCGCGAGGTTGCATGAACCACGCCGCTGGCGGTGGGGGCGGCAGGCACTGTGCAGCCAATGGCGACGGTGTCGAGAAGGACTGACAGCCGCACATCAGCAGTGGCCAGGCGGTCGCGCAGAGCAGCTTGGTTGCGTTGGGCATCGTTCAATTCCTGGGTGTGGTGCTGGTCGCTGGTGTTGAGCTGTTGTTCAAGAGCCAGGCGTTTGGCCTGTTCGGCCTGTTGTTGCTGAAGAATTGCCTGGCTTTGCTGGCTGAGCGCCTGTGCATGGACCACCGATTGCAGCTCCAACTGCGCCCCGTATCGCCACGCTTGCACCTGCCACACAAGCGCCATGAGCAGGCACACACCGACCAAGCGAAACACACCTAGGAAACGCATAGCACCGCCTTCGCCCGCGCCCACAACTGCAAACGGTCGTCCAGGCCGTTGAGGCCGCCGTTGATGCGCCGGGTGATGGTGGTGAACTGGCCTTTGTCGGCGAGCTCGTTGAGGCCGTTGCTTTGCCAGAACCAGGCGGCGGATTCGCAGGCCCATTGAGGCTGCTCCAGCAATTTCGGTTGTCGCAGCAGACGATCGTCACCAAACAGAGCTTGGCTGCACGCCATGTAATTACGGCGCCCAGTGATCTGGATCAGCCCCCTGCCCCGATACATTTGCCCATCACCGTCCGCCTCAGGGGTGTTGCCCAGCCGCGCGGCCAAGCTGCCGGTGTCGTACTTGCTCAGGTATTGATCGCTACCCAATTCGCGCACGTACTGTAACTGGGCAGACTCGTGACCGATTTGGGCGAGGAAGGCGGCGACGCGACGGGCCGTATTGATCTGGTGCCCCGCAAAGGCAGCATTTAGAAAGGTTAAAAAAATGCCCGCGCGAAGGCGGGCTCCAGGCATTACACCCAGAAGCTGAGCATGTGTGATTACCATGGGTTTTACTCTAAGAAAGGATCTACACCGACAAACCGCTGGCCTGGACCGTACTCCGATAGCCACCTTTTCGCTCGCCCCTGGATTTCACCGTTTTAATCGACCAGCGCCCTTGCATGAACCCCGGCCACGACTCATCCAACAGCAACAGGCCTTCAGCAGCCAACGAAGGATTACCAGGGCAGACCACATCGATCTGCAACCCTTCGCGCCCCACCCGCCGCATCTCTCCCTGCGCCGCCGAGCGTGCTTCGTCCTCGCTCTGGTATCGCTGTGTCACCACTTTGAAGGGTGCGATGCCCACCTTGACGACACGCTGTTTTCCGGCTGCCGCGTCCCACCATGACGTTTGCGCGCCGTTGTATTTGGCACGGCTGGTGTCGGTGAAACTGGCGCTGATGAACGCGCGCTCGCCTGGACGATTGTCATGGGTAATCGACAACCGTACATCCGGCAATGCCTTGCCCGACAGCGTCTTGATCTGGCCTTTACGCCCCAGTACATACAGCTCATCGACAGGTTTGGCCACCGCATCGAAGCGCTTTGCCAGGCGCGTCAGAAAAGCCATGTCGCTTTCATTGGTCTGATCGATGTGCGCGATCGGCTCACCGTCGAGTTCAGGCGCCACACGCGGTGAAAAACCGTATCGGGTGGTCAGTTGGCGAAACAGCGCACCCAGAGTTATCGGCCCATGGCTGGCGGTGCGGCGCTGTTTGAATTCGTGCTCGTCGAACGGTGCCGCCGTGGCCACCAGCACCAGTCGCAATGGGAACATCGAGGGCGTGCGCTGGGTAATCTTGAACACCCCCTTATCCACCAGGCCCGATTCCAGGTAGCCGATACGCAGGCCAATTTTGCCGCCCAGATCGGGCAGCCCTTCAAGACCCTCGATATCAAGGGTCAGCTTCAGTTGATCAGACACAAACCCCGCTGCGTCGGTGTGTTCCCACTCCAATAGCCGCTCGTTGAATAGCGCGGCATTAGTTCCGTAAAGCTCCACTACAGGTGTAAATCCGAGTGCCATAATGGCTCCTTAATCCCAGGCGGAAACCGGTCGACTTGCGACCGGTTGCGCATCCAATTCGGGCACCAGCACACTGACGCCCGCAGGCAGTACTGCGCCCTGTTCGGCCAACTCCGGATTCAAGCGCCACAACGCCTCTTCTGCGGCATCATCACTGCGCCCCAGTTGGCGGTAGAGCAACAGGTTCACCGAGTCGCCGGCAATACTTCGAACCCTACGCATTGACGAACTCCTCCAGTACCAACGACCAATTGATCACCATGGCCGTACCATCGTCGATCACGCTGGCTTGTTTTTCACTGATCGACTTGATGGTCCATAACCCCCAGTTACGCCCTAATCCGTCCACCAACGGCAACGGCGTCCGCAGGGCCTGCAGGGCGCGCAACTCATCCAGGCGCGCCATGCCCTTGGCGCGCGCAGCCTTGCCGCCGAATGCCAGCGTTTCGAGCCCCTGGCCGACCTGGCTGGATTTAGGTTTGCCGGCAATGATGTCGAGACTGACCCAGCCCCCGCTGCTCCCACGATCAAGCGTGTCGTAGGCGAACCCACGGGACAGCCCGAAAATAAAAGTACCCAAGACCATCTGTTGTCGCATCACACAGCTCCATCGGTGAGTGCTGCGCCGCGTCGGGTCGCCAGCAGGTTGTCCATCGACAGCGGGGTAAATTGCGCTTCGATCTGTTGCACCACGAGCGCCGCCAGCTGTTGATGGCTGGCTTGCTCAGGCGCGGTGATGGTGATTTGCGGGGCGAAGTTGATTTGGCGGTTGTCGGCTTGAGGGGCGTTGAGGTTTTTGCTGACCTCTGTGGGCGATGGCAGGCGATCGCCTGTCCCCATCACTTTTTCAGCGAGCCACGCACCGACGTCACTGCCCACGAAAGTGCCCACGGCACCACCGACTACCTTACCGATTGCGCCCCCGGCGACGCCGCCCATCACACCGCCCAACACTGTGCCGGCACCCGGAACGACCGAACCGATAACAGCTCCCGCCAGCGTGCCGACCGCACGACCAATCGCCATCCCCGCCACATCACCAACGACACCGCCGGCAACACCGCCGCCGATCGAGCCCACGCTGGTGCCAACCGCTTTACCCAGGTTCCCGGTCATCGCGCCTTGCGTCATCTCGATACCGGCCTGGGCCACCACCAGGCTGAGGGAGGCCCCTTTGGCCAGCGTGCTCACCTTCGCAGCGTTGCCAGAGATACCAGGACCGGAGGCCGACGGGAGATTAGCGTTGTGCCCGTCATTACTCGGGGCTTTGCGCTGGCTGTCCGGCGGCGTGGTTTTATTCCCTGCTGCCGGCCCCTCTCCGAGCACTTTCCCTGCGACCTTTTCGAAAATCTTGTCCTTCACGGCACCGAAAACACCGGAAACCACCGGGATCAGCACCGCCCCCGCCAGGGTGACGGCAGCGGCAGCCTTGGGCAGGCCTTCCGCGAGCCAAGCCACGCCACTGACCAAGCCGTTCATTGCGGTCAGCGAGGCATCCACAACGGGGGCCAGCGCTGTATCAGAGGCGGTGCTCAAGCGTGTGGTACTGGCCTCGTAGGCTTGCCGACGTGCGTAAGTAGAGTCCGCACGAACCGTGGCCGAGCGCAGGACCGAACCCTGATCGCCCAACGTGGAAGTAGCGTAGGTGGATTTCTCGGCCACCAGCGAAAAGGCCTGTTTCACGCTGTCGATCACCGGCACCAGGCTCAGAATGGTCTGGTTGCCGTCAAACAACTGCGTCGCCAGCATCGCCTGCCGTTCTGCAGGTTGCGATTTGAGGGCCTCCAGCACCGTAAGTACGGCCTGCGGGGCGTCCTGTTTCATGCCCGCCGCGAGTACTTTTGGATCAAGCTTGAGCGCTGCCCAGGCGCTGCGTTGCCCTGCAGAGGCGTTGTCGCCTTTAGCCAGGACCGCGCTGATTTTTTCCAGCCCGGCACCGGCAACAGCCTTGCTGTTACCTGCGCTCAACAACGCCGCCGAAAGCGCTGCTGCCTGTTCGGGGCTCATGCCCGCAGCCTTCGCGGCAGCGCCCTGATGTTGCACGATAGCGCCGATATCCGCCGATTCAGCCTTGAGCGATACCTGGGTGCCCAGCACGTTTGTTGCATCGGCCAGGTCCAAGGCCTGTGCGCGATCAAGCTGCATGGACTCGCGCCAACCGCCCATGAGTTCGCCGGCATTTTTGACGTCGATCTTGAACGCGGTCGCCATGATTGCGGCATCGCGGGTAAACTGCTGCAGGTCTGCCTGGCGCCCGACGGGGTCAATATTGCCTGAAGCGTCCTTACGATCGCTGCCGATACCTGTGCGGGCGGCGGCATACTCAACCTTAACGAGGTCGACGGCGCTGGCACCACTGGCGGCCACCACCGGCTCGGATGCCATGGCAAGGTTGGCTTCGCGCAATGCCTTGCGCTCATTGCGGGTAAACCTCAACAGTTGATCAAGGTCGGTCATCGCGGCGTCCAGCGCCTGCGAGGGTGTACGCTTGTCGGCAGCCGCGGTGATCTTCGTACCCTCTGCGTTCCCGGCAGCTTCGGCTTGCCGGGCGTCCATCACCTTGAGCAACGAGACGTTGAACAGCTCCAACGTATCGACCAACCGTACCTGCCCGTCCGCCAGATGCTTGATCTGCAAGCTGGCATCGGCCAATGCCAGTGCCAAACTCGCCGCACTCCCCGGTGCCACCTCAAGTGGGCTCGGCAGCGCTTGGGTGATAGGTTTGAGACTGGCCTGCATTCCTGTCATCTGAAGTGCGCCCTGAGTCAACACGCCATCCTTGGCAATGGCTGACCCTGCTCCATGATTACTATCTGCCATTGCGCTCTACTCCTGTTTGACGCCAAGACGACTGATCACGATGTCGTAGCGGCGCAATGCTTTGCCGGCTTCCCAGTCGAGGATTTCCGCTTCGTTTACCGAGTAAACCAGCGGCACTACATCGAGGATCACTTCGATGTCGCGTTCCGAAAGAAGTCCGCCGGTTTGTTTAAAAAATCGTCGATGCGCTCCTGCAGCTCGGTCCAGTCGGGGACGGTCAGGCCGGCAAGATCGGGAATCATCAGGCCGGTGCAGTGAGCGGTGATGAACTCGGCCCGGTCTTTGTTAGTGGCCAGTTTTTTCATCACCTTGGTAGCGCGCAAGGCGGGCATTTCCAGGGTGACGCTGGTGAGAGTGCGACCGCTCGCGTCCAGCGGCAGCAGCAGGGCAACCTGTTCGCACGTCAACGACTCGCGCGGGCTATCGGTTTGCGCGAGAAAAAACGATGCAGGCCGGGTCGACATTTCGTGTACGTACTGCGCAATGCTCACGTAGTCCGGGCGCTTGAGTTGGTCGAGCTCTTTTTCCGACAGGCCGGTGGCGAGTTTCGCCAGTTCGAAGAACTGGTCGTCCTCGTCATCACCGGCCCGGGCCAGCGCGTCTTTCTGCGCGGCGTAGAACAACGGCTTGAGTTGAACTTGCTCGATCATTGCACCGGTGTCGGCGGTGATCGGGGACAGCAGGATGTGCAACGGTGGCATCCAGGCCATGGGGAATTCCTTGTTGAGCGGTGTTGAAAAGTGTGAAAAATCTAAACCTGAGCACTGCCCCTGTGGGAGCTGGCTTGCCTGCGATGGCATCCACTCGATGCTCCAGCGATACCGAGTCGCCTGCATCGCAGGCAAGCCAGCTCCCACCTTGCCCGTGCTCGCTTCAGATTGCGCCGGCCCTTAAGGCATCAGCACCGCGCGGCGGGCATCGCCAAGAATGTCGACACCGTTGAGCACGAACTTCTGGGTGCGCACGTCGATGTCGATCACTGGAATGCCATTTTCCAGACGGTTGTAGGTACGGCAGGACAATTCCAGAGTGGTGACCGGCTTGGCGTTCATGGTCAGCGCCGTCTCGGCCAGGGACTTCAGCTTGCCGCCCACGGTGTGGTAGGTGAAATAGGTCTTGCCGTCCTGATCCTGACCGGCTTCACGCACGTTCAACAGGATGTCGTCACCCTGGGTGACGCCAAGCGCCAGCAGGACTTGGGCGCCAACACCTTGCAGTACCAGGGTTGCATTCAGCACTTTGGCGCTTTTGGCGACCTCCTCGGCGATGAAGCGCCCACCGGTCATCGGGTCCATCTCGAACTCGATCTTCGGCGGCGTGAAGGAATCAACGGTTGCCGACAACGGCAGGCCTTGAAGGGTGGCCGCAATGGCCTGTCTGACTCGGTTGGTAAACATTAGAGAACGTCCTCCAGGAACTGCTCGATGATTTCATCGCGGGCGTTGAGTTGATAAACCATGTGTTCGTTCGGCGCGTAGCGGCCGTAGTCGATGACGATGAACCAGGTGCCGTTCTTGTACTTATCGACGCTGTTCAGTTCCGGGTGCAGGTACACGCTGCCGCCGGGAATGGTTTCGTCGGCCACAAGGGTTTGCAGCCAGTCGTTGATGCGCTTGACCTCCTGGTCCATGAAGGACTTGGTGAGGTTCTTGGACATGGCTTTCTGGCCGGCCTTGACCAGCTTGCGGCTGATGGCATCTTCCAGGCCGACGTAGCTGATGAACTTGCCGGTGATGGAGCGGTTACCCAGCAGCGAGAAACCGCCGAGGATGGTGCGGGCGTAGTAGCTCACGCCATAGCGGTTGAGCAGATCGCCTTCGGTGGAGGTGTCGAGGATGTTGTACTCAACGACGCGGGAAACATCCTCGGCGAACGTCACCTGATTGCCCGGGCTTTCCCACTGTTTGACCTTGGCCAATGCGGCGATGGCCAGGGACGACGGCGCGAGGAACACATTCTTCTTCGCCGCCTTGGAATACACCGACGGCATGTTGTGCACCAGCAGGCAACGGTCGAAGCCCAAGTCGGCACCGCCCAGTTCGCCGCTGTAGGTCACTTGGTCGGCCACCGAAGCGTCCTTGCCATCCAGCACCACACGGGCCTTGATGCGCTTGCCGAAGGAGGCGAACTCACCCGCCACAGCCTTGGTGGCGGTAAAGCCCGGTGCGCCAATGATGGTCAAGTCTTCAGGAACACTGCTCAAGGCCGCCAGGCCCAGCTTGCGGCCGGTGACGGGGTCGTTGCCGCCGATCACGTTATTGATGGTGTCGGCCGGGGTCGCGCCTTCTTCGACGATCACCACGTAGACCGGCACCTTCACCACTTTGAGGATCTGGTACACCGCCTGGAACAAGGTGCCCGACTCGTTGCCGGTAGGGTCCAGCAGCGCCTGGATGGTGAAGCTGTTGATGCGAAACGGCGCGTTTTTCGGGATCGACCCATGGGCATTCGGCGCGGTGCCGACCAGGCCAATGACGTTGTCGCCAAGGCCGCCCATGGCCTCGGGAGATTCAGTGGCATTCACAGTGATGCCGTTGTGCTCGAAGTTCAGGACCTCTGCCATGGTTATTCAGCCTTCTTGGGGGTGGAGTTGAGGACGCTGGTCAGTTCCAGACGGCCAGCGGTGCGCAGGGCGGATGCTTCGACGTCGAGCAGTTCCAGCTCCTCGCCGGCGGTGGACCAATGGCCGTTGCCGATGGGGAATGGGACGAGGACGGTGTAGGTTTGGCGGGTGGGCATGGGTGGAAATCTCCGGGTGGGAAATGCAAAAGCCCTTGCGGGAGGGGCTTTGGGGAGGCGAAAAAAAACCGCTTTCGCGGTGGGTTATTTCAGGAAATCAGGCAACTCTGGCCATTCGACTTTGTAGGGATCACCCGAGTCTTGTGGGACGTCGCGCACTGCCTGTCGATAAAGCGCAAGCTCACTACGTTGCAGGTCAGTCAGTGAGCTGTCTAAGGACTGCATTGCCTCTGTGGAAGCCAATAGCTGTTGACGACGAGTGCGAATAGAGGCCCATTCAGCAAGAGCAATAGACTCGGGGTTAGGTTTATATTGATAATCCAACTCAACTTTTTCGTTCACTTAAAACTCCACCTTATCAGTAAGCGACAGCTTCGACTCAATGCTACCAACCGTAAACAAGCCGCCAATACCGACTTGCATAGTGTCAATACGGATCGTAGTCACATAGATACTTGGAAACTTCAGCCGCATAATCACATTACCACTGGCATCCGTATAAATCCCCGGAGACATATTCCCAAATACAGACTTATTCAACACCGCACGCTGAGGCGAATAGCAATAACCCACTACGGTCTCATCTACTATGCTTGCACTACCATAGCTATACCCACGAATATTGAACCAGAACATCTGATCGTGAGTATTGATATTAACCGGCAACTTGAAGTGCATGTAAACTTCAGCTGACGTTCCTAGATCGACGATGGAGAACCCACCTGACGCGCCTGTCTTTTGAGGGCCACCCGTACCCCACACACCGCCTTGGAAGACGTTGAGCTGTACTGAACCTGCCGCACCGACTACGCCGACCATATCCTTTTTGCTGCGAAAATCATCAAACTCTGCCCGCGCAACGTCCATACGGTTGTCTATTTGAGAAATTTTTCCATTAACCGCAGTTGTGAGGTTGTCCGCGGCAGTGACCAAGTCACCAATTTTTTGCTCAATACCCATACTTGACCTCTGAATTATTAAATACTAAGGGAGCTTCGCGAATCATCCTTGACCCCTCATTGAGCTTTTATTTCCAGCGCCATTACTCGAAACAACACGTCTAGATGCCGCCACATATTATTTACATTGGCAGCGGCAATAGTCGCCAACTCCTCTGTCAACAACAAATTAAGGTTGTGCTCCCCCACCACAATCGTCACGCTATCCGCCGGCAACGGCGAAACATCCAGCGTAAACTTCTGCAGCACTCTTGCCGCCGCCGCTTTATACGTCAGCAACTTCCCCGCCACGGAATACACCGCCAACAGGGTGCCGCTGGCGAGGTAAAACCCGAACTCGCCAATCTCATACTCGCCGTCGCCATCAAACAGCGCGGCCATCCTGAGTTGGCGCTCGCCCAGGTCTTCGTAATCGACGATAGCCACCCGTTGGCGCTCGTCACGCAAGGCCACTTCCGTGCCGTTGGGGTTGTAGCGGCCGGTGCCGGCGCCGATGTGGGTGATTTCGCCTTTGAGGCCCTGGTTCTTTGCCTGCAGCACTTCATCCAAACCTTTGGAGGTGAAGCGCACCAGGCGCGTGATTTCATATGTCATGGCTGCGCCCTGAGGTCGTAATCGTTAATGGTGTAGTGCTGGGCAACCCCGGCGCTGTTTAGGCGAGCCACCAGCGCCAATTCCGGCAACGCGCCGTTCAGGTAGAACTCGCCGTCGCTTAAAGGCGCGTCGAGCACTTGCGTGAGTGCGAGCTGGCCTTCGGTCTCATGCACGATGGTGATCGTCGCCTGATCGCGCTCACTTTTGGCTGCGTTGATACGCCGGATCAGCCGGTTGTGGTCGCCACTGGACCAACTGCGCCCGATGATCGCCTGCACGTCGAAGGTGTAAGGCACGCCCAGCGGGCGTTGCTGGTACCAGGCGCTGATATTGGGCGTGAAGCCCAATGATTCCACCGCGTGGCTCAGCGCCTTGGGCGTACCTGCCTGGCGCTGGATCTGCCAGGACAAAGCCAAGGTCAGGCGTTTTTCCGCTTCGCTGGCCTCGGCATCCCATTCGCTGACGCCACGATCGGCGGCCAGGTAAGGTAGGAACTCACTAGGGGTATACAGCGGGTTCATCAGCGCCGGAAACGGCGGGGTGACGCGCTCGAGCAATCTGCCGAAGCCCAGGTCCAGGGCCTTTTCCAGCGGTGAGCTGTTGGCCGGTAGCAAACTTGCGTTGGGTTCACTCATAGCGTGCGCACCTCCACCTCGACACCCGTGCAATACGGAGCCTGGAACGCGGTGCTGACAATCGGCGCCAGCGGTTCGAGGATGTGCAGTTGCGCAGCGCCGGCACTGTGGATGGCGTAGTCGATCCAGCTGGGGTCCACCCGCCCTTCCAGGCGGTGGCAGGACTCTGCGTAGTCTTGCAGCAGTTTCTGCGCCGCCACTTGGGTCAGCCCCGAGTCCGGACCGGCGTTGATCTTGGCCACCACGCGAATTTTATAGGGTTGAATCTGCGCGCCTTGGACGCTGACCAGATCGGTTTCGGGCCTTACATCCGGCCGTGCGAAATGTCGACGCACACCGTCAAGCAAGTCGGCAGATGGCGTGCCGTCGCCCTCCCTCGAAAGCACAGTGACCATGACTTCACCCGGTGCGGTGCGGCGAGCGTTGCCGTCCTTGACCTGGGCCGCGTAACCGTCCGGGTCGAAGGTGTAGGTGACCGTGACCACGCCGGGCGTCGCACTTTGCACTTTCACCGCCGGGCGCTCACCCAAAGTGAACACTTCACGGCGATACTGCATGCGCGAGCCCGCCGCCGGAGCATGGGGCGCCAGGTAGTAACGCAGGCGGGCGTCGTCGTCGCTTTCCAAGGTGGGCGGCACCGGCGGGAACGCGGCCGGGTCGCCGGGGTCGAGTACCTGGCGTTCCAGGCCCATATCGGCCAGGCGTGCATCCAGGTTGCTGCCGGTGGCCCACCACGCCAGCATCTGCTTGATGCGGGCGTTGTATTTGCGCTCATGGGTTTGCAGGCGCACGCAAAAAGCTTCCAGCGCCAGGGTCAGCAGTTCGCTTTCGTTGTCGAGGCTGACCTGGAGTTTGGCTGCGCTTTGCGGCGCGCGGGTGGCGACGTAGTCGATGACAAACGCTTTGAATTCGGCCAACAACGGTTCGAACTCATCGACCTTAATAATGGCCGGTTCCGCCAGTTGGTTCTGGCCGGGGATCAGCATGCTCATGTCACGACCTCGAAGGATTGTTGGCGGTTTTTCCAGATGCCGGCAAACCGCAACAGCAGGCCGGCGCCTTGGCGGGTGGCGACGATGACCTGAGGGTCGAAGTCGCCGATGCCGTTGTGGGTGTTGTAGAAGGCTTGCGCGGCGTGGCTCTGGGCGAGGATCAACAGGTCATCGCCGAGGTTCTGGCCGAGCAACTGCGGGATCAGCGAGCCGTACAACGGGCGTTTTTGCCGAGTGCCCACAGGGGTGGTCAGCGCCCGGGTGGCGCGCTGCACAAATTGCAGCCAGTCGTCGACGGCCGCCCCGGTGTTCCTATCGATTCCGAGCATGGGGTGTCCTTATCGGGGGCTGATGACGCGTCCTTGATGGTCAACCACCGGGCCGCTGAAGTGCGCGCCGCCGGCATCCAGCAACAGGCTGGTGCCGCCGACTTGCAGGGTGATGCCTTGGGCGTTGAGGCTCAGGCTGGCGACGCCGACTTTGACGTCAACCTGTTCGCGGGAACCGCTGAAGGTGGTGGGGCCGTTGACCCAGTTGAAGGTATGGCTGGCGTCGTCGTAGTCGCTTTGGGTGCCGTCTTGGTGTCGGCGCCGGGTCAGCGTCGCCACGCTGGAGACCGGCGGGAAGCGATCACTGTTGAGGCCGAACAGGGCCACGGATTGCACACCGCCCTCCCCCCCGCCGTAGTTGAGCAGCAGGCATTGCTCACCCACCGTGGGGATGCGGGTTTCGGTTTGTGCACCGGCGCTGGGGTTGAAAAAGCGGATCGCCGGGGTGAGCAAATCGCCGTGGCTGACCTTGCAGGTGTTGCTGGCCGCATCGACCTGCTGGCAAACACCGATCCGGCAGAAGCTCTCGGCGCGGCGGTAGAGGTCCTCGAGCTGGGACTCCATCTCGGCCAGGCGTTCGACGATCGGTCCCAATTGCATGCGTAACAGCGCGTCGAACATGGGCTACTCCGCCAGTGGCTGGTATTGGGTTGGGTCGTCGATGTTGGAGACGTCCCAGGTGCAGGCAAATAGCGGTTGGCCTGTGGGATCGTCGAGTAACGCCGGCCCCAGATAGAGGGTTTGCGTGAAGGAAACCGTCCAGGTGTCGTAGTCCGTTTGCACGGAAGTGCGCACAGCGGGCGCAGCGACGATATTCGCCGGCAAATCGCACTGTGCCTGGGGCAGGTTCCAACGGTTATCCAGCACCAGATCCATCAGTTGGCTGGCCAGGTCGCAGGCGTCGAACGGCAATGCACCGGGTGCCACCATGGCCCTGAGCGAAATGGCCAAGACGTGGGCCTTGCGCCCTTCACGGGAGCGAATGCCCGGGCCATTGCCTTCGACCGTAACCATTACGCAGGTTTGTTCAGCATCGCCTTGAAAGTCTTGGTGACTGCCGACCTTGATGTCCGGGAAGGCCGCATGCAGCATCGAGCCGATGGCCTGGGGCAGTTGGGATGGCTTTTCGATAAACGTCATTTTAAGTCGCGTCCTTGCAACGGTTAGTGCGGGTCCTGGCCGGAGCCTTGGTTGATCCCGATGCGCTTGGCCGCCCATCGTTCATAAAGGCCGATGGCCACATCAGCACCGGCCATGGCGGTCAGGCAACCAATCGCGCCGGCGGTCCAGATCGACATGCCGGCGGCGTAGCACAGCATCAGGGCCGACACCCCGCAAACCATGCACGCTCCGGAACGCAGGGCCAATCGGCGGATCAGCGACCAGCCACGTGCGCCTTCTTTATCGGCGCGCCACATTTCACCCGAGACCCCGCCGATCAGCGCCAATATGATGACCAGCCAGATAGGCATTTCCGCTAACGCTTGCTGTTCATTTGTCATGTCACGCCTCCTGGCTGAGCAATAAATAGTCCGTATTTCATTTACAAATGCTTGGATAGGTAGGCATTCCAAAAAGCCCGGTCGCCCGGGCTTTTCAGTAATGATGTCCTCGGACTTTCGGCGCTACTGGCGCGGTACGGTCCTTTCCTCGATGTTTTTCCGACCACGATCCCTGTCTGCCGGATAACTGCTTCTGGTGCTTTACGCTGCACACCCGGGTCAGTTGCCAACCCTCTGAACCGTTAAGGCCGGTTCATCGCTGCCTGTTGTTGAAGCGTTGAAACTAAAGAGCGTCGGCGTCCCTGCCGGTGTTGCCTGGCATCCCTGCCATCGCTTCGATGGCGTCCTTGCCGATGTTGCGTGCCTTCCTTGTCTTCCTTGGCAGCATCCTTGCCGCCTCCACCAGGCCGTGTTGGCTGGCTTGAGATAAAGAATATGCATGTATGCATATACAGTCAATGCATAAACGCATTTATTTTGCCAAACAAATGCATTGATGCATTGAAAGCCTTACGGGCTTGGGCTTGGCCGGTTTTCCAGGGGCGAAAAAAAACCCGCACATGGGCGGGTTTCTTCTTACGCGTGGAGGTTAGCGGGCGTACATGCCCCACCAGAAAACATGACCGAGGATACTGATCTGCTCATCCTGGATCTCCTGGAAGCTGTAGTCCTCATCCGGATGTTCATCACGATTGAAGCTGCGCAGGCGAATGCCGGAAGGCAGGCGGTAGAGCTGTTTAACCCGCAACTGGCCGTTGTGATTGATGGCATACAGGTCGCCATCCACAATATCGCCAATGCCGCTCTTGCCGGCATTCACCCCCACCGTTGCGCCGTCGCGCAACACCGGCAACATACTGTTGCCGCGCACTGTCACGCACTTGGCCTGGTCGAACTGCACACCGTTATGCCGCAGGCTGCGTTTTCCAAAACGCAAGCTGGCCTTCTCGCTTTCCTCGATGACGAATCTTCCTGATCCAGCAGCCAATTCAACCTCGCGCAGAAAGGGGATCGACACCTCGTCATCATTAACGGGCGTGTCGTCGTCCCACAGGCTTATGTCCTTGAGTTCAGAATGCATAGGGTCGCGCTCGTCGTCCCGCGAAACGCCGACCGCTACGCGCCCGCGCAGTTGGTCGGTGCTGACGCGGAAGTACTCTGCGATGCGGGAAATATGCTTGTCCGACGGGTCGACGATCTTGCCGCTGAGAATCCGGGACAACGTGGATTGAGGCACGCCGGTACGCCGGTGAAGCTCCGTGGGGGAGATCCGGTCGCGATCCAGCAGTTCTCTTAAGACGATAGAAACGTTGCGTTTTTGCATGATGCGGATACTGACGGGAGATTGAAAGGTTAGCAAATGCTAAACGGCATACATTATGCACTTTTTTATGCATTGACCATGCCCTTAGCAGGTCTGCGAAGGGCAAGTGTTGAGTGATAACCTTATCGCCATCGCAAAACCGACGGGAGACGAGCAAGGATGACTCAATGGAGAACTTACAATTTCTGGACCAAGGCATGGATACTTAGCCTGATGGCACTGATTACCCTCGTTTCCGACGATGCAGATCCAGGCTCATGGGGCGATGGCTCGTCTAATCGCAAACGCGTCTTCAGCCCCGGCTTCATTGTGCTCTGCACTTTGGTGGCGGCGTGCGAACTGATACTCCTGAACCATTTCTACGGTAAGTGAACTGATTTGAAACCCTGTAATTAAGTCGCACCCTTTTGCGTTTTACCTATCAGCTTGCGACCTGCGAAGCCCCGACCTCGCGTGTTAACCTTGCCGCCATCGCAAAATTAGCAGGGCCAGGTGCCCCATCTTTGCCCCACTCCTTTTAACGAATTTGCTAACTATCTGATGAGTAAGAACACTTCCGATCTGTCCTCCCATACCCCAATGATGCAGCAGTACTGGCGCCTGAAAAACCAGCACCCTGATCAGTTGATGTTCTATCGCATGGGCGACTTCTACGAGATCTTCTACGAGGACGCGAAGAAGGCCGCCAAGCTGCTGGACATTACCCTGACCGCGCGTGGGCAATCGGCAGGGCAGTCGATTCCGATGTGTGGGATTCCGTACCATTCGTTGGAAGGTTACCTGGTCAAGCTGGTGAAGCTGGGCGAGTCGGTGGTGATTTGTGAGCAGATCGGCGACCCGGCCACGAGTAAAGGGCCGGTGGAACGTCAGGTGGTGCGCATTATCACGCCGGGGACGGTGAGTGATGAAGCGTTGCTGGATGAGCGTCGCGATAACCTGATTGCGGCGGTGTTGGGCGATGAGCGGCTGTTCGGCCTGTCGGTGCTGGACATCACCAGCGGCAATTTCAGCGTGCTGGAGATCAAGGGCTGGGAGAACTTGCTGGCGGAGTTGGAGCGCATCAATCCGGTGGAGTTGCTGATCCCGGATGATTGGCCCAAGGACTTGCCGGCGGAGAAGCGTCGTGGGACCAAGCGTCGTGCGCCGTGGGATTTTGAGCGTGATTCGGCGCTGAAAAGTCTGTGCCAGCAGTTCTCGGTGCAAGACCTCAAGGGCTTCGGTTGCGAGACGTTGACCCTGGCCATCGGCGCCGCCGGTTGCCTGCTCAGCTACGCCAAGGAAACCCAGCGCACTGCCCTGCCGCATTTGCGCAGCCTGCGCCATGAGCGCCTGGACGACACGGTGGTGCTCGATGGCGCCAGCCGCCGAAATCTGGAACTGGACACCAACCTGTCAGGCGGGCGTGACAACACCCTGCAATCGGTGGTCGACCGTTGCCAGACCGCCATGGGCAGCCGCCTGCTGACGCGCTGGTTGAACCGTCCGTTGCGGGATCTGGCGGTGCTGCAAGCGCGTCAGACCTCTATTACCTGCCTGCTGGATGGCTACCGCTTCGAAAAGCTGCAACCGCAGCTCAAGGAAATCGGCGATATCGAGCGGATTCTGGCGCGGATCGGCCTGCGCAATGCGCGCCCTCGTGACCTTGCACGCCTGCGTGATGCCCTCAGCGCCCTGCCGCAGTTGCAAGTGGCAATGACCGAACTGGACACGCCGCACCTGCAGCAATTGGCCGAAACCGCAGGTACCTATCCGGAACTGGCAGCCCTGCTGGAAAAGGCCATCATCGACAACCCGCCGGCGATTATTCGTGACGGTGGTGTATTGAAGACGGGTTACGACAGTGAGCTGGATGAACTGCAAGCCCTGAGCGAAAACGCCGGGCAGTTCCTGATCGACCTGGAAGCCCGCGAAAAAGCCCGCACCGGCCTAGCCAACCTCAAGGTCGGTTACAACCGCGTGCACGGCTACTTTATTGAACTGCCAAGCAAGCAGGCCGAGTCGGCACCTATCGACTATCAACGCCGCCAGACCCTCAAAGGCGCCGAGCGTTTTATCACGCCGGAGCTCAAAGAGTTCGAAGACAAGGCGCTGTCGGCCAAGAGCCGCGCCCTGGCTCGGGAAAAGATGCTCTATGAAGCCTTGCTCGAAGACCTGATCAGCCAGCTGGCGCCGCTGCAAGACACTGCCGCTGCCCTGGCGGAGCTGGATGTGTTGAGCAACCTCGCCGAACGTGCGCTGAACCTTGACCTGAACTGCCCGCGTTTTGTCAGCGAGCCGTGCATGCGCATCGTGCAGGGGCGCCATCCGGTGGTCGAACAGGTGTTGATCACGCCGTTCGTCGCCAACGACCTGTCGCTCGACGACGATACCCGCATGTTGGTCATCACCGGTCCGAACATGGGCGGTAAATCTACCTACATGCGCCAGACCGCGTTAATCGTATTGTTGGCGCATATCGGCAGCTTTGTACCCGCGGCCAGTTGCGAGCTGTCCCTGGTGGACCGCATTTTCACCCGAATCGGCTCCAGCGACGACTTGGCCGGTGGCCGTTCCACCTTTATGGTGGAAATGAGCGAAACCGCCAATATTCTGCACAATGCCACCGAACGCAGCCTGGTGTTGATGGACGAAGTGGGGCGTGGCACCAGCACCTTCGATGGTCTGTCCCTGGCCTGGGCGGCAGCCGAGCGGTTGGCGCATCTGCGGGCTTACACGCTGTTTGCCACCCACTACTTCGAACTGACGGTACTGCCGGAAAGCGAGCCGCTGGTGGCCAACGTGCATCTCAATGCCACCGAGCACAATGAGCGCATTGTGTTCCTGCACCATGTGCTGCCAGGGCCGGCGAGCCAAAGCTACGGCTTGGCGGTGGCGCAGTTGGCCGGTGTGCCGAACGACGTGATCCTGCGTGCCCGCGAGCACCTCAGCCGGCTGGAGACCACGGCCTTGCCCCACGAAACGGTGGTCGCCAGCCCGGTCAAAGCCAACAGCAAACCCGCCGCGCCGCACCAGAGCGATATGTTCGCCAGCCTGCCCCACCCAGTGCTGGATGAGCTCGCAAAGCTCGACCTGGACGGTTTGACGCCACGTAAAGCGCTCGAAATGTTATATGCACTGCAGGTTCGGATATAACGCAGACGCTTGCAAGCTGGTAGACTCTCGCGCGGTTTGGGATGCTGCAGGCTTTTAGCCTGGCCTGCAGACTATCGCTCCCGAACCTCGCGAGCCCTGCCGTAAAGGGTTTCGCCGCCGCCGCCTGAGGAGAAAATTAGAAATGACCTTCGTCGTTACCGACAACTGCATCAAGTGCAAGTACACCGACTGCGTCGAAGTGTGTCCGGTGGACTGCTTCTACGAAGGCCCGAACTTCCTGGTTATTCACCCGGATGAGTGCATTGACTGCGCCCTGTGTGAACCAGAATGCCCGGCCGTCGCGATTTTCTCCGAGGACGAAGTGCCTACGGGCATGGAGCAATTCATTCAGTTGAACGTCGAGCTGGCCGAAGTGTGGCCAAACATCACCGAGCGCAAAGATCCGATGCCGGATGCCGCTGAATGGGATGGCAAGCCCAACAAAATTGAGCAACTAGAGCGCTAAAGCGCCGCTGCCCAACTGAAAAAGCCCCTTTTACAGGGGCTTTTTTGCATTCCGGGGGCAAGCATTTACTTTTTCGCAGGCAAAAAAAAGGGGCGGTATGACCCGCCCACATTTTTTCCCTAGTCCCTGTATTCCTTTTCATCATCCTGATGAATCGCATCCTGCGACGTTCCTTCAAACCATCGTTCCTTGATGGCTGTGCCAATCCGTGGACACAGGGCTGATGTTAGAGGGTTCCCCGGGAAGTTCAACGGGGCACAACTCACCCCGCCACACAGTCACACCCGCAACACGCTATAAAATACTTCTTATATATCAATAGCATAGGGATATCTTTCGATATTTAGAGCCGTAAGGATCTGATAGAAAAACCGAACACTTACGCAAAAGTAAGTTAATGCTTACACGCACGACTGAGTAAATGCGCACCCGATACCGCCTGCGCCTTGCGTAGACAAGAAAAAGCCCCGACAACGCGAGGCTCTTTTGCCCTTCAACCCTCTCAGTCGTCGGTGACGGTAATGGTCGGCATGGCCGGTGCCGCCGCCTCCTGCAATACAATCCGCGCGCCCACGTGACGGGCCAGTTCCTGATAAACCATCGCAAGCTGACCGTCCGGCTCGGCCGCTACGGTAGGTTTACCGCCGTCGGCCTGTTCTCGAATGGCCATCGACAACGGCAACGACGCCAGTAATTCAACCCCGTACTGGGTCGCCAGCTTCTCGCCGCCGCCTTCACCAAACAGGTGTTCGGCGTGACCGCAGTTGGAGCAGATGTGCACGGCCATGTTTTCCACGACGCCCAGCACCGGGATGTTGACCTTGCGAAACATCTCCACGCCTTTTTTCGCGTCGAGCAGCGCCAGATCCTGGGGTGTGGTCACGATTACCGAACCAGCCACCGGGACTTTCTGCGCCAGGGTCAGTTGGATATCGCCAGTGCCTGGCGGCATGTCGATGACCAGATAATCCAAGTCGCCCCAAGCGGTCTGCGTCACCAATTGCAGCAAGGCGCCGGAAACCATCGGCCCACGCCACACCATCGGCGTGTTTTCATCGGTCAGGAACGCCATGGACATGACTTCCACGCCCAGGGATTCGATGGGCACGAACCACTTCTGATCCTTGACCTTCGGCCGCGTACCTTCGGCAATCCCAAACATCACGCCTTGGCTTGGGCCATAGATGTCGGCGTCAAGAATGCCTACGCGGGCGCCTTCACGGGCCAGGGCCAGCGCCAGGTTGGCCGCCGTGGTGGATTTACCCACACCGCCCTTGCCGGAGGCCACGGCCACCACGTTCTTGACGTTAGCCAGGCCCGGAATCTGTGCCTGGGCCTTGTGCGGCGCGATCACGCACTGGATGTCGACCTTGGCTGAACGAACACCGTCGAGACCTTCGATAGCCATTTGCAACATCTGCGCCCAGCCACTTTTGAACAGCCCGGCGGCATAACCCAGCTCCAGCTGCACCGCCACCTGATCCCCCTGGACCTCAATGGCTCGCACACAGCCGGCACTGACCGGGTCCAGATTCAAATAGGGGTCGGTGTACTGGCGAAGAACGGCTTCCACCGCTGCGCGATTCACGGCGCTCATGGGCTACTCCCGAAAAAGACTGACTGAAACAGGCGGCTATCCTAACCGTTCCGGCCGCTGAACGGCACGCTTTCGAAGGGCTGGAAAATTCTGAAACAGCGTCACGGGGTGAAATAAATTTCCCGGCGCTTTATAGTGGCCGACCTCCGTTTCATCAAGTAGCCGAGCCCCATGTCCGAGCCACGCAAGATCCTCGTCACCAGCGCCCTGCCCTATGCCAATGGTTCTATCCATCTTGGCCATATGCTTGAGTACATCCAGACCGATATGTGGGTGCGCTTCCAGAAGCACCGCGGCAACCAATGCATCTATGTCTGCGCGGACGACGCCCACGGTTCGGCCATCATGCTGCGCGCCGAAAAGGAAGGCATCACCCCGGAACAACTGATCGCCAATGTGCAGGCTGAACACAGCGCCGACTTTGCCGAGTTCCTGGTGGACTTCGACAACTTCCACTCCACTCACGCCGAAGAAAATCGTGAGCTGTCGAGCCAGATCTACCTCAAGTTGCGTGATGCCGGGCACATTGCCCAGCGTTCGATCACCCAGTATTTCGACCCGGAAAAGAAAATGTTCCTGGCCGACCGCTTCATCAAGGGCACCTGCCCGAAATGCGGCACTGAAGACCAGTACGGCGACAACTGTGAAAAATGCGGTGCCACTTATGCACCGACTGACCTGAAGGATCCGAAGTCGGCAATCTCCGGCGCCACGCCGGTACTCAAGGATTCCCAGCACTTCTTCTTCAAACTCCCGGATTTCCAGCAGATGCTGCAAACCTGGACCCGCAGCGGCACCCTGCAGGATGCCGTGGCGAACAAGATCGCCGAATGGCTGGATGCCGGCCTGCAGCAGTGGGATATCTCCCGCGATGCACCGTACTTCGGCTTCGAGATCCCGGATGAGCCGGGCAAGTATTTCTATGTGTGGCTGGACGCGCCGATCGGCTACATGGCCAGCTTCAAGAACCTCTGCGACCGCACGCCGGAGTTGGACTTCGACGCGTTCTGGGGCAAGGACTCCACCGCCGAGTTGTACCACTTCATCGGCAAGGACATCGTCAACTTCCACGCCCTGTTCTGGCCGGCGATGCTCGAAGGTTCGGGCTACCGCAAGCCGACCGGTATCAACGTGCACGGCTACCTGACGGTCAACGGCCAGAAGATGTCCAAGTCCCGTGGCACCTTTATCAAGGCGCGCACCTACCTGGACCACCTGTCGCCGGAATACCTGCGCTACTACTACGCGTCCAAGCTGGGCCGTGGCGTCGACGACCTGGACCTGAACCTGGAAGACTTCGTACAGAAGGTCAACTCGGACCTTGTCGGCAAAGTCGTCAACATCGCCAGCCGTTGCGCCGGTTTCATCCACAAGGGTAATGCCGGGTTACTGGTTGCAGAAAATGCCGCACCGGAACTGACCGACGCGTTCCTGGCCGCCGCGCCAAGCATCGCCGACGCCTATGAAGCCCGCGACTTTGCCCGCGCCATGCGCGAGATCATGGGCCTGGCCGACCGCGCCAACGCCTGGATCGCCGACAAGGCCCCGTGGTCGCTGAACAAGCAGGAAGGCAAGCAGGCAGAAGTCCAGGCGATCTGCGCCACCGGCGTCAACCTGTTCCGCCAGTTGGTGATCTTCCTCAAACCGGTGCTGCCACTGCTGGCGGCCGACGCCGAGGCATTCCTCAACGTCGCCCCGTTGACCTGGAACGACCACACCACCTTGCTCAGCAACCACCAGTTGAACGAGTTCAAGCCGCTGATGACCCGTATCGACCCGGTAAAAGTCCAGGCCATGACCGACGCTTCGAAAGAAGACCTGGCCGCCAGCCAGACCGACACCGGCTCGGCTGCACCAGCGGGCAACGGTGAGTTGGCCAAAGACCCGCTTTCTCCGGAAATCGAGTTTGACGCCTTTGCCGCCGTTGACCTGCGTGTTGCGCTGATCATCAAGGCCGAAGCCGTGGAAGGCGCCGACAAACTGCTGCGCCTGACCCTGGACATCGGTGACGAGCAGCGCAATGTGTTCTCCGGGATCAAGAGCGCGTATCCGGACCCCTCCAAGCTCGATGGTCGCCTGACCATGATGATCGCCAACCTCAAGCCACGCAAAATGAAGTTCGGTATCTCCGAAGGCATGGTGATGGCGGCTGGCCCTGGTGGTGAAGAGATCTACCTGCTCAGCCCCGATAGCGGCGCCAAGCCGGGTCAGCGCATCAAGTAACCCTGCAAATCAGCCCTGCCGTCTCGGCGACAGGGCTGTTGAGCTAGTGCCCCTTTCTCGCTTGCCGGATAATCAGGCCCTGTTTGTTTAACCGGCTTGCCAATGATCACCCCATGAATCTGATTCAACGTATCGACGCGCTGCTGCCGCAGACCCAATGCGGAAAGTGCGGGCACCCGGGTTGCAAGCCTTACGCCGAGGGCATCGCGCAGGGCGAGGCCATCAATAAGTGCCCGCCCGGTGGGCAGGAAACCATTGCAGGCCTTGCGCTGCTGCTGCGCGTACCGGTGCTGGACCTCGACACCAGCCGTGGCGAGGCGCCAGCGCAGGTTGCGTACATCCGCGAGGCTGAGTGCATCGGGTGCACCAAGTGCATCCAGGCTTGCCCGGTAGATGCCATCGTTGGCGCCGCCAAGTTTATGCACACGGTGATTATCGATGAGTGCACGGGCTGCGACCTGTGCGTTGCACCGTGTCCGGTGGACTGCATCGAGATGCGCCCGCCGATCACCGTGCTGCCTATCGTAGGTGGCCTGGCGGCCAACGACGAAGAACGTCATGACCGTGAAATCAAGCGCAACCGCGCACGGCGGCGCTTCGAGCAACGTAACGCGCGCTTGCAACGAGAAGAAGAGCACAAGCTCGCCGAACGCCTGGCCCGAGCCAGACGCGTGGTACCGGAGCCTCCCACACAGCTGGATACTCACGAGGCCACGAGGGATGCGTCGATCAAGAAAGCCAAGATCAACGTTGCAATGAGCCGCGCCCAATTACACAAATCGCTGAAGGCATTTGGGCATCCGCCAACATTTGAGCAGCAATCACAGTTGATCGTTCTGCAACAGCAGTTCGAAGCAGCAGAACAGGCACTGGCCGCCTTGGACCAGAACAACGCGCTCGCGACGCCGCTCCCCAGCAACAACAACGCCGCCCTCAAACGCGCCAAGATCCAGTTGGCGATGCGCCGCGCAGAGCTGAAGAAAGCCCAGGACCAACAGGGTGATGCACAACAATTGGCCGACGCAAGAAGCAAGGTCGATGAGGCCCAAAGCCAGCTGGATGCCCATGGTGACTGACGCGCCCTGGGGTGGTTGATGGCCATTGCCGCCCCCCGTTGATACCTGTCGGGTTTATGCTCCTCGGGTCGTTGCTCGCAGGGTTCCAGGCCTGGACCCACTATTCGAAACTACGCTGATCGCCTGCAAGGAATCCTAAGCCCGATGAACGCCGCAAAACGCCTGGAAATTTTCCGCAGGTTTCACGAAGACAATCCGGAACCCAAGACCGAACTGGCCTACTCCTCGCCGTTCGAGTTGCTGATTGCGGTGATACTGTCGGCCCAGTCTACGGACGTTGGCGTCAACAAGGCCACGGCCAAGCTGTATCCCGTGGCAAACACACCAGAGGCAATCTATGCCCTGGGTGTGGACGGGTTGTCGGAGTACATCAAGACCATAGGCCTGTACAACAGCAAGGCCAAGAATGTCATCGAGACATGCCGCCTATTGGTGGAACTGCATGGCAGCGAAGTGCCACGAACCCGCGAAGCCTTGGAAGCCCTGCCGGGCGTGGGCCGCAAAACCGCGAACGTGGTGCTCAATACCGCATTCCGACAACTGACAATGGCCGTGGACACCCACATTTTCCGGGTCAGCAATCGAACCGGCATTGCCCGCGGCAAGAACGTGGTTGAGGTGGAAAAGCAGTTGATGAAATTTGTGCCCAAGCCTTACCTGCTCGACTCCCACCACTGGCTGATCCTGCACGGGCGTTACGTTTGCCAGGCCCGCAAGCCACGCTGCGGCAGCTGCCGCATCGAAGACCTGTGCGAATACAAGGAAAAGACATCGGACGATTGAGAGCTCATTGGTTTTCTCGATCAATCGATTGAAAAAATCTTTTTTACCCGTCCATGGATTATCGTTATAAGGAGCGCCAACGGCAGTCTTACTCCGGAGTTAACGTTATGAGCACTGACAAAGAACAGTTGGATGTGGAAGACGACCTCGTTGAGTCGGATGACGATGACGCGCAAGCCCCTGTGGCCGAGGTGGCCAAGACCAATCTGAGCAAACGCCGTACTATCGACAATCTTCTGGAAGAACGACGCTTGCAAAAACAACTGTCCGACTACGACTTCGATCTCTGAAGAGCGCTAGACGGCCGGAAGCCTCCCTGACGGAGGCTTTTTTATGCCGACTATCCCGGACTATGTGCAGGCTGCCCTCCTCTATACCAAGCCATTACGCTGGGCGAGCTCGATCAGGTCCACGAGGGAACGAGCATTGAGCTTGAGCAGCAGGCGAGTCTTATAGGTGCTGACCGTCTTGTTGCTGAGGAACATTCCGTCGGCGATCTCCTTGTTGGTTCTACCCCGGGCCAATTGCTGCAACACCATCATTTCGCGACCCGACAAACGCTCGACCATATCGGCCTCGCTGGCATTGCCCATGGTAGAGCGTACCGAGTTGAGTGCCTGGTTCGGAAAGTAGCTGTAGCCCGACAACACTGCCTTGATCGCACTCAGCAGCTCGGTCAGGTCCTGTTGCTTGCACACATAGCCGGCAGCACCGGCCTGCATGCAACGCATGGAAAAATGACCAGGGGCCTGCGAGGTGAGCACCAGCACCTTGAACGGTATTGCTTGCTTGGTAGATGACAGCCGGCAAATAACTTCCAGGCCATCGAGTTTGGGAATCCCAATATCCAGTATGACAATGTCCGGCATATGCTCCCGTGCAAGTTGCAACGCATCGACACCGTTATCGGTCTCGGCAACGACCTCATAACCATGGCGTTCCATTAGCATACGCACAGCAAGACGAATGACGGGATGATCATCCACGATCAGCACTTTATTCATGAGAAAGTCCAATTTCGCTGTTCGAATTATTTAGAGCAAGCACAATAGCCTAGTCGTTTGCTAGTTGGCATAGCGCTCCCCCCCAGGCAAGAGCAAGCAGAGACCCACCCCACAGCGATAAAGGAAATGCCCTACAAAAAAACGCAGACTTGGATGTTTCCAGTTTTATAGAGCCTTTCAGACCTTTCCGGCATTTTTCATATTTTGAGCGAAATCTCCCTAGGAACCCCGACACCAAGTAACCATGCTGCACACCGCTATCAGGAAATGCCTCTTGCACATCGACTGCAGAGGCGCGGGCAGGGGTAAAAAAATCAACATTTTCAGCTCCATTTAACATATTTATTTACATCCTTATTTCCTACAGACCCATGTGTCTTTTACATACTCCCGTAACTACATGAGTGAATTATCTGTAAGACTGGTTCCTACACATATGTAAAAAATTCATTCCTCCCTACAAAAAACGCAGATAACGCACGGCAATCAAGAGTCGAGTTTCCGAAAAGTTTGAACACTGGGTTTAAACAACCTTGAACAACACCGACTTATTTAAAATCCTGGGCAAAAAAATGGCCCCTTGAAAACAAGGGGCCACTCTTCACAACCGGCGAAACCCTCAGAACAACGAGCGGCCTTTGTTGGCAGCGATGCGCATGCGCAATGCGTTCAACTTGATAAAGCCTGCTGCATCCGCCTGGTTATAGGCGCCGCCATCTTCTTCGAAGGTGGCGATGTTGGCGTCGAACAGCGAGTCATCGGACTTGCGACCGGTAACGATCACATTGCCCTTGTACAGCTTCAGGCGCACAACGCCATTCACGTGGGCCTGGGAGGCGTCGATCATCTGTTGCAGCATCAGACGCTCTGGGCTCCACCAGTAGCCGGTGTAGATCAGGCTGGCGTACTTGGGCATCAACTCGTCTTTGAGGTGAGCCACTTCGCGGTCCAGGGTGATGGACTCGATGGCGCGGTGAGCGCGCAGCATGATGGTGCCACCTGGAGTCTCGTAGCAGCCACGGGACTTCATGCCCACGTAGCGGTTCTCGACGATGTCGAGACGGCCAATGCCGTGTTCGCCACCGATACGGTTCAGGGTCGCCAGCACGGTGGCCGGAGTCATTTCGACGCCGTCCAGTGCGACGATGTCGCCGTTGCGGTAGGTCAGTTCCAGGTATTGCGCCTTGTCTGGAGCGTTCTCCGGGGAGACGGTCCACTTCCACATGTCTTCTTCGTGCTCGGTCCAGGTGTCTTCCAGCACGCCGCCTTCATAGGAGATGTGCAGCAGGTTGGCGTCCATCGAGTACGGGGATTTCTTCTTGCCATGACGCTCGATCGGGATTGCGTGCTTTTCAGCGTAATCCATCAGCTTTTCACGGGAGAGCAAATCCCATTCACGCCAAGGAGCAATCACTTTCACGCCAGGCTTGAGTGCGTAGGCACCCAGTTCGAAACGCACCTGGTCGTTGCCCTTGCCGGTGGCGCCATGGGAAATAGCGTCGGCGCCGGTTTCGTTGGCGATTTCGATCAGGCGCTTGGCGATCAGCGGGCGTGCGATGGAGGTACCCAGCAGGTACTCGCCTTCGTAGACGGTGTTGGCGCGAAACATCGGGAAGACGAAATCGCGGACGAATTCTTCGCGCAGGTCGTCAATGTAGATCTCTTTCACGCCCATGGCTTGCGCCTTGGCACGTGCAGGTTCGACCTCTTCACCCTGACCCAGGTCAGCGGTGAAGGTCACCACTTCACAGTTATAAGTATCCTGCAGCCACTTGAGGATCACCGAAGTGTCCAGGCCGCCGGAATACGCGAGAACGACCTTGTTTACGTCGGCCATGCCATCACTCCACGGGGTTGTACGGAAAGGCGTCGATTCTACCGACCAAAACCGTGAAATTACAGGGGCGCGACAGCAAATGAAGATAAAGCGACAGATTATGTCGAGGGCGCGACCGACGGCCGCCCCTTAAGAAGTGTGCGCGGGGTTGCTCGGCACAGCAGCCTGAGGCGCCGGTTTCTCGGGGGCAGCCACCCGCTCAAGCTGAATATTCACCCGGCGGTTGCGCGCCCGGTTGGCGGCATTTGTATTCGGTGCCAAAGGATAGCTCTCGCCATGGAAGCGCAGGGTGATCTGGGATTCCTGGATGCCATTGGCCTTGAAGTAGTCCATCACCGCCAGTGCACGACGCCGTGATACATCGCGATTGCTCAGGCGATTGCCGCTGTTGTCCGAGTGACCGTTCAATTCGATGTGGTTGACGGTAGGGTCCGCTTTCAGGAACTCGAGAATCACCGCCAGCTTCTGCTTGGCCGCCGCGTCCAGCTCGATACCACCGCCGGGAAAACCGACTTCGGTCTGCTTGACCTGATCGTAATTCATCGGCAGCAACTTGGCCGTGCACAGCTGATAGTCACTATAGGCCTTGTTGAATTTCACCGGCAGCAGGCGAATCTCTGAATAGCCGCCCTCGCGCCCGTAGTGACGCACGGTGGGTGAACGGCCATCGAGCAAACCATTGAACAGGCGCCCGGCCTGGGCCTGGGAGCTGTTGAACAGCACGTCGCCACTGCCTGCGCGCACGGCGCCGAGATTGATATCGCCACGACCAGGCTGCCACGGCGCCGCAGCGGCCAACAAGGTGGCGGATCCTGAACCCAGCGAGCCGTTATAGGCTTTCAGGCGGAATGTCGCCTGCTCACCGGCCCGGCGCACGAACTCACCCGAACCGAAATCGGTGATCGGTTGGGTCAGGCGGCACTCGAACTTGTCACCCTCCACCTTCCACTCAATATTCTCCAGACGTGTCTGGAACGTGAGGGCCATTGCAGGCAGGCTGGCGAACACACTGAGCAGGGCTAGATAATGCTGGCGCACGGGAGGCTCCACTGGTTTCTACAACACTTCAAAGCGTCATACATCGATAAGGCATACGAAAGGCTATCGGATGCATCCTGCAAAACTTGATAGCGAGTGCCTGCAAGAGTCTTTTCCGGTAGCATTCCCACCAGATTGACCCGCCTGGAATCCCCAATGTCCGACCGCCTGACCCTGCTGCGTCCCGACGACTGGCATATTCATCTTCGCGATGGTGCTGCGTTGCCCCAAACCGTGGCCGATGTAGCGCGCACGTTTGGCCGCGCCATCATCATGCCTAACCTGGTACCACCGGTGCGTAACGCCGCTGAAGCCGATGCCTATCGCCAGCGTATCCTCGCTGCACGACCGGCCGGCAGCCGCTTCGAACCATTGATGGTGCTCTACCTCACCGACCGCACCCAGCCCGAAGAAATTCGCGAGGCCAAGGCCAGCGGTTATGTACACGCCGCCAAGCTGTATCCGGCTGGCGCGACCACCAACTCCGATTCCGGCGTGACCAGCATCGACAAGATCCTGCCCGCCATCGAAGCCATGGCCGAAGTCGGCATGCCGCTGCTGATCCACGGTGAAGTCACCCGTGGCGACGTGGACGTGTTCGATCGCGAGAAGGTCTTCATCGACGAGCACATGCGCCGCGTGGTCGAGTTGTTCCCGACCCTCAAGGTGGTGTTCGAGCACATCACCACGGCCGATGCCGTGCAGTTCGTCACCGAGGCCTCGGCCAACGTCGGCGCAACCATCACCGCGCATCACCTGCTCTATAACCGCAACCATATGCTGGTGGGCGGGATTCGGCCGCACTTCTATTGCCTGCCGATCCTCAAGCGCAATACCCACCAGGTGGCGCTGCTGGATGCCGCGACCAGCGGTAACCCGAAGTTCTTCCTCGGCACTGACTCGGCGCCCCACGCCCAGCACGCCAAGGAAGCCGCGTGTGGCTGTGCCGGTTGCTACACCGCCTATGCCGCCATCGAGCTGTACGCCGAAGCGTTCGAACAACGCAACGCTCTGGATAAACTCGAAGGTTTCGCCAGCCTCAACGGCCCACGTTTCTATGGCCTGCCGGCGAATACCGACCGCATCACCCTGGTCCGGGAAGACTGGACCGCCCCTGCCAGCCTGCCATTTGGCGAGCTGACCGTTATCCCGCTGCGCGCCGGTGAAACACTGCGCTGGCGCCTGCTGGAGGAAAGCAAGTGAGTGAAGACCATTACGATGACGACCAGGAACACGGTGGCGGTGGTTCACGCCACCCGATGGCCGAACGTTTCCGCGGCTACCTGCCTGTCGTTATCGACGTAGAAACCGGCGGCTTCAATTGCGCCACCGATGCGCTGCTGGAAATTGCCGCGACGACCATCGGCATGGATGAACAGGGCTTCGTTTATCCAGAACACACCCATTTCTTCCGCGTCGAGCCGTTTGAAGGTGCCAACATCGAAGCGGCAGCCCTGGAGTTCACCGGGATCAAGCTGGATCACCCCTTGCGCATGGCCGTCAGCGAAGAAGCGGCACTGACCGACATTTTCCGTGGCGTTCGCAAGGCGTTGAAGGCCAATGGCTGCAAGCGTGCGATCCTGGTGGGGCATAACAGCAGCTTCGATCTGGGCTTTCTGAATGCTGCCGTGGCCCGCCTGGACATGAAGCGCAACCCGTTTCATCCGTTCTCCAGCTTCGACACCGCCACCCTGGCTGGCCTGGCTTATGGCCAGACCGTACTGGCCAAGGCGTGCCAGGCCGCCGGTATCGACTTCGACGGTCGCGAAGCCCACTCGGCGCGCTACGACACCGAGAAGACCGCTGATCTGTTCTGCGGCATCGTCAACCGCTGGAAACAAATGGGCGGTTGGGAAGACTTCGGCGACTGAGGCTGACTCGAACGGGCTTTCATGGCTAGGCGGGCTTGTCGTGGTGAGCGGGCTTGCTCGCTCACCACAACTACAGGTCAAAACCCGCACATAAAAAAACCGGCCCTCACAGGCCGGTTTTTTTTCACCGCGAATCTGGCTTACAGCTTGCCAGCGTTCTCGGTCAGGTAAGCCGCAACGCCTTCTGGCGAAGCGTTCATGCCTTTGTCGCCTTTCTTCCAGTTTGCAGGGCAAACTTCGCCGTGCTCTTCGTGGAATTGCAGCGCGTCAACCAGGCGAATCAGCTCTTCCATGTTACGGCCCAGTGGCAGGTCGTTGATGATCTGCGAGCGAACAACGCCCTTGTCGTCGATCAGGAACGCGCCACGGAAGGCAACGCCGCCTTCAGACTCAACGTCGTAGGCCTTGGCGATGTCGTGCTTCATGTCAGCAGCCATGGTGTATTTGACTTTGCCGATGCCGCCATCGTTGATGGCGGTGTTGCGCCAGGCGTTGTGGGTGAAATGGGAGTCGATGGAAACAGCAACCACTTCAACGTTACGCGCCTTGAAATCGTCCATGCGGTGGTCCAGCGCGATCAGCTCCGAAGGGCAGACGAAGGTGAAGTCCAACGGGTAGAAGAACACCAGGCCGTATTTGCCTTTGATGGCTTCAGACAGCTTGAAGCTGTCTACGATTTCGCCATTGCCGAGGACGGCTGGTACGTCGAAATCCGGGGCTTGTTTGCCGACGAGTACGCTCATTGGGTATCTCCTGATGGGGGTGACTTGAAGTAAAAGGATCCCTTCCAGTGTGTCGTGGGTAAACGACAACGCTGTGACGGGATCACGCTTCGTGAAGACCGACCATCATACACGGCTCGGGAAAAAACCGTTCGTCAGCGGGTAATCATTCTGACCAGAGAAAGACAGAATCTACTTTGACAATCATTCTCGTTAACATTAAGATCCATCGCACTTAAGCCTTAACCCGCGACGGTTCTCCCTTATGTATGTGTGCCTGTGTACTGGCGTCACCGACGGACAAATCCGCGAAGCAATCTATGAAGGTTGCTGCAGCTACAAGGAAGTGCGTGAAACCACCGGCGTTGCCAGCCAATGTGGCAAATGTGCTTGCCTCGCCAAGCAAGTGGTTCGGGAAACCCTGACGCAGCTGCAGACAGCCCAGGCCGCGCTCCCGTACTCAGCAGAATTTACACACGCTTAAAACAGCGTGTTTTAAAGAACCGGACTTAGTGTCCGGTTTTTTTATGCCTGTAATTCAATTAGTTAGCGTCAAGACGCGGAACACAAACATTCTTATTCCGATTAATTTTCATTTATTATTCAATAACTTAGGTTTGACACTAGGGTTTTCGCCGCTCAAACTCCGCCCTATATACAGCTATTACAGGGCAGGACCCCAGTCATGAAAGGCGACATCTCAGTCATCCAGCAACTCAACAAAATCCTTGCCAATGAACTGGTCGCGATCAATCAGTACTTCCTGCATGCGCGCATGTATGACGACTGGGGCCTGGAAAAGCTCGGCAAGCGCGAATACAAAGAATCCATCAAGGCGATGAAGGACGCAGACGCGCTGATCAAGCGCATCCTGTTCCTCGAAGGCCTGCCGAACGTGCAGGACCTGGGTAAGCTGAACATCGGCGAGCACACCCAGGAAATGATCGGCAGCGACCTTGGTTTTGAACGTAAGAGCCACAGCGACCTCAAGGCCGCCATCGCTCACTGCGAAGCTCAGGGCGACTTCGGCAGCCGCGAGCTGCTGGAAGATATCCTGGAAGACCAGGAAGAGCACATCGACTGGCTGGAAACCCAACTGGGCCTGATCGACAAGGTCACCCTGGAAAATTACCTGCAATCGCAGATGGGTGAATAACCCGCTCTCGCAGTCGTAAAAAAGCCCCGTTCTCTCACGAGAAGCGGGGCTTTTTATTGCAGGCGAATCAGGCGTCGGTCTTTGCCGCTGCGTCTTTGATCAGCGCCTGCAACGAACCATCAGCTGCCATTTCAGTGATGATATCGCTACCGCCAACCAGCTCACCGGCTACCCACAGTTGCGGGAAGGTCGGCCAGTTGGCGTACTTTGGCAGGTTGGCGCGGATTTCAGGGTTTTGCAGGATATCCACATAAGCGAACTTCTCGCCGCACGCCATCACAGCCTGGGACGCCTTCGCGGAGAAACCGCACTGAGGAGCGTTCGGAGCGCCCTTCATGTAAAGCAGAATGGTGTTGTTGGCAATCTGCTCTTTGATCGTTTCGATGATATCCATGGAACACCTCGGCTGGAACTTTGCGACTCACAGGTCGGCACGGTGGCGCATTGTAACGCAAAATTCCAGCCGGGTGCTCAGGCGGCTGCTACCTGGACCGGAACCCCATTGAGCGCAGCGTTGCCCGATAACTCATCCAACTGCCGTTCGTCGGTCAAATCATTCGCACTCGCCCCCGGTTGCGCACTGGCAATGCTCATCTGCACGCCTGGTCGGCCATGGCCCCAGCCATGGGGCAGGCTGACGACACCGGGCATCATCTCCGGGCTGGCCAGCACTTGCACCTCGATCATGCCGATGCGCGAACTCACGCGCACCCGCTGACCGTCACTCAGTTGCCGGCTGGCCAGATCATCGGGATGCATCAACAATTGATGCCGGGGCTTGCCCTTCACCAAGCGATGATAGTTATGCATCCAAGAGTTATTGCTGCGCACATGCCGACGGCCGATCAGCAGCAGTTCGCCAGGCCCAGGCAGCGGCTGCGCTGCGAAGCGCGCCAGGTCAGCAAGAATCACCGCTGGCGCAGCCTGCACCGTGCCATCTGCAGTTTTCAGTCGCGCAGCGAGATTGGGCTGCAAAGGTCCCAGATCCACACCATGGGGATGATCGGCCAGCATCGCCACCGACAGCTTACGACTGGACCCATCACCGTACGCCCCGGCACGTAGTCCAAAGTCGATCATCTTGGCCGGCGGCATCGTCGGTTTAAGCACCGCCCCCGTCTGCGCCGCAAAGGCCGTGGCCAGGCCGACGAAAATTTCCCAGTCATGCAACGCCCCAGCAGGCTTGGGCAGGATCGCGCGGTTGAAACGGGTGACGTTACGCACCGCAAACATGTTGAAGGTGGTGTCGTAGTGATCGTTTTCCAGCGCGGAGGTGGACGGCAGGATCAGATCGGCATAGCGCGTCGTTTCGTTGATGTAGAGGTCGACGCTGACCATGAACTCCAACCCGTCCAGCGCCTGCTCCAACTGGCGACCATTGGGCGTCGACAGCACCGGATTGCCCGCCACGGTGATGAGTGCGCGGATCTGTCCTTCGCCTTCGGTAAGCATTTCTTCAGCCAGCGCCGACACCGGCAACTCGCCACCGTACTCCGGACGCCCGGAAACCCGGCTCTGCCAGCGGTTGAAATGCCCGCCACCGGTCGACGCCACCAGGTCCACCGCAGGTGAGGTGCACAAAGCGCCGCCGACCCGGTCCAGATTGCCGGTGACCAGGTTGATCAATTGCACCAACCAATGGCACAGCGTGCCAAACGCCTGGGTCGACACGCCCATGCGTCCGTAACACACGGCCTTGTCCGCGGCGGCAAAGTCCCGCGCCAATTGGCGGATCTGCTCGGCGGGCACCGCACACTGGCGGCTCATGGCCTCGGCAGTAAACTCAGCGATCGCACGGCGTACGTCCTCAAGACCTTCCACCGGTAAATGGCTGGTGCGTGTCAGGCCCTCGGTAAACAAGGTGTTGAGCACGCCGAACAACAGCGCCGCATCGCCGCCCGGCCGTACGAACAGATGCTGGTCAGCCATGGCCGCCGTCTCACTGCGCCGAGGGTCAACCACCACGACTTTGCCGCCCCTGGCCTGAATGGCCTTGAGGCGCTTCTCCACATCCGGCACCGTCATGATGCTGCCGTTGGACGCCAGCGGGTTGCCGCCCAGGATCAACATAAAGTCGGTATGGTCGATGTCCGGGATCGGCAGCAGCAGGCCATGGCCGTACATCAGGTGGCTGGTGAGGTGATGGGGCAACTGATCCACCGAGGTCGCGGAAAACCGATTGCGCGTCTTGAGCAAGCCGAGGAAGTAGTTGCTGTGGGTCATCAGCCCATAGTTGTGCACGCTGGGGTTGCCCTGATACACCGCCACCGCATTCTGCCCGTGGCGGGCCTGGATGCCGGCCAGCCGCTCGGCTACAAGCGCAAAGGCCTCGTCCCACGGGATCGGCTGCCATTCGCTGCCCACCCGCAACATGGGCTGGTGGAGGCGATCCGGGTCATTCTGAATATCCTGCAACGCCACTGCCTTGGGGCAGATGTGACCCCGACTGAACGTGTCCAGCGCGTCGCCCTTGATCGAGGTGATCGCCAGGCTGCCGTCTTCGGCTTGGGTGGTTTCCAGGGTCAGGCCACAAATGGCTTCACACAGATGGCAAGCACGGTGGTGGAGAGTCTTGGTCATGGCCAGTCTCTTTATAGGGGCTTTGATCTGACTATGAGCCGCGACCATGACGGGCGCCAGTATCGTTCGTCCCGTGAATCGCCGGCCATCAGGCCAAGCCATGACCAAGCATGAGCAAATGTTACGAAACCCCGCCCACAGCCTCCGAAACCGACTCAGCCTGATCCAAGCCCGCCCCCGCGCATTGCAAAAGGTTGCGACGCCAGTGTACAAATGGCCCGCTGCTGTCAGGAATTCGTCTTCAAAAGCGCTCTCGCGCCCTTCTTGAACACCCCTAAAAACGTAGCCCTATTGGTAAGACGCGACATTTAATGTCAATATCGCGCCTTCCCCTATTTCGTCGCCCCGTGCGGCTTTCGCCGCAGGTCTCGCCCGTTGTCACAATAAACAAGGCTTTGAGTATCTGCGGTCTGTTGCAAAAAGGTAGTTAATGATGAGCGCAAGGCACTTTCTCTCCCTGATGGATTGCACGCCCGAAGAGCTGGTCAGCGTGATCCGTCGAGGCATTGAGCTTAAAGACCTGCGTAACCGCGGCGTACTGTTCGAGCCTTTGAAAAACCGCGTTCTCGGCATGATTTTCGAGAAGTCGTCGACCCGCACCCGTGTGTCCTTTGAAGCCGGCATGATCCAGTTGGGTGGCCAAGCTATCTTTCTGTCCTCGCGCGACACTCAATTGGGCCGTGGCGAACCAGTCGCCGACAGCGCCCGTGTCATGTCGCGCATGCTCGATGCGGTGATGATCCGCACATTTGCCCATAGCACCGTTACCGAATTTTCCGCCAACTCACGGGTTCCGGTGATCAACGGCCTGTCCGATGACCTGCACCCCTGCCAGTTGCTGGCTGACATGCAGACGTTCCTGGAACATCGCGGCTCGATCCAAGGCAAAACCGTGGCCTGGATCGGCGACGGCAACAACATGTGCAACAGCTATATAGAAGCGGCGATTCAGTTCGACTTCCAGCTGCGCATTGCCTGCCCGGAAGGCTACGAGCCGGATGCGCGCTTCCTGGCGCTGGCTGGCGATCGCGTCACCCTCGTGCGCGACCCACGTGAAGCCGTACTCGGCGCGCATCTGGTCAGCACCGACGTCTGGACCTCCATGGGCCAGGAAGACGAAACCGCCAAGCGCCTGGCCCTGTTCGCACCGTTCCAGGTGAACCGCGCGTTGCTCGACCTGGCTGCGCCGGATGTGCTGTTCATGCACTGCCTGCCCGCCCACCGGGGTGAAGAAATCAGCCTCGACCTGCTTGACGATGAGCGTTCGGTCGCCTGGGACCAGGCCGAAAACCGTCTGCACGCCCAGAAGGCCCTGCTCGAATTCCTCGTCCCACCGTCGTACCACCACGCATGAGCCAGCCCCTTCTGCTGAACCTGCGCAATCTGGCATGCGGCTATCAAGATCAACGGGTGGTGCAGAACCTCAATCTGCACCTCAACGCGGGTGATATCGGTTGCCTGCTCGGTTCCTCGGGCTGCGGCAAAACCACCACCTTGCGTGCCATTGCAGGCTTTGAGCCAGTGCACGAAGGCGAAATCAGCCTGGCGGGCGAAGTGATCTCCAGTGCCGGTTTTACCCTGGCACCGGAGAAACGTCGCATCGGTATGGTGTTCCAGGACTACGCGCTGTTTCCCCACCTCAGCGTGGCCGACAACATCGCGTTCGGTATCCGCAAGCATCCGCAAAAGGACCGCGTAGTCGCCGAGCTGCTGGAGCTGGTCAACCTGAAGAACCTGGGCAAGCGCTTCCCCCACGAACTGTCCGGCGGCCAGCAGCAACGTGTCGCCCTCGCCCGCGCCCTCGCCCCGGAGCCGCAACTGCTGCTGCTGGACGAACCCTTCTCCAACCTCGATGGCGAACTGCGGCGCAAGCTCAGCCATGAGGTGCGCGACATCCTCAAGGCACGCGGCACCAGTGCGATCCTGGTCACCCATGATCAGGAAGAAGCCTTCGCCGTCAGCGATCAAGTGGGTGTGTTCAAGGAAGGCCGGCTGGAGCAGTGGGACACGCCCTACAACCTCTACCACGAACCGCAGACACCTTACGTCGCGAGCTTTATCGGCCAGGGTTATTTCATTCGTGGCCAACTGAGCTCGCCCGAATCCGTCAGCACCGAACTGGGTGACCTGCGCGGCAATCGCGCCTACACCTGGCCGACCGGTGGCGCGGTAGATGTGCTGCTGCGCCCGGATGACATCGTCTATGCGCCGGACAGCGCGTTGAAAGCACGGATCGTCGGCAAGACGTTCCTCGGCGCATCGACCTTGTACCGCTTGCAACTGCCGACTGGCGCGCAATTGGAATCGATTTTCCCCAGCCATGCCGATCATCAGGTAGGGGCGGATGTGGGGATTCGCGTGGCGGCTGAACATCTGGTGCTGTTTCAGGCCTCGGGCAGCGTTGCCGCGCAGATCCCTCAAGCCGAATCCGGCGTACGACGCCACAGCCCGACCTGAAAACACAGAGAACACATGTGGGAGGGAGCTTGCCCCCTCCCACATTGGAGTTCACCGGAGCCTGAGATTACTCCCTGCCAATCGGCGCGAACTTGGCCTGGGTGTGTTCAGCCAGCACCTGCGCCGACAGCTCCACCTCCAGCCCCCTTCTCCCCGCACTGACAAAAATCGTTGCAAACGGCTGCGCCGTCACATCGATAAATGTGCGCAGACGCTTCTTCTGCCCCAGCGGGCTGATGCCGCCCAACAGGTAGCCGGTAGAACGCTGGGCCGCAGCCGGGTCGGCCATTTCTACTTTTTTCACCCCCGCCGCCTGCGCCAAGGCTTTCAAGTCCAGACTTCCGACGACCGGCACCACCGCCACCAATAATTCGCCCTTTTCACTGCTGGCCAATAAGGTCTTGAACACCTGCGCCGGGTCTAGGCTCAATTTCTCTGCGGCTTCCAGACCATAGGAAGCGGCCTTGGGATCGTGTTCATAACTGTGGATGCGATGTTCGGCGCGAACTTTTTTCAACAAATCCAATGCGGGGGTCATGACGTCTCCGGCGGTGGCTAACAGATGGCCAATTCTAGGCCAAGCCCACGTAAAACGCTCTAGTGCGCACCTCTCTCCAGCCGATAGTCCATGGAGCAAGCATGATCATTCATCAAACCCATAGTTAGAAAGTGACCGACCGTTCACTTTCGACCTTTGACAGCGGTCATTCTTGTCTATATTTTTTCGCTTACGAACACTGTACGAATGTTCCTACAGCGCTCCAGCAGTAAGCCGTGCCTTGGATGGGGATCCTCGTCACGGTGAAAATCGCGCAACCGTCCGTTGAGGCGGTGCGCCAGACAAGAACAACAATCGAGGTTTTCCATGACAACTGCTCTTCAACAGCCTTCACTTTCGAGCCAATGCATGGCCGAATTCCTGGGGACTGCGCTTCTGATCTTCTTCGGTACAGGATGTGTCGCTGCGCTCAAGGTCGCGGGTGCCAGCTTTGGTCTGTGGGAAATCAGCATTATCTGGGGGATCGGCGTCAGCATGGCGATCTACCTGAGCGCCGGTATTTCCGGGGCTCACCTCAATCCAGCCGTCAGCATCGCCCTGTGCCTTTTCGCCGATTTCGAAAAGCGCAAACTGCCTTTCTATATCCTTGCCCAAGTGGCCGGCGCGTTCTGCTCCGCTGCGCTGGTGTACACGCTCTACAGCAATCTGTTTTTCGATTACGAACAAACCCACCATCTGGTGCGCGGTACGCAGGCCAGCCTGGAATTGGCCTCAGTGTTCTCCACGTATCCACATGCCCTGCTGAGTACTGCACAGGCGTTCCTGGTGGAAATGGTCATCACCGCCATCCTGATGGGCGTGATCATGGCCCTGACCGATGACAACAATGGCTTGCCACGCGGCCCGTTGGCTCCGCTGCTGATCGGCCTGCTGATTGCAGTAATTGGCAGTGCCATGGGGCCGTTGACCGGCTTTGCGATGAACCCGGCGCGGGATTTCGGGCCCAAGCTAATGACCTTTTTCGCGGGTTGGGGTGAAATGGCCTTTACTGGCGGGCGCGATATTCCTTACTTCCTCGTACCCGTTTTCGCGCCGATTGTCGGCGCATGCCTGGGTGCTGCGGCCTATCGCGGGCTGATTGCCCGTCATCTGCCGAGCGCCGCACCTGCTTTAGCTGAAACCCAAGACACCGCCGTCACTGGCGAAACCCGTATTTCCTGATAAGACCGCCTGGTCCCTACTGCCCTTTTAGTGGCCCAGGCTGTTGATCCACTCCCTTATTTCTCGTCCAAGGCAATCGACATGACCGACATTCAGAATAAGAACTACATCATTGCCCTTGATCAGGGCACCACCAGTTCGCGGGCGATCATCTTTGATCGTGACGCTAACGTGGTCTGCACCGCCCAGCGTGAATTCGCTCAGCACTACCCGCAAGCTGGCTGGGTCGAACACGATCCGATGGAAATCTTCGCCACCCAGAGCGCGGTCATGGTCGAAGCCCTGGCCCAGGCTGGTCTGCACCATGACCAGGTCGCCGCCATCGGTATCACTAACCAGCGTGAAACCACCGTGGTGTGGGACAAAATCACCGGCCGCCCGATCTACAACGCCATCGTCTGGCAATGTCGCCGCAGCACCGAGATCTGCCAGCAGCTCAAGCGTGACGGCCACGAACAGTACATCAGCGACACCACCGGCCTGGTCACCGACCCGTACTTCTCCGGCACCAAGCTCAAGTGGATCCTCGATAACGTCGAAGGCAGCCGCGAGCGCGCACGCAACGGCGAGCTGCTGTTCGGCACCGTGGACAGCTGGCTGATCTGGAAATTTACCGGCGGCAAGACCCACGTCACCGATTACACCAACGCGTCACGCACCATGCTCTTCAACATCCACACGTTGGAGTGGGACGCGAAGATGCTGGAGATCCTCGACGTTCCGCGCGAAATGCTGCCGGAAGTGAAATCCTCCTCGGAAATCTATGGCCGCACCAAAAGCGGCATTGCCATTGGCGGTATTGCCGGTGACCAGCAAGCGGCGCTGTTCGGCCAGATGTGCGTGGAAGCCGGCCAGGCCAAGAACACCTACGGCACCGGCTGCTTCCTGCTGATGAACACCGGCGACAAAGCGGTGAAATCCAAGCACGGCATGTTGACCACCATCGCCTGCGGCCCGCGTGGCGAAGTGGCTTACGCCCTGGAAGGCGCGGTCTTCAACGGTGGCTCCACCGTGCAGTGGCTGCGCGATGAACTGAAGATCATCGCCGACGCCACCGACACCGAATACTTCGCCGGCAAGGTCAAGGACAGCAATGGTGTGTATCTGGTCCCAGCCTTCACCGGCCTGGGCGCTCCGTACTGGGACCCCTACGCCCGTGGCGCGCTGTTCGGCCTGACCCGTGGCGTACGCGTGGATCACATTATTCGTGCAGCCCTGGAGTCGATTGCCTACCAGACCCGCGACGTTCTCGACGCCATGCAGCAGGACTCCGGCGAACGCCTCAAAGCCCTGCGTGTGGACGGCGGCGCGGTCGCCAACAACTTCCTGATGCAGTTCCAGGCCGACATCCTCGGTACCCAGGTCGAGCGCCCGCAAATGCGCGAGACCACGGCATTGGGCGCCGCCTACCTGGCAGGCCTGGCCTGTGGTTTCTGGGGCAGCCTGGACGAGTTGCGTGGCAAGGCGGTGATTGAGCGCGAATTCGAACCACAGCTGGATGAAGCGGCCAAAGAGAAACTCTACGCCGGCTGGCAAAAAGCCGTCAGCCGCACCCGCGATTGGGAACCGCACGAAGGCGCCGAATAAGCCAAGCGCCGGTTGTAACTGGTCGGGAGCAGATTCCTGCGTCATCATGGGCCACTTTTGTATGGCAGCCCAAAGGACGCCCCATGAATCTGCCTCCCCGCCAACAACAAATCCTCGAACTGGTCCGCGAACGCGGCTACGTGAGTATCGAGGAAATGGCGCAGTTGTTCGTTGTCACCCCGCAAACCATCCGCCGCGATATCAACCAGCTGGCGGACGCCAATCTGCTGCGCCGCTACCACGGCGGCGCAGCCTATGACTCCAGCGTTGAAAACACCGCGTACGCCATGCGTGCCGACCAGATGCGCGACGAGAAACAGCGCATCGGCGAAGCCATCGCCGCGCAAATCCCCGATCACGCCTCGCTGTTCATCAATATCGGCACCACGACCGAGTCCATCGCCCGTGCGCTGCTCAATCACAACCACCTGAAAATCATCACCAACAACCTCAACGTCGCCACCATGCTCAGCGCCAAGGATGACTTCGACGTGCTGCTGACCGGCGGTAACGTAAGGCGTGACGGCGGCGTGGTGGGCCAGGCCAGCGTGGACTTCATCAACCAGTTCAAGGTCGATTTTGCCTTGGTCGGTATCAGCGGCATTGATGAAGACGGCAGCCTGCTGGATTTCGATTACCAGGAAGTCAGGGTTTCCCAAGCGATCATCGCCAATGCGCGCCAGGTGATCCTGGCGGCCGACTCCAGCAAATTCGGGCGCAACGCCATGATTCGCCTGGGGCCGATCAGCCTGGTGGACTGTTTGGTGACCGACCAGCAGCCGGTGCCGGCGTTGGTGCAGTTGCTCAATGAGCATAAGGTTCGGCTGGAAGTCGTGTAGCGCCTGCAACACCGCCATCGGGGGCAAGCCCCCTCCCACCTTTGAATGTGCACACCGATCAAAATGTGGGAGGGGGCTTGCCCCCGATGGCGATCTATCCGACCCCCCCTCCAGGAATCATGTTCACAATTCTTCCTTTCCCTACCCTTTGATGAGTTTTTTCAATCAAAGTCGGGTGGCTGTGCCCGCGTTTATCAGCTACCATTTTCGCAAATGAACATTAATGTTCGAATTCAAAGACGAAAAAATCGCGAGGCCAGCCGATGAACCCTTCCACCTTGCCTGCCCCACCGCTTGCCGAAATCTATGACGTTGCCGTGATCGGCGGCGGGATCAACGGCGTCGGCATAGCAGCGGACGCAGCCGGTCGCGGTTTGTCGGTGTTCCTTTGCGAAAAGGACGACCTGGCCAGCCACACCTCCTCCGCCAGCAGCAAGCTGATCCACGGTGGCCTGCGCTACCTGGAGCATTACGAATTCCGCTTGGTGCGTGAAGCGCTGGCCGAACGTGAAGTGCTGCTGGCCAAGGCCCCGCACATCGTCAAGCAGATGCGCTTTGTATTGCCGCACCGCCCGCATCTGCGCCCGGCGTGGATGATCCGCGCAGGCCTGTTCCTGTACGACCACCTGGGCAAGCGTGAAAAGCTCGCCGGCTCCAAAAGCCTCAAGTTCGGCGCCGACAGCCCGTTGAAAAGCGAGATCACCAAGGGTTTCGAGTATTCCGACTGCTGGGTCGATGACGCCCGCCTGGTCGTACTCAACGCCATGGCCGCCCGTGAAAAAGGCGCGCACATCCACACCCAGACCCGTTGCATCAGCGCACACCGCAGCAACGGCATGTGGGACATGAACATGGAACGCGCCGATGGCAGCCTCTTCTCGATCCGCGCCCGCGCGCTGGTGAATGCCGCTGGCCCGTGGGTCGCCAAATTCATCAAGGACGACCTGAAGCTGGATTCGCCCTACGGCATCCGCCTGATCCAGGGCAGCCACCTGATCGTGCCGAAACTGTACGAGGGCGCCCACGCGCACATCCTGCAGAACGAAGACCAACGCATCGTTTTTACCATTCCGTACCTGAACCACCTGACCATCATCGGCACCACTGACCGCGAATACACCGGCGACCCGGCGAAAGTGGCGATCACCGAAGGTGAAACCGACTACATGCTCAAGGTGGTCAACGCACACTTCAAGAAGCAACTGAGCCGCGATGACATCGTCCACACCTACTCAGGCGTACGCCCGCTGTGCAACGACGAGTCGGATAACCCATCGGCCATCACCCGCGACTACACCTTGTCACTGTCTGGTGGTTCGGGCGAGGCGCCGATCCTATCGGTGTTTGGCGGCAAGCTGACCACCTATCGCAAGCTTGCCGAGTCGGCGATGGCGCAATTGGCCCCGTACTTCACCCAGATGCGCCCGAGCTGGACCGCCAAGGCCAGCCTGCCGGGCGGCGAACACATGACCACGCCAGAAGCGCTGGCCGAAGCGATTCGCAGCAAATTCGACTGGGTGCCAAGCGAAATCGCACGCCGCTGGTCCACCACCTACGGCAGCCGCAGCTGGCGCCTGCTGGAGGGCGTGCAATCGCTGGCCGACCTCGGCGACCACCTGGGTGGCGGCCTGTATACCCGCGAAGTCGACTACCTGTGTGCTGAAGAATGGGTGACCCAACCGCAGGACGTGCTGTGGCGCCGCACCAAGCTTGGCCTGTTCACCACCCCGCAAGAGCAGGACAACCTGCAACGCTATCTGTCCCAGGTTGAGCAGAACCGCAGCAAGATCCAGGCGGCCTGACAGACGCATCGTACAAAAGCCCCTGCGCCGTGAGGCCCAGGGGCTTTTTTATGTTGGCCAGATCATTCGGTTTTCCGAACGCGACACCCCGGCCTAGTCGGTTTGCCGGATTAAACAGTTACATATTTACCGTCACACAAAGTTAATAACCATATAAATCAACCAGTTAAGCTTTTACGCCTGGCCTGGCACGACTCATGCTCTACACTCTTGGACGATTGCCTGGGACGCCTCAGGAGCCGTCAAGGGCATTCGCTGTACAAGAGAGCCGTCTAACTGGCTTCATAAAAAAAACAAATGTCGAGGAAGTATTGATGCGCATCGTTCCCCATATCCTGGGCGCAGCTATCGCTGCTGCTCTGATCAGCACTCCAGTTTTTGCCGCCGAACTCACCGGCACACTGAAGAAAATCAACGACTCCGGCACCATCACCCTCGCTCACCGCGACAGCTCCATTCCGTTTTCCTACATCGCGGATGGTTCGGGCAAACCCGTTGGTTACTCCCACGACATTCAAGTGGCTGTCGTTGAGCAACTGAAAAAAGACCTGAACAAGCCCGACCTGAAGACCAAGTACAACCTGGTCACCTCGCAAACCCGTATCCCGCTGATCCAGAACGGCACTGCGGACCTTGAGTGCGGCTCCACCACCAACAACACCGAGCGCGCCCAGCAAGTCGACTTCACCGTCAACATCTTCGAAATCGGCACCCGCCTGCTGGTCAAGAAAGACAAGGAAGGCAAGCCTTCCTACGCTGACTTCGCTGACCTCAAAGGCAAGAACGTCGTGACCACCGCCGGCACCACGTCCGAGCGCATCATCAAAGCGATGAACGCCGACAAGCAGATGGGCATGAACGTCATCTCCGCCAAAGACCACGGCGAATCCTTCCAGATGCTCGAAAGCGGCCGCGCCGTTGCGTTCATGATGGACGACGCCCTGCTGGCCGGCGAAGAAGCCAAGGCCAAGAAGCCGGATGATTGGGTCATCACCGGTACTCCGCAGTCTTTCGAAGCCTACGCCTGCATGGTTCGCAAAGGCGACCCGGACTTCAAGAAAGCCGTGGATGACGCCATTGTCGCCCTGTACAAGTCCGGCGAGATCAACAAGATCTACGCCAAATGGTTCGAAAGCCCGATCCCACCGAAAGGCCTGAACCTGAACTTCCCGATGAGCGACAAAGTCAAGGATCTGATCGCTAACCCTAGCGACAAACCAGCGCCAGAAGTAAAAATCTGATACCTGACTAAGCTTATGTCCTGAGGGAGCCAACCCTCCCTCAGGCGTCTGTAATTACCTGCTGGCTTTAACTTGGAACACTCGACCTGGCGGTTTTCGAGCCGATCGCGTGTGCCTGGCGTTCATCGTCAGGTGGGAATGGATCTTCCCCAAGCGGGTGCTTGTACATCGATCGACTTCGAGGGGAGACCCTAATGAATTACAACTGGGACTGGGGCGTGTTCTTCAAGTCCACCGGCGTGGGCAGCGAGACTTATCTCGACTGGTACATCGCCGGCCTGGGCTGGACCATTGCCATCGCTGTCGTGGCGTGGATTATCGCCTTGCTGCTGGGCTCCATTCTGGGGGTCATGCGCACGGTGCCAAACCGCCTCGTATCGGGCATCGCGACCTGCTACGTGGAACTGTTTCGTAACGTGCCGCTGCTGGTTCAGCTGTTCATCTGGTATTTCCTGATACCCGACCTGCTGCCGCAAAACCTGCAGGACTGGTACAAACAGGACCTCAACCCGACCACCTCGGCCTACCTGAGCGTCGTCGTGTGCCTGGGCCTGTTCACCGCTGCCCGTGTGTGTGAGCAAGTGCGCACCGGCATCCAGGCGCTGCCACGGGGCCAAGAGGCCGCTGCGCGCGCCATGGGCTTCAAGCTGCCGCAGATCTACTGGAACGTGCTGCTGCCCCAGGCCTACCGCATCATCATTCCGCCGCTTACCTCGGAATTCCTCAACGTGTTCAAGAACTCCTCCGTGGCGTCCTTGATCGGCTTGATGGAACTGCTGGCGCAAACCAAGCAGACCGCCGAATTCTCGGCCAACCTGTTTGAAGCCTTCACCCTGGCTACGCTGATCTACTTCACCCTGAACATGAGCCTTATGCTGCTGATGCGTGTGGTCGAGAAGAAAGTCGCGGTGCCCGGCCTGATCTCCGTGGGGGGTAAATAATGGAACTCGATTTCAGCGGCATCATCCCCGCCATCCCGGGCCTGTGGAACGGCATGGTCATGACCCTGCAGTTGATGGTCATGGGCGTGATCGGCGGCATCGCACTGGGGACGATCCTGGCGCTGATGCGCCTGTCGTCCAGCAAACTGCTGTCGCGCGTGGCCGGCGCCTACGTGAACTACTTCCGCTCGATCCCGCTGCTGCTGGTGATCACCTGGTTCTACCTGGCGGTGCCGTTCGTGTTGCGCTGGATCACCGGCGAAGACACCCCGATCGGTGCGTTCACCTCCTGCGTCGTGGCCTTCATGATGTTCGAAGCCGCGTACTTCTGTGAGATCGTGCGGGCCGGCGTGCAGTCGATCCCCAAGGGCCAGATGGGCGCAGCACAAGCGATGGGCATGACCTATGGCCAGACCATGCGCCTGATCATCCTGCCCCAGGCGTTCCGCAAGATGACCCCGTTGCTGCTGCAACAGAGCATCATCCTGTTCCAGGACACCTCGCTGGTCTACACCGTGGGCCTGGTGGACTTCCTCAACTCCGCCCGCTCCAACGGCGACATCATCGGCCGCTCCAATGAGTTCCTGATCTTTGCCGGTGTCGTCTACTTCATCATCAGCTTTTCCGCCTCGCTGCTGGTCAAGCGTCTGCAAAAAAGGTTTGCCGTATGATCTCTATCAAGAACATCAACAAGTGGTATGGCGACTTCCAGGTGCTGACCGATTGCAGCACTGATGTCAAAAAAGGCGAAGTGATCGTGGTGTGCGGGCCTTCGGGCTCGGGTAAGTCCACGCTGATCAAGTGCGTCAACGCGCTGGAACCCTTCCAGAAGGGCGACATCGTGGTCGACGGCACCTCCATCGCCGACCCGAAGACCAACCTGCCGAAATTGCGCTCGCGCGTGGGCATGGTGTTCCAGCACTTCGAACTGTTCCCGCACCTGACCATCACCGAAAACCTGACCATCGCGCAGATCAAGGTGCTGGGCCGCAGCAAGGAAGAAGCCACCAAGAAAGGCCTGCAACTGCTGGAGCGCGTCGGCCTGTCGGCGCACGCCCACAAGCACCCCGGCCAACTCTCCGGTGGCCAACAGCAACGTGTGGCGATTGCCCGCGCCCTGGCCATGGACCCGATCGTCATGCTGTTCGACGAACCGACCTCGGCCCTGGACCCGGAAATGGTCAACGAAGTGCTGGACGTGATGGTGCAACTGGCCCATGAAGGCATGACCATGATGTGCGTGACCCACGAAATGGGTTTCGCCCGTAAAGTCGCCGACCGCGTGATCTTCATGGACGCCGGCAAGATCATCGAAGACTGCCCGAAAGAAGAATTCTTCGGCGACATCAGCGCCCGCTCCGAGCGTGCACAGCACTTCCTTGAGAAAATCCTGCAGCACTAAGCCCTACACAGCTGCCACTGTAGGAACATGGCCAATGTGGGAGGGGCTTGCCCTCTCCCACATTGGATCGCGCAGGCCGGTAAGCTCTGGTTGACCCAAGGCATCTGTGATGAAATGCGACCCCAACCAATTTCGCGCCGCACCGCCATCACTTGCCGTGAAGCCTCGTCTGATTCGCCAACTGTTCCTGCCGCCGTTGATCGTCGCCCTGATGATCGGCCTGGGTTATATCGGCTTCTGGATCAGCGAGTACTACGGCATCCGCACCCTCAGCGACACCGGCGAACGCCAGTTGGAGCTGCATGCCCGCACCGTCGAAAGTGAACTCAGCAAATACACCTACCTGCCCAGCCTGCTGGAGCTGGAGACCAGCGTCTCGCAGTTGCTCGCCGACCCGAGCCAGGAAACCCGTAAAAGCGTCAACGATTACCTCGAAGGCCTGAACCGACGCAGTCGCAGTCGGGCCATTTATGTGATGGACACCACCGGCCGGGTACTGGCCACCAGTAACTGGCGCGATGCCGACAGTTATCAGGGCGAAGACCTGTCCTTCCGCGCCTATTTCCAGAACGCCGTGCGTGGCCAGCCCGGACGTTTCTACGGCATCGGCAGCACCAACGGCGAGCCCGGCTATTACCTGGCCCACGGCCTGGAAGAGCACGGCAAGATCATCGGCGTCGCAGTGGTCAAGGTGCGTCTCGAAGCCCTGGAAGAACGCTGGCAACGTGCGCGCCTGGAAGCGTTCGTCAGCGACGAGAACGGCATCATCATTCTCTCCAGCGACCCGGCGCGCCGCCTCAAGGCCGTGCGCCCGCTGAGCGATGAGACCAAGGATCGCCTGGCCCACAGCCTGCAATATTACTGGGCAACACTGAACGAGCTGGAACCGCTGGCCCGTGAACGCCTGAACGAAGGCACCGAAAAACTGACCTTCCCGGCCAACAGCGAAGTGGTCAACGACGAACACGAAGTCAGCTACCTGGCGCAAACCCGCCCGCTCTACGACACGCCGTGGAATTTCACCCTGCTCACCCCGCTCAATGACCTGCGCCGCGCAGCGATCAACCAGGGCATCCTGGTGGCTGTGGCCTTTGGTCTGGTGGCTTTCCTGCTGATCGCCTGGAACGAGCGGCGCAAGGTCATCGCCACCCGCCTCGCCGCGCGTGAAGCGCTGCAGGAAGCCAACAGCCAGTTGGAACGTCGGATTGCCGAACGCACCGCCGACCTGCGCGCCAGCAACGAACGGCTCAAGGGCCAGATCCGCGAACGGCGTCAGGCCGAAGAGACCCTGCGTCGCGCCCAGGATGAGCTGGTGCAGGCCGGCAAACTGGCGGCCATCGGCCAGATGTCCACCAGCATCGCCCACGAATTGAACCAACCGCTGGCGGCGTTGCGCACCTTGTCCGGCAACACTGTGCGCTTCCTGGAGCGCGGCGCCCTGGATACCGCCAGCGCCAACCTCAAGACCATCAACGAACTGATCGACCGCATGGGGCGCATCACCGCTAGCCTGCGCTCCTTTGCCCGGCGCGGTGATGACCAGGGCGAAGCCAACCTCGCCAAGGCGGTGGACGCCGCGTTCCAGGTACTGGGCGCACGCCTGGACAGCCTGGCACTGACGGTGCACCGCGACTTCGCAGCGGCCCAACTGCAGATCGACCAGACGCGCCTGGAGCAGATCCTGGTCAACCTGATCGGTAACGCCCTCGACGCCATGCAGGCCCAACCCACCCCTGAACTGTGGCTGGAAGGCAGCGTTGCCGAAGGCAAATACCGCCTGTATGTGCGCGACAACGGCCACGGCATCGACGCCGAGGCGCGCAAGCATTTGTTCGAACCGTTCTTCACCACCAAGCCGGGCGAGCAAGGCCTGGGCCTGGGCCTGACCCTGTCCGCCAGCCTCGCGGCGGCCACCGGCGGCAACCTCGCCGTGGAACACCCGGCCAGTGGTGGTACTGCCTTTGTCCTGAGCCTGCCATTGGTGGGCGCTCAAAAAGCTGAGTCGACATGAATATTGATCCTCAAGACCTCACCGTGCTGATCGTCGAAGACGACCCCCATGTGCTGCTCGGCTGCCAGCAGGCGCTGGCGCTGGAAGATATTCCCAGCGTCGGCGTAGGCAGTGCCGAAGAGGCGTTGAAGCGCATCGGCGAGAACTTCGCGGGCATCGTGATCAGCGACATCCGCCTGCCGGGCATCGACGGCCTGGAGCTGCTGACCCGCCTCAAGGCCCTGGATAAAAGCCTGCCGGTGGTGCTGATTACCGGGCACGGCGATATTTCCATGGCCGTCGGCGCCATGCGCAACGGCGCGTACGACTTCATGGAAAAGCCCTTCTCTCCCGAACGCCTCGTGGATGTCGCCCGGCGTGCCCTGGAGCAACGCGCACTGGCGCGGGAAGTCTGGTCACTGCGCCGTCAGTTGGCCGAACGCGACTCCCTGGAAGGCCGCATCATCGGCCGCTCCCCGGCCATGCAGAACCTGCGCGAGCTGATCGCCAACGTCGCCGACACCTCGGCCAACGTGCTGATCGAAGGCGAGACCGGCACCGGCAAGGAGCTGGTCGCCCGCTGCCTGCATGATTTCAGCCGGCGTCACTCGCACCAGTTCGTCGCGCTCAACTGCGGCGGCCTGCCCGAAAACCTGTTCGAAAGCGAGATTTTCGGCCACGAAGCCAACGCCTTCACCGGCGCCGGCAAGCGGCGTATCGGCAAGATCGAACACGCCCATGAAGGCACGCTGTTCCTCGATGAAGTGGAAAGCATGCCGATCAACCTGCAGATCAAATTGCTGCGGGTCTTGCAGGAACGCACCCTGGAACGCCTGGGTTCGAACCAGAGCGTGGCGGTGGATTGCCGAGTGATCGCCGCCACCAAGTCCGACCTCGACGAACTGAGCCGCGCCAGCCAGTTCCGCAGTGACCTGTACTACCGCCTCAACGTGGTCACCCTGGAACTGCCGCCTTTACGCGAGCGCCGGGAAGACATCCTGCAACTGTTCGAACACTTCCTGCAGCAGTCGTCCCTGCGCTTCGACCGCAGCGTGCCGGAGCTGGACAACCAGACCTTGTCGAGCCTGATGAGCCACGACTGGCCCGGCAACGTGCGTGAACTGCGCAACGTCGCCGAACGCTTCGCCCTCGGCCTGCCCGCCTTCAAGAAGAGCGGCGCCGGCAGCGGCAACCAGGGCGTGGCCTTCACCGAGGCGGTGGAAGCGTTTGAACGCAACCTGCTCAGCGACGCCCTGCAACGCAGCGGTGGCAACCTGACCCAGGCCAGCCAGGAGCTGGGGATGGCCAAGACCACGCTGTTCGACAAGGTCAAGAAATACGGGTTGAGTCACTGATGGATCTGTTCCTGAAGGCCGCCCTTGGCGCGGCGGTGGTGCTGATATTGGCGGCGCTCGCCAAGACCAAGAACTATTACATCGCGGGGTTGGTGCCGCTGTTTCCAACCTTTGCGCTGATCGCCCATTACATCGTCGGCAAGGGCCGTTCGGTGGAGGATTTGAAGACCACCATCCTGTTCGGGATGTGGTCGATCATTCCATACTTTGTGTATTTGGCGACGTTGTATGTGCTGGTGGACCGGATGCGGTTGGAGGCGTCATTGGCCTTGGCGGCGGTAGCGTGGTTGATGGCGGCGACGGTGCTGGTCAGCGTCTGGGTGCGCCTCCACACCTGACACACCACAGTCAAAATGTGGGAGGGGGCTCGCCCCCGATAGCGGCGTGTCAGTCACCTTATCTTTAACTGACCCACTGCCATCGGGGGCAAGCCCCCTCCCACATTTTTTATCCCGGTTGGGTCAGCGGACTATTTTGTCGACTTGAATGCCCAGCTTCTTGAGGCGATACCAGAAACTGCGTTCAGAGATCCCGATCTTCGCCGCCGCCGCAGCCTGCACCCCGTTGCTCTCGTGCAACGCCGCCAGTATGTAGGCCTTCTCCACCTCCGCCAGCGCCGCGTCCAGGTCCTGGGGAATCCCCGGTCCATCGCTGAGGATCGCCGTCACGCCGCCCTCGCCCGGCTTCGACGCAAACAGATACCCCGGCAAATCTATATCCTCGATCACCGGCGACGCCGCCACGATGGTCGCGCGCTCCACGCAGTTTTGCAGCTCGCGGATATTGCCCGGCCAGTGATACGCCGCCATGGCCTGCAACGCCTCGGGGCTGAAGCCGGTGATGCGTTTGCCGGCGGTGGCGCTGAGGCTGTGGGCGAAGTGACGCGCCAGCGGGGCGATGTCTTCCACGCGCTCGCGCAGGGCCGGTAACGGGATCGGGAACACGTTGAGGCGGTAATACAGGTCTTCGCGAAACTCCTTATTGGCTACCGCTTCCAGCAGGTTCTTGTTGGTGGCCGCGATCACCCGCACGTCGACTTTGCGTTCGCGAGGGTCGCCCACCGGCTCGATGACCCGCTCCTGCAAGGCGCGCAGGATCTTGGCCTGCAACGCCAAAGGCATATCGCCGACTTCATCAAGGAACAGCGTGCCTTTGTCGGCCTGCATGAAGCGCCCTACCCGGTCCGCGACTGCGCCAGTGAACGCGCCCTTGCGGTGACCGAACATTTCGCTTTCCAGCAACCCTTCCGGGATCGCCGCGCAGTTGACCGCCACGAAAGGTTTGTCGGCACGGCTGCCGTGCTTGTGGATGGCACGGGCGACCATTTCCTTGCCGGTGCCGCTTTCGCCGGTCAGCAGGATGGTGGCGCTGCTGTCACGTACCGAGTCCACCGCTTGCAACACCGTGCGAAACGCCGGGCTGTCGCCCACCAGGCTGTCGAACTGCGCATGCTCATCCAGCTCGGCGCGCAGGCGTGCGTTGTCGCGCATGATGTCGCGAAACTGCAACGCCTTGCTGACGGTGATGTCCAGCTCATCGATATCGAACGGCTTGGCGATGTAGTCATAGGCGCCGTTGCGCATCGACTGCACCGCGTTTTTCACCGTGCTGTAGGCGGTCATCACGATCACCGGCACGTGGGGGTAGCGCACCTTGATCTCCGCCAGCAGCGCCGGCCCGTCCATGCCTGGCATACGCCAGTCGCTGATCACCAGGTCAATGTCTTCCTGCTCCAGCACCTTGAGCGCATGCAGGCCGTTACCGGCGATAAATACCTGGATGCCGTTCTGACTCAGGGCCGACGCCAGCAGGTCACAGAGCTTGGGTTCGTCGTCGACCACCAGAATGTTATGCGTCATGACTGTCCTCGTCGTCTTCGCCCATCGCCGGAATGTACAGGCTGAAGGTGGCGCCGGCATCTTTCTCGCTGGCGCATTCGATGCTGCCGTCGTGACTTTCCATGATCGAATAGACTTTGGCCAGGCCCAGGCCGGTACCTGAGGCCTTGGTGGTCACGAATGGCGTAAAGATGCGCTCGACCATCTCTGCTGCAATGCCCTGGCCGGTATCGGCAATGCTGATAACGGTGTGGTCGTTCACCGTGCGAATCCCCAGCGTCAGGCGCCCGCCGTCGGGCATCGCGTCGATGGCGTTGAGAATAAGGTTGAGGCACGCCTGTTTAAGCTGCTTGGCATCCGCGTAGATCGTCGCGCCCGGTGCCTGGTCGTCGATCTGCGTATCAATGTTATGTGTCGCCAGTTCCGGCGCGCAGAAGCCGAGGATCTCCTCCACCAGCGCACGCACCGGCTGCACCACCCGTAGCGGCGGGTTGGGCTTGGCGAAGTCGAGGAACTCGGTGATCAGGTCGTTGATGCGGCTGACTTCACTGATCACGTATTCCAGGTGACGCTTGTCGGTGTCCGGCAGGTCGGCGCGGCGGTGCAACAACTGGGTGGCGGTCTTGATGATGCCCAGCGGGTTGCGGATCTCGTGGGCGAGGCCCATGGCGACTTCACCCAACGCGTGCAGGCGGTCACGTCGGCGCAGTTGGGCCTCAAGGTGATGCAACTCGCCAAGGCGCTCGGTCATATGGTTGAAGGTGCTGCTCAACTGCGCCAGCTCATCGCCGCCGCTGACCGCCACGCGGTGCGTGTAATTGCCCGAGATCACCGCCCCCACGCCTTCGGACAAATCCCGCAGCGGCCGGGTCAGGCGCCGCGACACCAGCACCCCCGCCGCCAGCGACAGCGCCGAGCTGACCAGGAAAATCAGCACGAACAGGTTGCTCTGGTTGACCAGCCCCATCAGGCTGCTATGGCGCAGCAGACCGCTGAAGATCACGCCTTGCAAATCGCCGGCATCGTTGAAGATCGGCCAGTACAAACCGCTGTAGTTATTGGTGAACTGCTCGCTGGGCTGGCGAGTGGCGCGCATGGCGGTTTCGACAGTCTTGGGGATGCGCGACGGGTGATCCTCAAAGCGCTGGGTCGAGAAGATTTCCGAGAACCCCTCCGGGTTGGCCAGGTACAGGCGCAGGTCGAGGGAATGCACATCGGCCACGCTGGTCAGGAAACTGCTGTCCAGGTAGGTGCCGACCAGCAGCAGGTAGTCGACGCCGTCCCGGCTGGTCTCGAAGGTGGAGACCACGATACCGGTGGTGGCCCCGCCCACCTTGACCGTTTGCAGCACCGTATTCTTGGCCAGGCTGATCTGCTGCACGATGTCATCGGCGGCGGTGGTGAACACCACTTTTCGATCACTGGCGCGGATCAGCGCCACCACGTCGATGTCCGTGGCATCAGCAATGTCGGCCGTCAGCCGGTCGTGTCGGGCGGCTTGCTTGTTGTCCGGCGGGCTGATGTAGCGCAGGAACAGCTTGGCCATGCGCGCGTTGTCGTGAAGGATGTCGCCGATCTCGTCCTTGACGATCTTGGTCGACTCTTGCAGCCAAATGCGCACGTTACTGTCGAAAATCTGCGACAGCGTGCTAGCGGCCAGTTCCGCCGCGATCATGGTGGGAACCACGCTGACCAACCAGAACGCCAGCACCAGCTTGCGCTGGACGCTCCAGCGCGAAATGGCAAAGGGGCGGGCTTTCTGGCGGGTCTTGGTGATCATCAGGTTTCGCTTATCGCAGCAGCCATGGCAGGGTCGGAACGATCCGGTCGAATAAACAGTTTTACCAACTTGAGCAGGCCGTTGACCAGCCGGTTGCGATGCCGGAAGAACACGCTGTTGCCCTGGAACTCGCAGCCCAGGCGCAGCTTACTGGCATACCCGGCCTGGCCGCACTCGTACAGCGCAATCTTGTGCTCAATACAGTAGTCGACGTTGGTCAGCCAACTGCGGAAATACAGGTTGTAGTCACGGGTAAACGCCACGTCATGCCCGAAAAACTTATCCACCAGCCGGTGCTCGTCCACCAGCATCAGGTTGAACGCCACCAACTGCTCGTCCACCCAGTAAAGCGCACACACCGCGCGCGACTCAAGGCGTTCGAGCACACCGGTGAAGTAGCTCGCAGGCAGGCGTTCGAACTGCAACTCGGCCCGTGTCAGCGTGGCTTCGTACAGGCGCATGACCTCAGGCAGCACGTCGTCGATATTGCGCCGCCATTCCACCCGAGGCCCCGGCGCGCGCAGTTTGCGGCGCAGGTCCTTGCGCGTGGATTTGCCCAGCGAGCCGAGGTAGGCGTCCACCGAACCATAGGGCAGCGGCAATACGCCTGTGGGCAGGCTCGGCATGGCCTGGAAACCGGCGGCGCGGCAGCTGTCGACCCAGTGCGGATCGTTGCTCGGTGCGTCCTTGACCGCCAACAGGCCGATGCCGAAATCATCGGCGTCGTGGCGCGCGGCTTGCAGCACATGCTTGAGCAACAGCGGGCGGCGCGACTCGGGCACGTGGCTGGCAAACCCGGCATCACAGCGCTCGGCCACCGGCGAGCCGATGGCGTACAGCCCCAACTGCAAGACGCCGGGCCACAGCCGCTCCAGGCGTTCGGTCAAGCGCTTGCCGGCGCCGGACACCGTGGTATCGAGGCGGTAATGGGTGATGAACGCGGGCGCGACCGCCACCAGGGTTCCATCTTCGTAAACCGCCAGGTAGCGCCATTGGAAATCATCGATGGCGGCGTTTTCCACGGCGACGTAATAGTCCCAGTCCTCCAGGGCACCCGGAAAACAATCGTTCCATGCACTGCGCTGGAGGGCCCGGATGGTGGGGAAGGCTTGGGTGGTGATCACATTGGCTTCCAGTTGGAGTTGTTGTGGTGAAAGTGCTTTTGTAGTGAATGGGGCTTCTTATGGTGAGCGGGCTTGTCGAATCGTCGCACCGCCCGCGCTGGGTGGCGAAGCAGCCCCAATCCAGGTAATGAGTTTCTCCAGCTAGACCGCAATGGCAGGTTTTGGGGCGGCTTCGCCACCCAGCGCAGGGCAAGCCTGCTCACCACAACAGCCCTGCTCACCACAACAAGCCTGCTCACCACAACAGCACTGCTCACCACAGGAAACTTGCCGGCTGATGAAGTCAGCACTCAACTCAATCACCCGCCGGTATTGCAGGTCGACGGTGATCATGTGGTAGCAGTTATCCAGCAGGATCTTGGTCACCGGCCCGCCAAGGTGGCGCTCCACGTAATCGGCGTTCCAGCGGCTGGTGATGTCGTCCTCGATGGAGTGCAGCACCAGCGCCGGCACGTTGATCCGGGGCATGCGTTTCTTGACCACCGCGTTCATCCAGTGCAACTCGCGCACGGTCACGCCTTCCATGGTCAACAACCCCGCTTCGCTGCTCTCGCCCTCCTTCATCTGCCGCTCGACGATCGCCCGCAGCCGTTCATTCTTGATGCCGTACGGCGGCTTCTCGGTGAAGCGGAACAAGCGCACGCCGAAAGGAATGCGGATCAGCAACGGCGTGATAAACGCCATTTTGCTGATGCTCCAACCGTCGTACTTCAAGGTGGTGGAATACATCAGCAGGCCGGCGACCTGGCCCGGATGCTCGGAGGCCAGGTACATCGACATCACCGCGCCCATGGACAAGCCACCGACAAACACCTGCCCATGCCGCTGCTTGATCTGTACAAACGTCTTGCGCACGCCTTCATACCAGTCACGCCAGCCAGTGGCCTGCAGGTCACTGTTATCACCGCAGTGCCCGGCCAGGGTGGGCACGTACACCGTGCAATTGCCCGCCTTGGCCAGGCCCTTGGCGACCTGGCGCAGTTCGGTCGGAGTGCCGGTCAGGCCGTGGATCAACAGGATCCCGACCGGACCTTCACCGAGAACGAAGCCGGCATCACCTTCGCCGAGGTCGATCTCTGCCCGGCTCACCGCGTGGTCGCTCGCACCAGCAGTTGCTCAAGCAGCTGCAAGCCGAGGTCGATTTCCGGGTAGCTGATTTCCAGGGACGGCGCGAGGGTGATCACGTTCTTGTAGTAACCGCCCACGTCGAGGATCAGGCCGAGTTTCTGGCCATCCACCACCATGTCGCCCTTCATGCCTTCTTCGACCATGTAGTCCAGGGTCGCCTTGTCCGGCGTGAAGCCGTCCGGGCCGCAGATTTCGCAGCGCAGCGCCAGGCCCAGGCCGTCGACATCGCCGATGATCGGGAAGCGCTTCTGCAAATCCTGCAGGCCCTCCAGAAAGTATTTGCCCTTGGCCATGACCATTGCGCCGTAGTCGACTTCGTTGGTCATCTTGAACATTTCCAGGCCCACCGCCGTGCCCAACGGGTTGGAGGCAAAGGTGGAGTGGGTCGAGCCTGGCGGGAAGATCTTCGGGTTGATCAGCTCTTCACGGGCCCAGATGCCACCCAGTGGGTTGAGGCCGTTGGTCAGGGCCTTGCCGAACACGATCACATCCGGCTGCACGTCGAAGTGCTCAATCGACCACAGCTTGCCGGTGCGGTAGAAGCCCATCTGGATTTCGTCGGACACCATCAGAATGCCGTGCTGGTCGAGCACGTGCTTGAGCTCACGGTAGAAGTTCATCGGCGGGATTACGTAGCCGCCGGTGCCCTGGATCGGCTCGACGTAAAATGCTGCATATTCGCACTGGTTGGTTTTCGGGTCCCAGACGCCGTTGTATTCGGTCTCGAACAGACGTGCGAATTGCTGCACGCATTGGCTGCCGTACTCTTCTTTCGTCATGCCTTTGGGGCCACGGAAGTGGTACGGGAACGGGATAAAGTTGGCGCGCTCGCCGAAGTGGCCATAGCGGCGACGGTAGCGAAAACTGGAGGTGATCGACGACGCGCCGAGGGTGCGCCCGTGGTAACCGCCTTCGAAGGCGAACATCAGGCTTTTGCCGTTGCTGGCGTTACGCACCACTTTCAGCGAATCCTCGATGGACTGCGAACCGCCGACGTTGAAGTGCACGCGCCCGTCCAGCCCGAACTTGTTCTTGGCGTCCACCGCGATCATTTCCGACAGCTCGATCTTGCCCTTGTGCAGGTACTGGCTGGCGATTTGCGGCAGGGTATCGATCTGCTGTTTCAGCGCGTTGTTCAGGCGCGGGTTGGCATAGCCGAAGTTGACCGCCGAGTACCACATTTGCAGGTCGAGGTAGGCCTGGTCTTCGGTGTCCCACACGTAGGAGCCTTCGCAGCGGCTGAAAATACGCGGCGGCTCGATGTAGTGGACGGTGTCGCCGTAGGAGCAGTACTTGGCTTCTTTATCCAGGAGGATCTGGTCTTCGGCGGTAGCGATGCGGATATCAGACATGGTGGAAAATTTCCTGTGTGTCGGCAGTGAAGGAGGTCGCGTTGGCGGCAATGCCCTGAGGCAGTTGCGCGAGCAGCGCAGGCACTTGGGCAAAGCTGTCGAAGCGCGCATGGGGAATCTGGTGGGCGACGCAGTACTCGGCGAGGCTGCCCTTGGCGAACACGAAGTCGGCGGTGGAGGCCACGCACATGTCGGACTTGCCGTCGCCGATCACCAGCACGCGCTTGTTGCGCGGCGTGGATTTGCACTTGCAGTTGCCGGACGCGGCGCGGCAGGCGTCGCTGGAATACGGGAAATCGATGCGCCAGCTGTTCTGGTCGACCTGGCGCAGGCGGTTGGCGAGGATCGGCAGCAAGGTCACGTAGTTGCGCGACAGGATCCGCGCAATGCCTTGCTCGATACCATCGCTGACCACTTCGATGGACGCGCCGAGGCCAATCACGTGATCGACGAAGTCCGGAAAGTCCGGGTCGATCTCGACGCTGTCGAAGTACGCCAGCAACTCGCTGGGGGTGGCCTTGATCAACGCCAGTTGGCGGCTCAGGCATTCGCGTGAACCGATATGCCCATCCAGCCATTGCTGCTCGATGGTTTCCCACTCGGGGCCGGCGAAGCGTTGGAGGACGTTGTCGATAACATCGGTGGGGGTGATGGTCCCGTCGAAGTCGCACACGATATGCCAGTCAATCATTGTGGTTACCTTGATGGAGTGCGCTGTCTGCGCGTTCACCAGGGGTAGAGCAGGGAGTGTGCCAAGTGGCTGAAGCCCAGCGGGGCTGGGCGCGGGAGGCGCAATGTGTCGTGGAAGCTACAATTTTTGTAGCTTGCTACAAACAAGATGAGTGCTTGCGTGGGGCCGGGGGTTTGCGCGTTCATGCGCGTGTATTCACTTAGGAACTGTGACCATGTTGAGGATCACATGCGCGGCACTCGCCGGTTTACTGAGCCTCGCCGCCCACGCCGAAGGCATCAGCGGTGACGTCGGCGCAGGCGTCAGCTACCAGCCCCACGACCCGACCGGCAGCCGCTACGAAACCCGGCCCGTCCCCTACCTCGACCTGGACTGGGGCAACGTGAGCCTGGGCACCGATGACGGTTTGAGCTGGAGCGCCCTGAACACCAACGGTTTCAGCGCCGGCCCGTACATCAATTACCTGCAGGGGCGCACCTCCAACGGCTCGTTGCAGGGCCTGCGCAACGTGTCGGACATGGCTGAAATAGGCGGGTTCATCCAATACGCTCCGGCTGACTTCTGGCGGGTCTATGCCCAGTTGGGCCAGGCTGTCGGTGGTGGTCATTCCCAGAGCGGCGCGCTGGGCAAGGTCGGCGGCGAGCTGGGCTATCCCCTGGGCGGTGGGATCATTGGCAGCAGTGGGCTGGTGGCGCACTTCGCGGATGCGCGGCAGACCCAGACGTATTTCGGGGTGGATGAAAACGAGGCGGCGGCCACGGGTTTCAAGGCCTACAACGCCAGCGGCGGTTTCCAGAACATCACCCTGAGCCAGAGCTTCCAGTTCCCCCTGGCGCCCAACTGGTCACTGCTGACCAGCGCCAGCTGGGTGCATCTGGTGGGTTCGGCGGCGGACAGCAGTATCGTCAGGCAGGCCGGTGAGGTGAACCAGGGCCAGGTGCAGACGGCGATCAGCTACACCTTCGACTGATTCACCTGATGCATGGAGATATAAATGTGGGAGGCGGCTTGTCCCCTCCCACCTTGGCCTGCAGTTCATGGCCTATCTCAGTTTTCTTCGCCCTCAGCCAGCAGCGCTATCCCGCCGATAATCACTGCAACGCCTGCCCAGTGCAGCGGGCTGATATGTTCCCCCAGCCCCAGCCACGACCCCAGCAGCACCACCACAAACACCAGTGAACTCAGCGGAAACGCCAAGGACAGACTGCTGCGCCGCAGGATCAGCATCCACACGAAAAACGCGCCGATGTAGCAGGCAATCGCCGCCAGAATCCCTGGGTTACGCGCCACATCGGCCAGCCACTGCAGGTTGAAATCCATCTGCCCCAGTTGGTCACCGGCGACTTTGGTAAACAACTGCCCGGCGCTCTCGGTACAGATCAGTAAGGCCCAGAGCACCACGGTGCCGAAACGCCCATGCAACCATGCGTGCGCATTCATGCCTGACTCCCGGCAATCGCCACCAGCATCACCCCCAAGGTAATCACCAACGTGCCCAGCCAGCGGCGGCGGCTGACGGTTTCACCCAGCACCACTTTGCCTGCCAGCACCACCCCGCAATACGCCAGCGCGGCGGCTGGAAACAGCAGGCTCAACGGCGCACGGGACAGAGCTTCCAGCCAGATAAAAAACTCGATGACGTAGGCACCGATCCCCGCCCACAGTAACGGCGCATTAAACACCTGGCCCCAGAATGCGTTCAGGCGAAAGCCGCCTTCCAACTCCGGCAAACGGTCCAGGCCGAGCTTGAAACACAACTGGCCGATCACATCGAGCACGATGGAAAACGCCACCAGCAACACCACGGTCAAGGTCACGGGAACAGCTCCTCAAACAGGTCGATCAGGGCTTCATTGGTGGCCGCATTGCGCTGCAAATCCTCGGGGCTCCAGCGCCCCACTGGCGGCTGGTCGGACTTGGCTTCCCAACGCTTTAACGCATTGCTGAACGCCGGCGTGGCGAACTCGCCGCACACGTCGATGCCGATGATCCGTTTGCGTGCCGCCAGCGCGCGCAGGGCCTGGAGCAAGTGGGTCAGGCGCATGCCGCCCTGGTCCCAGTTGGTGGCCGCGTCTTCACTGGCGAGCACGTCCTTGTCGATGGTGATCCAGATCGCCTCGGTGGGCAGGCTGCTGATCATCTGTTCAAGGAACGCGGCCCAGTCCAGCTCCGCCAGATTGCGCCAGTGCAGGTGGTTTTCCTGCTGCTGGTGACCCGCGCCATCGCCGACCCGGCCCCAGACTTTCGACGGCGGATGCTGCCAGGGAAACAGCTGCAACTGCCCGCGCTTGAGGGCGCCAAGGTTGCCGCCGCGCAGCTGCGGGTTGTGCAAGTCATCGCTGCACGGGCCGAGGGTGACGATGCGTTTGATCGCCGGCATCTTCAGCGCGCGGTTGACCCACGAACCGCAGTGTCGCTTGGGCGCAAAGCGCACCCAATCGGGGTGGTTATCGAAGTGGATCAGGCTGATGGGTTCTTTGAGATCGGCAAGGAAGGCCGGCGTGAGGTGGTGATAATCGCCGGAGCCGACAAACAGGATTTCCGGTCGCGCATCCGTAGGCCGTGGCCGTCGGGCCAGGCGTTCGGTGAAGCGTTTCCAGGTTTTTGCGGTGGACCACAGGCGCAGCTTCGGGCCCAGGTCGAGCAGGTCGATGCAGGTAGCACGGCCACTGGCCAGGCGCCGGGCAATCGGCGCCTGGGCCGTGAGGCTGTGATCGAGGTCGAGAATGTTCAAGGTCATGTGTCCCCTATGGCTTTAGGGGGTCAATGCAAGGGGCGGGCCAGTGAGATATTTGTGGGAGGGGGAAGCCCTCTCCCACATTTTGATTTGTGCTCGGCTTCAGTTCTGGGATTCGCGAATGATCTGGCGAATCGCCTCCACAAACGCCTCAACCGGCTGACCACCGCTGACCGCGTACTGGTCGTTGAACACGATGGTCGGTACCGACGTCACGCCACGGGATGTCCACAGCTGCTCTTGCTCGCGGACGTCGGCGGCGTATTCATCGCTGGCGAGAATCTCGGCCGCGCGCTTGATATCCAGGCCGACGCTCTCGGCAATGATCGCCAGGGTGGCGTGGTCGGACGGGTCCTGGCCATCGGTGAAGTAGGCCTTGAACAACGCTTCCTTGAGGTTGTACTGCAAGCCTTCCAACCCGGCCCAATGCAACAGGCGATGGGCGTCGAAGGTGTTGTAGATGCGGCTCTGGCCATCGGTGCGGAATGCAAAGTCCAGATCGGCGCCCATGTCGCGGATGCGCGCACGGTTGGCCTGGGATTCTTCGGCGGTCGAGCCGTATTTTTCAGTGATGTGCTCGACGATGTTCTGCCCTTCGGCAGGCATGTTCGGGTTCAGTTCGAACGGCTGGAAATGGATCTCGGCCTGCACCTCGGCGCCCAGTTGGTCGAGGGCTTCGGTCAGGCCACGCAGGCCGATGATGCACCAGGGGCAGGACACGTCACTGACGAAATCGATTTTCAGGGGAGTACTCATGGTAGGCAACCTCGTTGGCAGTCATACGCCGCAAAGGTTGCACGATACACCACCTCACAACAGCTTCGCAGGCGCCACCTGATCAATCTGTGCCCAATGGGCCGCGTCTTCACGATGGGCTTGCAGGTACGGCAACACCGCCGTCAACAGCGGCGCCTTGAAAGCCTCCTGGAAACGATGGGCCATGCCGGGAATCAGCTTCAATTGGCTGCCCTGGATATGCGCCGCCAGGTGCACGCCGTGCATCACCGGCAATAACGGGTCGGCGGTGCCGTGGACGACCAGGGTCGGCACGCGCAACTGGTTGAGCAGCGGTACGCGGCTGGGCTCGGCGAGGATCGCCATGATCTGGCGCTTCACGCCCTCCGGGTTGAAGGCACGGTCGTAAGAGAGCGCCGCCTGGTGCAGCAGCGCCTGGCGATCATCCTTGATCGTCGGGCTGCCCAGCGCGGCCAGCAGATCGGCCTGTTGCTCCAGGGCCACCTCGCGATTGGGCGCGCCGCGCCTCGACAACAGTTGCACCAACGCCGCACTCGGTGCCGGCAAGCCCTCGGCGCCGGAGCTGGTCATGATCAGGGTCAGGCTCTCCACCCGCTGCGGTGCCATGGCCGCCAAATGCTGGGCGATCATGCCGCCCATGCTCGCGCCGAGCACGTGAAATTGCTCGATCTGCAACGCGCTCATCAGCCCGAGTGCATCATCGGCCATATCGGTCAGGGTGTACGGCGCCGCCACCGGCAAGCCGAGCTTGTAGCGCAGCACTTCAAAGGTGAGATTGGCGTTGGCCGGCGCCTGGCGCCAGGTAGACAGGCCGACATCGCGGTTGTCATAGCGGATCACCCTGAAGCCTTGTTGACACAGGGCTTCCACCACTTCGTCCGGCCAATGGATCAATTGCCCACCCAGACCCATCACCAGCAGCAACGCCGGATCGGACGCACGGCCGATGCTCTGGTAGGCGATGCTCACCGTTTCCAGGTCGACCGTTTGGGTCGGGACATTGACATCACATCGAGACGCCGCAAAAGACGGCAGGCCAAACCAGAAGGCGGCCAGTAAAAGCAACACGCGCATGAAAAACACCGAAACGCAGAACCCCAGTAGAGCGCGAGTCTGATGAAGTTTGTTCAAGCGCGCTGCCACACTTGTATGACAGTTTGATGAAGAGTGCCCAGTGGTCGTGGTCGACACGCCTTGCAACATGAGACAAACTCACGCTATTCAACTTCGTCACAAATTGTCTTCATGGAGAGCCCGTGCTCGAAATCCGTCACCTCAAGACCCTGCACGCCCTGCGCGAAGCCGACAGCCTGGTGGAAGCCGCCGAGCGCCTGCACCTGACGCAATCGGCGCTGTCCCACCAGTTCAAGGAGCTGGAAGAGCGCCTGGGCATGCAGCTGTTCGTGCGCAAGACCAAGCCGCTACGCTTCACCAGCGCCGGCCTGCGCCTGCTGCAACTGGCCGACGCCACCCTGCCCTTGCTGCGCGGCGCCGAACGCGACATCGCACGATTGGCCGGTGGCACCGCTGGGCGCCTGCACATGGCCATCGAATGCCACAGCTGCTTTCAGTGGCTGATGCCGACCATCGACCAGTTCCGCGACGCCTGGCCGGAAGTCGAGCTGGACCTCGCGTCGGGTTTTGCCTTCGCCCCGCTGCCGGCCCTGGCCCGTGGCGACCTGGACCTGGTAGTCACGTCCGACCCGCTGGAACTGCCGGGCATCACTTATGTGCCGCTGTTCACCTACGAAGCCATGCTGGCCGTGGCCAACCAGCACGCGCTGGCGAACAAGTCGTTCATCGTGCCTGAAGACTTGCTGCCCGAAACCCTGATTACCTACCCAGTGGAGCGCGACCGCCTGGACATCTTCACGCGCTTCCTGGAACCCGCCGACATCGAGCCGGCCCAGGTGCGGACCTCGGAGCTGACGGTGATGATGATGCAACTGGTCGCCAGCGGCCGTGGCGTGTGCGGCATGCCCCATTGGGCGCTGCATGAATACAGCTCGCGTGGCTACGTGAAGGCCAAGCGCCTGGGTGAGAAAGGCTTGTTTGCGACGCTGTATGCGGGGATTCGTGCGGACATGCTGGATGCGCCGTACATGCGCGACTTTTTGCTTACGGCCAAGGACACATCGTTTTCGACATTGGACGGGGTAAGCGCAGTTCGCTGATCAAACCAGCCCTCGCTCCCACAGGTAGATCTCAGTCGGTCTTCAGTTCACGCCACATGTGGATCTTGTCGAAATATGCGACGCCCACCCGCACCGCCAGCGGCTCCAGGCCGTATTGAACGAACCCACAGCGTTGGTACAACGCAAACGCGGCATCATTGCCGGCGGTGACGGTCAGCTGGATCACTTTGAGGCGCGGGTGCTGGCGCGCTTCATCGAGCGCCGCTTCCACCAGGCGTCGGCCCAAGCCCTTGCGCTGATAAGCCTCGGTCACGTACATGCCAAACAACGTTACCTTGTGCCGCGCCTTTTCCCGAGGCTCGAACGCCAGGCCGACAATCCCCGCCAGTTCATCCCCTTCGAAACCGCCCAGCAGCCGATCCAACGGGTTGTCGAGGCGCTTCTCCCACCAGCTCGGCGGCATCAATGCGCGCTCGGCCACGCTGGAGGTAAACGCCTGTGGATAAACCTCATAGGCCTGCAGCATCAAGGCCCGATACACCTGTGCATCAGCCGCCCCGAGTGCGCGAATGTTCATGCGCTGCGCCGTTGCTCAACCATCAGCCGGACGGCCAGGGCGGCGAGGACAAAGCCCATGAAATAGCGCTGCACCGACAGCCAAGTGGGGTTGTGCATAAACCACGCGGCGATGGAGGCGGCAAACAGCGAGATCAGCATGTTCACCAGGAAACTCACGCTGATCTGGGTGAAGCCCAGCATCAGGCTCTGGGTAAACACCGAACCGTGTTCCGGGGTGATGAACTGCGGGAACACCGAGAGGTAGAACACCGCGATCTTGGGGTTCAGCGCGCTGGTAAGAAAGCCCATGGTCACCAGTTTGCGCGTGGAGTCCGGCGGCAATTGCTGGGCCTCGAACGGCGAGCGTGCGCCCGGCTTGACCGCTTGCCAGGCCAGCCACAGCAGGTAGAGCGCGCCAGCCCACTTGAGCACTTCATAGGCCATCGGCACCGCGAGAAACACCGCCGTCAAACCGACCGCCGCCGCGAACAGGTGCACAAAGAACCCCGCCACCACACCGAGCAACGACACCATGCCCGCCTTGCGGCCCTGGCAGATCGAACGGGAGATCAGGTAGATCATGTTCGGGCCGGGGGTGAGCACCATCAGCAGGCACGCGGCGGCGAAAATCAGCAAGTCGTTGAGTGGGATCACGGGTCAGTCCTTGAGCCTGTGCATCAGGCAGTGGTAGTCAGCGATGAGCGATAGAACGGCAGGATCAAATCACGCGTCAACGGCGCCAGGACCAGGCCGCCATCACCGGCAGGGTCGATCCAGCAGACTTCTTCGATTTCGGCGGCAGGGGCGACGGGCACGTCAATCTGCACTTGGAACAACTCGGCGTCCACGGTGAACCCCGGCTCGTTGGCCGCAGGGGCAGAGAAGTTGCCAAGATAGGCGGCCGCGTTGGGATCGATACGCAGGTTCAGCTCCTCAAACAGTTCCCGGGCCAGGGCCTCGGCCGGTTGCTCGCCGGCATCGATCTTGCCACCGGGCTGCATAAAGGCCTGGGTGCCGCGCTTGCGCACCAGCAGGGTTCGGCCGTCAGCGCCGATCAAAAGGGCAGCGGCGATGCGGATAGTGGTGGACATGAAATAAAAGCCTTGAAGTCAAAAGAGTGAACAGTAATGGAACGCGGCTCACGCCTCCTCCGGTTCCTTGATAAATACGCTGTACTTGGCCCCTTCCATCGCCTCGAAAGCAATCAGCTTGTCCACCAGCGGCAGGTTCAGCACCTTGCCGGCGTTGAGCAGCAGCATGCCGTTGTCGGCATTGAGATTGCGCGCCAGGACCATCCCGGCGGCCAGCTCACGGGTGCTCAAGACCTTGACGGTCGGATCGCCCAAGGTCACGTCGCTGAGAAACGCCGCGCAGGCCTGGACGAAGTCCTCGATCAGCTCTGGGTCATAGAGGCGGCCGGCATATTTGCGGATATATAACAGTGCTTCATCACTGTTCAGGCGCCGTTCGAGGATCAGGCCTTTTTGCAACTCGATGAAGTCCACTGCCAGCTTCAGCAGGCGAGCACCGAAGGGAATCGCTTCGCCCTTGAGGTGGTCGGGAAAACCGCTGCCATCCCAGCGCTCCTGATGATGACGAATCATCCGCGCCGCATCCTTCATCGGCTCCAGCGTCATCAACAGCGATTCGCTCTGCGCCGGATAGCCGCGGTAACGCTCGCGATCGGTGCTGTGCAGCTTGTCGGCCGGCTCAACCAACATGCTGTCGCTCCAGCTCAGCTTGCCAATGTTGTACAGCGCCGCCGCCATGGCCAGGTCGCGGGTACTGGCTTCGTCCATGGACTGGGCGGCGCAGTAGACCCGGATCAGATCGATCAACGGGCGGTTGGTTTGTTTGTCCTTGGGTAAACGCAGGTTGGCCAGCAGCGAAAACACTTCGGTGCCCGTCACGTAGCTGCGTTTGAGTTCGTCGTAGGCCAGGTCGAGCATGTCGGCGGTCTGTTGCAGCTCACTGGTGCGTGCCACCACGCGCTTTTCCAGGGTGGAATTCAATAGCTTGAGCTGCTCGTTCTGCTGATGCGTCAGGCGCTCCAGGCGCTGATGCTCCAGGGCCTGTTGCAGGATCAGCTTGAGTTCCTCGTCATTCCAGGGTTTGCCGATATAGCGGTGGATCTGCCCTTCGTTGATCGCCTTGATGATCGTCGGCAGGTCGGCATAACCGGTGAGCAGGATGCGGCTGGTGGCGGGGTACAGGCGATGAACCTCGGCCAGCAACTGCGCGCCGTCCATGCCGGGCATGCGTGCATCGCTCATCACCAGGTCGATGGGCTGGGCGGCCATGATTTCCAGGGCCTGGGCACCGCTGCCGGCGAGCACCACATCGAATGGCTGGCCGCGCAACAGGCGGCGCAGGCTGTTGAGGATCGACTCTTCATCGTCGACCAGCAAGACTGTGGGTTTCGTAGCCAGTTGTTCATCCATGCGTGCTGCGCCTTCCAATTAAACTGAGTTGAGCTAAATTGAACCCTTGTGCCAAGCCGTCTTGCCTCGCTTAACGCGCGGGGTTGATTTGACGCCAACTGGCCGCCAATTTCAAGGGAACCCGACTATGCTGACACAGCAGGTCCGCGCCCCGCACAGCAATGGAACCAGGGAAGGAATCGTTATGCCGTCGAACCCTTTGCAGGTGAGGAGAGCGCCATGAACCCGAGCTCAGGGCGGGCCAACCGTCGCATCCTGATCGTCGATGATACGGCCTCGATCCATGAAGACTTTCGCAAGATTCTCTGCCCGGCTGTACACGACGAAAAGACCCTGGACAGCCTCGAAGCAACCCTGTTCGGCACCACAGCCGCTCCGCCGCGCCAGTTATTTGTGCTCGACTCTGCTTACCAGGGGCAGGAAGCCCTTGAGCTGGTGAACCAGGCCCTGGCCGCCAACGCGCCTTACGCCATGGTGTTCATTGATATGCGCATGCCGCCCGGCTGGGATGGCCTGCACACCATCGAACAGCTGTGGAACGCCGATCCCAACTTGCAGATCGCCCTGTGTACGGCCTACTCCGACTACTCTTTCGAAGCCATCGAGGCACGGCTGAAATACAACGACCAGTTGCTGATCCTGAAAAAACCCTTCGACCACTTGGAGATCCGCCAGATGGCCAGCGCGCTGACCTGGAAATGGCAGCTCGCCCAGGACGTCGCGCTCAAGATGCTTGGCTTGGAGCGCACCATCGAAGAACGGGTGCAGGAATTGCTCAAGGTCTCGCACCTGCTTCAATACGACGCGCTCACGCAGTTGCCCAACAGCACGCTGCTGGGCGACCGCCTGACCCAGGCCATTGCTCTGGGCCGTCGACATGACACGCAATTGGCGGTGATGTTTATCGGGCTGGACCGATTCAAACGTATCAACAACGCCCTGGGCTATCCGGTAGGCGACGAAGTGCTCCAGCAGGTCAGCCAAAGCCTGATCGCGGCAGTGCGTGCGTCGGACTCGGTGTTTCGCTATGGCACCGACGAGTTTGTGATCCTGCTCAACGATGTCCAGCATCCTCAGCAAACCCAGCACATTGCCCAGAAGCTGCTTAAAACTATCAGCGCCACCCGCCATGTGGCGGGGCATGACCTGAGCGTCACCGCCTGCCTGGGCATCAGTATTTACCCGAATGACAGCGGCAACGCCGTAGAGCTGATCAAGCATGCCGAAACCGCCATGCACACCAGCAAGGAACGCGGCCCGGATAATTTCAGTTTTTATACCGAAGACATGAACCTGCGCGCCCAGCACCAGCAAAACCTGGAAAGCGCGATACGACAGGCACTGGAACGCGATGAATTTGTGTTGCATTACCAGCCAAAACTGGACCTGGCTTCCGGCAACATTGTCGGTGCGGAGGCGCTGATACGCTGGTTCCAGCCGCGCTCGGGGTGGGTCAACCCGGCTGATTTCATTGCGGTGGCTGAAGACAGCGGCTTGATCGTTCCGCTGACCCAATGGGTACTGCGCCAGGCGTGCGAGCAAGCACAGATTTGGCGGGTGATGGGCCTCCCCCCCTTGCGCGTTTCCGTGAATATCTCGGCCATCGACTTTCGCCAGCGCGATTTCGTTGACAACCTGGCGGCGGTTCTCAAGGAAACAGGCCTGCCATCGGCACAACTGGAGCTGGAAATCACCGAGAGCGTGCTGATGCAGAACGTCGACGAAACCGTGGATATCCTGCAGCGAATCAAGGCCATGGGCGTGCGCCTGGCACTGGATGATTTCGGCACGGGTTATTCCAGCCTCAGCTACCTGCGCCGCTTTCCCATTGATGTGCTGAAAATCGACCAATCCTTCATACGCGGCTTGAATACCAACAGCCAGGACGCGCAGTTGATCACGGCGATCATCGGCATGGGCAAGAGCCTGGAACTCAATATCATCGCCGAAGGGGTGGAAACCACCGAACAACTGGACTTCCTGAAAACGCTGGAGTGCGAGGAAGGCCAGGGTTTTCTGTTCAGCAAAGCCGTGCCGGCGAAAGATTTCGCCCAGTTGCTGCAGGTCGGCCGTGCGATGCCGATAACCCGACAATAGCCCCACGCTTGCAAGGAGTGCTCGCTTGAATGAAGTCGCAACCTATGGTTTGGGTCTGGCCGTCATGGTGGGACTCAGCATGCCACTGCCGGCCGCCCCCCTGGACGAGGCGCTCAAGCCTTTGCCGCCAGTGCCGGTGCTGGACGCAGCCAAAGTCGAACTGGGCCGCCAGTTGTTCAATGAGCCACGCCTGTCGGTGAATAACACGCTCTCCTGCGCCAGTTGCCATCAGCTGGAAGCCGGGGGTGCTGACAACAAGCCTTTCTCCATCGGCTTCGACGGCAAACCGGTGGAGATCAATACCCCCTCCGTATTCAACGCCAGCCTGAATTTCAAGCAGTTCTGGAATGGCCGGGTGGACACGCTGGAAGCCCAGGTCGAGCAAGTGGTCATCAGCCCGGCGGAAATGGGCAGCGACTGGAAAACCGTGGTGCAGAATCTAACCGCCCTGCCCGCCTACCAGAACGCCTTCAAACAGGCCTACCCCGACGGCGTCACCGCAGCCAATGTGCAAAACGCCCTGGCCACCTATGAACGCACGCTGCTCACCCCCAATTCGCGCTTCGACCAATACCTGCTGGGCAACACCGACATCCTTACGACCCAGGAAAAATACGGCTATCAGCGTTTCAAGGATTACGGCTGCATCGCCTGCCATCAGGGCGTGAATATCGGCGGCAATATGTTCCAGAAATTCGGGGTGATGGGTGACTACTTCAAGGCGCGGGGCAACCCGGTCGAATCAGACCTGGGGCGCTACCTGCTGACCAAGGACGAAGAAGACCGCCATGTGTTCAAGGTGCCCAGCCTGCGCAATGTGGCCGTCACCGCGCCGTACTTTCACGACGCCTCGGCCAAGACCCTGGCCGAGGCGGTGGACGTGATGTTCAAGTACCAGCTGGGGCGCAACCCGTCCCAGGAAGATAAAGACCTGATCATCCAGTTTCTCAAGACCTTGACCGGCGAATGGGCGGGCAAGCCTCTATGACCCTTACCCGCCGCCGCACCAGCCAACTCTTGCTCGGCCTGATCGCTCTGCTGCTGGCCTCGACACTGGTATTTCTTTACCTCAAGTCCTCCCGCGACCAAACGGCCACCTACACCCAGTCACGGGACTTGATCCGCCAGCTCAAGCAGCTCAATGCCCAATGGGACAGCGAAGTGCTCAAGGCGCGGATCGCGCTCACCCACAACTACGACCCGCTGGTTACGCCGCTCGCGGACATGACACAACTGTGGGCCAAACTGGGCAGTGACGCGACTTACCACGACCCCGAAGACCTGCCCCGCTGGAAGGCCAGCACAGAGGCGTATGAGGCAGCCATCCAGGAAAAAGCCCGGTTGGTCGACCAGTTCAAATCCCACAATGCCGTGCTGCGCAACTCACTGGCGTTTTTGCCGACCGCCGAAGATGACATCCAGGCGCAGTTCAATCGCATTGACGATGCAGGCCGCCTGCAACTGCAAGATGTGGCCACCGACACCTACGATCTTCTGCTCAGCAGCCTTGAATTCGCCCAGGTCACCAGCGACGAGCGCGCCGCCGATATCCTGGTGGGCCTGGGCAAGCTGGCGATCAACAAAGATCGCCTGCCGATCGAGTTCCAGGCCCCGGTGGAGATCCTCAGCAACCACATCTCGCTGATCCTGCGCGAACAGCCGGTGGTCAACGGCCTGCTCGAACGCATTGCCGCAGTCCCTGTGGCCGACCGCCTGGACGAGCTGAACAACCACCTCAATCAGGACCAGCAAGCCGCCGACCTGATCGACCATCAATACCACCTCTACCTGCTGATCTTCTCGACGTTGTTGGTGGTATTGCTGCTCTATCTGGCGGTGCGCCTGCTGCGCAGTTTCGCCGAGATCAACCGGGTCAACCGCGCCTTGCAAGCAGCCAATGAAACCCTGGAGCAACGGGTGGAACGGCGCACCCAGCAGCTCAAGGATGCCCAGAGCGAACTGCTGGACAGCGCCCGCCAGGCCGGCATGGCGGAGATCGCCACCAACGTGCTGCACAACGTTGGCAATGTGCTCAACAGCGTGAATATCTCCGCCGACCTGGTCACCCGCAAACTGCGCAGCAGCAAGGCATTGGGATTGGGCAAGGCCATGCAGTTGATCAACGAACACACGGCTGACCTGGGCACCTTCCTGACCCAGGATGAAAAGGGCAAGCTGCTGCCGGGCTACCTCAACCAACTGGTGGAGGCCATTGCCATCGAACAGCAAGGCATGGCCGATGAACTGGCGCAACTGAGCAAAAGCGTTGACCACATCAAGGACATCGTCTCTACCCAGCAATCCTATGCCGGAGCATCCACGCTGATGGAGCCGGTGCATATCAGCGCCCTGATGGAAGACGCCCTGCGCATGAACGCCGGCGCGCTGAGCCGCCACCACGTCACAGTGGTCAAGGAATATGGGCAAGTGCCGGAAATCATGGCCGACAAACACCGGTTGCTGCTGATCATGGTCAACCTGATCAGCAACGCCAAATACGCCATGTCCAACCTCACCGACCGGCCACGGCAGATGACCCTGGCGGTGCAACAATTGGACGACGCCACCTTGCAGATCAGCGTGAAGGACGAAGGCGAAGGCATCCCCGCCGAGAACATGACCCGGATCTTCACCCACGGTTTCACCACCCGCAAGGAGGGCCACGGCTTCGGCCTGCACAGTTGCGCACTGGCCGCCGTGGAAATGCACGGCCAGCTCAGCGCCCGCAGCGACGGGCCGGGGCTGGGCGCAGTGTTCACCTTGACGATTCCTCTGACCCTTGCCGGAAGCCCGCCATGAACCAACCTCCTAACCGGCGCATTTTGCTGATCGACGATACCCCGTCGATCCACGACGATTTCCGCAAGATCCTGATGCCCACCGGTGAATCGAACCAGGCGCTGGATGATATGGAGTCGGCACTGTTCGGCGACACCAGCAAACCCACGGTACAACCCTTTGAGCTGCACTCGGCCTATGGCGGAGAGGAAGGCCTGCAGTTGCTCGCCACGGCAATGGCAGAAACCCGGCCCTATGCCCTGGCGTTTGTGGACATGCGCATGCCCCAAGGCTGGGACGGGGCCAAGACCATCGAAGAGTTGTGGAAAGTCGACCCTGGCCTGCAGGTGGTGGTGTGCACCGCGTATTCGGATTATTCCTGGGATGACCTGCTGCATCGCCTGCAGGGCTACGATCGTTTGCTGATCCTGAAAAAACCGTTCGACAACATCGAAGTCCAGCAGATGGCCAATACCCTGGCCAACAAATGGGACATGGCTCGCCGCGCCTCACTGCAAACCGCCCACCTGGAGCAGTTGGTGGAACAGCGCACCCTGGCGCTGCAAGTGGAAATCGACGAGCGCAAGCAACTGGAAAGCCAACTGGTACAGTCGGAAAAGCTCGCATCCCTGGGGCAGTTGGCCGCGGGCGTGGCCCATGAGATCAATAACCCGGTGGGGTTTATCTCGTCCAACCTCAGCACCCTCGATGGCTACTTCAACCAGCTGCAACAGATGCTGGAGGCTTACCGGCTGGCCGAGGACAGCCTCGCGCAGGGCGAGCAACTCAAAGCCCTGCGCGCCGAACTGGAACTGGATTTTCTCAAGGACGACATTCCCCTATTGATCAGGGAGTCCAAGGAAGGCATCGGGCGCGTGGTGCAAATCGTCAAGGACCTGAAAAACTTCTCGCGGGTCGACAATGACCAGACCTGGCAATTTGCAAACCTGCAGCAGGGCATCGACTCCACGCTGAACATCGTCGCCAGCGAGCTCAAGTACAAGGCCGACGTGATCAAACGCTATACGCCATTGCCGGAAATCGAATGCCTGGCCTCGCAACTCAACCAAGTGGTCATGAACCTGGTGATCAACGCCGCGCAAGCCATGGGGCCGGAGCGCGGCACCATTACCATCAGCAACGGCGTGGAAGGTGAGAACGTGTGGCTGGAAGTGGCGGACAACGGCTGCGGGATTGACCCGCAGGCCATGCAGAAAATCTTTGATCCATTCTTCACCACCAAACCAGTGGGCGAAGGGACGGGGCTGGGGTTGTCACTCTCCTACGGCATCGTCAAAAAACACCGTGGCGATATCTCCGTGAGCAGTGAGCTGGGCAAAGGCACGCGGTTTCGCGTGGTGCTGCCGATTCGGCAGACGGCGGCGTAGGGCACGCCGCCGCATCATGCTCACGCCTCGGCTTTTTTCGGACTCGACCCAAACGCCGCAAAGCGCTTGTTGAACCCGGCAATCCGGCCTTCGACCTGGGTCTTGCGCTGCTGGCCGGTGTAGATCGGATGCGACGCGCTGGACACGTCCAACGGGATGTACGGGTAGGTGTTGCCGTCGCTGTGTTGATGGGTGCGATCGCTGTCGGCGGTGGAGCCGATCAGGAAGAACACGTCGGCAGCGGTGTCGTGGAACAGCACTGTGCGGTAGTCGGGATGGATACCAGCTTTCATGGGGCCTCCGGGGGCGTTTGGTTGCGACTTGATTGTTATACAGTAACACAAAATAAGCCTCCAAACGAGAACCGATTGCAATAAGAAACGACCGGGGCGGCATATGAAGAATAAACCCCCAGGTTGTTTGTGGTTTCCGGACTGGCGCAGAATGCCCCATCGACCTCAGAGTCCGAACCAAGGAAACCGTATGAGCCTGTCCTTGCTAAGCCGCTACGCCTTTTTTGCTGTGTGCGTCATTTTTACCCTCGCCAGCCTCCCCTTTATCGAACATGAATGGCTGTGGCCCATCACCCTGGTCACCGGCGTGCTGAGCCTGATCGGCATTTTCGACCTGCTGCAAAGCCCCCACGCGGTGCGCCGCAACTACCCGATCCTGGGCAATATCCGTTATTTGGTGGAAGCCATTCGCCCGGAAATCCGCCAGTACCTGCTCGAATCCGATAGCGACGCCCTGCCCTTCTCCCGCTCGCAACGCTCGCTGGTCTACTCCCGCGCCAAGAACGAAACCGCCGACAAACCCTTCGGCACCCTCATCGACGTGTACCAGTCGGGCTTCGAATTCATCGGCCACTCCATGCGCCCGGCGCCGCTGAGCGATCCCAGCACGTTTCGTGTGATGGTCGGCGGCCCGCAATGCACACAGCCGTACTCGGCGTCGGTGTTCAATATCTCGGCGATGAGTTTTGGCTCCCTAAGCGCCAACGCCATTCGGGCGCTCAACCATGGCGCCAAGCTGGGCAACTTTGCCCACGACACCGGCGAAGGCAGCATCAGCCCCTATCACCGTGAAAACGGCGGCGACCTGACCTGGGAACTGGGCAGCGGCTACTTTGGCTGTCGCACCAGCGATGGCCGTTTCGACCCGGAACGTTTCGCTGTGCAGGCGCAGAACCCGCAGGTGCGCATGATCGAAATCAAGATGAGCCAGGGTGCCAAACCCGGCCATGGCGGGATCCTGCCCAAGCATAAAGTGACGAAAGAAATCGCCGAAACCCGTGGCATCCTGATGGGCGAAGACTGCGTCTCACCGTCGCGCCACAGCGCGTTTTCCACGCCCATCGAACTGATGCAGTTCATCGCCCAACTGCGCGAACTGTCTGGCGGTAAGCCGGTAGGTTTCAAGTTCTGCCTGGGCCATCCGTGGGAATTCATGGGCATCGCCAAGGCCATGTTGGAGACCGGCATCCTGCCCGACTTTATCGTGGTCGACGGCAAGGAAGGCGGTACCGGCGCCGCGCCCGTGGAGTTCACCGACCATATCGGCGTGCCGCTGCGTGAAGGCCTGTTGTTTGTACACAACACCTTGGTGGGCTTGAACCTGCGCGACAAGATCAAGCTCGGCGCCAGCGGCAAGATCGTCAGCGCCTTCGACATCGCCAGCGTCCTGGCCATCGGTGCCGACTGGGCCAACTCGGCGCGCGGCTTTATGTTCGCCATCGGCTGCATCCAGTCGCAAAGCTGCCACACCAACAAATGCCCGACCGGCGTCGCCACCCAGGACCCATTGCGCCAACGCGCCCTGGTGGTACCGGACAAAGCCCAGCGCGTGTTCAACTTCCACCGCAACACCCTCAAGGCGTTGGCAGAAATGCTCGCGGCGGCGGGCCTGGATCATCCGTCGCAGCTGTCAGCCAAGCATTTGGTGCGACGCATGTCGGCGACCGAGATCAAGTTGTTCTCGCAACTGCATGTGTTCCTCAAGCCAGGGGAGTTGCTGACGGGCGAGGTGAACGGCGAGTTCTATTCGCGGATGTGGCAGATGGCGCGGGCGGACAGTTTTGAGCCGCATGAGCTGACAGCGGCTTGACGCCAACATGACGCCTGACAAACAGGCGTCCCCTTTCAACGTGAGTGGCCATCGGCGGCCATATCCTTCATCACCACAACTGCCGTCTTGCCCTGCACGTACAGCCGGTAAAAACGGTTCTCGGCCACGGGTTCCCCCTGTTGCTGGCGGCTCCACCAGGCAAAACCCAGCGTCGGCGAAAACGGCACTGCCACGCCCGAGCGGCTGAGTAATTCGGGCAAGAGCAGCACATGGACGTTGAGCACATACTTCATGGCTGGCATCAACTTCATTGTTCCCTCTGCACCGCCGAGCCAGTCGTTGCTGAAGTTGTTGACCATCTGCAGGTGCTCGATATCCGCCAGCCGAGGGTTGCTTAGAAGGTCGTAAGACAGGTAATGCACGACGCTGTTTTCCAACGCCTTCTGCACCGTCAACACCCGTCCGTAGGCATAAGCAAACACCAGCATTGCCAGAAGCGGAACCAGCAATAACAGCGTCCATTTCTGTGCGACCAGCACCAGTACGTTCCTCGCCAGATAAAACACCAGTACCAGAAACGTCGACAGGCCCATCATCAACCTGGCATTGCTGTCAAAAAAGCTGAACGCCAGCGCCAGGCCAGGAATCGCAATCAACGCCGTCACCAAGGCCGTGCTGACCATAAGGCTCAACATGAGCCTTTGCAGCAACGTGTTGTCGCTTCTGAAAATACGAAAGAGGCTCAGGCAAAATCCCCCGGCAGCCAGCGCAAGCAGCAGGCCGGCCAGCCAACGGTTTGCGCCTTGCGCCAACAGCGACACGTTCTCCAGACACGTCAGCAGGTCATCGCCCAACCACCTTATCCAGTCGCCCTCCAAGGCGCGCAAGCCTTTGCGCTCGGCCACCGTGAACTGAAAAGCTGTCAGCACGTATATCAGCAGCCCCCAGACCAGCTTCAAACATTGATCGCGCAGTAGCAGCAAGCAAGCTTGTAATGATGGGTTTTGATCCACTTCTCGGAACAATTGGAGGCAACAAAGCCCAATGTAAACATTGATGACCACTTGATAAAAACCCAATCCAAGCGCCACCAACACACCGCCAACGGCCTGTTGCAGCATCAATGAGCGATGACGAAACGTCAGCCCATAAATAACCGCCACCACCCCAAAGGCCATGGTCGGCCCGTCGTAGTGATAGGACAGGTTTTGCAGGAAAAAAGGGCTGTACCACATCGGCAACACCACCAGGCATGTGGCCGCCGTGGGCATCTGGAATAAATGCGTCACCATCGTATTCAGTGCAAAAGCAAACAACACCATCGCCACTATCAACGGCAACGGGAAAATATCCGGGGCGCCCCGGGTAAAGGACAGCCCTTGATAAAACAGTTCGACCCACAGCCGTCCGCTCTCTTGCCACGCCATGCCGCCGGAAAGTGCGCGCCAGTTGTCATCCAGGTAGAGATGGTCAGCCAGGATCAACGGCCAGGCGAACAACCACACTGCGCCGCCGAAAAACAGCAACCGCTGCCGGTTTGAGAGCGGTTTCAGCCACCCTTCAATCATCAGCTACTCCTTGATCTCTGCTGGCCCGCCGCTCTGGCGAACGATGTCACGAACCACGTATTTGGGCCGGTGTTTAGCCTCCATATAAATCCGCCCCACATACTCCCCCAATATCCCGATCCCAATCAGTTGCACCCCGCCCAGAAACAAAATCGCCGTCATCAATGACGGATACCCCGGCACGTCATTGCCGAACAGCACCTTGTCCAGCACCAGGTACCCGGCATACACCAGCGCCAGCAACGAGATGCACCCGCCGACATAGCTCCATAACCGCAGCGGCAAAGTGCTGAAGGAGGTGATGCCGTCCAGGGCCAGGTTCCACAATTTCCACGCGTTGAACTTGCTCTGGCCGACGCTGCGCGGGGCGCGGTCGTACTCGACGATGGCCACGCTGAAACCGGCCCAGGACAGCACACCTTTCATGAACAGTTGCTGCTCGGGCAGGGCCTTGATCACGTCCACCACCTTGCGGTCCATCAGTCGGAAGTCACCGACGTTTTCTTCGATGTGGGTGTAGGAAATGCGACTGAGCAGGTGATAGAACAGCGACGCACTGTGGCGTTTGAGATAGCCATCGCTGGCACGGTCTCGGCGTTTGGCCAGCACCACATCGGCGCCTTTTTGCCATTCGGCCAGCAACTGCGGGATGACGTCTATCGGGTCCTGCAAGTCCACGTTCGATCGGCACCACGGCATCTCCCGTGGCGTATTCGAGCCCGGCGAATAACGCGGCCTCCTTGCCAAAGTTGCGCGAGAAGTTGATCAGCATCACGTCGCAGTCAGCCACGGCAATGGCCTTGGCATGTTCGGCAGTGCGGTCGGTGCTGCCGTCGTTGATGAACACGATCTCGACGCTGTGGGCGCACAAATCCGGTTCGTGGCGAATGGCGCGGTAAAACCGGTCGACGCTCTGTTCTTCATTAAACAGGGGCACCACCAGCGAAAACCTCATTGTTCACGCTCGCGAAACACCACCCAGCGCGACAGCAAGAAGCCGCACACCAGGCTGACCAGCGAAAACACCACCATGGTGACGATGCCCGGCACCCGCCAGCGGTCCCCCAACCAGCCCACGCCCAGGCTCAGGCCACCCATGCACAGCATAAACAGCCCATAGCGCGGCAACGACGCCGGCATGGCAAAGGTGTAGATCGCGTTCACATAAAAAGAGAAAGACGCCGCAATGCAAAACGCCAGGAAGTTGCTGAGGGCCTGGCTGAGGTCGAACGCCGTGCGCAATACAAAAAACAACTGCCAGTGGATCACCGTGTTGGCGATACCTATGGCTGTGTAGCTGGAGAACCCCTTCCACAGTCTGTTCATTGCGTCGTCCCGTTGCGGCTGTTGCCAGCAAGCCACGACGCCAATCGAGCGTCTACTGTCAGAATTAACAGGTAAGTCGTGCGCGCAATTGAGACATTCAGTAATACCCAACCTTTGCAATTGCTTACAAATACCGCCAACCTGCGCCCGCCCGACGCACGGCGTACGACATCACCGCCGCCTGCCTGTCCTTAATAAACCTACTTGTTCAAGAGCCCGCTGCCATGCTGAACGGACGCGACCCGCGCATCGATTTTTTTCGGGGCCTGGCGTTGATCTTCATTTTCTGGGATCACGTCCCCCACAACCCCCTCGGTCAAATCACCTTGCGCAACATCGGCTTCAGCGATGCCGCCGAAGTGTTCGTGTTCCTGGCCGGCTATGCTTCGGTGCTGGCCTACGGCAAGGTCCTGCAGCGCGAGGGTTACTGGATGGCTGGCCTGAAGATCCTGCGCCGGACCTGGGTGTTGTACGTGGTGCATATCTTTTTGCTGGCGATGCTGATGGGCATCGTGTTCTTCGCCAACAGCCATGTGGAAACCCGCGACCTCGTCGAAGAGATGGGCCTGACGCACTTCGTCACCCACCCGCAGCAGGCGCTGACCGATGAATTGCTGCTGCGCTTCAAGCCCAACCTGATGGACCCGTTGCCGTTGTATATCGTGCTGCTGGCCGGCCTGTCGCTGGTGCTGCCGCTCTTGCTGCGCCAGACCTGGCTGGTGGTGGGCGCGTCGATGACGGTGTACCTGCTGGCGCCGTGGATGGGCTGGAACCTGCGGGCGATTGCCGACGGCGTGTGGTACTTCAACCCGGTCACCTGGCAGTTGCTGTTCGTGCTCGGCGGCGCAGCGGCGATTCATGCCAGCCGGCCAAGCCCGCTGCAAAACCAGGCCTTATCCCGGCAGCCGTTATTCCTCGCCGCAGCCGCCTATGTGCTGGCCGCTGGCGTGATCACCCTGTCGTGGCGCTGGCCCGAGATCCATGACGCGTGGATGCCATCGGCCCTCAGTGACTGGCTGTACCCCATCAGCAAGACCGACCTGTCGCCGGTGCGGTTGCTGCACTTCCTGGCCCTGGCCTACGTCACCGCCAAACTGCTGCCGGGCCGCGGCTGGACGCAAAACTGGCTGGCGCAACAAACCTGCCGCATGGGCCGTTATTCCCTGGAAGTGTTCTGCCTCGGCGTGTTGCTGGCACCGTTGGCGGACATGGTCAACGCCATGGCCGGTGATGCGTTCGCCATGCAGATTTTGACCGCTCTGGCAGGCACTGCCTTGATGGCCTTGCTGGGAGCCTGGCTGGAGTTCAACAAACGCCTGAACCAATCTACAAAAATGGCCCAGGCCTGAAAAACAAAAAGCCCCGATCAAGGGGCTTTTTGTTGTCCGTCTGGCTATCAGGCCGCTGAACGCACCGCCGCGTTCGTCGGCTGCAACTTGAACACATAGAACAACACCGTCAGCAGCACCAGGAACACCGGCCCCACATACAGTGCAATGCGCGTGTCCGGGAAGTACGCCATCAAGCCCACCACCAATACCAGGAAGGCCAGTGCCAGGTACGAACTGACCGGGTACAGCCACATGCGGTACTTGAGGTTTTTCTGTTCGGCCGGGCTCAGGCTCTTACGGAACTTGAGCTGGGCCAGCAGGATCATCACCCAGGTCCAGATCGCGCCAAAGGTGGCAATGGAGGTCACCCAGACGAAGACTTTTTCCGGCACCAGGTAGTTGAGCAACACGCCCAGCAACAACGCGCCGATGGACAACAGCAGCGCCTTGCGCGGAACGCCGTTGCTGGAGGTGGTGCCGAACGCGGCCGGGGCCTGGCCGTTCTGCGCCAGGCTGTAGAGCATGCGCCCGGTACTGAAGATGCCGCCGTTGCACGACGACAGCGCCGCTGTGATCACCACGAAGTTGATGATGCCGGCAGCGGTCTTGATGCCCAGGCGCTCAAAGGTCATCACAAACGGGCTGCCCTGGGTGCCGATTTCGTTCCATGGGTAGATCGACAGAATCACAAACAGCGCGCCGACATAGAACAACAGAATGCGCCAGAACACCGAGCCGATGGCATTGGGAATGGTCTTCTGCGGGTTCTTCGCTTCACCGGCGGTGAGGCCGATCATCTCCACACCCAGGTAGGCGAACATCACCATTTGCAGGGACATCAGCACACCCTGCACACCATTGGGCATGAAGCCGCCGTGGGCCCACAGGTTGGAAATCCCCAACGCCACGCCATCGTTGCCAAAACCGAACGCGATGATGCCCACGCCGCCGATCACCATCGCAATGATGGTGACGATCTTGATCAACGCGAACCAGAATTCGAACTCACCGAAGGCCTTGACCGCGATCAGGTTGATGGTGCCCATGCTGATCAGGGCCGCCAGGGCCCAGATCCAGCGCGGCGTATCGGGGAACCACACGCCCATGTACACCGCCACGGCGGTGATCTCCGCCACGCAGGTCACCAGCCACAGGAACCAGTAATTCCAGCCGGTCAGAAAACCCGCCAACGGGCCGAGGTAATCCTGTGCATAGCGACTGAAGGAGCCGGCCACCGGATTGTGCACAGCCATCTCGCCGAGGGCGCGCATGATCACCAGGATGGCCAGGCCACCGATGATGTAGGAGAGCATGATGGCCGGACCGGCCATTTCGATGGCCTTGGCCGAACCGAGGAACAGGCCGACACCGATACAGGCGCCGAGCGCCATCAGGCGAATATGCCGCTCGCCCAGTTCGCGTTTGAGCGGGCCGCCCGAAGCGGTCTCGCCCTGGGGCAGGTGATTGCCGACTGGCATAGGGATACAACCTCGTCTTGTTATTGGATATGAGCCTGCGACTCCGATACCTCGCGACGGGTCTGTCACGAGGTACGGTTCCCGTTTCACTTCTTGGGTAAACCGGTCTGGCCGGGCCAGATCAGGGAGTGCAGTATAAAAAGCTCAACCCAGTGATTTTCACTCTATAAATGGCAATATTCAGCGGGAGTTCCCGTGTAAATCCGATTGCACAGTTGGAGTATCGCACAGCAATGGTGCGCCATTTCACGCAAATACACGCCTGCGCCTACCACTCCTGCGTCCACAACGGCGCGTCGAAAAACAACTTGCGCGCCATTTTCAGGTTGATCTCGCCGCGATGAATCTCCAGTGTCTGCACCGCCCGCCCGCCTTGCCCGGCCTGGATGCGGGCAAAAGCCTGAGCCTGGGCCTGTGCCTGGGTCTGTTTGCCCATGCGATGCTGCGCCGGTGTCTTGAGGTGCGCAGCGGTGAAATGATCGTCCGGCCCGGTCTGGCGCTCATAGTGAAAGTGCCCGTAGCACAAGGCCTGCCGCGTGTGCACATCCATCACCACATAGGTCTGCAACCAATCATTGGCGTTGGCGGCCAGCGCGATCCGCCCGCCTTGGCGCAAAATGCGCGCCTCACGGTGGCTGACCAGCACTTCCAGGCCCGACTGAGTGGGCGCACGCGCCTTGATGGCATTCAGGCGGGCCCGCAAACCCTGCTCCGACAAACGACTGGCCCCAGCTCGCAACTCGTCGGCCACGGTTCTGGCCCGAGCCTGTTGGGTAGCCGCCAGGGGGGCCGGCTCGGTGTGCTGCAGGCGTTGGTGGATGGCGTCGGCACACTGGCGCAACTTGTCGGCGCGCTGCTCCAGAATGTCCTGCAGCGACTGGGGCTCGTTGGCGTTGCGCGCCATTTTCAGCACTTCGGCAATTGCCTGCTCCACTGCCCCCTGCAACGCCTTGCCCTGTTCAATCAAACGGTTGAGGTTGGGCAGCGGGGCAGCGCCTTTGGGAGCAGGCTTGGTGACGGGCTCCCACACCCCATCGGCGGCGTGGGTAAACGAAGCGATCACGGTGTCCTGGTTATCCATCACCTCGGCCAGCTCGACCGGCTGTTCGTCCGTCGCCAACGTGAGGCGGGCGACATACATGTCCTGGTTGCGGGTGCGGATGATGCTTTTGCGTACCGCACGAGGGGCGGCAGCAGGGGCCGAGGCAGCGACCGGCTCAGGGTTCGCGGTGGTCAGGGCGGCGGCCAGTTGACGCTCGGTTTGCGCGCGCAGTTGAGTGAACAACCGTTGCAATTTATCCAGGTAGCCCAGGTGGAATTTGTCTGGCTCCATCGCTCGCCAGAATTCGATGCGGTCATCGGTCAGCGCGTAGACGCGGCTGAAGCTCTCCAACAACTCGATACGCAACTGCGGGCTATGGGGCGCCAGCTCGTCCAGTTGCGCCAGGGAACTGCTGGCCCAGCGTGCGCGATGAACCGTGTCATCCAGGCTTTGGAAGAAATCATCGTCCAGCCTCGGCCCTTCGGCCTTGAGCGCCACCGCCCACAGGGTCGTCACCTGCAATGACTGCAACTCCAGTACCGTCGGGCCTGTCGGCTGGTCCAACAGCAACGCGCGGGCCTTGTTCTCCCCGTACTTGGGTACGCGCTTCAATTCCTGCAGGAAATCGAGTTCTCGGACGCGCAAGTCGATGGCATTTTCATTGCTGTCTGCCACCTGTCGCATACACTCACCCAAGGTGCGGTGAGCCTGTTGATTGATATCCGACAGGGCCTCCTCCGCTGTCTCGAACTGCACCTGGTCCAGCAGCGACAAGATCCTGGCATTGATAGCGGCGGTCGTATCACGGGCCAGCGACTGCAACTGCCACAGGTTACGAATCAGCCCCTCAAGCGACGTCGACAATTCAGCTTCATAGCCCGGGCGTGGCTTGAGGGCGCGCAAGCCTTTGAGGCTCTGCAACTCCAGCAATGAAGCGTCCAGCTTGTTTCGCAGCTCTTGAGCATATCGGTCGGCGGCCATGGCGCGCTGCTGCTCGGTGATGCGCGGGTCGGCACTGGATTTCAGCTGACGAGCCACGGTCATTGCACGATTCGCCGCTTCCCGACGCTGAGTGTATTGACGGTACTCCCGTTCCAGTTGCTCGTAGCGCGACGCCGTGTCCGGCACAGCCACCGGCTTGTCAGCCTGCCCTCCCAGCAGGCGCAGGCGCAAATCCACGTCCCAGACGCGAGTGTCCAACAACCTGAGCCATGGCCCCAGCTCGCGACCATCGGCACTGATCACCCGCACACTGTTATCAGTGACCTTGACCCGGTACACATGGCCGCGCACCGGCACCTGCCACTGCGGCGGTTGTGCGGCGGCGTTGAACAACACCCCATCGAGCCGCCCGCCGACCTGCGCCCCCGGCAATCGCTCAGACAAGGGCAGTGCCCTCAGGCTCAGCCGTTCGAGCCGGGCTTGCAGGGGCGGCGTGAGGGTGTCGCGTGCATTGCTCCAGCCACTGGGCGAGCGCAAGGGCACGTCGAGCGGGCCGCGGACCACGGTCGTCGGCGCAACTCTTGGCGGTGTCGGCTCGAAGGCCGGATGTTGCAACGCCAGCGTCGATGGCCATTCGTGGGGCGACGCCCGATGCGCCAGAATCAGCACCAGGTTGGTCAACAGGTCCATGACCCCCTGGGCCTGGGCTGCCGCGTCATCGCTGCTGATGGCGTGCACGTCCTGATAGACACTGTCCATCACCTGAACCATCCACCCCGCCAGCGCCACCGGCCCCCTGACAAAGGGCAAAACGCTGTTGAACAGCAACCACCCAGCTTCTTTCAACGTCATCCAACGCTGCTCGGCGTTGGACACCGACTGGCGCTGCGCCAGGCTGACCAGCGCCTGAACCGTGGCGGCGAACACCTGAGGCAACGGGTCACCGCTCTCCAGGGATTTGCTCAGTTGAGCCGGCGCCGGGCGCTCGGGGGTGCTGAACTCATCGCCGGCCAGAAAGTGCCGCACATGCGGCTCCTGAAAACCGCCATTGGCATACACCGCCCGGCGCGTCGCAGGCAGCCAGGCCAGCACCAGGTCCTGCAAGGGTCCCGGTGCCTTGATCGCCTCGAACAAGGCTTGGGCGGATGCAAACTCTTGCAGGCAAGGGCTGAACAACGGTTGGTAGAGCACGTGCGGCCCCAACTCGGAACGCCGGGCGCCAATCACATACATATTCACCACCGTGTCCGGAGTGGACGTGGGCGTGGCGCTGAATGCCAACGGCCATAACGCCGCCTCAGGTTGCTGCGTCACGGCGGCCTGCACCAGGCGATACCCGGCCTCGGTCATGCCGTTCTCGGCGTTGATCTTCATCTGCACCGCCAGCAGCGGCAATTGGGCGCGCACTTGCTGGATAAACAACGCTTCGCGGCGCAACCGTTCGGCGCCATCGTCTATCAATGTGTCCTTGAGCAACTGCGGGTACGCCTGGCCAACATCCACTTCGGTCACGCAGCCCTTCAGCAACGTCGCCGTCAGCCAGGCAGGCGCGGGATTGCCCTTGAGGGTGATCGCTGATGGCGAATGAGGGAAACCACCGAGATTTTCCAGGGCCAGGTCCGTAAGGCTCAGGGTCACGTGACGCACGTCACCGCTGGCAAAGCCGCCCGGCGTCATGGCTGCGGTCACAATCCGGTAGGTCAGCTTGATGTCATCCGGCTCGACGCCGTTGGCCCTGCGCTCCTTGTGCAGGCACTGCGTCAGGGCTCGCGCGGCGAAGGTCCGAATCGGCGCGATGCCGTCAAGAAAAGTCCGCCCGCCCGCCGAAGCCTGCGCCACGACCAGAACCTCAAGCGCGTGGGCGTAGGCCAGGCTGTCTGCCGTCGACGCATGGATCAGCCACAGCGGCAGTTGGTCCTGCAGCCGTTGCTGAAACGGCGTCAGCACTGATTCGAACCAACGCATAGGGTCCGTCACATAGTCGAGCATCTGCTGGAATTGGCTGGGCGTACGCGGCACGGTGCAGTCGATGGCCAACACATCCGCCCGCTGGCGTTCGGCATAGCTGGCGGCCAGGGCGTCGAACGGATCGCCCCAAGGCTCTTGAGCAAACCATTCGAGCGCCTGACCGGCCAGACGCTCGTTCAGGTAGTCGGGGATCAACGCCTCGATGTCCTCCAGGCGCGTAAGCCGCTGAACGCCCGTCGCCAGGCTGAACAGCAACAACGTACGCAACTCGGCGCCGAACAACCGATGGTCGAGGATCAACAGCGGCAGCATTTGCGGAGTCTGCAGCGTGCCCTTGGGCCGGACGTGTACGGTCCAGACCTGCAACGAAGCGCCGTGAAGGCTCCATTGCCGATCAGGACGAGTGGCACGTAATTCCGTGGCTGGAAAAACCTTGGCGAATTGCTGCGCATCCATGCCCGGTGGTGGCGAGCTGTCATACAGCAACGCCAGGCAATCGTCGGACAGATAGCCCCATCGCGTCATGTTTACCGGCAGCGTCTCGCGCCACCAGCCCTGCAGTCGTGCAAGCCAGGCCTCCACCAGGTCCGGCCCGAGTTGGTTGACGAGGTTTTCAATGTCCGCCAATGGCGGGCCACCCTTCACATAGACTTCGCGCTGGTGCAAGAAGACTTGATCGTAACCCTCGACATACCGCACTGGCCGTGCGCTGGCGAGGCGCAGCACGACCTCGTCCGCAAGGCGGCTGTAGCGGTGCTGGTCGGCTTGGGTTGGGGTGCCGATGGCGACCCGCTCGGCGAGAAAGTTGCAGCTGCCAAACCGTCGATCCAGCGTGGCCTGTACCTGCTCGATCGCCACCTCCCGCAGTGTTGGGGCGTCAGAAAACAGACTGACGACTTGCTTGATGTGGCCGCGACGTAATGAAGGTGTTTCCGGCATGGGGTGGGCTTCCTGATGACGGCCCCGGAGTTGGGTCCGATAAACCCTGTACGTTAAGGAAGACCGTCGCCCCGACTGTGGTAGCCGGATAGCGCCGCCCACGCCGACAATTTTCTCGGCTGCGCCAATCAGCGTCTAAACTTCAATCAAGTCCGATCAATCTGCCGGGATGGATCAATCGACTATGGGCGCTTTATGGCAAACCGATTCGACCAAGGCTGCGGCTCCCGCCGACAGCCTGGATGAACAGCCATTGCCACGACGCCCCCGCAAGCCGTTGTATCGGTGGCGAATGGTGTGGCTGCTGCTGGTAATCGCGCTGATCGCTGCGGGTTACGCCGCCCAGCGCGAAATGCGCACGTCGCATTGGCAGGCGCAGCAACTGAGTCACCTGGCCGCGACGCTCGGCTACACGCTGGAGCCCGGCCCCAGCGATGCCATGGTCTATCCCGGTGAAGGCCCCTTCGACAAACGCCTGGGCTACAGCGACCTGGATGAATTCCTGCCGCGCCTGCTCAAGCGCAATTACCTGATTGATCGTCAGGCGCGGTTCTCAGCGCCGTTGATGGCGTACACCGAGCGGGGCCTGTTCGTGCCCTATGCCGAGAAAATCCAGGCGGGCCTGTCGATCAGCGACTGCCGAGCCGAGCCGCTGTACCGCTTCACCTATCCACACCAGTCGTATCAGGACTTCGCCGCGATCCCGCCGGTGGTGGTCAACAGCCTGCTGTTCATCGAAAACCGCGACCTGCTCGACCCGGCGCAACCTGAAGCCAACCCGGCGGTGGACTGGCCGCGTTTCGCCAAGGCAGCCTGGTCACAAGTGGCCAAGCTGCTGCATTTGCCGGGGCAGACGGCGGGCGGCAGCACCCTGGCCACCCAGTTGGAAAAATACCGCCACTCGCCCGACGGCCTGACGTTGTCCGGCGGCGAGAAACTGCGCCAGATGTTTTCCGCCAGCGTGCGCGCGTATCAGGACGGCCCGCAGACCTTGCAGGCGCGCCAGAACATTGTGCGCGACTACCTCAACAGCGTGCCGTTGTCCGCCGTGCCCGGCCACGGCGAAGTACATGGCATGGCCGAAGGCCTGCGGGTGTGGTACGGCGCCGACTTCAACCGCACCAACACGCTGCTCGCCGACAACTCCGCGCAACACCTCGCGCAAAAAGGTGTGGCGCTGCGTGAGGTGTTGTCATTGATGATCGCCCAGCGTCGGCCTTCCCATTACCTGTCCAAAGGCCACGCCGAACTGGAAACCCTGACCGACAGCCATATCCGCCTGCTGACGCAGAACAACGTCATCGAACCGGCCTTGGCGGACGCCGCCCTGGCCAGCCGGGTGAGTTATCGCGACTGGCAGCAACAGCCGACGATGCAACCGATTGAAACCAACAAAGGCATCAGCGTCGCCCGCAGTCGCCTGGCCGCCCTGCTCAACCGCCCGCTGTACGACCTGGACCGCCTTGACCTGTCCGCCACCACGACCTTGCAGGACGACCTGCAAAACCAGGCCACGGCCTACCTCAAGCACCTGGCAGATCCCGCCTTCGCCGGCCAGATCGGCCTGCTCGGCCCGCGCCTGCTGACGCCCGCCAGCACCGCGCAAGTGCGCTACAGCTTCACCCTCTATGAGATGACCGCCGACGGCGCACGGGTACGGGTACAAACTGACAACACCGACCAACCCTTCGACATCAACGAAGGCAGCAAGCTGGAACTGGGCTCCACCGCCAAGCTGCGGGTGCTGACCACCTACCTGCAAATCATCAGCGAGCTGCACGACCGTTATGCCGACCAGACCCCCGCCTCGCTGAAAACCGTCAGCGTCGACGAGCAGGATCGCCTATCGCGCTGGGCCGTGGATTACCTGGCGCAAAACAGCGACCGCAGCCTGCCGAAGATGCTCGATGCGGCGCTCAACCGGCAGTATTCGGCCAGCCCCGGCGAGCGCTTTTTTACCGGCGGCGGCCTGCATCACTTCAATAACTTTCGCAACGAAGACAACGGGCGCAACCCCACCTTGCGTGAGGCCCTGCGTGAGTCGATCAACCTGCCGTTCATTCGCCTGATGCGTGACCTGGTGCGCTACAGCACCTATCAAGGCCCCAACAACAGCGCCGAGCTGCTCAAGGATGACAACGACCCGCGTCGCCAGGAATACCTGGCCCAGTTCGCCGACCGCGAGGGCACTACCTTCCTGCTGCGGTTCTGGAAGCGCTACCGCAATAAAGACACCCAGGCCCGGCTCGACACCTTCCTCGACAGCATGCACCCCACCGCCATGCGCCTGGCGGCGGTGCACCGTTATCTGCTGCCCCAGGCCAATCAGGACAGTTTCAACCGATTCGTGCGCGCCCATCTGCCCACCAAAGCCCCGGAAAAACTCACCGACGAACGCCTGGCCAAGCTCTACAAGGATTACGGCCCCGGCGCCTACGACCTGCCAGACCAAGGCTATATCGCCAAGGTCCATCCGCTGGAGTTGTGGCTGCTCGGGTACCTGCTCAACCACCCCGACGCCACCTTCACCCAGGCCGTCGCCGCCAGCGAGCACGAGCGTCAGGAGGTGTATGGCTGGCTGTTCAAAAGCCGCCACAAAAGCGCCCGGGACAGCCGCATCCGCACCATGTTGGAGATCGAAGCCTTCCTCGACATTCATCAACGCTGGCAAGCCGTCGGCTATCCCTTCGACCACTTGGTACCGTCCCTGGCCACCGCCATTGGCAGTTCGGGCGACAGGCCCGCAGCCCTGGCGGAATTGGTGGGAATCATCCTCAACGATGGCGTGCGCCAACCGACCGTGCGTATCGACAGCCTGCATTTCGCCGCCGGCACGCCTTATGACACCCGCCTGGTGAACAACCCCGACAAGGGCAAACGGGTGATGCCCAGTGAAGTCGCCAGCGCCTTGCGCTCGGCCTTGTCCCAAGTGGTGGACGACGGCACCGCCAAACGCGTGGCCGGTAGTTTCAAACTGGCGGACGGCACGCCGCTGATCATGGGCGGCAAGACCGGCACCGGTGACAACCGCATAGAAGCCATCGGTGCCGGCGGGCGCCTGCTCAGTTCCAAATCGATCAACCGCACCGCCACCTTCGTGTTCTACATCGGCGAGCAGCACTTCGGCACGCTGACCGCGTTTGTGCCGGGCAGTTCGGCGCAACAGTTCACCTTCACCTCCGCACTGCCCGTACAGGTCCTCAAGGGCATGGCCCCCTGGCTGACACCTTATCTGCAACCCGGTGGGCAGACCTTGTGCCAGGTATCCACGACACAATAAACGTCACAGTAGCCGAGCAAGCCCGCTCACCACAGGGTTCTGTGTCAGCCTTTAAGCGTTGTTTAATTACGGCGCCAGGAAATCGAACACCAGATGCACCGTGCCGTAATAATCCCCGCCCCGGTAGCCGCCTTCGGGCTTGATCGCGGCGATGTCCAATTCGGCACGGCGCCCTACGCGGGCGTCATCGGCATTGACCACTTCAGTGGCGTCCAGGGTCAGGGGCACCCGGTTGAACAGCACTTGCAAGTCGATGCGGTTGCGCCCATTGAACAGGTAAGGCTCAGCCCCCAAGCGGGCTGCAACGCCGCCGTTGATATTTTTCACGTCGAAGTTCTTGCGCAGGCGACTGAGTTCAGAGGTCACCAGGTTCCAGGCGAGCAATTGGTCCTGGCCCATCCAGTCGGGCTCCGATGGCAGTACATAAGCCTCGTGGACCGGGATCGTCACCGACACATCAAAGGAATGGCGCTCCTGAATCGCTCCGGCATGTGTGCCAACCACCGTCAAGGCGGCCAGCACAGCGAGTCTTGTCAGTTGCTTGAACATCATGATCACCCGTTACGTTTTTCGAACTTCAGCGGTTTTTTGCCCTGCCCTTCAACCAATACGAAGTTGTAGCGCCGGCCCGGTTTTTTCTCGAATTTCAACTGGCGTCCCGGCAGGATGTGGTGCTTGGTAGTCGGCACGCAGTCGGTGGCATTGCTCGCCGAACAGTCATGAAACTCGTCCAGCACCACCACACTGTTACCGGCGTTGCGCAGTCGGTACTCATCCGGGGTTTCATTGATCTGGGTATCGAAGCGGGTGTCCTTGGGGCGCACGAAAAACACCGTGCCGTAGCCGGTCATCACGTTGATCCCGGCAGCCAGGTCATCCTTGTATTCGGCCTGTTCCTCAGAGCTGATCCCGAAGTTGTCGTCTTTTTCCGGCACCACGGGGATAAAGCGCAGGCGGAAATAGCGCTCCTTGTCCCGCGCGCCCATGTACAACAGCCGTGTGCCCTGGCGCCCGTTCACCGGCACGATCAAGCGCGCCGGGCTGGCCATCAGGCCATCGCGGTTGGTGGTCACGCCTTTATCGTCCACCTGCGAACCAACCGGTACCTCTTTAGAGGTGCCGTCCTCGTTGTAGACAATCTCCAGCACATTGACCTTGACGAACGCGGTGCTGGTGCCGCCGTTGAACACACGCTTGAGGTATGAGCTGCGCTCACCCTCCAGGTAGTCGTACACCACCCCGACATTGATCTGCGGCCCGGCATGGGCCGTGAGCGACAACAGGCACAACCCGATCCATAACACTGCACGCTTCATGTTTACTTCACCTCATTGATTGAATGCGGCGGGCCTGGCCCGCCGTTGTTGCGGGGCCGACCTAAATTTGTGAATCCCACATCACGGTCGCTACACCTGAGTAGGTACTGCCCGGCTGCTTGAGCATTTCGCCCATATCGTCACGCAACACTTCAAAGTGCAGGGTGCCGGGCCGGTCGTTGACGTAGAACAGCGGCTGGAACAGTTCGGTACCGCTGCCATCCAGGCGCAGCGGGCGTCTGCGCACCGCCTGGTCGCCCTGGCCGTCGATGCCGCCGGGCAGGGTCACGGCCACCTGCACCGGCACTTCATCACCAGTGCCGTTGCGCAAGCCGCAGGTGTTGCCCATGACAATCGAGCACTCCAACTGCATCTTGAAACGCGAACTGGCGGCAATCCTGAAGGTTTGATCGCGGTACAACCGGGCCGGTGTGCGGCCGCGATTGAGCCAGGCTTGCCAACCACCTTCGGGGATCAGTTCGATGCGATTGCCGCCGGGCGGGATGTCGACCCTGAGGGAGTGCTCGACACTCAAGGCAAAGTTGAACGTAATAGCGTTCTGCACGGGAATGACCACATCGCCAAAATCAAAGTCCGCGCGGGGGCCCATCGAATAGGTGAGGCTTCCTCGGTACAGCCCCGAAGACATACCCAATGGGTTAGGGGTCTTGATTTCGTAGGCGTACTCCATCTGTGCAAGGTTTATATAAGAAAGATCCTGCGCAGTTTTTCGGCTGCACGCTCCCGCACCTTCGGGCACCAGCCAAAAATAGGCAGCAGCATTAGTGCTGGCCACCAGGAAGCCGGTACTTACACATGGGCTCGGAGCGTTCGCCCATACTGACTGCCATGACTGACCCGGCCGCGCCCATGCGCTGACTCCTGGAGGACGTGGAACGTCCCATGGCGTACCGATACCGGCCATACGCATCTGGACTGTTTCGGTCTCACCGGTCATGACATGTGTGACCTGTAAGTCCCGCCAGTCGGATGGCACCTTCACCATAAACCCTTGCCGCTCATCCTCATGATTGGCCAAAACCGGCGCAATCGTTCTCGCCCGGAACTCAGGCGCCCTGAGACTGAAAATATTCAATTGCTTGCAGCGGGAGGGCATATGGTTTGCGCAGACCGTGCTCAGAGGCGTGGTGTTTTCGAATTTGTTCTGCATCGGGTTAGCTGGGTCCGGCCTGAATACCGCCGTGATTTCCCGGGTGATACCGACCGCTGATGTACTGAACAACAGCGCTGCGCCGATGCCCCCCAATTGCTTGATCCATGTGTTGCTGCGTTTCATCGTGAGTTGTCTCGTCATTGATTGATCGTGGCCGCTCTAGACCTGCGAATCCCAAATCACGGTCACCACACCTGAGTAGGTACTGCCCGGCCGATTGAGCATTTCGGCCATGTCGTCACGCAACACTTCAAAGTGCAGGGTGCCGGGCCGGTCGTTGACGTAGAACAGCGGCTGGAACAGTTCGGTACCGCTGCCATCCAGGCGCAGCGGGCGCCTGCGCACCGCCTGGTCGCCCTGGCCGTCGATGCCGCCGGGCAGGGTCACGGCCACCTGCACCGGCACTTCATCGCCGGTGCCGTTGCGCAAGCCACAGGTGTTGCCCATGACAATCGAGCACTCCAACTGCATCTTGAAACGCGAACTGGCGCCGATCTTGAAGGTTTGGTCGCGGTACAACCGGGCCGGTGTGCGGCCACGATTGAGCCAGGCTTGCCAACCGCCTTCGGGGATCAGTTCGATGCGGTTGCCGCCGGGGGGGATGTCGACTTTGAGGGCGTGTTCCACGCTCAGGACAAAGTTGAGGGCTACCGTGTCGATACTCGGGATCAGCGCATCCCCCATATCAAAGTCCATCCCCCGCCCAATGGAGTAAGACAGCGAGCCACGGTACTCACCGGCGCGCATGCTCAACGGATTGGGGGTACGCAGTTCATATACATAGTCAATGCCACTCCAACGGAAGTAAGGAATCGTCAGCGACGGCGTTCTTGCACAAGCCCCGGCCCCCTCGGGCATCAACCAGAAAAACTGGGCATAAGAGGCACCCGCCGCCAGGAAATTGGTACTCATGCAGGGGGCAGGTGCCGATTGCCACATCGATTGCCAGCTAGCCCCAGGCCGGGCCCAGGCACTCACCCCGGGTGGATAAGAAAGGTTCCAACTGCCACCGATACCGGCAATGCGTATCTGGACGACTTCCGTCTCACCTGTGCTGTGGCGCACCTCCACATCCCGCCAATCTGAAGGTAGGGTGAGCATGAACCCCTGCCGGGGGTTTTCATGATTAGCTTCAATCGCCTCTTTCGTAACGAACGAAAGCCCTGGAAGCCTCAGGCTGAAAATACCCAACGCCTTGCAACGTGCAGGCATGAAGGAGACGCAGACACCCCCTTGGGGCGTTTTATTCTCAAAGCGGTTGACCATCGGGTTAGACGGATCCGGGACAAACGTCGCCCGAATCTCCTGAACCGCAGCCTGCGCCGACAAACTGAACAACAGCGCCGCGCCCATCGCCCCGATCTGTGTGATCACTGTATTGCTGCGTTTCATCGTGGTTGTCTCGTCATGGCACTCAACCGGCGGTCTGCGCGCTGAGCGTGTTTTCAGCCAGGGTGTCCGGCGTGCAACGCAGGTCGCCGATCATCAACACGTCGTTTGCATTGGCGGTGGTGGCCGGATCCAGGCGGAACTGACACAGCAGTTGGTTCTGGTAGCGCACTTCCAGCGTCGGCGCGCTGGCGCTCATTTCCATCGAGAAGAACCCGTCCGCTTCGCTCACGCCACGGCTGGCGTGGTTGATCACGTGGTGGCCTCTAAGCGGCTGCCCCTGGGCATCGAGCAGGCGCCCGAGCACGCTGACGGTTTTCATCACGGTGATTTTTCGGTAGTCCACCCCGCCTTTGTTCAGGTGGTAGGTGGCGCGTGCCGGCTGGATGTTGGCGGCCGGTGGATGGTTGCCTTCAAAGTCGAAGTTCACGGTGCTGCTCTTGTAGGCCGACACCGGCACAAAGTTGCGCCCAGGCCGCAGGATCGCGCCGCCGCCACTGAAGTCATCGGCGCGCAGGGCAATGCTGTCCAGGTCGGTCTCGACGTCGATGATCATGCCCGCGCCGTTGCTCTGGTATTGGCTGGTCAGCAGCATCTTGTCGGCGCCGGCAACGAAGGTGCTGTTCAGGTTCAGGCCGCCGCTGATATCACCGTTGAACGAGCTGCGCTGGACAAAGCCGTCGCCGCTGACCACATCGGTGTCGAAGCTGGCCATGCCGGACAGCCCCACCCCGTAGGTGTCGGTGATCGCCGTGGCCGAGACGCTTTGCAGTACATGACCGGTGAGGTCCTGGCGGTAGGTGACCGAGGCGTTGTTATCGCGCCCCCCTTCACGGGCGGTACGGCTGCCGATGCTGCCGGATATTTGCCGCCCATCGCTGCCCAGGGCCAGGCTCAGGCTCAGGTCGACGCCGCGATTGCGCTCGTTACCGGTGCCGGCGCTGGCGGGACGGTCGAACACCGAAAGCCGCCAGTTGGCGTCGCTGCCCATCAAGGTATCGCGACGGCTCCAGCCCAGGTCCACGCCTGCGCCCTCGGTATTGCCTTCGCTGTGGGACAGTCGCACGTTCCATGAGTTTTTGGTGTCGACATGGTGGTTCACCGAGAGCGCCGAATTGCTGGTTTGCCCCACGAAGGTATTGCGCCGCAGGCGGGTGCCGTCCGGCAGGGTTTCGTAGGTGTCGCGGGTATCGAGCCAACTGCGGTTGTGGCTGAACACCAGGTTGGTGGCGCCGAAGCTATAGAGCCCTTGCAGGTCCATGCCGGTGCCGTGTTCGCGGGTCTGGTAGACGTTGGCGTAGAGACTGGTATTGCTGGCTACGGTCCAGTCCGCCGAGCCGCCATATTGCAATTGCTCGCGCACTTCACGGGCCGACAGACCGAGAATTACCCGTGGATGCACCAGATAGTTGACGGAGGCGCCGGCGGTGATCGCGCCACTGGCCTGTTCGTCCCAGTTGCTGAACAACTTGGTTTCACGCCCGGCGAACACGTTGTAGCGCCAGCGATCTTCGGCGTTGCGCCAGTTACTGGGCTTGTACACCAGCTCCTGGGTGGTGCTGACGGTCAGGCCGTCTTCCACCAGGCGCACCTCCACTTCATAGATGCCACCGGGCAAGGGGCGCGTGTCCAACGTCTGCAAGCCGGCCGACACCGCCTGAGTGTTGATCAGCAGGCCATTGCGGTAAATCTCCACGGCGGCCTGGCGGTTGGCGGTGACGTAGATCGGGTACACGCTGGGTTTGCCGCTGTTGATGGACAGGCTGTCAGAGCTGCCATACATGACACCCAGCGCGGTGTCGGGGCTGGCGCCAAAGCTGCGCAACTGCCGCGTCAGGCCATCGGAATTGGGGGTGAAATGCCCCAGGCGCAAAAACTGGCCTTCCAGTTCACGCTGGGTATACAGCTCATGGATCGCGTGGCGCAGTTGCTCTTCGTCGCCACTCTGGCGCGCCAGTTGCAGGTTGAACACCTGGGTCCAGTTACCCAGGCTGGCGCTGGCCTGCAAGCCATAACGTCCGCCCAGGTCTTCGTCCTGGCCGCCGTTGAGGTTGAGCTGATTATTGATGATCAGGCCCCGGCTGCCGCCTTCGGGCTGCTGGTAGTAACGCGGCGCATCACCGGTGCGTTCGACGTTTTGGGTGATGATCGACAACTGCGAGCTTTCCAGGCTGTAGTGCATCGACACCAACTGCTGCGGGCACGATTGGGTACACGCACCCAGGGGCAGGCCCTTTTCCAGCAAGCCTTGCCAGGTATCACGGGTAGCGGCGGGCACCTTGCTGTCGCCCGACTCAGTGAACTCAAGCAGCGTCACGCGCTCATCGCGGGACAGGACAATCAGCGCCTCTCCCAGCAATTGCTGATCAAGATCGACCCGCACAGCCAGTGGCACATCAAAGAAATGGTCGACAAACCCCGCCGGCAAACCCTGGGACTGGGTGAGCAAGTTGGCGGGCGTCACGGCGATGGGTGTCGGCGCAGCCAAGGCACTCGTACAAATCACTAGCGCAAGCGCAACCGCGATGGGCGTCATCGGGAACATGAAAGCAATACTCTGAGAGCCAAGAGACAAAGTGATAAACAGGCCGGACTCCCGGTGGACAGAAGCCCGGCCTGAGCGCCAATGCCCGAGAGCGCAAGGCTCATCGGGCACTTACGCCATCAGGGAGCAGGCGTTGGCAGTACGGCGTCGAACACCAGCGCCACGGCTGAGGTGTAGGCACCGCGCTGGGTCTCCGTAGGCTTGGCGGCCGCGATGCGCAGTTGAGCCCCGACGCCTGGGGTCGAATCAGCCTCGTTCACCACTTCTTTTGGCGTGCCATCCAGCTCCACGCCGTGCAGGGTGGTAGTCAGCGGGATGTTTTGTGCAGGGGTACCGTTGAACAACACCGCCGGGCCACCTTCGATATAAGCGTGGACCGAGCCGTTGGTGTTCTTCAGGTCGTAGATGGCGGTCAAGGGTGCCAGCTCACCACTCACCAGGTTGTAGGTCATGGTTTCGTCCCGACCAAAGTTGGGATCACGTGGCTGAGCATGGAACACGGTGGTCGGGATGTTGGCCTTGATGTTGACGGTGTGGTTGGCCTCGCCGGCTGCGAATGCAACCGACGAACTCAGTGCCAAAACGGCCAGGGGGGCAGCAATCACAAACTTCTTGAACATGGTGGATACCTGTTTCTTGGGTATTGGATTAACCACCACAAGTTGAACTTGACGTTAACAAACAAAATCAACCTGCAATGAGAGTCATGACTGCCCGTAAGAGGTCAGCACAACACCCAGACATGATCCACCGATTTCAATTTCAAATATGCCAGCAACTTCCCATAACCACGTAGCCCTTACACTACAAGGCTCGCGTGAATTTTATGGCAATTTGCCAAAACTTTAAAAGTATCCGTAAGATTTGTACTACACAACTACCTGACACTAAAACAACTTGAATAGCCTGTAAGAACAGTACCACAAACATAATAAAAAACCGCCAAGCCCTGCATAAAAAACTAGAGCAGCAACTCTAATCAATAGTTATAGCGTAAACGTTAAAAGTTGCACTGCACTTGCCCCATGCACCTAGGCGAATGACCGTTGGTCGCCCAGGCATACCCAAACAATAAGATATATCTTACGTTATGTCTAAACCTGCAAAGAGAGCGCACAGAAATGAGAGACCCTCATCACCACCGAGACCACGGTGACAGCCACGACGGCTTCGAAAAACGCCCCGGCCGTGAACGCGGCGGGCGTGGCCCCCGCGTCTTCGCACCGGGCGACCTGAAACTGCTGCTGCCGGCGCTGATTGCCGACCAGCCTTGCCACGGCTACGACCTGATCCGCCAGATCGAAGCCCTGTTCGACGGCGCCTACAGCCCCAGCCCTGGAGTGATCTATCCCACCCTGACCTTTCTTGAAGAAAGCGAATTGATCACGGGCGACGCCGAGGGCGGAAAAAAACGCTACACAATCACCGACGCCGGTCGTCTCTTCATCAGCGAACAGGCGATTGCCCTTGAGGGTATCCGCATGCGCATGGATGTGAGCAAACGCTCGCTGCGCGGCCATGACCGCCCGCCGCAAATCCATGAGGCGGTGCATAACCTGCGCCACGCTCTGCAGTCGCACCACGGGCGCTGGAGCCCGGAAGAAATCCAGCGTGTCGCCGCGTTGCTCAACAGCACCGCCCAAGCCATTGCCGACGGGAAAGCCCAATGAATACGCAAGTCATCCATCGCGTTAGCCACGAAATCAAATTACGCCGCCTCGACGTACTGCGCGTGGTCGACATCACGCCGCGCATGCGCCGCGTCACCGTGGGCGGGCCGGAGCTGGCAGGCTTTATCAGCCTGGGCAGTGACGATCACATCAAGCTGCTGTTCCCGCAGACCGCCGCCGAACGGGATGCCCTGGAAAGCCCGACGTTCAGCCTCAAGGGCGACGGCCCGCAACCACCCATGCGCGACTACACGCCGCGCCGCTATGACCTGGACATCGGCGAACTGGACATCGACTTCGTGCTGCACGGTGATGGCCCTGCGTCGACCTGGGCCGCACAAGCCGCAGTCGGTCAGCGCCTGTACATCGGCGGGCCGCGCGGCTCGATGATCGTGCCGGATATCTTCGACAGCTACCTGCTGATCGGCGACGAAACCGCGCTGCCGGCCATCGGTCGCCGCCTGGAAGAACTGCCGGCGGGGCGCAAGGTCTTGGCGGTGATCGAGATCGAAAATGCCGAGGAGCAGCAAACGCTGCGCAGTGCTGCCGATGTGGACGTGATATGGGTGGTGCGCGGCCAGGACAACCTGCTGGAAGTGGTGCAGAACCTGACGCTGCCCGGTGGCACGCTGTACAGCTTTGTCGCCACCGAAACCAAGCTGTCGCGCCAGGTGCGCCGGGTGCTGCTGGACACCCACAAGGTCAATGAAGAGTTCCTCAAGGCCGTCGGTTACTGGCGCGCCGAAGGCAGTGAAGAAGATTGAATCAAGTAGGGGGCTTGATGACTTTATCCAGCCCCAGCACTGCCAGCGCAATCGCCACAAACCCCGCCAGAATCCCTCCGGCATTGACGAACACCTGTGGATAACCGAGGGTGCTGACGTCAATGAACGGGTACTGATACTGCCCGAGCAAATCCCCGCGCAGCAGCGCATAAGCGAAATACACCAGCGGGTAGAGCACCCAGGCGCCGATGTGCTTGAAGCGCAACGTACCCTTGGGCACACACCGCCACCAGTAGATAAAAAACAGCACCGGCATCACGTCGTGGAGCAGTTCGTCGGCGATGAACTGAAAGCCTTCGGGCTGCCATAAATGCCGCAGCAACAGGCTGTACGCCAACCCCACCACCAGGATGCTCACGGCGATCCCACTGCTGATCGCCGGCCTGAGAAAAAACCGCTTCGCCGCTGAATCCCGTTGGACCAGGGCATAACTCAATACCACCACCGCCAAGGTGTTGGTGAGCACCGTGAAGAAACTGAAAAAGTTGATCAACCCGCCCAGCAGGCTGGCGCCGGCTTCCCAGCGCGAATAGAAAATCAGGTACTGCTGAGTCGCCAACCCCATCCAACCGGCCAGTGCCGCTGCCGCTATAAACCGCTTCATGGGTTCAATCCAGCGGGCGTTTGGTGCGCATCAGCTTGACGTACAACCCTTCGACTTTTTCCCGCGCCCACGGCGTTTTGCGCAGGAACGTCAGGCTCGACTTGATGCTCGGGTCGCTCTTGAAACACCGCACATCAATGCGCTCGGCGAGGCCTTCCCATTCGTAGTGTTCCACCAGGGTAGTGAGGACGTGCTGCAGGGTGACGCCGTGAAGGGGGTCGTTGCTTGTCGCGGTCATGCCGGGCCTATGAAAAAAGTAATCACGAAGGCGCACACCTTATCACCCCGCCCACCCACTGATAAAAAGTTCCCGTGGATCACGAAAAAGAGATGTTATATTGTAACTATAACTTTCAAATCTTTTCGTCGTTTTGCCAAGGAATGTCCGATGTCCCTCTCTTCCCTGTGGCGCTTGACTCCGCTTGCCGCCGCCCTGCTGATCTGCTCCGAAGCCCACGCGCTGGAACTGCAACCCCAAGTCATCACCGGCAACCCGCTGGGCAGCGAGCAGCTCGCCTCACCGACCACCGTGCTGGAAGGCGACGACCTGACACTGCAACAAAAAGGCAGCCTTGGCGAAACCCTGAACAAGCAGCCGGGCGTGTCGTCTTCGTACTTTGGCCCAGGCGCCAGCCGGCCGATCATTCGTGGCCAGGACGGCGACCGCATTCGCATCCTGCGCAACGGCGTGGGCGCGCTGGATGCCTCGTCGCTGTCTTATGACCATGCGGTGCCGCTGGACCCGGTCAACGTCGAACGCATTGAAATCGTGCGTGGCCCGGCCGCGTTGCTATATGGCGGCAGCGCCATCGGCGGCGTGGTCAACACCTTCGACAACCGCATCCCCACCGAGGCCATCGAAGGCATTCACGGTGCCGGTGAATTGCGCTACGGCGGCGCCGACACCACCCGCAGCAGCGCGGGCAAACTGGAAGCCGGCAACGGTACGTTTGCCTTGCACCTGGACGCCAATGCGCGGGAATTCAACGACCTGAAAATCCCAGGCCAGGCCCGCAGCCGCCACGCACCGGACAGCGAAGACGGCCCCGGCAAGAACGGGCGCCTGGGCAACAGCGACGGGCGCCAGGACGGCGGCGCGGTGGGCGGTTCCTACACCTGGGATGACGGTTATGCCGGGCTGTCCTACAGCAGCTACGACAGTAACTACGGCTCGCCTGCCGAACAGGCAGTGCGCATCCGCATGAAGCAGGATCACTACGCCTTTGCGTCCGAGATCCGCAACCTGCAAGGCCCGTTCACCTCGGTGAAACTCGACGCGGGCTACACCGACTACGAGCACCGCGAAATCGAAGGCGGCGAAACCGGCACGATCTTCAAGAACAAGGGCTATGAAGCCCGCGTGGAAGCGCGTCACCAGCCCATCGGCCCGTTCGACGGCGTGGTGGGCGCCCAGGTGACCCGCAACGAATTCTCGGCCCTCGGTGAAGAAGCCTTCGTGCCGCAGACCGACACCAACGCCGGCGCGCTGTTTATCCTTGAAGAAATGCAGGCCACCGAGCGCCTCAAGCTCAGTCTCGGCGGGCGCCTGGAACACACCAGCGTCGACCCGGACGCCAAGGGCAACGCACGTTTTGCCGGTGCCGACACATCCAACGACTTCACCGCCGGCAGCCTGTCGTCGGGCGCGGTGTATACGCTGACGCCGATCTGGTCCCTGGCCGCGACCCTGGGCTACACCGAGCGCGCGCCGACCTTCTACGAGCTGTATGCCAACGGCGCCCACGTCGCCACTGGCACCTATGAACTGGGCGACGCCAACCTGAAGAAAGAAAAAGCCGTGTCCAGCGACCTGGCTCTGCGCTTTGACAATGGCACCCACAAAGGCAGCTTCGGCGTGTTCTACAGCCGCTTCTCCAATTACATCGGCCTGCTGGGCACCGGTCGTACGCTGAACGATGACGGTGAAGAAGACGCGGGTGGCATTCCCGAGTACGAATATTCCGGCGTGCGTGCACGCTTCGCCGGCTTTGAGGCACAGGATCACATCAAGCTCGGCGAAGGCGCCTACGGCAAATTCGCCCTGGAGTTGTCGGGCGACTACACCCGCGCCACCAACCTGGATACCGGCGAAGCCTTGCCGCGCATTGCGCCGCTGCGCTTGAACAGCGGCCTGCTGTGGGAACTTGACCGCTGGCAGGCGCGCATCGACGTGGAACACGCAGCGGGCCAGGGCCGAGTACCGGATAACGAAAGCGGCACCGATGGCTACACCACTTTGGGCGCGAGCGCGGGTTACCACTTCAACATGGGCGGCAGCCAGTGGCTGGCGTTTGTGAACGGTGAAAACCTGACCAACCAGACCGTGCGCTATGCCAGTTCGATCCTGCGCGATGTGGCGCCCGCCCCGGGCAGGAGCGTGCAAGTGGGCCTGCGCACCAGCTTCTAAAAACACTGGAAATCTCCTGTGGGAGGAGGCTTGCCCCCTCCCACATTCATTTTTGCAGCGACACTTCGTCACTGTTACCAAATCTGAAATGATGCATCTTGCGATTCAGGCTTTCTCTAAACGCCTCCGCGCTTTATCCTTCGCAACAACCTGAAACGTTTCATCTCCCGGTCGACCCCATCTTGCTGAATATTCCTAGCCATCAAGACAGCGCTGTCTTACACCGAGCTGCGCCCAAGGATAAATCGCCGGCCTGTGGATAACCCTCCCGATCCTCAGAAAAACCGAATTAACGCTGAACCAAGCCTGTGCCGAATCGTCATCTACAGTGAGTGAAGCACGGGGTTACACAATTATTCCAACGTCACGGAGAAACACACTATGAGCACTGATGGTGCTTCAAGCCCAAGCCGCCTGCTGCCCAGGTTGCTAGGCGTCTTGCTGCTGATCATGGGCCTGGCCCTGCTGGCCGGCGGTATCAAGCTGACAATGCTCGGCGGGTCGCTGTACTACCTGCTGGCCGGTATCGGCATCGCCCTCACCGGCGTCCTGCTGCTGGCGACCCGCCGTGCGGCGCTGGGTCTGTACGCGCTGGTGCTGTTCGCCAGTACCGTGTGGGCATTGTGGGAAGTCGGCCTGGACTGGTGGCAGTTGGTGCCACGCCTGGCGCTGCTGTTCGCCCTGGGCATCGTCATGTTGCTGCCGTGGTTTCGTCGTCCGTTGCTGCGTGGCCAACCTGCCCCGCTGGGCACTGGCGCGCTGAGCGTGGCCGTGGTGTTGGCCGGCGCTGCCGCCCTCGCCAGCCAGTTCACCAACCCTGGTGAAATCAAAGGCCAACTGGACAGCGACGCGGTGCCGGGCATGGCCAATGCTGCGCCGTCCCAGGCTGATGGCGACTGGAATTCCTACGGTCGTTCGTCCTTCGGTGACCGTTACTCGCCGCTGGCGCAGATCACCCCGGAGAATGCCCACAAGCTGGTGCCGGCGTGGACCTACCGCACCGGCGACATCCCTGGCCCGAACGATCCAGGCGAGACCACCGCGGAAAACACCCCGCTGAAAGTCAACGGCATGCTCTACGTGTGCACCCCGCACAGCCAAGTGATTGCCCTGGACCCGGACACCGGCAAGGAAATCTGGCGTTTCGATCCGAAGATCAGCAGCCAGGGCGCTGAGAACTTCAAGGGTTGGGCGCACATGACCTGCCGTGGCGTGTCGTATCACGATGACGCCGCCTACGCGTCCGAGCAGAGCCCGACCGGCAGCGCCAGCCCGGCCGCCGCGCCGAATGCCTGCCCTAAACGCATCTTCGTGCCGACCGCCGACACCCGCCTGATCGCCCTGAACGCCGACACCGGCAAGATGTGCGAAGACTTCGGCGACAAAGGCCAGGTCGACCTGCGTGCCAATATCGGCAGCTTCGCCCCAGGCGGTTACTACTCCACCTCGCCACCGGCCGTGACCAAGAACCTGGTTGTGATCGGTGGTCACGTGACCGATAACGTCTCCACCGACGAGCCAAGCGGCGTGATCCGCGCGTTCGACGTGCACACCGGCAAGCTGGTGTGGAACTGGGACAGCGGCAACCCGGACGACACCACCCCGTTGGCCGAAGGCAAGACCTACACCCGCAACTCGCCGAACATGTGGTCCATGTTCGCCGTGGATGAAAAACTCGGCATGCTCTACCTGCCGATGGGCAACCAGATGCCCGACCAATACGGCGGCGACCGTACCGACGATTCCGAGAAATATTCCGCCGGCCTGACCGCCCTGGACATCGACAGCGGCCACGTGAAGTGGACCTTCCAGTTCACTCACCATGACCTCTGGGACATGGACGTGGGCGGGCAGCCGTCGCTGATCGACATCAAGACCGACGCCGGCGTGAAGCAGACCGTCATGGCATCGACCAAGCAAGGCAGCATCTACGTGCTGGACCGTGCAACCGGCCAACCGGTGGTGCCGGTCCATGAAGTGGCCGTGCCGCAAGGCGCAGTCGCGGGCGACCGTACCTCCCCTACCCAGCCGAAGTCCGAGCTGAACTTCATGCCGCCGCCGCTCAAAGAGCGCGACATGTGGGGCGTGACGCCGTTCGACCAACTGCTGTGCCGCATCGATTTCAAATCCCTGCGCTACGACGGCGCGTTCACCCCGCCATCGCTGCAAGGCTCGATCGTTTACCCAGGTAACTTCGGCGTGTTCGACTGGGGTGGTATTTCCGTCGACCCGGTACGCCAGATCGCCTTCGTGAACCCTAGCTACATGGCGTTCAAGTCCAAGCTGATCCCAGCCGCCGACATCGCCAAGCAAGGCCCTCGCGTCAGCGAAACCGAAGGCGTGCAGCCGAACAAAGGCGCGCCGTACGGTGTGATCCTCGAAGCCATGCTGTCGCCAATGGGCCTGCCGTGCCAGGCACCGGCGTGGGGTTATGTGGCGGCGGTCGACCTGACCACCCACAAAACCATCTGGATGCACAAGAACGGCACCGTGCGTGACAGCTCGCCGGTTCCGATCCCGCTGAGCATGGGCGTGCCTAGCCTGGGCGGCACCTTCACCACTGCCGGTGGCGTGTCCTTCCTGAGCGGCACCCTCGACCAGTACCTGCGTGCCTACGACGTCAAAAACGGCAAGCAACTGTGGGAAGGCCGCCTGCCAGCCGGCGCGCAAACCACACCGATGACCTACACCGGCAAGGACGGCAAGCAGTACGTGCTGGTCGTGGCGGGTGGTCATGGTTCCCTGGGTACCAAGCAGGGTGACTATGTGATGGCGTTTAAACTGCCGGATTAAGCTTTATCGGCGGTAAAAAAAGGCGGCTACCCTAAACAGGTAGCCGCCTTTTTCATAAACAACACAGATCAATATGTGGGAGGGGGCTTGCCCCAATGCCAGTCAGTTAAGGACGAACACCGTACCTGTGGCGAGGGAGCTTGCTCCCGCTGGGCCGCGAAGCGGCCCCAAGAATGGGACTGCTGCGCAGTCCAACGGGAGCAAGCTCTTATCAAACATAAAATAAGTTACTGATTTTAAAGAGTTAAAAATCACCTCTAAAACTGAGATTTTGTAGGCGCCCTCAGTTTGTTGCGCGACAGCGCTACCTCGAAGAGGTAGTGCCCCCCACATTTTGAATGGTCACTTGCATGAAATACCGGTCGGCTCTAAGGCCGCCGCGCTCTTGCTTTTGATCTCGGGTCGCCCCGTTAACCACGCTGGCCGAACGCAGGCTTTGGAGCGTGGGTAACCCGGCAGGACGCCGGGTTAGCCGCGCTGGGCCAAGGATGGCCCATCGCGGCGGCCCACGCTCCAAAGCCTGCGTTCGGGCATGCCGAGCCTAGGCGAGGCACCGAGTGGTGGGGCGAGAGCCTTTTGCTTACTTTTGGGCTCTTCCAAAAGTGAGCCGCTGTAAGAGCGGAACCGTAGGTGGTCGTTACCTAAACAACGGATATGTACTCAGGCCCATCGCCATCGGGGGCAAGCCCCCTCCCACATTTGAACCGTGGTGTTCAGGTGACTAGTGCTCGATCACTTCCCCACGCATCACCGCCAACCGGGCAATCAACCGATTCTGCACCGGCACCGCAATGCCTTCGCTGTCCATCGCCTTGATCAAATCCTCCACCAGCGCATTGAAGTCACTGCGGCTCACGTTCTGGCCCTTGTGACTCTCGGCCATGCTGTCGCCGGTGTAGGTGCACGGCCCGCCGGCTTCGACGCAGAACTGTTCGATCAATTTGTTGCGCAGGCGCTGGATATCGACGCGCCGGAAGCGTTCGACGATGCGCTCATCCCGGGCGATGTTGAGCAGCATGCCTTCGACAATCCGGGTGATGCCGGGCATGGCGCCAAGGTCGCGGTACAGGCTGTCGTCCTTGGGCGGTTGCTGGGCGCAGGCGCTGAGCAGCAGCACCAGGGCGATCGGTAGGAAACGCATCAGAAACTCCCTTGCACCGACAGATAGGTGCCGTTCTGGTTATCCAAGGTGGCGATCTCCCCAAGCCGGGCATAGGCCAGCACAAACGACAGATGCTTGTTGGGAAAGTAGCCGACAAACACATCGGCCCAGTCGCTTTCGCCTGCGAACGACAGGTTGTCGGGTTTCTCGCGGTACTCCACGCCCACCGCCCAGCGCGGGTTGAACAGCAGCGCCACCGAACCTTCCTTGAGCAGGCTGCGACTGTCACGGCGGTCGCCGCCAAAGCCTAGCAGACCGGTTTCGTTGGCGCGGCTGTAGCGCAGGCTGCCGTTGACGAGCACGTTGTAGCCGAACGCGGCGCCCATGAACAAACGGCTCGCGGCCAGGTAGCCTTCCACGTCGCTGTCGCGCCTGGCACCGACCAGGCTGGGGATGTCGAAGTTGGTCTGGTGCTTGTATTCCAGGCCGAGGGACACCTGGGGCAAATGGTCGTAAATCACATCACCGAACAGGCGCACCTTTACGCCGAGCACATCCTGGCCAAGATTGTCTTCCGGCAGATTGAGCTTGTGCACCAGGCTGCCAAGGTCAAAGCGCTGGCGGGCGAAAGACACTTCGACGCGGTTGTCGTAGGCCAGCGCCAGCCCCGCCACGTCCAGCCGATAGTCCGGCAGGTTGACCGTGGTGGCGAACGCCGTCGCGCCCCATTCGTGCTGTTCACCGTAGCCGGCCAGCACCGCCCACGGCGTGATACCGCCGCCCGCCGTGCCCTCGATGCTGCTGGCACCGCCGGTGGCGATCAGGCGGCCGTTATCGGCCAGGGTGGTTTGCACAGTCAGGGCGGCCAGGCAGCCGAGCAATAGAGAAAAACGCACGTCAGCCACTCAATGAACCAGGGAAGTTTGCGCACTGAGGGGCAACGCCACCCAGGCTTCGAAAGCGTCGGCGCTCAAGGGCCGGCTGATCAGGTAACCCTGGGCCGTGTCGCACTGCCAGCGCTCCAGAAGACGCAGACTGTGGGCGTATTCAACGCCCTCGGCGACCACTTTGAGGCCCAGGTTGTGGCTCATCTCGATGGTGGAACGCACGATCACCGCATCCTCACTGGTTTCATCGAGGTTACGGACAAAGGATTGGTCGATCTTCAACTCTTGCACCGGCAAGCGCTTGAGGTGAGCCAGCGACGAATAGCCGGTGCCGAAGTCATCCACCGACAGACTGATGCCGCAATCACGCAGCAGGTGCAGGACTTTCAGCGCTTTTTCCGGCTCACGCATCACTGCGCTTTCGGTGATTTCGAACACCAGTTGCTCCGCCGGCAAACCATAGCGACGCAGCAACGCCGAGACGCGGTGGGCCAGCTCATCGCCGAGTAAATCGTCCGCCGAGATGTTCAGCGACAACTGCAGGTACAGGCCACGGCGGTTCCATTCACACAGCTGACGAATGCCCTCTTCGATCACCCAGTGGGTCAGCAGTTGAATGCTGCCGGAACGTTCGGCCAGGGGAATGAATTCCGCCGGCGAGACCATGCCGAACTGCGGATGCTGCCAGCGCAACAGGGCTTCAGCCTGACGTACGGTGCCCTGGCGAATGTCCAGCTTGGGCTGGTAATGCAGCAGCAACTGGCCCTGGTTAGGCGCGTGGCGCAGGTCGCGGATCAGGGTGATCTGGCGACGGTGCGCCAGGTCACGGCCGTGCTCGTAGATTTGCAGGCGACCGGGCATTTGCGCGGCGTCTTTCATGGCGATGGCCGCACGCTCAAGCAGGGTGTGCGGGCTTTCGCCGTCGGCCGGGAATGCCGCGATACCCAGGCGGCAGTCCAGCGCCAAGTCATGGCCGTTGATGCGCTGGGGGCGCAGCAACAGTTGTTGGAGTTTGTCGGCCATGCCCACTGCCTCGTCGCTGCCGGCGCCTTCGAGCAATAGCAGAAACTCGTCGGCGATCAGGTGCGCCAGGGTATCGCCAGGGCGCAGTACCGCCTCCAGGCGACGGCAGACGGCCAGCAGCAATTGGTCCACTGCATCCGGCCCGGCGGTTTCGCTGGCGGCGCGCAGGTTGTCGATGCCCAGGTAGATCAAGGCGACCGGTCGATTCAACGCAATGGCACTGCCCAGGCGCTCCATGGCCAGTGCGCGGTTCGGCAGGCCGGTGAGGCGATCATGCAGGGCATTGTGAGCAAGCTGCTGTTCGCGCTCGGCGATGCCGCTTTGCATGGAGTTGACCGCACTGGCGAGCAAGCCCAGCTCGTCGCTGCGGGCCAGGGCCACGGGCGTCTGGTAATCGCCCTGACCAATACGCTCGGCCGCCAGCGCCAAGGCCTGTACCGGACGCGACACGCTACGCGCCAGCAGCAAGGCACCCATCAGCGACGCCAGTAACGCGACCAACGCAATGACCAGGATCTTTTCATCCAACGGCACAAAGGCTTGCATCGCCGCGTCCAGCGGGCTTTGCAGCAAGGCCAGGACTTTGCCGTTTTCATCGCTGGCCAACACCAGCGACTGGCTGAGGAAGCTCTGTTCCAGGTGATCGGTGGTGGACACGCCTCGGCGCGTGGAATCGCCCTGCATCAGTGCCTGGATGCTCTCGTGCAGCGCTTGGGGTTGGGTAGTAACCAACTCGCCAGGCTGGTCTTTCTCGATCGCCAGGAACGACACTTCCAGGTTGCTCAACGAACGCAATTCACCGGCGAACGCGCCGTCCATGCTGAAGCCCATCACCACCCGCGCAATCGGCAGCGGCGCCAGCACCGAGGCTTCCACCAGCAGGTGCGGCTTGCCTTGCAGCGGCACGATCAGCATGGCCTGGCGATTGCGCCGGGCTTCGCGCAGCGACTGGTCATAGGTGAAGGTCGAGCCTTCGGGCACTTCGCTCAGAGTACTGGCCAGGACTTTGCCGTCCATGCCCAGCAGGATCATGTCACTGGCGTTGATGCGCTTGCCGTGATTGAGCAGCACCGAGCGCATCGTCGCCGAGTCGCCGCTGGCCACGGCATCGCGAAAACCGAAGTCGGCCGCGAGCAGTTGCACGCCGTCGGCGAGGCGCCGACCGCGTACGTCCAGCAAGCGTTCGAAGACCCGCGCCCCCACATCCAGCTGGGCCAGCGCCTGGCTGCGCACCGCTGAGCTGGTGGCTGCCTTGACGCTGAAATACAGCGCACCGATCACCACCAGCAACAGCAGGATCAGGACGCTGGCGACGCGCGCCTGGAAACTACTGCGCAGTTTCACGGGCAGCTCGATTGAAGGCATCACCAAAGGCGCTTGGCGTGGGCGGAAGGTCTTCGGACGCGGGCTCCAGGGCCAGCACTACGTTGTGGCTCAGGCCTGCGGCGGGCACGTGCAAGGTGCCGCCGTCCAACGGCTGCATATCCTTCAGTTGCGGGTGCCACAGGGTGGCGTGGTAATCACCGGGCGCCAGCTGCTCCAGGCGTACCTGGCCCTGGGCGTTGCTGACGCCAAAGTGCGGGTCGTCGGTGACGTAGATGTAGCCGAGCATCCAGTCATGAATATTGCAGCCGAGCACCACCACGCCGGGTTTGTCGAACAGCAACGGCTCGGCGGGCGTGCCTTCGTACAGGCGCAATTCGAAACGTTTGGCCGTAGAAAAGGAATACACCTGATGCCGGATGTTATCGCTATTGGGGAAACGCACCTGGGTGCCGGTATGGACCGCCAGCACATGGGGGGCGAAGCGCTGGCCACGTTGGTCCATATTGGCCGTGAGCACGCCGGCCGATGCGGCGGGCGGGCCTTGCAGTGTGACTATCGCATCCGCCACCGGGCTGCCATCGGCCTGCTTGAACGACAGGTCCAGCGTGGCCGCCGAGGCAGAGCCCGCCAGCATCAGCATCAGGGAGATCGAAGGAAAAGTTCGGGCCATGGTCGATCCGCAAAAAATGGAAAATGAGCGGCCAGCCTTGGCACAGCGATGTGCGGTCATGATGCCGCAACCAAGGCATAATGCCATCACTCAATAGCGCTGGATACTTGACCGTTGGTCGGTAAATAACTGTGCAAACGGTCAAGCCTTGTAAAGCCTATCGGCCTGGACCGTAGAAACTGTAGCAGCGGGTCATCAGACCTGCGCGTGCTCGCGGCGCATCCACCTCTCGAACGCCATGGCATTCAGTGGCCGGCTGATGAGGTAGCCCTGGGCCGTGTCGCAGTTCCACTGTTTGAGCAGCTTGAGACTCGGCTCGAACTCCACGCCTTCGGCCACCACCTTGAGCCCCAGGTTGTGGCTCATTTCGATGGTGGAGCGCACGATCACACCATCGCCCGTGGCGCTGTCGAGGTTGCGCACGAACGACTGGTCAATCTTCAACTCCTGCACCGGCAGACGCTGTAATTGCGCCAGCGACGAATAGCCGGTGCCGAAGTCATCCACCGACAGGCTGATGCCACAGTCGCGCAGTTGCTCCAGCACGCTGAGGGCCTGCTGCGGGTTGTGCATGATCGCGCTTTCGGTGATCTCGAAAATCAGTTGCTGGGCCGGCACGTTGTAGCGCGTCAGCAAAGTGGTGACACGGACCGCCAGTTCATCATCGGCTAGGTCGTCCACCGAAATATTCACCGACAGCTGAATAGGCAGTCCGCGCTGCGCCCATTCGCCGATCTGGCGGATCGCTTCTTCAATCACCCACTGGGTCAGGCCGCCCATGCTGCCGGTGCGTTCGGCCAGGGGGATGAATTCGGCGGGCGACACCAGCCCCAGCGTCGGGTGCTGCCAGCGCAGCAAGGCTTCGGCCTGGCGTACCTGACCGTGCAGCAGGTCGAGCTTGGGCTGGTAGCACAGGTACAACTGACCTTCGACGACCGCACGACGCAGGTCGCGGATCAAGCTGATCTGGCGTTGGTGTGCCAGGTCGCGGTCCTGTTGGTAGACCTGCAGATAGCCGGGCAGCGTCGTTGCATCGTGGCGCGCAATCGCGGCGCGGCTGATCAACTCTTCCACGTGCTGGCCGTCGGCGGGGTACGCGGCGATGCCGATACTGACCTCGTGGCGCACTTCGTGACTGCCGATGCGCTGGGGTTCGGTGAGCAGCGCGTAGAGGCGGTCGGCGCGGGCCACGGCGCGGTCGATCTCGGTGTTTTCCAGGAGCAACAGGAATTCGCTGCCGGTGATGCGTGCAGCCGTGTCGCTGGCCAACAGGCTCATGGACAGACACCGGCTGGCTTCGCGCATCATCTCTTCCACGCCTTGCGGGCCGAAGCCTTCGTTGATGACGCGGTAGTTCTCGATGCCCAGGTACAGCAACACCACCGGCCGCCGCGCACTGATCGCACTGCCCAGGCGCTCCATTGCCAGGGCGCGATTGGGCAGGCCGGTCAGTGGGTCGTGGAGGGCGTTATGGGCCAGTTGCCGTTCGCGCACGGCGATGCCGCTTTGCATGGCATTGAAGGCACGGGCCAACAGGCCGAATTCATCGTGGCTGCGCACCCGCACCGGCGTGCGGTAGTCACCCGCGCCGATGCGCCCGGCCGCCTCCACCAGCGCGTTGAGCGGGCGCGACACCCGCCGCGCCAGGAACAACGCGCCGGCCAACGACACCAGCAGCACCGCCAGGGCAATCCCGAGGAACTGCCGATCCAGTGGCGCAAAGGATTCCAGTGCGTGGTCCAGCGGGCTTTGCAGCAGTACGCGCACGTCGTCGCCGTCACCGGAGTTGGCGAGCGGCAACACTCGGCTGAGCACGCGCTGACCGTAAAACAACTGGATCTGCGCCTGCGGGTTCAGCGGCGCATCGTGCAGCAGGCTGAGGATGGCGGCCTGATAAGCCTCAGGCTGGGTGCTGAACAAGGGACCAGGCCTGCCGCCCTGCACGCTGAGGAACGAGACCTCCAGGTTGCTCATGGAGCGCAGTTCATTGGCAAACAGTTGGTCCATGGGAAAGCCCATGACGACGCGGGCGATGGGCAATGGATCGAGTACTTGATCCTGCACCAGCAAGTAAGGTCGCCCGTCCAGGGCCACAATCAGCATTTGCAGGCCGTTGCGCCGTGCCTGGCGCAAGGCGTTGTCATAGGGAAAAAGCTTCCCGCGCGTAAGGATGGGCAAGGTGCTGACCACGACCTTGCCCTCCGGGCCCAGTACAAACACTTCGCTGGAGCGGATGCCGGTGCCATGCCGCCGCAGTGCAGCCAGAATCGGCACCGTCTTGCCTTCGGCCACGGCCTGCTTGAACGGGCCGTCGGCGGTGAGCCAACCGAGGCCGTATTGCAGGCGACGGCCGCGCAGGTCCAGCAGGCGTTCAAACACCTGGGTTCCGGTTTTCAATTGGACCTGTGCCTGGTTCTCCACCGCGCGGGTGGTGGCGGCCTTGACGGCGAAATAGGTGGCGGCGACCACCACCAGCAGCAGCAACGCCAGCACCCCGGCGATACGGGTTTGGAACGTATGGCGCCACGTCATGGCGGTGCCCTCTGGCAGTGTTCGCCGCTTTCTGCCACTCCGTCGTTGTGTCATGTGCATTCCTTGCGACAGCTGACCCGGCGTCAAAAAAACATCTATTGGGAGTGAGTATTTGGTTTGAGGAGATTAGCTGGGAGTTGGGGGGAGTGCATCCAATAAAATCGGGGAGTTGGGTGGCGGTTTATTGGCGACCCTGGGGTTGAGTGTGGGCATATCCGTTATTTGGGTGATGGCGGATATTGGTTCCGCCCTTACGGCGGGTCACTTTGGAAAAGCCCCAAAGTAACCATGGACTTGCTCCCTCAAAACGTACGCCATAAAGCGAGCGTTAAGCAGTTTGCTTCAGTTGCTTTGCGTAGTCATTAGGTGAGCTGTATCCCAGCGCCGAGTGCAGCCGTGTCGGGTTGTAAAAACCATGGATGTAGCTCGCGATAGATGCGTGAGCCTGTGCTTTGCTGGGATACACACCGGTAGCTTCTTCCTTCTTGAGTGTGGCAAAAAAGCTCTCTGCTACAGCGTTATCCCAGCAGTTGCCCTTACGGCTCATGCTTTGCACAAACCCCCTGTCCAAGATCATGCTGCGAAAACCGCTGCCCGTGTATTGCCGACCTCTATCAGAGTGAAAAATTACACCCTGATCAACTGGTGTATTCGTCCAGGCGTTCAAAAAAGCCTGCTGCACCAGACCCTCAGGCATCCGTTCCGACAGGCTGTAACCGAGTACCTGGCGTGTTTGGATGCTCAGCACCACGGCCAAATATAGCCACCCCTGACGCGTCGAAATATAGGTGATATCGCCCACCCACGCGGGAGTTGGGCTTGTCACAGAAAAACGTCGTTTCAACACGTTGTCGGAAATTGGCTGGATATACCGATTATCCATCGAGTGTTTGAACCGAGCCTTGATTTTCCCTCGCAACATTTCTTCTCGCATCAACCGGGCCACTCGCTTATGCCCAACTGAAAAAGATCGGTTATGAAGTGCCTTGACCATCCGCGGGCGCCCATAAGTGCCGCGACTGGCATGATGAATCGCACGAATTTCCAGGCGAATTTCAGCGTCTGGATCAGGACGTTCCCGGCGTTTCAAATAGCCGTGAAAGCCCGACACCGAGACTTCCATCACTCGACATAACAACCTGACTGGAAAGCGAGTCCGTTCACGGGCGACGAAGGCGTATCTCAGTTGGACTCTCTGGCAAAGAACGCCGTCGCTTTTTTTAGGATTTCTCGTTCCATTTTAAGCGTGGCATTTTCAGCTCGAAGCCGGGCCAGCTCGCTTTCCAGGTCAGAGACCGGATGCCGGGCAGGAGAACTGAGAGGACGCCCGTTGCGTGCGGCGTCCAGCCAATTACCTAAGGTTTTGACCGAGATATCTAACTGTCGAGCTGCTTCTCCTCGACCAATGCTTTCAGCGAGTGTCACTGCCTGAGCTTTGAAGTCGTCGGTGTAACTGCGGCGGGTTTGCTGTGACATAGGTGCCTCCAAGGTTGCGATTAAAATATCGCTTCTTGGCGTCCGCTGCGAGGGAACAAGTCCACCAAAGGGCTCTTGCCCCAACACTCGGCACCTCGCCTAGGCTCGGTGTGCCCTCACTCCGGCTTGAATCCGTGGGCCGCCGCGATGGGCCATCCTTGGCCCAGCGCGGCTAACCCGGCGTCCTGCCGGGTTACCCACGGATTCAAGCCTGCGTTCGGCCAGCGTGTTTAACGGGGCGCCTAAGATCAAGATCACGATCAAAAGCGCAGATCAAAAGACCGCTGACTTCGTCAGCGAAAAGGATGTAAGAGCAAGAGCAAAAGCAGATCTAAAGCAGATCTACAGCAGTCTGAGATCTATCTGATATATGGAGATCAAAATGTGGGAGGGGCGGTGCGACGACTTGCCCCCGATGGGGGAGTGTCAGCTGATGCAGCTGTGACTGATCCACAGCTATCGAGGGCAAGCCCTCTCCCACATTTTTAACCCAGTACATCCGACACAACACCGGTCGGCTCTAAGGCCGCCGCGCTCTTGCTTTTGATCGGGAATCGCCCCGTCAACCACGATGGCGGGAATCCGATATTGATTTGGGGGGTAAACCGGCAGGGATGCCGGTTTAGCCGCCCTGCGCCATGGATGGCTTTCCAAAAGTGACCCGCCGTAAGGGCGGAACCATAGGCAGCCGTTACCCACATAACGGATATGTACCCCGACAAACCCGGTACCCCCCCTCCCACATTTTTTATCCGAGCGAGCCCCAGCCCACTCAATCAAACACACCGCGCCCGCATGAAATCCCCCCACCGGCGCACCAGGTAGTTGTGCTCATCCATCACCGAATTCCACACCGCGATATGCCCCATCCGCTGCTCATACGAGCCACCATCGCGCACCTCGCCGATATCAATCAACGGCAACCCATCACTCCCCAACAACTCTTCCCGAGCAGCCTTCCCGGCATACCAATAATCCCACTCAGCGCTGCTCAGGTGGTCGCGACTGCGCGCAGGGTTGCCGATGTAATAACCCTGGCGGGCCATGACCGCGCCGGGCCAGCCGGACAGCCACCAGTTGAGGTAGGCATAGGCCGCATCCAGCACCGGGCCTTGGGCATGGCGCGACAGCGACAAACCGCCAAACCAGGCGCGATAGCCTTCGCGGGGCACGGCCAGACGGTATTTCACCCCGGCGCGATGCAAGCGCATCAAGGTCGGCGACCACAGGCTCTGGATATCAACGTTCGGGCTGAGCATCAATTGCGCCGCCTCTTCATCGTCGGACCAGAACGCCGCGAAGTGCCCCTCCTTCTGCTTGCGCACCAGAATGTCAGCCAACACGTCGATCTCCTCGATGCTCATGTTGCCGATGTCGTTAAAACGGGCCAGCCCTGCGCCCTGCACCGCCAGCGCGGCATCCAGGGCGCCGATGGCGGCGTCACTTTGCAGCGCCGTGCGCGCGCGCCAGGCCGGGTCCAGCAGCCAGCCCCAGCTCTCGTTGCCGTGGCAAAAGCCTTCGGGCAGACGCTCGGGGCGGTAGGCGAAACTGTCGGCATTGTGGGTCAGGGGCAGCATGCTGATGCGTTCGGTGACGGTGCTGCCGAGGCTGCCGTCGTGCTGCACGAATAAGCGCTCGCTGGGCACGCTGCCACTGCCCAGGCGGTCGCTGGAGGACAGGCGCCCGCGCTTGGGCAGGTCGTTGATCTCATGCCACAGCGCGATGCGGCGTGTATCGATGGGCTGGATCGCCCGGGCCGGCCACACAAAGTCGACGTTGTGAAACCACTGGTCGTACAGGTCGTAGCTGTCGGGATGCATCACCGCAATGCGCTGGGCCTGTTCGACGTCGTGTACCTGGTAGATCAGCCGAATGCCCAGTTCCTGTTCAGCCCGAACGCGCAAGGTTTCGAGCAAGGTCACGGAGGTGCCGAGGACACGTAGGGTGATCATCCGGCGAACCGCCGCGAGAACGCCTCAAAGGATCGCCGGAGCAGCGCCGGGTCCAGGCCGCGCAGGATAAACACCAGGCGCGATTGCCGATCCGTGCCCGGCCACGCAGGCAGATGGACCGGGGCATGCAGGCAGTGCTGCACGCCATGAATGACGATGGGGGCGTTGCTGGCGTTCACGTTGAGCAGTCCTTTGACGCGAAGGATTCGTTCGCCGTGGCATCTTAACAGCATCGACAACCACACCCCGAAACCCACCCAATCCAGCGGCTGGTCGAAGGTCAGGCTGCACACTTGCGCCGCGCCGTGAGTGGCGCTGGTGGTTTGATGCAGTTGCCAGCGGCTGACTTCCACCGTCGGCTCGGCGCTGCGCAGGCCCTCGCCGAGCAGCAGTTGATCGCCGCTGTGGATGTCATGGGTGTTGAGGATCGGCGTGCCGGCGTTGAGTGCACGCAGGTGCGCCCGCAGTGGCTCGCAGTCGCCCGCCAGGTCCGTCTTGCTCAGCAGCAAACGGTCCGCGGCCGCCACTTGGGCCAGCCATTCCGGGTGCAGGCGTTCTTGCAGGGCGGCGTGGCTGGCGTCGACCAGGGTGATCACCAGGCCAATGTGAAAACGCCCACGCAATTGCACATCGTTGTTCAGGGTGGCGAGGATCGGCGCCGGGTCGGCCAGGCCGGTGGTTTCCAGGATCACCCGTTTGAACGCAGGTATTTCGCCACGCTCACGGCGTTGCAACAGGCCGAGCAGCGCGTCCTTGAGTTCGCCACGGATCGAGCAGCACACGCAGCCGCTGGGCAGCAGAACGGTGTCGGGCGCGACTTCTTCGACCAACAGATGGTCGATGCCGACGTCGCCGAATTCATTGATCAGCAGTGCGGTATCGCCAAGGCTTTCGCCTTGCAGCAGGCGCTTGAGCAAAGTGGTCTTGCCGCTGCCGAGGAAGCCGGTGATGACATTCAGGGCGATGCTCATGGGGCGGACTCCAGGTGATCCAACAGCCGTGCATCGAGGGGGTCCAGCGGGCGGCCGAGCATGGTTTCGGCCGCCTGCCAGAGTTGATCCAGGCCGCTCGCCAATGCCTGTTTGCCGGTGGCGCCCAACAGCAGATAGGAGGCGCCCTGGAAGTCTTCGACCTTGAGCCGGAACACCGCCAGCACCTGGTTGATCGCCGCAATACGGCGCAGGCGCTCGCGGCGCCGGGGCAATTCGTCGCCCAGGGGGTCGCTCCAGTGCAGGTCTTCGCCGAGCAATCCGCAGAGTCCGCACATGGCTACACCTCACTCATGGCATGACGTCGCCGGAGTTCGGGCCCAGGGTCTGGCCGACGAACAGATTGCCGCCCGGCTCGCTGGCGAGCAGCACGGCGGTGGGCGCGACTTCATCCGCCAAACCGAAGCGGCCCAGGGGCAGTTCGGCGGCCTTGGCGCGCTTCCAGTCGTCGCTGATACCGCCGACCAAAGGCGTTTCAATCGGGCCAGGGGCGATGGCGTTGACCAGCACATTGTCCTTGGCCACTTCCAGCGCCAGGGACTTGGTAAAGCCGATCACGCCGGCCTTGGCGGCTGCGTAGTGAGTCAGTTCGGCGCCGCCCTTGATGCCCAGTTGCGAGGCCACATTGATGATCCGCCCCCAACGCTGCGCGACCATGTGGGGCAAGGCGCGCTGGCTGGCGACGAACACACTGGTGAGGTCGACGCGCAGCATGTCGTTCCACATTTCGATGGACAGATCGACGCAACGCGCCTGGGTCAGCATGCCGGCGTTGTTGACCAGAATGTCGATGCCGCCGAAGTGTTCGACGCAACGGTCGACACTGGCTTGGGCGCCTTCGACGGTGCCCACATCGGCCAGGCATTCAAAGACCTCGGCGCCGAGGTTGCGGCAGGTGATCGCGGTTTCGGCGAGGCTGGCCGCGTTGCGGTCGGCCAATAACAGACGCGCGCCTTCGGCGGCGTAGGCACGGGCGATGGCGGCGCCGATGCCGCTGCCGGCGCCAGTGATCACGGCCCGGCGGTTAGTCAGTTGGTTCATGCAAAAACTCCTGAAAAAAACCACTTCCAATGTGGGAGGGGGCAAGCCCCCTCCCACATTTTGATCGAGTACACCTGTTAGTCAGGCCAGCGCACAGTGAGGCCGCCGTCGATGACGATGCTCTGCCCGGTCAGATAACTCGACGCCTCACTGGTCAAAAACTGCACCAGCGACGCCACCTCATCCGCCCGCCCTACCCGGCCCAACGGAATCGCCCGCGCTGCTTTCGCCAAGCCCTCCGGCCCCAGCGAGTTTTTCGCGTCCAGGGACTGCGGCGTCTCGATCAACCCAGGGATCACCGCATTGCAACGAATGCCCAAGCCCGCCAATTCCACCGCCAGCGACCGGCACAAGCCCGGCACACCGGCCTTGGCGGCGGCATAGTGCGAGTGTTCCTGCCAGCCGTACACGCCACCGGCAATCGAGGAAATCGCCACCAGCGCGCCGCCTTCCTTCATGTGCCGCGTCGCCGCACGGAAGGTGCGCATCACCCCCGTCAGGTCGACGTTGAGCATCTCGTCCCACAGCGCATCGGTCATCTCCAGCAGCGGCGCGCGACGCAGCAAGCCGGCGTTGGCGACCGCGTAATCCAACCGGCCGAAGTGCTGCACGGCCTGTGCGGCCAGGGCGTCCACCGAAGCGGTATCGCCCACGTCCAGCGGCAACATCAGGCATTCGCCACCGGCCTGTTCCACCAGGTCGACAGTGGCTTGCGGGTCGTGCGGGTCGGCCGGGTAATACCCGCCCACCACTGCCACGCCGCTGCGCGCATAGGCCACGGCGAGGGCTTGGCCGATGCCGCTGGCGGCACCGGTAATCAAGGCAACTTTACGACTCATCAATGGCTCCTTATTGAACGGTTTCCGGACGCACATGGCGGGCGGCAAACATCAACATGCCGGACAGGAAGCACGGTAACGCGCCGAACCACAGCGCAGCGGTCTGCCAGTCGCTGCCGGCGGACAACACTTGGGTCGCACCGAAGCCTGCGACCACTGCACCTATCGGCCCCATGGCATGGATGATTGCGCCACCGGTGGCACGGATGCTGGTGGGGAAACTTTCGCTGATAAAGAACAGCGCCGCCGAGTACGGCCCGATCAGGAAGAACAGGCCCAGGCTGTACAGCCCGACCACCATGGCCATGTTGCTTGGGCCGAACAGCATGCCGGCGAACGACAGCCCGCCGAGCATCCAGCCCAGGCCGATCACGTTGCGGCGGCCGATCTTGTCGCCCATCCAGCCATGGCTGAGGTAGCCGCAGTAACCCACCAGGTTCGACAGCACGAGGATGATCAACGAGTTCTCGAACGAGATGTGGTGCACGCTGACGATCACCGACGTGCCAAGCACGCTGAACACCTGGATCGCTGCCCAGTTGAGCAGCAGCGCCGCGCCGATCACCAGCGTGGCGCGACGGGCCGGGCCACGGAACGCCGCTTTGAGGCCAGCCTTGCTGTGTTCGTCGTAATCCACGCCGTAGGTCACGGCGACGTTCTGCGCTTCTTTCACCGCGCCGCTTTTACGCAGCTCGCTGATGCGCTGGTGGATCTGGAACTGCGGGCTCTCCTTGAGCTTGCGCGCCATGATCGCGATCACTACCGCAGGGATCGCGGCGAAAATGAAGCAGCCCTGCCAGCCGATGATCGGCAGCAGCAACGCGGTCAAACCGGCGGCGATCAACGCACCGACCGGCCAGCCGCCCTGCACCAGGCTGTAGATGAAACCGCGGCGTTTGGTCAGGCGCGGGTCTTCTGAGGCGCCATACAGTTCGGTCAGATAGGTGGCGTTGACGGTTTCCTCGGCATACCCCAGGCCACCCAGCGAACGGATCAGAATCAGCGGCGACTTGCCCCACGCGCCGCCAATGGCCGTCAGCGCCGAGCACAGCGCAGAGCCGGCCACGGTGAAAATAATCCCTTTACGGCGGCCCAATTTATCCACGATTGGGCCGATGGCCAGGGCAACCACGGCAGTACCCACCGCCACCCAGGTCGCGATTTCAGCTTGCTCCACTTCACCCCAGCCAAAGTGTCGGCCGATCTCCGGCAACAACGTGCCAAACAGGATGAAGTCATACACCGCAAACACCCAGGCAAAAAACGCGATCCAGGTGGCGAAGCGCACTTCCTGGGACGTCAGTTGCCGGGGTTTCCAGCCAGTCAGGTCAAGCTTGTTGTAGATGGACATAATCGCGCCTCGGGAGGTGGGGGCTGCTTGGGTTGGGATCAGGTACGCGGCTGGCGGCGGATAAAGTCGTCGGCGATTTCGTCGAAGGTGACGAAGCGCACGCCGGCATGGCTCTGGATGTGTTCGATCAGGCGCTCAAGCATCAACAGCACTTGCGGGCGGCCGGACACGTCGGGGTGAATGGTCATGGTGAACACCGCGTGTTCGTGTTCGCGGTAGACCCAGTCGAACTGGTCGCGCCACATTTCTTCCAGGTGACGCGGGTTCACAAAGCCGTGGCTGTTGGGGGCTTTCTTGATGAACATCATCGGCGGCAGGTCGTCCAGGTACCAGTTGGCCGGGATCTCTACCAGGTCGGTTTCTTCGCCGCGTACCAAGGGCTTCATCCAGGTGTCGGGGTGCTGGCTGTAGTCGATCTTGGTCCAGCTGTCGCCCTTGCGCACGTAGTAGGGATGGAAGTCGTTGTGCATCAGGCTGTGGTCGTACTTGATGCCTTTTTTCAGCAGCAGTTCGTTGGTGACCTTGCTGAATTCCCACCACGGCGCGACGTAGCCGGTCGGGCGCTTGCCGGTGACCTGGGTGATCAGCTCGATGGACTTATCCAGCACGATCTCTTCTTGCTCGGCCGTCATCGCGATGGGGTTTTCGTGGCTGTAGCCATGCACGCCGATTTCGTGACCGGCGTCGGCCACTGCCTTCATCTGCTCGGGGAAGGTTTCCATCGAATGGCCGGGAATAAACCAGGTGGTGCGCAGGCCGTAGCGCTCGAACAATTTGAGCAGGCGCGGCGCGCCGATTTCACCGGCGAACAGGCCACGGGAGATGTCGTCCGGCGAGTCTTCGCCGCCGTAGGAACCGAGCCAGCCGGCGACGGCATCCACGTCGACGCCGAATGCACAGAGAATGTCTTTAGCCATGATGTGTCTCCTTAAATGTTGAGTACGGATTCGACAGACAAGGCCGCGCGCAACAGCCGCGCGTCCTCCCCCGTCGGGGCGCTGAGCAGCAGCCCGGTGGGCAGGCCCTGGGCGTCGCGGCCGCTGGGCACACTGACGCCTGGCATGTCGAGCAAACTGCCGGGCATGGTCAGGCGCAGGGTGGCGAGGTTGGTGCTGATGAACAGGTCATCGTCGGCTTCCAGCGGTGCCAGTGGCGGCGCGACATGGGCCACGGTGGGGGTGATCAGGATCGCGCCGTCGAGGTCGTCGAGCAGTTGCTGTTGCAGGCGGCGGCGCGCATCGGTCAGGTGGATAAGTTGGCTGGCCGGCAACGTGCGCGCAGCTTCAAGGCGGCGGCGCACACGGGGGTCGAGTTGCTCGGCATCGGCGCTGTCGAGCAGGCTCTGGTGCAGGGCGAAGGCTTCGAAGGATCCGAGCCAGCCGTGGTGTTTGATCAGGTCCAGGGTGGCCTGGAAGGTCGGGCATTCACGTTCTTCGATCAGCGCGCCTTGGGCCTGGAGTTGCGCCACGGCGCGCAGCAGGTTGTTGCGCACCGCAGGCTCGACGTCCTGCTGCGCCAACACAAAGCGCTGGCCCTTGAGGCTGCGGGCGCTGTGGGTCTGGGCGCGGCCATGGAGCAGGTCGTCGATGGCCAGCGCATCACGCACGCTGCGGGTCAGCGGGCCGAGGCTGTCGAGGGTGTGGGCCAGGGGAAACACGCCGTCACGGCTGTAGCGCCGACTGCTGCTGCGATAGCCGACCAGGCCGTTGAGGGCGGCCGGGATGCGAATGGAGCCAGCGGTGTCGGTGCCCATGGCAATCGGCACAATCCCGGCGGCCACGGCCACGGCCGAACCCGAGGACGAGCCGCCTGGAATACGCGCTTGGTCCGCCCCATGAGGGTTGTGCGGCGTGCCGAAATGCGGGTTCAGGCCCAGGCCGGAATACGCCAGTTCGCTGAGGTTGGTCTTGCCGACGCTGACCATCCCGGCGCGGCACAGCAGGCCCACGCTCGGCGCATCGAGCAAGGCAGCAGGCGCGTTGCGCCGGTAAGCCGCGCCGGCGGTGGTGACGCTGCCAGCCACGTCGAACAGGTCTTTCCAGGCCACGGGCACACCGTCGAACCTGCTCAAGGGTTGGCCGGCGCGCCACCGGGCGGCGGACGCTTCGGCTTCACGGCGGGCGCGCTCGGCGGTCAGGGAAATGAAAACGCTGGCCGAGCGGCTCGCTTGATCGAGTGCCTGTTCGAGGGCTTGCACCGGGTCGCTGCGACCGCTGGCGAAATCCTCGGCCATTGACGTGGCGTCTGACATCAGGAAAACCTCATAAAACGTACATATTCATAAAATGTACATTTTACAAAGGCAGCTTTCGTGCCAGTCTCTATTTTGCCTCGTGTAGCTGATTGCGGTTTTCCGTCCAGAACTGCGGGATAGATGGTTTGGATAAGGGCAAAAAAGTCTTGCGTTGCGTTCGTGAGTCGCCCTCAATGAAATAATGTATCTTTTATTAATAAGTACATTTTGGTGCAGAAAAGTAACAGAGGTAACTTTCAGGCCCCAAAAAAGTGCCAGCGACGTAGCACAGAGTGACAGGTGCAACTTATGAGAGAATCCCCGGCCACCGTCCTACAAGCCCCAGGGAACGTAATGAAAGCAGTGTCCGCCTCGGCCTCCCGTTACGCGATGATTCACCAAGTGTTGCGCGACGCGATCGTCAACGGCACCGCTCGGCATGGCCTGGTTTTACTGGAAGCGCCGTTGGCCGAATTGTTCGGCACCAGCCGCGTGCCGGTGCGCAAGGCCCTGGACCTGCTGCATGCCGAAGGCTTGATCTGCCGTTTCGCCGGCCGAGGTTATCTGATCAACCCCGAAGGGCTGGCCATGGAGCCGCTGCGGCTGCCGCTGAGCCATGCGCATCTGGGCCTGAACGGCGAGGCTGAACTGGTGGACACCCGGCCCTTGGGTGAGCGCATCGTCGAGGAGATCGGCGCGGCGCTGTCCACTTGCATTGCGTTCGGCCATTACCGCCTGGATGAACAAGCCGCCGCCGACCACTATGGGGTCAGCCGCGCAGTGGTACGTGAAGCGTTGATGCGCCTGCGCGACCGGGGCCTGGTGGAAAAAGAGCCTTATTCCCAATGGCTGGCCGGGCCCTTGACCGCACGGGAAGTCACCGAAGATTACGAACTGCGCGCCTGCCTGGAGCCCGAGGCCCTGCGCCAGAGCGCACCGGACCTCGACCGCGAGATGCTTGAAGCGATGTTGCGGCGGGTACTGGATGCCCAGGACAGCGCCGAGTGCAGCCTGGAAGCCATCGAACAGATCGAGGAAGACTTGCACCAGCGCTGCCTGGCCGGGATGCAGAACCGCAAGATCGCCGCACTGATTCGCCAGGGCCAGAGCCCGATGATCATCAGCCGGATTTTCTACCGTTTGCTGGGGATCGGCGCTGATCCGGCGATGTTGGCTGAACATCGCTTGATTCTGGAGCTGTTGCTGCATGGCGCGTTTGATGCGGCGGCGTTGAACCTGCGCGAACATTTGCAACGGGCACGCCAGCGGATGTTGCAGCGGTTGAAGGTGTTATCGGTATTGCCGGAGCAACCCCTACCCGCCTACCTGCACAAAATCAGCTGAATGCTCCCACATCGACCGCATGGCAGCAGATAATTTATGCAATATGTTGCTATCTCACTCCCACCATTGAAACCACTGCTGGCCCGCCCCATCTAACCTGCATACTTCCTTATGCAGGTGCCCCATGAGCGACCAGCAAGAATTCCCTGATTACGACCTCAACGATTACGCCGACCCAGAAAACGCTGAAACCCCTTCGTCCAATACCGGCCTGGCCCTGCCTGGGCAAAACCTGCCGGACAAGGTCTATATCATCCCGATCCACAACCGGCCCTTCTTCCCGGCGCAAGTGCTGCCGGTGATCGTCAACGAAGAGCCGTGGGCCGAGACGCTGGAACTGGTGAGCAAATCCGACCACCACTCGCTCGCCCTGTTCTTCATGGACACGCCGCCGGAAGATCCACGTCACTTCGACACCTCCGCGCTGCCGCTGTACGGCACCCTGGTGAAGGTGCACCACGCCAGCCGCGAGAACGGCAAGCTGCAATTCGTTGCCCAGGGCCTGACCCGCGTGCGCATCAAGACCTGGCTCAAGCACCACCGCCCACCGTACCTGGTAGAGGTCGAATACCCGCACCAGCCCACCGAGCCGACCGACGAGGTCAAGGCCTACGGCATGGCGCTGATCAATGCGATCAAGGAACTGCTGCCGCTCAACCCGCTGTACAGCGAAGAGCTGAAGAACTACCTCAACCGTTTCAGCCCCAACGACCCGTCGCCCCTCACCGACTTCGCCGCCGCCCTCACCTCGGCGACAGGTAATGAGCTGCAGGAAGTGCTGGACTGCGTGCCGATGCTCAAGCGCATGGAAAAAGTCTTGCCGATGCTGCGCAAGGAAGTCGAAGTGGCGCGCCTGCAAAAAGAACTCTCCGCCGAGGTGAACCGCAAGATCGGCGAACACCAGCGCGAGTTCTTCCTCAAGGAACAGCTCAAGGTTATCCAGCAAGAGCTGGGCCTCACCAAGGACGACCGCAGCGCCGACGTGGAGCAGTTCGAGCAGCGCCTGGAAGGCAAGGTGTTGCCGGCCCAGGCGAAAAAACGCATCGATGAAGAACTGAACAAACTGTCGATCCTGGAAACCGGCTCGCCGGAATACGCCGTGACGCGCAACTATCTGGACTGGGCCACCTCGGTGCCATGGGGCGTGTATGGCGAGGACAAACTTGACCTGAAACACGCGCGCAAGGTGCTGGACAAGCACCATGCCGGCCTGGATGACATCAAGAGCCGCATTCTCGAATTCCTCGCGGTGGGCGCCTATAAAGGTGAAGTCGCCGGTTCCATCGTGCTGCTGGTCGGCCCGCCGGGCGTGGGCAAGACCAGCGTGGGTAAATCCATCGCCGAGTCCCTGGGCCGGCCGTTCTATCGTTTCAGCGTCGGCGGCATGCGCGACGAGGCCGAGATCAAGGGCCATCGCCGCACCTACATCGGCGCCCTGCCGGGCAAGCTGGTGCAGGCGCTCAAGGATGTGGAAGTGATGAACCCGGTGATCATGCTCGACGAGATCGACAAGATGGGCCAGAGCTTCCAGGGCGACCCGGCTTCGGCACTGCTGGAAACCCTCGACCCGGAGCAGAACGTCGAATTCCTCGATCACTACCTGGACCTGCGCCTGGACCTGTCCAAAGTGCTGTTCGTGTGCACCGCCAACACCCTGGACTCGATTCCCGGCCCGTTGCTGGACCGTATGGAAGTGATTCGCCTGTCGGGTTACATCACCGAAGAAAAAGTCGCCATCGCCAAACGCCACCTGTGGCCAAAACAGCTGGAAAAAGCCGGGGTCTCGAAAAACAGCCTGAGCATCAGCGACGGCGCCCTGCGCGCATTGATTGACGGTTACGCCCGTGAAGCCGGGGTGCGCCAGTTGGAGAAACAACTGGGCAAGCTGGTGCGCAAGGCGGTGGTCAAGCTGCTGGATGAGCCGAAGTCGGTGATCAAGATCGGCAACAAAGACCTGGAAAGCTCCCTCGGCATGCCGGTGTTCCGCAACGAACAAGTGCTGTCCGGCACCGGTGTGATCACCGGCCTGGCCTGGACCAGCATGGGCGGCGCGACGTTGCCAATCGAGGCGACACGTATCCACACGCTCAATCGCGGCTTCAAGCTCACCGGGCAGTTGGGTGAGGTGATGAAAGAGTCCGCCGAAATCGCCTACAGCTACATCAGCTCCAACCTGAAGTCGTTTGGCGGTGACCCGAAGTTCTTCGACGAAGCCTTCGTGCACTTGCACGTACCGGAAGGCGCTACGCCGAAGGACGGCCCGAGTGCCGGGGTGACCATGGCCAGTGCGCTGTTATCCCTGGCGCGCAATCAAGCGCCGAAAAAAGGCGTGGCCATGACGGGCGAACTGACGTTGACCGGGCATGTGCTGCCGATCGGCGGGGTGCGCGAGAAGGTGATCGCGGCGCGGCGCCAGAAGATTCACGAGCTGATTCTGCCGGAGCCGAATCGCGGTAGTTTTGAAGAGCTGCCGGACTATCTGAAGGAAGGCATGACGGTGCACTTTGCCAAGCGCTTTGCGGATGTGGCGAAGGTGCTGTTCTGACAAACTTCTAGCGTCTGTGAAGGCCTCTGTGGTGAGCGGGCTTGCCCCGCGCTGGGTGGCGAAGCCGCCCCTGAAAAACGCTGCGCTCTGTCAGACAAAACGTGGCGTTCGGTTTTGGGCCCGCTGCGCAGCCCAGCGCGGCAAGCCCGCTCACCACAACAAGCAAGCCCACACTCACTTCTGTCATTTCCCTCCTGTCACACCTTGTCTCATCTTCGGTTATGCTCCCCCTTCGTCGTGTATTAACGGAGCCTTCATGACCGCTGCCCGCCTGTTTCTCCCCTTGAGCCTTGCCCTGCTGGCCGGATGCGCCAGTGCCCCCAAGCAAAACGTCAGCGTGGACAACCAGAGCGCCTGCCCGCTCCAGCTTAAAACCGGGCAAAACCTGATCCTCACCCTGCCCAGTAACCCCACCACCGGCTACCGCTGGGCCATCCAGGATTCCGCCGGCGGTGTGCTGCGAGCGCTGAGCCCGGAGGTATACAGCAGCTCAGAGTCCGGTGTGATCGGCGGTGGCGGCCAATCCACCTGGCGCTTCCAGGCGTTTACTGCCGGCCAGGGCCGTTTGCGCCTGACCTCCCAACAACCTTGGGAGCCGGAAGCCGAGCCGGCCGAGACTTTCGACTGCGCCATTACGGTGAACTGATATGCCCTGGCTGATTCTTGCGTTGATGGGCGCGGCCACGTTTATCTACGGCTTGAGCACCCACGCGATGTTGCTGTGTCTGCTGGTCAAGCCGCTGCCGATATTGGCGTTGTTGGGTTGGCTGCATGACGCACCGCCCACCGACTATCGACGCTGGATCAGCCTGGGGCTGATTTTTTCCCTGGTCGGCGATGTGTTGCTGGCCTGGCCGGGCGACCTGTTTATCTTTGGTCTCGGCGCGTTTCTGTTTGCTCACCTCGCGTACCTCAAAGCCTACTTCAGCGATTGCCGTCGTTTGGCGTTGTTGCCATTGGCTCTCGCACTGGGCGTGGGCGCGATTCTGCTGAGCATCCTGATTTCCCATGGGCTCGGCGACTTGCTGATACCCGTGGTGGTTTACGCCTTGGTGATCAGCGCCATGCTCTGGCGTGCGCTGGCACGATTGGGCAGCGACGTGCCGAAACGCTCGGCAGTGTTGGCGGCGGCGGGCGCGGTGTCGTTTGTGTTTTCCGACGCACTGATCGGTATCAATCGCTTCGTGGTGGCATTCGAGGCGGCGCCGTATTTGTTGATCGCTACTTATTGGCTTGGCCAGTGGGGGATCACCGCATCAGCATTCCATCAGACAACCCGCGCACACGAGGGCCAACTTGGCTAAAATGCCGGCCTTTCCCCCATCGTCGCCGGAACAGCCGTGAGCAAAGAACCCGATCGCCTATTCGCCCAGCCCCTGCCCCAGGTGCCGGACTTCGCCTTTAACGAGGATGTGGTGCGGGTGTTCCCGGACATGATCAAGCGCTCGGTGCCGGGTTACCCCACTATCGTCGAAAACCTCGGCGTGCTGGCCGCGCAATTTGCCCAACCGGGTAGCGTGCTGTATGACCTGGGCTCTTCCCTGGGTGCCGTGACCCAAGCCCTGCGTCGCCATGTGCGCACCGAGGGTTGCCGTGTGATCGCTGTGGATAACTCGGCCGCGATGGTCGAGCGCTGCCGCGAATACCTCAATGGCCAGGACTCGATGTTCCAGGAGCTGCTGCCGGTCGAGGTGATCGACGGCGACATCCTCGCGTTGCAGTTCCAACCGGCCTCGGTGGTGGCGCTGAATTTCACCCTGCAATTTATCGCGCCCGACGAGCGCCTGGCCTTGTTGTCGCGTATTCGTCAGTCGCTGCTGCCTGGCGGTGCATTGATCCTCTCGGAAAAGCTGCGCTTCAATGACCTTGAAGAACATGCGCTGCTCACCGATCTGCATGTCGCGTTCAAACGCGCCAACGGCTACAGCGAACTGGAAATCGCCCAGAAGCGCAGCGCCATCGAAAACGTCATGAAGCCCGACAGCCTCGAAGAACACCGCGAGCGCCTGCTGGCGGCCGGGTTCTCGAAAGTCGTGCCGTGGTTCCAGTGTCTTAACTTTGCCTCGTTGATTGCCCTGCCATGATTGATCTGTCCCCCCTCGCCCGCCATTTGGTCGGTACTCCCCTGGCCGTATGGGCCCAAGGGCTGCAAGCGCAGCTCGACAGCAAAATGGAAAAAGGTCATGGCGACCTGGAGCGCTGGCAGAGTGCGTTGGATGCGCTGCCGAAGATCATGCCCAGCAACGTCGACTTGCTGAACGACCTGGTGCTGGACACCGACTGCGACGACGAAACCCGTGCGCAAATGCGCACCGCATTGTCAGGCCTGTGCCCGTGGCGCAAGGGGCCTTTTCACCTGTTCGGCGTGCATGTGGACACCGAATGGCGTTCGGACTGGAAGTGGTCGCGGGTCGCGCCGCACCTGGACCTCAAGGGCAAACGCATCCTCGATGTGGGCTGCGGCAACGGTTACTACATGTGGCGCATGCTCGGTGCCGGTGCCGACAGCGTAATTGGCGTGGACCCGAACTGGTTGTTCTTCTGCCAGTTCCAGGCGGTACAGCGCTACCTGTCCGAACCCAAGGCCTGGCACCTGCCATTCCCGTTTGAGGATTTGCCGGCGAACCTGGAAGGCTTCGACACGGTGTTTTCCATGGGCGTGTTCTATCACCGCCGCTCGCCCATCGAGCATTTGCTGGCGTTGAAGGACACCCTGGTCAAGGGCGGCGAGCTGGTCCTGGAGACCTTGGTGGTGGAAGGCGATCAGCAGCAAGTGCTGGTGCCGGAAGATCGCTACGCGCAGATGCGCAACGTGTGGTTCCTGCCGTCGGTGCCAGCACTGATGTTGTGGCTACGCCGCGCAGGATTCAGCGATGTGCGTTGTGTGGATGTGAGCGTGACCACGGTCGAAGAACAGCGGGGGACGGAGTGGATGAAGTATCAGTCGCTGAGTGACTTCCTCGATCCGGAGGATCACAGCAAGACGATTGAAGGACTGCCGGCGCCGATGCGGGCGGTGATCATCGCCAGGAAATAATCCCCAATCTCTCTGAAAAAGTGGAGATCAAAATGTGGGAGGGGGCTTGCCCCCTCCCACATTTGCTCATCCGTGTTCTTTAGATTGGCGGCTTGGCTCGGCGGGCCTTGAAGAATTCGCTCAAGACTGTGCCGCACTCCTCGGCCAGCACACCACCTTCAAACAACACCCGATGATTCAAAAAGCCCTGGGTAAAAAACTGCCCCTGGCTCTGCACGATCCCCGCCTTGGGCTCCAGCGCGCCATACACCACCCGCGCAATACGCGAATGCACGATCAACCCCGCGCACATGCTGCACGGTTCCAACGTCACATACAGCGTGCTGCCCACCAGCCGATAGTTGCTGATGGCCTGGGCGGCGTCGCGGATGGCGACCATTTCGGCATGAGCGCTAGGGTCGTTGCCGCTGATGGGGCAGTTGAAACCTCGGCCGATGATTTCGCCGTCCTGCACCAGCACCGCGCCCACCGGCACTTCGCCCAGTGCCGCGCCTTGGGCGGCGAGGGCCAGGGCTTCGCGCATAAAGTCCTGGTCGCGGCTGCGGTCGATGATCGCCGTGGGGCGAATCTGGCGCATCACGCCACCTCGATGGCGGCCATCAGGCCGGTTTCCATGTGGTCGATCACGTGGCAGTGGAACATCCACACCCCCGGGTTATCCGCCACCAATGCCACGCGGGCGCGCTCGTTCTTGCCCAGCAGGTAGGTGTCGGTGAAATACGGGATCACCTTGTGGCGGTTCGAGGCGATCACCTTGAAGCTCATGCCGTGCAGGTGGATCGGGTGCTGGTACTGGGTCATGTTCTTCAATTCGAAAATGTAGCTTTTGCCCTTCTCCAGCTTGGCTATCGGGCGGTCGGCGCAGGTCTTGTCGGTGATGTCCCAGGCTTGGCCGTTGATCTGCCACAGGCTGGGCGGCTTGCCGTTTTCGACGTTGACCGACACCGAGCCGACCCACTCGAAATTGAAGTTGAGTTTTTCCGCATTGGCCAGGTCCGGCTCGGCGACCGGGTTCGCCGGCAGCGCGGGCGGCCATTCGGTGGGCGCATCGGTGTTGGCTACCGAGCGGAAGGTGCCCAGGCGCACCGGTCCATTACGGATCGACAATTCTTCACCCGCAGGCGGTGCCTTGATCGCCAGGCAGATGCGCATGCCCGGGCCCAGCCAGTATTCCTTGCCCAGCGGGCGCGGTTCGATGGGGTTGCCGTCCAGCGCGTAGATCTGCGCTTCGACGTCGGGAATGTTGATGCGGTAAGTCAGGGTGTTGTCGAGATTGAGCAGGCGCACGCGAGTTATCTGCCCGGCGGGCAAGTCGATCACTGCCTGGGACACACCGTTGATGGTCGACAGCCGCCCAGCCGTACCGCCACGCGCCGCTTCACGGGGGATGCTGAAGGCGACAAAGGCGCCCTCTTCATCGACGTGCCAGCTTTTCAGGCTGAGGGTGCGTTCGTGCTGGAAACCGGTGGGTTCGCGTTCTTCGATGATCAGCGGGCCGACCAGGCCACGGCCGAGTTCTTCGCTGCTGTTCACATGGGGGTGATACCAGTAGCTGCCGGCGTCGGGCACGCGGAATTTGTAGTCGAAGTACTCGCCGGGCAGTACCGGCAATTGCGAGACGTAGGGCACGCCGTCCATTTCCAGCGGCAGGCGGATGCCATGCCAGTGAATGGTGGTGGCGACCGGCAGGTGGTTGATAAAGCGCACCCGCAGCCATTCGCCTTGGCGCACACGCAACTCGGTACCCGGTGCCGAGGGGCCGAACGCCCAGGCTTGGGTCTTGTGGCCTGGCACCAGTTCCACGTCCAACGGTGCGGCAATCAGCTCGTAATCGTGACCCGCTTCGGATTCGGCGACTTTCCCCAGCCAGTAGCGGTAGGCGCCACCGGCACCGACGCCCACTACGGCCAGGCCTGCAAGACCACCCAGGATTTGTCGACGGGAAAAGGATCGGGACACAACAACCTCACGTATCTGCCGCAGGCGCACGGCCTGCAAAGGGCAGATACGATACACCTGCATCGGCTAAACAGTAAGGCTTCGCATTGCCGCACAGCTGAATTGTGGACTGCGATGAAGATCAAAAATGTGGGAGGGGGCTTGCCCCCGATTACGGTGCATCAGATAAGAGTAGGCTGACTGACACACTGCTATCGGGGGCAAGCCCCCTCCCACATGTTGATCTCCATTGAATCTTATAGTGTGCTCGCTCAGGTCCTGGAAGCGGCCAGGATCAGGGCCTTCATCTCGGCCACTGCGCCTTTGAAACCGACGAACAGCGCGTGAGCCACCAGCGCATGACCGATGTTCAGCTCGTTGATGCCCTTGATCGCGGCAACAGCTTCCACGTTGTGGTAATGCAGGCCATGACCGGCGTTGACGATCAGGCCTTCATTGAGGCCGCAGTTCACACCGTCGATGATGCGCTGCAGTTCATCCGCCACTTCAGTCGGCGTGGTGGCATCGGCGTAACGGCCGGTGTGCAGTTCGATGGCCGGCGCGCCGACGCGACGCGACGCTTCGATCTGGCGCTCGTCGGCGTCGATGAACAGCGACACTTCACTGCCGATCTTCGACAGGCGCTCCACAGCGGCCTTGATCCGCGCTTCCTGGCCGGCCACGTCGAGGCCGCCTTCGGTGGTCAGCTCCTGGCGGGTTTCCGGGACCAGGCAGATGTGCGCCGGACGGACGCGCTCGGCAAACAGCATCATTTCTTCGGTGACGCCCATTTCGAAGTTCATGCGGGTTTGCAGCACGTCCTTGAGCAGCAACACATCGCGTTCCTGGATGTGGCGGCGGTCTTCGCGCAGGTGCACGGTGATGCCGTCGGCGCCTGCTTCTTCGGCATCCAGCGCGGCCTTGACCGGATCAGGGTAGCGGGTGCCCCGGGCCTGGCGCAGGGTGGCGACGTGGTCGATGTTGACGCCAAGAAGAATGCGATTGCTGGTGGTCACGGAAGCGCTCCTGAATAGGGAAAGAAACGGTGCACAGCATACACGGGGATGTCAGGGCTTTCGAAACAACTCGCGGCTGACCAGCGGCCGTCCGCCCAGGTGCACGGCCAGGGCCTGGCGCATCAGGCGCTTGGCGGCGGACAAGGCGCCCGGCGCCGTCCAATCCGCTTCGCTCATGGCCAACAGCTCAGTGCCCTGGAACAGGCCCGGTTGCAGCAGGTAGACACGCTCAAGGCCAGCGTCGACTTGCAGGCGGTACATGCCATCGGCGGCGATGGGCGCGCCGTGCAGGTCGTTGTGCAGGTCGAAACCGTAGCCGAGGTCATCCAGCAGGCGCCATTCGAACGCACGCAACAGGGGTTCCAGAGGACGGCCTTCGGCCAGGGCCAACAGCGTGGCCGCGTAGTGATCGAAGACCGCTGGGTGCGGGTCTTCGGCGGGCAGCAGACGAATCAGCAGTTCGTTGAGGTAGAGGCCGCTGAACAACGCATCGCCGTTGAGCCAGGCCGACGTGCCGACGCTTTCCAGGCGGCCGACGTTTTTCAGCTCACCCTTGCCGCGAAACTCCACATCCAGGGCCACAAAGGGCCGGGCCAATGTCCCCGCCTTGCCCCGCGCGCTGCGCAACACTGCACGCAGGCGGCCTTGAGGCGTAAGGAAATCCACCAGGGCGCTCGTCTCGCGATAGGCGCGGCTGTGCAGGACATAGGCGAGTTGGCTGGGGGGTTGGGATTGGGACATGGGTTCTCTATCTTGAAAACAATACAAACCTAATGTGGGAGGGGGCTTGCCCCCGATGGCGGTGGTTCAGTCACTTATCTATTAACTGACCCACCGCTATCGGGGGCAAGCCCCCTCCCACATTTTTCAGCCCTGTGGTGCTTTCAAGTCCTTACAGGTCGCCGTAGCCCAGGGAGCGCAGTGCACGCTCGTCATCGGACCAGCCGCCTTTCACCTTCACCCACAGGTTGAGCATGATCTTGGAATCGAACAGCAATTCCATGTCCTTGCGCGCTTCGGTGCCGATGCGCTTGATGCGCTCGCCCTTGTCACCAATGATGATTTTCTTCTGGCCGTCACGTTCGACGAGGATCAGCGCATGGATATGCAAGGTCTTGCCCTGCTGCTTGAACTCTTCGATTTCGACGGTGATCTGGTACGGCAGCTCGGCGCCCATCTGGCGCATGATTTTCTCGCGCACCAGTTCGGCGGCGAGGAAGCGGCTGCTGCGGTCGGTGATCTGGTCTTCCGGAAAGAAGTGCTCGTTCTCCGGCAGGTAGCCGGCGATAACGCGCTCCAAGGCTTCGAGGTTGTGACCGTGCTGGGCCGAGATCGGCATGATCTGGGCGTTCGGCAGTTGTTCCTGCAACCAGGTCAGGTGTGGCATCAACTCGGCTTTGTCTTCGATGCGGTCGGTCTTGTTCAGCGCGACGATCAATGGCCCGGTGACGTACTGCACACGCTCAAGGACCATCTGGTCTTCGTCAGTCCACTTGGTGCGGTCGACCACGAAGATCACCACGTCGACGTCTTTCAACGCCGCCGAAGCGGTCTTGTTCATGTAGCGGTTCAGGGCTTTCTCGCCGCCTTTGTGCATACCTGGGGTGTCGACGTAAACCGCTTGCACGGTGCCTTCGGTCTTGATGCCCAGCATGTTGTGGCGAGTGGTCTGTGGCTTGCGCGAGGTGATCGCGAGCTTCTGGCCGAGGATGTGGTTGAGCAGCGTGGACTTGCCCACGTTCGGGCGGCCAACGATGGCAACATAGCCACAGCGTGTTGCGGTTGAATCAGTCATGGCCATTCTCCACGCCCAGGGCAATCAGTGCTGCAGCGGCCGCTACCTGTTCGGCAATACGACGGCTCACACCCTGACCTCGGCTTTTTTCATTCAGTAAAGTGATTTCACATTCCACGAAGAATACGCGGCAATGGGGCTCACCCTGGATATCCACCACTTCGTAGCGTGGCAGTTCGCAACCACGGGACTGCAGGTATTCCTGCAGGCGGGTCTTGGGATCTTTGTTGGTGTCGACCAGCGTGAGGCTTTCAATCTCCGAAGCCAGCCAGGCGACCACGCGCTCCTTGGCCGTTTCCATCCCTGCATCGAGGTAGATCGCACCGATCAACGCTTCGAGGGCATCGGCCAGGATCGACTCGCGACGGAAGCCGCCGCTTTTCAATTCGCCGGACCCCAGGCGCAGGTACTCACCCAGGCCGAAACCACGGGCCAGTACGGCAAGGGTCTCACCTTTTACCAGGCGCGCACGCAAGCGCGACAGCTGGCCTTCGCGCGCTTGGGGGAAGCGTTCGAACAGCGCCTCACCGGCGGCGAAATTGAGAATGGCATCACCGAGGAATTCCAGGCGCTCGTTATTACGCCCTGCAAAGCTGCGGTGTGTGAGGGCAAGGATCATCAATTCCTGATCCTTGAAGGTGTAGCCGAGCTGGCGCTCTAAACGACTTAGCGAAACGGTCACGGTTTATCCATACCTAGTTGCTGCATATCTAGTGGGTGGCACCGGCGGCCATCGACGATTGACGCAGTGTTCAAATTCACATCCTGATGGTTACAGCCTGGAGCCGGAATTGTCCAAGCCCCAGAAAAGCAGTCGGCGCTGTGTTCACAGCGCCGCTTGTATTACTTGATCAGCCCGACCCGCGAGAAATTCGGCAGGTGGCTGAGCTTGGGTTCCGGCCAGCTCATCCAGACCGCGAAGGCCTTGCCGACGATATTCTGGTCGGGAACCATGCCCAGCAGCTCCTTGGGAATGCTCGGGTCATCCCAGTAGCGACTGTCATTGGAGTTGTCACGGTTGTCGCCCATCATGAAATAGTGCCCGGCCGGCACTTTCCACTCGCCGTCAGGCATGGCGCGGTAGCGGCTCATTTCCTTGCGGATTTCGTGCTCTACCGCACCGAGTTTTTCCTGGTACAGCTCGGCGCTGCCCAGGCTGTTCGGTTCGGAGCCGAGCAGTTTCTCGGACACCGACTCGCCATTGATCAACAGACGCTTGTCGCTGGTATAGCGAATCACGTCGCCCGGCAGGCCCACCACACGCTTGATGTAGTTGACGTTCGGGTCGCTCGGATAGCGGAACACCATCACATCGCCGCGCTGCGGATCACCGACTTCGATGACCTTCTTGTCGATCACCGGCAGGCGAATCCCGTAGGAAAACTTGTTCACCAGGATGAAGTCGCCCACGTCCAGGGTAGGTTTCATCGACCCCGAAGGGATCTGAAACGGCTCCACCAGGAACGAACGCAGCACCAGCACGATGAACAACACCGGGAAGAACGACTTGCCGTATTCAACCAGCAAAGGCTCTTTGTTCAGTTTCTCGATCACCACGCCATCGGGCTGGCTGACGCTGCCCTGATAGGACGCGATAGCCGCCCGCCGACGCGGGGCGAAGAACACCAGATCGAGCAACGCCAGGAGACCGCAAACGGCAACGGCGATGACCAGCAACAGCGGGAAATTTAGCGACATAGGACCTAACTATCCAACCTGAGCACCGCAAGGAAGGCTTCTTGTGGAATTTCCACGTTGCCCACTTGCTTCATGCGTTTTTTACCGGCCTTTTGCTTCTCAAGCAGCTTGCGCTTACGGCTTACGTCGCCGCCGTAGCATTTGGCCAGTACGTTCTTTCTGAGAGCCTTGACAGAGGTCCGTGCAATGATCTGCCCGCCAATGGCGGCCTGGATCGCGACGTCGAACATCTGGCGCGGAATCAGTTCTTTCATCTTCTCGGTCAGTTGGCGACCTTTGTAGTGCGCGTTGTCCTTGTGCACGATGAGTGCCAGGGCATCGACCTTGTCGCCGTTGATCAACACATCCAGTTTCACCAGATTCGCCGATTGGTACCGGTCGAAATGGTAATCCAGGGAAGCATAGCCGCGACTGGTGGATTTGAGACGGTCGAAGAAGTCCAGGACCACTTCGTTCATCGGCAAATCGTAGGTCACTTGCACCTGGGTACCGAGGAACAACATGTCGTGCTGCACGCCACGCTTTTCGATACACAGGGTAATGACGTTGCCCAGGTGTTCCTGCGGCACCAGGATATTGGCGCGCACGATCGGCTCGCGCATGTCTTCGATGGAAGACAGGTCTGGGAGCTTGGACGGGTTGTCGACGTAAATCGTTTCACCGGTTTTCAACAACAGCTCAAAAATAACCGTTGGCGCGGTGGTGATCAGGTCCAGGTCGTATTCGCGCTCAAGGCGCTCCTGGATGATTTCCATGTGCAGCATGCCGAGGAAGCCGCAACGGAAGCCGAAGCCCAGGGCGTCGGAGCTTTCCGGGGTGTACTGCAACGACGAGTCGTTGAGGGTCAGCTTCTGCAGGGCTTCGCGGAAGTCTTCGAAGTCATCGGAGCTGACCGGGAACAGACCGGCGTAAACCTGCGGCTGGATGCGTTTGAAGCCCGGCAGCACGTCAACGTCAGGGGTGGAGCTCAAGGTCAGGGTGTCACCGACCGGTGCACCGTGAATGTCCTTGATACCGGCGATGATGAAGCCTACTTCACCGGCTTTCAGATCAGTGGTGGCGGTGTGTTTCGGGTTGAATACACCGACGCTGTCCACCAGGTGGATCTTGCCGGTGGACTTGACCAGGATCTTGTCGCCCTTCTTCACACGGCCGTGGCGCACGCGCACCAGGGAGACAACCCCCAGGTAGTTGTCGAACCAGGAGTCGATGATCAACGCTTGCAGCGGATCTTCGTAGTTGCCGGTGGGGGCGGGGATGGTCTTGACCAGGCGTTCGAGCACTTCGTCGACGCCCAGGCCGGTCTTGGCGCTGCACTCGACGGCGTCGGTGGCGTCAATGCCGATGATTTTTTCGATTTCTTCTTTTACCCGGTCCGGATCGGCCTGCGGCAGGTCGATCTTGTTCAGCACCGGCATGACTTCCAGGCCTTGCTCGATGGCGGTGTAGCAGTTGGCCACGGACTGGGCTTCAACGCCCTGGCCCGCGTCCACCACCAGCAGCGCACCTTCGCAGGCCGCCAGGGAGCGGCTGACTTCGTAGGTAAAGTCAACGTGGCCCGGGGTGTCGATGAAGTTCAGTTGGTACTTGATACCGTCTTTGGCGGTGTAGTACAGGGTAACGCTGTGGGCCTTGATGGTGATCCCGCGCTCGCGTTCGAGGTCCATGGAGTCCAGTACCTGGGCTTCCATTTCACGCTCGGCAAGGCCGCCGCACATCTGGATGAATCGATCGGCCAGCGTCGACTTACCATGGTCAATGTGGGCGATGATGGAGAAATTGCGGATATGACTCAAATCACTCACGGATCAACACTCAAAAAGGCTGCAGGCAGATTGCCCGCTGAAAAATAGCCGGGAATTGTACCTGAAGCTTCAGCCAGACGTCATCTTTGCTGACCAGAACAAAAATGCCCCACTCATTCGAGCGGGGCATTTTTTGTGCATAAGCGCGGTATCAACCGGCTCGGCGCAGCAGCCAGAACCCGGCCAGGGCGCAGATGGCGGTGGGCACCAGCACCGCAAACAGCGGCGAGAAACCGAACACCAGGCTCGACGGACCGAGCAGATCCTGGGCAATCCGGAAGGTAAAGCCCACCAGCACACCGGTAAATACACGCTGACCCAGGGTCACGGAGCGCAATGGGCCGAAGATGAACGAGATCGCCATCAACACCAGCGCGGCAGTCACCACCGGCTGCAACACCTTGACCCAAAACGCCAGCCAGTAGCGGCCGTTGTTCAGCCCTTGCTCCTTCAGGTAGTGGATGTAACTCCACAACCCGGAGATCGGCAGGCTTTCGGGAATCATCACCACGGTATTGAGCAATTGCGGTTTAAGTGCAATGTCCCACTCTTCACTTGGCACATTGATCACTTCGGTGCTGGCCTTGGTGCCTTGGCCGACATTGCGAAAGTGCGTAGTGGTGATATCCGTCAGTTGCCATTTTTCGCCGCTGTACTGTGCACGTTTGGCGAAGCTGGACGACAGCATGTGGCGTTCTTTATCGAAGGTGTAGCGCGTCACACCGATCAACAGGCCGCCCGGCTGCACGGCGTTGATGTGGATGAACTCATCACCCTGGCGGTGCCACAGGCCATGCTTGGCGCTTTGTGCATCGCCCGAACCCTGGGCCAGGGCGCGATTGGCCTGGGCAGTGGTTTCAGCCGGCGGTGCGACGTATTCACCGATCAGTACGCTGCACAGCATCAGCAGCAGCATGGGCTTCATCACCGCCCAGACGATACGACCGATGGACACCCCGGCGGCACGCATGATCGTCAGTTCGCTGTTGCTGGCCAGGCTGCCCAGGCCGATCAGGCAGCCGATCAGCGCGGCCATCGGCATCATGTCGTAGAGACGACGCGGCGCGGTCAGTGCCACGTAACTCAGCACATCCCACACGGTGTAGGTGTCGCTGACGTTGCCCACTTCATCGATGAAGGCGAACAACGAGGCCAGCCCGAGGATGATGCCCAGTACCGCCAGGATGGCGATCAGGACGCTGCTACCTATATAGCGATCGAGCTTAGCCACGAGCCAACTCCTTCTGGCCACGACGGCTCAACATTTTCAAACGGATAGGCTCCCAGTACAGCAGGCCCAGGCCGATCACCAGGAAGATCCCATGCACCCACCACAACCCCAGGGTCGGCGACAGCTTGCCTTTCTCCAGGGAGCCGCGGGCGGAAATCAGGATGGTGAGGTAAGCCATGTACAGCAGGATCGCCGGCAACAGCTTGAGGAAGCGGCCCTGGCGCGGGTTGACGCGAGACAACGGCACGGCCATCAGGGTCACGATAAACACCAGCAAAGGCAGGGAAATACGCCATTGCAGCTCGGCGATGGAGCGCAGCTCCTGGCTACCGAACAGCTCCGTCGTAGGAATGGCGTCGCGGTCGGTCACCTCGTCGCTGACATCCGGACGGGCGAGCAACACGCCGTAGGTGTCGTACTTGATAGCCCGGTAATCGGCCTGGCCAGGGCTGCCGTCATAGCGATAGCCGTTTTCCAGGATCAGGTAGCGGCTGCCGTCCGGCCGTATGTCCTGGCGACCTGACTCGGCGACCAGCACCGAGATACCCCGGTCTTTCTTGTCCTGGCCCAGGCGTTTCTCGGAGATGAATACCCCGCCCAGGTTGGCGCGGTCTTCGGTCATGGTTTCGGTGTAGGTGACCCGCGTGCCGTCATTGAGTGCCTGGAAGCGGCCCGGTTCGAGGGTGTCGAACTCGGTCATCGCGTCCTGCTTGTTCAGCACCAGCTGGAACTGCATGGCGCCCTGGGGGGCCAGGCTCAGGCTCAGCCAGGCGACGATCAACGCGACGCCCGCGGCCGGGATCATGGTCATGCCGAGCAGGCGCTGCTGGCTCATGCCGGTGGCCGAGAGCACGGTCATTTCGCTTTCGAGGTACAGGCGGCCGTAGGCCAGCAGTATCCCGAGGAACAGGCCCAGTGGCAGGATCAGTTGCAGGAATCCTGGCAGGCGAAAGCCCATGATCAGGAACAACGAACCTGGATCCAGGGCGCCGGAAGCAGCCTGGGCCAGGTATTTGACGAAACGACCACTCATGATGATGACCAGCAGGACCGCACTCACGGCACTCAGGGTCAACAGGACTTCGCGGGACAGATAACGGAAGACAATCAAACCAGACACTCCAGGGTTGTCAGGCTAAGGCGGCCAAACAAGCAGCATACCGAGTCAGCCCCTTACACAGGGCCGGCTAAAAAGATGGCGCATTATCCTGTGATTGACCGCGCCTGTCACTGCGCAACCTCACGCACACCTACAAAGCATGCGCCAAGGGTTGTCAGGCTCCGTCGGCGAGGTTCAAACTGCGGCCTTTGTCGCTGGCGGTTTACGTAACTGCCACGCTTTAAAGCCTGGAGACAGAAGCCAGGCTCTCAGACCTTTATAAGGGACCCGAAAATGGAATTGGTTGTAAAAAGCGTTAGCCCCGAAACGTTGAAAACCGCCACCCTCGTGGTCGCCATTGGCGAAGGCCGCAAGCTCGGCGTGGCCGCCAAGCAACTCGACGAACTCAGCGGCGGCGCCATCAGCGCAGTGCTCAAGCGCGGCGACCTGGCCGGCAAAGTCGGCCAGAGCCTGCTGCTGCAGAGCCTGCCTAACCTCAAGGCCGACCGCGTATTGCTGGTCGGCGTGGGCAAGGATGCCGAATTGGGCGACCGCCCTTTCCGCAAGATCATCAGCAGCATCCTCGGCACCCTCAAGGGCCTGGGGGGTGGCGACGCCACACTGGCCCTCGACGAAATCGTGGTCAAAGGCCGCGACAGCTACGGCAAGACCCGCCTGCTGGCCGAAACCCTGGTGGACGGCGGCTATATCTTCGACCAGTTCAAGAGTCAGAAAGCCGAACCCCGCGCCCTGAAGAAAATCACCCTGCTGACCATCAAGGCCGCGCAGGCTGAAGTCCAGCGCGCCGTGACCCACGCCACCGCAATTGCCAACGGTATGTCGTTTACCCGCGACCTGGGCAACCTGCCGCCGAATATCTGCCACCCAACCTTCCTGGGCGAGCAGGCCAAGGCATTGGGCAAAGAGTTCAAGGGCCTGAAAGTCGAAGTGCTGGACGAGAAAAAGATCAAGGAACTGGGCATGGGCTCGTTCTATGCCGTGGGCCAGGGCAGCGACCAGCCACCCCGCCTGATCGTGATGCAGTACAACGGCGGCAAGAAGTCCGAGAAGCCTTACGCCCTGGTCGGCAAAGGTATCACGTTCGACACCGGCGGCATCAGCCTCAAGCCGGGCGCCGGCATGGATGAAATGAAGTACGACATGGGCGGCGCCGCGAGCGTGTTCGGCACCCTGCGTGCCGTGCTGGAACTCAAGCTGCCGATCAACCTGGTATGCATCCTGGCCTGCGCCGAGAACATGCCGAGCGGTGGCGCTGCACGCCCAGGTGACATCGTCACCACCATGAGCGGCCAGACCGTCGAGATCCTCAACACCGACGCCGAAGGCCGCCTGGTGCTGTGTGACGCCCTGACCTACGCCGAGCGCTTCAAGCCGCAAGCCGTGATCGACATCGCCACCCTGACCGGTGCGTGCATTGTTGCCCTGGGCTCCCACACATCGGGCCTGCTGGGCAACAGCGACGAATTGATCGAGCAACTGCTCAGCGCCGGCAAGGCTGCCGACGACCGCGCCTGGCAACTGCCGCTGTTCGATGAGTACCAGGAACAGCTGGACAGCCCGTTCGCCGACATCGCCAACATCGGCGGCCCGAAAGCCGGCACGATCACGGCGGCCTGCTTCCTGTCGCGCTTTGCCAAGAACTTCAACTGGGCGCACCTGGACATCGCCGGCACCGCGTGGACCAGCGGCGGCAAGGACAAGGGCGCCACTGGCCGTCCGGTACCACTGCTGACCCAATACCTGCTGGATCGCGCCAAGGCCTGAAACTGAAGATGCCGGGGCGGCCCTCACACCGCCCCGGCCTCAGGAACCGCAATGACCCAAGTCGACTTCTATATATTGCCCAGCGCCGACCCGCTCGCGCGCTTGGACTTTGCCTGCAAACTCACCGAAAAAGCCTGGCGCATGGGCCACCGCATCTACCTGCATTGCAGCGATAGCGCCCAACGCGACGAACTCGACGCCCGCCTGTGGCGCTTCAAGGGTGAAAGCTTCGTACCCCATGGCCCTGCCGAATCCGAACCCGAAGGCCTGGTAGTACTGGGTTTGGGCGACAGCTGCGGCGATCACCATGACCTGCTGGTCAACCTGGACCTTAAAGTACCGCCCTTCGCCAAGGCGTTCGCCCGTGTGGCGGAAGTGGTGGTGGAAGATCCGGCTATTCGTCAGGCCGCGCGGGAGAGTTTCCGTTTCTACCGCGAACAGGGCTATCCTTTGCAAGATCACCGGCTACAACGACTTTGAGCACACGATGGACACTTCCAACCCTGTAAAAAAAGATGACCACCTGCTGGATGACCTTGAGTCGATCCGTCAGTTGCTGGGTGATGATGGCTTGCAACCGCCGCTGCTGACCGAATCGGTCGACGGCGAGGTACAGATTCCATTGCTATTTGACATGGTGGGCGGCAAACCCACCCCGGCCCCGGTCGAACCGCCCGTCGTAGCCGCTGCACCCGTTGCGGCCGCCGCCGCCGAGAAAACGCCTGACGCCCTGCTGCTGCACCTGGACAACGAACTGCGCGCCGCCGCGCAATTGATCATGCAAGACGTGATCGACGACTTTGCTCCGCACATCGAAACCGAGATCAAGCGCCGGATGGATGCGCGCATGGAGCGGTTGCTCAGCCAATACCAGTCCTAAGCCACACATAGATCCAATGTGGGAGGGGGCAAGCCCCCTCCCACATTTGCCCCCATACACCTCAAGCCCGTCTTCGCCTCGCCCTGCGCCCTATCCCCCGTTATACTTGCCGGCTTTCCTGAATAAATGCCAACTAGGGTCCCGCCGCGCATGGATAAGACCTACCAGCCGCACGCTATTGAAACTTCCTGGTACAACACCTGGGAGTCCGAGAACTATTTCGCTCCGCAAGGTGCGGGCGAGTCCTACACCATCATGATTCCGCCACCGAACGTCACTGGCAGCCTGCACATGGGCCATGGCTTCAACAATGCGATCATGGATGCGTTGATCCGTTTCCGCCGCATGCAGGGCCGCAATACCCTGTGGCAACCAGGCACCGACCACGCGGGTATCGCCACCCAGATGCTGGTCGAGCGTCAACTCGAAGCCACCGGCCAGAGCCGCCACGACCTGGGTCGTGAGAAATTCCTGGAAAAAATCTGGGAATGGAAAGACCAGTCCGGTGGCAATATCAGCCGTCAGATCCGTCGCCTGGGTTCGTCCGTCGACTGGAGCCGCGAGCGCTTCACCATGGATGACGGCCTGTCCGAGTCCGTGAAAGAAGCCTTTGTGCGCCTGCATGAAGACGGCCTGATCTACCGCGGCAAGCGCCTGGTCAACTGGGACACCAAGTTGCACACGGCGATTTCCGACCTCGAAGTGGAAAACCACGACGAAAAAGGCTTCCTGTGGAACCTCAAGTACCCGCTGGCCGACGGCGCCAAGACCGCTGAAGGCAACGACTACCTGATCGTCGCCACCACCCGTCCGGAAACCATGCTTGGCGACGCAGCTGTCGCGGTTAACCCGAACGACGAACGCTACCAGGCACTGATCGGCAAGTTCGTTGACCTGCCATTGGTTGGCCGTCGCATCCCGATCATCGCGGACGACTACTGCGACCCTGAATTCGGCACCGGCTGCGTGAAAATCACCCCGGCCCACGATTTCAACGACTACGAAGTCGGCAAGCGCCACAACCTGCCGCTGCTGAACATCTTCGACAAGAATGCCGCCGTACTGCCAGCCTGCCAGGTGTTCAACCTGGATGGCACGCTGAACGACAGCATCGACGGCAAGATCCCGGCTGAATACGCCGGCCTCGACCGTTTTGAAGCACGCAAGCAGATCGTGGCCGCGTTCGACGCGGCCGGCCTGCTGGTGAGCGTTGACGACCACGGCCTGAAAGTGCCGAAAGGCGACCGTTCCGGCACCGTGATCGAGCCGTGGCTGACCGACCAGTGGTACGTGTCCACCAAGCCGCTGGCTGAACCTGCCATCGCCGCCGTGGAAGATGGCCGTATCCAGTTCGTGCCCAAACAGTACGAAAACATGTACTTCTCGTGGATGCGTGACATCCAGGATTGGTGCATCAGCCGTCAACTGTGGTGGGGCCACCGCATTCCGGCCTGGTACGACGAGTCGGGCAAGGTCTATGTAGGCCGCGACGAAGCCGAAGTGCGTGCCAAGCACAACCTCGGCCCGGACGTAGCGCTGCAACAGGACAACGATGTTCTGGACACCTGGTTCAGCTCGGGCCTGTGGACGTTCTCCACCCTGGGCTGGCCGCAGCAGACCGAATTCCTCAAGAAATTCCACTCCACCGACGTCTTGGTCACCGGTTTCGACATCATTTTCTTCTGGGTTGCCCGGATGATCATGCTGACCATGCATTTGGTGAAGAACGAGGACGGCACGCCGCAGGTTCCGTTCAAGACCGTCTACGTGCATGGCCTGGTACGTGATGGCCAGGGCCAGAAGATGTCCAAGTCCAAGGGCAACGTCCTGGACCCACTGGACATCATCGACGGCATCGACCTGGAAACCCTGGTGCAAAAGCGCACCTCGGGCCTGATGCAGCCGAAACTGGCGAAGAAGATCGAGAAGCAGACCCGCGACGAGTTCGCCGACGGTATCGCCAGCTACGGCACCGACGCCCTGCGTTTCACCTTCTGCTCGCTGGCGTCCACCGGTCGTGACATCAAGTTCGACATGGGCCGCGTCGAAGGCTATCGCAACTTCTGCAACAAGATCTGGAACGCCGCGCGCTACGTGCTGGATAAAGGCGAAGACTGCGGCCAGAACGGCGAAGCCTACGAGCTGAGCCTGGCTGACCGCTGGATCATCTCGCAGCTGCAACGCACCGAAGCCGAAGTAACCCGCCAGCTCGACCAGTTCCGTTTCGACCTGGCGGCCCAGGCCTTGTACGAGTTCATCTGGAACCAGTATTGCGACTGGTACCTGGAACTGTCCAAGCCCGTGCTGTGGGACGAAAACGCACCGGTCGAACGCCAGCGCGGCACCCGTCGCACCCTCGTGCGTGTGCTGGAAGTGGCCCTGCGCCTGGCGCATCCGTTCATGCCGTTCATCACCGAAGAAATCTGGCAGCGCCTCGCGCCGCTGGCCGGTATCGAAGGCAAGACCATCATGCTGCAGCCTTGGCCGGTGGCCAACGAAGCACGCATCGATGAAGCCGCCGAAAGCGATATCGAATGGCTCAAGACACTGATGCTTGGCACACGCAACATCCGCGCCGAGATGAACATCGGGCCGGGCAAGCCATTGGCCGTGTTCGTGAAGAACGCCAGTGCCGAAGATCAGCGTCGCCTCAGCGAGAACGACGCGCTGCTCAAGAAGCTGGCGAAGCTGGAGTCGATCACCGTATTGGCTGACGGCGCCGAAGCACCGCTGTCCGCCACCGCACTGGTCGGCGAGATGGAAGTGCTGGTGCCAATGGCCGGCTTGATCGACAAGGGCGCCGAACTGGCCCGCCTCGACAAGGAAATTGCGCGCCTGCAAGGCGAAGTGCAGCGAGTGGGCGGCAAGCTGTCCAACGCGGCGTTCGTCGACAAGGCGCCGGCTGAAGTGATCGACAAAGAACGCGCCAAACTGGCTGAAGCGGAACAGGCTTTGGGCAAGCTGGCGGAGCAACATGCGCGGATTTCCAGCCTGTAAGGCTTGAGCCGTGTGAAAAAAGAGACCTTCGGGTCTCTTTTTTTTGCCCGAAATTCCCCGGTGCCAGGCTGGCAATACACCCCATGTGGGAGGGGCTTGCCCCCGATAGCAGTGTGTCAGCAACCTACAAATTGGCGGGTACACCGCCATCGGGGGCAAGCCCCCTCCCACATTTGACCGAGTTATCCTCGGGAATGTGTGACAATGGCCGCCACTTTGAGCCAACACCAGAATCATCATGACCACCCCCAGCACGCCCAAGCCTCCACGCAAGAAGCCTAAAACCGCCGCCACGGCCAAACCCGTCGCGCCGCGCAAGGAGGCCACCCTGCATCCGCGCAACCGCCACACAGGCCGTTACGACTTCCCGGCGCTGATCAAGACCACGCCGGAACTGGCGAAATTCGTGATCCTCAACCCTTACGGCAAGGAAAGCATCGACTTCGCCAGCCCGGATGCGGTGCGGGTGTTCAACCGGGCGCTGCTCAAGTCGTTCTATGGCATCCAGCATTGGGATATCCCGCAGGACTACCTGTGCCCGCCGGTGCCGGGGCGTGCCGACTACGTGCACTTCCTCGCCGACCTGCTGGCCAGCGTCAACGACGGCAAGATTCCCCGTGGTTCCATCGTCAAGGTGCTGGACATCGGCATGGGCGCCAACTGCGTCTACCCGCTGATTGGCTACATGGAATACCGCTGGAACTTCCTCGGCTCCGAGGTTGACCCTATCGCCGTCGCGGCCGCCAAGGCCATCGTGCAGTCGAACGACCTGAGCAAGGTCATCCAGTTGCGCCAGCAAGCAAATCCCAAGCACATCCTGCTGGGCCTGCTGGAGCCGGGCGAGCGTTTTGACCTGACCATGTGCAACCCGCCGTTCCATGCGTCCATGGACGAAGCCACCAAAGGCAGCGAACGCAAGTGGCGCGCCCTGGGCAAGGCGGATCCCAAGCGCAAATTGCCGGTGCTGAACTTCGGTGGCCAGTCGGCCGAGTTGTGGTGTGAAGGTGGTGAAGCGCGTTTTGTGACGCAGTTGATCGCCGAAAGCGCGAATTTTGCTCATAAAGTGCTGTGGTTCAGCACCTTGGTGTCAAAAGCGTCGAACTTGCCCGCGATTGAAACAGCCCTGAAAAAAGCCGGCGTGCTGGAAAGCCAGGTAGTGGAAATGTCCCAGGGCCAGAAGCAAAGCCGCTTCGTGGCCTGGACCTTCCAGACCAAGAACGAGCAGCAGATCTGGCGCCAGCGCTGGGTCCGCGACTAAATCGCAGGCAACAAAAAACCGCGCCCGGATCACTCCGGAGCGCGGTTTTTTTTGCTGCGTCTTACTTGTTAACAGCGTCGGTCAGGCCTTTGGCCACAACCAGCTTGATAACTTTCTTGGCAGCGATTTCGATGGCAGCGCCAGTCGAAGGGTTACGGCCAGTACGGGCTGGACGCTCAGTCACTTTCAGTTTGCCAACGCCTGGCAGAGTGATTTCGCCGCCGTTTTCCAGCTGATCAGCAACAACTTGGCTCAGTTGGTCCAGCAGAGCGCGCACGGTAGTTTTCGGTGCGTCTACAGATTCAGCCAGGTCAGCGATCAGTTGGTCTTTAGTAATAGCCATTGTGGTGTTCCTTCCCTATCAAATTCATATGGATTGCAGAGTGCAGTGTCAGCCGTCGAGCCCGACCGTCTAGGTCTGGCACCCCAGGCTTATAACCTCGGAGAACGGGGTTATAGATGCTTGAAACGGGGATTGGTTCGACCTGACAGATGCTGAATGCACGCTTAACGCCGAGACTTGGCGTAAGACGGGGCAAAACTAGCACAGAGACGGGGAAATATCCGCCTCTACCTACCCATTTGGTCAGCTTTATCGCTCTAAACCGTGAAAAAAAGGCATATGCAATGTCAGACGGCGGTCAAAACCGCCTTCGAGGCGTGTCTTGACCAATGGGTGCGGTACACTGGGCGACTTTTCGGGGAGGCCAACCGCTCCCCTTCAACCAGCCGAGAAGCCCATGCCGATCCGTCATTGCATCGTCCACCTGATCGACAAAAAACCCGACGGCACGCCCGCAGTTCTCCACGCCCGCGACTCGGAGCTGTCCGAATCCGCTGCCATCGAGAACATGCTTGCCGACCTCAACGAGAGCTACAACGCCAAACAGGGCAAGGCCTGGGGTTTCTTCCATGCCGAGTCCGGCGCGCACCCGTTCAGCGGCTGGTTGAAGGAATATTTCGAGGGTGGCCAGGATTTCACCACCTTCAGCCGCACCGCCGTCGAGCACCTGCAAAAGCTGATGGAAGAGTCCAACCTCTCCACCGGCGGCCACGTGCTGTTCGCCCACTACCAGCAAGGCATGACCGATTACCTCGCCATCGCCCTGCTGCACCACAGCGAAGGCGTGGCGGTGACCGACGAACTGGACGTGACCCCGTCGCGTCACCTGGACCTGGGCCAACTGCACCTGGCGGCGCGCATCAACGTCTCCGAGTGGCAGAACAACAAGCAGTCCAAGCAGTACATCTCGTTTATCAAAGGCAAGAATGGCAAAAAGGTCTCGGAGTACTTCCGCGATTTTATTGGCTGCCAGGAAGGCGTCGACGGCCCGGGCGAAACCCGCACGCTGCTCAAGGCCTTCAGTGACTTCGTCGAAAGCGAAGACCTGCCGGACGAGTCCGCCCGCGAAAAAACCAAGACCTTGGTGGACTACGCCAGCAGCCAGGCCAAGCTCGGCGAGCCCATGGGCCTGGAAGAATTGTCGGGCCTGATCGATGAAGATCGGCCAAAAGCGTTCTACGACCATATCCGCAACAAGGACTACGGCCTGTCGCCGGAAATCCCGGCCGATAAGCGCACCCTCAACCAGTTCCGCCGTTTCACCGGGCGCGCCGAGGGTTTGTCCATCAGCTTTGAAGCGCACCTGCTGGGCGACAAGATCGAATACGACGAGGCCGCCGGCACCTTGATCATCAAGGGTCTGCCCACCCAACTGACCGACCAGCTCAAGCGCCGTAACTGATGCTCGGCGGGGTCCTTAAAAAAGTCCTGCTGGTGTTGCTGGTGGTTGTAGTGATCCAGAACTGGGGCAAGATCGAGCGCATCTTCAACCCTTCGCAGGTGGTTTCAGAGCAGGTCCGCACCTCGGCGCGGGTGGTGCTCTATGCCACCGAGTGGTGTGGTTACTGCAAGCAGATCCGCCGCTTTCTGGATCAGAAAGGCATTCCGTACCAGGCGTTCGACATCGAGAAGGACGCCCAGGCGCGTAAGGCGTATGAGGCGTTGGGCGGCGGTGGGATTCCGTTTGTGCAGGTGAATGGGACGTTGATCCGGGATTTCAATCCCGACGCGATCATGGCCGCGCTGAAATAATCAGCGCACCACGATCACCCGCCCCAACAGGCTGTGCTGCTCAAACCCCAGCACCGCCTGCAACGCATTCAGTACTGCCTGCGGGTCTTTGCTCGGGAAGCTGCCGCTGACGCGTTTGGCGCCCAGCTCTTCGTTGAGCAACAGGATGCGGCCGGGGTAGTAACGCCCCAGATCCTTCACTACATCGGCCAGCGGCGCCTTGTAGTAATTGAGCCAGCCGTCGCGCCAGGCCAGGCGGGATTCGCTGTCCACACCATGCATCGGCTCGGCAATGCCATCGGCGTAGGCCACTTGCTGGCCGGCCGTCAAAATCTGCTGCGGGCCCTGTTTCGACGGGGTCACACCGACGCGCCCCGACAACACCGTCACTTGCGCGCCCGCCGGTTGCAGGCGCACTTCGAATTGCGTGCCAAGCACCCGCGCCTCACCGCTGCCGGCCTCCACCACAAAGGATTCGCCGGTGTGGGTCACGCTGAAAAAACCGGCACCACGCCGCAACTGGATATGCCGCTCGCCCTGGCTGAAATCCACGGCAATCGCGCTGTCGGCGTCGAGGGTGACTTTGGATTGATCGACCAGGGTGATGGTCTTCACCTCCCCCGGCGCGGTCACGTAATCAGCGCCAATGTCGTCGATCCAACGAGACGGCTGCCAACCGGCGCCCATGGACACCATCAACAGCAGGCAAGCAGCCATGGCCAGGGCGCCGGACCAGCGCACTACACGCGAACGTTTGGAGGTGTTCATCGCGTTGAGATAGCCCTGCAACGCCAGGGCGTCTTCGTCGGCGAGTTTGCGTGCGGGCACTTCGCTCAACTCCCACAGCACCTGGGCCTGGGCGTAGGCCTCGACGTGTGCCGGGTCGGCGCGCAACCAGTGGCTGAACGTCGCCTGGTCGCCGCTGCTCGGCTGATCGTGCAACAGGCTCAGCCAGGCCAGCGCGGCGTGTTGCTGGTCGGGCGTGGGGGTGACGTTCACGGTGCTTTCCCTGGCGTGCGTGGAGGCAATGGGTCGCGAAGGCTGGCCTTGCAGGCTTCGAGGGCACGCATCATATGTTTTTCCACGGCACTTTGGGACAACCCCATGGCCTTGGCGATTTCCGCGTATTTGCGGCCATGGATGCGGTTGAGCAGGAAAATCTGCCGCGTGCGTTCGGGCAGGCTGCGCAAGGCCGCTTCGACATGGCGCAGATCGTTGCCCGCCTCCAGTGCGGCCTGGGGTTCGCAGCCCTGGTTATCCTGCTGCTCGGGCAACCAGCCTTCGCTGCTGCGCACCCGTGCGCCTTCGCTGCGCAGATGGTCGATGGCGATATTGCCGGCGCAGCGCAGCAGGTAGGTGCTCAGCTCTTCGACCTGCACCAGGGGCCGGCGCCAGAAGCGCAGGAACAGGTCCTGCACCAGGTCAGCCGCCGTGGCGCGGCAGCCGACGCGGCGGCTCACCAAGGCTTCCATCTGCGAACGCTGGGACAGAAACACCTGCAGAAAATGCGCACGCCCACCCGTCGCATCAGTGTGCGGGCTGTCCTGGGATTCGGGTGGGGTACTGATCATCATGGCAAGGGCTCAGAGGGTGGCGAAGGCCGCAACGGGGCTGGCCAGCAGGCCGACGCCCGCCAGAATCAAGGCCAGCCTTGGCCGATACGGCAACAACAGCACCAGCAACAGGGCGCTGAGCATCAATACGGCGCACCACTGCACCAATCCCTCACCCCAACCAGCCACACTCACGGCGGGCCAGAGCGCGACGGCAAGCAGCGACCATCCGGCCACACGCAACCCCAGGCGTCGACGGGGCGAGGGCTTGCTGTGCAGCAGTTCGCCGTGATGCCGGTCGGTGGCCAGGCACAGTGCGGTAAACCCGGCGTAGCACATCAGCAGCGCGAGGAGCATTCAGTTGGCCTCTTGCTTGAGGTTGAGCGCACGCGCCCGTTCAGCCTTGGGTTGCGCTGCCGTGCGGTGCTGCATCTTCCAGGCGGCCCAGGCGAGGAACACGCCGCTGCCCAGGCAAGTCAGGTCGAAGCCGGCCATCGCCCAGTCGCCACTGGCCAGGGACACGCCCAAATGGTGATCGGTGGTGATTGCATTGAGCAGTGGCACGGCGACAAACATCAGCGCACCGACGCTTAATTGCTCGATCCACCCCTGGCGGCCGCGACGCACAATGGCGTGCATCAGGCTCAGGCCCCAGGCGATGAAGAACGCCTGCACTTCCCAATCGGAGCGATCGGCGAAGCTCACCGGCAGCAGACGGTTGGCCCAGAAGAACGCCGCAACGGCGATCAGCAGCCCGGACATGCTGGCGATATTGAGCACTTCCACCAGTCGCAGCTCAAAGGGCATCACACCGGTCCTGGCATGTTTGAGTTGGCGCTTGCCGAGCCAGGTCACCAGCCCGGTGCCGATCATCGCCGTGCCCGCCAGGCCGCAGATAAAGTACAACCAACGCAGCACCGGCCCGGCAAAATGGCCCATGTGCAGGCCGTAGAAACTGCCGCCGACAATCGCGACCAACGATGGCCCGTCGCTGGCGCGCAACAGTTCGCCGGTGTGTCCGTTGAAGGACACGATGCTGTCGAATTCATGCACCACGCTGTCGGAACCTGCGCGGAACACATTGACCGACGCGTTGACATCACTGGGGTTGTTCACCCCGATGCGCCCCACGTGGCCGCCGTCCCAGTGCGCCCGCGCTTGCTCGTACATCGGCAGCAGCGGCGCCAGTTCGCCCGGCTGGCCCGACGCCGGCGCATTGTTGGTCGCGGGGAATATTTCGTTGAAGAACGCACGGGTGTCGTTGCCATAGGAGGCCATGATTGGCGCCGGCATCACCATGCTCATAAAGATCACCAGGCTGCTGTAGGTGATCATCAGGTGAAACGGCAGCACCAGCACACCCACCGCGTTATGCCCGTCGAGCCAGGAGCGCTGGCCTTTGCGGGGGCGGAAGGTGAAGAAGTCCTTGAAGATTTTCTTGTGGGTGATGATGCCCGTGATCAGCGCCACGAACATCACCATCGCAGCGATGGTGGACAGCCAGCGGCCCCAGGGATGAGGCATTTGCAGCTGGAAGTGGAAACGGTAGAAGAAATCCCCGCCCATGCTTTCGCGGGCCTCTACGGCTTGGCCGCTGACCGGATCAAGGGTTTTGCGCATGAAATTGCCGCGCCGGCCAGGGTCGACCTTGTCTTGCCACATGACCGACAGGCCAGGGTCGCGACTGTCCGGCAGGGCGATAAACCAGCGCGCCGCTGTCGGTGCCACTTGCTGCAGGTAGTGTTGCGCGACGCTCAGGCTGCGCGCATTGTCCAGCGGATGGGCCTGCACCTCGGGTTGCATCCAGTGGGTGATCTCATCCTTGAAGTACGACAGGGTGCCCGTGAGGAAAATGGCAAACAGCAGCCAGCCGAAGATCAAGCCCGCCCAGGTGTGCAACCAGGCCATGGCCTGGCGGAATCCCTCTTTCATGTGCGCGTCATCCACAAGCCTAAGCCCGCCAGCGCGGCAAATGCCGCGCTCGGCAACATCACGCCAAACCAGGCGCGCCACGCCGTACGGCAGGCGAAGCACCAGAGCACCGCCAGCAGATAGAACACAAATGAACTCATCATCCCGGTGATCACGGCATCGGCGCGGGACGTCGGCATCCACAATGCCAGGCAGATGGCGGCGAGCGAGGCCATGAGGTAGCCGCCGACCACGGCGGCCAGCACGCGGGACGTGACAGCCAGGCGGTACAGCGCGGGAAGTGAAGTTTTGCTTTTCATGCGGGAGGCGCCAGGTTCATCAGCGCGCAATATTAATGATAAATATTCTCATAAGCAAAACAGAACGGATGAATCACCTGCCCTGACGGATTGCCGAACGGTGTTACGAGCCATACAATGCGAACAATTCTTGTTCTCTAAAGCATGCCGATGCTTGTGGAGTGTTTGCGTTGAGCCCGTCCAACACCGTCGAAGTTCTGTACAACGACCATCACCACTGGCTCACCGGCTGGTTGCGACGCAAGCTCGGCTGCCCGGAAAGTGCTGCCGACCTGGCGCAAGATACGTTCATCCGTGTACTCACCGCACGGGAAACGCCCCCGCTGGTCGAGCCGCGCGCGTTTCTCACCACTATCGCCAAGCGCGTGCTGTTCAACTTCTACCGCCGTCAGGACCTGGAGCGCGCCTACCTCGACGCCCTGGCGCAGATGCCCGAACACGTGGCACCGTCGGAAGAAGAACGCGCAATCATCCTGCAAACCCTGGTCGAACTGGACCAATTGCTCGACGGCCTGCCCACCCAAGTCAAACGCGCCTTCCTGCTGGCCCAACTCGATGGCCTGACCTACGCGCAGATTGGCGCTGAACTGGGCATCTCCATCGCTACCGTCAAACGCCACCTGAATAAAGCGGCCCTGCGCTGCTACTTTGCCCTATGAATTTTTCCACTCAAGTTGCCGAACAGGCCGTGCACTGGCTGATGGAAATGCAGCAAGGCGCACTCAATCCTCGCCAGCAAGCCGCCTGGCAGCGCTGGCTGAATGCCCACAGTGAGCACCAGCGCGCCTGGGACCATATCCAGCGCGTCAACCAGCGCCTGCGCGGCATGCCCTCGCCACTGGCCCATGCCGCATTGAACGCGCCGACCTCCACCAGCCGGCGCCAGGCGCTCAAGCTGCTGCTGATCCTCGGCGCGGGCTCGGCCGCCGCCTGGAGCCTGCGCCAGCAACATATCCTGCCGCCCCTGACCGCCGACTACCGCAGCCCCGTGGGCCAGCGACGCAAGGTGCAATTGGCCGACGGCAGCCAGTTGCAGCTCAACACCGGCAGCGCGGTGGATGTGCATTTCGATGGCCAGCAGCGACTGATCCGCCTTCTCGAAGGCGAGATCATGCTGAGCGGCAGCGCCGGCAACGCCCCTTTGCGCGTCCTTACCGGCCAGGGCCTGCTCAGCAGCCAGGCGGCGCAACTGAACGTGCGCCAGTTCAACGACCACACCCAGTTGGCGGTGCTCGACGGCCAGGTCGAGGTGATGCCCAACACCTACAGCGGCCTGCCGTTGACGGTGGGGGCCGCGCATCAAGTCAACTTCACCCGCAAAGGCTGGGATACCCCACGCCCGACCGACGCCAACAGCGGCGCCTGGGCCGACGGCATGTTGGTGGCCGCCCATATGCGCCTGGAGGACTTCCTCGACGAACTGGGCCGCTATCGTCACGGCCAGGTCAATTGCGACCCGCAGGTGGCCAACCTGCTGATCTCCGGCAGCTACCCGCTGGACGAAAGCGAACGCATTCTTGACCTGCTGGAAGTCAGCCTGCCGGTCAAAGTGCGGCGCTTTACCCGCTACTGGGTGACGGTCCAGGCGCGCGCCTGAAATTATTTTGCAAACCTGTGAGCCGTTTTCCACCCCTCGCGTGACAGAGAAGGAAAGCCACCTTGATCCTTCCTTCTCAGGACCGCTCTTCATGCCCCAGCAGCCGACCCTAATCGCCCGCACCCTGCGCCATTTGTTACTGGGCGCCAGCCTCAGTTTCGCGGTATTGCCTTCTGTGATGGCGGCCGACGCCAAGCCTTATCACATTGCCCCGACGTCGCTGGAAGCGGCCCTGAACCAGTTTGGTCGCGAAGCCGGCGTGTTGATTTCCTTCGGCTCCGAAGTCACTGCAGGCATGCAGAGTCGTGGGCTGTCTGGCAATTACAGCACCGCCGAAGGCCTGCAAAAACTGCTGGAAGGCACCGGCCTGCAAGCCCGCCCTGAAGGTGACAACGCTTTCAGCCTGCAACCGGAAAAAGCTCCGGCTACGGTAGAGCTGGCGACGTCCAGCGTGGTCGGCGACTGGCTCGGCGACGCGGCACAAACCAATGTGTTCGAACACCCCGGCGCCCGTGATGTGATCCGCCGCGAAGCATTCGAACGCCAGGGCGCCACCCAGGCCAAGGACGTGCTTAACCGCATCCCCGGCGTCAACGCCCCGGACAACAACGGCACCGGCAGCCACGACATGGCGCTGAACTTCGGCATTCGTGGCCTCAACCCGCGCCTGGCGTCGCGCTCGACCGTGCTGATGGACGGCATCCCGGTGCCCTTCGCGCCGTATGGCCAGCCGCAACTGTCCTTCGCGCCGATCAGCATGGGCAACATGGACGCGGTGGACGTCGTGCGCGGCGGCGGCGCGGTGCGTTACGGCCCGCAGAACGTCGGCGGCGTAGTCAACTTCGTAACCCGCGCGATCCCGGATGCGCCTACGGTCAAAGGCGGCTTGCAGACGGAAACCAGCCCGTCCTCCAGCCACGACGGCTTCAAGACCACCGGCAACCTGCTGGCCGGCGGCACCGCCGAGAATGGCCTGGGCGGCGCGATCCTGTACTCCGGCACACGGGGCGGCGACTGGCGCGAAAACAGCAATTCGCGCATCGACGACCTGATCCTCAAGGGCAAATACCAGCTCGACGACGCCAACAGCTTCAACGCCATGGCGCAGTACTACGAAGGCCAGGCCGACATGCCCGGCGGCTTGAACGTGGCGGACTACAAAGCCGACCCGTACCAGTCCACCCGCCCCTACGACAAGTTCTGGGGCCGCCGTACGATGTTCAACGTCGGTTACCGCTACGAGCAGGATCGCCGCGAATTCACCGCGAATACTTTCTTCACCAAGACCCTGCGCAGCGGCTACCTGGACCAGGGCACGTTTCTTTCGCTGTCGCCACGCGAATATTGGGTACGCGGCCTGGAAACCCGCTTCGCCCAGGGTTTTGACCTGGGCCCGACCAGCCATGAAGTCGGCGTCGGCTACCGCTATATCAACGAAGCCGGGCATGAACTGCGCTACCGCACGCCGATTTCGGCCAACAACCAGCAAATCCCCAGCACCGACAGCCGCAACGACCGCGACACCCGTGGTGGCACCGAGGCCAATGCTTTTTTCGTCGATGACCGGATTGATATCGGCAAGTGGACGATCACCCCGGGCATTCGCTACGAGATGATCGAATCCCAGCAGAGCAACAACCTGACCAACGTCCAATACAAGGGTGACTACAACACCGCGCTGCCGGCGTTGAACGTGCTCTATCACCTCACCGACAGCTGGAACCTATACGCCAATACCGAAGGTTCGTTCGGCAGTGTGCAATACAGCCAGATGCCCAACCGCGTCACCAGCGGTGAAGTCAAACCGGAAAAAGCCCGCACCTGGGAACTCGGCACCCGCTACGACGACGGCACCTTGCGCGCAGAGATCGGCGCGTTCCTGATCAACTTCGACAACCAGTATGAAAGTAACCAGACCAACGACTCGGTAATCGCCCGTGGTGAAACCCGCCACCAGGGCATCGAGACCAGCGTCAACTATGCCCTCGACGGCTTGAGCCCGGCGCTGGCCGGCTTCGATGTGTACGCCACCTACGCCTACGTCGACGCCACCATCCGCGAAGACGGCCCGAACAAAGGCAACCGCGTGCCCTTCTCGTCCAAGCACAAAGGCACCCTCGGCGTGGGCTACACCGAAGGCCGCTGGAAGCTCAACCTGGACAGCAGCTACCAGAGCAGCCAGTTCGCCGACAACGCCAACACCCAGGCCGAAAGCGCCAACGGCGCCAACGGCCGCATCCCCGGCTACATGCTGTTCAGCAGCCGCGCGGGCTACGACTTCGGCCCGCAACTGTCGGATCTGAATGTGGCGGTGGGCGTGAAAAACATCTTCAACACCCAGTACTTCACCCGCTCGTTCGACGACAACAACAAGGGCAAATACGTGGGTGAGCCGCGTACGGTGTATGTGCAGACGTCTATCGCGTTCTGATCAACTGCCCGCCAGGCACGACGGTGTGCCGGCCACCAAGGCGTCGATGGCACAGCGCGTCTTGGCCGGCATATGGGTTGCCGTGGGCCAGATAACATGGATCGGTGAAGGCTGCTCGCGGTAGGCGGGCAATACGGCTTCCAGTTGTCCGCGCAGCACATAGTGCGCAACCAGCCAACTCGGCAACCAGGCCAGGCCCACGCCCGCGATAGCGGCGTCGGCCACGGCCTGGAGGTCGTCCATCAGCAGCGGGGAGACCACGCGGGAACGGTGTGGGGTATTGCTGCGGTAGGCGATGCCTCGGTGGCCGGCGAGGTCGTCGATGGATGCAATCGGCCCCACACGCTGCAAATACGCCGGTGCAGCCGCCAGGCACACGGACTGTTCACCCAGGCGTCGCGCGCTCAGGCGATCGGTGTCGGGCAGCGGGCCGATTCGCACGGCCACGTCGAAGCCTTCCTGGGCCAGATCCACCAGCCGGTCGGCGAAGCAGATCTTCGATCTCCAGTTCTGGATAACGCGCCATCAAGCCCCACAGGGCGGGCGCCGCGTAGTGATGCCCGAACGCCAGCGGCAAGCTCGCCCTCAAGCGTCCGCGTGGTTGTTGGCGGCCGCTTTCCAACACCGATTCGGCCGCCTCCAGTTCTGCCAGTGCGCGCAGGCAATGTTCGTAGTAGGCCTGACCGTCTTCGGTGAGCCGTTGGCGACGGGTCGAACGCTGCAACAGGCATGTGCCAAGCCGCGCTTCCAGCCGCGCCAACCCTTTGCCCACCGCCGAGCGCGTGAGATTGAGCCGTTCGGCGGCCTCGGTCAGGTTGCCGCTTTCGACGATCTGCAAAAAGAGTTCAACGCCATCAAATCGTGGTGTGGCCATGCTGTAATTGTCGCCCTTGAGTCCCTTATCCAAAGAAAACTTATCACGAATAAAGAAATGGATTCCCCTGAGAATAATTCCGTCGTTTATCCACAGGAGAATCCCATGCCACCCGCCGCCACGTTATCGGCCGCCAGCACGCCCAGTCATGCCAGAAACAACCTGGCCCTCACCGCCGTGTGCCTGGTGGCACTGATGTTCGGCCTGGAAATTTCCAGCGTGCCGATCATCTTGCCTACGCTCGAACAGCAACTGGGCACCGGTTTCCAGGACGCCCAATGGATCATGAACGCCTACACCCTGGCCTGCACCAGCGTGCTGATGGCAGCCGGCACCTTGGCCGACCGTTTTGGCCGTCGACGCATGCTGGTGCTGTGCCTGTGGGTATTCGCCCTGGCCTCGCTGGCGTGCGGGTTGGCCGACAGCGCCGCCACGCTGATTGTGGCGCGGTTTGTCCAGGGCATTGGCGGTGGGGCGATGATGATTTGCCAGTTCGCCATCCTGTCGCACCTGTTCCGCGAACCGGCGGCTCGGGCGCGGGCGTTTGCCATATGGGGTGTGATTGCCGGCGTGGGCCTGGGCTTCGGGCCGATGATCGGCGCGTTGATCCTGGCCGTGGCGGATTGGCGCTGGGTGTTCCTGGTGCATGTGCCACTCACGCTGTTCACCTGGGTACTGCTGCGCGTCAGCGTGGAAGAATCCCGCGACCCGGCTGCCCATCGCCTCGATATCGCCGGCATGCTGACGCTGACGCTGTCGGTGTTTGCACTGGTCTACTTCATCACCCAGGGCAGCGAAAATGGCTTTGTGCCGGGTTGGGCGGGCTTGTCGCTGGCTGCGTTGCTGTTGTTTATCGTGATCGAGCGGCGCAGCGCGCACCCGATGTTCGACTTCGCGGTGTTTCGCATCCGGCGCTTCAATGGCGCATTGATGGGCTCGATTGGCATGAACTTCAGCTTCTGGCCGTTCATGATCTACCTGCCGTTGTACTTCCAGGCCGGCCTGGGTTACGACACGTTGACCACCGGCGCAGCCCTGCTCGCCTACACCTTGCCGACCCTGCTGGTGCCGCCGCTGGCCGAGCGCCTGGCCCTGCGCTACGGCGCCGAACGCATTATTCCGCTGGGGCTGGGCCTGATGGGTGCAGGCTTTCTGGCCATGGCCGCCGCCAATATCGCCGAACACCCGAGTATCGGGCTGATACTGGCCAGTTGCGTGATGGCGGGCGTGGGCCTGGCGCTGACCAACTCGCCTACCACCAATACCACCACAGGCTCGGTATCGGCCGACCGCGCAGGCATGGCGTCGGGTATCGACCTCAGCGCAAGGCTGATTACCCTGGCAATCAATATCGCGTTGATGGGCTTGGTGGTGTTGCTGGGTATCAGCCATCAACTGGCAGAGGTGATGCCGGCGAGCACTGCATTGGAATGGCCAACCATCAGTCAGGGCATTGCAGCGGGCAAATTGGAATTGCCAGGACTGACAGCTAACGATGCCCAGGCGGCACTGCGCCGCGGCGCCGGTTGGGCGATGCTGTTCGCGGGGTTGGGGGCTGGCGGACTGGCATTGCTGAGCCGGTATTTTTTCCGACGCAGCTAAACGAAAACGGGCCTGCAAATGCAGGCCCGTTTGTAGGGGATGAAAAATCGGTCAGCCGTTGATCACAGCGTTTTCGTTTTCCAGGAATTCCTGTTCCAGTGCGTCTTCATTCACTTTGTTGATTGGCTGGTTTTTCCCGGCAGCGCGTGGCTTGCCTTGCAGTCGGCCAAACAGATGTTCCAACGCGTGATCCAGTTTGGTGGCCGCGCTGTCGATCGCCTGTTCCAGGGTATCGCCCTTGGCGGACACCGACAGTGGCTGGTGACCTTTAGGCCGCGCTTCCAGGCGGCAACTCAAATCGTGGGGGCCAGGCTTGTCGCCGTTCTCATCCCGCAGGTAGACCTCAACACGAGTCAGGTCTTCTTCATAACGTTCGAGCGTGCTCTCAATGGTAGTACGTACCCACTCCTCCAGTCGGATGCTGCTTTCAATATGGTTATCGCTATTGACTTGGATTTGCATAGTTCTTCCCTTATTTCAGCTAGCTCGCGAGAGGTCACAACTGCGACACCGGGGTGGTGAAACCATGACCTCTTGATTACACAATTGAGCAGCCAGAGAAACAATTCAACCCCTTTGCAAAGATAAATCCTACATTACAAATTAAGCCTGACGACGAGCAAAAACGCTGTTAGGGTGGGGAGTTAGTTACATCTTCTTACGCTCTGTAAACGTCACAATTGCCCGTCTCCCAACGGGTGCAATCCGCGAAAAATCCCCGCTTCCTCTACCAGCCAGTCATGCACCGCCCGCACGCCCGGATGGCTCAGCGCGCCCGGCGCGTAGAGCAATACGTAACGTTTGTGATTGGGCACGGCCAGGCCGAACGGCACGATCAAGGTGCCGCGCTCCAGCTCATCGTTAAGCAAGGTACGCCGTGCAATGGCCACACCCATGCCGGCGATCGCGGCTTCGATGGTCAAGTGGTTGCGGTTGAAGGTATGGCCGCGACGAACATCAGCCTGGTGGTAGCCGATAGCGTTCAGGTAAAACTCCCACTCCGCGTACTCATAACTCCCACGCCAGGCGGTGATGTCGTGCAGCAAAGGGAAATGCACCAGGTCGGCCGGGCCGTGCAGCGGCGGGCGGCCGCGCAACAGGCTCGGCGCGCACACCGGAAATATCTGCTCATCCAGCAGGGCTGTGGATAACAGGCCGGGGTAGCTGCCGTCGTTCAGGTCGATGGCCAGGTCGAAGTCGCCCTCATGCAGGGCGATGCTGCTGTCCTCGGCGACCATGCGCAACTGGATGTCCGGAAAGCGTTGCTGCAAGCGCGGCAGGCGCGGGGTCAGCCACTTGCCCAGGAACGACGGAATCGAGCGCAGGCGCAAGGTGCCGCTGATCATCCCCGCATCCAGCCGCTGCAACTCCGCATCAATGCTGCCGTAAGCCTCCCCCACCGTCGCCGCCAATCGCTGGCCCTCGGCACTCAGCTCCACTCCCCGAGCCCGTCGATGGAACAGCCGAAAGCCCAAACGCTCCTCCAATTGGCGGATTTGCTGGCTCACCGCCCCCGGCGTGATGTGCAGTTCTTCGGCACAACGGGTGAACGACAGATGCCGTGCAGCACAGGAAAACACGTGCAGCCAGACGTAAGTCTGACCATGAAGCGGGCGAGCCATAGGGTTTAGTCCTGCTAAAGGGTGTCTTAGGATAATTCGTTGGTCAGTGCCGATCCAGAGGCTCAGTATCGCGCCAATTGCGCTCGTCCTACAAAACATGGCAGCGATTCCTACTCCATTGCTTGTAAGGGTTTAGCATGGCTATCAGTGTTTTTGATCTATTCAAGGTCGGTATCGGCCCGTCCAGCTCTCATACCGTCGGCCCCATGCGGGCAGCGGCGACCTTCGCCCAAGCCCTCAGCGACCAGCAAGTGCTCACCGAAACCCGACGGGTGGAAGTGCGTCTGTACGGCTCGCTGTCCGCCACTGGCGTTGGCCATGCCACCGACCGCGCCTGCGTGATGGGACTGATGGGCGAATGGCCGGACCGTGTCGACCCCACCTCGATCAATACACGTATCCAGCAATTGCGCGAGTCCGGCCGCTTATTGCTGGCCGGCACCCAGGACATTGCCTTCAACTGGCGCACCGATCTCCTGCTACTCGAAGAAAGCCTGCCCTACCACCCCAACGCCATGTCCCTGCACGCCTATGGCGACAGCGGCCTGCTCAGCGAGCAAACGTACTACTCGGTGGGCGGCGGTTTCATCATCGAAGCGGCTGAGGCGGCGTCAGGCATCGCGCCGACCAGCGATGTGCAGTTGCCCTACGACTTTTCCAGCGCCGTCGAACTGCTGGCCTTGTGCAACAAGCACGGCCTGCGCGTCTCCGAACTGATGATGGCCAATGAACGCGCATGGCGCAGCGACGAAGAAATCCGCAGCGGCCTGCTGCATATCTGGTCGGTGATGCGCGAATGCGTGGAGCAAGGCCTGCGCGATGAAGGCATCTTGCCTGGTGGCCTGGATGTGCCACGCCGTGCTGCGAAACTGCACCGCAGCCTGTTGGAAATCGGCAAACCCAACGTCATCACCTCGACCTTGTCGGCCATGGAATGGGTCAACCTGTTCGCCCTCGCCGTCAACGAAGAGAATGCCGCCGGCGGACGCATGGTCACGGCCCCCACCAACGGCGCGGCGGGGATCATCCCGGCGGTGCTGCATTACTACATGAAGTTCAACGCCGACGCGTCCGACGACGATGTGGTCAATTTCTTCCTGGCTGCCGCCGCCGTCGGCATCCTGTGTAAGAAAAACGCCTCAATCTCCGGCGCCGAAGTCGGCTGCCAGGGCGAAGTCGGCTCGGCCTGTGCCATGGCCGCCGCTGGCCTCGCCGACATCCTCGGCGCCACACCCGAGCAATTGGAAAACGCCGCCGAAATCGGCCTGGAACACAACCTCGGCCTGACCTGCGACCCGGTCGGCGGCCTGGTGCAAGTGCCGTGCATCGAGCGCAACGCCATCGCGGCGGTCAAGGCCATCAACGCCACGCAAATGGCCCTGCGCGGCGATGGCAAACACTTCATCTCCCTCGACCGCGTGATCCGCACCATGCGCGATACCGGCGCCGACATGCATGACAAATACAAAGAAACTTCACGGGGCGGCCTGGCCGTGAGCTGGGTGGAGTGCTGAGGAGCATTCCCTGACCGCCCCAACGTGAGCCCGCGCAAAAATAATAACGAGGCAATAACGATGACCGATGTACGTACACCTGCTGCCGAAAATCCTGTTGAAGTAGAAAATACCGTAACCACCGGCTGGACCAAACACGACACCACCTGGATGCTTGGCCTCTACGGCACCGCCATCGGCGCGGGCACCCTGTTCCTGCCGATCAACGCCGGCGTCGGCGGTTTCTGGCCGCTGATCGTGCTGGCGCTGCTGGCCTTCCCGATGACCTTCTTCGCCCACCGTGGGCTGACGCGCTTTGTGCTGTCAGGCAAATCCGGCGACATCACCGAAGTGGTCGAAGAACACTTCGGCGTCGGCGCGGGAAAGCTGATCACCTTGCTGTACTTCTTTGCGATTTTCCCGATTCTGCTGGTGTACAGCGTGGCGCTGACCAATACCCTGGGCAGTTTCATGGAGCACCAGTTGCACATGACGCCGCCGCCACGGGCAATTCTGTCGCTAGTGCTGATCCTCGGTCTGATGGCCATCGTGCGCTGCGGCCAGGGCGTGATCGTCAAGGCCATGAGCGTGCTGGTGTACCCGTTCGTCGCCGCCCTGCTGTTACTGGCATTGAGCCTGATCCCCAACTGGAACGGCGCATTTTTCGCCTCCGCCAGCGAAGGCATGCCGCTGCCCATCTTCTTCAAGACCCTGTGGCTGGCGATCCCGGTGATGGTGTTCTCGTTCAACCACTCGCCGATCATCTCCGCGTTCGCCGTCGACCAGAAACGCGTGTACGGCCCGCAGGCCGAGCGCAAAAGCAGCGGCATCCTCGCCACCGCCCACGGCATGATGGTGCTGACGGTGATGTTCTTCTGCTTCAGCTGCGTACTGGCACTGTCGCCGGCGGACTTGGCGGCGGCCAAGGCCCAGAACATTTCCATCCTGTCGTACCTGGCCAACCACTTTCAGACGCCCGTGATTGCCTACGCCGCGCCACTGATTGCGCTGGTGGCCATCACCAAATCCTTCCTCGGGCACTACATCGGCGCCAGCGAAGGCTTCCAGGGCTTGATCGTCAAATCCCTGCGCGGGCGTAACCGCTCCATGTCGGCCAAGTGGCTGGAACGCAGCACCGCACTGTTCATGGTGCTGACCTGCTGGGCCGTGGCCACCTTTAACCCAAGCATCCTGGGCATGATCGAAACCCTGGGCGGGCCGATCATCGCGTGCCTGCTGTTCCTGATGCCGATGTACGCGATCCGCCGCGTGCCGGCTTTGCGCCAGTATTCGGGCCAAGTGTCGAATGTGTTTGTGGTGGTGATCGGGTTGATTGCGCTGTCTGCGATCGTTTTCTCCGTACTGCCCTGAAATAGCCCACGGACTCAGCACAACCCAAATCAAATGTGGGAAGGGGCTTGCCCCCGATAGCAGTCTTTCAGCCAAGCATCTATTGGCTGACACACCGCTATCGGAAGCAAGCCCCCTCCCACATTGCGTGTACGGCACGCCCCTTGCTGTACAGCTTTTGAGGGAAACGGACTTTGGCCGGTGGTCAGGAGACGCGAACTAATCCCGATACCGGTCGTCAATGACTGCATGTTCTTATCAGGCGGTAACGCACCATGGACAATCCTTTTCAGATCATCACCGACACCTTTACCCCAACCTACCGGGTCAACCTGAGTATCCAACGGCTGGACGGCAGCATCATGCTCACCCTCTCGAATGAGGATGGCGTGGTTGCCAAACGCATGATCAGCGCCGAACAACGCAACGACCCGCAACGACTCAAACGCCTGGTGCAGAGCATCCAGTTCGGCATCGCCATTGAGCAGGGCCACAGCGCCATGGAGATCCTGGCGGTGATGACGGATGGCGATCACCAATTGTTGCAACGACCGCCCAGCCGCACCCTGCCCTTCAGCGTCGGGCTTTAAAGCTCGCCCTTCTCGGTTTCCAGGCTCGTCTGGCCCTTGCGGCGCGGGCCTTCGACCTTCACCGACGGGAACGCCGACGAAGCGTAGCGCACCACCAGAATCGCGAACGCCAACAGCAAAATCCCACCGCACAGGTAGATGATGCCTACGTCCGGCGGGTTGTGATGGGACACGTTGGAGATCAACAAACGGGTCAGCGCAGTGATCGCCACGTAGATCAGGAAGCGTACGGGCATGTGGTTGGTCTTGAAGTAAATCCCGACCATGGCGCCCAATTCCAGGTAGATGAACAGCAGCAAGATGTCATCGATCTTGATGTGTCCGTTCTCCAGCATCCCCAGAAACTCCATCACCGCCGCCCAGGCGGTTACTGCACCAATGGCGAACAGCGCCAGGTAGTGGAACGACTCCACGAACAGATTGCCCAGCGACTCAGCCAGCCCATGGACTTGCAGACGCAGCTTTTCGGCCCAGTTGATTTTCACGAGGGTACTTCCTTAGGTCGACTCGACCGGATAATGCGGGTTGGACGTGACGGTTGTTCTGCATGCAGAAAAAAGGCCAGCACTGGCATGAGATGATGGCGGGGTGATATGAGGCACGCCAAACCTGTATTTACGGGCTACATTAAAAAACTGCTACCCAAACCCCGCGGTTTGGCTTACCCTTTTAGCTGTATATAAATACAGTAGTCGCAAAAGACAACTATCGTGAAGGCATGTGAGGTGGTGAATGGCCGTCGAAGTGGTATACCGCAGCAGCCGAGATCTGGAGCGTTTGTTCATGGATAAAGCCGAAGCTGACCGTCATGACAAAATGCTTGAACTCGCTGAGTTGCTGGCAGAAGTGTTGCAAAAAGCCGTGCCGTCCCTGAGCGAGCAGCAGGTGGAAGAAGCCGGGATCTACATGGCGAAGAATCGCGATGTGTTTGCCAAGGCCTTCAAGAGCCAGCCGGACGCGTTGTCCGAGTTGCTCAACGCAGCGGCGGAATAAAGCCCGAATTGAACAGGCCCTGAATCATTGGTTCAGGGCCTTTTTAATGCGTGCTCATCCGTAGAGCAGGCGTTCGGCCAGTTCATCCGCCACCCGTGCCGGGGAGCGTTTTTCGGCTTGGGCGTGGGCGTAGATTTCGGTCAGGCGCTTGCCGATGTTGGACAGGTGCGCGGTGATGGTCGGCAGTTCGGCACCGCTGTGCTTGAGGGCGACGTAGATCAGGCCGCCGGAGTTGATCACGTAGTCGGGGGCGTAGAGGATGCCGCGCCCTTCCAGTTGGTCGGCCACTTGCAGGTTGGTCAGTTGCGCACTGGCGGACCCGGCCACGGCGGCACAGCGCAGTTGGCCCACGCTCGTGCGGTTGAACACCGCGCCCAGGCCGCAGGGCGCGAGGATGTCGCAGGGGGTGCTGAGCAACGCGTCATTGGCGATGGGGTGCGCGCCCAGTTGTTCCATGGCCAGTTGCACCTTGCCGTGATCGATGTCGCTAACCAGCAATTCGGCACCGGCGGCGTGCAGTTGTTCGGCCAGTGCATAACCGACATTGCCCAGGCCCTGGACTGCCACGCGCAGCCCTTCGAGGTTGTCGCTGCCCAGGCGGGCCATGGCGGTGGTGCGAATGCCGGCGAACACGCCCATGGCCGCATGGGGCGAAGGGTCGCCAGCGGCGGTGGTGCTGGTGACGAAACAGGTGTGTTGGGCGATGCAATCCATGTCGGCCACCGAGGTGCCGCTGTCGATAGCGGTGATGTAGCGCCCATTGAGTTGCTCGACACAACGTCCAAACGCTTCAAACAACGCAGCCCGGTTTTCCACATGGGCGGGACGCAGGATTACCGCCGTGCCACCGCCCACCGGCAGCCCGGCCAGGGCCGCCTTGTAGCTCATGCCTTGGGCCAGGCGCGCGGCATCGGCCACGGCGCTTTCGTCGTCGGGGTAGGCGATATAACGACAGCCGCCCAAGGCAGGCCCCAGGCGGCTGTTGTGAATGGCGATGACCGCCTTGAGCCCCGTCACCGGGTCGACGCTCAGGTGCAGCGATTCAAGGCGGGTGCTGTGCATGAGAGCAAACATCGTCAAGCTCCCGAATCACTTCTGGTGTCGCCAAGTATAGGCTTGCGGTAGAAAAGTGCCGAAGTGCACTGGAATAAGCCGCCCGATTTTGCAGGGCTTGCGACATAAGAACGTGGGATATTTCTTAAGCCACTAGACGAACATTCTCAGCAAGGCTAAAACGGGGGCATCCGCCGGAGAACGCAATGAAGCCCCGCCAAGCCTTTTTCGCCTGCCTGCAACGTTCGCCGCCAGCGCTGTTCGAAGCAGCGCTGTGGATCGCCGCCGAGCACGACCCGGCGGTGCAGCCGCTGGAGATCCTGCAGAACCTGGCCTTACTGCAACAACAGGTCAGCCTGAGCATGCCCATGCTGCCGGCAGATGAACTGGGTCAACCGCTGCTGCGGCGCATGAATGACCTGGGGTTTGCCCAGGATGACTTCACCCCGCTGCGCCCTGCCGCCGCACTGCTGGACAAGGTGCTACAGCGCAAACGCGGGCAACCCCTGGCCATGGGGTTGATTGCCATGGAGCTTGCGCGACGCCTGGAGATACCGATGGTTGGCGTGAACTTCCCCGGGCACTTCCTGCTGCGGGTGCCCGGTGCCGATCACTTGCTGGACCCGTGCGGCGGGCGGCGCCTGTACCCCAACGATTGCCGTGAACTGCTGCAACGCCAGTACGGGCCCAACCTCAAGTTGCAGGCCGACCACCTGCACACCGCCGACGCGCGTTCTATCCTGCAACGACTGTCGCGCAACCTGCGCCAGTTGCACCTCGCCAACGACAACCCGCTGGCAGCCCTGGTGGACGCCGAGCGCGTATTGGAACTGGGCAGCGCCAATGCCGCCGACTACCTGGCACGGGCCAGCCTGTATCAACGCCTGGACTGCCCGAACGCCGAGCGTTTTGACCTGGAACACGCGCTGATGCTCAGTGAAGATCCGATCCAACGCCTGCGCCTGACCGAGCGGCTAGGGCACCTGCCGCCCAATTCAGTGGTGCACTAGCCCTCAGGCGCCTTGAGAATATCGCCAGGCAGCGCGCTCTTCGGCACATCACCCCCTGGTGATCGGACCTGAATAATCAACAATGCCGCCATCACCGCCGGTATCGCGCAGAAGAAAAAAATCTGCTGCACCGGAATATGCATCGCCAGCAGCATGCTGCCAAACAACGGCCCCAGGATCGAACCAAAGCGCCCGACACCGAGTGCCCAACCGGTACCGGTGGCACGCACATGCGCCGGGTAAAAGTTGCTGGCGAAAGCATTGAGGGTCAATTGTCCCCCGATGATGCAGAACCCGGCCGCAAACACACAGGCCACCAGATAGTGCGAATTGTCGTGGTTCAGCCCCAGCAAAACGGTGCACACCGCAGCCGCCGCCAATACAGTGGACAGCAGGCGTACCTTGCTTTTGAGTCTGTCGGCAAACCAGGCCATGCCGATCGCGCCCAAGGTGCCGGCAAACAGGAACATCGACGTCACCAAATTGGCCTGATTCAGCGCCAGGCCACTTTCCAGCAACAGCGACGGCAGCCAACTGATCATGAAATACAGCAAGATCAGACTGACAAAGAAGGTGGCCCAGATCAGCAGCGTCGGACGTGCATAGCCATGGCGGAACAGCTCGACCACCGTCAGCTTGCTGCCCTGCGCTTGAAGGTGTTCTGCCTCGTTCGCCGGCGGCGGTTGCCAGTCGGGCAGCATGCGCGAGGTCACGTTGCGCAATCGCCGATACGGCGGTGCATCGCGCAACAGGCGCGGCAACGATTCAGGCAGCAGCCACACCAGGAACGGAAACAACAGCAACGGTGTGACGCCACCGGCCAAGAACACCGCTTGCCAGCCGAAGCTGTCGATAAACCCCGCCGCCACAAACCCACCCGCCGCACCGCCGAACGAGAACCCGCACGCCGCCAAGGTCACCATCAGAGTGCGCAGGCGCGGCGGCGAATATTCCGACATCAACGCCATGGCGCTGGGCATCGCGCCGCCCATGCCGATGCCGCAGATAAATCGTGCAGCCATCAGGGAGGTCAGTGAGTGGGCGAACACCATCAGCAGAGTCAGGCAGGCATAGATCAACACGCAGCCCAGCAAGATGCGCCGTACGCCAAATCGGTCAGCCAAAGGTGTCACCAGCAGCGAGCCTAATGTGAGCCCCAGCAGGTTGGCGCTGAACACCGGGCCGAACGCAGCTTTTTCCAATCCCCAATCCGACGCCAAAGCCGGCACTACATAGCCCAGCACCTGAGCATCGTAGCCATCGGTCACCAGCAGCAACGCCAGCAACAGGAGGATCAACCACTGATAGCGCGACACCGGACGGGCGTCGAGTGCCGCGCGAAAGCTGGCAATCTGATTGTGCATCGCAAGGTACCTGTTTATTTTTATTGGTAGGTGACGCAAATCCACTGCGGGAGGGAGGGTGCAAGCCTTGAGCGTTATGGGGTGTCAGGTTGGTTGGCGGGATGGGCCTGAATGAACGCCGGATGCTGCGCCGCCAATGCCGCCACCCGGCCAATGCGCGGATACGCCGCCAACGGCACTTTGAAGCGCTCCGCCGCGTACAGCTGGGGAATCAGAAACGTATCCGCCAGCCCAGGCTGTTCACCAAAACAAAACCCCGCATCGCCAATCAACTGCTCCACCGCGCCCAGCCCCTGGCTGATCCAGTAACCGATCCATTCCAGCAATTGCGCCTCATCGTGCCCCCACTGCCGCAACAGGTTCTGGGTGCTGGAGTTGTGCAGCGGGTGGATATCACAACCGATGATCGACGCCACGGCACGCTCATGGGCGCGGGTGGCCAGGTCTTTGGAAAGCAACGGCGCCTGTGGATAACGTTCGTCCAGGTACTCGATGATCGCCGGCGACTGAATCAACAGTTCGCCGTCATCGGTGCGCAAGGCCGGCACGCGGCCTTGAGGGTTGATTGCCAGGTACTCCGGCTGGCGATTGGCGCCGCCCGCCGGTACCAGCAGGTTCACCGGCACCGCCGTGAAGTCCAGGCCCTTGAGGGCCAAGGCGATACGCACCCGGTACGACGACGTGGAGCGGTAGTAGGTATAGAGTTCCATCACCCTGCCCTCTTAACGCGCTGCGACCACAGTGCCACGGCATTCGCCGAAGCCGATGGAGGCGAAACCTTCCCGGTTGCAGCGGGCGCGCAGGATGATTTCATCACCGTCTTCCAGGAACCTGCGCACTTCGCCGGATGGCAATTCGATGACCTTCTTGCCGCCTTCGGTCATCTCCAGCAGGCTGCCGAACTGCCCTTCCTGCGGCCCGGACAGGGTCCCCGAACCGAACAGATCACCGGCCTGCAACTGGCAGCCGTTGACGCTGTGGTGTGCCACCAGTTGCGCCACAGTCCAGTACATATGCAGGCTGTTGCTCAGCGCCAGGCGCTGGGCCGGCAGATTCTGTTCGCGCATGGCCGCGGTGGTCAGCAGCACTTCCAGTTCAATGTCCAGGGCACCGGCGGCCTGGTCACGTTTATCCAGCAAGTACGGCAGTGGTTGCGGATCGCCCTCGGGACGGGCCGGTTGCGCCTTGCGGAACGGTTCCAGTGCTTCGGCCGTGACAACCCAGGGCGAAATCGTGGTGATGAAGCTTTTCGACAGGAACGGCCCCAGCGGCTGGTATTCCCAGGCCTGGATGTCCCGCGCAGACCAGTCGTTGAGCAGACAGAAACCGGCAATGTGCTCGGCGGCGTCGCCGATGGCAATCGAGTCGCCCATGGCATTGCCCTGGCCAATCCAGATGCCCAGTTCCAGCTCGTAATCCAACCGTGCGCAAGGGCCGAAGGTCGGTTCGGTCTGGCCGGCGGGCAGGGTCTGGCCCTTGGGGCGACGCACATCGGCACCGGAGGCGCGAATGGTCGAGGCACGGCCGTGATAACCGATCGGCACGTACTTGTAGTTGGGCAACAGAGGGTTGTCGGGACGGAACAGCTTGCCGACGTTCTGCGCGTGCTCGATGCCGACGTAGAAGTCGGTGTAGTCATTGATCCGGGCCGGTACATGCATCTGGCAATCGGCGGCACGGTGCAGTACCTGCGCCTCACGCGCTTGCAGCGGGCTGCCCTCGGCAAGCAGTTCCAACAGGCGCTCACGCAGCGCAGCACGCGGGCCACGGCCCAGTTCAAAAAACGCATTCAACTGGCCGCCCACGGTCGCTTCAACCGCTCGGCGTGCTTCACCCTCAAATGCTTCCAGAGCGGCATGCAGGTCGAAGATGCAGTCCCCAATCGCCACGCCACTGCGCGGGGCCGAACCGTTGATGCTGAACACGCCCAACGGCAGGTTCTGCAAAGGAAAGTCGCGGTGGCCATTGGCGCAGGCCACCCAGCTTTGGGTAGTAGTGGGCTGAGTCATGGGTTATCTCCGGTTCGGGTTGAAGGTGTTGGGCAGCGAGGCCCAGCACGCGTCATAAGCAGGTTGAAGTTGCGGGCAGTCCAGGGCGAACTGGGTGGGACGCAGCACTTGGCTGGTCTCGAACATGAACGCCATGGTGTTGTCGATCTTGTGCGGCGCCAACTCGGCGTTGATCGCCTTGGTGCAGGTCTCGCCGTCCGGGCCGTGGGCGCTCATGCAACTGTGCAGCGACGCGCCGCCGGGCAGGAAGCCCTCGGCCTTGGCGTCGTAGGCGCCCTGGATCAGGCCCATGTATTCGTTCATCAGGTTGCGGTGGAACCACGGCGGGCGGAAGGTGTTTTCGGCGACCATCCAGCGCGGCGGGAAGATCACGAAGTCGAGGTTGGCCAGGCCGTGCACGCTGGTGGGCGAGGTCAATACGGTGAAGATCGACGGATCGGGATGATCGAAACTCACGGTGCCGAGGGTGTTGAAGCGGCGCAGGTCGTATTTGTAAGGCACGTTGTTGCCGTGCCAGGCGACCACGTTCAGCGGTGAGTGGTCCAACTCGCAGGCCCACAGCTCACCGAGGAATTTCTGCACCAGGGTTGTAGGCTGTTTCAGGTCTTCGTAGTGGGCAACCGGCGTGAGGAAGTCACGGGGGTTGGCCAGGCCGTTGCTGCCGATAGGTCCAAGGTCCGGCAGGCGCAGCGGCGCGCCGTGGTTTTCCGCGACATAACCGCGTGCTTGCGCATCCAGCAGTTCGACGCGGAATTTGAGACCACGCGGGAGCACGACGATCTCCAACGGCTCCACCTCCAGCACACCGAGTTCGGTGGCGATACGCAAGCGGCCCTGCTCGGGGACAATCAACAGTTCGCCATCGGCATTGAAGAACACGCGCTCCATCGAACGGTTGGCGCGGTAGGTATGGATGCTGATGCCTGAGGGCTTTTCTGACCCGGCGTTCGCCACCATTGCGACGAGGCCGTCGATAAAGTCTGTCGGCTCGCCGGGAATATCCAAAGGGTTCCAGCGCAGGCGATTGGGCGTTACCGCACCCAGAGGGCCACCGGCCAGCTGTCGCTCCAGCTTGATGAACGCCGGGTGATTGGCCGATGGCTGGATGCGGTACAGCCAAGTGCGACGGGCTTCGCTGCGCACCATGGTGAAGGCGGTGCCGGAAAACAGTTCGGTATACAGCCCGTAGGGCGCTTTTTGCGGGGAGTTCTGGCCGACCGGCAAGGCGCCGGGCAGGGCTTCGCTGGCGAATTCATTGCCGAAGCCCGAAAGATATTCGAGGTTCATGGAGCTTCCTCTGGGGTCAGTTGTTTTTATCGTAATCCAGTTACGCATAACGTAATTTGATCACCATCGACCGTCAAGCTATAAAGACGCCCATTCATCTCTCGGATTCTCGCCCTTCCATGGAAAAGCCCCGCGACACCGGTAAACAGAAAGTCCGCTCGGCCGAAGTGGGCACCGACATCCTCAAGGCCCTGGCCGAATTGTCGCCCGCCACGTCCCTGTCGCGCCTGGCCGAACATGTGCAGATGCCGGCAAGCAAGGTGCATCGTTATTTACAGGCGTTGATCGCTTCGGGTTTTGCCGAACAGAACACCGCCACTAACCACTATGGCCTGGGCCGCGAGGCGCTGCGGGTGGGCCTGGCCGCGCTGGGCAGCATGGACGTGCTGAAAGTCGGCGCGATGCCCCTGGCAGAACTGCGCGACGAGTTGAATGAAACCTGCTTCCTGGCGGTATGGGGCAACCAGGGCGCGACGGTGGTGCAGATCGAGCCGGCGGTGCGCGCAGTCACGGTGGTGACGCAATTGGGTTCGGTGTTGCCGCTGCTCAGCTCGTCCACCGGGCTGGTGTTCAGCGCCTTCCTGCCGTCGCGGGAAACCGTCGAGTTGCGTGAGCGTGAAATCCAGGCCGGTCTCGCCCACGCCCTGGCCGACGACCAGGCTTACGCCCTCACCTGCGAGCAGATCCGCAGCCGTGGCCTGCACTTTGTGCATGGCCTGCTGATGCCGGGGGTGGATGCGCTGTCGGCGCCGGTGTTCAACGCGGTTGGGCAAGTGGCGGCGGTGATGACCGTGGTCGGCCCCACCTCGCTGTTCCATGCCGACGAAGATGGCCCGGCGGCGCAGCGCTTGCTGGCGGCGACCCAGGCCGTGAGTTGGCGGATGGGTTATCAGCCCTGAATCAGTCGTGCCAGTGCGTCAGGGCCACGGCCAGGCGGTTTTCCAGGGCACGGATCGGCGCTGCATCGCTCAAGTAGTTATTGCTGATCATCGAAAACACCAACCGCCGCCCTTCGGCATCGGTGATGTAGCCGCTCAATGATGACACCCCGGCCATGGAGCCGGTCTTGGCGTGCAGGTTGTTTTCGGCAGCCGTCCCGCGCAGGCGATAACGCAGGCTGCCGCCGGTCATACGGTCGGCATTGCCGGCAATCGGCAAGGCGTTGTACCAGGCGTCGAACCAGGGTTGTCTGGCGGTTACCAGCAACAGGTCCGCCAGGTTCTGCGCCGACACCAGGTTGCGCCGCGACAAACCCGAGCCATCCACCTGGCTGAGCGTCGCCGGGTCCAGGCCCTGGCGCTGCATAAATGCCGCTACCGCCGCCACACCCGCCGCCGCCGTCCCCGCGTTCGCCGTTTTACGGCCCATGGCCTTGAGCAACGCTTCGGACATGTTGTTGTTCGAGAGCTTGAGCAGCGGCGTGATCAGTGCCTGCAACGGTGCCGATTGATGCTCCGCCAGCACCCTGGCCGTCCCAGGGCTTGCACCGCCAATCACCCTGCGCCCCAGCACCTCGATACCCTGCTGCGCCAAGGCTTGCTCGAACAGATGGGCCACCAGTTGCGTCGGCTCCCACACGCTCACCCACTGCCGGCTTTGCTTGCCCGGCGCCAGCGTGCCTGTCAGTTGCAGCAGATTGGTGCCGTGCTGACGGGTGATGCCATAGCTGTTGCCGGGGCCGCTGACGGCGCGGTTGCTCAGTTGCACGTAATCCGTGGGCGGGCTTAAAGAAACAGTCACCGGCTGGCCAGCAATGACCGGCGCCTTGGCTGTGACGATCAGGGTGCCCGCGTCAAAATCCGCATTGGGTGACACCGTCAACGCCGAAATCTGCGCGCCATAATAGGTACTTTCATCGTCCTGGGCCCAGTCGACGCCCAGCCGTTCGGCGTCGAAAAGCTGTCGTCGAACACCAGGTCGCCCTGCACCTGGCGCACGCCCTGGCTCGCCAACTGGGCGGCGAGTGCCTGGTAGTCGGCAAACTGGGTGGTCGGGTCACCCAAGCCGCGCAGGTAGAGTTTGCCGACCAGGCGCTCACCTTGTTGCGGGCCGTTGCTCAGCAGTTGCGTGGAAAAGCGGTATTGCGGCCCCAGCACATCCATCGCCGCAGCGGTGGTGAGCAACTTGAGGTTGGAGGCAGGGATCAGGCGTGTGCGCGGGTTGTGTTGATAGAGGGTGCCGCCACTGCGGGCGTCGCGCACCATGACCGAAACCGTGGCGCCGTTGAGGGCAGGATCGGCCAACAGGCGGTCCAGCGTCGAGGACGTGGACGGCTGCGAAACACTCGCACAGCCGCCCAGTAAAATGCTCAGGCACAGCAGGTGTAGCCATCGTCCAAAGTGCATCGGTACCGTGTTCCGCAAAGCCATCAATGGCCGCAACGCTAACAGCTCCGTACCTTTGTGGCGAGCGGGCTGGGGTTTAGAACTCCAGGGTGCTGGACACCGACACCTGCCGCGCATCGCCCATGGACACAAACAGGCGGCTGGCCGCCGAGGTGTAGTAGACGCGGTCGAACAGGTTCTTCACGTTGACCTGGAACTTGACCTTCTGCCCGTCGATCCGGGTGTCGTAGGTGGCGAACGCATCCGCCACGGTGTAGCCCGGCAGGTCGAAATCGTTGGCGGCGTCGCCTGCGCGCTCGCCGACATATCGCGCACCCGTGCCGACGCGCAACTGATCACCGCCGAAAATGTTGCCGAAGTCGTAGGCCACCGACAACGAGCCGGTGTGCCTGGCCACGTTTTGCAGGCGGTTGCCTTGCAGCGTCGGGTCGTTGTCCTTGATGTCTTCGGCATCGGTGAAGGCGTAGCTGCCGATCAGGCTCCACTTGTCGGTCAATTGGCCGCTGGCATCCAGTTCCAGGCCACGGGAACGCACTTGACCGGCGATGCTGTAGACGGTGTTCGCACCAGAGCCCACCGACACCAGCACGTTGCGCTTGTCGATGTTGAACAACGCCGCGCTGGCGGTGATGCGCCCAGGAATGTCGAGCTTGGCGCCCAGTTCCCACGACTTGGATTCTTCGGGCGTAAGGTCGCCGGTCAAGGTGCTGCCATCGGCCAAGGCAGCGATGGTGGAGTTGGGCTTGAACGATTCGGTGTAGCTGCCGTAGAACGACAGCTCATCGGTGTAGCGATACACCAGCCCTGCACGTGGCACCCAGGCCTGGCCGTTGCCGTCGGTGTTGGCCTTGAACGGCACGCCTTTGCCGGCGTATTGGTCGTACATCTGGTAGCGCGCGCCCGCCACGAATATCCACTGGTCGGTGAGGTGGATCGCGTCCTGGAAGAACAGCGAGTCGCTGCGCAGCAGGTCGGTCTGGGCGCTGTCGGCGGCGCTGACCGTCGTGCCCGCGACTTCGTTGCCATACACCGGGTTGTTGTAGTTGAACGTGGTGCGCGAGGCCTGGCGAATCAGGTCCGCGCGGTAGACCTTGCGGTACTCGTCGTCCAGGCCGAACACCAGGTCATGCTGCATGCCCAGCACATTGACCTTGCCTTCCAGGCTGGCCGTGGTGAAGCGGTCGGTGGTGATCGCGCCCTGGGTGCCGTCCATCCTGCGGGTCAGGGTGCCGTTGGTGTTCACCGCGCTGACGCGCACCTGGCTGGCGTCGTAGGTTTCACGGTTCCAGCTGTAGCCGAAGTGGGCTTTCCAGTCGTCGTTCAAGTCGTGGTCGGCTTCAAAGCGGTACAGGTCGGAACGCCCTTCCATATTGTTGAATGACTCATCCAGACGGCGGGTGGCCGGGATGTCCAGCGGGTGGTTGGACTTGTCGATGGCCGTGCCGCGGTCGAACGGGGAAAGAAATTCGCGGTGCTCGTAGGCAAACAACAACTTGGTGGTGTCGCCGTACCAGGCCAGGGATGGCGCCACCAGCGACTCGCGGTGAGTGCCGAAGTTGCGCCAGTAGTCTTCGTCTTCATGGTCGAGGATCAGGCGATACGCCAGGCCCGAATCGCCGATGGGGCCGGTGGTGTCGAGGTTGCCACCGCTGCCGTTCTTGCCGTCGCCGAAGGACGAGCCACGCACGGTCAGGGACGTGGCCTGGGTCAGTTGCGGCTTTTTACTGACGATATTGACCACGCCGCCCGGGTCCTGGATGCCATACAACAGCGACGACGGGCCTTTGAGCACTTCGACCCGCTCCGCGGTTGAGTTCAATGCACGGCCCTGCACCACCGGCATGCCATCGCGCATGATCGAGCCGTTACGGTTGTCGCCAAAGCCGCGCAGCATCACGGCGTCCTGGGTGCTGGCCAAGGTGTTGGCCTGGGTAATGCCGCTGACGTTGGCCAGGGCGTCATCCAGGTTGCGCGGGGTCTGGTCGCGCAGCACTTGGGCGGGTACCACATTGACGGTTTGCGGGGTTTCCAGCAGCAAAGCACGGGAGCGCATCACCGAACTGGTGGGCGGCGGCTGGTAGCTGGTGCTGTCCTCGGTTTGGCCGACACCGCTGATGGTGGTCGCGCCGAGGTTGAGCGCACCCTCGGTGGGCACAGGTTCCAGGGCCAGGGTGCGGGCGTCGATCTGGCGGAAGGTAAAACCGGAGTTCGCCAGCAAGTGTTGCAGGGCCTGGGTCGCGCTCATTTGCCCGCGGACCGCCGGGGCACTGAGGCCGTAAGGCGCTTCATCGGTATAGATCACGCTGATCCCGGTGACCCGGCTGAAATCGCTCAAGGCCTGGGGCAACGGTTTGGCAGCCAGGGCAAAGGTGAACTGGGCGCTTTGCTGCTCCTGCGCCTGAGCCACGCCCAGGGGCAGCATTGCCAACCCCGACACCGCAAATACCGAGGCTCCCAGCCACTGTTTAACCAAACCGCCTGCCGTCGACTTCATGCTGTGAGAACCCGTGTAGAAAACGCCGTTAATGCGAATAGATCGCAGTTTCAAGCACTACACGGATGGGCTGGCGATTTACCTCACCTGTATTTGCAAATATTTTTATTTATTGCGCCTGAATGCGAAATCCGAAACGTGGGAAATGCACGTGAACGGTACCGGCGCGTTCGTCGGTGCGGCGCAGAATCAGTTCTTCGCGCCCAGCGAAGAGCAATTCGCCAGCGACCGGGTCGACACCGTAATCGATGGCGCTGATGGTCACTTGCTGGCCGACCTGGAAGCCATTCAAGTCCTCGAACACTTCTTCCGGCAACGGCGCCGGTGTGGCCTTCTGTGCGACTTCCAACGCCTGCTCGGCGGTCATCTGGCTCGCGGTGCCATGGCCAAAACCGAGCACACGGCCCAACCACGCCGACACGGCCGGATACGCGTCCACCAACGGCGCGGTCACCGGCGTGGCCTTGAGAAACCACAGCGGGTGGGCCAGGGCAAAGTCGGCAATCGACGGTTCGCCAAACAGGAAGTCGCCCGGCTCTCGCTGCAATTGCTGCTCCAGCCGCGCCATAATCGCCGGCCATTGATGCTTGGCCAACTCGGCCGGAAGCTTGCTCGCGGTGCCGCCGCTGAACAGCGCGGCGCGGTCGGCGAGAAACGCCTTGATCGCTTCCGGCGGCAACTTGCCAAAACGCACCGCCACCGACTCCGGCTGGAACACCAGGCTCACCGCGTGGGCAAACACCACACTGTCGGCCCAAGTGGCGAAGGTTTGGGTGATCATTTCCTGGCCCAGGGGAAACAACGCAGGTGCAATTTTTTCCTGTTCCAGGCGGCGAGCGATCAGGGCCGTGTCGCAATAAATGTCGGCGCCCACTTGCAGCACCGGGGTTTTACGATAGCCGCCCGTCAAGGCCGTCAGATCCGGTTTTGGCATCACCGGGGAGATATGCACCGAATGCCAGGACAACCCTTTGAAGCCCAGCAACAGCCGAGCTTTTTCCGCGAAGGGGGATGTGGGGTAGTGGTGCAGAATTAGCTCAGACATGCTGGGGTCCACCTAACAAATGAACCCGCAGCTTAGCGCGCATCTTGCTCAGGTGGCGTGATGGGAACCCATCAGTCAGATCAATGAACCACTCGCCGCCAGACACTCCTTCGCACTCTTCTTCAGCTTCTTGATCAAGCGTTCCTGACGCAACGCGTCGCCCTTGCTCGCGCACTGCTCGGTGTACACCAGCGCAACGGCAGGGCTGGAGAGAAAAAACCGTGCGCCCTTGCCGCTCTGATGCGAGGCAAAACGGCGCACCGGGTCGTTGCTGATGCCGCAATACAGCGAGCCATTGGCGGCGCGCACCAGGTAGACGTACCAGGGTTTGGGTTCGACGGGATCAGTCACGGCCAGGTTCAACAGACAAGTGGAACACCCAGCGTATCAACGACTGGCCTGGAATGCCTTCAAGCCTTTATTGGCCTGGGCACGCACGGCGTTTTTCACCAACGGCGTCCAACCCAACAACAGGCCCTTGGTGCCGAGTGCCTGGCGCGACCAGCGCCACAAATCAAAGTGATCGTGGTGCTCGCAAATCTTGCCGTTGCGGAACACAAACCGCGCCTGGATATCGTTGACCACGGTGTTGCCCGTGGCGCTGAACAGGTAGGTGGCGACCCAATGCGCGCCGCCGCTGTGGTCATCACTGCGCACGTTGTCGAAAGTCAGGGAGAAATCCTTTGCGCGGGTGGTGAGCATGCGCCACATATCGCCGGCATCACGTCCGCGCAGTTCGCCGAAGGCCGGGTCGCTGAACACCACATCATCGGTGTAGCAGGCCGCCATCGCCTCGGCGTCAAGGCGCTGGAAAGCGCTGTAGAACTCGGTGATCAAAGCGTTATGGGCGTCGCTCATGGACAGGTTCCGAAAAGCCATAGGGGTTGCGTACGATAGTGCGCAAACGCGCGGAACACTATCGGCATTTACCAGGCTAATACCGCAGGCAAAGCGCTAAGGCACCATGCCACAGCTACGCGCGTAGGCGAACAGGTCCACATCGGTGGAAATGCACAGCCGATGCATCGCCGTGCTTTTCTGTTTGCTGATGGTTGAAATACTGCGATTGACCCGTGCGGCGATCTGGCTCACGGTCATGCCGCTGGCCAGCATGCGCACCACCTCCCGCTCCTTGTCCGACAGCTGCGGCTGCTGAGACTGATCCCCGGTCCCCGCCTCCACCATTTGTACTCGCAGGCATTCGCTGGCAAAGGTCTTGCCTTCACTGACCGCCTTAATCGCCAGAGGCAGTTCCTTGGCCGAGGCACTCTTGGCCACAATGGCCTGTGCCCCGTGGGCAAACGACGCACGCAATGTGGCCACATTGGCGAACATCGTCACCAGAATCACCGGCAACCCCGGGTACTGGCGCTGCAACAGGCTGAGCAGGCCGTAACCGTCAGCCTGCTGGCCACCCGGCATGGCGAAATCGGTCACCAGCACATCGCAGGGTGTGCTGCCCAGCAGCCTGAGCAACTCATCGGGCCCATCGGCCTCCCCCACTACTTTGCACCGTCCATTCGCCTCGATCACGACCCGCTGCCCGATACGCACAATGGGATGATCGTCAGCAATAATTACTTGAAGCATAGGCACCCACGGATGATGGCAACTTGGACGCAGGCAAAATAGCGCCGTGGGCGATCCTCAACAACCGCTCACGACAATGAGCCGGGAGTCTCGTCCAGTGTTTGGTAGCCAATAAGCAACTCCCCACAAAACAAAAAGAAAATACCTACATAAAAAAACCGATCAACACTCGGCAAACCGTCGGCCTCCTACAGGCTGGTCAAGTAGGTGATGTAGGCCTGCAGGTCCGCCTGGAACACTTCCAGCTCGGCCCTGACCGACATCACGCCGTGAGCCTGGACCTGCTCAATCAACTCAACGCCTCTGGCCTCAAGGCCTACCCCACCCAGAAAGGCCAGACTGCCCACCAGGCGATGCAAACGCTCGGCAGTCATTGCCGTATTGCACGTGAGGCGCGCATGTTCCAGCAGTGCACTGTCCTCCCGCGCGGCGACCAGCAGGCTTGCGAGCATCATGTCCACCGCCGATTGGCTGCCGAAGGTCTGGACAAGATCAGCACGGGTGGGCCATGCCACGCCGGGCGGAGTGGGCTTGCGCACCGGCGGCAGCGCACCGGGGCCGGGCAACCAGTACAGCAACACCTTGCGCAGTTGTTGCAGCATCAAGGGTTTGCGCAGCCAGGCGTCCATGCCAGCGGCGCGACATCGTTGCTGATCGTGGAGTGTCAGGTTGGCGGTCAAGGCAATCACCGGCATGCGTGCCAGGCCGTTGATGCGCTCGCGAAGACGGATGGCGCGGGTCATCCGGTAACCATCCATCAGGGGCATCTGGCAGTCAGTGATCACCAGATCAAAGGGCCGGCTGACGATCGCTGCCAGGGCGCTGCGCCCATCGCTGAACAGCTCAAATCCCAGCCCGAGCGCCCCCAGGTACCAGCCCAGCAAGGCCCGGTAGGTGGAATGGTCTTCCACCACCAATACGGTCACATGCTGCCAATGGGCCGACAGTGCCGATTGCAGGTCAGGCACTTCGCCAGGCGGTGGGCAGGACGGCATGATCACCTCGTTGTTACGGTCGGTCCTACTGCCCTCTTTTGACATTCAAATGACTGCTTAAAAACCCACCAAGTATCCCTATGACCATTTTTATGGCGATACAACAACTACGAAAGCTCAACACTTCCTACACATGCTCGGATTTCTTCCGACGCTATTCAGTGCACTCCAGCATTGTCGTAATAGTTGTATTCCCCCCGCCTCAGGTCGCCCGATAAATTGCGCCCCTCTCCAACGTCAGGCTTTGCCCTGGCACTGTAATTCGTCTGTTTTTGCACTGGAACAACCTGAAATGAAGATGTCCCTGATGAGCACCGCCCTGTTGCTCGCGACCACTCTACCCGCCTTTGCAGCCAGCACTGTGGACCTGACCGTAAAAGGCGTGATCACCCCAAGTGCCTGTACGCCTGTAATTGCAGGCGGAGGCGTGGTCGATCACGGAAAGATCGCCTCAAAAGATCTGGTGCAGGACAACCCTACGTCCCTGCCAAGGGTTATGTTGCAATTTTCCCTCAACTGCGAAGCACCAACCCACTTCGCCATCAGGCCCATTGATAACCGCACGGGTACCTCCATCGGAGGCATCGACTTCGGCCTTGGCCTGATTAATGGCAACAAGAAGTTGGGGAGGTTTTCCCTGACGCCAAGAAACATGATTGCTGACAACACCGCCGTTCAACCGATCGCCTCTATAGATGGCGGGCAAACATGGTATGCGGAGTGGGCCTGGGAACTACAGACCCTATGGGGCGTAGGCGCCCTGGACGACGCCAGCATGCCGATTCCGGTGAAGGAACTGACCTTGGATTTTGAAGTAGGGACCCAGATCGCACGCGCAGACCAGTTCGACTGGAGTAACGAAGAGCCCATCGATGGCTCCGGCACTCTGGAAGTGGTTTACCTGTAGCCCTAACCCCCCCGTCCATCGACCTCTTCTCACAAAGGTTCTTTATTCATGAGCACATTTGCCATTCGCGCTGCGCTGGTACTGCTATTCACGCCAACGGTGTTTGCAGCCAGTAACACGGACCTCGCCATCAAAGGCAGCATCACTCCCAGCGCCTGCGAACTCTTGATGTCGAGTGGCGGCGTGGTCGATTTCGGCAAGATGTCGGCCAAGACACTCAATGCTGAACAATTCACCTCACTGCCCAACCAGGCTATGGAGTTTAGCGTGCGCTGCGAAGGCCCGACCTTTTTTACCCTGAACACCATCGACAACCGCGCCGGCAGCTCGGCCAATCATGATAGCTGGCATGGGTTGGGCATGACACCCGACGGAGAGAAATTGGGGGGCGCAGCCCTTGCCTTGCGCGAGCTGGTCGCCGACGGCATACCCGCCCGCCCCATCGTCTCGGAGGACGGCGGCATGACCTGGAAAGCGGCAGTGGCGCTCAATCACGTCATGCTGACCGCTGTTGCGATGGGCAACGAACTGGTGCCCATCGCCGTCAAGAACCTGGACGCACAGCTCAGCCTTTATACCCATATCGCACCTGCCGAGCGCCTGACTCTCATCGATGAAGTCCCCGTGGATGGTCATGCCACTGTGCAACTCAACTATCTGTAATTACTGCAGAAAAATGCAACCGAAAGGAACTCGCCCGCCATGAAAAAAATTTTTAGCACTCTCTCTGCCTGCCTGCTACTCGCGTCCCCAGCCGCTTTTGCGGCCTCCACGGTGGACTTGGCCGTCAAAGGCCTGATCGTCCCCAGCGCCTGCACCCCTAGCCTGTCTAGCGGCGGGGTGATCGATCACGGCAAGATCTCGGCAAAAGACCTGCGCCCGGACAACCCGACGCTGATCGGCACTCACACCATGACCATCGCCGTGATATGTGATGCGCCCATTCAGTTTGCCCTGCACTCGGTCGACAACCGCGCCGGCTCAGCCACTGGTCCTTCCAGCTACGGCCTGGGACTGATCAACGGCAACCAGAAACTGGGGCGGTATAACCTGATCCTGAGCAACCCGATTGCCGACAGCGTACCAGTGCAACCGATTGCCTCCAATGACGCGGGTAACACTTGGTACAGCGAGCGCTTCTGGGACCCGGGCCTGTACATGTCCGTTGCAGCCATGGATGACGACACTCAACCGCTATCCGCCAAAGAGGTCGTCATGGATATGCAGGTCGAGACCGTCATCGCACGCACCGACAGCCTGGACCTGAGCAACGAAGTACCCATCGATGGCTCGGCCACACTTGAAGTGAAGTACCTGTAATGCCTTGCCCACCATGCCGGGACATATGCCCGGCATGGGTTTTCCGACAGTCGTGCTTATGTGTGCCAGTGATGAACCGATGAATTCGTATGCTCGCTTTCTAGTACTGCTTTTGCCGCTAACCACCAACGAAGTCATTGCCGACTCGCTTGTCGACCTCACGATCACTGGCAGACTCACGCCCGATGCCTGCCGCGTCGAGCTGTCCGATGAAGGCACCGTCGAACACGGCAAGATTCCCACCTACCGTCTGAACGCCTCGGCACCTACCGCACTGCCCGGGCGGGTGCTCGAATTAAGCGTGATCTGCACACGCCCCATGCTGTTTGCCCTGGTGGGTATCGACAACCGTCCGGAGTCCGCGATAACCCCCGGAACATTCGGCCTTGGAGCCAACGCTCATGTACCGGGACAACGCCTGGGGTCGGTGTCGCTCAGCTACCGCGACTCGATAGGGGATGGACAGCACATGCAGGCGTTGGCATCGATCAACAACGGCGAGACCTGGGTCCCGCAGTCCGCTGCCACACCACAGACCTATATGGGCTTTGCACTACCAGGCGAGCGCCAGCCCGACTTCATCAGCCAGTTGTTCAGCCAGCTCTGGGTCGACACGGTAATCGACGCCACAGAGCACCTGACCCTGGATCGAGACGTGCCGCTTGATGGTTCCATCGTGCTGGACTTGCGCTACCTCTAACTTTTTTGCCTCAACGGATACCCCGTCATGACGACGTTATGTTCAAACACCGCCGCCGGTTTTATCGCCCTGATGCTCTTGCTCGGCACTCAAGTCAAAGCCGACGGCATGGTGCCCGAAAGCTCTGTGGTGATCGTTCACGAAGCCGAGGGCGAGGTGGCGATTTCGGTGACCAATACCGACAGCAAACTCGCCCTGCTGCATGTGACCCTGCAAGACGTCCCCGAAGACACTGAGCCGCTGCTGGTCGTCACGCCGCCGCTGTCACGGGTGGAACCGTCCAAATCACAACTGGTGCGTTTCATTCTGCAAAACCAGACGCCACTGAAAACCCAGCGCCTCAAGCGCGCGATTTTCGAAGGGATGCCCCAGGGCCGGGCCGCTACGCAGGCAGGCCATGCACGCGTGGGTGTGACCGTGCGCCAGAACCTGCCGGTGATCGTGCATCCCAAGGGCCTGGCACTTAACCGCACGCCCTGGACTGACCTGACCTGGTCATTGCGCGATGGCATGTTGCAGGTGCGTAACGACACGCCCTATGTGGTGCGCCTGGCACAGGAGCTGCGTTTGCTGCCCGGTGACGGCAAGGCCATGTTGCCGCGCACCTATGTGCTGCCGGGTGAAGCATTGAGCGTGCCGGCCAGCGGAGGGCCAGCTAGTAAAGTCCAGTTACAGCCAGCCACGGTGTACGGATTTGCCGTTGCGGCCTACGAAGCACCCATCACGCCCTGACCCCACAAAACAGGCGCGCCAGATGCCTGGATAACGAAGTGATAGCTCATTGACTATCACCGGAACGCCTGCGTGCGCCGGAAAAACCGGGCCTGGGCGTTCACTATTCGAGTGCCTTTCGTGAAAACAGTATTGAGTTACCGTGACGGCAAAGCCATGCCCGAAACACCGCCCCGCCCCGCCTTGCCGATCACGTTGCTGCTGTGCGCCTTGCTGCCGGCCAAAGGCTGGGCAGAGAGCGCTCCGGCGTCCGGCTTCGACGCCATAACCCTGCACCAACGGGGCATCGACCCGCAATTGGCCAGCCTGCTGCTGGATGCGCCGCGCTTTACCGCCGGGCAACATCTGGTCAGCCTGCGGGTCAACGGTCAGCAACGTGAGCGGGTGCGGGTCAGCTTTGATCAGCAGGGCACACTGTGCTTCGACCGCGCCTTGCTGGACGCCGCCAACCTGGTGGTTCCCGACGACGACCAGCACTGTCATGACTTCATCGCGCGATACCCGCAAAGCCTGGTGGAGCCTGATCCCGCCAACCTGTCGGTGCAGCTGGTAGTGCCCACCGAAGCCCTGCGGCCAACACCCCAGGATGTATCGGGTTATCAAACCGGCGGCTTTGCCGGGTTGCTCAATTACGACCTGACCGGGTTCTACAACCGCTATGGCGGTGACGCCAGCCGGTTTGGCTCGGCCAATACTGAAGTCGGCTTCAATGCCGGTGACTGGATCGTGCGCAGCCGTCAGGTGCAGACCTGGCAGGATGGCCTCTCGCGCACGACCCATCTGGAGGCCTATGCCCAGCGCACCTTTGCCAGCCATCAAGCGGTGTTGCAGGCCGGGCAGATCAACCTCTACAACCCGGTGTTGTCCGGCGCACAGATCACTGGCGTACAGGTGCTGACCGAGCAGGCCCTGCTGGAGCAAGGCCAGGGCGCGGTGATCGAAGGCATCGCCAACAGTGCGGCGCAAATCGAAGTCCGGCAGAACGGCGCGCTGATTCACTCCACCGTCGTACCCGCCGGGCCGTTTGCGCTGAACGACGTACGACGCTTGAACACCCGTTCGGACGTGGAGGTCACGGTCAAGGAAAGCGTCGGCGGCGAACGACGCTTCACTGTGCCGGCCGCCATGCTCGGCCTCGGTTTGCCTGCACCGGGTTACTCGGTCGCCGCCGGACGGGTGCGTAATATCGGCGATGCCCAGGGCGATGATCCCTGGGTGGTGAGCGCCGGCTGGACAGGCACCGTGCACCCGCAAGTGACCTTGGGCGGCGGCCTGCTGGCGGCCGATGAGTATCGCTCTGCCGGTGCCAGCCTGGGCTGGCTGCCGTGGCTGGACAGCCAGATCCAGCTGTCGACGCAACTGTCCGATGCCAGTGGCAGAGAACAGGTCAGCGGCGCACAAACCGATCTGTCCTGGTCCCAGCGCTTGAGCGAACAATGGTCATTCAGCGCGGCCAACTCCTGGCGCACCCCCGGCTATCGTGAACTCGAAGAAAGCACCTACGAACGGGACACCGGCCAGCAGCACTCACGCTATCGCGATCAACAAAGCATAACGCTCGGCTGGGCCCATCCGTGGCTCGGCGCATTCAGTGCCGGGTTTTCACGGGCCAGCCGTTTCGATGGCGACAGCAGCAGCCGTGCCTTGGCCTCCTGGGGCACCAGTGTAGGCGGCGTGTCATTGTCGGCCAGTGCCGAATGGCAAATGGGCGGGCGCCAGCAACAGGACAATGCGGTGTACCTGAACATCAGTGCACCACTGGGCGAAAATCGCCGGGTGCGTGGCTGGGTGCGTAACTCTGCCGGTGAGAACCGCACCGGTATGGGCGTCACTGAACAGCTGGACGATCAACTCAGCTATCGGGTCAGCGCCGAACACGACAGCCGCGACCGTCAAGTGGAAACCACCTTGGGCGTGTCGGCACTGCCGCGCTACAGCCAGTTGGACGTCAGCTACAGCCGCTCCGACAGCGAGCGCTCCAGCTATCAAGGCGGCGCCCGTGGCGGCGTGGTGATGCACGGCGACGGCGTGACGTTTTCACCCTACCCCGTGCGCGACACCTTCGCCCTGGTGTCGGTGGGCGACATGAGCGGCGTCAAGCTCAGCACCCCCAGCGGCCCGGTCTGGACCGACTGGCAAGGCCAGGCGGTGGTGCCTCAGGTCAACGCCTACGGCCGCAGCCTGGTGGAAGTGCAGACCCGTTCGTTGCCGCGCAATGCCGACATCAGCAACGGCCTGGCGATGATCTCGGCCGGGCGCGGTGCCGTGGACCGGGTCGAGTTTGGCGTGGGCCTGACGCGCCGCGCCCTGCTCACAGTCAGCACTGACCAGGGCGCACCGCTGCCCACGGGGGCCTCCGTCAGCAGCGCCCGTGGCGAGTTTGTCACCCTGGTCCAGGAAGGCAGCCAAGTGTTCTTGCCCAATGTGCTTGAGCAGCCAGCCTTATGGATTACCCGAGCGGACGGCAGCCGCTGCCAGTTGCGCTTCGAACTGCCGGAAAAATCCGACCCCTCGGTGTATTTCGAAACCGCACCCGCCCGCTGCCATCAACCTTGAGGACACTGCCATGCCCCTTGTCACCCGTCTGCATCAACTGAGCCTGTGGCTATTGATTGGCGTTGCCGGCACCGCCCTGGCTGCGGACGAATGCCAATTGAATGTGAGCGAACCCTTGGTGGATTTCGGCCTGATGAGCCGCCTCGCCCAGGACGACAGCGCGGCTGAACGCTTGCTGGGCGAGCGCCGCCTGAGCCTGAGCTTCACCTGCCCCAAGGCCGACGACATGAGCCTGTTCTACCGCGCCCTGGCCGCCAATGCGCAGCGTCTGCAATTGACCGAGCACGGCAGCTACGCCGTCGAAGCCGGCCATGCCGTGCTCGATGGACACCGCGTGGAACTGGGCCTGCTCCCCGCACCTGGCCAGCCACCGTTGACCAGCGCGACAGCTCTGGACTGGCTTCCCGCTCATGGCATCGCGCCCGTGCAACGAGGTGCGGTCGTCACCGGCCAGAATCTGTCGTTGCAACTGACCCTGCGCGCGTGGGCCGACCCTGCCGCCACCCAAGTACGGGATGCCACCACCTGGGAAGCCACCGGGACGCTCTATAGCCCCCAGCATGGCCGCTCTCGCGAACTGAACCTGCGTGCGCACTTTGCCCCCGTGGCCTGCCAACCCGCGCTGTCGGATCACGGCATCGTGGACTACGGCACCTTGCTGGCCAAAGACTTGAATACCACCCTCGAAACGCCTTTGCCCGGCAGAACCTTGCGCTTTAGCGTGATGTGCGACGCCGCTACGCGTTTTGCCCTGCGCATGCATGACAACCGCCAGGGCTCGGCCACCGGCGGTATCGATGAGACCGCCTATGGCCTGGACCTGGATGCCAGCCACAACAAAATCGGGCGCTTCTATCTGACAATCGACCCAGGTGAATTCAACGCCGACACCTTCAGGACCCTGTACCGCACCGACTCCACCAGCAATGGCGCGGCGTGGAGCAGTTCCAGCCAACGGCAAATCCCCATGGCCGCCAACAGCTACATGGGCTTTACCGACAAGGCCGGCAACACCCAGGGCCCGATCGCGCTGCGCAACCTGTCCGGTACGGTGCGCATCAAAACCTACCTGGCGCCCACTCAATCCCTGGACCTGCGCCACGTAGTGCGCATCAACGGCTCCGGCACCCTCGAAATCATCTACCTGTAACCCTTGGGATCAGCCTCATGAAAAAGCACGACATCGCCCTTTTCACCCTGCTGCTGCTCGGTAGTACGCCCAATGCACAGGCCGCTTCGATCGTGGATCTGGCGGTCAAGGGTCGGATCACGCCCACCGCGTGCAATCCATTACTGTCCAACGGTGCAATGATCGACTACGGCAAAATGTCCCACCAAGACCTGAGCCCGGACAAAAGCACCCGTCTGCCGGTCAAGCTGCTGCAAGTCAGCATCGACTGTAGCGCGCCAAGCCGTTTCGCCTTGCGCATGCACGACAATCGGGACGGCTCGGCCATGGTCAACAGCGAGATTTACTACGGCCTGGGCTTGGACAAGAGCGGCAACCGCATCGGCCTGTATTCCATGACCTTCGACCCTCGCCAGACTCAGGTCGACAGCACCACGCAGGTCTACGGCACCGAGTCCACCACGGGTGGGCTGGCCTGGCGTACCGCCAACCTCAACCCGATCAACATTGGCGCCAACAGCTACCTGGGCTTCACCGCCATCGCCGGCAGCACGGCCGGCCCGTCGGCGATCCAGGAGCTGATCAGCACGGTCAAGGTCGAGACCGTGATCAACGCCACGCAAAACCTGGACCTGAGCAGCGACACCCGACTCGATGGCCTGGCCACCTTGGAGGTCGTGTACCTCTAGCGTTTCTCGCTGTTGACTTGCACATACCGCGCACGCCCGGCGCCCAGCCCAGCGATGATCGCGCCCAGGCCGATCACCGCGAAAATCCAGCCGATGGCCGCCCAGCCACCGGTCCAGTCATGCATCAGCCCAACCGCCAACGGGCCGAGGGATGCCAGGGTGTACCCGATGCCCTGGGCCATGCTCGACAGGTTGGCCGCCACATGGGCATCTCGCGAACGCAATACGATCAAGGTCAGCGCCAGGCTGAAGGTGCCGCCCTGCCCCAGGCCGAGCAGAATCGCCCAGCCCCACAAACCGTCCAAAGGCGCATACAGGCAACCGAACAGCCCGCCCAACGTCAGCAGCATCACCACCAGGATTGCCAGGCGCTGGTCTTTGCCACGAGTGGCCAGCCACGGGGCCGCCAGGGAACTCAATAGCTGCACGATAATGGAGCCAGACAGCGCCAACCCTGCTTCGGTGGCACTCAAGCCTCGGTCAATCAGGATCGAAGGCAACCAGCCGAACACGATATAGGCCAGGGACGATTGCAGCCCCATGTACAGGGTCACCTGCCAGGCCAGCGGATCACGCAACAAGCCCTTGACCCGATACGCGACACGGTGAGCGCCGTGTTTCTGTCCGATCTGCGGCAACCAGAACAGCGCCGCCACCAGCGCCGGCAGCATCCAGAAGCCCAGGCCCACAGTCCAGTTGTCGCCGAAATAGTGACTCAACGGCACCGTCGCCCCCGCCGCCAGCGCTGCACCCAGGCACAGCGCCATGGTGTAGACCCCCGTCATGGTGCCCGCGTGCTTGGCGAAATCGCGCTTGACGATACCCGGCAGCAACACGCCGATGATGCCGATGCTTGCGCCGGCGATCAGGCTGCCGACGAACAGACCGACCTCGCCGAAGGAACTGCGCAGGATGATACCGGCAGCCAGTGTCAGCAAAATCCCCAGCACCACGCGCTCAGCGCCAAAACGCCGCGCCAGGATCGGAGCCATGGGCGCAAACAGCCCCAGGCACAGCACGGGCAAGGTGGTCAGCAGACCGGCCTTGGCCGCCGACAAGCCCAGGCTGCTGGATACGTCACCGAGCACCGGCGCCATGCTGGACAGCGCCGGACGCAGGTTCAGCGCCACCAGCACCAGGCCCAACAGCAACAGCCAGGGGCGGTTCACCGTCGCAGGCGCGTGCTGCACGACGTCATCGTCGGCTTCGGCGTCAATCAACAGTTCTTCGAGTTCGGTCGTGTGTTTGGATGGAAGGTTCATTGATCAACTATCGGCAGATGGATTTGGCACGGGGTCCACCAGGCGTCAGACCGACGCTGGTCGTCTGTCGTGGGATGCGGACTTTCGCCCAACCATAGGATGAATTTTCCTACAGCCTATTCAGCGCTGCCTACAAAGGCAACGCACTACGGTTCTTAGGCAGGAAAAGGAGCAGTATTTTCGATTGGTAAAATTACCCTTAGAGGGTAATTATTCGGCTCAGGTGTCTTATGGAAAAGTACACACCTCATTACGATCTGGCGGGGATAAAGGCGGATGTCAGGCGGCTTGGAAGGAAGGCGTTTACCCGCACTGCAGAAGAGTGCGGCGATGCTCTTGGCCTTAGTATCAAGGATATGCAGGAGGTCATCTATGAGCTGCAGAACTGGATGCTGCACAAGTCGATGACCACCTATGGAGACCATCGAGTTTGGCAAGATGTGTATCACATCCACTCAAAAGGTAAGGAGATTTACATCAAGGTCACATACCGCACTGACGGTAGGCCTCCGGTAGTCTCCTTCAAGGAGAAAAACCCATGAAAGAAAAAGAGCTTTGCTACATCTGTGGCGCTCCTGATGCGTTGAGCTATTACGAGGGACGCAGTGAAACCATCCGCATCAAAGGCATGGAGCGTCGGGTCGATAATCTTTCAGGCTGGGAATGCGAGGTGTGTGGCGACGGTTTCTGGGATCCCGACAACGACAGCGCTGACCGTTACGGCGAAGCGAAAGACGAACTCACCCTCGCCGCTCGGAAAATGATCGGCGCCGAGATTAAACGTACCCGCCGCAAACTGCACCTTACGCAAAAAGAGGCAGTAGATTTGCTGTCCGGGGCCGGCCACAACGCATTCTCTCGCTACGAACGCGGCGAGCTTCTTGCGCCCAAGCCCTTAGTGCTACTGATTCGGTTGTTGGATCGCCATCCGCATTTGCTGGCGCAAGCAAGAATTCTGGCCGAAGGTGCTGATTTGCGTGGCGCTTTCACCTATACCGTCCACGACGAGACTGAAACGCTGAAAGCCTCATAAATCACAAATAATAAACCCGGCGCCAAGGCCGGGTTTATTTTCAAGCATCATCTATCGATCAATGCAAAATCTGGCTCAAGAACAACTTGGTCCGGTCATTCTGCGGGTTGTCGAAGAAGTCATTCGGCGCTGCCTGTTCCACGATCTCGCCCTTGTCCATGAAGATCACGCGGTTGGCCACGGTGCGGGCGAAGCCCATTTCGTGGGTCACGCACAACATGGTCATGCCGTCTTCGGCCAGGCCGATCATGGTGTCGAGTACTTCCTTCACCATTTCCGGGTCCAGCGCCGAGGTTGGCTCGTCGAACAGCATGATTTTCGGCTTCATGCACAGGGCGCGGGCAATCGCCACACGCTGTTGCTGGCCGCCGGACAGTTGCCCCGGAAACTTGTGGGCCTGCTCCGGAATGCGCACGCGCTCCAGGTAGTGCATGGCGATTTCTTCGGCCTTGCGCTTGGGCATCTTGCGCACCCACATCGGCGCCAGCGTGCAGTTCTGCAGGATGGTCAGGTGCGGGAACAGGTTGAAGTGCTGGAACACCATGCCGACTTCACGGCGGATCGCTTCGATCTGCTTGAGGTCGTTGGTCAGTTCCACGCCATCGACCACGATGCGGCCCTGCTGGTGCTCTTCCAGACGGTTGAGGCAGCGGATGGTGGTGGACTTGCCCGAACCCGACGGGCCGCACAGCACGATACGCTCGCCCTGCTTGACGTTGAGGTTGATGTCTTTCAACACGTGGAACTGGCCGTACCACTTGTTGACGCCCTGCATCTGGATAATGCCTTCAGGGCTCACAGGCTGTTTGATTGCTTCGCTCATAACAACAACTCCTAACGCTTGTGGCCTGTGTCGAGCTTGTGTTCCAAATGAATGGAATAGCGCGACATACCAAAACAGAAAATCCAGAACACCAGGGCGGCGAACACGTAGCCTTCAGTGGCCATGCCCAGCCATTTCGGGTCGGCGGCGGCTTGCTTGACACTGTTGAGCAGGTCGAACAGGCCGATGATGATCACCAGGCTGGTGTCCTTGAACAGCGCAATAAACGTGTTGACGATACCGGGGATCACCAGCTTCAGGGCTTGCGGCAGAATCACCAGGCCCATGCTGCGCCAGTAACCGAGGCCCATTGCGGCGGCCGCTTCGTACTGCCCCTTGGGAATCGCCTGCAAGCCACCGCGCACCACTTCGGCCACATAGGCCGACTGGAACAGGATCACGCCGATCAACGCCCGCAGCAGCTTGTCGATGCCCATGCCTTCCGGCAGGAACAGCGGCAGCATCACCGAGGACATGAACAGCACGGTGATCAACGGCACGCCGCGCCAGAATTCGATGAAGGTCACGCAGACCACACGAATCGCCGGCATGTTCGAACGCCGTCCCAACGCCAGCACGATGCCCAGGGGCAAGGCGCCGGCGATACCGACAGTGGCGATCACCAGGGTCAGCATCAGGCCGCCCCATTGGCTGGTCGCCACGTTGGCCAGGCCAAAGATGCCGCCGTGCAACAGGAAGTAGGCGATGATCGGGTACAGCACCAGGAAGCCCAGGCCGTAGATCGCCTTGCGCTGAAAGCGCGAGATGAACAACGGCGCCACGCCAACGATGGCCAGCCACACGGTCAGGTCTACGCGCCAGCGCAGGTCGCCGGGGTAGTAGCCGTACATGAACTGCCCGAAGCGCTGTTGGATAAACACCCAGCAGGCGCCCTCTTTGGTGCAATCGGCGCGTGTGGTGCCGACCCAGTTCGCATCAAGGATGGCCCAATGCAGGATCGGCGGTACTACCAGGTAGACCAGGTACAGCGACAGCAAGGTCAGCAGGGTGTTGAGCCAACTGGAAAACAGGTTGGCGCGCATCCATGCCACCGGGCCGAAGACTTTGTTCGGCGGCGGCATATCAGGTTTGAACGTATGCGTACTCATGGGCGTTTCCTCACCGCTCGATCAGCGCAATGCGCTTGTTGTACCAGTTCATCAGCAGGGAAATGCTGATGCTGATCGCCAGGTACACGCTCATGGTGATGGCAATGACTTCGATGGCCTGGCCGGTCTGGTTGAGCACCGTGCCGGCAAACAGCGAAACCATTTCCGGGTAACCGATACCGGCGGCCAACGACGAGTTTTTCGCCAGGTTCAGGTATTGGCTGGTCAGCGGCGGAATGATCACCCGCAAGGCTTGCGGGATGATGACCTTGCGCAGCGTCGGCCCAGGGCGCAGGCCCAGGGAGCGCGCAGCTTCGGTCTGGCCGTGGCTGACGGACTTGATGCCCGAACGCACGATCTCGGCGATAAACGCTGCCGTATAAACAGTCAGTGCCAGGGTCAGTGCCAGCAGTTCAGGGATCAGCACCCAGCCGCCGACAAAGTTGAAGCCTTGCAGCTTGGGCATTTCCCAGTGCAACGGTGCACCGAAGATCAGGGCGCACAACGCCGGGATCACGATGAACAGCGCCAGGCCCGCCCAGAACTTGTGGAACGGAACGCCAGTGGCTTCAAAGCGCTTGTTGGCCCAACGCGCCATCAGCACAATTGCCACGATCGCCACCACCACGCTGGCCACAAAGGGCCAGAACCCGTCAGCGGCCAGCGCTGCCGGCATGTTCAGGCCTCGGCTGCTGACAAAGAAGGTGTCACCGAAGTTATGGCTATTGCGCGGCCCCGGCATGGTCAGGAACACCGCGAAGTACCAGAACAGGATCTGCAGCAACGGCGGAATGTTGCGGAACACTTCCACGTACACCGTCGCCAGCTTGTTGATCATCCAGTTCGGCGACAGGCGCGCCACGCCGATGATGAAGCCGAGCAAGGTTGCCAGGACCACACCAATCACGGTCACCAGCAAGGTATTGAGCAGGCCGATTACAAAGACGCGGGCATAGCTGTCCGATTCGGTGTAGTCGATCAAGTGCTGCGCGATGCCAAAGCCGGCACTGCGCTCAAGAAAGTCGAAACCCGAGGTAATGCCCCGGTGTTGAAGGTTGGTCTGGGTATTGTTGAAGAGGTACCAGCCCAGCGAGACCACCGCCACAATCGTGATGATCTGGAAGAGCCACGCACGCACTTTGGGATCGCTGAAGCTGAGCTTCTGCTTTGGTGCGCCGATTTGATTTTGCATGAAGTGCCCCGGAAAGAATGGAACAGAACATCACCCGGCGGTTGGCCCACCGGGTGACAGAACCATCAGCGATCAGCGCACAGGGGGTGCGTATTGAATGCCGCCGTTGTTCCACAGCGCGTTCAGGCCACGGTCGATTTCCAGCGGGGTGCTCTTGCCCAGGTTGCGCTCGAACACTTCACCGTAGTTACCGACTTGCTTGACGATCTGTACGACCCAGTCTTTCTTCACTTTCAGGTCTTTGCCGTATTCGCCGTCAGCACCGAGCAGACGTGCAACGTCCGGGTTCTTGGTGGACTTGGCTTCAGCTTCAACGTTTTTGGAGGTGATACCGGCCTCTTCAGCGTTGAGCATGGCGTAGCCTACCCAGCGCACGATAGCCAGCCACTCGTCGTCGCCATTACGCACGACCGGGCCCAGGGGTTCCTTGGAAATGGTTTCCGGCAGAACCACGTAGTCCTTCGGCGAGGCCAGCTTGCTGCGCTGGGCGAACAGTTGGGACTTGTCGGAGGTCAGCACGTCGCAACGACCGGATTCCAGCGACTTGGCGCTTTCGTCGGAGGTGTCGAAGGTGATCGGGGTGTATTTCAGACCGTTGCCACGGAAGTAGTCGGAAACGTTCAGCTCGGTGGTGGTACCGGCCTGGATGCAGATGGTTGCACCGTCCAGTTCCTTGGCGCTTTTGACGCCCAGCTTGTTGTTTACCAGGAAGCCGATGCCGTCGTAGTAGGTAATGAAGCCCGGGAATTTCAGGCCCATGCCTGCGTCACGGGAGCTGGTCATGGTGGTGTTGCGCGAAAGGATGTCGACTTCGCCGGACTGAAGCGCGGTGAAACGCTCCTTGGCGTTCAACTGGCTGAACTTGACCTTGGTCGCGTCGCCGAACACAGCAGCGGCTACAGCGCGGCAAACGTCAGCGTCGATCCCGAGGATCTTGCCACTGGCATCCGGTACCGAGAAACCCGGCAAGCCGTCACTCACACCGCATTGCACAAAGCCTTTCTTCTGCACGGCGTCCAGAGTGGCGCCAGCTTGGGCGAAACCACTGACACCCAGTACAGCGGCCGCGGAAACGATGGCCAGGGTGGATTTCAATACCTTCATTCAAACCTCCAAATACGCTCTTGTTGTGTCGAAGCTCCGAACCTCAGCGCACCCTTATGAGGCGATATCGACCCGTGTTGGTTTTTTTTAGGGCCGAGCGGCATGAGGCTGTCGCGGTAATTCCAGCTGCTTTCCTACAAGCGGCACTCACTGATAGTGTTACCGTCACAAGAAAGTTCTGACATCGACCTACACGTAGCAAGGCGCGTACCAGAGTCGCGGCTGAGTCGTTTCAGCCCATGGTCAATAGAAAAAGATTCAGCCTTGCGACATTCTCTTAACAGATCAACCTCTAGCGCACCGTTCCGTCGCACTTAATCGGAGCGCACGCACATTTATGGAGCAGACATGACCGACCCCTTGATTCTTCAGCCCGCCAAGCCCGCAGACGCCTGCGTAATCTGGTTGCATGGCCTGGGTGCCGATCGCTACGACTTCTTGCCGGTGGCTGAAGCGTTGCAGGAAGAATTGCAGACCACCCGCTTTGTATTGCCCCAGGCGCCGACCCGTGCGGTGACTATTAATGGCGGCTACGAGATGCCGAGCTGGTACGACATCAAGGCCATGAGCCCGGCGCGTTCCATCAGTCTGGAAGAGCTGGAAGTATCGGCAAAAATGCTCACGGATTTGATCGAGGCCCAGAAGAGAACCGGAATAGACGCTTCGCGAATTTTTCTTGCGGGTTTTTCCCAGGGCGGCGCCGTGGTCTTCCACACTGCGTTTATGAATTGGGAAGGCCCGCTGGGTGGCGTCATCGCCCTCTCCACTTACGCGCCTACCTTTGGTGATGAGCTGGAATTGTCGGCCAGCCAGCAGCGCATTCCGGCCCTGTGCCTGCACGGCCAGTACGACGACGTGGTACAGAACGCCATGGGCCGTACGGCCTACGAACACCTGAACAGCCGTGGTGTCACCGTGACATGGCAGGAATACCCAATGGGCCACGAAGTGTTACCTGAAGAGATACGCGATATCGGCACTTGGCTGGCCGAGCGCCTGCGCTGAAATCCACGTTTATGTAGCCGTATGACAGACGCACTACGCCGCGCCCGATTCTTGCATTACACTGGCCGGCGTACATTCCTTAACCAATTAATGAGATCACCGTGCTCAAAGCACTCAAGAAGATGTTCGGCAAAAGCGAGGCTGAGCCGCTCGCGCCTGTTCCCAGTGCTCCTGTCCCCTCCTCCGGCAGCCGCAATGACGGCCAACAGCCCGGCCGGACCGCACCTGTCGCGCAGCCGAAGACGCCGCCGGTGACACCGCCCGAACAGGCGACACCTCAGGCTGAAGCCGCGCCAGCCCCGAAGCCGCGCCGGGAACGTGCGCCCAAACCGGTCGTCATTCCCTGGAAACTCGAAGACTTCGTCGTCGAGCCCCAGGAAGGTAAAACCCGCTTCCACGATTTCAAACTGGCCCCGGAACTGATGCACGCCATCCAGGACCTGGGCTTCCCTTACTGCACGCCGATCCAGGCGCAGGTGCTTGGCTTCACCCTTGCCGGCAAAGACGCCATCGGCCGTGCCCAGACCGGCACCGGCAAGACCGCCGCGTTCCTGATCTCGATCATCACCCAGCTGCTGCAAACACCGCCGCCGAAAGAGCGCTACATGGGTGAACCGCGCGCGCTGATCATCGCCCCGACCCGGGAGCTGGTGGTACAGATCGCCAAGGACGCCGCCGACCTGACCAAATACACCGGACTCAACGTGATGACCTTCGTCGGTGGCATGGACTTCGATAAACAGCTCAAGCACCTCGAAGCCCGCCACTGCGACATCCTGGTCGCCACCCCTGGCCGCCTGCTGGACTTCAACCAGCGCGGCGACGTGCACCTGGACATGGTCGAAGTGATGGTGCTGGACGAAGCCGACCGCATGCTCGACATGGGTTTCATCCCGCAAGTACGCCAGATCATTCGCCAGACCCCGCCGAAAAACGAGCGCCAGACCCTGCTGTTCTCCGCGACCTTCACCGAAGACGTGATGAACCTCGCCAAGCAGTGGACCACCGACCCGTCCATCGTCGAGATCGAAGCGCTGAACGTCGCCAGCGAAAACGTCGAACAGCACATTTACGCTGTGGCCGGTGCCGACAAGTACAAGCTGCTCTACAACCTGATCAACGACAACGGTTGGGAGCGCGTCATGGTGTTCGCCAACCGCAAGGACGAAGTACGCCGTATCGAAGAGCGCCTGGTGCGCGACGGCGTCAACGCCGCGCAACTGTCGGGCGATGTGCCACAACACAAGCGCATCAAGACCCTGGAAGGTTTCCGCGAAGGCAAGATCCGCGTGCTGGTGGCCACTGACGTCGCCGGGCGCGGCATTCATATCGACGGCATCAGCCACGTGATCAACTTCACCCTGCCGGAAGTGCCGGACGACTACGTGCACCGGATTGGCCGTACCGGCCGTGCGGGTGCTGCGGGTGTGTCGATCAGCTTTGCGGGAGAAGATGACTCGTATCAGTTGCCATCGATCGAGACCTTGCTGGGCCGCAAGATCAGCTGCGAGACACCGCCGACGCACTTGCTGCGAGCCGTGGAGCGCAAGCGCCCCTAAGGCTTGGAATGCAGTAAAAATGTGGGAGGGGGCTTGCCCCCTCCCACATTTGATTTGAGGTGATTTTAAGAGAGGTGTTCGGCGGGCTATTTCCAGCGATCAGCAGCAGCGTGGTCGCTGTCCCGCCCTTCCACCCAGCGTGCCCCTTCGGGGGTGTTCTCTTTCTTCCAGAACGGCGCCCGGGTCTTCAAGTAATCCATCACAAACGCACACGCATCAAACGCCGCCTGGCGATGGGCACTGGCGGCCGCGACAAACACAATCGGCTCACCCGGCTCCAACGCGCCAACGCGGTGCAGCACTTCGAGCTTGAGCAGCGGCCAGCGTTGCTCGGCTTCCACGGCGATCTTGGCCAAGGCCTTTTCGGTCATGCCGGGGTAATGCTCCAGGAACATCCCCGACACATCGCGGCCGTCATTGAAGTCGCGCACATAACCGACAAAGCTCACCACCGCGCCCACGCCCACGTTGGCCGCGTGCATGGCGTTGACTTCGGCACCGGGATCAAACGCCCCGACCTGCACACGGATGGCCATGCTCAGCCTCCGGTCACTGGCGGGAAGAACGCGACTTCATCGCCTGCTTGCACCGGTTCGTCGAGGCTGCACAACTCCTCGTTGCGGGCGCACATCAGGCTCGTCTCGTTGAGGACGGCAAACTCGGGGTCACCGGCCAGCGCCAGGCGCACGGCATCAACGGTGGCAAACTCACCTTCCATCTCCAGAGAATCGAAGCCCACCGCTTCGGCATAGCGCGCAAAAAACAGTACGTTAATGCTCATACTTGATCCGCCTTGAAATGCCCGCTCTTGCCGCCCAGTTTTTCCAATAGGCGAATACTTTCGATGGTCATGCCGCGATCCACGGCCTTGCACATGTCGTAGATCGTCAACGCCGCAACACTGGCAGCGGTCAACGCTTCCATCTCCACGCCGGTCTGCCCGGACAGTTTGCAGCGCGCCACGATATGCACGGCGTCCACGCCATCGGCGCTCAGTTCAACCTTGACGCCGGTGAGCATCAACGGATGGCAAAGGGGGATCAAGTCACTGGTTTTCTTGGCAGCCTGGATCCCGGCGATACGGGCCACGGCAAACACGTCGCCCTTGGGGTGGGCGCCGTCGACAATCATTTGCAGGGTGCCTGGCAACATGCGCACCCGCGCTTCAGCCACCGCCTCACGGAACGTCACGGACTTGTCGGTGACGTCGACCATATGGGCGCGACCTTGGGAATCGAGATGAGTCAGCACAGCGATACTCCTGATCAGGAGCCGCGAGTGTAAACCATGTGGGAGGGAGCAAGCGCCCTCCCACAGTGACCGCGTTTACAGATGGGATTCGGCGTATTCGGCCAGAATCGAGCGAGGCACCCCTTGCAGCGCAATGTGCACGCCGTTGGGGAAGTCTTTGAAGCGTTCCGTCAGGTAGGTCAGCCCGGAGCTGGTCGCGGACAGGTAAGGGGTGTCGATCTGCGCCAGGTTGCCCAGGCACACCACTTTTGAACCGGCGCCGGCACGGGTGATGATGGTCTTCATCTGGTGCGGCGTGAGGTTCTGGCATTCATCAATCAAAATCAGGCTTTGCTGGAAGCTGCGACCTCGGATGTAGTTGAGGGATTTGAACTGCAACGGCACTTTGCTGAGGATGTAGTCGACGCTGCCATGGGTGTTTTCGTCATCCATATGCAAGGCTTCGAGGTTGTCGGTGATCGCCCCCAACCATGGCTCCATTTTTTCCGCTTCGGTGCCGGGCAGGAAACCGATTTCCTGGTCCAGGCCCTGCACGCTACGGGTGGCGATGATGCGGCGATAGCGCTTGGTGACCATGGTCTGCTCGATAGCAGCGGCCAGGGCGAGGATGGTTTTACCGGAACCCGCGGCGCCGGTCAGATTGACCAGGTGGATGTCCGGGTCGAGTAGCGCGTACAGCGCCAGGCTCTGGTAGATGTCACGCGGTTTCAGGCCCCAGGCTTCCTGGTGCAGCAGGGGTTCCTGATGCAGGTCGAGGATCAGCAGCTTGTCGACCTGAATCTCCTTGATCCAGCCTACAAACCCCTGTTCGTCGATGATGAATTCATTGATGTGCACGGCCGGCAGGTTGTCGATCAGTTGCACCTGATGCCAGGTGCGGCCGTGGTCCTGACGGGTTTCGACCTTGCTCACGAGGTCCCAGAACGAGCCGGTCACTGTGTGATAACCCCGGGACAGCATTGAAACGTCATCGACCAGTTGGTCGGTGCTGTAGTCCTCGGCCGCGATCCCGCACGCTCGGGCCTTGAGGCGCATATTGATGTCTTTGGTCACCAGCACCAGGCGCAGGTCCTTGTCGCGCGCGTGCAGGTCGATCAATTGGTTGATGATTTTGTTGTCGTTGAGGTTTTCCGGCAGCAGGCTGTTGGGCTCGCTGCGCTTGCTCATCAGGATCGACAGCAAGCCCTTGGGCCCGCTTTTGCCACGCTGGATCGGCACGCCGACTTCAACATCCTCGGGTGAGGCTTCGCCCAGGGTCTTGTCGATCAGGCGGATGGCCTGGCGGCATTCGGCGGCAACGCTGTGGTGCCCACTTTTGAGCTTGTCGAGTTCCTCTAGCACAATCATCGGGATGGCGACGTGGTGTTCTTCGAAGTTAAGCAGTGCGTTTGGATCGTGGATCAGTACGTTGGTATCAAGCACATAAAGGATTGGCTGGTCGGAAGAAGGGGTGCGTCCATGATCATCCATACTCGGTCACCTTTGTGGGAGCCAGTCGACGCAATACCACGACAGTGCTGCGCCTCGATTGACCGCCGAACACACCGCAAAAGGAGTCTTGGAAGACGCCACCTGTGGTGCAGGTTTCGGCGATCTGACTTCGTAATACCGCAAAACCCATGACAGAAAAAAGCACTTTGACGCTTTTTTGAAGTTTATTTTTCAGGATGACGAATAGCACTAGCCGAGTGCCATGCACCCCGTTAAAGTCGGAAGTCCGCCTGCCTCGAAACGTCGCACAAAATCACCCCCATTTCGCCTTAAACCCAACAGGGGCGGGCACTTCATATTTTTAACGAAAGGCTTCCCGGCAGTCCTGCCAACCCAAGCCACTCTGCGCCGTTGCCTGTAGCAACAGAGGCAATGCCACCCGCGCCTTGTCCTGGGTGTCGTGGAACACAATCACCCCTTTGCGCCACAGCAGCATCAGCGTGAGCACGCGCTGCATCGACTCATCGGCCTTGAGCTTGCCCGGCTCGTCCTGGGAATCGATGTCCCACAACGCCACCTGCAAACCCTGGGACTGAAAGAAACCCTGGCTGTCCGCACGACGCTGCCCATAGGGCGGGCGGAACAGCGGCACATAGTTTTCCGGCATCAGGTTCTGCACCAGCGCGGCACTGCGGGTGATGGAGCTTTGCCAGTCGACCCAATGGCTATGGGACCGGTACTGCCAGCCTTGGGTGCCGACGCACTGGCCCTGGTACAACGCCTCCACCTCAGCGGCGGAACTGCGCTCTACGCGGGTTTGCAGGCTGCTGCCGAGGGCAAAGAAGGTGGCGTTCATCTTCTGCTTGCGCAGGTAGTCGGCGAGCCAGTCGGTATTGCCACTGACCGGCGCCGGGCCGCCGTCGAAGGTCAGCAGGAACAGACGGTCGTTGAACTCGTCGCCGTTACGTTCATGGTCGCCGAACCGCGCGACTTCGCTGCTGATCTGCGGGAACAACGCGGCTTTGCGCAGCAGTTCGTCCAGGTAGCGTTCGTGGAAGGTATGGCTGGGGGCGGACCAGCCTATATAGAAGGAGTCTTCGCTGACTTCGAACTTGCCGGCCTGTTCGCGCAGGTCGTCCATGTTTTCCACCAGGTAGCAGAACGAGGCATCCACCTCGCAGCTCTGTTGGGCGACGGTGTAGTTTTCCAGCAAGCGTTGCCAGAGCTGGCGGCGCAGGTCGTCGATGGCGGCCTGGTTGATGATCTTCAGGCCCAGGCGCTGTTTGAGCGCTGCGTCGCCCAAGGACTCACTGGCCAGCAGGCTGCGGGCGAACATCAGGATTTCGGCGCGCGAGGCGACGTCGAACAGCGCAGGGCTGCTGAGTTTTTCGGGCCAGGTGCCACGGTCCAGGCTGGCGACGACCATCGGCGCCGCATGGGCGTTCAGGCTTAACAGGCACGCGGCCAATAACAGTGCTATTCGCACACAGGGTCTCCCTCTCCAGAGTCGTCGGCCACTATAGCGGATCGCGCCTATCGGCATCATAGGTGGAGTCAAACCGCCCCAGCCCCTAGAATCCCCCCACGATTACAGGAGACGACTTCATGCTGATGGTGATTTCCCCCGCCAAGACCCTCGATTTCGAGTCAAAACCGGCGACCCCACGCTTCACCCAGCCGCAATACCTCGACCACTCCCAGGAGCTGATCGAACAATTGCGCGAGCTGAGCCCGGCGCAAATCAGTGAGCTGATGCACGTTTCCGACAAAATCGGCGGCCTCAACGCCGCACGTTTCGGCAGCTGGACGCCGGCCTTCACTCCGGACAACGCCAAGCAGGCGCTGCTGGCGTTCAAGGGCGACGTATATACCGGCCTCAATGCCGAGACGTTCAGCGATGCCGACTTCAGCTACGCCCAAGACCATCTGCGCATGCTCTCGGGCCTCTACGGCCTGCTGCGCCCGCTGGACCTGATGATGCCGTACCGCCTGGAGATGGGCACCAAACTGGCCAACACCCGTGGCAAGGACCTGTACGCATTCTGGGGCACGCGCATCAGCGAATGGCTCAACGAAGCCCTGGCCGAGCAAGGCGATGATGTACTGCTCAACCTGGCATCCAACGAATACTTCTCGGCGGTCAAGCGCACGGCCCTGAAGGCACGGATCATCAATACCGAGTTCAGGGACTTCAAGAACGGCCAGTACAAAATCATCAGTTTCTACGCGAAAAAAGCCCGGGGCATGATGAGCCGCTTCGTGATTGAGGAGCGCATCAACGATCCGGCCAAGCTCAAGCAGTTCGATGTGCAGGGCTATCGCTTCAATGCGGAGCAGTCCAAGCCGGATAACCTGGTGTTTTTGCGCGATCACGCACCGGAATAAGGCCTCGCAGCCTTCTTTCAAACAATGAGATCCAAATGTGGGAGGGGGCTTGCCCCCGATGGCGGTGTGTCAGCCAGAGATAAGTTGGCTGATCCACTGCAATCGGGGGCAAGCCCCCTCCCACATTTTTGTCCGCATTTCACACCATCAATCGTCAAATTTATGGCGCCAAAAAAAATCCAGACACATCCCTAACATTTATTTCACTCGACATTTCCGATTTTTTTTCGTAGTGGCACCACTTTTTTTAAACACTGGTGGCACAAAACTATCCCACCGCGCCAACTCCCTGTAACTACTGGCTCAAATAGCAAGTGCTATCAATATAGTACCAGTGCCATCTCGGTTAATATTTCAAGAAATTTCCACGCTCGGGATAGGCGGTCTGGAACTTCGTCCAAAAGCACGGCTCATACCACCGGTAACGAAATTCTCTGATTCTGTAAGAGATGACTTACATGGCGACCAACGGAAGTAGCGAAGTTGTCACATTGAACTTTGACTCATTGGTCATATTGCCAACCGATTAATCAAGAGCGGCGACAAGGATGATTTGCTTCTCCCTATAAGGCCAGGGCCAAACCTCCCCTAATGGTCAGTGAGTCAACCCAAGGCATTGATATTTAAAGGTTTCAGCCTCTATCAAAGCCCTGCGGCACTGGCGCCAGGCCCTTCTCCCAGGAAGGCCGGCTGCATTTGAGGGCAGGTCCCAACAACAAGGCCACGTTGCGCACAACTTGAGTGCACTAGTTAGCCACTCACTATTTAACATGCCTGTACGCGGTAAGTCGGCGTCTATTCGCCCAACTTTCGTGGCATCAGTGACGCTTGCAAACATGAACTCCGGCCATTAATTGGCATGTTTAACACAGTCTTGAATGACAAAGAGGTAAATGCGATGCGCATCAGCATATTTGGTCTAGGTTACGTTGGCGCAGTGTGTGCCGGTTGCCTGTCTGCCCGTGGCCACGAAGTGGTCGGCGTAGACATCTCCAAGGATAAGATCGACCTTATCAACGCTGGCAAATCGCCAATCGTTGAACCGGGTCTGGGCGAGCTGTTGAGCCAGGGTATCGAAACCGGTCGACTGCGCGGCACCACCAACTTCGCCGAAGCCATCCGCGATACCGACCTGTCGATGATTTGCGTCGGCACGCCGAGCAAGAAAAACGGCGACCTGGAACTAGACTACATCGAAGCCGTGTGCCGCGAAATCGGTTTTGTCCTGCGTGACAAAGCCACCCGCCACACCGTAGTGGTGCGCAGCACCGTGCTGCCGGGCACCGTGGCCAACGTGGTCATCCCGATTCTCGAAGACTGCTCCGGCAAGAAAGCCGGCGTCGACTTCGGTGTCGCGGTCAACCCGGAATTCCTGCGTGAATCCACCGCCATCGCCGACTACGACCTGCCACCGATGACCGTCATCGGCGAGTTCGACAAAGCCTCCGGCGATGTCCTGCAGTCGCTGTACGAAGAACTCGACGCGCCGATCATCCGCAAGGACATCGCCGTTGCCGAGATGATCAAGTACACCTGCAACGTGTGGCACGCCACCAAGGTGACCTTCGCCAACGAGATCGGCAACATCGCCAAGGCCGTCGGCGTCGATGGTCGTGAAGTGATGGAAGTAGTCTGCCAGGACAAGACCCTCAACCTGTCCCAGTACTACATGCGCCCAGGCTTTGCGTTCGGCGGCTCGTGCCTGCCAAAAGACGTGCGTGCCCTGACCTACCGCGCCAGCTCCCTGGACGTGGAAGCGCCGCTGCTCAACTCGCTGATGCGCAGCAACGAGTCCCAGGTGCAGAACGCCTTCGACATCGTTTCCAGCCACGACAAGCGCAAAGTCGCCCTGCTGGGCCTGAGCTTCAAGGCCGGCACCGACGACCTGCGTGAAAGCCCGCTGGTAGAACTCGCGGAAATGCTGATCGGCAAGGGCTACGACCTGAGCATCTACGACAGCAACGTCGAGTATGCCCGTGTCCACGGTGCGAACAAGGACTACATCGAAGGCAAGATCCCGCACGTGTCGTCCCTGCTCAACTCGGACTTCGACGACGTGATCAACAACTCCGACGTGATCATCCTGGGCAACCGTGACGAGAAATTCCGCGCCCTGGCGCAGAACGCACCGCACGGCAAGCAAGTGATCGACCTGGTGGGCTTCATGTCCAAGGCGACCTGCACGACCGGTCGCACCGAAGGCATTTGCTGGTAACAGCAACGGCAAGTTCCGCGCTGCACCTGTCCTGATCCCCAGCAGGTGCAGCCGGAGCCTTCTTCACCTTCGGATGACGCTTATGTCCAAGTTAAAACACGTACTGCTCCAATCCGCCGGCTGGCTGTTCTTTCTGAGCCTGCTGATGGGTCTCGCCTTGCTGTTGCCGGCGAGTACGTTCGACTCCGAGTCGAAGAATTTTATTTTCCTGATTGGCGCCGTCGGTATCTGGCGCTACTCGATGGGTGCTACGCATTTCTTTCGCGGCATGCTGTTTTTGTACGTGGTCTACCCGCACCTGCGCCGTAAAGTGCGCAAGCTGGGCAAGGCCGCCGACCCATCCCATGTGTTCCTGATGGTTACCAGTTTCCGGATCGATGCGCTGACCACCGCGCAGGTCTACAGCTCGGTGATCCGCGAGGCCATCGAATGCGGCTTCCCCACCACCGTGGTCTGCTCGCTGGTGGAAATGTCCGATGAGCTGCTGGTCAAGAGCCTCTGGGAAAAGATGAACCCGCCGGACCACGTCAAGCTCGACTTCGTGCGCATCGCCGGCACCGGCAAGCGTGACGGCCTGGCCTTCGGTTTCCGTGCCATCTCCCGCCACCTGCCGGACGACCGCGCCGTCGTGGCGGTGATCGATGGCGACACCGTGCTCGCCGAAGGCGTCGTACGCAAGACCGTGCCGTGGTTCCAGCTGTTCGGCAATGTCGGCGGCCTGACCACCAACGAGTTCTGTGAAGTGCGCGGCGGCTACATCATGAGCGAGTGGCACAAACTGCGCTTCGCCCAGCGCCACATCAACATGTGCTCCATGGCCCTGTCCAAGCGCGTGCTGACCATGACCGGGCGCATGTCGGTGTTTCGTGCCAGCGTCGTGACCGACCCGGGCTTTATCGCCGACGTGGAAAGTGACTCGCTGCAACACTGGCGCCTGGGCCGCTTCAAGTTTCTCACCGGCGACGACAAGTCCAGCTGGTTCAGTCTGATGCGCCTGGGCTACGACACCTTCTACGTGCCGGACGCCGCGATCAACACCGTGGAACACCCGCCGGAAAAGAGCTTTATCAAGGCCAGCCGCAAGCTGATGTTCCGCTGGTACGGCAACAACCTGCGCCAGAACTCCCGCGCCCTGGGCCTGGGCGTACGCCGCCTCGGTCTGTTCACCAGCGTGGTGTTGTTCGACCAGCGCGTGTCGATGTGGACCTCCCTGCTCGGCCTGACCGTGGCGATCATCGCCACCTTCAAATACGGCGGCGCGTTCATCCTCGCGTACCTGCTGTGGATCGGCATCACCCGCCTGATCCTCACGCTGCTGCTGTCGTGCTCCGGCCACAAGATCGGCCCGGCTTACCCGGCGATTCTCTATTACAACCAGATCATGGGCGCGCTGGTGAAGATCTACGTGTTCTTCCGCCTTGATCAACAGTCCTGGACCCGCCAGGACACCAAACTGACCCGCGATTTGGCCAGCTTTCAACGTTGGTTCAACACCTGGTCGTCTCGGACCATGACCTTCTCCGCCGGCAGCATCTTCGTCGCCGTTTTGCTGATGATGGTCTGAACCTGCCAAGCCTGAATTAACTTAGGAATACACCTGATGAATAGCCAAGCAAACGTCAACGTTGTCCACGAATCCGAAGCCCAGCGCCAACACGCACGGGTCAAAATCCCGGCCAAACTGCGCTTTTTCGGCAATGACGGCAAACCCACCGAAGCGCGGGTGATCGACCTCTCCGCCGGCGGCCTGGCATTCACTGCGACCCAACCGCTGAACGTTGGTGAAGTGCACAAGGGCCGCCTGCAGTTCGTGATTGATAACCTCGGCCTGGCGATGGACGTCGAGTTGCAGATTCGCTCCTACGACCGTCAGAGCGGCCGCACCGGTTGCCAGTTCCAGAATCTGGAGCCACAGGATATCTCGACCCTGCGCCACCTGATCACGTCGCACTTGTCCGGCGATATCGTGTCCATGGGCGACGTGCTGGCGACCCTGCAACGCGACAACTTCACCAAGGCACGCAAGGTCAAGGACAGCGGCAGCGGCATGACCGCGTTCGGTCGCCTGCGCGCCGTAGTGTTCAGCGCCGGTATCTTCATCGTTGGTCTGGCGGCGTTCGGGTTTGTCTTCAAGTCGGTGTACGGCATGTACTTCGTCAGCCACGCCCAGGCCGGCCTGGTGAGCGTGCCCGGCATGAACGTGACCATGCCGCGTGACGGCACCGTGCAAAGCCTGCTCAAAGGTGACGCGATTGCCGCCAAAGGCGCGCCACTGGCGACCTTCAGCACCAGCATGCTGGATGTGCTCAAGGGCCACTTGGACGAAGACCAACTGCAACCGGCCAAGGTCGAAGAACTGTTCGGCAAGCAAATGACCGGCACCCTGACTTCGCCGTGTGATTGCGTGGTCGCCCAGCAAATGGTCGCCGACGGTCAGTACGCCAGCAAAGGCGATGTGATCTTCCAACTGGTGCCACGCGGCGCCCCGGCCAATGTGGAAGCACGCTTCACTTATCGCCAGTTCGGCGACGTGCGCCCAGGTACGCCAGTGAGCTTCCAGGTCGCCGACGAAGACCAGGTGCGTACCGGCACCATCGTCAGCAGCACCAGCCTGAACAGCGCCGACCTGTCCTCCGACATCCGCGTCCAGATCAAGCCTGATGCACCACTGGACAGCGCCTTCGCCGGCCGCCCGGTGGAAGTCACCAGCGACCGTGGCCCATCGCTGAACTGGCTGATCGATAAAGCCATGGCGCACGGTCTGTAAGCGAGGACATGCCTGTGAACCCTATCTCAATAACAACACCGACCCATGTGGGCGCCGGGCTTGCCCGCGATGCAGGCGACTCGGTACATCAGTTGCACCGCGCCGATACCATCGCAGGCAAGCCAGCTCCCACACAAAGCAGATCGCACTTCGCCTCGGCCTATTGCGCGCTGGCCCTTGCGGTCAGCCTCGCCGGTTGCGCCGGCCTGCCCGACCAACGCCTGGCCAATGAAGCGCTCAAGCGTGGCGACACGGCCACCGCGCAGCAGAATTACCAGCAACTGGCAGACCTGGGTTACAGCGAGGCCCAAGTGGGCCTGGCCGATATCCAGGTAGGCACCCGCGATCCGGCGCAAATCAAACAGGCCGAAGCCACTTACCGTGCCGCGGCGGATACCTCGCCACGTGCCCAGGCGCGCCTCGGCCGCCTGCTGGTGGCCAAGCCTGGCGCCACCGAAGCCGAGCACCATGAAGCCGAAGGCCTGCTGAAAAAAGCCTTTGCCAATGGTGAAGGCAACACCCTGATTCCGCTGGCGATGCTGTACCTGCAATACCCACACAGCTTCCCGAATGTGAACGCCCAGCAGCAGATCAGTAAATGGCAGGCCGCCGGTTATCCGGAAGCCGGCCTGGCCCAAGTGCTGCTGTATCGCACCCAGGACACCTACGACCAGCACCTCGATGATGTGGAGCGCATCTGCAAAGCCGCGTTGAACACCACCGACATCTGCTACGTCGAACTGGCCACGGTTTATCAGAAGCAAGCCGCGCCGGAAAAACAGGCCGAGTTGCTCAAGCAGATGGAAGCCGGCTACAGCCGTGGCACCGTCACCGCCCAGCGTGTCGACAGCGTCGCTCGTGTGCTGGGCGATGCCACCCTCGGCACGCCGGACGAAAAAACCGCCCAGGCCCTGCTGGAAAAAATCGCCCCCGGCTACCCGGCATCCTGGGTCAGCCTGGCGCAGCTGCTCTACGACTTCCCGGAACTGGGCGACGTCGACCAGATGATGAAGTACCTGGACAACGGCCGCGCCGCCGACCAGCCGCGCGCCGAATTGCTCCTGGGCAAGCTCTACTACGAAGGCAAGTGGGTCCCGGCAGATGCCAAGGCCGCCGAAGCGCATTTCGAAAAAGCCGTGGGCCGTGAAGTGGCCGCCGATTACTACCTCGGCCAGATCTACCGCCGTGGCTACCTGGGCAAGGTCTACCCGCAAAGAGCCCTGGACCACTTGCTGACCGCTGCGCGCAACGGCCAGAACAGTGCCGATTTCGCCATCGCCCAGCTGTTTTCCCAAGGCAAGGGCACCAAGCCCGACCCATTGAACGCCTATGTCTTCAGCCAATTGGCCAAAGCCCAGGACACCCCGGAAGCCGTTGAGCTGGCCACCCAGCTCGAAGCGCCCCTGACGCCGGAACAACGCGCCCAAGGGCAACGCCTGGTGCAACAGGAACTGGCCACCCGCGGCACCCTGGCCCAGAGCTCGTTGCAACTGCACGCCCTGGATGAAGAAGAAGACGGCGAGGAATCCCTATGAAGCTCAACCCATTCGTCAAGGCCGGCATTGGCCTGACCTTCGCCCTGCTGTGGTCGTGCCCGACCCTGGCCGCGCTGACCGAAGCCAAGAACTTCGGCCTGGAAGTGAAAATCACCGGCCAGTCCGAAGATGACCGCGACCTGGGCACGCAAAAAGGCGGCGACGTCAACGGCGTCGGTATCGACCTGCGCCCGTGGATCTACGGCGAAAGCGGCAACTGGAGCGCTTATGCGATGGGCCAGGCGGTTGCCTCCAGCGACATCATCGAGACCGACACCCTGCAACAGTCGGCCGATGACGAAAACCAGCAAACCACCAACAACGACCGCAAGACCAAGAAAAACTACTTGGCGATGCGCGAGTTCTGGGTCGGCTACAGCGGCTTCACGCCCTACCCTGGCGAGATCCTCAAGCTCGGCCGCCAACGCCTGCGCAATGACGACGGCCAATGGCGCGACACCAACATCGAAGCGCTGAACTGGACCTTCGACACCACCTTGCTCAAAGCCAACGTGGGCGTCGCCGAACGCTTCAGCGAATACCGCACCGACCTCAAGGAACTGGCGCCCGTCGACAAGGACCGCCAGCACCTCTACGCCGACGCCGCCTACCAGTGGACGCCCGGCCAATGGATCGGCCTGCGTGGTCACCACACCCATGACAACGGCAAGCTCGACTACCCGGAACCCGGCCAGCCGACCGACTCGTTGGACAAACGCGAGAACGGCGACCTGACCTGGCTCGGCATCGAAGCCAACAGCGACGCCTATAACTGGCGCAACACCAACACCGTCAACTACTGGGCAAGCATCACGGGCATGCGCGGTGATCGCGACAAGGTCAACGCGCTCAAGTCTGACGGCACCCGTCCCGACCAGGCCAAGAACAGCGACGACCTGAGTGGTTGGGCCACCGATATCGGCGTGCGTCTGCGCCTCGACCCGCAATGGCAAGTGGGTGCGGCCTACGCCCGCGCCAGCGCCGACTACGAGCAGAACGGCCTGCAAAGCAACCGTTCGAACTGGACCGGCACCCAGTCCCGCGTGCACCGCTTCGGCGAAGCGTTTCGCGGCGAGATGAACAACATGCAGTCCATGAGCCTGTTCGGTTCCTGGCAACTGCGCGAGGACTACGACGCCAGCCTGGTCTACCACAAGTTCTGGCGCGTGGACGGCAACAAGCCGGTGAGCAGCAACGGCATCGCCGCGCTGGATAACACCACCGACGCCGCCGGTGACATTATCGCCAGCACCTCCCTGCCACTGGCCGACGGCAAGAAAGATCTTGGCCAGGAGATGGACCTGGTCGTCACCAAGTACTTCAAGAAAGGCCTGCTGCCGGCCGCGCTCAGCCAGTCGGTTGACGAACCCTCGGCCCTGGTGCGTTTCCGTGCCGGCGTGTTCAAACCGGGCGACGCCTATGGCAGCAATGTCGACTCCTACATGCACCGCGCCTTTGTCGACGTGGTCTGGAAATTCTGATGGGAGCCTGCGCCATGAATCCTCAAAGCCTGCTCGTCGCGGCCATGCTGCTGGCCAGCGCCTCGGCCCTGGCCGACACGCCGGCCAAGGCGCCGACCATCGCCAAGGAACTGCAACAGGCCAAGACCTACACCATTTCCAGCCCGCCCACCGCGCCGCTGGAAATGGCCAAGCCGGCCCTGCCGGACCTGTCGGGCTACACCGCCGCCGCGATGGAAAAGAAGATCGTGCGCAGCAAGCCCGGCAAAATCAGCATCCGCCGCATGATGCAGGAAGACGCCCTCAAGGACTTTATCGGCGGCGACAACAAGATGGCCGAATGGGTGGTGCGCCAGCACGGCATTCCCCAGGCGATCTTTGTCGACGACGGCTACATGAACCTCAAGGACTTGCTGGGCAAAGTGCCCAAGCAGTACTTCAGCGAAACCTCGCCTGGCGTGTTCCTGGCCAAGTTGCCGATCGTGGTCGGGCGCAAGGGCATCCTGGACATCGACAACAAGACCCAGGAGCTGCGCCTGTCCCAGCAGGCCGGTTCGTTCCTGATCAACGACGGCCAGCTGTTTGTGCGTGACACCAAAGTCACCGGCTGGGACGAGAAGGCCAACGGCCCGGCGCTGTTCAAGTCGCCCAAGGAGTTCCGCCCGTTCCTGCTGGCCTGGGGCGGCACCGAGACCTACATCTCCAAGACCAAGATGGCCAGCTTCGGCTACGCCAACAGTAAGTCGTACGGGGTGAGTATTTCCCAGTACACGCCGAACATGGCCAAGGTGCTCAAGCGCGCGGAACCGACCGGCTGGATCATCGATTCCGAGTTCTCGGACATGTGGTACGGCTTCTATTGCTACGAGACCACGGGCTTTGTGATCAAGGGCAATACCTACAAAGACAACATCGTCTACGGCATTGACCCCCACGACCGTTCCCACGGCCTGATCATCGCGGACAACACCGTCTACGGCACCAAGAAGAAGCACGGCATCATCATTTCCCGGGAAGTGAACGACAGCTTCATCTTCAATAACCGCAGCTACGACAACAAGCTCTCGGGCCTGGTACTCGACCGTAACAGCGTCAACAACGTGGTGGCCGACAACGAGTTCTACCGCAACCACACCGACGGCATCACGCTCTATGAGAGCGGCGATAACCTGCTGTGGGGCAACAAGGTGATCAGCAACCGTCGCCACGGCATTCGGGTGCGCAACAGCGTGAACATCAAGCTGTACGAAAACACCTCGATGGCCAACGGCCTGACCGGCGTCTACGGCCACATCAAGGATTTGACCGACACCGACCGCGACATCGCCCTCGACCCGTTCGACGCCAAGGTCTCGCTGATCGTGGTCGGCGGTGAGCTGGCTGGTAACGGCAGCGGGCCGCTGTCCATCGACTCGCCGCTGAGCATCGAGCTGTACCGCGTGTCGATGCTGGCGCCGACCAAATCCAGCGGCATCAGCTTCTCCGGCGTTCTTGGCGAGCGCCAGGAAGAAATTCTCGACCTGCTGGTGCGCCAGCAGAAAGCCGTGCTGATCGACCCTGTCGAACGCCAGACCGAAATGCAGGACTGAGGATGACCCTTATGCACCCACACATGATCAAACTGCTTAGCCTCTCGGGTCTGACCCTCGGCCTGCTCGCGGCCAGCCAGGGCGTACGCGCCGACGAGCTGAAGGCTCCGACCTTCACCGCCGAGCCGTGCTGCAGCCTGTGCCCGGCCGCCCATGACGCGAAGAACTACACCACGCGCTACCAGCAGAACTTCACCACCCTGGTGCAAGCCCAGGGCGACTGGCTGTTCCGCACCCAGGAAGACCTGCGCACCGAATTCGACACCAGCCCCGCCGGCTACAAGCGCATGCAACAGCTGCACGATGCGTTCAAGGCCAAGGGCGTGGAACTGGTGGTGGTCTACCAGCCGACCCGTGGCCTGGTGAACCGCAACAAGCTCAACCCCGAAGAGAAAGCCAAGTTCGACTTCGACAAGGCCCTGGGCAACTACAAAACCATGCTCGGTCGTTTCGCCAAGATGGGCTACGTGGTGCCGGACCTGTCGCCGTTGACCAATGAGCAACTGCCGGATGAACTGCCGGCCCACGATTTCTACTTCCGTGGCGACCAGCACTGGACGCCATACGGCGCCCAGCGCACCGCGAAGATCGTTGGCGCCAAAGTGCGTGCCATGCCCGAGTTCGCCGATATTCCCAAGCGTGAATTCGAGACCAAGCGCTCCGGGCGCATGGGCAAGACCGGCACCCTGCACAACATGGCCGGGCAGCTGTGCGGCACCAGCTACGCGATCCAGTACATGGACCAGTTCACCACCGAGCCGAAGGGCGAAGCCGGTGACGGCGACCTGTTCGGCGATTCCGGCAACCCGCAGATCACCCTGGTGGGCACCAGCCACAGCGGCAAGAACTACAACTTCGCCGGCTTCCTGGAACAGGAAATCGGTGCCGACATCCTCAACGTCGCCTTCCCCGGCGGTGGCCTGGAAGGCTCGATGATCCAGTACCTGGGCAGCGACGAATTCCAGAAAACCCCGCCGAAAATCCTCATCTGGGAGTTCTCGCCGCTGTACCGCCTGGACCAGGAGACCATCTACCGCCAGATGATGTCGCTGCTGGACAACGGCTGCGAAGGCAAGACCGCGCAGATGAGCGCCAGCACGACGTTGAAACCCGGCAAGAACGAATTGATGGTTAACAGTTCGAACAAAGACCTGCGCAACGCCAACCATCAGGTTGATATCCGCTTCGCCGATCCGTCGGTGAAAACCTTGCAAGCCACCCTCTGGTACATGAACGGGCGCCACGAGGACATCAAGATCGAGAAACCCGAAACATCCGATACAGACGGGCGTTTCGCCTTTGAACTGCGCACCGATGAAGACTGGGCTTCGCAGAACTTGCTGGCCGTGGAAGTGCAGGGCCCCGAAGCGGGCGCTGCGGCGCAGAAGGTTGAAGCGAAAATTTGCACACGCAACGTATTCGCCGCCGGTGGTCAACAGACTGCATCAACGGGGCAATGAGGTTACTTATGCAGAAGTTATTGATTCCATCGTTGCTCGGCCTGGCGATCTTTGCCGGCGCAGCCAACGCCGCCGCGCCACTGCGTCCGCCCCAGGGCTATTTCGCACCGATCGAAGCGTTCAAGACCGGCGACTTCAAAAATGATTGCGACAGCATGCCGACGCCGTACACCGGCCCGCTGCAATTTCGCAGCAAGTACGAAGGCTCCGACAAGGCCCGTTCGACGCTGAACGTGCAGTCGGAAAAGGCCTTTCGTGACAGCACCGCCGACATCACCAAGCTGGAAAAAGACACCAGCAAGCGCGTGATGCAGTTCATGCGCGACGGCCGCCCGGAGCAGCTTGAATGCACGCTGAACTGGCTGGTGTCGTGGGCCAAGGCTGACGCGTTGATGTCCAAGGACTTCAACCACACCGGCAAGTCCATGCGCAAATGGGCGCTGGGCAGCATGGCCTCGGCCTATGTGCGCCTGAAGTTCTCCGACTCGCACCCGCTGGCCAACCACCCGCAGGAAGCCCAACTGATCGAAGCCTGGTTCAACAAACTGGCCGATCAGGTGGTGAGCGATTGGGACAACCTGCCCCTGGAAAAAACCAACAACCACTCCTACTGGGCCGCCTGGTCGGTGATGGCGACGTCCATCGCCACCAACCGTCGCGACCTGTTTGATTGGGCGGTGAAGGAATACAAAGTCGGCGTGAACCAGGTCGACGACCAGGGCTTCCTGCCCAACGAATTGAAGCGTCAGCAGCGGGCCTTGTCGTACCACAACTACGCCCTGCCGCCACTGTCGATGATCGCCAGTTTTGCCCTGGTCAACGGTGTCGACCTGCGCCAGGAAAACAACAGCGCGCTCAAGCGCCTGGGCGACAAAGTGCTGGCCGGGGTCAAGGACCCGGAGATCTTCGAGCAGAAGAACGGCAAAGAGCAGGACATGAAGGATTTGAAGCAGGACATGAAATTCGCCTGGCTCGAACCCTTCTGCACCCTCTACACCTGCGCCCCGGATGTGGTGGAGCGCAAGCATGGGATGCAGCCGTTCAAAACGTTCCGCCTGGGGGGTGACCTGACCAAGGTCTACGACCCGGCGCACGAAAAAGGCAACAAAGGTTCCTGACGAAACGCGGTGAATAAAAAATGTGGGAGGGGGCTTGCCCCCGATAGCAATGGCGACTGTTACACCGCCATCGGGGGCAAGCCCCCTCCCACATTTGAAGCCGGTTTCGACAGTGAGATTGCAATACAACCCTCCCCGAAATTCGTGGGGGGTTTGGGGGGGCTGCGGCCCTTGACTGTTGGTTAAACATGGAGAGATCGGGATGGTTTTCTCGTCCAATGTGTTCCTGTTTCTGTTCTTGCCGATCTTTCTCGGCTTGTACTACTTGAGCGGGCAACGCTATCGCAACCTGCTGCTGCTGATTGCCAGCTATGTGTTCTACGCCTGGTGGCGAGTGGACTTCCTGGCGCTGTTCGCCGCCGTCACGCTGTGGAACTACTGGATCGGCCTCAAGGTCGGTGCAGCCGGCGTGCGCACCAAGCCGGCCCAACGCTGGCTGCTGCTCGGCGTGGCCGTCGATCTGTGCATCCTCGGCTACTTCAAGTACGCCAACTTCGGCGTCGACAGCATCAACGTCATGATGAAGTCGGCGGGCCTGGAGCCGTTCATCCTCACCCACGTGCTGTTGCCGATCGGGATCTCGTTCTACATTTTCGAGTCCATCAGCTACATCATCGACGTGTACCGTGGCGACACCCCGGCGACCCGCAACCTGATCGACTTTGCGGCGTTCGTGGCGATTTTCCCGCACTTGATTGCCGGCCCTGTTCTGCGTTTTCGCGACCTGGCCGACCAGTTCAACAACCGCACCCACACCCTCGACAAGTTCTCCGAGGGCTGCACGCGGTTCATGCAGGGTTTCATCAAGAAGGTGTTTATCGCCGATACCCTCGCGGTGGTGGCCGACCATTGCTTCGCCCTGCAAAACCCGACCACCGGCGACGCCTGGCTCGGCGCGCTGGCCTACACCGCGCAGCTGTACTTCGACTTTTCCGGCTACAGCGACATGGCCATCGGCCTGGGCTTGATGATGGGTTTCCGCTTCATGGAAAACTTCAAGCAGCCGTACATCAGCCAGTCGATCACCGAGTTCTGGCGCCGCTGGCACATCAGCCTGTCCACCTGGCTGCGTGACTACCTGTACATCACCCTGGGCGGTAACCGTAAAGGCACGCTGACCACCTACCGCAACCTGTTCCTGACCATGCTGCTGGGCGGCCTGTGGCACGGCGCCAACATCACCTACATCGTGTGGGGCGCCTGGCACGGCATGTGGCTGGCGATTGAAAAAGCCATTGGCCTGAACACCGCGCCGCGCAGTTTCAACGTGTTGCGCTGGGCCTTCACCTTCCTGCTGGTGGTGATGGGCTGGGTGATCTTCCGCGCCGAAAACCTGCACGTCGCCGGCCGTATGTACGGTGCGATGTTCAGCTTTGGCGAGTGGTCGCTGTCGGAACTCAACCGCGCCAACCTCACCGGCCTGCAAGTGGCAACCCTGGTGGTGGCGTACGCAACCCTGGCGTTCTTCGGCCTGCGCGATTTCTACACCAACCGCCCTGCCGAAAAAACCAAGCCTGTCGACCCAAGCCTGATCAAGGCCGTACCGGGCGACAACCCCGGCAGCATCCACCAGCCAGGTTTCACCGTTGGCCAGGACGCCGCCGTGCAACCGGCCTACTGGACCGCTGACTGGCCACGCTACGCCATGCGCGCTGCGGTGCTGCTGCTGTTCGTGGCGTCGATTCTCAAACTGTCGGCGCAGAGTTTCTCGCCGTTCCTTTACTTCCAATTCTGAGGGAGCCGACCATGACCCGTTCATTACGCGTCCTCTATATCAGCCTGTTCATGGTGCTGCTGCTGGCACTCGGCGCCTGGTCGCTGCGCAGCTTTCTGGGCTTCAGCACCAACGCCGAGGCCACGGTGCTCAATGGTCGCTGGACCAAGGCCGTCGAGACGCACTACGACGACGAGTTCCCGATCAAGCGCATCGGCACCAACCTCTGGGCGGCGCTGGACTACAAGCTGTTCAATGAAGGCCGCCCCGGCGTGGTGCTGGGCCGCGATCATTGGTTGTACAGCGACGAGGAGTTCAACCCCGCCGTCAACGAGGACCAGAACCTGCAAGGCAACTACGCGCTGGTCGAAGGCGTACGCCAGAAGCTCAAGGCCCAAGGCATCCAACTGGTGATGGCGATCGTGCCGGCCAAGGTGCGCCTCTACCCGGAACACCTGGGTGAAGTGAAACCGGCCAGTATCCACGCCAACCTGTACCAGGACTTCCATGCCCGTGTCGCCGCCGACAACATCCCGGCGCCCGACCTGCTCGGCCCGTTGCAACAGGCCAAGCTGGGCGGCAAGCAAGTGTTCCTGCGCACCGACACCCACTGGACGCCGGATGGTGCCGAAGTCGCGGCCAAGCAGTTGGCCAAGGCGATTGCCGACAAGACCCCGCTGAGCGGCGAGCCGCAGCGCTTTGTCACCGAGGCCGAAAAGACCGAGCCGCACAAAGGCGACCTGCGTCTGTTCCTGCCCCTGGACCCGCTGTTTGAAAACCTGATGCCGCCTAAAGAGCCGCTGGAAAAACGCGTCACGCACCTGGCCGAAACCAAAGGCGACGACGCGCTGTTCAGCGACAGCGAAACCCCGGTGGCACTGGTCGGCACCAGTTACAGCGCCAACCCCAACTGGAACTTCGTCGGTGCCCTCAAGCAAGCCCTGGGCAGCGACGTGGTCAGCTACGCAGAAGACGGCCACGGCCCGATCCTGCCGATGCTCAGCTACCTGAAAAGTGACGACTTCAAGAACAGCCCGCCACAGGTGCTGATCTGGGAGTTTCCTGAACGCTATCTGCCTGTGAACAACGAAATCGGTGATGCCGACCCTGCGTGGGTTGCGCAACTTAAACAAGCCGGTTCACGCCAACAAAACATGGCACTGAACACCCCAGTTAAAAACCAAAAATCCGAGACGCCCGACCGGGCGCAAAACTGAAAGAGAGGTAACTCACATGACTTTCACTACAACTCCTCGTCGTCTCGCTAAAACCCTGGCCATTGCTGCCGGTCTGAGCTTCGTATCGATGTCCGCCTTCGCCGGTGGCGATGCCGCGCTCTACGGCCCTACCGCGCCAAAAGGTTCGAGCTTCGTACGTATCTACAACGCCAGCAACCAGGAAGTCAGCGCCACCGTGGGCAACACCAACCTCAGCGAGGTTGCGCCACTGGCCAGCAGTGACTTCAGCTTCATGCCGGGCGGTGACTACAGCGCCAAGGTTGGCAGCCAGACCCTGCCGGTCAAACTCGCCGCCGACCACTACTACACCCTGGTCAACAGCGGCAGCGGCCAGCCTCAGCTGATCGAAGAACCGCCGTTCAAGAACAAGCAGAAGTCCCTGGTGCGCGTGCAGAACCTCAGCGACAAGGCCCTGACCCTCAAGACCGCTGACGGCAAGACCGACGTGGTCAAGTCGGTAGCCGCCAAAGGCCGTGGCGAGCGTGAGATCAACCCGGTGAAGGTGAGCCTGGCACTGTATGACGGTGACAAGAAAGTCGGCGATGTGAAACCGGTTGCCCTGGAGCGCGGTGAAGCAGCGGTGCTGTATGTCACCGGTTCCGGCAGCAGCCTGTCGCCAGTGTGGGTGAAACGCCCCGTGTCGACCCGCTAACTATTCCCCTGTGGGAGCCGGGCTTGCCCGCGATGGCATCACCTCGGTGTCAGTGACAGACCGAGTCGCCTGCATCGCAGGCAAGCCAGCTCCCACAGGGACCGAGACAAAAACAAGAGTGAAACGACAAACCTTCGTAGCTCTGACCCAAATTGATTCAAGGAGAAACACATGATCCCAGTAATCCTTTCCGGTGGTAGCGGCTCACGTCTTTGGCCGCTTTCCCGTAAACAGTTCCCCAAGCAATTCCTGGCCCTGACCGGTGAGCACACGCTGTTCCAGCAAACCCTGGAACGCCTGGTATTCGAAGGCATGGACACCCCGATCGTGGTCTGCAACAAGGATCACCGCTTCATCGTCAACGAGCAGTTGAGCGCGCGCAAGCTCGAATGCCAACGCATCCTGATGGAGCCGTTCGGTCGCAACACCGCGCCGGCCGTGGCCCTGACCGCGATGATGCTGGTCAACGAAGGCCGCGACGAGTTGATGCTGGTGCTGCCCGCCGACCACGTGATCGATGACCAGAAAGCCCTGCAACGCGCCCTGGCCCTGGCCACCGTGGCAGCCGAGCGTGGCGAGATGGTGTTGTTCGGCGTGCCGGCGACCCGTCCGGAAACCGGTTATGGCTACATCAAGTCCACCAACGATTCGCTGCTGCCCGAAGGCGTGAGCCGCGTCGAGCAGTTCGTGGAAAAACCCAATGAAAAACGCGCTGTCGAGTTCGTCAAAAGCGGCGGCTATTTCTGGAACAGCGGCATGTTCCTGTTCCGCGCCAGCCGCTTCCTCGAAGAGCTGAAAAAGCACGATCCGGACATCTACGACACCTGCGTGCTGACCCTGGAACGCAGCGAACAGACCGCCGACACCGTGTCCTTCGACGAAGCCACCTTCGCCTGCTGCCCGGACAACTCCATCGACTACGCCGTGATGGAAAAAACCCAACGCGCCTGCGTCGTACCGCTGAGCGCCGGTTGGAGCGACGTGGGTTGCTGGGCCTCGCTGTGGGCGGTCAACGATAAAGACGCCAACGGCAACGTCACCAAGGGCGACGTGGTGATCCAGGACAGCAAGAACTGCATGATCCACGGCAACGGCAAGCTGGTGTCGGTGATCGGCCTGGAAAACATCGTGGTGGTGGAAACCAAGGACGCGATGATGATTGCCCACAAGGACAAGGTCCAGGGCGTCAAGCAGATGGTCAACACCCTCAACGAACAGGGCCGCAGCGAGACCCAGAACCACTGCGAAGTCTACCGTCCGTGGGGCTCCTACGACTCGGTGGACATGGGCGGCCGCTTCCAGGTCAAGCACATCTCGGTCAAGCCGGGCGCGTGCCTGTCACTGCAGATGCACCACCACCGCGCCGAACACTGGATCGTGGTCAGCGGCACGGCTGAAGTGACCTGCGACGAGAACGTGTTCCTGCTCTGCGAGAACCAGTCGACCTACATCCCGATCGCCTCGGTGCACCGCCTGCGCAACCCGGGCAAAATCCCGTTGGAGATCATCGAAGTGCAATCGGGCAGCTACCTGGGCGAGGACGATATCGAGCGCTTCGAAGATATCTACGGCCGCTCGACACCGGTTGAACGTGGCGTATCGGTGAAAACTATCGCGCAGTAAAACAGTCGTACAAGAAGCCCTCGCCCAGCCCATTGCGTCCCCTATCCGCAGTGGGTTGGGTGGGGGCTTTTTTATTCAGTCATTGCCAGCGCCAATGCCAGTGCCGCAGAACGTCCGTCAATTGCGTCAAGCGTTACCGAACTTGACAGCACCGTACAACTGGGCCGCCTTACCACCCTCGGTCATGAGCGCGCCCAAGACTCTGGACAACGTACCACTACTGTTGGCCAGGTTTTTCCCAGCCTCTTGCGCAGCCATGCCACCCAAGGCAATACCCGCCCCCTTGGCATGCTTGGCATTCATACCGCTGTTACACAGCTGCGACGAAGGCCCTTGCAGCAGGGTTTGACCCAAACTTGTAAGTTTGTGGTCCCGCATGCGACCAGACGGAGGAGAATTCGCCGCGTGGTCCATTTGCCGGGACGCTCCAGCAGCGTTCTGCGCTGGCGCTTTAGGGGCAGTGATGAGGGAGGTCACCACCGACGACAAGACATTGGAGACAACGGGCACAATAAGAGCTGAAGCAACCATAGTGGGTCTCACTTATTCTGACTTCGGTTATTACCCTCCTGGGCGGTCTGTATTTCCCTATGTTCGCTCTGTGGAGACAATGCGCCATCGGGTTCCTTCGTAAACGAAAACTGATGCCCACGATAGGCACCAAGGCCAACCCACAGGTAGGATGTTTTATCCGCGTATGAGGTTGTCATCATGTTTTTCGGCGTCCTACTGATCATCACCTGGCTGATCCTGCTGCTGCGCTACCCCGCCAAAGCCTTGCCGGTATCGCTGGCCGCCGCTGTCGGCCTGGGTTTTGTCGCAGTGTGGGTGGTCTGGCTGGACAACCGCGAGGCCTCGCAGCTGGCGCGCCTTGAACTGCGCATCGCCTACGCCCCACAGGACTGCCCCGCCGACCGTCCGCTGAAACTCACCCTGAACAACGGCAACGACGTACCACTGACCGAACTGCGCTGGCGCGTCGCCGCCTATGCGCCCGGCGACACGGTGAATCTCGCCGACAACGTCTATGCTGCCCCGCGCTATCGCGGCCCCGGTGAGTTGCAGGCTGGCGCCACCTGGGACGATTGCCTGCCCACCCCGCCGCTGCGCCCCGGCTACCGCCCGCAAACCCTGGAATTTCGTGCCGAGCACCTGCAAGGCAGCTTCTCGGACTGACAAAGGATTGATCCATGCCCAATGTTCTCATCACCGGTTGCTCCAGCGGCATCGGCCGTGCGTTGGCCGATGCCTTCAAGGCTGCCGGCTACGACGTATTGACCAGCGCTCGCCGCGAAGACGACGTGATCGCCCTCAACGACGCGGGCTTCCACGCTGTGCTGCTGGACGTGAATGACGCTGCCGCCCTGCAGACCCTGGCCGCGAACCTGGACGAATTGGATGTACTGATCAACAACGCCGGCTACGGCGCCATGGGCCCGCTGCTCGACGGCGGCACCGAGGCGATGCAGCGTCAGTTCCAGACCAACGTGTTTTCCATCGTCGGCGTGACCCAGGCGCTGTTCCCGGCGCTGCGCAAGCGCAAAGGCCTGGTGGTGAATATCGGCAGCGTTTCCGGGGTGCTGGTCACGCCGTTTGCCGGTGCCTACTGCGCCTCCAAAGCGGCGGTGCATGCCTTGAGCGATGCACTGCGCATGGAACTGGCGCCGTTTGGCATACGGGTGATGGAAGTACAACCCGGCGCCATCGATACACGCTTTGCCAAAAACGCCGGGGCCCAGGCCGAGTTGCTGATCAACGAGCAATCGCCATGGTGGCCATTGCGCGAAGGCATTCGCGCACGCAGCCAGGCCTCCCAGGACAAGCCGACGCCTGCCACGGTGTTTGCGGCGGATGTGCTCAAAGCCGTGCAACAGCCGCAGCCACCACGCCTGTTGCGCTCGGGCAATGGCAGCCGGGCGCTGCCGTTGATGGCGGCGTTGTTGCCCAAGGGGTTATTGGAAACCGTGTTGAAAAAACGCTTTGGCTTGAAGGGGAATTTGTAAATGATCGACTACAGCGACTTTTTCGAAGAAGTCATCCAGACCCACATCGAGATCGAGCAATGGTTTGCCGGCGTTGCGCCTGACGGCACGTTGCAAAACCTGCTTGCGCGCTTCTCGCCGGAATTCAGCATGATCGCTCCCGCCACCGGCACACGCGTCAATGCAGCCGGGGTGAATGCGCTGTTCACGCGCCTGGGCGGGATGCGGCCGGGGCTGAAAATCACCTTGAGTGAAATGGCCGGGATTGACCGGCATGCACGCGGTGCGACGGTGACTTATCGTGAGCATCAGGTGGACGACAGCGGCACCCAAACGGATCGGCGGGCCACCGTGGTGTTTGAGAAGCAGGCGAGTGGCGCGCTGTTGTGGCGCCATTTGCATGAAACCTATGTAGCTCAATGAACTAACTGCCCAGCCGGATCCTACAAAAAACAGCGAATGGGCTGACAGCATTACAAGGAAACTAACCCCAGGCTCTTTCACCTCTGTCTACTCACAGGTGAAAGGATGCCAAGGGATTTTATGCGAAGCGGTGTGCCGGATGCGCACACCACGACTCGCCAGCGGCTGACCAGCCTGCTGGACCTGCCCAAACTTTATCGAACCATTGACGCCGACCCGGCCATCGTCGGGGCAGGTGTGGTGCATATCGGCAGTGATTATCAGGTGACGGTGCTGCGTGAGTTTGTACCGCTGTGCAGTATCAAGCCCAAGCGGGTGATTCTGCGGGAGGTGGCGGGACCGGCGATGACTGCCGATGATTATGCGCAATGGGTGGCAAACTCACCGCGCGAGTCGCATTTATGGCGCGAGGCGGCAGGGTTGGCCCTGGCATGCGGTGGAGCCGTGATAGGCATTGTCGTTGCCAAGGTAGGCATAGCGTCAGCGCCGCTCAGTGCAGGTTCCAGCCTTGCAGTTACTTACATTGCTTATACAGCGGCAGCCGCCAGTGCTATGCAATGTGGTAACGGCCTATGGCGGACATACAAAGAACTGACCAACCCGGCTGAAAACGATTATTACGACAGCCTTGCTTGGTATCAGGCAATGACCGTAGCCTTGGACGGTATTTCGCTGGTGGGGGCGGGCAGCACGACGTTCGTCACGGTAAAGACTGTCATGACTATCAAAAATACGTCAGGCCGCAACCTGACCGACATCTTGAGGCACATGAGCCGCCAGGAACGCGCAAAACTGACCAACGAAGTCCTGCGTTTGCAGAACCCTCGTCGTCCTCGCGAAATGATCCGGTTAAAGCAGTTGGCAGGAACACTCCCCAAGCGCTTCAGCAATGCCCAATTACGTCAGGACCTCCTCACTCAGTTAGCCGATCAAGTGGGCGCCGCTCTGGCGGCCACTGGCAGTGGCCTGTCCGGAAACGTCAATTCTCTCGTAATTGGGATTTATGAGGAGTTCGGCAGCCATGAGCAATGACGTTATCAGCGCCCAGGATCCCCGAACTTTACGTTATTACACCCGACGTTTTGCGTTCACGGTGGGCATGGGGGTATCAATGAGCCTCGTCAGTACTTCCGGCAACTTGTCACATAGCCTGTCGTATTACGCCCGAATATATTACCTGCCAAGCGAATATGCGGTTTTGGCGGCTCTGGTATTACTACTGGTCATCTGCATTGGGATGGCGCTGGTGGCGGCGGGGTTCCGTTTTGGCCCTGTCCTACTGGTGGGCGTCGCAGCGTTGAACGCTATGCTTGCGGCCGACTACCTGGGCAACCAACGAGTGACGATGTTTGCAGTGTTTCCTTTATTTCAAGCGCTGTTCTGGTTGTTCCTACTCCACACAAGAAACCACCGCCGCTACGTCAGTATGTTGCGGGTCAGGCGTCGACGAAAAGTCAGAGCCTAAGTCCTCATCTGAGACAAAGCCCGATCTGCCTATCAACAAAAAACGAATGTGGGAGCTTGCCAGCTCCCACAATTTAGTTTCGTGTCTGGTCAACGATCACCGTGCACGTAATCCCCGCCGCCAACAACACCCCGTCTGGCACTTCATCAATGTGAATCCGTACCGGCACGCGCTGGGCCAGCCTCACCCAGTTGAAGGTCGGGTTCACATCGGCAATCAGCTCGCGGCTTTCGGGGTTGTCGCGGTCGTAGATACCACGCGAGATGCTTTCTACGTGCCCCTTCAACGTCTCGCCGCTCATCAATTGCATATCGGCTTTGTCACCGACTTTCACATGGGGCAGCTTGGTTTCTTCAAAGAAACCGTACACCCAGAACGAGTTCATATCGACCACGGCCATCTTGGCTTCGCCGATGCGCGCGTAGTCGCCGCGATGCACGTTGAGGTTGGTGACGTAGCCATCCACGGCCGCCACGACCTGGGTGCGTTTCAGGTTGAGTTCGGCGGCTTCCAGCTGTGCCAGCGCGTGTTGGTAGTCGGCCAGGGCCGAGTCGGCGATGTTGCTCGCGTCGTCGCGGTTTTCCCTGGAGATCACCAGGGCGTCGAGGTCGGCACGGCGACGGGCGTTGACCTTGCGCATTTCCCAGGTGGCTTTGCGCGAAGCCACCAGCGACTGCGCCTGCTTGACCGCGATGCGGTAGTGCTCGGGGTCGATCTGCATCAGCAGGTCGCCCTTTTTCACCAACTGGTTGTCGCGCACCGGCACGTCGACCACTTCGCCGGTCACGTCGGCGGCTACGTTGATGATGTCGGCGCGAACACGGCCATCGCGGGTCCATGGGGTTTGCATGTAGTGCACCCACAATGTGCGGCCCATCCAGATCGCCAAGGCCAGTACCAGCAAGGTGGCGAGCAGGCTGAAAAACTTTTTCATCGGGGCATTCTCAACGGTAGACGGTCAGCGCCAGGGCGCCGAACAGGCAAACGAACAGGCTCAGGCGCAGCAACGCCGGGTGCCAGAAAAAGCGGTACAGGTCGAAGCCGGCCAGAAAGCGGTCCAGCGCCCAGGCAAGCGCCGCCGCGATCAGGAACATCAGGGTCATGGTCGGCATATAGATGCCGTGGAATGCGATTTCACGGGGCATTCGGGGTTCCTTTGAGAGCCGCCAGCGGTGACTGCGGGTCGAGCAACGAGGTGCGGATAAAGTGCAGGTAGCTTTTCACCCGGCGCAGGGCCGAAGTGTCGAAGTGCGGGGCGAAGGGCTCGTCGGTGGCCTGTACGCGGCTGATCGCATGGTCGACGGCAATGAGGCCGCGTTCCAGGTTGCTCGCGCTGGGCTGCAGGAACAGCCGTACCAGCGAGCGCCCCATCACGCGGATCGCCTGGCGCCATGGCTGGGATTCGGCATACGCCGGGTGTACCGGCAGGATCGCCTGTTCCTTGCGCAACTCAATGATCGCGTGGCCGACTTCCAGCACCACGAACATCCAGCGCAGCAGATCGCGCTGCACCTGCGGCTGGCCGACGGCGAGGCCGTAGGCCTGGTGCAACAGGTCACGGGTGCGGCTTTCAAAACTCGACGCCAAGCCCTTGAGTTTGCCGCTGATGGCGTACACCACTTGTTCGCGCAGGTCCTGCTCCAGGCGCCGCCACAGCCAGCGGCTGTTGGGCGGCAGGATGATCGCACCGGCGGCGGCGCACACCAGCATGCCGAGGATCATGGCGATGTAGTCGTTGATAAAGGTGTACGGGTTGTAGACCGTGAGGTTGTCCGGCACCGAGCCGGTGCTGAAGAAGATCAACAGGCCCACGCCAACACCTGCGTATTGCGGGCGTGAGGCGAGGAAAGCACCGAAGATGATCACCGGCGCGAGCATCACGCACAGCAGCGGGAAGCCGTCGATCCAGGGGAACACGAAGAACATTTCGACAAACCCCACCAACGCCCCGATCAACGTGCCGCAGGCCATCTGGAACGCCATGCGTTTCGGGTTGGGCGTGGCGGCGGACAAGCCGACGGTGGCGGCTGCGATCAGGGTCATGGTGGCGCCGCTGGGCCAGGCGGTTGCCACCCAATAACTGCCCAGCACAATCAGGATGAATGACGCGCGAATCCCCGAAGCGGCGCAGGCCAGCCAGTTGGTCTTCGGCGTATAGGCTTCGTCCCAGTCTTCCCGTGCGTGGCTGTGATCGGCGAGGGAGGCGTGGGTTTGCGCATAGTTGTGCAAGTCTTCGACGAAGCGGTAAAGCAGCTCGTAGGCGGTGTGGAAATCCAGTTGTTCGGCTTCAGTCGGGTCGCCTTCCTGAAAGGCCGTGCGCAGGCTGCGCACCTTGGCCGGCAGGCTGTCTTTATAAATGCTCAGCTGGTTGACCAGCCGCGCAGCGTCGGGGCTGGTGAGGGCGCGGCCGGAGAACCCATCGAGTACTTCGGCAAGGTCTTGCAGGCCGGGCTTGATCGCCGCCGCCACATGATCCGCAGCATCCGTGCGCAGCCGTTCCAGCAACTGGTGCAAGGCGTTGAAGCGCGTGGTGATGCTCATGAATTCGCTGTTGAGGCGACTGAGCCGACCGTTGCGTCGGCGCATATGCGGGTCTTCGAACACGGTGACGCTGCGCAGCCCTTCCAGGCCAACGGCTTCGGCGATGAAGCGCACGTTACTGGCCTCGAAGCCGTCACGCTGGCTGCGCCCGCGCAGGCCATCGGTGACGAACAGCGCGAACACGCCAAAGCGCTGATACAACGCATTACGCATGGCAGCGCTGGCGGTCTGCGGCAAAATCGCGGCGCTGACCAGGGTGGAACAGATGATCCCCAGGGAAATTTCCAGCACCCGCCATACCGCCGCCATAAACGCGCCGTCCGGATGGGCCAGCGCCGGCAAGCCGACCATCGCCGCCGTGTAGCCGGCCAGCACAAAACCATAGGCGCGAAAGTTACGGTTGCGCGTCGCCCCGGCCGTGCAGATGCCGACCCAGATCGCCAGGGCGCCGAGAAACAGTTCGGTGTTTTGCGCAAACAAGGCGATCAGCAACACCATGACCGCCGAGCCCGTCAGGGTGCCGAGGAAGCGGTAAAAGCTCTTGGCGAACACCTGGCCGCTCTGCGGCTGCATCACGATAAACACTGTGATCATGGCGGTGCGCGGTTGCGGCAGTTCCAGGCGCATGGCCAGCCACAGAGTGAGAAACGCCGCAATCAACACCTTGAAGATATACACCCAGGTCACGCCGTCGCTGCGTGCCCAGTCGAAAAAGCCACGGCGCCACTCAAGGGAATGCAGCCAGCGCAGCGGTGCGGGCAAGGGAGTCATCACAACCTACTCAGTGATCGAATACGGCAAGGGCCGCCGGGGTTTTGCTCGGGAGGGTCTTGGCGTTTTGCGGTGCGTCCTGGCCTGCTTCAAGGCCGCCGCCCAAGGCGGTCACCAGTTCGGCATGGGCGCTCAGGCGCGCCGCCTGGACTTGCTGCTCGATCTGTTGCTGGCGCAACAGCAACGTCTGGGCGTTGAGCACAGTGAGGTAATCGGTAAGGCCGCGCTGGTAGGCGATCATCGCGATGTCATAGGTTTTCTGCGCCGAGGCCACCGATTGCGCGGCGAAGCCTTGTTGCTTGTCCAGGGATTCGCGGCGGATCAACTGGTCGCTGATGCCCTTGAGCGCAGTGACCAGCGTCTGGTTGTAGCGCGCCACGGCGATGTCGTAACCAGCGCTGGCCTCGCCCAGCTCGGCACGCAAGCGGCCGCCGTCGAAGATCGGCAAGGTGATCGCCGGGCCGACGTTGTAATTGAATTTCTTGCCCGCCAGAAACGCCAGCATGCCGCCGCCGGTGGCCATGTAGCCGAGGCTGCCGACCAGATCGACGTTGGGGTAGAAGCCGGCGTGCGCCACGTCGATGCCCCGCGCCTGGGCCGCCACTTGCCAGCGGCTGGCAACCACATCCGGGCGCTGGCCGAGCAATTGCGCGGGCAACGCGGACGGCAGTTTAAGCGGCGCGGCGAGGGACAGGCTTGGGCGTTGCAACTGCGCGCCCTCCCCCGGGCCTTTGCCCGCCAACGCCGCCAACTGGTTACGGCTCAGAGCGATTTCCTCGTCGAGGGCGTCCAGTTGACGATGGGTTTCAGGCAGGGGGGTTTCGGCCTGGCTCACATCGAAATGCGTGCCGATACCGGCGTTCAAGCGTTTGTTGGCCAGGTCAAGAATCTGCTCTTGCTGGGCCAACGTGGCGGCGGCGATATCGCGGTTGGCGTAATGCAACGACAGCTGGATATAGGCGCGCACCACGTTGTTCTGCAGTTCAAGTTGGGCCTGGCGTGCTTCGGCGGCGCTCATGTGGGCCAGGTCGACGGCGCGCTCGGTGGCATTGCTTTCGCGGCCCCACAGGTCGAGGGCGTAGCTCAGGCCCAAGGACGCATTATTGTCCCAGGTGTTGGCACCGCTCAATTCGCCAGGGCCGTAGAACTGATCCTTGGGCCAGTTGTGACGCTTGAGGCTAGTGTCGCTGTTGATCTGCAACGACTCAGCCGACTCGGCAACCCCGGCCATGGCCCGCGCTTCACGCACCCGCGCGGCGGCCATGGCCATGCTCGGGCTGCTTTGCGTGGCGAGTTCGACCCAGTGGTTGAGCTGCGGGTCGCCGTAGGCTTGCCACCATTGTGCGGTGGGCCAGTGGGCGTCCTGGGCAGCGCTCTGGATCGCTTCATCGGTGGCCAGGGCATTGGCGCTCAAGGCGTGGCCTTGGGGAGCGATTCCTCCGGTTCCGATGCAGCCGCTGATTGCTAACGATAAGGCCCAAACACTGAGAGTCTTAAGCTCTCTGCTGATGCGACGCGGCACGGCAAGCGAATTCCTGAGGTGGTAAAGCGCGAAGGTGGCGCAATTCTAGGCGGCGGGAGGAATGGCGATAAGCGGGCATTCCTGTGAATCTTTGTTACCGTTCGGGCGATAATCCACGCGGCTGCGCACATTGTTCGGATATTGAAGCGATGGCCTCAGCACTCGCCCTACATCACGCGGCACCGAGGGGTATCACACTAGGGAGCATCACCGCCTCTGGAGCACACGATGCTGACGGTCCCCGGCATATTGAACCCGCACGGTCGGGTACACACGCCAGCGCAAGAAACTGTCGACGCGTTGCGCAGGCAGTTGCACATAGCGCCCAAACCTCTGCGCCCCGACATGCTGCCTCTGCAACGGGATGTACGCTGGATCGCAGACAAGGTGCTGGAGAAGCTCGCACTGCTTGCGGGCTATCATCGCGATCAATCAGCAATAGAAGCGCTGCACTACACGCTGACCCACAGCGCACCGAGGTTAGAGGTGTCGACGCAGGAGCTTGCAGGTTTCTACGCGTTTTTCAAAAAAGCCGAGCGCCTGCTTGACCGGCATCGCAGCCATGAAAATCCGCAGATCGAGGCAGACCATACCCTGTGTCGCGCCCTTAAATGGCAATTCCGTGCGGCGGCCGGTGAGGAGCGACACCAGCGCCTGACCCAGCGGTTGCTGCCTTCTCTTGCCTACATTCGCGCCGGGGGCGAACGCATCAACCACCGTCATATTGGCTACAACGTGGCGCTGGATCCGGCGCGACAACTCCAGGCCGGACCGCAACTGGCAGCTGACTCCCGGCTGCAAATCACTGACGATCAGCACCTCAAGAGCACGCGGGTGATTGCCCTGCAGGGCACGCTCAAATCAACGCTGGCTACCATGACTAAAGCTCAGACCCACCAGCAAATCGCCCTTGGGCATGTTTCGTCCCGAACGTACGCGAACCTGGAGCACTACGCCGACGCCCGCAGCCATTCTGTCCGTACCTCCTTGAGCGAAAGCATCGGTCAAACGGCCCGGCACCTGAGCAGCATCGTGAGTGACCATTACAATCTGCCAAGGGACAGGGCTTACTCTGCCCTGAGCCAACCGTATCTCAGGCAAGCGCTGGCCAGTGCCGGCCTGCCAGACGTTGAACTGCCCTGCCTGCAGAACACACCTGCACCGGTCATGACCGAAACAGGCATCGCATTCAGTGCTCGCAGTAAAGTGGCGGCTGATTTTTTCAGTTTCCTGAAGCTGAACAGCGCCCTGTCGCTGACATTACACCGCACCCACCAACACAAAACCTTGGACATTCTCGGCCTGCACGAAACAGCGCCGGCAATGGCCTTGCAACGACTGGCGGCGCTGACGCACCACGGTGATACCCCGGCAAGGCTGCTGGACGACATGAAAAACCACGTTACGTCCAACAGCCACCAATTCACCCAACAGGCCTATACCTGCGCGCTGGCATCCGGGCTGAATGCCAGCCTGCATGCGAGCACCAGACAAGCGCGAGCCTTGATGGAGCGCTATGTGCTGCTTCAGACACACTCGCGCATCGATCCCGATGTGGATAAGCACCTACGCGGAGTCATACATCAGAACCGGGCGCTGCTTCGGCCCGAGGCGTTGAAAGTGTACAAGCTGACAACCCAGGCCCAGATACTCAGTGGCTACGTATCTGCCACGGCCTCGTCGCAGGCCGAGGGCGGCAAAGGGGTGACGATCGCATACAGTCATCGAAAGCTGGACGACCCCCACCTGAGTGGCGATTACCTGGAGATCGATATCGCTGCGCTCAAGTCCATGAACGTTGTGAAAGGAGTCCTGCGAAACGTCTTGGCGGCCCTGGGAAACCAGGCGTTCGATTGGGAAAACCTTATCCGCTCGATCACCGAATCACTGCTCATGCCCAATAAATCGCCGTCCACCCATATATTGGTCAAGATCAAACATGGAGAGCCGGTGGTGCTGCTCACCCGCTACACGGTGAACAAATCCCGCGACTTGGCGCTTCCAGAGAGGCTTGAGCACTTAAGCGGTGTTGAAGCGCAGTCCCTGCGCACACGCCAGACCCTAGTCCGGGAACAATTGGGCAGCGAGTCGCTGGATCACCTGCTGCCAATCGCCCGCCGCTACCTGGGCGCCCCTGGGCAACGATCGGGTTGGGATGATTACGTACAGCGGCATGCCAATGACCTGCATGGGTTACTCGACACCATCGCCCGACAGGCACACGGTGCGGTGTTGAGCGCAGAACTGGATGCGCTCAAGCGCGTCAGCCCGGCACTGACCCAGGCGGTCGAAACCCTGACGCAACATGCACAGACCGCCTTGCAAGCACCTACCGCTGAAAACCGCAGCCAGGCGCGGGAGGCATTCAATCATCTGGTGGTGGAATACCTGCCGCACTATGAGGCGAACGTCAGTAAGGCCTGGACCTTGTCTTGAGCCATGGAGGCTTATGCCCAGGAAGAGCAGTGGCCAGCGGATACACACCTTCGCGCAACTTCATGTCACAATTTGCTATCTCCCCTGAGAACACTCCATGGACACCTTGCAAAACATGCGCGCCTTCAGTTGTGTGGCCGAAGCGGGTAGCTTCACCGCCGCCGCCGCGCAACTGGACACCACCACGGCCAACGTCTCGCGCGCGGTCTCCAATCTGGAGGCCCATCTGCAAACCCGCCTGCTCAACCGCACCACCCGGCGCATTGCCCTCACCGAAGCCGGCAAACGCTACCTGCTGCGCTGTGAACAGATCCTCGCCTATGTCGAAGAAGCCGAGGCCGAAGCCAGCGACGCCCACGCACGCCCCGCCGGGCAATTGAAAGTGCACACCATGACCGGGATTGGCCAGCATTTCGTCATCGACGCGATCGCCCGCTACCGCCGCACCCACCCGGACGTAACCTTCGACCTGACCCTGGCCAACCGCGTGCCGGACCTGCTCGACGAAGGCTACGACGTGTCCATCGTACTGGCCAGCGAGCTGCCGGACTCGGGGTTTGTGTCCCAACGCCTGGGCATCACCTACAGCATCGCCTGCGCCTCGCCGGATTACGTCAAGGCCAAGGGCTGTGCCCACCGCCCCCATGATCTGCTAAACCACGCCTGCCTGCGCCTGGTCAGCCCGGTGATTCAGTTGGACAAGTGGACCTTCAACGGCCCGGAAGGCCAGGAAAGCGTGGCGATCAACACCTCGCCATTCCTGGTCAACTCGGCCGACGCGATGAAAACCGCGATCACCAGCGGCATGGGCATCGGCCTGTTGCCGGTGTATGCGGCCATCGAAGGCTTGCGCAATGGCACGCTGGTGCGGGTGATGCCCAACTACCGCTCCCAGGAATTGAACCTGTACGCCATCTACCCATCGCGCCAGTACCTGGATGCGAAGATCAAGACCTGGGTGGAATACCTGCGTGGCTCGTTGCCGGAGATTCTGGCGGCGCATCAGGCGGAGTTGGTGGCGTATGAATTGAGTGGCAGCCTCAGCGGCGCGCGGTTGGCGAACTGATTTCTACCAGGCGAATTTCACTGCCCGCTTTAGATCTGCGGTGTCCTGACAATTGCGGGCAAGAATGTTAGCTTGCTTGGCATTCTTCCGTAGTCGATGAGCCCGCCTGCCATGAAAAAGACTGTCCTCGCCTTCAGCCGCGTCACCCCGCCAATGATCGAACGCCTGCAACAGGATTTCGAGGTGATCGCGCCCAACCCCAAGCTGGGTGACATCAATGCGCAATTCAACGAAGCCCTGCCCCACGCCCACGGCCTGATTGGCGTGGGTCGCAAGCTGGGCCGTGCGCAGCTCGAAGGCGCGAGCAAGCTGGAGGTGGTGTCCAGCGTGTCGGTGGGCTACGACAACTACGACGTGCCGTACTTCAACGAGCGCGGGATCATGCTGACCAACACCCCCGACGTGCTCACCGAAAGTACCGCCGACCTGGCCTTCGCCCTGCTGATGAGCAGCGCACGCCGGGTAGCCGAACTGGACGCCTGGACCAAGGCCGGCCAGTGGAAAGCCAGCGTTGGCGCCCCCTTGTTTGGCTGCGATGTGCACGGCAAGACCCTGGGCATCGTCGGCATGGGCAATATCGGCGCGGCCGTGGCTCGTCGCGGGCGCCTGGGCTTCAACATGCCGATCCTGTATAGCGGCAACAGCCGCAAGCTTGAACTTGAACAAGCGCTGGGCGCACAGTGGCGCAGCCTGGACCAGTTGCTGGCCGAGGCGGATTTCGTCTGCCTGGTGGTGCCGCTCAGCGACAAGACCCGTCACCTGATCAGCACCCGCGAGCTGGGGCTGATGAAATCCAGCGCGATCCTGATCAACATCTCCCGTGGCCCGGTGGTGGACGAGCCGGCGCTGATCCAGGCCTTGCAGAACCAGACCATTCGGGGCGCCGGGCTGGATGTGTACGAGCAAGAGCCACTGGCGCAATCCCCGTTGTTCCAGCTGAGCAATGCGGTGACCCTGCCGCACATCGGCTCGGCGACCCACGAGACCCGCGAAGCCATGGCCAACCGGGCCCTGGACAACCTGCGCAGCGCGCTGCTGGGCCAGCGCCCACAGGATCTGGTGAACCCACAGGTGTGGAAGGGCTAAGACAGTAGGCACGAACGGTGGCGAGGGAGCTTGCTCCCGCTCGGCTGCGAAGCGGCCCCAAAAGCCTGGGAGCGCTGCGCACTCCAGCGCGAGCAACAACAAGCAAGGCGCCTACAGTTTTCTGTGTTCACGTCGATAACCTTCCATAGAAGATCGTCATCCCTGATCCACAGAAGGTTTTTATGTCCACCACCAAAGCCCGCGCAGACTCCCTCTCGCTTCTGCTCTTTACCTTGCGCAGCGGCAAGCTGATGGCCATCAACCTGCTGAAAGTCAGCGAAATCATTCCTTGCCCGCCGCTGACCAAGCTGCCGGAGTCGCACCCTAACGTCAAAGGCATCGCCACCCTGCGCGGTGCCTCGCTGTCGGTGATCGACCTCAGCCGCGCCTTGGGTGAACGCCCTCTGGAAGATCCAGACGGCGGCTGCCTGATCGTCACCGACGTGAGCCGCTCCAAACAGGGCCTGCATGTGCAGGCCGTGAGCAAGATCGTGCACTGCCTGACGACTGACATCCGCCCACCGCCCTACGGCTCCGGCGGCAACCGTGCATTCATCACTGGGGTGACTCAGGTGGAAGGCGGCCTGGTGCAGGTGCTGGATATCGAAAAAGTCATCCACGGCATCGCGCCGGCACCGATTGAAGCGGCGCCGACCGACCTGACCATGGAAGAAGCTGAAGTGCTCGGCAATGCGCGAATCCTGGTGGTGGATGACAGCCAGGTCGCCCTGCAGCAGTCCGTGCATACCCTGCGCAACCTCGGCCTGACCTGCCACACGGCGCGCAGTGCCAAGGAAGCCATCGATGTACTGCTGGAGCTGCAAGGCACTGCCGCGCAGATCAATGTGGTGGTTTCGGATATCGAGATGTCCGAAATGGACGGTTACGCCCTCACCCGCACGCTGCGTGAAACGCCGGACTTCCAGCACCTGTACATATTGCTGCACACGTCCCTGGATAGCGCGATGAACAGTGAAAAGGCGCGCCTGGCCGGTGCCAATGCGGTACTGACCAAGTTCTCCTCCCCTGAGCTGACCAAATGCCTGGTGGTGGCCGCGCAAACCGTGGCGCAACAGGGCCTGTAATCGATGGCGGCGTATTACCAACTGCTGCGCCGCGACCTCACCGGCGGCCTGCCCGCGCCACAATGGCCGGCAGGGACCGTGCTGGACCACTACCGTGCCGATCTGGCGCCGGCGATTCACGCCGTACTGAGCATGACCCAGGAGCAGGGCGGCGGCCGTGTCGCCAGCCTGGATGAATGGCGACAACAGTTCGTCACTGATGCCGAATTCGACCCCTCGCTGTGCCTGGTCGCCAGCAACGCCGACGGTATTCTCGGCGTGGCCCAGTGCTGGACCAGCGCCTTTATCAAGAACCTCTCCATACATCCGTGCGCCCAAGGCCAGGGGCTGGGCCGCGCGTTGTTGCTGCACACTTTCCAGGTGTTCAAGCAACGCGGCGAACCCTATGTGGACCTCAAGGTGCTGGAGAGCAACCTGCGCGCCCGGCATCTGTATGAAAGCGCAGGCATGGTGTTTGTACTGCGGGATGTCGTCGCAGAGGACTGACAGGCGCTGGCGCATAACTTGCTTCCAGACTGCCATACCGGTGCAAAGAGGTAAAAACCCGTCACCGTGATTGCGTGCCCTCTGACCTAGCCTGGTAACAGATCCGCCATGAACACTCATTTTTCCTGCGTTGGTTGCGGTAAATGCTGCAGCGACCATCACGTCCCCCTGACCCTTGCCGAAGCCCGTATGTGGGCGGCGGACGGCGGTAACGTCATTGTTCTGGTAGAGGGATTCCTCGGTAACGGACTGGGCCTGCCCCCACTGCAACGCGAGCATGCCGAGCGCCGTTCGGTGGTGGTGCCCAGCGGCAGCACCGAAGCGTTTGTGGCCATTACCTTTGCCGCCTATAACGCCGGACGCTGCCGGAATCTTGACGAAGACAACCTGTGCCGCATCTATGAGCGTCGCCCATTGGTGTGCCGCATCTACCCGATGGAGATCAACCCGCATATCCCGCTCAACCCTGCCGCCAAGGATTGCCCGCCGGAATCATGGGAGCAGGGCCCCGCGCTGATCGTCGGCGGCGGACTGGTGGACCCGGAACTCGCGATACTGATCCAGCGTTCGCGCCAGGCCGACCGCGACGATGTGCAGACCAAGGAAGCGGTGTGCGCCTTGCTGGGCATTCGCACCACGGCGCTCAAGGGTGATGGGTTTACCGCGTACTTGCCGGACATGGGCGCATTTGCCCAGGCGATCGAGTTGGCGGTTGAGCAGCCGCGCGTGGCCAATGAATGGGTGTTTCATGTATCCGGGCTGGACATCGCCGAGCAGATACTCGATGCAGGGGCGCAGATTGCCACGCAGGTGCCGGCCAATTATGCGTTTATCTCGTTGCGGGCTGCGTAGGCCTTATTGGCCATCATGACGCAGCGGGAGCAGCGTCCAGTCGGTAGGATTGAATGATCCGCTGGTACTCACCACTCTGCTTCAACTGTTCGAGGGCGCAGTTAAGCTCCTGGCGCAATGCGGTGTCGGGCTTACGCACCGCAATCGCTACACCATCGCCGAGCAGCGGCGCCGAAATGGGTGGGCCGAGGAAGTCAAAATCCCGGCCTTCGTCGGTGTCGAGCAAGGCTTCACGGATTTCTACGGTGCCTTGCAAGGTTGCGTCGATTTCGCCGGCCACCAGACTGCGCACCAGATCGTCATTGAGCCAGAAGCTCTTGATGATGACGCCCCGGCGCGCCCACTTCGTCCGGGCAAAGGCTTCACGGTTGCTCCCCAGCAATACGCCGATCCGCTTGCCCTTGAGCGACTTTACTTGGGGCAGCAGGCCGGATGTGCTGCGGCCCACCAGGCGTGTGGTAAAGGGGTAGAGGTGATCGGTGAAGCTGACCGAACGCCGCCGCTCCAGCGTAGGTGCCATCCCCATGATTGCGTCGAATTTTCTGGCTTCGAGGGCGGGAAAGTCTTCGACAAGCACCTGATCGACCCAGACGCAACGTGCATTCAACTGCACGCACAGGGCATTGCCCAGCTCGATGTTCAAGCCTACCAACTGCCCTTGCGGGTTGCGGCTCTGGAAGGGTGGGAATTGCGCAGCAACCCCAAAACGAATTTCGCGACGCGGTTGATCAGCGGCCGCGAGCGCATCAGCCGAAAGCAACAGGGCAAACATGACACAGATGTGTATCAGGGCCACGGGAAACGTCCTTTTCCGGAAAGACCAGCGCCGCCCTGTTCCCCCTTGAATCACGGGGACAGAGCAAAGGCGGTGCAAGCTTTCAAGAAAGGGCTGTAGACCTGCAATCAGAAATATCAGCGGAGGCTGTAGGCAACAGTCGACACGACGTGCAACGGGTTAATCTCAGCGTTTACCCATCGAACGACGAGTGCCCGGTGGTGCCATGCCCGGTGACTTGGTGTGGCCATTCTTGGCGCCGTTTTTGTACCAAGGCTGGGCGACATTCTTGGCCCCGGCCAGCTCACCCGGCTTGAACGGAAACTTGAACGCCGGGATCTCGGCTTTTTCAACGCTTTCGGCGCTGGCCGGATCGACGATGTCGGTCGCTTCAACAGAGGGTTGTGTCGGGGAAGTCATGGAAGCTCCGGAGCGTGCAAAAAATGATGCGGGGCCGGCTTGCGGGCCACAGTGGCGCGCAGTATACCTGCGCGCCTCAGATCTTTAACCACCGCCTGTACGAATGGTCGGAGTTTGCTGACAGCGCTGTCAGTTAGCAGTCACCGTGCTGACCGGGTTAAAGGGCTATAAAGACCGCTCACTCTCCCCATCCTTTGCCCCCGGCGCCTCACCCATGCAGATTCAACGAAAAACCGCCCTGATTGTGGGTGTCGTCGTGGTCGCGGCGATTGCAGCCTGGGCGCTGACCCGGCCGGCCAAGGCCAAGCTGGCAGTACCGAGCGCAATCCCGGTCCGGGTGGTGAGCGTGGCGCAACAGGATATCCCGCGATTTGTCAGCGGCATCGGCACGGTGTTATCGCTGCACAGCGTGGTGATTCGTCCGCAAGTCGACGGCATTCTCACCCAATTGCTGGTCAAGGAAGGCCAACGGGTCAAGGCCGGCGACCTGCTGGCGACCATCGATGACCGCTCGATCCGCGCCAGCCTCGACCAGGCCAAGGCGCAACTGGGCGAGAGCCAGGCGCAATTGCAGGTGGCCTTGGTCAACCTCAAGCGCTACAAGGAATTGAGCGTCGACGACGGCGTGTCCAAGCAGACCTATGACCAGCAACAAGCCTTGGTCAACCAACTCAAAGCCACCGTCCAAGGCAACCAGGCCGCCATCGATTCGGCCCAGGTACAGCTTTCCTACACCCAGATCCGCTCTCCCGTCAGTGGCCGCGTGGGTATTCGTAATGTGGACGCAGGCAATTTCCTGCGCACCAGCGATACGCAGGGCTTGTTCTCCGTGACCCAGATCGACCCGATTGCCGTTGAGTTCTCGCTACCGCAACAGATGCTGCCGACCCTGCAAGGCTTGATCGCTGCAACCACCCCGGCCAGCGTCGACGCCTACCTGGGCGCCGACACCGACGGCCAGACCGGTGACTTGCTCGGTGAAGGCCATTTGAGCCTGATCGACAACCAGATCAGCTCCACCACCGGCACCCTGCGCGCCAAGGCCGAGTTCAACAACGCTTCCCAGCGCCTGTGGCCGGGGCAATTGGTGACCATCAAGATCCAGGTCGCCCTCGACAAAAACGCGCTGGTGGTGCCGCCGACCGTAGTGCAACGCGGCCTGGACTCGCACTTCGTGTACCGGCTCAACGGCGACAAGGTTGAGGTGGTACCGGTGCAGGTCACTTACCAAAACAGCGACGTGAACATCATCAAGGGTGTGCAGGCCGGTGATGTGCTGGTCAGCGATGGCCAGTCGCGGCTCAAGGCCGGTGCCCAGGTGGACGTGCTCAAGGAGCCGCCGCAGGTGATCCAGACCGTCGATGCCAAGGTGCAGCCATGACCGGTAGCCGTTCGCCGTCGGCCTGGTGCGTCGACCACCCGGTCGCCACGCTGTTGCTGACCTTCGCCCTGGTGCTGCTCGGGATGATTGCCTTCCCGCGCCTGGCCATCGCCCCACTGCCGGAGGCGGAATTTCCGACGATCCAGGTCACCGCGCAATTGCCCGGCGCCAGCCCGGACACCATGGCCTCATCGGTGGCTACGCCGCTGGAAGTGCAATTCAGCGCCATCCCCGGCATGACCCAGATGACCTCCAGCAGTGCCTTGGGCTCAAGCCTGCTGACCCTGCAATTCACCCTCGACAAGAGCATCGACACTGCCGCCCAGGAAGTGCAGGCGGCGATCAACACGGCGTCGGGCAAGCTGCCCAGCGATATGCCGAGCCTGCCGACCTGGAAGAAGGTCAACCCGGCGGACAGCCCGGTGCTGATCCTCAGCGTCAGCTCCGCCAGCATGCCCAGTACCGAGCTGAGCGACTACGTGGAAACCCTGCTGGCGCGGCAGATCAGCCAGATCGACGGCGTCGGCCAGATCAACATCACCGGCCAGCAACGCCCGGCGATCCGCGTGCAGGCCTCGCCCGACAAACTCGCCGCCATCGGCCTGACCTTGGCCGATGTGCGCCTGGCGATCCAGCAATCGAGCCTCAACCTGGCCAAGGGCGCGATCTACGGGGAGAACAGCGTGTCGACTCTGTCGACCAACGACCAGTTGTTCCACCCGGAGGATTACGCCCAACTGATCGTGTCCTACAAGGATGGTGCACCGGTTCAACTGCGCGATATCGCCAAAGTCATCAACGGTTCGGAAAACGCCTACGTGCAAGCGTGGTCCGGGGATACGCCCGGCGTGAACCTGGTGATCTCGCGCCAGCCCGGCGCGAACATCGTCGAGACCGTGGACCGCATCCAGGCCGAACTGCCGCGCCTGCAAGGCATGCTGCCGGCGTCGGTGCAGGTCAGTGTGCTGACCGACCGCACCAAGACCATCCGTGCCTCGCTGCATGAAGTGGAAGTGACGCTGCTGATCGCGATCCTGCTGGTGGTAGCAGTGATGGCGCTGTTCCTGCGCCAACTCTCGGCGACGCTGATCGTGTCCAGCGTGCTGGGTGTGTCGCTGGTCGCCAGTTTTGCGCTGATGTACCTGATGGGGTTCAGCCTGAACAACCTGACCTTGGTGGCGATTGTGATCAGCGTGGGCTTTGTGGTGGACGACGCCATCGTGGTGGTGGAGAACATCCACCGCCATCTGGAAGCAGGCCTCGACAAACGCGCAGCGGCGATCAAGGGCGCGGGCGAGATTGGCTTTACGGTGGTGTCCATCAGCTTCTCGCTGGTGGCGGCGTTTATTCCGCTGCTGTTCATGGGCGGCGTAGTCGGACGGCTGTTCAAGGAGTTCGCCCTGACGGCGACCTCGACCATCCTGATTTCAGTGGTGGTGTCCTTGACCCTCGCGCCAACCCTGGCCGCGCTGTTCATGCGCGCCCCGACCCACCCTGCCCACGGCAAACCCGGTTTCAGCGAACGCCTGCTCGCCGGCTACGCGCGCAACCTGCGCCGCGCACTGGCCCATCAACGCACCATGGCGGCAATTTTCGTGGTGACCCTGGCCCTGGCGGTTGTCGGTTACGTGTTTATTCCCAAGGGATTCTTTCCGGTGCAGGACACCGGCTTTGTGCTCGGCACCAGCGAAGCCGCAGCCGATGTGTCGTACCCGGACATGGTCGCCAAGCACAAGGCCCTGGCCGAGATCGTCAAGGATGACCCGGCGGTACTGGCGTTTTCCCATTCGGTGGGCGTGACGGGCAGCAACCAGACCATCGCCAACGGCCGCTTCTGGATTGCACTGAAGGATCGGGGTGATCGTGATGTCTCCGCCAGCCAGTTCATCGACCGCATCCGCCCGAAACTGGCCAAGGTGCCGGGCATCGTGCTGTACCTGCGCGCCGGCCAGGACATCAACCTCAGCTCCGGCCCCAGCCGTGCCCAGTACCAATACGTGCTCAAGAGCAACGACGGCCCGACGCTCAACACCTGGACCCAGCGCCTCACCGAAAAACTGCGCGCCAACCCGGCGTTCCGCGACCTGTCCAACGACCTGCAACTGGGCGGCAGCATTACCCACATCAGCATCGACCGTCAGGCCGCCGCGCGCTTTGGCCTGACCGCCACCGATGTCGACCAGGCGCTGTATGACGCCTTCGGCCAGCGCCAGATCAACGAGTTCCAGACCGAGATCAACCAGTACCAGGTGGTACTGGAGCTGGACAGCCAACAACGCGGCAAGGCCGAGAGCCTGAACTACTTCTACCTGCGCTCACCGCTGACCAACGAGATGGTGCCGCTGTCGGCGCTGGCCAAGGTTGACCCACCCACCGTGGGGCCGTTGTCCATCAGCCATGACGGCATGTTCCCGGCCGCCAACCTGTCGTTCAACCTGGCGCCCGGCGTGGCACTGGGTGATGCGGTGATCATGCTCAACCAGGCCAAGAATGAAATCGGCATGCCGGCGACCCTCATCGGCAATTTCCAGGGCGCGGCCCAGGCGTTCCAGAGCTCGTTGGCCAGCCAGCCGTGGCTGATCCTTGCGGCGCTGGTGGCGGTCTACATCATTCTGGGGGTGCTGTATGAGAGCTTCGTGCACCCGCTGACGATTATTTCCACCTTGCCTTCGGCCGGTTTGGGCGCGTTGATCATGCTGTGGTTGATGGGCCAGGACTTTTCGATCATGGCCCTGATCGGCCTGGTGCTGCTGATCGGCATTGTGAAGAAAAACGGCATCCTGATGATCGACTTCGCCCTGGAAGCCCAGCGCGTGCGTGGCTTGCCGCCGCAAGAAGCAATCTACGAAGCCTGCGTGACGCGGTTCCGCCCGATCATCATGACCACCCTCGCCGCCCTGCTCGGCGCAGTGCCGCTGATGCTCGGCAGCGGCCCCGGCGCAGAAATGCGCCAGCCGCTGGGGATCGCCGTGGTCGGCGGCCTGCTGGTGAGCCAGGCGCTGACGCTGTTCACCACGCCGGTCATATACTTGTACCTTGAGCGATTTTTCCACCGGCCCAAACCAGCTGCCGAGCTGGCGACCACATATTGAGGCGGGTCATGCGCGTACTGATTGTTGAAGATGAAGAAAAAACCGCCGACTACCTGCACCGCGGCCTGACGGAACAGGGCTACACCGTCGACGTGGCCCGCGAAGGTGTCGAGGGACTGCACCTGGCGCTGGAGAACGATTACGCAGTGATCGTGCTCGACGTGATGCTGCCCGGTCTCGACGGCTTTGGTGTGCTGCGCGCCTTGCGTGCACGCAAGCAGACGCCGGTGATCATGCTCACCGCCCGCGAGCGCGTGGAAGACCGCATTCGCGGGCTGCGCGAAGGCGCCGATGATTACCTGGGCAAGCCGTTTTCATTCCTCGAACTGGTGGCGCGCCTGCAAGCCCTGACCCGGCGTAGCGGCGGCCATGAGCCGGTGCAGGTCACCGTCGCCGACCTGTGGATCGACCTGATCAGCCGCAAGGCCAGCCGCAATGGCGTGCGTCTGGATCTGACCGCCAAGGAGTTCTCGCTGCTCAGCGTGCTGGCGCGGCGCCAGGGTGAAATCCTGTCCAAGACGGCGATTGCGGAGATGGTCTGGGACATCAATTTCGACAGCGACGCCAACGTGGTCGAGGTCGCGATCAAGCGCCTGCGCGCCAAGCTGGATGGGCCGTTCGACCACAAACTGCTGCACACCATTCGCGGCATGGGTTACGTGCTGGAGAACCGCAGTGTCGTCTAATTCCATCGCCCTGCGCCTGAGCGGCATGTTCACCCTGGTGGCGCTGCTGATCTTTGTGTTGATCGGCGGAGCGCTGTACCAGCAGGTCGACCGCAGTCTCGGTTTATTGCCGGGCGCAGAGCTGGATGCGCGCTACAGCGTGCTGGAGTCTTCGATCAACCGCTTCGGGACGCCGGACCATTGGCTGAAGATCAGGGCCAAACTCAAACTCTTGAGTGAGGAAGACAAGCGCATCCGCTTCTGGGTGGTCAGCAGTGATCCGAGCTACGAATACGGTGAGCCGGATGCGCAGATCCGCGCCTTCGCCGAGGGCCCCAGCGGCAAGCGCGATTTACACCTGCCTGGCCATTCTCATCCGTTCAAAGTGCTGGTGAGCCAGTTTCCCGCCAAGGACCAACGCCCGCCGTTGCGCTTCATGATTGCCATCGACACCGAGAACTTCCGCGCCACCCAGCATCACTTGCTGGTGGCACTGATCAGCCTGGCGCTGGTGGGCGTGGTGCTGGCTGCGCTGCTGGGGTTCTGGGTGTCGCGCATTGGTCTCAAGCCCCTGGGCAAACTCTCGGATGAAGCGCGCAAACTTGCGCCGCCCAAACTCTCCGGACGGCTGCAACTGGCGCCATTGCCGCCGGAACTCAAGCAATTCGTCAATTCCTTCAACTCCACCCTCGACCGGGTTGAGCAGGCCTACTCGCGCCTGGAGTCCTTCAATGCCGACGTGGCCCATGAACTGCGCTCGCCGCTGACCAACCTGATTGGGCAGACCCAAGTGGCGCTGACCCGAGGGCGCTCGGCCGAGCATTATCTGGAAGTGCTGGAGTCGAACCTGGAGGAGCTGGAACGCTTGCGTTCGATCATCAACGACATGCTCTTCCTCGCCAGCGCCGACCAGGGCAGCAAGGCTACCAAGCTGATCGAAAGCTCCCTGGCCGATGAAGTGGCCACCACCCTCGACTATCTGGATTTCATTCTCGAAGACGCCCAGGTGCGGGTTCAGGTGCACGGTGACGCGCAGGTACAGATCGAAAAAGCCCACCTGCGCCGGGCGCTGATCAACCTGTTGAGCAACGCGGTGCAGCACACGGCGCCGGGGCGGGTCATTGAGGTGAATATCGAGGTGCAGGAGCAGTTTGTGGCGATTGGGGTGACCAACCCGGGTGATGAGATCGCCAGTGAGCATCTGCCGCGGTTGTTTGAGCGGTTTTATCGGGTGGACGCGTCGCGCAGTAACAGCGGGGCGAATCATGGGTTGGGATTGGCGATCGTCAAGGCAATTGCGCTGATGCACGGGGGGGATGTGTTTGTGCGTAGTGAGGGGGGTGGGAATACGTTTGGGATTACGCTGCCCGTTTAGGCTGAGGTTGTGTACATATCCGTTGTTTGGGTAACGGCGGGTATTGGTTCCGCCCTTACGGCGGGTCACTTTGGAAAAGCCCCAAAGTAACCAAAGGGCTCATGCCCCAACACTCGGCACCTCGCTTAGGCTCGGTGTGCCCGAACGAAGGCTTGAATCCGTGGGCCGCCGCGATGGGCCATCCTTGGCCCAGCGCGGCTAACCCGGCGTCCTGCCGGGTTACCCACGGATTCAAGCCTGCGTTCGGCCAGCGTGTTTAACGGGGCGCCTAAGATCAAGATCACAATCAAAAGCGCAGATCAAAAGACCGCTGACTTCGTCAGCGACAAGGATCTAAGAGCCAGATCAACAACAGAGCAGAGCAACCCGCTTTTGATCTAACCACTCAGGTCGGCTACCAGGCCGCCGTGCTCTGCTTTTGATTTTGATTTTGATCTGAGATCGCCCCGTCAACCACGATGGCCGGAATCCGATATTGATTTGGGGGGTAAACCGGCAGGGATGCCGGTTTAGCCGCCCTGCGCCATGGATGGCGCGTGGCGGCGGCCCCCCAAATCAATGTCGGATTACGGGCATGCCGAGCCTAGGCGAGGCACCGAGTGGTGGGGCGAGGACCTTTTGGTTACTTTTGGGTCCTTCCAAAAGTGACCCGCTGTAAGAGCGGAACCCTAAGCCGCCGTTACCGCAGCAACGGATATGTACACCACCATCAAACTGTTGCGATTTGGGCAACAGTCATTCTCTTGTTACACTCTGTATCACACCGCCCGCCTGCGTTAATTTGACGCATCGACGAGCGCTACGGCAAAGACACCTACCCGCTTACCCGAATTTCCCTCGACTTATTTCCAGGGCTCTACACTGGGAATCTGTCTTAAAGCCGCTGATATCAGCGGCTTTTTTTTGCCGTAAAAAAGGCCAGGCACACCCCCACGACATTGGCCGTTTTCGATTGACCAAAGGAGCTTTACCGGTGAAGAACTCGCTGACGCTGACCCCGTTATTCCTCGCGATTGCAGCAACTATCGTCCCCCTTGCCCACGCGGCAGACGCTCCCCCCACTGAAGGTTTCATCGAGGGCTCGCACCTCAACATCAACACCCGCAACTACTACATGAACCGCGACCGACGCGACACTCATACCGATGACAGCAAGGAGTGGGGCCAGGGCTTCCTCGGTACGTTCGAATCCGGCTACACCCAAGGCACCGTCGGCTTCGGCCTGGATGCCCACGCCATGCTCGGCCTCAAGCTCGACGGCGGTGGGGGCACTGACGGTTCCAGCATTCTCCCCTACGGCAGCACTGACGGCAGCGGCAAAGCGCCCGGATCGTTCTCCACGGCCGGTGGCACCTTGAAGGTGCGCGCCTTTGATACCGAGCTGAAAGCCGGTGACCTGTTCCTCAACAACCCGGTCATCGCGGGCGGCCAGACCCGCATGCTGCCGCAGACGTTCCGAGGCGTGAACCTGAACAACCACAGCTTCGACGGCTGGATGTTCGAAGGCGGCCAGGCCAGTTTCACCAAGCTCTACAACCAGAGCGGTCACCGTCGCATCGGCACCAGCTACGGCGCTTTGCCGAGCAACACCGACAGCCAGCATATGAACTGGGCCGGTGTGTCGTTCAGCGGTATTCCCGGCCTGACCAGCAACCTGTACGCCTCCGAACTCAAGGACGTGTGGCACCAGTACTACTACGACCTGGACTACACCTACGCGCTCAATGATCTGATCAGCCTCAACCCGGGCCTGCACTACTACCACACCCAGGACACCGGCCGGTCGTTGCTGGGGGATATCGACAACAACACCTACAGCCTGCATTTCACCGTGGGCGTGGGGAACCACAGCGTCACCGCCGCCTACCAGCGTGTAAACGGCAACACGCCATTCGACTACATCGCCCAGGGCGACAGCGTGTACCTGGACAACTCCCAGCAATACTCGGACTTCAACGGCCCCAACGAGCGCTCGTGGAAGCTCAAGTACGCCTATGACTTCGCACGCTGGGGCCTGCCCGGCCTGACCTCGGCCGTGTCCTACATCAGCGGCAAGACCGACCTGACCCAGGTCGACCGGCAAAGCCGTGGCTACAGCGCTTGGTACAGCGCCGATGGCAAAGACGCCAAGCATTGGGAGCGGGACATCGACGTGAAATACGTGGTGCAGGGCGGCAAGGCCAAGGACCTCGCAATGCGCTTTCAATGGGCGACCAACCGCGGCAGTAACGGCTACTCGGCGGTGGACCGGGATGTGGATGAGTACCGGGTGATTGTCGACTACCCCATCAACGTCTTCTGACCTGCTGATCTTTCTTTCCAACTCAGCATTTATTTTTCATCGGGTAGAACTAAACTGCCAGCATTCACACCGCTGAAGTCTGCCCGATGAGTCAACGCCCTGCTCGTACCTCGCCTGCACATCCGGAGTTGTTTTTGATTCTGGGCAGCGGCCTCACCGTCGCCCTGATTGTAATTATCGTCGCGGCGTTGCTGATCCGTGAACACGCCAGCACCCTGCAGGCGGCCAAGCGCTCGACCACCAACATTGCCCAACTGATCAATGCCGATGTGCTGCGCAACGTCGAGTTGTACGACCTGGCGCTCAAAGGCTTGATCGCAGCCAAGCAACGCGAAGACCTGACGCTGGTGGATGTGAATATCCAGCACCTGGTGCAGTTTGACCTGGCCACGGCGGCGCCTTTCAAGGGCGAGGTCCTGTTGTTGGACGCGGAGGGCGCAGTCACTGCAGACTCCTCAACCTTGCACCCCAGCCCGCGTAACTTTGCCAACCGCGACTATTTCCAGGTACATGCACAGGACGCCCAGGCCGGCTTGTTCATCAGTCGACCGTTCAAGATCCATTGCGATTGCGACCAGGTCTGGCGCATGGCATTCAGTCGGCGCGTGTCAGGGCCCAACGGAGAGTTCGCCGGCGTTGCGGTGGCGACCATGCGCCTGGCGTATTTCGACCAGTTGTTCAGCACCCTGACCATCGGCAACGGCAGCAGCGTCAACCTGATCAACAAAAAAGGCATTCTGCTGGCCCAGCAGCCGCTGCTCGAACGCGACATGATCGATAAGGACCTGAGCGAGCGGCCGAATTTCAAACGCATGCTGCTCGAAGGCAGTGGCAGCTTCCAGGCGATCTCCGCCATCAGCGGCAAGGAGCGCCTGTACACCTTTACCAACGTCGGAGAGCTGCCATTGATCGTGGTGGTGGCCCTGTCCAGCCAAGACGTGTTCGCCCCTTGGAAACGCGCGGCGCTACTGACCAGCGGCGCCACCGGCATCCTGTGTATAGGCCTGTTGTGGCTGGCCTGGATGCTGCGTCGTGAACTGCGGCGCCGCTACCGCGCAGAGCGGGTGCTGTCAGAACTGGCAGCCACTGACGCCCTCACCGGGCTGCCCAACCGCCGCATCCTCGATGAGCGCCTGCGCCTGGAGTGGGACCGCGCCCAACGTTCAACAGAGTCGCTGACGCTGCTGATGATCGACGTGGACCACTTCAAGGCGTTCAACGATCGCCATGGCCATCAGGGCGGTGATGAAGCGCTGCGCACGGTGGCCCAAGTGATCGGCAACAACATCCGTCGCCCTGCCGACCTGGCGGCGCGATATGGCGGCGAGGAGTTTGCGGTGGTGCTGCCGCATACCGATGCCAAAGGTGCCTGGGTGATCGCCGAGCACATCCGCAGCAGTGTCGAGCATTTGCCACGGGTGGCGGGGAGCGAACGGCCGATTACCGTGAGCATTGGCATGAGCACTTGGGATAAACGCAGCCGCATGTCCCTGGAGGCGTTACTGCTGAGTGCGGACCAGGCGCTGTATGAGGCCAAGCACAGTGGGCGTAACCGGATTGTGGATGCCACCACCTTCTAATTGTTAATCAAATCCAATGTGGGAGGGGGGCAAGTCCACTCCCACATTTGGATTTCCAGTGTTCTGAAGGTTTTTCACATAAAAAAAAGGCCACCCGAAGGCAGCCTTTAAAAACTAAAGAAAGAGAGTTGTTACTTACACCGCCGCAACGGGACGCATGTAAGAGATCGGTGCGGTGCTGGCATCTTCGAAGGTCACGACTTCCCAAGCGTCTGTCTGCTCAATCAACTTGCGCAGCAGCTGGTTGTTAAGGGCGTGGCCCGACTTGAAGCCTTTGAACTCGCCTATCAGGCTATTGCCCAGCAGGTAGAGGTCACCGATTGCATCGAGGATCTTGTGCTTCACGAATTCGTCTTCGTAGCGAAGGCCGTCTTCGTTCAGTACACCATCCGCGTCGACCACGATGGCGTTTTCAACGCTGCCGCCGAGTGCGAGGTTGTGCTTGCGCAGGTACTCGATGTCACTCATGAAACCAAAAGTACGGGCGCGGCTGACTTCTTTTACGAACGAAGTGCTGGAAAAATCCACGCTTGCACTTTGGGTGCGGTCACGGAATACCGGGTGATCGAAATCGATCTCAAAGCTCACTTTAAAGCCTTCGAACGGGACGAAGGTGGCGCGCTTGTCGCCGTCTTCTACTGTCACTTCCCGCAGAATGCGTATGAACTTCTTGGCTGCGTCCTGTTCTTCCAGGCCGGCAGATTGAATCAGGAATACGAAGGGTCCAGCGCTGCCATCCATGATAGGGACTTCGGACGCGGAGAGCTCGACGTAGGCGTTATCGATGCCCAGGCCAGCCATGGCCGAGAGCAAGTGCTCCACCGTGTCCACTTTGACGTCACCGTTGACCAGTGTGGTCGACATCGTGGTTTCGCCAACGTTTTCCGCGCGAGCAGGAATCTGCACCACAGGGTCCAGGTCGGCACGAACAAACACGATGCCGGTGTCGACAGGTGCAGGTTTGAGGGTCAGGTATACCTTCTCCCCGGAGTGCAGACCTACACCTGTGGCACGGATAATATTCTTCAGGGTGCGTTGTTTAATCATGGCTTGGACCGCTTGAGCGCAAATTGCGAACTGGTATCAACAAAGGCTGGCGATAATAGCAGACCAGACCTTTGCTGAACACCAATCACCTTCATAGCCCTGATACATTCCATCAATCGGCCTGACGACGCAGGAATGCCGGGATGTCCAGGTAGTCCAGGTCATCTTGCGGATTCGGGCTACGGGACGCCGCAGCACCGGCCTGAGCCTGGTTGCGCATCACGGTCGGACGGTCCAGGTCACGGTAGTTCACCGACGGCATTTCCGGGCGCACAGGCGCTGGAGCTGCAGCCGACTGGCTGGCGTGGCTGGTATGGACGGTGTTGTCGATGACCTTGACAGGTTTCTCGATCTTCGCGCCCAGGCCGGTAGCAACCACAGTCACGTGCAGTTCGTCGCGCATGTCTGGATCGATAACGGTACCGACTTTGACCATCGCGTGCTCGGAAGCGAAGGCTTCGATGATGCTACCCACGTCGGAGTACTCACCCAGGGACAGGTCAGGACCGGCGGTGATGTTCACCAGGATGCCGCGTGCACCTTGCAGGTTCACGTCTTCCAGCAGCGGGTTGCGGATGGCCGCTTCAGTGGCTTCGCGCGCACGGTTCGGACCGCTGGCGCAGCCAGTGCCCATCATCGCCATGCCCATTTCGCTCATGACAGTACGTACGTCGGCAAAGTCGACGTTGATCATGCCTGGGCGCTTGATGATGTCGGAGATACCGCGAACGGCACCGGCCAGCACATCGTCAGCCTTGGCGAACGCGGACAGCAGGCTTGCGTCCTTGCCCAGGATGGTCAGCAGCTTCTCGTTGGGAATGGTGATCAACGAGTCGACGCTTTCAGACAGCAGACGGATGCCTTCGTCGGCGATCTGCATACGCTTGCGACCTTCGAACGGGAACGGACGGGTCACGACTGCGACCGTCAGAATGCCCATTTCCTTGGCCACTTCGGCAATGATCGGCGCTGCACCGGTACCGGTACCGCCGCCCATGCCGGTGGTGATGAACACCATGTTGGTGCCTTGCAGCACTTCGGCAATACGCTCGCGGTCTTCCAGGGCGGCTTGACGGCCGACTTCCGGGTTGGCGCCAGCGCCGAGCCCTTTGGTCACGGCTGTGCCCAATTGCAGGATGGTCCGCGCGCCGATGCTTTTCAGCGCCTGGGCATCAGTGTTGGCGCAGATGAATTCAACGCCTTCAATGTTGCTCTTGACCATATGGTTGACAGCGTTGCCGCCGCCACCGCCGACACCGATCACTTTGATGACCGGGCTGGCGGGGATGTTGTCTACGAGTTCGAACATGTTCCCTCTCCTTTCGTTATCTCTAGTTTTTTCGCCTACTGCTTCTTTCTGTGTTGCGGTGTAGCGGTAAATCTTTAGAAATTGCCTTTTACCCAAGCCTGCAACCGCTCGAACAACGGCGCCTTGGCCTCGTCGTCACTGCGATAGCTGTCACGGATGCTCGGGCCCGACAGGGAAATGCCGTCGGTCTGCTTTTGCAGTCCGTACAACAGCAAGCCCACACCGGTGGAATAAATCGGGTTGCGCACTACGTCGCCCAGGCCTTTGACACCATGGGGCACGCCCAGGCGAACCGGCATGTGGAAGATTTCCTCGGCCAGTTCGACCGCGCCTTCCATCTTCGAGGTGCCACCGGTCAGCACGATGCCGGCCGGGATCAAATCTTCGTAGCCACTGCGGCGCAGTTCAGCCTGGATCAGGGTGAACAGCTCGTCGTAGCGCGGCTCGACCACTTCAGCCAAGGCCTGGCGCGACAGTTCGCGCGGTGGACGGTCGCCCACGCTCGGCACCTTGATGGTCTCGCCGGCACCGGCCAGCTTGGCCAGGGCGCAGGCGTAGCGGATCTTGATTTCTTCGGCGTACTGGGTCGGTGTACGCAACGCCATGGCGATGTCGTTGGTGACCTGGTCGCCCGCAATCGGGATCACGGCGGTGTGACGGATCGCACCCTCGGTGAAGATCGCGATGTCAGTGGTGCCGCCGCCGATGTCCACCAGGCACACGCCCAGTTCCTTTTCGTCGTCGGTCAGTACCGAATACGCGGAAGCAAGCTGCTCCAGAATAATGTCGTCGATTTCCAGACCGCAGCGGCGCACGCATTTTTCAATGTTCTGTGCAGCGTTTACGGCGCAGGTCACCACGTGGACCTTGGCCTCCAGACGCACGCCCGACATGCCCAGGGGCTCGCGGACGCCTTCCTGGTTATCGATCACGTAATCCTGCGGCAAGGTGTGCAGCACGCGCTGGTCAGCCGGGATCGCCACGGCTTGGGCGGCGTCAAGGACGCGCTCAAGGTCGGCGGCGCTGACTTCGCGGTCGCGGATCGCCACGATGCCGTGGGAGTTCAGGCTGCGGATATGGTTGCCGGCCACGCCGACGAACGCCGAGTGAATCCGGCAACCGGCCATCAGCTGCGCTTCTTCGATAGCACGCTGGATCGACTGCACGGTGGACTCGATGTTCACCACCACGCCCTTCTTCAGGCCCCGGGACGGATGCGTGCCAATACCGACGATCTCGATCACGCCGTCTTCCCCGACCTCGCCCACCAGCGCCACCACCTTGGAGGTGCCGATATCGAGACCGACGATCATTTTGCCGCTTTGCACGTTTGCCATGGGTCCTGCCTCTTCTTAATTCTTCGCGACAGCGGGTTGCGCTGCCGTGGGCGCAGCCGGTTCACGCCAGCCGACGGCAAGGCCGTTGGCGTAACGCAGGTCGACGCTCGCAATGTTCGTAATCTGTTCTTTCAAGGTCTTGTCGTAGATGGCAATGAAGCGGCGCATCTTCTCCACCAAGCGGTCGCGTCCCAGCAACAACTGGATGCCCGGGCCGGAACTGCCTGCCCCGGTCGTCAAAAACCAGCTACCCCGTTCACGCAGTTCCAGGCGTGCAATGGAGAAGCCCATCGGCCGCAGCATCTGGCTCAAGGCCTGGTACTGCTGCATGACTTGCTGCTGCGCCCGCTGCGGCCCGAACAACTGCGGCAGGTGCTCGTAGTTGGCCAACTCACGCGGGGTGAACGCCTGCCCCTGGTTGTTCAACAGCGCCTCTTCACCCCAGCGGGCCACGGGCAGTTGTTCTTCCAGGCGGATCGTCACCTGGTCCGGCCAGACACGGCGGACTTCGGCGTGGGCGATCCACGGCATCTGTTCCAGCTCTGCGCGCATACCGGCCAGGTCGATGGTGAAGAAGCTCGCGGCCAGGTACGGGCCGATGCGCTGCTGCACCGCTTGCTGGCTGATGTAGCTCAAATCGCCCTGCACGCTGATCTTGGTGATCGGCCGGTCGGCATACGGCAACAGCCGCTGCGCGCCCTCATACGTGCCGAAGCCCAACACCACCAGCAACACCGGCCAGAACAACGCCTTGAGGAAACCAAAGTTGGCTTTCGGCAGGCGCGCCGACATCGGCTCTTTAGCCACCATTCGGCTGGCACCCCGTGGCACCGGCTTGCGGCTCGGTGCTTGTGGGGGCTGATGACGAAGCGATGCGCCTTTCATGTCCTTAGCCTCTTGGCTCAATGCTGTCGGCCAGGATCGCCAGCACCAACTGCTGGAAGTCCAAACCGGCCGCACGGGCTGCCATAGGTACCAGGCTGTGGTCGGTCATGCCCGGTGCGGTGTTGACTTCCAGGAACCAGAAATTCCCTTGGTCATCCTGCATCACGTCTGCGCGCGCCCAACCGGCGATACCCAGCGCCTCACAGGCTTTCGCCGTGAGGTTGATCAATTCCTGTTCTTTGTTTGCATCAAGGCCACATGGGATCCGGTACTGGGTATCGGAAGCCAGGTACTTGGCGTCGTAGTCGTAAAAGGTGTGGGGCGTGCCCAATGCGATAGGCGGCAATACCTGGCCACGCAGGGTGGCGATGGTGTACTCGGGACCCTGGATCCACTGTTCCACCAACACTTGCGAATCGTAGGTACTTGCCGCTTTCCATGCGTCGATCAATTCGGCGGCCGAGTTCACTTTAGCCATGCCGATACTGGAGCCTTCATGGGCAGGTTTGACGATCAAAGGCAGGCCCAGTTCCTTGGCTGCAGAAATACAATCGTCTTCGCTGCACAGAACACTGTGACGCGGGGTTGGAATGCCCAGGCTGTGCCACACCTGCTTGGTGCGCAACTTGTCCATCGCCAGCGCCGACGCGAGAATGCCGCTGCCGGTGTAAGGGATGCCAGCGCATTCCAACAAGCCTTGCATGCTGCCGTCTTCACCGCCACGGCCGTGCAGGATGATGAAGGCACGGTCGATCTTCTCGGCCTGCAAGCGGGCGAGGAAGTCATCGCCCACATCGATACCGAAGGCGTTTACGCCGGCGCTTTGCAGCGCTTCAAGCACGGCATTGCCGGACTTGAGCGACACTTCGCGCTCGGCGCTCTTGCCGCCGAACAACACGGCCACGCGGCCGAAATCGGCAGGCGCGATAGTGGAGAACAGGGAGTCGTAGTTCGTGATCATTTCGACTTCCCCTTGGCAGCAGCGAACAGCGGGCTCGCCAGCAATTTAGGGGCAAGGCCACCAATGTCACCGGCACCCTGGCACAGCAAAATGTCACCGGCCCGCAGCAGCGGCTTGACGATCGGTGCCAGGTCCACACCACGTTCGATGTAGATCGGGTCCAACTGGCCACGCTGACGAATGCTGTTGCACAGCTTGCGGCTGTCGGCGCCCGGAATCGGCTCTTCACCGGCCGGGTACACCTCCATCAGCAACAGCACGTTGGCATCGGCCAATACATTGACGAAGTCGTCGTACAGGTCGCGGGTGCGGCTGTAGCGGTGCGGCTGGTAGACCATCACCAGACGGCGCTCCGGCCAGCCACCGCGAACGGCCTTGATCACCGCCGCCACTTCGGTCGGGTGGTGACCGTAGTCGTCCACCAGCATCACGTCGCCACCTTCTACCGGCAACTGGCCGTAGACCTGGAAACGACGGCCCACACCGGCAAAGCGCGACAGGCCTTCGACGATGGCTTCATCGCTGACACCTTCATCGGAGGCGATGCAGATGGTCGCCAGGGAGTTCAAGACGTTGTGGTTGCCCGGCATGTTCACCGACACATCCAGCGGCTCACGCTCGGGACGCAGCACGGTGAAGAAGGTTTGCATGCCTTCCTGGCGCACATTGATTGCGCGCACGTCGGCGTCTTCGCTGAAGCCGTAGGTCACGGTCGGACGCTTGACCAGCGGCAGGATTTCGCGCACGACCGGATCGTCCAGGCACACCACGGCCAGCCCATAGAACGGCAGGTTGTGCAGGAACTCGACGAAGGTTTTCTTCAACTTGTTGAAGTCGCCGTCGTAGGTCGCCATGTGGTCTTCGTCGATGTTGGTCACGACGGCCACCAGCGGTTGCAGGTGCAGGAAGCTCGCGTCGCTTTCATCGGCTTCGGCGATCAGGTAGCGGCTGGTGCCGAGCTGGGCATTGGTGCCGGCTGCATTCAGGCGGCCACCGATGACGAACGTCGGGTCCAGGCCACCGGCGGCGAACACCGAGGCGATCAGGCTGGTGGTGGTGGTTTTGCCATGGGTACCGGCGACGGCAATGCCGTGGCGGTAGCGCATCAGCTCAGCGAGCATCTCCGCGCGTGGCACCACAGGAATACGGCGCTCCAGGGCGGTGGCTACTTCCGGGTTGGAAGTGTTCACAGCGCTGGACACGACGAGCACGTCGGCCTCGGCGGCGTTCTCGGCGCGGTGGCCGATGAAAATCTGTGCGCCAAACGACTTCAGGCGGTCGGTGACCGGCGACTCTTTCAAGTCTGAACCGGACACCTGGTAGCCCAGGTTCAGCAGCACTTCGGCAATGCCGCACATGCCCACGCCGCCGATGCCGACGAAGTGGATACGACGGATGCGGCGCATCTCGGGTTGCGGCATGGCTTTCTGATTCTCAACCATGGGCCACCTCCAGGCAGATATCGACCACGGTGCGGGTTGCGTCAGGTTTGGCCAGGCGGCTTGCGGTGCTCGCCATGTTGTTGAGTCGTTCCGGTTGCATCAAAACCTCGGTCAGGCGTGCGGCCAAATCGGCGGCGCCAGTCGTTCTTTGCGGCAGCAGGAAGGCAGCGCCCTCCCCGGCCAAATATTCGGCGTTGCGGGTCTGGTGATCGTCGATGGCGTGGGGCAAAGGCACCAGCAAGGACGGCAGACCGGCGGCGGCCAGTTCACTGACGGTCAGCGCACCAGCGCGGCAGACCACCAGGTCGGCCCAGCCATAGGCTTGGGCCATGTCTTTGATGAAGGGCTGTACATTCGCCTCGACACCGGCCTCGCGATAACGTGTGGCGGTGACTTCATCGTGGTTCTTGCCGGCCTGATGGAAGATCTCCGGGCGCAATTCCACAGGGAGTTGCGCCACCGCTTCCGGCAGCAATTTGTTCAACGGCTCCGCGCCCAGGCTTCCACCGAGGATCAGCAGGTGCGCCTTGCGCCCTGCCAGTGCATCGCGGGCGATATCCATAAACAGCTCGGTACGCACCGGGTTGCCGGTGGTACGGCGTTTATCCGACGCGCGGAAGGTGTTGGGAAACGCTTCACACACCCGCGCCGCCAACGGCACCAGCAGGCGGTTGGCGGTACCGGCGACGGCGTTCTGCTCGTGCACGATCACCGGCACGCCGGCGAGCCTGGCCGCGACGCCGCCAGGGCCCGTCACATAACCGCCAAACCCAAGCACACACACCGGCTGCAATTCACGAATGACCTTGCGCGCCTGCCACACCGCCTTGAGCAACACGAACGGCGCCTTGAGCAGGGACAACTTGCCCTTGCCACGCAGGCCGGTGACGTTGATCAGATGCAACGGCAAGCCGGCACCCGGTACCAGTTCGTTTTCGATGCCACGGGGCGTTCCCAACCAGTGCACGGTGTAGCCACGGTTCTGGAATTCACGCGCACAGGCCAGGGCCGGGAACACATGGCCCCCGGTGCCACCCGCCATGATCAGCACATTAGCGCCCATGGGTCGGCTCCTCGGCGAAGTCGCTTTCGCTGAACTCCATCTCTTCACTGCCCAGGTGGGTTCGACTCTCCCACTCGATGCGCAGCAACAAGCCCAGGCAGGCGCAGCAAATCACCAGGGAACTGCCACCGTAACTGAGGAACGGCAAGGTCAGGCCCTTGGTCGGCAGCAGGCCGACATTCACACCGATGTTGATCAGGAACTGGCCGATCCACAGGAACGACAAGCCGTAAGCCACATAGGCGGCGAAATACTGTTTGGCCTTCTCGGCCCACAAGCCGATGTACATGCCGCGTACACACACGAACACGAACAGCGCGACGGTGCACAGCGAGCCGACCACACCCAGCTCTTCGGCGAGTACCGAGAACACGAAGTCGGTGTGGGCTTCCGGCAGGTAGAACTGCTTCTGCACGCTGTTGCCCAGGCCTACGCCCAGCCACTCGCCGCGACCGAAGGCGATCAACGCCTGGGTCAACTGATAGCCGGAACCGAACTGGTCGGACCACGGGTCGGTAAAGGTGATCAGACGTGCCATACGGTAGGGTTGCGCCTGCACCAGGATGGTCACGGCGGCCACGGCCAGTACCACCATCAAACTGAAGCGGAACAGGCCCACGCCACCGAGGAATAGCATCGCCGCTGCGGCCCCCATCATTACGACGGTGGCGCCAAAGTCGGGCTCCATCAGCAACAGGCCGGCCATGGGCAGCAGCACGATGAATGGCTTGAAGAAGCCCATCCAGCTTTCGCGCACTTCCTTCTGGCGACGCACCAGGTAACCGGCGAGGTAGATCACCACGAACACCTTGGCGATTTCCGAGGGTTGCACGTTGAACGCACCGAAGCCGATCCAGCGCATCGAGCCGTTCACCTCGCGGCCGATGCCGGGCAGGATCACCATGATCAGCAAGCCGAACGCGCCGATCAGCATCAACCAGCCCAGGCGTTGCCAGGTGGCGATGGGGATCATCATGGTCACGATGCACGCACCCAGACCGATGATCAGGTACACAAGGTGACGGATCATCATGTACAGGGTGTTGCCCGACTGCACGGCAGCCACTTCGGACGACGCCGAGGTGATCATGACCAGGCCCAGGCCCAGCAGCGCAAGGCAACCGGCGAGCATCGGAAAATCGAGGTCGATGCCGCGCCCGGTGATGATCGGCGACGGGTATGGCTTGATGATGTTTCTGAAATCAATGCTCATGCCAAGCCCTCCACGGCGCGGGCGAACAACTGGCCGCGCTCTTCGTAGTTCTTGAACATGTCGAAACTGGCGCACGCCGGCGACAACAGCACGGCATCGCCTGCCTGGGCGAGGGCTTTGCACTGGGCAATCGCGTCGTCCAGGGAAGTGGCGCGCACTTGCGGGACGGCGTCACCGAGGGCTGCGGCGATTTTGTCGGCGTCGCGGCCAATCAGCACCACGGCACGGCAATGCGCGGCGACGGGGGCTTTGAGATCCTTGAACTCGGCACCTTTGCCATCCCCACCGGCGATCAATACCAGCTTGCCCTCGATATCAGCGCCAAGGCCCTCGATGGCAGCCAATGCGGCACCCACGTTGGTGGCCTTGGAGTCGTTGTAATAACTGACGCCGTCCAGGTCGCGCACCCACTGGCAACGATGTTCGAGGCCACCAAAAGTGCGCAGGCTCGACAGCATGGCGTCGAATGGCAGGCCAACCGCATGGCCGAGGGCCAATGCCGCCAGGGCATTGGATTGGTTATGGGCGCCACGGATTTTCAGCTCGCGCACCGGCATCAGGTTCTGGAATTCGAAGGCCAGGTATTTCTCGCCGTTCTCTTCGCGAATACCAAAGGCCTTGAAGTCGGGTTTGCCCAGGCCGAAGGTCCAGCACGGCATGCCCTCGCCCATCAGCGGACGGCTCAGGGCATCCTGGCGGTTGACCACAAATTGCCTGGCGCCGCGGAAGATCCGGTGCTTGGCCAAGTGGTACGCCGGCAGGCCACTGTAGCGATCCATGTGGTCTTCGCTGACGTTGAGCACAGTGGCCACTTCGGCGCCGAGGTCGTGAGTGGTTTCCAGCTGGAAGCTCGACAGCTCCATCACGTACAGCTCGACGTCGTCGCTGAGCAAATCCAGGGCTGGCGTGCCGAGGTTGCCGCCTACGGCCACGCGCTTGCCGGCCGCAATGGCCATCTCGCCGACCAGGGTGGTCACGGTGCTCTTCGCGTTGGAACCGCTGATGGCCACGATCGGCGCCTTCGCGTTACGCGCGAACAGGTCGATATCGCCGGACAGCTTCACGCCACGCGCCGCTGCCGCTTGCAGGGCCGGGGTCGCCAGGGCTAGGCCGGGGCTCACGTAGAGCTCATCGGCGCGGCACAGAAACTCGACATCCAGCTCGCCACAACGCACTTCCACGTGCGGGTAGTCACGGCGCAGCGTGACCAGCTCCGGTGGATTTTCCCGCGTATCGGCCACGGCAAACGACGTGCCCCGGTTCGCCAGGAAGCGAACCAGGGACATGCCGCTCTTGCCGAGGCCGACAACGATGCGGAAGTGGTCTGAAGCGATCAGGGACACTCGTTTCTACCTCAGTTTCAGGGTGGCAAGGCCGACCAGTACCAGAATCACGGTGATGATCCAGAAACGGACAATCACGCGTGGCTCCGGCCAGCCCTTGAGTTCAAAGTGGTGGTGAATCGGCGCCATGCGAAACACCCGGCGCCCGGTCAACTTGAAGGAGGCCACCTGGATGACCACCGACAGGGTTTCCATCACGAACACACCGCCCATGATGAACAACACGATTTCCTGGCGAACGATCACCGCAATGGTGCCCAAGGCTGCGCCCAGCGCCAGTGCGCCGACGTCGCCCATGAAGACTTGTGCCGGGTAGGTGTTGAACCACAGGAAACCCAGGCCGGCACCGATCAAGGCGCCGCAGAACACAATCAATTCACCCGCGCCCGGTACATAAGGGATCAGCAGGTATTCGGCGAATTTCACGTTACCCGACAGGTAGCAGAAGATGCCGAGCGCGCCGCCCACCATCACCGTCGGCATGATCGCCAGGCCGTCGAGGCCGTCGGTCAGGTTCACCGCGTTGCTGGAGCCGACGATCACGAAGTAGGTCAGCACCACGAAGCCGATGCCCAGTGGAATGCTGGCGTCCTTGAGCATCGGAATGATCAGGGTGGTTTCCACTGCGCTTGGCGCCGTGGTGTACAGGAAGATGGCCGCGCCCAGGCCGAATACCGACTGCCAGAAATACTTCCAGCGGCTCGGCAGCCCCTTGGAGTTTTTCTCGATCACTTTGCGGTAGTCGTCGACCCAGCCGATGGCGCCGAACAGCAAAGTCACCAGCAGCACCGTCCAGACGTAACGGTTGTGCAGGTCTGCCCAGAGCAGGGTGCTGATACCGATCGACGACAGGATCAGCGCGCCGCCCATGGTCGGGGTGCCGGACTTGGACAGGTGCGACTGCGGGCCGTCATTACGTACCGATTGACCAATTTGCAGGTTCTGCAGGGTGCGGATCATCCACGGCCCCAGAAACAGCGACAGAGACAGCGCGGTCAGCACACCCAGGATCCCGCGCAGGGTCAGGTACTGAAAGACCGCGAAGCCTTTGTGGAACTGTTGCAGATACTCAGCCAGCAGCAGCAGCATTAATGTTTCTCCGTACTTGAACCGCACAAGGCCGCGACGACGTTTTCCATCACCGCGCTGCGCGATCCCTTGATCAAAATGGTTGTGTGTTTGTCTTGTTCTGCTGCGCCCAAGGCCTGGATCAGCTCGGCCTGGGTTGCGAAATGCCGCGCACCGGGGCCGAAAGCGTTGACCGCATGGGCCATGTTCGTGCCAACGGCGTAGAGCGCGTCCACTTTGCCAGCGGCATAGGCGCCGACTTCACGATGGCCTTGTTCAGCCCAATCGCCCAACTCGCCGATATCGCCCAGTACCAGGACTTTGCGCCCATCAAAGCCTTTGAGCAGATCCACAGCGGCATTGATGGAGGACGGGTTGGCGTTGTAAGTGTCATCAATCACCCGCATGCCGTTGCTGGCAAGTTGCGCCACGGTGCGGCCCTTGACCGGCTGCACCGCGCCCAGGCCCGTGGCGATACCGAACAGCGACACACCCAGGGCATGGGCGGCAGCGGCGGCGGCCAAGGCGTTGGCGACGTTATGGTTGCCCAGCAGATTCAACTGCACGTGCTCGTCACCTTGCGGGGTGTGCAAGGTGAAGGCTGGGCAGCCACGGGCATCCACCGTGATCTTGGAGGCATGGAAGTCTGCGGCGGCATTCAATACGGCAAACGTCAGCACCTTGCGACCGGCAGCGCGCGCACGCCAGGTCTCGAAAGCCTTGTCGTCGAGGTTCAATACGGCGGTGCCCGAAGCGTCGAGGCCTTCAAGGATTTCGCCCTTGGCTTCGACGATTTTTTCCGGACCGCCGAACTCACCTACATGGGCGGTGCCGGCATTGTTGATGATCGCAACGTGGGGCTTGGTCAGCGCCACGGTATAGGCGATTTCGCCGACGCGCGAAGCCCCCAGCTCAATCACCGCCGCCGTGTGTTCCGGGGCCAGTTCGAGCAGGGTCAGCGGGGCGCCGAAATCATTGTTCAGGTTGCCACGGGTCGCAAGCACCGGGCCGCGTGTGCGCAGTACACCGGCGAGCAGTTCCTTGACCGTGGTCTTGCCGCTGGAGCCAGTGACGGCGGCGACAGGCTTATCGAACGCTGCACGGTTGAGCGCACCCAATTGGCCAAGGGCCAGCCGGGTATCGGCGACCAGCAGTTGCGGCAAAGTGGAGTCGGCGACTTCGCGCTGCACCAAGGCACCCACGGCACCTTTGGCAGCGACGTCGTTCAGGTAATCGTGACCGTCAAAGCGTGGGCCGGCCAAGGCGACGAACAGTTGCCCCGGCTTGATCGCCCGGCTATCGATGCTCACGCCATCGAAGCGGCAATCGCTCGACAGCACGCGGGCCGACAGGGCCTGGGTCAGTTCACCGAATGTCATCGCCTTAAGCATGGGCAACCTCCCAAGCGGTCAAGGCATGATCGGCCTCGACCAGATCGGAGAAGGCATGGCGCTCGCCGTTGATTTCCTGGTAGTCCTCGTGACCTTTGCCGGCCAGTACGACCACGTCGTCAGCGCTGGCGCCGGCGATCAATTGCGCGATGGCCGCACCGCGACCAGCAACGAACGTCGCCTTGGAGACGTCTTTGAAGCCTGCGCGGATATCGTCGAAAATCTGGCTCGGGCTTTCGCTGCGCGGGTTGTCATCAGTGACCAGCACGCCGTCGGCCAAGCGCTCGACAATCTCGGCCATCAGCGGACGCTTGCCGCGATCACGATCACCGCCGCAACCGAACAGGCAGAGCAACTTGCCTTTGGCGTGAGGGCGCAGGGCTTCGAGGACTTTTTCCAGGGCATCCGGGGTATGGGCGTAATCAACCACCACCAGCGGCTGCGTGCCGCCACCCAGGCGCTGCATGCGACCGGCCGGACCTTCCAGCTTCGGTAGCACCTTGAGGATCTCGTCCAAGGCGTAATCCAGGCCAAGCAACGCGCCGATGGCGGCGAGGACGTTGCTCAGGTTGAAACGCCCGAGCAACGTGCTGCGCAGGTGGTGTTCGCCCTGGGGCGTTACCAGCGTGGCGCGCACGCCTTCGTCATTGAATTGGGCTTCGCGGCAGTACAGGTATGCGCTGGCGTCCAGCAGGCTGTAGCTGATCAAACGCGATTCGCTGTCCTGGGCAGCCAATTGGCGACCGAACTCATCGTCCAGGTTCACGACCCGGCACTTCAAGTCACTCCAGGCGAACAACTTGGCCTTGGCGGCGGCGTACGCCTCCATGGTGCCGTGGTAGTCCAGGTGGTCCCGGGACAGGTTGGTCATCACTGCCACGTCAAAAGCCAGTGCAGTCACGCGGCCCTGGTCGAGGCCGTGGGACGAGACTTCCATGGCAACCGCCTTGGCACCGGCCTTTTTCAGGTCGGCCAGGGTCGCTTGCACGGCGATAGGATTCGGCGTGGTATGCAGGCCGCTTTGCAGCGCGCCATAAAACCCGGTGCCCAAGGTACCCACGATGCCGCAGTGCTGGCCCAGCAGGTCAAGCGCCTGGGCAACCAGCTGGGTCACGCTGGTCTTGCCGTTGGTGCCAGTCACGCCCACCAGATTGAGGTGACGACTCGGGTCACCATAGAAGCGCCCGGCGATGTCCGACAATTGCTTGGCCAGACCTTTGACCGGGATCAGCGGCACGTCGGTGATCGGCAGCACGGTGGCGCCTTCCACTTCATAAGCCACGGCGGCTGCACCGCGCTGCAAGGCGTCGGCTATATGCGCACGGCCATCGACCTTGCCGCCCGGCACCGCCAGGAACAGGTCACCAGCGCGCACATTACGGCTGTCCAGAGTCAACTCGCGAATCAGCAGATCGCGGCCGGCGTGGGCGAAAATCTTGTTCAGGCTAAGAGACATCAGCCGCGCCCTCCATTGGCTTTGACTGCAGCGGCCGGTGGTCCGGCGTTCGCTTGTTGGGTCGGCGGCAGGTTGTCCGGCGTGATGTTCATCAGGCGCAGGGTGCCGGACATCACTTTGCTGAACACAGGCGCCGAAACCAGGCCACCGAAGTAACCGGCTTTGCTTGGCTCGTCGATCACCACAACAATGGCGTAGCGTGGGTCGCTCATCGGGCCGAAGCCGGCGAACAGCGAACGGTAGGAGTTTTCGGCATAGCCCTTGGTCCCCACCGACGTCTTACGTGCGGTACCGGACTTGCCTGCTACGTGATAAGCCGGCACCTGGGCACGGAATACGCCACGTGGCGCTTCGATCACTTGTTGCAGCATGCCTTGCATGGTCTTGGCGACATTTTCCGGGATGACCTGCGTGGCTTTTGGCGCTTCGTCAACGTGGATCAGGCTCAGCGGCACCATGCGGCCATTGTTAGCCAGTACGGAGAAGGCGTGAGCCAGTTGGATAGCGGTTACCGATAGACCGTAACCATAGGAAAGCGTGGCGGTCTCGGCCTTTTTCCAGTCGCGGTAGTTCGGCAGGTTGCCGACGCGCTCACCGGGGAAGTCCAGGCCGGTGGGTTGGCCCAGGCCGATTTTTTGCGCCAGGTGGTAGATGGTTTCGCCGCCGATATCGAAGGCGACCTTACTCATGCCGACGTTACTGGAGTTGATCAGGATGCCTGTCAAATCCAGCACTGGACCTTCGGTGCGCGATACGTCACGAATGGTGTATTTGCCCAACTGCAACGTGCCGGGGTACACCTCGACCTTGTCGCTGGGCTTCCAGCGTCCGGTTTCCAGGGCGGCACTCATGGAGATGGCTTTCATGGTCGAACCCGGCTCGAACACGTCGATCATGGCGCGGTTGCGCATCATCGCCGGTTGCAGGTTGCGACGGTTGTTCGGGTTGTAGGTCGGCTGGTTGACCATGGCCAGGATCTCGCCGGTCTTCACGTCCATGATCACCAGGCTGCCGGCCTTGGCGCCGTTCTCGATGATCGCGTTACGCAGCTCGCGGTTGGCCAGGTATTGCAGACGCAGGTCAATCGACAACGCCAAGGGCTTGCCGGCCTTGGCGTTTTTGGTGACTTGGACATCCTTGATCAGTCTGCCGCGCCGATCCTTGATGACTTGTCGTTTGCCGGGAACCCCGGCCAGCCACTCATCGTAGGCCAGCTCGACGCCTTCGCGACCGTGGTCATCGATGTCGGTAAAGCCGACCATATGGGCAGTGGTTTCACCGGCCGGATAGAAACGACGGAACTCCTCGATGCCGTAGACACCGGGGACTTTAAGGTCGAGCACTTGCTGGCCTTGTTCGGGGGTGAGGCCGCGAACGAGGTAGATGAATTCTTTGTTGGCCTGGGCTTCAAGACGCTCAGCCAGGGCCTTTGGGTCCTGACCCAAGGCGGCAGCCAGTTGTGGCCACTTGTCCTTGGCCACCTGCAATTCCTTGGCGTTGGCCCACAGGGTGGTCACCGGCGTACTGACGGCCAGAGGCTCGCCGTTACGGTCAGTGATCAGACCGCGGTGCGCAGGAATCGGGATATGACGCAGGCTACGGGCATCGCCCTGGCCGATCAGGAAGTCGCGGTCAACCACCTGCAGGTCAATGATCCGCCAGGCAATCGCACCCACCATCAATGCCAGCAAGCCGAGCATCAGGCGGAAGCGCCATGGGTAGAGTGCGCCTTCGAGCTTCATCATGGCGCCACCATGCGAACGTCGGCCGCGCCCGGGATGTGCATTTTCAGTTGTTCGGTCGCCAGCACTTCGATACGGCTATGGGCCGTCCAGGTGCTTTGCTCCAGGATCAACCGGCCCCACTCCGCCTGCGCTTTGTCGCGCACGCTCAATTCCCCATAGAGGGTATTGAGCAATTGGCGGTTGTAGTGCGCGCTGTAGGACACCGCAATCGCGGACACCAGCACGCCGACGTACAGCAGCATCATGAAGAAGCTGCCGCCCGGCAGGGGCTTGGCGAAAAGCTTGCTCACCGCAGCTTCTCCGCGACGCGCATGACGGCGCTACGGGAGCGTGGGTTGGCCTTGAGTTCCGCTTCGGAAGCGAACTGCGCTTTGCCATGGATTTTGATTTTCGGCACAAAGGCCTCGAAACGCACCGGCAGGTTGCGCGGCAGGTTGTCGGACTCACCCTTGACCAGGCGACGCATGAACAATTTGACGATGCGGTCTTCCAAGGAGTGGAAGCTGATCACCACCAGGCGACCGCCGACTTCCAACGCGTCCAGAGCGGCTTCGAGGCCTGCTTCCAGATCGCCCAATTCGTTATTGACGTGAATACGCAGACCCTGGAACGCACGGGTCGCCGGGTTCTTGCCCTTTTCCCAGGCAGGGTTGGCGACTTTCAGCACTTCGGCCAGGTCGGCAGTGCGCTCGAACGGCTGGATCTCGCGGCGCTCGACCACGGCACGGGCCATGCGACCGGCGAAGCGCTCTTCACCGTATTCCTTGAATACGCGGGTGATTTCTTCATGGGGAGCGGTGGCGATGAACTGTGCCGCGCTGATGCCACGGGTAGGGTCCATGCGCATGTCGAGGGGGCCGTCGTTCATGAAACTGAAGCCGCGCTCCGGGTCGTCGAGCTGTGGCGAAGACACGCCCAGGTCGAGCAAAACCCCGGCCACCTTGCCCGCCATGCCGCGCTCAGCCACTTCGGCGCCCAGCTCGGCAAAGCTGCGCTGCACAACGACAAAGCGGCCGTCTTCGGCCGCTAGCGCTTGCCCGGTGGCAATCGCTTGGGGGTCTTTGTCGAACCCGAGGAGCTTACCGTCGGACCCGAGCTGGCTGAGTATCAACCGGCTGTGCCCGCCCCTGCCGAAGGTGCCATCCAAATAGCAGCCATCCGCACGTACGGCGAGAGCCTCAACGGCTTCGTCAAGCAGTACGGTGATGTGGTTAAAGCCGCTATCAATAGTCACAGGATCAAATCACGCAGTTCATCAGGCATAGCGCCCGGTTGTTGAATAGCAGCCAGGTCAGCTGCAGAAACAGCATCCCAGGCATCTTCGTCCCACAATTGGAACTTGTTCAGTTGGCCGACCAGCATTGCGCGCTTGTCCAGCTTGGCGTACTCGCGCAGACGCGGGGGCACCAGGAAACGACCGCTGCCATCGAGCTCAAGGTCGACGGCATTACCGATCAGCAAACGCTGCAGGCGGCGGTTTTCTTCACGCAATGAAGGCAGGGCGCGCAATTTGGTTTCGATCAACTCCCACTCATCGAGGGGGTAAACGCATAAACAAGGGTCAACGGCATCGATCGTGATGATTAACTGCCCGGAACTTCGCGAAATCAGCTCGTCACGATACCGGCTCGGCATAGCGAGACGGCCTTTTGCATCGAGACTGATAGCGTTAGCTCCGCGAAACACAGATGCGTTTCTCCAAATTTTAGCGTTTTACGTTCAAAAAACCCACTTTGTGCCACTTTCCGCCACTTGCGCACACTATAGGAATGCGCCCACCACACCGTCAAGGCGCGGATTCAAGGAAAAGCCTTACAGAACGGAGATTTAGGAGCGTAAAAGCAGGAGAAACCAGAGTTCGACGGTGTTTTTGACCCAGCAAGATCAAATAGCTCAAAGAGCTACGACTTAAAGTTAAAGTAATTTATTAAGAGTAAGATTTTTTTGGTATTACGAAGATGCATCTGCCAATGATTTGGCAGGGAGGGATTCTTGCGCTACTACCGAGTTTCTGCCTGAGATTCAGGCAGAGGGAAAAAGGTGGAGAGTCGATCTGTAAGCCGGGTTCTGTCTTGAACAGTCATTCGTCTACGATGGCCATCACTGGACACCTTTAGCAACCTACCCGGTCCCAGCGCGGGCCACGCCTTGGGACCCTATTTGGTCTTGCTCCAAGTGGGGTTTACCTAGCCACGAACTGTTGCCAGTCGTGCGGTGCGCTCTTACCGCACCTTTTCACCCTTACCGGCACCGAAGTGCTTAGGCGGTTATTTTCTGTGGCACTTTCCGTAGGCTCACGCCTCCCAGGCATTACCTGGCACTTCGCCCTATGGAGCCCGGACTTTCCTCCCCCCCCTAATTTTCATAGAGGGCAGCGACTGTCCAATCGACTCTCCGCCGCGCAGGTTAACGGCACGGCGGCCTCAGGACAAGTACTAAAAATGCAGCATCGCCATCACGTTCAGACGAGATACAGCTATAACCCCGGAACTATTCAGCTTTTTGTTTATCCAGCGCGACTTGATACAACACGTTCTTACGTAAGCCGGTGATTTCCGCCGCCAAGGCTGCGGCACGCTTGAGGGGCATTTCCTTGAGCAGCAGGTCCAGGATACGCATGGCCTCGCTGCCGACTGCATCTTCGGCTTCCGGCGCCGTCCAGCCCGCCACCAGAACAACACACTCGCCGCGCTGCTGATTGCTGTCACCTTCGACAAACGCGCGCAGTTCCTCCAGCGGCAGCCCCTTGAGGGTTTCGAAGGTTTTGGTCAGTTCACGGGCCAGCAATGCCAGGCGCGCGCCGCCAAACACCAGTTCCATATCCTGCAGACATTCAAGGATGCGGTGCGGCGCTTCGTAGAAGATCAGGGTCCGTGGCTCTTCCTTTACCGCCTCAAGGCGCGCACGCCGCCCCACCGCCTTGGCCGGCAGGAAACCCTCGAAGATGAAGCGGTCCGAAGGCAGGCCTGCCGCCGACAATGCAGCAATCAGCGCGCACGCCCCCGGAACAGGCACTACATTGATACCAGCGGCCCGCGCTTGGCGAACCAAGTGGTAACCCGGATCGGAAATCAGCGGCGTGCCCGCGTCGGAGATCAGCGCCACATCGTCACCGGCCAGCAGGCGTACGATAAAGCGGCTGCCTTCTTCGCGTTCGTTATGCTCGTGGCACGCGGCTAATGGCGTGCTGATACCAAAATGCTGCATCAACCGTTGGGAGTGCCGCGTGTCTTCCGCCGCGATCAATTTAACCTCGCGCAACACTTTCAGCGCCCGGGCACTGATGTCGTCCAGGTTGCCAATGGGCGTCGCCACGACAAAAAGCGAGCCTGCAGTGGAATTCAAAGGACCTGGAGCAGTCAAAACGCACACCTCGATGGTTGGCAAAAGCCACATTGTAGCGCGTAGACGCCTTGAAAATATGCCATCACGGCCGACGCCTTTTCAGCCGCCGATTGCCAACGGCAGCCCAATAGCAACATTTGCACGACCTAAATCGACGGTTTCACGCCAGTAACATCGCGCCTGGGCCAGTGCTTGGGTACAATTCCACGCTAATTTGATCGGTATCAGGAACACTTACATGATCGCTTGCCTGCGGCTGCTCTCCGCCCTCTGCCTCGCTGCCTTACTGGCGGCTTGCGCCAGCTCGCCCTCGTCCAGCCTTGGCGAACTTCCACGGACCCCGGATGCCAGTATCGAGCAACTGCTCGAACAGGCCACCACCGCCAAGACGCCAGAAAAGGCCGCATTGCTGCGCCTGAGTGCGGCAGACATGGCCTACAAACAGAACAATCCCGGCCGCTCATCGCAGATTCTTGCACAAGTGCCCCTGGATACCCTCAAGCCAGCCGCACAAGTATTTGCCAGCACACTGGCCGCCGAACTGGCCATGGCGCGCAACCAGCCCAAAGCCGCGCTGACGGCCTTGAACCACCCAAGCCTGCAAAGCCTGAAGGATCTGCCGACCGAACAGCAGATCCGCACCGGTACCGTGCATGCCCGCGCTTACGAAGCCGATGGCCAGACCCTCGCCGCTGCCCGCGAGAGGGTCGCGATGGCGCCACTACTGACTGGCGAGGCCGCCAACAGTAATCACGAAGCCATCTGGACGCTGATTGCCGCACTGCCGGCCGAACAGCTGCAAGCCAGCGGCACCCCGATCCTGGACGGCTGGATCTCCCTCGCCCAGGCGGTCAAGGGCGCCGGTACGCTGGAGCAACAACAGGCGGCTATCGACACCTGGCGTGCGCAGAATCCGGGCCACCCGGCCGCCGTGCAGTTGCCTACGCCGCTGACCAAACTCAAGGAACTGGCGAGCCAACCCCTGAACAAGATCGCCCTGCTGCTGCCACAAGAAGGCCCGCTGGCCTCCGTCGGCAAGGCGTTGCGCGAAGGCTTCATGGCGGCTCACTACCAGGCTGAACAAGCCGGCCAGAAGCCGCCGGTGATCGAGTTCTATGACAGCTCGCGCCTGACCTCCATCGACGACTTCTACGCCAAGGCCCAGGCCGCCGGCGTGCAATTGGTTGTCGGCCCACTGGAGAAGCCGCTGGTCAAACAGCTCAGTGCGCGCCCGCAACTGCCGATCACCACACTGGCGCTGAACTACAGCGAAACCGATCAAGGCCCTGCGCAATTGTTCCAGTTCGGGCTGGCCGCTGAAGACGAAGCCCGCGAAGTATCGCGCCGTGCCCGTGCCGACGGCCTGCATCGCGCAGCCGCGATGGTGCCGCGTGGCGAATGGGGTGAGCGCGTCTACAAGGCGTTCCGCCAGGACTGGGAAGCCAATGGCGGCACCGTTATGGGTGTCGAGTATGTCGACCAGCCGGTCGCCCTGGCCCAGCAGATTGCCGATCTGTTCCAACTGCGTAAAAGCGAAGGCCGCGCCAAGAGCCTGCAAAGTACCGTGGGCACCGACGTAGCGGCACAACCGTCGCGTCGCCAGGACATCGAATTCATCTTCCTGGCCGTCACCCCGCAACTGGCCCAGCAGATCAAGCCGACCCTGAACTTCCAGTACGCCGGCGACGTGCCGGTCTACGCAACGTCCCACGTGTTCAGCGCCAGCGGTGACCGCAACCAGTACCTGGACATGACCAACGTGATGTTCTGCGAAACACCTTGGCTGCTCAACACCACCGATCCGCTGCGTAACCAGGTTGCTGCACAATGGCCGCAAGCCAATGGCAGCCTTGGTCGCCTGTATGCAATGGGCGTCGACGCCTACCGCCTCGCACCACGCCTGGGCCAGCTCAAGGCGCTGCCAGATACACGGGTTGACGGTCTTTCGGGCAACCTGGGTATCAGCGCCAACCAACGCGTCGATCGCCAGATGCCTTGGGCCAAGTTCGTCGGTGGCGAGGTCCAACGCCTGCCGGACACACCGCGCTGATGCCCGAGCGGACCAGCGCGCAATGCGGCAAGGATGCCGAACTTCAAGCTCTGCAACACTTGCAGCAACAGGGTCTGCGCCTGCTGGCGCAGAACTGGTTGTGTAAACGCGGCGAGCTTGATCTGGTCATGCTTGACGGCGATACAGTAGTATTCGTCGAAGTCCGCTACAGAAAACACGCACAATGGGGTGGCGCGCTCGCCAGTATCGACGGGCGCAAGCGTCAGAAGCTGATACTCGCCGCGCAGTTTTTCCTGCAAAAAGAGCATCGGTGGGCCGACGCCCCCTGCCGTTTCGACGTGGTTGCCATAGAAAGCACACCGTCTGGCAAGGCTGATCTGAACTGGCTCAAAGATGCCTTCGACAGCTGACTCACCGGACATCTTCACCACACACTTTTGCTCTTTGCTTTGCGGGCTGCACATTCCTGTGCCAAACAGCCGCGCTACTTAAGGTCACACAGATGGACATGCAATCCCGAATTCGCCAGCTTTTCCAGGCCAGCATCGACACCAAGCAACAGGCGATGGACGTACTTGCACCGCACATCGAGCAAGCCAGTCAGGTCATGGTCAATGCCTTGCTAAACGAGGGCAAAATGCTTTCGTGCGGCAACGGCGGTTCGGCTGGCGATGCCCAGCATTTCTCGTCCGAGCTGCTCAACCGCTTCGAGCGTGAGCGTCCGAGCCTGCCGGCTATCGCCTTGACGACCGATTCGTCGACGATCACCTCGATTGCCAACGACTACAGCTACAACGAAATCTTCTCCAAGCAGATCCGCGCCCTGGGCCAACCGGGCGATGTCCTGCTGGCGATTTCCACCAGCGGCAACTCGGCGAATATTATTCAAGCGATCCAGGCCGCACATGATCGCGAAATGATTGTCGTAGCATTGACCGGACGCGATGGCGGCGGCATGGCCTCGCTGCTGCTGCCCGAAGATGTTGAAATTCGCGTCCCGGCCAATGTCACCGCACGTATTCAGGAAGTCCACCTGCTGGCGATCCACTGCCTGTGCGATCTGATCGACAGCCAACTGTTTGGGAGTGAAGAATGACCGTTAACCGCCTCGGCCTCTTGGCCATTACGCTGTGCCTCGGCATCAGCGGCTGCAGCACGGCGATCACTGCAACACGTGACACCCCTATTCAGGATGACAAGGGCACCCGCACCTTCGGCAGCAAGATCGACGACTCGTTGATCGAAACCAAGGTGGAAGTCAACGTTGCCAAAGCCGCCACGGATCTGGGCAACGGTGCGTCGCGCATCGTCGTCACCAGCTTCAACGGTGTCGTACTGCTCGCCGGTCAAACCCCGCGGGCCGATCTCAAGGCTCAAGCAGAACAAGCAGCCGCCTCGGTTCAGCGGGTCAAGAAGGTCCACAACGAATTGCAGGTCATGGACCCTATCACCCTGCTGGCCATCAGCAACGACGCGCTGCTGACCACCAAGATCAAGGCACAGATGCTGACCGACAACGCGATCCCTGGCTCGCGGATCAAGGTCGTGACAGACAACGGCATCGTGTACCTGATGGGCTTGCTGACACAGGCAGAAGCCACCCGAGCCTCCAACCTGGTACAGGGTGTATCCGGCGTGCAGAAAATCGTGAAGGTGTTCGAATACATCGACTGATGTAACCGACAGGCACAAAAAAGGGCGCCGTGCATTGATTGCACGGCGCCCTTTTTATTTGCCGCTGTTTACTGGTACTGCGAGTAAGGGTTGCCCTGGAACTGGTTGTTCTGTTGTGGCGCCTGCTGCTGACCGCCGTATTGCTGACCTGGAATTGGCCCAAGGTTGACCTCTACGCGACGGTTCTGGGCGCGACCGTTAACGTCGGCATTGCTGGCAATCGGGTTATCCGGGCCGGCACCTCGTGCGCTCAGGTTGGCACCGTTGACGCCTTGGGAGGTCAGGTAGTTGGCCACGCTCTGCGCACGACGCTGGGACAGGTCCATGTTCAGCTGGCGGCTACCGGTACTGTCGGTGTAGCCCACGATCTGGATGGTGTTCTGGTTGAACTGCTTGAGGGAGTTGGCCAGGTTGTTCAGCGGCTGATAGAAGCTGCTGGAGATCGCGTCCGAGTTGGTGGCAAAGGTGATGTTGCCCGGCATGATCAGCTTGATCTGATCGCCTTGGCGCTGCACTTCAACCCCGGTGTTGGCCATGCTCTCGCGCAGTTTCTTTTCCTGTTGGTCGGCGTAGTAGCCGTAACCCGCTGCGCCAGCACCTGCAACCACCGCACCGATCAGTGCGCCCTTGCCACGGTTGTTATGGTCGATGGCAGCACCGGCCAATGCACCGGCCAGAGCACCAAGGCCGCCGTACTTGGCGGTTTTGCTCATACCGCTGGATTCATTATTCGCCTGTCCCTGGCTGCTGCCGTCATAAGGATTAGGTGAAGCGCAGCCGGATAACAGGGCTACGGCGGTGGCGACAACAAGCAGACGACGCGGAGTGAACATGAAGAGAGCTCCTACTTTTGCATTCTGTGGTGCAGAGGACATTGGCAATGGACCAGTGCCGAGTTTTGAACACGACAAATGGCAAAAATTCCGTGACCAATCGCGCAGCTGTAACAAAAGGTTAGCCACATTACCGCTATAGAAAACGTAGCAGATCTCAGCTGAACGCGACCTGCGTTTTTGCTACAACAGATTGCCCTCACGCCCGCACAAATGGATTCTCGCGCATCTCCTCGCCCAAGCGCGTATCCGGCCCGTGACCGGTGACCACCGTGGCGCCCTCGTCCAGCGTGTAAAGCCGCTGTTTGATCGAGCGCACGATAGTGGCCTGGTCCCCACCCCACAAATCCGTGCGCCCCACGCCACGCCGGAAAAGCGTGTCGCCGGCGATCAGCAGCTTGGCATCGGCAAACCAGAAACTCATCGACCCCGGCGTGTGACCCGGCGTATGCAAGGCTACGCCGCAGCCGCAGGCCAATTCTTCGTCATCTTCCAGCCACCGGTCCGGCGACGGCACCGGGGTATAGGGCACGCGAAACATCTGGCACTGCATTTCCAGGTTGTCCCACAGGAACTGATCTTCCTTGTGCAGGTGCAACGTGGCGCCGGTTTTCTCTTTCAACTGGCCGGATGCCAGGAAGTGATCGAGGTGGGCATGGGTGTGGATGATGCTCACAACCTTGAGGCCCAGCGCGTCGAGGCGTGCCAGGATCAGCTCATGGTTGCCGCCGGGGTCGACCACGATGGCTTTTTTGGTGATGGGATCGCCGATGATGGTGCAGTTGCATTGCAGGGGCCCGACGGGGAAGGTTTCGCGGATGAGCGCGGGCGTTGTGGGTTCCATGGGCAGTCCTCGGGTGCAAATCAAATAGCGCTGAAGTAAACGCACTATTAAAACAGAAGGGGAGCGCTTGCCGCTCCAGCGCGAGTAAACACGCTAGCCAATCAACCTAAGCTCCTGCGCCCGCGCCACCGCCTGGGTGCGTCGCTCCACGCCAAGCTTGCTGTTGATGTGGCTGGCGTGGGTCTTGACGGTGTGCAGTGAGATAAACAGTCGGTTGCTGATTTCCTGGTTGGAGCAGCCTTGGGCAATGAGTTGCAACACGGCCAGTTCCCGGACGCTCAGGGCCTCATGGTTAGGTGACACGTCAGCCGCCACAACGACGGGCAGCAGCACCACAAGGCTCTGATTCAGCACGCCCTGGGGATCCTTGCCAAGTTGCTCGCGCATCCAGTCCGGGTGGTTTTCCAGCAGCCTCTGGAAAGGTTGCAACGCTCCTCCGGCACCGGCCTCAAGCGCTCGCGCCAATACCGGCCGCGCCTTGGCTTCCTGACCGCCGTCCAGCAGCAACTGTGCCTGCTGGGTAAGCGCCATCAAGGCAATCATCTGGCGCCCACTGTCATGGGCCTGTTGCGCCAGTGCGTCGAGCCGTTGCAATGCGGCCTCGGGCTGATGGCGGATGGCATCGAGAGCGGCTTGTTGCAGCCCGATATGTTGCGGCAAATGCGGGTGGAATTCCGGCGCAGCGGCAGCCTGCTCGCCATTGTAGGTCTGCCCCAGCCGCGTCAACCAGGCGTCGGCCAGGTCGGTGCGGCCCTGGGCCAGCCACAGCTCGCATTTGATCAGGGTGATCATCGCCAGGTAGTAGATGGGCGGCACGTCCCAGATATGCATCAAGCGTTCGGCCTCGGCGAGCTCGGCGAAGGCTTTGGAGAAGTCATTGCGCCGCCCTTCGAAGCTGGCGATCACGCAATGGCCGATCAGGACGCTGATGTCGCGACAGGCGCGCGCCTCCGCCAGGCCTGCGCGCAGATGGGCGATACCGGCTTCCGGCTGATTGCGCACCAACAGCAGATAACCTTCGTACAACGACAAACGCGCACGTACCGCGTAAAGCCGCTGCGGCGCCAGCCCGTGCAAACGTTGCAGGCCCTGGCGTACTTCATCAAGAGCCCGCAGGATTTCGCCGCGTGCTTGCAATACCCGCGCACGATCGTAATGGGCCAAGGCTTCAAACAACGGGTTGCCGACGCGCTGCGCCAACTCCAGTGATTCGCGGTTCAGCCCACGGGCGCGCCACAAGTCACCATTGGCAATCGCCAGGTTGGACAGCGTCGACAGGCACACCAGACGTTGCCCGTAACGCCGTTGCGGCAGACTTTCCAAGGCCTCGCTGCAATAACGCTCAGTCAACTCACGGTCACCCCGGCCACGAGCGATAATCCCGCTCAGCGCCAGCCACTGGGCCAGCATCGACTTTTGCGCCGTGGCCGACGGAGCGGGCAGGAAGCGACTGAGGTAGCCGGACAGTTCTTCCGCGGCATCCAACTGACAGGCCAATCCCAGTGCCCAGCTGTACAGCACGATCAAACGCGGTGTGCTGATCAACAGACTGTCGGGCAAGTCCATTTTCCAACGCAGCAACATGCCGACATTCTGCTCGGCCAGCAGCTGCTCTTCGGACAGGTTCTGCACCAGGCTGGCCGCAACGTCCAGGTGCCCGGCGCGTAACGCCTGCTCTACCGCCTCGTCGATCAAGCCTTGGCCGTTGAACCAGCGGCAAGCGCGCAGGTGCAGGCTGGCGGCCGGCAGTACATTGCAGCTCGCACGGCGGGTGCGCAGCAGGTCGGAGAATAAATGATGATAGCGGTACCAATGGCCCTGCTCGTCCAAGGGCACCAGGAAAACCTGGTGGGCTTGCAGGTAACGCAGGATCTCGGCGCTGTCATGGGCTTCGCGCACGGCGTCGCACAATTCGCCGCAGAAACGATCCTGGGGGGCCGTATCGAACAGGAACGCCTGCACTTCGGGCGGCAGGCAGTCGATCACCTCTTCCAGCAAATAATCGCGGATCAGCCCTTCCCCACCGTGCAGGTTTTGCGGCAAGGCGCCTTCGTTGCCAGCTTCGGAAGCCGCCAGCAGCCAGAAGCGCAGTCCCGCCACCCAGCCTTCGCTGCGGCGGATCAGGTTGTCGAGGGCCTCACCGCTCAGGGAACTGCTGTGGCGATCCAACAGCGCCTGGGATTCGGCATGGGTCAGGCGCAGGTCTTGCTCGTGCAACTCCAACAGGTGCCGCGACAGGCGCAAGCGTGCCAGATGCCAGTCCGGGCGCTGGCGACTGGTAACCAGTACCACCAGGCCGTCAGGCAGATGATTGAGAAAAAATTGCAGGCAGCGGTCCAGCACCGGGCCCTGGGCCAGGTGATAGTCGTCCAGCACCAGCAGCAACGGCGCCCGCGTGGACAGATGGACCGCCAGCTCATCAAGCAAGCCATCCAGCCATTCTTCAAAGGCAAAAGGTTGGTGACGCTGGCGCATTTTCAGCAGGCCCAGGGATTGGGCGCCGAGTGCGGGGAAGTACTGCTGCAACCCTTCGAGCAGACGCTCAAGGAATCGTCCTGGGTCGTTGTCCCGAGGGCTCAGGCCCAGCCACAGGCTTTGCCAGTGGGATGGCAGGCTCTGGCAGAACTCCACCGCCAACGAACTCTTGCCGAAACCCGCCGGGGCGCTGACCAACAGCAACCGCCCGTCGAGGCCGGCGCTCAGCCGTTCACACAGGCGTGGGCGCAGCACGTAGCCGTCAGGCAGCGGAGGCCTGTAGAAGCGACCTTCCAGGGTCGGGATTACCACACTGGCAGGCCCATGGATTCGGGACAGATCAGTCATCGCCGGGCTCTTGTAGAAGGCTGTTGTCGGCATTGCAGATGTCCGCAGACTAGCGGTAAAAGCAGCAGGTTTGTAGATCTTTGCAACATTTGCCTGAAAAAGAACTGCGACAAAAAATATCGCCACAAACAAAAAGTGGGAGGGGGCTTGCTCCCGATGGCGGTGGGTCAGTCAATGCCTAGGCTGACTGTCACACTGCTATCGGGGGCAAGCCCCCTCCCACATTGGGTTACAGCTGCAGCTTAGCGAACACCGTCCTGGCGCAAGGCCGCTGGGGTGAAGTCGCTGGTGGTGGCGGTGAAGCCGAAGTCATACGCCTGCTTCTCTTCGTTCTTCATGCCCAGGGCCAGGTAGCGGCCGGACTGCAGGTCGTAGAGGGTTTCCAGGGCGTACCACGGCACTTGTTTGTCGTAGTAGTTCTCGGCATGGGCTTCGGCGACGCGCCACAGTTGGCCACGACCATCGTAGTGATCGATCACCGCGGCTTGCCAGGTGTCTTCGTCGATGAAGAAGTCACGCTTGGCATAGATATGGCGCTGGCCTTCCTTCAAGGTGGCGACCACGTGCCAGACGCGGCGCAGCTCGTAGCGTGTCAGGTCCTGGTTGATGTGGCCGGCCTTGATGATGTCGGCGTACTTGAGCTTAGGATCATCGATCTTGTAGCTGTTGGAGGCGATGTAGATTTCCTTCTTGCCTTCCAGTTTCCAGTCGTAGCGATCCGGCGCACCGTTGTACATATCGAGGTTGTCGGAGGTACGCAGGCCATCGGCTGCGGTGCCTGGTCCGTCATAGGACACTTGTGGCGCGCGGCGCACACGGCGCTGGCCGGCGTTGTAGACCCACGCCGAACGCGGTTCCTTCACTTGGTCCAGGGTTTCGTGCACCAGCAGCACACCACCGGCCAGGCGTGCTGGCGCGGTCACTTGCTGCTTGAAGTAGAACAGCACGTTGCCTGGGTTTTTCGGGTCGAAGTCCTTCATCTTGTCGCGGAACACGAACTGGTCGCGGAAGTACACCAGGCTGTAGGAACCGTTGGTTTGCGGCGTGGCCTGGGTCACCAGGCGGGTCACGCTGCCACCGCGATAACGGGTGATGTGGTTCCAGATAACCTCGACGCCCGTTTTCGGAATCGGGAACGGCACGGCCGTTTCGAAGTTCTCAAGGCCGTTGCCGCCGGACACCAGGTTGGTGGTGGTGGCGTTCTTCTTGATGGAGTCGAACACCGCCGCCGGCACGGTGGCGCCACGATGGGTCGGGTAGACCGGCATCTTGAAGGTTTCCGGGTAACGCTTGAACATCGCGTACTGCCCCGGTGCCAGCTTGTCTTTGTACTGCTCGACGTTTTGCGCGGTGATGGTGAATTGCGGCTGTTCACTGGCGTAAGGGTTGGCCAGGAAACCTTTAGAATCCACAGCCCCCGCATTGGTCGGCATCGGCGACCATTTCGGGATGGTGCCGGCCGCGTTACCGGCCATTTCCGCGCCCATCGGGGTCAGGCTGGTGCCCAGCTTGGCGGCTTCATCCGCCGACACTGCCGCCATGACGTTGCTCGCCAGGATCGACAGTCCAAGCACACCCACGTGCAACAGACTTTTGGTTATTTTCATGTTCTGGTTCTTCCTGAAAATACAGTGTGCTTAGAAGTTCGCGCCGAAGCTCAGGGCGACGAAGTCGCGGTCATTCACCGTGCTGAAATCACCACCGAAGAAGTTGGTGTAGGCCAGGCTGGCGGTGTAGGTGTTCTGATATTCGGCATCCAGGCCAAGGCTGACGGCCTTGCGGCCTTCTTCGAAGTTGGCGCCAGGACCCGGGGAGTACCCCTTGACGTCATGGGACCAGGCCACGTTTGGCTTGAGGTTGACGCCAGCGAACACATCCGGGTATTCCCAGATGGCCCGACCGCGATAACCCCAGGAAGTGGCGGTGGTGAAGCCATCATTGTTGCAGTTAGTGTTCAAGCTATTGGCATTGGCCAGCCCCCCACCTTGTGCAGTAGACGTGTTCAAGTTCGCACAGGCGTTGTTGGGCAGCGATCCAGGGCCGAAGACAGGGTCGCGACCGTAGCGAACGTCAGACTTGCTCTCCAGTCCGCCCACATGGGTTACGCCGACTTCACCCACCAGGGTCAAGCGGCTGGCGCCCATGACTTGGTCGAAGAAGTGGGTAAAGGTCGTTTGGAACTGGCTGATTTCTTTACGCCGATAACCATGCAAGTCCTGACCGGGAGCCCCGTTCAGCAACGATGCATTGCCCAGCACCGGACCACCAAGCGGCTTCACACCCGCAAACAGAATGTCGGTGGTGCTCAGTTGAACGGGGGCGTTAGGACGATAACTAAACTCGCCACTCCACGCGGTTCCCGTAGGCAAGGTGGTGGAGAAGCTCAAACCATAAAGACGAATGTCCTCAGGGTACTCAACGAAATAATTGGAGTTACCCGCGACCACCAACGGACGCAATTGACCAGGCAGACCTGGCGTTGCGCCGGTGTATTTCGATTGCGGGGCGCCCTGGGCACTGAAGATCGGAGCGCGACTGTGGTAGTTCATGAAGTATGCGCCGAACTCTGTATCCAGAGGCTCGTAGTTGTAATGGAACGCTGCACCGAACTGACCACTGTCGCGCGCATCACGATCAGGGCCGCGGCGCACCAATACGCCCTCGTTATTGACGTCGACGCCGTTCGCGGCAAGCCCTGGCAGTACTGCGCCAGGCAGGAAGCGACGGCTGTTCAGCACTCGCAAATTGTTACTACAGCCATCGGAAATAACATCAGGCTGCGAGAAGAACGTCCCGCAGTTATCCGTGACGGTCTGGTCCCATTCCAACTGATAAAACGCTTCCGCCGACAAGTTATCGGTCAGGGTTTGCGACACATAGAACATGTTGACCGGAATCAAGCCTTCCTTGATTTCGGCACCCGGACGACGGAACGCAGACACATCGATCGGGTTGATAGAGTTGATGCCGCCGCCGATGAAGGTACTTTCACCCCAGCTCACTACCTGCTTACCGAACCGCACGTTGCCGGGCTGATCGGCGATGGAATAGTTGTGGTAGATAAACGCATCGAGTATCTGCCCACCAGAAGACTTGGCGCCCTCTTTGCGATTGTTATCGCTGATGTCCTTGAACTCGCGGCTCTCGTCCTTGAGTTCGAAGTCGTACCAGTACTTGCCACGCACAAACACACCGGTATCGCCGTACTTCAGCTCCAGGTCATGAATCCCCTTGAAGATCTTCGAGAACGTTTCGCCACGTTTGAAGTTCAAGTGACCGTCATCGGAGGTCTGGGACAACCCCTTGCCACCGTTGTTGACGCCGATAAGATCCCGGTCAGGCTTGGCTGTCGACCAGCTCGCCCCCACAGAGAGCGACGAGTCAAAACTCCCTTCGATTTCACCGATATTGAAACTGACGCCGAATGCGGGCCCGGCGAGCGTAGAGGCGAGGCTGACGGCCAATGGCAATCTTGCCCGGCGCCAGAACTGGTTTACTGAGGTCATCGACGCTACTCCATGTGCATTATTGTTATGGCAGTGAGTTCTTTTGTGATGCTTGTAACGGCCGGAATACAACGATTCCAATGCCGCCCTGGCAACTGAACCTCCATGGCCCGAAGCGACGCATCCTTGAAAAACTCTGAGTAGGACTATAGCCAGCAGGGGGTACCGCTTGATCCCTCTAAAGTGTGATTCGCATCACCGACCCGTCTGCCACAGCCCTTTCGCCATGTCGGCAAAGGCCGACGCGGAGAGGATGGCTGAAAATCGGAAAATCACAAGTAGAGGCTCAAGATAGAGCATTGCCGTGCCCGAACGGGCACGGCGAGGGGCATCAGAGAGTGGACAGGAAGGTACTGTTGTTGGCCTGCCATTCGATGATGTCGATACGGATACGTTTTTTATCGAGTTTGCCGACACTGGTCTTGGGAATTTCAGTAACAACGGCGATCTGGCTTGGAATCGCCCACTTGCTCAAATGGCCCAATTCGACAAAAGGCTTGAGGTGTTCCTTGAGCTCGCGGGCCCCTATCATATGGCCATCATGCACCACCAACAGCGCAAACGGGCGCTCGCCCCACTGCGGATCGGCGATGCCCACCACCGCTACTTCGCGTACCGCCGGGTGACGGCTGACCAGGTCTTCGAGGGCCAGTGAGGAGATCCACTCGCCGCCGGTCTTGATCACGTCCTTGATGCGGTCGCGGATATCGATCACGCCAAATGCATCCAGCGTGGCCACGTCGCCGGTGTGCATCCAGCCGCCAGCCCACAGCTCGGCGCCCTTCTGCGGCTCGTTGAAATAACCTTCGCTGAGCCACGGCGCACGCAACACCAACTCGCCCTGGGACTCGCCGTCGGCGGGCAGGAAGTTACCCTCGGTGTCCATGATCGCCGCTTCCACCAACGGTCCGGGCACGCCGGCCTTGATGCGATAGGTGATGCGCTCGTCTTCGCTGCCGGCCAGCAGCTCTTCGTTGAGATGGGCGCAGGACACCAACGGGCCAGTCTCGGACATGCCGTACGCGGCGGTCAGTTGAATCCCACGCGCCTTCGCCGCCTCATACAGCGAGCGATTGAGCGCGCTGCCGCCGATGACGATTTTCCAGCCGGCAAAATCCACGCCTTGGGCGGCCTTGGCGTTGAGCACCATTTGCAGGATGGTCGGCACGCAGTGGGAGAAGGTGACCTTTTCCTTGCGCCACAGCTCCACCAGGTATTCCGGGTCGTAGCGGCCAGGGTAGACCTGCTTCAGGCCAAGCATGGTCGCCACATACGGCAGGCCCCAGGCGTGCACGTGAAACATCGGCGTGATCGGCATGTACACGTCGTTGGTGCCCAGCAGGCGCACGCTGTCGATGCTGCCCATGATGGTCGCCACGCCGATGGTGTGCAGTACCAGTTGGCGATGGGTGAAGTACACGCCCTTGGGATTGCCGGTGGTGCCGGTGGTGTAGAAGGTGGTCGCGACGGAATGCTCGTCGAAATCCTCGAAGTCATACTTGGGGCTGGCGGCGGCGAGCAGGGTTTCGTACTCGCCCACCAGATTCGGCAGCTCGGCAGTCTTTGATTCGCCATCAGTGAGCAGCAGAGTCTTGTCGACGGTAGTGAGCTGCCCGGCGATGGCCTGGTACAGGCCCACGAACTCACTGTTGACCAGCACAAAGCGGTCTTCGGCGTGATTCATGGTGTAGAGAATTTGCTCCGGCGACAGGCGCACGTTGATGGTGTGGATCACCGCGCCGATCATCGGGATGGCGAACATGCATTCCAGGTAGCGATGGCTGTCCCAATCCATCACTGCCACGGTGTCACCGGCCTTGACCCCGGCTTCGGTCAGCACATTGGCCAAGCGCGCGACCCGTTCGATCAAGGTCGGGTAGGTGTAGCGCAGCTTGTCGCGATAGACGATTTCCCGGGTCTTTTCGTAGCGAGCACCGGACATCAGCAGGCGCTTGATCAACAGTGGATATTGGTACGCACCTTCGGCGGGGGGAATAACACGGGTCTGCAACATACGAATCCCTTTTATGACTGCACGGTCTTGGGTGAACGATCTGCACTGTAGAGCGCTTATGTTTCAGCCAAATCAGCCAAAGGAATGATTTGCAGAGGCCGGGGAATGCTAGCTTTGAGCCATTATCAATCCTTTCCCATACATCTTCAGATCAGGAAGTCACCTGCTTTGAAAAGCGAACCTTCCGACATTCGTCACCGATAGCAACTCTTTACGCTTTGGGTTTTCGCCATATCCATTGCTAAGGACTGCCATGTACAACGATCCCATGCACCGCACGGACACCCTCAATCCGTACAAGGATTTTATAGGCGGTGAACAGATAAAGCATTGGATCGAGTTCCAGTTGCTGGACGAGCAGGGCGAGCCGCTGGCGAACTTGCCCTATCGGGCGGTGAATGAGGCCACTCGTGAACGCTTTGTGCTGGAGTTTGTTGGCCGCACCGATGCTGAGGGTGTGATTCGCATCGAGGGCCTGCATCCGTTGCCTATCACGCTGTTGATGGAGGCAGATCCTTTAGCCGTCCAACTGCAAACCCGTCGATTGCGTGCTGAACGCGCCGAGCCGCCCCGGCCAGATATTGGGGACCGTACACCGATACATGGTCCGCAACGCTCAGGCTTTTCACCGATTGAGACGCAGGCACTGAATGCGGGGTACTGCTACCACTATCTGCGAATCGGTCAACTATGTGACCAACTACCAATAATCAAACCGCCCTTGGACGATTCGACTCAGCTACCGGCGTTTCATTTCCCGGAGCGGAAGTTCAGCGGCTTCACCGTCAGCGATGCGGAACTGGATCGTCGCCATGTGCTGGAAATCTGCCCCTTTCGCGCCTGGTCGCTGCTGTTGCATCACCAACCTGAGTACAGCCTGGTCAATGCCTACAACTTGGGCTTGATGAGTATTTTGTCGTATAGCAATCGGGATGAGCACGAACTGGGTTCCGTGAATCAGTTCTTCGAGCAGCAATGCCTGGATCTGTCGCGTACACCTAGGGTCTGGGATAACGGCCAGGTTTGGCCCTGTGTGGTGGTAGATGTGCCCTTCGGTGATCGCTATACAACAGTCAAGGCGTTGGGCACTGCCAAAGAAAAGCCACCGGAAGGTCATACCCAGCTCTTTTACGCTATCAGCGCCTCCCAAGTATTGGTGGCGTGGCGCGGAACTGAGATGGACGGTTTCGCAGATTTAATTACTGATGCGACCTTTCGTCCTGTGAAATCTGAGGTCGCGGCGGTTTGCGAGCCCAAGGTTCCTTGCCCCGACCTCACCGCTGTGGGCAGTGTGCACCTTGGCTTTCGAGATGCATTTGAGGTAGCGAGACGGGTTTATACCCAACATTTGGGGCAGACGATTTTTAAGGGGATTGATGGTAAAAAGCTGTTCATCTGCGGCCATAGCCTGGGCGGCGCCCTCGGCCTCATCCACGCGGCCTCGCTGAAAGACCATAACCCCTTGCTCTATACCTACGGGATGCCCCGAACCTTTACCCTCCACGCCGTGCAATTTTTAGGCGACCTCAGGCACTTTCGCCATGTCAACGACATGGACGCCATTCCTCGCGTGCCCCCCGAGGCCGCGCTGGACAACTACCTGTATGACATCTACGGCCCTATGGGCCTGCTGGCCGGGTTTAGTTGGTCGCTACGTCAAGCTGTTACCAGCGCCCTGTTCAAGCATGAAGACCCATACAGCCATCACGGTGAGATCGCCCTGTTTCTCCGTACCGAACAACACCAGCAACAAGAATTCACCCCATACCCCGCTTACCGCAGACCTGACGGCTCGCCTTATCGCAGCACGCTCACTTATGAACTGCCGATAAAAGCCAAGTTGTATTTGGTCCCAAGCCTGAGCGAGGACAGTGATCAGCAGGCTGAGCAGGCCACGCAGCGCCTCAATACCTCCCTGACTGCAGAAAGCCGAGCCAGGTTCTTCCCGCGCTACAGCCTCCCGACGACGTGGCGAATGCCGCGTATTGGCGATCATTACATGTCGCAATACCAACCCTATATCCACAACCAATTACTGGAATCGATTGACGCCGAGCGTGATCCGTTACTGGAGCGGCAGATAGAAAGGCACAAGTTCGAACAGCAGATGAAGGACTACTACGGGAGCATTCATGCAGACGAATTGGCCCGCAGTCGCATTTTTCTCGACTTGCAGGCCCTGGTAGACCAGGCCCTGCCTGTCACCCAGCAAATGGAGGGCGGAGCGGAAGCGCTGCAACGCTTTAATGCCATTGCCGACCCCAAAGCGTATTACGAGAAAATTTATGGTTAAGCCTATCAGTTCGCTAAAGGTCGAAACCGGGTTTACCCGACTGCTCAGTTTCGCGTGCGTGATGTTTTTCAGCCTCAGCGGCTGTCGCCAGGATTACAGCCTGGCACCGCCGGCCAACAGCGAAACAATAACCGTCACGGTGAAACTGCCCAAGGAACTGAAAACCGAAACCATGTGGGTGATGTATCGCTCGCCCATCTGTAAGAGCATCAGACGCGGCCCCAGCGGCCAACGCATGGAACGGGATGGGCATCAGTCGGTTTACAAGGAATTGGAGCGCCAAGGAGAGAGCGATCTTTACCAGGTGAAACTGCCAAAAGATGGAGGAGGAGCGTGCCGCTGGCACTTGGCGAATGTGACGTTTGGTGTGGAATATGCCGACCCGACGCGGTTTGGCGAGAACGTGACTTATGGCGCTGGTGGAGGCGTGATCGCGATATTTGACTACAACGACTCTCCACAAGGAGGAGCCGATATCAAGGTTGACGGAGATTTAACAATCAAAAAGGACTATTACCCTTGGATACATGAAAGTTTTATAGGCGGGTACAGCAAGACTATAAATTTGGCGAGTGAAGGTGGCATCTACATTAACTATCAGGCATTGCAGGCGCGAACAGTGTATTTCGAACCTGTTTTTCACTCTTCGGTACTGGTTCGTTCGGAAGGGTCAAAGGTACACAAAGTTGGCAATTTCATTAAATTCACCTACCCCGACGGCAGTGTCGTGGCCGACGGTCAATCGAAGCCAGACTTCTGGAAACTACAAAGCCTGCGCACAGGACGCGCCCCTGAATGTTTTTCACGCTGGCGTTATGTGGATTGCCCGGACCCGCGCCCGCAGTTATTACCCGAATGGCTCCCAGAACCGGATAAGCCTGGGTATGGGCGCTACGTCATTGTGGACGAATGGGGGAAAAGACTGCCTTCATATGGCTATAGGCTGGTCGGGAATAACGGTCAAATATTCGAGGAGAAGACGGATGTCGAGGGGTTTACAGACCCGTTGCCGGATAACGCACATCCAATACGTGAAGTCGACTTCCCCGGCAGGAGACGGTGATGTCGACTATGCGAAAATTGGCATTCGAACCCGCTCGACTCTGCCCAGGACAGCTCCATATTCCACCTTGACCCTACCATAAGAAATCTCGACTCACTTCATACTGGTAAACGCCAACTTCACCCCAATCGCAATCAAAACCGCCCCCATGGTCCGATCAAACCAATGCCCCATCCGCGCAAACCCGGCGCGCACGCGCTGTTGGCTGAACAGCATGGCCACCAGGCAGAACCACAACGCCGTCGCCACCGCCAGGTACACACCGTAACCCGCCTGTACGGCCAGCGGCGTGTGCGGGTTGATCACCACGGTGAACAGCGACAGGAAGAACAACGTGGCCTTAGGGTTCAAACCATTGGTCACAAAGCCCGCAGTAAACGCGCCGCGTGGTGTGCGCTCGCCCGCTTCACGGTGCAACTCGCCCTCGGCGGCGGGCTTGGCCGGCTGCGCGCGCAGGGCTTTGAAGCCGATATACAGCAGGTACGCGGCCGCCGCCCATTTCAGTGCATTGAACAGCACAATGGACTGGGACACGATCAAGCCGATCCCCAGCAACGAGTAACCCACGTGCAGGAAAATCGCCGAGCCCACACCCAGTGCGGTCCAGGTGCCGGCGCGACGGCCATGGGTCACGCTTTCGCGTACTACCACGGCGAAATCCGGGCCTGGGCTGGCCACTGCCAACAGGTGGATCAAGGCCACGGTCAAAAACTCGGCGACGTACATACTCACTCCATTAAGTAACGGATTATTTCATCTGATAGGCTCGGCAGATTACGCCTTCGAACCCTGTCGCAAAAGGTACAGTTGATGACGAACAATCGCCGCGCCGTCTTCCTTGATCACCCCTCCCTGGACCTGGGGGACCTCGACCTCAGCGGTCTAAGAGACTGCTTCAGCGACCTGCAGTTGTACTCGGACACCACGCCGCAGAATGTGATTGAGCGCCTGCAAGGTGTGCAGGTGGTCATCAGTAACAAGATCGTCCTCAACAGCGAAACCCTGGCGGCCTGCCCGGAACTCAAGTTGATCCTGGTATCGGCCACCGGCACCAACAACGTCGACCTTGAGGCCGCCCGCGCCCAGGGCATCACCGTGAGCAATTGCCAGGGCTACGGTACGCCATCGGTGGCGCAGCATACGATCATGCTGCTGCTGAACCTGGCGACGCGCCTGAAGGACTATCAACGGGATGTGGCCGCTGGCAAATGGCAACAGGCCAAGCAGTTCTGCCTGCTCGACCATCCTATCGTCGAGCTGGAAGGCAAGACCCTCGGCCTGCTGGGCCACGGCGAACTGGGCGGCGCGGTAGCCCGGCTGGCCGAAGCGTTTGGCATGCGCGTGCTGCTTGGCGCGATTCCGGGTCGCCCTGCCCGCGCAGACCGTGTACCTCTGGATGAGCTGCTCAGGCAGGTCGACGCCCTTACCTTGCATTGCCCACTCAACGAGCATACCCGCGACTTTATCGGCGCCCGCGAACTCGCACTGCTCAAGCCCGGCGCGTTGGTGGTCAATACTGCACGCGGTGGTTTGATCAACGAACAGGCGCTGGCGGATGCCTTGCGCAGCGGTCACTTGGGCGGCGCAGCCACCGATGTGCTGAGTGTGGAGCCACCGGTCAACGGCAACCCGTTGCTGGCTGATGACATTCCCCGGCTGATCGTCACCCCGCACAATGCCTGGGGCAGTCGCGAAGCGCGGCAGCGCATCGTCGGCCAACTGACGGAAAACGCCCTGGGCTTTTTCAGCGGCGCCCCGCTGCGCGTCGTCAGTTGATAAACTGCGCCCCTTTTCAAGGAGCAGACCATGGATCCGCGCAGTGAAGTACTGCTTCGTCAGGCCGAACTTTTTCAAGGCAACCTGTTGCTGGTGGGCTTGCCCGCCGACGACCTGCTGGGCCGCCTGCCCAACGCCCACGCCTGGTGCTGGCATGCCGGCGATCAGGCAGCGCTTGATGCGCGGTTCCCCGAGCGCAGCCAATTTGGCGTGAACGTGCCGGAGCGTGAGTTCGACGCTGCGGTGATCTTCCTGCCCAAGTCCAAGGACCTCACCGATTACCTGCTCAACGCCGTCGCCGCACGCCTGCCCGGCGCCGAGCTGTTTCTGGTCGGCGAGAAAAAAAGCGGTATCGAAAGCGCCGCCAAACAGATGATCCCGTTCGGCAAACCGCGCAAGCTCGACAATGCACGGCACTGCCAGCTGTGGCAGATCACCGTGGCTAACGCGCCGCACGCGGTGGAACTGGAAAGCCTGGCGCAAGTGTTTGAAGTGCCGCTGGCCGAAGGCCCGCTCAAAGTCGTGAGCCTGCCGGGGGTGTTCAGCCATGGTCGCCTGGACCGTGGTACCGAGTTGCTGCTGGAGCATTTGGACAAACTGCCGAGCGGCCATCTGCTGGACTTCGGTTGCGGCGCAGGCGTGTTGGGGGCTGCGGTGAAACGTCGCTACCCGCACAACAGCGTGACGATGCTGGACGTGGACGCCTTCGCCGCCGCCAGCAGCCGCCTGACACTGGCGGCCAACGGCCTGGAGGCCGAGGTGCTGACCGGTGATGGCATCGATGCTGCACCGATGGGCTTGAACGCGATTCTTAGCAACCCACCGTTCCATGTCGGGGTGCACACCGATTATTTCGCTACCGAGAACCTGCTGCGAAAAGCGGCGAAACACCTGGCAAAAGGTGGTGAACTTCGGCTGGTTGCCAACAGCTTCCTGAAGTACCAGCCGCTGATCGAAGAGCATTTGGGCGTGTGTGCGATCAAGGCTGAGGGCAATGGTTTTCGCATCTACCGTGCCAAGCGCCCCTGATGGCGCTTTGAAAAAGAAGGCTTGCCGAATGGATTTTGCCTAGGCAGAATCCGCTCCGTCCTAGGGGAGTAGTCTCCCACGAGCGCCACGCTCGTCCGGCATACGTCAACATACTTGGTCAACAGACCATGGCGTATGCGACCCAGGAGTCCGCACAGACGGACCGGGGTTTGACAAGACCTATGACACGCACACCTTACCCGGGGCGGGAAGGCTGTACGTGTCATAGCCGTGTCGACCCGCCCCTGGAAACTTACCTGATGCTGGATTCATTACTCGTTCCTACCGCAATCGTTGCCTTGGCCGAAATCGGCGACAAGACGCAACTGCTCGCGCTCATTCTCGCTGCTCGCTTTCGCAAGCCCTGGCCCATCATCGCCGGCATCGTCGCCGCGACCCTGGCCAACCATGCGGCCGCCGGTGCCGTGGGTGCCTGGTTTGGCAGTTTCTTCTCCGACGCGGTGTTGCACTGGATCCTCGCGGCGAGCTTCTGCGCCACCGCCCTATGGACCCTGGTGCCGGACAAACTCGATGACGACGAAGCCAGCACCACACGCAAGTTCGGGCCATTCCTGACCACGCTGATTGCGTTTTTCCTGGCGGAAATCGGTGACAAGACCCAGATCGCCACGGTGATGCTCGCCGCGCAGTACCCGGAGCTGTGGCTGGTGATTATCGGCACCACCCTGGGCATGTTGATTGCCAACGTACCGGTGGTTCTGGCGGGGAATTTTGCGGCGGAGAAACTGCCACTGACGATGATTCGTCGACTGGCGGCGACGGCGTTCTTTGTGTTGGCGATTGTCGCGGTGTACAAGGCCATGCAAAGCAGTGGCTGGATCTAAGGATCCAAGCCTGCAAACCCAATCAAATATGGGAGGGGGACAAGCCCCCTCTCACATTTAGATCCTCATCAAGCCTTAGGACTTCTTGGCCTGCTGGTAGAGCGGCATCACCTTCGGAATCGCCGCCTGCAACGAGGCAATCCGGCTGTCGGACGCGGGGTGAGTGCTCATGAATTCCGGCGGCGAACCTTCCGAAGCCTTGGCCATCTTGTTCCACAGCGTGATGGCGGCGTTCGGGTTGTAGCCGGCGCGGGCCGACAGCTCCAGGCCAATCAGGTCTGCCTCGTTTTCATTGCTGCGGCTGTTCGGCAAGGTCATGCCGTAGTTGGCCACGGTGTCGGCCAGTGCCAGGCTGTCCTGGCCCAAGCCGAACAACGCACCGGCGCCCTGCTTGGCGATCTCGATACCATACGCCTTGGACATTGCCTCACGGCCGTGCTCGCGCAAGGCATGGGCGATCTCATGGCCCATCACCGCTGCCAACTCGTCATCCGTCAACTTGAGATTGTCGATCAATGCGCTGTACACAAAGATCTTGCCGCCTGGCCCGCAGTTGGCGTTCATCTCATCGCTCTTGATCAAATTCACTTCCCACTTCCACTGCGCTGCGTCAGGGCGGAAGGTGGGCGCCTGGGCGATCAAACGCTTGGCGATAGCCTGCACACGCTTGGCGTTGGCACTGGTCTTGTCCAACTGGCCTTTGGTACTGGCTTCACCCAAGGTCTGTTGGTAGGACTGGGCATACATCTGGTCGACTTCCTGACTCGACAGCATGCTGAACATGTACTGCTTGCGCTCAACCCCAACGGCGCCACCGCTGGTGGTATTGACCGACTGACACCCTGCCAGCAGCATTGCCGCCGCCAATACGCTTACCGCCACTGTTTTTTTCATCAACACTCGCTCCCTGAAAAACACCCATAAAACATCGCGCGTATCGTAGGCGCTCATTTGTATCGGCGCCAGATACAACAGACGCTTAACCGCTGATTTTCAGATACATCCCACAGCGGCGTTCAGGTTCAAGCCGGCGTCAGGCACTCCGGCCCGTTGAGCTTGGGATCGTTGACCATGTTGGCCAGGACTCGCTCGCGCAGCGCGACGGGCTCACTGGCCAGCAAGCTTTGCAGCACATGCAACGGCGTTTCGGGATCAAGCCAGGCGGCCTGCCCAGCCGCGTCCAGGATCAACGGCCGGCGCTGGCTCTGGGCGGCCTGCGTCACCACAGCAGTGCTCAGCCACACTTGCTCCTGCACCGGATAGGCCTCCCAGATCGCCGCAAAAAACAACGTGGAGCCCTCCCCCGGCGTCAGCCAATAGGGGCGTTTGCGCTGGGTGCCGCGCCATTCATAAAAGCCGTTGGCCGGCAGCAGGCAGCGACGCTGGCGGAAGGCTTCGCGGAACATCGGCTGCTCGGCCAGGGTTTCGGCGCGGGCGTGGGCCGGTGTGCGGGAAAGGTCAGTCAGCCAGGGCGGCGTAAGGCCCCAACGGGCGCGGGCCAGGGTGCGCTGGCCGTCGTTCAGGCGCTGGATGAGCACCGAATCATTCGGGGAGATGTTCCACTGGGCCTGCTGGTCGACGGGAAAACCCGGCAAGGCCGCAAAGGCAGGATTCCAGCGAAACAGGGCATAACGTCCACACATGGGGCAACACGACTCTTGGGTAAACCGGCCGACAGCCTAACAGACCAGCACGTCGGGGAAGCTGTCGGGTTCATCGCCGGGCACGGGTTGCGCACCGATGTAGGCGGTGATCAGCTCGCGGGCATCCACGGCCCGGTCGTTGTCCACCTCCAGCCCCAGCAGGCCGAAAATCGGCAGCTCGCCGGTGCCGCCGAGCAAATGCCGCCCCACCAGGTGCGCCTCGATGCCCTCGCTGGCGAGCATCTGTTGCAGCAACTCGCCCTCCATCAGGTTTTCCGGTTCGTAGATTCGCTGCATAGGTTTGCCTGTTATTCGTTTTCGCTTCGGGTTTCGAGCATCCACTCATCACCATGCACCTGCAGGTTGCACGTGATCGGCCTGCAACACACCTGACAGTCTTCTATGTAAACCTGATCACCGCCGGACAAGTCCACCGTCGTCTCGACCTCTTCACCACAATAAGGACAATCGTAGGTCGCAGTTTCCAGCATCGCAGTCTCCCAAGTGACTTGTGCGTATAATCGCCGGTCTATTTACAGGGCTATTGTCCGGCCGGGCCAATTACCCGTACCGCGCCCTGGTATTTCCTTTACTTACCCTAGCCGTTTCTAACAAGAGAGCATGATGGGCGAATTCGATACCATCCGACCTTACAACGACAGCGAAGTCCCGGCAGTGCTGGACCGACTGTTCAGTGACAAGGCCTTTCTGGACATCCTGACCCACTTCCGCTTCCCGCGCTTTGCCGGCGCCCTGGGCTGGCTGCTCAAGCCGATGATCGCCCGCAAACTGCGCCGTGAGTTCGCCGGTGTCACCACCGTGGCGACGCTGCAGGACAAAGTCGAGTATTACGTCGACCATACCATTGACCGGGCGACCGACGGCGTGACCTATAGCGGCGTCGAGCAACTCAAGTCGGGCAGTGCCTACCTGTTTCTGGCCAACCACCGCGACATCGTGATGGACCCGGCCTTCGTCAACTACGCCGTGTACCACGCCGGCCTGCCGACGCCGCGTATCGCCATCGGCGACAACCTGCTGCAAAAGCCGTTTGTCAGCGACCTGATGCGCCTGAACAAGAGCTTCATCGTGCACCGCTCGATCACCGGGCGAAAGGAGAAGATGGCCGCGTTCAACTTGCTGTCGGCCTACATCAACCATTCGATCCGCAACGACTGCCAGTCGATCTGGATCGCCCAGGCCGAAGGTCGTGCCAAGGATGGGGATGACCGCACCGAGTCGGCGATCCTCAAGATGTTCCACGTCAGCCGCAAGGACGAACCGTTTGCCGAGGTGATCCAGTCGCTGAACCTGACCCCGGTGTCCATCAGCTACGAGTACGACCCGTGCGATACGGCCAAGGCCCGCGAGCTGTATATCCGCGCCACCACCGGCACCTACGTCAAGGCGCAGGGTGAAGATGATGTGAGCATTGCGTTGGGCATTACCGGCTACAAAGGCCGCGTACACATCAACTTCGCGCCGCCGATTACCGAGCGCTTCGAAGACACCAAAGTGCTGGCCGTGGAAATGGATCGACAGATTCTCGGCGGTTATCGGCTGTTCCCAGTGCACTACCTGGCGTATGCCCAATGGAGCGACGCCGACCCGCAATTACAGGTGCCAAAGGCGGCCGAGGTGTTCCCGGCGGATGAACTGGCCAAGGCGAAGGCCGAGTGGGAGCGGCGCCTGAATGAATGCCCGGAGGAACACCGGCCATTTCTGGTGGTGCAATACGCGACGCCGGTGCGCAATCAGTATCGGGTGAAGGCCGGAATCCCTCTCTGAACACCGATCAAAAATGTGGGAAGGGGCGGTTTTTTAGATTCGGGTGCTGAGCCAGGATATGGCCAGCCCCAGCCCCAGACAGGCGAAGCCAATCCGGTAAGCCACCCGATGCGCCCGTTCGGTGCGCACATCCAGGAACAGCATGGGCTGATCGATGGCCCGGTCTTCGCTTTGTGCGGTCAACTCGGCCATGGCGCGTTGTTCGCGCAGGCGGGTAATGAACAGAAGCGCCGCACCGGGGCAGGCTACCAATAAAGCCACAGCATTGATCAATAGTGCGGGCAGCGCCATCACAAACCTCAGGAAAACAGTGTCTGGGTATCCGTGCAGATACCTACATAAACGGACAGTGGCCTCCAGCGCCTAAAACACTCCATCCCCCATGGACGGTTAATGTATCCAGTAATTTACAGCGTCACCTGAACGTCACCTTAACAAGCCACTCTGTTGCCCTTCGAACGTTCGGGAGCTTGTCATGCTGCACGCGCACAACCAGGATCGGCTGTATCTGATTGCCCAAAGCGATGAGCAAGAGGCGCTGGTCGGCGGCCTTGCGTTCAACGTGCAGGACCGCCATTGGCTGGTGTATTGCGCCCTTGGCGGGCACCAGCATGCGGACTTGCCGGAGGCCGATCTGTTGACCGGGGTGAGCATGCTGGACTTCTGTATCGACACTGCCGCGTGAAACTGAAGACGAAAAAAAAACGGGCTCATCACTGAGCCCGGTCTTTATCTGGACAGTTACTGCGCGCTGAGCAAGGAACCGATGCTTGGGTCCTTGAACAGGCGGGTCAAGGCGTCACTCAGGACATCGCTGACCAGCTTGGTGTTGGTTTCCTGGTTCGGCGACATGCCGAAGCGCTGGTTCAACGATGCGCCGTAGCGGCCGCTGTAGCGACGGGTACCGGCGGTGACGTCGGACTTGAACGTTGCGCCGATGGCGGCTTCAGTCACGTACAGGCCTTCTTTAGGCGACTGATACTTCAGTTCCGCCAAGGTGATGGTCAGCTGAGGAGCGCCTGGTGCGTTGGCGCTCGGCGTGAAGCCCAGCAGGCGCACGGCCGCTTCGGCCTGGGCCTGCAACTTGGGCAGCACGTCCTGGCCAGTCACCGAGATAAGCGCGGTCTCCGGGTACAGGCCACCGCGAGAGCCCAACGTAGGCGAAGGACGACCATCCACGACACGCACCGACACCGGCTGACCATGACCTACCGGGGCCAACTGCGTGGTGAGCTTCGGTTGTGGGCTCAGTTGTTGCGGGCTGTTGGCGCAGCCAACCAAGGTCAAACTGGTCACAGTGATCAAACCGAACAACAGGCGTTGCAACATGCGCTTCTCTCCAGAAATCAGGTACCGACAGGCCGGCAGTATAGCGGGGCGCCCCCGCAGGGAACTAGCGTCAGTTACAACCTATGACTCGTCGCCTCGGCAGCGGTTCGCTGTCATTGATATGTCATAGCCGTTACATCGACTCGTCATCCCCACACGGCATGCTTAGCCTCAATCTCAGGAGGGCTCTCGCCATGCAATTTCTCTGGTCACTGTTTACCCGCAAGCCGGCCCTTCGTCAGTTCGCCCGGCTCGATGCACAAGGCCGTTGCCAGGCGTTCAAGGAATGCAGCCAGGCGCCTGTGGGCGACGGCTGGGTGGAAATCGATGAAATCCGCCTGAGCTGGATGCATCACCCGCTCCCCGCCCGTGCCCGTGTAAGCCCACGTCCTGTGCGGTCGCCACGTCACCAGCCGTTGGCCGCCTGACCGAATACCTAATAAAAGTCATAAAACACGCCCATTTCCCTGACGTTCTTCGCTACAATCTCCCCCCGATTATAAGGACGTCTCCTGATCGGGCCTCGCAGCACGTTAATGCCTCGGTATTAACCCCCCAAGAATCGCCCACAGAGAGCCGCCCACACAGATCGAGTGAAGCTGGCGCGCTTGCTGTTTCCTTTGCAAACCACCCGCCTCTACCGAATCTGCCAGAGCTGCCATTGCGCCCGGCCACTGTGCCAGCCCGCGGCAGCCCTTTTTTGAGGTTCACGTCTTCAAAAGAGCGTGAAAAAACGGGTTTTCACAACTTCACAAGAGTGTGGCGAGCAAATGAATAGTTTGGCGTTTGTACAAGCACCATCAGCGTCTGGAACAGCCCAATCACACAGGACCGAGTATTCCTCAATCACCGGAGCTTGAGCCTGTCCGCTACGGATTGATTGCACGAATTGCACGCTTTGACCATAAGTCGAATTGCCACAGGCGCCCATGAATGCGTTCATAGGCGAATGAGGCAGGCAGGAAGCGTGCGCTGACGTTGCAAAGAATTGCGAAACGGACATGGCGATCCTGGCCATGGGTAACCTGGGGCAACACGTGAACCGCCCCGTCACTCCTGGCAGCCATGCCGTCAATTTGGTGCTGCAGATTTTGGAGACGCGTTAAATGGCGCATAACGAAGCAGTCGACGTAGTACTGGTAGGGGCCGGCATCATGAGTGCCACCCTGGCCGTATTGCTCAAAGAGCTCGACCCCGGCCTCAAGCTGGAAGTCGTTGAGCTGATGGATTCGGGTGCCGCGGAGAGTTCCAACCCGTGGAACAACGCCGGTACCGGCCACGCCGGGCTGTGTGAGCTGAACTACACGCCCCAGGCCGCCGATGGCTCCATCGACATCAAGAAAGCCGTGCACATCAACACCCAGTTCGAGGTGTCGAAGCAGTTCTGGGCGTACCTGACCAAAAAAGGCACCTTTGGCTCGTCCAAGTCCTTTATCAGCCCGGTGCCGCACCTGAGCTTCGTGCAGGGCGACAAAGGCGTGTCTTTCCTCAAGAAGCGCTTTGAATCCCTCAGCCAGCACCATGCGTTTTCGGACATGCACTACACCGAAGACCGCAGCGAGATGGCCGAGTGGATGCCGCTGATGATGCCGGGCCGCCCGCTCGACGAAAAAATCGCCGCCACTCGCGTCATGAACGGCACCGACGTCAACTTCGGCGCCCTGACCAACCAGTTGCTCGGCCACCTGACCAGCTCGCCGGATGCCCAGGTCAAGTACAGCAAGCGCGTTACCGGCCTCAAGCGCAACGGCGCCGGCTGGACCGTGAGCATCAAGGACGTCAACAGCGGCACCAGCCGTGAAGTGGACGCCAAGTTCGTGTTCCTCGGTGCCGGTGGCGCGGCCCTGCCGTTGCTGCAAGCCTCGGGCATCGAAGAAAGCAAAGGTTTTGGCGGCTTCCCGGTCAGTGGCCAGTGGCTGCGTTGCGACAACCCGGAAGTGGTCAAGCACCACCAGGCCAAGGTCTACAGCCAGGCCGCCGTCGGTTCGCCACCGATGTCGGTGCCGCACCTCGACACCCGCGTGGTGGATGGCAAGAAATCCCTGCTGTTCGGGCCCTACGCCGGCTTTACCACCAAGTTCCTCAAGCACGGCTCGTTCCTTGACCTGCCGATGTCGATTCGTGCTGGCAACATCGGCCCGATGCTGGCCGTGGCCCGCGACAACATGGACCTGACCAAGTACCTGGTCAGCGAAGTGCGCCAATCCATGGAGCAGCGCCTGGAATCCCTGCGTCGCTTCTACCCTGAGGCGAAAGCCGAAGACTGGCGCCTGGAAGTGGCCGGCCAACGGGTACAGATCATCAAGAAAGACCCGAAAAAAGGCGGCGTGCTGCAATTCGGCACCGAGCTGGTCGCGGCCAAGGACGGCTCCCTGGCAGCGCTGCTGGGCGCTTCTCCGGGCGCTTCGGTGACCGTTTCGATCATGCTGGAGCTGATTGAACGTTGCTTCCCGGCCAAGGCTGCGGGTGAGTGGGCAGCCAAGCTGCACGAGATCTTCCCGGCACGGGAGAAAGTCCTGGAGACCGACGCCGAGCTGTATCGCAAGATCAACACGCAGAACAACATCAGCCTGGAGCTGGTGGAACAAAGCAACGAGGCCGAAAGCTACGCTTGAGGCATTGCTGCCATAAAAAAAACGCCCCCCCGGGGCGTTTTTTTATGGCTGGGGAAAATCAGCCGCGGGCGTTTTCGATCAGCTCTATGTACTCAGGCGCATTGCGCTGGTCCTTGATCAGATCAACAAACGTCTGGCCATGTTCATCCTTGCCATCCAGGTCCAGGCCGGCTTCCTTGAAAAAGCCCAGGAACCGCTCGAAGTCGTCGATACGCAGGCCACGGTAGGCCTTGATCAGTTTGTGCAGGGACGGTGAAGTCGCGTCAACCGGCTCGAAGTCCAGGAACAACTTGATCTGATCGTCGCCGATCTCGTCACCAATCACCTGTTTCTTATCTTTACGCATTACCGACTCCAGCCTGCAGACATTTACACGGGATTTGAAGTCTACCTGTGTGACGCAAGCTCCGAAAGCAGTGGAGATCCAAGGTGTTTTGATTATTTGGTGCGGACTGCACCGGTGTGCAGGTCCGCCCAGATATGCCCGTTGGCATAACTGAGGAACTGCACATACACCGTGTCATTGCGCAGCAAATCGACGATCACCCGGTATTGGGCCACCGGATACGACAGCGTCAGCGTCTTGTTCTTGTCATCAAACACCGGCTTTTTCAGGCTTTTGCTTTCGGCATCGAAATTGAGCACCACCTGGCTGATTATCGCGCCTTTGTTCAGGGACTTGCCCTTGAGGCGGATCATCAACGGCGACGTCACCGGGATCGGTTGCTGGTTGGATTGGCGCTGGTTGCCCACCACCACCGCGTACTCGGTGACTTGCAGCAACTGCTGCTGGTCAGGGGTTTCAGTGCGCAGCGTCAGGTCATCCGGCGGCAGGAATTGAGCATGCATCGGCGCCGGAGCGGCGGCCAGGGGCAAACTCAGGGTCAGCGCCAGGACGGCGCACGTGCGAATCAACAGGCTCATGTACAGCTCCAGGCGCGGGGGCCACGCACGATAGCATGACAACCCTGCGCCAGGCCTGGGTCACATGCCTTTGACGGCGTAGATCCCATTGGCGTTGCGCCAGTAACCTTTGTAGTCCATGCCGTAACCGAAGATGTAGCGGTCAATGCATGGCAGACCGACGTAATCGGCTTTCAGGTCCGGACGGGCCTTGCGGTCGTGGTCTTTGTCGATCAGCACGGCGGTGTGCACTTTGCGCGCGCCGGCGTGTTTGCAGAAGTCGATGATCGCGCCCAGGGTGTGACCTTCGTCGAGGATGTCGTCAATGATCAGCACGTCGCGGTCGATGAACGAGACTTCCGGCTTGGCTTTCCAGAACAGGTCGCCGCCGGTGGTTTCGTTGCGATAGCGGGTCGCGTGCAGGTAGGACGCTTCCAGCGGGAATTGCAGGTGGGTGAGCAATTTGCCGGCGAAAATCAGGCCGCCGTTCATCACGCAGAAGACCACCGGATTGGTGTCGGCCATTTCGCGGGTGATGTGGGCGCCGACCTTGGCGATCGCAGCTTCGACTTGCGCTTCGGTGTACAGGCAATCAGCCTCACGCATGATTTGACGGATATGCTCAAGATCAGCGGACATGGCGCTCTCCAAAGGGGTGCTGTGGCAAGAAAAGCGGGCGAAGGTACGCTTCTCATGCGCTCCGGGCAAGCCTTAATGGACTAACGTACTAGATGTCTATAGGACAACACCCTCGGATAGATTAATCTAGGCCGGTTTTTTTGCCCGCCGCCGGAGCCTTTCCCATGCCCACTCGCGAGATCCGCCACCCGCTGATCCAGCACAAGCTCGGCCTTATGCGCCGCGCCGACATTAGCACGAAGAACTTCCGTGAGCTTGCTCAGGAAGTCGGAGCGTTGCTCACTTACGAAGCCACCAAGGACCTGCCGCTGGAAACCTACGAGATCCCCGGTTGGGCCGGTCCCGTACAGGTAGAAAAAATCGCCGGTAAGAAAATCACCGTGGTGCCGATCCTGCGCGCCGGTATCGGCATGCTCGAAGGCGTCCTCAGCCTGATTCCGGGCGCCAAGGTCAGCGCCGTGGGCGTGGCCCGCAACGAAGAAACCTTGCAGGCTCACACCTACCTGGAAAAACTCGTTCCGGAAATCAACGAACGCCTGGCCATGATCATCGATCCGATGCTCGCCACCGGAAGCTCCATGGTTGCCACCATTGACCTGCTGAAAAAAGCCGGTTGCCGGGACATCCGCGCCATGGTGCTGGTCGCCGCGCCCGAAGGCATCGCCGCTGTCGAGAAAGCGCACCCGGACGTGCAGATCTACACCGCGTCCATCGATGAGCGCCTGAATGAACACGGCTATATCATCCCAGGCCTGGGCGACGCCGGTGACAAGATCTTCGGCACCAAGCAGAAGGACGCGTGAGCATGCAGGATGAATTCAACGACCCGCTTTGGCGCCAGATCCTGTCTGGCGCACAAATGCTCTTCGTAGCATTTGGCGCGCTGGTGTTGATGCCGCTGATCACAGGCCTTGATCCAAACGTCGCACTGTTCACCGCAGGCCTGGGCACGCTGTTGTTCCAGGTGGTGACGGGGCGGCAGGTGCCGGTGTTTTTGGCATCGAGCTTTGCGTTTATCACGCCAATCATTCTCGCCAAGGATCAGTTCGGCCTTGCCGCGACGATGGGCGGGGTGATGGCCGCCGGTTTCGTCTACACGTTTCTCGGCGCTGCGGTGAAGATCAAGGGCACCGGTTTCATTGACCGCCTGCTGCCGCCCGTGGTCATCGGCCCGGTGATCATCTCCATTGGCCTGGCCATGGCACCTATCGCCGCTAACATGGCGATGGGTAAAGGTGGCGACGGCGCCGAACTGATCCCCTACAAGACGGCCATGCTGATCTCGATGCCGGCGCTGCTCACCACGTTGATCGTGGCGGTATTCGGCAAAGGTATTTTCCGCCTGGTGCCGATCATCTCCGGTGTGTTGGTGGGATTTGCCATGGCGTTCTACTTTGGCGTGGTCGACACGGCCAAGATTGCCGCCGCGCCCTGGTTCGCCCTGCCCCACTTCACCGCGCCGGAATTCAACTGGCAGGCAATACTGTTCATCGTCCCGGTGGCCCTGGCCCCGGCGATCGAACACATCGGTGGCGTGATTGCAGTCGGCAGCGTGACCGGTCGCGACTACCTGAAAAAGCCCGGCCTGCATCGCACGCTGCTCGGTGACGGTATCGCCACCACGGCAGCCGGCCTGTTTGGCGGCCCGCCGAACACCACCTACGCCGAAGTGACTGGCGCGGTAATGCTGACCAAGAACTACAACCCGAAAATCATGACCTGGGCGGCAGTGTTTGCCATCAGCCTGGCATTCATCGGCAAGTTCGGTGCATTGCTGCAGAGCATTCCCATCCCGGTAATGGGCGGAATCTTGTGCCTGCTGTTCGGCTCGATTGCTGCGGTAGGGATGAACACACTGATCCGCCACAAGATCGACCTGGGCGAGGCGCGCAATCTGGTGATTGTGTCGGTGACCCTGGTGTTCGGGATTGGCGGGGTATTGGTGGGAACCGGTACAGGTCCGAACGACTTCGGCCTGAAGGGCATCGCCTTGTGTGCGGTCGTAGCGATTGCTTTGAACCTGCTGCTGCCGGGCAATGATGGCTGGAAGAACAAGAAGCCTGACGAACCGCTGCTTTAACTGCCAACGCAAAACCAAATGTGGGAGGGGGCTTGCTCCCTCCCACATTTTTACATCTTCAGTGTGGCTTAGAGCTCACCCAAGCCATCGATCAGCGCCTGGTTCTGCTCCGGCGTACCAATGCTGATCCGCAGGAACTGGGCAATCCGCTCCTGCTTGAAGTGCCGCACGATCACCCCTTGCTCACGCAATTTGGCCGCCAGGCCGGCAGCATCGTGCTTGGGGTGACGAGCAAAGATAAAGTTGGCCGCTGACGGCAACACTTCAAAGCCTTTACCTTCCAGTTGCGCAACCATCTGCTCACGACTGTCGATGACCAACCGGCACGTCTTCTCGAAGTACTCACGATCCTCAAACGCCGCCGCCGCGCCGACAATCGCCAGGCGGTCCAGCGGATAGGAGTTGAAGCTGTTCTTGACCCGCTCCAACGCCTCGATCAGGTCCGGGTGGCCCACGGCCAGGCCCACGCGCAAACCGGCCAGCGAGCGCGATTTGGACAGGGTCTGGGTCACCAGCAGGTTCGGGTAGCGATCCACCAGGCTGATGGCGGTTTCGCCACCGAAGTCGATATAGGCTTCATCGACCACCACCACCGAATCCGGGCTGGCCTTGAGGATCTGCTCCACCGCGTCCAGCGCCAGCACGCAGCCAGTCGGCGCGTTGGGGTTGGGGAAGATGATCCCGCCGTTAGGCTTGGCGTAGTCCGCTACACGAATCTGGAACTGCTCATCCAGTGGCACCGGGTCGGACTGGATGCCGTAGAGGCCGCAGTACACCGGGTAGAAGCTGTAGCTGATGTCCGGGAACAGCAGCGGCAGGTCGTGCTGGAACAGGCCGTGGAAGATGTGCGCGAGCACTTCATCCGAGCCGTTGCCGAGAAACACCTTGCCAGCGTCGACCCCGTAGTACTTGGCCACGGCCTGCTTGAGCAGGTCGCTGTTGGGGTCCGGGTACAGGCGCAGGTTGTCGTTCAACTCGGCCTGCATCGCGGCCAGCGCCTTGGGCGACGGGCCGTAGGGGTTTTCATTGGTGTTGAGCTTGACCAGCTTGGTCAGCTTTGGCTGTTCGCCGGGTACGTAAGGCACGAGGTCCTTGACGAAGGGGCTCCAGAATTTGCTCATGACTTAGTTACCCTTCTCTTCGAGGATTCGGTATTCGGCACTACGGGCGTGTGCGCTCAACGACTCACCACGAGCAAGCACCGACGCGGTCTTACCCAGTTCGGAAGCCCCTTGAGGCGAGCAGAAGATAATCGACGAGCGCTTCTGGAAGTCATACACCCCCAGCGGCGAGGAGAAACGCGCAGTGCCGGAGGTCGGCAGCACGTGGTTCGGGCCGGCGCAGTAGTCACCCAGGGCTTCGCTGGTGTGGCGCCCCATGAAGATCGCACCGGCGTGGCGAATCGACGGCAGCCAGGCCTGTGGATCGGCCACGGACAGTTCCAGGTGCTCTGGTGCGATACGGTTGGCCACTTCGATAGCCTGCTCCATGTCGCGCACCAGGATCAACGCGCCACGGCCATTGATCGATTTCTCGATGATCCCGGCGCGGTCCATGGTCGGCAGCAGCTTGTCGATGCTGGCGGCCACCTTGTCGAGGAACTCGGCATCCGGGCTGACCAGAATCGCCTGCGCGTCCTCGTCGTGCTCGGCCTGGGAAAACAGGTCCATGGCGATCCAGTCCGGGTCAGTCTGGCCGTCGCACACCACGAGGATTTCCGAAGGGCCGGCAATCATGTCAATGCCGACCTGGCCAAAGACATGGCGCTTGGCGGTGGCCACGTAGATGTTGCCGGGGCCGACTACTTTATCGACCTTCGGCACGCTTTCAGTGCCATAGGCCAGGGCCGCGACAGCTTGGGCGCCACCGATGGTGAACACGCGGTCGACACCGGCGATGCAGGCCGCAGCCAGCACCAGCTCGTTGATTTCACCGCGAGGGGTTGGCACGACCATCACCACTTCGGTCACGCCGGCCACCTTGGCTGGAATTGCGTTCATCAACACCGATGACGGATACGACGCCTTGCCACCGGGGACGTACAGCCCCGCACGGTCCAGCGGCGTGACCTTTTGGCCCAACACAGTGCCGTCGGCCTCGGTGTAGCTCCAGGAGTCCTGTTTCTGCTTTTCGTGGTAGCTGCGCACCCGCGCCGCCGCGACTTCCAGGGCTTCGCGCTGAGGCGCGGTGATGAGCGTCAGGGCCAGCTCCAGGCGTTCGCGGGGCAGAATCAGGTCGGACATGGAAGCAACGTCCAGGCCGTCGAACTGGCGGGTGAAATCCACCAGCGCCGCGTCACCGCGCTCGCGCACGGCCTTGATGATGTCTAGCACCCGCTGGTTGACCGAGTCGTCGGACACGCTTTCCCAGCTCAGCAGATGATCCAGATGATGGGCGAAATCCGGGTCGGCAGCGTTGAGTCGGGCAATTGCGGTGGACGTGGTCATAGCGAGGGCCTCAATAGAATTGGCAAAAACTCAGGCGCCCTAAACTAGCAGTCGTTTCCGCTTGGGCACCTGAGAATTCTGGCTATGAGGCGGATAGACGGGCGTAGCTCTTCAGCTACGCGGGTAGGTCAACCGCGGTGTCGAGACTCCACTGCGGTGCGCAGGGTGTCGATCAACGCCTGGATACGAGCGTGCTGCATCTTCATCGACGCTTTGTTGACGATCAGGCGAGAGCTGATGTCGGCGATGAAGTCCTGTGGTTCGAGACCGTTGGCACGCAGGGTGTTGCCGGTGTCGACCACGTCTATGATCTTGTCGGCCAGGCCGATCAGGGGCGCGAGCTCCATCGAGCCGTAGAGCTTGATGATGTCGACCTGACGGCCTTGCTCGGCGTAGTAACGCTTGGCGACATTGACGAACTTGGTGGCCACGCGCAGGCGGCCCTTGGGCTCGACATCACCGACACGGCCGGCGGTCATCAGCTTGCACAGGGCAATGCGCAGGTCCAGCGGCTCGTACAGGCCCTGGCCACCGTATTCCATCAGCACGTCTTTACCGGCGACACCGAGGTCGGCCGCGCCATGCTCAACATAGGTCGGCACGTCGGTAGCCCGCACGATCAGCAGGCGAACGTCTTCCTGGGTCGTGGGGATGATCAGCTTGCGGCTCTTGTCCGGATTCTCGGTCGGCACGATGCCCGCTTCAGCCAGAAGCGGCAAAGTGTCGTCAAGGATGCGGCCCTTGGACAGTGCGATGGTCAACATGGGAAACGTCAGTCCTTCATCAGGCTATTGCTGTCCGGTCGCAAACGGCGCCAGACGCAGATCGAGGCCATGACAGCCTCGATTTGAAACAAATTCAGCATACTGCTTCTTTAATTTGTAGTGAGCGGGCTTGCCCCGCGCTGGGCTGCGAAGCGGCCCTAAAAATCTTGGGAGCGCTTCGCACTCCAGCGCGAGCGGTGCGACGATTCGACAAGCCCGCTCACTACAAACAGCAACTAGCCCGGTACGCGGCGGATTTTAGCGCCGAGCATCTGCAGTTTTTCTTCGATGCACTCGTAACCACGGTCGATGTGGTAGATGCGGTCGATCAGGGTGTCACCTTCAGCGATCAACGCCGAGATCACCAGGCTGGCCGATGCACGCAGGTCGGTGGCCATGACTGGCGCGCCCTTGAGCTTTTCGGTGCCCGTCACGATGGCGGTGTTGCCTTCTACCTGGATCTTCGCGCCCATGCGGTGCAGTTCGTACACGTGCATGAAGCGGTTTTCGAAGATGGTCTCGATCACGGCACCGGTGCCTTCGGCAATCGCGTTCAGAGAGATGAACTGCGCTTGCATGTCGGTCGGGAACGCCGGGTACGGAGCGGTCCGCACGTTAACGGCTTTTGGCCGCTTGCCGTGCATGTTCAGCTCGATCCAGTCTTCGCCGGTGGTGATTTCAGCGCCAGCTTCGCGCAGTTTTTCCAGGACCGCTTCCAGGATGGTCGGATCGGTGTCCTTGACCTTGACGCGACCACCGGTAACGGCAGCAGCAACCAAGTAGGTACCGGTCTCGATGCGGTCAGGCATGACCTTATAGGTGGCGGTGTGCAGACGCTCTACACCATCAATGGTGATGGTGTCGGTACCAGCACCGGCTACCTTGGCGCCCATGGCGTTCAGGAAGTTGGCCAGGTCGACTACTTCAGGCTCGCGCGCGGCGTTTTGCAGGACGCTGCGGCCTTTGGCCAGGGCAGCGGCCATCATGATGTTCTCGGTACCGGTCACACTGACGGTATCAAAGAAGAAGTTAGCGCCACGCAGGCCGCCTTCCGGTGCCTTGGCCTTGATGTAGCCGCCTTCAACGTCAATGACTGCGCCCATGGCTTCCAGGCCACGGATGTGCAGGTCCACTGGACGCGAGCCGATGGCGCAACCGCCAGGCAGGGCGACTTCGGCTTCGCCGAAACGAGCAACCATAGGGCCGAGTACCAGGATCGACGCACGCATGGTTTTCACCAGTTCGTACGGGGCGATCAGGGTCTTGATGGTGCGCGGGTCGATTTCGACGGACAATTTCTCGTCGATCACCGGCTCAATGCCCATGCGACCGAACAGCTCGATCATGGTGGTGATGTCGTGCAGGTGCGGCAGGTTGGCCACGGTCACCGGGCCATCGCACAGCAGGGTCGCTGCCAGGATCGGCAAGGCAGAGTTTTTCGCACCGGAAATGCGAATCTCGCCATCAAGGCGGGCACCGCCGGTAATAATCAATTTATCCATAAGAATCTCGACGCCTTGGGGGCTCAGGTGCGCTCGGCCCAGGCCGCGCGGCTGAAAAATTTCATAGTGACCGCATGGATGCTGCCATCGGTGATCCACGGGTTCAAATGGGCATAGATCTGCTGCTGACGCTTGACTGGGCTCAATGCCGCCAGCTCATCGCTAATCACGTTCAGCTGGAAATTGCAGCCTTCGCCCTCAACTTCTACGCTCGTATCGGGCAGCTTTCCTTCGAGAAAGCTTTTAACTTCTAGGGCCTGCATGATCAACCTCTATCGGCGCCCAGTGCGCACGGGTCGCACATCATACAAAAAAGCCCCGCGCCTGCGAACCCCGCATAGCAGGACTCTGACGGGGGGCCTCACTGATAATGTGTATTAAGGATGCGCCAGCAGCTCGGTCAGACCCGAAACTTCGGCAATTTCACGCATGTCTTCGGGTAAAGCCCGGATGCTGACCTGCTTTTTCGCCGCTTCGGCGTCACGCATGAAGCACAACAGCAACGACAAACCGACACTGCTGGACTTGGTCACCGCCGAGCAATCGAGCACCAGCGCAGAAGCCGTGCTGGTCTTGATCAGCGCCTGACCCTGCTTGCGCAGGTCAGGCCCGGTGCGGTAATCCAGCACACCGCTGAGGAACAACTCGCCAGCGTCGCCGAGACGAACAGCCGACTCGGTCATTGCGCAGGCTTCCCGGCAGCTTTGTCGGTTTCTTCCTTGGCCTTGGCAACTTCACCGGCCCAACCATTGATGGTCTTGTCCAAGTCGTTGCCATTGCGCTGCATCGCGTCGGCGAACTGATCACGGAACAGCTTGCCAATGTTGATACCGTTGATGATCACGTTACGCAGTTTCCACTCGCCGTTGATCTTCTCCAGGGTGTACTGCACCGGGTAAACGGCGCCGTTGTTACCCTTGACGCTCATGTTGACGCTGGTGCGATCACCGGATTCATCACCGGCTGGAGCGACGGTAATACCCTGGTTGTTGTATTCCAGCAGGGCGTTGCCGTAGAACTGGAACAGGCCTTTCTTGAAGTTTTCCTGGAACGTCTGCATCTGCGCAAGTGTTGCCTTGCGCGAGTACTTGACGGTCATGATGCTGCGCGAAATACCCTCGGCGTCCACGACGGGGCCCACAATGGTATTGAGCGCGTCGTAAAACTTGCTCGGATCCTGCTTGTACTGTTCTTTATTGGCCGTCAGGTCAGCCAGCATCTTGCTGGTGGTGTCCTGCACCAGTTCGTGCGCAGAACCTGCCGCGTTGGCCATCAAGGGCAGTGCTGCAAGCAGTACCAGCAGGCCACGTCGCAAGGTAGAGATCATGAACAGATTCCTCATTTGGCGTCTTTATTGACCGTATTGAGCAAAAATTTTCCGATCAGGTCCTCAAGCACCAGCGACGACTGCGTGTCGTGGATGGTCGAACCATCCTTGAGCAGGGCTGTTTCCCCGCCCACGCTGACACCGATGTACTTCTCGCCCAGCAGCCCCGCAGTGAGGATAGATGCAGTGGAGTCGGTCGGCAGATTATCTACCTTCTTGTCCAACTGCATGGTCACTCGCCCGGTGAAGCTGTCGCGGTCCAGATCGATTGCCGTGACCTTGCCGATGGTTACACCGGCCATGGTCACTTTAGCTCTGACAGTCAAACCGGCGATATTGTCGAAGTATGCGTAAAGTTTATAAGTATCGGCGGTGGGGCTGGCCGAAAGGCCGCTGACTCGCAGAGCCAGCAACAGTAAAGCCAGGATGCCAGCCAGCAAGAAAAGGCCGACACCGATTTCCACAGTGCGGTTTTGCATCAGAAATCTCCAAACATCAAGGCGGTCAAAATGAAGTCAAGGCCCAGTACTGCCAGCGAGGCGTACACAACGGTCTTGGTGGTGGCGCGACTGATCCCTTCTGAAGTGGGCTCACAGTCATAGCCTTGGAATACGGCGATCCAGGTCACTACAAAGGCGAAGACGATGCTCTTTATAACGCCATTGAGCACGTCACCGCTAAAGGTCACGCTGTTTTGCATGTTGGCCCAGTAGGAGCCGTCATAGACACCCAGCCAGTCTACCGCCACCCACGAACCGCCCCAGATACCAACCACGCTGAAGATCATCGCCAGCAATGGCAGGGAGATGAAGCCGGCCCACAGGCGCGGGGCAACAATGTATTTGAGGGGGTCCACGCCGATCATTTCGAGGCTGGACAGCTGTTCGGTGGACTTCATGTTGCCAATTTCGGCAGTCAACGCGGAGCCCGCACGACCGGCGAACAGCAACGCGGTCACCACCGGCCCCAGCTCACGCAGCAGCGTCAGGGCAACCATCTGCCCCACCGCCTGCTCCGACCCGTAGCTGGACAGGATATTGAAGCCCTGCAATGCCAGCACCATACCGATGAAGACCCCGGAGACCACGATGATCACCAGGGACATCACGCCCACCGAATGCAGTTGCTTGAGCAACAGGCCAAAGCCGCCACCAATGCCACCGCGGCCGAGCAAGGCGTGAAACAGGAAAATCGTCGAACGACCCAGCACCTCGACGATGTCGATGCCCGAGCGACCGAAAAGGCGAACCTTTTCGATAAGAGATGTCTTGCGCATCAGCGCTTCCCCAGAAGATCTGAGCGGTAATCCGCTGCCGGAAAGTGAAAAGGCACAGGGCCATCGGGATCGCCAGTCATGAATTGGCGAATGCGCGGGTTATCGGCGTTCATCAGCTCTTCGGGCGTACCCTGCCCCAGCACCTGGCCATCGCCGACTACATAGAGGTAATCGGCAATGCTCGCGGTTTCTGCGAGGTCGTGGGACACCACGATACTGGTGATGCCCAGGGCGTCGTTGAGCAGACGGATCAGGCGAACCAGCACGCCCATGGCGATCGGGTCCTGACCGACGAAGGGCTCGTCGTACATGAGAATCTGCGGATCGAGCGCAATGGCGCGCGCCAGGGCCACACGACGCTTCATGCCACCGGACAGTTCGTCGGGCATCAGGTCAATGGCACCACGCAAGCCCACGGCCTGCAATTTCAGCAACACAATGTCACGAATCATTTCATCGGACAGCTGGGTGTGCACCCGCAGCGGGAACGCCACGTTCTCGAACACATCGAGGTCGGTAAACAGCGCACCGCTCTGGAACAGCACGCCCATGTGCTTGCGCGCATCGAACAGATCGCTGCGCGACAGCGTCGGCAGGTTCTGGCCGTTGACCCACACTTCGCCGGCGCTGGGGCGCAATTGCATGCCCATCAGCCGCAACAGGGTGGTCTTGCCGCAACCGGACGGCCCCATGATGCCCGTGACCTTGCCACGGGGAATGCGAATATCGACGTTATTGAAGATGCTGCGCGTCCCGCGCTTGAAGGTCAGTCCCTTCAGCTCGACCGCGTAGGCGTTATCGGCACTCATCTAAACTCCTTGGGATGCAGCCTCTCACTCAGACACCACGCATGCGACAAACGTTTGCAACGGCGACGCATATAGATAGCCTCATGGGCTGGGCGGACCGAACTGGCGGCGAACTATATCACTGCTGGTACAACGCGCCCAAGGCCGGAACGGCGCTAGTTCAGTTTCAGGACAGGGAAAAAACGTTGCCGACTGTGTTACTGAGGATCGATCTCAGGAACCCAAAGAACAAAGCCTGACGAACTTGCGTGAGGGAATTGATCATTACCGCTATAATCGCCGACTTTTCGTCAGGCTATACGATTTCAGACATGAGCCAATCCAGCGACCTTATTCAATCCGCACAACGCACCATCCGCCTCGAAGTCGAAGCCGTAGAAGGCTTGCTGGCCCATATCGACGCAGATTTCGTACGCGCCTGCGAGATGATTCTGGCCAGCAAAGGCCGCGTTGTCGTGGTCGGCATGGGCAAATCGGGCCACGTCGGCAACAAGATCGCCGCCACCCTGGCCAGCACCGGGACCACCGCATTTTTTGTGCATCCCGCCGAAGCGAGCCACGGCGACATGGGCATGATCACCAAGGATGACGTCATCCTGGCACTGTCCAACTCTGGCACCACCAACGAAATCGTGACCCTGCTGCCGCTGATCAAGCGCCTGGGCATCCAGATGATCAGCGTCACTGGCAATCCAGAGTCGACGCTGGCCAAGGCGGCCGAAGTGAATCTGAATGTTCATGTGGCCCACGAAGCCTGCCCGCTGAATCTGGCGCCGACTTCCTCCACCACCGCAGCCCTGGTCATGGGCGACGCCCTGGCCGTTGCGCTGCTTGAAGCCCGGGGCTTCACCGCTGAAGACTTCGCATTTTCCCACCCTGGTGGCGCACTGGGCCGCCGTCTGCTGCTGAAAGTGGAAAACGTCATGCACTCGGGCGATGAATTGCCCCACGTCCAACGCGGCACGTTACTGAAGGACGCGCTGATGGAAATGACCCGCAAGGGCTTGGGCATGACCGTGATCCTGGAAACTGACGGGCGCCTGGCCGGGGTATTCACTGACGGTGACTTGCGCCGTACCCTGGACCGCACCATCGATATCCATACGGCGACCATCGACGCCGTGATGACCCCGCACGGCAAGACCGCCCGCCCTGAAATGCTGGCAGCCGAAGCCTTGAAGATCATGGAAGACCACAAGATCGGCGCCCTGGTGGTGGTCGATAGCGACGACCACCCGGTCGGCGCCCTGAACATGCACGACTTGTTGCGTGCGGGAGTGATGTAAATGACCAGCGACCTGTTGCAACGCGGCAAGAACATCAAGCTGGCGATTTTCGACGTTGACGGCGTGCTGACCGATGGTCGCTTGTACTTCCTCGAAGATGGCAGTGAATTCAAGACATTCAACACCCTCGACGGCCAGGGCATCAAAATGCTGATGGCTGCGGGCGTGCAGACCGCGATTATCAGCGGCCGGAAAACCCCCGTTGTGGAACGCCGCGCACAAAATCTGGGGATTCCTCACCTGTATCAGGGCCGCGAGGATAAACTGGTGGTTCTGGACGAGCTTCTTGGCCAACTCAACCTAAGCTATGAGCAGGTCGCCTACTTGGGCGATGATCTGCCCGACCTGCCGGTCATTCGCCGAGTGGGCCTGGGCATGGCCGTCGCCAATGCGGCGGCGTTTGTTCGCGAGCACGCCCATGGCATCACCTCTGCCCGTGGCGGCGAAGGTGCGGCCCGCGAGTTCTGCGAACTGATCCTGCGAGCCCAGGGCAGCCTTGAAGCGGCACACGCCGCCTACCTATAGAGCGTTTTATGCTGAGTAAAAAGATTCGCAACTTCCTGCTATTCGGGGTCATCGCCGCGCTGCTGCTCGCGGTGGGCTACTGGAATATCAGCCCGGGGCGCTTCCTCGACCAGCCTGCTGCACAGGTCGACGGAGGGGCTATCGACTATTACGCCACCGACGCCTATAGCGTGCAGTTCCTGCCCGACGGCAAGTTGCAGTACGAAATGACCTCGGACAAAGTCGAACACTTGAAGGCCACCGAAGTCACCCTGCTGACCAACCCGGACCTGAACCTGTACCGCGGCACAGAATTTCCGTGGCATGTCACCAGCAAGCGTGGCGAGGTGAACCCTGACGGCACCGAGGTAGAGCTGATCGACTCGGTACGCGTTGCACGCACGGACGCAAAAGACCGCGACACGGTGATTACCAGCAGTCGCATGACCGTATTCCCGCAGAAGCAATATGCGCAGACCGAGCAAGACGTTAGAATCGACGGCGCTGGCGGTGTATCGACTGGCAAGGGAATGAAAGCGTATTTGAAAGAAAGCAGGATACACCTGCTATCGAACGTAAGAGGACAGTATGAGGCTCGTTAAAACTCTCCCTATTTTGCTCGGTTTGGGCGCAGCACTGGGAAGCGTGAGCGCCTGGGCTCTGCCGAACGATAGCCAGCAACCGATCCACATCTCGGCTGACGATGCGCAACTCGATGACAAGCAAGGTGTTGCCACCTATACCGGCGGTGTGATCATCACCCAAGGGTCGATGAAAATCACCGGCAATACCGTGACACTGACGCGCACCCAAGCCGGTGATATCGACGTCGTGACCTCGGTTGGCAACCTGGCTTACTTCGAACAGAAGCAGTCCGCGACCGACACCGGCCCGATGAAGGGCTACGGCAAGACCATCCAGTATCACGCGCAGCAGAATCGCATTGTGCTGATCGACCAGGCCAAGGTGCTCAGCCCCGATGGCAACTCCACGGAAGGTGAAAAGATCACCTATGACACCGTGAAACAGATCGCCAACGCCGGCCGCGCCAATGGCAGCAAGGTGACCGCACCGCGTCCGCGTATCGATATGGTTATCCAGCCGAAGAAGAAGGCCGAGTAATGGCAACCCTGAAAGCCCAGCATCTGGCCAAGGCCTATAAAAGCCGTCAGGTCGTGCGCGACGTCAGCCTGTCGATCGACAGCGGCCAGATCGTCGGCTTGCTCGGCCCCAACGGCGCAGGCAAGACCACATGCTTCTACATGATCGTCGGCCTGGTCCAGGCGGATCAGGGTCGCGTACTGATCGACGACCTGGATGTCAGCCACCAGCCAATGCACGGTCGTGCCCGTGCCGGTATCGGTTATCTTCCGCAAGAAGCGTCGATCTTCCGCAAACTGTCGGTTGCCGACAACATCATGGCCATCCTTGAAACCCGCAAGGAACTGGACCGTGACGGCCGCCGCCAGGAACTGGAAAGCCTGCTGCAGGAATTCCACATCAACCACATTCGCGACAACCTTGGCATGAGCCTGTCCGGTGGCGAGCGGCGTCGCGTGGAAATCGCCCGTGCCCTGGCCACTGCCCCCAAGTTCATCCTGCTGGACGAACCGTTTGCCGGCGTCGACCCTATCTCGGTTGGCGATATCAAGCAGATCATCCATCACCTCAAGGCCAAGGGCATCGGTGTACTGATCACCGACCACAATGTGCGTGAGACCCTCGATATCTGCGAAACCGCCTATATCGTCAACGATGGACAACTGATCGCCGAGGGCGACTCCGCTACCATCCTGGCCAATGAACTGGTCAAGGAAGTGTACCTGGGTCACGAGTTTCGCCTGTAAACCCGCCTGTAATAACAAGGCGGTGGCAGGTCGTTTGCCCGATGCGCGGGAGTCAATAAGAACCTCCGGTTTTTTATTGTTACCGCGCTCTAGGCAAAGCCCTCGATATCAGGCATATAATTTGCTTATGTTTGGCGCTCACGCGCCCTGTCGTGGATGGCGCATTGCGCCGGCGAATAAGGTGTTAAGCCCCTGCCATGAAACCATCGCTAGTCCTGAGAATGGGCCAGCAGCTGACGATGACACCGCAGCTGCAACAGGCCATCCGCCTGCTCCAATTGTCGACCCTGGACCTGCAACAGGAAATCCAGGAGGCCCTGGAGTCCAATCCGATGCTCGAACGCCAGGAAGAAGGCGACGACTTCGATAACGCAGACCCGTTGGCCGACAACATCGAGCAAAAACCCAACGCGGACGTGCAGGAACCGTCCTATCAGGAAACTGCCCCTACGGTGGACAACCTGGAGGAAGGCGATTGGAACGAACGCATCCCCAACGAGCTTCCAGTAGATACCGCCTGGGAAGACGTCTATCAGACCAGCGCCAGCAGCCTGCCCAGCAACGACGATGACGAGTGGGACTTCACCACCCGCACCTCCGCCGGTGAAAGCCTGCAGAGCCATCTGCTGTGGCAACTGAACCTCGCACCGATGTCTGATACCGATCGACTGATCGCCGTCACCCTGATCGACTGCATCAACAACCAGGGTTACCTGGACGAGACGCTCGAAGAAATTCTTGAGGCTTTCGACCCGGAACTGGACATTGAGCTGGACGAAATTGAAGCGGTGCTGCACCGCATCCAGCAGTTCGAGCCGGCCGGCATCGGCGCCCGTACCCTGAGCGAATGCTTGCTGTTGCAACTGCGCCAGCTGCCCGCCAAGACGCCATGGCTCGCTGAGGCCCAGCGCCTGGTTACCGACTACATCGACCTGCTGGGCAGCCGCGACTACACCCAACTGATGCGTCGCATGAAGCTCAAGGAAGACGACCTCCGCCAGGTCATCGAGCTGGTGCAAAGCCTGAACCCGCGTCCGGGCTCGCAGATCGAGTCGAGCGAAGCCGAGTACGTGGTGCCCGATGTAATCGTGCGCAAAGACAACGAGCGCTGGCTGGTTGAGCTGAACCAGGAGTCTGTGCCGCGCCTGCGGGTCAACCCGCAATATGCCGGCTTTGTACGCCGGGCCGACACGAGTGCCGACAACACCTTCATGCGCAACCAGCTGCAGGAAGCCCGCTGGTTCATCAAGAGCCTGCAGAGCCGCAACGAAACCTTGATGAAAGTGGCCACCCAGATCGTCGAGCATCAGCGCGGCTTCCTGGAATACGGCGACGAAGCAATGAAGCCTCTGGTCCTGCACGACATCGCCGAGGCGGTAGGCATGCACGAATCGACAATTTCACGCGTGACCACGCAAAAATTCATGCATACCCCACGGGGTATTTATGAGTTGAAATATTTTTTCTCCAGCCATGTAAGCACCTCCGAAGGCGGCGAATGCTCGTCAACGGCGATCCGCGCGATCATCAAAAAACTGGTTGCTGCGGAAAATCAGAAAAAGCCGTTGAGTGACAGCAAGATCGCTGGTTTACTGGAGGCACAAGGCATTCAGGTCGCCCGTCGAACCGTCGCCAAGTACCGCGAATCCCTTGGGATCGCGCCTTCCAGCGAGCGCAAGCGTTTGATGTGACGGGCGGGCCACAGCGTTCCAGTGACGGGTATTCCTACCCGTCGCTTTATGCACTGGCAACGAAGGAGAAGCTGTATGCAAGTCAACATCAGTGGACACCATGTAGAAGTCACCCCTCCCCTGCGCGAGTATGTCGAGCTGAAGCTGAAACGCCTGGAGGGGCATTTTGACAAAATCACCAACGTGCAAGTCATCATGAAGGTCGACAAGCTTCAGCAGAAAGTTGAGGCGACCCTGCAGATTCCCGGTGGCGAAGTAGTCGCCAATGCCGAGCATGAGGACATGTATGCATCAATTGATGCCTTGACTGACAAGCTTGACCGCCAACTTAAAAAGCATAAGGAAAAGCAGCAGAGCCTTCTTAATGGCACTGGCCGCTAACACCCCCAACCCATGATCCGACTTGAAACCATCCTGACCCCCGGCCGTTCCCTCGTGAACGTGCCGGGCGGCAGCAAGAAGAAAGCCCTCGAACAAATTGCCAACCTGATCAGCAGCCAAGTGCCTGAGCTGGAGATGCAAGATGTCTTCGAGGCTCTGATTGCCCGTGAAAAACTCGGCTCGACCGGTTTTGGCAACGGCATCGCCATTCCTCACTGTCGCCTCAAAGGCTGCGAAACACCTGTCAGCGCCCTGCTGCACCTGGACGCCCCTATCGATTTCGACGCCATCGACGGTGCCCCGGTCGACCTGCTGTTTGTTCTGCTGGTCCCGCAGGCCGCCACCGATGCGCACCTGGAACTGCTTCGGCAGATCGCCAGCATGCTTGACCGCAAGGAAGTACGCGACAAACTGCGCAGTGCCAGCAGCAACGAGGCGCTGTACCAAGTTGTCCTGGATGAGCAAAACGGGCAGTAACCATGCGTTTGATCATCGTCAGCGGCCGCTCCGGCTCGGGTAAAAGCACCGCCCTCAACGTTCTTGAGGACAATGGCTTCTATTGCATCGACAACCTGCCTGCCGGCCTGCTGCCAGAGCTGGCGGAACGTGCTCTGATCCACACCGAGCTGGCGCAACCCCTGGTTGCCGTTTCGATCGACGCCCGCAACCTGCCGAGCCACCTCTCGCGATTCCCGGAATTGCTGGAAGAAGTGCGCGCCAAGCACATCCATTGTGATGTGCTGTACCTCGATGCCGACGAAGAGACGTTATTAAAGCGCTTCTCCGAAACCCGCCGGCGCCACCCGCTCAGCAGCCCCCACCGCTCCCTGGCCGAAGCCATCGAGGACGAAACCAAGTTGTTGGGGCCGATCATTGACCTCGCCGACCTCAAGATCAACACCACCAGCCTTAACCTGTATCAACTGCGCGATGCCATCAAGCTGCGCCTGCTGAATCAGCCGGAGCCTGGCACGGCGTTTCTTGTCGAGTCCTTTGGGTTCAAACGCGGCATGCCAGTGGATGCGGACCTCGTGTTTGACGTGCGCTGCCTGCCCAACCCTTATTGGAAACCGGAATTGCGTGACCAGTCAGGGCTGGATCTACCCGTAGCCGAGTACCTGGCCGCGCAGCCGGATGTGGAGGAGATGTTTCAGGACATCTCCAGTTACCTGCTCAAATGGCTGCCGCGCTTTGCTGCCAGCAACCGGGCCTATGTCACCATTGCCATTGGCTGCACCGGTGGTCACCACCGCTCCGTATACCTGACCGAGCGCCTGGGCCAGGTACTGCAACAAACCCTCAAGAACGTCCAGGTTCGCCACCGCGACCTCAGCTGAAAGGAACACCTTCGCGATGCCCGCTCTGGAAATTGAAATCATCAACAAGCTGGGCCTGCACGCCCGCGCCTCAGCCAAATTTGTCGGCGTTGCCGGGCAGTTCCCCTGTCAGATCAGGGCAGGGCGTACACCGGAAAGCATGGTCGATGGCAAAAGCATCATGGCAATGATGATGCTGGCGGCCGGTAAGGGCACCAAGATTCACTTGAAAACGGAAGGCGAACAGGAACAGGAAGCGATGGATGCCCTGGTGGCACTGATCAATAACTTCTTTGATGAGGGTGAGTAAACTCACCCTACAGGAGCGGGGTTAACCTAGCGCCGTATCCATCACCATCATCAAACAAAACCCGATACACAATCCCAGACTGGCGAGTTTTTCATGGCCATTGCGCCGTGACTCAGGGATAACCTCATGGGTCACCACCAACAACATCGCCCCAGCGGCCAATGCCAAACCCAAGGGCAACAGCACTTCAGCCAGGCTCACCAACCAGGCGCAGAGCACGGCAAACACCGGCTCCACCAAGCCTGACGCAGCGCCAATCAGAAACGCCTTGGCCCGCGACATGCCTGCCCCGGCCAACACCAACGCAATCACAAGACCTTCGGGCACATCCTGCAAGGCAATGCCCATGGCCAGGCTATCGGCGTCCGGCATGCCACCGCCCGCCGAGACGCCAACCGCCATGCCTTCGGGGATGTTGTGGGCAATGATGGCGAACACGAACAGCCAGATTCGCGGCGGGATCACCGGTTTATCCGGCGTGCCCACCAACATTTCCGGACTGGCGCCGGAGACCTTGCGGTCAATCAGATACAGTCCGAATGCCCCTGACATGATGCCGAAACTAATCAACCCGCCCGCCCCCCAGGGCGTAAGCCCCAGGCTTTCGGCAGCGGCGATGCCTGGCACCACCAGCGAAAAGGCGGTGGCGGCCAACATCACGCCCGCCCCAAAGCCCAGCAAGGTATCGCTCACGGCCACCGGCATCCGCCGAATCACCAATACAGGAACCGCGCCCAGCGCGGTGCCGAGCGCGCAGATCGCACCGCCCTGCAAGGCGCGCAAGATACGCGGTTGCAGGTCCAGCCAGGCCAGCCCGTGGGCCACCAGCAATGCAGTACCTGCCAGTAGCAGCAGCGAGCCCAGCGCATAACGAAACATCCGCACGCTGCCGATCGCCAGTGTTTCAGTGCCCATAGTCGGCCTTAGATCTTGTTATGGAGGTCAATGTCAGGCCAAAGCAGCCTGATAGCGTGCGGCAACTTCTGGCCAGTTGATAACACTGTAGAAGGCATTGATGTATTCCGGGCGGCGGTTCTGGTAGCGCAGGTAGTAAGCGTGCTCCCACACGTCGAGGCCGAGGATCGGCGTGTTGCCGTTCATCAACGGGCTGTCCTGGTTACCGCTGCTTTCCACGATCAGGGTCTTTTGCGGGGTAACGCTCAGCCAGGCCCAACCGCTGCCGAAGCGGGTCAACGCAGCTTTGGTGAAAGCCTCCTTGAAGCTTTCAAAACCACCGACTTGCTCGTCAATTGCCTTGCCCAGCGCGCCTTCAGGCTTACCGCCCCCCTGAGGTGACATCACCGCCCAGAACAGCGAGTGGTTAGCGTGGCCGCCACCTTGATTGATCACCGCTGCGCGCAGTTTTTCCGGCAGTTGCTGCACGCTGGACACCAGTTTTTCTACCGGCCAGTCGGCGAACTCGGTGCCCTCGACCGCGGCGTTAAGATTGTTGATGTAGGTCTGGTGATGCTTGGTGTAGTGAATTTCCATGGTTTGCGCATCGATATGCGGTTCCAGGGCATCGTAGGCATAAGGCAAGGCAGGCAAGGTGTAAGTCATATCAATGTACTCCGTATTGAGGCGTGGTCGGTTGCGCCGCAGTACCGCCCAGCAAGCGATGGGTGCGCGGGTATTCGCCGTGATCGCTGATGAAATTCAACAGTTCGACGTAAGTCTTGCTGCTCTGGCGCAGGGCCGCTTCCCGCAGTTGCGGGCTCAAGCGCGCGTCCTGCATGGTCTGCAGCAAGCGCTGGTGAATGGCGCAGAGGTACTCGGCGCTTTCCTCAGGCTGATTCAGGCGCAAGTGCAGATCCGCCAGGTTGTGATGTGAAATGACGCAGGCCGCCACTGCTTCGTCGGCATCTGCCCAGCGTTCGAACAACACTTGAGCCAGGGCCAGGGCTTGCAAATAGGCCTCGCGAGCGTCGACCAGTTCGCCCTGCATAAAGCAGCGATTAGCCCGTTCGATCGTGCGTTTCCAGTGCTCCATATGAGCCTCCAAAGCAGAGTCGGTGATTACACGCCGCCGGCCGTAAGCTTTTCCGGATCCAACAGGATTTCCAGTTGGCTACGGGACAAGTCGGTGTGTTCAAGGGCGACATCAATCACAGGACGGCCTTGCTGATAGGCCTTCTTGGCGATTTCAGCAGCCTTTTGGTAACCAATGATCGGGTTGAGCGCGGTGACCAGGATCGGGTTGCGCGACAGCGCTTCCTTGAGCTTGGCCTCATTGACCTTGAAGCTGGCGATGGCTTTGTCCGCCAGCAGGCGACTGGCGTTGGCCAGCAGTTCGAGGCTGCTGAGCAGGTTCTGGGCGATGATCGGCAGCATCACGTTCAGCTCGAAGTTGCCGGATTGGCCGGCAACAGTGATCACCGTGTCATTGCCGATGACTTGGGCAGCCACCATGGCAGTCGCTTCCGGGATGACCGGGTTGACCTTGCCGGGCATGATCGAAGAACCCGGTTGCAGGCCTTCCAGCTCGATTTCACCCAGGCCGGCGAGTGGGCCGGAGTTCATCCAACGCAGGTCATTGGCGATTTTCATCAACGATACGGCGGTAGCTTTCAGTTGGCCGGAAACAGCCACGGCCGTGTCCTGGGAGCCAATCAGCGCAAACAGGTTTTTGCCCGGGGTGAATTTCACATCCGTCAGGCTGCTGAGCTGTTGACTGAAACGCGCCGCGAATTCCGGGTGCGCGTTGATCCCCGTGCCCACCGCAGTGCCGCCTTGCGCGAGGGCCTGCAGGCTTGGCAGCAGGTCTTGCAGATGACCGATATTGGCCTTGAGTTGCTGCGCCCAACCATTGAGTACCTGACTCATACGCACTGGCATGGCGTCCATCAAATGCGTGCGGCCGGTCTTGATGAACGGGTGGACTTCTTCAGCCTTATGCTCGATCACCTGCACCAGGTGCAACAGCGCCGGCAGCGTTTGCTCGTGCAATACCAGCGCCGCACTGACGTGGATGGTTGTAGGAATGATGTCGTTGCTGCTTTGGCCGCAGTTGACGTGATCGTTCGGGTTGACCGCCTCGCCGAGCAGACGGCTGGCGAGGGTCGCAATCACTTCGTTGGCGTTCATGTTGGAACTGGTGCCGGAACCGGTCTGGAAGATATCCACCGGGAAGTGCTGCATGAAGTCGCCTTCCAGCAGACCTTGGGCAGCATCGACGATGGCCTTGCCCTGCCCTTCACTGATTTGCTTGAGGTCGACATTAACCTTGGCGGCAGCAACCTTTGCCAGGATCAGTGCGCGAATGAACTGCGCCGGCATGCGTTGGTGGCTGATCGGAAAGTTATTCACCGCGCGCTGGGTCTGTGCGCCATACAGGGCCTCGGCAGGCACTTGCAGTTCGCCCATGCTGTCGCTTTCGATACGGGTGTTAGGGTCTGCCATCACTTATTTCCTGTGTCGCGTTGAGGTCTGAAAGCGGGCCAGGCAAGGCGCAGTCCGCTGGTAATGGTTGTTCCCTTGCCAAGGACTGCAACGCAGCCTGGCCCGCTTTCAGACACAACCCGAAGGGCCGGGCCTGCAATCGCGCAGGGCCGGCGCGGCACAGGAAATAAGTGATGGCAGACCCTAATCATCGGAGGATCCTTGCACCAGGTCAGAAACAGAAAGGGAAGGCAGCAATTGGCAGGTCGCCAATTGCCAGGCAAAGGTCTGCCAGCGCTTGAGGCGACAGGCACAGTGGGAGAGTTTTTCCAGATCGCGCAGCGGGCGCCAAGCCTGGTCCAGGCAGGTGGATCGCCAATGCCACGGCAAGGCGATATCACCGGCGGTGTCGATCAACAGGCGGAATGACGTTTCGGCGATCGTCCACGGATGGGTTGCGGTGCAACACGCCAGGTATCGACCCTCATTGAGGTAATGTTCGATCAGGCGAGGTTCATTGGGATCGAGGCCGCAGCGAATCTGACGACTCATCCAGCGCCAGCTTTCCAGATACGGATCCTCATGCAGGACAGAACTCATGATCCACACTCATTCGCTAATGATATTTATTATTAAATGATATTGAGAATCAAAGCAACGCTGGCACAGTAATCCGTTTTCAAGAAGGCATAAAAAAAGCGCGCTATCGACGAGATAGCACGCTTTTTTTGTAACGCGTAGATTAGCTGCCGGCGACAGTCATCCGCTCGATCAATACCGAGCCTGTGCGGATATTACTGCGCAGTTCCAAGTCATTACCCACCGCAACAATCTGCTTGAACATATCGCGCATATTGCCAGCAATGGTCACTTCCTGGACGGCGAACTGGATCTCGCCGTTTTCCACCCAGAAGCCCGCCGCGCCACGGGAATAATCTCCGGTGACCATATTCAGGCCGTGGCCCATCAACTCGGTCACCAGCAGGCCACGTCCCATCCGCCGCAACAGCGCCGCCTGGTCTTCGTCGCCATGGGTCACGAACAGGTTATGCACGCCGCCGGAGTTGGCCGTGCTTGGCAGGCCGAGCTTGCGGCCTGAGTAGGTGCCCAACACGTAGGAAACCAACTCACCGTTCTCGACGAACGGCTTGGCATACGTGGCTAGGCCATCGCCATCGAACGCCGAGCTGCCCATGGCGCGCATCAAGTGTGGGCGTTCATCGATGGTCAGCCACTCGGGAAACAGCTTCTGGCCGATTGCACCTTCCAGGAACGACGACTTGCGGTACAGATTGCCGCCGGAGATCGCCCCCAGAAAACTGCCAAACAAACCGCCCGCCAACTCCGCCGAAAACAGCACCGGTACTTCGCAGGTAGGCACCGGGCGCGCACCCAGGCGGCTCGCGGCACGCTGTGCAGCGCGCTGGCCAATGCTGACCGGGTCGGCCAGCAATTCACCCTGGCGGCTCACGTCATACCAGTAATCACGCTGCATCTGGCCATTGGCCTCGGCAATCATCACGCAGCTGAGGCTGTGGCGAGTGGACGCATATCCGCCGATAAACCCGTGGCTGTTGCCGTATACGCGACAACCCTGGTGCGTGTTCAATGTGGTGCCATCGGCGTTCTTGATGCGGGCATCAGCGTCGAACGCGGCGGCTTCACAGGTCAGAGCCAGCTCAATAGCCTGCTCAGGCGTGATGTCCCAGGCGTGGAACAGATCGAAGTCCTTCAAGTCCTTGGCCATCAGCGCTTTGTCTGCCAGACCTGAGCTCTCATCTTCAGAGGTGTGCTTGGCAATCGCCAACGCGGCTGCAACCGTCTCGCGGATCGCTTCCGGGCCACTGGCAGAGGTACTGGCCGAGCCTTTGCGCTGCCCCGAGTACAAGGTGATACCAAAGCCTTGGTCGCGGTTGAATTCGACGGTTTCCACTTCCCGCTGACGCACCGACGTCGACAACCCTTGCTCCAGCGACACCGCGACTTCACAGGCGCTGGCCCCCTGGCGCTTGGCCTCGGCAAGGATCTGCTCGACTTGTTCCTGAAGTGCCGGTAACGCTTGCGGACCGACGCTTTGGGCTGCACTCATGGTTTTCTCCACTCAAATTCTGCTTTCGGTTAAGGCCATCGAGCGACCGGGCCGGACAAGCGGCCCCCGACTGGTTATCATGGCGGCGTTTCTTTGCGGACTGCCACCATGGTTGATTCTTACGACGACTCCCTCGATGGGGAGAAAAGCAAAACCCAGGTCAAACGTGAGCTGCATGCTCTGGTTGACCTTGGCGAGCGCCTTACAACGCTCAAGAAAGACTTGATTGCAAAACTGCCACTGACCGACGAAATGCGCCGGGCGCTTGCAGACGCACCCAAGCACACCGCGAATATCGCGCGTAAACGGCACATCATGTTTATCGGCAAGCTCATGCGCGATCAGGACACTGACGCCATTCTGGCCTTGCTCGATCAAACCGATGCCTCCACTCGCCAGTACAACGAACGTTTCCATAACCTGGAACGTTGGCGTGACCGCCTGATCTCGGGCGATGACGCCGTGCTGGAGAAATTCGTGTTGGACTACCCGGATGCGGACCGCCAGCAACTGCGCTCCCTGATCCGTCAAGCCCAGCACGAGCAGGCGCATAACAAGGCGCCAGCCACCAGCCGTAAAATCTTCAAATACATCCGTGAGCTGGACGAGACTCAACGCGGACTGCGTTGATGCCCTTCCCCGGGTGGCGATCTTCGCCACCCGAAGCTCCATCCCTTACGACCCCGTGCCACCCACGGTGATCGCATCAATTTTCAGCGTTGGCTGGCCCACACCGACCGGCACCGACTGACCATCTTTCCCGCACATACCCACGCCGCTGTCCAGCGCCAGGTCGTTGCCGACCATCGATACCTTGCTCATGGCTTCCGGCCCGTTACCAATCAATGTCGCCCCTTTGACCGGCGCGGTAATCTTGCCGTCTTCGATCAGATACGCCTCGCTGGTGGAGAACACGAACTTGCCGCTGGTGATATCCACCTGGCCGCCGCCGAGGTTGGCGCAGTAGATACCGCGTTTTACCGAGGCGATGATTTCCGCCGGGTCGCTTTCGCCACCGAGCATGTAGGTGTTGGTCATGCGCGGCATCGGCAGGTGCGCGTAGGACTCACGGCGACCGTTACCGGTGCGCGCCACACCCATCAGGCGGGCATTGAGCTTGTCCTGCATGTAGCCCTTGAGCACACCGTTTTCAATCAAGGTGGTGCATTCAGTAGGTGTGCCTTCGTCATCGACGCTCAACGAGCCACGACGACCGGCCAAGGTGCCGTCATCGACAATGGTGCAGAGCTTGGACGCAACCATCTCGCCCATGCGCCCGCTGTAGGCAGAACTGCCCTTGCGGTTGAAGTCACCTTCGAGGCCGTGGCCCACGGCTTCGTGGAGCAACACTCCAGACCAGCCCGAACCCAGTACCACCGGAAGCGTACCCGCCGGGGCCGGAATGGCTTCCAGGTTCACCAGCGCCTGGCGCAGTGCTTCGCGGGCATAGCCCATCGCACGGTCTTCGGTGAGGAAATAACGGTAGTCCGTTCGCCCGCCGCCGCCATGCCCGCCGCGCTCGCGGCGACCGTTCTGCTCGACGATCACGCTGACGTTGAAGCGCACCAACGGCCGCACATCCGCCGCCAGGCCGCCGTCAGTGGACGCGACAAGGATTCGCTCCCACACACCGGCCATGCTCACGGTGACCTGTTGGATACGTGGGTCCAGGGCACGGGTGGCTGCGTCGATACGCTTGAGCAGATCGACTTTTTCCGCCCGGCTGATCACCTCAAGTGGGTTATCCGGCGCGTATAACTGGGCCACGTCCTGAGTGCTGAACGCCTGCACCGTGCCATTCTGGCCGGCGCGGGAGATCGAACGCGCCGCACGGGCGGCGAGGCCAAGCGCCTCCAGGGTGATTGCATTGCTGTAGGCAAAACCGGTCTTTTCACCGGATTGCGCCCGCACGCCGACACCCTGGTCGAGATTGAAACTGCCTTCCTTGACGATGCCGTCTTCCAAGGCCCAGGACTCGGAAATCTGTCCCTGGAAATACAAGTCTGCGGCGTCGATGCCAGGCCCGGCGAGATCGCCCAGCACGGTTTGCAAGCTTTCGATGGTCACGCCACCGGGTGCCAGGAGGTGTTCACTGACTGAGGACAACAACTCGCTCATAGGTTTGGCCTTAAATTCATCGTTCTGAGGCAGGTCGCTGTGCGCCCTGCGAGAAAAAGCGCCGATGGTTGACCACCGGCATGCGCGCCCGTATCGACGCCTGTTCACTGCTATCGCGCTCGGCCAGCAACACCGCTTCGCCTTGATCCTGTTGTGTCAGCACACGCCCCCACGGGTCGACAATCGCGGCATGACCATGGGTTTCCCTTGGCCCCGGATGCACACCGCCTTGGGCGGCCGCCAGCACATAGCACTGGGTTTCAATGGCTCGCGCACGTATTAGCACATCCCAGTGCGCAGCACCGGTCACTGCGGTAAAGGCCGAGGGTGCGGTAATCAATTCAGCTCCCGCCGCACGCAGCTCGCTGTACAGCTCGGGAAAGCGCAGGTCGTAACACACCGTCAGGCCCAAACGGCCGACCGGTGTGTCCGCCACCACCACATTGCTCCCGAAAGCATAGTCGTCGGACTCCCGATAGCGACCCCGGGCATCCGCCACATCCACATCAAATAAATGCAGCTTGTCGTAACGAGCGACGATTTCGCCGCGATCGTCGATCAGCAGTGAGCAGGCATTGGATTTGGCGTGGGGTTGACCGTCAGGCGGCAACGGCAATGTGCCAGCCACTATCCATAAGGTGAGGTCGCGGGCGGCCTGTTTCAACCATGGCAGGATCGGACCTTCGCCCAGAGCCTCGGCGCGACCGATGTCCGCCACGTCGCGGCGACCCATGGCGGCAAAGTTTTCCGGCAGCACCGCCAGCTTGGCCCCGCCCTCGGCGGCTTGTTCCAACAAGCGCCGAGCCTGGGCCAGATTGGCCAGCACGTCGCTCTGGCTGACCATTTGAATTACCGCGAAGGACATGGGCCGACACTCCGTATGGACATTCACCAAAAAAAAAAGAGCCCCATGCTACTCCGCAGGCTCTCAGTTTGGTTTTTCAAATGGCTTGTCGAAGGTGATTTTTGGATCCTTCCACGGCCCTTCCACCTTGTATTGGACGCTGGCAAAACGCGAGACACGGTCACCGATCAGCTTGTCGATCAGGAACAACGCCCCGCCAATGGCGGGCGCGCCGACGATCAGCGCTGCGATCGGCAGGTTGTTGGTCACCGGCAATGTCACCAACAGCTTGGCATCGACGCGATCAGCCACCAGGTCCAAAGTACCGTTGAGTTCCAGGTTGCTCGACGGCCCGGTCAGCGTGATCGGCTCACGAGTGACGAACACACCATCGCTCGCTGCCAGCAGGCCTTTGACCCGGTCGTAACTCAACCCCTTGCCGAGCAGATCGGAGAAATCCAACCGCAGGCGGCGCCCGATGGAGTTGAAGTTGAGCAGGCCGAACACGCGCAGCGCCCGGGCACCCCCTTCCACTTCAACAAACTGACCTTTGCGAAACGCTGCATCCAGGCTACCGGAAAAGCGCTTCGGCCCGACCCAAGCCGGCGAACCCGGCCAACGTCCGTCCACATCCAGATGGAAGTCTTCGCTGGTGACCGTGGGCGCATATCCCCAGCCCTTGAGCACATCGGCGATGTTCTTGCCGTCCAGACGGCCTTTGTACCAACTGCTGCTGGTCCCGGCAGCGCCTTCCCATCCGCCGGCGCCCTTGAGCTGCATGCCCTTCAGGCCCAGGTCCAGATCGCTGAAAGCCAGGCCTTTGGTGGTTGGGCGGATTTTCAGCGACCATGCACCCACCAGATCGGGCCCCTGGAACAGTTGCGCAATGGCGATATCCAGCGCCGGAATGTCTTTTGGATCAATGCTGGCCAACGGGTCCGGCGCGTTTTCATCAGCCTGCACCGTCGGGTCCACCGCGGGTAATTTTACGTATTGCAGGTTGACTGCAATCGGCGCGCCCTTGGCATCCGGCAAGCTGACGCTGCCCTTGGCCTGCTGGCTGTCGAACTGCATGCCCCAGGCGGCGGGTTTTCGGTCCAACTGCAGACTGACCTGATCGAACTGAGTGCCCAAACCGGTGAGTTTGCCTATCTTGAAGTCGGCACCGCTGAGCAGTTGCTTTGCACTGCCGCCCGGGTCGTTGCCGGCATACCGGTTGACCAGTTTTTTCCATGGGTCGATGTCCAGCTCCGAGAGCACCCCACGAATACGCAAGCCCTTGGCGGCGGGCAGCACGGCGTCGCCATCGCCGAGGAACAACTCGCCACGGCCATCATTGAATTTGTCCGGCGGCGCGGCAAAGGTGAAATTGGCAAGCTCGCCGTAATCAAACCAGTAGCGGCGCTCGGCGCCCTGCAAGGTCATGCGGAACACGCTGTCACGCCCCTGGCTGGCTGGCATGCCGAACGGCGCCGGCAGGTCCACTGCAACGCCCTTGAGGTTGGAGCTGACCATTAGTTGGCTGTCGGCACCGTCCAGGTTGAGTTGCAACTGGTACGGGATATCGCCGGACACCGGCAACGGCTGGCTGATTTTCAACCAATCCGTCAACCGCTTGACCGTCACCTGCCCCCTGGCGGCGACACGGGTGCTGATATTGCCCGGTTTGCCGTCGGCAAAAATCTGCGCAGTGATCGGCCGATCAAACGCCTGGGCCGTGATTTTCTCGCCACTCAGGCCCTTGGCACTGTCGAAGCGGAAGTTGCCCTTGAGCTGGGTCAGGTCAAGGGTCGGCTCAGCCAGTTGCAGGCGCGCATTGTCGGTCTGGAAATCCACCACGATCTTGGGCTCGATGCCTTTGGCCAGCGGAACGTCCAAGTCCAATTTGCCTTGCAGGTCACCTTCGCCTTTCCAGCCCGCGAAGGTGGAAGCAGTGCCAATCGGCGCTTCCTGGAGAATCTTCAGTCCATCACCCAAGCCGCCGGCAAAACCACCCGTGAGCAGCAGATGGCTTTCCTTGCCGGACGGTGTGTGGGGAATATTGACGTAGATGTCATTGACCTTGGTATCCAGCAGTTGACCCTTGCTGGCCAGGATGCGCACGCCGGTCTCTTCGACAAACACCTCACCCTTGACCTTGCTCACATGGGGCCAGCCTGGCTGGAACGCCAATTCGGCGTCATGCACCTTGAAGAACAGGCTGATGTTGCGCGCAGCCGGCAACGCGTCGTGGTTCAGCGAACCCTGATACTGGAAGAAACCTTGATCCACCGCGCCCTTGAGAATCGCCGTGCGCAACCACTCATCCAGTGCTGGGCTCAACACCGCTGGCAGGTACTTGGCAGTGAAACGCCCATCGCCGTCGACCATGCCGACCCGCAGGTCCATATAGTCTTCCTGGCTGTGGTCGAAATGCAGGCGGATCAGGAAGTCCGCAGCGATCTTGCCCTCTTCTCCCAGCACCTTGATGTACGGGGCGATCAGGGTGAAGCCTTCTTTGTCCAGCTTCCAGGTCAGGCGCGCATTGGCCTGAAGGTACTGCCAGGGCTTGGCGAAGATTGGATCGAGATGCAGGGAAAAATCCTTGCTGTCCATGCGCAACTCGCCACCGCCAAGGTCCCCGCTGATGCTGCCGGACACGTTTCGCGCCGCCGGTGCGCCGAAATAGGCGTCGAAGCCGACCCGCTCAAGGTTGGCGGCAAAACTGACTTTTTGATCGGTGGTGTCTTCAGGGCGAAAATCCACCAGCACATTACGTAGCAGGCCGGTGGCCTTCAGATGTTCGAGGGTCTTGGCGAAACCTTCGGGCAGCGGCGCCAGGGCGTTGAGCAACGGCGTGATCGGGGTCAGGTCGAGGCGGTCCGCCTGCAGCTTCCAGACTTCCTGCGCCTTGTCGGTGGCCAGGGTCTGCTGCAATTGCAGGCGCGACTCCCAACGGGTTTCGCCCAGGCTCATCGCCAGCGAATCAAACAGCACCTTAAGGCCGGTATCACTGCGTTGCAGGTAAGCCGTGAGGGCAAGGTTTTCGATGTGCACCGGCTTGCGCTCGGCGTAGCGGCCCTTCAGCTGTGGCGAGTTGAGACGTACCACCGCACTTTGCACAGTGCCTTTGCTCCAGTTCAGCCAGAACTCACCGCCGGCCTTGAACTGCGAAAGTGTCCACTGCTGGGTCAGCCTGGCCGGGATCCACTTGGCCCAGTCGCTCTGCGGCAGGCTGAGGTAGGCCTGAATCTCAGCGTCCTTCCATTGACTGGCACGAATGCGGCTGCGCAGGCTGAGCGCCAGGGGCTGGCCGTCCGGCAAGGTCAGGCGTGCGTCCAGGCGTTGACGGGTGATGCCGGTGTGCAAGCTCAGGCCCACGTAGGTCAATGTGACCGGTGCCTGATCGAACGGTTGCAAGGTGACCTGGCTGTCGAGCAACGACACGCGCTTGACCATCTGCATGCGCTTGAGTAACTGCTGCGGATCCAGCGGCTGATCGTCCTGCACCGGCAGACCCTGAAGCGCCCAATGGCCGTCCTTGTCTTCCTTGGCGCTCAGTTGCAGGCCACTGACCTGCAGGTGCGAAAGACGCACCTCACGCGCCATCAGGCTGTCCCAGATAGCCGGCACCACCTCGACCTGATCCAGGCGCAAGGCGCTGCTGCCCTCGCCGACCATCACATCATGGGCCAGCAGCACCGGTGCGAAACCGCTCCAGCGCCCTTCAAGGCTGCCGATGTGCAGTGGCATGCCCACCGCCGCCTGGGCCTTGGCTTCGACTTCGGCGCGGTATTCAGCCACCAGCGGGGTCAATTCACGACCCAGGCTCACATACACCGCAGCCAATACCAGCAGCAAGGCACAGAGGCCCAGGCCCCAACGGGTCAAAGCGGCAAAAAAGCGTATCAGACGCTCCATGTCAGGCGACCCTCAAGGCAGTAGGCGGACGGCAGATCAAGGTCTGCCCGTCTCGAAGAAAGAAAGCGAATGGGGATCAGAGCAGCACCACGTCGTATTGTTCCTGGGAATACATGGTTTCAACCTGGAAACGGATCGTGCGGCCGATAAACCCCTCCAGCTCGGCAACGTTACCGGACTCTTCGTCCAGCAGGCGATCAACCACTTTCTGGTTGGCGAGGACTCTATAACCTTCAGCCTGATAAGCCCGTGCCTCCCGTAAGATTTCCCGGAAAATCTCGTAGCAAACCGTTTCGGGGGTCTTCAACTTACCGCGACCCTGGCAACTGCTGCACGGCTCGCACAGCACCTGCTCCAGGCTTTCGCGGGTGCGCTTGCGGGTCATCTGCACCAGGCCCAGCTCGGTTATACCGATGATGTTGGTCTTGGCGTGATCGCGCTCCAGTTGTTTTTCCAGGGTGCGCAGCACCTGGCGCTGGTGATCTTCGTCTTCCATATCGATGAAGTCGATGATGATGATGCCGCCCAGGTTGCGCAGGCGCAGTTGGCGCGCAATCGCGGTGGCCGCTTCGAGGTTGGTCTTGAAGATTGTCTCTTCGAGGTTGCGATGACCAACGAAAGCGCCCGTGTTGACGTCGATGGTGGTCATGGCTTCCGCCGGGTCTACCACCAGATAGCCGCCGGACTTGAGCGGCACCTTGCGTTCCAGGGCTTTCTGGATTTCGTCTTCGACGCCATACAGGTCGAAGATCGGCCGCTCGCCGGGGTAGTGTTCCAGGCGGTCGGCAATTTCCGGCATCAACTCGGCCACAAATTGCGTGGTTCGCTGGAAGGTTTCCCGCGAGTCGATGCGGATTTTCTCAATCTTGGGGCTGACCAGATCGCGCAATGTGCGCAGGGCCAGGCCCAGGTCCTCATAGATGACACTTGGCGCGCCGATGGTCTTGATCTGCGCGCCGATCTGGTCCCACAGGCGCCGCAGGTAACGGATGTCCATCAGGATTTCATCAGCACCCGCGCCTTCAGCGGCAGTACGCAGGATGAAACCGCCGGCCTCCTTGATGCCTTCGGCGGCCACGCAGTCGCTGACCACCTTTTTCAGACGTTCGCGTTCCGCTTCATCTTCGATTTTCAGGGAAATGCCGACGTGGGCGGTACGCGGCATATACACCAGGTAACGCGACGGAATCGACAACTGGGTGGTCAGGCGTGCGCCTTTGGAACCGATGGGGTCCTTGGTGACTTGCACCACCAGGCTCTGCCCTTCATGCACCAGGGCGCTGATGCTTTCTACCGTCGGCCCTTCGCGCAGGGAAATTTCCGAAGCATGGATAAACGCAGCGCGGTCCAGGCCGATGTCGACGAATGCCGCCTGCATCCCCGGCAATACCCGCACGACTTTGCCTTTATAGATATTGCCCACGATCCCGCGCTTTTGGGTGCGCTCAACGTGCACTTCTTGCAGAACACCGTTCTCTACCACCGCCACGCGCGATTCCATCGGCGTGATATTGATCAGAATCTCTTCACTCATGGCTGGGTCTCGTTCAGGCGTTTTCACAATAGTGGCCGGTCGCTTAAGGCTGGGCGCTGGTGCAAGGCGTTTAGCGCACGGTAAGGTTTTGCCAACAGGGTATGCCGAATCGGGCAAGCAGTTGCGCGGTTTCGCACACCGGCAGCCCTACAACGGCGGAATAGCTGCCATTGAGACCGGCGACAAACACCGAGCCAAGCCCTTGAATAGCATAGCCGCCCGCCTTGTCCCGGGGTTCGCCGCTGTGCCAGTAGGTTGTCGCTTCTTCGACAGAAATCGCGCGAAAACGTACACGACTGCTTACACATTGGGTTTCACAGCGCTGGCCGTCGGTAAGGGCAATAGCGGTGAGCACTTCATGCTCACGTTTCGCCAAGGCCATCAACATCGCCAGGGCATCGGCCTGGTCAACCGGCTTGCCGAGGATCTGACCGTCCACGATCACTGCCGTGTCAGCGCCCAACACACAAGCGCCCGGCGAATGCTCAAGCGCGGAAAATCCCGCCGCCGCCTTGCCGCGCGCAAGACGCTCGACGTAGGCAACAGCCGATTCATTGGTAAGAGGAGTTTCATCGATAGCCGCGCTGACCACGGTGAAGGGCACACCGATCTGGGTCAGCAGTTCACGCCGTCTTGGGGAGCCCGAGGCCAGATAAAGCGAATTCATTGCAGTCTCTCCCTGTGGGGTTCGATAACCAGGCAGAGCCTCGCAATCCATTCAATTGATTTTATAGCGCCGACTCAACCCACGCAGACCGAAGCTGATCCAGGGCCACAAGAGCGCACTGACCAGGGCTGGCAATACCAGCGCCAGGGTTGGCTGACGGTTACCGGTCAAGGCGCTGAGCCACAGTTGCACCAACTGCGCCAGGCCGAAGATTACCAGGATCACCAGGCACTGCTGCCACATCGGGAACATGCGCAAACGCTGCTGCAACGACAGCACCAGGAAGGTGATCAGGGTCAGGATCAACGCGTTCTGGCCCAGCAAGGTGCCATACAGCACATCTTCCGCCAACCCCAGGAACATGGCCGTGACCATACCCACTTTATGCGGCAGGTTCAGCGACCAGAAGGCCAGCAGCAAGGCCAGCCAGAGCGGTCGCAGGATTTCCATGAATTGGGGCAGCGGGGAAACGCTGAGCAGCAGCCCGACAGCGAATGTCAGCCAGACGATCCAGCCATTGCTCGAATGAGTACCGGCCATTATTCCTCCCTCTGCCGCGTGGTGGCCGGGGCTGCGGCCGCAGGCCTCACAGCAGGCGTCGTGGTGGCGGGTGGTTTCGCCGCTGTCGGTTTCACCGGCGTTGCACTATGGGCCGCTGGTTTGGCCGGCGTGACCACCGGAGCAACTGCCGGAGCAACAGGAGTCGCTACTGCGGGCTTGGGTACGGTCGCAGGAATCACCGGCGCAGTGCCGTTCTTCTTGTCTTCCGCTTCCTGAGCCTGGGCGGCGTCGTTGGCACGCTCTTCCGGCGTGCGGTTGTCGCTGAACACCAGCAGTAGATAGCGGCTGCGGTTCAGGGCGGCAGTGGGCACGGCGCGCACAATGGCGAAAGGCTGGCCGGAATCGTGGATCACTTCCTTGACCGTCGCCACCGGGTAACCCGCCGGGAACCGCTGGCCCAGGCCGGAGCTGACCAGCAGGTCACCTTCCTTGATGTCGGCCGTGTCGGCGACGTGACGCAATTCAAGGCGCTCAGGGTTGCCGGTGCCGCTGGCAATCGCACGCAAGCCGTTACGGTTGACCTGCACCGGAATGCTGTGGGTCGTGTCCGTCAGCAGCAGCACCCGCGAGGTGTAGGGCATCAGCTCGACTACCTGCCCCATCAGGCCACGGGCATCCAGTACCGGCTGACCGAGGACCACACCGTCGCGCTCACCCTTGTTGATGATGATGCGGTGGGTAAAGGGATTCGGGTCCATGCCGATCAACTCGGCCACTTCGACCTTTTCGTTGACCAGTGCCGAAGAGTTGAGCAGCTCGCGCAGCCGAACGTTCTGCTCGGTGAGGGCCGCGAGCTTTTGCATGCGCCCCTGCAACAGCAGGTTTTCGGTCTTGAGTTTTTCGTTTTCGGCGACGAGTTCGGTGCGGCTGCCGAATTGGCTGGCCACCCCCTGGTAGAGCCGTTGCGGCAGATCGGTGACCCAGTATGTCTGCATCAACACCAGCGACATCTGGCTACGCACCGGCTTGAGCAGTGAGAAGCGGGCATCGACCACCATCAACGCGACCGAAAGCACGACCAGCACCAGTAAGCGCACGCCCAATGAGGGGCCTTTGGCGAAAAGCGGTTTAATAAGCCGCTCCTCCCAGGCAAATGTTCTCTTTATTCATACGGCATCTAACCGGCCTGGATGCAGATTGAAGAAGATAAACGCCAACAGGCAGCACTGCAAAGTGCTGCCTGCGGGCGAAACATGGAGTAACCAACGATCTTATTCGCTGGAAAGCAGGTCCATGGTGTGTTTATCCATCATTTCCAGTGCACGACCACCGCCACGCGCAACGCAGGTCAGCGGGTCTTCGGCGACGATCACCGGCAGGCCGGTTTCCTGGGCCAGCAACTTGTCGAGGTCGCGCAGCAAGGCGCCACCACCGGTCAGTACCAGGCCACGCTCGGCGATATCGGAAGCCAGCTCCGGCGGCGATTGCTCCAGGGCGCTCTTCACAGCCTGAACGATGGTGGCCAGGGACTCTTGCAGAGCTTCCAGCACTTCGTTGGAGTTCAGGGTGAAGGCACGTGGAACGCCTTCGGCCAGGTTGCGACCGCGAACATCGACTTCGCGCACTTCGCCGCCTGGGTAAGCGGTACCGATTTCCTGCTTGATGCGTTCGGCGGTGGATTCGCCGATCAGGCTGCCGTAGTTACGACGCACATACGTGATGATCGCTTCGTCGAAGCGGTCGCCGCCCACGCGCACGGATTCTGCGTACACCACACCGTTCAGGGAAATCAGGGCGATCTCGGTAGTACCACCACCGATATCCACCACCATCGAACCGCGGGCTTCTTCAACCGGCAGGCCGGCACCGATCGCAGCAGCCATTGGCTCTTCGATCAGGAACACTTCACGGGCACCGGCGCCAAGGGCCGATTCACGAATGGCACGACGCTCAACCTGGGTGGACTTGCATGGAACGCAGATCAGCACACGAGGGCTGGGCTGCAGGAAACTGTTTTCGTGAACCTTGTTGATGAAGTACTGCAGCATCTTCTCGCAGACACTGAAGTCGGCGATCACGCCGTCCTTCATCGGACGAATGGCGGCAATATTGCCTGGTGTACGGCCGAGCATGCGCTTGGCCTCGGTGCCGACGGCAACGACACTTTTCTGATTACCATGGGTCCGAATGGCCACAACCGATGGCTCATTCAGAACGATACCGCGCTCGCGCACGTAAATAAGGGTGTTGGCAGTGCCCAGGTCAATGGAAAGATCGCTGGAAAACATGCCACGCAGTTTCTTGAACATGGGGAAAGGACCCTAGGCAACGCGTGGGTAAAAAAGTGCGGCAAACTCTAACAACGACAGGGATTTTGGGCAAGGCGCCAATGTGCTAAATTGGCCGACTTTCTGTGCACCAACCCCCACAATCGCGGCCATATGACCGTAGAAATGCGGTAGTGTTCCGACAATCTAACACACGGACAGCCTCCGTTCTGTTTTCCACTGGAGATTCCCATGGCGCTTGAACGCTCCGACGTGGAAAAAATCGCGCATCTGGCCTCGCTTGGCCTCAATGACGCCGATCTTCCACAGACCACCGCAGCCCTGAACAGCATTCTCGGGCTGGTTGACCAAATGCAGGCCGTGAACACCGACGGCATCGAGCCCCTGGCTCACCCGCTGGAAGCCAGCCAGCGCCTGCGCGCAGACGTCGTGACCGAGCGCAATAATCGCGAGGCCTACCAGTCCATCGCACCAGCGGTCGAAAACGGCCTGTACCTGGTTCCGAAAGTCATCGACTAAAGGGAAAGAGCCTTTCATGCATCACATGACTCTGGCCGAGATCGCCCGCGGTCTCGCCGACAAAACGTTTTCCTCCGAAGAGCTGACCAAGACCCTGCTGGCGCGTATTACTGCGCTGGATCCCAAGGTCAACAGCTTCATCAGCCTCACCGAAGAACTGGCCCTGAGCCAGGCCAAGGCCGCCGACGTACGTCGCGCCAACGGTGAAAACGGCGCACTGCTGGGCGCTCCAATCGCCCACAAAGACCTGTTCTGCACCCAGGGCATACGCACCAGCTGCGGCTCGAAGATGCTCGACAACTTTAAAGCGCCCTACGACGCCACCGTGGTGTCCAAGCTGGCTGCCGCCGGGGCCGTGACCTTGGGCAAGACCAACATGGACGAATTCGCCATGGGTTCGGCCAACGAGTCGAGCTACTACGGCGCGGTAAAAAACCCGTGGAACCTGAAACACGTGCCAGGCGGTTCGTCCGGCGGTTCGGCTGCTGCCGTCGCCGCGCGCTTCCTGCCGGCCGCCACGGCCACCGACACCGGCGGCTCCATTCGCCAACCGGCTGCCTTCACCAACCTCACCGGGTTGAAGCCGACCTACGGTCGCGTTTCCCGCTGGGGCATGATCGCGTACGCATCCAGCCTCGATCAGGGCGGCCCGCTGGCCCGCACCGCTGAAGACTGCGCAATATTGTTACAAGGCATGGCTGGCTTTGATCCACAGGACTCAACCAGCATCGATGAGCCCGTGCCGGACTACAGCGCCAGCCTGAACACCTCGCTCAAAGGCCTGCGCATAGGCGTGCCGAAGGAATACTTCAGCGCCGGTCTTGACCCGCGCATCGCCGAATTGGTGCACAACAGCATCAAGACGCTGGAAGGCCTGGGCGCCGTGATCAAGGAAATCAGCCTGCCGAACAACCAGCACGCGATTCCTGCCTACTACGTGATCGCGCCGGCAGAAGCCTCCTCCAACCTGTCGCGTTTCGACGGCGTGCGTTTTGGCTACCGCTGCGAAAACCCGAAAGACCTCACCGACCTCTACAAACGCTCCCGTGGCGAAGGCTTCGGTGCCGAAGTACAACGCCGGATCATGGTCGGTGCCTACGCCTTGTCGGCGGGTTATTACGACGCGTACTACCTCAAGGCGCAAAAGATCCGTCGCCTGATCAAGAACGACTTCATGGCGGCCTTTGAAGAAGTCGACGTGATCCTCGGTCCAACCACGCCGAACCCGGCCTGGAAGATCGGCGCCAAGACCGGCGACCCGATTGCCGAGTACCTGGAAGACCTCTACACCATCACCGCCAACCTCGCGGGCTTGCCGGGCCTGTCCATGCCGGCCGGCTTCGTCGATGGCCTGCCGGTGGGCGTGCAATTGCTCGCACCGTATTTCCAGGAAGGCCGCCTGCTCAATGTGGCGCACCAGTACCAGTTGAACACCGACTGGCACACTCGCACCCCTACCGGCTTCTGAGGAGAACACTATGCAATGGGAAGTTGTGATCGGGCTGGAGATTCATACCCAGCTCGCCACCCAATCGAAGATTTTCTCCGGTAGCGCCACCACGTTCGGCTCCGAGCCCAACACCCAGGCCAGCCTGGTCGACCTGGGCATGCCCGGCGTTTTGCCGGTGCTGAACCAGGAAGCGGTGCGCATGGCGGTGATGTTCGGCCTGGCGATTGACGCCGAGATCGGCCAGCACAACGTGTTTGCGCGCAAGAACTACTTCTACCCGGACCTGCCCAAGGGCTACCAGATCAGCCAGATGGAATTGCCGATCGTCGGCAAGGGCTACCTGGACATCCCGCTGGAAGACGGCACCATCAAACGTGTCGGCGTCACCCGCGCCCACCTGGAAGAAGACGCCGGCAAAAGCCTGCATGAAGAGTTCAACGGTGCCACCGGCATCGACCTGAACCGCGCCGGCACGCCGCTGCTGGAGATCGTGTCCGAGCCGGACATGCGCAGTGCCAAGGAAGCCGTGGCCTACGTCAAGACCATCCACGCACTGGTGCGCTACCTGGGCATCTGCGACGGCAACATGGCCGAAGGCTCGCTGCGTTGCGACTGCAACGTGTCGGTGCGGCCAAAAGGCCAGGCCGAGTACGGTACCCGCTGCGAGATCAAGAACGTCAACTCGTTCCGTTTCATCGAGAAGGCGATCAACACCGAAGTGCGTCGCCAGATCGAACTGATCGAAGACGGCGGCAAGGTGATCCAGCAGACCCGCCTCTACGACCCGAACAAAGACGAAACCCGCGCCATGCGCAGCAAGGAGGAAGCCAACGACTACCGTTACTTCCCCGACCCGGACCTGTTGCCGGTGGTCATCGAGGACTCGTTCCTGGATGACATCCGCGCCACCCTGCCGGAATTGCCGCCGCAAAAACGCGAGCGCTTCCAAGAGCAGTTCGGCCTGTCGGTCTACGACGCCAGCGTATTGGCGTCCAGCCGCGAGCAAGCCGACTACTTCGAAAAAGTCGTGAGCATTGCCGGCGACGCCAAGCTGGCGGCCAACTGGGTCATGGTTGAACTGGGCAGCCTGCTGAACAAGCAGGGCCTGGAAATCGACGAAGCCCCAGTGACCGCCGAACAGCTGGGCGGCATGCTGCTGCGCATCAAGGACAACACCATCTCCGGCAAGATTGCGAAGACTGTGTTTGAAGCGATGGCCGCGGGCGAAGGCAATGCTGACGAGATCATCGAGAAACGCGGTCTCAAGCAGGTCACCGACAGCGGCGCCATCTCGGCGGTACTGGATGAGATGCTGGCGGCCAACGCCGAGCAGGTCGAACAATACCGCGCGGCAGACGAAGCCAAGCGCGGCAAGATGTTCGGCTTCTTTGTCGGCCAAGCCATGAAAGCCTCTAAAGGCAAGGCCAACCCCCAACAGGTGAACGAACTGCTGAAAAGCAAGCTCGAAGGCTGACAGCGGTGAAGGGGCCAAGCCAGATTTCATGCTCGGCTCGGACCTCCTGTGGGAGGGGGCAAGCCCCCTCCCACATTTGATAATGGGGATACCTTGAATGACCCGTTTACTTGGCCTTTTAGCCCTGTTCTCCCTGTTGACCGGTTGCGCCAGCGGCCTCATCAATCCCAACGGCTACGACGAAACCGGCACCGCTTCCTATTACGGCGCCCGGCACCATGGCAAGAAAACCGCCAGCGGTGAACCTTTCAACCAGAACGCCCTGACCGCCGCCCACCGGCAACTGCCGTTCGGCACCCGAGTCAAGGTCACCAATCTCGACAACGACAACTCCGTCGTGGTCCGCATCAATGATCGCGGCCCGCATACCCGTGGGCGCCTGATCGATCTTTCCCGCGAAGCCGCCGAGCAACTCGGCATGCTGCGCAGCGGTACTGCGCGGGTTCGCGTGCAGGCCATGAGCAACTAACCAGGAGGGCTCTGACCATTTTTGGATTATCCACCCTGTCGCCCTGGAGCCTGCTCGAACTGGTCAGCGGCCTTGTGCTGCTGATCGTCGGCGCCGAAATTTTGGTGCGCGCGGCGGTGCGCCTCGCGGCCAGTCTCAAGGTACGGCCATTGATCATCGGCCTGACCATCGTGGCCTTCGGCAGCAGCGCGCCACAGATGACCGTCAGCCTGCAGGCGACCCTGTCCGGCAATACCGATATCGCCGTGGGCAGCGTGATCGGCAGCAGCATCTTCAACATCCTGGTGACCATCGGCCTGTCGGCGCTGATCATCCCTTTGCGGGTCTCGCGCCAGTTGGTGCGCCTGGATATCCCGGTGATGATTCTCGCCGGCCTGTTGGTGTTTACCCTGGCGGCCAATGAAGAACTGACGCCGGTCGATGGCCTGCTACTGCTGATCGCCCTGATCGCCTATCTTGGCGTGCTGCACTACCAGACCCGCCACTCGCGCCGCCCGCGCACGCTGGACACGGTGACCCGAGCGCCCTGGCTGAGCAGCGTATTGCTGATGCTCGGCGGCTTTCTGATCCTGGTGCTGGCCGGCCACCTGTTGCTCGGCGCGGCGGTGGACGTGGCCAGCGACCTGGGCCTGTCGGAACGCATCATTGGCCTGACGCTGATCGGCGTCGGCACCTCGCTGCCGTGCCTGGCCACTTCGCTGATTGCCGCCCTGCGCGGCGAGCGGGAAATTGCCGTGGGCAACGTGATCGGCAGCAACCTGTTCAACTTGCTGGGTGTGCTGGGGCTGACGGCACTGCTGGCGCCATCGCCGCTGTCGGTGTCGCCCAACGCCCTGGATTTCGACCTGCCGGTGATGCTCGGCGTGGTGGCGCTGTGCCTGCCGGTGTTCTATACCGGTTACCGCGTGACCCGCGCCGAAGGCCTGGTGTTACTGGGGTTGTACCTGGCGTATGGGCTGCATGTGATGGCGTTCACCACCGGCATGCCCCTGGCCACCAAACTCGAACAATTGATGCTGCATTACATCCTGCCAGCGCTGGTGGTGTTCCTGGTGCTCACCTCGCTGCGCGCCTGGCGCCGCCAACACAAGAGGGAATCGCAATGACCGATCAGAAAAAACCCGGGGTTGAGATGCGTCGCCAGGTCATGGGCGATGTATTCGTCGACCGCGCATTGGGCAATGCCACCGAGTTCAGCCAGCCGCTGCAGGATTTCGTCAATGAACATGCCTGGGGCAGTGTGTGGAACCGCGAAGGGTTGCCGCTGAAGACGCGCAGCCTGATCACCCTGGCGGCGCTGACTGCGCTCAAGTGCCCACAAGAGCTGAAGGGGCACGTACGCGGTGCACTGAACAATGGCTGCACCGTGGAAGAGATTCGCGAAGCATTGCTGCACTGTGCGGTGTACGCAGGGGTGCCGGCGGCGATCGATGCGTTTCGTGCTGCCCAGGAAGTGATCGATACCTACCAGAAAGAAGCTTAGATCCAGCCACCCGCCTGCAACACAAAAATACCGATATTCGTGGTCACCGCCGCCATCAAGGTGGTGATCACAATAATCGCCGCCGCCAGCTCGTGATTACCTTCGGCCGCCCTCGCCATCACGAAACTGGCGGCGGCCGTCGGCGCGCCGAAGTACAGGAACAGAATCCCCAATTCCGGCCCGCGAAAGCCCAGCAGCCAGGCGCCCAGCGTGGCGACCACCGGCAACCAGACCATCTTCATCAGGCTCGCGCTCAGCGCCATATTGCCGCTTTTGCGCAACGCTGCCAGGGACAAGGTGCCGCCAATGCAGATCAAGGCCAGCGGCAAGGTGGTGTCCGCCAGGTATTGCATGGATTTTTCCAGCCAGCCAGGCAGGCCAATCTGAAAATACGCAAACGGCGCCGCCACGATCACGCTGATGATCAGCGGGTTGGCCACCACACTCTTGAAGATGCTCCAGGGGTCGGACTTGATCACCGGGCTGTACACCGCCAGCACAATGGTCGATAGGGTGTTGTAGAACAGGATCACCAGCGCCGCGAGGATTGCACCGAGAGAGATGCCGTAGTCGCCGTACATGCTGGCGGCCAAGGCCAGGCCGATCACCCCGTTATTGCCGCGAAACGCGCCTTGGGTATAGATGCCCCGGTCTTCGCGCTTGCAGCGAAAAATCGCCCAGCCCCAGGCCAACGCAAAGCTCGCCAGCGTGGCGACGGCGAAATAGATCAGCAGACCCGGCTTGAGCGCCGAGTGCAGGTCGGCATGCAGGATGCCCAGAAACAGCAGCGCCGGCATGGTGACGTTGAACACCAGGGACGAAGCCGTGTGGATAAAGTTGTCGTTGATCCAATTGATGCGCTTGAGCAGCACACCCAGAAACAGCATGGCGAATACCGGCGCGGTGATGGTGAGGGTGGTGAGGAAGATAGCCAGCATGCCGGGGAGAACCTTGGTGAGCGTCGTTAGGTGGCTAATGATAAGCCATACAAACGCGCAGTGCCCGATAGACCACTATCGGGGACAAGCCCCTCCCACATTCGACCACATTTCAAATGTTAGAACTCGGTCAAGGTGGGAGGGGGCTTGCCCCCGATGCAGGCGACTCGGTCTCAGGTAATCGGCGCCGGGTTGAACAACGTGATGTCATTGTGCAGCTTGTGATGCTCCGCCCAGGTCTGCTTCTTGCCGCTGGCCACGTCCAGGTAGAAGTGGAACAACTCCCAGCCCAACTCCTCGATGCTCGCCCGCCCGGTGGCAATGCGCCCAGCGTCGATATCGATGAGGTCCGGCCAACGCTGCGCCAATTCCGTACGGGTCGACACTTTCACCACTGGCGCCATCGCCAGCCCATAAGGCGTGCCACGGCCGGTGGTAAACACGTGCAGGTTCATCCCCGCCGCCAATTGCAGCGTACCGCAGACAAAATCACTGGCCGGCGTCGCGCAGAAGATCAGGCCCTTGCTCTTGAACCGCTCGCCAGGGCCCAGCACGCCGTTGATCGCGCTGCTGCCGGACTTGACGATCGAGCCCAAGGACTTCTCGACAATGTTCGACAACCCGCCCTTCTTGTTGCCCGGCGTGGTATTGGCGCTGCGATCTGCTTCGCCCTTGGCCAGGTAACGGTCGTACCAGTCCATTTCCCTGACCAGTTCCTCGGCCACTTCCTTCGTCTGCGCCCGAGATGTCAGCAAGTAGATGGCATCGCGTACTTCAGTGACTTCGGAAAACATCACCGTCGCCCCGGCTCGCAGCAACAAGTCCGAGGCGTAACCCAGCGCGGGGTTGGCGGTGATGCCGGAAAACGCATCACTGCCGCCGCACTGCATGCCCAGGATCAGTTCGGACGCCGGCACGGTTTCGCGGCGGCGCTGGTCGAGTTTCTTCAGGCGGATTTCGGCCAGTTCCATGATCTGCTCGATCATCTCGGTAAAGCCGTGGCTGGAATCCTGCAGCTTGTACAACCACGGCTCGCTCAGGTCGACCGAGCTGTCGTTGTCGTGCATCACCTGCCCGGCCTGCAATTTCTCGCAGCCCAGGCCGATCACCAAGGCTTCGCCCCCCAGGTTTGGGTTGCGCGCCAGGTTGCGCACGGTTCGGATCGGGATATAGGCATCCGTCGCGGTAATTGCCACGCCACAGCCGTAGCTGTGGGTCAGCGCCACCACGTCATCGACATTCGGGTACTTGGGCAGCAATTCGTCCTTGATGCGCTTGACCGCATGGTCCAGCACCCCGGTCACGCACTGCACCGTGGTGGTGATTCCAAGGATATTGCGCGTGCCCACGGTCCCGTCGGCGTTGCGATAACCCTCGAACGTAAACCCTTCCAGCGGCGCCTGGGTTTGCGGCACATCAGTGGACAAAGGCAAGCTGTCCAGCGGCGGCGCGGTAGGCATGCGCAGTTGATCTTCCTGGACCCAACTGCCGCGTGGAATCGGCGCCAAGGCATAACCGATGGTCTGGCCGTAGCGAATAATCTGACCGCCTTCGGGGATATCTTCCAGGGTCACTTTATGGCTCTGGGGGATGAACTCCAAGGTCACCAGGCCGTCCGGGAACTCGGTCCCGGCCGGTACGCCCTGGTCATTGACCACGATCACTACGTTGTCACGCTCGTGCAAACGAATCGAGCGCGGCGAGTCGGCATGTTCAATCAACTGCATCACGGTGCCTCTCAGGAATGCGCTTCGGTTAGGTTGGTCAACTCTGGCCCCTTGCTTGGCGGCTCTTTGAGTACTACACGCTTGATCGGGCCGACGATAACCAGGTAGCTGAACACCGCCACCAGCGCGTTGGCGCCGACGAACACCAGGGCCCATTTGAAGGAACCGGTGGTGCTGATGATGTAGCCGATCACGATGGGCGTGGTGATCGAAGCCAGGTTACCAAAGGTGTTGAACAAGCCGCCGCTGAGGCCGGCGATCTGTTTCGGCGAAGTGTCGGACACCACCGCCCAACCCAGTGCGCCAACGCCTTTGCCGAAGAAAGCCAGGGCCATAAAGCCCACGACCATCCATTCAACGTCGACGTAATTACACGCGATGATACTGCTGGAGACCAGCAGGCCAGCGATGATCGGTGCCTTGCGGGCGAAGGTCAGGGAATGGCCCTTGCGCAGCAGGTAGTCGGAAATCACACCGCCGAGCACACCGCCGATAAACCCGCAGATCGCCGGCAACGAGGCAATGAAACCGGCCTTGAGGATGGTCATGCCACGGTCCTGTACCAGGTACACCGGGAACCAGGTCAGGAAGAAGTAAGTGATGCCGTTGATGCAGTACTGGCCCAGGTACACGCCGAGCATCATGCGATTGGTCAGCAACTGCCGGATGTAATCCCACTTCGGCCCGTCAGTTTTCTTACCTTTGCCTTTGTCCTGGTCCATATCGACCATCGCACCATTGGCGGCGATGTGATTGAACTCGGCTTCGTTGATCATCGGATGCTGGCGCGGGCTGTGGATAACTTTCAGCCAGATCAGCGAGAACACGATGCCGATCACGCCCATCACGATAAACACGTGCTGCCAGCCGAAGCGGTAGACGATCCAGCCCATCAATGGCGCGAACAACACCGTGGCGAAGTACTGCGCCGAGTTGAAGATCGCCGACGCCGTGCCGCGTTCAGCGGTCGGGAACCAAGCCGCGACAATACGAGCGTTACCGGGGAAGGACGGCGCTTCGGCCAGGCCCACCATGAAGCGCAGCATGAACAGCGCAACAACCGCAGTGGAGACGCCAAACTCACCGACGTAGCCTTGCAGCACAGTGAACAGCGACCAGGTGAAGATGCTCAGGGCATAGACTTTTTTCGAGCCGAAACGGTCCAGCAGCCAGCCGCCGGGGATTTGCCCGGCCACGTAGGCCCAACCGAATGCAGAGAAGATATAACCGAGGGTGACCGCGTCGATGCCGAGGTCTTTTTGCAGGCTGGAGCCCGCGATGGCGATGGTGGCCCGGTCGGCGTAGTTGATCGTGGTCACCAGGAACAGCATGAGCAGGATCAAATAGCGGACGTGGGTCGGCTTGGTCGCTTGCATGTAGAAGTACTCCCACTAATTATTTTTTTTGCGGGTAATAGTTATGTGTGTTCAGTGTGGGAGCCGGCAGGCGTCCGGCTCCCACGGGTAGTGCGTGTTACGAGCCGATGTAGCTGGTTTTCACCACGGTGTAGAACTCTTGTGCATAGCGACCTTGCTCCCGCGAGCCATAGGATGAGCCTTTACGGCCACCGAATGGAACGTGGTAATCCACGCCTGCCGTCGGCAGGTTGACCATCACCATCCCCGCCTGGGAGTGGCGTTTGAAGTGGTTGGCGTATTTCAACGACGTGGTGGCAATGCCCGCCGACAGGCCGAACTCGGTGTCGTTGGCCATGGCCAGCGCCGCCTCGTAGTCCGCTACGCGCACCACGTTGGCCACCGGGCCGAAGATCTCTTCACGGCTGATGCGCATGGCGGCTTCGCTGTCGGCAAACAGTGTCGGCGCCAGGTAGTAGCCTTCAGTGTCGCAGGTCACCAGGCCGCCACCGCTGACCAGCCGCGCGCCTTCGCTTTGGCCGATGTCGATGTATTTCAGGTCCTGGTCCAACTGAGCCTGGGAAACCACTGGGCCGATGTCGGTACCGCTTTTCAGCGCGTGGCCGACCTTGATCGACTTCATACGCTCGGCCATGGCCGCGACGAACTGGTCGTGAATCCCGGCAGTCACGATCAAACGGCTGGACGCGGTGCAACGCTGGCCAGTGGAGTAGAACGCGCTCTGCACCGACAGCTCGACGGCCTGCTTGAGGTCGGCGTCGTCGAGGATGATCTGCGGGTTCTTGCCGCCCATTTCCAACTGCACTTTGGCCTGGCGCGACACGCAGCTGACAGCGATCTGACGGCCCACACCCACGGAACCGGTGAAGCTGATGCCGTCGACTTTCGGGCTGTTGACCAGCACGTCGCCAACCACACGACCACTGCCCATCACCAGGTTAAACACGCCGGCCGGGAAACCGGCGCGGGAGATGATTTCGGCCAGGGCCCAGGCGCAGCCCGGAACCAGTTCCGCCGGTTTGATCACTACGCAGTTGCCGTAGGCCAGGGCCGGGGCGATCTTCCACGCAGGGATGGCGATCGGGAAGTTCCATGGGGTGATCAGGCCGACCACGCCGAGGGCTTCGCGAGTGACTTCAACATTGACGCCCGGACGCACCGACGGCACGTAGTCGCCGGACAAACGCAGGCATTCACCGGCGAAGAACTTGAAGATGTTACCGGCGCGGGTCACTTCACCGATGGCTTCCGGCAGGGTCTTGCCCTCTTCACGGGCCAGCAGGGTGCCGAGCTCTTCGCGGCGGGCGAGGATTTCGCTGCCGACTTTATCCAGCGCGTCATGACGCGCCTGGATGCCGGACGTGGACCAGGCCGGGAATGCAGCACGGGCGGCGTCGATGGCGGCGTTGACTTGGGCGACGTCTGCCTTGGCATATTCACCAATGACGTCAGACAACTCCGAAGGATTGAGGTTGGTGCAGTAGTCGGCGCCGGTTACCCACTCGCCATTGATGTAGTTTTCAAAACGCTTTGCTTGGGACACGAATCTTCTCCTGACGCAAAAGGCCGCTGATTACTCAGCGGCCTTGTTAATGGGTTATTGCGGACCTTGCTTGTCGATCAGCGCGGCCAGGGCTTCGTATTCTTCCGGCAGCAGGTCGGTCAGCGGCGTACGCACCGGACCTGCGTCATAGCCGGCGATTTTTGCACCGGCCTTGACGATGCTCACGGCATAACCGGATTTGCGGTTACGGATGTCCAGGTAAGGCAGAAAGAAGTCGTCGATGATCTTGGCGACGGTGGCGTGATCATCCTTGGCAATGGCGTGGTAGAAGTCCATCGCGGTTTTCGGAATGAAGTTGAACACCGCCGAGGAGTACACCGGCACGCCCAGGGCCTTGTAGGCAGCGGCGTAAACCTCTGCAGTCGGCAGGCCGCCGAGGTAACTGAAACGGTCGCCCAGACGACGGCGGATCGACACCATCAACTCGATGTCACCCAGGCCATCCTTGTACCCGATCAGGTTCGGGCAGCGCTCGGCCAGGCGTTCCAGCAGCGGAGCGGTCAGGCGGCACACGTTACGGTTGTAGACCACCACGCCGATTTTTACCGATTTGCACACGGCTTCAACGTGGGCGGCAACGCCGTCCTGGCTGGCTTCGGTGAGGTAGTGCGGCAGCAGCAGCAGGCCTTTGGCGCCCAGGCGTTCGGCCTCTTGGGCGTATTCGATGGCCTGGCGCGTGGAACCGCCTACACCGGCGAGGATCGGCACGCTGGTGGCGCAGGTATCAACAGCGGTCTTTACCACTTGGGAATATTCGCTGGCCGCCAGGGAGAAAAACTCACCCGTGCCACCTGCGGCGAACAACGCGGTGGCGCCATAAGGGGCCAGCCATTCAAGGCGCTTGATGTAGCCCGCTTGGTGGAAGTCACCCTGGGCGTTGAAATCGGTCACCGGGAAAGACAGCAGACCGTGGGAGAGGATGGACTTCAGCTCTTGTGGATTCATTATTCGAACACCCTGGGTAAAGACTTTCTGTCGAAAGATTGTTGTTGGTTTTGGTGATGTCGTACGTCATCGTACAACTATAAAAAGATTCGTCAACTGCAATTCATCGGCCTTCACCTGAAACCGTGTTGAGACAGCAGTTCTTGACGTAGGAAATTTATCCTCTATGCTCGCAATAGCTGTATATACATACAGCTATTAAGGAAGATTCCTACGACATAGCAAGGAGCTAACATGTCAGGTCTTGATCTCGCAGTACCCGAAAGAACCCAACCGGCCCTGCGTTTCGAAGGCGGCGAACACACCGCCATCGGCGACGACACGCTGTTGCGCTTTACCACCGACGCCCCACCCATTCCCGCCCAACAAATCGAACTGCACCTGCCCAACGGGCTGGCACTGAGCGACGGCCAAGTCATTGCCCTGGGCGGTGACTTCTATGGCATTCCCGGCAAGCCGATCAGTGATGGCGCCTCCCCTGCCGAGCGCGTGCAACGCTTTACCGCCGCCTTTAACTCGCTGGCGGTGCTGCCTGCCTCGCGGCAAGAAGCCGGTAAGATCCTCGCGGTGATGCAAAAGGAAATCAGCGCGGTCAACCAAGCCATCAAAGATGGCAAACAACCCCATGAAGCCTACGACGCGTTGGGTGACACGTTGTCCGAAGAATGGAACCGCATCACCGGGGGCGGGAGTGCGGTCTCGGCACTGGTACCGCTGGGGCGTTACCTGAAACTGGCGGCGGACAACGCCGACCACTTCGGCGAATGGGCACTTTCGGCCTACCTGGCAGGGCACACGGCAGCGTTGCAACAGGCGGTGATCGCTCATCACACCGGTACCGATCAGGCATTGGAACTGGCCTACGCAATGAACAGTTTTGCTGATCACTTCTTGACCGATCTGTTTTCCGCCGGTCATCTGCGGGTGCCGCGCAAGCAACTGGCAGCGGTGGTCACGCCGGGCGAGCTGGGTTCATTGATCAGTCGCTTCATGCACGATGAAGACAGCAAATTCGGACTCAAGGTGCGCAATGCCATGGGTGACGAGTGGCATGCCTATGGCGATAAACGCTACTTCGACGCCATCGATGCGGCCAATCGCGTGCAGGTCAAACGCGCCGTCCAGGCATCCGCCGATGAGATCTTCGAGACCTTCATCAGCGGTGTGGCGCCCTCCCCGGCCAACTTCAAGGCACCGTTGTACGTGCCGGACCTGAATGCAGCACAGAACCCGGCGAATAACTTCTCGCCGCTGTTCAAGCTGGAGGGAGACAAAGTACTGCGTCGCAAGGACGTGAATGACCTGAACGACAAGCACTGGACGGATGATTGGTGGGGGTGGAGTACGTATTTGTTGCTGAAGGATTACAAGCCGAATACGCCGATTTAACCGGCACCGCTTGTCGACACTGTGATTTCTAACAGTTATGCGCAGTTCTTCAAGGGCGGATAACACACCTCAGGAGCTAAGGCATTAGCTCCTGAGTCGGGACTGATTTCTGCTTCTTTTACGCATGTTGATGAGAGGGTATGTCATGAAAACCACTGATGAAATTTTCGGACTGCTGGCCACCGGTTTCGAAGCCAATCGGGATAAAAAAGATCAAGACTTTGATCCCTATATACCTTTGGCCGAGATGATTGCTGACGAGAACGAAAGGCGTCGTGTGATTGAAGAATCAGTAGAGGAGCTTCAGTTAAAACTTCCTGACAACGTGGCGAAAGAAGAGACACTAGACTCGCTAGCGTCCCATATCCAAAAAATGCAAACGTCATAGAAAATCGCTGAACGGCATATGAGCCAACTGATGACAATCAACCTGCCTTTTCAGCCTCTTCATGGGCATGGCGCAGCCGCTCGCGGCTGTTGGTCAGGTGCAAACGCATCGCCGCCCGCGCCGCATCCGAATCCTGACGGGCGATCGCCTCGTAGATCTCTTCGTGCTCGCGGCTCAGGCGCCCCATGTAATGCTGCTGGTCATCATGGGCCAGGCGCGCCGAATTCAGGCGGGTACGCGGAATGATGCTGGTGCCCAGGTGGGTCATGATGTCGGTGAAGTAGCGGTTACCGGTGGACAGCGCGATTTCCAGGTGGAACGCGAAGTCGGATGCGACCGCATCGCCGGCGTGCGCCGCACTTTCATTCAGGGCATCCAGCGCCGCGCGCATGGCGGCCAGTTGCTCATCGCTGCGGCGCAGGGCGGCCAGGCCAGCGGACTCCACTTCCAGACTGATGCGCAACTCCAGGATCGCCAGTACATCGCGCAATGTCACCACTGTCGCCGGGTCAATGCGGAAACCGCTTGGGCTTGGCGTGTCCAGCACGAACGTGCCGATGCCATGGCGGGTTTCCACTTGCCCTGCGGCCTGCAAACGGGAGATGGCTTCACGCACTACCGTGCGACTGACGCCATGGGCTTCCATGATCGCGGACTCGGTGGGCAGCTTGTCGCCCCGTTTGAGTTCGCCGTCACGGATCTGCTCGGACAGCACCGTGACCAATTCCTGGGCAAGGCTGCGGCGCTTGCGGGGAAGACGAGGGGCGGTGCTGGCGTTTTCCATGTGGGGTCATCTATCTCGGTTGAGTAAAGAGGCATCATAGCCCATGGTGGTTGTACGATCACTGTTCAGTCGCGACTTTCACTTATATCCTGCGCGCAAAAAAATGCCTCGATACAGATCGAGGCATTTTTCCAGCACACCCGAAGGCGAATGCCGCTTACTTCACCACTTTCAGGCTAGGCCGGCCGCTTGGACGCGGTGGCTCGGCATCCGGTGGTGGCAAATCATCACCGTCTTCGTTTTCGATCGATTCGTCGTCCTCGAAAGGCGACTCCAGATCAAACACCATGCCTTGGCCATTCTCACGGGCGTAGATCCCGAGAATGGCGCCAATTGGCACGTAGAGCGTATGCGGCACACCGCCAAAACGCCCTTCGAAACTGACCGCTTCATTGTCCATGTGCAGGTGGCGCACGGCACTCGGCGATACGTTCAGCACAATCTGTCCGTCACTGGCAAAACCCTGCGGTACCTGAACCGCAGCAAATTCGGAATTGACCAGCATGTGCGGGGTGCAATCGTTATCCACAATCCACTCGTAGAGCGCGCGGACCAGGTAAGGTCGACTGGAGTTCATCAACGGCTCCTTAAGCCTTAGCGCATATCGCGTTCGACACCAGACAGACTCGCCTGGAAAGCCTCACGCGCAAACTGGCGCTCCATGTAATCAAGCAGCGGCTTGGCGGGCCGCGGCAGTTCAATACCGAGAATCGGCAAACGCCAGAGTATCGGTAATAGGCAGCAATCCACCAAACTTTGTTCCTCACTCAGGAAAAAAGGTTTGTCGGCGAACAGCGGCGAAACACCGGTCAGGCTCTCGCGCAATTCCTTGCGCGCCACGACACGGGCCGCCTCTTTACTGCGCGAATCCAGAATCACATCCACCAGCCCACACCAGTCGCGCTGGATCCGATGGATCAGCAGGCGGCTGTTGGCACGCGCCACCGGATACACCGGCAGCAAAGGCGGATGAGGGTAACGCTCATCCAGGTATTCCATCACCACGGTCGACTCCCACAACGCCAGGTCACGATCGACCAGGGTGGGCAAGCTGCCGTAAGGGTTCACTTCGATCAGCTTTGGCGGATGACGGCCCGCCTCCACAGTGATGATCTCGGCGCTGACACCCTTCTCTGCGAGCACGATACGTACTCGGTGGGAATAGTGGTCGGCGGGGTCGGAGTAACAGGCCAACCGATTGGTCACGCCCATGGCGGTCCTCCTCGCTTGTTGAAATTATCGAAAGCTCAAAAACGAGCGCGCCCAGAAAGCATCTCTGTAACGGCGGTTCAACCCGTCGCTACGTATTCAGAGATGCCGCTGGGCGCGCAAGATTAACAGCAATTGCTTACGGTTGGATCAATGCACATCCTTCCAGTATTCGCGTTTGAGCAGATAGGCGAATACAAAGAAGAAAGCCAGGTAGAGCAAGACGTAAGTACCGATACGCTGGTGCTGCAGTTTGACCGGGTTGGCCGAGTAGGCCAGGAAGGTCACGAGGTTCTTGACCTTCTCGTCGAACTGCTCGTCAGTCAGCGAACCGGGGGTTTCGATCTTCAGTTGATCGCACGCTTCATGAGTCAGAGGCGTGCCAGTCAGCGGATCGTATTGCTTCTTGCCGTCTTCAACGACCTGGATCTGCTTGCATCCTACCACTTGCTTGCCTTGAAGGCCGACCAGAACGTTAGGCATGCCGACGTTCGGGAATACGCGGTTGTTCACGCGGTAAGGGCGCGTCGGATCCTCGTAGAACGACTTGAGGTAGCCATATAGCCAATCGGTGCCGCGCACACGGGCCACCAGGGTCAGGTCGGGCGGTGCCGCACCGAACCAGGCCTTGGCATCCGCCGGTTGCATGCCGATGTTCATGTGGTCGCCAATCTTGGCACCGGTAAACACCAGCTTATCCAGCATCAGTTCGTGGGGAATACCCAAATCATCGGCAACCCGCTCGTAACGCTGGAACTTGGCGCTGTGGCAGCCCATGCAGTAGTTGGCGAAGGTGCGCGCACCGTCCTGCATGGCGGCCTTGTCCGACACGTCGATATCGACTTTTTCCAGCTCCGCGCCGTGCTCGGCAGCGAAAGACAGTAGCGGCAGCGCCGCAAGCATCAATGCAACAAATAATTTTTTCATCAGCCAGTCACCCTTTCCGGAACCGGTTTGGTCTTCTCAAGCCGGGTGTAGAACGGCATCAGAATGAAGTAGGCGAAGTACAGGAAGGTGCAGACCTGCGACAGCAACGTACGCTCGGGAGTCGGTGCCAATACGCCCAACACACCCAGGATCACGAACGAAATGCAGAACACCCACAGCCAGATCTTGCTCAGCCAGCCTTTGTAGCGCATGGATTTGACCGGGCTGCGGTCGAGCCAAGGCAACACAAACAGCACGGCGATGGCCGCGCCCATGGCTATTACGCCCATCAGCTTGTCGGGGATTGCCCGCAAGATTGCGTAGAACGGCGTGAAGTACCAGACCGGGGCAATGTGCTCGGGGGTCTTGAAGGCGTTGGCCTGTTCGAAGTTAGGCTTCTCCAGGAAATAACCGCCCATCTCCGGGAAAAAGAACACGATCGAGCAGAACACGAACAAGAACACGACTACGCCGACGATGTCTTTTACGGTGTAGTAAGGGTGGAATGGAATGCCGTCCAGCGGGATGCCGTTCTCGTCCTTGTGCTTCTTGATGTCCACGCCGTCCGGGTTGTTGGAACCCACTTCGTGCAGCGCCAGGATGTGCAGCACCACCAGGCCCAGGATCACAATCGGCAGGGCCACCACGTGCAAGGCGAAGAAGCGGTTCAGGGTGATGCCAGAGATCAGGTAGTCACCGCGAATCCACTGGGTCAGGTCGTTGCCGATCACCGGGATCGCACCAAACAGCGAGATGATCACCTGGGCGCCCCAGTACGACATCTGGCCCCAAGGCAGCAGGTAACCCATGAAGGCTTCAGCCATCAGCGCCAGGTAGATCAACATGCCGAACACCCACACCAACTCGCGGGGCTTCTGGTATGAGCCGTAGAGCAGGCCGCGGAACATGTGCAGGTAGACGACGATAAAGAACGCCGACGCACCGGTGGAGTGCAACAGGCGCAGGATGGAACCGTATTCGACGTCACGCATGATGTATTCGACGGAGGCGAACGCCTCTTCCGCCGAAGGCGTGTAGCTCATCGTCAGCCAGACGCCGGTGACAATCTGGTTGACCAGCACCAACAGCGCCAGGGAGCCAAAGAAGTAGAAGAAGTTGAAGTTTTTTGGCGCGTAATATTTGCTGAGATGGTCTTCCCACATTTTAGTGGCGGGGAAGCGCGCATCCACCCAATCCATGAACTTGCTCATCACGCGTTCTCCTTATCGAGGCCAATGACTATGAGGTCGTCAGTTTCGTAGGTATGCGGCGGCACGGGCAGGTTCAGTGGCGCAGGCTGGGACTTGTAGACGCGGCCGGCAAGGTCGTAATGGGAGCCGTGGCACGGGCAGAAATAACCGCCGACCCAGTCCTTGCCCAAGTCGACAGGCGCTACTTCCGGGCGGAAGGTGGGTGAGCAACCCAGGTGGGTACACAGACCAACCAGCAGCAGGATCTCTGGCTTGATCGAACGCGCTTCGTTCTTGGCGTAGGCGGGTTGGTCGGATTTCTCGGATTGGGGGTCAGACAACTGGCCTTCAATCTTCTTGAGATTCCCCAGGATTTCCTCGGTACGGCGAACAATGAAAACCGGCTGGCCGCGCCACTCAGCAATCATCTGCTGGCCTGGCTCGATCTTGCTGACATTCACCTTCACCGGTGCACCTGCGGCTTTCGCCTTGGCACTGGGAAACCATGACCCCACGAACGGGACCGCAGCCCCCACCGCTCCTGCAGCACCCACCACGGATGTGGCTGCTACCAAGAAGCGACGCCGGCCTGCATTCACGCCGTCATTGCTCATTCAGTCCTCTCCCATCAGCTTTTTGGCCTGTTAAATCAGGCGTCTACTAAGTGTTGAATCTTTACTTATAAAAATTTTGTCGGATGGTAATGAAAAGCCCCACGTATGACAAGGGAATTGCCCAGGACTCAGCCTCCAGGCCTTGTAGTATAGGGGGTCTACGGATGTGGCAAGTTGTCACGGCAAAAAATGTGGATAAATCGCAGGCAATAAAAAACGCCCAGCTCCGTGAGGAGGCTGGGCGTTTTTGTGGAACGTAAAGCGAATTAACGCTTCGAGTACTGCGGACGCTTACGCGCTTTACGCAGACCGACTTTCTTACGTTCAACTTCACGGGCATCGCGAGTAACGAAGCCAGCTTTGCGCAGAGCGCCACGCAGGGTTTCGTCGTACTGCATCAGAGCGCGAGTGATACCGTGGCGGATTGCGCCAGCTTGACCACTTACACCGCCACCGATAACGGTGACGTAGATGTCGAACTTCTCAACAGTCTCGGTCAGTTCCAGCGGCTGACGAACTACCATGCGGGCAGTTTCGCGACCGAAGAAATTTTCCAGAGTGCGGTTGTTGATCGAGATGTTGCCAGTGCCCGGACGCAGGAAAACGCGTGCGGTTGCGGTTTTGCGACGGCCAGTGCCGTAATTTTGAGTCGCCGACATAATGAACTATTCCGTTAAAACTTCAGTTCTTGGGGCTGCTGAGCAGCATGAGGGTGTACAGCGCCCGCATAGACTTTCAGCTTGCGAAACATATCGCGACCCAGAGGGCCCTTAGGCAGCATACCTTTGACCGCGATTTCGATCGGGGCTTCAGGCTTCTTGGAGATCAGGCCTTCGAAGTTCGAAGACTTGATACCGCCTGGGAAACCGGAGTGACGGTAGTACATTTTGTCTTGCGCTTTGTTGCCGGTAACACGTACCTGCTCAGCGTTGATGATCACGATGTAGTCACCGGTATCAACGTGAGGGGTGTACTCAGGCTTGTGCTTGCCACGCAGACGGCTGGCGACTTCAGTGGCCAGACGACCCAGGGTCTGACCAGCGGCGTCGACGACAAACCAGTCGCGCTGAACTGTTTCCGGTTTTGCAGTAAAAGTTGTCATTCTTTAATAGCCTCAGGGGCCGCCCTGTAAATTAGACGGCGGATCTTACTGAATAGTGCGTACTTTGACAAGTCAAAGGCAGCCGGATACAGACGCTATCGGGGGCTCGGGTCGGCGCGTCCGTTCAACGGCAAGATTCTTCGGCAGGCGGCGCATCACTTCCACTGCAGAAAGAGGTGGGCAATTATGCAGATTGCGAAAAAAAATTCAACCTGCTTTTATGATTGTTTTCCCCGAAGGAGTACCCGATGGATTATCGACAGCTGGGCCGTACGGATCTGAACGTGAGCGCGATAGCCTTGGGCACCATGACCTGGGGTGAGCAGAACAGCGAGGCAGAGGCCTTCGCGCAGATCGAACGGGCCAAGGCCGCGGGGATCAACTTCCTCGACACGGCGGAAATGTACCCGGTGCCGCCCAAGGCCGACACCTACGCCACCACCGAACGTTACATCGGTAATTACTTCAAAAGCCGTGGTGACCGCGCCGACTGGATCCTCGCCAGCAAGATCGCCGGCCCCGGCAACACCATCGACTACATCCGCGACGGCCACCTGCGCCACAACCGCAAGCACATTGTCGATGCCCTGGACGCCAGCCTCAAGCGCCTGCAGACCGACTGGATCGACCTCTACCAACTGCACTGGCCAGAGCGCAGCACCAACTTTTTCGGCCAATTGAGCTACAAGCACAAGGACGAAGACGACCTCACCCCACTGGAAGAAACCCTCGAAGCGCTGGACGAACAGGTGAAGGCCGGCAAGATCCGCCACATCGGCCTGTCCAACGAAACCCCGTGGGGCACCATGAAATTCCTCGCCCTGGCCGAAGCCCGTGGCTGGACCCGCGCAGTGTCGATCCAGAACCCCTACAACCTGCTCAATCGCAGCTTTGAAGTGGGCCTGGCGGAAGTCGCCATTCGTGAACAGTGCGGCCTGCTCGCCTACTCGCCCCTGGCGTTCGGCATGCTCAGCGGCAAATACGAAGGCGGCGCGCGCCCGGCCAAGGCACGCCTGACCGAGTACAGCCGTTTCAGCCGCTACTTCAACCCGCAGTCGGAAGCGGCATGCAGCCGTTATGTGGCATTGGCGCGGGAACATGGTTTGGACCCGGCGCAGATGGCGCTGGCGTTTGTGACGCAACAGCCGTTCGTGACCAGCAACATTATTGGCGCCACGTCGCTTGAGCAACTGGACAGCAACATCGCCAGCGCTGATCTGAAGCTATCGAAGGAAGTGCTGGAAGGGATCGAGGCGATTCAGAAGGATCATCCGAATCCAGCGCCTTAATTGATCTTTGGATCGCTATCGCAGGCAAGCCAGCTCCCACATTTTGACTTGTGAATACATTCAAATGTGGGAGGGGGCTTGCCCTCGACAAGGCCTTCAGCAACACCACACAATCAAAGCGCCCGCGCAATAATCTCCTTCATGATCTCGTTGGTCCCCGCATAAATCCGCTGCACTCGCGCATCCGCCCAGGCCCGCGCGATCGGGTATTCCCACATGAAGCCGTAACCGCCGTGCAACTGCACACACTCGTCGAGCACCTTGCATTGCAGGTCGGTGGCCCAGTACTTGGCCATCGCCGCCGTAGGCACATCCAGCTTGCTCTCCAAGTGCAGCGCCATGCACTTATCGACAAACACCCGGCCGATCTGAATCTCTGTCGCCATCTCTGCCAACTTGAACCGGGTGTTTTGGAAATCGGCAATCGCCTTGCCGAACGCCTTGCGCTCGCGGGTGTAGTCCAGCGTCCACTGCAACGCCGCTTCGGCTGAGGTGATCGCACCGATGGCCACGGTCAATCGCTCTTGGGGCAGTTCCTGCATCAAGTAGGCAAAGCCCATGCCCGCCTGACCCAACAGGTTTTCCTTGGGCACCCGCACGTCCTGGAAGAACAGCTCCGAGGTGTCCTGGGCCTTCATGCCCACCTTCTCCAGGCGCTTGCCCTTGGCGAAGCCCGGCGTATCGGCCTGCACCAGAAACAGGCTGGTGCCCTTCGCGCCAGCCTTGGGATCGGTCTTGGCCACGACGATCACCAGTTCGGCCAGATAGCCGTTGGTGATGAAGGTCTTGGAGCCGTTGATTACATACTCATCGCCGTCCAGCACGGCCGTGGTCTTGACCCCTTGCAGGTCGGACCCGGCGCCCGGCTCGGTCATCGCAATGGCGGTGACCATCTCGCCGGAGATCAATTTTGGCAGGTATTTGTGCTTCAGCGCCTCACTGCCGTAATGCAGGATGTAGGGCGCGACGATGTCCGAATGCAGGGAGAAACCAATCCCGGTCAGGCCCAGCCGACTGATCTCCTCGATCACCACCGCGCTGTAGAGAAAGTCCGCACCCAAGCCGCCATATTCTTCCGGCAGATGGGAACACAACATGCCCGCCTCCCCCGCCTTGCTCCACAGACTGCGGTCGACATACCCCTGTTTTTCCCATTGCCCATGGAACGGCGCGGCGTCTTTTTCAAGGAAAGTGCGCACGCTGTCGCGAAAGAGTTCGTGTTCGGGGCTGAACAAAGTTCTGGGAATCATGGGTCACCTGCGGGGATTGTCGGACAAAGACCAGCCAACAGAGCCTATGCCGCGAAGACGTCACAGGACACTGGACACATGCGACAAAAAATAAGACGATCCAGCCGTCTGGTGACCACTTTCCCCTATAAGAATAAATGAAATTATGTCTAACCAAATCTCCACGCCCCTGCGGCGCGTCAGCATTTTGGCCATTGATCGGGTATTCGCTTCAACCCTCATGCAAGCCAAGGATTTCTTCCACCTCGCGAGCCTGCGTTACGGCAAACAGCAAGGCCTGGGCCTGACGCCGGCGTTCGAAACCCGCCTGGTCAGCCCCGACGGGCAATCGGTGCGCAGCTTCAGCGATGTGATCATGCCGGTAGACGGCGGCCTAGAAGACGCCGACATCATTGTGCTGCCGGCCTTCTGGGATGACTTCGACGCCCTCTGCACCCGCTACCCCCAAGTACTGCCGTGGCTGCGCGAACAACACGCACGCGGCGCCGTGCTCTGCGGCGAAGCCACCGGGGTGTTCTGGCTGGCCGAAGCCGGGCTGCTCGATGGCAAGGAGGCGACTACCTACTGGCGGTTCTTCAATGCCTTCAGCGAACGCTTTCCCAAAGTGCAGCTCAATCAGGACAAGCACCTCACCGACGCCGACAACCTGTATTGCGCCGGCGGCACTACCTCAGCGTGCGACCTTTACATCTACCTGATCGAACGCTTCTGCGGCGCCAACATCGCCCAGGCGGTGGCCCGCGACATTCTCTATGAAGTGCAGCGCAACTATTCGCCGGGACGCATTGGTTTTGGCGGGCAGAAGCTGCACCAGGACGTGATCATCCTGCAGATCCAGCACTGGCTCGAAGAGCACTTTGCCGACAAGTTCCGCTTCGAAGACGTCGCCCGCGAACATGGCATGAGCATCCGCAACTTCATGCGGCGCTTCCAGACGGCGACGGGTGACAAACCGCTGCATTACCTGCAGCGCCTGCGTATCGAGACGGCCAAGGGCCTGCTCTCGGGCAGCCGCAAGAGCATCAAGACCATCAGTTATGAGGTGGGTTACGACGATGCGAGTTTCTTTGCGCGGTTGTTCAGGCAGCACACGGAGTTGTCGCCAAACCAGTATCGCCAGCAATTCCAGCAGGCAGCTTAAGCAAATGAGGGAGGGGGCTTGCCCTAATGCCGGTCAGTTAAGGACGAACACCGTACCTGTGGCGAGGGAGCTTGCTCCCGCTGGGCCGCGAAGCGGCCCCAAAAATGGGACTGCTGCGCAGTCCAACGGGAGCAAGCTCCCTCGCCACAGGTTACTTTTTGCCCTTTTATCTCTTAACTGACCGGCATTAGGGCTTGCCCCCGATGGCAGTGTGTCAGCCAGTACATCTATCACTGACACACCGCTATCGGGAGCAAGCCCCCTCCCACATTGGATCTCCAGTGCTCTGGAAATCGCTTAGGGTTTGTGCCCGCGCGACAGGAACTCGTGGGACTGCATTTCCAGCAAGCGGCTCAATGTCCGTTGAAATTCGAAGTTCAAACGGCCACCGGTATAAAGATCCTTAAGCTCGACTTCCGCCGAGATGATCAGCTTGACGTTACGGTCGTAGAATTCGTCGACCATATTGATAAAACGTCGCGCGATGTCGTCGGTGGTGACGCTCATCTGCTCCACGCCGCTCAGGATCACCGCGTGGAAGATCTTGCCCAGTTCGATGTAGTCGTTCTGGCTGCGCGGGCCGTCGCACAGTTGGCGGAATTCAAACCACGCCACGTCATCGCAGGTACGCAGCGCGATGATTTCGCGGTTCTCGATCATCAACTTGTCGTTTTCCACCGCCTGGGTGCATTCCGGCGTCAGCGCGCGGAAGCTCTTGCGCAGGCTTTCGTGGGCGGCTTCGTTCAGCGGAAAGTGGAACAGCTCCGCTTGCTCCAGGTGACGCAGGCGGTAGTCGACGCCGCTGTCGACGTTGACGATTTCAGTGTTCTGCTTGATCAAGGCGATGGCCGGCAGGAAGCGCGCACGCTGCAAGCCGTCCTTGTACAGGCCGTCCGGCACGATGTTCGAAGTGGCGACCAGGGTCACACCGTTCTTGAACAGCTCTTCCATCAGGGTGCCGAGGATCATGGCGTCGGTGATGTCGGAGACGAAGAATTCATCGAAGCAGATGACCCGCGCTTCATCGGAGAAACGCTTGGCGATGATGGTCAGCGGGTTTTTCTCACCCGGCAGGGTCTTCATCTCTTCGTGCACACGCTTCATGAAGCGGTGGAAGTGCGTGCGGACCTTTTCCTTGAACGGCAGCGCTTCGAAGAAGGTGTCGACCAGGTAGGTCTTGCCACGGCCCACGCCGCCCCAGAAGTACAAGCCTTTGACTGGCGTGCGGTCTTTCTTGCCAAACAGCTTGCCGAGCATCCCTGGCTTGCTTTGCGAGGCCGCGACCAGGTCGTCGTACAGGCGCTGCAAATGACGCACCGCCGTTTCCTGGGCCGCGTCATGGAAGAATTCAGGGCGTTTCAGATCAGCTTGATATCGTTCTAGGGGCGTCATAATTTCGTTAGCAAGGCAACAAAAACGGGCCGTCACTGTAACGACGGCCCCGGATAATGGCAATCAACCCTTGGTCGGGTTAATCCTCGATAGGGGTCAACGCAATGCGTAATGCCTGCACGGCCGCATCGCGGGTCGCGCTGTCGGCGAACTGAGCGCTGTCGGCCACGGCCGCACCGTCCAGCCAGACGCTGAAGCCCAGGGCCTCGGGGCGCACGTCCAGCATCACACCACTTTGCAATTGCTTGGTTACCGCGCCAGCGGCTTTGCCGTCGGCAAAGTTGCGCGACAGCAGCAGTTGCTCCCCATCGGCAGCCAACAGGCGGAAGCGGAAGCTGCCGTCGTCTTCGCGAAAGCTCACAAAGCGCGCAGCTTTTGCGGCTTTCTTCTTGGTGCTGACCGGCGCCGCAGCCTGCTCGACGAACGAACGCAAGCCCACCGCTTCACGCAACTCGGCGAGGAACGGCGCCGCTACGGCACGGGCCTTCTTGGCGCCGACCAGCAGCAGGTCTTCCATGTCCGACGGGCGCGACATCAGTTGATGGTAGCGCTCGCGGGCTTCGCCCAGTTGGCCGTCCAACAGTTGGAACAGACGGCTCTTGGCCTCGCCCCAGCCCAGGCCTTGCAGCAGTTCGCCGCGGAATTCTTCTTCCTGGGCCTTGGTCGCGAATGCCTGGTACAAGGTGAACAGGTGCGAGTTGTCCGGGTCCTTGGCTTCGCCCGGCGCGCGCGAGTCGGTGACGATCCGCGAGATGGCGTCTTTCATGTCCTTGGCGCTGGTGAACAACGGGATGGTGTTGTCGTAGCTCTTGGACATCTTGCGGCCGTCCAGGCCCGGCAAGGTGGCGACGCTTTCTTCGATCAACGCCTCGGGCATGGTGAAGAATTCTTTGCCATTGCCGAACAGGTGGTTGAAACGCTGGCCGATGTCGCGGGCCATTTCCACGTGCTGGATCTGGTCACGGCCGACCGGCACTTTGTGGGCGTTGAACATCAGGATGTCCGCCGCCATCAGCACCGGGTAGCTGTACAGGCCCATGGTGATGCCAGCATCCGGGTCCTCGCCGGTTTCCACGTTCTTGTCCACCGAGGCTTTGTAGGCGTGGGCGCGGTTGAGCAGGCCCTTGGCGGCTACGCAGGTCAGCAGCCAGGTCAGCTCGGGGATTTCCGGGATGTCGGACTGGCGATAGAAGGTCACCCGGTTTACATCCAGGCCGCCGGCCAGCCAGGTCGCGGCGATTTCCATACGCGAGCGCTGGATGCGCTGCGGGTCATCGCATTTGATCAGGGCGTGGTAGTCGGCCAGGAAGTAGAAGGAATCGGCATTGGCGTCCTGGCTGGCAAGGATCGCCGGGCGGATCGCACCGGCGTAGTTGCCCAGGTGCGGCGTGCCGGTGGTGGTGATGCCGGTGAGGATACGGGTACGCGTCGTCATGGGTAATCGCTTATCAGACTGCTATCAATTCGAGAGGCGCGGCAGCACCAGATCCTTGAGATCGGTGAGCTTGCCATGAAAAAAGTGTCCGCATTCTGCCACTTTCAGAAGCGTATGGGGGCGATTCAGGGCGGCGGACCAGTCGTAGACGGTCTGTGGGTCGACCACTTCGTCGGTTTCCGGCTGGATCACGGTCAACGGGCAGCCTTGGGGCAGCACATCGGTCTCGCGCAGGCGCATCACAGCAGCGGCGACCATGAACAGATGGGCGAGTTTTTCGCCCTTGGCTTCCAGGCGACCACCGAGGCTGGCGGCCACATAACCACCGAAGGAAAAACCGAGCAACGTCATCGGCAGGTCGGGGTGTTTTTCCCGCAGCCAGGTGGCGGCCGCTTCGGCATCGTCGACTTCGCCGGTGCTCATGTCGTGGGTACCGGCACTCGCGCCGACACCACGGTAATTGAAACGCAACGTAATCAAACCAGCATCGCGGGCGGTGCGTTGCAAGGTCGAAACGACTTTATTGAGCATGGTCCCGCCCTGCACCGGGTTAGGGTGGCAGATCAGCGCCAGGCCACGTGGCTCGGGGTGATCCAGGTACAGGGCTTCCAATTGGCCTACCGGGCCATCGATCAAAACGGGGGTTTCACGCATGAGCAAGGAATGAACTCCGTGACCTCTCAAAGGGTCGACTCGTCTAGCTAAAAGTCTGTGCTTGGCATCATTGCGAGCTTAATCGCGGTATACAGCGCAGGTTTGAGCCGTTAACGTAAAGCAAAGCCGTTTATAGAGGAAGGACTCGTGGAACACTCGCTCTTAGTTTGGTTGTTGCCGACTCTTGCCCTGGTTGCCGGTGTCGCCATTGGTTTCCTGGTTGCTCGCTTGCTGCCGAATGCCGCGCCTAACCGCACGCAGCGTCAGTTGGATGACATTCAGGAACGTTTTGACAGTTATCAGAACGAGGTTGTTACCCACTTCAACAGCACCGCCAACCTGGTCAAGAAGCTCACTCAGAGCTATCAGGAAGTACAGGATCACCTCGCCGATGGCGCTAACCGCCTGGCCCTCGACGACATCACCCGTCAGCGTCTGCTGGCCGCGTTGCATTCCGATGCACCGCAAACTCCACGGGAACGCCTCACCCCTCCCCGGGAAAACCAGGAGCCACCACGGGACTACGCGCCAAAAACGCCGAACGCCCCAGGCATGTTGGATGAGCATTACGGCTTGAAGAAGTAAGTCTATTCAAGCAATACAAAAAGCCCGGCTGATCAATGATCAGCCGGGCTTTTTTGTGGGAACTCACTCTCCAGATCACATTGACCGAGTCAGGTCTCAAGCCAGGGGTTGTTCCTGAAGCAGCCCACCCTCGATCCGCACATGCCGCCCGTGGAAACGCTTGAGGCTGCTGCGATGCCCCACACTGACGATGCCCAGTCCCGGCAACTGATCGATCAACGCCTGGTACAACGTCGCCTCATCCTCTTCATCCATGGCCGACGTGGCTTCGTCCATGTACAGCCACTGCGGCGCGAACAGCAACGCGCGGGCGAAGGCCAGGCGCTGCTGTTCGCCCGGCGAGAGCATGCGCTGCCAATGGTTGGCTTCGTCCAGGCGCGAGATGAGGTGCGGCAGGCGGCAGGTCTCCAGGACCTGTGCATAACGTTCTGCCGGATAGGCGCCATCCGCCTGTGGATAACTCAACACCGCCTTCAACGTGCCAATCGGCAGATACGGCTTTTGCGGCAGGAACAGATAACGCTCGGCCGGCAATCGAATATTGCCGTGGCCGTTGGGCCACAGGTTGCCCATCGCCCGCAGCAGGGTTGACTTACCGCTGCCGGAGCGACCACTGAGCATCAATCGCTCGCCCTCGGCCACCGTCAGGTTGGCGCCTTGCAGTAAATGACGACCGTCCGCCAGATCCAGGTTCAGATTGCTCACCTGCAAATCCCCGCCCTGCTGCTGCAACGCGATGCCCATGGCGCGGGTTTCGTTTTCTTCCATGGCCTGGCCGAAGCTCAGCAGGCGGTCACAAGTGGCACGCCAACTGGCGAGCACGGTGTAGGCGTCGACAAACCAGCTCAGGCTGCCCTGCACACTGCCAAACGCCTGGGCCACCTGCATCAGCACGCCCAGTTCGATCTTGCCGGCAAAGTAACGCGGTGCCGCGACCACAAAGGGAAAGATAATCGCGATCTGGGAATAACCGCTGGTGAAAAAACTCAGGCGCTTCTTGACCTGCATGATGCTCCAGAAGTTGCTCCACACCCGCCCGAACCGCGCACTCAATTGCTGGTGTTCATTGGGTTCGCCATCGAACAGCGCGATGCTTTCGGCATTCTCCCGCACCCGCACAAGGCTGAAACGCAAGTCGGCTTCGAAGCGTTGCTGGCGGTTGCTCAGCCCGATCAACTTTCGACCGATCAAGTGCGTCAACCAACTGCCGACCACCGCATACACCAGCGCGGCCCAGAACATGTAGCCCGGAATCGTGATGCCCCACACTTCGATGCTGCCGGACACACCCCAAAGAATCACCGAGAACGACACCAGGGTCACCAGGTTACTGACAAAACCCAACCCCAGAGTCAGCGTACCGTTGGTAAACGCGTTGAGGTCTTCGGAGATCCGCTGGTCAGGGTTATCGGTATAGCCGCCGTATTCCAGGTGGTAGTAATTCTTGTGGCCCAGCCACCGGGCGAAATAGGTTTCCGTCAACCAGCGACGCCAGCGGATGGTGAGCATTTGCTGCAGATAAGAGGTGAACACACCGGTCACAATCGCCACCACGGCGATCACGCTGAAGTACATCAGCAGGTGGGTGAAGGCGTCGTAGTCCTTGTGTTCGAGGGCGTTGTAGAAGTCGCGGTTCCAGCTGTTGAACCACACAGAGACGGCCACGCTGAACAGCGACAGGCCCAACACGACCAACAACAGCAGCCAGGCCTGGCCCTTCTCTTCACTGCGCCAGTAAGGGGTGATCAGCCGCCACACCCTGGGTAGGAATTGCCCGCGCACAGCATCGTTGACCGCAGAGTACTCAGCGTTCTGATTCATGGTTCAGGCTCGGTAGGAAAGAGGAGACAGGTGTTTGAACCGATCATAGTTGATCGGTTCAGGGCTCCGTGCGGCCTGAAGCGGGTTGTTCAGCCTAGGTTCAGCGTCGTACCGGACGCTTCTGCAATTTGCGCTGCAGGGTGCGGCGGTGCATGCCCAACGCACGGGCAGTGGCGGAGATATTGCCTTCGTGTTCGGTCAGCACACGCTGGATGTGCTCCCACTGCAAACGGTCCACCGACATCGGGTTTTCCGGCACCAGAGTGTCGAGGTCGGCGTGTTCGGAGAGCAACGCCGCCAGCACATCATCCGCGTCCGCCGGCTTGCACAGGTAGTTGCAGGCGCCGCGCTTGATGGCCTCAACGGCGGTGGCGATGCTGGAGTAACCGGTGAGGATCACCACGCGCATTTCCGGGTCGAGTTCCAGCAGCTTGGGCAGCAGCACCAGGCCGGAATCGCCGTCCATTTTCAGGTCGAGCGCGGCGTAGTCCGGCAGGTCGGCCTGGGCGATGGTCAGGCCTTCTTCGGCGGAGCCTGCGGTGCTCACGCGGAATCCACGACGGCTCATGGCGCGCGCCATCACGCGGGTAAAGGTGGCGTCGTCATCTACCAGCAGCAGGTGCGGCAGTTCTTCGCCTTCGACTTGGATCTCGTCACTCATCGATATCTCCTCGTGCGACACGGGGCAGGCGCAGCTCGGTGAGCGTGCCACCTTCCTCATGACTATAGAGTTTCACTGAGCCGCCCGCGCGGGTCACGCTGGCCTTGCTCAAAAACAGGCCGAGGCCGAAGCCTTTGCCCTTGGTGGTAAAAAAGGGTTTGCCGATTTGCTCGGCAATGGCCAGCGGCACGCCGGCGCCGTGGTCACGAATGCTGATGGTCACGTTTTCCGCGTCCCAGTCCAACTGCACGCCCAGGCCTTCCGGGCAGGCGTCGGCGGCGTTGTTGAGCAGGTTGAGCAGCGCCTGGGTCAGGTCCGGCGGCGGCGCCATGCGCGGCACGGTGCCCTGCCCCAGCAGGTGGAATCGGTAGCTGGCTTCAGGCCGCATCAGGTGCCAGCGGTTGAGCGCTTCGTCGAGCCACCGGGTCACGTCCTGCATGTCGACCGCCAGGCGGCGATTGGCTTCGGCGGCGCGCACCAACTGCTGCAAGGTCTGCTTGCACTGCTTGACCTGCTCGCGCAGCACGCCGAGGTCTTCTTGCAGCGCCGGATCGTGATGATCCTGGACCATTTCGTTGAGCAGCACGCTCATGGTCGCCAGCGGTGTGCCCAGCTCATGGGCGGCCCCCGCGGCCTGGGTGGCGACGGCCAGCAATTGCTGGTCGCGCAGGCCCTCTTCACGGCGTATGGCGCGCAGTTCTTCCTGGCGGCGCAGCTCTTCGGCCATGCGTGCGGCGAAAAAAGTAATGACGGCGGCCGACAGCGCAAAACTCAGCCACATCCCGTAGATCTGCAGGTTTTCCCGGGCGATGGGGAACGTTTGCAACGGGTAGAACCGCGCCAGCAGCAGGGTGTAGAGGGTCAGGGCGATACCCGAGAGCACTACCGAATAGCGCCACGGCAAGGTCACCGCCGCGATAGTCAACGGCACCAGGTAATAAGACACAAACGGGTTGGTGGAACCGCCGGAGAAGTACAGCAACACACTGTGGATAAACAGGTCGCAGGCCAGTTGCAGCGCATATTCGAGTTCGGTCACCGGCCACGTGGTACGCAAGCGAATAGCCGTGAACACGCACAGCACGGTGGAGAAGCCCAGGGTCACGCCCAGTTGCAGCCACGGCAGCGGCAGCAGGTCGAACCAATAGGCAAGCCCGACCGAACCGGCCTGTGCGGCCAGTACCAGGGTACGGATGAACGTCAGGCGCCAGAGGTTCTGGCGGGTGGCGGAAGTCAGTTTTACGGCGGCGAGCATGAGCTCTCCCGATGAGCGCTGCAGGCGGATCGGCAGGAGTATAAACGAAGCCGACCTGCTGGCACGGCGCGTGTGGCTCTTTGCCGCAGGCCGGGCAAACGACCGTTCGTCGGCGCCACGAACATTTGTAGGTGATGTGTAAACCCGAAGAACCCGATGCGTGCGTCTACAGTCATACCGATACGAACACCCCTAAGGAGCTTCCATGTCTCGTTTCACTCACAGTGCAGTCGTCTTCACCCTCAGCGCCGCGACCTTGGCCAGCCTTCCAGCCATGGCCGCCGACGCACTGAACTACAATCAGATTTCCTTGCGCGCCGAGGTCAGCCAGGAGGTGGCCCGCGACAAGATGATCGTCACCCTCTACACCGAATCCCAGAATGCCGACCCGGCCAAGCTCGCCGCCGAAATCACCACCACGATGAACAAGGCCCAGGGCCAGGCCCGTGAAGTGAAGGCCGTGACCCTGCGCCAGGGCAGTCGCAACAGCTACCCGATCTACGACAACAAGAACCAGAAAATCACCGGCTGGCGTGAACGCGCCGAACTGCGCCTGGAAAGCGCGGACTTCCCGGCCCTGTCCAAACTCACCGGCGAGTTGCTGAACACGCTGAAGATGGAAAATATGGACTTCGCCATCGCCGACACCACACGCAAGACCAGCGAAGATGCCCTGCTCAAGGACGCGGTTGCCGCCTTTAAAGCCCGTGCACAACTGGCCACCGATGCGCTGGGCGGCAAGGGCTACAAGATCGTCAATCTGAATTTCAACACCAATGGTTATCCACAGCCCTACGCCCGTGGCGGGATGATGATGAAGGCCGCCATGATGGATTCCGCGCCAACGCCTGAAGTGGAAGCCGGCACCAGCCAGGTCAGCATGAGCGCCGACGGGGTGATCGAAGTCTTGCAATAACCCCCTTACCCCAAAAAAAAAGCGCAGTCCTTGCAGGGTTGCGCTTTTTTTCGGCAATTCGCTACCCAATCACGTTATATCCAGCAGCATATCCGTTGGAATCAACCACTCGGTTTTCGATACACAAATAGTGCCGCAGCCAACAGGGAGTGCTGACTCGGCATCTATTTAGATAACGAGAACTGAAACCATGCCCCTATCAGCCAGTAACGCCAACGTTGTCGCACAGCTCCATCTCCCCCGTTTATCGACCGAGCCGCCATCACGGGCCGCAACCCCTATTGTCCAGGCGCCAATAGCCGAACCCAGCCTGACGGCCTCACCTCACGAAGCAGCCCTCCTTGAGGCTTACATCGGCGCAGTGCAAAGCAAAGTTTTGGGCAAAACACCAGAGCTTATAAAAGTCCCACCCTTGAGCGTTATGGGCCAGTGGCTGGGGGTGTATCGCGCGCAAGTGGAGCACCCTGTCGTTCAAGGCTGGATGCAGGAACAGAAGATCGACCAGAGCGCCTTGCTCACCGTCAACCCCCGCAAAGGCACCCTGACCGCCACCGTAGAAGGCCAACTGAAAACGTTCTCCCTCACCGATAACTCAGGCTGGGGAAACGTCAGCGGCCCGTTGCTGGAGGCCGCCAAAGTGATTGCGCCGGGCACTGTTGAACGGTTGCAGATGCGATTTGGCGACGATTACATACAAGTCACCGCGGGGGTGGTCGCCAACTTCCAGGGCACGCCCCTGCCGTCGTCATTGCGCCAGGCCAGGGCGCAAATCAGGCAGTTGGAAGAGCAAAAAGGCTTTAACCCCATCGCGCCGGATGATCGCGTGCGCCCGGCGCAGAGCCGCTCGGCACGCGCCCTCGAAACGCTCAAACTCAACGCCCAGACGTATTACACCCAAGCGCCTCAAGCATTGGCCTACAAGCACCTGGCGACGGAGGTTGCCGGCGCCCTGCCAAACGTGCGCGCCCATGCAAAAATCTGGGCGGAGTCCGTCATCTTCAAATTAACCGGCGAACATGTGGATGCCGATACCCTGTACTTGAACCGTTTCAATGGCGCACAAAGCGCTTCGACCGTCACAGGCTGGGAGCACCTGAACGAGGAGCCGACCTCCTCACTCCGCCTGCCGGACGCATTGTTGAAGAACTTTTCTGAAAACGATTGGACCCCAGGCAACCTCGACTCTGAGGCAGGCATCTACACCGACGGCCCCGGGAAGAGCCAAGCAGGGGGTTATGGCGCGCACAACCAATACCGTGTGGCGCCCTCCGACCTCATGCATGCCAGTTGGCAAACTGACTTCCAAACATTGATGACACAAAAAATCGACGAATTCTGGAACACCCGCAGTTCGGACTACCAGACATCAATCAAAGGCGAGTTCGCCTATCAGGCCCGAAAACAACTGAAGACGGCTCAAGCCCGGCCACCTGCCGAGCAGGCACTGCAAGCTCCCGAGCATCGCTTCAGCCGTGAAGACTACCGCTTGGTCATGGGCGCGATGTCCAACGTTCCACTCGACGAAAATGCACCACTCACTATCGAACAGCTCAGGGCCGAAGCCCCGGTAAAGGGTGTCGTGCAGGCGCACGCGTTCAATATCAAGGGTTTCTTGTCTAACGACATCGTGCGATTCAGTGCCGACGATGGCGGCAGGCAAGTCCTCTACATCCCAGGCGCCGAGCCGGCGTTTCTGCGATTTGACTCCCTTGAGAAGCTGGATCAATGGGTGATCGATCAAGCCAAGGCCCCCAAAAAGCGCGCGGCCCTGCTCGCTCATTTCCCATTGATCAGCCGCCAGGACCATGAGGCAGGCACCATTGAGCGCTTGGCAAAAGTGTTCATGCCCATCTTGGGGCTGGCCAATGTCGGCACCAAAACAGAAGGTCTGGACACAACGCTCGAAAAACTCGCCACTGGAAAGCTGAAAGACCCGACGTTCGATGGTGATGGATCGCATATCGAAGGCGATGTCTTCGCCAGCATGACCTCCGCGAGTAAAGCGCGAATGACCAGCGATGCCGACGTCATGATCAAGTCCAACAGCGAGGTAACGCGGGACATATGGCTTAACGACATTACCGTCGCAGCTGGCTTGCTGGCCAAGCTGGCCCCCATCGCTGCGCCCGTTGCGGCCGCCGCAGTCGTGGCGGGAGTGACCGAACTGGCGCTGGGTGCAGAAAAACAAGCCTCCGGCGATACGCTGGCTGAACGCAACGACGGTGCGTCCAAGGCGTTTGATGGGTTGTTGAACACCTTGTTCTCGGTCGGTGCCAGTGGCCCAGTCGAGGATCCGTTCGTTCCGCCAGAAGAAAAACCGTACACGCCCATCCCAGGCACGCGCCCTCGGGTTGAAGCGCCGCAAACCGTATCTATTCCCAACCGCTTGCAGCCAAGCCAGGCGGGCAGCATCAGCCAATACGCGGTGCCGGACGGCGAACGGCTGATTGAAAATGCTGTGCGTAACGCCAAGGGAATCTACCAGGCGAAAGATGCAGCAACCGGTGCTGATCGTTGGTTTGTCCCCTACACAGACACCTCCGGGATTCGCCAGATATATGAGATAAAAAGCGACTTCAAACTGAGCAATGATTATGTGCAGATCATTGATCCAGATACCGGCAAGCCGGTAATGACGGTGCACGCCACTGGAGATGGCGAGTGGGCCCGAGCCTCAGCCGATGGCGGGGCGCGCTGGCCCTGGAATCGCCCTCCATCTCCGACACCCAGCAACCATTCAGCGGGTTCATCCAGCTTTTCAGAGCGTTTTGTCGAAAGCGATGGATCGAAAATCGAGGGTGCAGAAAAGTTCGACGACTACCTGAACCTCAAGGAAAACACCGACTATCAATTCACTGACAGCGTTTATGAGGATGGCTCAAACATCAAGCGCAAGCTCATTGCTTCGTGGCAAGTCGATGATGGTGCGTTTAGCGTCACTGAGGGCGAACGCGCCCAGCCCACAACATTCTCAAACAGCCAGTACTCTTCCAGCTTTGCACCCGATCTGAATCGTGAACGCTACAGCGTGATCACAAAACAACCGAATGGCGAACTGCGTACTGACCTCGATTACCGAGGGGACACGTTTGAGGACACCGTAGGACAACGGATCGCAACACTGGAAAAAACGATTCCGAACCCGGAACTTCGAGCCCGCGTCTCCGAGATAGCCCACCAGGGAAGTTCGTTTCCCGCTCTTGTCGAATTGATGCCTCCAGCCCTTAAAGAGGGATTCTCCGTGGCCGCAAGGGAGAAAGACTTCATCATCACTTATGACCCGGACGGCGGCGCTCATAGCGTCAAGGCTATTACCCGATGGCAACTCAGACAGGTCACCGATGATGGGCTAATCAACGCTAATGACCTGAATATTGTCAGCACCAGAACCTTCACGATACGTGAGAACAATGATCTGACCGGTGACGTGTTCACGATCGACCCCAAGGCACCCACCAAGATAGAGGTCTCGACACCTTCACTGATGTGAGCCCCTGAACCCGTAGATAAAGCGATTTAACCTATCTAGCGCGCCATAAACGGCGGTAACCTCGGGTTATCGCCGTTTGCATTCAGGCAGTCTTCTGCCTCGCCACTTCAGGGGTCTCCATGGAAAGAATCGCCTTCAAACCGCTCCTCCTTGCCGCCGGCCTGCTGGCCTTTATGCCGATGGCCCACGCGGCCAGCACCCTGGTTTACTGCTCCGAAGCCAGCCCCGCCGGCTTCGATCCCAGCCAGTACACCAGCGGCACTGATTTTGATGCGTCCGCCGAAACCGTGTTCAACCGCCTGACCCAGTTCAAGCGCGGCGGCACCGAAGTCGAGCCCGGCCTGGCGACGAGTTGGGAAGTTTCCAAAGAGGGCCTGACGTATACCTTCCACCTGCGCGAAGGCGTCAAGTTCCACACCACCGACTTCTTCACGCCAACCCGCGACTTCAATGCCGACGACGTGCTGTTCACCTTCAACCGCCTGCTGGATGCCGAGAGCCCGTTTCGCAAGGCCTACCCTTCCGAGTCGCCGTACTTCACAGACATGGGCCTGAACACCACGATCAAAAGCGTCGATAAACTCGACGAACACACCGTGCGGTTCAACCTGAACAACGTCGATGCGTCCTTCGTGCAAAACCTGGCCATGAGCTTCGCCTCGGTGCAGTCCGCCGAGTATGCCGCGCAGTTACTCAAGCAAGGCAGCGCCTCGGACATCAACCAGAAACCGGTGGGCACCGGGCCGTTTGTGTTCAAGCGCTACCAGAAAGACTCGCAGATTCGCTACGTGGCCAATAAACAGTATTGGAAACCCGAGGACGTGAAGCTCGACAACCTGGTGTTCGCCATCACCCCGGATGCCGCGTCGCGCCTGCAAAAGCTCAAGGCCGGCGAATGCCAGGTCAGCGGCTACCCGCGCCCCGCTGACATCGACGTGATGAAGCAAGACCCGAACCTGCGCGTGTTGCAACAAGCCGGTTTCAACCTGGGCTTTCTGGCCTACAACGTGACCCACCCGCCACTGGACCAGCTCAAGGTGCGCCAGGCCCTGGACATGGCCATCGACAAGCCGGCGATCATCAAAGCCGTGTATCAAAGCGCCGGACAATTGGCGCAGAACGCACTGCCACCGGCGCAGTGGTCTTATGACCCGACGATCAAGGATGCACCCTACGATCCCACCAAGGCGCGGGCGCTACTAAAAGAAGCAGGGGTTGCACCCGGTACCACCATCAACCTGTGGGCCATGACCGTACAACGTGCGTCCAACCCGAATGCGCGCATGTCGGCACAGATGATCCAGCAGGATTGGGAAAAAGTCGGCATCAAGGCCAATATCGTCAGTTATGAGTGGGGCGAGTACATCAAGCGCGCCAAAAACGGCGAGCACGACGCCATGATTTACGGCTGGACCGGCGACAACGGCGACCCGGATAACTGGCTCGGCGTGCTCTACAGTTGTGCTGCGGTCAAGGGCAGCAACTATGCGAAATGGTGTAACCCGGCCTACGACAAGCTGGTGCAACAAGCCAAGGTCAGCAGCGACCGCGAGCAGCGCATCAAGTGGTATCAACAGGCGCAAAAAATACTTAAGGAACAAGTACCTATAACGCCTATTGCGAACTCGACGGTTTTCCAACCCCTGCGCAAGGAAGTCAAAGACTTCAAGATCAGCCCGTTCGGCTTGACGCCCTTCTACGGCGTGAGTCTAGATAAGTAACAGCTGCGCCCCAACCGAGTGCGCCAGACGCCTCGGCTGGGCTTTTTTGGTGCGCCATCCGCACCGAAAAAACCCTCTAAATAGATACAAATATGTCGAAAGTTTCATAATTGCGACATTCCTGTACGTTCGTACCACTCTTTCCGGCCTGCAGTGGTTCAGCATCTTGCAATGGGTATGGCGCCTGCATAAGTATCCGCAGGCCGACTCACGAGGTCGCCCTCACCACCAAAAATGACAACAAATCATGAGGCCAACATGCTTAAACACGCAGTCCTTCCGTTATTAGTGAGCGCTGGCCTTATGGCCGCGGCCCCTTTCGCCCAAGCGGCGACTAACCTGGTGTTCTGCTCCGAAGGGAGCCCGGCCGGTTTCGATCCAGGCCAGTACACCACCGGAACAGACTTCGATGCTTCGGCCGAAACCATGTTCAACCGTCTGAGCCAGTTCGAACGTGGCGGCACCGCCGTGGTTCCTGGCCTGGCCACCAGCTGGGACGTATCCCCGGATGGCCTGACCTACACCTTCCACCTGCGCGAAGGCGTCAAGTTCCACACCACCCCGTACTTCAAGCCGACTCGTGAATTCTCGGCTGACGACGTGCTGTTCACCTTCAACCGGATGATCAATAAAGACGATCCTTTCCGTAAGGCCTACCCCACTGAGTTCCCGTACTTCACGGACATGGGGATGGACACCAACATCAAGAACATCGAGAAAGTCGATGCCCACACCGTCAAGTTCACCCTTGGCACCGTGGACGCCGCTTTCATCCAGAACCTGGCGATGAGCTTCGCGTCGATCCAGTCGGCCGAATATGCCGCCCAGTTGCTGAAAAACGGTACGCCCCAGGACATCAACCAGAAGCCGGTCGGCACTGGCCCGTTCGTGTTCAAGAGCTACCAGAAAGATTCGAACATTCGCTACACCGGCAACAAGGACTACTGGAAACCTGAAGACGTGAAGATCGACAACCTGATCTTCGCCATCACCACCGACCCGTCGGTGCGTATCCAGAAGCTCAAGAAAAATGAATGCCAGATCACCCTGTTCCCTCGTCCGGCCGACCTCAAGGCGCTGGGCGAAGACAAGGACCTGAAACTGCCGAACCAGGCCGGTTTCAACCTGGGTTATGTGGCCTACAACGTCATGGACAAGGTCAAGGGCAGCGACCAGCCCAACCCGCTGGCTGACCTGCGCGTACGCCAGGCGCTGGACATGTCGGTGAACAAGCAGCAGATCATCGACTCCGTGTACCAAGGCGCCGGCCAACTGGCCGTCAACGCCATGCCGCCGACCCAATGGTCCTACGACACCACCATCAAGGACGCCGCCTACAACCCCGAGAAAGCCAAGGCGCTGCTCAAGGAAGCGGGCGTCAAGGAAGGCACCGAGATCGTGCTGTGGGCCATGCCGGTTCAGCGTCCGTACAACCCGAACGCCAAACTGATGGCTGAGATGCTGCAGAACGACTGGTCCAAGATCGGCCTGAAGGTCAAGATCACCAGCTACGAGTGGGGCGAGTACATCAAGCGTTCCAAAGGCGGCGAGAACCAGGCCATGATCATTGGCTGGAGCGGCGACAATGGTGACCCGGACAACTGGCTGAACGTGCTGTTCGGCTGCGATTCCCTGTCCGGCAACAACTTCTCCAAGTGGTGCGACAAAAAATTCGACGGCGTCGTGAAAGAAGCCAAGGCCACATCGGATGTCGCCAAACGCACCGAGCTGTACAAGCAGGCGCAACATATCCTCAAAGATGCAGTCCCGATGACACCTATCGCGCACTCGACGGTGTATCAACCCATGCGCAACACCGTGCAGGACTTCAAGATCAGCCCGTTTGGCTTGAACTCCTTCTACGGCGTGAGCGTCAGCGGCAAGTAAGGATCATTGACGGCGACGTTTCATAACGTCGCCGTTATTGCATCCGCCTGGCCCCTAGGAAAATGAGCACGTTCGCAGTCGATGCTTCCTACAGCAAAAAACCGCGACACCTGACTCCGTTGCCTACAGGGTCAATCCGATTTGGCGCATTTACTCTGAAGTCCGCGGCTCATAACGTCGTAGGACAGCAGAGGCTCCAACTCGGGAAAGGCACTTGCTGTGTGTGGGATCAGCGTTGTCCCCCAGGCCTTGCGCTTGGGTGATTGTTCGCTGATGACAACTACAAACAAGGATCGGGATCGTCATGCGCCATACCACCGTTCTATCCGCCATTTTTGGCACCAGCCTGCTGGCCATGGCCACCATGGGTCACGCCGCCGACAAGAAGAGCCTGGTGTTCTGCTCCGAAGGCAGCCCGGCAGGTTTTGACACAGCGCAATACACCACCGCCACCGACAACGACGCAGCCGAGCCGCTGTACAACCGACTTGTCGAGTTTGAAAAAGGCGCAACCAACGTAGTGCCTGGGCTGGCCACCAAGTGGGATATTTCCGAAGACGGCCTGACCTACACCTTCCACCTGCGTGAAGGGGTGAAATTCCACAGCAACAAGGAGTTCAAGCCGACACGCGACTTCAACGCCGACGACGTGCTGTTCACCTTCAACCGCATGCTGGACCCTGATCACCCGTTCCGTAAGGCCTACCCCACCGAGTTTCCGTACTTCAACGGGATGAGCCTGAACAAGAACATCGCCAAGGTCGAGAAAACCGACGAACACACCGTGGTGATGACCCTGAACACGGTCGACGCCGCGTTCGTGCAAAACATCGCCATGAGCTTCGCCGCGATCCTGTCGGCCGAATACGCCGAGCAGTTGCTCAAGAGCGGCAAGCCCAGCGACATCAACCAGAAACCGATCGGCACCGGCCCGTTCGTGTTCCAGCGCTACCAGAAAGACTCGCAGATCCGTTACGTTGGCAACAAACAGTACTGGGACCCGAGCCGCGTTCAGCTCGATCAACTGATCTTCGCCATCAACACCGACGCCTCGGTGCGGGTGCAGAAGCTCAAGGCCGGCGAATGCCAGGTGACCCTGCATCCGCGTCCGGCTGACGTCGATGCGCTCAAGGCCGACCCGAATCTGCAACTGCTGACCAAGCCTGGCTTCAACCTCGGCTACATCGCCTACAACGTGCGCCACAAGCCCTTCGATCAGCTCGAAGTGCGCCAGGCGCTGGACATGGCGGTGAACAAGCAGAGCATCCTGAACGCCGTGTACCAGGGTGCGGGGCAACTGGCGGTCAACGCCATGCCGCCGACCCAATGGTCCTACGACGACACCATCAAGGACGCCGCCTACAACCCGGAAAAAGCCAAGGAACTGCTCAAGGCTGCCGGCGTCAAGGAAGGCACCGAGATCACCCTGTGGGCGATGCCGGTGCAACGGCCGTACAACCCCAACGCCAAGCTGATGGCTGAAATGCTGCAGAGCGATTGGGCCAAGATCGGCCTGAAAGTGAAGATCGTCAGCTACGAATGGGGCGAGTACATCAAGCGCACCAAGAACGGTGAGCACGATATCAGCCTGATCGGCTGGACCGGCGACAACGGTGACCCGGACAACTGGCTGGGCACTCTCTACAGCTGCGACGCCATCGGCGGGAACAACTACTCCATGTGGTGTGACCCGGCGTATGACAAGCTGATCAAGCAAGCCAAGGTCGTCACCGACCGCGAACAACGGACTGTTCTCTACAAACAGGCGCAGCAGTTGCTCAAGCAGCAAGTGCCGATCACGCCTGTCGCCCACTCGACGGTCAACCAGCCGTTAAGCACCAAAGTCGAAGGTTTCAAAGTGAGCCCCTTCGGCCGCAACGTGTTCTCGGGCGTCAGTATTACCCCATAAGAAAATAACCGGATTGCAGGAGAGCGAAGTCAGCTCTCCGGCAAACGTGCAGCCATTTATTGGGAAATTTCCTACGGCAAACGTTTGCAAGTGCCTGAACGAGTTACACACCAATAGTCGGTTCACCTAAAAAGACCGGCATAAAAAAGAGAACCAAAGGAGCTTCACCCATGAAACTGAGCAGCAAAGCGCTTCTGGCCCTGGCCATCAGCAGCATCACGGCTACCGCCTATGCTGAGCCCGTCAGCCAGGACTTCGTTCCGACCACACTGGCCGGCGCCAGCGCCCAAAGCGAGGCCAAAGGTTTTATCGAAGATTTCAGCCTGGGCGGCACCACGCGTAACTGGTACTCCCACGAAAGCAAATACCGTGGCGGCACCTTTTCCTACACAAAACACGGTAAAACTGAAACCGACCGTAACCGCACCAACTGGGTACAAGGCACAATCCTCAACGCCAGCTCGGGTTTCACCCAGGGCACCGTGGGCGTGAAGACCGAAGTGGCGCTGTACAACGCCCTCGTTTTGGATCGTAGCAAGCGTGACATCAAGGGCGGCTCCAACCGCACACTGGCCGACTCGGATGGCAACGCCGTAGACCAGTGGAGCAAACTCGGCCTCGCCAACATGCAGTTCCGCGTGTCCAACACCACCCTGACCGCCGGCCGCCAGAACTTCAGCAGCGGCATCGTCGACACCATCGGCAACCGTGCTTTGCCTTCCAGCTTCCAGGGTGTGAGCTTCAACAGCGAAGAGTTCAGCAACCTGTCGTTCCAGGGCGGTATCTTCGATCGCGTTTCGCCACGGACCGAGCAAAGCCTGACGAAATTCGTCTCCGAATACGGCAATGGCCAGAAAACCGACAAGGTCAAGACCCTGGGCTTCAACTACCAGCCGTTCAAGAGCCTGAAAACCAGCCTGTTCGCGGCTAACGTCGAAGACTTCTGGAACCAGTACTACTTCGGTGCCACCCACGAATTGGGTGACGCACAGACCCTGGCGCTGACCACCGGCCTGAACTACTACAAGACCACCGACACCGGCAGCAAGAAGATGGGCAACATCGACAACGATACCTACTCGTTGTCCCTGGGACTGACTCACCAGGCCCACACCCTGACCTTCGCGTATCAGGAAGTGAACGGTGACGAGTACTTCGACTACCTGCACGAAACCAACGGCATCTACCTGGCCAACTCCCTGACGTCCGACTTCAACAGCCCGAACGAGAAGTCCTTCCAGGTGGCCTACGCCATCAACATGGCCGAATACGGCGTGCCTGGCCTGAAGTTCAATGTCTACTCGGCACGCGGCTGGGGCATCGACGGTACTCACTACAACGGCACCGCCTATGGCGAAGCTGGCAAGTCACGCAGCGACTTGCGCTTGATGGATGGCGAGAAACACCAGGAATACGGTGTAGGCGCGGCTTACGCCGTGCAGAGCGGGCCACTCAAGGCCACCGCGATTCGTGCGACTTACGTCGAACACCGTGGCAGCGCTCAACAGGCTGACGGCAACATCAAAGAGTTCCGCCTGGTCACCACCATTCCATTCAACATTCTTTAACTAGCGCCAGGTAGACGGCGGGCTCAGGACGAGCCCGCCGTCTACGCTTGTCTGGTCCATCGATTGCAGAGGGCTCTGAATGAAAATGCTACCGCTACAAGCCGCCATGGCTGCCGCGCTGTTGAGCGTGGCTGTCGGCATTTCAGCCAAACCGCTGGTGGTCTGCACCGAAGCCAGCCCGGAGGGTTTTGACCCGGTCCTGTACACCACGGCCGTCACCGCCGATGCCGCCGCTGAAACCATGTTCAACCGTTTGGTGGACTTCAAGCCCGGCACCACCGAAGTAGTGCCTGCACTGGCCAAAGACCTGCCAGAGATCAGCGCCGATGGCCTGACCTACACGTTCCACCTGCGTGAAGACATCAAGTTCCACACCACCGACTACTTCAAACCCACGCGCAACCTGAATGCCGACGACGTGCTGTGGAGCTTCCAGCGCCAGCTGGACCCGAAACACCCGTGGCACAATAAGTCCGTCGTGGGCTACCCCTACTTTGAAAGCATGGGTTTCAAGGAACTGCTCAAGAGCGTAGAGAAGACTGACGATCACACCGTCGTCTTTACCCTGACCCGTCCTGAAGCACCGTTTCTGGCCGACCTGGGCATGGCGTTCTCGTCGATCCATTCCGCCGAATACGCCGACCAGTTGCTCAAATCCGGCAAGACCGATGACCTGAACGCCAAGCCGATCGGCACCGGGCCGTTCATCTTCACGCGCTACGCGAAGGACGCCCAGGTACGCTTCAAGGCCAACCCGGAGTATTTCCGTGGCAAGCCGGCGGCCGATCCGCTGATCCTGGCGGTCACCACAGACAACAATGTGCGCCTGCAGAAGCTCAAGGCCAACGAATGCCAGATCGCGCTGTTCCCCAAGCCCGATGACATTCCAAGCATCCGCAAGGACCCGAACCTCAAGGTCGACGAACTGGCGGCGATGACCACCAGCTACACCGCCATGAACACCACCCATAAGTACATGAGCGATGCACGGGTCCGCCACGCGATCAACATCGCATTCGACAAGGCCGGCTATACCGAAGCGCTGTTCGGCAAAGGCAATGCCGTGGTGGGCACCGGCCCTTATCCACCGACGTTGCTGGGGTTCAACACCAACCTGAAAAACCCGCCCCGTGACCTCGACAAGGCCCGCGCCCTGCTCAAGGAAGCCGGCGTACCGGAAGGCACCGAATTCACCCTGTTCACCCGTAACGGCGGCGGCCCGACCAACCCCAACCCGATGCTCGGCGCCCAGCGCATGCAGGCGGATCTGGCGCAGGTTGGCCTGAAGGTCAATATCAAAGTCATGGAATGGGGCGAGATGCTCAAGCGCGCTAAAAACGGCGAGCACGACATGGTCTCGGCTGGCTGGGTCGGCGATAACGGCGACCCGGACAACTTCCTTACGCCCAACCTGAGTTGCGACGCTGCGAAAAACGGCGAAAACTACGCCCGCTGGTGTAACAAAGAGTTTCAGGCCCTGATCGACAAAGCCCGCGCAATTGATGAACCCGCGGCTCGGGCTGCGCTCTATGAACAAGCACAGGACGTTTTCGAAAAAGACCAACCATGGCTCCCCATGGCTTACCCGAAACTGTTCACCGCCATGCGCAAGAACGTAGAAGGCTTTACCCAAAGCCCTCTGGGTACAAATAACTTCGCCACTACCCAGGTGAAGTAAATAAGAGAAACGCTCGGCACCGCCCACTGGGACGGTGCCGAACCTGCCTAACCGGCTGATTGAGGTACACAACAAGATGTTTAGTTTTATTGCCCGCCGACTGGGGTTATTGATCCCCACGTTTTTCGGCATCACGTTGCTCACGTTTGCGTTGATTCGCATGATCCCTGGCGACCCCGTCGAAGTCATGATGGGCGAGCGGCGCGTCGACCCCGAGATGCACGCACAGGCAATGGAGCGCCTTGGCCTTAACAAGCCGTTGTATGCGCAATACCTGGACTATGTCGGCAAGCTCGCCCAGGGCGACCTTGGCGAATCGCTGCGCACCCGTACCAGCGTGTGGACCGAATTCACCGCCCTTTTCCCGGCGACCCTGGAACTGTCCATGGCCGCCCTGTTGTTCGCCGGTATCCTGGGCCTGTTGGCCGGGGTGATCGCGGCACTCAAGCGAGGATCCCTGTTCGACCACGGGGTGATGGGCATCTCCCTCGCGGGCTATTCGATGCCGATCTTCTGGTGGGGCCTGATCCTGATCATGTTCTTCTCGGTGAGCCTGGGCTGGACCCCGGTTTCCGGGCGCATCGACCTGCTCTACGACATCGAGCCGCGCACCGGCTTCATGCTGATCGATACCCTGCTGGCTGACGAGCCGGATGCATTCTGGGATGCGCTGCACCACTTGATCCTGCCGGCCATCGTGCTCGGCACCATCCCGCTGGCAGTGATCGCACGGATGACCCGTTCATCCATGCTCGAAGTGCTGCGTGAAGACTACATCCGTACTGCCAAGGCCAAAGGCCTGTCGCCGGCGCGCGTGGTATTCGTACACGGCCTGCGTAACGCGCTGATCCCGGTGCTCACGGTGGTCGGCCTGCAAGTCGGCACCCTGCTGGCCGGTGCGGTCCTGACCGAAACCATCTTCTCGTGGCCCGGCATCGGCAAATGGCTGATCGAAGCCATTGGCGCGCGGGACTACCCGGTAGTGCAAAACGGCATCCTGTTGATCGCCTGCCTGGTGATCCTGGTGAACTTCGTGGTGGATATCCTCTACGGCTTCGCCAACCCACGTATCCGTCACCAGCGCTGAGATCATGACCATGACCACACCTACTCAAGTGTCAGCAGTCGATCAAAGCCTGCTGTACCCGTCCCCGTACAAAGAATTCTGGCAAGCCTTCTCCAAGAACAAAGGCGCGGTTGCCGGCCTGCTGTTCATGTTGCTGATCGTGTTCTGCGCGATCTTCGCGCCGTGGGTGGCCCCGCATAACCCCAGCGAGCAATACCGCGACTTCCTGCTCACCCCGCCGGCCTGGCTGGAAGGCGGGCAGATGCAGTTCCTGCTCGGCACCGACGAACTCGGCCGTGACTTGCTCTCGCGCCTGATCCAGGGCTCGCGCCTGTCGTTGCTGATCGGTTTGTCGTCGGTGGTGATGTCGCTGATCCCGGGCATCCTGCTGGGTCTGTTCGCCGGGTTCTTCCCGCGCCTGCTTGGCCCAACCATCATGCGCCTGATGGACATCATGCTGGCCCTGCCCTCGTTGCTGCTGGCCGTTGCCATTGTCGCAATCCTCGGCCCTGGCCTGATCAACACCGTGATCGCCATCGCTATCGTGTCGTTGCCGTCCTATGTGCGTCTGACCCGCGCGGCGGTGATGGGCGAACTCAACCGTGACTACGTGACTGCCGCCCGCCTCGCCGGCGCCGGCCTGCCACGCCTGATGTTCATCACTGTGCTGCCCAACTGCATGGCGCCGCTGATCGTACAGGCCACCTTGAGTTTCTCTTCGGCGATTCTCGATGCCGCCGCGTTGGGCTTCCTCGGTCTGGGCGTTCAACCGCCAACCCCTGAGTGGGGCACCATGCTGGCTTCGGCCCGTGACTACATCGAACGCGCCTGGTGGGTAGTGAGCTTGCCTGGTTTGACCATTTTGCTCAGCGTGCTGGCAATCAACTTGATGGGTGACGGCCTGCGCGATGCGCTGGACCCGAAACTCAAGAACGCCGCCTGAGGAGATTCCCATGTCACTGTTAGAAATCAAGAATCTCAACGTCCGCTTCGGCGACAAGACCGCCGTGCCGGTGGTCGATGGCCTCGACATTTCGGTCGACAAGGGCGAAGTCCTGGCGATCGTTGGCGAGTCCGGCTCGGGTAAATCCGTGACCATGATGGCGCTGATGGGCCTGATCGAGCACCCCGGCATCGTCACCGCCGACGCCCTGAACTTCGACGGCAAGGACATGCTCAAGCTGAGCAACCGCCAGCGCCGCAAGATTGTCGGCAAAGACCTGGCGATGGTGTTCCAGGACCCGATGACCGCACTGAACCCCAGCTACACCGTGGGTTTCCAGATTGAAGAAGTGCTGCGCCTGCACCTGAAAATGTCCGGCAAGCAAGCGCGTAAACGCGCCATCGAACTGCTCGAAAAAGTAGAAATCCCAGGTGCGGCCAGCCGTATGGACGCCTACCCGCACCAACTGTCCGGTGGCATGAGCCAGCGCGTGGCAATCGCCATGGCCATTGCCGGCGAGCCGAAACTGCTGATCGCGGATGAGCCGACTACTGCACTGGACGTGACCATCCAGGCGCAAATCATGGAGCTGCTGCTGGCCCTGCAAAAAGAACAGAACATGGGCCTGGTGCTGATCACCCACGACCTTGCCGTCGTGGCGGAAACCGCCCAGCGCGTGTGCGTGATGTACGCAGGCCAAGCGGTGGAAGTCGGCCAGGTGCCGCAACTGTTCGATATTCCGGCGCACCCTTACAGCGAAGCATTGCTCAAGGCGATCCCGGAACACAGCCTCGGCGCCACGCGCCTGGCCACACTGCCGGGTATCGTGCCCGGCCGCTATGACCGTCCGCAGGGCTGCCTGCTGTCGCCGCGTTGCCCGTATGTGCAGGAATCCTGCCGCGCCCAGCGTCCCGGCCTTGATCCGAAAAGCAACAGCCTTGCGCGCTGCTTCTACCCCTTGAACCAGGAGGTGGCGTAATGGCCGTCGTTCTTACCGCCCGCGACCTCACCCGTCACTACGAAGTGTCCCGTGGACTGTTCAAGGGCCACGCCCTGGTGCGCGCGCTCAATGGTGTGTCGTTCGAACTGGAAGCCGGCAAGACCCTCGCCGTTGTGGGCGAGTCGGGTTGCGGCAAATCCACCCTGGCCCGAGCGCTGACACTGATTGAAGAGCCGTCGTCCGGCTCGCTGAAAATCGCCGGCCAGGAAGTCGCCGGCGCCGACAAGGCCCAGCGCAAGCAACTGCGCAAAGACGTGCAGATGGTGTTCCAGAGCCCGTACGCTTCGTTGAACCCACGCCAGAAAGTCGGCGATCAACTTGGCGAGCCGCTGTTGATCAACACCAACCTGTCCGCCGCCGAACGCCGCGAAAAAGTGCAGGCGATGATGAAGCAAGTGGGCCTGCGCCCTGAGCATTATCAGCGCTACCCGCACATGTTCTCCGGTGGTCAGCGCCAGCGCATCGCCCTGGCCCGCGCCATGATGCTGCAACCCAAAGTGCTGGTGGCGGACGAACCGACCTCGGCGCTGGACGTGTCGATCCAGGCGCAGGTGCTGAACCTGTTCATGGATCTGCAGCAGGAATTCAACACGGCCTACGTGTTCATTTCCCACAACCTGGCGGTGGTGCAGCACGTTGCCGATGACGTGATGGTGATGTACCTCGGCCGCCCGGTGGAAGTGGGCCCGAAGGAAGACATCTATGCGCGCCCGCTGCACCCGTACACCCAGGCGCTGCTGTCGGCCACCCCGACCATTCATCCGGACCCGAACAAACCGAAGATCAAAATCGTCGGCGAGTTGCCCAACCCACTGAACCCGCCGTCGGGTTGCGCATTCCACAAACGCTGCCCGTATGCGACGGCACGCTGCAGCACTGAGGAGCCGCAGTTGCGCGCCTTGGATAACCGGCAGGTGGCGTGCCACTACGCGGAGCAGTTCGTCGCTTGAGTAACCCCCGTAGACGTCACCGGACAAGCGCAAGTTTTGGTTCGTAGCAGCTGCCGAGCCTTGGCGAGGCTGCGTAGCGGACGCATTGACACCCTGCGATCTGCGGGGCGCCAACGCAGCCTCGCTTGCGCTCGGCAGCTGCTACAACCCGAAAATTGCAGTTGCCCGGTGAGAGTCAAGACGGTATCTACCGGGGGCATTACATTAGAGTGATACAGCGTTCTACAGCCCTTCCCGCCAGGTTGCGCATCAGCCTGGCAGGAGGGGTTTTCTTTTTGGCGACTCAGGTGTCACCGTCGTCGTAGGTGTCGCTGGCTTCGCCCTCGTTGAGGGGGTTTTCCGGATCTTGCTCGTCCGTGGGCTGCGGTTGCGGCTGCCAACTGCCGGAGTTGACCTCGTTCTGTTTTTTCTTGGTGACCGGGCCGGTGTCCTTCCATTGGGGGGAGCCTGAGCCCGCCATTACCGGAAGAGCCGTCAGTCCCAAGGCTACGAGCAACACCAGGGGGATGGCGCGTTGAGCGTTTCGCACGGTGGTCTCCTTCTATAGTCGGTGCGTAAACGCTAGACCCGATGCAGGGTTCTCGCCAATTCCCCAGTCTTATGCAAAAAAAAGTGTGGGAGGGGCAAGCCCCTCCCACACTTGGTTTTGCGACGTTCAGGAATTAATGGTGTTCGCGGGTCGCCCGGAATTTCACATCCGGCCAACGCTCTTCCATCAGCGCCAGGTTCACCCGTGTCGGCGCCAGGTAGGTCAGGTGACCGCCGCCGTCGACCGCCAGGTTTTCCACAGCCTTGTTGGAGAACTCTTCCAACTTCTTCTTATCGCTGCAATCGATCCAACGCGCGGAGTACACGGTGATCGGCTCATACGAGCATTCGACCTTGTATTCCTCTTTCAGGCGGCTGGCCACCACATCGAACTGCAGCACACCGACGGCACCGAGGATGATGTCGTTGCTGCGCTCGGGGAAGAACACCTGGGTGGCGCCCTCTTCCGCCAACTGCTGCAAGCCCTGGCGCAGTTGCTTGGATTTGAGCGGGTCGCGCAGGCGTACGCGGCGGAACAGTTCCGGGGCGAAGTGCGGGATGCCGGTGAAACCCAGCGCTTCGCCTTCGGTGAAGGTGTCGCCGATCTGGATGGTGCCGTGGTTGTGCAGGCCGATGATGTCGCCGGCGTAGGCTTCTTCGAGCTGTTCACGCTCGGAGGAGAAGAACGTCAGGGCGTCGCCGATGCGCACGTCCTTGCCGGTGCGCACGTGGCGCATCTTCATGCCTTTTTCGTATTTGCCGGAGCAGATACGCATGAAGGCGATACGGTCGCGGTGCTTGGGGTCCATGTTCGCCTGGATCTTGAACACGAAGCCGGTGAATTTCTCTTCGACCGGCTCAACCGTACGCTCGTTGGCCACACGGGCCAGGGGCTTTGGCGCCCAGTTCACGACAGCATCAAGTACGTGGTCGACACCGAAGTTGCCCAGCGCGGTCCCGAAGAACACCGGGGTCAGTTGGCCGTCGAGGAATTCCTGCTGGTTGAACTCGTGGCAGGCGCCCTGCACCAGTTCAAGCTGATCGACAAAACGGTCGTACTCGTCACCCAAGTGGGCGCGGGCTTCGTCCGAGTCGAGCTTCTCGATGATTTTCACATCGGTGCGTTCGTGACCGTGGCCGGCGGTGTAGACAATGATGTAGTCGTCGGCCAGGTGGTACACGCCCTTGAAGTCGCGATAGCAACCAATCGGCCAGGTGATCGGCGCGGCCTTGATCTTCAGGACCGCTTCGATTTCATCCAGCAACTCGATGGGGTCGCGGATGTCACGGTCGAGTTTGTTGATGAAGCTCACGATCGGCGTGTCACGCAGGCGGCACACGTCCATCAGCGCGATGGTCCGTGGCTCGACGCCTTTACCGCCGTCGAGGACCATCAAGGCCGAGTCCACCGCCGTCAGGGTGCGGTAGGTGTCTTCGGAGAAGTCTTCGTGGCCCGGGGTGTCGAGCAGGTTGACCATATGGTCGCGATACGGGAACTGCATGACCGACGTGGTAATGGAAATACCCCGTTGCTTCTCCATCTCCATCCAGTCGGATGTGGCATGGCGGTCGGATTTGCGGGATTTCACCGTGCCGGCCACCGCGATTGCCTTGCCCATCAGCAGGAGCTTCTCGGTGATGGTGGTTTTACCGGCATCGGGGTGGGAAATAATGGCGAAAGTGCGGCGTTTCGCGACTTCGGCGGCCTGGTGGGTCATGGGAAATCGCCTGGCAGGTGAGTCAAAAAAGGGCGGCGAGTATAGCGCAAACCCCGGGGGCCGGACCACCGTTCACCCGATTGGGGGTGGCTAAATGCTGCCAAGTATGGAACCTTTTAAAAGGTAGAGACGTCCACTCCCCTGCTACCGCACTCGGAACAGGGGCTGATAAATCAGCAAGTTAGCCTGACGAGGCTGCGCTCATGGCTCGATTTGATACCGCGTTGCCGGTATTGGCGAGCTGCTTTTCGCGACCACATTTGCCGACAGCCAGGAATGGCATTGCCGCTCGGAAATGTGTTCGCCGACAAAAGAAAAAAGGAGTCCGCCTGTGGCTATTCGCTATGGCAAAGGGCTGATAGGAGGCGTGGTTGTCGTCGCGCTCCTGGCCCTGCTGGTCCACTGGATCGGCATCAACACGATCGAACTGTACCGCGACGATTTGTTGTTTTACCTGCAAGCACACCTGATCCTCGTTCTAGTCTCCATGCTGGCGGCCCTCGTTGTGGGCATCCCTGCCGGTATCCTGCTCAGCCGACCAAACATGGTCGGGCGTGCAGAACGCTTCATGCAGATCTTCAACATCGGCAACACCGTCCCGCCTCTGGCCGTACTGGCCATCGCCCTCGGCGTCCTCGGCATCGGCAGCGGCCCGGCCATCTTCGCGCTGTTCCTCGCCTCCCTCCTGCCCATCGTGCGCAACACCTACGAGGGCCTCAAAAACGTTCAAGGCTCACTCAAGGAAGCCGCCACCGGCATCGGCATGACGCCGCGCCAGGTGCTGTTTCGTGTGGAATTGCCCAACGCCGTGCCGATCATCATCGGCGGTGTGCGCGTGGCCCTGGCGATCAACGTGGGTACTGCACCGCTGGCGTTCCTGATCGGCGCCAACAGCCTGGGCAGCCTGATCTTCCCCGGCATCGCCCTGAACAATCAGCCGCAATTGCTGCTCGGCGCCGCGTGCACCGCGTTGCTGGCATTGCTGCTCGACGGTCTGGTGACCATGGCCAGCCGCCTCTGGCTGGAACGCGGGTTGCGTCCGTCTTAAGGCCTGGCAAAGGAATTCACATGAAAAAACTGACATTGATATTGAGCTGCGTCCTGCTGTTCGCAGGTTTTGCGCAAGCCGCCGAGAAACCGGTGATCCGCATCGGCGCCCGAGTGTTCACCGAGCAGACCCTGCTCGCCGAAATCACGTCCCAGTACCTGCGCGCCAAGGGCTACGACACCCAGGTGACCGGCGGCCTGGGCAGCAACCTGGCGCGCAGTGCCCAGGAAAGCGGGCAACTGGATCTGATCTGGGAGTACACCGGCGTGTCCCTGGTGGCCTACAACCATGTGGACGAGAAGCTCGACAGCGAACAGTCCTACGCTCGGGTGAAAGAACTCGACGCTAAAAAAGGCCTGGTCTGGCTCTCGCCGTCGCGCTTCAGCAACACCTACGCCCTGGCATTGCCGGAGAAGGTCGCCGAAGAACATCCCGAGATCAACAGCATCAGCGACCTCACCAAAGCCATGGCCCAGGAGACCAAAGAGCATCGCCTGGTCGCCCTGGACACCGAGTTCGCCAACCGCTCCGATGGCCTGGCCGGCATGGTCAAGCTGTACGACATGAACCTCACGCGCAAAAACACTCGGCAGATGGACGCGGGCCTGGTCTACACCGCCTTGCGCAATGGCCAGGTGTTTGCCGGCCTGGTCTACACCACCGACGGTCGCCTCAACGCCTTCAAGCTCAAGCTGCTGGCGGATGACATGCACTACTTCCCGGACTACACCGCAGCACCCGTGGTGCGTCAGGAATACCTCGACAAGCATCCGCAACTGGCTGCCGAACTCAAGCCACTGGCCACGCTGTTCGACGACGAAACCATGCGCCAGCTGAATGCGCGGGTCGACGTCGACCATGAGAGCCCGTCCGCTGTTGCCGCCGATTTCCTGCGCCAACATCCGATCAACTAAAGAAGGAGAAGACATGGAATTCCTGAACGCCTTTTCCCATCTTGATTGGGCACAAGTCCTGCACCTGACCTGGCAGCACATCACCCTGGTTGGCATTGCCGTGATCCTGGCGATTGTCGTGGGCGTGCCCCTCGGCGTGCTGATGACGCGCTTTCCGACCTTGGCCGGCCCGCTGCAAGCCAGCGCCACGGTGCTGCTGACCGTGCCGTCCATTGCCCTGTTCGGCCTGCTGCTGCCGTTCTACTCCAAATTCGGCCAGGGCCTGGGCCCGATGCCGGCGATCACCGCCGTGTTCCTCTACTCCCTGTTGCCGATCATGCGTAACACCTACCTCGCCCTGACCGGCGTTGAACCGGGCATTCGCGAGGCCGCCAAAGGCATCGGCATGACTTTCGGCCAGCGCCTGCGCATGGTCGAACTGCCGATTGCGGTGCCGGTGATCCTCGCCGGTGTGCGCACCGCCGTGGTGATGAACATTGGTGTGATGACCATCGCCGCCACCATCGGTGCCGGTGGCCTGGGTGTACTTATTCTGGCTTCCATCAGCCGCAGCGACATGTCGATGCTGATTGTTGGCGCCGTGCTGGTCAGTCTCCTGGCCATCTTCGCCGACCTGCTTCTGCAATGGCTGCAACGCTCGCTGACTCCAAAAGGATTGCTCAAATGATCGAACTTCAAAACCTGTCCAAGACCTTTCAAAGCAACGGCAAGACCATTACTGCCGTCAACGATGTCAGCCTGACCGTCAATGAAGGCGAGATTTGCGTGTTCCTCGGCCCGTCGGGCTGCGGCAAAAGCACCACCCTGAAGATGATCAACCGCCTGATCAAGCCTTCCTCGGGCAAGATCCTGATCAACGGCGAAGACACCACCGACCTGGATGAAGTGACCCTGCGTCGCAACATCGGCTACGTGATCCAGCAGATCGGCCTGTTCCCCAACATGACCATCGAGGAAAACATCGTGGTCGTGCCCAAGCTGCTGGGCTGGGACAAACAGAAATGCCACGACCGCGCCCGCGAGTTGATGAGCATGATCAAGCTGGAACCCAAGCAGTACCTGCATCGCTACCCCCGTGAGTTGTCCGGTGGCCAGCAGCAGCGGATCGGCGTGATCCGCGCACTGGCGGCCGATGCGCCGTTGCTGCTGATGGATGAGCCGTTCGGCGCGGTCGACCCGATCAACCGCGAGATGATCCAGAACGAGTTCTTCGAGATGCAGCGCGCGCTGAACAAGACCGTGATCATGGTCAGCCACGACATCGACGAAGCCATCAAGCTGGGTGACAAAATCGCGATCTTCCGCGCCGGCAAGCTGCTGCAGATCGACCATCCAGACACGCTTTTGGCGCACCCGGCTGACGAGTTCGTCAGCAACTTCGTGGGCCAGGACAGCACCCTCAAGCGCCTGCTGCTGGTGAAGGCCGAAGACGCGGCAGACAACGCCCCGTCGGTGAGCCCGGAAACCCCGGTGGCCGATGCCCTGGAACTGATGGACGAAACCGACCGTCGCTATGTGGTGGTCACCTGTGCCGAGAACAAGGCACTGGGTTATGTACGACGTCGCGACCTGCACCGTCAGACCGGTACCTGCGGCCAATACCTGCGCGAGTTCAACGCCACGGCGGCGTATGACGAGCATTTGCGCATCCTGTTGTCGCGCATGTACGAATTCAACCGCTCGTGGCTGCCGGTGATGGATGCGGAGCGGGTGTTCCTGGGGGAAGTGACGCAGGAGTCGATTGCCGAGTACCTGAGCTCCGGTAAGTCGCGTGGGGGCAAGACCAGTATTGTTTCGCCTGCCGAGACGGCACTGGCCTGATCTTATGTGGGAGGGGGCTTGCCCCCGATGGCGGTGTGTCAGTCACTGAAGTATTGGCTGACACACCGCTATCGGGGGCAAGCCCCCTCCCACATTTGCTCCGTGGTGCGTCAGGTAAATACCGTCGATTTGCCCGATCCGGGGAACATCATTCCGTCACACCTGTCGGTTACATAAGTAGCTGCACGCCATCGCGCGACGAACGCGTGCAGAAACGCGACATTTTTAGTTGATCCCACGCCCATCAAGCCCTAAAGTTCGCGCCGAACGTCCATGCTGGAAACGATCCATCCGGCTCAAGTACTGACGACGAGACAGCAAGGCCAAGGGAAGCGTCTATTCCCATGGCCTTTTTGCTTTCGGCGACATGCCTTGGGAAGTAGGCGAACCAAAGTGGGGATACGGAGGACGTTCATTTGCACCCATTGCTAATTTCAGTTTGCCCTTAGGAGTCCCCAGCATGTCGATCAACGTCGAAGATTATTTCGCGCGCGCCACTTTTGACAAAATGAAGGCGTTCGCCGACAAGCAAGAAACCCCGTTCGTGGTGATCGACACCGCGATGATCAGCCAGGCCTACGACGACCTGCGCGCCGGTTTCGAATTCGCCAAGGTGTATTACGCCGTCAAGGCCAACCCAGCCGTCGAGATCATCGACCTGTTGAAAGACAAGGGTTCGAGCTTCGACATCGCGTCGATCTACGAGCTGGACAAGGTCATGGACCGTGGCGTCAGCGCCGACCGTATCAGCTACGGCAACACCATCAAGAAATCCAAGGACATCCGCTACTTCTACGAGAAGGGCGTGCGTCTGTTCTCCACCGACTCCGAAGCCGACCTGCGCAACATCGCTAAGGCTGCGCCGGGTTCGAAAGTGTATGTGCGTATCCTCACCGAAGGCTCGACCACGGCTGACTGGCCTTTGTCGCGCAAATTCGGCTGCCAGACCGACATGGCCATGGACCTGCTGATCCTGGCGCGCGACCTGGGCCTGGTGCCTTACGGCATCTCGTTCCACGTGGGTTCGCAGCAGCGCGACATCAGCGTGTGGGACGCGGCGATCGCCAAGGTCAAAGTGATCTTCGAACGCCTGAAAGAAGAAGACAACATCCACCTCAAGCTGATCAACATGGGCGGCGGCTTCCCGGCCAACTACATCACCCGCACCAACAGCCTGGAAACCTACGCTGAAGAAATCATCCGTTTCCTCAAGGAAGACTTCGGCGACGACCTGCCGGAAATCATCCTGGAGCCGGGCCGTTCGTTGATCGCCAACGCCGGTATCCTGGTCAGTGAAGTGGTGTTGGTCGCACGTAAATCCCGTACCGCCGTCGAGCGTTGGGTGTACACAGACGTGGGTAAATTCTCCGGCCTGATCGAAACCATGGACGAAGCCATCAAGTTCCCGATCTGGACCGAAAAGAAAGGCGAGATGGAAGAAGTGGTCATCGCCGGCCCAACCTGCGACAGCGCCGACATCATGTACGAAAACTACAAGTACGGCCTGCCGCTGAACCTGGCCATCGGTGACCGTTTGTACTGGCTGTCGACCGGTGCCTACACCACCAGCTACAGCGCGGTTGAGTTCAATGGCTTCCCGCCGTTGAAGTCGTTTTATGTTTAACAGCAGCCGCAAGTTTTAAGCTGCAAACCGCAAGAAAAACCCATGACGTGTCATGGGTTTTTTTATGCCTCCGGAAGGCTGGCGGCGCGTTGTCGGTAGGCCTCGGCCATCGCGCGAATCGGCGGGTCGTTGGCCGCCGCCAGCGCCTTGTGGGCCACCCGCAAAAACTTCAGATTGCCGCCGGCAAGCGCTTTGTGCAGCCACTCCAGCGCCGTCTCGACCTGGCCTCTATCCGCCAGCACCGCCGCATAACTGAACTGCCCACGGAAATCCCCGCCTTCGGCTGAGCGGCGATACCAGTCCACAGCGGCCTGCGGGTCCCTCGGGCAATACTGACCGTCTTCCAGGTAGCGCCCCAGCAGGTTCATCGACTTGGCGTGGCCCTGCTCCGCCGCCCGACGATAGAAGGACAATGCTTGCGGCTGATCCTCAGCAACACCGCGACCGGTCGCCAGCAGGTTTGCGTAGTTGTATTGCCCCCAATCCAGCCCCGCCTCGGCGGCCAGACGGTATTGCTGCGCCGCCGCGGCCGCATCCGCCGGGCAGCCCCAGCCATGCTCCAGGCAACGCCCGGCCATATTGCGCGCCATCAGATGACCGCCCTGCGCCGCGATCCGAAACCAGCGCAATGCCAGCGCTTCATCACGCGCAATGCCCCGCCCTTCCAGCAGGATTTGCCCGAGCAGGGCCTGGGCATCCACCACGCCCTCCTTGGCCGCGATCAGGATCGCTTGGGCGGCGCGCACCGGCGCGTCGTCGAGCATGTTCTGCAATTGTTCGACATTGAGCACTTCCTGGCGGCGTAACAAAAAGCCCATCTCAGACCTCGACCCAGCGACGCAACAGGTTGTGGTAAGTGCCGGTGAGCTGGATCAACGCGGGGTGGTCGGGTACATCCGTGGTCAGTTGCTGGATCGCGCCGTCCATCTCGAACAGCAAGGTGCGCTGGCTGTCTTCGCGCACCAGGCTTTGGGTCCAGAAGAATGAGGCATAACGCGCGCCACGGGTCACGGCGTTGACTTTGTGCAGGCTGGAGCCGGGGTACAGCACCATGTCGCCGGCGGGCAACTTGACCCGCTGCACGCCAAAGGTGTCCTGGATCTCCAGTTCGCCGCCGTCGTACTCATCCGGATCGCTGAAGAACAGGGTGGACGACAGGTCCGTACGCACCCGTTCGTGGCTGCCTTTGGGCTGGCGCACGGCGTTGTCGATATGGAAGTCGAAACTGCCGCCTGCGGTATAGCAGTTGAGCAACGGCGGGAACACCTTGTGGGGTAACGCCGCTGACATAAACAGCGGGTTCTGCCACAAGCGTTCGAGCATCGCCGCACCGATTTCCTTGGCCAACGGGTGGCCTTCGGGCAATTGCAGATTGTGTTTGGCTTTGGCGGATTGATGCCCGGCGGTGATTTTGCCGTCGGCCCAATCGGCGTCTTCCAGGGCTTGGCGGATGCGCTGCACTTCCTCGCGAGAGAACAGGCCGGGAATGTGCAGCAACATGAGGCAATACCTGTAGGCAAGGAGGCGCTAATGGTATTGATTCTTATCCGACCTGTAAAACGCCGTGACGGACGAGTTCGTAAAAACCGTAAGCAAAAAGTGTAAAGAATGTAAATTCAGTGCAATTAGCAATGTATCGCAATTGATATGAAGTCTTGTTAACCCTATATTCCGCGGCCTCACATCCTTGGGGAAAGGACACGTCATGTCGCGCACCATTATAAAAACATCTGCCAGTTCACCGCGTTTGCTGGCCTCGGCCATCGGCGTGGCCCTCGGTGCCAGCTCCGTCGCCCATCTGGCGCAAGCGGCCGAAGACACCGAACAGAAAGGCCAGCGCGACAGCATCTCCCTGGGTGCCACCAGCATCACTGGGGAAGAACAGGACGCCACGTCCTACCAAGTCGAAAAAGCCTCTTCGCAGAAATACACCGCGCCGCTGGTGGACACGCCGCGCTCGGTCACCGTCGTGCCGCAACAAGTGCTCAAAGACACCGCCGCTACCTCGTTGCAGGATGCCCTGCGCACCGTACCGGGGATTACCTTCGGCGCTGGCGAAGGCGGCAACCCCCAGGGCGACCGACCGTTCATCCGGGGTTTCGACGCCCAGGGCGACACTTACCTGGACGGCGTGCGCGACACTGGCGGCCAGAGTCGTGAGATTTTCGACATCGAGTCCATCGAAGTCAGCAAAGGCCCGAACTCCTCGTTCGGCGGTCGCGGTTCGGCCGGTGGCAGCCTCAACCTGGTGAGCAAGACGCCGCAAGCCCGAGACTTCACCAACGGCGGCTTCACCTACGGTTCAGACCAGACCCGTCGCTACGTGCTCGACGTGAACCGCCAGTTCCTCGACGACAGCGCCGCGTTCCGCCTGAACCTCATGACCCACGAGCAGAACGTGGCCGGCCGTGACGCCGTCAATTACGACCGTTGGGGCGTGGCGCCATCGCTGACCTTTGGCCTGGGCACCCCGACCCGCGTCAACCTCAGCTACTACCACATGGAAAGCAACGACCTCCCGGACTCGGGCATTCCCTACGGCTACAGCTCGTCGACCGCCACCACCCACGGGCACGACAAACCCAATGACGGCGGCGACAGCAACAACTTCTACGGCCTTAAAGATCGGGATTTCCGCAAGACCCGCGCCGATATCAGCACCGTCTCCATCGAGCACGACCTGAACGACAGCATGACGCTGAAAAACACCCTGCGTCATGGCAGCACCGGACAGGACTACATCCTGACCCAGCCGGATGACAGCAAGCTCAACGTCAACCGTTTCGGCACCGTATGGCGTCGCGCCAACAGCCGCGTCTCCACAACGACGACGACCACCAACCAGACCGATCTGTTTGGCAGTTTCCAGGCACTGGGCTTCAAGCACAGCTACTCCACCGGCCTGGAATTCACGGGTGAAGAAACCCGCGTGAGCAGCTACACCATCAGCCCGAACGCCAACCCCACCGGCGGCTGCACCGTGGCCGGCGGCAGCCAAGGCGGCCAGTGCACCTCGCTGAGCAACCCGAACCCGGATGACGCCTGGAACGGCAGCATCGCGCGCAACTACAACGGCACCAATACCAAGGCCACCAGCCGCGCCGCCTATGTGTTCGACACCATCGAACTGGACCCGAAATGGCTGCTGAACGTTGGCCTGCGCTACGACACCTTTGACACCGAAGCCAACACCAACGCCGTCCCTAGCGCGACCGTGAAGGCGCGGAGCAAGATCAAGGATGACAGTCAGTTCTTCAACTGGCAGGCCGGCCTGGTCTGGAAGCCGGTGGAAAACGCCAGCGTCTATGCCTCGTACGCCACCTCGGCAACCCCCGCCGGCGGCCTGGTCGGCGAAGGCTCCGATGGCAACCCGCTGTCCGCTGGCGCGGCCAGCAGCGATCTGCAACCGGAAGAAACCGTCAACTACGAACTGGGCACCAAGTGGGATCTGTTCCACGACCGCCTCTCGCTGACCGCTGCAGTGTTCCGTACCGAGAAGAAAAACACGCGCATCCTGGTGGACGCCCTCACCTACCAGAACGCCGGTGAATCCCAGGTAGACGGTATCGAGTTGTCCGCCAGCGGCAAAATCACTGATCAGTGGCAAGTGTTCGCGGGCTACAGCTACCTGGACAGCGAGCTGGTCAAAGCGGGCCGTAACGGGCGCAACGGTGTCATCAGCGCCGGTTCCAACGAAGGCAACCAGATGCCCAACACGCCGAAGAACAGCTTCAGCCTGTGGACCACCTACGCCATCACACCCAAGCTGACCATCGGCGGCGGCGCGTTCTACGTCGATGACGTCTACGGCGATGTGGGTAACACGGTCTACGTGCCGTCCTATACCCGCTACGACGCCATGGCCAGCTACAAGCTGACCAAAAACATCGACCTGCAATTGAACGTGCAAAACCTCACGGACAAGACCTACTACGACAAAGCGTTCTCAACGCACTTCGCCAACCAGGCGGCTGGGCGCACGGCGCTGGTGTCCACTAGCTTCCACTTCTAGACACCGCTTCACGTAGCACAAAGCCCCACGCATCGGATGCGTGGGGCTTTTGCGTGTAAAACAGAATGTTTCTCGAAAAGCCACGGCATAATGCGCGCCGTGCCCTACATACCCAGATAGACGAGGCGGTCAGACGTGTTGAAGAAAACCCTGTTCCAGTTGCACTGGTTCTTCGGCATCACTGCCGGGCTGGTGCTGGCCTTGATGGGGATCACCGGGGCTGCGGTCTCGTTTCAGGATGAACTACTGCGGGCACTCAACCCCAACGTACTGAGCGTTGAAAAACGCGAAGCCGGTGTGCTGCCGCCCGCCGAACTGGTGCGCAAGCTCGAAGCCTGCGAAGGCAAGACCGTCGCCATGCTGTTCGTGGAAAGCGAAAGCGGCAATGCCGCACGGGTGTTCTTCACCCCGCCGCCGGGTGAGCGACGCGGCCAACTGCGCTACTTCGATCCCTATACCGGCGCTTACATGGGCGATGTGGTCGGCCAGGACTTTTTCGGCTTTATCCTGCAACTGCACCGCTTCCTCGCCATGGGCGAAACCGGGCGCAACATCACCGGCGCGTGCACGCTGATCCTGGTGTTTTTCTGCCTCTCCGGTTTGTACCTGCGCTGGCCGCGCCAGGTGGCAAGTTGGCGTGTGTGGCTGACCCTGGACTGGCGCAAAAAGGGCCGCAGTTTCAACTGGGACCTGCACTCGGTGTTTGGCACCTGGTGCCTGCTGGCTTACTTGTTGGCGGCGCTGACCGGGCTGTCCTGGTCATATGACTGGTACAGTCAGGGCTTGACCAAACTGCTGTCCGACGCGCCGCAAAATGAACGCATGCGCAAGCGCGGCCCGCCGCCGGCAGGCCCGGCGCTGGTGGCCAACTATGACGCGATCTGGAGCAGCATCTACAGCAACGCAGGCCCGGGGTTGAGCGCCTACAACATCCGCATGCCGGCCGTCGCCGGGCAACCGGCGACCGTCTACTACCTGTTGAAAGACTCACCCCATGACCGCGCCCTGAACCAGATCAACCTGGACCCGGCTACCGGCGAGGTCAAATCCCATGATCAATACGCGAGCAAGAGCTTCAAGGCGCAGCTACTGACCAGCCTCTACGCGCTGCACACCGGCAGTTACTTCGGCCTCGCCGGGCGGATCATCCTCACTGTCAGCTCATTGCTGATGCCGCTGTTCTTCATCACTGGCTGGTTGCTGTACCTGGACCGTCGCCGCAAAAAACGCCAGGTGCGCGACGCCCGTAAAAGCCTCGGCGCCAACCACAGCAATACCCCGGCCTGGCTGATCGGCTTTGCCAGCCAGAGCGGTTTTGCCGAGCAACTGGCTTGGCAGACCGCCGGGCAATTGCAGGCGGCCGGCCTGCCGGTGAAGGTGCAGTCCTTGGGTAGCGTCAGCCAGGACGATTTGCTCCAGTCAGAAAATGCGCTGTTTGTGGTCAGCACTTTCGGCGACGGCGAAGCCCCCGACAGCGCCCGTGGCTTTGAACGCGCAGTGCTCGGCCAGGACCTGTCCCTCAAGGGCCTGAATTACTCGGTGCTGGCCCTGGGTGATCGTCAATACGAACACTTCTGCGGCTTTGCCCGGCGCCTGCATTTCTGGCTGACCAACCAGGGCGGCAACCCACTGTTTGCTCCGGTGGAAGTGGACAGCGGCGACACGGCCGCGCTGCTGCATTGGCAACAACAGCTTGGGCAGTTGACCGGTCAGGCACCGGCCGCGGCATGGCCTACCGCCCAGTACGAAACCTGGACGCTCAGCCAGCGCCACCTGCTCAACCGCAACAGCGCAGGCTCGAACGTTTACCTGCTCGGCCTCACCCCGGCTTCGCCACACACCTGGCAAGCCGGCGACCTGGCGGAAGTGTTGCCCCGCAATTGCCCATGGGCCATCGAGCACTTCCTGAGCGGCCTGGGCCTGACCGGCACCGACGGCGTGTTGATCGACGGTTTGGCCACGCCCCTCAACCAAGCCCTGGCGACTCGCCAACTGCCGGAAAACCGCGCCCATCTGGTGGGCATGCATGCCCAGGCATTGGTGGACGCACTGGCGCCCTTGGGCATGCGCGAATACTCCATCGCCTCGGTTGCCAGCGACGGCGTGCTGGAGTTGATCGTGCGCCAGGAACGCCACCCCGATGGCAGCCTGGGCCTGGGCTCGGGTTGGCTCACCGAACACGCGGCCTTGGGCGCAGGCATCAGCCTGCGGCTGCGTCGCAACAGCGCCTTCCACCTGCCGCAAGCGCCTGTGCCATTGATCCTGCTGGGCAACGGCACCGGCCTCGCGGGCCTGCGCAGCTTGCTCAAAGCGCGGATTGCCGATGGCCAGCAGCGCAATTGGCTGTTGTTCGGCGAACGCAATATCGCCCACGACTACCTGTGCCAGGACGAGCTGCAAGGCTGGCTGGCCAGCGGTGATCTGGCCTTGCTGGACCTGGCATTTTCGCGGGATCAGGAAGAGAAGATCTACGTGCAGGACCGCCTGCGTGAATCGGCCGATGTGCTGCGTAAATGGCTCGCAGACGGCGCGGCGATTTATGTGTGCGGGAGCTTGCAGGGGATGGCGGCGGGGGTGGATCAGGTGCTGCACGACGTGCTGGGCAGCGAGGCGGTGGATCGCTTGATCGAACAAGGCCGCTATCGCCGGGATGTCTACTGAGGCGACCTATGTGAGAGAGGGCTTGCCCCCGATGAGCATGGGTCTCAACACAACTCTCAAAGGCTTATACATAACTCTGTGGAGAGCGGGCTTTTGTGGTGAGCGGGCTTGCCCCGCGCTGGGCTGCGAAGCGGCCCCAAAACGTCCACCTCGATTGATTCTGGCACTCTGCGGTGACCTTATTGGGGCTGCTTCGCAGCCCAGCGCGGGACAAGCCCGCTCACCACAACAGCCCAGTTGCCATACATTCAATACCTATGCCCCGATGAGGGGGTGTCAGCTAACACATCTGTGACTGCCCCACCGCTATCGGGGGCAAGCCCCCTCCCACATTTGGACCGCATACCAAATGATTAGACTGGTTGTAGTTTTTGCTCGAACACCGAGACGCCATCCAGGTCGCGCAATATCACCGTCAACTCTGTCGTCTGCCCATCGATATTCACCTCGCCAAAAAACTGAAACCCGGCAAACGGCGAGGTGTTCTGCGCCGGCGGCGCCTTCTCGAAGACCACCTCTGGCCCAAAGGTTTTATCCAGCGGATTAGGCCCGAAACTCCCCGCATTCAGCGGCCCGGCAACGAACTCCCAGAACGGCTCAAAATCCTGGAACGCCGCCCGATCCGGGTGGTAGTGATGCGCTGCGCAGTAGTGCACATCCGCCGTCAGCCATACGTGGTTACGCACCTTCTGCGCACGCAGGAATGCCAACAGTTCGGCGATTTCCAGCTCGCGCCCTTGCGCCGAGCCGGGGTCGCCATTGGCGATCGCTTCCCAGCGCGGCACGCCGGGGCTGACTTCACCGTCGGGCACACCCAGGCCAATCGGCATGTCGGCGGCGATCACTTTCCATTGCGCCTTCGAGGCCTTGAGTTCGCGCTTGAGCCAGTCCAGTTGCTCACGACCGAGGAAGGGCTTGGCGCCGCCCAGATTGTCATCGTTGCCGCTGCGATAGCTGCGCATATCCAGCACAAACACATCCAGCAGCGGGCCGTAGCTGAGCTTGCGATAAATCCGCCCGCCGCCGTCTGCGCTTTGGCGGCGCATCGGTGAATATTCGAGCCAGGCTTGGCGCGCACGACCCACCAGCGTGTTGATGTCCTTGGTCTGGTAACGCTCGTCGAGCTGCTTGCTGGGCGACCAGTTGTTCACCACCTCGTGGTCGTCCCACTGCCAGATCTGCGGCACTTCGGCATTGAAGCGGCGCACGTTTTCGTCCAGCAGGTTGTAGCGGTAATTGCCGCGATACTCATCGAGGGTTTCGGCGACTTTGCTCTTGGCTTCGGTGGTGATATTGCGCCAGATGCGCCCGCCTTCAGTCGCCAGTTGCGCCGGCACCGGGCCGTCAGCGTAGATGGTGTCGCCGCTGTGGATAAAAAAGTCCGGCAGGCGCAGGCGCATGGCCTCGTAGATGCGCATGCCGCCGATGTCCGGGTTGATGCCGAAGCCTTGGCCGACGGTGTCGCCGCTCCACACAAAGCGAATGTCACGGCGCTGCTGCGGCACGCTGCGCAGGTGGCCGAACCACGGCTCACTGGCGATGCCGGTCTGGGCGTCTTCGAAGTGCACACGGTAGAAAACCGCCTGGTCGGCGGGCAGCCCGGTGAGTTCGACGCGGGCGGTGAAGTCGCTACGGTTGTCGACCAAAGGCGAGACGAATCGGCGTGGGTTGCTGAACACGCTGCGGGTGTCCCACTCCACCACCATCCGCGCCGGGCGGTCGCTGCGGCTCCAGATCATGGCGCGATCGCCGAGCAGGTCGCCGGACTGCACGCCGTCGGTGAGTTGCGGCCGGTCCTTGACCGAAGCAATCACCGCCGGCGCCAGGCCCGGCAGCAAAAGGCCGGCGCCGACGACTTGCATCACACGGCGACGGCCCAGATCGAAATGGCTCATGCAGGTGCCCTCTTGAGTATCAAAAGGGCCACTTAAGCACGCACTTATGACACCGGTGCGACAGCCAGCTCCACGGTTTCGGGACGCTTGATCACGGCATATACCAGACCGGTCAACAGGCTACCGGCGACGATGGCCAACAGGTACAACAGCGCGTGGTTGATCGCACCCGGAATCACCAGCACGAACAGCCCGCCATGGGGCGCGGCGAGTTTGCAGCCGAAGTACATGGACAGGGCGCCCGTCAACGCGCCACCGGCGATAGCGGCCGGGATCACCCGCAGTGGGTCTTTGGCCGCGAACGGGATCGCGCCTTCAGAGATAAAGCACAGGCCGAGGATCATCGCAGCCTTGCCGGCTTCGCGCTCGGTCTGGGCAAATTTGCGCCGCGCCAGGAACGTTGCGATGCCCATGCCAATCGGCGGCACCATGCCGGCGGCCATGGTCGCCGCCATCGGCGCGCCGCTGGACGCGGCCAGCAAACCCACCGAAAACGCATAGGCCGCCTTGTTGATCGGCCCGCCCAGATCCACACACATCATGCCGCCCAGCAGGATGCCCAGCAGCACCGCGTTGGTGGTGCCCATGGTGCTGAGAAAGTCGGTCAGGCTGGTCAGCATGCGCGCGACAGGCGGGCCGACCAGGTAGATCATCGCCAGGCCGGTAATCAGGCTGGCCAGCAATGGGATGATCAGGATCGGCTTGAGCGCCTCCATGCTTTGCGGCAATTGCACGGCACGGGTGATCAGTTTGACGCAGTAGCCCGCCAGGAAACCGGCCAGGATGCCACCGATAAAACCCGCCCCCAAGGTGCCGGCCAACAGGCCGCCGATCATGCCCGGCGCAATGCCTGGGCGGTCGGCAATCGAGTACGCGATGTAACCTGCCAGCAGCGGCACCATCAACATAAAGGCGCTGTTGCCGACGGTTTTCAGCGCGGCCGCCAAGGTGCCTTCCTGTTCGAACGCGTGAATGCCGAAGGCAAACGACAAGGCGATCAACAACCCGCCCGCCACCACCATCGGCAACATGAACGACACCCCGGTGAGCAGGTGTTTGTACACGCCGGTTTTTTCTTTCTTGGCCACCGTCGCGGTGCCTGTGCTTTCGACGGCGCCTTCGGCCAAGGCCTTGTTGAGGGTCGCTTCGGATTGCTTGAGGGCAATGCCGGTGCCGCAGCGATAGATCTTCTTGCCGGCGAAGCGCTCGGTGGCGACTTCGATGTCTGCCGCGAGCAACACCACGTCGGCGTTGGCGATGGCCTCCGGGCTCAATGGCGTACGTGCGCCAACTGAACCTTGAGTCTCGACCTGCAAGTCATAACCCAGGCGCTTGGCCGTCTGCTGCAAGGCTTCGGCGGCCATGAAGGTGTGGGCCACGCCCGTGGGGCACGCGGTCACCGCGACGATACGCGGGGCCTGTTTCGACACCGCTGGCGCTTGGCTGGCGACCTGCACCTCGGCCTCTTCAGCGCCACGGCGCAACACTGCTTCGACATCCGCCAGCGCTTGGGCCGGGGTGCTCTGGAACACGCGCTTGCCGACAAAGCGTTGCATATCCACCGGGGTGCTGCTGACCAGCAACACCCATTCGGCGGCGTCGATTGTCGCTTGGGACAGTGCGCGTTCCGGATGCTGTACGTCGACGACTTCGACGCTGGTGCTCCAACCTTGGCGTTGCGCGGCGGCGTCCAGCAAGCGGGCGCACAGCACACTGGTGACCATGCCGTTCGGGCAGGCAGTAACAATGGCTAACTTCATCACAAACCCTCTTATTGTTCTGTCAGCGGGCGCACAACAACGCCGCTTTCGAGGTGCGCCAACTGCGCGTCATCGCTGATGCCAAAACCGATTTGCGTCACCGCCATCGCGGCAATTGCAGTGGCACGGCGCAAGGTCTGCTCGGGCGCTTCGCCGCTGAGCAGACCGTGGAGCATGCCGGCCAGCAGCGAATCGCCGGCGCCGACGGTGCTGGCCACGGTGACCTTGGGCGGCGTCGCATGCAGTGTCACGCCCGAGCTGTACCAGCTCACGCCTGCGGCGCCGTCGGAGACCACCACATGTTCCACACCCTGTTGATGCAGTTGGCTGACGGCATCCGTGGCATTCGCCAGGGCATCGGCCAGCTCTTCGGTGTTGGGTTTGACCAACCACGGGCCCGCCTGCAATCCGGCACGCAACGCTTCGCCGCTGGTGTCCAGGGCGACTTTCAAACCGAGCTTCTTCAGTTGCACCAACAAATCCTGCAACCACTGCGGGCTGACGCCACGGGGCAAGCTGCCAGCGACCACCACCGCGTCATGCCCGGGGGCGATCCGCGTGAGTTGATCGAGGAGCGCCTGTTGCGCCTGTTCACTGACCCACGGCCCCGGCGCGTTGATGTCGGTGACCCGGCCGTCCTGCTCGGCAATCTTGATATTGCTGCGGGTTTCGCCAGGCACGCGGATAAACGCGTCGGCAAAACCACGGCGCACGATCAGCGCCTCAAATGCCTGAGGATTGCCCTCCCCCAGAAATCCGCCAACGGTCACCTGATGCCCAAGATCCGCCAACACCTGCGCCACATTCACGCCCTTGCCGGCGGCATGGGTGAGCATGGCGTCGCTGCGATTGACTTCACCCGGTTCCAGGCGCGCCAGGCGCACCGTAAGGTCCAACGCCGGGTTGAGCGTCAGGCTTAGAATCCTTGCCATTTACACGGCCTCCACTAGGGCACGCACTTCGGCGGGAGACCCCACCGCCAGTGCCTTTTGCGCCAGGCCCTGGGCCTCGCTCAGACTGAATTCACGCACCCGCGCCTTCACTTCGGGAATGCTGCGGGCCGACACGCTCAACTCATCCACACCCAACCCGATCAGCACCGGCACCGCCAGCGGGTCTGCCGCCAGTTCGCCGCACACGCCGACCCATTTGCCATGGGCGTGGGCCGCACGCACGGTGATGCCGATCAGTTGCAACACTGCCGGGTGCAGGCCATCGGCCTGGGCCGACAAGGTCGGGTGGCCACGGTCGATGGCCAGGGTGTACTGGGTCAGGTCGTTGGTGCCGACGCTGAAGAAGTCGACCTCTTTGGCCAGCACCGGCGCCAACAGCGCAGCCGACGGCACTTCGATCATGATGCCCAGTTGCAGGTCGGCCACCGGGATTTCCAGGCGCAGGCGCTCGGTCATGTCACGGGCGGCGCGCCATTCATCCACGCTGCCGACCATGGGAAACATGATGCGCAGCGGACGGTTATCCGCCGAGCGCAACAGGGCGCGCAATTGCGCTTCCATGATCTGCGGGCGTTGCAGGGTGAGGCGAATGCCGCGCACACCGAGGAAAGGGTTTTCTTCCTCGGCAATCGGCCAGTAAGGCAACGGTTTGTCGCCGCCTACGTCGAGGGTGCGCACCACCAGCGGGCGCCCGTCGAGGCCGTCGAGGACGCGGCGGTATTCGGCTTCCTGGGTGGCTTCGTCCGGCGCTTGCGGGTGGGCCATGAAAATCAGCTCGGTACGCAGCAGGCCAATGCCTTCGGCGCCCTGCTCGACCGCTTTGGCGACACCCGCGCTCTCGCCGATGTTGGCAAACACTTCCACGGCGTGGCCGTCACGGGTGACCGCCGGTTCATGGCGCTGGGCCGAGGCGGCTTGCAGGCGCTGTTCGCGGGTGTCGCGCTCGACGGTGGCGCGTTGCAAGGTGGCGGCGTCGGCGTCCACATGCAGGCGACCGCGCTGGCCATCGAGCAACAATGGCGTGCCGGAGGCCAGCAGCAACACGGCCGGACCGGCACCGACCAACGCGGGGATGCCGAGGGCACGGGCGACGATAGCGCTGTGGGCCGTGGCGCCACCACGGGCGGTGAGGATGCCGGCGACGCGGGCCGGGTCCAGGCGGGCAACATCGGACGGGCCGACTTCATCCATCACCAGAATGTAGGGCTCGCTTGGCTCCTGGGCGGTTTCGACGCCGCACAGTTGGGCCAGCACCCGCCGACCAATGTCTCGCAGGTCGGCGGCGCGCTCGGCGAGCAGAGCATCCTGCAAAGACTCCTGCTGCCTGGCGGCGGCTTCGATCACGCTCATCCACGCGGCTTCGGCGCTTTCGCCTTGTTTGAGGCGGGTGTCGACTTCGTCGGTCAGTTCCGGGTCGTCGAGCATTTCCTGGTGGGTGATGAAAATCTCGCGAATCGCCTTGGCTTGGCTGCGCTCGATCAGGCCCTGGATATCGCGGCGTACTTCACCGAGTGCCTCTTGCAGGCGCTGGCGCTCAATGGCCGAGGATTCGCCGCGCAACGGGTAATCGAAGACTTGCTGGATCTGCACATGCGCAGGGCCAATGGCAATGCCCGGCGCGGCGGCGATGGCCTGGACCTGGCTGCCGGCCAGCGGTGCGCTGAGCGCGGGCTCGGCCTCAACGATGGCAGGCTGGGCGCTCGCGGTCGGCAGCGGCTCGACCTCTTCTCCCAGGCCCTCTTCCACCGCCGCCAACAGCGCGGGCAGCGCATCACCGGCAATGCTCGGCTCGGCAACAAACTCCAGCACTTGACCGCGACGGGCGCCCAGGCTCAGCAACTTGCTCAGGCTCTTGACCGACACCGCGCCCACAGGACCGTCGACGATGCGTACACGGATGTCGCCTTCAAAACTCTTTGCCAGTTGCGCGAGGATCTTCGCCGGTCGCGCATGCAGCCCGTGGGCGTTGGCCAGGGTAATGCGTGCGCTCGGCCAATCCGGCGGCAGTTCACCGCCCAGCACTTCGAGTACCGCACGGCTGCTGGTGGCACGGCCCAATTCCTGGCCGCGGCCTTCGATCAATAAGGCGCACAGGCGCTCAAGCAACGCCTGATGGGCTTCGCCCAGGCTGGCCAGGCAGAACAGGCCGTTAAGCGGCTGGCCGAGGTAGCGCATAGGTTTATCCGGCGTGACAAACGCCAGGCCGGGACGCTTGACCGTCTGTTCGCTGTGCAACCACCACAGGCCATCGCCCAGCGGGAGCGCGTCGACCTGCTGCAATACAGCGGCGAAACCATTGCTCACACAATCGGCCTGGCGCAGCAGGCGTGCGCCTCGCCAGACCAGCTCTTCAAAGTCATCGGCGGACACGCCCAGGCTGATCATCTGCGCATCCAGCGCCAGCTCCTGCGGCGCGCCTTGCAGCAGTTTTAGCAACGCTTCGGCGCTGCCGGCACGGCGCAGTGCCTGGCCCAGGTCGGTTTCACCGAGGGCGCGGGTGAGCAGTTGCAGCAGGCGCAGGTGTTCATCGGATTTGGCGGCAATGCCGATGGCCAGGTACACGATCTGACCGTCGCCCCAGTCCACCCCTTCGGGGAACTGCAACAGGCGCACGCCGGTGGAAAATACCTGGTCGCGGGTTTCGGGAGTGCCGTGGGGGATGGCAATACCCTGGCCGAGAAAAGTCGAGCCTTGGGCTTCACGGGCTTGCAAGCCGCTGAGATACCCTTCGGCGACCAGGCCATCGACCACCAGTTTGTCAGCGAGCAGGTGCAAGGCAGCAGACTTATCCACAGCCACTTGGCCCATGGATATCTGCTCTACGGTGAGCTCAAGCATGCCGTTCTCCTAGTTAGTGCAAGGGGTGCACTAGGTATTGTTTTGAATAATTCAGTGTAAATGTGTTCAGAATTTACTGACTGAGCGGTCAATTGGCAGTAGCCACTCAGTAGCGAACGTCGTAAAAATACGCTGGCTGAAACGTTTAATCTAGAATTTAAGGCAGATTACGCGTTAATTGTGCATCCTTGAAGGACCACTCGGCACTTGAGCCAGGACATGGGTCGTACCCAGGAATCGGTTACGATTGGAAAAAATGTCGGGGCAAGCTCCAAAAAACAAGGAAATCCCGGTTTGAAACTCAGTGATATCGCACGTCTGGCCGGTGTGTCCGTGACCACCGCCAGCTATGTCATCAATGGCAAGGCCGAACAGCAACGCATCAGCAGCGCCACCGTCGAGCGTGTGCGTGCCGTGGTCCAAGCCCATGGATTTACCCCCAACCCACAGGCCGCCGGGCTGCGCAGTCGGCACACGCGCACCTTGGGCTTTATCCTGCCCGACCTGGAAAACCCCAGTTACGCACGAATCGCCAAGCTATTGGAACAGGGCGCCCGTGCGCGCGGTTATCAGTTGCTGATTGCCAGTTCCGACGATGAGGCGGACAGCGAGCGCCAATTGCTGCAACTGTTCCGTGCACGGCGGTGCGATGCGTTGTTCGTGGCCAGTTGCCTGCCCGCCAGCGATCACAGTTACCGCGAGCTGCAAGCCAAGGGCTTGCCGGTGATCGCCATCGACCGGGTGATGGAGCCCGAGCAGTTCTGCTCCGTGGTCAGCGACGACCGCCAGGCGTGCCAGCAACTGACCAGCAGCCTGTTGCAGCCGCTGCCCAAGCAGATCGTGCTGATCGGCGCACGGCCCGAGTTGAGCATCAGCCAGGAGCGTGCCGCCGGTTTCCGTGAAGCGCTGCAAGGCTTCACGGGTGAAGTGATCGTCGAACACGGCGAATCCTTCAGCCGTGATTGCGGCCGACAGTTGATGGAGCAACTTCTGCAACAACTGGGGCATTTGCCTGACGCACTGGTGACCACGTCCTACGTGCTGTTGCAGGGTGTGTTTGACGCGCTGCATGACTTCCCGCTCAAGTCGCGCCCGCTACGCCTGGGCACCTTTGGTGACACGCAGTTGCTGGATTTCCTGCCGCTGCCGGTCAACGCAATGGCCCAGCAACATCAACTGATTGCCGACACCGCCTTGCGCCTGGCCCTGGCCGCGATTGAAGAAGAACAGTACCAGCCGGGCGTGCACGCCATCGGCCGGACCTTCAAACAGCGAATCCACGAGGCCTGAACGTGGAGCTGATCGACACCCACACCCACCTGGACTTTGCGGACTTCGACAATGATCGCGCGCAAGTCCTCGCGCACAGCCGCTCACTCGGGGTGCAGCGCATGGTGGTGTTGGGGGTCTATCAGCAGAATTGGCAGCGCTTGTGGGATCTGGTGCAGACAGATGAAGGTTTGTTCGCGGCCTTCGGCCTGCACCCGGTGTACCTGGATGACCATCGCCCCGCCGACCTCACGGAACTGGGCGACTGGCTGAGTCGCCTGCACGGCCATCGGCAACTGTGCGCGGTGGGCGAGATCGGCCTGGATTACTTCCTCGAACACCTGGACCGCGAACGCCAGCAAAGCCTGTTCGAAGCGCAGCTCAAACTGGCCGTGGACCTCCAGCTTCCGGCCCTGCTGCACGTACGCCGCAGCCACGCCGCCGTGATCGCGACCCTCAAGCGTATCCGCCTGCCACGGGGCGGCATCATCCACGCGTTTGCCGGCAGCAGGGAAGAAGCCCGCGAGTACATCAAGCTGGGCTTCAAACTTGGCCTGGGCGGCGCCGCCACGTGGCCCCAGGCGCTGCGCATGCACAAGGTGCTCACGCAACTGCCGCTGGATGCGGTGGTACTGGAAACCGACGCCCCCGACATGGCACCGGCCATGTTCCCCGGCCAGCGCAACAGCCCTGAGCACCTGCCGGCGATCTGCACCGCCCTGGCCGAGCGCATGGGCACCAGCCCGCTATTGCTGGCCGAGGCGAGCACACGCAATGCGTGCGAGCTGTTCAATTGGTAGCACAGGTGTCACCGCTTGCAGATTCAGGGTCATGCGTTGCCGATGCCGGGCGTAGCGCAACACCAGAAAGTGCACCAACAGCACCACCAGTGACACGTTGAGCTGCCCGATCACGCTGATCAGCCCCACCCATTCCGTCACCAACGCCACGATCAGTACCATGCTGGTCAACACCGCCATGCTCGGGCGGACCAGCGACCAGTGGTCCAGCGCCTTGAAGTGGCGCAATTGCCGGGGGCAGTTCAGCTCCAACACCCGCTGACAGTAAGGGCAGTCGAAGGGTTCTTCGATAGCGATGGCGTTGAGCTGCCAAGGCTTGAGTTCAAACGTGATATCGCAATGGGCGCAGTGCCCTTTGATGCCGATGGCAGTGGTCATCGTCATGCCTCCCCTGGATCATGAATGAGTGAAATAAATTCTCACTCATTCCCGCGAGCAAAAAAGGCACTCAGGGAAATCCAGACAGGCACTACATCCACAAGAGACCAATCCTACCCCGCCGCCCTACACACGAAACGCGCCGATCAATTGCTTCAGCTCGATCACCTGCACTGAAAGCTGCCGGCTCGCCGCCTCGGTCTGATGTGCGCCTTGGGCCGCATGTTCGCCGGCCCGGTTGATTTCGACAATGTTCTGGTCGATATCGTGGGCGACGGCGGTCTGCTGCTCCACAGCGGCAGCAATCTGCTGGTTCTGGTCGACGATCATGCCGACGGCACCGAGGATATTTTCCAGCGCCTGCTGGACCTTTTCCGATTGGCCCACGGTGCCGCTGGCCATTTCATGGCTGGTACCCATGGCCTTCACGGCTGCGCCGACACCGGCGTGCAGACGGCTGATCATTTGTTCGATTTCTTCAGTGGAATGCTGGGTCCGCCGGGCCAGGGTGCGTACCTCATCGGCCACCACCGCAAAACCACGCCCCTGCTCACCGGCCCGGGCGGCCTCAATCGCCGCATTGAGCGCCAGCAGGTTGGTTTGCTCGGCGATGCTTTTGATCACTTCCAACACACTGCTGATGGCCTGGCTGTCGCTGGCCAATTGGTTGATCACCCGTACCGACGCATCGATCTCCGAAGCCAGCCGCGCAATACTGCCCTGCTGGGATTGCACCAGGCCACGGCCATTGACGGTTTCGTCGTTGACGCTGTGCGCACTGCTGACCGCTGCCGCCGCACTGCGCGCCACTTCCTGGGCGGTGACCGACATCTGGTTCATGGCCGTGGCGACCTGTTCGATTTGCATGCGCTGGCCAGAGACCGCCTCATTGCTGCGGGCCGACACCGTTTCCACTTGACCGGCCTGGAGTTCGACCTGGCTGACGGTGTGCCCGACGCGTTCGATCAAGTCATGGATTTTCGCCACAGTGCCGTTGAACACCTGGCCGAGATCGCCCAACTCGTCACGGCTCTGGGCGACAAACGTGACGGTCATGTCGCCGGCCGCCACCTTGTCCATCATCGCCCCCAGGCGGCGCAGGGTGGTGCGCGTCGAGGCGTAGAAGCCGGCGTACAGGTAGAAGATCAGCAGAAACACCGCCGTCAGCGCCGAGACCAGTACCACCATGTGCGTGCGATTCTGCGCCAGGCGCTGCTCCAGTTGCTGCCCGAGGAACATCAAGGTGGCGTCATCGAGCTGATAGGTCTGGGCCATCAATTGGCTGACGCTGTCGTAGAAAGCCTGCCAGGGTGCGTCGAGTGTTTCAGCCATCACCACTTGCTCTTCAAACAGCTCGCTGCCTTGCTTGAGGCTGGCGTTACTGGCCTTCGCCAGCCCCTCCAGGGCGGCGTGGGCGGCGGTGCTGGAGCCGAGGGCATCGTGCAATTTCAAGCCGTATTCGGCTTGGAGTTTTTCCAGCTGTTGCAGCAACTCGTCAAAACGCGTGCTGGAGGAGGAATTGAGGAAGCCCTGGCCCAGGGAATAAGCGCCCATCGCCCGACCTTCGCCCAAGACTTGGGTGACTTGGGGCGTGACACTGGTGATCAGTTCGCTGAGTTGGCGTAAATCGCTCTGAGAGTCGCGGCTCAAGCCGGATTGGCTGGCGATGATCTGGCTGAGTATCTGTGCCTTGTTGAGCAACTTGCCGATCAGCGCACTTTTGCTCAGCAACGAGGTTTCCTGTTGCTGGGCCTTGAAGGCCGCGATCAACTCGTCGCGCTTGCCTTCAAACACGGTGATTTGCTCAGGCTCGGTGGCCATCGGGTTGAGGCCCTGCAGACGGGCGAGCACGCTCTGCTCCAAGCTGCCAATCCTGGCCTCAAGGTCTGCGGCCTTAGCGGACTGACCAAGGGTTGCGTTGATCTGCACTTGGTTATTCAGGGTTTCCAGATCACGGCGCAAGGCCAGGCTACTACCAAGCAGATCGAGGCTTTGCAGTTCGACACGGGTGCCCTGGAATTCGCGCCAGGAATCACGCACCAGGTAATAGTTGGTCGCCAGCATCGGCAGCAGGAACAACACGCTGATCAGGCTGAACTTCATGCCGAAGCTCAGGCGATTCATCAGCGCGATGGCGGGATAGAGCAAGCTCTTCACAGGTGAACTCCCTTTTATTTTATTTTTATTGAGGCGCAGGGCGGCGGCAGAAAGCCACTATTTGGCGTTCTGTCTGTATAGCTCAATTTGAAAGGGAGTTTTGTAACTTAAGGTTAACGACAGGAGCGAAGGACTCGCTCCTGTCCGGGGGGTCAAGGCAGCACGGTCCAGATGGCGAACCCGGCATACCACAGCACCGCCGCACGCAGCAGCAGCTCCCACAAGCGATCCAGGCTGTTGATGCCGTCTGCACCGACCACCGGCGGTGGGATTTCGGCGGCGACCAGGCCGACTTTCTCCACCAGTTGCGCGGCGCTGATGTCCCAGTTCAGCAACTCGTGAAGCATCACACGGCTGACCGCAACGAAGTTGCCCACCAAGGCAAAGCTGGCCGCCAGCAGACGCACCGGCAACCAGTCAAATGCGTGACGTAACTGCCCAGCGCGCTCGGCCACCAGTGGGTTCTGGCTGTGTTCACTGGCCAGGGCCAACAGCCTATAGGCCAGTGCGGCGACCGGGCCCAACAGGAAGTACCAGAAAATCACTGCGAAAAAACTCTGGTAGGCCTGCCATAACAGATGGCCCTGGACGCGTTCCAGAAGTTGCTCACCGCTGTCGGCGCCGATTTTCAGATCGCGTTCAGCCACATGTTCGGCGGCTTGCAGATCGCCCCGGCGCCACGCATCGCGAAACGGCCCAAGCCCGGCCAACAGGTCGCCACGGCCCAGGCTGTAGATCACCACCAGCAGGTGCACCGGCAACGCCAACAAACCATAGGCCACCGGTTCCAGCACCAGCAGCAGCAACGCCAGCAACGCCACCGGCAGCAGCACCAGCAGGGCCAGAATCAGCCAAGGTTGTTTACCCAGGCGCGGGCTCGATTCCAGCTTGGCCAATTCGCGCAACCAGCCGCCATCACGCTGCAATCGCTGGCGCATGGCCGAAAACTTCTCGATCCACACCGCCAGCACCAACACCAGAAAACTCATCGTGCGTGTCCTCCATCCTGCAGAGCGCTGCGAAAGCGCGTCCAATCAAAAGCGGGGCCGGGATCGGTCTTACGCCCCGGGGCGATATCGCTGTGACCACAGATACGCTGCGGTGTAATACCGGGGTAGGTCGCCAGCAACTGACGAGTCAGGCCGATCAGCGACACATACTGGGCGTCGGTGAACGGCAGGTCATCCGTGCCTTCCAGCTCTATCCCCAAAGAAAAGTCGTTACAGGCTTCACGCCCGTCGAAACATGAAACCCCGGCGTGCCAGGCCCGGTCGATGCAGGACACAAACTGCGTCACCGCACCGTCGCGCTCAATCAGAAAATGCGCAGACACCCGTAGGTCGGCAATCCCTTCAAAGTAGGGATGTTCCGTGACATCCAGGCGATTCTGGAAAAATTCCTGCACCTTGCCCGTGGCGAACTGCGCCGGTGGCAGGCTGATGTTATGCACCACCAACAGTGAGATTTCGCCTGCGGGGCGCTCGTTGAAGTTGGGGGACGGGCAATGGCGAATGCCCTCGCACCAACCGCTGACGGGGTCCAACTGCATACAGGATCCTTGAACGTGACTAAGTGTGACCAGTATGCCGCGTTCGACCCCGCGGTTGCGATCACTTGCCGCGATTGAGTTGACGCAACTGGCCCACAACCGCTGCCAGTGCCCGCTCGAACAGCGGACCATCGTCCAGGGTGTGCAGCGCGCCACGCTTGAACGCCAGTGCAAGTTGGCCGACGCTTTTGTGCATGATTTTGAGCCCGGTGCGGCCGACGAAAACATAGGTATTGGCCGGCGCCATGATCGTCATCAACTTGCATCGCAGGGCATTGCCCTGATCTGGCTGGAACACGACCCAGCCACCGATACGCAGCTGGTACACCTTGAGCAGGTCCGGATCATCCGCCGGCAGCTCCTGGGCTGAATCGGGCGGCGTTGCACTGAGCACAAAAGGCTCGCGCACTTCGATCAAACCATCGACACCTTCGGGCGGCTGGACATGCAGGGCCTGCAAGCGAACAAAAAAATCTCGGGTGCTGAAGGGGTCGAAGGCCGCGCTGGTCAACCCGTCGCGCAGGGCCTTGAGCAAGCCCGGCAACTGCACCAACAAGTGGCCTGCGGCGTCGGTGTCTTGCGGCAGGCTCACACTCCAGATCAACTCATCCATGGTGCGCAGCGCTGCCTGCCACTGCACCGACTGCTCGCCGTGCTTGAGGCTGGCCAGCAACAGCACCTGGCTCCAGGCTTGTTGCAGAAACTGCACCACCGCTCGCGGTAACACCTTGCCCAACAGCCGTCGGTTGAGCACCTCGGCCACGCGTGCACGCGCCGCTTCAGTTCGTACGCGCCCTTCTTCAGCGTCGCGGGTGTGCTGTTCGAGCAACTCGCGGCGCCGACGCTCCTCGGCGGTGAACGCGGTGAACTCGGTCAGCAATTGGGAAAAAATCGCCGGGTCCTCGGCAAACTCATTGAGCAAACGCTGAACCACCTGCTCAATGCGCAGATACAGGCTGTCGTGCGCGTAGTCATCGACCGGGCTCCAGCCCATGGCGGACGCTGCGATTTCATTCAACAGGCGCCGCGCCGGGTGGCCGGAGGGACTGAAAAAACTCTTGTCCAGCACAGCCACTTTCAACAGAGGGATCTGCAGGCGGCCGATCAAGGCCTTGAAGGCGTCCGGCACGGTGCGGTCATTGAGGATAAATTCGAACAGCAGGGCGATCAGGTTGATCACGTCTTCGTCCGCTTCCTCCACCACCCGTGATTTGCCACTCTTGACGCTTACCCGCGTGAGCAATTGCTCAAGCTGGTTACGCAGGTCGAAATCATCCTCGACCTGCGGCTCCGGTACGTACTGCTGCAAATGCGACAGCAGCCGCAGCAGGTCACGGGTGGCGATGGGCTGGGGTTCGGCGCTGGCCTCAAGGGTAGGCGACACGCTACCGCGCAAGGCGGTCAACAGCGCCTGCAAGGCAGTGAAGGCTTGCTGGCCATTTTCGTCGACGGGTTGCTCGGCGCTGGGCAGTGCCGCCTCACGCGGGTAATCACGGGTGGCGCGCTCGCCGGGGCGGCGGGACGGCGCGGCCTTGAGGTCCGGCAACACGCCGGTGGCGACCAGCAACTGGTTGGCTTCACCGTACAGTTGGTCCGCGTCGCTGAGTACGTACTTCTCAAACAGCTTGAGCATGATCAGCTTGACGCGGATCTCAACGCCCAGACTGCGCCCCGCACGCAGGAAAAACTCGCACAGCAGCGCCGGGCCCAAGGGGTTTTCACGGTCATCCAGTTGATTGCCCAGCAAGGCACTCAAGCGCGCGGTCAGTTGCCCCAGCGCCAGCCCGTCACGGTGATGCACGCGGCCGAGCATGGTCTCAAGTGCAACGGCTTTTTCCAGCTCATCCTTGGATGAACCTGGCGCCGCGTCATAGGACACCACCGGCACCATCTGCAGCTCGCCGCGTCCCGCCTGGCCCAGGCCGCCGAAGGCTTCGAACAGCCGCTCCATGAACACACGCTCGAAATTCTTGCGTTTGAGGCGCAAGTCGCGCATGGCTTCAAAGAAAATATGATGGTCCACGTTGCTGCGGGCCTTGTCGGCCATCTCGAACAACGTGTCGTCGGCGTTATCGAACAGCTCCTGCAGCCCGTGCTGCAACTGCTGCGCGGCCTTGTCGCGAACCTGCAGCAATACCACCGGCAGGCGCGCGAGCGGCGATGGCGTGGCGTGTGCCCTGTTGATTGGCACCACCTTTCCGTCATTGTGCATCCTGGCCTCCTGAAACGGCGGTATTGGTTGGGAAAGATCGGGTACAGGCCCATGAGGCGCTGTCGAAACCGGTAATCACCAGGACGTCAAAGCTATGACGCCAATTGCAAGGCGCGAGATTATCTTGCAAATGAGCCCCGTTGCGCCAGCAAACTCTGAGATTGCGCGGTAAATCAGCGGTGAGTCTGGGTTCGAGTGCACGCTGCCCCTATAATCGGGGCACTTTGTTTGTGGAGCCTGTTATGCCGAATCTCCGTCTTGCCGACCTCACCGCCGAAATCGAAGCCAACGTGCGCCGTGCACTGCTGGAGGACATCGGCAGCGGCGACATTACCGCGCAGTTGATCCCGACCGAACGCCTGGCCACGGCCACCATCATTACCCGCGACAGCGCGGTCATTGCTGGTACGGCCTGGGTGGACGCCGTGTTCCGCCAACTGGACCCACGGGTCGCCGTACACTGGCAAGTGGCCGACGGCGAACGGGTCAGCCCCGACCAAGCCCTGTTCCACCTCGAAGGCCCGGCGCGCTCGCTGCTCAGCGGCGAACGCTCTGCCCTGAACTTTCTGCAGTTACTGTCCGGCGTCGCCACGCGCGCGCGGTTCCTCGCAGATTTTGTTGCCAGCACCCAGGTCAAGCTGCTGGACACCCGCAAAACCCTACCCGGCCTGCGCCTGGCGCAGAAATACGCCGTGACCTGCGGCGGCTGCCACAACCACCGCATCGGTTTGTATGACGCATTCCTGATCAAGGAAAACCATATCGCGGCCTGCGGTGGTATCGCCCAAGCCATTACTGCCGCCCACAAGATCGCACCCGGCAAGCCGGTGGAAATCGAAGTGGAAAGCCTGGAAGAACTGCGCGAAGCACTGGCGGCGGGCGCCGACATCATCATGCTTGATGAGTTGAGCCTGGAGGATATGCGTGAGGCCGTACGCCTGAACGGCGGCAAGGCGAAGCTGGAAGCCAGCGGCGGGATCAATGAAAGCACCCTGCTGCCCATCGCTGAAACCGGCGTGGATTACATCTCCATCGGGGCGATGACCAAGGATGTGAAGGCGGTGGATCTGTCGATGCGCCTCAGTATATGAGGCGATAAGCGCCAAGCTGCAAGAGGCCGTATGACCACTTGCAGCTTGAGACATGCCGCTGCTTTCAAACCACCAGATTATTCATTTCGCAATACTCTTCCCAATCAACACCCAGCACCTCGGCCGCTTCCTTGTGAAGGACCAGCCGTTCCGCTTCGAATTCTTCTGGTGTCGAGGTGTATTTGAGCGTCAGCTCCCAAGGCTGGAGACCCTGGCTCTCGGCCTCGTCCTCGAATGCCCACTGGATCTGGTCACGCTGATCATCGGCGCTCAGGTCCTTGATCTCTTCTTTAAGCTGCGGCGTTTCCCCGATGTATTTTTCGAGGGCTGCTTGATGCCGAACTTCCTGGGTCATTTCAGTCGTGGTCATGTCGTTCTCTTAGATCGAGGAATGGGGATGCATCTGGGTCATCAAGGTTGCGCAGATACAAAAGAGCGGGCACGAATGCCGACTCGCCTGGCCTTCAGAACCATTCTGGGATCATCTGAAAACATTGCCTTTGAAACATTGCATCTAAAACAAGCAGTAGTGCCTTTATGCCCGAGACAGGAATCGAACCTGCGACCTTCGCGTTACGAGTGCGCTGCTCTACCAACTGAGCTACACGGGCGGTGGGCTAAAGCTAGCACCGCATCGGGCGTCCGGCAACTTACGCCCCTCAGCGGGCGATCACGCCTTGAGCCCAGAAGCGTGGTTGCAGGTGATCGCCCTCGGCGCCCAGGTATTGCTGCTGGGCTTGCGCGATGTGAGGCACGTCACGCAGTGCAATCACGATCAACAGACCAACGGCCAGCACACTCAGTCCTTTCCATATCTCCCAGCCCAGTGGCAGTGCAGGCGTTGCCGGGGCACGCCACACATGCAGGGCCATCAGCCAGCCTATTAGCAACGCCAGCCAGACCTGGGAGTTAGGCATCACGGTCACACCGTCGACCATGGACTGCACTAACGCGCCGACCAACGCGGCAAACAGGCACAAGCGCATCAGGTCAGCGCGCTCGGCGGACAGAGCCCTCTCACGCAATACGCCAAACGTGGCCCAGCCAGCGCGCCACGCCAAAGCAGCAACGATCAAGGTCGATGGCCCACCCCACTCGCTGGCCCATTGCAAGACAGACTGATGTGGATGGGCGGCGATCTTGTTGGCAATATCGGCAAAATGCATCGGCCCGAACCCCAGCCACGGACGTTCGACGAGCATATGCCACGCCTGCCACCAGATCGGACCGCGACCCGACAGCGAGGTGGTGAGGCGATCACCAGCACCACTGGAGAGCACGATTCCCAAGTGATCGGCCAGTACTGTAAACGCCAGCCAGTACAGCAACAGCCCGCCGACAACAGCGGCCAACTGCCATCCGAGCCAGCGTCGCCCCCAAGGCCCCAGCGGTGCCAGCAGCAAACCCGCCGCGCCCATCCCCAGCCATGTGCCGCGCGTCCCCCCGCTGATCGCGATCAGCCACCAGACGCACAACAACGCGAACACTGCGCCTCGCACAGCGCGGGAGACTTTGGGTATCAGCAGGGGAAGCGCCAGTAACGGCAGCGTGAATGTCTGGAACTGACCGTAGAAGCGCTTGTTGGAAAAGCCGGACAGCAACAGGTCTGGGTCCAGCGTCAGCGCTCCGCTGGTCAGCACCAGCGCGCTGGCGTACAGATATTGAATGGATTTGATCAGGCATAGCAGCAGCACAACCAGGATCAGCACACGATCCATCGCGCCCCCACCGTGCCGGCGGAGCAAGGCAAACGCTACGGCGATTGCCGCGCAGCTGACCAGCAACGCCACTTCGGTGAATGCCCAGAGCGGCTGATGGGCATGCGCCGAAGACAGCAGCCCCAGCGCAATAATCAGCGCCAGGCCCCAGGCCGTGTGCCTGTCCACCAAGGGTTCAAGCGCGGAAACCGACAACCCGTACAGCACCGCGCAGAGCCCAATGGCAATCTGCATTACACGCTGCAGATCATGCCCACCAAACGGTGCGCAAACCCCAATCGTCAGCAAGCACACCACTGCTACCAGGAAAGCCCCGCCTCGCTGCCGTACGGATAACGCCATCGGCCACCTCTAGTCCCTGTGGATGGTTCAGCAGTTATGCACCGCCAGCGCTGCAACCCTTGCTGGCATATTTCTCTTCAGCGGTTGTAGTGCACTTCCAACCGGTGGTGGCGCTGCGCGTCAGGTTGATGGTCTTGCCCAGCACCGGCGCTGGCGCGTCGAGTATTTCGCAACTGATGGAGCCCGCGCCCGTAGCAACGTCGCCCGCGACCTCGATTTTGCAGTTGGCGGTGGGGCTGGTGCCACCGATCAAGGTCACGGTGGGTACGGTGCCCTGGTTGATAGTGTCCTCATAACCGGCCTTCAACGCGGTAATTTCAGCCAAGCCGGCAGTGAACTTGGCCTTGGCCTGGTGTGTGGTGTACATCGGCAGGCCGATGGTGGCCAAAATGCCGATGATTGCCACGACGATCAACAACTCGATCAAGGTAAAGCCTTTCTGACTCATCACATTCACTCTCCAGAATAAAACTCATGACAAGGCGCGTCCTGCACCCCGTTTTTTTCAGCGGCGCCAGTGTACTCACCCGCAAGCGGTCAATCGCGCACAAGACGCACATTCTGACATTTTATCCGGCGCCATCGGCATGCCCGGATCCGTCACCTGACTACGCTATAAATCTTCGATGACTTGTATGCGGAACCGCGACATGAACAACCCTTCAACGATCTACGCTTGGGAAGGCATCAACCGCAAAGGACGCAGTGTGTCCAGGAAGACCAAAGGGCACAACCCTGCCCTGGTCAAGGCACAACTGCGCCTGCAAGGGATCAGCCCAGGTCGCGTGCGCAAGCAATCCCCGATGCTGCCAGGCCTGGCCCAGTCGGCCAAGGCGGCTGACATCACCCTGCTCACGCGCCAACTGGCTACGCTACTGAACGCCGGAATTCCCCTGTTGCAAGCCTTCGACATCATCAACGAAGGCTTCGACAACCGCGCCGTGCGTGAGCTGGTGCAGGGGCTCAAACAGCAGGTCGCAGCTGGCGCCAGCCTGGCCGACGCACTGCGCAAACAGCCGCGCTACTTCGATGAGCTGTACTGCAACCTGGTAGCCGCTGGCGAGCAGGCCGGCGCATTGGAGACCCTGCTGGAGCGTGTGGCGATCCATCGCGAAAAGAATGAGCAACTCAAGGCCAAGGTCAAAAAGGCCATGACATACCCCATTGCGGTGCTGGTGGTTGCCAGCCTGGTCACCGGCGTACTGCTGGTCCACGTCGTGCCGCAGTTCCAGACGCTGTTCGCCGGGGTCGGCGGCAAGCTGCCGGCGTTTACCTTGCAGGTGATCGCCCTGTCGGCATTCATGCAGCAAGCCTGGTGGATGCTGGTCTTGGGCATTGCCTTCGCAGCCATGGGGTTGCGGAAGGCCTATCGGACATCGCCAGGTTTCAGATATTGGCTGGACACCGGTTTGTTGAAAGCGCCCCTGGCAGGCAAACTGCTGACAAAATCCGCCGCGGCCCGCTACGCCCGCACGCTTTCCACCACCTTTGCCGCCGGTGTTCCACTGGTACAGGCATTGGACTCAGTCGCCGGCGCCGTGGGCAATGCTCCGTTCAAACAGGCAATCGAACATATGCGTCACGATGTATCCACTGGCATGCAGTTGAATCAATCCATGGCCAACAGCGGTCTGTTTCCCGGCATGGCGATCCAGATGACGGCAATCGGCGAAGAATCGGGCATGCTGGAACAGATGCTGGAAAGAGTCGCCAACCACTATGAGACCGACGTGGACAACCAGGTCGATAGCCTCACCAGCCTGATGGAACCGCTGATCATGGTGGTTCTGGGAGGCATCGTCGCAGCACTGGTCATCGCCATGTACCTGCCGGTCTTCCAACTGGGGAGCGCATTTTGAACCTGCTGTTGAGTGAGTCCCCCTGGGCATTTGTGGCGTTAGCATCGGTACTGGGGCTGATCGTCGGCAGTTTTCTCAATGTGCTGGTGTGGCGCCTGCCAAAAATGCTCGAACGGGAATGGCGCGCCCAGGCCCATGAAGTGCTCGGTTTGCCTGCCGAGCCTGCAGGGCCGACCTACAACCTGATGCGCCCAAATTCCTGCTGCCCGCACTGTGATCACCCAATCCGGCCCTGGGAAAATATCCCCGTGCTCAGCTACCTGATACTCCGGGGACGCTGTGCTCATTGCCACGGCGCCATCAGCGCCCGCTACCCGTTAACCGAACTTACGTGCGCGCTGATCTCGGCCTGGGTCGCCTGGCATTTCGGCTTGGGCTGGCAAGCGGCAGCAGTACTGCTGTTGAGCTGGGGGCTACTGGCGATGAGTTTGATCGACGCAGACCACCAGTTGCTCCCGGATGTGCTGGTGCTACCGTTGCTGTGGCTGGGGTTGATCGTCAACAGTTTTGAATTATTGACCACATTGCCCGATGCCCTTTGGGGCGCGGTGATCGGCTATCTGAGCCTATGGAGCGTGTTCTGGCTGTTCAAGCTGGTCACCGGAAAGGACGGCATGGGCCACGGTGACTTCAAGTTACTGGCCTTGCTAGGCGCCTGGGGTGGCTGGCAGATTTTGCCGATGACGCTGTTTATGTCGTCGCTGGTAGGCGTGTTTAGCGGGCTGATCCTGATGCGCGTACGCAAGACCCAGGCGTCGGCACCGATGCCATTTGGTCCGTATCTGGCAATTGCCGGCTGGATTGCATTGCTCTGGGGTGGTCAAATAACCGACTTCTATTTGCAGTCTGTCGGTTTCAGATGACCACTTCTGTTGCAACACCCTGGATTCTCGGCCTCACCGGCGGCATCGGCAGCGGTAAAAGCGCGGCGGCCCAGCACTTTATCGACCTGGGCATCGACCTGGTCGACGCTGACCACGCCGCCCGCTGGGTAGTCGAGCCTGGCCGGCCGGCGCTGGCCCGCATCGTCGAACACTTTGGCGGCGGCGTGCTGCAGCACGACGGCCAGTTGGACCGCGCCGCGTTGCGCAAGCTGATCTTTGAAGTACCCGAAGAGCGCCTATGGCTGGAAGGCTTGCTGCACCCGCTGATCGGCGAGGAGATTCGCAGCCACCTGGCGCGCGCGCGCTCGCCATACGCGATCCTGGTGTCGCCGCTGCTGATCGAATCCGGCCAATACAGCATGACCCAGCGCATCCTGGTGATCGACGTGCCGCAATCGCTGCAGATTCAGCGTACCCTGCAGCGCGACGGCATCAGCGAGCAACAGGTGCAGGCGATCCTCAAGGCTCAGTCCAGCCGTGAAGACCGCCTGAACCATGCCGATGACGTGCTGGTCAATGACCAGGACCTCGCCTGGCTGCACATCGAGGTCGAGCGACTGCACCACTTTTACCTTACTTTGCGTGGAGGCCGATCATGAGCCAACCCTTGACCGTCGACTGCCCAACCTGCGGCGCACCCGTGGAATGGAAAACCGACAACCTCAACCGGCCGTTCTGCTCGGACCGCTGCAAACTCATCGACCTGGGCGCCTGGGCCGCTGAAGAGCACAAGATTCCCGTGGCCCCGGATGCCGAAGACGAGCTGTTTTCCGAAGACCTGTCGCCGCGCCATTAAGGCCGCATAAAGGCGTATTCCTGCTGGTCGTCGAGGTTCTCTGCAAGGTATTGCAGCTCGTCGGCCAGGTCTTCAAAACTGCGCACGCCCTTGCTCTGCTGCACCACCGCACTGAGCATGGCGCGCAGGGTCAAGCCTGGGTCAAAACCGATTTCCTGCGCCGAATCCTGGCTTTTGCGCAACTCCTGCCGTGCCCACTCATACACACCCATGATCCGTGCTCCCGCCTTACTCATCTAAAATTTGGCTGAGCATGGGCCTGCTTGCTTGTACTGGATTTGATCTGGATCAACGCTGCGATTCGTCATCGTTCCAGGGCGCCGAGAGGTAGCGGGTGCGGTTGAAGGTCTCCAGCCATTCCGGACAGAACACCACCAGAGCGCTGACGACCATGCCGTTGATAAATGCCTCGGGAAAGATGATGAGCCACAGGTAGCCGACAAAATCTTCCAGCCATTCGGGCATTGCAAAACGTCCGTCAAACCACAGTAAACCCAGCCCCAGCAGAAGACAGAACAAGGCCGACAGCGCGGCGGCAAAAAAACCCGAACAGAAGATATACACAAAAGGATTACGCGGTTGCGCACGCTCGACCAGCACCGCGCAACCTTCGGTGACCAGCACCGGCAGCACGATCAGCAGCAGGCCGTTGATACCAAGGGCTACCAGATCCTGACGCCCCAGCAGCATCAAACCGAACTGGGCGGCAAAGCCCCCTACGATTGCCAGGGGCCAATCCAGCAGCAGGGTCACGGCGGTCATGCCGATAAAGTGGTAAGACACACCGGTATCGAAATCGCGCCGCACCAGCCACAACATGAACAACGCGAACACCGTACCGAACAGCAGATGCTGGCGCCGCCGGTCGGCGAACAATTCAACCCATGGCGAATGCACAGCGGCCCACAGCAGTACCGGTGCGTACAGCAGCCAACCGATGCCGAGGGTTGCGGGCGCCAACACTGCGGCACTGATCATGGGTGAACTACCAAGGCAAAAAAGCTCACCGCACACCTCTTTGCAGGAGTTGAAGTCGAGTCGTCAGTCTACACCGCCCTTTTGCAGTGAGACTTCCTGCAGTCATCATTTGGACGCTAAGCTGCAAGCATGGATGACTCAGATTATTTGCGCCTGCTCACCGTAGCAGCCGAACAAGCCAACGCATTCCTGTCCAATGCCCGCAAATGGGAGCGTGAGCGTTGGGTCTGCCAGCGCCTGCTACAAGGCTTGAACGTGCCCTACCGCGCCGAAGAGTTTCACGCTGCGGGGCAAGAGCCCCCGGATGTATTGTTTCGTGATGCCAGTTTCGAGGTGTTTTTTGTACTGGATGAAGGGCGGCGACTCAACGACGAATGGCGCGATGAATTGCTACGCCGACGCAGTGCCTTCTCCCTCAGCCAACTGGTTCGGCGCGAAGCCAAGCCGCGACGCATTCCCGCCCATGAATTCCTGCTGCGCCTGGGGCCCACACTGCGCAAAAAAGCGCACAACTATAAAGAGCGCGGGATGGACCTGGGCGAGCTGGATATCGTCGCCTTCACCAGCCTCAAGCGCGAAGTGCTGGACCTCAACAGCCACTTTCCACCGCCCACCGAGTATCTGCGCCAGGGGTGGCGCTCGCTGTCGCTGGTCGGGCCGACGTTTGCACGGGTGCTGTTCGCTCACCCGGACGCGCCGGATTTCTTGCGCAACAACCTGGGGCGCAGCATAGTGTTCGACGTGGGCATCAGCCTCTGATCCCACCCCGACTGTAACGTGGCGCCCTTTTGCAACGTCTACCTGACGAGGCCTTCTATGACCAGCCGCCTGAACCCCGACGACCAACAGCATGTCGAAGAGTACCTGCAACTCTCCCAGAACCGAGTCGAGCGCAAGCCTTTCCGGCCGTGGCTGCTCCTTGGTGTGGTGCTGGTAGTGGTGATCGGGCTCGGTCTGCTGAGCCGCCTTTTGAGTTACCTGACGCTATGAGCTGCCTGGCGCTCGCGGGGGTAACTGCTCCGATTTCTTTTAGCCTTGCGAGATATCCCCATGACCCATCGTATTATTATCGTCGGCGGCGGCGCCGGCGGCCTGGAGTTGGCTACCCGCCTGGGTAAGACTCTGGGCAAGCGCGGCACCGCCAGCGTCACGCTGGTGGACACCAACCTGACCCATATATGGAAGCCGCTGCTGCATGAAGTGGCTGCCGGCTCGCTTAACTCTTCGGAAGACGAACTCAATTACGTCGCCCAAGCCAAATGGAACCACTTCGAGTTCCAACTGGGGCGTATGAGCGGGCTCGACCGTGAGCAGAAGAAAATCCAACTGGCCGCCACCCTCGACGAAGAGGGCCGCGAACTGGTGCCTGCGCGCGTGCTGGGCTATGACAGCCTGGTGATTGCGGTCGGCAGTACCACCAACGATTTCGGCACCGAAGGCGCGGCGCAACACTGCCTGTTCCTCGATACCCGCAAACAGGCCGAGCGCTTTCACCAGCAACTGCTGAACCACTACCTGCGTGCCCATGCCGGGCAGACCGATGCCGTTGAACAGATCAGCGTCGCCATCGTCGGCGCTGGCGCCACCGGGGTCGAGCTGGCGGCAGAGCTACACAATGCCGCCCATGAGCTGGCGGCGTATGGCTTGGACCGGATCAAGCCGGAAAACATGCACATCACTTTGATCGAAGCTGGTCCAAGGGTGCTGCCTGCCCTGCCGGAGCGTATCGGCGGGCCCGTGCATAAAACCCTGGAGAAGCTCGGCGTGACCGTGCTGACCAACTCGGCTGTCAGCGAAGTCACCGCCGATGCACTGATTACCAGTAGCGGCCAGGTGATTCCGGCCAGCCTTAAGGTGTGGGCTGCCGGGATTCGCGCACCAGGCTTCCTCAAGGACATTGATGGCCTGGAAACCAACCGTATCAATCAGCTGCAAGTACTGCCGACGCTGCAAACCACCCGCGACGAAAATATCTTTGCCTTCGGCGACTGCGCCGCCTGCCCGCAACCGGGCACCGACCGCAACGTGCCGCCACGGGCCCAGGCGGCTCACCAGCAGGCGTCGTTGCTGGCCAAGTCGTTGAAGCTGCGCATCGAGGGCAAGGAGCTGCCGTCGTACAAGTACACCGACTATGGCTCGCTGATCTCGCTGTCGCGCTTTTCCGCTGTGGGTAACCTGATGGGCAACTTGACCGGCAGCGTGATGCTGGAGGGTTGGCTGGCGCGGATGTTCTATGTGTCGCTGTATCGCATGCACCAGATGGCGCTGTATGGCTTCTTCCGCACCGCGATGTTGATGCTGGGCAGCAAGATTGGACGCGGGACTGAGCCGCGCCTGAAGCTTCACTAACACCATAAAACCATGTGGGAGGGACTTGCTCCCGATAGCGGTGGGTCAGCCAAGTATTTGGTAACTGAACCACTGCATCGGGAGCAAGCTCCCTCCCACATCAGCTTTTCAGGGCACTTGAGTTTTGCGCACGCAAAAAAAATCCCCGTATCTTTCGATACGAGGATTTTTAATATGGTCGGGGTAGGGGGATTCGAACTCCCGACATCCTGCTCCCAAAGCAGGCGCGCTACCGGACTGCGCTATACCCCGGTAAAAAAAAGGCGACCTTTCAGTCGCCTTCTTCGATCAGCGCTTTTGGCCTCTGATCTTAAGATTCGATTCCAGCGCTAACTGGTCTCAAAAATGGTGGGTCGTGTGGGATTCGAACCTACGACCAATTGGTTAAAAGCCAACTGCTCTACCAACTGAGCTAACGACCCAAATATGGTCGGGGTAGGGGGATTCGAACTCCCGACATCCTGCTCCCAAAGCAGGCGCGCTACCGGACTGCGCTATACCCCGGTTTGAAATTGGCTCCGTGACCAGGACTCGAACCTGGGACCCAATGATTAACAGTCATTTGCTCTACCGACTGAGCTATCACGGAACTACATATTTCAAAGTACAACTTTTACTGCTCTGTAACCTTCCTCTTCGACCCTGTCCGTATCGCTACGTTAGCGTCTCTGAGGCGCGCTATTCTACAATCTTAAAAACCCCTGTCAACCCTTTAAATTGCTTTTAAGACAATGATTTGCGCTTCTTTCTGATTTCTTCTTGGGGAGAAGAAACCCGTGGGCTGACGTTGCTGCGGGGCGCACTTTACAAGCCTTTTCCTTACAGTTCAACGCCCTAACGAAAAAAAAGGCCCCGCGATGCGGGGCCTTCTCTTATTTGCCTGCTGTTCAGGCTCAGTGGAAGACGATTTCGTCGTTTTCCACAGTGGCTTCGACGCTGGTACCCGGCATAAAACTGCCAGAAAGGATCAACTGCGCCAGCGGGTTCTCGATCCAGCGCTGAATCGCACGCTTCAAAGGCCGTGCGCCATACACCGGGTCGTAACCAACCGCGATGAGCTTGTCCAACGCCTCGCGGCTCAGCTGCAGCGACAGTTCGCGCTCAGCCAGACGACTGCGCAGGCGCCCCAACTGTATCTCGGTAATGCCCGCAATCTGATCCCGCGCCAAGGGCTCGAAGATCACCACTTCGTCGACCCGGTTGATGAATTCCGGGCGGAAGTGCGAGGTCAACGCGTCCATGACAGCAGCGCGCTGAGCCTCACGGTCCCCTACCAGCTCCTGGATCTGCGACGAGCCCAGGTTGGAGGTCATCACGATTACCGTGTTGCGAAAGTCCACAGTACGCCCGTGGCTGTCCGTCAATCGACCATCTTCCAGCACTTGCAGCAGGATGTTGAACACATCCGGATGCGCCTTCTCGACCTCATCCAGCAGGATCACCGAGTAAGGCTTGCGTCGCACGGCTTCGGTCAGGTAACCGCCCTCCTCGTAGCCCACATAGCCTGGTGGTGCGCCGATCAGACGGGCCACCGAGTGTTTCTCCATGAACTCGGACATATCGATCCGCACCATGGCCTCTTCAGTATCAAAGAGGAATTCGGCCAGCGCCTTGCACAGCTCGGTTTTACCCACGCCGGTCGGGCCGAGGAACATGAACGAGCCGCTCGGACGATTCGGGTCGGACAACCCGGCGCGCGAACGTCGTACCGCGTTGGACACTGCCACAACCGCCTCTTCCTGGCCGATCACGCGCTGGTGCAACAGATGCTCCATCTTCAACAGCTTGTCGCGCTCGCCTTCGAGCATTTTCGACACCGGAATGCCGGTCCACTTGGAGACGACTTCGGCGATTTCCTCCTCGGTCACCTTGCTGCGCAGCAACTGGTTTTCAGACTTGCCGTGCTGGTCGACCATTTGCAGGCTGCGCTCCAGGTCCGGGATGACCCCGTACTGCAACTCGGCCATGCGGTTCAGGTCGCCCTTGCGGCGAGCGGCTTCCAGTTCCTGGCGGGACTGCTCGATCTTTTGCTGGATCTGCGCAGAGCCCTGCACTTCGGCTTTTTCCGAGGTCCAGATTTCTTCAAGGTCCGAGTACTCGCGTTCCAGGCGCACGATTTCTTCCTGGAGTTTTTCCAGACGTTTCTTCGCCGCGTCGTCCTCTTCTTTCTTCAGGGCCTGGGATTCGACTTTCAGTTGAATCAGGCGCCGATCAAGGCGGTCGAGCACTTCCGGCTTGGAATCGATTTCCATACGAATGCGGCTGGCCGCTTCGTCGATCAAATCGATGGCCTTGTCCGGTAACTGACGATCGGTGATATAGCGATGACTCAATTTGGCCGCCGCAATGATCGCACCATCAGTAATCGCCACCTTATGGTGGACCTCATAGCGCTCTTTCAGGCCACGCAGGATCGCGATGGTGTCTTCTTCACTAGGCTCTTCTACCAGCACTTTCTGGAAGCGCCGCTCAAGAGCCGCGTCCTTCTCTATATATTGGCGGTACTCGTTGAGCGTCGTTGCACCGACGCAATGCAACTCGCCCCGCGCCAAGGCGGGCTTGAGCATGTTGCCAGCGTCCATGGAGCCCTCGCCTTTACCGGCGCCGACCATGGTATGCAGTTCGTCGATGAACAGAATGATCTGCCCGTCCTGCTTCGACAGTTCATTGAGCAGGGATTTGAGGCGTTCTTCGAACTCGCCACGGAACTTGGCACCGGCGATCAACGCGCCCATATCCAGGGACAACAGGCGCTTGCCTTTAAGGCCGTCCGGCACTTCACCATTGATGATGCGTTGGGCCAGGCCTTCAGCAATCGCGGTTTTACCCACGCCAGGCTCACCGATCAACACCGGGTTGTTCTTGGTGCGACGCTGCAGGACCTGGATAGTGCGACGAATCTCATCGTCACGGCCGATCACCGGGTCAAGCTTGCCTTCTTCGGCGCGTTTGGTCAGGTCGACGGTGTACTTGTCCAGGGCCTGGCGCGACTCCTCGTGGTTAGGGTCGTTTACTGCGTCGCCGCCACGCAGGTTGTTGATGGCGTTCTCCAGGGCTTTCTTGCTCACGCCCTGGCCCAACAACAATTTGCCGAGCTTGCTGTTCTCGTCCATGGCGGCGAGCAGTACCAGTTCGCTGGAGATGAACTGGTCACCCTTCTGCTGGGCCAGGCGGTCGGCCTGGTTGAGCAGACGCGCCAAGTCCTGCGACATGTTCACGTCGCCGGTTGGGTTTTGGATTTTTGGCAGTTGGTCGAGCTCCTTGCTCAATTCCTTGCGCAGGCTGCTGACATCAAAGCCCACCTGCATCAGCAAGGGCTTGATAGAACCACCTTGCTGCTCCAGGAGTGCCTGCATCAAGTGCGCAGGCTCGATGGCCGGGTGGTCGAGACCTACCGCCAACGATTGGGAGTCCGATAAGGCCAACTGTAATTTGCTGGTTAAACGATCAATACGCATTAGTCACCTTCCTTTTGAGCAGGCCGGAGCTATAAAACATTCCTGAATGAAGAAACCTGCCAGATACCCTTATAGATGGGGGGGATTCTGGAAGATTCAAGCCACGGACAGTTGACGTAAGTCAGGAGAGTCTAGCGTTCGAGCCAGATAAGGGAGGCAAATCGACCGGTGCGCGGGCTGCGCCGGTAAGAAAAGAATTGCGGGTCGGTCACCGTGCACAGACCACCACCGTAGACAGCCGTGACACCCCGTGCGGCAAGGCGCAGGCGGGCCAGTTGATAGATGTCTGCCATGAACTTGCCAGGGTTATGGCTCGGCACAAAAGCTTCGGCCGTGATCGGCAGTTGCTGCATGAACGCTTCACGCACTTGCGGGCCGACTTCAAAGGCTTTCGGACCGATTGCCGGACCCAGCCAGACCAATACGTCGGCAGGTTCAGTCTCCAGGCTTTCGAAAGCAGCCTCCAACACACCGGCCGCCAACCCACGCCAACCGGCATGGGCCGCAGCGACGCGAGTCCCGGCACGGTTGCAGAACAACGCGGGCAGGCAATCGGCAGTCATAGCGGTACAGGCGATGCCAGGGGTGCTGGTCCAACTGCCATCAGCTTCAGCCGTGTGACCAGGATCGGCCTCGACCACGCTCACCCCATGGACTTGGCGCAGCCAGGCCGGCTTAATAGCAAAGGCGTCGCTGAGACGACGGCGGTTTTCAAGGACAGCCTCCAGGCTGTCCTCGACATGATCGCCCAGGTTGAGGCTGTCGAATGGCGCCATGCTGACGCCACCCGCACGGGTGGTGACACAAGCCTTTACCCGAGCCGGCGCGGGCCAGTCAGGTATCAGCCGGTCACTCATCCGACAAACGCCTCGCGGTCCTGTTTGAGCAGCGACAGCAACCAGACAAAATCGTCCGGCAGTGGCGATTCCCAACTCATGCGCTTACCGCTCGTCGGATGATCCAGCTCCAGGAAACGTGCATGCAGTGCCTGGCGCGGGAACGTCTTGAGCGATTCGACCATGGTCTGGCTGGCCGCAGGCGGAATGCGGAAGCGGCCACCGTAGGCAGGATCGCCGACCAACGGGAAGTTGATGTGGGCCATGTGCACGCGGATCTGGTGAGTACGACCGGTTTCCAGCTTGACCCGCACGTGAGTGTGGGAACGGAAACGCTCCAGCACACGGTAGTGGCTCACGGCTTGCTTGCCGCCTTCCATTACCGCCATGCGCTGGCGCTGCTGGCCGTGGCGACCGATGGGGGCGTTGATCTTGCCACCCGCGACGACCACGCCGATCACGATGCACTCGTAGATCCGGCTGACGCTACGGCTCTGCAACTGCGTAACCAGTTGCGTCTGCGCCTGAATGGTCTTGGCGACCACCATCAGGCCGGTGGTGTCCTTGTCCAGACGGTGCACGATCCCGCAGCGCGGCACGTTGATGATGTCGGGGATATGGTGCAACAGGGCATTGAGCAAGGTGCCATCAGCGTGCCCGGCCGCCGGGTGAACCACCAGGCCTGCGGGTTTGTTGATGACCAGGATGTCGTCGTCTTCATAGACGATATCCAGCTCGATGTCCTGGGCGACCCATTCTCCCTGGGCTTCCTGCTCGGCAGTCAGCTCAAGAATCGCACCGCCATGAACTATGTCTCGCGGGCGGATAACCGCTCCATCCACAGTCAGGCGGCCGTCTTTGATCCAGGCGGAAAGGCGCGAGCGCGAGTGCTCAGCGAATAATTGTGCGGCGACTTGATCGAGGCGTTGGCCGCCCAATTCGGACGGCACCTCTGCGCGAAGTTCAATTTTATCGGACATGCTCAGACTAGGCGTGGCACAGCCTTTGGTTTCGGCTGCGCGCTTGTGGTTAAATACGGCGTCTTTTGCCCCGAGGCTTTCAACGGGGCGCTCATCATAACAGGACGGCCCCGCCCAAGACAGCGGCCGTCATAGGGACGCAAGCCGCCATGCAAGTGAAACACCTGCTGCTGATCGCCATCCTCGCCATGACTGCTGCTTGCTCGTCAACAAAGGACGTCGTCGACGAAAACCTGAGCGAAGTCGAGCTGTACCAACTGGCACAGAAAGACTTGGACAATAATAGCTACACCAGCGCCACAGCGAAGCTGAAGGCACTGGAGTCGCGTTATCCGTTCGGGCGCTACGCCGACCAGGCTCAGCTTGAGCTGATCTACGCCAACTACAAGAACGCCGAGCCGGAAGCTGCCAAGTCCGCCGCCGAGCGCTTCATCCGCTTGCACCCGCAACACCCGAACGTGGACTACGCCTACTACCTCAAGGGCCTGACCTCGTTCGACCAGGACGTTGGCCTGCTGGCGCGCTTCCTGCCGCTGGACATGACCAAGCGTGACCCAGGTGCTGCCCGCGACTCCTACAACGAGTTCGCCCAGTTGACCAGCCGCTATCCGAACAGCCGCTACGCGCCGGACGCCAAGCAGCGCATGATCTACCTGCGCAACCTGCTGGCGTCCTACGAAATCCACGTAGCTCACTACTACCTGACCCGTCAGGCGTACGTGGCTGCCGCCAACCGTGGCCGCTATGTCGTAGAGAACTTCCAGGAAACCCCTTCCGTGGGTGACGGCCTGGCAGTGATGACCGAGGCTTACCAGCGGCTGCACCTGGACGATCTGGCCAACACCAGCCTGGAGACCCTCAAGCTCAACTACCCGGATCACCCTAGCCTGAAAGACGGCCAGTTCGTGCCTCAGGTTGCCGAAGCCGACAACCGTTCGTGGCTGAGCAAGTACACCCTGGGCCTGATCGAGTCGCGCCCTCCGTTGCCGCCGGGCGAAACCCGCGCCAATCAGGACGTGATCAAACAATACCAGGACGCCAAGGAAGCCATTCCGTCGGAGCTCAAGCCGCACGACGAGAACGGCGACGTGATCGAAGAAGAAGAGCCAGAGGCTCTGGGCAACAACCAGGACCGCTCGTGGTTCAGCTACATGACCTTCGGTGTGTTCGACTGATCTGTCGATGCAACGCAAAAAAGGAGCCCCTCGGGGCTCCTTTTTTATGGGCAGTATTATTGCGCTGTGCGTCTGCCACGTCCTTGGCTAAACTGGCGCATTCCTTATCGAGAAACCGCCCATCATGCTTCGTCTTCTGTTCTGGATTGCCGTTATTGCTGCCGCGGTATGGTTCTGGCGCAAATTCAAAAACCCGGCCGCCAAGCAGCAACGCAACAACGAGCCTGACGCTGCGTTGATGGTGCGTTGCGCCCACTGCGGCGTGCACCTGCCACAGGATCGCGCCCTAAGCTTGCGCCAGGAGTGGTATTGCACTCAGGCGCATCTGGAGCAGGGACCGAAGTCTATACAGCGCTGATGCGACCTTCAGGCAAGTAAGGCGCAGGATCGATGATCGGCGCATGCCCCAGCAGCAAGTCTGCAAACAACTGACAGGACGCCGGCGCCAGTACCAGGCCGTTGCGGTAATGCCCGCAATTGAGCCACAGCCCTTTAAAGCCGGGAACCTGGCCGATATAGGGAATACCTTCCGGTGAGCCTGGGCGCAAACCGGCCCAATGCCCCACTACTTCGGCGTCTGCCAGGGCGGGAATCAGCTCCACAGCCGAGGCTTTGAGACTTTCCAGCGCAGTATCGGTGGGGGTCTTGTCGAAGCCCTCGTGTTCCAGGGTACTGCCAATGAGAATATGCCCGTCGCGCCGGGGTATGGCATAACGGCCCTTGGCCAGGACCATGCTCGACAAGAAGTCCGAGGCGCATTTGTACAAAATCATCTGCCCCTTGACCGGTTCCACCGGCAGCACCAAGCCCAGCGTGCCGAGCAACTCACCGCTCCACGCGCCTGCTGCCAGTACCACTTGCTCCCCGACAATCGGCCCCCCTGCAGTGTTTACGCCCACCACATTGTCGCCTTCCATGACAAATCCAGTGACTTCACACTGTTCGTGAACAGTTACGCCAGGCAGTGCCAACAACGCAGCCTTGAGGGATTTGACCAAGCGAGGGTTGCGCACATTGGCCACGTCAGCCATATAGATCGCGCTGGAATACCCGCCACCCAGCACCGGAACCGCATCATGGGCGGCCGACACATCCACTTTGCCTAGAGGCCGACCTTCACGGACCGCCCATGCCAGCGCCTCGGCCTCATCTTCCAAGTCCAGCCAGTACAAGCCGGTGGTATGAACCTCAGGGTCGATGCCGGTGGCGGCAAACAGGCGCTCAGCCAGTTGCGGATAAAAATCCTGGGACCAATGGGCCAATGCAGTGACCGACGGGCTGTAGCGCCACGGATACAGCGGAGACACAATGCCACCGCCCGCCCATGAAGACTCCTGCCCCACACCGGCGCGCTCCAACAGGACCACCGCCTGCCCCTGGCTCGCCAGGTTGTACGCGGTCAGCAGGCCAATGACTCCGCCGCCGACAATCACCACTTGCTGTTGCTTAGCCATCATTCGATCCAGCCGATAAATAGGAACAAGCGCACCTGGCGCCCAATCATCCAGCACCCCCATCATTGCCCCCAGCATGTCTGGCGCGACATTTCAGGTGCCGCCCCCGGATTGGCCCGCACACCCGTGCTGCTAAGGCTGAAGTCACCACAAGGGTCACCCACCATCAACGAATCGACGCCCGGCGTAGCGACCAGGTAGAAATCCTGAGGGTTCAACGCAGCGGTGATTCTATAGCGATCATTGCCGGTGCTGACGCCGCTGGCGTCAATAAAAGTGCCGTTCCTCGTATAAAAACGCTCAAGGTGCTGAGCTTGCTCGGTCAGTAGCGCGACAATTTCCGCGCGATAGACCTTTTTTACATGACGGGTGTAGCCGGGGTAAGCGATCCCGGCCAGAAACGCGATGATCGCTACGCAGATAAGTAACTCGATCAGGGTAAAGCCCCGGCAGTCCATGCCCATTCCACTATTCCTCATTGAAGCTGTCGCCATGACACCCGCCGAAACCGCGGGCCACTTTCCAATTCCACCCGCGCATATACAGTCTCCAATACCGTGCGCGACTGGCCGCTGAACCCGACCGCCGTCACCCGGTAGACCGCCGCCGAGGCATGAGGCGGCAGATGCGCCAGCCCTACGCCAGGACCCAAGGCTTGAATGCCGTAGAGCCCTCCCCTGACGGCAACCCAGGTCACTGCCGAAACAGGGTTCGTCCCTGCAGCCACCAGCAAAAACGCCTCGTCCGGCGGCGCGCAGGTAACAATCGACCAGCACTGCGGCCACCCGACACCCGCTCGCTGCACCGCCTGCTCTCCCAGCCTCAAGCCGCTTTCGGCGTTTTGAAGCGACTGGTTTCGTTGCCACAGGCTGCCGCTGATCTTTTGCTGGGCCACCGCACCTTGGATTGACGACAAGCCAATCAGTGACAACAGCAGCAAAAACACCAGGCTTATCAGCAGCACCATTCCCCTCTGCTGCGAAGAAATACCGTCAGTCAGCACCATGACCGCCCTACCCCACACGGTTACGCAGCGCCGCCACGACGCTATAGGTTTGATCTTTCACCCGGCCCGTCGGGTCTCGCAGCGTCATGCGGATGCGTACGCTGCGGATCAACGACTCGTCAGACGGCATGGCGTCGTAGCGCACTACCTGCGCCGATGTCGGCCCGGCCGCCACACCGAAACTGAGATCGAACGCCCCCACGTTATCCACCAACACTGCCCTGGCCGGCGCAGCAGGCGTGCTGACCTTTAACTGGCCGGCCTCGAAGGTGTAGGTGAGTTGGCGAATGGCAAAGCGAATCTGCCCGGGAACTGGCGAAGGTGAGGTCCCGCCGTATGCATAGGCCGTACCCGTGCAGTCGGACAACACCGTCCAGTCAGGTTTGCCACCGCCATCACCCACGTCCGCAGTCAACAGTGTCAGCGACGTTGAACCGCCCCCGGCACTCCAGCCAACCGGCCGATCAAAGGCCGGTGGGGCATTGTCGATAAACGCAGTAGCCATACAGCCAAACATGCCCGCCTGACGGATATCCTGAAGCATCTTGCCCAGCGCAAACCGGGCGTCGTCCTGCAGCAACATGGCTGCCTGCTGGCTGGCGTGGGTCATTCGGGAACCGATCACCACTTGGCTGCCCCCAAGCACCAGCACCAAACCGACTGCCAGGGCCAGCAGCAACTCCATCAAGCTGAAACCCCTCGCCACAGGCCTCATTGCGCCACCTCCGGCCCTGGGTCGATGCGACTGGTCAGGGTAAAGGTTTCCCGCGCATCAGGGATATTCGAACTCGATCGGTCATCCCAACTGATACTGACCGTCACCTCATTTCTACTGACCACCACAGAGCCTTTGGCACTCTCCCCGGCAAAACCGCGAATATTGGCCTCGAAATCATGCAGGTCCAGGTCACGCACACTGGCAGTCGCGGTATTGGCCGGAGCCCTTACCCTCCCTGGCGATGAGTAGTCGGCGCCGGAATTGGCGCGGATTCGGTCGAGCATATCGTAGGCAATGAAACTGGCCTGACTGGTCATCCTCGAACTGTCGGTGTATTTGAGGGCATTGAGCTGGAGCACCACCGCGCCTAACAGGCCGACCGCGAGAATCAGCACCGCTACCAGTACCTCAATCAACGTCATGCCGATTTGATGTCGTGCTACAGCGTGGGGAAAACAGGTATTCAGGCAGGCAAGCATTACCGTCGTCATCCGTGTCGAAGGGCAAAAAAAGCAGGAAATCCTGCGGTGCGGCCCAAGACTAGCGTCGGTTTTTCGCCCGCGCTGCCGATGGAACAAAGGGAAATACTTTGGACATGAAGGCCATCATTCGGCACTCCGCGCCGGGCGCTATACCTATGTCTCAACCTGCTTTCTGCATACGTCCACGGAGGGACGACCAATGGGACAACGAGGTTTTACCCTGATCGAACTGCTGCTCGGACTGATCGTGAGCGGCATCCTGGCGCATCTGGCAGTGCCGGGTTTCGCGGGGCTGCTGGAGTCACAGCAGCGACAAAGCGCGGCGCAATCGCTGACCAACGGACTCCGCTTCGCACGCACCGAAGCCATCACGCGTAACCGCGCGGTGGTCATTCACGCACTGGACGATGACTGGAGTCGAGGTTGGCGGGTGATAGTGGACATCAGCGGGCGCGGCCATCTGGACGACAACAACCCGGTGCTGCTGGAGCGCCAGGACAGCGGTCGTGTGCCGATAGTGGGAAATGGCCCGGTCAAAAGCCAGGTGCGATTCAGCGGGTTGGGCGAACCGGTATTTTCAGGGGGAGGTTTTCGTGCCGGCACTGTGCACATATGCGCCAAGGACTCGGCGCAAAGTGTGCACCAAGTGGTGCTGGCGCCCAGTGGGCGCATCAGCCTGCGCAGCGATAAAGCCGAACAGGCGTTGTGCCGGAGTACCTCCGGCACCCTGGCATTCAGAGCAGTGAGCGAACCCGCAGCTCCTTGGGCATGGAGAAAGTGATGTTCTCTTCACGTCCCGCCAACTCATCAGCGCCGGTAGCCCCCCAGGCGTGCAGTTGCTGGATAACACCGCGCACCAGTACTTCAGGGGCAGAAGCACCCGCTGTGATGCCGATACGCTGGACGCCATCGAACCAACTGCGCTGCATGTCTTCAGCCCCGTCGATCAAGTACGCCGGGGTAGCCATGCGCTCAGCCAGCTCACGCAGACGGTTGGAGTTGGAGCTGTTGGGGCTGCCGACCACCAGAACCACATCGCACTCGTCAGCCAATTGCTTGACCGCGTCCTGGCGATTTTGGGTGGCGTAGCAGATGTCATCCTTACGCGGGCCGCCGATGGCCGGGAAACGGGTGCGCAGGGCATCGATCACACGGCTGGTGTCGTCCATGGACAAGGTGGTCTGGGTGACGAAGGCCAAACGATCTGGGTTGTGCACCTGCAGGTTGGCGACGTCTTTCTCGTCTTCCACCAGGTAGATGGCGCCGCCATTGCTGGCGTCGTATTGGCCCATGGTGCCTTCGACTTCCGGGTGACCGGCATGACCGATCAGGATGCATTCCCGACCGTCGCGGCTGTAGCGCGCGACTTCGATGTGCACCTTGGTGACCAGAGGGCAGGTGGCATCGAACACTTTGAGGCCACGGCCTGCTGCTTCGGTACGCACGGCCTGGGAAACACCGTGGGCACTGAAGATGACGATCACGTCGTCCGGCACCTGGTCTAGCTCTTCGACAAAGATCGCGCCGCGTGCGCGCAGGTCTTCGACCACAAACTTGTTGTGGACGACTTCATGACGCACGTAGATCGGCGGACCGAAGACTTCCAGGGCGCGATTGACGATTTCGATCGCACGGTCCACGCCGGCGCAGAAGCCACGGGGGTTGGCGAGTTTGATTTGCATGCTGTGCCTCGTGTCTGGCGCTGGGGTCAGAGTTGATGCTACTGAACTGACAATAGAGATCAAAAGTGGGAGAGGGCTTGCCCCCGATGGCTGCGCGTCAATTGATACATCTTTGACTGAGCCGCTGCCATCGGGGGCAAGCCCCCTCCCACATTTTAGACCGGGGCGTTGATCAAAGTGCTTTAACGTCGATGATTTCAACGTCAAAGGTCAAGGTTTTACCGGCCAACGGGTGGTTGAAGTCGATCGTCACTTGCGCGTCATCGAAGGTTTTCACCACGCCAGGCAGTTCGGTATTCGCCGCGTCGTTGAAGATCACCAGCAGGCCTTCCGACAGGTCCATGTCCTGGAACTGCGAACGCGGGATGATCTGCACATTTTGCGGGTTGGGCTGGCCAAAGGCGTTTTCCGGCAGAATCTGCAGGGTGCGCTTGTCGCCGGCCTTGAAACCGAACAGGGCCGCTTCAAAACCCGGCAGCAGGTTGCCGTCACCGACCTTGAAGGTCGCAGGGGCTTTGTCGAACGTGCTGTCGACCGTGTCGCCATTCTCCAGGCGCAATGCAAAGTGCAAAGTGACTTCCGTGTTCTGGCCGATGCGTTGCTCAGCCAATACCTGATCAGTCATTGACGGTCTCTCCGGTTTTCTTACTTTTGAACATATCCAGCGCCAACATGATCGCGCCGACGGTGATGGCGCTGTCGGCGAAGTTGAACGCCGGGAAGTAATGACGGTTCTGCCAATGCACCAGGATGAAGTCGATTACATGGCCAAGGGCAATGCGGTCGTACAGGTTACCCAGCGCACCACCCAGCACCAGGGCCAAGGCAACGGCCAGCCAGGTGTCATCGCGACCCAGGCGCTTGAGCCACACCACCAGCACCGCACTGACCACCAGCGCGATAACGGCAAACAGCCAGCGCTGCCAGCCACCGCCATCAGCGAGGAAGCTGAACGCGGCGCCGGTGTTGTAGGCCAGGGTCCAGCTGAAGTAATCGGGGATCACCACGATCTGCTGGAACATTTCCAGGGAGCCCTCGAAGTGAGCCTTGCTGACCTGGTCAATGACCAGGACCAGCAAACTCAACACGAGCAAGCCCAGGCGTCCGAAACGACTGGCGTTAGGCATAGTGGCGAACCTCGCCTTCACCGGAGATGTTGTCGACGCAACGACCACAGATTTCCGGATGCTCAGGGTTCACACCCACATCTTCACGGCAGTGCCAGCAACGGGCGCACTTGGCAAAGGCGGACTTCATCACTTTAAGCTTGAGGCCCGGCACTTCGGTAGCCACGGCATCAGCCGGTGCTTGAGCGAATGGCGCCAGGCTCGCCGTGGAGGTGATCAACACGAAGCGCAGCTCGTTGCTCAGTTTGGCCAGGTCGGCGGTCAGGCCTTCCTCGGCAAACAGGGTGACTTCAGCTTGCAGGTTGCCACCGACGGCCTTGGCCGCACGTTGAACTTCCAGCTCCTTGTTCACCGCAACTTTGACGGCCATCACGCCTTCCCAGTACTCGCGGCCCAGTTCGAAGTCGGCAGGCAGTTCGGTCAGGCCTTCGTACCAGGTATTGAGCATCACGGATTCGTTGCGCTCGCCCGGCAGGTATTCCCACAGTTCGTCGGCGGTGAACGCAAGGATCGGCGCGATCCAGCGCACCAGCGCTTCGCTGATGTGGTACAGCGCAGTCTGCGCCGAACGGCGTGCTTTGCTGTTAGCGGCGGTGGTGTACTGGCGGTCCTTGATGATGTCGAGGTAGAAACCACCCAGTTCCTGCACGCAGAAGTTGTGGATCTTCGAGTACACGTTCCAGAAGCGGTATTCGCCGTAGTGTTCCTGCAACTCGCGCTGCAGCAACAGGGTGCGGTCCACGGCCCAACGGTCCAGGGCGAGCATGTCCTCGGCCGGCAGGATGTCCGTGGCCGGGTTGAAACCGGTCAGGTTCGACAGCAGGAAGCGCGCGGTATTGCGGATGCGACGATAGGCATCGGCGCTGCGGGCCAGGATCTGGTCCGATACGGCGATCTCGCCCGAGTAATCGGTCGAGGCCACCCACAGACGCATGATGTCGGCGCCCAGGGTGTCGTTGATCTTTTTCGGCTCGATCACGTTTTTCAGCGACTTGGACATCTTGCGACCCGTCTCGTCGACGGTGAAGCCGTGGGTCAGCAATTCGCGGTACGGGGCGTGATCGTCGATGGCGCAACCGGTCAGCAACGAGGAGTGGAACCAGCCACGGTGTTGGTCCGAGCCTTCCAGGTACAGATCGGCACGCGGGCCGGTCTCGTGGCCCATCGGGTGCGAGCCACGCAGCACGTGCCAGTGGGTGGTGCCCGAGTCGAACCACACGTCGAGGGTGTCGCTGATCTTGTCGTACTGCGGCGCTTCGTCGCCAAGCAGTTCGGCGGCGTCCAGTTTGAACCAGGCTTCGATGCCCTCCTGTTCAACGCGCTGGGCCACGACTTCCATCAGCTCGACGGTACGCGGGTGCAACTCGCCGCTTTCCTTGTTCAGGAAGAACGGGATCGGCACGCCCCAGTTACGCTGGCGGGAGATGCACCAGTCCGGACGATTGGCGATCATCGAGTGCAGGCGCGCCTGGCCCCAGGCCGGGACGAACTTGGTGTCTTCGATGGCCTTGATCGCGCGGTTGCGCAGCGTATCGCCGCTGGCTGGCTCTTTGTCCATGCCGATGAACCACTGCGCGGTGGCGCGGTAGATCAGCGGAGTTTTGTGGCGCCAGCAGTGCATGTAGCTGTGCTTGATGGTGTCGGTTTGCATCAATGCGCCGACTTCACGCAGCTTTTCGATGATCGGCTGGTCGGCCTTGAAGATGAACTGACCACCGAAGAACTCCAGCGAAGGCACGTACACGCCGTTGCTTTGCACCGGGTTGATGATGTCATCGTTGACCAGGCCGTACTTCTTGCAGATCACAAAGTCGTCAACGCCATAGGCGGGCGAGCAGTGGACCACGCCAGTGCCCGAGCCCAGCTCGACATAGTCAGCCAGGTACACCGGCGACAGACGGTCATAGAACGGGTGACGGAAGTTGATCAGTTCAAGCGCGGAGCCGGTGGTGGTGGCGATGACCGAACCTTGCAGCTCGTAACGCGCCAGGCACGCCTCGACCATTTCCTCGGCCAGCACCAGCAGGCGATCACCGACGTCTACCAGCGCGTAGGTGAACTCCGGGTGCACGTTCAGCGCCTGGTTGGCCGGGATGGTCCACGGGGTGGTGGTCCAGATCACGATGGCCGCTGGTTTGCTCAGGCTTGCCAGGCCGAATGCCTGGGCCAGCTTGGCGTCGTCGGCGATCGGGAACGCCACGTCGATGGTCGAGGACTTTTTGTCTTCGTACTCGACTTCGGCTTCGGCCAATGCCGAACCGCAGTCAAAGCACCAGTTCACGGGCTTGAGGCCCTTGAACACGAAACCACCCTTGACGATTTCTGCCAAGGCGCGGATTTCACCGGCCTCGTTCTTGAAGTTCATGGTTTTGTACGGGTTGTCCCACTCGCCCAACACACCCAGGCGGATGAACTCGGACTTCTGCCCTTCGATCTGCTCGGCGGCGTAGGCACGGCACAGTTCGCGGGTTTTATCGGCGCCCAGGTTCTTGCCGTAGGTCACTTCGACCTTGTGTTCGATCGGCAGGCCGTGGCAGTCCCAACCCGGAACATAAGGTGCGTCGAAGCCCGAAAGGGTTTTCGAACGCAGGATCATGTCCTTGAGAATTTTGTTCAGTGCATGACCGATGTGAATCGTGCCGTTGGCGTAAGGAGGGCCGTCGTGCAGGACGAACTTCGGACGATCCTTGCCAATCTCGCGCAACTTTCCGTACAGGCCAATACTGTCCCAGCGCTGCAGGATCTGCGGTTCGCGCTGTGGCAGGCCGGCCTTCATTGGGAAGGCGGTGTCCGGAAGGTTTAGCGTGGCTTTATAGTCGGTCATTTAAGGCTCTTCGGTTAGCGATGGGCGCTAGGTGCGGCTAGTGCACGGGCGGCGGCGACATCCGCATTGATCGCCGTTTTCAACGCCTCAAGGGAGGCGAAACGCTGCTCTTCACGCAGCTTCTGGTGGAAAACCACCGTCAAACGCCGGTCGTATAAATCACCGGCAAAATCCAAAAGGTGAACTTCCAGGTGGGCCTTGCCATCACCTGCAACCGTGGGCCTGACGCCTATGTTGGCGACTCCCGGCCACGGCTGGCCGTCGATGTCGACGCTCACCAGGTAAACCCCGGTAAGCGGCACACGACGACGCTTGAGTTGCACGTTGGCGGTTGGCGTGCCCAGTTGGCGCGCCAGCTTCTGGCCGTGCAGTACCCGCCCGGCAATGCGGAACGGGCGACCCAGCAGACGCTCGGCCAGGGCGAAGTCGGCAGCCGCCAGGGCATTACGCACCTGGGTGCTGCTCACACGCAGGCCGTCCAGTTCGACGGTTTGCGCGGCTTCAACGGTAAAGCCCTGAGTAACGCCGGCGTGCTGCAGGAATTCGAAATCCCCAACCCGATCGCAACCAAAACGGAAGTCGTCGCCGACCTCCAGATGCTGCACGCCCAGGCCATCCACCAGGATACGGTCGACGAACTCGGCGGCGCTGAGGCTTTGCAAGCGCTGGTTGAAAGCCAGGCAGAGGACGCGGTCCACGCCTTCTTCGGCCAGCAGTTGCAGCTTGTCCCGCAAGCGGGCCAGGCGGGCCGGCGCCGTCTCCGGGGTAAAGTATTCCCGCGGCTGTGGCTCAAAAATCACCACGCAGCTGGGCACGCCCAACTCGACCGCACGCTCGCGCAGCCGGGCCAGGATAGCCTGGTGACCACGGTGAACACCGTCAAAGTTGCCAATAGTGGCGACGCAGCCCCGATGCTGGGGGCGCAGGTTGTGGAGACCTCGAACCAGCTGCATAACGCGCTTCTTGCTCATAAAGTGGTCGATTATAACCACACCCAGCCTCAGACGACAGGCAACAGCGCAGGGCAAATGGATCGAATCGATAAAACACCGCTTTTATCGCGGCAAACTCTCTAGCTCAACGACTTGCGATTGAAATCCCGCAGGCGGAAACCCTGCAGCAGCAACATTCCGAAGTACACCACCACGCCAGCGACAACCAACACGCCCAGACGCATGAAGCGTTCCAACATAGGGCCTTGGTCCCACGCCGGCATAAAGTGCATCAAGCCCAGTAACACCGCCGACATCATTGCCACCGCCACCAACAGCTTGAGGGCAAACATGCCCCAGCCCGGCTGCGGCTGGAACATCTGCTGTTTGCGCAGTTGATAAAACAGCAAGCCCGCATTGATGCAGGCACCCGCGCTGATCGCAAGGGCCAGGCCGGCATGAGCCAATGGACCAATAAACACCAGATTGAGCAGTTGCGTGACGATCAGCGTGAAGATCGCGATTTTCACGGGTGTACGGATGTTTTGCTGGGCATAAAAGCCAGGCGCCAGCACTTTGATCACGATGATGCCTAGCAGGCCGACGGAGTAGGCAACCAGCGCGCGCTGCGTCATCAAGGCGTCATGGGCGTCGAATTGGCCGTATTGGAACAGTGAAACCGTCAGCGGCTCGGCCAGGATGCCCAGCGCCAGGGCACACGGCAACACCAGGACAAAACACAGGCGCAGGCCCCAATCAAGGATGCGCGAGTACTCCTGCCGGTCCTTGCTGGCATAAGTGCGCGCCAGGGTAGGCAGCAGGATTGTGCCCAAGGCCACGCCCAGCACGCCGGACGGCAGCTCCATCAGGCGGTCGGCGTAATACATCCACGACACCGAGCCCGATACCAGCAGCGAGGCAAAGGCCGTGTTGATAATCAGGGAAATCTGGCTGACCGATACGCCGAGGATCGCCGGCAGCATATTGCGCATCACGCGCCAGACGCCGGTGTCCTTAAGATTCAGGCGCGGCAGCACGAGCATGCCGATCTTTTTCAGGTGCGGCAGTTGGTAGAGCAGTTGTGCCAGGCCGCCGGCCAATACAGCCCAGCCGAGCGCCATGACCGGCGGATCGAAATACGGGGTGAGGAACAGCGCGAAAATTATCATGCTGACGTTTAGCAGGGTCGGCACAAACGCCGGCACCGAGAAACGGTTCCAGGTATTGAGGATCGCCCCGGCCAGGGATGACAGGGAAATCAGCAATATATAAGGAAAGGTAACCCGTAGCAGATCAGTGGTCAGCGCGAACTTTTCCGGCGTATTGGCGAAACCGGGCGCCGTGGCCCAGATCACCCAAGGTGCGGCGAGCATGCCGAGGATAGTCACCAGCATCAAAACCAGGGTCAGCAGGCCTGAGACGTAGGCAATAAAGGTGCGGGTAGCCTCCTCGCCTTGCTGGGTCTTGTATTCGGCCAGAATCGGCACGAATGCTTGGGAAAACGCTCCCTCCGCGAAGATACGCCGCAGCAGATTGGGCAATTTAAAGGCAATAAAGAAGGCATCCGTGGCCATGCTGGCGCCAAAAATGCGTGCCAGCAGGGTGTCACGCACAAACCCCAGAACCCTGGAGATCATCGTGATAGAGCTGACGGCGGCCAACGATTTGAGCAGATTCATTGAAAGAGTTTGCGCCTATTAGATAAAGAGCAGGCGAACTGTGCGCCTACTTATGCGATACTGCGCGCCTGCAACAGCACAGAGCCAAAGCTCGCGAGTTTACAGGTCAAGCGCCGGAAATAAATCACCCGCCTCTTCAGATCGACCACTCAGCAGTTCGCATCAGCCGCCCTTGACAACACATCAAGTCATCGGCATGATTCGCGGCCTATTTTGTTTGCTATTTCCTAAAAAGTCTTTCGAGGAGCTCGACGGTGGCCAACACACCTTCCGCCAAAAAACGTGCAAAACAGGCTGAGAAGCGTCGCAGCCACAACGCCAGCCTGCGTTCCATGGTTCGTACCTACATCAAGAATGTAGTTAAAGCCATCGACACCAAAGACGCTGAAAAAGCTCAAGCAGCTTACGTTCTGGCTGTGCCAGTTATCGACCGTATGGCCGATAAAGGCATCATCCACAAGAACAAGGCCGCTCGCCATAAGAGCCGCCTGAACGGCCACATCAAGGCTCTGAGCGTTCCTGCTGCTGCCTAAGTGGTAACAACTGCAACGCAACCCTGGTTGCGAAACAGTTAAGAAATGCCCCGTACCGAAAGGTCCGGGGCATTTTTGTTTTCTGAAGTACAACTCTTCCACATTTGAACTTCAGTGCTTTTTTAAGCGCAAAAAAAACGCCCCGAACCAGTCGGGGCGTTTTTGCTATCAGCTGATTAACGCATCAATCAGTGCTGATGACCGCCTTCACCGTGAACGTGGCCGTGAACCACTTCTTCCTGGGAAGCATCGCGGATGGCAACGATCTTCACTTGGAAGTTCAGGCGCTGGCCTGCCAGAGGGTGGTTGCCGTCGACGGTTACGTCGTCGCCGTCCAGATCACGGATAGTCACGATCTGCATTTGGCCGTCCGGCGCGGAAGCGTGGAACTGCATGCCCACTTCCAGCTCGTCAACGCCTTCGAACATGCTGCGGCTCAGAGTGCTGACCAGTTCAGCCGAGTACTCGCCGTAGGCATCTTCAGGTTCTACGGCAACGGTCAGTTCATCACCAACTGCCTTGCCTTCCAGTGCCTTTTCCAGGCCTGGGATGATGTTACCTGCGCCTTGCAGGTAGACCAGCGGCGCGCCGCCGGCGGAGCTGTCGATGACCTCACCAGCGTCGTTGGTCAGGGTATAGTCGATGGAGACAGCCTTGTTAGCGGCGATCGTCATGGGGCGAGACCTTTTGCATAAGAATGAAGAACGGACAAGTCTAAACAAGGATTTGCCCGAAAGCGAACAGAACCCGGACAGACGGGACCGATCAAGGGTCACGGTCGTCGGTTTTCATCTGGACGAAGAACGGCATTGGGTGGCCGAGCTGTCCTGCGGCCACACCCAGCATCTGCGCCACCAGCCACCATGGCAATCCCGCGCCTGGGTAATCGACCCCGCACAGCGTCTGGAAAAAATAGGCCAGCCCTTTGCCTGCGGCTGGTGTGCGCAAGCCCCGAATAACGATAACCTTGACGCCTGATTCCCGGTAGGCACTCAGCCATAGAGCGCCACCGAAGCCATGCACCTCCAGAGAATTCGCATGCAGACTTTTTTTATCGCGCCCACCGATTTTGGTGTGGGTCTGACCTCCATCAGCCTTGGGCTGGTGCGCACCCTTGAGCGGGCCGGGCTGAAAGTCGGCTTCTTCAAGCCGATTGCCCAGCCGCACCCCGGCGACACCGGCCCCGAACGCTCCACCGAACTGGTGGCACGCACCCACGGCCTCAAGCCACCACAGCCTTTGGGCCTGGCACACGTTGAACGGATGCTCGGCGACGGCCAGCTCGACGAACTGCTCGAAGAGATCATCACCCTCTATCAGCAGGCCGCCGTGGGCAAGGACGTACTGATCGTCGAAGGCATGGTGCCCACCCGCAACGCCAGCTATGCGGCACGGGTCAACCTGCACCTGGCCAAGAGCCTGGACGCGGAAGTGATCCTGGTCTCCGCTCCGGAAAACGAAGTGCTCACCGAACTCTCCGGCCGCGTGGAATTGCAGGCCCAACTGTTCGGCGGCCCGAAAGACCCGAAAGTACTCGGCGTGATCCTCAACAAGGTGCGAACCGACGAAAGCATGGAGGCGTTTTCAGCGCGCCTTAAAGAGCATTCGCCTTTACTGCGCAGCGGTGACTTCCGCCTGCTCGGCTGCATTCCGTATCAACCGGAACTCAACGCGCCGCGCACCCGCGACGTGGCCGACCTGATGGGCGCGCAGATCCTCAACGCCGGCGACTACGAAACCCGGCGCATGACGAAGATCATCATCTGCGCCCGCACCATGCGTAACACCGTCGAGCTGCTCAAACCCGGCGTGCTGGTGGTAACCCCAGGCGACCGCGACGACATCATCCTCGCCGTCAGCCTGGCCGCGATCAACGGCGTGCCGCTGGCCGGCCTGCTGCTGACCAGCGATACACTGCCCGATCCGCGCATCATGGACCTGTGTCGCGGAGCGTTTCAGGCCGGGCTACCGGTGCTGTCGGTGAGCACCGGCTCCTACGACACCGCCAACCTGCTCAACAACCTGAACAAAGAAATCCCCATCGATGACCGCGAGCGCGCCGAGATCATCACCGATTTCGTCGCCAGCCACCTTGATGCGCGCTGGCTGCATCAGCGTTGCGGCACACCACGGGAAATGCGCCTGTCGCCAGCGGTGTTCCGCTACCAGTTGATCCAACGCGCCCAGGCCGCCAACAAACGCATCGTGCTGCCCGAAGGCAGCGAGCCACTTACCGTCCAGGCCGCCGCCATCTGCCAGGCCCGAGGCATTGCCCGCTGCGTGTTGCTGGCCAAACCAGCCGATGTGGAAGCCGTCGCCCGCGCCCAAGGCATCGAATTGCCGGAAGGCCTGGAAATTCTCGACCCGGACCTGATCCGCCAACGCTACGTCGAACCAATGGTCGCGCTGCGCAAAAGCAAAAGCCTCAACGCGCCGATGGCCGAGCAACAATTGGAAGACACAGTGGTGATCGCCACCATGATGCTCGCACTGGATGAAGTGGATGGCCTGGTTTCTGGCGTTATCCACTCCACCGCCAACACCATCCGCCCTGCCCTGCAACTGATCAAAACGGCGCCGGGCTGCACGCTGGTGTCGTCGGTGTTCTTCATGCTGTTCCCCGAAGAGGTGCTGGTGTACGGCGACTGCGTGATGAACCCGCACCCAAGCGCTGCGGAACTCGCGGAAATCGCCCTGCAAAGCGCCGACTCGGCGGCGGCGTTCGGCATTACCCCGCGCGTGGCGATGATCAGCTATTCCAGCGGTGATTCGGCCAGCGGCGAGGAAGTGGAAAAAGTTCGCGAAGCCACCCTGCTCGCCCATGAACAGCAAAGCTCGCTGTTGATCGACGGCCCCCTGCAATACGACGCCGCCGCCAACGAGGACGTAGCCCGACAACTGGCGCCCAACAGCCAGGTCGCCGGCAAGGCCACCGTGTTCGTCTTCCCTGACCTGAACACCGGCAACACCACCCACAAGGCCGTACAACGCAGCGCCGATTGCGTAAGCCTGGGCCCGATGCTCCAGGGCCTGCGCAAACCGGTCAACGACCTGCCCCGCGGCGCCCAGGTTGACGACATCGTGTACACCATCGCCCTGACCGCGATCCAAGCCGCCAACCGACCAATGGATATCTAAATGCTGGATTTTCTACCTGCCGCCGTGCGCGGGGTGATCGCTTCGCTGTTGCTGGCGCTGAACACGATCCTGCTGTGTTCGTTCCTGTTCATCGTTGCGCTGTTCAAGGCGTTGCCGTTTGCCAAGCGCTTCAGCGAATGGCTGATGAACCACACCCACGAAGCCTGGGTCACCAACAACAAGGGTTGGATGAACCTGGTACAGCGCACGCGCTGGCACCTCAAAGGCCTTGAAGGGCTGGATTATCAACACTCGTACCTGGTGACCAGCAACCACCAGAGCTGGGTCGACATCATGGTCTTGCAATACGTGCTCAATCGACGGATTCGCCCGCTGAAGTTCTTCCTCAAGCAGGAATTGATCTGGGTGCCGGTGATTGGTCTGGCGTGGTGGGCACTGGGCTTTCCGTTCATGAAGCGCTACACCAAGGCTTATCTGGAGAAGCACCCGGAGAAGAAAGGCAAAGACTTGGAAACCACCCGCAAGACCTGTGCGAAGTTTCGCGACAACCCGGTCGGGATTTTCAACTTTGCCGAAGGCACACGGTTTACTGATGGCAAACATGCCCAGCAAAAATCGCCATTCCGTTACCTGCTCAAGCCCAAGGCTGGCGGCATCGCATTTGTGCTGGACGCCATGGGCGAGCAACTGAAGTCACTGGTGAATGTGACCATTCACTACCCTGGCGGGCGTCCTGGTTATTGGGATTTGCTATGCGGGAATGTGAAGGACGTGGTGGTGCAGTTTGAAGAGGTGCAGATTCCGGCCGAGTTTATTGGCAAGAATTATGAGCAGGATGGGGAGTATCGGTTGGCGTTCCAGAGCTGGATCAACCGGTTATGGGAAGACAAGGATGCGTTGCTGGAAAAGCTGCATAAAGACTTCCCAGGCAAACGATGATCAACCTGTGGGAGGGGGCTTGCCCTCGATGACGGAGCATCAGTTGATGCAGTCGTAGCTGACCCACGGCTATAGAGGGCAAGCCCCCTCCCACATTTGACCGCGCCCGATCTTGAAGATGTGAAAAAGCCCGCCACCGATCACTCGGTGGCGGGCTTTTTTTGTGGCCGCGAGGTTTAGATCGCGCCGCGCTGACGCAACAGTTCCAGCACTTGCTTGACGCTGTCTTCCAGCGACAGCGCCTGGGTGTCGAGCACCAGGTCGGCATTCAACGGCACGTCGTACGGGAAGGATTCGCCAGGGATGTTATCCCCGCCGGCCGCGTACAGGCCTTGCGGATCACGCTCGGCGCATACCAGCGGCGACGCCTGCACGTACACAGTCAGCAGACGATCACCGCCAATCAGCGCCTTGGCCTGTTCACGGCCTTCGGCATCCGGGGCAACGAACGCGGCCAGGGTCAGCAGGCCGGCTTCGTTGAACTGGCGCGCCACGTGAGCCGCACGACGCCAGTTTTCCGTACGCCCGGCACGATCCTGTGGCAGACCTTTGTTCAGGTCGTGACGCAGGTTCTGACCATCCAGCACGAAGACCGCACGACCCATGTCGAACAGCTTGCGCTCGACCGCATAGGCCAAGGTGCTCTTGCCAGCGCCGGACAGGCCGCTGAACAGCACGGTGGCCGGTTGCTGGCCGAAGCGCTGGGCACGCTCTTCGGTGGCCACATGCGCCAACTTGCCATGCTGCGCCGCGCTGCCGTGAGTGACCGGCGGTGCGATGATCATGCCTGCGGCAACGGTGCCGTTGGTCAAGCGGTCGATAACAATGAACGCGCCCGTGGTGCGATTGCTGTCGTAACCATCCAGCGCGATGGCGGCGTCGAGGCTGACCTTGACCCGGCCGATCTCGTTCAATTGCAGCGAACTCGCCGGGCCTTCGGCCAGGGTGTTCACGTCCACGCGGTGCACGATACTGGTGATGGAACCCGGCACGTAGCTGGTGGCGCGCTTGATGTCGTATTTCTTGCCCGGCAGCATCGGTTCTTCGGCCATCCACACCAGCATGGCGTCGAAGGCGTCAGTTACTTGCGGCACGTTGTCGGCATGCACCAGCAGGTCGCCACGGGAGATGTCGATCTCGTCTTCCATGGTCAGGGTCACGGCCTGGCCTGGGCCGGCGTGTTCCAGCTCACCATCGAAGGTGACGATGGATTTGACGCGGCTGCTCTTGCCCGACGGCAGAACCACGATCTCGTCGCCCTTGTGCACGATACCGCTGGCCAGGGTGCCGGCGAAACCACGGAAGTTCAGGTTCGGACGGTTGACGTACTGCACCGGGAAACGCAGGTCGGTGTAGTTGCGGTCGTTGGCGATCTCGACGGTTTCGAGGATTTCCATCAGCGACTGGCCGGTGTACCAAGGCGAACGCTCGCTCTTGTTCACCACGTTGTCGCCCTTGAGCGCCGACATCGGCACAAAGGCCATGGTGCTCGGCTTGAAGGCGATACCGTCGGCGAACTTCAGGTAATCGGCCTTGATCTGCTCGAACACGCTCTGGTCGAAGCCGTTGATGTCCATCTTGTTGACGGCGATCACGATGTGCTTGATGCCCAGCAACGAGGCGATGAAGCTGTGGCGACGGGTCTGGGTCTGCACGCCGTAGCGGGCGTCGATCAGGATGATCGCCAGGTCACAGGTGGAGGCACCGGTGGCCATGTTGCGGGTGTACTGCTCATGGCCGGGGGTGTCGGCAATGATGAATTTGCGCTTGGCGGTGGAGAAGTAGCGGTAGGCAACATCGATGGTGATGCCCTGCTCACGCTCGGCCTGCAGGCCGTCGACCAGCAACGCCAGGTCGATGTCGTCACCGGTAGTGCCGGACTTCTTCGAATCGCGGGTGATGGCTTCCAGGTGATCTTCGTAGATCATCTTGGAGTCGTGCAGCAGGCGCCCGATCAGGGTGCTCTTGCCGTCATCGACGTTGCCGCAGGTCAGGAAGCGCAACATCTCTTTGCGCTCGTGCTGGCCCAGGTAGGCGAGGATGTCCTCGCTGATCAAATCAGATTGATGCGACATGACAGCCCCTTAGAAATAGCCTTGACGTTTTTTATCTTCCATTGAGCCTGCGCCATCGTGGTCGATGACACGGCCCTGGCGCTCGGAAGTTCGCGTCAGGAGCATTTCCTGAATGATGTCCGTCAGCGTCTCGGCTTCGGACTCCACCGCGCCCGTCAACGGGTAGCAGCCAAGGGTACGGAAACGGACTTTCTTTTTGACGATGCGGGCTTTGTCTTCGTCGGACAGGTGCTCAAGGATGCGGTCGTCGTCGATCATGATCAACGTACCGTTCTTCTCGATCACGTCGCGTTCGGCGGCGAAGTACAGCGGCACGATCGGGATGCCTTCCAGGTAGATGTACTGCCAGATGTCCAGCTCGGTCCAGTTGGACAGCGGGAATACACGGATCGACTCGCCCTTGTTGACGTTGCCGTTGTAGACGTTCCACAACTCGGGGCGCTGGTTCTTCGGGTCCCAGCGGTGCTTGCTGTCGCGGAACGAGTACACGCGCTCTTTGGCGCGGGATTTCTCTTCATCACGACGGGCACCGCCGAACGCTGCGTCGAAACCATGCTTGTCCAAGGCCTGCTTGAGGCCTTCGGTCTTCATGATGTCGGTGTGCTTGGCGCTGCCGTGGGTGAACGGGTTGATGCCCTGCGCAACGCCATCGGGGTTGACGTGGGTGATCAGGTCCAGGCCCAGTTCCTCGACCATCTTGTCGCGGAACGCGTACATCTCCTGGAATTTCCAGCGGGTGTCGACGTGCATCACCGGGAACGGCAGTTTGCCCGGAAAGAAGGCCTTGCGTGCCAGATGCAGCATCACGGCGGAGTCTTTACCGATCGAGTAGAGCATCACCGGGTTGTCGAACTCGGCGGCGACCTCGCGGATGATGTGGATGCTTTCCGCCTCCAGCTGTTTCAGATGCGTCAGTTTGTCGACCATGGTTACTCACGGAAAAACGATCTTATGGACGGCCAGCGGGCCGTGTTCGAGCGAGGCATGCTAGCACAGCACCTTCTTCTATTCAGGGAGCTGGCTAGATCGAAACGGTATATGAATATGCCGCCAGGTTTGGCCTGCCATGCCGTCAAACCCCCTCCCACATTCAGATTGGGTTGGGGCAGTCGATGAACAGATGTTCGAGCGCAAAACGCCGCGCCAAGTAATCGCCCAGTGCCTGTACGCCATAGCGCTCGGTGGCGTGGTGGCCGGCGGCGATGAAGCTGATGTCGTTTTCCCGCGCACTGTGGAAGGTTTGCTCGGAGGCTTCGCCGCTGAGGAACAGGTCGACGCCGGCGGCAATCCCATGGTCGATGTAGCCTTGGCCACCGCCGGTGCACCAGCCGACGCGGCGGATCATTTCGCTGCCTTCGATCAGCAGCGGTTCGCGGCCCATGACGTCCTGCACGCGGCGGGCAAAGTCGCGGGGCGACAGGGGTTCGGCGAGGGAGCCGACCAGGCCGACGATCTTGGGGTTGGTCGGGTCGAGAGGGCCTTCGACGGTGATGTCCAACTGCTTGGCAAGCTGCACGTTGTTGCCGACGTCGGGGTGCAGGTCCAGCGGCAGGTGATAGGCCAGCAAACTGATGTCGTGCTTGAGCAGGGTTTTCAGGCGGCGCTGCTTCATGCCGGTGATGCAGGGGTTCTCGCCTTTCCAGAAATAGCCGTGGTGCACCAGGATCAAATCGGCCTGGGCTTCAACGGCTGCGTCCAGCAGGGCTTGGCTTGCGGTCACGCCGCTGACGATGCGCATCACCTGCGGACGGCCTTCGACTTGCAGGCCGTTGGGGCAGTAGTCGGCGATTTTTGCACTGCCGAGGTAGCGGTCCGCTTCCTCGACGAGGGTGGTAAGGGGGACGGCCATAAAAGACTCCTAAATATCCCGTTCCGAGGCGCTCGCAGCCTCGTATAATGCGCGACATTATGGGCGCTCTCCCGCCCCCTGCAACCTGTCAGGACTTACTTGATGCTCAAGGCACTGCGTTTTTTTGGATGGCCATTGCTGGCTGGCGTGCTGATCGCGATGCTGATTATTCAGCGTTATCCCCAGTGGGTGGGCTTACCCAGCCTTGATGTCAACCTGCAACAGGCGCCGCAGACCAGCGCGGTGGTGCAAGGCCCGGTGACGTACGCCGACGCAGTGGTCATTGCCGCTCCGGCGGTGGTCAACCTGTACACCACCAAGGTCATCAACAAGCCGGCGCATCCGTTGTTCGAGGATCCGCAGTTCCGCCGCTATTTCGGTGACAACGGGCCCAAGCAGCGGCGCATGGAATCCAGCCTGGGTTCCGGGGTGATCATGAGCCCCGAAGGCTACATCCTCACCAACAACCACGTGACCACCGGCGCCGACCAAATTGTGGTGGCCCTGCGTGATGGCCGCGAAACCCTGGCCCGCGTGGTGGGCAGCGACCCGGAAACGGACCTGGCGGTGTTGAAGATCGATTTGAAAAACCTGCCTTCCATCACCCTCGGCCGTTCCGATGGCTTGCGGGTGGGTGATGTGGCGCTGGCCATCGGCAACCCGTTCGGGGTGGGCCAGACGGTGACCATGGGCATCATCAGCGCCACCGGCCGTAACCAGTTGGGCCTCAACAGCTACGAAGATTTCATCCAGACCGACGCGGCGATCAACCCTGGCAACTCCGGCGGCGCGCTGGTGGATGCCAATGGCAACCTGACCGGTATCAACACCGCGATTTTTTCCAAGTCCGGCGGCTCCCAGGGCATCGGTTTTGCGATCCCGGTGAAGCTGGCGATGGAAGTGATGAAGTCGATCATCGAGCACGGCCAGGTTATTCGCGGCTGGCTGGGGATCGAAGTACAACCGCTGACCAAGGAACTGGCCGAGTCGTTTGGCCTGACCGGGCGCCCTGGCATCGTAGTCGCCGGGATCTTCCGCGACGGACCGGCGCAGAAAGCCGGCCTGCAATTGGGTGACGTGATACTGAGCATCAACGGCGAACCGGCCGGCGACGGTCGCAAGTCGATGAACCAGGTGGCGCGGATCAAACCGACCGATAAGGTGGCGATCCTGGTGATGCGCAACGGTAAAGAGATCAAGTTGTCGGCGGAAATCGGCCTGCGCCCGCCGCCGGCTCCGGTAAAAGAAGAAGAATAAGCCGCCTCGTCCAGGTGCCCCTTAGCGGGCACCTGTAAGTTAATGTTTCACAGCGATTCATTCTCATTAGTCATGTTATATTGTTTCAATATCGCTATTGGAACGCTCTATCATGCCGTCTCGAAGAATTGCCCCCTTGGCTGGCCTGGCCTTGGGTTTGCTGCTCGACCCCGCCTTTGCCGAAGAAACCACCGTCGAACTCGATACCATCAGCGTCACTACCGACGCCTATGAATCCGCCACCGGCCCGGTGAAGGGCTACCGCGCCACTCGTTCGGCCAGCGCGACTAAAACCGACACAGCCCTGCGCGATATCCCACAATCCATCAGCGTGATTCCCGCCACGGTGCTCAAGGACCTGGGCAGCACCAATGTGGAACGCGCCCTGGAATTTGCGGGCGGCGTGTCCAAGCAAAACAACTTCGGCGGCCTGACCCTCTACGAATACAGCGTGCGTGGTTTCACCACCTCGGAGTTCTACCAGGACGGTTTCAGCGCCAACCGTGGTTACCCGAGCACACCGGACGCGGCCAATATCGAACGCATTGAAGTACTCAAAGGCCCTGCGGCCAGTTTGTACGGGCGCGGCGACCCAGGCGGCACCGTGAATATCGTCACCAAAAAACCTCAGCCAGACGCCTTCACCACCCTGCAAACCAGCGCCGGCAGTTGGGACCGTTACCGCACCGCCATCGACGTCAACACCCCCCTGGACAACGAAGGCCACGTGCTCTCGCGGGTCAACCTGGCAGTAGAGGACAACCACAGCTTTCGCGATCACGTGCAGAGCAAGCGCGTTTTGGTTGCGCCCTCGTTCAGTTGGCAACTGGACCCGGACACCAGCCTGCTGGTGGAAAGCGAATTCGTGCGCCACAGCTCCACGTTCGACCGTGGCATCGTCGACGCGCCCGGTCTGTCGCGCTCCACCTTCCTCGGCGAGCCCAACGACGGCGACATCGACAACCACAACAACCGCATCCAGGCGACCCTCGAACATCACCTCAACGACGCCTGGAAACTGCGCCTGGCCAGCCACTACAAACAAGGCAGCCTATGGGGCGATGCCTCGGAAAACCGGCCACTCAGCGCCGACGGCCATACCCTCAACCGCCGCTACCGCGAACGCTCCATGGGCTGGCACGACAGCATCACCCAATTGGAGCTGCGCGGTTTGTTCGACGTCGGCAGCTGGCAGCATGAACTGCTGGTGGGCACCGAATACGAGGACTACCGCAAGAAGGAACGCGTGACCGCCATCGCCGGCAGCCCGGGTAGCTCATACGCGATCGACATCTACAACCCGGTCTACGGCCAAGCCAAACCCAATGGCGTACGTTCCGGCACCGACTTTTTCGAGCAGACCAAAAGCCACGCCCTGAACCTGCAAGACCAGATCGTCTTTACCGACCGCCTGCGCGGCATGGTCGGCGCACGCTTCGAGCATTTCGAGCAAACCGTCGACGACTTCACCCGCAACGCCCCGCCGAGCCGGCAAACCCACGACGCCCTCACCCAGCGCGCCGGCCTGCTTTATCAACTCACGCCCGAAGTCGGCGTGTTCGCCAACGCTTCGACCTCGTTCAAACCCAACAGCGGCCTGGACGCCACGGGCAACACCTTCAAGCCCGAAGAAGGCGTGGGTTATGAAGTGGGGATCAAGAGCGAGCTGTTCGACGACCGCCTCAGCACCACCGTCGCCGCGTTCCATATCGAAAAGGAAAACGTGCTGGCCCTGGACCCGGCCACCAACACCAACCGCGCCATGGGCAAGGCGCGCAGCCAGGGCGTTGACTTGCAACTGACCGGGCAACTGACCGACGCGATACGGGTGATCGGCGCCTTCGCCTACATCGACGCCGAAGTGACCAAAGGTGACAAGGCCATTGCGGCCGGCAGCCGCATTCTCGGCGTGGCCAAGCGCAGCGGCAGTCTGTTGGGGGTGTATGAATTCCAGGATGGCGCGTTGCGCGGCTCAGACCTGGGCGCAGCGTTTACCTATGTGGGAGACCGCTCAGGTGAAGCAGGCGGCAGCTTTGAACTGCCGGCCTACCACACCGTAGATTTGCTCGCGCATTACAAGGCGACCGAGAACGTGACGGTGGGCCTGAACCTGAACAACCTGTTTGATGAAAAATACTATGAGCGGTCCTACAGCAATTACTGGGTCAACCCCGGCGAACCGCGCAACTTCACGGTCAGCCTGACCCTCAATCTCTAACACAAATCAAACATGTGGGAGGGGGCGTGCTCCCGATAGCTGCTACGAATTACGTGTAGCGGGATCAAGCCCCTTCCCACATTTGGATCTGCGCCAGGTTCAATTACAGTGAAAGAGGCGCTCTTTCGCACAGCGTATTGAGCGCCGCCGCCCACTGCGGATCATCATTCAAGCACGGTACCAATACCAATTCCTCGCCCCCGGCCTCGCGGAACTGCTCCAGGCCGCGATCGCCAATCTCTTCCAGGGTCTCGATGCAATCGGCCACAAACGCCGGGCACATCACCAGCAGCTTTTTCACGCCTTGTTGAGCCAGCGCCTCCAAGCGCGCTTCGGTGTAGGGTTCGATCCACTTCGCACGGCCCAGGCGCGATTGAAACGCCACCGACCATTTGCCATCCGGCAAGCCCAGGCGCTCGGCTACATCGCGGGCAACACTGAAACATTGCGCGCGATAGCATGTGGCAAGCACTTGCGGCGAGGCGTTCTTGCAGCAGTCGGCATCCTTGAAGCAATGCTGGCCGGTCGGGTCGAGCTTAGTCAGATGGCGCTCGGGCAAACCATGAAAGCTCAGCAGCAAGTGGTCGTAATCCTGCTCGATATAACGCTGTGCGCTCGCCGCCAGGGCATCGAGGTATTCGGGCTGATCGTAGAACGGCTGCAGGATCGAAAACTGTACATTCAGTTTCCTGTCTTTCACCACGCGCCGGGCCTCTTCGATCACCGTGGTCACGGTGCTGTCGGCGAACTGTGGGTACAAAGGCGCCAGAGTGACCTTCTGAATGCCTTGGGCGGCCAGCCGGGTGAGGGTCGTTTCCAGGGACGGCTCGCCGTAACGCATGGCCAACTCTACTGGGCCCTGGGTCCACTGCGCGGTCATCTGCTGTTGCAGGCGGCGACTGAGCACTACCAGCGGCGAGCCTTCATCCCACCAGATCGACGCATAGGCATGGGCCGACTGCTCGGGGCGCTTGATCAGGATCAGCGACACCAGCAAGCGCCGCACCGGCCATGGCAGGTCGATCACATAAGGGTCCATCAAAAACTGGTTGAGGTAGCTGCGCACATCGGCCACCGAAGTGGACGCCGGTGAACCCAGGTTGACCAGTAACAACGCGTGATCCGTCATGCAACATCCTATCTCTAGAGGCGGCTGGACAAGTCGTCCAGAGCCGCATGCAACTCAGTGAACTGGAAAATGAAACCGGCGGCCATCAAGCGTTCGGGGATCGCCTTCTGCCCGCCCAGTAACAGCCCCGACAACTCGCCCAAGCCGACTTTCAGCGCAAAGGCCGGCATCGGCATGAACGCCGGGCGGTGCAGCACCTGGCCCAGGGTCTTGGCGAACTCGCGGTTACGCACCGGGTGTGGCGCGCAGGCATTATACGGACCGCTGGCGTCATCCTTGTGCAGAAGAAAATCAATCAGGGCGATTTGATCCTTGATATGCACCCAGGGCATCCACTGCCGACCATTGCCGATCGGCCCGCCCAGCGCCAGTTTGAACGGCAACAGCAGCCGCGACAAAAAGCCGCCCTCGGCCGCCAGCACCAGGCCGGTCCGCACCAGCACCACACGAATGCCCAGGGCTTCTGCGCGCTGGGCGGTTTCTTCCCAGGCGATACACAGCTGGCTGGGGAAGTCGTCCTGCACCGGGCCGCTGGCCTCGGTCAGTTCGCGCTCACCGCCGTCGCCGTACCAGCCCACCGCCGAGCCGGAAATCAACACCGCCGGTTTCTGCGCCTGGCCTTCGAGCCACGCCAGCAGGGTTTCGGTAAGACCGATGCGGCTGCCCCACAACAGCGCCTTGCGTTTGTGAGTCCAGGGGCGGTCGGCGATGGCGGCGCCGGCGAGATTGACCACCGCGTCCACGGCGCCGATCACCTCTTCCAGGCGCGCAACGCCCAGCACCTGCGCGCCACACAGGGCGGCAACCTCTTCAGGATGGCGGCTCCACACGGTCAGGCGATGGCCTTGGGCGAGCCAGTGTTGGCAGAGTTGGCGGCCGATCAAGCCGGTACCGCCGGTCAGCAAAATATGCATGGGATCCTCCTCATGTAACGTTCGCCGCCGATCACTGGTCTATTTTATAAGCAGGGATCAATTTGTAATCGGGCGTGGCTGTTGTTTAAGCCTCAGCTTTAACCATAGGTCACGCCAGACGTTCAGGTACGCCAAAACTTATACCAAAAAACAATATTGTACAGCTATTGGTGTCGGCGTAGTCTGTACCCAACGGTAAAACGAGGCCTCCCATGACTGTCCCCATCGCGACCATCGGTACCGGCATCGCCGGTCTCTCCGCCGCCCAAGCGTTACGAGACGCCGGGCACGCTGTAAAACTTTTCGACAAGAGCCGCGGCAGCGGTGGCCGCATGTCCAGCAAGCGCAGCGATGCCGGCGCGCTGGACATGGGCGCCCAGTACTTCACCGCCCGCGACCGACGCTTCGTCAACGAAGTGCAACGCTGGCAAAGCAACGGCTGGGCCGAGCAATGGAAACCGCAGTTGTACAACTTCAAATCCGGCCAGCTCACGCCCTCCCCCGACGAGCAGATCCGCTGGGTCGGCTCACCGCGCATGAGCGCCATCACCCGCGCCCTCCTCGATGACTTGCCGGTGGAATTCGGTTGCCGCATTACCGAGGTGTTCCAAGGCACTCAGCACTGGAACCTGCTCGACGCGGACGGCGGCAGCCATGGCCCATTCAGCCATGTGGTCATCGCCACGCCAGCGCCCCAAGCCACCGCCCTGCTGGCTGCTGCGCCCAAGCTGGCCAGCGCCGCCGCGGGGGTGAAAATGGACCCCACGTGGGCTGTCGCCCTGGCCTTCGACAAGCCACTGGATACACCGATGGAAGGCTGTTTCGTACAAGACAGTCCCCTCGACTGGCTGGCGCGCAACCGCAGCAAACCTGGGCGCGACACCACCCCCGATACCTGGGTGCTGCATGCCACCAGTGCGTGGAGCAAAGCCCATCTGGACTTGCCCAAGGAAGCCGTGATCGAACACCTGCACGGCGCCTTCGCCGAATTGCTGCACAGCGCCATGCCTGCGCCGTCCTTCAGCCTGGCGCACCGCTGGCTTTATGCGCGCCCGTCCAGCAGTCACGAATTCGGTGTGCTGGCCGATGCTGACCTGGGCCTGTACGTGTGTGGCGACTGGTGCCTGTCCGGTCGGGTCGAAGGTGCCTGGCTCAGTGGCCAGGAAGCCGCGCGACGATTGATCGAGCACCTGCAATGAACCGTCTCAACCCCGCCAAACTGCTGCTGTCGAAGTGGACAGCAGCCCACCCCCGCCACAAGGAAAAACACTTTCTGGTCACCGAATTGTTCCGGGACGAAGAAGGCACCGTGCTGGAAATCGAGCTGCAGGCGATCATGACCAAACGGGCCGAACGCCTGCCGTGGCAGACTTTGCAGAATGCCGAGGCCTGGAAAATCGGCTGGAAATAGTCCTCACGAAAAAACCTGTACAAATAATTTGACTTGTACAGCATCAAACCTATGATGAGATTTAGTTGTACAACGCCTAAAGCTTGTACAGGAATTTATCAGGGGTTTGCCGATGTCCAGCAGCGCAAAACCGAAGATCGCTATCAGCGCCTGCCTGTTGGGCGAGAACGTGCGCTTCAACGGCGGTCATAAACAATCCCTGCTCTGCAGCCAGACCCTCGCCGACTATTTCGACTTTGTGCCGCTGTGCCCCGAAGTTGCGATTGGCCTGGGCATCCCCCGCGAACCGATCCGCCTGGTCGGCGACCCTGCCCACCCGCAGGCCGTGGGCACGGTGCGCCGTGAGCTCAACGTGACCCAGCCGCTGGACGACTACGGCCAGCAGATGGCCCAGGAACACACCGACCTGTGCGGTTACATTTTTATGCAGAAATCGCCGTCCTGTGGCCTGGAGCGGGTCAAGGTGTACCGCGAAAACGGCACCCCGGTCGACGGTGGCGGGCGCGGCATCTATGCCCGGGCGTTTTGCGCGCGCCACCCCAACCTGCCGGTCGAAGAAGACGGCCGATTGAATGACCCGGTGCTGCGGGAAAACTTCCTGACCCGCGTGTTCGTCTACGCCAGTTGGCAGCAGCTGCAGGCCGAAGGACTGACCCGTCACGGCCTGCTGGCTTTTCACTCGCGCTACAAATACCTGCTGATGGCCCACAGCCCTGTCCATTACAAAAGCCTGGGTCACCTGCTGGGCAGCATGGGCAAAGGCACCGACCTCAGTGAACTGGCCGCGTGTTACTTCAGCGACTTGATGACCGGCCTGACCAAATGCGCCACCCGCGGCACCCACACCAATGTGCTGCAACACATCAGTGGCTATCTCAAGCAGGTCATCAGCGCCGACGACAAGCAGGAAATGCAGACCGTTATCGGCCAATACCGCCACGGCATCGTGCCACTGGTGGTGCCGTTGACCCTGCTCAAACATCACTTTCGCCAACACCCGGACCGCTACATCGCGCAGCAGGCGTACCTGCAACCGCACCCGGAAAACCTCAGCCTGCGCAATGCGATCTAGACCATGAAAGTTGCCCTGCAAGACGAACCCGGTGAAGACATCGCCCAAGCCCTGCAAGACGGCTGGCTGCCGATCCGCGAAGTGGCGCGCCAGACCGGTGTCAACGCCGTGACCCTGCGCGCCTGGGAACGCCGCTATGGCCTGATCGTGCCCCAGCGCACGCCCAAGGGCCATCGGCTGTTCAGCGCCGACCATGTGCAACGTATCCACGCCATTCTCACCTGGCTCAATCGCGGCGTGCCGGTCAGCCAGGTGAAACACCTGATTGACACTGCTCAGACCAGCCCCGACACGGCAGAGAATGAATGGCACACCCTGCGCCAGACCCTGGTGCAGGCCATCAGCGAACTGACCGAGCGCCGGGTCGACGACGCCTTCAACCAGGCCATGGCGCTGTACCCGCCGCGCACCCTGTGCGAACAACTGCTGCTGCCACTGATCATGGAGCTGGAGCAGCGTTGGCAGGGCCAGTTCGGCGCGCAGATGGAACGGGTGTTTTTCCTGTCCTGGCTGCGCAGCAAGTTCGGTGCGCGTATCTACCACAACAATCGCCAACTGCACGGTGCGCCGCTGTTGCTGGTCAACCAGTCCGACCTGCCACTGGAGCCGCACCTGTGGCTCAGCGCCTGGCTGGCCAGCAGCGCCGATTGCCCGGTGGAAGTGTTCGACTGGCCGCTGCCCGCCGGCGAACTGGCCCTGGCGGTGGAGCATCTGCAACCGCGCGCGGTGCTGCTTTATTCGAGCAAGGCCCTGCACTTGCCAGCGCTGACCAAACTGCTGATGGGCGTCAGTTGCCCGACGCTGCTCGTCGGACCAACGGTGTGCATCCACCAGGCTGAGTTAGCCGTATTAACCCGTGACACTCCTGAATTGTTCTTGGCCGAAGAGGTGCTGTCGGCTCACCAGTTATTGATCCAGCGTGGACTTATCTAAATGCATTTGATCTGGCTGCGCACCGACCTGCGCCTACACGACAACACCGCCCTGGCCGCCGCAAGCCAGCGTGGCCCGGTCGCTGCCGTGTACCTGATCACGCCTGAGCAATGGCTGGCCCACGATGATGCGCCGTGCAAGGTCGACTTCTGGCTACGCAACCTGCAGCACCTGAGCCAGGCCTTGGGCGAGCTGAACATCCCGCTGTTGATCCGCACGGCGGCCACTTGGGATCAGGCGCCCGCTGTGCTCGGCGAACTGTGCCGGGCGCTGTCGGTGCAATCGCTGCACGTCAACGAGGAGTACGGCATTCACGAAAGCCGCCGTGACGCCGCCGTCGCCCAGGCGCTGGAGGCCGAAGGCGTGACGTTCCACAGCTACCTTGACCAATTGTTCTTCCAACCGGGCAGTGTGCTGACCAAGACCGGCACCTACTTCCAGGTCTTCAGTCAGTTCCGCAAAGTCTGCTACACACGGCTGCACAGCGCCCTGCCACGCTTGGTGCCCACGCCAAAGGCCCAGGCCAGACTCGACTTCAACAGCGATCCGGTCCCGACCACCGTTGCCGGTTTCGAGCCGCCCAGCAACACCCTGCGCGCGCTCTGGCCTGCCGGTGAAGACGAGGCCCGGCGCCGCCTTGACACCTTCGCCGACCAGCAGATCAGCTACTACAAAGACGAGCGCGATTTCCCCGCCAAGCCCGGCACCAGCCAGTTATCGGCCTACCTCGCGGCCGGCGTGGTCTCGCCGCGCCAGTGCCTGCATGCCGCGTTGCAGACCAACCAGGGCGAATTCGAAAGTGGCGACATCGGCGCCATCACCTGGATCAACGAATTGCTCTGGCGTGAGTTCTACAAACACATCCTGGTGGGCTACCCACGGGTGTCGCGCCACCGTGCGTTCCGCCCCGAAACCGAAGCCGTGGCTTGGCGTGATGCGCCCAAGGATCTGGCGGCCTGGCAGGAAGCTCGCACGGGCCTGCCGATCATTGACGCCGCCATGCGCCAACTGCTGGAAACCGGCTGGATGCACAACCGGCTGCGCATGGTGGTGGCGATGTTCCTGACCAAGAACCTGCTGATCGACTGGCGTGAAGGCGAGCGCTTCTTTATGCGCCACCTGATCGACGGCGACCTGGCGGCCAACAACGGCGGCTGGCAGTGGAGTTCGTCCACCGGCACCGACTCGGCGCCGTACTTCAGGATCTTCAGCCCCCTGAGCCAGTCGGAAAAGTTCGACAGCGAAGGGGTATTCATCAAGCACTGGCTGCCGGAACTGGCCGCCCTGAATAAAAAGGAAGTGCACAACCCCGAAGCCGTCGGTGGCCTGTTTGGCGTGGCGGATTATCCGCGCTCGATTGTCGACCTGAAAAAGTCCCGCGAGCGAGCACTGGCCGCCTTTCGCAGCCTGCCTTCGCGGCAGTCGGTGGCCGAACATGAGTGACTTCCTGCAACGCTTCGCCCAGACCTTCGCCACGCTGGACAAGCACAACCTGCACCTGCTCGACAGCCTATACAGCAAGGACATTGCCTTTACCGACCCGCTGCACGAGGTCCATGGCCTGACCGCGCTGCACAGCTATTTCGCCGAGCTGTACAGCAATGTCAGCCAACTGCGCTTCGACTTCCACGGTTTCGACCAAGTGGCCGAAGGCGAAGGCTACCTGCGCTGGAAAATGAGTTTTTGCCACCCGCGCCTGGCCAACGGCCAAGTCATCCGGGTGGAGGGGTGCTCGCACCTGATGTGGCGGGACAAGGTGTACCGCCACCGCGATTACTTCGATGCGGGCGCCATGCTCTACGAACACCTTCCCGTCCTGGGCAAAGTCGTCAGTTGGTTGAAAAGGAGAGTGGGATGAACGCAGTGTCGCCACGTCGTTATTGGCTGACCGGTGCCAGCAGTGGGATTGGTGCCGCCTTGGCTGTGGAGTTGCTTGACAGCGGCGCCCATGTGGCCTTGAGTTCCCGCACCCAGGCGCCGCTGGACGCACTGGCCCAACGTTACCCCGGCCAAGTGCTGGTGGTGGCCGGTGACCTGACCAACAGCCAGACGGTACGCGAGATCGGGGAGCATATCGGTGCTGCCTGGGGTTCGCTCGACACCGTGATCCTCAACGCCGGCACCTGTGAGTATGTCGACGCCAAGCAGTTTGATTCATCGATCATCGAGCACGTGGTGCGCACCAACTTGCTGGCCAGCAGTTATTGCATCGAAGCGGCCCTGCCGTTGTTGCGTGCCGGGCGCACCCCGCATCTGGTGGGTGTTGCCAGCGCCGTGACCTACCTGCCGATGCCCCGCGCCGAAGCCTATGGCGCGTCCAAGGCCGGGCTGCGTTACCTGTTCGAATCCCTGCGCATCAGCCTGTCGACGGAAAACATCGACGTCACCGTGATCAGCCCTGGCTTTGTCGACACGCCACTGACCGAGCGCAATGACTTCCCGATGCCCCTGAGCTGGCCTGCCGACAAGGCGGCTCGGCACATTTTCGCCAAGCTGGACAAACGCCCACTGGAAATCGCCTTCCCGGCGTTGTTCATTGCGACCCTGTGGCCGCTGTCGAAACTGCCTAACCGCGCGCAATTGATCATCGGCAAACGCATGCTGCGCAGCCCGCCACCGAAAAAGGACGACCAGTGAAGATCGCCATTATCGGCAGCGGCATTGCTGGCCTGACCAGCGCCTACCTGCTCAGCCGCCGTCACGAGGTCACCGTGTTTGAAGCGGGCAATCGTATCGGCGGGCATACCCATACAGTCGATGTCAGCGTCGACGGCAAAAGCTACGCGGTGGACACCGGCTTTATCGTGTTCAACGACTGGACCTACCCCAACTTCATCCGCTTGCTGGGGCAGATTGGCGTGACGTTCAAACCCACCGAGATGAGCTTCTCGGTGTGCGACGAAAGCACCCGGTTCGAATACAACGGCAATAACCTCAACAGCCTGTTCGCCCAGCGCCGCAATATCCTGTCGCCGGGCTTCTGGGGCATGTTGCGCGACATCCTGCGCTTCAACCGCCAGGCGCCGCTGGATCTGCAGGAGCAACGCATCAGCGCCGAGATGACCTTGGGCGATTACCTCGCAGCCGGCGGTTACGGCGAACGCTTTGTGCGGCATTACATCGTGCCGATGGGCGCGGCGATCTGGTCGATGTCCCTGGCAGACATGCTGGGCTTTCCGTTGCAGTTCTTTGTGCGCTTCTTCAAGAACCACGGCTTGCTGTCGGTGAACAACCGGCCGCAGTGGTGTGTGATCGAAGGCGGGTCCAGCCGCTACATCGAACCGTTGACGCGCCGCTTTCGCGAGCAGATTCGCCTGAATTGCCCTGTGCATAATGTCGAGCGCACCGAGGACGGCGTAGTTATCCACAGCCCTGCCGGCAGCGAGGCGTTTGATCGGGTGGTGTTCGCCTGCCACAGCGACCAGGCACTGGCATTGCTCGCCGACCCCAGCCAGGCCGAACAGGAGATTCTCGGTGCCCTGCCCTACGCCGACAACGACGTGGTCCTGCACACCGACACCCGCCTGCTGCCCGACCGCAAACTCGCCTGGGCCAGCTGGAATTATCGGCTGAGCGGCAACACCCAGACCCAGGCGGCCGTCACTTATGACATGAACATCCTGCAGGGCATCGACAGCGCCACCACCTTTTGCGTCAGCCTCAACCAGACGCCAATGATCAACCCGCTGAAGATCCTCGCGCGCTACACCTACGCCCATCCGCAATACAGCCTGGCGGCGGTGGCCGCGCAAAACCGCTGGGAAGAACTGGCCGGGGCGCGCAACACCTTTTACTGCGGCGCCTACTGGGCCAATGGGTTCCACGAAGACGGCGTGGTCAGCGCCCTGCGCGTGGCCCAGGCCTTTGGGGAAACCCTGTGAACAGCGCCCTGTACAGCGGCTGGATTGCCCATCGACGGTTTGCGCCCAAGGCCCATGCCTTTCGCTACCGCATCGGCCTGCTGTACCTGGACTTGAGCGAACAAGACGAAGTCCTCGGGCTGTCGCCGTTGGCGGGGCGCAGTCGCCTGGCGCCCTTCGGTTTTCGTCAGCAGGATTACCTGCGTGAATTCACGCGCCACGGCATGAGCTTGAGCGATGCCGTGCGCCAGGAAGTCGGCAAGGCGCTGGGGCGTACGCCTCAGGGCGTGATCTGCCTACTGACCCAGGCCCGCAGTTGGGGCCTGGCTTTTAATCCGGTGAGTTTCTTCTATTGCTTCGAGGCCGACGGACAACTGGCCGCGATTCTGTGTGAAGTGACCAACACCCCGTGGCGCGAGCGCTACCACTACGTGCTGCCGGCCCAAGCCCTGGGCGCTGATGAGCACCAGCATTTCGCCGTGGCCAAGGCCTTCCATGTGTCGCCGTTCTTGCCCCGCGACCTGGAATACCGCATGAGCTTCAGCCCGCCCGCCGCCAGGCTCGGCGTGCACATGGCCGACTGGCAGGGCGAGCTGAAAGTGTTCGACGCCACCTTGAGCCTGCAAAAAGAAGTGTTGGATCGCGCCAGCCTGCATCGCTACTTGTGGCGCTTTCCGTGGATGACCGCCAAGACGTGCCTGGCCATTTACTGGCAGGCGCTGCGCCTTTTTCTTAAGCGCACACCGATTTTTTCCCACCGGGCCGCCGATGGCGCCTCTCGTACAGCCGTCGGGTATACCAAGGATCGCCGCCATGAAATCCCCTAGCTTATCGGTCAAGGCCAACCGCCTGAACGTCAACGGTGTGACCAGTGCGCTGTTGCGCAAGGGCGTGCTGCGTCAACTCAGCCAATTGCGCCACGGCCAACTGGTGGTGATCGAGGACGGCGAACGGCAAGTGTTCGGCGCACGGGAAGCGCACTTGCTGGGGGAAATCCAGATCCTCGACCCTGCGGTTTGGGGACTGGTGGCGGCCAACGGCTCCATCGGCGCCGGCGAGGCGTTTATCCACGGGTATTGGAGCAGCCCGGACCTGACCGCCGTGGTGCGTGTGATGGTCAGCAACCTGGACGTGCTCGACGCCATGGAAGGTGGCCTGGCGCGGCTGGCACGCCCGCTCACCCAAGGCCTGCACTGGCTCAACCGCAACACACGCAAGGGCTCGCAGAAAAACATCGCCGCGCACTACGACCTGGGCAACGACCTGTTCGAAGAATTCCTCGACCCGACCATGATGTATTCGGCGGCGCAATTTCTGAGCCCTGACGACACCCTGGAACAGGCGCAACTGAACAAGCTGGAACGCATCTGCCAGAAGCTCGCGCTCAAGCCCACCGACCACCTGCTGGAAATCGGCACCGGTTGGGGCAGCATGGCGCTGTATGCGGCGCAACACTATGGCTGCAAGGTCACCACCACGACCTTGTCCAAGGAGCAGTTCGCCTACACCGAAAAACGCATCGAAACCCTCGGCTTGCAAGGCCAGGTCACGCTGCTGCTGAGTGACTATCGCGACCTCACCGGCCAGTACGACAAGCTGGTGTCCATCGAGATGATCGAAGCCGTTGGCCATCGCTTCCTGCCGACCTACTTCAAGCAATGCGCGCACTTGCTCAAGAGCGATGGGCTGATGTTGCTGCAGGCCATCACCATCCGCGAGCAACGGTTTGAGCAGGCCAAGAACAGCGTGGACTTTATCCAGCGCTACATTTTTCCGGGCGGCGCCCTGCCCAGTGTGCAGAACATGCTGCAAATCGTCAGCCGCGACACCGATATGAACCTGCTGCACATGGAAGACTTTGGCCTGCACTACGCGCGAACCCTGCGCCTGTGGCATGAGAACTTTCGTCGCGCTCACGGCCGCCTGACAGAAATGGGCTACGACGAATACTTCCTGCGGTTGTGGGAGTTTTACCTGTGTTACTGCGAAGGTGGCTTTATGGAGCGCACCATCGGCACCGCGCAATTGCTGCTGGCCAAACCGGCAGCGATCAACCCGCCGTTGCTCGGGCGCTTCAATGCTTAAAAACCTGGCCAATGCCGCGCTGTTCCAGTGCGGCTGGTTTGCCTGTGTGCTGGGCGGCGACAGCGTGTGGTTACTCGTGGGGCTCGCTGCGCTGGCTATTCATCTGCTGTGGATAAGTTCATGGGCCGAAGACGGCAGACTGATTCTCGGCGTGACGGTGCTGGGCACATTGCTGGATACGGCGTTACGCACGGTGGGCGTGTTTCATTTCACCGAGCCGGGCCCGCTCATCCCGTTCTGGTTGATGCTGCTGTGGGCGCTACTGGCAACCACACTGCGTCATTGTCTGGCCTGGAGCACCCGGCCTCGCTGGCGCGCAGCATTATTGGGCGCCGTGGGCGGCCCCATGTCTTATTACGCAGGCAGCCAACTGGCAGGGGTGAGCTTCGGTTACGCCCTGTGGCCGAGCCTGTTCGGCTTGGCACTGCTGTGGGCTGTGCTCTTCGCACTGCTTGCTCGCGCCGCGACAAAATACTGAAGCCGGTCGGCTTTTTCTTGCAGCTTGCCGCTCAAAGCTTGAAGCTGCCGCCATGACCAACATCCCCCACACTCAAATCGCCGAACCCGCCGTCACCTGCTCGACGTGCGCGGCCTGCTGCTGCCAGCTGGAAGTCATGCTGATCACCGACACCGGCGTGCCGGAGCGCTATATCGACACCGACGATTGGGGCGGCGAAGTGATGCTGCGCCTGGACGACGGCTGGTGCGCGGCGCTGGATCGGGACACGATGATGTGCACGATCTATGAGCGTCGGCCGCTGATTTGCCGGGAATTCGAGATGGGCGCACCGGAGTGCATCGAAGAGCGCCAGGGGATTGCGACGGCCTACCGCTGACCCAAACACCGATGACGATCAAATGCAGGAGGGGGCTTGCCCCCGATTGCAGTGTGTCAGACAAAAATTCGCTGGCTGATACAGCCCAATCGGGGGCAAGCTGAACTGGTCAAGTAATCTTGGACACCGATTACGGTTCACGCCGCCAACCTTTCCTTCATGACCGGCGACCGGTAGTCGTTGTAGCTGTGAGGCCTGCTGATGTTGTAGCGAGAGACATAGCGCTGCACGTCTGCTCGGGCCTCATGTTCCAGTTTGTAGCCCGTTTCAGGCACCCACTCTGATTTCAAACTGCCAAAGAAACGCTCCATCGGGGCGTTATCCCAGCACTCGCCTTTACGGCTCATGCTTTGCCTAAAACCCTGTTTGAGCAGCTCGTTTCGAAACTTATGACTGGTGTACTGACAACCTTGGTCAGAATGAAACAACACATTCTGGGGATGGCTGCGTAGCTCAACCGCCATGCGTAGCGCTTCGCAGGTCAGGTTGGCATCAGAAATCATCGAGAACGACCAGCCCACGATCCTGCGAGCGTACAAATCCAGAACGGCGGCGAAGTACATCCACCGCTTGCCGACCTTGATGTAAGTCACGTCGCCACACCACACCTGATTAACCGCCGTCACATCAAATTTCCGCTTGAGCACGTGTGGCGCCACTAAGGCCTCCACGCCCGGCGATTTGTACTTATGGCGCCTGCGCTGACGACTAGCGATGCCAGCTTCGCGCATCAAACTGCGAGCCATATAACGTCCGATACGATGCCCTTTGGCTTGTAGCTCCTTGGACAATGTACGTGCGCCGGCCGACTCTCTGGACGCCTTGTGGTGCCTGACCAGCGCGGCCTTGAGCTTGTCCCGTTCAGGATTTGCTCTGCCTTGGCGCTGGCGCCAAGCGTAGAAACTACTGCGGTTGACCCCGAACGCCCGGCAACACCTTTTAACGCCGTACTGCTCGTCCAGCTCATCGATCAACGTGAATGATCTTTGGCGTCCAAAAGCAGGAGAGCACTGGCCTTTTTTAGGATTTCGATATCCAGGTCTTTCTCTCTGAGCAGAGCTTTGAGCCTCTGGATTTCTCGTTGATCAGCGGTAATCGCCTTGGCCCCTACGGGAGTCGAGCCCAAGCGTTCTTTTTGCACTTGATCGACCCAGCGACGCAGCGCTGTGGGGCCGATATCCAGGCTGGCACAGACTTCGGTAACTGGCTGACCTTCATCCAACACCATGCTGGCGGCCTTGAGCTTGAACTCACTCGAATAAGATTTACGCATATCCAAACACCTCAAATTTGGGCGCTATCATAGCGCCCGATTGAAGTGTCCAAAATCATTAGGCCAGTTCAAGCCCCCTCCCACAAGGGATTTGCGCAATTACAACTGCAGGGTGTAGTGCAGCGCGTAGCTCTCTACCCCATCATTGTTGCTGCTGATGCCTGCATTGGAATAGTGCGTGGCACGAATGCCCACTTCATGCCCACCGGTAAACCGCAGGCCGAACCCCAGACGGTCTTCGAACTGGAAAGCCTGGCCGATGTTATTGTCTTCCAACTTCGTGCGGGAGAACACCGCCACACCGATCCCCGCCTCGATGTATGGCTTGACCGATTCCCCGGCAAACTCATACACAAACACCGGCGAGAACGACAGGCTGCTGGCACTGGCGCGCTTGTCGCCATCCCAGTAGGTATAAGCGCCGCTCCAGTAACCGGTCAGGCGACCCACATCGCTCTGCCACCAGCGTTTATCCCAGTCCGACGTGAGCCCCAATCGGTAGGTCATGGTCGAGTCGCTGGTGCTGCCTACGCCAAATTCCAGGCCAGCAGCCTGGGCCGAAACCGAGTGTCCCACCACTACGGCCGCAATTGCGGCCAAACAGAACAAGCGCTTCATAAGAAACAGTCCTTTGAGAACGAAGTTGTATGATTTTTTACAGGCCATCTCGCTATAGAAGCTGACTCAGAGCCAGAAGTTCAGCGACATTTCACGAAATTTTCACGAACCAAAGCTTCGCACAACTGCGGAATGTTTCCAAAGTGTGGGTAGGATATTTCTTAGATGACACACATCACCGCTGGTCCAGAACTGGGCAGGTTCAGGATCGCCATGGGCCAGCAGGTTGCGTTCGCCCAACAAACGCTTGAGCTGGCGGGCCACGGCGGCGCCGGTGTCGATGAGGACGATGCTGGGGGGCAGCATCTGTGCCAGGAGGGGCTTCAGGAAGGGATAGTGGGTGCAACCGAGGATAATGGTGTCGCAACCGGCGTTGAGCAGCGGCTCGATGTAGCCCTGCAACAACTGGCGCAGGGCCGGGCTGTTCAGGTCGCCAGTTTCAATCAGTTCCACCAGGCCGGGGCACGGCTGGGTGATCACCCGCACATCGGTGGCGAAACGGTCGAGCAACGCGGCGAACTTGGCACTTTGCAGGGTGCCGGTGGTGGCCAGCACGCCGACCACGCCACTGCGGGTGGCGGCAGCCGCTGGCTTGACGGCGGGCTCCATGCCCACCAACGGCCAGTCGGGGTAGTCCTCGCGTAAATCGGCAACGGCGGCGACGGTGGCGGTGTTGCAGGCAATCACAAAAGCCTTGGCACCCTGATCGCGGAAAAACTCAGCGACCCGTCGCGAACGCTCACGAATAAATTCGGGGGTTTTCTCGCCATAGGGGATATGCCCGCAATCGGCCACATACAACAGCGATTCGTGGGGCAATAGCTGTTGGATTTCATCCAGCACCGACAAACCGCCGACGCCGGAATCGAACACACCGATTGGCGCGTCCTTAACCATGTTGCGTCCCGCAGACACTGCAACCGGGATCACGCTTGACGCGCAATTCTCGAAAACGTGTGGTCAAGGCGTCGATCAGCAGCAAGCGGCCCACCAGCGGTTCACCGAAACAGGCCAGCAACTTCAAGGCTTCCAAGGCTTGCAGGCTGCCGACAAGCCCCACCAACGGCCCGACCACGCCCGCTTCGCTGCAGGTGAGTTCGGTGTCGCTGCCGTGCCCGTATAAACAGTGGTAACACGGACTGTCGGCGCGACGCGGGTCGAACACCGACAATTGGCCTTCCAGGCGAATCGCTGCCCCGCTGATCAACGGCTTGGCCGCGATAACGCAGGCGGCGTTGACCGCTTCGCGTGTGGAGAAGTTGTCGCTGCAATCAAGCACCACGTCCGCCGCAGCCACTGCCGCCGCCAGCGAGTCGGCGTCCAGCGCGGTGCGATGGGCGACCAACGTGATTTCAGGGTTGATGGCGGTCAGGCGGCGCAGGGCCGAGTCGACCTTGGTCTGCCCGACACTGTCGGTGTCATGGATGATCTGGCGTTGCAGGTTGGTCAGGTCGACGGTGTCGAAGTCGGCCAAATGCAGTTCGCCCACGCCCGCAGCGGCCAGGTACAGCGCCACTGGCGCGCCCAGGCCACCGAGGCCGACGATCAGCGCACGGCTGTTTTTAAGGCGCAACTGGCCTTCGATGTCGACATGCTGCAACAGAATCTGTCGGCTATAGCGCAACAGCTCCTGATCGGTCAGCACGGGCGATGCCCCAAGGTGATGCGTTCGTGGCCGCCGAGGTCGATGCGACTGTGCACGCCCTCAAAACCCTGGCCCAGCAGCAGATCACGCACGGCCAGGGCCTGGTCGTAACCGTGTTCGAGCAGCAACCAACCACCGGCATTCAGGTAGGCCGGGGCCTCGTTGATGATCAAGCGCAGGTCGTCCAAACCGTCATGGCCCGCCACCAGGGCGCTGGCCGGTTCAAAACGTACATCGCCCGCGACCAGATGCGGGTCATTGTCGGCGATATACGGCGGATTACTGATGATCAGGTCGTAACGGCGACCTTGCAGCGCGCGGAACCAATGACTGCTCAGCACTGTGGCGTTATTGAGGTGCAGACGCTGGCGATTGCGCTCGGCCAGCGCCACGGCTTCCAGCACGCGGTCGACGGCCGTGACGTGCCAGGCCGGGCGCTCGCTGGCCAGGGCCAATGCGATGGCGCCGCTACCCGTGCCAAGGTCGAGGACCTGGGTGGGCGTGGCCGGCAACAATTCCAGGGCGGCCTCTACCAGCAACTCGGTGTCCGGACGCGGGATCAGCGTGTGGGGCGCGACCTCCAAGTCCAGCTTCCAGAAGCCCTGCTGGCCGAGAATATAGGCGACCGGCTCCCCAGCGCGGCGGCGCTGGAGGTAGTCGGCAAAGGTCAGCGCGTCTTCGCTGCTGACGATTTTTTCCGGCCAGGTGTGCAGGTAGCTGCGGGACTTGCCCAGGGCCGCCGCCAGTAACAATTCCACGTCCAGGCGCGCGGTGGGCGAGTCGGGCAGGTCGGCGGCGCGCAGCAGGCTGGCGATGATGGTCATTTATTCACCTATCGCGGCCAATTGGTCGGCCTGGTACTCGGCGAGCAGGGGCTCGATCACCGCATCGACGCCACCGGCGAGAATCTCGTCGAGGGAGTAAAGGGTCAGGTTGACCCGGTGGTCGGTGACCCGGCCCTGGGCAAAGTTGTAGGTACGGATGCGCTCGGAACGGTCGCCCGAACCCACCAGCAACTTGCGCTCGCTGGCAATCGCGTTGGCGGCGGCGCTGGTCTGCTGGTCATTGAGCTTGGCCGACAGCCAGGACATGGCCCGGGCCCGGTTCTTGTGCTGGGAACGTTCTTCCTGGCATTCGACCACGATGCCCGACGGCAAGTGGGTGATACGGATTGCCGAGTCGGTCTTGTTGACGTGCTGACCACCGGCACCCGACGAGCGGTAAGTGTCGACCCTCAGGTCCGCCGGGTTGATCTCGATGGCCTCCTGCTCATCCGGCTCAGGCAATACAGCCACGGTGCACGCCGAGGTGTGGATACGGCCTTGGGATTCGGTCGCCGGGACACGCTGTACACGGTGCGCGCCGGATTCGAACTTCAGCTTGCCGTAGACATTTTCGCCTTCGACCCGCGCGATGACTTCTTTATAGCCGCCGTGCTCGCCCTCGTTTTCGGACAGGATCTCCACACGCCAGCCACGTCGCTCGGCATAGCGCGAATACATGCGAAACAGATCGCCGGAGAAAATCGCCGCCTCGTCGCCACCGGTGCCGGCGCGGATTTCGAGGAACACGTTGCGCCCGTCGTTGGGGTCCTTGGGCAGTAGCATGCGTTGCAGGTCGCCTTCCAGCGCGATCAACTTGTCCTTGGCCTCGCGGACTTCTTCCACGGCCATTTCGCGCATATCAGGGTCGCTGTCCTTGAGCAGCGCCTGGGCACCTTCAAGGTCGGCCTGGGTTTTCAGCCATTGCCCGTAGGTGGTTACGATCGGTTCAACTTCGGCGTATTCCTTGGAATAGGTGCGGAACTTGGTCTGATCGGAGATGACTTCGCCATCGCCGAGCAAGGCGGTCAGTTCTTCGAAACGGTCCTGGAGCACGTCCAGTTTATTGAGCAGTGACGCTTTCATTGCGGTTTTTTATCCGAAGAGCTTTCTGACGCGCCCTCACCGAGGGCAAAGAGTTCCTGAGCCATGGCCAGCGCATCGAGGCGGCCTTCGGCGGTAAGCTTTTTCAACTGTACGCTGGGTGCGTGGAGCAACTTGTTGGTCAAGCCACGGGCCAGTTGCATCAGCACTTCTTCGGCGCTGCTGCCGTTGGCCAGCAAACGCTGGGCCTTGATCAGCTCCTCGTCGCGCAGGCGTTCGCCCTGCTGACGATACGCCTTGAGCACGTCCACTGCCGCCAGTTCGCGCAGGCGCACCATAAAATCTTCGGCGCCGGTGCTGACCATTTCCTCGGCGGCCTGGGCTGCGCCCTGGCGGCTCTTGAGGTTTTCGGCGACGACTTCGTGCAGATCGTCGACGCTATAGAGGTAAACGTCGTCCAACTCGCCGACTTCGGGTTCGATATCCCGGGGAACGGCGATGTCTACCATGAAAATCGGTTTGTGCTTGCGCAGCTTCAGCGCGCTTTCCACCGCGCCCTTGCCGAGGATCGGCAATTGGCTGGCGGTGGAGCTGATGACGATGTCACTGCGCACCAGTTCGGCGGGGATATCCGCCAGCAGAACGGCGTGGGCACCGAATTGTTCGGCGAGGATGCTGGCGCGCTCCAGGGTGCGGTTGGCGACCACGATGCGCTTCACACCCAGGTCATGCAGGTGACGGGCGACCAGGGTGATGGTCTCGCCGGCGCCAATCAGCAAGGCCTGGCTGCGTTGCAGGTCGCTGAAAATCTGTTTGGCCAGGCTGACGGCGGCAAATGCCACCGAGACCGGGTTTTCGCCGATGGCGGTGTCGGTGCGCACCTGCTTGGCGGAATTGAACGTGGCCTGGAACAGCCGGCCCAGCAGCGGGCCGACGGTGCCGGCCTCACGCGCCACAGCGTAGGCGGACTTCATCTGCCCCAGAATCTGCGGCTCGCCCAACACCAGCGAATCGAGACCGGCAGCCACGCGCATCATGTGACGAACTGCCGCATCCTCTTCGTGCACATAAGCGCAGGCGCGCAGGTCGTCGAGGCTCAAATGGTGGAAATCGGCCAGCCAGCGCAGGACGACATCCGCTGAAAGATGTTCCTGCTCTATATAAAGCTCGCTGCGATTGCAGGTCGAAAGGATCGCAGCTTCGCGACTGTCGGTGAGCCGGCAGAGCTGCTGCAAGGCCTCAACCAACTGCTCTGGCGTAAACGCCACGCGCTCGCGCACGTCTACGGAGGCAGTCTTGTGGTTAATACCGAGTGCGAGGAAGGCCATTCAATATCGCTGATGATGTCGGGAAGCCGACAATTGTCCTACTTCGAAAGATTCAGAACAACCACCGTCGTCTATTGTCCTAATGCCTTGTGTCTATAAAGGCACCAACTGAGACTCGGTTATGTTTGGCCGAAGGCTTGTGTCATGATGATCCGACCGCAGGTTAGTCGTCCTCTTCCTATATGAATAGATCTTCCGCGTTGCTCCTTGCTTTTGTCTTCCTCAGCGGCTGCCAGACCTTGGCCCCCGTTTCGCCGGACGGTACGCCGCCGGTAGAAGACAGCACCCCCGCCCCTGAAAAGCCCAAGGTTTATTCCTCATTCAGTGAAGAAACGGTGTTCAGCCTGCTGAGTGCGGAACTGGCCGGCCAGCGCAATCGCTTCGACATTGCGCTGGACAACTATGTGACCCAGGCCATCAATACACAGGATCCTGGCATCTCCGAACGGGCATTTCGCATCGCCGAGTACCTGGGCGCCGATCAGCCCGCACTGGACACCTCGCTGATCTGGGCGAAAAACGCGCCGGACGATCTGGAAGCGCAACGGGCGGCGGCCATTCAACTGGCGCGGGCCGGGCGCTATGACGACTCCATGGTCTATATGGAGAAAGTCCTGCAAGGCAAGGGCGACACCCATTTCGACTTCCTCGCGCTGTCGGCTGCCGACACTGACCAGGACACGCGCAATGGCCTGATGAAGAGTTTCGACCGCCTGCTGCAAAAGCATCCAAAAAACAGCCAGCTGATTTTCGGCAAGGCCCTGCTGCTGCAACAGGACGACGAGGCCGACGCCGCGCTGAAACTACTGGAGCAGAACCCGCCGGACGAGGGCGAGATCGCGCCGATCCTGCTGCGCGCACGCTTGCTGCAGAATCTCAATCGCGGCAAGGAAGCCATTCCGCTGCTGGAAAAAAGCATCAAGAAGTACCCGGACGACAAACGCCTGCGCCTGACTTACGCACGTATGCTGGTGGAGCAGGACCGTATGGAGGACGCCAAAGTGCAGTTCGCCAACCTGGTCCAGCAATACCCCGATGACGACGAACTGCGTTACTCCCTGGCGCTGGTGTGCCTGGAAGCCAAGGCCTGGGACGAGGCCAAGGGTTACCTTGAAGAACTGATCGGGCGTGAAAGCCATGTGGACTCGGCGCACCTGAACCTGGGCCGTATCGCGGAAGAACGCAACGACCCTCAGGCCGCCCTGCTCGAATACGCCCAGGTTGGCCCCGGTAACGACTACCTGCCGGCCCAGCTGCGCCAGGCCGATATCCTGATGAGCAACGGTCGTACCGACGAGGCCGAAAAACGCCTGGCCGCGGCCCGCGATGCCGAGCCGGACTATGCGATCCAGCTGTACCTGATCCAGGCCGAAACCCTGTCGGCCAACAATCAGGGCGAGCGCGCCTGGAAACTGCTGCAACAAGCCTTGCTGCAATTCCCCGACGACTTGAACCTGCTGTACACGCGCGCCATGCAGGCGGAAAAACGCAATGACCTGGCGCAGATGGAAAAAGACCTGCGCCTGATCATCAAGCGCGACCCTGACAACGCCATGGCCCTCAACGCCCTGGGCTACACCTTGTCCGACCGCACGACCCGCTACGACGAAGCCAAGGTGTTGATCGAACAGGCACACCAGCTCAACCCGGAAGACCCGGCCGTACTCGACAGCCTCGGCTGGGTGAATTACCGCCTGGGCAACCTCGACGAAGCAGAGCGCTTGCTGCGCCAGGCGCTGGAGCGCTTCCCCGATCAGGAAGTCGCGGCGCACCTGGGCGAAGTGCTGTGGGCCAATGGCAAGCAGCGCGAAGCACGTCAAATCTGGGAAAAATTCCTCAAGGAACAACCCGAAAGCCCCATTCTGCGCGGCACCATCAAGCGCCTGACCGGATCCGAGACCCTTTAAGCTTATGTTCTTGCGCCATGTTGTAGTGTTCAGTCTTATCGCCCTGCTCGCCGGTTGCGCGGGCATCGGCAGCCGTGAATCCGTTGAAGGCCAGGGCAACCCGGCGCAATGGCAACAGCACAAGGATCAGCTCAGCAGCATTGATGGTTGGCAGATCGAAGGCAAAGTCGGGGTGCGCGCACCCAAGGACTCAGGCAGCGGCACCGTGTTCTGGCTGCAACGCCAGGACTACTACGACATTCGCTTGTCGGGCCCGCTGGGCCGTGGCGCCGCTCGCCTGACAGGTCGACCGGGGCAAGTCAGCCTTGAAGTGGCCAACCAGGGCCGCTATGAGGCGGCTTCGCCGGAAGCACTGCTGGAAGAACAGATTGGCTGGAAGCTACCCGTGTCGCACCTGGTGTGGTGGGTGCGCGGCTTGCCCGCTCCGGACAGCAAGAGTCGCCTGAGCCTCAATGGTGACAGCCGCCTCGCATCACTGGAACAGGATGGCTGGCAGGTCGAGTACCTCAGTTATGTGGAACAGGGCGGTTATTGGCTGCCCGAGCGCATCAAGCTGCATGGCACTGACCTTGATGTCACGCTGGTGATCAAGGATTGGCAACCGCGCAAGCTGGGGCAATAACGTGACTTCAGAACGCCTGACACTGCCCTCACCCGCCAAGCTCAACCTGATGCTGCATATTCTCGGCCGTCGTGAAGACGGCTATCACGAGTTGCAGACGCTGTTTCAATTTCTCGACTACGGTGATGAGCTCACCTTCGCCGTGCGCGACGATGGCGTGATCCACCTGCACACCGAATTCGAAGGCGTGCCCCACGACAGCAACCTGATCGTGAAGGCGGCAAAAAAACTTCAGGAACAATCCGGCTGTGCATTGGGCATCGATATCTGGATCGATAAAATTTTGCCCATGGGCGGCGGAATCGGTGGCGGCAGTTCAAATGCCGCGACGACGTTGCTGGGGCTCAATCACTTGTGGCAACTGGGCTGGGGCCATGATCGCCTGGCCGCACTGGGCCTGACACTGGGCGCAGACGTCCCGGTTTTCGTGCACGGACACGCCGCATTTGCTGAGGGCGTGGGGGAGAAACTCACGCCGGAATATCCCGAAGAGCCGTGGTATGTCGTGCTTGTCCCGCAAGTATCTGTAAGTACAGCAGAAATTTTTTCAGATCCGTTGTTGACACGTAACTCTTCTCCCATTAAAGTGCGCCCCGTTCCCAAGGGAAACAGTCGAAATGACTGCTTACCGGTTGTAGCAAGGCGTTATCCAGAGGTACGTAACGCTTTGAATTTGTTAGGTAAATTTACCGAAGCAAAATTAACCGGAACTGGAAGTTGTGTGTTTGGGGGCTTCCCAAACAAAGCTGAAGCTGATAAAGTCTCGGCCCTTCTTACAGAGACCCTTACAGGGTTTGTAGCAAAGGGAAGCAACGTTTCGATGTTGCATCGCAAGCTGCAAAGTCTGCTCTAAAAGGAACCGAGTACTGGGTACTCGTTGCAACAGATACAGGGGCGTCGCCAAGCGGTAAGGCAGCAGGTTTTGATCCTGCCATGCGTTGGTTCGAATCCAGCCGCCCCTGCCATTTTCTAATACTCATCCAGGTTACCCTCAGCCTCTAGGTACTGCGCGTGTCCAAGATGATGGTCTTTACGGGGAACGCCAACCCCGATCTGGCTCGACGTGTCGTACGTCAGCTGCATATCCCTCTCGGTGACATCTCTGTCGGTAAATTTTCCGACGGCGAAATTACAGCCGAGATCAATGAAAACGTCCGCGGTAAAGACGTCTTCATTATTCAGCCGACCTGCGCTCCGACCAACGATAACCTGATGGAACTCGTCGTGATGGCTGATGCCTTCCGCCGCTCCTCAGCGACTCGAATCACAGCTGTAATCCCTTACTTTGGTTATGCCCGTCAGGATCGCCGTCCGCGTTCCGCACGTGTGGCTATCAGCGCGAAAGTCGTTGCTGACATGCTGACCGTGGTAGGCATCGACCGTGTTCTCACGGTTGACCTGCACGCTGACCAAATCCAGGGGTTCTTCGATATTCCGGTAGATAACATCTACGGTTCGCCAGTACTGGTGGACGATATCGAAGATCAGCGCTTTGAAAACCTGATGATCGTGTCCCCGGACATTGGTGGCGTCGTGCGTGCACGGGCTGTTGCCAAATCCCTGGGCGTTGATCTCGGGATCATCGACAAACGCCGCGAGAAAGCCAATCACTCGGAAGTGATGCATATCATCGGTGATGTCGAAGGGCGTACCTGTATTCTGGTTGATGACATGGTCGACACCGCCGGCACCCTGTGCCACGCGGCGAAAGCCTTGAAAGAGCACGGTGCAGCAAAAGTCTTCGCCTACTGCACACACCCTGTGCTGTCAGGCCGAGCGATCGAGAACATCGAGAACTCTGTGCTGGACGAACTGGTGGTGACTAACACCATCCCGTTGTCCGCTGCTGCACAAGCCTGTGCGCGTATCCGTCAACTGGATATCGCACCGGTAGTTGCCGAAGCGGTTCGCCGCATCAGCAATGAAGAATCGATCAGCGCGATGTTCCGCTAAGGGTCAAACCTTCGGAACACCTCACTGACGAAAAGCGCCCCGCCCCAGCATTCTGTTGGGGCGGGGCTTTTTTGCCCATATCGCCTTTAGCGCTGGTCGCAAACGCTGGGGCGAATGTGGTTATTTTGGAGATACAACATGAACGATTTTACTCTGAATGCTGAAGTGCGTTCCGACCTGGGGAAAGGTGCGAGCCGCCGCCTGCGTCGTCTCGCAAGCCTGGTTCCAGCTGTAGTTTACGGTGGCGAGAAAGCCCCTGAATCCATCAGCATGCTGGCTAAAGAAGTTGCCAAACTGCTCGAAAACGATGCTGCCTACAGCCACGTTATCGAACTGAACGTTGGCGGCAAAAAGCAGAACGTAATCATCAAAGCCCTGCAACGTCACCCGTCCAAGGGCCACGTTCTGCACGCTGACTTTGTACGCGTTGTAGCCGGTCAGAAACTGACCGCTATCGTGCCTGTGCACTTTGTTGGTGAAGAAGCTCCGGTCAAGAAAGGCGGCGAGATCTCTCACGTCCTGAACGAAATCGAAGTAACTTGCCTGCCGAAAGATCTGCCTGAGTTCATCGAAGTCGACCTGTCGGCTCTGGAAATCGGCGCAATCGTTCACCTGTCCGACCTCAAGGCCCCTAAAGGCGTTGAGTTCGTTGCACTGGCTCACGGTGATGACAAAGCTGTTGCAAACGTACACGCTCCACGCGTTGCTCCAGAAGCTGAAGAAGGCGCTGCAGAGTAATTCACTCTGTATTGCCGGAGCTTGAGGAAACATCGCGGACCGGAACGTAGCGAGAAAGCGGGCGACAACGCGAAGTTTATCTCTGGATAAGTGAGCTCCTGTCGTCCACTTTCGCCGCACTCAGTTCGCGGCGATGTTATCCACAACTCCAAAGGAAGGGCCCCTGTCGTGACTGCCATTAAACTGATCGTTGGCCTGGGAAATCCAGGCGCCGAATACGAACAGACCCGGCATAACGCGGGGGCCCTTTTTGTTGAGCGTATCGCCCATGCCCAAGGTGTAAACCTGGCGGCCGATCGCAAGTATTTTGGCCTGACCGGGCGCTTCTCGCACCAGGGTCAGGATGTTCGTCTGCTGATTCCCACCACCTACATGAACCGCAGCGGCCAAGCTGTCGCGGCGCTTGCGGGCTTCTTCCGGATCAAACCCGAAGAAATCCTGGTGGCCCATGACGAACTGGACCTGCCACCCGGCGTTGCCAAGCTCAAGCTCGGCGGCGGGCATGGCGGGCATAACGGCCTGCGCGACATCATCGCGCAGTTGGGTAATCAGAATAATTTCTACCGCCTGCGGCTCGGCATTGGCCACCCAGGCGTTGCCAGTATGGTTTCAAATTTCGTCCTGGGTCGTGCGCCACGCGCCGAACAGGAAAAACTCGATGCAAGCATCGACTTTGCCCTCGGCGTGCTGCCGGATATCTTCGCCGGGGAATGGAACCGCGCGATGAAAAACCTGCACAGCCAGAAGGCCTGACTTTTTTCCGAGGGGAAACACCATGGGATTCAATTGCGGCATCGTCGGCCTGCCCAACGTCGGCAAATCCACCTTGTTCAACGCTTTGACCAAGTCCGGTATTGCGGCGGAGAACTTCCCCTTCTGCACCATCGAACCCAACAGCGGTATCGTGCCGATGCCGGATCCACGCCTGGATGCCTTGGCGGCCATCGTCAATCCCAAGCGCGTCCTGCCGACCACCATGGAGTTCGTTGACATCGCAGGCCTGGTAGCCGGCGCGTCGAAAGGCGAAGGCCTGGGCAACAAGTTCCTGGCCAACATCCGCGAAACCGATGCCATCGCCCACGTGGTCCGCTGCTTTGAAGACGAGAACGTGATTCACGTCTCCAACAGCGTCGACCCGAAACGCGACATCGAGATCATCGACCTGGAACTGATCTTCGCCGACCTCGACAGCTGCGAGAAACAACTGCAGAAAGTCGCGCGTAACGCCAAGGGCGGCGACAAGGACGCAGTGGTCCAGAAAGGCCTGCTGGAGCAGTTGATCGCACACTTCACCGAAGGCAAGCCGGCACGCAGCCTTATGAAGGGCATGGGCGCCGACGAGAAGGCCGTGATCAAGGGCTTCCACCTGCTGACCACCAAGCCGGTGATGTACATTGCCAACGTCGCTGAAGACGGCTTCGAGAACAACCCCCTGCTCGACGTGGTAAAAGCCATCGCTGACGAAGAAGGCGCGATCGTAGTGCCAGTGTGCAACAAGATCGAAGCGGAAATCGCCGAACTCGATGACGGCGAAGAAAAAGACATGTTCCTTGAGGCCCTGGGCCTGGAAGAACCTGGCCTGAACCGCGTGATTCGTGCGGGCTACGAAATGCTCAACCTGCAGACCTACTTCACCGCCGGTGTCGAAGAAGTCCGCGCCTGGACCGTCAAGGTCGGCGCCACCGCGCCACAGGCTGCAGGCGTGATCCACACCGACTTCGAAAAAGGCTTCATCCGCGCTGAAGTGATCGCCTACAACGACTTTATCCAATTCAAGGGTGAGGCCGGTGCCAAGGAAGCGGGTAAATGGCGCCTGGAAGGCAAAGAATATATTGTTAAAGATGGCGATGTGATGCACTTCCGATTTAATGTATAAACATCACCTGCAATAACTGCCGTAATAAAAAGCCGATGCATTGCATCGGCTTTTTTGTGGGCGAGCGTTTAATTTCAAATGTTATTTACATCCAAACATTAAACACTCTCAGACGTTTCCTATTGATCTTATTCACGCGCCAGCTCAAATACCAACACCCCAATTTAATCATTACAACCCAAAGACAATTTCCTACGTCACTTAACCCGCTAAACGCCTTAAAAACCAAAGACAACTTCTATAACCTAAGCTCAACTGGTCACCTTGTGCATACCGCCCTTTTAATAGCGATAAGGGAGCATCATTCAATGCCGGCAACCTTCAACATGGAAAATGAAACGGCAATTTCACTCATTGAAGGCCCGGACATTGAAAACACACTTAACAACACCGCTGCACTCGACATTGACATCTTGTTGCTGGGAGAAACCGGCACGGGAAAAGATACGCTAGCCCGACGAATTCATCTTTTATCAGGGCGGCGTGGCAACCTTGTTGCCGTGAACTGTGCGGCCATCCCGGAAAGCCTGGCGGAAAGCCAATTGTTCGGCGTCAACAGCGGCGCCTATACCGGAGCAATGCAATCGCGGGCAGGGTTTGTCGAAGCCGCCCATCTGGGCACGTTGTACCTCGATGAAATCGACAGCATGCCATTGGGTCTTCAAGCCAAGCTGCTGCGAGTATTGGAGTCGCGAGGCGTCGAGCGCCTGGGATCGACCCGTTTTATACCGGTGGACATGCGTGTCATAGCATCAGCCCAGCACTCGCTGCACCAGATGGTCGAGCACGGTACCTTCCGGCGTGACCTTTACTTTCGCCTGAATGTCGTCCACATCCAGCTTCCGCCCCTGCGGGACAGGCGTGAGCGCATCATCCCGTTGTTTCTGGAGATGATCCAGCAGGAAGCCGACCATTTCAATTGCTCGGCCCCGCCGCCCTCTCACGGGCTGCTGCAACAATTGTTGTGCCACCCGTGGCTGGGTAATGTCCGCGAGTTGCGTTCGACGGCAAAACGGTTCGTGCTGGGGTTGACACCGCTCTCCACTCCCATGAACAGCTTGGTTGATACCAAGACGAACCTGAAGGCACGCCTGCAGCAAATTGAAAAGGCACTGATTGAGGAGTCGCTGTGCCGCCATGAGCATTGTGTAGATACCGTGTCGCTGGAACTGGGGGTTGCCAAGCGCACGTTGTATCACAGGATGAAACAGCTGGAGATAGCACTGGGATGAAGCAGATTGAGTTTAAAGAAATTTTTTATTGCGCACTTGATAACGCCAAGAACCCAAAATATCTGGAAACATTTATATAGCTAAGCAAGTGGAACGCTTTTTCCCTGGCGGCCACACACTAGTGCCAAGGTTAATTTGTCAGGAAACCTGAGAAGCCCTCAACGTGACCAATGGCTAACTATCTCAACTTATGCTTGGAGAACTTTTATGAACTCAATCGGTTCGGGTGCCGCAATAAATCCTTATTATGGCGCAAGCAGCTTATCAAATGGTACATCCGGGGGATCAGGTGCTGGTTCTGCTGAAAACAACTTTGATCAAGCTGAAGCCATTAACGACTACACCACCAAGAGACAACTCGAAGCCAAGCTAGTGTCAGGTATCAACCAAGCGGCTAAATCGTTCCAATAATAGCCCATTACCTCTCAGGCTCATCAGCCTGAGAGGTAACGCTCGCGGCTTGAACCTATTTTCTGCAGGCATTAACTCAACGGGCATCTTATGCAAATAAAAGAGTATGTTTATTCCAACAAAGATGCAGGTCTCAGCGAGTCGGCCACACCCCGAGATGCGTTGGCATGCAGTAGAGACTCCTGTTTTTTTTCGTCAACTCTTGAGCAATCGACTGCGGCCAAGCTCTCCGCAGGCGCAGCACAGATCAGCCCATTTTTGACAGATGCCATAAAGCCATTAACCACATCAAGAGCCCGCCTGAGCAATATAATAAAATCAAACACAAAAGAGGTGGATATTGAAAAGTTCAGGTTATTCCCAAGCGCACTGTCGAATATTCAACTGACATCTCAACTGCTTGTCAAAAGCCTCGCCAAGACAACTCAAGGCATTGAAAAAATATCAAACCTACAATAAGCATCATGAATAACTTCCTGACTATTTCCTTCCTCTTGGCGGCTGCATTTATCTTGACCGGGTGCAGTGACCGAGTCGAACTTCATCGTCAACTCTCTGAGCAAGAGGCTAATGAAGTCATCGCCGAGTTGGCAGATAAGCATATTCGCGCGCAAAAAATCCCGGCCAAAGATGGTGTCGTCGTCGCGGTAAACGCAAACGACATCGGGCGCGCCGTACGCACGCTGGAAGCCGCCGGCCTGCCTAGAGTGGCCAGGACCACGCTGGGAGACACATTTCGCAAGGAGGGCGTTATCTCCACGCCACTGGAGGAGCGGGCACGCTATATCTACGCCTTGTCCCAAGAGCTGGAGGCCACGCTGTCCAACATTGACGGTGTAATCGTTGCCCGGGTCCATGTGGTACTGCCGGAACGCATCGCGCCAGGTGAACCGGTTCAACCTGCATCCGCCTCGGTGTTTATAAAACATGACCCACGCCTGGATCCCGATAACATCCGCGCGCGCGTGCGCAGGATGGTGGCAAGCAGCATCCCTGGCATGTCCACAGCCGTGGACAACCCGCAAAAACTCACCGTGATATTCGTACCCGCCACCACTTATCAGGAACAGCAACGCCTGGTGTATTTCGGCCCGTTCCTGGTGCCTGGCGAGGATCTCGGCTTTTGGCGAAACAGCATCATCACCTTTCTGCTCAGCGTGGTAACCGCCGTCGTCGCCGCACTGTTTCTGCACAATCGACGTCGGCGGTTATTATCCGAGTCGCCCGTAACGCGCGAATCGATCGGCCCTTCCCATGACGTCTAGGACCGAACACCCGATGAACGAACACCTGGCCTGGGCTCAATGGTGGGCATTCCCGTGGAAATACGCCCATGAGGACTGGAAAGGGGACAAGTACTCCTGGATTGACGCGCTTCATCACAACAGACATTTAGTGCGGGGCTCTCTCATGGGTGTGGCAGCCTGCTTACCCCCTGCCCCAAACGTCACAGTGCTGCGTCTGGCCCTTGCTGCCAATGAACAAGTCAACCTGGCGCTGACGCTGGTTCATGACACCTGCAACCCTGAAGTTGCCCACCCGTTGAGTGACAGTGATCACCTGTGGTGCATACGCCTCTCCAAAGCATTGCCACCTGCCATGCTGTCGCCCAATGCCGACCCGTTGCTACTGCTCCATAGCTGGCTAGAGCCCACAACCTGGCAGCGTCTCAGATTGCGTTTTTCTCGTAAACGGGTGCATGAAATTGAACAGAGCAATACCGGCCTTGAGAACGCGAGTGGTCGATTAAATACACTCTGGCAAGCCGTGGTCTGGCGTGTCACGTCGCTACCAAGTGATCCCATAGCCCCTGGCTCGGACGAGTAAGGAGATCACTGATGTTATGCCGATATGCCATTGAGTTACTCAAGGACACGCCCGGATTGCCACGCAACCTGATTCCGAGGGAAGAACTAGCAAATTGGCAGCAGGCCGAGCAGCTATTGAAACGCGCCGAGGACCAGGCCAGTGAGCTACTAAGCTTGACAGAAAAACAATGCGAGACATTACGCGAGGAGGCGTCACTGGAAATCTGGCAGCGCGCTGACGCCCAGCTAAAACGTTGGGAGCGCGACCGTCAATCCATGTGCGACATGCTTGAGCAATACGCCAGTTCCATTACCAATGAGGCTATTGGTTACCTGCTCGATGAAACGGTAACCCCGAGCAGGCTGGCCGCGCTTATGAAGCAATTGCTGATAAATCATGTCCAGGAGGTCAGTGCGGCATTGCTCTGCCACCCGCAAGACCTTGAAGAAATAAAACAGCATCTTGCTTATCACAAAACCTGCGTCTGGAAACTTCATGCTGATGAGGCGATCCCGCCTCAAACACTCGTCTTGAAAACGGATGAGGGAGACTTTCGCATCAGTTGGCGCTCCATGCTCGACACTTTGTTCAAACACGAAAAAGAATTTGTGATCAACATCTGATTCAACCCAGGCTCAAAACAACTGCCTTTCGTATAAGAACCTCAACAACAAAGGACCCGCCATGGACTCTCCAAAGACGCTCTCGCACTACGCATTGAAAAACGCAAATTCCGCTTATAAAAGTTATAACTCACATCCGATAGGCGGTGAAAAGGATGCACAGGATGCTGAACGATTTCACAAACTAGTCGAATCGATGACGGTTTCCAATGCGCTTTACACTGAGACCCTTCGAATTGAACATCAGTGTCTGAAAACAGCCATTGAAAGTTTCCAATAAGATGAAAGATATCGTCCGTGATTGGCTGGGCAGTCACGAAGAACAAATCACCTTATTTGAAGTCGACGACGAAATCATTTTAAAACGCCAGGACAATTTGGTTTTATTGAGCGTTCAACTGACCTCGACCCCCTCAGACACCACGACACTGCAAAGTTGGCTGCGCTTGGGGGTCGCCAGCCTGAATCTATTTCAGGGCGCACTGGCTCAAAAAGCCGACAGCGGTACGCTCTGGCTGATTCAAACCTTACGCAGTGGGCAGGGGGAAGCCCACGTGCTCGGTTGTCTTGAAGACCTGCTCAACCAGCGCGACACGTGGCGGGCCACGTCAGCGCGACTCACTCACGCAACCCGCAATCTCAGACCCACCTCGTTACGTTCGTTGTCGTACTAACCAGAGAATTCTCTATGAAAATCACGACCCACAAGCGCCGTAGCTTGCGCCAAGATTCGCCAGGTGCTTTATCCCGACGAGACAAATTGTGCAGCCTGCTTCTGGTTACCTGCCTGCTGACGCCCGTGAGCAGCACCTTGGCCGCCATCCCCCCCGAATGGAAAAACACCGCCTACGCCTATGAAGCCGAACACAAACCTCTGAGGGAAGTGCTCGAAGACTTCGGCCAGACCTTCGGCACACAACTGCAAATCGAGGGTTTGCTGGAGGGGACTGTCAACGGCAAGATCCGTGCGAATACCCCGCAGTCCATGTTGGACAGGCTGGGCGTTGAGCACCGCTTCCAGTGGTATCTCTACAACAACACCCTGTACATCAGCACGCTGGACCAGCAGGAGTCCGCGCGGCTGGAGGTGTCTTCGGAGACGATCAGCGACCTCAAGCAGGCGCTGACCGATATCGGACTGCTCGATAGCCGTTTCGGCTGGGGCGAGCTACCGGAAGACGGTGTCGTACTCGTCTCCGGTCCCAAGAGCTATATCCAACAGATCAAGCAATTCAGCAGTCAACGCCGCTCTGCGGATGAAAAACAGAGCGTGCTGAGTTACCCGTTGAAGTTCGCCAATGCGACAGACCGCCTGGTGGATTACCGCGGTGAAAAACTCAACGTTCCAGGCGTCGCCAGCATTTTGCGCGGGCTGCTGGAACCGCGCTCCTCTTCTGCTCTCTCGGGGCTCGGCCAGCGCCCTGCCGCCCAGCCGTCGCCTCTCACGCCAAACGTGCCGCGCCTGGGCAACCCGTTGTTGGGCCAAATGCTTGGTGCGAACGCCAACCCGGCGCAAATGGACATGGGGGCGACCTTGACCCCGCGAGCTCCGGTCGCCAGCAGCCGGATCCGCGTCGAGGCGGATGTGCGTAACAACGCTGTGCTGATCTACGACGTGCCAGAGCGTCAGGCGATGTATCGGGAGTTGATCAGCCAGCTCGACGTCGCGCGCAAGCTGGTTGAGATCGATGCGATCATCCTCGATATCGAGCGCACGCAGTTGCGCGAGTTCGGGGTGAACTGGGGCTTTCAGAACAGCCGGTTTCGCGGCGGCGCCAATGTCTCGCCGGGCACCTCATCGCAACTATCGATTGAAAACCGTGACCGCTTCTATGCCGATATACGCGCATTGGAAGCCAAGGGGTTGGCAACCATGGTCTCCAACCCCTCCGTGCTCACCCTGGAAAACCAACCGGCAGTCATCGACTTCAACCGCACGCAGTACCTGACGCCCGGTAGAGAGAATGCAACCATTTTGCCGGTTACCGTGGGCACCAGCTTCCAGGTAGTGCCTCGCGTCATCACCAGCCGTGGCGGCCATCAGATCCACTTGGTGGTGGATATTGAAGACGGCAATTTCGACGAGACCAACCCCAATCCGAACAACCTTGACGTGCGCCGAGGCAAGGTCAGCACCCAGGCCGTGATGGCGGAAAAGCGTTCGCTGGTGGTCGGCGGCTTCCACGTGACCGAGCGCAGCGACAAGCAAAACAAAGTGCCGTTGCTGGGTGATATTCCGCTGCTGGGCAAGGTGCTGTTCTCCTCGACCGAGCGCCAGAACAATCGGCGTGAGCGCTTGTTCATCCTCACCCCGCGTGTCATTGGTGACCAAACCGACCCGTCACGCTATTTGCCCCAGGCCGACCAGGCCGAACTGCAGGCCGCCCTCACGCCGCTGGCCAGGCGCGTTAACCCGCACCAACCGGTGATCAAGCGCAGCGACATCACCAGCACACTGGCCCATCTGGTCAGCGGGCAAGTACCCAAGGCCTTCAAGGCGGCGCCGATGCCACTGGGGCTAGATACCCTGTGCAACACCCGTGACCTGCTGGCACTGAATACCGAACGCAGCCAATGGTATGCCGGACCGGAGTACAACGTCGCGGTGGTGGTGCTGCGCAACCAGTTCACGCGCAATGTGCGCATTGATGAAAAAGAATGCAGCAACTCGCAGACGTTGGCCGTGAGTGTCTGGCCGCGTGCCTGGCTCAAGCCAGGTGAAGAAGCCGAGGTCTTTATCGCCATGCGACCGGTGGTAAAGGATGAACACCTCAGCGTGCCACGCCCCTCCTTGCTCTCTCCAATCCAGAAGGCCACGCCATGAAACACCGCTTGTTGTACGTCACCCTGATCGGCGCGGCATTGCTCGCCACCGGTTGCACACCGACCTGCAAGGGCGACTCCTGCTCACGCCCGCAATCCACCAAGGATAAGCTGGTGATCTGGTGGCCGCCTCAAATGCGCGTCGAACCCGGCCCCGCCGGGGAGCGTGCGGACTATCAGACGGTGTCGCTGGAGCGATGAGTACTCCGGGGATACTGGACGACCATCAGCGTCAGGTCTTCCTCGATAACCTGGTGGGCGGCACTGCCGCTCACCTTACGCTCGGCCCTGGTATAACGGTGTGCGCACAGAACGCAGGCACCCAACCAGGGGTGGCGCTGCTGGTCGCTCGCGAAGCGCTGCAGACCGGGCAATTGCAGCAGGCGTTGGAAAGACGCTTTGAGCAAGCGCTGGCGTTCGATGGCTGTTTTATCTACCTCGACGCCCAGGACACCCTGGTGATCTGGCACGCGCTGCCTGCAACAACCCGCGCTGCGGACAGGGTCCTCAGCCGGATGCTGACACTGGCCAGCCTGCAAGCCCTGGACACGGGCTCAACCCGCTGATCAACGTTGCTCAAGCTCTGGCAACTCCAGGGTCTCACGCTTGGCCTCATCATCGAGCTCGCGCAAGGTCCGGTAGATCAACGCGACGGCTTGCAAGGTTTCGCGCGGAATGTTCTCGCCCAGTTTCTTCGTATAAAGCGTGCGAGCGAGCCAAACACACTGGATCACTGGCACGTCGGCCGCCTTGGCGCGGTGGATCAGTTTGCGAGCGTTGGCATCAGTGCCCTTGTCCACCAGCAAGGGCAACGGTGTTTTGCCGGGGCGGTAGTAAAGCGCTACGGCAAAGTGCGTCGGGTTGACCACGAGCATATCGGCCTCCTCCAGCTTGGGCAGCTTGACCTTCGGTTCCTCTTGGGCCAATTGGTACGCCAACGAGCGGCGCTGCCCTTTCACATGGGGGTCGCCCTCCATATCCTTATACTCTTTGACGACCTCGACCTGAGTCATGCGCATGCGCTTGGCAAAAAAGTGCTTCTGCAATATCAGGTCGATCAGAGCCAGCACCAGCAGCAACCCCAGGCACGCATGCAGCAGGTGACGGAACAGTGCAATCAACGCCAGAAGGTAACTTTGCAGGTCGCTATTGGCCAGGTTGATCAACGTTCCCAACGAAGGCCAGACCACCACGTACACAATCAATCCCAGGAGAAACGCTTTGGCGATGCTCATCAATAGGTTCATCAGCGACTGGGCTGAGAACATCTGCTTGATTTGGCTGAGGGGGTTCAGGCGGTTGAAATCGAGCTTCAGGGTCTGCGGGGCAAACAGTATCCCGAACTGCATCCAACTGCTGATCAGCTTCACGATGATCGCAACACCGGCCATCAGCAGGGCGAACGAGAAAAACACCACCAGGCCTTCGGCCAACACTTCCTCCAGCGCTCGCACGAAAGGCTGATTCAGGCGGGACATCGGCAACATCATCAGTTGCTGGAACCGTTGCAAACTGGTCTGGGCGGTGAACAACGCGATTTCGCTGATGGCGGTGAGCACCAGCAACTTGCCCACATCCTGGCTTTGAGCAACCTGGCCTTTCTTGCGTTGGTCACGCAGCTTCTTGGCAGATGCCGGGTGTTTTTTCTCCCCGGAATCACTCATGGTATCGCCGCCTTGAACAGCAGGCCCAGCGAGTGCTTGAGGTCGCCCAACTGGCTCATGCGCCCGACGATCAAGTCCTGTAGCAGCGCAAAGTACAACAGCAGGATTCCGATACCCGCCAGGCTCTTGACCGGTGGCGCCAGCGAACTCACCTGCAACTGCTGACTGTAGACCCCCAGCAACGCGATGCCGAATTCCAGCAACAGCAGCACTGCAATGAACGGTGCGGCATAGAGCATCATGTGCGTGAAGGTATCCGCGAGCAGGTCGACAAATACGCTCATGCCATTCGCCGCCGGCAGCGGAAACCACACCGTGGGGGGCCAGATCAGGTAACTGTCCCAGATCACCTGAGTCAGGGAGCCCAGCCCCAGGCTGACGATCAACAGAAAAATCGCCAACTGCTTGAACAAATGCCCGATGGGCGTCGCATCCGGCCCTAGCGAAGGGTTGAGCTGGCCGCCGGCCAAGGCGCCGCGCTGGTTATCGAGCAGTGCGCCTACCGACTCGAACATCCAGAACGGCATAGAAAGCAAAACGCCCAACAAAAACCCCAGGGCCACTTCCTTGAGCACCAGGCCACCGAGCATGAGCCCTGAGTAGTCGTGGCCCTCCAATGCCGCATGAATACCCGGTGCGGGCATCAGCGCCATGACCATCACGATGGTGTGCCGTGGCATGCCACGGATATGCTGAAAACAGAACGCGACCACCAGAAAGGCGCAGGGGTAGATACGCGCCATGCCAATGATCAGGCTGGGCAGGAACTCCAGATACAGCAGCACAGGCAAAACCTCAATTCAGGGCCGAGCGACCGATCATCTCGAACGTCAGGTTGATCAGTTGAATCAACTCCACACCAATCCAGCGGCCGGTCATGATCAACGTGATACCCACGGCCACCAGCTTGATACCAAAGGGCAGCGTCTGGTCCTGTATCTGCATCAGCGCCTGCACCAGCGACGTCAGCACGCCCACCACCACCGCCACAATCAGCGGCGGTGCCGACAGCACCACCACCAGCAACATGCCTTGCTTGAACAGTACGATCGGTTCCATACGCCCCTCAGAGATAGGAAAGGAACAGGCTGTCGAGCAACCGCGACCAGCCAGACACCAGCACGAACAAGAGCAACTTGAGCGGCAGGGAGATGGTCATGGGCGAGACCATCTGCATCCCCAGCGCCAGCAGCAGGTTGGAGACGATCAGGTCGATCACAATGAAGGGGATATAGATGAGAAAGCCGATCTCGAACCCCGCCTGCAGTTGCGACAGCACGAAGGCCGGTATCAACAGGATCAGGTCCTCGCGCTGCACCTCTTGCGCCATCTGCGCAGGCCACAGGCGCGCGGTATTTTCCAGCAGATGGGTCAGTACGTCCGGGTCGACGTTGCGCAGCATGAATGCACGCAGCGGTTTGATTGCCTCATTCCCGGTCTGCAGAAACGTCTGTACGTTAGTCATGTCCAGGGGCGAAGCCTTGACGCTCTCGGCGATCTCGTACCCCACCGGGGCCATGATAAACAGCGTGGCCGCCAACGCGATCCCGTTGATGGCCATGCTTGGCGGGACCTGCTGCACACCGATGGCGTTGCGGGTAATCATCAGCACAATGACAATCTTCAAGAACGATGTGCAGATGATCAACAGCATGGGCATCAACGACAATGCCCCAAGGAACATCGCTAGAATGAGGGGATCTATCCCCTGCAGTGTCATCGACCGACCATCACGCGAGACAACTGCAAGCCCAGGCGCCCGTCGACTTCTACCAACTGACCCTGGCCAATAGGGCGATCCCCATAGTAAAGGCCGGCCATTCCTGGGGCATATCCGGCAATCCCCAGCACCGCGCCGGGGGCGAGGTTACGCAACTCACCCAGAGTAAGGTTCAACGTCCCGCAGCGTACGTTCAGCCCGATGCTCAACTCATCGAACGGCTCGTTGCCGAACACATCCACTATGGGCTCATCCTCCTCATGCCCTGAGAAGGGGGGTATTGAAAATTCCTCGTCCACAGACGTGTCCTCGATAGAAGTAAGGGTCAGACGCAGCTGCCCGGTGTCGTCATCAATGCAGCCATGCAGCCGCTGTCTGCCAACCTGTAAATGGCCATTGCCGTGGGCTTGAAACAAGCACTGCTCAAAGATCAGCACGTCGCCAGGCCGCAGGCTGCGTGCCTGCGCAATGGGTAATTGCAAACGTCCCAGGATCACGGCAATTGGCAGTTGAAATGCTCCAGGCATCGGAGCGCCCATGGCGCGCCAAGGCCCCGCATCACACAACGCCAGGAAACTTTCAGCCGACAACCACATATAGCCCGTGACACGCGACGCCCCCAGGGTCACGCTGAGCCGGCAACCAAACCCGGTGGGGCGCTCTGTCTCCAGCAAGCGCACATAGCCCAGCAGGGCCAGCACCTGAGGGCTGAGATGATGTTGAAACAGCGCCCAGAACCAGGACTCTGCATCGTTGCCAGCCTCGGCCAGCGTCACCGGGCACTCACCCAGCAAGCTCAATAACGGCCCGGCCTCAGCGAGCGCCAGCACCCCGCATACGGTTTCCAGGCACACGGCTTTGACCCCGGCAGGCGCGCGCCCTGGTTCAAGACTCAACTCACCGCCCTGCCCCGCCACGTGGAACGGCAGGCGCAAGCCGCGCCCCAATCGACGGCGTGCGGCAACCGTATCGCCGTTGACCAAAGGCAATATCAACTGCGGCATCATCATGCCGACCCGGCGTTGGGTATAAACAGGCTGACCGGCTGCCCCAGCGCGGCGGCAAATCGACCTTCGCACTGTTGGCGCGTGCCCCTGAGCCAACGCGCTGTCGCGTCATCTTCCGCTTCCAAATCAATGCTCCAGGCGTTCTGCTCACGGCGTACGCTGGCGTTGATCCGTCCCAGCCGCGGCAAATACAACACCGCCTGAAGCGGCCACTGCGCGCTGCCCATCACGCGAGGTGCCAGTTGCTCCGCAAGCGCCTCAATCATGGAAGTCGTCATCGACTCTTTCATGCCCGACAAGCCACCCCGCGTCCCGGTACCTTCATCGTTATCGCCGAACAACTGGGCAAACAGCCGCCCTTGCTCCCACGGCACCACGACGCCAACACCAGGCTCATGTCCCTCTCTAGGCTCGCGCTGTCGTGGGCGTTCGGTGGGTTTGGTTGAAACCTGGGTCATGTCGACTCCTGGAGCAGTAAAAGAGATAACTCCTGCAGTTTTTCCACCTGACGCAGACACTCGCTAACCTGTTTCTGGGTACTGTCGACGCGGGCTTCCTTTTCTTCCTGCTGCCCCCGTAGCGTTTCCAGCTGACCTTGGTCGCGCCGAGTCGTGGCAGACAATGAGCGCTCCTGCGCACCCCAGGATTTGAGCGCCTGCAGGGTCAATACCTGGCCTTGATGCTGACTGAGCAATTGGGCGCTTTGCCGGGCCTCTTCCTCCTGGGTTTGCTCAAGGGCGGCCTGGGCCTGCTGGATATGCGCGAGCAAGGCTTTCTGAGCCCGCTTCGCTTCACGCAGCGCGCGCTCGGCCCGGTCCGCCCGATGCCGGCGCAGGCGTCGCAAGGTCTCGACTTCATCCAGCAGCACCTTCGAATAGGTTGATTCAGAAAGGGACATAGGCAGTCAGCTCCTTGAGCTGGTCCAGCGTAGCCGCGAGTGGCGCCGGCTCACGCAAGTCTTGGCGCAGGAAATCGTCCACGGCCTGACGACTGTCCACGGCCAGGTCGGTCAGGGCATCGCTGCCGGGCTGGTACTCACCCAGCTTGAGCATCAACTCGATCTGCTGGTACGCCGACAACAGGCGCCGCAACGCCGTCCCGGCACGGATGTCGTCAGGCTCGGCGACATTGCTCAAAATCCGCGACAGGCTCGCGAGGACATCGACCGCCGGGTAGTGCCCGCGCTCGGCCAGCTTGCGGGACAGCACGATATGCCCATCGAGCAGCGAACGAACCTCATCGGCCACGGGGTCGTTCATGGAGTCCTGTTCGATCAGCACCGTGTAGATAGCGGTGATCACGCCTTCACGGGTCAGGCCGGCGCGCTCGACCAGCCGTGGCAACAGGCTGTACACCGACGGAGGTAAACCACCGCGCCCCAAGGGTTCGCCGGCGGCCAGGCCGATTTCGCGCTGGGCCCGGGCGAAACGCGTCAGGGAATCGATCAGCAGCAACACCCGCTTTCCCTTGCGTCGAAAGCCTTCCGCCAATGCGGTTGCCGTAAAGGCCGCACGGGCGCGCTCCATGCTGGAGCGATCGGACGTGGCACACACCAGTACCGCTTTGGAGCGCAGCTGCTCATCCAGTTCGTGGTCGAGAAACTCACGCAGCTCCCGGCCCCGCTCGCCGATCAGGCCGAATACAATCACATCGCACTCGACATTACGGGCGATCTCGGCCAACAAGGTGGTCTTGCCGCAACCGGCCCCCGCGAACAACCCCACACGCTGGCCTTCGCCGAGCGTCAGCAGGCCGTCGATCGAGCGCACACCCGTGGCCAGCGCGCGGTTGATCCTTGGCCGGTCGGTGGGCAAGGGCGCTTCACATAACACCGGGCTTGCATCAGGCGCATCAGCCTCGGCAAACGCACTGGGGCCATCCCCCGTAATCGGCCGTCCAAAACCATCCAGCACCTGGCCCAGCAGCGCGTCACTGACCTGCACGCAATGCGGCACACCCAGGCGCTCCACGCCGGCGCCCACGCGCACACCTTCCAGGTTGCCCAGGGCACTGAGCACCGCATCCTGCTGATCAAAACCGATGATCTCGGCCAGCATGTATTCGCCTGGCTTTTTTTCTACCTGGCACAAGTCACCGATACGCGCCTGAGGCAACCGGCATTGCAGCAGCATGCCGTTGACGCGCTGGATACGACCGCGCATCTTCACCGGCGAAAACCTCACCAGCGATTGTGTCTGGCGCTGCTGCCATGCATCGAGGCGCGCTTGCAGGTCCGTACTCACCAGCGCACCTCATAGCGCTGTGCGCCATCGAAAATCACTTTGCTGTTATCGATCAAGACCAGACGCAAGCCATCCAATTCGTCCCCCACAAACAGCCGACCGCCGTCTTCAAGCACCACATGACCGTTCGGCCCGCCAACGATCTGCACAATCCTGAACGGCGGTGCGCTGTCGCGTACCCGGACACGGCTGATCACCGGAACGTCACTGTCAAACTGCTCGCCAAAGCGGCTGAGCATGCGCGCCACCAAGTCCACATCCTCTTGGGAAACATCCCCATTGAGGGCAACCTGGCCATTGATCACCTGCAAGCTGACGCGATGATCCAACTCGCGCTCGTTGAGCATCTTCAGCAACTGCTGGCGCACTTCGAACGGCGAACCCAGCTCGCTTTTCTTGACCTCAGGAGGCATCAGCGAAGCCTGGGCCTCGCGCTCCCCCGTAGAGGCCATGCCCACCGCCATGATGATGATCGTCACCACCAACACCAGGCTGAGCAGGCGCTTTTGCTGGGAGTGCGAGATGGACGACAACGTGAGTGTTCGCACAGGGTCGACGCTCGGGCGCGATGATGTCGGTACTGCCGCCGGAGCTGGCGCTGGTGCCTGGGGCCAGGGATGATCAGCCAGGGCGACACACAGCCGAACCGTGCCCACCAGAAACGGTACGCTGACTTCCAGCCTCGCAATCTGGGCCAGCACCTGTCCATCAGCGCCGCGCAGCAGACCGGCTTCGGCTTGTACCGACCAGTTCGAGTCGATAAACCGCAACCGCGCATGCTGCTCGGCGATCCCAGCATCATTGAGCACCAAATCTGCATCTGCATGGGCACCAATACTCCATTCGTCGCCAAACAACGGCAACGCAGCGCCTTGGTGTAAACCGTCCAGCACACGTAGCTCAAACATCATCGAGCCCTACCTGACACTGACCATGGATGGGCACTCACGCCACGGCACCCCGCATCAGTTCGTCCTGGCCGAAGTCAAAACGTCCCAGTACTTTCACCTTCGAGGTGCTTCCCAGTTCAGCAAAGGACAGCACCGGAACATGGTTGAACTCCTCCAGCAGCAGGGTACGTAGAGGGCTGCGCAAGTCCTGCGCTACCAACATCACGCTTTTGGTTTTTGGACGTAAGGTAAAGGCCTGGTTGAGCAGGCTGACCAGCGCTGCACTGCTCTCATCGTCAAGCGCAAAAAACACCCCGGTCTGAGTCTGGCGCAGTGCCTCGCGCAAGGTGTTTTCGCTCTGTGGTGACAACAACCACACGTGCAGGCCATCAGCTTCACTGTACTGGTGAAATATCTGGGACTTGAGGGCAATACGGGCATAGCCGGCCAATGCCTCCGGCTCACGTTCATGCTGGCCATATTCGATCAGCGACTCGACGATCAGCCGCACTGCGCGCAGCGGCACGCCTTCACCGGCCAGTCGTTGCAATACCGCTGAAAACCGCGAAAGCGGCATGATGCGTTGTAACTCTTGCACCAGTTCGGGCTGGTTGTGCTCCAGCCAACTGAGAATCGACTTGCTCTCCTGAATACCCAGGAACTGCGGTCCGCTGAGCATCATCGCTTGCTTCATGCGTTCAATAATCAGGGTCGTTGCACTGAAGCGCTCCAACTGCGGATCATCCAGCACCGGATCATCAGGCCTCACCCAGACCCATTCCTGCTCATCACGCTCGGCCAGCCCTTCCTGGGCGTCTTCCAGCTCAACAGTCAGCGCCTTGCGCTCTACCGCCACGCGGCTGACGACAGAGGCTTTGATCATCGGCACTTCATGCACGCAAAACCGCATTTCATCGTCGGCCAGCGAATCATCCAGCTCGACCTCGAATGGCGGCAACGTGAGCCCGATGTTAGCGACAAGCGCATTGCGTGCCTGGCGGATGCCGTGAATCAAGTCCGTCACTTGCGGCGTCCCTCGCAGTGCAGGGGGAAACTTCAACAAGTAAGGCCGCGACGGATCAAAGCCACGCAGGTCTTCACTGCCGTTCTCTTCAGGGCGTACCGCTTCGGCTGCCTGGGCTTCGGGCTGCGCTTGTTGCTGCCGCTTGCGCGCGAGGTAATAACCCAGAGCCCCGGTCATAATCGAGATAAAGATAAACACCAGTGTGGGCATGCCCGGCACTATCGCGAACGCCAGCATTCCGACCGAAGCAATCATCCAGCTCTTGGGCTCGCTGGTCATTTGCCGGGCAATTTCGGCGCCCATATTGCTGACGCCCTTGCGGCCGTCCGGTGCGACGCGAGTAATGATCATGCCCGCCGTCAGCGAGATCAGCAGCGCAGGAATCTGCGCAATCAGGCCATCACCGATGGTCAGTACGGAATACAGCGAGATCGACTCGGCAGCGCTCAAGCCGTGCTGGAACATTCCCGTGGAGAAGCCGCCCAGCAGGTTGACCAGCACAATGATCAAACCGGCGATGGCGTCGCCCTTGACGAACTTCATCGCCCCGTCCATGGCTCCGAACAATTGGCTTTCACGGGACAACTGCTCGCGCTTGTCCCGCGCTTGCCCGCCGTCAATCAGCCCGGCGCGCAGGTCGCTGTCGATAGACATTTGCTTACCGGGCATCGCATCCAGGCTGAACCGCGCCGCGACTTCGGCGACCCGTTCCGAGCCTTTGGTGATGACCAGAAAGTTGACCAGTGTCAGGATCAGGAAGATCACCATCCCCACCGCCAGATTGCCCCCGACCACAAAATTGCCGAAGGCCTCGACGATCTCACCGGCGTCCTGTTCCAGCAGGATCAAGCGGGTGGTAGCGATCGACAGCGCCAGACGAAACATCGTGGTCAACAGCAAAATCGACGGGAACGACGAGAACGCCAACGGCCCCGGCAAATACAGCGCCAGCACGATCAACAGGCACGAGATACAAATATTCAGTGCAATAAGGATATCCACCAGCCAGGTGGGCAAAGGCACGATAAAAATAAACACGATGGCCATGACCACCACGGCGCCCAGCACCTCCGCACGCCGTGCCACCTTGAGCAGCACGTTATTGATGACCGCCAGTGCGGTCACGCCCGGTCCCTCGAAAAGCCTGCCACGTAGGCAGAACCCCGTTCGATACGAGCAAACTCATCCATCACCAGCAAAAAGTTGTGCAGGGCCTCCTGACGCCCACGCTGATCACTCCACAACGCGATAGGGAATTGTTGGAACAACGGGTACAGCGCATTGAGCAACACTAGAGAAACCGATGACTTGTCACCAGCCAACTCCTGCACCAGGCTCTGGATCTCCGCAGGGGCGATGCCGCTGCCGGCATAACCCAGCAGACGCTGCAGCAGGCTGACCGAGTCCTGCTCGATACTCATGCGCTGAATCAGCATCTGGCATGCACCGAGCACCGCACTCAACTGCCCGCAGCTTTGCAGGCCCAGTAACAACGTGCGCAACTGCGCCGTGGGTACCGACGGCGTGTGCGCCGCAATATCGTCCGCCAAGGCCTTGCGCATCACCATGAGCCCTGCGGCGAAACGGTCGCCACCGTACACGCCCAGCAAGGCCTGCATCATGCGAGCCAGGGACTGGCGCTGCACCACACTCGCGTAGTAGAGCGCCCGCACCGCCTGGCACTCCTGCGGATCACCACTGGCCGCATGCAGCGTCATGGCGATGTTGAGCCCGGCCTGGATCTCGCCCTTGTAGCGAACCTCCAACTTGGCCAGCGCGTCTCGGGCCAGCCCGGCTTCGGTCTCGCGCAATTCACCTTCGGCCTGGGTCAGGACATGCTTGAGCACCACGTACGTGCAAGCAGGATCACGGCCAGTCAGCTCCACTATTTTGTCAACGCTGGGCCGTTGCAGCAGTTGCATCCTGATCCGACGCGCAACAGCGGAAAGGCTTGCGTCAGCGGGGAGGCTTAGCAGGCTGTAGAGCCGCTTGAACTGCTCGATGGGCGGCACGCGCACCTCAAACGTACGCTCGCCCAACGGTTGGCTGTTACGCATTGCTTCCTGGCTGAACACGTTGGCCAGTTCATCGATGCCCGTCGTAGCCGACAGCGTCTGGGGTGCGATCCCAGTGCTGGGACCCAGCTGATCCAGATACTGGCTCTTTTGCACTTCAGGGGTGATTTCGACGTTCATGGGCGTGCCGAGATAAGAAGAGTGTGTGCTTGTGTGGCAAGAAACCCCGAGACGGTTCCACTTTTATTCACACCCTGAACTTTTGAAAAAACCGGCACAAAACACCCATGGTTTTTTGCAAAAAACTGCGCAACCAGCATCAGATAAAATATTTTTATTCATATATTTCAGCTGCTTACATAGATCTTCCGTTTGGCACAGCCAGTGCTACAGGGCTTTGCGTCGAAAGCATTTCGACCCGTTCACCCTGAGGAAAAAACCATGAATCTTCCCATTGAAGCTTTAGCTCACCTCGTTGGCAGCTCGCCTCAATTCATGCATCACCTGACAGACGAACAGCAGAAAAAACTCCGACGCTTCATTCACAAACGCGTACTCAACCCGGAAGATGCGGATGACCTTCTGCAACTGACTTACCTGGAAGCATGGCGCAACCGCGAGCGCTTCTGCGGTAACGCATCGCTCAGCACCTGGATGTGTGGCATCGCACAGAACCTGATCCGCAATCATTTCAGGCGCATGTATGCCAAACCTGTGCATTGCGAATTTGATGAGTCGTTGTGGCATGGCCAGGCAGAAAACAACAACCTGGATTGGGAATTTGAGGTCAACCGCCGCCTGGAGAACACCCTGAGCGCCATCGACCATCTGCCAACGGAAATGCGCAAGACGCTATACGCATCGCTGGAAACCGACGGCAGCTACCAGGACACCGCCGACGTATTGGACATTCCTATCGGCACAGTCCGCTCACGCTTGTCGCGCGCGCGCGAACAGCTCAAGCGCGCCACCCAAAACCCGTTTCAACCGTAAGACTGGCTGACAGGCCAAACGTTGGGCGGCAGGGATATCTGCCCAACCGGACTCCACCTGTTTCCAGCCGGCGCCCCCAATGTTGCCAGGCCCCCACCACTGTCCAGACATCACGAAAGCAGAGGCTGGCAGTCACGCAACACCCTCAGTTTCGTTAAACAATTGAAAGCGTAGAAAAAATCTTCACAAAAATGCTTGACGCATTTGCGTTCTACGCGAATAATGCGCGCCACTTGGCTACGTAGCTCAGTTGGTTAGAGCATAGCATTCATAATGCTGGGGTCCGGGGTTCAAGTCCCTGCGTAGCCACCAAGTACCGATCCATAGATGTCTACAGCAGTCTGTGAATCACCTCAAGAAGCCCGCCTAGTGCGGGCTTTCTTGTGTCTGGAGTTTCATCCAGATCCGCCCCCCCCCCCCCATTACGCATGCTCTCTGAAAGCCTCGATTAAGCACGCGGCAAACGGGTGATTAACCCGTTGCGCGTAAGGCCTGCCAAAGAAGCAGTTGAATCAACTGGCGGCGTTGATACGGCCGATCAGGGAGCCGACTTCAAAGTAATCACCCGCCTGTTTGGCAATCTGAAGTTCACCCGCACAGGGGGCCAGAATCGATGTTTCCATCTTCATCGCTTCGACCACCGCGATCACTTGCCCGGCACTGACCGATTCGCCATCGTCGACGACCCAGGTGTGCAGGTTGCCTGCTACCGGCGTCAGTACCGCGTGCGGATCAACCGCCTCGCGTGTGCTTGTGCTTTCGCTGGCGGGACCGGCGGCATTGAGGCTGACACCGCGCAACAGGGCCGCAGGCAGGCCTAGCTCATGGCGCTTGCCGTCGATCTCGACAAAGGTACGCAGCACGTCAGGGTCGGCCGACATGGCGTTGCGCGGCGCGATGGTGATCTGTTCGGCGAAGTCGGTCTCGATCCAGCGGGTGTGCACGGCGAAGCGATCGGCACCGGTGAAGTCGGCATGATCCATCACGGCCCGGTGGAAAGGCAGTACCGACGCGATGCCCTCGATGTTGAATTCAGCCAGTGCCCGGCGTGCACGGGCGATAGCCTGTTCGCGGGTGGCGCCGCTGACGATCAGTTTGGCCATCATCGAATCGAAGGTGCTGGGCACGCGTGAACCGCTGGTCACGCCGCTGTCCAGGCGCACGCCCGGGCCCGAGGGTGGCAGGAACTCGGTAATTTGCCCCGGTGTCGGCAAGAAGCCCTTGCCCGCATCTTCGGCGTTGATACGAAACTCAAAGCTATGGCCACGTGGGGTTGGCGTCTCGCTGAACGACAAAGGGAAACCGTCGGCGATGCGCAGTTGCTCGATCACCAGATCGACGCCGGTGGTTTCTTCGGTCACCGGGTGCTCGACTTGCAAGCGCGTGTTGACCTCAAGAAACGACAAGGTGCCATCCTGACTGAGCAGGAACTCCACCGTGCCGGCGCCGACGTAGCCGGCCTTGGCGCAGATATCGTGGGCGGACTGATGAATGCGCTGGCGCTGCGCATCGCTGATAAAAGGCGCGGGCGCCTCTTCCACCAGCTTCTGGTTGCGTCGTTGCAGCGAGCAGTCACGCGTGCCGACGACCACCACCTTGCCGTGTTTGTCGCCCAGAATCTGCGCTTCGATGTGCCGAGGGCGGTCGAGGAACTGCTCGACGAAACACTCACCGCGACCAAAGGCGGCTTCGGCTTCTCGCACGGCCGAGGCAAACAGCTCGGCGACCTCATCCAGGCGCCACGCGACTTTCATGCCGCGCCCCCCGCCGCCGAAGGCTGCCTTGATGGCAATCGGCATGCCATGCTGCTCGGCAAAGGCCAGCACTTGGGCGGCGCTTTCAACAGGTCCGGGTGTACCCGCAACCAGAGGTGCGCCGACCTGCTGGGCCAGTTTCCGCGCTTCGACCTTGTCCCCCAGCACGTCGATGGTCTCTGGGTTGGGACCCACCCAGATCAAGCCAGCGGCGATCACTGCGCGAGCAAAGTCGGCGCGCTCCGACAAAAAGCCATAACCCGGGTGTACGGCATCGGCGCCGCTGCGTTTGGCGATGGCCAGGAGTTTTTCGATATCCAGGTAGGTCTCTGCCGGGCGTTGGCCATTCAGCGAAAACGCTTCGTCCGCCTGGCGCACATGCAGGGCGTCGATGTCCGCGTCGGCATACACCGCGACAGACTGCACACCGTAGTCGCGACAGGCGCGGGCGATGCGGACGGCGATTTCACCACGGTTGGCGATCAATAATTTTTTCATGGAGTTGTCTTCGCATCGGCAGTTGAAGAAGAGGCGTCTGTGCTGGGTTGGATTTCGTGGAATCCGCCCAGGGGGTTGAAGCGAATCTGCGCGTTGATCGGTATCTGCCCCGCCAGGTCCAAGTGGTGTGTAGCCACTGCGGCGATCACCGGGTAGCCACCGGTCAACGGATGGTCGGCCAAAAACAGCACGGGCTGGCCGCTGGCTGGCACTTGGATAGCGCCGACGGAGGTGCCTTCGCTGGGCAGTTCCTGTGGGTTGCTGCGCGTCAGCGGCGCATCACCGGCCAGGCGAATGCCCACCCGGTTGGACTGCGAGGTCACGCGCCAGAGCTGGCTGCTCAGGCGCTGGATCGCGTCTTCGGTAAACCAATCGGTGCGCGGCCCCATGACCACATCAAGGGTAACGATATGGGTCGCCGTCGGCAGCTCAAAGGCCGGGGCTTCGGTCAGCGATACGCTGGTGCCCGTGGTCAGGGTGGTGAAGCCCAGACGATCACCAGCGGCAAGTGCCGCAGGGCCGACCTGGGCCAACGTGTCCGTGGACAAACTGCCGAGTACCGGCGTGACCTCAAAACCGCCACGAATGGCCAGGTAGCTGCGCAGGCCCGCCAGCGGTGCGCCCAGACTGACACGGTCACCCACGTCCAGTTCGATGGGTTGATAGTTGCTGGCCGGCCATTGTAGGCCACTGGCGTTGGTGATGGTGACCGGTGTGTGCGCACCAGTGATCGCTATCACCGCACGGCCATGGCTAACGAAGCTCAAGCCGCCAAGTACCGACTCTACGCAAGCCATGTCCGAGCGATTGCCCACCGCGCGGTTGGCGGCGCGCAGGGCGCCGAGGTCGAGCGCACCAGAGCGGGAGACGCCTTGACCGGTTTGGCCGGGCCGTCCCATATCCTGCAGGACGCTGTGTAACCCAGGATGGATGATTTCCAGATAAGCACCGCTGGGGGCGGCGGGACGCAGTGCCGCAGCGGGGGTTGGCAGGCCGTTGGCCGGGAGCGGGCCGGCGTCGGTAAAGCGCACTTTATAACCAGGGCGCAGCAGGGCCGGCTCGGTGCGGTTCAGGTCCCACATCTGCAGGGGCGTGACACCGATGATCTGCCAGCCGCCAGGACTGGCTTGCGGATAGACGCCACTGAAATCCCCGGCCAGCGCCACGGCACCCGCCGGTATGCGGGTGCGAGGGGTCTGTCGGCGCGGCACCTGGAAACCGGCGCCGCCCGTGAGGTAGGCAAACCCCGGCGCGAACCCACAAAAGGCCACGCTGTAGTCATGGGCGGTGTGGCGCTGTATCACTTCGTTACGGCTGATGCCGAGCAGCGTGGCGACCTCGTCGAGGTCTTCGCCGTTGTAATGCACGGGGATTTCCACGCGGCGCTGTTCGCCCTCGCGGCGCCGGCTCAGGTCCCGGCCGGCGATACGATCGACCAGCGCCTGACGCTCGATGGCGCTGGGGCGAAACTGGATCAGCAGCGTCCGCGCAGCAGGCACAATTTCTTCCACGCCCGCAATAGGCTCCGCCATCAGGGCGTCGAACAAAGCCAAGGTCTCGTCGAGATCGTTCAATTCGACGAGCAGGGTGTCCAGGTTGACCGGTAGAAAACGCACGGGAGACTCCTAGACGTGATAGGTGCTGTCAGGCACATCGGTAATGAACATGTGGCCAGGGGCGTGGGTGATCGCGAAGGGCACGCCCGACGCCGCCACCGCCGCCTGGGGCGTCACACCGCAGGCCCAGAACACCGGGACTTCGCCGGGCTCGATGCGCACGGCATCGCCGAAATCGGGTCGACTCAGGTCATGGATGCCCAGCAGCGCGGGCTCTCCGATATGCACCGGAGCGCCGTGGACCGACGGATAACGCCCGGAGATGCCACTGGCCTCGGCCACACGATCGGCCGGGATCGGGCGCATGGACACAACCATTTCACCCTGCAATCGTCCCGCCGGACGGCAAGCGCGGTTGGTCCGGTACATCGGTACGTTGCAACCATCGGCGATATGCCGCACTTCGATGCCGGCTTCTTGCAAGGCGGTTTCAAAGGTAAAGCTGCAGCCAATCAAAAACGCCACCATATCGTCGTGCTCGGCCCAAGCCTGGGTGGCATCGCTGACTTCCTCGACCAGCTTGCCGTCCCGCCAGATGCGGTACAGGGGGATGTCGGTACGCAGGTCGGCGCCTTCAGCCAACAGTGTTCGCGGGCTGCCCGCGTCGCTGACGTCGAGAATCGGGCAGGCTTTCGGGTTGCGCTGGGCGTACAGCAGAAAGTCGTAGGCCCATTCGCGCGGCAAGGCGATCAGGTTGGCCTGGGTCATGCCCGGCGCGATGCCGGCCGTGGGGGTGACCAGCCCGCCACGGTAGGTTTGACGCGCGTCCTGGGCAGCGGCAATGGCCGCTCGGCGGGCGCGGGCGAGCGTATTCATGGACGACCTCCGGCAAACGGTTGCAGCGACAGGTTGGCCTGCTCCAGCACTCGGCGCAATTCGCGAGCCATCGCTACGGCGGCAGGGCTGTCGCCGTGGACACAGATCGAGTCGGCCTGGATTCGGGTGAGCGTGCCGTCGATGGCTTCGAGGGTGCCGTCTTGCACCAGGCGCAACATGCGTTGAGCCACAAGCTGCGGATCGTGCAGCACGGCGCCCGGCTCGCGTCGCGAAACCAGGGTGCCTTGCGGCGTATAGGCACGGTCGGCGAAGGCCTCGGCGATACACTGCAAGCCCTCGTTACGTGCCCACTCAATCAGCTCGGAGCCAGCCAACGCCACCAGGGTCAGCGTGGGATCAATGGCACGGATGGCGGTGATCACCGCCAGCGCCTGGCGACGGTCGTGGGCAATGGTGTTGTACAACGCGCCATGGGGTTTCACGTAACGCACCGAGGTGCCGGCAGCCTTGGCCAGGCCTTGCAGCGCACCGATCTGGTAGATCACGTCGGCGGTGAGTTCATCGCTGGCCAGGTCCATGTTCCGTCGACCGAAACCCACCTTGTCCGGGTAGGCAACGTGGGCGCCAATGGTGACATTTCTTGCGGCGGCGGCTTTGAGTGTCCGCAGGATGCCGGCGGGGTCGCCTGCGTGGAAACCACAGGCGACGTTAGCGCTGGTTACCACATCGAGCATGGCGTCGTCGTCGCCCATGCTCCAGGCGCCGAAGCTTTCGCCCAGATCGCTGTTGATATCTATCGTTGGCATTCACGTAACTCCTTTTTCGTTATCCGGCTCAGGCGACGCTGAGGATGGCAAAGATCGGCACAACGGATTTGATCGCCATGTACCAGGTCAGCAGGCAGGTCAGAGCGCCCAGGACCAAGAGCCAGCGTGGGTAATGGTAACCGCCCATGAGGTCGGATCGGCGCCAGCCGACGTAGATAAAGATGCTCAGGCCGATGGGCAGTATCAGACCGTTGAACCCGCCGGCAAACAGCAGCAGTGCGGCAGGCGCGGTGCCCAACAGAACAAAGATCAGCAGCGATACGGCGATGAACACAGTGGTGGCACGGTTGCGACTCTGCTCGGTGATGTCCGGCTTGAATACGGTGATAAAGGAAATGGACGTGTACGCGGCGCCGATCACACTGGTGATGCTGGCGGCCCAGAGGATGAGGCCGAAGATCCGCAGGCCGATCTGTCCCGCGGCTGCCTGGAAGGCTTGTGCAGCCGGATTGGCGCCCTGCCCCGAGGTGTCGATGACGACGCCGCTGGCAACAACGCCAAGGATGGCGAGAAACAGGATATAGCGCATAAGGCCGGTGACCAGGATGCCGCTCAGGGCCGCCTTGGTCACAGCCTGGAGGTTTTCGACGCCGGTAGCACCGCGATCCAGCAGTTTATGAGCCCCCGCATAGGTGATGTAGCCACCGACCGTGCCTCCAACAATGGTGGTAATGGTGGCAAAGTTGATCTGGTCCGGAAGGACGGTCTGGTAGAGGGCTTCACCCAGAGGTGGGTTGGAGGCGAAGGCCACGAACAGCGTCAAGCCAATCATCACCACGCCCAGCACGACGATCAGCCGGTCGACGGCCAACCCGGCGCGGTGAGAGAGGAAGATGCCGATAGCCAGCAGGGCACTCAGGCCACCGCCCCACTTTGCATCAAGCCCCATCAGCGCATTCAGACCCAGCCCGGCACCGGCGATGTTGCCGACGTTGAACACCAGCCCACCGAAAATCACCAGCACCGCCAGCAGGTAACCGCTGCCTGGAATCGCTTTGTTGGCCACGTCTGCGGCACGCATTCGAGTCAGGGAAACGATACGCCAGACGTTAAGCTGAACCACGAAGTCGATCAGAATCGACGCCAGGATACCGAACGCAAATGCCGCCCCCATCTTGGCCGTGAACGTGGCGGTCTGGGTGATGAATCCAGGGCCGATGGCAGACGTCGCCATCATGAAAATCGCGGCGATCAACGAAGCGCGCCGCGCTTTTGTGAACGCTTGAGGGGTCTGTGTCACGGCATCATTCCTACAGTGAGAGGTAGTTTGACTGAGCAATGAGCATGCCAAGACCCAGGCAAACACCCTGAAATGTAGATGCATCAAGGAATTCTTGTTGAACAATCCATATCCTATAGTTGAGCGATTGGCACCAAATTGTTACCTCATACCGCGCATGTGCTACTTAATGACGCATACGACGCGCGTCATCCTTGTGCCACTCACCCGCTCTGATGGAATAATGGAGCGGTTTTCTCACCTAGGATTTTTTATGAACGACGCCTCTTCCGCCCTGCCAAGATCACTGGGAGAAACCATCACCCAGGAAATTCGCAGGATGCTGGTCGAAGGCGAGCTCGTGCCCGGCCAACGCCTTTCAGAAGCGGCACTGGCCGAGAACCTGGATATTTCGCGCAACACGTTGAGAGAGGCCTTCCGGGTCCTGACGCGTGAAGGGTTGCTCAAACACGAACCCAACCGCGGCGTCACGGTGGCGGAACCGGACATGGGGTCGATCATCGACATCTACCGGGTGCGCCGCTTCATCGAGTGCAAGGCGATCGCACAGGGTTACCCCCAGCATCCAGGCACGCTGCACATGCGCGAGGCGGTCGAATTGGGCGTGCGTGCGCGCGATGCGAAAGACTGGGGCGCGGTCGGCACGGCCAACATGATGTTCCACACCGCTATCGTCGAACTGGCCGATAGCCCGCGCCTGCTGGTGTTCTACGGTCAGATCTCGGCTGAATTGCGGCTGGCGTTCGGGCTGCTCAACGACCCTCAGTTCTTGCATTTGCCGTTTCTCAATATGAACGCTTCGATACTGCAGTGCGTTGAGGAGGGCCGGCCAGACGAGGCGACTGTCATGCTGGATGCCTACCTTGTGCAATCGGAGCGAACGGTGCTGGCCGCCTACGAACGCAGCCTGAGGCGATAGTCACCCAGCGCCCTATCAAATGAGACAACTTCTCATTAGTATGCCTGCTATTCGCGCAACGCAGCAGTAAGGTATCGGGGCCATGGAGACAGGGACGCCAGGGGATCAGGAAAAACTCAGCGCCGTTTTTATCGGGCAGCGCAGTGCGTTAATCCGTATGCTGTCGCGCGTCGTCGGCTGTTCGAACCAGGCGGAGGACCTGGCCCAGGAAACCTACCTGAAGGTAGCCAAGGCGCTGTACGCCCGCCCCATCGAACACTTGAAGCCGTTTCTTTATCAAACCGCGCAGTACCTGGCCTTTGACCATTTGCGCAGTGTGCGCAGCAAAAGGCGCTATGAGTGCCATTTGGCCGAAAGCCTGGTGGTCGAAGTGCCCACGACGGCACCCGGGCCGGAGAGTCAGGCTCAGGGCCAGCAGCAACTGCGGCAGTTTCAACAGGTGCTCGCTACCTTGCCCAAACGCCAGCAACAAATCCTGGTTTTACATCGACTGCACGACCTGTCCCAAGGCGAGATCGCCCAGCGCCTGCAGGTATCGTTGAGCACGGTGGAAAAGGACCTGCGCCAAGCCCTCACCGCCTGCGTCAAGCAAACGACCTACCATGATTGATCGCCCCGACATTCCCGATGCCGTACGTGAGCAGGCAGCCGACTGGTTCGCGCTGCGCGATGAGACAGCGCGCAACCTCATCACCCGCCAGCGCTTTGAGCAGTGGCGCACGGCCGATCCCCGGCACGCCAGCGCGTATGCGGAACTGGATACGATGTGGGAAAACCGCGCCTTCGAACAGGCCTTGAAAGACCTTGCCGTCGACCTTGAGTTACCCCCGCCCCCGCTGACCGCCAAGCCTCCCAGGATGCGTTTGATGGCCGCCGCAGCTGCCGTGTTGCTCGCACTGGGCGTCGGCTGGATGGCCGATGTACCGATGCGCCTGCAAGCCGATCACATGACCGACGTTGCGCAGCTGGAACGCTTTGACCTCGAAGACGGCTCGCACATCGTGCTGGGCAGCCACAGCGCAATCAGCACCGCCTTCGACGGCGCGCATCGACGCATCAAGTTGCTGCGCGGCGAGCTCTACGTCGAAGCCGCCCATGATGCCAACCGCCCCATGAGCATCGAGACCGCCGAGGCCAGCGTGACCGTGGTCGGCACGCAATTGAGCGTCAGCCAGCGCGGCTCGGGGGTCACCGTCGCCGTGCGCCAGGGCCAAGTGCGCTTCGCCGACCGCAAGGGCGAACAGAGCTTGTTGCACGCGGGCAACTGGCAACAGTTGCGCGATGGACAGTTGCAACCGCTGTCACTGGAAGGCAGTGAACGGCAGATGGCCTGGATCAACGGGCGGCTGTCGTTCCAGAACGCGCCACTGGTGCAGGTAGTCGAAGAGATCCGGCGCTATTACCCGGCGCCGATCCTGTTATTCAACGATGCCGCCGCCAGTGAGCGCGTCAGCGGGAATTACCAGTTGGATGACCCCCTGGCGATCGTAAAGGCATTGAGTAAAGTCACGTCCACCCAGGTCCAGCGCCTGCCCGGTGGCATCCTGGTTATCCGCTGACACAGAGCCCCGACACCGTCGAAAAAAGTTTTACGGCTTTCGAAGGTTCAACCCGTCAAGAACTTTGCCTTTGCAAATCATTCCTATTTCTAACGGGGCTCACATGCACTTTCCAGCATTCAATCCGACCCATGCCCGCAGCGTCCTGACGCTCGCCATTTGCCTGGCGTGCAGCCACGCGGTTGCCGTGGAACCGGCGGGCCAGCTGGCCACTCGCGAAGCGGCGGACACCCGCAGTTTTGCCATCGCCGGCCAGTCGCTGGTCAATGCCCTGGATCAATTGAGTGTGCAGAGCGGGCTGCAAATTGCCTACACGGCTGACCTGGCCCAGGGCGTCGAATCGCCCGGTGTCAACGGCCGCATGACCGCCCTGGAGGCGCTGGCCCAACTGCTCGAAGGCACGCCGCTGAGCTTCGAGCGAAACGGTCCCAACGCGGTGATGCTAACCCGCACCGAACAGCCCGGCGCAGCCTTGCAACTGGGCACCACCACGGTGATCAGCAACCAACTGGGCACCGTCACCGAAGGGACCGGTTCCTACACACCTGGGACCATCGCCACGGCCACGCGCCTGGTGCTCACACCCCGTGAAACGCCGCAGTCCATCAGCGTCGTCACGCGCCAGCACATGGACGACTTCGCCCTCGACAGCGTCGACGACGTGATGCGCCACACACCCGGCATTACCGTCTCGGCCTACGACACCGACCGCAGCAACTACTACTCGCGCGGTTTCTCGATCAACAATTTCCAATACGACGGCATCCCCTCGGCCGTGCGCAACGTGGCCTATTCGGCGGGCAACACCCTGAGCGACATGGCGATCTATGACCGCGTCGAAGTGCTCAAAGGCGCCTCCGGCCTGCTCAGCGGCGCCGGCTCCCTGGGCGGCACCATCAACCTGGTGCGCAAGAAGCCCACGGCGGAGTTTCTCGGCCACATCACCACGGCAGCCGGCACATGGGACAACTACCGCACGGAAGTGGACGTCAGCGGCCCGCTGACCGAAACCGGCAATGTGCGCGGGCGTGCCGTGGCGGCGTATCAGGACAGCAAGTCGTGGATCGACCGTTACTCGAACAAAAGCTCGGTGTTCTACGGCATCCTTGAATTCGACCTGTCGCCCGACACCCTGCTCACCGTCGGCGCGGACTATCAGGACAGCAAACCCAAAGGCTCGACCTGGTCCGGCAGTTTCCCGCTGTTCAACTATTCGGGTGCGCTCAACGATGCCAAGCGGTCTTTCAGCAATGCCACCGACTGGAGCAGTTGGCAGCAATACACCCGCACGGTGTTCGCGAACCTGGAGCACGACCTCGGCGACGGCTGGGTGACCAAGCTGCAACTGGACCACAAGCTCAACGGCTACGATGCCCAGCTGGGCGCGATCCAGTTCTACCAGCCGGCAGCGGACGGTACTGCAGACATCAACGCGCAGCGCTACAAAGGCGAAACCACCAGCGATTCGGCCGACCTGTACCTCAGCGGCCCGTTCAACTTCCTCGGCCGCGAACATGACCTGGTGGTGGGCGGCTCGATCAGCACCGCCCATTGGAAGGGCAAGGGCTACTGGGATGAAACCTTCCCCACGGCCAACCTCGTCGACTACTTCAACTGGCACGGCAACCTGGCCAAGCCCGACTGGGGCGTGGCCTCGCAAGTCATCGACGACACCATCCGCCAGACCGGCATGTACGTCACCACCCGCTGGAACCTCACCGATGACCTGAAACTGTTGCTGGGCGGTCGCGTGGTCGACTACACCCTGACCGGCAGCACCGACACCTACCGTGAAACCGGTCGTTTCATTCCCTATGCCGGGGCCATTTATGACCTCACGGAAAACCTGTCAGCCTATGTCAGCTACACCGATGTGTTCATGCCCCAGGAAAGCTACAACCTCGACCGCGACCGCAAGCTGATCGACCCGGACGAAGGCGAGAACTACGAAGTGGGCCTCAAGGGCGAGTTCCTTGACGGTCGCATGAACGCCAGCCTGGCGTACTTCGAAGTCAAGGAAAGCAACCGCTCCCTCCCCGACGACGCTTACAACAACCAGACGCCAACCCCGTCCAACTTTGCGTTCAAGGGCACCGACGCGACGACCAAGGGCTATGAGTTGGAACTGTCCGGCGAAATCGCCCCCGGCTGGCAGTTGCAAGGTGGCTACACTCACAAAGTGGTGCGCGACGATGCCGGCAAAAAAATCTCGACCTTCGAACCCGAAGACCAGGTGAGCATGTACACGATCTACAAGCTCAAGGGCGAGTTGGACAAAGTCAGCGTCGGCGGTGGCCTGCGCTGGCAGAACACGGTGTGGCAGGACATCTACAACAGCCCCAAGGGCACTACCGATGAATTCTCCCAGGAGTCCTATTGGGTGGTGGATTTGATGACGCGCTACCAATTCACCAAAAACCTGTCGACCACGCTGAACCTGAACAACGTGTTCGATAAGCACTACTACACCAACGTGGGTTTCTATAACTCCGCCATCTACGGCGCGCCACGTCACTTCATGCTGACCACACGCTGGGATTTCTGATGACCTGGCCACACGGCCTATTCCAAGGCAGGCCGCTTTTGACGCCCTGCTTTGCCACTGTTAGTGTCCAGCCTCCCACCACACGGAGTGCTTCACGGTGAAACTGGACATCTACCAAGTCGACGCCTTCAGCCAACATCCTTTCGGCGGCAACCCGGCAGCCGTGTGCCCGCTCACCGAGTGGCTGCCTGACGATCAACTGCAAAGTATCGCCGCCGAAAACAACCTCTCCGAAACCGCCTACTTCGTGCCCCGTGATGGGTTCTACGAGTTGCGCTGGTTTACCCCCGAAATCGAGGTGGACCTGTGTGGCCATGCCACGCTGGCGGCGGCGTGGGTGCTGATTAATCAGTTGCCCGATGCACCCGAAGTGCTGCGCTTTTCCACCCGCAGCGGCGAGCTGCGGGTGACACGCGATGGCGATGAGTTGGCGATGGATTTCCCGGCCAAGACGCCGCAGCCCTGTGAGCCGCCAGCCGGCATGTTGAGTGCCCTGGGGATCGAGCACGCCGAGGTATTCAGCACCGATGACTACGTCGTGCTGGTCGCCAACGAAGCCCAGGTCGCTGCGCTGACGCCGGATTTCGCACGGCTCAAGGGCCTGCCTAAACGCGGGATCGCAGTAACCACCCAAGGCACGCAGTTCGATTTTATTTCGCGCTGGTTCGGGCCGAACGTGGGCGTCAATGAAGACCCGGTCACGGGTTCTGCGCACACCTCGCTCGCGCCGTTCTGGGCTGCACGCCTGGGGAAAACAACACTGACGGCGGAACAAGGCGGTAAACGCAAAGGCCAATTGCGCTGCGCGCTCAAGGGCGACCGAGTGATCATTTCCGGCAAGGCCGTGTTGTACATGCAAGGCACGATCTACCTGTAATCGGCAGCAACCAGGGACAACAGATCATTCTCAAAATGAACGGAGTTCAGCACGTGTTTTCGATTTCCCGCCGTCAGTTGTCGGTTATTGCCGCAGCCCTGGCCCTTGTGGCCTGCCACACCCCGGTCAACGAACAACCACCGGCACCGGAGCTGGGCTCGGGCTATCGCACCGACCTGAGCACGCAGCACGCGCAACGGCATATGGCCGCCGCCGCCAACCCGCTGGCCGCCGAAGCCGGCCGCGCGATGTTGCGCCAAGGCGGTTCGGCGATTGATGCCGCCATCGCCATGCAGGCGGTGTTGACCCTGGTGGAACCGCAATCCTCCGGCATCGGCGGCGGTGCGTTCATCATGCTGTGGGATGGGGAAAAGGTGCGCGCCTATGACGGCCGCGAAACGGCACCGGCCGGGGCGACGCAGCGGTTGTTCCTCAATGCCGACGGCACTCCCATGGCCTTCACCGACGCGCAGATCGGCGGGCGCTCGGTGGGCACGCCCGGTGTGTTGCGGGCCTTGGAAATGGCCCATAAGAAGAGCGGCCACCTGCAATGGGCCAAGCTGTTTGAACCGGCGATCCGCTTGTCTGAGCAAGGCTTCGCGATTTCACCACGCTTGCACAGCCTGATCGCAGCAGACCGCTTTATTGCGCAATCGCCAGAGATGGCCGCCTACTTTCTGAATGCCGATGGCACGCCCAAAGCCGCGGGTACGCTGCTGAAAAACCCGGCGCTGGCCGCCGTGTTCAGGCGCATCGCCACAGAGGGTCCGGACGCGTTGTACCGCGGGCCGATTGCCTATGAGATCGCACGCAAAGTACAGGGCAATCGCAACCCGGGCAGCCTGTCCCAGACTGACCTCAAGGCCTACGCAGCCAAGGAGCGTGAACCGCTGTGCACCGATTACAAGCGCTGGAAAATCTGTGGCATGCCGCCGCCGTCGTCGGGTGGGATTGCGGTCGCGCAGATCCTCGGAACGTTGCAGGCCCTGGAAGCCCGCGATCCGCGTCTGGCTATTGCACCGATGACACCGATCAAGAGCGCCTCGCCTGCCGGGCTTGAGCCACTGCCCGAGGCCGTGCACCTGATCGCCGAAGCCGGCCGCCTGGCCTTCGCCGACCGCGCGCTGTATGTGGCTGATGCGGACTTTACGCCGGTGCCGGTGGCTGGCCTGGTCGCGCCGAACTACCTGGCCCAACGCGCCACGTTGATCAGTGAACGCAGCATGGGCATCGCCAAACCGGGCCAGCCTGCGGGCATTCAAGTGGCTTACGCGCCGGACCGTTCGCCGCTGCGCATCTCCACCTCGCAAGTGGTGGCCGTGGATGACTGGGGCGGCGCCGTGTCGATGACCACCACCGTGGAAGCCGCGTTTGGCGCACATGTAATGGTTCAGGGCTTTTTGCTCAACAACCAGATGACCGACTTCTCGTTCATCCCCGAAGAAAACGGCCAGCCCGTCGCCAACCGCGTACAACCCGGCAAACGCCCGCGTTCGGCCATGGCGCCGACGCTGGTATTCGACCGCAAGAGCGGTGAGCTGCTGGCCACGGTGGGTTCACCGGGCGGCTCACAAATTATCGAATATGTGAGCAAATCCCTGGTGGCCATGCTCGACTGGAACCTCGACCCACAGGCCGCCATCAGCCTGCCCAACTTCGGCAGCCGCAACGGCGCTACCGAGTTGGAGGCCGGTTTGTTCAGCCCTGGCGTGAAGCAGGCGTTGAAGGACAAAGGCCATGCGCTGAGCGAGATCGAGATGACCAGCGGCGTGCAGGCGATTGTTCGCACGCGGGATGCTCAGGGCAAGGTGTCGCTGAGCGGCGGCGCGGATCCTCGGCGTGAAGGCGAAGCCCTGGGGGATTGATGAACACACAGCCTCCCTCGCCACAAATCCGCATCAAGGCGTGGCAAGTCAGCGGCTGATCTTCAGCCCCTTGCGCCCCGCATGCCGTTCCAGCGCCAGCTCAATCAAGCGGCTTACCAACTCGCTGTAACTCATGCCCGCCGCCTGCCACAGCTTGGGGTACATGCTGATGCGGGTGAAGCCGGGCAGTGAGTTGATTTCGTTGATCAGCACTTCGCCGTCTGCCGTAAGAAACACGTCAACGCGCGCCAGGCCTGAGCAGCCCAACACCTCAAACGCTTCAATGGCCAGTTGGCGGATCCGCTCGCTGGCCTCGGGGCTGATCGCCGCCGGCACCACCACCTGGGCCGCCTGGTCGTCGATGTATTTGCTGTCGTAGGAATAGAAACCGCTGCTCACCACAATCTCGCCGCAACCGCTGGCGATGGGGTGTTCATTGCCGAGCACGGCACATTCGATTTCACGGCCTTGCACGGCCGATTCGACCAGCACTTTTTCATCAAAACCCAAGGCCAGCTCAACCGCCGCGTGGTACTCGGCTTCATTCGCCACTTTGCTCACGCCCACCGACGAACCCTGGTTGGCCGGTTTGACGAACATCGGCAGGCCGAGTTTATTCAGCGCAGTGTCGAAGGAAGTACGCGCAGCGTTGCTGCGGGTCAGGGTAATGAACGGCGTCACCGCAATGCCCGCGTCGCGCAGCAGGCGCTTGCTGATGTCCTTGTCCATGCACACCGCCGAACCGAGCACGTCGGAGCCGACGAAAGGCAGGTCAGCCATGCGCAGCAGGCCTTGCAGGCAGCCGTCTTCGCCAAGGGTGCCGTGGACGATGGGAAAGATCACATCAATGTGTGCCAGCAGGTCGTTGCCAGAGGTTTCCACCACTTGCTGGCTGGCTTTGCCGGGCACCACCGCCAGTTCGCGGTTGGATTGGTTGAGGGCGATGAGCGCCGGGTTTTCCTGGTTGATCAGGAAGTTCGAGGTGTCGTTGAGGTGCCAATGGCCAGCCTTGTCGATGCCGATCAGGACGGGCTCGAAGCGCGAACGGTCCAGCGCGTCGACGATATTGCGCGCCGACTGCAATGACACTTCGTGTTCAGCCGAACGGCCCCCAAAAATAATACCGACCCGCAGCTTGCTCATGACCCGACCTCACAAATAAACGTCAGGCTTCTTACCACGGGCCGTCAGCGATTTGCTACAAGATGTGCGCCGAACAACACGTAGCAACCGCCGGCAAAACGATCGAGCCAGTTGCGTGAGCGACTGTAGAGACTGGCCATATGCGCACTGGAAAACACCAGCGCCACGCAGGAATACCAACTGAACGACAGGGTAGCCATGAGGGTCACCAGCATAGGCCGCCCCCACCGCCCGCACAATCGTACAAGACCCCGGCAGACAGGCGATGCAGACTGGGTTAACGTAATTCCCTCTCTTTTTGTGACAAGCCACCATGGGCAAATCGACCCCCACCTTCGACTGGCTGCACCGCGCCCCGCACGCCAGCGGCCTGGACCGTATCGAGGCGTACTTTGCGGGCTTTGCGTTCGATCCCCATCGCCATGACACCTACGCCATCGGGCGTACCTTGTCCGGGGTGCAGAGCTTTCACTATCGCGGCGACATGATCCACAGCCTGCCCGGCACGACCATGGTGCTCCATCCCGATGAGACCCACGACGGCCACGCCGGCAGCGACGAGGGCTTCAAGTACCGGATGATCTACGTGGAGCCGTCGCTGATCCAGCAGATTCTCGGCGGCAAGCCGCTGCCGTTTATCCCCAGTGGTTTATCCACCGACCCCAGGCTGTTCCGCGCCAGCGAAGTGCTGCTGCAGAACCTCGATCACCCGATTGATCCACTGCAGGAGCAGGACGCGATGTTCGACCTGGCCCACGCGCTCAGCACTGCCGCCGGGGCCATCATCAGCCGCAAGACCTTCGATTACGTGGCCGCCGAACGCGCCCGGGAATTTATCCACAGCGCCCTGGGCCGCAGCATCACCCTGGATGAAATGGCCGAGCACGCCGGCCGTGACCGCTGGGCGTTGTCGCGGGATTTTCGTGTGCTGTTCGGCACCAGCCCCTATCGCTACCTGACCATGCGCCGCCTGGATCTGGTGCGCAGCCTGCTGGCCCAAGGGCGTTCATTGGTCGATGCAGCCTTGACCGCCGGATTCACCGACCAGAGTCACATGACCCGGCAGTTTCGCAGCACCTACGGCATGCCGCCGTCGCGCTGGGTGAAGATGCTGGGGCGCTGAGTGAGCGACTTGGGATCGGCTCTTCAAATGAAAAAACCTACGACACCTCAGCATCAGCCCTACGGGTCAGGTCGATAGCTGGTTTGCGAATTGCCCTACGGCGCTGACTACCTTCTGGGCGCCGTCCTGGATTTCCACGATCACCGTACCCGCCTCCGCCGCCAGGGCCAGGCCTTGCTCGGCTTGCAGGCGGCCGTCGGTCATCAGCGCCACCGCGTCGCGGGCCATGTCCTGGTTCTGACGCACCACGCCGACAATTTCTTCGGCGGCTTTGCTGGTACGTGACGCCAGTTGGCGCACCTCATCAGCCACCACCGCAAAACCGCGGCCCTGCTCGCCGGCACGCGCCGCCTCGATGGCGGCGTTGAGCGCCAGCAAGTTGGTCTGTTCGGCGATGCCACTGATGGTCTTGACGATGGTGCCGATCACCTGGGATTGCGCATTCAGCGCCTCGATGCCTTCACCAGCCTGTTGCATATGCGTAGCCAGGTCGCGCATCACCTCGACCGCCTGAGTCACCACCGTGGTGCCGCGCTGGGCGCTGCTGTCGGTTTGCAGCGAGGTGCTGTAAGCGATGTTCGCGGCGTCGGCCACTGTCTGTTCACGGTTGACCTGATCGGTGATCACCGTGGCGAACTTGACCACTTTGTACAGCCGCTCGTTGGCGTCCAGCACCGGGTTGTAGGTGGCTTCCAACCACACCACCTGGCCACGGCTGTCCACACGTTTGAAACGCGATGCGACAAACTCACCGTTGTTCAGTCGCTTCCAGAAGGCCTGGTACTCGTCGCTGTTGTATTCCTGCGGCTCACAGAACATACGGTGATGTTTGCCCTGGATCTGCGCCAGGCTGTACCCCATGCCGGCAAGGAAGCGATCGTTCGCGGTGAGCACATGGCCGCCCAGGTCGAACTCGATAACGGCGGTGGAGCGTACCAACGCGGTGATCAGGTTTTCATGCTCACGCGACGCTTCGATGGTGCGCGTGAGGTCGCTGGAAAAAATCGAGAAATGCTTGATGCGTCCATCGGAACTGCGCACCGGCTGCACGATGGAGCGAAGCCAGGCTTCCTGGCCATTGCCACGCATCAGCCGCACGGTGCCAGCGAAGTGTTCGCCACAGCGCAGGGCATTGTTGAAGCGCTGCTGGAATTCATCCCGGCGCACATGGGCCGGCACCAAGTCTTCAATAGGGCGCCCTACAATGTTGCTCGACTGGTAGGCCAGTTCCTGCAGGAAATTGGCATTCGCCCATTCCACCCGGCCATCGGCGTCCAGCGTCAGGCACAACATTTCGCTTTCCAGGCTCTCCTTGACCTGCTGCAAGCTGGACAATTCTTCGCGAAGAGCCGACAGCTCCTGCTTCAAACGGGTGTTGAACATTAGGCACCGATGGTCAATTGGAGAGAGTGATGTGACCTGCATCGGCCCTGAGGGGCTTTTCTGAAGCGAACTTCAGTGCCATACCCGACTGTTTTTTTTGACGCTATTAACCGCCGTTATTTCGACACACGCCCATGACTTGATACTCCAGTGTATTGAGGGCGCCGCTGGAGTCTTCATAGGTCATGCGCGACGGCACCGGGTTACAGGCACGGATCGGCGGCGTGACACTAACCACCTTGGCAATGTCCAGATCCATGCCATAGCGATACACCTGTACTTGAGGCGCCGGCTTGCCCTGCTTTTCGGCATAGGCGGCCATGGCCTTTTCATTGCGCTCCATCATCAGGGCAAAGGTGCGATCACCGCCGTTTTCGGCCAGCGCCCCCAATGACAACGTTGCGATCAATACACCCAAGCCAACGCGATAAAAGTTCATGGTTGATTCCTCGACTGAAAGTTCAGTGCCGAGACTAACCAGCGCACCCTGTCACGAGGTTCACCAGAACATTACTTATTTGTTAGATGCCGGTGAGTTTCCAGAATTGTAATGTTCAAGCCACCTGATCGTTATCCACGGTTTGCAACTATCAGCCCGGGCCAGATCAATAAGAGCGCCCACCTCCATAAGAAGCTGATCACTGCCAATACCGAGGAGCGAAACATGCACATCCGTTATTACAGCCTTCCCCTTTCACTGTGCGCCGCGCTGCCCTTGGCCGCTGTGGCCGTGGAAGACAAGGCCGAAGGGTTTATCGAAGGCAGCAGCATCAATGTGCTCGCACGCAATTTTTACTTCAATCGGGACGACCGCAAGGGCCAGTCCAGCCCAACCGGCAATGGCTATTCCGAGGCCTGGGCCCAGGGGTTGATCGGTAAATTCGAGTCCGGCTTTACCCAAGGCACCGTGGGGTTTGGCCTGGACGCGTTTGCCATGATCGGCGTGAAGCTCGACTCGGGCACCGGTCGCAGCGGCGGCAAAGGCTCGTTCGGGGTCATGCCCGTGGACAGCAACAACCATCCCGAAGACAGCTACAGCAAAGTCGGCGGCGCGGCGAAACTGCGCGTGCTGGACACGGTGGTCAAGGCCGGCGACGTGTTCCCGCTCACACCGGTAGTGGCCTACGGCGATTCGCGCGTATTGCCAGAAAGTTTTCGCGGCGTGACCTTGCAGAACACCAGCCTGGACGGCCTGACCTTGCAGGGCGGGCGCCTGGACGGCATGAGCCAACCCATCCAAAGCGGCATGAACAAAGGCTTCGCAACGTTTTACGCAGGCCCCGTCGACTCGCCCTGGATCGCCTATGGCGGCGGCGATTACCAGCTCAACAAACACCTCAGCCTGAGCCTGTACGGCAGCCGCCTCAAGGACGCGTGGAACCAGTATTACGCAGGCAGCGCCGCCAGTTACCCGCTGAGCGACGACGTCTCGTTGTTCGGCGACGTCAACGTCTACAAGGCGGTGGACGAAGGTAAAAAACTGCTCGGTGAATTCGATAACACCATCTGGAGTGCCCGGCTCGGCGCGAAGGTCGGCGCTCACAGCCTCGCCGTGTCCCATCAACGCAACAACGGCGATGACGACTTCGACTACCTGCGCAACTCGGACTCGATCTTCCTCAACAACTCGATCCAGTACAGCGACTTCAACTCGCCCAAGGAACGCTCGTGGATGGTCCGCTATGACCTGGACATGCACGCCTTCGGCATCCCCGGCCTGTCGTTCATGACCCGCTACGCCAAAGGCACCGGCGCCGATTACAGCAACGCCAACGCGGTGTACATGCGCCGCGACGGGGCCGGCGACCCGCTTACCAATCAACGCCGCTGGGAGCGGGATATCGAAGCCAAATACGTGGTGCAAAGTGGCAATTTGAAAGATCTATCCCTCAGGCTGCGCCAGGCCACCGTGCGCTCAAGTGCATTCGAATCAGACCTGGAAGAAGTTCGCGTGATTGTCGAGTATCCGTTGGCCGTGCTTTAGGTGGTCCACTTACATTCACTTGCCAATGCCGTACATCTCTTAACAAGTTGAAGTCTGTCAGAACTGTAATATCGGCCTCACCTTCTCGTTAAGTTGCACTTTTTATACTGCACATCGAACACACTTCATCTCTGCAGCTTTTGTGTAGCTCCTTTGGAACAGAGATGATTTTTTACGCCCCGTTTGGGGCGTTTTTTTGTGCGCGCATCCAGCGACGAATCGTCGCAGCGGCCTGACCTGCCTTGACCCTAAAGCTACTTCAGGCTTCAGAGTTTTCCTACAGACCCCTCAGCGCCTCTATGAGGCCATCTCCTTTCGTTTCCTTGAAGGTAAATCCCCATGCGTATCCTTGTGGTTGAGGACGAGCAGAAAACCGCCGATTACTTGCAGCAAGGCCTGACCGAAAGCGGTTACGTCGTCGACTGCGCCGCCAGCGGCATCGACGGTCTGCACCTGGCCAGGCAGAACACTTATGAACTGGTGATCCTCGACGTCAACCTGCCCAACACCGATGGCTGGGACGTGCTGGAGCAACTGCGCCGCGAGGGCAACCAGCGCGTGATGATGCTGACCGCGCGCGGACGCCTGGCCGACAAGATCAAGGGCCTGGACATGGGCGCCGACGACTACCTGGTCAAACCCTTCGAATTTCCCGAGTTGCTCGCCCGCGTGCGCACCTTGCTGCGGCGCAGTGAACATATCCCGCTGCCGGACGTGCTGCGCGTCTCGGACCTGGAGTTGGACCCGCGTCGGCATCGTGCCTATCGCGGCAACCGACGCATCGACCTGACCACCAAGGAGTTCGCCCTGTTGCATGTGTTGATGCGCCAGACAGGCGAAGTGATGACGCGCACGCAGATCATTTCCCTGGTGTGGGACATGAACTTCGATTGCGACACCAACGTGGTGGAAGTCTCCATCAGCCGCCTTCGCGGCAAGGTCGATGACCAGAGCGAGGTCAAGCTGATCCACACCATTCGCGGCGTGGGCTATGTGCTGGAAGCGCGCCAATGAAGACCAGCAGCCTGTCGATGCGCCTGGGCCTGACGGTCAGCCTGATGGGCGCAGGGCTGGTGGTGCTGCTCGCGACCCTCGCCTACCTGGCCCTGACCCACGAGCTGGAAAACCTCGCGCGCAAGGGCCTGGAAAACAAAATGGAGCAGTTGGAACACAGCCTGCGCCAGGACCTCAAACCCCACGACATCGCCGCCCGCCCCCATTCGTTGCTGGACCTGGTGATGGGCCACGACAATATTTACCTGACCATCACCGGCACCCAGCCTGACGCGCCGGTGCTGCTCAGCGCCGGCGCCAAACCCCAGCAGCCGTTGTTGCTTGATGCTCCCGCCGGCAAAAACCTGGCCTACGTGAATTGGGTGGACGGCCGCGACAATCGCATCCTCACCGCCACCCACGTGATGCCCCTGCGCAGTGGCGACTATGTGCGCGTATTGCTGTCGCTGGACCGCTCCGACGATGAAGCGTTGCTCAGCGCCTACCTGCGCTCCACCGTGATCGCCGTGCCGTTGCTGTTGATCCTGATCGGCATGGGCGCCTGGTGGCTGGTGCAGCGCGGCTTGGCACCGTTGAAGCAGTTCAGCCATGTGGCCGCCCAGGTCACCACTCAGGACCTGACCCATCGCTTGTCCGTGGATAACCTGCCCAAGGAACTGGGCGAGTTGGCCCAGGGTTTCAACGTGATGCTCAATCGCCTGGATGCCGGCGTACAGCAGCTGTCGCAATTCTCCGACGACCTGGCCCACGAACTGCGCGCGCCGTTGACCAACCTGATGGGCAAGGCCCAGGTGACGCTGTCTCGCGAGCGGCCTTCGGCAGACTACAAGGCCGGGCTGGAGTCCTGCACCGAGGAAATGGAACGCCTGTCGCGCATCGTTTCCGACATGCTGTTTCTGGCCCAGGTCAGCCACCCGGCGGCACGCGCCGAGTTTGGGGCAGTATCGCTGGGTGACGAAGCGCAGCGGGTGATTGAACTGTTCGCCCTGAGTGCCGAGGACAAGCAAGTCACCCTGAGCCTGCGCGGCGACGCCTGGGTGACCGGGGATCGCCTGATGATCCAGCGCGCCATCTCCAACCTGCTGTCCAACGCGATTCGGCATACACCGAGCGGCGCCAGTGTGTTGCTGCTGGTGGAAACCTACGACCAGAGCGTCGCGCTGTCGGTGGGCAACCCCGGTCGCGGCATCGAAGCGCACCATTTGCCGCACCTGTTCGAACGCTTCTACCGCGCCGACAGCAGCCGCACCCGCGCCGAAGGCGGCACGGGCCTGGGGCTGGCCATCGTGCAATCGATCATGCATTTGCACCAGGGCCACGCCGACGTCAGCAGCCAGCCCGGCGTTTTTACACGGTTCAGCCTGGTGTTTCCGCTTCCCTGACAGTTGTGGTGAGCCCGCTCACCACAAAAAAAATACACCCTAAGCGCCTTAAGCACCTTGAGCACCTTAAGCCGTGCCCTCTTCCTTGCGATGCGCCCACTGGTACAACGCCGGCAACACCAGCAAGGTCAGCAACGTCGAGGAGATAATCCCGCCGATCACCACGGTTGCCAGCGGCCTTTGCACCTCAGCCCCGGTGCCGGTGGCCAACGCCATGGGGATAAACCCGAGGGACGCTACCAACGCGGTCATCAACACGGGGCGCAGTCGGGTCAGCGCACCCTCGGTGGTCGCCACCGACAACGAACGCCCTTCCTCGCGCAGGTTGCGGATGAAGGCAATCATCACCAGACCGTTGAGCACCGCCACACCGGACAACGCGATAAAGCCCACTCCCGCCGAGATCGACAGCGGAATATCCCTGAGCCACAAGGCCATGATCCCACCAGTCAACGCGAACGGAATCCCGGTAAACACCAACAGCCCATCCTTGAGGTTGTTGAACATCATGAACAGCAAGCCGAACACCAGCAGCAGCGCCACCGGCACCACGATGCGCAAGCGCTCGGAGGCTTCCTTGAGCTGTTCGAACTGGCCGCCCCAGGAAGTCCAGTAGCCCGCCGGTACTTTCACTTGGCCGGTGATCGCCGCTTCGGCCTCTGCCACGAACGAGCCAATATCGCGCCCGCGCACGTTGGCGCTGACGATCACCAGGCGCTTGCCGTTCTCGCGGCTGATCTGGTTCGGGCCGAGCACCAGGTCCAGGCTGGCAACCTGGGACAAGGCAATAAAACCCAATTGCCCGGAGGCCTGCGCCGGCAGCGGAATCAGCAACCGTGACAGGCCGTCGATATCGGTGCGCAGCGCGTCGGACAAACGCACGACCATGTCGAAACGGCGGTCGCCTTCATACAACGTACCGGCCTGGCGCCCACCGACGGCCACCGCGAGGGTGTCCTGCACATCGCCGACATTCAGGCCAAAACGCGCCGCCTTGTCGCGGTCGATATTGATGGTCAGCACCGGCAAACCAGCGGTCTGTTCCACCTTCACTTCTGAGGCGCCATCGAGCTTCTGCAAGGTCTCGGCGATTTCCCCGGCGGTCCTGTTCAGCACCGCCATGTCATCGCCAAACACCTTCACCGCCACGTCACTGCGTACCCCGGAAATCAGCTCGTTGAAGCGCAGTTGGATCGGCTGCGACAGCTCATACGCACTGCCCGGCACGATCGCACTGGCGCGCTGGATATCGGCGATCAGCGCCTCGCGGGATTTTTTCGGATCGGGCCATTGGTCCTTCGGCTTGAGCATCACGTAGCTGTCGGAAATATTCGGCGGCATCGGGTCGGAGGCAATTTCTGCGGTGCCGGTGCGGGCAAATACTCGCTCGATTTCCGGCACCTGGGCCATCAACACCTTCTCAAGCTGCTGCTGCATCTGCACCGATTGCGTGAGGCTGGTGCCAGGCACGCGCAGGGCCTGTTGGGCGAAGTCGCCTTCGCTGAGGCTGGGGATGAATTCACTGCCCATGCGGCTGGCCACCACGCCCGAAGCGACGATGCTCAACAGTGCCAGACCGAACACCAGCGCACGTCGCGTCATCACCCAGTCCAGCACCGGCGCGTACACCCGGCGTGCGCTGCGCATCACCAGGTTCTCCTCTTCCTTGACCTTGCCGGTAACAAACAGCGCAATCGCCGCCGGTACGAAGGTCACCGACAGAATCATCGCGCCGAGCAAGGCGATCACCACGGTGAAGGCCATGGGGTGGAACATCTTCCCGGCCACACCGGTGAGGGCGAAGATCGGCAGGTAGACGACCATGATGATCAACTGCCCGAAGATCAGCGCACGCCGCGCTTCCTTGGCGGCGGCAAACACTTCGTGCAGGCGCTCGCTGCGGGTCAACAGACGGCCATGGCGCTGTTGCGCATGGGCCAGGCGGCGAATGGCGTTCTCGACGATCACCACCGCGCCGTCGACGATGATGCCGAAATCCAGCGCGCCGAGGCTCATCAGGTTGGCGCTGACTTTGTGGGTGAACATGCCGGTGAAGGTGAACAGCATCGCCAGGGGAATCACCATTGCGGTGATCAACGCCGCGCGGATATTGCCCAGGAACAGAAACAGCACCGCGACCACCAACAGCGCGCCTTCAAAAAGGTTTTTCTTGACGGTGGCGATGGCTTTTTCGACCAGGTTGGTGCGGTCGTAAACGGTGACGGCCACCACGCCCTGGGGCAGCGAACGGTTGATCTCTTCAAGTTTTTTCGCCACGGCCTGGGACACGCTGCGGCTGTTTTCACCGATCAACATGAACACCGTGCCCAGTACCACTTCACGGCCGTTTTCCGTAGCGGCGCCGGTGCGCAGCTCGCGTCCGATGTCGACCTGGGCCACGTTGCGCACACGAATTGGCGTGCCGTCCGCAGAGGTGATGACGATGTTGGCGATGTCATCGATGGACGCCAATTGCCCCGGTGCGCGGATCAGCAATTGCTCGCCACTGCGCTCGATATAACCGGCGCCGACGTTGGCGTTGTTGCGCTCCAGCGCGGTGACCAGATCGCTCAAGGTCAGGTTGTAGGCCGCCAGGCGCTTGGGATCAGGGGCAATCTGGTATTCCTTGGCAAAGCCGCCAATGGTGTTGATCTCGGCCACGCCCGGCACGTTGCGCAGTTGCGGCTTGATGATCCAGTCCTGAATCACGCGCAAGTCTGTCGGCGTGTAAGGCGTGCCGTCATCCTTGAGCGCACCGTCGTTGGCTTCCACGGTCCACAGGAAAATTTCCCCGAGCCCGGTGGAGATCGGCCCCATCGCCGTTTCGATGCCACTGGGCAATTGCTCGCGGGCCACTTGCAGGCGCTCATTGACCAGTTGGCGGGCAAAGAACAGGTCGGTGCCGTCCTTGAAAATCACCGTGACCTGGGACAACCCGGAGCGCGACAGCGAACGCGTCTGCTGCAAGCCCGGCAACCCGGCCATGGCCGTTTCAATGGGAAAGGTGATGCGTTGTTCGGTTTCCAACGGCGAAAACCCGGCCGCTGCGGAGTTGATCTGCACCTGTACGTTGGTGATGTCGGGCACTGCGTCGATGGGCAATTTCTGATAGCTGGCGATGCCGATACCGGCCATCAACAGCACCGCCAGCAGCACGATGATGCGCTGCTCGATGGCGAATTGGATAAGGCGCTCAAACATGGGGAATCACTCGCAGGATCAATGGGCGTGCTCGGCCGAGCCTTTGCCCAGTTCGGACTTGAGGATGAAGCTGCCGACCGTGGCCACTTGCTCGCCGGCGGCCAGCCCCTGGCGCACTTCGACGTAGCCGTTCTCACTGACGCCCAGCTCAAGGTGGCGGGTGATAAAACCGGCCGGCGTGCGCACGAATACCGAGGGCTTGTCCTCGACCGTCTGGATCGCTTCCTGAGGGATGGTGACCTTGGCCTGGGCGGTGTCCGTGGCCAGTTGCACGGTGACAAACAACCCTGGGCGCCAGGCGTCGTCCGGGTTGGGCACGCTCACGCGCACGGTGGCGGTGCGCGTCTGTTCGCCGAGCAGGCTGCCGACGTAGGCCACGGTGCCGCGCACGTCGGTGCCCAGTTCCGTGGAGCTGACGGTCACCGGTTTGCCGATGCGTACCTTGTTCAAGTCCTTGGGGAATACGCCGAAGGTGACCCACACCTGGGACAGGTCCGAGAGGGTGAAGGCGTTAGTGGTTTCGCTGACGACCTCGCCAACCCCCAGGTGCTTTTCCACCACGACACCGGCGAATGGCGCACGCAGTTCGTAGCGATTGCCGCCGACCAATACGGCACTGCCACTCAGGGCGGTCATCTTCTGGCGGGCATTGTCGAGGGCGATTTCGGCCTCTTGCAGGGCCTGGCGCGCCAGCAGGTAATCCTGCTCGGCGGAGATCTTGTCCTGCCATAACTGGCGTTCGCGCTGGAAGGTGGTGCGCGCCAGTTCGACCCGGCGCTCGCCGGCGGCCAACTCGCTGCGCTGATCGGAAATCTGCTGGCTGGCGATCACCGCCAGCAGTTCGCCCTTCTTCACCGATTGACCGAGATTGACCTTCACCGACTCAACCACCCCGGCGGCACGCGGGACGATGTGGGAGGTGCGATCTTCGTCAAAACGTACCTCTCCCGGCAGCGTCAGCAAGGTGCTGATGGGCCGTGGTCGGGCCTGGGCGAGTTGAATGCCGGCGGCCTCGATTTGCTGCGCGGTGAGTTCGAGCGCACCTTCTTCTTCCTCGGCATTGGCCAGGCTGGACAGCATCAGGCCCAAGGCGACGGCAAGCGCCACGCCGTGTTTTCTATTCATAGGGGACTCCAGGAAAAATCAGAAGCGGGCGACGTCGCCGTAAATCCGTTCGATGCGCAGCCAGGCGTCGGTGGCCTGGGCCGTGGCCGTGAGGTATTGGGTGCGCGCCGCGATCAGGGTGCGCTGGGCGTCGAGCACGTCGAGGAAGTTGAACTTGCCCATCTCGAAGCCACGGGTGGCGGCATCCACCGCACTTTGAGCGGCGGGCAGGATCTGCTGGTTGAGCGCGCGCACCTCCGTATTGGCTGCTTGCCACAGGTCAAGGGCCTGGCGGGTTTCGGTGCGCAGGCGCAGCTCAGCGGCATTGCGCAGGTCACGGGCCTGGTCGGCACGTCGGGTGGCGGCGAGCACGTTGCCCTGGTTACGGTTGAACAGCGGGAGCGGCATCGACACGCCCACCAGGTTCACGCGCTCGCGCACACTGGCGTCGTATTGGCTGCCGATGGACACATCGAGGTCGGGAATGCGCTGGGTTTTTTCCAGGCTCACACTGGCCTCGCTTTGCTGAATGTGCAGTTCGGCCAGACGCAGCTCAGCGGTCTGCCCAAGGCGTGCCAGCAACTGTGCGGCTGGCGGCAGGGCTGGTGTGGATTGGCTTGGCGTGGCGACAGCGTCAAAGTCGGCGGCGGCGTTACCAGTGCTGGCGGCCAGCCGGCGATACGCGTCAGTGAGGCCGATCTGTGCGCGGTTGAGTTCCAGGCGGATTTGCGACAACTGCACCTGGGCACGGGTGGCTTCCACCGGTGATGTCTTGCCGGCGCTGACGCGGCCGTTGGCGACCACCAGACCGCGTTCGGCCAGGGCCAGGGAACGTTGCGCCAAGTCGAGGCGTTCCTGGGCGCGAAGGGCGGCGTAATAGCTGTCGATCACCTCGGTGCGCAGGGTGTTGCGGCGCTGTTCCAGGGTCAGCGCGGCGGCGTCCTGGGCGCGGCTGGCGACATCGATGCGCGCCCCACGCTTACCGCCCAGCTCCAGGGCTTGGCTGAGTTTGACGGTGGTGGTGCGAGAGTCGCGGCGAGTGTCTTCGGCGTCCCAGGACACGACCGGATTGGGGATCAACCCAGCCTGTTGGCGACCGCCCGCAGCGATGTCGATTTCCCATTGCGCGGCGGCCAGGTCCGGGTTGTTGGCGAAGGCGGTTTGCAGGGCGGAATCGAGGGTCAGGGGTTGCGCCAGGGCGGCGTTGGCGGCCGCCCACAGCAGCGTCGCCCCGACCAGTTTTTTAACGGAAATTGCCATAACAAGAGTTCCACGGCCATGAGGTCCAAGCGCAGGCAATGTAGCGCTCGCGACTTATCAGGGCGGTGGAGCAAAGATTACAAAATCGACAGCAAGGGCTCTGGCACTTCCGAGCGGGCCCTCAGGCAGCCAATGTGTGGCGCTTGCCAAACAGCGCCACACTCGTCACGCCCACCGCCCCCATCACCACGCAATACCCCACGCAGATCCACGGGCTGGTAGGCATCAGCGCGATCAGCATCAACGGCGTGGTGCTCGCCCACAGCGCGTAGGCAATGTTGTAGGTAAAGGAAATCCCCGACACCCGCACCTGGGCCGGAAACAGCCCGACCATCACCGACGGCACTGCGCCCACCACGCCGCAGCTCAAGCCCGCCACGGCGTACGCCGCGCCCAGCCACACGCCGCCATTGATCAGGCTGGCGTACAGCAACGCGATGCCCATTGGCAGCAACAGGCTGTAGACCAGCACCGCGCGCCAGGCGCCGATGCGGTCCACCAGCAGGCCGGCGAGGACGCAGCCGATGTTCAGGAACACGATGCCCAAGGCGCTCAGGGCGAAGGTGTGACTGGGGCTCATGCCGAAGGTTTTTTGCATCATGGTCGGGGTGATGACCACCAGGACCACCACGGCGGAGGTGAGCACGCAGGTGAGGATCATCGCCGGCAACAAGACGGCGCGGTGGTCACGCAGTACGGTACGCAGCGGCAGTTCAGCGGCGGCCTGGCGGCGGGCCTGCATTTCGAGGAACACCGGGGTTTCGCTGAGCCAGCGACGCAGCCATACGCCGATCACGCCGAACACACCGCCGAGCAGAAACGGAAAACGCCAGGCGTAATCCAGGATTTCGGCCGGGGTGAAAACTTGCGCCAGCAGCGTGGCGGTCAAGGCGCCGAGCAGGTAGCCGAAGGTCAGGCCGGCCTGCAGAAAGCCCAGCGCGTAGCCTCGGTGATTGCGCGGTGCGTGCTCGGCGACAAAGGTCCAGGCGCTCGGCACTTCGCCGCCCACCGCCGCACCTTGCAGCACGCGCAGCGCGAGCAGGATCAGCGGGGCGAAATAACCGATTTGCGCATAGGTGGGCATGATCCCGATCAGCAGGCACGGCAACGCCATCATCAGGATGCTGAGGCTGAACACGCGCTTGCGCCCCAGGTGGTCGGCAAAGTGCGCCATCAGGATTCCGCCCAGCGGGCGCGCCAGATAGCCGGTGACGAAGATGCCGAAGCTTTGCAGCAGGCGCAGCCACTCGGGCATTTCCGGGGGGAAAAACAGTTGGCTGAGGGTCAGCGCAAAAAACACGAAAATAATGAAATCGTAGATTTCCAGGGCACCGCCCAGGGCGGCCAGGCCCAGGGTTTTGTAGTCGGAGCGGGAAAAACGCTGCGCCTGTGAAGAAAAGGTGGCAGTCATGTTGAGGCTCGGCAGACAAACAAAATGGCGTGCAGGTTATGAGCTGAGCCGGTTGATGGCAATCGCCGCAGATATATTTGTTTTCCTCATGGATCGATGAAGATAACTGCATTCCCATATCAATGGCCGTGGAGGAACATGCGCGAAAACTGCCGCCCATAATAAATACAAGAGGTACGACCCGTGGCCGATGCTATCGAAGAAAGCCGCTATGCCCGATTTGCCCTGCGTTGCTCCAACTTCGCCGAACGCTGGTTCCCTGACTCCTGGGTGTTCGCCGCGCTCGCGGTGATCATCGTCGCCGTGGCGACCCTGGGCATGGGCGCAGCGCCCACCGAGGCCGCCAAGGCCTTCGGCGATGGGTTCTGGAGCCTGATCCCGTTCACCATGCAAATGGCGTTTGTGGTGATCGGCGGTTACGTCGTCGCCAGTTCGCCGCCGGCGGTCAAGCTGATTGACCGCCTGGCACGCATCCCGAAAAACGGCCGTTCAGCCGTGGCCTGGGTGGCGTTGATTTCCATGGTCGCCTCGCTGCTCAACTGGGGCCTGTCCCTGGTATTCGGCGGCTTGCTGGTACGGGCGCTGGCCCGGCGTACGGATTTGCGCATGGACTACCGCGCCGCCGGTGCTGCGGCCTACCTGGGCCTCGGTGCGGTGTGGGCGCTGGGGTTGTCGTCGTCGGCCGCGCAGTTGCAGGCCAACCCGGCCAGCCTGCCGCCGTCGATTCTGGCGATCACCGGGATGATCCCGTTTACCGAGACCATCTTCCTGTGGCAATCCGGCGTGCTGTTACTGGCGCTGATCGTGGTGTCGCTGATCATCGCCTACGCCACCGCGCCCGGCCCGAACAGCGCCCGTGACGCCAAGGCCTGCGGCGTCGACCCGGCCTTCAACCTGCCCAAGCCGCAAGCCCCGACGCGCCCCGGCGAATGGCTGGAACACAGTCCGCTGCTGACCATCCTGCTGGCACTGCTGGCGGCCGGTTGGCTGTTCCACGAGTTCTCGACCAAACCGGCGATCAGCGCCATCTCGGGGCTCAACACTTACAACTTCCTGTTCATCATGGTCGGTGCGCTGTTGCATTGGCGCCCGCGCAGCTTCCTGGATGCAGTGGCGCGGGCGGTGCCGACCACCACTGGCGTGCTGATCCAATTCCCGCTGTACGGCTCGATTGCGGCGCTGATGACGGTGGTGAAAGGCGCTGACGGCCAGACGCTGGCGCACCATATCTCGACCTTCTTCACCTCCATCGCCTCCCACGACACCTACGCGCTGTTGATGGGCGTGTACTCGGCGGTGCTGGGCTTCTTTATCCCGTCGGGCGGCGGCAAGTGGATCATCGAAGCGCCGTACGTGATGCAAGTGGCCAATGACCTGCAATACCACCTGGGCTGGTCGGTGCAGATCTACAACGCGGCTGAAGCGCTGCCCAATCTGATCAACCCTTTCTACATGCTGCCGTTGCTCGGGGTGTTGGGGCTCAAAGCGCGGGATCTGATCGGGTTTTCGTTTGTGCAGTTGCTGGTGCACACGCCACTGGTGCTGTTTTTATTGTGGGCGTTGGGGACGACGTTGACGTATCTGCCGCCGGTGATGCCATAGGGCACGGCGGTTGCTCTAATGCCTGTCTTCGTTCCGTCACATTGCATTGCTACCGTCCTGCGAAATATCTTGCAACAACTCGCCAGCAAGGACTCCCCGCAATGAGTGACGAGCACGAAGACCGCCCTGCCCCAGGTTCCACATCCAATCCGCCGGTAGACAGCAGCCGGCGGCGCTTCCTGGGGGGCGCGGCTGTGTTGGGGGTGGGGGCGACCTTGAGTGCCTGCGGCCACACCAGTGACACATCGGGAAAACCTGCAGCGCGGCCACTCACGCCCCAGGAATTGGACAAGGCCTTGCAGGACCAGGTGAAAACCGTGGTGGTGATCTATGCCGAGAACCGCAGCTTCAACAATCTGTTTGCGGATTTCCCAGGTGTTGAGAAACCGCTTTCCGCGCTGTCCGCAACCGACACCCAGCAACGCGACCGCGATGGCAGCTTATTGAGCACGCTGCCACCGGCCTGGGGCGGCGTACTGCAAGTCGGCCCGCAAACCGTCGACGGGGTGACGTACCCCAGCGAAGTGCAATTCCAGGAAAACCTGCCCAACGCCCCTTTTGATCTCAAGGGTCCGAGTGGTGAGGACCTGCCGCTGAGCCTGGTCACCCGCGATTTGTGGCACGTGTTTTATCAGAACCAGATGCAGATCAACGGCGGCAAGAACGATGGCTTCGTCGCCTGGGCGGATTCCGGCGGGCTGGTGATGGGCCGTTACGCACAAAGCCGTTATTCCCTGCGTCTGTGGGACGTGGCCAAGGAGTTTGTGCTTTGCGATAACTTCTTCCAGGGTGCGTTCGGCGGTTCGTTCCTTAATCATCAGTACCTGATCAGCGCCACGGCGCCGGTTTATCCGAATGCCGCCGCGTCGGTGGCCAAGGCGCAGATCGCCACGCTGCAAAGCGATGACCCGACCGACACACGCCTCAAACCGCTCGAAAAATCCCCGGCCAGCGCCATGACTGGCCCGCCGCAGTTCGGCCCCCGCGCGCTGACCCCGGACGGTTTCGCCGTGAATACCCTGGCCCCGCCCTATTGGCCGACGTGGATTCGCGACCCGCAGAACCCGGATTACTCCAAACCCGACCTGCCCAACGTGCTGGTGCCGCAGACCCACGAACACATCGGCGACAAGCTGTCGAAAAAGAACGTCGACTGGGCCTGGTATGCCGGGGCCTGGCAGGCGACGTTGGATCAGTTCAAGGATTCGGGGGGCATTCCGAAAATCCCGAACTTCCAGTACCACCACCAGCCGTTCAACTATTTCAAAAAACAGGGTCCCGAGAACCGTGCAGAACGCGACAAGCGCCTGCGCGATGGCGGTTTGGGCGATGAGTCCAGCACCAATAAGTTTTTCGCCGATGCCCAGGCTGGCAAGCTGCCGGCCGTGAGTTTCTACAAACCCCAGGGCAACCTGAACATGCATGCCGGTTACGCCGACGTTGCCTCGGGCGACCGCCATATCGCCCGCGCGTTGAAGGTGCTGCAGGACAGCCCGCAGTGGAAAAACATGGTGGTGATCGTCACCGTCGATGAAAACGGCGGCTGGTGGGACCACGTCGCACCGCCCAAAGGCGACCGCTGGGGCCCTGGCACGCGGGTTCCGGCGCTGGTGGTGTCGCCGTTCGCACGTAAAGGCACGGTGGACCATACGGTGTACGACACCGCGTCGATCCTGCGCTTGATCACCCGGGTCTTCCAACTGGAGACCCTCGACGGCCTCAAGCAGCGCGATGATGCGATGATCGCCCGCGGCCAGAAACCCATGGGCGATTTGAGCAACGCCTTGCAGTTCAACCTGTAGGTTTCTTATCCAATAGCGACACGCCCAGCGATTTAGCACGCGGTTTTCCTGGTCAACCGCTACTGTGAGGAGGTGGGCTTTCACCCCGCGCAGACGGGCTTTCGCTGACAAGGAATCAACTATGTTCAAACCGACCGGGCTTTCCCTCGTCCTGGCCGCACTGATGTGCAGTGCAGTCGTACACGCCGATGTCGACGTACCACTGGGTAGCACGCAACGGGTTACCCAGCTGTTCGCGTTCCCCAACAACTGCAATGTGATCTGCTTTCGTCCCTGGACGCTGGAGCAGACCGCCGAGCACTATCTGAACCAAAGCCTGGTGCGCGACGGTTACAGCCGCGCCAAGGTCAGCGTCAAGAGCCATGACGGCCAAGTCGTGGCAACCTTCAGCGGCGTTCCCGACAGCTATGGCCAACCCCTGACGACGTTGCTCAACACTGCAGACTTGGCTTACCAAGGCGCCAGCAAGCTCAACAGCGACGGCAAGTGGGCCTACAGCTGGTACCTGTTCCTGCCATTGGGCATGGCCCTGGAAAACCGTAAAAGTATTGAGCTGCTGCACTTCCCGCCGGACTATTCATTGACTCAGGCGCAGGATTACCTGGAGTCGAAAACCACGGATCGCTGGGCCGACTTGCTCACCAGCAACGGCGTGCCGGCCACCGAAACCCCGGCTTACCAGACCATCATCGATATCGCCCCCATCGCCGCCCCCTCCAACGCCGGCAAGGACCTGGAAGGCATCTACAGCTACTTCACCGACTACCAAACACGCATGGTCAAGGAACTGAGCCTGCTGCCCGACGGCTCGCTGCCAATGGTGGCGTTCGGCGCGCCGGTGCGTAACTGGATCAAGCAGCAGTACGGGCAAACCGTGGGCGTACTGGGTTTGGCGCAAATAAACCCGATCGAGGGCAAAGCCGTATCGGTACTGGGCGCCAACCACCCAAGCTATATCTGGTACGCCGCCGACCCCGAGACCTACGACGGCAACGAACAAAAGGCCGACGAGGCGGGTTTGAAAGTAATGGGCCAGGATCTCAGCGCCGCCTGCTGGCAGGCCGGGATGGTCCAGAAACCGGCCAGCGACCCGAATGTGCTGCTCAAGGCCTGCATGAATACCTGGCAGGTGACGCGCAAAGAGCAGACCTGTGAGTTGTTCTACACCTCAGTGCGCGAACTGAGCCCGGAGCAGGCAAACGCCAAGTGCGCCACATCAGCGATCAAAACTCAGTTGAAACAGCTGAAGAACGCCGCTCCTGCCCCCCTGATCACGGAGCCTGCGTTGTAAAGCGCAGAAAAAAGAACCCGTTTCTACTGTCATATTTGACAGTAGAAATCGGATCCAACTTAAGCGAGTCTTGAGCCGCGCCCATCCGCTGCAAGACTGGCCGTCAGACACCACCCGCAGGTCGATGCAGCCTAACCAAGGAGAGTTATGAAAACTCAAGCCATGGATAAGGCTAGAACTGCTGCAAGTGAATGTTTATACCCGTTCAAGACGCTGCGAATTGAACAGGGCTACCCTTCGTCCGAGCAGTTCAAGGTCGTACGCACCGCAAATGACGCGGGAGGTGGCATCAGGGCGCGCACAGCCTTGGACGGCCGCACGCGCATTGCCATTGTCTCCGGCTACGCAGTGGGCGAACGACGCCTGCACACGCTGCAGTTGTCCCCGCGCATCCACTTGTACGACTGTTGGTTCTGCGGCCTCTTACAGCATTCGTGCAACCCGAATGTGTTCTTCGACACCACGTACCTGGAGCTCTGGACCGTGCAACCCATCGCCGCCGGCGCCTGGCTGACCCTGGACTACGCCAGCACTGAAGATGTGCTGTTCCGGCAGTTCGCTTGCCAATGCGGCGAGCTGAACTGCCGGGGCTGGATCACCGGCAGCCAGGAGCCATTGAATGCCGAAGGCCAGGCCTTCATGGCCCAGTGGCGGATGCGCAAACGGCCTTAGGCTTCGCCCAGTGGACGCAGGCGGTATTGCGGCGGCAGTTGCTCGAAGCCACTGATGGTGGTGTTCAAGCTCTTCCAGCGGCCATCCTTGATGCCGTAGATGCAGCCGTGGATGGACAGGCTCTGCCCACGGTGCCAGGCGTTTTGCACAATGCTGGTGTGGCCGACGTTGGCCACCTGCTGAATCACGTTCAGCTCGCACATGCGGTCCACACGTTCTTCTTCGGTCGGCAACTGGGACAGCACGTCGCGGTTTTCGTAGTACAGGTCGCGAATGGTGCGCAGCCAGCCGTCGATCAGGCCGAACTGGCGATCCTGCATCGACGCCCGCACACCGCCGCAGCCATAGTGACCGGTGACGAGGATGTGTTTGACCTTCAGCACGTCGACTGCGTACTGGATCACCGACAGGCAGTTTAGGTCGGTGTGCAGCACCACGTTGGCCACGTTGCGGTGCACGAACAGATCACCCGGCAGCATGCCGACGATCTCGTTGGCCGGCACACGGGCGTCGGAGCAGCCGATCCACAGGTATTCCGGGGTTTGCTGGCGGGCGAGCTTGGCGAAGAATTCGGGATCTTCCTGTTTGATCGCATCCGCCCAGCGTTCGTTGTTATCAAGCAGGTCTTGTAGTTCGTTCATCAGGGAAAGCCTCAGGAATGATGCGCAGTTTTGTGACTGACAACCCATCGTCCAGGTCACGCGATGCGCAAATTAGCTTGAATCTTTGGCGCGCCGTGCCTGTCCACACACTATAAGCCCCACAGTATGAGGATTGGCCATGACTGAATCACGACGTCCCTACGGCGCTACCCAGCCCGAACCAATTGACGACAACGAAGATCGCATGGGGTCGATGCGCGAGTTGGATTTTGACGAAGAGGAACCGACGGCGGAGATCGGTGATGAGATCCCACGTCGTGAACGCGAGCACCTGATGCCCGCCGAACGGGTGCGTGAAGCCGGTCTGACAGGGGCTTCGACGGATGATCACGAGCCTACCGATGACGATATGAGCCCGGAAACCCTGATCCATGAGGATGGTGCGCGGGATGTCCGGGAGGAAGGTGAAGATAATCCTGCGGACTACGACCTGAGTATCGTGGATGAAGATGCGATTGGCGGCGGGAATGGGTTGGATGAGGCGGAGCTCGCCGACATTGACCCGATCGACCGCAGCCGCTGAAACACCGTAGACCCAAATGTGGGAGGGGGCTTGCCCCCGATAGCAGGGTGTCAGGCACTTAGATGTCACTGATACACCGCCATCGGGGGCAAGCCCCCTCCCACATTGGTCTGTGTGTTCAGTCGACTAAGGTGCAGGCCATGACGACCGCATCTTCGCGGCCACCGACAGCCGGGTAGTAATCCCGACGACGGCCAATCTCGTTAAAGCCATAGCGCTCGTACAAGCGAAAAGCGCCGGTATTGCTGTCGCGCACTTCCAGGAAACACTCCCGCGCCTTGGCCTCATAGGCCCGAGACATCAAGTGTTCGAGCAAGCTCAAGCCCAAACCACGGCCCTGGTTTTCCGGCTTGACGGTGATGTTGAGCAAATGCGCCTCATCGAGGATGATCTGCACGACGCCATGACCCACCTGCTGCTCACCTTCAAACATCAGCCAGATCTGGTACTTGCCCAGTCCGTCCATAAAGATGCCGCGGGTCCAGGGATGGCTGAACGCCGCGTATTCGATTTTCAGCACGGCGTCGAGGTCAGCCTCGGTCATCGGGCGGAAGGATAAAGCCTCACTCATCGGTTGTTTTCCAGCGCGCCATCAGCCGGCGCATGGCTTGCCAGACATCAGCCTTACGCTGTGGCTCTTCCATTAATAATTCGAGGCCCGGCAGGGCCCATACCGAACCCAGGCCTTCGACCTGCAGTTCGCGGTACCAGGACTCGGCATTGGCCTCACCGGCAAACCGCACGGCGGGCAGGCCGATCAGCCACAGGCACACACAGGGTTCGTCTTCCAGGCGCGCCGAGACAAAGCTCTGCACAAAATCCCGCGCCGCTTCCGGGCCCTGGTCCATGGTGCCGCGCACCAACAGCGGCCAGCGCACCGGATCACCGACGATTTGCGGGCTGTCGGGCAAACCGGCGGCGCGCAGCATGTCTTTGAGCAACATATAAGCGGGATCGCGGGTCTGGAAACGCTCGCCGGTGGGCAATTCCACCAGTAGCAGGCAGCGCCCGGCGCGCAGCAATTGCAGGGCAAAGCGTGGCGGCGGCACTGCCGGGGTCTTGACCACCGGGGCCTCCGCCTCGGCGACCACGGGCTTGGCTATCGGCGACGGGCGTGGCACTTCGATCTTGGTGCGCTCGACCGCCGGGCGCGCCTGCGGCTGCGGCTTGACCACCGCCACCGGTGCGGCGGCCTCCTCGCCCGAGGTCTGGAACGCCTCATCGGGCTCAAGCGCCTGCAGCAGCTCGGGCCGCGACGGCGCGGCAAACGGCAGTTCGGTGCGGGGCAGCCAGTTGACGACCTGCATGGCGGTCAAGTAAGCGCGACGTCGGGACTCGATAAGCACAGCTCGGCCACTTGTGGATAAGTAAAGAGCGGGGATTCTACCGCTGTTCGGTAACAATCGCCCACTGCGCACTGACCGGCTGTGGATAAATCCCCCGCTTGATGCAGTACAATCGCGACTTTTAATCGCCAACCAGCCGGCCATTCCCATGATCGAACCCAAGCGCGTCCTGCGCGCCCTCGCCGAACACTGGGCCTTACTTGAGCCACTGTGCGAACACTTCGACCAAGGCACCCTGAGCCTGAGCGAGCTGCGCGCACAACTGGCCGCCCAACAACTGGACAGCACGCCCCAGGACATCACCAGCCTGCTGGACGTGTGGATTCGCCTGGATATCCTGGTGCCTGTCGCCAAGAGCCCGAACCGTTTCGAGCTCAACGCGCAGATCCACGATTTCCTGGCTTATCTTCGCAAGGAGCACCGGCTTGGCCTGTGCCTGGAAATCGAAGCCTACCTGCGCCACCTTGAGCGCCTGGCCGGTTATATCCAGGACGCCTTCGACATCCGTGACGGCCACGACCTGGCCCGCCAGCTGCGCCTGCTGGATATGCGCGTGCGGGATGTGCTGAAAAAACTCGCCAACGACGAACAAGCCCTCGCGGCCGTGGCAGACCGTGCCAAGACCAGCGACCGGCAGATCCCGTTGCGCCAGCGTTACGCCGAAGTGCTGGCGACCTGGGACGAATACGTCGAACCCATGATCCAACTGGTGAACGCCGACGGCGCCTTCGAGCAAGGCGTGCGCAAGGTCGAGAATGTGCTGCTGCGCATGCTCACCGAGCAACAGCGTCTTGGCCACCTGGTGGACGACGACATGCTGCTGCGCACCCACGCGCGCATCCTCGAAATGCAGACCAGCGCCCAGTTGACCTTGCGTCATGCCCGCGAGCTGCTGTTGCCGCTGCGTGAAGAAGCGCGCCGGCACAACGCCGTGACCCGTGGCGCGGCACTGGCGCTGTCGGCCATCCGCCGCAAAGGCCTGGATGCGGTACCCCAGGCCGCCATGCCCATGTTCACCCGGCCGCAAAGTACCTTCCTTGGTAGCGCGAGTCAGGTGGAAGCCTATGTATATGCCCTGGCGAATTTCGAGCCGAAACCGGCACGGTTCCCCAAGGCGCACAAATCCCACAAGGGCGAAGCCCAGCGTGCGCCACGTACGGTCAAGGAAATGCTGGAGCGTTGCGAAGACGCCCTGCCGATGCCGGACCTGATGAGCTGGCTGCTGGAGCAGGAACCGGACGGCGCCACCGACGAATTACTGTACTGGTTCTCGCGACTGTCCCGTGAGAAGCGCTTCAAGCGCGAACGCCTGGAACGTCGCGATTACCACACACACGAGCACCAGGTCAGCCTGCGCTCATTCGCCCTGCTCCCGGCCGGCACCGACGCCGCCGAGCATCCTGCGAGTACACCTTATGCATCTTGATCTATCCGAACTGTCCCAGCTGGCGCCGATCTTTCGCGAGCTGTTCAAGGGTTACCACGTCAGCCGCCGCGACCCGGAGCTGTACGCACAACTGTCGAACTTCCAGGACCAGTACCGCACGCTGTTCAAGGCCCTGGGCTTTGAGCTGGTATGCGACACCCGTGGTTTTTATTACTTCGTGCCGGACTCCGCCATCGCCAGCGCGCAGGTGAACAAGACCGCCCAGCGCCTGGCGCTGTTCACCTTCATCATCGTCGAACACCTGGCCGATCAGGGCCGCGACCCGATCGCCGTGCTCGACGGTGGCAGCCTGGGCCGCGACGAGCTGCCGTCCCTGCTGGAAAAATACCGCGACCTGTTTATCCAGGCCGAAGTGCAGACCCAGGAAGAACTCGAAGAAAAAATCATGCGCCGCATGACCCAGCTGGGTTTTGCCAGCGAAGACAACGGCATTTATCGTTTCCTGCCGCCGATGCACCGCTTCCTCGACGTGTGCCTGTCGGTGCAGCAGGACCGCGACCTGGCGGCCAGCGTACACAGCGTGTTGCCACTGCCGGTGCCGGTGATCATTGACGAAGACAGCGATGAAAAACTGCTGAAGACCGATGACCCGCTGGACTTGAGCGATTTTGCAGAAGAAAGCGAAGAAGACGCCCTGGCCCGCGCCATTGCCGAAGAACAGGAGACCGACGCATGAGCAAGGAACGCTACGGCATCCGCCGCTTCGCCCTATTGAACACTGCCGGCTACAGCTTGGGGTTGTTCCCGCTGGAAGAACCGCTGTCGGTGTATGGCGCAAACAATCTGGGTAAATCCGCGTCGATCAACGCCTTGCAGTTCCCGATCCTGGCACGCATGTCGGACATGAGTTTCGGCAAGTACACCCTGGAACAATCGCGGCGCTTCTACTTTGCTACCGACACCAGCTACATCCTGGTGGAAGTCTCCCTGCCCCACGGCCCGCACGTGATCGGCGTGGTCGGGCGCGGGCCGGGCGGTGGTTTCGGTCACCAGTTCTTCGCCTATGCGGGCAAGCTGGACCTGGCGCACTACCAAAAGAACGACACGTGCCTGCGTCAGAAAGAGCTGTTCACCAACCTTGAGCGCGAAGGCCTCAAAGCCTACGAACTCAAGCCGGATGAACTGCGGCGTTTGCTGGTGGGCGGCCACACCTCGATCCCGCTGGACCTGACGCTGATCCCGCTGCGCTCCACCAGCGAGCAGAGCCTGAAGACCTTCCGTGCGTTGTTTATCAACCTGCTGCACATGCGCGAAATCACCGCAGCCAAGCTCAAGCAATTGTTCCTCGATGCCTTCGAACACAGCCTGCGTTCCGGTAGCGTGGATTACATCGCTGCGTGCGAAGAAGCCTTTCGCGATGTGCGACGCATGGAGCAGGACTACAACTCGCTGGTCGCCGCTGGTCCGCTGGTCGAAGCGTTGGCCAATGGCGTTCGCCAGCGCGACAGCTTGCGCGGCAAACTGCATCGCCTGTCGCCGCTGCTGGACTCGCTGCTGGGCACCTGGTCGGATTACGCCAGTGCACGCAAGGAAGAGCTGACCATCCAGGCCGAGCACTACCGCAACGAGCAGGACGCGCTGCAGAACGATCAGCGCGGTGGCACCCAGGAGCTGATGCGCCTGGAGCGTGAGATCAGCGGCATCCAGCGCTGGTTAGGCGAGCTGTCGGTGCTCAAGCATCGCTTTGCCCTGGTGGATGACGTGAAGGTGCTGGAACAGCAACTGCTGGCAGCCAAGGATGCCCACGATGAGCTGGCGGGCGCTTTGGCGCAGTCACGTCAGTTCAGCGCCGAAGACTTGGACGAGCGTCTGCGCGACTTGGAAAAACGCTTGAAGTCGGTCAGACAGCAGCTTGATCACGCCGACAACAACAGCTACGCCAAACTGCGGGAAGAATTCTCACAGCAGGATGTCGAGCGTCTGATGCGTCTGTTCAACAGCTCGTTGTTCAGCCTGCCGTTGGGTGAGCATGGCATCACGCTGGACGAGGACGGCCAGTGGGTCAAATCCCTGGAGCAGATCCTCGATGGCTTCAAGGGCGAGCGCTTTGAAGTGCCGGGGCTGTCCATCGACATCTCCCACATCGAGCCGCCGGCGTTGCAGGCCCTGGCAGATCGCGCCGCATTGCGTGACCAGAAGGAACGCCTGGAAAAAGAACTCAAGCAGCTCAAGACGCAGCAGGCTGTAGCGTCCGACCGCGCCGCGAGCAAGACCCAGACCGAGGCGCTGTACCAGCAGGTGCTTGACGCGCAAAAGGCCCTGGAAGACTTCCGCCGTGCGCAAACCCTGAGCGCCGAAGAAGGCGAGAAGCTCGAAAACCTGGCGCAGATGGAAGCCGCCCAGGACGAGTTGAAGCGCTCCAGCGATGCGTTTACCGAACGTGTCCAACAACTGTCGGCGAAGCTGCAACTGGTCGGCCGGCAGATTGGCGACATGGAAGCCAAGCAACGTACGCTGGACGACGCCTTGCGCCGTCGTCAGTTGCTGCCAGCGGATTTGCCGTTCGGCACGCCGTTCATGGACCCGGTCGACGACTCCATGGACAACCTGCTGCCGTTGCTCAATGACTATCAGGACAGCTGGCAAGGTCTGCTGCGCGCCGACGGCCAGATCGAGGCGCTGTATGCGCAGGTGCGCCTCAAGGGCGTGGCCAAGTTCGACAGCGAGGATGATGTTGAGCGCCGCCTGCAGCTGCTGATCAATGCCTACGCCCACCGCACTGATGAAGCGCTGACGCTGGGCAAGGCGCGCCGCGCGGCGGTGACCGATATCGCTCGGACCCTGCGCAATATCCGCAGCGACTACGACAGCCTTGAGCACCAATTGGCGTTGTTCAACCGCGAGATCAACAAGCGTCAGGTGTCCAACCTGCAAAGCTTCCGCATCGTGCTGGCGCCGAACAAAGAAGCTCTCAAGCATATCGACCAGATCATCCACAGTGCGGGTCAGTACGAGGAAGGCGAAACGCTGTCGGTGTTCGACCTCAGCCAGAGCGCCGAGCAAGACAACAAGAACGAAGAGGCCAAGGAGTATCTGGCGCGTCTGGTGGCGGCCAACCACAACCAGTTGGGCCTCAAGGACTTGTTCGAGCTGGCGTTTGAGATCACCAAGGTAAATGGTCAGCCGGTCATTCACACCGACATTGATGGTGCGGCGTCCAACGGCACCACCATGACCATCAAGGCGCTGACCAACATGTACTTGTTGCTGCACCTGATGGACCGCGATCAGGCTGGGCGTGTGCGCTTGCCGTACTACCTGGATGAAGCGGCGGACATCGATGAGAAGAACCAGGCCGCGTTGCTGGAAACCAGCCTGCAACTGGGCTTCGTGCCGATTCTGGCGAGTGTGAAGCCGCAAGTGTCTGCCCAGGTGGCGATTGACCTGGAAGGTGGCAGCGGCCCGAACGGGATCTACATCGATGAGGCGGATTGGAAGTACATCCGTCGTCACGATGTGGTGAAGGCGACGGTGAATGTGCAGGCGGATGAACCGGAGTTGGATGAGGTCTGATTTTTTGGGCTGAAATGCAAAGGCCCCTGGGTTCTCCCCAGGGGCCTTTTTTGTGTCTGTGTCCCGTCCTGAATAAGGTTTACACCTTCTGACCTTTGTTCAGGAGGACTCAATGGATACGAGAAAAAGGCGCAGCCAACGCGATTACACGCTAGCTTTTAAATTGTCGGTCGTAGACCAAGTCGAAAAAGGCGAGTTGAGTTATAAAGAGGCTCAACGGCGCTTTGGCATCCAGGGCCGGTCCACGGTACTGGTTTGGCTACGCAAGCATGGCCGACAGGACTGGAGCCAAGGCGCCTCAATCCGAGCGCCGCGGAGCAGGCCGATGACCGACCCCAACCTCCCGCTGACACCCGAGCAGCGGATTAAAGAGCTTGAAGAACAGTTGGCGCTGAGCAATCAAAAGGCCCAGTTCTTTGAAGCTGTCGTGAACGTCTTGAAAAATGATTACGGTGTGTCCATCGTAAAAAAGCGACCCGGCAAGTCCTCTCGCAAGGGCAAATCCAAGACCTGAGCATTACCAGGGCTTGCCTGTTCATGGGAATTTCGCGCCAAGCGTATTACAAACGTAACCGAGCCGTTGATGCGAGAGCTCACCAAGACCAGCAAGTAGTGGACTTTGTTCTGGAAAAGCGGCGTCGCCAGCCGAGGCTAGGCACGCGCAAGCTGCATTATCTGATGAGCACTGAGGCTGAAGCGCAGGTAATTGTTGGTCGAGACCGTCTTTTTTCCATCTTGCGCGAAGCGCGAGAGCTGGTTCCTCGAAAGCGTGCTTATCATAAAACTACGCATAGCCATCATCGGTTCCGCCGCCATCCCAACCTGCTCAAAGCAGGCCCGGAACAAGTTGTCGCTGGCAGGCCCGAGCAGGTTTGGGTTGCAGATATTACCTATCTGCCCACGCGGGAAAGTGTTGTTTAGGTCAGCCTGATAACAGACGCGTACTCACGCAAGATCGTGGGTCATCATGTGCATGACAGCCTGCATACGGAGTCGGTGGTCAAAGCATTGCAGAAAGCTGTTAACCAGCGAAAATCCATGCAGTCGCTGATCCATCACTCGGATCGCGGGGCCCAATACTGCTCCGACCTGTACCAGCAAATGCACGCCAAGCATGGGATCAAGTGCTCAATGACTGACGGCTACGATTGCTATCAGAACGCGATGGCAGAGCGGGTAAATGGGATTTTGAAAACTGAGTTTTTGCTGCACCGACCCAAAGATTTGGCGGATGCCGTAAAAATGGTGGATGAGTCGGTGCTGATCTACAACGGGGAGCGGCCGCACTTATCCCTGAAATACAAAACGCCCGATGCGGTGCATCAGGCGTTTTGAGACTCAAACAGGTGTAAACCTATTTCAGGACTAGACACTGGGGCGGCCTCACGGGGGCAAGCCCCCGATAGCCGCGCCTGGGTCTACTTGCCGAGCGGAATTTTAGGCGCCCAGGTCAGCCATTCATCTTCAAACTTATCAAACAACGGGAAGGTCTGCTGTGGCCGCGCAGCGTTACCCATCCGCTCGCCGTCTGGCGTGGCGAAGGCGATGCCGCCGGCAACCAGCGTCTCCAAGGACTCAGTCCGTACGGTGGCGCCTTTGAAGAGGCCGAAGTCGAGACCGAAGCCACTGGTATTCCAGAAACGACTGCCACCGCGCACCAGCGATGCGTACTTGGGTTCGATCAGGATGTGGATCAGCACGCGGTCAGCGGTTTGGCCCAACTCGTAGCCCGTAACTTTGCCCACGGTAACCTCACGGTAAGTCACAGGCACACCTTCCTTCAACGAGCCACGGCGTGCGGCGCTGAGCGTGAGGCTCAGGCCTTCCTCTTGGTGTACCACCTCAGGCGGCTGGTCCAGGGCGACGAAGCTCTTTTGCGGACCCGAGCTTTTTACTGCGGGTTGCACTTCGATGTATTGGCCGGTGACCAGGGTTTCCAGGTTGGAGGTTTTCATCAGGCCGAGCTCCGGCTTGACCACCCAGAACTGGCTACCGGCACGTGCGATCCGGTCCGCCACCTGGGTGATGCGGGCACTGAGCAGCACCGACTGCATATCGGCACTCAGGTCGACACTCTCGATCTTGCCGACATCCAGGCCTTTGAAACGTACCGCAGTGCCTGGGCGCAGGCCATCGGCGCGGTCAACCTTGATGGTCACCAGAGTGCCGTGCTGGTTGGCGGCTTCACGGTCGGCGAACAAGCGGAAACGCGGAATGCGCTTTTTCAGGGGTACGTTCGGCTGTGGCGTTTCGAAGGCGATGCCGCCGGCCATCAGGCTGGCGAGGGATTCACTCTTCACCTGGATGCCGCCGGTGAGGCCACCGGTCAGGGTGACGCCACTGGCATTCCAGAAACGCGTGGAACCGTTGACCAGGTTTTCGTATTCCTTCTCGATGTGAACGCCAATCACCAGTTGCTTGTTCTTGCGCGAGAACTGGTAGCTCTGTACCGAACCGACCTTGACCTGCTTGTAAAGGATCGGGCTGCCGACATCCAGGGAGCCAAGGTTATCGGTGAATAGCACCATGTGCAGGCCGGGAGAGCGCAGGTCCAGCGGTGGTGCTTTGGCGCGGGCGACGTATTCACGCTGAGGAGCGCTGCCCTTATCGCCAGGACGGATGGCGATGTAGTTACCTTTTACCAAAGCTTCCAGACCGGTGATGCCTGCCAGGGAAATGGACGGCTTGACTACCCAGAATTGGGTGTCCTGCACCAGGTAGTCTTCGGCCAATGGGTCGAGGGTCAACTCGGCGTTAGCGCTGGACAAATCGGGGTCGATCTTCAGGGTTTTAAGGCTGCCGACCTGGATGCCTTTGTACATCACCGGGGTACGCCCAGCTTGCAGGCCTTCGAAGTCAGTGAGCTTGACCTTGACCCTGATGCCAGCCGCGGCGGCGTCGAAGTCTTCGTATAACCGGAACGGTAGGCTTGGGTCGGTGGGTGGGCTGTCTTTTCGATTTTCCGGAGTGGCGAACGCTATACCGCCGGCAACGATGCTGGAGAGCGACTCGCTGCGCACTTTCACACCGGAAAGGTTGGCGTCGATGCTGATGCCGCTGGCATTCCAGAAACGCGTGTGTTTGCGCACCAGGTTGGCGTAAGTCGGTTCGATGTAGACCTTGATCTCGACGGTGCTCTGATCCTCGGACAGCAGGTAGCTTTTGACCTGACCGACCTGGATCTGCTTGTAGAAGACAGGGCTGCCACGGTTCAGCGAGCCTAGACGATCAGCCTTGATGGTCAGATGCAGGCCGGGCTTGGCGTCGGATAATGGCGGCTCTTCAGAAAGCGCCTTGAATTTACGTGTGGGTTCGCCATCGCCAGGGCTGGCGGCGATGTAGTTACCTGAGACCAGGGTTTCCAAGCCAGTGATACCGGCGAGGCTGACGCTGGGTTTGACCAGCCAGAAGCGCGTGTTGGTCTTGAGGTATTGATCGACGTCTTTGTTCATCTCGATGGTGGCAATCACCCCGCGATTATTGCCCTCGTCATCCAAGGCCAAGGCTTTGACCTTACCCACTGGCATGCCTTTGTAGACAACTTCAGTCTTGTTGACCTGGATGCCTTCGCCGCTTTCAAAGCGCACTTGGATCTCAATGCCCTGCTGGGAATAGGCACGCCATCCCAACCAGCCGCCGATGATCAGGGCAATCAGGGGTAACACCCAAATGGCCGACCAGTTGGAAGCTGGACGGGTTTTAGCTTTAGGCAAATCACTCATGGTCGTCGTCCGACTCCGTGTTATCCCAAATCAGTCGGGGATCAAAAGTTACAGCGGCAAGCATCGTCAAGATCACCACACTGGCGAACGCCGCAGCACCGAGGTTGGCCTCGACGCTGGCAAGCCGTCCAAAGTTTACGACCGCCACAAGGATGGCGATCACGAAGATATCCAACATGGACCAGCGCCCAATGAATTCGATAAAGCGGTACATCACAATGCGTTGCTGTGCAGAAAGCGGCTGGTGACGCTGCACCGAGAACAGTAGCAGGCCAATGCCTACTAGCTTGAATGTGGGCACCAGGATACTGGCGATAAATACCACGGCTGCGATGGGAAACATACCGTGCTGCACCAGTTGAATCACACCCGCCATGATGGTGCTGGGGTCACCCTGACCCAATGAGTTGATCGTCATGATCGGCAACAGGTTGGCGGGGATGTACAAAATCGCGGCGGTGATCAGCAAAGCCCAGGTGCGCGCGAGGCTGTTGGGGCGACGGGCATGGATCAGCGCACCGCAACGGGAGCAGATTTGCTCATCAATATCTGCTTCCTGCTTGTTCAACTCGTGGCATTCGGTACAAATCAGAATGCCCGCATCAATCGCCCGCATGATCATCCTCTCCCGACAGCGCTTGCCAGATCTGGTGCGGCGACATCACCACCTCAAGCAGAACCTGAACCATTAATAGACTGACGAAGCAGACCAAACCGAGGCCAATTGTGATGGCGGCCATGTCGGCAAGTTTCACAATTGCCACCAGCACGCCCATCAAGTAGACCTCCAACATTCCCCAATCTTTCATGTGGTGGTAGATGCGGTACAACAATAAGCCGTAACTGCGGCCGACTTTCCAACGAATGCTGAGCAACACCGCCAATTGGCAGAGCAATTTGAGCAAGGGAATGCCCATGCTGCATAGAAACACCACGGCAGCAACGCCTTGCATACCAGTATCAAATAGGCCGACTACGCCACTCCACACGGTGTCCTCAGAGGACTGCCCGAGTAGATTGAGCTGCATGATGGGGAGAAAGTTTGCGGGGATGTACAGCAACAGCGCGGCGAGTACCAGGGCAAGACTACGCTCAACGACATTGTGGCGGTGAGCGTACAGCTCGTAACCGCAACGCGGGCATTGGGCTTTTTCGCCGAGGGCGAGCACGGGTTTGCGCATCAGTAAGTCGCACTCATGGCATGCCACCAGGTCGTCCAGTGGTAAATCCGACACCTCAAGGGCATCAACCGGATCGGGCATAAATAGGGCTCTGGCTCTAAAAAAGGTTAGGTACCTATTCTAGTGGTCTGGTTCAGAAATAACTGTGCAAATTTGTCGTGGGTCTAACCGCGCTTTCCGACCGCCCAAAACAAAACCCCATCTGCTTTCGCAAATGGGGTTCTGGAATTTAATCTTGACGATGACCTACTCTCACATGGGGAAACCCCACACTACCATCGGCGATGCATCGTTTCACTACTGAGTTCGGGATGGGATCAGGTGGTTCCAATGCTCTATGGTCGTCAAGAAATTCGGGTACTGAGTCGCGGCCTGTTGGCCTCGCTTCAGCAAATTGGGTATGTGATAGCTTTCGGTGTCTTGTGAGCGTCGAACTTTCGGTTCATCTCGTCTTCACACACCGCAATCTGGCCTTTCGACGCAAATTGCTTGGGTGTTATATGGTCAAGCCTCACGGGCAATTAGTATTGGTTAGCTCAACGCCTCACAGCGCTTACACACCCAACCTATCAACGTCGTAGTCTTCGACGGCCCTTCAGGGAACTCAAGGTTCCAGTGAGATCTCATCTTGAGGCTAGTTTCCCGCTTAGATGCTTTCAGCGGTTATCTATTCCGAACATAGCTACCCGGCAATGCCACTGGCGTGACAACCGGAACACCAGAGGTTCGTCCACTCCGGTCCTCTCGTACTAGGAGCAGCCCCTCTCAAATCTCAAACGTCCACGGCAGATAGGGACCGAACTGTCTCACGACGTTCTAAACCCAGCTCGCGTACCACTTTAAATGGCGAACAGCCATACCCTTGGGACCGGCTTCAGCCCCAGGATGTGATGAGCCGACATCGAGGTGCCAAACACCGCCGTCGATATGAACTCTTGGGCGGTATCAGCCTGTTATCCCCGGAGTACCTTTTATCCGTTGAGCGATGGCCCTTCCATACAGAACCACCGGATCACTAAGACCTACTTTCGTACCTGCTCGACGTGTCTGTCTCGCAGTCAAGCGCGCTTTTGCCTTTATACTCTACGACCGATTTCCGACCGGTCTGAGCGCACCTTCGTACTCCTCCGTTACTCTTTAGGAGGAGACCGCCCCAGTCAAACTACCCACCATACACTGTCCTCGATCCGGATAACGGACCTGAGTTAGAACCTCAAAGTTGCCAGGGTGGTATTTCAAGGTTGGCTCCACGCAGACTGGCGTCCACGCTTCAAAGCCTCCCACCTATCCTACACAAGCAAATTCAAAGTCCAGTGCAAAGCTATAGTAAAGGTTCACGGGGTCTTTCCGTCTAGCCGCGGATACACTGCATCTTCACAGCGATTTCAATTTCACTGAGTCTCGGGTGGAGACAGCGCCGCCATCGTTACGCCATTCGTGCAGGTCGGAACTTACCCGACAAGGAATTTCGCTACCTTAGGACCGTTATAGTTACGGCCGCCGTTTACCGGGGCTTCGATCAAGAGCTTCGCGTTAGCTAACCCCATCAATTAACCTTCCGGCACCGGGCAGGCGTCACACCCTATACGTCCACTTTCGTGTTTGCAGAGTGCTGTGTTTTTAATAAACAGTCGCAGCGGCCTGGTATCTTCGACCGGCATGGGCTTACGGAGCAAGTCCTTCACCCTCACCGGCGCACCTTCTCCCGAAGTTACGGTGCCATTTTGCCTAGTTCCTTCACCCGAGTTCTCTCAAGCGCCTTGGTATTCTCTACCCAACCACCTGTGTCGGTTTGGGGTACGGTTCCTGGTTACCTGAAGCTTAGAAGCTTTTCTTGGAAGCATGGCATCAACCACTTCGCTAACTAAAAGTTAGCTCGTCATCAGCTCTCGGCCTTAAGATCCCGGATTTACCTAAGATCTCAGCCTACCACCTTAAACTTGGACAACCAACGCCAAGCTGGCCTAGCCTTCTCCGTCCCTCCATCGCAATAACCAGAAGTACAGGAATATTAACCTGTTTTCCATCGACTACGCTTTTCAGCCTCGCCTTAGGGACCGACTAACCCTGCGTCGATTAACGTTGCGCAGGAAACCTTGGTCTTTCGGCGTGGGTGTTTTTCACACCCATTGTCGTTACTCATGTCAGCATTCGCACTTCTGATACCTCCAGCAAGCTTCTCAACTCACCTTCACAGGCTTACAGAACGCTCCTCTACCGCATCACTTACGTGATACCCGTAGCTTCGGTGTATGGTTTGAGCCCCGTTACATCTTCCGCGCAGGCCGACTCGACTAGTGAGCTATTACGCTTTCTTTAAAGGGTGGCTGCTTCTAAGCCAACCTCCTAGCTGTCTAAGCCTTCCCACATCGTTTCCCACTTAACCATAACTTTGGGACCTTAGCTGACGGTCTGGGTTGTTTCCCTTTTCACGACGGACGTTAGCACCCGCCGTGTGTCTCCCATGCTCGGCACTTGTAGGTATTCGGAGTTTGCATCGGTTTGGTAAGTCGGGATGACCCCCTAGCCGAAACAGTGCTCTACCCCCTACAGTGATACATGAGGCGCTACCTAAATAGCTTTCGAGGAGAACCAGCTATCTCCGAGCTTGATTAGCCTTTCACTCCGATCCACAGGTCATCCGCTAACTTTTCAACGGTAGTCGGTTCGGTCCTCCAGTTAGTGTTACCCAACCTTCAACCTGCCCATGGATAGATCGCCCGGTTTCGGGTCTATTCCCAGCGACTAGACGCCCTATTAAGACTCGCTTTCGCTACGCCTCCCCTATTCGGTTAAGCTCGCCACTGAAAATAAGTCGCTGACCCATTATACAAAAGGTACGCAGTCACCCAACAAAGTGGGCTCCCACTGCTTGTACGCATACGGTTTCAGGATCTATTTCACTCCCCTCTCCGGGGTTCTTTTCGCCTTTCCCTCACGGTACTAGTTCACTATCGGTCAGTCAGTAGTATTTAGCCTTGGAGGATGGTCCCCCCATATTCAGACAAAGTTTCTCGTGCTCCGTCCTACTCGATTTCATGACTAAGAGATTTTCGCGTACAGGGCTATCACCCACTATGGCCGCACTTTCCAGAGCGTTCCGCTAATCTCAAAGCCACTTAAGGGCTAGTCCCCGTTCGCTCGCCACTACTAAGGGAATCTCGGTTGATTTCTTTTCCTCAGGGTACTTAGATGTTTCAGTTCCCCTGGTTCGCCTCTTACGCCTATGTATTCAGCGTAAGATAACCATCTTATGATGGCTGGGTTCCCCCATTCAGACATCTCCGGATCAAAGTCTGTTTGCCGACTCCCCGAAGCTTTTCGCAGGCTACCACGTCTTTCATCGCCTCTGACTGCCAAGGCATCCACCGTATGCGCTTCTTCACTTGACCATATAACCCCAAGCAATCTGGTTATACTGTGAAGACAACATTCGCCGAAAATTCGAATTTCTCAATTAAGAGAACTCACAAATTTTACCTTAGCCTGATCCGTTACCAGTGAAAGTAACGTTCAGTCTATCTTTCTATCACATACCCAAATTTTTAAAGAACGATCTAATCAAAGACTAGAAATCAACATTCACCATCATCACAATGGAATGCTCATTTCTAAGCTTTCAACAAACAGAAGCAGTAGTGGTGGAGCCAAACGGGATCGAACCGTTGACCTCCTGCGTGCAAGGCAGGCGCTCTCCCAGCTGAGCTATGGCCCCGTATTTCTACAGGCGTTTCCCACACAAAATTGGTGGGTCTGGGCAGATTCGAACTGCCGACCTCACCCTTATCAGGGGTGCGCTCTAACCAACTGAGCTAAAGACCCAATTTCGGGCTGCTTCTTTATCGTCTTCTTCAATGAATCAAGCAATTCGTGTGGGAACTTATGGAGCAGCTGATGTCGTCGATTAAGGAGGTGATCCAGCCGCAGGTTCCCCTACGGCTACCTTGTTACGACTTCACCCCAGTCATGAATCACACCGTGGTAACCGTCCTCCCGAAGGTTAGACTAGCTACTTCTGGTGCAACCCACTCCCATGGTGTGACGGGCGGTGTGTACAAGGCCCGGGAACGTATTCACCGCGACATTCTGATTCGCGATTACTAGCGATTCCGACTTCACGCAGTCGAGTTGCAGACTGCGATCCGGACTACGATCGGTTTTATGGGATTAGCTCCACCTCGCGGCTTGGCAACCCTCTGTACCGACCATTGTAGCACGTGTGTAGCCCAGGCCGTAAGGGCCATGATGACTTGACGTCATCCCCACCTTCCTCCGGTTTGTCACCGGCAGTCTCCTTAGAGTGCCCACCATTACGTGCTGGTAACTAAGGACAAGGGTTGCGCTCGTTACGGGACTTAACCCAACATCTCACGACACGAGCTGACGACAGCCATGCAGCACCTGTCTCAATGTTCCCGAAGGCACCAATCTATCTCTAGAAAGTTCATTGGATGTCAAGGCCTGGTAAGGTTCTTCGCGTTGCTTCGAATTAAACCACATGCTCCACCGCTTGTGCGGGCCCCCGTCAATTCATTTGAGTTTTAACCTTGCGGCCGTACTCCCCAGGCGGTCAACTTAATGCGTTAGCTGCGCCACTAAGAGCTCAAGGCTCCCAACGGCTAGTTGACATCGTTTACGGCGTGGACTACCAGGGTATCTAATCCTGTTTGCTCCCCACGCTTTCGCACCTCAGTGTCAGTATCAGTCCAGGTGGTCGCCTTCGCCACTGGTGTTCCTTCCTATATCTACGCATTTCACCGCTACACAGGAAATTCCACCACCCTCTACCATACTCTAGTCAGTCAGTTTTGAATGCAGTTCCCAGGTTGAGCCCGGGGATTTCACATCCAACTTAACAAACCACCTACGCGCGCTTTACGCCCAGTAATTCCGATTAACGCTTGCACCCTCTGTATTACCGCGGCTGCTGGCACAGAGTTAGCCGGTGCTTATTCTGTCGGTAACGTCAAAACAATCACGTATTAGGTAACTGCCCTTCCTCCCAACTTAAAGTGCTTTACAATCCGAAGACCTTCTTCACACACGCGGCATGGCTGGATCAGGCTTTCGCCCATTGTCCAATATTCCCCACTGCTGCCTCCCGTAGGAGTCTGGACCGTGTCTCAGTTCCAGTGTGACTGATCATCCTCTCAGACCAGTTACGGATCGTCGCCTTGGTGAGCCATTACCCCACCAACTAGCTAATCCGACCTAGGCTCATCTGATAGCGCAAGGCCCGAAGGTCCCCTGCTTTCTCCCGTAGGACGTATGCGGTATTAGCGTCCGTTTCCGAACGTTATCCCCCACTACCAGGCAGATTCCTAGGCATTACTCACCCGTCCGCCGCTCTCAAGAGAAGCAAGCTTCTCTCTACCGCTCGACTTGCATGTGTTAGGCCTGCCGCCAGCGTTCAATCTGAGCCATGATCAAACTCTTCAGTTCAAACATCTTTGGGTTTTTAAGAAACCCTAAACTTGGCTCAGCAATCGTTGGTTACATCTTTGATTTCTCGCGGAGTAACTTGTGATGCTGATAATCTTGTTGACTATCAGTCTGACTCCACAAGCACCCACACGAATTGCTTGATTCAGTTGTTAAAGAGCGGTTGGTTAAGATCTTTCGTCTCAACCGAGGCGCGCATTCTACAGCAGCCTCATTTGCTGTCAAGTGATTATTTTCAGAAGTTTTCAAGGAATCCTTAACAACTTCAACCACTTGCGCTGAGGATCTCTCATCAGCGGGAGGCGAATTCTACAGCGTTACACGCTGCTGTCAACACCTCTTTTTCAACTTCCTTTTGGCTTCGATAAACTGAAGCAACCTGCTGCCGAAAACTGCGCAACTCATTGTTTACCAAGGAGTTTTCCGTTTCGACTGCGCCGGAAGTGGGGCGAATTATAGGCTCCCAGAATCTGGCGTCAACCTTCTTTTTCATATTTCTGTCATATAAGTCAAAAATGCCCCTGAAACGCAAAAGCCGGCCCCGGGGGCCGGCTTTGCGCCTACCAAGCCTTACAGGCTAGGGAAAGCGAACTGCGACGCTTCATGGCTCGCCCGCTGCGGCCAACGCTGGGTAATTGCCTTGCGACGGGTATAGAAACGCACCCCGTCCGGCCCATAGGCATGCAGATCGCCAAACAGCGAGCGCTTCCAGCCACCAAAGCTGTGATAAGCCACCGGCACTGGAAGTGGAACGTTCACCCCAACCATGCCCACTTCAATCTCATCACAGAACAGACGAGCCGCTTCACCATCACGCGTGAAGATACACGTCCCGTTGCCATATTCGTGGTCGTTGATCAGTTGCATCGCCGCTTCCAAACTGCTCACCCGCACCACGCACAACACAGGCCCGAATATCTCCTCCTTATAGATACGCATCTCAGGCGTCACACGGTCAAACAGGCTGCCACCGAGGAAGAAGCCCTCTTCATTCCCGGCAATGCTCAATCCACGGCCATCAACCACAAGCTCCGCCCCCGAAGCCACACCGTCTTCTATATAGCCGCTGACCTTATCCCGTGCCTGCCCTGTCACCAGCGGCCCCATATCCAACCCACAGGTCGTGCCAGCGCCAATCTTCAGCGCCTTGATCTGCGGCACCAACTTGGCGATCAATGCATCCGCAACCTGGTCACCCACGCACACCGCCACCGAGATCGCCATGCAACGCTCACCGCAAGAACCATATGCCGCGCCCATCAAGGCACTGACTGCGTTATCCAGATCCGCATCCGGCATCAGCACCGCATGGTTCTTCGCCCCACCCAGCGCCTGTACGCGTTTTCCGCGCTTGGTCGCTTCGGAGTAGATGTACTCGGCAATCGGCGTCGATCCCACAAAACTCAGCGCCTTCACTTCCGGCGCCTCAATCAGCGCATCCACCGCGCCCTTGTCGCCATGCACCACACTCAACACACCCTTAGGCAGGCCGGCTTCCTGCAACAATTGCGCAATCAACAACGTCGAACTGGGATCACGCTCAGAAGGTTTCAGGATGAAACAGTTACCGCACACGATTGCCAGCGGATACATCCAAAGCGGCACCATCGCCGGGAAGTTGAACGGCGTAATACCCGCCACCACGCCCAAAGGCTGGAAGTCCGACCAGGCATCAATGTTCGGACCCACGTTGCGGCTGTACTCGCCCTTCAGAATCTCCGGCGCCGAGCACGCGTACTCAACGTTCTCGATACCGCGCTTCAACTCACCCGCCGCGTCTTCCAGGGTCTTGCCATGCTCCTCGCTGATCAACTGCGAGATGCGCGCTTCGTTCTGCTCCAGCAACTGCTTGAAACGAAACATCACTTGGGCACGCTTGGCCGGCGGCGTATTGCGCCAAGCCGGGAATGCGACTTTGGCTGAGTCGATCGCCTGTTGAATGGTTTCACGGCTGGCCAACGGCACCTGGTGAATCACCTGGCCGGTGGACGGGTTGTACACGTCGGCACTGCGACCGCTGTCGTTGACCAACTCACCGTTGATCAAATGCTGGATAAGGCTCATGCAGGACTCCTGAAAAGTTGTTCTATATAGAAGGAGAAATCAGTCGATCTTGTTCAGCACTTCGCCGACCGCATCAAACAGGCGGTCCAGGTCCTGCGGCTTGCTGTTGAAGGTTGGCCCGAACTGCAGAGTGTCACCACCAAAACGCACGTAGAAACCGGCTTTCCACAAGGCCATGCCGGCCTCGAATGGACGCACGATGGCATCACCGTCACGCGGGGCAATTTGGATCGCACCGGCCAGGCCATAGTTACGAATGTCGATCACGTTCTTGCTGCCCTTCAAGCCGTGCAGCGCATTCTCAAAGTGCGGAGCGACTTCGGCTACGCTCTGCACCAGGTTTTCCTTCTGCAACAGGTCGAGTGCCGCCAGGCCAGCCGCGCAAGCGACGGGGTGCGCCGAGTAGGTATAGCCGTGGGGGAATTCCACCGCGTACTCAGGCGTCGCCTGGTTCATGAAGGTCTGATAGATCTCGCTGCTGGCAATCACCGCGCCCATTGGAATCGCGCCGTTGGTGACTTGCTTGGCGATGCACATCAGGTCCGGGGTCACGCCAAAGCTGTCGGCGCCAAACATCGAGCCGGTACGGCCGAAACCGGTGATCACTTCGTCGAACACCAGCAGAATATTATGCTGATCGCAGATTTCACGCAGGCGCTTGAGATAACCCTGCGGTGGCACCAGCACGCCCGCGGAGCCAGCCATCGGCTCGACAAACACTGCCGCGATGTTGGACGCGTCATGCAGTTCGATCAGCTTGAGCAGCTCATCGGCCAACGCGATGCCACCCAGCTCAGGCATACCACGGGAGAACGCATTGCTCGCCAGCAAGGTGTGCGGCAGATGGTCGACGTCCATCATCGCCTGGCCAAACATCTTACGGTTGCCGTTGACACCGCCCAGGCTAGTGCCTGCGATGTTCACACCGTGATAACCACGGGCGCGGCCGATCATCTTGGTCTTGGTGGCCTGGCCTTTCAGGCGCCAGTAAGCCCGCACCATCTTCACCGCCGTATCAGCGCACTCGGAACCGGAGTCGGTGAAGAACACATGATTCAGGTTGCCTGGGGTCAAGTCGGTAATCTTTTCCGCCAGCTGGAAGGACAACGGATGACCGTACTGGAACCCGGGGGAGTAGTCCAAGGTGCCCAATTGCTTGGCGACCGCTTCCTGGATTTCCTTACGCGTGTGCCCTGCGCCGCACGTCCACAAGCCTGACAGCGAGTCGTACACCTTGCGGCCCTTGTCATCGGTCAACCAGCTGCCTTCGGCGGCCACGATCAAACGTGGGTCTCGCTGGAAGTTGCGGTTGGCGGTGTAGGGCATCCAGTGCGCATCCAACTTCAATTGGCTGGCCAGGGACGATGGGGCGTTTTCGGGCATGTTCATCAGCAAAACCTCGCAGGGCAAAAGGCAGCGTCGGGATTGAAAAGCGTTCTTGCAGCTAAATTGCCATGACGATAAAGTCGGTGAAATTCAACTCTTCTAACCTTCAGTCAGGCCTTCACTAAACTATGAGCAGCCGTCGACCCGATCCCCTGGCCCAAGTCAGCGACTTTGATATTCGTCTGCTGCGCATCTTTCGCAGTGTGGTGGAGTGCGGTGGGTTCTCGGCGGCGGAAACCGTACTCGGCATCGGGCGCTCGGCCATCAGCCAGCAAATGAGCGACCTTGAACAGCGTCTCGGATTACGTCTGTGCCAACGCGGCCGCGCAGGTTTTTCCCTGACGGAAGAGGGCCGCGAGGTTTATCAATCGGCCTTGCAACTCTTAAGTGCGCTGGAAAGTTTCCGCACCGAGGTCAACGGCCTGCACCAGCATTTGCGCGGAGAGTTGATCATCGGCCTTACCGACAACCTCGTCACCCTGCCCCATATGCGCATTACTCACGCCCTGGCCCAATTAAAGGAACGCGGCCCGGACGTGCAGATCCAGATCCGCATGATTGCCCCCAATGAGGTCGAACAAGGCGTACTCGACGGTCGCCTGCATGTCGGTGTAGTGCCACAGGCCAGCGCCCTCTCCGGATTGGAGTACCAACCGTTATATAGCGAACGCTCGCTGCTCTACTGCGCAGTCGGCCACCCGCTGTTTTACGCCGACGACAAGCAATTGGACGACGAGCGCATCGACAGCCAGGACGCCATCGCACCGACCTTCCGCCTGCCTGCTGAAATCCAGGCCCATTACCAAGCCCTTAACTGCACCGCCAGCGCCTCGGACCGCGAAGGCATGGCGTTCCTGATTCTCACCGGCCGTTACATCGGTTACTTGCCCGACCACTACGCCAGCCTGTGGGTGCAACAAGGCCGACTGCGCGCGCTGAAATCGGCTACACGTTTTTACGATTTAAGCCTCGCATCGGTCACCCGCAAGGGACGTCGCCCTCATTTGGTGCTGGAAAGCTTCCTCGACAGTCTGGCCACAACGCGCTAGCACGGGCCTTACGCTAAAAGCTGAGCAACTGGACAGCTTTTTGCAAGGACAGATGGAACATGAACCATCCGCCTTGAGTTAACCCGCCATGCCATCAGAATCTAGCAGCCCCAGCGACCTGATCTACGGCCTCAACGACCGTCCCAAACCGGCGCCAGCCTTTTTGGCCGCACTGCAACATGTGCTGGCGGCGTTTGTCGGCATCATCACCCCGCCACTGATCATCGGCTCCACCCTGGGCCTGACCGCCCATTTGCCCTACCTGATCAGCATGGCGTTGATGGTTTCCGGTGTCGGCACGTTCATCCAGGCGCGCAGGCCATTTGGCATCGGCGCGGGGATGATCTGCCTGCAAGGCACCAGCTTTGCCTTTCTTGGCGCGGTGCTGTCGGCGGGTTTCCTGGTGAAACAACGCGGCGGCAGCCCGGAAGACATCATGGCGATGATCTTCGGCGTGTGCTTTTTCGGTGCCGTGGTGCAGATCGTGCTGAGCCGTTTTATCGGCCAACTACGCCGAGTCATCACGCCGTTGGTGACCGGGATTGTCATCACGCTCATCGGCATCAGCCTGATCAAAGTGGGTATCACCGACCTCGGCGGTGGCTTCAATGCAGCGGATTTCGGTGCGCCCACCAACCTTGCGTTGGGCCTGTTCGTGGTGCTGACGATCATCCTGCTCAACCGCTCCAACACGCCGTGGGTGCGGCTCTCGGCCATCATCATCGGCCTCGCGCTTGGCAGCCTCGCGGCCTGGTTCAGCGGAAAACTGGTGCCCCAGGCCCTGCCAGACTTGCCTCTGATGAGTCTGCCAATACCTTTTCGCTTTGGCTTCAACTTCGACTGGAGCGCTTTCCTACCGATCGCGCTGATTTACCTGATCAGCAGCATCGAAACGGTCGGCGACCTCACCGCCAACTGCATGATCGCGCGCCAGCCCATCAGCGGCCCTTCTTATATAAGCCGACTCAAAGGCGGCGTGCTGGGTGATGGTGTGAGCTGCATGATTGCCGCCACCTTCAGCGCCTTCCCCAACACCACCTTTGCTCAGAACAACGGCGTGATCCAACTCACCGGCGTCGCCAGCCGTTACGTTGGCTTATATATAGGCGTGGTGCTGTTTTGCCTCGGCTTGTTTCCGTTGATTGGCGCGGTGTTGCAGCAAATCCCCAAACCCGTATTGGGCGGCGCGACCCTGGTGATGTTCGGCAGTGTGGCGGCCGCAGGCGTGCGCATCCTTGCCCAGGCGCCGCTGGACCGCCGCAGCATGCTGATCATCGCCACGTCGTTTGGCGTCGGCCTGGGCATCGCCGCGCAACCGAACTTGCTGCACCTGATGCCGACGCTGGTGCAGAACCTGTTTGACTCGGCCATCACCAGCGGCGGGCTGACGGCCATCGTACTGTGCCTCCTGCTGCCGGAGTCCAAGGCGACTGAAGCTGCCGCAAACCACGCGCCGGAAAGCGACACACTGGAACCGCTTTAAGGGTTTTATTGCATCAGGACTTGTCTGAGGCTTGAGGGTGGGTTATCTGTGCACACGTCGTCTCTATCGATCAGCACGGTAATCTCCATGAGCCTCGAAGTTCCTGCCCACAGCAACCACGCCGGTAAGCCCGCCAGCCGCATTCGGCAAAAGAACGAACAAGCGATTCTCCAGGCTGCTGAAGATGAATTCGCGCGCCATGGCTACAAGGGCACCAGCATGAACACCATTGCTGCCAGTGCCGGATTGCCGAAGGCCAACTTGCACTACTACTTCACCAACAAGCTGGGCCTGTATATCGCCGTGCTCAGCAATATCCTCGAACTGTGGGACAGCACCTTCAACACGCTGACCGCCGAGGACGACCCGGCCGTGGCCCTCTCCCGCTACATCCGCGCCAAGATGGAGTTTTCGCGACGCCAACCCCAGGCCTCGCGGATCTTTGCGATGGAAATCATCAGCGGCGGCGAATGCCTCACCGAATATTTCAGCCAGGACTACCGCACCTGGTTCAGTGGCCGAGCGGCCGTGTTCCAGGCCTGGATCGACGCGGGCAAGATGGACCCCATCGACCCGGTACACCTGATCTTCCTGCTATGGGGCAGCACCCAGCACTACGCCGACTTCGCCACGCAGATCTGCCGCGTCACCGGTCGCACCAAGCTGACCAAGCAAGACATGGAAGACGCGGGCACGAACCTGATTCACATCATTCTCAAAGGCTGCGGCATCAAGCCGGCCCTCTAGACGAAGCCACTTATGCCTTTCACGCTCACCGGTCTTTGCGAATTTCGTGAAGAAATACGCAAAAGCCGCTTCATCACCCTCGCCGCGCCAATCACCAGCCCACAGGACGCCCAGGCATTTTTCGAGCAACACAGCGACCTGAACGCCACGCACAACTGCTGGGCCTGGAAGCTGGCCGACCAATACCGCAGCAGTGACGACGGCGAACCCGGTGGCACTGCCGGGCGACCGATTCTGGCAGCTATCGAAGCCCAGGGCTTTGATCAGGTCGCCGTGTTGGTGATTCGCTGGTACGGCGGCATCCAACTGGGCACCGGCGGCCTCGCCCGTGCCTATGGCGGCGGTGCGAATAAATGCCTGCAGAATGCCGAGCGCCTCGAACTGATCAGCCGCGTGCCGTTGAGTTGCGCCTGTGGTTTCTCCGAGTTGAACCTGGTGAAACTGCGCATCGCCGAACTGGGCGGGCTGGTGATCGAAGAAACCTTCACTGCCAACGGCGTCGACCTGCAACTGGCACTGGGTGAGGCGCACATCGACACGCTCCAGGCGCAGCTTGCCGACCTGAGCCGTGGGCGTATCCTGCTGCAACGCTGAAACTGTTACTGTAATTTGCTGAATCCCCCTGAACCGCGACTCCAAAGGAAGCTTTTCATGTCTACGCCAAAAACCGCACTGATCATCGGCGCCTCGCGCGGGCTGGGCCTTGGCTTGGTCAAGCAACTGCTCCAGGACGGCTGGGACGTAACCGCCACCGTACGTGATCCGAGCAAGGCCGATGCCCTGAAAGCCGTGGGCCCGGTACAGATCGAAAAACTCGACATGGACGATCAGCAAGCCGTGATCGCCCTGGCCCAGCGCCTCAAAGAGCGCACCTTCGACCTGCTCTTCGTCAACGCCGGCGTCAAAGGTCCGGCCAACCAGGAACCTGGCCACGCCACCCTGGCGGAAGTCGGTCAACTGTTTTTCACCAACGCCGTGGCGCCGATCAACCTGGCCCAGCGCTTTGTCGGACAGATCCGCAAAGACAGCGGCGTGCTCGCATTCATGAGTTCGGTGCTGGGCAGCGTGACCATCCCCGACGGCTCGGACCTGGCGCTGTACAAGGCCAGCAAGGCCGCGCTCAACTCCATGACCAACAGCTTCATCACACAACTGGGCGACCACAAGCTCACCGTGCTGTCGCTGCACCCAGGCTGGGTAAAGACCGACATGGGCGGCGAAAACGCGCACATTGATGTCGACACCAGCGTGCGCGGCCTGGTGGATCAGGTAAATGCCTACACCGGTAAAGGCGGCCACCACTTCGTGGACTACAAAGGCGACACCATCGCCTGGTAAACACCCCATTGATAGCGTCTTTTTCCTACGAGTAGACCAGATCCCGAACTACACGTAATCTACCCAGCTCGCCCTCACGGGCGACCCTGGATCAGCAGACAGGGCAACACTGAGCTGGCAAACCTGAACCCATCATTCAGAGGAGCCGGCCAATGCCTGCGACCCGTATCTGGTTAAAAAACCCCCTCGCGATTTTCACTGCCAATGGCCTCGATGCCCGTGGCGGCCTGGTGCTGCAAGACGGTGTGATCACCGAAGTGCTGGCCCAGGGGCAAGCACCCGCACAGCCCTGTGCCGAGGTGTTCGATGCCCGCGAGCATGTGGTCCTGCCGGGGTTGATCAACACCCACCATCACTTCTATCAGACCCTCACCCGCGCCTGGGCGCCAGTGGTCAACCAGCCGTTGTTTCCCTGGCTGAAAACCCTGTACCCGGTGTGGGCGCGGCTGACCCCGGAAAAGCTCGCCCTGGCCACCAAGGTCGCACTGGCTGAGTTGCTGCTCTCCGGCTGCACCACCGCGGCCGACCACCACTATCTGTTCCCCGACGGCCTGGAAAATGCCATCGATGTGCAAGTGGAAAGTGTGCGCGAACTGGGCATGCGCGCGATGCTCACCCGAGGCTCCATGAGCCTGGGCGAAGCCGACGGTGGCCTGCCGCCGCAACAGACCGTGCAACAAGGCCAAGTGATCCTCGACGACAGCCAGCGCTTGATCCACGAATACCACGAGCGTGGCGACGGCGCGCAGATCCAGATCGCCCTGGCGCCCTGCTCGCCGTTCTCCGTCACCCCGCAAATCATGCAAGCCAGCGCCGAACTGGCCAACAGCCTCGACGTGCGCCTGCACACCCACTTGGCGGAAACCCTCGACGAAGAAGATTTCTGCCTGCAACGCTTCGGCCTGCGCACCGTGGATTACCTCGACAGCGTCGGCTGGCTTGGCCCACGCACCTGGCTGGCCCATGGCATTCATTTCAACCCGGATGAAATTGCCCGCCTCGGCGCCGCCGGTACCGGGATCTGCCACTGCCCAAGCTCGAATATGCGCCTGGCGTCCGGCATCTGTCCGACCCTCGACCTGCTGGCTGCCGGCGCGCCGATCGGCCTGGGCGTGGACGGTTCCGCCTCCAACGACGCGTCGAACATGATCCTCGAAACCCGCCAGGCCCTGTACATCCAGCGCCTGCGTTACGGCGCGGAAAAAATCACCCCGCAAGGCGTGCTCGGTTGGGCTACCAAAGGTTCGGCGCAGTTGCTGGGGCGTACGGATATTGGTGAGTTGGCCGTCGGCAAACAGGCCGACCTGGCGCTGTTCAAACTCGATGAGCTGCGGTTCTCCGGCAGCCATGATCCGATTTCGGCGCTGCTGCTGTGTGGTGCGGATCGGGCAGACCGGGTGATGGTAGGGGGCAAATGGCGGGTCATTGATGGCCAGGTGGAAGGGCTGGACCTGAAAGGCTTGATCGCCGACCACACCCAGGCAGCCCGACAACTGATCGCCGGAACCTAAGCAAACACACTTCAAAAGGTGGGCGAGGGTTTGACCTCTCCCACACCTTTATCTGCTGTGTTCCTACAACCCCAGCAGAGACAACATGATAAACGTCGCAAACAACACAAAATGGGTCATCCCTTCGATGGCATTGGTTTCGCCATCGTTGAGGTTGATCGCGCTGACAATCAACGTGATAAACACCATCACGGTTTGCACTGGCGTCATCGCCATCTGGAACGGCTGGCCAGTGTAGAGCGCCATCACCTCCATCACCGGCACTGTCAAAATCACCGTCGACAACGACGCACCCAGCGCAATGTTCACCACTGACTGCATGCGATTGGCCAATGCAGCGCGCAACGCTGTCAGGATTTCCGGTGCTGCCGAGATCGCCGCGACCACAATCGCCGTGATCACTGGCGGTGCGCCCGTGCCTTCCAGACCCAGGTCGAGGGTTTTGGACATCACCTCGGCCAGCGCGCCAATCACAATCACGCCAAACACCAGCGTGCCAATGGAGAACGCCAGGTTCACCGGCGGCGTCTGCTCCTCTTCCGGCAGTTTCTTGCGGCGTTTTTCCGGGTAGCTGTAGCTGAAGAAATAACTGTGAGGCCCCACCTGCATGCGCAGGAACAGGGTATAGAGCACCACCATCGCGCCAATGGTGAAGGCTGAGTAAATTTTCCAGTCGGCTTCGGGGATAAATTCCGGCACCACCATTGACACGCCCATGGCCGTCAGGATCATCACGCTGTAGGTGCGCGCCGAGTCATCGTTGTAGGACTGCTCGCCATGTTTGATGCCGCCCATCAACGCGGCCAGGCCGAGGATGCCGTTGATATCCAGCATTACCGCGGAGTAAATGGTGTCACGCACCAAGGTGGGCGACGGCTCGTTGCTCATCATGATCGCCAGAATCACCACTTCCACCAGCACGGCGGCCAGGGTCAGGATCATCGTGCCGTAAGGGTCGCCGACTTTTTCCGCCAATTGCTCGGCGTGATGGGCCACACGCATGGACGCCACCACGATAAAACCGATCAGCGCCACGCCTGCCAGCAGCGCGACCATTTGCCCGCTGTGCAGCATCCAGTGCTCCAGCGGGTAGGCGGCGATGGCGGCAATCAGCGCCAACAGCATGAATTTTTCTTGCTTGAGAGAGGAGAGCATTCGGGGCCTTTTCGTACAGCAAATCAGTCATTGATGGGGTACAGACTGCGCCACGCTGCTAACGTTTCGTTACACCTTAGTTCAGAACCCTATTGCGTGAATTAAACGAATACTCTCCTGCCGGTCAGGTTTTACCGATTATTTCAGCCATGACCTGTAGAATGCGCCCATTGCACCTGATGAGAATTTAGACATGTACGATTGGCTCAACGCCCTGCCCAAGGCTGAACTGCACCTGCACCTGGAAGGCTCGCTGGAGCCTGAGCTGCTGTTCGCCCTGGCCGAGCGCAACAAGATTGCGCTGCCATGGAACGACGTCGAAACCCTGCGCAAGGCCTACGCCTTCAACAACCTGCAAGAGTTTCTCGACCTGTATTACAAGGGCGCCGATGTGCTGCGCACCTCCCAGGACTTCTACGACCTGACCTGGGCCTACCTGCTGCGCTGCAAAGAACAGAACGTGATCCACACCGAACCCTTCTTCGACCCGCAAACCCACACCGACCGTGGCGTACCGTTCGAAGTCGTGCTCAACGGCATCGCTGCTGCACTCAAAGATGGCGAGCAGCAACTGGGCATCACCAGCGGCTTGATCCTCAGCTTCCTGCGCCACCTGAGCGAAGACGAAGCGCAGAAAACCCTCGACCGGGCGCTGCCGTTCCGTGACGCGTTCGTGGCCGTGGGCCTGGACAGCTCCGAGATGGGCCACCCGCCGAGCAAGTTCCAGCGGGTGTTCGACCGGGCCCGTCATGAAGGCTTCCTCACCGTTGCCCACGCCGGCGAAGAAGGCCCACCGGAGTACATCTGGGAAGCCATCGACCTGCTGAAAATCCAGCGAATCGACCACGGTGTGCGCGCCATCGAAGACGAGCGCCTGATGCAGCGCATTATCGACGAGCAGATCCCGCTGACCGTGTGCCCGCTGTCCAACACCAAGCTTTGCGTGTTCGACGACATGGCCCAGCACAATATCCTCGACATGCTGGAACGTGGTGTGAAGGTGACCGTGAACTCCGATGACCCGGCGTACTTTGGTGGTTATGTCACCGAGAACTTCCACGCGCTGTACACCTCTCTGGACATGACCCAGGACCAGGCCAAACGTCTGGCGCAGAACAGCCTGGATGCGCGACTCGTAAAGCCGTGACGTAAGCAAATGTGGGAGTGAGCGCCTGTGACGAGGGCGTTTGCTCCTACAGCGCAGCCAATCGGGCGATTTCCGCCACCCCGACGTCGTTGACCACCACGGCCCGGGCCTCGTTGACCAGGCTGATCCAGTTCGATTGCAGGAACAACTGCAACAGCCCCGCGCCCAACGCGCCACCCAGGTGCGGTTGCTGCTGGCTCCAATCGAAACAGTCGCACACCAGCGGTGATGCCAGGGCTTGAGTAAAAATACCCAGGCCCGCCAATTGCTGCACACCCTTGACCGTGACTTCAATGCGTTGCTCGCGACGCTCGATCCACCCCGCCACCAACATCCGTTCATACAGCCCCGCCGCCAGCTCACCGCCGAGGTGACCCCGGCACAGCCGAACATGACGCAACAATGGTGGCGCCACCAACGCCAAGGGTGGAGCATCCGGCGAACTGCGTATTGCGCTGGCCAGGGTGGTACTGGCCAAGGCATCGATGGCGACGCTCACGTCGACAGCCGCCACGCGGAACAGCCGTTTACCGCGCCGGGCTTCGATCCGTAGCAAACCACTCCCAGTCAGCCGTGCCAGATGCGCATTGGCCGAGGCCGGCGACAGCCCGGCAAGCGTAGCCAGTTCCTCAGAGGACTTGGCCGAGCCGTCCATCAGGGACCAGAGCATGGCGGTGCGTTTTGGCTCAGCGAGCAAGCTGGCGATCTGACTGATGCATGGTGCCTCTTCCATCGATTCACTCCCTGTCGACTTATTTTTGTACTGCGGTTGGCGCCAAAGTATAGGGGCGTAAACCGGCAGTTCCTTAGCGTCTTACAGCGCGAATAGGGACAGCATCTGAGTGAAATTTCCTTGTGTGATGGAGGCTATTTACTTAGCGCCTAATCGCTCCGGCAATTGAGCGGTCAATCTCGCACAGCGAGACACGAGCATTTCTCGCAACAGGTTGATGGGTTTGCTCAACTGCGCGCGATGCGCGCACAACAGATTGAGCGGTGTGCGCTCGCCGCGCAGCTCCGGCAGGATCAGGCGCAGGCGCCCGGCCAGCACGTCGGTGCTCACATCCAGCCAGGATTTATAGGCAATGCCTACACCGGCGACGGCCCAGCGGCGCACCACGTCGGCATCGTCGCTGAAGCGGTCGCCACTGACCGTCAGGCTGACGTCGCGCTTGCCGTCGTGAAAGGTCCAGTGGTCATGCACGCGACTGCCGAGCATATACAGCAGGCAATTGTGCTGGGCCAATTGCTCCAGATGTCGCGGCTCACCGTGGCGTGCGAGATAACTGGGCGCCGCGCACAGCACACGAACGTTGTGCGGCGCGACGGGCAGTGCAACCAGGCTGGAATCCTCGGGTTCGCCATAGCGCAGGGCAATGTCCACCGGCTGGCGAAACAGGTCGGCAATCCGGTCACCCAACAACAGGCGCACGGTGAGCTGCGGGTACTCACGCTGGAATTCGTCCAACCACGGCAGCAGTTGGTTGCGGCCAAAATCCGAGGGGGCCGACAGTTGCAGCACACCGCTGACATGGTCCTGGCCGCTGGCCAACAGGCGCCGCCCTTCATCCAGAGAACTCAACGCGGCGCGGGCATACTCCAGAAAGCCTTCACCTTCGGCCGTCAGGCGCAGGCTGCGGGTGGAGCGCGCCAGCAAACGTGTGCCCAACTGTTGCTCGATACGCTTGAGTGCCGCGCTGGCCACGGCGGGCGACAGGTCCATCACCCGCGCCGCCGCCGACAAACTGCCCAGGTCGGCCGCGCGCACAAACAACTGCAAATCATCAAAGCGCAGCATGCTCCCCCCGATTATCAAAATTCTATTGAAACAGAGTGCTGTTTTAGCGGCTTTTATGTTCTTGGGAAATAACCAATTATTTGCCCATCCCGTTCACCTGCTGTTTTGGAGCCCCCATGAAAGCCATTGCCTACTACGCATCACTGCCCATCACCGATGAAAAATCCCTGCAAGACATCGAATTGCCGGAGCCCGTCGCCGGCCCTCGCGACCTGCTGGTGGAAGTCAAAGCCATCTCGGTGAACCCGGTGGATACCAAGGTGCGCCAGAACGTCGCCCCGGAAAACGGCGCCGCCAAGGTGCTCGGATGGGACGTCGCCGGTGTGGTCAAGGCGGTCGGCAGTGACGTGAGCCTGTTCAAGGTCGGCGACAAGGTGTTCTACGCCGGCTCCCTGGTACGCCCAGGCGGCAACAGTGAACTGCACACCGTGGACGAGCGTATCGTCGGCCATATGCCCAAGAGCCTGGGCTTTGCCGAAGCCGCCGCGCTGCCGCTGACCGCCATCACCGCTTGGGAACTGCTATTCGAGCGCCTGCAAGTGCGTGAGGGTAAAGACGACGAAGGCCAGAGCCTGCTCATCGTCGGCGCTGCCGGTGGCGTCGGTTCGATCCTGACCCAACTGGCCAGCCAGCTCACCGCATTGAAAGTGATCGGTACCGCCTCGCGCCCGGAAACACAGGCATGGGCCAAGGCGCTCGGCGCCGATCTGGTGATCGACCACAGCCAACCGCTGAGCGAAGCGCTGAAACACGCCGGCCACCCGCAGGTGACCCACGTTGCCAGCCTGACCCAGACCGACCATCACCTGGATCAACTGGTAGAAGCCCTACAGCCCCAGGGCAAACTGGCACTGATCGACGACCCCAAGGCATTGGACGTGAGCAAGCTCAAGCGCAAGAGCCTGTCGCTGCATTGGGAGTTCATGTACACGCGCTCGATGTTCGAGACGCCAGACATGATTGAGCAACACAACCTGCTCAATCGGGTGGCCGAGCTGATCGACGCCGGCACCCTGGAAACCACGGTGGGCGAGCACTTCGGTGTGATCAATGCAGCGAACCTGCGCCGCGCCCACGCCCTGCTGGAAAGCGGCAAGGCCAAGGGCAAGATAGTGCTGGAAGGCTTCTGAAATAACGGCTGTCAGTGTCGTCCCTTATTCGTGTAAGTAATGGACGACACCGCTAGTCAGAGAGTTGATCTTTGTCATATTTGTGAGCGTATTCGGGTTTATATTGGCCGCCTTTGCCACGATTCTTTTACGTGAGGAAGTCAGCAATGAAGATCCTGATAAAAGCGTTAGCAAAATCCCAGTGGGAAGTTCGTCTGGACCAGAAGGCGATTACTTTTCACACTGAAGCCGAGGCACGCGCCTTTGCCGATACCCTGCAAGCGCGCATCCAGGCGCCCCACCGCTTTCCAATCAGCCAGCAACATTCCGCCGCTGGCTGACCCGCTCGTCAGACCTGCGCTTGCGCGGCTCTCGCCCGTTGCAGGCGCTGGGTCGACACGGCCACCGTCACCGCCAATACACCGCACAGGCTGATGACCATCGCCATCGGCATGGCCGTGCCATCGTGCAACACCCCCACCAACGACGCCGCCCCCGCCGCCACACCAAACTGGATGCAGCCAAGCAATGCCGACGCACTGCCGGCCCGTGCGCCCTGCCCGCTCATCGCACAGGCTGAGGTATTGGGCAAAATGCAGCCCAGGCTGGCGATGCAGATAAACAGTGGCACCAGCAATGGCCACAGCGCATCAGTGCGCAACGCGGTGATGCCCAGCAGCGTCAGGCCTGCCAGCAGATACACCCACACCGAACGCGACAGCAAAAACGCCGGGCCACGCTTGGCCAGCAGGCGTGCGTTGAGCTGCGCCACCAGGATGAAGCCTGCGGCGTTGGAGCCAAACACCCAGCCGTAATGCTCGGCGGGCACGCCATACAGCTTGATAAACACGAACGGTGAACCGGCGATGTAGGCAAACATCCCGGCAATCGACAGCGCGCCGGTGAGGGCGTAGCCGAGGTAAACCCGGTCGGACAGCAACCCAAAGTAGCGGCGCAACGAGCCCGACAACGGCTGGCGCGGCTGATGGGCCGGGAAGGTCTCGGGCAGGCCGAATGCCACAGCAACGGCGGCCATCACACTGAAGATCGTCAACGCCAGGAAGATCGACTGCCAGCCCCACAACCCGACCATCACCCCGCCGGCCAGCGGCGCGAGGATGGGCGCCAGGCCGGTCACCAGCATCAATTGGGAAAACACTTTGGCCGAACCCACGGCGTCGCATTTGTCGCTGACCACCGCGCGGGAAATCACCATGCCGGCGCACCCGCCCAGGGCCTGCACGAAGCGGGCGCCGATCAGCCAATCCAGGGAGGGCGCGTAGGCGCAGGCGAAAGAGGCCAGGGTGAACAGGGTCACGCCGCTGAGCAGCGGCCCGCGTCGGCCGAAACGATCCGCCAGCGGGCCGTAGATCAATTGGCCAATGGCCAGGCCGGCGAAGTACACCGCCAGGGTCAGCTGGATGTGTTTTTCATCGGTGGCGAAGGCCGTGGCCATTGCCGGAAAGCCCGGCAGGTAAAAGTCGATCGCCAGCGGCGCGAAGGCGCTCAAGGCACCCAGGATCAGGATTATGCGAAGGTTCATCAGGCACCCAAGAGAGTCGGCAGCCCGACAGTCTAGCCGGGCCTGGGTGCCTTGAACATAACGATAGCTCGCTAACTATTAAAATCAGGCGAGCGTGGCGCTGTAGCCTTCCTCGGTGATCAGGCTGATCACCTTTTCGGCAGACAGGCGGCTTTCCACGCCCACTTCCTTTGCCGCCAGATCGACCTTCACACTGGCCGCCGGGTCCTGGCTCTGCACCGCCTGGGTCACGGCCTTGACGCAATGGCCGCAGGTCATTCCTTCAACGCTGAATACTTGCATGACATGACTCCTTTGATGAGGTTGAAACCAGTCTCGACCTTGCCACGATGGCAAGGTCAAGTTCTGAAAAAATCGGCCGGGCTGGTATTCGGCGGCACTGTCGGCCAAGCTTGAGCCATCTTTGATTCATACCACGGAGCATTCGCCATGCGCTGGTCGTTTTTTGCCCTTGCCGGCTTGATGAGTTTGTCTGCCGCTGCGCCCATGGCCAGTGCCGATCAAGACTATGCGGTGCTGATCATTTCCCGGGAGCGCCTGGAAGTGCTGACCAACTGCGAGATCGGCCTCTACCTGAATGACCAACTGGCCGGCCGGCTGTTCCAGGAACAGGCCACCTCCTTCAACCTGCCCGCTGGCGATGTGTCACTGCGCCTGAAACTGCTGCCGGGCCAGGCGCCGGGCTGCCTGCCAGGCCTGCTCGCCCCGCCCGCGCGGAACATCACGCTCAAGGCCGGTGATGTACGCAAGCTGCGGATTGCCCAAGGCCCGGACGGCATGTACCTCAAAGCCGCTGCATTGGACTACTGAAGGCGCTTGACCTTACCCACAGGTCAAGGTTGATCCTAGGGGCAACTTCTCCTGGAGGACTGCCCCATGAATGGATCCACCACCTTTGATCTGCCCATCAGCGGCATGACCTGCGCCAGTTGCGCCGGGCGTGTCGAGCGTGCGCTGGGCAAGGTGCCGGGGGTGCAAAGCGTCAGCGTCAACCTGGCCAATGAGCGTGCCCACGTTCAAGTGCAGGGCCAGATGGACCCCGCCGTGCTGATCGCTGCCGTCGACAAGGCCGGTTACAGCGCGAGCCTGCCCCAAAGCGAAATAGCCACCGAGACCGATCAAGCCCAGCGCCGGCACCGCGAGCGTTGGTCGCTGCTGCTGGCGATTGCGCTGGCCCTGCCGTTGGTGCTGCCGATGCTGGTAGAGCCCTTCGGCCTGCACTGGATGCTCCCGGCCTGGGTGCAATTCGCCCTCGCCACCCCCGTGCAATTCATCTTTGGTGCGCGCTTCTATATAGCCGCCTGGAAAGCTGTGCGCGCCGGTGCCGGCAATATGGACTTGCTGGTGGCCATCGGCACCAGCGCCGGTTATGGCCTGAGTATTTACGAATGGCTCACCGCCCAGGCTGGAATGGCGCCGCACCTGTACTTTGAAGCATCGGCGGTGGTGATCGCCCTGGTGCTGCTGGGCAAATACCTGGAAAGCCGCGCCAAACGCCAGACCGCGAGTGCCATCCGAGCCCTGGAGGCCTTGCGCCCTGAACGCGCCCTGCGTGTACAGGATGGGCGCGAAGAGGATGTCGCGATCAGCGCGCTGCAGCTCAATGACCAGGTGCTGGTCAAACCCGGCGAGCGTTTCCCGGTGGACGGTGAAGTGATCGAAGGCCAAAGCCATGCCGACGAGGCGCTGATCAGCGGCGAAAGCCTGCCGGTACCCAAACAACCCGGCGATAACGTCACCGGCGGCGCCATCAATGGTGAAGGTCGCCTGCTGGTGCGCACCACCGCCCTTGGCGCTGAAAGTGTGTTGGCACGCATCATCCGCCTGGTGGAAGACGCCCAGGCCGCCAAGGCGCCGATTCAGAAACTGGTGGATAAAGTCAGCCAGGTCTTCGTCCCCGCCGTACTGGTACTGGCGTTGCTCACGCTGGTGGGTTGGTGGCTGTACGGTGCGTCGCTGGAAACGGCGATTATCAACGCCGTGGCGGTGCTGGTGATCGCCTGCCCCTGCGCCCTCGGGCTGGCCACGCCGACTGCAATCATGGCCGGCACGGGTGTTGCCGCCCGCTATGGCATCCTGATCAAAGACGCCGAAGCCCTGGAACGCGCCCATGAGGTGAGCGCCGTGGTCTTCGACAAGACCGGCACCCTTACCTCCGGCACGCCAAAGATCGCGCACCTGGTCGCGGTGGATGGCAATCAAGCCGTGCTGCTGCAACAGGCCGGCGCGCTGCAACGTGGCAGCGAACATCCGCTGGCCAAGGCCGTGCTGGATGCCTGTAACGAACAAGGGCTGAAGGTGGCGGATGTGAGCGCCAGCCAATCCCTGACCGGACGCGGTATTGCAGGCACCCTCGACGGCCGGCCATTGGCTCTGGGCAATCGCCGCCTGCTGGAGGAAAGCGGCTTGAGCGCGGGGGACCTGGCAGGCTCCGCCAACGACTGGGAAGCCGAAGGCCGCACCTTGTCCTGGCTGATCGAACAGGGCCCGCAACCGCGCGTGCTCGGGCTGTTCGCCTTTGGCGACACCCTCAAGCCCGGTGCGTTGGCAGCCGTTGAGCAACTCAAGGCCCGGCACATCAGCAGCCATTTACTGACCGGCGACAATCGCGGCAGCGCCCGCGTGGTCGCGCAAGCGTTGGGCATCGACGATGTGCACGCCGAAGTACTGCCCGCCGATAAGGCCGCCACCGTCGCCGCGCTTAAAAAAACCGGCGTAGTGGCGATGGTCGGTGACGGCATCAACGACGCCCCAGCCCTGGCTGCCGCCGATATCGGCATCGCCATGGGCGGCGGCACCGACGTGGCCATGCACGCCGCCGGGATCACCCTGATGCGCGGCGACCCGCGCTTGGTGCCGGCCGCCCTGGAGATCAGCCGCAAGACCTATGCAAAAATCCGCCAGAACCTGTTCTGGGCCTTTGTGTATAACTTGATCGGTATCCCCCTGGCCGCATTCGGCCTGCTCAACCCGGTGCTGGCGGGCGCGGCCATGGCCTTGTCCAGCGTCAGCGTGGTGAGCAATGCTCTGCTGTTGAAAACCTGGAAACCCAAGGACCTGGAGGATCAACGCCCATGAACATCGGCCAAGCCGCTCGCCAAAGCGGGCTGAGCGCGAAGATGATTCGCTACTACGAATCCATCGGCCTGCTCAAAGCCGCCCACCGCACGGACAGCGGCTACCGTGTGTACGGCCCGCAGGATTTGCACACGTTGGCGTTTATCAAACGCTCGCGGGATCTGGGGTTTTCATTGGAAGAGGTCGGCAAGCTGCTGACCCTGTGGCAGGACCGGCAACGGGCCAGCGCCGACGTGAAGGCCCTGGCCCGCCAGCACATTGACGAGTTGAACCACAAGATTCGCGAGCTGGAGCAACTGCGCGATACCTTGCAGGACCTGATGGAGCACTGCCAGGGCGATCATCGACCGGACTGTCCGATACTCAAAGAGTTGGCAGCGGGAAACTGCTGCGGCTGACAGGCTGTGCAAAAATCATTGTGGGAGGGAGCTTGCTCCCGATGGCGGTGGCTCAGTTAAAGATACTGAGACTGACCCACTGCTATCGGAGCATAGCTATCTACACAACTCTCAAAGGCTTATACATAACTCTGTGGTGAGCGGGCTTGTCCCGCGCTGGGCTGCGCAGCAGCCCCAAAACCAGGCAACTTGGTTTTTCTGAAAAAACGCGGTGGCTTTGATGGGGCTGCTTCGCAGCCCAGCGCGGGACAAGCCCGCTCACCACAACAGCCCAGTTGCCATAGATTCAGTATCCACGGGAAGTTGTGTAGATACCTATTGCTATCGGAGGCAGGCCTCCTCCCACATTTTTAACCTCATCTACCCTGAGATCACTGCATCCAGGGCGGCGGCGGTGGCTCGTCCGGCACTTTGCTAGATGGCGCATCGTCTGCCGCTCGAATCGCCTGCTTGCGCTCTTCATCCAGCCGCGCCGCTTCAATCTCGCGGATCACGCCGCCCACATCCGCCAACTCTTCCGGCTCGTCGAACTCACCGGTCAAGACGCTGGCCGGGTGCAAGGTGCCGGCTTCGTACAGCGCCCACATTTCCTTGGCGTACTTGGTCTTCTTCAACTCCGGGGCAAAGCGTCCGAAGTAGGAAGCCATGTTGCCCACGTCGCGCTCCAGCATGTTGAACGCATGGTTGTTGCCCGCCGCATCGACCGCCTGGGGCAGGTCGATGATCACCGGGCCGGTAGGCGTCAGCAGTACGTTGAACTCGGAAAGGTCACCGTGCACCAGGCCGGTACACAGCATCAGCACGATCTGGGAAATCAGGAAGGCGTGGTATTCGCGCGCCTGATCCGGCTCCAGTGTCACGTCGTTCAGACGCGGCGCCGCATCGCCGTATTCGTCGGCCACCAGTTCCATCAACAGCACGCCTTCAAGGAAGTCGTAGGGCTTGGGCACGCGAACGCCCGCGCCGGCCAGGCGGAACAACGCCGCCACTTCGGCGTTCTGCCAGGCTTCCTCGGTTTCTTTCTTACCGAACTTGGAGCCCTTGGCCATGGCCCGGGCCTGACGGCTGTTACGGACCTTACGGCCTTCCTGGTATTCGGAGGCCTGACGAAAGCTTCGTTTATTCGCCTCCTTGTAAACCTTGGCGCAACGCAATTCGTTGCCGCAGCGCACCACATAAACAGCTGCTTCTTTACCACTCATGAGAGGGCGCAGCACTTCGTCGACCAGACCGTCTTCGATCAGGGGTTCAATGCGTTTAGGAGTCTTCATCAGCTTTTATTGTGGGTCCTTTATTACCAAATACGCGTATGGCACTCGTTATACGGCAATCGGCTCGCCGGTGGGAGGGGCTACCGACCGTTGATTGCTTAAGAATGCATCCAATATGCCAGTTTCAACGCTCAATGATCGCCGTCACGCCTTGGCCGCCCGCGGCGCAGATCGAAATCAGCCCACGGCCCTTGCCTGCTGCATCCAACAATTTAGCCAGGTTGGCAACGATGCGCCCACCGGTGGCGGCAAACGGGTGGCCGGCGGCCAGGGAACTGCCCTTCACATTGAGCCGGCTGCGGTCGATGGCACCCAGCGGTGCGTCCAGCCCGAGGCGGGTCTTGCAGTAGTCCGCATCTTCCCAGGCCTTGAGCGTACACAACACCTGAGCTGCGAAAGCTTCATGAATCTCGTAGTAATCGAAGTCCTGCAACGTCAGACCATTCCTCGCCAGCAGACGCGGCACCGCATACACCGGCGCCATCAACAGGCCTTCGGCGCCGTTGACGAAATCCACCGCCGCCGCTTCGCCGTCGCGCAGGTACGCCAGGATCGGCAAGCCCCGCTCTTTCGCCCACGCCTCACTGCCCAGCAGCACCAGGGATGCACCATCGGTGAGCGGCGTGGAGTTGCCGGCGGTGAGCGTGCCCTTTTCGCTGCGTTCGAAGGCCGGCTTGAGGGCGGCGAGTTTTTCCGGCGTCAGGTCGGGGCGCAGGTTGTTGTCGCGGGTCAGGCCCAGAAACGGGGTGAGCAGATCGTTGTGCCAGCCTTCGGCATAGGCGGCCGCCATTTTCTGATGGCTCTGCAGTGCAAGCTGGTCCTGCTCGGCGCGGGGGATCTGCCAGGTCTGCGCCATCAACTCACAGTGCTGGCCCATGGACAAACCGGTGCGGGGCTCGCCATTGCGCGGCAGTTCGGGCTTAAGGTGATGGGGACGAAGTTGTAACAGGACTTTTAATTTATCCGCCATGGATTTGCTGCGGTTGGCTTGCAGCAGGAGCTTGCGCAGCCCTTCATTCACCCCAATCGGCGCGTCGGACGTCGTGTCGACCCCGCCGGCGATGCCGCATTCGATCTGGCCCAGGGCAATCTTGTTGGCCACCAGCAATGCCGCCTCCAGCCCGGTGCCGCAGGCCTGTTGGATGTCATAGGCCGGGGTTTGCGGCGACAGGCGTGAGCCCAGCACGCATTCGCGGGTCAGGTTGAAGTCCCGCGAATGCTTGAGCACCGCACCCGCGGCCACTTCGCCCATGCGCAGGCCGTGCAGGTTGTAGCGTTCGATCAAGCCTTCCAGCGCGGCGGTCAGCATCGCCTGGTTGCTCGCGGTAGCGTACGGGCCATTGGAACGGGCGAACGGAATGCGGTTACCACCAATGATCGCTACACGGCGCAATTGAGTCATGGAAAGCTCCCTCTGTCTGTTATGGGCTTGATCACTGAGCCTAGTCGAACGACTGCTACCCTGGGATGGTCAACCCTTTGAACCCCAGCCTTCGGAGAGCGTTCCATGTCTGACCGTTATATCGACTTCGCCAACTCAAGCCTCGGCCATCGTCTGGTCGCCGCCCTTGGCCTGCCGTCACCGGTACGCCTGGAACGCTGGCAAGCCGGACGCCTGCGCCCTGTAGACGGTGCACTGCTGCTGGGCGGTGGTGCCCTGGCGAGCAAGGTGCAGGCATTTGCCCACAAACTCACTGACGCGACTTACACCTACGGCGCCGAGTCATCCACCTGGATTCCCGGACACGGCCCCAAGCTCAAAGCCGTGGTGTTCGATGCCAGCGAGTTGCAACACACCGACCAGCTCAAGCAACTGCGCGAGTTCTTCCAGCCGCTGATGAAAAACCTCGCCAACAGCGCTCACCTGGTGATCCTCGGCCGCGCTCCGGAAAATCTCAGCGAACCGTTTGCCGCCAGCGCCCAACGCGCCCTGGAAGGCTTCAGCCGTTCACTGGCCAAGGAACTGCGCAACGGCGGCGTGTTGCAACTGCTGTACGTCGGCGAGGGTGCCGAGGACCAGTTGGAAGGCGCGCTGCGTTTCTTCCTCTCGCCGAAAAGCGCCTACATCTCTGGCCAGGTGATCCGCCTGCAGGCTTGCGCCACCCCCGTCGAGGATTGGACCCGCCCACTGGCCGGACGCAAAGCGCTGGTCACTGGCGCGGCGCGCGGCATCGGCGCGTCCATCGCCGAAACCCTGGCCCGCGACGGTGCCGAAGTCATCCTGCTGGATGTGCCGCAAGCCAAATCCGACCTCGAAGCCCTCGCCGCGCGCCTGGGTGCGCGCACCGTGGTGCTGGATATCTGCGCCGAAGACGCCGCCGGCCAGTTGATCGAACACTTGCCCGATGGCCTCGACATCCTGGTGCACAACGCGGGCATCACCCGTGACAAAACCCTGGCCAACATGACCCCGGAATATTGGGACGCGGTGCTGGCGGTCAACCTCAATGCGCCACAAGTGCTGACCCAGGCGCTGCTCGACAGCGGCCGCCTGCACGACAACGCCCGCGTGGTGGTGTTGGCCTCTATCAGTGGCATCGCCGGCAACCGTGGGCAAACCAACTACGCCGCGAGCAAGGCGGGTTTGATCGGACTGGTGCAGGCATGGGCGCCGTTGCTCAAGGAGCGCGGGATCAGCATCAACGCCGTGGCGCCAGGGTTTATCGAAACCCAGATGACCGCGCATATCCCGTTCGCCCTGCGTGAAGCCGGGCGCCGCATGAGTTCCCTGGGGCAAGGCGGTTTGCCCCAGGACGTCGCCGAAGCCGTGGCCTGGCTCGGCCAGCCGGGCTCCGGCGCGGTCAGCGGGCAAGCATTGCGGGTGTGCGGGCAAAGTCTATTGGGAGCGTAAATATGGAATGGCAGACCTTAGGCAATACTCCGTTTCTGCCGCCGTTGTATTGGCGGGCGGCGCTCAAGCGCAAAATTACCGGCAGCACGCTGCCTGAGCAGGGCCTGCGCTGTCGGGTCAGCGTCAACCCCGGGGACGTGGCGGCGTATCGCAAGGTCTGCGGCTTTGCCGACAGCCCGATCCTGCCGGCGACCTATCCGCACATCCTGGCGTTTGGATTGCAGATGCAGCTGCTCACGGACAAGGCATTTCCCTTCCCGTTGCTGGGGTTGATCCACCTGAGCAATCGCATTCGCATCCATCGACCGCTGGGCGGCGTAAACGAGCTGTGCATCGCTGTGCACACGCAAAACCTGCAACCTCACGCCAAGGGCGCAACCTTTGAGGTGGTGACCACTGTCGAAGATGCTCTCGGCGTGCTGTGGGAAGCCGAGAGCTGGATGCTCTGCCGAGGCGTAAAACTCGAAGGCGTAGCAGCCGATGACACCCAGCCCACTCCTGCGCAGATCAGCGAACTGACCCGCTGGAAAGCCCCCACCGATATCGGCCGTCGTTACGCGAGGGTCTCCGGCGACTACAACCCGATCCACCTGAGTGCGCCGACTGCCAAATTGTTTGGCTTCCCCCAGGCCATCGCCCATGGACTCTGGAACAAGGCGCGCACACTTGCGGCCCTCGGTGAGCACCTGCCCGCTGCCAATGTGGAAATCGACGTAGTGTTCAAGAAGCCGGTGCGCCTGCCCAGCGAAGTGATATTGCACAGCAGCGCCTCCGGTTCCAGCGGTGAATTACTGCTGAAAGGCGCCGCAGACATTGAACATATGCTGGGTAAATGGCGGCCAATCGCATAAAAACCGCCGATCTCGGACGAGGCTCTCGACAGCCTCAACCGCAAGCCGCGGTACTCCTTGAGCTTCAGTTATCAACTCTGACGAGGTGCACAGTGCTCACGAGGATGAAGGCTTGATGAGCGGAAACAGGCTATTGAGCGTATCGATCAACCGCACCAGATAGATGGGCTTGCGAAACAGGTCGAGCACCTGCAGGCGCAACATGTCGCTGACATCATCCATCTCGGCATGACCCGACATCACAATCACCGGCAGGTGCGAGCGTGAGGTGTGTTCGCGCAGGCGCTTGATCAAGGAGATCCCGCTTTCTTCGGGCATGCGCAGGTCGGTGATGACCAGGGCAATATCCGGGTGAAGTGTCAATTCTTGCAAGGCAAAGGTGACGGAGGTGGCGGTAAAGCAGACGAATCCCTCGTTTTCGAGAGATTCGGCGAGCTCGCTCAGGGCTTCCTTTTCATCGTCCACCAATAAGATTTGCTGGCGTGAAGAAGATGCGCTCATGGCCGTACCTGCAAGGGAAAAGATCGAATGACTGGCACATCCTGGCATCAAGTCCCTGTTGGCATTTTGGTCGACATGTTGGTGAAGATGGTACTTATCTTGGTGCCCAATCCGGTCCCTGCACCGACAATGACCAGGGCAACCAGCGCCACAATAATGGCGTATTCAATACCTGAGGCACCCTCGCTGCGTTTGAAGAACAGTTGCGTCTGCACGTAAAGCTTCACTATCAGGTCAAGGAACATATGACTTCTCCCTAAAGCGCCACGGATTGCCGGTACGGCTCTAGCACGATCTACGCGGCGTGCCACTAGAGCATTGTCAACAAACCTTGGGCTCACAACTGTAATAACGAGTTAATCACAAAGTATTAGTCGCAAAGTTGGCGTCATAAAACCAAGCGTTCAAGGAGGCGGATCTTTAGTTCCGGTAAATTTTTTGTCAGGTAATGGCATTTCGTCCTAGCTGAGCTACCTTCAAATAGCCAAATCGTTAGATGTTCATCACAGCCAGGTTGCGAATTAACTCGTTTGGATTGGCGGGACTGTAGTGCAACCGGAAAGGGAGAGCCGTCATGAACAGTCGTATCAGCATGATCCTGGCTGGCGTGCTGTTGGTCGGGGCGTTGATCGCGGGGTATTGGGGGCTGGTGCTGAGCCGCCAACCCGCCCCCGTCGCCGAACCTGTCATTTCTGCTGAAAAACCCGCCGCTGCCGCCGAAGACCAGACCCGCCTCCCGGTCGTGGTGCTGGTGCGCGATGTGCCGCCTTTCGTGGCGCTGACCGAAACCGACCTGGCCGTGGAAAAGCTGCGCACGGTGCCTGCCGGCAGCCTGACCCAACTTGACCAGGCGATCGGCCGCACCCCCCAGCGCCCCCTGAGCGCCGGCACTTGGCTTAATCAGGAAAGCTTCAGTACGGGCGGCCCGCTGGCCCGCATGATTCGCCCCGACGAGCGCGCACTGGCGGTTGCGGTCGATGAGGTGGTGGGTGCCGGTGGCCAACTGAGCCCCGGCGATTACGTGGACGTGCTGCTGTTTCTGCGCCAGGAGCCGGGTAACGCCGAGCCGTCGGCGCAGATCGTGGTCCCGGCGATGCGCTTGCTCAGCGTCGGCGACCAATTGGGTCTGACCAACGATGGCCAACCCGCCATGCCGCCGCCGGTCACGGCCGAAGAACGTATCCAGGCCGCGCAACGCCGGGCCGCTGCACGCAGCGTCGTGCTCGCCGTGCCGGAGCCTCTATTGAGCCGCCTGATGCTCGCCACGCAAGCCGGTACGTTGCGCCTGGCCGTACGCAGCGCCGACGAGCAACTGCTCAGCCGCTATTGGGCCGGCGACAGCGATGCGGCGCAAAAACTGCAAAGCGCCAACCGCGACCTCTACCAATTCACCCAACTGGCCATGAGCGCGCCGCCCAAACGCGTCGCCGTCGCCGTCACCAGCGGAGGGCCAAGCGTACGACGTGGCATTGAAGTGATTCGCGGCGCCCAAGCGGCGCCGCAAAACCCGTGATTGAGCAAGGATGCCTTGAATGAGCCATCGCTATGCCCCGCTGTTCACGCACATCGCCTGCGCCCTGATGCTGTCGAGCCTGTCGGTCGGCCTCGCAGTGGCGGCGCCGGGCAACTGCAGCGCCCTGGGCCAGTTGCCTGCCGTGGTCGAGGTGGGCGAAGGGCTGCAACAGGAACTGCAGTCGCCGGTGGCGATTACGCGCCTGGCGATTGGCGACCCGAAGATCGCCGATGTGCGGGTCCACGGTGACCGCAATTTTCTGCTCACCGGTGTCGGCGCGGGCGCCACCAGCCTGCTGGTGTGGACCGCCTGCGCCAGCGCGCCGCGCCAGAGCATGGTGTTCGTCAAGGGCAAGGCTACGTCGGCGCTGACCAGCCTGTCGCTGTCGCCGTCGGAGGACCCGTCGCTGCCCAGCCAGGTACAGACCGATATCCGCTTTGTCGAAGTCAGCCGCACCAAGCTCAAGGAAGCCAGCACCAAGTTTCTCGGCATGGGCACCAACTTTTTCCTCGGCAGCCCGAACTTGCTGTCGCCCTCCGAAGGCGTGTTCAAACTGCCGGTGAGCACCGACAGTTTCAACGTCGGCTTTGGCGGCGGCCGCGTCAAAGCCATGATCAACGCCCTGGAACGCAGCGGTTTTGCCTACACCCTCGCGCGCCCGAGCCTGGTGGCCATGAGCGGCCAGAGCGCGACCTTCCTCGCGGGCGGCGAAGTCCCGGTGCCGGTGCCCAGCGCAGGCAGTGACACCATTTCCATCGAGTACAAGGAGTTCGGCATCCGCCTCACCCTGACCCCCACCGTGATCGACCGCAACCGCATCACCCTCAAGGTGGCGCCGGAAGTCAGCGAACTGGACTACAGCAACGCGGTGGTGATCCAGGGCATCCAGGTGCCGGCCCTGACCGTGCGCCGCACCGACACCAGCGTGTCCCTGGCCGATGGCGAAAGCTTCGTGATCAGCGGCCTGATCAGCAGCAATAACCGTTCGACCATCAGCAAGTTTCCAGGCCTGGGTGACATCCCGATCCTCGGTGCGTTTTTTCGCGACTCCAACATCAACCGTGAAGAAAAAGAACTGCTGATGATCGTCACGCCGCACCTTGTCCAACCGCTGGCGGCCAACGCTCGCTTGCCCTCTTTGCCCGGCGAAAAACTGCGCAGCTACGACCCGAACTGGTACCGCATGTTTTTCCTCGAAAACGGCAACTTCGACCGTCGCAGCGGACTGTCCCAATGAGCGATAGCCTGAGCCAGACGTTTCTGGCAATCACCCGCAACGACACCGACCTTGAATGGCTGCAGGGCGCCCTTGCGCCACTGGGCCAGGTGGTCAGTGCCGGCAGTGGCTCGCTGGATGAATTGCTCGCCCTGGTGGACGTGACCTTCGCCAACCTGGTGTTCGTGGGCCTCGACCGGGAAAACGTGGTGGCCCAGAGCGCACTGATCGAAGGTGCGCTGGAGGCCAAGCCGATGCTCGCGGTGGTCGCCCTTGGCGACGGCATGGACAACCAGTTGGTGCTGAACGCCATGCGCGCTGGCGCGCGGGATTTTGTTGCCTATGGCTCACGCTCCAGCGAAGTCGCCGGCCTGGTGCGGCGCCTGAGCAAGCGCCTGCCGCCCGTCACGTCGAATGCGCAACTGGGCGGGCTGACCGTGCTGTATGGCACCCAGAGCAATGCCGACGGCGCGATGCTGGCGACGCACCTGGCCATGGTGGTGCAGAAAAGCGGGCAACAGACGCTGGTGCTGGACCTCGGCCTGCCGCGCAGCGACAGCCTGGCGCTGCTGGGCCTGGAAAGCACCTTCAATTTCGGCGATGCGCTGCGCCATTTGCGCCGCCTTGATACCACGTTGATCAACAGCGCATTCACCACGGCCAAGGACGGCCTGCGTATCCTCGCGTACGCCACCGGCGACGAACCGCTCAAGCTCACCAGCGCGGCCGAACTGTTCATGTTGCTCAGTGCACTGCGCCAGCATTTCCAGCACATCGTCGTCAACATCACCGGGCAACCGGACAGCGAAGCGCTGCGCACCTTTGTCAGCCACTGCGACAAGCTGCTGTGGTGCACCGACCAGAACGTCCTGGACTGTCGCCGCAACCTGGCAGTCCTCAACCGCTGGCGCGACAAAGGCATGAAGCTCGATCACGCCAAGCTGGTGATCGATCGCTACATCAAGTCATGCGCGCCCGACACCGAAGCGCTGGAAAAAAGCTTCGGCCTGCAGTGCATCGCCGTCCTGCCCTTGAGCGCCGAACTGCGCCTGAACGTGAAAAACCAGGGCCAGACCCTGTTTGTCCTGGCGCCCCGCGAACCCTTGACCCAAGCCGTGCGCGCCTTGGGCGAGCGTCTGGCGAAACGCTCCGAAGGCCTGGAAAAACCGTCAATGCGCTGGTTTGAACGCATCCTGGGGGCTGGACGATGAGCGGCGAAAAACTCTTCGGCGGGCCCGCCCGCAACGCCAATGGCAAAAGCGATAACGACGGCCTGAAGCTGGTGCTGCATCGCTACATCATCGACGCCATTGAAGAATCGGGCAGGAACCTGCTCGAAGGCACGCGCCAATCCCTCGCGCAATTTGTCATCGACAAAGTCTCCGAATACATCACGCGCATGCGCCTGGCAATCTCGCGCTATGAAATGGAGCGGCTGGCCGAAGAGATCGTCGACGAACTCACAGGTTTCGGCCCGTTGGAAGTGCTGCTGCGCGACCCGTCGGTGACCGAGATTCTGGTCAACGGGCCGCATCGGGTATTTATCGAACGCGAAGGCCTGCTGCACCAGAGTGACCTGCGTTTTATCGACGACCATCACGTCGAGCGCGTGATGCAGCGCATCCTTGCGCCACTGGGCCGACGCCTCGACGAGTCGTCGCCGATGGTAGATGCGCGTCTGCCCGATGGCAGCCGGGTCAATGCGATCATCCCGCCGATAGCCCTGGACGGGCCGTGTCTGTCGATCCGCAAATTTCGCAAGGACATGCTCAAGAGCAGCGACCTGGTAGCCATGCAGACCATCGACCAGAGCATCTTCGAGTTCTTCCAGGAGGCCGTCGGCAAGCGCTGCAATATTCTGATCAGCGGCGGCACGGGCACCGGCAAGACCACACTGCTCAATATCCTCAGTCAGTTGATCAACCCCCGTGAACGGCTGGTGACCATCGAAGACGTTGCCGAACTGCAACTGGGGCACCCCCACGTCGTGCGCCTCGAAACCCGCCCGCCGAATGCCGAAGGCCATGGCGAAGTGCGGTCCAGCGACCTGATCCGCAACGCCCTGCGGATGCGCCCGGACCGCATCATCCTCGGCGAAATTCGCGGCGTCGAAGTGCTCGATGTGATGACCGCGATGAACACCGGTCACGACGGTTCCATGAGCACCGTGCACGCCAACAATGCGCAGGATGCGTTGCTGCGCCTGGAAACCCTGGTGGGGTTGACCGGTCGTGTGGTCGCGGAAAAAACCCTGCGCCAGATGATCTGCGCCGCACTGGACGTCATCATCCAACTCACGCGCATGCCCGATGGCCGCCGCTGTGTGAGCGAAGTGGTGGAAGTGGTCGGCGTGCGCGATGACGTGTATGTCACCAATACCCTGTTCCGCCTGGACCGGCGCACCGGCTTCGGTTTCCTGCGCGAAGCCATCCACCCCGCAGGCGACAAACTGCGCCGCGAATCGGCCTTGCCGCTATAGGGGGCGCTGAATGACCGGACCCTTGCTGCTGCTTATTTGCCTGCTGCTGATCGGCCTGTCGCTGTGGCTGTTCGACAACAGCCTGCGCAAGGCCCAGACCGACCGCGTGCTGGAACGCCTGGGCGACGGGCAGCCCGAGACCGCCGAAGCGAGCACGTCCTGGAGCGGTCTTGAGCGCATGTTCCTGCGTGCAGGGCTGGGTAAGCCCACCGACCGCCTGGGCCTGTGGTTGAGTGCGTGGGTGATCGGCGCCCTCTTCGGCTACCTGCTGGGCGACGGCTGGGGCCTGTTCACGATGATCGTCGGCCCGCCGTTGGTGCTGCGCCTTTACATCGGTTGGCGTTACCAGCGCCGCGTCCAGCGTATGGTCGAGCAACTCCCGCAGTTGCTCGACCACAGCGTGCGCAGCCTCAAATCCGGCAGAACCCTGGCCGACGCGGTGTTGGGCGGCATCGAAGGTGTCGAAAACCCACTCAAGGAGGCCATGGGCCGCGTACAGCGTAACGTGCGCATGGGCGTCAGCCTGCCCGACTCGGTCAGCGACTTCGCCGAGTTCTACGAACAGGACGAGTTTCGCCTGTTCGCCCTGGGCCTCAAGGTCAACCACCGCTACGGCGGCAATGCCAGCGAACTGCTGGAAAACCTGATCAGGATGATCCGCGAGCGCGAACAGGCCTCGCGTCAACTCAAGGCCATGACCGGCGAAACCCGCATGACCGCCTATGTGCTGGGCGGGCTGCCGATCTTGATGGTGGCTTACTTCATCCTGGTCAACCCCGGCTACCTGATGACCATGTGGAATGACGACACCGGGCGCCACATGTTGCTGGCTGCCACCGCGATGGACCTGACGGGCACGTTCGCCATGTGGCGCATGTTGAGGAGTGTCTGAGATGGTGCTTCTGGTGGGTGCCCTGTTGTTTCTCGCGGCGCTGGTCCTGGTGGGCGGTCAGTTGCTGGAGCATCGGCGCCGCGAGCGCCGGGTGACGGAACGCCTACAGGGGCGCATCACCAGCGAAGCCAGGCTCGGCTCGCTCATCCGGCTACTGGGCGCAAGCTCGTTGGCCCAGGGCTCGGTGAGCCTGGACAGCGAAACGCAGACCCTGCTCAACCGCGTAGGCTGGCGCAAATCCAGCCAACGCTCGCTGTTTGCCGCACTGCAGATCGGCGTGCCATTTGTACTGATGGCCTTGACCCTGCTTGGCCAGGAACTGCTGTTCCCCGAGGTGGAACCAATGTGGATCGCCCCGCTGCTGGCCCTGGGCGTCGGCTACCTGCTGCCCAAGCGCGTGCTGGCCACCGCCGCCAGATACCGCCAGCAGCGCATCGCCAGGGAAATCTCCACGTTTATCCCGCTGCTGCGCATCCTGTTCGAGTCGGGCATGGCGATTGAACAATCGTTGCGCGTACTGGGCAGCGAGGCGCAACGCTTGCTGCCCGACCTTACCCACGAATTGCGCCTGATCCTGGCGCGGGTCGATTCCGGCCTGGAACTGGGCGAGGAGCTGGGCAAGACCGCGCACTTGCTGGAAGTCGACGAGTTCACCGACACCTGCGTCATCCTCCAGCAGTTGATCACCCAGGGCGGCGGCGCAATGAAGTCCCTGCTGGCGCTCAAGCAATTGCTCGACGACCGGCGCCTGACCAATCTGCAGGAATTCATCTCGAAGATGTCGGCGAAGATGTCGGTGGTGATGATGGTGTTTCTGTTTCCGGCATTGTTGATTGTCCTCGGCGGCCCGGCCTTTATCGGCATCGCCCGAGCCCTGGTCCATTTTTAAGGAGCACCCGATGAAACCACTGATTGCCGCCATGGCCCTGCTGCTGCTCGGCGGTTGCGCCAGCAACGGGCAGACGCCCTGGGCCTCATTCACGTCGCCCGGCAGTTGCGCCAAGCCCAGTTCGGAACAGGACCTGGCGCTGAACCTGGCCGACGACATGGCCAACGAAGACAAGCTCCACGCCAGCCTGGCCAACCTGCAAAGCCTGCCCGATACGCTGCCCCAGGTGCGCCAGCGCAAGGCCCGCGCCTATCGCTTGCTGGGACGCAGCGAGGCCGAGCCGTTGTACCGCAGCCTGATCGGCACCTGCATGGCCGCCGAGGGTGAACACGGGCTGGGGCAATTGGCGGTGGCGCGGGGCGACAACGCCCAGGCGCTGGTCCATCTGCAAAATGCTGCGCGGCTGGCGCCCACCGACGAGAAGATCCGCAATGACCTGGGTGTGGTCTACCTCAACCAATCGCGCCTGGAAGAAGCGCGCTTTGAATTCTTGACGGCCATCGAGCTCAAGCAGAGCGACCCGCTGGCCGCCGTCAACCTGGTGACGTTGCTGATTTATCAGGACGACTGGGGACAAGCGGCCAAAGTGGTCAGCCAACTGGGCCTGAGCCCCGCGCAAGTCACCGAAGCCCAGGCGCGCGCGGCCAAACTCAAGCGCAGCCCTGCACGCAAAGTCGCGGCAGTCGCCGATGCCCTGCCCGTGACGATCAAGTAAGGAGTCGAGTATGAAAGCCCATTTACTGATGTGCCTGAGCCTGCTGCCGCTGGCCGCGGCAGCCATCGAGCCGGGGCCTTCGTCCCCACAGCAGGCTGAAACGGAAAATTGGCTGGCGCTGCAGGTCAATGGTCTCGCCGCGTCGCCCACCCCGCAAACCACCACGCCGGCGGAACGCGAACAGGCCCTGCAACGCTGGCTGGACAGCAACAAGCATCCGATCCCGGAATACTTTGAGTCGAAATCCAGCTCGTCCGGCGGTGGCGACAGTAAATGAAGTGATGAGCGTCAGTGCGCCGTGACCCGCTGACGCATGACCGAGTTACTCGGCGACAGCGCCAGCGCCAGTTGGGTGCGGTTGTGCATATGGGTCAGGCGCAACACCTGCGACACATACAGCTTGACGGTGTTTTCGGTGATGCCGAGTTCGCAGGCGATCTGGTAGTTGGTCTGCCCCTTGCCCACCAGACGGGCAACGTCGAGCTGACGCGGTGAGAGCTGATTGAACATGGCCGGGATTTCCACCGGCGCAGGCTCTTCGCCGACCGACTCGGCCGCGTCCGCCACGCTCGGGCTGCGACGCACCTTGTCGAGATCCTGATACAGATCGTTGATGGATTCGGAAAGGTATTGCAGCTTCAGGTTCAGTTGCCCCAGGTGCAATTCCTTCTGACGCTCCTCCAATGCGGCTTCCTGGCGCTGCAGGCCTTCGAGCAGTTCTTCGAGGTCGATCGGCTTCTGGTAGTAGTCCGAGATGCCGGCGCGCAGGGCCTTGATCACGTCCTGTTTATCGGCACGCCCGGTGAGCATGATCGCCTCGAACGCACGATGCTTGCCCGCGATGTTCTGCATGGCCTGGACCAGTTCGATCCCATCCATGTCCGGCATGTGCAGGTCGCACAACACCAGGCCAATCTCCGTGTCTTCGGTGAAGCGCTGCAAGGCATGGCGGCTGGATTCGCAAGGGACGCAGCGATAGCCGCTATTTTCGATAAATTCACAAAGCTCCTCGACGATCAGTGGTTGATCGTCGACCACGAGCACTTTTACAGCCGAAGTGAGCTTGTTCACACGTTACTCCATGCCTGGCAAGCCAAATGATTGACCTATCCCTTTCGACGCAGAATGTGAATCATCTGCTCAATAAACCTAGCCCTACTTTCCGACTATGTACATAGCGATAGAGGCCTTGTGCGACTAGTGGATCCAAAACCAATACAGGGCAAAACCTGTCAATACAAACGGTGCGAAAGGCTGCTTTCTTGACGTGCGCCTCGTCGCTGTTTCATGGCGCGCGCCAAGCCCTTGATGCACAAGCGACGAGGCCGCGAGCAGCGCCGCCGCAAGAATCAGCGACCACAGCAAATGATTCACCGTGGTGGCCAATCCCAGCGCCGCGAGCAGCTTTACGTCCCCCGCGCCGAAGCGGCCCAGCGCGTACCCCGGCAAGGTCAGCAGCAAGGCCAACACCAGCGCCCACGCGCCCTCGCCTGCTGGCGCACCCAGCCAGGTGCAGCCCGTCCACACCACATACAGCAGGGCCAGCAGCGCCGCGCCAAGGGTCAGCCCGTTGGCGATATGCCGCTGACGAAAATCCTGCACGGCACAGACACTCAGCCAAAGCAGCAACACCGCGGCATGGATCACGTAAAAAACATCCCTTTTTGCTGAATGATTCTATGCTGATATCAAGTAGTAGCCGTCAGGGTAGACGCAGTCATGAAAACCAGCCTCCCTAGAACGCAAAAAGGTGCCGCGGCGATTGAGTTCGCCTTGGTTTTCGGGATCTTTTTTGCGGTGTTCTATGGATTGATCAGTTACAGCCTGCCGCTGCTGTTGATGCAATCTTTCAATCAGGCGGCAGCCGAAGCGGTGCGCCAGGCTATGGCGGTCGACCCAGTGGCTGCCGGCACCGCGTATGGCACACAGGTCACCCAACGCGCCAAAGACACGGTCGTCAGCCAATTGAGCTGGATCCCCGCCAGTTTCAACTTTCAGAGCAGCTACATCAGTTCAACCTACGTCGGCACCACCCTGACCGTGGCGATCAGCTACCCCACCACTAATCTGTACTCCGTGTTCCCGGCGCTGGTGATACCCGGCGTGGGCACCGTCCCCAGTCTGCCGGCCAGCCTCTACGCGCGTTCGAGTCTGCAACTTTGACGGCGGGGGACAACCTCTTCGGGCGCCTGTTGGGCCGCACCGACGCCCTGGCCCGCGAAATAACGGCCATGCCCGCAACCGGGCTGCACGTGCACCTGGATCAGCTGGGCCATGTCCTGCACATCGGCGGCACCCTGCGCTCGCAACTCGCCGCACCCGCCGCCAGCGAGCACAAGCCACTGCTGCGTGAGCTGCTGTGCGCGGCCAGTGTCCTCAGCGTCGAGGGCAACCCCGCAGACTGGCAATACCAGAGCCTGGACCTGGATTTCCAGGCAAGCGCCGGCAAAGTCCTGCATCTGCGCGGCTGGATCGAGCCCGACGGCGACGGCTGGAACCTGCACCTGATGGACGTCAGCGACTTGCTCGCCGAGCACCAACAGGCCGGCGATCGCGAGGAGAACCATCAGCTCGCCAGCCGCATGAGCGAGCAGCTGCGCGTGTGCAGCCTGAGCCGCTTGCCGGAAGTGCTAAACGAACAACTGCGCAGCCTGTCGCAGCACTGGCACATTCCCTGTGTCGCGTTGGCGCTGCTGGATGATGAAACCCAGGGTTGGCGGATCTACAGCCAATACGCCGGCCACGACGCACCGACCTTGTGGCAGACCGACCAGCCCCTGGGCACCAGCCTCGACAGCGTCAATGGCAACGTCCCCTTGAGCCTGCCCAATGGCCGCAGCGACAACCCCCGGCTGCACAGCGTGTTCGGTGATGCCGACGGTTTTCTGGTGCCCTACCGCGATGGTCAGGGCGTTGCCGCGTGGCTGCTGTGCGGCTTTTATGATGGGCAGGCGCAGATCAGCAACACCGAATGGCTGCACCTGTGCGCCGCCCTCGCCGCGCCGCTGCTGAGCCGTTTGCGCGAGCAGCGCTACCATCAACAGCTGGAGCGCGTAGAAGCCTTGCAAGGCCTGCTCGGCACCGGCTGGTGGGAGTTGCTGCCGGCCTCCCGCGAAATCCAGCTCGCCCCGCAGTTGTTACGCAGCCTGGGCCAGGAAGACGGCGCCAGGCGCCAGCCACAGGCAGCCTGGCTCGAATTGATCCACCCCGCCGACCGCCAGGAGTTCGACAGCCGCCTGCACGATCTGCAAGTCCTGGGCAAACCGCTGCTCGCCAGCGTGCGCCTGCAACGCAGCGACGCCGACGGCCACCCGCTGTGGTACCGCGTGCAGGGCCAGGTGCTGGGGCTGGGCGACAGCCAGCGCTGGATCGGCGTGATGCTCGACATCAGCGATATCAAGAACCAGCAACTGCAAGCCGCCGCCGCCCACGCACGCCTGGACAACCTGATCGCCAGCGCTCCGGCCGTCATCTATGTACAGCGTTATGTCAGCGGCGCGCTGCACCCGGCGTTCTTCAGCGACAGCCTGCTGCCGCTGCTGGGCTGGACCCTCGACGACTGCAATCACGACAACCTGCTGTCGTTGATCCACCCCGACGACCGCGATGTCTATTTCGAACGCACCCGCCAACTGCTGCGCGAAGGCACCGTGCGCAGCCGCTACCGCGTACGCGACAAACGGGACCACTATCACTGGCTGCTCGACGAAGCCAAGTTGCTGCGCGATGACCTCGGTCTGCCGGTGGAAGCCGTCGGCCTATGGCTGGACGTGACCGAAGCGACCCTGGCCGCCGAGCACGTCAAGCAAAGCGAAGAGCGCTACCGCATCCTGGTAGAAGACTCACCGGCGATGATCTGCCGCTACCTTCCGGACCTGACCCTGACCTTCGGCAACACGCCGCTGGCCAACTACCTGGAATGCCCGCCGGCGCAACTGCCGGGGGTGAACCTGGGCCATTGGCTGTCGGACGAACAGCGCCAGGCCTTTGTGCAACGCATCCGCCAACTGACGCCGGAGTTCCCGGTGAGCACCGCCGAAATCAGCCTGGAACTGCCCGGCCGCGAGCACGCCTGGTGGGTGTGGTCTGACCGTGGAGTCTTCGACGCGCACGGCACACTGGTGGAAGTCCAGGCCGTGGGCCGCGATAACACCGAAGTACGCCGTTCCCAGCAACAACTGACCCAAAGCGCGAAAATGGCCACCCTCGGCGAAATGGCCACCGGGCTGGCCCACGAGATCAACCAACCGTTGAACGTCATGCGCATGGCCATCGTCAACGTGCTCAAACGCCTGAGCAGCGGCGACGCGCCGGTCGACTACCTCACCGAAAAACTCCAGCGCATCGACGCCCAGGTGCAGCGTGCGGCGCGGGTGGTTGACCATATGCGCGTGTTCGGCCGCCGCTCGGAAATCGAGCAGCAACCGTTTGATCCTGCACAGGCGGTCGAAGGCGCGTTGTCGTTGCTCAGCGAAGGGGTGAAGGGCAAAGGCCTCGATCTACGGGTGATACCGGCGGACTTTGTCGTGCAGGTCAACGGCTACGTCGATCAGCTCGAACAAGTGCTGATCAACCTGGTGGTCAACGCCCGCGATGCGCTGCTCGGCCAGCGTGAGAAAAATCCGCAGCTGCAGCCATGGATTGCGCTGCACAGCGAGCATGACAGTCGTCATGTGCGCATCTGGGTAGAAGACAACGCCGGTGGTATTGACCCGCGTCTGATGGAGCGGATTTTCGAGCCGTTCTTCACCACCAAGCCGATTGGCGTGGGCACCGGGCTGGGGCTGTCGGTGAGCTACGGGATTGTCGAGAACATGGGAGGACGCCTGAGCGTCAGCAATGGCGCCGACGGTGCGCGGTTTTGCGTGGAGTTGCCCATTCTTCAGATCACCAGATAGGCGCGGCCCATGTGGCAAGTGAGGTTGGCGCCGACTTCGGCGTTGCCCAGATTAATGCCCAGCGCCGCCAGCAGCGTGTTGACGATGGGATCGAGGATCGGCGCAAGCACGGTTTGGATCAGTCCAACCACGCTGCTGACGATTGACGCCAGTGCCGTCGTCACTGTGGCGGTGGGGTTGTTCGGCGAACTGCCGGTGGGCGGCACGTAAGTAACCTGCAAGCCGCTCAAGGTGGTGCCGAGGCTGTTGACGATGTTGGCGGTGCCGGGCGCGTTTTTATAGGTGGGTGTAGCGTTCATCTCCGCCACCGGCAGAAACACCATGGGGTTGGTCTGCGCCGCCACCGTGGTCAGGGCGCGCAGGTTCAAGCCGCCGCCGACACCAGCAGTACGCGGCCCGCAGATCAAGGTCAGCAGGCAGTATTTCTGGCCAAAATCGATCAGCCGGATCGGTTGCACAGTCACCGCCGCCGACGACGAAAACGCCGACACCGGGTCCACATAACCGACACCCAAGGTGGCAAGGGACGTGGTGGCCTGCACGGTCAGCGACTTGGTCGCCGGCGTGGCGCAACTGTAGTCGGTGACGTGGCTCTCGGCGCTGGCCGCTTCGATGTAAATCGACAACGTTTCGGTGATGTCCACATCCGCCACATTGCAGCCGACGACACACAAGATACCGCCCACCACAGCGGGCAGGTTCAGGTTGAGCAGGCCGCCGACCACCTTCGATACCGGGGTCGTCAAGCCCGCCAAGATGGACGAGACACCTGAGACCACTTTGAGGATCGGCGCCTGCACCACCACCAGGGTTCGCACTTGCGCGGTGCGCACGAAAATCTGGTCGGTTGGCGGGCTTTTCAACAGCCCGGCCTTGGCCAGCGCGGGGTTGCCTATCGCCGACAGTTGCGGCGCCTCAATCACCTTGGTCTGGATCGACACATTGCCCACCAGCGGAATACTCACCTGGGTCGCCGCGCTCACCGCACTTTTGCTGCTGGACAACTGCGCCACCGCTTCCAACAGTTGAAACAGCTGCACATTGGTGTTCAGCGCGGCGGCGGGCGTCCCGGTGGCGACTTTCAACAAGTCGCCTACTTTCAACAGTTGGGTAGTGGGGGCGATGGCCTTCACTGAGATCACATCGTTGATCACCGCCGTGGCCACCGCGCCATTTTTTTGCAGTACCTTCACGGTGGCATCGATCAGTTGGCTGGCGGACACGGCGGTGTTGAGCAATGCATCGTAGTCGCCAGCGGTCACGTTCAATTGCACCGCCAGTTGGTCAAGGAAGCCGAGCAGGTTGACGTTGGTCTGCAACAGCCCGTTCCAGCCGGCTGCCGTGATCGACAGGCTGCCGCCGAGCAGATTGCCGAGCGCCAGGTTGAGCAGCGGGGATTTGGTGGAATCGACCGTTGCCAGGCTGCTGCGAATCGTCAGTTGTGCGACCGGCGGTGCAAACGCGGCCACGGCGGTGGCGGTCAGCACCGTTTGCGTGGATATCGGCGTGCCGCTGAACATGTTCCAGATACCGCCGGCGATGCTGGTCATCACGCTGTTAGTCGCCACCACGCGGATTGCGTCGTTCTTGCTGGCATCGGCGGTGTAGACGCGGATATTGCTGGCGTTGGTTGCCAGTGAGCCGCAGGTCACGGCCAGGCCACGGGTGGTGTCGCCGGCGACCACGGTGAAGCCATTGCGGGTGGCGTTCTGTATGGCGAAGTCATTGGCGGTGGAGGTTGGCGTGCACACGCCGCTACGCCCCGCCGCTTCCAGGGCGGCGCTGTCGGCGATGGACTGCAATTTGCGCTTTTCCAGGTACAGGCGACCGCTGTCCACTGCCAGCAGCATGAAGACCATAGCCACGGCCAGGGTCCCGGCTGCCATCAAGCCAATCGCACCACGCTGTCTGAAACCAGGTCGGGGAGACATCAAGGCACTCCTTAGCGCTTACTCTCCGTAGGTGCTGTGGAGTGTAGACAAGGCTTGGGAGGTGCGTTGGCCAGTGGCCATAAATTGCTGTTCGGGTTGATCCAGTGGCGGGCCAGGTCAGTGCGGCGGGTAGCTGGAAAGGATGCGCGTCACCGTCGTGCGGATCGCGTTATCACGGTCCTGTGGGTTGGGCGTGCTGCTCATCAGCTGTTCATCGCTGCCGCGCCACACCAGTTTGCCGTCCTTGCCATCGAGCAAGTCGATCTGGAGGGTCGCGACTTTGTAGGTGATGTTGCGCGTTTCGTTGTACATCGGCGCGCCCCAGTAGCCGTTCCACGGGCCGCCCCAGGCGCCGCCGTAGTTGGTGGTGACTTGCTGCTGGCGGTCTTCGACGATGAGGTAGGCCTGTACGGTGAGGTCGGCCTTGGTACCGGCTGCGGCGGGGCGCAGGCCGCGTTGGTCGAGTTGCTCGCCCACAGCTTGGCGGATGCGCTGTTCAGTGAGGTCGCTCTTGATCCGTGGATCATCAGGGCGGTATTGCAGGGCCGGGTCTTTCCAGGCCCAGTTGCGGTAGGCGCCGAAGTCTCGGCTGGCGTCATAGTCGTGGTTGACCTGGCTGGTCTGGCAACCGCCCAGCAGCACGACAAAAGCGAGCGTAGCGATGCGACGAAACATGGTTTTTCTCCAAAAAGCGAACAGCGCTTGAAATGAGAATAGCGGTTAACGGGGCGGGTAGGCGCTCATGGCCTTTTGCACGGCCTGGCGCAAGGCATCGGCGCGCTCGCCGAGGCTGCCCTGGCTGGCAGTTTCGGCGCTGGTGCTCCACACCGGCTGACCGCTGCGGGCGTCAAACAGGTTGACCCGCACCACGGCTACCGTCACCTCGTAAGTGCGCACGATCGGCGCCGAGTTGTACATCCCGTAGCCATTGCCGTAGCGGTTGTAGCCGCCGTAGCCGTAACCGTAGTCATCCTGGACTTGCTTGAGACGCTTCTCCAGGCGCACGTCCGCACTGACCAGCACGTCGGGCGCGCGGTTGTCGTGCAAGGGCCGCAGGCCGCGTTGGTCGAGCGCGCCGCTGACGGCTTCGGCAATTTGCGCCGAATCCGCCCAGGCCGAGCCCGCCGGCAGTTGGCCGTTGCGCCACGCCCAATTACGGTAGGCGCCGTAGTCGCGCACCGGCGCAGGATACGCACTGGCATCAAAGGTGGTGGCCGCCTGGGCCGGCGCCGGCGGCAGAGGCGCAGACGCCGCCACATAAGGGTTGGGGCTGGAACACGCGCCCAGCCCGAGGGATAACAGGATCAAACAGAGACGACGCATTTCGACCTCCGCAGACTGGGCCGCTTAAACCGGACGGCAGATCCAGTGCAAATAACGCCCAAGTCCGGCAAAGCTTGGGTGACGACGGTGAGCGAGTTCCATCTCAACAAGGTCCTGTAAGTTCACGCGGGCCTGGAATTCCACCGGCATATAGTCGTGGAAAACGCGCACGCCACTTTGGCTTTCGACCTGCCATAGCCCGTCGAGTTGCGCCGCCAATTCGCGCGGGTCGAGGGGCTGTTGCGGGGTCAGGCTCTGCTTTTCGCCGGCCATGTCGTTCTTGCGCATTTTGCGGAAGTGGCCTTTGAGCAGGTTGCGATAAATCAGCGCATCACGGTTGTAGAACGCCAGGGACAGCCAGCCACCCGGCACCGTCAGTTGGTGCAGCACCGGCAGGATTGCATGGGGTTCGGCCAGCCATTCCAGCACCGCGTGGCACAGCACCAGGTCGTAAGGTTCGGTGAGCTGGCCGAGCAGGTCTTGCCAGGGCGCATGGATAAAGGTCGCCGTCTGCCCGGCCTCGGCGAAGCGCTGGCGCGCACCTTCAAGCATCGGCCCGGCGGGTTCTGCCAGGGTCACCTGGTGGCCGCGCTCGGCCAGCCACAGCGACATATGCCCCAGCCCCGCGCCGATATCCAGCACGCGCAAGGGGCGTGCCGGCAGGGCTTCAATCAAGTCGGCCTGGAGCACCGCCAGGCGAATCGCGCCTTTGGCACCACCGTAGATTTTCTCGGCAAAGCGCGTGGCCAACTGGTCGAAATGACGGTCACTCATGGGCAAACCGCCGTTCGCTGTCAGCCAGTTTGGCGCGCACCACTTCGTTCATGTCCAGGCCCAGCTCACTGCACAGCAGCAGCAGGTAGAGCACGATATCGCCGACTTCCTGCCCGGCGTGGGCGAGTTTGTCGGCGGGCAACTGGCGGGATTGGTCTTCGGTCAGCCATTGAAAGATTTCCACCAGCTCGGCCATTTCCACGCTGGCGGCCATGGCCAGGTTTTTCGGGCTGTGGAACTGCTTCCAGTCGTTGGTATCGCGGATGCGGTGCAGGCGTTCGGTGAGGTGTTCGAGGTTCATAGGGGGCTCCTGAAGGGTATAGCTTCCGGGGGATGAGCCTTCAAGGCAAGTGAATCACTTGTGTGGGAGGGCGCTTGCCCCCGATGAGCATGGGTATCTACACAACTCTCAAAGGCTTACACATAACACTGTGGTGAGCGGGCTTGCCCGCGCTGGGTGGCGAAGCCGCCCTAAAACCAGGTGATCGGGTTCTTGCTGATGCTACGCGGTGTTTGTTATTGGGGCTGCTTCGCAGCCCAGCGCGGGACAAGCCCGCTCACCACAACAGCCCATTTGCCATAGATTCAGCATCCACTGGAAGTTGTGTCGATACCTATGCCCCGATGAGGCCCTAATCCACCACGCTGAATTCAAGCCGTGCAGTTTGACCGGCCTCATCGAGGACACTGAGCTGATAGCGCCCCAACCGCTCGAAACTGGCATTGATAAAGTCCTGATTGGCACTGTCCCCCAACGGCGCGCCATTGAGGAACCACCAGCGCCGACCACTGCCGCCCAGGGCCGAGATTTTCAGGCGCAGGGTTTGTTGGCTGGCGGCGGGCAGGCGCAGTTGGTCGCCTTCACGCACGCCGACAATGGACAGCGGCGAAGACGCGGCCAGCGCCGGTGGCGGGCAATCCGGATCGGCGGCCGGGATGCGTGCTTCGCGGCGTTCGGCCCTTGGCAGCCACGGTTCCAGCGGGGCGGGCCAGAGGGCGATATGGCGGGCGACGGCACCGGGGCAATGGGCGTCAACCCGCAGGCCCTTGGCGTTGACCCAGATACTTTCCATCAAGCCCACACTCAGTGGTTGGTCCAACGCCTGCAAGGTCGGCGGCGTGGTGTTGTCCAGGGTCCAGGCGAAGCGTTGGCGCCGACAATTCGGATCGCTGCGGCTCATCGGCTGGCCCAGGGGCCAACAGATCGCCGCCACGCCGACAGTGGCTGGCACCGGTAAAACCGGCGCGCTGATGCCGCGCTGGCTGTCGCGGTTGGTCAACACGTCATGCACCTGCAACATCAGAGGCGCCGCCGACGCCAAGCCGAACTGGCCCGGCACGGGCGTGCCGTCCGGTCGGCCGATCCACACGCCGATCAGGTAGCGCGGCCCCACGCCAATCGCCCAGGCATCGCGAAAGCCGTAGCTGGTGCCGGTTTTCCAGGCAAGCACCGGGCGCTGCACCAGCTCGGCACGCGGGTCGCGATCCGGCCGCGCTTGCCCACTGAGGATGCGCCGCACAATCCAGGCAGAACCCGGCGACAGCATTGGTCGTTCTCTCAACGTGTCGTCAGGCTGCAATCGGATGGAAGCGCTTTTACCGGCCCGGGCGAAGGCACTGTAACCACCCACCAAATCTTCCAGACGGCTGCCCGCGCCGCCGAGGATCAGCGCCAGGTTCGGCTCGGCCAACGCAGGCAATGCCAGGGGCACGCCGCCGATGCGCATCTCGGCGGCAAATCGCTTGGGCCCGTAAGCTTCCAGCAACTGCACCGCCGGCAGGTTCAGGGAACTGGACAACGCAGTACTCGCCGGCACCGCGCCGGTAAACCCCATGGAGAAATTGCCCGGCCGATAATCACCATACCGCCGGGGCACGTCCTGCAGCAGCGACTCGGAGTGAATCAGCCCCTCATCCAGAGCCAGGCCATACAGGAAGGGCTTCAAGGTCGAGCCTGGCGAGCGCAACGCGCTGATCATGTCCACATGGCCAAAGCGCCTGGCGTCGTTGATGTCCACCGAGCCCAGATACGCGCGCACGGCCATGGATTCCTCTTCCACCACCAGGATCGCGGCCGAGGTGTGCTCCGGCAACCGTGCGCGCCAGCCCAGCAACAGGTCTTCGAGACGGCGTTGCAGGGTGGCGTCAACGGTGGTGCGGATCAGCGGCGGGCTGTCGGGGCGGTTCAGGCGGCGGGCGAGCAAGGGGGCCAGGCTCGGTTCCAGGCGTGGGGCAAGTAGCAGCGGTTCTTCAAGGGCTTCGTCGACCGCCGATTGCGGCCATACCTTAAACTCGGCGAGGCGCCGCAAGACCTTGTCCCGAGCCTGCTGGGCACGCTGCGGATGGCGGTCCGGACGCAAGCGGCTAGGCGCCTGGGGCAATACGGCAAGCAAGGCCGCTTCGGCATGGGTCAATTGCGCCGGGGATTTGCCCAGATAGGCCCAACTGGCCGCGGCCACGCCCTGCAACGTGCCGCCAAACGGGGCGCGATTCAGGTAGAGGTTGAGGATTTGTTCCTTGGACAGGTGCCATTCCAACTGCGCGGTGCGCCACAGCTGGCGCAATTTACCGTGAAAGGTGCGTGAATGCGGGTCGAGCAAACGGGCGACCTGCATCGACAAGGTGCTGCCACCCGACACCACCCGAGCGCCGGTCAGGTTCTGCCAGGTCGCGCGCGCCAACGCCAGCGGGTTTACGCCTGGATGCTGGTAGAACCAGCGGTCTTCGTAGGTGAGCACGGCGTCCAGGTAATACGGCGAGACTTCGCTGGTTTGCACCGGGTAGCGCCACACCCCATTAGCATCGGCAAACCGCCACAACGGCGTGCCATCCTCGGCCAGCACCACCCGCGCCAGGTCATCCTTGGGCAGGGGCAGCGGCCAGATACGGTCGGCCAGCCACAGCAGGGCAATCACCAACAGGAGGGTCGCCAGGGTCCAGCGGGCAACTAAACGCAATTTCAAACGGGCAAACCTCTATGCTGGTAGGGAACTAGCCTGTCGCATTAACAACCAAAGGCACAGACACGCCCACCTCTTATCAGGACACGCACATGCAGGTAGAAAGCTTTTTCGAGTGGTTGGGCCAGGCGCTCGGCTCCATCATCCGGTTTATCGTCGACGGCCTCAGCGGTTTGTTCGGTGTGCTGACCCATGCCGGCGCAAACTTTGTCGAAGGGTTGTCCCGTACGCTGGGCATGGACACGTCGATTATCAGCATCATCACCCTGATCGTCGGCCTTATGTTGCTCTACTCGGCAGTCCGCGCATTTATGCGGGCGTCGATCATCATGGGGATTATCTGGTTGCTGCTGGGGCTGTGGCTGCTCAGCTGGGTCGTGCACTAATCCCCTGCGGGAGCGAGCAAGCCCGCTCCCACAAGGGTTCTTCAGCGGCCCTTGATGACCAGGTCCGCCGGGGTCTCCCCCACGGCCTGCCAGTTCGGCCGATACATCGACTCCACCTGCGGCGGCGGCACACGGTAGGTGCCCGGCGTCACCGCACGCGCCAGGTACAGCAGGTGCGTGGTGCCATCGCCGTCCAGGTTGATCGCCGCCACATAGCGGTCATCGCGGAACTCCTGATGCTTGAGCGCCGCGTTCTGCATCGACTCGCGCCATTCCTTCACTTGGCTGCTGGCGTTTTCCAGGCTGGCGGCACTTTGCGCCAGGTTCTGGTTTTCCAGCTCCAGGCCAGCGGGCAGGAGGTCGACCACCAACGCATCCGGTACGCGCTGCTTGGCGCTGACCGCCAGATGCACCAGCACCAGGTCGCCGCTATTAAGGCTGCGCAGGTTCAGCGGCTGGCCGTTCATACCCAGGTATTCACGGCGGATGCTCAGGTTGTCGCCACCCGGTGCCGGCGGCACTTGCGGGTAACCCGAGATCGTCAGTTGCTGGTACACCGGCGTGTCGCCCTGATTGCTCAGGCTCAGATCGCCTGAAAGCAGCTTGCCTTCCAGGTCCAGCGTCGACTGTTGATTGTTCAGCTCATGCTCACCGCCGCTGCCGTTGAGCAGGACCTTCCAGGCCGACTCGGGCTGGGCGAACCCCAGGCGCCCGGCCAGGAACAGCGAATTGCGCTCCTGGGTCGACAGGTACGGGCTGGCCGCCAATTGGTCCGACAGGGTAAACAAACGCTCTTCGCGCTTGCCCTTGGCCAAGTCATTCTCTTCCAGCAACGCCAGGATCATCGCCTGGTCCCGCAGCGGGCTGCCGTAGTCGGCCAGCCATTCCTTGGCGCTGCGTTGCGCTGCCAAGCCTGCCTGCAACGCCTGGTCCGCACGCGGCTGGTCGCCCATCTTGTGCAAGGCGATGGCCAACTGCACCAGCGGCAACCCGGAACGCGCATCGCTGCGTCGCTCGAAAATGCTGCGCAGCGCGCCCAGTGGCGCCTGCTGACTGCGCGCCAGCACCATGCCGGCGTAGGCTTGCACGGCAAAGCGCGTGTGTTCGGCGTTGTCGCTGTAGTCGACTTCGATCAGGTTGCGCTCCTGCACATACCGCAGCAGGCGCTCGCTGGCCTTTTTCAAGGCTTCAGGCGGCACGGCAAAACCCTGGTCGCGGGCGCGCAGCAGGAAGTCGGTGACGTAGGCCGTCAGCCAATATTCTTCTTCGCCGTCGGCGCCCCACAAACCAAAGCTGCCGTTGTAGCGCTGCATGCCCAGCAGGCGTTCGATGCCCAACTCGATCTTGCGCTTGCGCTCGGCATCCGGCTCGCCCTTGATGCTCAGACGCTTGAGCAACGCATCGTCAGCGTACAGCGACGGGTACAGGCCGCTGGCGGTTTGCTCCAGGCACCCATACGGGTACGCCTTGAGCGCCGAGATCTGCGCGCCGAGGTTCAGCGGCGGCCGGCTCGACAGGCTCAACAGCGCCTCACGCCCGGAGGCATCGAATTGCTCCAGGCTGCCGGCGGGCAAGCTCCAGGGTTCATTCTTAAGCACTGCGCGGTAATGCTTGAGCAGCGCCGGATAAGCCGGACGCACGCCCAAGGTCCACTCGCGGCTGAACGGTGGCAGGTTTTCACCCGGCAGGTCCAGCCCGTTGACTGTCACCTTCACCTTGCCCTGGCCCAACCCGCCCCAGGCTTTCACCGGGATACGCAGGGTGGTGCGCTGGCCTTGTTTGAGCTCAACGGTTTGCGCGGCAGTGTTGACCAATTCCAACTGCCCCTCGGCGCTCAGTTGCACATCGAGTTTCTGCGCCTTGCCCGACAGATTGGACAGGTCCAGGGCCAGTGTCGTCTGGTCACCGCCGGCGAGGAAGCGCGGCGCCGACAGCTCGGCGATCAGCGGCGCGGCAATCACCGTCTTGGCTTCGGCCATGCCATAGCGGTCATCGCTCCAGGCCTGGGCCATCAGGCGCAGTTCGCCATTGAAGTCGGGGATGTTGACGCTGACTTCGCCCTCGCCCTTGTCGTTCAAGGTCACAGGCGCGCTTTGCAGGGCGACGATGGTCACGCTGGTGTCCGGGCGCTTGCCACCCTTGGCCAATGCCGCGTCGCCACCGAAGGCCAGGCTGGCCAGACGGCCCTGCCCGGCTTCGATCAACTGGCCGTAGATGTCGAACTGGTCCACGCCATACGCCTTGCGGCCGAACAGGCTGGCGTACGGGTCGGGCGTCGGGTACTCGGTGATGTTGAGGATGCCCACGTCCACCGCCGCCACCAGCACATGCACCTGTTTGGGCACGCTGCCGTCGGCGTTTTTGGCGGTGACTTTCACTGTCAGTGGTTGTTTGGGGCGCATTTTTTCCGGGGCGGTGAGGGTCACGCCGAGCTTGCACTGGGTGCGATCCAACGGCAGGTGCAGCAGGCCCACGGCGCGTTTGGGGGTGATATTGGCCTTGCGTTCGCCGGGACGAATCACCAGGGCACTCACATACAGGTCATGGCGCGACCATTTAGGGTCGAGTTTCACGGCGAAGCTTTTGCCCTCGGCCGGCACCTCGATTTCCTGCCACCACAGCGGCCCTTCGGCGGATTCCACCAGCAGGTAGCCTTTACCGGCAGCGGGCGGCGTCACGGTGACATTGGCGGTGTCACCGTCGCCATACGCCGGTTTATCCAGCGCCAGCTTGACCTGATCGGGCCGCACGGCGCCGCCTTCGGTGTTGTCCTGGGCCTGGTAACCGGCCCAGAAACGCAGGCTGCTGACCAGACCGGTCTGCGGGTCTTCAACCTCGACACGGTACGGGCCCCACTCCACCTGGAAACTGACCTTGGCGGTGTCGCCGGCCTTGATGTTCAGCGTCTGCTCATCAAGGTTGAGGAATTTCTCGTTGTAGTGGTAACTCCAGCCGTCGTTATCGGAGTAGTTCCAGTAATAGTCGCGGCGCTCGCGCACCAGGCGCACCTTGAGGTTTTGCGCGGCGAGTTTCTGCCCGTCCTGGTTGGCCAGCAGCACTTCGAATTCCGCCGGGCCATCGCCGTTGGTTTCGGTGCCGTCAAACAGCCCGCGCAGGCCCGGCAATTGCTCGGCCGGCCAGATGGGTTGCACCAGGCGACGGGTGATCGGCCGGCCGCCCGACTCTTGCAGGCTGGCCTGCACGATCAGTTGCAGCGGTGATTTGGCCTCGGCCCATTTGCTTTCCAGGGTCAGTTTTTCCTGGCCCTTGGCATCAAGGACACTTTCGTCCAGTTCAAAATCCTGGCTCAGTTCTTCTTCGGTGACGGAACCGAACTGATAGCCCGGCAGCGCCTTGACCGCTTCGCGCAGCGGCCGCACATAGACTTGCCCGCTGACCCGATTGCCGGAAGCTGGCGCGCCGTACAGGTAACGGCCGTTGACCTGGATGACGGGGTTATCCGCCGGGCTCAATGCTGTGTCGCTGCCCTTGAGTTCCAGCGCCAGGCGCTCGGGCAGGAAGTCTTCGACGAGGAACTCATACAACTGCGGTTTGCCGTCGCCGAGGTCGAACACCAGCTGCCAACGCCCGGTCGGCGCCTCTGCGGCCAGTTGCAGTTGGTATTGATAGAGGCCGGATGCGTCGGCATCCCAGACAAATTTGCGGCTGACTTGTTCATCCGGGCGGCGCACCTCGACACTCACCGGCTGCGGCTTGACGGCGTTGCCGTCCTTGTCGCGCAGCAGGGCGTTGAGGAGCACGGTTTCGCCGGGGCGATACAGGTCGCGCGGGCCGAATACAAAGAACTGCAACGGGTGCGCGGGTTGGCCGCCGATGTCGAACTCCGCCAGGTCCAGCGCAGCGCTGTCGAGGCGCAGCAGGCTGGTCTGTTCGCCTTGCTTGGCAAGCAAAACCTGGGCCTTTTTCGGCAACGGCAACTCGGCGTGGCCACCCTTCTCGGTCTTGCCCTGGCCCAGCACGCGACCATCGGCATCCAGCACTTCCAGGTCGACGCCATCCAGCGCTTTGCCGCCTTCCAGTGCCTGGGTAAACACATCCAGGCGATTGGCGTAGCGATGCACCGACAGGCCGATATCACTCAGGGTAAACAGCGTGGCCGGTTGCGAATAGTTGTAGGTGCCCGAAGCGCGCATCACTGCCAGGTATACGCCCGGCTGCTGCAATTGCTTGAGGCCGGCAATGGGCAGCAGCAGGGTTTCACGGGTATTGCGCGCCGGATTGAGATCAAAACGGCCGCCGTAGACCAGATCGGCCAGCGGCAGCAGTTCACGGGATTCATAGCTTTGCAGGCTGGTATTGCGCCCCCACTGCGCCAGGAACGACGGCAGGGATTCGGGCTTGATGCGGAAGAATTCGACGTCGATCTTGTCAACGTTCAGCGCGATCACCGGCAGGCCCTCGGCGAGGCGCGTCGGCAGCAAGGTGCCACGGCTGGCGAAGCCGACGGTGGCTTGCAGGTCACGGGTTTCCAGGCGGGCGATGTACTCGGCGGCGAGCGTGTTGTCGTTGACCGCTTTCACCCCGGCGTCGACTGTCAGCACCAGTTTGCGCTGGGGCTCAAGGTGGCGCAGGCGCAGCTCCATCAGGTTATCGGACAGTTCCCAGGCGCCGTCGACCTTGCCCGATTTGCTGTCCACCAGGTGGAGCCTATCGGCGAACTTCTGGTCGGGGTCCAGGGGAATGGAGAAACTCACCGACAAGGTGCTGGCCCCGTCCAACTGCACCTCGGACACGTCCACCACGCTCAACTCACGCCCGGCATAACGCTGCTTCAGCGCTGGCACATCCACCGCTGCCTTGGCCGGTTTCGGCGCAGCCGCCACTGGGGGCGCGGACGGCGCAGCAGGTTTATCGGAAGAATCGCAGGCGCTCAGCAGGGCCAGCGCGCAAGCCAGGAACAATCCTTTGTTAAGCATGGGGCACTCGTAGTGAGAGGGAACCGAGGGGTGAACTATATATCAGCGCCGGCAAAGCCGATGTGGCGCTGGTCACATTGACCGACGGAGGGTGGGTTGGTTCTGGATCTGCTTCAAGCCAAGCCAATTCCCACAGCCTATAAAGAATAAAATGTGGGAGGGGGCTTGCCCCCGATGACGGTGGGTCAGTTGATGCATGAGTTGACAGACACACAGCTATCGGGGGCAAGCCCCCTCCCACATTGGTCCTGCGGTGCGACGGAGGGCCAGTTACACTGCTGCTCCCCAGAGGAGCCTCCATGCCCACCTTACTCACCGACTGGCGCCACCGGCCCACACATCGCCGCGTCTGGGCCCTGGCCGCGCCGATGATCCTGTCCAATATCTCCGTGCCGCTGGTGGCCTTGGTCGACAGCATGGTCATCGGCCATCTGCCCCATGCTCATCAGTTGGGTGCCGTGGCCGTCGGGGCCAGCCTGTATACCTTTCTTGCCTGGGCCATGGGTTTCCTGCGCATGGGGTCCACCGGTTTCGCCGCCCAGGCCGCTGGCCGCAACGATGGTGCGGCGCTGCGACAAATCCTGCTGCAAGGTCTGTTGCTGGCGCTGGGGCTGGCGATGTTGCTGGGCACGGTAGGCATTCCCTTGAGCCACCTGGCGCTGGAGTGGATGCAGCCGTCACCCGAGCTCGATCAACTGACTCGTGACTTTTTCCACGCCCGCCTGTTCGGCCTGCCTGCCGCCCTGGCCACTTATGCGCTGGTTGGCTGGTTCCTCGGCACGCAAAACGCCCGCGCGCCGCTGGCGATTCTGTTGACCACCAACCTGGTGAATATCGCGCTCAACCTGTGGTTCGTGCTCGGTTTGGAGTGGGGCGTGGTCGGCTCCGCCCGCGCCTCCGTGATCGCCGAATGGACCGGCGCCCTGCTAGGTCTGGCGCTCACGCAAAAAGCCCTGCGCGCCTACCCCGGCCATATCGCCTGGGCCGCGCTGAAAGTGTGGCAAAGCTGGCGCCCATTGCTGGCGGTGAACCGCGACATTTTTATCCGCAGCCTGGCGCTGCAATCGGTGTTTTTCATGATCACGGTACAAGGCGCGCGCCTGGGCGATGCCACCGTGGCGGCCAACGCGCTATTGCTCAACGGGCTACTGTTGACCGCCCACGCCCTGGACGGTTTAGCCCACGCGGTGGAAGCCCTGTGCGGCCACGCCATCGGCGCCCGTGATCGCCAGTCCCTGCGCCGTTCATTGGTGGTCGCAGGTGGCTGGTCGCTGATTGCCAGCGTCGGTTTTGCGCTGCTGTTCAGCCTGGCCGGACACCTGTTTATCGCCATGCAAACCGACATCCCCAGCGTGCGCGACACCGCTGATATCTACCTGCCCTACCTGGCCCTGCTGCCGTTGATTGCGGTTTGGAGCTATCTGTTGGATGGGCTGTTTATCGGCGCAACGCGAGCGCGGGAGATGCGCAATGGCATGCTGCTGACGGTGTTGCTGGCACTGCCCTTCGCCTGGGCGCTGCAGGGCTTGGGCAATCACGGCCTTTGGATCACTTTCCTGCTGTTCATGGCACTGCGCAGCCTGACCCTGGGGGTCATCGCTTGGCGGCTCAAGCAGCGTGGCCACTGGTTCGGTACCGGTGCTGACTGACCCCTGCCAGAACATCACAACAATACCCACTAACGGCACGGGTACAATTAACCAGGTCATCCAGATATAACCTTGGCAACTGTCCGTACGCTCAATGCACTGAATTCCATTGACCAAGCCAAAAGCAGCTAGGTTTATTGGCCGGAGGTGGACTCGATAAACCCAGTCACCCTATCCAGCACCGGCGCCAACCAGCGCAAAGGCTTGGCGATAGACGCCACCAATGTCGCATGGCCGGTTCGGGTGAAATACAACACCTCGACCGGCGCACCCGCTTCCCGCAGTTTTTTCGCTAACCCTCCCGTGTTGCGGGTGGGGTTGACGAGCGTGTCATCGGTCGAGGCAATCAACAGGCTTGGCGGCGCGTCACGGCTGACGTGGTTGATCGGCTGCGATTCCGGCGGCGAGTCTGGAAAGAAGAACACGGGCTTCACGTCTGGGTTTTCAATCGGCAAGAAGTCATAAGGCCCGGCCAGGCCGATCCAGCCTTTGAAGATCGAAGGTGCCAAGCCCACTGCATTGAGCCAACGCCCATCCAGCGCCAGCATCGAGGCGTTATAAGCGCCGGAGCTATGGCCCATCACGTAAAGCTGCTTGGGATCGGCGCCGTATTCAGCGCCATGGTGATAAGTCCAGGCCACCGCTTTTGCGCCGTCCTGGAGAAAGGCGGGGTAACGCACTTGCGGGTAGAGCCGGTAGTCTGCGATCACCACCACCACGCCACGTGAAGCCAGGGCTTCGCCGACGAAAGCGTAGTCGTCCTTGCTGCCGTTGTTCCAGCTGCCGCCGTAGAAAAACACCACCACGGGGGCGTTTGAAATGGCAGGAAGCGGGCGGTAGATATCAAGCTTCTGGCGGGGATTGTCGCCGTAGGCGATGGCGGAAGTTTTGGTGAAGGTGTCGCAGGGTGTCAGTGCATTGAGCACTTTGATCGGCGAGCAGGCCGCCATGAAAGCAGCCATTGCCAGGGTGAACACTTGCAGCCATTTGCTCGACATCGTTCAGCCCCCACACAACCTCAGGAATGGCAGCGTTCCCACTGTGGGAGGGGCCATCGCACCGCCCCTCCCACAGTTGGACTTGTGTCAGCTCAGCTTACGAGGACAGGTACGAAGACCGCGTCAGCCCCAGGCGCAAGGCGTCCAGGAACTGGGTGCGTTCCGACGCAGAGATCTTCGCGCTCGCGCACTTGTCACGGTAATGCGTCATCAACTCCTCCGGCGACAAGTGCACGTAGCGCAGCATGTCTTCGATGGTGTCGTGGGTCTCGATGCCGGCGCTGTACACCGAGCCGTCTTCGCGCTGGTAGATGTTCACCGAGTCGGTGTCACCGAACAGGTTGTGCATGTCGCCGAGGATTTCCTGGTAGGCGCCGACCAGGAAGATCCCCAACAGGTAGTCTTCACCTTCGTTCAAACCGTGCACCGGCAGGCTGGTCTCGATGCTCTGCTCGTCGACGTACTGCTTGATCTTGCCGTCGGAGTCGCAGGTCAGGTCTTGCAGCACGGCGCGGCGCAGCGGCTCTTCGTCGAGACGGTGCAGCGGCAGGATCGGCAATACCTGGCCGATGGCCCAGGTGTCCGGCAGGCTCTGGAACACCGAGAAGTTGCAGATGTACTTGTCGGCCAGCTTGTCGTTGAGTTCGTCCAGCACCTGGCGGTGCGAGCGCTGGCGGGCTTTCAACGAGTTGTGCAGGCGGCGGCACACGGCGAAGTAGCACTGTTCAGCCAGGGCTTTTTCGGCCAGGGTCAGCTTGCCATCGGCGTACTGGGTGGCCACGTCGCTCATGTAGTGAGTGGCGCGCCAGTAGGTTTCGGTGACCATCTCGATGTCGGTCGGGCCCAGCAGGTCCACCAGCCACTGCACGGTTTCCGGCAGGCTTTCCTTGTTTTCGATGGTCGGGATTTCGTCGTTGTGTTTCTCGACGTCAGTGACTTGCACCACCAGCATGGCGTGGTGGGCGGTCAGGGAACGGCCGCTTTCGGAGAAGATATTCGGGTGCGGCAGGCTCTGCGCGTCGCAGAATTCCTTGAGCATGCCCACGACCACACCGGCGTAGTCGTCCATGTCGTAGTTGATGGAGCTGGCGTTACGCGAGTGCGTACCGTCGTAGTCCACGCCCAGGCCACCGCCGACGTCGATGTGATCCACCGGCAGGCCGAGGTTGCGCAGTTCGCCGTAGTAACGAATGGCTTCCTTGAACCCGTGCTGGTAATCGGCCAGGTTGGCGATCTGCGAACCCATGTGGAAGTGCAGCAAGCGGATGCCCTGGTCCAGGCCTGCGGCGCGGAAGCGCTCGACCACGGACAACAGTTGCGCCGCCGACAAACCGAACTTGGACTTCTCGCCACCGGTGTCCGCCCACTTGCTCGACGCGAGGGACGACAACCGCACACGCAGGCCGACCTGTGGCTTGACCTTGAGGCTGGCAGCCTCTTCGATCACCAGGCCGACTTCGGATTCTTTCTCGATCACGATAAACACGTTGTGGCCGAGCTTCTGGCCCATCAGCGCGAGGCGGATGAACTCACGGTCCTTGTAACCGTTGCAGACGATGGTGCCGCCCTTCGGCGCCAGGGCCAGCACGGCCAGCAGCTCAGGCTTGGAGCCCGCTTCGAGGCCAATGGAGACGTTCTGGGTGGCGATGATGTTCTCGATCACCGCTTCCTGCTGGTTCACCTTGATCGGGTACAGCGCGGTGTACTTGCTCTGGTATTCCAGGCGCTCGATGTTGGCGTCGAAGGCACCGGTCAGTTGGCGTACACGGTCTTGCAGAATGTCAGGGAAGCGCACCAGCAACGGCAGCGACAGGCCGCTTTTGCGCAACTGGTCGACTTGCTCGTAAAGGTCGACAGGCGTGCTGTTCGGGCCGTTCGGACGGACTTCAACGCGACCGGCGTCATTGATCGCGAAATACCCGGCCCCCCAATGGCGGATCCCGTAAACACTGCGGCTGTCCGCAACTGTCCATTGGCTGCCATCGTCTTTGCGTGTGCGTCGTACGGACATCGAAGTCCCCTATAAATGAAGGCGAAGGCGCCACCTCTCAAGGAGGCTGGCGCAGTCTAAAGAATGAAAATGACGATTTGCCTGTAAGAAAGGTAGACCTCACTCGCAGGACAGAGTTTAGACACAGGTTGGGAAGAGGCTGTCAGCCACCGGACTTCTTGGCCTTGTAACCGAGCTTGATCAGCTCGGCCAACAGCAGTTCGACGTGATCGCCCTGGATCTCGATGACGCCGTCTTTCAACGCGCCACCGGTGCCACAACGCTTTTTCAGCGCGGTGGCCAGTTCCTTGAGCGCATCTTCAGCCAGGGGCACGCCGGTGATAGTCGTCACCGTCTTGCCGCCACGGCCCTTGCTCTCGCGTCGCACGCGGGCAATACCGTCGCCTTCAGGGATCAGGGTCTGTTTGCAGATACACGAATCCACGGGCTGACGACAGTCCGGGCAGTGTCGACCTGCATCGGTGGAAAATACCAGGCCACCAAGGGCGGCGAAGGATGCGGCTTTTTTGGCCACCGGCAATCCTCTTGGGAGGATGAAGACTGATCGGCGCGCTCATGCACGACCGACCGCGAAGCCCCACTCAGGCAGGGGCAGCGCTACCGAACCGCCAAGGCGGCTCGGGTGAAAAGTCGCGCAGTGTAACGGCAAAAAGCCAACTTGCTAAGGGCCAAATAGCGCCAATTTATGCAACTTTAGCGACGCGAGGCCAGATAGCGGCGCAGGCCCTCTTGGGCGTCCGGGCAGTAGGGCTTTTGTTCGGCCTCCTGCAGGACAATCTCGATGGGCAAAAAGCGCGCTTCCATGACTTCTTCAGGCTGTAAACGCAGGGGCCCATCCCAGACAGCGGAATAGGATCTGCACCACAAACGGCTGTCACCGTCCTCGAAGTAGAAATGGTCATGCTCCACCAATTCCACCCCGCCCACGCCAAGTTCTTCCTCCAGCTCACGCGCTGCGGAGTCTGCATAACTCTCCCCGGCCGCCACCATGCCGCCCGCCGCCGTGTCCCAGAACCCAGGGTACATGGCTTTGCTCAGGGTACGCCGGTGCACACACAGCTCACCGGCGGAGTTGAACAGGAAGATAAACGTGCAGCGGCCGATCAAGCCCCGCTGGCGAAGGTCGGACCTGACGACGGTGCCGAGCAGATTGTCCTGCTCGTCGACCCAGCAGATCAGTTCAGCATCGGAAGCCGCACGGTGCGCGGCCTCCTGTTGAGTGGCGTCCATCATCAACCCTGGTTAAGCAACTGACGCAAATCGATCACCGCTGCGTTGGCCCGCGAGATGTAGTTGGCCATCACCAGCGAGTGGTTCGCCAGTACGCCAAAGCCGCTGCCGTTGAGGATCATCGGGCTCCACACGGGCTCTTGCGAGGCTTCCAACTCACGGATGATCTGACGCACGCTGACCGTGGCGTTTTTCTTGGCCAGTACGTCGGCGAAGTCGACTTCGATGGCGCGCAGCAGATGGGACAGTGCCCACGCCTGACCACGGGCTTCGTAGAACACGTTGTCGATCTGCATCCATGGGGTTTCCACCACCTCTTCGTCGACCTGCGGCACCTCACCTGGCGCCAGGGCTTCGGTTTTGAGTGCGGTGTTCAATTTGACCCGGCCAACACTGGCCGACAGGCGTTGCGACAACGAACCCAGGCGGGTAGCCACATCACCCAGCCAGTTGTTCAGGTTGTCGGCACGCGCATAAAACAGCGCGCCGCGCTGGTTAGGGTCGGACAGGCGCGCTTCATAGCGGCTCAGGGAGTTGATGCCTTCCTGGTACTCCGACTCGCTCGATGGCAGCACCCAGCTCTTGTTATCGAAGTTGAAACGCGGCTCGGCCTTGGCCAAGTCAGCGTCTTCGGCCGATTGCGACTGGGATCGGGCGAAGTCTTTACGCAGGGCACGGGTCAGGTCGCGCACCTGCACCAGCACGCCGTACTCCCAGCTTGGCATGTTGTCCATCCACAAGCCCGGCGGGAAACGGTCGTTGGAGATATAGCCGCCGGGTTTGTTCAGCAAGGTGCCGACCACGGTCTTGAGGGTTTCGACGGTGGTGTAGCCCACCACCATCTGCTTGCCTTCTTTCTCGGCAGCAATTTGCGCGTTCTGCTGGACCGGGAACAGCGCCGGCTCTTCGCTCCAGTACCAACCCAGGGCACCGGTGACCAACAGGTACAGACCCAGCACGCTAAGCAGCGCCCGGCTCATCAGCAGGGTACGAAAATAGCTGCGGTTGGCCGACTTGGGCTCAGGGGCGGGGCCTTTGGCACTGCCTGCACGGTTTTTCCAGTCCAGCATGGCGATATCCTTTCAATCACTTGAGTTCATGCACTTCAATTGACGGCGTGCGTTCAAACACTCCGACCACAACCCTACCCCATCGTGCCCGCCGGTGCGGGGGTTTTCACCAAACTGGCGCAGGAGTGGCGCTGGACTATAAAGGATGGACGCTTTTTACGCTGCGCGACCGTCAGGTCATTAACTGAATCGCACCGACATGCAGTTAATTGACATATGACACTCATCCCACTGAAAAGAGGTGCTAGCATAGAGCCATCAGTTCGACCTCAGCATGCACCCTTACTAGTAGTCAGGATATGACCGAGCCAGAAGACCCCAGCCGTGAGCGTCTCAAGCAGCACTTTGCCCAGCGGGTAATTCATCAGGCACGTCAAATTCTTGAGATCTGGCAGCGCCTGCAACGCAGCGAATGGTCTGGCGCCGACCTCTCCGAGCTCAGCGAGGCCAACCTGCGCCTGCTGCGCTTTGCCGAGCGTTTTGAACAACCCGAACACGGCCAGTTGGCGCGCAACATCGGTGAATCACTCCAAGCGGTGGATGAAAACCGTGGCCGTCTCAGCAGCCAGTTGATCACCGAACTCAACCGTTTGATGCAGCGCCTGTCGCGCACCGGCCTGCGTCAGGGCGACCAGCTGGAACAGACCTTCCTGCCACCGATGCGCAAGCCGATCTACGTGATGCTCGCCGATCACGACCGCGCCGAGCGCCTGGCCAAGCAGCTGGAATTCTTTGGCCTGAGCGCCCAGTCACTGGACAGCGTGGCGGCGTTTCGCGCCTCAATGAGCGAGCGCCTGCCGTCTGCAATCGTGATGGACGTGGATTTCTGCGGCGCAGGCCTGGGCCTCAAGCTCGCCGCCGAAGCCCAGGAAGGCCTGGAGCAAAAGCTGCCGCTGTTGTTTTTCAGCCTGCACGAAACCGACACACCGACCCGACTGGCTGCCGTGCGCGCCGGTGGCCAGGAGTTTCTGACCGGCACACTGGAAGCCTCCAGCCTGCTGGAAAAAATCGAAGTGCTGACCTGCGTCGCCCAGTACGAGCCTTATAAAGTGCTGATCATCGACGACTCGCGGGCCCAGGCGCTGCACACCGAACGGCTGCTCAACAGCGCCGGGATCGTCACCCGCACCTTGATTGAGCCGATCCAGGCCATGGCCGAGCTGGCGGACTTCCAGCCGGACCTGATCATCCTCGACATGTACATGCCCGCCTGCACCGGCACAGAACTGGCCAAGGTGATCCGCCATAACGACCGTTATGTGAGCGTGCCGATCATTTACCTGTCGGCCGAGGACGACCTGGACAAGCAATTGGATGCGATGAGCGAAGGCGGCGACGACTTCCTCACCAAGCCGATCAAGCCGCGCCACCTGATCACCACCGTGCGCAACCGCGCCGCCCGCGCCCGCCACCTCAAGGCGCGGATGGTGCGCGACAGCCTGACCGGGCTGTACAACCACACCCATATCCTGCAATTGCTCGAAGACTGCAGCTTCCGCGCACGCCGCGAGAACAAGCCGTTGAGCTTTGCCATGCTTGATATCGACCACTTCAAGCGGGTCAATGACAGCCATGGCCACCCCATGGGCGACCGCGTGATCAAGAGCCTGGCGCTGTTCCTCAAGCAGCGCTTGCGCAAGACCGACTTTATCGGACGCTACGGCGGTGAAGAATTCGCCATCGTGATGCCCGACACCGACCTGGAGTCGGCCTGCAAGGTGCTGGATGAAATCCGCGGACGCTTTGCCGAAATCCATTACCCGGCACAGCCTCAGGATTTGTGGTGCACGTTCAGCGCCGGGCTGGTGGAGCTGTGCGACGGCTCCGACAGCCTGATGATGGCGGCCCAGGCCGACGAGGCGCTGTATCGCGCCAAGCATGCCGGGCGCAATCGCGTGCAAGCCGCACGGACGTCAAAGCAAAGTGCCACCTTTTCACCAGAATCCACTGACTCCGTCATAACGCTGTAATGAAAACGCAATAACTTCAGGCACTTACCTTTTGCTGTCGGTTGAAACCACGCATGCGCCTGAAGCTGCTGACCAATCTCAACACCCTTCTTCTGGTGGCCGTGTGCCTGGCACTTGGGGCGACGCTGTGGTGGTCGCAACGGGCGCTGGAACGGCCCTATCTGCTGATGGAGCGCTACCTGGGGCTGTCCCAGACCTTCCAGAACCAGGCGGCGCGCAATATCGACGATTACCTGGCCAGCGGCGATGCCCTGCGCCTGAGCGGCGCCAGTCAAAGCCTGGAAAACCTGCTGCAACAGCTGGATGAGCTGCCCGCTGACCTGGCGCAGAACCTGCGCCCCAGCCTGGCTGCCCTGGACACCTTCAGCAAGACCGACCTGCTGGCCGCCGGCAAACTGGCCGGCGACCCACAGGCCTTGCTGCTGCAAGCCGAGCGCGAATTGGGCGCCAACCTGGACCAGTTGAGCCAGTACGCCATGGGCGTCAATTCCCCTGACGGTGCGCGCTACCTTCAACCGCTACTGACCGCGTCCCAACACCTGGGCAAGTTGTCCCTGGCCCGCGACAAGCTGGTGAGCAGCGGGCGTGCGGAACTGGCCAATGATGTGGAGCGCGAAGTCGCCAATATCCGCGCCCAGGCCGACGCGCTGGGACAACTGCCGTTGCTCGGCGTCAAAGCCAGCACCGAATCCAGTACCGATGACTTTTCCGCCCTGATGGGCCTGGAAAACAGCGAAAAAACCGAAGCCCAGGACACCGGTGTCGACCTCAAGCGCGAACTCAACAGCCTGCTGACCCGTTACCCCGCCGAACTCAAGCGCACCCGTGAACAGATCCAGCAACGCAGCGACCTGGCCGCCAGCACCCACCTGAAGATCAACGCCGTACAACAGGCCATCGCCGGTCTTGAGCCTGTGGTGCGTGCGCAACATGGCCTTATCCAAAGCGAAGTCCGCCTGATGCAAGGGGTGATGATCGGCCTGATCCTGCTGATTGCGCTGCTGATCGACACCCTGCAACGCCGCCTGGCAAGGGTGCTGACCAATCTGGCCCCGGCCTTGTCGATCTGGGCCGAAGGCAACTTCAGCCAACCGATCGCACTGGGCAAGACCAACCGCGAACTGCACGACATCGAAGCCTCCCTCAACCGTTTGCGCGCCTACCTGGTGGACTTGGTGGGCACCATTCGCGGCAATGCCGAAGAAGTGGCCGGCAGCAGCCGCGCCCTCGCCGAACTGAGCAGCGGCCTGCACGACGGCGCCGAACGCCAGGCCGGGGACACCGCGCAGATCCGCGATTCCCTGGGCGAACTCGAAGCCACCATCCAGCAAGTGACCGGCGATGCCAGCCAGGCCGCCAGCGCCAGCCGCAGCGCGGGCCAGGCAGTGGAACAAGGCCAGCGGGTGATCGGTCTGAGCCTGACCGGTTTGCATGCATTGGTCGGCGAAGTGCAGCAAAACGCACAGATGATCGAGAAACTTGCTGAAGAGTCCGCCACCATCGGCGGCGTGCTCACGGTGATTCGCTCGATTGCCGACCAGACCAACCTGCTGGCCCTCAACGCCGCCATCGAAGCCGCCCGCGCCGGCGAGGCCGGACGTGGATTTGCGGTGGTCGCCGACGAAGTACGCACCCTGGCCCAACGCACCGCCGGCGCCACCGCAGAGATCCAGGGCTTGATCAGCGGCCTGCAAAACGCAGCCCACCAGTCAGTGGAAGGCATGCGCGCCCAGGTCGAACACGCCGAAGCCACCGCCCAGCAAGCCCAGGCGGCGGATGGAGCGCTGGATGAAATCGTCGGGGCGATCCAGACCATTTCCGACACGGCTGTGCGGATTGCCGACGTGACCGCGCAGCAGAGTGGCGCGGTGAGTGAGATTCGCGATAACAGCGAGCGGATTCATCAATTGGGTGAGGATAATTTGCTGCGCATCGGGCAAGGGCGTAGCCAGGGAGAGCATCTGCTGGTGCTGGGTGGGCAGCTCAACACCGCAGTCCAAGCCTTTCGCGTATGACCCAATCCCGCGCCCTATGAAGATCAAATGTGGGAGGGGGCTTGCCCCCGATTGCAGAGTGTCAGCCACTGCATGTGTTGGCTGATGCACCGCTATCGGGGGCAAGCCCCCTCCCACACTTGATCTCGATGACCAGATCTAAGGCCCCAGTCACAAATTTTGCGCAATCCTCGCTAATCGTGCTGCCTACTGCATAGAACTGGACAGTCACAAAGGCTTTGCGGCATAGTCGCCGGGTTCTGCCGTACTCCCATCAATAACAAGGAACAGCCGATGGCGACCTTACTGGTTCTTCACGGACCCAACCTGAACCTGCTTGGCACCCGCGAACCGGGCGTCTACGGGGCTGTGACCCTGGATCAGATCAACCTCGATCTGGAGCAGCGGGCTCGTGTTGCCGGCCACCATCTGCTCTACCTGCAAAGCAATGCCGAGTACGAATTGATTGATCGCATCCATGCCGCGCGCGGCGAAGGCGTGGACTTTATCCTGATCAATCCCGCCGCTTTTACGCATACAAGTGTTGCATTACGTGACGCGCTGCTGGCGGTGAGCATCCCATTCATCGAAGTGCATTTATCGAACGTGCATAAACGCGAAGCTTTCCGCCATCACTCTTACTTCTCCGACGTAGCGGTAGGTGTGATCTGCGGCCTTGGCGCCAGCGGTTACCGACTGGCCCTGGAGGCCGCCCTGGAACAACTTGAACAACCGGCCAAGCGCCCCTGACCGACCCTTGGGAGTTGATGATTCATGGATATCCGTAAAGTTAAGAAATTGATCGAACTGCTGGAAGAGTCCGGCATCGACGAGCTGGAAATCAAGGAAGGCGAAGAGTCCGTACGGATCAGCCGCCACAGCAAGACCCCGGCTCAACAGTTCTACGCGCCACAGATGCAAGCACCGGCTCCGGCTGCTGCACCTGCCGCCGCGCCAGCCGCTGCCGCTGCTGCACCTGCTGCCCCGGCCGCGCCTGTTCTGAACGGCTTCGTGGTCAAGTCGCCAATGGTCGGTACTTTCTACCGCACCCCGGCTCCGACCTCGCCAGCCTTCGTTGAAGTCGGCAAGACCGTGAAAGTGGGCGACACCATTTGCATCGTTGAAGCGATGAAAATGATGAACCACATCACCGCTGAAAAAGCCGGCGTCATCGAATCCATCCTGGTAGAAAACGGTCAGCCGGTTGAGTACGACCAGCCGCTGTTCACCATCGTTTGAACCGCGGAGCGCCTTCGATGTTGAAACCTGCGAAGAAACTGCAAAAAGTCCTGATCGCCAACCGCGGCGAGATCGCGCTGCGGATCCTGCGCGCCTGTAAGGAAGAGGGCATCAAGACCGTCGCTGTTTACTCGACGGCCGATACCGAATTGATGCACGTGAAACTGGCGGACGAAAGCATCTGCATCGGCCCGCCACTGGCCACGAACTCGTACCTGAAAGTCTCGAACATCATCGCCGCTGCTGAAGTGACCGGCGCTGATGGCATCCACCCTGGCTACGGCTTCCTCGCGGAAAACGCCGATTTCGCCGAACAGGTGGAAAAGTCCGGGTTTGCCTTCATCGGCCCGAAAGCCGAAACCATTCGCCTGATGGGCGACAAGGTCTCGGCCAAGGACGCCATGATCGCGGCCGGCGTGCCAACCGTTCCTGGCTCCGACGGCCCACTGCCGGAAGACGAGGAAACCGCGCTGCGCATTGGTCGCGAAGTCGGGTACCCGGTGATCATCAAGGCCGCCGGTGGCGGTGGTGGTCGCGGCATGCGTGTGGTGCACAAGGAAGAAGACCTGATCGAAGCCGCCAAGCAGACCCGCTCCGAAGCGGGCGCCTGGTTCGGCAACCCGATGGTCTACCTGGAGAAGTACCTGACCAACCCACGTCACGTGGAAGTCCAGGTACTGTCCGACGGCCAGGGCCACGCCATCCACCTGGGCGACCGCGATTGCTCGCTGCAACGTCGTCACCAGAAGGTACTGGAAGAAGCACCGGCACCGGGCCTCGATGAGCAAGCCCGCGAAGAAGTGCTGGCTCGCTGCGTCAAGGCATGCATCGATATCAACTATCGTGGCGCCGGCACCTTCGAGTTCCTCTACGAAAACGGCCGCTTCTACTTCATCGAGATGAACACTCGCGTGCAGGTAGAGCACCCGGTTTCGGAGATGGTCACCGGTATCGACATCGTCAAGGAGATGCTGAGCATCGCCGCTGGCAACGTGCTGTCGTTCACCCAGGCCGACGTGAAGATCCACGGCCACTCCCTGGAGTGCCGGATCAACGCCGAAGACCCGAAAACCTTTATGCCGAGTCCTGGCCTGGTCAAGCATTTCCACGCGCCCGGCGGCAACGGCGTACGTGTGGATTCGCACCTGTACAGCGGCTACAAGGTTCCGTCCAACTACGATTCCCTGATCGGCAAGCTGATCACCTGGGGCGCGACCCGCGACGAGGCCATGGCCCGTATGCGTAACGCCCTGGACGAAATCGTGGTCGACGGCATCAAGACCAACATCCCACTGCACCGGGACCTGGTTCGTGATGAAGGCTTCTGCGAAGGTGGTGTGAACATTCACTACCTGGAACACAAACTGGCCGACCAGTAAGTGCTCCACCCAACAAAGCCGCCTTCGGGCGGCTTTGTTGTTTCCGGGCCCCAACTTTCAGGCCATACGCAGTACAAATGTGGGAGGGGGCTTGCCCCCGATAGCGGTGGATCAGTTACAGATATTGATACTGACACACTGCAATCGGGGGCAAGCCCCCTCCCACATTTGATTTGTGTTCAGTCAGTACAGTCGTCTTATGCCCTGCTCTCGCGTAAACTTGCGCCCTTTCGCGACCCTGCCGTCGCACACTCATTTTTTCAAAGGTGCCCGCCATGCCTTGGCTGCAAGTCCGTCTCGCCATCAGCCCAGAACAAGCCGAAACCTACGAAGACGCGTTCCTCGAAGTGGGCGCCGTCTCGGTGACCTTCATGGACGCCGAAGACCAGCCGATTTTCGAGCCGGAACTCAACACCACTCCGCTGTGGTCCCACACCCACCTGCTGGCCCTGTTCGAAGACGGCACCGATGCTGCCGCCGTGCTGGCCCATATGGAGCTGCTCACCGGTGGCCCGCTGCCCGAGCATCACAGCGAAGTGATCGAAGACCAGGACTGGGAACGCAGCTGGATGGATAACTTCCAGCCGATGCGTTTCGGCCAGCGCCTGTGGATCGTACCGAGCTGGCATGCCGCACCAGAGCCTGATGCGGTGAACCTGCTGCTGGACCCAGGCCTGGCGTTCGGCACCGGCACCCACCCCACCACCGCACTGTGCCTGGAATGGCTCGACGGCCAGGACCTGACCGACAGCCACGTGCTGGATTTCGGCTGCGGCTCGGGGATCCTGGCGATTGCCGCGCTGTTGCTGGGCGCCAAGCAAGCCGTGGGCACCGACATCGACGTGCAGGCCCTGGAAGCCTCGCGCGATAACGCCGGGCGCAACCATATTCCTGAAGATAAATTCCCACTCTACCTGCCTGAAGACCTGCCGCAGGTCCAGGCCGATGTGCTGGTGGCGAATATCCTCGCCGGGCCGCTGGTTTCCCTGGCGCCGCAACTGTCGAGCCTGGTCAAGCCGGGCGGGCGCCTGGCGCTGTCGGGCATCCTCGCCGAGCAAGGCGAAGACGTTGCTGCCGCGTATGCTCAGGATTTCGAGCTGGATCCGATCGCCAACCGCGATGGCTGGGTACGCATCAGCGGGCGTCGGCGCTAGAATGAGCGCTTGCCTGAATCGGATGGCCGCATGACCGACAGTTTCGTCACCCAGTGCCCGCATTGCCAAACACGCTTTCGCGTCAACCACGCTCAATTGAGCGTGGCCCGTGGCGTGGTGCGCTGCGGCTCGTGCCTGCAAGTGTTCAACGCGGCTCGCCAGCTGCTGGAGCAGCGCGCCCAGGCCCCGGCGCCTGAACAACCGGAAATCGCGCTGCCCCCTGAGGCGCCCCGCGCCATCAGCCAGAAACAGTGGACCGCCGAAGAGCTGGACCTCGACAACCTGGACCTGGACGAAGAACTGGCCAAGCTGGAGCGCCGCGAGATTCAGCACACGCTGCCCGTGGGCGCGGAACGTCGCCAACCGGGTGCAGAGCGCCGCCAGAAGGAAGACGCCCTCAGCGCCAGCCGCGAAACCGTCAAGGCCGAAGAAGAAAAATGGGCGGCCAGCCTGTTCAGCGATCCGCCTGAAGAGCGTACCAAAGCCCCGGAAGACGAGTCGGAACCGAGCAACGCCCCTGCGACAAAGCAGCGCACCGAGCCGTCCATGTCGCAGCACATCGACGATATCGACGACGAGCCGCCACTGCGTGCAGCCCCCGAAGATGAAGACCTCGACCCACCGTTCACCCCGCTCACCCAGGCGGCGGACGAGCCGGAACCCGAGGAGCGCCCCCAGTTGCGTCGCAAGCGCCCGCGCCCCGACGCCGGCGTTCACGACGAACTGCTCCAGGACCTCGAAGACGACCCGCTGCACCTGTACGCGCAAAAGCGCCCACAGGGCTGGGGCCGCCGCTTAATCTGGATACTGCTGGTGCTGATCGCCGCCGCGGGGTTGGCAGGCCAATACATCGCCTACCAGTTCGACGACCTGGCGCGCCAGGACGCTTACCGCCCGTGGTTCCAGCAACTGTGCCCCACACTGGGCTGCAAGGTGCCATCACGGGTCGATATCGCCCACATCAAGAGCAGCAACCTGGTAGTGCGCAGCCACCCGGAATTCGCCGGGGCGCTGGTGGTGGATGCAATCATCTACAACCGCGCGACGTTCTCCCAGCCCTTCCCCCTGCTGGAGCTGCGTTTTGCCGACCTCAATGGCGGCCTGATTGCCAGTCGTCGCTTCAAACCCGCCGAATACCTCAGCGGCGAGTTGGCCGGCGTGAGCGAAATGCCATCGCAGACCCCGATCCATATCTCCCTGGACATCCTGGATCCGGGCAACAAAGCCGTGAATTACAGCCTGAGCTTCCACTCGCCCGAGTGAACCGACCCACTCACCGAAGCTTGACGGTGGATTATTGACTTGGCGCCGCGCATCCAAACCGGCGGCGATAAAGAAATAACTGTTCAGATTTTATCCAATCCAGCCTTTATCCAGTCATCGAGAGCGGGTATCATGCCAACCCTTTTTCGAACTCTAATGATCCGGCCCCACAACAGGGAAGTCCTATGTCGGCGGTACGCATCGGCCCATACACATTGCAGAACGGCTTGATCCTCGCCCCGATGGCGGGTGTCACCGACCAGCCCTTTCGTCAGCTGTGCAAACGTTTGGGCGCGGGTCTTGTAGTCTCGGAAATGGTCACCAGCGACATGAGCTTGTGGAACACCCGCAAATCGCGGATGCGCATGATCCACGAAGGTGATCCCGAGCCCCGCTCGGTACAGATCGCCGGCGGTGATGCGCAGATGCTGGCGGATGCGGCCCGAGCCAACGTGGAGTTGGGCGCACAGATCATCGACATCAACATGGGCTGCCCGGCCAAGAAGGTCTGCAACAAGGCCGCCGGTTCCGCGCTATTGAAAGATGAGCAGTTGGTTGCCGAGATCCTGCAGGCCGTTGTCGCCGCAGTGGATGTGCCGGTAACCCTGAAGATCCGTACCGGCTGGGACCGGGACAACAAGAACGGCCTGACGGTGGCGAAGATCGCCGAACAGGCAGGTATTACAGCGCTGGCGGTCCATGGCCGCACACGCGCCGATCTGTATACCGGTGAAGCCGAGTACGACACCATCGCCGCGATCAAGCAGGCGGTGTCGATGCCGGTGTTTGCCAATGGCGACATCGACTCAGCCGAAAAAGCCCGGCGCGTACTGCACGCAACCGGTGCCGATGGCTTGTTGATTGGCCGGGCCGCCCAAGGGCGCCCGTGGATTTTTCGTGAGATCGAGTATTTCCTGCGTACCGGTGAAGTCTTGCCGGGGCCGGAATTGGTCGAAGTGGAACGTATTCTGCTTGAGCATCTGGCTGCACTTCACACCTTCTATGGGGATGTGATGGGCGTGCGCATTGCTCGCAAGCATGTGGGTTGGTATCTCGCAACCCTGCCGGGCGCCAGGGAGTTTCGCGCCGGATTCAATCGTTTGGATGAAACGCAAGCACAGGTCACCGCCGTTCGTGAGTTTTTTGCCGAACGAGACAAGAGCCTGAGAGCAGGGGACGGAGAAGGGGTGGCCGCATGACGATGATGACCGAGACTTTAGTGAGTGGAACAACACCCGTGAGCGACAACGTCAATTTGAAACAGCACCTCAACACGCCGAGCGAAGAAGGCCAGACCCTTCGCGGGAGTGTCGAGAAGGCGCTGCATAATTATTTCGCCCACCTTGAGGGCGCTTCCGTCACGGACGTGTACAACCTGGTGCTCTCCGAAGTCGAGGCGCCCTTGCTCGAATGCGTGATGAACTACGTCAAGGGCAACCAGACCAAAGCCAGTGAGCTGCTGGGCCTCAACCGTGGCACCTTGCGCAAAAAGCTCAAGCAATACGATTTGCTGTAAGCATTCAATCAAACCAGAAAGGCGCCCGCGTAAAACCGGTCGCCTTTTTTGCTGACTCCTTTGCTTTTGATGGAAATTGAAATGACCGACCAGACTACCCGCCTGCCGATCCGCCGCGCCTTGATCAGTGTCTCCGACAAGACCGGGATCCTCGAATTTGCCCGGGAGCTGGAAGCCCTGGGCGTGGAAATCCTCTCCACGGGCGGGACCTTCAAACTGCTGCAGGACAACGGCGTGGCCGCAGTAGAAGTCGCGGACTACACCGGTTTCGCAGAAATGATGGACGGTCGGGTCAAGACCCTGCACCCGAAAATCCACGGCGGCATCCTTGGCCGTCGCGGTATCGACGACGCCATCATGACCGAGCACGGCATCAAGCCGATCGACCTGGTGGCCGTCAACCTGTACCCGTTCGAAGCCACCATCAACAAGCCAGGCTGCGACCTGCCGACCGCTATCGAAAACATCGATATCGGCGGCCCGACCATGGTGCGCTCGGCCGCCAAGAACCACAAAGACGTGGCCATCGTGGTCAACGCCAGCGACTACACCCAAGTGCTCGAAAGCCTGAAAGCCGGCGGCCTGACCTACGCCCAGCGCTTTGACCTGATGCTCAAGGCGTTCGAACACACCGCCGCCTACGACGGCATGATCGCCAACTACATGGGCACCGTGAACCAGGCCGCCGAAACCCTCAGCACAGAAGGCCGCAGCCAGTTCCCGCGTACCTTCAACAGCCAGTTCATCAAGGCCCAGGAAATGCGCTACGGCGAGAACCCGCACCAGAGCGCGGCGTTCTACGTGGAAGCCAAGCCTGCCGAAGTGGGCATCGCCACCGCGACCCAGCTGCAAGGCAAAGAACTTTCCTACAACAACGTGGCCGACACCGATGCCGCGCTGGAATGCGTGAAGAGCTTCGTCAAGCCGGCCTGCGTGATCGTCAAGCACGCCAACCCGTGCGGCGTGGCCGTGAGCCCGGACGCTGAAGGCGGCATCCGCCAGGCGTACGAATTGGCCTACGCCACCGACACCGAGTCGGCGTTCGGCGGCATTATCGCCTTCAACCGTGAACTGGACGCCGAGACCGCCAAGGCCATCGTCGAGCGTCAGTTCGTTGAAGTGATCATCGCCCCTTCGGTAAGCGAAGAAGCGCGCGCCATTGTTGCCGCAAAAGCCAACGTGCGCCTGCTGGCCTGTGGCGAATGGTCGGCTGACCGCGCTGCAGCCTGGGACTACAAGCGCGTCAATGGCGGCTTGCTGGTACAGAGCCGCGACATCGGCATGATCGGCAGCGAAGACCTGAAAGTCGTGACCAAGCGCGCCCCGACCGAGCAAGAGATCAACGACCTGATCTTCGCCTGGAAAGTGGCCAAATACGTTAAATCCAACGCCATCGTCTACGCCAAGAACCGCCAGACCATCGGCGTCGGCGCCGGCCAGATGAGCCGCGTGAACTCGGCGCGTATCGCCGCGATCAAGGCTGAGCACGCCGGCCTGCAGGTTGTAGGTTCGGTGATGGCATCCGATGCGTTCTTCCCGTTCCGTGATGGTTTGGACAATGCCGCCAAGGCCGGCGTGACCGCCGTGATCCAACCGGGCGGCTCGATGCGTGATGCTGAAGTGATTGCCGCTGCTGATGAAGCCGGCATTGCCATGGTCTTCACCGGCATGCGCCACTTCCGTCACTGATCCAAATGTGGGAAAGGGCTTTGTGGTGAGCGGGCTTGCCCCGCGCTGGGCTGCGAAGCGGCCCCAAAACAGCAATCCGCGCCGTATCTGATGCCCTGCGTTCTTGTTGATTGGGGCTGCTTCGCAGCCCAGCGCGGGGCAAGCCCGCTCACTACATAAGTTCAGCTCCACACTGAAGCGCTCGTGCAGCGCCTTACAGAATTTGAGGTTTTTGAAATGAATGTATTGATCATTGGCAGCGGTGGCCGTGAACACGCCCTGGCCTGGAAAGTTGCCCAGGACCCGCGCGTCCAGAAAGTTTTCGTCGCTCCCGGCAACGCCGGTACCGCCATTGAAGCCAAGTGCGAAAACGTCGCCATCGACGTATTGGCCCTTGAACAACTGGCCGACTTTGCTGAAAAGAATGTGTCCCTGACCATCGTCGGCCCGGAAGTCCCTCTGGTCGCTGGCGTTGTGGACCTGTTCCGCAGCCGTGGCCTGGACTGCTTCGGCCCGACCGCTGGCGCTGCACAACTGGAAGGCTCCAAGGCTTTCACCAAGGATTTCCTGGCGCGTCACAAGATCCCGACTGCCGACTACCAGAACTTCACCGAGATCGAGCCGGCCCTGGCCTATCTGCGTGAAAAAGGTGCACCGATCGTGATCAAGGCCGACGGCCTGGCCGCTGGCAAAGGCGTGATCGTTGCCATGACCTTGCAGGAAGCCGAAGACGCCGTGCGCGACATGCTCGCCGGCAATGCCTTTGGTGAAGCCGGTTCGCGTGTGGTCATCGAGGAATTCCTCGACGGCGAAGAAGCCAGTTTTATCGTGATGGTCGACGGCAAGAATGTGCTGCCGATGGCCACCAGCCAGGACCACAAACGCGTCGGCGACGCCGACACTGGCCCGAACACCGGCGGCATGGGTGCCTACTCCCCTGCCCCGGTGGTCACCGCAGACGTGCACAAGCGTGTGATGGACCTGGTGATCTGGCCGACCGTGCGCGGCATGGCCGACGAAGGCAATGTGTACACCGGTTTCCTGTACGCCGGCCTGATGATCGACAAGGCCGGTAACCCGAAAGTCATCGAGTTCAACTGCCGCTTCGGCGACCCGGAAACCCAACCGGTGATGCTGCGCCTGCAATCGAGCCTGGTCCTGCTGGTGGAAGCCGCCCTGGCGCAAGCCCTGGACAAGGTTGAAGCACAATGGGATCCACGCCCGAGCGTCGGCATTGTGCTGGCGGCCGGTGGTTACCCTGCCGACTACGCCAAAGGCGATGTGATCGAAGGCCTCGATGCTGCCGCAACGCTGGAAGGCAAGGTGTTCCATGCGGGCACCGCGCTCAAGGATGGCAAGGTTGTGACGGCCGGCGGTCGTGTACTGTGCGCTACCGCAATGGGCGCCAGTGTCGACGCTGCGCAGCAACAGGCTTATGCACTGGCCAAGAAGATCGACTGGAAAGGCTGCTTCTACCGCACGGACATCGGCTACCGCGCCATTGCCCGTGAACGTGGCGAAACTCAGTAACACTAGCTATCCGTTCGGTTAGGCAAGGGCCTCTGGCCCTTGCCGTCTACAGGCCTCCCCGCGCATAGTTAACCCGTGCATCAACCTACGAAGGGATTTCGCCGTGCGCTGGCTCAGGATCGCCATAGGTTTCACTGTCAGCCTGCTGACACTGCTCTGCTTGTTCCCGGCCCAGGCCGCTGCACAAGGCAGTGGTTGGGCAGTATTGCTTGATGAACAGGCCGACCTGCAACTGAGCGACATCCGTTCCCCGCGCTACACCAATCAATTCAGCCCCATCGAACTGGACCGCGTGACCGCTGCGCAGCCCGACGGTGCGTTGTGGGTACGTTTCAAGCTGCAGCCCGGCAAGCACGAGCAAGTGCTGCGGGTATTCGCCCCGGACCTGTCGCACCTGAGCCTGTATGTATTGGACGGCGACAGCCTGGTCGAGCAACAAAGCACCGGCGCCCGCCAGCCCCAGGCGGAACGCCCGCTACCCAGCAGCGATTTCATGCTGCCAATGCCCCAGAGCCAGAAGCCTCTCGACGTCTACCTGCGCCTGGTCTCGGAACACGAACTGCGTCCCTATATCACCCTGGAACCGGCCGTGCTGGCGGCCGCCGACCAGACCCAGACGCTGATCTACGGCCTGCTGTTCGGCTGCCTGCTGATGCTGATCCTGCACAACCTCTCGCGCTTCGCTTACCACCGCTCGCGCAGCAGCCTGTGGCTGGCGGCCTGTGAACTGCTGTTGATGCTCAGCCTGGCGCTGCTGCTCAACCTGGTAGGCCCATGGCTACCGAACTGGCATGCGATCCAGACCCCCGGCGCCTACCTGGCCTTGCTGCTGACCGCGCCGTGCGGGCTGATGTTCGCCTATCGTTTCTTCATGCCCCTGGGCCCGCACCCGCTGAACAAAGTGTTGATGGCCGACATCCTGTTTATCGTGCTGTGCGGCCTGCTGCTGTTGTTCGTCAACACCCTGCCGCTGAACATCATCACCTACGCCCTGGTGGCCCTGGCCGGCCTGAGCATGCTGTTTGTCTCGGCTTATCACTGGCAGAAAGGCTACCGCCCGGCGCGCTTGTTCGTGGCGGGCATGGTGGTGTTCAACATTGGCACGCTGATCATCCTCCCAGCCCTGCTGGGCCTGACGATGGTGTCGCCTCAGGGGTTGATCATCACGCTGCTGGCGTTTATCTGCCTCAGTGGCTTGTTGATGAGCCTGGCCCTGGGCGAACGCCAGCGTGCGATTGTCGAGGCCCGTTTCAGCCTCAGCCGCGACCTGGCCGCCAGCAATGCCGAGATCGCCGCCAAGGCCGAGTTCCTGGCCAAGATCAGCCACGAAATACGCACCCCCATGAACGGCGTGCTGGGCATGACCGAGTTGCTGCTGGGCACGCCGCTGTCGGTGAAGCAGCGCGACTACGTGCAGACTATCCACAGCGCCGGCAACGAGCTGCTCACACTGATCAATGAAATCCTCGATATTTCCAAGCTTGAATCCGGGCAGATCGAACTGGATGACGTGCAGTTCGACCTCAATGCCCTGATCGAAGACTGCCTGAGCATCTTCCGCGCCAAGGCCGAGCAGCAGAATGTCGAGCTGATCAGTTTTATCCAGCCCCAGGTGCCGCGCGTCATCAGCGGGGACCCGACGCGCCTGCGCCAGGCGATGCTGAGCCTGCTGGAAAACGCCCTGCACAAAACCGATGAAGGCGAAGTCCTGATCGTGGTCGCCCTGGACGACCGCAGCACCAAGCCCCGCCTGCGCATTGCCGTGCAGGACAGCGGCCTGCCGATGGAAGCCGCCGAGCGCGACGCACTCCTGCACAGCGAACTGCACAGCAAGAATTTCCTCTCGGCCACCCGTCTGAGCGGCCACCTGGGCTTGGTGATCGCCCGCCAACTGATCCTGTTGATGAACGGCGAATTCGGTATCAAGAGCGGCAGTCACCAGGGCAGTACCTTGTGGCTGACCCTGCCACTGGACCCGGAACGCCTGGAGCACCCCACCTCCGACCTCGATGGCCCGCTCAAGGACGCCCGCGTGCTGGTGGTGGACGACAACGACACCTGCCGCAAAGTGCTGGTGCAGCAATGCACCGCCTGGGGCCTGAACGTCAGCGCGGTGCCCTCAGGCAAGGAAGCCCTGGCCTTGCTGCGCACCAAGGCGCACCTGCGCGACTACTTCGACGTCGTGCTGCTGGACCAGAACATGCCCGGCATGACCGGCATGCAACTGGCGGCAAAGATCAAGGAAGACCCGAGCCTGAACCACGACATCCTGCTGATCATGCTCACCGGCATCAGCAACGCGCCAAGCAAGATCATCGCGCGCAACTGTGGGATCAAACGCATCCTCGCCAAGCCGGTCGCCGGTTACACCCTCAAGACCACCCTGGCCGATGAGCTGAACCAGCGCAGCAAAGGCGGCGTGGCGCTGCGCGTCTCACTCAACGCCCCGGCGGCGATTACCGTGCCCAGCGATTTCAAGATCCTGGTCGCCGAAGACAACAGCATCTCCACCAAAGTGATTCGCGGCATGCTCGGCAAGCTCAACCTCAATCCGGACACCGCCAGCAACGGCGAAGAAGCGCTGGAGGCGATGAAGGCCCAGCGTTATGACCTGGTATTGATGGACTGTGAAATGCCGATCCTCGATGGCTTCTCGGCCACCCAGCAGCTGCGGGCGTGGGAAGTCAGCCACCAGCGCATTCGCACACCGGTGGTGGCGCTCACGGCGCATATCCTTTCGGAACACAAAGAACGCGCGCGCCAGGCTGGGATGGATGGGCATATGGCCAAGCCGGTGGAGTTGTCGCAGTTGCGTGAGCTGGTGGAATTCTGGGTCGCGCAGCGTCAACAGCGGGCGGAGCACGCGCCTTCCTGACCTGGAGCGTACCGCCTGATAGACTCTCCACACTTTTCCTGCCGCGAGCTACCTCCATGCTCCACGTGTTATTCAGCGTCTACCTGAAAATGCTGGTGCTCTACAGCCCGTTCTTCGTGCTGTCCTGCTTTATCAGCCTGACCCGTGGCTACTCCAGCAAAGAACGCCGGCGACTGGCCTGGAAGGTAGCGTTGGCGACCCTGGTGTCGAGTGTGCTGCTCTACCTGTTCGGCCGGGTGATTTTCAGTGTGTTCGGCATCACCGTGGATGCGTTTCGCATCGGCGCCGGCAGTGTGTTGTTTATCTCGGCCCTGGGCATGGCCCAAGGCAAGTCAGCGGTGCAGACCGACAATGTGCAGCAGGACGTGACCATCGTACCGCTGACCATTCCCCTCACCGTCGGCCCCGGCACCATCGGTGCGTTGTTGGTGATGGGCGTCAGCCAGCCGCACTGGGATGACAAGATCACCGCCATCCTCAGCATCGCCCTGGCCAGCCTCACGGTTGGCGTGGTGCTGTATCTGTCCAACCGTATCGAACGGATTCTCGGTGACCAGGGCCTGCAGATTGTCAGCCGGTTGATGGGCCTGTTTGTGTGCGCCCTTGCCGCGCAAATTATCTTTACCGGCGTACGGGGTTATCTGGTGCCTTAGATCCGGTACTTGGCAATCGCCGACTGCACCTTGTCGCCCGCACTCTCGCGCATCAATTGGATGGTTTTTTCGTTGACCACCGAGGTGCTCAGCACCAGGCAGGTCTGCCCGCTGAAGGCCTCGACCGAAGCGCTGTCCCACTCAAGGAACGGCAATCCCACCTGTTTGCTCACGCTCTGGGTGCTGTAGGTCACCAGCACCATCGTCAATTCGCCGCCCGCTTCGACACAGGACGCCAGGCCGAAATCACCGCCCTGGTGCAGCGTACTGTTGCGCCTGAACAACTCGAAGGACGCCGGTTGCTGCTTCATGGCCTCCAACGCATCGGCCGCCAGTTTCGGCAGCGCTGCGACCAATGGCCCCGAAACCGACATCGACGCCAGCATCGTGGCGATGATGTTCAGGGCCGCCAATTGCACCGACAGGCCCTTACCCGAATGTGAAACCCGCTCGAAACGGCTGCGCACCGGCAGCCAGCCCAGGCTGATCATCACCTTGATAAATTCGTCGTACCAGGCCTCGGTACCTCGCGGGGTCTTCAAGACATCACTGACGTAACTGCTGGCCAACAGGTAGCTTTTGCGGATGTATTCCCGGTTCAGGCCCGACAGCCCCTCGGCGAACGACATCACACTGTTGTTGACCACTGCCGCGTTGCAGTCGTCCCCCGTGTCGAGCGGCGGCAATGAGGGTTGCGCGCCAGGCGCCCTCGGTAATGTGTAGGCGGCAATCAACTTGCGCCGTTTTGTGTTGTTGATCCTTCTGTGATGTTGCTCCATTTTCGGTTCTCCACAAGCACCCCACATGGGGCTTACCTGCACACTAGTCCAGTGGCCGATGCGCGTTCCAGGCGACAAACATCCCTTGGCAAAACACACCTGAAACCAGCGCCCAGCAATCACACGGGACACCTGCGAGCCTTCGTTTTTTCGTCGCACAAAAAAGAAAAAGCCCCGAACAACAGCAGAGTAATCCCTGTGTTATTCGGAGCTTTCTGACAGCCAGCAGGCCATTTTCAGGAGATGGGTTTCTCACCATACCAGCGTGGCGTATAGACCCACTCACCACCACCGGCTCGCGCGAATGTGCAAGTGGTGGACGAGCCGATCAGCACCATGGTGCGCATGTCCACCTGGTCCGGAGTGAGTTGCCCCAGGGTAGTGACACGCAAGGTCTGACCCGGTCGGCCGATATCGCGGCCCAGCACCACCGGTGTTTGCGGCGTGCGGTGCAACGCGACGATTTCCAGGGCACGGCCCAGTTGCCACGGCCGTGACCGCGAAATCGGGTTATAGAACGCCAGGGCCAGGTCGGCCTGGGACGCGAGGTCCAGGCGTTTTTCGATGATCGACCACGGCTTGAGGTTGTCCGACAGCGACATCACGCAGAAGTCATGCCCCAGCGGCGCGCCCGCCTGGGCAGCGGTGGCCAGGGAGGCCGAGACACCTGGCAGGATTTCCAGGTCGACCTGATGCCAGGCCGGATCGCTGGACTCGTGCAACGCCTCGATCACCGCCGCCGCCATGGCGAACACGCCAGGGTCACCGGACGACACCACTACCACCGAACGGCCCTGAGCGGCCAGTTCGAAGGCATGGCGTGCGCGTTGCATTTCTTCGCGGTTGTCGGTGCAGTGCTGAATCTGATCGTCGCGAAATGGCCCGGCCATGCGCACGTAGGTTTCATAGCCCAACACATCGGTGCAGCGCGCCAGTTCGGCCTTCACCGCCGGCACCATCAACTCGGCGGCGCCGGGGCCGAGGCCGATCACGGCGAGGCGGCCACGCGGGCGGCCCACCTGCGACAGGTTCAACGGCTGCTCGGCGACGTCAATCACGATGTCGGCATCCTGAATAACGCTGGCGAAACGCAGCGGCACCGCCAATGCCGATGCGGCTTCATGCAGCGACGCCTCGGCCATCTGCGTGTCGCTGGCCAGCAGGCACGCCAGGGATTGCACGGCGATGCCTGCGTCATGCAACGCCGCTCGCACCCGCGCAGCCAACTCCACACCCGGTTTGCAGGTGACTGACACCGTCTTCGGATAGATCAGCAATTCATTGGCAGCCGGCACGCGCTCGGCGCTGCCTACGTGAATCGCCAGGCGCGCTTGCTGGTCCTGGGGCAAATTCGCTTGACCCAGCCACGGCGCCGCGCCTTCGATACGTACGCTTTCGCCGGCCAGCAGGTCGGAGACGAAGCGCTTGCCCAACTCCAGATCCGCCAACTCATAACCGGCCGGCGGGTTGAGCAGGCAGGTGCCGAAGCGCAGTTCGCCACTGGTGGTGATCGCAGCGGCCACATCAAGTGCGGCCGCAATGTCCCGCGCCATCACGTTCACGCCACCCAGGCCGCCGAGCAGCGGCACCACGGCACTGCCGTCTTCGGCAACGGCCAGCACGGCCGGTTCTTCGCCTTTTTCCAGCAGCAGCGCAGCCAAGGTGCGGATGACGATACCGGCCGCGCACAGCGCAATCAGCGGTGTGCCGTGCTGATACAACTGACGCAGGGTGGCGCCGAAGTCGCTGTAAGCCTGGTCCGCACCGTCAACCCGCCCGGCCAAGCCGTGGATCACGGCGCCAGGGTAAACCTGCTGGATCCTGCGCGCGGTCGCCAGGCTGCCCTGGCCGAGGATGACAATCGCCGGACTCATCACCCTTGCCACCGTTCACCGGGCACGATGATCAGCGAGAAGTACGGTGACGACGACGGGTCGACCTGATCCAGCGGCACGATCTTCTGGTTGGCCATGGTGGCGCGCTCCACATACAGCGCGCGCTCGGCCAGGCCGAGTTCTTCCAACACCTGGCGCACCTTGGGGAAGTTGCGACCCAGCTTCATGATCACCGCCGCGTCGGCATCCGCCAGGCGGCGCTTGAGGTCATTGTGAGGCAACACGCCCGACAGCACGGAGAGGCTCTGGTTGCGATACACCAACGGTGCGCCAAGCACCGAAGCGCCGCCGAGCATCGAGCACACGCCCGGAACAACCTGGGCTTCGTAGCGCTCGGCCAAACGGTCATGCAGGTACATGTAGGAACCGTAGAAAAACGGATCACCTTCGCAGATCACCGCCACATCGCGACCGGCGTCCAGATGCGCGGCCACGTCGACGCTGGCGGTGTCATAAAAATCGCTGATCACTTGCTCGTAGGACAGCGGCGCCGGAAGTGCCTCGGTGGTCACCGGGTACACCAGTGGCATCAGGGTCTGTTGCGCCACGAGGTGGTCCTCGATGATGCCGAAGGCGTTGCCCTTCTTGCCCTTGGCCACGAAGTACGCCACCACCGGCGATTCACGCAGCAGGCGCAGGGCCTTGAGGGTGATCAGTTCCGGGTCGCCGGGGCCCACGCCCAGACCGATCAAACGTCCGCGTGCCGGCATTATTCCACCTCCGTGGCGAGCGCATTGACCGCTGCGGCGGCCATGGCACTGCCGCCCAGGCGGCCTTGCATGATCACGAACGGCACCCCACGGCTGTCAGCGGCCAGCATCGCCTTGGATTCAGCGGCGCCGACAAAACCCACCGGGAAACCGAGGATCAACGCCGGTTTCGGCGCGCCCGCATCGAGCATTTCCAGCAGGTAGAACAACGCGGTCGGCGCGTTGCCGATCACCACCACACTGCCTTCCAGGTGCGGGCGCCACAGCTCCAGGGCGGCAGCGGAGCGGGTATTGCCCAGCTCCCGCGCCAGTTCCGGCACGCTGTCGTCGCGCAGGGTGCAGATCACCGCGTTGTTGGCCGGCAGGCGCGTGCGGGTCACGCCTTCGGAGACCATCCGCGCATCACACAGAATCGGCGCGCCAGCGGCCAGCGCATCGCGCCCGGCCTTGCCCGCACCTTCGGAAAATTGCAGGCCGTCGATGGCATCGACCATGCCGCAGGCATGAATCACCCGCACCGCGAGTTTTTCCAGATCGGCCGGGATGCGGTCCAACTTGGCTTCCGCTCGAATAATGGCGAAGGAGTTGCGATAGATCTCCTGACCGTCGCGGATGTAATCAATCATCGGTGTTGCTCCGTGGACAAGCGCGCAACAGGGCGCCCGCCGCTTCAATGGAAAGAGTGCGCGCGTGCAGCCGGCCAAAACCCGGGTGGGCTGCATCGCGAAAATAGAGGTCGTAGTGGCCTGGGCTCACCGCCAGCAGGGTGACTGGCGCGGTGTGCGCGGCGGCGCAGGAACGTGGGCAGCCTGTCAGATGCACGTCATGCCCGGCTTGCAGCACGGCCAGTTGCAGGGCGTCGGCCTTGGTGTCGGCCAGTGCCTTGGCGCAGCCGCTGGAGCCGGTGCAGGCGGTCAGGCGCGCCAGGGGTTGGTCGATGGAACAGAGAAAGCCCAGTTGCGCCAGGCGTTCACTCACGGCGTGAGGTTTTTCGACGTTGGGCAGCAGCACGCCTTGCCAGGGAGTGAAGCGCAAGGTGGCGTCACCGTAGTCGCGAGCGAGTTGTGCGGCGCCCCTGAGCATCGTCGGATCCAGGCGACCCAAAGGGGCGATGGCCGCGACATAGAATTGATTCTTCTGCGCCTGTGGATAAGTCCCGAGGTGCAGCAAGGCGCCACTGGGCGGGCGTTTGAAGCCGTCGACCGGCAGCAGCGGCAGGCGCAGATGGCTCAGCAAGTTATCCACAGGCAAATGGCGCATGCGCGTTTGTTCTGGGGTGGCGAGGTCGAGAAAGGCGTCCAGCACCGCCACCACCAGTGCGTGGCCCTGCTCCAATGGCACCGCTGCCAGGGGCGCATCCAGCCCAGGACAGCCGGCCAGACCGAACGCGAGCAGCGTCTCGCCATTGCGCGCGAACGCCGAGAGCCACAGATCGTGATGATGTTCGAGCATCGCCAGATCCTCGCCGCCATCCAACTGCACGGCGAACTTGGCCGACAGCGCATGGAAACGCGGGTGGTTTTGCAGGGTGGCGAGGATCTGCCCGGCCAACGGGCGGGTGTCGAACAGCATCTGCGGGTCAATACCGGCGCTGGGGCTGAGCATCAGGTTGCGCACATCGTCACCGCCAGCGTTGCTCGGGCCGAGGCCTGCGGCCAGCAGCCTGGCAATCAGCGCATCCTGCCCGGCGCCGATCCCACGTATTTGCAGATTGGCGCGGTTGGTCGCCTCGATCACCCCGCCGGCATAGGCCTGGGCGGCTTCGGCCACGGCGTCGGCTTGCGCACTGGTGATCGAGCCACCGGCCAATTTGATCCGGCAGATACCGCCATCCAACGCCTGGACAATACGCAGCAACCCCGGACAAGCCGAGGGGCGCAAGGTATTCAGAGTGGGCGTTGGGTTCACGGGGCTACCGGTTCACAGGTAAAGGCGCGGTATTATGCCTGCTTTGTCCGGCGGCATGAAAAGCCTGCCCGTCGGATGTCGTTCAAGGAATTGATATGTCGCCCTGGCTGACGGTTGTAGGCATCGGTGAAGACGGCTTCAAGGGCCTGGGCAGAAATGCCCGGCATGCCCTGTTGCGCGCCACGCGGATTATAGGTGCTCAGCGCCAGTTGGACCTGCTGCCGGTGTGTATTCGGGGGGAACGCCAGGTGTGGCCGAGCCCGTTTTCCCTGGAGCCGGCGCTGGCACAACGCGGCACGCCAGTGTGTGTGCTGGCCAGCGGCGACCCAATGTTCTATGGCGTGGGAGCCAGTCTGGCGCGGCAGGTGGCGGCTGAAGAACTGCTGATTTTGCCGGCACCGTCGTCGGTGTCGTTGGCGGCAGCGCGGTTGGGCTGGCCGTTGCAGGAGGTGGTGACACTGTCCGTGGTCGCCCGGCCAGTGGCGGCGATCAATGCACATCTGGCCACGGGCGTGCGCTTATTGGTGCTGAGTAATGACGGCGGCAGCCCTGCGTTGATTGCTTCGTTGTTGGCCGAATCCGGGTTCGGGCCCAGCCGATTGACGGTATTTGAACACTTGGGCGGCGCGGATGAACGGCGCATTGACGGTTTGGCCCAGGATTGGCAGCACGCCTCGGTTGCCGACTTGAACCTGGTCGCCATCGACTGCCTGGCCTCCAGCGACACACCGCGTCTGTCGCGCCTCGCGGGCTTGCCCGATTGCGCCTTCCAGCACGACGGCCAACTGACCAAGCGCGATGTACGCGCCATGACCCTCGCCCGCCTCGCCCCTATGCCCGGCGAACTGCTGTGGGACGTGGGCGCGGGCAGTGGCTCAATCGGTATCGAATGGATGCGTGCGCACCCAAGCTGCCGCGCCTTGGCGATTGAAGCAGACGAAGGCCGCCAAGGCCTGATCGAACACAACCGCGATGCCCTCGGCGTGCCCGGTTTGCAGTTGATTCGTGGCAAAGCCCCTGAGGCGTTGCATGGCCTTACCGCACCCGACGCTATCTTTATCGGCGGCGGCGTCACCCGTGAGGGCGTACTCGACACCTGCTGGCAGCACCTGCGGCCCGGTGGGCGATTGGTGGCCAACGCCGTGACCCTGCAAAGTGAAATGACCTTGATGAACTGGCGCGCTCAACATGGCGGTGAGCTGACGCGCATTCACGTAGCCCAGGCCCAGCCGTTGGGGGAGTTTGATACGTGGCGCCAGGCGTTGCCGATTACGCTGCTGGAAGTGGTCAAGCCGCTATGAAACGCATCTTGCTGCTGGGCGGCGTGACCGAAGCGCTGGCCATCGCCCGGACATTGGGCCCGGAACATATCTACAGCCTGGCCGGGGTTGGGCGGGTGCCGACCGATCTGACCTGCCAAGTGCGGGTCGGTGGTTATGGTGGCGCAGAGGGCTTGGCGCGGTTTGTCCGGGATGAGGGGATCAGCCTGATGCTCGACGCAACCCATCCGTATGCCGCGCAGATCAGCCGCAATGCCGCCGAGGCAGCACAGTTGAGCGGTGTACCGTGCTGGGCATTGCGTCGCCCGGCGTGGCAGCCCCTGGCCGGGGATGATTGGCGAGAGGTCGGTGATTGGGCCGAGCTGATTGAAGCCTTGAAACCCTTCAAGCGGCCGCTGTTCACGTTGGGCCGAGAGCCGTTGCAGCACCTCGATGAAATCCCCTCCGACCAGTTCTGGACGTTGCGGGCACTTGATGAGTATCCGGGCAATGAGCGCTGTGAAGTGATCGGCGCACGTGGGCCGTTTTTGATCGAAAACGAGCGGGAGTTGTTTGAACGGCGCGGGATTGATGTGCTGATCAGCAAGAACAGCGGCAGCACGGCTACCGAGCCGAAGCTGGAAGTGGCGCGCGAGCGCGGGGTGCCGGTGCTGGTGTTGAAGCGGCCGGTGTTGGCGGCGGTGGATCTGGAGTTTACGGCAGTGCCAGCGTTGCTACAGGCAATCACCCTTTTCTAAACACCACCTATCCAATGTGGGAGCGGGCTTGCTCGCGAAGGCAGTGTGTCGGCCAAAACAGCCAGCGACTGACACACCGCTTTCGCGAGCAAGCCCGCTCCCACATTTGTACTGTGTTGCTAGCGGCTTGCGGCGGTCCCCAGCCCGACACCACTGTGCATCCGATCAGCCAGCAACTGCGCCAGCTCGATCAACTGTGCAACACCCAGCAACTCCTCTCGTTTAGGGCCTTCCAGGTCAAAGGCCAGGTCGCAACTCAGCGCATTGGCCGAGGCGAGTGTTTCGCTGAGGTTGACCAACAGATCTTCAGTGCTGATTCCATCGGCCACAGTAAATAGCCGGATGGGGGGATTTGGGGTGTGCTTGATCATTGTGAAGTTCCTTAATCTAAGTGGAGCCGCCACTGATCGCCGCGATGCGATGGGAGTGGCAGCTGTGCGCAGGTTCGCGGACCGGAGATCAAGGAAACCGGCATACCCGAAGGTATCCCGCGCACAGCCACCATAACGCCGCACAGTAGACGATAAAAAAGCGTCAACTGAAAGGAGGCAATGCTTGATCAGTCCGGGCCGCGACGCCCGACCGCTGCGTTTGCAGCGGTGTAAGGAGACTAGAGATCGAGTGTCCTAGGGGCAACCTCAAAGCCTTATAAGACGTTTCTGTTTTTCCCAATACCTAGCCGAACGGACAGTTGTTCGGCTTTGCGCCTGCCAGCACCATCTTTCTTGCGCCATTTGCGCGCCATCCCCTTTGCATAAGTCAGTGCCACGACTGTGTTTGGGCCCTCCTGTGCGGATAATAAAAAGGACGAAACATGAAAGACACCGCTACTGAAAGCCAACCATCAACTCGCCCAATCAAAGCCATCTACGACTATGCGACGCTCGGCTCGAGAACACGTATGGGCGGAGAAATTATCACTGCAAGCACCAGCCTCGAGATCCATGACTTGCGCATCGCGTGCGTCGGTGACCGAGTGCGCTACCCCGATGGCAAAGAGAGCGAAATTGTCTCGGGAGCAGGTTTCGCAGCCACCTACGAAGGTCTGCCCATCGCCATTGTCGGCAGCGCTACCGACAACGGCGACACCGTGACGAGCAGCCTGCAAAACCTGGCTCAGGTGGTGGAGTACGCGGACGGCGAGGGTATTCCTGGCCTTCTAAAGCCTGGATATCGCGTGGAGAGCCAGATGTGAGGCGCTACAACATCACCACCGGTTCAACCACCACGGTGGGTGGCAAGGTAACCAGCGGTTGTGAGGGCACCAGTTTCAACGGCGAAATGATCTCGAGGGAGGGTGACCGGGTCGCTTGTCCGGCTTGCGGCACTGAAGGCTTCATCGCGCTTACCGGCCCTCATTTGCACGAAGAGTGGAACGGCAAGCAAGCGGCACTGGAGGGTGATCTGTGCATCTGCAAATGCGATCCGCCGCCGGAGTTGATTGCCAATCAGAGTTCCAAATCTCAGGAGTTCGGTCCCCAACCTCAACGTGTCACCCCGATTGTAATGAGGCCGACTGCATCCGCCTCGCCCCCTGCGAATTATGCCGCGCCCGTTGCGTCGAATCGTGCCGCTGATGCCTGCGTTTTCGCCAAGTCCTGCGTTTCGGTACCGGCCGGTTCTACAGCTGCGGGCACCGCTCCGGAAAACGCCAAAAACTTCGGCACCACCGCCCTCATGGCTTCAACCGGTAGCACGGGCGCCGTCGGCAGGGTAGCCGGCACACTCGGCAGCGACCTCGGTGCCTGGGCTGTACGAGGCTTGGCCGGCGCCAGTTCCGCCCTCAACCTCGTGCTGCTGGCGTTCTGGCCACGGGATATCGGTGACTCAACGCTGTACACCCCGGAGCAGTTGGAGGGGATGCGTTTGGCCAGCACGCGAGTGCGTTTCCAGTTTCGCCAGGATGAGTCCGGTGAACTGCGTGTTTATGGCCTACATACCCAACCTGGCAGTGGCGCTGACCGTGTGCCGGTTGCACAAGCCCGGTGGAATGTGGACAAAAGCGCGATGGTGGCGGTGCTGGATGGCATCAGCATCACATGGACGCCGAACCATGGGCCGGTTGTCAGCGTGCCGAGCCCGTATCCCGGAACACCGGAACGCTTGGATAACGTGTTTGTTCATCCGATTGCGGTGGGGCAAGATTCGGCGATCAGTCACTATCCAGGGCGGGATGCAGAAAACATCACCTGGCAGGATACGATCATTTCGTTTCCGGCTGATTCGGGTGTGCCGCCGTTGTATTTGGTGTTTGCCAAGCCGGCGGTCAGGCCGTTGGAGGTTGATATTTATGGTGCGTTCAGTGGACGACTGCGCAACGGGTTGCACGTGGATCACATACCCTCGCAGGCAGCGATAAGACGTCATCTCGAACGCTATGCAATAAGCTTTACAGAGAAGCAGCTCAAGGAAGCGTTAAATAATGCTGCGAGCATTGCTATTCCGTCTTACATCCATCAAAAGTTTAGTGAGACTTACGGTTGGCGAAACACGGAGAAAAAGCAGACGTTAGACGCCGACAATCTTCGTCAGGCGGCAGACAGCAATTTTGATGCTATCAAGCCATACCTCCTGGATCATGGCTTCGCTGAGTCTGATCTCGAGATGGCACGCACCCGAATGCATAAGGTCAACGAAAACCAGGGGTGGTACTAGGATGGAAGCAGTAAACATTGATCGCTTGGTAAAACGCTTGGGACGCACCTACGATGATTTTGTTGCCGAGGGCTTACTTCGTGCCGGGTCAATAAAACCATTATTTGAAAACGGTCAAAACTCCCATTTCATTCATAAACCAGAGCCAGGCGTTGAGCTTTGGTTTTGGGCCGAAACCATGAGATTGGAGCGAATCGTTTTTTGCCTGATTTCACTGGCACAAGGCGAGCCCAAGTATTCCGGTGAACTGCCTGTACCCCTCACCCTCTCAATGAACCAAGACAGCATCCGAAAAACACTTGGAATGCCACACGAGTCCAAAGGACCAGTGAAATTACCGTTACCGATTGGAGCGTCAGGTGGATGGGATTCCTATCGACTCAGCTTGGTAACCCACTCAAACGCAAGGATTGCCGTGCAATATTTATCGGATAAAACCGTATGTGGTTTAGCGTTCACTTTGGTTGATATGGGCCGCGATTGAACGCGTTAACAGAAAAAGGAGTGACCCATGACTCAATTTAAAGATTTCGACATAGCCGAGCATCTGACGACTCCTGAGGACATGGCGGAGTATCTCGAAGCCTCTTTCGAAGAGGACGCCGGTGACGGAATGCTGATTCGTTCAGCGCTCAACAATATCGCCCGCGCCCAAGGCATGACCCAAATTGCTCGCGACGCCGGCCTCGGACGCGAAAGCTTATATAAAGCCCTCTCCAGCACTGGCAATCCCGAGTTCGCGACTATCATGAAAGTGATGAAAGCGTTGGGCCTCAAGCTTCACGTCACGGCGGTGTGATTCTGCTGCGACACCAAACCACACCGCCGCTTTTTACTTATCCCCCCGATCAGGCTAAATACCCGCCTGATCGTTTAACCCTACGGATTGTCCGCCATGGCCCGTCAACGCTTTGCAATTGCCTGGATCGCCTGCCTTGCAGTGCTGTTCAACGCGTTTGCCATGCCAATGGCCGCTGCGATGCAGCAGGCCGACGACCCGGTCAAGCAACTGATGTGGGGCGGGTTCTGTTCTTCCAATGGCGCAAGCCTGAAGACGATTGCCCTGGGCAAGCTGGAAATTCCGGCGCCGCAACAGGACGATCATTCCACCATGCAGCATTGCTGGTGTTGCTCGGGCTCGGCGCCTTTGGTGGCGTTGCCGGGGCATGTGCCGCAGTTGTATCTCACGCGATTTGAAGCCGTACCGCGTCAGCCACAACCCCCACTGCAAACCCCTACCCCGCGCCAGCAATGGCCGAGCCTCAACCCCCGCGCCTCTCCAACGGCCTGATCTTCTTCGCAAGTGAACTGCGTTTAGAACCGTTCTGGAGAACTGCCATGCTCAAATCTTCCCTGCTTCTGGCCGCGTTGCTGCTGCCGGTGTTCAGTGCCGCCAATGCCGAAGACTACAAGGCCGGCGACCTGCTGGTCAGCGATCCCTGGTCCCAGGAGTTGCCGCCCAATGCGCCCACCGTCGCGGCGTACTTTGTGATTCACAACACCGGGGCGACCCCGGATCGCCTGCTCAGCGTCGACACGCCCGTGGCCGACAAAGCCGAGCTGCACGAGCATGTGATGCAGGGCGATCTGATGAAGATGCAGCAAGTGCCCAGCGTTGCCGTACCGGCCAAGGGCGATCTGACCTTCGCGCCCATGGCCTACCACGTGATGCTGCTGGGCCTCAAAGACCGCAGCCTGCTGGCCGATGGCAAGCAATTCCCACTCACCCTGACCTTTGAAAAATCCGGCAAGGTCGAGGTGCAAGTGTCGGTCCAAAAAGTGCCGCCGATGGCCGCCCACGCGCATAAGCACGCCCAATAGGCCAACACTCGATGGGCGCCCCCCGCGCCAGGCTCTCTCCACATCACCGCGTGAAGCGCGGCAGTTGGATCAGCCTGTTCGCCATGCTGATGATCTTTATCGGTCCGCTGATTTCCCAAGCGATGCCGATGGATCATCACGCCGGTATGTCGATGCCGATGAGCATGTCCATGGATATGGACATGTCGGGCGACCACGGCGAATCCCATCACCCCAAAGCCCCCAACGACCATCACGCGCTCTGGGCCAAGTGCGGTTATTGCGACCTGCTGTTCAGTTGCCCCGCCCTGCCCGGCAGCCTTTCATTCGTGGCCCTCGGTACCCCGCCGCCGGCCAATGCCCTCAGCCCCGCCCCGCGCCTGGGCCATGCCCGGCAGAGCATCTTCCCCGGCGCCCGCAGCCGTGCGCCGCCCATCGCCTCGTAAACACCAAGCACCGTTACTTCACCCCGGCCGACTTTAGACAGACAGCCGCAGGCTGCTGGCCGTGTTGTTTACGATTGATTGATGGAATTTGTCATGTCCAGGTTTACTGCTGACTCCCGTTTGGGAAGTACTTCTGTGCTCGCTGCCCTATGCGGCGCCCTGCTCGCCCCCCACGCTCAGGCCGATGAGCACGCCGAGCATGAGCTGACGCCCACGGTGATCACCGCCATCGCGCCCAGCTCGCCGCTGACCGTGGTCACCAACCCCAAAGACCCGCGCCAACCGGTGCCCGCCAGCGACGGCGGCGACTACCTCAAGACCATCCCCGGCTTTGCCCTGGTGCGTAACGGCGGCACCAATGGCGACCCGGTACTGCGCGGCATGTTCGGCTCGCGCCTGAATATCCTTACCAACGGCAGCATGATGCTCGGCGCCTGCCCCGGCCGCATGGATGCGCCCACGTCGTATATTTCCCCGGAGACCTACGACACGCTCACCGTGATCAAAGGCCCGCAAACCGTGCTCTGGGGCCCAGGTGCCTCGGCCGGTACGATCCTGTTTGATCGCGAGCCCGAACACTTCGGTGAGTTGGGCACACGGCTCAACGCGAGCGTGCTGGCCGGCTCCAACGGGCGCTTCGACAAGGTCATCGATGCCGCCGCTGGCGGGCCGCTGGGCTATGTACGGGTAATCGGCAACCAGGCCCACGCCGACGACTACAAAGACGGCAACAACGACACCGTCGCCTCGCGCTACGACAAATGGAATGGCGACGTGGCCGTTGGCTTCACCCCGGATGCCGACACCCTGCTGGAACTCACCGCCGGCCGTGGCGACGGCGAAGCGCGTTACGCCGGGCGTGGCATGGACGGTTCGCAGTTCCTGCGCGAAAGCCTCGGGCTGCGCTTCGAGAAATCGAATATTGGCGAGGTGCTGGATAAGGTCGAGGCCCAGGTCTACTACAACTACGCCGACCACGTGATGGACAACTACAGCCTGCGCACGCCGTCGGGGACCGGGATGATGGCCGGGCCGATGGCCTCCAACGTCGACCGTCGTACCCTCGGCGCGCGCATCAAAGCCACCTGGCGCTGGGCCGATGTGCAGTTGATCAGCGGCCTGGATGCGCAGACCAACGAACACCGCCAACGCAGCAGCATGGGCATCGACACCTACAAGGATTTGCCCAAGGTCAAGGACGCCAACTTCCACAACTACGGCGTGTTCGGCGAGCTCACCTGGTACGCCGCCGAGCGTGATCGCCTGATCACCGGCGCACGCCTGGACCGCGCCTCGGCCAAGGACTTTCGCCAGACCAGCGCCACCGCCAATGAAACCCGCGCCGACACGTTGCCGTCGGGCTTCATGCGCTACGAACACGACCTGGCCAACAGCCCCACCACCCTCTACGCAGGCTTGGGCCACACGCAGCGCTTCCCGGATTACTGGGAGTTGTTCTCCCCCAACACCGGCGCGGTCGGTTCGGTGAATGCCTTCGACGGCGTGAAACCGGAGAAGACCACCCAACTCGATTTCGGCGCGCAATACAAAGCCGACAACCTTGAAGCCTGGGCCTCGGGCTACATCGGCCAGGTGCGTGACTTCATCCTGTTCGACTACCGGCCAGGCATGATGGGCACTACCTCGCAGGCCCGCAACGTCGACGCTCGCATCATGGGCGGTGAACTCGGCGCGGCGTACAAGCTGACGCCAAACTGGAAGGCGGACGCCACCCTCGCCTACGCCTGGGGCAAGAACAGCAGCGACGGCAAGGCCCTGCCGCAAATGCCGCCGTTGGATGCACGTTTCGGCCTGACCTACAGCGCAGACGACTGGAGCGCCGGCGCGCTGTGGCGGGTGGTCGCCGCACAAAACCGTATCGATCAGAACAAGGGCAACGTGGTCGGCAAGGACTACGACAAGAGCGGTGGCTTTGGCGTGTTCTCGTTGAATGGCGCGTATCGCATCAACAAAAACTTCAAGGTCAGCACCGGCGTCGACAACCTGTTCGGCAAGGCCTACGCCGAGCATTTGAACCTGGCGGGCAATGCCGGCTTCGGCTACCCGGCCAGCGACCCGCAGGCCATCAAGGAGCCGGGGCGCACCCTCTGGACCAAAGTCAACATGAGCTTCTAAAAGCATCGGGGGCAAGCCCCCTTCCCACAGTTGGAATGCATTCCACATGTGGGAGGGGGCTTGCCCCCGATGGCGGCCTGACCAACGACAAAAATTTAAGCTTTGCGGAGCATCCCTGATGACCACTCAAAACGTTTCCTTCTACAACCTGGCCTGGCGCTGGCATTTCTACGCCGGCCTGTTCGTCGCCCCTTTCATGGTGCTGCTGGCCCTGACCGGCATCATCTACCTGTTCAAACCCCAACTCGACCCGCTGATGTACGGCGACCTGCTCAAAGTGCAAAGCGCCGAGCACGCACTGAGCGCCGACGAGCAGTTGCAACGTGCCCAGGCGGCCTTTCCCCAGGGCAAGATCACCAAGTATCTGCCGCCGGCCGACACCACCAGCAGCGCGCAATTCGTGATGCACGACGGCGGGCGCGAAGTCACCGTCTTCGTCGACCCCTATCGCGGCACCGTACTCGGTGAACAGGATGCAAAAAACAACCTGCAAGCCATCGCCCGCGCCCTGCACGGCGAGCTGATGATCGGCACCGTCGGCGATCGCCTGATCGAACTCGCCGCCGGTTGGGGCGTGGTGCTGGTGGTGTCGGGCCTGTACCTGTGGTGGCCGCGCGGCAAGTCGTCGGCCGGGGTGTTATGGCCACGCTTTAACAGCCGCGGCCGGGTGTTCTGGCGCGATCTGCACGCGGTAGCCGGCTTCTGGGGCGCGGCGTTTTTACTGGTGATGCTGCTCAGCGGCATGACCTGGACCGGCTTCTGGGGCAAGCAATACGCCGACCTGTGGAACACCTTCCCGGCGGCGATGTGGAACACAGTGCCGCAGTCCGATCAGCAGGCACGCGTGCTCAACACCGCGACGCAACAGACCGTGCCCTGGGCCATGGAAAACACACCGATGCCGATGTCCGGCGACCACGCCGAACACATGAACCACGGCGCCATGCACGCCGCTCCCGCCGCGCCCACGGTACGCCTGCAACAGGTGGTGGATCTGGCCACTGCACGCAAAGTCGAGCCCGGCTACAGCATCACCTTCCCCACCACCGCCGAAGGCGTGTTCACCGTCGCCGTATTCGCCAACGACCCACGCAACGATGCCACCCTGCATGTGGACCAGTACACCGGCAAGGTCCTCGCCGATGTGCGTTGGGAGCACTACAGCAACGTGGCGCGGGCCACCGAGACCGGGGTGATGCTGCACGAGGGCAAGATGTTCGGCTGGGTCAACCAACTGATCGTGCTGGTGATCTGCCTGATGATTCTGCTCAGCGCCATCAGTGGCGTGGTGATCTGGTGGAAGCGCAAGCCCCAGGGCGGCCTGGGCGTTCCGCCGTTGCGCCATGACCTGCCGAAGTGGAAAACCGGCGTGGTCATCATGCTCGGCCTGGCGCTGGTCTTCCCGCTGGTGGGGGCTTCGCTGGTGCTGGTGTGGCTGCTGGATCGGCTGGTACTGGCGCGGTTCAACCGAGCAACCGGATGGCCACCAACCGCCTCATGAGTCACCGGGCCACGCACCCTTACAGCGCGCGCTGTGCACCCTCCCGGAAAACAAGCGCCTACTTGGTGCGTCCGTGCTCGCAGAAGCCTCCTACAACCCGCGCAGCCGGCCCGTTCGTAATAGCAGGCACAGCCTTTGCAGTGCCCCCTTCAGTTCCCCAACCTACGCCCATAACAATGTTGAGTTCTGGAGATTGCACAATGAAGCGTCGCAGCTTGATCAAGGCTTTCACTTTGTCGGCATCCATTGCCGCGATGGGCATGACCTGGACCCTCCAGGCCGCCGAGACCATCAAGGTCGGCATCCTGCATTCGCTGTCCGGCACCATGGCCATCTCCGAAACGTCGCTCAAAGACATGGCGCTGATGACCATCGACGAGATCAACGCCAAGGGCGGGGTGAACGGCAAAATGCTTGAACCGGTGGTCGTTGACCCTGCCTCCAACTGGCCGTTGTTCGCCGAAAAAGGTCGGCAGCTGCTGACCCAGGACAAGGTCGCCGTGGTGTTTGGCTGCTGGACCTCAGTGTCGCGCAAATCGGTATTGCCGGTGTTCGAAGAACTCAACGGCCTGCTGTTCTACCCGGTGCAGTACGAAGGCGAAGAGATGTCGCCGAACGTGTTCTACACCGGTGCGGCGCCGAACCAGCAGGCGATCCCGGCGGTGGAATACCTGATGAGCGAAGAAGGTGGCAGCGCCAAGCGCTTCTTCCTGCTCGGCACCGACTACGTGTATCCGCGCACCACCAACAAAATCCTGCGTTCGTTCCTGCATTCCAAAGGCGTGGCAGATAAAGACATCGAAGAGGTCTACACCCCGTTCGGCCATGCGGACTACCAGACCATCGTCGCCAACATCAAAAAATTCTCTGCCGGTGGCAAGACAGCGGTGATCTCCACCGTGAACGGCGACTCGAACGTGCCGTTTTACAAAGAACTGGCCAACCAGGGTTTGAAGGCGACCGACGTGCCGGTGGTGGCGTTCTCCGTGGGTGAAGAAGAACTGCGCGGCATCGACACCAAGCCGCTGGTGGGCAACCTGGCCGCCTGGAACTACTTCCAGTCGGTGGAGAACCCGGTCAACCAGAAGTTCGTCGCCGACTGGAAAGCCTACGCCAAGAAACACAACCTGCCGGGCGCGGACAAAGCCGTGACCAACGACCCGATGGAAGCCACCTACGTGGGCATCCACATGTGGGCCCAAGCGGCCGAGAAAGCCAAGTCCACCGACGTCGACAAAGTGCGTGAAGCCCTGGCCGGCCAGACCTTCGCCGCGCCGTCGGGCTTTACCTTGACCATGGACAAGACCAACCACCACCTGCACAAGCCGGTGATGATCGGCGAGATCCAGGCCGATGGGCAGTTCTCGGTGGTATGGCAGACCCAGGAGCCGATCCGCGCGCAGCCGTGGAGCCCGTACATTCCTGGCAATGACAAGAAGCCGGACTATGCGGTGAAGAGCAACTAAAGCCCCACCACAGGCCAAATGTGGGAGGGGGCTTGCCCCCGATGGCGGTGTATCAGGCAATGCTTTTATCACTGAACCACTGCTATCGGGGGCAAGCCCCCTCCCACAGTTTTGACCGCGCATGACTAGGACATTTGTTTATGCCCACTGCCCTCCATCGCTATTTCCTGGCCTTGCTGCTGTTGCTGCCTTTCGCCGCACATGCCAGCGACGCCGAAGACTTCCTCGCCGCCAACCCGACCCAACAAGCCAAGCTGCTCCAGGACTGGGCCGCAACGCCTGACCCAGCACGCATCGAGCTGGTGGACGGCCTGCAACAAGGCCAGCTCACGCTCAACGGCGAGACCAGGACCGTGCGCCTGAACAACCGCCTGCGCGGCTTGATCGACAACGTGCAAGCCAGCCAACAACTGCTCGCCGCCGACCCCAAGGTGCGTCTGGCCGCAGCGGTTACCCTGCAAAAAAGCGCGCAACCTGCGCAGCTCAAGTTTCTCGACCAGCGCGTTGCCGCCGAAACCGATGAAGGCGTGCACACCGCCCTGAGCCTGGCCCTGGCCAACCTGCAACTGGTCGACCCCGACCCGGTGGTGCGCCTGGCCGCTGTGCGTTTGCTCGGCAGTACCGGCGACCCGCTCGCCCGCACCCGTCTTGAAGCGCTGCTCGCGCCCGGCGTCGAAACCGATGCCGCCGTGCACACCGCCGCCGAAACCAGCCTGGCCCAGGTCAAACGCAAACTGATGGTGGGCGAGATCCTCGGCCAGGCCTTCAGCGGCATGTCCCTCGGTTCGATCCTGCTGCTGGCCGCGCTGGGCCTGGCGATCACCTTCGGCCTGCTCGGCGTGATCAACATGGCCCACGGCGAGATGCTGATGCTCGGCGCCTATTCCACCTATGTGGTGCAGTTGCTGATGCAGCGCTACGTGCCGCAAGCCATCGAGTTCTACCCGCTGATCGCGCTGCCGGTGGCGTTTTTCGTCACCGCCGCCATCGGCATGGCGCTGGAGCGCACGGTGATTCGTCACCTCTACGGCCGGCCATTGGAAACCCTGCTCGCCACCTGGGGCATCAGCCTGATGCTGATCCAGGCCGTGCGCCTGGTGTTCGGCGCGCAGAACGTCGAAGTGGCCAACCCTGAATGGTTGTCCGGCGGTATCCAGGTGCTGCCCAATCTGGTGCTGCCGTACAACCGCATCGTGATTATCGCCTTCGCCTTGTTCGTGGTGGTGCTCACCTGGCTGCTGCTGAACAAGACGCGCCTGGGCCTCAACGTGCGCGCCGTCACCCAGAACCGCAACATGGCGGCCTGCTGCGGCGTGCCCACCGGGCGCGTGGACATGCTCGCCTTTGGCCTCGGCTCCGGCATCGCCGGCCTGGGCGGCGTGGCGCTGAGCCAGATCGGCAACGTCGGCCCGGACCTGGGCCAGAGCTACATCATCGATTCGTTCCTGGTGGTGGTGTTGGGCGGCGTCGGCCAGTTGGCCGGCAGCGTCACGGCGGCCTTCGGCCTGGGCATCGCCAACAAGATTCTGGAACCGCAGATCGGCGCCGTGCTCGGCAAGATCCTGATCCTCGCGCTGATCATTCTGTTTATCCAGAAACGCCCGCAAGGACTCTTCGCACTGAAAGGACGGGTGATCGACTGATGAACCAGCCATTGATGCTTACAGCCGCACAAAAGGCCGGCCCCAAGGCGACGATTGCCACCGGTGTGATCATCCTGATCCTGCTGCTGGCCTTGCCGTTGTGCTCTCTGCTCTCGCCGGAAAACCCGCTGCATGTGTCGGCGTACACCCTGACGCTGGTGGGCAAGATCCTCTGCTACGCCATCGTCGCCCTGGCCCTGGACCTGGTGTGGGGTTACGCCGGGATGCTGTCCCTCGGTCACGGTTTGTTCTTCGCCCTCGGCGGTTATGCGATGGGCATGTACCTGATGCGCCAGGCGTCCGGCGACGACCTGCCGGCGTTCATGACCTTTTTGTCGTGGACCGAATTGCCCTGGTACTGGGCCGGCACCGACCACTTCCTCTGGGCCTTGTGCCTGGTGGTGCTGGCGCCGGGTTTGCTGGCGTTGGTGTTCGGTTTCTTTGCCTTCCGTTCGCGGATCAAGGGCGTGTATTTCTCGATCATGACCCAGGCACTGACGTTCGCCGGGATGCTGCTGTTCTTTCGCAACGAGACCGGGTTTGGCGGCAACAACGGCTTTACCAATTTCCGCAGCATCCTCGGTTTCGGCATTACCGAGCCGGGCACGCGGGCGGTGTTGTTCCTGGCCACGGTGCTGCTGTTGGTCGCCAGCCTGTACATCGGCTGGCGCCTGGCGCTGAGCAAGTTCGGCCGGGTGCTGACGGCCCTGCGCGATGCCGAGAACCGCCTGATGTTCTGCGGCTACGACCCACGCGGCTTCAAGCTGTTCGTGTGGGTATTGAGCGCGGTGTTGTGCGGCTTGGCCGGTGCGTTGTACGTGCCGCAAGTGGGCATCATCAACCCGAGTGAAATGTCGCCGACCAACTCCATCGAAGCCGCTGTGTGGGTCGCCTTGGGCGGGCGCGGCACCTTGATCGGCCCGTTGCTCGGCGCGGGCGTGGTCAATGGCATGAAGAGCTGGTTCACCGTGGCTTTCCCGGAATACTGGCTGTTCTTCCTCGGGGCGCTGTTCATCATCGTCACCCTGTATTTGCCCAAGGGCGTTATCGGCCTGCTGAAGAAATGAGGAACGTCATGCTCGAACCTATTTTTGATGCCGGCAGTGGCCGCGATGCCATCGGCATTGGCCAGGCTGCGGGCAAGGGCCTGAACACCCGCCACGGCACCATCCTGACCCTCGAAGACATCAGCGTCAGCTTCGACGGCTTCAAGGCACTCAACGACCTCAATCTCTACATCGGCGTTGGCGAACTGCGCTGCATCATCGGCCCCAACGGCGCGGGCAAGACCACGCTGATGGACGTGATCACCGGCAAGACCCGACCCAGTCACGGCAACGCCTGGTTCGGCGAAACCCTGGACCTGACCAGCATGAGCGAAGTGCAGATCGCCCAGGCCGGCATCGGCCGCAAGTTCCAGAAGCCCACGGTGTTCGAAGCCCTCAGCGTTTTCGAAAACCTGGAACTGGCGCAGAAGACTGACAAGTCCGTATGGGCCAGCCTGCGTGCCCGCTTGAGCGGCGAGCAGAAAGACCGGATTGATGAAGTGCTCGACACCATCCGCCTCACCGCCTCGGTGCATCGCCCGGCCGGGTTGCTGTCCCACGGCCAGAAGCAGTTCCTGGAAATCGGCATGCTGCTGATGCAAGACCCGCAACTGTTGCTGCTGGATGAACCGGTGGCGGGCATGACCGACGCCGAAACCGAATTCACCGCCGAACTGTTCAAGCGCCTGGCAGGCAAGCATTCGCTGATGGTGGTGGAACACGACATGGGGTTTGTCGGCTCGATTGCCGACCACGTGACCGTGTTGCACCAGGGCAGTGTGCTGGCCGAAGGGTCGCTGGAACAGGTGCAGGAAAACGAGCGAGTGATCGAGGTTTATCTCGGTCGCTGAATAGGTGTGGAAGGGCTACGAAACAAGAGCCAGGCACCTGCAGGATTTGAGGAGAGTGTGAACATGCTGCAAGTCGACAAACTGCACCAGTACTACGGCGGTAGCCACATCCTGCGCGGGCTTTCGTTTGACGTGAAGATCGGCGAAGTCACCTGCCTGCTCGGGCGTAACGGCGTGGGCAAGACCACCCTGCTCAAGTGCCTGATGGGCTTGCTGCCGGCCAAGGAAGGCGCGGTGAACTGGGAAGGCAAGGCCATCACCGGTTTCAAACCCCATCAGCGCGTGCACGCCGGTATTGCCTACGTGCCCCAGGGCCGCGAAATTTTCGGGCGGCTGACGGTGGAAGAAAACCTGTTGATGGGGCTTTCCCGCTTCCCCGGTTCCGAGGCCAAGCAAGTGCCGGCGTTTATCTACGAACTGTTCCCGGTGTTGCTGCAAATGAAACATCGACGCGGCGGTGACTTGTCCGGCGGCCAGCAGCAACAGCTTGCGATCGGCAGAGCCCTGGCCAGCCGCCCGCGCCTGTTGATCCTGGATGAGCCCACCGAAGGCATCCAACCCTCGGTGATCAAGGAGATCGGCGCGGTGATCAAAAAGCTCGCCGCCCAGGGCGATATGGCGATTCTGTTGGTGGAGCAGTTCTACGACTTCGCCGCTGAATTGGCCGACCAATACCTGGTGATGTCCCGTGGTGAAATCGTGCAGCAGGGCCGTGGAGAAAATATGGAAAGCGAGGGTGTACGTGGTCTCGTAACCATCTAATCTGTAGCGTCCTAACGATAAGCATAAAGACATGAACCTGCCCGTTACCCCTGCCCTGTTCACCCCCAGCTGGCACGCCGAGCTGGAACTCGGCTACGCGCGTTTCGGCGACACCACGCGCCCGGTGATGCGCCGCCACCTCGGCCCGCTGCGGGTGCAAAAGCACCTGTACGCCGAAGGCCCCGAGGTGTGCCAGCACATCATCGTGCACCCGCCCGGCGGGATTGCCGGTGGGGATCGCCTGGACATCAGCGCCCATGTCGCCGAAGGGGCCTGGGCCCAATTGACCAGCCCCGGCGCGGCCAAGTGGTACCGCGCCAGCGGCCCGGCGTTCCAGCAACTCGAACTGACGGTCGAAGCCGGCGCGACGCTGGAGTGGCTGCCCCAGGAGACCATCGTATTCAGTGCCGCCCAGGCCGAACTCACTACGCGCATCGACCTGCACGGCGATGCGCGGCTGTTCTACTGGGACGTGGTCGCCCTGGGCCGCCCGGCCAGTGGCGAGCGTTTCGACCTTGGGCACTTTCAATCGCACCTGGATATCTGCCGCGACGGCCAGTTGCTCTGGCACGAACGCCAGCGCATTGTCGGCGCCGATGGGTTGCTCGACTCACCTATCGGTCTCGATGGGCAACCGGTGTTTGCCACGTTGTTGGTGACGGGCGAGATCGCCCCCGAATTACTCGAAACCTGCCGCGCCCTGCCACATGCCGTGCGCGGCGACCTGACCCAACTGCCCGGCTTGCTGGTCGCTCGCTGCCTGGCCAGCGAGGCGCTGTTGGCGCGGGGTTGGTTGATTGATTTATGGCGGCTGTTGCGCCCGGCGATGCTGGGCCGCGAAGCCGTTTCACCGCGAATCTGGAGCACATGAAGATCAAAATGTGGGAGGGGGCTTGCCCCCGATGGCAGTGGGTCGGTGACAGATGTCTTGCCTGACACTCCCCTATCGGGGCAAGCCCCCTCCCACAGGGATCTCCAGTGTTTTTTATGAATGTTGTTTGAAGGACCTTGAACCATGGACCTGACCCCACGGGAAAAAGACAAACTGCTGATCTTCACCGCAGGCTTGGTTGCCGAACGCCGCCTGGCGCGCGGGGTGAAGCTCAATTACCCGGAAACCATCGCCTACATCTCGGCGGCGCTGATGGAAGGCGCCCGCGATGGCCGCACCGTGGCCGACCTGATGCACTTCGGCACCACACTGCTCAGCCGTGAACAGGTGATGGAAGGCATCCCGGAGATGATTCCGGATATCCAGGTGGAAGCCACCTTCCCCGACGGCACCAAGCTGGTCACCGTCCACCAACCCATCGCGTGAGGCGCGGCCATGATTCGTGATGCGATTGAAAGCGACCTGCCAGCGATCCGCGCTATCTACAACGACGCGGTGCGCAACACCACGGCGATATGGAACGAACAACCGGTCGACCTGGCCAACCGCTTGGCGTGGTTTAACGCACGCCAGGCCCAGGCGTACCCGATCCTGGTGTCGGTCGAACATGATGAAGTCACCGGCTACGCCTCGTTCGGCGACTGGCGACCGTTCGAAGGCTTTCGCTACAGCGTCGAGCACTCGGTGTATGTGCGTAACGACCAGCGCGGCAAAGGCCTTGGCCCGCGCCTGATGGAAGCCTTGATCGAACGTGCGCGCAGCGGCGGCAAGTACGTGATGGTCGCCGCCATCGAAAGCGGCAACCAGGCCTCGATCCGTCTGCATGAACGCCTGGGGTTCGTCACCACCGGGCAGATGCCGCAGGTGGGTATCAAGTTCGGGCGTTGGCTCGACCTGACCTTTATGCAACTGGCCTTGAACCCGGGCGCCGAGCCGCCCAAGGAGTGAGATCGATGAGCGCTGCGCAACTGCGTCGAGTCAATGCAGAAAGTTTTGCCCATTACCGCGAGGGCCTGATTGAGCTGTTGCTGGATGCGGTCAAGCACGGCGCGTCGGTGGGCTTCATGGCCGACTTCGATGAGGCCCAGGCCCGCGAATATCTGCACGGCGTTCAGGCGAGCATCGAAGACGCCAGCCTGTTGCTGTGGGTGGTGGTGCGCGACGAACAGGTGCAGGCCAGCGTGCAGTTGGCGCTATGCCAGAAAGCCAACGGCCTGAACCGCGCCGAGGTGCAAAAACTGCTGGTGCACAGCCGCGCGCGGCGCCATGGCCTGGGCCAGCAACTGATGCAAACCCTGGAACTTGCCGCACGCCAGCACAAGCGTGGCCTGCTGTACCTGGACACCGAAGCCGGCTCCGGGGCCGAAGCCTTCTACCAGGCGTTGCGCTACACCAAGATCGGTGAACTGCCCGATTACTGCCAAAGCCCGGACGGGCGCTACAGCCCGACCGCCATCTACTTCAAGACCCTGGGGCAACCTGCATGATTCCTGGTGAATATCAGATCCAGCCCGGCGAGATCGAACTCAACGTCGGCCGCCGCACCGTCACCCTGAGCGTGGCCAACAGCGGCGACCGGCCGATCCAGGTGGGCTCGCATTATCATTTTTTCGAGACCAACGACGCGCTGACGTTTGACCGTGCGTTGAGCCGAGGCATGCGCCTGAATATTCCGGCGGGGACTGCGGTGCGCTTTGAGCCGGGGCAAAGCCGTGAGGTGGAGCTGGTGGATTTGAGCGGCGGGCGGCGGGTATTTGGGTTTGCCGGGCGGATCATGGGCGACCTTTAGGGCCTCATCGGGGGCAAGTCGAATCGTCGCACCGCCCCTCCCACCTTTGATTTGTGAACGCATTCAAGTGTGGGAGGGGGCTTGCACCCGATAGCGGTGTCACATTCAACATAATTTTTCCAGGGTAACCACACATGAAAATCAGCCGCCAAGCCTACGCCGACATGTACGGCCCCACCGTCGGCGACAAGGTGCGCCTGGCCGACACTGAGCTGTTCGTCGAAGTCGAGCAGGACTTCACCGTCTACGGCGAAGAGGTCAAATTCGGCGGCGGCAAAGTGATCCGTGACGGCCAGGGCCAGAGCCAATTGCTCGCCCATGAAGTGGTCGACACGCTGATCACCAACGCACTGATCATCGATCACTGGGGCATCGTCAAGGCCGACGTCGGCTTGAAGAATGGCCGCATCCACGCGATTGGCAAAGCCGGCAACCCGGACATCCAGCCCGGCGTGACCATGGCCATCGGCGCCAGCACCGAAGTGATCGCCGGTGAAGGCATGATCCTTACTGCTGGCGGCATCGACAGCCATGTGCACTTCATTTGCCCGCAACAGATCGAAGAAGCGCTGACCAGCGGCGTCACCACTATGATCGGCGGCGGCACGGGGCCGGCCACCGGCACCAACGCCACCACCTGCACGTCGGGCCCGTGGCACCTGGCGCGCATGCTGCAAGCCAGCGATTCGTTCCCGATGAACATCGGCTTTACCGGCAAGGGCAACGCGAGCCTGCCGGAGCCGTTGATCGAGCAGGTCAAGGCCGGCGCTATCGGTTTGAAGCTGCACGAAGACTGGGGCACCACGCCTGCCAGCATCGACAACTGCCTGAGCGTCGCTGACCAATATGACGTTCAGGTAGCGATCCACAGCGACACACTCAACGAGTCCGGCTTCGTCGAAACCACCCTCGCCGCACTCAAAGGCCGCACCATTCACACCTACCACACCGAAGGTGCCGGTGGCGGGCATGCGCCAGACATCATCAAGGCCTGCGGTTTCCCCAACGTGCTGCCCAGCTCCACCAACCCGACGCGGCCATTCACCCGTAACACCATCGACGAACACCTCGACATGTTGATGGTCTGCCATCACCTGGACCCGAGCATTGCCGAAGACGTGGCCTTCGCCGAAAGCCGCATCCGCCGCGAGACCATCGCCGCCGAAGACATCCTGCACGACCTCGGCGCGTTCTCGATGATCAGCTCCGACAGCCAGGCCATGGGCCGCGTCGGCGAAGTGATCACGCGCACCTGGCAGACCGCCGACAAGATGAAAAAACAGCGCGGCGCCTTGCCCGGCGATGGCCCCGGCAACGACAACTTCCGCGCCAAAAGGTACATCGCCAAGTACACGATCAACCCGGCGATCACCCATGGCATCAGCCATATCGTCGGTTCCATCGAGGTGGGTAAATGGGCTGACCTGGTGCTGTGGCGCCCGGCGTTTTTCGGCATCAAGCCGACGCTGATCCTCAAGGGCGGCGCGATTGCGTCGAGCCTGATGGGCGACGCCAATGCGTCAATCCCGACCCCGCAGCCGGTGCACTACCGCCCGATGTTCGCCAGTTTCGGCAGCTCACTGCACGCCACCAGCCTGACCTTTATCAGCCAGGCAGCATTGGAAGCCGGGTTACCGGAAGCCTTGGGTTTGAAAAAGCAGATTGCGGTGGTCAAGGGGTGTCGCGAGGTGCAGAAAACAGACCTGATCCACAACGATTACCTGCCGGACATCGAAGTGGACCCGCAGACGTATCAGGTCAAGGCCGATGGGGTGTTGCTGTGGTGTGAACCGGCTGACGTACTGCCGATGGCGCAGCGTTACTTCTTGTTCTGACTGGACCTGCTGTGGTGAGGGAATTTGCTCCCTCACCACTTCTGATTCAGAAGTTCTCGCGTGGGTTGAAGTTGGCTTGCTTGGCCAGCGCCTGCCACAGCGCGATGGTCTCGTTGTCAGCCTGCTTGGGCATCACGGCCTTGAGCTGCACGTACAGGAAGCCACGTTCGCCGGCCTTGTTCAGCAAGCCATGACCCCTGGCGCGCATGCGCTGGCCGTTCTGGCTGCCGGCCGGCACCTTGAGGTTGATCTTGCCGGTGAGGGTCGGCACGGTCACTTCCGCCCCCAACGCCAACTCCCACGGAGCCAGGGGCAAGGTGATCACCAGGTTTTCGCCTTCCACTTCAAACTTGGGGTGCGGCGCAAACTTGATGATCAAGTACAGGTCGCCATTGGCCCCGCCGCCAATCCCCGGCGCGCCCTGGCCTTTGAGGCGGATGCGCTCACCGTCGGCCACGCCGGCAGGGATCTTCACGTTCAGGCTCTTGGTGGTGTTGCTGACGTGCCGGCCCGAAGCGTCATATTGCGGCACCTGGAAGGTGACCTGCTTGGACTCGGTGGACAGCGTCTCTTCCAGGAACACCGACAGCTGCATCTCCACGTCCTGGCCTTTACGCCCTGTGGGTCGGCGCTGGCCGCCACCAAACGCATCGCCGCGCGAGCCGAAGATCGAACTGAAAAAGTCCGAGAAGTCGCCCGCGTCCTGGCCGCCACCAAAGCCGCCACGGCTCTGCCAGCCCGGCGGCCCCTGGAACGGCTGGCCATGCTGGCCGTATTTGCGCAGTTCATCGTATTCGGCGCGTTTGTCGGCACTTTTCAGGGCTTCATAGGCCTCGGACGCATCCTTGAACTTGGATTCGGCATCCTTTTCCTTGCTGACGTCCGGGTGATATTTACGCGCCAGCTTGCGATAAGCCGACTTGATCTCCTTGTCGTCAGCCGTCGGCTCGACACCGAGAATCTTGTAATAGTCTTTGAAATCCATGGGGGCATCACCATCCGTTATCGATATCGCGCAGCCCGCCACACGGCACACCATGGCTGGCAGCCTGGGAATTGATGTCAGGGCGCGTCATAAGTTGAGCGGCGGCACACAGGTTCAATGCAATGGCTGTGTACCGCCTGGATATGCCCACAAGATTGGGGCAAAACGCGGTCTTTCAAGATGCCATACCGCTATTTACGACGACGGACGGGTTACCGACCTGAGCAGGATCAAGCGAACAGCTTTTTTATCATCCCCTCGGTGTATTGGTAGTCCATTCGCAGTTCGGTGCCCGCGGCGATATCTTCAGTGGCGAAAAGGGTGTTGAGGATGAACGGCTTGCGCTTTATCTGCGCCCCTGGCCCCACGCCCAGCCACATGTCGGCCTCAACATCAAACCCCACTGTCTCGATGTTATAGCCACCTGGCGCCTGGCGCAGCGGCTTGCCGTTTTCGTCATATTCAAAGTGGGTGTTTATTCGCGACAGAATATTGTCCCCCGATAAATGAATCGGCACCTCCTTCAAAACGTTACCCTCGGCGACCCTCTGGCTGCCCACCTTCATGGTGTAGGTCTGGCCGCCCTGGCCGAAGATCCCCGACGGCAGTACGGTGCCGCCGTATACACCGACGATTTCCCCTTTGGCGATACGCCGGTTGGCCACCACCATGGACTGGCCGATCAACGCCTTTTCACCAGGCACTTTCACATCCTGCGCCGTGAACGTGCGCAGTTGCAGTTGCGCTTCATAGCGTGCACCGACGTACTCATACCCTTCGAACTGGATGTAGGGTTTGACCTGCGCGGAGGTGTATTGCGTGTCGGATTCCAAGGCCACTTGCCTCTGCAGGGTTCGGATACGGATCGGCCTGCCCTGGTAATCCCTGAGTGGGTACTTGCCGTTGTTGGCGCGGATGTAACTGCCGACCGGATTAGGGTTGGCCGCAAAGTGCACTTCCCGGCGCATGTAACTGAGTTCTGCCGCTGTATAGGGCTTGACCGGCATGGATTCCGACGCGTCGACAAACTCATCGTCAGACCCCGGCTGCACCATTCCGCCCGCCAGGCCTCGACGCCGCCACACACCATTGACGTCAGGCTTGGCGACGATTGCGCTGCTGGTCAACCGCAAGGGGTTATCCGCCGCTTGTACCCATAACACGTAATGCTCGCCATCACCCGCATCGGGCATGCTTGCCACGAAGTAGCGCTTGCCATTGAAGTCGACGGCTTGTGCCTGGGACAGTTGCAAGCCGTTGCCATCGCTGTCCACCAACACTTCAAGGCTCGCTGTCGGCACCAGCGCCTGCACAACTTCATCGCGGCTCAAGCGTTCGATCAATTGTGCTTCTTCAATCTCGAACTGCGCCTGCAATGCCTTGACCTTGGTGTCGTAGGTTGCACGGGGCAGCGTCCCGGCATCGAAGTCGCGCTGCAAGGCTTCCATTTGTTCGTGATGGGGTTCGTTCTGTGCTTCAAACTGCGCACGGTATTTATTCGCCACATAGTCTTTCCAGAAGTCTCTGGCGAGCATGGCTTGCAACTCCTGGGCGGAGTTATCCAGGCTGAGCACCCGTTGGCAGGCCGCATCAAGCATGGCCTGGCTCACATTGCCGAACTGGACAAACCGGGCCTGCTGCGGTTGGCCGGGCAATTCAAGGCGATCCTTGAGCCCATGACGATACGCCATGCGCACCTCCACCTCTTCCACGGCCCTCAAGGCGCTCTCTCGTTGGGCGGGGGTCAAGCCTTCACGCACGTTGATCGCGGCCCTGCGCTGGTCGATATCCTCCAAGGCGATCTTTTCCAGCTCATCGAGACGGAACAGCCCCTTGGACAGCTTCAGCAGGGCCGCACCCTGGGTCGAGTCCAAGGCAAGTGCCTTGGCGTTGTAGGTCATCAGCAGGATCTCCAGGTTGCTGAAGGTCAAGGCCGCCCGGTCACAGCAGGCCGCTCGCCCCGCCCACTCGAACATCTCCTTGCGCAACTGCTCGGACTCATTGCTGTTTTGCGTGATGCCATCGATCACCTCCCAGATCCGGCGCTGCAAGTCCTCACGCCCTGCAGGCGCTATTTCCAGGTCCCGGAGCACTTCAAAGAAGCCGTCCGAACCCGGCAACGCACGCAGGGTGGACCACTGGAGCCGGCGCTGCGCCAACTGCTCAGTGGAAAAGCCCGTGGACCAGCGCCGAAACGGAGCATCCGCGTCATGCGACACCACCGGGCCATCCACCGCACTCGTCACGCTGGCGACCAATCCATTGGCTGTTCGCTCGGTGGCGGTGAGCCAATCGCCGTAGGCGCTGATGCGTGACGAGAGTATCGCCGCCGAGTCGGCAGTCAGGCGGATCCGGTTGTTTTGCAGGGACAAGCGGGTCAAGCCGTGCATCTGCCCGACCGCCGGCGGTAACTCACGCAACTGGTTATTCGACAAGTCGAGCCAGCGCACCCCGCGAAAACGCGCGAGGAACCCTTCCGGCGAGGTTCGAAGGTTCATATTGCTCAGGTTGAGCGAACCCACATGGCTGAAATCCGCGTCCAGGTCAGGCAGGCTCGGCAGGTTCAGATCACTGAGGTTCAACTCCAGGCCAAAAGGTTCGCCATCATTGGTGAGCTGTTGCGGGGTTTCTTGCCTCCAGCAGCGCAAGATGCGGTCCCAGGCCTGGCGGCGGTCACGCAAAGACCCTGCGTCATTGGCACGCTCGCCGACACGCACATAGCGCTGGCGCTCACCGCCGCCTGAAAATGCCCATTCGTTCAACTGCTTGAGCAGCACAGAATGCTCTTGCCAGAGGCGGTTCAGCTGCGCCTCGGCCCCTTCCCCCCAGGACCAGATAAGCGCCCTGGCCTTCTGCACGGAGTACTCGGGGTACATGTACTGCACCTTATCGATACGCGGATTTTTACTGTCGAAAGCGCCCTCCAGTGCCCCTTGCAACAGGTCGGGTCGAGACCGGGCCAGGTCCTGCCAGTACTTATCGAAGGTTTTCCAGTAATCGGGGGGGAAGCGATTATTCTCGAGCAAAGTGACATTGTTGATCCGTACCACGGTTTCCAATTGATCCGCGGGCGGCACCAGGTTGTCCTGCGGTACCTGTTGCAGAAGGTTTTGACGCAGGTCGAGGCGCTCCAGCCCGGCCTGTTCTCTCAACCCCGAGGGCCAACGCTCGATGCGCGTCCAATACAGATTCAGCTCTCTCAAATGGGGCATGCCACTGAAGTCTGGCGTTACGCCCAATGGGTTACTCGAAAGGTCGAGCACTTGCAGCGCATTGAGATCGCTTAACAGTCCAGCGCTGTGTTCGGTCAACTGCAAGCCATTGGCGTTCAGCTTCAACGACGTGAGCTGCTTCATGTCGCCAATCACCGCAGGCAGCTCGGTCATTTCGGCCCCGGTGATGCTCAAGCTGTTCAACTCGGTAAAGTTTTCGAGGAACAACGCAGTGGAATCTCCACCCCATGTAACATTCGACAACACCAATTCCCGGACATGGTCGAAGCTTGCTTTTATGGCGGGTATATCCACCCGATAGAAGCTGTCCCTGGGCACGCGAATGTGCAACTGGCTCCCGGTCTCACGGCGCCAGCAGCGTTTGATCTCTTCGCTCACACGCCACTCAACGCTATGAGGGTTCAGGGCCTGCGGCCCTCTTGCTTGCGCCCAGACCTTCAAGGTTTTCTTCAGGGTGCGGTACTCCAACTCACGGCGGCTCAACTCGCCCCGCACGTCTTCACCCAGCGATTCGATGAACGCCGTGACCTGCTCGTCGCTGAAGGTTGGAAACAACCGCCGTACCCGCTCCGCCGGGGAGCGAAGCACATTCCCCGCCGTCCTTAACAACTGGCGCACCCCAGGCGCGCCGCCCAACAGCCTGGCCATCGGGTCGTAGTCAGGCTTGCGCAACGGATTCTCCTCCAGCACCGTGCGCAACGGTTCTCGCGGTAACGGGCTGCGTTGGATCGCCTGCTTGAGCTCAACGGCACTGTTCAAGCCCAGGCGCTGGCGTTCAGCGAGCGCCAATTGTTCCCAGATAGCGCTGTAGAAATCGCCGGGCATGGAGGCTTGGAAGTCGCCGCTTTCCAGCAGCACCAGTGTGCGTTTATGCGCAAAGTCAGGCGAGCCGATGGCATCCAGCACCGTGCCTTCAGCCGAATACTGACGCAGCTCGATGCGCGAACCCCGGTGCCAGCCCGGCAGGGTTTCCAGGGTGCGCAAGGCCAGGCGCTGGCTATCGAGGTGCGTCTGGGTGTCCAGGTGCAACCCCTCGTAGGCACGGGCCACCCGGGTTTCCTGGGCACACCATCGGGCTTGCGTGGCCAGGGGCTCGGGCAAGCGACGGGTGCTGCGAAAGGCCTGCAACTGATCGGTCGTCGCCCCTTGCAGCACACGCTCAGCGACCGGTGCAGGCAAGGCCGGGTAGGTATCCAGCAGACGTTGTACATCGGCATCGGGCGCCGGGTTCAGCGCTTGGTAGCGTTGCTCCAGCAACGGCCCCTTGAGGCTGTCAACGGCATCGCCGAGATAGTGGCGCAGCTTGCCGGCGCGCACCTCCAGCGACTCCTCGGGGCTGCCGGGAAACGCCTTGAGCAGCGGGTCGACACCCTGCAACGTATACAACAACTCCCGTAGCAAACCGCCCCGGGCCATGGCGCTTTCGGTCACCACCATCACGCGCTTGCTGGCTGAAGCCGGGGCATCGGGTGTCTCCCAGAGCACCTCGCCCCGGGGGCCGATGACTTTCAGCGCCACGTTGTCAGGCAACAGGCCGCGGCGTTGAAGCAGGTCAAATTGCAGCTTGGGTTCGGCTTTCGAGTACACCAAGGGATCGCTGCTTCTGATGCGCTCGGCAAAGGTGGTGAGCTGCTGGTGCAGTTCGAAGCGTTTGAGCGTGTCTTCCAATAACCACGGCAACGGCTCGTGATGGACTGCGGCCTGGCGCAGCACGTCGGTGTCGACACCGCTGATGCGCAGCGGGTCCGCCTGATCGCCAAGCCCCAGGCGCTTGAGCAAGGTCGGTTCATCCCAGGTCAGCGGTTCTTCCAGCTCATGGCTCCACACCCCGTTGTGGTTGTGCTCCAGCTCTGGGGTATAAGCGCCGGAGCGGGTCGGGTGCTGGATGCGGTAATCGCCGGTGAGGGGGTCTTGCTTGACCTGATAATGGGCGTCCTCGAATGCCACCAGTTGCTGCCCGTCATGCTCGTACAGGCCCAGCGCGTTGGCCTTGGCCTCGGGCGCCGGTTTGACAGGCGATTCGTAGGGCGCCAGGTCAGGGTTCCACAGCACCTGCTTGCCGGACGGCATCGTCACAGGTTTGAGATGCTCCACCGCGCTTTGCCATTTGACGGCTGGCAACACCTTGGCGCCGGTGGCAATAAACGCCACGTTCAACGCCACCGACGCAAAATGCGCCCACATTTGCCGCGGCTCGCCTTGCCCATAGGCCTCTATCCCTTCAAAGACTTCGTAGCACATCTGCGACGCGCCCACGGCCAACATGATCGGCCCCAACCCTGGCACCACGAAGGCCGCCAGGTTGAACACGCTGACAGCGGCGTCGAAAAAGCTTTCCAGACGCTCCAGCCGCGCCTTACGGCCCTCGTCCTCGGTAGGTACGGCCACGGCCCGCGCATCACTCAAGATCTTGCTGATATGCGCCTGGCGACTGAGCTGCCAGAGGTCACCACTGAGCAGGAAGCCGTCCATGGGCAAATGCACCAACGGCGTACGCAGCGGATAATCCGTCCCGCCGTTGCCATTATCGGCGGGCTGGTACAACCGGTTGAAACGCGCGAAAAAACCGCCTTGCTCGCGCACTGGCACAAAGCGGCTGAAAAAGCGTCGATAGGATGCGCTGTGCAAACGCATACGCAGGTCGACCATGAACTCGCCACTCGATGCGTACTCCTTGACCGGCTGTTGCGGATCGCCGGGTAGGTAAACCACCAGGCGCTCGGTACGGTCCGAACGTTCACGGTCGGGCCCGATCAGCAGCGGCCCCACCAGCACACTGTCCAGTACCTTGAGCGCGGCGTAGGTGACCGGCTTGCCCGTCAGCTTCGGCGTGCCGGAACCGGCCACCACCTGTTTGAGCATCTGGTAGGCATCGGCGCTCAACGCGCCGTTTAACTGCAACCGGGCGATCTCGATGCTCAGCGCCAGTTGCTGGCGTTGATGTTCCTCAAGCAATTGCTCCAGCGCCTCGCGCTCTTGGGCGGCGTCGGGTTCGACCACCGCCTTGATGTGCTTCTGGTATTGCGCGCCGAGGTCCAGGGAGCGGCACAGCTTGGCAAATTCATGGGGCTTGATCGCCACCGCGTGGGCGCTGACGGCGGCGAATGTCGCAATGATGTGGGGGTTATCGGGATTCCAGCGGGTAATGAGTTGGCAATCGTTGCACGGCGATGGCTGTTCTTCATCGGCCTCGAAATTGGCCAGGGCCGCTTCCAGCAGGGATGTACCACGGTAGGTGTAGGTCAGGCTGGGGTCGTTTTGCTGCTCAAGCACAAAGGCCCCATAGAAATCGTCGCGAGCACCTTTGTAGGCGTATTTGCGCACGAGGAACACATTGCGTACATCCAACTCCAGGTTGAACTGCTTTTTGATTGCGTCCTTGAGCGGCTGCTCGGCGAACGCCAGGATGTCGTCGATCTGGCCAAGATGCTCTTCGATTGAATTGAGGGTTTCGCGAAAACGTGTGTGCTGCTCGGCCAGGGTGGTTTTGTCTTGGTGAGTCGCGGCCAGGTACCAGGAGGGAATGTCCATCTCGTGCTGGCCCAGCTCTTCCTGGCGCTGGGTCGTGCCATCCAGTAACCAGCTTGGCACGCGTTGTTTGAGGAAGTCGTAGTGCACGCCGCGCAGGTCGGCGGTAAAGGTTGCATCAGGCATAGCGGTTCATCCGTGAGCGGTAAAACCGCAGCCTAGCCAAACCCCGGCAGGTTCAAGACGTAGCTATGTAGCGCGAATGCCGGTGGATTTACGGATCACCGGTCTACGCATCCGCGCGCCAGTGGCATACACTGCGCGGCCGTTTTTTGCCCGGAACCTGTGAGACATGAAAAACGCATCCCCAGCCCGTGCCTGCGGCATCGACTTCGGCACGTCCAACTCCACCGTCGGCTGGATCCGCCCCGGCGAGGAGACGCTGATCGCGCTGGAGGACGACAAGATCACCCTGCCGTCAGTGGTCTTTTTCAACTTCGAGGAGCGCCGCCCGGTATACGGTCGCCTGGCGCTGCACGAATACCTGGAGAACTACGAAGGCCGCCTGATGCGCTCGCTCAAGAGCCTGCTGGGTTCCAAGCTGATCAAGCACGACACCAGCGTATTGGGCACGGCGATGCCGTTTACCGACCTGCTGGCGCTGTTTATCGGCCAGCTCAAGAGCCGCGCCGAAGCCACCGCCGGCCGCGAGTTCGAAGAAGTGGTGCTGGGCCGCCCGGTGTTTTTTGTCGATGACGACCCGATGGCCGACCAGGAAGCGGAAAACACCCTGGTCGACGTGGCGCGCAAGATCGGCTTCAAGGATATTTCCTTCCAATACGAACCGATCGCCGCGGCCTTCGACTATGAGTCCACCATCGAGAAAGAAGAGCTGGTACTGATCGTCGACATCGGCGGTGGTACGTCCGACTTCTCGCTGGTACGCCTTTCCCCGGACCGCCGCCACAACGACAACCGCCAGGACGACATCCTCGCCACCGGCGGCGTGCACATCGGCGGTACCGACTTCGACAAACAGCTCTCGCTGGCCGGCATGATGCCGCTGTTCGGCTACGGCAGCCGCATGAAAAGCGGCGCCTACATGCCTACCAGCCACCACATGAACCTGGCCACCTGGCACACCATCAACTCGGTGTACTCACAAAAATCCCAGCTGGCCCTGGGCAGCATGCGCTACGACATCGAAGACACCGGCGGCATCGACCGCCTGTTCAAGCTGATCGAACAGCGCGCCGGGCATTGGCTGGCCATGGAAGTGGAAGAGACCAAGATTCAACTCACCCATGAAGACAGCCGCCACGTGGCGCTGGATCGGGTTGAACCTGGGTTGAGCGTGGACCTGAGCCGCGCACTGTTCGAGTCGGCCATCGACGGGCTGCTGGAGCGCGTGCGTAACAGCGTGACTCAGTTGCTGACCGATGCTTCGGTGGATGTAGCGCAGGTCGACACGGTGTTCTTCACCGGCGGTTCCAGCGGCATCCCGGCCCTGCGCCACAGCATCTCGGCGATGCTGCCGAATGCGCGGCATGTGGAAGGCAATATCTTTGGCAGCATTGGTAGCGGGTTGGCGATTGAGGCGAGCAAGCGCTACGGCATCTGATAGGACCTGATTTCACTGATGCTGCAAATCCAATGTGGGAGGGGCAAGCCCCCTCCCACAGTTACATCAGACCATCCCGCCGAGCTTCAGCTCACTCTTCAGATACGCATAGTAAATCGGCCCCGCCACCACGCCCGGCAGCCCGAATGCGGCTTCGAACACCAGCATCGCCAGCAGCAATTCCCACGATTTGGCGCTGATTTGCCCACCGACGATCCGCGCGTTGAGGAAGTACTCGACCTTGTGGATCACGATCAGATAGCCCAACGCCGCCACCGCCACCCAGATCGACAGCGACAGCGCGACGATGGTGATCAGGGTGTTGGACATCAGGTTGCCGATCACTGGCAACAGGCCGAGCAGGAAGGTCAGTACGATCAGGGTTTTGGTCAGCGGCAGGTGAATGCCGCACAGCGGCAGCACCACGGCGAGGAACACGGCGGTGAAGGCGGTGTTGAGCGCAGCGATCTTGATCTGGGCGAAGACGATGTTGCGAAAGGCCTGGACCAGCAGGTGCAGGCGGTCGAACAGTGCAGCGGCCAGGGGTTTGCGTTTGGTCAGGTCGGGCACGCGCTGCAGGGCGATGATCGCGCCGAGCACCATGCCGATCAGCAGGGTGACGAACATGTGCGCGGCGTCTTTGCCGACCAGTTGCAGTTCGCTCAGGTGCTTGCTCAGCCACTCGCCGATGGCCACGCGAAATTCGGCGGCGCTGGCCGGCAGGTAGGCGTCGAGGAAAGGCGGCAGTTGGCCGCGTGCGCGGTCGACCACGCCCATGAATTTGTCGAGGGACGCTCCGGGGTTTTCTGCTTCGTGGAGCAGGAAGCTGATGGCGCCGGCGAAGATCAGGGCCAGCACGCTGACGATCAGGGTGCCAAGCAACGCCACCGCCAGCCAGCGGGCGCGGCGGCCTTCGATCAGCCGTTGCAGTTGGGGGGTGAGCATGTTGACCAGTTCATAGACCAACAGGCCGGCCAGCAAGCTGGGCAGCAATTTCAGCGGCAATACGAGGAGCAATCCGCCGAAGATGATGATGTAGCTGGCCAGCAACAACACATGACGCTGAGAAAACGTTGGCATACAGCCTCAAAACGAACGGCGTTAAAGGATGGGCAGTCTGCCAGCCTTGAAGGAATCAAGCGAGTGGATAGGTAGTGAATGCGATCAAGTGTGGGAGGGGGCTCCCACATTTGATCGTCGGCGCCTGCGCAATCGTGATCAACCTTTGAGGCAGGTGCTCATGAACGTCTTGCGCGCATCGCCGGTCAGCGCTTTGGTTTTCGCCGACGCATTGCAATCCTTCATCTTCTGCTGCTGCGGCGTCAGGGTCTTGGCGTCATTGGCCGCCGGGGCCGACAGGCAGGTTTTCATGAAGGCCTTGCGGTCGTCGCCCTTGAGCGTCTTGGTGGTGGCTTCGGCATTGCAGGTGGTCATCTTGTTTTGCTGGGCGGTGGCGGCAAAGCCTTGGGAACACAGCAACAGGCCCATCATCAACAACGGAATACGCAGCATCTTCATGGAGTTTTCTCCCGGTTACCACGCCGAGGGGCGCGGCCTATGCGCAGTGTAGTCAAAGCCTGTTACATCTTCATCCACGGCGAATATTCGTCCGGCGATACTGCTCCGGCGTACAGCCGGCGTGGCGCTGGAACATCGCGATAAATGCCGAGGCGGTGCTGTAGCCGAGGTCGAACGCCACCTGTTGCACGCTGCGCTCGCTGTCGAGGGCTTCAATGGCCGCGAGGTAGCGCAGGCGCTGGCGCCATTCACCGAAGCTCATGCCCAACTCGCGCACAAACTGGCGCGCCAGGGTGCGTTCGCTCACGTGCACCTGCTCAGCCCATTGCGCCAGCGGGCGGTTGTCGCCAGGGTCGGCCTGCATGCCTTCCAGTACGCCGAGCAACCCTGAATGACGGGCATAGGGCAGGAAACCGTCGTGGATCGGTGCCTGCCGTAGTTGATCCACCAGTACCTGGGCCAGGCGGATGTCGGCTTCGGTGTGCGGGATATTCACATCACGCCGGGCGAAGTCGCGCAGGATCGCCTTGAGAATATCGCTGATGGCCAGGGTGCAAGGCTGGGGCGGCAGTTGCTCGCAGAGCGCGGGGGCCAGGCCCACGGAGTGATAGACAATCGCCTGGGCGTTGTAGGAACTGTGCTCAGTATTGGGTGGGATCCACACCGCGTACTGCGGCGGCGACATAAACCGGTTGCCCGCCACTTCCATGCGCATCACACCGCTGGCGGAGTAATCCAGCGATCCCCAGAAATGCTTATGCGGCGTGCATTCGGTGTCGGGGGCGAAGTCGGAATACCGGAAGTACACCGGGCTCGGCAGGCTGCGAAAATCCGCAAGGCGTACGGTATGTCTGGCCATATTGTCTGGATGCAAAGGTGATTTGTCTGGATCGAAGTATAGGCTTCGATCCAGACAAGGGATAATCCCGCTTCATCAACACACTTGGTTTCTTTCGATGCAATACGCGTATCCCCTGCTGGCCATTTTTATCTGGGCCGGCAACACCGTGGTCAACAAACTGGCCGTGGGTGCGATCTTCCCGTCGGAGATCGGCTTTTATCGCTGGCTGCTGGCGGCGCTGCTGTTCACGCCATTTATGCTTAAGCCAGTGATCGCCCATTGGGCGCAGATTCGCCCGAACCTGGGCAAGATCGTCATCCTCGGCGTGCTGGGCATGGCCGTATACCAAAGCCTGGCGTATTACGCCGCGTCCCTGACCACCGCCACCAACATGGGCATCATCCTGTCGCTGATGCCATTGATGGCGCTGACGGCGGCGATCATCAGCCTCGGCCAGCGCCTGACCTTCGGCGCGCTCACCGGCGCGGTGCTGTCGTTTGCCGGCGTGGTCGTGGTGGTGTCGTCCGGCAGCCTGGGCGCGCTGTTGCAGCACGGCGTCAACCTGGGCGACGCCATGATGCTGGTCGCCACATTGGCCTACGCGGTCTACAGCACACTGCTGAAAAAATGGCAGCTGCGCCTGCCGCCGCTGGTGTTGCTGTATTTGCAGATACTGGTGGCCGTGCTGGTGTTGTTTCCGCTGTTCCTGTTCTCGGCCAAAGCCGGCCTTGGCTGGGCGAATATCCCGCTGGTGCTGTACGCCTGCTTGCTGGCATCGATGCTCGCGCCATTGGCGTGGATGCATTCGGTGAAGACCTTGGGGCCAAGTCGTACCACGCTGTTTTTCAACCTGCTGCCGTTGATTACTGCGTTGATTGCGGCGGTGGTGCTGAAGGAGCAGTTGGCGATGTATCACCTGGTGGGTGGTTTGCTGACCCTGGGCGGGGTGATCTTGTCGGAGCGCTGGACCACGCCGGTGCGCCGCCGGGCTTAAACACCCGCGGCTTTCAAGCGCCGGGCATGCTCCACAAACAATCGGATCGGCTCGGCGCCCTTGCCCACCAGCCCCAGTGACTGGTTGACGATATCAAAGTGGTCCAGGGCAAAGTCATCGCCGATCACCGTGCCCAGGTGCGAGCTGTAGCGCCCGACCATGCCGTCGCACTGGCCCTTTTCCCGCACAAAGCTGCGGGCGAACAAGCGACAGCTGCGATTCGTACCGTCGAACAGGTTGCGACCACGGTCGGTGATACCCGGCTGCAACGTGCCGGACCACGAGTAATAGCGCACGCCGTTGACCACCTCCGCGCCCTGCCCGCCCCACGTCTCGGGCAAGCCTTGGGGATACTGGCGATTGAACAGGGCCACCCCTTCACTGGTCAGGGAATGGTGCGATGCCTGCAAATCCGGCTTGAAGCGCGGCCCGCGATAGCCGGTTTCCAGCACGCCCATCACCCAGGCGACCAGGTGAAACAGCGCGCTCATGATCCGGCCCTTGGCGCCGTCGGCCGGGTAATGGCGGTGGATATGGTCTGCCAGCTCGGAACCATGGTTGGGCCCAGCCACCGAGGTCACCGACGCCACCCATTCCGGGCGCTTGGCCGCTGCATAACGCGCGGTCAGCGAGCCTTGGCTATGGCCGATCAGGTTGACCTTATCCAGGCCGGTCTCACGGCGAATACGTTCGATCTGCACCAGCAACTGCTCGCCGCGCACTTCGCTGGAGTCCAGCGGCGCCACCTGCACCGGGAACACCTGCGCCCCGCCCGCGCGCAAGGTCGGAACAATGCCGTACCAATACGGGAAGAACCCGAGGCGCACAAACCCGAGCATGCCGGGCACCAGCACCAGGGGGTAACGCGTGGCTAACGACTGCGGCATGACGCGAACGTCCTCGAAACTGAAGTCCTGCCGTGCAGCCTAGCGCAACCTCAAGTCGGGCTGATGACGCCGGGGATGAATCCGATAAAACTTTTTGCGTTGCCTGGGACTCACAACTTGGAGCGATCACGCCAGCAGAGCGTGGCGCAAAACCGGATTAGCACCAGGAGATTGAAATGACTGAAGCACATTTGACCGACGTTGCGACCCTGCGCAGCCGCGCCCGCCAGAACGTCGAAAACGGCGCCGTGACCGAAGGTTATGACGCCGATCGCGAAGAAATCATCCGCCTGCTCAACGAGTCGCTGGCCACCGAATTGGTCTGCGTGCTGCGCTACAAGCGCCACTACTTCATGGCCAGCGGCGTAAAAGCCGCCGTCGCCGCAGACGAATTCCTGGAGCACGCCACCCAGGAAGCCGAGCACGCTGACAAACTCGCCGAACGCATCGTGCAACTGGGCGGCGAGCCGGAGTTCAACCCCGACCTGCTGTCGAAGAACTCCCATGCGCAATACGTGGCCGGCAATACCTTGAAGGAAATGGTCTACGAAGACCTGGTGGCCGAGCGCATCGCGGTGGACAGCTACCGCGAGATCATCCAATACATCGGCGACAAAGACCCGACCACGCGCCGCCTGTTTGAGGAGATCCTCGCCCAGGAAGAAGAGCATGCGGACGATATGGCGGACATCCTCGAAAGTCTGTAAATAGCGACGCAGAAAAAGGGGGGAACTGATTGCTCAGTTCCCCCCCACTGCTTCTGCGATGACGTCACCCTGTCAGAAACCAAGATACGGCCATTCCAACGATGGAAGAGATAGTCAGCAAAAAGGGGATGACCATCCAGAGTTTCAGGCTCTTCGGGATTCGCCTTACATCCTCAACGAGCACCAAGTGGCGCCATTGAAAAACCTTTGGCATGAGGATAACAATGGCGATAACGAAAAGACGCTTAAGCCTCCCACCAAACAGCCCGAATCCGAATCTGTATTTAAATGTCACGATGAATGAGCTGAACTTTAAGTGCTCTTCGGCTTTTTCGAGTTTTGTATAGATGGCATAAATGCATATGGGGAAAGACAGCATCATAATAATGGCCGATATCATACCCATGGACTCAAGTGTCATTTGCTCCCCCTGAAAGCCTCATAAAGACTCGTACCAACCTGCTCTCCATACTCATTTCCCAGCGGCCCTGCGGTTGCACCTCCGATTACCCCACCAACTACTGCACAACCCAGCGCTCCTGCTCCGGCGGTAGGAATACCAAAGACTATTGCACAGGCGACGATGCCGAGAGCAGCCCCAACCTCCGAGCCGGCCGCGGCCCCCACAATCCCGAACGCAAGTTTTCCTCCCTCGACAAACTTCGCCCGCGTACATTCCTGCTCGCGCCCGCTGGAACACGCCTCTGTTATTTCCAATGCCGTCGCTCCCACATCCAGCGCAATACCAATATACGTTCCTTTTTTCAACAGCTCTGACGCCTTGGCTACGCGCTTGACGGTCTCCTCATATCCCCGAATTTCTCCATGATGCCAATAGCTCTTACTGGAGATACCCAGCATCTTTTTAATAGAGCCGTCATTTTTCAACCCCGTCCCCAAACGCGCCATACCAGAGAGCTGAAGATCCAGCGTCGCGAACAGCGCCCTGCGCTTGACCAGAAACTCATTCCTCGCCTCCATGGTCCCGCGCCTCAAGTACTGTTTATGCAAATCATCAATTTCCCTGAGGGTCTTTTCGATTTGCGCCAAGTGCTTGCTCCAGGTGCTGCTGGCGCTCCCGATGGCGAGTGAGGCATGGGACATGATTGCCTGTAGCTGATCGTAGTTTTTGATCAGAAACTGATCGCTTGCAGAGTGCGCCATCAACGCCTGTTTTATGTTCTGCGCGGAGCGCATCAGCTGTGCTTCTTCAGCGGTACAAGATGCCGTACGCGCATCTGGAATGATCACCAACTGCCCAGGCAATACCACGACATTGCGGATATGTTGGTTGACGATGTCGAACTTCGCTTGTGTATGAAAGCCTAGAGAAAGACTGAGTTTGAGCAATGGATAAGGCTGGGGTCGCTCATTGATAAATGCGTAGGGTCCCTGCATGGATTACATCTCCTATTAACAGTCGCGGCCGACTATAGGAAGGCAAGCCTGGAGGCGTAAGGGGAATCAGAGGCGGTTTCAGCACTTCAGAAATGGGCTACACAAAACCAGGATCATGCTTACGGCACGGCCATAAAAAAGGCGACCCAACGGTCGCCTTTTCCGACAATTTCGACGATCAGCCTTTCACCGTCTTTGGCGCCTTGCCTTCTTTCATCTGCTGCAACAGCGGTGCACATTCGTTGGGCTCGCCGCCACTTGGGGCGACCAGCGCAAGCAACCCGGCGGCAGGACCGGCGATCACGCCCAGTGCCACCATGCCGGCGCCGCGCAAGGCCAGTGGAATAGCCTTCACGCCGGCATTGGGCTTGATGAACGGCCCGTTCACGTAAAGCGGCGAGCGCAGGGAGAAGAGGCGGAAGCCTTTGGATTCCGGCGTGACGGTCAGGTCCAACTGTTCGGTGGCCATGTTCGCGGTGCCGTCGACGTAGATGATGGCGTTCTCGGTATCGAACACAAACAGCCGCGTGGTTGCCAGGCCGGTCTTGATGCCGAAGTCCGCCGCCGCGCAGTTGATCTTCACTTCCTTGTCGCCGAACAAACGGCCCACCACATAGTTGCCGACGTTGAGCCCGGCAATTTCCATCAGGCCACGGCTGATGGCGCCGTCGTTGATCAGCATCTTCAGGTCACCGTTGGAACTGCCCAACAGCGCCGCCACGGAGTTGCCGCGCCCAGCAATATCGGCATCGCCGTTGAGTTCACCGAAGCTGGTTTTCATCGGCTCGAAGGTCGGGAACAGTTGCTTGAGCTTGAAGTTACGTGCGGTCAGCCTGGCGCGACCTTCCATTGGTGTGATGCGCCCATTCAGGCGGATCTGCGCATCGAGCTTGCCGCCGGCAACGCCGAAACGCAGGGGTTCCAGGCTTAGCTCGCCGTCATTGAGCACAACGTGGGTGTAGAGGTCAGTGAAGGGCAACTCGGCACTGTGCACAATGCGTTTGCCGGTGAATTCCACGTCGGCGTCCATGTCGCGCCAGCGTTCGGTGCGGAACTCTTCCACTGGCAGCACTTTGGTCGCCGGCTGCTTGCTTTCGCCGCCACGGGCCTTTTGCTTGGCGTTGGAGTCGGCGCCAATCAAGGGTGCCAAGTCAGTCATCAGCAACTGGTTGGACACCAGCGCGCCGCTGAGCTTGGGTCGTGGCTGGCTGGCGACGTAGCCGAGGTTGCCGTGGATATCGCTGTTGCCGATCTTGCCGTTGAAGTTTTCGTAACGAAAGGACGCGCCGCTGGCCTCGTGCAGCTTGGCGATCAAGTGGCCGTCGGTGGCGTAGGCCGGCGAGTCCGGCAGGGTGACGCCGGTCAGCGGGTACAGGTTGCCCAGGCTGCTGCCGGACAGTTTCAGGCGCAGGTCGAGGGCGCCGAGGTTGAGCGGGTCGGTCAAGGTCCCGGCCAGGGCGATGCTGGTGTCGGCGATCTTGACCTGGGCCTGCAGCGGGAACGGCTTGGCCGCGTCCTGCAGGGCCAGCAGGCCGCCGATTTTGCCGGTGCCATCCAGCTTCTGGCCGTGGTACTGGCCTTTGACCTTGAGGGCGAACGCATAGTCCTGAGGCGCGGAGCCTTTTTCCAGGGCCTTCCTGGCATCGGCATCACCGACGATCTCACCAAACGGGATCGGTTTGCCCAGGGGGTCGATGATCACGTCGAGCTGGGTCTTGAGGGTCTGGTCGTCGAGGGTCACGTGGCCTTTATCGAAGCCGATGGCGCCGATGTCCACCACCCAGTTGGAGGGTTCGGCATTCGGGTCCTTAGGGTCGAACGTGAAGGTCCAATTGGCCCGGCCATCGGCCAGGCGCTGCAACGCGGCGCTCGGTTCGGTGAGGTCGATACGCGGAATCACCACGTGCTGCACCAGCAGCGCCAGGGGCGAAATACGCAGCTCGACTTTTTTCAGCGTGACCATCTGCGGTTTTTTCGACCAATCGGGGTTGCCCAGGGTCAGGTCTTCGGCGATCACGTGGGGCCATGGCACCCAGGCACGCCAACCGCCTTCATCGGGCTCGCGCTGCCACACCACGGCGAGGTTGCCATTGATGGCAAACGGGCGATGCAGTTCTTCAGAAACTTTGGCATTGAGGGGCGGCTTGATGCGGTTCCAGTCAAAAAACACCAGGACCAGGACCGCTACGGCGATTAACAGAACGAAGCTGGCGCAGCTCCAGGCGGCGATTTTACGAGTGCGCGTCATTGCACAGGACTCCTCAACACGACTAGCTGAACTACAGCTCAATAAGGGTACGACTGGTAAACCGTCCGGGGGTTTAACCCAGTGGCCGATTTAGTCTCAAAAAGCCATTTTCCTGATCAACCAGACAAATCCGATCATCGACGGCGCACCATTGTTACCCAGGTTCGTGTCGAAAATACCCACCACGGTGCAAAACCGCGTGCTTGAGAGGTCCGGTCTAGAGCCTCCGCAAGGAACAATCAATTCTGTTGATTATTACCATTGTGTTTATGAACTTTTATATCGACATATCGAGAGTAGCATTAGTCCTGTACCCACTTTATCGCCCTCCCAAGGAGCAACCATCATGAAACGCCAAGTACTCGCTACCGTCCTGTTGTCCATCCTGGCCTCCAGCGCTTTTGCCCTGCCAGCCGCTGAACAAGTCACCCCTCAAGTCAAAGCCGACGCCGTGCACTTCAGCCAGACCCTGGCCCGTAGCGGTTCGCAAGAAGAAGATGCCCGTGACTACGCCAAGGGCGCTGTTGCAGAAAACGGTTCGGATCAGATCAGCAAACGCGCTCACGCCGAAGGCCTGACCGAAAACGGCAGCGATCGCCTGCATGAGAATGGTCTGGTTGAAGATGGTGCCGATCAAATCAGCAAGCGCGCCTACGCTGAAGGTGTTGCCGAAGATGGTTCGGATCGCCTGAAAGAACAAAATCAAGCACAGAGCTAACCCTATGGTAGCCCAGAAAAAAGCCCGATCACCTGATCGGGCTTTTGACCTTTTGTAGAACCTGTCACGCTCGCCTGCCCCGCCAAGTTCGACGCCAACAGAGCTGTTTTGCTAGAGTGCGTCGCTGTACTTGCCGACAAAGCCCCCGCCCATGCTGCCCCGCGCCGAACAGAAGCAACAGACCCGCCTTGCCCTGATGGACGCTGCCCGCCATCTGATGGAGTGTGGCCGTGGGTTTGGCAGCCTGAGTCTGCGGGAAGTGGCCAAGACGGCCGGCATTGTGCCCACCGGTTTCTATCGCCATTTTGCCGATATGGACCAGCTTGGGCTCGTCCTGGTGAGTGAAGTCGGCCAGACCTTTCGCGCGACCATTCGCCTGGTGCGCCACAACGAGTTCGTGATGGGCGGCATCATCGACGCCTCGGTGCGGATCTTTCTCGATGTGGTCTCGGCCAACCGTTCGCAATTCCTGTTCCTGGCCCGCGAGCAATATGGCGGCTGCCTCGCCGTGCGCCAAGCCATCAGCGCTTTGCGCGAGGACATCACCCATGACCTGGCGGCCGACCTGACCCTGATGCCCAAGTTGCAGCACCTGGACAGCGAGGGCCTGCACGTGATGGCCGACCTGATCGTCAAAAGCGTGTTCGCCACCCTCCCCGACATCATCGACCCACCGGCGCATGCCTTGCCGGCCCATCTCACGCCACAGGCGAAAATCACCCAGCAACTGCGCTTTATCTTTATCGGCCTCAAGCACTGGCAGGGCCTGGGCAGCACCGAGTAAGCCGATCAACCCGCCGAATGGAAACGCTTGGCGGTGGTGTAGTTCTTGTTCCAGTAGCTGTTGCTCAGCGAATCGATACGCACGGTCTTGCCGGTGCGCGGCGAATGAATGAATTTGCCCTGGCCTATATAGAGACCCACATGGCTGACCTGGCCGCGCCCATTACCCTTGAAGAACACCGCATCGCCGGGCTTGAGCGCACTGCGCTGGATGGTAGCGGCCGTCGATCGGTGCATCGCCGCGGTCGTGCGCGGGATCTGGATATTGGCTTCAGTCTTGAACAGGTAAACCAGGAAACTGCTGCAATCGAACCCTTGCTTCGCGGAAGTGCCGCCCCATTTGTAGGGCGTGCCCAGCAACTCATGCGCGCGGTCGATCACGTTCTCGATTGCTTCGCTTTTAAGTGACGACGCGAAGGCAGGACGAGGCTGAAAGTTGGCCGAAGCGGATGACACAACAAAAGACAGGCTGACAATGACTAAACAACATAATGATTTGAACATGATGAACGTCGCAGGGAATTAAACAGGGCGCAAAGCCTAATGATTCCTTACGTAACGCGATGAACGCCGAATCCCCATATCACGTAGGACAAATCCGAAACGCTCACAACAGGTGCGACCCGCAATAGCGCGCACCATTTTGGGTCAGCTCTCGCCTCTTTAAACGCCCTGTTTAGTGGCATCAAAGGGCCGTCCTACAAGCAATTCCTACTCACCCTCCGGGTTGGCAAGCCCCTTGCTCTAGCTGTTTCATCGCTCATAGCTGGAAGCTTCCTGATGCTGGTGATCCACCGCCGAATCGCCCCCCAAGCCCTCTGGGCCGCTGAGTTGCTGCTGAACTTCGAAGCACGCAGCAAGAGCCGCTTGCGCTGTTTCAGTGCCGACGGTGAAGACGTCGGCTTGTTTCTGGAGCGTGGCCAGCCACCGTTGCACGATGGCGAATGCCTACAGGCGGAAGATGGACGTGTCGTACGTGTCTGCGCGCGGCCTGAACAACTGCTGCACGTCACCTGCGCCAACGCGTTTGAACTGACCCGCGCCGCCTATCACCTCGGTAACCGCCACGTGGCGTTGCAGGTTGGTGATGGCTGGCTGCGCCTGCTTGATGACTATGTCCTCAAGGCCATGCTTGAACAGCTGGGCGCCACCACGCAGACGATCGAAGCGCCGTTCCAGCCGGAGCACGGTGCCTATGGCGGTGGTCACCATCATTCACGCCATGGCGATGAAGATTTCAACTATCCGCCCAAACTGCACCAGTTCGGCGTGCGTTTATGAACCCAGCCTGGGCGCTGCTGCGTCTGGCCAGTCCGCAATTGCCGATTGGCGGCTACAGCTATTCCCAAGGCCTGGAGATGGCCGTGGAGAATGGCCGCGTGAAGGACGCCGCCAGCGCTCGCCGCTGGATCAGCGACCAGTTGCTGCTGAACCTGGCGCGTTTCGAAGCGCCGCTGATGCTCGCCCATTGCCGCGCTGCAGCCGAGCAGGATTGGCCGACACTCTCGCAACTGTGCGAAGCGCACCAGGCCAGCCGCGAGACCCGCGAGCTGTATCAAGAAAGCCGCCAGATGGGCTACTCCTTGCACCAATTGCTCAACGGTCTGCCGGAGCTGGACAGCGCAGCCCGCACCTTTCTTGAGCAACGCAGCGAACCCCACCTGGCCCTGGGCTGGGCCCTGGCCGCACGCGCCTGGGCCATCAGCCCCGACGACGCCCTCGCCGCCTGGCTGTGGAGCTGGCTGGAAAATCAACTGGCCGTGCTGATGAAAACCCTGCCCCTGGGCCAACAAGCCGCCCAACGCCTGACCAGTGAGCTGCTGCCGCTGCTGCAACAGGCCCAGCAGGATGCCGCCCGCATCGACCCCCATCATTTCGGCAGCGCCGCGTTCGGCCTGTCCCTGGCGTGCATGGCCCATGAGCGCCAGTACAGCCGCCTGTTCCGTTCCTAGGAGCGCTTTATTTGGAGAAGCACATGAACACACAACCCCTGCGCGTCGGCATCGGCGGCCCGGTCGGCTCCGGCAAAACCGCCCTGACCCTGGCCCTGTGCCTCGCGCTGCGCGACCGCTACAACCTGGCGGTGGTTACCAACGACATCTATACCCGCGAAGACGCTGACTTCCTGGTGCGCAACCAGGCCCTGGCGCCCGAGCGCATCATCGGCGTAGAAACCGGCGGCTGCCCGCACACGGCCATCCGTGAAGACGCCTCGATCAACCTGGAAGCGGTCGACCAACTCAACCGTCGCTTTCCCGGCCTGGACCTGATTCTGGTGGAGTCCGGTGGGGACAACCTCTCGGCCACGTTCAGCCCGGAACTGTCGGACCTGACGATCTATGTGATCGATGTGTCGGCTGGCGACAAACTGCCGCGCAAAGGCGGCCCAGGCATCTGCAAATCCGACCTGCTGGTGATCAACAAGATCGACCTCGCGCCGCTGGTCGGCGCGTCGCTGGAGCTGATGAACAGCGACACCCAGCGCATGCGCAACGGTAAACCCTTTGTGTTCAGCAACCAGAAAACCGGCGTCGGCCTGGACGAGATTGTCGCCTTTATCGAACGCCAGGGCCTGCTGACCACCGCCGCCTGATCAACCCACAAGGAACCTGTCTATGAGCCTCAACAAACTCTTCGCCGCTGCCGCCCTGCTGCTCGCCCCGGCGTTGGCCTTCGCGCATCCGGGTCATGGCGACAATGGCCTGGTGGCCGGTATCAGCCACCCATTGGGCGGCATCGATCACTTGCTGGCCATGCTTGCCGTCGGCCTGTGGGCAGCGCAGCAGAAAGGCGCCGCCCGTTGGGCCCTGCCGTGCACCTTTGTCGGCACCATGCTGATTGGCGGCGTGTTGGGTTTTGAGGGCCTGGCATTGCCGGCGCTGGAAAGCGGGATTGCCGCGTCGGTGCTGGCACTGGGCCTGGCTGTGGCGCTGGCGGTGCGTCCGCCGCTGTTCATGGCGGTGGGCGCTACGGCGTTGTTTGCACTGTTCCACGGGGTCGCCCATGGTCTGGAACTGCCGGAGATGTCCAACCCTTGGGCGTATGCCGCTGGGTTCGTCGGCGCGACCGCTGCATTGCACGCGGCCGGGTATGCCGTGGTGCGTTTTCTGCCGGCTGCGGCGGCGCCGTTGGTGCGGGTTGCTGGAGCAGCATCGGCGGCGACTGGGTTTTGGTTGCTGGCGGGCTGATCTGCAGCGCGCTTTAGGGCCTCATCGCGGACAAATGTGGGAGGGGGCTTGCCCCCGATAGCGGTGGCACAGACAACACCGTTCCCAAGCCTGCTACCATGCGCGCCTACACCCCTGCCGTGACGACGCCAGCCAATGCCCATCGCTTCCCAGCCTAAGTTGAATTCCGTACTCACCCATTTCCACACCCTGATCGTGCCGCTCTGGCAGGGCCAGGGCTGGAATGCCGAGTTGGCGCTGCCCTATGAGGCGCTGGATGCCGATCATCGGCCTTTGCCGCCGCAACGCTACCGCGCCATGGCCTGCGCGCGGCAGTTATACCTGTTCGCCAACCTGATCGGCGAACCCGACGCGGCCTTCGCCGAAGAGCGTGCCGCTGCGCTGTTCCGTTCCCTGCAACGGCACTTCCACGACGCCGAGCACGGCGGCTGGTTCTACAGCATCGACCCGGCCGGGCAGCCGCTGGATAAGCGCAAAGACCTCTACACCCACGCCTTCATCATCTTCGCCTGCGCCCACTACTGGGCCAAAGTGCGCGAACCGTTGGTCGAATCGGTACTCAACGCGGCCCTTGAAGTGGTCGCTGAGCGTTTCGCCACCGGCGATGGCCTTTACGAGGCGGTGCTTGAGCGTAATTGGTCGTCCCTCAAGTCCGGCCCGCTGCAAAACCCGTTGATGCACCTGGCCGAAGGCTTTCTCGCCACCCTCGCGGTGCGCGAAGACGCCGAGGTACAAGCGGCGTTGCTGACCTTGGCGACGGCCATGCAACAGCGCTTCATCGACCGCCAGCATGGCGTGATGATGGAAAAACCGCTGGGCGCTGTGGATAACTGGTTCGAGCCAGGGCATCAGTTCGAGTGGTTCTTCTTGCTGGAATCGTCCCCCGTCTTACGCGGCACGCCGTTGCATGCCTCACTGACCCGGGCATTTGCCTACGCCGAGCAGAAGGGTGTGGACAAGTTAAGCGGCGCGGTGAGCGGCATGCTTAGCCTGGACGGGAGTGTGCGTGACGCCACCCAGCGCATCTGGGCCCAGGCGGAATACCTGCGGGCGCTGACCTTGCGGCCGGGCAGTGAGGCGGTGTTACAGCGCCAGTTGCTGGCGCTGCAAGAGCATTTCCTGCATGACAGAGGTTGGCATGAATGCCTGGATGCCAACGGTGCCGTGAGCCGACGGGACATGCCGTCGACGACGCCTTATCACTTGGCGACCTGCTATCAGGGCCTGATTCAGCATCTGCGCTGACCTTCAGAGCCTCATCGGGGCATGAGTATCTACACAACTCTTAAAGGCTGACACAGAATCCTGTGGTGAGCGGGCTTGCCCGCGCTGGGCTGCGAAGCAGCCCCAATAAGGTCACCGCAGAGTGCCAGAACCAATCAAGGTGAAGGTTTTGGGGCTGCTGCGCAGCCCAGCGCGGGACAAGCCCGCTCACCACAACAGCCCATTTGCCATAGATTGAGCATCCTCCGGAAGTTGTGTAGATGCCCATGCTCATCGGCGGTGCGACGATTCGACTTGCCCCCGATAGCCTCGCCTCGACTTAAAGTCCTACTTACTTACCGCCCCGCTCAATCGCAAAACCAGCCCAGGTCTGGCTCACCGGCATCAGCTCCAAGCGGTTGATGTTGACGTGCGCCGGGGTGTTCATCACCCAGAAGATCGTGTCGGCAATGTCCTGCGGCTGGATCGGCTCAGCGCCAGCGTAGGTGGCGTCGTAACGCGCCTGGTCGCCACCGAAACGCACCAGCGAGAACTCGCTCTCACACAGGCCTGGCTCGATATTGGTCACGCGCACGCCGGTGCCTTGCAGGTCGCAACGCAGGTTCAGCGAGAACTGCTTCACGAACGCCTTGGAGCCGCCATATACGTGGCTGCCAGGGTAAGGGTAGTTACCGGCGATAGACCCCAGGTTGATGATCCCGGCGCCACGCCCGTGAGCGATCAAGCGCGGCAGCAGCAGATTGGTCGTGGTCAGCAGCCCTTTGATGTTGGTGTCGACCATGGTTTCCCAATCGTCGAGGCTGCACTTGGGCGCAGGATCAGTGCCCACGGCCAGGCCGGCGTTGTTGATCAGGCCACGCAGTGTGGCGAACGACGGCGGCAGGCTGGCGATAGCGTCTTCCATACCTTTGCGGTCACGCACGTCCACGACCAGGCCGTGCACTTCAGTCTGCTTGGAAAGCTCTTCAACCAAGGCATTCAAACGTTCGGCACGACGGCCAGTGAGCACCAGTTTCCAACCGGCGTCAGCAAAACGACGGGCGCAGGCTTCGCCAAAACCTGAGGTTGCGCCAGTAATAAACAGCGTGTCGGACATGGTGTTCTCCTTGCGGGCATCGGAAAAAAAAAACAGCCAGCAGAATGCCCTTACACCGCCTTCGCGGCAACCGCTAAGCGCACCGCCCAATCTACAACTGATCGTTTTTTGATCACTTCAAGCAACGCTATATGAACCGTGGCCTGTAGCCATATACGCGCAGGTTATCCACAACTGCGCCCACAGTCTTTGGGGGCAAGTGCAAAACACCGCAAGCCGCTGTGTACAAGGCTTTCAGGCGGTTTTAGAAAGTTTTTTGCTTGACCTTGACGAGGGCGTATGTAGGCCTATCGACACAGGGAAAATTCAGACGATGGCTCCAGGCCAGTCGTTCCGGCCTCTGCGGAGGTCTTTCCAGAGTTTAATCACAGACTTATCCACAGGCTGAAGGGTCATATTTCGGTCATATACCTGTGTCTTTAAACAGGTTGACAAACCCCTTGGCCGGTCGCCAAAAAGCGCCTGATCAAAAAACAACCGACGCGCTGCAGGCCACGGTTTTAAAGGCGTTCAGCCAGCTACTCCCACGTTACCCACAGCCGGTTCCACAGTGGATGGGGACAAGTCAAAAGTGTGACAAAACAGGGATTTGCGGCGGCTATATGTCGCGCTTTGGAGGAGGGCTGGATTTGTTTTCCACAATTTGGGATCGGCCTTGTGAACACCCACAAAACAAATGTGGGAGGGGCTTGCCCCCTCCCACAGAGGTACTGCGTTGTGATTTAGATCAGTGCCCGCCGAGGTAGGCGTTGCGCACTTCCTCGTTCACCAGCAGCTCCTTACCCGTGCCTGTAAGGCGAATCTCGCCGTTGACCATCACATACGCCCGGTCCGACAAGCGCAGTGCGTGGTTAGCGTTCTGCTCCACCAGGAAGATGGTCATCCCGGTGGCCGCCAGTTCGCGCAGGGTGGCGAAGATCTGCTTCACCACAATCGGCGCCAAGCCCAGGCTTGGCTCGTCCAACAGCAACAGCTTGGGCCGGCTCATGAGTGCACGGGCGATGGCGAGCATTTGCTGCTCGCCGCCGGACATGGTCATGGCCCGCTGGGTACGCCGCTCCTTGAGCCTTGGAAACAGCTCGAACATGCGCTGCATGTCTTCCTGGGCATACTTGTCGCCAATCGGGATGGTGCCCATCAGCAGGTTTTCCTCGACGGTCATGTCAGGGAACACCCGCCGCCCTTCCGGCGACTGCGCAATACCATTGGAGGCGATGTAGTGGGACGACTTGTGGGTAATGTCGACGCCGTTGTACAGAATCTGCCCCGACTCGGCGCGAGGCTGGCCGAAAATCGACATCAGCAGCGTGGATTTGCCCGCGCCGTTGGAGCCGATCAGGCTGACGGTTTCGCCTTCATTGATGTGCAGCGAGACTTTTTTCAGGGCCTGGATCGGGCCGTAGAACACGTCCAGGTCTTTCATTTCGAGGATAGGCCCGCTCATACCAGCTCCTCTTCGTCGGCGCCCAGGTAAGCGGCAATCACTTTCGGGTCGTTGCGGATCGCTTCCGGCCCGCCCTCGGCGATTACGTTGCCGTGGTCCAGCACCACGATGTGGTCGGAAATACTCATCACCATGCCCATGTCGTGTTCGATCAGCACCACCGTGAGGTCGTGTTCGTCGCGCAGCAGGCGAATCATCGCGCTGAGGGCTTCGGTTTCCTGGGGGTTGAGGCCCGCGGCGGGTTCGTCCAGGCAGATGATCTGCGGCCGGGTGCACATGGCGCGGGCGATTTCCAGGCGGCGCTGCTGGCCGTAGGAAAGCTCACCGGCCAGGCGGTTGGCGCAGTCCACCAGGTCGACGACTTCCAGCCAGTAGAACGCGCAATCCAGCGCGTCACTTTCGGCCTTGCGGTAGCCCTTGGTGTTGAGGATGCCTGCGAGCATGTTGCGGTTGACCCACATGTGCTGGGCCACCAGCAGGTTTTCCAGCACCGACATTTCCTTGAACAGGCGAATGTTCTGGAACGTCCGCGCTAAACCTGCACGGTTGACCAGATGGGTGCCGCCGAACATCTTGTAGTACACGCGGCTGAGGAAGCTTTTCGGCGACACAAAGTCGACGGCCTTGAAGCGCTCGCCCAGCAACTGGATCACGTTGGTCTGCTTGCCGCGCACGTTGAGTTCGATCTTGCCGCCGCTGGCTTTGTAAAACCCGGTGAGGCAGTTGAACACCGTGGTTTTGCCGGCGCCGTTAGGGCCGATCAGGGCGAAGATCGAGTTGCGTTCGACCTTGAGGCTCACATCGCTCAAGGCCTTGATGCCACCAAAGTGCATCATCAAATGTTCCACGGACAGGACGACTTCCTTGCTCATGGCGCCACTCCTTTACGTGGTGTCACACCGGTACGGCTGATCCGGATCAAGCCGCGTGGCCGCCAGATCATCATCACCACCATCAACACGCCAAACAGCAGTACGCGGTACTCCGAGAAGCTGCGCAGCAACTCCGGCGCCACGGTCAGCACGAACGCCGCGATCACCACGCCGACCGTCGAGCCCATGCCGCCCAGGACCACAATGGCCAGGATCAGCGCCGACTCGAAGAACGTGAACGACGACGGGTTGACGAAGCCCTGGTAGCTGGCAAAGAACACCCCGGCCAACCCCGCCGTGGAAGCGCCGATGGTGAACGCCGAGAGCTTGACCAGCACGTGGTTCAGGCCCATGGAGCGGCAGGCGATTTCATCTTCACGCAGGGCTTCCCAGGCGCGGCCGACCGGCATGCGCGTCAGGCGGTGCTTGATGTACAGCACAGCCAGCACCACCAGGAACAGCACGATGTAGATGAACATGAACTTGATGTTGGGGTTGTAATCGAGGCCGAAGAATTCGTGGAACGGAATCCCGCCCTCCTTCGCCTTGCGCCCGAACTCCAGGCCGAGGAACGTCGGTGAAGGCACCGGCATGCCGTTCGGGCCACCGGTGAACGACAGCCAGTTATTGAGCACCAGACGGATGATCTCACCGAAACCCAAGGTCACGATGGCCAGGTAGTCACCGTGCATTCGCAATACCGGGAAGCCGAGTATGCACCCCGCCAGCGCCGCCGCGATGGCCGCCAGGGGCAGCACGCTCCAGAAACCCAGGCCGAGATACTGATAACCCAGCGCCAGGCCGTAGGCGCCGATGGCGTAGAACGCCACGTAACCCAGGTCGAGCAAGCCCGCCAGGCCGACCACGATGTTCAGGCCCAGGCCGAGCAACACGTAGATCAGGCCGAGGATCACCACGGTCAGCAGGTACTTGTTGGCGAAGATCGGGAACACGATGGCGATCACGATCAATGCCGGGATGATCCAGCGCAGCCGCGACTTGTAGTCCGGTGGCAGCACATGCACGCCGGAACCACTGCTCTCGAAGCCCTGCAGAATCTTCACGCCCTTGGGGGTTTGCAGGAACAGGCTGAGGGCAAAGCGCCCGACCATCACGATGGCGACCAGGATGGCCACGCGCGCGGGTTCCAGGTTGAAGCTGTAGCCGTCGAGGACCACGCCGACGATCGGACCGAACACGATCAGCGAAATCAGCCCGGCAAGGATCGTATCGACGACACTTTTCTTGATATCGATAGGTTTGGCAGCAGACATGTTTACACCTTAGCCACGAGCGGGCGACCCAGCAGGCCCTGGGGACGGAAAATCAGAATCACCACCAGCAGGGAGAAACTGAATACGTCTTTGTAGTCAGAGTTGATCAACCCCGAGAACAGCGACTCGGAAATACCCAGGATGATCCCGCCCAACATCGCCCCAGGCAGGGAGCCGATGCCGCCGAGTACCGCTGCGGTAAATGCCTTGATGCCGATGATGAAGCCGGCATAGAAGTCGAAAGTGCCGTAATTGAGGGTGATCAGCACGCCGGCCAATGCGGCCATGGCGGCACCGATGACAAACACGTAGGAGATCACGCGGTCGGTGTTGATGCCCAGGATCGAAGCCATCTTGCGGTCTTGCTGGGTTGCGCGGCACATGCGACCGAGCTTGGTGTACTTGATGATGTAGGTGAGCAACGCCATACCGGCGAAGGCCGCCACGAGGATGAATACCTTGGTGTACGTGAGTTGCACGAAGCCGGTGCCGATGTCGACGCGCCAGGCGCCAGCCAGCAGGGTTGGAATGCCTTGTTGTTTCGCACCCTGGGCGATCTGCGCGTAGTTCTGCAGGATCAGGGAGATCCCGATGGCGCTGATCAGCGGGGCCAGTCGGGTGGAGTTACGCAGTGGTTTATAGGCGACACGCTCGATGACCCAACCGTACACGCCGGTGACGACCACGGTGAAGATCAGAGTGCCGAGAATGAGCAGCGGGAAGGATTCGATGCCGAAGTAAGCCAGCAGTGCCAGACTGATCGCCGCGAGGTAAGCGGAAATCATATAAACCTCGCCGTGGGCGAAGTTGATCATGCCAATGATGCCATAGACCATTGTGTAGCCGATGGCGATCAGGCCATAGACCGACCCGAGGGTCAGGCCGTTGACCAGTTGCTGCAGGAAAATACCATCCATAACGCAATCTCACGCGGTGAGCACCTGCACACCGGTGGGTGTGCGGCGCTTCTGGAGGAAAAGACAGACATCAATAACAACACTGTCCCCTTGTGGGAGGGGGCTTGCCCCCGATGCGGTGGGTCAGCTGAACAACTGTTGACTGACACTCCGCTATCGGGGGCAAGCCCCCTCCCACATGGATTACTTCTGCTTTTCCAACTGGTGGTACTTGCCTTCTTTATCCCACTGGTAAACCACGTAGTCGGAGATTTTCAGGTCGCCTTTACCGTCCCATTCCTTCTTGCCCATCACGGTCTGGACCGGGTTGGCCTTGAGCCATTTGGCGGCGTCTTCGCCTTTGTTGGACTTGGCACCATTGAAGCCGGCAGCCAGGGCCTGGACCGACGCGTAGGCATACAGGGTGTAGCCTTCGGGCTCGGTGCCATTTTTGCGGAACTCTTCCACCACAGCCTTGCTGTCCGGCAGCAGGCGCGGGTCGGCGCCGAAGGTCATGTACACGCCATCGACGTACTGCTTGCCGCCAGCGGTGGCCACCAGTTCGTCAGTCACGATGCCGTCATCGGACATGAACTTGACGTCCTTGAGGCCGGCTTCACGGATCTGGCGAACCAGCGGGCCGGCTTCCGGGTGCAGGCCGCCGAAGTACACGACGTCCGCGCCGGTGGAACGGATCTTGGTCACCAGGGCGCTGAAGTCTTTCTCGCCACGGGTCAGGCCTTCTTCGAGCACCGGCTTGACGCCGCGCTTGGTCAACTGGGCAGCGGTGGCGTCGGCCAGGCCTTTGCCGTAGGTGTCCTTGTCATTGATGACCGCGACTTTCTTGCCCTTGAGCACATCGACGATGTAGTCGCCGGCGACGATGCCCTGCTGGTCGTCACGCCCGCACATGCGGAACATGGCGCCCAGGCCGCGTTCGGTAACTTGTGGGTTGGTGGAGCCTGGGGTGATAGCGATGATGCCCGCTTCGTCATACACCTCGGAGGCTGGGATGGTGTTGGACGAGCAGAAGTGCCCGACCACGCCGATCACTTTGTCCTGGTCAGCCAGGCGGTTGGCCACGGCCACGGCTTGTTTTGGCTCACACGCATCGTCACCGGCAACCAGCACGATTTTCTCGCCGTTGATGCCGCCAGCCTTGTTGATCGTATCGGCTGCCGCTTGGGCACCCTTCATGTACTGCTCACCGAAAGCGGCGTTGGCGCCCGTCATGGGCCCCGCTACGCCAATCTTCACATCAGCTTGAACAAACGTAGAAACACCCAGCGCCGCTGCAACGGCGAGGGCCAGAAAACCTTTCTTGTAAAACGTCTGGGACATGAGTGGTGCTCCGATATTTTTGATTTTTGGCACGACAACTTGCATTCAAACTTTTCACTGAAAGCTCAGAGCAAGCCCCGTGCCATTACGTTTTTATTCTTCAAAAAGACACCGTGTCATTGTTATTACTGGCGTTTCGACTCGACTCGCCAGCACGTGCAACCGTCTAGCCTACAGAGGTGCAACCAACCCCCTTAAAAAGTACAACCCTGACAGGTGCCACCTGCAACCGGATGGATAAACCGCAGCCCCTGCACCTGTAACAGCATGCGTAACGGAACTGCACATTTACAGTGCGCAACTGCTACGACCTGCACCAATACAGATTAGTAGCCGGCTAAGAAAATGCAGGCTTCTGAGCGGTATTTCGCTGATCAGATCACGATCCTCAGGCATTGCCCGGCGTGATACAGCGAGAACCCAGCCTCATACAGGCAACTGCGCAAGCCCACGCCGGCCAGCGGCTGCATCGGCGCGAAGGGAATCGGCAGGGCCTGGGGATCCTGGTGACACAAGTAGTCGGCGAACGCCTTGCCGACCACACTGCCGGTGGTCACGCCACGCCCGTTATAACCGGTGACGGCGACCAGGCCAGGGGCCGGTTCGAACAAGCGCATCAGGTGATCGGGAGTGAAGGCGATGCAGCCGGTCCAGGTGAACTCCCACTGCACCGATTTGAGGTAGGGGAAGTAGTGCTGCTGCACCCGATCGGCCCACGCCTTGAGAAACCACGCCGGTTTCTGGTTGCCATTGCCCAGGCTGCCAAGCAACAAACGACCCTCGGCATCGCGGCGGATGCTGCTCAAGACCTGGCGCGTGTCCCACGAACCCTGGCCGCCGGGGAGTATCTGCCGGGCGGCGTCATCGGTGAGCGGGGCCGAGGCGACCTGGTAGTAATAACCGGGGAAAAAGTTACGCCGCAGCTCGGTCCATTCGCCTTCGGTGTAGGCATTGGAGGCAATCACCACCTGCGCTGCCTGCACTGCACCGTGCTGGGTCTGCACCGACCACTGCGCACCCTGGCGTTCCAATCGGGTGACCGGCGAATGATCGAACAGTTGCCCACCAAGCCCGACCGCAGCATTGGCCAACCCAGAGGTGTAGGCCATCGGGTTCAAGGTACCCGCCCGCCGATCCAGCAAGGCGGCTGCAATCTTTTTGGTGCCGGTGGCGTGCTCGCAGGCCTGGCCGGTAAGCAGCTCGACCGGCGCGCCGCGACGCTTCCATTGGTCTTCACGACTGCGCAAATCCGCCTCGCCACGGGCGTTGTGCGCCATGTGCAAGGTGCCCTCGCGGCGCAGTTGGCAATCGATGTTGTATTTGTCGATCAGGCTGAACACCAGCGAAGGTGCTGCGCCAAGCATGCGGTTGAGCTGACTGCCCACCGCTTCGCCGAAACCGGCCTCGATGTCATCCGGCGGGATCCACAACCCGGCGTTCACCAACCCGACGTTACGACCTGAACCGCCGTGGCCGGTGCGATGGGCTTCCAGCACGGCGACGCTTTTGCCCTGCTCCAGCAGGTGAATGGCGGCCGAAAGTCCGGTAATACCGGCGCCGATCACGCACACGTCCACTTTCAACTCGCCCTTGAGCGCGGCGCGATCCGGCCGGCTGGGGGTGAGGTGTTCCCACAAACATGTTTCGCGTAGTGCCATTGCCAGACTCCGGTGAGACCTAACAAACAACAATCTTGATGTGCAATGCGGTCACATGTGGGAGGGGGCTTGCCCCCGATAGCAGTGGATCAGCTGTACATCTGTTGACTGACACACTGCAATCGGAGGCAAGCCCCCTCCCACATTTTTAACCGCGTTTCGACAGTGGTTTAGTCGAAGGTAATGCCCTGGGCCAGCGGCAATTCCAGCGAGTAGTTCACCGTATTGGTCTGCCGACGCATATACCCACGCCACGCATCCGAACCCGACTCACGCCCGCCACCGGTCTCTTTCTCGCCGCCAAACGCGCCGCCAATCTCCGCGCCGCTCGGGCCAATGTTGACGTTGGCGATGCCACAGTCACTGCCCACGGCCGACATGAATTGCTCGGCCTCGCGCACGTCTGTGGTGAAGATGCACGACGACAGGCCTTGGGGCACGGCGTTGTTCAGGCGCAGGGCGTCGGCGAAATCGCTGTAGCCAACCACGTAGAGGATCGGCGCGAAGGTTTCGGTGCACACCACGTCGCTTTGCTCGGGCATTTCCACAATCGCTGGCGACACGTAGTAGGCGTTGGGGAATTTATCTTCCAACTGGCGCTTGCCGCCGAACACCTTGCCGCCTTCGCTCAAGGCCTGCTCCAGGGCGTCCTGCATGTTATCGAAGCCGTGTTTGTCGATCAGCGGGCCGATCAGGTTGCCTTCCAGCGGGTGGCCGATGCGCACTTTGGAATACGCGGCCTTGAGGCGGGTGACGATCTCTGCCTTGACCGACTCATGGGCGATCAGGCGGCGCAGGGTGGTGCAACGCTGGCCGGCGGTGCCGACGGCGCTGAACAGAATGGCGCGCACGGCCATGTCCAGGTCGGCGCTTGGGCCGAGGATCATGGCGTTGTTGCCGCCCAGTTCGAGGATGCTGCGGGCAAAACGTGCGGCGACTTTAGGCGCCACTTCGCGCCCCATGCGCGTGCTGCCGGTGGCGCTGATCAGCGCGACACGCGGGTCATCCACCAGCGCGGCGCCGGCATCGCGGCCACCGATGATCACTTGGCTCAAATACTCAGGGGCACCGTCGAATTTCTTCAGCACGCGCTCGAACAGCGCCTGGCACGCCAGGGCGGTGAGCGGGGTCTTTTCCGAGGGTTTCCAGATCACGGCGTTGCCGCACACCAACGCCAGAGTGGTGTTCCACGCCCACACCGCAACGGGGAAGTTGAAAGCGCTGATCACGCCGACCACGCCCAGCGGGTGCCAGGTTTCACGCATGTGGTGGCCCGGGCGTTCGGAGGCGATGGTCAAGCCGTACAGCTGGCGCGACAGGCCGACGGCGAAGTCGCAGATGTCGATCATTTCCTGCACTTCACCCAGGCCTTCCTGAGTGATCTTGCCCGCTTCCCAGGACACCAACTCGCCCAGGTCGGCCTTGTATTCGCGCAGCACGTCGCCGAATTGACGCACCAGCTCACCCCGACGCGGCGCCGGCACTTTGCGCCAGGCGTCGAATGCATGCTCGGCGCGACTGACCTGTTGCTCCACCTCGGCGGCACCTTCCCAGTGCACACTGCCGATACGGCTGCCATCAATCGGCGAATGCACGGGCTGTTTACCCGCCTGGTACAGCGCCGGGTTTACCCCGAGACGATCAAGCAATGCGGCAACCATGGGTCACTCCTTCAATCTGCAGACAAAAAATCGCACCGCGCCACGCACGGCGATCCAGGCCTTATTTGTAGCTGGCCCAAGACTTGCCAACAAACGACGATTAGGCGAGATATCATTCCGTTTATTCATGCAAAGCATAAAAAGAGGCACGCCGTGCTGAACAAAAGACATTTGCCCTCGATCACCGCCCTGCAGTGTTTCGAAGCCGCCACCCGCCACCTGAGCTTCACCCGCGCCGCCGAAGAGCTGAACCTCACGCAGAGCGCGGTCAGCAAGCAAGTGGCGCAGCTGGAAGAACTGCTGCAACACCTGCTGTTTCGCCGCGTGCGTCGCCGCCTGCAGATGACCCCGGCAGGCGACCTGTACCTGGTGGAAGTGCGCAAGATCCTCACGCAAGTGGAGATGTCCACCCATTACCTGCGCTCCTACGGCGGCGAGACCGAAGTGTTGCGCGTGTCCACGCCCTACACTTTCGGCGCGCGCTGGCTGGTGCCGCGCCTCAAGGGCTGGCGGCTGCGTCACCCGCAGATCCATCTGGACCTGTGCAACGAGCAGGAGCCGGACGAACTGCTGCAAGGCAAGGCCGACCTGGCCTTCTACTTCGGCCAGGGCGCACGCCCCGGCACCGAGAGCCTGAAGCTGTTCAGTGAAGAACTGGTGCCGGTGTGCGCACCCGAGAGCCTGCCCGCCAAGCCCTTCACCGACCCCACGCAACTGAGCGAACTGGTGCTGCTGCAAAACGCCTCGCGCCCCCAGGGCTGGCATGACTGGTTCGCCAGCCAGGGTTACCAGACTGAACACAGCTACCACGGGCCGCGTTTTGACACCTTTTATATGTGCATTCGTGCAGCGCAGGTCGGCTGTGGCGTGGCGCTGTTGCCGCGGTTTCTGGTGGAGGAAGAACTGGCCGACGGCAAGCTGGTGATTCCCTGGCAGCATGCGATGCCGAGCCAGGATGCGTATTACCTGGCGTATCCGGAGCATTCGGCAGAGGTGCCCAAGGTGCGCGATTTTGTGAAGTGGATGATGGAGCAGGTTATTTAGTGCCTGAAAGATAGCCATCGGGGACAAGCCCCCTCCCACATTTGGAATGCATTCCAAGTGTGGGAGGGGGCTTGCCCCCGATGAGGCCAGTAGCCACACCCAAAAAAATCACTGGCAAAACCCCACGGGTCTATGCGCCACTAGCCCCCTTCCTTAATTGTGCGTAAAGGCCGGCGCCCAACGCCGACCCGTCTGGAGATTCCCGTTATGAGCGAGAGTGTGTTTGCCGATCGCATCGTGCAGAACCTGCTCGACACCGACTTCTACAAGCTGACCATGATGCAGGCGGTGCTGCACAACTACCCGAACGTGGAAGTTGAATGGGAGTTTCGTTGCCGTAACAGTGAAGACCTGCGCCCCTACCTGGCGGAGATCCGCTACCAGATCGAGCGCCTCGCCGAGCTGAGCCTGAGCCCGGACCAATTGGGCTTCCTGGAACGCATCAGTTTTATGAAGCCGGACTTCCTGCGTTTCCTCGGGCTGTTCCGCTTCAACCTGCGTTATGTGCAGACCGGCATCGAAAACGGCGAGTTGTTTATCCGCCTGCGCGGCCCGTGGCTGCATGTGATCCTGTTTGAAGTGCCGATGCTGGCCATCGTCAGCGAAGTGCGTAACCGCTACCGCTACCAGACCGTGATCCTCGAACAGGCCCGCGAGCAGCTGTACCGCAAGTTCGACTGGCTGACGGCGAATGCCAGCAGCGAGGAACTGTCGGAACTGCAAGTGGCCGACTTCGGCACGCGCCGGCGCTTCTCGTACCGGGTGCAGGAAGAAGTGGTCACTGTACTCAAGCACGACTTCCCAGGGCGCTTCGTCGGCACCAGTAACGTGCATCTGGCCCGCGAGCTGGACATGAAGCCCCTGGGCACCATGGCCCACGAATGGATCATGGCCCACCAGCAACTCGGCCCGCGCCTGATCGACAGCCAGATCGCCGCCCTCGATTGCTGGGTCCGCGAATACCGGGGCCTTTTGGGCATTGCCCTGACCGACTGCATCACGACCGATGCATTCCTCGGTGACTTCAACTTGTACTTCGCCAAGCTGTTCGACGGCCTGCGCCACGACTCCGGTGACCCGGTGCAATGGGCCGAAAAAGCCATCGCCCACTACCACAAGCTGGGGATCGAGCCGATGAGCAAGACACTGGTGTTCTCCGACAGCCTGTCGCTGCCCAAGGCCCTGGAGATTTTCCGGGCGCTGCGCGGTCGCATTAATGTGAGCTTTGGCATCGGCACCAACCTGACCTGCGATATTCCAGGGGTGGAGCCGATGAGCATCGTGCTTAAAATGACCGCGTGCAATGGCCAGCCCGTCGCCAAAATCTCCGATGAAGCGGGCAAGACCCACTGCACCGACCCGAATTTTGTCGCCTATTTGCGTCATGTTTTCAAAGTACCTGCCATTTCCAGCAAGGAGTGAATCATGCAAGCCGTACAGCGTGAGATTGCGCAGCAACTCAAGGTGCAAGCGCCGTTCAACAACCAGGCCGACCTTGAGGCCGAAGTGGCCCGCCGCGTGGCTTTTATCCAGGATTGCCTGCGCAACTCCGGGCTCAAGGCATTGGTACTGGGCATCAGCGGCGGCGTCGATTCCCTGACCGCCGGCCTGTTGGCCCAACGTGCGATGCAGGAACTGCGCGCCAACACCGGTGATGAGGCTTACCGTTTTATCGCGGTGCGCCTGCCCTACGACACCCAGTTCGACGAAATCGACGCCCAGGCCTCGGTGGACTTTATCGAGCCGGACGAGCGCCACACCGTGAACATCGGCCCGGCGGTGAAAGCCCTGGCCAGTGAAGTGGCTGCGTTCGAAGGCAAGGCGGCGGTGTCCCGCGATTTCGTACTGGGCAACACCAAGGCGCGCATGCGCATGGTGGCGCAATACACCATCGCCGGCGCGGCCGGTGGCCTGGTGATCGGCACCGACCACGCGGCGGAAGCGGTGATGGGCTTTTTCACCAAGTTCGGTGACGGTGCGTGCGACCTGGCGCCTTTGAGCGGGCTGGTGAAGAACCAGGTGCGTGCGATTGCACGGCACTTTGGCGCGCCGGAATCGTTGGTGGAGAAGATCCCGACTGCCGACCTCGAAGACCTGTCGCCAGGCAAGCCGGATGAAGCGTCACATGGCGTGACCTATGCGGAGATTGACGCGTTCCTGCACGGTGAAGCGGTGCGCGAGGAAGCGTTCAGGATTATCTGCGAGACGTATCGCAAGACTGAGCACAAGCGGGTGATGCCGTTTGCGCCTTGAGGTGAGTCGGGCAGTTTTGTAGTGACTGTCAGATAGTCATCGGGGGCAAGCCCCCTCCCACCTTTTGAAATGCGATCCAATGTGGGAGGGGCGGTGCGACAATTCGACTTGCCCCCGATGAACGATAACGCGGTGTTACTTGACGACCACCGTGCCTTTCATCATCGAGATGTGGCCTGGGAACGAGCAGAAGAACGCGTAGTCGGTCCCGGCTGCCAGCTTCGACACATCGAACGTCACCGAATCTTTCTCGCCGGCACCGATGATCTTGGTGTGGGCGATGATGCGGTCGTCACCTTCTTTCAGGTAGTTCTTGTCGATGCCAGCGGCCATGCCTTCAGTGGCAACGGGTTGCATGTTGGCGGCAGTGGTCAGCACCCAGTTATGGCCCATGACGTTTTTCGGCAGGTTGCCGGAGTGAGTCAGTTCGACAGTGAACGTCTTGCAGCTCTTGTCGATCACGACTTCCTTGGTATTGAAGGACATCTGGTCAGTGGAGTCGACGGTGACCTTGCACTCTGCGGCAAGCAACTGGCCGCTCGCCAGAGTCAGCAGGGAAACAGCAACGAGTTTGGCAAACATGTGAATCTCCAAGGCAGGGTTTAAAAAACGCGGATTGCGATAAGGGTGCATCAAACAGGCTTGAATTCTTATGATCTGAATCAACAGATTGTATACAACTTTAGGCTATCAGACTTATCAACACAATCTACCAGCCAAAGTCGCAGTACCTCCCTATGATCGGCCCATTACCCACTGGAGTCCGAACCATGCGCCTCAATCACCTGTTCAACGGCCTGCTGGCCGCGTACGCCTGCGGTAAGTGAAGGCAAAGCGCGCTGCTAAGCTGCTACCATAGCGACCCAAGGCAGCTGCGCGCCGCCACCCTCACCTTCGACCCTAGAGGATCGCCCATGGCCAAACCTAATTACTCCTTCGCCAAACGTCAGAGAGACTTGGCCAAGGAACAGAAGAAAGAGGAAAAACTGCAACGCAAGAAAGCCGCTGCAGACGAAGAAGCCGGCGCACTGAACCCGGACGTCGATGCTGAAGAAACGAGCGACGAGACTGAAACACCAAAGGATCCGGCTGAATAATTTCTTTTGTGGTGAGCAGGCCCACCCTGCTCACCCTCCTCAACCGCTACTCCAGCGGCATCACCGTCACCCGCACCTCCGGGTCATGGCTCCCTCCCCCAGAATCACCCCACGCAACGGCGACACATCGGAAAAGTCCCGGCCCCAGGCCAGGGTGATGTGCTCCAGTGCCGGCTGCACATTGTTCGTCGGATCAAAATCGACCCAGCCTGACACCGGGCAAAACACCGAGACCCACGCATGGGACGCATCGGCGCCGATCAGCCGTGGCTGGCCGGGCGGTGGCTGGGTGAGCAGGTAACCGCTGACATACCGCGCCGCCAGCCCCCGCGAGCGCAGGCAGGCAAGCATCAGGTGGGCGAAGTCCTGGCACACGCCACGACGGCGCTCCAGCACTTCCACCAGCGGCGTGGCGACCTGGGTGGCTTCGGCATCGAAAGTGAATTCGCTGAAGATCTTTTCCATCAACGCCTGCACGCCCAACAGCAACGGCTCACCGGGCGGGAAGCAACTTTCGGAGAACTCGACGAAGGTTTTTTTCAGGTGCACGTAGGGCGATTCAAAGCGATACCGACAGGCTTCGATTCGCTCAGCCGTCATCGGCTGGCTGCTGTAGGTCAGGCTGTCACGGGTCTGATCCCAGGCCGGTGACTGCTGGAAATCCAGCGCGGGCCGCGCCAGTACTTCCACGGTCAGCCCGGCGTTGACCAGTAGTTCATCATGGGGCCGTTCGAACGCCAGGCGAGTGATCGGGTTGCCGTACACGTCCAGCTCATCGCGGCGCGAGGTCGGCTCCGGGCTGATATCCAGTTGCTGCGAGGTACAGCGCTGCCAGGCACAGGGCCGTGGCCATAAGTGCGCCAACTGCTGGGCCAGGGACACCGGGCTATCGTAGTGGTAGTGGGTATCGTGAAAAATCTGATAGCGCGCGCTCATTACACCGACACCGTTTGCTGGCTGACATCATCCACATGGGCAAAATGGCGCAGGGCCAGGCGATCCGACACTTGACCGCTTTCGTCGGCCACCGCTTGCAGCAGGTCGGCCAAACCGTCCAAGGCGGCACGTACGCCGGACTCGCCAAACAGCGGGTTCTCCAGGCAGCCCAGGTCGAAACGCGCCAAACGCTCCACCAAGGGCGCCAGCCCGGTTTCCCGTGGGACACCGAAGTCGTCATTAAGGCGACGCACGGTGCGGCTGACCAGCTTGAGCTGGAACAGCACCGCATGAGGGTTCTGCTCGTCCAACAGCAGCAGGTCGAGCACGGGGATCAACTGCGGCACCGCCAGGTAGCGCGAGCGGTAGGTGATGCTGCTGTTACCCAGCTCCAGCAACCACTCCAGCCCCGCCTGATCGAACACCGCCATACCCCGCAGGAACGCTGCCAGGCTACTGCTCAAGAACTGCAGGCGCTCGATGCGCCGCCCCATCATCAGGAAACGCCAGCCTTCGTCACGGGTCATGTCGTCCAGGGCAAAGCCGGACAGCGCCGCCAGGGACATCACCAGGCGGTTGAGAAAATCGAGTAACTCGCCAAAGTCCGGCGCTTCACGTTCCAGCTCCATGGCTTCGCGTTGCAGCTCCACCAGCGCCTGCCAGTTCTCGCGGGACAACTTGCCACGCACCTGGGACGCCGCCCACTGCAAGCGTTGCAGGTTGGCGCGCAGGCTCGATGGCCAGTCGTCGCCGAGCAATGCGCCAAGCAGACGCTCAGGCAATTCGCCCTCTTCGGGCAGCAGGCGCAGGTTTTCGCCCAACTCCACCGCCGCCTGCAACGCCAAGGGATCGTCGCCGTCGACGTAACGCGCCAGCACGATACGCAACCAGCGCGCGCTGTTATCGCAGCGCTCGCAATAACGGCCAAACCAGAACAGGTTTTCCACCACCCGTGACGGCAGATAAGGATCGCGGCGCACCAGGTCGTGGGCACCAATCGTGCGCTGGGCACGCCACTGCTCGCCACCGGCGGCGCGCTCGCCGAGCACCCAGGTGTCCTTGCTCGCACCGCCGCGCTGCATCGACACCACTTCGGCATCGGCCTCGGCGGCCACGCGGGTCAGGCCACCGGGCAATACGCGATAGCCCTCGTCACTGGCCACCGCGTACACACGCATGCCGATGGCGCGGTGCTGCAGGTGGTCATCCACGGTGTGCCACACCGGCGCCTGGGACAGTTGCGCCAGCTCCTGGGCGACATAGGCGTACGGCCGCGCCCGCATGCGTTCGGCGAGGGCGTCGCGTTGTTCATCGTTCAGATCGCGACCGAATACCGGGGCGAAACTCTGCGAGGGGAACGCGGGTTTGATCAGCAGCTCCGGCAGTTTCTCCAAGGCTTCGGCGAGCACCGGCGCTTCGCCGCACCACCAGGTGGCGATGGACGGCAGGATCAGTGTTTCGCCGAACAGGAATTCGTTGATCTTCGGCAAAAAGCCGAGCAACCCAGGGGATTCCAGCACGCCGCTGCCCAAGGCATTGGCCACCAGCACATTACCCTGGCGCACGGCATCCAGCAGGCCCGGCACGCCGAGGGCCGAGTCGGTGCGCAGTTCCAGCGGGTCACAGAAGTCATCGTCCAGGCGCCGCATGATCGCGTGCACCCGGCGCAGGCCGCTGAGCGTCTTGAGGAACACGGTGCTGTCGCGCACGGTGAGGTCGCCGCCTTCCACCAGCGGGTAGCCGAGCTGGCGCGCGAGGTAGAGGTGTTCGAAATAGCTTTCGTTGAAACGGCCAGGCGTGAGCAGCACGATCAGCGGTGGCTGGTCATCGCCGGGAGCCTGGCGGGCCAGGGTTTCCTGGAGCGTGCGGAAGAAGCCGGTGAGGTGCTGCACCTGCAAGTCGCGGTACAAGTCCGGGAAGGCGCGGGACACGATGGTGCGGTTTTCCAGCGCATAGCCGGCGCCCGACGGCGCCTGGGTACGATCGGCCGTCACCCACCAACGCCCATCCGGTGTGCGCGCCAGGTCCACCGCGTACAGGTGCAGGAAGGCACCGTCGGGTGGCTGGATACCCTGGCACGGCCAGAGGAAATTGTTATGCCCGAACACCAGCTCCGCCGGCAGCAGGCCTTCCTTGATCAAGCGTTGCGGGCCATACAGATCGGCGAGCACCGCATTGAGCAGGCGTGCCCGCTGGGCGATACCGGCCGACAGGTGCTGCCACTCATCGGCGGCCAGCACATGGGGCAGCAGGTCCAGTTCCCACGGACGATCGGCGCCCTTGGGATCGGCGTAGACGTTGTAGGTCACGCCGTTTTCCTGGATCTGCCGAGTCAGCAGCGCCTGGCGCTGGGCCAGTTGCGCGGGGGTGCTGCGTTGCAGGTGATCAAGCAGGCGCTGCCAATGGGCACGCACCGCGCCACTGCCATCCAGCAGTTCGTGATAAGTGCCCGCAGTCAGCGGGTAACGGTCGAGCAAGTCGGACATGGAACGCTCGGCAGAGGCAAAGGGGCTCAGATTAACTCAACAAACACTGCAAATCCCCTGTGGTCGCCGGGCTTTTGTGGTGAGCGGGCTTGCCCCGCGCGAGGCAAGCTCGCTCACCACAAAAGCCCAGGGCACAGTGAAATCGCATTCAGTCTTTTTTATTGGAGAAACGTCGTAGATCCAGAGTCATCGGCAGCTCGTCATTAATCTCCAGGTTTGGTACCGGCAGTTTTCCAGGCGTATGCCCCAAGCGGAAAAACCGCTCCTGCCGCCGGCTCTCAGCGCCGTTGGCATTCACCGGCAAGCTGTCGTAATTGCGTCCGCCCGGATGCGCGACGTGGTACTGGCAACCGCCCAACGAGCGTTGCATCCAGGTGTCGAGCAGGTCAAACACCAACGGCGCGTGCACCGGGATGGTCGGTTGCAGACAGTTGGCCGGTTGCCAGGCGCGGTAACGCACGCCCGCGACAAACTCGCCGACGCGCCCGGTGGGTTGCAGCGGCACCGGGATGCCGTTGCAGGTCAGCAGATAGCGTTGCGGTGGCAACCCGCTCAACTTCACTTGCAGGCGCTCCAGGGACGAATCCACATAACGCACCGTGCCGCCTACTGCGCCCTCCTCGCCCAGCACGTGCCAGGGTTCCAGGGCCTGGCGCAGTTCCAGCTCGATACCGCTGACGGCGTAATCGCCGACCTTGGGGAAACGAAACTCCAGATGTGCGGCGAACCATTCGGCGCGCAGCGGGTAACCGGCGGCGTTGAGTTCGACGATCACGTCGGCAAAGTCCTGCTCGATAAAATGCGGCAGCAGGAAACGGTCATGCAACTCGGTGCCCCAGCGCGCCAGTTTCGGCGGCGCGTAAGGCTCACGCCAGAACCGCGCCACCAGCGCCCGCAGCAACAATTGCTGGGTCAGGCTCATGCGCGCATGGGGCGGCATTTCAAAGGCGCGCAGCTCCAGCAGGCCCAGGCGGCCAGTAGCGCCGTCGGGCGAGTACAGCTTGTCGACACAGAATTCGGCGCGGTGGGTATTGCCCGTCACGTCGATCAGCAGGTTACGCAGCAGGCGATCCACCAGCCATGGCGGGCATTCTTCACCAGGCTCGGGCATTTGTGCGAAGGCGATTTCCAGCTCATACAGCGCATCGTTGCGCGCTTCATCCACCCGCGGCGCCTGGGAGGTCGGGCCGATAAACAGGCCGGAGAACAGGTAGGACAACGATGGGTGGTTATGCCAATAGCTGATCAGGCTGCGCAGCAAATCGGGGCGGCGCAGGAACGGCGAATCCTTGGGCGTGGCGCCGCCGAGCACAAAGTGGTTACCGCCGCCGGTACCGGTGTGGCGGCCGTCGATCATGAATTTTTCGGTGGTCAGGCGAGTCTGACGCGCCTCTTCGTAGAGGAACTCGGTGCGCTCGACCAACTCATCCCAGGTCGCAGACGGCTGCACATTGACCTCAATCACGCCTGGGTCCGGCGTGACCCGGAAGTTGCTCAGGCGCATATCGAACGGCGGCTCGTAGCCTTCCAGCAGCACCGGGCAGTGCAGCTCTTCAGCGGTGGCTTCGATGGCGGCCACCAACTCCAGATAATCCTCGACGCGCTCCAGGGGCGGCATAAACAGGTACAGCCGCCCTTCACGGGCTTCGGCACACAGCGCGGTACGGGTCAGCCAGTCGGCGGATTCATCCACCTCTGGCACACGGTCCTCGCTCGGCGCGGGTTCGCCGTGGCTTTGCAGTTGCGCAGTGGTCGGCAGCTGCGGTTGATCCTGATTGGGGTCGGTGGGATGCACGAACGGATACTCCGCCGCCGTCACCCACGGCTGCGACGCCAGCGGCAGGCGATAGCCTAATGGCGAATCCCCCGGCACCAGGCGGCAGTGATTATCGCGCAGGTACCAGCGCCCGCTCTGCCAGCGGTCATTGGCGGCGGTGCGCGCCAGCGGCAACACTTGGCCGATGATTTTATCCAGGCCCTGGCTGAACACTTTGCGTAGGCGTTCACGCTCCAGGTCATCACTCAAACGAGGGTCTTGGGCGGTGACGTTCTGTGGCAACGCACCTTCACGCCACAGGTAGTAAAAATTGTCTTCAAAGGCCGGGAACACAAAACGCGCCGGCAACTTGAGGCGCTCGGCCACACTGGCCAGGAAACGCCCGGCCATCACGCCATCCGCACCGTAGTCCTCTTGCTCATCGGCAATCAGCGCGCTGTTATGCCAGATCGGCACACCGTCTCGACGCCAGTAACAGTTGAGCGACCAGCGCGGCAGTTGCTCGCCGGGGTACCACTTGCCCTGGCCAAAATGCACCAAGCCCTTGGGCGCGTAGTGCTTGCGCATGCGCTGGAACAGCTCGGCGGACAGGCGACGTTTGTCCGGGCCAAGGGCAGCGGTGTTCCACTCTGCGCCGTCGGGGTCGTCGATGGATACGAAAGTCGGCTCGCCGCCCATGGTCAGGCGCACGTCGTCCTTGAGCAGGTCGCCATCGATCTGCCGGCCCAGCGCCTGAATCGCCAGCCACTGCTCTTCGGTGTAGGGCTTGGTCACCCGTGGGGCTTCCCAAATGCGCTCTACCGACATTTCGTGGGTGAATTCGCACTCGCACGGTTCCACCAGCCCACTGATTGGCGCGGCAGACGATGGATCAGGACTACAGGCCAACGGGATATGCCCTTCACCGGCGAACAGCCCGGAGGTGGCATCCAGGCCAATCCAGCCCGCGCCGGGCAAATACACTTCGCACCAGGCGTGCAGGTCAGTGAAGTCCACCTCCGTGCCGGACGGGCCGTCGAGAGCTTTGACGTCGGCGGTGAGCTGGATCAGATAACCGGAGACAAACCGCGCCGCCAACCCCATGTTGCGCAGCAATTGCACCAGCAGCCAGGCCGAGTCACGGCAGGAGCCGGAGGCGTTGTCCAGGGTGAACTCCGGGGTTTGCACGCCCGGTTCCATGCGGATCAGGTAGCCAATGTCATTGGCCAGGCGCTGGTTGAGCCCCACCAGGAAGTCCACGGCGGGCAACGGCGTGCGGTCGATGCCGGCCAGGTAGGCAGCAAACTTCGGCGTCAGCGGCAGGGTTTCCAGGTACGGCGCCAGCTCACGCTGCTCATCGGCGGCGTAGCTGAAGGGGATTTTTTCGGCATAGGGTTCGAGAAAGAAGTCGAACGGGTTGAAGACTGCCATCTCAGCGACCAGGTCCACTTCGATCCGCAGTTCATCGGTCTTTTCCGGGAACACCAGGCGCGCCAGGTAGTTGCCTTGGGGGTCTTGCTGCCAATTGATGAAGTGCTGCTCGGGCAGCACTTTCAGCACGTAGGACAAAATCCGCGTGCGGCTATGAGCAGCCGGGCGCAAACGCACGATCTGCGGGCCGAGTTCGACAGCCCGGTCATAGCGGTAATGCGTAACATGGTGCAACGCGACATGAATCGACACGGCGGCCTCCTGCGAGCCAGGGCATGGACACAACGCGCGCAAGACTTATGCCACTGCGGCGGTCATTGCGCTTTATCGTAAGACCCGGTGCAGTACAGCACCAAAACGGCGCCATCGCAGGTGCCGTGGTGCGAGGGTTGCACATATTTGTGGCGCACGTGCGAACGTAGGTGGTGAATCTACCCAGTCAGTGAGCTTTGCGTTGTGCAATGACGGCTTGGCGCAGGCGGCGGATTCCAACGAGTTTTGTACGCATCTCTCGTTGAACCTTGCTGTTAAGTGTCAACAATCCGAGGGATGGGAATAACAGCGCCAACCCATAGAGAACTTTATGAGGCTGATACTGAACCATTGGAAATACAAACAGTAGACAGGCGACGTAGATACCGACCATCACCCATACCCAGGAGGGTCGGCCCCGCAAAATCATAAAGTTGCTATGGACCGTCAACAGAATGAGCAGCGCCCCGACCACTAGGATCTTGAGCCCCACTTGAGCCAGCGGCACATCCCGAAAATAGGTGACGAACGCCAGCGCCACAGCCAACGCCAACGAGAAGTACGCAGCGAATACGCCGCCCAGAAACGTCAGAAAGTAATGCCTGAAAAAGTCTCGCAACGTCATCAAGTCGTTCATTCATTTATTTCCTCGTACACCCCTATCGCAATGGTATTGACGTTTCCGGAGTACGCGCTCCCGCCAAACCCTACGCTGGCGCCCAGGACTTCTTTGATCTGGGTAGTGGTGCTGTGCTTGAGCTGCGCAGGGGTGAAACGCTTGGTGAGTTCACCCGACGCCTGCTTCAACTTGAGCATTTTTGCGCTCAAGCTAGGATGGTTGATGCTCAGTAGCTCTTTCGTGAGCTTGGCTCTTTCCTGTCGATTCAACCCGCGAAGCACGTCACGCAGGCTCTTACCCGTCGATGCTTTGGCGGCACTGACCAGCTTGACCGTCGTCAGGGCCGAAGCGCCCACGCCTGCCAGTGATACTGCGTCCAGCACAATGGAAGCATTCTGATACCAACCTTCACTGTCGAGCCAATCCTTTACCTCAGGTTTGGCTACCTCCAGCGCTGTTCGAGCAATGCCGTTGAAACACTGAAGCGAACTTGCACCGGCAGCCGCATACCCCACCACAACGATGACGGAACTGGCGCCGGCACTGAAAGGCACCAGAATCGTTCCACTGGCGATCGCAACCCAACTGATGACAGCGCCCAAGCAGGAGATTCCGGTATTTACGGATTCGCCAATCAGTCGGGACTCTCGAGGATTGCTCACGACATGTTGAGCAAACTGCGTCGGCGCAATGTACTTCTGCGCCTCGCGCAAGATGATGCGCTTGGGCTTGATGCTGCAGATCGGCTTGAACTCGCGCAGGGTGATGATGTTGAAGTCGGCGTCGATGTACACCACGCCCGCGCCGACGATACCGGGGTCGGCGTCGATGGCGGCGAACAGGCGCGGCAGGTTGATCTGGCTTTCGATGCGCTGGCGCGCCATGAACTGGGAGCGGTTGGAGTCCATGCCGATGCCGGCCAGGGGGTTGCCCATGGTTGTTCGTCCTTGAAAGTGAGGGTGGCAGATCGGGCCTCGTCGGGGGCAAGCCCCCTCCCTCATTTGGGTCTGTAAACACCGTCAGTGTGGGAGGGGGCTTGCCCCCGATAGCGATCTAATGGGCGCCACCTTACCAAACAGGCTCACCCCCGACCAGAAAGCAAAACGCCAGCTCAAGGCTGGCGTTCTGCATATTCAAGCAGCGATCAACGCGGCACAACCGGCTTGCGCGCAGGCTTGCCGCCCTTGCCCTTGGCCGCATCGGTGCGCTCTTTGGCCGCCTGCTTGTTACGCGCCTGGGCCGCAGCCTTGGCCTGCTCACGCTTGTCCCACGGGTTGCTGCCGTCGCTGCCACGGGGCGGCAGGCCGGTGTGCTGGGTGAGAATCTTGGTGGTGGTTTCCTTGGCGACCTTGTGGCTGCCGGCCGGCGTCGAGTTCTTGCGCCGGGCACTCTGGTAGCTGTCGGTGGACGGCTGGTGCAGCGGGATCAGTTGGTCCTTGCCCGACCCGATCAGGTCGGCACGGCCCATGCGGGTCAGCGCTTCACGCAGCATCGGCCAGCCTTTCGGGTCGTGGTAACGCAGGAACGCCTTGTGCAGGCGGCGTTGCTCCTCGCTCTTGACGATGGTCACCGCGTCGCTCTTGTAGGTGACCTTACGCAGCGGGTTCTTGCCCGAGTGGTACATCGCGGTGGCGGTGGCCATCGGCGACGGGTAGAACGCCTGCACCTGGTCGGCACGGAAGCCGTTGCCCTTGAGCCACAGGGCCAGGTTCATCATGTCTTCATCGGTGGTGCCAGGGTGGGCGGCGATGAAGTACGGAATCAGGTACTGCTCCTTACCCGCTTCCTTGGTGTACTTCTCGAACATGCGCTTGAACTTGTCATAGCTGCCAATGCCCGGTTTCATCATCTGGTTGAGCGGACCTTCCTCGGTGTGTTCCGGGGCGATCTTCAGGTAACCACCGACGTGGTGCGTTACCAGCTCTTTGACGTATTCCGGCGACTCGACAGCCAGGTCGTAGCGCAGGCCGGAAGCGATCAGGATCTTCTTCACACCCGGCAACGCACGGGCGCTGCGGTACAGCTGGATCAGCGACGAATGGTCGGTATTCAGGTTCGGGCAGATGCCCGGGAACACGCAGGACGGCTTGCGGCACGCGGATTCGATTTCCGGGCTCTTGCAGGCGATGCGGTACATGTTCGCGGTCGGGCCGCCGAGGTCGGAGATGACGCCGGTAAAGCCAGGGACTTTGTCGCGGATCTCTTCGATTTCGCGAATGATCGACTCTTCGGAACGGTTCTGGATGATGCGGCCTTCGTGCTCGGTGATCGAGCAGAAGGTGCAACCGCCGAAGCAGCCACGCATGATGTTCACCGAGAAGCGGATCATGTCGTAGGCCGGGATCTTTTCCTTGCCGTAAACAGGATGCGGAACACGTGCGTAAGGCATGCCGAACACGTAGTCCATTTCTTCGGTGGTCATTGGAATGGGCGGCGGGTTGAACCACACGTCCACTTCGCCGTGTTTCTGCACCAGGGCACGAGCGTTGCCCGGGTTGGTTTCCAGGTGCAACACGCGGTTGGCGTGGGCATAGAGCACCGCATCGCCACGGACCTTTTCCACCGACGGCAGGCGAATCACGGTCTTGTCGCGGGTCATGCGCGGGCTGGCCAGGATCTGTACGACCTTGGCTTCTTCCGGGTCATCCACCGGGCCTTTTTCCTGCTCGATGGCGCAGGCCTGGGTGTCCTGGGTATTCACGTACGGGTTGATGATCTTGTCGATCTTGCCCGGCCGGTCGATGCGCGTGGAGTCCACTTCGTACCAGCCGGCAGGCGTGTCACGGCGAATAAACGCGGTGCCGCGCACGTCGGTGATGTCTTCGATCTTGTGGCCCCACGACAGGCGCTGGGCAACCTCGACGATGGCCCGTTCGGCATTGCCGTACAGCAGGATATCGGCGGTGGCGTCGATCAGGATCGAGTTGCGCACGCGGTCCTGCCAGTAGTCGTAGTGGGCGATGCGGCGCAGGGAGGCTTCGATGCCGCCCAGCACGATCGGCACGTTCTTGTAGGCTTCCTTGCAACGCTGGCTGTACACCAGGCTCGCACGGTCCGGGCGTTTGCCCGCCATGCCGCCAGGGGTGTAGGCGTCGTCGGAACGGATTTTCTTGTCGGCGGTGTAGCGGTTGATCATGGAGTCCATGTTGCCGGCCGCGACGCCGAAGAACAGGTTCGGCTCGCCGAGCTTCATGAAGTCGTCTTTGGACTGCCAGTTCGGCTGGGCAATGATCCCGACGCGGAAGCCTTGGGACTCCAGCAGCCGGCCGATGATCGCCATGCCGAACGACGGATGGTCAACGTAGGCATCACCGGTGACGATGATGATGTCGCATGAATCCCAGCCAAGCTGATCCATCTCCTCCCTGCTCATCGGCAGGAATGGCGCAGGACCGAAACATTCGGCCCAGTACTTGGGATAGTCAAATAACGGCTTGGCTGTTTGCATGACGGTGACCGGTGTTGAGATGAAAAATCGCGGGCGCGGAATATAGCACAAATTTTGACCAATTCCGACCTTTGCAGTCGGAATTGGCGACGACGTTTTTACTCGTCGTCGAAGTTGTAACTGCCCGGCGCCAGGTTTTCGAAGCGGGTGTATTTGCCAATGAAGGCCAGGCGCGTGGTACCGATCGGGCCGTTACGCTGCTTACCGATAATGATTTCAGCGATGCCTTTATGCTCAGTTTCCGGGTGATACACCTCGTCCCGGTAAACGAACATGATTACGTCAGCATCCTGCTCGATCGCTCCGGATTCGCGCAAGTCGGAGTTGATCGGGCGCTTGTTCGGCCGCTGCTCAAGGGAACGGTTGAGCTGCGACAGGGCAACCACCGGGCAGTTGAATTCCTTGGCCAGGGCTTTCAACGAGCGGGAAATCTCGGAAATCTCGTTGGTACGGCTGTCGCCGCTGGAACCTGGGATCTGCATCAGTTGCAGGTAGTCGATCATGATCAGGGCGATATCGCCGTGCTCACGCACCAGGCGTCGGGTCCGTGCGCGCATTTCCGACGGACTGATGCCCGCCGTGTCATCGATAAACAGCTTGCGGTCGTTGAGCAGGTTGACCGCCGAGGTCAGGCGCGGCCAATCGTCGTCTTCCAGGCGACCGGCACGTACCTTGGTCTGGTCGATGCGACCGAGGGACGACAACATACGCATGATCAGCGATTCGCCTGGCATCTCCAGGGAGTAAACCAACACTGCCTTGTCGCTGCGCAACACGGCGTTTTCCACGAGGTTCATGGCGAATGTGGTTTTACCCATGGACGGACGGCCGGCGACGATGATCAAGTCAGACGGCTGCAGGCCGCTGGTCATGCCATCCAGGTCGGTGTAGCCGGTGGACAGGCCAGTGATCGCGTTGTCGGTGTTGAACAAGGTATCGATACGGTCGATCGCCTTGGTCAGCAGGTCGTTGACGCTGACCGGGCCACCGGTTTTCGGCCGTGCCTCGGCGATCTGGAAGATCTGCCGTTCGGCTTCGTCGAGAATTTCTTCAGCGGTACGACCTTCCGGGTTGAAGGCGCTGTCGGCGATTTCGGTGGCGATGCCGATTAACTGGCGCAACGTGGCCCGCGCACGGACGATCTGCGCATAGGCCTTGATGTTGGCGACCGATGGCGTGTTCTTCGCTAGCTCACCGAGGTAACCCAGGCCACCCACTTGGGAGGTCTGGCCTTCCTTGTCCAACTGCTCGGCCAGGGTCACCACGTCGATCGGCGAGTTCTGGTCGGCCAGCTTGGCGATGGCGCGGAAGATCAGGCGGTGATCATGACGGTAGAAATCGCCATCCGAGACTTGATCCAGCACGCGTTCCCAGGCGTTGTTGTCCAGCATCAAACCACCGAGCACGGCCTGTTCGGCCTCGATGGAATGCGGCGGCACCTTCAGGGCAGCGGTTTGCAGATCGTATTGCTCAGGAGCGGAGATATCGTTCATGGCCACTTGGAATTTGGGGATCGTAAAAAAACAAAAGGCACGACCTGTAAACAGGATCGTGCCCGATGTTAACTGGCTGACACGCGAGGTGCCAGTCAGTTAGGTGCTGCTTAAGCTGCTACCACTACAACGCGTACGGTGGCTTCAACTTCAGCGTGCAGATGCACGGCTACGTCGAATTCGCCTACGTTGCGGATGGTGCCGTTCGGCAGACGAACTTCGCTCTTCTGCACTTCAACGCCGGAGGCGGTCAGTGCATCAGCGATGTCGTGGGTGCCGATCGAACCGAACAGCTTGCCTTCGTCACCGGCGGTGGCAGTGATAGTCACTTCCAGCTCAGCCAGTTGGGCAGCGCGAGTTTCGGCCGAAGCTTTTTTGTCTGCTGCTGCTTTTTCCAGCTCAGCACGACGCTCTTCAAACGCAGCCAGGTTGGCAGCGGTTGCAGCGGTGGCTTTGCCGTATGGCAGCAGGTAGTTACGACCGTAACCGGCCTTAACGTTCACTTTGTCGCCCAGGTTGCCCAGGTTGGCGACTTTTTCCAGAAGGATCAGTTGCATGTGAAAATCCTCTAACTTTTAACCTTCACCGTTCGCGTTATCGGCGTCTTTCGGCGCCAGACGACCGCGAAAATCAATCAGGCCGTCGACAATGGCCAAGACCACGAGTAACGGATAGATCAGCTGCATGAACAGCAACAGCGTGACGTACAACCCCACCAGCCAGAACCTGGCCAGGCGCTTGCGCGCAACAAGCCCATGAATCAGGGCTAGCCCGGCAAACACCAGCGGTACGCTGCAAATCGGCGCTAACAAGGCCATCTGGGTCCCGAAGTTCGGTCCGATAACCATGCACGCCAGCAGCAACATCGCTGGTCCCGCGGGGATTCTGATACTGCGAAACTCGCGACCAAAACCACCCGGGTTGTACAACAACGCCTGCCAATAACGCCCAAGAATCAGGCTCAGCACGCTGACGACCTGCAACAAAGCCGCAATCAGGCCGGTCAGGACCGGGGCAATCAGTGATGCAAACCGCGCTCGCTCATCTACCGACAATTGCTGGTAGAGATCCCCGAGGGCCAGCGGCAGGATCTTGACGATCTCCTGCGCCAGCGCCTCGATTTGCGGGCGGAAAGCCGCGCCAAGCATCACTGAGTACACCAACCCCAATGCCACGCTGACCAGCAGCGTGCGGACCCAGGACTCACTTGCGCGTAAAACCAACGCAAGGCTCGATGACCCCAGCAGTACCAGAAGTACCCGTGGATCACCCATTTGCAGCCACCAGATCAAGGCAGGCAACAAACCCAGGGCAAGAACGCCAAGAGCGTCCTTCAAACCGCGCCGCAGCAGCACAAGGCAACCTGCGGCAGCACCCAACCAATAAAGCAACGGCAATGCCGCACATCCAGCCACTACCAGAGTGGCCTGCACACGACCGCGCATGATGAACTCAGCTAAGGCGCGCATGCATTCAATCCCTTACTACTTGTCGACTGCCCGGTCTCAGCGGCCGTGGCTGTCGGTGTAGGCCAGCAGGGCCAGGAAGCGGGCGCGCTTGATAGCGGTGGCCAGCTGACGCTGATAACGTGCTTTGGTACCGGTGATACGGCTTGGAACGATTTTGCCGGTCTCGGATACGTAGGCTTTCAGAGTGTTGAGATCTTTGTAATCGATCTCCTTCACTTCTTCAGCGGTGAAGCGGCAAAACTTACGACGACGGAAGAAACGTGCCATTTGATAGGCTCCTTAATAAGGTCCGTGGATTACTCGTCAGCGTTATCGCTGCTGTCGCTGTCATCACTGTCAGCGCTATCAGCGCCTTCGTGCTCAGGACGGTCGCGACGCTCACGGCGCTCACTGCGGTTTTCTTCAGCCTTGAGCATCTCGGATTGGCCGGTAACGGCTTCTTCGCGACGGATGACCAGGTTACGGATCACTGCATCGTTGTAGCGGAAGTTGTCTTCCAGCTCGGCCAAGGCCTTGCCAGTGCACTCAACGTTCAGCATCACGTAGTGAGCCTTGTGAACATTGTTGATTGCGTAGGCCAGTTGACGACGGCCCCAATCTTCCAGACGGTGGATTTTGCCGCCGTCTTCTTCGATCAGCTTGGTGTAACGCTCAACCATGCCGCCGACTTGCTCGCTTTGATCCGGGTGGACCAAAAAGATGATTTCGTAATGACGCATGAATGCTCCTTACGGGTTGTAGCCTGCCGCTCAAAAACGGTCAGACAAGGAGTGAATGACACTTATGGATCTTGCCGCAGGGGAGGCACATGCGTGCCTGCCAGGCGGGCAAGGGGCGCAATTGTAGAGAAGGGGAAGAACGGGCGCAAGGTGATTGGTGATTATTTGAACAACCTTCCGAACACCACAAACCAAATGTGGGAGAGGGCTTGCCCCGATAGCTGATGGTCAGTCACATCATCTGTAACTGAACCACCGCTATCGGGGGCAAGCCCCCTCCCACATTTTGCATCTATGCCAGGCTCAGAATTACTTCTTGGCCTTGACCTTGACGCCACGCTGACGCCGGGCTTCGAACAGGCATACGCCCGTCGCCACCGACACGTTCAGGCTGCTGACGCTACCGGCCATCGGCAGGTGTACCAAATAGTCGCAATGCTCGCGGGTCAAGCGACGCATACCCTTGCCTTCAGCACCCATGATCAAGATAGTCGGGCCGGTGAGATCCTGGTCATAAATACTGACCTCGGCCTCTCCCGCCGTACCCACGACCCACAGGCCACGCTGCTGGAGTTTCTCCAGGGTACGCGCCAGGTTGGTCACGGCCACCAGCGGAATCACTTCCGCCGCCCCGCAGGCGACTTTACGCACGACGGGCGTCAGGGTAGCGGACTTGTCTTTAGGCACGATCACCGCCAGCGCACCGGCAGCGTCGGCCGAACGCAGGCAAGCGCCGAGGTTGTGCGGGTCGGTTACGCCGTCCAGCACCAGCAACAGCGGCGCGCCTTCGGTGCGGTCGAGCAGCTCGTCGAGCATGGCTTCGCCCCAGACCTGGCTCGGACTTACGTCCGCGACCACGCCTTGGTGAACGCCTTCAACCCAAACGTCCATTTCACGACGCTCGGCCTGGCCGATGGCGACCTTGTTCTGGGTCGCCAACTCGACCAGCGCTTGTACGCGCGGCTCGCTGCGACCTTCTGCCAACCACACTTGCTTGACACGCTTAGGGTGATGACGCAGCAGTGCTTCTACGGCATGGACGCCGTAGATTTTTTCCAGACTCATGACTTGGCCTTAGGTTTGCGCGACCCGCCGCTTTTCGCAGGGGCCGAACCCGCTTTTGGCGGGCCTTTACGGTGTTTACTTGGCTTGCTCGACGGCTTTTCCGCCCCGTGGGACTTTCCCCCAGACGCCGCTTTACCACCGCTTTTGGCTTCGTTGAGCAACTGCTGCTTCAACTCGCGGCTCTTGCGCAGTTCGGCGTTTTTCGCCGCTGCGTCGCTTGGGCGGTAGGCTTCGGGGGCCTTTTCCTTGACGGAGGAACGGCGACCGGCCTTGGCCGGCGCAGGCTCGGCGGTCGCTGCTTTCGCAGGAGCGCCTTTGCCCTTGGTAGCCGGCGCGGCGGTTTCGCTGCCACGTTTTTTACGACCCACTGGTTCGGCTGGCTTGTCTGGCATACCGAAGTCGATCTTGCGCTCATCGAGATCGACGCGCATGACCTGCACTTCCACGGTATCGCCCAGACGGAAGCTGCGACCGGTGCGCTCGCCCGCCAGGCGGTGATGCACAGGATCGAAGTGATAGTAGTCACCCGGCAAGGCCGTGACATGCACCAGGCCTTCGACGTAGATGTCGGTCAACTCGACGAACAGGCCAAAGCCGGTCACGGCGGTGATCACACCCGGGAAGGTCTCGCCAACGCGGTCTTTCATGAACTCGCACTTGAGCCAGTTCACCACGTCACGAGTGGCTTCGTCGGCGCGGCGCTCGCTCATGGAGCACTGCTCGCCCAACTGTTCCAGGGCCGCTTCGTCGTACGGATAGATCCGTGCCTTCGGAATCGTCATGGCACCGGCGCGCTTAACGTGCGGGGTGTTCTGCTTGGAGTGGATCACACTGCGGATTGCGCGGTGCGTGAGCAGGTCCGGGTAACGACGGATCGGCGAGGTGAAGTGGGTGTACGCCTCGTAATTCAGGCCGAAGTGGCCTTGGTTGTCAGCGCTGTACACCGCCTGGCTCAGGGAGCGCAGCATCACGGTCTGGATCACGTGGTAATCCGGACGGTCCTTGATGCTGGCCAGCAAGGCCTGGTAGTCCTTCGGCGTCGGGCCGTCCTTGCCTTTGTGCAGGGACAGGCCGAGCTCGCCAAGGAAGGCACGCAGTTTTTCCAGACGCTCCGGCGGCGGACCATCGTGCACGCGGTACAACGCAGGAATCTCATGCTTCTTCAGGAACTCAGCAGTGGCCACGTTGGCCGCCAGCATGCATTCCTCGATCAGCTTGTGTGCATCGTTACGTGTGGTCGGGGTGATTGCGGCGATCTTGCGCTCGGAACCAAAGACAATCCGGGTTTCCTGGGTTTCAAAATCGATCGCGCCACGCACGTGACGAGCACCCAACAGCACCTTGTACAGCGAGTAGAGCTGCTTGAGGTGCGGCACGACGCCAGCGTATTCGGTACGCAGGGCCTTGGCTTCGCTGGTCTTCGGCGTTTCCAGGATGGTGCTGACCTTGTTGTAGGTCAGGCGCGCCTGGGAGTGAATCACCGCCTCGTAGAACTGGTAATCGGTCATTTCACCGGTTTTCGAGATGGTCATCTCGCATACCATGGCCAAACGGTCGACTTTCGGGTTCAGGGAGCACAGGCCGTTGGACAGCTGCTCGGGCAGCATCGGGATCACGCGCTCAGGGAAGTACACGGAGTTGCCGCGCACCTGGGCTTCGTTATCCAGGGCCGAACCGATCTTCACGTAGCTGGACACGTCGGCAATCGCGACGAACAACTTCCAGCCGCCGGAGAACAGGCGCAGCTTGCCAGGCCTGGCTTCGCAGTAGACCGCATCGTCGAAGTCGCGGGCATCTTCGCCGTCGATGGTGACGAACGGCAGATGGCGCAGGTCGATGCGTTTTTCTTTGTCTTTCTCTTCCACTTCAGGCTTGAGCTTGGCGGCTTCCTTGAGCACGGCCTCAGGCCAGACGTGAGGAATATCGTAGGTGCGCAGCGCGACGTCGATTTCCATGCCCGGCGCCATGTAGTTGCCGACCACTTCAACGATATCGCCCTGAGGCTGGAAGCGCGCAGTTGGCCAGTGGGTGATTTTCACCTCGACGAACTGGCCGACCTTGGCTGCGCCATTGCGGCCCGGGGTGATCAGCACTTCCTGCTGGACCTTCGGGTTATCCGGCACCACAAAGCCGATACCGCCTTCTTCGAAATAACGGCCGACGATGGACTCGTGGGCACGGGACACCACTTCGACGATCACGCCTTCACGGCGACCGCGACGGTCCAGGCCGGAAACGCGCGCCAGGGCACGGTCGCCATCGAACACCAGGCGCATTTGCGCTGGGCTCATGAACAGGTCGTCACTGCCGTCATCCGGGATCAGGAAGCCGAAACCATCACGGTGGCCGGCAATGCGGCCGAGGATCAGGTCGAGCTTGTCCACAGGCGCATAAGTGCCACGGCGGGTGTAGATCAGTTGAGCGTCGCGCTCCATGGCACGCAAACGGCGGCGCAGGGCTTCGAGCTGGTCTTCGGTGGTCAGACCGAATTCTTCAACCAACTGCTCGCGGCTAGCAGGCGAACCCCGATCGGCGAGGTGCGCCAGGATCAGTTCGCGGCTAGGAATAGGGTTTTCATATTTTTCCGCTTCACGAGCGGCCTCGGGATCGAGGGACTGCCAATCGGCCATTAGAGAGTTTTCACCTTGTCTATATGCGGGTTAGTTTGGCATACGCGTATTGAAACGGGAAATTTCAGGCATCAACAAGCGTTTAAAAGCCCTTTATAGCCCTCGGTGCGCACCTTGCACGACCATTGGCGAAATTTTCCAGGCTTTTTTCATGGCAGGGGTTTACAGCCTACAAGCCTCTCCGTATAGTGCGCGCCATCGACGACGGCAACGTTGTTGATGCTGCCCAGGTGGTGAAATTGGTAGACACGCCAGCTTCAGGTGCTGGTGATCGCAAGGTCGTGGAAGTTCGAGTCTTCTCCTGGGCACCAAATTCAGATCAAACCCGCGAAAGCGGGTTTTTTCGTTTCAGGCTTTTGATTTTTAACGCAAAACCCGTTTTATTTTTTTGAATCAGGGGTTTACAGATCAAAAAGCCCGCCGTATAGTTCGCCCCATCAACAGCGGCAACGTTGCTTGATAAGCCCAGGTGGTGAAATTGGTAGACACGCCAGCTTCAGGTGCTGGTGATCGCAAGGTCGTGGAAGTTCGAGTCTTCTCCTGGGCACCAAATTCAGATCAAACCCGCGAAAGCGGGTTTTTTCGTTTCTGGGGTTTAAAAACTCTGCCAGCGTCTGCTGCTACGCCGCACCTGAGAAACTTTATCGTTTATCCTTGCAATGATTTGTTGCATCTCAAGTGAGGAAAACCCCGGATGATGATCCGCGATACCCGTCCCAAGACATCCCTTCTGCGTGGCCTGACCATCACTCTGCTCGGCCTGGCCCTGCTCTCGCCCGTCGCTTACTCTGCCGACAAAGTTTCCCTGACCTTGTACAACGGCCAGCACAAAGAAGTCGGCGATGAGCTCGCCAAGGCCTTCGAAGCCAAGACCGGCATCCACGTCAATGTGCGCAAAGGCAGCAGCAACCAGCTGGCCAGCCAGGTCGTGGAAGAAGGCGACCGCTCCCCCGCCGATGTGATCTATACCGAAGAATCTCCGCCACTGAACAAACTCGGCGAGCAAGGCCTGCTGGCCAAGATCGATGCCAGCACCCTCGACGTACTGCCCAAGGATTACGTCGGCAGCAATGGCGACTGGATGGGCGTGACTGCGCGCACTCGTGTCGTAGCCTTCAACCCCAAATTGATTGCCGAGAAAGACCTGCCCAAATCCGTACTGGATTTCGCCGGCCCCGAGTGGCAAGGCAAAGTCGGTTTCGTGCCGACCAGCGGCGCGTTCCAGGAACAGGCCGTGGCAATCATCAAGCTGCACGGCCGTGAAGCGGCTGAAGAATGGCTCACCGGCCTGCGCGCGTTCGGCAAGGTGTACAGCAATAACATGGTCGCCCTGAAGGCCGTGGAAAACGGCGAAGTCGCCACCGTCCTGGTGAACAACTACTACTGGTTCGCCCTGAAGAAAGAAAAAACCAACCTGGACTCCCAACTGCACTATTTCACCGACGGCGACGCTGGCGGCCTGATTACCGTGTCGTCCGCTGCCGCGCTGAAATCCAGCAAGCACCCCAAGGAAGCCCAGCAATTGCTGGCGTTCATGGCCAGTGAAGAAGGCCAGCGAGTCATCACCAATACGTCGGCGGAATATCCGTTGCGCAAAGGCATGGAATCCAATCGCGGCCTAAAGCCTTTCAGCGAGCTGCAACCGCCGAAAGTCACCCCTGCGGACCTGGGCAACGCCGAAGAAGCCCTGGAGCTGGAACGTGACGTTGGCTTGAACTGATGACCCCATCGCTCTCCGCTGCGGGGTTCAGCCCCCGCCGCAAACGCCCGTCGATCTGGCTGCTGCTGCCGGTACTGTTCCTGGTTGGCCTGAGCCTGTTGCCGCTGGCCTATGTCGGCCTGAAAGCCTGGCAGGCCGGGTGGGCGGAGGCTGTGCATCTGCTGTGGCGGCCTTATGTGTTCGGGCTGCTGCGCAACACCCTGGCGCTGATGGTTGGGGTGACGGTGACCTGCGGCGTGATCGGCCTGTCCCTGGCCTGGCTGCTGGAACGCAGCAACCTGCCTGGACGACGCATCTGGGGCGTGATCCTGTGCCTGCCGTTTGCGGTGCCTGCGTTTGTCAGCAGCTTTACCTGGGTGTCGCTGAGCGCCAACTTCGAAGGGCTGGGCGGAGCGATCCTGGTGATGAGCCTGTCCAAATACCCGCTGGTGTTTCTGCCTGTGGCGGCGACATTGCGCAACCTTGACCCTTCCCTGGAAGAGTCCGCTCGCACGCTGGGACTCAATCGCTGGGGTGTGTTTTTGCGCGTCACGCTGCCGCTGCTGTGGCCATCGCTGCTGGCGGGGGCATTGCTGATTGCGCTGCATATGCTGGTGGAATTCGGCGCCTTGTCGATCGTCGGCCTGCAAACCTTCACCACCGCGATTTACCAGCAATTCGAGCTGGAATTCAGTAACGCCAACGCCGCGATGCTTTCAGCAGTGCTGCTGGTGATGTGCCTGACCCTGCTATGGCTGGAGCTGCGCGTGCGCGGCAAGGGCCGACACGTACGTATCGGCCAGGGCGCGGCGCGGCATGCCGAGCAGGTCAAGCTGGGTAAATGGGCACCGCTGGGCCAGGTGTATTGCCTGGCGCTGGCAATCATTGGCAGCGGCATCCCCCTGGGAATGCTCGCTTATTGGTTGGCCGTCGGTTCGTCGGCAGCGTTTCCGGTGGCCGAGATCAGTGAGGCGCTGCTGTCTTCTCTGGCCCTGTCGCTCGGCGGCGCAGCATTGTGTCTGGTACTCGCCGTACCGGTCGGGTTGCTGGTGGTGCGCTACAAAGGTCAATTGGCGATCTGGGCTGAGCGCCTGCCGTATCTGCTGCACGCCCTGCCCGGCCTGGTAATTGCGCTGACGCTGGTGTATTTCGCCCTGCATTACGTGCCCGCGCTGTACCAGACGTCGGCCCTGCTGCTGATCGCCTATGCGTTGCTGTTTTTGCCGTTGGCCCAGGCGCCGATCCGCACCGCATTGAACAAGGCCGCGCCGCAATTGGAAGAGGCTGCGCGCACGCTGGGCGCTTCGTCGTTCAGCGCGTTTTGCCGGGTGACCTTGCCGATTATCTTCCCGGCACTGGGGGCCGCGTTTGCGCTGGTGTTCCTGGATGCGATGAAGGAATTGACGGCGACCCTGCTACTCAGTCCGACGGGACTGAACACACTGGCCACGGCAGTGTGGTCGCATACGTCGAATGTGGAATTCGCGGCCGCGGCGCCTTATGCGGCGTTGTTGATTCTGGTGTCGGGGCTGCCGGTCTATCTGTTAACCACTCGGATGTACTTGAGCCGCTGAGATCGCTATCGCCCCCACCACAGGTTGAAATACAGTCAACAGGTGGGAGGGGGCTTGCCCCCGATGAGGCCCGAACAGTCGACACTAGGCCCGAAACTGCCCCAAACTCGCCTTCAACTGCGCCGCCAACCCATCCAGCACCTTGCCACTGGCGGTCGTTTCAACCACCGCCTGCGCGGCACGCTCCGCCTGGGCATGAATCACCTCCACCCGCCCACGCACTGCATGGGCGCCCTGGGCCTGATGCTCAGCGGCACGGGTGGCCAGGCCAATCGCTGCGTGCACTTGCTCAACCGAAGCCTGGACCGTCTGCTGCAAGCGCACGCTGTCACGCAGCACCAGCAACCCTTCATTCGCCTGGCGCCCGGCCTTGCCGATGGTTTCCACCGCCTCACGCGCGCCCTGCTGCAACGCCACGATGTGCGCCTGGATGTCCCCGGTGGAGCTTTGAGTTTTACTGGCCAGCGCACGTACTTCGTCCGCCACCACGGCAAAGCCGCGCCCGGTCTCGCCGGCACGCGCCGCCTCGATGGCCGCGTTGAGGGCCAACAGGTTGGTTTGCTCGGCGATACCATGAATCACCGTCAACACCACCTCGATCTGCTCGCTTTGCTGAGCCAGCCGCTCGATCACCTGGGAGCCGGCCTGGACTTGCCCCGCCAGCGCCTCAATCAAACTGCCGACTTCGGCCGACGTTCGCGAGTTTTCATCGGTGGCCTGGCGAATATCAACGACCTGTTGCAATGCCGCTTGCATGGCATGGCTTTCGGCCTGGGCCTCGTCGGCCATTTGGGACAGCGCACGCAAGCTCTCGGCCACTTCATCGCGCTGCAAGCCAGCGGCCGCATCGGCACCGGCATTGCGCAAGGTCATGGCGCCGATTTCCACGCCGGTACGCTGGGCCACGTCCCCGGCCTCGCGCACGATGGGCTGCAACTTATCCACAAAGCGATTGACCGCCGAGGCCATGTCGCCAATCTCGTCCTTGCTACTTATCTGCACACGCTTGGTGAGGTCGCCCTCCCCCGCAGCCAGGTCGTCCATGGCCGCAATCAGCAGCTTCAGGCGATTGACCACACGGCGACCGAGCACGACCGCGATCAATGCCAATACGCCGAAACCAACCAGCGCCAGTCCCATGCCGATACGCCAGCGCAGCGTGCCCGCAGCCTCCTGCACGGCGCCAGTGGTGTTGGCGGTCATTTCGGTTGCGGTGGCTTGCGCCGACTGCAGGCGCGCGCCCATTGCCGCAGCGCTGTCCGCAGCTGCGCCTTTGAGACTGTCGCCGACCAACTGATCACCGCTGGCAATCAGCGCGGCAAAACGCTTGTCCAGTGCTTGCAGGTCAGCCTCGACCGACGCAGTCGATACGCCCATGAGCACCTTGCCGATTTCTACGCCATTGGGGCTGATGGAGGCCTCAACGTAGAACACCGAAGGATCGTTCTTCGCGGCATTCAGGACTTTGTCCAAGGCGCGGTCGCCCTGGCCTTTTTCCAGCAGCGCCTTGTTGATCGGATTTTCGCGGTTCAGGTAACGGGTCAGGTGCTCACCCGCCGCATCGTCGTAGACCACAAACAGCACGTTGGGATTGCGCTGGGCGCGCCGAGCAAACTCGGACAATGTGGGCACGTCGCTGTCCCACATGGCGCGGGGCGCCACCGAGGCCAGCAGTTGCGCCATGTCATTGGCGGAGTCCTTCAGGTCTTTTTCCAGGGTCGCACGCAGCTGCTTCTGTTCTTCCTGCAGGCGTGTGGAAAGGCCTGCCGTCAGGCGCTGGCGGGTGCTGGCAGACAAACTGTCGAGGCTTGAAGTGACTTCCTTGCCTGCCTGGGCCAACTCACCAGACAGCTTCTGGCTATCGATCCCCAGGCGACTGCCCAAATCAGCCTCCAGCGCAGTGACAGTGCTCCGGGTTAGAGCGACGGCCACCAGCACTTGCACCAAAAGGGCGATACCCAAGGTAACGAACACCGGTCGCAACAGACGACTTTGTAACAACGAAAGAACGGCAGACATCAAGAATCCCTCCACCACGGGTGCCATTAATTTGATGGCACCGCGAAAGAAAGAAACACAGCAAGGGTCGTGCCGCTTGGCGAACAGAAACGAAAAAGGGCTCCCGAAGGAGCCCTTTTCTTTTTACATCAACAGCTTATTAAGCGAACGGATGACGCAGAACGATAGTTTCGTTGCGGTCAGGACCCGTCGAAATAATGTCAATCGGCGCACCGATCAGTGCTTCGACACGCTTGATGTAGGCACGGGCGTTGGCCGGCAGTTCTTCCAGGGTCTTGGCGCCCACGGTCGATTCGGTCCAGCCCGGCACTTCTTCGTACACAGGCTGCAGGCCTACGTAGCTGTCAGCGTCAGTCGGAGCAACATCGTTGCCTTCTGCATCTTTGTAGCCGACGCAGATGTTGATGGTTTCCAGACCGTCGAGCACATCCAGCTTGGTGAAGCAGATGCCCGAGATGCTGTTCACATCGATAGCGCGACGCAGGATAACGGCGTCGAACCAGCCGCAACGACGGGCACGGCCGGTGGTAGCACCGAACTCGTGACCTTGCTTGGCCAGGTGCGCACCGACTTCGTCGAACAGTTCAGTCGGGAAGGGACCCGAACCTACGCGGGTGGTGTAAGCCTTGGTGATGCCCAGGATGTAGTCCAGGAACATCGGGCCAACGCCCGAACCGGTCGCAACGCCGCCAGCGGTGGTATTGGAGCTGGTCACGTACGGGTAGGTGCCGTGGTCGATGTCCAGCAACGAACCTTGGGCGCCTTCGAACATGATGTCTTTGCCAGCGCGACGCAGGTCGTGCAGCTCGGCCGTGACGTCCAGCATCAGCGGCTTGAGCAGCTCGGCGTATTCCTTGCACTCGGCCAGGGTCTTGTCGAACTCGATGGCTGGCTCTTTGTAATAACCGACCAGCATGAAGTTGTGGTAATCCACCAACTCACGCAGCTTGTCTTCAAAGCGCGGCATGTTGAGCAGGTCGCCCACACGCAGGCCACGACGCGCAACCTTGTCTTCGTAGGCTGGGCCGATGCCGCGACCGGTCGTACCGATCTTCAGCTCGCCACGGGCCTTTTCACGGGCCTGGTCCAGCGCAACGTGGAAGGACAGGATCAGCGGGCAGGACGGGCTGATACGCAGGCGCTCGCGCACCGGTACGCCTTTCTCTTCCAGCTTGATGATCTCGCGCAGCAGGGCGTCAGGTGCAACTACCACGCCGTTGCCGATCAGGCACTGCACGCCTTCGCGCAGGACGCCCGACGGGATCAGGTGCAAGACGGTTTTTTCGCCATCGATGACCAGGGTATGGCCAGCGTTGTGGCCACCTTGGTAGCGCACTACGGCGGCAGCATGTTCGGTCAGCAGATCAACGATCTTGCCTTTGCCCTCATCACCCCATTGGGTGCCCAGGACTACGACATTCTTACCCATAACACTTGTCCTCATTCGCGCAAACTTGGTGCCGGCGATGGCCGGCAGGAAAACTCAAGAAGCCAGTGGCGATACTTGCCAAAGCCCGTTCTGCAGAATCAATTGCCGGTCGCAGTCCGCATCACGGGCGGCGGCCAATGGCTGGCCAGGCAAAGCCTGGACAACACGCTGACCCTCACTGCGCAACTGGCATACCTGCTGCCAGAGTGCGGCGTCCGTACTGTCGGGCATCCAGATGCCACCAGACGGCAGCTCGACCTCAGCACGCCCCAGGGTCACCAGGGTTTTCAAATCGGTGGAGAAGCCAGTCGCCGGACGGGCGCGACCGAAGTCGGCGCCGATATCGTCGTAACGACCGCCTTGGGCGATGGCCTGTCCAACACCCGGGACAAACACTGCGAACACCACACCGGTGTGATAGTGGTAACCGCGCAGCTCGCCCAGATCAAAGTACAGCGGCAAATCGGGGAAGCGCGCCGATAACTGCTCGGCAATCGCCAGCACGTCATCCAGCGCAGCCAATACCGGCGCTGGCGCATTGGCCAGGCGCTCACGCGCAGCCGTCAGCACTTCACGACCGCCGCACAGGTTCACCAGCGCGCGCAGCATGCCGGCGAGATCCGCAGGCACGCCGTCGGTCAACGCGATGACTTCATCGATAGCCTTGCGCTGCAGGGCATCGAACAACTGCTGCTCGACCTCACCAGACAAACCGGCCGCACGGGCCAGGCCACGGTAGATACCAACGTGACCCAGGTCCATGTGGACATCGGGCACGTCAGCCAGTTGCAGCATGGCCAGCATCAAGCTGATCACTTCAACGTCACTGCTCGGACTGGCATCACCGTACAACTCGGCGCCCAACTGGATCGGGCTCCGGGAGGACGACAAGGCCCGCGGCTGAGCATGCAGCACGCTGCCGGCGTAGCACAGGCGGCTCGGACCTTCGCGGCGCAGGGTGTGCGCATCGATGCGCGCCACTTGTGGCGTGATGTCTGCCCTGAAGCCCATTTGCCGACCCGATTGCGGGTCGATAACCTTGAAGGTGCGCAGATCCAGGTCCTGGCCCGCGCCGGTCAGCAGGGATTCCAGGTACTCGATATGAGGCGTTACGACAAACTCGTAACCCCAGCTCTGGAACAGATCCAACACCTGGCGACGCGCTACTTCAATGCGCGCAGCTTCTGGTGGCAGTACTTCTTCGATGCCATCTGGCAGCAGCCAGCGGTCTACCGTTGCCATTACGCCATTCCCCTTTGATCCGGGCGGCCAGCCCTCGGCCGAGCCTTGAGTGAAGCAGAAAACACCCGCCCCCTGCATAAACCACGCGCAAGAGCGACGTGACGAACGGCCTGCAAACGGCCTCGTCGGGCACTTTCCTCGAAAAACCTGTCACGCCTGCCGAATCAAACATGCAGACGCAAAAAAGCCGGGAATTTCCCGGCTGCCGCATCATACACCCGTTTTCTGAAAGGATCACCCCGCCAGGCATTTTAGCCGCCCGACGGAGTGCGCCCTACAGAATCACAGGCTGGTTACTTGGACTTTTCCAGGTAGCGGAAGAAGTCGCTGCTTGGGTCCAGCACCATGACGTCGGTTTTGTTCGCGAAGCTCTCACGGTAGGCGCGCAGGCTGCGGTAAAACGCATAGAACTCCTGGTCCTGGCCGTAAGCCTTGGCGTAGATCGCCGCAGCCTGGGCATCACCATCACCACGCGCCTCTTCAGACTCGCGATAGGCTTCAGCCAGCAGTACGCGACGCTGACGGTCTGCATCCGCACGGATACCTTCAGCCAGCTCGTTACCCTTGGCGCGGTGCTCACGGGCTTCACGCTCACGCTCGGTACTCATGCGCTCGAACACGCTGCGGTTCACTTCCTTCGGCAGGTCGATGGCCTTGACCCGCACATCGACAACTTCGATGCCCAGCTCTTTTTCCGCCATCGTGTTCAGCGAACGCGTGATGTCAGCCATCAGCGCATCACGTTCACCGGATACCACCTCGTGCAGGGTGCGCTTACCAAACTGGTCACGCAGGCCCGATTCCAGACGACGGGACAAACGCTCGTCGGCAATCTGCTTGAGGCCGGAGGTCGCGGTGTAGAAGCGCTCGGCATCCTTGACGCGCCACTTGGCGTAGGCGTCAACCATCACGGCTTTCTTTTCCAGGGTCAGGAAGCGTTGTGTCGGTGCATCCAGGGTCATCAGGCGGGCGTCGAACTTGCGCACCTGGTTGACGTAGGGGACTTTCACATGCAGGCCCGGCTGGACATCTGCCTGGACCACGCGACCGAATTGCAGCAGCACCGCACGCTCGGTCTGAGCCACGATGTAGAAGCAGTTCCAGGCAGCGATGACCACGACGACGCCCACAATCAGGGCGGTCAGCGATTTATTGCTCATCAACGACTCTCCCTGGTACGTGATTGCTGTTGCAGCAAGTCAGCGGCTGCACGAGCGCTCGCTTCGTTGGCAGCGGCATTGGAGCCGGAGGCCGGGGCGCTGGTGCTGCTACGACCACCTTCGATCATCTTGTCCAGCGGCAGGTACAGCAGGTTGTTCTGCCCACCCTTGCTGCCGGTCACGAGGACCTTGCTGGTGTTGCTGAAGACTTCCTGCATGGTGTCCAGGTACAGACGCTCGCGGGTGACTTCAGGGGCCTTGCGGTACTCGGCGACCAGCTTGGTAAAGCGATCTGCCTCACCCTTGGCGCGGGAGACCACTTCATCGCGGTAACCGTTGGCATCTTCGATGATGCGCTGGGCCTGACCACGGGCTTCCGGCACGACGCCGTTAGCATAGGTTTCAGCCTGGTTGCGCGAACGCTGCTCGTCTTCACGGGCGCGGATCACGTCATCGAAGGCTTCCTGCACTTCACGCGGTGCCGCTGCGCTTTGTACGTTCACCTGGGTAACGGTGATACCGGTGCGATAGGTATCGAGGAACCGTTGCAGGCGCTCCTTGATTTCGCTGGCCATCAATTCACGACCTTCGGTCAGTACCTGGTCCATCGCAGTGGAACCCACCACATGGCGCAGGGCGCTTTCGGTCGCGTGCTGCAGGCTGATTTCCGGCTGATCAACGTTCAGCACGAAGTCCTGCAGGTTGCTGATCTTGTACTGCACGGTCAGCGGCACTTCGACGATGTTCTCGTCTTCGGTCAGCATCTGGCCCTGCTTGGTGTAGGCACGCTCACGCGTGACGTTCTCCATGTACTTCTTGTCGATCGGCGGGAAGTAGATATTCAGGCCCGGGCCGACAGTCTCGTAGTACTTGCCGAAGCGCAGCACCACGGCCTGCTCCTGCTCATCCACGACGTAGACGGCGCTGTACAGCCATACCGACGCCAGCACGACAAGACCCAGGCCCAGCAGGCCATAGCCACCGCCCTTGCTGGTACGACCACCGTCGTCACCACCACGTTTTTTTCCACCACCGAACAACCCATTCAGGCTTTCCTGCAGCTTTCGGAAGGCCTCGTCGAGATCTGGTGGCCCCTTGCGGTCGCCATTATTGCGGCGCTTACCACCCCAAGGATCCTGATTATTCGAGTTGCCACCCGGCTCATTCCAAGCCATAGCGCTCTCCATCTGATAAAGCAAAGACGCACCCACGGCGCGCCGACCAATGCTACAGAATGCCTGCTACTGCGGCACAACCGCTTTCGGAGGCTTTTATTGCAAAGTGTGTTGTTCGATGAACTCTGTCGGGACTACACCCTCACGGCTGACCAGCCGATTGAGCTCCGAGCGCGGCAACCGAACGGCCAGCAAGCTGACACCTTCTTCGTCGTGTTCTTCTTTCTGTACCGCGCCCAGCTCGAAAAACTGTGCACGCAGTCGAGCAAAACGCTGAGGCAAGCGCAAGGTGCCGACAAACAAATCGCTGCCGAGCAACTCGGCGATGGCTTGTTCAAGCAGCTCCAAGCCACTGCCATCTCGCGCCGACAGCCATACCCGCTGGGGTTTGCCGTTCTCGTCGCGCTGGATTTGTGGCTCAACGCCTTCAAGCAAATCGAGTTTGTTATAGACCTCAAGGATCGGCAAGTCCTGGGCGCCAATCTCGCCCAGCACCACCATCACCTGTTCAATTTGCAACATGCGATCCGGTTCAGCCGCATCGATCACGTGCAACAACAGGTCGGAATTGCTCGACTCTTCGAGCGTAGACCGAAATGCCTCGACCAGCTTGTGGGGCAAGTGACGAATGAAACCCACGGTGTCGGCCAGGACGATCGGCCCGAGGTCGCCAATGTCCAGGCGGCGCAGGGTCGGGTCGAGAGTGGCGAAGAGTTGATCGGCGGCGTACACGTCGGATTGGGTCACGTTGTTGAACAGCGTTGACTTGCCGGCGTTGGTATAGCCCACCAGGGACACGGTAGGGATATCCGCGCGAGAACGCCCGCGTCGCGATTGCTCGCGCTGGCTGCGTACTTTTTCGAGGCGGCCCTTGATCTGGCGCAGGCGAACCCGCAGCAGGCGCCGGTCGGTTTCGAGCTGGGTTTCACCCGGGCCACGCATGCCGATGCCACCACCCTGACGCTCAAGGTGAGTCCAGCCGCGAACCAGCCGGGTGCTCATGTGGTCAAGCTGGGCCAGTTCTACCTGGAGCTTGCCCTCATGGGTACGGGCGCGTTGGGCGAAAATATCGAGGATCAGGCCGGTACGGTCGATCACGCGACACTCGAAAACACGTTCGAGGTTACGTTCCTGACTGGGCGTGAGGGTGTGATTGAAGATCACCAGATCGGCTTCTTCGGCGTGGACCAGGTCGCGCAGTTCCTCGACCTTGCCGCTGCCAATCAGAAATTTGGCGGTTGGCCGATGACGCGGCACGTTAAAAAACGCAACGGTCTCGGCGCCGGCCGAATTTGCCAACTCCTGAAACTCCTGCGGATCTTCGCGCGCCTCAGGGTCCTGTCCATCCAAGTGAACGAGGATTACCCGCTCACCACCACCGTGGCGCTCAAAGAACAAAGGAGACTCCTATCAGGCGTTACCTGGCTCAGCGTCACCGACTTCGTCACCTGCTGCGCTAGGCAGACGGATTGGACGAACTGGAACGACTGTCGAGATAGCGTGCTTGTAAACCATCTGGCTGACGGTGTTTTTCAGCAGGATCACGAACTGGTCGAACGACTCGATCGTGCCTTGCAGCTTGATACCGTTGACCAGATAGATGGAAACCCCCACTTTCTCTTTACGTAAAGTATTCAAGTAAGGGTCTTGTAGCGAATGCCCTTTTGACATGTGCCGCACTCCTTTAAGGATCAATAATAAAAAATCGGAAAATAGATAGCTCATGGCCGTCACACCCCCAAGGATAGACGGCAATTGCAAGGACTCAGCTCAATATGGAGACCGTTCCCAAGTATTTCAAGGCGCGTGACAGATTGTCGCTGTCCAGGCTGTCCAACCAGTGCAAATCGCTCCAGCTGCGCAGCCAGGTGAACTGGCGTTTCGCCAATTGGCGCGTGGCAATGATGCCGCGCTCCTGCATTTCGGCTGACGTCAGCTTGCCATCCAGATGATCCCAGACTTGGCGATAGCCTACAGCGCGTATCGAAGGTAACCCTGGATGCAGGTCACCTCTGGAACGCAGTGCTACGACCTCGTCGATAAACCCCTGTTCCAACATAATTGTGAATCTTTGTGCAATTCGTTCATGCAGCACCTGACGATTTGCCGGAGCGATGGCCAGATTCGCCACAGTATAGGGCAATTGTGACTGTCCAGAAGCGCCTGCGTCAGCACTTTGCGCACTTTGTTTCAGGCGTAGTTCAGTCATGGTCTGGCCGCTGACACGCCAGACTTCCAGAGCACGACTGAGACGCTGGGGGTCGTTGGGGTGAATGCGCGCGGCCGAGACCGGATCCACCGCCGCCAACTGGTCGTGCAAGGCTTGCCAACCAAGGCGTGCAGCCTCTTCTTCGAGTTCGGCACGCACTTGGGCATCAGCCGGCGGCATATCCGCCAGACCTTCCTGCAAAGCCTTGTAGTAGAGCATCGTGCCGCCCACCAGCAGCGGAATGTTGCCCCGTGCGGTGATCTCGGCCATGGCGGCCAGGGCGTCGGTGCGAAAATCCGCGGCCGAATAGCTCTCGGCCGGGTCGATGATGTCGATCAAACGGTGCGGATGCTCAGCCAATAGCGCTTTAGACGGCTTGGCCGTACCGATGTCCATGTCCCGGTAAACCAGGGCAGAGTCGACACTGATCAGCTCGCATGGCAACACCTTGGTCAGCTCGATGGCCAGGTCGGTCTTGCCGGCGGCCGTTGGGCCCATCAGAAAAATCGCGGGGGGCAAGATACTCATCAACGGCCGCGCAGGAACAGTTTGTCCAGATCGTCCAGGCCCATTTGGGTCCAGGTCGGTCGGCCATGGTTGCATTGGCCGCTGCGCTCGGTGTTTTCCATGTCACGCAGCAGGCCATTCATTTCCGGCAGGGCCAGACGGCGGTTGGCGCGAATGGCGCCGTGACAGGCCATGGTGCCGAGCAGCTCGTTGATGTGCGCCTGGATACGGTCACTGGTGCCGTACTCCATCAGGTCTGCCAGCACGTCGGCCACCAGCCGGTTGGCTTCGGCTTGCTTGAGCAGCGCCGGAATCTGGCGGATTGCCAGGGTTTCCGGCCCCAGGCGTTGCAGTTCGAAGCCCAGTTTCTGGAACACGCTGTGGTGCTCTTCGGCGCAATCGGCTTCACGCTGACTGACGGCCAGGGACTCCGGCACCAGCAGCGGCTGGCCGCTGAGGCCTTCGCTGGCCATGGCGATCTTCAGGCGCTCGTACATGATCCGCTCGTGCGCGGCGTGCATGTCCACCAGCACCAGGCCGTGGGCGTTTTCCGCGAGGATATAGATACCTTTGAGCTGCGCCAGCGCATAACCCAGCGGCGGAATATCACCGCCACCTTCCGGCAAGGCCACTGCGCCCGGCTCGGCACCCGGCAGCGGCGCGAAAAATTCGCGGTAGGCCGCCTGGGCCTCGGCCACAGGCACAGTCGACTGCGGTCGCGGTGTGTATTGGTATTGATAGCCCGCGCCCGCACCGGAGCCCGGCGCGGTATACGCAGGTTGCGACTGCGGCGATTGCAGCAGGTTGGCCGCCAGGCTCATTTCGCCCTGAGGCCCAAACTCGCCAGCTTCGGGACCGCTCGGACGCACCACCGCCGTCACTATCGGCGCCGACAATTGATCATCCGGGCGCACGTCGCCCAGCGCGCGGTGCAGGGTGCCATAGAGGAAGTCATGCACCATGCGCCCGTCACGGAAGCGTACTTCGTGCTTGGTCGGGTGCACGTTGACGTCGACCACCGAAGGGTCAACCTCAAAGAACAAGACAAATGTCGGATGCCGCCCGTTGAAAAGCACATCGCGATACGCCTGGCGCACCGCGTGGGCCACCAGCTTGTCGCGCACCGCACGGCCATTCACAAAGAAGTACTGCAAGTCCGCCTGGCTACGAGAGAAAGTCGGCAAGCCAACCCAGCCCCAGAGCCGCAAGCCATTGCGCTCGATCTCGATCGGCAGCGCCTGCTCCAGGAACCCACCGCCGCAAATCGCCGACACTCGCCGAGCGCGCGCGGCGTCGTCATGGGCTTCGTGCAGGCTGAGGATGGTCTTACCGTTGTGCCGCAGGTGGAATGCCACGTCGAAGCGGGCCAAGGCCAGGCGCTTGATGACTTCTTGCAGGTGATCGAATTCGGTTTTCTCGGCCTTGAGGAATTTGCGCCGCGCCGGGGTGTTGAAAAACAGGTCGCGCACTTCCACCGACGTGCCCACCGGGTGTGCCGCCGGCTGGACCCGCGGCGCCATGTCCCGGCCTTCGGTTTCCACTTGCCAGGCCTGCTCGGCATTACGGGTGCGGGAAGTCAGGGTCAAGCGGGCCACGGAACTGATCGAAGCCAAGGCCTCACCGCGAAAGCCCAGGCTCATGACCCGTTCGAGGTCTTCCAGGTCGCGGATTTTGCTGGTGGCGTGACGGGCCAGGGCCAGCGGCAGGTCATCGGAAGAAATGCCGCTGCCGTCGTCACGTACCCGCAGTAACTTGACGCCCCCCTGCTCCACGTCGACATCAATGCGCTTGGCACCGGAGTCGATGCTGTTTTCCAGCAGCTCCTTGATCACCGATGCAGGGCGCTCAACAACCTCGCCCGCTGCAATCTGGTTAGCCAGGCGCGGGCTGAGCAACTCAATGCGCGACCCGCTGTTCAAGGTAGATTCGCTCATTACTGCGCCGCCAATTCAGTGCCTGGGATGGTCAACACCTGGCCAACTTTCAACTCATCGGTCTTCAGGTTGTTGGCACTGCGCAACGTCGCGGCCGAGACCTGGAAGCGCACCGCCAGCATCGCCAGGGTATCGCCGGGCTGCACACGATGGTCACGCGGGCCTTGGGCGATCTTGCCGGAGTCCCGCAGCCAGGCGATGTAGGTGCCAGGCGGCGGGTTTTGCTGGAAGAACTGACGCACACCGGCGCTGATGGAGCGCGCCAAGGCCTGTTGGTGGCTGGCACTGGCGAGCTTGGACGCTTCGTTTGCGTTGGAGATAAACCCGGTTTCCACGAGGATCGACGGGATGTCCGGTGACTTCAGCACCATGAACCCGGCCTGTTCAACACGCTGTTTGTGCAGCGAAGTCACGCGACCGATGTTGCTCAGGACCTTCTGGCCGACGTTCAGGCTGGAGGTCAGCGAGGCCGTCATCGACAGATCGAGCAATACACCCGCGAGCATCTTGTCCTTGTCGTCCAGGGACACGTTGCCGGCACCGCCGATCAAGTCGGAACGGTTTTCGCTGTCGGCCAGCCAACGAGCGGTCTCGGACGTAGCGCCGCGATCCGACAACGCAAACACCGAGGCACCGAACGCAGCGGTCGAGGGCGCCGCATCAGCGTGGATCGACACGAACAGGTCAGCCCCCTTCTTGCGGGCGATTTCGGTACGGCCGCGCAGCGGAATGAAGTAGTCGCCAGTACGGGTCAGCTCGGCGCGATAGCCTTTCATGCCGTTGACCTGGCGTTGCAGTTCACGGGCGATGGCCAGTACCACGTCTTTTTCATGCTGGCCCCGCGAGCCGGATGCACCGGGGTCTTCACCGCCGTGGCCGGCGTCGATCACTACGATAATGTCGCGCTTGCCCGCCGGGGCAGGCGGCGGTGGCGGCAACTTGACTTGGGGCTGCGACGGGTTGACCGGCACGGCGGGCACAGTCGCCACGGCCGGTGTCGGCGCAGGCGGCGGTGCGGCATCGGCGGCGTTGTCGAACAGGTCGACCACCAGGCGGTTGCCATACTGGGCATTCGGCGCGAGGGAGAAGCTTTTCGGGGTCACGACTTTTTTCAGGTCGATGACCACACGCAAGTCGGTCGGTGTGCGCTGGGCCGAGCGCATGGCGGTAATCGGGGTGTTGGCGGTGGACACCTTCAGCGGCGCGGCCAGGGTCGCGCCGTTGATGTCGATCACCAGGCGATCAGGCGCCGTGAGGGTAAAGACGCTGTGCTGGACCGGGCCAGACAGGTCGAACACCAGTCGCGTGTTATCCGGCGCTCGCCACAGGCGAACACTCTTCACCTGTGAAGCAGCCAGAGCATTGACAGTCATTGCCGCAAGCAACACCCCTACGACAGCAACCAACGCGCGAAAGCGCATACCTAACCCCACCAATTATTTGAATTCCAATACCAGAGCAGCACACCACGATTCACCGCGTGGGCTCTGGGGCAACAACTTCAGCTGACGTCCTGATTCATGCGGCGTAATGGTAATGGTCAGGTCCGGCTTTGGCAAAAAGCCTGTGCCTTTATCTGGCCACTCGATCAGGCACAGTGGGTCATCATCGAAGTAATCACGGATGCCCATGTACTCCAGCTCTTCAGGATCGACCAGGCGATAGAGGTCGAAGTGAAAAGCACGCACCGCACCGATCTCGTAAGGCTCGACCAAGGTGAACGTCGGGCTTTTCACCGCCCCCGTGTGGCCCAACCCACGAATGATGCCCCGTGACAGCGTGGTCTTGCCCGCCCCCAGATCGCCTTCGAGAAAGATCAATCCCGCGCCGCCCGTGACCTGCGCAATGCGATAACCGAACGCGACCATGGCGTCTTCATCGGCCAGGAAAAGGATTACTTCAGGCACGGCGACTGCTCCTCCAACAATTGACGAATGGCCGGTATCAGGTCGCTGGCCGCCAGGCCGCGCCCCAGGCTGCCCTGGCGATCCCCCGCCGTGGCGTGCAACCACACGGCCAGGCAGCTTGCTTCATAAGCCGGCATGCCTTGGGCCATCAGCGCACCCACCAGGCCGGCCAATACGTCGCCCAAACCTGCCGTCGCCATTGCCGGATGGCCCTGATCACAACGGGAAACACGGCCATCGGGGCTGGCAATCAAACTGCCAGCACCCTTGAGGATAGCCACTGCCTTGAATTTCTGGCTCAACGCGCGCGCTACCTTAAGGCGGTCGGCCTGTACCTCGGCTGTCGAAATGCCCAACAAGCGCGCGGCCTCGCCCGGATGCGGCGTAATCACACTACCGCTCGGAAGACTCACAGTACCGGCCGCCAACTGATTCAACGCGTCTGCGTCCCACACCTGCGGCAGCTGCGCGTTGGCGGCAACCGATATCAGGCTTTTACCCCAGGACGCCTCACCCAGGCCCGGACCAATGACGATGACCGAGATTTTTTCCAGCAAGCCCATAAGCTGGTTGGCTGAGCTCACGCCTACGGTCATGACTTCCGGCATGCGAGCCAACGCGGCAGGCACGTGCTCAAGGCGAGTCGCCAGTGACACCATGCCCGCCCCGCTGCGCAAGGCACTTTGCGCGCTCAACAGCGCTGCGCCGCCAAAGCCGCGATCGCCACCAATGACCAGCAAGTGGCCGAACTGGCCTTTATGGGCGTCCGGGGAACGCGCAGCCAGTTGCGGCAAATGGCCGTGCAACAAGGACTGAACGTCGGTTATTTCGTGTTTTGTCTGCGGCATGCGTCTTCAAGCTCCGATGTCTGGCAGAATTATACGCATCTAACCTGTGGTTTCCCGTGTCTCATGCCCGCTATTACCTCCGATCTGCCCGCCCTCGCCCAATCGATCAAAGACTGGGGCCGCGAGCTGGGCTTTCAACAAGTCGGCATCAGCGGCCTGGACCTGGCTGAGCATGAACAGCACCTGCAACGCTGGCTCGACGCGGGCTACCACGGCGAAATGGACTACATGGGCGCCCATGGCAGCAAACGCTCGCACCCTGACGAGCTGGTTCCCGGCACCTTGCGCGTGGTCTCGCTGCGCATGGACTATCTACCCGGCGACACTCAAATGGCGCAACTACTGGCCCAGCCGGAAAAAGCCTACATCTCGCGCTACGCCCTGGGCCGTGACTATCACAAGCTGATCCGCAAGCGCGTACAGCAACTGGCCGACCGAATTCAGGCGCAGATCGGCCCGTTTGGCTTCCGCGCCTTTGTCGACAGCGCTCCTGTACTGGAGAAAGCCATCGCCGAAAAGGCCGGCCTGGGCTGGATCGGTAAAAACACCCTGGTACTCAACCGCAAGGCTGGCAGTTATTTCTTCCTCAGCGAGCTGTTTGTCGATTTGCCGCTGCCGGTGGATGAGCCCCATAGCACCGAACACTGCGGCCGTTGCACGGCGTGCCTGGATATTTGCCCGACCAACGCCTTTGTCGGCCCTTACGTGCTGGACGCCCGGCGCTGCATTTCCTATCTGACCATCGAACTCAAGAGCGCCATTCCTGAAGACCTGCGCCCGCTGATTGGCAACCGCGTGTTCGGCTGCGATGACTGTCAGATCGTTTGCCCGTGGAATCGTTTCGCCCGCGCCACCACCGAGGGCGATTTCAAGCCTCGGCATAACTTGGATAACGCAGAACTGGCCGAACTGTTTATGTGGGACGAGGATAAATTCCTGAGCAGCACCGAGGGCTCGCCCCTGCGCCGCGCCGGCTACGAGCGCTGGCTGCGCAACCTGGCGGTGGGCCTGGGCAATGCGCCGTCGAGCATTCCGGTGCTGGAAGCCTTGAAGGCGCGCCGGGATTACCCCTCGGAGCTGGTACGCGAGCATGTGGAATGGGCGCTGAACCAGCACGCTACGCGCTAGTGCACGTCGTCGTTGTAGACGAACTTGGGCATTTCCCAGTGAAAACGGATCGCCAACAGGCGCAATAGAAAGCCGCTGAACAGGGTCAGCAGGATCGCTTGCTCGCTGGGCAATTGCAGATACAAACAGAGCAAATAGAACCAAGCGGCTAGGAACGACACGCTGGCGTAGAGCTCGCGGCGGAAGATCAGCGGAATGTCGTTGCAGAAAATATCCCGCAGGATGCCGCCAAAAACCCCGGTGATCACGCCGCTCACTGACGCCACCAACATACCGTGCCCCATTTCCAGGGCAGTCATGCAACCGATCAGCGTGAAGGCCACCAGGCCCAAGGCATCCAACGCCAGGAACAACGAGCGCAGGCGGCGCATCAGGGGCGCGATAAAGATTGTCACCAGCGCCGCCACCGAGGTCAGCACCAGGTACTCCGGGTGTTTGACCCATGTCAGCGGGTAATGCCCCAGCAACACATCCCGCACCGAACCGCCACCCAGCGCCGTTACACAGGCAATCAGCACCACGCCGAACCAATCCATGCCGCGACGCCCCGCAGAGAGGGCACCGGTCATGGCTTCGGCGGTGATGGCGATCAGGTAAAGCATCAGCAGCATGATGGCGATCCTTGTAAAGTTGTAGTGAGCGGGCTTGCCCCGCGCTGGGCTGCGCAGCAGCCCCAAATAGTTGGCGATGATATTTATCGGGAGGAATGCGGCGACGGTAGTGGGGCCGCTACGCAGCCCAACGCGGGACAAGCCCGCTCACCACAGGAAGCCCGGACACGGTAAGAAACCGTTTCAAGCCTTGATGAAGTGCTTGCGGTAATGCTGCAACTCGGCGATCGACTCGCGAATATCGTCCAGCGCCAAATGGGTGCTGCCTTTGTGGAAGCTGTCTTTGACTTCCGGCGCCCAACGCGCGGCCAGTTCCTTCAAGGTCGACACATCCAGGTTGCGGTAGTGGAAGTAGCTTTCCAGCTCCTTCATGTGGGTATAAAGAAAGCGGCGGTCTTGGCAGATGCTGTTGCCGCAGATCGGCGATTTGCCCTTGGGCACCCACTTTTCCAGGAAGGCGATGGTTTCGGCTTCGGCCTCGGCCATGCTGATGCGGCTGTCGCGCACACGCTGGGTCAGGCCGGAGTTACCGTGGGTGCGGGTGTTCCACTCGTCCATGGTGGCGAGAACGGCGTCGCTGTGGTGGATGGCGATCACCGGACCTTCGGCCAAGGTGTTGAGGTTGCTGTCGGTGACAATGGTCGCCATCTCGATGATGACGTCGGTGTCGGGGTTCAGACCGGTCATTTCCAGATCGATCCAAATCAGGTTCTGTGGGTTTTGCATGGCTTGATTCTCTTGGCACCTTGGCGTAGCTGCGCAGTTTAGCAGGCGGGGCCGTGCTAGACTCGCGACCGTTTTACCCAACCTTTGCATTATCAACACGGAACACCAATGGCCAAACGCCAGCTCAACCGTCGCCAAAACTGGCGCATCGAAAAGATTCAAGGCGAACGCGCCGCTCGCGCCGCCAAACGTGAATCCTCCGCCGTGGAAGCGCTTGAGGGCGGCGACCTGGGCCCCGAGCAAACGGGCCTGGTGATCGCGCACTTTGGTGTGCAGGTCGAAGTCGAGGCGCTGGAAGGCGAACTGGCAGGCTCTGTGTCCCGCTGCCATTTGCGCGCCAACCTGCCGGCGCTGGTCACCGGCGACAAGGTCGTGTGGCGTGCAGGCAACCAGGGCATCGGCGTGATCGTCGCCCAGCTGCCGCGCACCACCGAACTGCGCCGGCCCGACAGCCGCGGCCAGCTCAAGCCGGTAGCGGCCAACGTCGACATGATCGTGATCGTGTTCGCGCCGCTGCCCGAGCCCCATGCCAACCTGATCGATCGCTACCTTGTAGCCGCCGAGCACGCCGGCATTCGCCCGCTGCTGCTGCTGAACAAATTCGACCTGATCGACGAGCAGAACGCTCCGGCGCTCAATGCCTTGCTGGCGGTCTACCGAACCCTGGGTTACCCGGTGCTGGAAGTCTCGGCTCACCACGGTAACGGCATGGAACAGCTGCAACAGCAGTTGGACGGGCGCATCAGTGTGTTTGTCGGCCAGTCCGGCGTAGGCAAGTCATCGCTGGTCAACAGCTTGCTGCCGGAAGTCGACACCCGTGTCGGCCCGCTGTCGGAACTGTCCGGCCAGGGCACCCACACCACCACCACCGCGCGACTGTTTCACTTCCCCGGCGGCGGTGAGCTGATCGACTCCCCTGGCATCCGTGAATTCGGCTTGGGCCACGTCAGCCGCAGCGATGTGGAAGCGGGCTTCATCGAATTCAACGACCTGATCGGTACATGCCGTTTTCGCGATTGCAAGCATGATCGCGAGCCGGGCTGTGCGTTGCTCAAGGCCTTGGAAGATGGGCGCGTGCAGCAGCAGCGGATGAACAGCTATCGGTCGATTATTGCGAGTCTCCCGGAGAGCAGTTACTGAGCAGGCATGCCTTGATACATATAAATGCCAATGCAGAGCGCCCTATTCCATTGATTTAATGGGAGTTGGCATCAAGAATTCAGCATAACTGGGTGGCTCGTCGACACAAGCCAGCTTGAATTCGGAATTTCTGATGCCCATAATCGCTCCGTCACCAGCGAAAGCTGGCAGGAGTCTGGATCCTTTCGGGTTGATCCAGCGGCGCAGAAGGGGCGAAGCAAGCTCCACTGCGTGTCGAATGAAGCCGCCTTCGGGCGGCTTTGCTTTTTGTGGGACATTCACGAGTGGCTCTCTACTATCACCCGAAACAAGGCGATGTTCTTCTGTGCGATTTCACCCGAGGCTTCGTGGCACCGGAAATGCTGAAAATCCGTAAAGTCGTCGTGATATCTCCTACCGCCACTCACAATCGAAAACTGTGCACCGTCGTACCGATCTCATCTACCGCACCAGAAATTCAACACGACTGGCATCATTTGCTACGCACCAATCCGCTTCAATCCGACGGCTACAAAGAGCTGTGGGTGAAGTGCGACATGATTTACACAGTCAGCTTCGAACGGCTCGACAAACTCCACAGAAAGACTCGGTCCAAAGGGCGAGAGTACTTCGTACCTCGATTGTGCTCCGACGATATGCGGGGGGTGATCAGCGGTGTTAAAGCGTACCTGCCACTCTGAGCACACATGAAAACGCCCCGTTCATCGGGGCGTTTTCATTGGTGCGGCGCACGGCATGAACCTTAGGAACCCGCCTTAGGCACCGTAGGATCCTTCATCCCACCATCATCAAACAGGTTCAGCTTCTGCCGCAGTTCGTGGGCCGGCAACGGCTCCTGCCCCGGCGGGATGGCGTTCGGGTCAGTCGGCACTTCGCCGGGTGCGCCCGCGCCTGGGGTTGGCACAACGGGCGGCTGATCACCTTCAATCGCACGCTGGGCCTTTTTGGTCAGCACCACGATGTCGATACGCCGGTTGATCGGATTGAACGGATCCTTGGGCTCGAATAGCTGCGAGGAGGCAAAACCCACCACGCGCGCCACTTGCGGGTCGGGGTAGCTGCCTGCCACCAACGCACGGCGGGCGGCGTTGGCGCGGTTGGCCGAGAGTTCCCAGTTGCCGAAATCACCCTGGCCGGCATACGGCTTGGCGTCGGTGTGGCCGCTGATGCTGATCTTGTTCGGCACCGCCTTGATGGTGTCAGCCATGGCCAGCAGGATGTCTTCGAAGTAAGGCTTGAGCCGCGCGCTGCCGGAATCGAACATCGGCCGGTTGGCGGCATCGGTAATCTGGATGCGCAGGCCTTCGGGCGTGATCTCGAACGAGATCTGATCCTTGAATTTGAGCAGCTGCGGATTTTCATCCACCTTGGTCTGCAACTCTTGCAGCAACAACTCCAGGCGTTCCTGCTCGACCTGCTCGGCCATGCTCTCGACCGTGTCACGCTCGATCGGGATTTTTTCCTGCGGGGCCTCGGTCTTGACCTCTGGGTTGATGGTGCGCTCAGGCGCCAACTGCGGCGAGCCGCCCAGGTCGATCACAAACGGCGTGCCACTTTCCGAGAAGCCAATCGGGTCTTTGAAGTAGCCGGCGATGGCGATCTTCTGTTCGGGCGTGGCGGTAGACATCAGCCACAGCACCAGGAAGAACGCCATCATCGCCGTCGCAAAGTCGGCGAAGGCGATTTTCCAGGCGCCACCATGGTGCCCCGCAGCGAAGCGCTTGACGCGCTTGATGATTATCGGCTGGTTGTTTTCCATGGCTTAGCGACCGCGAACCGCTTGTTCCAGCTCGGCGAAGCTTGGGCGATGCTTCGGGTACAACACCTTGCGACCGAACTCGACCGCCAGCGATGGCGGCATGCCGGACGCGGACGCTACCAGGCTGGCCTTGATCGATTCGTACAGGTTGATTTCTTCCTTGGCATCGTGAGCCAGGGAGGTGGCCAGCGGGCCGAAGAAACCATAGGCCGCGAGAATACCGAAGAACGTACCCACCAGCGCCGCACCTACGTGCATGCCGATGGCCGCTTGGTCACCTTCGCCCAGGGATGCCATGGTCACCACGATACCGAGCACCGCCGCAACAATACCGAAGCCAGGCATGCCGTCGGCGATGCCGGTCACGGCGTGGGAAGGGTGTTCCAGCTCTTCTTTAAGGCTGAACAATTCCATGTCGAACAGGCCTTCCAGCTCGTGGGGGGCCATGTTGCCGGAAGACATGATGCGCAGGTAGTCGCAGATATAGGCGGTCATGCGCTCATCTTTGAGCACGGCCGGGTATTTGGCGAAAATCGGGCTGGCGGCGGCGTCCTCGATGTCGGCCTCGATGGCCATCATGCCTTCGCGGCGGCTCTTGTTGAGGATCTCGTACACCAGGCCCAGCACTTCCAGGTAGAAGGTGTGGGTAAAGCGCGAACCGAACATGGCCAGCGATTTCTTGACCACGTGCATGGTCATGTAGCCGGGGTTGGCCTGCAGGAAGGCGCCCAGTGCCGCACCACCAATGATCAGCACTTCGAAAGGCTGGATCAGTGCCGCAATTTTACCGTGGGACAGGACGTACCCGCCGAGCACGCTCGCGAAGACGACGATGATGCCGATAATTTTAGCCATAGGAGATGAGTACTTGCGCCGTCGGGTTCATGGACATATTTGGGGGAACTGGAAAACTCTTGTTCCTCTTATCGGCAAAACTGCGCCAGACTATAGCCCGTTAAGGCGAAAAGCCAGTTCGGCCCGCTCCGGGCGTGTTGACCGCAAGTGATGATCGCGCCCCAATCATGGCTAATGAAACGACAGTCCCATCTGTAAGACCTTCCTCTCTCGCCGCTTGGATCAAGCGTCTGGACGACGTACTGCTGCCCGTTCCTCAGGCCAGCCATGACCGAGTGTGCAAAGCCATCCGCGACAGTCGCAGTTCGTTGCGAGATATTGCCGAACTGATGCAGAACAGCCCCGCCCTGGTGCTCAGCGTGATGCGCGAGGCCAACAGCCACACCCATGGCAGCCTGGCGGAACCGGCGGAAAACCTTGAAGTGGCGCTTAACCGCCTGGGCCTCAAGCGCGCCGAAGAACTGCTCGCACGCCTGCCCTCGTTGCCCGCTCAAGAAATTCCCGTGGCATTGCGCCAGCTGCTGCTGGTGAGCCAGCACGCGTCGCAGCAGGCCAACGGCTTGTTCGGCAGCCGTCTGGCGCGGCTCTGGCAGGACATTCACTGGGGCAGCCTGCTGTTTCTGTCGCCGCTGTGGCCGATGGCCGTTGCCTACCCCAAGCTGCTTGAAGAGTGGGAACTGCGCGTCATCCACAAAGGCGAGCCTGCACGCAAGGTCGAGCAGGAACTGTTCGGCGTGCGCCTGCTGGACCTGTGCCTGGGTCTGACCGAAGCCTGGCACCTGCCGATCTGGGTATCCCAGGGCTATACCCTGTTGCTGCGCGAACAACGTTTGCTGGTCAAGGCGCTGCATATCGCCCGCGAAGACGACCCGTTGCGCCACCAGCAATTGCTCGACGCCGAACCCAATCTGCGCCGCTGGCTGAACCAGCCGGCCAATACCGTGCTGCTGGCCAATGGCCTGGCGATGTCGGCCCAGGAGTCCTGGACCTGCCCGCACACCCAACGCTGGCAATACCTCACCGCCCTGTACCTGCAACAGCCCTTGGCAGAGGTGCAGCAACACTCTCACCAACAAGCCGTGACCAGCGCCCGCACCGCCCTGATGCCCGACCTCTGGCACCCGGCGCTGTCGCTGATCTGGCCGTGGCACGTACAGAAGATCCATCGCGGCCTGCTGCCGGCGCCGCCACCGACTGCCGAGGCCCTGGCCGTTTGGCGCAACCGCTGCACCGAACTGCTCGTAGAGCCGAGCCGCTTTGCCAATGCCATGCATTTGAGCACCTGCGCCAAGGAAGCCCTGGTGGCCAGTGGCATGCAGCGTGTCCTGTTGTTCATGGCCGATCGCGCCCTGAGCACCTTGCGCGTACACCAGGCCGACGGCCTGCCCAAAGACGCCGCCAACCTGAGCCTGGACGTGGTCAACAGCACGCTGCTGCAACGCCTGCTGGAAAAATCCGCCCAAGTGCGCCTGACGCCTGACAACCACGCGCAGTTCTCGGCCTTGCTGCCGCCGATCCTGCGCCGCCTGTTCACCGGTGAACACCTGCTGTTGCGCTCGATGAGCTGCAATGGCCGCGTGGTGATGGTGATGGTCGCCGACCAGGGCGGCGGGCCGTTCTCGGAAACCACCGTGCAGGCCTTCGGCAAAACCGCCCAATGCATCGAGAAAGCCCTGCACAGCTTTACCAACCGCAGCGCCTGATGCTTGCGCTACAATCGCCGTCCTTTATCGCCAACATTTGTGCCCAGGAGACCTCACATGCCTGACTTCTCTGGCTTGCCGCTGGTGATCGAATCCAGCGACCTGCTCGGCAGACTGGATGCCGAGCACCTGATTCTGGTGGACCTCACCAGCGCCGCCCGCTACGCCGAAGGGCATATCCCCGGCGCGCATTTCGTTGACCCCAAGCGCACCCAACTGGGCCAGCCGCCGGCACCCGGCCTGCTGCCCAATAAAGCCGACCTGGAAAAACTCTTCGGCGAACTGGGCCACACGCCCGACGCCACCTACGTGGTGTACGACGACGAAGGCGGCGGCTGGGCCGGGCGTTTTATCTGGCTGCTCGACGTGATCGGCCACCAGAAATATCACTACCTCGATGGCGGCCTGCTGGCGTGGCTGGAAGATAAGCACCCTGTTTCCACTGATGCCCCAGCTCCGGTCGGCGGCCCGGTCAGCCTCACGTTGCACGACGGCCCCACCGCGACCCGCGAATACCTGCAAAGCCGCCTCGGCGCGGCCGACCTGGGCATCTGGGACGCACGCGGCCCGCTGGAGTACTCCGGTGAAAAGGTGCTTGCCGCCAAAGGCGGGCACATCCCCGGCGCAGTGAATTTCGAGTGGACCGCCGGCATGGACAAGGCACGCAACCTGCGTATCCGCCGCGACATGCCGCAAATCCTTGAAAACCTCGGGCTGACAAAAGATAAAGAAATCATCACCCACTGCCAGACTCACCACCGCTCTGGCTTCACCTACCTGGTGGCCAAGGCGCTCGGTTATCCGCGAGTCAAAGGTTATGCCGGTTCCTGGGGCGAATGGGGCAACCACCCCGACACCCCCGTTGAGATTTAAGGTTTAAGGACAGTTATGAAAAAGCAGTTGTTTATCCTCAGCCAGTACTTGCTGCCGCACCACCTGCTGTCGCGCCTGGCGGGCTGCATTGCCGAGTGCCGCGTGCGTTGGTTCAAGAATGCATTCACTACCTGGTTCGCCAAGCGCTACCAAGTGGATATGTCTCAAGCGTTGGTTGAAGACGTGACCGCCTACGAGCACTTCAACGCCTTCTTCACCCGCGCCCTCAAGGATGGCGCGCGCCCACTGGACCCAACTCCAGGCGCGGTGCTCAGCCCGGCCGACGGTGCGGTCAGCCAGCTCGGACCGATTGAACATGGTCGTGTGTTCCAGGCTAAAGGCCATAGCTTCAGCGTGCTGGAGTTGCTGGGTGGTGATGCGGCTGTAGCAGCACCGTTCATGGGCGGGGATTTTGCGACAGTTTATCTGTCACCCAAGGACTACCACCGCGTGCACATGCCACTGGCCGGCACCCTGCGGGAAATGGTCTATATTCCGGGCCGCATCTTCTCGGTCAACCAGACCACCGCCGAAAATGTGCCGGAGCTGTTTGCGCGTAACGAGCGCGTTGCCTGCATCTTCGATACCGAGCGTGGTCCGATGGCCGTGGTGTTGGTGGGTGCGATGATCGTCGCGTCGATTGAAACCGTATGGGCTGGCCTGGTAACACCACCGAAGCGCGAGCTGAAAACCTTCCGCTACGACGAAGCCGCACGTGCGCCGATTCACCTGGAGAAAGGCGCGGAGCTAGGCCGCTTCAAGCTGGGTTCGACCGCGATTGTGCTGTTCGGGCCGGATCAGGTTAAGTGGTCTGAAGAACTGCTGGCGGGTTCGCCTGTGCAGATGGGTCAAGGCATCGCACTGCCGAAAGCCTAATTCCAGAGCGGTAAAGATCCAATGTGGGAGGGGGCAATCCCCCTCCCACACTCAGTTACAGCTGACCGTCGCGGTCGCGAAAGCCCAGCAGATACAGCACGCCATCCAACCCCAACGTCGAAATCGCCTGCTTGGCCGATTGCTTAACCAACGGCTTGGCACGGAACGCTACACCCAAGCCGGCAATCGCCAGCATCGGCAAGTCATTCGCTCCGTCGCCGACCGCAATGGTCTGCTCCAGACGCAAGCCTTCCTTGTGGGCCAACTCCTTCAGCAGATCCGCTTTGCGCTGTGCGTCGACAATCGGCTCCACCGCCACGCCCGTCACCTTGCCATCCACCACTTCCAGCTCATTGGCGAACACATAGTCGATGCCCAGCTTGGCCTGCAATTGCTTGGCGAAGTAGGTGAAGCCGCCGGACAGGATTGCAGTCTTGTAGCCCAGGCGCTTGAGTTCGGCGAACAGGGTTTCGGCGCCTTCAGTCAGGCGTAGCGAGGCACCGATAGAGTCCAGCACGCTGACATCCAGGCCTTTGAGCAGCGCCAGACGTTCTTTGAAACTGGCGCGAAAGTCCAGCTCCCCGGCCATGGCGCGCTCGGTGATCGCCGAAACCTGCTCACCCACGCCCGCGGCCTTGGCCAGTTCGTCGATGACTTCCGCTTCGATCAGCGTGGAGTCCATGTCGAACACCGCCAGGCGACGGTTGCGACGGAACAGCGAGTCTTCCTGGAAGGCGATGTCGACATTCAGCTCCTGGGCCACGCTGAGGAATTCGGCGCGCAGGGCCTGCGGATCGGCCGGTTCGCCGCGCACGGAGAACTCGATGCAGCCCTTGCCCTGGTCAGCAGGCGTGTCCAGGGGCATGCGGCCCGACAGACGGTCGATATGGTCGATATTAAGGCCGTACTGCGCCGTGATCGAGCTGACGCGCTGCAGTTGTTCGGCGGTGACCTTACGGGTCAGCAACGTGACGATATGGCGCTTCTTGCCCTGGCCGGCCACCCAGTGCCGGTAATCCTCTTCGGATACCGGGGTGAAACGCACCTGTTGGTCGAGCTTGTACGCGGTAAAGAGGATGTCCTTGAGCACTGACGAGGCCTGCTCGGTGCTAGGGATTTCCACCAGGATGCCGAACGACAGGGTGTCGTGGATCACCGCCTGGCCGATGTCGAGAATGTTCACACCACCCTGGGCCAGCACACCGGTAATGGCAGCGGTAAGACCCGGACGGTCTTCGCCAGTGATGTTAATCAGGACAATTTCGCGCAAGGCGCACCCCCAGGCTGGAAAAAAACCGCATTCTACCCACTTTCAGTGACCATCGGGCACAGCCAGCGCTTTGCCGGTCTTGGGCCTGTCGCTATACTGCGCGTCAACTTCACGGACCGAGAGCCGAGCGCAAGTGAACCGGCCCACGCCAGTAAAAACCGATAACTTCTTCCTGCTGATCTTCCGGGCACTGCGCCACCGCCGTGTACCGATCGCATTACGCATCGCCAGCCATAACGTGATCCTGGTCGCCCTGGCCCTGGTGATCTATGCCTGTGTGATGGGTTTGCAGTTCAAACAGGCGATGCACGAGCAAGCCGACGCCCTGGGCGAGAGCCTGACCACCCAGACCGCCACCTCGGCGACTGAGCTGTTGGTGTCCAACGACATCCTCAGCCTCAACGTGCTGCTCAACAACCTGACCAAAAACCCGCTGGTGGCCCACGCCGCGATCTACAGCGTGGACAACCGCATCATGGCCGAAGCCGGGCAGCGCCCGAAAAACGGCCTGCTGGGTGAAGCCGAAGGCCTGTACCAGAGCAACATTACATTCCAGGATGTGAAGGCCGGCCAACTGCGCATCAGCCTGGACATGCAGCAATTCCAGCAGCCGATGACCATCAGCCTGCAAAGCATGGGCATCCTCAGCGCGATCCTGCTGGCACTGGCACTGGCCTTGAGCCTGCGCCTGGGCCGGCATATCTCCACGCCCTTGATGCAACTGCGCATCTGGCTGCGGGATATCGACGAACATACCCCGGCCACCGACCGCCAGGATGAGATCGGTGACCTCGCCCGCCAATTGCACGCCAGCTTCGCGCCGGAGCCAGCGCCCAAGGCTGAGCCGGAACCTGAGTTCGACGACACCGATTACGACGACGAGCCAGAGTTTGAAGTGCGCAACCTGCGAGATCCAGGCTTCGATGAAAGCGCGCCGGTGGCAGGTCTCAAACCCGCTACACGCAAGGTAATCCAGGCCGAAGAAGACGAGCTGGACGACGAAGACCCCTTCGCCGACCTGCGCGACACCTCTGTCAGCAGTCCGGCCATCGCGCCCAAGCCCGCACCGGCAAGGAACACCGAGCCCCAGCACAGCGCCGTACTGGCCGTGCAACTCGGTGCCCAGGACCAACTGCGCCGCCTGCCCCGCGCACGCCTGACCGAATTGCTGGAACGTTATCGCGATTGCCTCGACCAGGCCGCCTCGCTGTACCAGAGCGAACTGCACACCCTGAACGATGGCAGTACGCTGATGCTGTTCCACAGCGAAGACAGCGGCGAAGACTACCTGACCAACGCCATCTGCTGCGGCGAGTTGCTGCGCGCCCTGGGCCATGCCCTGCAGATCGAAGTGGCGGACAGTGGCATCACTCTGCAACTGCAACTTGGCTTGACGGTAGGTGACGACCTGTTCGGCATGAGCCAGATCGATCTGCTCCTGACCGAGATCGCCCAGGACGCCCTGGCCCTGTCGCAACACAGCCGCAACCTGCTGCTGGTGGAGCGCAAGATCAGTGAGGACACGCTGATCCGCCAACGCGCCCGCATCCGCCCGATTGCCAGCCCTGAAGGCGCAAGCTGTGTGGAGCGGCTGATGGAGCCGTACCCGTCGATGCTGGAGCGCCAATTGGCGCGGATGCACGAGACCCGCAAGCCCTGAAGAACACTGCAGGGCTAATGTGGGAGGGGGCTTGCCCCGATAGCGGTGGTTCAGTTAATGATGTGCCAACTGATACTCAGCCATCGGGGGCAAGCCCCCTCCCACAGTTAATCGCACACAAATAAAAAGGCCCGCTGAATGAGCGGGCCTTTTTATTTGTGCGATTCAGATCAGAACCTGAACACTTCCATATCCGTACGGATCGGCGTAGCCATCGGCATTTTAGGCTTCTGCGGTTCTGCTGGCCTGGCCTGCACCGCCGGGGCTTGCTTGCGCGGCGCCTCGGCAATCGGCGGCTGGTTGGCCAATGGCTTGAGGGCCACCGACAACTGCTGCGCCAGGTTCTGCAACAGCACGCCCTGGGCCTGGACCTGCGACGCGGTAGTGCCGGCGTGCTGCTCCTGCAAATGCACGATGCGGCTGTCGCGCACCTGGCCACGACGGTCGATCAAGCGCCACTGCGCATCGAGGATCGCCGGTTGCGAAGCCCCCGAATCCAGCCGCGTAATGGTCAGCAAAACCTGCACATCCGGCGAAAAACCGGCGGGCGCAGGTGAGAGGACCACACGCTGGCTGTCCAGATGACCGGCTACCTGGCGCAGCATCAACTGGTTGATGTCGGACGACAAACTGCCCGCCCAACGACCATCGGTGGAACCTTGCAGGCTGCCGTCGTTCTGACGTTGCAGCAGGGTTTCGCGTTGCAGGTAGTCGGCGACAACCACCGGGCCCAGCAGAACCGCCATACCCGCACTTTGTGCGGGTTGCGCCGGACTTCCGCTGTCCAGCTGGTACAGCGACACCGGTTGGTGTGTGCTGCAACCCGCCAGCCCCAAAAGGCCAGCGAGCATCAAAAATAGAGGAAGGCGTGGAGCAGTCATCATCCCATCCAGGTGGCTGCCACAAGGCGAACCACAATGTAATACTAAAAATAACCTAAACACGCTCGGCCACGCCGGCGCTGGAAAGGCCATATCATCCGTGAATATGCGCCGTGACTCCAGCGCCAAAGCGTCGATCTACGCTTTAAATCGTAGATCGAGGGCTCTAGTACGCCTTAAACGGGCGTTTCCACCAGCAATGCGTCTACCCGCTGGAAACCTCGCGGCAGTTTATTACCACGCCGGCCACGCTCGCCCTTGTAGTGCTCAAGGTCATCGGGACGCAGCGACAGCGTGCGTTTACCGGCCTGAAGTACCAAAGTAGCGCCCTCCGGGATCACTGCGATGTCGGTCACGTACTCTTCGCGACTGGCCACCCGCTCCCCTGGAATACCAATAATCTTGTTGCCCTTGCCTTTGCCCAACTGCGGCAGATCACTGATCTTGAACACCAGCAAGCGCCCTTCGGTAGTCACCGACGCCAGCCAATTGCTCTCACGGTCATCCACCGGTCGCGGCAAGATCACCTTGGCGCTGTTCGGCAGGCTCAACAGCGCCTTGCCCGCCTTGTTCTTGGCCTGCAGGTCTTCACCCTTGACCACAAACCCGTAACCGGCGTCGGAGGCAATGACATACAGCGAGTCATCATCCGGCAGCAGCACGCATTCAAAATTCGCCCCTGGCGGCGGCGTCAGACGCCCGGTCAACGGCTCGCCCTGCCCCCGCGCGGACGGCAAGGTATGCGCCGGCACCGAATAGCTGCGCCCCGTGGAGTCGATAAACACCGCAAACTGGTTGGAACGCCCGGCTGCGGCGGTTTTAAAGCCATCACCCGCTTTGTAAGACAGGCCAGTGGCGTCAATATCATGCCCTTTGGCTGAACGAACCCAACCCTTTTCCGACAGAACGACGGTAATTTTCTCGTTAGGCAGCAGTTCGGTTTCTGTCAGCGCCTTGGCTTCAGCGCGCTGCACGATTGGCGAACGACGGTCATCGCCATAGGTTTCGGCGTCTTTGATCAGCTCGCTGCGCACCAGCTTTTTCAGCTTGGCTTCGCTGCCCAGCAGGGCTTGCAGCTTGGCTTGTTCCTTGAGCAACGCGTCCTGTTCGTCACGTAGCTTCATCTCTTCCAGTCGCGCCAATTGACGCAAGCGGGTGTTGAGGATGTAGTCAGCCTGGATCTCGCTCAGCTCGAAGCGCGCAATCAACTCGGCTTTCGGGTGCTCGGCGGTACGGATGATGTGGATCACTTCATCCAGGTTGAGATAGGCGATCAGCAAGCCATCCAACAGGTGCAGGCGGCGTTCGACCTTGTCCAGGCGGAATTGCAGGCGGCGACGAACGGTCTGTACCCGGAACTCCAGCCACTCCACCAGCAGGTTGCGCAGGTTTTTCAGCTGTGGCTTGCCGTCCAGGCCAATGATGTTGACGTTGACCCGGTAGCTGGACTCAAGGTCCGTGCTGGCGAACAGGTGCTGCATCAGCACTTCGTGATCGACCCGGCTGTTGGTCGGAATGATCACGATGCGGCATGGGTTTTCGTGGTCGGACTCATCACGCAGGTCGGCGACCTGAGGCAGTTTCGACGGTTTGGCCTGCATCAGCGCGGCGATCTGCTCCAGCACCTTGGCGCCGGACACCTGGTGCGGCAGCGCGGTGACAATAATGTCGCCGTCCTCGATGTGGTAGACGGCGCGCATGCGCACCGAGCCCTTGCCGGTTTCGTACATCTTCAGCAGGTCGGCACGCGGCGTGATGATTTCCGCTTCGGTCGGGTAATCCGGACCCTGGATATGCTCGCAGAGCTGCTCGACCGTAGCTTTTGGCTCATCCAGCAAACGCACGCAAGCCGTGGCGACTTCCCGCAGGTTGTGCGGCGGTACGTCGGTGGCCATGCCAACCGCAATACCGGTGGTGCCATTGAGCAGGATATTCGGCAAACGTGCAGGCAACACCAGAGGCTCGTCCAGAGTGCCGTCAAAGTTCGGGCCCCAATCCGCAGTGCCCTGGCCGAGTTCGCTGAGCAGCACTTCCGAGTAACGCGACAAACGCGCTTCGGTGTAACGCATGGCGGCGAAGGACTTGGGATCATCCGGCGCGCCCCAGTTACCCTGGCCATCTACCAGCGTGTAGCGGTAGCTGAACGGCTGCGCCATCAGCACCATGGCTTCATAGCAGGCCGAGTCGCCGTGGGGGTGGAACTTACCCAGCACGTCACCGACGGTACGCGCCGACTTCTTGTGCTTGGAATCGGCATCCAGGCCCAGCTCGCTCATGGCGTAGATGATGCGCCGCTGCACAGGCTTGAGGCCGTCGCCGATATGCGGCAAGGCACGGTCCATGATCACGTACATGGAGTAGTTGAGGTAGGCATTTTCGGTGAAGTCAGCCAGCGACCGGCGCTCTACGCCGTCTAAGCTGTCTGCGAGGATGTCACTCATGCGGGCCTCATCATTGTTTGGTAAGGCGCAGCGGAAATGCCGCTGCGCCGGGTCAATTCAAGTGTTTGATCATTCACGGCTGGGCACTCCAGCCGCCGACCGGGGCGGCAAAACGATAGACCACCGGGCGTTTTTCACCATCGGCGCGGGGGCCGAAGTTGTTGTCGATACCCAGCCATGCGCCCTCAGCGTCCACCACCAGGGCTTCAGCCAAGCCATAGGGCTGGGCGTAACGCCGCTCGGGCGTCAGGGTTTCGTCGGCAAACGACCAGCACAGCTCAACCTTGGCCGTGACCGCATCGCGGCGGCAAATCTGGAACGCGTTGCGCTCCAGAGTGAACAGCTTGCCGTTGAACAGGGAAAGATCAGCGAAATCCTTGGACACAGCCTTGGCGTCGGTGAACTTGGCCGGCTGTACTTCCTGGCCGGCCTCACTCAACAACACGCACGCGCCGTCACAATCCCACAGGCTTTGCGGGCGCTTGATGGAAATCAAGCCGCGCCGCTCGCGCTCCGCCGCCAACCAGATCTGATTGCCTTGCGGGTTCACCGCCAAGCCTTCGAACAAGGCATTGAAGTGCAGCAACATGCCACTGGCCCGCGCTTCACGCACCATGCCTGGGGCAATCTTCAGCCATTCAGGCGCGCCCGTGACCGGCACCTGCAGCACCGCCGCATGGGCTTCACTGACGATGTAGCGATTACCGGCGGCATCGCAGCTGATTCCTTCAAAATCCAGGTCGCCACCGCGAATGAACGAAGCAGCCTTGGTGCGCGAACGCAGCCCCCACGGCAGACCGGACTCCGGCACGGGCGGGACATCGATTTTCAGCGTTTCGGCCTGCCAGGTCGGCGCGCTGATATCCAGGCGGTAGATCTGGTCGTCGTCACGGTCGGAAACCGTCCACAACTCCTTGCCGCACATAGCCAGACCCGACAGGTTGCCGCCGCGCATGCCGTCCACCGGGTGCTCGGACACGAGCTTGAGCTCGGCCACGGGCGCAGCCACCACCGGGGTGGCCGCCAGCCCGCTCAACATCAGGATCGCCAGGGCGACGCCTGTGCGCATCAGCCCAGCACCTCGGCCAGGTTGCCTTTGGATTCCAGCCACGCCTTACGATCCGGCGCACGCTTCTTCGCCAGCAGCATGTCCATCATTTCCGAAGTGCCGGCGTAGTCTTCCAGGGTCAACTGCACCAGGCGTCGGGTGTTCGGATCCATGGTGGTTTCACGCAATTGCGGCGGGTTCATTTCGCCCAGGCCTTTGAATCGCGTGACCTGTGGCTTGCCGCGCTTCTTCTCGGCAACCAGGCGGTCGAGGATGCCGTCGCGCTCGGCTTCATCCAGGGCATAGAAAATCTCCTTGCCCAGGTCAATGCGATACAGCGGCGGCATGGCGACGTAGACGTGACCGGCATCCACCAGCGGGCGGAAGTGCTGTACGAACAGCGCACAGAGCAATGTAGCGATGTGCAGGCCGTCGGAGTCGGCGTCGGCGAGGATGCAGATCTTGCCGTAGCGCAGTTGGGCGATATCCGCCGAACCTGGATCAACACCAATGGCCACGGCGATGTTGTGCACTTCCTGGCTGGCCAGGACTTCACTGCCGTCGACTTCCCAGGTGTTGAGGATCTTGCCGCGCAACGGCAGGATCGCCTGGAATTCCTTGTCCCGCGCTTGCTTGGCGGAACCGCCGGCGGAATCACCTTCCACCAGGAACAGCTCGGAACGCATCGGATCCTGCCCGGCGCAATCGGCCAGTTTGCCGGGCAATGCCGGGCCCTGGGTGATGCGCTTGCGCTCGACCTTCTTGCTGGCCTTGAGGCGACGGCCGGCGTTGTTGATCGCCAGTTCGGCCAGGGCCAGGCCCAGCTCAGGATGCTCGTTGAGCCACAGGCTAAAGGCGTCCTTGACCACACCGGAGACAAATGCTGCCGCCTCACGGGACGACAGACGCTCTTTGGTCTGCCCGGAGAACTGTGGCTCCTGCATCTTCATCGACAGCACGAACGCGATGCGCTCCCACACGTCTTCCGGCGCCAGCTTTACACCTCGCGGCAGCAGGCTGCGGTATTCGCAGAATTCGCGCATGGCATCCAGCAGCCCCTGGCGCAAACCGTTGACGTGGGTGCCGCCCTGGGCGGTGGGGATCAGGTTGACGTAGCTTTCCTGCACACTGTCGCCGCCCTCGGGCAACCACAGCAGCGCCCAGTCGACCGCTTCTTTATTACCGGCCAGGCTGCCGCAGAACGGCTCGTTTGGCAGGCGTTCGAAGTCGCTGACGGAATCTTCCAGGTAGGAGCGCAGGCCGTCCTCAAAGTGCCATTCGACCTTCTCGCCGGTGCCTTTGTCTTCAAAGGTCACCAGCAGGCCCGGGCACAACACGGCCTTGGCCTTGAGCACATGCTTGAGGCGGCTGATGGAGAACTTCGGCGAATCGAAGTATTTCGGGTCCGGCGCAAAGTACACGCTGGTGCCGGTATTGCGTTTGCCCACGGTGCCGATCACTTCCAGGTCGGTGGCTTTGTAGCCATCGGCGAAGGTCATCTGGTACTCGTTGCCATCGCGCTTGACCTTGACCCGCACCAGCGTCGACAGGGCGTTGACCACGGAAATACCCACACCGTGCAAGCCACCGGAGAACTGGTAGTTCTTGTTGGAGAACTTGCCGCCTGCGTGCAGCTTGGTGAGGATCAGCTCGACGCCCGACACGCCCTCTTCCGGGTGAATGTCCACCGGCATGCCGCGACCATCGTCGGACACTTCCAGGGAGTGGTCAGCGTGGAGAATGACGTGCACCGACTTGGCGTGCCCGGCCAAGGCTTCGTCGACGCTGTTGTCGATGACTTCCTGGGCAAGGTGGTTCGGCCGACTGGTGTCGGTGTACATGCCGGGGCGTTTGCGCACCGGGTCGAGGCCCGAGAGGACTTCGATGGCGTCGGCGTTATAAGAGCTAGCGCTGGGAGTGGCCATGGGGTCTCGTCGTGAGTCGTTCGATTAAAAAGTAACCTGCGGTTTCCAAGGCAATTACAGTGCCGAAAAATCGAAGGATTGATACTGATCTGCGCCAATGCCGGCAAAGCTGAGCAGCGCCGGCAATTGCTGGGCGAACCCTTGGTAACCATGGTCGCCACCGGCCTGGATGCGCAAGGCACAGGCCCGGTAATACTGCTGGGCGAGGCGATAATCCAGGGTTTCATCCCCGGTCTGCAACCACACCTGGTAACGCGCCGCGTCCTGGGGCGCCGGCACTTCCAGCTCGGCCAGCGCCGTGACGTGGTCGTGGGTCAATTCCCAGGTTTCATCGGTGTAGAGGTTCTTCTGGGTGCCCAGGTAACCGTCGAACATCCGATGGGGGCTCACCGCCGGGTTGACCAGCAGCGCCTTGAGGCCATGGCGCTCGGCAAGATGGGTTGCATAGTAGCCGCCGAGTGAGCTGCCGACCAGCAGTGGCCGCCCCAGTTGGACAATGGCCTCCTCCAACTGAGGAATGGCCTGACGCGGGTGGTGATGCAGGGCCGGCACACGCAGTTGGTCGGCCAGGCCGAGGCTGTCCATCACGGTGATGAGCTGGCTGGCCTTGTTGGACGCCGGCGCACTGTTGAAACCGTGGATATACAGGATCGAAGCAGACATACCGGGCTCTCCGTGCTTGCGCCAAAAGGGCGCAGTTTACAGGTAAATCTCAGTAGCCGTTGCTACCGTAATCCACCATAAACGCGAAGCCGGCCAGCCGCTCTACACCAGTTTCCAACCGTCCGTCGGCATGCAAACGCAGCCAACGATAGCCTGGCGCGTCCTCACTGACCTTGAAGTCCTCGCTGCCCGGAGCGAACTGGATACAGGTGGACGGCGATGCCAGCAGGCGCACGCCGTTGCGCTCACGGTCGATTTCCTGATGCACATGACCCCAGAGTACGGCCTTGACCTGGGGGAAGCGGTCCAGCACGGCAAACAGCGCCTCGGGGTTGCGCAGGCCGATGGGCTCCATCCAGGCACAGCCGATGGACACCGGGTGATGGTGAAAGCACACCAGATGGTGACGGTTTGGCGCTTCGCTCAGAGCCTGAGCCAGTAGTTGCAGTTGTTGGTCTTGCAGGTAACCCGGCACGGAACCGGGTACGGCGGAGTCCAGCAGGATGACCCGCCAGTTGCCCACATCCACCACCGGCTCCAATAAATCGCTGTGCACGGCGGCGTGGGCCATGATTTGCGGTTCGTCATGATTACCGGGAATCCAGCGCGCCGGGGCGTCGATCTGCCGGGTCATGTCACGAAACTGCTGGTACGACTCCAGCGTGCCGTCCTGTGACAGGTCCCCCGTGGCCAACACCAAATCGATGTGCGGCTGCTGCGCGCGCACCAATTCGATGACGCCTTGCAGGCTGTCACGGGTATTCATGCCCAACAGCACAGCGTCGGCCTCGGCAAACAAATGACTGTCGGACAGTTGCACCAGCAATACCGGTGCATCGGGGTTCACGGTGGATACGCTCGGCAAGGCGCTCTCCCAAGGCAATCACAGGAATGGACAATTGGGGCGATTATGCTGGGGCAGAACGCAAAGAGGAAACCCAGGGAAGCAGACGCAGTTCACATCTACCGCACGACTTCGAACTCATGACCCAGGGCCAGGCAATGGCTCAACCACTCACCGAGGAACACATTGAGCTGCGCTTTCTCATCGGGCTGGTGCATGAACACGTTGGGGTAAGGATAGATGCTGCGAAAGCGTCGTGCATGTTCGGCGCTGATCACTTCCGCCATACGGGCGTCGTGGTAGACCTGCACTTCCAGTTGCGGCACCGGCAGCCAAGGCAGGCTGTGCTCCTGGCGCACGCGCAGGGTGGTGGTGTATGGGCAGTTGACGATGACTTCCAGGGCCAGCACGCCGAGCATCTGGTCGCCATGGGTAACGCCGATACGCCGCGCCTCGGGGGCGTGGCGCATGTCGGGCAACAGGCGCATCAGCCGCGCATAGTTGGCTTCGCAGGCGGCTTGCAGCCCGATCAGGTCGACTCGATAACGTTCCCGCGCCTTTACTGCCATAACCCCCTCACTTCCGCGCGATTAAGCGCAAGCCATTGCAGGGCGATAATGCTGGCTGCGTTGGAAATCTTACCGTCGCGCACCGCTTGCAGGGCATCTTCGAAGGCCCAGACGGTGACGCGGATATCTTCTGCCTCTTCTTCCAGTCCATGGACACCACCGGCACCGACGCTCTCGCAACGGCCCAGGTACAAATGCACAAACTCGGTACTGCCACCGGGCGACGGGAAATACTTGGTGATCGGCCACAGCGCGGAGAACGTCAGCCCTGCTTCCTCCTCGGCTTCGCGGTGTGCAACCTCCTCTGGCTGTTCTTCCTTGTCGATCAGCCCCGCGACCATTTCCACCAGCCAAGGGTTGTTGCTGCGGCCCATGGCACCTACTCGGAACTGCTCGATCAATACCACTTCATCGCGCTGCGGGTCGTACGGCAGGACACACACCGCGTCGTGACGGACGAAAACTTCGCGGTTGATTACACGACTCATGCCGCCATCGAACTTTTCGTGGCGCAGTTGCACGCGATCAAGCTGGTAGAAGCCCTTGTAGGCATTGTCGCGCTGAACAATCTCAATCTTGCTCGGCGTCGATTTTGCGGTGTCCGTCATATCCTTTCCTCGTTATGCCTGAGCAATTCGCGCCATCCTAACGCGCTCGCGCCCTAGGATGCAGCCCCTTTCCGGTTGCCGGGATAGACGGCGGCGGTCAAACTCACTCTAATCAGCTTAGTGGCGAACTGACTGCCTTGCAGGTAGTCGAAGCTGCACAATTTCGCTCTTATCGATAGACGAAGGACATCCATGTCGCTTTTAAAAATCGCCTCCGTGGCCTGCATCGCCTTGACCCTCGGCGCCTGCCAAAGCCTGTTCCAACCCAACTGGCGCACCCCGCTGGAAGCCACCCGCGACACCACCGAACAAACCCGGCCGGGCTGTGCCAGCGCCGATTGCGCGTTGGTGAATATCGACACCGTGCACTTTGCCAAAGACCCCAAGCTCGACGCCTTGATTGAACAGCGCCTGCTGGAAATGACCGGCGCCAACCCGCTGCCGACCAGCCTTGAGAGCTATCGCGAGCAATTCCTGAAAACCGCGGCGCCCAGCAACAGCATGTATTTGCAGGCCAAGGTACGGGAGCAGCATGACGGCTTGGTGATTATCGAACTGTCCAGCTACCTGGATCAGGGCGCCACCCATGGCGAGCCGGGCCGTGCGTTCATCAACTATTCGCGCCAGCAGCAAAAAGCGCTGTCGCTCACCGATATGCTACTGCCGGGCAAGGAAGACGCCTTCTGGAAAGCCGCCCAGGTGGCGCACAACAGTTGGCTGATCAGCACCCGCCTGAGCCTGGAACCGGAGTTCGTGAAAACCTACCCCTTCCAGAAAACCCCGAACGTGGCGCTGACCTATGGTGGCGTGGTCCTCAAGTACCCCACCACCACCATCGCGCCGTATGCCTTGGGCCATGTCGAGTTGCAGATTCCCTACTCGCGCCTGGAAGGCATCCTCAAGCCTGAGCTGGTGCCTGCGCGCCGCTGAAGGCGCGACCCAGGATGAACTGCAGCAACCCTGCCAGCACCAGCGCCGGCAGGGTTGCGCCGACATCCGGGTAGAGATTCGCCAACAAGTGGTAAGTGGCGATGCCACCCAGCCAGGCCAGCAACGCCGACCAATGCAGGCTGGTGACCACACCCTGGCCACGACGGCGCAGGAGGAAATGATCCACCAACACGACGCCGAACAACGGCGCGAACACCGAGCCGATCAACAGCAAGAAGTTCTGGTACTGGGCCAACGGCGCAAAACAGGCGATCAAGGTGCAGATCACCCCGATAGCCAATGCCAGGTGCTCGACTTTCAAGCGCAACAAAATCCCGCTGGACACCGCCGCCGAGTGAATATCGGCAAAGGCGTTTTCCGACTCATCCAACAGGATCAGCAGCAGCGGAATCCCCAGGCCCGCACCCGCCAACGCCAGGAGCAGCGCGTTCACTTCGCCGCTTGGCGCGAACGCCAGGGTATAGGCCACGCCCAGGCTCATCAGCCAGAAATTACCGATAAAGAATCCCAGCGCGGTGCCGCCGAAGACACTTTTGGCGCGCTTGCCGAAACGGGAGTAATCGGCAATCAGCGGCAGCCACGACAGCGGCATGGCGATGGCAATATCAAAGCCCACCGCAAATGGCAGCGAACCGTCACCGGCCTGAGCCCATAACGCGGCCAGGTCGGCCTTGGCAAACAGGTTCCAAGTCAGCCACACGCAGGCGGCGAGCAGCAGCCAGATGCCCCATTTGCGCAGGATCTGACGCACAAAGGTCAATGGACCGCTGACTGCCAGCAAGGTCGCCAGGCCGCCAAAAAACAGCGTCCACAACACAGGACTGGCCAACAGGCTGCCCTCGCTGAATGCCCGCGTGCCCAGCAGGCTGGCGGCATCGCGCATCACGATGATTTCGAACGAGCCCCAGCCGATCAGTTGCAGCAGGTTCAGCAACGCCGGCAGGCTTGCACCCTTGGCGCCGAGGCTGAGCTTGAGCGCGGCCATGGCGGACAGGCCGGTATCGCTGCCGATCACGCCGACGGCGGCCAGCAAGAGCACGCCGACCAGGGTGCCGAGAAAGATTGCCAGCAATGAACCGCTAAGGCCCAGGCCCGGAGCGAGCAACGCGCCGGTTTGCAGGACCATCAGGCCGATGCCGAGGGAGAACCACAGGGAGAACAGGTCGCGGGCGCCGAAGACTCTTTTGTCAGCAGGCACCGCGATGTCGGGGGAATAGGTGCTGGGTTGAATGCTCAAGGGTTTTATCTCTGAAGAACATTTGTTGTTTGGGAGATAGCAATCGGGGGCAAGCCCCCTCCCACAGTTTTGAAAGTGTTCACAATTCAAATGTGGGAGGGGGCTTGCCCCCGATGAGGCCGGCACAGTTACCGCCAACCCCGGATCAGACCTTCTTGTACAGCTGACTCCCCTCCTGCTTGAACCGCTCCGCCTGCTCCGCCAGCCCCTTGGCCACATCCACATCCACCGCGTCAATGCGCTGGTTGGCCGCGTATTCACGCACTTCCTGGGTGATTTTCATCGAACAGAATTTCGGCCCGCACATCGAGCAGAAATGCGCGACCTTGGCCGAGTCCTTCGGCAGGGTTTCGTCGTGATAGGAACGTGCGGTGTCCGGGTCCAGGCCGAGGTTGAACTGGTCTTCCCAGCGGAACTCGAAGCGCGCCTTGCTCAAGGCGTTGTCGCGGATCTGCGCGCCCGGATGACCTTTTGCCAAGTCTGCCGCGTGGGCCGCGATCTTGTAGGTGATGATCCCGGTCTTCACGTCATCCTTGTTCGGCAGGCCCAGGTGCTCCTTGGGCGTGACGTAGCACAGCATGGCGCAGCCGAACCAGCCGATCATCGCCGCACCGATACCGGAGGTGATGTGGTCGTAACCCGGCGCGATGTCGGTGGTCAACGGGCCGAGGGTGTAGAACGGCGCCTCGTCGCAGCATTCAAGCTGCTTGTCCATGTTCTCCTTGATCAACTGCATCGGCACGTGGCCGGGGCCTTCGATCATGGTTTGCACGTCGTGCTTCCAGGCGGTCTTGGTCAGTTCACCGAGGGTTTCCAGTTCGCCGAACTGCGCGGCGTCATTGGCGTCGGCAATCGAGCCAGGGCGCAGGCCGTCGCCGAGGGAGAAGCTGACGTCATAGGCCTTCATGATTTCGCAGATTTCGTCGAAATGCGTGTAGGTGAAGTTCTCTTTATGGTGCGCCAGGCACCACTTGGCCATGATCGAACCGCCACGGGACACGATGCCGGTGACGCGCTTGGCAGTCAGCGGCACGTAGCGCAGCAAAACGCCGGCGTGGATGGTGAAGTAGTCGACGCCCTGCTCGGCCTGTTCGATCAGGGTGTCGCGGAACAGCTCCCAGGTCAGGTCTTCGGCGGCGCCACCGACTTTTTCCAGGGCCTGGTAGATCGGCACGGTACCAATCGGCACCGGCGAGTTGCGGATGATCCACTCGCGGGTTTCGTGGATGTGCTTGCCGGTGGACAGGTCCATCACGGTGTCCGACCCCCAGCGAATGCCCCAGGTGAGTTTCGCCACTTCTTCTTCGATGGACGAACCCAGGGCGCTGTTGCCGATGTTGCCGTTGATCTTCACCAGGAAGTTGCGACCGATGATCATCGGCTCCAACTCGGTGTGGTTGATGTTGGCCGGGATGATTGCGCGGCCACGGGCGATTTCTTCGCGCACAAACTCGGGGGTAATGATTTTCGGCACGCTGGCGCCGAAGCTGTGGCCAGCGTGTTGCTGGTCCAGCAGGCCACTGGCGCGGGCCTCTTCAAGCTTCATGTTTTCGCGGATGGCGACGTATTCCATCTCGGCGGTGATGATGCCTTTGCGTGCGTAGTGCATCTGGGTGACGTTGGCACCGGCCTTGGCGCGGCGCGGGTTCTTCACGTGGGCAAAGCGCAATGCGGTCAGTTCGGCGTCGCTGAGCCGTTGCTGGCCGAAGTGCGAGCTCAGGCCGGACAGGCGCTCGGTGTCGCCGCGCACTTCAATCCACGGCGAGCGCACATCGCCCAGGCCTTTGCGCACGTCGATGATCACATTGGGGTCGGTGTACGGCCCGGAGGTGTCATAGACCACCACGGGGGCGTTGATTTCACCGCCGAAATCGGTGGGGGTCACGTCCAGGCTGATCTCACGCATCGGCACACGAATGTCCGGGCGAGTGCCCTGCACGTAGATTTTTTGCGAGCGGGTAAACGGCTGCACAGAGCCGGAGTCGACCTTGGCCGATTCACTTAAATGCACAGTGTTTTTTAGTTTTGTCGTCATCACGGGCTCCAACATATCCAGGCGGTGGATTTTTGTCGGAGCGAACCTGTGACGGATGGACGCACTGAAACCAGTGCTGTGCTTGGCGCACGAGGACTGTTCGAGTGTCGAACAGCATCCCGGACGAAGCACAAGAGGACTCGCCGGGTGACGAGAAATCTTGTTCCCTACGCAGGCGCTAACCTGATCAGGTTCAACGGGATCCGGTATTTACCGATCTCAGCCTTCCAACAAGGCACCCCGACAAGAACGCGGCCAGTCTAGACCATGCCGTGGGCAAATTGCCAACAGTGGAGCATTCAGCGTGATGAATGGCGCAATTGCAGGATTGTTGTGCCGGGGTCGCACCACTACACTCGGGTGCTGCCTCAAGGCTTGACGCCAGGAATGGCCAGCCGTAGCCTTGGGCGCTAAATTATCACCGTAATATTCACACTAGGGATCGCCTCATGCTGCGCAAACTTTCACTGGCTGTTGCCGTGTCTTGTGCGACCAACGCAATGGTCTGGGCAGCAGAAGCGCCCTTGTCTGCCAGAACCGATCTGGTCAGCGTCTATCAGGAAGCGGTGGATAACAACGCCAACCTGGCTGCCGCCCGCGCCCAATACGGCGCGCAAAAAGAAGTGGTGCCCCAGGCACGCGCCGGGTTGCTGCCGAATTTGTCGGCCGGTGCCGATATCAACAACGTGCGCACCCAGATCGACACACCAGCGGCCACTGCCAACCGCGACGCCCATTCCTGGCGCGCAACCCTGAGCCAGCCGCTGTTCCGCGCCGACCGCTGGTTCCAGCTGCAAGCCGCCGAGGCCGTCAACGAGCAGGCCGCATTGCAACTGTCAGCCACGGAACAGAACCTGATCCTGCAAAGCGCAGAGAGCTATTTCGCCGTGCTGCGCGCCCAGGACAACCTGGCCTCCACCAAGGCCGAAGAGAACGCCTTCAAGCGCCAACTGGACCAGTCCAACGAGCGCTTCGATGTGGGCCTGTCGGACAAGACCGACGTGCTGCAATCCCAAGCCAGCTACGATACCGCTCGCGCCAACCGCATCCTGGCCCAGCGCCAGGTGGATGACGCCTTTGAAGCGCTGATCACCTTGACCAACCGCCAGTACAACTCGATCCAGGGCATCGTGCACACGTTGCCGGTGTTGCCGCCGCTGCCGAACGACGCCAAGGCGTGGGTCGAAACCGCCGGCCGCCAGAACCTGAACCTGCTGGCCAGCAACTACGCCGTTACCGCTGCCGAAGAAACCCTCAAGCAGCGCAAGGCTGGCCACGCGCCGACCCTGGATGCGGTGGCGCAGTACGAAAAAGGCGATAACGACGCCCTCGGCTTCAGCAACCCAAATGCCTTCGGCACGCCGTATCGCGGTGATGTCGAGCAGCGCACCATCGGCCTGCGCCTGAGCATCCCGCTGTACAGCGGCGGCCTGACCAGCTCGCAAGTGCGTGAGTCGTACTCGCGCCTGGGCCAGACCGAGCAGCAGCGCGAAGGCCTGCGCCGACAGGTAGTGGAAAATACGCGCAACCTGCACCGCGCCGTGAACACCGATGTGGAACAGGTGCAGGCGCGCCGCCAGTCGATCATCTCCAACCAGAGCGCGGTGGAAGCCACGGAAATCGGTTACCAGGTGGGTACGCGCAATATCGTCGACGTGCTGGACTCACAGCGCCAGCTCTACTCGTCGGTGCGCAACTACAACAACAGCCGCTACGACTACATCCTCGACAACCTGCGCCTGAAGCAGGCGGCGGGCACCTTGAATCCAGGGGATTTGCAGGACCTGACGCGGTACCTGAAGGCGGACTACAACCCTGATAAAGACTTCCTGCCGCCGGACCTGGCCAAGGCTGCCGCCGAACAACTCAAAGCCCGACCGGGTTATTGAACACACTTGGATCATTGTTGAGTCAGTGAGTGATCAGTCTGGCCAACCCATCCAGCAGGCGCTTCAGCGCGCCTTGGTTGGCCTGCATCACCTTGAGCCCCGCCTGCGCCATCCGACGCGCATCCTGCGGCAGCTCGAACAGCTGCCGCACGGCTTCGGCCAACCCTTGCGCGTCATCCACCTCACGCAAAGCCCCGGCTTCGCGCATCATCGCGGTGATTTCGAGGAAGTTGAACACATGCGGCCCCATGATCACCGGCTTGGCCAGCGCCGCCGGCTCCAGAGGGTTGTGCCCGCCGGTCGCCACCAGGCTGCCGCCGACGAAGGCGCTGTCGGCCAGGGCATACAGAAACAGCAACTCGCCCATGGTATCGCCGAGCAGCACCGAGGTGTGTGCACTGACGGGCTCGCCGGTGGAACGGCGCACCGTGGCAAACCCTTGCTGCTTGCACAGCTCGAACATCGGACCAAAACGCTCCTGATGACGCGGCACCAGAATCAGTAATGCATTGGGATAGCTGGCGAGCAACTGACGATGCGCGGCCAACACCACCTCATCTTCACCTTCGTGAGTACTGGCGGCGATCCACACCGGACGCTCGCTGGCGCCCCATTGCTCGCGCAATGCGGCCGCTCGCTCCAGCAGTTGCGGGTCGATGGTCAGGTCGAACTTGATTGAACCGGTCACCTCTACAGTCTCCGGCCGCGCGCCAAGGCTCAAGAAGCGCTGGGCCTCGGTGTGCGTCTGCACAGCGAACAAACTCATTTGCGCCAGCATCGGCGCCGTCAGCTTGGCGAAACGTCCATAACCCTTGGCCGAACGGGCCGACAGCCGCGCATTGGCCAACGCCACCGGAATACCGCGCCGAGCGCAGGCGTGGATATGGTTGGGCCACAGCTCGGTTTCCATGATCACCGCGAGCCTGGGCTGCACGCGGTCGAGAAAACGCTTGGCCGCGCACGGCAAGTCGTAGGGCAAATAGCAGTGCTGGATGCGCGGCTCCTTGGCGAACAACGCCTGGATCCGCTCGGAGCCGGTGGGCGTCATGCAGGTGACGGTGATCGGCAGCTGTGGATAACGCTGCAGTAGCCCGCGGATCATCGGCGCGGCGGCAATGCTTTCGCCCACTGACACGGCATGCACCCAGATCCCGCCCGGCTTCATCACCGGCAAGCCATAAGAGAAGCGCTCGCCCACGCGCTCGGCGTAGGCCGGCGCCTTGCGGGCGCGCAGCCACAGACGTAAAGCCACCAACGGCAGCGCCAGGTAAAACAGACAGCTGTAGAGAGTTCTATTCATGGCGGCGGAGTTTATCCACTTTTTCAATCAATCGCCCGCAGGCACTCGGCAAAACGTTCGGCGAGGAAACGTGCCGCGGGCCCGAGGTGCTCATCGCGGCGCCATACCAGCTCTACCACCAGGGCCGGCGGCGTCCACTCGCTGCCCAACTCAACCATTTGTTGCTGATAAGTCGGATATTGCACGATGTGCCGCGGCAGCCAGGCCCAGCCCAGGCCACTCATCAGCCATTCGGCCAATACGTAGAAACTGTCGGCGCGCCACACCAGCGGGCTGGCGGCTTCGCTGCCGGGATAGACACTGGTCTGCGTCGACATCAGCAGTTGCCGGTACTGGGCCAGGCGCTGGCACGTCACGTACCCGTCCTTGGCCAGCGGGTGGTTCACACCGCAGACCGTGACCATTTCCACACTGCCCACCACGCGCCGCTCAAGGGCCTCGGGAATCTGATCGTGATAGAACAACAGGCCCAGGTCCGCCTTGCGCTCCACCAATTTGCGCGCCACGTCGCCTTGGGCGGCACTGGACAGCTGCACTTCCAGCAAAGGGTATTGCACCGCCAGCGCCTCAAGGCTGTCGAGCACCGGCTGGAACAGCATCGCCTCGTCCTGAGCCAGGCGCAGGCAGGCTTCTTCACCACGGGTCAGCGACAACGCCCGGCCGTTGAGCCGCTCACATTGACGCAGCACTTCGCGCGCCTCTTCCAGCAATACGCTGCCGGCTTCCGTCAGGCGCGGCTGGCGGCCACTGCTACGCTCAAACAGGCTCACGCCCAGGTCTGCCTCCAGCAGCGCAACTGCATTGCTCACCGCCGATTGCGCCTTGCGCTGCCCACGCGCCACGGCCGAAAACGAACGCTGCTCGGCGACGTCGACAAACAGGCGCATCTGTTCCAGATTCCACTGCATGGCCAACCCATCTCCCAATCGGATAGGTAATGACTTTACCCCATCTGGCAAAGCTCTAGAATGCCGACCTTATCCAATGCGCTGCACACCGAGGATTGACGCCATGAACCCTGCCTACTATTACCTGGCTATCGCCATTTGCTCGGAAGTGATTGCTACTGTCTCGATGAAAGCCATCAAGGGTTGGAGCACGCCAATCCCGTTACTGCTGGTGATCGTCGGCTACGGCGTGGCCTTCTGGATGCTGACGCTGGTGGTGCGCACGGTGCCGGTGGGTGTGGCCTACGCCGTGTGGGCCGGGATGGGCATCGTGATGGTCAGTATCGCGGCGCTGTTTATCTACGGGCAGAAGCTGGATGTCCCGGCGATGCTGGGGATGGGCCTGATTGTGCTGGGCGTGGTGGTTATCCAGTTGTTCTCGAAAACCGCCGGGCATTAAGCACCCGATATTCGCAGCCTCGCTAAAGCTCGACAGCGCCTACGGTGTGCACGGTTTGAGAATGTATACTTGCGGCCTTGTTTAGAAATGAGGTCGCCCATGCCATCCGTTATGTCCACCGACGTTCTGATTGTCGGCGCCGGAGTTGCCGGCCTCTGGCTGAATGCGCGCCTGCGCCGCCAGGGGTTTTCCACGGTGGTGGTGGAAAGTGCCACGTTGGGTGGCGGGCAAAGTCTGAAGTCCCAGGGGATCATTCACGGCGGTGCGAAATACGCCCTGCACGGCGCCCTTACCGGTGCCTCCGAAGCGATAGCCGATATGCCGCGCCGCTGGCGTGAAGCCCTGGCGGGCAACGGCGAGCTGGACCTGTCCGGCGTGCGCTTGCTGTCCGAAGCCCATTACCTGTGGTCCCCCGGCACGATCGCCGGCAACCTCACCAGCTTTTTTGCCAGCAAGGCCGTGCGTGGCCGTGTCGATCAGGTCAAGGGCGACGACCTGCCAGCGGCACTGCAAGACCGCCGTTTCAAAGGCAAGGTGTATCGCCTGGCCGAGTTGGTGGTGGATGTGCCAAGCCTGATCAACCGCCTCGCGCACTTGGCCGGTGACGGCTTGCTTGCAGGGCAGCAGATCGAACCGCTTTATGAAGGCAACAAACTGGTGGGTTTGAAGGTCGATGGCCGCGAAATCCGCGCCCAGCGCATCGTCCTGAGTGCCGGCGGCGGCACCGCTGAACTCCTGGCAACACTGGGCCTGAGCAACCCGGCCATGCAAAAGCGCCCGTTGCACATGATCATTGCCAAAGGCCCCGGCCTGAAGCCGCTGTACGCCCATTGCCTGGGCGGCGGCACCAAGCCGCGTATCACCGTGACCACCCATCCGGCTGCCGATGGCAACTGGGTGTGGTACATGGGCGGTGATATTGCCGAGGCCGATGGCGTGGCGCGCACGCCCGAAGAGCAAATCGCCACCGCCCAGAAAGAACTCGCACAATTGCTGCCCTGGATCGACATGAGCCAGACCCGCTGGGCCACTCTGCGCGTGGACCGTGCCGAGCCGCTGCAATCAGGCCTGAGCCGTCCCGACAACGCCTTTGTCGCAGAAGAAGGTCGCCTGCTGGTAGGATGGCCAACCAAACTGGCGTTGGCGCCAGACTTCGCCGATCGGGTGATCAACAGCCTCGAACGTGACGGTATCCGCCCGAACACCTGCGAGCCACTGCCTGAGCTGCCTAAACCCGCCCTCGGCGTACCGGCCTGGGAGCAACTGCTGCCATGAGCCTACCCACCTTGCACGACCTGCATCGCCCTTTGGGCAGCACCGGCATTCTGGTCTCGCCGCTGGGCCTGGGCACCGTCAAGCTGGGCCGCGACCAGGGTGTGAAATACCCTAACGGCTTCCAGATTCCGGATGACGATGAAGCGCGGATGCTCCTGCGCCAGGCCCGCCAGTTGGGCATCAACCTGATCGACACCGCACCGGCCTATGGGCGCAGCGAAGAACGCTTGGGGCCGCTGTTACGCGGCCAGCGCAAGGATTGGGTGATCGTCAGCAAGGTCGGCGAAGAGTTCGAAAACGGCGTCTCGCAGCACGACTTCAGTGCTGCCCACACCCGGCTGTCCATTGAGCGCAGCTTGAAACGACTTGAAACGGATTTTATCGACCTGGTGCTGGTGCACTCCGATGGCAACGACCTGCACATCCTCAACGACTGCGAGGTCTACCAAACCCTGGCGGAGCTGAAAAAAGAGGGCAAGATTCGCGGCTTCGGCTTCTCCGGCAAAACCGTCGAAGGCGGCGTGAAGGCTTTGGAACAAGGTGATTGCGCGATGGTCACTTACAATCTGAACGAACAGACAGAGAAAGCCGTCATTGAATATGCGGCGGCCCATGACAAAGGCATTCTGGTCAAAAAGGCGCTGGCCAGTGGCCACGTTTGCCTTGAGCCTGGAATGGATCCAATACATGCGAGCTTCATGCTGTTGTTTGCGCAAACCGGCGTCGCCAGTGCTATTGTCGGGACCATTAATCCGCTGCACCTGGCCCATAACGTGGCGACCGCTGCCAAGGTCATTCGTCAACTCTGATGCCGCCCACGCGGCCGACCCCGTCGCAAAAAGGAGCCGACATGCCGCGAACGCTCATAAGAAAAAACCCCAGCAACTTTAAAACACTGCCGCTGCACGTCGAAGCCACCCCCGAAGGCCTGAGCTACCAGAGCGTGGGCATGCCGCTCAACTTCGCCCAGACCCTGCAACGGCGCAAGCCGGTGGAGGTGGCAGACCCGGAACGTTTCGCACTGGAACTGGCCAACCTCGGCGTCTCGGTACGCCTGACACTGCACTGGCAAAACCGCGATTACTGGGTGCTGGTGCGCCAGCGTCGCCAGGACCGTGGCGACGTGGTGCTCAAGCTGATCTCCGGCTATGTCCCGGCCCATGAACTGAACCTGCCGCTGCATACGGCCATCCAGGAAATTGCCGAAGAATGCCTGCTGGAAACGCCCGAAGGCTGGCTCGGCGGGCGCTTCAACGATACCTGGCTACCCGCCCCCTACTCCGCCGCCCTGCATTACCGCGAAGCGCTGCCGTTTCGCCTCAGCCCGCTGTCCGGCGCGGCGCGCCCGGTGCGTTGCGCCACCACCCAGTTGATCGAACGCCCACGGGCCTATGTGCATTTGCCCACGGCGTCGCTGCAATTGATCTACGACCTGCGCCTGGAAGTGCCAAAGGAAGCCAAGTCCCTGAGCCTGTTCCACGTGGATGAGCGCCTGGAAGGCGACCAGTTGGTAGCACGCCTGGACCGCAAGCGTCCGGACCTGTACCTGATGCCCCTCAAAGACGGCCAGCCCCTTCCCGAGCTGTACACCGTAAAAAAAGACCAGCTGTACCCGGCGAGCACACGGGGCTTGTACCTGGCAGAAAGCTTCGCCCAACAGGAAGGCTGGCTGGTGCGTGAAGAGCGCATTCGCTGGAAGGATTGGCTCAGGCAGCAAGGCCTGGCGGAGCCGGAGAAAGAATCGAAGCTGAAGGGATTGGCGCGGCGAGTGCTGCGCAAGATCGTGCCGAAGAAGAAAGCCAAGGGCTGAGTGAGCTGCAATCCAACTGTGGGAGGGGGTAAGCACCCTCCCACAGCTGATAGCATTTAGCCGTTGATTAGTCGCTGGAGGCCGACTTTCAACGGGGTCGGCTCGGGCAATTTGAAACTCGCCAACAACCGCTGGTTATTCGCCCGCGAATGCCGGATATCCCCTGACCGCGCAGGCCCGTAGGTCACAGCCGGCAAACTGCCCACCGCCTCTTCCAGCGCCTGCAGCACTTGCTTGAGGGTGGTGGTACGGTTCCAACCCACGTTAATGGCCCCCAAAGGTGCGTCCGGCGCTTCGATGGCCTGCACCAAAACATCCACCAGGTCTTCCACGTACATGAAGTCGCGGGTCTGCTCGCCATCGCCAAACACGGCAATCGGCAAACCCTGCTGGGCACGCTCGCTGAAGATACTGATCACGCCGGAGTAAGGCGACGACGGGTCCTGACGCGGACCGAAGATATTGAAGAAGCGGAAGATCACCGGCTCCAGACCATGCTGGCGGCGATAGAAATCAAAGTACTGCTCGCCAGCCAGCTTGTCGGACGCGTAGGGCGTCAACGGCGCCTTGGTGGTCTCTTCGTCAATCGAAGCACCCTCGCCGTTGTTGCCATACACCGCCGCGCTGGACGCAAACACCACACGCTTGACCCCGGCCTGGCGCATGGCTTCGCAGACATTCAGGGTGCCGACGAAATTGCTCTGGTGCGTACTCACCGGATCATCCACCGAGGCCTGCACGGACGCCACCGCCGCCAGGTGCACCACCGCCGTCGCGCCAACCGCGGCACGCGCCACCAGCGCGGCATCGGCGACATCCCCTTCGAGCAACTCGACACGCGGGTTGCCCAGCGGCAGGTTGCTGCGTTTGCCTGTGGACAGGTTGTCCAGCACACGCACTGCGTAGCCTTTGGCAAGCAAGGCATCGACGAGATGCGAGCCAATAAAGCCCGCGCCCCCCGTGATCAGGACCATCGGATCAGCCTTACTCATTGTTGCGAATCTTCTCGACAATCGCCGTGGTCGAGCTGTTCTCGACCAGGCCCAGTACTTTGACCGTGCCGCCATAAGCGCTGACGATATCGGCACCGACCACCTGGTCGACGGAATAGTCGCCGCCCTTGACCAGCACGTCCGGCTTGACCTGGGCCAGCAGGTTTTCCGGGGTCGCTTCAGGGAAGCTGATCACCCAGTCCACTGCGCCCAACCCGGCCAGTACGGCCATGCGCCGGTCGACGCTGTTGATCGGACGGCCAGGGCCTTTCAGGCGGCTGACCGATGCGTCGTCGTTGACCGCCACGATCAGGCGGTCGCCTTGGGCGCGGGCCTGCTCCAGGTAAGTCACGTGGCCGGCGTGCAGGATGTCGAAGCAGCCGTTGGTGAACACAATGCTTTCGTTGTGCGCACGCGCATCGTCAATTGCCAGCAGCAATTGCTCGATGGTCAGCACACCGCGCTCCGAGCCCTCGGAGCGCTGGATGGCACGGCGCAGTTCAGGTGCGCTGATCGCAGCGGTACCCAACTTGCCGACCACGATGCCCGCCGCCAGGTTGGCCAGGGCCACGGCGTGGGGCAGTTCTTCGCCGGCCGCGATGGAGGCGGCCAGGGTGGAAATCACCGTGTCGCCGGCGCCGGTGACGTCGAACACTTCACGGGCCCGCGCCGGCAGGTGCATCGCCGGGTGGCCGGGACGCAGCAGGGTCATGCCGTGCTCGCCACGGGTCACCAGCAAGGCGCCGAGGTCGAGATCGGCCATGAGCGCCGCGCCTTTGGTGACCAGTTCGTGCTCGTCGGCGCAACCGCCGACGATGGCTTCGAACTCGCTGAGGTTCGGCGTGATCAGGCTGGCGCCCCGATAAATCGAGAAGTCCTTGCCCTTGGGATCGGCCAGGACCGGAATACCCTTGGCCTTGGCGGCCTGGATCAGTACCTGATGGTTCTTCAGTGCGCCTTTGCCGTAGTCGGACAAGACCAGCACTTTGACGCCTTCGAGCAATTCGTCGACCTGGCCGCTGAGGGCCAAAGCGTCGGTGGCGAAGGGTTCTTCAAAATCGATACGCAGCAATTGCTGGTGACGGCTCATGACCCGCAGCTTGACGATGGTCGGCTGATAGGCGATGCGCTGGAACAGCGCACGCACGCCGGCACCGCGCAGGCTGTTGGCCAGGCTGTCGGCGGCTTCGTCGTCGCCGGTCACACCCACCAGGGAGGCCGGGGCGCCGAGGGCGGCAATATTGAGGGCAACGTTGGCAGCGCCACCTGGACGGTCTTCGATTTGCTCGACCTTGACTACCGGTACCGGCGCCTCAGGGGAAATCCGTGAGGTACCACCATGCCAGTAACGGTCGAGCATGACATCGCCGACCACCAAGACAGGGGCTTGATCGAATCGCGGCATGGACAACTTCATGGAGCAACCCACATACAAAATGAACAGGGGCGCGATATTAGCACAGGGTGAGCGCCGCCTAGTTCGAGAGCTTTATCCGCACCGCATCACGCGCCAAAACTGGTTAATTTTTATACAAAATCGCCAGAATACGCGCCACCGCTTCGTCCAGTTCAACCTCATCGGTGTTGATTTCGCAGTCGGCCTGCCGAGGGGCCTCGTAGGGGCTGTCCAGACCGGTGAACGCTTTGATACGCCCATCCAGCGCCGCACGGTACAAACCTTTGGGGTCACGCCGTGCACATACGTCGAACGGCGTGCTGACGTAAACCTCAAAGAACTGCCCCGGCCCGAACAGTGCCCTGGCGGTCGCGCGGTCGACGCTGAACGGCGAGATTGCTGACACAATCACAATCAATCCCGCGTCCACCATCAAGCGCGCCACTTCGCCGATGCGCCGGATATTTTCCTTGCGCGCCGCATCGCTCATGCCCAGGTCATTGCACAGGCCCGAGCGCAAATTGTCGCCATCAAGCACAAAAGTGTGCCGCCCCTGCTCATTGAGTTGCACCTCCAGGGCATTGGCCAGGGTCGATTTGCCGGACCCGGACAACCCCGTCAACCACAGGCAGCACGGTTGTTGATGCTTGAGCGCCGCCCGTGCGGTCGCCGACAACGACAAGGCAAAGGGACGGATGGCAGCGGCATCTCTGGCCAGCGACTGCTTATTCATAACCCAACACCTCGTAATCACGCTGATAGGCGCGCTTGACCAAACGGCGCGTGCGCACGGAGCAAAACGCTCTCACCGGCTCGCTTCGCCGCCCCAGTGAAACATTCAGATGTGGCAGCGATGAGGTCACGCCAAGGCGCTCGCACAGGTGCTGGAAATCTTGCTCCAGGGATTCCTGGCGCCCGAGAAAATCCATGGCCATTTGGCCCAGGTGATCGACCAGAAAGTCGGTCTGGGGTGCGAAATGCAGTTGGCGGCGCAGGTTGTCCGGGTGCAGCCAGCCGGCCACAAAATGGTCGAAGTCGCGGTAGTGGCTGACCAGCGCCTGGGCTTGCAGATCGCGGGCGCCCATGTGGTTACTGCGTAGGTAGTTGTAGGCCGAGTAGGCACGCTCCAGCGGGTCACGCACGAAGGCGAATTTGAAACTGCGCTCGCAGTGTTGGGGAAACTGTTGCTCATACCAGTAATACGGCAGGTGCCCCGGCCAGCGCCCATCGAGAAGTGCCGAGCACACGCTGCTGCCGGCGCACTTGGGCACATGGATAAACACACAATTGTGCTGTTCGAAAGCCGGATTAAGGGTGGTCACCCCCGACAGGGATTTATTGACGGCCTGGCGATCCACCACCGACAACCGCCCCAGCAAGAACACCCTCTGGGGTTTGGGAAGCAGTTTCCACAACAGACGTTGCAACATTCCATTACCCACGCAAGAAGGTTAGCCCTCTCGTTCGTCATTCGAATCGAGAAGGCCAACATAACAAACGACAGGCAGTGAATTATTTGGCTTTGGTCAAGCCCTGTAAGGGTCTTGATACAAACAGCGGGGCGCATTGCGCGCCCCGTTGGTTCAGGTGATGTTGTTCGCGACCGGCTCGTCCAGCCCCATGGCGTGCAGGCGCGAGTAATAGCCGCCCTTGGCCAGCAGTTCGACATGCGTACCACGCTCGACAATTTCGCCGTGGTCCATTACCAGAATCAGGTCGGCCTTTTCGATGGTCGACAAACGGTGTGCGATCACCAGGGTGGTGCGGCCTTTCATGACCTTATCCAGTGCGGCTTGGATATGCCGCTCGGACTCGGTATCCAGCGCCGAGGTCGCTTCATCCAGGATCAGCAGCGGGGCATTTTTCAGCAGGGCCCGGGCAATCGCCAGGCGCTGGCGCTGGCCACCGGAAAGCAGCACGCCGTTTTCACCGACTTCGGTGTCCAGGCCTTTGGGCAGCTCCGCGATGAAGTCCATGGCGTAGGCATCGGCCGCTGCTTTTTCGATGTCGGCACGCGGCGCGTCGGCCAGGTCGCCGTAGGCGATGTTATTGGCCACGGTATCGTTGAACAGGGTCACATGCTGGGTAACCTGGGCCACATGGCGGCGCAGGTTGCGCAGGCGATAGTCTTCGATCTCGACTTCGTCCAGCAGGATTTCCCCGGTTTCATGATGGTAGAAACGCGGAATCAGGGCGGCCAGTGTCGACTTGCCGCTGCCTGAGCGTCCGACCAGGGCGATCATCTGCCCAGGCGCTGCGCTGAAGCTGATGTTCTTGAGCACTTCGCGCTCGGTGCCTGGGTAAGTGAAGCTCAGGTTGCGCACGTCCAGGCGACCGCTGACGCGATCACGCTCCACGGTACCGCCGTCGACTTCAGGCACTTCATCCAGTTGTTCAAAGATGCTTTCTGCGCCGGCCACACCTTTCTGGATCGTCGAGCTGACTTCCGACAGCTGGCGGATCGGCTTGGGCAGCAGGCCCGCCGCCGTTATGTAGGCCACGAGATCACCTGCCGTCGCCTCACCGCGCAACAGCAGCACCAGGAACATCAACGCGGCCATGGCCGTGTAGATCACCAGTTGCAGCATCGGCGTGTAGACCGCGCCGGTCTTGTTCATGCTCAGTTGCTTGTCGGTGTTGCCCTGGCTGGCGGCGGCAAAGCGGCGCTGCTCGTAGTCTTCGCCGCCGAAGCTGCGCACCACGCGGTAACCCTGGATTGTCTCGGAGGCGACGTGGGTCACGTCGCCCATCGCCACCTGGATCTTCTTGCTCTGCTTGCGGAATTTCTTGCTGGTGCTGCCGACCATGATTGCGATCAACGGCAGGATTGCCAGCATCACCAGGGTCAGTTTCCAGTTCATCCACAGCAGGTAGCCGAACAGGAACACCACCGTAAGGCCTTCGCGGATCACGACTTTGATCGCATCCGTGGCCGCGCCGGTGACCATGGTCACGTTGAAGGTGATGCGGGAAATCAGGTGCCCCGAGTTATGGGTATCGAAATAGCGATTAGGCAGCACCAACAGCTTGTTGAACAGCTGGACCCGCAGGTCATGCACCAGCCCCAGGGAAACCTTGGCCAGGTAGTAGTTACCCAGGAAAGAGCCGAGGCCTTGCCACGCGGCGATCAGGATGATCAGCAGCGGCACGGCCATCAGCAACTTCAGGTCCTTGAAAAACGGGACCTTGGGCAAAAACACCACATCGGGATTGCTCAAGCCATCCACGAAGTACTTGAGAATCCCGGCGAGCATTGGCTGGGTCGAAGCAAAAATCACGAAGCCCACGATACTCAGCAGGAACATGCCGAGGTACGGTTTCACATAGCCCAGCAGCCGGAAATAGATTTTCAGGCTGGATTCCTGGTCCGCTTTGGGCGGTGCGTCACTCATGTGTCGAGCTCACTGATTGGGTAGGACGCGAACTTTATCACACGCGTCGGGTTTGGCCCGAGCCCAGACCAAAACACTGGCCAGCGCAATCGGCAGCCAGGAAATGAACCACTCGGCACGCGGCGTGCCCGTCAGGCTGGCGGCGTCGAACTGCATGGCCAGGAACGAAAACACCCACATGCCGATGACGCCCTTGCCGTAGAGGGTGTCGCGGGCCTTCCAGGCTTGCCACAGCACACCGAACCACAGGCCGCACCACAGCAGCAGACCCGGCAGGCCCAACTCGATGCTCACATGGGTGAACAGGTTATGGGAGTGGTCAAAAAAGAGGTTATCGGCAAATATCTTGTAGTCGCCGCCCAGCCCGAGGCCGGTCCAAGGGCGCTCGCTGATCATTTGCACGGCCGCCATGAAAATCTGCGGGCGGTAGGACACACCACGGGCCAGCATCAGCGATTGCATGGCGAAGAACACCGCCAGGGCCGCCACCACTGCGCCAATGGCAATCACGGCGGTACGCCGGTCACGGCACCAGGCAGGCATCGCCACCACTGTCAGCAGCAACGCCAGCGCGGCGCCACGGCTTTGGCTCAACACCACGAACAGCCCGAGGAACCCAACCGCCAGCACCCAACCCACTTGCATCCAGCGCCCACGGGGAACCCAGTGCAACAGCCAGACGGCCGCCAAGCCGATCACGTAGGCGCCCAGGATGGGGTGGGACAATTGGCCCAAGCCGGCCAGACGCGCCGTCCAGCTATTATGCTCAATGCCATAGAATTTGATGATTGCAAGCAGCGACGACAATGCCAGCCCGAAGCCACCCCATTGCATCACGCGAATGACGCGCTCGGGTTGACCACACGCAAACACCGGGAAAAACAGCAGGAACACGCCGATATACAGCAGGCGCTTGGCCTCGCGGGACGGGTCTTCGGCGTTGGTCCACAACAGGCTGATCGCGCCCCAGACAGCAAGCGCGGCAATCATCAGGCAGATCCAGCGCTGTTCGTGCCAGACCTCCTTGAGACGCTCACGCGCCGCCCAGGCAAACACCATTGCCGGCAACCACAGGAACAGCGTCAAGCCTTGTTGATAAATCTTATTGGTCGGCGCGAAGGCAACTGCCAGCAAAAACCAAAGTAACCCCAAAATCATCCATACCTGCGCCCAACGACTTGCTTGCATCACCCGCTCCTGAATACGTTCAACCCGCCAACCCGGCATGGTTAAAACCCAAAACTTTCGGCATTATTACCGACCACTGTGCCCGCGACTCCCACAAGGCTTTCCGACGATGCAATGTTCAAGGCTCCCCCAGGCCGATTTAACCGCGATGATTGAAGGTGCCAAAATCCTGGAGAAGGACAGCTACGGCCCCAAAGTCTACCTGCTGACCGACGGGAATATCCTCAAACTGTTTCGCCGCAAACGCCTGTTCTCCTCTGCGTTGTTTCGCCCGTACTCCAAGCGGTTTATCGACAATGTGGCGCAACTGCAGCAGCGTGGTATCCCCACCTTGAGCGTACTCGCGTTCTTTCAACTGACGGCGCCCGGCATGACTGCCGTGCTGTACCGTCCGTTGCCGGGCGAGACACTGCGCCAGATCTCCAACCGCGAAGGCTTTGATTGGCAAGCGAACCTCGACCCGCTGGTGGCCCTTATTCGTCGCCTGCATGACGCGGGCATTTACTTCCGTTCGTTACATTTGGGCAATATTGTCGTCACACCCGACAATGAAATGGGCCTGATCGACGTGGCCGATATGCGCTTCCTGCGCGCGCCGTTGAACCCGGAACTGGCTCGGCGCAACCTGCAACACTTCGCACGTTATATTGCGCGTGAGAACCTGAACGAACGCTTTCCAATGCAAGCACTGGAGCACGCCCTGCTAGCGGCATGAAAACAGCCGTCGGGTGGTTTCAGTGAAATCACTCCAGGCTTGCTCCGGTGCCAGTGCCCGCGACTGAGCCTCGACGACCTCCTCAGCGGAACTCGCGAGCGCACGCGTCAGGAGGTCACTCCAGGACGCGGCATCGTCTGCAGGCGCGTACCAACCGCAATCCCCCAACTGCTCGCGGAACACCGCCAACTCGCTGGTCAACACGGGCACGCCGGCCATCACCGCCTCTTGCACGATCAGCCCCAAGCCCTCTTCCTTCGAAGGAATGGCCACCCAGTCAAACGCCCGATAAAGGCTCGCCGCCTCGGGCAGATGCCCCGGCAAGGACACTTTGTCGCGCACGCCAAGCGCCTCGATACGCGCCTCAAGCCCAGGTCTCGCGGGCCCTTCGCCGATAATCACCAGGCGCGCATCCGGCTGATCAGCCGTCGCAGTGGCAAAGGCGTCCACCAAGCAGGCAAACCCCTTGCCATCGACCAGTCGACCGACCGCACCTATCGCCGGCGCGGCCTCTAACGACAGGCCCAGGCGGGAGCGAGCCTGTTCACGGGAAAGCACCGCAGCACGAAAAACCACAGGGTCGAAAGCACTGCGCAGCACAACCACAGGTCGCTTGAGGTCACGCTCCAGCGAACCGGCGAGGGTCTGCGACACTGCCGTCACCGTGAGTTGCGATGCAGGAAACGAGTCGAACAACTGTTGATCCGCACCGCGCAAACGCGTGGCACCATGGAAAATCACCACGGCGCGCACATGCGGCAAGTGCTTGAGCACGGGCAAGAACACACGGGCGACGCCGATCCCGTCAAGGAGCACCACCTGCAGATCGTCGGGCAAGGCCTTGCGAAAGCGTGCATGCATCCACGGCATCAACCACTTCCACAGGTGCCGGCCCTTGAGCTTTGCAGAAGACAGATTCCACTCCACAGCACCCTCGACTAGGCCATCGCTGCCGGTCGCACTGCCCTGAAGCAGCCAGTGGTGAACGGGAGCGCCGCTGTCAGTATGGGACAGTATCTGCTGATGCACCTTCTGCACCGAGGCAAATGCAGAACCACCGGCCCACATGATGTTGAGAATGCTCATCGAAAAAAACCTTATGCGGTGTGGGTGTGGCTCTTTGTGCTTCGCGGATCAAACACCGAGTTTCAGGCGCAACCGCTCCAGCCAGTTCAACGGCGCACGAGGCCGCAAGGGCGGCTGGAGCTCTTCGACAATACGCTGGCCGATGCGCGCAAAGCTGAACTGGCTGACGGCAAGCTCTTGCCCGTTGCGCGCGATTTCTGCCGCCAGTTGCGGGTCGGCGCGCAGCTGCGAGAGCTTTTCCTGCAACTGTGGAATGTCCTTGTAGAACACCACATTGACCATGTCCTTGAACCCAAGGGCTTCGTTTTCCGCAGCCCCTTGGTCAAACGCCAGCAGCACACAGCCACAGGCCATGGCCTCGAAGTTCTTGATCATGTACTCGCCCATGCCCACATCGGCACTGACGAAAAAGCGAATTCGGTTAAGCGTCGCGCAGTATTCCTCACCCGATTTGGTGCGCGTGACCACCAGCGGCTCAACGCGGGCCAACTCATCAAGCAGCGCCTTACGGCCGCTATAGGCCACGCTGTTGGTGCTGCCGACAAATGCCAGCTCGATGTCGCGCTCCAGCCCCTGGTGCTGCAACAACGCCTGGTCGTAGCCTTTGGGCACGAACACCGCATCAAAGCCTTCGGCACGCAAGCGCTCGGCCACGCTGTAGCCGGAGCTGATCACCCGCGCCCACGGCAAGCGGCGGTAGTGCGCACTGAACTTGCCGGTGTATTTGCAGGGGATGTAGTTCTGGTAGGCGTCGTGTTCGAGGATCACCAGGTTCGGGATCGTACGGATAAACCCGGCCTGGCGGATTTCCTGCTTGAAGCGCAGGAAGAAGACGATGCGGTCATAGCGGGTCACGTCGACTTCGCGCTTGAAGTAACCGCGCAGGTTGCGCTGCTCATCGCTGCTCAGCCAGCGGGTATCACACTCGCAGTGCTCGGCAATGCCTTCGTACAAGCGATCCAGAATCGCGCGCTGTTCTTTCTGTACCAGAAACAAAACTTTCATGACCTTTCCTTTCACAAACGCCAGAACAACTCATGCCGTCGTACGGCCTTGCGGAAAAACTCGTTCTCGCCATAAGGCGACCGCGCACGGCCCGCCAGCACCCGCTGGAGCCAGCGGCGCACCCGACGCTTGAACGGCGGTGCGGGTTGCAGGTCATGCATCATGCCAAGCGCCATGGCTTTGTCGCGCTGCTGCGCCAACGACAGCGGCAAGCTACATGGGCGCAGCTCAAGCGTGTCGTCGAACAGCGGCGGCAAGGCAATCCCGGCGCCCGCGTCACCCATGGGCCAGCGGTCGTTGTCATGCAGATGGTTGGCGTAGCCCAGGATAATGGTCGGTTGCCATTCCAAGCCTTGCAACGCCTCGACCACCGCCTGCTGCGCGCAAATATGGTCTGGGTGCGGGTCGAGCACCGGATGCGGCAACACGATCACTTCGGGACGCGCCGTCAGCAGCAACTGGCGCAGATCGGCCAACAGGTTGTTCCAGGTCGGCAGGCCGTCGACATCCGCCGGTAACGGGAACGGATTGAATTGGCGAAACAGGCGGATATCCGACAGCTGCGCTTCGCGCGAAGCCACTGGCTGATCAGGCGTCGCGCGCATCGCCGGCAATTGCAGGCAGAAGTAGCCCAACTGCACGCAATGGGCCTGCGGCACACCCGCCCAAAGCGGCACGGCGATGCTATCCCAGGCGCGCAGGCGGCCTTTGATGCGCGAGGCGTCGACCGGGTCCAGGCCCATTTGCTGATAATGCTCGGCTTCGATTTCACCGGCCGTAAGGGTTACGATCCATGGTTTTTCAGCCTGGCTATACAAGCCAAAAGCAGCCAGCTCGGCGTCATCGGCATGGGGCGCGATGACCATCACCCGCTGCTCTGAATAATCCGGATCGACCCAGGCCCACAACCGGGGCGCGCCGTGCAAGGTGCAAAAATGCCCGCGCAGACGCAGCTCACCTGCCGCCAGGGCAGGCGCCAGGCCACTGAGGTTGAGATAACGAACCCCGTTCACCCCCCGCTCGAAAACCTGTCGATCAGCGCCGTCAGCGCCCGAAATCTCAATACCCGGATCCAGAAAACGCCCCAGCCAACTGCTCTTGACCTTGATGGCCAACACCAGGGTCGCATCGGCCTGCAGGGGCGAATCAACCCGCAGTTGCGCGCCGTCGAGGCGCACTCCCGCCACCTCGGCATCCGCCGAGAACCGGTATTGATAGTCTTCGCCGGGAGCATAAAACAAATGGTCGGCAAACCAGGCCTCATGGGCGACCCAGGCCAGCACGCCGAGTAACAACGGCAACCACCAGGCGACCCAGACGCCGATCACCACCAGCAGCAACAGGCCGATCAGCAGGGCAACCCGCTTGTTGCGCCGATGACGCTTGAGCAATTGCTGTTTGCGGGTCATACGGTCAGCACCGGCACAGGGTTACACCAACGGTCTTTGTACTCGCGGTCGGCACGCCCGAAGGAAAAGCGCAGCGGCTTGCCGACTTCGCGTGCCTGCTCCCAGGCGCTCTGGGTGTTGAGGAAACTCAGGACGCTGCCCGGGCTGAACGCACGGGTCTCAGGGTCGACACCGCCGTTGACGTACTCCACGCTGATCCACTCGGGCGACTCGACCCGGTACACCAACTGGACCGCGATGGGCGCATCGTTGAGGAAAATCACCGAGCCAATCAGCCACTCGCGCAGCAGCTCGATCACTTCAGCCATGCGCTCGGCACCGGTGGCGACAAACCCCCAGCGGCGCAGGAACAGATCGCAGTAGATCGCGGCCAGTTCCTGGCTGGAAAACTCACTGACCGGGCGCACGACACCACCCGCCTCTTCGAGCAAACGCAGTTCGCGGCGCTGGTTGTAGCGGAATTTCTTCGACAGTTCTTCCGGGGTGCGGGCCATGGCCAACTGCTCGGCCTGAGGCTTGAGGCCGCTGAAACGGCCTTCGTTCAGGGCCGACAGGTAGCGCGCGCGGTGGCGCAACGGCGCCTGGGCATTCGCGGCGGCGGGCAGGATCAACTCGGCGTTACCCAAGTCAAACAGGCCTTTCTTGCCTTTTTGCTTGAGTACGTCCTTGGACAACGCCAGGTCGCGGCCCCAGGTGGCGATGCACGCCTGCGTTTCACCGCCCTGCTCCCAGGCCAGGTAGCGCACCGGAATATCGGCCAGCCCGGCCAGGCGTTCGATCACTTGGGGATGCGTCGCGACGCTGCCGCCAAAACGTTGCCAGGCTTCGCTATAGGCAGGCGCGTCGACGACGGACCAGCCTCGCTCGCGCCAGCCTTGGAATCGATTGAGCATCAGGCCCCCGCGGTCAGTTCAATAACGTGCGGCAATTGCCAGAAGGTATCGCGTACCGCCTGATCCGAGAAATGCGTGCGCAGGCGTTCCAGCATCATCTCGGCGCACTGCCGTTGCTGGTGGTGATCCATCGCGGCCAAATGGCGCAACCCCTGGGCGAGGTGTTCGGCGTCGCCGAAGGGGAACAGAATACCGACGCCTTCGACCACTTCCTTCGCACCGCCACAGGCCGTGGCCAGCAACGGTACACCGGCCGCCATGGCTTCCAGCAGCACCATGCCGAACGGCTCGTGATCGGAGCTCAGGGCAAACACGTCGAACGCACGGAAATACCGGCGTGCATCCGGCACCTGGCCGAGAAACAGCACCTGCTGGGCAACCCCCAGTTCGTGCGCCAGGTCCTTGAGGCTTTGCTCCAGGCGGCCGCTGCCGAGAATCGCCAAACGGCTCTGGGCCGGCAAGTGCGGCAACGCCAGGGCAAAGCCCTTGAGCAGCGTGGCCTGGTCTTTGTCTGCGTGCAGACGGCCGACATTGCCGACCACCCATTCATCCGGCGACAAGCCCAGGGCATCGCGTGCCTCATCGGCCGGCACCTGAATGGCCTGCAACGCGTCGACGTCGATACGGTTGTACAAGGTCTGGATACGCGCTGCGGGCCAGCCCGGCAGACTGCGGCGCAGGTCGTCACGCACGGCGTCGGAAACCCCCAGCAAACTCAGGCGCTTGCGGAAGAACCCGGCGAACAGTGTGCGGCTTTGACGCTGATAATCACCAAAGGCGTGATGCACGCCGATCACCGGCAGCCGCGTACCGAGCAAGGCGATGTAGGTCGGCTTGAAGCGGTGCGCGATACAAAAGCTGAAGTTGCGCGACGCGGCGATCTTGCGCAGTTCACGGATCGCACCCAGCTTCAGGCCGCGAACGGCCCTGGAGCTGAATTCCATGAACAATACTTCGTCCGACGCACACTCGGCAGCCACCTGCGGATCGGCGACCCCGGTGAGAAACACCGTGGTCACCTTGTAGCCGGAGCCAGCGAACAGGCTCGCGTACTGCCGCGCGCAATCCAGGAACGGCCCGTAGTAGCCGTGGCAGAACTGCAGGACGTGGCGATCAGCCGAGCGCGTCATAAGGGTCCACGCCGTCTTTGACGACCAGGATGTCTTCCATGATCAGGTATTGCAGGTCGGAGCCGAAGAACATGTCCAGCGCGTCCTTCGGCGAGCAGATCATCGCTTCGCCACGACGGTTGAGCGAGGTGTTCAGGGACACGCCGTTGCCGGTCAGCACTTCGAGCTCTTTCATCATGTCGTAGTAGCGCGGGTTGTACTCGCGCTTGAGCACCTGGGCGCGGGAGGTGCCATCTTCATGGACTACTTCCGGCACGCGAGTTTTCCACTCTTCCGAGACTTCAAAGGTGAAGGTCATGAACGGCGCCGGGTGATCGACCTTGATCATCTGCGGGGCCACGGTGTCGAGCATCGACGGGCAGAAAGGCCTCCAGCGCTCGCGGAACTTGATCTGGTGGTTGATACGGTCAGCCACGCCGGTAGCACTTGGGCAACCGATGATCGAACGACCGCCCAACGCACGCGGGCCAAACTCCATGCGGCCCTGGAACCAGGCCACCGGGTTGCCGTCGACCATGATCTTGGCAATGCGCTGGGGCATGTTGTCGATCTTGCGCCACACCGGCTTGCTCTCGTGCTTGGCACACGCCGCAATTACGTCTTCGTTGCTGTAGGACGGGCCGAGGTAGACGTGTTCCATCTTCTCCACCGGCACACCGCGGGCGTGGGACACGTAGGCGGCGGCGCCAACTGCCGTACCGGCATCGCCGGACGCCGGCTGCACAAACAACTCTTTCACGTCGTCGCGGGCAATGATCTTCTGGTTCAGCTTGACGTTCAGCGCACAGCCGCCGGCGAAGGCCAGCTTGCCGGTGTCCTTGAGAATGTCGCCCAGGTAATGGTCGATCATCTGCAAGGCCAGTTTTTCGAACAGCGCTTGCATGCTCGCGGCGTAGTGGATGTACGGTTCGTCAGCGATGTCGCCTTCACGCTTGGGACCCAGCCACTCGATCAGTTTTGGCGAGAAGTAGAAGCCCTTGCCCTTCTCTTTATACCGGCGCAGGCCGATGACGTTGGCGTAGTCGGTATTGATCACCAACTCGCCGTTCTCAAAGGAGGCCAGGCGCGAGAAGTCGTATTTGCTGGCATCGCCGTACGGCGCCATGCCCATGACCTTGAACTCACCGTCGAGCATCTCGAAGCCGAGGAACTCGGTGATCGCGCCATACAGGCCGCCGAGGGAATCCGGGTCGTAGAATTCCTTGATCTTGTGGATCTTGCCGTTTTCGCCGTAGCCGAAGAACGTGGTGGCGTATTCACCCTTGCCGTCGATCCCCAGGATCGCGGTTTTTTCTTGAAAACCGGAGCAGTGGTAAGCGCTGGAAGCGTGGGCCAGGTGGTGTTCAACCGGTTCGATCTTGATTTTCTTCGGATCGAAGCCCAGTTGCTCCAGGCACCAGACGATCTTGTTGCGATAGCGCTTGTAGCGACGGTTGCCCATCAGGATCGCGTCAAGTGCGCGGTCCGGGGCGTACCAGTACCGCTTGGCATAGTGCCAGCGCGCCTCGCCGAACAGGCTGATCGGGGCGAACGGAATCGCTACCACGTCAACATCGGAAGGCTTGATACCGGCCTGTTCCAGGCAGAACTTCGCCGATTCGTAGGGCATGCGGTTCTTTGCATGTTTGTCGCGTACGAAGCGCTCTTCTTCGGCGGCCGCGATCAGCTTGCCGTCGATATACAAGGCTGCGGAAGGATCATGGCTAAGGGCGCCGGACAGGCCAAGAATCGTCAATGCCACAGGGGTCTAGCCTCTTTTAGTCTGCATGCAGGCGGGTGGCGCCTGAAAAAAGTGTGCTTCCTGCCTGGGCAGGAAACAGCTAAAGGGCGGGATTATAGCGTAAAAGCAGCAGGAAGCTGTTAGCGACGAGCGGTTAGCGGAGGTCGACCACCCTGCTGAGCGCCGGCTAGTTGCGCTCCAACATTCGCCGACTGGCAAAACTGAAGCTCAGCACGATAAAGATCAGCACGCCGGTCGCCACTTGCTGCCAGTAGAAGTTCCAGCCGATCAACAGCAGGCCGTTGGCGATGACGTTGATAAACAGCACGCCCAGCAGGGTTCCTGGAATGTTCGCCCGGCCCTGCCGGCTCAAGGTGGTGCCGATAAAGACCGCGCCGATGGCATTGAGCAAAAAGGCATTGCCCGACAACGGCACGTAGGCGCTGACCGTCGAACTGAGCAACACCCCCGCCACCCCGCAGGCCAGGGCAGTCGCCAGGGCCACGACGCTGACAATCCGCTGCACCGACAACCCTGAGTAATACGCCAGCAGCGGCTGGGTGCCTTGGGCCAGGAGTTCACGACCCAGGCGTCCGCGTGCCAACGCCAAGCCGTAGAACAACGCCAGCCCCAGCACGATCAGCAAGGGCGCAAGGCCGCTCAGTTCCGGCTTCAACCCCTGGCTGATGTAGATGGGCTGGCCGCCGTCCGAGAGCAATTGCTGGGCGCTGGTGCCGATAAACAGTGTGCCCAAGGTGGCAAGAAATGGACTGATCCGCAGCCCGGCGATCAACCCGGCATTCAGCACGCCGACCAACAGCGCCGCGATCAACGCACCGGTCGCGGCAACGGCCCAGCCATGCCCGCCATTGAGCAGCACCACAAAACTGAAACTGGCGAAATCCAGCGCGGTGCCCACCGACAGGTCGATGCCGCCCGCCGCCACCGCGTACGTCATGCCGATGGCAACAATGGCCAGCAGCACAAAGTTATTCAGCACCAGGCTTTTCAGGTTGCCACCGCTCAGGAAGCCCGGTGCCTGAACAGCAAACACCAGCACGATCAACGCAAATACCAGCGGCAATGTCAGCGGCAGCAAGGCGCGCGGGTTCATGAGCCGGCTCCCCGATTCAATGCGCTGGACGCGGCCACCACCAGCAGGATCAGCACACCTTGCACACCGTTGACCCAGAAGTTCGACAGGTTGAGCAACTGAAAGCCGTTGATCAGAAAACCGATCAGCAACGCCGCCAACAACGTCCCAGGAATACTTGCCACCAGCCGGCGGGAAAACACCACGCCGAGAAAGGCAATCGCCACCACCGACAGCAGCATGTCGCCGGAGCCCGTAGTGCTGCCGCTGAAAAACGCCGCCGAACACAACGCAGCCACTCCGGCGCACAGGCCCGACAGCGCATAACTCGACACCCCATAAGCGCGCACGCGAATGCCCGCCGCCTGCGCCGCCTGGGGATATTCACCCACCGCGTGCAGGCGCAGGCCGTAGGCCGAATGCTGGACCAACAAGGTCAGCAACCCCGCCGTCAGCAGCAACACCCAGGCCAGGGCGGGCACCGCCAGCCAACTGCCGCCGCTGAGCACGTCCAGCAGCGGTGAGTCGGTGGAAACCACGGTATTTTCCGTCAGCACCAACTCCAGCCCCGCCAGCACATTCATGCTCGCCAGGGTGGCCAGCAGCGGCGGCAGACGCAGCACCACCACGGCCAAGCCATTGAACAGGCCGACTGTCAGGCCACAGCCCAAGGTCAACAGCAGGGTGAGCCCCAGCTCCAGCCCGGCATTGTTAAGGCGGCTGAACACCGCTGCGCACAGCCCCAGATTGGCCGCCAGCGAAAGGTCGAGCCCACCGGCCAGCACATTCGAGCCGCCGCCGATAATCACGCAGGTCAGCCCGAAGGCCAACACGCCGAGAATCGCCGATTGACTGAACACATTGGCCAGGTTGCCCGGCGACACAAACCCCGGCGCCGCCAGGGCAAACCCCAGCAGAATCACCAGGAATACGCCCGCCGAACCCCGCCGCAGTATGACCTCAAGCATGCTCGACCTCCCTCGCCCGCACAGCTGCCGTGGGCACGGCGCCCGTTGCACAGGCGAGCAACTGATCGCTGTCGACCTCCCCCGCACGGAACTCACCGGCAATCTCGCCGCGATGCAGCACCAGGATCCGATCACTGATCCCCAGCAATTCCGGCAAGTCCGATGACAGCACCAACACCGCTGCGCCCTCTTCCACCAGGCGCCCAATCAGCCGATAGATTTCCACCTTGGCGCCCACATCCACGCCCACACAGGGCTCGTCCAGCAAGTACACCGCCGAGCGACGGCTGAGCCATTTACCCAGGGCAACCTTCTGCTGGTTACCGCCGCTCAACTGGCTGACGGCGGCGTCAGGCCCCGGCGTCTTGATCGCCAGTTCCTCAATCAAGCGCGCAGTTTCCGCCTGCTCGTTGCCACGGTTCAGCAAGCCCCAGCGGCTGAAGCGCGCGAGCCCCGCCAGCGTGAGGTTTTCCAGCACCGACAGCAGCGGCGAGATGCCTTGGCTACGCCGCTCCTCCGGCACCAGCGCAATGCCGTCGGCAATCGCCTGGCCGGGTGACCGCAGGCGCAGCAAGCGCCCGTCCAGATGCACACTGCCGCTGTCGGCCTGCTCGACGCTGAACAGTGTCTTGAACAATTCCTTGGCGCCGGAGCCGACCAGCCCGGTGAGGCCAACGATTTCACCGCGCCGCACCTGCAGGTCAATCTGCCGATAACGCCGCGCCAGACTCAGCCCGCGCACCTGCAACAGCGGCGCGCCCAACTCGACCTTGGCCTTGGGGTACATCTCCTGCACGTCGCGGTTGACCATCAGCCGCGCAATCTCTGCGCTGGACGTGTGCCGTGGCTGCACCACCGCCACATCCCGACCGTTGCGCAGCACCGTGACGTCGTCGCACAGGCTGTCGATTTCCTGCAGGTAATGAGAGATGTAAAGGATCGAAAGCCCTTGGTCGCGCAGGCGCTTGACGATGCGCAGCAGCTGGTCGACCTCGCGCTTGACCAGCGCCACGCTGGGCTCGTCGAACACCAGGATCTTCGGTTGGCGAATCAGCGCCCGGGTGATTTGCAGCACCTGGCGCTCGGCGCTGTTCAAGTCGCCCACCAAGGCGCCGGGAGGCAGTTGCAGGTCAAAGTATTCCGCCAACAGACGCTGCGCCTCACGCTGCTGCCGCCGCCGATCCACAAACGGACCCCGGCGCAACTCATGCCCGAAATACAGCGCTTCGCCCACGGTAAAACTGGCGGGCAGCAGGCGCTCCTGATGGATGAACTGCACGCCCAATGCGTCCACCTTGCGCGGCGACAGCGCTGCATAGGCCTGGCCGTCGATGCTCACCTGCCCCGCGTCGGCCGTATGGATACCGGCCAGGATCTTGATCAAGGTCGACTTGCCCGCGCCGTTCTCGCCCACCAGCCCATGGATGCTGCCGCGCTCGACCTTGAGGCTCGCATCATCCAGCGCCTGGGTAGCGCCAAAGCGCTTGCGCAGGTGTTGCAGGTGCAAGGCGGCCATCAGTCACCCCGCAGCTGTTGAACCTGCGCCAGGTTGCCGGCGGTGGTCAGCAAGGTGGCGACATGGGTTTCCTTGGGCAGATCACGTTGCCCGGCCAGGTAGCGCGCCACATTCTGCACGGCCGTCTTGCCGATCAACGCCGGTTGCTGCGCGACTACCGCACCCACCGGCGAGTTCGCCTGGCCGAGCAGCGCCAGGACCTCGGGGGTACCGTCGACGCCATAGGTCTTGATCTCGGTGCGCTTGGCATCGATCAACGCCTTGCTCGCGCCCAGTTGCGGAATATCCCAGGCCGACCAGATCGCCGAAACACTGCCCTGCGGGTATTTGTTGAGCAACGCCGACACCTGGGAGTAGGCGTCCTGCACGGTATTGGGGATCACATCACGCAGCTCGGGCTGGATGATTTCCAGCTGTGGGTAATCCTTGAGCGCCAGCTTCAACTGGTCATAACGAATCGCACACACCGGCACACCATAGAAACCATTGAACACCAGGATCTTGCCCTTGCCGCCGGCGTCCTTGATCAGTTGATCAGCCAGGGCCTTGCCGGTGGCGACGTTGTCGGACGTGGTGTTGTTGAGGCTGTACTGCGACGGCGCATCGATGGTGAATAGCGGAATCCCGGCCTTGCTGATGCGCTTGAGCCACGGGTCGATCACGCTGAGGGTGCCGAGGGTCTGGATCACCGCGTCGGGCTTCTGGGTGACCACGGTTTGCAGCTGGGTCACCAGATTCTTGTCATTGCGCCCGGCGTCGAGAGTGATCGGCGTACCGCCCAGGCGCTTGATCTCATCCACCTGGGCCTGGAACGCCTTGATATCGAAATAGTGACTGGTGCCAGTCATGCTCACCGCAATGCGCTTACCGGCCAGGGACGGCACGGCGTCATCGCCTTCGCCAGCCTGGACGACGGCGGCGTGGCCCAGCAGCACAGCGGCGCCGAGGCAGATCAGACGGGAAAGCGAGGAAAGACTCAAAGGCATACAAGGCTCCGCGTGCGGCTGGTGAAAGGGTTCACCAGGAGGCATTGCAGAGGCCGTGCCAGGGTTTTTATCCTTTAAAACCAATAGGCTGAAAAATTTGAGTGAAAGCAGACTGTCGCTCTCAGCTAGGAAATGTCCGATAGCTGTTGCTCAGGCAACAGCTATCTACAGTGAGCGTGTCAGTTGACTGAACAGGATCATGGCCTGGCGACTACTCAGCTACCCCGCGTTGACACTCAAAAATCGCAAGCATAGAATCTGCCGCAAATGGACTGGGGGATCCCGGTCGGCGTTATAGCCTCGGTGAGTTTCACCGGGGCTTTTCGCTTTCTGCGGCAGGGAAAATTTTAAGCCCCCAGTTTTCAAACCCCTCGCCCACCCTGCTCCGCCCCCCGCTGCAGTAAAACTTGCGCTTAAGCACGTCAAAGGCTCGATTTTCCTGGCCCGGCCGTAAAACGCTCATGCCGACGGGTCGGGCAACAAGGTCCGCAAGCTGCAATCCTGTCGAATTGACCTGCTTGGTCGCAAACACCACATCAAACGGCAAGCGGATGCCCAGACGATTGGCTCCGTCACACATCCGACGAAACTCCAATTCAAGCTCGTTATCTTCTTTACGACCCCGACGCTCGAAAATCACATGCGTCAACGCACTCTGCTGATTTTTCTCTTGTAAAAACTCGTAGAGTGTTTCGAGACAGAAGCCCAATGCCAGATGGTAAGGGTTGTGTATTGGACCTTGCTGCTCGCGAAGAGTGGCTTTATCAATCACACAACTGATCAAGACGAAATTGCTCGACTCGATGATGCTGGTCAGCTCTTCAAGAAAAAGATGTTTGTGCTGGCGAGAGGCGAACATGCTGGAGAACGCGCCTTTTTCCTTGCGAATTTCCAGTTCATGCAAGCCTACAAGATCATGCCCCATATGATTGAACTTGAACTTCTGAAGCGCCGGGATGACCTTTTCACAGTAGTGCCTCTTATGGAAAACACAGAAAGCCAAAACAAACATGGGGTAGTTGACATCGAGTGTCTGCATCCCGTGATCGCCGCTTTCATCCACATACACTATGAAATCACTGAACGGCCCGTTGGGTGGTGTCGCTGCCGCCACTTCTGCAGCGCACTCAGCTTCACTTTCACTTTCAAAGAGCAAAAACTGTGGGGAGGTTGGTTTTCCATCAGCCATGGGATGTTAAATCCTGGATATATGCGCGTTTTTGGAGGCGTCCATCTACGCGCATAGTGCCCTCCCGCTCAGCTACAGAGGGCCACCAGTCAGAATCTCTTTGGGCAGTCGCTGATCAATCAGTTTGTACAGCGCGCTTTCCTGCGGCCAGTTACGCATAAACCGCGCGCGATCCCTGGCGAAGGCCGGGGCGAAGCTGGCGGCGGAGTTGTGTTGGCGCATGGCATCGAGGTCGATGAGGGCCCAGCGGTCTTCGTGCCAGAACAGGTTATGGCCCTTGAAATCGCCATGGCTGATGCGTTCGCGGATCAGTTCGGCAAACAGTTTATCCAGCGCCACCAGCTCATTTTCCGGTGCGTCACCTTGCTCGATGTAAGGCGCGAAGCGCTCGATGATGTCCGGGCCCGGCAAGTATTCGGTGATCAGGTAGGCACGGCTGCGCAGCCATAAAAAGCGCTTTTCCAACACCGCCAGTGGCTTGGGCGTAGCGATCCCGAGGAACGCCAGGCGGTTGCCTTCGCGCCAGGAATGCCAGGCGCGGCTCGGGCGCCAGAAGCGCTTGAGCCAGTGGGCGAAACCCTTGATGTTGTAGCGCTTGATCACCAGCGGGCGACCGGCCACTTCTACCTTGGCCACGCTCGCAGCACCACCGGTCTTGTACAGGTGGCCCTGGTCGAGCAGCGCATCGGCCTGTTCCAGCACCGGCAGCATCGCGGACTCTTCTTCGCGACGCATCGCGCGCAGGCCAAAGGCGCCTCGCTCCACGCTGAATAGCGTGCATTCGCGGCCCACCTTGCTCAAAAAGTCTTTCAAGCGCCAGGCGCTGACCTTGCGCACCTGTTTTTCCAAGGCTTGCAGCGGCAAGGCGTGTTCGCCGTTGCTCAGCAGGTAATACACCAGCAGCTCTTCGGTAAACGGCTCAAGGTTTTTCGGCAACTGGGCGAAAAACACGCCCAGGTTCTCCAGCACGCGGTTCCGCGACAACGGTTTGCCGGCCTCTTCGACGCGGATACCGGCGCCGTCGATCAGGTACAACTTGCCGCTTTGACGCAGCAGGTTGTCCAGGTGCAGATCTTCCTGCCACAACCCTTTGGCATGCATTTGCGCAATCGCGCCCAGCGCTTCGGCAAGCACGGCGGTTTGTTCGTCGGCCAACGGTGGCAGGCCTTCAACGGCATGCCAGGCATCGGCCAGGCTTTCGGCGCCTTCGATAAATTCGAATAACAGCCAGCCGCCCTCGCCTTCCTGCAGGCCATCGGCGAGCAACAACGGTGTAGTCAGGCCCTGTTGGGCCAGCAGGCGTACGCCAGCCAGTTCACGCTGAAAGTGCCGAGCGGCCTTGCCGCCCACCAATAACTTGGCCAGCACCGGGCGCCCGCGCCACACGGCTGCGCCCACGTAACGCTCGCCAGGCAACACGCGCAACAGGCTCAGCAGTTGCAGTTGGCCGGGGCCTGCCGCATCCGCGAGGTCAAGGGTCAGGGGCAAGCTCGGTGTGCGGCCGGCGCTTTTCAGTTCGGACAGGCGCATCAGCGGTTCTCCTTGTGGCTACGCCGGGCCGTCAGGCGTTGCAGCCAGGTGGCGACCAGTGCGCTGTCTTCAGGCTGATCGAGGTACGCCGCCAACAGTTGGCGCACCTGCGCGTCCGACCACTGCGGTGCACGGCGCAGCAACGGCTCCAGGTCCTTGACCCGATCACGCCAGCCGAACAGCAGCGGGCGGGTTTTCTCCAGGTCGATCAACTGCGCGGCGTAACCGTCGCCGGTCGCCTGCAGGAAAATATGCTTGGGGTAAAAGCAGCCATGCACCTGGCCGACGCTGTGCAACCGGCGCGCCAGTTGGCCGCACGCCAGCAGGATCGCGTGGTGCTGGGCGTCGCTCAGTTGCAGCCACTGCTCCAGCAATGAATCCAGGTCATTCCAGCCGTCGAGGGCACGGGTCAGCAGCATTGCACGGTGTTCACCGGCGACTTTGCGCTCGCCGTAAAACGCTGCCTGCAACGCCGGGATACCCAGCGCGCGGTAACGGCTGATATTGCGAAATTCGCGGGAGAAACTCGGCTCGCCCAACGGTCGGTGCAAGCTGCGCGTGAGGTAGTTGCTCTGGCGCTTGAGGTAATACCCGTGGCCATCGAGCTCCAGGCGAAACACGCTGCTCCAGCCGCCACGGCTGGTGTTTGGCTCATCCACCGCGTCCAGTTGCTTGGCCCACAGCGCGTCGAATGTCGCGAGGCCGTGGCGCTCCAGCAAGGCACGGTCTTCAGCCGCCAGGAAATCACTCATTCGCGTCCCTCGAAAAACTTCACTACGTGGCGGATCCGCCGCTTGTCCGAATCGCTCAAGTGCCGACACCCACGGTACTGCATGTAGAAACGCAGGCGCTGGGTGGCCGACAGGTGATACTTGGCCACCTTGTCCAGGCAGGCCAGGTCTTTGGTGATGCGGTACTTGAGCCAGAAACCGCGCCAGAAATCGCCGTTGGGGCAGTCGATCAGGTACAGGGTTTGCTGGTCGTCGATCAGCAGGTTGCGCCATTTCAAATCGTTATGGGTAAAGCGCTGGTCGTGCATCGTGCGCGTGTACTCGGCGAGCTGGCGGCTGACGACATCGACCCATTTGGGGTCGCGCAGGCGCGCATCTTGGCGCTCGGCCAGCACCGAAAGGTCTTCGGTATTGGGCAGCTCACGCGTGATCATCGCTCCCCGGTCGTAGGCCAGGCCATTGCGCTCCAGGCCCCACGCGACCACATCGGCGGTGGGAATGCCCCACTTGGCGAAGCGCTTGAGGTTCTGCCATTCGGACTTGACCCGCGGCTTGCCCAGATAACGCCGCAGGCCCTTGCCGGCACCGGTGTAGCGCTTGACGTAGTAATTGACGCCACCGCGCTGCACCCGGATCACTTCCGACAACGGGTCGCGGGTCAGCCGCTCACCTTGCAAGGCGAACACCGCTTCGAGGCTTCCAAAATCATCCGCCAGGGCGGCATAGGCAGGTTCCAGGTTCCAACCCGCCATCAGATCGCATCCCCGTAGCGTTGCTTGCGTGCGTAAAGCTTGTCGGCCTTGCGCTGCATAAGGCTCAAAGACGCCGATTGCTCGGTCAGGATCTGGCGCAGCGGCTGGCGGAAATAGCCCTTGAGGAAGCGCAACTTGTCGCGCCGGGTCAGGCCGATGTCCAACGCCGAGTAGTACAGCGCGGACAGGTCCTTGTCGCGCCAGCGCAGCGGCAGATGGGCACGCATCTGGGCGCGGTGCAGGTCGATCACCGAGAGCTTGATGTCGCGTGGGTCGATCGGCTTGGACGTGTCCAGCAGGAAGTGGCACAGGTAGCAGTCGCGATGGTTCACGCCGCCCCGGTGCATGTCGCCGACCATGCGCGCCAGCTCGGCGGTGAGCGCATGGCGCAAGGCCGGTGTTGGCGGCTCGGCGACCCAGTTGAGGGTCACGTCTTCGAGGCTGAGGGTCGGCGCCAGTTCTTCGGTGATGATGAACGAGTGCTGGTCCGCCGGGTTACTGCCTTTTTCGCCGAAGGCCACACCGGTCATGGTCGGTACGCCGATCTCCTGCAAGCGGTGGATGGCATCCCATTCCAGGCCCGCGCCCAGTACCGGCAGCTTGGCGGTGATCAGGTTCTTGAAGATTTCCGCCCAACCGATGCCCCGGTGGATTTTCACGAAATACGGCCGGCCATCCACCACCGTGCGCAACGTGCGACGCGCAGCCAGTTCACGGAATACCTGGCCTTCGAGCTTCTCGACTTCGGCGAAGGCATCACGCCCGGCCCATAACGTCTTGAACGGTTCGGCAAGAATCAACTTCATCGTTTTGGCTCCGCCAGAATCACATCCGCAGCGTGCTGCGGCATGCTATAGAGGTCGGCCGTCTCGGCGAAGGCCAACCCATTGCGGCCCCAGGCCGCGCGCTGTGCAGAATCGGTCAACATCCGCGCCAGGTACTGGTTGAGCTGAGCCTGCTCAAACGGCTCATCCAGCACCAGGCCACTGTCGGCTTCGGCGATGTAGTGGGCATAGCCACACACGGCAGAAACCAGCACCGGCAACCCGGCCACCACGGCTTCGAGCAACACGGTGCCGGTGTTTTCGTTGTACGCCGGATGGATCAGCAGGTCGGCGCCCAGCAGGAAGCGCGGAATATCGCTGCGGCCCTTGAGGAACTGCACATTGTCGCCCAGCCCCAAGGTAGCGCTTTGCAGCTGGAAGACTTTGGGGTCGTCCTGGCCGATGACAAACAGCCGCGTGCGTTTCTTCAGCTCAGGCGGCAACGCGGCCAGGGCCTTGAGGCTGCGGTCGACGCCCTTGGTCTTGAAGCCGGAGCCGATCTGCACCAGCAACAGGTCGTCATTGCCAAGGTTGAATTCCTGGCGAAACCCTGCGCGGATTTCGGCCGCATTCGGCGGCGCGCGGCGGTCCTGGGCAATCCCCGGCGGCAGCAGATGGAAGCGCTCCAGCGGGGTGTCGTAATGCTTGATGAACAGCGGCTGCTGCACTTCGGAGATCATCAGGACTTGCGTCTTGGCATCCTTGGCAAACACCGCACGCTCGTACTCGGCGAAGTGCTTGTAACGGCCAAAGCTGCGGTACAGCGAATGACGCAGGTTTTGCGCCTTGTCTTCAAAGCAGCCGTCGGCGGCGTAATAAACGTCCAGGCCGGGCATCTTGTTGAAACCGATCAGGCGGTCCACGGGGCGCTTGGCCAGGTCGGCCTCCATCCACGCACTGAGCTTCTCGTTGCGCTTATGGTTGAAGAACGCCTTGACCGGCGCCACCAGCACTTCGAAGCCGGGCGGGATGTCGCCTTCCCAGATCAGCGTGTAGACCCGAATCTGATGGCCGCGCTGCTGGCACTCCAGGGCGATGCGCATGAAGTCGCGCTGCAGGCCACCGAAGGGGAAGTATTTGTACAGAACAAAAGCCAGTTGCATCAGTGCAGCTCCTCAGCCAATAACAACGTGCTCAGCCGGCTTGCCACACGCTCAGGGTTCAGGCGCGTGAAGCACAGGGGCGACTCGCGCTTGATGTCGAACCGACGCAGGTCGTCGGCCGTGGGTTGATAAGTACATTGCTTTTGCAGGCACGGCGCGCACGACCAGTCGCTGCCGAGGTGAATCTGGCCCTTGCCGTAGGCGCCAGTCAGGCCGGGGTTGGTGGGGCCGAACAGGGAAATGGTCGGCACGTCCAGCGCGGCAGCAAGGTGGCCGAGACCCGTGTCCACCGCCACGCAGGCACGGGCGCCGGCCAAGACACGGGCGACGCCAGCCAGATTGAGCTTGGGCAGCACTTCGGCGTTGTTCAGGCCTTGGGCCAAACGCTCGGCGCGGGCTTTTTCGGCGGCGTTGCCCCACGGCAGCTTCACGTCCACGCCCAGGCGGCCCATGCGCTCGGCCAGCTCGCGCCAATAGGCTTCGGGCCAGTGCTTGGTGTCCCAGGTGGTGCCGTGCAGCAGCAGCACGAAGGGTTTTTTCGGCGGCAGGCCGAGCAGTTTTTCGGTGCTCAAGCCGTAATCGCCCAGGCCTTTGGGCAGGTCATAGCCCAGCGCCACGGCGAACAGCTGGCGCAGGCGCTCAACCGCGTGTTGCCCACGGGCCACGGCCAGACGCCGCGAATAGAAGCGCGCCGCGATGGGTTCACGGGCAGAGTGCTTGTCGAAGCCCGCTACCGGGGCACGCACGTAGCGGGTCAGCCAGGCACTTTTGAGCAGGCCTTGGGCGTCGATCACCAGGTCGTATTTGGTCGACTGGATCTGCTGCTTGAAACGCCGCCACTCACCGCTCTTGAGGGTCTGCCAGAGGTTCTTGCGCCAGCGGCGGATGGCCACCGGGATCACTTTGTCCACCGCCGGGTGCCAGGTGGGGATCTCGGCAAAGCCTTCTTCCACTACCCAGTCGAATCGAATGCCGGGGATCGCCCGCGCCGCGTCGGTGAGTGCCGGCAGCGCATGAATCACGTCGCCCAGGGATGAGGTCTTGATTACCAGTACCCGCAACTCAGTGAACCTCGACCGCAGTGCCCTGCAACCGCTGCAAAGCTTCGTTCACCGGCTGTGGCAGCAACTGGCGCATGCAGTTGTAATGGCCGAAGCGGCAGGTTCGGTCAAAGCACGGACTGCATTCCAGGCCCAGGCGCACCACTTCGACCTTGTCCGCCAACGGTGGAGTAAACCCTGGGGAAGTCGAACCGTACACCGCCACTAACGGGCGGTTCAGCGCCGCCGCCACGTGCATCAGGCCGGAGTCGTTGGACACCACCGAATCTGCGCAGGACAGCAGGTCAATCGCCTCGGCCAGCGACGTGTCGCCACTGAGGTTGACCGACTCTTCGCGCAGGCCGGGAATCAGGCGCTGGCGAATCTCTTCACCCACCGGGTGATCTTTTTTCGAACCGAACAACCACACCTGCCAGCCTTCGCGAATCTTCATCTCGGCGACTTTGGCGTAGTGCTCCGCCGGCCAGCGCTTGGACTCGCCAAACTCCGCGCCTGGGCACAGCGCCAACACCGGGCGGTCCAGGGTCAGGCCGAACTTGGCCAGGGCAGCGTCACGGGTTACCGGGTCGATCTGCAGGCTCGGGCGCGGGTACGGCTTGGGCAACTCCGCGCCAGGCTCATACGCCAACGCCATGAAGCGTTCGATCATCAGCGGGTAGCGCGCTTTATCCAATGTGCGCACATCGTTAAGCAGCACGTAGCGAAACTCGCCGCGCCAGCCGGTGCGTTTGGGGATGCCGGCAAAAAACGGCACCAGCGCCGATTTCAGCGAGTTGGGCAACAGGATCGCCTGGTCGTACTGGCCGGCCAGGGATTTGCCGATGCGACGACGGGTGGCCAGCTCCAGGGCGCCGTGGCCGAGCGGGAAGCTCAAGGCCTTGCGTACTTCGGGCATGCGCTCAAGGATCGGCCGGCTCCACTCAGGGGCGAGCACGTCGATCTGGCAGTCTGGATGGCGCTGGCGCAGGCACTGGAACAGTGTCTGTGCCATCACCATGTCACCAACCCAACTGGGCCCAACGATCAGAATATTCATGTAGTTTCCACAAACGATGCGGGGAGGCTTATGCCTCCCCGCCCTAATAGTGTTTCAGCTCAACCCCAGCGCCTGCCAGATGCGCATCACCTGTCGCCGTTCATCGGCGAACTGATCCCCCGCCACCGTACCGGCCTCGTTCTGCAAGGCCTGGCGATGTGCCGCGGAACGGTAGGCCTTATACACCTCGCGCAGTAGATGGGCATCGGCGGCGGGCATCAACCCCACCTGCTCCAGGCCTTCCAGAATGCGGATATTGTCGGTGTAGCGCAGCAACGACGGGTGCTGGGCAGACCACGCCAAAGCCGCGTATTGCACCATAAATTCAATATCGACGATACCTCCGGCGTCCTGCTTGAGGTCGAACACCGCCGCAGCGTCGAACGCATTGGCGCCGGTACCGGCCGTAGTGGCCTTGGTGCCCAGGTTGTCACGCATTTTGGCGCGCATCTCGCTGACCTCCTGGCGCAACTTCGCCAGGTCTCGTTCACGTCCCAACACTTTAGCCCGTACCTGCTCGAACGCACGCCCCACATCCTGGCTGCCCACCAGCACCCGCGCGCGGATCAGGGCCTGATGTTCCCAGGTCCATGCTTCATTTTGTTGATAGCGGTCAAATGCGCCGAGGGAACTCACCAGCAAGCCTGACGCACCGGAAGGCCGCAGGCGCATGTCCACTTCGTACAGTTGGCCGGAGTTGGTCTGGGTGGTCAGCAGGTGAATGATGCGCTGGCCCAGGCGCGTGAAGAACTGCGCGCCGTCAATCGGTTTGGCGCCATCGGTCTCGGCCTGCGGGTCGCCATCGTGGATAAACACCAGGTCCAGGTCCGAACCATGCCCCAACTCGATGCCGCCGACTTTCCCATAACCGACAATGATGAACCCAGGATCGCACAGGGTGCCGTCCAGCCGCTGCGGCGAGCCATGGCGCGCCACGGTCTGGCGCCAGGCCAGGGCCAGCACTTGTTCGAGGATGGCTTCGGCGAGCCAGGTCAGGTAGTCACTGACTTTCATCAACGGCAGGCTGCCTGCGATTTCCGAGGCGGCCACGCGCAGGCGGTGGGCGAGCTTGAAGTGACGCAGGGCTTCCATCTGCTGCTCAAGGTCGTCTTCGGGGATGCGCGTGAGGCGCTCGCGCAACTCAGCGGCGAGTTCCGGCGCCAAGGGCGGCTTGAACAGACGACCTTCGTTGAGCAACTCGTCCAGCAGCAGCGGGAAACGGGTGATCTGCTCGGCAATCCACGGGCTGGCCGCGCAAAGGGTCAGCAGGCGGCGCAGGGCATCGGGGTTCTCCGTGAGCAGTACCAGATAGGCGGAGCGGCGAGCGACGGCCTCCACCAGTGGCAACACGCGCTCCAGCACCAAGTCCGGATTGGCATGTTCGACGGCCTGGGCCAGCAGGCGTGGGATAAACGCATCCAGGCGCTCACGGCCGAGGCGCTGCATCGCACGTAACTGCGGGCTGCCGCGCAAACCCGCCAGGGCCTTGAGCGCCTTGGGTGCGTCGGTGAAACCGCCTTCGGTCAACTGGCGGCAGGCGGCGTCTTCATCTTGGGATTCTTCCCACAGTGGCAACCACTCACCGCCTACGACTAACTCGCTTTCTTCGCCCTCTTCTTCATCCGGGTCGGCAATCACCTGGCGGAAGTGCCAGTCCACCCGGCCACGCCAGTACATCAGGCGCTCATGGAATGCGGCCCAGTCGGCAAAGCCCAGCATAAAAGCGATGCGCGCCTGGTCTTCCGGGGTGTTGGGCAGCATCTGGGTCTGGCGGTCGGCAATCGCCTGGATCGCGTGTTCGGTGTAGCGCAGGAATTCGTAGCCATTGCGCAACTCGGCGATCACCGCCGGCGGCAGGTAACCCTGGCCTTCCAGCGTGCCGAGCACTTTGAGCAGCGGGCGCTGCTGCAGGCTCAAGTCGCGACCGCCGTGAATCAACTGGAACGCCTGGGCGATAAACTCCACCTCGCGGATGCCGCCAGAGCCTAGCTTGATGTTGTCGGCCATGCCTTTGCGCCGCACTTCCTGCTGGATCAACTGCTTCATGGTGCGCAGCGCTTCGATGGCGGAGAAGTCCAGGTAGCGGCGGTACACGAACGGTCGCAGCATATCGAGCAACTGCGCACCGGCCACCTGGTCGCCGGCGACTACACGCGCCTTGATCATGGCGTAGCGTTCCCAGTCACGGCCCTGATCCTGGTAATACTGCTCCAGCGCATTGAAGCTGAGCACCAGCGCACCCGCCGAACCGTAAGGACGCAAGCGCATATCGACGCGGAACACAAAACCGTCGACGGTCATTGGGTCGAGGGCCTTGATCAGTTTTTGACCAAGCCGAATGAAGAATTCCTGGTTATCCAGTGAACGCTTCACGCCCACCGTCTCGCCGCCTTCGGGGTAAGCGAAGATCAGGTCGATATCCGACGAGAGGTTCAACTCCACCGCGCCGAGCTTGCCCATGCCCAGGATGACCATGTGCTGCGGCTCGCCGCTGCGCCGGCCAGTGGGAGTACCGAACTGCACGCAGTGGCGCTGGTACAACCATTGATAGGCCTGGTCGATGCTGGCGTCGGCCATGTCGGAAAGATCACGGCAGGTCTGCACCAGATCTGCCTGGCGGGTCAGGTCACGCCAGATAATCCGTACTTGCTGGCGCGTGCGCTGGCGACGCAAGACGCGGCCCAGCTCATCTTCTGTTTCTGCCTGTTGCACGGCACCGGCGATCTGCCCGCACAACTCGCCCGGCGCAAAGCCGCGGTCCAGCTCGCCCCAGGCCGCCAGCTCCAGCAACATCAAAGGGTCACGAACACTCTGTTCAATCACGAAATCACTGGCGGCGCACACGCGGGTGAAGTCGGCCCAGCGTTGCGGCGTCCACTCAGAAAGGCCATGATCGTCGTCCAGCGCGGCCACTGCGTCACGAAATGACTGCTCGGCCCGCTGGGCAATTGAAAGGAGAATGGCCGGCAATTCGGCCAGCGTTGGAAGGCTCATGGTCTATCCTTGATCGGCGCGCAAATGGCTTGTAGTTGTGAACGCAAGCACGGCGCTCGATGAAGGACTGTCGAACAAAGGTTATAAATAGCTGAAAATTGATAATTTTTGGCAGGTAACATTAAGCTCATACCTTTTCTTGTTCGCAAAAGATCAACAATAACGATTATGCTCACCAGCCAGACCGAGCCATACGCTCAGTCTTGTGTAGTTTTACTACTCGTATATACATTCGAAAGGCTGAAATGGCCGACGATTTGTAGTAAAACTACAGGACGCCGAAGCAACCTTCGGCCATCCAAGAATTTATGTCGTCTGCCCACAAGGCCAGTCGCAAACTTCAGGCAACCGATTCTGGTAGCCTTTCCGCCCTGGAGCAAGCCATGCAAGACCTCGATCCCGTCGAAACCCAGGAATGGCTGGACGCCCTGGAATCGGTTCTCGACAAAGAAGGCGAAGACCGTGCTCACTACCTGATGACCCGTATGGGCGAACTCGCGACCCGCAGCGGCTCGCAGTTGCCTTACGCCATCACCACGCCATACCGCAACACCATCCCCGTTACCCACGAAGCACGCATGCCTGGCGACCTGTTCATGGAACGCCGCATTCGCTCGCTGGTACGTTGGAACGCCATGGCGATGGTAATGCGCACGAACTTGAAAGATTCGGACCTGGGCGGTCACATCTCCAGCTTCGCTTCCAGCGCAACCCTGTATGACATCGGCTTCAACTACTTCTTCCAGGCCCCGACCGACGAACACGGCGGCGACCTGATCTACTTCCAGGGCCACACCTCGCCAGGCGTCTACGCCCGTGCGTTCATGGAAGGTCGCATCACCGAAGACCAGATGAACAACTTCCGCCAGGAAGTGGACGGTGGCGGCTTGTCGTCCTACCCACACCCTTGGCTGATGCCTGATTTCTGGCAGTTCCCGACCGTTTCCATGGGTCTGGGTCCAATCCAGGCGATCTACCAGGCTCGCTTCATGAAGTACCTGGAAGCCCGTGGCTTCATTCCGGAAGGCAAGCAGAAAGTCTGGTGCTTCCTGGGCGACGGCGAGTGCGACGAGCCGGAATCCCTGGGCGCCATCTCCCTGGCTGGCCGCGAGAAGCTGGACAACCTGATCTTCGTCATCAACTGCAACCTGCAGCGCCTCGACGGCCCGGTTCGCGGCAACGGCAAGATCATCCAGGAACTCGAAGGCGTGTTCCGCGGTGCCCAGTGGAACGTGACCAAAGTCATCTGGGGCCGTTTCTGGGACCCACTGCTGGCCAAGGACGTTGACGGCATCCTGCAACGTCGCATGGACGAAGTCATCGACGGCGAGTACCAGAACTACAAAGCCAAAGACGGCGCGTTCGTACGTGAACACTTCTTCAACACGCCTGAACTCAAGGCGATGGTTGCAGACCTGTCCGACGACGAGATCTGGAAACTCAACCGTGGCGGCCACGACCCGTACAAGGTCTACGCGGCATACCACGAAGCGGTGAACCACAAAGAACAACCGACCGTCATCCTGGCCAAGACCATCAAGGGTTATGGCACCGGTGCTGGCGAAGCGAAGAACACTGCGCACAACACCAAGAAGGTTGATGTTGAAAGCCTGAAGCTGTTCCGCGACCGCTTCGACATCCCGGTCAAGGACGAAGAGCTGGAAGACCTGCCGTTCTTCAAGCCAGAGCCAAACAGCGCCGAAGCCCGCTACCTGAGCGAGCGCCGCACTGCCCTGGGCGGTTTCGTACCCCAGCGCCGCGCCAACAGCTTCGCCGTACCGACTCCGGACCTGAGCACCCTCAAGGCCATCCTGGACGGCTCGGGCGACCGTGAAATCTCCACCACCATGGCCTTCGTGCGGATCCTCGCGCAGCTGGTCAAGGACAAGGACATCGGCCCGCGCATCGTCCCGATCATCCCGGACGAAGCCCGTACCTTCGGTATGGAAGGCATGTTCCGTCAGTTGGGCATCTACTCCTCCGTCGGCCAGCTCTACGAGCCAGTCGATAAAGACCAGGTGATGTTCTACAAGGAAGACAAGAAGGGCCAGATCCTCGAAGAAGGCATCAACGAAGCGGGCGCCATGAGCTCCTTCATCGCTGCCGGTACTTCGTACTCCAGCCACAACCAGCCGATGCTGCCGTTCTACATCTTCTACTCGATGTTCGGCTTCCAGCGCATTGGCGACCTGGCTTGGGCAGCAGGCGACAGCCGTACCCGTGGCTTCCTGATCGGCGGCACCGCCGGCCGCACCACGCTGAACGGCGAAGGCCTGCAACACGAAGACGGTCACAGCCACATCCTGGCTGCCACCATCCCGAACTGCCGCACCTTTGATCCAACCTACGGCTATGAGCTGGCGGTGATCATCCAGGACGGCATGAAGAAGATGACCGAAGAGCAGCAGGACGTTTTCTACTACATCACCGTGATGAACGAGTCCTACCAGCAGCCAGCCATGCCGGCCGGTGTCGAGGAAGGCATCATCAAGGGCATGTACCTGCTCGAAGAAGACACCAAGGAAGCAGCGCACCACGTGCAACTGATGGGCTCCGGCACCATCCTGCGCGAAGTGCGTGAAGCGGCGAAGATCCTGCGTGACGAGTTCAACGTCGGCGCCGACGTATGGAGCGTTACCAGCTTCAACGAACTGCGTCGCGACGGCCTGGCCGTAGAGCGCAGCAACCGCCTGCACCCTGGCCAGAAGCCAGCGAAGAGCTACGTCGAAGAGTGCCTGGCTGGCCGTAAGGGTCCAGTCATTGCCTCTACCGACTACATGAAACTGTTTGCTGAACAAATTCGCCAGTGGGTCCCGTCCAAGGAATTCAAAGTCCTGGGCACCGACGGTTTCGGCCGTAGTGACAGCCGCAAGAAGCTGCGTCACTTCTTCGAAGTCGACCGTCACTTCGTGGTGTTGGCAGCCCTGGAAGCCTTGGCTGACCGTGGTGAGATCGAACCAAAGGTGGTGGCTGACGCTATCGTCAAGTTCGGGATCAACCCGGAAAAACGCAACCCACTGGACTGCTGAGGAGATTTTTTGTGAGCGAACTCATTCGCATACCTGACATCGGCAGCGGTGAAGGTGAAGTAATCGAGCTGTTTGTGAAGGTCGGCGACAAAGTCGAAGCCGACCAGAGCATCCTGACCCTGGAATCGGACAAGGCGAGCATGGAAATCCCTGCTCCCAAGGCCGGCGTGGTCAAGAGCCTGAAAGTGAAGCTGGGCGACCGCCTGAAAGAAGGCGACGAACTGCTGGAACTGGAAATCGAAGGTGCCGCTGATGCGGCCCCTGCGGCTGCCCCGGCTGCCGCTGCTGCACCCGCACCTGCCGCTGAAAAGCCTGCCGCTGCTGCCGAGGCCCCAGCGGCACCGGCTGCTGCACCGGCCGCTGCCTCTGTTCAGGACATTCATGTTCCGGACATCGGCTCGTCGGGCAAGGCCAAGATCATCGAGTTGCTGGTCAAGGTCGGCGACACCGTCGAAGCCGACCAGTCGCTGATCACCCTGGAGTCCGACAAGGCCTCCATGGAAATCCCTTCGCCGGCTGCCGGCGTGGTGGAAAGCATCGCAGTCAAGCTGGAAGACGAAGTCGGTACCGGTGACTTCATCCTCAAACTGAAAGTACAAGGCGCCGCACCGGCTGCCGCTCCAGCACCTGCCGCTGCTCCGGCTGCTGCAAAAGCTGAAGCTGCACCGGCCGCCGCCCCTGCACCTGCTGCAAAAGCCGAGGCCGCACCGGCCCCTGCTGTTGCCGCACCTGCGCCAAGCGGCGCCAAGGTTCACGCCGGCCCGGCGGTACGCCAACTGGCCCGTGAATTCGGCGTCGAGCTGAACGCCGTATCGGCCACTGGCCCACACGGCCGTGTGCTGAAGGAAGACGTGCAGGTTTACGTCAAGGCCATGATGCAGAAAGCCAAGGAAGCTCCGGCTGCCGGCGCTGCTACCGGCGGCGCAGGCATTCCACCGATTCCGGTCGTGGACTTCAGCCGCTTCGGCGAGACCGAAGAAGTGCCGATGACCCGCCTGATGCAAATCGGCGCGTCGAGCCTGCATCGCAGCTGGCTGAACATCCCGCACGTGACTCAGTTCGACCAGGCCGACATCACCGACCTGGAAGCTTTCCGCGTTGCGCAGAAAGCCGTGGCCGAGAAGGCTGGCGTGAAACTGACCGTGCTGCCGCTGCTGCTCAAGGCCTGTGCGCACCTGCTCAAGGAACTGCCGGACTTCAACAGCTCGCTGGCGCCAAGCGGCAAGGCGATCATTCGCAAGAAATACGTGAACGTCGGCTTCGCGGTAGACACTCCTGACGGCCTGCTGGTACCGGTCATCAAGAACGTCGACCAGAAGAGTCTGCTGCAACTCGCTGCTGAAGCGGCTGCGCTGGCTGCCAAGGCCCGCGACAAGAAGCTGACCGCAGACGACATGCAAGGCGCCTGCTTCACCATCTCCAGCCTCGGTCACATTGGCGGCACTGGCTTCACGCCAATCGTCAACGCGCCGGAAGTGGCGATCCTGGGTGTTTCCAAGGCCACCATCCAGCCAGTCTGGGACGGTAAAGCGTTCCAGCCGAAGCTGATGCTGCCACTGTCGCTGTCCTACGATCACCGTGTGATCAACGGCGCGGCCGCTGCACGCTTTACCCAGCGTCTGAGCCAGCTGTTGAATGACATCCGGACTATCTTGCTGTAAGTCTCTACGGGCCTCCCCTTTACCGGGGAGGCCTGGTTGCACCGATTTCCGAGCGCCACGCTCGTACCTCAACCCCGTCAATTTGGCGGGGCTTTTTTTGCTTTTTTGTACAGACAGAACAGGGTTGTACACCTTCTGTCAGCGCGCCTACAGAAATCAGCCGTCCGGCCGATAACCCACTTATAGCACTTAGCCTTCATCCTCTCTTGTCAGTCTGTGCTGCATGATGCAACCTTGCCACAGGCAATAGAAAAGAGGGCGTGAGCCCGGCGCCGTGCGCGTTATTTGAAGTGAGTTCCCCCCATGAAAAGCCAACCCGATGTCGCCCGTATGGCGGCCGAGGTAGTGACGCAGTTACCGGTGCCTTTGCGCCTCGGTATGCTGCGTTTCGAGCGGCTTAATGAGGCTAGCTGGACCCTCCTGTACCTCGACCCCAATTGCGAGCGCCAATTCGGCCTGCCGGCGGTTGAGTTGTGCGCCCTGCTCGGCACGCCCTATGCCAGCCTGATGGAACCCCAGGCCCGCTATCAACTGCACGACACCATCCAGCAGCAACTGACCCAGAGCCCTCACTACCTGGTGCGCTACACCCTGCACACCAACGACGGCCCCCTGAGCTTGCTGGAAATGGGCGAGGCCTACAAACAACACAATCGTCACCTGCTGCGCGGCTACCTGATGGTGGTCGATGGCCTGTTCAGCGAACTGCCCTTGCTCCTCCCGACCGAAGACCTGGAAAGCCAGAACAGCCGCCTGCAAATCGCCCTGGAGCTCAACCAACGCGCCCAGCAGGAGCAACTGCAGCATCTGGAACGCGTGCGCGCCCAACAGGAGCTGATCCTGCTACTGGCGCGCCAGCGCTACACCGTCAACAATTCGTTGCAGGAAGCCGCCGAGCTGATCACGCGCAGCGCCTGCGATATCTACCAGATCGACTGCGCCAGCATCTGGAACCTTGAAGGCCAGCGCCTGGTGCCCATCTCGGCTTACCACCGCGACGACCAACAGCACCATCTGCCCGAGCCCATCGATGCCAGTTGCTTCCCGGATTATCTGGAAGCCTTGCACAGCAGCCGCGCCATCGACGCCGCCAACGCCATGCGCGACCCGCGCACCCGCGAGATGGCCGAGAACCTGCGCAATAGAGACATCCACGCCATGCTCGATGCGAGCATCCGCGTCGACGGCCAGGTGGTCGGCGTATTGTGCCTGGAGCAGTGCGGCAGCCCGCGTGACTGGCAGGCTGACGAAATCGCCTTCGCCGGCGAGCTCGCGGACCAGTTTGCGCAAGTGATCAACAACCACAACCGCCGCACCGCCACCAGCGCCCTGCACCTGTTCCAGCGGGCCGTGGAGCAAAGTGCCAACGCCTTTCTGCTGGTCAACTGCGACGGCGTGGTGGAGTACGTCAACCCGAGCTTTACCGCGATCACCCAGTACAGCGCCGAAGAAGTCCACGGCCACCGCCTGGCGCAACTGCCCGCGCTGGAAAACCTCAGCGAATTGCTGTTCGACGCGCCGTCGAGCCTGGCCAAGAGCAACAGCTGGCAGGGCGAATTCAAGAGCCGGCGCAAGAACCTCGAACCCTACTGGGGCCAGTTGTCGATTTCCAAGGTGTATGGCGATAACCGTGAGCTGACGCACTACATCGGCATCTACGAAGACATCACCCAGACCAAGCTGGCCCAGCAGCGCATCGAGCGCCTGGCGTACACCGACAACCTGACCAACCTGGGCAACCGCCCGGCGTTTATCCGCAACCTCGACGAACGCTTTGCCCGCGACAGCGACAGCCCGATCAGCCTACTGCTGGTAGACATCGACAACTTCAAGCGCATCAACGACAGCCTCGGCCACCAGACCGGCGACAAGCTGTTGATCAGCCTGGCCCGACGCCTGCGCAACAGCCTGAGTGCCGGCGGCAGTCTGGCGCGCTTTGCCAGTAACGAGTTCGCGGTGCTGCTCGACGACACCGACCTGGAGAGCGGCCAGCAGGTTGCCAGCCAACTGTTGGCGACCCTCGATAAACCCATGTTCGTCGACAACCAATTGATCAGCGTCACCGGCTCCGTAGGCCTGGCCTGCGCGCCGCTGCATGGCCGCGACCCGCAGACCCTGATGCGCAACGCCGGCCTGGCCCTGCACAAGGCCAAGGCCAACGGCAAACACCAGGTTCAGGTGTTTACCGAAGCGCTGAACGCCGAGGCCAGCTACAAGCTGTTCGTGGAAAACAACCTGCGCCGCGCCCTGACCCAAAATGAACTGGATGTGTTCTACCAACCCAAGCTGTGCCTGCGCAGCGGCCGCTTGCTGGGTATGGAGGCGCTGCTGCGCTGGAACCACCCGGAAAAGGGCATGATCCGCCCCGATCAGTTCATCAGCGTGGCGGAAGAGACCGGGCTGATCATCCCCATCGGCAAATGGATCGCCCGCCAGGCCTGCCGCATGAGCAAGCAACTGAGCGCTGCCGGCATGGGCAACCTGCAGGTGGCAATCAACCTGTCGCCCAAGCAGTTCTCCGACCCGGACCTGGTGGCGTCGATTGCCACCATCCTCAAGGAAGAAGAGCTGCCGGCCAACCTGCTGGAGCTGGAGCTGACCGAAGGACTGCTGCTGGAAGCCACCGAAGACACGCGCCTGCAACTGGACCAGTTGAAGAGTTTCGGCCTGACCCTGGCCATGGACGACTTCGGCACCGGTTACTCATCGCTGAGTTACCTGAAAAAATTCCCCATCGACATCATCAAGATCGATCGCAGCTTTATCCACGAAATCCCGGACAACCAGGACGACATGGAAATCACCTCCGCCGTGATCGCAATGGCTCACAACCTCAAGCTCAAGGTCGTGGCCGAAGGCATCGAGACCGCCGAGCAACTTGCGTTCCTGCGCCGCCATCGCTGCGACGTTGGCCAGGGCTACCTGTTCGACCGGCCCATCCCCGGCGCAGAGCTGCTTGAGATGCTCAAACGCTACCCGCGCGGGCCAATCGCCTGACAGCGCGGTAACACTCGGGCACACTGGCTGTCTGAATTCTTACCTTACTCAATCTGACTGAGAGGACTGATCATGGTCTTGCGCTCGGAAATCCTGGTGAACAAAAACGTGCTGCCTACTCAAGAACAAGCGTTGCCTGGTCGTGAAACCCCGATGAACTTGCCGGAGACGCACTTCGTCAACGGCAACCCGTTGCTGGGTCCATTCGTGGACGACGTCGGCTTCGCGATCTTCGGCCTGGGCTGCTTCTGGGGCGCGGAGCGCAAGTTCTGGCAGCGCGATGGCGTGGTCAGCACGGTGGTCGGTTACGCGGGCGGCTTTACGCCGAACCCGACCTACGAAGAAGTCTGCTCGGGCCTGACCGGCCACAGCGAAGTGGTGCTGGTGGTGTATGACCAGGCCAAAGTGAAATACGAAGACCTGTTGAAGATGTTCTGGGAATTGCACAACCCGACCCAGGGCATGCGCCAGGGTAACGACATCGGCAGCCAGTATCGGTCGGTGATCTATGCGACCACGCCGGAGCAATTGGCGGCGGCAAAGGCCAGCGCCGAGGCATATCAGGCTGAACTGACCAAAGCGGGCCTTGGTGTGATTACCACCGAGATCGACGAGGCGCCAACGGTGTACTTCGCCGAGGCGTATCACCAGCAGTACCTGGCCAAGAATCCGCAGGGCTATTGCGGGATTGGCGGCACAGGTGTGACTTGCCCGATCTAAGATCAACATGAATCAAAATGTGGGAGGGGGCTTGCCCCCGATGGCGGAGTATCAGTCAGTACATCTGTAGCTGACCCACCGCTATCGGGGGCAAGCCCCCTCCCACATTGGTTTAGCGCCAGACTTGGTTACTCGGCAATAAGCCAATCCATCTGCCACCCACCCTGGGTCTGGCCAAGTTTCTTGGACAGCCACGGCAGCAGTTCACGCAACTCTTCTTCCAAGCCCCACGGCGGGTTGGCAATCGCCAGGCCCGAACCCGTCAGGGTGTTGGGCGTGTCCAGCGGATGCACCAGCAACTCCACACGCAGCAGCTTCGGCGCGCCGGTGCCGGCCAGGTCTTGGTAGAAGCGGCGCAACATGCGCTGATCTTTCACCGGGTACCAGATCGCCGCGACGGTCTGGCGCATGCGGCTGACGGCTTCCTTGAGGGAAGCGGCGCAACGTTGCATCTCGTCGAGTTTTTCAAACGGCGGGTCGATCAGCATCAGCGCGCGTTTTTCCGGCACGGGCAGCAAGGCGCGCGGTACATGCCAGCCTTCGCCCAAGTGCACTTTGACCCGGCGATCACCCTTCATGTTGTCCTTGAGCAGCACGCCGTCTTCCGGGTGCTTTTCATTGAGCAGCACGCGGTCCTGTGGGCGCGTCAGGCGCCGTGCCAGTTCCGGCGAGCCTGGGTAGTAGCGCAACTGACCGTCCGGGTTCATCTCGTGCAGCACGCGCATGTAATCGGCTGTCAGCGGCGGCAGATCGCTTTCGCCCCACAGGCGCGCGATGCCTTCCAGGTACTCACCGGTGCGGTTGGCCTGATCGCCTTGCAAATCGTACAGACCAATCCCGGCGTGGGTGTCGAGGTAGGCGAACGGCTGCTCCTTGCGCGACATCAGGGCGATGAGGCGGGTCAAGGTCAGGTGTTTGAAGACATCGGCGTGGTTGCCGGCGTGAAAGGCGTGACGATAATTCATGGTTGCTCCTGCGCAGGGGGCGAAGTTTACCTTCTACGAGGGCAAAGGTGCAGGGCGGCGTGCCGGGCGGTGCTTATGCCCTAAAGCCAGGACGCGGGCTGAAAAAAATCTAATGGCTGGCCCAGGGCGGATTTATTGTGGCGATCCACTATCCAGGGAGGTCAATAACAATCATGAAAGACGCCACCATCGCACTGCACCACGCCTTCAAGTCGGACCCGACCACCAAGGCCGTCGCCGTGCCGATCTACCAGAACGTCGCATTCGAATTCGATAACGCCCAGCACGGTGCCGACCTGTTCAATCTGGACGTGCCCGGCAATATCTACACACGCATCATGAACCCGACCAATGATGTGCTGGAGCAACGCATCGCCGCCCTCGAAGGGGGTATCGCGGCCCTGGTCGTATCGGCCGGCAGCGCGGCCATTCACTACGCGATCCAGACCCTCACCCGCGCCGGCGACAACATCGTCACCACCCCGCAGCTCTACGGCGGCACCTACACGCTGTTCGCCCATTTGCTGCCGAGCTTTGGCGTCGACGTACGTTTCGCCCGCGACGACAGTGCCGCTGCCATCGCCGAACTGATCGATGACAACACCAAGCTGGTGTATTGCGAAAGCATCGGCAACCCGGCGGGCAATATCATCGACATCGAAGCCCTGGCGGACGTCGCCCATGCCCGTGGTGTGCCGCTGATGGTGGATAACACCGTAGCCACGCCCATCCTGTGCAAGCCGATCCAGTTCGGCGCCGACATCGTTGTGCACTCGCTGACCAAATACATCGGCGGCCACGGCAACTCCCTGGGCGGTGCGATCGTTGACAGCGGCACCTTCCCCTGGACCCAATACCCGGAAAAATTCCCCGGCCTCAACCAGCCCGAGCCGGCTTACCACGGCGTGGTCTACACCGAAAAATTCGGCCCAGCCGCCTTCATCGCCCGCGCCCGCACGGTGCCGTTGCGTAACACCGGCGCAGCCCTGGCGCCCATGAACGCCTTTCTGCTGCTGCAAGGCTTGGAAACCCTGGCCCTGCGCATGGAGCGTCATACGGAAAACGCCCTCAAGGTCGCGCAGTTCCTGCAAGGCCATGCCGATGTGGAATGGGTCAGCTATGCGGGGCTGCCGGATCACCCCCATCACGCATTGGCGCACAAATACCTGCAAGGCAAACCCTCGGCGATCCTGTCCTTCGGCCTGAAGGGCGGGTACGCAGCAGGTGTACGCTTCTACGATGCGCTGCAAATTTTCAAGCGCCTGGTGAATATCGGTGACGCCAAGTCCCTGGCCTGCCACCCCGCGTCCACCACCCATCGACAGATGAACGAACAGGAACAGGCCAAGGCTGGTGTGAAGCCGGAGATGATTCGCCTGTCAGTGGGCATCGAAGCGATTGAAGACTTGATCGACGACCTGCAACAGGCGCTGGGCTCAACTCAACTCTAAGGCCAGGTAATCGGTGAGCACCTCATGGCTGATATCCGGCCGACGGGCACAGTAAGCGACCTTGTGCTGCAAGGTCGCCGGTGTGAACGCGGTGTACAGGTCGGGGCGCTGCTCTTGCAGCCATTGCAGCAGGTTGTCGATCAGGGTTTGCGGTGATTGCCCTGCCAAGTGCGCCTGCAGCGCTGCTGGGACTCGCCACCAAGGGCTGGCCTTGGCCTCGGTCGCTGGCCCCGTTGCAACCGTGAGCGGTTGGCCATTGATCAGGTACCGCTGAAAAACCGGCAACACGCTTGCCGCCTCATCACCCAAGCCCTGCAACATCGGCAGAAACTGGGTGCCATCCCAGAATCGCAAAAACACCTCTTGGCCGTCCGGCAGGTAGACCTTGGTCAAGCTTTGCAGGTGCGTGAGCACGGGTTCCAGCGAACTGGACGACACCGCCAGCCAACCCCAATCCAGGGCTTCAGTGGTTGCCACCCATTCGAGGAATGCACTGTCAGGCGAGACAATGCCTACGTAAGGCATGACCTCCTCCCATTCTGCGTAAGCCGTGCCAGCCCAGATGGGTTGGGGCAGCATTCCAGCTGCGGTGCTTCGCCAGGCGGCAAGCGGCTTGGCGTCGCTGGCAGCGCTCAACACCACGAAGAGCTGCTCATTCGCAAGCAAAGGAGCCTGTGCCAGCCAGGCGCTGGGGACCAACCGTTCAGACATGGGGATAAATTCCTTTTAAGGCTGAGTTGAATGGGTGACAGCGCACTGCCCGTTCCTGCAACGCTCACATTCCTCACAAAAGGGCGCACTACGTTTCAAGCTGGCCACCTGCACCAGGCTAAGCGGCGCGGGGATTATCGCCAGCAGTTTTTCCTGAATCCCCGGCATCAACGGTGCCGCCGCCGGAGCAGGCCCGCCGCCAAGCTGGATCGGCACGCTGCTGAAAATACCGCCCGCCGAAAGGGTGATCGATTGCCCGCCCGCCTGAATCGTCACGCTCGCCCCGGCGTCAATCACAACGCTTTGCCCTGCGCCGATCTGAATGGTCTGCCCGGCGCGCATCTGCTGCGAACCACCAACGACCAAGTGATCATCCTGCTTGAGTTCGATCAGGCGGTTGCCGTGGGTAATGCGCTGCTCTTCACCTTGCAGTTCATGGTGCGACTCGCCACCCACCCTGATGCGACGCTGATTGTCGACCTCCACCCGCTGGTCATGCAGCACATGCTGGGTAAAATCCCGCTGGGCGCGCAGGTAGATTTCCTCGGCGCCCTTGCGGTCTTCGATGCGCAGCTCGCTGTAACCACCGCCGCCGGGGCTGCTCTGGCTACGGAAGACACTGCGGGTCTTGTCTGCGGGCAGGTCGAGGGGCACCGCCGTCGCCGCATTGGGCAGGCAACCCATCACCAGCGGCATGTCCATATCACCATTGACGAACCCCACCAGCACTTCCATACCCACTCGCGGAATAAGTACCGCACCATAGCGGTCATGGGCCCAACCGCTGGCCACCCGCAGCCAGCAGCTGGAATGGTCGTTGTGCTCCCCGAGTCGATCCCAGGCCAGTTGCACCTTGACCCGCCCGTATTCGTCACAATGAATTTCACTGTCGACGGGGCCAGTCACCACAGCGTTTTGATAACCCGCCAATGTCGGCCGCGGTTGCTCGGGCAAGGGCGGGCGAAAGATCACGTCCCACGGTGAGGCAACAAACTCATTGCGATAACCCTGACGAAAATCGCCACCGGCAACCTCGGTCACAGCCTCCTCCAGCACCTGGGGTTGTTTACCTTCGTGGGTAACGTGCGTCACCAGCCACAAGTCATTCCATGCGTCACGCGGGTGACCGGTCAACGTGAGGAAATGGCCGCAGACCAATGCGGGATCATCACCGCTGCCACGGGCAATTCGATAGTCGCTACGGTGCCGCTCCAACACCCGTTGCGCGAGGTATTTACCGTGGGGCCGATCAGAAAAGTGACCGGGGTACCCCTGCTCTTCAAGCCGTGGCGAGTGTGCGCCGGCAACGCCACTCTCCAACACCAGGTTCGGCTTACGGAAATCGTAGTCGCGCAGGTTGACCGCCGTGGTGCGGGTTGCCAGTTGCACCACAAAGCGCTTGATCGCAGGCGTATCCGCCACCATCCCGGAACCTGGCTGATAGGGCGTCGGCTGGTCTGGCTGGGCGAACACGGTCTGGTCATCGCCAAACACCAGCAGATGCCGTTCGGGCGAGTGCCGGAAGTGATAGTGAATACCCTGCTCGGCACATAGCCGCTGAATGAAGGCCAGGTCGCTTTCACCGAATTGCACGCAATACTCGCGCTCGGGGTAATCACCACTCAGGTGAAACTCGAATTGGTCGGCATGGACCCCCTGCTCCGCCAGCACCAGCGCAACGATCTGCGGCACTGTCTTGTGCTGGAATATGCGTTGGTGACTGCTGTGCTGCAGATACGCAAGCTGCGGCACGAGCTGGATCTGATAACGCGTCAGGCGCCGCCCGGAATCGCCCTGCGCCACCCGATAGACCAGGCCATGAATGCCATGCCCCTGGTCGTCGAATCCGAGATAGACCTGGCGATGCAGCAGGCTCTCCAAATCGAGGTCGGGCTGCTCACTGACCAGCTCCAGGTCAAAACAATAGGGCTGGCTGACGGCTTCGGCGCCGTGAAACTCAAATACCTTGAGTTCACTCGGTTCCCCGTCAAGGGTCAGGGTAAAGGCATGTTGATTGGCAGGAGCGAACATCCGGTGTTTCTCTGCGAGGGGTAGGCGGTGGATTCTGCACCACTGCCTTGCCCTGCAGAGCGCGCGTCCGATAAATCAGTAAAGCCCTACACATGGGCGTATGAATCGCCCTCAACTCGTGAAAAAACACGCACAAAAAAAGGCCCGCCATCCGTAGGACGCGGGCCTTTTTTTCAACTCATCGGACGCTCAGCGCCAGACGAATTACTTATTGAGGTTGTAGTCTTTTTCCGCTGCATCAAAACGCTCAACCATACCGGCAGTCGGTGCGCCCATTTTGCTCACGAAGTAGATCGCGAGGCTGGCGAAGATGAAGCCTGGGATGATTTCGTACAGGCCCAACAGTTCGAAGTGCTTCCACACGATCACGGTGATCGCGCCGACCAGGATACCGGCCAGTGCGCCGTTGCGTGTCATGTCTTTCCAGATCACCGAGATCAGGACCACAGGACCGAATGCGGCACCGAAACCAGCCCAGGCGTAGCTCACCAGACCCAGTACACGGTTTTCCGGGTTGGCGGCCATGGCGATGGCGATCAGGGCAACCACCAGCACCATCAGGCGACCGATCCATACCAGTTCGAGCTGGGAGGCGTTCTTGCGCAGAAACGCTTTGTAGAAGTCTTCGGTCAGGGCGCTGGAGCACACCAGCAACTGGCAGCTCAAGGTACTCATTACAGCCGCCAGGATCGCCGACAGCAAGACACCGGCAACCCACGGGTTGAACAGGATTTTGGCCAGCTCGATAAACACACGCTCAGGGTTTTCGGTCACGGGACCTGCCACTTCTGGGTGCGCCGAGAAGTAGGCAATACCGAAGAAGCCCACGGCCACAGTACCGGCCAGGCACAGGATCATCCAGGTCATGGAGATACGACGCGCCTTGGCGATCGACTTGACCGAATCCGCCGCCATGAAGCGCGCAAGGATGTGCGGCTGGCCGAAGTAGCCCAGGCCCCAGCCCATCAGCGAGATCACGCCGATGAAGGTGGTGTTTTTCAGCATGTCGAAACTGGTTGGGTCCTTGGCTTCAATCGCCAGGAACGTGGTGTCAACACCGCCGGTGGCCAGCAGCACGATGATGGGCGTCAGGATCAACGCGAAGATCATCAGCGTGGCTTGCACGGTATCGGTCCAGCTCACTGCCAGGAAACCACCGATGAAGGTGTAGGCAATTGTCGCCGCAGCACCGGCCCACAGCGCCGTCTCGTAGGACATGCCGAAGGTGCTTTCGAACAGACGGGCACCGGCCACGATGCCGGATGCGCAGTAGATGGTGAAGAACACCAGGATCACGACCGCAGAGATGATGCGCAGCAGGCCGCTTTTATCTTCGAAACGGCTGGAGAAGTAATCCGGCAGCGTCAGGGCGTCACCGTTGTGCTCGGTCTGTACCCGCAGGCGACCGGCCACGAACAACCAGTTGAGGTAAGCACCGACGATCAGGCCGATGGCGATCCAGCTTTCCGACAGACCGGACATGTAGATCGCGCCCGGCAGGCCCATCAACAACCAGCCGCTCATGTCGGAAGCACCGGCGGACAAGGCTGTCACCACGCTACCGAGGCTGCGACCGCCCAGGATGTAATCGGAAAGGTTGTTGGTGGAGCGATAGGCCATCAGGCCGATCAGCACCATTGCTGCGATGTAGATCACGAACGTGATCAAGGTTGGATTACTAACGCTCATATGAGTGACGCCCTGGCTTTGTTTTTATGTAGCAGCGGTCTTACAGACGCTACCCACTGTATAGCTGGGTAAACGAACCTGTGTGCCGCGCATTTATGACTGACGTTTCCCCAGGAAAGCCGTCAGCCGATGAACCTCGTTTTACCGACGGTTGCACCTTGGTCGCGAATGCTATTCAACAAAGCAAATAAGGTGCAACCAGTTTCTTTCGAATAAGTTGCACCCAGATATGAAATCGACAAAACGCCCTGTTTTTGCTCCTTTTCGGAGCAAGAACAGCCGAAGTCAGAAGCAAATGCACCAAGACAAAGCGGATTCAGTTGTAGCCAAATTTATTTCGGATGAACGTCGAGAATTTCATGGATAAAAAAGGTTGCACCCGGTTGCACCTCTTGATGCGCAAAGCTAATCTTGCCGCCAGCTGATGCCACTCGGTAGTGGCACCCATGAGGATAAGAAAATGGCGACGACCACCCTTGGGGTCAAACTTGACGACCCGACCCGCGAACGCCTGAAGGCTGCCGCGACCTCCATTGATCGCACGCCGCACTGGCTGATCAAGCAGGCGATTTTCAATTACCTGGAGAAACTGGAGGGTGGTGCAACCCTGACCGAACTCAACGGCTTGAGCAGCAAGGACGCCGATGATGCAGGCGAGGTCCAGGCAGACCACGCGCACCAATGCTTCCTTGAGTTCGCCGAGAGCATCCTGCCGCAGTCCGTACTGCGCGCCTCGATCACCGCCGCTTACCGTCGCCCTGAGCCGGAAGTGGTACCGATGCTGATCGAACAGGCCCGTCTGCCGGCCCCGATGGCCGAAGCTACCAATAAGCTGGCCGCCTCCATTGCAGAGAAACTGCGCAATCAAAAGAGTGCCGGCGGCCGTGCCGGTATTGTTCAGGGCCTGCTGCAAGAATTCTCGCTGTCGTCCCAGGAAGGCGTGGCGCTGATGTGCCTGGCCGAAGCGCTGCTGCGCATCCCGGACAAAGGCACCCGTGACGCGCTGATCCGCGACAAGATCAGCACCGGCAACTGGCACCCGCACCTGGGCAACAGCCCGTCGCTGTTCGTCAACGCCGCCACCTGGGGCCTGCTGCTGACCGGTAAACTGGTCGCCACCCATAACGAAGCGGGCTTGACCTCGTCCCTGAGCCGCATCATCGGCAAGAGCGGCGAGCCGATGATCCGCAAGGGCGTCGACATGGCCATGCGCCTGATGGGCGAGCAGTTCGTCACCGGCGAAACCATCGCCGAAGCCCTGGCCAACGCGAGCAAGTTCGAAGCCAAAGGTTTCCGCTATTCCTACGACATGCTCGGTGAAGCCGCACTCACCGAACACGATGCCCAGAAATACCTGGCGTCGTACGAACAAGCCATTCACTCCATCGGCAAAGCCTCTCACGGTCGTGGGATTTATGAAGGCCCGGGCATTTCCATCAAGCTGTCGGCACTGCACCCGCGTTACAGCCGGGCGCAGTACGAGCGTGTGATGGACGAGTTGTACCCGCGCCTGCTGTCCCTGACCCTGCTGGCCAAGCAATATGACATCGGCCTGAACATCGATGCCGAAGAAGCCGACCGCCTGGAGCTGTCCCTGGACCTGCTGGAGCGCCTGTGCTTCGAGCCGCAACTGACCGGCTGGAACGGCATCGGTTTCGTGATCCAGGCCTACCAGAAACGTTGCCCGTATGTGATCGACTACGTCATCGACCTGGCGCGCCGCAGCCGCCATCGCCTGATGATCCGCCTGGTAAAAGGTGCGTACTGGGACAGCGAAATCAAGCGCGCCCAGGTCGAAGGCCTGGAAGGCTACCCGGTCTACACCCGCAAGGTGTACACCGACGTTTCCTACATTGCCTGCGCACGCAAACTGCTGTCGGTGCCGGAAGTCATCTACCCGCAGTTCGCCACGCACAACGCCCATACCCTGTCGGCCATCTACCATATCGCCGGCCAGAACTATTACCCCGGCCAGTACGAGTTCCAATGCCTGCACGGCATGGGTGAGCCGTTGTACGAACAGGTTGTAGGCAAGGTAGCCGAGGGCAAGTTGAACCGTCCGTGCCGCGTGTACGCACCGGTCGGCACCCACGAAACACTCCTGGCTTATCTGGTGCGACGCCTGCTGGAAAACGGCGCCAACACCTCGTTCGTCAATCGCATCGCCGACCAGTCCATCTCCATTCAGGAGCTGGTGGCCGACCCAGTGGCCAGCATCGAGCAAATGGCTACGCAGGAAGGCGGCTTCGGCTTGCCGCACCCGCGTATCCCCTTGCCGCGTGACCTTTACGGCAGCGACCGCGCCAACTCGGCGGGTATCGACCTGGCCAACGAACACCGCCTGGCGTCGCTGTCCTGCGCCTTGCTGGCGACCGCACACAACAACTGGAAAGCTGCGCCGATGCTGGGTTGCGCCTCCAGCGACCAGCCGTCTGCGCCGGTATTGAACCCGTCTGACCTGCGAGATGTGGTCGGCCAGGTTCAAGAAGCCACGGTCGAAGACGTCGACAACGCGATTCAATGCGCCATCAACGCGGGCCCGATCTGGCAGGCTACTCCGCCCGCCGAACGCGCTGCGATCCTGGAACGCGCCGCTGACCTGATGGAGGGCGAGATCCAGCCGCTGATGGGCCTGCTGGCTCGCGAAGCTGGCAAGACCTTCGCCAACGCCATTGCCGAAGTGCGTGAAGCCGTGGACTTCCTGCGTTACTACGCCGTACAGGCCCGTAACGACTTCACCAATGATGCCCACCGCCCACTGGGCCCGGTGGTCTGCATCAGCCCATGGAACTTCCCGCTGGCAATTTTCAGTGGCCAAGTTGCCGCCGCATTGGCCGCCGGCAACCCGGTACTGGCCAAGCCTGCCGAGCAAACCCCGCTGGTCGCTGCACAAGCCGTGCGCATCCTGCTGGAAGCCGGTATTCCGGAAGGCGTGCTGCAACTGCTGCCGGGCCAGGGCGAAAGCGTGGGTGCCCGCCTGGTGGGTGATGATCGCGTCAAAGGCGTGATGTTCACCGGCTCCACCGAAGTGGCGCGCCTGCTGCAACGCAATGTCGCCGGTCGTCTGGATGCCCAGGGTCGTCCGATCCCGTTGATCGCCGAAACCGGTGGCCAGAACGCGATGATCGTGGATTCTTCGGCGCTGACCGAGCAGGTGGTTATCGACGTAGTCTCTTCGGCCTTCGACAGTGCCGGCCAGCGTTGCTCGGCCCTGCGTGTACTGTGCCTGCAGGAAGATTCGGCAGACCGCGTCATCGAAATGCTCAAGGGCGCCATGGCTGAATGCCGCCTCGGTAACCCGGAACGCCTGTCGGTAGACATTGGCCCGGTGATCGACGCCGAAGCCAAGGCCGGCATCGAGAAACACATCCAGGCCATGCGCGACAAAGGCCGCAATGTGTACCAAGTGGCGATTGCCGATGGTGAAGAGGTCAAGCGCGGCACCTTCGTGATGCCAACCCTGATCGAGCTGGAAAGCTTCGACGAGCTGCAACGCGAGATCTTCGGCCCGGTGCTGCACGTGGTGCGCTACAAGCGTAAAGAGATCGACCAACTGATCGGCCAGATCAACGCATCCGGTTACGGCCTGACCCTGGGCGTGCATACCCGTATCGACGAGACCATCGCCAAGGTGATCGACAACGTCAATGCTGGTAACGTCTACGTGAACCGTAACATCGTGGGTGCCGTGGTCGGCGTGCAACCGTTCGGCGGCGAAGGCTTGTCGGGTACCGGCCCGAAAGCCGGTGGCCCGCTGTACCTGTACCGCCTGCTGTCGACTCGTCCTACCGATGCGATCGAGCAATCCTTCATACGTGGCGACAAGTTGGCTGCACCGGATGTACGTCTGCGCGACGCCATGAGCCAACCGCTGACCGCCCTGAAAGCCTGGGCTGACAGCCAGTCGTTCAGCGAGCTGAGTGCCCTGTGCAGCCAGTTCGCCGCGCAGTCCCAGAGCGGTATCACCCGCCAACTGGCCGGCCCGACCGGCGAGCGCAACAGCTACGCCATCCTGCCCCGCGAGCACGTGTTGTGCCTGGCGGACGTGGAAGGCGATCTGTTGACGCAACTGGCGGCAGTGCTGGCGGTGGGTGGTTCTGCGGTATGGCCGGAAACTGACCTGACCAAGGCCTTGTTCCCACGCCTGCCTAAGGATATTCAGGCGAAGATCAAGCGCGTGGCTGACTGGACCAAGGACGAGGTGGTGTTTGACGCGGTCCTGCATCACGGTGATTCCGACCAACTGCGTGCGGTGTGCCAGCAAGTGGCACAGCGTGGTGGGGCGATTGTCGGCGTACACGGTTTGTCGCAGGGCGAAACGGCGATCGCGCTGGAGCGCCTGGTGATCGAGCGGGCGTTGAGCGTCAACACCGCTGCGGCGGGCGGCAACGCCAGCCTGATGACCATCGGCTAACTAATGTGGGAGGGGGCTTGCCCCCGATTGCAGTGGATCAGCCAACCTATCTCTGGCTGACACACCGCAATCGGGGGCAAGCCCCCTCCCACATTCTGGTCCTCCATCACCCAGATCAATCTTGCTATCCACCCTCCATTCGCACACTTAGACTCAGGCCAATTCCTCCAAAGGTAAGCCGCCATGTCCGAGACGCTGCTCAGTTCCCGCAATCTGGCTTTCGAGCTGTACGAAGTCCTCGATGCCGAGGGCCTGACCCAGCGCGAGCGGTTTGCCGAGCACAACCGCGAAACCTTCGATGCGGCCATCAGCACGGCCCGCTCCATCGCCGAAAAATATTTCGCGCCGCATAACCGCAAAAACGACGAAAACGAACCGCGCTACGAAGACGGTCAGGCGATCCTGATCCCGGAAGTCAAACCGGCCGTGGATGCCTTCCTGGAGGCCGGCTTCCTCAATGCCGCCCGCAGTTTCGAAGCCGGTGGCATGCAACTGCCGACCTTGCTGTCCCAGGCCTGCTTTGCGCACTTCCAGTCGGCCAACGCAGCGTCTACTTCCTACCCGTTCCTGACCATGGGCGCGGCCAACCTGATCGAAAGCTTCGGCACCGAGGAGCAGAAGCAACGCTTCCTGCAACCGATGATCGAACGGACGCTTCTTCGGCACCATGGCCCTGACCGAACCCCACGCGGGCTCATCGCTGTCGGATATTCGTACACGCGCCGAACCTGCGGCTGACGGCAGCTATCGCCTCAAGGGCAACAAGATCTTTATCTCCGGGGGCGACCATCCGCTGTCGGAAAACATCGTGCACATGGTGCTGGCCAAGCTGCCGGACGCGCCGGCCGGGGTGAAGGGCATTTCGCTGTTTATCGTGCCCAAATTCCTGGTCAACGATGACGGCAGCCTCGGTGCACGCAACGACGTGTTGTTGGCCGGGCTGTTTCACAAGATGGGCTGGCGCGGCACCACGTCGACCGCGCTGAATTTCGGCGATAACGGCAACTGTGTCGGCTATCTGGTGGGCAAGCCACACCAGGGGCTGAGCTGCATGTTCCAGATGATGAACGAAGCGCGCATCGGCGTCGGCATGGGCGCGGTCATGCTCGGTTACGCCGGCTACCTGTATTCCCTGGAATACGCCCGCGAACGCCCGCAAGGGCGCCTGCCCGACAGCAAAGATCCTACAACGGCGCCGGTGTCGATCATCCAGCACGCCGACATCAAGCGCATGCTGCTGACCCAAAAAGCCTACGTCGAAGGCGCCTTCGACCTAGGCCTGTACGCCGCGCGCCTATTCGATGACACCACCACACTGGCAACCGAGACCGAGCGCAAACAGGCCCACGAGCTGCTGGACCTGCTCACGCCCATCGTCAAATCCTGGCCCTCGGAGTTCTGCCTCAAGGCTAACGAACTGGCGATCCAGATCCTCGGCGGCCACGGCTACACCCGCGAATACCCGGTGGAACAGTACTACCGCGACAACCGCCTGAACCCGATCCACGAAGGCACCCACGGCATCCAGTCCCTGGATTTGCTCGGGCGCAAGCTGGCGCAGAATGGCGGCGCGGGGCTAAAGCAACTGATCCGCCTGATCGCCGAAACCGGCGCCCGCGCCCAGGAGTACCCATCACTTACCGCCATCAGAGAACCGCTTGAACACCTGGTAGCGCGCCTGCAACAAGTCACCCTGGGTCTGCTGACGGATCTCGCCCACGGCAAGGTCAACAGCAGCCTGGCGAACTCGGCGCTGTACCTGAAAGTGTTCGGGCATACGGTGATTGGCTGGCGCTGGCTGGAGCAGGCGATTCGCGCCGAAGAAGGGCTGGCCAGGGGCAATGCGGCGGATGTTGCCTTCTATAAAGGCAAGCTCCAGGCCGCCCGTTACTTCCTGACCTGGGAAGTACCGGGCTGCCATCATGAACTGGCGATTCTGGAGGCACGCGATGATACGTGCCTGGGGATGCAGGATGCGTGGTTCTAATAGCGGCGAAATAGTCTGGGCGTGCGAGCTAATGAACAAGAGTTCTAAACAACTGTGATTTCTGACAGTTACCGAGGAGACTTTTCAAGGGGTAGGCTTTCAGGTGTTGAGAGCGTGTTCACACTGGCTTCCATACCAATGACCTACTGCTGCCCATTTTGAGGAATCAACATGAAAACCGCCCCGAAAATTACTCTCGTCCATAAGAGCGGCGATCCTTCGATCGCAAAAGCTATAACGCTTGATGAATACTTGATCTATGCCAACGCAGGCGATGTCCTGGACGTTTTGGGAAATAAGACAACAGTAATTAACAAAGTTTACAAATTTAAAACCTACGACGAATACAGCATCGAAATCGTGTACGAGTAAACATCGGAAAAAGCCTGGCGCGCGCTGAAAAACGTTGCGCGCCAGCATGCTTTTACTATGGCTGCCCAATCACCTTGGAGATTACATCGACCGTGGCGCTGACTTGCTCTTGGTAACGGTCGAGTTCCTGTTGATGAGCCTGCTGCAATTCGATCTGCTCGGCGCACAGGTTCAGCGCCGCCAGCACCAGTAATTTGTCACCGATCAGGGTCGGGTACTTTTTCTTGGTGGTGGCCAGGGAGGCCTTGAGCATGGTCACGGCGTGCATCAGGGTCTTGTCTTCCCCCGCTGGCGCCTTGATCGAGTAATCCTCTCCGAGAATCGAAACGACCTTTATCCCTTCATTCATGCGCTGACAGGCCCTGCGCTCACACGCTCAACCAACGCCTGGATACGGGCAGCGGTAGCGCCGTGTTTTTCTTCCTGTTCCATCAGGCTCAGTTGCAGGCTGTCGTTCTCATCCTTGGCGTTGGCCAGTTCGGCCTTGAGGGATTCGTTGCGGCCCAGCAGGTCTTGATTCTGCTGTACCAGGTCGCTGACCAGTTGTTCCAATTGGCTGAGGGATGCTTCTAACATTTTGATTTCTCGGGCTTTTTCAAAGGGCGGTGACGATAAAGAAAATTCACCTCGTATGCCAGGGTTATCCCCGGCGCGCAGCCCGATTTTTAAGGGCCGGGCCGCACTTTCGAGCCTTAGTGACTGCATTTACCCGATCTGGTTCCTGAATCGGCCAAACCCCTCGTCAGATGCGACAAAAACGCACACGCCCCTTTAGACTTTAGTCGTAGGACCGATAGAGAAGCACACCCCGTCTCACCCCCCGCACGGATCGCGCTTCTCCCCAGGATTCCCGCATGTCGCTTCGTAATATGAATATCGCTCCGAGGGCCTTCCTCGGCTTTGCGTTTATTGGTGCACTGATGCTGTTTCTCGGTGTGTTCGCCCTGAACCAGATGAGCAAGATCCGTGGCGCGACCGAAGATATCACCCTGTCCAGCGTGCCAAGCATCCGTGCGCTTGATGAGTTCACCCAACTGACCCTGCGCCTGCGGGTGCTGTCGTACCGCTTGCTGACCAACCGCGAGCCGGACGTACAGCAAAAGACCCTGGAGTCCTTCGAGCTGCGCAACCAGCAGATCCGCACCGCCCAGGACGTCTACGAAAAACTGATCGAAAGCAGCGAAGAGCGCTCCACCTACAACGAATACGTGCGCTTGCTCGGCCAGTACCATCAGATCGAAGAGCGCATGAAGAGCCTGTCCCGCGCCAATCAGGTGGAAGAGTTGCGTACGCTGCTCAATACCGAGCTGCTGAGCAACTCCGAGCAGGTCAACGCAGTGCTCACCCGTTTGCTGGACATCAAGAACAAGATGGCACTGGCGACTAACCAGGAGGCGGAAGACCAATACAACGCGGCCTTCGACCTGGTCGTGGGCCTGCTGGTGATCGCCACGGCGCTGACCGTGCTGTTTGCCTGGCTGTTGACCCGCAGCATCACCGTCCCGATCGCCCAAGCGCTGGAAGCCGCCGAAGAAGTGGCCGAAGGTAACCTGACGCGGCCGATCAAGGTTGATGGCAACGACGAAGCCGGACGCCTGCTCGCCGCCATGGCCAAGATGCAGGACAAGCTGCGCGACACCCTGCAACGCATCGCCGGCTCTGCCACCCAGTTGGCTTCCGCCGCCGAAGAGCTGAACGCCGTCACCGACGAAAGCGCCCGTGGCCTGACCCAGCAGAACAACGAAATCGAGCAAGCCGCCACCGCCGTCAACGAGATGACCAGCGCTGTCGAAGAAGTTGCGCGCAATGCGGTGAGCACTTCCGAAGCCTCGCGCAATGCCACCTCTTCGGCCGGCGATGGCCGTGACCTGGTACAGGAAACCGTCAGCGCCATCGAACGCATGAGCGGCGACGTACAAGCCACCGCCACGCTGATTGGCGACCTGGCCAATGAGTCGCGGGATATCGGCAAGGTGCTGGACGTGATTCGCGGTCTGGCCGACCAGACCAACCTGCTGGCCCTGAATGCCGCCATCGAAGCAGCGCGCGCCGGTGAAGCCGGGCGTGGGTTTGCGGTGGTGGCCGATGAAGTACGCGCCCTCGCCCATCGCACCCAGCAGTCCACCAGCGAGATCGAGCGGATGATCGGCAGTATCCAGGCCGGCACCGAGCACGCGGTGGACTCGATGCGTAACAGCACCGAACGTGCTGAATCGACACTGAACATCGCCAAAGGCGCAGGGATGTCGCTGGACACCATCAACACGGCGATTGTGCAGATCAATGAACGTAACCTGGTGATCGCCAGCGCAGCGGAAGAGCAGGCGCAGGTGGCACGGGAAGTAGACCGCAACCTGGTGAACATTCGTGACCTGTCGGTGCAGTCGGCGACCGGCGCCAGCCAGACCAGTGCGGCGAGCAGTGAGTTGTCGCGGTTGGCGGTGGATTTGAATGGGATGGTGGGGCGGTTCCGCCTCTAACTGAATGCACTCAGTTAAAAATGTGGGAGGGGCCTGCCCCCTCCCACATTCAGATCTGCGCCCGGCGTTAAAAGCTTTTTGACAGCACCGCAATTCAACAGGTTAGAATCCCTGGCACGCAGACTGCATGGTCAGTTTGCGTCCCGTCTTGTTTGCTTATGGAGTACTGCCTTTGAATGCGACGACCATCAACAGCCTGTTCTTGATCGGCGCGTTGCTGGTGAGTGCGAGCATTCTGGTGAGTTCTCTTTCGTCGCGCCTGGGGATTCCGATCCTGGTGATCATCCTGGCCGTGGGCATGGTCGCCGGCGTCGATGGCGGCGGCATCATTTTCGACAACTACCCGACCGCCTACCTGGTGGGCAACCTCGCACTGGCCGTGATCCTGCTCGACGGTGGCTTGCGCACGCGGGTGGCGAGTTTCCGCGTGGCACTCTGGCCGGCGTTGTCCCTGGCCACGGTGGGGGTGTTGATCACCACCGGCCTCACCGGCATGGCGGCAGCCTGGCTGTTTGACCTCAATATTATCCAAGGCTTGTTGATTGGCGCGATTGTCGGTTCCACCGACGCCGCGGCGGTATTCTCGCTGCTCGGCGGCAAGGGCCTGAACGAACGGGTTACCGCCACGCTGGAAATCGAATCCGGCAGCAACGACCCAATGGCGGTGTTCCTCACCGTCACCCTGATCGACATGCTCGCCAGCGGCCAGACCGGCCTGCACTGGAGCCTGCTGACGCATCTGGTGCGCGAATTCGGCATCGGCGGCATGGTTGGCCTGGGCGGCGGCTGGCTGATGCTGCAGATGGTCAACCGCATCAACCTGGCCACCGGCCTGTATCCGATCCTGGTGATCGCCGGTGGCCTGTTCGTCTTCGCCCTGACCAACGCCTTGCACGGCAGCGGTTTCCTCGCCGTTTACCTGTGCGGCCTGGTGATCGGCAACCGCCCGGTGCGCAGCCGTCATGGCATCTTGCATATGCTCGACGGCATGGCCTGGCTCGCACAGATCGGCATGTTCCTGGTGCTGGGCCTGTTGGTCACGCCCCATGATTTGCTGCCAATCGCCCTGCCGGCCCTGGGCTTGGCGCTGTGGATGATCCTGTTTGCGCGGCCGTTGTCGGTGATGGTCGGCCTGCTGCCGTTCAAGGCATTCCACGGTCGCGAAAAAGGCTTTATCGCGTGGGTCGGCCTGCGCGGCGCGGTGCCGATCATTCTCGCGGTGTTCCCGCTGATGGCCGGCCTGCCCCATGCGCAGCTGTACTTCAACCTGGCGTTCTTTATCGTGCTGGTGTCGCTGCTGGTACAAGGCACGAGCCTGCCGTGGGTGGCCAAGTTGCTGAAAGTGACCGTACCACCGGACCCGGCGCCGATCTCCCGCGCAGCCCTGGAAGTACACGTTACCAGCGAGTGGGAGCTGTTCGTGTACCGCCTGGGCGCCGAAAAATGGTGCATCGGCGCAGCCCTGCGCGAGCTGAAAATGCCCGAGGGCACGCGGATTGCGGCACTGTTTCGTGGCCAGCAACTGCTCCATCCGTCGGGTAGTACGGTGCTGGAAGTCGACGATCTGCTCTGTGTGATCGGCCATGAACACAACCTGCCAGCCCTCGGCAAACTGTTCAGCCAGGCACCGCAACGCGGCCTCGACCTGCGCTTCTTCGGCGACTTCGTGCTGGAAGGCGACGCCCAGCTGGGCGCGGTTTCGGCCCTGTACGGCCTGAAGTTGGAGGGTATCGATCCGGACATGCCACTGAGCAGCTTCATCACCCAAAAAGTCGGTGGCGCCCCCATCGTCGGCGACCAGGTGGAGTGGAACAACACCATCTGGACCGTCGCGGTCATGGACGGGAACAAGATCGGCAAAGTGGGCGTCAGATTCCCCGAAGGAAGTCGCCCGGGCCCCGGACTCTTCCTCTAAACTGCGGAGCGACAGCACGCTCCCGATTCTTCACCTTGCAAGACCGGTGTCTATGCCAACCCTGCGCACGTTTCTCGCCACTGCCCTACTGGGCCTGACCCTTTGTTTCGGCAGCGTCTACGCCGCCGACCCGCCCAGCGCCGATGCCATCCAGCAAACCCTGGACAAGCTGCCCGACCGCAAGCTGCCCGACGCCGACATGAAGGCGCTGCAAACCATCCTGCAGCAGACCCTGACGTATCTGGGCAACCAGCAGGATTACGAGCAGCGCCTGGTCGAGCTCAAGCGCCAGCTGGAAGACGCGCCGCGCCAGACCAGCGAAAACCAGCGCGAGCTGACCCGCCTCAAGGCTACCAAAATCATCCCGGTGGCCCAGCGCTATGCCACGCTGCCGGTGCCGCAGCTTGAGCAATTGCTGGTGCAGCGCACCACCCAGCAAGGCGACCTGCAAAAAGACCTGGCCGAAGCCAACAGCCTGACCATCGCCGCCCAGACCCGCCCCGAACGCGCCCAGACCGAAATCAGCAGCAGCCAGACGCGCATTCTGCAGATCAATTCGACGCTAAAGGCCGGCAAGGACAATGGCAAAGCGCTTAACAGCGACCAACGCAACCAACTGAACGCCGAGCTCGCCGCACTCAATGCCCTGATCCCCCTGCGCCGCCAGGAACTGGCCGGCAACAGCCAGTTGCAAGACCTGGGCAACAGCCAGCATGACCTGGTGGTGGAAAAAATCGCGCGCCTGGAACAAGAGATCCAGGACCTGCAAACCCTGATCAACCAGAAGCGCCTGGCCCAGTCCCAACAGACCGTGACCCAGCAGTCCATCGAAGCGCAAAAGGCCGGAGGCAGCAGCCTGTTGGCCACGGAAAGTGCGGCCAACCTGAAGCTCTCCGACTACCTGCTCAAAAGCACCGACCGCCTCAACGACCTGACCCAGAAGAACCTGCAAACCAAGCAGCAACTGGACACCGTGACCCAGAGCGACTCAGCCCTGGATGAGCAAATCAGTGTGCTCAAGGGCAGCCTGCTGCTGTCGAAGATTCTGTATAAGCAAAAACAGGCACTGCCGCGCCTGACCGTGGACCGTGACCTGGCCGACGACATTGCCAACATTCGCCTGTACCAGTTCGAGGTCAACCAGCAACGCGAACTGATCAGTTCCCCCAGTGCTTATGTCGACAACCTGCTGGCCAACCAGCCACCGGACGACGTCACCCCGCAACTGCGCCGCACCCTGCTGGAACTGGCGGTCACCCGCAGCGACCTGTTGGAGCGCCTGAGCCGCGAGCTGAGTGCACTGCTCAACGAATCCATCACCCTGCAACTCAACCAGAAACAACTGCTCAGCACCGCCACCACCCTGCGCGCCACGCTCGACGAGCAGATGTTCTGGATCCCGAGCAACAAGCCGCTAGACACCGAGTGGCTGGAGACCGTGCCGGCGCACCTGAGCAAGCAAGTCACCACCCTGCCCTGGGCCTCCAGCGTCAGTGAGCTGTATGACGGCCTGACCCAGCGCCCATTGCTGTTCCTGCCGCTGTTGCTGTTGATCGGCTTCCTGCTGTGGCGGCGCACCGCGCTGTACGCCCGCCTGAAAAGGGTCCACCTGGACATCGGCCACTTCAAACGCGACAGCCAGTGGCACACGCCGCAGGCGATCCTGGTGAATATCCTGCTGGCGATGCCGGTAGCCCTGGGCCTGGCGCTGTGCGGTTATGCGTTGCAAATCGACGCCCGTGGGCAAAACGCCAACCTGGGCGCGGCATTGCTGCAGATCGCCCAGGCGTGGCTGGTGTTCTACACCGCCTACCGCATCCTGGCGCCGGGCGGCGTGGCCGAACTGCATTTTCGCTGGGAAAAACCCCAGGTCGAATTCCTGCAAGGCTGGGTGCGTAAACTCGGCCTGGTCGTACTGGCCCTGGTGGCCGTGGTGGCGATTGCCGAACATCAACCGGCGGCACTGGCCGACGACGTGCTAGGCATCGCCGTGGTCCTGACGTGCTATGCGCTGATGGCCTGGCTACTCGGGCGCCTGCTGTTGCACAGCCCGACCCACGAAAAAGCCTCGCTGTTCCGCAAAGCCGTGGGCCTGCTGTTTACCGCACTGCCCATCGCGCTGTTTATTGCCGTGTGCTTCGGCTACTACTACACCGCCCTGAAACTCAGCGACCGGTTGATCAACACCCTGTACCTGCTGATGTTCTGGCTGGTGATCGAAAGCCACCTTCGTGCGTGGCCTGGGCGTTGCCGCCCGCCGCCTGGCCTATGCCCGAGCCCTGGCCAAACGCCAGGCCGCCAAGGAAGCCGGTGATGGCGAAGCCGTGATCGAAGAACCGACCCTGGACATCGAACAGGTCAACGAACAGTCCATGCGCCTGATCCGCCTGGCCCTGCTTGGCGGCTTTATCGCCGCGCTGTACTGGGTGTGGTCGGACCTGATCTCGGTGTTTTCCTACCTGGATAACGTAACGCTGTACGAATACACCAGCGGCACGGGTGCGAATATCAGCATGGTGCCTATCAGCATCGGCGACTTGCTCGGCGCGCTGATCATCATCGGCATCACCTTCGCCCTGGCGCGCAACCTGCCCGGTCTGCTGGAGGTGCTGGTACTGTCCAAGCTGGACCTGGCCCAGGGCAGCGCCTACGCCACCACCACCTTGCTGTCCTATGTGATTGCCGGCGTGGGCTTCGTGTCTACCCTGTCTACCCTCGGCGTGAGCTGGGACAAGTTGCAATGGCTGGTGGCCGCACTGTCGGTGGGCCTGGGCTTCGGCATGCAGGAGATCTTCGCCAACTTCATCTCCGGCATCATGATCCTGTTCGAACGCCCGGTGCGTATCGGCGACACCATCACCATCGGCAACCTGTCGGGCACGGTGAGCAAGATCCGCATCCGCGCCACCACCATCACCGACTTCGACCGCAAGGACATCATTGTCCCGAACAAGACGTTCATTACCGGGCAACTGATCAACTGGTCGCTGACCGACACCATCACCCGCGTCACCCTGAAGCTGGGCGTGGACTACGGCTCTGATCTGGACCTTGTGAGGGAATTGCTGCTCAAGGCTGCCAGGGAAAACCCACGGGTTCTGAAGGAGCCGGAACCTCACGTGTACTTCCTCAACTTCGGCGAAAGCACCCTCGACCACGAGCTGCGCATGCACGTGCGCGACCTCGGTGACCGCAACCCGGTGCTGGACGAGGTCAACCGCTATATCAACCGCGAGTTCAAGAAGCAGCACATCAACATCTCGTTCCGGCAGATGGAGGTGTACCTCAAGAACATGCACGGCCAGGAGTACAAACTGGTGCCGGTCGAGGATGATCGCAAGACCATCGCCGCGCCTGCCGCAGAGCAGGACGCCCCCGAGCCGCCGCCCGGTAAAGTCGAAGACGCGCCGGAACCGCCACCGAGCAAACTCGACTAAACGCCCTATCCCCAGCAGAATGTTCGGACATTCTGCTGGAGATGGCCGGTGAAAGCCCTCGACGAACTGACCTTCGACAACCGCTTCGCACGCCTGGGCGACGCGTTCTCAACCCACGTTTTGCCCGAGCCCCTCGACGAGCCGCGCCTTGTCGTGGCGAGCGATGCCGCCATGGCCCTGCTCGACCTCGACCCGACAGTGGCCGACACGCCGGTATTCGCCGAGCTGTTCGGCGGCCACAAGCTGTGGGCCGAAGCTGAGCCGCGTGCGATGGTCTATTCCGGGCATCAATTTGGCGGCTATACCCCGCAGTTGGGCGATGGCCGTGGGTTGTTGCTCGGCGAGGTGTACAACCAGGCCGGCGAACACTGGGACCTGCACCTCAAGGGCGCCGGAATGACGCCTTACTCGCGGATGGGCGATGGCCGTGCGGTTTTGCGCTCGTCGATTCGGGAGTTTCTTGCCTCTGAAGCACTCCACGCGCTGGGCATCCCCAGTAGCCGTGCGCTGTGCGTGATCGGCTCCAGCACGCCGGTATGGCGCGAAAAACAGGAGCGCGGGGCGATGGTGCTGCGCCTGGCGCCGAGCCATATCCGCTTCGGGCATTTCGAATATTTCTACTACACCAAGAAACCAGAGCAGCAGGCGGAACTGGCCGAGCACGTGCTTTCACTGCACTACCCCGAGTGCAAGGAACAGCCTGAACCTTACCTCGCGATGTACCGCGAAATCGTCGAACGCAATGCCGAGATGATCGCCAAATGGCAGGCCTATGGCTTCTGCCATGGCGTGATGAACACCGACAACATGTCGATCCTGGGCATCACCTTCGACTTCGGGCCGTTTGCGTTTCTGGATGATTTTGACGCGCACTTCATCTGCAACCATTCCGACCATGAAGGACGCTACTCGTTTAGCAACCAAGTTCCGATTGGCCAGTGGAACCTCAGCGCGCTGGCCCAGGCGCTGACGCCGTTTATCAGCGTTGAAGCCTTGAAGGAAGCCCTGGGCCTATACCTGCCGTTCTACCAGGCCCACTACCTCGACCTGATGCGCCGCCGCCTGGGGCTGACCACCGCCGAAGACGACGACCAGAAATTGGTGGAGCGCCTGCTCAAGCTGATGCAGAACAGCGGCGTGGACTACACCCTGTTCTTCCGCCGTTTGGGGGATGAATCCGCGGCGCTGGCCGTGGCGCGGTTGCGCGATGATTTTGTCGACATGGCCGGGTTTGACGCCTGGGCCGAGCAGTACAAGGAACGTGTCGCACGGGACGGGAACTGCAGCGAAGAGCAGCGCCGTGAGCGGATGCACGCAGTGAACCCGTTGTACATCCTGCGCAACTACCTGGCACAGAACGCTATCACCGCCGCAGAATCAGGCGATTACAGCGAAGTGCGGCGGCTGCATGAGGTGCTTTCCAAGCCGTTTGAGGAACAGGCGGGAATGGAACAATACGCGCAGCGGCCGCCGGATTGGGGCAAGCATTTGGAGATCAGTTGTTCGTCGTGAGGGGACATATTCAGAAATAAAGATCGGACGCGCCTGACATCATTAAACCTCCCTTCGGATTAGGGTTTTGTTGTTGCAACCACGCAACAAACCTTAAGCAGATATGAAATGGAGGTGCGTTATGGGCGTCGATGTTCCGAATCTGGAGTCGGTGTGCGATCACGCTACACCCGATAAATATTCCGCTGTTCGTCTACATATGGACCTGTCCTTTCCTCATCGCGAGCTGTCCCAAGTCAACCATTGGTTGGAGCTGCGCGCTTGGAAGGAACTTGAGCTCTTTTTGATCGAGCGATACCCGCAGCACAGGGAAGTGATAGCGCTATGGCTCGAAGGCAGCCAAGCCAGAGCCGAGGCTAACGAACCCATCACTGCTCTACGCGCAGTGAGCACGTAGCAGTGACAGGGAGGGATTGGAGCATCAGCCAGTGACAACGGCCCTTAAAGTAGTAATGGGCAGGACGCTGGTCAGCGCTGTTGTATTCGATGCTTTGGTCCCTCTTTCCCCGTTTATAGCCCAAGACCTGAATGTGTCGGCGGCTTACTTTCAAAGCATGCTCGCTCTTTGCCTCGCTGTTTTCGCCTTGAGTCAGTGGCTCTCAACGCCTTTAATCAACCGAGCAGGTGCCTCACTCAGTCTAGCCACCGGCTCAACACTGGTTGCGCTTCTATGCTTGGCGACGACTTTCACCGCAAGCCGCTTGATGCTTTCAATTGCCCTTATTGCAATGTTTGCGGCCAACGCACTGGCAACTACAGCCTCGCGCTTATGGCTTCACCAGCAATTAGGTCAAACGAAATTTCAAAGTACGACGGCTTACCTGTATGCCGGCATCAGCGTACTTGCTGCGTTGGGTCCGCTGGTACTGATGCTTTCAGCCTCAGCCTGGGGTTGGAGAGGGGTAATGGGCACGCTGGCGGGAGGGCTTCTAGTCGTCAGCCTCTGGCTTTTCTTCCAGCGCACAGAAGAGCCCAAGAATCCACCCGGCTCAACTGCGGCTACCGCCCTTTGGAGGCAGCCGAGGTTCGTCAGCGCATTGCTGATGGGCATATTGATTCAAAGCGCCGTTACCCCGTTAAACCTCAGCAAGGCATTCATCCTTGACGGCGTATTCCAGTTACCCACATCGACCATCGGGACGATCCTTTCAGCCTGGGCAGCGCTGGTTGCTTCGGCATTTTTTGCCGCAGGCAAAGCGGTCGCGTATTTTACCGAGGCGCAGCGTCTCAAAGTGGGCTTGCTCGCTCAGGGCCTAGGTGCTGTAGGAATGGTTGCGGCATGGTTTCAATACGATTTGAGCCTGTACCTGTTCGCCGCTGCGTCGACCAGTTTCGCCTTTTGCATTCTGCTGCCCTTAACCATTGCCCGTGCATTAGACGTTGCGCCTTCGCAGCAAGCTGGAGCCTCGGCTGTGTTTGGAGGCATCACAGTCGCCACCGCTGGATTAACCACAGGGTTGGGCGCTCAGATGCATGCGTCACTATTCTTTATATTGATGCTTGTCCTGGGCGTATGCGCACTGGGGCTCCTACTGCTCAATTTTATTCACCCCGGTGTATCGAGTTGTCCTTCGCAAGGAGCCGCACCATAAAGTTTTCCGACATCCCGACAGAATTAGTAAGCGGCACCCGCTTCGTGCTAAAGCGTCATAGTCGTGCTCAGTTTGCGGCCTGCTTAGCAACGGAGAAACAAAGGGCCAGTATTCAATAGCCCGTTTTGGATCGTCGCTCATGCTTCACCCTTTTCATCTGATCTTGATAAATCTTGTTGTCGACTCCAGATTGAACCCATTGGCCACCTCCAGGAGCCCCGGATGTCCGAACCTCTTGTAATCCCCTGCCCCCATTGCAACGGCCTCAACCGCATCCCCGGCGAACGCCTGGGTGATGCGCCAAAATGCGGGCGTTGCAAGCAGCCTGTGTTGTTGAACAAACCTTTTGAATTGAAACAAGGCGACTACGCCAGCCAGATCAAAGGCGACCTGCCGCTTCTGGTCGATGTGTGGGCCGACTGGTGCGGGCCGTGCAAGTCGTTCGCGCCGGTGTTTGAACAGGCGGCCGGGCAGTTGGAGGCCAAGTGTCGGCTGGCCAAGCTCGACAGCGAGGCCAATCAGCAGTTGTCGGCGCAGTTGGGGATTCGCTCGATTCCCAGTTTGATTCTGTTCAAGAACGGCCGCGAAGTGGCGCGCCAGAGCGGCGCGTTTCCGTTGCCGCAGTTGATGAGCTGGTTGCGCAGCCAAGGGGTGTAAACCAGCCCCTCAATCAACGGGATCAAATGTGGGAGGGGGCTTGCCCCCGATGGCGGTGGATCAGTACCAGGTGGGCTGGCTGACACACTGCTATCGGGGGCAAGCCCTAATGCCGGTCAGTTAAGAGATAAAAGGGCAAAAAGTAACCTGTGGCGAGGGAGCTTGCTCCCGTTGGACTGCTCAGCAGTCCCATTTTTGGGGCCGCTTCGCGGCCCAGCGGGAGCAAGCTCCCTCGCCACAGGTACGGTGTTCGTCCTTAACTGACTGGCATTAGGGCAAGCCCCCTCCCACACTTTTTTGACCGCGCCTACCTTGAGGCCAGCGGCACTTCGCGGTCCATCATCTGGCCCACCAGTAGCACGCCCAGCTCACTCAATTGATGAATAGCCAAGGCTACGTCGCGGTGTTCGCCAGTGAGGTCGTTGGATAGGTTGAGCAATAGCGTGCGCACAGAGGACAAGGTTTCGTAGCTGTTGAGCACGAGGGTTTCGGTGGGGAGGTCGGGTGCAACGGCGTAAAGGTTAACCATGGAACGTCTCCGAGTAAGCGCCGCAACCAGCCGCTACTAAACGGAGGGTGGCAGCTGTACGCAGGTTAGTAGACCGGGGAGACTCACCGGCGCGCTCGAAAGCGCCCTCCGTACAGCCACCATCAAATACAGGACAGTCCTGATCAATGATTTGCTGTACGTCTCACCACAGGCTACTAAACCCGATCACTGAACATTCAGTGACCGGCAAACCTTAGAGACGACCATCCAGACGCACAAGCCGGGCGATTCTGGCTTAGCTGTAGGCAATGAGACAAGGCACACGCCCTATTGCAAGACCGTTCCTACAGCCCCAGTGGGGCAAATCCAAATCCACCAGCAGAAATACAATACAAATGTGGGAGGGGGCTTGCCCCCGATGGCAGTGGATCAGTACCAGGTGGGCTGGCTGACACACTGCTATCGGGGGCAAGCCCCCTTCCACACTCGATCTAGGCGCTTTCCAGCAGGTTATGCAACTCCACAAACTGCTGCGTCAGTTTATGCCGAGGGTCCAGGTGGATCAGCGGCTTGCTCTCCTGGTGCGACTCGCGCATACGCACCGAACTGGCCAGGTACACCGGCAGCACCGGCAAGCCTTCGGCGATCAACTCCTCCAGCATCTGCTGCGGCAGGCTCGCTCGGGCTTGGAACTGGTTGACCACGATGCCTTCCACTTCAAGGCCTTCGTTGTGGTCTTCCTTCAATTCTTCGATTTCAGCCAGCAGGCCATACAAGGCCTGACGCGAGAAGCTGTCGCAATCGAAGGGGATCAGCACACGATCAGCGGCAATCAATGCTGAAACCGCATAAAAATTCAGTGCCGGCGGCGTATCGAGATAGATCCGGTCGTAATCTTCGGCCAGTTCATCCAGCAACTTTCGCAGTTTGTTGATCTTGTGCTTGGCTTCAAGCTTAGGCTGCAGGTCCGCCAGCTCTGCGGTGGCGGTGATCACGTGCAGGTTGTCGAACGGCGTTTCGTAGATATCGACCTTGTTCTTCTTCGAAAACGGTCCGGAAGACAGGGTTTGCTTGAAAAAGTCCGCGATCCCCATGGGGATGTCGTTGCCGGTCAGCCCGGTGAGGTACTGGGTAGAGTTGGCTTGTGCATCGAGGTCCACCAACAGGGTTCGATAGCCTTCGCTGGCGCTGACCGCCGCCAGGTTGCAGGCGATGCTGGACTTGCCAACGCCGCCTTTCTGATTGAACACCACACGCCGCATGGAAAAACCTCCGTGTATCAATGAATGTCCGAGTGTAGAGGGCAAAAGCGCCTGTTAGCTACCTCGTTCAACAATGCATTGCTGCATCAAAGGCAAGTCACGTACGAGTGATTAGGAACGGGCCGACAAGCCAACCCAGCCGTCCATAACGGACAATCTGTAAATCTTTACCAACAATTTGTATTCCGCCGTGAACAAACCTTTACCAAAGTTTGCTAGAACCCCACGGCACCGGGATAATGCGCGCCATTCGGCAAATGCTCCCTGTCCCGGTATTCGGGGCCAAAAGCCGCACATGGAAGCCCGCAGGGGCGGGATAACTTCTCAGTGATCAACTTCAATATCGCCCAATGGCGCGCCTGGGCCCCAGGGCTGGAGAGTGCGCACGACTGGCACGCCTGGTGCCAGGCCCCTGCGCTGCTGCCCGCCAGCGATGCCTCGCCCGACGTGTCGTTCCTGCCTGCTATGCAGCGCCGCCGCCTGAGCCGGCTGGCACGCATGGCGTTCAGCGTGGGCTGGCCGCTGGCCGAAGGCCTGCAAGACCTGCCGCTGGTGTTTATTTCCCGGCATGGCGAAACCCCGCGCACCCTCGACATCCTCAGCGACCTGGCCAACGACCAGCCGCTGTCCCCGACCCAATTCAGCCTGTCGGTGCATAACGCTGTGATTGGCCTGTGGTCGATCCTGCGTAATGAAACCAGTGAAATGACTGCCCTCGCCGCCGCCGGCGACGGCCTGGAGCACGGCATGCTCGAAGCCGCCGCGCTGCTCAACGAAGGCGCCCCGGCGGTATTGCTGGTGATCACCGAAGAACAGCCGCCCGAGGCCTACGCCAGTTGGATCGTTGACGTGCCCTTCCCCTACGCCCTCGGCCTGCTGCTGACCCCAGGCGACGAGTGGCAACTGGAACTCACGCCCGGCACTGTCCAAGCCACTCAAACCCAGTGGCCCCACGCCCTGAACCTGCTGCGCACCCTGCTCACCGAACAGGGTGCCTGCCAACATGCCTGGAAGAACCGTGTATGGAACTGGCAACGCAAGCCCTGACCGACAAGCCACGGGACGCCTACTACTGGCGCCTGTTCGCCACCGCCGCCAGCTTCACGCTGTTCGGCTTCGGTGGGCTGTGCCTGCGTTTGCTGGTATTTCCATTACTCAGTTGCCTGCCGGGCAGCGCGGAAAAACATCAGCGGCGTGTCCGCCACACCATCAGCAAACTGTTCTGGTTCTTTATCCGCATGATGTTTCGTGCCGGTGTGCTGACCTACAGCGTTGAAGGCGCGCAAAAGCTTGGTCGCCCCGGCCAGATGATCATCGCCAACCACCCATCGCTGATCGACGTCGTGTTCCTGATCGGCCTGATGCGCCAGACCAACTGCGTGGTCAAGCAGAGCCTGTTTCAAAACCCATTCATGCGGGGCCCGGTGCGCGACGCAGGCTACATCAGTAATGACGGCAGCGCGGACATGCTCGATGCCGCTGCGGACGCCCTGCGCGCGGGCCAGACCTTGATCATTTTCCCCGAAGGCACCCGCACCACGCCCGGCGCAGCGCCCGCCTTTCATCGCGGCGGCGCCGCCATTGCGCTGCGGGGTGCGACAATCATCACCCCCGTGGTGATCAAGGTCAGCCCCACCACCTTGACCAAGGCCGAACCCTGGTATCGCATCCCCAAACGCCGTTTTCACTTCAGTTTGCGCGTGGGGGCCGATATAGAACCACAGGCGTTCGCAACACTGGGGCCCGCGCCTCAGGCTTCACGCAAGCTCAACGATTACCTGCACCACTATTTCATTAAGGAGCTCGCCGAAGATGAGCGACCAACACAGCCTTGAGCACGACATAAAGATGCTGATCATCGAGGCCCTGGGCCTGGAGGACATCAGCCCCGACGACATCGGCAGCGAGCAGACCTTGTTCGGCGAAGGCCTGGGCCTGGATTCGGTAGACGCCCTGGAATTGGGCCTGGCGATTCAGAAAAAGTACGGTATCAAGATCGATGCCGACGCCAAGGACACCCGTAATCACTTCACCAACGTGGCGAGCCTTGCGGCGTTCGTCACGGCCAGACAGGCAGCTTGAGACCGGACCATGCAAACTCGTGACGATATTTTCAACACCCTGCGCGATGCCTTGGTGGAACTGTTTGAACTCCCCCCGGAGCGCGTCACCCTGGACGCCAATCTGTATCAAGACCTGGAAATCGACAGCATCGATGCCGTGGACCTGATCGACCACATCAAGCGCCAGACCGGCAAGAAGATTGCCGCCGAAGAGTTCAAGGCCGTGCGCACCGTGAACGACGTGGTAGAGGCGGTGTACCGTCTGGTCCAACCCGCCGCATGAGCCGGCTGATCGGCCTTGGCCTGTTGTTGGCGGGGCTGCTGTACCCCTTCGCGGTGTATTACGGCACTGAGCACTTTGCACCGTGGCAATTCGGGCTGCTGCTGGGCAGCCTCTGGCTGTTGCGCGCGTTTACCGGCGCACCACGCCCCGGCAGCCGCTGGATGGCGTTGGCGGTGATCGTGTTTTGCCTGTTGCTGGCCTGGTTCGACAACCCGCACTTGCTGCGCTGGTACCCGAGCCTGGTCAGTGCGTTCATGTTGGCGCTGTTTGGGCTGAGCCTGAAATACGGCCCACCGATGGTCGAACGCCTGGCCCGCATGACCGACCCGCAACTGCCGCCCCATGCGATTGTGTATACACGCCAGGTCACCGTGGTGTGGAGCGTGTTTTTTCTGTGTAATGGCCTGCTCGCCGCCGCCCTCACCCTGTGGGCGCCGTTGAGCTGGTGGACGTTGTACAACGGCCTGATCGCCTACGGGCTGATGGGTTTGTTGTTTGCCGTGGAATGGCTGGTACGACAAAGGGTTCGAGGCCGCATATGAATGGGTTGAAACTTGAGCACTTGCTGCTTGAGCCGCTGCAACAGCGTTGGGTCACGACCGAACCTGCCATGAATCACGCCCAGCTGTGGGAGCAATCCCTCAGTCTGGCCGCGGGCCTGCAAGCGCGGGGCATTCGGCGCCTGGCGGTGCACCTGGAAGATGCCGGTGTGCTGGCGATCGCCCTGCTGGGCGCTTGGCGCGCCGGGGTCAGCGTGCTGCTGCCTGCCGATCTGCAGCCCCAGACCCGCCAACGCTGGGCCGATGCCGTCGATGCCTGGCTGGTCGACGCTGCCGATCTCGACGCGCTGTACCAGGCGCCGTTGCCTGGCGCCGCGCTCGACCTGGACAGCTGCCAGCTGAGCCTGTGCACCTCCGGCTCAAGCGGCGAACCCAAGCGTATCGACAAGACCCTGCGCCAACTGGCCAACGAGGTTCAAGCGCTGGAAACCTTGTGGGGTGCGGACCTTAAAGACGCCTGCATCATTGGCAGCGTCGCCACCCAGCACATCTATGGGTTGCTGTTCCGCGTGCTGTGGCCGCTGTGCGCCGGTCGCACCTTTATGCGCAAGCAATTGGCCTTCCCCGAAGACTTGCAGCGTGCCAGCCGCGAGCACACGCAGTTCGCCTGGGTGGCCAGCCCGGCACTGCTCAAGCGCATGGGCGACAACCTCGACTGGCCGGCGCTGAGCCAGGTGTCGCGGGTGTTTTCCTCCGGCGGCGCCTTACCCGTCGAAGCCGCCGCCAGTCTTTACGAGCGTTTGCAGCAATGGCCGACGGAAATCCTCGGCAGCTCGGAAACCGGCGGCATCGCCTGGCGCCAAGGTGCGCAACCCTGGCAGCCGTTTGCCGGTGTGGCACTGAGCCAGGACGCCGACGGCGCGCTGCGCATCGCCTCGCCTTACCTGCCCGCAGGGCATATCGAACAAACCGCTGACGCTGCGCGCATCCACGCCGATGGCCGCTTCGAGCTGCTCGGCCGCCTGGACCGCATCGTCAAACTGGAAGAAAAACGCATCTCCCTGCCCATGCTGGAGCAGGCGCTGATGACTCACCCCTGGGTCGCGGAAACGCGCCTGGGCGTGGTGCAAGAGAGCCGCGCCTCACTCGGCGCCCTGGTAGTGCTGAGCGCCGAGGGTTTGCACGCCCTGCGCAACCAAGGCCGCCGCAGCCTCACTCAAACCCTGCGCCAACATCTGAGCCAGCATTGCGAAGCCCTGGCCCTGCCCCGTCGCTGGCGTCTGCTGCGCCAGTTACCGCTGAACGCCCAAGGCAAGTTGCCCCAGGCCGATGTGACCGCGTTGCTGCTGGCGCCACGGCCAAAGGCGCCGCAGGTGCTGGAGCAGAGCGAAGCCAATGGCGAATGGACTGTGCAACTGAGCGTGCCGCCGGACCTGGCCTACTTCAGCGGGCACTTCCCGGTCACGCCGGTGCTGCCGGGCGTGGTGCAGGTGGAATGGGCGTTCAACCTGGGCCAGCAATTGCTCGACCTGCCCGCGACCTTCGCCGGCATGGAAGTGCTCAAGTTCCAGCAACTGGTGCGACCGGGCGACCGTATCGAACTGCACCTGCGCTTCGACCGGGAGCGCGGCAAGCTGTACTTCGCCTACCGCAACGGCGTCGCGGCGTGTTCCAGTGGCCGGATCCAACTGGTGGCCGAGCATGCATAAGCCCTGTGCCCTGATCCCGGTCTATAACCATGAAGCCGCAGTGCCAGCCGTGGTGAGCAGCCTGTTGAACAGCGGCCTGCCGTGCCTGCTGGTAGACGACGGCAGCAGCCCGGCGTGCGCCGCCGTGTTGGCGCAGTTGGCGACCCTGGATAACGTCACCCTGCTGACCCTGCCGAGCAACCAAGGCAAGGGCGGCGCAGTGATGGCCGGCTTCCGCGAAGCCGCACGCCTGGGCTACTCCCACGCCCTGCAAGTGGACGCCGACGGCCAGCATGATTTGCGCGAAGTCGAGACGTTTGTGGACACCTCCCGCAGGCACCCCGACGCGATTATCTGCGGCTACCCCGAATACGACGAGAGCGTGCCCAAAGGCCGCCTGTACGCACGCTACCTGACCCACGTGTGGGTGTGGATCAACACACTGTCGCTGCAGATCCGCGACTCGATGTGCGGCTTTCGCGTGTACCCGCTGACACCGGTGCTGGCGCTGATGGACTCGGCCTATATCGGCACGCGCATGGACTTCGATTCCGACATCCTGGTACGCCTGGCCTGGCGCAACCAGCCGATGCGCTGGCTGGCGACCCAAGTGCATTACCCCACTGACGGCCTGTCGCACTTTCGTCTGTTTCACGACAACGTACGTATCAGCGCCATGCACACGCGGCTGTTCTTCGGCATGTTGGTGCGTGCGCCGATGATCCTGTGGCGGCGGTGGCAGGCATGAGTGACAACACCCGCCACTGGGCCGACCGCGAAGAGCGCGGCAGCTACTGGCTGATGAAATTCACCGCCTTCGCGGCCAAAATCCTTGGCCGCCGCCTGCTGAGCCCGGTGCTGTATGGCATCGTGCTGTACTTCTTCCTGTTTGGCCGCAGCGCGCGCCAGAGCGCCTGGCAATACCAACAGCGCCTGGCCGAGTGGAGCGGGCGCGATGAGTTGCGCCCCAGCCACCGCAAAGTATTTGGCCAGTTCATGGCCTTCGCCGATTCCCTGCTCGACAAACTCGACGTGTGGAACCGCAAGCTGCGCCTGGAACAGATCGAAATCAACGACCCCGCGCAATTGCGTGGGCAACTGCGTGGCGAGCGCGGGCAGATGCTGGTGGGCGCACACCTGGGCAACCTCGAAGTGTGCCGTGCCCTGGCCGAGATCGGTGAGCAAGTCACCATGAACGTGCTGGTGCATACCAAGCACGCCGAACAATTCAACCGCCTGCTGGGCGAAGCCGGTGCTACCCATTTGCGCCTGATCCAGGTCAGCGAGCTGGACCCGGCGACCATGTTGCTGCTCAGCCAGCGCCTGGACGAAGGTGAGTGGCTGGCGATTGCCGGCGACCGCGTGCCCCTGCACGGCGGGCGCACGGTGCGCGTGGACTTTCTCGGCCATGACGCCGCGTTCCCTCAAGGTCCGTGGCTGCTGGCCGGCCTGCTCAAATGCCCGGTCAACCTGCTGATGTGCCTCAAGCACAATGGCCGTTACCGCCTGACGATCGAACCGTTCACACCCTTGATCGAATGGAAACGCAGCACCCGCGAGCAGGTCATCGCTCAGTGGACCGCACGCTACGCCGCACGCCTGGGCCAGTTCTGCCTGCAAGCGCCCCAACAATGGTTCAACTTTTACCCTTTCTGGAAGACCGATGACGACGCATCTTGAGCCGGTAACCTTTGGCGAACGCCCCCTGCGCATCGAAGACGTGCTGGCCCTGGCCAACCGTCAGGCGCCCACCCAGTTGCAGGGCGACGCCGCGTATCGCCAGCGCATCGCCAAGGGCGCGCAGTTTCTCGACTCGCTGCTGGACAAGGAAGGCGTGATCTATGGCGTAACCACCGGCTACGGCGACTCGTGCGTGGTAGCGGTGCCGTTGCAGCACGTCGAGGCCCTGCCCCGTCACCTGTACACCTTCCACGGTTGCGGCCTGGGCAAACTGCTCGATGCACAGGCCACCCGCGCGGTGCTGGCCGCACGTTTGCAGTCGCTGTGCCACGGCGTTTCCGGCGTGCGTGTCGAGCTGCTGGAGCGCCTGCATGCGTTCCTGGAACACGACGTGCTGCCGCTGATCCCGGAAGAGGGCTCGGTGGGGGCCAGCGGTGATCTGACGCCGCTGTCCTACGTGGCCGCGACCCTGTCGGGCGAACGTGAGGTGATGTTCCGTGGCGAACGTCGCCAGGCTGCCGATGTGCACCGCGAGCTGGGTTGGGACCCGCTGGTGTTGCGTCCCAAGGAAGCCCTGGCGCTGATGAACGGCACCGCCGTCATGACCGGCCTCGCCTGCCTGGCCTTCGCCCGCGCCGACTACCTGCTGCAACTGGCCACGCGCATCACCGCGCTGAACGTGGTGGCGCTGCAAGGCAACCCGGAACACTTCGACGAGCGCCTGTTCGCCGCCAAGCCGCACCCTGGGCAGATGCAAGTCGCGGCCTGGCTGCGCAAGGATCTGGCGATTGATGCGCCGACCGCGCCGCTGCACCGCCTGCAGGATCGTTATTCGCTGCGCTGCGCGCCCCATGTGCTCGGCGTGTTGGCCGACAGCCTGAACTGGCTGCGTTCGTTTATCGAGATCGAGCTGAACAGCGCCAACGACAACCCGATCATCGACGCCGAAGAAGAGCGCGTGCTGCACGGTGGGCACTTCTACGGCGGGCATATCGCCTTTGCCATGGACAGCCTCAAGACTCTGGTGGCCAACGTCGCCGACCTGCTCGACCGCCAACTCGCGCTGCTGGTGGACGTGCGTTACAACCACGGCCTGCCGAGCAACCTGTCGGGCGCGCCCGCCGACCGCGCCATGATCAACCACGGCTTCAAGGCCGTGCAGATCGGCACCAGCGCCTGGACCGCCGAAGCGCTGAAAAACACCATGCCGGCCAGCGTGTTCTCGCGCTCTACCGAGTGCCATAACCAGGACAAGGTCAGCATGGGCACCATCGCCGCCCGCGATGCAATCCGCGTGCTGGAGCTGACCGAACAGGTTGCCGCCGCCACCTTGCTCGCCGCCAACCAAGGTGTGTGGCTGCGCGCACAGGCCGAGGATGCGCGGCCGCTGCCACCGGCGCTGGCCGCCATGCACGAGGAACTGGCCAAGGACTTCCCGCCAGTGATCGAAGACCGCGCCCTGGAAGGCGAACTGCGCCTGTGTCTGCAACGCATCGCCGAACAACACTGGAGGCTGCATGCGTAGCCCCGGCGTATTGCACAGCGACACACAAATTCTGGTGCCGTTTTTTGATGTCGACACCATGAACGTGGTGTGGCACGGGCACTACGTGAAATACCTCGAAGTGGCGCGCTGCGCGCTGCTGGACAAGATCGGCCACAACTACACGGCGATGCTCGAAGCCGGCTACGCCTGGCCGGTGATCGACATGCAGCTGCGCTACGTGCGCGGCGCGGTGTTTGGCCAGACCATCAACGTGCGCGCCAGCCTGGTGGAATGGGAGAACCGTTTGAAGGTCAATTACCTGATTACGGACCTGGCCAGCGGCGAGCGCCTGACCCGCGCCACCACCGTGCAAGTGGCGGTGGAGATGGCCAGCCGCGAGATGCAGTTGGCCTCGCCCAAAATATTCACTGACGCCGTAGAGAGAGCCTTGAAATGAGATCCCCTGTGGCAGCGCTAGTCCTGTTGTTAAGCATTCCAGGCCTGGCTCACGCGTTTGACCTGCAACAACTCAGCGATCAATTGGCCAAACCGTCCGTGATCCACGGCAGCTTCATCCAGGAAAAACACCTGCGCGCCCTGCCGCAGCCGTTGGTCAGCAAGGGCACCTTCGTCCTCGCCAAAGACCACGGCCTGCTGTGGCTGCTCAAGACCCCGCTGCAACAGGACTACCGCATCAGCGCCCAGGGCATCGCCCGGCGTGACGCCAATGGCTGGCAAACGCTGCCAAACAAGAGCGCCGGTGCCGAGCAGAATCGGTTGTTCCTCGCGGTACTCCAGGGCGACAGCAGCGGCTTGCAGCGGGATTTCGAGCTGCAACTGCAAGGCGAGGCCACACACTGGAAACTCACGCTGATCCCGCGCTCGCTGCTGCTGAAGCAGGTGTTCACCCAGATCAATATCGACGGTGGCGCCCTCGTGCAAACCATCGAGCTGCGGGAAACCCAAGGCGACAGCACCCTCCTGCGCATGCAGGACAGCACCGCCGAACAACCGTTGAGCGACGCGGAGCAACACGACTTTGCCCAGTGAGCGCCTGCTGCCGCGCCTGTTCCTGATCCTGCTGGTGGCTGTGCTGGCCCTGGCCGGCTGGCAGTGGCGCCATGGCGCGCCGCTGTCGGCCAACCTGATGGAACTGGTGCCGGGCAGTACGCCGGACGCCCTGGAGCTGCAGGCCGAACAGCGCATGCAGGAACCGCTGAACCGCGAGATGCTGGTATTGGTGGGGCATGCCGACCGCCAGCAAGCAGTGAACGTGGCGCAACAGTTAGGCGAACGCTGGCAGGCCAGCGGCCTGTTCGAAAAGGTGCAGTGGAACCTGCAGGCCGACCTGCCTGCGCTGCGCGAACAGTTGCTGCGTGGTCGACTGGCAATGCTCTCGACCAAGGACCGCGAGCAACTGATCGAACACCCCGACGCCTTTATCCAGCAGCGCGTGCAGGCGCTGTTCGACCCCTTCACCGGGTTCAGCCTGGTGCCGAGCCAGGATGACTGGCTGGGTCTGACCGGACGTATCCAGAACAGCCAGCCGCAACGTGGCTCGGTGCAGTTGGATATCGGCAGCGGCGCGTTGATCGCCGATGCCGACGGCAAAAGCTGGGTGCTGTTGCGTGCGCGCACCACGGGCAATGCCTTTGACATGAAACTGCCGCTGCAGGTGGCGGATTTGCTCCAGGCCAGCCGCGAACAGGCCGGTCAGCAAGGCGCGCAACTGCTGGCGGCCAGCGGTTTGTTGTACGCCGCCAATGGTCAGCAGCAGGCCACGCGGGAAATCACCTGGGTCGGCGGCGGCGCGACCGTGGGCATCCTGCTGTTGCTGCTGCTGGCGTTCCGCCGCTGGCGGGTATTGCTGGCATTCGTGCCGGTGCTGGTGGGCATGTTGTTTGGCGCCGTGGCGTGTGTGGCGCTGTTCGGCCATATGCATGTGATGACATTGGTGCTTGGCTCCAGCCTGATCGGCGTCGCGGTGGATTACCCACTGCATTACCTGTCGAAAAGCTGGAGCCTCAAGCCGTGGCGCAGTTGGCCGGCATTGCGCCTGACCCTGCCGGGGCTGAGCCTGAGCCTGGCCACCAGTTGCATCGGTTACCTGGCGCTGGCCTGGACGCCGTTCCCGGCGCTGACCCAGATCGCGGTGTTCTCCGCTGCGGGTTTGGTCGGTGCGTATCTGTCGGCCGTGTGCCTGTTGCCGGCCTTGCTCAAAGGCGTTGAGTTGCGCCCGGCGCAATGGCCTCTGCGTATCGCTGAAGGCTTGTGGCAGGTTCGTGCGGCGTTGCTCACTCGCGTGCCGAGCCCGGTGCTGCTGGCGCTGGTACTGCTGTTTTGCGCCGGCGGGTTGTGGCAGCTCAACAGCAAAAACGATATCCGCCAGTGGATCGGCGCACCGCCGCAGTTGCTGCAAGAGGCCCAGGCCGTGGCGCGGATTACCGGTTTCCAGCCCACCAGCCAGTTCTTCCTGGTGCGCGCCGACAATCAACAGCAGCTGCTGGAACGCCAGGCCGCGCTGGGCCAGCGCCTGGATCAACTGGTAAATATGGACAAGCTCAAGGGTTACCTGGCGCTCAATCAACTGGTCAACCTGCCCGCCCAGCAGCAACAGCTGCGCGATGCCCTGAACGCACTGCCACAGCACTGGCAGCCGCTGCTCGACCTCGGCGTACCGGCCAGCGCGCTGCAAGCCGAGGTCGCGCAGTTGCAAGCGCTGCCCACCGAAGACATCGACGCCGCACTGATCGGCCCGATGGCCGAACCCTGGCGTACGCTGTGGCTCGGCCCGGTGGACGGCGGCGTCGCTGCAATGGTCAGCCTGCAAGGCTTGAACAACCCGGTGCTGTTGCGAGTGCAGGCCCTGGACTTGCCGGGCGTGCAGTTGGTGGATCGCCTCGGTGATCTGAACCGCGTGTTCGCCGCCACCCAGATCAGCGCCGCGCAACTGAAATTGATGTCGTGCGTGCTGATCGTGCTGCTGCTGATCCTGCCGTTTGGTTTCGGCGGCGCCCTGCGCATCGTCGCGCTGCCATTGCTGGCCGCACTGTGCAGCCTGGCCAGCCTCGGTTGGCTGGGCCAGCCGCTGACGTTGTTCAGCCTGTTCGGTTTGCTGCTGGTGACGGCGATCAGCGTCGACTACGCGATCCTGATGCGCGAGCAGATCGGCGGCCCCGCCGTGAGCCTGCTGGGTACGCTGCTGGCGGCGCTCACGACCTGGTTGTCGTTTGGTCTGCTGGCCGTGTCCAGCACGCCGGCAGTGAGTAATTTCGGCCTATCGGTCAGCCTTGGCCTGGCATTCAGCTTTATGCTGGCGCCTTGGGCCGGACAACAGAAACACGCCTTATGAATCGGATTATCGCCAAAGCGGCAAGGAGCCCTCGTGCCCACAGTTGAAATGGAACGTCGCCAGGTTGTAGTGATTGGCGCCGGCCCGTCCGGCGCTATCGCCGCCGCGCTGCTCAAGCGCAAAGGGCATGATGTATTGATCATCGAGCGCCAGTATTTCCCACGGTTCTCGATCGGCGAAAGCCTGCTGTCCCACTGCATCGACTTTATCGAAGAAGCCGGCATGCTCGACGCCGTGCAGGCCGCCGGCTTCCAGGTAAAAACCGGTGCCGCGTTCGCCTGGGGCGAGCGCTACAGCGCTTTTGATTTCAGTGACACCTTCAGCAACGGCAAACCGACCACCTTCCAGGTGCAGCGCGGCGAGTTCGACAAGCTGCTGGCGGACCAGGCAGCGTTGCAGGGGGTGGAGATCCGCTACGGCGAGACCATCGTCGGCGTGGATTTCGCAGGCGATAGCCGCTACCTGCATGTACGCCGCGAGAACGGCAGCGAGTACCACCTCAAAGCCAGGTTCGTGCTCGATGCCAGCGGCTACGGCCGCGTGCTGCCGCGCCTGCTGGACCTGGAAGCGCCGTCGAATTTCCCGGTGCGCCAGGCGGTGTTCACCCACGTTGAAGACCGCATCGAACACCCAGGTTTCGACCGTACCAAGATCCTGGTGACCACTCATCCAACCCAGCGCGATATCTGGTTCTGGACGATCCCGTTCAGCAACGGCCGGTGCTCGGTGGGTGTGGTCGCGGCCAAGGAGCATTTCGACGGCCGCGACGCCGACCTCGATGCCTGCCTGCGCGGCTTTATCGACGAAACCCCAAGCCTGTCCGGCGTGTTGCACAACGCGGTGTGGGACACGCCGGCGCGCACCATCGGCGGCTACTCGGCCAACGTCAAAACCCTGCACGGCCCGGGCTTTGCGCTGCTGGGCAATGCGGCGGAATTCCTCGACCCGGTGTTTTCCTCCGGCGTGACCATTGCCATGCGCTCGGCCAGCATGGCGGCCGGCCTATTGGACCGTCAGCTCAAGGGCGAAACCGTAGACTGGCAAACCGAGTTTGCCGCGCCGCTCAAGCGCGGGGTCGACACCTTCCGCTGCTACGTCGAAGGCTGGTACGCGGGGACGTTCCAGGATGTGATTTTCCACCCCGAAAGTTCGCCGGAAATTCGCCGCATGATCAGCGCGATCCTCGCCGGCTACGCGTGGGACGAGCGCAACCCGTTTGTCAGCGAACCCAAGCGACGGTTGCGGATGTTGTCGGAGATTTGCGCGAGTGAGCCGGTATGAGCACTCAATACCTGAGTAAAAACTACGTCGAAGAAACCAAATTCGGCTTCTGGTTCCTGCGCAGCCACACCTGGCAGCACCATGTGCTGCGCGTGGCAATCAACGACCTGCGCAGCCTGTTCAGCGACCCGCTGCCCGAGGCGCCGGTATTGCTGGACGCCGGTTGCGGCCAGGGCAAGTCGTTCCGGTACTTGCAGCAGGTGTTCGCCCCCGAGCGCCTGATCGGCCTGGATGCCGACCCCCACAGCCTGGCATTGAGCAAGGCTGAAGCCGCACGCCAGGGCCTGGCCATCGAGCTGATCGGCAGCGACTGCGCGACCCTCGATGTGCCGGACGAAAGCGTCGATATCCTGTTCTGCCACCAGACCTTCCATCATCTGGTCGAACAGCATCGCGCACTCAAAGAGTTTTACCGGGTGCTAAAGCCGGGGGGCTACCTGCTGTTTGCCGAATCCACCGAGGCTTATATCGATACGTGGGTGATCCGCTGGCTGTTCCGTCACCCCATGCACGTGCAGAAAAGCGCCGAAGAATACCTGCAGATGCTCCGCGAGCAGGGCTTTGAGTTCGGCCCGCAGAACGTTTCTTACCCGTACTTGTGGTGGAGCCGTTCCAGCGACTTCGGCCTGCTGGAACGCTGGGGCCTGCGGAATCCGCCGCCAGTGGGCCAGCGCGAAGAAACCCTGGTCAACTGCGTGGCGCGCAAGCCCCTGGCGAGTGCCGCACCATGATGCGCAGCCTGTTGATCGGCTGCCTGTTGCTGCTGAGCGCCTGCGCCAGCCAGCCGCCGCTGCCGGAAAAAACGCCCGCGCTCGCGTTGCCGATGCAACTGCATGTGCAGCGCCAGGCCGACGGCCAGAGCCAGGACTGGTTGCTGGTGATCCAGCGCGAAGGCGGCGCCATCCGCTGGTCGATGATGGACCCGCTGGGCATTCCCCAGGCCCGGCAAAAACTGATCGATGGCGCCTGGCAGGCCGATGGCTTGCTGCCGCCCAATCCCCAGGCGCGAGAGCTGTTCGCCGCCCTGCTGTTCGCCCTGACCTCGGCGGACGACGTGCGCGCGCTGTATCCGAGCGCCCAGGCGAGGGACCTCACACGGACCCTGCCGGGGCATTGGCAGATCGTCTACCAGTCGTCAGAAGTCTTCAGCGTGAACATGACCGGCCAACCCATGAGCTACCGCATCACACCGCTCGGTGCCGCCCAATGACCGCCTACCTCAACGCCCTTGGCGTGATTTGCGCCCTTGGCCGGGGTCAAGCGCAGGTCAGTCGCAACCTGTTTGCCGGTGACTGCTCAGGCATGTGCGCCGAAAACGGCTGGGTGCCCGAGCGCGTGCTGCCGGTAGGCAGTGTGCGGGGCGAATTGGCGACCATCCCAGTGGAACTCGGCCAGCAGAGCAGCCGCAATAACCAACTGTTGCTGGAAGCGGCGTTGCAAATCGAGGACGAGATCCGCCAGGCGATCCACACCTACGGCGCTTCGCGGGTCGGCATTGTGCTGGGCACCAGCACCTCGGGCATCGACGAAGCCAGCCGCGGCATCGCCCTGTACCTGCGCGACAAGCACTTCCCCTGCGACTACGACTACCAGCAACAGGAACTCAGCGCCCCGGCGAACTTCCTCGCCGACTGGCTGCAACTGAGCGGCCCGGCCTATGTGATATCCACCGCCTGCACCTCCAGCGCCCGCGCCCTGATGAGCGCCCAGCGCTTGCTCGACCTGGGGATGTGCGATGCGGTGATCTGCGGCGGTGTGGACAGCCTGTGCAAGCTGACCCTCAATGGGTTCAGCGCGCTGGAAGCCGTGTCGAACGAGCGCTGCAATCCGTTTTCGGCGAACCGCAACGGCATCAATATCGGCGAAGCAGCGGTGCTGTTTGTGATGAGTAAAGCGCCTGCGCCCATCGCCCTGCTGGGCAGTGGCGCCAGTTGCGACGCCCACCATATTTCTGCGCCCGAGCCTACCGGCAAAGGCGCATTGCAGGCGATGCGCAAAGCGCTGGCCAGTGCAAAACTGGCGCCCGAGCAGATCGGCTACCTGAACCTGCATGGCACCGCCACCCAGCACAACGACGCGATGGAAAGCCTGGCCGTCGCCAGCCTGTTCCCCGACGGCGTGGCCTGCTCATCCACCAAGCCCATGAGCGGCCACACACTCGGCGCAGCCGGCGCACTGGAAGCCGCGTTTTGCTGGCTGAGCCTGACCCACGGCCGCGTCCCACCCCACGTGTGGGACGGCCAGGCCGACCCCACGTTGCCTGCCCTGCAATGGGCGCGCAGCGGCGAAACCCTGGAAAAACCCTGCCTGATGAGTAACTCGTTCGCCTTCGGCGGCAACAACGTCAGCCTGATTATCGGAGAGGCTCCATGACCGCTTGGCCACTCGCCGACCTGCTGCCCCACGCGGGCGACATGATCCTGATCGACCAGGTGCTGTCGTTCGATGAAGAGCAGATCCACACCCGCACCACCGTCAAGCCTGGCGGCCTGTTCAACCGCCCTGACGGTAGCCTGCCAGCCTGGGTCGGCATCGAGCTGATGGCGCAGAGCGTTGCCGCCTACGCCGGTTGCCGTGCGCGCCAGAAAGGCGACGCGGTGGAGCTGGGCTTCCTGCTCGGCACACGTAAGTTCGAGTGCAACGTGGAACACTTCCCGGCAGGCGCCGAGCTGACCATCCACGGCCTGCGCTCTCTGGAAGACGACAACGGCATGGGTGTGTTCGAATGCCACCTGACCGGTGACGGTATCCAGGCCAGCGCCCGCTTGAACGTATTTCGACCGCCCCAGGCGGCCACTTATTTAGATGAATCGAAGGACGAAACGCCATGACTGAATCCGTACTGGTCACCGGCTCCAGCCGTGGCATCGGCCGCGCCATTGCCCTGCGCCTGGCCCAGGCCGGGCATGACATCGTGCTGCATTGCCGCAGCGGCCGTGCCGAAGCCGACGCGGTGCAGGTCGAAATCCAGGCCCTTGGCCGCACAGCACGGGTGCTGCAATTCGACGTGGCGGATCGTGCGACCTGCAAGCAGATCCTTGAGGCGGACGTCGAGCAATATGGCGCCTACTACGGCGTGGTGCTCAACGCCGGGCTGACCCGTGACGGTGCGTTTCCGGCCCTGTCGGAAGACGACTGGGACGTGGTGATGCGCACCAACCTGGATGGTTTCTACAACGTGCTGCACCCGGTGATGATGCCGATGATTCGCCGTCGCGCCGCCGGGCGTATCGTGTGCATTACCTCGGTGTCGGGGCTGATCGGCAATCGCGGCCAGGTCAACTACAGCGCCTCGAAAGCCGGCCTGATCGGCGCGGCCAAGGCCCTGGCGATCGAACTGGGCAAGCGCAAGATCACCGTCAACTGCGTCGCGCCTGGGCTGATCGACACTGCGATGCTGGACGAGAACGTACCGGTGGAAGAACTGATGAAAATGATCCCGGCACAGCGCATGGGCACGCCGGAAGAAGTCGCCGGTGCGGTGAATTTCCTGATGTCGGCCGAAGCCGGCTATATCACCCGCCAGGTGTTGGCCGTGAATGGAGGCCTGTGCTGATGAAACGTGTAGTCGTCACTGGCATGGCCGGCATGACCTCCCTGGGCGGCGATTGGGCGACCATCTCGGCCAACTTTCGCGCCAACCGCAGCGGTATCCGGCGCATGGACGAGTGGGACCGCTTTATCGAACTGAACACGCGCCTGGCCGGGCCCATCGATGATTTCGTGGTGCCAGCCCATTGGACCCGCAAACAACTGCGCAGCATGGGCCGCGTCTCGCGCCTGGCGGTGTGGGCGGCGGAGCAGGCATTGCAGGACGCCGGGTTGCTCGGTGATGAGTCGATCAAGGACGGGCGCATGGGCGTGGCCTGTGGTTCGTCCACCGGCAGCACCGATGAGATCAAGGCCTTCGGCAATATGCTGCTGAACTCGGTGGCCGAGGGGCTGAATGCCAACTCGTATGTGCGGATGATGCCGCACACCACGGCGGCGAATATCAGCATCTTTTTTGGCCTGACCGGGCGGCTGATCCCCACGTCCAGTGCCTGCACCAGCGGCAGCCAGGGCATCGGTTATGCCTACGAGGCGATCAAGTTCGGCCGCCTGCCGTTGATGCTCGCCGGCGGCGCCGAGGAGCTGTGCCCTACCGAAGCCATGGTGTTCGACGCACTTTACGCCACCAGCCTGAAAAACGACGCCCCGCAAACCAGCCCACGTCCCTACGACAGCGGTCGCGATGGCCTGGTGATCGGCGAAGGCGGCGGCATGTTGGTGCTGGAAGAGTTGGAACACGCCCTGGCGCGGGGTGCACATATTCATGCCGAACTGGTCGGCTTTGGCAGCAACGCCGACGGCCAGCACACCACCCGCCCCGAACAGAAAACCATGCGCCGCGCCATGGAACTGGCCCTGGAAGATGCCGGGCTGACACCCGACGCGATTGGCTACGTCAACGGCCACGGCACCGCCACCGATCAAGGCGATATCGCCGAGACCCTGGCCACCAGCAGCCTGTTCGGCAAGCGCATGCCTATCAGCTCGCAGAAAAGCTTCCTCGGCCACACCCTCGGGGCGTGCGGGGCGCTGGAGTCGTGGTTCAGCATCGAGATGATGAACCGCAACCAATACGTGCACACCTTCAACCTGGAGTCCGTCGACCCGCAATGCGGCGAACTGGATTACCTGCAAGGTGAATTCCGCGAGATGCACCACGATTACGTGATGAACAACAACTTTGCTTTTGGCGGCGTGAATACGTCGCTGATCTTCCGCCGCTGGTCCTGAATTTTAAATCGATTGGAGAATACGGAATGTCTTCCTTGCTACGCGCCACCCTGATCACCCTGGCCCTGTTGACCACGGCTGGCTGCACCAACAAACCGGTGCTCAACACCCAGCATGACCTGCCGGTCAACGCCCAGGTCAGTGAAGAAAAAATGAAGGCGGTGATCGTCAACGCCCTGCAAAAACGCGAGTGGACGGTGCAGCGCCTGAGCCCGCAACTGGTGCAGGCCGAAATCACCGTGCGTAACCAGTACTACGCCGCCATCGACATCCGCTACACCCGCAACAGCTACGCCATCACCTACCGTGACAGCCGCGACCTGGGCTACAAGGACGGCAAGATCCATCGCAACTACAACCGCTGGGTGAACAACCTGGACAGCGACATCATGGCCGGCTTGCGCAGCAATGGCGTGAGTGCTGAGCAGGGCTCGGCGGCACAGTTGTTTGAGCAGACGGGCACCACCAAGTAAAACCGAGATTCTGTGGTGAGCGTGCTTGCCCGCGATGGGCTGCGTAGCAGCCCTCAGATCAGGCGCCGCATTCTGGCTGACAGAGCGCGGCGTTTTTATTGGGCGGCCTTACGCGTCAACAACTCCACAAACGCCTTCGCCATCGGCGTCTGCGCGCCCTTGCGCTGTACCAGCCATACCGAGGTCACCGCCTCGGGATCCAGCAAAGTGCGATACACCACGCCGTCAATGCGGATGCGCTGATAAGACGCCGGCAACACCGACACCCCCAGCCCCGCCGCCACCAGGCCGATGATGGTCATCGCCTCTCCTGCTTCCTGGGCGAAGTGCGGGCTGAAGCCAGCGTCGCGGCACAGGTTAAGCAGTTGGGCATACAGACCGCTCCCATAGCTACGTGGGAAAAACACAAAAGGCTCGTCAGCCAATTGCGCCAGATGCAAGCCTCGCTCGCTGCCGTCCACCAGCGGGTGACCGGCGCTCAAGACTGCGACCAACGGTTCGCGCATCAGCTCGATCACGCTCAACGAATCCGGCAGCGGCAATGGCCGCATCAGCCCCACCTGGATCGACTCATCCACCAGCGACTCAGCCACTTCGGTGCTGCTCATTTCCTGAAGGTTCAGGTGCACCGCCGGGAACGCCTGGCGAAACGCAAAGATCGCCTGGGGAATACTGGCGTTGAACGGCGCGGACGAGGTGAAGCCAATCTTCAGCTCCCCCAACTCACCCAACTGTGCGCGCCGCGCTACATCCGACGCCTTATCCACTTGGGCCAGCACCAACCGTGCTTCGTGCAGAAACAGGCGCCCCGCCTCACTCAGTTCAACCCGACGATTGGTACGCTCGAACAACCGCGCCCCCACCTCCTGCTCCAGCGCCTGGATCTGCTGGCTCAGTGGCGGTTGCGAGATGCCCAGCACCTGCGCGGCGCGGCCAAAGTGCAACTCTTCGGCGACGGCGATGAAGTACCGCAGATGACGCAATTCCATGCAAACCCCATTAGGTCGTAAAAGCTATCAAACAGGTCGAACAATATATTGGAAAGAATCATTAGCCAGCTATATTCTTTTTTGCATTGCCAGCCCTGACAGGCTTTTGCCCCCCGAGGTCCCCGTGAAATCTGCTGTCGCGCCACTCGCTCAAGACGTCCCGCCTACCGCACTGGATGAGGTGGTGGCTCAGCTCAATGACGTGTTCATCGAAAAAGGCACGCCTATGTTCATGCGCACAGTGCTGGCGCTGTTCTCTGGCGGCTTTGCCACGTTTGCCCTGCTGTACTGCGTGCAGCCGATGATGCCGGCGCTGTCCCACGAGTTTTCCATCAACGCTGCGCAAAGCAGTCTGATTCTGTCGGTGTCCACTGCGATGCTGGCGTTGGGTCTACTGATCACCGGGCCGATTTCCGACACCCTGGGGCGTAAACCGGTGATGGTCGCTGCGCTGTTCTGTGCGGCGCTGGCCACAATTGCCAGCGGCCTGATGCCGAGCTGGGAAGGGATTCTGCTGATGCGTGCGCTGGTGGGGCTGTCACTCAGCGGCCTGGCCGCCGTGGCGATGACCTACCTGAGCGAAGAGATCCACCCACAACACATTGGCCTGGCCATGGGCCTGTACATCGGCGGCAATGCCATCGGCGGCATGAGCGGTCGCCTGATCATCGGCGTGTTGATCGACTTCGTCAGCTGGCACACCGCGATGCTGATTATCGGCGCCCTGGCGCTGATCGCGGCCACGGTGTTCTGGAAAATCCTCCCCGAATCGCGCAACTTCCGCGCCAGCAGCCTAAAACCGCGCAGCCTGGTGGACGGCTTTGTCATGCACTTCAAGGACGCGGGCCTGCCGTGGCTGTTCCTGGAAGCCTTCCTGTTGATGGGCGCATTTGTGACGATGTTCAACTACATCGGCTATCGCCTGCTGGCCGCCCCGTACGACCTCAGCCAGGCCGTGGTCGGCCTGCTGTCGTTGGTGTACCTGTCGGGCATCTACAGCTCGGCGAAAATCGGCTCCCTGGCCGACCGCCTTGGCCGCCGTCGCGTGCTGTGGGCCACGATTGTGCTGATGCTCTGCGGCATGCTGCTGACCCTGTTCTCCCCACTGTGGCTGGTGGTGCCGGGCATGCTGATCTTCACCTTCGGCTTCTTCGGCGCCCACTCGGTGGCCAGCAGCTGGATCGGCCGCCGTGCGACCAAGGCCAAGGGACAGGCGTCGTCGTTGTACCTGTTTTGCTATTACGCTGGCTCCAGCGTCGCGGGCACTACGGGTGGATTCTTCTGGCACCTTGCCGGGTGGAACGGTATTGGTGCGTTTATCGTGGCGCTGTTGATTGGCGCGTTGCTGGTGGCGTTGAGGCTGGCGAAGTTGCCGCCGTTGGCCGCCGCTTGAAGAACCGGCGCCTTGAACGACATCCGCGCCATCACCCGTTTACCCCGGCGCTCATGCATGACTACAGCACCAATATGCATGACCAACATCAACAACAACCCCACGCAAGACAACACATGCACGCGGGTGTACCAGGCAATGCGTGCCGGGTCGCTGTCGAACGGCATGATGGAGACCAGGTTAAAGATATTGATCGGCCGATCCATCATCAGCACCCCTGTGGCCAACACCACTGCCAACACCAGGTACATGGCCTTGTGGACCAACAACGCGATGTATTCCTGCGGTGAGCGCTTGATGGAGAAATCCAGGCCATGGGAAAACGAACAATAGACCCGCAAGGCGAAGACAGGGATGTAGAGGGTAGTCAACGACACATTGAAAAAGCCGACCCATGCCTTGACCGGCGCGGGCACCGTAAACACGGCCACGAAGAAACCCGACAACAACGCCCACAAAATGACGACGGCCGAGATCCAGTGCAGCAACTTCTGGCGTGTTGAGTAGGAAACGGTAGTCATCTGAAATCACCTGACAATTATCGCCAGTGGCTGGCGGGTGGAAGCGTCGGGTAGGATTTTTACCGAGACGAGTTACCGAGGCTGTAGGAAAAATCCCAAGCAACTCAAATTACCAAGACCGGGCTTAACGAACGCTGAAACGCAACGAGCCCCGCTTTGCCAGGCAAAACGGGGCTCGTTTTTCAGGAGGGAAGCTTACTCGTGGTATTGCGCGGACAGTTCATGCACCGCTCGCAGGAACGCGCCGGCATGCTCCGGGTTCACTTCCGGCGTAATGCCATGGCCGAGGTTGAACACGTGCCCGGTACCTTTGCCATAGCTGGCCAGGATGCGACCGACTTCGGCGCGGATCGCTTCCGGCTTGGCGTACAGCACGGTCGGGTCCATGTTGCCTTGCAGCGCGACGCGGTTGCCCACGCGCTGGCGGGCTTCGCCCAGGTCGCAGGTCCAGTCCAGGCCCAATGCATCGGCACCGGCGTCGGCGATGCTTTCCAGCCATAGGCCGCCGCCTTTGGTGAACATGATCACCGGCACTTTGCGACCTTCGTGTTCGCGGATCAGGCCGCTGACGATTTTGCGCATATAGGCCAGGGAGAACTCCTGGTACGCCGCCGCCGACAGGTTGCCCCCCCAGGTATCGAAAATCTGTACCGCTTGCGCACCGGCCATGATCTGGCCATTGAGGTACGAGGTGACGGACTGTGCCAGCTTGTCCAGCAGCAGGTGCATGGCTTGCGGATTGTCGTAGAGCATGGCCTTGGTCTTGCGGAAGTCTTTCGACGAGCCGCCTTCGACCATATAGGTGGCCAGGGTCCATGGGCTGCCGGAGAAGCCGATCAGCGGCACGCGGCCGTTCAGCTCACGGCGGATGGTGCTCACGGCGTCCATCACGTAGCCGAGGTCTTTGTGTGGATCCGGGATCGGCAACGCTTCGATGTCGGCCAGGGTACTGACGACTTTCTTGAAGCGCGGGCCTTCGCCTGTCTCGAAGTACAGGCCTTGGCCCATGGCGTCGGGGATGGTCAGGATATCGGAGAAGAGGATGGCCGCATCCAGTTGTGGGTAGCGGTCCAGCGGCTGCATCGTGACTTCGCAGGCGAACTCCGGATTCATGCACAGGCTCATGAAATCGCCGGCTTGAGCGCGACTGGCGCGGTATTCCGGCAGGTAGCGACCGGCTTGACGCATCATCCACACAGGGGTGACGTCTACAGGTTGCTTGAGCAGGGCACGAAGGAAACGGTCGTTCTTGAGGGCAGTCATGTCGGCATCCGCAAAAAAAGTGCGGGCATTTTCTCAGAGCCAGACGCAAAAGGCACGGAATGCGCCGTGCCTTTTGTCTATCGGGTCAATTTGTCGCGGTGTCTTGAACACACCGGAAAAACAAATGTGGGAGGGGGCTTGCCCCCGATCGCGGTGTGTCAGTCAATGAATCTGGTGACTGAACCACCGCTATCGGGGGCAAGCCCCCTCCCACACTTTGATCCCATTTCAACCTGGGATCGGGGTCAGACTTGCAGGTAGTCCAAGATGCCTTCGGCGGCGTTGCGACCTTCGAAGATCGCGGTTACCACCAGGTCAGAGCCGCGCACCATATCGCCACCGGCGAAGATTTTCGGGTTACTGGTCTGATGCTTGTACTGGCCTTGTTCCGGGGCCACAACGCGGCCCTGGCTGTCGGTCTGGATCTGGAACTGCTCGAACCACGGCGCCGGGCTTGGGCGGAACCCGAAGGCGATGACCACGGCGTCGGCCGGGATGATCTCTTCGGAACCAGGGATCGGCTCGGGGCTGCGACGGCCACGGGCGTCCGGCTCGCCGAGACGGGTCTCGACCACTTTCACACCTTCGACGCGGTCTTCACCGACGATCGCGATCGGCTGGCGGTTATAGAGGAATTTCACGCCTTCTTCCTTGGCGTTCTTCACCTCTTTGCGCGAACCGGGCATGTTGGCTTCGTCACGACGATAGGCACAGGTCACCGACTTGGCGCCCTGGCGGATCGAGGTACGGTTGCAGTCCATCGCGGTGTCACCACCGCCCAGCACCACGACCTTCTTGCCTTTCATGTCGACAAAATCTTCCGGCGACTTTTCAAAGCCCAGGTTGCGGTTGACGTTGGCGATCAGGAAATCGAGCGCGTCATACACGCCCGGCAGGTCTTCACCGGCAAAGCCGCCCTTCATGTAGGTGTAGGTGCCCATGCCCATGAACACGGCATCGTATTCTTCGAGCAGTTGCTCCATGGTGATGTCTTTGCCGATTTCGGTATTGAGGCGGAACTCGATACCCATGCCGGTGAAGACTTCACGACGGTGGCTCAGCACGGTTTTTTCCAGCTTGAACTCCGGGATACCGAAGGTCAGCAGGCCACCGATTTCCGGGTTCTTGTCGAACACCACCGGAGTCACGCCGCCACGCACCAGTACGTCGGCACAGCCCAGGCCCGCCGGACCCGCACCGATGATGGCGACGCGCTTGCCGGTCGGCTTGACCTTGGACATGTCCGGACGCCAGCCCATGGCGAAGGCGGTGTCAGTGATGTACTTCTCCACCGAACCGATGGTCACCGCGCCGAAACCGTCGTTAAGGGTACACGCGCCCTCGCACAGACGGTCCTGCGGGCACACCCGGCCGCACACTTCCGGCAGGGTGTTGGTCTGGTGCGACAGCTCGGCGGCGGCGAGGATGTTGCCCTCGGCCACCAATTTCAGCCAGTTGGGAATGAAGTTGTGCACCGGGCACTTCCATTCGCAATACGGGTTACCGCACCCCAGGCAGCGGTGGGCCTGGTCGGCCGAGTGCTGGGGTTTGAAGGGTTCGTAGATTTCCACGAACTCTTTCTTGCGTTGACGCAACAGTTTCTTCTTCGGATCTTTGCGCCCGACATCGATGAACTGGAAGTCGTTATTCAGACGTTCAGCCATGTTAAAACCTCATCAAACTCTTCAGGCGCATATCACTGCGGATTGGCACGGATGCTGGAAAGCAACGATTTCAGGTTGGCAGCCTTGGGCTTGACCAGCCAGAAACGACGCAGGTAATCATCGAGGTTTTCGGCGAGGTTACGACCCCATTCGCTGCCGGTTTCCTCAACGTACTCGTCCAGCACGTGCTGCAAGTGGTTCCGGTAGGACTCCATGGCTTCGCCGCTGATCCGCTGGATCTCGACCAACTCGTGGTTGACCTTGTCGACGAAGGTGTTGTCCTGGTCGAGCACGTAGGCGAAACCGCCGGTCATGCCCGAACCGAAGTTGTAACCGGTCTTGCCCAATACCGCGACAAAGCCACCGGTCATGTACTCGCAGCAGTGATCGCCTGTGCCTTCCACCACGGTGTGGGCACCGGAGTTACGCACGGCGAAACGCTCACCGGCAGTCCCGGCGGCGAACAGCTTGCCACCCGTTGCGCCGTACAGGCAGGTGTTGCCGATGATGGCACTTTCCTGACTCTTGTAGACGCTGCCTTTTGGAGGAACGATCACCAGCTTACCGCCGGTCATGCCCTTGCCTACGTAGTCGTTGGCGTCGCCTTCCAGGTACATGTGCAGGCCGCCTGCGTTCCACACGCCAAAGCTCTGACCCGCAGTGCCCTTGAAGCGGAAGGTGATCGGCGCTTTAGCCATCCCTTGGTTGCCGTGCTTGCGTGCGATTTCGCCGGAGATGCGTGCGCCGATGGAACGGTCGCAGTTGCAGATGTCCAGGGCGAACTCGCCACCGCTGGCGTCGCTGATCGAGGAACCGGCCATGTCGACCATCTTCTCGGCAAGCAGGCCTTTATCGAACGGCGGGTTGCGCTCTACGCCGCAGAACTGCGGTTTATCGGCCGGAATGTGATCGCTGCCCAACAACGGCGTCAGGTCCAAGTGGTGCTGCTTGGCGGTCTGGCCCTGCAGGATTTCCAGCAGGTCGGTACGCCCGATCAGCTCTTCCAGCGAACGCACGCCCAGCTTGGCCAGCCACTCACGGGTCTCTTCGGCGACGTAGGTGAAGAAATTCACCACCATGTCGACGGTGCCGATGTAGTGATCCTTGCGCAGTTTCTCGTTCTGCGTAGCGACGCCGGTGGCGCAGTTGTTCAGGTGGCAGATGCGCAGGTATTTGCAACCCAGGGCAATCATCGGTGCAGTGCCGAAGCCGAAGCTTTCAGCGCCGAGGATTGCAGCCTTGATCACATCGAGACCGGTTTTCAGGCCGCCGTCGGTCTGGACACGGACCTTGCCGCGCAGGTCGTTGCCACGCAGGGTCTGGTGGGTTTCGGCCAGGCCGAGTTCCCATGGCGCGCCGGCGTACTTGATCGAGGTCAGCGGCGATGCGCCGGTACCGCCGTCGTAGCCGGAGATGGTGATCAGGTCGGCATAGGCCTTGGCCACACCGGCGGCAATGGTGCCCACGCCGGCTTCCGCTACCAGTTTCACCGAGACCAGGGCCTTCGGGTTGACTTGCTTGAGGTCGAAAATCAGCTGCGACAAGTCTTCAATCGAATAGATGTCGTGGTGCGGCGGTGGCGAAATCAGGGTCACGCCTGGCACTGCGTAACGCAGCTTGGCGATCAGACCGTTGACCTTGCCGCCCGGCAGTTGCCCGCCTTCACCGGGCTTGGCGCCCTGGGCAACCTTGATCTGCAGCACTTCGGCGTTAACCAGGTATTCCGGGGTCACACCGAAACGACCAGTGGCCACTTGCTTGATTTTCGAGCTCTTGATAGTACCGTAGCGCGCCGGGTCTTCGCCGCCTTCGCCGGAGTTGGAACGCGCACCCAGGCGGTTCATGGCTTCGGCCAGGGCTTCGTGCGCCTCAGGCGACAAGGCGCCCAGGGAGATACCGGCGGAGTCGAAACGCTTGAGGATCGATTCCAGCGGCTCGACTTCACTGATGTCCATCGGCGTGTCCAGGGTCTTCACCTTGAACAGGTCGCGAATCATCGACACCGGGCGGTTATCCACCAGCGAGGTGTATTCCTTGAACTTGGCGTAGTCGCCCTGCTGCACGGCGGCTTGCAGGGTGCTGACCACGTCCGGGTTGTACGCGTGGTATTCGCCACCGTGCACGAACTTTAGCAGGCCGCCTTGCTGGATCGGCTTGCGCGCGCTCCAGGCTTCGGCTGCCAGGGCTTTCTGTTCGGCTTCGATGTCGACGAAACGCGCACCCTTGATGCGGCTTGGCACGCCACGGAAGCTCAGGTCGCAGACTTCTTCGGACAGGCCGATGGCTTCGAACAATTGAGCGCCGCGATAAGACGTGACGGTGGAGATGCCCATCTTCGACAGGATCTTCAGCAGGCCTTTGGTGATGCCTTTACGGTAGTTCTTGAACACCTCATAGAGGTCGCCCAGTACTTCACCGGTACGGATCAGGTCGCCCAGCACTTCGTAAGCCAGGAACGGGTACACCGCCGAGGCGCCGAAACCGATCAACACCGCGAAGTGATGCGGGTCGCGGGCGGTGGCGGTTTCGACGAGGATGTTGGAGTCGCAGCGCAGGCCTTTTTCGGTCAGCCGGTGGTGCACTGCACCGGTGGCCAGTGAAGCGTGGATCGGCAGCTTGCCCGGCGCGATATGGCGGTCGGTCAGCACGATCTGGGTACGACCGGCGCGCACGGCTTCTTCGGCCTGATCGGCGACGTTGCGCACAGCGGCTTCAAGGCCGAGGCTCTCGTCGTAGTTCAGGTCGATGATCTGGCGGTCGAAGCCCGGGCGATCCAGGGTCATCAACGAACGCCACTTGGCCGGCGAAATCACAGGCGAGCTGAGGATCACGCGGGAGGCATGCTCAGGCGATTCCTGGAAGATGTTGCGCTCGGCACCGAGGCACACTTCCAGGGACATCACGATGGCTTCGCGCAGCGGGTCGATCGGTGGGTTGGTCACCTGGGCGAACTGCTGGCGGAAATAGTCGTACGGCGTGCGCACGCGCTGGGACAGCACGGCCATCGGCGTGTCATCGCCCATGGAACCGACCGCCTCGTAGCCTTGCTCGCCGAGTGGACGCAGCACCTGGTCGCGCTCTTCGAACGTGACCTGGTACATCTTCATGTACTGCTTGAGCTGGTCGACGTCGTAGAAAGCCGAACCGTGGTCGTTGTCTTCCATGGTCGCCTGGATGCGCAGGGCGTTCTTGCGCAGCCATTGCTTGTACGGGTGACGGGACTTCAAGCGGTTGTCGATGGCGTCGGTGTCGAGGATCTGCCCGGTTTCGGTGTCCACGGCCAGGATCTGGCCAGGGCCTACGCGGCCTTTGGCAATGACGTCTTGCGGCTTGTAGTTCCACACGCCAATTTCCGACGCGAGGGTGATGAAGCCGTTGGTGGTGGTGACCCAACGCGCCGGGCGCAGACCGTTACGGTCGAGCAGGCATACCGCGTAGCGGCCGTCGGTCATGACCACGCCGGCGGGGCCGTCCCACGGCTCCATGTGCATCGAGTTGTACTCGTAGAATGCACGCAGGTCCGGGTCCATGGTTTCGACGTTCTGCCACGCAGGCGGAATGATCATGCGCACGCCACGGAACAGGTCGATGCCGCCGGTGACCATCAGTTCGAGCATGTTGTCCATGCTGGAGGAGTCGGAACCAACGCGGTTGACCAGCGGGCCGAGTTCTTCCAGGTCCATCAGGTCATTGGCGAACTTGGTGCGACGGGCCACGGCCCAGTTGCGGTTGCCGGTGATGGTGTTGATCTCGCCGTTGTGGGCGAGGAAGCGGAACGGCTGGGCCAGCGGCCATTTCGGCAGGGTGTTGGTGGAGAAGCGCTGGTGGAACACGCAGATCGCGGTTTGCAGGCGCTCATCGCTCAGGTCTGGATAGAAGGCGGTCAAGTCCGCCGGCATCATCAGGCCTTTATAAATGATGGTCTTGTGGGAAAAGCTGCAGATGTAGTGGTCGGTATCGGCGGCGTTAAGCACCGACGAGCGGCGACGGGACGTGAACAGCTTGATCGCCATGTCCTGGTCGCTCAGGCCGTCACCTGCGATGAACACTTGTTCGATCTGCGGCAGGCGCTCCAGGGCCAGGCGGCCGAGCACGCTGGTGTCGATGGGCACTTTGCGCCAGCCGACAAGCTGCAGTCCGGCAGCGGCAATCTCGCGGTTCATGTTCTCGCGAGCAGCTTCGGCTTTGACCGGGTCCTGGTTGAAAAACACCATGCCCACGGCGTACTGCTTGGGCAGTTCGACCGCAAAATGCTCTTTGGCGACAGCGCGCAGGAATTGGTCCGGCTTTTGAATCAGCAAGCCGCAACCGTCACCGGTCTTGCCGTCAGCGTTGATCCCACCGCGGTGGGTCATGCAGGTCAGGGCCTCGATGGCCGTTTGCAAAAGGGTATGGCTGGGCTCGCCCTGCATGTGGGCTATCAGGCCGAAACCGCAGTTATCCTTGAATTCATCGGGTTGGTACAGACCTGCTTTCATAGACACTTTCTCACCAGGCTGCCTCTTATACCGAGGCAAATTTCTTTTCAATTCAACCGGTTACCTTCCACGCCGAACGTACGCCGGCTTAGCGGGGGCAAAAGGGAGGTCATTGTACACACCGACACAGACGCTCACAAATTTAGCGACGAAATGTCGCAAATCTATGTCGCATTTATGAAAGGTTTAAAGCGATATGCTGTGCTAGTCAAAACTTTTTTAATTCTGACCGCTACGACTCAAAAGCCACTGTGACGCAGACACCACAAAGCGCGCGGCCTTGAGGGCAGCACGCACTTGCGGTTTTAATTTTGAGGTGCCGGGAGGGCGGCCTGGGTAAGGCCGCCGGATCTTCAGCGAGTTGTTGCGAGTTCTTGTTGAACGCTGGCAACAGTGCGAGGCCAAGGTTTACCAGCCTGAACCTTCGCTGGCAAGGTTTTGATCGCAGAATCAGCTGCGGCACGGCTTGCGAAGTTGCCGTAGGTGATCACGTAGAGAGGCTTGCCGTTGAGCACTTTCTTGAAATAACGGTACTCGCCGCCCTGCTCTTTCACGAACGCCTGGGCGTTGGCTTCGGAGCTGGTGCCGAGGATCTGCACCACGAAGTTGCCGGTCGGCTGGCTGGCGTACCAGCTGCTGCCGGCGGCGCCTGCCTTGGCGACGGTGGCAGGTTTTTCCACAGGCTTGGTCACGGGCGCAGGCTTGGCTGCCGGAGCGGGCGCTACGGGCTTGGTGACAGGTGCAGGCTTGGCAGTCGCGATGGTTGGCGCCGGTGTCGGCACGGCGGCTGGCTTGGTGGCAGGCTGACCCGCTGGCACGCCCGCAGGTGGCGCGGTGGTCGTGACGGTCGGTGGTGTGGCGCTGGAGCCCTCTACCGGTACGCCGTCGTCGCCTTCGGAGATCCCACCGGCCTCTTCGGCGAGCGGGCCGCGCATCACGGGCTGACCCACCATTGGCAGGTTGGTCGGTTGGCCGGAGTTGGCGAACTCGACATTCGGCGTAGGCTTGCCCAGTGGCAACTGCGCCTGTTCGGTTGGCGCGCTGGCGGTGGTCGGCGCCTTGTTGCGACCCGGGATCAACCAGGCGGCAGCAACAGCGACCACGACAACGGCAGAAATCGCCAGTACGTGCTTCTTAGGCATAGTGAACCCCATCTTTGGACGCTTGACCGCGGAGCGGCTGGCAATCATGGCTTCGATCATTGCATCGCGGGCAACCTGGTTGATGGTGCCAGGCCAGCCGTCGGAGCTTTCGTGAATATCAGAGATCTGATTTGCCGTGAAAAGTTCGATACCGGCCCCGGCGCCTTCGAGGCGTTGAGCCAGGTATTCGCGGGTTTCCTCTTCTTCGTACGGCTGCAATTCGATGACGTGGAACAGCTCCTGATCACCGCTGATCTGCTCCAGATCGGCGATCAGCGACGACTCACCGAACAGGAACACATGGGGACGACCTTCCGGCGTACCAGCCGCCAGCGCCAACAGCGCTTCCAGGGCGGATTCGTCGAGCTGCTCGGCATCATCCACCAGCAGGTAGACTTCCTGGCCGGTGAGGCCCAGTTGCACGATCTGCTTGAGGATCGCGCTCGGTTCGGCAGTGGACACGTCCAGGGACTGTGCAACCTGGCGCAGCACGCCGGCCGCATCGCCGTTGCCACGGGCCGACACCACCACACTTTGCACCGATTGCTTGTTGGTACTGGCAACCAGGGCTTGGCGCAGCAAGGTTTTGCCGCTACCCAACGGGCCGGTTACAACCAACAGCAACTGGCTGTAGCGTGCGAGGTGGTGCAGTTGCCCGAGCACCGGCTTGCGCTGGGCCGGAAAGAATTTGAAACCAGGCACCCGCGGAGCAAAAGGGTCGTGGCTTAAGTGGTAATGGCCGAGGAACGCCTCGTCGGCATGCAAACTAGTCATCGGGATCTTATTAACCTTTAAGCTGGGCCAGGGCGCGGTAATCCGCTCCCAGCGTGGCCTGTAAAATCTCTTTCGGATAATCGTCGGTCACCACCGCTTCACCCATGTGGCGCAGCAGTACCAGTCGCAGTCGACCGTCGATCACTTTCTTGTCTATCGCCATATGTTCGAGGAAGTCCGCCTCGGTCATTTCCTCAGGCGGAATCACCGGCAGGCCGGCGCGCTGGAACAGGCGGATACCGCGATCACGCTCCTGGGCGCTGATCCAGCCCAGGCGTTGCGACATCTCAAGTGCCATTACCGTGCCAGCCGCTACGGCTTCACCATGCAACCACACACCATAGCCCATGTGCGTTTCGATCGCATGGCCGAAGGTATGGCCCAGGTTCAGGGTAGCCCGTACACCGGACTCCCGTTCGTCAGCATTGACCACCAACGCCTTGGCGGCGCAGGAGCGGGAAATCGCTTCGGTCAGTGCGACCTGGTCGAGGCCGCGCAGGGCGTCCACGTGTTCTTCCAGCCAGGTCAGGAACGGCTCATCGCAGATCAGCCCGTACTTGATGACTTCCGCGAGGCCCGCAGACAGCTCGCGCGGCGGCAAGGTGTTGAGGGTCGCGGTGTCGATCAGTACGGCCTGGGGCTGGTAGAACGCGCCGACCATATTCTTGCCCAGCGGGTGATTGATGCCGGTCTTGCCGCCCACCGAGGAATCGACCTGGGACAACAGGGTGGTCGGCACCTGGATGAAGTCCACACCACGCTGGTAGCAGGCTGCTGCAAAGCCCGCCATGTCGCCGATCACACCGCCGCCCAGGGCAATGACGGTGGTGCGGCGATCATGGCGTGCGGTGAGCAGGCCATCAAAAATCAGTTGCAGGGTTTCCCAGTTCTTATGGGCTTCGCCGTCGGGCAGAATCACGGAGATCACTGAGTACGCCGCCAGGCTGCGGCTCAGACGCTCAAGATACAGCGGCGCGACCGTTTCGTTGGAGATGATCGCCACTTGCCGCCCGGCAATATGCGGTGCGAGCAACTCGGGCTGGTCCAGCAGACCTTCGCCAATATGGATCGGGTAGCTGCGCTCGCCTAGATCGACCTTAAGTGTCTGCATGTGTCCCCGCGTTGAAGATGTGTTGACGATCGGCAGCGTCGAGATCCGACACCGCCTGATGGCTCTACGCCACACCCTGCAGGGTGATAGCGCGCCGCCGAGAATAGCGCATTTCGAGCTTGTCTTTAACGGGGTGGCAGCCGTTGCAGGCGCTCAAGAATGTCGAGGACCACCATCCGCGGAGGCCGCTCATCGGTTTCCACCACCAGATCGGCGATTTCCCGATACAGCGGATCGCGGAGCGTGAGCAGGTCGCGCAAGGTTTTTTCCGGGTTGGCCGTGCGCAGCAACGGGCGGTTGCGATCACGAGCGGTGCGGCCCACCTGCTGCTCAACCGACGCATGCAGATAGACCACCCGACCACCGGCATGCAGCGCACGACGGTTTTCATCGCGCATCACCGCGCCACCGCCGGTGGCCAATACCACGCCATCGCAGCCGCAAAGCTCGGCGATCATCGCCTGCTCACGGTCACGAAAGCCCAACTCGCCTTCCTTATCGAAGATCCATGGGATATTGGCACCCGTGCGCAATTCAATTTCCTTGTCGGAATCTTTGAATGGCAGGCGCAGCTCTTTGGCCAGCAAACGGCCGATGGTGCTTTTTCCAGCCCCCATCGGTCCTACAAGAATCAAATTTCGCACAGAATCAACGACTCACAGCAATCGCCTGGTTATTCATAATACGCGGAGTCAGGAATACCAGCAGCTCGGATTTTTTATCCGCCACCACATCGCGCCGGAAAAGGCGGCCAAGATACGGCACATCGCCCAAAAATGGCACTTTATCTACCACTTTGCTTTGGGTATTGGAGAAAACCCCGCCAATGACGATGGTCTCGCCATCCTTGACCAGCACCTTGGCGTTGACCTCGTTTTTCTTGATCGGCGGTACGTCGTTGAGTTTGTTGAGGTAGTCGGGCTCATCCTTGGTGACCTTGACCACCATGATCACGTGATCATCGGGGGTGATTTGCGGGGTGACCTCCAATGACAGGGAGGCCTCCTTGAACGACACTGACGTAGCACCCTGGGAGGTGGATTCCTGGTAGGGAATTTCGGTGCCCTTCAAAATGCGTGCGGTTTCCTTGTCGGAGGTGACCACCTTGGGCTGCGAGACGATTTCGCCATTACCGGTTTTCTCCATGGCGGTCAGCTCCAGGTCCAGTAGCAGGTTGTCGGTGATATACGCGATACCAAGACCTGAGGTACCCGTGAGCGAGCCCAGATCTACAAACGGCGAGCTGGGCGGATTTTCCGGGGCTTGGGCTCCGTCCGGAAGAGGCTTCTGGATACCTCCGGCAGCCCAATTGCCTCGATTGAGTCGCCCGCCCCAGCGCGCACCCAGGCTTTTGTCGTAATCGACATTGGCCTCGACAATCCGCGCCTCGATCATCACCTGGCGCACCGGGATGTCCAATTGCGCGACGATCCGCCTTAGCTCTTCCAGCCGCTCACCGGTCTGGTAGGCAATGATGTTATTGGTGCGGTCATCCACGGCGACTGAACCGCGCTCATCCGTCGTGCCTTCAAAGCCGCTCACCGACTGGAAAAGCTTGGCCAGGTCTGACGCCTTGGCGTAGTTGACCTGCAACAACTCACGGCGCAGCGGCGCCAGGTCGGCCATCTGCTTACGCGACTCCAGCGTCAGCAGTTCACGAGCAGCCAGTTCCTCAGCGGGCGCCACCAGCAGGACGCCGGCCTTTATGCGCTTGTCCAAGCCTTTGGTTTGCAGCACCAGATCCAATGCCTGATCCCAAGGCACGTCCCTGAGGCGCAGGGTGATGGAGCCTTGCACGTCGTCGCTGGCCACCAGATTGAGGCCTGCCACGTCTGCGATTTGCTGCAATACAGCGCGCAGGCCGATGTCCTGGAAGTTGAGACTCAGCTTGTCACCTGTATAGGCACCCGACAGCGCATTGCCGGGGGGCGGTAGCTGGATGAGATCCACACGAATGGGCACAGCAGCAGCCATCGGTGCCGTGAACGCTATCCATAGCGCCACACCGAAGGACGAGAAAGTCCTTTTCATTGTTTGATTCCGTTATGTGTTGAGGTTTAGTTCGAGGGTTCGCGTGCGCTCCAGCCATGCACCCTGTTCATCGGGGAACAACTCCACCAATTCTATGTGGCCGTCATGAATCGCCGTGATCCGACCGTGATCCGGCCCCAGGAAATCCCCGACCGACAGGCGATGCACCGTCGACGCCTGGCGCAGCAGGACGAAGAGCTGCGGCCCACGAGACAATGTGCCGACCATGCTGAACTGATCCACTGCGAGGCTTTCCAGAACACCACGCGGGCGAGCGGGGTCTGGGGCGACAGCTGCCCGGCCAGGTGCATGATCGACATGCAAGGCAAGGGGCTGGAACGGATCACGAAGACCGGAGGCGTTATAGACAAAGGATTGCCCTTGCATGGCAGGCGCACGTCGTTTAACGCCTTGCTGCCTGTGCCAATAGCTCTTAACCACCAGATCAAGGCTCAGCAGCTTGCCATCTCGTCGCAGCGCAACATCATGCACCGTAGCGAAACGTGACAGGCCACTCAGGGCACTCACAAACGTCGCGAGGTCGTGATAGGCGCCGATGACACCGAGTTGAACGGGCTGCTCGTTATAGACCGGCCGAGGCTGCTCATCCAACGGCGCAATGCTCTCTATCACCAACCCATTGGCCAATGCCAACCGCGCAATATCCTCCAGCAAACCGGGCATTTCGGACTCACCTGGCAATTGCTGCAAAAGCCCGCTGACCTGCTCCTGCATCAGTTGGAACTGGCGAGCCTGCTCTTCAAGGCTGTTGGCCAAGACAGTTTTTTCCGCGTGTTGCTGCTGCAAGGCAGCTTCCTGCACCTCGACCTGATGCAGCCGCTCCCGCGACGGGCCCAGGTATACAAGGTCGCCCACCGCCAGTACCACAGCGGCCAGCGCACAGCCCAGCAGAACCCTGCCAGGTAAGGGCCATTTTGCAGCGTGGTGAGTCAGCGCGGAAAATTCGAGCCTGGGCAGGCTCATGGCTGGGCCTCGGAGGATTCTCCCTGGCGCACCATCAACTGGAATTCATTGTTACCGCGAGTGCCCTCGGTTCGCACATGCTGCAGGCGTGTGGAATGAGCGCCTTCGGAGGCTTCAAGGCGACGCATCAACTGGGCAATGTCCTGGCTGGACTCGGCACTGCCGCTGATACTCACGGTATCGCCCTTGGCCACAACCTCATGCAAGTGCACGCCATCAGGCACCGCACGGGCCAGTTGATCCAGCAACTGTGCGCCGGCAGAGCGATTATCGTGCAGGTCCTGCACAACCTTCATGCGTTCTGCCAGTTGCTGGCTTTGCATCTGCAGGTCGTCAATGGTCTTGATGCGCGAGTCCAGGACGGCGACGTCCTTGGCTGCATGATTGTTTCGTGTCACCTGCCGGTCGATGGCCTGGTCGATCACCTGATCCGCCAGCCACACCGCTGCGAGCGCCATGCAGGCAAACGCCGCCAGCAGCATCAGGAAATATTTACGCCGCCGTTCCGCCAGCGCCTGGCGCCAAGGCAAAAGATTGATTCGTGTCATCCAGCGAAACTCCTCAGGGCCAACCCGCAAGCGACTCCCATCCCTGGGGCATCCACGACCCACTGTTTACCATCGACTCGATGGCCCGGTGTGAAGCTGGCGAAATCCTGACTGCAAGCGCGCGCCAATGCAAACCCTTCGACATCGACCACACCGGCAACCAGCCCCGCCAGGGCCAAAACTGCTTCACGGGCCTCGACATGCTCCTTCAGACATGCCGCCAGCAATACTTCGACCCGAGTCGGATCCTGCTCCGACATCCCCTGCACCTGAAAGTCCAGCGCCACCTCCTCCAGCGGGTAAGGGATGTATTGATCCGCCTCCGCTTGAATCCTGCGCGCCATTTCGTCGTCGTCGAGCCCCGCCTGCACTTCAATTACCCGCGTAATGACCGAAGGGCCCGCCACGGCAACCGCCGCCTGCCTGGCAGACGTATGCAGCCTGGACACAGCCAGGTTCAGCGCCTGCCCTATGCCTTCCAGGTCCAGCAAGGTGCCGTCGACCACCGCATGAGCCGGCAGCCCTTGTGTGGCGTAGCCTTTCACGGTGTAACCGCTGGCTGAACGGCTCAATTCAACCACTTTGATCGCCGTTTCATTGATGTCGACACCCAGGACGGTGTCGACTTTTCGCCTGAAAAATCCCTTTCCCATAAAACTCCCTAAAACTTTGCCTGTCATACCGCCTGATTGCTGTTGTACACCCTGCATTCGGTCGACTTGTTCAAGCGCCGCGAATGACGCCCCAAGGCGAAAAATGCTTTAATGCCCAGCGTTTTTCCCCGCTTTTATCTGCAGCTCGGGTTGATCCATCGTTTGCCATGCATGCCCCGACGCGTAACCCATTCTTTTCTCTGGAAATCCAAAAGCCTTGATTCGTCTGCTGAAGTTTTTCGGGTACTCCATTGTCGCGATCGTCTGCGGGCTGCTGCTCGTACTCAGCGGGGCCTACCTCTACCTTAGTCCGGGTTTGCCCTCCGTAGAGGCACTCAGAAGTATCCAGTTGCAGATTCCTTTGCGGGTCTACAGCAGCGATGAAAAACTGATCGCGGAGTTCGGCGAAATGCGCCGCACACCGATCCGTTTTGCCGACATTCCGCCCAATTTCATCAGCGCCCTGCTGTCTGCCGAAGACGATAATTTTGCCAATCACTATGGCGTCGACCCCAGCAGCCTGGTGCGCGCCGCCACGCAATTGGTAAAAAGCGGACACATTCAATCGGGTGGCAGCACGATCACCATGCAGGTGGCGAAGAATTTCTTCCTCACCAGCGAACGCAGCTTTTCGCGCAAAGCCACCGAGATCCTGCTGGCATTGCAGATCGAACGTCAGCTGACCAAGGACGAGATCCTTGAGCTGTACGTCAACAAGATCTACCTGGGCAACCGTGCCTACGGCATCGAAGCTGCGTCCCAGGTGTACTACGGCAAGTCCATTCGCGACGCCAGCCTGGCGCAGATGGCGATGATTGCCGGCCTGCCCAAGGCGCCTTCGCGCTTCAACCCCCTGGCCAACCCGGCGCGCAGCAAAGAGCGCCGCGACTGGATCCTGGGGCGCATGTACAAACTGGGCAAGATCGACCAAGCCGCTTATGAGAACGCGATAGCCGAGCCGCTGAACGCCAGCTATCACGTGCCGACGCCGGAAGTGAACGCCCCCTACATTGCTGAAATGGCGCGTGCCGAGATGGTCGGCCGTTATGGCAGCGAGGCCTACACCGAAGGTTTCCGCGTGACCACGACGGTTCCGAGCGACTTGCAGGACATCGCCAATGACGCAGTGCATTCGGGCCTGATCACCTACGACCAGCGCCACGGCTACCGTGGCCCTGAATCGCGCCTGCCGGGCAAAACCCTGAGCGCCTGGACCACCGAGCTGGGCAAGCAACGCGCAATCAGTGGCCTGGAGCCGGCCATCGTGACCCAGGTGAAGAAAGACGGCGTGCAGGTATTGACCCGTGCCGGCGAAGCCCATGTCGCCTGGGACAGCATGAAGTGGGCGCGCCCATTCCTGAATACCAACAGCATGGGGCCGATGCCCAAGCAGCCGTCGGACGTGGCCCAAGTGGGTGACCTGATCCGCGTGTTACGCCAAAAAGACGACAGCCTGAAATTCAGCCAGGTACCGCTGGCCCAAGGCGCGCTGGTCTCGCTGGACCCGCAGAACGGCGCAATCCGCGCCCTGGTGGGTGGCTTCGCCTTCGAGCAGAGCAACTACAACCGCGCCACACAGGCCAAGCGTCAGCCGGGCTCAAGTTTCAAGCCGTTCATCTACAGCGCCGCACTGGATAACGGCTACACCGCTGCCAGCCTGGTCAACGACGCGCCGATCGTATTTGTCGACGAGTACCTGGACAAGGTCTGGCGCCCGAAGAACGACACCAACACCTTCCTCGGCCCGATCCGTATCCGCGAGGCGCTGTACAAGTCGCGCAACCTGGTATCGATCCGCTTGCTGCAGGCGATGGGCGTTGGCAAGACCATCGACTACATCACGCGCTTTGGCTTCAACAAGTCGGACCTGCCGCCGAACCTGTCCCTGGCCCTCGGCACCGCGACGCTCACACCGATGGAAATCGCTACCGGCTGGAGCACGTTTGCCAACGGCGGCTACAAGATCACGCCGTACCTGATCGACAAGATCGAAAGCCGCAATGGCGATACCCTGTTCACCGCCAACCCGCCGCGAGTGCCGGGCGATGTGGTCAACGGTGTGGCAGCCACTGACGGGCTGGCAGCGCCGAGCAATGGCGGTATCACCATTGAGCCAACCCCAGGCGCTGCGCCAGCCGCAAATGCTGCTGCACCGGAGCCGCAGGCACCCGCCGTGGCCGAGCGCATCGTGGATGGCCGGACCACGTACATCCTTAACAGCATCCTCGAAGACGTGATCAAAAAAGGCACCGGCCGCCGTGCCCTGGCCCTGGGCCGTGCGGACATTGCGGGCAAGACCGGTACCACCAACGAATCCAAGGATGCCTGGTTCTCCGGCTATAACGCCGACTACGTGACCACCGTGTGGACCGGTTACGACCAGCCGGAAAGCCTCGGCCGCCGCGAGTTCGGCGGCACGGTCGCGCTGCCGATCTGGATGAGCTACATGGGCGCGGCGCTGAAGGACAAGCCGCTGCATACCCAGCCGGAGCCGGAAGGCATCCTCAGCCTGCGGATTGACCCGGTGAGTGGCCGTGCGGCATCGCCAAGCACGCCGAACGCGTACTTCGAGCTGTTCAAGAGCGAAGACACGCCGCCTTCGGTCAATGAGCTGGGTAACGGCGTTGCACCGGGCAGCCCGCTGCCGGCGGACGAGGCGGCGCCGATCGACCTGTTCTAACCTGGACCTCAAGCCCCCTCCCACATTCAGATATTCACAAGGCTCAAATTAATTACCACACAGCAAAAAGCCCCGACTCTCACGAGCCGGGGCTTTTTGTTGGTGCGCTACAACGGCTTAGCCGTTGAACACATCATCCACGCTTTGCAGCGGGTAGTTCTTCGGATACGGCAGGGTGGCCACACCGGTCTCGATGGCGGCTTTGGCCACGGCATCGGAGATCAGGGTGATCAGGCGCTTGTCCATTGGTTTGGGAATGATGTACTCACGGCCGAATTCCAGCTTGGCGCCGCCGTAGGCGTCGCACACGTCCTGAGGCACTGGCAGTTTGGCCAGTTCACGCAGGGCGTTGGCGGCAGCCACTTTCATCTCTTCGTTGATGCGTTTGGCGCGAACGTCCAGGGCACCACGGAAGATGAACGGGAAGCCCAGAACGTTGTTGACCTGGTTCGGGTAGTCCGAACGGCCGGTGGCCATGATCACGTCGCTACGGGTGGCGTGAGCCAGTTCCGGAGCGATTTCAGGATCAGGGTTGGAGCAGGCGAACACGATCGGGTTGGCCGCCATGGACTTCAGGCCTTCAGCGCTCAGCAGGTTCGGGCCGGACAGGCCAACGAACACGTCTGCGCCGTCAAGGGCGTCAGCCAGGGTGCGCTTGGAGGACGGGTGGGCAAACATCGCCTTGTATTGGTTCAGGTCGGTACGCTCGGACTGGATCACGCCCTTGCTGTCGACCATGTAGATGTTTTCCAGCTTGGCGCCCATGCTCACGATCAGCTTCATGCAGGAGATGGCCGCAGCACCGGCGCCCAGGCAGACGATCTTGGCGTCGGACAGGGTTTTGCCAGCGATTTCCAGGGCGTTGATCATGCCGGCCGCGGTAACGATCGCGGTGCCGTGCTGGTCATCGTGGAATACCGGAATGTCGCACTGCTCGATCAGGGCCTTTTCGATCTCGAAGCACTCAGGTGCCTTGATGTCTTCCAGGTTGATGCCACCGAAAGTGATGGAGATGCGCTTGACGGTGTCGATGAAGGCCTGCGGGCTTTCGGAGTCGACTTCGATGTCGAAAACGTCAATGCCGGCGAAGCGCTTGAACAGCACGCCCTTACCTTCCATCACTGGCTTGGACGCCAATGGGCCGAGGTTGCCCAGGCCGAGAATCGCGGTGCCATCGGAAATCACTGCAACCAGGTTGCCCTTGCCGGTGTACTTGTAAGCCAGCTCAGGGTCACGAGCGATTTCACGTACGGGCTCAGCCACGCCAGGGCTGTAGGCCAACGACAGATCGCGGGCAGTGGCAGTGGCTTTGGTGAGCTCTACACTCAGCTTTCCTGGACGAGGATGGGCATGATATTCGAGAGCGGCAGTTTTCAAATCAGACATATCGGCATTCCGCTTTTACTGTTGGTCGACGGACCGCCGAGGATACTCGTGTCGTAAAGCCCCTACAAGACTGGGCAGTCACGGGTGTCAAGGCCCCGCAGCGACGTACTTTAGTCTAAAGCCACGGGATACAAGGGCTAGACTGTTCACAATCGACCTAAAAAATGTCTACAATTATTTATTCAAACGTCGATTTAATCATGCCGGGATCGGTCAGCGGCAACAGCCAGCGCGCCTGACCGCGTTTCAGGCCGCCGCGCCTGGCGCGATCCTGCACCCAGCCACGCGCCTCGACTGTCTTGCCTTGCAGACCATTGAGCAAGCTGCTGTCGAATTGTCGGGCCAGATCGGGTGCAATGCGTAATACCAGTGAACCCTGCAATTCGATCCAGACACCGCCGCGACTGCGCTCGATCTTGTTCACCCGACCACTGACCAAGGCAAAGCCGGATTGCTTGAGCTGTGCCACGGGCTGCACCGGCGATTGCCGCCAGAGGCCCAGACGTGCCTGACGGGCGCTGTTTTCCTCAGCCTGCTGGCAGGCGACGAGATCCACATTGGGCGCGACCCCCACTTGGAATCCCAGGCCCTCAGCCAGCAATTGCGCCTCTAGGTTCTCGCCGTCGGCACCATAAAGGTGGGCCAGGGTACGACCGTAATGGTCTTTGGGCTCACGCCCCGGTACCAGGCCAACGCGGCCGCCGCTGGCAGCCACCAATGCCTGCAAACGCTGGCGTGCGGCCACAGCATACGGCTCGTCGGTGCGGCCCCTTTTACCCGTCTCCGGCGCATTGAGGCCGATCATCCGCACGCTCCGGCCATCCTTGAGACGCACCGTATCGCCATCCACTACACGCTGCACGTCGACCTGGGCCGCAGACGTCGGTACAGGGCAAAACACCTGCGCGTGGGCGGCCGACAGCCAAATCCCAGGCATAAAAAAGGCGCCCGCAAGGGACGCCTTTTTTAACAGCTGGCAAAAGCCCATAAGGCTCTTGAGCCTTACTCTGCTGGAGTAGCAGGCTTCTTGCCGAAAGCACCAAAGCGATCTGCGAAGCGCTGTACGCGGCCGCCGGTGTCCAGAGTCTTCTGCTTACCGGTGTAGAACGGGTGGCACTCGTTGCATACGTCAGTACCCAGTGGCTTGCACAGGTTCGAGCGAGTTTCGAACTTGTTGCCGCAGCTGCAGGTTACTTCGATGGTTTCGTACGCTGGATGGATATCGGCTTTCATGGCACTTCCTCGGGCTAGCGTGCCGCCACTCGACACTATTGTCGAATACCGCACGTAATTAGGCCGCGGATTCTACCAGACCTTTTTAAACGCGCAAGCGGACCTTACGGCCGATTCCCCACATAAAAGCCCCTTTCATCAGAAAACCGTGGCATACCCAAGCCTTCCCCCGTCTGCTAGGCTCCCGCCCTTGCTCATCACCCTCCTTACTATGGAACCCCGCGTGCCCGACGCCATTTTGCGCCTAGCCCTGCCCTCGCCCCTGCGCCGCCTGTTCGACTACCGGGCCCCGGCCGGCGTGCTGCGAGCGCAATTGCAGCCAGGCATGCGCGTGCGTGTACCCTTTGGCCGACGGGAAATGATCGGCGTCCTGATAGAAGTCGCCGATCACAGCGAAGTCCCCGCCGAGAAGCTCAAACCGGCCCTGGCGATCCTGGACGCCACCGCGCCATTGCCACCCGCGCTGTTCAAGCTGTGCCTGTGGACCGCCCAGTATTACCAGCACAGCCTGGGCGACACCCTGAGCTGGGCGCTGCCGGTGCTGTTGCGCCAGGGCGAGTTGGCCGAAGCACGCCAGGAACGCTTCTGGTCGACAGTGCCCGGTGCACGCCTCGACGACCCGCGCATCGCCCGCGCCCCGCGCCAACGTGAAGCCCTGGCCACGCTGGCGCAGCATCCCCACGGCGTGGCGCATCAGCTCTTGAGCAAGCTGATGCTGAGCAAGGACAGCCTCGACCTGCTGCTCGCCAAAGGCCTGGTGCAGGTGGAAATCCGCAAGCACGCCCCCGATCCGCGCCACGAACACTGGCTGGCCCAGCCGGAATTGCCGCTCAACCCCGAGCAACGCGCAGCGTATGAAGCGATTCGCGCAGGTTTCGACAGTTTCCATGCGTTCCTGCTGGCCGGCGTCACCGGCAGCGGCAAGACCGAAGTCTATTTGCAGTTGATCCGCGAAACCCTGCAAGCCGGCAAGCAAGCGCTGGTATTGATCCCGGAGATCAACCTCGGCCCGCAAACCCTGGCGCGTTTCGAGCAGCGCTTCAATGCGCGCATCGCCCTGGTGCACTCGGCGGTCAACGACCGTGAACGCCTGGAGTCCTGGCTGGCGGCGCGGGATGGCGAGGCCGACATTATTATCGGCACCCGCTCGGCGCTGTTCACGCCGATGAAGAACCCGGGCCTGATCATCATCGACGAAGAGCACGACGGCTCCTATAAACAGCAGGAAGGCCTGCGCTACCACGCCCGCGACCTGGCGCTGGTGCGCGCACGCCAGGAAGGCATTCCGATTGTGCTCGGTTCTGCCACCCCGTCCCTGGAAAGCCTGCACAACGCCTACACCGGTCGGTATGGCCTCCTACGCCTGAATGAGCGTGCCGGCGGCGCCAAGCAACCACGATTCCTGCGCCTGGACGTCAAAAGCCGTCCGCTGGACAGCGGTATTTCCGGGCCGATGCAGCAAGCCATCGGCCAGACCCTCGCCGCCGGCCAGCAGGTTTTGGTATTTCTCAACCGCCGGGGCTTTGCACCGACGCTGCTGTGCCATGACTGCGGCTGGATGTCTGAATGCGAGCGCTGCGACGCACGCATGACCGTGCACCAACGCCACGGCGAACTGCGCTGCCACCACTGCGGCCATGTAGAACGGGTGCCCCGCCACTGTCCGCAGTGCGGCAAAGTCGACCTGCGACCAGTGGGCGCAGGCACCGAACGTGCCGAAGAACGCCTGGGCATTCTGTTCCCGGATTACCCGGTACTGCGGGTCGACCGCGACAGCACGTCGCGCAAGGACGCGATGAATCAGCTGTTCGCCACCATTCAGAAAGGCCAGCCGTGCATCCTGGTGGGTACGCAGATGCTCGCCAAAGGCCACCACTTTCCACGGGTGACCCTGGTGTCGATCCTCGACGCCGACGGCGGTTTGTTCTCCGGCGACTTCCGCGCCAGCGAGCGCATCGCGCAGTTGATCGTGCAGGTCGCGGGTCGCGCCGGGCGCGCAGAGGAGCCGGGCAAGGTGATTATCCAGACGCACCTGGCTGACCACCCTTTGCTGATCCAACTGACCGAGCAGGGCTATTTCGCCTTCGCCGAGCAGGCACTGAGCGAACGCCGTTCCGCCGGCCTGCCGCCGTTTGCACACTTGGCGCTGCTGCGTGCCGAAGCCCACAAACCGGGCCAGGCCGAAGGTTTTCTGGATGAAGCCTGCAGCATCGCCGAGGGTTTGCTCGGCGAACTGGGCCTCACCGGCATCGAACTGCTCGGCCCGGTGCCCGCGCCCATGGAGCGCCGTGCCGGACGGTATCGCGCTCAACTACTCTTGCAGGCAACGTCTCGCGCACCGCTGCATCGACTATTAAGTAGCTGGTTGCTTGCCCTGGAGCAAATGCCCAGCGGCCGACAGGTGCGATGGTCGTTGGATGTAGACCCGGTAGATTTGTATTAACCCACGCCACAGGTCCCGCGAAGGTTGGCAAGCCCGCCCTCGCCACGGATAATGCCCAGTTTTTCCACCTGCGCATCGCGCGCCGCCGCTTGCGGTCGAAAGAGAACACCATGAAAGACACCATTCGCCAGCTGATCCAACAAGCCCTCACCCAACTCGTCAACGAAGGTGTGTTGCCTGAAGGCCTGACGCCGGCGATCCAGGTGGAAAACACCCGCGACAAGACCCACGGCGACTTCGCCAGCAACATCGCGATGATGCTGTCCAAGCCGGCCGGCATGAAGCCACGCGACCTGGCGGAGAAAATCATCGCCGCACTGCCGGTCGACGAGAGTGTGACCAAGGCCGAAATCGCCGGCCCTGGGTTCATCAACTTCTTCCAGAACACCCAGGCATTGGCTTCGCGCCTCGATGCCGCCCTGGCCGACGCCAAGATCGGCGTGCGCAAGGCAGGTCCCGTTCAGCGCGTGGCCATCGACCTGTCGGCACCCAACCTTGCCAAAGAGATGCACGTCGGCCACTTGCGTTCGACCATCATTGGCGATGGCGTGGCACGGGTCCTGGAATTCCTTGGCGACACCGTGATCCGTCAGAACCACGTGGGCGACTGGGGCACCCAGTTCGGCATGCTGATGGCCTACCTGCAGGAAAACCCGATCACCAGCAACGAGCTGTCGGACCTGGAAAACTTCTACCGCGCCGCCAAAAAGCGCTTCGACGAGTCCGAAGAATTCGCCGACCGCGCCCGTGGCCTAGTGGTGAAACTGCAGGCCGGAGACCAGGAATGCCTGGCGCTGTGGGGTCGCTTCCGGGACATCTCGCTGTCCCACTGCCAGGAAATCTACGAACTGCTCAACGTCAAGCTGACCATGGCGGACGTGATGGGCGAAAGCGCCTACAACGACGACCTGATCAATGTGGTCAACGACCTCAAGGCCAAGGGCCTGCTGGTCGAGAGCAACGGCGCGCAGTGCGTATTCCTCGAAGAATTCAAGACCGCCGACGGCGATCCGCTGCCGGTGATCATCGTCAAGGCCGATGGCGGCTATCTCTATGCCACCACCGACCTGGCGGCCGTGCGCTACCGCAGTGGCGTGCTCAAGGCCGATCGAGCGCTGTATTTCGTCGACCAGCGCCAGGCGCTGCACTTCCAGCAGGTGTTCGAAGTGGCGCGCCGTGCGGGCTTCGTCACTCACCCGATGCTCATGGAACACATGGGCTTCGGTACCATGAACGGCGCCGATGGCCGTCCGTTCAAGACCCGCGACGGCGGCACCGTAAAGCTGATCGACCTGCTCAACGAAGCCCAGGACCGCGCCTACAACCTGGTGAAGGAAAAGAACCCGGAACTGGCCGAAGCTGACCTGCGCAACATCGCCCGCGTGGTGGGCATTGGCGCAGTGAAATACGCCGACCTGTCCAAACACCGCACCAGCGACTACAGCTTCAACTTCGAGCTGATGCTCAACTTCGAAGGCAACACCGCGCCGTACCTGCTGTACGCCTACACCCGCGTGGCCGGCGTATTCCGCAAGCTGGGCAAGGACTTCAGCGAAGTCGAAGGCCGGATCGTGCTGGACGCACCCCACGAACAGGAACTGGCCGCCAAACTGGCGCAATTGGGCGAAGTGCTGAACAGCGTCGGCGAAAAAGGCACACCGCATATCCTGTGCACCTACCTGTATGAAGTCGCCGGCCTGTTCTCCAGCTTCTATGAGAACTGCCCGATCCTCAGCGCCGACGACGAAGCCCAGAAGCAAAGCCGCCTGCGCCTTGCCGCATTGGCCGGACGGACCCTCAAGCAAGGCCTGGAGCTGTTGGGCCTGGAAACTCTGGAGCGTATGTAAGTTGGCCGCCAAGAAAAAACCTGCACCCAAGCGCGGCGCCAGCCGCTACCAGGCCCCGGCAAAGAAGCCGATTCCGGGCTGGTTGTGGATGGCCATCGGCCTTTCGGTCGGTGCGTTTATCGTGTTCCTGATGAAGCTGGATCCTGGCCAGGGCGATGACGTCAAACGGGTCAAACAGGAGCAGCAGAAAGCCACGAAAATCGCTGAAGCCAACAAGACCGCGCCGAGCCCGACTGCACCCGTGAAGCCGAAGTACGACTTCTACACGCTGCTGCCCGAATCGGAAGTGATCGTACCGCCCGACGCCGTGCCGGAGAAAACCCTGCCGACGCCACAAGTGCCGACCACTCCGGTTACGCCGGCTGAAGCCGCGAAGATCGACACCGCCCGCGCTCAAGCGGCACTGGCCGGCATCACCCCGCCGCCAGCGCCGCCAGTTGCCGAGACCAAAGCGGCGCCGGTGACCAAATTCTTCCTGCAAGCGGGCTCGTTCCCGAAACAGGCGGATGCGGATCGTGTACGTGCGCAGATCATTCTGCTGGGGCAAACGGTGACGGTGGAATCCGGCACGGTGAAGGACGCGACCTGGTATCGCGTGTTGGTAGGGCCGTTCAGCAACCGCGAACAATTGACCGTAGCGCAGAAGCAATTGGCTGGCGCCGGCTTTAGCAACCTGTTGTTACAACAACGCCAGAGCCGCTGATTCAGGCTCAACAGGGGTCAAATGTGGGAGGGCCCCCCTCCCACATTGGTTTCTCGGTGTTCGCGAAAGTGTGTCAGACCAATAGACACCATTCGTCCGCCCTAACCACCCAAGGTTGAAATCACCCCCACCACCCCCATATCAGTTTCCATCAGGGCATTTTCGCCCCGCTGCGTGGAGACTCTCCCCTTGACCACCATCGTTTCAGTACGTCGCCACGGCAAAGTCGTCATGGGCGGCGACGGCCAGGTTTCCCTGGGTAATACCGTGATGAAAGGCAACGCGAAGAAAGTCCGTCGCCTGTACCACGGCCAGGTGCTTGCCGGTTTTGCTGGCGCTACCGCCGACGCCTTCACCCTCTTCGAACGCTTCGAAGGCCAGTTGGAAAAACACCAGGGCCACCTCGTACGCGCCGCCGTCGAACTCGCCAAAGAATGGCGCACCGACCGCTCCCTCAGCCGCCTGGAAGCCATGCTGGCTGTAGCCAACAAAGACGCATCCCTGATCATCACCGGTAACGGCGATGTGGTTGAACCCGAGCACGGCCTGATCGCCATGGGTTCCGGTGGTGGCTACGCTCAAGCCGCGGCCAGCGCACTGTTGAAGAAAACCGATTTGTCGGCCCGCGAAATCGTCGAGACTGCCTTGGGTATCGCCGGCGACATCTGCGTGTTCACCAACCACAACTTCACCATTGAGGAGCAGGACCTCGCCGAGTAAGCCGTAGGCTTATTCCCGCTTGAGGCCGCCAAACACTATGTCCATGACTCCCCGCGAAATCGTCCACGAACTCAACCGCCATATCATCGGCCAGGACGATGCCAAGCGCGCCGTTGCCATCGCGCTGCGTAACCGCTGGCGCCGGATGCAACTGCCCGAAGAACTGCGCGTTGAAGTGACGCCCAAGAACATCCTGATGATCGGCCCGACCGGTGTCGGTAAAACCGAAATCGCCCGGCGCCTGGCCAAGCTGGCCAATGCCCCGTTCATCAAGGTCGAAGCGACCAAGTTCACCGAAGTCGGTTATGTGGGCCGTGACGTCGAATCGATCATCCGTGATCTGGCCGACGCTGCCCTGAAGATGCTGCGCGAGCAGGAAGTGACCAAGGTCAGCCACCGCGCCGAAGACGCTGCCGAAGAACGCATCCTCGATGCCCTGCTGCCTCCTGCGCGCATGGGTTTCAATGAAGACGCGGCGCCGTCGTCCGATTCCAACACCCGTCAGCTGTTCCGCAAGCGCCTGCGCGAAGGTCAGTTGGATGACAAGGAAATCGAGATTGAAGTCGCCGAAGTCTCCGGCGTCGACATCTCGGCACCGCCTGGCATGGAAGAAATGACCAGCCAGTTGCAGAACCTGTTTGCCAACATGGGCAAGGGCAAGAAGAAAAGCCGCAAGCTCAAGGTGAAGGAAGCCTTGAAACTGGTGCGCGACGAAGAAGCCGGGCGCCTGGTGAATGAGGAAGAACTCAAGGCCAAGGCCCTGGAAGCGGTCGAGCAGCACGGCATCGTGTTTATCGACGAAATCGACAAGGTGGCCAAGCGCGGCAACTCCGGCGGCGTCGATGTGTCCCGCGAAGGCGTACAGCGCGACCTGCTGCCGTTGATCGAAGGCTGCACCGTGAACACCAAGCTGGGCATGGTCAAGACCGACCACATCCTGTTTATCGCCTCCGGTGCGTTCCACCTGAGCAAGCCAAGCGACCTGGTGCCGGAGCTGCAAGGCCGACTGCCGATTCGCGTGGAACTCAAGGCACTGACCCCTGGCGACTTCGAACGCATCCTCAGCGAACCGCACGCCTCACTCACCGAGCAGTACCGTGAGCTGTTGAAAACCGAAGGGCTGGGCATCGAGTTCCAGGCGGACGGCATCAAGCGCCTGGCGGAGATCGCCTGGCAGGTCAACGAGAAGACCGAGAACATCGGTGCTCGCCGCCTGCACACGCTGCTGGAGCGCCTGCTGGAAGAAGTGTCCTTCAGCGCCGGTGACCTGGCCGGTGCGCAGAACGGCGAGGTGATCAAGATCGACGCCGAATACGTCAACAGCCACCTGGGTGAATTGGCGCAGAACGAAGACTTGTCGCGCTATATTCTGTAAGCCTCACACACAACTGCTTTGCTTCAATGTGGGAGGGGTCTTGCCCCCGATGGCGGTCTGTCAGATAGATGTATGCTGACTGACACATGGCTATCGGGGGCAAGCCCCCTCCCACATTTTTAAGCCGGTTTATTCAGGATCACCTCATATGGCTAAGTTTCCTACTGCTGTAAACCTGCACAAAACCTCCAACACTCTCGGCCTCACCTATGGGCCCGATGAGGTGTACCAACTTCCCGCCGAGTTGCTGCGCACCCACTCGCCTTCCGCTGAAGTCCAGGGCCACGGCAAACCCATCCTGCAATTCGGCAAGCTCAACGTTAAGTTGATCAAGGTAGAACCGGCCGGTCAGTACGCACTGAAATTGACCTTCGACGACGGCCATGACAGCGGACTATTCACCTGGGACTACCTCTATCAGTTGGCCGTGCGTCAGGACGCGCTGTGGGCTGATTATCTCGCCGAGCTCAAAGCCGCCGGCAAAACCCGCGACCCGAGTGAGTCGGTCGTGCGGCTGATGCTCTAGTCCAGGCCTCTCGCTCTTTAGAGGGCATTTTCTAATTTCATCTGTTTGAATGCCCTGTCGCGTGGTCAATGATTGGCCCGCTTGCGAAAAAAATTAAACTCGGGTAACCAATGGAACTGGCAAGTTCCCTGCATTTGACGATGCGGTATCAACGGTCACCCGAGTCGCAGTACCAGGCTTGTGTTGTGTATCGAAGGTGGTGCACAGCGGTACCCGGTACTCGTCTTTCGGACAATGGAGCGTCGTAGATGAGTAACAAGAACAACGATGACTTGAAACGCCAGGCCTCGGAAAACACCTTGGGGCTGAACCCGATCATCGCGTTACGCAAAAAGGATTTATTGGCCTCAGCGAAGATGGTGCTGACCCAAGCCATCAAGCAACCGTTGCACAGCGTCAAGCACGTCGCGCATTTTGGCATTGAGTTAAAAAATGTGATGTTCGGCAAATCCGAGCTGGTACCTGAGAGCGATGACCGTCGCTTCCACGACCCGGCCTGGAGCCAGAACCCGCTCTACAAGCGCTACCTGCAAACCTACCTGGCGTGGCGCAAGGAACTGCACGACTGGATCGGCGACAGCAACTTGTCGGACCAGGACATCAGCCGTGGCCACTTCGTGATCAACCTGATGACCGAAGCCATGGCCCCCACCAACAGCGCGGCCAACCCGGCGGCGGTCAAACGCTTTTTTGAAACCGGCGGCAAGAGCCTGCTCGATGGCTTGTCGCACCTGGCCAAGGACATGGTGCACAACGGCGGCATGCCGAGCCAGGTCAACATGGGCGCCTTTGAAGTGGGCAAGTCCCTGGGCACCACTGAAGGCGCGGTGGTGTTTCGCAACGATGTGCTGGAGCTGATCCAGTACAAGCCGATTACCGAACAGGTGCATGAACGCCCGCTGCTGGTGGTGCCGCCGCAGATCAACAAATTCTACGTATTCGACCTGAGCCCGGATAAGAGCCTGGCGCGTTTCTGCCTGCGCAACGGCCAGCAGACGTTTATCGTCAGTTGGCGCAACCCGACCAAGGCCCAGCGCGAATGGGGCCTGTCGACCTATATCGAGGCGCTCAAGGAAGCGGTCGATGTGGTCACGGCGATTACCGGCAGCAAAGACATCAACATGCTCGGCGCCTGCTCCGGCGGCATTACCTGCACCGCCCTGCTCGGCCACTACGCCGCGCTGGGGGAGAAAAAGGTCAACGCCCTGACCCTGCTGGTCAGTGTGCTGGACACCACGCTGGATACCCAGGTGGCGCTGTTCGTCGACGAGCAGACGCTGGAAGCGGCCAAGCGCCATTCCTACCAGGCCGGCGTGCTCGAAGGCCGCGACATGGCCAAGGTATTTGCCTGGATGCGGCCCAACGACCTGATCTGGAACTACTGGGTCAATAACTACCTGCTGGGCAACGAACCGCCGGTGTTCGACATTCTGTTCTGGAACAACGACACCACGCGCTTGCCGGCCGCCTTCCACGGCGACCTGATCGAGTTGTTCAAGAACAACCCACTCGTGCGGGCCAATGCACTGGAAGTGTGCGGCACGCCGATCGATCTCAAGCAGGTTACCGCCGACATCTACTCCCTGGCCGGCACCAATGACCACATCACACCGTGGCAGTCCTGCTACAAATCGGCGCAGTTGTTTGGCGGCAAGGTGGAGTTTGTGTTGTCCAGCAGCGGGCATATCCAGAGCATTCTCAACCCACCGGGCAACCCCAAGGCGCGCTACCAGACCAGCGACAGTCTCGCGGGCAAGCCACTGGAATGGCAGGAGAACGCGACCAAGCACACTGATTCGTGGTGGTTGCATTGGCAGGCGTGGCAGGCGGAACGGGCGGGCAAGCTGAAGAAGGCACCGACGACATTAGGCAACAAAACCTACGCCGCAGCCGAAGCGGCACCGGGCACCTATGTACACGAACGCTAAATTGAAATGCGGTCAAGTGTGAGAGGGGGCAAGCCCCCTCCCACATTTGGCCTGCATTCCAACCGTCACATCTCACAGGGCTTGAGCATGCCGCAACCGTTCATCTTTCGTACCATCGACCTGGATGGCCAGACCATCCGTACGGCGGTACGCCCAGGCAAGCCTCATTTGACGCCATTGCTGATTTTCAACGGCATCGGCGCCAACCTTGAGTTGGTGTTTCCGTTCGTCCAGGCATTGGACCCGGACCTGGAAGTGATCGCCTTCGATGTACCGGGCGTGGGCGGTTCGTCGACGCCCAAGCGGCCCTATCGCTTTCCCGGCCTGGCCAAGCTCACCGCACGCATGCTCGATTACCTGGACTACGGCCAGGTGAATGCCGTGGGGGTGTCCTGGGGCGGTGCGTTGGCGCAGCAGTTCGCCTACGACTACCCGGAACGCTGCAAGAAGCTGATCCTGGCCGCCACCGCCGCCGGGGCCTTTATGGTGCCCGGCAAGCCGAAGGTGTTGTGGCTGATGGCGAGCCCGAGACGATACATTCAACCCTCCCACGTGGTGCGAATTGCGCCAATGATCTACGGCGGCTCGTTCCGCCGCGATTCCAAGCTGGCCGCCGAACACGCCAGCAAAGTGCGCTCGGCCGGCAAGCTGGGTTACTACTGGCAGCTGTTTGCGGGGCTGGGATGGACCAGCATTCACTGGCTGCACAAGATCCGCCAGCCCACGCTGGTGCTGGCCGGGGACGACGACCCGCTGATCCCGCTGGTCAACATGCGCATGCTCGCCTGGCGCATTCCCAACGCGCAGTTGCACATCATCGATGACGGCCACCTGTTCCTGATCACCCGGGCCGAAGCCGTGGCGCCGATCATCATGAAGTTTCTGGAGGAGGAGCGCCTGCGCGCTGTGATTCATCCGCGACCGGCAGTGTAAGGACCGCACCGCCGCGCAACTTGCCAGGAACCGACTATGGTTCTGAATTGGCGTGCCTGTTGATGGCTTGACGAAGGAGTGTTGGCTCATGCGAGAAAGACCCGTGACGAACCCGGCGCCCACACCCGCCGCGTTCATCAACGCCCAAAGTGCGATCACCGGCCTGCGCGGTCGGGACTTGCTCTCCACACTGCGCAGCGTCGCTGCCCATGGCCTGCGCAACCCGGTGCATACCGCCCGGCATGCCCTGGCACTGGGCGGTCAACTCGGGCGGGTGCTGATGGGCGAGACGGTGCACGAGCCCAACCCAAGGGACAGCCGCTTCGTCGATCCGACCTGGACGCTCAACCCGTTCTATCGGCGCAGCCTGCAAGCCTACCTGAGCTGGCAGAAACAGACCCGCCACTGGATCGACGACAGCTCCCTGAACGCCGATGACCGCGCCCGTGCGCACTTCGCCTTCGCTTTGCTCAACGATGCGGTATCACCCTCCAACACCCTGCTCAACCCGCTGGCGATCAAGGAGTTGCTCAACTCCGGCGGCAACAGCGTGGTGCGCGGCGTGAGCAACCTGTTTGAAGATTTGCTGCACAACAACGGCCTGCCGCGCCAGGTCAGCAAACACGCCTTTGAAGTGGGCAAGACCGTCGCCACTACCCCAGGCTCAGTGGTGTTTCGCAATGAGCTGCTGGAGCTGATCCAGTACAAGCCCATGAGCGAAAAACAGTACGCCAAGCCGCTGCTGATCGTGCCGCCGCAGATCAACAAGTACTACATCTTCGACCTGAGCCCGGCCAACAGCTTTGTGCAGTACGCCCTCAAAAATGGCCTGCAGACCTTTATGGTCAGCTGGCGCAACCCGGATGTGCGCCACCGCGAATGGGGCCTGTCCACCTATGTGGCGGCGCTGGAAGAAGCGCTCAACGTCTGCCGCGCGATCACCGGCGCCCGCGAGGTCAACCTGATGGGCGCCTGCGCCGGTGGCCTGACCATCGCCGCCCTGCAAGGCCACTTGCAGGCCAAGCGCCAACTGCGCCGCATCTCCAGCGCCAGCTACCTGGTGAGCCTGCTGGACAGCCAGATCGACAGCCCCGCCATGCTGTTCGCCGACGAGCAAACCCTTGAAGCCGCCAAGCGTCGTTCCTACCAGCAAGGTGTGCTGGACGGCCGCGACATGGCCAGGGTCTTTGCCTGGATGCGCCCCAACGACCTGATCTGGAATTACTGGATCAACAATTACCTGCTGGGCAAGGAACCACCTGCCTTCGACATCCTGTACTGGAACAACGACAACACGCGCCTGCCCGCCGCGCTGCACGGCGACTTGCTGGACTTCTTCAAACACAACCCCCTGAGCCATCCCGGCGGCCTGGAGGTGTGCGGCACGCCCATCGACTTGCAGAAGGTGACAGTGGACAGCTTCAGCGTGGCCGGGATCAACGACCACATCACGCCGTGGGACGCGGTGTACCGTTCCACGCAATTGCTGGGCGGCGATCGGCGTTTCGTGCTGTCCAACAGCGGGCATATCCAGAGCATCCTCAACCCGCCGGGCAACCCCAAGGCCAACTACGTCGAAAACCTCAAGCTGAGCAGCGATCCACGCGCCTGGTACTACGACGCCAGTCATGTCGAAGGCAGTTGGTGGCCCCAGTGGCTGGAGTGGATCCAACAGCGCTCGGGCGTGCAGCGCGAAACCCTCACCGCCCTGGGCAACCAGAATTACCCACCGATGGAAGCGGCACCGGGCACCTATGTGCGGGTGCGCTGAGCTCAACGATCACATTAAGAAGACTGGATGAAGACCCGCGACCGAATCCTTGAATGTGCCCTGCAATTGTTCAACCACAAGGGCGAGCCGAATGTATCGACCATGGAGGTGGCCAATGAAATGGGGATCAGCCCAGGCAACCTCTACTACCACTTCCATGGCAAGGAGCCGCTGGTCATTGGCCTGTTCGAACGCTTTCAATGTGAGCTGGCACCGTTGCTGGACCCGCCCGCAGACGCACAACTGAAGGCGGAGGATTACTGGCTGTTCCTGCACCTGATCGTCGAGCGCATGGCCCACTACCGGTTTCTGTTCCAGGACTTGTCCAACCTGGCAGGACGCCTGCCGAAACTGGCCAAGGGCATTCGCAGCCTGCTCACGGCACTCAAACGCACACTGGCCTCATTGCTGGCTCGATTGAAGGCCGCGGGGCAGGTGGTCAGTGACACCCAGGCGCTGGGCCAGTTGGTGGAGCAGATCACCATGACGTTGCTGTTCTCGCTGGATTACCAGCGGATACTTGATCGCGAAGGTGAGGTACGGGTGGTGGTGTATCAAATCATGATGCTGGTAGCGCCGCATTTGCTGTTACCGGCCCGGCTGGCGACAGAGCGGCTGGCATTGCGTTATCTGGAAGACACGGTTTGAAAACCCGTCAGCCAGGTTCGCCGAACTGCTGGGTAAACTTGAATAGTTCACTGTCGTTCTTGATGCCCAACTTTCGATAGGCCGATTGTTTTTGCGTACTGATGGTACTTGCGCTGCGCGAAAACTTTGCTGCAATGGAATTCACCGACATCCCATCCAGAAAACACCGCAGTACTTCCTGTTCTTTGGGCGTGAGACACACATTCAACTGCATCGGCGTTGATACATCCTGCTTCGACTTCATATTCGCAACATGGGCAAAGGACTGCATGCCTTGCAACGCCGGCACCATACAAGGCTGCAAGTAAATGCGCCCTTGGGCGACCGTTCGGATAGCGGTAATCAGCTCAGTCAGATTCTGGGTTTTACCCAGAACGCCCCAGCAGCCTGCCTTCAAAGACAGCGATACCGTTGCAGGCGTGTAATGGGAACAGACAATCAAAGGCCTGCATTGGCGGAAGCGTCTATTCAACGCCTGAATCAGGCTGAGGCCATCGCTTTGCGACGGTGCCAGGATAAAGTCCATTACCACGACATCCGCCGGCCGCCGGCCCAAGGCGTCCAGCAGATCCCTGCCGGTCCCGAAGGAACCGATCACCTCAAGATCGGGCTCCATATTCAGGCTCAACTCGATGCCCTGGCGAACCATTTCATGGTCATCCAACAACATCACGGTACACGTATTGCCTTTTGAAGTTGGCATTCCAGACTCCCGCATAAGCAAATACAGCGCCGCACACAGCCTGTTTATTACCTGAGCCAAACACAGGCTTCAATACTGCACAGCAATATATAGCGCTGCATCTTACAGAGTTCCCTTACAGAACTTTCCTATAACAACTTTTATGCCACGCCACGCCCTCGTAAAATTTTTAAATAAAACAATACACTTTCGAACTATCTCGAACCAAAACTCGATACATCTCTATAGATGAAATTCACTTTTCGATACAAATTATGTCACCCACCACATGCCAAGCATTCAGAACACCGCGCTTTACCGGTGGCAATTACCCAAGTCATTCACAACTGGACACTCCATGAAACTCATCGCTTTATCCCACGTTGCCGCAGCTCTGACCTTGGCTGGCGCTGTCTCACACTCTGCGCATGCCGCCGATGGCGTTATCAACTTCAGCGGCCTGGTGACTGATGTGACCTGCACGGTCGAAGGGGCTGAACCGGGCGCGGGCAAGGTGGTCAAGGACGTCAACCTGGGCGGCGTGTCTGCCGCACGCCTGGCGACAGCGGGGAATCGCGCCAACCTGACGGGCTTCACCCTTCGTATTGGCGCGCCCGGCGAGGGCAGCTGCACCAACGGCCGCACCGCCATGGTTGCCTTTGACCCGACCAGCCCGGCCATCGACGTGGCCACCGGGCGCTTGAACATCGACGGTTACGACGACCCGTCCGACACCACCCACGCCAAGAATGTGCAGGTCGAAGTGACTAACCGTGATGGCTCGCCCATTAACGTCTACACCGAGAAATCGGCAGGCGTAGTGATCGCCGACAACCAGGCCGTTATCCCGCTGGCCGCGCAAATATACGCAAGCGGGCCCGCTAGCGAAGGCAAGGTCAGCACCCGCGTTGGCTTTACGATCGAATACGCCGAGTAAGGCCGGGCAAGCCTGTGCATGCAGGCCGCCTTATGCCATGAGACTTCAGACGATGAAAAAAACAGCCTGGCTTGCTGCCTTTGCGTTTGGCGTGTTGTTGCCACTGGCGCTGCCCTCCCATGCCAGCGTAATTATTCACGGCACGCGAGTGATCTACCCTGTCGGACAACCGGAGGTCGTGGTGCGCCTGGAAAACAAGGGAAGCCGCCCCGCACTGGTACAACCCTGGCTGGACAGGGGCGACCGGCACTCCACACCGGCGACAACACAGGTGCCGTTCACGCTGTCGCCATCGATCTTCCGGATCGAGCCCTACCAGCAACAGGCGCTGCGCCTGCGCTACACCGGCGAACCACTGCCCAACGACCGCGAAAGCCTGTTCTGGCTGAACATTCTGGAAGTACCACCGCGCGCGCTGGATGCGGCGCAAAAAAACCAGATCGAACTGTCATTTCGCACCCGTTTGCGCGTGTTCCTCAGGCCACAGGCACTGCCCTATACCGTTGGCAACGCACCGGAAAAATTGCAGTGGGCACTGGTGGCCCACGAACAAGGCTTTGCCCTGCAGGCTACCAACCCCACGCCCTACCATATTTCACTGGCCTCACTCGACTTGCTGAGCGACGGCAAACGGTTCAGCAAGGCGCCCAGCAAGGACGCCAACGACGGCCTGTTGCTCCCGGCCGGTGACGTGAAACTGTTTGTGCTGCCGCTGCTGCGCAATCGCCCCCGTGGCGCAAGCAACATCGAATTCACCACCGTCAGTGACTTTGGTGCCCGGGTACGCCACTCGGCGAATCTGTGCACCTCTTGCGCAGGATGACCTTTCGCATGAAGACCGCTTCCCTTTCACACCGGCTGGCCAAGCTGCTGACAGCGGTGGTTGTGCTGTCCGCCAGCCACGCCCCGTATGCGAGCGTTGTGATCAACAGCACCCGAATTGTCTACCCGCAGGCCGCTAGGGAGGTCACCGTCAGGCTCGACAGCAAGAACCAGACACCGGTACTGGTGCAGACCTGGCTGGACGATGGAGACGAATACTCGACCCCGGACCTGGCCGGCATCCCCTTTGTGGTCACGCCGCCGATCTTTCGGATGGAGCCCGGAAAACAACAGGTTGTGCGCCTGGCCTACACCGGAGCAACGCTTGCGGCGGCGCAGGAAAGCCTGTTCTGGTTCAACCTGCTGGAAGTGCCCTCGCAGTCGCCAGACGCCCAACAAGGCAATCAGTTGCAGTTGGCTTTTCGCTCCCGGATCAAGCTGCTTTATCGTCCATCGACCCTGCCTTACGACGTCAACGCCGCGCCTGGAAAACTGCAGTGGCGCGTCGTATCGACGGGGCAGCACCAGGCATTGGAAGTCTATAACCCAAGCCCCTACCACGTGACCTTCGAGCAGATTGAAGTGCAGGTAGCCGGGCAGCGTCATCCCCGCGAAACATCGGCTTCAAGTGCCGCAAACATGGTGATTCCGGGCGGGCGCAATCGCTTTGAGCTACCCAGCCTCAAGACTGCGCCGAGCAGCGCTGCGACCGTAGCGTTCGAAACGCTCGACGATTTTGGGGTCAAGGTCCAGCACAACGCCAAGGTCTTGCCATGACGATGTAGACAGGCGGCCTTCACCGTAGCTTCCCGATGTTCAGCCATCCGGCTGGCCAGGCCACGCGCTTCATCACACACCTTCTGCTGATGCCCATTTGATGGGGCAGGGACGCCCCATGCCGCCGGTTGGACAGCGGCTGTTTTTGAGAACGTAAACATGAGTTTTAGACTTACAGCGCACTGCCTGCTGCTGGTGAGTGGCGCGCACGCCATGGGTGCCCACGGGGCTGAGCCTGTGGAATTCAACCCCGCCTTCTTTGCAACGGATGCGACCGGGGTGCGGGTTGACGTATCAAAGTTCAACCAAGGCAATGTCACCCTGCCCGGCAACTATCGCACCGACGTGCACCTCAACGGCCAGTGGACAGGCCGTGAAACCCTGCACTTCGTCGCCGTGAACGGTCAGAAAGCCGCACAACTGTGCCTGGAGCGCGATGCACTGCTCAGGTTTGGCATCAACCTGGACACGGCCGCACAGCAGCCTATCGAAGCCGGTCAGACACCGGCCGCCCCGTTTGCCCGCTGCGCGGATATTGCGACTTACCTGCCCGGCGCCAGCAGCGAGTTCGACTCCGGCGAAAACCGCCTGGACCTGCAGGTTCCGCAGGTTTACCTGGCGCGCAAGGCACGGGGCTATGTCGACCCGCAGCAATGGGACCACGGGATCAATGCCGCCTTTGTACGCTACAACGCCAACACCTTCGCCACCCAGACGAATGGCCGCTCCATCAGCTCCCAGTATCTGGGCCTCAACACCGGGCTCAACCTGGGCGACTGGCACTGGCGCCACAACGGCAGCTACAGCCGCTCCACGCTCAGTTCCGGTTATCAAAGCAACGCCACTTACGTGCAGCGCGAATGGAGCACGTTGCGCTCACAGTTGATCGCGGGCGAGATCTACACCCCCGGCGAATTGTTCGACAGCGTGCGCCTGCGCGGCGCCAGCCTGTTCAGCGATGACCGCATGCTGCCCGACTCCCAGACCGGATTTGCGCCCGTGGTACGCGGCGTTGCCGAGACAAATGCGCGCGTCACGGTGCGCCAGCGCGGCGTGCTATTGGACGAAGTGTCGGTAGCGCCTGGCCCCTTCGTGCTCAACGACTTGTTCCCCACCGGGTACGGTGGCGACCTGAACGTCACGATCACCGAGGCCGATGGGCACCAGCGTGAATTCATCGTGCCGTTCGCCGCCAATGCCCACCTGCTGCGCCCAGGTTTCAGCCGCTACTCGTTGAGTCTCGGGCGGCTGGATGAGATCGGCCTGCGCCACCCGCCAATGCTGGCGCAGGCCACTTATCAGCAGGGTCTGAGCAACCTGCTGACCGGGTACACCGGCGGGGTGATGGGCGATGACTACCGCTCACAATTGCTGGGCACCGCCTTCAATACGCCGCTGGGCGCACTCTCGCTTGACCTGACCTATTCCGACGCCCACTTGCCGGGGCATGGATCACGTAAGGGGCAAAGCCTGCAACTGCGCTACAGCAAGAATTTCGCCGATACCGGCACCCACTTTGCCCTCGGCGCGTACCGTTATTCCACCGAGGGCTTCCTGAACGTGGGCGATGCGGCACGCATCCGCGACTTCGCCCTCGACGGGGTGCGCCTGGACAACGTATCGCGACTGCGCGACCGAATGGACATCAGCCTCAACCAGAGCCTGAAGCAAGGCGCGGTTTACCTGACGGGCTCATCACAGAACTACTGGAACCGTAAAAGCGGCAACCTGACGTTCACCGCCGGGTACAGCGGCACCTGGAGGCGACTGCACTACACCGTGAGTGCGCAGCGCAACCGGGACCTGCTGAGTGAGCGGGTCGACCAGCAAGTAGACTTCACCCTGAGCCTGCCGCTGGGCAGCGACGCGCACGCGCCAACCTTGACCACCACGGCCTACCGCGGCGATCAAAGCAGCGGCGAACGCCTCAGCCTGGGCGGTAGTCTCGGCGAGCGCAGTGAACTCAGTTACGGCCTGGGGGCCAGCCGAACGCTCGGCAGTGGTAACGCCACAAGCGCAGACGTGAAATACCAGGCGAACCCAGGGGTGCTGTCCGCCAGCTACGGCCAGAGCAACACGTATCGCACAACCTCGTTTGGCATGACCGGCGGTCTTGTCGCCCACCCGGACGGCGTGACCTTTGCCCCAGAACTGGGTGACACCATCGGCATCGTCGAGGCACCCGACGCCCTGGGCGCGCGGATCAACGGCAACCACAGTGCACAGGTCGGCAAAAGCGGCTTCGCCGTGGTACCTCACCTCACGCCTTATCGCCAGAACGTCGTTGAACTGGACCCCAGGGATCTGTCCGTCGACGTCGAACTCAAGACCGCCGCGCAAAACGTCGCGCCTCGCGCCGGGTCGGTGGTGAAGGTGCAGTTTGAAACCGTCAGCGGCCAGGCCCTCTTGATTACGGCGCGGCGCGAGGATGGCAGCCCGTTACCGTTCGGCGCGGATGTATTCGATGAAGACGACGCCAGCGTCGGCGTGGTCGGCCAGGGCGGCAAGGCCTTTGTCCGCGTGCCTCGCACGCAGGGGCAGTTGACGGTCAGGTGGGGATCCAGCGCCCGCGCCACCTGCAGGCTGCGCTACCACCTCGACGTTCAACCAAGCACCGAGGGCGCCAGCCGATTGCGGCAATTGGACTCTGGCACTTGCCGGGCCGACAAGGCCTATTCCTCACTGCGAGACTGACGATGAAACACTCCCTGCAATTTATCTCCACACTCCTGGCCCTCGTTCTGCCGATCGCCGCTCATGCAGACTGTGACCGGTATATGAACAGCACGCTCACCCTCAATCTGCCTGACACGATCACCGTCCCGGCCGATCTACCTATAGGCGGGGAAATCATCAGTCGCGCATTCAGCGGAACCGCACCTGCCTTTTTCGCGGTCTGCAGGGACGCGCACCTGAGGATTACCGGGCGATTCCTCAACATGCCTCCGGTCCCCCCGTTCCATCGCACCGAAGCGCCAGGTGTAGGTGCACGTCTGCGCATCACCAGTGCCGGGGGATTCACCAATTTCTTTGGAATGCACACTCAACCAGGCGCGCCCTCAAGTGGAACAGCCCCCAGCCTCACCGCCGCAGAATTGAAGCTCTACAAAATCGCACCTGTCGCCGACGGGGTGGTACCAGCCGGAGAAATCTGGTCAGCCAAAAGGGACGGACGCCCAGACGGCTTTACCCTGCGCCTGGGTAACTCTGTTCGTTTTGTCACCCCTGGCGCCACCTGTGACCTGGCGACCGGTGACGTCAACCGTACGATCTCGCTCGACCCGATCAAAGTCAGCGCCCTTCAAAACGCCACCTATATCGGCGAACGCCAATTCGAGCTCACCGCCCACTGCACCAACGCATCCAATGTCACCTTTCGCTTTTCAGGCACACCCGCGCCAGGGCATGAAGCGCTTTTTGCCAATATCGGCACTGCTCGCGGAGTAGATGTGTGGCTTTACTCCCGCATAGGTGGAGGGATCCAAAACATCGGCGCCAACGGCGATAACAACACGCGCACGGTGGTGGTTGATGGCAACCGCGCCGTCTTGCCGCTGGGCGCTGCTTATCACAAAAACGGCACAGTCACCCCGGGCACTCTTGTCAGTACCGCCACCGTCAACATTACCTATAACTGAAACCCTGAGACTCCTTTGATGAGCATTCGAACACTCACCCCGCTGCTGGCAATCACGGCGAGCCTGATAACCCATACTGCACAGGCCGAGACCACGGGCACCTTGACCTTTATCGGGCAAGTCAACGCTGGCACATGCAACCTGGCTGCCGGCGATGAGAACCGCAGCATCACGCTGCCGACGGTCAAGGTCTCTGACTTCGATGCAACCCCCAGTACGGGCGCGTTTGATTTCGAGGTCTCTGCCGACTGCGAGTCGGATATACGTAACGTGACGTTTCTGTTCGCAGGAAAAGCCTCCGCCGGCAACGCCGAGCTTTTTTCCAACACAGGGACCTCCAAGGGGACCGCCCTTCAACTGGTGCACCGCGTCTCCCCAGCTTTTGTCATTCCCGCCAACGGCACCCCCGCCCAGCGCAGCCGCAAGGTGGCAACGAGCAGCCACAAAGCGGTGATCCCCCTGACGGCGGCGTACCACAAAACCGGTGCGGCGATCACCCAAGGCACCCTGGCCAGCGCGGTGACCGTTTCGATCACCTACAACTGAACAGAGGCTGGAATCACGCGCAAAAAAAAGCCCGACCTTTGCAGGCCGGGCATTTTTTGTCCCGAAAGGATCAGGACTGACTGGATGGCGTCGGGGTTGCCGGCGTTGCAGTCGGGGCAGCAGCAGGCGCTGGCGCGGACACCGAGTTGGCTGTCGAAGCGGTTGGCGCTGGCGTTGCAGGCTTGGCGGCTACGGCCGGCTTTGGCGCTGCTGGTTTTTTCGCGACTGCTGGCTTCTTCGCAGCGGCTGGTTTGGCAGCAGGCTTGGCCACCGCCGGTTTGGCAGCAGCTGGTTTAGCGGCTGGCTTGGCGGCTGCGGTTTTAGCAGCTGGCTTGGCTGCCGGTTTGGCGACGGCCTTCACTGCAGGTTTAGCCGCAGGCTTGGCAGCGGCTTTGGCAGCGGCTTTGGCAGCCACTGGTTTGGCTTTGGCGGCTGGCTTGGCAGCGGCCTTAGCCGGCGCCTTGGCCGCAGGTTTTGCAGCTGGCTTGGCGGCGGCTTTTACCAGAGGCTTGGCGGCAGTTTTAGCGGCGGGTTTGGCAGCAGCCGTTTTAGCGACTGGCTTGGCAGCCGGCTTAGCCGCAGCGGCTTTAGCCGGGGCGACTTTGGCACCGGTGAGTTTCTCGATTTGCTTGGTCAGGGTATCGACCTTGCTGTGCAGCGTTTTCAGCTCGGCCTTGCTCGGCACACCCAGTCGCGAAATGGCACTGTTCAGACGCTTGTCGAAAGTCTCTTCCAACTTGCCCCAAGTGTCAGAAATACTCGACTTGGCAGAACCGGCAGTTGCCTTGGCCGCTTCAACTTTTTTACCAACCGTGGTTTTGGTCAACTTCTCGGCTTTCTCGCCGTCCTTGACCAAAGTCTCGAAGTACTTGCCGCCGTCACTGCTAACCTTCGAGTACACGCCTAAACCAGCAAGCCAGATCTTACGGGAATATTTTTCAACTTCCCCGACCCACGAGCTGCCTTCTTTCTGAGTAGTCTTTTTAACAGCCATCCCGATGTCTCCTTAGTGTTTACGCGCGACACGTTCGAGCAATGCCGTCAGCTCTTCGAGCTTAGCAGAGAGTGTCTCCACGTCATGTTTAGACGCAATGCCGATTCGATTCAAGGCACTGGCTACACGAGTATCAAAAGCTTTTTCAACTTTATCCAGCTGAACTTCTACCAGACCTTTGACGGCAGAGACATTACTCTTTACTTGGTCAATCTGACTGTTGGCGGCATCAAGTTGTTCAACTGCAACTTTTTTGCCTTTGCTTTCAACATGTTGACCGCTCTTTACGAGCTCTTTGAAGTACTCGCCACCCTCACTGCCGACCTTCGCATAAGCACCGAGACCGGCCAGCCAGATCTTGCGGGCGTAGGTTTTAACGTCAGTCAGGACACCGGTATGAACGTCGATTTTTTTCTTCAGGATAACTTTGGCCATGGTGCACCTCACGCAGATCGGGGGAGAGGAACGGCCCACAGGAGTTGAGGGCCTGGGCACAAAGTAGGCTGGAAAATTAGAATCGGCACCCTAAGAACAATCGGTCAGGCCAGCGCCTTATCCAGGGCTTTCTCGATTTCAGACTTGATCGTGCCGCTCATGGCCGACATCAACAGCCCCAACTCCACATCGATACGCAGCGAATCATCCGCCACTAATACAGTGCCTTTAACCCCGGAACGCTTGAGGTTCAAGGTGTCGCCGGACCACGAAGGCTCCAGGCCATATTGTTCCTTGAGTTTGAGCGCCAACTTCTCGGCCTTTGCCCGTGCGCCTTCTTTACCCAGGGAATGTGCACGCTCAACGGTGATACGGGCCATTGCAATGACTCCTCTTTATAGGGATTTGCCTGCCTTCAATGCGGCAAAAGGTCTCGGTGGGCAGCTATCTTACCTGCAGCCTTGCCAAGACAAAGCAGGCCTTGGGGATTATCATGTCCCGCATTCTCTTTTGGTGACAGCGATATGACTGATCAGCGCAAAGGCAGCGATGCCGAACCCACCACTCACTTCGGCTTCAAGAACGTCCCGGAAAGCCAGAAAGCGGAAAAAGTCGCAGAGGTGTTTCACTCCGTCGCCGCCAAGTACGACCTGATGAACGACGTGCTCTCCGGCGGCATGCACCGCCTGTGGAAGCGTTTCACCATCGAGTTGTCGGGCGTACGCACCGGCAACCGCGTGCTGGACATCGCCGGCGGTACGGGCGACCTGGCGGCCAAGTTCTCCAAGCTCGTCGGCCCGACGGGCCAGGTGGTACTGGCGGACATCAACGGCTCGATGCTCAAGGTTGGCCGTGACCGCCTGCTCGACAAGGGCGTGGCCGGGAATATTGAATTCGTCCAGGCCGACGCTGAAAAGCTGCCGTTCCCCGACAACCATTTCGACTGCGTGACCATCGCCTTCGGCCTGCGCAACGTGACGCACAAGGAAGACGCGATCCGCTCGATGCTGCGCGTCCTCAAGCCGGGTGGCCGCCTGTTGGTGCTGGAGTTCTCCAAGCCGACCAACGCGCTGATGTCCAAGGTCTACGACACCTATTCCTTCGCCTTCATGCCATTGATGGGCAAGCTGATCACCAATGACGCCGAGAGCTACCGCTACCTGGCCGAGTCGATCCGCATGCACCCCGACCAGGAAACCCTGAAGTCGATGATGGTAGAGGCCGGTTTCGACCGCGTGACCTACCACAACATGACCTCGGGCATCGTCGCCCTGCACCGCGGCATCAAGCCCTGATGCTGTTCGCAGGCCTGCTCGCCAGCGTCGAACACGGCCTCAACCGTGTGCTGCGCCTGGACAGTACCGCCCTGGCGCGGCTCGCGCATTTGAACGGCAAGGTGATTGCCGTCGATTGCACCAGCCCCGCCTTGCAGCTGTTTATCCTGCCCAGCGACGAAGGCCTGCTGCTCGCCAGCCAATGGGCCGCCGACGCCGACTGCACCCTGCGTGCGCCGGCATCGAGCCTGTTGCACCTGGCCTTGAGCCGCAACAAGACCGCCATCCTGCACAGCCCTGAAGTGGCGTTGGAAGGCGACAGCGCGGTGCTGATGGACCTGGCCGCCGTGCTGCAAGACCTGGAGCTGGATTGGGAATACGAGCTGTCACGCTGGATCGGCCCCGTGGCCACCCAACTGATCAGCGGGCACCTGCGCAGCCGCACGCGCTGGTACCAGCAAGGGTTCGCCAGCCTCAACCAGAACCTTGCCGAATACCTGAGCGAAGAATCGCGCACCCTGGTCGGAGAACGGGAAGCGCAAGCGCGCTTTCGCGAACTCGACAAGGCCAAAATCGACCTGGAACGCCTTGAGGCCCGCTTCGAGCGCCTGAGCCGTTCCCTTGATCCAAGCGATAACGCATGAAGCTGCTCGCCGTCCGCCGTTTGTTTCGTATCCAGCGCGTCGTAATCCGCTACCGCCTTGATGACCTGCTGTTCGCCCTGCCACTGCCGTGGTTCCTGCTGGCGGTGCGCTATGTGCTGCCGTGGCGCTGGTTCCCGCGCAAGCAACTGGAGCTGAGCCGGGGTGCGCGTCTGCGTCTGGCGCTACAGGACCTGGGGCCGATCTTTATCAAGTTCGGGCAGATCCTCTCGACGCGCCGCGACCTGCTGCCCGAAGACATCGCCGACGAACTGATGCTGTTGCAGGACCGCGTGCCGCCGTTCGACTCCAAGCAATCGATGGCGTTGATCGAAGAACAGCTGGGCAAGAAGATCAGCGACGTCTTTACCCGCTTCGACGTCGAGCCGCTGGCCTCAGCCTCCGTGGCACAAGTCCACGCCGCGCAGCTCAAGACCGGCGAAGAAGTGGTCGTGAAGGTAATTCGCCCCGGTCTCAAGCCGATCATCGGCCAGGACCTGGCATGGCTGTTCATCCTCGCCCGCGCCGCCGAACGTTTCTCTGCCGATGCGCGCCTGCTGCACCCGGTGGACGTGGTCGCCGACTACGAAAAAACCATCTACGACGAACTCGACCTGCTACGCGAAGCCGCCAACGCCAGCCAGCTCAAACGTAACTTCGAAGGCTCGCCGCTGCTGTACGTGCCGCAGGTGTATTGGGACTGGTGCCGCCCCAAGGTGCTGGTGATGGAGCGCATCTACGGCGTGCAGGTCACCGACCTCGCGACCCTGGCCGACCAGCGTACCGACATGAAGATGCTCGCCGAACGCGGCGTGGAGATCTTCTTCACCCAGGTGTTCCGCGACAGCTTCTTCCACGCCGACATGCACCCGGGCAACATCTTTGTCAGCACCGTCAACCCGTGGAGCCCGCAGTACATCGCGATCGACTGCGGCATCGTCGGCAGCCTGACGCCGGAAGACCAGGACTACCTGGCGCGCAACCTGTTCGCCTTCTTCAAGCGTGACTACCGCCGAGTGGCGCAGTTGCACATTGATTCGGGCTGGGTTCCGGCGGAAACCAAACTCAACGAGTTCGAAGCCGCTATCCGCACCGTATGCGAACCGATCTTTGAAAAACCGTTAAAAGATATATCCTTTGGCCAGGTGCTGATGCGCCTGTTCCAGACGGCGCGGCGCTTCAATATGGAAGTGCAGCCGCAGTTGGTCCTGCTGCAAAAAACCTTGCTCAACATCGAAGGCCTGGGCCGTCAGTTGTACCCGGACCTCGACCTGTGGAACACCGCCCAGCCGTTCCTGGAACGCTGGATGCGCGAGCGCATGAGCCCGAAAACCGTGCTGGGCAACCTCCACAGCCAGATGGAGCAACTGCCGCACCTGGCCAACATGACCCGCGACCTGCTGGAACGCATGTCCCAGCCCCACGCCAAGGACCCGGAACCACCATGGCGCAAGCGCAAGGACGACTGGTTCCTGCGCCTGCTCGGCGCGGCGCACCTGGTGGGCGGGGTGATGCTGGCGATTGGCGGGCCGTTGAATCAATTGGGCCACTGGCCAGCGGGGATCATGGTCGCCGTGGGTGTTTATCTGATCGTGCGTCGATAGCCAATCCGGTTATACACTGTCGCAAATTGCCGGAGCCGAACATGAAAGACTGGCTGGACGAGATCAAGTGGGACAGTGACGGCCTGGTGCCGGCCATTGCCCAGGACTACAAGACCGGGCGCGTGCTGATGATGGCCTGGATGAACCGCGAGGCCCTGAGCCTCACCGCCACTGAGCAGCGCGCCATTTACTGGTCACGTTCGCGTGGCAAACTGTGGCGCAAGGGCGAAGAGTCCGGGCACGTGCAGACCCTGCACGAGATGCGCATCGACTGCGACGCCGACGTGGTGATCCTCAAGGTCGAGCAGATTGGCGATATCGCCTGCCACACCGGCCGTCACAGCTGCTTCTACCGCGTATTCGAGAACGGCGAATGGAAGGTTGTAGAGCCGGTGCTCAAAGACCCGCACGCCATTTACTCCGCAGGACACTGATCATGAGCGATACCCTGAACCGCGTGGCCCAGGTGCTGGAAGACCGCAAAGGTGCGGACGCCGACAGCTCCTACGTCGCCAGCCTGTACCACAAGGGCCTGAACAAGATTCTGGAAAAGCTCGGCGAAGAGTCCGTCGAGACGATCATCGCCGCCAAGGACGCACAAATCAGCGGCGACTGCAGCGATGTCATCTATGAGACCGCTGACTTGTGGTTCCATAGCCTGGTCATGCTCGCCCAACTGGGGCAGCATCCACAGGCCGTACTGGATGAACTGGACCGTCGCTTCGGCTTGTCCGGGCATGCCGAAAAGGCCTCGCGCCCGTCCGCTTGAATAACTAAGACTAGAGGATTTGCAGCATGGGCATTTTTGACTGGAAACACTGGATCGTCATTCTGGTGGTCGTGGTACTGGTGTTCGGCACCAAGAAACTCAAGAACCTGGGCACCGACGTGGGCGAGTCGATCAAGGGCTTTCGCAAAGCCATGAACGACGACGAAAAGCCTGCCGACCCAGCCGCCAATCCGGTGCCGCCGGCCCAGCCGGTGCATCCGCAGGCCGCCCAACCGATCACCGAGCGTCGCACCTTCGACGTGCAGGCTGAGAAAGTCGAAGAGCCGACCCGCAAAGACTCGTGAGCACTGACTAATGTTTGGTATCAGCTTCTCTGAACTGCTGCTCGTCGGCCTCGTGGCCCTGTTGGTACTGGGGCCGGAACGCCTGCCCGGTGCCGCGCGCACGGCCGGCCTGTGGATCGGGCGCCTGAAACGCAGTTTCAACGCGATCAAACAGGAAGTTGAACGGGAAATCGGCGCCGACGAGATCCGCCGGCAACTGCACAACGAGCACATTCTGTCGCTGGAGCAGGAAGCCCGGAAGATTCTGTCCCCCGTCCAGGAACCCGCCAGACCGGTGGAACCCGTGGCCGAGCACAGCATCTCGCCCGCCGTTGAGCCTGCGCCCGCTGCCCCGATTCCGACCGCGCCAACCGAGCCTGCGCCGACGCCTGCCGCGTCGCCCGCGCCCCATGACCCTACATTGCCGCCGCGAGCCCCATGAGCGCTGATAAACCGGAAAACGACCAGCACATGCCGCTGGTCTCGCACCTCACCGAGCTGCGTACCCGCCTGCTGCGTTGCGTAGCGGCCATCTTCATCATCTTTGCCGGGTTGTTCGCCTTTACCCAGCAGATCTACACCTTCGTCTCCACGCCCTTGCGCCAGTACCTGCCGGCCGGCGCGACGATGATCGCCACCGACGTATCATCGCCGTTCCTCACGCCGCTGAAACTGACGATGATGGTCTCGCTGTTCCTGGCGATCCCGGTGATCCTGCATCAGATCTGGGGCTTTATTGCGCCGGGCCTGTACAAGCACGAAAAACGCATCGCCGTGCCGCTGCTGGTGTCGAGCATCCTGTTGTTCTACACCGGCATGGCGTTCGCGTATTTCCTGGTGTTCCCGTTGATCTTCAAGTTCTTCGCCGCTGCCACTCCGGCCGGCGTGGAGATGATGACCGACATCACCAGCTACCTCGACTTCGTGATGACGCTGTTCTTCGCCTTTGGCGTGGCCTTCGAAATCCCGGTGGCGGTGGTGTTGCTGGTGTGGATCGGCGTGGTCAACGTGGCCTATCTGAAGAAGATCCGCCCGTACGTGATCATCGGCTGCTTCGTGGTCGGCATGATCCTGACGCCGCCGGACATCTTCTCCCAGACCCTGCTGGCCGTGCCGATGTGGATGCTGTTCGAGATCGGCATCCTGTTCAGCGGTTTGATCAGCAAGCGTGGCGAACACCCGGATGACCAACCCGCCGACGACGACCAGCCGCCAGCGACCCAGCCGTGAACCTGCTGCTGCTTGAAGAGGCCGACTTTATCGCGGCCGACCGGGTGATCCTGCGTGATCGACGCCTGGTGCATATGCAGGAAGTCCACCGCGCCGCCGTCGGCGACAGCCTGCGCGTGGGGCGCATCGGCGGGTTGATGGGCGCCGCGCAATTGCTGCGCCTGGAAGCCAGTGAAGCCGAACTGCAAGTGAGCTTCGACCAACCGCCGCCGACCAAACTGCCCCTGACCCTGCTGCTGGCCCTGCCGCGCCCGAAAATGCTGCGCCGGGTGCTGCAAACCGTGGCCGCCATGGGTGTGCCGAAGGTGGTGCTGGTCAACAGCTACCGGGTGGAAAAGAGCTTCTGGCAAACCCCGTTCCTGGAGCCCGAAGCGATTCGCGAGCAACTGATCCTCGGCCTGGAACAGGCGCGGGACACGGTGTTGCCCAAGATCATCATCGAAAAGCGCTTCAAGCCGTTCGTCGAAGACCGACTGCCGGCCCTGACCGAAGGCACCCTGGGCCTGATCGGCCATCCCGGCGATTATCCAGCGTGCCCCCGCGGGCTGGATGAGCCGGTGACCCTCGCCATCGGCCCCGAAGGCGGTTGGATTCCCTACGAAGTCGACCTGCTGGCCAAGGCCGGCTTGCAGCCGGTGCAACTCGGCGCCCGGATCCTGCGGGTCGAAACCGCCGTGACGGCCCTCCTCGCCCGCCTGTTCTAAACACACCACACATCCAATGTGGGAGAGGGCTTGCCCCCCTCCCACATTGGTCTGCATCGCTACAGAATCCCGAAACCGTGCCGATAACTCGTGAATAAGTCCAAGCCTTGTTCCACGGGAGTTCGCAGCATGTATCGTTGGTTAGCCGAAAAGCTGGGGAATGTCAGCGTCAAAACCAAACTGGGCGTAGGCTTCGGCCTGGTATTACTGCTCACAGTGATGATCACCCTCACCGCCTGGAAAGGCTTGGGCGATGTGATCAGTCGCGGTGACAAGCTGGGCTTTATCTCCAGCCTCAATGGGTTGACCAAGGACTTGCGTCTCGCACGCCTGGACTATGACATGCGTCGTGGCGAACAAGGACCTGGCGCGGTCAGCGAGTTAGTGAACAAGCTCGACAGCGGCCTCAAGACCGCCCGCACGCTGATTGAACAACCCGCCGACACGGCCCTGGTCGATGAACAGTTGGCCGCTGTGGACCAGTACAAGCGCGCTTTCAGCGACATGGTGCAGGCTGGCGCCAACCGCGAAAACGCCCGCAGCAAGCTGGGCGATACCGCCGACAATGCGGTCGTCAAAATCAACGAGATCGAAAAGTCGTTGCTGCAAGGCGACAGCGTCAGCCTGTTCAACAGCGTGGTAGACGTGAGCAAACTGATCCAGCAGGCGCGCTTCCAGGTGCGCGGCTACACCTACAGCGGCAAGGTCGAAGCCGAGCAGCCGGCACTGGATGCCATCGACAACGCCCTGAAAAAAATCGCCAGCCTCAACGGCCAACTGCCCGAGCAATATTCGACCAACCTGCAACAGGCCAGCGTCTCGCTGCAAGCCTATCGCGCCGCTGTCAGCCAGTACCGTGACTCGCAGGTGGCCAACGCAGCTGCCCTCAAGATCATGACCGCACAAGGCGATCTGCTGCTGGGTCACAGCGACAAGCTGACCATTTCCCAAACGGTGGTGCGCGATACCGACGCCGCACAAGCCAAGTACCTTCTGCTGCTGGCTACCGTGCTGGCGTTGATCTTTGGCCTGGTGGCTGCCTGGGCGATCACCCGCCAGATCATCATCCCGCTGGACCAGACCCTCCAGGTCGCCGAGCGCGTTGCCTCAGGCGACCTGAGCCATAACCTGACCTCGTTGCGCCAGGACGAACTCGGCCAGTTGCAACGGGCCATGCAGAGCATGACCGTAGGCCTGCGCGAGTTGATCGGCGGCATCAGCGAAGGCGTGACTCAGATCGCCAGCGCTGCCGAGCAACTGTCGGCCGTCACCGAACAGACCAGCGCCGGGGTCAACAGCCAGAAAGTCGAGACCGACCAGGTGGCCACCGCCATGAACGAGATGGCCGCCACCGTGCAGGAAGTCGCACGCAATGCCGAAGAAGCCTCCGAAGCCGCCGCAGCAGCTGACCAGCAGGCCCGCGAAGGCGACAAGGTGGTCGGTGAAGCCATCGCCCAGATCGAGCGCCTGGCCACTGAGGTTGGCAACTCCACGGTCGCCATGGGCGACCTGAAACGCGAAAGCGACAAGATCGGCAGCGTGCTCGACGTGATCAAGTCCGTGGCCCAACAAACCAACCTGCTGGCGCTCAACGCGGCGATTGAAGCCGCCCGCGCCGGTGAAGCCGGACGTGGCTTCGCCGTGGTGGCCGATGAAGTGCGCAGCCTGGCCCAGCGCACCCAGAAGTCCACCGAAGAGATCGAAGAGCTGATTGCCGGCCTGCAGAGCGGCACGCAACAGGTCGCGACCATCATGGACAACAGCCGCAACCTCACCGACAGCAGCGTCGAACTGACCCGCCGCGCCGGCAGCGCGCTGGAGAACATCACCCGTACCGTCTCGACCATCCAGGCGATGAACTCCCAGATCGCCACCGCCGCCGAACAGCAAAGCGCCGTGGCGGAAGAAATCAACCGCAGTGTGCTGAACGTGCGCGACGTCTCGGAGCAGACGGCTGCAGCCAGTGAAGAAACCGCCGCGTCGAGCACCGAACTGGCGCGCCTGGGCACCCACCTGCAAGCACTGGTCGGTCGCTTCCGCGTCTGACGCACCTCCCCGCGCGGCGACCTGCCCTGGGTCGCCGCCTGCAATCTGTGAAATTTCCTACACGTTTTTCAGGCCCACCCGACCTTCAAAGTCACTAGCGTTCAAGTGAGTTCATCGAACTACACCCGTTAGCTCGCTTGTCGGAGGTCAATCATGTTTGGTCGAATGACTCACCTGCTGGGTAACGCCAGTGTCACCCTCAAACTGGTCCTGGGTTTCGCCCTGGTACTGGCCCTGAGCCTTGTCATTGCCGTGACCGGCTGGCAAGCATTGGCAGCGTCCCTTTACCGCTCACAAACCTTGACCGTGCTGGCGCAACTGGCGGTGGCTGGCGAAGAACTGCGCGCCGATAGAATCCTCTACCGCACTCTGGACGAGGGCAACAGCCTCAGTCGATTGAGCGCCAGCATGGAGAAAGTCGACGAGGCCCTGACGGAGCTGTCCAACCGACTCAAGGTGCCAAAGTCCCTTCAATACTTGCAGGAGATGACGCGGATTTCCGCCACCTTCAAATCCACCCTCAAGGGCGTGCCTGCGCTGGTGGAAAAACGCGAAAATGCCCGCGGACAACTGACACAGAGCACCACTCGTGCTGGCGATGTCCTGGCACAGCTGACCAGCGACTTGCCTGATCAGGACGATGAAAAAGCCCTGGAGGCCGTCGAAAACCTGCGCCAGGCCATGGAGCAGGCCGAAGACCGGGCCAAGAGTCCAGCCTGGGCGTCCAGCTCACTGGACGCGTATGACCAAGCCGTGGTTGACGCAGAGCGAGGCCTTGAACTCGCCCAAGCTGACGTGGCGAAGCTGTCGGTCGACAGCGTGGCGCTCAAAAATGCCGTACTGAGCGTGCGCACCCACCTGACCCGGCTCAAGGACATCCAACTCACGACCGAACGTGCACATAACCAGTTGGAGCAGCAGTTGGATCAGTTGCTCACACAAAGTGACCTCTTGAGCCAGGACCAGACCCAACGACGCGACCGCGAAGCCGAACAAGCGCGCATTCAGACCTTGGGCATCGCCGCGGCCGCCCTGCTCCTCGGCGCCCTGGCCGCCTGGGTGATCGCCGGGCAAATCGTGCACCCGCTGCGCAAGGCGCTGTCGCTGGCCAATCGCATTGCCGAGGGCGATCTGAGCCACGATGTGCAGACACAGCGTCGTGACGAGCTGGGCCAGCTACAACGCAGCATGAGCCAAATGACGCTGAACCTGCGTGGGCTGATCGGCAACATCAGCGACAACGCGCGGCAAATCGCCAGCGCCGCCGAGGAACTCTCTACCGTCACCGAACAGACCCGCGCCGGAGTGAATAACCAGCGCGATGAAACCGAGCAGGTGGCGACGGCCATGAACCAGATGCTGGCCACCGCCCAGGAAGTCGCGCGCCACGCCGAGCAAGCGTCGATCGCCGCCAGCCAGGCCACTCAACAGGCGGAACTGGGCGATCAGGTGGTGATGGATGCCGTGGCGCAAATTGAACACCTGGCCCACGAGATGGCCCGTTCCAGCGAAGCCATGCTGGGCCTGCAACGCGAAAGCCAGAAGATCGGCAGCGTGCTGGATGTGATCAAGTCGGTGTCGCAGCAGACCAACCTGTTGGCGCTCAACGCCGCGATAGAAGCGGCACGGGCCGGTGAAGCCGGCCAAGGCTTCGCGGTGGTCGCCGATGAGGTGCGCAGCCTCGCCCAGCGGACCCAGCAGTCGGCTGAGGAAATCGAAGAGTTGATTGGTGGCTTGCACAGCGGCACGCAGCAGGCTGCCGACATCATGGACTACAGCCGAACGCTCACTGACAACAGCGTCGGCCTGACCCGCAACGCCGGGGACGCCCTGACGGAGATCGCCCGCACCGTGGCGCTCATCCAGGAAATGAACCCACAGATTGCCGCAGCGGCCGAGGAGCAAAGCCTGGTCGCCGAAGAGATCAATCGCAGCGTATTGAAAGTGCGCGACGTCTCGGAACAAACCGCTGCCGCCAGTGAGCAAACGGCGGCAGCGAGTATCGAGTTGGCGCGACTGGGAACGGATCTGCAGCAGTGTGTAGGAAGGTTCAAGGTCTGAACGGCGTGTGCCTACAGCACCTGACGCAGGAACGCCTGGGCACGTGGGTCTTTCGGTGCATCAAAGAACTCGGCCGGTGCTGCATCTTCCAGCAACTTGCCATGATCGAAGAACAGCACGCGGTCCGCTACCTCGCGGGCAAAGCCCATCTCGTGGGTGACGCAGACCATGGTCATGCCTTCCAGGGCCAGGGTCTTCATCACGTCCAGCACTTCGCCGACCATTTCCGGGTCCAGGGCCGAGGTGGGCTCGTCGAACAACATCACCTTGGGCTCCATCGCCAACGCCCGGGCAATCGCCACGCGCTGTTGCTGGCCGCCGGAAAGCCGGGATGGGAATTCGTTGGCCTTCTGCGCAATGCCGACCTTTTCCAGCAGGGCCAGGGCCTTGGCTTCACGCTCTTGCTTGCCGCGCTTGCGCACGACTTTTTGCGCCAGGCACAGGTTTTCCAAGACCGTCATGTGGGGGAACAGATTGAAGTGCTGGAACACCATGCCGACTTCACGGCGATAGGCGTTCACGTCGGTTTTCGGATCAGCCAACTGCAGGCCGTCGATGCTCACCGAACCCGAGTCGAACTCCTCCAGGCCATTGAGGCAGCGCAGGAAGGTGGACTTGCCAGAGCCTGACGGGCCGATCACCACCAGCACTTCGCCCTTGGCCACCTGGGTGGTCACGTGGTCCACCGCGCGTACCACATGGCCACGGGTGTCGAAGACTTTTACCAGATCGCGGACTTCAATCACTTTGGGCGAGCCTCCGCTCAAGCCGGCTGGCCATTTTCGACAGCGGCAGGTTGATCAGCAGGTACAGGCCTGCGACGCAGAACAGGATTTCAAACGGCGAGAACGAGGTAGTGATTACCTCACGACCGCTCTTGAGCAGTTCGGTAATGGCGATCACCGAGACCAGCGAAGTGTCTTTCACCAGGCTGATGAATTGCCCTGCCAGGGGCGGCAGTACGCGCTTGAAGGCTTGCGGCAGCACCACATGGCGCATCGACTGGCCGGCACTCAGGCCGAGCGAGCGTGCGGCTTCGTTCTGGCCACGGGTGATGGACTGCACACCCGCACGAACGATTTCCGCCACATAGGCGCCGGTGAACAACGAGAGCGCGGCGATCCCGGCAAATTCACGGGACAGGTTGAGCACCGTGCCGATAAAGAAATAGAAAATGAATATCTGCACCAACAATGGGGTGCCGCGTACCAGTTCGACGTAGATCGTCGACAGATCGCGCAAGGTCGGGTTGTTCGAAAGTCGGCACAAACCGGTAGCAAGGCCAATCGCCAAACCGAGAATCCCGGAGACAATCGACAGCCACAGCGTGGTCCACAAACCCCACATCAGCGGGCCCAGGGCCCAATGACGATTCACACCAATAACATCACCTTCGGCGACATCGTCGCCGCGTGACACTTGCAGACTGTTGTCGGCGACCGTCACTTTCTGCTCGGCGCCTGCGTCGTTGCGCAGGGTCACTTCGGCCACGTCACCTTTGCGGACCAGGTCAATGACGGTGGAGATATCCGCTGCCCGCTGGGCTTCTTCGGCCTGGTACGCGAAGTATTGCGGCACGCGGTTCCAGCGCCATTCGTAGGACATCAGCGAAGTGGCGTAGTACAAAGCGCCGGCCAGACCGACCAGCACGACCACGGTCAGCAGGTGCCACGGCCATTGGGCTTTTTTCTGTTTCATTTCAGGTTCCGGGTTATGTGTCGCCTGGCAGGCCGTCATCGGGGGCAAGCCCCCTCCCACATTTTGACCGCATTCTCATGTTGGAACTCGGTCACATGTGGGAGCGGGCTTGCTCGCGAAGGGCGCGACTCGGTACTTCGCCGAACTTATTCCATGTCCTTGAGCCACTCGGAGCTCTTGAACCACTTGTCATGGATGCGATCGTAGGTGCCGTCGTTCTTGATCTGGTGCAGGAAGTTGTTGATGAAGTTGATGCTGTCGTAATCGCCTTTCTTCAGGCCAAACGCCAAGGGTTCGAAGGTGAAGGGTTCGTCCAGGAACACCAGCTTGCCGTTGCCGACTTTCTTCTCGGCAACCACGTTGTACGGTGCGTCATACACAAAGGCATCGGCCTTGCCGTTGACCACGTCCAGCACGCCTTCCTGCTCATTGTCATAGCCGTGGTACTTGGCTTTGGAAATCAGCTTCTTGGCGACCATCTCACCGGTAGTGCCCAGCTTGGAGGTCAGGCGGTATTTTTCGTCGTTCAGGTCTTTGTAGGACTTGATGGTGCCTTCCAATTCCTTGCGGATCAGCAGGGTCTGGCCGACCACGATGAAGGGTTCGCTAAAGTTCAGGCGCAGGTTGCGCTCCTGGGTCAGGGTCATCCCGCTGCCGATCATGTCGAACTTGCCGGTGAGGAAGGCCGGGATAATGCCGTCATAGCCAGTAGAAACCAGCTCCAGCTTGACGCCCATGGACTTGGCCATGGCCTTGAGGATGTCGACTTCGAAGCCGATGATTTCACCGCGCTTGTCCGTCATTTCGAACGGCATGTAAGTCGGGTCCATGCCGACTTTCAGCGTGCCGCGCTTGACCGCATCATCAATGGCACCGGCCTGGGCCGCATTGGCAGCGACCAGCGCCGTGACGCCAAGCAGCAGCATCGATAGATACTTTTTCATCATCAAGTCCCCAAAACGATTCTTATAAGGTCGGCGCGCAAAACGGCTGCACCATTTCGGGGTGCGATCCTACCCCACTCGTTGCCTGTCACAAAGGTTTCACCAGTAATTGTTATCGGCGTATGTCGGATAAGCCCTACAGGCAGCAGTGAAGCGCTGGGATAGACAGGTGCGTGGGCCGCTTCACCAACGGATTGATGTGTAAGAAGGTATGACTTTCAGTCGATGTCCTCCACCCAGGCCGTGTCTTTGAACCACCGGTCATGCAGACGATCGTACGTCCCGTCCTGAGCAACCTGATTGAGGAAATGGTTGATCCAGTTGAGGCTGTCGAAGTCGCCTTTTCTCACACCAAACGCCAGGGGTTCAAAGGTAAACGGCTGCTCCAGGGACAGCAGCGCGCTGTTCTCGGGCCGGCTCAATGCGATCAGGTTGTAGGGCGCATCATGGATAAAGGCATCGGCCACGCCGTCTACCACCTGGCGTACGCCTTCTTCCGGCGTCGCAAAGCTGCTCAGCCGAGCTGCCCCCAGAAACCTCCGCGCTGCAGCCTCGCCGGTGGTGCCTTCGGTGGTAGCGATCCTGTAGCTGGCATCGTCCAGGTCCTCAACGCTGGCGACCTTGCCTGCCAGGCTCGGGTGCAGCAGCACGGTCTGGCCCACCACGATGAAGGAGTCGCTGAAATTCAGCGTCAGATTGCGCTGCTGGGTGACCGTCATGCCACTGCCTATCAAGTCGAATTTTTTCGCCTTCAACCCCGGCAACAGCGCGGTATAGGGCACTGAGACCAACTCAAGCTCCACCCCCAGCGCCTGGCTCATGACCTTGAGCAAGTCGATTTCAAAACCGACGATGCGCCCCTGTTTATCAGTCATTTCAAAGGGGATGTAGGTGGGCGTGGTGCCGACTTTCAGCACGCCACGCCGGACTGCGTCGTCAATTGCGCCCGCGTGTAACTGGCTGATGTGAATCAATGCGGCAGCGCCTATCAGCAATGCCGAACAATACCTTTTGAGCATGAATCCCCCGTGGCCGAGACATATTTGGGGGGCGATCCTAACCCAGTCGCGGGCACGCAAAAACGCCTCGAACGAGGGTCTTTTGTTTCGAAATAACAAGGGGTTAGAAAGACAAAGAAGATACGAAAAACGCTGTAGGACCAGCGTTTGAAACACCCCCGAGGTGTGCCCTCGGGGGTGTCTGAATCAGGCCGGTTGGGCCTGGGACGACAGCGGTTGCAGCGGTAGCAACGGCGCGTGCGGGTCGGCCTTGATCGAGTCACGCCAAGCGGCGAGCCACTCGGCATGCCCTTCGCTCCAGACCTGCTCGTGCAGGCGGGCCAAGGCCACCGGGTCACTGAGCAACGCCAGGCGCTCGCCGTTGTTGAGGCCGGCAGGGCCGACTTTCAACGCATGACGAACACGTTCGGTACGCAGGTACTCGATCGGCTCGGCCTCACGGTGACGCGAGGTCGCCAAGGCACAGGCCAGGGCGTTCTGCTGCGGGTCGACCACCGAACGGACAAAGCCGTCATTGAGGGCGTGCCAGCGGTTTTCGTGGGTGTACTTCTCCGTCGACAGCAGCGCTTGCGGCGGGTTGTACTCCTCAGGGATCAGGAACAGGCTCTCGTCGCGGGACTTGAGGCCCAGCTTGACCCGGCTGGAGATCACCGACACCGGGATCGACAGCATCAGCGAACCCACGATCGGCACCAGCCACCACAGGAAGCTCGGGTTCAGCCACACCACCAGTAGCGCCCACAGGAAGCCCAGCACAGTTTGCGGACCGTGGCGCTTGACCGCTTCGCTCCATGGCGTGGAGTCGTCGTCACGCTGCGGCGAGTTCCAGGTCGCAGCCCAGCCAAGGAACGCGGCAAGGACGAAACGGGTGTGGAAGATCATCCGCACCGGCGCCAGCAGCATGGAGAACAGCATCTCCAGCAGCATCGACAGGGTCACCTTGAACTTGCCGCCGAACTCTTTCGCGCCCTTGGCCCAGATCAGGATGATGCTCAGCAACTTGGGCAGGAACAGCAGCACGATGGTGGTGGAGAACAGCGCCACCGCCTTGTCCGGATGCCATTGCGGCCACAGTGGGTACAACTGGCGCGGTGCCATGAAGTACTGCGGCTCCATCAGTGTATTCACCGCCAGCAAGGCCGTGGACAGCACCAGGAACAGGAACCACAACGGCGCCGACAGGTACGACATCACCCCCGTCAGGAACACCGCGCGGTGCACCGGGTGCATGCCCTTGACCAGGAACAGGCGGAAGTTCATCAGGTTACCGTGGCACCAGCGACGGTCACGCTTGAGTTCGTCCAGCAGGTTCGGCGGCAGCTCTTCGTAGCTGCCCGGCAAGTCATAGGCAATCCACACGCCCCAGCCGGCACGGCGCATCAACGCGGCTTCAACGAAGTCGTGGGACAGGATCGAACCGGCGAACGCACCTTTACCCGGCAACGGCGCCAGGGCGCAGTGCTCGATGAACGGCTTCATGCGGATGATCGCGTTGTGGCCCCAGTAGTGGGATTCACCCAACTGCCAGAAGTGCAGGCCGGCGGTGAACAGCGGGCCGTACACGCGGGTTGCGAACTGCTGCATGCGCGCATACAGGGTGTCCATGCCCGACGCACGCGGCGCGGTCTGGATAATCCCGGCATCCGGCGTCGCTTCCATCAGGCGCACCAGGCTGGTCAGGCATTCGCCGCTCATCACGGAGTCCGCGTCGAGCACGACCATGTACTTATAGTCACCGCCCCAGCGACGGCAGAAGTCGTCGAGGTTGCCGCTCTTGCGCTTTACGCGGCGGCGACGGCGGCGATAGAAGATCTTGCCGAAGCCACTGGCTTCGCGGCACACGTCGAGCCAGGCTTGCTGTTCGGCGATGCAGATGTCGGCGTCATTACTGTCGCTGAGCACGAAGAAGTCGAAGCGGTCCAGGTCACCGGTAGCGGCCACCGATTCGAACGTCGCACGTAAACCGGCGAATACACGCGGCACGTCTTCGTTACAGATCGGCATTACCAGCGCGGTACGGGCGTCTTTCGGAATCGGCTCATCACCGGCACTTTTACCGGAGATCCGGTATTTATCGTGACCGGTAAGCAGCTCCAGGAAGCCCATCAACGCCGTCCAGAAACCGGCCGACACCCAGCAGAACAAAATCCCGAACATGATCAGGATGCTGGTTTGCAGAGCGTAAGGCAGTACTTGGGTGGCGGTTTGCAGCAGGGTCTGGTTGCGGATTTCGTCGAAGTCGACCAGCGACCAGCCTTGGTACGGCATGATGCCTTTCATGTACCAGCCGGCAACGATGGTCTGGCCGAGCATCAGCACCAGCAGGATGTACCGACGGATCGAACCCACGGTACGCCAGCGTGCAGCCGGCAATACGCGTTCATCCTTCGGCGGCGCCGGCGGGTTGCTGCGGCCAGTAATACGGCGCCAGCCGCGCACCAGGATATTGGTACGCCACGGCTCCGGCACCACGCGGGTGCGGCGGATCGGCGGCGTGGCCTTGAGGCACACGCGACCGCTGGCGTCGAGCGCCAGCATTTCGGCGTCTTGCAGCTCTTCGGCGGTGCTCAGGGTCAAGCGGCGGCCAACCGACGCCTGGGCGGCATCGACGGGCGCGTCAAAGGTTGCGGACGACAAACGCTCGTGCAACTCGGTGAAGGATGTGCAGCCCGCCAGTTCGGCGCGCTGCTCAGCGGTCATCGGGAGATGCGCCAGATACTCGGACAGAGTCTCTGGCGTGACTTGAGAATTACTCATCGGCAGGCAACTGATAGCTCCAGGTTTCGGTCAGGACTTGCTCGGTCTTGATCGGCTCCGGCGTGGCTGGGGCAGCTTCTGGCTGCTTGGCTTCCTTGTCCTTGGCGTCTTTCTTGGCCTGTTTCTCGTGTTGCTTGGCCAGGACCTTGTCAGCCTTGAGCACTTGGCTCGACACCTTCTCGGGCTCAGCCTGCGGGATGTCCTGGACCAGGGCCGCACGCATTTCGGTCGGTTTGCCCGCGTCCTTGATCTTCATGCGCAGGGTCAGGCGCCAGCCTTTGGTGTGTTCGTTGTAACGCACGCTGTTTTCTACCAGTTCAGCGTTGTCACCCACGCTCACCTGGCTGCGCACCGGGGCGTCCGGCAGCAGTTTCTTCAGGGACGGACCTTCGAAGTCCACCAGATAGGCAACGCTGCCATCGGGCTGACGGATCAGGTTGGATTGTTTCACGTCACCCGTGGAACGCAGGGTCTGCTTGACCCAAGCGCTGTCCGGCGAGTGGAACGCGGCGTCGTCCAGGGTCCAGTGCAGGCGGTAGGCGACTTCCAGCGGCTCGCCGACTTTCGGCAATTCAGCCGGGCTCCAGAAGGCAACAATGTTGTCGTTGGTTTCATCGGCGGTCGGGATCTCGACCAGATCGACGGAACCCTTGCCCCAGTCACCTTCAGGCTCGATCCAGGCGCTTGGGCGCTTGTCGTAGTTGTCGTCCAGGTCTTCGTAATGGCTGAAGTTGCGACCGCGTTGCAGCAGACCGAAACCACGCGGGTTCTCTACGGTGAAGTTGCTGACCGACAGGTGTTTAGGGTTGTTCAGTGGGCGCCAGATCCACTCGCCGTTGCCGGCATGGATCGACAGACCGCTGGAGTCGTGCAGTTCGCGACGGTAGTTGAGCACCTTGGACGGCTGGTTCGCGCCAAACAGGAACATGCTGGTCAGCGGGGCAACGCCCAGTTTGCTGACCTTGTCGCGCAGGAACATCTGGGATTTCACGTCGACTACAGTGTCGGTGCCCGGACGCAGGATCAGGCGATAGGCGCCGGTCGCACGTGGGGAGTCGAGCAGGGCAAAGATCACCAGGTGCTTGTCACCCGGTTTTGGACGCTCGATCCAGAACTCGGTGAAACGCGGGAACTCTTCACCAGACGGCAGCGCGGTGTCGATCGCCATGCCACGGGCAGACAGGCCATACACCTGGTCCTTGCCGACGACACGGAAATAGCTCGCGCCGAGCATGGTCATGATTTCGTCTTGCTTGTCGCTCTTGTTGATCGGGAACAAGACACGGAAACCGGCATAACCCAGTTGTTCGGTGGCTTTAGGATCAAATTTCACATCGCCGAAATCGAAACGCGACGGGTCGTATTTGATTTCCTGGACGCTGTCAGCCGTGACTTCGTTGATTTTCACCGGTGTATCGAAGTGCATACCCTGGTGATAGAAGGACAGCTTGAACGGGGTGTTCTGATCGGCCCACTCGGCTTTTTCATTGCGGAAACGAATCTTCTGGTAGTCCGCGAATTTCATCTCGCGGAATTCGTTCGGCAGATTGCTGCGCGGAGCTTCGTATTTCTGCCCGGCCAGCTCTTTTGCCTTGGCCGACACATCATCCAGACTGAATGCCCACAGTTGACCCGCGCCGAACAGGCAAAACAGGGCAGAGCCCGTTACCAGTGCGTTTCGTAACCGTTTGGCAGACAATTTTGGTGCATTACAGGGACTAACAATCACGAGCAACCCTCGCCGAAAACAGATCAAAAAACCAACGGCCAGCTATCTATATGCCAGGTTGGCGAGCATTGTTCCGACTCCCCTGGGTCAAAATGATTCCCCAATGGATGTCGGACAAGTCTCTACCTAAGTCAAAAATGGACCAAACAACGCTGATCCCCGTAGCGCGCGATTATCTAGTAGCCCGCGACACAACGCATCAGGGGCAGCGAAGTATTTGTAGCGAAATCCTGCGTTTTTAGGCATTAAGCGTCGTTTTTAATACATTCACACCTGTAACAAAAATGTCACAGGGCCATCATTGACTAAATGCACCTGCATATCGGCGCCAAAACGCCCCGACGCCACCTTGCCATGCAATTGTTGCGCTTGTAACAGCAAGTGATCAAAAAGCGCCGCTCCCAGGGCCGGCGGGGCCGCTGTGGAGAAGCTTGGCCGCAGCCCGCTCTTGGTATCCGCCGCCAACGTAAACTGCGACACCAGCAGCAAACCGCCGCCGATATCCTTGAGAGACAGGTTCATCTTGCCTTCGTCGTCGCTGAATACCCGGTAGTTGAGCAATTTGTGCAGCAACTTATCGGCGCTCTCCGGCGTATCTGAAGGCTCAACGGCCACCAGCACCAGCAAGCCCTGGTCGATGGCGCCGACAACCTCGCCCGCCACCTCGACACGGGCGCCACGCACCCGTTGCAACAAGCCCTTCATGCTTCTTCTGGCGGCAGATCAAGCAGGCGCCGTGCCATCTCGCCGGTCGCGCGGACCAACGCATCGGTAATGCCGGGCTCGGACGCCGCATGACCCGCTTCGCGAATCACCTGCAATTCACTGTTGGGCCAAGCCTGATGCAACTCCCAGGCGTTATCCAACGTGCAGATCATATCGTAGCGGCCATGGATGATTACGCCAGGCAGATGGGCGATCTTGTGCATGTCGCGAATCAGTTGGTTGGGTTCCAGGAAGGAATTGTTGGTGAAGTAGTGGCACTCGATCCGGGCGATGGACAAGGCGCGCTGCGGTTCGGAAAAACGCTCCACATGCTGCGGGCTTGGGCACAGGCCCAGCATGCGCCCTTCCCAGCCGGACCAGGCTTTGGCCGCGTGCATCTGGGCGATCTGGTCGTTGCCGGTCAGGCGCTTGTGGTAGGCGGCGATCATGTCGTGACGCTCGTCCGCGGGGATCGGCGCAAGGTAGTCCTGCCAGTAGTCCGGGAACAAGCGGCTGGCGCCAGCCTGGTAGAACCATTCGATGTCCTGCGGACGCGCCAGGAAAATGCCGCGCACGATCAGGCCATGCACGCGCTCAGGGTGGGTTTGCGCGTAGGCCAGGGCCAACGTGGAGCCCCAGGAGCCGCCAAACAGCACCCATTTTTCTATACCCAAGTGCTCGCGGATACGCTCAAGGTCGGCGACCAGATCCCAGGTCGTATTGTTTTCCAGGCTGGCGCGGGGCGTGGAGCGCCCGCAACCGCGCTGGTCGAAGGTAACGATGTGGTAGAGATTGGGATCGAAATAGCAGCGACTCTGGGCGTCGCAACCGGAACCAGGGCCACCGTGAATGAAGACGACAGGCAGGCCTTCGGGGGAGCCACTTTCATCGACATACAGGGTGTGGGTGTCATCGACTGCCAGATCGTGCCGGGCGTAGGGTTTGATCTGCGGGTACCAAGTCTGCATTGCGCGCTCCGTAGGGGGTCGGGTTCATCCCTGGGGGGACGTCTTTTATTGTGCCGTCTGGCACTATAAACCCGAATTGTGCAATGAGCATGTCCTTGAGCGCTTAGACCTGTGTCAGCCCTTCGCCACGTACACAAGACCTGTAGGAACGGGCTTGCTCCCACATTGGTTTTGTGGAGTGTCCAGGTTCAGCTGTAGCGCTTTTTCCCCCAGTTCAGCAGACCTTCCAGCAGTTGCCTCAACACCACCCGCGTCGGCTCGGCCAGATCCGCGCGATACCTAAACGGCTCGACCTCTTCCATATAAGTGCTCTGGCATAACTCCAACTGCACCGCATGGATATCCTGCGCCGGGTCGCCGTAATGCCGGGTGATATGCCCGCCCTTGAAACGCCCGTTCAGCACATGGCTGTACTGCGGATGCTGCGCGCAGATGGCTTCCAGTTGGCTGGCCAGTTTCGGGTCGCAGGCGGCGCCGTTGAAGGTGCCGAGGTTGAAGTCCGGCAGTTTGCCGTCGAACAGGTGCGGGATTACCGAGCGGATCGAGTGCGCATCGAACAGCAGCGCGTAGCCGAACTCGGCCTTGAGCCGTGCCAGTTCCTCTTGCAGCGCCCGGTGATACGGACCCCAGATTTTTTGCAGGTAGCTGGCGCGCTCTGCCTCGCTCGGCTCCAGGCCTTCACGGAACAACGGCACACCCTCGAACAGCGTGGCAGGGTACAGGCCGGTGGTGGCGCCGGCGTACAAGGGTTTGTCGTCGGACGGCCGGTTGAGGTCGATGACAAAGCGTGAGTACTGCGCCGAGAGCGTGCTGGCGCCCAGTTCCTCGGCAAAGTCGTACAGCGCGGGGATATGCCAGTCGGTGTCCGGCAAGCTTTTTGCCTCGTCGATCAACCCGGCTTCCACCGCAGGCGTCAGGCGCAGGCCGGCGTGGGGCATGCTGATCAGCAGCGGCGTGCGGCCTTGTTTGAAGTTCAGAACCTTATCCACAGCAGTGCTCCTTATACGGTGACATCGACGCCATGGCGCACGACGCGTTTATCCAGGTCGCCGCCCAGCCAGTAAGCCAGGTCGGCGGGCCGATCAATCTGCCACGCCACAAAATCCGCCACCTTGCCCACTTCCAGCGAGCCATGGGTCTCGCCCATGCCCAGCGCAGTGGCCGCATGTTGGGTGGCGCCGGCCAGGGCTTCTTCGGGGGTCATGCGGAACAGGGTGCAGGCCATGTTCAGCATCAGGCGCACCGAGAGTGCCGGCGAGGTGCCGGGGTTGAGGTCGCTGGCGATGGCGATTTTCACGCCGTGTTTGCGCAGGGCGTCCATCGGCGGCAGTTGGGTTTCGCGCAGGAAGTAGAACGCCCCCGGCAGCAGCACGGCGACAGTGCCCGACGCAGCCATGGCGATGGCGTCTGCTTCGGTCATGAACTCCAGATGGTCCGCCGACAACGCGTGATAACGCGCCGCCAGGCTGGAGCCATGCAGCGACGACAGCTGCTCGGCATGCAGCTTTACTGGAAGGCCGAGTTGCTGGGCGACCTTGAACACCCGCTCCACCTGCTCGGTGGAAAACGCCAGGTATTCGCAAAAAGCATCCACGGCGTCTACCAGCCCTTCGTCTGCCAGCTTCGGTAGCATCTCGCTGCAGATATGCTCGATGTAATCGTCGGCGCGGTCCTTGTACTCCGGCGGCAGGGCATGGGCCGCCAGGCAGGTGGCGCGCACGCTGACCGGCAGTTCGTCGCCGAGGCGCCGGGCCACGCGCAGCATCTTGCGTTCGTTGGCCAGGTCCAGGCCGTAACCGGACTTGATCTCCACCGTGGTCACGCCGTCGCGCAGCAGGCTGCGCAGGCGTTTTTCAGCACTGGCAAACAGTTCATCTTCTGTCGCAGCGCGGGTGGCGCGCACGGTGCTGGCGATACCACCGCCCTTGGCCGCAATCTCGGCATAGCTCACGCCCTCAAGGCGCTGCTCGAATTCGCCACTGCGATTGCCACCAAACACCGTGTGGGTGTGGCAGTCGATCAGCCCGGGGGTGACCCACGCGCCTTGCAGGTCATGCACCTGGGCGTAGTCCGCCGTCGGCACTTGGCTGCGCGGGCCGATCCACTCGATGAGTGAGCCGGCAGTGACCAAGGCAGCATCCTCGATGATCGAGTAGTGACCACCAGCCATGGTTGCAACGTGGCAGTGTTGCCAAAGGGTTTTCATCAACGCCTCCCTAAGTTATCGATGAGACACAGCCGGGTCGTAATGGACCTTGGCCGCTTGCCCGGCGGCGGGCTTGACCCACAGCAGGTAGGCAACGACCAGCAGCACGATCCACACGGCGCCGACCAACAAGGCTGCCTGGGTGTCCGGGAAGTAACCCAGCACACCAAATACAAACAGCATGAAGACGATGGCCGCCGCTGGCGCATAGGGCCAGAACGGCACCGGGAATTTCAGCTCGGCGACCTGTTCTTTGGTCATCGAGCGACGCATCGCGACCTGGGTGAACAGAATCATCAGCCATACCCACACCGTAGCGAAGGTGGCAATCGAGGCAATCACCAGGAACACGTTTTCCGGGATCAGGTAGTTGAGCAGCACGCCGCCGAGCAGCGCTGCGCCCATCACCACCACGGTCATCCACGGCACGCCCTGCCTGGACAGCTGGGCAAACCCCTTTGGCGCCTGCCCTTGTTGAGCCAGGCCGTACATCATGCGCCCGGCGCCGAAGATGTCACTGTTGATCGCCGAAACTGCCGCCGAGATCACCACAATGTTAAGGATGGTCGCCGCCGAGCCGATGCCCAGGTTGCTGAAGATCTGCACGAACGGGCTGCCCTGGCTGCCGATCTGCGGCCATGGGTAGATGGCCATCAGCACAAACAGGGTCAGCACGTAGAACAGCAGGATGCGCAGCGGCACAGCGTTGATCGCCTTGGGGATCACGCGCTGCGGGTCTTTGGCCTCACCGGCGGTGATGCCGATGATTTCGATACCGCCGAACGCGAACATCACCACCGCGAACGAGGCGATCAGGCCACCGACGCCGTTGGGCATAAAGCCGCCGTGGGCCCAAAGATTGCTAAGCCCGCTGGCCTGGGTCTCGCCTGCCGAGTGGATGCCGAACAGCATGATGCCGAAACCGCCGAGGATCATCGCCACGATGGCGCCAACCTTGAGCAGCGACAGCCAGAACTCCATCTCGCCAAACACTTTGACGTTGCACAGGTTCAGGCCGCCGATCAAAAACACGATGCCAAGCACCCAGACCCAGCGCGCCACCTCGGGAAACCAGAAGCCCATATAAATGCCGAACGCGGTGACGTCGGCGAGGCAGACGATGATCATTTCAAACGCGTAGGTCCAGCCGAGGACAAACCCGGCCATTGGGCCCAGGTAGGTGCTGGCGTACTGGCCGAAAGAGCCGGACACCGGATTGTGCACGGCCATTTCACCGAGGGCGCGCATCACCATGAAGACCGCGGCGCCGCCAATCAGGTAGGCCAGCAGCACGGCGGGGCCGGCCATCTGGATGGCTGACGCGGAGCCGTAGAACAGCCCGGTGCCGATGGCCGACCCCAGTGCCATGAAGCGAATATGTCGGGCGCTGAGGCCGCGTTTCAAACCCTTTTCTTGCTGGTGCATTTCTCGTCCTTAATTATTTTTATCCTGAGAAAATTAAAATCCGCGCTCGGGACAACTGCTTTTTTGGGGTGAGCGGGTTGGCCCGCTCACCACAGAGAGCGAGTGTCGCTTACAGGCTCGGCAACAACTTCGCCGGCACCAGCTCATTCAGACAGCGGCTGGCGAGCAGTTCGCTGGCGGCGATGATGTCCGGGGCGAAGAAACGGTCCTTGTCGTAGAACGCCACTTTGGCGCGCAGAATATCCCGCGCTTTTTCCAGCTTTGGCGAGGTCTTCAGGCCTTCGCGCAGGTCCAGGCCCTGGCACGCGGCCAGCCACTCGACGGCGAGGATGCCACGGGTGTTCTCGGCCATTTCCCAGAGGCGCTTGCCCGCAGCGGGGGCCATGGACACGTGGTCTTCCTGGTTGGCGGACGTCGGGATGCTGTCGACGCTATGGGGATGGGCCAGCGCCTTGTTTTCGCTGGCGAGCGCAGCGGCCGTCACCTGGGCGATCATGAAGCCGGAGTTCACGCCGCCATTGCCCACCAAAAACGGCGGCAGTTGCGACATGTGCTTGTCCATCATCAACGAGATACGGCGCTCACTGAGCGAGCCGATTTCGGCGATGGCCAACGCCATGTTGTCGGCGGCCATGGCGACCGGTTCGGCATGGAAGTTACCGCCGGAAATCACATCGCCTTCAGCCGCGAACACCAGCGGGTTGTCCGACACGGCGTTGGCTTCGACCACCAACACGTCGGCGGCCTGGCGGAACTGGGTCAGGCACGCGCCCATCACTTGTGGCTGGCAGCGCAGGGAATACGGGTCTTGCACCTTGTCGCAGTTCTGGTGCGACTGGGAGACCTGGCTACTGTCGCCGAGCAGGTCGCGGTAAGCGGCAGCCGAATCAATCTGCCCGCGTTGGCCGCGAGCGGCGTGAATGCGGGCGTCGAACGGCGAGCGCGAGCCCAGCACCGCCTCTACAGTCAGGCCGCCACAGGCCAGGGCGCCGGCGAACAGATCTTCACCTTCGAACAGGCCGCGCAGGGCATAAGCGGTGGACACCTGGGTGCCGTTGAGCAACGCCAGGCCTTCTTTGGCGGCGAGGGTCAGCGGCGTGAGGCCGGCAACTTTCAGCGCTTCGGTGGCTTCCAGCCATTCGCCTTTGTAGCGCGCCTTGCCTTCGCCCAGCAGCACCAGGGACATATGGGCCAGCGGCGCCAAGTCACCGGACGCACCGACCGAGCCTTTCAACGGAATATGCGGATAAACCTCGGCGTTGATCAGCGCGATCAGCGCGTCGATCACTTGCCGACGAATCCCGGAGAACCCACGGCTCAGGCTGTTGACCTTGAGCACCATGACCAGCCGCACCAGCGCATCGCTGATCGGCTCACCGACGCCGGCGGCGTGTGACAGCACCAGCGAACGCTGGAGGTTTTCCAGGTCTTCGCTGGCGATGCGGGTCGAGGCCAGCAGGCCGAAACCGGTGTTGATGCCATAGGCGGTGCGGTTCTCGGCGAGAATCTGCTCCACGCAGGCCACACTGGCTTCGATCTGGGCCGAGGCACTGTCATCCAGACTGAGCGTCACCGGCTGCTGGTAGATGGCCCGCAGTTGGGCAAGGCTCAGTTGGCCTGGAATCAGATTTAGCGCAGTCACGTTCGTACTCCTTGTAAATTATTTTTCGAATAAATAGGTGTTCAGTGCAAATTGGGTAACACGGTGTCTTTGAGCAGCTTGGCGGCGGCTTCGATGTCCGGTGCCAGCCAGCGGTCCTGCTCGTAAGCCGGGACCACTTCACGCAGCAATCGCCAGGCGCGGTTGGTGCCTGCGCCGAAACGCTGGTCCTTCAGGAATTCAAATGCCTGGGCCGCCAACAAGTATTCGATGGCGAGGATCTGGGTAACGTTGGCCAACAGTTGATGCAGCTTGAGCGCGGCGTTGGTGCCCATACTCAAGTGGTCTTCCTGCAGGCCCGAGGTGACAAAGTTGTCGAGCACCGCCGGCTGCGCCAGCTGACGGTTTTGCCCACACAGCGATGCGGCGACGTATTGCACGATCATCATCCCGGAGTTGACGCCTGGGTTGCTCACCAGGAAGGCCGGCAAGCCACTGACGTGGGGGTTGATCAAACGGTCCAGGCGGCGCTCGGCCACCGAGCCGATCTCGGCCATGGCGATGGCGAGCAGGTCAGCGGCCAAGGCGACGGACTGGCCGTGCGGGTTGGCCTGGGATACCACGCGGTAGCTGTCCGGCGTGCCGAGCAGCAACGGGTTGTCAGTGGCACTGTTGAGCTCGGTCTCGATCTGGCGGGTGGCGTGCTCCACTTGGTCCCGCGCCGCGCCGTGGATCTGCGGGATCGAGCGGATGCTCAGGGCGTCCTGGGTGCGAATGCCTTTGCTGCTGGCGATCACTTCACTGCCGTCGAGCAACGCACGCAGGTTGAGGCCAACGCGCTGCATGCCGGGGTGCGGCTTGAGGGCGATGATTTCTTCATCGAAGGCGTCGATCTGACCGCGCAGGGCTTCGAAACTCATGGCACCGATCACATCGGCCCATTGCAGCAGGTGATGGGCATCAGCCAGGGCCAGGCAGCTCAGGCCGGTCATGCACGGCGTGCCGTTGACCAGGCACAGGCCGTCTTTGGCGCCGAGCACTACGGGTTGCAAGCCTTCAGCCTGCAAGGCGGCTTGTGCGGTCACGATCTGGCCGCGATAGCTCACTGTGCCGACACCCAACAACGTCACGCCGACATGAGCCATATGGGTCAGGTAACCCACCGAACCCTGGGACGGCACTTGCGGCGTAATGCCGTGATTGAGCAGCGCCAGCAACGCCTGCACTACCTGCGGGTGCAGGCCGGACTTGCCGTGGCTGTAGTTGATGATGGCCGCGCAGATGATTGCGCGGGTCTGCTCATCGCTGAGCACCGGGCCGACACCGCAGGCGTGGCTCAGCAGGGTATTGCGCGACAGTTGGCTGAGTTGCTCGCCCGCAAGCGACACATTGCACAGCGCGCCCAGGCCGGTGTTCACGCCATAGGCGCGTTCGCCGCTGGTAACGATGCGCTGCACGATGGCCTGGGCATTGTCGATCCGCGCCCAGGCCTGGCCGGAGAGTTCGAGGACGGCGCCGTGGCGGGCGACGGCGACGACGTCCTGCCAGTGCAGGAGGGTGTCGGCGATGGTGATTTTTGTTGCCTGGGACATCTTCATACCTTCTTTAATGCTTGTGCAGGCTTACCGGCCCTATCGGGAGCAAGCCCCCTCCCACATTTTGAATTGCGAACACCTTCAAAGGTGGGAGGGGGCTTGCCCCCGATAGGGCCAGCAGCCTCACCACAAAACAGGATCAGACCACCGCCGCGCGCCGCTGAACAAACCGGTCCACATACTCATCCGCCGGCGAATGCAGGATTTCCCGAGGCGTGCCGACCTGGATCAGCTTGCCGTCCTTGAGGATCGCGATGCGGTTGCCAATGCGCACGGCCTCGTCGAGGTCATGGGTGATGAACACGATGGTCTTGTGCAGGGTCTTTTGCAGCTCCAGCAGCTGGTCCTGCATCTCGGCGCGGATCAGCGGGTCGAGGGCGCTGAAGGCTTCGTCCATCAGGATGATGTCGGTGTCGGCCGCCAAGGCGCGGGCCAGGCCCACACGTTGGCGCATACCGCCGGAGAGCTGGTGCGGGTATTTGTTTTCGTAGCCCTTGAGGCCCACGGTTTCGATCCAGTGCAGCGCACGTTCGGCGCACACCTGCTTGGTTTCGCCACGCACCTTGAGGCCGTAGGCGACGTTGTCGAGCACGCTTTTGTGGGGCAGCAGGCCGAAGCTCTGGAACACCATGCTGATCTTGTGCCGACGGAATTGACGCAGCGCGTCCATGTCCAGTTGCAGGATGTCTTCGCCGTCCACCAGGATCGCGCCGCTGGTGGGGTCGATCAGGCGGTTGAAGTGGCGCACCAGAGTCGACTTGCCGGAGCCCGACAGGCCCATGATCACGAAGATCTCACCGGTGCCGATGCTCAGCGACAGGTCGTTCACGCCGACCACGCAACCGGTCTCGGCCAGCACCTGGTCCTTGGTCTTGCCCTGCCCGACCATCGCCAGCGCGTCTTTGGAGCGGGCGCCGAAGATCTTGAAGACGTTTTTGACTTCGATTTTGCTGACAGTCGTCATTTGCTCGCCTCATGCCGTGGACGGCCATAGGCCTGGGTAATGCGGTCGATGACCACTGCAAGAATCACAATCGCCAGCCCCGCTTCAAGGCCACGGCCAACGTTGAGGGTCTGGATGCCGACCAGCACGTCTTCGCCCAAGCCACGGGCGCCGATCATCGAGGCAATCACCACCATCGACAACGCCATCATGGTGGTCTGGTTGATACCGGCCATGATGCTCGGCAGCGCCAACGGCAATTGCACACCAAACAGTTGCTGCCAGCGGTTGGCGCCGAAGGCGTTGATGGCTTCCATGACTTCGCCGTCAACCTGGCGAATGCCCAAGTCAGTCAGGCGAATCAGCGGCGGCGCGGCGTAGATCACTGTGGCGAAAATCGCCGGCACCTTGCCCAGGCCGAACAGCATCAGCACCGGGATCAGGTACACGAAGCTGGGCATGGTTTGCATGATGTCGAGCAGCGGCATCAACACCGAACGCAGGCGATTGCTGCGTGCCGAGAGGATGCCCAACGGAATGCCGATCAGCACCGAGATCACCGTGGCAACCATCATCAAGGCCAGGGTCTGCATCAGCTTGTCCCACAGGCCAACCGCGCCCACCAGGAACAGCAAACCGACAATTACCGCCGTGGTCACTACCTTGCGCGTGGCGTGCCAGGCGACCGCGCCGACGATCGCCAGCATCAGCCACCAGGGCGCTGCGCGCAGCAGGCCTTCGAGGTTGACGATGGCCCACAGCAGCGTGTCGGAAATCTGCCGGAACACATCACCGTAGTTGGTGACCAGTGAATCCACCCAACCGTTGACCCAGTCGGCAATGGAAAACGTAAAACTCTCAGGAAACATAGCGTGCTCTCGATCCAATGGGTTGTGGCCAGTCGCCCGGCCACCCCTGAGGGTAGCCGTGCACACTTGACCTACAAGGCCGCGTCGATTTTCTTGGCTGCGTCTTCGCTTACCCAGGCGTGCCAGACTTCAGGATGTTCCTTGAGGAAGATCTTCGCCAGTTTCGGCGACTCAATGCGTTCCTTGGCCATGCGCCCCAGGTTCTGGTTCAGCAGGTCGATGGGCAGGTTGACCTTTTCCAGCACAGCCACCAGTTCCGGGGCTTGTTCGTGGAAGGTCTTGGACAGGCCGACCTTGATGCTCACGCTTTTATCCACGCCGGGTTTTTCTTCGAGCTTGACCAGGTCGACCTGGCCCATCAGCGGCGTCGGCGACCAGTAGTAGAACAGGATCGGCTCGCCGCGCTTGTAGCTCGACAGCACCGCCGCATCCAGCGCCGGGCCGGTGCCTGGGCGGAAGTTGGTGTAGGTGCTTTCCAGGCCGTAGCTTTTGAGCATTTCGCTGTTGTCCAGCTCACAGGTCCAGCCGGCCGGGCAGTTGTAGAAGCGGCCTTTGGACGGCTCTTCCTGGTCCTTGAACACCGAGGCGTACTTGGCCAGGTCGGCGATGTGCTTGAGGTCCGGCGCCTTGGCTTCCAGCTTGCGCTTGGCGTCACCTTCGATCACATAGCGCGGCACGTACCAACCCTCGATGGCACCCACTACAGGCGCGCCGACGCCGACGACTTTGCCGGCCTTCTCGGCCTTGTTCCAGACTTCGCTGCGGCCGACCCATTCTTCGGCAAACACTTGGATGTCGTTGCTGCTCAGGGCGTTTTCCATGGTGATGGAGTTGCCTGGCAGGCTGTCGGTTTTGCAGTCGTAGCCTTTTTCCAGGACGGTTTGCAGGATGTCGGTGAGCAACATGCCGCTTTCCCAGTTCAGGCCTGCGAATTTCACCGGTTTACCGGACTCGCACCAACCGGCCGCCTGGGCGCCAGCGCTGGCCAGCAAGCCTGCAGAGAACAACGTGGTCAGCAGGGTCTTATGCATTTTCATTGTGTGACGCTCCCAATCATGAAATGGATTACGGCAGTCAAAAGGCGTCCTGCCTTGTCCACGTCCCATCAGGCCTGTGCAGCCAGCCCGGTTGTTGTTGGTGTAGCGCCCTGCTCTACCGGCAGGATCAATTGATCGGGCACCGTGCCGTGCCATTTTTTTGCACACAGGTAATACAGCGCGGCGGGCAGTACCAGGCCGATGATCCAGGAAATATCCACACCCCCAAGGGCGCTCACCAGCGGGCCGGTGTAGAACTTGGTGGCGATAAATGGCATCTGCACCAGCACACCGAAGACATAGACGCTGATACCCAGTGGGTTCCAGCGCCCGTAGCGACCCTTTGGATCAGCCAGTGCCGGCACGTCATAGCGCTCGCGCGTGATGCAGTAGTAATCCACCAGGTTGATCGCGCTCCAGGGCGTAAAGAACGCCAGCAGGAACAGAATGAAAGACTTGAACGCACCGAGGAACGAATGCTGGCCGAGCAACGCGATCAGGGTCGCCGTACCGACGATGGCCACCACGAACACCAGACGCTGCAGACGCGTAACCTCCAGGCGACCGCGAAAGCCGCTGATGATAGTCGCGATGCACATGAAGCTGCCGTAGGAGTTCAGCGTGGAGATGGTGACCTTGCCGAACGCGATGCTGAAATACAGCAACGCAGCGGTAGCGCCACTGCCGCCCAGGCCGACGATGTACGCCACCTCGTGACCGGCGAATTGCCCGTTGGCCATGGCCGCGGCAAACACGCCGAGAATCATCGCCACCTGTGCGCCAATCACTGAACCTGCGCCGGCGGCAAGGAAGGTTTTCACCGAAGACGTGCTGCTCGGCAAATAGCGCGAGTAGTCCGCCACGTAAGGCCCGAATGCGATCTGCCAGGAGGCGGCGAGGGATACCGCGAGCAAGAAACTGCTCCAGCTGAAATGGCGGATTTGCAGCAATGCACCAATGTCAGCCTGGCCCATCAGGCGACTGAACAGGTAAACGAAGGCAATCACACCAATGACGCTGGCGACGCGCCCGATGAAGTGGATCACCCGATAACCCAGCACCGTGACCAGCACGATGACACTGGCGAAAAGCAGGATGCCGATGCTGTCGCTGACCCCGAACAACTGGCCCAGCGCCTGACCGGACAGAACGGTGCCGGTTGCGGTGAAACCCAGGTACATCAGGCACACCAACACGATCGGAATGGCCGCGCCATACACACCAAACTGCACGCGGCTGGAGATCATCTGCGGCAGGCCCAGTTTGGGCCCTTGCGCCGCATGCAACGCCATGACGCCACCGCCGATCAGTTGACCAATCAACAGACCGATCAACGACCAGAACACATCACCGCCCAGCACCACGGCCAAGGCCCCGGTGACGATGGCCGTGATTTGCAGGTTGGCACCCAGCCACAGGGTGAACTGGCTCAAGAGACGACCGTGTCTTTCCGCTTCCGGGATGTAGTCGATCGAACGTTTCTCGATCAACGGGGTGGTGTCGTTTGCAGCCATGTCGATTCAACCTCTGATGGATTGTTTTGGTGTGCAATACCGTTCAAATGTGGGAGGGGCTTGCCCCCTCCCACATGGGGTTATTTGATCATCGGGAGATTGAGGCCCTGCTCCTTGGCGCAGTCGATGGCGATCTGGTAACCGGCGTCTGCGTGACGCATCACGCCGGTGGCCGGGTCGTTGTGCAGCACGCGGGCAATCCGCTCGGCGGCTTCGTCGGTGCCGTCGCAGACGATCACCATGCCCGAATGCTGGGAGAAGCCCATGCCGACGCCGCCACCGTGGTGCAGCGAGACCCAGGTCGCACCGCTGGCGGTGTTGAGCAAGGCATTGAGCAGCGGCCAGTCGGACACGGCGTCGGAACCGTCCTGCATGGATTCGGTTTCGCGGTTGGGGCTTGCCACCGAGCCGGAGTCGAGGTGGTCACGGCCGATTACCACCGGCGCCGACAGCTCGCCGCTGCGCACCATTTCGTTGAAGGCCAGACCGAGCTTGGCGCGCTGGCCCAGGCCGACCCAGCAGATACGCGCCGGCAGGCCCTGGAAGCTGATGCGTTCGCGGGCCATGTCCAGCCAGTTGTGCAGATGGGCGTCGTCCGGGATCAGCTCTTTGACCTTGGCGTCGGTCTTGTAGATGTCTTGCGGGTCGCCCGACAGCGCAGCCCAGCGGAACGGGCCGATGCCACGGCAGAACAGCGGGCGGATGTACGCCGGTACGAAACCTGGGAAGTCGAACGCGTTTTCCACGCCTTCTTCCTGGGCCATCTGGCGGATGTTGTTGCCGTAGTCGAAGGTCGGGATGCCTTGCTTCTGGAACTCCAGCATGGCTTTGACGTGGGCGGCCATCGACTGCTTGGCGGCCTTGATCACGGCAGCCGGCTCGGTCTTGGCGCGGGCGCGGTATTCGTCCCAGGTCCAGCCGGCGGGCAGGTAGCCGTTGAGCGGGTCGTGGGCGCTGGTCTGGTCGGTGACCATGTCCGGGCGCACGCCGCGCTTGACCAGTTCAGGCAGAATTTCTGCCGCGTTACCCAGCAGGGCGATGGAAATCGCTTTGCCTTCCTGGGTGTATTTGGCGATACGGGCCAGGGCGTCGTCGAGGTCAGTGGCTTGCTCGTCGACATAACGGCTGGCCAGACGGAAATCGATGCTGACCTGCTGGCACTCGATGTTCAGCGAGCACGCGCCGGCCAGTGTTGCGGCCAGCGGCTGTGCGCCGCCCATGCCGCCGAGGCCGGCAGTCAGGACCCAACGGCCCTTGAGGTTACTGTCGTAATGTTGGCGACCGGCTTCGACGAAGGTTTCGTAGGTACCTTGGACGATGCCCTGGCTGCCGATGTAGATCCAGCTGCCGGCGGTCATCTGGCCGTACATGGCCAGGCCCTTGGCATCCAGTTCGTTGAAGTGTTCCCAGCTGGCCCAGTGCGGCACCAGGTTGGAGTTGGCGATCAACACACGCGGGGCGTTGCTGTGGGTCTTGAACACGCCGACCGGCTTGCCGGATTGCACCAGCAGGGTTTCGTCGTCGTTCAGGTTCGTGAGGCTCTCGACGATCTGGTCGTAGCACTCCCAGTTACGCGCAGCACGGCCAATACCGCCGTATACCACCAGTTCTTTCGGGTTCTCGGCCACTTGCGGGTCGAGGTTGTTCATCAGCATGCGCAGCGGCGCTTCGGTCAGCCAGCTTTTGGCGGTGAGCGTGTTACCGCGGGCGGCGCGGATTTCGACGTCACGGTATTTTGTAGGCCTAGTTTTCGAAAAATCGGTCACTGCTGGACTCCTCGGCATGGTGCGCGGACAGTGATGGTGCGAAGGAGAGTCTTACGCACACATCTTTACTTGTATGTACAAGCATATGCAATCGAGCGGCCAACTTGACGGGAGAGATGTTGAGATTTTTTTAGAAAGCGCGTGCAAGCCTTGGAAATTAAGGCTTCGGGGCGTGTTGAAATTTCTTGCAGGGGGCTTTGGCAGCGAGGGCGGTTTGTCACGAGAGCATGGTTTTGCGCCACGCTGGGGCATTCGGTAACAAATTGGTGCGAGGGTTGGAAACAGATTTATGAGCGACACAAAAACAGATGTGGGAGGGGGCTTGCCCCCCTCCCATACTTTCTAACCGCGTGCGGTCAGTTCAATGATGCAACTGCGGCCACTGACCGAGATATCCAAAAGCCCAGTGTTACCGTCCACCTGCAGACAATCATGATGCCCGAGCTTCTCGCCCAGCACCCTCACCTCATCGGCAACACTGAACACCAACACCGTCTGCGCCGAACTGAAAAACCGCTGCACACCATCCACCCACTGCAAACGGGCGTGGTAACGCTCAGGCGAATAGATCAGGTTGAAATCGCGAATCGGCCCGGTGATCAATCGGCACGACACCTGGCTGTCACCCTTGAACGCGAACGGTTGCAGCGGTAACAGGCCGCGCTGCTCTTCACCGTCCACCGTCAACACCATGCCCGCGCCCTTGATCACGGTGATCACGCGCTGGTAGCCGGCGAAGGTCGAGAAGCCACCGGACTCGGCGATATCGGCAATCGACAGGCGCCAGCCGAAGCCATCCAAGCCGTCGCCGGCATCACGGCTGATTTCTTCGGTGCTGCCACCGCCGTTTTTCCACGGCATGCGGACGTAATCGGCGGCGCGCCAGACGGTGACTGCACTCATTTGCTGAACCGTCCTTCGAGGCTGTGACGGGAACCGGGGTGAATCAACCGTGCGGCAGTCACCGGCTGGCGACCGGACCAGGTACGGCGGCGAATCAACAAGCAAGGTTCATTGGGTTCGATCTGCAACAGCTGGCATTCGGCAGCGTCAGCCAGGATCGCTTCAACCACGTGCTCGCCCTCGGTCAGCGGTGCGACCTGGTTGAGGTAGGCGTAGGGCGTTTGCTGGGTGAAATCCTGTTGCAGGTATTCCGGCGCGACCAGGGCGTTGACGAAACGGTCCTCGATTTGCACGGGAATGTCGTTCTCGAAATGCACGATCAACGAGTGGAACACGCGCCCGCCTTCACGCATTTCCAAGGCGACGGCGCGCTCGGAACCGGCGGCCTCTTCGCCCAGGTGGATGACTTGGCAAGTGTGTCGATGACCGCGGGAGGCGATCTCATCGGCAATGTTGTGCACTTCAAACAGCGCCGACTGGCTCTTGGGCTCGGCGACGAAGGTGCCGACGCCCTGCATGCGCACCAGCAAACCTTCTGCAGTCAGCTCGCGCAGGGCGCGGTTGATGGTCATGCGGCTGAAGCCCAGTTGGCTGACCAGCTCGCTCTCCGACGGCACGCGGTAATGGGGTGGCCAGTTGCCGTTGAGGATCTGCTGGCTGATCATCTGTTTGACGCGGGCATACAAGGGCGCCGGACTTTCGTCCATGTGGGCAGCCAGCGAAGACTTGGCGGGCGGAGTCGGCACAGGGAATCCTTGCAGGGGGAAAAGATGCATAGATTGCCGGAGTTTACCGAGCAGGCAAACGTCTGTATATGTATATACAAATAAACACACGACCGGAGTGCTCTGAACATGTCCGCTTTTTTTGCCGAACGCGCGCTGCTGCCTAATGGATGGGCCAACGATGTACGTCTTGAAGTCGGCGCCGATGGCCTGCTGACACAGGTGGTGGCCAATGCCAATGCAGAGGGCGCCGAACGGCTGAAAGGCCCGGTGTTGGCGGGCATGCCCAACCTGCACTCCCATGCATTCCAACGCGCCATGGCGGGTTTGGCCGAAGTGGCCGGCAACCCGAACGATAGCTTCTGGACCTGGCGTGAGCTGATGTACCGCATGGTTGGCAAGATCAGCCCGGAGCAGCTGCGCGTCATCGCACGCCAGCTGTATATCGAGATGCTCAAGGCCGGCTACACCTCGGTGGCCGAATTTCACTATGTGCATCACGCTGTCAGCGGCCAGCCTTATGCCGACCCCACGGAGTTGTCGCGGCAGATCAGCCTTGCGGCGGCCAGCAGCGGGATCGGCCTGACGCTGTTGCCGGTGCTTTACACCCACTCCGGTTTCGGCGGACAGGCGCCGAATGAAGGCCAGCGGCGCTTTATCAACAGCACCGAAAACTATCTGGACCTGCAAGCGCGCCTCAGCCCCATTCTGGCGACGCAGCCGGCGCAGCAACTGGGCCTGTGCTTCCACTCACTGCGCGCCGTGACGCCGCAACAAATCAATCAAGTATTGGCCGCCAGCGACAAGGCCTGCCCGGTCCATATCCACATCGCCGAACAGCAAAAGGAAGTCGACGACTGCCTGGCCTGGAGCGGCAAGCGTCCGCTGCAATGGCTGTATGACAATGTCGACGTGGATGAGCGCTGGTGCCTGGTGCACGCCACTCACGCGGATGCGCAGGAGGTCACGCGCATGGCGGAAAGCCGGGCAATTGCCGGCTTGTGCCTGACTACCGAAGCCAACCTGGGCGACGGGATTTTCCCGGCGGTGGATTTCCTCGCCCAAGGCGGGCGCATGGGCATTGGCTCCGACAGCCATGTGTCACTGAGCGTGGTGGAAGAACTGCGCTGGCTGGAATACGGGCAGCGCCTGCGCGATCAACGGCGTAACCGCTTGTATCGCAATGACCAGCCGATGGTTGGCCGTACGCTGTTCGATGCGGCGCTGGACGGTGGCGCCCAGGCGCTTGGGCAGCCGATTGGTCGGCTGGAAGTGGGTAAGCGTGCGGATTGGATTGTGCTCGACGGCACAGATCCATACCTGGCCACGGCCAGCGAGGACGGCATTCTCAATCGCTGGCTGTTTGCCGGCGGTGATCGGCAGGTGCGGGATGTGTTGGTGAACGGTAAGTGGGTGGTGCGGGATGGGCATCATGCTGGCGAGGAAGAAAGCAGCCGGGCGTTTACGCAGGTCTTAAGGGATCTGCTCGGTTAAAAAATGTGGGAGGGGGGCAAGCCTCCTCCCACATTTCTAACAGTGGCGATCCTGGATTACTGCGAAGTCTTCGCCATCTGCTTGTCCGACGTCCGGTATATCAACCGCGTGGTGTCATACCCCTGCTGTCGCGCCCTGCTCAGCAGGTCTTCGCGGGTGTCAGCGCTGACCGTTGGCGTGCGCGACAGGATCCACATATAGCGCCGGCTCGGGCTGCCGACAATGGCGGTCTTGTAGTCATCGCTGACGTACAGCACCCAGTAATCGCCCTTGGCGACGCCCGGAAGCAGTGACGTGAACCAGTTGTTGAATTCCACCCAGAGCTTGTCAGTCTTGCCAGCTACTTGCGGCGTGGCTGTGCCCTTGGCTTCTTCCCACTTCCAATCGGTGGTCAGGCAGCGGTTGAACACCGACATGTCGCCATCGGGCAGCAAGCTGTAGCGGGCTTCGGACTGCGCGCAGTTGCGCTGAAAGTACATCGGCAATCGGGCCAACTCATACCAGGTGCCCTGGTAACGCTTGAGGTTGACGCTGCCGGCGGTCTTGGGGTGCAGATCATCGCCAGAATGGCTGGCACAGCCCGCCAAAAACAGGCTGGCACAAAGGCACAAAACAAAACGCATCATTCTTCTTCTCCCGCAGGCTCTCGCCCCGGTTTACTTCAGGCCTTGCCCGGAAAACATCAGAACTTTGTCACCGGCATATTGAACGCTGATAAAGCTGGTTTTATCGCCCCAGGTGCAGCTGGACATGCCCAGTGCGCCGGAACAATCGGTCGGTTTGCCCAACAACGATTCCACATCGGCCTTGGCCATGCCGGCCGACAACTTCGCGTAATTTTCCTGGTTGACCTTGCTGCAAGCGGCCAACAGCACGCAAAAAGCCAGCAAAGCGAGACGGCGTAACGACATGGAATAACTCCTGGAGGGACAAGGCAGCGTGGGTATCTGCCAGAAGCTTAGAAGGGAAAACAGGTGTCTGGTTCCCGACGAGCAAAAACAAAAAAGCCCCGAAAACGCTGAAACGTTTCGGGGCTTCTTTAAGGGTGAACCGGCTCACAACAACGCCGATCACTTATCGCCGCAACTTACTTCTTGTGATAGGCCGTGACGCGCTCAACTTCTTCCTTCGAACCCAGGAACACCGCCACACGCTGGTGCAGGCCTTCCGGCTGGATGTCGAGGATACGCTGGTGGCCGTCGGTGGACGCGCCGCCCGCTTGTTCAACCAGGAACGACATCGGGTTGGCTTCGTACATCAAGCGCAGTTTGCCCGGCTTGGACGGCTCGCGGCTGTCACGTGGGTACATGAACAAGCCACCACGGGTCAGGATACGGTGCACATCGGCAACCATCGCGGCAACCCAGCGCATGTTGAAGTTTTTCTTCAACGGGCCTTCTTCACCGGCCATCAACTCGCCCACGTAGCGGGTCACCGGCTCTTCCCAGTGACGCTGGTTGGACATGTTGATCGCGAATTCCTGGGTCGATGCAGGAATGGTGATGTCTTCGTGAGTCAGTACGAAACTGCCCATTTCGCGGTCCAGGGTGAAACCCTTGACGCCGTCGCCCAGAGTCAGCACCAGCATGGTCTGCGGGCCGTAGATCGCGTAACCGGCAGCGACCTGCTCGGTACCTGGCTGCAGGAAGGCCTTTTCGTTCAGGGCTTCGTTCTGGCTCAGGTATTCGTTCGGGCAACGCAGCACGGAGAAGATGGTGCCGACGGGTGCGTTGATGTCGATGTTGGACGAACCGTCCAGTGGGTCGAACACCAGCAGGTAGGCGCCTTTCGGGTACTTACCCGGGATCTGGTAGGCATTGTCCATTTCTTCGGACGCCATGCCGGCCAGGTGACCGCCCCACTCGTTGGCTTCGAGCAGGATCTCGTTGGAGATCACGTCGAGCTTCTTCTGCACTTCGCCCTGCACGTTTTCAGTGCCCATGCTGCCCAGGACACCACCCAGTGCGCCTTTGGACACGGCATGGCTGATTTCCTTGCAAGCACGCGCAACCACTTCGATAAGGAAGCGCAGATCGGCAGGCGTGTTGTTGCTGCGGGTCTGCTCAATCAAATAGCGACTCAAGGTAACGCGGGACATGTAAGGCTCCGGAGAATGGGGGGCTTGAAAACCCGCGCAGTTTAACGCGAGTCGGGGCGTATTTCCTCCTATCAGAGGATTTAAACCCAATAGAGTTCATGGACTTTATTTAACGTGCCGCCGGTGGCTTGCGCAGCAAACTGTAGGCCATGGCACCGAGTGCCGCCACGCCGAGCAGCAAGACTGCCCAGAGTCCGAGTTTTTTCCAGTTCGGCCCGTCGTCGACAGCGGCTACGACCGTCGGCGACGCGACCGCAATTTCCCCGGCGACCTTGGCCTGCCCCAACGTGTCGAGGCGCTCGGCGCTGTAATCGGGGATCAGGGTCGACAGCGGCAGGTTTGCGGACTTAACCGACGCATTGCCCAACGCCAGGCTGAACGGCGGCTCACCCCGTGCCAGGAACACCAACTGCGTAGCGCGCACCGCAAAGCCCAGCGCCGGGACATCAACGCCGAGGCCGCCACCGCGCTCGTCCACCTGCAATTTGAGTTCAGTCACGACCTGGCCCGGCAACTGCAATTCATCCTGCACCACGTCCTGGCCGTTTTGCGTCAGGCGGTACAGCAAGCCATTGCTCAGCGGCTGCCACGTTTGTTTGGCATCGCTACGTCCCGACAAGGTCACTGGTGCCAGCGTGTTGGGCTGCTTCAGCTCGATGCGCAGGCGCTCGACACTCAGCCCCGTCGGCAACTGCCAGCTGTACTCCCCGGCCTTGAGTCGCGTGCCCGCCACTGGCTGCGACCACACCAGCGGCATTGGCAGACTGCTGCGCGTAGCGCTCACCAGTTTGGCCGAAGTCAGCAGCGGCGCCGCCTGCCCCTTCCACACCAGGCGCAGGTAGCGCGCCGGGCGCCCTGGCAGGCTGACGTCATGCTGCTCCACCCGTTCGTCGGCGAACGACAAGCGCGCCACTTGCCCCTCGCCCCAAGGCTCCCAACGTTGCAAATCATCGCTGGCTTCAATGCTGAAACGCTGGAAGCCCTCTTGCTCGCGGCTCCAGTCCAGGCTCAGTTGCTGCAACGGCGCCTTGATCGCACTGGCGTCCAGCACCCAGCCGCGCAACACCTGCTTGCCGGGTTTGGCGGCGGATGAAGGTTTGATTTCCACCAGGGTGCCTTCGCTGGTGGTTTTCATCACCACACCGGGCAGGGTTTCCTGAGTGTCGGCGGCGTACAGCGGAAACCACTTCACATCGGCGACGTTGCGACTTTCGGTGCGCTGGGAAGATTGACGCGACAGCGCATACGCCTGGGGCTCACCGGCGGCATTAAACACGCGCACGTCACTGAGGTCGGCCTGGCGTGCGTTGAGTTGCACAGCCAGCGGCAATTCAAGGCGATACCAGGGGCCGTTGCCGCTGACGCTCAGCGGCACACGGTGGGTGAAATCAGCCGGACCTTCCTGAGCCGATGCCACCAACGCCGCACACATGCCCACCACGGCCACGCTCAACTTACCGATCAAGAGGATGCTCCTTCAGTTTCGATCACAGGTTCGGCCCGCTTGGGCGGCAGCGGCGCGAAATAACCCACCACCAGCAACAGCCCACCCACGCCGATAAACGACACGATCCGCGCCAGCCCGCCACGGTTGCTCAGTTCAACAAAGAACAGTTTGGCCACCACCACCGCAATCAACGCCGCGCCGATTAACCACACTTCGCGACGATGGCGCAGATGGCCGCCGATCATCAGGCCGAGCGCGATCAAGGTCCACACAATCGACAAGCCGGCTTGCACCAGCATCGACTCCAGCAATGCATCCAGCTGGAACGGCACGCCACCCCAGTGGTGCGCGGTGCGCATGACCAGCGCCGTGAAGAACGCAAACAGCGAGAGGCCCGCGACACCCTGGGCGACCGACTCGGCACGCGGCCCGCGTTGCGGTGCCACACTTCGGGACCACAGGTAAATACCCAGCAGCGCGAACAGCAGGCCCAGGTCCAGCGGGTTGAGCAGTGGCACATAAGGCAACGGATTGGCGGTGCCATCGCTGAAGGTATTCGCCAGCCAGAACCAGCCGAGCATCAGCACGGCCAATGGCAACGCGGCCAGGACTCGGTACTCCCTCGGGTACGCCGACACCGGCCACGGCCAGGTGCGCGGCGCCGCAGCCAGCACCAGGTACAGGCTTGGCAGGATCGCCCAGCCCAACCAGCGCCAGGCGTTGTATTCGGCCGACAGCCGCAACAGTCCATAGCGCAACTCCAACGCCAGCACGCCGATCAACATCCAGCAGCCGAGAACGTGGGCAATACTCAGCATCCTGGCCGCAACCACAGGCGCCAAACGGCGTAGCGAGATGAAATGCACCACGAATACCGCCAACCAGGCCAGCCAGCCGTACTGTGCCGCCGGGTGATAGTAAGCGTGGGCAGACACCAGCAACGCCACGCCCGCCGCTGGCATCAGCAAGGTGCACAGCACACCCAGGGATGCCCAGCGCAGTCGCGCCGCGAGCAGCGCCCAAATCGCCACGCTCAACGCCGCAAGACCCAGCAGGAAAGCCCCCAGCAACTCCTGCGCAACAAAGCGCAAGACTTCGCCGCCCAGCGCCAGTGTCCACCACGCCGCCCCCCACACCAGCAACAGGTCGGACAAGCGTTGCAGCTTCAGCACCGCGAACACCGGCGCATGGGGTTCACGTTGCAAGCGCCACGCGCCGATCAAGGCGGCCAGTCCCAACACCATCGGCGTCCAGAAACCACTGTGCGCCATCGGGCTCAAGCCTTCGCCGGTCAACGGTCCGAGCAATTGCGGCACCGCCAGCAGGAACGAACCACCACCGACCAATTGCAGCAGCAACCCGAACACAAAACTGACACGCTGTTGCAAGTACAGGCTCAGCCAGATGATCAACAACCCACTGGCCGCCCAGACGCCGCTGGCGCTTTCCCATGGCAGCACAAACAGCACCGCCAGATTGATCAGCACCAGACCGGCGAGCAGCACCACCGATAACCCACGTAACAGCCGCGCATCGCTGCGCACCATTTCGTCGCGTGCCGCGAGCAGCATGCCGCCAATCAAGGCCAGGCCGATCAGTGAGGCCGTGAGCAAACCACTCCAGCCCGCATTGAATACCGCCGCGCCCTCCCCGCCCTGCAAGCGCAGCAGGAACAACGCGCCGCCCAGCAATTGCACCGCAAACGCAGTGAACAGGAAGGTACGCGAACCGATGCGCAGGCCAATAAACAGGGTCGCCAGACCGGCAATGGCCCAACTGATCGCGGTACCTTGGGTCAGCAACAGCAACGGCGCCAGCAGGTACAAAAAGCTCAGGCCCAGGCACGCCAACACCGGCTGGCCTTTGCGCTCCCAGCCTGCCGCCTGTTCTGCCGATGCCTTGCGCAACTGAGCGAAGCTGAACAGCAACGCTGCGCCAAGCAACAGCGCACCCAGCGGCGCACCGGTAAGCAGGCTGTGTTCGCCAATGCGCAGCTCGCTGAGGAAGGCCAGCGCCGAGCCTAATTGCAGCAACAAGCCAAACGCCCGCGCCAGCGGCCGCTGCTGGCGCAAACCGAGCCAGAAAATCCCAGCGCCTTCCACGGCCCACGCCGCAGCCGTCCAACGCGCATCAAGCCCCAGCGGAATCGCCAGGCTGGCAAAGATCACGCCCAGGGCCAGGCAGGTTTCCGCCAGCAGCAACGCGCGCCCGCCACTGAGCAACCGCGCCAAGCCCATGTAAATGATGCCCAGGCCCAACGCGCTGAAAGCCGCAGCGAATTCCAGGTGCTGCACCAAGGCGAACTGCAAGCCAAAGCCCACCAGCGGCGGGCCAAACAGCATGCTGCCGTCAACGTAATCACCTTTGGCGGCCGACCAGCGCAACAACGCATCCCGGCCCTCGGGCGCGTCGCCCATCTCCAGCAATTTGCGGCGGGCGAACAACAGGCCGATGGCCAGGTACATCAGGAAGAACAGGATCAGGAACGGTTCGGTACTCCACAACAGTTCCGGTGTGTAGGAACGCATGCCCCAGGCGAAGCCGATGCCGAAGGTGCCGACAAAACCGATCAGGTTGAGCAAGCGCCAGGCCTTGAACCAGGCGATGGCGAGGATGCCGGTGTTGAGCAAGGCAAAATAGCTGAACAGCGCGACATGGTTGCCAGCGCCGGTGGACGTGAGGATCGGTGCCGCAAAACCGCCGAGGGCTGCCGCGCAGGCCAGGCCCAAGGCGTCCTGGGTAATCGCCAGGATTGCCGAGAACACCGTGACTGCCACCAACAGCCCCAATGCCGCGCTCGGGTCGATCAGCGGGTGCAGGCGCATCGCGGCAAACACGGTCAAGTACAGCACCGCGATGCCGGTGCCTTGCAGCATCAGCCCGTAATTGCTGTTGCGCAATCTCAGCCACCAGCCCAGGCCCAGCAGGCCGACAGCGGCGCCAGCCACACCGGCGTAACGCAGCTCGATCGGCACCACCATGCCTTCGGTGGCGTAGCGCAGCAGGAAGGCCAGGCCGAGGAACAACAGCACCACGCCGACACGCAGCACGGTGTTGCCGCCAAACAACCAATTGCGTGCGCCAGCGATGGCGCGCTCGATCAGGTTGGGGCCGCGAGGGATAGCAGGTTCTTTAGGTTGTGGGGTTGGAGCGGGCGCCCACACGTCAGCCGGCAGAGGCTGGCTCGGTTCGGCGACGATGGCGACAGGCGCCAATTCCGCCGGCAGTTCCCAAACAAGTTCGGGCGCCTTGGCGACGGGTGTCGGCTCAGGGATGGAGGGTTCGACAATCACAGGGCTGGTCGGCGCGGGCACTTCCAGTTGCCGCAGGCGATCACCCAGAGCGATCAACGCCTTCTGCGTGGTTTCCAGCTGACGCGCTTGCTGATCCGCTTGAGTCGCAAGCTTCGACAGACGAATCGCCTGGCCAATGCCCAACCCCAGCAGTGCGCCGATGCCTGCGTCATAGAACGACTCATCGAGCGTCCAGCCGAGCATCAGGCCAATCAGCATGAAAATCCATTGCATGGTCGATATTCCCTAAGCAAACCGGCGCTCAGTATATCGACGCGGACCTAATGTGGGAGGGGGACTTGCCCCCGATAGCGGTGTGCCAGTCGACATATTTAGCAACTGATGGTGCGCCATCGGGGGCAAGTCGAATCGTCGCACCGCCCCTCCCACATTTAGAACAACGGGGCTTAGTCGAGTGCTTTCCAGATTTCGGTCGCGTACTCCCTGATGGTACGGTCCGAAGAGAACCAACCCATCCGCGCCGTATTGAGCACCGCCGAACGCCACCACGCCTTGGAATCATGCCAATGCGCTTCGACTCGTGCCTGGGCGTCCCAGTAGGAATCGAAGTCGGCACACACCAGGAAGCGGTCGTAGTCGATCAGCCCGTCGATCAAGCCCACATAGCGGCCCGGATCATCCGGCGAGAACACCCCGCCACGGATCGCTTGCAGCACATCGTTGAGGCGATGGGACGCGGCGATATCCAGCCCGGCGTTGAACTCACCCGCCTGCTTGCGCGCTTCCACCTGCTGCGCGCTGAGGCCGAAGATAAACATGTGGTCGGCGCCCACGCGCTCGTGCATTTCCACGTTGGCGCCGTCCATGGTGCCGATGGTCAGCGCGCCGTTGAGGCCGAACTTCATGTTGCTGGTGCCCGACGCTTCAAAGCCGGCCGTGGAGATCTGCTCCGACAAGTCCGCCGCCGGAATGATGCTTTCGGCCAGGCTGACGTTGTAGTTGGGCAGGAACACAACTTTGAGCAAACCGCGCACAGTCGGGTCATTGTTGACGGTGCGGGCGATGTCGTTGGTCAACTTGATGATCAACTTGGCCTGGTGATAACTGGCCGCCGCCTTGCCCGAGAAGATCTTCACGCGCGGCACCCAGTCGGTGCCCGGCTCGGCACGGATCGCCTGGTACAGCGCCACGGTGTGCAGCAGGTTGAGCAGTTGGCGTTTGTATTCGTGGATCCGTTTGACCTGCACGTCGAACATCGCAGCCGGATTCACCGAGATGCCCAGGCGCTCGTGGATGATCTCGGCCAGTGCACGCTTACTGTGCAAGCGCTGGTCGGCGAAGGCTTTGCGGAAGGTCTGTTTCTCGGCGAAGGTTTCCAACTCGCCCAGGCGGGTTTCCATGGTGTCGAGAATGTCCGGCCCCAGGGCTTCCACCAGCATCTGGGTGAGCTTGGGGTTGGCCTGGTACAGCCAGCGGCGGAAGGTAATGCCGTTGGTTTTGTTGTTGATACGGTCCGGGTAGAGCTTGTGCAGTTCGGAGAACACCGTGCTGCGCATCAGTTGGGTGTGCAAACCCGACACGCCATTGACGCTGTGGGAGCCGAGGAACGCCAGGTTACCCATGCGCACGCGGCGGCCGTTGTCTTCTTCGATCAGCGACACGGCGCGCAGCACGTCAAAGTCGTGGATGCCTTTGGCGCGCAGCGAGTCGATGTGCTGGGCATTGATCAGGTAGATGATCTGCATGTGCCGGGGCAGCATGCGTTCCATCAGCCCTACAGGCCAGGTTTCCAAAGCCTCGGGCAACAAGGTGTGGTTGGTGTAGGACAAGGTTTCGACCGTGACCTGCCAAGCGGCGTCCCAGGCGATGTCGTGCAAGTCCACCAGTTGACGCATCAACTCGGCCACGGCAATGGACGGGTGGGTGTCGTTGAGCTGGATGGCGGCGTGTTCGCCCAGGCTCAGCACCGAGCCGTGCATGTTCTTGTGGCGGCGCAGCAGGTCTTGCAGGGAAGCGGAGACGAAGAAGTATTCCTGGCGCAGGCGCAGTTCCTGCCCTGCTTCGGTGCTGTCAGCCGGGTAAAGCACCCGGGAGATGCTTTCGGCACGGGCCACTTCGGCGACGGCGCCCAGGTGGTCACCGGCGTTGAAGCGCTCCAGGTGCAGGTCTTCCACCGCCCGCGCACGCCAGAGGCGCAGGGTGTTGACGCTGGCACCGCGCCAACCGACCACCGGCGTGTCGTAGGCCACGGCGCGCACGGTTTCGTTGGGCGTCCACACCTGGATCAGCTTGCCGGCAGCGTCCGGCAGGGTTTCCACGCTGCCGCCAAAGCCGATCGGGTAGATCACCTCGGCGCGCTCGAACTCCCACGGGTTGCCGAAATCCAGCCAACGTTCGGTCTGCTCCTGCTGCCAGCCATCGACAATCGCCTGGCGGAACAGGCCGTGTTCATACCGAATGCCATAACCGTGGCCGGCAATGCCCAGGGTCGACATGCTTTCCATAAAGCAGGCGGCCAGGCGGCCCAGGCCACCGTTGCCAAGCGCCGCGTCGGGCTCCAGCAGGCGGATGCGCTCAAGGTCGACGCCCAGTTCGCTGAGCGCCTCGCGGGCAATCTCCAGCACACCGAGGTTGCTCAAGCTGTCGTAGAGCAAACGGCCGATGAGGAATTCAAGGGACAGGTAATACACCCGTTTCTGACCTTTGCGGTAGATACGCCGCGTGTGGTCCATCCAGTGGTCGACCATCTGGTCGCGTGCGGCCAGGGCAATGGCTTCGAACCAATCGTGGTCGAAGGCGTGATCCGGGTCCTTGCCCACCGCGTAGGTGAGTTTGGTCAAGACGGCATCGCGAAATGCGGCTACCTCTGCTTCTCGTGCAAGTGGTTCCTGAGACATCAAATGCGACCTCGGGCGAGATAGAAGGAGTTGCTAGAGCCTAGACGGTCTGACAGACGGTGACTGCTCTGGTTCGGCACTTTTTTAACGCATTTACCTTTGCAGGGTTTTGATGCATTGGCCGTGCCTGCTTTCGCCCAACGCACCGTTGGGGATGAAATACGCAAAATATTGTTCAAAAAACCACCAATCCCGGTATTATCCCGCGCCCGGATACAGCCCCACCTTTTGGAACCTTGATGAAGCCTCAACTGATCGCCGCCGCGGAACTAGACCGTCTTGAGACCTGGCAGAAATATTCCGCCCACATGTGCGGCGGTTGCGTGTCCAGCTGCTGCACGCTGCCGGTCGAAGTGAAGATCAAGGACCTGATCCGCATTGGCATCGTCGATGAGTTCGAACGCGGCGATCCGCCGAAGAACATCGCCAAGCGGTTGCAAAAGGAAGGCATCGTCGAACGCTACAACAACAAATCCGAGATTTTTACCCTGCAGCGCATGAGCAACAACGACTGCCTGTATCTGGATCGTAAGACGCGCTTCTGCACTATTTATGACAAGCGCCCGGATACCTGCCGCAATCACCCGAAGATCGGGCCGCGTCCGGGGTATTGCGCGTATAAGCCGAAAGAAGTGGTGCGCGAGACCAAGTTCAAGACCCTCGACAAGTTCTGATCCAAGATTTGTGAAGCTTCCTAGGGCCTCATCGGGGGCAAGCCCCTCCCACCTTTGAATGTATTCACAGATCAAAATGTGGGAGGGGGCTTGCCCCCGATGGGGCCATTACAGCCACCACAGAAACCGCAGACATAAAAAAACGCCCCCGGCCTTTCGACCGGGGGCGTTTTTCATTCAGCCTGAGTTAACTCAGTTCTTGGCTTTCTTGGCAGCGCGGGTACGCTCGCCTTCGTCCAGGATCTTCTTACGCAGGCGGATCGACTTAGGCGTAACTTCGCACAGCTCGTCGTCCTGGATGAATTCCAGGGCCTGTTCCAGGGTGAAGCGAACAGGTGGGACCAGAGCGATGGTTTCGTCTTTGCCCGAAGCACGCATGTTGTCGAGCTTCTTGCCTTTGGTTGGGTTGACGCCCATGTCGTTGTCACGGCTGTTCAGACCAACGATCTGACCGTTGTAGATCTCTTGACCGTGCTCAACGAACAGCTTGCCACGCGCCTGGAGGGTTTCCAGGGAGTAGGTCAGTGCCTTGCCGGTTTCTACCGATACCAGAACACCGTTCTGACGGCCGGACATGTCGCCGGACTTCATGGTGTCGTAGCGATCGAAGATCGAGGTCAGGATGCCAGCACCGTTGGTCAGGGTCAGGAACTGGTTACGGAAACCGATCAGACCACGAGCAGGGATGTTGTATTCCAGACGCACACGGCCTTTGCCATCCGGCACCATGTTGGTCAGGTCGCCTTTACGCAGACCCATCTCTTCCATCACCTTGCCCTGGGATTCTTCCGGGGTGTCGATGGTGACGTTTTCGAACGGTTCCTGCTTCACGCCGTCAACCTGACGGATGATCACTTCTGGACGACCAACGCCCATTTCGAAGCCTTCGCGACGCATGGTTTCGATCAGTACCGAGAGGTGCAGCTCACCACGGCCGGAAACCTTGAACTTGTCAGCCGAGTCGCCTTCTTCAACGCGCAGTGCAACGTTGTACAGCAGCTCTTTGTCCAGACGTTCCTTGATGTTACGGGAAGTCACGAACTTGCCTTCTTTACCGCAGAAAGGCGAGTCGTTTACCTGGAAGGTCATGGAAACGGTTGGCTCGTCAACGGTCAGAGGCTTCATCGCCTCAACGTTGTCCGGCTGGCACAGGGTGTCGGAGATGAACAGGGAGTCCATGCCGCTGACGCAGACGATGTCGCCGGCGAAAGCTTCTTCAACGTCGATACGGTGCAGACCGTGGTGACCCATCAGCTTCAGGATACGACCGTTACGCTTCTTGCCGTCGGCGCCGATAGCAACAACCGGGGTGTTCGGCTTGACGCTACCACGAGCGATACGGCCAACGCCGATAACACCCAGGAAGCTGTTGTAGTCCAGTGCCGAGATCTGCATCTGGAACGCGCCTTCACGGTCAACATTCGGCGCAGGTACGTTGTCGACGATCGACTGGTACAGCGGGGTCATGTCTTCAGCCATGTCGGTGTGGTCCAGACCGGCAATGCCGTTCAGGGCCGAGGCGTAGACGACTTTGAAGTCCAGCTGTTCTTCGGTGGCACCCAGGTTGTCGAACAGGTCGAAGATCTGGTCCAGAACCCAGTCCGGACGCGCGCCTGGACGGTCAACCTTGTTGATGCACACGATCGGACGCAGGCCGGCTTCGAAAGCCTTCTTGGTCACGAAACGAGTTTGCGGCATAGGGCCGTCCTGGGCATCAACCAGCAGCAGAACGGAGTCAACCATCGACATTACGCGTTCTACTTCGCCGCCGAAGTCGGCGTGGCCCGGGGTATCCACGATGTTGATGTGGTAGCCGTTCCAGTTGATAGCGGTGTTTTTTGCCAGGATGGTAATACCGCGCTCTTTTTCCTGGTCGTTGGAGTCCATCACGCGCTCGTCGTTGAGCTCGTTGCGCTCCAGGGTGCCGGATTGACGCAGGAGTTTGTCTACCAGGGTGGTTTTACCATGGTCAACGTGAGCAATGATGGCGATGTTACGTAGATTTTCGATCACTTGTGTATCTCGATCAGAGGATTCGGTGTGCTGACAGGTCGTGGCAGCGATTAACAGTAGAGTCAGGCCTTGCCGTTACAGCTTGACGGCAGAGTCGGGGGGCCGGTGACGCAGGCCACAGGCAAACAGCCCCGGGCTCTTAGCTCGGTCGATAAACGCGCACATTGGCATGCCCCTCACTGAGCAAATGGTGGGCATGCAGGCGACTCATCACGCCTTTGTCGCAATACAGCAGGTACTGACGGCTGTCATCCAGTTCCTTGAAACGCGCGTTCAATGCATAGAACGGCAGCGTTTGTACGTCGATGCCAGGAATCTCCAGCGGCTCATCTTCAGCGGCATCCGGGTGACGGATGTCGACAACGATCTGACCGGCCAGGGCTTCACTGACTTCTTCGATCTGCACATCCTGGCCCAATTCGTCGATCACTCGATCGATCGGGACCAGCTTGGCGTTCTGGAGCGCACGCTCCAGAACGGCCATATCAAACTGTTGTTCTTCATACTCCACGCGGTTGCGCTTGGCGTGGGTCTTGGGGTTCACCGAAATGACCCCGCAGTATTCAGGCATATGCTTGGCGAAGTCGGCGGTGCCGATTTCTTCTGCCAAATCGATGATGTCCTGCTTGTGGCTGGCGATCAGCGGGCGCAATACCAGCTTCTCGGTGACGCAGTCGATCAGCGACAGGTTCGGCAGCGTCTGGCTGGAAACCTGGGAAATCGCTTCGCCGGTCACCAGGGCGTCGATCTGCAACTGATCGGCAATCCGGGACGCAGCGCGCAACATCATACGCTTCAATACTACGCCCATATGACTGTTATCGACTTTACCGAGAATTTCGCCCAGCACTTCCTCGAACGGTACGCTCACAAATAGCACGCGCTGGGAGCTGCCGTACTTCTTCCAGATAAAGTGCGCGACTTCCATCACGCCCAATTCGTGTGCACGCCCGCCCAAGTTAAAGAAGCAGAAGTGGCTCATCAGGCCGCGGCGCATGATCTGGTAAGCCGCCACCGTGGAATCGAAACCGCCGGACATCAATACCAGGGTCTGTTCCAGGGCGCCCAGCGGGTAGCCGCCGATGCTGTTGTGCTGGCTGTGGATCACAAACAACCGTTGGTCGCGAATTTCCATGCGCACTTCAATTTCTGGCGCTTTCAAGGAAATTCCGGCGGCGCCACACTCGCGACGCAGCTTGCTGCCGACGTATTTCTCTACATCCATGGAGCTGAATGGGTGCTTGCCGGCGCGCTTGCAGCGCACCGAAAAAATCTTGCCCTCGATCTCATTGCCGAAGTGCTGCTTGCACTTCTCGGTGATGTCGTCGAAGTCGCCCAGCGGGTACTCGTCCACCTGCAGGAAATGCGCGATGCCCGGCATGCAGCTCAGGCGCTCGGTCATGTCCTTCAAGGCTTTGGCGTCGGTGACACGGGTTTCCAGTTCGAGGTTGTCCCACACACCGTTCACCACCATAGCCGGGTCCAGATCGCGGAGCACGGCACGGATGTTCTTGGCCAACTGACGGATGAAACGCGTCCGTACCGGTCGGCTTTTAATGGTGATCTCGGGGAAGACTTTAACGATTAATTTCATGGAAACAGCGCGCGCCGGGCCTGCTGAAAAAGGGGGGCGCGGATTATAGCGGAAATCGCTCAAGGTTTAACCAGTTAATATGCACAGCACTCAACTCGCACTAAAGCGGTGCATTTGCGAGCGCGTGCGCCACATTGCGGTGCGCCAATTTCGGGCTTTTGTCGCAATGCACCTTTATAGGGGCGTTTTTGGAGCAGAAAACCCATGTTGGCGCACTGGCATGCAATTTGCTCTCTTGTGAGGCAGGTTGCCATGGCGGACTATCCGCGCCGGCATCACCCACATTCTAAGGGCTAACTCCACTACCCCAGCCCGAAGCCACCCGGAGGACACTATGTCGAAGTCGGTTCAACTCATCAAAGATCATGACGTTAAATGGATTGATCTGCGCTTCACGGACACCAAAGGCACACAGCACCACGTGACCATGCCGGCTCGCGATGCGCTGGATGATGCTTTCTTCGAAGAAGGCAAAATGTTCGACGGTTCCTCCATCGCTGGCTGGAAAGGCATCGAAGCCTCCGACATGATCCTGATGCCGGACGACAGCACTGCCGTGCTCGACCCGTTCACCGAAGAAGCCACCCTGATCCTGGTGTGCGACGTGATCGAGCCTTCGACCATGCAAGGCTACGACCGCGACCCTCGTGCGATCGCCAAGCGCGCCGAGGAATACCTGAAGTCGACCGGTATCGGTGACACTGTATTCGTAGGCCCGGAGCCAGAGTTCTTCATCTTTGACCAAGTGAAGTTCAAGTCCGACATCTCCGGTTCCATGTTCAAGATCTACTCCGAACAAGGCTCCTGGATGTCCGACCAGGACGTGGAAGGCGGCAACCATGGCCACCGTCCAGGCATCAAAGGCGGTTACTTCCCGGTTCCACCGTTCGACCACGACCACGAAATCCGTACCTCCATGTGCAACGCCATGGAAGACATGGGCCTGGTCATCGAAGTGCATCACCACGAAGTGGCGACTGCCGGCCAGAACGAAATCGGTGTGAAGTTCAACACCCTGGTAGCCAAGGCTGACGAAGTTCAGACCCTGAAGTACTGCGTACACAACACTGCCGTTGCCTACGGCCGTACCGCTACCTTCATGCCTAAGCCGCTGTACGGCGATAACGGTTCGGGTATGCACGTTCACCTGTCCATTGCCAAAGATGGCAAGAACACCTTCGCTGGCGAAGGTTATGCCGGCCTGTCCGACACTGCCCTGTACTTCATCGGCGGTATCATCAAGCACGGTAAGGCCCTGAACGGCTTCACCAACCCGTCGACCAACTCCTACAAGCGTCTGGTCCCAGGTTTCGAAGCACCGGTAATGCTGGCCTACTCGGCGCGCAACCGTTCCGCTTCGATCCGTATTCCTTACGTGTCCAGCCCTCGCGCTCGTCGTATCGAAGCCCGCTTCCCGGATCCAGCAGCCAACCCGTACCTGGCCTTCGCTGCCCTGGTAATGGCTGGCCTGGACGGTATCCAGAACAAGATCCACCCAGGCGACGCCGCCGACAAAAACTTGTACGACCTGCCGCCTGAAGAGGCCAAAGAGATCCCACAAGTGTGCGGCAGCCTGAAAGAAGCCCTGGAAGAGCTGGACAAGGGCCGTGCGTTCCTGACCAAAGGCGGCGTGTTCAGCGACGACTTCATCGACGCTTACATCGGCCTGAAAAGCGAAGAAGAAATCAAGGTTCGCACCTTCGTACACCCACTGGAATACGAGCTGTACTACAGCTGCTGATCCGGTAGCGCTGCTTGACGTAGCGTGATGAAAAGGGCCTCCTTCGGGAGGTCTTTTTTTGCCTGGTGATTGTCAGATGGCCGCTTGGCGGTCGAGCATACGGCTAACCATCAGCGCCCCCCCCTCCCATAAGGAGATATCCATTGAAACGTCGATTTGTATTCGCTCTGTTATTTGTCAGCGCCAGTGCGAGTGCCGCGCCGCCCAAGCTTGAGCCGTTGCTCAACAGCATCGCCGAGCGCCTGGAAATCGCCGACCAAGTGGCCCTGAGCAAATGGGACAGCCACAAACCGGTGGAAGATAAGAAACGCGAACAAGAGGTGATCGCCAGCGTCGTCGCCCAGGCCCCAAGCTACAAACTCGACCCCGCCACCGCCGAGCAATTTTTCTCGGCGCAGATCGAGGCGAACAAGCTGGTGCAATACACCCACCTGTCCGACTGGCAGTTCCAGGGCAAGGCACCCGACGATCCGCGCCCGGACCTGGTAAAGCAGATTCGACCGCAGCTGGACCAATTGCAAAAACGCCTGCTGCAACAACTGGCGGACTTCACGCCCCAGCGCAAAGACCCACAATGCCCGCAATGGCTGGCGGCAGCCGTACACGAACCACTGAATGACCCGCTTCGCCAACTGGCCATGATCCGCGCTACGGCCGAGCTGTGCATCTACCCCGGCTAAAGCTTTTTTCGGCTACCTGAACAGACTGCAGCAAATCGCACTATATTGGTGCGACTAGCTGCACCCTTCCCACCTGTCCAGCCCATTTTGGTTCGAAACTTCCCGCGCAGGCTGGCAGAACGCCACAGTTTCGCGCCTCAAACCCCTATTTCAAGGCTTTAACGCTTCTTTTCGGAGCCTTGGTTTGGTTTTTGCATTTTCCTTGTATCAGCGTGTGCCTCAAGCCCGCGCCTTGCTCCAAAAGAGGTCCTGATGACCATCAGCGATGCACTGCACCGTTTGCTACTCGACAACCTGACCACCGCGACCATCCTGCTCAATGACGATTTGCGTCTTGAGTACATGAACCCGGCGGCGGAAATGCTCCTGGCCATCAGCGGCCAGCGCAGCCATGGGCAGTTCATCAGCGAGCTGTTCACCGAGTCGGCCGAAGCCTTGAGCTCGTTGCGCCAGGCCGTGGAGCAGGCACACCCGTTCACCAAGCGCGAAGCGATGCTCACGGCGCTTACGGGCCAGACGCTGACTGTCGACTACGCCGTGACCCCGATCCTGAGCAACGGCACCACCTTGCTGCTGCTCGAAGTGCATCCGCGTGATCGCCTGCTGCGCATCACCAAAGAGGAAGCACAGTTGTCCAAGCAGGAAACCAGCAAGATGCTGGTGCGCGGCCTCGCCCACGAGATCAAGAACCCGTTGGGCGGCATCCGTGGCGCAGCGCAGTTGCTGGCCCGCGAGCTGCCGGAGGAGCACCTCAAGGACTACACCAACGTCATCATCGAAGAAGCCGACCGCCTGCGTAACCTGGTGGACCGCATGCTCGGTTCCAACAAGCTGCCGTCCCTGGCGATGACCAACGTGCACGAGGTGCTGGAGCGCGTCTGCCAACTGGTCGACGCCGAGAGCCAGGGCTGCATCACCCTGGTGCGCGACTACGACCCAAGCATTCCTGACGTGTTGATCGACCGCGAGCAGATGATCCAGGCGGTGCTTAATATCGTGCGCAACGCGATGCAGGCCATCAGCAGCCAGAACGAACTGCGCCTGGGCCGCATCAGCCTGCGTACCCGCGCCCTGCGCCAGTTCACCATCGGCCACGTGCGCCATCGTCTGGTGACCAAGGTCGAGATCATCGACAACGGCCCGGGCATTCCTGTGGAACTGCAGGAAACCATTTTCTTTCCCATGGTCAGCGGCCGCCCGGACGGTACCGGGCTGGGCCTGGCCATTACCCAGAACATCATCAGCCAGCATCAGGGCTTGATCGAGTGTGAGAGCCATCCGGGTCACACCACGTTCTCGATCTTTCTGCCACTGGAACAAGGAGCCCCTTCGACATGAGCCGTAGTGAAACCGTCTGGATCGTCGATGACGACCGTTCCATCCGCTGGGTCCTCGAGAAAGCCTTGCAACAGGAAGGCATGACCACCCAGAGCTTCGATAGCGCCGATGGCGTGATGAGCCGCCTGGCGCGCCAGCAGCCCGACGTGATCATCTCCGACATCCGCATGCCCGGCGCCAGCGGCCTGGACCTGTTGGCCCGGATTCGCGAGCAGCACCCGCGCCTGCCGGTAATCATCATGACCGCGCACTCGGACCTGGACAGCGCTGTCGCGTCCTACCAGGGCGGTGCGTTTGAATACCTGCCCAAGCCGTTTGACGTGGACGAGGCCGTCGCGCTGGTCAAGCGCGCCAACCAGCACGCCCAGGAACAGCAGAACCAGGAAGCCCCACCGGCCCTGACCCGCACCCCGGAAATCATCGGTGAAGCACCGGCGATGCAGGAAGTGTTTCGCGCCATCGGGCGCTTGAGCCACTCCAACATCACCGTGCTGATCAACGGCGAGTCGGGTACCGGTAAAGAGCTGGTGGCCCATGCCCTGCACCGTCACAGCCCACGGGCGGCGTCGCCGTTTATCGCATTGAACATGGCGGCGATTCCCAAAGACTTGATGGAATCCGAGCTGTTCGGCCACGAAAAAGGCGCGTTCACCGGCGCGGCCAACCTGCGTCGCGGCCGCTTCGAACAGGCCGACGGCGGCACCTTGTTCCTCGATGAGATCGGCGACATGCCGGCCGATACCCAGACCCGGCTGCTGCGCGTACTGGCGGACGGCGAGTTCTACCGCGTCGGCGGCCACACGCCGGTCAAGGTTGATGTACGCATCATCGCGGCGACCCACCAGAACCTCGAAACCCTGGTGCATGCGGGCAAGTTCCGTGAGGACTTGTTCCACCGCCTCAACGTGATCCGTATCCACATTCCACGCATGTCGGACCGCCGCGAGGACATCCCGACCCTCGCCCGCCACTTCCTCAGCCGCGCCGCCCAGGAGCTGGCCGTCGAGCCGAAGCTGCTCAAAAGCGAAACCGAGGAATACCTGAAAAACCTGCCGTGGCCAGGCAACGTGCGCCAGTTGGAGAACACCTGCCGCTGGATCACCGTGATGGCGTCCGGGCGCGAAGTGCATATCAGCGACCTGCCACCGGAGCTGTTGAGCCTGCCGCAAGACTCTGCCCCCGTGACCAACTGGGAACAAGCGCTGCGCCAATGGGCCGACCAGGCGTTGGCGCGCGGCCAGTCGAACCTGCTGGACAGCGCCGTGCCGGCGTTTGAGCGGATCATGATTGAGACTGCGTTGAAGCACACTGCCGGCCGCCGCCGCGACGCTGCTGTGTTGCTCGGTTGGGGCCGTAATACCCTGACACGCAAGATCAAGGAGTTGGGGATGAAGGTTGATGGCGGGGATGATGATGAGGGCGACGACGCCTGATTCTGGACCTCACCACTATCCAATGTGGGAGGGGGCTGTGCACCGCTTCAATGCACCATGAACCGGCATTGGGCACGGGTCAGATACCTGAAACACCGCTATCGCTGAAAAACTCTCGCCAGCCGAAACCACCAAAGCCCCGTATTCCGGGGCTTTGCGCTTTGTGGTGAAATTATTTGGCAAAACTTGACGAGTCTGGCACGCGCCCTGCAACAACCCCAGTACAACCCAGTTTCGGGGACCTTGGTACAGGCAGGCCGAGAATCCCCTCTTTAACACCGAAGCCTTTGGCTTCAACCGTTTTGGGAGCCCTGGTACAGGCAGGCCGGGAACTCCCTCTTTTATTGCTCCTGGAGATGGATCTCCAACCGCCAGCGGTCATCGACCTCCTCCCCCTTCCACTCTCCGCGCAATGGCCGAGCCGCCACCAGGTTCAGCAGCAGGCCGCCATCGGTCTTGCGCACGCGCCAGTTCACGTCTTTGTCGTTGACCTTGAGTTGCCCGGTACCGGCCTTGCCTTGGGCGTCAAACAGCAACGCCACGGTGCCATCGATATGCTCGCCGTGCAGCTTGGGTTCGCTGTTGAACCACACCACGACGCCGTCCGCGGTCGTTTCCACCTGTTGCAGTTCGACCGGGTCCGCCGTGGTCAGGCGGCCGATCATCAGGCCCACCATCAGGCCGACAATCGCCAGCGAGCCCATGACTCTTGGCAATAGCTTCGGTCTTGGGTCTTCTTCAGGGGTAGAATGCAGCGCATCTTTGCCTTCGGAGCCGTGCATGTTTCACGTCATCCTTTTTCAACCAGAAATTCCGCCGAATACCGGCAACGTTATCAGGCTGTGCGCCAACAGTGGCTGCCACCTGCATTTGATCGAGCCCCTGGGCTTCGACATGGACGACAAGCGCCTGCGTCGTGCCGGGCTGGACTACCACGAGTACGCTACGCTCCAGCGTCACGCCGACTTGGCCAGCTGCCTGGAAAGCTTGGGGCATCCACGGTTGTTCGCGTTCACCACCAAAGGTTCGCGGCCATTCCATGATGCCAGCTTTGCCGAGGGCGATGCCTTCCTGTTCGGCCCGGAGAGCCGTGGCCTGCCCGCCGAGGTGCTCGATGCCCTGCCCGACGGCCATCGCCTGCGCCTGCCGATGCGCGAGGGCTGCCGCAGCCTGAACCTGTCCAACACCGTGGCCGTCGCTGTTTACGAAGGCTGGCGCCAGCTCGGCTTCAAGTAACACACATAACAAATGTGGGAGGGGGCTTGCCCCCGATGGCGGTAATCCGTAGCAGCTGCCGAGCCTTGGCGAGGCTGCGTCGGCGGCGTGTCTGACACACCGCCGACGCAGCCTCGCCAAGGCTCGACAGCTGCTACTCACCGTCATCGGGGGCAAGCCCCCTCCCACATTGTTTAACGCATCGACTTATTGAACCGTCGGCGCGCCTTCCGATTGCATGCGCTGCAGCTCTTGAGCATACAGGGCATCAAAGTTCACCGGTGCCAGCATCAGCGCCGGGAACGAGCCACGGGTGACCAGGCTGTCCAGGGTCTCACGGGCATACGGGAACAGGATGTTCGGGCAGAACGCACCCAGGGTGTGGCTCATGGACGCTTCGTCCAGGCCCTGGATCAGGAAGATACCGGCCTGTTGCACTTCAGCGATGAAGGCCACTTCTTCGCCGTTCTTGACCGTGACCGACAGGGTCAGCACGACTTCGTGGAAGTCGCCTTCCAATGCTTTTTGACGGGTGTTCAGGTCCAACGCAACGCTTGGGGTCCATTCCTGGCGGAAGATGGCCGGGCTTTTCGGCGCTTCGAACGACAGGTCACGCACGTAGATACGCTGCAGCGAGAACTGTGGGCCTTGAGCTTCTGCTGCTTCGGTGTTCTGTTGGTCAGTCATCGCAGATCCTTCTTGATCTTGGGGTCTTTTAGGGTTTAGGAGTCAGACGAGCAGCAGCGCATCGAGTTTACCGGCGCGCTCCAGGGCAAACAGGTCGTCGCAACCACCGATGTGCCTGGCGCCGATCCAGATCTGCGGCACGGACGTGCGCCCCGCCTTCTGGGCCATTTCGGCGCGCACCTGGGGCTTGCCGTCGACCTTGATCTCTTCGAAGGCAACGCCCTTCTTCTCCAGCAAAGCCTTGGCCCGCATGCAGTAAGGGCACCAATCGCTGGAATACACGACAACCTGGCTCATATCACTTCACCAGCGGCAGGTTATCGGCGCGCCAGCTGCTGATGCCACCGGACAGCTTGGCGGCGGTGAAACCGGTCTTGAGCATTTCGCGGGCGTGGGTGCCGGCGTGCTGGCCCTGGGCGTCGACCAGGATGATGGTCTTGGCCTTGTGCTTTTCCAGCTCGGCCAGGCGCCCAATCAGCTTGTCCTGTGGAATGTTCAGGGCACCGACGATATGGCCGGCAGCGAATTCCTTGGCGGGGCGGATATCCACCACGATGGCCTCATCCTTGTTGACCAGTGCGGTCAGCTCCGATGTGCTCAGGCTGCGGCCACCACGGCTCAATTCGTGAGCGATCAGCAGCGCCAGCAGGATGACGAAGGCACCCACGAGCAGATAGTGGGCAGTGGCAAATGCAATCAGGTGATCAACCATCAAGGAGGTTCCAGGGCGTTAAAATGGCGGTAAGTATACACAGCCGTCAGGGGGGGCCAACCCCCGTAAAGCGGTGACGTGGTCGGAACTTCGCTTTAAACTGCCACTCACTTTTCAATTGCCTTCCTTTATTTACCGCCGCGAGAGGATCTATGACTACCACGCCTAAACCTTTGGTCCTGATAATTCTCGATGGCTTTGGACACAGTGAAAGCCACCACGACAACGCCGTGTACGCGGCCAAGAAGCCTGTACTGGACCGCCTGACCGCCAGCGTCCCCAACGGCCTGATCTCCGGCTCGGGCATGGACGTTGGCCTGCCGGACGGCCAGATGGGCAACTCGGAAGTCGGCCACATGAACCTCGGCGCCGGACGAGTGGTATATCAGGACTTCACCCGTGTGACCAAAGCGATCCGCGACGGCGAGTTCTTCGAGAACCCGACCATCTGCGCCGCGGTAGATAACGCAGTGGCCGCCGGCAAGGCCGTGCATTTCATGGGCCTGCTGTCGGACGGCGGCGTACACAGCCATCAGGACCACTTGGTGGCCATGGCCGAGCTGGCCTTCAAGCGCGGCGCCGACAAGATCTATCTGCACGCCTTCCTAGACGGTCGCGACACGCCGCCGAAAAGCGCGCAATCCTCCATCGAACTGCTGGACACCACCTTCGCCGCCCTGGGCAAGGGCCGTATCGCGAGCATCGTCGGCCGTTACTTCGCCATGGACCGCGACAACCGCTGGGACCGCGTGTCCCAGGCGTACAACCTGATCGTCGACGGCCAGGCCGAATTCAACGCCGCCACCGCCCAGGAAGGCCTGGAAGCCGCCTACGCCCGCGGTGAGAGCGATGAATTCGTCAAAGCCACCACCATCGGCGAGCCGGTGAAAGTTGAAGACGGCGACGCCGTAGTGTTCATGAACTTCCGCGCCGACCGCGCCCGCGAGCTGAGCCGCGTGTTTGTCGAAGACGGCTTCAGCGAGTTCGAACGCGCCCGCCAGCCAAAAGTGCACTACGTCGGCCTGACCCAATACGCGGCCAGCATCCCGGCCCCCGCCGCGTTTGCTCCGGGCAGCCTTGACAACGTACTGGGTGATTACCTGGCGAAAAACGGCAAGACCCAACTGCGCATCGCCGAAACCGAAAAATACGCCCACGTGACCTTCTTCTTCTCGGGCGGGCGTGAAGAACCGTTCCCCGGCGAAGAGCGCATCCTGATCCCGTCGCCAAAAGTCGCCACCTACGACCTGCAACCGGAAATGAGCGCGCCGGAAGTCACCGACAAGATCGTCGACGCCATTGAGCACCAGCGCTACGACGTAATAGTGGTCAACTACGCCAACGGCGACATGGTCGGCCACAGCGGTAACCTGGAAGCCGCGACCAAGGCCGTGGAATGCCTGGACCTGTGCGTCGGTCGCATCGTCGACGCCCTGGAAAAGGTCGGCGGCGAAGCGCTGATCACCGCCGACCACGGCAACTGTGAACAGATGTCCGACGAATCCACCGGCCAGGCACACACGGCCCACACCACCGAGCCGGTGCCGTTCATCTATGTCGGCAAGCGCGATTTCAAAGTGCGTGACGGCGGCGTGCTGGCGGATGTGGCGCCGACCATGTTGATGCTGATGGGGCTCGATAAGCCGGTTGAGATGACGGGCACTTCGATCCTGGTCTGACGTCAGCCTCACTGAAAATCAGTGTGGGAGGGGGCTTGCCCCCGATAGCGGAGTATCAGTTTGCAGCTATGTCGACTGGTACACCGCCATCGGGGGCAAGCCCCCTCCCACATTTGATCCTCTGGGTTTGGTAGATGTCTTTTTGCCATACCACCCCCACTCGGCACCTATCTTGCCCGCCAGCCCGAATTGGGCGTTTTTTTTGCCGCGCTTGGCGGGCATACTAGGCCGTCCCTTTCCCTGGTGTCGCCCGCCTCTATGCTTCGCGCCTTGATTACCCTTGCTCTTGTCTGCCTGCTCCAACCGGCGTTTGCCGACGAGCGTGCACAAACCCAACAACAGTTGGACGCTACGCGTCAGGACATTACCGAGCTGAAAAAACTGCTCGGCAAGCTCCAGGAAGAAAAATCCGGGGTGCAGAAAGACCTGCGCGGTACTGAAACCGAAATGGGCAAGCTGGAGAAGCAGGTCCAGGAGCTGCAAAAGGAACTAAAGAAGAGCGAGTCGGAACTGGAGCGACTCGACGCTGAGAAAAAAAAACTCCAGAGCGCACGCGTTGAACAGCAACGCCTGATCGCGATCCAGGCCCGCGCCGCCTACCAGAGCGGCCGCCAGGAATACCTCAAGCTGCTGCTCAACCAGCAGAACCCCGAGAAATTCGCGCGCACCCTGACCTACTACGACTACTTGAGCAAGGCCCGCCTGGAGCAACTTAAAAGCTTCAACGAGACGCTGCGCCAGTTGGTCAACGTGGAACAGGAAATTGCCAACCAGCAGTCGCAGTTGCAGGATCAGAAACTCGCCCTGGACACTCAGCGCGACGAACTCGACAAGGTCCGCAAGGAGCGTCAGCTGGCACTGGCCAAGCTCAACGACGACGTGAAAGCCCGTGACGCCAAGCTACAGGCCCGCGAGCAAGACCAGGCCGACCTGGGCAAAGTCCTCAAGACCATCGAGGAAACCCTGGCACGCCAGGCACGCGAGGCTGAAGAGGCGCGGCAAAAAGCGCTGATCGCCCAGCAGGAAGCCGAAAAAAAGCGCCAGCGTGAGGCCGAACTGGCAGCCACCACGGACGCTCCGGCACCCCGTAAACCGGCGCATGCAGCGCCTGGCCCGCTGGTTTCCAGCGCCGGCGAATCCTTCGGCGGCCCTTTTGCTTCAGCGCGGGGCAAACTTCCATGGCCAGTTGATGGTCGATTACTGGCACGCTTCGGTGAAACCCGTGGTGATGACACCCGCGCCAAGTGGGATGGCGTGATGATCAGCGCCTCCGCCGGCAGCCAGGTCCACGCTGTCCACGGTGGGCGCGTGGTGTTTGCCGATTGGCTGCGGGGCGCCGGTTTGTTGGTGATTCTCGACCACGGTAATGGCTATTTGAGCCTTTACGGCCACAATCAGACTTTACTCAAGTCGGCAGGTGATGTTGTAAAAGCCGGTGAATCCATCTCCACTGTCGGTAACAGTGGTGGCCAGGACACCCCGGCGCTGTACTTCGCTATTCGTCAGCAGGGTCGCCCGAGCGATCCCGCACAATGGTGCCGTTCCCAAGGATAGGGCCGCATCTACATTAGGAGTTCGTTCGACATGCTGCATTTGTCCCGCCTCACTTCGCTGGCCCTGACGATCGCCCTGGTGATCGGCGCGCCTCTGGCTTTCGCCGACCAGGCCGCTCCGGCAGCACCTGCCGCCACGGCCGCCAGCTCTGCCGCGACCACCAAGGCACCGTTGCCGCTGGACGAGCTGCGTACCTTCGCGGAGGTCATGGACCGGATCAAGGCAGCCTATGTCGAACCCGTAGACGACAAGACCCTGCTGGAGAATGCCATCAAGGGCATGCTCAGCAACCTCGACCCGCACTCCGCCTACCTGGGCCCTGAAGATTTCGCCGAGCTGCAGGAAAGCACCAGCGGTGAATTCGGCGGCCTGGGCATTGAAGTCGGCGCCGAGGACGGCAACGTCAAAGTGGTCTCCCCCATCGACGACACCCCGGCGTCCAAGGCCGGTATCCAGGCTGGCGACTTTATCGTCAAGATCAACGGCCAGCCGACACGTGGCCAGACCATGACCGAAGCCGTCGACAAGATGCGCGGCAAGATCGGCCAGAAAATCACCCTGACCCTGGTACGCGATGGCGGCAACCCGTTCGACGTGACACTCACCCGCGCGACCATCGTGGTCAAGAGCGTGAAGAGCCAGCTGCTGGAGTCGGGCTACGGTTACATCCGCATCACCCAATTCCAGGTCAAGACCGGCGACGAAGTAGCCAAGGCCCTGGCCAAGCTGCGCAAGGACAATGGCAAAAAACTCAACGGCATCGTCCTCGACCTGCGCAACAACCCAGGCGGCGTGCTGCAGTCGGCGGTGGAAGTGGTCGACCACTTCATCACCAAAGGCCTGATCGTCTACACCAAGGGCCGTATCGCCAATTCCGAGCTGCGTTTCTCGGCCACCGGCAACGACCTCAGCGAGAACGTGCCATTGGCCGTGCTGATCAACGGCGGCAGCGCCTCGGCCTCGGAAATCGTCGCCGGCGCCCTGCAAGACCAGAAACGCGGCGTGCTGATGGGCACTACCAGCTTCGGCAAAGGCTCGGTGCAGACTGTGCTTCCGTTGAACAATGACCGCGCACTGAAGATCACCACCGCGCTGTACTACACACCGAATGGCCGTTCGATCCAGGCCCAGGGCATCGTGCCGGACATCGAAGTGCGCAAGGCCAAGATCACTAACGAGATCGACAGCGAGTACTACAAGGAAGCCGACCTGCAAGGTCACCTGGGCAATGGCAACGGCGGCGCCGACCAGCCGACCGGCAGCAGCAAGAAAGCCAAGCCGATGCCGCAGGACGACGATTACCAGCTGGCCCAGGCGCTGAGCCTGCTCAAAGGCCTGAGCATTACGCGCAGCCGTTGATATGCGTTTTGCCCTGATCATCGCTGTGCTGTGCAGCCTGGCAGGGGTCGCCCAAGCGGCCCCTGCCAGCGAATCCCACAAAGCCTACCTGACCCTCATCATCGACGACCTCGGGCAAAACCTGCCCCGGGATCGGCGCGTGCTGGCCCTGCCGGGCCCGGTCACCACGGCGATCATGCCCGACACACCCCACGCCGCCGAATTCGCCCGTGAAGCGCACAAGGCCGGCAAAATCGTAATCCTGCACATGCCCATGGACCCAGCCACCGGCCCGTTCGCCTGGCACCCTGAGCTGCCCATCGAAGAACTCGGCAAGCGTCTGGACGCCGCATTCAACGCCGTACCCTACACCGCCGGCATCAACAACCACATGGGCAGCCGCATGACCGCGCAACCGGCCGCCATGGCCTGGTTGATGGCCGAGCTGCAACGGCGCAACAAGTTCTTCGTCGACAGCCGCACCAGCGCGCAGACCGTGGCCGCCGCTGAGGCACAGAAGATCGGCCTCGCGCATGTTTCGCGGGATGTGTTCCTTGATGACGAACGCACCGAGGCAGCGATCACCGCGCAACTGCAAACCGCAATCAAGCTGGCGCACAAGCAGGGTTCGGCGGTGATGATCGGGCACCCTTACCCACAGACCCTGGCGGTGCTGGAGCGCGAATTGCCCAAGCTCAAGGCCCAAGGCGTGGAGTGGATTGATATCAAGTTGATGATCAGTGTGCGCAGTAATCAGGCCATGAGCGGACACGGAAAAAACGGTACCTACCAACCGGTGCGCAAGTAAGTACCACATAGGACGTAGTCGCTCCTGAATAGTAGACCTTTACGGCCTACACTTTCAGGACGCGACACGCCATGGACTCTATCTGCTACTCAAACCTGCTGATCAACTTCACCAGCGAATTCACGCCACTCTGGAACGATAAAGGCGCCGGCAGCACAAAGCCTGTCAGCTTCTGGCGACCCGTAGCGTCGTCGGACTTTTTGAATGGTTTCTACCCCCTCGGGGACCTGGCGGTTGGCAACTACGACAACATCAACCGAAAACGCATCGTCGCAGTGGCCAGTGAAGCGCCGCTAATCCCCGGGGCGCCTCGCCTGGAAAAGGCTCTGAGCGCACCCGTGGAGTATGAATTGGTCTGGAATGATTCCGGCTCCCGCGCTCATACCGATGGTGCCATCTGGCGACCGATTCCACCCGAAGGCTATGTGGCGCTGGGGCTGGTGTGCGGCACCGGCCACGACAAACCATCGCGCAACGCCATTCGTTGCGTACGAGCAGACTTGGTCATCGCCTCCTACATCAGCGACCTGATCTGGAACGATAGGGGCAGCGGAGCCCAGAAGGATTTCAGCGCCTGGAGCATTTCACCGCCTGGCGCCGCCTCCGGGGAGGCGTACTTTTCGGCAGGTACCTTTGTCGGCGCCGACAGCTACACCAAACCGTCAACCCATGTCGCCGCCTACTCTCTGCGCATGCAAATCCGGCAGACCGTCAGCTCCGCGCCACCAGCTCCGGCCCTACCCGATTACCGGCAGCCGTCGCCGTTCGAAGCGGCGCACATCACCCATACCTGTGAGATCCCGTGGTTTACGGTGAAGGACCCCAACCTGCGCCCGGCCGAACAGTTGTTCACGTCACCCACCTATCGCCTGGAACGAACGGATCGCTATGTGCTGGTCGGCTTCGGACACAACAAGACGTCAATCAACCAGACCTTCAAATGGACTGCTACCCGTGGAGAGAATGGTGGAAAATCCAAGACACTTACCGAAACAACATCCATCGAAGTTGGCGGTGAGTGGCAGTTCAATCTTTGGGGCACGTCGATCAAGTTTTCAGCCAAGTTAAGCAAAGGCCTTACCCACACCGAAACCTCATCCAGCGGCTGGGTCACCTCGACTGCGTTTGAAATTACTGCGGCTGTGCCGGCCAACAAGGCAGTGGCGGTCTACCTGATCCAGAGTGACTACCGGCTGCTACGTGAAAACGGCACACAGGTAGCAACCGATGTCAGCTACACCGACGGCGACAGCGTCTATTGGAGTGAATACCCGCCCACCAGAGAATGCCAGGTCACCAGCAACGCATTACCTGAGCCAACCACAAGCACTAGAGGTAGCGCGCCATGATCTGATCGACGACACCGTCCTGACGCAGCTGATCCAACGCCGCCTGCAGCTTGGTCACAAGTTCGTCCGGTACGTCCTTGTTCAATGCGAGATAGAGCTGGGCACTGTTGAACCGTAACACCGTCTTGAGCCCGGTCACGCCGACCTGACGCGCCAGGTAACGCCCGGCAGGATCACCCGTGGCCCACAGGTCGATCTGCCCATCCAGCAGCTTTTGCGCGTTGTCCTGGTCGCGTAACACCACCACCGGGTTGAGCCCCTGTTTCTCCAGAGTCTCAGCGATGGCATCACCCTTGTAGGCGCCGATCTTGTAGCGGCGCGCGTGTTCCAGGTCATCCAGTTGGATCTTGCTGTCGGCCTTGGCCAGCAGCACCCAATCATCCGGGCCGATGGGGCCGACCCACTTGAACAGCGCCTCACGATCCGGCAGGCGCGCCATCACGAAGACGCCATAGCCGGGTTTCTCCAGGGCGAGTTTGTAGATTCGCTCCCAGGGAAAACGCAGGGTGAGGTTGTAGGAAATGCCGGCACGCTTGAAGGTTTCGCGCACGATGTCCACGGCGATGCCTTCGATATTCTCTTCCTTGGCGAAGTTCTTGCCATTTTTCGCCATGTTGTACGGCGGGAAGTTTTCCGTCAGCAACACCAGGGAGGCGTCAGACGGTTCGTTGGCGTGGGCGTTACCGACCATGAACACGCAGGTAGTGGCGAGGGCGAGCAGCAGGTGTTTGAACATGAAAGTTACCGGAATCCATGGCAAGCGCAGAGAGTGCCGCGCGCCTGCCATGCTGTCCAGCAACGTTTAGCGAACGACGATACCGCGCGCCGCCATGTAGGCCTTGGCCTCAGGCACGGTGTATTCGCCAAAGTGAAAAATGCTCGCCGCCAGCACTGCGCTGGCATGGCCTTCGATCACGCCGTCGGCCAGGTGCTGCAGGTTGCCGACGCCGCCGGAGGCGATCACCGGAATGCCCAGCGCATCGCTGATAGCACGGGTTACGCCCAGGTCGAAGCCGTTTTTCATGCCGTCCTGGTCCATGCTGGTCAGCAGGATTTCCCCTGCGCCCAGGCCTTCCATCTTCATCGCCCACTCCACCGCGTCCAGCCCGGTGGGCTTGCGACCGCCGTGGGTGAAGATCTCCCAGCGCGGGGTTTCGCCCGGCCCGGAAACTTTCTTGGCGTCGATGGCGACGACGATGCACTGCGAGCCAAAGTGCTGCGCGGCTTCGCCGACGAACTCGGGGTTGAACACGGCGGCGGTGTTGATCGAGACCTTGTCCGCACCGGCGTTGAGCAGGTTGCGGATGTCTTGCACGGTGCGCACGCCACCGCCCACGGTCAGCGGGATGAACACCTGGCTGGCCATGCGCTCAACGGTATGCAGCGTGGTGTCGCGGCCATCGACGCTGGCAGTGATGTCGAGAAAGGTAATCTCGTCGGCACCCTGCTCATCGTAGCGACGGGCGATTTCCACCGGGTCGCCGGCGTCACGGATGTTCTCGAACTTGACGCCCTTGACCACCCGACCGTTGTCGACGTCCAGGCAAGGGATGATGCGTTTGGCCAGCGCCATGGTCAGTCCTCAGCCGTTGTAGGCATCGCAGTAAGCCTGGGCTTCGGCGACGTCCAGGGTACCTTCGTAGATCGCCCGGCCGGTGATGGCACCGATGATTCCCGGCGCCTTCGCGTCGAGCAGCGACTTGATGTCGCCCAGGTTGTGAATACCGCCGGAAGCGATCACCGGAATCCTGGTGGCCGCAGCCAGCGCGGCGGTGAACGGTACGTTGCAGCCCTGCATCATGCCGTCTTTGGCGATGTCGGTATAAACGATGGCGGACACGCCGTCGGCTTCGAACTGCTTGGCCAGGTCGATCACTTGGATGGTGCTGATTTCAGCCCAGCCGTCGGTGGCGACGAAACCATCCTTGGCGTCCAGGCCCACGATGACTTTGCCTGGGAACGCGCGGCAGGCTTCAGCAACGAAGGCCGGATCTTTCACAGCCTTGGTGCCGATGATCACGTAGCTCACGCCTGCCTTGACGTAGTGCTCGATGGTTTCCAGGGAGCGGATACCGCCACCGATCTGGATCGGCAGGTTCGGGTAGCGCTTGGCGATGGCGGTAACCACTTCGCCATTGACCGGCTGGCCTTCGAAGGCGCCGTTCAAGTCCACCAGATGCAGACGACGGCAGCCCCCTTCCACCCATTTGGCAGCCATGCTCACCGGGTCATCGGAGAACACTGTGGAGTCTTCCATGCGGCCTTGGCGCAGACGGACGCAAGCGCCGTCCTTGAGATCGATAGCGGGGATAATCAGCATCTGGCAAACCTTATTCGATATTCAGCAATGCTTGGGAAATCAGGGTTTCTCAAGCGACCACAGGTCGCTTTCGATGCTTTCGAACCTTTCTTTAAGGAGCGTCTGCGTGTCGAAAATCGCCCTGTTGTAATAGTGCGGAGCCACTTCGGTGGTAAACAGCTCAAGAATCTCGGCGACCTCGAACGAGCCCAGCCTGAGCTCGAAGCGATCCTCCATGAAGCGCTTGATCTTGAGGGTAGCCTCACTCTCCTGCTCGGGCGTGAGATTCAAGATCGGCGGCTTCGGCTTCCTGGCCATTTACCAGCGCCCGTCCCAGGCGGCGAAGTTCTGCAGCAATTGCAGGCCATGGGTATGGCTCTTCTCAGGGTGGAACTGCACGGCAAAACGCGACCCTTCGGCCAGCGCTGCGGCAAAATCCACGCCGTAGTGCCCGCCACCCACTACCTGGTCCGGTTTACCGGCGGCAATGTAGTAGCTGTGCACAAAGTAGAAACGCGCCATGTCGGGCACTTCGTGCCACAGCGGGTGATCCACCGTCTGGCGGACTTCGTTCCAGCCCATGTGCGGGACTTTCAGGTGTTCGCCGTCTTCATGCAGGTCCTTGCCGAAGAACTTCACCTGGCCGGGAAACAGACCGATGCAGTCGACGCCGTCGTTCTCTTCACTGCTGTCGAGCAAGGCTTGCATGCCCACGCAGATCCCGAGAAACGGACGATCCTGGCTGACTTCGCGCACCAGGCTGTCAAAGCCCAGGCGACGGATCTCGGCCATGCAATCGCGAATCGCACCAACGCCGGGGAACACCACGCGGTCGGCTTCGCGAATCACGTTGGCGTCGCTGGTGATCAGCACCTTGCCGGCGCCCACGTGTTCGAGGGCCTTGGCCACCGAGTGCAGGTTACCCATGCCGTAATCGATAACCGCGACCGTCTGCATTACAGAACGCCCTTGGTCGAGGGCATTTGCCCGGCCATGCGGTCGTCCAGCTCTACAGCCATGCGCAGCGCACGGCCGAAGGCCTTGAACACGGTTTCGATCTGGTGGTGGGTGTTGGTGCCGCGCAGGTTGTCGATGTGCAGGCTGACCAGTGCATGGTTGACGAAGCCCTGGAAGAATTCCTGGAACAGGTCGACGTCGAAGCCGCCCACGGTGGCGCGGGTGTAGGGCACGTGCATCTGCAGGCCTGGGCGGCCAGAGAAGTCGATGACTACGCGCGACAGCGCTTCGTCCAGCGGGACATAGGCATGGCCGTAGCGACGGATGCCTTTTTTGTCGCCGATGGCCTTGGCAAATGCCTGGCCGAGGGTGATGCCTACGTCTTCCACCGTGTGGTGGTCGTCGATATGCAGGTCGCCCTTGCTGACGATATCCAGGTCGATCAGCCCGTGACGGGCGATCTGGTCCAGCATGTGCTCAAGAAAAGGTACACCGATATCAAATCGGGCCTTTCCGGTGCCATCCAGGTTAATCGAGGCTTTGATCTGGGTTTCCAGAGTGTCGCGCTCGACGGACGCCTTACGTTCGGCCATCACCAGCTCCGCAAAATCATTGGGCGAAAAAGGCAGCCATTATAGGGGCGCGGGCGCTAAACAGAAACATCGGAGGGGATAAGACTGACGAGTTGAGCGAGGAATGTCGGGGGATAGACATGTGTATACATGTGGGAGGGGGCTTGCCCCCGATGACGGAGTCTCAGTCAGTGATGCAGTGACTGATCCACCGCTATCGGGGGCAAGCCCCCTCCCACAAGGGTTTTGCAGTGTTAGTGGAACAGTACCGCCGTCTTCTGCAGGGTCACCCACACACCCCACGCCAACGGAATACCCACCACCAGCCAGGCGGCTATCGCCATTGGCACCGTGCCGGGAGCTGCTTTCCACTCCAGGGATGTGCTGGCATCAGCACCTTTGTCATGGCCCAGCGCCTGTTCGGCGGCAAGTTCCGCGTCGGTCATGAAGTACTTGTCGGCCACTGGACGCACCAGCAGGTTACAGATGAAGCCCAACACCAGGAGGCCGGCGAGGATGTACAAGGTGATGTCATAGGCCGCAGCACGTTCAACGCCGATGCTCAGTTGATACTCACGCAAGTAGTTCACCAACACCGGGCCCAATACGCCCGCCGCAGCCCAGGCGGTCAAAAGGCGGCCGTGGATCGCGCCGACCATCTGGGTGCCGAACAGATCGGCCAGGTAAGCCGGGACGGTCGCAAAACCGCCGCCGTACATCGACAGGATGACGCAGAACGCCGCCACGAACAGCGCCACGTTGCCCAGGTGCCCCAGGTTCGGGATCAGCGCGTACAGGGCAAAGCCCAGGGCGAAGAACACGAAGTAGGTGTTTTTACGGCCCAGGTAGTCGGAGAACGACGCCCAGAAGAACCGGCCACCGATGTTGAACAGGCTCAGCAGACCGGTGAAACCCGCCGCGATTGCCGCGATCGACGCCAGCTGCCCGGCGTCCAGTTGACCGAAGGGCACGTCCACACCCAGCAACTTGCCGCCAAACACTTCCTGCAGCAGCGGCGAAGCCATGCCGAGGATGCCGATACCGGCCGATACGTTCAGGCACAACACCAGCCATACCAGGCGGAATTGCGGGGTTTTCCAGGCCACGTTCACGTGCACGTGACGGTGGGTGATCATCGCATTGCTGGCTTTTTTCGCCGGCGCGGTCCAGCCCTCAGGCTTCCAGCCGGTTGGTGGCACGCGGTAGGACAGTGCGCCGCCGATCATGAACACGAAGTAGATCGCCGCCATCACCAGGAAGCTCTGCCATACGCCCACGCTGGTCGGCGAAGCGAAGTGACCCATCAGCGCTGCGGCCAACGGTGCACCGACCATCGCGCCGCCACCGAAACCCATGATCGCCATGCCGGTGGCCATGCCACGCTTGTCCGGGAACCACTTGATCAGGGTCGACACGGGCGAGATATAGCCCAGGCCCAGGCCGATGCCGCCAATCACGCCGGAGCCGATCCACATCAGCCAGATCTGGTGGGTATAGATGCCCAACGCCGAGATCAACAGGCCACCGCACCAGCAAAGCGCCGATACAACGCCGGCCTTGCGTGGCCCGGCATGTTCCAGCCAGCCGCCCCAGATCGCTGCCGAACAGCCCAGGAAGATGAAGAACAGAGTGTAGATCCAGCCCAGCATGGAGATAGGCCAGTCACACTGGGACGAGAAGACTTGGGCGATAAAGCTCATGTCCGGCGCGCAGGCAACCGGCTTGGTGATACCCAGCGCCTTGGACAGCGGCAGCCAGAACACCGAAAAACCGTAGGCCATGCCGATGCAGAGGTGGATGGCCAGGGCGGCCGGTGGAACCAGCCAGCGGTTGAACCCGGGCTTGGCGATGATGCGTTCCTTGGACAGGAACGCCGGCTGTGCGGCGGCAGAACCGGCCACAGTGCTAGTGCTCATTGGTGTTTCCCCCAGTTATTGGTATGCGTCCGTCAGGCGCTCTCCCCCTCGGCCTAGCACGCAGAGCGTGGCCGTTTTTGTTGAGTGAAGCTCCATTTTGGCGCGACGATACGTCGCAGAAGGCGGACGAACGCGCAGAGATTAGCACCTGCGGACGCGAGAAAAACCAAACTGATATCACTTTTTCAGGAAATTCTCTTTTATTGACGCCAGAATCCCGCCCTCCGCGCCCGTAGATACAATGTAACGATCGGTGACCTGACGCCGGCCATCGGGCGTTATACTCTTCGGCTAAATTTTGAAATCGACATACAAGGACTCGCCCATGAAAGCGTTCGGCAAAATCCTGGGTCTGGTACTTCTCGGGCTGTTGCTGATCATCGTGGCTCTGGGCTTTGCCCTGACCCATCTTTTCGATCCCAACGACTACAAAGAAGAGATTCGCCAGATTGCCCGCGACAAGGCCCACATCGAGCTGACGCTCAATGGCGATATCGGCTGGAGCCTGTTCCCCTGGCTCGGCCTTGAACTGCACGAAGCCAGCGTGGCGACCCTGACCGCGCCAACCCAGCCCTTCGCCGACCTGCAGATGCTCGGCCTGTCGGTGCGCGTACTGCCGCTGCTGCGCCGCGAAGTGCAGATGAGCGATGTACGTGTCGAAGGCCTCAACCTGCGCCTCAACCGCGACAAGCAGGGCCATGGCAACTGGGAAGACATCGGCAAGAATGTGCCCGATGCCACCGCCAGCACTGCGCCAGCTCCAGCAGAGCCGGCACCCGAAGCCAAGCCGGAGAAGCCTGCACAGCCGATCCGCCTGGACATCGACAGCCTGACAATCAACAACGCCCGCGTTGAATACAACGATGAGCAGACCGGCAAGCAATTCAGTGCCGAAAGCATCCAGTTGAGCGCCGGCGCCGTGCACGAAGGCGCCAGCATTCCGGTGAAGCTCACCGCATTCTTCGGCAGCAACCAGCCGGTGATGCGCGTCAAGACCGAGCTCAACGGCAATCTGCGCATCCAGCGCGCCCTCAAGCGCTACCAGTTTGAAGACATGCGCATCAGCGGCGAAGCCACCGGCGAACCGCTGCAAGGCAAGACCGTGACCTTTTCCACCCAGGGCCAGTTGCTGGTGGACCAGGCGGCTAACATCGCCGAATGGACCAACCTGAAACTCTCGGCCAACCAATTGCGCGCACTGGGTGAGCTGAAGGTCAATGATCTGGACAAAACCCCGCAGCTCAGTGGCGCGCTGTCCATCGCCCAGTTCGACCTGGCCAAGTTCCTCGACAGCGTCGGCAACCCCCTGCCACCCATGGCCGAAGGCAGCCTGAGCAAGGTCGAACTGGTCAGCCGCCTCCAGGGCACGCCGACCAGCCTGGCCCTGGAAGACCTGAACCTGAAGCTCGACGGCAGCACCTTCACCGGCCGCGTCGCCGTGGATGATTTCGCCAAGCAGTCGCTGCGCGTGCAACTCAAGGGCGATACCTTCAACGCCGACAACTATCTGCCGGCCAAGTCCGAATCCGCCAAGGGCGCGACCGCCGCCCGCCAGGCTGAAGTACAGAACAGCGAAGCCGGCGCCATGGCGGCTGGCGGGACCACACCGCTGCCGGATGCACCGACAAAAGGCGCCTGGAGCACTGACAAACTGCTGCCCCTGGCCCATCTGCGCAAGCTGGACGTGAATGCCGACCTTGCGTTCGGCCAACTGACCCTGAGCAAATTGCCGATCCAGGATGCCGTGCTCAAAGCGTCCGGCATCGACGGCCAACTCAAGCTCGACACCCTGAGCGGTGGCCTCTACAACGGCAGCTTCCAGGCCAACGGCACGCTCGATGTGCGCCAGGACATTCCAGTGCTGGCGCTGCAAAGCCGGATCAAGCAGGTCCCGGTCGAACGCATCCTGCAAGCCCAGGGGCAAACGCCGCCCGTGAAAGGCCAGGTCACTCTCGACAGCAACCTGAGCGGCCGTGGCAATAGCCAAAAGGCGCTGATCGACAGCCTCAACGGTACCGCCAGCTTTGTGATCAACAACGGTGTGCTGCTCAATGCCAACCTTGAACAGCAACTGTGCACTGGTATCGCCATGCTCAATCGCAAAACCCTGAGCGGCGAACAGCGCGGCAAAGACACGCCTTTCCAGGAGTTGAAGGGCAACCTGAGCTTCCGTAACGGCGTGGCCAATAACCCCGACCTGAAAGTGCGCATCCCCGGCCTGGCGGTCAACGGCAACGGTGATATCGACCTGCGCGTACTGGGCATGGACTACCGCGTCGGCATCATCGTCGAAGGCGACCAGCGCGAAGTGCCGGACCCGGCCTGCGAAGTGGGCTCCAACTTCCGCAACATCGAAGTGCCGCTGCGCTGCCGTGGCCCGCTGGAACTGGGCGCCAAGGCCTGCCGCCTGGACAAGGACGGCTTGAGCCAGGTCGCGATCAAGGCGGCGGGTAACAAGCTCAGCGAGAAGCTGGAAGAGAAGCTCGACAAGGTAAACCCGCAATTGAAAGATGCATTGAAGGGCCTGTTCAAGCGATGAGAAACGAGCAGTTTTCACAGGCGGTGCTCGACTGGTACGACCGCCACGGTCGCCATGACCTGCCCTGGCAGCAGGGCATCACGCCTTACCGGGTGTGGGTCTCGGAGATCATGCTGCAACAGACTCAGGTGAGCACCGTGCTCAATTACTTCGACCGGTTCATGGCGTCTTTGCCAACGGTCGAAGCCCTGGCCGCTGCGCCGGAGGACGAAGTGCTGCACCTGTGGACAGGCCTTGGCTACTACACCCGTGCGCGCAACCTGCAAAAGACCGCGAAGATCGTCGTGGCCGAATACGGTGGCGAGTTTCCCAGGGATGTCGAAAAGCTCACCGAACTGCCCGGCATCGGCCTGTCCACCGCCGGCGCCATCGCCAGCCTGAGCATGGGCCTGCGCGCGCCGATCCTCGACGGCAACGTTAAGCGCGTACTGGCGCGCTTTACCGCACAAGAGGGTTACCCAGGCGAACCCAAGGTAGCCAAGCAGCTGTGGGCTACCGCAGAACGCTTCACGCCCCATGATCGCGTCAATGCCTACACCCAGGCGATGATGGACATGGGCGCCACCCTGTGCACGCGCAGTAAACCCAGCTGCCTGCTGTGCCCGCTGGAAAAAGGCTGCGAAGCCCACATGCTCGGCCTGGAGACACGCTACCCGATCCCCAAGCCGCGCAAGACCATCCCGCAGAAGCGCACGCTGATGCCGATGCTGGCCAACGCCGAGGGCGCGATCCTGCTTTACCGTCGCCCCTCAACCGGCTTGTGGGGCGGCCTGTGGAGCCTGCCGGAGCTGGACAACCTGGAAGACCTCGATCACTTGGCCATCCAGCATGCGCTCGAACTGGGCAAGCACCAGGAGCTGCCAGGACTGATCCATACCTTCAGCCACTTCCAGCTGGCCATCGAACCCTGGCTGGTCCAGGTCGAGGAATCCGCCCATCACGTGGCCGAGGCCGACTGGCTCTGGTATAACCTCGCCACCCCGCCGCGCCTGGGCCTTGCCGCCCCGGTGAAGAAACTGCTGAAGCGCGCGGCTGAAGTATTGAACGCAGGAGTGTCGTCATGACCCGCACCGTAATGTGCCGCAAGTACAAAGAAGAACTGCCAGCCCTGGAACGCCCTCCGTACCCAGGCGTCAAGGGTCAGGACATCTACGACCACGTCTCCGCCAAAGCCTGGGGCGACTGGCTCAAACACCAGACCCTGCTGATCAACGAGAAACGCCTGAACATGATGAACGCCGAAGACCGCAAATACCTGGCGGGCGAGATGGACAAGTTCTTTTCCGGCGAGGAATACGCCAAGGCCGACGGCTACGTTCCACCTGCTCAATAATTGATCAAAAACCGGGGTCGACTCGTAAGCGACGGTAATAATTAAATATTTTTTGAAAACTTGCTTGACGACCCCCTGAAAAACCCGTTTAATGCGCCCCGTTGCCCAGATAGCTCAGTCGGTAGAGCAGGGGATTGAAAATCCCCGTGTCGGCGGTTCGATTCCGTCTCTGGGCACCACTAATTAGTTTCAGGTGGTGCAAACGTCATCTGAAACACACAAGAAACCCGCCAAGTGCGGGTTTTTTGTTGCCTGGGATTTAACCCCCAATGCCCTGTCCCGTTACCCCGCGCACTAGTAGCGCTATGATATGATTCAAAATGTGCCAAGGTAGGCGATTAACAGTATGCGGATGCATCCCTCCTGTAACCCGTCAGCCATTGCCACGTAGCATCGGAACAGGCAACGACGGCGGATCCAGTATCCCCGCGCTCCTCGCCCAAAACGCTGCAACTCCACACCCCCGCTTCAACACCACCTTGGGTCATGCCCAAACGGTGAGAGCGTGCGCGCAAGAGCAGCGGAACAAGGACACATCATCCGGCGACGCGCAGCCCGGCGTATCGCTTACTCATACGGGCACATGGAGAAATAAATGGCATACACATCGATCATTTTCAAAAACCCGAATACGGGCGCGATGAAGGAAGCTCCAGTCGGCTTTTCGTGGACAACCTTCTTTTTCGGTTGCTTCCCGGCACTGTTTCGCGGCGACGTGAAATATGGCTTGATCCAGTTCGTCATTGCGATGATCACCATGGGCGTCAGCAACATCGTCTTTGCGTTCATCTACAACAAGCTCTACATCAAGGATCTGATCGGCCAAGGCTTCAAGGCTCAGTCCATCGCCAGCGGCGACATGAACTTTGCCTCGGCCAAGATCGGCATGCAGATCCCTCAGCTGGAAACCGCATAAACCGTATTCGACAAAAAGCCTGCTGAACGCAGGCTTTTTGCTGACTGGCTGACTCACCTCAACAAAAACACCATCAATGGATTGTCGTTTAACCGACCTTCAAAATCCGGGCCCTGGTGCTCCAACGGCGTCCCCGCCAGCAACGCGGTTTCCTTGCGCGCCACGACCACCCAGGCTGGCCGAGGTACATCGGCTAGTTGCCCAAGCTCATGACCGCCGATGAACACCGGCTGCTCGTCGTGATCCAGGTTCATCATGTAGCGCACCGCCCAGGTATCCCGGCCGAGGTCGATAAACACCAGAGGGCCCGGCTGCGTTGCACGCAGCGCTTCAACCTGGCTGACAAACTGCCGGGTATCGAACTGCAAGTCCTTGGCCGGCTCCACCACAGCCACCAGCAGTAACCACTGCGCCGCCAGTGCAATCAAGCTGAGCGACACCAGCCGCCCCAAACGCCGCCAGGCAATCAACGCAGCGACTTGCAGCACCACCAGCACGCCGACCAGTAACGGCAGCGAAACGTCTGGCCAGTAACCGTGCTTCTGCCACCCATGCCGGCAGACAAAGACTACAACCACGCACAACGCCGGTAGCGCTGCGACAAGCCCTTCGTAGCATCGGCGCACGCCCGCAAGCCACCCTTGCGCCTGAAGGAGCCCATAGGCAGCGACAGCGGCAAACATCGGCACCATCGGCAAGATGTAATAGGCGCGTTTGAAGTGCGGCAGCGACAACCCGAGCAGAATCATCAACCCGCAGGCACCGAGCCGCACAACCAATTGCACGCGCCCATCAAACCGTTCATGCCAGCGATGACGCAACGCAACCAACGTGGCCAGCGCCAGCGGCACCACAGGGAAGTAGCGATACAAACTCAATTGAAGATAGAAATAGAACGGCTCGCCACTTTCATCCAGGCGCCCGCCCACTTGCATCTTGAACACCGCATCGGCAAATGCATCGCCCCCACTGATGCGCGCCAGCTTTATCAGCAACCACCAACAGGCCGCCAACAACACCAGACCAACCAGGCCGTGAACCAGCACTTGCCTGACCCGCGCCCCAGGATTGCCAAGCGCCCAATACACACAGACCACGCCGCAGACCTCAATCAAGCCCAATGGCCCACGCACGGCAAAGCCGAGGACGAACAACGGAAACACCGCCAACCGCCTCAGTCGCGAACCCACGCGCTCGCCGCTGTGCAGCAGGTAGAAGCTGCCCACGCAAAGCAACGCGACCATCTGGTCCAGGCACACCGAACGGGACTTCTCCAGCAGTTGAGTGGTGAGCAAGGTCAACAAAACGGCGAGCAGCGCCCACTGTCGACTCGCAGGGACCAGCAAGCGATACAGCAGCGCAACCACCCCAGCGGACGCCATTGCGGTGGGCAGTACATTCGCCAAGTGATTGGGCGCACCGAATAACCGGGCAAACACAAAGCTGAAGAAGGTCGCGGTGCCAGGGTAGTCCGCGTAGGGCTGGCCGTAGGTGGTGGGGAAAAGGCTCGCGCCATGGCGAAACATTTCCTGCAGGAATAGCGCCCAGCGCCCGTCAAATCCCTGGGGCTGCTGATCCCAGATTCCAAAGGTGAACAGCACTAGGGCAAACAGGAAAATGCCCAGGGATTCCAGGCGAAAACGGTTGCGGTGATCCATCGGTAGACCTGTCAGGTGGGGAGCGCCGACTTATGTTGCCGAGCACACCCCTGAATAGCGCCTGAACAGACCTGAACATTCACCCGGTTACCGACCTGCGGGCCACACCAACCGAGGAATAAGGCGCACATAGATCAACTCGGCCACCAACTCGACCAAGGTCTGCAGGATCACCGCCGTGGCGGCCAACCCACGCACGTCTTCGGGCAGGGCCAGGGCCAGCGGCAAAACCACCAACGAATTGCGCGTGGAGGCGCTGAACGTCACCGCCCGCGCCGTGACCGCAGGCAGCGCGAACAGCCGCGCCGCCAGCATCCCCATCAGCGGCGCCAGCAACACAAAGGCCACATAAATCGGGATCACCGGCATCAGCAGGCCTATATCACGCACCACCGAGGTGATTTGCGAGCCGATCACCACAAACAGCACCATCGCCATCGCAGGCACGGGCAACCAAGCCCATGCGTCATTCCAAACGCTGATAACCGTCGAGCGCCGCGCGAGCGCAGTCGTCAGCACCGCGAGCACCATCGGCAGCACAATCAGCAACACGAACGCCTCGATAAACGGCCCCGCCTGCACCACTAACTGCGACTGCGTGCCCAACATCAAACCCAGGTACACCGGCAACAGCGCCAACTGCAGTAACAACAGCAGCGGCGTGGCCGCCAGCATTAATCGCGAGTCGCCCTTACCGATGTGAGTGAACACCACCACGTAATCGATGCACGGTGTCAGCAACACCAGCAACGCTCCCACCAGCAACGCCGGGCGCTCCGCCAGGCCACGGGTCAATACCCACACCAGCACCGGCACCAGAATGAAATTGGCCAGCAACAACGCCGATAGGAAGCGCTTGTTGCCCAAGCCTGTACGCGGGTCCAGAAAGGGGATTTGCAGGAACATTGCGTACATCAGTATCGCGATGACGGGCGTGATCCATACGCTGAGAGTGTGAGCCGATAAAGGCGCGAGCAGGCCAACGACTGCAGCCAGGAGAACGGTGAGGAAATAGAGGGGGATCTGGTGGTGTTCGAGGGTGTCGCGGGTCATGGAATAGGCTCTGGCGTATCGCAAAAGTGCGAGGCTATGTGCCTACTGACTTAAGGTCGAGCGAAATAGTCGACCGAGCCAGAAGGATATTCTTGGCGAGCATGAAGCACAGTCAGTATCTCGATGCGGTCGGTAACTCGGCGCACAACAATTTCACGAATACCCGGAATTCGACCCAACCGATACAGATAAGGGTGCTGGGGAAGCGCGGTAGTTACGGCCTCAATTGCTTCATTCAAATCGCTGGCCGCTACAAGATTGCGACCGACGATGTATTCAAGAATCTCCCTGAGCTCAGCCCGCGCCTCGGGCCGCCAATCCACTTGCATCACGCTCTTTACGCTTGGACTCGATCAGCGCGCGCATCTCAGCCATAACCTGATCATGCGGAATACTCGGACGAGGATCATCAATTGAAGCCTGCACCTTGGCCCGAAACCAACGGTCGTAGCTCGCGGCCTGCTCTTCTGTTTCAAACTCCGAAACGATAGGAGAAAGTGGGATGCTCATAGAGACCTCCGTAATGGATGCCTGCCAGTCTAATCTGCGCATGGTTCGCTGTCGTCTCTCTCAGATGTGTGGTTTTTCCAAAGCCGCACGCCGAAACGATCCACGGTCCGTCCAACGAGTGGCGCGAGCGTCGGAGGTTAATGACCCAGCAAAAGCTCAGACAAGTGCTGGCAAATCGGTTAACGGTTACTAAAAAATAAAACTGGAGCACAGGGCTGCGCGTGACGAAACACACCCGCAACCCTTGGGATTTGCCCCAACCTGCGCTTCAATACCCACCCAGACCCAGAACCTTAGGACGTTGAGCCCATGGCCTCGCCGAACAAGCAGCAAAAACGTGCCCAGCGCGCAAAGACCAAGGCCAAGCAAAACCGTACTCAACGCGCCGTGGCGACCAAGCCGGATGCGTTTGCAGGCGATGACAGCCGCATTGACCTTGAGTCGGTGGACTTGACCGAGCTGTTTGTGGAGATGCGCACCGCTGGCGAGACCAGCCAACAGGCATTGTGCGCAGCATTCCTGGCACACCCGCTGCTGGCGCTGGTGCTGGAACAGGAAGGCGAAGAAGAAGCCACGGACTTTATCCTGGCGGCGCTGATCGAGTATCGGCAGTGGGCCACGGACAGTGACGATGAAGCGGCGGCACTGGCGTGGATCGAGTCGCCAGAGTTCCAGGCGGATTACCTGGCGGCGTCCCAAGCGCTGACCAACTCGCAAGACTGACGCAGAACCCAATGTGGGAGGGGGCAGGTCGAATCGTCGCACCGCCCCTCCCACATTTTTTACCGCATTTCGTCAGTTAAGCACCGCAGCGCCGGCTCTCTGCGCCTTGCGACGGCTCGCCACAACCAACCCCGCCACCACGACCAGCAAGCTCAAAACCCCCGTCGCGATAATCTCGACCCGGTGCGCTTCCTGGAACAGCATGATGGTCAGCGTACCCACGATAAACACCATCACCGCATAGGTCAGGCCAGGGAACAGCCACATCTTGAAGACGATTTTCTCGCCCGCCGCCGTACGCTTCTGACGCATGCGCAGTTGCGACACCGCGATCACCAGGTACACCAGCAATGCGATGGCGCCGGAGCTGGCCAGCAGGAATTCGAACACCGCCGCCGGCGCCACATAGTTGGCAAACACCGCCAGGAACGCAGCACCGGTGGACAGCAACACCGCCCAGTAAGGCGTGCCGCTCTTGTTGGTGCGCTTGGCCACGGCCGGTGCATCACCGCGACGGCCCAAGGAGAACAGCATGCGCGAAGCGGTGTACAGCGCCGAGTTCAGGCAACTGGTCACGGCAACCAATACCACCAGGTCGACGATCAGCTTGGCATTCGGAATACCCATGCGTTCCAGCACAGTCTGGTAGGAACCTACCGCCGCCAGGGTCGGATCGTTCCACGGCACCAGGGACACGACGATGAAGATCGACAGCAGGTAGAACAAGCCAATCCGCCAGATCACCGAATTGGTGGCCTTGGTGATTTGCTGGCCCGGGTTCTTCGATTCAGCCGCTGCAATGGTGACGATCTCGGTGCCCATGAACGAGAACATGGTGGTCAGGATCGCAGCCAATACGGCGCCCATGCCGTTCGGCATAAAGCCTTGGGTGTCGAACAGGTGCGACACGCCACTGACCTGGCTGGTCGGCAGGAAGCCGAAAATCGCGGCCAGGCCGAGGATCACAAAGCCCACAATCGCCACGACCTTGATCAGCGCAAACCAGAACTCGAACTCGCCGTAGTTCTTCACGCTGAACAGGTTGGTCGCCGTGAGCAACAACGTGATGATCAGGGTAAAGGCCCAGATGGCCACATCCGGGAACCACGCGTGGAGGATGGTCGCGGCGGCGTTGGCTTCCAACGGAATCACCAGCACCCAGAACCACCAATACAGCCAGCCAATGGTGAAACCGGCCCAGTGACCGATTGCACGGTCGGCATAGGTGGAAAACGAACCGGTATCCGGCGACGCCACGGCCATCTCGGCCAACATACGCATCACCAATACCACCAGCGTACCCGCAGCGGCATACGCCAACAGGACAGCGGGGCCGGCGGCAGCAATCGCGTGACCGGAGCCAACAAACAGACCGGCACCAATAACGCCGGCAATCGACAGCATGGTGACGTGACGCGGTTTGAGCCCCTGTTCGAGGTCATTGGAGCTTTGCGTACTACTCATTGACACACCTTTGCGAGGAATTGCGAAAACGGTTCGCCCGGCCTGGGATCTTCCTCGTGAAAAGAAACCAACAGGGCGTTCTTTATTTTTTACGCAAGATCTGCGCCAAAATGTTACGAAGTCGCGATTGACGCGGGCTGTAGGACGATTCGCCAGCCATTGCAACTCATTGATAATAATGGCATTCCGCTATAGCGTTACCGCGCGACTCACATTCAAGACGAACCAGCGCACCAAAAACACACACAAAAAGTACGTGGCGCGCCATAAAGGGGCTGATAGCTACCGTTTGCCCGTTTAACCCTTCCAACACCCGGCCAAAGCTGGCACCATCGCGCCCTTTTTTACGCGAAGCCTGCGGTTTACCGGGATCAAACGGTTGTTCGGTTGTTGATGGCGCGACACGCTGCTGTGCCGATGCGACACCCTGCCGCACACCGTCTGTTTACCCTCCGCGGGGCTGTTGGTGTCGTCCGGGCGCTATGCTAGCTTGGCGCCTCGCCAGGAAGGCGTCCCAACAGCAGGATCGCAACGAACACAATGAGGACCGCACATGGCCGAGGCCACGCCCGCGCTTGAAATCCGCAACTTGCATAAACGCTATGGTGAGCTGGAGGTACTCAAAGGTATCTCGCTGACCGCTCGCGACGGCGATGTGATCTCGATCCTGGGTTCCTCCGGTTCCGGCAAGTCCACGTTCCTGCGTTGCATCAACCTGCTGGAAAACCCACATCAGGGCCAGATCCTGGTGGCCGGCGAAGAACTCAAGCTAAAGGCCGCGAAAAACGGTGAGTTGATGGCCGCCGACGGCAAGCAGATCAACCGCCTGCGCAGCGAAATCGGTTTTGTGTTTCAAAACTTTAACCTGTGGCCGCACATGAGCATCCTCGACAACATCATCGAGGCGCCCCGCCGTGTGCTCGGCCAGAGCAAGGCCGAAGCCATAGAAGTGGCCGAAGCCCTGCTGGACAAGGTCGGCATCGCCGACAAGCGCCACGCCTACCCCGCGCAATTGTCCGGCGGCCAGCAACAACGGGCCGCCATTGCGCGCACCCTGGCGATGCAGCCTAAAGTCATCCTGTTTGACGAGCCCACTTCTGCCCTTGACCCGGAAATGGTCCAGGAAGTACTTAATGTGATCCGCGCGCTGGCCGAGGAAGGTCGCACCATGCTGCTGGTCACCCATGAAATGGGCTTCGCCCGTCAGGTATCCAGTGAAGTGGTGTTTCTGCACCAAGGCCTGATCGAAGAGCAAGGATCGCCACAGCAGGTGTTTGAAAACCCGCTTTCGGCGCGCTGCAAACAATTCATGTCCAGCAACCGCTAACGGAGCAACATGCATGCAGAACTATAAAAAATTCCTTCTGGCCGCGGCCATCTCGATGGCGTTCAGCGCCACGGCCATGGCAGAGACCTTGAAAATGGGGATCGAAGCGGCCTACCCGCCCTTCAACAATAAAGACGCCAGCGGCAACGTCGTCGGCTTCGACAAGGACATCGGCGACGCCCTGTGCGCCAAGATGAAAGTCGAAAAGTGCGAAGTGTACGTGTCCGACTGGGACGGCATCATCCCGGCCCTGAATGCCAAGAAGTTCGACTTCCTGGTGTCCTCGCTGTCCATCACCGATGAACGCAAGCAAGCCGTCGACTTCACCGACCCGTACTACTCCAACAAACTGCAGTTCATCGCCCCTAAAGCCACTGCAGACTTCAAGACCGACGCCGCTTACCTGAAGGGCAAGGTCATCGGCGCCCAGCGCGCAACGCTGGCCGGTACCTACCTGGAAGACAAGCTGCCGGATACCGAAGCCAAGCTCTACGACACCCAGGAAAACGCCTACCTCGACCTGACTTCTGGTCGCCTGGACGGGATTCTCGCCGACAAGTACGTGCAGTACGAATGGCTCAAGAGCAAAGACGGTTCGGCCTACGAGTTCAAGGGTGACCCAGTTGTAGAAAGCGACAAAATCGGTATCGCCGTACGCAAGGGCGACCCACTGCGCGAGCGCCTGAACAAAGCCCTGGCAGAGATCAAGGCAGACGGCACCTACAAGAAGATCAACGACAAGTACTTCCCGTTCAGCATCGAATGACCTGAACGGCCTGACCGGCGCGCTCACCTGAGCGCGTCGGCTTCCAGCAATGCCTGCCGCGATATGAAAACACCATGAATTTCGATCTCTACGGATTCGGCCCCGCGCTCGCTGCCGGCGCGCTGATGACCGTCAAACTGGCGCTCACGGCCTTATGCCTGGGGCTGGTCCTCGGCCTGGCCGGGGCCTTGGCCAAGACTTCCGCGTACAAGCCTCTGCAATGGCTGGGCGGGACTTACTCGACCATCGTTCGCGGCGTGCCGGAACTGTTGTGGGTGTTGCTGATTTACTTCGGCACCATCAACGCCATGCGCGAACTGGGTGAGCTGTTCAACATCCCCGACCTGTCCCTGAGCGCCTTCGCCGCCGGCGTCATTGCGCTGGGGTTGTGTTTCGGCGCCTACGCCACCGAAGTACTGCGCGGCGCAATCATCTCCATTCCCAAGGGCCACCGCGAAGCCGGCGTGGCGCTGGGCCTGTCGAAGTTCCGCATCTTTACCCGCTTGATCATGCCGCAGATGTGGCGCATCGCCCTGCCGGGGCTGGGCAACCTGTTCCTGATCCTGATGAAAGACACCGCGCTGGTCACGGTCATCGGCCTCGAAGAAATCATGCGCCACGCGCAGATCGCCGTCACCGTCACCAAACAGCCGTTCACTTTCTACATGGTCGCCGCGCTCATCTACCTGGGCCTGACCTCACTGTCGATGGTCGCCATGCACTACCTGGAAAAACGCGCCGCCCGCGGCTTCGTGAGGACGACGTAATGGAATGGGAAGTCATCATCAAGTGGCTGCCGAAGTTTATCCAGGGCGCCATCCTGACCCTGGAACTCGTCAGCATCGCCGTGATCCTGGGTTTGATCCTGGCCATCCCGCTGGGCATCGCACGTTCGTCCAAGCGCTGGTATGTGCGCTCGCTGCCCTACGCCTACATTTTCTTCTTCCGGGGCACGCCGCTGCTGGTGCAGTTGTTCCTGGTCTATTACGGCCTGGCTCAATTCGACAGCATCCGCTCAAGCTTCATGTGGAAATACCTGCGCGACCCGTTCTGGTGTGCCACCGCCACCATGACGCTGCACACTGCGGCCTATATCGCCGAGATCCTGCGTGGCGCCATCCAGGCCATTCCGCCTGGAGAAATCGAAGCCGCCCGGGCGCTGGGCATGTCCAGGCCCAAGACGCTGTTCTACATCATCTTGCCGCGTGCGGCGCGCATCGGCTTGCCGGCCTATAGCAACGAAGTGATCCTGATGCTCAAGGCCAGTTCACTGGCGAGCACCGTGACCCTGCTGGAACTGACCGGTATGGCCCGCACGATCATTGCGCGCAACTACCTGACGGTAGAAATGTTCTTCACCGCCGGCGTGTTCTACCTGTTGATCTCGTTCCTGCTGGTACGCGGCTTCAAACTGCTGGAACGCTGGCTGCGCGTCGATGCCTGCCAGGGACGTTGAAGCGCGCTTCCGGGCGCTGGATGCGTTTCTGATCGAGCATCAAGGGCTGTGGCGACCACGGCCCTTTACGCATCGCCAACTGCCCTGGGAACGCGAACACCCCGAGCTGGCCCAGTGGCTGCGCCAACGCTCGTTGGCCGAGGCTGAAGCCAGCCACAACCAGCCCCATGAGCTGCCCGCTCCCGCGCCGTTTCCACAGATTGCCTTGCAAGCGCTGCAACTCGGCACTGTGGATAAGTTACCGACGCAGCCCCTGCATCCCGCCGCGCATCGCCTGAATGTCGATGTACCCGGCCGCAAATGGCAACAGATCGAAGCCTTCGGCGCGGCGCTGCACTTTGCGCAAACACCCCAGCATTGGCTGGACTGGTGCGCCGGCAAAGGCCACCTTGGTCGCCGCCTGCTGCACACAGACCAACAGCTGACCTGCCTGGAATACGACCCGGCCCTGGTCGCGTCCGGCCAAGCCTTGAGCGAGCACCACGGCCTGCCCGTCACCCATCGTTTGCAAGACGTGATGGCCGATGTCGCCATCAGCGCCGAACACACCCCCGTCGCCCTGCATGCCTGCGGCGATTTGCACGTACGCCTGCTGCAAGTGGCCAGCGCCGCCGGCTGCAAGCAACTGGCATTGGCGCCGTGCTGCTATAACCGAACCCATGCACACACTTACCAGCCGCTGTCCGTAGCCGCCCGCGCTTCCACCTTGCAGTTGTCGGTCGACGACCTCGGCCTGCCCCTCAGCGAAACCGTCACCGCCGGCAAACGCGTGCGCCTGCAACGGGACACGTCCATGGCCCGGCGCCTCGGTTTCGATCAGTTGCAACGCCAGTTACGCGGCTGCGACGACTACCTGCCCACGCCGTCCCTGCCCGCCCACTGGCTGGACAAACCCTTCGCCGACTACTGCCACGAGCTGGCCCGCCTCAAAGGGTTATCCACAGGCAAACAGGATTGGGCGGCACTGGAGGCGCACGGTTGGCAGCGTTTGGCTGAGGTCAGGAATCTGGAATTGGTGCGCGGTCTGTTTCGGCGCCCGCTGGAAGTGTGGCTGGTGCTGGATCGGGCACTGTTTCTCAGCGAGCGTGGCTACAGGGTTGAAGTAGGCAGCTTCTGCGACCCGGCGTTGACACCGCGCAACTTGTTGGTGCTTGCCGAGCGCGATTAAAGGGCGAAATTGTCGCACCCCAGCCTGTGGATAACTCTGTTGATGAATTCTTTACAGAGCCTGTAGCCGTCTACGCTACAGGCCAAAAGCCACGATGTTCATTTTTTACTCACACCATAAAACGCACGTAAAACAGGCAGTTGCAGTGTGTTGAGAACCGCTCCACAAAACGGCTATTTCATGACAACTGCATCCGACCGATTGTGCATAAGCATCTGGCGTCAAGCGTATAACCCGCGCTTTACAGGCGTTTTTTGCGAGCGATCAGTAACCGGCAAAGGTCGTTGATGTCATCACCCGCCAGACTTGTAACCGCGTTGTCCAGAGGGTCGGTAGAAAAGGCCAGGCCTTCGCTGATCGCCGGATCGCGGTGTATGACTTCCAAAGGGTAATCACTGCGACGCAGCTTGAACGCATCAAGCATGTCCAGGTTGAACGCCGAGTTTTCATCCAGTTGGTTGATCACCAAGTGGCAACGCGGTGGACGTGCACGCTCAAGGTGGGGGGCCAGCAGCGCATCCAATTGATCCAGCGTGCCGAGACAGGCGGCGTTCGGTTGGGCGACGACCAGCACGATATCGGCCACGCTCAACGCTTGATGGAGGTAGACGTTGTTGCCGGCGGGAGTATCGATGATCACGGTGTGCCGTTCGCTCAGGTCCAATGCCGCCAGGCGCTGGGCCAGCCACTTCGGCTCCCGCGTCAACCAGCGTTGCAGGTTTTCCTGCTGCTGGGTGTCCGCGTCGCCGAAGGGAATCACCTGGCAACCGGCAAAACCCGATTGCAGGATGGTGTTCCATGGCGTGTTGAGCAGGCTGCTGCGGGCGAGGCCGGGAAGCTCATGGTCCACACCGAAGTGCTGGCGCAAAGCGTTCTGAGGATCCAGGTCCAGCGCCACGACCGACTCACCAAGACGCTGCAGACCGCTGCTCAGCGCCGTGGCCAGCGTACTGCGGCCAACGCCGCCATTGACGGACACCAGCGCGACTACCGTCGGGCGCAGCGCGGTCAATGACTCATGGTGGTGATGTTCATTGGCGTGGGAGGCATGGGCCCCGAAGCGCGAACCCTCTTTCTGATTCACCCGTGTGCCATCGTCGAAAGGAATGCTGCCAAAAAAATGCAGGCGGGCGTTTTTTCCCGTGGGGTCGCGGGAAACGCTCTTGCCGAACAGGGCAAATAGATCATCAGTGCGGCTCATGGCCGGAGCTCCTTCACGGCGCCATATAAAGACGTGGAAAGATCAGCAAGGTACGGCTTCACCGCAGGTCTTTTTGTAGGCGTTTTCATTGCTTCATTCTGTGACAGCGCTAGGGAAGTGTCATTATTTTGATGAAAGTCGAGCAAGCCTTTCAGACGAGCGGAAATTAGCCAATTTACTGACGGACTATTACTACAATTCAATGGCGGTGATTTCATCGTGCCATTGTTTTTTACCCTATATCACCGCACCATTGCCGCACCTTCAATGCTGCAAGCTTGGGTAATCGCAGTGGCGATACGCTTTAAACTCCCTCGGATTCTGTACGGCCTCGCCATCACGCTGTTGCTGGGTGGCGGCCTGCTGGGCGATTTGCTCGCCGATTGGGATTTCAGCCAGATCAGCCGCCGCGCCGAGTCGCTTTATGGGCCGCTGGGGCCGGGGCGCCAGCGCATTGATGCCTGGCAACAATTGCTGGCGACGCAGAAGCAGGTGAGTGAGGCAGAGCAGCTCAACGTGGTGAATCTGTTCTTCAACCGCCAGTTGCGCTACGAAGAAGACATCGACCTGTGGCACGAAATTGATTATTGGGCGACCCCTATTCAATCCCTGTGGAAAGGCGCTGGCGATTGCGAAGACTACGCCATCGCCAAGTACTTCAGCCTGCGCCACTTGGGGGTGCCCGCCGAAAAACTGCGCATTACCTACGTTAAAGCCTTACGCCAGAATCGCGCGCACATGGTGCTGACGTACTACGCCAGCCCCGAAGCCATGCCCCTGGTGCTGGACAGCCTGATGGACGCCATTTTGCCCGCCAGCCAGCGTGCAGACCTGCTGCCGGTCTACGCGTTCAACGGTGAAGGGCTGTGGCTGACCGGCGCAGGCGGGAACAAAAAAGTCGGTGACACCAAGCGTCTATCACGCTGGTTGGACGTCTTGAAAAAAATGACCGCTGAAGGGTTTCCGGCCAGTTCGGATAATTAACAGGAGCTACGATGTCACTGTTCAAACAATTGCTGATCGCTATCTGCGTGTTCCTGGTGGTCGCGTTCAGCGGTAGCTTCTTCGTCAGCCTGGAAAGTTCGCGTACCCAGTACGTCAACCAGTTGCGCTCCCACGCCCAGGACGCGGCCACAGCGCTGGCCCTGTCGTTGACGCCGAACATCGATGACCCGGCAATGACCGAACTGATGGTCAGCTCGATCTTCGACAGCGGCTACTACGCGAGCATTCGCGTGGTGGACCTGAGCAATGACCAGGTGCTGGTGGAGCGTGCCGCCGAGCCGGATGCCAGCAGCGTGCCGGCCTGGTTCGTCAAGATGATCGGCCTGGCGCCGGCCGGCGGCGATGCCATCGTCAGCCGTGGCTGGCAGCAGGCAGCGCGGGTCGAAGTGGTCAGTCACCCGATGTTTGCCCTGGCCAAACTCTGGCAAAGCGCGCTGGGCAGCCTGGTTTGGCTGCTGGTCTGTGGCGCGGTGAGTGCGGTACTGGGCGCGCTGTTGCTGCGTCGTCAGCTCAGGCCTTTGGACTATATGGTGGAGCAGTCCCACGCTATCGCGCGTCGAGAGTTCCTCAGCTTGCCCGACCTGCCCCGCACCCCGGAACTGCGCCGCGTGGTGCAGGCCATGAACCAGATGGTGGAGAAGCTCAAGGCGCTGTTCCACGAGCAGACCGAGCGCAGCGAGAAGCTACGGGTGGAGTCCTACCAGGACAGCCTGACCGGGCTGGCCAACCGTCGCTATTTCGAGATGCAGCTGCAATCGCGGGTCAGCACCCTGGAGGAGTCCAGCTCAGGCTACCTGCTGATGCTGCGGGTCAACGACCTGGGTGGCCTCAATCAGCGTCTGGGCGGGCAGCGCACCGACCAGTTGCTGCAAGCCGTCAGCCAGCAACTGGTGCGCACCTGCGCCAAATACCCGGAAACCCACAACCTGATCACGCGCAGCCGAGGTGGCGAGTTTGCCGTGCTCGCGCCGGGCCTGGTACGTGACGAGGCCGTGCAGTTGGCCCAGGAACTGGAAGCCACCTTGCAGAGCCTGCACGAAACCGGCGCCACCGACATGCCCACCGTGGCCTACATCGGCCTGGCCCCTTACAACCCCGGCGACGCCTCGGCAGACCTGCTGATGCTGGCTGACCAGGCGCTCACGCAGGCCGAAGCCAACAGCCTGCAAAGCTGGGTGTGCCTGACCCATCAAACCCTCGACACCGTCAGTGACGACCCGCACAGCTGGCACACCCTGCTCGACACCGCCCTGAGCCAGGGTCGCTTCCGCCTGTTCTTCCAGCCGGTGGTGAGCAGCAACGATATCCGCCAGGTCCTGCATTACAAAGTGCTGTCGCGCCTGCTCGACAGCCAGGACCAGACCATTGCCGCCGGGCATTTCCTGCCATGGCTGGAGCGCTTCGGCTGGACCGCGCGCCTCGACCAGGTAATGCTCGATCTGGTGATCGCCCACTTGGGCCAGCACAACCAATCGGTCGCGCTGAACCTGTCGGCAGCCACCCTGAACGACCCGCAAGCCCTGGAGCACATGTTCGAACGCCTGGCCCAACACCCGCTGTTGGGCGAACGCCTGACCCTGGAAATCGGTGAAGAACAAGTGCCCGAACAGACGCAGCTGGAGCGTTTGATCCGGCGCATGCGCGGCCTCGGCTACAGCCTTGGCCTGCAACGCTTCGGCGGGCGCTTCAGCATGATCGGCAACCTCGCGCACCTGGGCCTGGCCTACCTCAAGATCGACGGCAGTTACATCCGCGATATTGATCAGGAAAGCCACAAACGCTTCTTTATCGAAGCCATCCAGCGTGCAGCCCACAGCATTGACCTGCCGTTGATTGCCGAGCGCGTGGAAACCGAGGGAGAGTTGCGGGTGATCCGCGAGATGGGGATTGAAGGGGTGCAAGGCCAACTGGTCGGTGAACCGGCGCCCTGGAAGTGAAGCTCAGAATAATCACGCTTCCTTGACGCTCACGCCGTGAAGGAGGTGCGCGTCAGATCAGGCCGGTTTCTTCGTCATTGATCAGCTCGCTCAAGCCACCCAGCGCCGCCCGGGCATGGGTACGCTCCAGGAACTTGGTCTGCGCCGCCGGCGGCAAGTCGGTGATGCTCATCACGTTCTTGGTGATCAGCACCTGGATCAAGTCGTCCAGTACGCGGATCATCTCAAGGTCACTGCTCTTGAGCTGCTTTAGGCTGTTCTCAATCTCATCGTCGGCAAACCACGCCTGGATCTCATGATGGTCAGCCGGTAGCGTCTCAGTGGCTTCTGCGAAGGCCTGCGCCTCGACACGCACCAAAGCGTTGTATTGATCGCGTTGCACGTAGAACATCAGCCCTCTCCCAATAAAAAATCCCTGCAGGCGCCGCACACGGCTCCCACAGAGATTACACACATTTCCCCAAAGCGCATGCCAAAGGGGCGCCAATCCCGAAAGATTGACGCCCCGCTGGTGATCAGTCGTGGTGCTTGACGGTCAAGTCGCCACCGGCGATCAGGCTATTGATCGCGGCGGCGCCACTGCCCCAGCTCGCGCCGTCCACCTTGATCGTCACATCTGCCGTGCCGCCGTTGGTGCCGGTGAACGACCCGTTGCTGCTCACGCTCAGCGTCGAGTTGCCCGCCGAGTCGGTGGTCAACCTCAGGTAGCTCGACAGGTTGGTGTCGTTATTGCCTTGCAGCAAGTCGGACAGGTCCAGCTTGTCGCCTTCGCCGTGCTTGAAGTCAGTGATGCGATCAAAGCCACCGCTGGTGTTGGTGTCGCCTTTGAGCCACACAAAGGTATCGGCACCCGCGCCGCCGGTGAGGATATCGTTACCCTTGCCACCCACCAGGATGTCATTGCCTGCACCGCCGGAGAGCGTGTCGTTACCGCCCTGGCCGAACAGGATGTCATCGCCGGCGTTGCCGATCAGGTTGTCGCCACCATCGCTGGTGCCGTAGATGTTCGACGCGTTGGCCAGGGCACCGACGTCCTGCACATGCTCAGTGATGTACTGATGCAAGGTGCGGTCGTCGATCTGATCGACGGTGGTCGCCAGCTTCTCGGCAGCGAATGCCTTGAGCGCCGCGCTGCCTTCCTGGCCTTTGTAGCTGATCAGGTCGCCGAAGATGATGTCGTTGCCCGAACCGCCGGAAACGTTGTCGGCACCGGTATCGGCAGTGTGGCCGGTGATGGTATCCGCCAGCTTCGCGGTGTCGATGGTGGAGACCGTCTTGTCGGTATCAAACTGTTTGAGCACGGTGCTATCAATGTCGCTGCCAAGACCGATGGCCTGCACCTCAACCCCGCCCTTGACCGCAGTGGTCAGCGCAGCATAAGCGGCCTTGGCCGCTTCCAACGGATAGTCGGAGTAGTAGCTGCTGTTGCCGACAGCCCCCGCCACGTCGAAACCGCCACGGCCGTCGGACACGACATAACCTTCAAAGGTCTTGGTGCCGGACGAGCTGTACGAGTAGACCTTGCCGTCGCTGTCGACAATGACCTGGGTCTTGCCGTAGACCGTTGCGGTGACCGCAGCGGACTGGCCCAGGGTGTAGGTTTTGCTGTTGACCTTGCTGTCGAAGTAAACCGTGTCACCGTAGCGGCTGGTCGCGCCAAGAGTGATGTCGTTGTATGTGTAGTTGTAGACGTTCGGCGCACCATCGGTGATGAAATACGTCAGGTTTTTCGCACTGGCGTTGCTGGTCGCTTCAGAGCTCTTGAACCAGGCCGTCGCGGTGTTGAAGGCGTCCTGGTAGTTGGTCACGTCAGTCGAGTTGGAGCTCATGTTGTTCAACACAGCCTGCAACGCATCCTTGGCTGCCGCCTGGTCAGCCAGGTTGACCGACACTTGCGATTCGACCTTGGTATCGAAGTCCACCAACAACACTTTCACCACACCCGAACCGGTCAACTTGGCGTTGGCGATCAAGGTATCGAAGATGGTCGACAACTGGGACTTGATCGACGTCATCGCGCTGGGGCCGATACTGCCCGAGGTGTCGACGATAAACGCGATGTTGTAGTTGGAGCCCGGCGTGGTGATACCGCCCTTGTCGCTTACCACGATGTTGTGGGTCGAGCTGGAGCCCAGGTCAATGGTATCCGCTGCCGCGCCGCCTTCCGTGACGGGGCTGTAGACCTGAGGCTTGACCGTGATGGTGGTCGTTGCCGCCAACGAACTCAGGCTGTTGCCCCCCTCATTGTCAGTCACCGAGACATCAATGGTGCGATCGCCCAGCGTCGGGTACTTGCTGGTGCTGGAGTACTGGAACGATTCAAGCAGCGTCTTGTAAGTCGCCGCGTCCGCCGTGCCCGACAGGGTCAGCACGATCTTGCCGCTGACGTCAGTCCCGACGCTGGTCACGGTGATGCCTTTGTACGTACCCCCGACGGCTACCAGGTTGGAGCTCAGTACATCGCCCGAACTGGCGTTTTTCAGGGTGATGGTGGCGCTTTGCATTTGGGTGCTGTCGACGTCAGCGATGGCCACGCTGCCGGTAATCGCAACACCGCTGGTGCTACGTTCGGTGTACGAGGTGCTGAAGCCAGTAGCGACCGAACCGTCGGCAGTGCTCAGGTCCAGGGTTGGGGCGTCGTTGACCGCCGTGATCACGATGCTCACTTTGCCGGTCGTCACCGCCGAAGCGCCGGTGCTCAACTCGGTGGCCGTGGCTTTCACGATGATGTCGAAGCTGGCGGTCGAATCCTTGGCCGGCGTAACTGTCAGGGTCTTCAGGTTCCAGGTGCTGACATCGTAGAGCGTGCCGCTGCCATTGGAGGTGATGCTCGTGGTGCCATCGGTGATCACCGTACCGGCAGGCAAGCCGCTGATTTGCACCTTGTGCGACTCCGAGCCATCGTTGTCGACAAACGTGGTGGTAATCGGGCTGACCTTGATCGCGGTGTCTTCCAGGCCACGGTTGTAGACGTAGCCGGTGTAATAGCCTTCGCCATTGACCACGTGGCTATCGCCGAGCACTGCACCTGCGGCTTTCAACGCTTCCACGCTGGTGTAGGTCTGCAGGCCGCTGTTGCCCAGGGACATCGACACGCCGTTGTTAATCGACACGTTGACGTCGTAGTTGCCCCCGCCGGCCTGGTTGTAGTGGTAGATGTCGAGGGTGTAGTAACCCGACTCGGTCGGCGTGTAGCTCGACCCGCTAATCGCGCTGCCCTTGCTCCAGGTCTCGGTGGCAACCAACTTGCCGCCCACGGTAATGGCCAGGCTGTCGTCGGCCGTACCGGTGAAGGTGTAGCTCTTGCCGGCTTCCAGGTAGATCAGGCCGGAGACCTTGGTCGCGGTGCCATCGACCACATTGCTGTTGCTGACGTTGTTGGTCACACCGGTGGAAGCCGCACTGGCGGCTGTCTTGGCGTCGATCACACGGATCAGATCGCTGGAATTGGCCACACCGTTACCGTTGGTCCCCAAATCATTGCGCAGGGTGCCGCCGGTCCAGGTCTGGATCACCAGGCCTGTCGGCACAGCGCCAAACGCACCAACCGCCACGACAGGCACGTCCGCCACCGGGTGGATATCCACGGTGATGATCTTGGTGTCGCTGTAGGAATTACCGTCGGTAGCCTGGAATTTCAGCTGGGTGTAATCGCTCTGCTTGTTGCCCACGCCTGTGCCGCTGAAGCTGTTATCGCCCGACTCGTTGGCCGCCGGGGTGTAACGCACGTTGTGACTGTCGAAATCAGCCTGGCTGAACGACTTGCCGGCCGAGGTGGCGGTTTTCAGGTCAGACGCGGTCAGCGCAACCCACACGCCGTTGACGTTGTACTCGATCGAACCGGCCGGCAGGTTGGTGAACACCACTTTAGGGTTTGCGGAGTCTTCATCGCTGACGCCGAAGTTCGCCCAGATCAATTCGATCGAAGTGTCTTCGTTGCCTTGGATGTAGCCATTGTTGGCGATAGGGGTGTCGTCGACCAACGTCACGGTCGGCTGGCCAATGCTGTGTGAGTAGGCGCCGTCAGCGTCGGTGACGGTCAGGTCAATCTTCGGCAATTGATGACCGGAGTTGACGTAGTCCGCGCCCTTCTGCGTCAGCACAACGCTATTGCCGGACAAGCTGTAGTAGCCATCCGCATTGGTGCCGGTGGTGAAGGTGATCTTCAGTTGGGCGGCCGGGGTTTCTTCGTCGCTTGCCGTGAAGGTACCGGCCACGGTGCCGACTTTGGCGGTGTCCTCAACAATTGTGGCAGGCGTGATTGCAATCACTGGCACGTCGTTATGCAAGTTGACGGTCGGTTGGCCACTGTTGTTGGAGTGCGCGCCATCAGGATCGGTGACGGTCAGGTCGATCTTCGGCAGTTGATTGCCCGCGTTAACGAAATCAGCACCTTTCTGGGTCAGCACAACGTTGTTGCCGGAGATGCTGTAGTAGCCATCCGCGTTGCTGGTGCCGGTGAAGGTGACCGTCAGGCCCGAACGTGGGGTTTCTTCGTCTTTGGCAACGAAGGTACCGGCGACGGTGCCCGCAGTCGCAGAGTTCTCTTCCAGGGTGTTAGCTGCAACCGTGATCACCGGCACGTCGTTGTGCAGATTGACGGTCGGTTGGCCGCTGTTGCTGGAGTTGGCGCCCGATGGATCGGTAACAGTCAGGTCAATCTTCGGCAACTGGTTGCCGGCGTTAACGAAATCAGCGCCCTTTTGGGTCAGCACAACGTTGTTGCCGGAGATGCTGTAGTAGCCATCGGCGTTGCTGGTACCGGTGAAGGTGATGGTCAGGCCCGAACGTGGGGTTTCTTCGTCGGTCGCGGTGAAGGTACCAGCGACGGTGCCCGCAGCAGCCGAGTTCTCTTCCAGGGTGTTAGCAGCAACCGTGATGACCGGCACGTCGTTATGTAGATTGACGGTCGGTTGGCCGCTGTTGCTGGAGTTCGCGCCTGATGGATCGGTAACAGTCAGATCGATCTTCGGCAACTGGTTGCCGGCGTTAACGAAGTCAGCACCTTTTTGGGTCAGCACAACGTTGTTGCCGGAGATGCTGTAGTAGCCATCAACGTTGCTGGTGCCGGTGAAGGTGATCGTCAGGCCCGAACGTGGGGTTTCTTCGTCGGTCGCGGTGAAGGTACCAGCGACGGTGCCCGCAGCAGCCGAGTTTTCTTCCAGGGTGTTAGCTGCAACCGTGATCACCGGCACATCGTTGTGCAGGTTGACGGTCGGTTGGCCGCTGTTGCTGGAGTTCGCGCCCGATGGATCGGTAACAGTCAGGTCAATCTTCGGCAACTGGTTGCCGGCGTTAACGAAATCAGCGCCCTTTTGGGTCAGCACAACGTTGTTGCCGGAGATGCTGTAGTAGCCATTGGCGTTGCTGGTGCCCGTGAAGGTGATGGTCAGGCCATCACGCGGAGTTTCTTCGTCACGCGCGTTGAAGCTACCGGCGATGGTGCCAGCTTCGGCGGTGTTTTCCACGATAGTGGTCGGCGTAACGTCAATCAGCGGAACGTCGTTAACCAAGGTCACAGTCGGCTGGCCTTCGCCAGTAGAGCTGAGACCACCGGCGTCGGTGACGGTCAGGTCGATCTTCGGCAGCGGGTTGCCCGCGTTGACGAATTCGGCACCTTTGGCCGTCAGCACAACGTTGTTGCCCGAGATGGCGTAGTAGCCGTCGGTGTTAGTACCGGCAGTGAAGGTAACGCTCAGACCATCACGCGGTGTCTCTTCATCACGTGCGTTGAAAGTACCGGCAACGGTGCCTGCTTCAGCAGCGTTCTCAACGATGGTGGTCGGCGTGATGTCGATCAACGGTACGTCGTTAACCAAGGTCACAGTCGGCTGGCCTTCGCCAGTGGAACTGAGGCCACCAGCGTCGGTGACAGTCAGATCGATCTTCGGCAGCGGGTTACCCGCGTTGACGAATTCGGCGCCTTTGGCCGTCAGCACCACGTTGTTGCCCGAGATGGCGTAGTAGCCGTCTGCGTTGGTGCCGGCAGTGAAGCTAACAGTCAGACCATCGCGTGGGGTCTCTTCGTCTTTAGCAACGAAAGTGCCGGCAACGGTGCCTGCTCCAGCAGTGTTCTCAACGATGATGGTCGGCGTAACTGCAATTTCTGGAACGTCGTTGACCAGCGTCACAGTCGGCTGGCCTTCGCCAGTAGAGCTGAGACCACCGGCGTCGGTGACGGTCAGGTCGATCTTCGGCAACGGGTTACCCGCGTTGACGAATTCAGCACCTTTAGCCGTCAGGACCACGTTGTTGCCCGAGATGGCGTAGTAGCCGTCGGTGTTAGTACCGGCAGTGAAGGTAACGCTCAGACCATCACGCGGTGTCTCTTCATCACGTGCGTTGAAAGTACCGGCAACGGTGCCCGCTTCAGCAGCGTTCTCAACGATGGTGGTCGGCGTGATGTCGATCAACGGTACGTCGTTAACCAAGGTCACAGTCGGCTGGCCTTCGCCAGTGGAACTGAGGCCACCAGCGTCAGTAACAGTCAGGTCGATCTTCGGCAGCGGGTTACCCGCGTTGACGAATTCGGCACCTTTGGCGGTCAGGACCACGTTGTTGCCCGAGATGGCGTAGTAGCCGTCTGCGTTGGTGCCGGCAGTGAAGCTAACAGTCAAACCATCGCGCGGAGTTTCTTCGTCACGGGCGTTGAAGGTACCGGCGACGGTGCCAGCTTCAGCAGCGTTCTCAACGATAGTGGTCGGCGTGACGTCGATCAGCGGAACGTCGTTGACCAGCGTTACGGTTGGCTGACCTTCGCCGGTAGAGCTGAGGCCATCTGCGTCGGTGACGGTCAGGTCGATCTTCGGCAGCGGGTTACCCGCGTTGACGAATTCAGCACCTTTGGCGGTCAGGACCACGTTGTTGCCCGAGATGGCGTAGTAGCCGTCTGCGTTGGTGCCGGCAGTGAAGCTAACAGTCAAACCATCGCGCGGAGTTTCTTCGTCACGCGCGTTGAAGCTACCGGCGATGGTGCCAGCTTCGGCGGTGTTTTCCACGATAGTGGTCGGCGTAACGTCAATCAGCGGAACGTCGTTAACCAAGGTCACAGTCGGCTGACCTTCGCCAGTAGAGCTGAGGCCACCAGCGTCAGTGACGGTCAGGTCGATCTTCGGCAACGGGTTACCCGCGTTGACGAATTCGGCGCCTTTCGCGGTCAGCACAACGTTGTTGCCCGAGATGGCGTAGTAGCCGTCTGCGTTAGTACCAGCAGTGAAGCTCACGGTCAGACCATCACGCGGAGTTTCTTCGTCACGTGCGTTGAACGTGCCAGCAACGGTGCCAGCTTCAGCAGCGTTCTCGACGATGGTGGTCGGCGTTACATCAATCACCGGAACGTCGTTGACCAAAGTTACGGTCGGCTGACCTTCGCCAGTAGAGCTGAGGCCACCAGCGTCGGTGACGGTCAGGTCGATCTTCGGCAACGGGTTGCCCGCGTTGACGAATTCAGCGCCTTTGGCCGTCAGGACAACGTTGTTGCCCGAGATAGCGTAGTAGCCATCGGCGTTGGTGCCTGCCGTGAAGCTAACAGTCAGACCTTCACGCGGAGTTTCTTCGTCACGCGCGTTGAAGCTACCGGCGATGGTGCCAGCTTCGGCGGTGTTTTCCACGATAGTGGTCGGCGTAACGTCAATCAGCGGAACGTCGTTAACCAAGGTCACAGTCGGCTGGCCTTCGCCAGTAGAGCTGAGACCACCGGCGTCGGTGACGGTCAGGTCGATCTTCGGCAGCGGGTTGCCCGCGTTGACGAATTCGGCACCTTTGGCCGTCAGCACAACGTTGTTGCCGGAGATGGCGTAGTAGCCGTCTGCGTTAGTACCAGCAGTGAAGCTCACGGTCAGACCATCACGCGGAGTTTCTTCGTCACGTGCGTTGAACGTGCCAGCAACGGTGCCAGCTTCAGCAGCGTTCTCAACGATGGTGGTCGGTGTTACATCAATCACCGGAACGTCGTTGACCAGGGTCACGGTAGGCTGAGCTTCGCCAGTAGAGCTGAGACCACCGGCGTCGGTGACAGTCAGATCGATTTTCGGCAGCGGGTTACCCGCGTTGACGAATTCGGCACCTTTGGCCGTCAGGACAACGTTATTGCCAGAAATAGCGTAGTAGCCGTCAGTGTTAGTACCGGCAGTGAAGGTAACGCTCAGACCATCACGCGGTGTTTCTTCGTCACGTGCGTTGAAAGTACCGGCGACGGTGCCTGCTTCAGCAGCGTTCTCAACGATAGTGGTCGGCGTAACGTCAATCAGCGGAACGTCGTTAACCAAGGTCACAGTCGGCTGGCCTTCGCCAGTAGAGCTGAGGCCACCAGCGTCGGTGACGGTCAAGTCGATCTTCGGCAGCGCGTTACCCGCGTTGACGAATTCGGCGCCTTTAGCCGTCAGGACCACGTTGTTGCCAGAGATGGCGTAGTAGCCGTCGGTGTTAGTACCGGCAGTGAAGGTAACGCTCAGACCATCACGCGGAGTTTCTTCGTCACGTGCGTTGAAGGTACCGGCGACGGTGCCTGCTTCGGCGGTGTTTTCGACGATGGTGGTCGGCGTTACATCAATCAACGGTACGTCGTTGACCAGCGTTACGGTCGGCTGGCCTTCGCCGGTAGAGCTGAGGCCACCAGCGTCAGTGACGGTCAGGTCGATCTTCGGCAGCGGGTTACCCGCGTTGACGAATTCGGCACCTTTCGCGGTCAGGACAACGTTGTTGCCAGAAATAGCGTAGTAACCGTCTGCGTTAGTACCAGCAGTGAAGCTAACGGTCAGACCTTCACGCGGTGTCTCTTCATCACGTGCGTTGAAAGTACCGGCGATGGTGCCAGCTTCGGCGGTGTTTTCCACGATAGTGGTCGGCGTTACATCAATCACCGGAACGTCGTTGACCAAAGTTACGGTCGGCTGGCCTTCGCCAGTGGAGCTGAGGCCACCAGCGTCGGTGACGGTCAGGTCGATTTTCGGCAGCGGGTTACCCGCGTTGACGAATTCGGCACCTTTCGCGGTCAGCACAACGTTGTTGCCCGAGATGGCGTAGTAGCCGTCTGCGTTGGTGCCTGCGGTGAAGCTAACAGTCAGACCATCGCGCGGCGTTTCTTCGTCACGTGCGTTGAACGTGCCAGCAACGGTGCCAGCTTCGGCAGTGTTCTCGACAATAGTGGTCGGCGTGATATCAATCAGCGGCACATCGTTGACCAGCGTCACACCCGGCGTAGCCGCATCGTGGGAGCTGCCCTTGTCGGCGTCGGTGACGGTCAGGTCAATGGCCGGCAGTTTGTTACCCGCGTTGACGAAGTTCGCGCCCGCCAGGGTCAACACCACGGCGTTGCCCACGAGGGTGTAGTAGCCGTTTTTGTTGGTGTCGCCGGTGAAGGTGACTTTCAGATCGGCAATCGGAGTCTCGACGTCGCTCACGGTAAAGGTACCGGCGACGGTGCCTTCGCCGACCTGTTTTTCCACCAGGTCGTTCGCGACGACTTCAATCACTGGCAGGTCGTTGACCGCAATCACATTGATCGGCAGCGTAATCGACTCGGACTTCGGCGTCGCATCGCCATCTTGCGCAGTGGCGGTAACGGTGAGGTTCACCAGGCCGTTGGCGTTTGGCACCGGGTTGTAGACCAGTGTGGCCTTGTTCCAGCTGCTGATATCGATGCTTTGCACGTCAGCCGTGGCCGTGAAGCTGTGGCCCGGCGTGCCATCGGAAATGGTCGCGCCTTCCGGAATGCCGCTGATTTCCAGCTTGAGGGTCTCGGAACCATCTGTGTCAGTGGCATAGGCGTCGATCGCGGACAACTTGATCGCGTGATCTTCCAGGCCGGTGTTCAGCACTTGGGTAACGCTGATGTTGTCCAGCACGCCGCCAAGCGAGTTGTTGGTGTCGCCGGCCGGGGCCTTGAATTCGAGTTTGGCGTCGCCGTCAGCGGTGACGGGCACGGTGAAGGTGTAGGTCTTCATGCCCACGACGGTGGCGTCCAGGGTGCCGACTTTGACGCCGCCCCAGAACACGTCGATCACCGAGTTGTTCTCGGCGCCCGCACGCGGCGAGTAGTCGACCGAGATGGTGTAAGCAGTGCCGCTTTCAGCCTTGATGATGGTGTACAGGCTGGCGTCATCGCCGGCGTTTTTCTCCAGCTCGATGACCGGGCTGTTGCCTGGGGTCTCTACGCCGTAGACGCTGCCTTGGCCGATTTCCACTTTGCCGTCGGCGTTGCCGGTCAGCCATTGGGTGTTCGGATTGGTGCCCGTGCCGGCTGCGTTATTGGCATCGCCAACCGCGACCGTGCCCCAGGCGCCGTTGATCGGGGCACTGTCGAAGTTGATCGCGCTCACCACGCCGCCGCCGAGCAGGCCCAGGTGCGGGGTGTCGGTGACTGGCGCGATGGTGATTGCTGCGGTGGTGTCGCCGCTTGGTTTGCCGGCATTGTCGACGGCGGTGAAGGTCAGCGAAGTGCTGCCGCTCCAGTCGCCGGTCGGCGAGAAGTACACCGAAGCCTTGCCGTCGGCACCTGCCGGTACCGAGTCGCCGACTTTCAGGGCGATGGTGAGCGTCGAGTCGCTGTAGAGCGTGCCGTTGGTCGGCAAGGTGGTGATGACGAAGCTGGCAACGGAGCCATCCACGTCGGCGCCACTCAGGACGATGGTTGCGGCGTGGTCTTCGTTGGCACTGGCTGGGTCAGCCGAGGCGGTCGGGGCATCGTTGAACAGGTCGATGGTGACCTTGCCGGTGGCGCTGCCGGTTTCCGGTGGCTCGCGGTCAAGGTTGCCGCCGCCGATGTCGGTGACGTCGATGGTGACGGTGCGATCAGTGCCAGCCGGATTGTTGCCCGGGGCTTGGAAGGTAATCGCTTCAACCAGCTTGATGAAGTCCGCCGCGCTGCTGCCGGCTGGCGAATTGCTGGTCAGGGTGTAGACGACTTTGCCATCTGCGGCGCTGCCGGTTTCGGTGATGGTGATACCGGCAACGGCCAGGGCCTTGAGTACATCGGCATTGCTGAGCAGATCACCAGACACCAGGTGATCAACCGTGACCACCACTTTGCTGAAGGTGGAGTTGTCGACGTCGCTGATGGACAGGTTCTTGACCAGCGCGCCGCCTGCGGTCTGCTCGGTGAAGGTGGTGCTGTCGAAGCTGACTACTGGCACATCGTTGACCGGAACCACGTAGACCACCGAGGTCACTGGCGCGGAGTCCGCCTGACCGTCGTTGACGGTGATGGTCAGGTTGCGATTGACCGGGCTCGGGTCTTCGCTCTCGCTGGCGAAGTGCACCGAGCGCAGGACTTCCTGGTACTCAGCCTTGGTGGCTTCGCCGGACAGGCTCAGCACACCGGTGTTCTTGTCATAGCTGACGGTGATTTTGGTGTTGCTGACATCCGCGATCAGCACGTCATCGGTCAGGTGGTTGACCAGCGTGACCTTGGCGCTTTGCAAGGTGCTGTTGTCGACGTCGGCGATGGTCAGGTTTGCCGCAACGTAGCCGCCCGGCTTGCCTTCAATGTAGGTGTCGCCGAACGCGTTGGTCGAACCGTTGCCCAGCACCGGCGCGTCGTTGACCGCAGTGACTACGATGCCGATCTTGCCGCTGGTGACTTCTTCAACGCCGGTGCTCAGCTCTTTGGCCGTGGCTTTGACGGTCAGGTCGAAACTGGCGGTCGAATCCTTGAACGGGGTAACGGTCAGGGTGCTCAGGTTCCAGGTGCTCACATCGTAGAGCGTGCTTGCGCCGGTCGAGGTGATGCTGTGACCAGTGGTGCCGTCGGTGAGCACGGCGCCTTCCGGCAGGCCGCTGATTTCAACCTTGTGGGATTCCGAGCCGTCGTTGTCGACGAACGTGGCGGTAATCGGCGCGATCTTGATCGCGGTGTCTTCCAGGCCGTGGTTGTAGACGGAGCCGGTGTAATAGCCTTCGCCGTTCACCACGTGGCTGTCGCCGAGCACCATGCCGGCGGCTTCAAGCGCGGCCACACTGGTGTAGGTCTGCAGGCCGCTGTTGCCCAACGACACGGCCGGGCCGTTGTTGGTCGATACGTTGACGTCGTAGTTGCCCGGGCCGTTCTGGTTGTAGTGGTAGACGTCGAGGGTGTAGTAACCCGACTCGGTCGGCGTGTAGGTCGACCCGCCAATCCCGCTGCCCTGGCTCCAGGTCTCGGAAGCAACCAGCTTGCCGCCTACGGTGATTGCCAGACTGTCGTCGGCAGTACCGCTGAAGGTGTAGCTCTTGCCGGCTTCCAAGTAGACCAGGCCCGACACTTTGGTCGCGGTGCCTTCGGCCACGTTGCCGTTGCTCACATTGCTGGTCACGCCAGTGGAGGCTGCGCTGTCAGCGGTCTGGGCGTTGATCACATTGATCAGCGTGCTCGACTGGGTAACGCCTTGGCCGTGGGTGCCCAGTTCAGCCGGCAGGTTGCTGCCGGTCCAGGTTTGAATGGTCAGACCGGTTGGCACTTGACCGAAGGTCAAAACCGGCACATCCGTCACCGGGTGGATATCCACGGTGATGGTTTTAGTGTCGCTGTAGGAGCTGCCGTCAGTCGCCTGGAAGTTCAGCTCGGTGTAATCGCCTTGCTTGTTACCCACGCCAGTGCCGCCGAAGCTGTTATCGCCCGACTCGTTGTCTGCCGGGGTGTAACGCACGTTGTGGGCATCGAAGTCAGCCTGAGTGAAGGCCTTGCCCGCCGAGGTGTCGGTTTTCAGATCGGCCGTGGTGAGCTTGACCCACTCGCCGTCGACTTTGTATTCGATGGAACCGGCCGGCAGGCTGGTAAACACCACTGCCGGGCTGGTGGAATCCTCGTCCTGGACGCCGAACGTCGCCCAAGTGAGCTCGATCGAGGTGTCTTCGTTGCCCTCGATGCGGCCGTCGACGGCGGTCGGGGTGTCATCGACCAGGGTTACGGTTGGCTGGCCTTCGCCGGTGGAGCTGAGGCCACCGGCGTCGGTGACAGTCAGGTCGATCTTCGGCAGTTGGTTGCCGGCGTTGACGAAATCGGCGCCTTTTTGGGTCAACACGACATTGTTGCCGGAGAGGCTGTAATAGCCGTCAGCGTTGGTGCCGGTGGTGAAGTTGATGGTCAGGTTTTCACGCGGAGTTTCTTCGTCACGTGCGTTGAAGGTACCGGCGATGGTGCCTGCTTCGGCGGTGTTTTCGACGATGGTGGTCGGTGTGATGTCGATCAGTGGTACGTCGTTGACCAGGGTTACGGTCGGCTGGCCTTCGCCGGTAGAGCTGAGGCCACCGGCGTCGGTGACGGTCAGGTCGATCTTCGGCAGCTGATTACCCGCGTTGACGAATTCGGCGCCTTTGGCGGTCAGTACGACGTCGTTGCCGGAGATGGCGTAGTAACCGTCTGCGTTGGTACCAGCGGTGAAGCTGATCGTCAGATTTTCGCGTGGGGTTTCTTCGTCACGCGCGTTGAAGGTACCGGCGACGGTGCCTGCTTCGGCGGTGTTCTCAACGATGGTGGTCGGCGTGATGTCGATCAGTGGAACGTCGTTAACCAGGGTCACAGTCGGCTGGCCTTCGCCAGTAGAACTGAGGCCACCGGCGTCGGTGACGGTCAGGTCGATCTTCGGCAGCTGGTTGCCAGCGTTGACGAACTCTGCACCTTTCGCGGTCAGGACAACGTTGTTGCCGGAGATGGCGTAGTAGCCGTCTGCGTTGGTGCCAGCAGTGAAGCTGATCGTCAGATTTTCACGCGGGGTTTCTTCGTCACGGGCGTTGAAGGTACCGGCGACGGTGCCTGCTTCGGCGGTGTTTTCAACGATGGTGGTCGGCGTGATGTCGATCAGTGGTACGTCGTTGACCAGGGTTACAGTCGGCTGGCCTTCGCCGGTGGAGCTGAGGCCACCGGCGTCGGTGACGGTCAGGTCGATCTTCGGCAGCTGGTTGCCAGCGTTGACGAATTCGGCGCCTTTGGCGGTCAGGACGACGTCGTTGCCGGAGATGGCGTAGTAGCCGTCTGCGTTGGTACCAGCGGTGAAGCTGATCGTCAGATTTTCGCGTGGGGTTTCTTCGTCACGCGCGTTGAAGGTACCGGCGACGGTGCCTGCTTCGGCGGTGTTCTCAACGATGGTGGTCGGCGTGATGTCGATCAGTGGAACGTCGTTGACCAGAGTTACGGTTGGCTGCCCTTCGCCGGTAGAGCTGAGGCCACCAGCGTCAGTGACAGTCAGGTCGATCTTCGGCAGTTGGTTGCCGGCGTTGACGAATTCGGCGCCTTTAGCGGTCAGGACCACGTTATTGCCGGAGATGGCGTAGTAGCCGTCTGCGTTGGTGCTAGCAGTGAAGCTGATCGTCAGGTTTTCGCGCGGGGTTTCTTCGTCACGGGCGTTGAAAGTACCGGCGACGGTACCTGCTTCGGCGGTGTTTTCGACGATGGTGGTCGGCGTTACATCAATCAACGGTACGTCGTTGACCAAAGTTACGGTCGGCTGCCCTTCACCGGTGGAGCTGAGGCCACCAGCGTCAGTGACAGTCAGGTCGATCTTCGGCAGTTGGTTGCCGGCGTTGACGAATTCGGCGCCTTTTGCAGTCAGGACCACATTATTGCCGGAGATGGCGTAGTAACCGTCGGCGTTGGTGCCGACGGTGAAGCTGATGGTCAGGTTTTCGCGTGGGGTTTCTTCGTCACGCGCGTTGAAGGTACCGGCGATGGTGCCTGCTTCGGCGGTGTTTTCGACGATGGTGGTCGGTGTGATGTCGATCAACGGAACGTCGTTAACCAGGGTCACAGTCGGCTGGCCTTCGCCGGTGGAGCTGAGGCCACCCGCGTCGGTGACGGTGAGGTCGATCTTCGGCAGTTGGTTACCCGCGTTGACGAATTCAGCGCCTTTGGCGGTCAGTACGACGTTGTTGCCAGAGATGGCGTAGTAGCCGTCGGCGTTGGTACCAGCGGTGAAGCTGATCGTCAGATTTTCGCGTGGGGTTTCTTCGTCACGGGCGTTGAAAGTACCGGCGACGGTACCTGCTTCGGCGGTGTTTTCGACGATGGTGGTCGGTGTGATGTCGATCAGTGGAACGTCGTTGACCAGGGTTACGGTCGGCTGACCTTCGCCGGTGGAGCTGAGGCCACCAGCGTCAGTAACAGTCAGGTCGATTTTCGGCAGCTGATTACCCGCGTTTACGAATTCGGCGCCTTTAGCGGTCAGGACCACGTTATTGCCGGAGATGGCGTAGTAGCCGTCTGCGTTGGTGCCAGCGGTGAAGCTGATCGTCAGGTTTTCACGTGGCGTTTCTTCGTCACGGGCGTTGAAGGTACCGGCGACGGTGCCTGCTTCGGCGGCGTTTTCGACGATAGTGGTCGGTGTGATGTCGATCAGTGGAACGTCGTTGACCAAGGTAACAGTCGGCTGGCCTTCGCCGGTAGAGCTGAGGCCACCGGCGTCGGTAACAGTCAGGTCGATTTTCGGCAGTTGGTTGCCAGCGTTGACGAATTCGGCGCCTTTTGCAGTCAGGACCACGTTATTGCCGGAGATGGCGTAGTAGCCGTCTGCATTGGTGCCGGTGGTGAAGCTAATGGTCAGGTTTTCGCGTGGGGTTTCTTCGTCACGTGCGTTGAAGGTACCGGCGACGGTGCCTGCTTCGGCGGTGTTTTCGACGATGGTGGTCGGCGTTACATCAATCAACGGCACGTCGTTGACCAAAGTTACGGTCGGCTGGCCTTCGCCGGTGGAGCTGAGGCCACCAGCGTCAGTGACAGTCAGGTCGATCTTCGGCAACTGATTACCTGCGTTGACGAAATCGGCGCCTTTTTGGGTCAGCACGACATTGTTGCCGGAGAGGCTGTAATAGCCGTCAGCGTTAGTGCCGGTGGTGAAGCTGATGGTCAGGTTTTCGCGTGGGGTCTCTTCGTCTTTAGCAACGAAGGTACCGGCAACGGTGCCTGCTTCGGCGGTGTTTTCGACGATGGTGGTCGGTGTGATGTCGATCAACGGAACGTCGTTAACCAGGGTCACAGTCGGCTGGCCTTCGCCGGTGGAGCTGAGGCCACCGGCGTCGGTGACAGTCAGGTCGATCTTCGGCAGCTGGTTGCCAGCGTTGACGAAATCGGCGCCTTTTTGGGTCAGCACGACATTGTTGCCGGAGAGGCTGTAATAGCCGTCAGCGTTGGTGCCGGCGGTGAAGCTAATGGTCAGGTTTTCGCGCGGGGTTTCTTCGTCACGGGCGTTGAAAGTACCGGCGACGGTACCTGCTTCGGCGGTGTTTTCGACGATGGTGGTCGGCGTTACATCAATCAACGGTACGTCGTTGACCAAAGTTACGGTCGGCTGCCCTTCACCGGTGGAGCTGAGGCCACCAGCGTCAGTGACAGTCAGGTCGATCTTCGGCAACTGATTACCAGCATTGACGAAATCAGCACCTTTCTGGGTCAGCACGACATTGTTGCCGGAGAGGCTGTAATAGCCGTCAGCGTTGGTGCCAGCGGTGAAGCTGATCGTCAGGTTTTCACGCGGCGTTTCTTCGTCTGTGGCAACAAAAGTGCCCGCAACAGTACCCGCCACCGCCGTTTCTTCAACAATGGTGTTAGCCGTGATTTCAATCACCGGCACGTCGTTGACCAGGGTCACGGTCGGCTGGCCAGCTGCGTTGGAGTTTAGGCCTTCGGGGTCGGTAACAGTCAGGTCGATCTGCGGCAGCTGATTGCCGGCGTTGACGAAGTCAGCGCCCTTCTGCGTCAGTACAACGGTGTTGTCGACGATGGCGTAGTAGCCATCTTTGTTGTTGTCGCCCGTGAACGTGACCGTCAGTTGGCCAGCCGGCGTTTCAGCGTCGCGGATAACAAACGTGCCTGCCACGCTGCCCGCGACGGCGGTGTTTTCGACCAGGGTCGTGCCCGTCACGTCGATCACCGGCGCATCGTTGACCGGCGTGATGGTGATCGTCAGCGTGCTGCTCGACCCGGTATTGGTGGTGTAACCGATCTGCGGCACTTCGCCGCTGTAATCCTTGACCGGGGTGAACACGTACGCGCCATCAGTCCCGATGGTGACGGAACCGATACCTTCGATGTCAGCCGTCTGGCCCGCGTTGTAGGTCGTGTTGCCTACTGTGAAGGTGGCGACAGTCAGCACGTTATCGATGTCGCTGTCGTTGCTCAGCACGTTGCCGGTAGCGACGCCATCTTCGGCAATAGTGTTGGTATCGGCGACCAAAACGCTTGGATCATCCACAGCAACCACAGTGGAAGTGGCTGGCGCGGGATTGATTGCCAGGTTTTCGTAGTTACCGCCGGTCGCCTCGGTGATCGTGACGCTGACGGCCAGGTCCTTGCCATCTGCCAGGTTGGCAGGTGTGTCGGCTGTGACCGTGCCGGTGGTTTTACCGGCCTCGATGGTGATGCTCAGGTCGTTGGACAGCTTGATCACAACGTCGGTCTGCGCCGCGTTGGTCACGGTGGCGGTGTAGACGATCTGGCCGCCTTCGTTCACCGACGGAGTCGCGGTCAGGGTGACGGTGGTGGTGTCGATGGTGTCCGCGATCTGCGTGACTGCTGCCGCCGGGTCGGTGGTGATGATCAGGTTGCCGCCGCCAGAGGTGCCGGCGATGGTGGCGGAGATCGACGAGGCGTCCAGGTAAGGCGTGTCATTGCCGGCGAAGGTGACGTTCAGCACGCCCGAGGTCTGGCCAGCGGCGATCACAACGGAGAGGCCGTTGGACAAGGTGACGGTCAGGTCGCTGGTCGGTGCCTGGGTGATGAATACGGTGTAAACCACGACGCCACCGGCTTCGGTGATGCTCGGCGTGGCGGTCAGGGTGATGGTGACGTTGCGCGGATCGACGCCGTTATTGTCGGCGCCGGTTTGGGTAGTGCCTACGGCGTCACCGGCATTCAAGCCGGTCGTGGGGTAGCCGATGGTCGGGTCAACCACGCCTGCGGTGGCTTCCAGCACGACAAAGCTGTGGCCGCCACCCACGGCACCGTCTGCGCCTGCGGCGGCCGGGCCGGCAGCGGTGGCTTCGAGGTCTTGGGTCGGGTCGGCGCCGGCAGCGATGGCTTGCTGCAGTTCGGCAACGGACGGTGCGGCTTGAGCAGTGGCGGCGCTCAGGTCGGTGACAGAATCAGGAGCGTTTGCGCTCCACTGAGTGTCGCGACCCAAATCGATGATCCGGCCGTCGGCCAGTTCCAGCGAGACAGCGCCCGATGCGCCGGTATCGACTTGCTCACCCGCGAACAGGCGATCCCCTTCTACAAGCAGGCGACGAATCCCTTCCGGGGAAACCGCGAACACTTGACCGACAATGCTTTTGACGACCGCAACGCTGCTCATAAAAGACTCTCCGTGTATTACCGTTCAGGGGGTATCCATCAAGGAGACCGGCCCTTTCGCTGGTGCCGATTCAGTAGCTGGAGTACTTAATTTCTTGGAAAAAACCTTGGCGTCAATATTTTGTTGTCTCGTCAGAAAAATTACTTTTCCGTCAAGGTATTGACCTATTGGGCGTCATCCTAAACAATCCGCCAGGTAATGTCACATTGATATTTATGCGGCCTCGCGACTTTCTGTTTGCGCCCTCCGGCGCCCTAGAAAAACGGGCATTTCGAGTTGCCACTCCAATGCAATATTCCAAGTTTGTTGCGGTTTTTCAGGCAACCAATCCCCGGGGAAACATCAGAATGCGTTTGCACCTTCTTAAAGCTGTGCCTTTTGCTCTAGCCGCCAGTTTCGTCCAGGCTCAGACCCTGCCCGAAGCCATGCAAGATGCGGTGAAAAACCACCCGGAGATCCAGGCAGCAATCAATGCGCGCATTGCCGCTGACTATCAGGTCAGAGAGGCTCAGGGCGGCTACCTGCCTAAAGTCGACCTGCTGGGCGGCTATGGCCGCGAAAGCTCGGACAACACGTCGACCCGTGCCGCCAGCAACAGCCATGACTGGAAAACCCTGAACCGCGGCGAGTCGACCATCCGCCTGCAACAAAATTTGTTCCAGGGTTTTGGCACCGTCAATGAAGTCGGTCGCCAACAAGCCACCGCCAATTCCCGTGGGTATGCGCTGCTCAATACTTCCGAGCGCACCGCGCTGACCGTCGCCCAGGTTTATCTGGATGTCCTGACCCGTCGCGAGATGGTGCAGCTGGCAGAAGACAACCTGAAGAGCCACGAACGCATTTTTGACCAGATCAAACTGCGCACCAGCCGTGGCGTCGGAAGAATGGCGGACATGGACCAGGCCGAAGCCCGACTGGCGCAGGCGCAGAACAACCTGATCACCGAGCAGACCAACCTGGCAGACGCCAACACCAACTTCCTCAGCGTTGTCGGCAAAGAGCCCGACCAGTTGGAAAGGCCAATGGGCATCGTGACCGCCCTGCCCGGCAGCCTGGATGAAGCACGCCGCGCGATGATTGCCGACAGCCCGGTACTGCGCTCGGCCGAATCGGACATCGCTGCTGCCGAGAAGCAGTACGAAGCTGCCAAGTCGACCTTCTACCCGCGTTTTGATGCGGTGCTGCAACGTTCGGCCAACAACAACATCGGCGGCGAAGAAGGCCATGACAATGGCTACTCCGCGATGCTGAACATGCAGTTCAACCTGTACAACGGCGGCAGCGACAAGGCCAGCCTGCAGTCCAAGGCTTCCCAAGCCACCCAGGCGCTGGATATCCGCAACAACGCCCTGCGCCAGTTGAACGAAGAACTGGGCCTGGCGTGGAACGCTTACAACAATGCCAGCCAGCAAGTGCCCATCGCGCAGCAGTACGTCGACCGCAGCACCAAAGTGCGCACCTCGTATCAGCAGCAGTTCAGCCTCGGTGAGCGTACACTGCTCGACTTGCTCGACAGCGAGAACGAACTGTTCACCGCTCAGCAGCGTCTGGCACAGATCAAAAGCCTCTACGTTTACACCCAGTACCGTATCAAGGCTGACATGGGCCAACTGCTGAGAAGCCAGGGCGTCGTTGCTCCGATGGCATCAGTTGTGCAAAACGATATTAAACCGTCGGTAAACCTGCCAGGGATGAACTGATTCTTGACGGCGTTGGACCACACAACCGTTTAAGAGAGAGTCAGCTTGGATTCTGAAATAGGTTTGGCGCCACTTCACCATGACCCCCGCGCTCAGCATGACGACCCATTGCTAGATGGGTTGTTGGCTCTCTGCTCGCTGCATTACAAGCCTGCCAGCCGAGCCATGCTGACCACCGGCCTGCCCTTGGCGGGGCAGCGCCTGAGCCCCGACTTGCTGCCGCGCGCAGCAGCCCGGGCGGGTTTGCAGGGGCGTTTGCTGCAGCGCAAGCTGGAGCAGATCCCGTCCATCGCATTGCCGGCCTTGCTGCTATTAAAGGAAGGACGCAGTGCGGTGCTGTTGGGATGGGAAGGTGATACCGCCCGCCTGCTGCTCAGCGAAAGCGACGGCGGCGAAGTCCAGGTCACCCGCGAGGCGCTGACTCAGGATTACAACGGTCGGGTGTTCTTCGCCCAACCACAGCATAAATTTGACGTCACCAGCGGCACGCTGATCCCCCGCGCACGCTCGTGGTTCAAAGACACCCTCAAACGCTCCCGCTGGCTGTACGCCGACGCCATCGCTGCGAGCCTGGTGATCAACCTGATCGCCCTGGCTGCGCCGTTGTTTGTCATGAACGTGTACGACCGCGTGGTGCCGAACCAGGCCACCGCCACCTTGTGGGTGCTGGCCATCGGTATTTGTGGCGCGTACCTGTTCGATCTGCTGCTCAAGATGATGCGCAGCCTGTGCCTGGACCTTGCGGGCAAGAAAACCGACCTGATTATCTCCGCGACGCTGTTCGAGCGCATCGTCGGCATGTCGATGAAAATGCGCCCGGCGCGCGTCGGCAGCTACGCCTCCAACATCCACGAGTTCCAGGGGATGCGTGACTTCCTCACCTCCCTGACCCTCACCAGCCTGATCGACCTGCCCTTTACCCTGATTATCCTCGGCGTGATCGCGCTGCTGGGGGGCCACTTGGTATGGATTCCCATCGTCGCCTTCCCGCTGGCATTGGGTATCGGCCATTTCCTGCAAAAGCCACTGACCGCGACACTTGAGCGCACCATGGCCCTGGGCGCCGAGCGCCAGTCGAGCCTGATCGAGACCCTCGCCGGGCTGGACGCGGTGAAGGTCAACAACGCCGAAAGCGAACGCCAGTACCAGTGGGAACAAACCATTGGCACCCTCAGCCGCCTCGAACTGCGGGTCAAAGTGCTGTCCGGCCTGGCGATGAACATCACCTTGCTGATCCAGCAAGTGGCGGGCGTGGCGATGATTATCTTCGGCGTGTACCAGATCATCGACGGCACCCTCAGCATGGGCGGTCTGGTGGCGTGCTACATGCTCAGCGGTCGCGCACTCGGCCCGTTGGCCCAGCTGTCGGGCCTGCTGACACGCTACCAGCAAGCCAAGGTGACGATGGTCTCGGTGGACCAGATGATGGAGCTGCCACAGGAACGCAACTTCGACGAACGCCCGCTCAGCCGCAAAACGCTGCAAGGCGCGATGACGTTCCGCGAGGTCGACTTCACTTACCCGAACCAGCAAAACCTGGCCCTGCGCGGCATCAACCTGAATGTCCGCCCTGGCGAAAAAATCGGCATCATCGGCCGCAGCGGCTCGGGCAAAAGCTCCCTGGCCAAGCTGCTGGTGGGCCTGTATCAACCGGACTCCGGCTCGTTGCTGGTGGACGGTGTGGACATCCGCCAGATCGACGTCAGCGAATTGCGCCATAACATCGGCTACGTCGCCCAGGACATCCAACTGCTGGCCGGCACCTTGCGTGACAACCTGGTCTCGGGCGCCCGCTACGTGGACGACGAGATGGTGCTGCAAGCCGCAGAACTCGCCGGCGTGCATGAATTCGCCAGGCTGCACCCGCAAGGTTACGAGCTGCAAGTGGGCGAGCGCGGACAGAACCTCTCCGGCGGTCAACGCCAGAACGTCGCCCTGGCCCGTGCGCTGCTGCTGAACCCGCCGATTCTGTTGCTGGACGAACCGACCAGCGCCATGGACAACACCGGTGAAGAGCGCCTCAAGCAGCGCTTGCAGTCGGTGATCGAAAACAAGACGGTGATTCTCGTCACCCACCGTGCTTCGCTGTTGAGCCTGGTTGATCGCCTGCTGGTGATCGACCGTGGCCAGATCCTCGCAGACGGTCCAAAAGCGGCCGTTATGGAAGCGCTGAAAAAGGGGCAGATCAGTGTTGCTTAAGTCCGGCCCAGGCCGTTGGAAAGACGTTATCTTCCGCTACTTCAAGGGCAGCGACTCGCTCGATGATCAGCCACTGCCCGAAGTCGAAAAGGCACTGATCGACGACGCACCCCGCATCGTGCGCATGACCATTTGGGCCGTGATCGGCTTTTTCGTATTCCTAGTGTTGTGGGCGCACTTCGCGATCATCGACGAAGTGACCAAGGGCGAAGGCAAGGCCATCCCGTCGTCGCGCATCCAGAAGATCCAGAACCTGGAGGGCGGCATCGTCGCCCAGATCTATGTGCACGAAGGCCAGATCGTCGAAGCCGGCGCGCCGCTGATCCGCCTGGACGACACCCGGTTTGCCTCCAACGTCGGCGAAACCGAAGCCGACCGCGTGGCCATGGAACTGCGCGTGGAACGTCTCAGTGCGGAAGTCGACAACCGCCCACTGAACATCACCGATGCCGCACGCAAAGCCGTGCCCAACCAGGCCTCGAACGAAGAATCGCTGTACCTCAGCCGCCGCCAGCAACTGGCAGACGAGATTGGCGGGCTGCAACAACAACTGCTGCAACGCCAGCAAGAGTTGCGCGAGTTCAGCTCCAAGCAGGAGCAGTACCGCAACAGCCTGAACCTGCTGCGCCAGGAGATCGGCATGTCCGAACCCCTGGTGCAACAGGGCGCCATCTCGCCGGTCGAAGTGCTGCGCCTCAAACGCTCGGAAGTTGAAACCCGCGGCATGCTCGACGGCACCACCCTGGCCATCCCCCGCGCCCAGGCCGCCATCAACGAAGTGCAGCGCAAAGTCGACGAAACGCGCGGCAAATTCCGCAGCGAAGCCCTGGCCCAGTTGAACGAAGCCCGCACCAACCTGAGCAAGGCGCAGGCCACGTCCAAAGGCCTGGAAGACCGCGTCAGCCGCACCATGGTCACCTCGCCCGTACGCGGCATCGTCAAACAGATGCTGGTCAACACCGTCGGCGGCGTGATCCAGCCCGGCAGCGACATGGCCGAAGTCGTCCCATTGGACGACACCCTGCTGGTCGAAGCAAAAATCCGCCCACAAGACATCGCCTTCCTGCACCCCGGCCAGGAAGCCATGATCAAATTCACCGCCTACGACTACACCATCTACGGCGGCCTCAAAGGCAAACTCGAAACCATCGGCGCCGACACCGTGATGGATGAAGAGAAGAAAAACACCTACTACATCATCAAACTACGCACCGACCGCAGCCACCTGGGCACCGATGAGAAGCCGCTGCTGATCATCCCCGGCATGGTCGCCTCGGTGGACATCATCACCGGCAAGAAAAGCATCCTGAGCTACCTGCTCAAACCCATCATCAAATCCCGCGCAGAGGCGATGCACGAGCGTTGATTTTGGGCGGGTGACGCGCATAAATGCGGGGAGATTTGCGAAAACTTGGGTTTTCGCAAAAATAGTCAGATTTCAGGGGTTTACAGAACCTTTGCAGTCGCTATAATCGTCGCCCTAACACGCCGGTATAGCTCAGTTGGTAGAGCAACTGACTTGTAATCAGTAGGTCCCGGGTTCGACTCCTGGTGCCGGCACCACATTAGGCTCCATTGCATTCCACTGAATGCTCTGGAAGCCCCGAAAACCCGCCCTTTGGCGGGTTTTTTCGTTCCAGGACCCTCTGTCGGGATCCAACAAAATCCCCCTTCCCCGAGGGTATGTTAGGGGTACTGCGATTTTCCGGTCAGGAGCGCGTACCCCTATGCCACGTCTAGCGATCCCTCTCAGCGACCTGCAATGCCGCACGGCCAAAACCCGCGTGCGCGCCTACAAGCTGTTCGACGGTGGCGGCATGTACCTTTTCGTCAAACCCAATGGCGTGAAGACCTGGCGCTTGAAGTACACCAAGCCCAACGGCAAGGAAGGTACGCTCATCATCGGCAATTACCCCATCGTTACCCTTTCCGTCGCACGACGTAAGCGAGACGAAGCCAAGGCGTTGCTGCTCGACAACCTCGACCCAATGGAAGAAAAGAAGAAGGCCAAGATCGTAGCCCAGCGAGCGGCACTGCTTTTCGAAACCGTTGCTCTGGAGTGGCACGCCGACATGTCCCGTCGCTGGACCGAAGGACACGCAAAAACCGTGATGAGCCGACTGCGTACTCACGTCTTCCCGCTGATCGGCCAACGACCCATCGCTGAACTCGATACCCATGACCTGCTAGAGATCACCCAGCGCATCAAGGAACGCGGCACCATGGATGTGGCGTTACGGGTACAGAACTACTTATCCACCATCATGCGCGGGGCCAAAAGGGCTCGGCAGATCACCATGAATCCTGCACTGGATCTGGCAGGCTCGATTCACGCACCGCGCACAGTCCATCGCCCGGCCCTCTCCCTCAACCGCCTACCCGAACTGCTACACCGTATCGACAACTACAACGGCCGCGAGCTGACGCGCCTTGCCGTGCTGCTGACTCTCCATGTGTTCGTCCGCTCCAGCGAGTTGCGCTTCGCTCGATGGAGTGAGTTCGACCTCCAACGCGCCATGTGGGAAATCCCCGATACACGCGCACCGATTGAAGGGGTACGCAACTCCACACGCGGGACCAAGATGAACGGCGACATTCAAATGGTTCCGCTATCACCGCAGGTCATCGAAATACTGGAGCGCCTGCGCAGCCTCAGTCGCTTTTCAGAGTTGGTGCTACCGGGCGACCACAAGTACTGGAAGCCCATGTCCGAGAACACGGTGAACACCATGCTCCGCAACGTCGGCTATGACACCAGCAAGGACGTGTGCGGCCACGGCTTCAGGACCATGGCCTGTAGCGCCCTGCTGGAGTCCGGGTTATGGATCGACGCAGCCATCGAACGGCAAATGAGTCATAAGGAACGCAACCGCGTGCGCGCCGCGTATATCCACAAAGCTGAATTTCTGGAGCAGCGCCGGCTGATCATGGCGTGGTGGAGCAACTACATTGATGCCAATCGTAGCGGCCATGTAACGCCTCACGAATTCGCTCACCCAGTCGGCGACAACATCACGGCCCTACAAAATAGCCGTGGCGCATCCAAACGTGGATAAGCCTGTGAGATCACCGTTGTCCGCCCTTCCACGCGGGTCCATCCAAGCGGGGCTGCAAAGCCGCCCTGCTTGGATGGACCTCATTTAAAAAATCTAAAGCCCACGCAAATTGTCTGTGGAAAACCATAGATTTCCACCGGTGGATAATTTCATCCACAGCCGCAGAACTCCAGAAAATTCGAGCCTTGACCCAAATTATCCACAGGCGTAGAAAAGATCGGGCAAAGCGCTGTCGTTGACAGCAACCCAGGTAGCCAGAACCTTTAAGGCTACGCCACACCGTGGTGGTTCTCCCAAAGTGCGATTAGTGTCCGGCGGCTCGCACAGTCACTCACCGAGTGATGGATGCCTACTTCAGATCGTTGCCATTGCGGCAAATACATCCCCCAGCTGCCCTGCAGCAACCTATCCGCTTGGCCATTCCACTGCGCCAACCTGCGCCCGTCTCTTTCTTCCGGAAAGAGACGGGCACTCCTACCACTGCTGCAGCCCACCTCGTACAAGGCATTGCGGCATTTCCCCTCGTGACAATCGGCGTGACAAACATCGAAGTCACCAGCAACAGCGATGCAGATGATGGTGCCGCAGTCCAAGGAATGGACTGCACCTGACTGACAGTCAGGCACGCCCCGGTCATCGCCTCACTGCCTTCACCCGACTCAGGATCTCGCGGCGCTGGTCTCGTCAGCCAGTGCAGCCTCCACCCGCCCACTTCTTTGGAAGTGTTCAGGAGGCCAGATCATGAGATGCCCGAGCTCCCGGTCGTAAAGAGCCGTCAGTCCCGCGTTAGTGGACAACCCTCACAGGTCGCAGGGGCCTTGATCCCTGATAACACTCAGCATTCTTGGCGGGATGACGTGGGGAAAGACTTAAGAGGTTTGGCTTGAAGAGGAGTTCGATCATGAGATTGGTGGGTAGGCGAGCATTTGTAACGGAAGCCGCTAGCGAACATTCACGCTACGCCTGCTAGCGGAATTCGCGCTATGGGCTATCGTTTGTGCCAGCATATTGGAATCACGATCTGAAGCGCAGGTGATTTCGAGCCAATAAGGATGGGCTGCGGTGTTTTCAAAAGCTGATGGCTCGGTACAGCCGCTGCTTAATCATCTCTTGGGCGAGCAGCTACAAACGGAAGGTTTACGACATGTCTAGATGTACAGCACCGGTACATGGTCATCGTTCGGCAAGCGCAAGGGCAGCGTGTCCCGCATGTGGCAGCGGATATAGCGGGTACGGATCGCGATCGTATTCATCCTCGTCCTACGCACCATCCTATTCGTCCCCGTCTCTTGGCGGGGGTGGTCGCAGTAGCGGCGGTTCATCCAGCAGCGCAAAGCCGCGCTGGTCGAAACCCGGATCCTCTGTGGCCTACACCTCCGCCGAGGTACGAACGCTCACGCCGGTACGCGAAAATGTCGAGAGGCGTGCGACAGTACCTGATCTACGTGACGTCTTTCTTTGTCACGCCTGGGACGACCGGAAAGGATCCGCGAAGGAACTGCATGATGTACTCGAATCGCTCGGTGTTTCCGTTTGGTTCAGCGAGAAAGATGTCCTTCTAGGCTCTTCGTTACTGCGTGAAATTGATAGGGGATTGGCGAAGTCTCGAGTAGGAATTGTGCTGGTCACCCCTGCTTTGCTGCGCCGCCTAGCAGCCGAAGGCATCGCCGACAAAGAGCTTTCCGCGCTCCTCGCAAGGGATCTGCTGGTTCCCATCATTCACGACACAACATACGAATCGCTGCGCGAAGTCAGTCCTCTACTCGGTTCGAGAAGCGGCCTGAGCACTGCTGAAGATACGTTTGCAGATATCGCGGCCAAGCTTTCCGAGTTGGTCGCCCCGTAGCTTCACTGTCCATGCTTACGGCTTTACTTACAGACCCGTTATCAATCGAAGGAGTTGAACACATGAGTATTAAACCCGGCCCCAAACCGATCGCTGAATCCACCGGCAAAAAGGACCAGCGCCGTCGTGTTACTGAAGAAAACAAACCCAAACATCCTGATCTGGAAGTACATAAACACAAAAAAGGTGACTGACCTTAAAAGCAGTGAGAGGGGGGCGAGTCACGTAGGTTAGGCCGCTTCTGGTCCAGAGTGTGTAAAAACGCCTTCGCGAACCCTTGCTATGATTTCTTAGGATGTCATCGCAGGGATCGCCCATGAAGCGCTTTATCCAAGGTGAACATCGAGGCCAAGGCACCTTACTTCCCGAGAGCCTCGACGACTACGTCAGCGATACCAATCCGGTGCGCGTAGTCGACGTCTTTGTCGACGAACTTGACCTGGTCAATCTGGGTTTTGAAGGTGCCATTCCCGCCGATACTGGCCGGCCGGCTTACCACCCCGCGATCCTGCTGAAGATCTACATCTACGGCTATCTCAACCGCATCCAGTCAAGCCGCCGTTTGGAGCGAGAAGCTCAACGCAACGTCGAACTGATGTGGTTGACCGGACGTTTGATGCCGGATTTCAAGACCATCGCCAGCTTCCGAAAAGACAACAGCAAGGCCATCCGAGGCGTCTGTCGCCAGTTCGTTGTGCTGTGTCAGCAGTTGGGACTGTTTGGAGAAAATCTGGTCGCCATCGACGGCAGTAAATTCAAAGCAGTCAACAATCGCGACCGCAATTTCACCAGCGCCAAACTGAAACGGCGCATGGAAGAAATTGAATCGAGCATCAACCGTTACCTGGCGGCACTCGATGCTGCCGATCGGCAAGAACCCACAGCTTCAGAGCCCAGTGCCATGCGGCTGGAAGAGAAAATCGCCAAGCTCAAAACTCAAATGAAGGAGCTTCAGGCGATCGAAATCCAGCTCAATGAATCGCCGGATAAACAGGTCTCACTGACCGATCCAGACGCCCGCTCCATGATGACGCGCGGCACGGGAATCGTCGGCTACAACGTGCAGACAGCGGTCGATACGCAGCACCATTTGATCGTTGCACATGAGGTTTCCAACGTCGGTTCCGACCGCGATCAACTCAGCTCAATGGCCAAGCAGGCCCGCGAGACCATAGCGTCAGAAACGTTGTCGGTAGTGGCTGACCGAGGTTACTTCAAAAGCGAACAAATCCTGGCTTGTCACGATGCTGGCATCACCGCCTACGTGCCCAAGCCGATGACCTCTGGAGCCAAGGCTGACGGGCGTTTCAATAACGATGCGTTCATCTATGACGCGGCAAAAAACCAATACATTTGCCCGGCCGGAGAGGCGCTGATCTGGCGCTATTCCAACGTTGAAAAAGGCTTGAAGTTGCATCGCTACTGGAGTTCGAAATGCCAGGGCTGCGCGTTAAAAGCACAGTGCACACCAAGCACGGAGCGACGAGTTCGACGCTGGGAGCATGAAGCCGTATTGGAGGAAATGCAGCGTCGGCTGAGCAAAGCACCAGAGATGATGCGAGTCAGAAAACGGACGGTTGAGCATCCCTTCGGGACGCTCAAACAATGGATGGGTGCAACGCACTTCCTGACGCGAAAGCTAGCTGGGGTGAGCGCGGAGATGAGCTTGAATGTGCTCGCCTACAACTTGAAACGGGTTATGAAAATCATCGGTGCCAACGGTTTGATAAAAGCGCTGACGGCCTGAAAAAGGCTGATTTTGGCCCATCCCAGAGGTTGTAAAAACAGCGTTGACGTGTTCCAGGTCGCGACCGATGCGACCCGTAGCATTGACCGTGCGATCGCTCAGCCAACGAAGGTCGATGATCCAAAACGATGAGGTCAAAGCGTTTTTACACACTCTGGGCCGCATGCTGCCGTTCATGATCGGTAGCTTTCGAGCAGGAGCAGTAATACTGCTCCTACCAATAATTGATGAGAGCGTATAAGACGTAAAGTTAACTATTGATGAGGTTGAGAACTAATTAGAGTTATTGAGCTCATCAAATTATTTTCTGAGCGGGGATATTTCGTACTCATTCACGGATTTTGATAGCTCACAATAGGTTATATAAGTTCTAACGTCTGGCCTCACGGTCAGTCTCAGCCATCCATGCCTCAAAATCTATCAGTGTCTGATCCACAAATGCCCCCAGCTCAATCTGATCGCAAGCCTCGCCTCGCAAGGACTCCCAAAATTCAAAGGATTGAGAGGTAAAATACCTTAACTACTCTAATGAAATTACGAGTTATAGTGGCTAGATCTAGACATGCGGGATGGCATTTTGATAGCCTTCCTAAATTATGGAGCCTACGCTAGGAATCGCTACATGTATAATGATGAACGGGAAGTCACGGCAAATTCAATTTTAACAGCCATACGAAAGATAAAATCAAAGCTGCCGCGCTGGAGTGAGGAGAAGTTAAACTGGGCTTTATTCGTAATAATTTATTCCTACAATCAAAAAAACTTAAAATCTCCAAATCTTAAAATTGCGGACACTGTCAAGCTTCTTACAGAAACATATAATATTGAAAAGTTTAGCAGTAAAGACATCCCTAAACTTGTACTTTTCGAACAGCACGCTTCAAGCATCCTTAAGAAAACTAGTGATAGTCATATAACAAGCACGTTACTATTGCACATCGACTACATGATAGCGGATGCGATAAAAGTCAACCCCATGCACTGTAAAATTGTGGCATCCCTTGTTGGTGAAATAATTTATGAGCGCCGCGTCAAACTGATTGATACCTATCCTAATACTGGTGAAATTTCAGTCAGTCGAAGCATGTCTACCAATAGCTCCTCATTCCCAATGATTCACGGCAACACGCAACCTCAAAAAGCACTCCTTGAGCTTAAGTTTAAAGAGCTTAATCTAAAAGCAAATTTTTTGGGGCTACAGCATACTGGATTGAACTCTAGTGCGACAAATATATACCTTATTGACCCTCCAGATGAGCAGTTGTTGAGTACAGAGCTTCCCAGCAGCAAACCTAATCGCTCCGGATTTTCGGCTGTAAAACAGTTTGCGAACAACAGCACTAGTGGCACGTATATATATATATATAAATATGAAGATTCTCCTCAAAGACAGCAGAATGCTGACATACGTGCTTTGCTTAATTCGAGTCTCACAATCCAGGCACGAATCTCGTTTACATCCGTCGATTACGACAAAAAAATTCAGAAGTATATTGCGATCTTTATTCAGCCAGACGATATTGTTAAAAAGAATAACTTTCTGGACATTGACATCACCCGTGAAAACAAAAATATTGAGGGGCTTGACGCTCTGGAACGCTCTATTCTAGCGGGTTTAATATATAAAAAATGGCTTGGCGTCAGAAGACAAGCTATGCAGCCAATTCCAGATCTCGTTAAGCGAATTTCTGATAATCTTTTTGAATACGGCTTCAAGAATGTTGCTAATCTGTGCACATCATTCGACTACGATACGAAATCAGAGCTTTTGCTCATTCTTACTAAAAAGAAACGTCCCACACCCGCACCCTTTGACTCTCAACCGTCAATCTCAATAAATTCGTCCCCAATTACGTCACTTTTAAAGGAGCAAAGAAAACAAATTATATACGTGATTGGCAATAATGGCGCTGGCAAGAGCCTTTTATTGAAAGATATAGCGAACTCTCTTAGCACTTTGGAAAATCCCGTTGTTGGCATATCTACCTCTATACATGACCGCTTTCCCTTTGAAATGTCAACGAGCTCAAAAAGCTTTGTTTACAAGGGATTGAAAACCTCAAACAAGGCGGTGACCATGGAAAAAATTGAAAGAGAGGCATCCATATCGGTCATTAATATTTTTAAAAACCAAGTGCTCCTAGATGCTTTTCTTCGAGCAATGGATTGCCTCGAATACAGAACTAGCTACTTCCTTGCGCCAAACCAGTCTAAAGCCGAGTCGTCTAAAAGGCACCTCATCCCTTTAAGTAGTACTGCGAAAGAAAACCAAGAATCCTTAATTAATATACGCACTGTGGGCTACCAGCTCGGGGTAGTAAAAAACAAAGACACTCATAAAATAACAATATTCTCTGAGCTAAGCTCTGGCGAGCAAAGTATTATAATGCTTACAACTAAAATCATTGACTCTCACAAACCGGACACAGTCTATTTAATAGACGAGCCCGAAAATAGCTTGCATGTTCGCTGGCAACAAAAACTTCCAGAAATGCTGAGTCGTCTTTCTGAGGAGTTAAGCTGCTCATTTATAGTTGCCACTCACTCGCCTATCTTGATCGCAAATAGCAAAAATACAAGTCTTTGCTTTGGGATGAATAATGGGCAATTAAGAGAAATATCTCTTGAGAGCAAACAGTCCGTCGAAACAATTCTAATGGATGGCTTTGAAACATATACACCGCGCAACAAGCAAGTTCAAGAGCAATGCGCAAAACTTGTTGCTTCAGCCATACGTGCGGCAAACGAAGTTCCATCAAGTATCGAATCGATTGCTCCAAGCTCGATTCGAGAACTCAAAAGATTAGAGGAGATTATCAAGCTTACTGGCAACAAACAGGCTGAAGCACGTCAAGAAAGTGATGAGCAATTGATTAGCACGGCCATGGCTGCCATCTTGGCACTAGCTGAGAAAAGAGCAATGCACAATGTCTAACTACACCGTCAGAACCAGGAAGGATCTTCGCGATCGGTTAAAGTCTTACAAAAGCACTTGCCACCCTGTGCAAAAACACCGCGCAGCGTCACTTCAATTCCTAGAAGACATGTACTGGTTAGCGATTAAGGAGTTCGAGAGCCGTTCAAGCACTCGAATCGCATCTAAACGAGATTTGTGGAGCGAGCTTTCAAACTATAATAAGGACGCCACTTCAGGTGTTGCTGGAAAATTCATAACAAAAAAAATTCGCGCTGTACTTGAAGAAGCCCAACATGGGAAATGCTGCTACTGTAGAACACCACTACTTGGAACCGCACATGCAAAGCCTATTGAGCACATATTACCGAGAAAGCACTTTGTTCAGTATACTTTCCACTTTTTTAACTTGGCAGTAGCCTGTTATCGCTGCAATGATATAAAAAGCGCCACCAGTTGGGCGCACAGTTCAAAGTCAGGGAAAAAACATTACCCCCGCCCCGAATCTTTTGTAGAAATGTTCCACCCTAGCTTTCATTATTACGAAGAACACATAATATTTGATCGCAAGCAAAACAATACAAATCATTCAGTCACTTTTTTAGGGGTCACCGATCAAGGTAAAAGCTTATGTTTAAATCTTCTCTCGCATGTGGCTGCTAGAGAAATGCTGCTGACAAATAATATAAGTCTTGCTGAAAGCATTGCTGAAATAAAGTCTGTTAGTGACCACGCCCGAGCATCTTGTAGAGATGAGTTGGAGCAATTTGAGAAGGCTTTAGCGACATCGCTGAACTTCACGACTGCGAGCGTCTAATCTCTTGCACAACCCGCAAAATTTAAAACCATACCAATTGAAAATAAGCGGTAACTTACACATTAAACATAAGTGCCTTCGGGACGGTGGCTAATCTGCTATTAAGGGCCGAATTTTTAAGCTAAAAACCAAACCGAATTCCTTTCTGAGGTCGCGAAGTCGTCGTCTGCTTATCTTTGTTTGATCAAGGTTTAGCACCTCAGTAGTGAATGACCGCTTCTGGCCGATTCTGTTGAAAAAGTCGGTTATCCAAAACTGCCTGATCATTGACCGGCGAAAACGCCTTTTTTACACGCTGCTACGTGAAATCTGCGCCTGGCATCCTCTGCCGAAAGTAAAGATTTCAATCTCGGACGCGTACTTTTCAGCTGCGGAAATCATGGCCGACTTTTTCAACAGAATCGGCCGTCTGCTGCCTGTCGCCACGACAGCTTTTGGCGGATTTCTGCCTATTCTCTACGACAGAGATGATTGACAACGTTCAAATTCAGGGGGGTTTACCATTCGTATGCGGCTCTGAATTACTTACAGACCGACAATGTGCTCACATCTAAAAGTCCCGAATTCGATTCCACCAAGCGCCATAACTAGCTGATTTATTTATAGTTACTAGTTGGGGTACGCCGAATTTTCTAGTGAACTCCAGACGCCCGAAAAACCTAGCCCCGCAGAAACATACCCTTCGTCTGGTGCCGCACCATATAAGACGAAGCCCCTGCAGAAATGCAGGGGCTTTGTTGTTTCTGGGATATTCATCCTCGATCCCCCCTCCCGCTTCACCTCGTTTCCTTTTGAATCACGTCTTTTCGGCCACAACTCCAGATTTCATCCTTTATGCCGAATTATGTATTGGCAAGAATTATGGGGTATCCATAAAAAGGGATAACTGCATGCGCCGCATATTTCAGCGCCCTGGTCATTTACGTCGACCTCTGGAGCGACACACTGGCCAACCCGGCGACGCTCGTGCACAACGCCATCCACAAAACCCTCAAAGAACTGCAAACGCCGGGCTCTTCAATCTTGGAAACGCTCAAGCGCGTCAGCAATGTCGATCTAGGCGCAGCAGGATTCAAGTTTGGTTTCAAACTCGACAGAATCGGCAACCCCGGCGGCACCACATTGGCGCAAGCACTCACAGAGATTGTCGACCAAGCCAAGACCGATCTCGTGCTGATCATCGACGAGGTGCAACAGGCCATTTCCTCCGACGATGGCAACCAACTGCTCCTGGCACTCAAGGCTGCCCGTGACGCAATCAACCCCCGCCCGAATACGCCGGGCTACTTCCTCTTCATCGGCACAGGCTCCCACAGAGCCCAGGTCAGCGAGCTGACCGCCAAACGCAACCAAGCGTTTTCCAGCGCGACATCAGCCGCGTATCCGCTGCTAAAGGGGAATTACGTTGAATTCCTGCTCAACCGACTGGCAATGACGGTGAAGAAGGAAAAGCTCCCTTCACTTGGGGCGGCAGTCGAAACCTTCAATACCCTGGGCAATCGACCTGAAGAAATGCTCAAGGCATTGCGTCAACTCTTGCAGCAGGACGGTGAACCCGATGTTTTCCTACCCGTAATCGCCAGCACCTTACGCTCGGCAGCGGCGAGTATTGAGCTTGAAAAAGTCGAACAGCTGGCCAGCCTGGCTCAGGCGATTTTCAACAGGATCGCGGCTACGGAAGGCGATGCTCGGGGATTTTCTCTACCGATGCAACTGCGGAATATTCCAAGACGGTTGGTCGCGAGGTGCGGGTTGAAGAAATTCAACCCGTGGCGATTGCGCTGGTGGCGGAGAACATCATCATGCGGCGTGGGCGCGGGATTTATGCGAAATCTCGCTGACCCGCTTGCCCAAGAGGCTCCATCCAAGCAGGGCTGCAAAGCCGCCATGCTGAATGGACCTCACCTAATCTAAAGCCCACGCAACTGTAATTTGGTCGAGCGAAGCGACCTTGCCATCGCCACCGCGCAGAACCGGCTATCTAGCGTTAACCGGACAATGGCAGCGCTTCGCGGTGATCAGTACATGAAGGTCCCGAGTCCGAGTAAAGCGAACTACGTGCGGCATTCACGTGTGAACGTTACAAGCAGCTCACCAAATATCCTGCCCCGGTCAACGGTGGCAATTGCAGTCGGCTTGACCCAGACCTTGATCAAGTGGCCGTTAGCAAATCAGCTACGAACTGGGGCATGGCAGAGTCGACGTCGTAGCTTCCTACATTGGAAGTCGCGTATGACTAAGACATTTGATATGGAAGTGTTCATGGCCGGAATACTGACGGGCGCGCACGCGACTCGACAGCGACACAGCCGCCAAGCTAAAGCTATTCAGATTGCTATTTTTGGACGCTGGCACGTTAATAATCCTTGGACTCGGCAGAGAAAACATCTCGTATGGTTCCTAAATCGTCAGCTGGACGATCATTCCCAATCAACATGCCAGCCCTATCTGCTGACGACGCGCTTACTCCCAAAGCGCTGAGGAAAACCTTGGCAGTTTAAGCTAAGCAACACATTTTAATTCTAAGTTACTGTATGTATGAGCGACAGTAATCAACACAGGAACGTATGGAAACCATCTTTGGATATTCAGGAGCTGGATACTACTACGTACTTGCTATTAGAAACACCGCATGCCGCATAGCGCAACACTAAATGTTCACCCAACATTCTGGGCGGACCGATATTACGCACCTACGCTCTTCAATTAATGATCACAGCGCAGGTAGCTTCCGCTCAACTGTTTTTATTATTGATGTATTTGTGTCAGCTAATTGCGTGATCTGCTGAAGGGTTTCATCCAAATGACGCACAGAATCAATGTAAAGATGGCAGACAAAACTATCGTCACCTGTGATTTTGTAGCAGATAACACATTCTTCAAGCACCTTGATCAACCCTTCAACTTCTTGGAACTTTCCTGGCAGTGGCTTTACCCGAACCAGTGCCTGCAGCGCAAAGCCTAGGGCTTGCGCGTCTAACTCCAAACTAAATCCGGAAATTACACCTGCCATCTCCAAACGCTTGATGCGCTCACTGCAACCTGGAGCTGACAGCCCCACTTGACGGCTGAGCGCTCTGATGGAAGTCCGGGAGTTTTCGTAGAGAGCCAAAATTAGGGCGCGATCAATAGAGTCTAACTTTTGACCGCTTTTTGTAAGCTTTTTCATCGGGCGAACCTTACGAAAAGTGAAGAAAACACTTAAAAAACTTACATACCATAGATCGATGAAAAAATCATAGATTTTTTCGAAAATGGCTCCTATTGTTTTTTCGAGCGGTCGCACGTAGCGCCACCTGCTCAAATGAAAGTTTGCATCTAAACATTTCCATATCCGCTTCAGTTTATTTTATAGGAATTGAAATGAATTACACACTTGATAAGGCCATCCTGCAAAAGCATTACAAAGAAAATTTCCCTGAAGAAAGGATATTTTCACTGCGTAACGAGTTCTCTCGAAATGGATTTATCAAATTGCGTGACGTCGTAGATGACGTCTTGCGCCAACAAGTTACCGGTGAGGTAAAAGCGCTTATTGATCGCCAAATTGAGCGAAGAGATCTACATCTGGCGACCACTGATAATACGCCGCGATATATGAGCGTCGTGCGCAGCGAGTTCATAGCGGAAAATAGCGAATTAATTAGTACATTATCCAAATCAGAAATCATGCTGGATATACTTTCCCTGATCGCTGATACCAAAATTATTGCTTCAGTCTCCAAGGACGAGGAATACCTAATCACGAAGCAGGAGCGTAAAGGTGACACTCATGGCTGGCATTGGGGCGACTACAGTTTCGCACTGATCTGGATAATCGAGACGCCGCCGATATCCAAAGGCGGGATGCTGCAATGCGTTCCTCACACTACCTGGGATAAATCCAACCCCCGAATCCATGAAATCCTGTGCAACAACCCGATTGCAACGTACGGGTTTGAAACTGGCGATATATATTTTCTTCGTACTGATACGACACTCCATCGCACGATTCCGCTCAACGAAGACGCTATTCGAATCATCCTGAACATGACATGGGCAGATGAAAAATATCTCGATCGGAACCTGCACGGCAATGATCGCTGGTGGGAGAACCAGCATGCTGAAGCCGCTAAAAGCCTGACTTGAAGCAAGGCTCTTACCCATTATCCATAGGCCTCACGGGATTCAGAACATGCACGATGCCCAATGCCTCCAGAACGCCAGCGATTTATTAAGACAAGCTCAGTCGTACTCCGCCATGGCCGACCTAGTAAGAGCTGCCGTTACACGAAATGAACAGTGGCGTGGGCAACAGTGCATCAATCTTGTGGCGGCTGAGTCCCCAACTAGCCCATCCGTGCGCGCACTTCTTTCCAGTGAAGTGGGTACTCGCGCATCAGGTGGGCATATCGGTCGTGAAAGCCGGTTTTTCTCGGGCATGAAAAATATCGACGAACTGGAATCGTTGTGCGTAGAACTGCTGAAGATGGCATTTGATGCCAAGTATGCCGACCATAGATTAATGGGTGGAATGGCCGCGGTCCTAGCGGCCTACACTGCATTGGCTCGACCTGAAGATAACGTCATGACAGTGCCGGTAATCAGAGGCGGAGACACTAGCAACAGGACGAATGGACCGCCTGGCGTCAGAGGACTGAAGGTCTGGGACATCCCTTTTATCCACAAAACAAGCGAGATAGACCTTAATCGGTTTAGTGAGATCGCCTGTGACCTGAGACCAGAGGTAATCGGGTTGGGAATGACGCTCACACTATTTGCGCTTCCAATCAAGGAGATGAAGGATATCGTTTCGCCCTGGGGTGGGAAGGTCTATTTCGACGCTGCCCATCAGCTAGGGTTGATTACCGCCAGGCTTTTTCAAGACCCACTAAAAGAGGGGGCGGACTTAATGACCGGGTCTTCGGGAAAAACATTCAGTGGCCCCCAAGGAGGAGTCATTGTCTGGAACGATCCTGAATTAACAGTGCCCATCAACACAGCGATTTTCCCCACATTGACCGGCAGCCACCAAATCAATCGCGTGGCTGCGCTTGCAGTAGCTACAACCGAATTGCTTGAGTACGGCACCTCTTACATGACACAAGTGGTTCTCAATGCCCAAGCGCTTGCTAGGTCATTGGAGAACCAAGGGGTAACGGTATTTTATCGAGAGCAAGGTTATACCCAAACTCATCAAATCGTTATCGATTCAAAACCCTTTGAGTGTGGCCGGGATGCGGTCCAGCATCTGGAGGCCGCCAACATTATTGCCAACGAAATGCCATTGCCTTGGGATATCGACCCTTACAGAGAAACAGGTATTCGTCTAGGTACGGTTGAAATTACCCGCCTAGGGATGAAAGAGATGGAGATGGGGTGGATCGCCGAGCAAATTGCCAAGGTATTGCTACGCCGGGAGGACCCGATGGCTGTAGCCAACGGGGTGATCGACTTCATGAAAAACTATAGAAACGTGTACTACTGCCACGAACATGGATTGCCCAAATAGCCGTATTTTCGTGGTTCAAAGGAGGCACCATGTCCGAAACCCTACCGTCTGTTTTTCAAGCGACGTTCACGTTTACCATTGCTGCCATCGCGCTACTTGCCAGTCCTGGTCCGGCCACACTGGCCTTGGCAGCGAGTGGCGCTGCATATGGCATGAGACGCTCGCTCCTGTTCTTCGCGGGCATTACTGTGGGACTTATCATCGCCTTAGCACTGGTCACTACAGGTTTATATATCTTTATTCAGAGCTTTCCTCTTCTGGGGGTGACGCTCACAGGGGTATCCATTCTTTATATTCTTTATCTAGCATATTCCATCGCTACGGCGCCACCAATCGATGACGAGCAAACAGCAACAAGCCCGGGGCTTGGTGCGGGTTTCGTGCTAGGTGTAGCGAACATAAAAGCGTATGCTGCCTTTGCCGCATTACTAGGCAGTTTTACACTAGGCATTACGCCAACATGGGAGCCGTTTACCAAAGCATCAATCTGTCTGGCAGTTTGTGTAGTGTTCGATTTCTTATGGCTTTTTGCCGGAAGTAAGCTACGCAAATTATTCGTCCATCGCACTTGGAGCCGAATACTTAATGTGAGCTTCGCAGCTTTAATGGTAGTGACGGTTGCTTGGTCATTCATGCTGGCGGTGTAAATCTATCGATAAGATCAGAAGCATAGGCCAACCGAGGACTACCCGTATGTTAGATACTATCTCTGCACTCTTGCTATTGCTAATAATACCAGGACCGACTAACACCCTATTGTTCCGTGCGGGGATGATGTTTGGATTCAGCTCGTCTCGGCGTCTTGCCTTTATCGAATCCATTGCTTATATGATTCAGGTATCGCTATGGGGCGTTGCATTACTTTATGTATCAGCATATGCCCCTTGGGCTATAAAAATTATACAAGTATGCGCAGCCGGCTATCTCTTTTTCACATCCTATACACTATGGCGAAATAAAAATATTACGTTTGGAGAAGACAAGGATCAATTTTCCTGGCAGCACTTTTTTCTGCTTACACTGATCAACCCCAAAGGCCTCCTGATTGTTTCATTTATTGCACACGACAGTACGTTCACTGAACTGGGAAATTACGTAAAATTTATGGTGGCGCTTTTGTTTGTGACTTTTACGGTGGGATTTGCGTGGATATATCTTGGAGCTCGATTCAAAGACCCTAAACAGTCGCAACGTACGGCACTGAAGATAAATCGAGTCACGGCACTCGCCATCTTCTGCTTTGCTTCGATTATAATTGGCCGTCTAGCTGATTCAACGTTCAGTTAGTATTTTTTCTCACAAATACCCAAACCACCCGTACGACGATGCATATCTAACGCCGGCAATTATACAATTAGGGATAAGGAATAGGGGTAGGATAGCTCCTCAATAAATATAGAAACTTTAAAAAATCATTATCAATAACCTCGACTCCTGGTGCCGCATCATATAAGACAAAGCCCCTGCAAAAATGCAGAGGCTTTGTTGTTTCTGGTTCAACACAACCCAGACATTCGCCTGTAAATCCTTCTCCTTCCCCAAACCGACAAACCGCTATTGACCCACCATAAGCCGAAGCATAACGTCTGCATACCGTGTACACAGCGTATACAGATAATGTACGGAGCAACGTTATGGCAGCCTCTCCCGTTCTGTCTTTCCGAGTAAAGCCCGAACTTGCCAACGAGTTGGATCAACTGGCGAAGGCGACCGACCGAGATCGTCAATATCACCTGCAGCGGGCTTTGAGCCGCTACGTGGCCGATGAATCCTGGCATTTCAAAGCCGTGCAGGAAGGCATTGCAGATGCTGAGGCCGGCAACGTCACTGATTTGGATGCCGTAAAGGCTAAGTGGGCAAAACGTGCCGAAGATCGCGTTAAGCAGCAAAGCGGAAAGTGATCTGGATGGAATTTACGAGCATTACGAGGATTTAGTCGGCGCGGTATTGGGGGAGGCAGCCGTCTTCCACATCCTCCACTGCCTGGAGATGCTGGAGCGTTTTCCTAATGCAGGGAAAGCGTCTCCAGTGCCCGACTGCCGTGAGCTGATTACCACCACGTATGCGTATCGAGCGACCTATAGCTTGAAGGGTGACCGGGTGATGGTCTTTCGGATTCTTCACCAGCATTCCGAGCGTCGTGAGGATTGGTGATCTCTGCCCCGTTATGCTCTTTTTCTGCCTTCGGCGCGCATGTCCATCGGCTCGGTGGCGAGCCATGGTATTGCCCTCTCACCACAGAGTTGTGGGCCAGCCTTCGAGCGTTGTGTAGATACCCAATCCCACAGAAGCGCGCCTCGGCTTGGGGCGCTTTTTTCGGTATAAACCTGAACACCCTCCGCGTCGTGAACGGACTCCCATGAACGCCCTGAAACTGATCTGCCTCCTGGTCGTTTTCCCGCTGTTGCTGGCCGCCCTCGGTGGCTGGGAGCGTCAGCGTGCTGACGAAACCACCACTGCAATGATCGATTACCACATCACCGTGGACATCGCTAAACAGCAACTCCAGGCGCTGGCGGCCAAGGATCCGGCAACCATGCTCGATCTGACCCATGAAAAAATCAGCGTACAGCTGGCCCTCTCGCGCCTGGAAAAAATCGAATCCGAACTGCCCACGGCCCATAAGATCAACCGCGTGCTACGCGCCGTCGCACCGTGCGTCATAGGCCTGGGCCTGCTGGCGGCATTGATCGGTGTGGCAGCGCTGGCCAGCACGCACTGGGCCGGACGCCGGGCGCGGCAGTCGCGGGAAAGGTTGCTGCACGTGTTCTCCCTGGGCAGCCGTTTGTTGCCTTACGTGCTGGTCAGCCATGTGGTGGCAATGGCGGCAGCGGTTGCTTTGGCGTTGAGCTACGAAGGTCTGGCGATGTGGCATATCGGCCGGCTGGGCAGTGGCGAGGTCAAACTGATGGCGGTGCTGGGGGTGGTTGCGGCGTTTTGCTTGTACTCGATCTGGCAGTTGCTTAAACAGTTGCGTCACATGTTGGGGATGTTCATGCCTGAACCGTTGGAGATGTTCGGGCAGGTGGTCACGCCCGAACAGGCGCCAGGGTTGTGGCGCCATGTGAATGAACTGGCGGGCAAACTCGGCGCGCTGCCGCCGGATCATATTGTGGTGAGCCTGGCCCAGAGCTTTTACGTGACGTCCAGCGAGGCCACTGTGCAACCGGCGAACACGGCGCTGCGCGGGCGCACCTTGCATCTGCCGCTGCTGTACCTGGGCCTGTTGAGCCACGAGGAAGTCGGCGCGGTGATCGGCCATGAGCTGGCGCACTTTGCGGGGCAGGACACGGATTACAGCCTGCGCTTTTTACCAATCTACGACGGGGTCAATCGCAGCCTGGAAGCGCTGTTGGACACGATGCTGGCCAGCGATTTTGTCCAGGGACGGCTGATGCGGCCGTCGTTCATGTTCGGTGTGTTTTTCATGCAGCGCTTTGATGACGCGGTGAACCACTGGAGCCGTGAGCGCGAATTGCTGGCGGATGCGGCCGGTGCGCGGCTGGTCGGCAATGCCGCGGCGGCGTCGGCGCTGTTGCGGGTGTCGGTGTTGCAGCCGCACGTTGAGGAGTCATTGTTGGCGGTGTGTGAAGCCGGGTCGGCAATAGATCTGCCCGACGCCGTGCTCGCGGCCTTGCGTGAGTGCCCATTGCAACTGCCGCCCGAAGCCCTGGCGATTCATCAACCCCATCCGACCGACTCCCATCCGTCCAACGGCGAACGCCTGCAGGCGCTGAACGTGTCGCTGGACGATGCCCTGCGCAGCGCAACCCGCACGGTGGACAGCGACGCGGCGAATGCGCAGATCGATGCCTGCTTCAGCGCACCACGGGCACTGCGCGAGCAGTTGTCTGGCGATGTGATGGAAGTGGCAGTGTCGGAGAACGCCGAGCATACCCACCTGCTGGAAACCCTGGCCGCGTCGGCCGAAGGCGAGCGTGCATTGCATGAGGGCAGCGCATGGCGAGGCGCGTTGATGGCGCTGGCGGGGCTGCCCTTTGTGCTGGGTGGGGTGTTTATCCTGAGCCGGGTCTGGCTCGCACCGGAGCGTTTGAAAGGCACGCCGTTGTCGGCGGTCGGCGCAGGTGCGTGCCTGGGTGTTATCGGGCTGGGCCTCCTGTGGCTGGGCATCCGTCGATTCAAGCGTGCGCCGCAGACCGCATTGCGCCTGACGCCTGAGCATTTTGTGTTCAATAACCTGGCGCAGCCGCTGCCCATCGAACATATCGAAGAGATCTCGCTGCAATTCGTGCAGGGTATTTGGATAACGCTGCAATTGACGCCTGAGGCGCCCTTACCTGCGACGCGCAAAGCGGCGTTCGGCGTACCCGGTGTGCGCATCAATAAGAAGAAACGCCAGGTGTTGCTGCTGATGGCACAACTTTGTATCGACAATAAAAAGATCGAGCCCTACGAGGGGCTGTCCTTGATGCTCGATTACAAAAATGCGGCGCTGGCCCGCAGTATTTTACAGAGCCGCGAGGACTGATCCGCGCCCATAAAAAAACCCCGAACCAGTCGGGGTTTTTTATCGCCTTGAATCAGGCGCGACGTGCGATCACTTAGAAAACGTTGATCGGGTAGTCGGCGAACAGACGCAGTTCGTTACCACCAACGTTGTAGTTGCTGGCGTTGTTGGAAACGCGCAACCACGAGGCGCGAGCACGCAGGCTCAAGTCTTTAGCCGGGCCGCTTTGAACGACGTATTTGAACTGGTTGAAGATTTCACGCTCGGTGCCATTGCCGCGGCCGCTGCCGTCGTCAATGTTGGTACCGCGCACGTAGGCCACGTTGTAGCTCAAGCCAGGCACACCGAAGGTGGTGAAGTCGATACCGTACGCGGCTTGCCACGAACGCTCGTCCTTGCCGTTGAAGTCGGACCAGTAGGAGTTGGCCAGCAGGATGGTGTTGCCACCGTCGCCGATGCCGGTGTCGCGGGTGTTGTCGCGATAGCCGCCGTACAGGTAGCCGGTGTCGCCGGTGCTGCGCTGGTGGGCCAGGGTGAAGGTGTGCGGGCCGACAGCCCAGGTGGCGCCGAGGCTCCAGATTTTGTTGTCGCGGGCGTCTTCATCACCGCGCTGCGAGGCAAAGCTCTTGTCCAGCTTGGTTTTGTAGCCATTGAAGTCAAACGTCAGCGACTGCTTTTCTGGCAGGGCCAGTACGTAGTTCACGTTGACGTATTGCTTCTTCAGCACGTCTTCCATGTCGGACGCGTACAGCGCAGCGGACAGGCTTTCGGTGAACTTGTAGCTGCCGCCCAGGTAGCTGATGTTTTTCAGGTTGCCGCTGTCGGTGCCTTCAGCACTTTTGCGAGCTTCCTTGGTGAAGCGACCTGCATCCAGTTGCAGACCTTCGATCTCTTTGGAAACGATCGAGGTGCCGGTGTAGGTTTCCGACAACAGACGCGAGTTGTCGTACTGCAGCACAGGCACGGCCGGCATTTGATCGCCGTACTTGAGCACGGTGTTCGACACGCGGAACTTCACCGCCGCGCCGCCTTTGGACAGGTCGTCGGCTGCCGCGCCGCTGGCGCCTTTCTTGAAGAAGTCGATACCGCCCGCGCCGCTGCGGCCTTTGCCGCCGTCCAGACGAATCGCGTATTGACCGATCACATCCACACCTACACCGACGGTGCCTTGGGTGAAGCCGGACTCGAACTTGCCGATGAAGCCCTGGCCCCATTCGGCTTTGTCTTGCTTGCCGTTTTTGTAGTCACGGCTGATGTAAGCGTTACGTGCTGCGATGTTCAGGTGGCTGTCTTCAACGAAACCCTTGGATTGCTCCTGGTCGTTTGCCATTGCTGCCGATGCGCTCAAAATCCCCAGAGCGATCAGACTCATCCGTTGCTTCAACATTTTCTTGTATTCCTTATTTCTGGTTGAGTACGCGCAGTGACACCAGGCTCCATGTCGCATTTTCTGGTGTCGACTTTCTCCGAAAAAAAGAAGGCCCGCGGACGACTTAACATGGCGCGGGCCTTTTCTTATTGGATGAGTCATGGCGGTTAGCCACAGGCGTTGGACGCAATCCTAGTCGCGCGTTGAACTATGTGTCAATTTCGTGAATCGTCTGTATTTAGGCGAAATAATTCTAAGCAACGGCCTACGGCCTTTCTGAAAACGACAAAAAATCTGTCGCGCATCGCCAAAGAACACATCTCGCAACATATTTCAAAGCCGATACGTTTGGTAATAGATAACGCGCGCAAATGCAAAGCATTACCATTAGCGCGCTTTTCCTCCCAAACACTTTGGATACATTTCCCCATGCCTGCCCCTCGCCTGACGCCCATCACTCTTGGGCTCTCTGTTCTGTTGTCTGCCGGTTTTGCCTGTGCGGCCACCACCTTGCCCGAAACCTCGATCAGCGCCGAAGCTGACGAGGACGACCCGCGTGTCAAGGAAACCAGCACTGCGACACGCACCGCCACTGCGGTGCGTTATGTGCCCCAGGCCATTGATTCGGTGAAGACCGAAAGCCTGCGCTCCTACGGCACCAACGACCTGGGCCAGGCGTTGAGCGGTATCCCCAACGTGAGCAGCGGCGCAGATACGCGCTTCGACAGTGTGCGCATCCGTGGTTTTGACGCGAGCAATGACTTCTACCTGGACGGCATTCGCGACGACAGCCAATACGTGCGCGATCTGCATAACATCGAGCGTATCGAAGTGCTCAAAGGGCCGGCGGCAGTGCTTTACGGGCGAGGCGGTCAGGGAGGGATCGTCAACCGCGTGAGCAAGCTCCCAACGGCCGGGCACAAGTCGAGCATCGAGGCACAGGGCGGCAGCAATGATATGCGCAGTCTGTATGCGGACCTGAGCACTGACCCCACCGATAACATCAGCCTGCGCCTGAACATGGGCAACCAGGACAACAATAGCTTTCGCGATGACATCAGCGGTAGTCGCCAACTGTTTGCGCCGTCCATGAGCTGGCAGCTCACGCCTGACCTGAACTGGCTGGTGCAATACGAATACAGCCGCTACAACCGCACGCCGGATCGCGGCGTGCCCGGCGTCAACGGGCGCCCGGCGGATGTGAGCCGCAGCACCACCTACGGCGACGGCCGCGACTACATCGACGACAAAACTCAGTCCCTGCGCTCCAAGCTGACCTATGAGCTCAACGATAACTGGCAACTGCGCCAGACCCTCGGCGTGTTCAAGCTCGACAGCGATTTCGACAACACCTACCAAACCGCCTACAACCGTTTGAACAACAGCGTGACGCGCCAACGCTGGCAACAGGACCTGACCACCCTCAACATTTTCAACAACGTCGAGCTCGAAGGCAGCTTCAGCACCTACGGCCTGGAACACCGCCTGCTCACCGGCCTTGAGCTGGGCAGTCAACGTCGCGATCCGAAGCTGTACAGTGCTGGCCCGACCGTACCGGCGCTTGACCTCAACCAGCCGAATCGTCATCTGAGCCACACCGGGCGCATGAACGTGTCGAGCAACAACCACACCGAAGTCGAAAGCCGCGCCATTTACGTCCAGGACCAATTGCGCCTGAATGATCAATGGCAAGTGCTGGCCGGCGTGCGTTACGACATGTTTGAAGTGAGCACCAAAAACAAGCTGACCCATATTCAGCAGGAGGTCGACAGCCGCAAGGCCAGCCCACGTTTCGGCCTGGTGTGGACGCCTCTGGAACACCACTCGTTTTATGCGTCATGGAGCAAGACGTTCTCCCCGGCCGGTGGCGGTTTGATCGGCATCACCCCCAACGCCGCCGGCAGCGTCAACGACCTGAGCCCCGAGATGACCAAGCAGAAAGAAATCGGCGTGAAAAGCGACTGGCTCGACGACCGCTTGAGCACCACTCTGGCGGTGTACGAACTGGAACTCTACAACCGCCGCACCAGCGACCCGCTGGACCGTACCATCACCCTGCTCAGTGGCCTGCAACGCTCGCGTGGCGTGGAGCTGACCGCCACCGGCAAGATCGTCGGCAACTGGTCTGTACGCGGCGGTATCGGCGTGCAGGATGCCAAGGTCGAGAAGGACAACAACGGCTTTGAGGGCAAACGCGTCAGCGATGTGGCCAAGCGCAATGCGAGCCTGTTTATCACCTGGAAACCGGAAATGGGCTGGTACGCGGAAACCGGCCTGACGCTGGTGGGCGACCGTTACGCTGACAACCTCAACACCGTGGTCCTACCCGGTTATGGCACTTGGGATGGACTGGTCGGGTTCCGCCATAAGGAATGGGATGTACGGGCGGCGCTGAACAACATCGCCGACAAGACTTACTACGAATCGGCGACCAGCGTGGCGCAGATTCAGCCGGGCGAGCCGCGTAACCTGGTGGTAACGGGCACGTACAGTTTCTAGTAATCGCGCAACCCTTGCGCTCGACAGCTGCTACGGGGTTGTGTGGTGCTGGATGTATCTACGCTTCAGTTACACATCAACTCACACAACGCATGCACTTCATCCTCGCTGAACAGCCCCACCGGGTAGCGTTCACTCATCACGCTGCGCAGATCCGGCTGCTGCCGGGCCTGCCGCGTGCCGTGCTCCTTCAACCACTGCCCCAGCGCATGGATCGTGTCGTTGTTAACCCGTGAAGGGTGGAAGGTGCGCGTGTACATCGGGTTGATATCGGCGTTCATTTCAGCGCTCTCTCCTACTGCTTGAGCGGCTAACTTACTCAAGGTTTATGACAGAACCGCGCAGTCATCACCTTGGGCCGCTGTGGCAACACCGATACAAGAGCTATGCCAATGTGGCGTATCTACAGGCAGATAGACATAAAAAAGCCCCCGGCCTTACGGGGCCGGGGGCTTGCTGTGGGCGCTGATACCGAGTAGCGCCTCACTTCTGGAAAGGCGCTGTTACAACTGCACTCAGTTTTTGTGCGGGGCCGGTTGCTGTTGGGTCAGGCAGTGGATATTGCCGCCGCCCAGTAACAGTTCACGGCCGGGCACCATCACCACTTCGTGTTGCGGGAACAGGTTCTGCAGGATGGCCTTGGCTTCGCTGTCCAGCGGGTCGTCGAAACTTGGCGCGATGACGCCGCCGTTGACGATCAGGAAGTTGACGTAGGAACCGGCCAACCGCACGGTCGGGTTGCGTTCCTGGGTGCCGTCCACCGGATCGACACCTGCACACTCTTCCTGCGTGGCGTACAGCGGCCCCGGGATCGGCATTTTATGCACTGTAAACGGGCGGCCCTGGGCGTCGGTGTTGCTTTGCAGCACGTCCATGGCCGCGTGGCAGCGTGCGTAGTTCGGGTCTTGCACATCGTCGGTCCAGGCCAGCAACACTTCGCCAGGGCGCACGTAGCAGCAGAAGTTATCCACATGGCCGTCGGTTTCGTCGTTAAACAGGCCATCCGGAAGCCAGATGATCTTATCCACAGCCAGGTTGGCACTCAGCACCGCTTCAATCTGGGCGCGGTCGAGGTGCGGGTTGCGATTGCGGTTGAGCAGGCATTCTTCGGTGGTGATCAGCGTGCCTTCGCCGTCGACATGAATCGAACCGCCTTCCAGCACAAAACCTTCGGTGCGGTAACGCGGCGCACGTTCTATTTCAAGGATCTTGCCGCCCACCTGTGAGTCGCGATTCCACGGCGAGTACAGCCCGCCATCAAAACCGCCCCAGGCGTTGAAATCCCAGTTCACGCCGCGCACTTCGCCGCTGTTGTTGATCACGAACGTCGGGCCGGTGTCGCGTACCCAGGCGTCGTCGCTGGACATTTCCACCACACGAATATTCGGCACGTCCAAACGGGCGCGGGCGTTTTCGTACTGGCCGGCAGAAACCGCCACGGTCACCGGTTCAAACCGTGCAATGGCCTTGGCCACCGCCACGTGCGCCGCCTGCGCCGGTTTACCACCCAGACGCCAGTTGTCGGGGCGCTCGGGCCAGACCATCCACGTTTGCGTCTGTGGCGCCCATTCGGCGGGCATGTGGAAGCCATCGGCGCGGGGTGTGCTGTGCAGGGTGGTCATGGCGATCAGGGCTCCGAATGGGGGGGGTAGAGGCCGACTTTATAACGGATAAAAATCGGCTTTAAAAGCAATCAAACAGCATGATCGATAAATATGACAGGGAATAACCGATAACAATCGATTAATCACAAGTGCTCATCGAGCACCTTCGACAGCATGTCGACAAAAAAGTCCACGCTCCGTTTAGACGTCACCATCGGCGGCTTGATTTTGAGGATGTTCAGGTAGTCACCGGTCGGTTGCATGAAAATCCCCAACTCGCGCAGACGGTCGCACAGCAGCGTGGTCTCTTCAGTCGCCGGCTCCAGGGTTTGCCGATCGCGCACCAACTCCAGGCCCAGATAAAAACCGGAACCGTGAACCGCACCCACCAAGGGGTGGCGATCAATGAGTGCTTCCAAGCGCGCCTTGAAATGCCCGCCTACCTCTTGGGCGTTTTCCCACAATTTTTCTTCCTCCATCACGTCCAGCACCGCCATGCCGATGCGGCAACTCACCGGGCTGCCCCCTGACGACGAGAAGAAATACCCTTCAGCCTCCAGCGCCTCGGCAATGTCTCGACGCGTAATCACGGCGCCGAGTGGCTGGCCGTTGCCCATGCCCTTGGCCATGGTAATGATGTCGGGCACCACGCCCTGCTCTTCAAAGCCCCAGAAGAAATGCCCCATGCGGCCGTAACCCACCTGCACCTCATCGGCGATGCACACGCCGCCCTGGGCGCGAACCAACCCGTACACCTGCTGCAAATAACCCGGCGGCAGAGAGATGCCACCGGCATTGCCGTACACCGGCTCACAGATAAACCCGGCCAACTGACGTTTGCTTGCGGCGATTTTCGCCAGGTTGTGTTCCACGCTTCGTACGTAGTCCGGCGCGCTGTCCTGCCCACGGAATTCACCGCGATAAGTATTCGGCGCAGTCACCGGGTGCACCCAGTCCGGGCGGCTGCTCAGCGCCTGGGGGTTGTCGGCGATCGAGGTGGACACCGCATCCGCCGCCACTGACCAGCCGTGATAAGCCTCCAACACACTGAGCATGTCGCGCCCGCCGCTGTAGGCCCAGGCCAGGCGGATGGCCAGGTCGTTGGCCTCGGTGCCGCTGTTGACCAGGAACACCCGGTCCATGCCCGCCGGCGCCAACGCCAGCAAGCGCTCGGAAAACTCGGCAATTGCGGCATAGTGAAACCGCGAATTGGTATTGAGCAGCGACCATTGCCGCGCCGCCACCGCCGCCATGCGTGGGTGGCCATGGCCCAGCACCGCGACGTTATTGAGCATGTCCAGGTAGGACCGGCCCTGCATGTCGATCAGGTGGTTGCGCCAGCCGCGTTCGATGCGTGGCGGATCGACGTAATAGTGTTTTTGCGACCGGGCAAAACTGGCGTCACGGCGGGCCAGCAGCGCGTGAGGGTCCAGCTCCGGTTCGGCATCGCATGCCAGCCCCAGCAAGGCGGCGGGCGATGGGCACAAGGCTTGCCAGGCCAAGGCGCGAGACGGCGTGCAAAACAGCGGCGGTTCGAGTTCGGCACGGCACAGTTGCACGGTCAGCGGCGCACGAACCTCGCCCAGAACTTGCCCTTTTACCAGCAATGAGCCCGGCTTCAATGAGGTGTTCACTCCCCATAGCCGTACGCTCAGCTCGACGCCTCGCACACTCACAAGGCCATCGCCGCCCTGATGCAGCGTCCCGGCAAAAGGCACTTCCATCAACGTGCCATGGGGCAAATGCAGCTCTACATGGAGCGCGAAAGTGTCCGGCTCGGCGGCACTGTCCGGGCAGGTACGCGACAGCCGATATTGCCCATACCGACTGGCCGCCAACCCATGCACGGTTGCGGCTTCACCCAATAACCGACGGTCAACCCCTGGCGTTTCCCAATTGCCCGCCTCGAAATGCGGACTGAGCACGCCCAGGTCGATCAGCGCAAACTCCCGCCCCACCAGACCGGGGAGCAACGGGGCGAAGTCCTCGCAGGCAATCGACGCCAGCGTCTCGCCGACACTGCTGAGAATCGCAGCCGCCATCAGTTCAAATGGCACCGACGTCGCTACATGGAAAATTTCCCACTCGTGTTCGGCGTTTTTCAACAGGTAGGCGTTATCCGGATCCAGACGCTGCTGCTGTTCGCTGCTCAACACCAGCACTGCCGCACGGGCGACGATCAGCGGCCACAGCGCCTGCAATTCCTCACGTTGCAGCGGCGTAACCGCATGACACGCCTGGACCGCCGGCAGGATGGCAAACGGGTCGCCATCGGCATGGTGCAACAGGGCGGCGCAGGTCACCGACAGGTCGGCAATGCGCCAGGTGTGCACCAGGTCGCCGAAATCGATAACGCCCTGAAGTTGCCAGTGCCGCTGGGCATCGCGTTGCCACACCACGTTGTCGTCAGTGATGTCCATGTGCACAGCCTGCCACGGCAGGCGCTCGGCCAAGGGGCGGATGCGCGCTTCAACCTGTTCGGCGATCTGTTCCAGCGCGGCCCGGTGGGGCAGGTTTTCCAAGGTGGCCAACAGGTGGGTGATCAGTTCACTGGCATGGCGCGGGTCCCATTGCAGGGTGCGCTCCAGGCCAGGGTGGGTGAAGCCAGCCAGCGCGAGGCTCATGCGACCGCACAGGTCACCGAAGCCTGCAATCACATCGCGCCCCAAATGCGGCAGATGGGTCAACGGCTGACCGTCGATGTAGTCCAGCAACCGCAGGTGCAGGGTTTGGCCGTCGAGCGTCACGGTCAGCAGCTCCTCACCGCTCAGTGCCTTGATGACCTTGGGCACGCGCACGCCCTGCAATGTGTTGAGGGCCGCGTGCTGGGCATGCAACTCCACCGCCGCGTAGTCGCCCCGGCAGATTTTGAGAACAAACCGGCCACGGGAGCTGTCGACTTTGTAATTGAGGTCTTGCTGGCTGCCCAGTGACTGCAACGTGCCACTAAGGCCGTAATGCTGCGCAAGGAGTTGAGCCGCCTGATCGGGGCCTACTTGCGGGCAGGGTAGACTGGCACGGTGGATCAACGTGGCGAGCAGCATGGGGGTGGCCTCAATTTTTTAGACGTGTATATCGCCATTGTTCGGGGGGCTTGCGCAACCCCCACACACAGACCGCCCTGACCAGCGCCATAACACCCGCTATGCTCCACTCACTGAACGTCCGTCTAAGGAAAAAGGGCCCCCGTCATGCGCATTCTCATTACCGGTGGCGCCGGTTTTATCGGTTCTGCTTTGATACGTCACCTGATTCAGCACACCGAGCATGAAGTGCTCAACCTCGACAAACTCACCTACGCCGGCAATCTGGAATCGCTGACCAGCATCGCGTCCGATAGCCGCTATGAGTTTGTCCAGGCCGACATCATCGACCAGGCCACCGTCAGCGCCGTGCTCGCGCGCTTCGAGCCCCACGCGATCATGCACCTGGCCGCTGAATCCCACGTCGACCGTTCGATTGACGGTCCGTCGGATTTTATCCAGACCAATATCGTCGGCACCTACAGCCTGCTGGAAGCTGCACGAGGCTACTGGCAAACACTGTCCGGACCGGACAAGAGCGCGTTTCGCTTCCACCATATTTCGACCGATGAGGTCTACGGCGACCTCCACGGCGTGGACGATCTGTTTACCGAAACCACGCCCTACGCGCCCAGCTCGCCCTACTCGGCCAGCAAAGCCGCGTCCGACCACCTGGTCCGCGCCTGGCAGCGCACCTATGGTCTGCCCGTGCTGCTGACCAACTGCTCGAACAACTACGGCCCCTTCCACTTTCCTGAAAAGCTGATCCCGCTGGTGATCCTCAACGCCCTCGCGGGCAAGCCGTTGCCGGTCTATGGTGATGGTTTGCAAGTGCGCGACTGGTTGTTTGTAGAGGACCATGCGCGTGCGCTGCTCACCGTCGTGACGCACGGCGCGGTCGGCGAGACGTACAACATCGGCGGCCACAACGAGCAAAAGAACATCGACGTCGTGCGCAGCATCTGCCACTTGCTGGAGGAATTGGCACCCCGACACCCGCAGGGCGTCGAGCACTACACCGACCTGATCACGTTCGTGAAAGACCGTCCAGGCCACGACCAACGCTACGCGATCGACGCCAGCAAAATCGAGCGCGAGCTGGGCTGGGTACCCGAAGAAACCTTTGAAACCGGGCTGCGCAAAACCGTGCAGTGGTACCTCGATAACCTGGAATGGTGCCGCAGGGTCCAGGATGGCAGTTATCAGGGTGAACGATTGGGCAACACCGACATGAGGGATCTGATCGCATGATGAAAGGAATCGTATTGGCCGGTGGCTCCGGCACGCGCCTGCACCCCATCACGCTGGGTGTCTCCAAACAACTGCTGCCGGTCTACGACAAGCCGATGATCTACTACCCGATCTCGGTACTGATGCTGGCCGGCATCAAGGAGATCCTGGTGATTTCCACCCCGGCGGACTTACCGCAATACCGCAACCTGCTGGGTGACGGCAGCCAGTTTGGCGTGACCTTCAGCTACGCCGAGCAACCGAAGCCGGACGGGCTGGCGCAAGCCTTCCTGATTGGCGAGCAGTTCATCGGCAACGACCCCGTATGCCTGATCCTGGGCGACAACATCTTTCACGGCCAGCGCTTCAGCGAGCAGTTGCATGCGGCGGTGAATCGCGGCAAAGGCGCCACGGTGTTTGGCTATTGGGTCAGAGATCCGGAGCGCTTCGGCGTGATCGACTTCGACAGCGAAGGTCGCGCCCTGTCCATCGAAGAAAAACCCGCCGTGCCGAAATCCAGCTATGCCGTCACCGGCCTGTATTTCTACGACAATGACGTGATCAACATCGCCAAGGCGGTCAAACCCTCCGCCCGAGGCGAACTGGAAATCACCGACGTCAACAACGCTTACCTCAAGCGCGGTGACTTGCAGGTGGAGCGCTTTGGTCGGGGTTTCGCCTGGCTGGATACCGGCACCCACGACAGTTTGCTCGACGCCTCGCAGTACGTGCAGACCATCGAGCGCCGCCAGGGCCTCAAAGTGGCGTGCCTTGAAGAAATCGCCTATGGCAACGGCTGGATCGACCGCGAACACCTGCTCGAACGCGCCAAATACTTCGGCAAGACCGGTTATGGCCAGTACCTGTATTCCCTGGCGGGAGACAACCAGTGAATGTCGTCGATACATCGCTTCCCGGCGTCTTGATCCTCGAACCAAAAGTGTTCGGTGACGAACGCGGTTTTTTCTACGAAAGCTTCAACGCCCGGGCCTTTGCCGAGGCCACCGGGCTCAAGCGCGAGTTTGTGCAAGACAACCACTCGCGCTCGCAAAAAAACGTGCTGCGGGGCCTGCATTACCAACTGGAGCACACCCAAGGCAAACTGGTGCGGGTCACGGCGGGCGAAGTGCTCGACGTCGCCGTGGACATTCGCCGCAGCTCGCCGAACTTCGGCCAGTGGGTGGGCGTACGCCTGTCGGCGCAAAACCACCGCCAGTTGTGGGTGCCGGAAGGGTTTGCCCATGGGTTTGTAGTGCTGAGCGACTACGCCGAGTTCCTGTACAAGACTACTGACTACTACCAACCGAGCGCCGAGCGCAGCATCCTGTGGAATGACCCGACGCTGGCTATCGACTGGGAGCTGACCGAGCCGCCCCAACTGTCCGCCAAGGACCAGGCGGGCAAACTGCTGATGGAGGCCGATCTGTTCCCATGAAGATTCTGATTACCGGCCAACGTGGCCAAGTCTCCCAGGCACTGCAACAGCGCCTTCAGGGGCTTGGCGAACTGATTGTGCTCGGCCGCGAGCAGCTCGACCTGGCCAAACCGCAGCAGATCCGCGAGCAAACCCGCGCCCATCGCCCCGACCTGATCATCAACGCCGCCGCCCACACGGCGGTCGATCAGGCCGAAAGCGAACCGGACGCCGCCTTCGCCATCAACGCCATCGCCCCCGGCATCCTCGCCGAGGAAGCCAAGGCTCTGGGCATTCCGCTGATTCACTACTCCACCGACTACGTGTTCGACGGCAGCAAGGCTGCGCCCTACACCGAGGTCGACACGCCGAACCCATTGGGCGTGTACGGCCAGAGCAAGCTGGCGGGCGAGCAGGCGATTGCAGCGGTGGGCGGCGAATACCTGATTCTGCGCACCAGCTGGGTCTACTCCAACACGGGCAAGAATTTCCTGCTGACCATGCAACGTCTGCTGCAAGAGAAACCGCAGATGCGCATCGTGGCTGACCAGATTGGCGCGCCAACATGGGCCGGTACCATTGCCGGCAGCACCCGCGCATTGATCGAGCGTTGGCAGGCCGGCAAGACCGGCGAATGGGGCGTCTATCACCTGACGGCCCAAGGTGAGACGTCGTGGTTCGGCTTCGCCCAGGCGATTGGCGAACACCTGCGCGCCGAAGGGAAACAGTGTGCTGAACTTGAGGCGATCCCCTCCAGCGCCTATCCGACGCCCGCCAGGCGCCCACTGAACTCGCGCCTCGATTGCCGCCGCCTGCAGCAACAGTGGCACGTCAGCCAGCCACACTGGCAAGACGCATTGCGCGAGTGTCTTGCACAGCAGCACTAGGCATAATGCGTCTGTACCCACAGGCGCACGACTCCCATGACTCCATCCCTTCCGCGAAGACCCCGCTGGCGCAGCCTCGCCCTGCTGGCGTTGTGCCTGGCACCGCTGCTGTGGCCGTTGGAGCACTTGGCCGAGCGCTACTACCGCAGCGAACTGGCCGGGCAGAACCGCCAGACCCTCGACCTGTACGTCGCCAACCTGCTGGGCACCCTGCACCGCTATGAAGTGCTGCCACAGATCCTGGGCGACTTGCCCGCCCTGCGCACCGTGCTGGAGGCGCCGAACGTCAGCAGCCACCAGGTCAACGCCAACCTGCTGCTCAAGGACGTCGCCGCCCAGGCCGGGGTGGAAGTGATGTACCTGATGGATACCACCGGCAAGACCCTCGCCGCCTCGAACTGGGATAAACAGGACAGTTTTGTCGGGCGCAACTTCTCGTTCCGCCCCTACTTCAGCGAAGCCATGGCCGGGCGCCTGGGGCGGTTTTTCGGCCTGGGGACTACGTCGGCCAAACGCGGTTACTTCTTCGCCGCCGCCGTGCGCGAGGGTGACAAAATCATCGGCGTGCTGGTGGTCAAGGTCGACCTGGACCACACCGAAAGCCTGTGGGGCAACACGCCTGAACAACTGCTGGTCACCGACCACAACGGCGTGGTGATCCTCACCTCGCGCCCGCAATGGCGGTTCCGTGCCACTCGGCCACTGACTGACGAAGAACGCCAGGCGATCATTGCGATCCAGCCCTACCCGACCCGCGACCCACAGCCGCTGAGCCTGAGCAGCACCGCGTGGCTGCGCCAATCCACGGCCATCGCCGAGACCGGCTGGAATGTGGAAATCCTCGCGCCGCAATCCTTGATCAGCCGCCCGGTGCGCACGGTGGTTGCGGTGGGCGGCGCCACGCTGCTGGTGCTGATGTTGCTGCTCGGTTTGATGATGCAACGACGCCGCCATTACCTGGATCGCATCGCGTTTGAAGCCAAGGCGCGTCGCGAGCTGGAAGCCCGAGTGGTCGAACGGACCAGCGATCTGGAAGGCCTGAACCGGCGGCTCAAACAAGAAGTGCTGGAGCGCGAACACGCCCAGCAGGAACTGGTGCGCGCCCAGGATGATCTGGTGCAGGCGGGCAAGCTGTCGGCGTTGGGTACCATGTCGGCGAGTATCAGCCACGAACTCAATCAGCCCCTGGCCGCGATTCGCAGCTACGCGGAAAACGCCGAGATCCTGCTGGACCATGAACGCACCGCCGATGCGCGGGGCAACCTCAAGTTGATCAGCGAACTGACCGGGCGCATGGCCTCGATCATTGCCCACCTGCGCGCCTTCGCCCGGCGCGACCGGCATGCGCCGGAGAGCGTGGCCCTGCAACCGGCGCTGGACGACGCGCTCGCGCTGTTGGCCAAGCGGCGGCGGTCGATGGAAGTGGAACTGATCCGTGACCTGCCGGAAGCAACGCTGTGGGTGCAGGCCGGCGAAACCCGTCTGCGCCAAGTGCTGGGCAACCTGCTGGCCAACGCCCTCGACGCCCTCACCGAAAAAGGCCCACCGCGCAAACTCTGGCTGAGTGCCGAAACCACCGCACAGGGCGTCAATCTGTACATTCGCGACAATGGCCCAGGGTTTTGCATGGAAGCGCTGGGCCGCGCCAGCGAGCCGTTTTACACCACCAAGACCCGCACCCAGGGCCTGGGGTTGGGCCTGGCGATCTGTGAGACCCTGATGCGTGCCTTTGGCGGCGAACTGTCGTTCGCCAACCACAAGGAAGGTGGCGCGCTGTTAACCCTGAAATTGCGTGCCGGCTCGCCGGGCGTCAGTCTGCAACCGTCCGAGGACCGCAGTGTATGAGTATCGATAACCAGATTCAGGTGGTGTTGATCGACGACGATCCGCACCTGCGTCAGGCCCTGTGCCAGACCCTGGACCTGGCCGGGCTGAAAGTCCTGACCCTGGGCGAAGCCACCGGCCTCACCGCGCGCCTGTCGCGGGACTGGCCGGGCGTCGTGGTCAGCGACATCCGCATGCCCGGCATGGACGGCCTGGAACTGCTGGCTGAACTCCACGGCCAGGACCCCGACCTGCCGGTGCTGCTGATCACCGGCCACGGCGACGTGCCGCTGGCGGTACAGGCCATGCGCGCCGGCGCCTATGACTTCCTTGAAAAACCCTTTGCCAGCGATTCGCTGCTCGACAGCGTACGTCGCGCTCTGGCCCTGCGCCGCCTGGTACTGGACAACCGCAGCCTGCGTCTGGCCCTCAGCGACCGCCAGCAACTGAGCACGCGCCTGGTAGGCCACTCGCCACAGATGCTGCGGCTGCGCGAGCAGATCGGCGCACTGGCGGCGACCAAGGCCGACGTGCTGATCCTGGGTGAAACCGGCGCCGGCAAAGAAGTTGTGGCCCGTGCACTGCACGACCTGTCGAGCCGCCGCAGCGGCCCGTTTGTGGCGATCAACGCCGGTGCCCTGGCGGAATCGGTGGTGGAAAGCGAACTGTTCGGCCACGAACCCGGCGCCTTTACCGGGGCGCAGAAACGCCGCATCGGCAAGTTCGAATTTGCCAACGGCGGGACCTTGTTCCTCGATGAAATTGAAAGCATGAGCCTGGATGTACAGGTCAAACTGCTGCGCCTGTTGCAGGAGCGCGTAGTAGAACGCCTGGGCGGCAATCAACTGATCCCGCTGGATATCCGTATCATCGCCGCCACCAAGGAAGACCTGCGCCAGTCCGCCGACCAGGGCCGTTTCCGCGCCGACTTGTATTACCGTCTCAACGTCGCGCCGCTGCGCATTCCGCCGCTGCGCGAGCGCGGTGAAGATGCGTTGATGCTGTTCCAGCACTTCGCCGACGAAGCCAGCAGCCGCCACGGCCTGACGTTGCACGAGCTGCAGCCGGGCCAACGCGCACTGTTGTTGCGTCACAACTGGCCGGGCAATGTGCGGGAATTGCAGAACGCCGCCGAGCGCTTTGCGCTGGGCTTGGAACTGGCACTCGACAGCACGCCGGACAATACCGCCAGCAACGTGCTGACTTCAACGCCAGGCGGCTTGAGCGAGCAAGTCGAGCAGTTCGAGAAAAGCCTGATCGCCGCCGAACTGACCCGCCCCCACAGCTCCATGCGCAGCCTCGCAGAAGCCCTCGGCGTGCCGCGCAAGACCTTGCACGACAAACTGCGCAAGCACGGCCTGAATTTCGCCAACCAAAGCGCTGACGACGAATGACCCTGCCCACCCACCAAGAGGCCCCCATGAGCCGCGACAGCCGTTACCTGGAATCCGTCCTGCACCACGACATCCCCCTGACCCGGGAAATGGGCCTCAAGGTGCTCGACTGGCAAGGCGGGCAACTGCGGCTGCACCTGCCCCTGCAAGCCAATATAAACCACAAGAGCACCATGTTCGGCGGTAGCCTCTACTGCGGCGCGGTGCTGGCCGGTTGGGGCTGGCTGCACCTACAACTGCGCGAGGAAGGGGTTGAAGACGGGCATATCGTGATTCAGGAAGGGCAGATCAGTTATCCACTGCCAGTGACGCGGGATGCGACCGCCGTGTGCGCGGCGCCGGAGGAGAAAGTGTGGAGGCGCTTTTTGGCGACCTACAAGCGCTACGGCCGGGCGCGCTTGGCGCTGGAGACGTGGATTGTGAATGAGGGCGATGAGGAACACGCAGTGGCCTTCACCGGCCAATACGTCCTGCACCGCTAGAAGCCAATACACAAAAAAATGTGGGAGGGGTTTGCCCCCTCCCACATTTTGATCTGCGGTGGTTTTAAGATCTTGCCAAGGTCAGCAAGTGCTCACGCCACGCGGCCTTCGCCGGCAGTGCCAGGAAAAACGGGTTCAGCAACGATTCTCGCGCCGGGTAGCTGAACGGCTCACCACTCAACTCCAGCACCTCGCCTCCCGCGCCTTCCAGCACGCCCTGAGCCGCCGCCGTATCCCACTGCGAAGTCGGCGCCAGGCGCGGGTAGCAGTCGGCGCTGCCCTCGGCCAACAGGCAGAACTTCAAAGAGCTGCCGATATTCGCCAACTTCAACTCGCCCAGGTCAGCGCTCAACCCATCCAGCAAACGTTCCTGCTCGGGGCTGGTATGTCGACGGCTGGCAACCACGGTAAACGCCTCACCCACCGCTGGCGCTGCGCGCACCTGGATCTGTTTGGGTGCGTCGTTCACATCGGAGCGCCACGCGCCCAACCCCGCACCGCCAAAGTAGCAACGGCCACTGGTAGGCATCGACACCACACCGAACACCACGCGCCCGTGTTCAATCAGGGCGATATTGACGGTGAACTCTTCACTGCCAGCGATAAATTCCTTGGTGCCGTCCAGCGGATCCACCAGCCACCAACGCGTCCAGCCGGCGCGCACGCTCTGGTCGATATCGGCGTCCTCTTCGGACAGCACCGGAATACTTGGGTCCAGCGCGGTAAGGCCAGCGAGAATCAGATGGTGGGCGGCGAGATCTGCTGCCGTCACCGGCGAATCGTCGGCCTTGGAGGTCACCGCCACATCGGCGCGCCAGTACGGCAGGATGACTTCTCCCGCCTGGCGAGCCAGTTCGATCACGGGGGCGATAAACGAGTGGCCTAAAAACAGTTCGCTCATGCGCTAAACGCTCCACGCTGGATCAACAGGTCTCGTACCAGGTACAACGCCGCCAAGGCGCGACCTTCACTGAATTGCTCGTTTTGCGCCAACTGCGATAGCTCGCGCAGGTTGACCCGGTCCACGCGCATCGGCTCGGGCTCATCGCCTTCCAGGCGCTCTTCATAGAGATCGGTGGCCAGCACCACCTGGATTTTCTGGCTCATATAACCAGGCGACAGCGACAGCTCGGTAATGTGTTCCAACTGTCGCGCGCCGTAGCCGGCTTCTTCCTTGAGCTCACGGTCTGCCGCCGCCAGCACGTCCTCGCCCGGTTCGATCAGGCCCTTGGGCAAGGACAACTCATATTCGTCGGTACCGCCGCAGTACTCTTCCACCAGCAAGGCATGATCTTCGTCGATCATCGCCACGATCATCACCGCGCCGTAGCCGGCACCACGCCCCACCAGGCGCTCGTAGGTCCGTTCAACGCCATTGGAAAAGCGCAATTGCACTTCCTCCACGCGGAACAAACGGCTACTGGCGACTATTTCGCGGGCGAGGACGGTGGGTTTCTGGCGCATAAGCGGCTCCTTGGCGTGATCGGGTTACTATACCGTGGCTTTTCCGATTGTCTGTGTCGGATATCTTTACTTACATGAGAACGCCCCATGCCCTCTTTGCCCTGGCACGCCATCGACACCGTCCTGCTGGACATGGACGGCACCTTGCTGGATCTGCATTACGACAACCACTTCTGGATGGAACACCTGCCCCAGCGTTACGCCGAGTTGCATGGGGTGAGCCGGGCCATGGCCGAGATGGAATTGCTGCCACTGTTCGAGCGTAACGCCGGACAGTTGCAATGGTATTGCCTGGATTTCTGGAGCGCGGAACTGAAGATCCCGGTGCGCGAGCTCAAGCTGGAAACCGCCCATTTGATCGCCTTGCGCGCGGATGCCGACACCTTTCTGGCCGCGATCAAACAGGCCGGCAAGCGTGTGATCCTGATCACCAACGCCCATCGTGATTCGCTGTCATTGAAGCTGGAACGCATTGAACTGGCGCCGTATTTCGAGCGATTGATCAGCTCTCATGACTACGGTTTTGCCAAGGAAACCCCGCAATTCTGGGATGCCCTGCACGCTGACATCCAGTTTGATCCTTCGCGCAGCCTGTTTATCGACGACACCTTGCCGATCCTGCGTAGCGCCAGGGATTTTGGTGTAGGGCATCTGCTGGCGGTAAAAGAGCCGGACAGTAAAAAAGGCCCCAAGGACACGGCGGAGTTTGCAGCAGTAGAGGACTACCGCGACCTCATTGCGGGACTCTGAACCCAATGTGGGAGGGGGCAAGCCCCTCCCACACTTTTACTCAGGGATACGCAGTGTCTGACCCGGGTAGATCTTGTCCGGGTGCGACAACAACGGCTTGTTGGCCTCGAAAATCTTGTTGTACTGATTGGCGTTGCCGTACACCGCCAGCGAGATCGCACTCAGGGTGTCGCCCTTTTTCACTACGACGAAACGGGCAGCGGCAACCGCCGGCCCGGAAACAGTGATCTGGTCATCCACACTGGCAACACCGGCGATGTTGCCCAGCGCCAGCAGGATTTTCTCTTTCTCTTCCTGGGTAGCGACCTCCCCCGTCACGGTCACCTTGTCGCCATCCACCGTGGCCTGCACATTCGGATTCCCCAGACCCACCTTCGACACGTGGTCTTTCAACTGCTCACTCGCGTTCGCATTACCCGGCGTCAACAGGTCGACAAGCTTTTCGCCGGCTTCTTTGATAAAGCTGAAAATACTCATTAGTGCGCTCTCCTTGGTAGTTGTATTCCAGATGCCCAAGACTAGACCAGTCCTACAGATTTGGGTTCCAGCCCGGCCAAAGACCCAAACGCGCTAGAATCCCCCCGCCATTGGAATAAGCCCTGGAGCGAAGATGGACATCAAACAGCTGAAATTCCTCATCGCCCTCGACGAAACCCGTCACTTCGGCCAGGCAGCGGCACGTTGCCACATCACCCAGCCCACCCTGTCGATGCGCCTGCGCAGCCTCGAAGAAGAGCTGGACTTGCCGTTGGTCAATCGCGGCCAGCGTTTCGAAGGTTTCACCGCGCCCGGCGAACGGGTGCTGGCGTGGGCCCGCACCGTGCTGGCGGCGTATGACGGTTTGCAGGCTGAAGCCGCTGCCTGTCGCGGCAACCTGGTGGGCACATTGCGTTTGGGCGTGGTGCCACTGTCGAGCTTTGATCCGTTGGCGTTGATGCAGCAACTGCATAAAGAGCACCCGAGCCTGCGCTTTGAGCTCTCGGCCCTGAGCTCCGAACAAATCCTTGAACAATTGGCGAGCAACCGCTTGGACCTGGGCGTCTCTTATCTGGAACGTTTGGATAATGAACGCTTTGACTCGCTGGCCCTGGGAGAAACCCGCATGGGCTTGCTCTACGACCAGCGGTTCTTCAGCTTTGGTGACAAGCCGTTGAGCTGGGAAGCACTGATCGAGTTGCCTTTGGGCATGCTCACCAGCGGTATGCACTTTCGCCAGTCCATCGACCACAACTTCCACAGCCGTGGGCTCAACCCCCAACCGCTGCTGCAGACCGATGCCGTCCATCAGTTGTTACAAGCGGTGCACGGCGGACTGTGCTGCGCGGTAATGCCGCTGGACGGCGGCCTGGATGCGCTCACCGAGCACTTGCGCCTGCAACCTATCGAGGATGCCCACACCCTCGCGCGTCTTGGGCTGATCATGCGCCGCAGTGCACCGCGCTCTGCGTTGGCCGAGGCGTGTTTCGCGCTGTTTCAGAAATCGCAAACCGAGTCTTGATCGACGCCATCTATCGGTAGATCAGTACTGGCAATTAGACGCGACGCTTTGTCGCGCCTAGTCTAAACACTGATCAATCCGCCGGTGGTACTGCCCCATGAACGCCAAGCGCCCAGTCTGCGCGGCGCCCGCCTCTGAAACGCCCGCGCCCGCCGCCAGCCAGAGCTATCAATACTGCAATCTCGAACACACAGAGGTCGCCAGCACTGCGTTGGCGGAAGAAGTGGCGTTGGCGATCGCCTATAACGACATCAGCCAGGCGGTGATGCTGGTCACGCCGACGGATCTGGAAGACTTTATCGTCGGTTTCAGCATCGGCAGCGGCATTATCGCTGACGTTAGCGACATTTATGATCTGAAACTCAGTGGCTCCGGCTCGACACAGTACGCCCAGGTGCAGATTTCCAGCCGCGCGTTCTGGAACCTCAAGCAGCAACGTCGTCAATTGGCGGGTACCAGCGGCTGTGGTTTATGCGGTGTAGAGGCGGTGGAACAAGCCTTGCCGGACCTTGAAGTCTTGCCCGGCGCACCGCTGCCCCCAGCGGAATGGCTTGATGGCCTGCGCCAGCGCATCAGCGCCTTCCAACCTTTGGGCCAATACAGCGGCGCGGTACATGCGGCGGTGTTCATGAACAGCCAGGGCGAATTGTTACTGGGCCGCGAAGACATCGGCCGCCATAACGCCCTCGATAAGTTGATCGGTGCGCTGATCCGCCAAAAGATCCCGACCGACGGCGGACTGGCGATTGTCACCAGCCGTTGCAGCCTCGAATTGATCCAGAAAGTGTTGCGCGCAGGCATCCAGACCCTGGTCAGCCTGTCGTCGCCTACCGGCCTGGCCCTGCAATGGGCACGCCGGCATAACCTCAATCTCATCCACCTGCCGCAGAAAAGTGCGCCGCGGGTCTACAGCCCTGCGATGGAGAACCAGCCGTGAGCAATCATCATCAAGCCGACCAAACCCCAACCCCGCGCTATAAGCCGTATAAAGGCGCAGCGGGTGGCTGGGGCGCGCTGATCAGCGTGGCGCAGGCCTGGCTGACCAGTGACAACGCACTGAAGAACCTGCGCATGATGCTCAAGACCAACCAGAACGGCGGTTTCGACTGCCCTGGCTGTGCCTGGGGCGACTCGCCGGAAAGCGGCATGGTCAAGTTCTGCGAAAACGGCGCCAAGGCGGTCAATTGGGAAGCCACCAAACGTCGTGTGGATGCGGCCTTCTTTGCCAAACACAGCGTCACTGCACTGCTGGAACAGAGCGATTACTGGCTTGAATACCAGGGCCGCCTGACCGAGCCGATGCGCTACGACGCCGAAAGCGACCGCTACACACCGGTCAGCTGGGAAGCGGCCTTCGACCTGATCGGCAAACATCTCAATGCACTGCCCAGCCCAGACATGGCCGAGTTCTACACCTCGGGCCGGGCCAGTAACGAAGCGGCATACCTGTATCAGTTGTTCGTGCGCGCCTACGGCACCAACAACTTCCCGGACTGCTCGAACATGTGCCACGAGGCCAGCGGCGTGGCCCTGGCGCAGAGCGTGGGCGTCGGCAAAGGCACCGTGACCTTTGATGATTTCGAACATGCCGACGCGATTTTCGTCTGGGGCCAGAACCCTGGTACCAACCACCCGCGCATGCTCGAACCGTTGCGTGAAGCGGTCAAACGCGGCGCCCAGGTGGTGTGTATCAACCCGCTGAAAGAGCGCGGCCTGGAGCGCTTCCAGCACCCGCAACACCCGCTGGAAATGCTCACCAACGGCGACAAGCCGACCAACACCGCCTACTTCCGCCCCGCATTGGGTGGCGACATGGCCATCCTGCGCGGCATGGCCAAGTTCCTGCTGCTGTGGGAGCGCCAGGCGCAAGCCGAAGGCAAGGAAGCCGTGTTCGACCACGACTTCCTCAACGAGCACACCACCAACGTGCTTGATTACCTGGGCCAGATCGACGACACCTCCTGGGATGAAATCGTCGCGCAGTCCGGGCTGCCGTTGGTGGAGATCGAGCAAGCGGCGCGCATGTATGCCAAAGGCAAGAATGTGATCATGTGCTGGGCGATGGGCATCACCCAGCATCGCCACTCGGTGCCGACTATCCAGGAAATCGCCAACCTGATGCTGCTGCGCGGCAACATCGGCCGGCCAGGCGCCGGCCTGTGCCCGGTACGTGGCCACAGTAACGTGCAGGGCGACCGCACCATGGGCATCAACGAGCGCCCACCGGTGGCGTTCCTCGACTCGCTGGAGCGTCGCTTCAAGTTCCAGATACCGCGCACCCATGGCCACAACGTGGTGGAAGCGATTCACGCCATGTTGGAAGGCCGCTCCAAAGTGTTTATCGGCCTGGGCGGCAACTTCGCCCAAGCCACCCCGGACAGTCCGCGCACCTTCGAAGCGCTGCGCAATTGCGACCTGACCGTGCAGATCAGCACCAAGCTCAACCGCAGCCACCTGATGCATGGCAAGGACGCGCTGATCCTGCCGTGCCTGGGCCGTACCGACATCGACATCCAGGCCGATGGCCCGCAAGCGGTCACGGTAGAAGACTCGTTCAGCATGGTTCACGGCTCCAACGGCCAACTGCAACCGCTGTCGAAGCTGATGAAATCCGAGCCGGCAATCCTCGCCGGCATTGCCGCCGCGACGCTGGGCAGCAAGCCGGTGGATTGGAACTGGCTGGTGGCCGACTACAGCCGCATCCGCGACCTGATTGCCGACACCATCCCGGGCTTCAAGGACTTCAACGAGAAAATCAAAAACCCAGGTGGCTTCTACTTGGGTAACTCTGCCGGCGCACGCCGCTGGAACACCCCGTCGGGCCGGGCCAACTTCCGCCCGAACATCCTGCCCAAAGACTTGATCCACGAACGCACCCACGCCACGGGCCGGGTACCAGACCTGATCATGCAATCGATGCGCTCCCACGATCAGTACAACACCACCATTTATGGGCTCGACGACCGCTATCGCGGGGTGAAGGGCCAGCGCGACGTCTTGTTCGTCAACGAAGCAGACATCATCCGCCTGGGCTTCAAACCAGGGCAGAAGGCTGACATCGTGTCGCTGTGGGAAGATGGCCGTGAGCGTCGTGTGAAAGGCTTCACCTTGCTGGCATTTGATATTCCGGCAGGCCAGGCTGCCGCTTACTACCCGGAAGTGAACCCGCTGGTGCCGCTGGAAAGCACCGGGGATGGCAGCCATACGCCGACATCAAAGTTCGTGGCGATCCGATTGGAGGCCGCAAGTGACAATGGGCTGATCATGGCGCGTACGGCCTGACTGATCATTTCGGACACAAAAAAGGCCGCTTTTGCATAAAAGCGGCCGTTCCGAAGTAGCTAATGACCCGCAAAAATCACTTAAGTTCCATAGCTAAAACAGTAACTTAGCGAATTGTGTACAACTCGTGTTACTGGTCGGATTTCTATTGTCACCATGTCAATACAGCCTCAGGATCGCGCCGTCATCCTCTTGAGGTTTCCCGAATGAAGTTCTCCTCGATTCTCTTGTTGTCCCTTGGCCTGGTCAGTGGCGCAGCCATGGCCGGTGGCACCACCGAAGCCGGTGTAGGCGGCGCATTGGGCGGGGTTCTAGGTTCTGTCGTCGGCCAGCAATTGGGCGGCAATACCGGTTCGACCATCGGCGCGGCCCTGGGCGGCGCAGGTGGTAGTGCGGTCGGCGCCGACAAGCGCAGCCGTGGCGAAGCCGCTATTGGCGGCGCGCTGGGCGCAGCCGGCGGCAACGTCGTAGGCCGCAGTGTCGGCGGCAGCACCGGTGCACTGATCGGCTCTGCCGCCGGCGGTGGCGCGGGCGGTGCACTGGGCAACTACATGGGCAACAAGAGCGATGACGATGATCGTCGTGATCGTGGCCGTGACTACCGTCGCTATGACCGTGATGATCACCCAGGCCGCGGCCATGCCTACGGGCATCGCAAGAACAAGCATCACTACCGTCACCGGTAAGCTCGCGGTTTAGCGAACACTGCATACCCATGTGGGAGCGGGCTTGCTGGCGAAGGCGGTCTTTCAGCTAGAGATGTGCTGATTGACTCACCGCTTTCGCGAGCAAGCCCGCTCCCACATTTGCTTCAGTGCAGCTTGAAAAATCAAGGTTGGATGACCAACCGCTGCAACGCTTCGCGCAACAGCCCCGCAATGGTCACCGGCTGGTTCGACCCCCGGTCCACAAACACATGTACAAAACGCCCCGCCGCGCAGGCTTCTTCTTCGCCTGCCTTGAACACCGCCAACTCATACTGCACTGAGCTATTGCCCAACTTGCTCACACGCAGGCCGATGTCGATACGCTCGGGGAAGGCGATCGACGCAAAGTAATCGCACGCCGAACTCACCACAAACCCCACCACGTCGCCGCCATGAATATCCAACCCACCCTGCTCGATCAGGTAGGTGTTCACCGCCGTATCGAAAAAGCTGTAGTAGGTGACGTTATTCACGTGGCCATACACGTCATTGTCGTGCCAACGCGTGATGATCGGTTGGAAGTGAGGGTAATCGGCACGCTGTGGCACTGAATCAGGCATGGGCACCTCGGGTGAATGTGGGTTTACAGGTCATTCAAATGGACTTCGGACCAACTGCGGACGTCGGCATAGGGGTAGTCCTCCAGCGCTGCAAAACCGGGAATGCCCCGCGCCTTCAGCTTGGTAAACAGCGGCACGCTGATGCCACCGAGAAAGCGCGTCAGCCGCTCCGCACCCGGCAGCTCGCCCGTGTGCTCATGATGCCTGTGGATAAAATCACCGCACAGCCCCATGAAATTTTTATCCACAAGCGGCGGTAGACCTGGCGGTGACGGCAAGTGCGCCACATGGCCGTGGCAGACCGAGCAATGTCCGCAGCGTTGAGGGGCTTTTTCATCACCAAAATACTGGGCCAGGCGCTGACCCAGGCACTGCTCGGTGGCGAACAGATCAAGCATCGCGTGAATCCGCGCGACTTCCGTCACCTCGTGCTGCTTGAAGCCTGTGTATAACTCGGCGCTCAGCACCTGTGGATCAAAGTCGGTGTTCAGCAGGCTGTAGACCTCCGTCATCTGCTTGCTTTCCAGCTCGATCAGGCCCTGTTCCTGGAAGTAATCCAGCGCCTTCAGCACGCGATTGCGCTCGGCATTGTGCTGTTGATACAGCGCATCGAAATCCACCGTCGCCCATGTTTTCGCACGCTTGCACACCTGGATAATCGCCGCGACAAACTGCTGCCGCTCACCAGAAAACCGCGCCAGCAACGCTTCAGGTTCGATCAGGTACTTGAACCGGTACTCGGCATAAAACGCGTAGCGCGGTGCGATCACGCCCTTGAGTTCCAACTGCACCAGCAGCGTCTTGAGTGGCAGCTCGCGGATATTGCTGTGGTCCGACAGCGACCTCAGCAAGAACTCCCACTGCCCTTCACTGCGCGCCGCCTGCAAGTCCTCCAGCACCCGGCGGATACCCTCCTGCTCAGGCGTGTCACCGTACACAAAGTTTTCCAGCACATTCAGGCTGTCACGGTTGGCCAACACCAGACAGTCCGAGGGCTGCCCATCACGCCCGGCACGCCCGATTTCCTGGCTGTAGTTCTCGATGGATTTGGGCAGGTCGAAGTGCACCACATTGCGGATGTCACTCTTGTCGATGCCCATGCCGAACGCGATGGTGGCAACGATGCAATTGGAACGCCCGCCCATGAAGCGCTGCTGGATGCCCTCACGTTTATCGTGGGGCAAACCGGCGTGATACGCCTCGGCCTGGATACCATTGCGATTCAGATGCTCGGCGATCTGTTCAGCGGTTTTCTGCAGGGTGACGTAGACGATGCTCGGCTGGTTCGCGCGCTCGTTCATCCACTGCACCAGGCGACGGCGCTTATCCGCACCGCTGACCGGTTCGACCAACAGGTTCAGGTTCGGCCTGTAGAACCCCGTGGTCACCACATCACCCGGCGCAATAGCGAACTTCGCCTGCATATCGGCAATCACCTTGGGCGTGGCTGTAGCCGTCAACAGCAGAGCTTGTGGGATCTTGAACTGGCGCTGGTAGTCCGGCAGCTTCAGGTAGTCCGGACGGAAGTTGTGGCCCCACTCGGAAATGCAGTGCGCCTCGTCCACCACCAGCAGCGAGATCTGCACGCTTTGCAGGAAATTACGAAAGCGCTCGTTCTTCAGGCGCTCCACGGAAATCATCAGGATTTTCAACTCGCCGGAACGGGCGCGAGCCATCACGTCATTGGCCGCCTCGCGACTCTGCGCCGAATCGATGCTGCCCGCCGAGATACCGTGGCGTTGCAAGAAGCCCAACTGGTCCTGCATCAACGCCAACAGTGGCGACACCACCAACGTCAGATGTGGCAGCAGTACGGCAGACAGTTGATAACACAGGGACTTGCCCGACCCGGTCGGAAAAATCGCGGCCGCCGAACGACCTGCCAGAACGGCGCTGACCGTTTCTTCCTGGCCCAAACGAAACTGTGGATAACCGAAGACCTGCTGGAGGGTGTCGTGCATAGGCTGTCACTCCATTGACCGTTGAACGTGGCTTAAAAACGTAGCCCAGTCAGCTCAGCGGATCGAGAAAGGTCGCATGAAAAAAAGAGACAGGATGATACACAGGGTGGGGGATGGCCCAGGGCCGAAGTGGGAATAATCTGAGCAGGTAGCAGGAAGACACAGATCCAAATGTGGGAGGGGATTGCCCCCTCCCACATTTTCAGAACTGCACCATGACTGAATCAGCGGTTCCGCACGCGCTCAATCGCCGTGTCATACACCGGATTGGCCTTCTGCTCCTTGGCTAATTGGTAATGACGCAACGCATCCGCAAACTGCCCCGCCGCTTCATAGATCCGCGCAATGTTGTAGTAGGCGCCGGCACGTACGGTGGCCGCATTGGCACCGGTCGCCAGGGCGATGGCCTTGCGATTGGCCCAGATCGACTCGGCGGTGTTACCGGCCTTCTGATACGCCAGACCGAGGTTGCCGTAGGCCTTGCCAAAACTATTGTCCAGATCGATAGCCTGACGGAACAGATCAATCGCCTGGTCCAGGTTACCCGCTTGGTAGGCCGCTTCACCCTGTACGTTCAGACGCTTCGCATCAGCTTGTGCGGATGAGCTGACAGCTACTGCGGTGACTGCAACGCTGTCATCCAGCAACGGTTTTACTTCGTTCAGTACGTTCTTGGCATCGACCTTCACACCGCTGAACGTGTTGATGTCCTGGAAGTCGCCGCTGCCGGTCATGCGGAACACAGTCCACAGGTTACCGCTGCGGTTTTTCGGCACGTAGTAGGTACGAACCAACGATTGGCCCATGTACACGAACACTTTGGCTTCGCTGTTGGACAACTGGCGCGAGCTTGGATTGCCGCCGTTGCTGTAGTCGTGCACGGCGTAAACGTAGCTTTCGCCGTAGTGTTTTTTCTGCAGGGTGATGGTTTCCGGGCCGTAGCTGTCGGTGTCATCCACGTCCAGCTCGGCGTCGGTGCCGGTCTTGTTCTCGAAGTAGATATTGTTGCCGGGGAAGATCATATGGGAGTCGAGATCGTCCGGCGTCTGGCCCCAGGTCAGCACCACACGCAGGCCATCGAGGTTTTCCATCACCGGGCTGATGGCATAGGTCATGCCCTTGCACGGGCACTTCACCACCAGGTTGGAATAACCAGGCTTCTTGATGATCAGCAGGTTGCTGGCATCATCAGCCGCCTCGCTGGTCAAGGTCACCTGGCCCTGGGCGTTGGTACGACCCACCACGTTCTGCGCGCCGTTGCGTTGCAGCAGCACTTCGGCGTCGGCGATTTTCTGGTCCTTGACCACCGCGCTGAGCACCTCAATCGGCAACTGTTCGGCCTGAACGGAAAAAGCCACCGCACACAAAGACATCGCCGAAGCGACACGAAGCAAACTCATGCTTAACTCCCTTTAAGTAATGGGCGGAATCGCCCTACAAGATTTTGCGGTGAAACATACGCTGAATTCAGCTTGCTGGCGGACTTTTTATACAAAATGTGACGCGGTTTTTATCCCGCCTGCCCGCTGACGCATTGCGCTACAATCAAGCCTTGCTACCCAGGAGAACGCTGCGATGAGCGAACTGACGTTTGAGCAAAAACAGGATCACTACCATAAGATCCGCCGTTCCAATTACCTGGCCAGCCTGCGCCTGGAAGGGTTCGAGACCCAACCCGCCGACGTCGACAAACCCCTGCCGACCCGCGAAGCCGTGCTTGCCAAGTACCGCAACACCTCGCGCTGATGCTCGACAAATACGGGGTGGGCCAGGACCCGTACTGCTATCCCGGTAGCAGCGTCCTGCGCAACCGCCTCGATTTGCTCGACGAGCACCGCCTGCACCAGGCCGAGCGGGAATTATCCGAAATCGCCGTAGGCAGCCTCCCGCTCTTTCCGCCGCCCTACGACCTTGAGCGCCTTCAACACATCCACCGTACGCTGTTCGGCGACATCTACGACTGGGCCGGTGAACTGCGCAGCGTCAACATCCAGAAAGGCGACACACTGTTCTGCACCCCGGAGCGCATCGCACCGGAAGCGGCGAAGATCATTCGGCATATGGAACAGGCGAACTGGTTCGTCGGCGCGAGCCAGGCCGAACTGGTGACGCAGATTGCCCAGGCATACGGCGACCTCAATGTTATCCACCCCTTCCGCGAAGGCAACGGCCGGGCGCAGCGGATTTTGTTCGAACAGATCATCGTGAATGCAGGTTTTTCGGTGAACTGGTGGCTGGTGAAGCATGCGGCGTGGATACCGGCGAATATTGATGCGGTGGCGTGTGATTATCGGGGGCTTGAGGCGATTTTTGAGCGGTGTATCAATAAGCCGGCCAGCGCCCACATTTGACCCGTTTCAGCTGCCAAATCGCTGCCAAGCCGAAAATGCCAGAAGTTGCTGTAGGAAACAACCAAACACCGTGCAAGCCTATTCCTAAACTGCAAAAAACACCTGCCCGCCCCTCTACAGGCCCCCCTATTTCTGACCGAAACTAGCGCTCTCTCAATTTTTTCGGCAAAAAAATGTGAACATCGAACGGACTCAACACATCGGCCATTACGGCGTCACGTTCACTGTGATTCGCCTTACCGTTTTACCTGCCAACCGACAGGCACTGGCAAACCTTTGTTTATTGGAGGCCGGCCCTTCAGCAAACGAAGTTCGCTACCGCCTGATGCGCCTTTACGAAAAAATGCTTGCCCGTGATTTACCTTGCAAGATGACTGTCGCAATCTCCAAACCGCTGACCCGGCGCCAGGCCGATTTGCTTAATGAACGTGGAACCATCGTGGCAGGGTTGATCGCCAGTGCTGTTTCAGCGCCCATCAGCCTGGCATCACCCTTTTTGGGAGCCGCCTCAGGTGGAGCAGTTGGCCTGAAAGTGAAAGATGTCATTCGCAGCTATCACGCCGCAGACGTCATCATCGGCATAGACGCACAAGTAAACGGCGGCATCGGTCCTCAACGATCGTTGTCAGCCATGGTCCGAAAGTTCCAGGGAGGATAATAGGGTGACCGAATACTCTCCCTGGATAACTCTTATCATCCTTGTAGTACTTGCCACTGTATTGGATAGGAAACTGAAGCACCCCGTGATCAGAAAATGGACTGGGTTAGCCCTTATGCTTACAGGACCCACACTTTTATTCAGCGCCACGTCCTGGATAACACAGTTACCATTCTTCAGTTTCCCGATCATTGCCTTCATCACAGGTGTCGATCTCTTATTCACCCAAAACAAACACAAAAGATCACACAACCATCCCCTTCACCCACTCCTGCGTGCCCCAACCATGAACCTGGCCCCCAACTTCCCCGAAGACCCCGCGATGCAACAGTTGTTGCAACTGCTGCACGAAGAAATCGGCCTGCCGAAACACAAGACCCTCCGCCTGCAAACCTCGATCAACTTCGACCTGGGTTGCGACGGCAGCGAGGCCAAACAACTCATGGAAGCACTGGAACAGGATTTTGGCGTCGACCTGGGCGATTACGACGCTTATCGTTACTTCAACCCGCCGATGTTCGACGTGTTCATGAAACACCGCGCCAAGGGCCGTGGCGAAAAAGTGCCGCTGACCATCGGCATGCTCTACCTGGCGATCAAGACCCACAGCTGGGACACGCAGACACTGGAAAACCTGAGCTGAACGAACACCGACTCCAGGCACGCCGCCCCTCCCATATTGAATCTGCGCTATAACCGTTCGCGCACAAAAAAGCCGCCCACAAGAGGCGGCTTTTTCACAACATGCGAATCTTACAACTTGGGACCTGCAGCCTTGATCGCATCGCTCACTTCAAACTTCTTGAAGTTCTCGATGAACAGACCGGCCAACGCCTTCGCCGCTTCATCGTAAGCCGCCTTGTCAGCCCAGGTGTTACGTGGGTTCAACAGGCCGGTTTCAACGCCCGGTACGGCCAATGGCACGTCGAGGTTGATGGTGTCGAGGTGCTCGGTTTCGGCACCGATCAGAGCGCCGCTCTGGATCGCTGCGATCACGCCGCGCGTGGTCGGGATGTTGAAGCGTTTGCCGACACCGTAGCCGCCGCCGGTCCAGCCGGTGTTGACCAGGTAGACCTTGGAGCCGAAGCCGCGGATGCGCTTGATCAACAGCTCAGCGTATTCACCAGCCGGGCGCGGGAAGAATGGCGCACCGAAGCAGGTGGAGAAGGTCGACTTGATGCCGCTGCCCGAACCCATTTCGGTCGAGCCCACCAATGCGGTGTAGCCGGACAGGAAGTGGTAGGCCGCTTGCTCTTCGCTGAGGATCGAAACGGGCGGCAGCACGCCGGTCAAGTCGCAGGTCAGGAAGATCACTGCGTTTGGCTCGCCGCCCAGGTTCTTCTCGGAACGCTTGGCAACGTGCTCCAGCGGATACGCGGCGCGGCTGTTCTGGGTCAGGCTCACGTCGGCGTAGTCGGCGTGCTTGGCGTCGTCGATCACGACGTTTTCCAATACTGCACCGTGCTTGATGGCTTTCCAGATGACCGGCTCGTTCTTCTCGGACAGGTCGATGCACTTGGCATAGCACCCGCCTTCGATGTTGAACACCACACCTTCGCCCCAACCGTGTTCGTCGTCACCGATCAGGTAACGGCTTTCGTCGGCCGACAGGGTGGTTTTACCGGTGCCGGACAGGCCGAAGAACAGGGTGACGTCGCCCGCTTCGCCAATGTTGGCGGCGCAGTGCATCGGCAGTACGTCGGAAGCCGGCAGCAGGAAGTTCTGCACCGAGAACATGGCTTTCTTCATTTCACCGGCATAACGCATGCCGGCGATCAGCACTTTTTTCTGTGCGAAGTTGAGGATCACGCAGCCGTCGGAGTTGGTGCCGTCACGCTCTGGCACGCACTCGAAGTTGGCCACGTTGAGCACTTGCCATTCGTCACGGCCGGCCGGGTTGTACTGGGCCGGGTTGATGAACAGGCAACGACCGAACAGGTTCTGCCAGGCAGTCTGGGTGGTCATCTTCACGGCCAGGTAGTGGTCTTCGGCAGCCCCTACGTGAACGTGGGAAACGAAGTGCTCCTGCGCGTTGTTGAAAGCCTCGACGCGAGCCCACAGGGCATCGAACTTGTCGGCCGGGAACTTGCGGTTGATCGGGCCCCAGGCGATAGCGTCCTGGGTGGAAGGCTCTTCAACGATGAAACGGTCAACCGGCGAACGACCGGTGCGGTGACCGGTTTCTACGACCAGTGCGCCAGTATCGGCAAGCACGCCTTCACCGCGCTGCAGGGCTTCTTTGACCAGATCGTCAACACTCAGATCGGTGTATACGGCGTTATTGGCTTGCGTCATGAGGTTCCCCGTCGGCCTATGGCCGAGTGCTCCAAACGTTTTGTAGTAGAAAGTTGCGCACTACTACCGCGAAAAAAGTGGGCCGGATTATGCCAGAAAAGCCCAAAAAGAGTAGGGCCCTCCCGTCAGAACAGCGCTATCTCGGCATTTCTCAGGTGATTTACCTGTGCTTAAACGTTTTAGTGGCGGGTGTCGGATGGGGTGTCGATGCCTGCGCCGGCAAATAATTGGGCGACATCGGCAGCATCAAACAGATAGCGCTGGTTGCAGAACTGGCAGTCAATCTCAATATTGCCGCCGTGTTCTACCACCAGGTTTTGCGCATCTTCCAGGCCCAGGCTGACCAAGGCGTTACCTGAACGCTCGCGGGAGCAACTGCAATGGAAGCGCAGGTTTTGCGCATCAAACAGGCGCACAGGGTCTTCGTGGTACAGGCGGTGCAGGATGGTTTCGTTGTCCAGGCCCAGCAGTTCTTCGGCTTTCAGGGTGTCGGCCAGGGCGATAGTGTGCCGCCAGCTTTCAACGCGATCATCGTCGTCCTTGATGCGGTCAGCCGGCAGTTGTTGCAGCAGCATGCCACGGGCGCGCTTGCCGTCGGCATTGAGCCAGAACTTGGTGCCGACTTGCTGGGACATCACGAAATAGTTGGTGAAGCATTCCGAGAGAGTTTTGCCGTCGAGGTCGACGATGCCCTGGTAGCGCTGGCCCACAGTCGGGTCGATGGTGAGCGCCAAAACGCCGTTCGGCATCAGGTCAGCCAAGGTCGCGTCCGCAGCGATCTGGTCGGCCTCGTAACGGGCCAGGCCACGGATGTCACGCTCGCTGGAGCACTCGATCATCAGCAGCGGAATAGGGCCTTCGGAGCGGGCTTGCAGGATCAGCAAACCGTCGAACTTCATGGTGCCCACCAGCAACGCCGCAGCGGCCATCAGCTCTCCGAGCAGTTGCGCGACTGGCTCCGGATAGGCGTGCTTGGCGAGGACTTCGGCATAGCTCAATTCCAACGAAACCATCTCGCCGCGGGCGTCGCTCTCGTCGAAGATGAAACGTTGGGTGAAGTCGGTATCCGGTAGATCAGTCATAGGTCTGGGTATCTGAATTGATGACGAATTGATTACAAGGTTTATAACGTTAAACGCTTTAGCACCGTTTTGGTGCGGCCTTCTCCTGAAAACAGAGAGCGTGAATAGGGCGAAGAGGGACAGTTTATGAACAATCCGGGTTTGTTCCAAGCCAAGTGGAACCTCCGGCGACGGGCTGGGGTTATTACACGCCGTTTGCGGCAGTGGCGTCGGGAATGCTGAGGCGGGCAACGACGCCGGTGTTTGGGCTGATGGCCAAATGGCCATTGATCGGGCGCTTGAGTTTTCTGCGCGCACCCCATTAGCACCACAGGCTACATCTGGGAGCGCGCTACCTCCCACACGGGATCTGCTTTTGACTGGTAATTGACGCAGTTAGTCGTCATTGCCACTGCCGCGAAACTTGAACAGATCGCGACGCTGCTTCTTGCTCGGCTTGCCATCGGTGGTCAGGCCTGAAGCCCCCGCCTTACGCATCGCCGCAGCATTTTCGCGCTTGGCGATGCTGGCTTCAGTCTCGGCGTAAAGAGCCTGAGCCTCAGGCGCACCACGGCGCACGATGGAAAGTGCCTGGACCACGATGGTTTTTTCATCAAAACCGGTACGAATCTGGAACTCATCGCCGACACGCGGTTCCTTGCCCGGCTTGCAGCGCTCGCCGCGATGGTGCACCTTGCCGCTCTCGATGGCGGCCTTGGCCAGGGCACGGGTTTTATAGAAACGCGCCGCCCACAGCCACTTGTCCAGACGGACCTTTTCTTCCTCTTCCTGCTTTTGAGCCACTTGAATTCCTCGCTCTGAAAAATGTCGCAACTTTACCGTTGAAACCCTTCGACGCATAAACCCCAAGGCTCACCTAAGATACGCCAGATAGCATTCTGTTTTCGCGAGGATACGCCGTGACCGACTTTCCCACTTCACTCACCTCGCCTGACCAGCGTTGTGTAGGCTGCCAACAAAACGAACCTTTGGGTTTCGATTTTGCTTTCGCCTACCAGCCAATCGTAGACCTTCGGGACCATTCGATTTTTGCCCACGAAGCCTTGGTGCGCGGTCCACAAGGCGAAGGGGCGTTGGCGGTGCTGGACCAAGTCAACGAAAGCAACCGCTACCGCTTCGACCAGCGCTGCCGCACCCAGGCGATTGCCGGTGCTGCCGCCCTGGGGATGCAAACCCACCTATCCATCAACTTCATGCCCAACGCCGTGTACCGTCCGGAGTTGTGCATCCGCAGCACCCTGGAGGCGGCTCGCGCGCACAATTTCCCGCTGGACCAACTGATTTTCGAAACGCTCGAAAGCGAGCATGTAGATAACTATCGCCATTTGACGAATATTCTGCGTGAATACCGCGAGTTCGGCTTCAAGACCGCCATCGACGACTTCGGCGCGGGCTATTCGGGGCTGAATCTGCTGGCTGATTTCCAACCTGACTTTATCAAACTCGACATGGCGCTAATCCGCGACGTCGACCAGGATCGTGTCCGTCAGGTGATCGTCAAGGGGATTGTCACAATCTGTGAGCAGTTGAGCGTTACTGTCATCGCCGAAGGCATCGAAAGTGCCGGCGAACGCGACTTTCTGTCTGACTGTGGAATATTTCTGATGCAAGGCTATTGGTTCGCCAAGCCTGCATTCAAAGCAATGGCCGAGGTTTCACCGAAAGCCTGGGCGAATTGATCGGTTACTCATTTTGAAGACATTTGACCATTTGACCGTTGTGGGTCTGCGTGAGTGGGTGGCACTTCCCGACTTGGGAGTGGCAGGCCTGCGCGCAAAGATCGACACCGGTGCCAGCACCTCAAGCCTGCATGCCACCGATATCGAGCCCTTTGAGCGTGACGGTGAGCAGTGGGTGCGCTTTACCGCGCACCTGGGCACTGTTGTGCAACTGCGCCACCGCCGCTGTGAAGCGCCCCTGGTGACGATGAAAACCATCAAGAGCTCCAACGGTCACGCGCAGGTGCGCTATGTGATCAGCACCACCCTGGCGTTGGGGGATCGGGTATGGCGGGTGGAATTCACCCTGGCCTGCCGCAAGGCCATGCGTTACCGCTTGCTGCTGGGATCCAAGGCGCTGATTGACGGCCAATTGGTCGTCAACCCAGGCATCAAGTACGTTCAAGACAAGCCGGTGTTCCCGGTCTCTACTATTTCTGCCCCAGGTGCTGCATGAAGATTGCTGTGCTGTCGCGAAACCCGCGTCTGTATTCCACCCGCCGCCTGGTCGAGGCCGGCACCGAACGTGGCCACGAAATGGTGGTGATCGACACGTTGCGTGCCTACATGAACATCGCCAGCCACAAGCCGCAGATCCATTACCGCGGCAAACCGCTGGAAGGCTTTGATGCCGTCATCCCGCGTATCGGTGCTTCGGTGACGTTCTATGGCTGCGCGGTGTTGCGCCAGTTCGAGATGATGGGGGTGTTCCCCTTGAACGAATCCGTGGCCATTGCGCGCTCGCGAGACAAACTGCGTTCGCTGCAACTACTGTCCCGCCGAGGCATCGGCCTGCCAGTCACCGGGTTTGCCCACTCCCCCGATGACATCCCGGACCTGATCGAGATGGTCAACGGCGCGCCGTTGGTGATCAAGGTACTGGAAGGCACCCAGGGCATCGGCGTGGTGTTGTGTGAAACCGCAACGGCAGCCGAATCGGTGATCGAGGCGTTCATGGGCCTCAAGCAGAACATCATGGTTCAGGAATACATCAAGGAAGCCGGTGGTGCGGATATCCGCTGCTTCGTGGTGGGCGACAAGGTCATTGCGGCGATGAAGCGCCAGGCCAAGCCTGGAGAGTTTCGCTCCAACCTGCACCGTGGCGGCAGTGCCAGCCTGATCAAGATCACCCCAGAAGAGCGCATGACCGCATTGCGGGCGGCCAAGGTGATGGGCTTGGCCGTGGCGGGTGTGGATATCCTGCGGTCAAACCATGGGCCGCTGGTGATGGAGGTGAATTCGTCGCCGGGGCTGGAAGGGATCGAGACCACCACCGGCAAGGATGTGGCGGGAATCATCATTCAACACCTGGAGAAAAATGGTGGGCCGAATATGACCAGGACTAAGGGCAAGGGCTAGGGCTAGGGGCTTGAAGCCGTAAGGGTAAAAAAACTGTGGCGAGGAAGCTCGCTCCCCCGCCACAGGCACCGTGTTAGCGGACTGGCATTAGGGCAAGCACCCTCCCACATTTTGATCTGCGTTGTTTGCTAAACCGCGTCTCTGGGTAGCATCAAACCAAGCGGCAAACGCACCCGCGCCTCAAGGCCGCCGCCTTCGCGGTTACGCAACTCAACATTGCCGCCATGCATCGAGGCAATCCGCCGCACTATCGCCAGCCCCAACCCAGTGCCCTTGCCTCCACGGGCGCGGTCCCCACGGGTAAACGGGTTGAAAATACCTTCCAGCTCCGCCGGATCGATCCCTGTTCCGCGGTCCATCACACTCAGCACCACATAGGGCGCGGCACTGTCGCCCGATACGTACGCAGCCACTTCCACGTCCGAACCCGCGTGATGCAAGGCGTTGCCGATCAAGTTGTTCAGCAGACGCTTCATCGACACACGTCGCAACGCAAACGGCTGGATCGGCTCAAGGCGCATGCGCACCTGTTCGCCGTTCTGGTTGTAGGGTGCGACCACTTCGCGCACCAGGTCCGTCAAATCGACTTCCTCAACCACCTCGTCGCGGCCATCGCGGATAAACGCAAGGAACTGGTCGAGAATCGCATCCATGTCCTCGATGTCACGGACCATGTCGTCGGTCAGGTCGGTATGGTTGCCCATCAATTCCAGGGACAATCGCAATCGCGTCAGCGGCGTGCGCAGGTCGTGAGACACGCCGGCCAGCATCAACTCACGTTCGCGTCCGGCCTGTTCGACGTCCTCCGCCATCTGGTTGAACGCGCCGTACACTTCGGTCATTTCACTGGGCGTATCACTTACCGGCAGACGGACGCTACGCCCCTGGCCCAATTGCCGGGCGGCAAACACAAGCCGTTTAAGGGGCTGGTTGAGCTGGCGAACGAAAATCCACGCGGATGCCGTTGAAAGCAACCCGATCGCCAGGAACCAGCCCAGCACGTTCCAGATCTTCTGCCCCCGCAACGGATGGGGGTATAGCGGCACTTTCAGCCAGTCCTCACCCAGGCTCGGCGCACGCACCCACAATGCCGGAGACACATGCATACGCAGACGGACCTCGGTGTCTTCACCCAGTTCGGCCTGCATTTGGCGCTGGTAAATCTCGCTATAGGGCCAATGCTGCTCGCCCTCGGGCACACCCGCGCCCGCCACGCGCACCAGGGTGGCGGCCTTGGCGATCTTCTCGCGGTTCTCGGGATCAGCGGCCCAGTAGGCGCGCAGCGTCAGGGCGACACCGTGGCTGTACTGTCGATCCACCAGCACATCTTCGTTCATCAACAGATAAACCAGCGTAAGTGCCTTGGAAAACAGAACGACGATCAGCACCAGCCAAAGGGTGCGGGAAAAGAAACTTTGTGGGAACCACAGCGGGGTTTTCATAGATGACAGCTGGACACCTTGCAGGAACGAACGGCGCTCGCAGAATTGCAGACGCCGGGCATCCCGTCGACCCTCACGGAGTCAAACGCCAGAATGCCCGCCGTGCAAATCATCGATCACTTGGTGGCGGTGCCATCCGGCACGAACACATAGCCCACACCCCAAACCGTCTGGATGTACCGTGGTTTGGACGGGTCCGGCTCGATCATCCGGCGCAGACGGGAAATCTGCACGTCGATGGAGCGCTCCAGGGCGTCCCACTCCCGACCACGGGCCAGGTTCATCAGCTTGTCGCGGGTCAGCGGCTGACGCGCGTTCATCACCAGGGCCTTGAGCACTGCGAATTCGCCAGTGGTGAGCATGTGCACTTCGTCGCCACGCTTGAGCTCGCGGGTGGCCAGCGACAGTTCGTAGTCGCCAAAGGTAACGCTTTCATCTTCGCTGCCCGGCGCGCCCGGTACTGGCAGTGCCTGACGGCGCAATACGGCCTTGACCCGCGCCATCAACTCATCCGGGTTGAAGGGTTTGGCCAGGTAGTCATCGGCGCCCAGTTCGAGGCCCTTGATGCGGCTCAGCTCATCGCCCTTGGCAGTGAGCATGATGATTGGAATCTGATTGTTCACGCCGCGCAGGCGCTTGCAAGCGGTCAGACCGTCTTCGCCAGGCAGCATCAGATCGAGTACGACCAGATTGAAGACTTCGCGCCCCAGCAGGCGATCCATCTGCTCGGTGTTTGGCACCGCGCGGGCACGGTAGCCCTTGGAATTGAAGAATCGCTCCAGCAGGCTGCTCAGCCCCGGATCGTCATCTACGATGAGAATTTTTTCGCCTTCAGCAGTTTGTGCAGTGCTGCTCATTGGATGCTCCTCTTATCTCGGCGCGCATTATGGCCTAGCTGCCGTTATACGCACCGTGTGCATTGTTAGCAGATTTTTCCTCGACTGCCAGCAAACCCGCGCCGTACAACCACTGGCGCAGTAGCCCTCAAGGACAGAACGCTGGTTATAATGCGGCGCCTCCGTGCAGGGCAATGTCAGATCGTTACCGTTTACTGCCGGGGCTTTTTTTACCCGCTTGCGGTGATTTTTTCGATTTCGAGGGTCAATAGGCAGCCTCTTGACCCAGGCAGCGGCGCCCGTCAGGCCGCTCAACCAGCCGCGCAAGGCCTTGTTTTCCGGGCCTGCGAGCTGCTTCTAAGAATTTCAGGTGGATTTATGGACAGCATCAACAGCCGCATCGCCGAAGAACTCGGTGTACGCCCCCAACAGGTCGAAGCGGCCGTCGCTCTACTGGACGAAGGCTCCACGGTGCCCTTCATCGCCCGTTACCGAAAAGAAGTGACCGGCAGCCTCGACGACATCCAACTGCGTCACCTGGAAGAGCGCCTGCGCTACCTGCGGGAACTCGACGAACGGCGTATCAGTATCCTCGCCAGCATCGAGGAACAGGGCAAGCTGACCCCACAGCTTGAGCGCGACATCAAGCTCGCCGACACCAAGACCCGCCTTGAAGACCTCTACCTGCCCTACAAACAGAAGCGTCGTACCAAGGGCCAGATCGCCCTCGAAGCCGGCCTGGGCGAGCTGGCCGACGGCCTGTTCAACGACCCGTCGCTGACCCCGGACACCGAAGCTGCTCGCTTTATCGATGCCGAAAAAGGCGTCGCCGACGTCAAGGCCGCCCTCGAAGGCGCCAAGTACATCCTCATGGAGCGCTTCGCCGAAAACGCCAGCCTCCTGGAAAAACTGCGTACGTACCTCAAGCAGGAAGCCAGCCTCAGTGCTCGCGTCATCGCCGGCAAAGAGGAAGAAGGCGCCAAGTTCCGCGATTACTTCGAACACGATGAGCCGCTCAAGAGCATGCCGTCCCACCGCGCCCTGGCGATTTTCCGTGGCCGCAACGAGGGCATTCTCAGCTCCGCGCTCAAAGTCGGCGACGAGCTGCCGGGCAGCATGCACCCGTGCGAAGGCATGATCGGTCAACAATTCGGCATCCAGAACCAGAATCGTCCTGCGGATAAGTGGCTCGGCGAAGTGGTGCGCTGGACCTGGAAGGTCAAGCTCTACACCCACCTGGAAACCGACCTGCTGGGCGAATTGCGTGATGGCGCCGAAACCGAAGCCATCAACGTCTTCGCCCACAACCTGCACGACCTGCTGCTGGCCGCCCCGGCCGGCCCGCGCGCCACCCTGGGCCTTGACCCTGGCCTGCGCACCGGCTGCAAGGTCGCGGTGGTCGACGCCACCGGCAAGCTGCTGGATCACGCCACGGTTTACCCGCACGTGCCGCATAACAAGTGGGACCAGACGCTCGCGATCCTCGCCGCCCTGTGCGCCAAGCACGCGGTGGACCTGATCGCCATCGGCAACGGCACCGCCAGCCGTGAAACCGACAAGCTGGCCGCCGAGCTGATCAAAAAATACCCAGCCATGAAGATGACCAAGGTCATGGTCTCGGAGGCAGGGGCTTCGGTGTACTCGGCGTCGGAGCTGGCGTCCAAGGAATTCCCGGACCTCGACGTGTCGATCCGTGGCGCCGTGTCCATTGCCCGCCGCCTGCAGGATCCACTGGCCGAGCTGGTGAAAATCGACCCTAAATCCATCGGTGTCGGCCAGTACCAGCACGATGTGTCACAGCTGAAACTGGCGCGTGGCCTGGATGCGGTGGTGGAAGACTGCGTAAACAAGGTCGGCGTGGATGTAAACACTGCCTCGGTCGCGCTGTTGGCACGTATTTCCGGCCTGAACACCACCCTGGCGCAGAATATCGTCACTCACCGTGACGAGAACGGAGCGTTCAAAACCCGCGCCGCGCTGAAAAAGGTCGCACGCCTGGGTGAGAAAACCTTCGAACAAGCCGCTGGTTTCCTACGCGTAATGAACGGTGACAATCCGCTGGATTCGTCGGCCGTTCACCCGGAAGCGTATCCACTGGTCCAACGCATTGCCGCCGAAACCGACCGCGACATCCGCTCGCTGATTGGCGACGCCGCGTTCCTCAAGCGCCTGGACCCCAAGAAGTACACTGACGAAACCTTCGGCGTACCGACCATCACCGACATCCTGCAAGAACTGGAAAAACCCGGCCGCGACCCCCGCCCGGAGTTCAAGACCGCCGAGTTCCAGGACGGCGTCGAAGACCTCAAGGACCTGCAACTGGGCATGATCCTCGAAGGTGTCGTCACCAACGTGACCAACTTCGGCGCTTTTGTGGATATCGGCGTGCATCAGGACGGTTTGGTGCATATCTCCGCGCTTTCGGAGAAATTCATCAAGGACCCACGCGAAGCGGTGAAAGCCGGTGATGTGGTCAAGGTCAAAGTCATGGAAGTCGACATTCCACGCAAACGCGTCGGCCTGTCGATGCGCATGAGCGACACCCCCGGCGAGAAAATCGACGGCGCCCGTGGCGCACGCCCAGGCTCGGCACCGCGCCAGTCGCAGAACCGCTCCGAAAGCAGTCAACCGCGCAAGGAAACCGCAACTGCAGCGCCAAGCAACAACGCCATGGCCTCGCTGTTCGCCAACGCCAAGCAGTTGAAGAAACGCTGATGGAAATCCCGGCCGGTTTGACTCAGAGCGCGTTCAGCGAACTGATCGGCTGCCGCCTGCAACACCTTGAAGAAGGTGTTGCACAGGTGGCCCTGACCCTGGAGCCGCACTTGCGCAACCGTGCGGGCAAGCTCCATGGCGGGGCGATTTTCAGCCTGGTGGACATCACCATGGGCCTGGCCTGTTCCAGCAGCCATGGTTTTGACCAGCAGAGCGCGACCATCGAGTGCAAGATCAACTACATCCGCGCCGTGGAAGACGGGGATGTGCTGTGCACCGGCCGGGTGATTCACGCCGGCCGGCGCACGTTGGTGGTCGAAGCCGATGTGTATCAGGACGAAAGACTTGTCGCAAAAGCACAGGGCACCTTCGCTGTCCTATAGCTCCCCACCCTCGATTTGAGTTAATTTCGGCGCTGCGATAACGGCGTCGGAATTTTCCCGCTGCGCTATGGCCCAATTCATGGAGTGAAGTAGGCTTTATTTACCGCGGGTCAAATCGACTCAAAACCAGGCGATCACGCCAGTTTTAACTTCACCCTTGTAGACCGTCCTGCCCACCCCCATATTGGGGCGACTGACGCGTGAAGGAATCCAACTTGAGCGAACTTCTCAACCGCCGCCTGGCTCTGCTCGGCAAGCGCGAACACCTCTCCCTGCTAGAGCAGTGCCTGCATGGCATCGAGCGTGAATGCCTACGTGTCACCGGTGAAGGTCGCCTGGCGCAAACGCCGCACCCGGAAGCCCTGGGCGCCGCGTTGACCAATGAATTGATCACCACCGACTACTCGGAATCGCTGCTGGAGTTCATCACCCCAGCCCTGCCCAACCCGGCCGACACCCTGAGCAGCCTGGACAAGATCCACCGATTTGCCTACACCAAGCTGGGCAGCGAATACCTGTGGAGCCCTTCGATGCCGTGCCCGTTGCCGGCCGAGGAAGATATTCCGATTGCCTACTACGGCACCTCCAATATCGGACAGCTCAAGTATGTGTACCGCAAGGGCCTGGCCCTGCGGTACGGCAAGACCATGCAGTGCATCGCCGGCATCCACTACAACTTTTCCCTGCCGGAACAGTTGTGGCCGTTGCTCAAGGAGACTGAAGGATTCGTCGGCACCGACCGCGACTACCAGTCCACGGCCTATATCGCGCTGATCCGCAATTTCCGCCGTTACAGCTGGCTGCTGATGTACCTGTTCGGTGCCTCGCCGGCCCTGGACGCAGGTTTCCTGCGCGGTCGCTCGCACCAATTGGAAGTGCTCGACGCCGACACCCTGTACCTGCCCTACGCCACCAGCCTGCGCATGAGCGACCTGGGTTACCAGAGCAACGCCCAAGCCGGGCTTACGCCGTGCTACAACGACTTGGCGAGCTACACCGACAGCCTGCGTGAAGCGGTGGCAACGCCCTACGCGCCATACGTCGAAATCGGCACGCACAAGGACGGTGAGTGGGTGCAGCTCAACACCAACATCCTGCAGATCGAAAACGAGTACTACTCCAACATCCGCCCCAAGCGCGTGACCTACACCGGCGAACGGCCGATCCAGGCGCTGGTGGCCCGTGGCATCCAGTACATCGAAGTGCGCTGCCTGGACATCAACCCGTTCCTGCCGATGGGCATCGATCTGCCGGAGTCGCGCTTCCTCGACGCATTCCTGCTGTACTGCGCGCTGAACGACAGCCCGTTGTTCGCCAACACTGCGTGCGGCAATGCCACCGCCAACTTCCTCAGCGTGGTCAAGGAAGGTCGCCGTCCAGGCCTGCAATTGCAGCGCGACGGCGCGCCGGTGGACATGAAGGAATGGGCCACTGAACTGTTGGAGAAGATTGCACCGCTGGCCGCCCTGCTCGATCAGAGCCACGATATCAGCGAGCACAGCCAGGCGCTGGACGCCCAATTGGCGAAAATCAACGACCCGTCGTTGACGCCGTCGGCCCAGGTACTGGCAGCGATGGCTGAGCGCAAAGAGACTTTTGCGCAGTTCTCCCTGCACCAGAGCCAGCTGCATGCCGAGTATTTCCGCCAGGAGCCACTGGCTGCCGAGGAACAGACGCGGTTTGAAGAACTGGCGCGTAAATCGCTGGCACAGCAGGCGGAGCTGGAGCAGAACGAAGTGGGCGATTTTGATGTGTTTGTCGGGGCGTACCAGGCGAGTATCCTGGCCATCAGCAACTGACTGAAGCCGAATCTGGCTCGACATGTGGAGGGGGCTTGCCCCCGATTGCAGTGGGTCAGCTACACATTAGCTGGCAGCTCCACCGCTATCGGGGGCAAGCCCCCTCCCACATTTGCCTTCACTTGACTGAAAACCCACTGCAGCTGTTCTCCACATAAGCTAATTCGAAAATGTTATTTATTTTCGGATTCTTAGATCATTTAGTCTCCTCACACGCCGACCCTCGGCCGCCTGATTGAGGAGCTTCCCCTTGAAACTGCTTACCCCTCTGCGCCTCTTGGCCGCATTGTCACTGGCCGGTGCCAGCCTGTTTGCCCAGGCGGCGGATGTGACCATCGCTTATCAGACCACCGTAGACCCGGCCAAAGTCGCCCAGGCCGACGGTGCGTATGAAAAAGCCACCAACGCCAAGATCGACTGGCGCAAATTCGACAACGGCGCCGATATCATTGCCGCCATCGCTTCCGGCGACGTGCAGATCGGCTACCTCGGTTCCAGCCCGCTGACCGCAGCGATCACACGCAAAGTTCCAGTGCAAACCTTCCTCGTCGCCACCCAGATCGGCGGCGCCGAAGCCTTGGTGGCGCGCAACGGTTCGGGGATCAACAGCCCCCAGGACCTGATCGGCAAGAAAATCGCCGTGCCTTTCGTCTCCACTGGCCACTACAGCCTGCTGGCCGCGCTGAAGCACTGGAACATCGACCCAGCCAAAGTGACCATCCTCAACCTCGCGCCACCGGCGATCATCGCCGCCTGGAAGCGCGGTGACATCGACGCCACCTACGTCTGGGACCCGGCGTTGGGCGTGGCCAAGGAAAACGGCAAAGTGCTGATCACCTCCGGCGAATTGGCCAAGTTCGGTGCGCCAACCTTCGATGCGTGGATCGTGCGTAAGGATTTTGCCGAGAAGCACCCGGAAATCGTCACGGCCTTCGCCAAAGTCACTCTGGATGCCTACTCCGCATACCGCAAAGACCCACAAGCCTGGCTCGCCGACAAAGGCAACGTCGACAAACTGGTGAAGCTTTCCGGCGCAAAAGCCAGCGATATTCCGCTGCTGCTGCAAGGCAACGTCTACCCGTTGGCCACGGACCAGGTGACCCTGCTCGGCGCACCGACCACCAAGGCCGTGACCGATACCGCTGCGTTCCTCAAGGAACAAGGCAAGGTCGACGCCGTGCTGCCGGACTACGCCCCTTACGTCAGCGCCAAGTTCATCACTAACTGATTCAAGGAGTTCATCGCGATGGCCTTGCTACAACTGGAGCGCATCAGCGCACAGTACCCAGGTGCCCCGGAACCGGTACTGGCGGATATTTCACTCGAACTGGGCCCCCAGCAATTGCTGGTGGCCCTCGGCCCGTCCGGCAGTGGCAAGACCTCGCTGTTGAACCTGATTGCCGGTTTTGTCGAGCCTTCTGCCGGGCGCATCACCCTTGATGGCGTGCCGGTCAAAGGCCCCAGCGCCGAGCGCGGCGTGGTGTTCCAGGACGATGCATTGCTGCCCTGGCAGGATGTGCTGGCCAATGTCGGCTTTGGCCTCGAACTGGCCGGGGTACCCAAGGCGCAACGCGAAGTACGTGCCCGGGAAATGCTCGCGCTGGTGGATCTGGCGGGTTTCGACGGCCGCCGTATCTGGCAGCTCTCCGGCGGCCAGAAGCAACGTGTCGGTCTGGCGCGTGCCTTGGCGGCAGACCCACGGGTGTTGTTGATGGACGAACCCTTCGGCGCCCTCGATGCCTTTACCCGCGAACAGATGCAGGAGTTATTGCTGCAAGTCTGGCGGCGCACGGCCAAGCCGGTGTTCCTGATCACCCATGACATCGAAGAAGCCGTGTTCCTCGCCACTGATCTGATCCTGCTGGCGCCCAACCCCGGCCAGATCGTCGAGCGCCTGCGCCTGGACTTCGGCCAACGCTACGCGGCCGGCGAATCGGCGCGGGCGATCAAGTCCGACCCGCGTTTTATCGAGACCCGCGAACACGTGCTGGGCAAAGTGTTCTCGCAACGGCAGGTGTCCGCATGAGCAGCTACGAACTCCCCGCCACCGCCATCAAGCCGGTGCTGATTCCGGTGCGCCGCAGTCTGAGTACACGCTGGATCAGCCTGCTGACGCTAATCGCGTTACTGGCCATTTGGTGGGCCGTGACCGCCACCGGCTTGATCGAACCACTGTTCCTGCCGCCGCCATCCGCCGTGTTGCAAAAGGGCTGGTTGCTGGCCACCACGGGCTACATGGACTCCACCTTGTGGCAGCACCTGGGCGCGAGCCTCAGCCGCATCGGCCTGGGCCTGGGCTTTGCGGTGCTGACCGCCGTGCCGGTGGGCATCGCCATCGGCTCCAACCGCATCGCCCGTGGGATTCTCGACCCGCTGATCGAGTTCTACCGGCCGATTCCGCCTTTGGCCTACCTGCCGCTGATCGTGATCTGGTGCGGCATCGGCGAGCTGTCCAAAGTGCTGCTGATTTACCTGGCGATCTTTGCACCGATTGCCATCGCCACCGCGACGGGGGTGCGCACCGTCGACCCGGCCAAGCTGCGCGCTGCGCAGTCGCTGGGCGCTACCCGCGCCCAACTGATCCGCCATGTGATCCTGCCCAGCGCCCTGCCCGATATCCTCACCGGCGTGCGCATCGGCCTGGGTGTGGGCTGGTCCACCTTGGTCGCTGCCGAGCTGATCGCGGCCACCAGCGGCCTGGGTTTTATGGTGCAGTCGGCGGCGCAGTTCCTGGTCACCGATGTGGTGGTGCTGGGGATTCTGGTCATCGCCCTGATCGCTTTCGCCATGGAAATGGGCCTGCGCGCCCTGCAGCGTAAATTAGTGCCTTGGCATGGCCAGGCACACTGAGTGATGAGAATTAAATGAGCCGCCTGACCGTTACGCCATTAAGCACCGCCTTGGGCGCCCAGATCAGTGGCGTCGATATCACCCTGCCTCTGAACCTCGAACAGCGCGACGCCATCGAACAGGCGCTGCTGACTCACTCGGTGCTGTTCTTCCGCGACCAGGCCATCACCCCGCAACAACAGGCGCGGTTCGCGGCGAATTTCGGCGACCTGCACATTCACCCGATCTACCCCAACGTGCCGGAACAGCCCGAAGTGCTGATCCTCGACACCGCCGTCACCGACGTGCGCGACAACGCCGTATGGCACACCGACGTGACCTTCCTGCCCACCCCGGCGCTCGGCGCGGTGCTCAGTGCCAAACTGTTGCCGGCGTTTGGCGGCGACACGTTGTGGGCCAGTGGGATTGCGGCGTATGAGGCGTTGTCCGAGCCGTTGAAGGTGCTGCTCAATGGGTTGACCGCGACTCACGACTTCACCAAATCCTTCCCGCTGGAACGCTTTGGCAACACTGCTGAAGACCTGTTGCGCTGGGAAGAAACCCGCAAAAAGAACCCGCCGTTGTCACACCCGGTGGTGCGTACGCATCCGGTGAGCGGGCGCAAATCGCTGTTTGTCAGCGATGGTTTCACGACCAAAATAAACGAACTGGAACCGGCCGAGAGTGAAGCGATTCTCAAGCTGCTGTTCGCCCACGCGACGCGCCCGGAATTCACCATTCGCTGGCGCTGGCAGGAGAATGACGTGGCGTTCTGGGACAACCGCGTGACCCAGCATTACGCGGTGGATGACTACCGGCCACAACGGCGGGTGATGCACCGGGCGACGATTCTGGGGGATGTGCCGTTTTAGCCACACTGCAAATCAGATGTGGGAGGGCTTGCCCCCTCCCACACTTTTGACCCAGTTGTGTCAGGTCATTCAGCCGTCGATGGCTTTTCCCACAAGTTAATCCCACCTTCCTGCGCAAACCGATCGATCTCCGCCAGTTCTTCCGCGCTGAAACTCAAGTTCTTCAGCGCACCAACGTTCTCGATAATCTGCTCCGGCCGGCTCGCGCCGATCAGCGCGCTGGTGACCCGTGGATCACGCAGCGTCCAGGCCAGTGCGAGTTGCGCCAGGCTCTGGCCACGACGCTGGGCGATTTCGTTCAACGCACGTACGTGGGCGATGTTGGCTTCGGACAAGTGCTTGGCCTGCAACGAACCACCGCCTGGACGATTGACCCGTGCATCCGCTGGCACGCCATTGAGGTATTTGTCGGTCAACAAACCCTGGGCCAGTGGCGTGAAAGCGATCACGCCGGCGCCGAGTTCTTCGGTGGTATCCAGCAGGTCTTTTTCTACCCAGCGGTTGAGCAGGTTGTAGGCCGGCTGGTGGATCAGCAGCGGTACTTTCCACTCCTTGAGCAGCGCCGCGATTTCGCGGGTTTTCACCCCGGAATACGACGAGATACCGATGTACAACGCCTTGCCTTGTTGCACGGCGGTGGCGAGGGCGCTGGCGGTTTCTTCCAGCGGGGTGTCGGCGTCAAAACGGTGGGAGTAGAAAATGTCCACGTAGTCGACGCCCAGGCGTTGCAGGCTCTGGTCAAGGCTGGCCAGCACGTATTTGCGCGAGCCGCCGCCCTGGCCGTAAGGGCCGGGCCACATGTCCCAACCGGCCTTGCTGGAGATGATCAATTCGTCGCGGTAATGCTTGAAGTCTTCGCGCAGCAAACGGCCGAAATTGATCTCGGCGCTGCCATAGGGCGGGCCGTAGTTGTTAGCCAGGTCGAAGTGGTTTATCCCCAGGTCAAACGCGGTGCGCAACAGGGCGCGCTGGGTGTCGATCGGGGTGCTGTCGCCAAAGTTGTGCCACAGCCCCAATGACAGTGCGGGCAGCACCAGTCCACTGCGGCCTACGCGGCGATACGGGATAGATTCATAGCGGTTTTCGGCAGCAATGTACGTCATCGAATCCTCTCTGGGCTTAGGGCAAATAAGGCCTGGGAATAAGGTTATTCCCAGGCCTTTTAACCAGCTGAATCGCTTAAGTCTGCCCTTTCGTTTTACAGCAAATGGCTGCCCGAATGGAACGACAAGATCACCTCAACGCACCAGGTGCAGGAACTGCAAATGCCGCTCGTACTGGTCGAGGATGTCGTTGATGATCTGCTCTTTGGTATAGCCCACCAGATCGTAGTCCTGGCTGCCCTCGCTCAAGTGAACTTCCGCCCGGTAATAGCGGCGGTTGTTGATCTCTTTGGAGCCCATGCCGCCACGGGCGAACGACGGCGTGAAGTAGCCGCGCATCTGCACCTGGTAGATGAAAGGATGTTCCTCGCCATGGCCGATCTCCAGGCTGACGCTGTCGTTGGACGGATCCGGCTGGGTCACCACCGAGAGGCCCTTCTCGACAAACACTGCCGTCACTTCTTCAATCGCCGGGCGCACCGTCGACTCAAGGAAGCGGTACACCTCATCCCTCGATGGGAAATGCACCGCCTGGCTCAAGCGCTGGCGCCAGCCGCCCTTGCCTTTGCGTGAAGCCGAGATCGGCGCCAACGAATGCAACTGTGCGATCTGCTTTTGCGACTCCAGATAGAACGCCTTGTGCAGCCCCCACATCATCAGCAGCAGGATCAGCGAGAACGGCAGTGAGGTCAGTACCACCGCTGATTTCAGCGAGTCGATACTGCCGGCGAACAGCAAGGCACTGGTGACCAGCGCCGTCATCGCGCCCCAGAACACCCGCAGCCATTTGGGCCCGTCTTCATCGGCATTGCCACCCTTGGACGACAGGGTCGACAAGACCACCGTGCCCGAATCGGCCGAGGTGACGAAGAATACGAAACTGATGAACACCGTGACCGCGATTACGGTTTTGCTCCACGGATAGGTTTCCAGCAGCAGGTAGAGGCTCATCGACGGGTCATCGATGGCCGACTGACCGAGCGCGGCCATGCCGTGGTTGAGCACTTGGTCGATGGCGCTGTTACCGAAAATCGACATCCATGCCAGGGTGAAGCCCAGCGGGATCAGCAGCACGCCGAACACGAATTCGCGAATGGTACGGCCACGGGAAATCCGTGCGATAAACAGGCCCACGAACGGCGACCATGCGATCCACCAGGCCCAGTAGAACACCGTCCAACCGCCCAGCCAGTCGCTCGGTTTGTCGTAGGCGTAGACGTCGAAACTCTTGGTCGGCAGCGCGCCGAGGTAATCGCCGATGTTCTGGATCAGGGTGTTGAGCAAATGCTGGGTCGGCCCGGCAAACAACACGAACAGCAGCAGCGCGCAGGCCAGCAGCATGTTGATGTCGGACATCACCCGCACGCCTTTATCGACGCCGGCTACTGCGACCAGAATCGCCGCGCCCATCATCAACGTGATCAGGCCAACCTGAATCCACTGGGTGTGGGCGATGCCGAACAGATAATCGAGGCCAGAGTTGAGGTGCAACACACCAAAGCCCATGTCGGCGCCAAGACCGAACACCGTAGCGATGATGCCGAAGCCATCCACCGCATAGCCGATGGGGCCGTTGATGCGCTTGCCGATCAGCGGGTACAGCGCCGAGCGCAACGCCAGCGGCAGGTTATGCCGGTAGGCGAAATACGCCAGCGCCATGCCGACAAACGCGAACACGCCCCAGCCGTGCAGGCCCCAGTGCAGAAACAGAATCTGCATGGCCTGACGCGCCGCATCGGCGTTCATCGGCGCGCCTTGTGGCGGCTGCACCAGGTGCGTCAGGGGTTCGGATACGCAGAAGAAAAACAGCGTGATGCTGATGCCGGCCGCGAACAGCATGCCGGCCCAGGACAGGTAACTGAATTCGGGCTCGTCGTGGTCGGCACCGAGTTTTATCTTGCCGTAGCCCGATAGCGCGGTGACCACCACGAAGACCAGATACAGGGTCATCGCCAGCATGTAGTACCAGCCGACCGTATTGGCCGCCCAGTTTTGCGCCGCCAGCAGCCAGGCACCGGCCTGTTGCGGGATAGCGATGACAGTGATGCCGAACAGCAGGATGAAGGTCGCGGCGAAATAGAAAACCGGCGCATTCATGCGCACTTGGCCGCTGGCAGGGGTGGACGATGCAATCATGAACGATGCACCCCGAGGTTGAAGGATGTGGCTGTAAATAACGGACTCAGCAAAGGTAAGCCTCCTGTTGTGAGCGGGCAGCGAACCACCGGGTTTAACTTGAACGAGCGTTCAAGTTAAACATGAATAGGCGGTCCGGGACTAATCGCAGGGCTGAGTGGTATGACGGGTGAGCAAAGGAAATCGTTCAGCGACTGCTGACTGAAACACGGCCTCCGTGTGGAATGCCGGCAAAATGTGGGAGGGGGCTTGCTCCCTCCCACAGGTGACCGGTGCAGGTTCTCTACTTTTGCGCCCCATCATCATGCTGCAGATTCGCCTGGGTGATGTTCGCCTCAGCCGGCACACTGCGCGTCAGCCACACATTGCCGCCAATGGTCGAACCCTTGCCAATGGTGATTCGCCCCAGGATCGTCGCCCCGGCGTAGATCACCACATCGTCCTCGACGATCGGATGACGCGGATGGCCCTTCTGCAACTGCCCGTCTTCATCCGCCGGGAAGCGCTTGGCGCCCAACGTCACGGCCTGGTAGATACGCACCCGCTCGCCGATGATCGCGGTTTCGCCAATCACCACACCCGTCCCATGGTCGATAAAGAAACTCGGGCCGATCTGTGCGCCGGGGTGAATGTCGATGCCGGTGGCCGAGTGAGCGATTTCCGCGCTGATCCGCGCCAGCAGCGGCAAACCGGCGCGGTACAGGTGGTGGGCCAGGCGATGGTGAATCACCGCCAAAATCCCCGGGTAGCACAGCAACACCTCATCCACACTGCGCGCGGCCGGGTCGCCGTGGTAGGCGGCGAGTACGTCGGTGTCCAGCAGGCTGCGCAGGGACGGCAAGGCCAGGGCGAAATCCTGGATCAGGCGGATGGCGTGGGCATCAATCTGGCTGTCGTCCTGGCCGCCCTGCCGCGCGGCATAACGCAGCTCCAGGCGTGCCTGGGCAAGCAACGCATTCAGCGCGACGTCGAGGGTATGGCCGACGTAGAAGTCTTCACTTTCTTCACGCAGATCCGCCGGCCCCAGGCGCATCGGGAACAGTGCGCCGCACAAAGCTTCGAGGATCTGCGCAACGGCTTCTCGGGACGGCAACTCGCGGCCGCCATGCTCGCCGCTCAAGCGACCATTGCGCGTTCGCCACGCGTCTCGGGCACCGCGCAACTGGCTGACGATGGTCTGTAATTGCCAATGGCTGGAACGCTCACTCACGGTATTCACTCCTGACGTAATGGCAATCACTTTACGGTATGCACCTCGGCCGGCCTTAAGAACCAATGGTGTGATGCTAAGAACCATCGGGCATAAGCGATTGACGGTTGCCCGATGAAAAGTGCCTGCCTATAGTCGCTTTATCCCTTAGCCACCGTGCGTAGCCATGATCAAGCAACAGCTCGACCGTTTTAACCGCCTGGACCTGCTCGGCGGCGCCACCGCCCTGGAAAAACTCGAACGGTTGTCGACCTGGTTGGGACGTGACATCTACGTCAAGCGCGACGACACCACGCCACTGGCCATGGGCGGCAATAAGCTGCGCAAACTCGAATACCTCGCGGCCGATGCCATCGCCCAGGGCGCCGACACGCTGGTGACGGCTGGCGCTATCCAGTCCAACCACGTACGCCAGACCGCCGCCCTCGCCGCCAAACTCGGCCTGGGCTGCGTCGCGCTGCTGGAAAACCCCACTGGCACCGACGACCCCAACTACCTCGGCAACGGCAACCGCCTGCTGCTGGAACTGTTCGACGCTAAAGTTGAGTTGGTGGAAAACCTCGATAACGTCGACGACCAACTCAACGCCCTCGCCGATCGCCTGCGCAGCAGCGGCAAGAAGCCGTACCTGGTGCCCATCGGCGGCTCCAATGCCCTCGGTGCGTTGGGATACGTGCGCGCGGGCCTGGAGCTGGCCGCGCAGATCGAAGACAGCGGCATCGAATTCGCCGCCGTGGTGTTGGCTTCCGGCAGTGCCGGTACCCACAGCGGCCTGGCCCTGGCGTTGAGCGAAGCGCTGCCGAATCTGCCGGTGGTGGGCATCACCGTGTCGCGCACCGACGAAGCCCAGCGCCCGAAAGTGCAGGGGCTGGCCGAGCGCACGGCCGAGTTGCTGGGTGTGGATATCCCCGAAGCGTTCAAGGTAATCCTGTGGGACGAATACTTCGGCCCGCGCTATGGCGAACCGAACGCCGGCACCTTGGCCGCGATCAAACTGTTGGCCAGCCAGGAAGGCCTGCTGTTGGACCCGGTCTATACGGGCAAGGCCATGGCCGGTCTGCTGGACGGCATCGGGCGTCAACGCTTTGAAGATGGGCCAATCATTTTCCTGCACACCGGTGGGGCGCCGGCGTTGTTTGCTTATGACTCGGTTTTCAACTGAATAAACGCGGGCTATAGGTGGGAGGGGGCTTGCCCCCGATTGCGGTCGATCAGTAACAAATATGCTGGCTGACCCGACGGCATCGGGGGCAAGCCCCCTCCCACACTGGATCCAACTTATATTCAAAAATGGAATATGAATTAAGATTTATATTATTTTCAAGTCTTAAAACCTGCCTTTATCATCGCGCCGAAGGCGAAGACGCGCTTCGCGCTTTAAGGCAGGATACGACTACTGCGTCATCTGCTTCGCTCACCATAAAAAACACAGGGGCTCTTCATGACTATTTCCGTATTCCGTCGCACCTTGCTGGTCGGCACTTTGGGTCTGGCGCTCGGCGCCGGGCTGCTGGGCCAAGCGGTTGCCGGCGAGCAACTGGGCAACATCAAAAAGGCCGGCGAGATAAAGATCGGCCTGGAAGGCACCTACCCACCGTTCAGCTTCGTCGATGAAAGCGGCAAGCTCAGCGGTTTCGAAGTCGAGCTGTCCGAAGCCCTGGCCAAGGAGCTGGGCGTCAAGGTCAAGCTGCAGGCCACGCCATGGGACGGCATCCTCGCTGCCCTGGAATCCAAGCGCCTGGACGCTGTGGTCAACCAGGTGACCATCTCTGAAGAGCGCAAGAAGAAGTACGATTTCTCCACGCCTTATACCGTCTCCGGTATCCAGGCGCTGGTGCTCAAGAAGAACGTCGACAGCATCAAGACCGCTGACGACCTGGCCGGCAAAAAAGTCGGTGTCGGCCTGGGCACCAACTACGAACAATGGCTCAAGGACAATCAACCCAAAGCCATCATCAAGACCTATAACGATGACCCAACCAAATTCCAGGACCTGAACGTCGGCCGTATCGACGCCATCCTGATCGACCGCCTGGCCGCCCTGGAATACGCCAAGAAAGCCCCGAAAACCGCCGCTGCCGGCGATGCCTTCTCCCGCCAGGAATCCGGTATCGCCCTGCGCAAAGGCGAGCCTGAATTGCTGGAAGCGGTGAACAAGGCCCTCGACAAGCTGCGCGCCGACGGCACCTTGAAGAAGCTGTCCGAGAAGTACTTCAACGCTGACGTCACTCAATAATGGAGGCAAGTCTCCAACTCGCGCTGGACTCCGCGCCCTTTCTGCTCAAGGGCGCGTATTACACGGTGATCCTCAGCCTCGGCGGCATGTTTTTCGGCTTGCTGCTGGGCTTCGGCCTGGCGTTGATGCGCCTGTCGCGCTTCAAGCTGCTGAGCTGGACTGCCCGGGTCTACGTGTCGTTCTTTCGCGGCACGCCCTTGCTGGTACAGCTGTTCTTGATCTACTACGGCTTGCCGCAAGTGGGTATCGAGCTGGATCCGATCCCGGCCGCCATGATCGGCTTTTCGCTGAACATGGCCGCCTACGCCTGTGAAATCCTGCGGGCCGCCATCGCGTCTATCGAGCGTGGCCAGTGGGAAGCCGCGGCCAGTATCGGCATGACCCGCGCGCAGACCCTGCGCCGGGCCATCCTGCCGCAAGCGATGCGCACTGCGTTGCCGCCGCTGGGCAACAGTTTTATTTCGCTGGTCAAGGACACGGCGCTGGCCGCCACCATCCAGGTGCCGGAGCTGTTTCGCCAGGCGCAACTGGTGTCGGCGCGTACCTTTGAAATTTTCACCATGTATCTGTCCGCCGCCCTGATCTACTGGGTACTGGCGAGCATCCTGGCGCATTTCCAAAACCGTCTGGAAGACCGGGTCAACCGGCATGACCTGGAGTCTTGAAGCATGATCGTGGTTGAAAAACTGACCAAACAATTCAACGGTCAGGTGGTGCTCAACGGTATCGACCTTGAGGTCAAGGAAGGCGAAGTCGTCGCCATCATCGGCCCCAGCGGTTCCGGCAAGACCACCTTCCTGCGCTGCCTGAATTTCCTTGAGGAACCCACCAGCGGCCGTATCAAGGTGGGCGACATCCAGATCGACGGCAGCAAACCGCTCAACCAGCAGCAAGGCCTGGTGCGGCGCCTGCGTCAACACGTGGGTTTTGTGTTCCAGAACTTCAACCTGTTCCCCCATCGCACAGCGCTGGAAAACGTCATCGAAGGGCCCTGCGTGGTCAAGAAGATGCCGCGCGAAGATGCTGTTGCCCTCGGGCGCAAGCTGCTGACCAGGGTTGGCTTGGCGGGCAAGGAAGACGCCTACCCACGGCGCCTGTCCGGTGGCCAGCAACAGCGCGTGGCGATTGCCCGTGCGTTGGCCATGGAGCCGGAAGTGATTCTGTTCGACGAGCCAACCTCGGCCCTCGACCCGGAGCTGGTGGGTGAAGTGCTGGCGACCATCCGCAGCCTGGCTGAAGAGAATCGCACCATGGTCATCGTCACCCACGAAATGAGCTTTGCCCGAGACGTGGCCAACCGTGTGATCTTTTTCGACAAGGGCGTGATCGTGGAGCAAGGCGAAGCCAAGGCGTTGTTTGCCAACCCCAGGGAAGAACGCACCCGACAGTTCCTGAGCAAGTTTTTGGCTCACTGACGCGCGCCTGAATATGGAGAGGCAGATCGCTTCCTCTCCATCATTTGTATTCCTACAGGAAGTCCGCGCGCACACCGGTAAAACACCCCCGCTACCGCCCCTTAAAACCCCCCGCCCAGTCAGACCCATCTGAATATCCCCAAACCCGCCGTTTAGCCTTTTGCCGCCATTGACGCTCCCTGGCCAACCCTCTTATCTAAGGCCCAGAGGATTGGATCCTATCCCGGCTACTCACTGAATCGTTCCTTTCAGCCCCCCTGCGCACCCGCGCCAAAGGGCTGGAACGATTGCTGCTGGCTGCATCAAGGAGATTACTTATGACGCGCATCGCAACCCCGGCACGGCTCATCGCCCCGACGCTGCCCCAGGCCCTTCGACACGGCATCAATGCCTTGGCAGCCACACAGCTGCTGGTGGATATCGCGCCCTACCCCGGCATGGATGAAGGCGACCTGATCGAACTGTTCTGGAACAACTGCTTTGCGGCCTCACGGCGGGTGACCGCGTGCAAGGTCGGCATGCCCACTCGCCTGCGGGTTCCGGAAAGTTTTGTGCAGGAGGGTGTCGCCCAGGTTCATTACCAGGTCATGCAGATCGGCCGCGCCCCGGCACGCTCGGCCATGGCGCACCTGCGCGTGAAAACTACGCCTCCGGGAGGCCTGCCCTGCGCACTCTACAGCGATGAAAACCAGAACCTGGCCCCGGTCGGCCTGCCAGAAACCATTCGCCGCTATGGCGTCAACGCCAGCCAGGTCCGGCGGGGGATCCCGCTGACCATCGAGCCTTATCTGAACATGACCACAGGCGACGCCATCACCCTGCGCTGGGGCGACGTGCGCCTGGACCTGCCGAAGATCCAGCCCAAGGCCGTCGGCCACGCGGTACAGGTGTGGGTGCCGTCGACGTTGATTGTCGAGGCCGGTGACGACAGCCGCCTGGAAGTGACCTACTGCATTCTGGACCGTGTCGGCAATAATTCGCGCTGGGCGCCAGCCCGCACGTTACGCATTGCCGCCCGCGCGCCAACCCGCCCGGCCGGCGCCGCGCCGGTCTATCAACCCCGCCCGCTCGGCTCACCCTGCGAACCTGGGTGACTGCCCTTCTATGCATATTCCCAAAAGTTAGTTTATTTAAATATTTAACACGCTTAGGGTATATGCACCGGACCACCGGACCTCTTTGATTTTTCTGTTTTCATTTCATTGAATGCGAGGTCGGTATGGTCAGAATTACCCCGGTGCGCAACGCCAGGGCATTACGTGCAGCCAAGGAGCGGCGCTGATGTCTAACTTGGCTCTAACACCCCCCCAACGCGATCTGGACGTGGCCCCGCTGCTGTTGCCGGCCGCCGTGCTGCGCAACGACGCCCAAGCGCTGAACGCCGCCCACGAGCTGGCCCAGGCCGCGCGCCTGCAAGCCGCCACGCGCGACCAGCAACGCAAGCTGCCATGGGCGCAGCTCGAACAGTTCACCCGCAGCGGGCTGGGCAGTATTTCCATTCCCCGCGAGTACGGCGGCCCGCAAGTGTCCTTCGTGACCCTGGCCGACGTGTTCGCGATCATCAGCGCGGCAGACCCGGCCCTGGGACAGATCCCGCAAAACCATTTCGGCATCCTGCACCTGTTGCAGGGCGCTGCCACCGAGCGCCAGAAAAAGCAGCTGTTCCAGAGCGTGCTCGACGGCTGGCGCATCGGTAACGGCGGCCCGGAGCGGGGCACCAGGAACACCCTGGAACTCAAGGCACGCATCACCGCCAAGGGCGACGGTTACGTGATCAGCGGCCAGAAGTTTTACTCCACCGGTGCGTTGTTTGCCCACTGGGTAGCGATCAAGGCGCTGAATGACGACGGCAAGCAAGTCATGGCATTCGTGCGCCGGGGCACCGAAGGGCTGCGCATCGTCGATGATTGGTCCGGCTTCGGCCAACGCACTACCGCCAGCGGCACCGTGCTGCTGGACCAGGTGCCGGTCGACGCCGAGCTGGTGGTCGACAACTGGCGCATCGGCGACAGCCCGAACATCCAGGGCGCCGTGTCGCAATTGATCCAGGCGGCCATCGACGCCGGCATCGCCCGTGGCGCCCTTGATGACACCATCGCTTTCGTTCGCGAACGCTCGCGCCCCTGGATCGACGCCAAGGTCGAACGCGCCAGCGATGACCTGTATGTGATCGCCGACATCGGCAGGCTGAAGATCGAACTGCACGCCGCCGAAGCGCTGCTGCGCAAGGCCGGCCAGGTGCTGGACCAGGTCAGCGCCGCGCCGATCACCGCGCAGTCCGCCGCACGCGCCTCAATCGCCGTGGCCGAGGCCAAAGTGTTGACCACCGAAGTGTCGCTGCTGGTCAGCGAAAAGCTCTTCGAACTGGCCGGCAGCCGCGCCACCCTCGCCGAGTTCAACCTCGACCGGCATTGGCGCAACGCGCGCGTGCACACGCTGCACGACCCGGTGCGCTGGAAGTATCACGCCATCGGCGCCTATCGCCTGAACGGCACGTTACCCGCTCGTCACTCCTGGATTTAACCGACCAGACCTCTGGAGAAATACGCATGACCCTTTCTCATCATGTCGCGGTGATCACCAGCGATGAACAAGCCCTTATTGTCGCCAGCGACCTGGCCGAAGACTTTCGCCGTGACAGCATCCTGCGCGACCGTGAACGCCGCCTGCCCTTGCCCGAACTGGACGTGTTCTCGCGCTCCGGCCTGTGGGGCATCAGCGTGCCCAAGGCGTACGGCGGCGCCGGTGTATCCAACGTCACCCTGGCCAAGGTCATCGCGCTGATCGCCCAGGCCGACGCCTCCCTGGGCCAGATCCCGCAGAACCACTTCTACGCCCTGGAAGTGCTGCGTGTGAACGGCAGCCCGGCGCAGCAACAACGCCTGTACGCCGAAGTCCTTGCCGGCCAGCGCTTCGGCAACGCACTGGCCGAACTGGGCACCAAGACCGCTCACGACCGCGTCACAAGCATCACCCGCGACGGCGACGGTTTTCGCATCACTGGCCGTAAGTTCTACTCAACCGGTGCGATTTACGCGCAACGCATCCCGACGTCGGTGGTGGATGAGCACGGCGTGCAGCAACTGGCGTTTGTACCCCGCGACAGCGAAGGCCTGAGTGTGATCGACGACTGGAGCGGCTTTGGCCAGCGCACCACCGGCAGCGGCTCGGTGGTGTTCGACAACGTGTGGGTCGCCGCCCAGGACGTAATCCCGTTCCAGAGCGCCTTCGAACGCCCGACAACGGTCGGCCCGCTGGCGCAGATCCTTCACGCCGCCATCGACACCGGCATCGCCCGCGCCGCCTTTGAGGATGCGCTGCACTTTGTGCGCACCAAGACCCGCCCGTGGATCGATTCCGGCAACGACAAAGCGACTGAAGACCCGTTGACGCTCAAGAGCTTCGGCCACTTGAGCGTCCGCCTCCATGCCGCCGAAGCACTGCTGGAACGCTCGGGCGAATACCTCGACCGCGCCCAGGCCGACACCACTGCCGATACCGTCGCCGCCGCCTCGATTACGGTGGCCGAAGTGCGCGTCTTGAGCACCGAAATTTCCCTCGCCGCCGGCAGCACACTGTTCGAACTCGCCGGCAGCCAGGCGACCCTGGCCGAACACGGCCTCGACCGCCACTGGCGCAACGCACGGGTGCACACCCTGCACGACCCGGTGCGCTGGAAGTATCACGCGGTGGGCAATTACTACCTCAACGATGAAAACCCGCCACTGCGGGGGACCATTTGATGGCAAAGAAAAAAATCCTGCTCAATGCCTTCAACATGAACTGCATCGGGCACATCAACCACGGTCTGTGGACCCATCCACGGGATACGTCCACCCAGTACAAGACCATCGAGTACTGGACTGAGTTGGCGCAAACCCTGGAGCGTGGGCTGTTCGACGGTTTGTTTATCGCCGATATCGTCGGCGTGTACGACGTCTACCAACACTCCATCGACGTACCGCTCAAGGAGTCGATCCAACTGCCGGTCAACGACCCGTTGCTGCTGGTCTCGGCGATGGCGGCCGTCACCAGAAACCTGGGCTTCGGCCTCACCGCCAACCTGACGTATGAGCCGCCGTATCTGTTTGCCCGACGCATGTCCACGCTTGATCACCTGAGCCGTGGCCGGGTGGGCTGGAACATTGTCACCGGCTACCTCGACAGCGCCGCCAAGGCCATGGGTCTTACCGAGCAGGTCGAGCACGACCGCCGCTACGACCAGGCCGATGAGTACCTAGAGGTGCTGTACAAACTTTGGGAAGGCAGCTGGGAAGACGACGCAGTGATCAACGACCCGGCGCAACGGATCTACGCGCAGCCGGGCAAGGTGCACAAGGTCGAACACCACGGCGAGTTCTATCAGGTTGAGGGTTATCACCTGTGCGAACCGTCGCCACAGCGCACGCCGGTGTTGTTCCAGGCTGGCAGTTCGGACCGTGGCTTGCTGTTCGCCGGTCGCCATGCCGAGTGCGTGTTTATCAGCGGGCAGAACAAAGCGTCGACCAAAGCCCAGGTCGACAAGGTGCGCGCCAGCGCGGTCGGGGCCGGACGCAATCCGGATGACATCAAGGTGTTCATGGGCCTCAACGTGATCGTTGGCGCTACCGAAGAGCAGGCCTGGGCCAAGCACGCCGAATACCTGGGCTACGCCAGCGCAGAGGCCGGCGTGGCGCACTTCTCGGCGTCCACCGCGATTGATTTTGCCGAGTACGAACTGGACGAACCGATCCAGTACGTGAAGAGCAATGCCATCCAGTCAGCCACCAAAAACCTGCAGAACAACGACTGGACCCGGCGCAAATTGCTGGAGCAGCACGCCTTGGGCGGGCGCTACATCACCTTGGTGGGTTCGCCGGAGCAGGTGGCGGATGAGCTGGAATCCTGGATCAGCGAAACCGGGTTGGATGGGTTCAACCTGACGCGGATTGTGACGCCGGAGAGCTATGTGGACTTTATCGATCTGGTGGTGCCGGAGTTGCAGCGAAGGGGCTCGTACAAGACCGCTTATGAGACCGGAACGCTGCGAGAAAAAGTCTTCCACGCCAGTGCTCGCCTACCCGAACAACACACCGGTTCCACATACCGCCACTGAACAAAAAAATGTGAGAGAGGGCAAGCCGCCTCCCACATTGGATCTGCACTGTTTGCACTAATAACTTATGACTGGAAATAAACCATGAAAAAAATACTGCTCTCCCACCCAGTCAAAGCACTGGCCCTGGCCCTCGGGTTGTTCAGCTCGGCGGTGTTCGCCGCCGATGCGCCGCTCAAAGTCGGCACCACCGCCGCCTTCGCGATTCCCCTGGAAGCCGCCGTCGCCGAAGCCGGCAAGCAGGGCCTCAAGGTCGAGCTGGTGGAATTCACCGACTGGATCGCGCCCAACGTCAGCCTGGCCGCCGGCGATATCGACGTGAACTACTTCCAGCACATCCCCTTCCTGGAAAACGCCAAGGCCGCCGCCGGGTTTGACCTGGTGCCGTACGCGCCGGGCATCATCAACAACGTCGGGCTGTATTCGAAGAAGTACAAAAGCTTCAACGAACTGCCCGAAGGCGCCAGCGTGGCCATCGCCAATGACCCGATCAACAGCGGTCGCGGCCTGCAACTGCTGGCCAAGGCCGGGCTGATCACGCTCAAGCCGGGCGTAGGCTACAAGGCCACCGAAGAAGACATCGTCGCCAATCCAAAGAAAATCAAAATCCTGCAAGTCGAGGCCGTGCAACTGGTGCGCGCCTATGACGACGCCGACCTGGTGCAGGGCTATCCGGCCTATATCCGCCTGTCCAAGACCTTCGATGCTGAATCGGCGCTGCTGTTTGACGGCCTCGACCACCCGGAATACGTGATCCAGTTCGTGATCCAACCGAAGAGCAAAACCGACCCGCGCGTGATCAAGTTCGTCGACATCTACCAGCACTCGCCGGTGGTGCGCGCGGCCCTGGATAAATCCCTGGGCAAGCTCTACCAAGTGGGCTGGGAAGCTAAAAAATGACCGCCGCCAACACCCAACTGCGCGACCTGGGCACACCGCTCAGGGACGCCGAGCAGACTGAACTGCATCCGGACCTGAACCGCGCCCACGTGCGTTTTATCAACCTGGGCAAGACCTACGACGGCACGGTGCATGCCTTGCAAGGCATCGACCTGGCGATCCAGCGCGGTGAAGTGTTCGGCATCATCGGCCGCAGCGGCGCCGGTAAATCCTCGTTGATCCGCACCATCAACCGCCTGGAACAACCGAGCAGCGGGCGCGTACTGATCGATCAGGTGGACATCGGCGACTTCGACGAAGACCGCCTGGTGGCGCTGCGTCGGCGTATCGGCATGATCTTCCAGCACTTCAACCTGATGTCGGCCAAGACCGTGTGGCAGAACGTCGAGCTGCCGCTCAAAGTCGCCGGCGTGCCCAAGCCCCAGCGTGAGCAGAAGGTGCGCGAACTGCTGGAGCTGGTGGGCTTGCAGGACAAGCACAAGGCCTACCCGGCGCAGCTGTCCGGCGGGCAGAAACAGCGCGTGGGCATCGCCCGTTCACTGGTGCACGACCCACAGATTTTGCTGTGCGACGAAGCCACCTCGGCGCTGGACCCGGAGACCACGCAATCGATCCTCGGCCTGCTGCGCGAAATCAACCAGCGCCTGGGCCTGACCATCGTATTGATCACCCACGAAATGGCGGTGATCCGCGACATCTGCGACCGCGTGGTGGTGCTGGAACACGGGTGTATCGTCGAGCAAGGCCCGGTGTGGGAAGTGTTTGGCAACCCTCGGCATGAGGTCAGCAAAACCCTGCTGGCGCCGTTGCAACACGGGCTGCCGGAAGAACTGCAAAGCCGTTTGCAGAGCACGCCTTCGCCCACGGACGCCGCCGTGGTGCTGCGCTTGCAGTTCACCGGCAGTGCCAGCGATGAACCGGACCTGGCGGCGCTGTTCAGCGCCCTCGGCGGGCGCGTGCGCTTGTTGCAAGGCGGCGTGGAACGCATCCAGGGCCATGCCTTGGGGCAATTGCTGCTGGCGGTGAATGGCGCCCCCCACAGCGCCGAAGAACTGCGCAACCGCGCCGCGAATTGGGCACAACAGGCGGAGGTGCTGGGCTATGTGGTTTGATCGTTTATTGCAGGGCGCCATCGACACCTTGTTGATGGTCGGCGTGTCGTCGCTGATCGCGTTGCTGGTGGGGATTCCACTGGCGGTGTTTCTGGTGACCAGCGACAAGGGCGGCATCTACCAGGCGCCGGCGCTGAACCGCGTGCTCGGGGCCTTCGTCAATCTGTTCCGCTCGATTCCGTTTTTGATTCTGATGGTGGCCTTGATCCCGTTCACCCGGCTGATCGTCGGTACCACCTACGGCGTATGGGCCGCCGTTGTGCCGCTGACCATCGCTGCCACGCCGTTCTTTGCGCGGATCGCCGAGGTGAGCCTGCGCGAGGTCGACCACGGTCTGATCGAAGCCGCACAAGCCATGGGCTGCCGTCGCTGGCACATCATCTGGCACGTGCTGTTGCCGGAAGCGCTGCCGGGGATTGTCGGCGGCTTTACAATTACGCTGGTGACCATGATCAACTCGTCCGCCATGGCCGGCGCGATTGGTGCAGGCGGCTTGGGCGACATTGCCTACCGCTACGGCTATCAGCGTTTTGACACGCAGATCATGCTCACCGTGATTGTGCTGCTGGTGGTGCTGGTGGCGGTGATTCAACTGGGCGGCGATCGCCTGGCGCGGGTGCTGAACAAGAGGTGAGGTATAGTCGGGCCATCTCAGCGCCCGGTATTCCCCGTCATGACCCTCAAGCCCGACGACCTCAACCAGATCACGTCCACCACCCTCGGCCACTACAACAAAGTGGCCGAGGATTTCCGTGAAGGCACCCGCGACCACGATGTCAGCCAGAACATCGACGCGCTGCTGCGGCATATCCAAGGCACGGCGCCGTTCACCGTGCTGGATTTCGGCTGCGGGCCGGGGCGGGATTTGCAGACCTTTACCCGCATGGGCCACATCGCCGTCGGGCTGGACGGCTCGGAGCGGTTTGCGCAGATGGCGCGTGAAGACAGCGGCTGCGAGGTGTTGCAGCAAGACTTCCTTAACCTCGACCTGCCCGCCGAGCGCTTCGACGGGATCTTTGCCAATGCGGTGCTGTTTCATATCCCCAAGCAGGAACTGCCGCGTGTGCTCAAGCAGTTGCATGGCGCATTGAAGCCTGGGGGCGTGCTGTTCAGCTCCAATCCACGGGGTGAGAACCAGGAAGGCTGGAATGGGCCGCGATATGGGTCGTATCACGACTTGGCGGCGTGGCAAGAGTTGCTGACGACGGCGGGGTTTGTGGAGTTGGAGCACTACTATCGGCCCGCCGGATTACCGCGCGAACAGCAGCCTTGGCTGGCCAGCGTATGGCAAAAACCGTAGAAGCAACACATTTCCAAATGTGGGAGGGGGCTTGCCCCCGATGGCAGTGGGTCAGTTAGAACAACTTTGACTGACCCACCGCCATCGGGGGCAAGCCCCCTCCCACATTTTTAACTGCGGTTTTCCTGTTGCTCCTGCTTGGGCTCGCGGATCTTGTACCAGGCCACATACAGCGCCGGTAAAAACAGCAGCGTCAGCAAGGTGGCGATGATAATCCCGCCAATCATCGCGTACGCCATCGGCCCCCAGAACACCTCACGCGCAATAGGGATCATGCCCAGGCTGGCCGCTGCGGCCGTGAGCAAAATCGGGCGACGCCGGTGCTCGGTGGCTTCCACCACCGCATCCCACGGCGTGTAGCCGGCCACTTCGTATTCGTGGATCTGCGTCACCAGGATCACCGAGTTGCGAATGATGATGCCGATCAGCGCCAAGATGCCCAGGATCGCCACAAAGCCCATGGGCGTACCCGTGGGGATCAACGCCAGCACCACGCCGATCAGGCCCAACGGCGCCACGCTGGCCACCAGGAACATCTTCTGCACGCTGTGCAGCTGGATCATCAGGAAGGTCGCCATCAGGAACAGCATCAACGGCACCACGCTGGCGATCGGGCCTTGGGCCTTGCCGCTTTCTTCCACGGTACCGCCCGTGGCGACCTTGTAACCTACCGGCAAACCGGCGCTGAATTTATCGATCTCGGGCTTGAGCTGCTTGACCAGATCCGTCGGCTGCATCTCGTCACGCACCGAGGCTTTGATGGTGATGGTCGGCTTGCGGTCGCGACGCCACACCAGCGGCTGCTCAAGTTCGTAACGCACGGTGGCGAACGCCAGCAGCGGGATCGAGGTACCGTTGGGCGTGACGATCTGCAGGTTCTGCAAGGTTTCCGGGGTGCCGCGTTCGGCGTCTTCAGCACGGCCGACCACGTTGATCAGGTAGATATCGTCGTGCACCTGGGTCACCGACGCGCCGCTGACCACGCTGTTCATCAGCTGGGCCACGTCTTCCGACGACAGCCCCAGTTGCCTTGCCTTGTCCTGGGCGATGTCGATGCGCAGCACTTTGCCGGGCTCATTCCAGTCGTAGATGATCTCGCCCAAATGGGTGTTTTTATCCAGCAGCGTCGCCAGTTCGATGGCGTGCTTGCGCACCTGGTCGGTGTCTTTGCCGGATACGCGATACTGGATCGGACGCCCCACCGGCGGGCCCATTTCCAGGGGCTGCACAAAGCTGCCGATGCCGACAAAGTCATCACGCAGGCGTTTTTGCAGGCGCGCAATCAGCTCGCCGCGTTCTTCCAGGCCTTTGCTGACGATCACCAACTGCGCGTAGTACGGGTTTTCCAACTGCTGGTCGAGGGGCAGATAGAACCGAATCGCGCCCTGGCCGATATAGGTGCTCCAGCGTGCGATGTCGGGGTCGTCCTTGATGATCGCTTCCAGGCGGTCAACGGCCTTGCGCGTCTCGTTGATCGAGGCGTTTTGCGGCAGGTTGAGGTCGACGAGGATTTCCGGACGGTCCGACGACGGGAAAAACTGGTTCTGTACGAACTGCATCGAGAACACCGAAGCGACGAACAAGCCCACGGTAATGCCGATGGCCCACCAGCGGTTGCGCATGGCCCAGAGCATGCCGCCGTTGAAGGCGCGCCCGATGCGCCCAGGCTCGGCGTCGTGGGGTTTGACCTTGGCGCTGAGGATATGCACGCCGATCACCGGCGCAAACAGCACCGCCACCACCCACGACACCAGCATCGCCACGGCAATCACCGCAAACAGGGTGAAGGTGTACTCGCCAGCCGAACTGGCGTTGAGGCCAATCGGCACGAAACCGGCGACGGTCACCAAGGTACCGGTGAGCATCGGGAACGCCGTCGAGGTATAGGCGTAGGTCGCGGCCTGCTCCTTGGTTTCGCCCTTTTCCAGGCGCGTGATCATCATCTCCACGGTGATCATCGCATCGTCCACCAACAGGCCGAGGGCGATGATCAACGCGCCCAGCGACACCCGCTGCATGGTGATGCCGCTGTATTCCATGAACACGAACACCAGCGCCAAGACCAGCGGAATCGAACACGCCACCACCAACCCGGCGCGCATGCCGAGGCTGATAAAGCTCACCACCAGCACAATAATCACGGCTTCAAACAACGCGCTGGTAAAGCCGCCGACGGCCTCTTCCACCACTTCAGCCTGGTCGGAGACTTTGTGCACCCCGACGCCCACCGGCAGGTCGGCGGTCAGTTCGTCCATGCGGGTGTGCAGGGCCTTGCCGAACGACTGGATATTGCCGCCCTTCTGCATGGCGATGGCCAGGCCAATCGCCGGTTTGCCGTTGAACCGGAACATCGGCCGCGCCGGGTCGACGTAGCCGCGGCTGATCTCGGCGATGTCCGCCAGGCGATAGAAACGGTCATTGAGCCGCAGGTTGACGTTGGCCAGGTCCTTTTCCGAGGCGAACTGCCCCGACGTGCGCACCGAAATCCGCTCCGGCCCGGCCTCGATCACGCCCGCCGGGGTCACGGCGTTCTGCGATTGCAGGCTCTGCACCACCTGGCGCTGGTCAACGCCCAGGGCGGCCAGTTTGCGCGTGGAGAAATTCAGGTAAATCACTTCGTCCTGCTGGCCGATCATCTCGACCTTGCCCAGCCCCGGCACTGAACGGATCTCGGCGCGCACCTGCTCCACATAGTCGCGTAACTGGCGCATGGACAGGCCGTCGCCGGTAAAGGCATAGACCGAGCCGAATACATCGCCAAACTCGTCGTTGAATGACGGCCCCTGCAAACCCTGGGGGAAGGCGCCGCGAATGTCGTCGATCTTCTTGCGCACCTGGTACCAGATTTCCGGGATGGCCTTGGCGCTGGTGGTGTCCTTGAGAAATACAAACACTGTGGACTCGCCCGGCCGCGTGTAGCTTTTCACGTAGTCGAGGGAGTCGAGTTCTTCGAGTTTTTTCTCGATGCGGTCGGTGACCTGCTTGAGGGTTTCTTCCTGGGTCGCGCCTGGCCAGCGGGTCTGGATCACCATGGTCTTGATGGTGAACGAAGGGTCTTCCTCGCGGCCCAGGTTCATGTACGAGAACACGCCCATCAACAGCGCGACGAACATCAGGTACCACACGAAGGACTGATGCTTGAGGGCCCAGTCGGATAAGTTGAAGCTCCCTTTCATCGCGGGCTGTCCTCGTCGATTTTGACTTTTTGCCCGGGCTTCAGGCTGTTCACGCCAGCGGTGACGACACGTTCGCCGGGTTTGACGCCGCCGTTGAGCACCGCGCTGTGGCTGTCCCGGCTGACGACACTGACATCACGCGGTTGCACGGTCTGGCTTTGGGCGTCGAGGATCCAGAGGCGGGTCTTGCCGTCGACGTCTTGCAGGGCGCTGAGGGGCAATTCCAGGCGCGGCGCGATGGCCGTGCTCAAGGTCACGCTGATGGCGGTGCCCAGGCGGAATGCGGCAGGCGTATCGCTCAGGGTCAGCCGGGCGCGACGGGTGCGGGTGGCGCTTTGGGCCTGGGGTTCGATCTCACGCACGATGGCGGTGGTGTTGACGCTGGGGTCCAACTGGCTGGCGACCAGGAACACCACGTCAGGTGGCAGGCGCTCGGCGAGGCCGGCGGGCAGGTCGATGACCGCTTCCTTGATGTCCGGGCGCGCCAGGGTCACCACTTGCTGGCCGGCGCTGACCACCTGGCCAGCCTCGGCGTTCCAGGCGGTGACGATGCCCGCGTGGTCGGTGCGCAACTCGGCGTAGTTGAGCTGATCCTTGGCCTGGTTGACCGAAGCCTTGGCTTGGTCGAGTGAGGCCTGGGTGGTTTTCAGGTCGGTCTGGGCGATATCCAGTTGCGCCTGGGCGCCGACGCCACGGTTGAACAATTCCTGCTGGCGACGAGCGTTGGCCTGGGCATTGATGAATTGCGCCTGGACGCGAGCGAGGTCGCCTTGGGCGGCGCGCAATTGGTTTTGCTGATCCGTGGGGTCGAGCACAGCGAGCAAGGCGCCCTTCTCCACTTCAGCCCCCACATCCACGGCGCGGCGGGCAATACGTCCCGGCACGCGAAAGCCCAGATTGCTTTCATAGCGCGCCTGGATGGTGCCGGCGAAGCGACCGAGGGTTTCCTGGTCTTCGGCCTTCACTTCCATGGACAGCACCGGGCGCACGGGCTCGGGCGGCGCCTCTTCCTTGGAGCAGGCCGCCAGCAGCAGGCTGGCGGCGAGGGCTAGCGTCAGACGCTTCATGGCTGGGCTCCCTGCTGGGCAATCTCGACCAGCATGCCGGGGTGCAGCAATTGCCCACCGGCTACCACGACTTTTTCACCGCCTGTAAGGCCATCGCCGATGATGACCTTGCCGGTGAGGTAACGGGCCACCGTGACCTTGTGCAGTTGCGCCTTGCCGTCGCCATCGATCAGCCACACCGCGGGTTCACTCAAGTCTTTGGTCAACGCCGACCACGGCAGCTCTACGCTCCGCTTGGCCTGCCCATTGGCGGTGGCGCTGACCACCGAACCGAGCTGCATGCCTTTGGGCAGCGATTGCAGCGCAATCTTCACCTGCACCGTGCCGGTGTTGGCCGCCACGGCAGGCGTGACTTCACGGACTTTGCCCTGGGCCTTGATACTCGGGTTATCCAACAGGCTGACGGTGATCGGCGCATCGGGCGGCGGTTCCACCAGCAGGGATTCGTAAACGTTGAACACCGCATCACGCTCGCCGTCGCTGGCCAGGCTGAAAATTGGCACAGTGGCCTGCACCACCTGGCCGACTTCCGCTTGGCGAGCGGTGATCACACCGGGCGTTTCAGCGATCAGCGAGGTGTAGCCCAGTTGCTCGCGGGCATTGGCCAGTTGAGCCTGGGCAGCGGCCAGGGCGCTTTGGCTGCTGCGCAGCGCGGCCTGGGCGGCATCGTATTCGCTGCGGCTGGTGTAGCCCTTGGGCAGCAGTTTTTCCTGGCGCACAAAGGCCGCCGCCGTCTGCTTGACCCGCGCCTGCTCCGCCACGACCTGGGCCTGGGCGGAATCGACGTTGGTCTGCAAATCCTTGGGATCGAGCTTGGCCAGCACTTGCCGGGCGGTCACGCGGTCACCCACATCCACCATGCGCTGGATGATCTTGCCGCCGACGCGAAAGGACAGGTGGGTTTGCACACGGGCCTGGATATCCCCGGTCAGTGTGACCGCCGCGGCAAAATCCGCCGACTGCACGGTTTGCACAAAAACCCGGGAATGCTGCTTGGGTTCGGCCTTTTCCTGGCCGCAAGCGCTCAGCAACACCACTAAACCCAGGCCGACAATACAAGTGGAAATACGACCGCCCATGCAGACTCCTTGTGCGCGATGCGATGTGCCAGTGTGTATGCGACTGTGAGCTTAGTTCAGGGTTCCTTATCTGCATGGGCCAGCACGTTTTGAGGTGATTTCACTGGCCTCATCGGGGGCAAGTCGAATCGTCGCATCGCCCCTCCCAAAATGGGTTGGGTTCACAGATTCTGATGTGTGAATACAGTCAAATGTGGGAGGGGGCTTGCCCCCGATGCGGCCAGTAGCATCAATGAAGAATCAGCCCTGCCACTTCCCGCCTTCAACAATCACGCTCTCCGGCTTGGTCTCATCGCTCAGTTCTTTACGCACATATTGGTCATACAGCTTGAGCAAAAACTTCTCTTCACCCAGCTTGGCCAACTCGGCGTTCACCCAGTCGCGCAGTTCGACATTGCCCTTCTTCACCGCCGGCGCAATCGGCGCTTCATCACCTAACTTCTCTTCCAGCACACGATAGCCAGGGTTCTGCTTGGCCCAGCTGAACAGCACCAGGTTGTCTTGGGCGTAGGCATCGCCACGGCCAGCCGACAGTGCTTGCAGCGACTCGGAGTTTTTCTCGAACTTGAGCAGTTTCCAGTCCGGGTGGTTTTTGGTCAGCCAGATATCGGCGGTGGTGCCAGTGGTGACGATGGTGGTGCGGGTGGCCAGGTCATCCAGGCTTTTGATCGCGCTGTCGTTAGGCACCAGGGCCTGTACCGCGACTTTCAGGTTGGGGTTGGTGAAGTCCACTGCTTCCTTGCGTTCCGGCGTCACGGTCATGTTGGCGAGGATCAAATCGACCTTGTCGCTTTGCAGGAACGGAATGCGGCTGGCCGGTTCCACGGCGACGAATTCGACTTTGTTCTCATCGCCCAGCAGGTCCTTGGCGAATTGACGGCCGATGTCGGTATCGAAGCCAACGTAACGGCCCGCTTCGTTCACAAAGCCAAACGGTGGTTTGTCGGTAAAGACCCCAACGATCAGCTTGTCCCGCGCCTTGATTTTGTCGATGTAGCTGACGGCCGCAGGTTTTACCGGCTCTTCGGCCTTTTTATCGCAGCCGGCCAGCAAGACGACGGCCAACAGTGGCAACAGTAGTTTTTTCATATCAGTTCCAGTTCCTTGGTTTTCTTGGGCAGTGTTGAAACAAAGGAGAACTTCTCCAGGAACTGCTGCGCGCGTGCGGTTTGCGGGTTCGTAAAGAATGCCTCGGGGGTGTTGTGTTCGAGGATGCGACCGGCCTCCATAAACACCACGCGGTCGGCGACGGCGCGGGCGAAGGCCATTTCATGGGTGACGATCAGCAGGGTCATGCCATCGCGGGCCAGCCCCTGGATCACTTCCAGCACTTCCTTGACCATTTCCGGGTCAAGGGCGGCGGTGACTTCGTCAAACAGCATGACCTGCGGGTTCATGCACAGCGAACGGACGATGGCGATACGTTGCTGCTGGCCACCGGAGAGCTGGCGCGGGAAGGCATCGCGCTTGTCGGCCAGACCGACACGTTCCAACAGCTTTTCGGCCTGCTCGCGGGCTTCGCGGGGGTCGCGTTTTTGCACTTTGAGCGGGCCGAGCAGGATGTTGTCGAGCACGCTCATGTGCGGGAACAAGTGGTAGCTCTGGAACACCATGCCGATGTCCTGGCGCACCTGGCGCCAGTCGGTGTTTTTGCCCAGCAGCTCGCGACCTGCAAACCGCAGACTGCCGCTGTGGGCCACTTCCAGCCCATTGAGGCAACGCAGCAAGGTGCTTTTGCCGCAGCCGCTGGGGCCGAGGATCACCACCACTTCGCCGCTTTGCACACTCAGGTCGATGCCCTTGAGCACCTGCGTCTCGCCGAAAAATTTGTTGAAACCCTGAAACTCGATCAATGCGCTCATGCTTGGGCCCAGCGCCGTTCCAGCACCTTGGAGGCGGCCGACAACGGGTAGCAGATAAAGAAGAAAAACAGGAACAGCACGCCGTAGATCAGGACCGACTCGTAGGTGCGTTCGATGATTTGCTGGCCGACCTTGATCACGTCCACCACACCGATCAGCACCGCCAGGGAGCTGGTCTTGATGATGCGCGTGTAGACGTTGATGGTCGGCGGAGTCATGCGCTTGAGGGCCTGGGGCAGCAGCACGTAGCCGTACAGCTGCGGGTCCGACAGGCCAATCGACAAGCCCGCTTCTCGCTGGCCACGGGGCAGCGAATGCAAGGCGCCGCGCACCACCTCGCCCACCTCGCTGGCGCCCCACAGCGACAGCACCAGCACCGCGCACCAGAAGCTCGGGATGCTCAAGCCGAAGAAAATCGGCAGGCCAAAAAACAGCAAGTACAGCCATACCAGCACCGGGATCGCCCGGAACAACTCCAGGTACACCCGCAGCACTGCGTTGATCAGCTTGTTATTCAACGTGCGCAGCACGCCATACAACACGCCGCCGATGGTGCTGAAGGCAATGCTCAAAAACGAGATCGACAGGGTTTGTGCAGCGCCCTTGCCCAATTGCGGCAACGACACCCACAACAACTCAAGACCCGAACTGGCCATGCTGGAGCCTCCTTTCCAGGCGGCTGAGCAACAGCGACAGCGGCAAAAACAACAGCACGCAAATCAGCGTCAGCACGGCGAGCATTTCGTAGGTCTTGTAGTAAAGGGCGATGTAGCTCTTGGTGGTGTAGAGAATCTCCGGCACCGCCACGGCGGAGACCACGGTGGTCTCCTTGAGCAGGAAGATGAAATTGGCGAACAGCGCCGGCAGGCTGAGGATGCCGGCCTGGGGCAGGATCACATGGCGCAGCAACTGCCAGTCAGACAGGCCGATGGACTTGCCCGACTCGATCTGCGCCAGCGGCACCGCTTCCACACCGGCACGCAGCACCTCGGTGAGGTAGGCGCCGCCCAGGAACGTCATGGTGATGATCGCCGCCCAGAACCCGGAGATATTGAAGCCCAGGGCCGGCAGCGCGAAGTAAACAAAAAACAGTTGGATCAGCAGCGGCGTGTTACGCGCCAGCTCCACGTACAGCGCCACCAGGCGCGACAGGTAGGGCGTGCGAAACACCAGCAGCGCGGCGTTGATCAGTGCCACCAGCAGCGAGGTGGCAATGGCAATCAGGCCGACTTGCAGCGTCACCCCCACGGCTTTCAAAAACGCCGGCAAGGTGCTGAGGATAAATGCGAAATCGAAGGTCATCGTGAGTCCATATCGCCGCATGGGTAATGCCGCGAGCGCCGTCCATTCCGACGTGGGTAACGTCGGGTAGCGCGAACTTTAAAGGTATAAAAAGCAAAGTTTAAATACCAAAATAGCATATTGATATCACGCAAAAACCTAACCCCCGGATTCGCGGGTTGGGCAATTGGGTCAACTGTGGGAGGGGGCTTGCCCCCGATGGCGGTGGGTCAGGGATAAATATGCTGGCTGACACACTGCAATCGGGGGCAAGCCCCCTCCCACATTTGAATTGCACTCCAGGTTTCAGGCATAAAAAAACGCCGACGCTCTACAAGCCATCGGCGTTGAAACCTTGAAGGGGGTTTTTACTTACATCAGAACGCCGGCACGACCGCGCCGCTGTACTTCTTCTCGATGAAGGCTTTGACTTCCGGGCTGGTCAGGGCCTTGGACAGTTTCTGGATCGCGTCGCTGTCCTTGTTGTCCGGGCGAGCCACCAGGTAGTTCACGTAAGGCGAGTCGGAGCTTTCCAGGATCAGTGCGTCCTTGGCCGGGTTCAGCTTGGCTTCCAGGGCGTAGTTGGTGTTGATCAAGGCCAGGTCAACCTGGTCCAGTACGCGTGGCAGCAGGGCCGATTCCAATTCTTTGAATTTCAGGTGTTTCGGGTTGCTGGCAATGTCTTTGGGCGTGGCCAGAGCGTTGGTCGGGTCTTTCAGGGTGATCACGCCGTTCTTTTGCAGCAGCAACAGGGCGCGGCCGCTGTTGGAGCCTTCGTTCGGGATGGCAACCGTGGCGCCATCTTTCAGGTCTTCAATTTTCTTGATCTTTTTCGAGTAACCACCGAAAGGTTCAACGTGCACGCCGACCACGGTCACGAGGTTGGTGCCCTTGCCCTTGTTGAAGTTTTCCAGGTACGGCAGGGTCTGGAAGTAGTTCGCATCCAGGCGTTTCTCAGCGACTTGCACGTTCGGCTGCACGTAGTCGGTGAACACTTTGATTTCCAGGTCCACGCCTTCCTTTTTCAGGGTTGGCTTGATCAGCTCCAGGATCTCGGCGTGCGGGATCGGGGTGGCGGCCACCACCAGTTTCTCGTTGGCCTGGGCGAAACCGGCAGTCAGGGCAGCCGCCAGAGCGGTAAACAACAGAACCTTTTTCATGCAGTGTCCTTATCGGAATTCCGGGGCGTCGGTGACGACCGTTGTTATGTGGTGTGCCAGCGAAGTGCTATCGCGGCGTGAAACGGACAATACCTAGTTTTTTTATTCCCGAACAATATCTTTTATTCACGTTGATATTCCATTTTGCTCATGTAGGAATTTTCGCAATGATTCCTGCTCGGCAAGACTGGCACTGTTGAAAATCCGCTGCACTTGCTCCAACGGTGAGCCCGCCGCCGGCAGGTTCAAATGCTCGGGCAAAATCTCGTCGCCGCTGCTGACCAGCAGGGCAAAGTGAATGACGTTCTCAAGTTCCCGGGTATTGCCCGGCCAGCTGTGGTGTTCGAGGACGCGCTGGGCCGCATCGCTGATCAGCGGCACTGGCAGGTCCAGGCGCTGGCTGTAGATGCCGAGGAAGTACTCGGCCAGCGAAAGGATGTCGCCGACCCGCTCGCGCAGCGCCGGCAAGTCGAGTCGGCCTTCGCTCAAGTAATGGAACAGCCGCTCATGAAACTTGCCCGCCGCCACGGCCTGGGCCAGGTCGATACTGGTGGCGGCCACCAGGCGCACGTCCACCGGGCTCGGCTGATGGGCGCCGACGCGGGTGACTTCGTGGTTTTCCAGGGCAGCGAGCAATTTGACCTGGATCGGCAGCGGCAAGTCGCCGATCTCATCCAGGTACAAGGTGCCGCCATTGGCCGAACCAAACCAACCGGCCCGGCTGCTGGCGGCTCCACTGTGGGCGCCGGCGGCGTAGCCGAACAACTCGGCATCGGCGTAAGTCGGGCTGATCGCGCCGCAGTTGACCGAGACAAACAGCCCGGTGCGATCACTGCCACGGTGGATATGCCGCGCCAGCAGCTCTTTACCGCTGCCGGTCTCGCCACGGATCAACACCGGCAAGGCTCGGGGGGCGAGGTTTTCCAGGTCTTCGCGCAGTTGCCGCGAACGCGGGTCGACAAACACCAGCGCCTTGGCACGAATGCTCAGCGGGCTCTTTTCGGCGTCGGGGAAGGTCAGCAACGGCTGGCCGAAGGTTTCATGACTCATGGCAGGCTCCCGCCCCAATCCACTCAGGGACGGGGGCGTTGAAAAAATTTATGCGCTACGCCGGGCGTGGTGCTCAAGGCGGTTTTGCAGGCGATAGAGGTAGGCGAAACCCTGCTCCCAGCGCTGGTGACCGGACTTCACATTGATGTGGCCAGCGCCGGAGAGGATGCCGGCTTCGGCGCCCCAATTACGCGCCAGTTCCAGCGCACGCGGGGCGCTGACGGCACTGTCGTTGTCGGAGCCAACCACTTGGCTGGGAAACGGCAGCAGATCGGTCGGGATGGGTGCGAAGTTGCGCAGGGCCGCAGAGCAGGCCGGGCGTTCGACATCGGCGGGCGCCACCAGCAAGGCACCACGCACCTGCCGCAGGTACTGCAACGGCGCGGCGGCAGCCCAATGGGCCACGGTGATGCAGCCCAGGCTATGGGCGATCAGAATCACCGGCGTACTGTCGGCGGCGATGGCCTCGGCGAGCGCAGCCACCCAGTCTTCGCGACGCGGGGTGAACCAGTCGGCCTGCTCCACCCGCGCACTGTTGGGCAAGCTGTTTTGCCAATGGGTTTGCCAATGATCTTCTGGCGATCCTTGCCAGCCCGGCACGATCAGATAACGAATCGACTCGCTGTGCATGGGTGTGCCCTCCTGCAGCGTTTAACGTTGTAGGACAGTATAGGGACGGGGTTTATATTCGTTAAGGAATAAGAAGCTATTTATTAATAACCAAAAATCCATTATCCCTGCAGATCCAAATGTGGGAGGGGGGCTTGCCCCCGATTGCAGTGGGTCAGCTACAGATAAGCTGACTGATACACCGCCATCGGGGGCAAGCCCCCTCCCACATTGATCGGATTTCACATTGGAATTGCACTCGTTTTCAGCTCGCGTGACGGGTCCGAGGCATACAGTCGATGGTGCGATCTACCACCGTCTTGGCCATTTCCAGCAAATGCCACACCGCATGGATTTTCGCGCGGTCGTGCGGCTGCAGGTGCTCACAGCAGTCCCATACGGTGGCCGAGGCGCTGTGGATCAGGTGAGCGATATAAAGTTGGGCGTCTTCGAAACTGAGATTTTCGTTGGCGACGAGACAATCGAGGGGTGGATCGGGAAGTGCTTTGGTCATGGTGTAACTCCTATTGAACATGGGAGCGACCACTAACGCTGCTAAACGATAAGTGGCAGCTGTACGCGGGTTAGCAGACTGGCCAATAGGAACACCAGCGCACCCGAGGGTGCCCCACGCACAGCCGCCATAAACGCGGATGTGAACCGTGTGCCTATTGAACTCAGGCTGCTAAACCCGATCACTGAAAACCAGCGACGGGCCGAAGACTAGCCATCCATTCCAACAGCCACAAGGCGGCGGGGATTGTCTCGGAAACGTCCTGCAATTTAAAGGGATATGACTTGCTGGCCCTTTACAAGCCATGACGGATTTTAATGGCAGCACTGACGAGCTTTCGCTTCTGGCCATCACACTTGGCTGCGTTAAATAGCCGCCTTCATTTCCCCGCCCGCCCGAGCCCCATGGACAACTCCGACATCGCGATCACCCTCGTTTTGATCTCCGCTTTCATGCATGCCACCTGGAACGCGGTCGTCCGGGCGGGGAGCAGTCGCTTCATGACCTTGGCCATGGTCGATGGTACGGCGCTGCTGATCTGCCTGGGGGCGCTGCCGCTGGTGAATGCGCCAAGCCCGCAGGTGTGGGGCTATGTGCTGGTTTCCGTGGTGCTCAACACGGCCTATCGATTGTTTCTGATCAAGGCGTATGAGACCGGCGACTTCGGGCAGGTCTACCCGGTCATGCGCGGGGTGCCACCGGTTTTAGTTGCCCTGTTTTCCTACTTTCTGCTCCATGAGCAGCTATCGCCCTACGCAATGGCAGGCGTGTTCCTGATCTGTGCCGGCATTATCAGCCTGACATTCGTGCGCAAGATGACCGCGCGTATGCTCAAACCGATCGTGATGGCGGTGTGTGCGGGTGCGTTCATCGCGTCCTACACAGTGGTGGATGCCAAGGGTGTAAGAGCCAGTGAGACGGTACTGCAATACATTCTCTATCTGACGGTATTCCAGAGCATTCCGATTCCGGCGCTGGCGGTTATCAAAAAGCGTGTGGCATTCGCAGAGGCCATTCGCAACCATTGGAAGGTCGGCGTCATGGGCGGCGTTTTGTACCTCACTTCCTACGGCCTGGTGCTGTTTGCGCTGTCGCTGGACGCGGTGGCCAAGGTCTCAGCGCTGCGGGAAACCAGTGTTATTATCGGCGCCATCATTGCCGCGCTGTTTTTTCACGAGCAGTTCGGCTGGCGGCGGATGCTTTCGGCGTTCGTCATTGTTTGCGGGATCATCTTGATCAAAGTGAGCACCTGATGGGCCAACGTCCGCCACCTACTCCCATGCTGCAAGCCTTTGTCAGTGCTGCACAGACGGGAAGTTTTGCGCGCGCCGCCTCGCAGTTGAATCTGACCGCCAGTGCGATAAGCCATCAAATTGCGGGGCTTGAGGAGTGGTGGGGCGTGCAGTTGTTTGAGCGCCACTCTCGGGGCGTGAACCTCACGGCAGCGGGGCACGTTTTGTTGCCGGTTGCAGATGGTTTTTTCCAAGCCCTTGAGGCGGCTTTGCACACACTTAATCCGAGCAAGTCCCAGCCGCTTTACCTCTCGTGCACGTCTTCTCTGTGTTCCACCTGGCTAATCCCCAGAATGCATGGTTCCCACACCGATGCTTCATTCAACCTCGACCTGGTATTAACCAGTGCGGACATGAACAGCGCCAATCTCGGCGCTAATCAGTTCGATGTCGCGATTGTGATGGGGTACGGCGACTATCCGGATCATCATGCCGAACTGCTGATGCGAGATGCCGTGTTCCCGGTGTGCTCGCCAGAATTTCAACGTGCCAATGGCGATATTCCGCTGACTGATATCGCGCAGTATCCACTCATTCACCGCGTGGACGATCAGGTGTGTCCGGGGTGGGAAAGCTGGTTTGCGTTTCAGGGCCTGGCGGCTGCGCCTTATCACCATGGGCCACGCTTTCCGGACTCCAGCCTGGCAATCAGCCTGGCGGTTAAGGGTGGCGGGATTGCACTGGCCAGGACAGCGTTGGTGTATGACCAGTTGGAAGAGGGCGCGTTGGTCACACTCGGCGGGCCGGTGCTGATGTCGCCGGCGGCGTACTACGTTATTTGTCGCAACGGACGGCAATCGGAACCTGATATTGCTCGGTTGATTGGCTGGCTTAAAGAAAGCGCTGGAAAGTTTCAGCGTGAAGTTGAAATCCGGTATCCGCAAATCGCTGGGGTTGGTTCACTCTGAATCTGTGGTATTGCTGAAGTCGAGGCAAAAAAAAGGCCGCACCCTGCCAAGGAGACGGCCAAAAAATTGTCGAGGCTTTTGCAATCAACGGGCGGTAATCACCGACAGCTTGGTTATCCCCGCGCGTTCGATAGACGCCATGGCTCGCGCCACTTCGCCGTAGTTCACTCCGTCATCCGCCTGCAGTTGTACCCGCACATCGGGATCCTTGGCCTTGGCCGCCTGCAGGTTGAATTCCAGCAGGTCCGGCTGGATTTCGTCCTTGTTGATAAACAGCTTGCCGGCACCGTCGATGCTGACCACCAACGGGTCTTTTTGCTCGACCGGGGCCACGGCCTCGGTCTTGGGCAGGTTGATCGGAATCGCGTTGGTCAGCAGCGGCGCGGTGACGATAAACACCACCAGCAGCACCAGCATCACGTCCACCAGCGGCGTAACGTTGATCTCGCTCAGTACCTCATCACTGTCTTGCGTGGAGAAGGCCATCTCAGGACGCCTCCTTCACTTTTTGCGGGTTGCCGGCATTGGCTTTGTTCAGCGCCGGGTGCAGCAGTACGCGGAAGGAGTTTTTCTGCGCGAGGCTGTAGAAGTCGTGGGCAAAGTCATCAAGATCGGCCGCCGTGAGCTTCAGGCGACGCAGGAAGTAGTTGTAGACCAGCACCGCAGGCACCGCGACGGCGATACCGACGCCAGTCGCCACCAACGCTGCGCCAATCGGCCCGGCCACGGTTTCCAGGCTGGCAGAACCGGCGGCGCTGATGCCCTTGAGCGCTTCCATGATCCCCCACACGGTGCCGAACAGGCCGATAAACGGCGAGGTGCTGCCGATACTCGCGACCACGGCCAAGCCGGTTTCCAGGGAGCGGCGCTCGCGTACGATCTGTTGACGCAGGGCGCGTTCGAGGCGGTCCTGGTGGTTGATCGCCTGGCTCAAGTCCGCCGCGTGGGGTGTTTCGCCGACCTGGATCGCGGCGTAACCGGCCTGGGCCACACGGGCCGCAGCGCCCGGTTGCGTTTCAGCCAGTTCAGCGGCCGAATCCAGACTCGACGCCGCCCAGAACTGTTTGTGGAACTTGCGATCCTGGGCCTTGAGACGCCCGAACTGCACGCCCTTGAGCAGGGCCAGGCCCCAGGTGGCGACCGAAAAGACCACCAGCAGCCAGATGACCGCGCTTTCAATGGATTCAAGTGGAGATGCTAATGCCATGGTGTGTTCCCTCTGTACAAGTCGCGGCGTGTGCAGCACCCCGCAGCGCAATAGTTAGTGAATCTTGAAGTCGATCGGCACGCTGACCCAGCCGTCCTGGGCCACTTCGCCCTGCTTGGCCGGCACGAAGCTCCAACGCTTCACGGCGGTCAGTGCGGCGTCGTCGAGTTGCTGGCGACCGCTGCTTTTCTGGATCTGGATCTCACCCGGTTTGCCGCTGGCCAATACATGCACCCGCAACAGCACCGTGCCTTCCCAGCCCCGGCGCTGGGCCAGTGACGGATACTCCGGCGCCGGATTCTTCAGGTACGCGGCGTTGGCCGAAGCCGGGGTGACCGGGGCGGGTGCTGGCGGCGCGACCGGTGCGGGCGCGGGTGGCGCAGGTACAGGCGGCGCCGGCGGTTGCTCAACCGGTTTCGCGACAGGCTTGGGCACCGGCTTGGGAACTGGCTTGGGTTTGGGAATCTTTTTCGGCGCCGGCTTGGCGGCCAATTCATCCACCACAGGTGGCGGCGGCTCGACCACCGGCGGCGGCGGTGGTGGCGGCGCGGGCGGTGGCGGTTCCACCACGGGTGGCGCCGGCTGGGAAAATTCGATGGTCATCGGCGGGATTTCCGGCGGCACAATCGGCAGCACCGGTGTGGCCTTCTGGCTCACCCAATAGATCACCGCACCGTGCAGGGCCAGCACCAGCAACCCGAGCAGAATCCCTTCGCGGCGGCTGGAAAAACGCTTCGGCGTCTTCTGCGTCCGCAGTTGCCCCAATGGCGCGCGATGCGGCCGGCCAAGGTCGACCAACTCACCACCCGGTGCCTGGCGCCATGGCGCCTCGTGTGCACTGGCGGCGGTCTGGACATTGCCCATTGATTCACTCCCTACGGTTTTTGAAACAAAAAACCGACAGGCCTGCGTGGAAGGCCGTCGAGGGCTGAATCATCGGGGCCAGACGCTTATCTCTTAAAGTAATCTTTAAAGTTATACATAGATCTAAATTGAATAAATAAACCTGACGTAAATGCCCAGGCCACGGCCTGCAAGGGCTGGCGCCAAGGTGCATTTTTTCAATGCTTTTCAGGCATGAAAAATATTCCTCAAAGGCATCATTTAGGTGAGGCGACAGGGCGATAAGAACAGGGTCAGTCGATCACGCATTTCGAGCGCTGCCTTCATGAACCCCGCTACCCAGTCGCAGAAAACCACCTCGCTCAAGACCATCTTCGGCATCAGGCTGCACAGCCTCAGTTCACCGACGTTATCCAAGGCCAGCCAACCACCTGGATTCATCGCACTCGGGAAGTTCATCTCAAGAATCTGACGCCAAGCCTGCGGCCCTATGCCAGGAACCCTCATCATGCAGTGCAGCAGCACGCTGCCCTCGCCCGCAGGCATTTCAATCACAACAACCTCCTGATGCTGAGAGTTGCCCAACGAGCACACCCCCTCTCGCAAGGTAAATTTCCCACCAAATCGTTTGCTCAATGCCTCCATCAACAGCGCTGCATCGACCACAGGAACCTTCCTCAAACCCGAATTTCCCCAGTGAAATATCGGTGACACAGAGAGTGGCCGATAGGAAAAAAGAGTTCCATGCCGCGAATTGAGCAGCGCCGGAAACCGCGCGAGCACTGCATTTGAACTAACGGTGCGCAGACAGCCACAGAAAGACGCCTTCACATTAACGGTGAGAACTTATGTATCTGAATATGCCCTCAAATGCTTCGCCTCTTAGTCATCAAGCAGTGCTAGGCGGTGCAGATGTCACGCGACTCCACCAGATGCCAGCAACTGCGCCCGTTCTGGCGCCTAGCGCACAGTCGTTGATTGATAAGGGAAGGTACGGTGCAGAACCTTCGCCAGTCATTCAAATGCTGCCGTTGACTGGGTCCCAGGCCGCTCAACATGATCAGGCAGCGGATTTCGTCGACCCGGCAAGTCGTACCACGCCAGGAGGACGTACGCGGCAATTGGCACTTCAACAGACGATCGCCGCCAGGGATCTTCTCTATCATCCAGGCGACGTATTACGCGCAGAACTGGGGTTGGCGGCTGGCAAAGCACACGACATGATCAGTCGACTGGGTGACCTGCAAAAGCCGCTGGGTGGCCATCTTTTCGGGCCAGAAGGGCTAATGCCTGGTGAGAGCCCACAAGCCTTGCTGAATACGCTCAAACGCCTCATAGATGACGTACCTGCAGGCAGCAACAGCGCGACGGCAAAAGACCGCTCAATATTGATCGCACTCATGGGTGACGTTGGCGCAATCCTGGGCAGTTCAACTACAGGCGTTGAACGCACTGCAGAACAGGATGAGCAACTGCGACAAGTCATTCCCGGCCTGCTGGACCTGCCAAACTCGGCAGCCGATTCCATCGCGCCAACCATTGCCCTGGGAGGCTCGGCCACCATTGGCCCAGCAAAAAAACAGGAGCGGATCAAACCGCCGAATGCGCAACCGCTTCGCACCGGCGTTCACAACCTGGGTAAAGAGGCGGACGATCTGCTGGGCATAGAATCTAACAGGCTACTTCCCAGTCGATGGGATGTGGCGCAACTCCAGAAGGAGCGCGTGGCCAATACCGAGGAACCGTTGATCGCTCACATGTCCGGCACCCAGGCAGAAACACTTGCGGTCTGGGACATGTTACGCGGGGAAAAGCGACCTTATACCGAAGTCATGGACCGGCTCAAAGAGCGCCCAAACCTCGCTAACAACCCTATGGCCGACTTGCTATCAGGTGAACGAGATGCGCGCTACGCACGTGCCGCCGGCACGGCTGCGTTTCTGATCAGTAATGGCTATCACAGCGCTGTAGAAGTATTGGGTGGAACGCTGGCTTACACTGGCCAAGACGGGCAATCGGTCGTCGGTCCCCGCCAGGATGCGGGTCACCTCTTCGGGCAGGGTGCAGCGACGGAACTCATCACCGAGTTGCTCACCACACAACGGGCTAGTGGCGCTTCGCCGAGAGCCCCTCACCACCCACCCACAGCAAGGTCCAGTGATGCAGAAAACGTCAGAAAGCGCTAAGCGGCACTACGTTCGCATAACGTAAGCAACTGGCGTTGCAAGGTGTGCCCCGCCGCGCTCAGGCCGTTACGGCCATACAGCGCCAGGCGCACGCCTTGTACCGCTGGCAAACCGCTGTCCGGTCCCAATTCCACATGCCCCGGCTGCACCACCCGGCGCGGCAACAAGCTCACGCCCAACCCCGCCGCCACCGCCGAACACACGCTGGCCAGGCTGGCGCTGGAATAGCCGATGCGCCAGCGCCAGCCGCCTACTTCCAGGTGGTGCAGCATTTCATTGCGGTACAGCCCGCCCACCGGGAACGCCACCAGCGGCAATGGATCGCGGCCCAACGACGGCGTGCTGCGGCTGTCGACCCAACACAGCGGCTCGGGCCACGAGGCCAGGCAGTCGTCGCTGTCGCCCATCTGCTTGACCAGCAGCACATCGAACTCGCCGCTGCGAAATTGGCGCTGCAACTCCGGGCCCAGACCGCTGGTGACCTCCAGGCGCACCCGTGGATACGCCAGCACGAAGGCCGAGAGCAACGGCATCAGGCGCTCGGCGGCAAAGTCTTCCGGCACCCCGAGGCGCAGCACGCTGTCGCTCTGCTGGTTGATCAACACATCGGCGGCCTCTTCATGCAGCGCGAGGATGCGCCGCGCATAGGCCAGCAAGCGCTCGCCTTCGGCCGTGGCGACGACGCGGCGTTGGTCGCGATCCAGCAACTGGCACGCCACCGCGTCTTCCAGGCGGCGGATCTGCTGGCTGACGGTGGATTGGGTCAGGTGCAGGCGCTCGGCGGCACGGGTGAAGTTGGCGCAGTCCACCACGGCCACAAAACTTCTGAGCAACACGGGATCGAACATGATCATTCCCTTTACCACTGGTTGGCATGGTTATATTTAATTTCAGAATACCTGTGGCGCTGGCCATACTCACGCCTCATTTACTCACCGCAAGAGCGCTGCATGACCCTCAACAAATCCCTCGCCGGCTGGGGCCTGCTGGTGGTGCTGGGCCTGAACCTGCGGCCGATCCTCAGTTCCATCAGCCCGTTGCTCGGTGAAATCCGCTTGGCCACCGGCCTGAGTTTCCAGAGCAGCGCCCTGCTCACCAGCCTGCCGGTGGTGTGCATGGGGCTGGTGGCGTTGGTGGGCGTGCGCGTCGAAGCGCAGCTCGGTGAACGGCGCGGCATCGCCCTGGGCTTGATGATGATTCTGCTGGCGTGCCTCGCGCGCTGGCTGATGGGCCAGGGCTCGGCGCTGTTGGTCACCGCGTTGCTCGGCGGTGCCGGGGTAGCGCTGATCCAGGCGTTGGTGCCGGCGATGATCAAACGCGAATTTCGTCACCGTGTGCCGGTGGCGATGGGCGTGTATTCGGCCTCGCTGATGGCCGGTGGTGGGCTGGCAGCGCTGCTCAGCCCATTGGTGGCCACACACTTCCAGCAATGGCAGGCAGGTTTGGGCGTGTGGCTGTTGCCGGCGCTGGGCGCCTTGCTGCTATGGGTGTGGCTGCCCTTGGGTGCGGCGAAAAACCCGCAGGTGGTGCCGGCGTTCAAGGGCCTGCGCAATCGTCGGGCCTGGCTGCTGGCGGTGTATTTCGGGCTGGTGAATTGCGGCTACATGAGCCTGGTGGCGTGGCTGCCGGCCTACTATCAGCAACTGGGCTGGGGCGTGCTGCCCAGCGGTTCGTTGCTGGCGTTCATGACCATCTTCCAGGTGCTCGCCGCACTGCTGATGCCGATGCTGGCGCAACGCGGTATCGACCGCCGCCCCTTGCTCTGGGTCAGCCTGTTGGCACAAACGGTGGGTTACCTCGGGCTGCTGCTGGCGCCGCTGCAGTTTCCCCATGTGTGGGTAGCGTTGTGCGGCTTCGGCCTGGGTGCGTGTTTCGCCCTGAGCCTGCTGCTGACCCTCGACCACCATCGCGACCCGCGCCAAGCCGGGCAACTGGCGGCCTTCGTGCAGGGCGTGGGTTTTTTGATCAACGCGATTTCGCCATGGATGACCGGCTGGCTGCGCGAAATCACCGGCAGTTTTGCCAGCGCCTGGGTGGTCCTGACGTTGACCGCAGTGACGATGCTGGTGGTGACGCGGGTGTTCAGCCCGGCCACCTACCGCACGGCGCCTGCTCTATAGATATGCGTTTAAGGTCTAGCAAAATCGCTATAGCTTCGTTGACGGAATAAGCAATCCCCTTAAAATCCCGGTTCTCCTACAGGATGTCGGGCACACAATGGACCTTCGCCAACTGCGCTACTTCATCGCGTTGAATGAGTACCGCAGTTTTGTGCGCGGCGCCGATGCCATGGGCATTACCCAACCGGCTTTCAGCCGCAGCATCCAGGGCCTTGAGCAGGAATTCGGCTGCATACTGGTAGACCGCGCGCACAAGGACTTGCGCCCCACCCCCGAAGGCCAGGTGGTGTTGCAACATGCCTTGAGCCTGGTTCAAGGCGCCGCCCGGCTCAGCCATGAAGTCACACGCATGACCAAGCTGGATGCCGGTGAGGTGCGCTTCGGCAGCGATGCAGTGGCAGCGGTCAACCTGGTTCCCCAAGCGATGGCACGGCTCATCACCGCCCACCCCAAGGTACGCAGCGTGTTGCAGGTGGATAACTGGGAAAGGCTCGGGCGCAGCCTGAGCCGTGAAGAGATCGAATTTTTCATCGCCGATGTGCGCCACTTCGAAGCCGACCCGAACTTCCAGACCCAAGCGCTCTCGTCTCGGCGCAGCGTGTTCTTCTGCCGCGCCGGACACCCGTTGCTGGCCAAGGACAGCCTGTCGACCAATGACCTGTTCGACTATCCACTGGCCACGCCGTTGATCGCACCAGGCATTCGAAAACTGCTGGCCAACCTCAGCGGGCGCATCGACTTTGCCCCCGCTATCGAGCTGGAGCAGTTTGCCGCGCTGGCTGTCATCGTGCGCCAGTCAGACACCATCGGCCTGGGCGCCGAAGAAGCCTTCGCCGCCCCCTTGGCCAGTGGCGAATTGAACGTGCTGCACTGGCGCAACGTGCCTCATGCCTTGGAAAGCCTGAACAGCCGCTGCGGGGTGATCACCCGCGCTGGGGCTCGCCTGTCGCCTGCGGCGAAGGCGCTGATCGAAACGCTGCTGGCGGTGGAAAACCAAGCCGATTGGCCCGCGCAAACGTCCCGAAGTCATTGAACCGCACGCCCATCTCGGCCATCACCTTATGCGCCACTTTGGCGGTCATCTGGCGGATGTAGAACGGCTCCTTCACCACAAAATGATGAATCCCGTGGGTGCTGCCGAAGTTGAAGCAAAACGCCTGCAACGGCCACATCCACCAGGGGTTCAACACTTGGGTCTGCTGGATCACATTGCCCAGCTCCACATCGCCGTAGTAGTGCATGTTGGAGCTGACAAAGTGCAGGCAGAAGGTGCGCAGCACGTTGGGGCCGATGATCACCACGGCGGCGATGTCGATCACCTGCATCATCTGCAACGTGCCGGCGGACCACTCGACCGGCGCGCCCAACAGGCTGGCGACGCCGTTGGCCGCATGAAACCCGAGGAAGATGTACCACGCGCCCCAATGCAGCAGCGCCAGTGGTGCGTAGACCAGCAGCGAGCGTTTGAGGATCTTGAATTTGTGGCCCCATGTCTTGGCGCGCAGCATGCGGATAAACGCCGACATCACGTTATCGCCTACCATCAGCAAACGCGCCAAGCCCCAAGGCTCGCCGTTGGTGATGGCGCGCTCTTCCATATCGGTCTCGGTGCCGGAGACTTTGTGATGGTTGAGGTGCAGGTGGCGGCGGATCCACGGGTTGATGGTGCTGGGCCGCGCCAGCCACACCAGGCCCATCATCAGGTTGTGGGGCACACGCCGTTTGCGAAAGTACATGCTGTGGATCAGGTCGTGTTCCAGCTCGTGGGTCAGCGAAGCGAGGAAGGCGTTGAGCAGCAGGCACACCCACCAGGCCATATGCCCGGTAATGTAGAGCGCCGCCGAGCCGATCATGCCCAGCAGCGCAAAGGCCAGGATGCCCGCGCCCAAGGCGTCCTGATGCAGCAACCACGGGTGCTGCCGGCGCAAGCGCACGCCTTCGGCCAGTACCACTTCACGGATCTGCGCGGAACGCTGTTGCGCGTTCATCTGCTGGGGACTTGCAGAAGTACCGTCCATGCTTCCATCCTCTGTTTATTGATGGATGCATCCTGACTCACGCGGTACGTCAGGGCAGCAGCCCCGCACGCCAACCTGTTGACCGCAAGCGCCAATCGCCATGACCGAACCCACGTCCCTCGCCAGCTGGACCCGCGCCCTGCGCAAGCAGCTCGACGCCCTGGGCCTCGACAGCGCCGCGTTGTGCATCCAGGCCGGGCTCGACCCGCAGCAGATGGACGACCCCAATGCGCGCTACCCGCTGTCGGCGACCACGCGCCTGTGGGAACTGGCGGTGCAGGCCAGCGGGGATCCGGCGATTGGGTTGCGGGTGTCGCGGTTTGTCAGCCCCACCACGTTTCATGCGTTGGGCTACGCGCTGGTGGCCAGCGGCAGCCTGCGCGAAGTGTTCGAGCGCATCGTGCGTTATCACCAGGTGGTCAGCGATGCGCTGACGCTGGAGCTGACGCGGCACGACGAGCGCTACCGTTTTCGCCTGCTGCAACCTCAAGGCAGCCCGGCGCCGGCACTGGAAGCCATCGATGCATTTGCGGCGATCTATGTGCGCACTTGCCGCAATCGCCTGGGCCGGGATTACGCGCCCTTGGCCGTTTATCTAAGGCGTCCGGAACCGGTTGACCCCAAGCCCTGGCACGCAGTGTTTCGCGCACCGGTCTTTTTTGGCGCCGTCGATGACTGCCTGGAGTTCGCCGCGCAGGACTTCGACAGCCATCTCGACGACGCCAACCCGGAGCTGGCCGAACACAACGAAACCGTGCTCAAACGCACCCTCGCCCAGCTGCAACCGCTGACCTGGGAGCGCAAGGTACGCGCCGCGATAGAAGCGCAACTGCCCGACGGCGAGCCGAGCGCCGAGCGGATTGCCCAGGCGCTGCACTTGAGTTTGCGCAGCTTGCAGCGGCACCTGGCGGATGAAGGCTGTCGGTTTGATGCGCTGCTCAATGAGTGCCGGCAGAACCTGGCGCTGCTGCACTTGCGGGACCCGCAGTGCTCGTTGGCCGAGATCAGCCATTTGCTGGGGTTTGCCGATACCAGCAGTTTCAATCGGGCGTTCAAACGATGGACGGGGGTGACGCCGGGGCAGTTTCGCGATGGGTTGCGGTAGGTAGATGTGGGGTGAGGGTCATGGCCTCATCGGGGGCAAGCCCCCTCCCACAGGGGAACGCATTTCAACAGGTGGGAGGGGGCTTGCCCCCGATAGCAATGGTCCAGGCACTGCAAGTTCCGGATCAGTCAGCGCCCACGATCGCGCCGCAACAACTTCCTCACCCGCGCCACCAACGCCTTGGCTTCAAACGGTTTGAGCAGGTAGTCATCCTCATGCAATTCCAACCCACGCAGGCGATCTTCGATACCGCCCGGCGTGGTCAGGAACAACACCGGCGTATCGCCCTTGTGCCGAATCGCCTGCTGCAATTTCCAGGCATTCAGCCCTGGCAGCATCACGTCGAGAATCACCAGATCGTACTCGGTGCTTTCCACAAAGCGCTGCGCCGCCATGCCATTGGCCGCGACTTCCACGGCGAAACCGGCCTCGTCCAGGCCTTGGGCCATGAGCTGCGCCAGTTGCGGCTGGTCTTCCACTAACAACACCTGCATGCCCTACCTCTGGGTTTGATTACAAACCTGTCATCAAATTGTGCGGTTTCTGACCCCGTTGACTGGCTAGGGTGGCGGCCTGTTTTCCGGAGTCGTCTTTATGTCCCGCCATGCCTTGTTCCTGAGCCTCGCCATCTGTACCGGCGCGCTGGCTGCGCCGCAGCTGCCACGCCATGCCGACCTCGACTTGCACACTGCGCGCCAACTGGCCGACGCCAGCCTTGCCCACTGCAGCGCCGCGCTGACGGTATTGGACCGTGGCGGCAACCTGCTGCTGAGCCTGCGCGCCGACGGCGTCGGCCCGCACAACAGCCTCGCCAGCCAGCGCAAGGCGTACACCGCGCTATCAACCAAAACCCCGACGCGGCTGTTTGCCGAGCGTGCGCGCAACAATCCCGAGGCCGCCAACCTTAACAGCTTGCCCGAGTTGCTGTTGCTCGGCGGCGGCGTGCCGCTGTTTGCCGAGTCTGAACTGGTCGGCGCGCTGGGCATCGCCGGTGCCGGCGGCGCCGCGCAGGACGAAGCCTGTGCCGTACAGGCCGCCGGGCAACTGGGCCTGAAAACTTCCCTCTGATTCCCCTCTAAAGGATCGCTTGATGAAAACCCTCCGCATGACCCTCGCCGCCCTCAGCCTCAGCAGCCTGTGCACCCTGGCCCTGGCCGACGGCAACCCCCTGAGCGTGCACGTGCTCAACCTGGAAAACGGCCTGCCGTCTGCCGGCGTCAGCGTCACCCTGGAGCAGCAGGTGGGCGATAAATGGCAGTCACTGTCCGAAGGCGTCACCAACCAGCAGGGGCGCATCGCCGAACTGTTCCCCGCCAACCGCAGCATGACGCCGGGCGAGTACCGCGTGGTGTTCAAGACCGGCGACTACTACAAAAAGGCCAACCGCGAGACGTTTTTCCCTGAAGTGCCGGTGATCTTCCAGGTCAAACAGGCCGACCAGCATTACCACATCCCGCTGCTGCTGAGCCCTTACGGTTTCTCGACGTATCGCGGTTCATAGGCCCGCAGCCTGCTGCAGGCCTTTGAGATCGAGTATCTCAATCGCGCCATAACCCAGGCCGATGATGCCCTGCTGCTCCAGCGCCTTGAGCAGACTGTTGGTGGTCTGGCGCGACAGGCCCAGCATCGCCGCCAAGTCCTCCTGGGGCAGCTGCAATGTGCGGCGCGCCTGGTCTATTTCGCCGTACCCCTCGGCGATCATCAGCAACCGATGAGCCAGGCGCGCCGACGCGGGCATCAGGCTCATCTGTTCGATGTTGATCAACGACAGGCGCAGTTTGTGGCTCATCAACAGGGCCACATCGCGCCAATACGCCGGATGGTCTTCGAGAATGCCGAGCATCGCCGCCTGCGGCACCTGCAACAATGTGCATGGCCCCATTGCCAGGGCATCGTGGGTTCGCGGCAGGTTATCGAACAGACAGATTTCGCCGAACCAGTAAGGCGTTTCCACCAGACTCAACACCGCTTCCTTGCCTTGGGCATTCACCGCGCTGATGCGCACCGCGCCTTCGAGCACCGCGTACAGGCCACAAGGCGGGTCGCCGCGCTTGAACAGGCACTGTCCCGCCGTAAGCATGCGCAGCCGCGCCGCTGCCAACAGACTACGCTGTAGCGCTACCGGCAGTTGGCTGAACCAGTGGCCGCTGGCCAGGCGGGCGTGCCATTTCTCTGCGTCCATGAGAACTCCGAAGATTGTCGCCCAGCTGACAGTCAGGCGCTGGCTGACAGGGCATGATCAAACATCCTACAGGAGGAACAACAATGAAAAGCCTCGTCGACCACCTCAGCCAATACGCCGCCTACCACCGCGACCCACGCAATATCGCCAGCCACTTCATTGGTATCCCGCTGATTGTGGTGGCGGTGGCCGTGCTGCTGTCGCGTCCCGAATGGACGATTGGGGGGCTGTGGATTTCACCGGCGGTGATCGTGGCGTTGTGTTCGGCATGGTTTTACCTGCGCCTCGAACTGGCCTTGGGCGTGCTGATGACGGTGTTGATGGGTTTGTCGGTATGGGCCGGGCGTGAGTTGGCGGCGCAGAGCACGCTGGTGTGGCTGAGCAGCGGTATCGGCATGTTTGTGGTGGGCTGGGTGATTCAGTTTGTCGGGCACTACTACGAAGGCAAGAAACCGGCGTTTGTGGATGATGTGTCGGGGTTGATCGTGGGGCCGTTGTTTGTGGTGGCGGAGATGGCGTTTTTGCTGGGGTTGAGGCAGGACCTGAAGGCGAACATTGAGAAACGCTCGGGCCCGGTGGCGCGCCGCGATCTAAAGCCAAGCGAGGTCTAAATGTGGGGAGGGGGCAAGCCCCCTCCCACATTGGCTCCCATTTTCACATTGGGTATGCGGGGTTATCAGGCTTTTTGCCAGACCTTGGGTTTGAAAAAGAGGGTGTCGCCACGCACCAGACCGGTCAGGCTGTCGTGGTCCTTGACCACTTCGGCCTCGATCAGCTCGGGCTGGCCTTCGACCTTCAGCGTCACCCGCGTGGTCGCACCCAGCGGGCGAATATCACGCACTTCGGCCGCATGGTGATCTTCCAGTTCATGGCGCGACAGCGACACTTCGTGAGGGCGGAACAGTACGTGCTTGTCTTCCCCCAGGTGCAGGCGGTTGGAGTCACCCAGGAAGTGGTACACAAAATCGCTGGCCGGGTTTTCGTAGACGTCACCCGGTGAGCCGATCTGCTCGATCACGCCCTTGTTCATCACCACGATACGGTCGGCGACTTCCATGGCCTCTTCCTGGTCGTGGGTCACGAACACCGAGGTCAGGTTGATGTCTTCGTGCAGGCGCGCCAGCCAGCGGCGCAGTTCTTTACGCACCTTGGCGTCGAGGGCGCCGAAGGGTTCGTCGAGCAGCAGCACTTTGGGCTCGACCGCCAGGGCGCGGGCCAGGGCGATACGTTGGCGCTGACCACCGGAGAGCTGTTCCGGGTAACGATCAGACAGCCAATCGAGCTGCACCATGTTCAGCAGTTCGTGAACCTTGGCCGCGATCTGGGTTTCGTTCGGGCGCTGGTTCTTGGGCTTCATGCGCAGGCCGAACGCGACGTTGTCGAACACGGTCATGTGGCGGAACAACGCGTAGTGCTGGAACACAAACCCGACGTTGCGATCACGCACGTCGTGGCCGGAGACGTCTTCACCGTGGAACACGATGCTGCCGTCATCCGGGGTTTCCAGGCCGGCGATGATGCGCAGCAAGGTGGTCTTGCCGCAGCCGGACGGGCCCAGCAACGCCACCAGCTCGCCACTCTGGATGTCCAGGTTGATGCTGTTCAGGGCCTTGAAGGCGTTGAAGTTCTTGCTGACATTACGGACTTCGATCGACATGACTTATTCCTCACCGGCGCTTTTGCGCAGGCGGTTGATACGGTTCTCGCTCCACTGCTTGAGCAGCAGGATGAAGAGCGCCAGGATCAGCAACAGGCTGGCCACCGCAAACGCGGCAACGTGGTTGTATTCGTTGTAGAGGATCTCGACATGCAGCGGCAGGGTGTTGGTTACGCCGCGAATGTGGCCGGACACCACCGACACCGCGCCGAACTCACCCATGGCCCGTGCAGTACACAGCACCACGCCGTAGATCAGGCCCCATTTGATGTTCGGCACAGTGACATGCCAGAACATCTGCCAGCCATTGGCCCCAAGCAGGCGTGCGGCCTCTTCTTCCTGGGTGCCCTGCTCCTGCATCAGCGGGATCAGCTCACGGGCCACGAACGGCACGGTGACGAAGATGGTCGCCAGCACGATGCCCGGCAGGGCGAACACGATCTGGATGTCATGCTCCTGCAACCATGGGCCGAAGAAGCCCTGGGCGCCGAACATCAACACGTACACCAGGCCCGCGATCACCGGCGAAACCGAGAACGGCAAGTCGATCAGCGTCACCAGGATGCTTTTGCCACGGAACGAGTACTTGCTCACGCACCAGGCGGCGCTGACGCCGAACACCAGGTTGAGCGGCACCGAGATCAATACGGCGATCACCGTGAGTTTCAACGCGGACAGCGCGTCGGGCTCCAGGATTGCGCTAAAGAACGTACCCAGGCCGTTCTTCAGGCCCTGGGACACCACGATAAACAGCGGCAGCAACAGGAACAGGAAAAACACCAGCCAGCCAAGGCCGATCAGGATGCGTCGCGACACCGCACTGCCACGCCGGGCGGCGTTGGCCGAGGACGCGGCGGAAATAGACGATTGGGACATGTTCCGCGCCTCCTTATGGACGTTCGATGCGCCGCTGCAACAAGTTGATCAGCAGCAGCAGGACAAAGGAAACCACCAGCATCAACACGCCAATGGACGTGGCGCCGCGGTAGTCGTACTGGTCAAGCTTGACCATGATCAGCAGCGGCAGGATCTCGGTTTTCATCGGCATGTTGCCGGCGATGAAAATCACCGAACCGTACTCACCGACGCCACGGGCAAACGCCAGGGCAAAGCCGGTGAGCCAGGCGGGCAGCAGCGCGGGGACGAGGATGTAACGGAACACCTGCAACGGCTTGGCGCCCAGGCAGGCGGCGGCTTCTTCGATTTCCCGGGGGATGTCGGCGAGTACCGGCTGCACCGTGCGCACCACGAACGGCAGGGTCACGAAGGTCAGCGCCAGGGTGATACCCAGCGGCGAGTAGGCGATCTTGAAGCCCAGGTCAGCGGCGAACTGGCCGACCAGGCCGGTCGGCGTGTACAGCGCGGTCAGCGCAATACCGGCCACGGCGGTGGGCAGGGCGAACGGCAGGTCGATCATCGCATCGATGATCTTGCGGCCGGGGAAGGTATAGCGCACCAGCACCCAGGCCAGCAGCGTGCCGATGACGCCGTTGATCAGCGCGGCGTAGAGCGCGGTGCTGAAGCTCAACTTCAACGCCGCCAACACACGCGGTGCGGAGATGATGGCCCAGAACTGATCCCAGGTAAGTTGAGCGGCGTGGACAAACATCGCCGCGAGGGGGATCAGTACGATCAGGCTGAGGTACACCACGGTGTAGCCCAGCGTCAGCCCGAAGCCGGGTATGACGGGGGAAATACGACGCGACATAAGAGTCCTTGGTTAGCGGAACTGACACACAAAACCCGCAGGTGAATGCGGGCTCGGTGGGTGTGTATTTCTCGGCTTACTGCGCCGTGTAGATCTGGTCGAACACGCCACCGTCGTTAAAGAATTTCGGTTGGGCAGTTTTCCAGCCACCGAAGTCTTTGTCGATAGTTACCAAGTCCAGTTTCGGGAACTGCTGGGCGTATTTGGCGGCCACTTTTGCATCGCGTGGGCGGTAGAAGTTCTTGGCCGCAATCTCCTGGCCAGCCGGGCTGTACAGGTGTTTCAGGTATTCGGTAGCGATCTCGGTGTTGCCCTTTTTCTCGGCATTCTTGTCGACCACGGCCACTGGCGGCTCCGCGAGGATCGACAGGGACGGTACGACGATGTCGAACTTGTCGGCACCGCCGTCTTCTTTCAGCGCCAGGAAGGCTTCGTTTTCCCAGGCCAGCAACACGTCACCCTGACCGTTGTTGACGAAGGTGATGGTCGAACCGCGTGCACCGGTGTCGAGGATCGGCACGTGTTTGAACAACTCTTTCACGTATTCCTGGGCCTTGGCTTCGCTGCCACCGGATTTGAGGCCGTAGGCCCAGGCGGCGAGGAAGTTCCAGCGCGCACCGCCGGAGGTTTTCGGGTTTGGCGTGATCACCGAAACGTCTTTCTTGATCAGGTCGCCCCAGTCCTTGATGCCTTTAGGGTTGCCCTTGCGCACCAGGAACACGATGGTCGAGGTATACGGGGTGCTCGCATCCGGCAGGCGGGTCTGCCAGTTTTCCGGCAGGGTCTTGCCCAGTTTCGCGATTTCGTCGATGTCGCCGGCCAGGGCCAGGGTCACTACGTCGGCGCGCAGGCCGTCGATCACAGCGCGGCCCTGCTTGCCCGAGCCACCGTGGGATTGCTGGATCTTGACGGTGTCGCCTGGGTGGGACTGCTTCCAGAAGTTGGTGAACTCAGCGTTGTAATCCTGGTACAGCTCACGGGTAGGGTCGTACGAGACGTTGAGCAACTCGTAGTCCTTGGCAACAGCGGAACCTGCAAACACGGCGCTGGCCAGGGCGGCCAGGGCGTAACGGCGAATCGACGACATAGAAGCTCCTAGAATTCTTGGGTGTTGGCTTTTTCTTATAGTGACGGGGTCTATCGCCGTGGTTGCTCAGCTCGGTTTGTTACCCGGATTCTGCAGACGGAATTTTTCCTTGCGTTCGATCTGTACCACTTGGGCGTTATGCACAGTGATTTCCACCGCGCCAAACCGCAGATCGCGTAGGGCGCTCTGGATCTCACGCAAAATGGCTGCTTCGTCCTGGCCGTCGACGCTACGTAGAGATGCGCTCATGGTCTCGCTCCTGAAATGAATAGTGCCTCGCAGTGGCGGCACTGCTTGCGGCGTAGGGCGATAGTAGATAAGCGCGGATATTCTTAAAAATACTATTTAAGAATGTTTATATAACCAGAAAGAATTTTCTGCAGGGGCACGAGGTTGCGAAGGGATTAAGCCGTGCACATAGCCAAATGTGGGAGGGGGCTTGCCCCCGATGGCGATCTTTCAGCCAACAACTCTGTGACTGGGGCACCGCTATCGGGGGCAAGCCCCCTCCCACATTTTGAATGCATTTCAAGGCTGGATAGTGGGGGCGCACGCCCAGTCAATTTTATTCGCCGGCATCGGCCGCCCAAACCAATAGCCCTGCCCCAGGTCACAGCCCTGCTCCAACAAAAACTGCGCCTGCTCCACCTGCTCGATGCCCTCGGCGTGCACCTGCATGCCCATGCTTTTCGCCAACGCGATAACCACGCGCACAATCGCGGCGTCGTCTTCATCCCATGGCAACCCGGCGACAAAACCCTGGTCGATCTTGAGTTTCTGCACCGGCAGGCGCTTGAGGCGCAGCAGGGAGGAATAGCCAGTGCCGAAGTCATCAATAGCCAGGCGCAGACCCAGTTCGCGCAGGCGGTGCAGTTGTTCCAGGGCCACCTCAGGGTCATCCATCACTGCACTTTCGGTGACTTCCAGCTCCAGGAAAGCCGGATCAAGGCCGGTATCGTGCAGCACCTGGGCGACTTGCTCGTACAGTTCACGCCGGGCAAACAGGCGGCTGGACACGTTGATCGCGATAAAACTCAGCGCCACGCCGTCGGCCAGCCATTGGCACATCTGGCGACAGGCCTGCTCCATTACCCAGGCGTCGATATCGGCAATCAAGCCGGTGCGTTCAGCGATGGGGATGAATTCGCCCGGCGGCACCAGGCCGCGTTCCGGATGCTGCCAGCGCACCAGCGCTTCGACGCCGACCAGGCGGCTGCTATGCAGGTCGTGCACAGGCTGGTAGTAGACGCGCAACTCCTGCTGGTCGAGGGCGCGGCGCAGTTCGCTGGCGATTTCCACGCGGTTCTGCGCGTGGGCGGTGAGTTCTTCGGTGTACAAGGCGTAGCCTTCGCGGCCCGCGCTTTTGGCTTTGAACAACGCGGAGTCGGCGTTGCGCAGCAGTTGCTCTGCGCTGAGGGCGTCATTGGGAAACAGGCTGATGCCGATGCTGGCGCTGATAAACAGTTGATTGCCGTCAAAGGTGAACGGCTGTTTCATCACGTCCAGCATGCGCTGCGCCAACGCCGCTGCCTGCATCACCTGTGAACAACTTTCCGCGAGCACCGCGAACTCATCGCCGCCCAGGCGCGCCAGGGTCACGCCGGGGCCGAACAGCGTCTTGAGTCGCTCGCCCACCAGCTTGAGCAACTGGTCACCAACGTTATGGCCAAGGCTGTCATTGATGATCTTGAAGTGATCCAGGTCCAGCAACAGCAGGGCGCACCCGCGTTTGTGCAGCTGTGCCGAGGCCAGCGCCTGCTCGGCGCGGTCGGTAAACAGCAGACGGTTGGGCAGGTCGGTCAGCGGATCGTGGTGCGCCAGGTGCGCCAACTCGTGCTCGGAATCCTTGATGGCGCTGATGTCGGAAAACACCGCGACGTAATGGCTGACGTGGCCCTGGTCATCGTGAATCACCCGGATGGTTTGCCACTGTGGGTAAATCTCGCCGCTTTTGCGTCGGTTCCAGATTTCTCCGCTCCATTCACCGGTGTGTTCCAGGGTCTGGAACATCTGCTGGTAAAAACTCGACGAATGGCGACCGGACTTCAGCAGGCTGGGCTGCTGGCCCATGACGTCTTCACGCTGGTAGCCGGTGATCTCGATGAATGCCCGGTTCACATGCACAATCAGGCCCTTGGCGTCGCTGACCAGTACGCCTTCGCGGGTGCAGTCGAAGACGGCCGCCGCCTGGCGCAGGCGCTCGCGGTTTTCCTTGAGGGGTTGCTGCAACTGGTGGGTCCGGGCGAAGCGTGCGCACAACAGGTAAATGGCCAAGGTGCTCAGGGCTACCCACACATAACCGCGCACCTGCAGCCAACGCCCCAACTCCCACGGTTCATCGAGAAAGTTGATCAATACGTAATGGCTGAACTGGAGCCATGCGATGGAAACCAGCAGGTATACCAGCCCCACACGCAGGGCCCCTCGGTATGAAAACAGCATATGGCCAGTAGTCCTTACTAAAAAACCAGAATCGCCCTACAACGCGTCGGGATTATAGAATAGGAAACACCTTGTAAGTCTTATCTGAAACGGTGACTGGTTTTATCCTTAAAGCCAGTGATAATGCGGGTGCTGTTTTTTTCTTTATCAGAGGGCCATACAGCCTATGTGGTACAACGGTTTTCTTGACCTGTCAGCCTGGCAACTGGTTGCAGTCACTCTGTTGATGACCCACGTGACCATCGTTGGGGTCACGGTTTATCTGCACCGCTATTCAGCCCATCGCTCCCTGGAGCTCAATGCCGGCCTGAAACACTTCTTCCGCTTCTGGCTGTGGCTGACCACGGCGCAGAACACCCGCGAGTGGACCGCCATCCACCGCAAGCACCACGCCAAGTGCGAAACCGTCGATGACCCGCACAGCCCGGTCATCAAAGGCCTGTCCACCGTGCTGCGCAAAGGCGCCGAGCTGTACCGCACCGAGGCCGAAAACCCCGAGACCCTGCGCATCTATGGCAAGAACTGCCCGGACGACTGGATCGAACGCAAGATCTACACCCCGTACCCGCTGCTGGGCGTGGCGATCATGGGCGTGATCGACCTGCTGCTGTTTGGCACCATCGGCATCACCATCTGGGCGATCCAGATGATGTGGATTCCGTTCTGGGCCGCCGGCGTGATCAACGGCTTGGGCCATGCGGTGGGCTATCGCAACTTCGAATGCCGTGATGCGGCGACCAACCTGGTGCCGTGGGGCATCATCGTCGGTGGCGAAGAACTGCATAACAATCACCACACCTACCCCAACTCGGCCAAGCTGTCGGTGAAGAAGTGGGAGTTCGACCTGGGTTGGGCGTGGATCAAACTGTTCAGCTTCCTGCGCCTGGCCAAAGTCCAGCGCGTGGCGCCGATTGCCCATCGCGTCGAGGGCAAAGGCAGTCTGGACATGGACACCGCCATGGCGATCCTCAACAACCGCTTCCAGATCATGGCCCAGTACCGCAAATTGGTGATCGGCCCGCTGGTCAAGCAGGAGCTGGAAAAGGTCGATCATTCGGTGCGTCACCAGTTCCACCGGGCCAAGCGTCTGCTGTCGCGGGAAACCAGCCTGCTGGATGACCGCCATCACCTGCGTATCCAAAGCATGTTGGAGCACAGCCAGGCCTTGAAAGTGATCTACGAAAAGCGCCTGGCGCTGCAGCAGATCTGGCTCAAGACCAGCACCAACGGCCACGATATGCTCGCGGCCATCAAGGAATGGGTGCACGAGGCCGAAGCGAGCGGCATCCAGTCCCTGCGGGATTTTGCCCACCAATTGAAGACCTATTCGCTGCGTCCTGCGGCGGTCTGACAGTGCCGTGGGAGGGCTTGCTCTCCCACGCACCCTCTTTTTGGCGTCATTATCCGGGCACCGCCAATCGGCACCGTTCATGGAACTTCATCGCATTTACCCTCTCTCAATGAACACTTCGCCATCATGGTGGCCCCTTGTTGTGACCGCTGCTCCATCCTGCGGCGCGCCCAGAGAGAGTTGTGCCGATGGTTCTCGAAAAGCCCTTAGTTAACGACACCCCAACCGCTGACCCTCCACGTCCGGCTGCGGCTGCAACCCTGCTGGCGCTGGTGCATGCCCAGGGCGAAGTCGAACGGCTGAGCGAACGCGAACAACTGCTCAGCTCGCTGTTGGTCAGCGTGAATGCCGTGCTTTGGGCCATCGATTGGGAGACCCGGCGCGTGCTCTATGTGAGCCCGGCCTACGAGCGAATATTCGGCCGTTCCGCCGGTTTGCTGCTCGCCGATCATCGGGAATGGCGCAACAGCATTCACCCAGAAGACCTCGACTACGCCGAACACAGCCTTTCCCGTGTGCTGGAACAAGGCGCCGTAGAAGACCGCGAGTACCGCATCATCACCGCCGACGGGCAGATCCGTTGGCTGAGTGACAAGTGCTACATCAACCAGCAGGTCGAACCCGGCGAGCCGGTGATCGTGGTCGGCATGGCCGAAGACATCACCGAAAAGAAGCAGCTGGAACTGGAACTGCACCGCCTCGCCACCACCGACGTGCTGACCCAGAGCAGCAACCGGCGGCACTTCTTCGAATGCGCCAACCAGGCCTTCGACACCGCCTGTGCCCAAGGCGCGCAATTGGCCTTCCTGTTACTGGACATTGATGATTTCAAGGACGTCAACGACACCTATGGCCACCTTGAGGGCGACCAGGTGCTGCGGCGTATTGCCGAGAGCGGGCGTGGGGTACTGCGCCGAGGCGACCTGTTCGGACGCATTGGTGGCGAAGAGTTCGCCGCCGTACTGCCCGGTTGCGCGCCTGAGATGGCCTTGCAAGTGGCCGAGCGCCTGGGCAAAGAGATCCAGGCGCTGAGTTTCAGCTTCGAAGGCCAGGCGTTCAGCGTCACCATCAGCCAGGGCCTGGCCAGCCTGACCGAGGAAGATTCGACCCTGGACAGCCTGTTCGCCCGCGCCGATGCCGCCATGTACGAGGCAAAACGCCAGGGCAAGAACCGCGTCATCGCTGGCTGAATGCCTCCCACAGGGGTTCAGAAGTGGCCTTCATAAAAAAACCCGCCGAGGCGGGTTTTTTACATCGAGGTAGGCGCCGGGCTTACAGCTCGGAGAAGCACTCTTCGATGATCGCCAAGCCTTTGTCCAGTTGCTCGTCCGGCGAGGTCAGCGGGACCAGTACGCGCAACACGTTGCCGTAGGTGCCGCAGGACAGCAGGATCAGGCCCTTGTCACGCGCCTTCGCCACCACGGAGGCAACGGCAGCGGCGTTCGGCTTGTGGCTGTCGCCGTCTTCGAACAGCTCGACGGCGATCATCGCGCCCAGGGCACGGACTTCGCCGATCACCGGGTACTTGGCCTGGATAGCCTTGAGGCCAGTCACCAGGCGCTCGCCCACTGCCTTGCAGCGGTCCAACAGGTGCTCTTCTTCGAACACTTCCATCACCGCCAGCGCAGCGGCGCAGGCAATCGGGCTACCGGCGTAGGTGCCGCCCAGGCCACCTGGCGCGATGGCGTCCATGTATTCAGCCTTGCCGCACACACCGGCCAGCGGGAAGCCACCGGCGATGGATTTGGCGAAGGTGGTCAGGTCGGCGGCAACACCCATCTGTTCCATGGCAAAGAAGGTACCGGTACGGCCGGCACCGGTTTGCACTTCGTCGGCGATCAGCAGGATGCCGTGCTTGTCGCACAACTCGCGCAGGCGCTTCATGAACGATTTAGGCGCGACGTAGAAACCGCCTTCGCCCTGCACCGGCTCGATGATGATGGCAGCGATATCACGCGGTTCGGCATCGTTCTTGAAAATGCGTTCGATGCTCGCGATGGAATCGTCGTCGCTCACGCCGTGCAGCTCGTTCGGGTACAGCGCGCGGAACACGCCGCCAGGCATCAGGCCCATGCCGGCCGAGTAAGGCACGACTTTACCGGTAAGACCCAGGGTCATCATGGTGCGGCCGTGGTAAGCGCCGGTGAAGGCGATCACGCCAGCACGGCCAGTGGCGGCACGGGCGATTTTCACGGCGTTTTCGACAGCTTCGGAACCGGTGGTGACCAGCAGGGTTTTCTTGACGAAATCACCTGGCACCTTGGCGTTGATCTTTTCGCACACTTCTACGTACGGCTCGTAGGCCAATACCTGGAAGCAAGTGTGGGTCAGCTTGTTCAGTTGCTCGGTCACGGCGGCGATGATTTTCGGGTGCACGTGGCCGGTGTTCAGCACGGCGATACCGCCGGCGAAGTCGATGAACTCGCGACCTTCAACGTCGGTCACGGTGGCGTTTTTTGCGGATTCGGCAAAAATCGGGTGAATCTGGCCAACACCGCGTGGTACAGCAGCTTCGCGGCGTTTCATCAGGGATGCGTTGGTCTTGCTCATAAAGTCCTCATTCGCCACTCATCGGGTGGCGCGGTTCAAGGAATACGTGGCGGGGAGGCAACTGCGGCAGCATGCGATGATCGACTGCCACAGCGTTCCCGGTCACTACGAATAACCATGTGAAACACGCAAAGGGTCAGCGCTCTCGTGCCCTTTGCGTTTACAGCCATGCCAAACCGGGGCTTAGATGCCCAGGCAGAGGTATTTGATTTCCAGGTAATCCTCGATCCCGTACTTGGAGCCTTCACGGCCCAGGCCCGAGGCCTTGATGCCGCCGAATGGCGCCACTTCGTTGGAGATCAACCCGGTGTTGACGCCGACCATGCCGTATTCCAGCGCTTCAGCCACACGGAACACGCGGCCCAGGTCGCGGGCGTAGAAGTAGGACGCCAGGCCGAACTCGGTGTCGTTGGACATCGCGATCACTTCGGCTTCGTCTTTGAAACGGAACAGCGGCGCCAGTGGGCCGAAGGTTTCTTCCTTGGCGACGGCGGCGTTTTTCGGCACGTCGACCAGGATGGTCGGCTCGAAGAAGTTGCCTTCCATCACCTTGCCACCGGCCAGCAGCTTGGCGCCTTTGCTCAGGGCATCAGCGATGTGCTCCTGAACCTTGGCCACGGCTTTTTCGTCGATCAGCGGGCCCGTGGTGGTGCCGTCTTCCAGACCGTTGCCGATCTTGAGCTTGGCCACGGCCACTTTGAGTTTTTCGGCGAACGCGTCGTACACCGAATCCTGGATATACAGGCGGTTGGCGCAGACGCAGGTCTGGCCGTTGTTGCGGTACTTGGAGATGATCGCGCCTTCCACGGCCTTATCCAGGTCCGCGTCGTCGAACACAATGAACGGCGCGTTGCCGCCCAGTTCCAGGGAGACTTTCTTGATGTCCTTGGCGCATTCGGCCATCAGTTGGCGACCGATTTCGGTCGAGCCGGTGAAGGACAACTTACGCACGATCGGGTTGCTGGTCAGCTCGCCGCCGATGTCGCCAGCGCTGCCGGTAACCACGCTCAACACACCTTTCGGGATGCCAGCACGGTGCGCCAGCTCAACCAGGGCCAGGGCCGAGAACGGAGTTTGCGACGCAGGCTTGATCACCATGGTGCAACCAGCGGCCAGGGCCGGGCCGGCTTTACGGGTGATCATGGCAGCCGGGAAGTTCCACGGAGTGATGGCAGCAGTCACGCCGATAGGCTGCTTGATCACGATCAGGCGCTTGTCGGGCTGGTGGCCGGGGATCACGTCACCGTAGATGCGCTTGGCTTCTTCAGCGAACCACTCGATAAAGGACGCGGCGTAGACGATTTCGCCCTTGGCCTCAGCCAGCGGCTTGCCTTGTTCGAGGGTCATCAGGCGACCGAGGTCGTCCTGGTTTTCGATCAGCAGTTCGAACCAACGGCGCAGCTTGTTGGCGCGCTCCTTGGCGGTCAGTGCACGCCAGGCCGGCAGGGCCTTGTCGGCGGCTTCGATGGCACGGCGGGTTTCCGCGGCGCCCATCTTTGGCACGGTGCCGAGAATCTCGCCCGTGGCAGGGTTGTTGACCTTGATGGTTTGACCATTGTCCGCATCGACCCAAGCGCCATCGATAAAGGCTTGCTGGCGGAACAACTGGGTATCTTTGAGCTGCATGTCGGCTTTCCTTAACAGCACCGCGCGCACGCGGAGCGAATTAGAGTTGTTGAAAGGCGCCTTGTGGGCTGCCGTCAGGGAAATCAGCCCCAGCACGCGAGAAAGTTGAATGCGCACGGGAGACAGAGCGTTTGAAATCTCAAACGAATCCTAGGATCAATGGGGGTACAGGGCAATAGTCTGTTCGAAAAAAAGAACGAAAACGGCGCATTTGCCGAATCTTTCGGATCAGCGTAGCCGAGGCAGATTGGCGTGCATTGATCCGAGTTACGCGGCGCAGGGCCTTCGTCAGGCAAATTCCTACCGTTTAAGGACCAAAGACCAGCATGGACGCCCATGGTCGACATGGGTATGATGTCGCCCGCACAAGCATCCGTAGCTCAGCTGGATAGAGTACTGCCCTCCGAAGGCAGGGGTCGTGGGTTCGAATCCCGCCGGGTGCACCAGATACGATGAAAAAGCCCCAGGTCGAAAGGCCTGGGGCTTTTTTGTAGACTGTCGATCAGCCCGATCACTGAGTTCTCACATGAGCGACAGCAGCCAGAACCAACACCCTCCAGCCCCACTAGGTGAAATACTGCTGTTCCAAAGCGGTGATGGTTCAGTTCGCCTGGAGTGTCGCTTTGACAGCGACACCCTGTGGCTATCGCAGGCCATGATTTGTGAGTTATATGGCAAGGCCAAAGCGACTATCAGCGAACATATCAGCCACATCTTTGCAGAGGGCGAATTGGTTGAAAATTCAGTTGTTCGGCTTTACCGAACAACTGCCGCCGACGATAAGCCCTACAACGTCAGATACTTCAGCCTACCGCTGATTCTGGCAGTCGGTTATCGAGTACGCTCCAAGCGAGGTACGCAGTTCCGCCAATGGGCTACGCAGATCTTGCAGGAGTTCTTGGTCAAAGGCTTCGCCATGGATGATGAACGGCTGAAGAACCCTCCCGTGGGGCGTTCATTGGTTCCTGACTACTTTGACGAATTGCTTGAACGCATTCGCGATATCCGCGCCAGCGAGCGACGGGTTTACCTGCGAGTTCGGGAGATTTTCGCAATGGCAGCGGATTACGTGCCATCGAATAGTGAAACGACCGCTTTCTTTCAAATCATTCAAAACAAACTGCACTTCGCGAGTACCGGCCTTACCGCTGCCGAACTGATTGCCCAACGTGTCGACTCGACGCAACCAAATATGGGCCTCACCAGCTTCAAAGGTGATGAGATACGCAAAAGCGATGTCACGATCGCCAAAAACTATCTGCGTGCAGACGAAATTTCCACATTGAATCGCATTGTCACCATGTGGCTGGACTTCGCAGAAGACCAAGCTTTGAGGCGCAAACAAATCTTCCTACGGGACTGGCAGGAAAAACTGGATCAGTTCCTAGCCTTCAATGACCGTGAGGTTTTGCAGGATTCGGGACAGGTCAGCAAGCACGTGGCTGACGACAAAGCGAAAACAGAGTACGAACGTTACAATCAGCAACGCAGGGTATTGAAAGAAGCCAAGGGAGAATCCTTAAACATTGAGGCGCTGCAGGCTATCTCACAGAAGACAAATCAGTGAAGCCGTTCTATAGCTAATCATAGACCCCAGGTCAAAAGACCTAGGGTGTTTGTGGGGCGGCGGCGACGCCCAAAGGCTGAGCAACGTCGGTGAGCACCTCAATCGCTTTGCTGCCAGCGCAAGGCTTCCAGTACAGCTGGTTCTGCGAACACTACCGCATCTAGGCGGCCAAGATCGACATGGTCATGCGCCAGGAGCACCGTGCGGGCGAAAAGCTGTTTGTCGATTACGCTGGCCAGGCCCTGACGATAAACCCGCCTTCGCCAAAAAAGTGGTCAAGCACTTCGATTTCAGCATTGTTCGTGCAGCTCAACACCCGCAGTACCCCAGTGCGCGCGAGTTGGTCGATTACTTCCGAGGAGGATAAACCGACTACTTGCAGACCATCGCTTATTCAACTGGCCGGATTTACAGAATCGCTGTCGTTACTCCGGCTGATCGACGCCAAAGCACGCTCCAGACAGCTGAATTTTATATACTCCTGCTCCAATCTAACGCCTACACCTAGTCGGTTGTCCCGTAACTCATCGAACAGCAAACGCTCATCCGAGTTGAGGCGAGGCAATTCATGTAACGCTTGCCGGGCCTCTTGGCCCCAGACGCCCTCATGGGCAAGGAGCGTTTGGCGGTCCATCAATAACGACTCCACCTGCCAAAACCTTCGTCGCAATTGGTCAAGAATGGCGAACCCGTGGGTATCAATATCCCCCCAGTAATAAATTGTGCTCCGCGACAACCAGCTCGCCCGCCCCAACGCCTCCCAGCCATAGCCTTTGCCAAAGATCACAATGGCAGACGAGAAGCAAGGAAATGCCAGGAAGTTGGTCTCGTTCTCTGTAACGAACACCCGACTGACAGCGATATCCAGTTGAGCAAAACTGGCTGAGTCCAGGGTAATGTCAGGACAGGTCAAGCCTGGAAGCGTGGCCATTTTTTGATCCAGAACGCGAAAGCGGATCCCCGTAGGTTTATCGAGAAAACCGTAGCGAAGAGAAAATTGTGAAGCGCCGCTTTTATAGTGCGAGGCAATGGCCTGCTCGGGCAGGACTCGATCGAAAAGCTCACCCAAGACCCCCTTGTGCCTTTCGATAAATTTGCTATGGATACCTGGGATATCGACCTGCCGCAGGTAGATACCGGGTTTGGGATGCTCGGTTATCCAGGTTACAACCTCCAACAAGGCGGGCCATTGGTGTGCAAGAGTAATGGCCTGTAATGGACGGGCTTCCAGCCAGGCGACGAGCAGCGGCTGACATTGAAGCGTTAAATCAAGCAGGACCTTGAACTCGTTTACCTCATTGCCCTTGCCTACCAGTGCGACGGCTGCCTCCAACGAATCGACCCACACTGCGCCAGGCAAACGTTGCAAGCCTACGACACGATGATTGACCTCTCGCCACTGAATGCGGATACCGACGATAGCACTGAGATGTGCAACCCACTTGCGGACCTCTTCAAACTGTTCACTGAGCTGAACCGCCTCAGGCCCTTTCAGGGATAGCCGCCGTGGTTCCCAGGATTGCCCCGTCACCAGCGGTCGCAGCAAGTCACCACGCAGCCAGAGTCGCTGCATCTGCTTATTCAAGTCTGCCGCTGTGGTCCATTGCATGCTCAAAGCTCGTTCCGGTTCGTCCGATACTCTTCAATCGACAAATTACGCAATTGTGAAGCCTTGCCTCCCTCGTTGCGCACAAAGCCGACGCTGGAAACAAAGGGCTCAATGATGTGAATCTTCTGCAGAGGCGTCACGATCAATAACTGCAGGTTGAGTTGCTCGAACAGCCTCAAGCCATACTCGGCGGACTCATCCGAGCCACGCCCGAACGCCTCATCGATGACCACAAAACGGAACGAGCGCGACCTCACCGCCCCCCACTCCAGACCGAACTGGTAGGCCAGGCTGGCCGCCAGAATGGTGTAAGCCAGCTTTTCCTTCTGCCCACCGGACTTGCCTCCGGAGTCCGGATAATGCTCATGTTCTCGGCCATCCTCGCGCCAGCGCTCACTGGCCGCAAACAGAAACCAGTTGCGCACATCGGTGACCTTGGCAGTCCATTTACGGTCTTGCTCCGCCAAGCCTTCCCGACCACGAAACCGATCAATGATCGTCTTGACCTGCAGGAACTTGTTTTCCGAATACTGCACATCCTCAGAGCCCGTCAATGCACCTTCGGTACAGGCCCGCAGTTGCATCTGGAAGTCGCGAATATCCATGTCTGGGCTCAGTTGCGACTCCAGCACAATGAAGCGCCCGGGGTTATAGTCGATCTGCCCAAGGGATTCATTTATCCGGCCAATCCGCTCCTTGATGGTCTCGCGCTCCCGCGCCAGTTGCCCATTGAAGTTAGCGATCTCATTAAGCGTGTTGACGTTGAGCAGCTCCTTAACGCGCTGTTCAAAACGCGGTAAATCGTCGCGATTGAGTTGCTCAAGCAAATGGCGGTACTCATCGACAGCCTTGAGGTCGGCATCAAATTCGCTGGTTTCCAATTTGTAGGCGTCCTTGAAGGACCCCATGGCCCGGATAATCTTGTCGCGCAAACGCTCCAGCACCTTGGCCTCAGCGTCGACTTGCGCTTGCAGGGCTTCACGCATTTCGCGCTCGGCGTTGTCGCAGGATTCAACAGTCAGAACGCGCTCACCCAAAACCTGAACGCGCAGGGTTTCGAGCCGCAGCCGAGCCGACGCCTCAATCTCCACAAGCAAATTGAGGGTGTCCAACCGCAATGTGCTGGCGGCTTCTTGTTTTGACTCGACGTTACCCAGCTCCCTGTCCAATCGAGACAACTCGTCCTCCGTCTCCTTTAAAAGCGCCTGCATGGATTTCAATTGCGCAGCCAGTGCCAGCAACGCATCACTGGCAGCCTCCAACTGCGCTTTTTCATCCTGCAAGCGCGCCACCAACGTCGCACATTCAGCCCAGTCGATTTCGCGGTACTCGGTAAATTCATGGAGCGCAGCGAGAGCCTCCATCTGTTGACGAAGATGGGCTCGCTGCCTGCCAGCGTCGGAGATATTCGAACCGATATCAGCCAGTTGCTGTTCCAGGCGATCCTTCAGCGCTTCAAGAGTTGTGATCTTTTCTGCGTTGCTCCAGCCCAGGACATACCGGCTGCGGTCATCCAGACGATGTCTGTCATCCTTTTCATGGCGCTCCCCCGCCCCCTTGACCTGGCCCGACAGCGAAAGGGCACGTAGCTCACGCCGGAACTGTTCCGATGTCTCGCAACAGGCATAGTTGAAGCGATAACCCAATTCTCGGACCAACCAGGGGTAGAACGGTGAGTCGGGTTTGACACTGATTTTTTTCACCAGCGACTGCGGGTGTAAATCCGCAGCCTCGGCCTGGCGGCCAATGCGCACCCGAAAATACACCAGACGCCCGGCCAAGTGGGTTCGGTCCACCCAGGCAGCCACTGCAGGGTAATGCTCATCCGGTACCAGCAACGCCAAGCCAAAATTATGCAACACACGCTCTATCGCCCCCTCCCAGGGTCGATGCTCTTCACGTACCTGAAGCAACTCACCCACGAATGGGATCAGGTCTTCGGCAAGCTCAAGCGCCTGGCACATGGACGTGCGCATCTTGATCTGTGCGAGGGGAATATTGCTACGGCGAGCCTTGAGACTGGCTATCTCGCCAACGAGCGCTTCATGCTCACTCCGCCCCTGACGCAGCGATACAGACCATTCGGTAACCTGGTTTTGCAACGTGGCCTCATCGGCCTCCGACTGTTCCCGACGGGCCGATAATTGCTGCCCCAAATGCACAAATTCGTTTTCGTCGCACACCGGGGAGGCTCCGACTGCCTTGAGAAGCTCCGCATGTCTGCGCGCGCGCAGCTGACGCCGTTCGCGCTCATCGTCCTGCTGACGAATTTCGGTAGCCAGTTGCTCCAGACGATCGCCGCCCTGCTCGGACACCGCTTGCTTGAGTGCATCGACATCCAGCCGCTGACGGTCGCGTTGTTCAAGCTGACGTTTCTTTTGCGACGACAGTCGCTGCTGCTCATTGGCCAGCAGCTCAAGCCGACGATCCAGAAAACCGAGTTTGAGTTCCGAAAACCAGGCTTTAAGGGCCTCACGGCAGTCGCGCAGTCGCTCCTGCTCGACACTCAGCCCGTGGTGTTTTTCGCATTCGGCCACCAACGGTTGCAACAACAATTGCTGATGCTTGGCCTTCAGAACTGCTTCATGGGCACGACTCAAATCATCAAAATGTGCAATCAATGCGCCGATGCGAGCAGCGACATCAAACGGTTCAAGCATGTGGCTGCGGACGAACTCGGTCAGGTTGCCCACCGACTTCATCGAAACCGTTTGATGAAACAGTTCCAGCGCCTGTTCGTTATCGATACCAAGGCGCCGCCGAAACCACGCACTGTACTTGGGGAAACTGTCCTGGATATCCGCCCCCCCTGTACGCAACCGTTTACGCAACTGCGGGATGTCCGACCCGAAATCGGCGAAATCTGCGGTAATGCTCAGGTCGCGCTCGATCCCCACATAAAAACGCTCCGGCTGGCCGTGTACATCCTTCATCCAGAACACTTGGGCCAGGGTCACAGTCTGATCGTATCCGGCATTATGGAATACGCCCAAAATCACCGAGTAACTGGTGTGGTCGCGAAGGGCTACGGGTTTAGCCGTGCCCGTGACCTCACTGCGCTCGGATTTGTAATGCCCCAATACGTAGGAACGCAGGCCTCTCTCCTTATTCTCAGCCCCGGCAGCCTTGTTATAGGCGATACGTTGGGTGGGGACCAGAAGCGTCGTGATCGCATCCACCAACGTGGACTTACCAGAACCAATATCGCCGGTCAGCAGGCTGTTTTTACCGTCCGGTAACAGCGACCACACCTTTTGATCGAAGGTGCCCCAGTTGAAGATTTCCAGGCGCTTGAGACGAAAACCGGACAGGCTGTCGTTGCCGATAAAATCCAGTTTCGGAAGCAGTGCATCATTCATGGTTTTTCTCCTGCTCGATATCGGGTGGACCGCTGTAATCGCCAGCCAGGCGCGCCCGGTACTCAGCCAAACGCTTGTCAAAATCCGACAGCCATTGGGCATCCACAAATGCCTTCAATATGCGCCGTACTTCGTAACTCATGGGGCCTCCACTGTTTTTGAGTCGACGCAGAAAACCCAGGTCGACCACCCTGGTAATTTGTGCATCAATCTGGTCGATCAACTTAACTTCGTTGCTGCTGTCAGGTAGAAATACGCGAACCAACTCGACGATTTCATCACGCGTCAACACCAACCGAGTTTCAGCACCGCCGGCGTCGAATTCCGCCAATTTTTTGCGCAACAGGGCCAGCAACAGACTGACCGGGAACGACAGGGGCCGTCGTGCGACCAGACGCGGGATATGAACCGTGGGTTCGTCGACTTCCGGCTCTGGACGACTGCGCAGAAATGCGTAGCCCTCGGCTTCATCCAATATCAATTCCAGGCCCAGTACCGCCACGTAGTCACGCACACGCATTTGCAAATTGAGTAATGCGCCCCACATGCGCTCATCGCCTTCGCGGTAAATCACCCCTTTAAGCAGCGAAACCAGCAGTGTGGACAAGTCCGCCGCCGCGACATCAATGGTTGCCGCCGGCGCAGGTTGCTCTTCGTTCATGCTTCCCTCACAAAAATAATCCTCGCCAGGCGCGCCTGCCGTCTTACATAACCGCCTTCACGCAGCGTTGCGCTCCAGATGATCGGCTCGCTACAGCTGTCATCAATCACCGTGGTAAAGGTTTCGCTGCCCAGATGAAGATAAGCCACCAGCTCAGCCAACCCTTGCTGCAAGGGTTGCAGTTCGATCAATTCATGCAGGGTGATTTGCGAGCGGGTCTGAAACACCTGCCGGATATGATTTGCCAGGCGAGGCAGGTCAACGGTCTGCTCGCTGTAAAGGGCGCTGAAATCCACATCGTCGTTGCCAGCCTGGACAACCAGGCCGGCGAAGTCAGGCTTGACGGTCAACGTATGCAGGGGCCGTTCCATGGGCAATTCGATACGCGCCGCCACGTCGTCCATGTCCATGAACTCACCCGCAGGCGGTTGCTCGCGCACACCCAGCGCCTTGGCCTCCACGCCACGCAAGATGTCCATGATCCGCCGATTTTCCAGCCATACCTGATCATCCAGAAACCGTCGCAATTGCTGGGAAAGCTGAGCCACCATGCGCTGAGTATGCTCGCCAGCCTCAAGCCAATCGTAATGCACACGGCGCGTACGAATATCAGGGTTGAGTTCCATGACCGGCGCCAGGGCCAGCACATGATCGAGCATCTGTGTCAGTTCTTCCTGCCGTCGGCTTGACATCAGAAAGCCCCAGAACGCTCTGAAACTGCGCCCCTGGTCCGAGTCGGAAATTGCATCGCGCTCGCCCATGATCTGCTCCAGCAACGCACCCTTCGCGCCTTCCCACAGGGCGATCCGCTCGCGCACACGCCGGTCCAGCAAACGAAAATTATGTTCCACCTCACGAAAGTCGGCGAGCAGCTCCCGCGACAATTGGGTGAACTGCTGGAAGCGATCCTTGAGTGCAGTGTCGTTCAGTAGCGGCACGTCGCCGCCGGCGATCCGCGCGATCTCCGCGTCCAGTTCGTCCCGGCGCTTGCGCAGTTCGGCGACACGCTTTGCCGGATCGGTTTCGGTGCCTTCGCTCATTTGTTTGAGCAGCTCAAACAGCGTCAGCAACCTCGATTCGGTTCCGACGAAGCCCCGCTCAGCGAGGGTAGCCAACCAGGCGATGGCTTTCTCGGTCGAAGGCGTGAGATCGAACTGAGGCTCATCGTCGTCCTGACGATAAAATTTGCGCAGCCAGCCTTTTTCCGGGCTTGCCCATTCGTTGAGATATTGCAGCGCCGGCTTCGGGAAAGCCTCGTCTTCAAGCTGCCTGCGTAGAGCAAACAGCTCGTCCTCCAGAGCCTCCGCCAGATCGGCGGCGCATATTACCCGGACGTTGGGCGCGATAAAAACACGGTGCAGAAAACTCGCAACCAACGGACCATGATCCGAGCACAACAAACGCCACGCGGGGTGGTGTTTGCGCAAACTTTCAAGGGTGGCGTAATCCATCACTCACCAATTTGCCGTAGGGGTCAAATCGGAACAATGGTGCCAGACTTCAGTATTTTCCAGCCCTAAATCGTACTTACTAGCTGAACGGACAGGTATGGCAACCCGGAGATACAAATGAGCGCCCGAATTTGCACAACCTGCCACGCGAGCCTAATCACTGTTTGTGAAGCGCCTCCAACTTCGCCGGCAAATCCTCCTCGGGAAAACGCTCATGCAACACCAGCAACTGTTCATCCGCCGCCTTGGTTTGCCCCGCTTCACGCAACCGGATAATTTCCCGCAGCCCCTCCTCCAACGAAGGCTGGGCAACCGGTGCGCGCTTGCTCATTTTTGCCATGGACTGATCCGCCATCGCGCCGGCAATTTCAGCCTGAACCGGCGCACTTTCGGCCCTGGGAGCGGCGGCGATGCGGGCCATTGGTGCTGGGGCGGATAACGCCTGAGGTGCCGGCCGTGCAGCTTCTTCGTGCACAGCGGAGAACGTCGCCGTGGAGATTTCCGGTTGCGGCACCGGCTCGCGCATGACCACGCCGATCATCAACGCCAGGCCGGCCACGGTGGCGAATGCCATTTGCCAGCGTGGGCGTTGGCAGGCTTGCAGCCAGCGTTGCCACAGGTTCGGTTGCGGCGCCGGGGCTTCGCGGCGGGCGGTGTTGAGGATGAAGGCGTCGAGGGACGCGGGCGGCTCGACCGTGCTGTGTTGACGAAAATGCTGGAGCAGCTCGTCGTCATTGTCCGGGGTGTGTCGGGAATCAGTCATACAGATACCTCTTCGGCCAGCAGACGACGCAGTTTCTGCAAGGCGTAGCGCAAGCGGCTTTTTACGGTTTCCAGCGGGGCGTTGGTGAGCGTGGCGATTTGTGGCACGTCGAGATCGCCGTGCACGCGCAGCAGGAAGACTTCGCGCTGGTCTTCGGGCAAGGCTTGCAGGGCGGTGTCGAGGCGCGCCTGGTCGCGGCTCAGGCTCAGCTGTTGCTCGGGGCCGGCGCTGTCGTCGGCCTGGGCGTGCAGTTGCTCGTCGTAGCTGTCGTGCAGTGGGTTATGGATGCCGTGCTTGCGCCAGTGGTCGATCAGGCGGTTGCGGGCAATCTGGAACAACCACGTACGAAAACTCGCCCGGCCTTGTGGCTGGGTGCTGCTGCGAATCAGGCTGAGCCAGGTTTCCTGGTAGATCTCCTCGGCCAGTTCGGCCTTGTTGCAGAGGGATATGAGGAAACGGTAAAGGCCCTGGCGATGGCGCGCGTACAAGACTTCGAACGCGGCGGCGTCGCCGGTGCGGTAGCGGGCCAGCAGGGATTCGTCGCTGGGTGGATCATCGGGAACAGCCATGTAAGGGGCGAACTCCTTTTGTAAAGTTAGCGCTGCTCAAAGGTGGGAGGGAGCTTGAACTGGTCAAGTAATCTTGGACACCGATTACGGTTCACGCCGCCAACCTTTCCTTCATGACCGGCGACCGGTAGTCGTTGTAGCTGTGAGGCCTGCTGATGTTGTAGCGAGAGACATAGCGCTGCACGTCTGCTCGGGCCTCATGTTCCAGTTTGTAGCCCGTTTCAGGCACCCACTCTGATTTCAAACTGCCAAAGAAACGCTCCATCGGGGCGTTATCCCAGCACTCGCCTTTACGGCTCATGCTTTGCCTAAAACCCTGTTTGAGCAGCTCGTTTCGAAACTTATGACTGGTGTACTGACAACCTTGGTCAGAATGAAACAACACATTCTGGGGATGGCTGCGTAGCTCAACCGCCATGCGTAGCGCTTCGCAGGTCAGGTTGGCATCAGAAATCATCGAGAACGACCAGCCCACGATCCTGCGAGCGTACAAATCCAGAACGGCGGCGAAGTACATCCACCGCTTGCCGACCTTGATGTAAGTCACGTCGCCACACCACACCTGATTAACCGCCGTCACATCAAATTTCCGCTTGAGCACGTGTGGCGCCACTAAGGCCTCCACGCCCGGCGATTTGTACTTATGGCGCCTGCGCTGACGACTAGCGATGCCAGCTTCGCGCATCAAACTGCGAGCCATATAACGTCCGATACGATGCCCTTTGGCTTGTAGCTCCTTGGACAATGTACGTGCGCCGGCCGACTCTCTGGACGCCTTGTGGTGCCTGACCAGCGCGGCCTTGAGCTTGTCCCGTTCAGGATTTGCTCTGCCTTGGCGCTGGCGCCAAGCGTAGAAACTACTGCGGTTGACCCCGAACGCCCGGCAACACCTTTTAACGCCGTACTGCTCGTCCAGCTCATCGATCAACGTGAATGATCTTTGGCGTCCAAAAGCAGGAGAGCACTGGCCTTTTTTAGGATTTCGATATCCAGGTCTTTCTCTCTGAGCAGAGCTTTGAGCCTCTGGATTTCTCGTTGATCAGCGGTAATCGCCTTGGCCCCTACGGGAGTCGAGCCCAAGCGTTCTTTTTGCACTTGATCGACCCAGCGACGCAGCGCTGTGGGGCCGATATCCAGGCTGGCACAGACTTCGGTAACTGGCTGACCTTCATCCAACACCATGCTGGCGGCCTTGAGCTTGAACTCACTCGAATAAGATTTACGCATATCCAAACACCTCAAATTTGGGCGCTATCATAGCGCCCGATTGAAGTGTCCAAAATCATTAGGCCAGTTCAGCTTGCTCCCGATGGCGGTTTATCAGTAACCGATGTATTGACTGCTCTAGTGTCATCGGGGGCAAGCCCCCTCCCACATTCAGGGTTTCAGGCTTTGAGCCAGTTCGACCAATTGCACGAATTCATTGCGCAGGCCGAACGGGTCATCGCCCCGCGCCGAGCGGGCCAGTGCTGCGGTGTCCTTCAAGCTCATGTTGCCAGTGTAACGGCCATCGCCCTTGAGCTGTTGGGCGAAGGCGGCTACCGCCGCCGCGAAGCGCAGGTCGTCACTGGCCTTGGCGGCTTCTTGGCTGATGGGCCGCTCGATCAAGCGGCTATCACCGCCTGCAGCAGGCTTGTAGCGCACGCGCAGCATCGCCAGTTCATCGGACTTAGCCTCGACCGCAGGCGCGCTGGCGTAGCGCAACGGCTCCAACCAGCCCTTCTCGCCCTTCGGTACGATTTCGTACAGCGCGGTCACGGTATGCCCTGCGCCAATTTCGCCGGCGTCGACCTTGTCGTTGTTAAAATCCTCACGCTTCAAGGCGCGGTTTTCGTAGCCCAGCAAGCGATATTCGCTGACCTGGGCCGGGTTGAATTCCACCTGCAGTTTCACATCCCGCGCCACCACGGCCAGGGTGGAACTGAGTTGGTCCACCAGCACTTTGCGGGCTTCGCGCAGGGTGTCGATGTAGGCGTAGTTGCCGTCGCCCGCATCGGCCAGTTGTTCCATCAGGTGTTCGTTGTAGTTATCCACACCGAAGCCGAGGGTGGTCAGCGAGACGCCGCTTGTACGCTGCTCGGCAGCCATCTGCTTGAGGCTGTCGAAGTCGCTGATGCCCACATTGAAGTCACCGTCGGTGGCCAGCAGGATGCGGTTGATGCCCTTGTCGATATAGCCTTCACGGGCCATCTGATAGGCCAGTTCGATGCCGGATGCGCCTGCCGTGGAACCGCCAGCAGTGAGTTGATCAATGGCATTGCGGATCTTGGCCTTGTCGCGCCCCGAGGTGGGCTTGAGCACCACGCGGGATTCACCGGCATACACCACCAGCGAAACCCGGTCCTGATCACGCAACTGATCCACCAGCAATTTCAGCGTACCTTGCACCAACGGCAAGCCTTCGCGGCGGTCCATGGAACCGGACACGTCCACCAGGAACACCAGGTTGGCCGGCGCCAGCTCCGCCACGGCACGGTCGGACGCCTTGATGCCGATGCGTAGCAGTTGGGTGTGCGGGTTCCACGGTGTGGCAGCGAGTTCGGTGGTTACGCCAAACGGTGAGCCGTCGCTGGGCAGTGCGTAGCTGTAGGGAAAGTAGTTGACCATTTCCTCCAATCGCACAGCGCCTTCGGGCGGCAGGCTGCCTTGGTTGAGGAAACGTCGTACGTTGGCGTAGCTGCCGGTGTCGACATCGACGCTGAAGGTGGAGACCGGTGTTTCGGCCACACGGTGCACCGGGTTGTCCGGCAGGTTGGCGTATTGCTCACGGGGTTCGCTGCGGTAGTCCATCGCCACCGACTCCTGCATCCGCATCGGTGCGGGCATAGCCATGCGTTTGACCAGTGCGCCTTGCATCGGCGCGCTTTGCAGCTCGGCGACGGGGGCGGCCGGTTCGGCCAAATCGGGGGAAGAGGACGACTCACACCCAGCCAGCGCCACCAGCACGGTAACGGCAAAACCTTGGGCGGCAGGACGCAGGAAGAGCAGAGGATGGGACATGGGCTGAGCCTCGTGAGTGAATGATCTGTTCACAAGGTCAGACGCGGGGGGTGGGGTGTTCGGGTTAAATCGGCTTCAGATAACACTGCAGACCAATTGTGGGAGGGGGCAAGCCCCTCCCACAGTTGAACCGAGGTTATTGACTCAGTCCGTGCCGTACTTGGGGTTGCGCGGGCCGTATAGGATCCCGGCACGTTGGCCCGGTGACAGCAGGCGTGCACTGGTGATACCGGCAATCGGGTGCGCTGCGTCGGTGGAGCTGTTGATCACCTGCTTGACCGCCGCCGTAATCAACATGCCCACCAGGCCACCGCCGTTGTTGTTGCCTTCCTCGCTGGACGCGCGTGCGGTGCCGGTCCACAAGGTGGTGCCGGTGCGCAGGTCGACCAGTTTGGCCGAAGCGGTCACGGCGGTGTCGCTGGCGATCAGCATGTACTTGGTGCCGTACTCGCTGACGGTGATGTACAGCGCCGCGTCCGCACCAAAGATGTCATGCAGCTTGGTCGGCGCCAGGCCCTGGATATCGTTGGCGGTGGTCAGGCCGTTCTGGCGGAAGGTTTCGTCCACCAGAGCGATCGGCAACACGTAGTAACCGGCTTCGGCCAGCGGGTAGGTCACTTGCGAGACCAGGCTGTACGAGGCCTGCACTTCCGGGGATTCATTGATCGGTGGCAGCACCAGGATCGACTTCGGCCGCGCCTGTTTATACGCCGTGTAATCCACGGTCTTGGGCGTCGCACAACCGCCGAGCAACGCCAGGGCCAGCAAGGCGCCAGTGAGTTTTAACAGGCTCATTTGGTGGCCACTCCGGTCTTGGCGTTTTTCAGCAGAAAGTCCATGTAGGCGGCGGACTCAGGGAACAGTGCTTTCTCGGTGCGGAACTCCTGCACCATCTGATCATCCTTGCCCATGCTCAGATACAGCATGCCCAGGTGCGCGTGGTAACCCGGCGGCGCCTTGCGGCCACTGGCGTTGATCTTTTGCAGATCGCGTTCCAGTGCCTCGACCTGCGCTTCCTTGGGCTCGCCCTTGAAGTACTCATAAACCTGCGGCTGGTAGCTTTCCCATTGATACAGGGGTTGGGGCGCCGTGTGGCACCCGGCGACTGCCGCGATTGCTGTCAGCATCAGCGCCAACTTCACTGCCTTGCTCATCCGTGTACTGCTCCTTGAGGTGTTGCTGATCAGTTGCGCGGGTTCCAGGCGCCGGCGTTGATGCCGTCGACCAGGCGGTTGATCGCTTCGCGCATGGCCAGGTCCAGGACCTTGCCATTGAGGGTGGAGTCGTAGCTGGCGGTGCCGCCGAAGCCGACCACTTCACGGTTGGACAGCGCGTATTCACCGGCGCCCTGGGTGGAATACACCACTTCGGAGGTGCTGATGTTGACGATATTCAGCGCAACTTTGGCGTAGGCCACTTGGGTTTTGCCACGGCCGAGGATGCCGAACAGCTGGCGGTCGCCGGTTTCTTTGCGGCCGAACTCGGTCACGTCGCCGGTCACTACGTAGTCAGCGCCCTTGAGCTTCTGCGCGGTGCCTTTGATCGCGGCTTCCTGGGAGATTTCGCCCATGTTGTCGCGGTCCAGCACGCTGAAGCGGTTGGTTTGCTGCAGGTGGGTGATGAGGATGGTCTTGGCCTGGCCGCCGAGACGGTCAACGCCATCGGAGAAGATGCCGCGCATGTAGCTGGAGCGGTTGTCGAACTTACCCACGGCAATCGGCACGCGCACGCCAGAATAGGCAACGTGGGCGCTGGCAACCTGCTCCACCGGCATGGCGCGATTGCTTTCGGTGGCGCAACCGGCCACGGTCAGCAGCGCTGCGGCGGTGAGGCCTGACAGCAGGATTTTGGAGAGTGCTTTCACGTAGTGCTCCTGGGGTGATAAATCGGTAGTAGACAGCATTAACGAGAGGGAATGGCGCGCAGGTCATCGACGATGTCGCGACTCAAAACGCCGGTATAAAAACGCTCGACGCTGGAGTTACCGGAGTTGGTGATGATACCGCCCATGGTCCTCCACTTTTGTGCTTCACCCATCACACCGGCGGGCACAAGGTTGTTACGCGTCTTGGCAAAATGCAGCACCTCGCCAGCCCCCTTCTTGACCTTGACCTGATAGCTGAAATCGACAGCGGCCAGAATGGTGTTGTCATCCACGATCAACGTCGCGAGGCCACCTTTGGAGTCAGGGATATGGCGCGTATAGACGATGCTCACGTCCAACAGGTAATCGGCCTTTTCCTTGCTGGTCGCATAACGCTTGGCGCTGAGCAGGCGGTCGACCAGATCGACGCCCAGTTGCTGGCGCACCTTGTCATCCGGCAAAAAACGCTCGTTCTTGCCCACCACTTCAACATCAAAGGTATCGAGCCAGTAAGTGGCCGTCTTGGGAATAGTCACCGGCGCCGGAGAAATATAGTACTCCGGCTTGGAGGCGCAGCCCGCCATCAGGCAGGCAACGAGGAATACGGCAAACGCGCGCATGTCTGAATTCGTCCCTGAAAAGTATCGTGCTTTAAACAATCGCGGCATTTTACGGGGTTGAGAGGGCTTCTCAAGTGCTTTCGGTCGCCTGCGTGCGCCGCCGCACATTTCTCAAGTTGTGTACCATGCGGTCGAGACACTGTGTTGGGTCTGTTTATTAATAGGGATATTGCGTGTTTAAAGTTTTTCTCCGGGCTTCGGCCCTGCTCGCCGCGCTGTCGATGACCGGCTGCGTTTCCTACACCGTCACCGGCCCTATCGCCGCCCCGCTCCACCCCGTAGCTGTCAGCAGCCCGCGCAGCGCGCAAATTGCTGATGTGGCGGTGAGCGCCGCCGACGTCAATGAGGCCAACAAGGCTGCCATCAGCAGCTCCCTGACGGCCCAGATCACCCAGTACGTGCGCACGGCGGGTTACTTCAAGCAAGTTACTGAGTACCCGGTACGCCTGGGCGAGCAGGATGTGACACTCAAATTCAACATGACCGCCCTCAAAGGCCATCGCGCACCGCACCCGGCGTACGTCCCCGGCGCGCTGCTGACGCTGACCATCTGGATCTGGGTCAACGGCCCGATTTACGTGGACAGCTTCGAGGTGGCCGGCGACCTGGTGATTGTCGACCGCACTGGTAAAGAGCTGGCCAAGGCCAAGGACTCGATCAAGTTCGAGCACAACGTCGGGCTTTACAGCGGCCAATATTGGGCGCCTTCAATGGGCGGCCAACAGCTGACCAAACTGGTCGGGCAATTGCTCGACACCGCCACTGCCAACCTGGCCAAACCGTAATTAAAGGAAGCGAAACATGAAAGGATTGATCAAACACAGCCTGGTACTCGCAGCGGTCTTGCTGACCGGTTGCGTGTCCTACTCGCAGCACGAACTGCCAGCCGTACAGACCTGGCCACCGACCGCCAACGCACCGGCGCAAAAGCCCACGGCGTATGTGCACACCACCGCGCAGAACCACGTCAACGGCGGCCCGGGCAACGCAGCCGTCGGCGCCCCGGTGGTGATGTGGGAAAAGGCCGTGGCCGATTCGTATCGTGACTCCCAGCGCTTTTCGCGGGTGAGCACCGACAAGGTCGACTCGGACATCTACGTGGATGCCACGCTGCACAACAATGAGGAATACAGCCCGGTGTCGGCGTTTATCACCGGTTTCACGTTCTTCGTTATCCCGACCACGGCGAAAAACATCTTCACCCTGGAGACAGTGTTCAAGGACAAGGATGGCAAGGAACTGGGCCGCGTCAAAAAGAGCGAATCGGTGCGCACCTGGATGCATCTGGTACTGATCGTGGGCCTCCCGTTCCAGAGCGACACACGGGAAGTGGTCGAGGCGTTGACGCGCAGTACGCTGGATGAGGCGGTGCAGCGCAAGTTGCTGTAACCCCGCCCCTGTAGGAGCGAGCTTGCTCGCGAAAAACCAGAGAACACCGCAGGCATTCAGCATGCCTGCGGTATCGCTACCGGCCTCCGCTCACTTGATCAGGTCAGGTTGAGTGGTCTTGAGCATCGCTGCGCTCACCGCGCCCTGAACCGAGCAGGTGATCATGCCATTGCTGGTCTTGGCCAGGTCACCGGGTGCGGGCTCGACCATCAAGATGCGTTCGGCCGTATCGGTGACCAGCTTGCCCGCGTTGTCATCGCCGCCTTCCGGCACCCAGGCTGATTGCTTGTGCGACCAGATCTGCGCACGCGCGTAGATACCGTTGGCTTTCTCCAACGCCGTACCCGGTACTTTACTCAGCTGCGCGTAAAGCGCGTCGGGCGCCTGCTCGGTGTAGAAACCCCAGTTGATGATGCGCGAGCCCATCAGGTCCTGGTCTTCGGCGAAAAAGCCGGTCAAGGTCATACCGTCAAGCGTCAGTGGCGTGTCGAACATCCAGCGCTGGCCCATATCGGACTTTGTGCCGCCGCTGAGCGTGATCTTGCCGTTCGCCAGCTTATGGGCAACACGCTCCTTGAGCCCTGCCTGGCTTACCACCGCCAGGGAGTTCTGGTCGCAGGCGAGAAAATTTTGCAGGGCAGGCGCCGCAGCGAAGCTGCTGGTGCAGGTCGCCAGTGCAGTGAGTGAGATAAACAGACAATACAGTTTCATTGACAGCTTCCTTGGGTCTAAATAATTGCGGGCCGGAAAGGTCAGGCGCATAGCGGGGGATTTGCGTCCATAAGATGCCACTCCGGCTTATTGTGGAAAAGGGACTTGAAGCATTTGAGGAGAAGAGCCGTGACCGCCAACTGCGCGCTTTAGAACGAAAAGCGCGCAAGCTGGGGATGCAACTGGTCAAGGCAGATTGATTTTTTAAGAGCAAAAACAATGGGTTATATTTTGTTTGATAAGAGCTTGCTCCCGTTGGACTGCGCAGCAGTCCCATTCTTTGTGAACAAGGAACGGACCACCTATATCGCAGCCCAGCGGGAGCAAGCTCCCTCGCCACAGGTACGGCGTTCGTCCTTAACTGACTGGCAATAGGGCAAGCCCCCTCCCACATTGGATCGGGTTTACAGCCTTAGCTGGCGTCTTTGCTTTGGGTTGCGCCAGGCACGAGGGTCAACCCTGGCTTTTCCACGTCACGGGAGACATGGGCTTTGACTTCCGATACGCCGCCCTCTTCGTCGTTGTGGATCACCAACACGCCTGGCCGGCGCAGTTGCTCCAGGTCGCCCTCCGCCAGGCTGAAGCTTTCGCTCAGGCGCTTGTCGCTGAGGGCCTTGGCCTCGGCGCGGCGCTGGGCGAATTTGCGCCCCTTGCGTTGCTGGTAGCGCGCCCAGGAGACCAGGATCACGGCGTTGAACAATGCGATCCACAGGTAGATCTGCAAGGTGTTGAGCGCGGCGAAGATCGGCGCCTCGATGCGCGGGCCGCCGTGGGTGTCGAGCATCGAGGTGATCCCACGCGCCAGCAGCCAGACCAGTCCGGCCCAGGCCATCAGGGTCAGGATCACGTCGATGATCCACATCACGGTACTTTGGCGAGTTCTGACCAGTTTCATGATCACGCCTCCTCTTCAACAGGTTTGATACCGCGATCGGGGCTGACCCAACGCGCGCGTTTCTGGTGCTGGTTGAACAGCACTTTGGGGAAACTGACCAACGTGGTGAACAGGCTGACCAGCCAGAACACCATCGGGTACCACACGGTCCAGAACAGGGTTTTCCACAGGTCTTTCTCGTAGCGGCGGTCGATCAGGATGCTGACTGCGAATTGCAGCAGGCACACCATCGCCAACACCAGGCCGGTAAACGCCGGCGGCATCAGTGAGTCCACGGCGATGGCCTGGGGCAGCGGGATGAACTTACCCACGCCCCAAAAGATCACCGAGAGCATGAAGGTGAAGGCCCAGCCGGTGGACAGGCAGTATTCGAACAACAGCGGCCACAGGTAGCGGTGACGCCATTGCCAGATGCCACGAATGTTTTTGAACAACACTTCGGCACCACCCTGGGCCCAGCGCAGGCGTTGTTTCCACAGGCCGCCGACGGTTTCGGGCATCAGGATCCAGCACAGTGCGCGCGGCTCGTAGAAGATGCTCCAGTGGTCCAGTTGCAGCTTCCAGCTGACGTCGATGTCTTCGGTGATCATGTCGGTGGACCAGTAGTCGATACGGTCCAGCGCCTTTTTACGGAACGCCACCACCACACCCGACACGGTGAAGATCCGCCCGAATACGCGCTGGGTGCGCTTGATCAAGCCGATGATCGAGGAGAACTCGCCCACCTGCACGCGGCCGATCAAGGTCGAGCGTGTGCGGATGCGTGGGTTGCCGGTCACGGCGCCCAGGCGCGGGTTGTCGAGCATCGGCGCGACCATGTAGGCCGCTGCGTTTTTATCAAGCAGCGCATCGCCGTCGATGCACACCAGGTACTCACTGCGCGCCGCCACGGCGCCCATGCGCAAGGCCACGGCCTTGCCCTGGTTCTGCGCCAGGTGCAGCACCCGCAGGCGGGGATGTTCCAGCGCCAGGGCATCGAGCACGGCGGCGGTGTTGTCTTTGGAACCGTCGTTGACTGCGATCACTTCGATGTTCGTGTACAGCTGACCGAGCGCCGCATGGATGGTGTCGGCGGCGTTATCCCCCTCGTTGTAGCAAGGGATGATGATCGATATCAGCGGGTTGCCGGCCAGAGTCGGCGCCGGGGTGTCTTCTTCCCAAGGCCAGTGGCGCTCCCAGTGCAGCCAGAAGTACAAGCCGCCGGCAATCCACAACGCCGACATGAACAGCGGGTAGAAGAACACGAAGTCCATCAGGAACTGCCCGGTGACCAGGAAGATCAGGCCCAGGGGCACGCCCAAGACCAGTGCCAGCACGAATAAAGCCAGGATTCTGTCGAACATGGTCAAGGGTTCCATTGGTTGGAAAGGGCCGGACGCACAGTCTTCAGGTCCGGGGAATTTTCCAGGAAGTTGTCCGGGTAGTAGCCAAAACTCGTGACACCCTGGCGCTTGAGTACACCCATCCATTCAGCCATTTGCGCGGCGGACAGGTCAGGGGCATCCGGGGTGCGCCAGTCTTTGGCTTGCAGCTCGAATACGGTTCGCTGCATTGCACCGGGGCGGGCCTTGACCGTCGCCACCAGCTTTTCCAGCCAGGCGTTGGAGTTTTTCAGCGTCTCGCCTTCCATCAGCGGCATGGCCATGGGCGCGGTCCAGTCGTAGGTCTGTAGGAAGTCATCAAGGTTCTGCGCGAACCAGGCTTCGCTTTCGGGGTTGAGCATCGGCTGCGCGAAGATATTGCGCGCGGTCAGCACCTGCGGCCCGGCAATGGCGCGGACCTTGGCGGTCAGCTCATTGGTGAAGTCGATCAGGTAGCGGCTCTTGAAGCGCGTCCAGCGCTGCATCGCCGCAGGGTCGGCGCGCAGGGCCTCGATGCTGCCCGGCAGGCCGTTGGCGGCATAGGCCTTGAGTGCGGCGGGGCTGGCATCTTCGAAGTCCGAGAACACCGCGTCGTCGTGGTACAGCACCCCGTCGATGGCACTGTTGCGCGCCAGGTCTTCATAGAGCTCGCCAATGATTTTGCGCACTTGCGGGTCGAACGGCGACAGGCGTTTGTATTGATCCGGGTCGATGCCCACCTTGCCGGTTTCCGGGTCCCAGCGCGTCACACGCGGCAGCTTGGGATCAAGGGCAAAACTCAGCACTGGCATCCAGGCATACACGCTGGCATGGGCACGGGTGTGCAGTTGCCAGGCGACGCGGTTGAACAAGTCGGCGCGCATCGGCAGGTGGCGGTTGGGGAAGTACAGCGAGTGCACCAGGCCGTCACCCTTGGGGTCGGCGAAGGCTTGCAGGAATACGGTACCGGCGCCCATGTCCACCACGCGTTGCACCAACTGGTCGAGGTTGCGCGCTTGTTGGGCAGCATCCGGGTCGTAGACGTTATCCAGGTCCACATGCAGCACCCGCAGCGGTGCCGGGGTTTGCACCGCGACGATGCTGTTGGCGAAATGCTCGCCATCCGGGTCGGAAGCCACCAGGAAGCGCGGGCTGTTCATCAGGTTATCGGAGCTGTCGAGGCCGTCTTCCAGGGTCAGGGCCATCTGGTAGCCCTGCTCGCCGACAATGGCCAGCGAGGTGCCTTTGGCCGCGCCGTATGGCCACACCCAGACCCGTGGTTTCTTGCCGGTGACGGTTTGGATTTTGTTGGAGATCGCCACCACGTCCGCACGCAACCGCGCATCGAACTGCGCCTGGCTTTCATAACGCCCGGTAGCCGGGTCAAAACGCAACGAGGTCGCCGCCGGCTCCAGGTTGCCCTGGGGGTTGGCGAGGATGCCTTTGTGATTGGCGTCGGTGTGTGCGGCGATTTCCACCAGGCCGGACTGGGACACTTCGCGAATCTGCTGCCAGGTCAGGAACTCGCCACGCGGCCGGGGCGAGCCGGCAAAGTCCACCGGCTGGTTGAGCGGTGTGTCGATCCAACTGCCCACTGGCGCCAGCAGGGCCGGCCAGTGGTAGGCGCGCAAAATCGGCAGCACGCGGGTGTAGAAGCTCGAATAGCCATCGTCGAAGCTGAGCATGATGGCTTTGGGCGGCAATGCCGGGCCGCCACGGCGGGCGGCCAGGATTTGGTCAACGCTGACCGCCTGGTAGCCGTTCTCGCGCAGCCAGGCCAATTGTTCGATCAAACGCTCGGTGCGCACCGCCACCACGGCCTGGTCGGGATCGCGATCCGACACGTCGTGGTAGGCAATGCCCAGGAAATGGTTTTTCGGCCACGCCTGTTCGTTGAGCGGGGTCGGCCGCTCGGCGGGTGGAGTGAAAGGTGCGGGTTGCTGGGCGCAGGCACTGGCCAGCAATACACCCAGAACCAACAAGCAACGGCTGAGGAAGGTCATGGTCAGGCTCTTTTAGAAACGGTAAGTGAGGTCGACGAGCAGGCGCAGATCGCGTTCGCGATCACCGTCGTAAGGTCGGCTGATCAGGCTCAGGTTGGCGCCAACGTCCAGTACATCGTTCCAGCGATAGCGTTGGCCGTAGCCGATCAACGCCATGCCGCCGGTGGAGTAATCACGCTGGCTATACGTACCCGCACCGACCTGGAACTGCTGACTCCACTGGGTCTCGTAGCGGTGATAAAGCACATGGTTGATGGTGAGGACGGGCAGCACGGTGAAATCCGACTTCGGATTGAAGTACACCGTGTCTTCCTTGCTGTTGCGGCTGGCGCCGACTTCCAGGCCCAGGTCGACTTGCACCCTCGGCGAGCTGTAGAGGCCCTCGCGGCCGCTGAGCAAGGCTTCGAAGCGGTCGTTGCCGTCGCTGAAATGGGACGGGCTGAGGGTCAGTTTCCACTCGCGGCTTTCGTTGGCGCGCCAGCGGACAAACCCGCTGCCGCCGTTGGCCGTGATGCCGTCATTCAGCGCGCGCAACGGCGTGGTGCTCAGCAGGTAGCCGAGGCTGCCGCCGTATTGCCAGTGGTCGTTGATGTCGCGGGCAATCGAAATCGCGGCGCCTTGTTTGGAGCCATCGCCGTAGGAATGGTTGGAGACCTCGGCTTCGATGGTCATGTCGCGGGTGCGCCGCTCTACACCGACCACCTGCCAGCGATGCTGGCCGGTGCCCTCTTCGAAATCTGCACGGGCGTAGCCGGCACCCGCGAACAGGCGCCAGTCTTCGTCGATGGGCGGCGTGTAGAGACGGCTTTCGATGCCCCAGTCACGACTCCCCGAAACCGCCCCTGCCTCGCTGTCGTTACCGCCGCCGAAGCTTTTACCGGTGTAGGCCTCGACGCGCAGCTCAGCCATGTCATGCACATCGCGCAGGCGGCTGAGGCGCTGCACTTGGCGGTTGTCCGGGTTGCGCGCAACCACGTCGTCGGTAAGCACGTCGAGCTGGCGCCACTCCTGAAGGTCCATCGCGGTGTACGCCTGGCTCACTTCCAGGCCGATGTCGCGCGGGGCCTGGGCTTCGGTTTCCTTGAGGATGCCTTCGGCGCGCCGGGGCAGATCGCGGGCGCGGTACATGTCGGCCTGGGCCAGGCGCAGGCCGACGTTACCCGGAGCCTTGGCGACCAGCGCTTCCAAACCGGCTTCGCTGCCCGGCAGGTCGCCGCCGTACACGCCAGCCTGGGCCGACAGTTGCTGGGCGTCCATCCACGCGTCGTTGGGGTTGCCGACGGGCAGACCCTTGAGTTCGACACGGGGTTTCTGGCTGTTGGCGAGCCCCTTGGCAACCTCGTTGGCGTCCTCGCCTTTGTCGCTTTCCTGCAAGGCGTAGAACAACGCGGTGGTGTCTTCGACCCGGTCATCGGGTTCGGCGTCGGTGGCGCTCAGGACCTGGCGATACAGCGGCTCGGCCTTTTCCGGCTGGCGTTGGTCGAGGTAGGACGCGGCCACCCAGCGCACGGCGTAGGTCGGCAATTGCACGCCTTCGCCTTTAAGAATTTCGTACTCACGGATCACTTCGGCGGTACGCGCCCGCGCCTTGAGCGCACCGAGGCGGTCGATGCGCCAGCGCACCACGTCGTCATGGGCGGTGGCGTCCGGGGTCCAGCGGGCGAGCAGTTTGTCGTAGTCCGCCAGGGCGCGGTCGGCAATCACGTAGCGATCTTTTTCGCTGCGCGTGGCGAACTCGGCCATGCGCACGCGCTCGGCGGCGAGGTCGCCTTCCAGGCGCCGTTGAGTGACCGGGTCCAGCAGGCCGGGACGTTGGGTCGACAGGCGCAACGCGGCTTCCGGCAGGCGGGCCTTTTGCAGGGCAACGATGTATTCGCGGGCGACTTCAGGCTTGGCGCCGGCGCGGATAAACGCCTGGTCGAATTCAAACAACGCGTCGTAGTTCAAGCCGGCGCGGGTCAGCGCGTACCCCAGGGCCATGCGCCGGTTGGGGTCATCGGGCTTGGCGGCCACCAGCGCACGGGTGCGTTGCACGGCTTCGGTGGTCTTGCCACCGTCGGCCTGGGTCAGGGCGAGGCCCAGTTGCAGGTCGATGTTATTTGGCTCACGCAGCAGCGCCTGGCGATAGACCGCCTCTGCCTGGGCCCACTGCTTTTGATTGCGATAGGTGCGCGCCACGGTGGCGAGCGCCTGGGTGCTGAGGTTGCGATGTTTACCCTCGGCCTCGTACACCTTAAGTACTTCAGCATCCTGGCCGGCCCAACCGGCGATCACCACATGATCGCTGACCTGGCCTGGCGTCTGGCGCTCGGCCGACAGCTGACGCAATTGGGTAAGGGCGGGTGTGAAGTTGCCGTTGCGCGCCTGGATGATCAGCGCGTCATAGGCCGGATCGGCCATGGCGAAAGCGGGCATCAATAGCTGGCTGCATAAAGCTGCCCCGACGAGCAGTCGCAACCGGCCTGATGCACTGAGTGGTAGGTTTCGCAACATATCGTGAGCTTCCTTACACACGGAAAGCTGTAACGATAGGTGGTCCTGCGCGATTCGCTGCAGGGTGCCGGCGTCTAATGACCCGGCCTAGCTTTCCTGTGTGAACTATCTCTTAGGAAAGTTGGCAGAAGGCCAATTCAGAACAATTGTTCAGAATTGCGGGCAAATCTGAAATGTGAATGCGGGAGCAGACTTGCCTGCAACAGAAGGGCTCGGTACGCATGAACGCCAGCCGTTTGACCTCTGTTGCGGGCAGGCCCGCTGCCCCATTATTTATTTGCGAGCCAGGGCAGATTATTTACTGCGCGCCGCTCACCGCACCAACTTTGGCCATCACAAAACCAATGAATTGCTCGACAGTCATCTTCTGACCGTTGAACGTCACTTCATTGTTGGCGTAGTGCAACTTGGACACCACGTCGCTGCCGACCAGGGTCGCCAACTGCGTGCCCACCGCCATGCCGCTGACCATCTCGGCGGCCATCTGGGATTGTTGCTCGATGGCTTTCGGGTCGGTCACGCCGCCGAGTTGCGCCTGCAGCGCGGAAACGTCAGCGATCATCGGCTTGGACAGGGTCAGGTTGGCGTCCAGCAGCGCAATCATCTGCTTGCCCAGTTCAACCGGTGGCAGCTCCATGGACACCGGCTTGGCCAGGTCGACCAGCAGGCTGAACTTGCTTTCGCCGTGGGTGGTTTTCAGCGACAGGTTTTCCACCGCCACTTGCGGCTTGGCGGCCAGGACCTGGTTGACGTTGGCTTCGGCCAGGGCCTGCTCGGCTTCGGTCAGTTGCAGCTCAGGTGCCGGCTGGTTGGCGGCGGCAGCGGCTTGTACCGGCTGCATCTTGTCCTGGTAAAGCTTGGTCAGCACCAGCATGGCCGGGATGTCGACATTCTTCATGCTCACAGCCAGCGCCGCCGAACCCACGGGTTTGCCTTGATAGCCGATCTCGTCGATCTTGTAGTCGACACGGCCGGCCAGGTTGTTGTCCTTGGTTTCGCTGGAGTCTTTCTGCTCGAAGCCTTTGACGGTCAGCACGGCTTTCTGCGGGCCGAAGGTGAACTTGCTGTCGGTCAGTTCAACGGTGTTTTGCCCGGTGTAGAAACCGAAGGTGGATTTTTCCAGATTGCTGGCGATGGTCAGGCCCGACAGCTCGGCTTCGAAGGCTTCGCCATTGGCATCCACGGCGGCGACCTTGAGGCTGTTCATAAAGCCATCGGCCTTGACCTTCTGGCCCTCAGCGGTGCCGTCGAAGTTCATGTTGGCGCCGGAGAAGCTCACCGACGATTTGTCGTCCTTGAACTCCAGCGGCAGCAATTCGATGTTGCCGTTGACCGAGCGGGTGTAACCGATATTGGCCACGCCTTTGAGCGGTGACACGTCTTTGGCGGCGGCGAACCACTTCTCGGTAGTGGCGTTCTTTTCCAGCGCGTAGTGACTGGTGGCCATGACCGGCAGCCACTTGAGCGTCACCAGGCGCGAGAACGGCAGCGGGCCGTGTTCGATATGGTCGACAAACAGCAGTTCCGGGTTCGGGTTGTCTTCGCCGAAGACCGAGCCTTGGCCTTTCAAACGGTAATGGGCGGTGCTGCTGAACACCCCACGATCCAGGGAGACCAGCTCCAGGGCCACGGTGCCATCGACGCCGGCCATGGAGGTCTGCAGTTCCTTGTTGGCGTTCTGGATCGCGGTTTGCAGCACCGGCTCCAGTTGTTTACCGGTGTACCAGGCGCCGCCTGCACTGACGACGCCAACGGCGACAACAAAACCCAAAAGAACGACTGCTGGCTTATTCATGAAGTGACCTGATCAAATCCTGTGAGAAGTGGGCTGTCTTCCTTGAACCCTGTAAGGGTTGGCTCAAGCCCGCCGAAAGCGGGGGAAGATTAGCACTGGCGGCCGTAAACGGCCCAGCCTTTCAGAGGGATCAGTTCAGTAGTAGTTCAGGAATACTCCAGCTCGATTTCATCCAACTGGTGATCGAAACTCTTCAAGCGCGCCGTCCAGGTGTACACCAGCACCTCAAACTCGCGGTGTATCACCGCATTGCCGGGGGTGTCGGCCTTGGGGTCGCAGAAGTCCAGTTGGTAGCGTTCGCGGGCCATCTGTGTCGCAACATCAGACAATTCCCGCGCATTATTGAGCCAATGCCTACCTTCGGCGACCTGCTGATCGAGGGCCACGCACTGTTTTTTCAGGACTTCGAGGCTTTTTTCCAACGGCGTGCCGGTGAGGTCGCCCATGACTTCCTGGAACGTGCGCCCCGGCTGCCAATAGCTGCCCCAGAAATAACGGTCGAACACCGTTTCCACCCGGCGCAGCGCAACCTTGGTGTCCCAGATCGCCACGCGGGTCTTGCCTTGTTCGAGGAGTTTTTTCTTGATGCGTTGATTCTGGTAAGAAGCCCAGGCCACCACGCCGATGGACAAGGTACCGATCACCAGGCAGGCGCTGTCGAGAAAGACCATGGCCTTGTCGAGCTGGTGAGCGAGCATGACGCCGTAGAAATACGCGGCCGATAACAGCACCAGTGCGAAGAGCACGCACCAGAAAGCGGGAGCATAAGGGTTTTTCATTATTGGAATCCCCATGAGCAAACGCGAGCAGTGTCAGGCAGGGCATCACGGCGCCCCACCTGACAAAGCATAGCTATCTGCTCAGGGTTTGCTGGCTTGCGCAGGTTGCGTTCGTCCGCTTTCCCAGCCGCCGCCCAAGGCCAGGAACAGGTCGATCTGACTCATCGCAACCTGGGTGTTGGCCGCCGCCAGCTGCGCCCGCACGTCGGTGTAGGTGCGGGTGGCTTGCAGGTCCGCCAGGAACGACGCACGGCCGGCCTGGAAGAAGCGGTGGGTCTGCCCCGCCGCTTCCTTGGCCGACTCACCCGCTTCGGCCAGTGCGTCGCGCCGTTGCAACTGCGCGGTGTATTGCGCCAGGCCGGTCTGGGTTTCGCGGATGGCGTTGAGTACCACTCCGTCGAAATGCGCCAGGGCGCCCTGGGTTGCGGCCTCGGCTTCGTGGACACGGGCGCGGGCGCCGTTGGTCGGCACGGTCCAACTGATCATCGGGCCAAAACCCCAGCGGTTGGTCGCAGGCGTGCCAAGGTTTTCGAGCAGGCCGACGGTGCCTACCGTGGCGCCGATGGCGATGTCCGGGTACAGGGCGCCAGTGGCCACGCCGATCCGAGCGGTGGCGGCGGCCAGTTGGCGTTCCGCCTGGCGCACGTCGGGGCGGCGCTTGAGCAGCGCCGCGCCGTCACCCACGGGCAGCAGTTGGGCGATGTGCGGTAGCTCGGCGCAGTTGCCGGTGCCCGCTGGCAGTTGGTCCAGCGGCTTGGCCAGCAGCATCGACAGGCGGAACAACCCAGCCTGGCGCGCCGCTTCGTAGCGCGGCATGTCGGCGCGCAGGGATTTGTACTGGGTTTGCGAACGGGTGACCTGGGTTTCATCGCCACGGCCGGCGTCGCGCAGGCGCTGGGTCAGTTTGGTGCTTTGGGCTTGCAGGTCCAGGGACTCGTTGGCAATCGCCAGTTCTTCGTTGGCCGCGCACACTTGGGTGTAGGAACGCACCACATCGGCCACCAGGGTGATACGTGCGATATCGGCAGCGGCCTGGGCCGCATCGGCGCTGGCCTGGGCGCTTTCGATGCCGCGTTGCAAGGTGCCGAACAGGTCGAATTGATACGAGGTAGTGATGCCGACGCTGCCGATGTTACCCACCGGCACTTTGTCGGCCAGCAAAAATGCTTCGCCGGACTCCTGCAGGCGCTGCGCCTCGGCCTTGGCGCCGAGGCTCCAGCCGCCGGCAGATTCAGCCTGTTGGGTCTGGAAACGCGCACGCTGCAAGTTGGCAGCGGCCATGCGCAGGTCGGTGTTGGAGGCCATCGCTTGGCGCACCAGTTCGTCCAGGCGCGGGTCTTTGTACAGCTTCCACCAGTCGCTCGGCACCGGCGCCGACACCACGTTGGCGCCCTCGCCCGCGATTGGCCCTTGCAGGTCGCCACGGTTGACGGCGGCCTTGTCCGGCAGCGTGTAGTCCGGGCCTACCACTTGGCAGGCCGACAGCAACAAACCCAGCGCGGCGGTTGCCAACAGCTGCTTCATGGCGTGGCTCCGTCATTGGGCTTGTCGCCAATGATCGACACCGTGGCCGTGCGCCCGGCGATCATACGGAAGTCCGCAGGCACGTCGTCAAAGGCGATGCGCACCGGAATCCGCTGGGCCAGGCGTACCCAACTGAACGCCGGGTTGACGTTGGGCAACAGGTTGGAGCCGCTGCTGCGGTCACGGTCTTCGATACCGGCGACGATGCTCTGCACATGGCCGCGCAGGCGGGCGTTGTCGCCGATCACACGGATGTCCACGGCCATGCCGACGTGGATGCCGTCGAGCTTGGTCTCTTCGAAATAGCCGTCGATATGGAAGGAATTGCTGTCCACCACCGACAGCACTGGGTGGCCAGCGGTGACGAATTCCTGGGTACGCGGCGCGCGGTCGTTGACGTAGCCGTCCACCGGGCTGCGGATCACCGAGCGATCCAGGTTGAGTTGGGCCGAATCCACCGTCACTTGCGCTTCGGCCAGGGCCGACTGGGCACGGGCCACGCGGGACTGGCTTTCTTCCAGTTGCTCGCTGGGCACCAGGTTGCCGAGGCCACGGTTACGCTTGTACTCGCGGCTGGCCTGGGCCAGGGTTTCCTGGCGGTCGGCCACGGCGGCCTGGGCCTGGCGCAGGGCCAGCTTGAAGCGGTCCTGGTCGACGGCAAACAGTACCTGACCCTTGGTCACCAACTGGTTGTCGCGCACGTCCACGCGCTGGATCAGCCCGGACACGTCCGGGGCGATCTGCACGATGTCGGCACGAATGTGGCCGTCGCGGGTCCAGGGCGCAAACATGTAGTACATGACCATGCGCCACACAACGACGACCGCGAAGCTCACGATCAACAGCGTCAGGACTACACGGCCGATGGTCAAAAAAGGTTTTTTCATGTCATCAGGTATCGACTGAGTGAGTCCACCGCGCCCAGCAACAGCGCGTAGAGCCCCACATTGAACAATGCCCGGTGCCAGACCAGGCGATAGAAGTGCATGCGCGTCAACAGCCCGTGCACCACCAGGAACAACACGTACGTAATGCCCATCAGCACCAGCAGCGTGGGCAGGAACACCCCGCTGATATCCAGATCACCGATCATAAAGGCGCTCCATCCGGCAGCGGCGCTTCCAGCTCCGTGCCACCAATAAATTCGACGCCGGGCAACAGCGCCAGGCGCAGGCCGGCCAAGGCGTGCAACAGGTGCAGGCGGGTATCGTCTTCGTCCTGCAGGCCTTGCCCGTTGAGGGCGCGGCGCGTGCGGTCCAGGGTCATCAGCAGACCGCTGGGCGCGGGCAAGCGTTCACCCGCCTTGAGGCAGGCTTTGAAGTAAGCGCCGACGCCTTCCACCACTTGGTTGAGCAACACCCGTGGCACGCCGAGGATGCGCGGCGAATAGGCCAGCAGGTCGAGCAGGTTCAGCGCCACGCGCAAATCGCGCAGGGCGATGCCGGTGTCCTGGCCGGTAAGGGCCAGGCGCGGCAGGTGCTGCATCAGGCGATCGAGCATTTGCACGGCCAGGTGCCGGTGTTCAGCCAGGGTGGCGGGTTCGGTGAGGCCGACGATGTCACGCCAGCTGAAACGGGTCAGGCGCTTGGCCGCGAATTCGGCGCCAAAAGGCCGTGCGACCAACGTCCACACAAAGGCAAACAGCAGGCCCACAGGCCCGGCCAGATTGACGTTGGCGAAGTTAAGGAAGTCCGCGTCGTAGGCGCCCTGGATACTGATAAACGACGAGGTGTTCACCAGCGTCAACAACATGCCCAAGTAGAATCGCGGCTGCACGGTGAGGGTGCCGATGCAGATAAACGGCACGGCGAACGCCAGCACCAGCATCGGAAAATCGTGCAGGTTGGGCAGCACCAGAAACAGGTACAGGCTGGCGAACAGCACCGACATGGCGGTCCAGAAAAAGAATCGATAGATCTGCGGCGCCGGGTCGTCCATCGAGGCGAAGAAGCTGCACGCCACGGCGGCCAGGATCACGGCGCTGCCGCCGTCGGTCCAGCCCAGCAGAATCCACAGCACCGAGGCGACGATGATCGCGGTGACGGTGGAAAACGCCGAGTAGAACATCAGGCCACGGTCGAGGAATGGCGTAAGCCGGCCCAGGCGCCAGTGACGGTACACGGCGCGCCAGGTGTCTTGGCTTTCGCACTGGATCGCGGCCTGCAGGCTGCGGCAGTCTTGCCACAGGTCGATCCATTCGCCCAGGCGGTACAGCGCGTTGGAATACAACAAGGTGTGGCGATCATCCAGCGCTTCGCCTTGGGGTTGCAGTGCATCAACCCGATCACGCAGGGCGCGCCAGCTTTCCATGGGTGCGCTTTCTTGGGTGCCTTCCAGCCATTGGCTGGTGGCTTCCAGGATCGGCTTGATGCGGTCTAGAAATTCCGGCGCACGGTGTTCGATGGCGTACAGGGCATCATCCAGGGCATCCACCACCGGCAGCAGATGGATCATGCGCCCACGCAGTTCCTTGGTGTTGCGCACTGTCTGCGGCCGCGCGCCTTCGTGGGGCAACTGGCCGATCATCAATTCAAGGGTGTTGAAGGTGGCAACCATGCCGCCGCGCAAGGTGCTGACCTCTTCCGGCGCCACGTTGCGCGTCAGAAAGCGCTGGCTGTAGACCTGGGCATCGGCAAACCACTTGGCCACCGAGCCATCGAATACCGGCATCAGGCGGCGCGGCCAGAACATCGCGCCCACTACGGCAGCGACTGCAATGCCGAGGAAGATTTCTTCGGTCCGCGCCTCGGCGACATCCCACACCGCCAGCGGGTTATCCACCACGGGCAGGGCGATCAGCGGCAGCGTGTAGCCGGCCAGCATCAGCGCATAGTTGTTGGCGGTGCGCAGGTGCATGGAGAGGAACAGCAAAGTGCCCGTCCACAGCGCGATCACCACTACCAAAATGTAGGGTGACTGCACGAACATCGGCACAAAAAACACCGCCGCCGCCGCGCCCATCAAGGTGCCAATGGCGCGGTACAGGGCCTTGGAGCTGGTGGGGCCGACAAACGGGCTGGAGACGATATACACCGTGGCCATCGCCCAATACGGACGCGGCATTTGCATGAGCATGGCGATGTACAGCGCGATCATCGACGCGGCGAAGGTACGCACGCCGTAGAACCAGTCGCGGGCGGGCGGAAAACCGGTAAAGAACCCGTTCAAAGCGTCGCCGCCTCAAAGGCGCGCAGCACACGCAGCGCGGCTTCCATATCGGCGGGTGCGATCTGCGCCAGCACTTCGCGGCGCAGGCGCACCAGCTGCACTTCAACCGCTTGCACCAACTCACGGCCACGCTCGGTGAGGCTCAAGGCCTTGGCGCGGCGGTCGTGGACGTCTTCGGTACGGCACACGTAGCCATCACTGCACAGGCGATCCAGCAGGCGCACCAGGGACGGGCTTTCCATCCCGGACGCCTGGGCCACTTTGACCTGGTGCACACCGTCGCCCAAACGACCGATCATCAAGAGCGGCACGGCGCAGGCTTCGGAGATGCCATAGCTCACCAGCGTGGTCTGGCAGATTTTGCGCCAGTTACGGGCGCCCACCACCATGCTGCTGCTGAGGTTCATCTGGAGTTGTTCGAGGGATTGAGGCACTGGATAGTTCGCATACAGTTAGTTTGCTAACTATCAATATGATGGAGGGTGGTTGTTCCGTCAAGTTTTGAAACAATTTAGCGATGGGTGGAGCGTTTCAGTGGCAGCAGCGCAAAACCCATGTGAGAGGGGGCTTGCCCCCGATTGCGGTGGGCCAGTCATTGATGCATGCGCTGGCAAGCCCCCTCCCACATTTGGATCGGTGTCGGCTTGCTGGATTTTCCATTATGTCGAGGCCATAGGGCAGGGAGACCAGTGCGGCGGTTTTGGATGTCAGATGAGGTTGTGCCACAGACTTGATGGGTTCTCAGGTCTCTTGGCCGGTCAGGGTTTTTTGCACCATCGCCATACGCTCCAGACTTTGATTGCCTCCGAAATAATCACTAACACAGCCATTAACACCAAATTGTAGTTAGGGACAAGCTGAGCCCCTACCAGCAAAGGCGAAACAGAAGGCACAATAAAAGCCAATCGCAAGGGTGTTTGAAGGTAAGTAACCCACCTCACCTGTTTACATCCAAGAAAGAACAGTAGGCACGAGATCACAATGGAAACTTGCAGCAGCATGGCAAAGCCGAACATGTATAACTGCACAACGCTATGATCACGCAGTACCCATAAAGCACTTTCAACATCGCTTAAATAAGGAATCCTTGCCTGTATTGCGCTGGCCACCGCATAACGAATCAGATATAGGGCATCCATGGCTCCCCAAAACCAAAAAACATGCTTGCGCGTCATTCTCCTGCCTCCTTGTATTCGTAGAACACGTCCGGTGTTACAGGCTGCCAATGCCACGACTTACCACCCACCTGCCAGTTGTCATCGCCCTCCATATAACGTTGTTTTATATGCCGCAGCTCTCCATATCGACGCTCAACTGATCGGTGAGTAAGTTGATCATCTCGACAATCAAGCCTTACCCACCGTTGAGTCATAACTCTCGTAGTGTTCGCGAGATCTTTTCCATCCGAGAGAAATACCCTCCCCTCATCCCCTGCTGAAACCAACCGATTAGCGGCGAGGATCACGGCATTTTGAATTCCATCGTAATCGATGCTTACTTTCTCCCATTTACCAGGCCCAACATACAGTCGGCGCCCCATTAGGTGTCCATACTTGACGCGACATTCGCGACTTAAGGGGAGAAAGGGATAGTCCATCACAAACAACCACTCACCGGCTCCTAGTTTATCCAAAACCCGCCGCTGGTCTTTTTCAGCGGAGCAGCAAGCGGAAGAAAGACCGCACTCATTGAGCAATTTACTCAACCCGGGCAGCGCATACGGGGCGCGAAAAAACTCTCGCACTTTTATTCCCGAAAAATAGGGGCTCTCGATCTTTGTGAGTTCATAACTTTCAATTTCTTCGCGTGGGACCAGGCGTTTCATGTTGCGTCCAGAGCAGGGAGTTAGCGCCTGTTAATAACGACTCCCACACACCGGCCACTATCGTCCACTTCCCTTTAGTCGATAGGAAGTTTCCCAATTTCACGTAGAGCACTCCCCACCTCCTCCTCAATAAACTCAAACACCTCCTCCGACACGCTGTACTGAAACGGCTTGCGCCGGTGCTTGGAAACCTTGCCGTCGTTATCCAGGCACATCATCACCAACCTCGACAAATCACTGCCGCGCACGTCAAAGCGTTGATTCACGGCCTTGATCACCCGGTCATAACGGTCGAGAAATTCGGTTTCCTCGCGCAGTTCCACTTCCAGGGCGCGGCGGGCCATTTGCAGGGTGAATTCGACGCAGCAGGTGGCGTCCCAGTAGCGGTAGATCGAGGGGTGGCCGATGAAGTCGAAGGGCGTGATTCTGGTCACGGGTTTAATCATCGCGACGCGGTGGAGCGCAATGACTTTTAAATCCAGCGATTCGCAGAGATGGGCATATCCCAGCTTTTTTGCCTCTCACCATTTTTTACATTATCGTGTTTCCACAAAGTTTTTTTACACCCCTCGCCCACCCCGCAACATCAGATTCAACTCATCCACCACCTCCGCCCAATCCGCGTCCTCCAGAATCTCCTCGCGCAGAAACGCCTTCTGGCTGTCCGTCCAAAAAAATGCATCCGCCAGCTTCAGGTCCGGCTTGAGCGGCGAGTGAACAGCCACGAACTTGTCAATGCTGACCGCGTCATCCGGCAGGCCGAGTTGTTTGAACAAGGCAGGCAAGTTATGCACAGGCGATTCCATGGTGGGCTCCTGAATAGAGAAAGGTTCGGGTGAGTCTAGCGGCAGCCTTCGGGAAGCGCCGACGGCACATTGCACAGCACGAACAACCGCGCCCTGGCCCCACCGCCGTCCTGGCGACTGAGCTCGCGCCAGCCCTCGGGCAATGGCGCGAAATCGTCCGGCGCTTCGTTGCTGCTGATCAGCCACACACGGCGGGTGTCGGCTGGCAGTGCCGACAGGCGGTCGAGGTAGATGCGCCCGCCGTCCTGGTCCACCAGGGTGCCGAAGCCGTAGGCATTCGGCCGGGTTGACGTGCCATCGGGCTTGGGCGGGGTGTAGAGCTGCAGTTGGGCGTCGGTCTGGTCGTAGTAGACGTAGCTGAGATACCACAGCATGTCGCTGAGGACGATGCGGTCATCTTCCTGGTAATTGCGATTGACGAACTCCACCGGCACGTTGAATTGGTCGTGCTCATTCACGATGAAATTGTTTTTGAGGCCCACCAGCTCCACACAGACAAACAGCACAAAAAAAGCCGCCCCCAGCCATGACAGGCGTGCTGGCAGGCGCTCAATAGCCAGGGCGAGGAGGATCGGCAAAGCCAGGGCATATACCGTGAGATAGCGCTCGATAAACACCGGCGAGATAAACGAGACCGCGTAGACCAACAGCAGCGGCAACAGGAAGAACAGCGTCAGCAGGCTCGCCGGCTGATAACGCTCTTGATCACGCCAGGCGGTTATTACGACCACCGCAATCAGCAGCAACGGAAAAACCCAGAACACCAACGGCCAGAAATCCAGGCCCTCGTCCTGCATCACAAATTGCCACACCATCGACGGCACGGACAGCAGGCTGACCGGGTCCTCCCACCCAATATCGCCGCCCACCTTAAGCTGATCAACGTGCTGCACCAGCTCCAGCAGGTTCGGCAACCAGGGCAGATACATCAGCACAATCGCAACGTTGACCGCCCACCAAGCCGGGCGCGTGATCAGCCGCTCACCGGAGCGGCTCAACAGCCCCAGATACGCCCAGTGCACCAGCACACACAGCGCCGTGAAGTAATGGGTGTAGAAACCCGCGCTCATCAGCAACCCATACACCACCAGGTAGCGCGCGCGCTCGGGCTGGCGCACCCAGTACACCAGCGCCAGCGTCGCGCCCAGCAACCACACGCCGAGCAAGGAGTACATACGCACTTCCTGGCTGTAGCGCACCGCCGTGGGCAGCAGCGCCAGCAGCACGCCCGCCAGCACAGCAGCACGGCGGGTGGACAGTTGCCGCGTCAGCCAGATGCCCAGGCCCACGACGATGACACCGGGGATGGCGCTCATGCCACGAATCGACCAGATGCTGTCGCCAAACAGCTCGATCCAGCCGCGCAGCAGGAAAAAATACAGCGGCGGGTGCACGTCATGGGCCGCGTGGAACCACAGGTCGCCCACGGCATATTCACTGAGCAGGAGGCTCGAACCTTCGTCCCCCCAGATCGCCGCCGAGGTGAGGTGGTAGAAACGCAGGGCCATGGCCAAGGCCAGGATCGGCACCCACCATAGGCGACTGATCTTACCGGCGTTGTCCCAGGTGAGACGGGTGAATGAGGGCAGCGCCCCAACTTTCTCGTTTTGCTCTACCACAGACCGACGCACCCTGATTCCCCTGCCCTGCTTGCCTAAGCGCAAACACCGCCACTCTAGGTCAAAAGCCCCTCGTTCGCTTCTGGAATCGGACAAATCAGCAATTTGTGTAGGGCTTCACCGAAGCACTGGTCGGATCAAGCTATCATTGCCCTCCTCCAAGGACTCAGGATCAAGGACACGTCATGCGCATCGGTTTTCTGTCACCCCTGGCACTGGCCCTGCTGGCCGGTATTTCCCTACCGGCCCAGGCCAGTTCCGATGACTCGTGCTACCCGGATTGGCGGGTGTCGCGTGACCGCCTCGACGCCTGCAGCAACCTTCCCTTTCTCAACCCAGGCAACGACAGTCGGGTCAACCTGCGCCTGTTGCTGGCTGACAAAAAAGCCGAGCCGCTGACGCCGAAGGCTTTGACCGAAGACGATCTGAGCCAGGGTTTCGGCCCGGTGCCGTTTCCGGTGTATCGCCTCGCTGCCGCTTCCAGCGCAGAAACTGAAGCCGATTCGGACGACTCGCCCACCGCCGAGCTCGACACCCTGCTGACCTCTCTGGGCATTAAGCGAAACGAGTACACGACTGCCGGCGAGGCCTACCTCGAAGGCGAGGGCAGCCGCTGTCGCAGCAACGACGATGACAGCGCCACTGCGTTTATCAGCCAGGTGGTGCAAGCCGACATGCCAACCGCAGAACGCCAGCTGCTGGCGAAGGCCCGGTTGGAACTGCTCATCACCTGCACCTGGGACGGCCCGGTGATCGCCGAACCGATCGAGTCGTCCAATGGCCGCATGCTGCGCACGTATCTGCAAGCGGCCGCCGACTTTTACAGCGGACGTTTCAGCGAGGCCAAGCGCGGTTTTGCCGCCGCCAGCGGCAGCGAACTGCCCTGGTTGAAGGAAACCGCGCAGTACATGAGCGCCCGCACCTTGCTGAACCAGGCGCAGGCCGAAGCATTCGACGAATACGGGATGCCGCAGCTTGCGCGTGTGGACAAGTCTGCACTGGGCCAGGCCAAAGATGGCTTTGTTGGCTATCTGGAGACTTATCCACAGGGTCGTTACGTTGCCTCCGCCCGAGGCCTGCTGCGCCGCGTGTACTGGCTGGCGGACGACAACATCCAGCTCGCCGACGCGTATGCCTGGGCGATGACACAGGCGTCGGATGCACAGCGCAATGTATCGGTGGATGAACTGATCGAAGAGGCCGACCTCAAGCTGTTGATGGTCAACAGCGAGACGGTCGCGACGCCGATGATCCAGTTGGTCAGCGACCTGATGGTGATGCGCGGCGGCGATCAGCCGGCGCTCTCCCGAACAGACCTGGAGAAACAGAAAGTCGCTTTTGCCAGCGCCCCCGAGCTGTACGACTACTTGCTGGCCGTGAGTGCCCTGTACATCGAGCATCAACCGGACACCGCCTTGAAGCACTTGCCTCAGGACATTCCGTCGAACCTGAATTACTTCGCCTTCAGCCAGCAGACCCTGCGCGGCTTGGCGCTGGAAGACAAACAGGACTGGAAAGGCGCCGAAGCCCTGTGGCTGAAACTGCTCGATCAGGCCAAATTGCCGCTGCAACGCGACCAACTGGAACTGGCCCTGGCGATGAACTACGAGCGCAGCGGCCAACTGGCCAAGGTGTTCGCCAGCGACTCGCCGATCAACGCCAAGCCGGTGCGTTACATCCTGCTGCGCAACGTCGCCGGGCCTGAGTTGCTGCGCCAACAGATCGCCCAGGCCAGCGACCCGCTGGAGCGCCAGACCGCGCAGTTCGTGCTGCTTTATAAAGACCTGCTGCGCAGCCAGTACGCCACGTTCGCCGAGGACCTCAAGCAACTGCCGGCTTCGCCCCCGGAAGACAAATTGGGCACCAGCCTTGGCTACGTCTATAGCGGCGGCCAGAGCTTGAAGCTGTTCCAGTGGAACGGCGACAAGGCCGAATCCGGCTATGCCTGCCCGAGCATCGCGCAGACCGCTGCGACCTTGCAGACCGATGCGAAAAACCCACAAGCGCTGAACTGCTTCGGCGAATTCATCCTGCGTAACGGCCTGGACGGCATGCCGTTGGAACAGGCCCGCGCCGCCGGCAGCCTGGGCAGCACCGCGTCGGACTTCAAGGGCGAAACCTTCTCGCGCCTCGACGGTTACAAGCAGGTGATCGCCGATGCCAAGGCGCCAAAGAACGACAAAGCCTACGCGCTGTTCCGCGCCATCAACTGCTACGCGCCGGCCGGCTATAACAGCTGCGGCGGCCAGGACGTTGAACCGGCGGTGCGCAAAGCCTGGTTCCGCCAACTCAAGTCCGGCTTTGGCGACACCCAGTGGGGCAAATCCCTGCAGTACTACTGGTGAAATACCTGTGGCTAGGCTTGCTGCTGCTGGCAAGCCCGGCCTTCGCGGCCGTCGACGCTCGCGACTATGACGCCTTCTGGCTGTGGAGCGGCGTCACGCCCCAGCCGGTACTCAAACAGGCCAAGACCCTGTACATCCTCCAGGGCCAGATCAACTCAACCCGCCGCGCGCCCCAACGCGGCGTGCAATTTATCGCCCAGGGCATCAGCGTGCCGCGCATCACCCAAGGCGAAGTCTGGGTGGTCTACCGCGCCCACACCCTGCACTGGCCGGAACGCGTCTACACCCAACTGCTCGGCCAGGTGCAACGCTGGCGCGACGCGGGCAACCCGGTGGTCGGCATCCAGATCGACTTCGACGCCCGCACCCAATACCTGCACGAATACGCCGCCTTTCTGCGCGACCTACGCCAGCGCCTGCCCGCCGACCTACGCCTGAGCATCACCGGCCTGATGGACTGGAGCAGCAACGCAGACCCAGCCGCCATCGCCCAGCTCAAGGGCGTGGTGGATGAAGTGGTGGTGCAAACGTATCAAGGCCGCCACAGCATCCCGGATTACGCGGCGTATTTGCCACGTATGAATCGGCTGGGGCTGCCGTTCAAGGTCGGATTGATCCAGGGTGGGGACTGGGAGGAACCGGGGTATTTGCAGGGGAGTGAATGGTTTCGGGGGTATGTGGTGTTTTTGCAGAATCGCTGATCATCCTTGACATCGGTATTGAAGCCGTGCAAGAAAGTGTCCTCTGTCCGCGGACAGAGGACACTTAAGTTTGGAGCCCCATGAAAAGTCAAGACGTACTTATCTTGTTCAAACTCATAAGCCTGGAATTGCAGGCCAGGGGGGAGCGCGTGAAAAAACGCGAGTTCTCCGTGATGCAAGATTCGGAAGGGGCGGTCATTTCGACCATCAAGCAATTTTTTGAAAATGAAAACGACATACAAGCCACTACTGTAAATAGCGCTTACAAACAATGCCCACTGGATCGCCCTTAGATTTTTATCTATCCCCCTAATAGCAGCCCAGGGCATCGACAATGTCGCACTTCAGATGAGGGAATACATCTCCAAAATTGTCGATGTATATAGCTGTGCAGGGTATTTGTATGTCTGTTGTTTCGGAAGAGTTAGAAACGACTACCCCAGCACGCCTCGCAGCGCCTTCAGGGGTCTCGCCATCATAATCACTATAAAGGCTATAAACATAAGGACCAATAGAAAACTTAATCCTTTTGTAATCGATCTGATAGCGAGTGAAGTGATTCGACTTGAATGATTTAAAGTCAAAGCTGGAATTAGGAAACACAAGCTCTTTGTGTACCTCTCGGCCAAAGCGATATTGAATTCCGGTCATTTCCCCGTCTACGTATTCCGGGCATAGTGCTAAGTTTTTTCCGCCGCGCACTTGGCACTGAAATAACGCCTTTTCATTATCGCAAATATTTTCCTGCGCAGCCAAAATCAAGCCAGCCCAGAGCATTGCAGAAAAAAAGGTTGCTCCCTTGACCCCGAAATCAGATAGATTTGAGTGCATTATAGTTTTCCCTCATCTTTTCGTCATACCCCTCTTGGGCAGGGCCGTTATATCTAAGTGCAAATTTTAACCAGTCCTTTTGAACAATCGCAGAAGACAGAACAGCATCGGACTTTATAAAGCTCACAAATGCTTTTAAATGATTTTTCTCAGAGCGATTGAGGTCCCGCACGAAATCCTCAACTGAAGCGTAGCCAGCGCTTGAAAAATTTTTCACCATAATTTGAAATCGCCCCCATGACGCTGACTTTAGTGCTGCGCTTGGACTCAGTCGGTAGGCTCGGACCATTTTCCCGTACTGTACCGAGTAGGCTCCATAGCCGCCTCTTGTGCGAGATGATATATCGGGATCTGATCCATCAAATCGCCCACCTGTCAATTGATGGAAGTAGTGTCGTTCAAACAATATAGTTGTAACCTTGTCATCACCACCCCTCGCAAAGTAACTACCTGAAGAACCTGTCTCTGTAAGTGCCACCGCCTTGACGGCTTCGACCTCACACCCGAGCGTGGCCGCTGCCGTGACATAATCAACATCTTCAATTACCGAGTCATCATATAAATCCAAGAAACCGAGTTCTATTTTAACTCCACTTATAAAAATTTCTGGATGCTGCTTTGCTCTACTAAATCGGTTCGTAAACCCCACCGGATGCAAGTGATAAACCTGCCCATCCACCGGTAATCCAACGCCCTGCGCCACCTCATTCCACCAACTGATCTCCCTGACCCGCTCCTTCTCCGCCACCCAGTTTAAAAGTGGAGTCGAGCCGCTATGCCCCACTACATCGTCCAGTGCGTCCCACTTATGGGGTTCGTGGCGCCACTCGCTTTCGTAGTGGATGATCAGTTGCGACAGCGACTGCGCGTGCGCCGGTAGAGCAATCGCCGCCTGCAACTCTTCAGCCGTCACCACTCCATCACGGTCTCGATCGATGATGTCGTAAAGGCGATTCTTCATACGCCCGTTATCCGACTTATCGGCCAAGTTACTGTAGCGTTCGAGTTGCTGCTGACTGAAACGACCCACCGCTCGAAAAAAGGATGCCAGGGTTTGCCGAGGCGAGTCATAGTTGAAGACGACGTCGTAACCCTCCCACGACCACGGACTGAACCACGGCGTGACACCCACTTCTTCACGCACCCAACCATCGAGTAATGGGTCACTTGTAGTAATGGATTGCTCTTGCTCTTGAAGGGGTGGCTCCAGTTTTTCAGTGGAGTCAGTGCGCCGTCACGGGACTGCGCAAACGGTTGAGACGGAGCCGGGGACGTCTGCCGCGCCGGAGGGGCCGACACGTAAATCGGCTCTTCCCTAACAGGGCTGAAGAGATCAAATAGACGAGAAACAAATTCGCCATGGTGCTTCACTCGATGTCTGCAATAGGGCTACCCAGAGACATCCATAAGTCCCTGGATTGGCGAAGTCACAGAGAGTAAAGAGTTGCTATCCGTGGCGAATGTCGGAAGGTTCGCTTTATAAAGACAGGCACTTCCCTAAGTGTCGAGCGCTGTGGATGTCAGCACTCAACGTGGATTATTCGGTACTTGATTGGAGCCTCCTACACGCAAACGCTTACTCTCGTTGGAGTCACAAAAAGCTCCTACAACAAATTATTTTCGGCGGTGTGCAGCGGATACACCGACTCCCAGCCCCCACCCAACGCCTTGTACAACCCGACCATGGCCAACGACACGCCGGTAGAACTCTCCACCCACTGCTCCTGCGTCGCCAGCAATGCGCTCTGCACGGTGAGCACGTTGACGAAGTCCGCTACGCCTTCCACGTACTGATGCTGCGCGGTTGTCAGGGCGATCTGGTTCTGGCGCACGGCTTCGGCGAGGCTGTCGCGGCGCAGTTGGCTGGCGTTGTAGCGGGTCAGTTGGTCGTCGATTTCATGCCAGGCGCGCAGCACGGTTTGCTGGTAGGCCAGGGCCGCTTCCTGTTGCTGGGCTTCGCGCAGATTCAGCATGCCTTGCAAGCGCCCGCCATTGAACAGCGGCAGGCTGAACTGAGGGCCGAAGGCGAAGGCTCGTGAGCCCCAGGAGCCAAGATCCGACAGCTGCATGGCCTGGGAGCCGAGGCTGCCGGACAGGGTGATACGCGGGTAGAAATCACCTTTGGCCACACCGATGTTGGCGGTGGCCGCGTGCAAACGGGCTTCGGCCTGACGGATATCCGGGCGGCGTTCGGCAAGCTGCGACGGCAGGCCGATGGCAACTTGGCGCTGGGTCTGCGGTACGGCGGCGTCCTTGGACAACTGCGCGTGCAGGGCTTGTGGCGGCTCGCCCATCAGCAGGCTCAGGGCGTTGATCAGCCGATCCTGGCGTTGCTGCAAATCCGGCAAGCGCGCTTCGATGGCGGCGACTTGGGCAGCGGCTTCGGCCACGTCCAGATCAGTCGCTACGCCGTCGGCCAGGCGCAGTTGCGAGAGCTTGAGGCTGTGGCGCGCAACGTCGAGGTTTTGCTCGGTGACGGCACGGGTGTTTTGCACGCCGCGCAGTTGGATGTAGTCCTGGGCGGTCTCGGCCAGCACCGACAACAGCACGGCGCGACGGTCGTTTTCGGCGACTTGCAGGGTGGCGTCGGCGGCTTCGGTTTCGCGTTTGACGCGGCCCCAGAAGTCCAGCTCCCAGGACGCGGAGAAGCCCGCGTCCCACTGGTTGAAGGCGGAACGCCCGTTTTCGCCGGATGGGTCGCTCAAGCCTTTGCCGCTGTTGCGTTTGCGCTGGTAAGCACCTGAGGCTTCGACATTGGGATAGCGCTCGGCGGTCGTCACTTGGCGCACGGCGCGGCTTTGTTCCAGGCGGCTGCTGGCCAGTTTCAGGTCAAGGTTATCGGTGAGGGCGCGGCGCGTGAGGGCCGAGAGTTGTGCGTCGTGGAACACGTCCCACCAGCGCTCCTGGAGTGGGTCGCTGATGGCGCGGCTGTCGGCTTGGCGGCCTTGGGGCTCGTTCCATTGCGCCACTTGAGGGCTTTGCGGGCGCTGGAAATCCGGGCCGACGGTGCAGGCGCTCAGGCTGATGAGACTCAGGGTGAGCCAGGCAAGGCGTTTCATTGCTGCGCCACCTCACGTTGAACGGCAACAGGTTGGGTGTCGACGCTCGCCTCCACGGACATACCGACGCGCAGGCGCTCGGTCAGCGGCTGGTTGGGTTCCAGCACAATTTTGACCGGAATGCGCTGCACCACCTTGGTGAAGTTGCCCGTGGCGTTGTCCGGTTTGACCGAGGCGAAGGTCACCCCAGTCGCCGGAGCGAGGCTCTCCAGATGACCGTTGAGCAACTCGCCGTCGAGGCTGTCGACCCGCACCTGCACGGCTTGGCCGGCATGCATGTGAGAGAGCTGGGTTTCCTGGAAGTTGGCCACCACGTAGGCCTCGGCCAACGGCACCACGGCGAGGATCTTGCTGCCCGGCGTCACATAGGCGCCGACGCGCACGGCGCGCTCGCCGACCATGCCATCGACCGGCGCCACGATGCGCGTGTAGGACAGCTGATAGCTGGCCATTTCCAGCGCGGCCTGGGCGCGCTTGAGCCCGCCTTCGGCGGCATCGCGCTGGGCGGTGAGAATCTCCACCTGCTTGCGCTCGGCTGCCAGCACTGCTGTGGCATTGGCCAGGCGTGCGGTGGCCTGGTCGATGCGGGTCTTGGCTTGCTGGGCGTTTTGCACCGTGCCGGCGCCCACGCCGGCGAGGTGGTTGTAGCGGTTCAGTTCGTGTTCGGCGAAGGCCACTTCGGCGCGGTCCGCGGCGACGGTGGCCTGGGCTTGGGCGATCACCGAACTTTGCCGTTCCAGGGTCGCGGTGGCGTTTTTCAGTTGAGCCTGGGCGACCAAGGTGTCGGCATCAGCGGCCTGGGCGGCGGCGCGAAAATCGCGGTCGTCGATCAGCGCCAGCAGTTGTCCGGCCTTGACCCGCTGGTTGTCCTCCACCAGCACTTCCTTGATAAAACCCGCCACGCGCGGGGCGACCAAGGTGAAGTCAGCGGCGACGAACGCGTCGTTGGTGCTTTGGTGCTTACTGCCCAACAAGCCAGGCGCGACCAGGTACACCAGCACACCGACGGCAAATATGGTGATGACGGAGACGGCCACTTTGTCTTTGCGTTTCATGAAAATTCCTTTTGGCTAGGTCGGTGCGCGAGGCGGAAAGATCCGCGTGGGCATCCAGAAAATCAGCAGGATCAACGCCACGGCGACGCCGCCCATGACGTAATAAAGATCCGAAGACGTGAGCACTACGGCCTGCTCGTGCAACCGATGGGCGAGGCCCGGCGCGTTGCCGTCGGCCAGGGGCGAATTGCCCAGGCGATCCACCAGCATGGTCGAGTGAAAGTGCAGGCGCTGGGTGGTCAACGTGTCCAACACGCCGGTGGCAACCACGGCGGAAAGGCCTTTGACGGTGTTGAACCAGGCCGAGGCAAACGGGCCGTCCTGTGGCTGAATACTGCCGGTGGACAGCATCAGCAGCGGCAACACAGCCATGGGCTGTCCGAAGATTTGCAGCAGGTACAGGCCGTAGAAATCGTCGCGAATCCATTGCGAGGTGAGGTGTGCGCTGCCGATGCAGCACAGCACCAGCATGCTCAGGCCGATCCCCAGCACCCAGCGGCAATCGACCCAGCGCAGGTTGCACAGTGCAGCCACCAGCGGCAGCGCGATCAACTGCGGCAGTGCCATCAGCAGCATCACCGGCGCGGTTTGCAGCGGTCGATAGCCTTGGACCTGGGCGAGGAAACTCGACGGGATGATGATCACCGAGGTCAGCACCATCAGCACGCCCGCCAGTACGATCAGGGCAAACGACAAATTGCGCAGACCGAGCATCTGCAACTTGAAAAACGGCATCGGGTGCGACCACTCATTGAGCATGAACAGCACCAGCAACACGCTGCCGCCACTCAGCAAACAGGTGATCAGGCCCGACTCGAACCAGTCCAGGCGATTGCCTTGCAGGATGCCGATCACCAGCATGCAGATCGCCGGGAAGCCCAGCAGCAGGCCGCGCCAGTTGAACTGCTTGAAGCGCTCCAGGCGCAGCGGGTCCTGGGGCAAGCCGTAGGCCACGGCGGCCATCGCCAGCAGGCACGGCGCGACGATCTGCCAGAACGCCCACTGCCAGCCGACGTATTCGGTCCACAGCGCCGCCAGTGGTGTGCCGAGGCTCGGGCCGAAGGTGGCGGTGAGTGCATAGCCGGCCAAACCATACAGCTTGACGTTGGCCGGCAGGAAACGCAGCGCCACGGTCATCAGCATCGGCGGCAACGCGCCACCGGCCAGGCCTTGCACGGTGCGCAGCAGCAATAGGCTTTCGTAGTTCGGTGCGAACGGGCACAGGATGCCAAGCACGGTGAACAGGCCAATGGCGCACAGGGTGAAACGGCGCAGGGAAAACGTCACCGCGCACCAGGGCGCAAAGGCCATCGCCGCGACCGAGGTGGCGGTGTAGGCCGCGACCAGCCAGGTGCCTTCGTCAAACCCGATGTACAGCGCACCACGGATATCGGCGAGGGCCACCTTGGTGACCATCTCGTTAAGGCCGGACACCAGCACCGCCAGCAACACCCCGACCAGGCCGATGATGATGCGCGCGCCGAACACGGGCGGGGTGAGGGCGCTGGGTTTGGCTGCGGCCGCGAGGGTGGGGGCAGCGAGGGAAGTCATGAACAGGTAACTCGGAATGGTAAATACCCGAGCAGTTTAATCAGGCAAAACCATGACAAAAAGTTACTTATCGGCAGCTTATAAGTGCGTCAGGCGCAATCCTTGATTTACTACAGACCCCTCCCACATTTGCCCTGTGTACGCTTGAGATTCAGGTCGGCTGGGCTTCCAGCCACGTGGCGTGGCAGCTCTCGCGCATGGTTTCGCGCAGCCATTTGTGCGCCGGGTCCTTGTCGAAACGCGGGTGCCAGGATTGGGCCAACACCAGAGTCGGCAAGGAGATCGGCAGCGGGAAGGCGCGCAGGGGCAGCTTCAGGCGGTTGGCGCTGTAGAGCGCTTCCTTGGGCACCGGCAGGATCAGGTCGGAGTCGGGCAGCATGAACATCGCGCCGTGAAACCCTGGGGCGATCATCGCCACGCGGCGCTCCAGGCCCTGGGCATTCAGCGCGGTATCGATCGGCCCCCGGGCGATGCCGCGCCGCGAGATGCTGATATGGGAGTAGCTGGCGAAACGTGCCGCGGTGATCTCCTCGTCGAACAACGGGTGGTCCTGCCGCGCCAGGCCGACGAAGGTGGTGGAGAACAGGTTCTGCACCTTGACCTCAGGGCTTGCCGGCTGGGTGTTGCTCACGCGCAAATCCAGGCGCCCTTCGCGCAGGGCTTCGTCGTCGGTGTCGCCTTCGGGCACGAAACACAGCTCGCACAATGGGGCCACGCGCTCCATGGTGTCGAACAGACGACCGCCATACACACCGATGAAAAAGTCATTGGCGCGCACGCTGAAGCGGCGGCGCAGCGTGCTCAGGTCTACCTGGTCAGCCGAGCGAAACAGCAGCGCGGCCTGCTCCACCACGTTGCGCACCTGGCCCTGTAACTGCAATGCCTTGGGCGTTGGCACCAGGCCGCGCCCGGCACGCACCAGGATCGGGTCGCCCACCGCTTCGCGAATGCGCGTGAGGGTGCGGCTCATGGCCGCCGGGCTGAGGTTCATCCGCCGGGCGGCGCCGACCACACTGCCCTCGTCGAGCAAGGCGTCGAGGGCGACCAGCAGGTTCATGTCCGGTAGTTGCATGCCAAGCACTCATGATCAGAGGGGAGTGAACTGGGCGCAATCGTAGCAGGGATAGGTGGATCAGCGCTGCATGCCCCAACGCTTCACGGTGAGCCGCTCGAAGGTGTCAAACACCAGGTTCTCCACCAGCAGGCCGATCAGGATCACCACCGCTAACCCGGCAAACACCTTGTCGGTGTACAGCTCGTTGCGGTTCTGGAAGATGTACCAACCCAGCCCGCCCTTGCCGCTGGTGGCGCCGAACACCAACTCGGCGGCGATCAGTGTGCGCCAGGCAAATGCCCAGCCGATTTTCAGGCCGGCGAGGATCGACGGCAGCGCGGCCGGGATCAGGATAAACAGCACAAAGCGCATGCCCTTCAGACCATAGTTGCGACCGGCCATGCGCAGCGTCTCGGACACGCCGAGAAACCCTGAATAGGTGTTGAGCGCCAGCGCCCACAACACCGAATGCACCAGCACGAAAATCAGGCTGTTCTGGCCCAGGCCGAACCACAGCAGCGCCAGCGGCAATAACGCAATGGCTGGCAGCGGGTTGAACATCGAGGTCAGGGTGCTCAACAGGTCGCGGCCCAATTGGGTCGACACGGCCAAGGTGGTCAGGGCAAACGCCAGCACAATGCCGATCAGGTAACCCTTGATCAGCACCACCAGCGAGATGCTCACCTTGCTCAGCAATTCGCCGCTGAGCAGGCCGTCGTACAACGCGGCGGACGTCTGCAGAAAGCTCGGCAGCAGCAGGTCGTTGTTCTGGTAGCGCGCCACGGCTTCCCAGAGGATCGCGAGCACAATCAGGATCAGGCCCTTGCGCAGCCAGCCTTGTTGCCACAGGCGTTGGCGCAGGGGCAATTCGCGCTCCACGGGGACACTGAGCAGCGGTTCGAGGATGACTTCATATTCCTGGCGCATGGGTTGCCCTCTTAGTAAGCGATGCGGATGTCGGCAAAACCCAACTCGGGTTCCGCGGCGCTGGTTTCATCGAACAGCAAGCGATGAATCCGTCGCGCCGACGCCTGGAAGTCAACACCGCCCAGGCTGTGCAGGTCGTATTGATGGCTGTGGATTTCTGCGCGTACGCGCCCCGGATGGGGGGACAGCAACAGGATGCGATTACCCACCACCAGTGCTTCTTCGATGGAGTGGGTGACGAACAACAGGGTGAAGCGCACCTCTGCCCAGAGCAGCAGCAATTCTTCCTGCATCTTGCGCCGGGTGAGGGCATCGAGGGCGGCGAAGGGCTCGTCCATCAACAGGATTTTCGGCTGCATGGCCAGGGCACGGGCGATGGCCACGCGGGCCTTCATGCCGCCGGATAACGTGTGGGGGTAGGCGTCGGCGAAGGCACTCAGGCCGACTTTGTCGAGATAGTGCAGGGCGCGTTCTTCAGCTTCGCGGCGCTTGAGGGTCTTGGACGCCAGCAGCGGGAACATTACGTTTTGCTTGACGGTTTTCCACGGCGGCAGTTGGTCGAATTCCTGAAACACCACGATGCGGTCCGGGCCCGGTTGCTCGACCTTTTGCCCCAGCAAACGAATCTCGCCCTCGCAAGGTTTGATAAACCCGGCGATGGACTTGAGCAAGGTGGATTTGCCGCAGCCCGAAGGGCCGAGCAGCACGTAGCGGTCAGCCGGGTCGATCTCGAAACTGACCTGATGGGTGGCCCGCACCACGCGCTCGGGGGTGCGGTATTCGAGGCTGACGTTATCCACCGCCAGCAACGGCTCGGCGGTGTGCAGGTTGCTGGCCGTGTGGCCTTGCAGGGGCGCGTTCATCTCAGCTTCCTTGCAGGGGCTTGGCGTCCTGGAAGAAGTAGTCCTTCCACGATTCAGGCTTGTTTTTAATGGCGCCGACGCGGTAGAGGAATTCCGCCAGCGGGTAAGTATTTTTCGGCGTGACGCTGAATTCGAACTGCGGGTTGTCGATGATCTTGAGCAGCTCGGCGCGGTCGATCTTAGCCTTGGTCACGCGGATGTAGGTGTCGGCGGCGGCGCCTTTGTCGTTCTGGGCGAATTGTGCGGCTTCGGTCAATGCCTCGACGAACGCCTTGTAGGTTTTCGGGTTGTCATTGCGGAATTTTTCGGTGGCGAACAACACCGTCGGTGAGTTGGGGCCGAGCAGGTCATAGGTGTTCAACACCACATGCACATTGGGGTTGGCCAGGGCCTGATCCTGGAATGGCGGGTTGGAAAAGTGCCCGGTCAGCTCGGTACCGCCAGCGATCAACGCGGCGGTGGCGTCAGGGTGCGGGACGGCGACGGTGTACTTGTCGAGGCGATTGAATTCCTTATCGCCCCACTGCTTGGCGGCGGCATATTGCAGGAAGCGCGACTGCACCGAAACGCCCACCGCAGGCACGGCGATGCGGTCCTGGTCGGTGAAGTCGGCAATGGTCTTGACCTTGGGATTGTTGCTGACCAGGTAGTACGGGAAGTTGCCCAGTGACGCTACGGCCTTGACGTTCTGCTTGCCGTGGGTGCGATCCCAGATGGTCAGCAGTGGGCCGACGCCGGCACCGGCGATGTCGATGGAGCCGGAAAGCAGCGCATCGTTGACTGCCGCGCCACCGGAGAGTTGGGTCCAGTCGACCTTGATGTCGATACCTTCCTGCTTGCCGTATTTCTCGATGAGATTCTGGTCGCGCACTACATTGAGCAGCAGGTAAACGATGCCGAATTGCTCGGCGATGCGGATCTCTCCTTCCGCCTGGGCAACCGCCGGCGCTACCAGGCTGCCGGCCAGCAGGCTGATACCCAGCCCAACGGTGGCGGCCAATCGTGCAAATGGAATATTCCTGGACATGGTCATGCTCCGAATCAGAAAGGCGCGTCGCCCTGGATGGTGGTGCGAAACAGCTTGCGGCGCAGATGGCTCGGGCAACCGGCGGCGAGGTGGATCAACGAGCGGTTGTCCCAGAACACCAGGTCGTGGGGCTGCCATTGGTGGCGATAGATGTTCTGCGCCAGCACGCTGTGGGCGTAGAGCTGGGTGAGCAGGTCGCGGCTTTCGTCTTCGGGCAGGCCGACGATGCGGGTGGTGAAGCCTTCACTGACGAACAGCGCCTTGCGACCGTTTTCCGGGTGAGTGCGCACAATCGGGTGCACCACTTCTGCGACCTGCGCCAACTGCTCGGGGGTGAGCGTGGGGCGCCAGTTGCCTTCGAATTTGGTCTCGCTGTAGCGCGCGGTATAGGAATGTGCGGCGCTGCGGCCAGCGACCGCTTTGCGCAGATGCTCGGGCAGTTGGTCCCAGGCTTTGTGCATGTCGGCGAATAAGGTGTCGCCGCCTTCGCAGGGCAGCTCCTGGGCATGCAGCATCGAGCCAAGGCTCGGCAGTTCTTTATAAGACAGGTCCGAATGCCAGAATTTTCCCGCGTCGCCCAGGCCGATGGATTGGCCGTTTTCGATGATGTTGGAGACGATCAGGATTTCCGGGTGGTTGGCCAGCAGGAACTGTTTGAGCACGTGGATCTGCAACACGCCAAAGCGACGGCTGAAGGCAATCTGTTGTTCGGGGGTGATACGTTGGTCGCGAAAGACCACTACATGGTGATCCAGGTGCGCACGGTGGATACGGGCGAAATCCTGGTCATTGACTGGCCGGGACAGGTCCAGGCCAATAACCTCGGCGCCGACGCTGCCGGGCAGCGGGCGAATCTCGAACGTTTGGGCGGTAGGGATCGCTGTTGGAACAGTAGAGGTGGCAGACATGAGTTCACTCCCGGTCAGACAGGAGAGTGACTTTATAGATATAAGAACGGCAATTTAAATACCGTTAGAGAATATCTATATGCGGGAATGTCGCAGCATGCCAATGCCGTGTAAGACCCCGCAAGACCCAGACGTGGGCCGTCTGAACAGCATGTTGAAACGCTTACAAGCCGAAACCGTGGCCGTTTGACAAGCCTATGGGCAGCCTCTAGTGTGCATTGGATCCAATTAGCCACCACTTTTCCAATAAGGAGGATAGCGTAACCGTGACGCAGAAGCCGAACCCTTTGAACAGCATCAAGATCAGCGGGCCTATTCCCGCCCATCTTGCTCGCTCCGTGATTGAAGAAACCCTGCGCAATGCCATCCTCGACGGCCGATTGCCCTGCGGGACCGCCATGCGCCAGCAAGAGCTGGCCAGCCTGTTCGGGGTCAGCCGCATGCCGGTGCGTGAAGCCTTGCGCCAGCTGGAGGCGCAGTCACTGTTGCATGTGGTCACCCACAAAGGCGCCGTGGTTGCACCGCTGATCGAAGACAATTCAGCTGAGACCTATGAGCTGCGTATGTTGCTGGAGTCTGAGGCGCTGCGCCTGTCGATTCCCTTGCTGACCGAAGCTGATATCGCCGAGGCAGACACCTTCATCTGTGCCCTGGAACAGGAAAAAGACTACGCCGAGATTGGTCGCCTTAATCGCCTGTTTCACATGACGCTGTATGGCAAGGCGCCCAACCAGCGACTACTCAAATTGGTAGAGCACGGGCTGAATGAGGAAGAGCGCTTCCTGCGTTTCAACCTTGAAGCAATGGGGCTGGGGGAGACATCCCAGGAAGATCACCGTGAACTGCTGAACCTCGTGGCGCACAAACACGTCGCTGAAAGCATCCTGACGTTACGCAATCACTTGATGCGCGGGATGGAGGTGATCACCACCTACCTGAATGGCCTGGAGGCCGACGCCAGGTAATTCATTCAGCAGAACCTCGCTCTCCCGCCTTGCCCATCAAGAGCTGCGGGTCACTGCCCATTGGACAGAGGCCCGCACTGAAGAAACTTCCGACTTCAATAACGCAACTAACTGACGGCACATATTATTTAGAAAAACTTCTAACATATTTGTATGCTCGCCAAATTGTTTAACCCGCCTATTATCTTTTATTACTAAACCAGGCCACTCACTCAGCGCCTCACGCGCGCGGGCGGCCTTCCTAGCCATGCCTGGTTTACATCTACTTATCTTTTTGCCAATCACAAAAGCCCATCGCTGTTTCTACAGCAGACGCAATAATTTATAGGCATCAACCATGCATCAACCGTTACTGGAACAAAAAAAACTGCAGTTATACAGCCATCCGTTATTTGCGGAAATAACTTCACTTAGCAAGTTACGACACTTTATGGAAGGCCATGTTTTCGCTGTTTGGGACTTCATGACACTCACCAAACGCCTGCAACAGGACCTGACCGGCACTCACTTGCCCTGGCTGCCACCCTGCGACCCGCAAGCTGCACGCCTGATCAATGAAATAGTGCTGAGCGAAGAGTCAGACACGCATCCCCGTGGAGGCCATTGCAGCCACTTCGAGCTGTACCTGGAAGCCATGGCCGAGGTCGGCGCCAGCACCTCTGCAATCAACCGTTTCGTTGCGTTCCTGCGTCAAGGCGCGACGGCAGATATGGCCTTGCACGAGGTTGCGCCGCCTGCCGGGGTGGCCCGTTTTGTCAGGGCAACGTTATGCGTCGCGGTAAACGCGCCCACGCACTGTGTGGCGGCTGCGTTTCTGTACGGCCGCGAGCGTGTCATCCCCGCAATGTTCGAGCGCATCCTGCAAGCGGATGCGTCGATCCTGCATCAAGCGCCTACCTTGTGCGGCTATCTCAAGCGCCACATCGAACTGGATACACAGGATCATGGCCCGGCGGCGGAGCAACTGCTCGCACGTCTCCTCAGTGCAGATCCAGCGTATGCCCAACAAGCCGGGGATACAGCCCTCGCCGCCATGCAAAGTCGCATCGACTTATGGGACGAGTTGCGGGTCTCGTTGCAAGGGGTACGCCCATGAACACTGCCAATTACCCCGCCATTGCCGAAGATTGGGAGCGCCGCGCAACCGTTCGCACACGCCCTCGCCGCCTGCTGGAAAACGATGACAAGTTGATCTACCCCTTGTGCCGCCAGCCATTGGTACTCAGCACAGCCTTTGTTCAACATTGCCCGCAGTGGCGCGACTTCGTGCTGGTGCAAAGCTTTTACAAATTCATCAATGACGTGGTCATCTTCGAGACTGAAATCGTCGATAAAACTGCCCGCAGCATAGCCAAGAATCGCTTCTCGCTGCCCTTCCCCCTCGCCTGCCGCGTTGACGCGATGACCGTTGTGGTGGACGAGGACTATCACGCGCTGGTTGCACTGGATTTTCTGCAACAGACGGTGGCCATGACGGGCATACAACCGCTGGACCTGCCCGGGCAAATCGAGTTGAGCCGCGCGCTGCCGGCGGCACAAGCCCTGGCACCCGCTCACCTGAGCGATGCGGTGGAGTTGATTGGCGTGGCCATCGCCGAAAACACCGTCACCCAGGATGTAGCAGCGTTTTCCAAGGACAACAGTGTCAAAGCGTCGGTTCGCGGCTTGATGGCCGACCACTTGTTTGACGAAGGTCGCCACGCGCAATTCTGGACGCGGCTGGTGCGCATTTATTGGCAGGCCGCGAGTGCCGATGACCGCGACAGCATCGCTCAAGTGCTGCCGACGTTCCTGGCGCATTACCTGACCAACGACCTGCAGAAGAACTTCGACCTGCATCTGGTTGATCATCTGGACATCAATGACAAAGTACGCAATGCACTGCGCGATGAGGTCATGGCACTGGCGTTCCCCATCAGCCGCCATCACCCATTGATGGGCAATATCATGACCTTCCTTCAGCACAGCGGTTTATTGCAGACACCCAGTGTTGCGCAGGCGTTGAACGACTACCTGCCAGCGTCCGGGAGGCCCACATGAGGCGACTGAACATTGGCTGGAGCGGCGCCAGCAGCGCTTTGAACGATATCCGGCAAGTGCTTGAGCAATACGGGCATATCTCAAGCGACGACGCCCTCGACCTGTTGATTGACGATGGCAGCCAACCACCGCCGATCCACGCTGACCAAACCCCACGGATACGCCTGCGCGTGGGCATTGGTCCGGTCGTCGACGGCGGGCTGCCCCAGCTGCAAGTGCGCGCTTATGCGCACGACTGGCGGACAGTTGCCGTACTGCACATCGCCGACGAGCCCAGTGGGAACGGTCACCGGCTGCGCCAGCAGGCGATGAGTGCGCTGGTCGAATGGGTCGTGCTGCACGTCAGTGGCTTCGCCCGCGATCCAGGGTACTTTTCTGCAACCGCAGTTGCCAATGAGTGGCCCGAGCAGGACTTGCGAGCCCTGGAGGCGCTGGCGTTTCTTCATCGATTCAACCGTACGGCAGACCTCACGTTGATGCAGGAAGCGCGGGTGTCGCCAATCGAACAACTGCAGGCCAGCCTGCACACCTTCGCCGAACGCCCGGCGCTGAACATCGCCGGCAGCCAGGTGACCTACCGTCAATTGCATCGCCACGCCCTGGCGATCCAGCAACGATTGCTGCCCTTGCTGGACACCGCAGACGCGCCGCCGGTGGTGGGTGTGTACCTGGAAAAATCCACTGAGTTATACGCCAGTATTCTCGCAGTGCTGGGCTGTGGCGCGGTGTACATGCCGCTCGGCACCGAGCAGCCCGCTCAACGCCATCACGTCATGCTCGAAAGCGCGGGGGCTCGCGTATTGCTGGACGCCGGTCAGCATCCATTGCGGGGGCGTTTTGTGTCAGTGGATGTGCGCAGTGTCGCTCCCCTCGACGCCGACATCACACGCCCGTTGATACACCAACGCCCGCACCCAGATGCCCCCTGCATCGTGCTTTATACATCGGGCACCACCGGCCAGCCCAAGGGCGTGCTGCTCAGCCAATACAACCTGGCGCACTTCACGGCGTGGTTCAAGCGCTGCATGGGTTTGGACGCGCAGAGCCGCGTCCTGCAGTTCTCGCCGTTGAGCTTCGATTCGTCGCTGATCGATATTTTCCCTGCCTTGATAGCCGGTGCCGAGTTGGTCGTCCCAAGCGAAGAGCAACGGCGCGATCCTCACCAACTGCTTGAAATGCTCCACCAGCACTGTGTCACCCACGCCTTTCTGCCGCCCGCCCTGCTCAACATCCTGCCGCCCGACGCCTGGTTGGGACTAACGCACCTGCTGACGGGAGGCGATGCCTGCGAACCTCATGTGATCGAGCGACTGGCGGGGCAATGTCAGTTTCACAACCTCTACGGCCCTACAGAGGCGACGGTATTGGTCACCCATCGGGTGATGCAGGTCGGCGACAGCAACCGCAGCCTTGGCCTGCCCATTGCCAATAGCCAGGTGCTGATCCTTGATGCCGACCTGCAACCGGTGGATGAACAGGTGATGGGCGAGGTGTACATCATCGGCCCTGGGGTAAGCCTGGGATATGTGAACGAACCGCAACAAGCGGCCAGCGCTTTCGTCGAACTGACAGTGCCCGGTGGCCGGAACCTGCAGGCCTACCGCAGCGGCGACCTGGCCAAGTGGACCACCGAGGGCATTGTGCTGGGTGGGCGATGCGACGATCAGGTGAAGATCCGTGGCTTTCGGATTGAGCCTCAGGAAATTGAGCAATGCCTGCGCAACAGCCGGTTGTATCGCCAGGTGGCGGTAGTTATCGATGGTGAAAACAGAATCCGATGTTTTGTCGCCCAGCCTGAACCGGGTGCTACGGTGGCAGGCCTGCAGCAATATGTGCGGCTGTGGCTGCCGGATTACATGCAGCCCGACGGTTGGGTCGAGTTGGCGGGTATGCCGTACACCTGCAATGGAAAAGTCGACCGTAAAACCCTGTTGGCGCTACCGTTTGAGCCCCCTTTGCGGCCTTCTCCTTGCACTGCATGCACCGCGTTTCAAACGCGGTTAAGCAGCCTGTGGGGCGAGTTGCTGGCGTTGCCCGTTGATCGGCTGTCCATGGATGACAGCTTCTTCGATCTAGGCGGTCATTCAATGTTGCTGTCGATGCTGATGCTGCGTGTTCGCGAGCAATTCGGCGGTGGTTTCACGCTAGGTCACTTCCTGGAAGTACCGACGATCCGTACCCTCGCAACCCTGCTGGAGAACGGTGAACGGCCCGATGCTCCCTTTGCTCAGGCGATTCGGGATGCCCAGCGGAAGTGGGTGATCAACACGCTGACACAAGACCGTGCGGGGGATCCCCGCAAAGTGATCGTGACGGGGGCCAACAGTTTCGTCGGCAGCCATATCGTCGAAGCCTTACTGGCCGGCGGTGCAACCCAGGTTGCCTGCCTGGTACGCGAGGAGCCGGGGAATACCGCGATGGCACGGTTTACCGAGGCGTTGCGCGAGTACCGCCTGGCACACCTGGACCTGAGCCGGGTGCACGTCTTCGCGGCCGATATCAGCCAGCCGCAATTGGGCTTGAGCCGTGAGGTGTACGACGCCCTTGCAGAGGATTTCGGCGCACTGGTGCACAACGCGGCACGGGTCAACCACGTACTGGACTACCTCTCACTGGCGAGGGACAACGTCGACCCCATATTCGAATGCCTGCGTTTATGTGAAACACGCAGCAAAAAAGTCTTCAATTTTGTCTCGACACTGTCGGCCTCCAGCAGCATCAATTCGCGGGGACATGTGCTGGAAACGCCTGCGGCGGCCACATTGCCGCTGTACATCAAGAACGGCTACAACCTGTCCAAGTGGGTTGCCGAGCGACAGCTGGGAGGCGCACTCGCCCAAGGTGCCTGGGTGAATATCTATCGTCCCGGGAATATCAGTTTCAACAGCCGCAACGGTGTCTGCCAGCCGCAAAAAAACCGCCTGATGTTGATGCTCAAGGGGTCTCTGCAACTGGGCTTGCTGCCGCATTTGGATTTGAACTTCGATTTGATGCCTGTGGATTTTCTGGCGCGCTTCATGGCGTTCCACTGCGGCCGCTTTGAGGCCGACAGAAACGTGTTCAACCTGCATAACCCACAACCCTTGAGTTGGGAGCGCTACCTGGATGCATTCAGCCAGGCAGGCCACCCCTTCGAACGAGTGAGCATTGCGCAATGGCAGCAGGCGTTACGAACGGTGGGACCGGACAACGCACTGTTTGGCGTACTTGGGTTCTACCTTGATCGCCTGGATGAGGACATCGGCGATACTTCGACGATTCGCCACGACAACGCGCGGCACGGTGTTCAGCAGATGGGGGAGTCCTACCCCGAAAAAGATTCGGTGCTGTTGAGCAAAGGCTGTAACTACCTCAAGGCCATCGGCTTTCTTTGAAACGCCTCAGGACAACCTCATGAAACCGCTGCAACCTGATACGTTAATCCGCAACCCGAACGGCGTGCCGATCGTCGCCTGCGTCGTGGTCGATTGCCCTGCCAGCCACCTCTGGAACGCGGTGGGTCAGTTCGGGGGCTTCGATGCATTCATTCCTGCCCTGACGCATATCGAAATGACCGGCGCCGGTCTGGGCGCGTTGCGCACGAAGTTTTTCCACGATGGCAACCTCGTGGTGGAACAGCTCAATAGCCGGGATGAGCATGCGATGCGCATGACCTGGACCACGATCTACAACACCCTGGGCGTGGCCAGGTTGTGGGCGGCAATCAACGTAGAAGCACTTGGAGAACAGTGCTCCAAGGTAACCTGGACCGTTATTGCCGAGCCCGAAGACAAGGGGCAGGAGGGATTTGAACAGTTTGTGCAGGGGTTCGTCGACAGCGCCCTGGAGAATGTCCGCCGCTTGCTGGCAAAGCGATAGGAGCGAAATCGCTCGCTCCTACCACACACTCGGCAGATCAAATCTTGAAGCTATCGACCAGCTGCTTCAACCGATTGGCTTGTTGCGAGAGCGCATCGCAGTCCTTCAGGGTTTCGTTGAGATTGGTCACGCCCTGTTGGTTCAGCAGGTTTATCTGGTTGATGTCGACGTTGAGGGTTTCCACCACGGCAGTCTGTTCCTCGGTGGCCGCAGCGACGGACTGGTTCATGCCGTCGATCTCGACGATTCGCTGCGTAACGCTGACCAGGCGCTCGCCCGCCTGGTTGGCCACTTGAACGCTTTCTTCACTGGAGGTCTGACTGGCATTCATGGTGGTCACTGCCTCACGCGAACCCACTTGCAGCGAAGTGATCATTTTATGAATTTCTTCAGCCGACTCCTGGGTACGGTGAGCCAGGTTACGCACCTCATCAGCGACCACGGCAAATCCGCGTCCTGCTTCACCGGCACGAGCCGCTTCGATGGCCGCGTTCAATGCCAGCAGGTTGGTTTGCTGGGAAATACCTTTGATCACATCAAGGATGTGGCCGATGTTGTCAGTGCTGGCGTTCAGAGTTTCGATCTGGGTACAGGACAGGCTGATCTTTTGCGACAGCTCCGACATTGCCAGGATGGTTTGCTCAACTACTTTGCGCCCATCGTCGGCCTGCTCGCTGGCACCACTGGCGTGCTGTGAAGCGTCGGCGGCGTTACGTGCGATTTCCTGGGTAGCGGCGCCCAGCTCGTTAATGGCTGCGGCCACGCTGTTGGTGCGTGCGCTCTGCTCGTCAGAGCCGATGATCGAGGCATTGGACGACGCCATCACACGCTGGGACAAGTCATGCACCTGGCGTGTGGCTGAGGACACTTCGGAAATCGAGGCGTGAATACGCTCCACGAACCGGTTGAACGCACTGCCCACTTCTCCGAACTCGTCTTTGCTGGTGACCGCCAGGCGGCGGGTCAGGTCGCCCTCGCCTTGGGCAATGTCCTGCATGGCAATACCCATGGTGGTCAGGGGCCGCAGCAGCACTTGGATCAGCAAGCTCAAGAGCACGGCAATCGCGACGACGGCGATCAGCATGGCAATCAATGCGGACGTACGGAATTTACCCAGCGGTGCGTAGGCTTTGTCTTTATCAATCGACAGACCGATATACCAATCAGCACCAGGCAAGCCACTGATAGGCGTGAACGACAGGATGCGATCCTGGCCTTTGAGGACGACCTCCTGGTTAAGTTTCTCGATGCGCAGGCTGATGCCAGGATAGATATCCTTGAGGTTTTTCATCACTTGGTCTTCGTCAGGGCTGACGATGACTTGGCCGTCACCGCTGACCAGGAACGCATGGCCGATACCGCCGAAATCCACCGAGTTGATGATCTTCACCAGGGTTTGCAGGCTCAGGTCTCCGCCGACCACGCCGAGCAACTCGCCATTCTTTTTCACCGGCATGGCGATCGTTACGATCTGCCCTCCCACTGCGGCCATATAGGGCGGCGTGAGCATGGGTTTATCGGCAGCCACAGCTTGTTTGTACCAAGGACGCTGACGAGGGTCGTAACCGTCAGGCATCTTTGCGTCCGGGCGCTGGGTGAACACCCCGTTAGTTTGGCCAACATAGGTGAACTGGAAGTTCGAAGTGAACGCTGGTTGATCGACCAACCCCGGGAGGTCAGCCCCACTGCCTTGGTGGGCAACGTTTTGCGTCAGGCTTTCGAGCACCAATATTCGACCGCTGAGCCAGTTCTGCACGCTGCTGGCGGTGAGCTCACCAGACTGCTGAATAGACGACTCCAGGTTCTGCTTGATGGTGCTGCGCTGCAGATAGTCGTTGTAAAGGGTAAATAACGCGAAGGCCAGAACCACAACGCCTGACGCGGCCAACAAAATTTTATGACTGAATTTGAGATTCATTTCATCGACTTCTTTTTGCCAAAGGGGGGTGAGCGGGCCGAATGGAGCATTCCATGTAACGGTGTCGGCAGCTTCTCAGGCCGCTCTATTTCGGTGCACACATGGCTTATCAGGCTTTCGGCCACGTCGAAGCAAAACTTAGGGGTTTGTGGGAAAGATCTTCTTTTTAAGTAGGAAACCGACCAGTGGTTGTCGTACAAGGACCAGAGTTGCAAATTTTTTCCGCCTATCAAACAATGCGACTAATTATCATTTGTGACGTCTGGCCGAGCTCGTTTACATGCCGCCCTCTGAGTACATCTCGTGTGAAGAAAACGTTGTGCAGGCGCTTTACTGCACCCACCACAACTGGCTGAACACTTGGCTGCGCAGCCGCCTGGGTAATGCAGCCGATGCTGCAGACCTGGCTCAAGACACCTTCGTACGCCTATTGCAGAGAACCGAGCGTTTTGAACTCAAGGCGCCACGGGCATTTTTGCGCACAATTGCCCGAGGTTTGGTCATTGATCACTGGCGCCGCGAGGAGATCGAACGGGCCTATCTCGAATCAATCGCCCATCTGCCCGAAGCGTTGGCGCCGAGTGCTGAGGCGCGAGTATCGGTGCTGGAGTTGCTGGAGGACATCGCCCGGCTTTTGGAAGGCTTGAAACCCAAGGTGCGTAAGGCATTTCTGATGGCCCAGTGTGATGGGCTAACGTACAAACTGATCGCGCAGCAGATGGGTATCTCACTGAGGTCAGTTGAGCGTTATGTCGCCGAGGCGCTTTATCACTGCTACGTCCTGCGTTATGGCACCCATGGATAACTCCACACGCTGCGGTCCAGATCCTAGGGTGGTCAAGCAGGCTATCAGTTGGATGCTGCGCTTGCGTAACAACAGCGCCAACACTCAGTTGCTCGTGCAATGTGAGCACTGGCGCGAAGCTCATCATGATCATGAACTGGCTTGGCAACGGGTTCAGGCGCTGCAGCAGGAGCTGAATAGCCAGCTGACCGCGATCCCCGAGACGCACAGGGCACTGGAAAACAGTGCTCAGGGCCTTGGGCGGCGGCAGGCACTGAAGCTATTGTCCGGAGCACTGTTGGTGGGTTCGGCGGTATGGGTAAGCCGGGATCTGAGCGGTTGGCAGCGCTGGACTTCTGACTTCGCAACAGCCACCGGCGAGCGCCGCAGCATGCAACTGCCCGAGGGCACTCGCCTGCAACTCAACACAGACAGTGCGGTAGACCTGGATTTCAAAGCGCTGCAGCATCTGATCACATTGGTGCGTGGGGAAATCCTGGTGACCTGCGGCGCTGCTTTGTCTGCCCCCTTGTTGGTTCAAACGCGCCATGGCTTGCTCGAAGGCATCGAAGGGCGCTTTACCGTTCGCCAGGACAACGACTGCACACGCTTGAATGTGGTCAGCGGTAATGTAGTGATTCACTCACCTCACAGACCTGATGGACTTTCGACGCGCGTTCGCGCGGGAGAGAGTTACCTCCTGCGTCAGACCGAAGCCATGCTTGTTCCTCCACCGGATATGGACGTTGCTGCGTGGGCGGATGGGCTGATTGTGACTCGAAATATGCGACTCGCCGATTTCCTTTCAGAAGTTGGGCGTTATCGCCCTGGCCATTTGGGCTGCTCGATGGATATTGCAGATTTACGGCTATCGGGTGTGTTCCGTCTGGAGGACACCGATAAGTTGCTGGCGATACTTGCGCGCACACTGCCGGTACACGTGCGCTATCGCACGCCTTGGTGGGTGAGCCTGGAGCGGAGGGTCTGATTTTTTACTTTTTTTGGCGGCTTTTTTCCCAGAGTCCGGCTTAGTCAGTAAGCCAATCAATCTGCCCTTACCGGCCTCTACGGATCTTGATCATGCCTGTGTGTTTTCACCGCAATACTTGCGACTCTTCCTACCCCCTATTGGGTCAAGCCATACGCGCAGCATTGCTATCGACGGCGCTGGGTATCAGTACGGTGCCGATCACTGTCTTGGCCGCAGAAGGCAGCGCAGAGCTGGTTAATCAACACTACGAGATACCTGCAGGACCGCTGAGCGAGGTGCTCAATGAGTTCTCTCGACGGGCTGGCATTACTCTGTCCAGCACGCCTGCACAAACTCAGGGCCGGCAGTCGGTGGGGCTAAAAGGTGACTACTCTGCCGAGCAGGGTTTTACTCGTCTGCTAGAAGGCACAGGGTTGCAGGCAGTATCCGGAGACGGTGTCAGCTTTGTCTTGCAGGTGCTGCCGGAAAGCAACGCGCTGACTCTACCGACCACCGACATCAAGGGTTTCGCCTTGGGCAATGCCCTTGGGAGCATGGAAGGCTACAACGCGACTCACAGCCAGATCGCTACCAAGACTAGCACCGCCCTACTGGAGACCTCGCAATCGGTTTCGGTAGTGACGCGTGAGCAAATGGATGACCAAGGCTCCCAGACAGTTTCCCAAGCCATGCGTTACACACCAGGCGTGCTGACCAACCCTTATGGCGCAACGCATCGGTATGACTACGTGGCGATGCGCGGTTTCAATGATGGCTCGGTGGATAACATTTACCTTGATGGTTTGAAGTCCATGGGGGACAGCGGCACCTATAGCACGATGCAAGTTGATCCGTATTTCCTGGAGCGCGTGGACATTCTCAAGGGGCCTTCCTCGGTACTGTATGGGCGCAGCTCGCCCGGCGGCCTAGTGGCGCTGACCAGCAAGAAGCCGCTGTTCGAGCCTTATCACCAGGTTCAAGCGACAGTGGGAAGCAACGGGCAACGGGGGATGGGATTTGACTTCAGCGGCCCAGTGGATGAAGACAAGCGCATCGCCTATCGACTGACAGGGCTGGCGGATAAATCCGACACCCAATTCGACTACGCCAAGGAGAAGCGCTACGCATTGGCGCCAACTCTGAGCATCGACTTTACCGACGATACTTCACTGACGTTACAGGCCTATCTTCAGCATGATCCTGATGGCGGCTATCACAGCGGGATGCCAGCGGAAGGCACACTGCATCAGCGCAATGGGCAGCGAATCTCCAACCACTTCTTTGAAGGTGAGCCCGGAGTTGACGGCTACAAGCGAGACCAGCAGTCGTTCGGCTATCAGTTCGAGCATCGCTTCAATGATGTGTTAACCGCACGACAGAACTTTCGCTACCTGGATTCCAAGGTGCAATTGGATCAGGTGTACGCCTATGGCTGGACCACTCCGACCAGTAATGAGCTGAATCGCTATTACTCGGGCGGTGATGAGAAGCTGCATGCATTCATCATCGACAACATGTTGCAGGCTGAATTTTTTACTGGGGCGACCAAGCACACCACGCTGTTGGGTGCGGACTATCAACGGCGTAAAACAGTGGTGGATTGGACGAGTGGGTCGCTTGAACCAATCAATGCGTTTAACCCCACCTACGGCAACTCCGCTATCAGCTATTACAGCCCTACCAGCTATCTACGACGGTTAGAGCAGACTGGGGTTTATCTGCAAGACCTGATCGAAATGGATAAATGGCGGTTTTCATTGGGGTTGCGTCAGGACTGGGTACAGACCTCTGACGAAAACCGCGTTGCAGAGACGAATCGGCCAGCGGGTACTGAGATTAGTGATAAGCGCACTAAACTTACTGGACGCGCAGGTGCGTTGTACCTGTTTGATAGTGGCCTGGCACCCTATGTCAGCTACTCCGAGTCGTTCAATCCCAACTCCTATTCCGACAGTGCAGGCACTCCGCTGGCACCTACCGATGGGACACAGTGGGAAGTGGGGTTGAAGTATCAGCCGCCAGGCACCGAAAACTTGTTCACGGCATCGTGGTTTCGCATCGATCAGGAAAATCTGGCAACCAAGCTACCGCAGGAAAACTTCTATCGTGGTGTCGGCGCTGTGCGCTCGCAGGGGCTGGAATTGGAGGCGCACATGCAGCTAACCGATAACCTCAAGCTCTTGGGCAGCTATACCTTTACCGATATCGAGTACTCCAAGTCGATGGTGAGTACCTTGAGCACTGCTGACAATCTGATTGAGAACAAGGGTAACTCGCCGACGCAGGCACCTCGTCATATGGCGTCGATCTGGGCTGACTATAAGTTTGAGATTGGCGCACTGGATGGGTTGAGGCTTGGAGGTGGCGTGCGGTATGTAGGTTATAGCTGGGCAGATGCGGAGAATACGATGAAGGTGCCTTCCTATACGCTGTACGACGCGTCGGTAGGATATGACTTAGGTAAGGTCGGTTTGAAGGGCGTGGATGTGCGGCTTAATGCGAACAATTTGACCAATGAAACTTATGTAGCGTCCTGTGCCAGTCTGAACTTCTGCTATCTAGGAGAGAAACGTAACTTGAGCGCGACCGTCAGTTACCAGTTCTGATCCGTTAGTGGGGACCACACCCACCAGCGGCTCTAAACGACAAAACCCCTGTCTGTTTAACAGACAGGGGTTTCGGAATTTAATCTTGACGATGACCTACTCTCACATGGGGAAACCCCACACTACCATCGGCGATGCATCGTTTCACTGCTGAGTTCGGGATGGGATCAGGTGGTTCCAATGCTCTATGGTCGTCAAGAAATTCTGTGTATCGGACCGTTGCGTTAGCATCGCTCCGATGAAATTCATGAGTTTCTACATAAAACAAAACCCCATCTGCTTTCGCAAATGGGGTTTCGGAATTTAATCTTGACGATGACCTACTCTCACATGGGGAAACCCCACACTACCATCGGCGATGCATCGTTTCACTACTGAGTTCGGGATGGGATCAGGTGGTTCCAATGCTCTATGGTCGTCAAGAAATTCGGGTACTGACTCGTGACCTGTTGGCCTCGCTTCAGCAAATTGGGTATGTGATAGCTTTCGGTGTTTTGTGAGCGTCGAACTTTCGGTTCATCTCGTCTTCACACACCGCAATCTGGCCTTTCGACGCAAATTGCTTGGGTGTTATATGGTCAAGCCTCACGGGCAATTAGTATTGGTTAGCTCAACGCCTCACAGCGCTTACACACCCAACCTATCAACGTCGTAGTCTTCGACGGCCCTTCAGGGAACTCAAGGTTCCAGTGAGATCTCATCTTGAGGCTAGTTTCCCGCTTAGATGCTTTCAGCGGTTATCTATTCCGAACATAGCTACCCGGCAATGCCACTGGCGTGACAACCGGAACACCAGAGGTTCGTCCACTCCGGTCCTCTCGTACTAGGAGCAGCCCCTCTCAAATCTCAAACGTCCACGGCAGATAGGGACCGAACTGTCTCACGACGTTCTAAACCCAGCTCGCGTACCACTTTAAATGGCGAACAGCCATACCCTTGGGACCGGCTTCAGCCCCAGGATGTGATGAGCCGACATCGAGGTGCCAAACACCGCCGTCGATATGAACTCTTGGGCGGTATCAGCCTGTTATCCCCGGAGTACCTTTTATCCGTTGAGCGATGGCCCTTCCATACAGAACCACCGGATCACTAAGACCTACTTTCGTACCTGCTCGACGTGTCTGTCTCGCAGTCAAGCGCGCTTTTGCCTTTATACTCTACGACCGATTTCCGACCGGTCTGAGCGCACCTTCGTACTCCTCCGTTACTCTTTAGGAGGAGACCGCCCCAGTCAAACTACCCACCATACACTGTCCTCGATCCGGATAACGGACCTGAGTTAGAACCTCAAAGTTGCCAGGGTGGTATTTCAAGGTTGGCTCCACGCAGACTGGCGTCCACGCTTCAAAGCCTCCCACCTATCCTACACAAGCAAATTCAAAGTCCAGTGCAAAGCTATAGTAAAGGTTCACGGGGTCTTTCCGTCTAGCCGCGGATACACTGCATCTTCACAGCGATTTCAATTTCACTGAGTCTCGGGTGGAGACAGCGCCGCCATCGTTACGCCATTCGTGCAGGTCGGAACTTACCCGACAAGGAATTTCGCTACCTTAGGACCGTTATAGTTACGGCCGCCGTTTACCGGGGCTTCGATCAAGAGCTTCGCGTTAGCTAACCCCATCAATTAACCTTCCGGCACCGGGCAGGCGTCACACCCTATACGTCCACTTTCGTGTTTGCAGAGTGCTGTGTTTTTAATAAACAGTCGCAGCGGCCTGGTATCTTCGACCGGCATGGGCTTACGGAGCAAGTCCTTCACCCTCACCGGCGCACCTTCTCCCGAAGTTACGGTGCCATTTTGCCTAGTTCCTTCACCCGAGTTCTCTCAAGCGCCTTGGTATTCTCTACCCAACCACCTGTGTCGGTTTGGGGTACGGTTCCTGGTTACCTGAAGCTTAGAAGCTTTTCTTGGAAGCATGGCATCAACCACTTCGCTAACTAAAAGTTAGCTCGTCATCAGCTCTCGGCCTTAAGATCCCGGATTTACCTAAGATCTCAGCCTACCACCTTAAACTTGGACAACCAACGCCAAGCTGGCCTAGCCTTCTCCGTCCCTCCATCGCAATAACCAGAAGTACAGGAATATTAACCTGTTTTCCATCGACTACGCTTTTCAGCCTCGCCTTAGGGACCGACTAACCCTGCGTCGATTAACGTTGCGCAGGAAACCTTGGTCTTTCGGCGTGGGTGTTTTTCACACCCATTGTCGTTACTCATGTCAGCATTCGCACTTCTGATACCTCCAGCAAGCTTCTCAACTCACCTTCACAGGCTTACAGAACGCTCCTCTACCGCATCACTTACGTGATACCCGTAGCTTCGGTGTATGGTTTGAGCCCCGTTACATCTTCCGCGCAGGCCGACTCGACTAGTGAGCTATTACGCTTTCTTTAAAGGGTGGCTGCTTCTAAGCCAACCTCCTAGCTGTCTAAGCCTTCCCACATCGTTTCCCACTTAACCATAACTTTGGGACCTTAGCTGACGGTCTGGGTTGTTTCCCTTTTCACGACGGACGTTAGCACCCGCCGTGTGTCTCCCATGCTCGGCACTTGTAGGTATTCGGAGTTTGCATCGGTTTGGTAAGTCGGGATGACCCCCTAGCCGAAACAGTGCTCTACCCCCTACAGTGATACATGAGGCGCTACCTAAATAGCTTTCGAGGAGAACCAGCTATCTCCGAGCTTGATTAGCCTTTCACTCCGATCCACAGGTCATCCGCTAACTTTTCAACGGTAGTCGGTTCGGTCCTCCAGTTAGTGTTACCCAACCTTCAACCTGCCCATGGATAGATCGCCCGGTTTCGGGTCTATTCCCAGCGACTAGACGCCCTATTAAGACTCGCTTTCGCTACGCCTCCCCTATTCGGTTAAGCTCGCCACTGAAAATAAGTCGCTGACCCATTATACAAAAGGTACGCAGTCACCCAACAAAGTGGGCTCCCACTGCTTGTACGCATACGGTTTCAGGATCTATTTCACTCCCCTCTCCGGGGTTCTTTTCGCCTTTCCCTCACGGTACTAGTTCACTATCGGTCAGTCAGTAGTATTTAGCCTTGGAGGATGGTCCCCCCATATTCAGACAAAGTTTCTCGTGCTCCGTCCTACTCGATTTCATGACTAAGAGATTTTCGCGTACAGGGCTATCACCCACTATGGCCGCACTTTCCAGAGCGTTCCGCTAATCTCAAAGCCACTTAAGGGCTAGTCCCCGTTCGCTCGCCACTACTAAGGGAATCTCGGTTGATTTCTTTTCCTCAGGGTACTTAGATGTTTCAGTTCCCCTGGTTCGCCTCTTACGCCTATGTATTCAGCGTAAGATAACCATCTTATGATGGCTGGGTTCCCCCATTCAGACATCTCCGGATCAAAGTCTGTTTGCCGACTCCCCGAAGCTTTTCGCAGGCTACCACGTCTTTCATCGCCTCTGACTGCCAAGGCATCCACCGTATGCGCTTCTTCACTTGACCATATAACCCCAAGCAATCTGGTTATACTGTGAAGACAACATTCGCCGAAAATTCGAATTTCTCAATTAAGAGAACTCACAAATTTTACCTTAGCCTGATCCGTTACCAGTGAAAGTAACGTTCAGTCTATCTTTCTATCACATACCCAAATTTTTAAAGAACGATCTAATCAAAGACTAGAAATCAACATTCACCATCATCACAATGGAATGCTCATTTCTAAGCTTTCAACAAACAGAAGCAGTAGTGGTGGAGCCAAACGGGATCGAACCGTTGACCTCCTGCGTGCAAGGCAGGCGCTCTCCCAGCTGAGCTATGGCCCCGTATTTCTACAGGCGTTTCCCACACAAAATTGGTGGGTCTGGGCAGATTCGAACTGCCGACCTCACCCTTATCAGGGGTGCGCTCTAACCAACTGAGCTACAGACCCAATTTCGGGCTGCTTCTTTATCGTCTTCTTCAATGAATCAAGCAATTCGTGTGGGAACTTATGGAGCAGCTGATGTCGTCGATTAAGGAGGTGATCCAGCCGCAGGTTCCCCTACGGCTACCTTGTTACGACTTCACCCCAGTCATGAATCACACCGTGGTAACCGTCCTCCCGAAGGTTAGACTAGCTACTTCTGGTGCAACCCACTCCCATGGTGTGACGGGCGGTGTGTACAAGGCCCGGGAACGTATTCACCGCGACATTCTGATTCGCGATTACTAGCGATTCCGACTTCACGCAGTCGAGTTGCAGACTGCGATCCGGACTACGATCGGTTTTATGGGATTAGCTCCACCTCGCGGCTTGGCAACCCTCTGTACCGACCATTGTAGCACGTGTGTAGCCCAGGCCGTAAGGGCCATGATGACTTGACGTCATCCCCACCTTCCTCCGGTTTGTCACCGGCAGTCTCCTTAGAGTGCCCACCATTACGTGCTGGTAACTAAGGACAAGGGTTGCGCTCGTTACGGGACTTAACCCAACATCTCACGACACGAGCTGACGACAGCCATGCAGCACCTGTCTCAATGTTCCCGAAGGCACCAATCTATCTCTAGAAAGTTCATTGGATGTCAAGGCCTGGTAAGGTTCTTCGCGTTGCTTCGAATTAAACCACATGCTCCACCGCTTGTGCGGGCCCCCGTCAATTCATTTGAGTTTTAACCTTGCGGCCGTACTCCCCAGGCGGTCAACTTAATGCGTTAGCTGCGCCACTAAGAGCTCAAGGCTCCCAACGGCTAGTTGACATCGTTTACGGCGTGGACTACCAGGGTATCTAATCCTGTTTGCTCCCCACGCTTTCGCACCTCAGTGTCAGTATCAGTCCAGGTGGTCGCCTTCGCCACTGGTGTTCCTTCCTATATCTACGCATTTCACCGCTACACAGGAAATTCCACCACCCTCTACCATACTCTAGTCAGTCAGTTTTGAATGCAGTTCCCAGGTTGAGCCCGGGGATTTCACATCCAACTTAACAAACCACCTACGCGCGCTTTACGCCCAGTAATTCCGATTAACGCTTGCACCCTCTGTATTACCGCGGCTGCTGGCACAGAGTTAGCCGGTGCTTATTCTGTCGGTAACGTCAAAACAATCACGTATTAGGTAACTGCCCTTCCTCCCAACTTAAAGTGCTTTACAATCCGAAGACCTTCTTCACACACGCGGCATGGCTGGATCAGGCTTTCGCCCATTGTCCAATATTCCCCACTGCTGCCTCCCGTAGGAGTCTGGACCGTGTCTCAGTTCCAGTGTGACTGATCATCCTCTCAGACCAGTTACGGATCGTCGCCTTGGTGAGCCATTACCCCACCAACTAGCTAATCCGACCTAGGCTCATCTGATAGCGCAAGGCCCGAAGGTCCCCTGCTTTCTCCCGTAGGACGTATGCGGTATTAGCGTCCGTTTCCGAACGTTATCCCCCACTACCAGGCAGATTCCTAGGCATTACTCACCCGTCCGCCGCTCTCAAGAGAAGCAAGCTTCTCTCTACCGCTCGACTTGCATGTGTTAGGCCTGCCGCCAGCGTTCAATCTGAGCCATGATCAAACTCTTCAGTTCAAACATCTTTGGGTTTTTAAGAAACCCTAAACTTGGCTCAGCAATCGTTGGTTACATCTTTGATTTCTCGCGGAGTAACTTGTGATGCTGATAATCTTGTTGACTATCAGTCTGACTCCACAAGCACCCACACGAATTGCTTGATTCAGTTGTTAAAGAGCGGTTGGTTAAGATCTTTCGTCTCAACCGAGGCGCGCATTCTACAGCAGCCTCATTTGCTGTCAAGTGATTATTTTCAGAAGCTTTCGAAGATTTCTTCAACAACTTCAACCACTTGCGCTTCAGATCTCTCATCAGCGGGAGGCGAATTCTACAGCGTTACACGCTGCTGTCAACACCTCTTTTTCAACTTCCTTTTGGCTTCGATGAACTGAAGCAACCTGCTGCCGAAAACTGCGTAACTCATTGTTTACCAAGGAGTTTTCCGTTTCGACTGCGCCGGAAGTGGGGCGAATTATAGGCTCCCAGAATCTGGCGTCAACCTTTAATTTCTTATCCCTATCAATTAGTTAGGCCTGATCAAAAAACCACCAATCCAATGCCTCCTATATAGAAGAAGGGCATCTAGATAACACCCGCCTCCCTTAAAGAAGCCACATGCTCAGACTTCAGTCCCAACACACCCTGCAGCACCTGAGCGGTATGCTCGCCCAATAGAGGAGGCGCACTGCGATACTCCACAGGCGTCTTGGATAAACGAATTGGGCTGGCAACCTGAGGCACCAGCCCCGCTAATACATGCGGCATTTGCAGCGCCAACCCGCGCGCCTTTACCTGGGGATCATCAAACACCTGCGCCAAATCATTGATCGGCCCGCAAGGCACACCCACACGCTCCAACTGTGACACCCACTCAGCCGTTGTCTTGAAAACCGTAGCCTGGCGAATCAGCGGAATCAGCTCAGCACGATTGGCCACCCGCACCTTATTAGTAGAAAACCGCGGATCATCTGCCCACTGCGGCTGCCCAGCCGCTTCGGCGAACTTGCGAAATTGCCCGTCATTACCAACCGTCAGAATGAAATCACCATCGGCTGTGGGGAAGTCCTGATAAGGCACGATATTAGGATGAGCGTTGCCCAGGCGCTTTGGCGACACGCCCGTGGTCAGGTAATTCATCGCCTGATTAGCCAGACAAGCCACCTGCACATCGAGCAATGCCATATCAATGTGCTGCCCTCCGCCGTCGTGATCTCGATGCGCCAGCGCAGCAAGGATTGCCACCGTGGAGTAGAGCCCCGTGAGTATGTCTGTCAGCGCCACTCCCACCTTCACCGGCCCAGCGCCTTCATCACCCTCCGGCCGACCGGTAAGACTCATCAGCCCGCCCAACCCCTGAATCATGAAGTCATAGCCCGCACGCCCCGCATATGGCCCCGTCTGGCCAAACCCAGTGATCGAGCAATAGATCAACTCCGGGTTGAGCGCCTTGAGCGACTCATAGTCCAGCCCATACGCCGCCAGCCCACCGACCTTGAAGTTCTCGATCAGGATGTCGGACTTAGCCGCCAGATCCCGCACCAGTTGCTGCCCCTCCGGCCGCGTAAAATCGATAGTCACCGACTCTTTATTCCGATTGGCTGACAGGTAGTACGCTGCCTCACCGGTGTTCTCGCCATGAGAATCCTTAAGAAAGGGCGGCCCCCAGGCGCGCGTATCGTCACCGTTACCGGGACGCTCGACCTTAATCACCTCGGCCCCCAGGTCCGCAAGGATCTGTCCGGACCAAGGGCCCGCCAAGACTCGCGACAAATCCAGTACCCGCAGATGCGACAGCGCGCCCATACCGCTCTCCTATTAATAGAACGCCTGAAGACCGGTCTGCGCGCGCCCCAGAATCAGGGCGTGCACGTCATGGGTACCTTCATAGGTGTTAACCACTTCAAGGTTCACCAGATGACGCGCCACCCCGAACTCGTCGGAAATACCATTGCCACCTAACATGTCCCGCGCCATACGCGCGATATCCAAAGACTTGCCGCACGAGTTGCGCTTCATGATCGACGTAATCTCAACCGCTGCCGTCCCCTCATCCTTCATTCGCCCCAGGCGTAAGCAACCTTGCAGTGCCAGGGTGATTTCGGTCTGCATATCCGCCAGCTTTTTTTGGATCAATTGAGTTGCGGCCAATGGACGACCGAACTGCTGACGATCCAGCGTGTACTGGCGAGCGGTATGCCAGCAAGACTCGGCAGCACCCAACGCGCCCCAGGAGATGCCATAGCGCGCCGAGTTGAGGCAGGTGAAAGGGCCTTTCAAGCCACGCACATCCGGGAAAATGTTCTCTTCCGGCACAAAGACGTTATCCATCACGATTTCACCGGTAATGGAGGCGCGCAGGCCGACCTTGCCGTGAATGGCCGGCGCACTCAGGCCTTTCCAGCCTTTCTCCAAGACAAAACCTCGGATATCGCCTGCGTCGTCCTTGCCCCACACTACAAATACGTCCGCAATCGGGCTGTTGGTGATCCACATCTTGGCGCCTGTAAGGCTGTAGCCACCATCCACCTTGCGAGCACGTGTGATCATCGCACCAGGGTCAGAGCCGTGGTCAGGCTCGGTCAAACCAAAACAGCCAATCCATTCTCCCGAGGCCAGTTTCGGCAAGTACTTCTGCTTTTGCGCTTCGGTACCGAACTCATTGATAGGCACCATCACCAGTGACGACTGCACACTCATCATCGAGCGGTAACCAGAGTCAACACGCTCAACTTCACGCGCAATCAACCCGTAGCTGACGTAGTTCAAGCCACTGCCGCCGTACTGCTCAGGGATCATCGCCCCCAGCAAACCGGTTTCACCCATTTCACGGAAAATCGCCGGATCGGTCTTTTCATGGCGGAAGGCTTCCAGCACACGAGGCGCCAGCTTGTCCTGGGCGAAGCGCTCGGCACTGTCACGCACCATGCGCTCCTCTTCAGTGAGCTGTTGATCCAGCAGCAGCGGGTCGATCCAGTTAAAGCTTGCCTTGCCAGCCATGAATAAGTCCTCGCACAGAAATTCAGAAGTCGTGGATGGAGCCTAGGCCGCGCTTGCAGGGAGAGCAAACGAGGTTTCTGCATAGGCTTGTGCTAATTTGTCACTTCGTAATACTCAGTAGTGGCGCAGGCGCGCTTTAGATGTGAGCACAAGGTACATGCGCAGAAAAATCCCCAGCACAACCGCCCTCGTCAGCTTTGAAGCGGCAGCCCGCCACGAGAGCTTTACCAAGGCCGCGCACGAGCTCTCCATTACCCAAGGCGCGATTTGTCGGCAGATCGCCAGCCTTGAGGAATTTTTGAGTGTCGAACTGTTTCGGCGCTCACGACGCGGGGTAAAGCTGACGGAGGCCGGGCTGTCCTACAGCCGCAGAGTGGCAACTCAGCTGGATGCCGTCGAGCGCGACACCCTATCAGTCATGGGCCAGCAAGGCGCAAACACTATAGAACTGGCCGTAGTGCCTACGTTCGGCACGCAATGGCTGATCCCTCGACTCAAGGACTTTCAACGCAAGCACCCCGAGGTGACGGTGAACCTGACCAACCGCACGCGCCCCTTTCTGTTCGCCGACACCGAGTTCGACGCGGCGATCTACTTCGGTGACGCTGATTGGTCCGGTACCGAATCCCACCGACTGATGGGAGAAAATCCCGCCCCTGTCTGCAGCCCGCGCCTTTTGGGGGAACGCAAGCGGTTCACCCCGCAGCAGATCGCGGAACTGCCGTTGCTGCAGCAGACCACACGCCCCTATGCCTGGCGCCAATGGTTCAACGCCCAGCAACTGAACGTCCCTCGCGACATGACAGGCCCGCGTTACGAGCTATTCTCGATGCTGTCCCAGGCAGCCATGCACGACATGGGTATTGCACTGATCCCTCCGTTCCTTATCCAGCGAGAGCTGGACGAGCGTCAATTGGTGATCGCAAGCCCTGAGGTGCTAAGGAGCTCAAAGGCTTATTATCTGATGATTCCTGACAGAAAAGTCGAATCAGCCTCGCTGCACGCGTTCCGGGATTGGCTTATTGACCAATCTCAGCGCTACAGTCCCAGTAATTAAAGGCCAAAGCGTCAATGCTGATTTTGTAGTCAGTTAATTTTAGATCCTACAGATATACGTATATGTCGCATTTTCGCAGACTGTACCTATCTATCAAAAATAGGGCTTAAGGCCATGATTTTCGCGGCTTACAGCGACTCCAACAGGCCAATGCCCGACTATTCACACCAATCATGGCAAAATACCCATCATTCAGCTGTAGCCCTTTAAATACTTGTATTTAAAGAGGTTATTTCAGCGCATTGCGACAATCAGTCACAGGGTGACTTGTAGTTAATTTTTCGTCACCCGTCATAATCCCTTGAAGGCCGTAAAGTTCGCCTGCAAAATGCCGCGCCCCGCTGTCATTTCAGTGGGATCGTGCTGATCGGCCGCCCCAGTTGCGCCACTCGCGGTGCACTGGCCTTTTTACAAAAAGATCAAAAGCAAAAAGATCATGCAGGAGATTTGACGTGCACATTGGTGTTCCTCTCGAAACCCAGACCGGTGAAACGCGGGTGGCTGCCACCCCGGAAACCATCAAGAAGCTGATCGGCCAGGGCCATAAGGTCACTGTACAAAGCGGGGCCGGTCTTAAAGCCAGCATCGTCGACAGCGCCTATGAAACAGCAGGCGCAACCATTGGCAGTGCCAACGATGCGTTCGGCGCCGAGCTGATCCTCAAGGTGGTGGCGCCCAGTGACAGCGAACTCACGCTGATCAAAAGCGGCACCGTGTTGGTGGGCATGCTCAATCCGTTCAGCAACGAAACCATTGCCAAGCTGGCCGGGCAGGGCATCACCGCCTTTGCCCTGGAGGCCGCGCCACGCACTTCGCGCGCGCAGAGCCTCGACGTGTTGTCCTCGCAAGCCAACATCGCCGGTTACAAGGCCGTGCTGCTCGCCGCTCATCACTACCCGCGATTCATGCCGATGCTGATGACCGCCGCAGGTACCGTCAAAGCCGCTCGCGTGCTGATTCTCGGCGCCGGTGTTGCTGGCCTGCAGGCCATCGCTACGGCGAAACGTCTGGGTGCAGTGATCGAAGCGTCTGACGTACGCCCGGCCGTGAAAGAGCAGATCGAATCCCTGGGCGCCAAGTTCGTCGACGTCCCCTACGAAACCGATGAAGAGCGCGAATGCGCCGTCGGTGTCGGGGGTTACGCACGCCCGATGCCGACCAGCTGGATGCAACGCCAGGCCCTGGCCGTGCACGAGCGCGCCAAGCAAGCCGATATCGTCATCACGACCGCACTGATTCCCGGCCGTAAAGCGCCGACATTGCTGAGCGCCGAAACCGTCGCACAGATGAAACCCGGCTCGGTGGTGATCGACCTCGCTGCAGCCCAAGGTGGCAACTGCCCGCTGACCGTGGCGGATGAAACCGTGGTGGAAAACGGCGTGATCATCTGCGGCCCGACCAACCTCGCCGGCGCTGTCGCCGCCGACGCGTCAGCCTTGTACGCGCGCAACCTGCTGGACTTCCTGAAGCTGGTCTTCAACAAGGAAGGGCAGTTTGAACTCAACCTCGAAGACGACATCGTCGCCGCGTGCCTGATGTGCCGCGACGGCCAAGTCATCCGCAAAAACGCCTAAGCAGGGATTCAGACGATGGAAGAGCTTATCTCCCCCGGTATCTACAACCTGATCATCTTTGCGCTGGCGATTTATGTCGGTTACCACGTGGTCTGGAACGTTACCCCCGCGCTGCACACGCCGTTGATGGCGGTGACCAATGCAATCTCGGCAATCGTGATTGTCGGCGCCATGCTGGCTGCCGCCCTCACTGTGACGCCATTGGGCAAGACTATGGGCACGCTCGCCGTGGCCCTCGCAGCCGTTAACGTGTTCGGCGGTTTCCTGGTGACTCGTAGGATGCTTGAGATGTTCAAGAAGAAAGCACCCAAAGCTGTGAAAGAAGAGGTGCAGAAGTAATGAGCATGAATCTGGTAACGACGCTCTACCTGATCGCGTCGATCTGTTTCATCCAGGCCCTCAAAGGCCTGTCGCACCCCACCACCTCGCGGCGCGGCAACCTGTTCGGCATGCTTGGCATGGGGCTGGCGGTGCTGACTACCGTGGGCCTCATCTATAAGCTCGGCGCTGAGCTTGCCACTGCAGGTATCGGCTACGTGATTGTCGGCCTGCTGGTCGGCGGCACTGCCGGTTCGATCATGGCCAAGCGCGTCGAGATGACCAAGATGCCGGAACTGGTCGCCTTCATGCACAGCATGATCGGCCTCGCCGCCGTCTTTATCGCCATCGCCGCCGTGGTTGAGCCGCAATCGTTGGGCATCGTCAAACACCTGGGCGACGCAATCCCCGCCGGCAACCGCCTGGAGCTGTTCCTCGGTGCGGCCATTGGTGCAATCACCTTCTCCGGCTCGGTGATCGCGTTCGGCAAACTGTCGGGCAAGTACAAGTTCCGCCTATTTCAGGGCGCACCTGTACAGTTCGGCGGCCAGCACAAGATCAACCTGGTGCTCGGCCTGCTCACACTGGGCCTGGGCCTGGCGTTTATGTTCACCGGCAACCTCACCGCCTTCGCGCTGATGCTGGCCCTGGCCTTTGTGCTGGGCGTGCTGATCATCATCCCGATCGGCGGCGCCGACATGCCGGTGGTGGTGTCGATGCTCAACAGCTACTCCGGCTGGGCAGCGGCGGGTATCGGCTTCTCGCTGAACAACTCGATGCTGATCATCGCCGGCTCGCTGGTGGGCTCCAGCGGCGCGATCCTGTCGTACATCATGTGCAAGGCGATGAACCGTTCCTTCTTTAATGTGTTGCTCGGCGGTTTCGGCAATGCGCCGGATGCCGGTGCTGCGGCAGGTTCCAAAGAAGCACGGCCGGTGAAGTCCGGCTCGGCCGACGACGCCACCTTCCTGCTGACCAACGCCGACACCGTGATCATCGTTCCAGGCTACGGCCTGGCCGTGGCACGCGCGCAACACGCGCTTAAGGAACTGACCGAAAAGCTGACCCATCGCGGCGTCACCGTGAAGTATGCGATCCACCCGGTGGCCGGCCGCATGCCGGGGCATATGAACGTCCTACTGGCCGAGGCAGAAGTGCCTTACGACCAGGTGTTCGAAATGGAAGACATCAACTCGGAATTCGGTCAGGCCGACGTGGTACTGGTGCTCGGCGCGAACGACGTGGTCAACCCGGCCGCGAAGAACGATCCGAACTCGCCAATTGCCGGCATGCCGATCCTCGAAGCGTTCAAGGCCAAGACCATCATCGTCAACAAGCGCTCAATGGCCAGCGGATATGCCGGTTTGGATAACGAGCTGTTCTACCTGGACAAGACCATGATGGTCTTTGGTGATGCCAAGAAGGTCATCGAAGATATGGTCAAGGCCGTCGAGTAACACCGCTTCAGCGCAATACTCGAAACCCCGGCCTGCGATAGGCTGGGGTTTTTTATTACTCATGAAACCCGACCAAAGGCTCTAAATCACTACTCGGCATTCGACCATGGTAGCGGGCCGAAACTTTTTGAAATCACTACACTGCCCACCTTGCTTCCGTAGCCTGAGATAACAATTCATGTACCGTGATCGTATCCGCTTGCCTTCGTTGTTGAACAAGGTCATGAGCGCGGCTGACGCCGCCGCATTGATCGAGGACGGCATGACCGTCGGCATGAGCGGCTTCACCCGAGCCGGTGAAGCCAAGGCCGTCCCACACGCCCTGGCCGAGCGCGCCAAGACGTCGCCGCTGAAAATCACCCTGATGACCGGCGCCAGCCTGGGTAATGACCTGGACAAACAACTGACTGAAGCAGGTGTACTGTCGCGACGCATGCCGTTCCAGGTCGACAGCACCCTGCGCAAGGCAATCAATGCTGGCGAAGTCATGTTTATCGACCAACATCTGTCGGAAACCGTCGAGCAGCTGCGCAACAACCAGCTCAAGCTGCCGGACATTGCTGTGATCGAGGCCGTGGCGATCACCGAGCAAGGGCATATTGTGCCCACTACCTCCGTAGGTAATTCGGCCAGCTTCGCGATTTTCGCCAAGCAGGTGATCATCGAGATCAACCTGGCGCACAACCCGAACCTGGAAGGGTTGCACGACATCTATATCCCGACCTACCGGCCGACTCGCACGCCGATCCCCCTGGTGAAGGTCGATGACCGCATCGGCAGCACCGCGATTCCCATCCCGCCGGAAAAGATTGTCGCCATTGTCATCACCAACCAAGCGGACTCGGCTTCTACGGTTACGCCTCCCGACAGCGACACTCAAGGGATCGCCAATCACTTGATCCACTTCCTCAAGCAGGAAGTGGAGGCCGGACGCATGACCAACAAGCTCGGCCCGCTGCAGGCCGGTATCGGGAACATCGCGAACGCGGTGATGTGCGGCTTGATTGATTCACCGTTCGAAGACCTGACCATGTATTCCGAAGTGCTGCAGGACTCGACCTTCGACCTGATCGACGCCGGCAAGCTGAGCTTTGCCTCGGGCAGCTCGATCACGCTGTCGGAGCGGCGCAATGCCGACGTGTTCGGCAACCTGGAGCACTACAAGGACAAGCTGGTGCTGCGCCCACAGGAAATCTCCAACCACCCCGAAGTGGTGCGTCGACTGGGCATTATCGGGATCAACACTGCGCTGGAGTTCGACATCTACGGCAACGTCAACTCCACCCACGTCTGCGGCACCCGCATGATGAACGGCATCGGCGGCTCAGGCGATTTTGCACGTAACGCGCATCTGGCGATCTTCGTTACCAAATCAATTGCAAAGGGCGGCGCAATTTCCAGCGTGGTGCCGATGGTCAGCCATGTGGACCATACCGAGCATGATGTCGACATCCTTGTGACCGAAATCGGCCTGGCTGACTTGCGTGGCCTGGCGCCACGGGAGCGCGCCCGCGTGATCATCGACAACTGTGTACACCCGGCGTACCGCGATGCGCTGAACAGTTACTTCACCGAAGCCTGTGCCATCGGCGGGCACACGCCCCACATCCTGCGCGAAGCACTGAGTTGGCACATCAACCTGGAAGAAACCGGGTATATGCTCAAGGCTTGATTGATACAGATCCGAGCTGATGCAAACACAGTTTCATCAGCTCGGCGGCATCCCCGCCGGTTCCTGCAAAAACTGTACTGCTGTACCGGTCTTTTTCAACAGATAAATTCCACATCAACCCTCGCAGATGGCTATTTCGCACCACTTAAGTGCAGACAGGTACAGTTGCCCCATTTCCGTACAGTACAGCACCCATAAACAGTTAACTGGCCCCTCACAATACAGGTGAACTGTATCTAGAGAGTCTTGCGCCGGAAGAGGATCATTGGCATCAGTTAAACCACTACCTAATCCCGCCATAAGCGGAAGGATGTCATCATGGAACGTACACTCAGTTCCGAACTGTTCTTCGAAGAGAAAGCTGTAAACACCCAGGCTTCCATGCCTCTGCGCGTTCTTGCCAACCTGATGTTGTGGCAGCGCCGTATCTCCAGCCGCCACCAACTGGCTCGTCTGGATTCGCGTCTGCTGGCTGACGCCGGTATCAGCGAAGCTCAACGCTACGAAGAGCTCAGCAAGCCGTTCTGGCGCTAATTTGCGCTCGCTGGCCCTGACCCACCGGGTCCACTGCCAGCACTGATTTGTTAAGACAAAGCCCGCCCCGGGAGACCGGAGGCGGGCTTTGTTGTATTCGTCGTATGGATTTACAGCGATGGATTCAGTCGAACCAGTACAGTTTTCAAAGCAACACCTATAATAGGTACAGTCAGTCAACTCACACAAAACCTACCCGAACTGACAAGCCCCGGCCTAATATCCAGTTTAAAGCCACCTTTACATTCATCTACAGGAGTCACCCCATGCCCCGTCTTCGCCTGCTTAGTGCCGCCGCCCTGTTGGTCCTGGCCGCCAACGCCAATGCCACCAGCTTCATCGTGACCACCGACTCCATCGTCGGCGCACTGAAGGCCACGTCCGACGCCACCTCCGATGCCACTTCGTCCCTGCGCGATAACAAGGTTGTGCGCGCCGCCCGTGACGACGCCGCCAGCTTTGTTGCCAGCGAAGGCGCCATCCGTGGTGTGAAGCTGGAAAGCGCCCTGGCACAGATCCGCCAACAAGCCCCACAACTGAACACCGCGACTGACGCACAGCTGGCCCAGGCCATCCTGGCTATTTAATCGCAACGAAAATCAGGGGAGCGCCAGCCGCTCCCGAATGCCTCGGCGCTGGCTCTCGCCCGGGCATTGCGCTAGCCTTGGCGCTCGCTTTCAGTTGTCGAGTCCCATGGCTTTTTCATACCGCCTGTTAATTGTCCCTGTCGTGTTTTTCGCCGGTTGGTCGCCAGTGGCTTCGGCCTTTGACCTGACCATCCAGAGCACCGTCGCGAGCGCGTATGCCACCAGCAAGGTGACCTCCGCACCGTTCGACCGCAAAGTAGTAGTGGCCGCCCAGGATGACGCTGCCGCGTTCATCGCCACTGACGGCCAATGGCGGGGGGCACGGCTGGAATCGGCATTGGATTACCTGCGCCGGACCCAACCAAAACTTCATGCGAGCGACCTTGAACTGGCGCAGGCAATTCTCGTCCAATAATCATCTTTGTATTTCCATCTTTGTATTCGGAGTTCTTCCATGCGTAGCCCGCTGATCGCCGCCACCCTAGGCTTGCTGTTGTTGGCCGACGTTGCACAGGCACAAACCCTGGTGGCCACAAGTAACATCATTGTTCGCGCCTCCGGCCGCACCATTGATTTCACTTCGGACACCACCACCTCTATCCGTGACTCCAAAGTCGTGCGCGAAGCCCACGATGACGCCGCCAGCTTCGTCGCCACCCACGGCGAAATCCGTGGCGCCCAGTTGGAAGCCGCCTTCGACACCCTGCGCACCCGCCTGCCGGAAGCCCGCGACGCCAGCGACCAGACCCTCGCCGAAGCCATCCTCGCTCTGTGAGGCGCCTCACTGCCTGGCTCCTGGCCGGGACTGTGCTGCTGTGTGCCAGCGCAGCCCAGGCCAGCCTGCAACTGCGGCTCAAGACAGATGGCTTGAGCCCAGCCGAACAGCAGGCCAGCCAGGCATTGCTCGATGAAGCGATGCGCTCACTGCCGCCGCGATTTATCGAGCAGTTGGACCGGCGCGTCGATGTGGGCTGGACCGACAAGATGCCCGAGAATGCCTATGGCCAGGCCTCGCTGGTGTCCGAGCTGGACCTCAACCGCAACCTGCTCGCCAGCCTGACCGATGGCAGCGCCGCCACCCAGAAAACCAATCGTCCTCATGGCACCGTGCGCCGGGAAATGCTTGCCACCGTGCTGCATGAACTGACCCATATCTATGACCGTGCACGCCTGTGGTCCAAGGACGAGCGCGCACTGATCCAGCGTTGCAGCCGCCAGAACAACATCACCGGCCTGATCGGCCTGCCCGATCAATGCCGTGGCCAGAATGAGCGCCGCTTCACCCTCAGCGATGACCCGCGCCTGCTGGACCTCGCCGGCTGGCCGCAGTACGTCGGTCGGCGTGGTGAGCGCGAGCAGCACAACCGCCAAATCGTACGCAGCCCGGACATCTACGAAACCACCAGCCCGCTGGAATTCGTCGCGGTCAACATGGAGTATTTCCTCCTCGACCCAAGCTACGCCTGCCGACGCCCGGCACTGTTCCGCTATTACCAGCAACACTTCGGCTGGGCGCCGCCTGAACAGGACGCCTGCGCCAAGGCCTACCCGTTCCTCAATGCCGGTAACGACTTCGCCAAGACACCGCTGGGCCATGTGGACCCGGAGCGCGTCTACGAGATCGACTACCTGCTCGCCGAAGCCAACCAGAACCTGGTCAGCCGCTGGGGCCACAGCATGTTGCGCCTGGTGATCTGCGCTCCGGGCCGCCCCCGTGGCCCGGATTGCCGGCTGGATCTTGACCAGCATCTGGTCTTGTCCTACCGCGCATTTGTCGGCGACGTACAACTGTCGAGCTGGGATGGGCTGGTGGGCAAGTACCCGTCACGGCTGTTCGTGCTGCCCTTGGCCCAAGTCATCGACGAATACACCAAGACCGAACTGCGCGGGCTGGCCTCCGTGCCATTGAAGCTCTCACGCCAAGAGATCAACGACACCGTCGAACACGCCGCAGAAATGCACTGGAGCTACGACGGCAGTTACTTCTTCCTGTCCAATAACTGCGCGGTCGAAAGCCTGAAGCTGTTACGCAGCGGCAGCGCCAACCCGCAATTGACCGGCCTTGACAACATCACCCCCAACGGCCTGCTGGAAGTGCTGCAAGCCCGGGGCCTGGCCGATACCAGCGTGCTGGACAACAAACGCGAAGCGCTGCGCCTGGGCTATCACTTCGACTCGTTCCGCGAGCGTTACCAGGCGATGTTCGACGTGCTGCGCAAACACCTGCCGATCAAACAAACCCAGGTTGAAGACTGGCTATCGTTGAGTGCCGCCGAACGCCGCCCATGGTTCGAGCAAGCCGATCTGCGCACCAGCGCCGCGTTGCTGCTGCTGGAACAAGCCAGCTTTCGCAAGCAATTGATGCTGGCCCAGGATGAGGTCAAACAACGCTACCTCGGGGCCCGCGAGCTGAAAAACGGCGGCATGGAAAAAGCCAACGCCACACTGCAACAGATCCTCGCCAACAGTGGCTTCCTCAGCCGACCAGCCGAATTGCTGGGTAGCGGCGGTTACGGCCTGCCACAACCGTCGGAAGCCAAGCGTCTGGAATCGGAAAGCGCCGAACGCCAGAAACAACTGCAGTCGCTGACCGGCGAGCTGGATAAAGAGGTGAGGGCGCTGCTGGAGCCTTCCCGCGCCGCCGAGATCGCCGCGTGCGAGGCCAACCTCAAGCAGGTAGGTGAGCACCTGCGCAAACTGCACAAGGCAGCCGGCGGCCTTGAGCTGCCCTGAAGTAGCCGAGACAAACATGGGGCAAATGTGGGAGGGGGCTTGCCCCCGATAGCGGTGGATCAGCCAATGAAACTAGTGGCTGACACACTGCCATCGGGGGCAAGCCCCCTCCCACATTTGACCTATGCACGTCTGAAGACCGCGCGTCCGCCCGCCATAACTGTTTGGCCAACGAAAGCTGGCTGAAAGCTTTCACGTCTAGGATCGCTTTCACTGCCGGCAAAAGACCGGCTGTTTACAACAACAATGGTGATTCCCGATGTCCGCCCGTACCCGCCTGTTCGCCCCAACTCCCCCCGTACGCTTCGTGCCTTTCGTTCTGCGCTGAATCCACCCCGGTTCGCCATTCCCTAGCCGCGCTACGCCTGGAGTATTCCTATGCTGACTTTCCTTGGCTTTGCCATGGTCATCACGTTCATGTTCCTGATCATGACCAAGCGCCTGTCCGCGCTGATCGCCTTGATCATTGTGCCGATCCTGTTCGCCCTGTTTGGTGGCTTTGCACCAGAGATCGGCCCGATGATGCTTGCGGGCATCACCAAGCTTGCGCCGACCGGCGTGATGCTGATGTTCGCCATTCTCTACTTCGCCTTGATGATCGACTCCGGCCTGTTCGACCCGGCCGTGCGCAAGATCCTCAAGATGGTCAAAGGCGACCCGCTGAAGGTTTCGGTCGGCACCGCCGTATTGGCCTTGGTCGTGTCCCTGGACGGTGACGGCGCCACCACCTACATGATCTGCGTGGCCGCCATGCTACCGCTGTACCAGCGCATTGGCATGAGCCCGCGGATCATGGCCGGCTTGATCATTCTCGCCGGTGGCGTGATGAATATGACCCCTTGGGGTGGCCCGACCGCCCGCGCCGCCAGTGCGCTGCACGTGGACCCTTCGGATATTTTCGTACCGATGATCCCAGCCATGGCCGCCGGCGTCGTCGCGATCCTGGTGATCGCCTACATGTACGGCAAGCGCGAGCGTGCGCGCCTGGGTGAACTCCACCTGCAGGGCGACGAGATCGACCACAGCGAAATCAGCGTGTCGCAATTCCCCGACGCGCGCCGTCCGAAGCTGATCTGGTTCAACGGCGCCCTGACCCTGGCCCTGATGTGCACACTGATCGCCGGCCTGCTGCCGCTGCCGGTGCTGTTCATGGTGGCGTTCAGTATCGCGATGATCGTCAACTACCCATGCCTGCAACAGCAGAAAGACCGCGTCGCCGCCCATGCTGGCAGCGTACTCGCGGTGGTAGGGTTGATCTTCGCTGCGGGTATCTTCACCGGCATCCTGTCGGGTACCGGCATGGTCGATGCCATGTCCAAGAGCCTGCTGGCAGTCATCCCTGACGCCTTGGGCCCGTACCTGGCGGTGATCACGGCGCTGGTGAGCATGCCGTTTACCTTCTTCATGTCCAACGATGCGTTCTACTATGGCGTGCTGCCGGTGCTGGCGGAAGCCGCCAGCCACTACGGCATCACCGCCGTGGAGATGGCCCGCGCCTCCATCGTTGGCCAACCGGTGCACTTGCTCAGCCCATTGGTACCGTCGACCTACTTGCTGGTGGCCCTGGCCGGTATCGAATTTGGCGATCACCAGCGCTTCACCCTGAAGTGGGCAGTGCTGGTGTGCCTGTGCATAATGTTCGCTGCATTGCTGATGGGGATTTTTCCGCTGTTCAGCACTCTATAATCGTACAACCCAACTGCGCCGGCCCTACGCCGGTGCGGTCTAACACACGCTCAAAGGAATACACATGGAATGGCTGACCAATCCGGAAATCTGGATTGCCTTCTTCACCCTGACGGCCCTGGAGATCGTCCTGGGCATCGATAACATCATCATGATTTCGATCCTGGTCAGCCGCATGCCCAAGCATATGCAGGCCCGCACCCGGATCTTCGGCCTGGCGCTGGCCATGGTCACGCGTATCCTGCTGCTGCTGTCGATCACCTGGGTCATGCAACTCACCGCCGACCTGTTCGTAGTGTTTGGCCAAGGCATTTCCGGTCGCGATCTGATCCTGTTCTTCGGTGGTCTGTTCCTGCTGTGGAAAAGCTCCCAAGAGATGTACCACGCCCTGGAAGGTGAAGACGAATCCCACGACGAGCCGAAAGGCGCCGGTGGCAAGTTCATCTACACGATCATCCAGATCGCGATCATCGACATCGTGTTCTCCCTGGACTCGGTGATCACCGCTGTCGGCATGGTCTCCCATGTACCGGTCATGGTTGCCGCCATCGTGGTTGCCGTCCTGGTGATGATGCTGGCTGCTGGCACCATCAGCGAATTCATCGACAAGCACCCGTCGCTGAAAATGCTGGCGCTGTCGTTCCTGCTGGTGGTGGGTACCGTGCTGATCGCCGAGTCCTTCGATGTGCACGTGCCAAAAGGCTACGTCTACTTCGCCATGGCGTTCTCGCTGGCAGTAGAAGCGGTGAACATCAAGATGCGCACCGCCATCGCGAAAAAGAAGAAACAGCAGGATCCCGTGAAACTGCGCAAGGACATCCCGGGTCAATAACCCGAGCCAGTCGAAAAAACGGGGCGCTTGCGTCCCGTTTTTTTCATCCGCACAAAGCTGACTTCATGACAGTTTTGTTTCAATCCCCACTTTAGCTATGCGATGCTGGCGCAGAGCCCATTCGCCAACTACAGCTTAAGTACAAGACGTAGAGCGGCACGCGGCAATTTTCCTTCGCTCCTGTTGGAGCACACCTACACGGGGGGCCGAGCATGCTGACCTTGCTCAATCTGCTTTCCGCCGTGACCCTGCTTATCTGGGGCACGCACATCGTCCGTACCGGCATCCTGCGGGTCTACGGCTCCAATTTGCGTCAGGTCATCGGGCATAACATGTCCAAGCGCTGGCTTGCGTTTGTCGCCGGTATCCTGGTGACAGCCATGGTCCAGAGCAGCAACGCCACCGCTATGCTGGTGACCTCATTTGTCGGCCAGGGCCTGATGGGGCTGATGCCCGCCCTGGCGACCATGCTCGGCGCCGACGTCGGTACCGCGCTGATGGCGCGGGTACTGACCTTGGACTTGTCCTGGCTGTCACCGCTGCTGATTTTCCTCGGCGTTATTTTCTTTCTGTCACGCAAACAGACGCGGGCAGGGCAGTTGGGGCGGGTGGGGATTGGCCTCGGGCTGATCATCCTCGCGCTGCAACTGATCGTCGAAGCCGCTGGGCCGATTACCCATGCCCAGGGCGTCAAAGTGATCTTCGCTTCGCTGACTGGCGACATCCTGCTCGACGCCCTGGTCGGCGCCTTGTTCGCGATGATTTCCTACTCAAGCTTGGCTGCTGTCCTACTGACGGCCACCCTGGCCGGTGCCGGTGTGATCGGCCTGCACGTGGCCATCGGCCTGGTGATCGGTGCCAACATCGGCAGCGGCGTGCTGGCCTTCCTCAGCACCAGCATGCAAAACGCCGCCGGGCGCCAGGTGGCCCTCGGCAGCCTGTTGTACAAGCTGATCGGCCTGCTGTTGATCATTCCGGTGCTCGACCCCCTCGTGCGCTGGATGGATGATTTGGACTACAGCACCCAAGGCATGGTCATCACCTTCCACCTGCTCTACAACGTCAGCCGCTGCCTGATCCTGCTACCGACCATCGGCCCAATGGCGCGTCTGTGCGCGTGGCTGCTGCCCGAACGAGAAGACTCCAACGGCAAGGCCAAACCCCGTCATCTGGACCTCACGGCCCTCACCACGCCCAGCCTGGCACTGGCCAATGCCGCACGCGAAACCCTGCGCCTGGGCGACCTGATCGACAACATGCTCACCTCTATGCTGGAAGTACTGCGTGGCAAGCAAACCGCCATCACCCAGGAGATGCGCAGTCTCAGTGATGACGTCGAAGCGCTCTACAGCGCGATCAAACTCTACCTGGCACAAATGCCCCGCGAAGACCTCAGCGAACAGGACAGCCGCCGCTGGGCCGAGATCATTGAGCTGTCGATCAACCTGAAGCTCGCCGGCGACCTGATCGAACGCATGCTGCGCAAAGTCCAGCAGCAGAAAACCTCCCAGCGCCGCCAGTTTTCTGAAGTCGGCCTGGAAGAACTCACCGGACTGCACAGCCAATTGATCGCCAACCTGCGACTGGGCCTTTCGGTGTTCCTCAGCGCCGACCCGGAAAGCGCGCGTCAATTGCTGCGTGAGAAACGCCGCTTTCGCGCCCAGGAACGCCGCCTGGCCCACGCCCACGTGAGTCGCCTGCAACGCAAAATCGTACAAAGCCTGGAGACCAGTTCCCTGCACTTGGAGCTGATTGCCGACATGAAACGCCTCAACTCGTTGTTTTGCAGCAGTGCGTATGTAGTGTTGGAAACGTCCGACACTGGCGCGCTCTCGGCCGAAGATATTGCCGACATCACGCATTCGCCCTGAACGTACGATGGCCCGTGAAGTCAGTTAAAGCTGACCTCACTCGCCAGGAAGCCAGTTATGCGTCGCCTGTTATTTGCCTGCCTGCTCATGGGTTCTGCCCACGCCTTTGCCTTTGATCGCCTGCAAGTCGAGGGCTACACCTTGCCCAATGGCCTGCAATTGCTGCTCAAACCGGGTACCGAACGTGGGCACGTGGCGATCCGGCTGGTAGTCGGTGTAGGCCTGGATGACTTCGCCTGTGAGGAAAAGGAACTGCCGCACTTGCTCGAACACTTGCTGTTCAGTGGCATCGACGGCGGCGGCGAAGGCGACCTCGAAGAGCGCATGCAGGCCCTGGGCGGCGAGTGGAACGCCTACACCAGCAATGCCGACACCACCTTCGTGATCGAAGCCCCCGCGCACAACCAGCGCAAGGTGCTCGACCTGTTGCTGGCGATCATCACCCGCACTGAACTGACCGACGCCAATATCGATGCGGCCAAAAAAGTCGTCGAACGCGAAGACGGTGGCCATTACTCGCACCTGCAACGCCTGCTGGATCGTCAAGACCTCGGCCACACCGCCAGCAATCAACTGGCCGTGGAGCTGGGCCTCAAATGCGCCGAGCGCGCCGAAGTCGAGCACTTGACCCGCGACCAACTGCAGACACTGCGCAAAAACTGGTACGCCCCCAACAACATGACGTTGATCGTCGTCGGCGAACTCGACAAACTGCTGCCGGCCTACCTGGAACGCACCTACGGCGAACTCGATCCGGTGGACCCCACCGAGCACCGGCCCCTGCCGGACATCCAGCACGCCGCCCTCGGCCACCGCGACCTGATCCACGGCTGGGTGGGTAACGGCGCCAAACTGCACTGGCTGTTCCCCGAACCGACGCTGGACGACCAGCACGATGAAACCTACGACCTGCTCAAGGACTACCTCGACTGGGCGCTGTATCGCCAACTGCGCCTCAAGCACGGTTTGTCCTACGGCCCCTGGAGCGAACGTGAAGTGCTCGGCGGCGTCGGTTTCCTCAGCCTGAATGCCGACCTTGAGCGGGAAAACCTCCCCGAAGCCGAACAGGTGCTGCACGACCTCACCGCGCAATTGCTCAAGGACGGTCTGGATCCGGCCACCTTCGCCCGCCTGCAACAAGCCGCCATCGCCCGGCAAGCCTGGGCAGTGCAGGGCAACAGCGCCTTGGCCGACTACTATTGGGCAGCCGCGGCGGACTACGACAAGGGCCGCTTCAGCGATCCGGCCAAACGCATCAAGGCCGTCAACCTGGATCAGGCCAACCAGGCCCTGCGCCAAGTGCTCAAGCAGCCAGGCTACTGGCGCGTCGAAAAACCGCTGCTGAGCTACGACATGCTCAACTGGATTGGCGCCGGCGTGGTCGGCCTGATCGCCATTGTGTTGATCGGCGTGCGGGTTTATCGCAAACGGATCACGTAATCGGGCACCGGACACCAGGCTAAGACGTTATTCTGTCTGAGATTTTTTCCTACAAAGACTGCGAACCGCCGAATGCAAAACGTGACCCGTTTAATCACCCGCATCCTCGAACTGATGAAGCGCTACCCAGGGGTGATTGCACTCGGCGGCTTCATTTCGGGTGTGTGCAGCTTCATTTTGGTGGACCGCCAACAGGGCATGGCCAGTTGGATCGCGGTCATCATGCTGGTGAGCTGGCTGTGGCTGATGTTGGAGAACAGCTTCACCCAGCTGTTTACCAAGGTGTTCAAGCGGGAAATTCCCGAACCGCTGCTGCGCTACGCCACCCAGATGATCCATCAGGAAAGTCTGTTCTTCGTGCTGCCGTTCTTTTTCGTCACCACGGCGTGGAACAGCGGCCAGTCGGTGTTTACCGGCCTGCTCGGCGCGGCGGCACTGGTGTCGATCATCGACCCGCTGTACTACAAATGGCTGGCGCCCAAACGCTCGCTGTTCCTGGCGCTGCACACCCTGACGCTGTTTGCCGCACTGCTCACCGCGCTGCCGATCATCCTGCACCTGACCACCGCCGAGAGTTACAAACTTGCCCTCGGCGTGGCCATGGCGTTGTCGATTCCAAGCCTGGCGGTGAGCATGCCGCTGCGCAGCCTCAAGGGTTGGGCGATGCTGCTGGGCGTAACGGCCGCGATTGGTTGCGCAGGTTGGTTCCTACGCAGTTGGGTACCACCGGCCACCCTGTGGATGACCGAAGTGGCCATCAGCACCCAGTTACAAGACCGCACGCCAGGCGATGACCTCAAGGAAGTCACCGCCGCCCAACTGCGCAGTAGCGGGCTCTACGCCTACACCGCGATCAACGCGCCACGCGGGCTGAATGAGCGGATCTACCATGTGTGGAAATTCAACGGCAAAGAGGTCGACCGCATCGCCCTGGACATCCACGGCGGGCGCAAGGAAGGCTATCGCGCCTGGACCCACAAGCAGAACTTCCCGCCCGATGCGGTAGGACGCTGGCAGGTTCGGGTACTGACCGAAGATGGGCAGGTGATCGGCGTGCTGCGTTTCAAAGTGACTGACGCAGCACAAACGGACAACCCGAAGTAAGCGGTATCGTGCTATTACGTAGGAATTGTGGATAGCCAATACAAGCTTGGAGCTTATGACCAGTAGTCCCACGGCCGGCGCCGCCCACCTCGACACCTCCACCACCCCTCCGTTACTGCGGATTACGGGGGACTGGACCCTGGCCCACTACGCCAACCTGAAGAAGCTGTCGGACAAACTCGACGGCCAATACGACGCCGGTGCCCGCATCGACCTCAATGGTCTCGGCGCCCTAGATACCGCCGGCGCCTCGCTGCTGGTGGAGTTACTGGGCCCAACCCGCATCGAGCAATCCGCCGAGCAGACCGATTGCAGCCTGTCCGCTGCCGACCGTGCCTTGCTCAAGACCGTCTACCGCTCCCTCAATGACTTTTGCGTACCGGAAAAAGCGCCGGAAGAGGCTGCCGGTATCCAAGTGCTGGCCCGCATCGGTCGGGCGGTGGATACCGTCTGGCAGGACAGCAAGCAACTGTTGGGCTTCGTTGGCCTGATCCTCGAAACCTTGGCCCGCGGCGTTTTGCGCCCCAAGCGCTGGCGCCTGACGCCGATGGTTGCCCATCTCGAACAGGTCGGCCTCGATGCCGCACCCATTGTGGCGTTGCTGACCTTTCTGGTCGGTGCCGTGGTGGCGTTTCTAGGCGCCACGGTACTCAAAAGCTTCGGCGCGACGATTTTTACCGTGGACCTGGTGGCGTTTTCCTTCCTGCGCGAATTCGGCGTGTTGCTCACCGCGATCCTGATCGCCGGCCGCACCGCCAGTGCCTTCACCGCGCAGATCGGCTCGATGAAGGCCAACGAAGAAATCGACGCGATCCGAACTCTCGGCCTGGACCCGATGGAGCTGCTGGTATTGCCCCGCGTACTCGCGCTGCTGGTGGCGCTGCCAATGCTGACCTTTTTGGCGATGCTCTCGGGGATCGTCGGTGGCGGCGTGGTGTGTGCCGTGGCGCTGGATATTTCGCTGGCGATGTTCCTCTCGCTGCTGCAGTCGGACATCGGCGTGCAGCATTTTCTGGTGGGCATGGCGAAAGCGCCGATCTTCGCCTTCCTGATCGCGGCCATTGGCTGCCTTGAAGGGTTCAAGGTCAGCGGCAGTGCCGAATCGGTCGGCGCCCACACCACCTCCAGCGTGGTGCAATCGATCTTTGTGGTGATCGTGCTGGATGCGGTCGCCGCGCTGTTTTTCATGGAGATGGGCTGGTGAGTCGCTTACACCGTGCACCCGCTGAGGCGGTGATCGAGGTGCGTGGGCTGTGCAATCGGTTCGGCAGCCAGAGCGTGCACGAGAATCTCGACCTGGACTTGTACAAGGGCGAAATCCTCGCCGTGGTTGGCGGCTCCGGCAGCGGCAAGTCGGTGCTGTTGCGCAGCATCGTCGGCCTGCGCCGGCCCAGCGAAGGCCAAGTGCGGGTGTTCGGCAAGAACCTGCCGAGCCTGTCGGAGCATGAGCGTTCGCTGGTAGAGCGGCGCTTTGGCGTGCTGTTCCAGAAGGGCGCGCTGTTTTCCTCGCTGACCGTGACCGAGAACGTCGCGCTGCCGCTGATCGAGCACGCCGGCCTCAGCCGCCGCGACGCCGAGCACCTGGCGGCGGTCAAACTGGCCCTGGCCGGGCTGCCGCTGTCGGCGGCCGACAAATACCCCGCGTCGCTGTCTGGCGGCATGATCAAGCGCGCCGCACTGGCCCGCGCCCTGGCGCTGGACCCGGACATCCTGTTCCTCGACGAACCCACCGCCGGCCTCGACCCGATTGGCGCAGCGCAATTCGACCAACTGATCCTGACCTTGCGTGATGCGCTTGGCCTGAGCGTGTTCCTGGTCACCCATGACCTGGACACGCTGTACACCATCACCGACCGTGTGGCGGTGCTGGCGCAGAAGAAAGTGCTGGTGGCGGACGCCATCGATATCGTCTCGGAAACGGACGACGCCTGGATTCACGAATACTTCCACGGCCCCCGGGGCCGCGCGGCATTGGATGCCGCTCAACCGCTCAACGAGGTATGACATGGAAACCCGAGCCCATCATGTGATGATCGGACTGTTCAGCGTGATCGTAGTGGTCGGCGCGATGCTGTTTGGCCTGTGGCTGGCCAAATCCAGCGTCGACAGCGCCTTCCAGGATTACGAAGTGATCTTCAACGAAGCGGTCAGCGGCCTGTCCCAGGGCAGCTCGGTGCAATACAGCGGGATCAAGGTGGGCGACGTGATCAGCTTGAGCCTGGACCCCAACGACCCGCGCCGCGTACTCGCACGTATCCGCTTGGCCGGGCAGACGCCGATCAAGGAGGACACCCAGGCCAAACTCGCGCTGACCGGCATCACCGGTACGTCGATCATCCAGCTCAGCGGCGGCACGCCCCAAAGTGCGGTGCTCAAGGGCAAGGACGGCAACCTGCCGCAGATTATCGCCTCGCCATCGCCCATTGCGCGGTTGCTCAATAACAGCAATGACTTGATGACCGGTATCAACGTGCTGCTGCACAACGCCAACAACATGTTCTCCTCGGAGAACGTCGAGCGTTTGAGCAAAACCCTGGACAACCTGCAGCAAACCACCGGCGCCATTGCCGACCAGCGCGGCGACATCAAAGTGGTGATGCAACAACTGATGCAGGTGAGCAAACAGGCCAGCGCGGCGCTGGAGCAGACCACCGTGCTGATGCGCAATGCCAATGGCTTGCTCAATGATCAAGGCAAGCAAGCCTTCGGCAGTGCCGAGCAGGCGATGAAATCCCTGGAGCAAAGCACCGCCACCATCAATACCTTGCTGACCAATAACAAGGACTCGGTGAACAGCGGCATGCAGGGCCTCAACGAACTGGCGCCGGCCGTGCGCGAACTGCGCGAAACCCTCGGTTCGCTGCGCGCCATCTCCCGCCGCCTGGAAGCCAATCCCAGCGGTTACCTGCTGGGCAGTGACAAGAACAAGGAGTTCACGCCATGAAGCGTGCTTATCAAATGATCGCGCCTATGGCGCTGGCACTGGTGAGCGCCTGCTCGATCCTGCCCAAGGCCGACCCGTCGGACGTGTACCGCCTGGCCTCGGCCCAGGCGACGACCCAAGGCACGCCGGTGAGCTGGTCGCTACGGCTGAGCAAACCACAAACCAGCGAGTTCCTCGACAGCCCACGCATCGCCGTGGTGCCCAATGGCGACCTGATCAGCAGCTACGCCAACTCGCGCTGGAGCGACCCCGCGCCGGTGCTGTTGCGTAATCGCCTGCTGGACGGCTTCCAGCGCGATGGCCGGGTGACGCTGTTGAGCACCGACGACACCAATCTGCAGGCCGACTATGAGCTGGGCGGGCAATTGCAGGCGTTTCAGAGCGAGTACCGGGGCAGCGCGGTGGAGGTGGTGATCCGCCTCGACGCACGCTTGGTGCGGGGGAGTGATCAGCGGATCATTGCCAGCCGGCGCTTTGAAGTGCGCCAGCCGGTGACTGACATCAAAGTACCGGCGGTGGTGGCAGGGTTTGGGTTGGCGGGGGATCAGCTGAATAAGCAGGTGGTGGACTGGGTGGTGCAGCAGGGCAGCGGTGTTGCGAAACGCTGAGGGCCTCATCGGGGGCAAGCCCCCTCCCACATTTTGAATGTGTTCACAGATCAACATGTGGGAGGGGGCTTGCCCCCGATAGCACTCTAAACCTTAACCAAAGAACCAGTAGCACACGGCAATCGCCGCCACGACACCGGCAAACTCCGCCAGCAACGCACACCCCACCGCATGCCGCGCCCGCTGAATGCCCACCGAACCGAAGTACACCGCCAACACATAAAAGGTGGTTTCCGTACTGCCCTGGATCGTCGCCGCGACCAGTGCCGGGAAGCTGTCCACGCCCTGGGTTTGCATGGTCTCGATCAGCATTGCCCGCGCGGCGCTGCCGGAGAACGGCTTGACCATTGCGGTCGGCAACGCATCGACGAAGCGCGTGTCCATGCCGGTCCATGCCACCACGTGGCGAATGCCTTCCAGGCCGAACTCCAGGGCTCCCGAAGCACGCAGCACGCCGACGGCACAGAGCATCGCGACCAAGTAAGGCAGCAGGTTCCTGGCCACGTCGAAGCCTTCTTTGGCGCCTTCGACAAACGCTTCGTACACCTTCACCTTGCGCAGCGCACCGATCACCAGGAACAGCATGATCAGGCCAAACAATGTGAGATTGCCGAGGATCGACGACAAACCGGCCAGCGCGGTGGCGGACAGGGTTGCCAGTAACGCCATAAAGCCACCCAGCACCAGCGCACCCGGAATCAGGTAAGCCAGCACCACCGGGTCCCACAGCCGCAGGCGCTGCATCACCGCCACCGAAAGCAGGCCCACCAGGGTGGACGCGCTGGTGGCCAACAGGATCGGCAGGAACACCAGCGTCGGGTCGGCAGCGCCTTGCTGGGCGCGGTACATAAAGATGGTCACCGGCAGCAGCGTCAGCGACGAGGCGTTGAGCACCAGGAAGAGGATCTGCGCGTTACTCGCCGTGCTGGGGATGGGGTTGAGTTCCTGCAACGCCTTCATGGCCTTCAGGCCGATAGGCGTCGCGGCATTGTCCAGGCCCAGGCCGTTGGCGGCGAAGTTGAGGGTGATCAAACCGATGGCCGGGTGGCCGGCGGGCACTTCCGGCATCAGGCGGCGGAACAGCGGGCCAAGGGCCTTGGCCAGCCAATCGACAATCCCGGCCTTCTCGGCAATGCGCAAGAAGCCCAGCCACAGCGTCAGGGTGCCGAACAGCAGCACCATCACTTCCACCGACAGCTTGGCCATGGCGAAAATGCTTTCGACCATCGCTGCAAAAATCCCGGCGTTACCGCCCACCAGCCATTGCGCCAGTGCTGACACCATTGCCACGACAAAAAAGCCAAGCCACAGGCCATTGAGCATCAGTTGAATCCCCCGAAAGATGGGGCGAATGATAGCGGGGCTGGCAGAAACGACAAACCCCGGATTTACCGGGGCTTGTCTTCAAGCTGTCCTACGATCAGCCGCGAGTGGCTTGGGCCGTCGGCAGGGCTTGCTTGGTGCGCCAGTGTGGCAGCGAGTTCCAGTAGCGCTCGCCCTTGGCGTCGTCGTACATGCCTTCCCAACGGGAGATGACCAATACCGCCAGCGCGTTACCGATCACGTTGAGGGCGGTACGCGCCATGTCCATGATGCGGTCCACACCGGCGATGAACGCCAGGCCTTCCAGCGGAATACCGACGCTGCCCAAGGTGGCCAGCAGTACCACAAAGGACACGCCCGGCACGCCGGCGATGCCTTTGGAGGTGACCATCAGGGTCAGCACCAGCATCAGTTGCTGGCCGATCGACAGGTCGATGCCGTACAGCTGGGCGATAAAGATTGCCGCGATGCTCTGGTACAGGGTCGAACCGTCGAGGTTGAACGAGTAACCGGTCGGCACCACGAAGCTGCAGATCGCTTTCGGCGCGCCGTAGGCTTCCATCTTCTCGATCACACGCGGCAGCACGGTTTCAGAGCTGGCGGTGGAGTAGGCCAGTACCAGCTCATCCTTGAAGATGCGCATCAGCTTGAGGATCGAGAAGCCGAACAGACGGGCGATCAGGCCCAATACTGCAAAAGCGAAGAACAGGATGGCGACGTAAACCAGGATCACCAGCTTGGCCAGCGGCAGCAAGGAGGCGAAGCCGAAGTTGGCCACCGTCACCGCGATCAGTGCGAATACGCCGATTGGCGCGTACTTCATGATCATGTGGGTGACTTTGAACATGCTCTCGGACACGCCCTGGAACATGGTCACCAGCGGCTCGCGCAGCTCCGGTTTGAGACTCGACAGGCCCAGGCCGAACAGCACCGAGAAGAAGATGATCGGCAGCATTTCGCCACGGGCGACGGCGGCGAAGATGTTCGACGGGATCAGGTTGAGGATGGTTTCGATGAACGCATGCTCATGCTGCACTTCGGCGGCGGTCGCCTGGTACTTGGAGATATCCACCGTACCCAGGGTGCTCATGTCGATGCCCGCGCCCGGGTGAAACAGGTTGGCCAGCAACAGGCCGACCACAATGGCGATGGTGGTGACAACTTCGAAGTAAAGGATGGTTTTGACGCCGATGCGGCCGAGCTTTTTCGCGTCACCGACACCGGCAATGCCGACGATCAGCGAGGAAATCACAATCGGGATCACGATCATCTTGATCAGGCGGATAAAGATATCGCCCGCCGGCTGCAATACGTTGCTGATCCACCAGGCCTTTTCAGCACTGAAATGGTTGAGCACTGCACCGATTGCAATCCCCAGCACCAACCCGATGAGGATCTGCCAGGCGAGGCTTAGCTTTGCCTTCTTCATGTCATTACCCTTACTTCAAGTGAACTTAAGGCAAATGCGCCAGCTGGACCGCTCGAAAGCGAAAAAGTGTGTGCATCTGCCTCCATGAAAGGTCACCGCAGCGTGGCCGAAATGGCTTACTGGCAGGCGAAAAAAGGCGCAACTATTCCGACGCAAGGGAGCGACGTCTAATGCCGTAAACGCCTACCCTATGCCGAATCGGCATGACTTTTTTTCATAATAACTGTCCGAACGGTCAGTTCAAATGCGACATTTTGTCAGGTGGATATGCCGTGAACCGGCCAATTCAGGCTCGCGCAGAGATACTGCACGTGTTTGGTGCATTGGCAGGAATGCCGGGGAATTCGGTGGGATCGCGTAAGAATTGTCCTATAGACCCAACAAAACTTTCTCGATAGATGGTCGTCTCGACATACCAAGTAATGGTTGGAAACGAGCAAAAAGAAAATTAGCGGCTATGGGTGGCATAAAAGGCATGGATGAGCGTCATAAGCCCGCCGCAAGTTCAGCAAGCCTTCAGCTTGTGAACCTGCGTCGCAGCTTTTCGCCTGACCCGGCCCTTGCGCAGGTACTCCCTGTACCCGTAGGTCACGCCGATCTCATTTGATCAGAGCAACCCGGCCCCTTGGTCATGCACCGCCCTTGGGGAGCGGCACAAACAGAAAGAAGCGTGCTTGCTTCTTCCTATGGATGCTGGCCCCGTTGACGACTAACGCCGTCAGACGGCACCTAGTACCAATTCGGATCCTTCTTCAACTGCTCCATCAGCAGCTTCTGCATGCCTTCATCCGGCTTACCGATAAAGCGGTAGTCGGCGTGACGCGTTGGCGATTTGTCTGCCGGCAGACCGGCGGGGACTTCAACCAACATGGCGTAGGCATCTTCCTTGTCGAGGCTGAAGGCGACGATCAAGCGCTTGCTCTTGCAGGTCTCTGCGGTTTCACAAAGTGGCCCGACCAAATACTGGTCACCCCCCTCTTCCACGGCATTCATCTGCTCGGCCGTGCCCGACAGATTCATCACCCATTCCGGCAGGCGCTCTTCTTTTTTCACCACGTCTTGCCAAGTCTCGCGGTACTGCGGGTCCGCGGTCAGCAATTGGCTGGCCCGGGATTGGCCGTCATTGGCGGCCATCGCCAGGCCGCTGCCGCCCAAGATCAGGGCGGCAGCCATGGCTTTAAAGCACAGAGTGGTCATATTCAGCCTCGGCCGCGACGACCAAAGAAGAACGAAGCGATGAACATCACCAGGAAAACTACGAACAGGATCTTGGCGATCCCCGTGGCGGTGCCCGCGATACCACCGAAGCCCAGAACTGCAGCCACAATGGCGATGATCAGAAATGTGATTGCCCAACTCAACATGGTGATTCTCCTTACGCTTCGATAGAGGTAACAGCGGTGATGCCGTACGGACGTTCAACACAAACGACCGCATTTGTTGCCTAGAACACCCAGCGCTCTTGGGTTGGCAGCTCGCCCAGGGTCGAATCCTGGTCAGCCACTCTCAATTGGGGTGCGGTTACATCAGCAGCACTACCGACGGTACGGCTGCCAATGGAACTGAAATGGGTCTGGGTCGTTACCGGACGTTCGAACTGCGGGGCTTGTTGCTGACTCTGCTGCCAATGCTGCATCTGCTGGCCGGCAATCAGCGTGACCATCACGGCCAAGCTGGCAAACATGCCTTGCTGCAAGCGCAGCGGCGATACACGCATTTGGCTGAGGGTTTGGCGAGTCATGCTGATGTTCTCCCGCATTCTGATTATTCGTTGGGAGAGGTATTGCAGAGCGCATGCCAGCTTTTTATCAAAATAAAAATCAATAAAATCAGCAAGTTATGCAATAAGCGTTTGACTCGGATGCAGCATCCTGCACGATGCCCTCCGAAGGGCCGTGCGAAATGCACGATGACCAGCAGTCGGATCAAAGGATCGAAAGCGACGGTGAGGTTGCCGAAGTGGCAAGACGGCATGAAAACGCCACTAGGCGGGGCTTTGTAGGAAGAGATGCAGATACCTGCACGGCAATGCCTTTTATCAATCAGAATAAACCATGCAACTTGCCCGATTATTCCGGGACTAAGCACCATCACTCATAGTTAAGGAGCGCGGGACAGATGGAATCAGCCAAGGAACTTCAAGGCCGCATTCTTTTAGTGGATGACGAGTCCGCGATCCTCCGCACTTTCCGTTATTGCCTGGAAGATGAAGGCTACACCGTCGCCACCGCCAACAGCGCCGCCCAGGCCGATGCCCTGATGCAACGCCAGGTGTTCGACCTGTGCTTCCTGGACCTGCGCCTTGGCGAAGACAACGGCTTGGACGTGCTGGCCCAAATGCGCATCCAGGCGCCGTGGATGCGCGTGGTGATTGTCACCGCGCATTCCGCTGTCGACACCGCCGTGGACGCGATCCAGGCCGGCGCCGCTGATTACCTGGTCAAGCCTTGCAGCCCCGATCAACTGCGCCTCGCTACGGCTAAGCAGTTGGAAGTGCGCCAGCTGTCCGCACGCCTGGAGGCATTGGAAGGCGCGGTGCGCCAGCCCAAGGACGGCCTCGACTCCCATAGCCCATCGATGATGGTCGTGCTCGAAACTGCGCGCCAAGTGGCCGGGACCGACGCCAACATCCTTATCCTCGGCGAGTCCGGCACCGGTAAAGGTGAACTGGCCCGCGCCATTCACGGCTGGAGCAAGCGCGCAAAGAAATCCTGCGTGACCATCAACTGCCCGTCGCTGACGGCCGAACTGATGGAAAGCGAGCTGTTCGGTCATAGCCGTGGCGCCTTCACCGGCGCCAGTGAGAGCACCTTGGGCCGAGTCAACCAGGCCGACGGCGGCACGCTGTTTCTTGATGAGATCGGCGACTTTCCCCTCACGTTGCAACCCAAGTTGCTCCGTTTCATTCAGGACAAGGAATACGAGCGCGTGGGCGACCCGGTGACGCGTCGCGCCGACGTGCGCATCCTCGCCGCCACCAACCTGAACCTGGAAGACATGGTGCGCGACGGGCGTTTCCGTGAAGACTTGCTGTACCGCCTCAACGTCATCACCCTGCATCTGCCACCGCTGCGTGAGCGCAGTGAAGACATTCTGACGCTGGCCGACCGCTTCCTGGCGCGCTTCGTCAAGGAATACGCCCGCCCGGCGCGGGGTTTCAGTGATCAAGCGCGTGAAGCGCTGCTCAACTATCGCTGGCCCGGCAACATCCGTGAGCTGCGCAACGTGGTGGAACGCGCGAGCATCATCTGCCCGCAGGAAAAGGTCGAGGTCGTCCACCTCGGCATGGCGGAGCAACCGACCAACAACGCCCCGCGCATTGGTGCCGCATTGAGCCTGGACGAGCTGGAAAAAGCCCATATCGGCGCAGTCCTGGCCACCAGCGACACCCTGGACCAGGCGGCACGTACCCTCGGCATCGACGCGTCGACCCTGTACCGCAAACGCAAACAGTACAACCTGTGAGCTGCACCCTATGAAGCTAGCGATGAAGCTGCGCACTCGGCTGTTCCTGAGCATCTCGGCGCTGATCACCGTCGCCTTGCTGGGCCTGATCCTGGGCCTCGTCAGCGTGATGCAGATGGCCAAGACCCAGGAATCGCTGATTCGCAGCAACTTCGTCACCCTGGATCTGGGCCTGAAACTGCGCCAGAGCCTGGGCGACCAGTTGATCATGATGCTGGAACAACGCCCCGACCCCGAGGCGCTGCAAACCTCCAAAAAGCGTTACTTCGACTTACTGGACGAAGGCATCGCCCACGAGCAGCGCGATGGCCGTGGCACCGGTTTCAGCCAGGCGCGCCGCCAGTACCAGGACTTGCTTGAAGCGTTCGACCAATCCCAGCAAGCGTCGCCGCCGCCAGACAGCAAGCAAAAACTCACCGAAACCTTCAATGTGCTGCGCAACGGGCTGATTGCAGAACATAAACAAGCGCTGGAAAACATCAGCGCCAGCGAGCACAAATCCCGCGAGCGCGCCTTGTTGGTCGCGGGTTTGCTGGGGTTGGTGGGGCTTGCGGTGCTGATCATCGGATTTGTCACGGCTCACGGTATCGCCCGGCGGTTTGGCGGACCGATTGAAGCGCTGGCCAAAGCGGCGGACAAGATCGGCCAAGGCGATTTCGAAGTCACGCTGCCGATCTCTTCAGCGGCAGAAATGAACTTGCTGACCCGCCGCTTCGGTCTCATGGCCGAAGCGGTGCGCCAGCATCAGGCGACCAATGTTGACGAACTGCTGGCCGGCCAGCAGCGCCTGCAAGCCGTGCTCGACAGCATCGACGATGGCCTGCTGATGATTGACCGCCAAGGCCGCTTGGAACACCTCAACCCCGTCGCGCAGCGCCAGTTGGGCTGGGACGAGGAACGCCTCGGCCAAGGCCTTGGCGAAGCGCTGATGCGCCCGGAGCTGGATGAGCAGCTACAACTGGTGCTGCGCGGCGGCAACCTGGAGCGGGCGCCGGACGATCTGGAAGTGGAAGTCGAGGGCGAGCTGCGCCTGCTGACCTACAGCCTCACACCGGTCAGCCATACCGAAGGGCATATTCTCGGCGCCGTGATGGTGCTGCACGACGTCACCGAACAGCGCGCCTTCGAACGTGTACGCAGCGAATTCGTCCTGCGCGCCTCCCATGAACTGCGCACGCCGGTGACCGGCATGCACATGGCATTCGGCCTGTTCCGCGAACGTGCGAAGTTTCCGGCGGAGTCCCGCGAAGCGGACCTGCTGGATACGGTCAATGAAGAAATGCAGCGCCTGATGCAGTTGATCAACGACTTGCTCAACTTTTCGCGTTACCAGAACGGCCTGCAGAAACTTACCCTGGGGCCGTGCGACGTGACCGATCTGCTCGAACATGCTCGTGCACGCTTTGTGGAGCCCGCCAACGCGCAGCGGATCGAGTTACTGGTAGAAGTCCAATCCGGCCTGCCGCGGCTGTATGCCGACCAGGCGCAACTGGAGCGCGTGCTCGACAACCTGCTGGGCAATGCCTTGCGCCACACCGCCGACGGCGGGCAGATTCATCTGCAGGCGCGGCGCCATGGCGAGCGGGTCATCATCAGTGTCGAAGACAACGGCGAAGGCATCGCGTATGGCCAGCAAGGGCGCATTTTCGAACCCTTCGTCCAGGTGGGCCGCAAGAAGGGCGGCGCCGGCCTGGGGCTCGCGCTGTGCAAAGAGATCGTGCAATTGCACGGCGGCCGCATGGGCGTGTATTCGCGGCCGGGGCAGGGCACACAGTTCTACATGGCGTTGCCGCTTTAAAACTCAGCGCCGGTTGAGGACACGCAGGATAGCGGCACTTTCGGCATCCGGCTCACCGACGAACAGGGAAGGCCGGAAACGCATCTGGAACGCCGCGATCACGTGGCGCGTTGCGACATCCAGTTCGCCGGTCTGGGGCGTCGGATAACCCAGCAGCGCCAGCTCTTCCTGAAACCAGGCAATGCTCGGCAGTTGCGCAGCATATTGCACCTGGAAACGCGCAACGGCCTGGGCATCCGGCCATACACCCAGACCCTCATCTGCCAGGCGCTTCCAGGGGAACAACGGCCCCGGATCCAGTTTGCGCAGCGGTGCTATATCGCTGTGACCGATGATGTTCTTGGGATCGATGCCATTGCGCTTGCTGATGTCCTTGAGCAGCACAACCAGCGATTTCACCTGGGCCTCGGAGTACGGGTACCACAGGCGGCCTGTGGGCGTGTCCTTGTAGCCAGGGTTTACAATTTCGATCCCGATGGAGCTGGAATTGAGCCACGTACGCCCCATCCACTCGCTTTCTCCCGCGTGCCAGGCGCGCTGGCTTTCGTCCACCAGCTTGTAGATGGTAGCGGAGGCGTCGTCGCCGATCAGGTAATGCGCGCTGACCTCGCCATGGGTCAGCAAGGCCAGGGATCGCTCAAGATTGGTTGAGGTGTAGTGGACGACCACGAACTGCACACGGTTGTCGTGGTTCGCCGAAGGGTGGCTGGTGTCCAGGCGGGGACCGCTGGCGCAGCCGGCGAGCAGGAGAAACACAAAGGCGAAGTACAGGGATTTCATGGCGGTAGGCGGTACGCTGAAGACGATAATGCAACAGTGTAACGTACCGTCCGTGGTCAGACGGTCAAATTACAAAATGGAACATCTTTTACGCCGCCTGCACCTGATTACGCCCCGCCGCCTTGGCCCGATACAGCGCCTCATCCGCACGCTTGAGCGCCAGGTCACTGCGCTCACCCGGCTGGAACTGCGCCACCCCCATGGATACCGTGATGGTCACCGGCTCGCCTTTGAAGTGGAAGGGGCATGCCTCAATGGCGGCACGCAGCACTTCACCCACGCCCAAGGCGTCCGACAGGGATGAATCAGGCATCAGCAACACGAACTCTTCACCGCCAAACCGCGCGATAAAGTCGTTGGGCCGCAGGCGCTTGCGCAGCACATTGGCGATGATCTTCAACACCTTGTCGCCGGCCAGGTGGCCGTAGCCATCGTTGATACGCTTGAAGTGGTCAAGGTCCAGCATCGCCAGCGACAGGCTATTGCCGTGCTGGTGCCAGGCATTGACCTCCTGATCAAGGCGTTCGCTCCAGGCGGCGCGGTTGGGCAAGCCGGTGAGCGGATCGATCAGGGCTTTCTGGCGCTGCACCTCCAGGTGCTCACGATAGCCCTGGGCTTCCTGCTCCATATTGGCAACCCGCTCGGCCAGCCCTTTCAAGCGCGCCGTGACTTCCTGCTCACGCTGGTCACGCTGCTGCTGGTGCTCGTCCATGGTGCCGAGCAAACCCTCAAGATGGCTTTCCAGCACGTGCTTGAGGCTGTCCAGATCCGCAGCTTCCTGCACGCTGCTTTGCAGGCCGTCGACCTGCTCGCGAATCTGCGTGTCCAGCTCCCTGGCGGCGGAGTGGCTGTCAGCATGGCCGTCGCTGGCCACCTGCAGATGGCCCTGGAAGGCTTCGAGACGCTCGTTGAGCTGTTTCAGGTAGGCCTCGAACTCGTGCTGGCCGCTGTCGGTGATCGCCAGCATCAGCACCGCCAGGTCATCAAGGATCGGCAGCAGTTCGTACCAGTTCAACCCGTGGGCCAGGCGCTCGCGCATGGCTTCGGCTTGTGGCTGATGGCGTTCGGGCAGGGACAGCTCTTCCAGCAGGCCGAGCAGGGTGTCTTCAATATGCTTGGCCACGGAGCTGTAGGACGGCTCGGGTGAGTCCGGTAGAGAATAGGGACCGTCCGACTGCAGCTCGTCGGGGTCCGGCTCTTCGGCCTCCAGCACAGGCGGGAGCGAGAGGCTGCCGATGACGGTCTCCTCTGGCGTCTCGACCGCAACCGGTGGTGTCTCTATAAAGGCGGCGAGAGCACTTTCGGTAGCGGGCTCTTGATCCTGTGGCACAGGCTCATCTGGAGCCGACGCTTGGGCCACAGGCGCAGCCTCTTCGGCCCGCTGCGCAGGCGCCTCATACACGAAGGTTTCACTGGTGGCCTTGGCAGGCTCGGGCTGAGCTGCCAGCGGTTCCTGAGCCGGAGGTGCAAAGGCCCGCAAGGCTTGCGTCAGTTCCTCGGATTCTTCGGGCTCCTGAGGCTCAGCGCAGGGCTTGGATACAACGGGCGGCGGCGATGGGCTGGCAACGGGCTCGCCGGCTACCGCTTCGCTCGTGGCCTCCTTGGCCCCAAACAAACGCTGCAACAAACCTGGCCCAGGACGCGTGGTCTCACCGTCCGGCTCCAGGTTATTCAGCGCCTGCCCTTGCAAGCCGCTCAACTCGCTGAGCAACAGAGGAATCTCACGGGCCTGGCTGACGCGGCTATCCAACTGCTTGGCAAAGGTCTTCAGCGGACGTGCCACCTCACGGGGCAACGGCAGCTTTTGCAATTGCGTGACCAGCGACGTCAGCGCGGTGCTGATCTGATCGACACGGGTTTCGCGGCGCTGCTCCGAGTCCAGCACGGCCTTTTCCAGGCGCGGCAGCAAGGCGGCGAGGGCGGCGTCCATGTCGTCGGTGCGCACCACATCGCGCATTTCCTTCATGCATTGGTCAACGGCGCGGTCGGTACCCTCCGCCGCCAGCGTGCTGCGCACCAGCCCACGGCGCAGCAGGTCGAGACGGGCAGCCCAACGCCGTTCGAGCTTTTCTTGTTGCTCGATGCTTAACAGGTATTTTTCTTTCCAGCGCTGGGCGTCGTCGCTCATGCAAGGGGTCCGCTGGTGCCTGGGCTCAATGCGGGTAACGCATCAGCCGTGAGCGAACCCGGCAGACGAATCTCTACTGCGACCGGCAGGTGATCGGAAATCGGCTGCGCCAGCACCTGCACACGTTCCAGTGTGAGGCTCGGGCTGAGCAGAATATGGTCAAGACAGCGCTGCGGGCGCCAACTGGGAAACGTGGCCTCGACTTGCGGCGCCAGCAGCCCGAGGTCGCGCAACGGGGAATTCTGCAGCAGGTCGTTGGCGTGGGTGTTCATATCCCCCATCAATACCTGGTGCTTGTATTTGCCAATCAACTCACGCACGTAAGCCAACTGCAGGTTGCGCGTACGCCCGCCAAGTGCCAGGTGCATCATCACCACCACCAAGGCTTCAGGCCCTTCGCCAAAACGCACGAGGATCGCGCCACGCCCCTTGGGGCCCGGCAACGGATGGTCTTCGATCGCAGTTGGTTTCAAGCGGCTGAGCACACCATTGCTGTGCTGCGCCAGGCGCCCCAAGTTGCGATTGAGTTGCTGATACCAGTAGGGGAAAGCCCCAAGGTGGGCCAGATGCTCCACCTGATTGATGTAGCCCGAGCGTATGCTGCCGCCGTCGGCTTCCTGCAGGGCGACCAGGTCGAAATCATTCAGCAGGTCGCCGATCTTCTGCAGGTTACCGGCCCGCCCGTTGTGGGGCAGCAAGTGCTGCCAGCCACGGGTGAGGTAGTGCCGGTACTTCTCGGTACTGTTACCCACCTGGATATTGAAACTGAGCAGGCGCAGACGATTGTCTGCCGGCAAGCCTGTCGATTCCAGATGATGTTCATTGACCTGCGGGTCATGCAGGCCAACGACACGTTCGGTGGTACCCCAGCGGCGCATGGGAAGCCCCTTACTTGGCTGCGCGCTCTTTGGCGATCAGCTGGTCGGCAACGTTGAGGGTATTTTCAGGACCGCCAGTGGTGCCCAGGTCGAAACGGTATTTACCGTTGACGATCATGGTCGGTACGCCTTGCACGCCGTACTTCTGCGCCAGCTCCTTGGCCTGCTTGATCTGGCCTTGGATGGCGAACGAATTGAAGGTGGCCAGGAACTTGTCCTTGTCGACACCTTGGGTCGCAACGAAGTCAGCCATTTCGTCTGGCTTGGTCAGGCGCTTGCCTTGTTTTTGAATGGCGTCGAATACCGCGTTGTGGACCTTGTGCTCCACACCCATGGCTTCGAGGGTCAGGAACAGTTGGCCGTGGGCATCCCATGGGCCGCCGAACATGGCCGGGATGCGCTTGAAGTTCACGTCTTTCGGCAGCTTCTCAACCCATGGGTTGATGGTTGGCTCAAACGCGTAGCAATGCGGGCAGCCGTACCAGAACAGCTCTACCACTTCGATCTTGCCCGGCACCGAGACAGGCACTGGGTTGGTCAATTCAACGTAGGTTTTACCGGCTTCAAGCGGCACGTCGGCAGCTTGCGCGGTTATGCCGAAGAGGCTGGCAGTGACGAGAGCGGCGCTGAGGATCAGATTACGCATGCTTTACTCCTGGACAAATAAAGTCGCCTCACGCGACCTTTAGATGTGACAGGTCTACGCGGGCATGAGTTCGTTAGTGTAACGGCACCGGCCACAAAAAAGGGCGGCCTGGGCCACCCTTTTTATGCTTGCATCGCGCGATTAATCGAGCGTTAACGTTGAAGGCGCTTAGTGCAGGCCCTGGATGTAACTGGACAGGGCTGCGATGTCTTCGTCGCTCAGCTTGCGGGCGATGGTGCGCATAATCATTGCGTCGCCATCGTTTGCCCGGCCGCCTTCTTCCTTGCGGAAATCCGTCAGTTGCTTGGCAATGTATTGAGCGTGCTGGCCACTCAAGTGTGGAAAGGCCGCAGCCTCAAGACCAGCGCCATTCGGTGAGTGGCAGCCGGTGCAGGCAGGAAGACCTTTATCCAGATTGCCACCGCGGAACAGCTTCTCGCCGCGGGCAACCAACTTAGGATCGGCAGCTCCCACACTGCCTTTCTGCTTGGCAAAATACGCCGCAATGTCTGCCAGGTCCTGATCGCTGGAGTTCGCCAGCAGGCCGGTCATTTCCAGCACCGTTCGCTTGCCGTCCTTGATGTCGTGCAGTTGTTTGGTCAGGTAGCGTTCACCCTGGCCCGCCAGTTTGGGGAAGTTCGGCGCCGGGCTGTTGCCATCCGGCCCGTGGCAAGCACCACATACGGCGGCTTTCGCCTGACCGGCAGCGGCATCACCTTTAAGGGGGCCCTCTGCAGCGACGGCAGCGCCAGTGATGCCCATGGTCAACAGCAGACTCACGATCAGTTTGTTCATCAGCTAATCCAACTACGGCTAAGGGTTTAAGAGTTATCTACCGGGTTTACTCACCGCCAACTCAATGACGGCCTGGTAATCCTCAGTACTGCAGTCCATGCACAAACCACGCGGCGGCATTGCCTTGAAACCCTGGGTCACGTGTTGCATCAGCGTAGCCACGCAAACTCGGTTGTACAGCGCTTCCGGTTCCTGTGTAGCCTGAGCGCCTTAAAGCGGCATCAGGGCACCAAAAGCGAGCAACCATCAGGTCATACATCGACCTTTTCAGGGTTTGAGAGCGTTTTGCGTTCTAATGCGCAATAAAGGTCTTTCGCTCCCGTGTACCTCATCCTTCGCTGGGACAAAGCACACACAAAATCTGCGGCATTATATACTGGCGCTACTGAAACGGAAACGACACCGCTTGCCGCACCCTTTCTCGGCACCGCCCACATCGGAAATCTCATGCAACTCAAGAATCCCATCCTCGGCCTGTGCCAACAGTCCACCTTCATGCTCAGCGCCGCCAAAGTGGACCAATGCCCCGATGACGAGGGCTTTGAAGTCGCCTTTGCCGGCCGTTCCAACGCCGGTAAGTCCAGCGCGCTGAACACCCTGACCCACGCCAGCCTCGCGCGCACCTCTAAAACTCCGGGTCGCACGCAACTGCTCAATTTCTTCAAGCTAGACGATGATCGGCGTCTGGTCGACCTGCCCGGCTACGGTTATGCAAAAGTACCTATCCCGCTGAAGCTGCACTGGCAGCGTCACCTTGAGGCTTACCTGGGTGGCCGGGAGAGTTTGAAGGGATTGATTCTGATGATGGACATCCGTCATCCAATGACCGATTTCGACCTGCTAATGCTCGACTGGGCCGTCGCCAGCGGCATGCCGATGCATATCCTGCTGACCAAGGCCGACAAGCTGACCTACGGCGCCGCCAAGAACACGCTGCTCAAAGTGCAGTCAGAAATCCGCAAGGGTTGGGGCGATGCGATCACCATCCAGCTGTTCTCGGCGCCTAAGCGCATGGGCCTGGAAGACGCCTACACCGTGCTGGCCGGCTGGATGGAATTGGCCGACAAGGGCGCGGAAATCGCGGAGTAACTTTCGCGATTCACTTTCTTGGGGGCAAAAAAAACCCCGGACTTCGTATGGGGAGGGGAAGTTCGGGGTTCAAGTACTGGACCGCTAGGGCGGGGTCCAGATATCTGCCAACACTTAACACAACATAGGAGCATTGAAGGGCTTCACCACCCATTCAGTAACTCTGAGTAGCAGTTCACGGGTTAAGTTCCGACAGGATCAAAAAACTATTGGAAATAACCCACGGCGACTTCTGAACTAAAGCACTCTGCCACCACCGTCGGCGGTGGCAAATGCCCGATATCAGTGGGCTTCGTCCCAATTATCGCCCACGCCCACGTCGACAACCAAAGGCACATCCAACTGTGCTGCCGCGCTCATGTGTTCGCGAATCTTCTCGCTGACTTGCGCGACCAGATCCTCTCGCACCTCCAGCACCAATTCGTCGTGTACCTGCAGGATCACCTTGGCATCCAGGCCCGAGTCGGTCAGCCAGTTGTCCACCAGCACCATGGCTTTCTTGATGATGTCCGCCGCGGTGCCCTGCATCGGCGCGTTGATCGCCGTGCGTTCTGCGGCTGCGCGCTCCTGAGGCTTATTGGAATTGATATCCGGCAGATACAGCCGGCGACCGAAGAAGGTTTCTACATAACCCTGGTCGGCAGCCTGGGCGCGGGTGCGCTCCATGTACTCGCGAACGCCAGGGTAGCGGGCAAAGTACACGTCGATATAGGCCTTGGCCGTCTTGGTATCGACGCCGATGTCCTTGCCGAGTTTTTGCGCGCCCATGCCGTAGATCAGGCCGAAGTTGATCGCCTTGGCGCTGCGACGCTGATTGGACGTGACCTCAGTCAATTCAACCTTAAACACCTCGGCTGCCGTGGCGGTGTGCACGTCCAGATCGTTGCGGAACGCATTCATCAAACCCTCGTCCTTGGACAAGTGCGCCATGATCCGCAGCTCGATCTGCGAATAGTCCGCCGCCAGCAGTTTGTAGCCCTTTGGCGCCACGAATGCCTGACGAATCCGCCGCCCTTCGGCGGTACGCACAGGGATGTTCTGCAGGTTCGGGTCACTGGAAGACAAGCGCCCGGTCGCCGCCACGGCCTGGTGATAAGAGGTGTGAACCCGCCCGGTGCGCGGGTTGATCTGCTCGGGCAGGCGGTCGGTGTAGGTGCTTTTCAGCTTGCTCATGCTGCGGTACTGCATCAATACCTTGGGCAGCGGGTAATCATCTTCGGCCAGCTTGGCCAGCACTTCTTCGGCAGTAGACGCCTGCCCCTTGCCCGTCTTCTTCAGTACCGGCAGGCCCAGCTTTTCATAGAGAATCGCCCCGAGTTGCTTGGGCGAGCCCAGGTTGAACTCCTCACCGGCGATCTCGAATGCCTGGCGCTCCAGCTCTACCATCTTGTTGCCCAACTCGATGCTCTGAACGCCAAGCAACTGGGCATCCACCAAGGCGCCCTGGCGTTCGATACGCGCCAGCACCGGCACCAGAGGGATTTCGATGTCCGTCAGCACACTGGCCAGGCTCGGGATAGCAGCCAACTGCGCGTGCAGCGCCTGGTGCAACCGCAAGGTCACATCCGCATCCTCGGCCGCATAGGGGCCGGCCTGCTCAAGCGCGATCTGGTCGAACGTCAGCTGCTTGGCGCCTTTGCCGGCGATGTCCTGGAAGCTGACGGTGTCGTGGTCCAGGTACTTCTTGGCCAGACTGTCCATATCATGGCGCGTCGCAGTGGAGTTCAACACGTAGGATTCAAGCATTGTGTCGAAGGCGATGCCGCGCACAGTGATGCCATTTGCCGGGTCGCCGCCGATGGCGCAGTTGGCCAGGATGTTCATGTCGAACTTGGCGTGCTGGCCGACCTTCAGCTTGGCCGGATCTTCCAGTAACGGCTTCAACGCCAGCAGTACGGCGTCACGATCAAGCTGTTCCGGCGCGCCGATGTAGGAGTGGGTCAGCGGAATATAGGCCGCCTCATGAGGCTGCACGGCGAAGGAAACGCCAACCAACTGCGCCTGCTGGGCGTCGATTCCGGTGGTTTCGGTGTCGAACGCGAACAACTTCGCGTCGTTGAGCTTCTTCAGCCACAGATCGAACGTGGCTTGGTCGAGAATCGTGGTGTAGGACGTTTCTACCGGCGCCGCGAGCTCAACGGCTGCCTCAACAACGGGCGCCGCCTTCAGCTCAACTCGCTTGGCATCGCGCTGGATCTCATCAATCCAGCTCTTGAACTCCAGCAGCGTGTACAGCTCCAGCAGCTTCTCGCGGTCCGGTTCAATCAGGTGCAAATCGCTCAGGCCTACGTCCAATGGCACATCGATCTTGATCGTCGCCAACTGGTACGAAAGGAACGCCATCTCCCGGTGCTCTTCAAGCTTGGCAGGCAGCGTCTTGGCGCCGCGGATCGGCAGGGTCGGCACAATATCCAACTGTTCATAAAGCTCTTTGAGGCCGCCATTCACACCCACCAGCAAGCCGGAAGCGGTCTTGGGACCGATGCCAGGAACGCCTGGAATGTTGTCGGATGAATCGCCCATCAATGCCAGATAGTCGATGATCTGCTCCGGAGCGACGCCAAATTTCTCCTTTACGCCGTCCACGTCCATGGCGCTACCGGTCATGGTGTTGACCAAGGTAATGTGCCCGTCGACCAGTTGCGCCATGTCCTTGTCGCCGGTGGAGATCACCACCGGACGGTCAGCGGCCGCGCTGCTGCGGGCCAGGGTGCCGATCACGTCATCGGCCTCGACGCCTTCGACGCACAGCAACGGAAAGCCCAGGGCGATCACACTCTGGTGCAGGGGCTCGATCTGCACGCGCATGTCATCGGGCATGCTTGGGCGGTTGGCCTTGTATTCGGCGTACATGTCATCGCGAAAAGTCCCACCCTTGGCGTCGAATACCACGGCGAACGGGCTGTCCGGGTACTGTTTGCGCAGGCTTTTGAGCATGTTCAACACGCCCTTGACCGCACCGGTCGGCAGGCCTTTGGAGGTGGTCAGCGGTGGCAGCGCGTGGAAGGCGCGGTACAGGTAAGAAGAACCGTCCACCAGGACGAGGGGCGCTTGGCTCATGAGCAGGATCAACCTTTTCGGCGGGTCAGGCGCTAGAATAGCCGGACCAATGAAAACAAAGGGACAAGGTTATCATGCGTACATTCAATCGCCTGCTGTTGACTGGCTTGATTGCACTCGCTCCGATGGCTGCCATGGCGGCAGACGATGCGCCTTCGGGCGATCCGGAAGTGACCATTCGCACGGAAGGCGACAAGACCATCCAGGAATACCGCCAAAACGGCTTTTTGTACGCGATCAAGGTCACGCCAAAAGGCGCTCCACCGTATTTCCTGGTACGCGCGGACGGAACCGACGCGAACTTCATCCGTTCTGACCAGCCGGATATGCTGATCCCGTCATGGAAGATCTTCGAATGGAAATGATTTCTTAATTTCAATTGGCGCCGCCCACTGCGGCGCCCGTACTGGCAGTTTTAACCATGTCTGTGTTCACCCCCCTGGCTCGGCCCGAGCTGGAAACCTTTCTCGCCCCTTACGGGCTCGGCCGCCTGCTTGATTTCCAGGGGATTGCTGCCGGTAGCGAAAACACCAATTTCTTTATCAGCCTGGAACAGGGCGAGTTCGTGCTGACCCTGGTTGAGCGTGGCCCTGTCGCCGAGATGCCGTTCTTCATCGAGCTGCTCGACGTGCTCCACGACGCCGACCTGCCCGTGCCTTACGCCCTGCGCACCATCGACGGTCTGGCATTGCGCGAACTCAAAGGCAAACCGGCGCTGCTGCAACCGCGCCTGGCCGGCAAGCACATCAAGGAAGCCAACGCGCAACATTGCGCCCAGGTGGGGGAGTTGCTTGGCCACCTGCACCTGGCGACCCAAGGCGAAAAGGTGCTGGAGCGCAAGACCGATCGCGGCCTGGACTGGATGCTCAGCGAAGGCGCGCAGTTGATTTCGCACCTGAATGACGCACAGCAGCGCCTGCTGCAAGATGCATTGGATGAGATTGCGGCGCACAAAGCGCACATCCTCACCCTGCCACGCGCCAACGTCCACGCCGACTTATTCCGTGATAACGCGATGTTCGAAGGCACTCACCTGACGGGCCTGATCGACTTCTACAACGCCTGCTCGGGCCCGATGCTCTACGACGTGGCCATCGCCCTGAATGACTGGTGTTCGGATGCCGATGGCGTCATCGACGGGCAACGCGCTCGTGCATTGTTGGGCGCTTACGCTGGACTGCGGCCGTTTACCGCGAAGGAAGCCGAGTTGTGGCCGACGATGCTGCGCGTGGCATGCGTGCGGTTCTGGCTGTCACGCCTGATTGCCGCAGAGTCGTTTGCCGGACAGGATGTGTTGATTCATGACCCTGCGGAGTTTGAGCATCGGCTGGCGCAACGCCAACAGGTCACTGTCCAACTGCCGTTCGCGCTCTAAAAATGTGGGAGGGGCTTGCCCCCTCCCACATTTGATCTGCGCTGTGGGTTACAGCGATTCCAGGCACCCAGCCAAATCATTCCCCAGCTTATCCAGCACCTGCTCATAACCCTGAGCTGTCGCCGGGGTGTACCCGCCCAACGCATCCAATTCCGCCAGCTTCACCGGCAGCCCAGCCACCAGCGTCTCGGCCAAACGCGGGCGCAACGGCGGCTCGCTGAACACACACGTCTTGCCCACTTCCTGCAATCGCGTGCGCATTGCCGCCACATGCTGGGCGCCTGGCTGCACTTCGGCCGCGACGCTGAATACACCCGCGTGCTTCAAGCCGTAAGCTTCTTCGAAGTAATCAAAGGCTTCATGGAACACGAAGTAAGGCTTGCCAGCGATGCCCGCCATACGCTTCTTCAGTCGGGCATCCAACGCGTCCAATCGACCCTCGAAGGCTCGCGCGTTACTTTGATAACGCTCCGCATTCTGCGGGTCGGCTGCGCTCAGGTCCGCGGCCATGCGCGCCGCGATCACCCGCGCATTCACCGTGGACAACCACAAATGCGCATCCAAGCTGCCTGGGCGGTGATCGTGGTCATGTTCGTCGGCATCGTCGGCGTGGGAATGGCTATCTTCGCCGAAACGACGCAATTTCATTCCCGGAAGATCTTGCACCGCTACCGTGGTCGCCGTGCGACCTTTCAGCACGCGAGGCAGAAAACTCTCCATATCCGGCCCGATCCAATACAGCAGATCCACCGACTGCACACGCCGTACGTCGGATGGGCGCAACGCGAAGTTATGCGGCGATGCACCGGGCGGCAACAGCACCTCCGGAACAGCCACACCGTCCTGCACAGCCGTGGCAATCAGTTGCAGTGGCTTGATGCTGGTGAGTACCCGGACCTCGGCCTGAACTGGGCCTGTGATAAACAAACTGGTGATAAAAACGACAAAAACGGGAAAAAGTCGGGACACGATGACCACTCAATGGCGTAGGAACGGGTAACATAATAACGTCTCTATCAAATGTCTGTCGCCGCTCATGCCTAAAACACCGCTTGCCAGCCGTCCCCACGACCACTCTCACTGCGTGCACACTGCGCTGTCGGAAGCCGACACTCTCTGTGCGCAGAAGGGCCTGCGCCTTACCGCCTTGCGTCGCCGGGTGCTGGAACTGGTGTGGCAGAGCCATAAGCCGCTGGGCGCCTACGACATCCTGGGCGTGCTCAGCGAGCAGGACGGCCGCCGCGCCGCGCCGCCCACCGTGTACCGCGCGCTGGATTTCCTGCTGGAAAACGGCCTGGTGCACCGCATCGCCTCGCTCAATGCCTTTGTTGGCTGCAACCACCCGGAACACGCGCACCAGGGCCAGTTCCTGATCTGCCGCGAGTGCCACGCCGCCATCGAGCTTGAACAAAAAAGCATCAGTGACGCGATTATCAAAAGCTCCGCCGACGTCGGGTTCAAGGTCGAGGGGCAAACGGTCGAAGTGGTCGGCCTGTGCTCGGGCTGCCAGGGGGCTTGATGAGCAACGCGTTAATCCGCTTGGAGCAGGTTGGGGTCACGTTCGCCGGGCAAAATGTGCTGGATAACATCGCACTGAGCGTAGAGCCGGGGCAGATCGTTACCCTGATCGGCCCGAATGGCGCCGGCAAGACCACCTTGGTGCGTGCCGTGCTTGGCCTGCTCAAGCCCGACACCGGCAGCGTGTGGCGCAAGCCCAAGCTGCGCGTCGGCTACATGCCGCAGAAACTGCACGTCGATCCAACCTTGCCGCTCTCCGTGCTGCGCTTCCTGCGCCTGGTGCCCGGCGTAGATCGTGTCCGCGCACAAGCTGCACTCAAGGAAGTCGGTGCCGAACAGGTGATCGACAGCCCCGTGCAAAGCATCTCCGGTGGCGAAATGCAGCGCGTGCTGCTGGCCCGCGCCCTGTTGCGCGAGCCAGAACTGCTGGTACTCGATGAACCCGTACAGGGCGTCGACGTCGCAGGCCAGGCCGAGCTGTACAGCCTCATCACTCGCCTGCGCGACCGCCATGGCTGCGGCGTGCTGATGGTCTCCCATGATTTGCACCTGGTGATGAGCACCACCGACCAGGTGGTATGCCTCAACCGCCACGTGTGCTGTTCCGGCCACCCGGAACAGGTCAGCGGCGACCCGGCGTTTGTCGAGTTGTTCGGCAAGAACGCCCAGAGCCTGGCGATCTACCACCACCATCACGACCACGCCCATGATCTGCATGGCGCAGTCGTGGACGATAGCGCGACGCCCCACACCCACGTTCATGGAGATGGCTGCAAGCATGGCTGATTTTCTGCTTTACGCCCTGCTGGCAGGATTGGCTCTGGCGCTGGTGGCAGGCCCACTGGGCTCGTTCGTGGTCTGGCGGCGCATGGCGTACTTTGGCGACACCTTGTCCCACGCCGCGTTGCTGGGCGTGGCCATGGGCTTCTTGCTGGATGTGAGCCCGACCATCGCCGTGACTGTAGGCTGCCTGCTGCTGGCGGTACTGCTGGTGACCCTGCAACAGCGCCAGCCACTGGCCTCGGACACCCTGCTGGGCATCCTGGCGCCGAGCACACTGTCCTTGGGCCTGGTAGTACTGAGCTTCATGCATGAAGTGCGCATCGACTTGATGGCCTATCTGTTCGGCGATCTGTTGGCCATCAGCCCCACCGATCTTGCCTGGATCCTCGGCGGCAGTGCAGCCGTGCTGGTGCTGCTGGTTGCCCTGTGGCGCCCGCTGCTGGCAATCACGGTGCACGAAGAATTGGCCAGGGTCGAAGGCCTGCCCGTGTCGGGGTTGCGCATGGCCCTGATGCTGTTGATCGCCGTGGTGATCGCTGTCGCGATGAAGATTGTCGGCGTATTGTTGATCACGTCGCTGCTGATCATTCCCGCCGCCGCCGCCCAACGCCACGCCCGCTCACCCGAGCAGATGGCAATTGGCGCCAGCCTGCTGGGGATGCTGGCAGTGTGCGGGGGCCTGGCGCTGTCCTGGTTCAAGGACACGCCGGCTGGGCCGTCGATTGTGGTCGCGGCGGCCGCCCTGTTTCTGCTGAGTTTTGTCCTGCCCCGTCGAGGGGTGTAGACTTGCTCGCTTTTTGCGCAAATAGAGAGTCGCAGGAATGAAGCTGTTCACCTCCCGTTATCTGCTCCTTGCCGCATTTTCCCTGCTGCTGGGCGCCTGTCAAAGCACACCGCCCGCCGCCCCCGAGGCCACGGACCCGCGTGCTGCCGCCATCGCGCAGCTGGAGCAAAACCTCGCCAGCAGCGAGCTTGCCACTGCCGAAGACCAACTGGCCACGCTACAGGCCCAGTCGCCCAACGACCCGACGCTGGAGCCTTACCAGCGCCAATTGGCCGAAGCCTACCTGCAGCGCAGCCAGATCGTGCTGCAAAAAGGTGACGTCAATGCCGCCGCCACCGCCCTGAGCCGCGCCCGCGCGCTGATGCCCAAGGCACCGGCCCTGACCGGCGGCGTCAACAGCGCTATCACCCACGCCCGCAAGGTCGAACTGGATAAAGCCGAAGAGGCCCTCAAAGCCGCCGAAGCCAAACCCGCCGCCAAGGTCATCGACCCGGCAGCGCCCAGCACCACGGTGGCCTTGAACCTCACCAATATCGAAGAGCTGCGCCATCAGTTGGACGCAATCGCCACCGACGTGGTGAATTACCAGTGTGACGTGAGCATCCAGGCGCCGCGCACCGAAGATTACCCGTGGTTGGCCACGTTGCTGACCAAACGGGTGAAGCACATTGATTCGGCGTATGAACTGAAGATTCACCGGCAGATTCTGAAGAACATTCCGGCGCAGGTGGTTTTGATTCCGCGCAAGGCGGAGTGAAGCCATCGGGGGCAAGTCGAATCGTCGCACCGCCCCCGATAGCAATCTAACAACCAACCAAAAACTTAAGCCGGAATTGCCTTGGCCTTAGCCTCACGATCCCAAACTCGATGCTGGGCAATCGCGGCAAAAAACGCCTTGAACGCTTTCGCATCCGAGCCAACGATCAGCCCGGCATCCGCTTCGAGCTTGAGCTGGTCCAACAACGGCTTCACATCACTGGCAACAGCAATCGCCTTCAAATGCTTGTACGCCTCCAGCAGGTAGTGCAACGCCACGCCATCCCCGCTCAACGCCTTGACCGAGTCTTTACCACCCGGCACGAACACCGCGTCAAAGGCCACCGACGGCAACCCTTCCATGGAAGCATCCACCGGCAGTTGCTTGCCATCCGCCGTGGTCACCGGTGCCGACGTCGGCCCCAGCACCTTGGCCTGCGCGCCTTCAGCTTCCAGCGCCTTTTTCAACGCATCAATCGCCGCACCATCAACCCCGTTGGCAGCCAGGATCGCCACTTTGCGCGTCTTGATATCACCCGACAGCAAGTTGGCCTGACTCAACGCAGGAGAGCGCGCCAACGACGACTCGCGCTGCGGCACAGTGCCTTTTTTCGGCGCCGGCAAACCCAGGTTCTGCGCCACGCGCTTAGCCAGTTCCAAGTCAATATTGGCCAGAATCTCGTTAACCTGCCGCGCACGAATGAACTCACGCTCTACCTTGCCCAGCTCAAAGCTGTAGGCCGCGATGATGTGCTCCTGCTCGTGCTTGCTCATGCTGTGGAAAAACAGACGCGCCTGGGAGAAGTGATCACCGAACGACTCGCTGCGCTCACGCACTTTATGGGCATCGATGCGCTCGTGATACGACTCAAAGCCGCCGTCCTGCGCCGCAGGCGGGGTTTCTTTCGGCCAACCGCCATCAATCGAATTCGGCTCGTAGGCAGCACGGCCCTTATCAACCGTGATGCGGTGCATGGCATCGCGCTGGCCATTGTGAAACGGCGCCACCGGCCGGTTAATGGGCAGTTCGTGAAAGTTCGGGCCACCGAGTCGGCTGATCTGCGTATCGGTGTAGGAAAACAGACGACCTTGCAGCAACGGATCGTTGGAAAAGTCGATCCCCGGCACGATATGGCCTGGACAGAACGCAACCTGCTCGACCTCGGCAAAGAAGTTATCCGGGTTGCGGTTGAGCACCATCTTGCCCAGTGGCGTAATCGGCACCAGCTCTTCGGGAATCAGCTTGGTGGGGTCGAGGATGTCAAAGTCGAAGGCATGCTCCTTGTCTTCCGGAATCACCTGAACACCCAGCTCCCACTCGGGATAGTCGCCGCCTTCAATGGACTCCCACAGGTCGCGACGGTGATAGTCGGTGTCTTTACCCGCCAGCTTTTGCGCCTCATCCCACACCAGGGAGCAGGTGCCGACCGTAGGGCGCCAGTGGAACTTGACGAAATTGGACTCACCCTTCGCATTGATAAAGCGAAAGGTGTGTACGCCGAAGCCCTGCATACTCCGTAGGCTTTTTGGAATCGCACGGTCGGACATGGCCCAGATCACCATGTGCGCCGACTCCGGCTGCAGCGAGACGAAATCCCAAAAGGTATCGTGGGCCGAGCCGCCGGTAGGAATCTCGTTGTGCGGCTCAGGTTTGACCGCGTGCACGAAGTCCGGAAACTTGATCGCGTCCTGAATGAAGAACACGGGCATGTTGTTGCCCACCAGGTCGAAGTTGCCTTCATCAGTAAAGAACTTCACCGCAAAACCGCGCACGTCACGCACCGTATCGCCGGAACCTCGCGGCCCTTGCACGGTGGAAAAGCGCACGAATACCGGGGTTTTATGCCCTGGGTCGCGTAGGAAACCAGCTTTGGTCAGCGCCGAATGGTTCTCGTAGGATTGGAAATAGCCATGGGCGCCTGTGCCGCGAGCATGCACGATGCGCTCGGGGATACGCTCATGGTCAAAGTGCGTGATTTTTTCACGCATGATGAAGTCTTCCAGCAGCGAAGGCCCGCGCGCGCCGACCTTCAAGCTGTTCTGGTTGTCGGAAATCTTCACGCCCTGGTTGGTGCGCAAGGCTTGGCCAGTGGCGTCTGAGCGGAACTGTTCCAGGCTTTGCAATTTGGCGTTGGTGTTGCCACGGTCCAGGGTGTCGGTGCCCGCAAGTTCACTCTTCGGCGGGGTGGCTGGCTTGTTGGTACTCATCAGTCAAAACTCCTTATTCAAAGTGGCCAGAGCGGTCCCCGGCTCGTTTGAGCAAAACCCCAGGCACGGCACCTGGGAAATCGAGTTGCTTTAGTAGTGACTGACGGGGTTTTGGGCCGTTCCTTTTTTATGACCTTTGATCGCGTTATTGCCAAATCACAGGTTGAATGCGAAATAAATGCTAAGAAACACTGGATGGACAGGCTAAAATGCGCGCCCGGCTAACCGCTGATCCCTTTTCAATGCGCCCCACAAGGTTCGCTACGTGATCGAGTTTCAAAACGTCCATAAAACCTACCGCGTCGCCGGTAAGGATATTCCCGCATTGCACCCCACCAGCCTGCGCGTCGAGAACGGCCAGGTGTTTGGCCTGATCGGCCACTCGGGTGCGGGCAAAAGTACATTGCTGCGCCTGATCAACCGCCTGGAAGAGCCCAGTGGCGGCCAGATCACGGTGGACGGCGAAGAAGTCACCGCACTGGACGCCAACGGCCTGCGCCGTTTCCGTCAGCAGGTCGGGATGATCTTCCAGCACTTCAACCTCCTGGCGTCCAAGACTGTCGCTGATAACGTGGCACTGCCGCTGACCCTGGCCGGCGAACTGTCGCGCAAGGACATCGACCTGCGCGTGGCTGAACTGCTCGCCCGCGTTGGCCTGTCGGACCATGCCAGGAAATACCCGGCGCAGTTGTCCGGCGGCCAGAAGCAGCGCGTCGGCATCGCACGTGCCCTGGCGACCAAGCCAAAGATCCTGCTGTGCGACGAAGCCACCAGCGCCCTCGACCCGCAAACCACAGCGTCGGTCCTGCAACTGCTGGCCGAGATCAACCGCGAGTTGAAACTGACCATCGTGCTGATCACCCATGAAATGGACGTGATCCGCCGGGTGTGCGACCAGGTGGCCGTGATGGACGCCGGCGTGATCGTCGAGCAAGGCTCGGTGGCGGACGTATTCCTGCACCCCAAGCACCCGACCACCAAGCGCTTTGTACAAGAAGCCGAGCAGGTCGACGAAGGCGAGCAGCGTGACGACTTCGCCCACGTACCGGGCCGCATCGTGCGTCTGACGTTCCAGGGCGACGCGACCTACGCGCCGCTGCTGGGCACCGTCGCCCGCGAAACGGGGGTGGACTACAGCATCCTCGCCGGCCGTATCGACCGAATCAAAGACATCCCCTATGGGCAACTGACCCTCGCGGTCACCGGCGGTGACATGGAAGCGGCCTTTGCCCGCTTCACCGCCGCAGACGTCCACATGGAGGTGCTGCGCTAATGGAAATGTTCCTGAGTTTCTTCGCCAATATCGACTGGTCCGAAATCTGGCTCGCCACCGGCGACACCATGATCATGCTGTTCGGCTCGCTGTTTTTCACCGTGCTGCTGGGCCTGCCGCTGGGCGTGCTGCTGTTCCTGACCAGCCCGCGCCAGCTGTTCGAGCAAAAGGGCCTGTACGCGCTGCTGTCGCTGATCGTGAATATCCTGCGTTCGCTGCCATTCATCATCCTGCTGATCGTGATGATCCCGTTCACCGTACTGATCACCGGCACCTCGCTGGGTGTGGCCGGGGCGATCCCGCCGTTGGTCGTAGGCGCTACGCCGTTCTTTGCGCGACTGGTGGAAACCGCCTTGCGTGAAGTTGATCGCGGCATTATCGAAGCCACCCAGTCCATGGGCGCCACCACCCGTCAGATCATCACCAACGCCCTGTTGCCCGAAGCACGCCCTGGCATCTTCGCGGCGATTACGGTGACAGCGATTACGCTGGTGTCCTACACGGCAATGGCCGGTGTGGTCGGTGCCGGCGGCCTGGGTGACCTGGCGATCCGTTTCGGTTATCAGCGTTTTCAGACCGACGTAATGGTGGTCACCGTGGTGATGCTGTTGATCCTGGTGCAAATTCTGCAAACCGTCGGCGACCGGCTGGTGGTGCACTTTTCTCGAAAATAACGGCCATTGCCGGTAAAAAGCCGGCACATGCCCGAACAAGGAGCTTGTTGGATGAAAAAACTACTGGTTGCTTTCGCCGCCGTTGCCGCGTTTTCCGCCCACGCCGAAACCATTACGGTCGCCGCATCGCCGGTGCCGCACGCGGAAATCCTCGAATTCGTGAAACCTGCCCTGGCCAAGGAAGGCGTGGACCTGCAGGTCAAGGTCTTCACCGACTACGTGCAGCCCAACGTACAAGTGGCCGAAAAGCGCCTGGACGCGAACTTCTTCCAGCACCAGCCGTATCTGGATGAATTCAACAAAGCCAAGGGCACTCACTTGGTGAGCGTCGGCGCGGTGCACCTGGAGCCTCTGGGCGCTTACTCCAGCAAGTACAAAAAATTGGCCGACCTGCCTGACGGCGCCAACGTGGTGATCCCCAACGACGCCACCAACGGCGGCCGTGCGCTGTTGCTGCTGGCCAAGAACGGCCTGATCACCTTGAAGGACTTGACCAACATCCTGTCGACCATCAAGGACATCACCGAAAACCCGAAAAACCTGAAGTTCCGCGAACTGGAAGCCGCCACCCTGCCACGCGTGCTGACCCAGGTCGACCTGGCGCTGATCAACACCAACTACGCCCTGGAAGCCAAGCTGGACCCGTCCAAGGACGCACTGGTCATCGAAGGCAGCGACTCGCCTTACGTGAACATCCTGGTCACCCGCGAAGACAACAAGGATTCGGATGCGGTGAAGAAACTGGTAGCCGCCCTGCACACGCCTGAAGTGAAGCAATTCATCGAAGAGAAGTACAAAGGCGCGATCAAGCCGGCGTTCTGATCCAACCCTCAATCTCCAAAACACTGGAGATCAAAAATGTGGGAGGGGGCTTGCCCCCGATTGCTGAGTGTCAGCCACTGTATCTAGTGACTGACCCACTGCTATCGGGGGCAAGCCCCCTCCCACATTTGCTTTGTGTTGTCTTCACTTGCGCTGCAACAACCCCGGCAACTGCGCCACCAGCTTCTGGTTGTTCAACGGCGCACGGATAAACCCACGCTGCGTCCCGTCCGGGCCGATCAACGCCAGGTTGCCGCTGTGATCGACGGTGTAGTTCGGCTTGCTGGTATCGGCCGGAATAAACGGAATGCTCACCGCATTCGACACCTTCTGCACATCCTCCACATTCGCGCCGGTCAGGCCCACAAATTGCGGATCGAAATAGCCCAGGTACTGCTTGAGCTGAGTCGGCGTGTCGCGATGCGGGTCAACGCTGACCAGGATCACTTGCAACTTATCCACAGCCTCCTTCGGCAGTTCGCTCTTGATCTGGCGCAACTGGGCGAGGGTGGTCGGGCAGATATCCGGGCAGAAGGTGTAGCCGAAGAACAACAGGCTCCACTTACCCTTCAACTCGTTGATGACCACCGGCTGGCCGTCCTGATTGGTCATGCTCACAGGCGGCAACTGCCGGCTTTGCGGCAGCAGGATGATGCCCGCGTCGATCAGCGCGGTGGGGTCGCCCTGGCCTTTGCCGCTGAGTACTTTGTTGACGGTCAGGCCCATGATCAACGCGACGATGGCCACCAGGATGAAGACGGTTTTTTGAGTTCGAGTCATAGGTTCAACAATAAGTAGTGGTCTACGAGCAGGGCGATAAACAGCAGCAGCAAGTACCAGATAGAGTACTTGAAGGTGTTGATCGCCGCGTGCGGCCGACCACCACGGTACAACACCCAGGCCCATTGCAGAAAGCGTGCACCCAACACCAGCGCGCACGCCAGGTACAACGGTCCGCTCATATGGATCACGTAGGGCATCAGGCTCACGGCCAGCAGGGCAAAGGTGTAGAGCAGGATATGCACCTTGGTGTAATGCTCGCCGTGGGTCACCGGCAGCATCGGGATGTCGGCCTTGGCGTATTCCTCCTTGCGATGGATGGCCAGGGCCCAGAAGTGCGGCGGGGTCCAGGCGAAGATGATCAGCACCAGCAGCAGCGGCTCGGCGCTGATGTGCCCCGTGACGGCGACCCACCCCAACAGCGGCGGCGCAGCGCCGGCCAGCCCGCCGATGACGATATTCTGCGGCGTCGCACGCTTGAGGAACCCGGTGTAGATCACGGCGTAACCGAGCAGCGAGGCCAAGGTCAGCCATGCCGCCAGGGCATTGGTGAACGCCAGCAACAGGCCCAAGCCTGCAACAGCCAGAAACAATGCAAAGGCCAGCGCCGCCATCGGCGACACCCGCCCTTGTGCCAGCGGCCGCTTGTGAGTGCGCGCCATCACCGCATCGATCCGCCGATCCACCACATGGTTGACCGCCGCCGCGCCGCCGGCACACAGGGCAATGCCCAGGTTGCCAAAAATCAGCACCGTCCATGGCACGCCGGCACGGGTCGCGAGGAACATGCCTACCAGCGAGGTGATGAGCATCAGCACCACCACTTTCGGCTTGGTCAGCTCCAGGTAATCACGCCAGATCGCCTGATCGTGACGCGCGCCGATCACGGTCGCCATGGCATCTCTCCTTTAAGGGTGATGAGCCCCGATACGTGTTTGCGCGGGATAAATCGCCAGCCGAACGGCGATTGATTGCGCACCCTGACCAGGCTGGTTCGCGCGTGGTAATTGACCAGCACCAGCGTCAGCAGCAAGCCAGCACCGCCCGCGTTATGCCCGACCGCGACCGCCAGCGGCAGGCCGAACGCTACATTGCTCACGCCCAGGCAGATTTGCGCAGCGAGGGCGATCAACAACAAGCCCGCCAGCCGCGTCATGCCCACCGCACGCAGTTGCCAGGCCAGGCCCAGCAGAACCAGGGTTACCAGCACCGCGCCGAGACGATGGGTCAGGTGAATGGCCGTGCGCGCCTCGCTGTCGAGTTGGCCGCCCAGGTAATTCGGACCGATGTGCTGGGTCAGGTGAAAGCCATTGGCAAAGTCGGCCGCCGGCCACCATTCGCCATGGCAGGTGGGCAAGTCGACACAGGCGACGGCCGCGTAGTTGGAGCTGACCCAGCCGCCGAGCGCAATCTGCCCGATCACCAACACCAACCCGGCCGTCGCCCAATATTGCAGGCGCCTGGGCACGATCAACGCGGGCAGCACGCCGGACAGGCGCAAGGTCAGCAAAAACAGCAGGCTCAATGTGGCAAAGCCGCCCAGCAGATGGCCCGTCACCACTTGCGGCCACAGCTTGAGCGTCACCGTCCACATGCCAAATGCTGCCTGGGCAAATACCACGGCCAGCAGAAACAGCGGCAATTTGACTGGCTGGCCAGGATCACGCCGGTGACTCCACGAGCGCGCCGCCAATAACACAATCAACAGACCCAAAGTGCCAGCAAAGTAGCGATGGGTCATCTCGGCCCAGCCTTTGTCGGCCTCCACCGGCGTGTCGGGAAAATGCAACTCGGCATGGGCCAACTGGGCCTCGCTTTGCGGCACGCTGATAAAGCCGTAGCAACCGGGCCAGTCCGGGCATCCGAGGCCGGCGTGGGTCAGGCGCGTGTAGGCGCCGAGCAGCACGACGATCAGCGCCAGCAAGGTGGCAAACAACGCGAGGCGAAATCCAGGTTTGGCCATGACGATGCCCTTATCCGATATTCGACAGTTTCAGCAGGTGGCGCAGGTCGTTGAGCAGGTCCTTGCCCTTGACCCTGGCGTCGTAGCGCAGCACCAGGTTGCCGTGGGGGTCGACGATCCACAGCTGCGCATCGCCCGGCGCGGCAGCGTTTTTGGTAAAGGTCGAAACATCCAGCGCGTAACGCTGCAATTGAGGGTATTCGGCTTTCAACCTGGTTTCGTAGTCGGCGCCCACCGGCTGCGCACTCGCCAACGCATGACTGGCGCGCGAGGCATCGCGCCCCAGGCCGATCTGCAATTGCCGGGCGAGGTACACCAGTTGCTGGCAATCGGCTGCACACGCCGTGGGCGCGGTGACCAGCAGTTGCCAGCGCTGTTCATCCGCTTGCACGCCAATGTCGGCTCGGGTCTGGCCATTGCCGATCATCTCGCCGTGATAACTGCGGCTGTCCGGCACCCAGAACTGCAGCTTGTACATAAAGGTGGCCAGCACCATCGGGCCGATCACCATCAGCAGGATCAGCAGCAGTTGCCAGCGGCCTTTGCGCCGATCGGGCAGGTCAGACATGTTGAGTCGATTCGTGGCCGCTCCCATGGGGATTCTCCTTCTTGTTGTGCGATCCGAGGTAGAGGTAAAGAACCAGCAGCGCCAGGGCCATGGCGAACCACTGCACGGCATAAGCCAGGTGTTTCTCAGGGCCCATGGCGACCACCGGCCAAGTCGTTTCATAGGTACCAGGGCCGACGTCAGCGCGCAGCTCATAGGCAAAACCGTTGCGACCCAACTCCGCCCACAGTGCCGTGGGATGCAGGGCGGTGAGCAATCGCGGCCATGGCGCGCCCGCCGGGTCGGCCTGCAACTGGAAGGCTTCGCCGGGAGCGACATACACCCAGGCATCGAGATTCAGCGGTTGTTCTGGTGTGGTGAAGGCGGGCGGGATGCGCCGATCCGGCCAGGGCAGCCAGCCGCGATTGAGCAACAACCACAGGCCGCTGGCCTGGTCGTGGAAGGGTTGCAGCAACTCGACACCGGCCTTGCCATCGCGCATGCGGTTGTCGAGCAATACGCTGTGATCGGCGTCGAATTGACCGCGCAGATGCACACGGCGAAATGCCGGATCTGTGGAGTCGTTGAGTTGAGCGCTGCTCATCGGCGCCGCCACGCGGCGCTCGGCGTAACTGTCGAGCAAGCGTTGCTTTTCATGCCCGCGTGTCAGCTGCCAGAACCCCAAGCCCACCATCAACGGCAGCAGCAGCAACACCACCACTGTCGGCGCAATACCGGGACGAAACTGTTTTATGGCGCTGGCTATACTTGTTTTCATTGCCCGCAGCTCTTCTTCAATGTCCAGGAGCCCGACCATGCTCAAAGCAGCCATTGCCCTGATGCTGATCGCAACTGTCGTGAGCCTGTTCAGTGGCTTGTTCTTTCTGGTGAGGGACGAGGGCAACTCCAATCGCCTCGTCACTGCCTTGACCGTGCGTGTCGTACTGGCCGTGATCACCCTGGCGCTGATCACCTGGGGATTTTTCAGCGGCCAGTTGGTTTCCCACGCGCCGTGGTAAGAAGCCTCACAGCACGTAAACGAAGAAAAACAGCCCGATCCACACCACATCCACAAAGTGCCAATACCAACTGGCCGCCTCGAAACCAAACTGATGCTCGGCGTTGAAGTGCCCACGCAGGACGCGCATCAGCATCACAAACAAAATGATCGTGCCGATGGTCACGTGGGCGCCGTGGAAACCGGTGAGCATAAAGAACGTCGCGCCATATACACCGGAGCCCAGCGTCAGGCCCAGCTCTTTATAGGCATGGATGTACTCCTCGGCCTGGAACCCGAGAAATGCCAGGCCCAGCAGCACGGTGAGCGCCAACCAGATCTTCAGCGCGCCGCGATGGCCTTTGCGCAGTGCGTGGTGAGCGATGGTAATGGTCACGCTGGAACTCACCAGCAGGATGGTGTTGACCAGCGGCAACCCCCACGGGCTGATGGTGCCCTCAGGGGCGGGGTAGAGTTTTGGGTCAGGATTGTTCAGCAACGGCCAGGCAAATTCGAAATTTGGCCACAGCATATGCGCGACGCCCTTCGAGCCTTCACCGGCCAGCCAGGGCGCGGACATGTGCCGCACATAAAACAGCGCACCGAAGAACGCGATAAAGAACATCACTTCGGAAAAGATGAACCAGCTCATGCCCCAGCGAAACGAGCGGTCCATCTGCGGGCTGTACAAACCTGCGCGGCTTTCCTTGATCACCGCACCAAACCAGCCGAACAACATGTAGGCGAGTAGCAGTTCGCCGACGAAAAAGATCCACGGGCCGTGGGATTCCGGGCGCGCCGCCTTGAGATCGTTGAACCACACACCCAGGCCATACACCGTGATCAGCAGTCCAAACGTGGCAATTATCGGCCATTTGCTCTGCGCCGGTACGTAGTACGTATCATGATTCGACATGTATTCACTCTCCCGATTGAGGGGGCAAACAGTAGCTAGCCGCCGGTGTGGGCAGCCACGGGCGGTTGGCGCGCAGTGATATCAAACAGCGTGTACGCCAGGGTCAAATGCTTCACATCCTTGGGCATGTCGCGATCGACAATAAAGCGCACCGGCATCTCGATACGCTCGCCTGGTTGCAACACCTGCTGGGTGAAGCAAAAACATTCAGTCTTGTGGAAATACATCGCCGCTTCGGCCGGGGAAATGCTCGGTACGGCCTGAGCAGTCATCGGCTTGTCGGTGGGGTTGTGGGCCACGAACAGCATCTCGGTCACGGCGCCGGGGTTGACCACCACCTCGTCGGCCTTGGCGTAGAAGTCCCAGACCATGTCGATAGCGTTGGTGGATAAGAACTGCACGCGCACCTGACGTGTCGGGTCCACCACTTGCGAACCCTCGTACTGCCCGGCGGTCTTGCCGTTGATGCCGAACGCCTTACACATCACGTCGTAGATCGGCACCAGGGCAAAGCCGAAGGCGAACATCGCCACCACCAGGATCAGCAGCCGAGTGACGAGGCGCTTGAGGGGCACGGAGTCAGCCATGGCGATCACCTAGGCCGAACTCGGTCAAGGTGGGAGAAGGCTTGCTCCCGATTGCGATTTCACAGCCAATGAAGTTGTAGGCCGATACACCGCCATCGGGGGCAAGTCGAATCGTCGCACCGCCCCTCCCACATTGACCGAGTTCGCGACACAGAACGGTGTTCATTTGACCTCCGGCGGCGTGGTGAAGGTGTGGTACGGCGCCGGCGAAGGCACGCTCCACTCCAGGCCTTCAGCCCCATCCCACGGCTTGGCCGGCGCCGGTGGGCCGCCACGGATGCACTTGATCACGATGAACAAAAAGAAGATCTGCGTGGCACCAAACATAAACGCGCCAATCGACGAGACCATGTTGAAATCGGCGAACTGCAGGTTGTAGTCCGGCACCCGACGCGGCATGCCCGCCAGCCCCACAAAGTGCATCGGGAAGAACGCCATGTTCATGCCCACGAAAGACAGCCAGAAGTGCAGCTTGCCCAGGGTTTCGTCGTACATGTGGCCGGTCCATTTCGGCAGCCAGTAGTAGGCCGATGCGAAGATGCCAAAGATCGCGCCGGGCACCAGTACGTAATGGAAGTGCGCCACCACAAAGTAGGTGTCGTGGTACTGGAAGTCCGCCGGGGCAATCGCCAGCATCAACCCGGAGAAGCCGCCGATGGTGAACAGGATCACGAAGGCCACCGCAAACAGCATCGGCGTCTCGAACGTCAACGAGCCTTGCCACATGGTGCTGACCCAGTTGAACACCTTCACACCGGTCGGCACAGCGATCAGCAGCGTGGCGTACATGAAGAACAACTCGCCCACCAGCGGGATGCCGACCACGAACATGTGGTGCGCCCACACGATAAACGACAGGAACGCGATGCTCGCCGTGGCATAGACCATCGAGGTGTAGCCGAACAGCGGCTTGCGCGAGAAGGTCGGAATGATCGAGCTGACGGCGCCGAAGGCCGGCAGGATCATGATGTATACCTCGGGGTGGCCGAAGAACCAGAACACATGCTGGAACAACACCGGGTCACCGCCACCGGCGGCACTGAAGAAGCTGGTGCCGAAGTGGATGTCCATCAGCATCATGGTCACGCAGCCCGCCAGCACCGGCATCACGGCGATCAGCAGGAACGCGGTGATCAGCCAGGTCCACACGAACAGCGGCATTTTCATCAGGGTCATGCCGGGCGCACGCAGATTGAGGATGGTGGCAACCACATTGATCGCGCCCATGATCGAACTGATGCCCATCAGGTGGATGGCAAAGATAAAGAACGTCACGCTTTCCGGCGCGTAGGTGGTGGAGAGCGGGGCGTAGAAGGTCCAGCCGAAGTTCGGCCCGCCGCCGGGGGTGAACAGCGTCGAAACCAGCAGCAGGAACGCCGCCGGCAACAGCCAGAAACTGAAGTTGTTCATGCGCGGCAGGGCCATGTCGGGCGCGCCGATCATCAGCGGGATCATCCAGTTGGCCAGGCCGACAAACGCCGGCATCACCGCGCCAAACACCATGATCAGGCCATGCATGGTGGTCATCTGGTTGAAAAATGCCGGTTCGACGATCTGCAGGCCAGGCTGGAACAGCTCGGCCCGGATCACCATGGCGAACGAACCGCCGAGCAGGAACATCGCAAACGCAAACCACAGGTACATCGTGCCGATGTCTTTGTGGTTGGTGGTCAGCACCCAACGCATCAAGCCCTTGGCGGGGCCGTGGGCATGGTCACCGGCGTGGCCATGGTCATCGATCACAGCGCTCATGGCCGTTCTCCTGCAAACGAATGGGCGGGGCGGGTCGGGGCAAACGCAATGAGGGCTGTCATTTGCTTTCCGCCTGTTTGATGGCCAGCACGTCTTTCGGCGTGACCATGTCGCCTTTGTTGTTGCCCCAGGCGTTGCGCTCGTAGGTCACCACGGCCGCGATATCCACTTCCGACAGTTGCTTGCCGAAGGCCGCCATGGCAGTGCCGGGCTTGCCGTGATAGACGATGCTCAGGTGATCGGCAGCAGGCCCGGTGGCGATTTTCGAACCTTTGAGCGCCGGGAACATCGGCGGCAGGCCCTGGCCTTCGGCCTGGTGACAGGCCACGCAGGTGGTGTGATAAACCTTGTCGCCACGGGCCACCAGTTCTTCAAGGGTCCATTCTTTGGAGGTCAGCTCCTTGAGCTTGGCGGCCTCGGCCTTACGCTCACCCAGCCAGGTGTCGTAGTCGGCCTTGGACTTGACCTCGACCACGATGGGCATGAATCCATGGTCCTTGCCGCATAGCTCGGCGCACTGGCCACGGTAGATACCGGGCTTCTCGACACGGGTCCAAGCCTCGTTGACGAAACCCGGAATGGCGTCGCGCTTGACCGCAAACGCCGGCACCCACCAGGAGTGGATCACGTCGGCGGCTGTGACCAGGAAGCGCACTTTGGCGCCCACCGGCAGCACCAGCGGCTGGTCGACTTCCAGCAGGTAGTGTTCGCCCTTGGTGGCCTGGTTGTGGATCTGCTCGGCGGGCGTGGCCAGGTTGCTGAAGAACTCCACATCCTGGCCCAGGTATTTGTAATGCCACTTCCACTGGTAGCCGGTGATCTGGATATCGATATCCGACTCACTGCTGTCGTAGATGTTGATCAGGGTCTTGGTCGCCGGAATGGCCATCGCAATCAGGATCAGCAAGGGCACGACGGTCCAGAGGATTTCCACGGTGGTGCTCTCGTGGAACTTGGCCGCGACCTGACCGGTAGAACGCCGGTGGACCATCATCGACCAGAACATGGCGCCAAACACGATGATGCCGATCACCACACAGATCCAGAAAATGGTCATGTGCAGGTCGAACACTGCGTGACTGACTTCTGTTGCCCCTGGCGCCATATTCGTTGTCCAGGCGGCGTGCGCCTGGCCGAATACCGACCACAACAGGAGGCCCATCCAAACGTGTGGATGTCGCATCATTGCGGGTTCCCCTTATCGTTCTTGTTATCCCGCCGGTTTGCACCTGCGTCGAAGGGAGCGGCTTCCATACTGCTTACAACCGCTTAGCCTTGCCTGCTTATGCAGTCTGGCGTCATCAGCTAATCGCGTACAAATCCGAGTATAGACAGGGACTGCAACCCCGCAATGTGTAGGGACAAATGAGGCAAAAAGGCACGGCCGGAGCCAATAAAACCGGGTGCGGAATCGATTTTCCGACGAACGATGGCAATTCGATATAACGCCTGTGCATAACCATGAAATAATTATGACAAATGCGTCTTAGGCGCTCGTATAAACGAGCTACCTTAACTTCTCCCTTTTCCTACGCCTGATTCATTGGAGCCTTCATGAACACCGCCGCATTGCGCGAGCAGATTTCCCGTGCCCATCAACACGAAGCCACTACGGGCCAGCTTGCCCAGCAGCTGGAAAAACAATTGCCGCACCTGCATGCAGCCATTTCCCTGGCTGAAGGTGATCGCAACGTGGTCATGACCCGCTTTGTCACTGCCTACATCGACCTCGTGCCGGAGTTGCTCGATGCTGCCAATGACGTGGCTCGCGAAGCCGGAATCGAAAGCCAGATCAAGCCGGTACTGAAGATTGCCGAGCATTTTTTCCTGCAACCGCCCGCAATTCTGGCAGGCCACGAAGGCCTGGACGGGCTGCTGGACGAGGCCTACCTGGCCCACCGGCTGGTGGAAGAAGTAAACGATGTGTATATCAAGCACTTCGGTCAGCCGTTGATCCCGGCGGATACCACCGTGGCTAACGTGATTGCCCATCAATTGATCGGTGAAGATTTCGCCAACCAGTTGGATCAAGCCGTGCACCTGGCGGTGGATGAGATGCTTAACGACGAGAGCTTCGCGCTGGAGTCGGTCGAAGCGTATCGCGAGCAACTGAAAAGCCCGAACACCGAGGCCGCCTGGAAGCGCTGGCCGTGCCTGTCGCGGCAGTTGGGGGTGGAGTTGGCGTTGGATCAGCCGGCTTAAACCTTGAATTCGACACAGTACAAATGTGGGAGAGGGCTTGCCCCCCTCCCACATGTTGATCCGGTTCCGTCAGCCGATTGAAGGCGCCGAGCCGATCCCCGTCGTCGTGCGAATCCTGCCTTCCAACCGTCGCTTCAACCCACGCGCCTCAATCACCAGCTTCGAACCCTTCGCCGCGTTGGCCCGACCCCATTCCTCCAGCAATTCCAGGCAGGAATGGTCGATATAGCTGAGGTTGTTGAGCGGGACATGCACCGTGGTCCCCGCAGGCACCGTCGACAGCACCTGGGTCAACGCCGGCACTTTCAGAAAGGTCGCCGCACCAATCAAACGCAGCTCCATCTCGCCCTCCTGGGGCAAGTCGATCAGGCTGACTTTCAGCCGCGACGCCTTGAACGCCAACTTGACCAACGTGAGACCAAAGCCCACCAGCACCCCCGTCAGAAGGTCGGTAAAGATGATCGCCAGCGCCGTGGCCGCATAGGTGAACATCGGCATCCGCCCGTAGCGCCCCAAAGCCTTGAACGCCTTGACGTCGACCAGCTTGATCCCCGTGTACACCAGCACCCCGGCCAGGCTCGCCACCGGGATACTTTGCAGCACGCTCGACAGCAGCAACACGAAACCCAGCAACCATACGCCGTGGAACATTGCCGACAGACGGGTGGTTGCACCCGCCTGGACGTTGGCCGAACTGCGCACGATCACGCCGGTCATCGGCAAGGCACCGACCAGCCCGCAGAGCATGTTGCCGACGCCTTGGGCGGACAGCTCTTTGTCGAAGTCGGAACGTTGGCCGTTGTGCATGCGGTCGACAGCCGCCGCCGAGAGCAGGGTTTCGGCGCTGGCGATAAATGCCACGGCAAAGGCTGCAATCAGCAGTTGAGGATCAGCCAGGTTCAGCAGGTCGCTGGGGCGCAGCCAATCAATGGCGTCAGCCAGGTTTTCCGGGACTTCCACGCGTTTGACCTGCAACGCCAGCACCAGGCTGGTGACCGTGGCCAGGCCGACGCCGAGCAACGCACCCGGCACGAACCGCAGCGGTTGCGGGCGGAATTTGTCCCACAGGTACATCACCAGCATCGTCGACAGGCCCAGCAAACCCGCTTGCCAGCCGAGCCCGCCACCAAGGGTCGGGATGGCTTCGGACAGTGCAGCCGGGAAGCCCGCCAGGTTGTCCAGCCCAGAAGGCTTGGGCGCGCCGTCAAGCATCACATGAATCTGCGACAGCACAATCAACACGCCAATCCCCGCCAGCATGCCGTACACCACTGCGGGCGCCGTCACGCGGAACCAGCAGCCCAGGCGCAAGCGTCCGGCCACCAATTGCAGGAAGCCCGCCAGCAGCAGGATCGGCCCCAGCATCAACATGCCGTGCTGGCGCACCAATTCGAACACCAGCACCGCCAGACCCGCCGCCGGGCCACTGACCTGCAGCGGCGAACCCGCCAGCCAACCCACCACCAGGCCACCGATAATCCCGGTGATCAGACCTTTGGCCGGCGGCATGCCGGACGCAATCGCGATGCCCATGCACAGCGGCAGGGCGACCAGAAACACAACCACCGAGGCGAGCAGCTCCCGTGGCAATACAGCTTTCAATTGAGCAGCACGCATGATGACTCTCCCGAGGCATTCGCCGGGCGCGGTAAAGCCTGGCTGCATCCATGGCAGCCACCGCATTACCCGGCAGGGAAGTGTTTTAGAAGCGCGCTTTAGGCGTCGCGCAAGGGATCGGCCCGTCGCCGCTCAACGGTCGGAACGCCGACTGGTCGGCATCGTAGGCGCGGATTTCGCTGGTCTCGATGTTGTAGATCCAACCGTGGATATACAACTGACCATTGGCCATGCGTGAGGCCACGGAAGGGTGGGTACGCAAATGTTGCAACTGGGCGATGACGTTTTCTTCGGTCAGCACCTTCATGCTCTCGCCTTCGTTGGCGCAGTCGCAGTTGTCCTCGACCATCGACTTGGCCACCTCGGCGTGCCGCAGCCAGGCCCGTACCGTCGGCATTTTTTCCAGGCTGTCGGGGTTGAGTACCGCACGCATGGCGCCACAGTCGGAGTGACCGCAGACGATGATGTGCTGCACACCCAGGGCAAGTACCGCGTACTCGATAGCGGTTGAAACACCGCCGTTCATCTGACCGTAGGGCGGCACTACGTTGCCGACGTTACGGGTCACGAACAGGTCGCCGGGCGAGCTTTGGGTGATCAGCTCGGGCACGATGCGCGAGTCGGCGCAGGTAATGAACATCGCCCGTGGGCTCTGGGCCGTGGCGAGTTTCTTGAAGAGTTCTTCCTGCTGGGGGAAGACGTCGTGATGGAAATGCAAAAAACCGTCAACGATATGCTTTAGCGCTGCATCGGCGGACTCCGCCACTTGAGGGGCTGAAGCCGACGCAGCCAACGGCTGTTTATCCTTATCACTCATGATTCATCCTCTTGATTAGTGCAGGGGAGTGTTCAGGACAGTTCGACGCCCGGCCAGTGGAATAGTTGTAAAACTCCAAAATCCAGGCGCCGACTCATCAGTCACTCGCTGAGCAAGGTAACTGTCGAAACTTAACTCAAACTGAATGAACCGCTCTAGATCGCGGGTTTCAGTGATGTCAAAACGCGACTATTCCTACAAGCAAGGTGCATTCTTGCTGATCAGTCTACAACAATGCCATCTGTCTGCCCGGTGGACAGAACGCCGTGCAATCCAGGTTGAATCCTTCACGGCGATTGAGCCCCAGGCGTTTGATCGCCTTGCTGAAACGCTGGGCCAGCAAATCGGCGAACGGCCCTTCGCCCCGCATGCGCACGCCGAAGCGGCTGTCATACACCTCACCACCGCGCACCTGCCGAACCAGGCTCATTACATGGGCCGCACGCTGCGGATAATGGGCTGCCAGCCACTCTTCAAACAGCGGCGCCACCTCCAGCGGCAAGCGCAGCATCATGTACGCCGCACTCTGCGCACCAGCGGCGTGCGCTTCGGTCAGCAGGCTTTCCAGTTCACTGTCGTTGATCATCGGGATCATCGGCGAGCACAGCACGCCCACCGGAATCCCCGCCTCACGCATCACCCGGATCGCTCGCAACCGCGCCTTGGGCGCGGCGGTGCGCGGTTCCAGGATGCGCTTGAGCTCATCGTCCAGGCTGGTGAGGCTGATCATCACCGCCACCAGGCGCTGGCGGGCCAACTCGGTGAGCAGGTCGAGATCACGCAGGATCAGCGAACCCTTGGTGATGATGGTCACCGGGTGTCGGTAGCGCAGCAACACTTCGAGGGTCTGCCGCGTGATGTTGTATTCGCGCTCGATGGGCTGGTACGGGTCGGTATTGGAACCCAGGTTGATCGGCGCACACACGTAGCCGGGCTTGGACAGCTGCTGCTCCAGCACATCGGCCGCATTGCTCTTGGCGATCAGTCTGGTTTCGAAATCCAGCCCCGGTGACATGTCCCAATAGGCATGGCTGGGCCGCGCATAGCAGTAGATACAGCCATGCTCGCAACCGCGATACGGGTTGATCGAGCGATCAAACGGCAGGTCCGGCGAGGTATTGCGGGTGATGATGGTCTTGGCCGTCTCAATACGCACTTCGGTGCCCTGGGTCGGCGGTACTTCCTGGTACCAGCCGTCGTCCTCGGCCACGCTGACCGTTGGCGCAAAGCGGTTGTGCAGGTTGGTGGCCGTGCCCCGGCCACGGGGCGGCAACGGCGTAGACATAAAAGCGCCTCGGTACTGTTTTTATATACAGTATCGAGGCGCGAGGTGTCTGACCAGTGCCGTTTGGCGGCCAGCCAGGATTTAGTGCTTTTGCGTGGCCTGCCCCAGATCATCGCCCGAAGTGGTGCGCATATCGTTCTTGCGCAGGTCGGCGACGTCGCTGGCGTTCACTGGCGCACCTTTGTTGCCCCAGCTGCCACGGATGAAACTGACCACGTCGGCGACTTCCTGGTCCGACAGGCGCCAGGCAAACGCCGGCATGGTGAAGGTCGACGGCGCCGCGTGCGTAGCCGGCAAAGTGCCGCCGTTCAACACAATGTTGATCAACGAGGTGGCATCCGCCGTCTGCACTACCGGGTTACCCGCCAGGGCCGGGAACACCCGTGTATAGCCATGGCCATCGGTTCGGTGGCAGGCCGCGCAGTTGTCGATATACACCGAGGCACCCCGCTGGCTGTCATCGCCTTTCCACAGCGCCTGGGCTACCTGCTTGTCGTACACATGGGGCTGATCCTGGGGATCGACCGCCGGCAGGCTCTTGAGGTAACGGGCGATAGCGGTCAGGTCGTCTTGCGACATGTACTGCATGCTGTGGACGACCACGTCGCTCATGCCACCAAACACCGCGCTGCGATCACTGCGACCGGTCTTGAGGAATTGCACCAGCTGCTCCTCGCTCCAGCTGCCGAGGCCGTCCTTGTGGTCGCCACGCAAGCTCTTGGCGATCCAACCTTCCAACGGCGCACTGCCGGACAGGAACGCGGTGCCATCGGTAGCACTCAGGGCTTTTTCCTGCATGGTCAGGGCACGCGGTGTATGGCACGCGCCGCAGTGGCCTAAACCTTCCACCAGGTAGGCGCCGCGGCCGATAACCGGGTCAGTCGCTGCCTCAGCCGGTGTATCCGCCACTTCAGGGGCAAACATCCAACGCCACGCCGCCAACGGCCAACGCATGCTCAAGGGCCACGGAATGTCGCTGTCCTTGTTGTCTTGGGCAACGGGTTCCACACCCTTCATGAAGTACGCATACAGCGCCTGCATATCGCTGTCGCTGACACGCGCATAAGACGGATAGGGCATCGCCGGGTAAAGCGTACTACCGCTTTTGGCGACACCATGGCGCACGGCCTTGTCGAAGTCGTCGAAGCTGTAGTCGCCCAGGCCGGTCTTGTCCGGGGTGATATTGGTGGAGTAGATCAAGCCAATCGGGGTTTCCATCGGCAGCCCACCCGCAAAGGGTTTGCCACCCTTGGCAGTGTGGCAGGCCACGCAGTCACCGGCGCGGGCCAGGTATTCGCCCTGCTGGATCAGGTCGGTTTCGGCAGCGCTTATGGAGCAACTGCTGAGCAGCGCCAACGTCGCGATAACAAATGCTTTCATGGTCATCGCTCCTTATGCCTGAACCAGTGGGCCGGGGTTTTTCAGGTACTGCTCACGGATCGCCCGAGCCGACCAGTAGGTCAGCGCCGCCACCAGGCCAGTAGGGTTGTAGCCCAGGCCCTGTGGGAAAGCGGAAGCGCCTGGGACAAACACGTTGTGTACATCCCAGCTCTGCAGGTAACGGTTCAACGCACTGGTTTTCGGGTCGGTGCCCATGATCGCGCCACCGTTGAGGTGGGTGGTCTGGTAGGACGCAGTGTTGAAATGCTCACCGACTTTTTTACCAAGTACCGCAATGGCCTTGGGGTTCATCGCTTGGGCGACCTTGCCCATTTTCTCGACCATGAAGCGGTTCATCTTGATGTCGTTTTCCTGCCAATCGAACGTCATCCGCAGCAGCGGCAAGCCGTAGGCATCGCGGTAAACCGGGTCCAGATCCAGGTAGTTGCCCCGGTAGGATTGATGGGCGCCGTGGGCATCCATCGACACCTGATGGGTGTAGTAATCGGCGGTGGCGCGCTTCCACGCACTGCCCCAGGCCGGGGTGCCAGGCGGGTTGGACGTCCCGGCAATCGGCCGGCTGCCGGCCTGGTTGACCCACATCGGCGAACCGCCCACAAAGCCATGGGGCCCATGGTCGAAGTTGTCCGCGTTGAAGTCGTCCATCGCCACGCCATTACCGCCCGCGCCGATGAAGTTGTTGGTGTGAGTGTCTTTGTCGAAAAAGGCTTTGATGGTGGCCATGTTCTGGTAGGCGAAGTTGCGGCCCACCACGCCTTCATTGGTGATCGGGTCGTACGGCTTGCCGATGCCCGACAGCAGCATCAGCCGCACGTTGTGGAACTGGAACGCGCCGAGGATCACCAGGTCCGCCGGCTGCTCGATTTCGCGTCCTTGGGCGTCGATATAGGTCACGCCCGTGGCTTTCTTCTTGGTGCTGTCGAGGTTGACCTTGAGCACGTGGGAATTGGGGCGCAGTTCGAAGTTCGGCACCTGGCGCAAGGCGGGCAGGATGTTAACGTTCGGCGAAGCCTTGGAGTACATGTAGCACACGTAGCCACTGCAAAAACCGCAGAAATTGCATGGGCCCATCTGCGCGCCATAGGGGTTGGTGTAAGGCCCCGAAGTATTGGCAGACGGCAGGTTGTAGGGTTTGTAACCGACGTCGGCAGCCGCTTTCTGAAACAGCTGTGCGGAGACTGTGTTTTTCTGCGATTCCAATGGGAACGGGTTGGAACGATCCGGCGCATACGGGTTGCCGCCACGGCCTTCACCCACTAATTGCCCTTTCACCGTCCAGGCCTGGCCGGAGGTGCCGAAGACCTTTTCCGCGTAGTCGAAGAACGGCTCCAGTTCTTCATAGCTGACGCCGAAGTCCTGGATGGTCATGTCCTTGGGAATGAAATTTTTCCCGTAGCGTTCTTCGTAATGGCTGCGCATGCGCAGCTCGATCGGGTCGACACGAAAGTGCACACCCGACCAGTGCAAACCCGCGCCGCCCACGCCATTGCCCGGCAAAAAAGCACCGAGCTGACGGTTAGGCAGGGCGACGTCATTCACGCTGTGGCGAATGGTCACCGTCTCCTTGGAGATGTCCTGGAAGAGTTTCTTGCGCACGCTGTAGGTCAATTCGTCGATGACCTGGGGATAGTTGCCGTCCGGGTACGTGTCCTGCATCGGGCCGCGCTCCAGCGCCAGCACGTTGAGGCCCGCCTCCGTCAGCTCCTTGGCCATGATCGCGCCAGTCCAGCCGAAGCCTACGATCACTGCATCCACTTTCTTCATGATGGTCGCCACGGTTATGCCCTCTCGCCACGGATGGAAACAGCCGGGAAGGGGTATTGCTCGTTGCGTTCCACCCAATCCATAAAGTCGGCGCGGGCGCCGGGGAAGCCGATCATGGTCCAGCCGACCATGCCTTTATTGCCCCCGTGGATCGGGTCGCAGAAGAAGCCTTCCTTGGTGTTTTGCAGTAACAGGTTGAAGAACATCTTTGGCGGCACCGCCTCGAAATGCGCCGTTACCTCACTGCCGCCAGCCTCCAGACGGCGCAGCATATCGTCTCGGGTAGCGCTGTCTTGCGCAGCAAAAGCTTTACCGTTGAAGGCTTTCGACCAGGCATCCGTCGCAGCAATACCCAGGCGATAGATCTCTTTGGGCACCAACTTGCTCTGCCAGCCCATCTCTGGCGCGGCGTCGGCGTTGAACGGACCTTGCATGAACCACAGCGCGCCACTGGCATACGGCGTGTTCATCTGACGGTCGATGTATTCCGGCGCACCGGCTTCCAGGGCACCTGGGCCTTGGGCGTCGGCGGGGATCAAGCGCTCGACGGCGGCGTTGATAAACGCCCATTCTTCTGCGGTGAAATAGCTTGGCTCGTAGGCCTTGTCGCTCGCCGCAGGCTTCGCCGGCGTGGCCTGGGCAGGCTCAGGCGTGGCCATCAATATCGAGCCGCCAAGGCCGGTACTGGCAACCGTGACCACCGGGATCAAGGTCAAGGATTTGCGCAAAAAGTCACGCCGGGGGTTGTCTTGATCTTGATCAGACATGGGTGCACCTCATCATGTGGTCACGGGTTTATTCGGTCGCTTCTGGGGAGCGGCTCGTCTACTTTTGGCAATCAATGGTTACAAATGATAGCAGGCTAAGGATGTGGAGAACGGATTCAACGACCTAAGTCGAATAAACGCAGGCAAAAAAATGTGGAAGGGGGCTTGGCTCCGATAGCGGTGGGTCAGCCGATACATAGGCTGCGTGACACTGCGCTATCGGGGGCAAGCCCCCTCCCACATTAGGTGTGCGTGAAACTTTTAGTCTTTTTTCAGCTTCGGGTTCGGAAAGAATTGCACTGCCTGAACCTTGGGATCCGCCGGCGCTTTGAGTGCCGAGGTATTGACCCGCGTCCCCAGCTCCTTAGGCACTGACAGCCCTTGATCATTCAAGGTGTCGGTATAGCCACAGGCCACGCATTCGCGGTGCGGCACGTTGTCCTCGGTCCACATTTTCAGCTTGTCCGGCTCGCTGCACGCCGGGCAGACCGCCCCGGCGATGAATTGTTTTTTGGTAATCACAGGCCCTTCACTCATGCTGCCGCGTCCTCACTCAGGCCGCTGTGGCGCAAGAGTGCGTCAATCGACGGTTCGCGTCCGCGGAAGTCGACGAACAGCACCATCGGCGCCTGTGAACCACCACGGGCCAGGATCGCCTCGCGGAATGCACGACCGGTGTCAGCGTTGAGTACGCCGTCCTCTTCGAACTTGGAAAAGGCATCCGCCGACAGCACTTCTGCCCACTTGTAGCTGTAGTAACCAGCCGCATAACCACCGGCGAAGATGTGCGCAAAGCTGTTGGGGAAGCGGTTGTAGGCCGGCGGACGCATGACCGACACCTCGTCGCGTACGCCTTCCAACACCTGCGCCACGCTGCGGCCATCACCGTGGGTGGCGTGCATTTCGAAGTCAAACAACGAAAATTCCAGCTGGCGCACCATCATCAGGCCGGACTGGAAATTCTTCGCCGCAAGCATTTTTTGCAGCAGGTCCTGGGGCAGCGGCTCGCCGCTTTCATAATGGCCGGAGATCAGCGCCAGGCCTTCTGGCTCCCAGCACCAGTTCTCCATGAATTGGCTCGGCAACTCCACCGCATCCCAGGCCACTCCGTTGATGCCGGACACGCCGGCGTGCTCGACGCGGGTCAGCAGGTGATGCAGGCCGTGGCCGAATTCGTGGAACAGCGTGGTGACTTCATCGTGGGTCAGCAGGGCAGGCTTGCCGCTGTCAGCCGGGGTGAAGTTGCACACCAGATTGGCCACCGGGCTTTGCAGCACACCGTCAACGGTGCGACGACGGTCGCGGGCGCCGTCCATCCAGGCACCGCCACGCTTGTTGGCGCGGGCGTAAAGGTCAAAGAAGAAGCGGCCGACGTGCTGGCCGTTTTCCTTGATTTCAAACAGGCGAACATCCGGGTGCCAGGTGTCGAAGCCTTTCTGCTCGGCGATCTCGATGCCATACAGGCGCTGCACAATGGCGAACAGGCCGCCCAGCACTTTGTCGATCGGAAAGTAGGCGCGCAGGGCTTCCTGGGACACGCTGTAGCGCTGCTCGCGCAGTTTTTCGCCGTAGAAACCGCTGTCCCAGCTTTGCAGGTCGGCGCAACCTTGTTCGGCGGCGTAGGCCTTGAGCTGTTGCAGATCCTGGGCGGCAAACGGCTTGCTGCGCTTGGCCAGGTCGCGCAGGAAACTCAGGACCTGATCGCTGGATTCAGCCATTTTGGTGGCCAGGCTCAGTTCGGAGAACGACGCGAAACCGAGCAGTTGCGCCAGTTCCTGACGCAGGTCGAGGATCTGCTCCATCACCGGGCCGTTATCGTTCTGACCGGCATTCGGGCCTTGGTCCGACGCACGAGTGCAGTAGGCCGCGTAGATTTCTTCACGCAGGGCACGGTCGTGGGCGTAGGTCATCACCGCGTAGTAGCTGGGGAATTCCAGGGTGATCAGCCAGCCGTCGAGGCCTTTGGCCTGTGCGGCAGCAGCCATTTGCGCCTTGGCCGAGTCGGTCAGGCCGGCGAGCGTAGCCTCATCGGTGACATGTTTGGTCCAGGCCTGGGTGGCGTCCAACAGTTGGTTGGAGAACTTGCTGCCCAGCTCGGACAGTTTGCTCTGCACTTCGGCATAACGCTTCTGCTGCTCAGGTGGCAGGTCAATGCCCGACAGGCGGAAATCGCGCAGGGAGTGCTCAAGAATGGTTTTTTGCGCCACGTCGAAACCGGCGGCTTCGGGGCTGTTAGCCAAGGCTTCGAAGGCCTGGAACAGCTCGCGGTTCTGGCCCATTTCGGTGGAATACGCGCTCAATGCGGGCAGGCAGCTTTCATAGGCCTCGCGCAATTCGGCGCTGTTGCACACCGCGTTGAGATGGCTGACCGGGCTCCAGGCGGCGCCCAGGCGGTCATTCAGTTCGTCCATGGCCAGTACCAGCCCGGCCCATGTCGGATTTTTACCCTGGCTTTGCAGGATGCCTGCGATGGCAACGCGGTTGTCGGCGAGGATCTGTTCGATGGCCGGCTGCACGTGCTCGGCACGGATCGCCGAGAACGGCGGCAGGTCGTAGGACTGCAGAAGAGGGTTGTTCGCGCTCACGGTTGGCACCTTGGCTGAAGAAACATGTAAGAACAAAGATGGGGCCATCTTAATTACAATCAACGCCCACCGCAGCTATCAGCAGAAGAGAGAGAGGCTATCGTGACCCTTCGCACCTATCAGAACCACACGCCAACCCTGGGCGCCGGGGCTTTTGTCGATATTTCGGCGGTGGTGATCGGCGATGTCGAAATCGGCACCGACAGCTCGGTTTGGCCGCTGACCGTGATTCGCGGCGACATGCACCGCATCCGCATCGGTGCGCGCACCAGCGTGCAGGATGGCTGCGTGCTGCACATCACCCACGCCGGCCCCTTCAATCCTGATGGTTTCCCGCTGCTGATCGGCGACGACGTGACCATCGCTCACAAAGTCATGCTGCATGGTTGCACCGTGGGCAACCGCATCCTGATCGGCATGGGCAGTATCGTGATGGACGGCGCGGTGGTGGAAGACGACGTGATCATCGGCGCCGGCAGCCTGGTGCCGCCAGGCAAGAAACTCGACAGCGGCTTCTTGTATGTGGGCAGCCCGGTTAAACAGGTCCGGGCGCTGACTGACAAGGAGCGCGCCTTTTTCACCTACAGCGCCGCGAACTACGTGAAGCTCAAAGACCTGCACCTGGCTGAGGGATTTGACCAATGAGCCTGCCTTACCAAACCGTGTTGTTCGACCTGGACGGCACCCTCACCGATCCACGCGAGGGCATCACCCGCTCGATCCAGTATGCCCTCGGCAAACTGGGCATCGACGAGCCGGACCTGACCAAACTCGAACATTTCATCGGCCCGCCGTTGCTGCAAGCGTTCATGCAGTTCTACCCCTTCGATGAAGCCAAGGCCTGGGAGGCGTTGAATTTTTACCGCGAGCGCTTCAAAGTCACGGGGCTGTATGAAAACCGCGTGTTCGACGGGGTGACGCCGCTGCTGGAAGACTTGAGCAGCCAGGGCCGCCAGCTGTACGTAGCCACCTCCAAGCCGTGGGAATTTGCCCGTGAAATCGCCCGACATTTCGACTTTGCCAAGCACTTCAAGGTGATCTACGGCAGCGAATTGGACGGGACGCGGACCAACAAGGTCGAGCTGATCGCGCATCTGATGTGCGAGGAAGGCCTGGACCCGGCCACGACCTTGATGATTGGTGATCGCAAGCACGACCTGATCGGAGCGCGTAGCAATGGGCTGGATTCAGCGGCCGTCGGTTATGGGTTTGGCAGCTTTGAAGAGTTGAATGCCGAGGCGCCGACCTGGCACTTTGAGACGTTGGCAGAGATGCATCAGGCGTTTTTGCAGCGGGCTTGAGGCCGCCGCCCCCTCCCACATTTTTGAAAGGTGTACGCCGGACAAGGTGGGAGGGGGCTTGCCCCCGATGAGTCCCTAAAGATCAACCCCCCGCCAACTGCCTCAACGCCGCCTTGCGCTGCGCCACCGGCAATCCACCCAACTTCTCCACCGCCGCATAGAACTTCACCCAATCCCCGCCTTCGCGCGCAAACAACGCCGCAAACGCCGGCACCCACTGGTCATACAGCCCGAACGGCAGCAGCCGCGCATTGTTCATCGGCAGGTTGATCCAGGCGTCATAACGCTTGTCGCCATCCCACTGGCTGTCGCGCATCTGCCGGTATTCACGGCGCAAGTGCTCGAATTCGGCCGCCTTGGCCTGGCGCATCGACTCGGCAGACAGCGGCTGCGCGTAGAGTTTTTCCAGGCGTTCGCGCGTGTCGAGGATCAGCTGGATAAACTGGTCACGCTGCTTCAACGTCAAATTGCTCAGAGGCCCCAAACCACGGGCGGCGCGCCATTGTCGGGTACCTTCCTGCTCGACAAAGCTGGCAAATGATTCGTTGAACTCAGTGTCGTCCTTCACATAAAAACGCTGGTGCGCGAGCTCATGAAAAATCAGCGTGGCCAGGCGTTCATCACCCCAATGCATCATCGAACTGATGATCGGGTCATTGAACCAACCCAGCGTGGAATAGGCTTCGACCCCGCCAATCGACACATCCATGCCTTGCTGACGCAGCAACGCCGCCTCACCCCGTGCGGCACCTTGGCTGTAATAACCGCGATAAGCCACGCAACCGGCAATGGGGAAGCAGTGATTTTCAGGAGACAGGGAAAATTCCTGCGTGGCGAAGACATTCCAGACCACATAAGGCCGGCCAATATCGGCGTACAGCCGGTAACTCTGGTTGTCAGGCAGGTGCAGGTGTTCGCTGGCGAAGGTTCGCGCTTTTTGGGATTGGGCGAGATGCTCGCGCAGTTGCTGCGGGCGGGATGGGTCAGCGACGACCTTTGAAACGGGCTCCCGAGCCTGCAACAGCTGCCACTGGCCACCCGCCAATTGGCTGTAGTAGCTGACACTGGAACAGCCACTGAGCAGCAACACCATCAACCCTGGAAGAAAACGCCTGACCATACCTGACTGCTCTTGGCTGATGGGTTCGTGTTTATACTGACCGAGATACCCGTCCTGTCATCGAGTGCCTGTCATGCGTCAGCTCTTGCTTTGCGTCGCCGCCGTGTTCATCAGCGCCTGTACGTCAACCCCGGTGCCTCCCGCCGATCCGCAACAAGCATGGGTTGATTTTGCCACGCCAACGCCGGGCGCCAAGCTGGTGATGGCACAGCGCCTGGACGGCAAGAACCTTAATGACGGACGCTACTTCCAAGTCCCGCCTGGCGGCCACGAGCTGATGGTACGTTTTGATTTTGAAGTGCCTACGGGCGGAAATTTCAGCAGTTTTGGCCAAACGACCGAGCGAACCTGCTTCATTACGCTGCAGTACGACCATTTCGAAGCAGGCCAACGTTATCGCCTGGAAGGACGCTCGTTGGGCTACACGCCAAATATCCGCCTGTATAACGCCGCCCGCCAGTTACTGGCTGAAGAGCGCAGCGTGAACTGCCTCTGATCAGTCGTTATTTTTTTGGTAGACGATCGCCTTGGTGCCGTTCTCACAACTGCCGACGACCATGGCTACGTCGTGCTTATCAGCTTCTTCCTTGCTGACGATCTCCAGGGTGTAGGACGGCACCGCGTTAGCCTGGATCTTGACCTCGATCTCTTTCCTGAGCTCTTCACAATCTTTCGGCGCGGCCACGGCCGAAGTGGCCAACACACCGCAGATGATCGCCAAGGCAAAACGTTTCATGTGTGAAGCTCCCTGAATGCACTGCGCACGGGTGTGCGCCTAGGCTGCATATGGCTATTCGACCACAGTTTGGAAACACGAGTTCTGATTTAACGCAGAACTGAATGTAGGAGGGGGCTTGCTTCCGATAACGGTGGATCAGTCGACATTTATATGACTGAAAGACCGCTATCGGGGCAAGCCCCCTCCCACAGTGGACCTACGCGGTCAGTTGACCAGCGTGGCGTCCAGGCTGATTGTTGCATTCAACACTTTGGACACCGGGCAGCCTTCCTTCGCCTTCTTGCTTAGCTCATCGAACTGCGCCTGGCTCGCGCCTGGGATCTTGGCTTTCAGGATCAGGTGCACAGCCGTAATAGCAAAGCCGCCATCGACCTGGTCCAGCGTCACTTCGGCCTGGGTGTCGATGCTGTCAGCCTTGAGCCCCGCATCGCCCAGAATCATGGAAAACGCCATGGAGAAACAGCCGGCATGCGCCGCACCAATCAGTTCTTCCGGGTTAGTACCCTTGCCGCCTTCAAAACGTGCCTTGAAGCCGTAGGGCGCTTCGCGCAACACGCCGGTTTCCGTGGAGATAGACCCCAGGCCCGTCTTCAGGTCACCTTCCCAATGCGCGGATGCTTTTTTAACGATACTCATAGCGGTCTCCTCGAACGGTGGTTTTGCGTCAGTAAGGGTTCTGAGGATAGACCGCTTGGCAAAGTTCATCTTCTTGTCGGAGAAACCTAGCAATCCAGTAGGAAATTTCTGCTCAGCTATTGAATCTCGGGTATATGCCCTCATTGCATAGAGCATGCACATGAAGCGGCAGGTTTTGGATCGTCTAAAAAGCCTGCGCCCCTATTGGAGAAGCAGGCTTATGAAATCGCTGTCCGACGTGAAGTTCTCGACCCTCGACCTGGTGCCCGTGCGGGCCAATGGCAGTGTGGCGCAGTCGCTGCGCAATTCCCTGGACCTGGCCCAGCATGTGGAAAAGTTTGGCTACAACCGTTTCTGGGTGGCTGAACACCACAATATGGACGGCATCGCCAGCTCGGCCACCTCGGTGTTGCTGGGTTATCTGGCGGGCGGTACGTCGACGATCCGCGTCGGCTCCGGTGGCGTGATGCTGCCCAACCACGCGCCGCTGGTGATCGCCGAACAGTTCGGCACCCTGGAAAGCCTCTACCCCGGCCGTATCGATCTGGGCCTGGGCCGTGCGCCGGGTTCCGATCAAATGACCGCGCGCGCTCTGCGCAGAGAACGCTCCGGCAGCGCCGATGAGTTCCCTGAAGATGTTGCCGAGCTGATGGCCTACCTGGGCCCACGGACACCCGACCAACGCATCATTGCCGTACCCGGCACCGGCACCAACGTGCCGGTCTGGTTGCTCGGTTCCAGCCTGTTCAGCGCACAACTGGCAGGCGAGCGCGGTTTGCCCTACGCCTTCGCCTCCCATTTCGCACCTCGCCTGATGCATGAAGCGATTCGCGTGTACCGCAATCACTTCAAACCATCGGCGGTGCTGGACAAGCCTTATGTGATGCTCGGCATTCCGCTGGTGGCCGCTGACACCGATGAACAGGCCGACTACCTGGCCACCTCGGTGTACCAACGCATCCTCGCGTTGATGCGTGGGCAAAGCCTGGTGCAGCGCCCGCCGGTCGATACCATGGACGGCCTGTGGCTGCCCCATGAGAAAGATGCGGTGGGAAGCTTCCTCGGCCTGGCAATGGTCGGCAGCCCGGCGAAGATCCGCGCCAAACTGGAGGTGTTGATCGAGCAAACCGGCGCCGACGAGCTGATCTTTACCAGCGACCTGTATGAACACGCCGACCGGATTCATTCCTACGAGCTGCTGGCGCAGTTGATGAAGGGCTAAAACCCAGGCGAAAAAAAACCGACGCACCTGCGTCGGTTTTTTATGTCTGAAACACGCAATCAACCGCGTTTGTAGACGATTTCCTTGGTGCCGCCTTCACAGCTACCGACCACTTTAGCGTCGGTCGAGGCGCCTTTATCCACCACTTCCAGCGAATAACCCGAAGCGCCCTTGGCGTCGATTTTCGCGGCAATTTCGCTTTTCAGCTCCTCACAAGGCTTGCCCGCCGCCAGGGCTGTGCCGGCAATGCTCAACAAACCTACCGCTAACAGGAACTTCTTCATCCGTTACTTTCCTTGCGCTGATCAAAAAGAGCGTGCCGACGCTTGTGGCGTCGGCACCCATTGGTTGTAGCGCAGGTTATGGCAATCGGCCAGCCGGCAAAGTTCAACTCGCCCGATCAACTACTGGCAATTCGGAACCCCACCTTGAGGGTGACCTGGTAGTGGGCGACCTTGCCGTTTTCGATATGCCCGCGGGTTTCAGTCACCTCAAACCACTCCAAGTGCTTGATGCTCTTGTTGGCTTCAGCAATGGCATTGTTGATGGCGTCCTCGATACTCGTGGTCGATGAGCCAACCAATTCGACTTTCTTGTAGGTGTGGTGATCACTCATGGCAGTTCTCCTAGGGTCGTTAAGCAAGCGTAGCAGTCAATGTTCGTACTGCTTCTGGCGGCCATTCCTACTCGAAAGTTCAGATTTACTGCACTTTCTGAAACCGCTGGAGTCGGTATCTACACACGCCACTCAATCACTTCAGGAGAGTCCACATGGCCAACACTTCTTTACGCAAAGCGTCGCTGGAAAGCATGGAAGCCGAGATTTCGAGCCTGCTCAAGTCCCTTGAAAGCCTCAAGGACGATGCGTCGGATGAGTCGCGCAAAACCTTGAAGGCCCTGAAAAGCAATGCCGAGAATGCCCTCAAGCACTCCCGCCACCTGATCAGCGACGCCTATGAAGAAAGCAAAGTCAAAATCCGCGAAACCGGTGTCGCTACCCGGGATTACGCGCAAGAGCACCCATGGACTACAGCCGGTGTGGCTGTCGGTGCATTGGGCCTGCTCGCCGCTTATCTGCTGTGCAAGCGTGGTGATTAACTCCCCGGCTGGCGCGAAAGCTCAGCCTTGAGCCACTGCGCCAGTTGCCCGGCGCGCCCGTCTGCGGCGCGTTTGGGCAGCCACAATGCCAGGTGCGCCGGGGTTTCACTGAAACCCCACGGCGCCACCAGCCGACCTGCACGCACGTCCTCGGCCACCAACGGCTGCGGCGCGATCGCCACACCCAGCCCGGCCACTGCTGCTTCCAGCAAATAATACAAATGCTCAAAACCCTGGCCGTGTTTCAACGCGCCGGGTTCGATGCCGTGTTGCTGCGCCCAACTGGGCCAGGCTTGGGGGCGCGAGGTCGTGTGCAGCAGCGCTTCGCCACATAAAGACGAGGCGGGCGCCTGGCGCAGCCGTTCGTAACCGTTGAAGCGCGGGCTCATCACCGGGCCGATGCGCTCACTGGTCAGCTCATACACCTGCATGTCCGCCGGCCACGGTGGCTCGGCGAAGACCAGCAGGGCATCCAGGCCGGGGCGCCGAGGATCAAGGTCGCCGTCACCTGCTGACAGGTGCAGGCGCAAGTCCGGCAAGTCTGAGTTCAAACGCCCCAAGCGCGGGATCAGCCAGCGCGCCAGCAAACTCCCCGAGCAGCCGAGCACAAACGGCGCGTCGGCGCTGGCCTGGGTCAGTTCGGCGCATACATCCCTCAACCGCTCGAATGCCTCGAAGCTGGCATCCCGTAGCCGAACGCCGGAATCTGTGAGTTTAAGGCCGCGCCCGTCTTTGATGAACAGACTGACCCCCAAGTGTTCCTCAAGCACCTTCAACTGTCGGCTGACTGCTCCGTGGGTCACATGCAACTGCTCAGCCGCTTGGCTGACACTGTTGAGCCGCGCGGTGGCTTCAAACGCGCGCAGGGCATTGAGGGGTGGAAGGTCTCGGCTCATCTGTGAGTTTTCCTGACAGGTTACGGCGATCTTATCGGTTTTCAGTCGGGAGCGTCAGGGGTAGAGTGGCCCTCATTGTCAGTTACACACCTTTTTTCCTGGAGCGTCCCATGACTCAGTCCCAGACCGATCTACGCAACGGCCCTGACGCCAGCGGCCTGTTTGGCGCATTCGGCGGCCGCTACGTTGCCGAAACCCTGATGCCGTTGATCCTCGACCTGGCCCGCGAATACGAAGCGGCCAAGATCGATCCGGCATTCAACGAGGAATTGGCCTACTTCCAGCGCGACTATGTGGGCCGTCCAAGCCCGCTGTATTTCGCCGAGCGCCTGACTGAGTTCTGCGGCGGCGCCAAGATCTACCTCAAGCGCGAAGAGCTCAACCACACCGGCGCGCACAAGATCAACAACTGCATCGGCCAGATCCTGCTGGCGCGGCGCATGGGCAAAAAACGCATCATTGCCGAGACCGGCGCCGGCATGCACGGTGTGGCCACCGCCACCGTCGCCGCGCGTTTCGGCCTGCAATGCGTGATCTACATGGGCACCACCGACATCGAGCGCCAGCAGGCCAACGTGTTCCGCATGAAGCTGCTGGGCGCCGAAGTGATCCCGGTGGTTGCCGGCACCGGCACCCTGAAAGACGCCATGAACGAAGCGCTGCGTGACTGGGTGACCAACGTCGACGACACCTTCTACCTGATCGGCACCGTGGCCGGCCCACACCCGTACCCGGCGATGGTGCGCGACTTCCAGGCCGTGATCGGCAAGGAAACCCGCACCCAGCTGCAAGCCCAGGAAGGCCGCCTGCCGGACAGCCTGGTGGCGTGCATCGGCGGCGGTTCCAACGCCATGGGCCTGTTTCACCCGTTCCTGGATGACACCAGCGTCGAGATCATCGGCGTGGAAGCCGCCGGCCACGGCATCGAAACCGGCAAGCACGCGGCCAGCCTCAACGGTGGCGTACCGGGTGTACTGCACGGTAACCGTACCTTCCTGCTGCAGGACGACGACGGCCAGATCATCGACGCCCACTCGATTTCCGCCGGCCTGGATTACCCTGGCATCGGCCCGGAACACGCCTGGTTGCACGACATCGGCCGCGTCCAGTACACCTCGGTGACCGACGACGAAGCGCTGGATGCCTTCCATAAATGCTGCCGCCTGGAAGGGATTATCCCTGCCCTGGAAAGCGCCCATGCCCTGGCCGAAGTGTTCAAACGCGCACCGACCCTGCCCAAGGATCACCTGATGGTGGTCAACCTGTCTGGCCGTGGCGACAAAGACATGCAGACCGTGATGCACCATATGGAACAGTCCCAGCAGGAGAAACACTGATGAGCCGCCTGCAAACGCGCTTTGACCAACTCAAAGAACAAAACCGCGCCGCCCTGGTGACCTTCGTCACCGCCGGCGACCCTGGCTATGACACGTCCCTGGCAATCCTCAAGGGCCTGCCGGCCGCCGGCGCCGATGTGATCGAGCTGGGCATGCCCTTCACCGATCCGATGGCCGACGGCCCAGCCATCCAGTTGGCCAATATCCGGGCGTTGGAAGCCAAGCAGAACCTGCTGAAAACCCTGCAGATGGTTCGCGAGTTCCGCAAAGACAACAACGACACCCCGCTGGTGTTGATGGGCTACTTCAACCCGATCCACAAATACGGCGTGCCCACGTTCATCGCCGACGCCAAGGAAGCCGGTGTCGACGGCCTGATCGTGGTCGACATGCCCCCGGAACATAACGGCGAGCTGTGCGACCCGGCCCAGGCGGCAGGTATCGACTTTATCCGCCTGACCACGCCGACCACCGACGACATGCGCCTGCCGACCGTCCTCAACGGCAGCTCCGGTTTTGTGTACTACGTCTCGGTGGCCGGTGTGACCGGTGCCGGTGCCGCCACCCTGGAGCACGTCGAAGAAGCCGTGGCCCGCCTGCGCCGCCATACCGACCTGCCGATCAGTATCGGTTTTGGTATCCGCACGCCGGAACAAGCCGCGGCCATCGCTCGCCTGGCGGACGGTGTGGTAGTGGGATCAGCGTTGATCGATCACATCGCCAATGCCAGCAACCACAAGCAAGCCATCGACGGGGTGTTGAGCCATTGCGCGGCGCTGTCGGAAGGTGTGCGTAACGCCCGTAAGTAAGCGCCATGTAGCCAGAGGTAAAGTTCCTGATACAGAGGAATCAACTCGCCGCTTCACGGCCTAAACAGCAAGACCAAGGGATTTCGAACTGCGTTCGACGTCCCTTTTTTGTTTGTGTGCCCTGAGGAATACCCGATGAAAATGCCCAAATCCGTGATTGCAGGTCTTGGCGTGCTGGTGCTTGGCGCCAGCGCCCTGGTGCAAGCCGCGCCGCCTGACCAGCGAGGTGATGACCGTGGCGGCCCGCAAGGCCAGCACGAGCAACGCGGCGACGACCATCGTGGCCCACAGGCCAACCGTCGCGGCGGCCCACCCCAGGACTTCGGCCCGGTGCGCCAGATCATCCACGACAACCATGGCCAGTTCTCCCGGGGCGCACCGCCGCCGCCAAATGTGCGCCTGGTTCGCGGCGAGCCACTGCCTCGCGGCTATTACGGCGAACGCCTGGACAACCGCGCCCTGGCCCGCCTGCCGGTGTACCAGGGTTACGAATGGCGCCGTTCGGGACCGGATGTGGTGTTGATTGCTGTGGGTACAGGCATCGTCTACGAGATTCTGGACGGTGTGCTGAACTGACCGAATAACCTCTCGAATGTCCGCTAGGCTTGAAGGGTGAGCGTTTTGCTCACCCTTCAACGCACTTCATGCCTCTTGCCGTCTAACCACCTATTATTTCAAGGCAATGCCGGACGCACCCAAAGAGGTGCTTTGGCTGGTGCTGGAATGGGACTGGGCGCTATTGACCTTTTTTTACAACTGGATCCGTTCGACCTTGCCCACCAGCAGGATGTAGGACAACGCCCCAAGCAACGCCAGCACCGCAATATAGGTAATCGCTGGCGCGAACGAATCGCCGCTGGCCAGAAAACCAATCACGATCGGCGTGGCAATCGCGGACAGGTTGCCGATGAAGTTGAACACGCCCCCCGTCAGGCCCAGCAACCGTGCCGGTGCCAGGGTCGATACCAGTGACCAGGTAATCGACGCCAGGCCGTTACCAAAGAACGCCACCGCCAGGAACGCGATCACCCATGCGGTTGAGTCCACATAGTTGGCGCCGATGATTGCTGTGGAAATCAACAACCCGCCAATGATCGGCAACTTACGCGCAAAGCCTACCGACGCACCCCGGCGAATCAGCCAGTCGGAAAAAATCCCCGAGCACAGCACACCCACGAACGCAGCCAGGAACGGCAGCGATGCCAGCAAACCGGACTTGATGAAGTCCATGCCGCGATATTTCACCAGGTAGGTTGGGAACCAGGTCAGGAAGAACCACAGGGTAGAGTTGAGGCAGAACTGCCCCAGGTAGATACCCCAGAGTTTGCGCTTGCTCAGCACGATGCCCAGGTCGACCCAGCTGAACGGCGCCTTGACGGTTTGCGCCTGCATATCCACCAGGCCACCACCGTCGCGGATCAGTTGGATTTCAGCCTCGTTGGCGCCTTTGAAGTCCTTTGGCTCGCGGTACACCGCGTACCAGATCGCCGCCCACAAAATACCGACGCCACCGGTGACGACAAACACCATGTGCCAGCCGTAATAGTGTTGCAGCCAGGCCAGTACGGGCGTGAGGAACGCCAGCCCGACAAACTGCCCGGAGGTGTAGAAACCGATCGCCGTCGCGCGCTCGCGCTCAGGGAACCAGGTGGTGACCACGCGGCTGTTGATCGGGTAGGCCGGGGCTTCCAGCGCCCCCACGGCCATGCGCAGTACAAACAGCGCAATGAAGCTGGCGGCGAAACCGAGCATCACGGTGGCGATGGACCACAACAGCAAGGCGGCGGTGTAGAGGATGCGCGGCGGCACGCGGTCCACCAGCCAACCGCCGGGGATCTGCATGGCAGCGTAGGTCCAGCCGAACGCGGAGAAAATCAGGCCGACGTGCACCGGGTCGATCCCCAACTCACTGGTCAACGCCGGCGCGGCAATCGACAGGTTGCTGCGATCGAGGTAGTTGATAACCACGGTGATAAACAGCAACACCATGATGAAGTAGCGCTTTCGGGTAGGCGTGACTAAAGACGCCTGTCCGGTGAGGGATTCAGGGTGCATGGGGGTTGCCTCTTCTTATGTTTATTGAGGTGGGCCTTCTGAAAAAACCGGATCAAGTGTGGGAGGGGGGCAAGCCCCCTCCCACATTTTTTGACCCCTGTTCTTTCAGGCAGAAATCACCACTCGGCAAAGCTGCCGTCGGCATGGCGCCAGATCGGGTTGCGCCAGCGGTGGCCGATAGCCGCGCGTTCGATCACGTATTCCTCGTTGATCTCAATGCCCAGGCCCGGCCCGTTGGGGATCTTCACGAAGCCCTTGTCGTAGTCGAACACGCCTGGATCACGCACGTAGTCGAGCAAGTCGTTGCTCTCGTTGTAGTGAATGCCCAGGCTTTGCTCCTGGATAAACGCGTTGTAGCAAACCGCGTCCAGTTGCAGGCAAGCCGCCAGGGCGATCGGGCCCAGCGGGCAGTGCAGGGCCAGGGCCACGTCGTAGGCTTCGGCCATGTTGGCGATCTTGCGGGTTTCGGTGATGCCGCCGGCGTGGGAGGCGTCCGGCTGGATGATGTCGACGTAGCCTTCGCTGAGCACGCGCTTGAAGTCCCACCGTGAGAACAGACGCTCGCCCAGGGCAATCGGCGTGCTGGTCAGCGGTGCGAGTTCCTTGAGCGCTTCGTAGTTTTCGCTGAGCACCGGTTCTTCGATAAACATCAGTTTGTACGGGTCCAGTTCTTTCATCAGGACCTTGGCCATGGGCTTGTGCACCCGGCCATGGAAGTCGACGCCGATACCCACGTTAGGGCCAACCGCATCTCGCACGGCCGCCACGTTGGCCAGGGCAAGGTCGACTTTTTCGAAGCTGTCGACGAACTGCAATTCTTCGGTGCCGTTCATTTTCACGGCGGTAAAACCGCGAGCCACGGCCTCTTTGGCAGCGCGAGCGGTGTCGGCCGGACGGTCGCCGCCGATCCACGAGTACACGCGGATCTTGTCGCGCACCTGGCCGCCCAGCAGGTCGCTGACGGATACACCGAGGGCCTTGCCCTTGATGTCCCACAGCGCCTGGTCGATACCGGCGAGGGCGCTCATGTGCACGGCGCCGCCACGGTAGAAGCCGCCGCGATAGAGCACGGTCCAGATGTCTTCGATATTGCGTGGGTCTTTGCCGATCAGGTAGTCGGACAATTCTTCAACGGCAGCCGCCACGGTGTGTGCGCGGCCTTCGACCACGGGCTCACCCCAGCCGGTCACGCCCTGGTCGGTCTCGACCTTGAGGAAGCACCAGCGCGGCGGGACGATATAGGTCGTCAGTTTGGTGATTTTCATCTGTTATCTCTCTTATAGATGCGGCGCCTGTGGGCGCGGAACTTGATATCAGCTCAGGGCTTTCCAGGCGGCGACATAAGCCTGGGCACGGCTCGCTACCTGATCCACTGTCATACCCGGCTTGAACAACCCGGAACCCAGCCCGAACCCCTTGGCGCCGGCGTCGGTAAACACCTGCATGTTGTCCGGGGTAATGCCGCCTACCGGCAACAGCAGCGTGCCCGCCGGCAGTACCGCCAGCCACGCCTTGATCACTGCCGGGCCCATTTGCTCGGCTGGGAACAACTTCAACACGTCGGCGCCTTCGGCGAGGGCCGCAAAGGCTTCGGTCGGCGTGGCCACACCCGGCGACAGGTAAAGGCCCGCCGCTTTGGCGGCGCGCAACACCTTGGCATCGCTGTGGGGCATGACGATCACTTGGCCGCCAGCCGCTTTGACCTGCCCGACCTGTTCGGGTGTCAACACCGTGCCGGCACCGATCAGGCAATCGGCGGGCAGGCTGTCGCGCAGGGTGCGGATGCTGGTGTACGGGTCCGGCGAATTCAGCGGGACTTCGATCACGCGGAAACCGGCGTCATACAACACCTGGCCGACCGCCTGGGCTTCATCCGGGCGCAGGCCGCGCAGGATTGCGATCAAACCGTTTTGTGCGAGTGCTTGCTTGAGCATGTCAGGCCTCCGATACAGGTTGAACCAGCCCGGCCGCCACGGCCAGTTGCCACAGGCCGCGCTCGGTGGCTTCCTGCGCCAGGCTGACGTGGGCGAAGCCGCAAAGGGCGAGGGCGCGTTGATAGCGGGCGCACAGGGGCGCGGCGCCCACCAGGATGATGGGGGTCTTGCGGGCACTGGCCGGCAGGCCGGCGAGTTCGTGGCCGATCAACAGGCCAGACAGATAATCGGGCTGCTGGTCGCCAGCGAGTTCCCTGGTGAGCCCCAGGGTGCGGGCGCTGAACAAGGTCGACAGCACGCCGCGCTGGCCGTCTTGGGACAACGCCACGTGCACGCCGCGGTCAAAGGCGTCGGCCTGGAAGGCTTCGGGGGTCTTCTGGGTGCGGCCGAGGATGCTGTGCTTGCTCAGCACGGCGAAGACTTCACCGGTCATGAACGTATCGAAGTGAGTGATACGGCCATCGACGACCTCGACCCACTTGGAGTGGCTGCCCGGCAGGCCAATCAACACTTCAGCGCCTAAACCCTGCAGCACGCCCAGCACTTGGGTTTCTTCGCCGCGCATCACATTGGGCAAACCGACCTGCTCGATCACACCCGGCACGATGTGCACATCGACACCGCGCAGGCTGCGCACGGCATGCAGAGCCTGGCCGAGGCTGGCGACATCGACCGGAGTATTGCGATAAGCCGCTTCGCTCCAGCCTTGGGCGCTGCCGACCATACCGCAAGCAATCACCGGCAAGCCGGGTTGGGCGTCTAGCCAGTCACCGCAGGCCGCGTCGAAGGCCAATTCAAAACCGTCACTGCAACGCACGCCGGCGATGTCCCGGGGCTCACTGGGCAAATGCATGATGCCCGACGCCAGCGAGCGTTGTTCCAACACCACGCCAGCGGGGCCGAGTTTGTAAGCACGAAGGGAGCTGGTCCCCCAATCGAGCGCGATCAATTGCGCCTGCATCGCTTCACCTGAGTTCAGAGCGGATGCGGCGAATATAAACCTATGGGCGAGAAAGTCTCAATATATAAATATCAATCCCACATTCAGGGACGGAATTTAAGAAAAGGCTGACAAGTTCAGGTCACGCATGGCGCCCATCCAGATCGCGTAGTCGGTGTGATCCTTTAAATCGTCGCCGGTATCCGGGTGCAGGAACACCACCAAGCCGTCGCGATGGATCACCAGCCACGGCAGCACGACGCCGATGTATTCGGCGTCGAATGCCAATTGGCAACTCCAGTCCGGGTGCGGGCCGACGGGCTTTTCGTGTACACGCCCCATGCGCAGCGGGAAGAGTTTGGCAGCGTCTTCGCACAGAGTGCGCGCCTGCTCAAGGGTGTTTGCGTCAAAGTAGATATGGGCGTGATAGCCCTTGATACGTTGCATGACGGACTCCGGATCCAATATGCGCCAAATCCTAGACCGCAATCGACGGCAGGGCCAGCCCGGTCAACGACTGCGCGCTGCTGGCCTGCTCGGCCACCAGCCACTCGACAAAACGCTCGACCAACTGCCCCCGGCGTTTGCGCTGGGGCTGTACCACGTAGTAGCCGAAACGTGAGATCACGGTGTCGCTGATCGGTCGGCACAGCCAGTTCTGCTCCAGCAGGTTATCCACCAAATGGCGCCAGCCGATGGCGACGCCCTGGCCGGCAATCGCCGCCTGGATCAGCAGGGTGTAGTTGTCGAAACGCAGCTGGCCGGGGGTGGGCGCTGCGGTGATGCCCAGCTCGCGGAACACGCCGCTCCAGTCGAACCACTGGCTGTTGTTTTCCTGGCGCAGGTGCAGCAGCGGCACATCGTGCAAGTTCTGCAGGGTCAGTGGTGCGGGTTGCGCCTTGAGCCACTGCGGGCTGCACACCGGAAACACTTCCTCATTGAACAGCCACAGGCTGTCGCCCTGCTTGAAGCGGCCGTCGCCAAACAGCACCGCCACGTCAATGTCGCTGCGCAGGGTGGCGTGGTTGCGTTCACTGGTCACCAGGCTCACATCGACCTGAGGATTGGCCTGGTGGAAGCGGTGCAGGCGCGGCATCAGCCAGTAGGCGGCGAAGGCGAAGTCGGTGGCCACTTGCAGCACTTCGTGCTGGTCCTGCTGGGTGATGGCGCTGAGGCCCTGATTGATGCTCTGCAGGCCACCTTGCACGTGCTCGAACAGCAGGGCGCCGGCGTCCGTCAGTTCGATACCGCGATAGATGCGATCAAACAGGCGCACCGCCAGCTGTTCTTCGAGGCGCTTGATCTGCTGGCTGATCGCGGGCTGGGTGGTGCCCAGTTCCATCGCGGCGGCGGTAAAACTGCGATGGCGTGCCGCCGCTTCAAATGCGCGCAGCAGGTCGAGGGACAGGTCACCCAGGGACTCATACATAAGCTGTGCTTATCCTAGACATTGCTTTTTATGGGCTTTACCCCATTTTCCATGGGCTGCATGCTCATTCGCATAAACACCGCCTATGGAATGCCTAGAACCCATGAAGCGCAAGAACATTCTTTTCATCATGGCCGATCAAATGGCCGCGCCGATGCTGCCGTTCTACGGACCTTCCACGATCAAGCTGCCAAATCTCAGCCGCCTCGCCGAACAAGGCGTGGTGTTCGACGCTGCCTATTGCAATAGCCCACTGTGCGCGCCGTCGCGCTTCACCTTGGTCAGCGGCCAGTTGCCGAGCAAGATCGGCGCCTACGACAATGCGGCGGATTTGCCCGCCGATGTACCGACTTATGCCCACTACCTGCGTCGCCTCGGTTACCGCACCGCGCTGTCGGGCAAGATGCACTTCTGCGGGCCGGACCAGTTGCACGGCTATGAAGAACGCCTGACCAGCGACATCTACCCCGCTGACTACGGCTGGGCGGTGAACTGGGATGAGCCGGACGTGCGCCCCAGTTGGTATCACAATATGTCCTCGGTACTGCAAGCCGGTCCCTGCGTGCGCACCAATCAGCTGGATTTCGACGAAGAGGTGGTGTTCAAGGCCCAACAGTACCTGTTCGACCATATTCGTGAAGACGGCGACCAGCCGTTCTGCCTGACCGTGTCGATGACCCATCCCCACGACCCGTACACGATTCCCAAGCCATTCTGGGATCTGTACGACGACAACGACATCCCGTTGCCTGCAACACCCGCGCAAGCTGATCTCGACCCGCATTCCCAACGCCTGCTCAAGGTCTACGACCTATGGGACAAGCCGCTGCCTGTGGATAAGATCCGCGATGCGCGCCGGGCTTACTTCGGTGCCTGCAGCTACATCGACAGCAATGTCGGCAAGCTGCTGCAAACCCTGCAAGACACCGGCCTGGCCGACGACACCATCATCGTGTTCTCCGGTGACCACGGCGACATGCTCGGCGAGCGCGGCCTCTGGTACAAAATGCACTGGTTTGAAATGGCCGCCCGCGTGCCGCTGCTGGTCTGTGCACCGGGGCAGTTTGCGGCGGGCCGCGTTTCCCACGCAGTGTCCACCGCCGACCTGCTGCCGACCCTGGTGGAACTGGCCGGCGGCGAACTCGACCCACACCTGCCACTGGATGGCCGCTCACTGGTCCCGCACTTGCAAGGGCAGGGCGGGCACGACGAAGTGTTTGGCGAGTACATGGCCGAAGGCACCATCAGCCCGCTGATGATGATTCGCCGGGGCGCCTATAAATTCATCTACAGCGAAGACGATCCCTGCCTGCTGTTCGATCTGCACAACGACCCGCACGAGCAGGAAGATCTCAGCCAGTCACCGCAGCATCGGTCACTGTTCGAGGCGTTTTTAAGTGAAGCGCGGGCCAAATGGGACATCCCGGCGATCCACCAGCAGGTGCTCGCCAGCCAACGCCGTCGGCGCCTGGTATTCGAGGCGCTGACCCAAGGCAAGCTGAAGAGCTGGGATCACCAGCCACTGGTAGACGCCAGTCAGCAGTACATGCGCAACCATATCGACCTCGATGACCTGGAGCGCAAGGCACGTTATCCACAACCCTGCCAAAACCAATAAATACAGAGGGAAGGCCATGCAAAAGTTATCTGTGATAGTGGGCATGCTGGTGCTGGGCAGCGCTAATGTGTATGCAGACACCAGCTGTGAAACCGTGAAAATGGCCGATCCAGGCTGGAGCGATATCGCGGCCACCAACGCCATCACCGGTTTTCTGCTGACGGGCATGGGCTACAAACCCAAGGTCGACACCCTCGCGGTGCCGATTACCTTTGGCGGGCTCAAGGACGGCCAGGTGGATGTGTTCATGGGCAACTGGATGCCCGCGCAGCAGGGGTTTTACGACAAGTTCGTGGCCAACGGCGATGTGGTGCAACTGGCAAAAAACCTCGACGGCACCGAGTTCACCCTCGCCGTGCCGGATTACGTGTGGGACGCGGGTGTGCATGACTTTGCCGACCTGAACAAATTCGCCGACAAGTTCGACAAGAAGATCTACGGCATCGGCTCCGGCGCGCCGGCGAATATCTCGTTGCAGGAGATCATCAAGAAGAACGACTTCGAGCTCGGCCAATGGAAACTGATCGAGTCCAGCGAACAGGCGATGCTGGCTGAAGTGTCACGGGCGGTGAAAAAACAACGCTTCGTCACCTTCCTCGGCTGGACCCCGCACCCAATGAACGTGCAGTTGAAAATGCACTACCTCAAAGGCGGGGAAAAGTACTTTGGTGACACAGGCAGCGTGTATACCCTGACCCGCAAGGGTTATGCACAGGCCTGCCCGAACGTAGGAAAACTGCTGACCAACTTGAGTTTTACCCAGGAAATGGAGAACAGCATCATGGCCGAGGTGGCCAACAACAAGGTCAGCAATGCCGAGGCTGCGAAGGCGTGGATCAAGGCCAATCCGGCTGTGCTGGATAAGTGGCTTGATGGGGTTAAAACCGTGGATGGCCAGGATGCATTGGCCGCAGTCAAAGCCAAACTCTAACGCCTGCCCCCTTTCCCCTGTAGATCCCGTCTTCAAGTTTCGGGTCGTAGATACCGTCTTCACCCTCACCGGGCAAGCGCACATTTCGCCTTGTAGCAGCTGTCGAGCGCAAGCGAGGCTGCGTTGGCGCCCCGCAGATCGCGGGGTGTCAATACGTCCGCTACGCAGCCTCGCCAAGGCTCGACAGCTGCTACGATCCGAAGCTTGCGCTTGCCCGGTGAGGCTCTAGACGGTATCTACGTGCAGCCCGATGTTATTCTGGTTTAACCCTTTAAATCCGAGCCTCTGATGCCACGGCCCAACCGCCACACACTGTTCCCCTTCCTCAGCTGGCTCCCACGCCAAACCCGTGCCAGTGTCGGCCGGGATGCGCTGGTGGGCCTCAGTGGCGCCGTGCTTGCCCTGCCGCAGTCGATTGCCTACGCGCTGATCGCCGGTCTCCCACCGGAGTACGGCCTGTATGCCGCCATCATTCCGGTGCTGATCGCCTGCCTGTGGGGCTCGTCCTGGCATCTGATCTGCGGCCCTACGGCGGCGATTTCCATCGTGCTGTATGCCAGTGTCAGTCCACTGGCCGTACCGGGCTCACAGGACTACATCACCTTGATCCTGTTGCTGACGTTCCTCGCGGGGGTATTCCAGTGGTTGCTGGGCATGCTGCGCTTTGGCGCGCTGGTGAACTTTGTCTCTCATTCGGTAGTGCTGGGCTTCACCTTGGGCGCCGCCGTCGTGATCGCGCTCGGTCAGCTGCCCAATCTGCTGGGGCTGGACTTGCCTAGCCAGGCCACGGCGATCAATAGCCTGCTGGCGTTGATCGAGCATGGCGGCCAATGGGACCACGCCTCGCTTGCCCTGGGCTTGAGTACATTGCTGGTGGGCGCAGTGCTCAAGTACCTGGTGCCGCGCTGGCCGACACTGTTGATCGCACTGGCCTTAAGCAGCGTCGCCGCATGGCTGTGGCCGGCGATGTTCGGGCATGTGGCATTGGTCAGTTCGTTTATCGGCAAACTGCCGCCGTTCAGCCCGTTACCGTTGGACCTGGACATGATCCTGCGCCTGCTGCCCAGCGCCGTGGCGGTGGGCATGCTGGGGCTGGTGACCAGCCTGTCGATTGCCCGCTCGTTGTCGGCACGTTCGCAACAGTTGCTCGACGCGAATCAGGAAGTTCGCGCGCAGGGTTTATCCAATATCGTCGGCGGATTTTTCTCCGGCTACTTGTCGGCCGGGTCCTTTACCCGCTCGGGCCTCAGCTATGAGGCGGGTGCCTGCTCGCCGTTGGCCGGGATGTTTTCCGCGTTGTGGGTGGCGCTGTTTGCGTTGTTTGGCGCAGCATTGATCGCGCATATTCCGATCCCAAGCATGGCGGCGAGCATCCTGCTGATTTGCTGGGGTCTGGTGGATCACCGCGGGATTCGCGCATTGTTCCGGGTCAGCCGCGCCGAGTTTGTGGTGATGAGCCTGACCTTCGTCGCCACCTTGCTGCTGGAGCTGCAAACGGCGATCTATGCGGGGGTGCTGGCGTCACTGTTTTTCTATCTCAAACGCACGTCGCAGCCACGGGTTCAGCAATGGCGCGACGGTCGCGACGACGTATTGCGCGTCGGCGGCTCGATCTTTTTCGGCGCCAGCCACTACCTGCAAGTGCGCCTGCAACGTTTACAGGGCGAGCGGGTGGTGATCGAAGCGCAGCAGATCAACTTTATCGACTATTCCGGGGTGGAGATGCTGCACCAGGAGGCGCGGCGATTGAAGGGGCTGGGGCGTAGCCTGACATTGCGCGGGGCGCGGCCGCAGGTAGTGGAAGAACTGAAGAAGCTGGAAGGGGCCGACAAATGCCCCCTCCATTTCGAGAACTGAACGCGGTTCAAATGTATCAGGCTAACTGACGACGTAGCTCAGCCAACACCGGCGCCGACTCCGGGCGCACACCGCGCCACAGGAAAAACGCTTCGGCCGCCTGCTCAACCAGCATGCCCAGGCCATCCATCGCCACCGCAGCATCTTGCTCGGACGCCCAACGGCAAAACGCGGTCGGCTCCTTGGCGTACATCATGTCGTAGCAAAAGGTCTTACCCGGTTCGATCAGGCTGCCGGCAATCGGCGGTACATCGCCTGACAGACTGGCAGACGTGGCATTGATGATCACGTCCACCGGCTCACGCAGCCAGTCGAAACCACTGGCAGACACCGGGCCCAAGTCGTCGAACAGTTTAGCGAGCAACTCGGCCTTTGCCACGGTGCGGTTGGCGATGATCAAGGAAGCAGGCCGCTCGGCCAGCAACGGCTCCAACACGCCGCGTACCGCGCCACCGGCACCCAGCAACAGGATGCGTTTGCCTTGCAGGCTCAACCCGGCGTTGACCGTCAGGTCGCGCACCAGGCCGGCGCCGTCGGTGTTATCACCCAGCAGCGTGCCATCGGCCAACTTGCTCAGCGTGTTCACCGCCCCGGCGCGTTGGGCGCGTTGGGTGAGGTTGTTGGCCAGGCGGCAGGCGTCTTCCTTGAACGGTACGGTGACGTTGGCGCCACGCCCTTGCAGGAAAAACTCACGGGCACACCCGGTGAAATCCTCCAGGGGAGCAAGCAAGGTGCTGTAGTCCAATTGTTCGCCGGTCTGCTCGGCGAACATGCGGTGAATCAGCGGCGACTTGCTGTGCCCGATGGGGTTGCCGAATACGACATAACGATCCATCAGACGGTCGCCTTAGGCGCGGCAAGGCCGAGCCAGTCGCGGTCTTGCAGGAAGTAATCGGTGAGGCGCGCTTCTTCGCTGCCGGCCTCGGCTTTCCAGTCATAGCCCCAGCGCACTTGCGGCGGCAACGACATCAGGATCGACTCGGTACGCCCGCCCGATTGCAGGCCGAACAGCGTGCCACGGTCGTAGACCAGGTTGAATTCAACATAGCGGCCACGCCGGAATTCCTGGAACTGGCGCTGCTGCTCGGTATAGGCCGTGGCCTTGCGGCGCTGCACGATCGGCAGATAGGCATCGATATAGGCATCGCCGATGGCGCGGATGAAGGCGAAGCAGGTGTTGAAGTCCCACTCGTTCAAGTCATCGAAAAACAGCCCGCCGATGCCACGGGGCTCGTTGCGGTGCTTGATGTGGAAATAGGTATCGCACCAAGCCTTGTAGCGCGAGTACACGTCCGGCCCGAACGGCGCACAGGCCTGCTCGGCCACGCGGTGCCAGTGGATGCAGTCTTCTTCGTTGCCGTAATACGGGGTGAGGTCAAAGCCGCCGCCGAACCACCACACCGGCTCTTCGCCCTCTTTTTCGGCGATGAAAAAGCGCACGTTGGCGTGGGACGTCGGCACATGGGGGTTGTGCGGGTGGATCACCAGCGACACGCCGAGGGCTTCAAAGCCGCGACCGGCCAGTTCAGGGCGGTGTGCGCTGGCGGAGGGTGGGAGGCCGCTGCCGAAGACGTGGGAAAAGTTAACGCCGCCTTTTTCGATCACCGCGCCGTTTTCGATCACACGGGTGCGACCGCCGCCGCCGGCAGGCCGGGTCCAGGCGTCTTCGATAAAGCGAGTGTCCGTCTCGAAGGTTTCCAGGGCGCTGCAAATGCGGTCTTGCAGGTCAAGCAGGTAGGCCTTTACAGCCTCGGTGCGGGTAGTCATGGCATCACCTTGAATCGGGCAAAGCTACGCGAGGCCATTGGGCGTCGGCGGCAAATGGGCGCACAGGATAACACCGCACCCTATGCCGTCGCAGTTGACGAAGATCAAGCTTAGGAGTTCGATAAGCGGCTACGCGAGTTCGAACCAAGGAGAAGGCAGATGGCAAAACGTATCCAGTTCAGCGCCCATGGCGGCCCCGATGTACTTGAATATGTCGACTACACGCCGGCGGAGCCGGGCCCGCAGCAGGTTCGGGTGCGTAACGAGGCCATTGGCCTGAACTTCATCGACACCTATTTCCGCAGCGGCCTGTATGCGCCGCCCGCCTTGCCGTCCAGCCTGGGCGCAGAAGGCGCCGGCGTGGTTGACGCCGTTGGCAGCGAAGTCAGCCAATTCAAGGTCGGCGACCGCGTGGCCTATGGCAGCGGCCCGCTTGGCGCCTACAGCGAACTGCACGTATTGCCCGCCGCCAACCTGGTGCACCTGCCGGACGATATCAGCTTCGAACAAGCCGCCGGGGCCATGCTTAAAGGTCTGACCGTGCAGTACCTGCTGCGCCAGACCTATGAACTGAAGGGCGGCGAAACCATCCTGTTCCACGCCGCTGCCGGGGGTGTGGGCTCCCTGGCCTGCCAATGGGCCAAGGCGCTGGGCGTGAAGTTGATCGGTACCGTGAGTTCGCCAGAAAAGGCCGCTTTGGCCAAATCCCTCGGCGCCTGGGAAACCATTGATTACAGCAAGGAAGACGTGGCAAAGCGCGTGCTGGAATTGACCGACGGCAAAAAGGTCCCGGTGGTGTACGACGGCGTCGGCAAGGATACGTGGCTGACGTCCCTGGACAGCGTGGCGCCACGTGGATTGGTGGTGAGCTTCGGGAACGCGTCGGGCGCGGTGGATGGCGTGAACCTGGGGATACTGTCGGCCAAAGGCTCGCTGTACGTCACCCGGCCGACCTTGGCGACCTACGCCAACAACCCGACGAACTTGCAGGCGATGGCGGATGATCTGTTTTCGATGATTCAAAGCGGCAAGGTGCGCATTGATATCAACCAGCGGTATTCGCTGGCGGAGGCGGCGAAGGCGCAGACGGAGTTGTCGGGGCGGCGTACCACGGGGTCGACCATTCTGTTGCCTTGAGGGCCCCATCGGGGGCAAGCCCCCTCCCACAGTTGACCGTGTTGTCCTGAAGGACACGGTTCAAATGTGGGAGGGGCGGTTCGACGATTCGACGGGGACTGTCATAAATTTTGTGTTCGGGCATAACATGTTGATAGAGGTGCATGTATGCCGACCAAAAAGAAACCGGCCCGTGAGGCCCCGCGAGACCTTCCATCCATTCCCCAAGAGCTGATCGACCAGTTCGTCAGCGGCCCGATGAGTGCCGAAGCCATTCAGGATGCCTCGATGGCGTTCAAAAAGGCGCTGATCGAGCGAGCTCTTGGTGCCGAGTTGGGCCACCACCTTGGCTATCCTCAGGGCGCGGAGCGCCCTGAGGAGTCGAGTAACCAGCGCAACGGCAAGAGCGGAAAAACGGTGCTAACCGATGACGGTCCGCTGCGTTTGGACATTCCCAGAGACCGTGATGGAAGCTTTGCTCCGATTCTGATCCCCAAACACGAACGGCGTTTTACCGGCTTCGATGACAAGATTATCGCGATGTATGCCCGAGGCATGACGGTTCGCGAAATCCGGGCGTTTCTCTCTGAACAGTACGGAACAGACGTCTCTCACGATTTCATCAGCTCCGTCACTGACGCAGTGTTGGAGGAGGTTACCGCCTGGCAACAGCGACCGCTTGAACCGATGTACCCGGTAATTTTCTTCGATGCATTGCGAGTCAAAATTCGCGACGAAGGCTTGGTTCGCAACAAAGCGATCTACTTGGCACTGGGAGTATTGCCGGACGGAACGCGAGATATTCTGGGCATTTGGATTGAAACAACCGAAGGCGCCAAATTTTGGATGAAGGTCTTTAACGACCTGAAAACCCGAGGCGTCGAAGACGTCTTGATCGCCGTAACTGACGGTCTCAAAGGCATGCCCGAAGCGCTGAGTGCTGTGTTTCCTGAGACGACGTTGCAGACCTGCATCGTCCACCTGATCCGTAACAGCCTCGATTACGCCCCGTGGGATAAGCGCCGTGAGCTGGCCAAGGCACTGAAACCGATCTATCAAGCACTCAATGCTGACGCCGCAGAACAAGCGCTACTGGCTTTCGAAGCCGGGCCTTGGGGTAAGCAATATCCGACAGTCGTATCAGCTTGGAAACGTGCTTGGGATCGAGTTATCCCGTTCTTCGTGTTTCCCCCGGCGATACGCAAAGTGATCTACACAACCAATGCCATCGAGAGTATCAATGCCCAGTTGCGCAAGGTCATCAAGACGCGAGGCCACTTCCCAACGGATGAGGCCGCGACAAAACTAATCTGGCTGGCATTACGAAATATCACCGCGAACTGGGGCAGTGCAGCTCATGATTGGAAGAACGCAATGAATCAATTTGCGATTCTGTACGGAGATCGATTTATCAGGCCGACCTGGTAAAGATGGCCTGCCTGACGGCAGGCCGTAACCGGCCCGAACACAAAAAATCTGACACTCTCATTCGACGCGGTCTCAGGAAGGCCGCACCACCTCACCCGTAGCCAGGTTGCGAATCAGGCTGGGGTTCTTGCGCCCGCCCAAGGCGCCACCCAACACCAGATCCACCTGGCCACGGAAATACTGCTCCACACGAATCCGCGTACGGGCAGCCGGGCGGCCTTGCGGGTTGGCCGAGGTGGAAATCAACGGCCCCACCTGCGCGCATAAATCACGCACCAAGGGGTGATCGCTGACCCGCAGCGCCACGGTGTCATGCACACCGGTAACCCATTGCGGCAGTAAATCCTGATGCGGCACCAACCAGGTATTCGGCCCAGGCCAGGTGCTGGCCATGCGGTCGATCCAAGTATCCGGGAAGTCTTCGAACAGGAAGTCGAACTGACGGATATTGTCGGCAACCAGGATCAGGCCCTTGTCCACCGAGCGATTCTTGATCGCCAGCAGCCGGTCCACCGCTTCTTCGTTCCAAGGGTCGCAACCCAGGCCCCAGACCGCCTCGGTTGGATAGGCAATCACCGCGCCTGCGCGAATTTCCCGTGCGGCTTCCAGCACACGCCACCTGTTGACCATTGTTTACCCTCCGGACTAAAGCTCTGCGCAGTTTACCGATCTTCGTTACAAAACCTAGCAGCGTGCAAGCCAGCGCCCGCTTTCGCAGATGACCAGGCCTTCCAGTTCCAACTCGGTAAGGGTCGCCAGCACCTGGGACAAAGGTCGGCCGCTGGCAATCGCCAGGGCTTCGCTGGTGTGAGGTGCCGCGTGCAGCAACGCCACCAACGGATGGGTCACTGGCATCGGCGTGGGGCGCGACAATGCCTGCCAGCCCCGCAAGCCTTCAAGGATGTGCTCGATGGTTTCCACCAGCGTCGCACCTTCGCGGATCAACTGATGACAACCCTTGGCCCCAGGGTGATGGATGGAGCCAGGGATCGCGTACACCTCACGGCCCTGCTCGGCGGCCAGCTTCGCGGTGATCAGCGAGCCACTGGCCACGCTGGCCTCCACCACCAGTACGCCCAACGACAGGCCACTGATGATGCGATTGCGCCGGGGAAAGTTGTTCGCCTGGGGCCCGGCATCCAGCGGAAACTCGGACACCACGGCACTGCCGTGGGCAATCATCGCCTCGGCGAGCCGCCGGTGGCGCTGTGGATAAAAATTTTCCAGGCCCGTGCCAAGCACGCCGATGGTATGTCCACCCACATCCAATGCCGCTTGATGCGCCGCGCCATCGATACCCAACGCAAGGCCACTGGTGATGACAAAACCGGCACTGGCCAAACTGCGAGAAAACGCCGCGGCAGTGTCCATGCCAGGGCGCGACGCACGCCGGCTGCCGACCATCGCCAGTTGCGGTTTTTCGAGGATTGAAGGGTCGCCAGCGACGAATAACAACGGTGGCGCATCGTCGATCTGGGCGAGCAGAGCGGGGTACTCCGGTTGGTCCCACATCAGCAAATGCTGGGCCGGGCGCCCTAACCAGGTCAATGCTTGACTGGCGCCATCACGGATTTGCGGACTGCGCCGGGCGTCGGCGCTGACGGGGGGCAACCCCAGTGCACGCCAGGCACTGGCCGGTGCACTGATAGCCTTTGAAGCGCTGCCGAACGCTTCGATCAACAACCTGAAACGCTTTGGGCCTACTTCCGGCAGCCGGTGCAAGCGTAGCCGGGCTTCCAGTTCTGACGGGGAAATTTCACTGCTGTTTATCGGAAACATCTGATCATCCTTGACCGGAACAAGCTGTGGATAACTCTGTTGGTAACTTATTTAGCAGGCTATTTATTGCGTTTGCTCAGCAGTCTCGAAACGGTCCATCACGGCCAGTGGGCGCGAGGCGTTGAGAACCAGGCCATAACTGAGTTTTTCGTAGGTGCGGAACACCAGCAGCGTGCCGGCGCGCTCATCGGGTAGCTTCGTGGGGGCGCCGGTTAGCGGGTCACGGACGGTGGCGCCGGTTTTGATGACGGCCAGCAATTGGCCCTCGACCATCCCGTCGCGCCGGCCCTTGTTGAGGGTGACGGCGTCCAGCACGCCGATCTGGGTCACGCCCCTCGGGATATCGATGATTTTTCCTTCAATGAAAGGCGCTGATTTCTGAGGCTCCAGCGCCGTGGGCAATTGCGCGCGGAGCAGACGGTCCCCAGGACGCACCTCCTGGGTGGCCCGTTGCACGGCGAGAGTGCTGAGGTCCCCCGCCATCACAAAGCGAGCAGTACCAATGTCATCGGCATTGATACCCAGCAGTTCCTGGGTCTGGGGGTCGGTATAGACCTTGCCTCGGCGAAAGATCCCATAGCTCGGCTGGGCCGGGTCCAGGTCGCCCCTGGCGTGCACACGCTCGCCCTGGGTGCCCAGCACGCGCCCGGCCTCGGCCGCGACAATGTAAGGCGCTGTGTCCAGATCCCGGGGCGTATCCAGAATGCGGTTGTGCAATAAAAAGCGCTGGATGGCCTGTTGCGTCGGTAGATCCAGACGCGGGCCAGGTTGGGGAACCAGGGCTGCGGCAAACGGAACCCACAGCAGCAAGACGAGTAGCGATTTCCTCATGGGGTGAATCTCCTTTATTATGTGCGTTCGCGTGAAATGCCAGAGCCTTCGCGGCTTTCGAGCCTTTCACACCGGCCGTATGGGTCCATCCCACCGCCGATTTGCCTTTACCTCACATGTGCAGCAATTACGCTTATGGCTATTTTGAACATCCTCGAATTCCCCGACTCGCGCCTGCGCACGATCGCCAAACCGGTGGCCGTAGTGGACGACAAGGTTCGTCAGTTGGTCGATGACATGTTTGAAACAATGTATGAAGCCCCGGGTATCGGCCTTGCCGCCACCCAGGTCAACGTGCATCAGCGCATCGTGGTCATGGACCTGTCGGAAGACCGCAGCGAACCGATGGTGTACATCAACCCAGAGTTCGAACCGCTGACCGAAGAGATGGGCGAATACCAGGAAGGCTGCCTGTCGGTGCCGGAGTTCTACGAGAACGTCGAGCGCCCGCTGCGCGTCAAGATCAAGGCCCTGGACCGCGACGGCAAGCCGTTCGAGCTGATTGCCGAAGGCCTGCTGGCGGTGTGCATCCAACACGAATGCGACCACCTCAACGGCAAGCTGTTTGTCGATTACCTGTCCACGCTCAAGCGTGATCGGATCAAGAAGAAGCTGGAAAAAAAGCATCGCCAGCAAGCTTGATGCCCTCCTTCCAAAGGCTTGCTGCGGCAAGCCTTTTTCTTTTGTGACTGCTTTTAACCGAGACCTCCCATGACCGAGCCACTGCGCATTGTTTTTGCTGGCACCCCCGAATTCGCCGCCGAACACCTCAAGGCGCTGCTTGCCAGCCCTTACGATGTCATTGCGGTGTATACCCAGCCGGATCGCCCGGCCGGTCGCGGGCAAAAACTGATGCCGAGCCCGGTCAAGCAGTTGGCGCTGGAGCACAACATTGCTGTGCTGCAGCCGCCGACCCTGCGCAACGCCGAGGCACAGGCCGAGCTGGCTGCGCTCAAGCCTGACCTGCTGGTGGTGGTGGCTTACGGCTTGATCCTGCCGCAAGTGGTGCTGGATATTCCGCGCCTGGGCTGCATCAACAGTCATGCGTCACTGCTGCCACGCTGGCGCGGTGCGGCGCCAATCCAGCGCGCGGTGCAAGCCGGTGATGCTCAAAGCGGTGTAACCGTGATGCGCATGGAGGCGGGTTTGGACACCGGCCCGATGCTGCTCAAAGTGGTGACGCCGATCACCGCCGCAGACACTGGCGGCAGCCTGCACGACCGCCTGGCCGAAATGGGCCCGCCCGCCGTAATCCAAGCAATCGCTGGCCTCGCTGCCGGCACCCTGGAAGGCGAAGTGCAGGACGACAACCTGGCCACCTACGCCCACAAATTGAACAAAGACGAAGCGCGCATCGACTGGAGCCGCCCGGCCGTGGAGCTGGAGCGCCTGGTGCGTGCCTTCAACCCGTGGCCGGTCTGCCACAGCACCCTCAATGGCGAAGCCTTGAAAGTGTTGGCCGCCACGTTGGCCGACGGCAAAGGCGCCCCCGGTGAAATCATTGGCGCCAGCAAAGACGGCCTGTTGGTCGCCTGTGGCGAGCAGGCCCTGTGCCTGACCCGTCTGCAATTGCCCGGCGGCAAGGCGCTGAATTTCAGCGATTTGTTCAACAGCCGCCGTGAGAAGTTTTCCCTGGGCACCGTACTTGGGGTGGCCGCGCAATGAACCCACGTCTGGCCGCCGCCAAGGCTCTCGCCGCCGTACTCAACGGCAAGGCTTCGCTGAACAGTTCACTGCCGACGCAGTTGGATAAGGTCGAGGACCGCGATCGCGGCTTTACCCAGGACCTGGCTTTTGGCACCGCCCGTTGGCAGCCGCGCTTATCGGCGCTGGCGGCCAAGCTGCTGCAAAAGCCATTCAAGGCGGCCGATGCTGACGTCGAAGCGCTGCTGCTGGTGGGGCTTTATCAGTTGCTCTACACCCGCGTGCCGGCCCATGCCGCCATCGGTGAAACCGTCGGTTGCGCCGACAAGCTGAAAAAACCCTGGGCCAAGGCCTTGCTCAATGCCGTACTGCGCCGCGCCCAGCGCGAAAGCGAAGCGCTGCTGGCCGAGCTGGAACATGACCCAGTGGTGCGTACCGCCCACCCGCGCTGGCTGCAAAAGTCCCTGAAGGCGTTCTGGCCCGAGCAGTGGGAAGCCATTTGCGCGGCCAACAATGCGCATCCACCGATGATTTTGCGGGTCAACCGTCGTCATCACGCGCGTGACGCCTACCTGCAATTGCTCACCGATGCGGGCATCAACGCCACGCCGTGCGTGTACAGCGTCGATGGCATTGTGCTTGAAGCCGCCACTGACGTGCGCAGCCTGCCGGGTTTTGCCGAGGGTTGGATCAGCGTGCAGGACGAAGCCGCGCAATTGGCCGCCGATTTGCTCGACCTGGCGCCCGGCCAACGCGTGCTCGACGCCTGCTGCGCCCCGGGCGGCAAGACCTGTCACATCCTGGAAGTCGAAAAAGACCTGGCCGGTGTCGTCGCCGTCGACCTGGAAGCCAAGCGCCTGGTGCGCGTACGAGAAAACCTCGCACGCCTGGGCCTGAGTGCCGACCTGATCGCCGCCGATGGCCGTGACACCGCCACCTGGTGGGACGGCAAACCATTCCAGCGCATCCTGCTCGACGCGCCATGCTCGGCCACCGGCGTGATCCGCCGCCACCCGGACATCAAGCTCACCCGCCAACCCGACGACATCGTCGCCCTGGCCACCCTGCAAGGTGAGCTGCTGGACGCCATGTGGCCGACCCTGGAAGTCGGCGGCATCCTGCTCTACGCCACCTGCTCCACCTTGCCTACCGAAAACACCGAGGTGATCGAAGCCTTCCTCGCCCGCACCAGCGGCGCCCGGGAGCTGGACCTCGCCACAACGGCTGGCATCAAGCAGCCGCACGGTCGCCAATTGCTCGCGCAAGAAGGCGGGCACGACGGCTTCTACTACGCCAAACTGATCAAGATTGCCGCCGCACGCGGCTGAATGGTTTTTGAGGGAGTGACCGGATGAAAATCATCATCCTTGGGGCAGGGCAGGTGGGCGGCACACTGGCGGAACATTTGGCCAGCGAAGCCAATGACATCACCGTGGTGGACACTGACGCTGAGCGCCTGCGCGACTTGGGCGACCGCCTGGACATCCGCACCGTACAAGGTCGTGCGTCGTTTCCTACGGTGCTGCGTCAGGCCGGAGCCGACGATGCCGACATGCTGGTGGCCGTGACCAACAGCGACGAGACCAACATGGTCGCGTGCCAGGTCGCCCACACTCTGTTCCACACCCCGACCAAGATCGCCCGTGTCCGCGAAGCCGCCTACCTGACCCGCGCCGGCCTGTTCGATAACGACGCCATCCCGGTCGACGTGCTGATCAGCCCGGAGCAGGTGGTGACCCACTACATCAAGCGCCTGATCGAAATTCCGGGCGCCCTGCAGGTGATCGACTTCGCGGGCGGCAAAGCGCAGTTGGTCGCAGTGAAGGCCTATTATGGCGGCCCACTGGTCGGCCAGCAGCTGCGCCAGCTGCGCGAACACATGCCCAATGTGGAAACCCGCGTAGCCGCGATTTTCCGGCGTGACCGGCCGATCCTGCCCCAGGGCGATACGGTGATCGAGGCCGACGACGAAGTGTTTTTCATCGCGGCTAAAGCGAATATTCGCGCCGTGATGAGCGAAATGCGCCAGCTTGACGAAAACTATAAACGCATCGTCATCGCCGGCGGCGGGCAGATCGGTGAGCGCCTGGCCGAGGCCATCGAAAGCCGCTATCAAGTGAAGATCATCGAGATGAACCCGGCGCGCTGCCGGCATTTGTCCGACACCCTCGACAGCACGGTCGTCCTGCAAGGCAGCGCCTCGGACCGCGACCTGTTGATGGAAGAAAACATCGCCGACGCCGACATTTTCCTGGCCCTGACCAACGATGACGAAGCCAACATCATGTCCTCGCTGCTGGCCAAGCGGCTGGGGGCGAAGAAGGTGATGACCATCATCAACAACCCGGCTTATGTCGACTTGATCCAGGGCGGCGATATCGACATCGCTATCAGCCCGCAACTGGCGACTATCGGCACCTTGCTGGCCCACGTACGCCGTGGCGATATCGTCAGCGTGCACTCCCTGCGCCGTGGCGCGGCGGAAGCCATCGAAGCGATCGCACACGGCGATGCGAAGTCGAGCAAAGTGATCGGCAAGGCCATCCGCGATATTGGCCTGCCACCGGGCACCACCATTGGCGCGATTATTCGCGATGAAGAAGTGATCATTGCCCACGACGATACAGTGATCGCTACCGGCGACCACGTAATCCTGTTCCTTGTGGATAAAAAACATATCCGCGATGTGGAGAAGTTGTTCCACGTGGGTTTGAGCTTTTTCTGATCAACCGGAGTGACCGACATGCTCGAATCCCTGGAAAAAATGCTCGCCAAGGGTGTGGATAACGCATTGCTGCGCTTCGGCTTGGGCAAGGGTTATCTGGATCTGAAGGACAATGCCAGGGCGGCCGAGCATTTGCGCAAGTGCGTTGAGTTTGATCCGAAGTATTCAGCGGCGTGGAAGTTGTTGGGTAAGGCGCAACTTGGCTTGAATGATCTGACCGCCGCACGGCTGGCATGGGAACAGGGCATAGAAGCGGCCCAGGCCCATGGCGACAAACAGGCGGAAAAAGAAATGACGGTGTTCCTGAAGAAACTCGACCGCCAAGCCTAAGCGCAAATCAAATGTGGGAGGGGGCTTGCCCCCGATAGCGGTGTATCAGCCAAATATCAGTAGCTGACAGACTGCAATCGGGGGGCAAGCTCCCTCCCACATTTGGTTTGTGTTGTTCTTTAGATCAGCGGTGAATCAGTACCACCGCGCTTCACCCGGCGGGCGTTTCTTGAAGCGTTTCATGCTCCACATGTACTGGCTCGGGTAGGCGCCGACATAGCGCTCCACCACCTTGCTCATCGCCGCGCAGGACGTGGCCGTGTCGGTGCTGTACATGTCTTCCGGCGCCGCTTCGAGGATTACTTTGTAGCCAGAACCGTCCGGCAGTCGCAGGGCGTGCAGGAACACACCAACAGCCTTGTGGCCCGCGAGCATGTTTGGCACGAACTTGCTGGTCAGCGCCTGGGTGGCAAAGAACGGCACGAAGATCCCTGCCGATTCCGCCGGCTCCGGGTCAGCGGGAATACCCACCTGGCCACCTTTGCGCACTTCCTTGATCACACTGAGAATGCCTTCCTTGGTGGACGCCGCCACGCGGTTGCCCAACTGCACGCGCTGTTTGCGCAGCAACTCATCCACCGCCTTGAGCTTGGGCGGGCGATAGAAAATGATCGGTTTGCACTGGTTGCAATAGAAGTGGTTCAACACCTCCCAGTTACCCAGGTGGCTGGTGATGCCCACTACGCCTTTGCCCGAGGCCAATGCATCGTGCAGCACTTCGAGGCCTTCGACTTCACGCACCAGGTCGATGGAGCGTTGCGCCGGCCAGATCCAGGCACAGGCGCTTTCGGTCAGGGACTTGCCGATGTCCATCAGGCTCTGGCCGACCAGGCGTTCGCGGGCGGCCGGGTCCATGTCCGGGAAACATTTGGAGAGGTTGATCCGCACCGTCTCGCGAGAGCGGTTGGGGGTTTTCCACATGATCCAGCCAATCGCCGTGCCGACGGCCTGGACGGCACGCCAGGGCAGCAGGGCAAACAACCGAAGAGCGCCTACCAGCAAGGCGCCTTTAAACTTTTCCACAGGTCACTCCCGTTCGTGTGTGGTGCGCAAAGCACGCATTCTAACCGGCGTTGACCAAGTCCGCGTAACGGTCGCAGTCCTGAGTGTGGTCCATGACCATGCCCGAGGCCTGCATGAACGCGTAGCAAATGGTCGGTCCGACGAAGGTGAAGCCGGCCTTTTTCAGGGCTTTGCTCATGGCTTCAGCCTCGGGGGTGATCGCCGGGACTTCGCTGCGATCCTTGAAGTGATTGACCTTGGGCACGCCGCCGACAAACGACCAGAGCAAGCCCACCGGATCTTCCAGTGCCAACCAGGCCGCGGCGTTGCGGCGAGTCGCGTTGAGCTTTAGGCGGTTGCGCACGATACCAGGGTCGAGCATCAGCGCTTCGATCTCGTCGTCGCTCAAGTGCGCCAGGCGCTGCGCATCAAAACCAAACAAGACCTTTCGATAATGCTCGCGTTTGCGTAAAACGGTGATCCAGGAAAGGCCCGCCTGGAACCCTTCGAGTAAAAGCAACTCGAACAAGCCCTGCGCATCGCGCAGCGGCGTTCCCCACTCCTGATCGTGATAAGCCATGTACAGCGGATCTTCAGAACACCAAAAGCAGCGTGGCATAAGGCTCCAGGGGATGGTGGCGCGGCCGAATCGGGTATACTCCCGCTCTTTAAATCGCAGCCCAAGTAACAGGTGAATTTCGTGAGCCAGCCTACGCCAGCCGTGCGTACCTTCCAAGACTTGATCCTCGCCCTCCAGCAATACTGGGCCGAGCAAGGTTGTGTGGTACTTCAGCCCTACGATATGGAAGTAGGCGCCGGCACTTTCCACACCGCTACCTTCCTGCGGGCCATTGGCCCGGAAACCTGGAACGCCGCTTATGTGCAGCCCAGTCGTCGCCCGACTGACGGCCGCTACGGCGAAAACCCGAACCGTCTGCAGCACTACTACCAATTCCAGGTGGTATTGAAGCCGAACCCGGACAACTTCCAGGAACTGTACTTGGGCTCGCTCAAGCATGTTGGCCTGGACCCGCTGGTCCACGATATCCGTTTCGTCGAAGACAACTGGGAATCGCCGACGCTGGGCGCCTGGGGCCTGGGCTGGGAAGTCTGGCTCAACGGCATGGAAGTGACGCAATTCACTTACTTCCAGCAAGCGGGCGGCATCGAGTGCTACCCGGTGACCGGCGAGATCACCTACGGTCTGGAACGCCTGGCCATGTACCTGCAGGGCGTGGACTCGGTCTACGACCTGGTATGGGCTGACGGCCCGTTCGGCAAAGTGACTTATGGCGATGTGTTCCACCAGAACGAGGTGGAGCAATCCACCTACAACTTCGAACACGCCAACGTCGAGAAGCTGTTCGAACTGTTCGACTTCTATGAAAGCGAAGCCAAGCGCCTGATCGAACTCGACCAGCCGCTGCCGTTGCCAAGCTATGAAATGGTCCTGAAGGCATCCCACACCTTCAACCTGCTGGACGCCCGCCGTGCCATTTCGGTAACCGCGCGCCAGCAATACATCCTGCGTGTACGCACCCTGGCGCGTTCCGTCGCCCAAGCCTACCTGCTGGCTCGCGCCAAGCTGGGCTTCCCGATGGCCACCCCGGACCTGCGTGATGAAGTGTTGGCTAAGCTGGAGGCTGCACAATGAGTGCTCAAGATTTCCTGGTTGAACTGGGCACCGAAGAGCTGCCACCCAAGGCCCTCAACACCCTGGCCGACGCATTTTTGGCCGGTATCGAAAAAGGCCTGCAGACTGCCGGCCTGAAGTTTGAAGCCAAGAAAGTCTACGCCGCGCCACGTCGCCTGGCGGTGTTGCTGACCGCGCTGGAAACCCAGCAACCGGACCGCAGCATCAACCTCGACGGCCCGCCGCGCCAGGCGGCTTTCGACGCTGAAGGCAACCCGACCCAGGCCGCCCTTGGTTTTGCCAAGAAGTGTGGCGTGGAGCTGAGCGAGATCGATCAGAGCGGTCCGAAACTGCGCTTCAGCCAGGTTATCACCGGCAAGCCGACTGCCAGCCTGCTGCCGACCATCGTTGAAGACTCCCTGAACGACCTGCCGATCCCCAAGCGCATGCGCTGGGGTGCACGCAAAGAAGAATTCGTCCGCCCAACCCAATGGCTGGTGATGCTGCTCGGTGACCAGGTCATCGACTGCACCATCCTCGCCCAGAAGGCTGGCCGCGACTCCCGTGGTCACCGCTTCCATCATCCAGAAGCCGTACGCATCACCTCGCCGGCGAGCTATGCCGCCGACCTGCGTGCCGCTTACGTGCTGGCCGACGCCAATGAGCGTCGCGAGCTGATCAGCAAGCGCACCGAAGAGCTGGCCCGCCTGCAGGAAGGCACCGCCATCGTGCCGCCAAGCCTGCTCGACGAAGTGACCGCGCTGGTTGAATGGCCAGTGCCGCTGGTGTGTTCGTTCGAAGAGCGCTTCCTCGACGTGCCGCAAGAAGCCCTGATCACCACCATGCAGGACAACCAGAAGTACTTCTGCCTGCTGGATGTGGACGGCAAGTTGCTGCCGCGCTTCATTACCGTGGCCAACATCGAAAGCAAAGACCCGCAGCAGATCATCGCCGGTAACGAGAAAGTCGTCCGCCCGCGCCTGACCGACGCCGAGTTCTTCTTCAAGCAAGACAAGAAGTCGAAGCTTGAAGACTTCAACCTGCGCCTGCAAAACGTGGTGTTCCAGGAAAAGCTCGGCAGCGTCTACGACAAGGCTGCGCGCGTTTCCAAGCTCGCTGCCTATATCGCACCCCGCATTGGCGGCGATGCGGCCTCGGCCGCCCGCGCCGGTATGCTGTCCAAGTGCGACCTGGCCACCGAGATGGTCGGCGAATTCCCTGAGATGCAAGGCGTTGCCGGCTACTACTACGCCCTCAACGATGGCGAGGCCGAAGACGTTGCCCTGGCACTGAACGAGCAGTACATGCCACGCGGTGCCGGTGCAGAGCTGCCAACCACCCTGACCGGCGCGGCCGTGGCCATCGCCGACAAGCTGGATACCCTGGTGGGTATCTTCGGTATCGGCATGCTGCCTACCGGTAGCAAAGACCCGTATGCCCTGCGCCGTGCAGCCCTGGGTGTGCTGCGTATCCTGATCGACAAGAAGCTCGACCTCGACCTGACCCAGGCCGTGGTGTTCGCCGTCGGCCAGTTCGGTACCAAGGTCAAGCAAGCCGGCCTGGCCGAGCAAGTGCTGGAGTTTGTGTTCGACCGCCTGCGTGCGCGCTACGAAGACGAAGGCGTGGACGTTTCCGTCTACCTGTCGGTACGTGCCCTGCAACCGGGTTCGGCGCTGGACTTCGATCAGCGCGTACAAGCCGTGCAGGCCTTCCGCAAATTGCCGGAAGCCGATGCCCTGGCCGCTGTGAACAAGCGTGTGTCGAACCTGCTGAGCAAGGCCGAAGGCCTGGGCAACGGCGATGTCGACCCTGGCCTGTTTGCCGATGCCAAGGAGTTCTCGCTGAACTCGGCCATCGCCAAGGCAGAAAACGCCGTGAAGCCGCTGATCGCCGAGCGTAACTACGCCGAAGCACTGGCGCGCCTGGCCACCTTGCGTGAGCCGGTGGATGCGTTCTTCGAGGCGGTGATGATCAATGCCGAAGATGCCGGCGTGCGGAAAAACCGCTACGCCATGCTGGCGCGTCTGCGCGGCTTGTTCGTCAACATCGCCGACATTTCGACCCTGAGCTGACCATGGTGAAACTGCTGATTCTCGATCGGGACGGGGTGATCAACTACGACTCCGACGCTTACATCAAGTCAGTGGCGGAGTGGATACCACTGCCCGGCTCGATCGAGGCCATCGCGCAGTTGAGCAAAGCCGGCTGGACAGTGGCGATTGCCACCAACCAGTCCGGCATTGCCCGTGGCTACTACGACATCGCTACCCTGGACGCCATGCACGCGCGCTTGCGCACGTTAGTGGCGGAGCAGGGCGGTCAGGTGGGGTTGGTGACGTACTGCCCCCACGGGCCGGATGAGGGCTGCGATTGCCGTAAACCCAAGCCTGGCATGTTGAAAACCATTGCAGAACATTACAAGGTGCCGTTAGCTGGGATATGGTTCGTCGGGGACAGCCTCGGTGACCTGGAGGCGGCCAAAGCCGTCGACTCTCAGCCAGTTTTGGTAAAGACCGGGAAAGGCGAAAAGACCCAGGCGAAAAACCTGCCGGTAGGCACTTTGATTTTTGACGATCTGGCGGCCGTTGCCGCAGAACTTATCAACAACTAGCCGCCCTCGACATCCTGGCCAAGGAGTGTTCGGGAGTGCGCTTTTCAACAGGCGGGCCGTGTCCCGCAACGGTAAATGCCGCCATGTCGATCTTGCAGGCCATCAGAACCTTTTTCTTTTACCTGCTGCTGGGCACCAGTTCGCTTCTCTGGTGCACCCTGAGCTTTTTTATTGCGCCCTTCCTGCCGTTCAAGGCGCGCTATCGCTTTATCAACGTCTATTGGTGCCGCTGCGCGTTGTGGCTGACCAAGGTGTTCCTGAACATCCGTTTTGAGATCAAGGGCGCTGAAAACGTCCCGGACCAGCCCTGCGTGATTTTGTCTAACCATCAGAGCACCTGGGAGACGTTCTTCCTCTCCGCGTACTTCTCGCCGTTGAGCCAGGTGCTCAAGCGCGAATTGCTGTACGTACCGTTCTTTGGCTGGGCCATGGCCATGTTGCGCCCGATCGCCATCGACCGTGACAACCCCAAGGCGGCGCTCAAGCACGTGGCCAAGAAGGGCGACGAGCTGCTCAAGGACGGCGTTTGGGTGCTGATCTTCCCGGAAGGTACGCGGGTGCCCTTTGGCACCGTGGGTAAATTCTCCCGAGGTGGTACGGCCCTGGCGGTCAACGCCCATCTGCCGGTGTTGCCGATTGCGCATAACGCCGGCAAGTTCTGGCCGAAGACTGGTTGGGCAAAACGCGAAGGCACCATCACCGTGGTGATTGGCGAACCTATGTACGCAGAAGGCGAAGGCCCACGCGCCATTGCCGCGCTGAATGAACGCGCGCAGGCGTGGAATGAAGCGCAGCAACGGGCCATGGGTTCCCTGCCGCCGGAGCCGGTTGTGGTAGACACTCCGGTGGTATGAGCATCTGTGGATAACCTGTGCACGGATTGTTGGCGAATTGGCTTTTTTGCTTCATAACAAGCTGATTTACTTACATATTTCCAGAGACCTAAAAATCCCTAAAAACGTGCATAAGTTTTTTCCGCATAAAAAAACCGGTCCTTGTGACCGGTTTTTTATGCACAGCGCAAAAGCACGTTTTAGCACTCGTCCAGCAAGGGCAATTGCAGGCTGAATGTGGTGCCTTTGCCCACACTGCTTTCACATTCGATACGTCCTCCATGACGCTCCACGACCGCTTTGACCATGGTCAGCCCGAGTCCCAACCCATCGCTGCCTTGGGCTGAATCAAAGCGTTTGTACTGGCTGAACAACTCCGGTAAATCTTCGGCAGCTATCCCTGGGCCCTGGTCACTGATCCGGCATTCCAACCAGCCTTGCGTGCTGCTGTGTCTCAACCGGACGGTGGTGCCGGACGGCGAGTATTTGATCGCGTTCTCCAGCACGTTGAATAACGCACGGGTGAGCAGCGACTGATCGGCTGACACCATCCCCTCATCTGCCTCATCCAGATCGTGGACCAGGTGAATGCCCTTGAGCTGTGCGATCAGCGCCACTTGGTCAAAAGCATCCATAACCAGCATGGCGAACAGCGTTGGCTGGAAGTGGTAACCGTCGGCCTCGGCTTTTGCCAACTGAACAAAAGATTCAGTCAGGCTCAAGGCGCGGCGTACCTGCTGCTCTATCTGCGCAAACACTGGCGACTCGGCGCTGTGTACGTCGAGCAGTGCAAGGATCGCCGAGTGCGGCGCACGAAGATCATGGGACAGGAAACGCAACATGGTTTCTCGGTGCTGCTGGGCCTCACGTTCCTTGCTGAGGTCAGTGAGGCTCAGCAGCCAACCCAGCGCCACATCCCCTTCGGCCGGTAGCAGAGGTGCAAGCTCCATGCGCAGGCTACGTTGGTGGATATCCCGAAACTCAACCAATTCCAATGCCGAAAGGGCAGGGCGCACGCCGTTGTGCAGCGGTGGATAACCCAGATCAACCAGCTGGTCCAACAGGTTTTGGTTGACCAGATCATTACCGAACACGTCGCGGGCAATCCGGTTAGCCAGCAATATATTGCCTTGGGTGTCCGTGATCAGCGTCGCCACCGGCAGGCACTCAAGGCCATCGGCCATAAAGCGCCGGGTGTCCCGCGTGCGGCTCACCGCTTGCTCCAGGGCAAAGATGCGCCCCTGCAACACATCACCTTTGCTGGCCGGCGCTCGGCGGCGTTCGGGCAAGACTTTGGGTTCGTTATCCAACCGCGCCAACTCCCAGCCAAAGTAGGCCAGGATCACGCTCAGACGCCGCCAGTTCCAGATCAGGTAGCTGAGCAGCAAACCGATCAGGCAGGCCGCAGGCGACCACCAGTAGCCCAAACGCAATAGGGCAAATGAGCCGAGCAAGGCCGTGAACATACACCCCAGCGTCATCCATAGTGCATAGCGTGGGCGGTAGAGCAGCAGGCCCAGCAGCAGCGCCACCCAGCACGTTGCCATCACGGCTGACAGCCATTGGGGCAGATCCACGACGCTATGTCCTTGCAGTAGGCCGTTGAGCACGTTGGCCTGGATCTCTACACCCGCTGTAGTGCCCATCATGGGGGAAAGCGGAGTGACAAAACGATCGCCCATGCCCGAACCCGGGGCGCCTACCAAAATAAGGCGGTTACGCAACCGCTCAGGAGGGACTTCGCCGCGTAATACGCTGACATAAGACACACTCGGAAAACGGCTGTCGGGGTCGATATACGGGATGCGAACTGCATGTTCCTGATGCCAGCCCTGGGAGTTCGAATCGCGAGGCTCACCTGGCATCTCTGAGGGTTGGCCACTCATCGTGAACGCTAGCCATGCCAACTGAGGCGCCGTGGCATCGGGTGGGCCCTCGCGCAAATACAGCCTGCGCACCACGCCATCGCTGTCCGCTTCCACGTTGATATGCCCTATGCCTTTGGCACATTTAAGCAGTGGCTGCAGTTCTCCTCTGGGCTGGCTATCGCTGGCAGAATCATCACGCGCCAGGGGCAACAGTACGTTGCCGGCGCTGCACACCGCGTCGGCCAAGCGTTTGTCAGCAGCGGGATCGGCAGGATCGCTGAATATCACGTCGAACAGGATGGCGGTGGGTTGTGCAGCACTCAGGCGGTCGATCAGGTCGGCATGCAAACTACGGGGCCAAGGCCACTGCCCGAGCTTCTTCAAGCTGGCGTCATCGATGGTCACCAATAAGATACGTGGGTCCACCGGCAGCGGTGTCAGACGGCGAAGGCTGTCGTACAGCGGATTGTTCAACGCCAGGCCAGCACTCGTCGAAAGGTAGGCTGTGATCGGCAACAACAGCAAACCGATCCACAACCACTCACGAACCAAACCGTGGAACAGCCGTTGGGCATGGGTGGGTTGACGTTTTTCAGCCTTGCCCCAGAGCATCATTGATCAGCGTGTCCCTGTTGTTGGCATACGAAAGGAAGTGGCATAGCGCCCAGTGAAGCTCATTTTCGCGGCAGTGGAAAAGTTTTCCTGCGTGAGACTCATAAAGATAGAACCACCAAGGTATCTACCATCGGGGCACAGAAGTCTACGACAGCGCACGCGTCGGCTGATCCTTTTCCTTACAGCCTGGAGCCGGTATCTTTCCCACATCGGTACCGAGGACTTTAACTGGGTTGATCACTCATTGAACCCAGCCTACCGAGAGATCCAAGGGGCTAACGAATCTGCGCACAATTCTTCAGATTCGATGGCTGGCATCTGCGCAGTACGTGCCCTCACTACGACTGCCGTACTCTTCGAAATGAAAGGACCCACCCATGCGTGTCGCAATACTGGATGACGAACCCGCTGAATTGCGAAGGGTGGAACAGACACTGCGACAAATCCCCAGCACCGCCGAACAGCCCTGGACCCTGCATTGCTTCGAGCGTGGTGAGGACCTGCTGCGTCAGTTGCGGCGGGAAACCTTTGACCTGCTGATACTCGATTGGCAACTGCCCGATATCACCGGCATTGCGTTGCTGCGCTGGACCCGTGAGCACATGGAGTCGCCACCCGCCGTGATCATGCTCACCAGCAGGGATGCGGAAAGCGATATCGTCACCGCGTTGAACAGTGGCGCCGATGACTACGTCAGCAAACCCTTTCGTCCCAACGAACTCAAGGCTCGGGTTACCGCCGTTCTACGTCGCCATGGCCTGCAGAAGTCGGCGACCCAGGAAGTACAAAGTTTCAACGATCTGACCTTCGACGACGCCGAGTTGACCGTCACCCGCGCGGGAAAACCGATCAACCTCACTGAACGCGAATACCGCCTAGCGAGTTGCTTGTTTGCCAACTTAGCGCGACCGTTGTCTCGCGAGTACCTTTATGAGCGGTTCTGGACCCATGAAGAAATGGTGTCCTCACGGCCATTGGATACGCATATCTATCGACTGCGCAACAAGCTCGGCCTTACCGCTGATAGAGGTTGGCAGCTGTTGACGATTTATGGGTATGGGTACCGGTTGGAGAGCGTGGCGACTGCTTCCCATGGTTGAAAAGGGTGATGTTCCACGTGGAGCATTCAAAAAATACTGATTTCCACGTAATAAAAAAGGCCAACGCATAACGTTGGCCTTTTTGTTTTTCGGGTCCCGCCTGGATCAGAAGTCCAGGTTAGACACTGCCAGAGCGTTGCTTTCGATGAAGTCACGGCGAGGCTCGACCGCATCACCCATCAGGGTGTTGAAGATCTGATCCGCACCAATGGCGTCTTCGATGGTCACGCGCAGCATGCGACGCTGGGCAGGGTCCATGGTGGTTTCCCACAGTTGATCCGGGTTCATCTCGCCCAGACCTTTGTATCGCTGGATGGTGTGACGTTTGGTGCTTTCGGCCATCAACCAGTCCAGAGCCTCTTTGAACTCCTTGACTGCTTTCTTACGCTCGCCACGTTGAATGTAAGCGCCGTCGTCCAACAGGGTGCTGAGTTGGGCACCCAAGGTAACCACGGTCTTGTAGTCGTTGCTGCCGAAGAAGTCGCGGTTGAAGGTGACGTAGTTCGACAGGCCGTGGGAGATCAGTTCAACCTCTGGCAGCCACACGTTACGTTCACGGTCTTCACGCAGACTGGCTTTGTACACCAGGCCAGACTTCTCGACGGTGCGCAGACGTACTTCGTACTGGGCCAACCAATCCTGCATGTGTGCGTGATCGCCCAACTGTTCCAGGGTGATGGCCGGAAGGTAAATGAAGTGCTCGGTCAGCTCCTGAGGGTACAGGCGCGACAGGCGCTTGAGGGTCTTCATCACCATGCGGAAGTCGTTAACCAGACGCTCCAATGCTTCGCCGGAAATACCCGGGGCTTCATCGTTCAAGTGCAGGCTCGCATCTTCCAGAGCCGACTGCGTCATGTACTCTTCCATGGCGTCGTCGTCTTTGATGTATTGCTCTTGCTTACCCTTTTTCACTTTGTACAACGGTGGCTGGGCGATGTAGATGTAGCCGCGCTCGATCAACTCCGGCAACTGACGGAAGAAGAAGGTCAGCAGCAGGGTACGGATGTGCGAACCGTCGACGTCAGCATCGGTCATGATGATGATGTTGTGATAGCGCAGCTTGTCGATGTTGTATTCATCGCGGCCGATACCGCAGCCCAGCGCCGTGATCAAGGTGCCGACTTCCTGGGAGGAAATCATCTTGTCAAAGCGGGCCTTTTCAACGTTGAGGATCTTGCCCTTCAACGGAAGAATGGCCTGGGTGCGACGGTTACGACCCTGCTTGGCGGAACCGCCAGCAGAGTCACCTTCCACCAAATACAGTTCGGAGAGGGCAGGGTCCTTCTCCTGGCAGTCAGCCAGTTTGCCCGGCAGGCCGGCGATATCCAGCGCGCCTTTGCGGCGGGTCATCTCACGAGCCTTACGTGCGGCTTCACGGGCACGCGCGGCATCGATCATCTTACCGACGACCAACTTGGCTTCGTTCGGGTTCTCCAGCAGGAAGTCGGAGAAGTACTTACCCATCTCCTGTTCAACAGCGGTCTTCACTTCGGAAGACACCAGCTTGTCTTTAGTCTGGGAGCTGAACTTGGGATCCGGCACTTTTACCGAGATGATCGCGGTCAGGCCTTCGCGTGCATCGTCACCCGTGGTGGCGACTTTATGCTTCTTGGCCAAGCCTTCGGCTTCGATGTAGGTGTTCAGGTTGCGCGTCAGTGCGGAACGGAAACCCACCAGGTGAGTACCGCCGTCGCGCTGTGGAATGTTGTTGGTGAAGCACAACAGGTTCTCGTTAAAGCTGTCGTTCCACTGCAGGGCGATTTCTACGCCGATGCCGTCTTCACGCTGGATGTTGAAGTGGAACACCTGGTTGACCGCAGTCTTGTTGGTGTTCAGGTATTCAACGAATGCCCGCAGACCGCCTTCGTACTTGAACAGCTCTTCCTTTCCGCTGCGCTCGTCTTTGAGGACGATACCCACACCGGAGTTGAGGAAGGACAGTTCACGGATACGCTTGGCCAGAATGTCCCAGCTGAAGTGGATATTCTTGAAAGTTTCAGCCGATGGCTTGAAGTGAATCTGCGTGCCGGTCGATTCACTGTCGCCGACGATTTTCATCGGCTCCTGTGGAACACCGTGGACGTAAGTCTGTTCCCAGATCTTTCCGCTACGGCGGACGGTCAGGATCAACTCTTCGGACAGCGCGTTCACTACCGAAACACCTACACCGTGCAAACCGCCGGATACTTTATAGGAGTTATCGTCGAACTTACCGCCAGCGTGGAGCACGGTCATGATGACCTCTGCCGCCGAAACGCCTTCTTCTTTGTGCACATCTACCGGAATGCCACGACCGTTGTCGCGCACGGTAATGGATTCATCCGGGTGGATGATGATGCTGATGTCGTCGCAGTGACCGGCCAAAGCTTCGTCGATGGAGTTGTCGACCACCTCGAACACCATGTGGTGCAGACCGCTACCGTCATCAGTGTCGCCAATGTACATACCGGGACGTTTGCGTACGGCATCCAAACCTTTCAGCACTTTAATGCTGGTCGAGTCGTACGTGTTTTCTTCGCTCATGCCTTCACTCCCGATGGTCGTGGGTCTGGGTGATACGGCCTTGTTCCACGTGGAACAAAGCGACTGGCGTTTCCGTCTGCCAGCCTTCCCTCAATAATTCATGGTCTACACAAGTGATAAACACCTGGCAGCGTAAGTCTTCCAATAAGCGGCATAGCGCGCGGCGGTGTTGCTCGTCGAGTTCAGACGGCAAGTCATCCACCAGATAAATACACTGGCCGCGTCGGGCTTGGCTAACCAAGTGGCCTTGGGCGATACGCAGCGCACACACCACCAACTTCTGCTGGCCGCGGGACAAGATATCCGCAGCGTTATGAGCACCTAACCTAAGACGCAAATCTGCCCGTTGGGGTCCGGCCTGGGTATGGCCAATTTGCTGATCCCGCTGCAGGGACGTGGCGAGCACTGCGCTCAGTTCACGCTCTTTGTCCCAACCACGGTAGTAGCTCAGCGTCAGCCCTTCGAGATCCAACAACTCACTCAAAGTCTGCTCAAAGACTGGTTTCAAGGCTTTGATATAGGCGCGGCGGTATTCATCTATTTCGTCGCTGGCCAGGCACAGTTCCCGGTCCCAGGCCGCTTGCGAAGCGGCGTCAAGTGTACCATGCCGCAGCCACGAGTTCCGCTGCCGCAGGGCCTTCTGCAGGCGCTGCCAAGTGGCCATGAAGCGCGGTTCCACGTGGAACACTCCCCAATCGAGGAATTGCCTGCGGATTTTGGGTGCGCCTTCCAACAGCCGAAAGCTGTCAGGGTTGATCAACTGCAATGGCAGGATCTCTGCCAATTGCGCAGCACTGCGCGCATTTTGCCCGTCGATACGAATCTGAAATTCACCGCCACGATCACGTGATATCCCCAGGCTGCTGTATCCGCCCTCCGCCAGTTCAACCTGGCCAAAGACAGTACACGCCAATTGTTCGTACTGGATAACCGGTAACAAGCGCGCACTGCGAAAGGAACGGGCGAGCCCCAGCAAGTGGATAGCTTCCAGCACGCTGGTTTTTCCACTGCCGTTGGCACCATGGAGGATATTAATGCGGGGGGAGGGGGAGAAGGTCACCGGGTGCAGGTTGCGCACCGCGGTGACTGAAACGCGACTGAGGGACATCTAGCGTCTGCTGAGCATGATTACAGGCGCATCGGCATAACAACATAAGCCGAATCGTCGTTGTCGGATTCCTGCACCAAGGCGCTGCTGTTGGAGTCCGACAGGATCAGGCGCACCTGTTCAGTGGTCATCACGCCAAGTACGTCCAGCAGGTAGCTCACGTTGAAGCCGATTTCCAACGAACCGCCATTGTAGTCAACGCCTACTTCTTCTTCCGCCTCTTCCTGCTCCGGGTTATTGGCCTGAATTTTCAGCTGACCGTTGGCCAGTTGCAGACGAATACCACGGTATTTTTCGTTGGACAGAATCGCTGTGCGGCTGAACGCTTCACGCAGTGCCTGACGATCGCCGATCACCAACTTGTCACCGCCTTTAGGCAGCACGCGCTCGTAATCTGGGAATTTACCGTCGACCAGCTTGGACGTGAAGGTGAACTCGCCGGTGGTGGCGCGAATGTGGTGCTGACCCAATACGATGCTGACATTGCCATCCGGCTCAGTGAGCAGGCGCGCCAGCTCAAGAATACCTTTACGCGGCACGATCACCTGGTGACGGTCTGGCTGACCGATATCGGCACGCATCGAGCACATCGCCAGACGATGACCATCGGTGGCCACTGCACGGATAATGCCTTCGGATACTTCCAGCAACATACCATTGAGGTAGTAACGCACGTCCTGCTGGGCCATGGCGAAGCTGGTGCGCTCGATCAAACGACGCAGTTTGCTTTGCTCCAGGCTGCACGTCAGCGAGCCGGGGCCTTCTTCCACGGTCGGGAAGTCATTGGCTGGCAAGGTCGACAACGTGAAACGGCTGCGACCGGCCTTGACCACCAGCTTTTGCTCATCAACCTTGATGTCGATCAGCGCGTCGTTCGGCAGGCTTTTGCAGATATCCATCAGCTTGCGCGCGGGCACGGTGATCTCGCCTGGTTCGGCGGGCTCTTCCAGTTGCACGCGGCCAACCAGTTCGACTTCCAGGTCGGTGCCAGTCAGGGACAACTGCTGGCCTTCGACAACCAGCAATACGTTGGAGAGCACCGGCAAGGTCTGTCGGCGCTCGACGACGCCTGCGACCAGTTGCAGGGGTTTCAACAGGGCTTCGCGTTGAATGGTGAAATGCATGGTCTAGTCCCTTGCCTTAATAAGCTGCGCTGGTGTCATCAAGTGGTCAGTGTACGCAGCAGGTTCTTGTAGTCCTCGCGAATATCCGCGTCGGATTCCTTAAGTTCGTTGATCTTGCGGCATGCATGCAAGACCGTAGTGTGGTCGCGACCACCAAACACATCGCCAATTTCCGGCAGGCTGTGGTTGGTCAACTCCTTGGAGAGAGCCATGGCCACCTGGCGCGGACGAGCCACCGAGCGCGAACGGCGCTTGGACAGCAGATCGGAAATCTTGATCTTGTAGTACTCGGCCACGGTGCGCTGGATGTTATCCACACTCACCAGTTTGTCCTGCAGTGCCAGCAAGTCTTTCAGGGATTCGCGGATCAGTTCGATGGTGATGTCGCGCCCCATGAAGTGCGAGTGAGCGATGACCCGCTTGAGCGCGCCTTCCAGCTCACGCACGTTGGAGCGAATGCGTTGGGCGATAAAGAACGCCGCGTCGTGCGGTAGATCGACCTTAGCCTGATCAGCTTTTTTCATCAGGATCGCAACGCGGGTTTCGAGTTCCGGCGGCTCGACCGCAACGGTCAGACCCCAGCCGAAGCGCGATTTCAAGCGCTCTTCCAGGCCTTCGATTTCCTTCGGATAACGGTCACTGGTCAAGATGACCTGTTGGCCGCCTTCGAGCAGGGCGTTGAACGTATGGAAAAACTCTTCCTGGGAACGCTCTTTGCGCGCGAAGAATTGGATGTCATCGATCAGCAAGGCGTCAACGGAGCGATAGAAGCGCTTGAACTCGTTGATGGCATTGAGCTGCAAGGCCTTGACCATGTCAGCTACGAAGCGCTCCGAGTGCAGGTACACGACCTTGGCATTCGGGTTCTTCTTTAATAGGTGGTTGCCCACAGCGTGCATCAAGTGAGTCTTACCCAAGCCAACGCCACCATAAAGGAAGAGCGGGTTGTAACCGTGCTTGGGGTTATCCGCCACTTGCCAGGCCGCGGCGCGAGCAAGCTGGTTGGATTTACCTTCGACGAAATTCTCGAAGGTAAAGGTGCGGTTCAGGTAACTGGTGTGCTTGAGCGCGCCTTCTACCTGCACGGTGCGCTGTTCGGCGCGAACCGGTGCCTGTTGCGAGCTGGCGCCAGCCATTGGGTCGAAGCTGTCGCGAGACGGCTCTTCATTAATAGGCGCATTTTTCTGCGACGCTGATTTCGAAGGCGTCTGGGCAAGCGGCGCGGGTGAATTGTTAACAGGTGCCACTGCGGCCTGGGCCTGCGAGGCACTCGCCGCCAACGGCGCATTCGGCGCAGCGCGAGGCGCCGAGCTACGTTTGCTGCCTATTAACAAGGAGAGAACGGGCGCGAGACCGTTGCCATGTTCGTCGAGCAATTCGAGAACGCGGCTCAGGTACTTCTCGTTGACCCAGTCGAGAACGAAACGGTTGGGCGCATAAACGCGCAACTCGTCGCCTTCGGCTTCGACCTGTAGCGGACGGATCCAGGTGTTGAATTGCTGGGCAGGCAGCTCATCGCGCAAAAGCTCCACGCACTGCTGCCAAAGTTCCACTGACAC